>CAWEVV010000015.1:0-70639 GCA_963812635.1 uncultured Actinomycetota bacterium | reverse complement strand
ACGGGGGTACCTGGATCGCCGGCGGCCATGGTGGGGGGTGATCCGCCTGACCTTCTCCTCCCCGGCGCGGACGGCGATGCTCCAGGCCCAGGACGTGCTCGGGCTGGGCAGCGAAGCCCGGATGAACGTCCCCGGCAGCTCGGGGCGCAGCTGGCGCTGGCGGCTGGACCGGGGCGCGCTGACGCCGGCGCTGGCGCGCCGGCTGCGGGAGGTGACCGAGGAGGCGGGGCGGCTGGCCGGGTAGCCGGCTCGCCGGCGGGCGCGGGGTCGACTCGGCCCCGCGGGATGCTGGCCCGGGGCGCGCCGCGCCGCCTCGCGGACGACCTGGATATGTCGACAAATTCGGGTCCGGCGCCGGGGTTTGTTGCCGATTACACGTCCAGCATGGCGTTTTCGACGAATCGTCGGGGCCGATTCGGATTTGTCGCCGAGTGCATGGCGAGCGTCTCTCGCCGGGGCGATGTCCGACGCGTTCGGACGTGGATTTTGCGCCAAACCCGGTGGGACCGGACGCCCCGGGGGGTCAGCTGCGTCGACCACTGGGAGCGGCAGGCTGGTGACAAGCTGGTGACAAACCCGCGGGCGCCGGCGGCATCTGTCACGTTTTCCAGGGTGGCGCGGGGATACCGGGAACACTCCGAGGTCGCTCCGCGGCCGCGGACCTCGACGGGGCGCCAAAGGCATGCCGGCGGAGACGGCGGGCCTAGCAGCTCCCGCGCCACCCGACCACGGCGGCGCGCGCCCACTCCTTCCCGCTGCGATACACGTACGTCCAGTCGCCCTGAAGCCGGCGCCAGTGCGTCGGCGAGAAGCTGATCAGCTGTGAGGGGGCGACGCGGGCCGGCAGCCCGTCATCCGCCAGCACCGCCAGGGCCCGCTCGGCGATCGCGATCTGGCCGAACGCCGTGGGATGCACCCGGTCGGCCATCACCTGATTGCGGGCGCCGAACCCGCTCAGATCCACGACGAGCGCGCCGCAGTCCCCGGCCACCCGCCGGACCACCCCGTGCAGCTCGGAGATGCGAGCGGCCCCCGCCGGCGGCACCCCGAGACGCTCGGGCACGGTCGCCGTCAGCACCCGGTCGCAGCGGTGGCCCAGGAAGCGCAGCGCCGGCTCAAGGCCGGCGGCGAACACGGCGGCGTCCCAGTCGGGCGCGCGCACGTCGTTGACCCCGATGTACAGGCAGCCGAGGTCGAAGCGAGCCTCAGGATCGGCCGCCAGCGCCTCGAACGCCGGGATCTGGCGCTTCACCACGTCGGCGACGCGCGCCCCGTCGACGGCATAGCCCGTGTACGGCAGGCCAAGCCCCCGCGCCGTCCACAGCGCCCATGACTGCAGCGCCACCCCCCACTGCAGCTCGCCGCCGCCGTTGGTGATCGAATCGCCGAACGCCAGCACCCCCAGCCGGCATGCGCGTCCCTGATCGGAGGCGGCCACTGGGCGCGACAGTAGCCGAGTCTGGGCGCCGCATCCGCTCCGGAAGGCGCGATGGTCGATAATCCACCAGCCTGTGGGACACGGAATCGTCATGCGCCACGACGGCCGGGGAGATATTCGGCGCGCGGCCGAGGATCTGGCCGAGCGGATCCCGGCGGCGCTCGCCCCGCTGGCCCGGCTGGCCCTCAACTATCGCTGGTCGTGGCTGCCGGGGGGCCCGGAGCTGTTTGCCGCAGTCGACGCCGAGCGCTTCATCCTCTGCGGTCAGAACCCGGTGCGGCTGCTGCAGGAGGCACCGGCCCGGCGGCTGCGCGGCGCCGCCGAAGACGAGCGGCTGCTTGACCGGGCTCGGGCGTTGGAGGCGGCGGTGGCCGCCGATCTGGAGCGACCGTCGATCGGCGCGCCGCTGAGCGACGACCGCCCGGTGGCGTTCCTGTGCGCCGAATACGGCGTCCACGTGTCGCTGCCGGTCTACTCGGGCGGCCTCGGAGCACTGGCCGGCGACCTGGTCAAGGAGGCCTCGGATCGTGCCCTGCCGTTGGTCGCGGTCGGGCTGATGTACCGCAAGGGCTATTTCCGCCAGCGGATCGACGCCTCCGGATGGCAGCACGAGTACTGGGTCGAGACCGATCCGGACCGGCTGCCCGCGGCGCTGGTCACCGGTCCCGATTCTCAGCCGCTCACCATCACGGTGCCGATCGGCGAATCGGACGTGACCGCCCGGATCTGGCGGGTGCAGGTCGGACGCGTGCCGTTGTTCCTGCTGGACTCCCACACGCCGGAGAACGGCCCGCTCGAGAGCTGGATCACGGGCCGGCTGTACGACGGCGACCCGCAGACGCGCCTGGCCCAATACGCACTGCTCGGCGTCGGTGGGATTCGGGCGCTGCGGGCGATGGGCTATGAGCCATCGGTGATCCACCTCAACGAGGGGCACGCCGCGCTGGCCCCGCTGGAACTGGCCCGCGAACCTTCGATGAACGGCGAGGGCGGCTCGCTGCCGGACCGGCTGGAGCGCGCCCGCGCCCGGACCGTGTTCACGACCCACACGCCGGTGCCGGCGGGCAACGACTCCTACCCGGCCCACGAGATCGAGGCGGCCGTCGGCCGGCTCGCGGTCCAGCTGGGAGGCTCCCTGGACGAGCTGCTGGCGCTCGGTCGCGATGTCGGCGCCGACGGCTCGGCGCCGTTCGGGGTGACCCAGGCGGCCCTGCGCACGAGCCGCGCGTCGAACGCCGTCAGCCGCCGCCACGGCCAGGTCGCGCGGGAGATGTGGAACCCGCTGTGGCCCGGCCGCGAAGTCGCCGACGTGCCGATCGGCCACGTCACCAATGGCGTCCACATGCCGACCTGGATGGGTAAGGCGATGCGCGAGCTGCTGGACCGCCACCTGCCGCCGGGGTGGTGCGACAACGCCGCCGAGCCCGAGGTGTGGAAGCCCTTGGATCGGATTCCCGCGGCCGAGCTGTGGCAGGCCCGGTGCCGGCAGCGCGCCGAGCTGATCGGGTTCGTCAGCCGCCGCAGCGTCGCCGAGCGGCTGCTCCGCGGTGACCTGCGCGGCTACGTCGACGCCGCCGCCCGGGCGTTCGATCCCGACATCCTGACGCTCGGTTTCGCCCGCCGCGTTGCCACCTACAAGCGGCTCGAGATGCTGACGCGAGACCCGGAGTGGACGTTGCGGCTGCTCGGCGGCGACCGTCCGGTGCAGGTGGTGCTGGCCGGCAAGGCGCATCCTCGGGACGAGGAGGCCAAGCGCGCGCTGCAGAGCGTGTTCGGGCTCAAGGCCGCCAAGGTCGTCGGCGAGCGCGTCGTGTTCCTGGACGACTACGACCTGTCGTCGGCGGCCTGGCTGGTGCGGGGCTGTGACGTGTGGCTGAATCTTCCCCGCCCGCCCCTGGAGGCGAGCGGGACCAGCGGCATGAAGTCGGTGTTCAACGGGGGGATCCAGCTCAGCGTGATGGACGGGTGGTGGGCCGAGGCCTATGACGGGAGCAACGGGTGGGCGATCCCCGGTGACGTCGATCCCGACCACTACGCCCAGGACGAGCGGGATGCGGCCGCGTTTCATCGCCTGCTCGACGAGCAGGTGCTCCCCGCGTTCTATGACCGCGACGAGACGGGAGTGCCGCCGCGGTGGGTGGCGCTGATCCGCGAGTCGCTGCGCACCCTGGGGCCGATGTTCTCGGCGAGCCGGATGCTGGCCGAGTACCTGCACGGTCCGTACCGCGCCTAGTGGGCCTCCCCCGAAACGGTGAGACCCACTAGCGCACCTCCGACAGCGTCCGCGGGCCGTGGCCGACGTACTTGGCGGTCGGCCGGATCAGCTTGCCCTCGCGCTTCTGCTCCATGATGTGCGCCGACCAGCCGGCGGTGCGAGCGCAGGTGAACATCGGCGTGAACAGGCCCGGGGGAACCTCGGCGAAGTCCAGCACCACCGCCGACCAGAACTCGACGTTGGTGGCGAGCACGCGGTCGGGGTAGCGGACTCTCAGCTCGGCCAGCGCCACCGTCTCGAGCGCCTCGGCGACCTGCACCCGCGGCGCGTCGATCTCGTGGGCGGTGCGGCGGAGGACCCGGGCACGGGGATCCTCGGCGCGGTACACGCGGTGACCGAATCCCATCAACCGCTGGCCGGAGTCCAGCACGCCCCTGACGTAGCGCTCGGGATCGCCGGAGGCGGCCACGTCGTCGAGCATCTTGAGCACGCGCGACGGTGCGCCGCCGTGGAGCGGCCCGGACAGCGCGCCGACCGCCGCCGACAACGCCGCGGCGACATCGGCGCCGGTCGAGGCGACGACGCGGGCGGTGAACGTGGAGGCGTTCATGCCGTGCTCGGCCGCGGAGTTCCAGTACGCGTCGATCGCCTTGACGTGCCGGGGGTCGGCCTCGCCGCGCCAGCGGATGAGGAACCGCTCGGGAATCGACCGTGCCTGGTCGATCTCGCGCTGGGATACCGGCGGCTTGCCGATCCCGCGGGCCGACTGGGCGACGAACGACAGCGCCATCACCGACGCGCGGGCCAGGTTGTCGCGTGCCTGCTCGTCGGAGATGTCGATCAGCTGGCCGAACCCCCACTGCGGGCCGAGCATGGCAAGCGCCGACTGCACGTCGACCCGCGGATCGCCGGAGCGCACGCTCAGCGGATGTGGCTCCGCCGGCGGCAGGCCGGGCGTCAGCGAGTCGTCGACGAGCAGGCCCCACACCTGCTCGAACGGCACGTTGCCGACGAGCTCCTCGATGTCGACGCCGCGGTACCGCAGGGCGCCGCCCTCCCGGTCGGGCTCGGCGATCTCGGTGGCGAAGGCGACGACGCCCTCGAGTCCCGACTGAACTTCCGCGGTTGCGCTCATCAGGGTGATGGTCTCCAGGGGTGGGGGCCGGGTCGGCTACAGGATAGGCTCCCGCCCTGGGTGCCAGAGCTTCTTCAGCGCTCGGTCGTCGAGTTGGCGTCGCTGGTCCGCGGCGGCGAGCTGAGCGCGGGCGAGCTCGTGCAGGCGTCGCTCGAGGCGATCGAGGCGCTGGACCCGGCCATCCACGCCTTCACCCACGTCGACGCGGAAGGAGCGCTGGACGTGGCGACCCGGATCGCGCCGGGTGACCCGCGGCCGTTCGCCGGCGTGCCGATCGCGATCAAGGACAACCGGCCAGTGGCCGACCTTCCGCTGTCCAACGGCAGCGATCTGTTCCGGGGAGTGGTCGCCGATCACGACACGTTCGCGGTCCGCCGGCTGCGCGACGCCGGCTTCGTGATCGTCGGCAAGACGGCGCTGCCGGAGATGGGCATCCTGCCAACGACGGAGTCCCGGCGCTTCGGCCCGACCCGGAACCCGTGGGCGGCGGATCGAACCCCCGGCGGCTCCAGCGGCGGGTCGGCGGCCGCGGTCGCCGCCGGGATGGTCCCGATCGCCCACGGCAACGACGGCGGCGGCTCGATCCGGATCCCGGCCGCGTGCTGTGGCCTGGTCGGACTCAAACCGGCCCGGGGGCGGGTGTCGTCCGGTCCCGACGCCGGCCAGAGCTTCCTGGTGTCCGACGGCGTGCTCACCCGCGATGTGGCTGACACGGCCGCGGTTCTGGACGTGCTCGCCGGCTACGAGCCCGGGGATGCGACCTGGGCCCCGCGACCCGAACCGGCCCGCGCTTACGCCGAGCTGTCCCGGCAGGACTCAGACCCGATTCGCCCGCTGCGCGTGGCGCTCGCGCTCAACCCGCCACTGGAGGGGGCCGAGCTCGAACCGGTCAGCGAGGTGGCCGCCCGTGACGCCGCCCGCTTGCTGGAGTCGCTGGGTCACGCGGTGGAGGAGATCACCGCGCCATGGTCCGGGCTCGAGCTGCTGTCCTCGTTCACCCGGGCGTTCGGGCCGCTGGTCTCGCTGACGACGCTTCACGGTGCCCGACTGGCCGGCCGGGAGCCGACCGAGGACGATCTCGAGCCGCTCACCTGGCTGCTGTGGCAGCGTTCACTTCAGCTGAACACGCTGAGGAATCTCGAGGCGCAGGGGAACCTGGAATCGGTGGCCCGTTCGCTGATCACCCAATTGAGCGGCTATGACGCGATCCTCACCCCGACGCTGGCCCGGCGCCCGGTGCTCATCGGTGAGATCCACGGATGTGGACCGGATCCCTGGGGCAACTACCAGCGCTCGGGCTACTTCACCCCATACACCGCGATCGTCAACATCACCGGTCTTCCCGCGATCTCGCTGCCGCTGCACCACAGCGACGACGGCCTCCCGATCGGCGTCCAGCTGATCGGACCGCCGGCGCGCGAGGAGCTGGTGCTGGCGCTCGCCCGCCAGCTGGAGCAGGCGCGGCCGTGGACGCAGCGTACACCCGACCTGAGCTGGGCGCAGCGGACGCCCGACACGACCCAGCCGCACCCCTAGAATGCGCACTTCGCCGGAGCATTGCGCCGGCGTGAGCGAACCGCGAACGAGAAGGGGAAGCCGACACACATGGCCTACGTAATCGCCGAGCCCTGCATCGGAACCAAGGACAACTCGTGCGTCGAGGTCTGCCCCGTCGACTGCATCCACCCGACGCCTGACGAGCCCGACTACGACAGGGTCGAGATGCTCTACATCGACCCCGAGGAGTGCATCGACTGCGACGCGTGCGTCGAGGCCTGCCCCGTCGACGCGTGTTTCGCGGAGGACCAGCTGCCCGACGAGTGGCAGAAGTACATCGGGCTCAACGCCGACTACTACAAGAGCTGACAGATCCGCGCGCATGCGCGCGGATCGGGCGGCCGCATGCGGCCGCCGTGGGGTCGGCGCATGCGCCGACCCCCAACACCTGATCAGGCCATTGGGAGCGACATCCCGGCCGGCTTGGGCGCCGCCGCCGGGGCGGGAGCCTGCATGACCGGCAGTTCCACCGGCGACTGCGCGATCAGCCCGCGCGCGGCGTGGCGCAGCGCCTGGGCGGCGGGGTCGTCGGGATCGGACAGCACCAGCGGCAGGCCGGCATCCGACTGCTCGCGCAGCGCCATCGTCAGGGGCACCTTGGCCAGCGTCGGGACGTCGAGCTCCGCCGCCAGCAGCTCTCCGCCGCCCTCGCCGAAGATCTGGAAGCGCTCACCACCGGGCGTCACGAACCCGGACATGTTCTCGATCACGCCGACGATCTCCAGCTTGAGCTTGGTCGCCATCTCCGCCGAGCGGCGGGCGACCTTCTGGGCGACCGGCTGAGGCGTGGTCACGATCACGAACTTGGCCTGGGGCAGCAGCTGGGCCAGCGTCATCGACACGTCGCCGGTGCCCGGCGGGAGATCGATCAGCAGGTAGTCCAGCGGTCCCCAGGCGACGTCCTCGAGGAACTGCTGGAGCGCCTTGTGGAGCATCGGGCCGCGCCACACTACGGCGGCGTCCTGCTCGACGAAGAAGCCGATCGACATCACGCAGATGCCGTCGTGGGCCTCGATGGGGACGAGCTTGCGCTCGCCGTCGACCCGCGGGCGCTCCCCGCCGACGCCGAGCATCCGGGGCTGCGAGTAGCCCCATACGTCAGCGTCGAGAACGCCCACCCGCTTGCCGTCGCCCGCCAGGGCCGCCGCCAGATTGGCGGTCACGCTGGACTTGCCGACGCCGCCCTTGCCCGAGCCGATGCAGATCACGTTCGAGACCTGGGCCAGGGCGCCCTCCGGCAGGCCGGCGCGACCCAGCTTGCGGCCGAGCGCCGCCTTCTCGGTGTCGGACAGGACGTCGAAGCTCAGGTTGACCCCGGTGACGCCCTTCACGCCCCGGATCGCGGCGTTGACTCCGGTCTCGAAGTGACTGCGGATCGGGCACCCCGAGGTGGTCAGCGACACCATCACGTCAACCACGCCGTTGGCGTGGATGTCGAGCGAGCGCACCATCTCCAGCTCGACGATGTCGCGCCGCAGCTCGGGATCGATCACGCTGCGCAGGGCTTCGGTGACTTGCTCTCTGGTCGGCATGAGATTCATTCAAGCAGACCCGATCGTCCGTTCCGGTCAGCGCTTGCGCGCGCCTGCGGGGCGGGGGATACTGGGTGGTCCTGTGCGACGCATCGCCTTCGTGGGATGGATAGCGGCCGGAGTGGTCGTGGCCGTCGGCCTGGTGCTGTGGCTGGCCATCCTCGGCACCGGCGGACAGACGGTCGCGCGGGCGGCGACCACGTCGACGGCGCCACCGGTGTCGGTAGCGCCGGCTGGGGGATCGGCGTGCTTCGTCGGCCTGCCCGAGTGCTCGCAGGATCCGTGCGTCACGTTCGTCGCCGGCCCGCAATCGGCGGTGCTCGACGCCACCGCCAGGCAAGCCCCTGGTTCCCGCGTTGCCCGCCCGGCGAAGCGCTGCCGGAAGCGCAACCCGACCGACGGGGTCGGGGTGAGTCAGCCGATCACCTCCGCCACGCCGGCCGTGATCGTCCACGGCGCCGCGCCGGACGCGCTGGCTCGCCGGCCGCCGCGGCGCCTGCGGTAGCGGCCGGCCTCAGGCGAGAGCGGGCGCCAGCCGATCGCCGATCAGCGCCACCGCGTCCAGGTCCTCGTGCAGCAGGTGCTGACAGAAGACGCGGGTCACGCCGGCGTCGCGCAGGCGGCCCAGCTGCTCGATCACGCTGTCCACGGTGCCCACGACCCAGCCGTGCGGGGGTTCGTCGCGCAGCGCGGTCGCGTCGGCGCCGATCCGCTGGGCCAGCCGTGACGTGCGGTCGCGGAGCTCGGCCTCGTCGGCGCCTACCACCACGCTGGTCATGACCGAGAACGGAAGGGGCTCGCGGCCGGCGCGCTCGCAGGCGCGGAGGATGACCTCGCGTCGCTGGCGCACCTCATCCAGCGTGGGGAACGCCGTGTTGTACTCGTCGGCGTAGCGCGCGGCCAACGCCGCGGCGCGGGGTCCGGCCGCGCCACCCATGATCAACGGCGGGTGCGGCCGCTGCACCGGCTTGGGCTCGGCGCGCAGGTCGCGCAGCCTGTAGTGGGCACCGGCGAACGAGAACGGCGTCTCCGTCCACGTGCCGAGCACCACCTGCAGCTGCTCGTCGAGGACGTCAATCCGCTCCCGCATCCCGGCGAAGGGAAAGCCGTACGCCGCGTGCTCCCCGTCGTGCCAACCCGCCCCCAGGCCGAGCTCGACCCGTCCACTGGAGATCTGGTCGGCGGTGGTGACGAGCTTGGCCAGGGCGGAGGGATGACGGAACGTCGCCGGCGAGACCATCGTCCCGAGCCGGAGCGTTGACGTCACCGCCGCCAGCGCGCACAACGTTCCCCAGGCGTCGAGCGAGCCCCGCTCGGGATGCTGACCGTCCAGGTTCAGGTAGTGGTCGGAACGAAACAGGGCCGGGACGGCGCGCTCCTCACAGGCCTGGGCGAGCGCCACCCATTGCGGCCAGCTCACCCCCTCCTGTCCTTCGATCATCAGGCACAGCTGCATGGTTCGGTTACCTCCGGAATTGGCCGGCTTGTGTCCGAGAACGCCGATTAAAGACCGACCGGGGCGCCACTTGCGTGACGCCCCGGCGGTTGAGGGAGGAGAGGGTACTTCGTCCGCCGGCGAGGATATGAGGCCGGCGAACCTGTCCCGCGGGCGCGCTCTCCGGGTCGCGCGGCGGGGGAAGCTTTGAACGACTAGATCGTGCCGAGCCGATCCTGCGTGTTGGAGACTAGCTTCTCCACCCGGTTGCGCCGCTGGCGCAGCTCGCGCTCGACGCGGGTCCGGGTGTGGTGCACCTGCCGCTCCAAGCGGTTGCGCGCGGTGCTGCCGCGGCGCTCGTAGCGCTGGAGCTCGCGCTCAACCGACGTCCGGTTGCCGTACTTTCCGGCCAGCCCCTTGACGGTCGAAACCAGGTTGTCGCGAGCCATCAGACTCGCCCCGACCGGCACCAGCACGGCCCGCTCGGCGATCTGCTGAACCTGGTTGACGCGGACCTTCGACTCCGCCCGGGTCGCGCTCGCGGCGGTCTCCGCGGTCGTCTTGGCGCTCGTCGCGGTCCGGCTGGCGCTCGCCCGCGTCGCCGTGGCCGATCGCCGGGTCGCGTTGCGCTTGCGGGTGGCGGCCGCTTTCTGCCCGCGCGTCGTCGCGGCCTGCCGAGTGGTTGTCTTGGGGGCGGCCCTACGGCCGGTTTGATTATTTGTGCTTGCCATCGTTTCGTCTCACTCGCTTCAAGTTCGTGCTGAGGATGTTAGCCGGTTCGGCGCGCGGCCATCGAACACACGTTTGTAACATCCGCCCCCGGGTTACCCGCGCCTGGCATCGCCGGCGACCACTCTCGGTGTCGCCGTACTTACGAACTGAAACCACTCAGGCGCCGGCGGCTCGCGGCAGCTGCCGGCTCAGGCCGACCCGCGCCAGCCACAGGGTGGGCGCGGTCAGCTCGGCCAGGGTCGGCAGCGCCTCGGGTCCCGAGAACACTCGCGTCAATGCCGCGGTGCCGGCGGCGTCGACGATCGCATCACAGAAGAACTTTCCCTGCTCGTACTGGCGCAGCTTGAGCTCGAGTCCCAGCAGCTTGCCGACCAGCCGGGAGAGCCCGGACTGCGAGCGCCGGCGACGATCCAGCGCCGACCGCAGCTTGGGCAGCGACGGCAGCAGGTCGGGCGCGACCGCGTCCATCACGTGCTCCGCGTGGCCCTCGATCACGGCCATCACCGCCTGAACGCGGTTGAGCGTGTCGCGCTCGCCGGGGCTGGCGAAGATCGAGATCAGATCGCCGCTGCGCACCGCTTCGGCGACCCGCCTGACCTCGGGGCCGGTGGGCACGCGCAGCTTGTGCTCGGCCTCCATGCGCACCTCGGCGCTGCGCAACAGCTCGCGGATGAGTCCGGCGACGTGCCCGTGCAGCCAGGGCACCCCCGCGAACTGAACCGCATGCGTCACCTCGTGCAGGGCCACCCAGGTGACGAACTCCTGTTCCTGGGCGCCGAACGCCTCGACCGCCTGGCCGAGGTTCGGCATCACGAACAGCAGCCGGGGAGGCGTCGACGGAACCGCCTCGTCGAGCAGCACCAGCTCGTACTGGCCCAGCACCCGCTGGGAGAGGTAGCCGAGGACGACCCCGACCTCCGTGGTGACGACGACGCCGAGCGCGAGCTGCGCTGCGGGCCGCAGCGGACCGAGACCGTCTCCGGCGCGATCCAGGACCGGATCCAGCAGGTTGCGCATCGCGTTGAGGTTGGTCTTCACCCATTCGCGACGTCCGATGCCCTCGGGCGGCGGCAGGGGCCGGGCCGGCGTGAGGCCGGTGTAACCGATCACCCGCCGCTCGGCTTCGGCGGCCAGCGCCGGCAGGTCGGCCTTGGGAGGCGGCACGTCGGTGCTGCCGGCGACATAACCGGCGATCTTCTCGGCCAGGATCCAGTCGATCATGCGTGAATGCGCTCCAGCTCGGCCAGCGCCTCGGAGGTGCGGGCGGCGACGAGGTGCGAGCTGGGCGTCGCGTCCAGCGGCGCGCCCAGCGGGTCGTCCAGGTCCGAGAAGCTGATCAGTCCGCCGGCCTCGCGGACGATCAGCTGACCGGCCGCGGCGTCGACCCCGCGGCAGCGCCCGAGGGTCACCATCCCGTCGAACCGGGCGGCGGCGACCTGGCACAAGGTCGACGCGATCGTCCCCAGCGCCCGGAGGCGGTGGGCTGACGCCATCAGCGGCACGATCGTCGCGTTGACCCAGCGCGGGTCGGCCGACTCGATTCCGAGCAGCTCCAGCCGCCCATCGCGCGCGCGCCGCTCGGGCAGGGCCGGATCCAGGGGTTCGCCGTCGCGCCATGCGCCCTCGCCGCGCCAGGCCCACCATTGCTCGGACGGTCCGAAGTCGTGCACGAACCCGAACGCGACGTCGGCCATCGTGTCGCCGTCGGCGACCGCGATCGACAGCGCGTAATGACAGGCGCCGCGCTTGGCGTTCAGCGAGCCGTCGATTGGATCGATGATCACTCTCACCCCGCCGCCGCCGAAGTCGACCTGGCCCCGCTCCTCCGACAGCGCGTGAAACCGAAAGCCGTCGTCGTGCAGCGTCTGCAGCTCGGCGATCACCACCGCCTCGGCCGACTGGTCGATCTCCAGCGTACGATCACCGCCGCTGCCGCGGGTACCGGTCTCGCGCGCCCGCTCGACGGTGCTCGGCGCGGCGGCCAGCACGTCGCTGAGACCGGCCACGGCCCGCCGGCAGGCGCCCAGCCAATCTGCGTCCAGTGCGGTGCCGGTCGAGGTCATCCTCAACCTATGCTGTCAAACGGTGAGTGAGGACCACGCACGCAGTACGCGACCAGCCGAGCTGGACCTGCTCTCCGACCGCGCCGCCACGGCCCGGCCGCTCGATGCCCTGACCGCCGCACAGCGCGATGTCGCGACCCACTCCGACCCGTGCCTGGTCGTCCTCGGCGGCGCCGGAACCGGCAAGACGCGGGCGCTGGAGGCCCGCTTGCACTGGCTGGTGGGGCAGGGGTGCGCCCCGGAGCGGATCGGGGTGGTCGTCCCGACGGCGGCGCGGGCCACGGCGCTGGCGGCGCGGATCGAGAGCCGGCTGCAGTTCGGCTACGAGACCCTGCACGTGCTCACCCCGGCGCGGCTGGGCGCCCTGGTGCTGCAAAGCGCCGGCGGAGTCGGGCTGGGAGGCACGGCGTCGGGATGGGATGCGCTGCGGTCGGTGCTGACCGCGGGCGACCGGCTGGCGATGCTGGTGGAGCGCATCGACGAGCTGTCGCTGCGCCACCACGACTTCGGAGGGCGCCCCAACCTGCTGCTCGGCGGGTTCGTCCGCCGCATCGACCGCCTCAAGGCGGAGCTGGTGAGCGCCGAGGAGTATCTCGAGTGGGCCGCCGGCCCGGCGCAGGCCGATGCGCCGGAGGCGGCACTGGAGCGCGAGTTCGCGCAGATCTATCTGATGCATGAGCGGATGCTCGCCGAGGCGGGGGCGCGTGACGACGGGGACCTGATCATCGACGCGCTCGCCCTCGCCCGCGGCCGCCCCACCCTCGCCGCCCGGTTTGACCACCTGCTGCTCGATGACGCCCAGGAGCTCGATCTCGGCCCGGCGAGCCTCGCGCTCGAGGTCGGCGGGCGCGCGAGCATGACGATCGCCGGCGACCCTGGCGCCGGGTTGCGGCGCTACCGGGGAGCGGGGGCGGCGCGGATGCGGGCGTTCGCCGACCGGCCCGGAACCCGCTCGGTGGTGTTGGAAGGCAGCCAGCGGTGTCCGGCTCGGGTGTGGCGGGCGGCGCGGACGGCGCTGGCATCGGCCGGTGACGAGCCGCCCGCCGCGGACGGCAGCGAGGCGGCGGCCGGCAGCGAGGCGGCGGCCGGCGGCGAGGCGGCGGCCGGGGGCGAGGCGCCGGCCGGGGGCGAGGTCGAGCTGTGGCGGTGCGCCAACGAGCGCTCCCAGGCCCAGTCGGTGGCCGCCGACATCGAGCGGCTGCTGGCGCGCGAGGCGGCGTCGGCGGGCCGGATCGCGGTGCTCGTCCCCGAGATCGGCCACGCGGGGCAGGCGGTCAGCGTGGCCCTGGAGGAGCGCGCGATCGCCCACCACCTCGTCGGCGAGGCGGCGTTCTTCCAGCGGGCGGAGATCCGCGACGTCCTCGCCTGGCTGCGGCTGCTCGCCGATCCGACCGATGCGGGCGCCGTGGTCCGGGCCCTCGCCCGGCCGCCGATCGAGTTGCGCTCGGTCGACATCGCGCGCTGCACCCAGATCGCCCGCCGGCGCAGGTTGGACATGATCTCGGCGCTGGCGGCGGCGACCGAGGCCCCGCAGGTCCCGCCGGAGGCGCGCGAGCGGATCCGCGTTTTCCTCAAGCTCTACCGGGCGGGGATGGGGTCGATCGACACCAGCCGTCCGGACCTGTACGTCCATCGCCTGATCGAGCGGCTGGGCCTGCGCCGCCAGCAGCTGTTCGCCGCGCAGGCCGACGTGGTGGAGCGCCTACGCGCGCTGGCCGGCTTCGGCGAGCTCGCGTCCACGTATGTCGCCCGCGCGCCCCAGGCCACGCCCCGCGAGTTCGCCCGCTCGATCGCCGCCGTCGCCGACACGACCCCGCCCACCCTCCGCGAGCAGGAGGAGCCGGACCTGGGCGGCGGCGGCGCAGTCCAGGTGCTGACGCTGGCGGCGGCCGGCGGACTGGACGCCGACCACGTCTACGTGATCGGACTGCATGCCGGGATGGCGCGGGGGGCGGGATCGGTGGCCGAGCCGATCCCCGAGTCGCTGCTGCGCGAGCCCCTCCCGGCCGACACCGAGGACAACCGCCGCCTCGCCCTGGCGCAGCAGTTCTACGTCGCGTTCAGCCGAGCCGCCCAGCGTCTGGTCCTCGCCTTTGCGTCGGCCGACGACCGGGGAGCGCCGCTGTCGCCGGCCCCGGTGCTGGAAACCGTCCGCCGCGAGCTGGGCGGCGTCTGGCAGGAGCGCGAGGAGGAGCTGTTCGGACCGGCCGAGGCGCTGCATTCCACCTACCGCCTGCTCCGCGACGAGCTGCTGGAGGGCACGATGCGGGCCGGCGGCCGGCTCGGCGAGCTGCGCTTCGACACCGACCTGGACGTGTCCCATGCCGTCGTCCGCTACCTCGAGCTGCTCAAGCTGGCGGCGCTCATCGCCCGCGGTGGCTGGGGCGAGTACCAGAGCGTGGCCGAGTCCCTGCGTGACGTCAACTCGCGAATCCTGCAGGCGGTCACCGCCGAGCAGCGGGAGATCTTCGAATCCTCCGCGCTGGACGATTATCTGCTCGACGCCGAGCGGGACGCCCGGCGCCGCGCCCAGGCGATCGTCGCCCGCGACGAGCCCTCCCTGGAGCCGTTCCTGCCGCGGCGGGGGGAGGGGGTGGTGCTGTCGGCGTCGGACATCGACACCTACCGGACATGCCCGCTGAAGTACAAGTTCGCGCGGGTGTTCCGGATCCCGCAGGAGCCGACGCTGCACCAGCGCTTCGGGATCCTCCTGCACCAGGTGATGGAGCGCTACCACGCGGGCGGCGGGGGTTCGTCTTCCGGGACCCTGCCGGAGCTGCTGGGACTGCTGGAGGCGGGCTGGCGGCGCGGCGGGTTCGGCGACTCCGAGGAGGAGCGCCAGCTGCGCGGCAAGGCGGCGGCGGCGCTCACCCGGTACCACGAGCGCTTCCGCTCCGAGGCCGCCGAGCCGGTCTGGTTTGAGCGCCAGTTCACGTTCAAGCTCGGACGCCACCTGCTGCGTGGGCGGGTCGATCGCGTCGATCGCCTCCCCGACGGCGAGTACGAGCTGATCGACTACAAGACGGGCCGGCCCAAGAGCGCCGCGGCCCTCGCCGACGACGTGCAGCTGTCGCTGTACGCGGTGGGGGCGCGTGAGTCGTGGCGGCTGCAGGCGTCGCGTCAGGCCTACTACTACCTGCTGGACGATCAGAAGGTGGCGGTGCCCGACGACGACGGCGACCGGGGTGAGTGGGTACGTGAGGTGGCGATGGAGGTGGCGGAGGGGATCCTCGCCCAGGGGTTCGAGCCGACGCCGTCGTTTGCGGCGTGCTCGATCTGCGACTACCGGCTGGTGTGCCCGGCGGCTGAGCGGTGAGCCGCTACTCGGCCCCCGGACCCTCGCCGCCGCGCTGGCGCAGGAACCGCTGCAGGTCCCGGGCGATGGTGTCGCCGGAGGGGAGCGCGGAAGGTGAGTCGTCGGCCTCCTCCCCGGCGGCCTGCTCCAGGCGCTCGACGAACGCCTGGACGTCGGGGTCGCTCTGCACCGCGGTGTTGACCTGGCGCTCGTAGTCCGAGGCCGCCGACTCCAGCTCTGAGGCGTCGACGGCGACGCCGACCAGTCCCTCGAGCTTTCGCACCAGCGCCAGCGCCGCCTTCGGGTTCGGGGTGGCGGCGATGTAGTGCGGGACGGCGGCCCACAGGCTGGCCGAGGGCAGGCCGGCCTGCTGGCAGGCGGCGTGGAGGATGCCGACGATCCCGGTCGGTCCCTCGTAGGAGGAGGGCGCGAGTCCGAGGCGGGCGACAAGCGCCGGATCCGAGCTCAGGCCGGTGACCGAGATCCCCCGCGTGTGCGGGACGTCGGCGAGCAGCGCCCCGACCGTCACGAACAGTTGAGTGCCGAGCGCCTCGGACAGCTCCACCACCAGCTGGCAGAACGTCCGCCAGCGAAATGACGGCTCTGAGCCGGTCATCAGGATCAGATCCCGGGGCGCCCGGGGCACGCGGGCCTCGAACAGCTCCACCGCCGGCCACACGATCTCCCGCGTCTGGCCTTCCATCATCTTGACCCGGGGCCGGGTGGCCTGAAAGTCGTAGAACTCCTCCGGGTCGATCGTCGCGAACCGGCGGGCGCCGAGGGCGGTGCCGACGAACTGGATCGCGCTGGAGGCGGCGTCGGCAGCGTCGTTCCAGCCCTTGAACGCGCACACCAGCGCTGGGGCCCGAAGGCCGTCCGGACGGTGCTCCCATTGCAACGGCTGCATCCGACTCACCGTACATCATGCGCTGATGGCGCCAGACGACAGGACCGTGGTCTCGGTCAGCGGGTTGCGGGCCGGGCAGGAGGTCGACGGGGTGTTCGCGTGCACCCGCAAGGACCGGCGGATGACGCGGAGCGGATCGCCCTACCTGGCGCTCGAGCTGCGCGATCGCAGCGGCGAGCTGCCGGCCCGGGCATTCCGTAACGCCGACGCTCTGGCCGGGCGCTTTGACCGCGGCGACGTGGTGCGGGTGCGCGGTCGGGTGGAGCGGTTCCGGGACGAGCTGGTGCTGGAGGTTTCTGAGGTTGGCCGGATCGGGGCCGAGGACCAGATCGATCCGGGACGCTTCCTGCCGACCGCCTACCGCGACGTGGATGAGCTGGAGGGCTTTCTCGAGCATCTCGCCGGCGAGGTCTACGACCGCGGCTATGGGGACCTGTTGCGCTCGTTGCTCGGCGACGCGGCGCTGCGGGCGGATTGGCGGCGCGCCCCGTGCACGCGGACCGGGCACCACGCCTATCTGGGGGGACTGCTGGAGCACACGGTTGCCGTCGCCACGCTCGCTTATGAGACCTGCCAGCTGCATCCGGGGTTGAACTCTGACCTGCTGCTGACCGCGGCGCTGACCCACGATCTGGGACGCACGCGGGAATTCACCTACGGGGCCGAGATCGGCCTCACCGCCGAGGGCGGGCTGCTCGGTCACCTGGTGATCGGCGAGCAGATCGTCTCGGAGCGCAGCGTCGGGGTGCTGGACGAGGACCGCCGGCTGGCGCTGCTGCACTGCCTGATCACCCATCATGGGCCGGCGTCGGCCCCGGGCGGCCGGTTCGCTTCGGCCGAGGCGGTGGCTCTGTACCGGCTCAACACCGTCGACGCCGGGGTCAAGGGGGCGCTCCAGTACGGGCCCGGGGGCGACTGACGGCGACACCAGGGCGGCTCGTGCGCCGGGCGAGCGGGTGCCAGGCGGCTTGCGGCCGAGCCGACCCCCGAGGCCTGGCCTGACTAGACTCGCTTGCGTACTCAACGACTCAGGAGCCATCGTGGAGATCGAGATCTGGTCAGACGTCGCCTGTCCCTGGTGCTATGTCGGCAAACGGCGTTTCGAGGCTGCCCTGGCACAGTTCGAGCACCGGGACGAGGTGGACGTGGTGTGGCGCAGCTTCGAGCTCGATCCGGAGGCCCCGGCGGAGCGCTCGGGCGATCGGATCGCCCATCTGGCGCAGAAGTACGGAATGTCCTTGGAACGGGCGCGTGAGTCCCAGCGGCAGATGACCGAGACCGCGGCCGATGAGGGCCTCACGTTCCGGTTGGACATCGCCCGCGCCGGCAATACGTTCGACGCCCACCGAGTCCTGCACCTCGCTCATGAGCACGGTCTCCAGGACGCGGTCAAGGAGCGTCTGCTGCGCGCCTACTTCAGCGACGGCGAGCTGATCAGCGACCCGGAGACGCTGGTCGCACTCGGCGCCGAGGCGGGCCTCCCCGCCGAGGAGATCCGCGTGACCCTGGCCGGAGATCGGTACGCCACCGAGGTGCGCGACGACGAACGCACCGCCGCTTCGCTGGGTCTCAGCGCGGTTCCGACGTTCGTGGTCGACCGCGCCATCGGAGTGTCCGGCGCGCAGCCGCCCGACGCCCTGCTGGCACTGCTCCGTCAGGGCTGGGCCGACCAGCCCGGCGTCGCTACCGCTCGCTCCCGCGGCGCAGGTGCGCCCGCCGCCGGCGGCCGGTGATCTGCCACGGTCCCGGGGTGAAGTCGAGCACCAGGTTGACGACCCAGACGATCAGCGCCGCCTGCACGTAGCCCCAGAACCCGACGATGTGAAATCCGCTGACGATCTCGTCGGTGATCCACAGCATCAGCATCGACACGAAGAACCACGCGATGCCGAAGGTGAGCAGCGCCAGCGGCAGGGTGATGAAGCGCAGGAGCGGCTTGAGCACCGTGTTGAGCACGCCGAACACGGCAGCCGCCGCCAGGAGCGCCCCCGCCCCCGTCGAGTGAGCCCGGCCGAGGACGGCGACCACGATCAACAGGACGATCGCGTTGGTGAGCCAGGAGATCGCCAACCTCACGGGCAGGGCCGGCTGTCGGTTCGCGAGTGCGGCGTCAGGCATCTTGGTCTCCGATCACAAACCTTACCGGCGGCGCCGGCTGGTTTCGCCACTGGATTCGACTTTCACGCCCGAACTCCTCGCCGGTTGTCGGGCGACGGCGCTTGGCGCCCCGGGACCAGGCCGCGCCGGCCCGAACGGCCGGCGCGGCCGGCGGCCTCACCTCACGACCGGGTCGACGCGCAGGAAGGGGGTTCCGGTCCGCGAGCACGCGGCGAACGGGAACGGGATCACCTTCGACCGAAGGCCGTTGGGCGGGAGCACCCGCAGCCCCGCCGCAGTCGTCGGCCGGCACACCGCCCGCGGGAAGTTGCCGACGTCCACGATGCCCAGGTTCGCCTTCACGGTGCCGCCCTTGCCGACGGTCAGGGTGCGTACCGGCGTGCCGCTCAGCCGGGTCGCCTCGCTGCCCACCTGACGACCGGCGAGGTTGACCGCGGACACTCTCGGATAGCCGCGCAGCGTGCAGGCGTGGCCCGACAGGTTCGTGAACTGCAGCGTGTAGAAGATCGTGCCGGCGGTGCCATTGCCCTGGGTGTCGATCCACACCACGAGTCCGCCGGTCTGGCAGCGGGGCGTCGCGGCGCCGGCTGACGAGACGGACGCGAGTGCGATCGCGCACCCCAGGGTGGCGACGCCGCTGAGGGCGATCGCGGTTCGCAGCAGCCGCGAAGCGCGGCCGCCGGATGCAAGAGCTGTCATTAGGGTCCTCCCTCGCTAGGGCCGGCCGACAGCCGGCGGATCCGAGAATTATCCGTCATCGCCGGCATCTCACGTTCGCAGGCGAGATCGCGTTCAATTGACACGATGACCGACGTCTGCGGGCGATCCAACGCGGCCACCTTCCAGTCACGGCGCGCGCGTGGCGGCGGTTGACGACCACATAGGAGAGTCAGCCGCCGGCGCCGGCGATCGGGCACGGGAATCCACACCCGGCCCGCGGGCCCGTGACCGGCTGCCCCTGATCGCCGCCCTCGTCACCGTCTGCCTGTGGGCGTCGGCGTTCGTCGGGATTCGTTACGCCGGCCGTGAGCTTGCGCCCGGTCCGCTCGCGCTCGCCCGCCTGCTGGTCGGCAGTCTCGCCCTCGGCGCGCTGATGCTGATCCGGCGCGAGCCGCTGGTTCGTCGTCCCGGCCTGCCGGGAGTGGTGATCTGCGGTGTGCTGTGGTTCGGCGCCTACAACGTGGCGCTGAACTCGGCCGAGCGTCGCGTCGACGCCGGCACGGCGTCGCTGCTGGTCAACGTCGCGCCGCTGTTCATCGCGATGCTCGCCGGAGTCTTCCTCAAGGAGGGGATCGGCCGGCTGCTGCTGCTCGGTTGCGCCGTCTCGTTCTCGGGGGTGGCGCTGATCGCCGCAGGCACCTCGGGTCACGGCGTCAGCGCCGGTTGGGGCGCCGCGTTGTGCATCATCGCCGCCGCCGTCTACGCCGTCGGCGTCGTCGCCCAGAAGCCGTCGCTGCGCCACGGCTCGCCGCTGGCGGTGACGTTTATGGCGTGCACGATCGGGGCGGTGTGCTGTCTGCCCTACGCCCCGTCGCTCATCACCCAGGCCGGCGACGCTCACCGGTCGGCTCTTCTGTGGACGATTTATCTCGGGCTCGTGCCGACCGCGATCGGCTTCTCGATCTGGGCCTACGCCCTGTCGCACACGGCGGCGGGCAAGCTGGGGGCGACGACATACCTCGTCCCGCCGATCGCGGTGTTGCTGGGCTGGATCATCCTCGGCGAGGTTCCCGCGCTGGTGGCGCTGCCCGGCGGGATCCTGTGCCTCGCCGGCGTGGGACTGGCCCGGTATCGGCCGCGCAGGCGGGCGGATCGGGCGCGGTCGCCGGCGCGCAACCCGAGCTGATCGGCGCGCCCGCCCCTCCGGGCGCCCTGCTCTAGCCTCGCTCGTGATGGCACAGGCGGCGAACGTGGTGAGCGGATGAACCGAGCGGCGATCGTCGGAGCGGGACCGTCGGGTTTCTACGCCGCCGACCAGCTGTTGAAGGCCGGCTTCGAGGTCGATCTGTTCGACGCCCTGCCGACGCCGTTCGGCCTCGTCCGCGCCGGGGTGGCGCCGGATCATCCGAAGATCAAGTCGGTCACCCGGGTGTACGCGAAGATCGCGGCGCACGAGTCGTTTCGCTTCTTCGGCGGGGTCACGCTTGGCCGCGAGATCTCACGCGAGGAGCTCCTGGCCCGTTACCACGCCGTCGTCTACGCGATCGGGACCTCGATCGACAATCGGCTGGGGATCCCGGGGGAGGACCGGCTGGGATCGCATCCGGCCACCGAGTTCGTCGCCTGGTACAACGGCCATCCTGATTTCGCCGACCACAGCTTCGATCTCAACGGCGGACGGGCGGTGGTGATCGGCAACGGGAACGTGGCGCTCGACGTCGCGCGGATGCTGGTGCTGGATCCCCGGGAGCTGGCGCCGACCGACACCGCCGATCACGCCCTGGACGTGTTCGGGACCGCCGGCGTGACCGAGGTGGTGCTGCTCGGCCGGCGCGGCCCGGCGGAGGCGGCGTTCACGAATCCGGAGCTGCGCGAGCTCGGGGAGCTCGAGCGCGCCGACGTGATCGTCGACCCGGCGCAGCTGGAGGGGGTGGCCGAGCCCGAAGACGCGACCAAGCGCCGCAACCTGGAGATCCTGCGCGATTACGCCCAGCGGGTGCCGGCGGGCAAGTCGCACCGTCTGGAACTGCGCTTCCTGCGTTCGCCGATCGAGATCCTGGGCGAGACGGAGGACGGACCGGTGACCGGCGTACGCGTGAGCATCAACCGGCTGGTCACCGCCGGCGATGGCCGCGTCCGCGCGGAGCCGACCGGCGAGGAGGAGGTGATCGAATGCGGGCTGGTGCTGCGCTCGATCGGCTATCGCGGCATTCCGGTGGCGGGGCTCCCGTTCGATGACCCGCGGGGACTGATCCGCAATGTTCAAGGACGAGTCGTCGACGAGGACGGTGTCTGCGCGGGCGAGTACGTGGTCGGGTGGATCAAGCGGGGTCCCACCGGGGTGATCGGCACCAACAAGAAGGACGCCGCCGACACCGTCGCCCGGATCGTCGAGGACGCCGAGGCCGGCTGCCTCGCGCAGCCGCAACCCGAGCTGGCTGATCCGACCGCCGTCGCCGACTGGGTCATCGGCCGGGTCGCCGGAGTGGTGACCTGGGAGGGCTGGGAGGCGATCGACGCCCACGAGTCCGAACGGGGGCTGCCCGCCGGCCGGCCCCGGGTCAAGCTCGTCCGCCTGGCGGACCTGCTCGAGGCCAGCCGGCTCCAGCGCCGCTGACCCAACCGGCGGAGCGCGGCTGAGATCACCGAGGCGCCGCCGAAGAGTCGGAGGATTCTGGACCGGCGCCCATCGCCGCCGTAGAGTTCGCCACGTGGCCGAGATCCCGATCACGACTTCGCCGGATCAAAGCGCCTACATCCGGTTGGGCGACGGCGAGGTCAGGGACTCGGTGGCGCTCGGCGAGCACGACGAGGCCGATCGGATTCCGGCGCTCGACTCGCTGGTCCTGCACTTCGATTTCTACGGTCGCCTGACCGCGATCGAGGTCACCGGGTCGGTCGGTTCGGTGCTGCCGCCGCGGTTGATCGAGAATTGACGCCGCCCGAGAACGCCCGCCGCCGGGTGGCGCCGTGAGATGCTTCTCAGCCGGGCAGTGAAACCGACAGGGAGGCGATGGCGTGGGAGCAGTCGACGGATTCGAGACGGTGACGATCGGCAACCCCGCCGGCACGGTTCAGGCTCAGTTCGTGCCGGACGCCAACATGGTCTGCCACTCGCTCACGCACCTCGGTGTGGAACTGCTCGACGGCGGCCACGGGGTGCGCGCCTATGCGGAGCAGGGCAAGACGATGGGCATTCCGCTGCTGCATCCCTGGGCCAACCGGCTGGCTTCACCGAGCTACGCGGTGGGCGACAAGCGGGTGGAGCTTCCCGCCGCCGACGGCCGGTACGCGCTTGACCCCAACGGCCTCCCGATCCATGGTGCTCTGCCGGGCAAGCTGCGCTGGCGGGCACAGAACGCCGGCGAGGACCGCCTCGAGGCGCGCCTGGAGTGGAGTGGCGCGGAGCTGCTCGAGCTGTTCCCGTTCGTTCACGAGCTGCGACTCCAGGCTCGGGTGGACGATGCAAAGCTCGCTCTGGTCACCACGCTGCGCGCCACCGACGCCGACGCCGTGCCGGTCTCGTTCGGTTATCACCCGTACCTGATCCCGCCGGGCGACCTCGGCCGAGCGGACTGGCAGGTGGCGCTGGGCGCCTCGCGACGACTCGTCCTCGACGCACAGATGATCCCGACCGGCGACACCGTGCCGCTGCCCTCGCCGCGGTTTCGCCTCGGTGAGCAGAGCTTCGACGAGGGCCTGAGTGGGCTGTCGACGCCGCCCGAGTTCACCGTCGCCGCCGGGCCGCAGCCCCTCCGGGTGACGTTTGAGAACGGGTATCCGTTCGCCCAGGTGTATGCGCCGCCGGACAGCGACTTCATCTGCTTCGAGCCGATGACGGCGCCGACGAACGCATTGGTCGATGGCAGTGACCTGACACTGGTGGCGCCCGGAGGGGAGTACCGGACGGCGTTCACGATCACCTTCGCCGAGAATCAGTGAAAGCATGGACCTGACCTTCAGCGAGCCCGAGCTGGCTTTCCAACAGGAGCTCCGGGCGTGGTTTGCCGACCATGTCCCCGGCGATGAGCCCGTGGGAGACGAGGAGGCGCACTACGTCTGGCGGCGCGACTTCCAGCGCGAGCTCGCCCGGGACGGCTGGGCCGCCGTGCACTGGCCGCAGGAGTACGGCGGGCGCGGCGCCACCCTGACCCAGTCGGCGATCTTCTTCGAGGAGCTCGGTCGCTCCGGGGGGCCCCTCCCGGCCAACGTGCTCGGCCTGCTCCTGGCCGGGCCGACGATCATGACCTGGGGCACCCCGGAGCAGAAGGACCGGTATCTGACGCCGATCCTGACCGCCGAGGAGATCTGGTGCCAGGGGTTCTCCGAGCCCGATGCCGGCTCTGACCTCGCCAGCCTCAAGACCCGCGCCGTCGCCGACGGGGAGGATTGGGTCGTCACCGGCCAGAAGGTCTGGACCAGCGGGGCCCAGTACTCGAAGTGGTGCATGCTGGTGGCGCGGACCGATCCCGACGCGGCCAAGCACAAGGGGCTGACCTACTTCTTGATGGACATGGAGCAGGACGCGGTCGAGATCCGGCCGCTGCGCCAGATCACCGGCGAGAGCGAGTTCAACGAGCTGTTCATCGACGGCGCGCGGATCCCCGGGGAGAACGTGGTCGGCGGCGTAGGCAACGGCTGGAAGGTGGCGTTGACGACGCTGATGAACGAGCGCGCCGGCCTGGCCTTCTTCCTTCAGGTCCGGCTGCGCCAGCTGCTCGATCGCGTCGTGGTGGAGGCGGCCGAGCGCGATCTACTGGACGATCCGGTGGTCGCCGACCGGCTCGGGGAGCTGCACCTGAAGGCCGAGGTCCTGCGGCTCACCGCGTATCGCGGGCTGACGGCGATCGAGAAATATGGCCAGCCGGGGCCCGAGGGATCGCTGACCAAGTGGATGTGGTCAGACACCAACCAGCAGCTGACCCAGCTGGCCGCCGACCTGCTCGGCCCGAGCGCGCTGATGGCGGGCGGCCGGTGGTCCTACGAGCTGCTCCGCGCCCGCGGCAACTCGATCGAGGGCGGGACCACCGAAGTGCTCAAGAACATCGTCGCCGAGCGCGTGCTCGGCCTGCCCAAGGCCCGCTAGCCACCCTCCGAGGTGAGAGATGGATTTTGACCTGACCGAGGAGCAGCGGGAGATCAAGGACGTGGCGCGGGAGCTGCTGAGCGCGCGCTCACCCTTCGCCAAGGTCCGTGAAGCGGCCCAGGAGAACGCTTACGACGCCGCGCTGTGGCGGGAGATAGTGGACCTGGGTTGGCCCGGCATCGCCGTCGCCGAGCAGTACGGCGGGCAAGGCCTCGGTGCGGTCGAGCTGGCCGTGCTGTCGGAAGAGCTCGGTTATGCCTGCGCCGCCACGCCATTTCTGTCCACGGCGGTCGCCGCGGCCGTCATCCAGGCCGCCGGCAGCGACGAGCAGCGCGAGCGCTGGCTGCCGGGCCTGGTCGCCGGCGAGCTCACCGCCGGCGTCGGTCCTCCGGAGCTCGTCGCCGACGGGCACGGCGCCGACGTCGTCGTGCTGATCGACGACGAGGAGCCGCGGTTGGTGCCGGCGCCCGAGTCCGAGCCGCTGATCACCATCGATCCCACTCGCCGGTTCGCCGTCGCCCGCGGACAGGGCGAGCCCTTGGCCGGGAACGTCGCCGACCGCGTGCGCATTGCGGTGGCCGCAGAGGTGGTCGGGGTCTGCCAGCGTGGGCTGGAGATGACGGTCGACTACGTCAAGGAGCGCAGGCAGTTCGGGGTGCCGGTGGGGTCGTTTCAGGCGGTTGCCCATCGCTGCGCCGAGATGCTCCTGCACACCGAGAGCGCCCGCTCGGCCGCGTATTACGCGGCCTGGGCCGCCGGCGACGACCCCGAGCGCCTCGGCGAGGCGGGTGCGCTGGCCGCCGCCGCGGCCGCGACCGCCGCCCGCGCGGTCACCGCCTCGGCGATCCAGGCACACGGCGGGATCGGCTTCACCTGGGAAGCGGATGTCCACTGGCTGTACAAGCGCGGAGAGGTCGACCGGGCGCTGCTGGGCGGGGTCAAGCGCCATCACCTGGCGCTGGCGCGGGCGGCGGCACGGCGGGTGGCGGTCGCCACCGACTGATCGGTTCGGCGATTGCACGAAAGCTGGCGCCACCGTCATGACGACAGGGAACCGGGCGCGGGCGCCGAACAGCCTCGTGATCGCCAGCCAAGGGAGTCATCGCATGAACCGCCTTCATCGTTTCGAGCCTCGGTCTGAGGGACCGGTCCAGTCCCAGGATGAGCCGCGTTCCCCGTTCACCGACGTCGCCGGCCGCTTCGCCAACTGGATCACCGGGGCTGATCGCCTCGATGACGAGCAGCCGGAAACCGGCTATCCGCCGGCACCCGATCCGATCCGGGAGCTGACCCCGAGCGCCCAGCGCGAAGAGCCGACGGGGGCCCGCCCGGCGCCGGAGGCCGAGGAGCCATCCCGGTTCCCGCTCTCGCGGTTCGGCTACAACCGCGCGACGGTCGACCAGCACCTGGCCTCGCTCGAGCGCGAGCTGTCGGAGCTTCGCGCGAGTCGCGGCCCGACGGTTTCGATCACCGAGGAGCTGGAGCGGATCGGGGAGCAGACCGCCTCGATCCTGGTCGTCGCGCACGACAAGGCCAACGAGACCACCCGCTTGGCGCAGGAGCAGGCCGAGCGCTGCGTCGCCGACGCCGCCGCCAACGCCGTCGCCATGACCGCCCAGGCCAAGCACCGACTGCGCGAGCTGGACGCCGAGACCGACTCGGTGTGGCGCGAGCGCGAGCGGCTGCTCGAGGACGTGCGAGGCGTGTCGGCAGCGCTGGCGTCACTCGCCGATCGCGCCCAGGAGCGCTTCCCGGCCGACGTCGAGACAACGGGAACGGGGGCAGCGGCCGGATCCCAGGCGGCCGCGGCCGATCCCCAGGTCACCCAGCCGTTCAATGTCCTGGACCTTGGCGAGGAGGCCAAGCCTGGGAGCTGGGGCGGCCACACCGCGGCGGCCGGCGGCGCGGGTGCGAGAGCCGGCGGCGCGGCGCAGGCGACGGAGCCCGAGGACGGCGTCGACCAACCCCGGATCAGCGACGACGACGGCCTGCCCGCGCGCTGGGAGCGGTCGGACCCGTACACGACGTAGAGCCGCCCTGAACGGACGCCCTCAGTTGGAGGTCTGGGCCTCGGACATCGCCGTTTCGCTCCCGAGCTCGGCTCCGGCCGGGGAGTCGGCCTCGGCGTAGGAGCGCCCGCGCGGCAGACCCAGGAACGAGACGACGAAGGCGACCGCCATCGCGGCGGCCATCCCGAACACGACGATTTTCGTGGCGAGCGCGAAGTCCAGCGCAACCGCCTGGGTGACGCGACCCGGCTGCCGCCCCGCAGCATGACCCGCGCCCCCGCTGGCTCCCGAGATCGCCCGCGCGACCCGGTCGGCGACCGGCTTGGACACCCCGAAGCCGCCGAGCGTGCGCTCCACCTTGGTCGTCGTTTCGGTGATCAAGAGCGAGCCCAGCACTGCCAAGCCCAGGCTGCCGCCGAAGTTGCGGACCGTCTGCGTCACTCCGGTCACGGCGCCGTACGCCGTCCGGGAGGCGCGGTTCAGGGCGTCGGTGCTGACCGGGCCGAGGACCATTCCGATGCCGGCCCCGGCGATGGCGAGAAAGTACCACTGCTTGGAGAAGGCGAGCTGATCCAGGTGAGAGCCCCACAGATAGAAGCCGACTGCGGCGACCGCGCAGCCGAGGACGACGGTGGGACGCGCGCCCCGCGCGTCGAGGATCCGGCCACCCCATTGCGCCGCGATCGTGAATCCTCCGAAGAAGACCAGCAGGAACAGCCCGGCGTTGGAGGCGGTCTCCCCAAGCGCCACCTGTGCGTACAGGCTGGCGATGAAGAACAGCGGGATGAAGCAGATGGAGAGCAGGAACAGCACCGCGTTGTCGACGGCAAATCCCCGGTTGGCGAACAGCCGCATCGGCACCAGCGGTGGATCGGTGCGCAACTCCCAGAGGGTGAACGCCGCCAGCAGGACCAGCCCCACGATCAGGCAGCCCCAGGTGGCCACGCTTCCCCACCCCCACACGCTCGCCTGCTGCAGGCCGAGCACCGCGAGGGCCATGCCGGCGCAGACCAGCAGCGCTCCGCGGACGTCGATCGGCTCCCGGCGGCGCTCGGACTCGGGCCGCGCGATAACCGTCAGCGCCACCGCGACGATCGCCACCGGGACGTTGATCCAGAAGATCGAACGCCAGGTCCACTGTGTCAGATAGCCACCCGCGATCGGTCCGATCGCGGTCAGCCCCCCGGAGACGGAGAAGAAGATCGCAAGGTACTTGCCGCGCTCGTCGATCTCATAGTTGGACACGACTATCGCCAGTGCCGCCGGGAACAGGCACGCGGCGCTGGCGCCCTGGAGAACCCGGAAGACGATCATCCACGTCGCTCCGATCGAGCCCGTCGGAGTGGCGCCACACAGCGCGGAGAAGAGGGCGAAGGCAATCGTGCCGGTGATCACCACTCGCCGGTGCCCGAGCAGGTCGGAGAGCCTGCCCCCCAGCGCGAAGAAGGCTGACAGTGAAAGCAGGTACCCGTTGATGATCCACTGTGACTCGGTCGGAGACAGGTGCAGATCGTGCTGCAGACTCGGGATCGCCAACACCACGATCGTCTGATCGATGAACATCATCGCGACGGAGAAGACCATCGCGGTCATGACGAGGTTCTTGTTACGCGGCCGCATACCCCGGCGGTTATACCGGATGCCGGCGGCCACGCAAAGGGAGGCAGGTGCGCCGGCTCACGTCGCCCACTACGCTCGAACGCCGTGAGCTCTCTGACTCTCGAGGATCGCGTCATGCGCCTGTTCGAGGATCGCGTCAAGCGCCTGCGCAACGGCGGGGATGCAGCCGCATCGATCTGAACCGCCGGCGGGCCCGGGCCGTGACATGAGCGCTCCCGCGTCCCCGCGATCGACCCGCCGGCTGGCGGCGCTCGGGCTCGCCGGCTCGCTGCTGGTGGCCTACGCGGCGCCGCGTGCCGTCAGTGACTCGGTCGTCGGCTGGTGGTATCTCCCGTCGGGACCGGCGGGGCACTCGGCCAGCCTGATCCTCGTCTACATCGGCATGGGGGCGCTGTGCTGCGCCTGGCTGGCGCTGGGCCGGGCGCTGCCGTCAGCGCGCGGGCTGCTCGTCATCTGCGCCGTGTGGGCGGCCCCCCTGGTGGCGGCGCCGCCGCTGTTCAGCCGCGACATCTACAGCTACCTGGCCCAGGGGACGATCCTCCACCTCGGGCACAGCCCGTACCTGATCGCGCCCCAGGCCCTGTCCGCGCTGGGTCGCCCGCACGTGCTCGCTGCCGTCTCCCCGTTCTGGCGGGGCACGACGGCGCCCTACGGGCCGCTGTTCCTGGACCTGGTCAGCGGGATCGTCGGGATCGCTGGGACGCACCTGGTGGCGGGGGCGCTGCTGACCCGTGGGCTCGAGCTGATCGGGCTGGCGCTGCTGGCGGCGTCGCTGCCACGGCTGACGCGGGCGCTGGGGACCGATGCTCGGCGGGCACTGTGGCTCGGACTGCTCAGCCCACTCGTGATGCTGGAGCTGATCGTTCCCGGCCACAACGACCTGTTGATGGTCGGCCTGCTCGCCGCCGGAGTCGCCTGCGCGCTCGGCGGTGCGCCCCTGGTGGGGGTCGCGATCTGCGCCATCGCGGCAATGGTCAAGCTGCCCGCGCTGGCCGGAGTGGTGTTCATCGCCGTCGCCTGGGCGCGAGCCGAGCGCACGCCCGCCCGCCAGCTGCGCTTCCTCGCCACCGCCGGGCTGGTCACGCTCGCCATCCTCGGCATCGTCACGCTGGCCACGGGAGTCGGCGTCAGCTGGATCTCCGCCTCGCTGCTGTCGACGCCGGCCAAGGTCCACCTCGCGATCACGCCCGTCACCGCGGCCGGCTACACCGTCGCCTCCTTGCTGAGAGACATCGGGTTCGCCCCCTCGTCGCGCGGCTTCGAGAACGCGCTCGGCACCGTGGGCATCATCGCGACCGCGATGGTTGGGCTGGTGCTCGTCTACCGCGTGCGGATCGCTACCCTGGTCGGCCACCTCGGCGCCTTTCTGCTGATCGCGGCCGCACTGGGTCCCGCCGCGTGGCCGTGGTACTGCATCTGGGGGCTGGCGCTGATCGCCGCGCTGCGCCCGGTGCAGCGCTCGAACCTGGTGGCGGCGGCGATCGCCGTGTCGGTGTTCGTGGTCAAGCCCTCAGGGATCCTGGCGCTGCCGCTTCAATCCGCCCCGGCCGTCGCGATCGTCTACACGCTGATCGGCATCGCGTGGTACCGTGCCCGCCGCCGCGGCGGTGGCCGTGACGCGGCGGGCCCCGGTGAGGGCGGGAGCACGGTCGCGGGACCATCGCGAGTCCCCGATACGCCACCCGGCGCGCTGGCCGGTACCTGACGCGTGTCCGTTCCCGTTCAAGAAAAGCCGCGTCTCGCCATACCCGTCCGCGGCCGGGATCGCCGGTCGCTGGGCGGGATCGCGGTGGTGGCGCCGGCGGCGCTCGCGGCGGCATTGTCGCTTTACGACATCACCGGACGCAGTCTCGGCTTCGACGAGGGAGCCACGGTTTCCATCGCCTCCCAGCACGGCTCCGCGCTGTGGTTGGCGATCGCCCACGACGGGGGCAACATGTCCGGCTACTACCTGCTGATCCACCTCCTGATCGGCGCATTCGGAGATGGGCTGCTGGTCCTCCGCATCACCTCGGCGGTGGCGGTGGCGGTCACGGTCGCGCTCACCGGGGTGATCGCTCGGCGGCTGTTCGGAGACCTGGTGGCGCTGGTCGCGGGCCTGCTGGCCGCGGTCAGCCTCCCGCTCGTCTACTGGGCTCAGACCGCGCGCGGCTATGCGCCGATGGTGGCGTTCGTGTGCGTCGCCTATCTCGCGTTGATCGCTTTGGGCGATCCGCGGGAACGCGCGTCGCCGGCTCGGTGGCCGGCGATCGCCTACGGCCTGGCGATGACCCTGGCCATGTACTGCAGCTTCGTCGCGGTGCTGGTGGTGCCGGCGCAGCTGCTGGCACTCATCCACCGTCGCTTCGCGCTGCGCCGGGTCACCGCCTCACTGGTGGGGACGGCCGTCTGCTGCGTGCCGCTGGCGATCCTGGCGATCCATCGCGGCGCCGGGCAGCTGTTCTGGGTCCCGCGTCCGACTCGCATGGTCGAGACCCAGGTGCTGGAGTTGCTGACCTCATCGGGGCTCGACCCCAGCTTCCATCCCGCTGCGTGGACGTACGCGTTGATGTGGGCCACGGTGGCGGCTCTGGCCGCGCTCGCGGTCGACGTGGTCCAGCGCCGGCGCCGTGGGGAGGCGGTGTGGGGGATGACGCTGATCCTCTCCTGGTGTGCCGTTCCGGTGGGGCTCACGTTCGTGTACTCCTTCGTGGCGCAGCCGATCTTCGTGCCGCGCAACCTGATCACCGTCACGCCGGCGATCTCGCTGGCGTTGGCGTCGGTGGTGCGTGATCGGCACCGGCGCGGGCTGGCGGCGGCGGTGGCGCTGATCGTGGTGGTCGGGTTGCGGGCGATTCCCGTGGCGACGAGCTACGGCGTGTCCCCGGAGCCCTGGCAGACGGTGACCGCTCGCGTGCTTGCCAAGTCGCGACCCGGAGACTGCATCGCCTTCTATCCGCAGGATGCGCGGATGGCGTTCCGGTACTACCTCGGCGCCGCCGCCTCACGAGCTCCCCGGTCGATCCTGCCGGCGATCGGCTGGGGCCCCGTCAGGCCGTATGTCGAGGATTACCAGACGCTGTCGGCGGCGCAGATCCGCGGGCGGGCGGCCGGATGCCGGCGCATGTGGTTGGTCTCGAGCCACGAAGGCCAAGCCAACGGGCCCGTGCAGGCACGTGCCAACCGCGCCCGGTGGCTGCGCCTGCGCGCCACGCTGGAGCGGCAGTTCGGATTCGGCCCGGTGCAGAGGTTCGGCTACGCCAGCATGATCCACGTCACGCTGATGCCCGGAAGAGGGCGACCGGAGACGCAGGCCACCCGTCGCTGACGCTCGGGCCGGCGATCACGGACGCAGGATGTGCACCCAGAACGTCATCAGGCTGAGCAGGACGAGAAAGAAGCCGTTGCACCACGCCAGCACCCGGAACGACCGGCCGCAGGTGTAACGCGCCACTGCCATCAGCGCCGGAAACGCGGTGATCAGCATGCGCGGGTTGGGCGGCACATATTCCGATGTCAACGCAAGGAAGCTGATCCCCGCCGTCCAAACCAGCGCCTCCACCGAGATCTGGCGCCGCGAGAAGTAGACGAGAACCAGCATCACCACCAGCAGCACGGCGCCGACCAGCCCGACGACCAGGTTCAGGTTGATCGTCGGGTGGTTGAAGTGACTGAACGACACCTCGTCGCCCAGCCGCTTGGTCAGGTTCCAGACCGCGAGGAGGTCCGTCTTCTCACCCCAGCCGTGATGCTGGGCGATGTAGTTGGCAAACGGGCTGCCCGTCCACGCCCACAAGAACAGCGCGAACGCGCCCATCCCGGTGACCGACAGGATCGGAGCGATGAAGCTGCGCCGGGCGGCGCGCAGGCTCCACCCCCGGCGCCGCAGTTCCAGCGCCGTGGAGACGGCGCATGCCGGCACCAGCACCAGCCCCACCGGCTGGACCGCCGTCGCGCAGCCGGCCAGCACGCCGGCCAGCACCCATCTTCGTCGCTCCAGGGCGTAGATGCACCCGGCGGCCAGGGGCAGCAGCAACCCCTCGGAGTAGACCATCGAGAACACCACCGCTCCCGGGAACAGCACGAACAGGACGGTTGCGCGGCGCGCCGTTTCCCGGTCCCACCAGCCCTCGGCGAGGCGGTGCACGAGCATCGTGGCCGCCAGGCCGCCGACGCCGGAGATGATCACCCCGGCGATCGTCGCCGACAGGATCAGGTCACCGGGCATCAGCGCCCCGATGACGTGCTCGACCACCCAGATCGTCATCGGGAACAGCGGGAAGAACCCGAGCGTGGTCTGACCGTAGGAAACATGGTCCGGATAGCCCTTGTTGGCCAGCTCCCGGTACCAGAGCCCGTCCCAGTTGGCGAGCTCTGACTGGAAGGGGTGATGGCCGAAGCTGGCCTGCAGGAACGCCGCCAGCAGCAGCAGGACGCGTGCTCCCAGGTAGATCACGGTGATCCACAGCAGCTCCCGGCGGACGTCGACCGCCACCCAGATCCTGCGCCGGCGGCGGGCACGCACGCGAGTCCGCAGCGGCGGCTCGAGCACAGCCGTCGATGAGCCCGTTAGTTGCACCCGGTCAAAACCGGGTAGCGCTATCGGGTCGGTTTCCCAGGGCTCGGTTGACTCAGAGACAGTCTCCACGGCCGAGCAGTCTAGGTTGAGGGAGGTAAGAACGGCGTATGTCAGCAACGATCTATCAGACAGACGGGCGTCCGGAGTTTCGTCACCCCCGGACCCGGCTCGAGGTCCCGCAGCCCTCGGAGCCGAGCACCCCGATCGTCCCGGACGCTCCGGTGCCGCCGGCCGACCCCGACCCCGGCACCCCCGCCGACCCGGAGGAGCCGGCCACGGTTCCGGCGCCCGAGGAGCCGGCCACGCCGGTCGTCCCCGAGCCGTCGCCGCCCGACCCAGGGTCAGCCGCAGCGTAACCGCAGCCTAACCGCGGCGCGAGGATCGCTCCGCGCACCGAGGCGCTCGCCGACGCGGGCTCACCGGCGCGGTGAACGGTATCTCCCAGCGGCTTCCCGAACCACTCACCCGAGCCGTGAAGGGGCATACTAGGTCCGTGACGTCTGCGCTCCTATCCGAGGCGCTCGCGCCGCTTCGCTCAAACCCGAAACGCGCAGCGATCATGCTCGACATCGACGGCACGCTGGCGCCGATCGTCGACCACGCCGCAGATGCCCATGTGCCCGAGTCGACCCGGCAGCTGCTGATCGCGGTGGCGCGCATCTACGGGCTGGTCGGGTGTGTCAGCGGGCGCCGTGCCTCCGAGGCGCGGGCGATGGTCTCGATCGGTTCGATCAACTATGTGGGGTCCCACGGCGTCGAGCTGCTGCGCTCCGGCTGGACCGAGGCGGTGCTCGACCCCGAGGTCTCCGACTGGGTGCGGCGCATCCACGACTTCGGGCGCGAAGCCGACACCGCCGAGGTTCGCCGGGTCCGGGTGCGGCTCGAGGACAAGGGGCCGATCGTCGCGTTTCACTGGCGCGGCGCCCCGGACGAGGAGGCCGCCCGATCGGCGATCGACGTCATCGCCGAGCACGCCCAGGCAGCCGGGCTGCGCACCCACTGGGGCCGTAAGGTCCTCGAGGTCCGGCCACCGGTGAAGATCGACAAGGGAGCCGGAATCATGCGGCTGCTCAACGAGGTGGGACCGGAGATCGAGTCGGCGCTCTACGTCGGCGACGACACGACCGACCTGGACGCCTTCCGGACACTCGGCTCGCTCGTCCAGGAGGGACGGCTGGTGCGCGCGGTGCGGGTCGGCGTCCAGTCAGAGGAGGGTCCATCCGAGATCAGCGCCGAGGCCGACATCGTCGTCGACGGGCCGGACGGCGTTCGCGAGCTGCTGGCAGCGCTCAGTAGCGAGTAAACGCCGGTGCGGTTCGCCGACTTCCTGCGCACCACGGTGTTGATCAGCGCCGCGGCGGCCAGCGCCCTGGCCGCCGTCACCCTCGCCGGGGCAGTGGGCGGTGGCCACGACCTGGTGGTCCCGATCGCGGCCGGTTGGTGGGTGGTGGGGGGGTTGTTCGGACTCTGGCTCGGACGCCGCGCGGACACCTCACCCCCGATCGCCTCGCTGCTCGCCGGCGCTCGGACCCAGTCCTCCCTGCCCGAGGTCAATCCCTCACGTACCGTGCTGAATCGGCTGTGGCCGCTGCTGTTCTCCACCGTCGGCGCCGGCGCGCTGGGAGTGATCCTGCCGCAGGTCCCGGCGATCGCTGCCGGCTTTGCCGTGATCTGGTCGCTCGCCTGGCGCCGCCAGGCCTCCGCGGTGACCGCGATCGAGCAGCGCGACGGCGCTCGCTTCTACGTGGAGCGAACCTCGCCGCTGCGCCCCATCCAGCTGGTCCGGACCCCGGGCTTTCGCACCAACCTGCGCGAGCTCAACGGGTCCGCCGCGTCGCGGTCGGTGCGGCCGTAGCCGCCGATCGCCGTGGACGTGGTCATCGTCTCGGTCGGGGCGACCACCGGGTGGCGGGCCGCCGCCCGCGAGCTGCACGGCGCGTTTGCCAGAGCCGGCGCGACGGTGGTGACCGTCGACACCGGTCCCCTGCGCGACGTGCGAACGTTCATGCTCACCGATCTGGTGCAGGCGCTGGCGGCGCGCCGGGCCGCCGCCCGCGCGATCGCCGATCACCGGCCGGCCGCGGTCGTCTACTGCTCGATCACCGCCGCGCTGCTGTGGCCGCGCCCGGGCGCGATCTGGCTGGACACGATCGCGGCCGAGAACCGGCCCGGCCGCCACGGCGTGTGGCAGCGGGCGCTCGAACCGCGGCGGCTGGCCCGGGCGCCGCTGCTGCTGACGATGGCGCGCAGCTCGCTGGCGCCCCTCGGTCCCGACGCCCGTCCGGACAAGATCGTGGTTCCGGTGGCGGTGCAGAGATCCGGGCCGCCGGCGGCAATCCGCGACGTCGACGTGCTCGCCTACGCCGCCGATCCGGTCAAGCGCCGGCTCCCGTTCATCCTGCAGGCGTGGCAGCGGGCGCGGCGCGAGGGGGAGACGCTCGTCGTCACCGGGATCGAATCCGCTCAGGACGTGCCCGGGGTGCGGTTCGCCGGCCGGCTGGCACCGGACGAGTACCGCGAGTTGCTGCGGCGGACGCGGGTATTCGTTGCCGCGCCGCGGCGCGAGGACTTCGGGATCGGCGCGCTCGAGGCGCTGGCCGACGGCGCGATGCTGGTGACGACGCCGGCCCCCGGCCCATATCCGGCGCTTGCGCTCGCCCGCGAGCTTGACCCGCGACTGGTCGCCGAGGACCTGGCCCCGGCGCTGCGCGCGGCCCTGGACGATCCGGTCGCCGGCTACGCACAACGCGCCGCCGAGCTGGTGGCGCCGTTCAGCCGCGAGGCGGTGACTGCCACCATAAGCCGCCGCGTCCTTCCCCGATTGCTGCCACGATGGAGTCCGTGAGTACCGTCTTGCCGCACCCGCGTTCGTGAGCGCCTTCGCGTCCATCCCGAGCCCGTCCAGCAACGGGATCAGCGTCGGCCCGTTCTTCTTCCACGCCTACGGCATCGCTTACGTGTTCGCGGTCGCCGCCGTCATCTGGATCTCCCGGCGGCGATGGGCGCGGGTCGGCGGCGATCCCGACCTGTGTTACGAGGTCGCCATGTGGGCGTTCCCGGCCGGATTGGTCGGCGGACGGATCTACTTCGACATCACCACGCCGAGCCAGGTCCCGGATCACTGGTGGGGGGTGTTCGCCATCTGGGACGGCGGCCTCGGCATCTGGGGCGGCATCGCCGCCGGGACGGTCGTCGGCCTGCTGGTACTCCGTCGCCGGCTCGGCCACGACGACCTGTTGCGCTTCATGGATGCGGTGGCTCCCGGCCTGCTGGTCTCGCAGGCGATCGGCCGGATCGGCAACTACTTCAACCAGGAGCTGTTCGGCGCACCCTCATCGCTGCCGTGGGCGCTGCAGATCTCGCCGGCCCATCGTCCGCCTGGTTACCTCAACGTCCCGACGTTCGAGCCGACGTTCCTCTACGAGCTGATCTGGAACCTGCTGCTCGCCTCGTTCCTGATCTGGCTGGGCGCGCATCGCAAGATCCGCGCCCCGGCGCTGTTCGCGCTCTACGTCGCCGGCTACTCGGGCTTTCGCATCTTCGAGGAGACCCAGCGCATCGACTACTCCAACTACTTCCTCGGGCTGCGGGTGAACTTCTTCGTCGCGTCGATCCTGTGCCTGATCGGTCTCGCCTGGTTCGCCGCCGTCCAGACCGGCTGGCGCGGTTGGGGAGTCACCCCCGCCGAGCCGGTTTCAGACAGCGTCCGCGGGTCCGGTCCGACCCGCGGGATCGGGTTGCCCCAGGCCGCGGCCGCGACCGCGACCGCCACGGGCGCCGGGTCCGGAGCACGTTCGGCGTCATCGGGTTCACGGGCGTCGGCGACGGCCCGGGCCGGCCCCGGGCGCGGCGGCGCCGGAGGATCCAAACGCCGCTGACGCGGGGTCTGCCGTCCGCGCCGCCGGGCGCCCCGGCGCCGCGGCCGCGCCTCAGCCCGCGCGCGCTTGCGGCCCTCAGCCGGCGCGTGCCCGCTGCCATCAGCCCCGCGCGCGCCCGCTGGCCTCAGCCCGCGCGCGCCCGCGGCCGCATCGCCGCCACCTCGGCCCACGGCCGGGTGTTGACCACCGCCGCCGCGGACAACCACGCCCGTCGCGCCGTCGCCACGCCATAACGCGCGACCTCGAACCCGCCCACGCGATGAGCGTCGCAGTTGATCGCGATCGGGATCCCGGCGGTGGCGGCGGCTCGCGCGTGCACGTCATTGACGTCGCGGCGGTCGGGGCTGGCGTTGATCTCCAGGATCGTGCCGCTCTGCAAAGCCGCCTCCACCACGGCCGGGAAGTCGAAGTTGTACGGCGGCCGCGCCCCGATCTTGCGCCCGGACAGGTGGCCGATCGTGTCGACGAGCGGGTTGGCGATCGCCCGGACGATCCGGGCGGTCATGGCCGCCGAGTCCATCCCAAACGCCGAGTGCACGGAGGCCACCACCCAGTCCAGCGTGGCCAGCGTCGCGTCGTCGTAGTCCAGCGAGCCGTCGGGCAGGATGTTGACCTCCGATCCCGCCAGCAGCTTGACGCCGCCGACGGCGTCGGTCTCCGACAGCTCGCGGATCCGCTCGATCTGGTGGGCCAGCCGATCCGGCGACACCTCGTTGCGCAGGCCGAACGAGGCGGAGTGGTCGGTGATCGCCAGGTATTCGTAACCGGCGTCCCGCGCCGCCAGCGCCATCTCCTCGATCGAGGCTCTGCCGTCCGAGGCGGTGGTGTGCGAATGCAGGTCGCCCCGCAGATCACCCGTCTCGATCAGGTCAGGCAGCGTTCCGGCGGCGGCGGCCTCGAGCTCACCCCGGTTCTCGCGCAGCTCGGGCGCGATGTAATCCAACCCGAGGAGCGCGTACACCTCCTCCTCGCGCTCGCAGCGATGGGTCTCGCCGGTGGCATCGTCGAGCACGCCGTACTCGGAGACGTGCAGGCCCTTGCGCACCGCCGCCTCGCGCAGCGCGACGTTGTGCTCCTTGGAGCCCGTGAAGTGCTGCAGCAGGTTGCCGAACTGGTCGGGAGCGACGATCCGCAGGTCGACCCGCAGCCCGGTGTGGGTCCGCAGCCGCACGCCCGCCTCTCCCGGATTCTGGGCGTCTTGGACCAGGTCCAGCCCAGCGGCGGCTGCCGCCAGCGCGCCCGGATCCGACGCGGTGGCGATGACGTCCAGGTCCTTGACGCTGTCGGTCATCCGGCGCGCCGAGCCGGCCAGCTCGACGCGCTCGGCGGCGGGATGCGCCCGTAATACGTCGATCAGCTGCTCGCCGTCCCGCAACGCGCGGTTGAGCACGATCCGCCGCGAGCCACCATTGGACTCACCCGCTTCGGCGTCGGCCTTGGCCAGGGTGACCGCGGCCAGCAGGCTCTCCTCCGCCTTGGGGCCGAACCCCTTGAGCTTGCGGATCTGATGGCCGGAGGCGGCGGCCTCCAGGGAATCCAGCGAGTCGACCGAGAGATCCTCGAACAGCCGCCGCGCCCGCTTCGGACCCAGCCCGGGCAGCCGGGTGAGCTCCAGCAGCCCTGGGGGGAACTTGGCCCGCAGCTTCACCGCCGCCGGGATCGCGCCGTCGTCGGCGAGGGCCAGCACCTTCTCCTGGATCGTGGCGCCGATTCCGGGCAGCTCGGTCGCCCGGCCCTCGCGCGCCAGCGCGGTCACCGAGACCGGCGCGTCGCGCACCGCCTTGGCGGCGTTGCGGTAGGCGACGATCCGGTGGATGATCGCCCCGTCGAGCTCGTAGAGGTCCCCCAGCTCATCCAGCGCAGAGGCGATCTCGGAGTTCGTCGGTTCGGCCATGAAGCAGCTATCAGCCTAGCTTCACGACCCCGCTATACTTTTTGAAGTACAACGGAGAAGGAGAACGAGATGCCAGATGCGGTGACAGACGTAACCGACAACAACTTCCAAGCCGAAGTGGTCGAGTCCGAGGTTCCGGTTCTCGTCGACTTCTGGGCTCCGTGGTGCGGTCCGTGCCGGCGCGTGTCGCCGATCGTCGAGGAGATCGCCTCCGAGCGCGGCGAGGCGCTCAAGGTCGTCAAGCTGAACATCGACGACAACCAGCAGACCGCCGTCAAGTTCAACGTGATGTCGATCCCGACGCTGATGCTGTTCAAGAACGGCGAGGTCGCCAAGACGGTGATCGGCGCGTACCCGAAGCGCAAGATCGAAGAGGAGCTCGAGCCGGCCCTCGCCTAGCCCGCCGGCGCCACGCGGATCTTCAGCGGCCGGTCGTCGATCATGACCGGCCCGGCGCCATCCAGGGACTCATAGGCCACCCGGACCGCGAGCGTCTCGCCGGCGACATACGCCTCGTGCGTCCGCGCCGCGGCGATCAGCTCCCGATCGCCGTCCAGCGTGAGCACGATCCGGTCAGACACGTCCAACCCTTCCAGCTGGCGCGCGTTCTGGACCGCGCGCACGATGTCCCGCGCCCAGCCCTCGTCCCGTAGCGACTCGTCGATCTCGATCTCCAGGGCCACGGCGTGCGATCCCTCGCGCTCCACCCGGTACCCAGCCAGCGGCTGCATGTTGATCAGCAGGTCGCCGGCCGTCAGCTCGTGGTCGCTGCCGCCCACCGAGATAGATATCGCCCGCCCGTCGCGAAGCGCCGCCGCCACGTGGGCCACGTTCAGGCCGGCGATCGCCGCCGCCACCAGCGGCATCTGCTTGCCGAACCGCGGGCCGAGCGTTCGGTAGTTGGGCTTGATCTCGATCTGTCCGAGCTCATCGGCCCGTGAGACGAACCGCAGCTCGCGGACGTTGAGCTCGTCGCGGACGATCTCGGCCAGCCGCTCGATCGCGCTCCGCTCGCGCCCGGTGGCGACGATCACCGCCGCCCGGAGCGGCTGGCGGACCTTGATCTTGGCCTGGGCGCGGGCGGCGAGCCCGAGCCGGACGGTCTCTCGGGCGACCTCCATCGCCTGCTCGAGCTCCGGGTCGCGCTCGCCCGCGGTGGGGAAGTCGCACAGGTGGACGCTGGGCTCGGACCCGTCGAGGTTGTCGTAGATCTCGTCGGCCACGAACGGGCAGAACGGCGCCAGCAGCTGGGCCGTCGTGATCAGGCAGTCGCGCAGCGTGGCGAAGGCGGCTGCATCGCCGTCCCAGAAACGGCGGCGCGAGCGGCGGACATACCAGTTGGAGAGCTCATCGACGAAGCTCTGGATGGCCCGTCCGGCGTTGGTGGCATCGAAGTCGTCCAGCCGATCGCGCACCACCTGGATCGTCGCGTGCAGCCGCGATAGGGCCCAGCGGTCCAGGTCGCCGGCCGGCGCCGCCGCTGCGGCTTTTCGCTCGATGCCGTTGGCGTTGGCGTAGAGCACGTAGAACGTGTAGGTGTTCCAGAGCTGCAGAATGAACTGGCGAACCGCCTCCCCGATCGTCTCCAGCGAGAAGCGGTAGCCGTCCCACGGCTGCTTGGAGGTGAAGAAGTACCAGCGCAGCGCGTCGGCGCCGTAGCGGTCGATCACCTCCCACGGCTCCACGGTGTTGCCCAGCGACTTGGACATCTTTCGGCCCTGCTCGTCGAGGATCAACCCGAGGCAGACGACGTTGCGATACGAGGACCGGTCAAACAGCAGCGTCGAGATGGCGAGCAGTGAGTAGAACCAGCCGCGGGTCTGGTCAAGCGCCTCGCAGATGAAGTCGGCGGGAAAGCGCTGGTCGAAGTGCTCTTGGTTGGCATGGGGAGCGCCGAACTGAGCGAACGGCATCGACCCCGAGTCAAACCATACGTCGATCACCTCGGGCACGCGGTGCATGTCGCCGCCGCAGTTGTCGCATTTGAGGATCACCTCGTCGACGAACGGCCGGTGGGGATCCTCCAGGCGCACACCCGATTCGCGCTCCAGCTCGGCCAGCGACCCCATCACCTTGACGCAGCCGTGCTCGCAGCGCCACACCGGGAGCGGGGTTCCCCAGTAGCGCTCGCGGGACAGCGCCCAGTCGACGTTGCCCTCCAGCCAGTTGCCGAAGCGGCCGTGCTTGACGTGCTCGGGATGCCAGTTGACCGTCTCGTTGGCGGCCAGCAGCCGATCCCGAATCTGGCTGGTGGCGATGTACCACGAGGGCTTGGCGTAATAGAGCAGCGGCGTATCGCAGCGCCAGCAGTGGGGGTATGAGTGCTCGTAGCGCTCGGCGCGCAGCAGCTTCCCGCTGGCGCGGAGATCCTCCACCAGGTCCGCGTCGGCGTCCTTGACCCAGCGACCGGCATAGGCGCCGATTCGTTCGTCGTAGGTTCCGTCCAGCCGGACCGGGTTGATGACGTTCAGTCCCTCCTGTTCGCCGAGCCGGAAGTCGTCCTCGCCGAACGCGATCGCCGTGTGCACGAGACCGGTGCCGTCGCCGGCGGTGACGAAATCGGCCGGCAGCACGGTGTGGCCCTTGGGTCCGTAGGCCTCGCCCGGGATGTAGGTAAACGGCGGCTCGTAGCCGGTGCCGACCAGCGCCGCGCCTGCAAATCGCTCCACCACCTCGGCGGCGGCGCCGAGCACCTTCTCCACCAGGGCCTCGGCCACGATCTGGACCCGACCCTCCATGTCCCGGGCGCGGACGTAGGTGAGCGCGGGATTGACCGCCACCGCCGCGTTGGAGACGAGCGTCCAGGGCGTGGTCGTCCACACCAAGAGATCGTCTCCCTCCTGTGCCGGGCCGACAGGGTGCGTCACCGGCAGGCGCACGTACACCGACGGGTCGACGACATCCTGATAGGCGCCGGGCTGCCCGAGCTCGTGGCTGGACAACGTGACCTGATCCCGGGGGCAGTAGGGGACCACCTTGAGCCGCTCGTACAGCAGTCCCTTGTCGTGGATCGTCTTCAACGCCCACCACACCGACTCGATATAGGTGGGATCGAGGGTGCGATAGGCGTCGTCGAGGTCGACCCAGAAGCCGATCCGCTCGGTCAGTCGATTCCATTCGGCGACGTGGCTGAGCACCTTCTCGCGACACAGGGCGTTGAACTCGGCGATCCCGAAGCGCTCGATATCGTCCTTGGACTGAAAGCCGAGCTCGGCCTCGAGCGCCAGCTCCACCGGTAGGCCGTGGCAGTCCCAGCCGCCCTTGCGCTCGACGTAATGCCCGGTCATCGTCCGGTACCGCGGGAAGATGTCCTTGAACACCCGGCTCAGCACGTGGTGGGTGGCGGGGTTCCCATTGGCGGTCGGTGGGCCCTCATAGAACCCCCACTGCGGGGCCCCGGTCCGGCGGCGGATCGACTCGTTGAACACGTCCCGCTCACGCCAGCGCGCAAGCACGGACTCCTCCAGCTCCGGGAACGACACGCGCGGGTCAACGGGGCGGTGCATGGGCGCAGGATTCTAGGAATGCGCGGTGGGCGCATACGTCTGGGTCACATGGCCGCGGCGGGGGGCGTCAGGCGCTGGCCGAACGGGGCGCGTCAGGCACTCGCCGAACGGGGGCCGTCAGGCGCTCGCCGAACCGGGCGCGTCAGGCGCTGGCCGAACGGGGCGCGCCGCGTCCGGGACCGGCCACGACCGCGACCAGCTCGGATTCTGCGAGCTCCAAGATCCGGCGTGCCGCGGCGCCGGCGCCGGCGGGCAGGTTGCGCGTCCCCGCCGCGCGGAAGCGGACGCGCTCGCTCCCCCGCCGGTAGACGGCCACCGGCACCGCCCCCCCGGCGAGCCGGATCGCATACGCCCACCGGGCCACCGCGTCATCGTCCAGATGCGAACCGGCGACGACCACCAGGTTGGGGTGATGAACCGCCACCGCATCGGCGATTCCGGCCACGCCCCGGGCGGAGAGGCTGAGGACGTCGATCCCGGACCGGGAGCAGAACAGCTCCAGCGCGCGCAGGTGGGGGCCGTCCAGGTCGAGCTCGTCGCGTGTGGCGTCCCCAACCACGATCGAGATCGGCCGCACCGGGGGCGGCGAAAGCCGCATCGCCCGCCGCAGCCAGTCGGCCGCCCAGTGGGCGGCGAACGCCCAGGCCGCCGACTCCGTCCCGTACCGGCGGACGATCTCGTCGAGCGTGGGCAGCAGCACCTCCTCCACCGAGCGCTCCACCGTCCGCAGCGCCAGGGCCGCCTCGATCGCCGCATCGGCGCGTTCGCGCTCGTAGGAGACGAGCGCCCCGACGAGTGAGTTGGCGTCCGCCGCCAGCCCCTCCCGCGCCCGCGACACCGCCGAGGAGATCGACAGCCCCTCCTGGAGCGCGTCGCGCAGCGCCGCGATCTCGCCATGGGTGAACAGGCGATGCTTGCCCGGCGACCGCTGCGGCTTTGGAAAGCCGAACCGGCGCTCCCAAGCGCGCAGAGTGTTCGGGCTCACGTTCAGCAGCGTGGCCGCCTCGCTCGTTTTTAGATAGCGCACTTGTGTGTAAAGCTCCGGCCGAGCGTGGCTAAGTACGCTGACGGGAAAGGAAAATGCACGGGATATTCATCGGAATACTGTGCAAGGGCCTGCGAAACGGCGCCCATTGTTGCGCGGATCGAGGCAAAGGTAAAGCGCAGCTATGCGCCCCAATTCTGAAGGGAGGGACGAATGGTCTTCCGCGGCGGCTGATACCCAATCATAAAAGCTGGTAGCACCGGCTGTTTGTCGCTACCTTCCAGACATGCTTCGCGGACGCGCGGGTCTGCCGTGGCGCGACGTCATTGGCGGCGGCGCAGCGCTTGCGACTCTAGCTGTATGCGCGGTCGTCGTGGTGCTGAGCTCCGCTGATCGGGTCTACTCGCTCAGCGCGGTTCTGGGGGCGGGGGCGGCGTGTGCAGGCATTCTCGTTGTCGGCGAGAGAGGCGGCCTGGCGGTGTCGGCGTCCTTCATCGTGATCGTTCTGGCCGCGGCGTTCCTGGGGCCGGTCTCGGCAACGGCAGCGGCGGTGATCGCTGAGTTGACGGCCACTCTGGCGATGAAGACGCGCTGGAGGACTGTCATCTACACGAACCTGCCGCCGGCAATGCTGGCAGCGCTGGCTGCCGCGATCGTCGTACGCGGCCTCTCCTCCAGACCAGCCGACGACGTTAGCTTCTACCTCGCGGTAGGAGCGGCCGGGGCCGTCGCTGTGATCCTCAGCTTCATAACATTTTCCGCACTGCGCCGCGCGGTCTTTCCGGGAGCCGAACAATTCGGATGGAGCTCTCTCCGGGAGTTTCTCCCGAGCGCCGGCCTGAGCATCTTGGTTGCGGTCGCCGGTGTCGGCATCACGCTGAAGATCGGTAACGCGGGCATCGCGTTCGCGCTCGCCGCGGTGTTCGCGTTCTCGTACATGGCCCATCTCCTCGAGCAGTCGCGCGGGCGCGCCCAGCAGTACGTGTCGCTGTCCTGGGGAGTGCTGGGTGGGCTGATGCGGTCGCTGGACACCCGGGATCAGCGGGCGGCGCGCCACTCGGCGGCGGTCGCTCGGTTCTCGCAGGACATCGCGAAGGCGATCGGACTGAGCGATGCCGAGGCCGAGCTGGCTCATACGGCGGGGCTGTTGCACGACATCGGCCGGTTCGCGCTTTCGGACCGGGTCGCCGAGCGGGGACGGACGCTCACCGAGGATGATTGGATGGCGATCCAGCGCCATCCGGAGCTCGGGGCGGACATGCTGCGGGATCTGGGGATGTACGGACCGGTCGCCGAGATCGTGCTCGCGCATCACGAGCGCATCGACGGCCGCGGCTATCCATCCGGGCTCACCCAGGACGAGATCCCCGAGATCGCCAAGATCATCTCCGTCGCCGAGGTCTACGACACGCTCACCGCCTCGGACACCTACCGCACCCGGATGAGCTCGTTCGAGGCGCTCACCGAGCTACGCCGGGTCGCCGGTACGCAGGTCGACGCTCGCTACGTAGAGGTGCTGGCCGGCCTGCTCAGCGGCGAAGGCGTCGAGTATCGCCACGCCGACATGGCCGACTTCGACGTCGAGCTCGACATGGAGCGGCGCATCAACCAGGCCGGGGCGGGCGCCTGATACGCCACCAAACGGCCGGCCGCATGGCCGGCCTTCTCAATATGAATTAGCTCTGGAGCCTCAGATGACGTGACGGCGTAACTGGGGTTCCGAGGCCTGCTCCAGTGAATCGACGAACTTGTCGATCTGCTCCTGGCTGAAGCGCCGTTGTCCCCCGGGGGTGCGGTAGGACTCCAGATGACCCATGTCCGACCAGCGCCGGATGGTCCCCAACGAGACGCCAAGCGCCTGGGCCGCCTGCGAGGTCGACAGGCCCAGGGGGCTTCCGTGAATTTGCCTCATGCGGGTCATTCACCCGCACATGCGCAACCTTGGTGAGGCAAGCACAGCTATTGCACAACCTTCCGTCGGCAAGCCACGCCGGGACGTCGGGATTGCTCCCGGGTGTGCAGATCTCCGGCAAATGCACCGCTTTTAGTTCTACCGAAGGCGGCCCCACGGGTGCAGTCCGTCCGACGGTATGCCTCAAGCTGCGACGATCCCGGTCATGCGGCTCCGCCTCTATCACCACCAGGACGGAGCCCGGATCGCCTATCGCGAGGCCGGGACCGGACCGGCCCTCGTGCTGCTGCACTCGTTGGGCCTCTCGCACCGGGAGTGGGAGCCGATCGTCGCGCCGCTGTCGGCGCGCTTCCGCGTGGTGCTGCCGGACCTGCCCCTGCACGGGGATTCCGAGGACCGCCCGCGCCATCCCTACTCGCCCGACTGGCTGGCCGACGTGATCGCCGGGTTCTGCCGCGAGGTCGGCGGGGGGGCGGGGGCCAGATTCATGCTCGCCGGCCACGACCTCGGCGCCGAACTGGCCCTGTTGGCGGTGAGCACCGGCCGACTGGAGCCCACGCGGCTGGTGCTGATGCCCAACCGCCTGCACCGGCGCGACGAGTTTGGGGCCACCCGCACGGCCTGGCGGGCGGTCTGCCGGCTGGGGGCGCTGCCGGGGCTCGACCGGGTTCTCGCCCACGGCGCCAAGCTGGTGTTCCGCCCGGCCTTCGGCGAGCGACTGTCGGTGCAGCGTAACGAGGCCGCCCGCGACCTGATGCGCCACGCCTTCGCCGACGTCGGCGGCAACGGCAATCGCGCTCGCTCGTGGGCGAAGTTCGCCCGGCGCTGGCCGGTGGAGGCACAGCGCCAGCTGCTCGACGCGTATCCGCGGATGCACATGCCGGTACTGCTGCTTTGGGCCGAGGACGATCCGGCTCATCCGATCGACGCGGCGCGTGAGGCCCTGGACCTGCTCCCCGACGCGCAACTGCGGACCCTGCCGGGAGCCGGGTTTCTGATCGCCTATGACGACCCCGTCGCCGTGGCTCGCGAGCTGATCGCGTTCTGCGGATAGGTGGTCGCTGTCGTATCGACGACCGGGGCCAATGGAGCGCTAGCTTTGAAACCCTGATCAGCGAGCGCGAAAGGAAGCCATGAGCCTTCAGGCGAGAGAGCAGCTGTGGGGGGGCGAGACGACGAAGGCGGTGGACAACTTTCCCGTCTCGGGCGAGACCGTTCCGGTGTCGGTGATCCACTGGCTGGCGCAGATCAAGGGCGCCGCCGCCCGCGTCAACGCCGAGCTCGATCTGCTCGAGCCCGAACTCGCCGATCGCATCGCCACCGCCGCCGACCGCGTCGCCGGCGGCGAATTCGACGATCAATTCCCCATCGACGTGTTCCAGACGGGCTCGGGAACCTCGACCAACATGAACGCCAACGAGGTGATCGCGGCCCTCGCCGGGGACGTCGCGCACCCCAACGACCACGTCAACATGGGCCAGTCCTCGAACGACGTGTTCCCGTCGGCGGTCCATCTCGCCGCTCTGGACCGGGCGACCAACAACCTCCTGCCGGCGCTGGAGCAGCTCGAGGCGTCGTTCCAGGCCAAAGCCGGCGAGTTCGCCGATATCGTCAAGGCGGGCCGCACCCACCTCATGGATGCCGTCCCGGTGACGCTCGGGCAGGAGTTCTCCGGCTACGCGGCGCAGATCCGCCTCGCGGTGCGGCGGGTGCGCAACGCGCTGCCCCAGGTCGCTCAGATCCCGCTCGGCGGCACCGCCACCGGCACCGGCCTGAACACCCACCCGGAGTTCGCCGTCCGGGTTCGCGCTCGCCTGACCGAGGCGACGGGGCTGAACATCCGCGCCCCCGAGGATCCGTTCGAGGCGCAGGGGAACCGGGACGCGCTGGTCGAGCTCTCGGGCGCGCTCAAGGTGATCGCCGTCTCGCTGACCAAGATCGCCAACGATCTGACGCTGATGGGCTCGGGGCCCCGCGCCGGCATCGGCGAGCTGCTGCTGCCCGAGCTGCAGAAGGGCTCCTCGATCATGCCGGGCAAGGTGAACCCGGTGATCCCCGAGGTGGTCCTCCAGGTGAGCGCCCAGGTGATCGGAAACGATGCCGCGATCACGCTCGCGGGCATGCAGGGCCACTTCGAGCTCAACGTCCGGGTGCCGCTGATCGCGCGCAACCTGCTCGAGTCGATCGGCCTACTGGCGGCGACGGCGCGGATCTTCGCCGAGAAGTGCGTCGACGGGATCCAGGCCAACCAGGATGGCGCCCGGCGCTCGGCCGAGTCCACGTTGGCTGCCGCGACCGCGCTGAACCCCTACATCGGCTACGACAAGGCGACCGAGATCGTCAAGGAAGCCGCCAGCTCAGGCCGCATGCTCCGCGAGGTCGCCTACGAGATGGGCGTCGACGAGGACACCTACAACCAGGCGATGGACCTGCGCGGGATGGCTCGCGGGAACACCTGAGCCGCTGCCGCGGGGCGGGTCTGGGCTGCCGCGGGGAGTCTAGGCTGCCGCGCGGGGCCGCGCTCCAGAACGAGCGCGGTGCTGGCGCCACACAGCACACCTCGGGCTCTCTGGCGAGGTGCGCTCTGGGACGAGCGCGATATTAGCGCGACAGCGCGCACCCTCGCAGGGGAGACGGGTGCGCTGGGAAACGCCAATCCTGGATCAGCCACGCCTCGTCAAGGTCCTCACGCGTGGTCGCGAAGTGCCGGTTAGGTGCTCCCTGGTGGCGGCCGACGAGCGAGGATCTGCCACGAGTCGGCCTCAGCGTGGCGATTCGTTGCAAAAATCTGGTAGTGGGGTGGAGGCGTGGGGCGGCGTGATTGAATGCCGCCGCGGGCCGGGACCGTCCCCACAGCCACCTCGGGAGGTATGGCTTTGCGTAGTCGAGGACTTCTGGCGCTAATCGGAGCGTCAGCCACTTTCGCGCTCGCGGCATCGGCTGCGTCCGCCGAGCCGTTCCACGTGCATTACCCGGGCCACTTCGCCCAGCCCCCCACGACCGCCCAGTGCGAGGAGCCGCCGCCGGCGGGCCCCGGAATCGCCTGCTACGGGCCCACCCAGTACGAGCAGGCCTACGACATGAACCCGCTCTATCACGCCGGGCTGACCGGGGCGGGCAAGACGATCGTGATCGTCGACTCGTTCGGGTCCCCGACGATCCAGAGCGATCTGCAGACGTTCGACCAGTCCTACGGCCTGCCCGCCCCGCCGTCTTTCAAGGTCATCACCCCCGACGGGCCGGTCAATCAGTCCGATCCCGCCGCTCCCGGCTGGGGTGAGGAGACGTCGCTGGACGTCGAGTACTCCCACGCGATGGCTCCGGGGGCGAACATCCTGCTCGTCGAGACCCCGGTGGCCGAAACCGAAGGCACCGTCGGCCTCCCCGAGATCGTGTCGGCCGAGAACTACGTGATCGACCACCATCTCGGCGACGTCATCAGCCAGAGCTTCGGCGCCACCGAGCCGACGTTCCCCAGCGCGGCGTCGATCTACGCGCTGCGGGGCGCGTTCTTCAACGCTCTGTTCCACCACGTGACGGTGCTCGCAGGCTCCGGCGACGCCGGCCCGACGAATTACACCGCCGCTCCCGACGAGGAAGATCTGTATCCCTTCCGCGTCAACAGCTGGCCGTCCAGCGATCCGCTGGTGACCTCGGTCGGCGGCACCCAGCTGCATCTGGATGCCAACGGCAACCGCATCGCTCCGGACAACGTTTGGAACGACACGGCGCTTTTCGGCGGACCGGCCGCCAGTGGCGGCGGGCTGTCGGCGGTGTTCTCGCGGCCGTTCTACCAGGACTCCGTCACCCGGGTCGTCGACCATCGTCGGGGCACTCCTGACGTGAGCATGAGCGCGGCCGTCAACGGGGGAGCCAACGTCTACTGGAGCTTCCCCGGCGCCGGCACCCCCGGCTGGCAGATCGTCGGCGGGACCAGTGAGGCGTCGCCGCTGTTCTCGGGCGTGGTGGCGGTGGCCGATCAGGCCGCCGGACACGACCTCGGTCTCCTCAACCCCACGCTGTACCGGTACGGAGACGGTCCCCGGTCGGGGCTGGTCGACGTCGTCGGTGGCAACACGACGGTCTCGTTCACCAACCCGGCTGCGGATCCGTATCCCGGCCCGCACACGGTGCCCGGGTACACCGCGACCCGCGGCTATGACCTGGCCACCGGCCTGGGAACCGCGGACGGCGCCCGCCTAGTGCAGGAGCTGGCAGGCTTCCATCACGGTCGCTTCGGCCGCTGATCTGATGAGGTAATCGCTCCTGGCGCGCTCACCCGGCCCCGGTGGCCGGGTGAGCCGTCTGGGAGCGCTCGTCGCCGGATGCCGCCCCTGACGGCTCAGGTGGCGACGGTCTCGGCGCCGAGCGTCTGCGAGATCGCAACGTCGATCGAGTAGTCGATCGGCACCACGATCACCGACGGCACGTCCAGGGTCAGCGCCTTGCCGAGCCGCTCGGAGAACTCGCCGGCGTCAGCGCACCGCCATGCCGGCGCGCCGAAGGCATGGGCCAGCCGGACGAAGTCGGGATTGCCGAAGTCGACGCCGAAGTGACGGCCGAACTTCTTGTCCTGCTTCCAGACGATGGAGCCGAACTGGCCGTTCTCCCAGATCACGTTCACGGTCGGGGTCTTCAGCCGGACCGCCGTCTCCAGCTCCTGGCAGTTCATCAGAAAGCCGCCGTCGCCGCTGACCGTCACCACGTGGCGGTGTGGCTCGACGAGCTTCGCGGCGATGCCGGTCGGCAGCGCAAAGCCCATCCCCGCCAGCCCGTTGGCGATCAGCACGGTGCCTGGCTCGTGCGCGGGGAACATGCGGCCGATCCACAGCTTGTGCAGCCCGACGTCGGACACCAGCAGGTCGCTGCGCCGCAGCGCGCGCCGGATGTCGGCGAGCACGCGGGGTGGGCGCATCGGAAAGTGCGAGTCGTCGGCGGCGTCGGAGAGGGCGCCGAACACGAGCTCGCGCAGGCGATCTGACTCCGGAGGCCGTGATTGCTTGCGGCTGCAGCCGGCGGCCAGCCGCGCCAGGACGTGGGCGATGTCGCCGATCAGCTCCACCTCGGGCAAGAAGAACTCGTCGATCTCGGCGGCGACGGTGTCGATCACGACGATCTGCTTGTCAGCGCGCGGGTTCCAGTGCTCGGGGGCGTGCTCCACCAGGTCATAGCCGACCGCGATCACCACGTCGGCGTCGTCGAATCCGGCCAAGGCGTAGTCCCGGGACTGCAGGCCGACCGTGCCCAGCGCGTGCGGGTCCTCGTAGTCGAGCAGGCCCTTCGCCATGAACGTCTCCGCGACCGGGATCCCGGTGGTGTGGACAAAGGCGCGCAGGGCGCGGCTGGCATGGGTGCGGATCGCCCCGTTGCCTGCCAGGATGATCGGGTTCTCGGCCGCCATGATGACCTCGGTGGCACGCTGCAGCTCTCGGATCCCGGGCTCGGGCTGCACCGGAGCGTGGCGCGGGAGCGGTCCCCGCCCACCGGCGTCCAGCGGCTGCGCCATCACGTCCTCGGGAAGCTCCAGGTGGGTCGAGCCGGGCTTCTCGGACTCGGCGACCGCGAACGCCTTGCGGACCACCTCGGGGACGATCTCCGGGCTCGAGACCCGGGCGTTCCACTTCACGACGGGGCGGAGGATGCCGATCAGGTCGATGTACTGATGCGACTCCTTGTGCATCCGCTCCAGGTCCGATTGGCCGGTCAGCGCCACCAGGGGCGCGCGGTCCAGGAACGCGTCGGCCACTGCGGTCACCAGGTTGGTGGCCCCGGGACCGAGCGTGCCCAAGCACACCCCGGCGCGGCCGGTCAGCCGGCCGTAGGCGTCGGCCATGTAGGCGCCGCCCTGCTCGTGGCGGACCGGCACGAACTGGATCGAGGAGTCCGCCAGCGACTCGTTGAGGTCGAGCGTCTCCTCGCCGGGGATGCCGAACACGTACTGGACGCCCTCGGACTCGAGGCAATCGACGAACACGTCTGACGCCTTGCGCCGGGTCACACCGTCACCCTAGTGGGTGAGGCCCACTAGTCGGTGCGGGCCACCGGCCGACACTTGAGCCCTCCCCGGGTCCTGCCCTCCCCGGGTCCTGCCCTCCCCGGGTCCTGCCCTCCCCGGGTCCTGGCCCTCCCCGGGTCCTGGCCCTCCCCGGGTCCTGGCCCACCTCGGGAACCCACCCTGGGAGCCCCAGGGTCGGCCCCACCCCGGAACCCACGATGCGACCCCCAACACACTAGATTGCCGCCAATGCCAGGCCCCCTGCTCGCCATCGACGGGCCGTTCGTGCTCTATCGCTCGTTCTTCGCCCTGCCCGACTCGATCACCGACGGGGAGAGCCATCCCGTCAACGCCCTCCTCGGCGCGGTCAACCTGATCCTGCGGATCGCCGCCGACCGGCCGCCGCGGGCGATCGTGGTCTGCTTCGGCGCCGAGGCGGCACGCTACCGGGTGGACCTGTACCCCGACTATCACGCGCACCGCCCGCCGGTTCCGGATGCGCTCGAGTGGCAGTTTCAGCACGCCCCGGATCTGTTCGACGCGTTCGGCTGGACCACGGCTTGCACCGACGACCTGGAGGCCGACGACCTTCTCGGCGCGCTCGCTGCGGCCGAGGTCGCCGCCGGCGGCCGGGCGCTGATCATGACCGGAGATCGCGACATGTACCAGTGCGCCGGCGAACGGGTCAGCGTCGTCTACCTCAAGCAAGGCGCCAGCGGCTTTGAGGAGGTCGACCCGGCCGAGGTCCGCCGCCGCTACGGCATCGGGCCCGAGCTGGTGCCCGACTTCATCGCCCTGCGTGGCGATCCGTCGGACGGGCTGCCGGGGGCGCCCGGGATCGGCGCCAAGACCGCGACCGCGCTCCTGAGGCAACACGGCTCGCTCGAGGGGGCGATCGCCGCCGCCGATGGCGAGCGGCCGAAGATCGCCGCGGCGCTGCGCGACAACGCCGACGCGCTTCGCGCGTTCCGTGACATCGCGACCCTCCGGTCCGCCGACGTCCCGCTGCCCGACGACCGGGAGACCGACCTGAAGGGCGGCGCCGCGGCGGCCCGTGGGCACGGGATGAATCGGCTCGCCGAGCGGCTGGAGAACGCGGACTCGCTCACCGACCTGTGAATTTTGCGCCAAATCCGAACCAGGCGATCGGATTTGTCATCAGCTGCGCGCCTGGGCGGGGATCCCGCGACAAATCATTCCGGCGCATCCGGATTTGGCGCCTTTTTCCCAAACGGGCGGGCGCGTCAGGAGGGGGTGAACTTCACCGTGATCACGTCCCCGTCGGCGACCACATAGTCGCGTCCCTCCAGCCGCAGGGTGCCGCGCTCGCGCGCGCCGGAATACCCACCGGCCTCGGTCAGCTCGTCCCAGGAGATCACCTCGGCGCGCACGAACCCGCGCTGTATGTCGGAGTGGATCAGTCCGGCGGCATGCCACGCGGTCAGGCCCCGGCGCAGGTGCCAGGACTGGGCCGGCTTGTCCTCCCCGGCGGTGAAGAACGCGACCAGCTCAAGCAGCGAGAACGCCCCGCGGACGACCGTCGTCAGCCCGGACTCGGCGAGACCGAGATCGGCGCGCATCGCGATCGCGTCCGCCTCGGACAATTCGGCCAGCTCTGACTCGAGCCGGGCGGACACCGCCACCGCCTCCGCGCCGACGGCCGCGGCGTGCGCGGCGATCGCCGGCGGAACCGCGTCGGAGCCCTCGTCGACGTTGGCGACGAACAGGACCGGCTTGGCGGTAAGCGGCGACAGCAGGGCCATGAAATCGGACCCACCCGCCCGATCGGGCGGTGGCGGCACGGTTCGTGCCGGGCGACCCGCCGACAACGCCTCGATCACCTTCTCCAGCCAGCCGGCTTCGGCGATCGCGTGACGGTCGCCGCCCCGCGCGGTCCGTACGACGCGCTCCCGGCGACGCTCAGCCTGCTCGAGGTCGGCGTACACGAGCTCGGTCTCGATCGTCTCGATGTCGGCGATCGGATCGATCCGGCCCTCGGGGTGGACGACGCTCCCGTCGCCGTGGGCGCGGATGACGTGGACGATCGCGTCGGTCTCGCGGATGTTGGCGAGGAACCGGTTGCCCAGTCCCTCACCGCGATGGGCCCCGGCGACCAGCCCGGCGATGTCGTGAAACGCGATCGTGTCCGGCACGATCTTGGAGGCGCGGATCGTGTCGGCCACCGCGTCAAGCCGCGGGTCGGTCACCGGCACGATCGCCACGTTGGGCTCGATCGTCGTGAACGGGTAGTTGGCGGCTTCGGCGGCGACGCCGGTCAGCGCGGTGAACAGCGAGGACTTGCCGGCGTTCGGCATCCCGACGATCCCGACCCGCATCGGCATCTAGCCGCCTCCAAACGTGCGCGCCCCGAGCTCGCCGACGACGGTGCCGAGCACGACCCCCGCCATCACGTCGCTGGGATAGTGGACGCCGAGGTAGGGGCGGCTGAGCGCGAACGCGCCGGCGGCCGCGTACGCCGCCGGCGCCGGCACCAGACCCCGGTAGGCTCGCGCCGCCGCGAACGACGTGGTCACGTGGGCGCTCGGGAACGAGAGCCGGGAGATCGTCGGCGTCAGCGGCGGGAGGTCGCGCAGCTGTGGCCGGGGGCGCCGGACCGCGAGCTTGACCACGTAGTTGAGGCCGTAGGCGGCTGCGACCACCGTGGCGCCCCCCCACCAGCGCCCGCGCCGGCGAGGATCGAGAGCTCCGCCGGCCAGGCCGAGCGCCAGCCAGCACGCCGCGTGCTCGCCGGTGCGCGAGTAGGCGTAGATCACGCGCTCACGGCGCGGGCCGTGGCCGCGGGTCCGCGCCAGCACGAGCAGCCGGTGGTCGAGGCGGGTCGCCGTCGTCATCAGCGGATGACTCTAGGAGGCGGCCTGGCGGCGACGCGGGTCAGGCTCGCGCGGGACGGGGGTCAGGCTCCCGCGGAGCTGACGACGCCCAGCCGGGCCGGTGAATCGTCATCGCACTCGGCGAAGAACCCGCCGACCACGTCCAGGAGCTGCTCGAGCCCGTCGGCCGCGAACAGGATGGGCTGGTACTTGGTGATGTCGTACTCGGTGATGCCCATATCGGCGATCCGCAGCGGCCGGAGCTCCGCCGCGCGAAACTCCTCGATCTCCCCGTACGACGACAGCAGTCCGGCGCCGTAGGCGCGCGGTTCACCGTGCTCGTAGACCACGCCGAACTCGACCGTGAACCAGAACACGGTGGCGAACAGATCACGCCCCGGCTTGGTCTCCAGGCGGCGCGCGGCCCGCCCCGCCAGACGGTTGAGCTCGGCCAGCCGCGGACTCGCCAGCAGCCCGCCGTGGCCGATGACCTCGTGGATCAGATCCGGCTCGGGGGTGTACAGAGGACGGGATGGATGGCGGACGTACTGCGTGGAGTGAAAGACGCCGTCGGCGAGCGAGCCGTAGAACTCCTCGAAGGCGACCAGCCCCGCCGCCGGGTGATACCCGAACCCGGTCAGCGGTCGCAGACGCGTCCCCACCTCGTCCAGCTGCGGAATCCGGTCGGCCGGGAGCGCCAGTGCGGCCTTGGCCTCGCGGTACTCCGCGCACGCCAGCCGCTCGTGCTTGGCGGCCAGCTCCCGGCAGACCTCGCGCCAGACCTGCTGCTCCTCTTCGGTGTACTGGACGTGGGGGACGGGCGCCGGTGGGTGCCAGTCCAGCGCGCGGGAGGCGATCTGGTTGCGTCTCGCTCGGTAGTGCGGGTCGCCGAACCCGGGGTGATCCTCGTCGAGGTGGACGGTGACCTCGCCGTCGGCGCTCTGGGTGACCGGCGCGTAGAGCTGGGCTTCCTCAAACACCCGTCGCGCCACCGTCGTCGCTGCTGTGCAACTGCCTGTGGGCGTGGGCGGCCGGGACCCACTGCTCACGCTCGATCGCCGTGAGCGACCCCAGTTCGCTCACCCGGCACGGCGTCTGCCGGTGATGCGGGATCGACCGGTCGCCAATGAACCTTTCGAGTCCCATCACCTCCTCAGTCCACCGCGCTGTGGCTCTCGCGGCTGGCTTGGCAAAGGCGCCACGCGAAGGAATGGACAGGTTTTTGACTGGTCACAGCCCGGCAATGATCCGTAGGCTCGCGCCGGTTCTCAACCCCGGGACGTTGTGTTAGGCTGCCGCCGTGGGCGGCCGTGGACGACGTTGACCGTGAGATCATTGCGCTGCTCCGGGAAAATGCTCGCCGTTCCTTCCAGGACATCGGCCAGCACGTCCACCTCTCGGCGCCGGCGGTCAAGCGCCGGCTGGATCGTCTGGAGCGAGACGGGGTCGTGCTCGGCTATACCGCCGTGGTCGACCCCGAGGCGTTCGGCTGGCACGCCGAGGCGTTCGTCGACTTGTACTGCGAGGGGAACATGCCGGGGGCGGCGATCAAGCGCGCCGTGCAGCGGGAGTCAGGGGTCGTATCGGCTCACACCGTCGCCGGCGAGGCGAGCGCGCTGCTTCACGTGATGGCTCACGACACCAAGGATCTGGAGCTCGCTCTGGAGCGGATCCGGGCGACGCAGGGGGTAACCCGTACGGTCACCGAGGTCGTGCTCTCGACGTTGTTCACGCGCTGAGACGGCGCCGCCGGCTCAGCCGAGGCGAGCGGGGGCCGTCTGATCCGGCTGGGCCGGGTCAGCCCCCGAACCCGACCCGGTGTCCCTCGGTATCGATCAGCACGTAGACCACCTTGTCCAGGCGCAGGGCGATCGTGCCGTCCTCTGCCGTCAGCTCGTGCCAACCGCCGTTGGGGAGCGCCGCCTGCAGCCGGTTGAGCGCCTCGGGGGCGACCCGCGCGCTCAGCACCGGTCCTGCCTGAAAGCCGATGCTGATCTTCTGAGGTCTCTCGTCGTTCATCGCAAATGCTCCTCCGCTGGCTGCACGATCTCGGTTAGCACTCCGCCGGTGGCGGCGGGGTGAAGGAACGCCACCTGCGAGCCGCGGATCCCGGCGCGCGGCGTCTCGTCGATCATCCGCAGCCCGGCGGCGGTCAACGCGTCGAGCGTCTCCTGCACGCTGGCCACACGGTAGGCGACGTGGTGCAGGCCCGGCCCCCGGCGGCTGAGAAACCTGCCGACCGCGGTGTCGGGAGCCAGCGGCTCCAGCAGCTCGACGTGACCGTCGCCGACGTCGAGGAGCGCCGCGTCGACGCCCTGCTCGGTGACGGTCTCCCGGTGCACCAGCGGCATTCCCAGCTGGTCGCGGTAGATGCTCAGGACCGCGTCGAGGTTTTCGACGGCGACCCCGACGTGGTCGATCGCGGACAGCATGGCGCCGCGGAGGATATCGAGCGGGGCGCGGCTACTGGACGGGCGCCAGCCGAGGATTGGGCGCGTAGAAGCGGCCGACCTTGGCGCACGGCCGGCCCTCGAGCAGGACGATGTCGGCGGTGAAGTCGTTGTCGCCGCGGATCAGCGACGATCCCACTCCGTAGGCGTCGACGGCCACGTCCTGGGTCTCGAACTCCCGGATCCGTGAGGCGGTGAAGCCGCCGCTGACCACGATCTTCGCGTTCTGAAACCCGGCTCCATCGAGGGCGCCACGCACCTTCTCCACCAGGCGCGGGTTGACCCCGGTTGGCTTGAAGCTGCCCATCTCGTCCAGCAGCGAGCGATCGACCAGGGTGTCGGAGGTGTCCAGGCGCACCCCCCAAAGCCTGTCTCCGAGCGCATCGGCGACCTGGAGCGCCGTCCGCACCGAGTCGTTCTCGAAGTCGACCAGCACGGTGATGTTCATGTCCCGGTGAAAACGTTCGGCGAACTTGACCGCCGCCGTGACGGTGTCGCCGCCGTAGGCGGCGATCAGCCCGTGGGGCACGGTGCCGATCCCGCGGCCGCCCCACCACGACGCCTGGGCGTCGGTGGACACGCCGATTGCCCCCGCGACGTGGGCGCTCCAGCCGTCGCCGGTCTGCACCAGCCAGTGATCGTGGCGGGCGGGGAAGTAGAAGATCTGCTTGCCGCGGGCCGCCTCCACCACCTCGGCGACGTTGCGCATGATCAGCGAGCGGCGGGCGAGCGATCCGAGGTAGACCGTCTCCAGGTGGGCGAACAGCGAGTAGTCACCCTCGATCGTCATCACCGTCTCCCGCGGGGCGATCCGGTCACCTTCCTTGAGCGCGTGGACCTGCAGCCGGTCCCAGCCGTTGACCCACTCGCCATCGTCGGAGTGGCCGGAGCAGGTCTTGAGGACCGCGATCGCCTCGTCGATCCCGCCCAGGATCGAGTCGTGCTTCTGGAACACCTGCATCGTGACGCTCGGGTGATCGCCCTCGGCCTCGAGCAGCGACTTGGTCAGCACGAAGTAGGCGTCCGAGTAATAGCCCTGGCGAATCCGGTCGACCGGCAGCCGGAAGATCGATGGGTCAAGCCGGGTTGAGACCTGCGTCGAGATGGGCGAAGAGTGTATTGGGCGCAGGTTTCCGTCAACTGGTACGCTCGGCTGGCGATGCTTGCCATCCGCCACCTCTGACTCAGGTCTCCGCCGCGGGCGGCCGTTTCTGACCGCCGCCCGCCGTCTTCGTCGTTTCTCCTTCGAGTTGGGTGTGTGTGATGGGTTCGTATCTGCGCGTTCTGCGCCATCGAGATTTCCGGTTTCTGTTCCTCGGCCAGTCGGCCAGCGCCGTCGGCGATCAGGTCGTGATCGTCGCGCTGGCGCTGTACGTCACCGAGCGCACCGGGTCGGCGAGCGATCTCGGCTTCATCCTCGCGGCGCAGTCGATCCCGCTGATCGGGCTGGTGTTGCTCGGCGGCGTGTGGGCCGATCGCGGCGGGGGGCTGGGTCGCAAGCGGATCATGATCGCGGCCGACGCTGCCCGGGCGCTCCTGCACGGGGGACTGGCCGCGCTGATCCTGCTCGGCGGCGCGACCGTGATCCAGATGATCGTGATCGAGGCTCTGTTCGGCGCCGCGCGGGCCTTTTTCCAGCCCGCCTACTCGGGCCTGATCCCGCAGACGATCGCCGACGAGCTGATCCAGGATGCGCGGGCCTTGTCATCCACCACCAGCAATCTCGCGATCCTGATCGGCCCCGCGCTCGGCACGGCACTGGTCGTGACGGTCGGCGCCGGGTCGGCGTTCGCGCTGGACGCGGCCACGTTCGTGGTCAGCGCCGCGCTCCTGATCCCGGTCCACCCCCGGGCGCGCGGCCGGGCCACCCGGCGGCGCTCGGTCGTCCATGAGCTGCGCGCCGGCTGGCAAGAGGTGCGCTCGCGGGCTTGGGTATGGGTCACGATCGCGGTGTTCACCGGCGCCGTGCTGTGCGCCTACGCGCCGTGGTACGCCCTGGCGCCGTCGATCGCGCGCCACGTCTACGGCGCCGCCCGCGATTTCGGGGTGCTCGAGAGCGTCGCCGGCGGCGGCGCCGTGCTGGGCGCCCTGGTCGGGATCCGCTGGCGGCCGCGCCGGCCGATGCTGATCGGCTTCCTGCTCATCCTGGTGTGGCCGGCGCAGGGGATCGCGTTTGCGCTCGGCGCGCCGTTGACAGCGGTCATCATCCTGGCGTTCGCCGCCGGGATCGGGTTCTCGTTGTTCGAGGTCTGGTGGGAGACCGCGCTGGTCCGGCACATCCCCCCGCACGCGCTGTCCCGGGTGAGCTCCTATGACTGGATGGGCTCGCTGGCGCTGCTGCCTCTGGGGTTCGCGCTCGCCGGACCGCTGGCGGCGGCGCTCGGCCCCCGACTTGTGCTCGGCGTCGGCAGCGGACTGGGCCTGATCATGCTCGTGCTCGGGACCCTGCCGCGGGCGACCCGCCGGCTGACCGACGACCGCGGCGGCTCAGCCGAGCAGCTCGCCGATGATGTCGAAGTAGAAGCCGGTGGCGAAGCCGAGATCGCGCACGTCGATCCGCTCGTCGGCGTTGTGGATGAGCGGCGTCGCCTCTAGCAGCGACTGGTGGCGCTGCGGGAAGAAGCCGTAGGCGACGCAGTCGGGGAACGCAGCCCGAAACCAGCGCGAGTCGGAGAACCCCGGCAGGATCAACGGGACGGCGGTCGCGCCCGCGTCGTGATCGTCCACCCAGGCCGCGATGGCGCTCATCAGCGGCGTGTTCACCGGCGAGGCGTTGCCGCTGACCTCCTCGGTGAACTCGATCCGGAGATGCTCCGAATCGTCGCCGAGCACTTGGGTGATCCGGCGCAGCGCCGCTTCACGGCCGAGCCCAGGCGGAACGCGACAATCGACCTTGATCATCGCCCGCGACGGGATCACGTTGATCTTCGCCGACGCTGACGCCATCGTCGGGGCCAGGGTGACCCCGAACATCGGCTCCATCAGCGTGCGCAGCCCCGGCTCGGCGGCTTGCATCCGGGCCAGCGCCGCCGACGGATCGTCCGGATTCTCGCCGAGCGCCCGCAGCAGCGCGGTGGGAGCCTCGGTGAGGTCGAACGATTCCGGCGGCTGCGCCAGGGCCGCCAGCACCGGGGCCAGCTTCAGCAGCGCGTTGTCACCGGTGCGGGGCAGCGAGGCGTGGCCGGCGGCTCCGGTGGCGGTGACGCTGAAGCGGAAGATGCCCTTCTCGGCGCAGCAGACGCCGTACCGTCGACCGCCGCCGTACTGAAACACCTCACCGGCGCCCTCGTTGAGGAGCATGTCGCAGCGGACCTTGTCGGGATGGGTGGCGGTCAGCCAATCGGCGCCGATGTCGCCGCCGGTCTCCTCGTCGGAGACGAACACGAGCTTCAGCGCGCCACTCGCCGGCCGCCACCCCCGCCGGGCCAGAGCAGCGCCGGCGACCGCCTCGGCCGCCACCTGGTTCTTCATGTCGAGCGCGCCGCGGCCCCACACGAAGCCGTCGGCCACGTCGGCCGACCACGGGTCGTGGCTCCACTCCGAGGCTTCGGCGAGGACGGTGTCGACGTGACCGAGCAGGCAGAGAATCGGACCCCCACCCACCCTGTCGCCCTCACCGTCGAGGGTGGCCACCAGGTTGGGGCGCTCCGGGTCGGCGGCCAGCACCTCGGTCTCGAATCCGGCCTGCTTCAGGTAGCTCTCCAGGTGCTCGATCGCCGGCCGCTCGTGGCCGGGCGGGTTGACGGTGTTGAAGCGGATCAGATCCTGGAGCAGGTCAACCGTCTCGCCCTGGAGGTCGTCGGATGCCATCCTGCCCGGCAAGACTATCGGCGTAGGATGGCGCGGTGCCCGCGCCCGCAGACGACCTGGAGCTGGCGCTGGCGCTGACCGACCTCGCCGACGCCATCACCCTGACCCGATTCCGGGCCGAGGACCTGGTGGTGGAGACCAAGCCCGACCTGACGCCGGTGAGCGACGCCGATCGTGACGTCGAGCAGGCTGTGCGCGAGCGGCTGGCGGCGGCGCGTCCCGGCGATCACGTGTTCGGCGAGGAATTCGGCGGTGCCGCTTACTCGGCCGGCGCCCGGCGCTGGATCGTGGATCCGATCGACGGCACCAAGAGCTACGTGCGCGGGGTCCCGGCGTGGGCAACGCTGCTTGCGCTCGAGGTGGACGGCGAGATCACCCTGGGGGTCGTCTCGGCGCCGGCCCTCGGGCGACGCTGGTGGGCGGCGCGGGGGGCGGGGGCGTTCCTGCGCGACGAGCTCGGCGATGGGAACCGGCGACTGCGGGTGTCCGGGGTGCGCGAGCTCGCCGATGCCCAGCTCTGCATTGGCGGCCTGGAGGACTGGCGTGACGCGGGGCGGCTGGAGGCGCTGCTTTCGCTGGCGTCCCGGTGCTGGCGCACCCGGGGCTACGGCGACTTCTGGAGCTACATGCTCGTCGCCGAGGGGGCGCTGGAGATCGGCCTCGATCCGGAGGTATCGCTGTGGGATCTGGCGGCGCCGATGGTGATCGTCCAGGAGGCCGGCGGAAGGTTCACCGATCACTCGGGGGTGGCGACCGCGGCCGGTGGCAGCGCAATCGCCACCAACGGCCTGCTGCACGAGCCCGCGCGGGCGATCATCGGCCGCTGACACCGGGGTCATACTGAAACCATGGAGCGCCTGTTCGGAAACGACGTCGGCGACAGCGCCGCCACGGTCGGAGTGCAGGCGCCGCTGGCCACCCGGATGCGGCCGACCACGGTCGACGAGCTCGTCGGTCAGGACCAGTTGCTGGCTGCCGGGTCGGCGTTGCGGCGCGCGATCGAGGAGGGGCAGCCCCATTCGATGATCCTCTACGGGCCGCCCGGCAGCGGCAAGACGACGCTCGCCCGGCTGGTGGCGCAGGCGTCCGACGCGGCGCTGGAGGAGGAGAGCGCCGTGGCCGCGGGGCGCGCCGAGGTCCGGGCGGTGATCGAGCGCGCGCGTGAGCGGCTGCGGTCCGGTCGCCGGACCGTGTTCTTCCTCGATGAGATCCACCGCTTCAACAAGGCTCAGCAGGACGCGCTCCTGCCCGCGGTGGAGGACGGGCTGATCACGTTGATAGGCGCGACCACTGAGAACCCGTACTTCGAGGTCAACTCGGCGCTGATCTCGCGCACCCACCTCTACGAGCTGCAGCCGCTCGGACCGCCGGAGATCCGCAAGCTCTTGGACCGGGCGGTTGCCGAGGAGCACTGCGGCCCCGGCGACCAGGTCGACGAGCCGGCGCTGGACTTCCTCGCCCAGCGCGCCGGCGGCGACGCTCGCTCCGCGCTCAACGCCCTGGAGCTGGCGTGCGAAGCGGCCGCGTCGGCGGGCGACCGGGTGACCCTGGCGCACGCCGAGGACGCGCTCCAGCGACGGGCGCTGCTCTATGACCGTCAGGCCGATCGCCACTACGACACGATCTCGGCCTGGATCAAGGCGACGCGGGGATCGGACCCCGACGCGTCGCTGTACTACCTGGCGGTCATGCTGGAGGGCGGCGAGGATCCGCGGTTCATCGTGCGCCGGATGGTGGTGCTGGCGTCCGAGGACATCGGCAACGCCGACCCCCAGGCCCTGGTGGTCGCCACCGCGGCGGCGGCCGCCGTCGAGCACGTGGGCCTGCCCGAGTGTCAGTTCGCGCTCGCCCAGGCTTCCATTTATCTGTCTCTGGCGCCGAAATCGGACGCCGCCAAGCGTGCCGTGTTCGCCGCCCGCGGTCACATCCGTGAGCAGGGCGCCGCCGTGCCGCCGCCCCACCTGCGCTCCTCGACACGCAGCGACGGCGGCTATGACAACCCCCACCGCCGTGCCGGCCACCTCTCGCCCCAGGAGCTGATGCCCGATCCGGCGATCGGGGCCCGGTTCTATGAGCCCGACGCCGCCGAGGCGGAGTTACGGGAGCGGCTGGCATCGATCCAGCGGGGACGGAGCCGGGCGACGGGGGAGTCTCCGGACTAGTGGGCCTCCCCACTAGGTACGGCGTATGCAGCGAGATGGCTACGCTTAGATCGATGCCCGCTCAGGCCTACGCCGGCAAGGAATGCGTCTGCCAGTTCCGCATGGGGATCTGCGATCAGTCCTGCGTTCGCGACATGCTGGATACGCCGTTCTACATCGCCTGTCTGCGGCTCAAGGGCCGCCGGTGCCTGGTCGTCGGCGGCGGTGACGTCGGCCTGGAGAAGGTGGAGGGGCTGCTCGCCTGCGACGCCGACGTGACCCTGGTGGCTCCCGAGGCGCACCCGGCGCTTACCGAGCTGGCCGCTGAGCGATCGATCCGCTGGCAGCGCCGCGCGTATGAGTCCGCCGATCTGGACGGCTGCCTGATAGCAATCGCGGCCACCGGCGACAGCGAGGTCAACATCGGCGTGTTCCACGACGCCGAGCGCAAGGCGATGCTGGTCAACGTCGTCGACGTGCCGCCGCTATGCAACTTCATCCTCCCGGCGATCGTCCGCACCGGTCCGCTGGCGGTGGCGATCTCCACCGCGGGGGCGTCCCCGGCGCTGGCCAAGCGGATGAAACGGGAGATCGCCGACCGGTTCGGAGAACCGTACGCCACCCTCGCCGTCCTCCTCAACGACGCGCGCGGCTGGGCCAAGGCGACGCTGCCGACCTACCAGGACCGCAAGGAGTTCTTCGAGTCGATCGTCAACGGCGACCCCGACCCGATCGAGCTGCTGCGACGGGGCGACGCCGACCGCGTGCGGGAGCTGATTGCGGCAGCGCAGCGCGACGCGCAGCCCGCGCCCGTGTGAGCGATCCCGAGCTCACCCACCTGGATTCCGCCGGGCGGGCCAGCATGGTCGACGTCGGCGACAAGCCGGCGACCGAGCGCCGCGCGGTGGCACGTGCCGTGATCCGGGTGTCGCCGGAGACGGCCGCCGTGGTGCGGGCGGGCGACGCTCCCAAGGGCGACGTGATCGGGGTGGCCCGGATCGCCGGCATCCAGGCGGCCAAGCGCACCGCCGAGCTGATCCCGCTGTGCCATCCCCTATCCCTGTCCTATCTCGGCGTGGAGGGCACGATCGACGCCGGCGAAGGCGAGATCGAGCTGATCGCCGAGGCCCGGACGACCGGCGCGACCGGGGTGGAGATGGAGGCGCTGACGGCGGCGTCGGTGGCGGCGCTGACCGTCTACGACATGGTCAAGGGCATCGAGCGCGGCGCCGAGATCACCTCGGTGGCCCTGCTCGCCAAGTCCGGCGGGCGCTCGGGCGACTGGCGTCGCCCGGCGGCGTAGCCGTCACGCCATCCCCGCGGCGGCGACAGAGCTCACCAGCGTCTCGCAGATGTGGTGGCACGTGGTCTCGCTGAGCTGAGCTGACATCGGCAGGCTGAGGACGGTCGCCGCGAGGCGCTCGGTTATCGGTTGCGGCTCCGGATATTCATCCGCATAAGCCGGGGAGCGGTGCGGCGGGATCGGATAGTGCACGAGCGTCGGCACGCCTCGCCGCGCCAGCTCACGGCGCAGCGCGTCACGGTGCTCGGTCTGGATGACGAATTGATGCCACACCGCGTAGGCGTCGGGGGTGGCGCCAGGGGCCGTTATTGCCTCAATTCCCGAGAGCGCCTCCGCATACTGGGCAGCGCGGGCTCTCCTGCGTTGATTCCAGTCGTCCAGGCGCGTCAGCTTGACTCGCAGCAGCGCCGCCTGCAGTTCGTCCAAGCGGCTGTTGTAGCCGCGCAGCTCACTGCAATGGCGTTCTCGCTCACCGTAATTGGCGAGCATCCGCACCCGGCGGAGCAGCTGGGCGTCGCCGGACACGACGATGCCGGCGTCCCCGGCCGCGCCCAGATTCTTCGTGGGATACAGGCTGAACGCCGTCGCCCTGGCCAGGGTTCCCATCATCCGCTCGCCCAACCGGGCGCCATGAGCCTGAGAGGCATCGTCGACGACGGCAAGGCGATGCCGGTCGGCGATCTTCATGATCCGGTCCATGTCGGCGGGCATCCCGTAGAGATGGACCGGGACGATCGCGGATGTCCGCGATCCGATTCCTGCTTCGATACAGGCGGGATCAATCAGGAGGGTGTGAGGATCGGGCTCCACCGGCACCGGTCGGGCTCCGGCGTGCGAGATCGCGAGCCAGGTCGCGATCGATGTATGCGCCGAGACCAGGACCTCATCGCCGCGGCCGATGTCCATCGCCTCCAGCACCAACTGAAGCGCCTCGAGGCCGTTACCAACGCCGACGGCGTCCGTGGCGCCGCAGTAATCCGCCCACTCGCGCTCGAAGGACTCCACCTCGGCGCCACGCAGGTATTGGCCAGATCGCAGCACCCGCAGCGCCGCCCGCTCGAGCTCGGCCTCCAGTTCGTGGTTGACGAGCGCCAGATCCAGAAATGAGACCTTGGTCACCGCGGCGGCGTCAGCGCCCGGAACTCGGCGTAGTCGGTGACGTACTCGCTTTGGTCGAACGGACCTGATGACACCACCAGACACACCGCGCCCGGCGAGAACCGGTCGAGATGGTGAAACACCATCGGCGGCAGGAGCAGTCCCGTCTCGGGCCGGTCGAGGGTAAAAGTCGTCTGGACGGCTCCGTCGTCGCAGTGGACCTCAAAGCCGCCGGCCACTGCGATGAGCAGCTCGTGTTGCTCGCGGTGGGCGTGATGGGCACGCTCGCCGCCTGCGGGCACGTCGAAGACGAAGTACACACGCTGAACCTCGAATGGGAGCTGCTCACCCAACTGGGCCACGCACAAGGATCCTCGCGGCTCGTCGACGCGCCGCAGCACGATGTGTCGGCAGCGGCTGGCGCCGTTGGCCGCCGTCGTCGGTAGCGGCTTCACGCCGAAGCGCCCCTGAACAGAAAGCCGGAGTGAGCTACGTGGTCGGGCGCTCCCGGAATCTGCCAACCCGGCAGCAGCACGAACTCGCGTGCGAGCACGAGGTTCGCCTCTTGGGCCGCTTGGAGCAGTTCGTCGCGATTGAAGACCCACCCCAGGTACTCCGTGCCGTACCCGTAGGCGTGAGCTCGCTGAAGCACCACGAAGCTCGGCTGCTCGGCCGCGATCGGAACCCGACTGAGGAACAGCCATCCCTCGGTCGCCGCCGCCAGCTTGGTCAGGAGTGGCCGCCAGTCTTCGTGGTATTGCAGCGAGTTGCTGGCAAGTACGAGGTCGTACGGGCGTTGCAGACAGTCATCGCCGTCGTGGAACTCCACCTCGGGGAGCACGCTGCGGCCCTGAGCGCAGATGCTCGGCAGCTCGCGGCAGTGGTAGTCGAAGTTCAGATCGGGAAAGAGCCGGCGCGCGAGCATGTAGTAGTGGCCGAGGGCTCCCCCCCAATCGAGTACCGACAGCGTCTTAGTCGTCGCAGCGGCTCGGGCCAGCGCATATGAGAAAGCGAGCACGGCGTTCTGATTGAAGATGTCGTCACGACCGATCGCGCCGCCCGCCGGCACCTCGTGACCGATTCCGAGCGGCCCCGTCCCCGCCAAAGCCTCGAGGAACCGCGGCCACTTCTCTAGGTAAGAGCGCGCGACTTGGTCGACATCCCAGCCGCCCGTCGGGGCGTCGGGCCGGCGAGCTCGTTGCCACCCCTCGGGCACGTACTCCCACTCGGGGAGCAACGCCTCTTCCGGTTCCTCGTCGGTCGACTCGTCCCCGGGTGCGTCAGAGCTGTGAATCCCCCAGCGCGGGGTCCAGAGCTGTGACGGGTAGTAGTCGACGGTCTGCTCGTCCAGCATGCCGAGGCGTACTCCAGCCTTCATCATGCGGCGGCAGAGCGCCCAGTCGTAGGGCAGTCCGAAGGCGGCGTCGGCGAGCTCGAGCTCGAATGCCGCGGCCAGGGCCGCGTTATACAGGGAGGACTGCACGCCGAACTGCTCGGCCTCGGGCGGGAACCGGCCGATCGTCGTGGTGGAGCCGCCGGGAACGTGGCAGGAGATCTGGCTGTAGGCAAGCTCCAGGCGCTCCTGGCGGGCGAACATCAGCAGGCGCTCGAGGTGCGTCGGCCGGAACGCGTCGTCGTCATCGAGCGGTGCGATCCACCACCCTGTCGAAAGCCGGACCGCCTCGTTGTACGGCGGTACCCCGGCCACCAACCACCGGCGGGTGGGATCGGCAGGATAGGGGCCGCGATAGGGGAGGTTGACATAGGTGATCCGCGGGTCGTCGAAGCCCGCGACCGCTGCTTCGGTCCGCGGGTCGGCGGCGTCGCCGACGATGACGATCTCGAAGTTCTGGTAGGACTGAGCCAGCACCGAGGGAATGGCGCGCGTGCGCAGCAGCTCGTAGTTGTCGTAGGTGGGGATGACGACGGAGATCAATGGCGCCTCCAGTGAGTAGGCGTCGGCGTAACCTGTGCTCTCCCGGGCCTCGCGCAGGCGCTGCCGGCGCCAGGATTCGTGGTCGTTGAGTGAGAGCAGGATCTCGACCAGCTGAGCGTGATCGGATGCCCGTCCGGAGGCGGCGTCGTCCACCTGCATGGCAAGTCGTCGGACCCGGGCGCCGAGCTCGGTGAGCGCCGCGTGATCAGCGTCGGCGACCGTCCGCAGACCCGCCAGCTGGGTGCTGAGGGAGCGCTCGGTCCAGCGCACCAGCTCGCGAGTCTCAGCGGTCAGCAGCCGCAGGGTGCGCAGATATCCCCGCAGCCGCTTGGCGGGATGCCTGATGCTGGATCGTGTAACGGACAATCGCTGCCCCTGGCTCGTGGGCGTCGTGCGCGACGCCGAAAATCCGCCGGCCGGATCACCTCTTGATCCCGCCGGATCGGCCGCAACAATACGCTGCGCGCCGGGGCGCCGCGTCGCCGCGCGCTTCCCAGCGCGGCGGCTGTGCAGTCTTCGAGGATCAGATTGGCGATGCCCGTCGCGGGCCTATCGCCGGCGCTTACCGACTTTCCTGGGTCCTCGGCCTCGATCTGGTCCCAGGTGAAGCGCCCGTGCCGTTCGTACTCCCAACGGCGCGCTCGTACTCAACCGCCCATTCCATCTCGGCGCGTCTGGCGCCGCGCATCCGTTCTCTGGCTCGCTCCACGGATCCGGCCGTCCATTTGTAGTGGTCTATGTCCAGCACCTCCGTGGCGAGCTTTTCGCCCACCATCTCGTGGTGCTCGCCTCCGGGCACGCCTCCCAGCGGGCCCTTGACCAGGACCGCCTTGTGATCACGACCGTGCATTACGTCCCTGACGAACCGCGTCCTCACCGGGTAGCAGCGCTCGAGGGCCTCTCCCGGCGCAGGATCGACGGCTCTTCCGTCAGCGCTGAAGCGGTCGTACATGACCCCCGCACCACGTTGGCCCCGTCGGCTTCGGCCGAGGCGATGATCCCATTCAGACCTCGAGGAAAGGCCACGAACTCGTCCAGATCCACGATCACCACCCATTCATCGCCGCGCTGATATCTCTGGCGCAGCGCGCGCATCTCGTTCGAAGCGATCTCACCGCGGTAGCAGCTGTGGCTCAGGTCGGCGGCGGAAACGGTGATGACACACCCAGAGCCCAGCGCCTCGATCCATGCGGCGAAATGAGGCTGCGCGACGACGTAGAACTCTCCGACCCCCGCCGCAGAGTAATGATCGAGGAAGCGCCGCAGTAGCTTCGCGTCGTCGAAGATGCTCGTGAACAGCTTGATCGCCCCAGACCCGCGCCCGGTGGTGCTCGTCACATCGCGATTGTTCCTCAGTCCGGCGCGCTCTTATCCTCCGTGGCCTGATGCGGGCGGCCATCCTCACCATCTCCACCTCGGTCGCCGCCGGCGAGACCGAGGATCGCTCGGGGGCCGCGCTGGCGCAGCGCACCGAGGCGGCGGGGGCTGAGGTCGTCGCCCGGGACGTCGTGGCCGACCACCAGGCGGCGATCGAGGACTGGCTGCGCCGGCAGGTGCGCGCATGCGTGCCGCTGATCTTCACCACGGGCGGCACCGGGCTCACCGACGACGACGTCACCCCCGAGGCGACCGAGGCGGTGATCGACCGTTCCGCCCCCGGGTTCGCCGAGGCGCTGCGGGCCGAGGCGGTCAAGTACACGCCGATGGGGATCCTGACCCGCGGCGTGTCCGGGATCGCCGGGCGGTCGCTGATCGTGAACTTTCCGGGCAACCCCAAGGCCATCGGGGAGCTGTTCGGAGTGATCGCGCCGACCCTGGAGCACGTGGTCGCGACGCTGCAGCGAGAGCGTGGGACTCGAACCCCCGGCCATTGAGCTGCGGGGGCTCTCCCGTTACTTCGGCGAGCGAAGCGCGCTGCAGGATCTGTCGGTGAGCGTTCCCGCCGGGGCCACGCTGGCGGTGCTCGGCCGCAATGGGGCTGGGAAATCGACCCTGCTGCGAATCCTCGCCTCGCTGCTGCGTCCCCACGCCGGCGACGTGGTGGTGTTCGGCGAGCCGCTGCCGCGGCGGGGGTTCGCGGTCCGGGGGAGGCTCGGGCTGCTCGGCCACGAGCCGCTGCTGTACCGGGAGCTGAGCGGGCGCGAGAACCTTCAATACCACGCTCGGCTGCACCGGATCGGGGCCGAGCGGGTGGAGGAGGTGCTGCGCGCGGTGCAGATGGAGCGCCGGGCGCAGGACCCTGTCCGCCTGCTGTCCCGGGGCATGGTCCAGCGCCTGGCGGTATGCCGGGCGGTCCTGCACCGGCCGGCGCTGCTGCTGCTGGACGAGCCGCGGGCGAACCTGGATCCCGCCGCCACCGACCTGGTGGAGCCGCTGATCGGTCGCGCCAGCGGCGCCACGCGCGTGATCACCAGCCACGATCCCCGAGCCGCCCTGGCCGAGGCCGACCTGGTGCTGGCGCTCCGCGACGGGCGCCGGGCGTTCGTGGGCGACCCCGCACGGGTGACCGAGGCCCACCTGCGGGAGCTCTACGCGTGAGGACCGCGCTGGCGGTCCTGCGCAAGGACCTGCGGCTGGAGCTGCGCACCCTGGAGACGGTTCCGGCGATGGTGCTGTTCGCGCTCGTCACGTTCGTGATCTTTCACTTCGGGCTGAACCGGAGCACGATCGACGGCCAGCTGGCTGCCGGGGTACTCACCGTCACGCTGCTGTTCGCCGCGATGCTGGGCATCAACCGGCTGTTCGTGGCCGAGCGAGAGCAGGGCGGCTTCGACGCCTTCCTGCTGGCGCCGGTCGACCGCAGCGCGATGCTGGTGGCCAAGGCGGCGGCGCTGTTCCTGTTCCTGGCCGTGCTCGAGGTGATCGCCGTGCCGGCGTTCGCCCTGTTCCTGCTGGGGCCGTCGCTCGGCCCCGCGCTGCCGGGAATGATCCTGATTCTGGCCCTCGCCAACGTGGCGCTGGCGGTGATCGGGACGCTGGTATCGGCGATCGCCATCCACACCCGGGCCCGCGACCTGATCGGTCCGATGCTCGGCCTCCCGCTGCTGCTCCCGGCGCTCATCGCGACCGCCCGCGCCGCCGGACCGCTCCTGACGGCGACCCATGCCGTTGGCTCGCCACCAGGTAAATGGCTGGCCATCCTGGCTCTTTATGATGTGGTATTCGCACTGCTGGCCTACGCAGTGTTCGACTTTCTCCTCGAGGATTAGTCAGCGATCTCTGCTTCCACCACCTACGGCAAGGGCTTGCGCGGCCTGGCGGCCGCCACGCTCATCACGATCACCGCCGCCCTGGCGTTGGTGTTCTTCTACGCCCCGCTGGACGCCAACCAGGGCTTCGTGCAGAAGATCTTCTACGTCCACGTGCCGCTGGCGATCGTCTCGCTGTGCGGATTCATCTTCGGCGGCCTGATGGCAATCGGCTACCTGCGCACCGGGGATCGCCGCTGGGACATGCGCTCCTACGTGGCGATCCACATGGCGCTGATCTTCGGCGTCGGCGGGCTGATCACCGGCTCGATCTGGGCCAAGGCGTCCTGGGGTCACTGGTGGGTGTGGAACGAGCCGACGCTGGTGTCGTTCTTGATCGTGCTGCTGCTGTTCGCCACCTATCAGCCGCTGCGCTTCTCCATCGAGGACCCCGAGCGCCAGGCGCGCTACGCCAGCGTGTTCGCGATCGTCGCCGGCGCGTTCGTGCCGCTGAACTACCTGGCGGTGAACCTGGCCACCGCCTACGTGCACCCGCGGGTGCTCACCCTCACCGGCGCCCAGCTGCCGCCGTCGATGGGCTTCACGTTCGCCGTGGCGCTGCTCGGCTTCGCCCTGCTGTACCTGACGCTGTGGAAGTACGAGATGGCGGCCAAGAACGCCCGCTCGCAGGTGCGCCGGCTGCGGCGGACGCTGCTCGGCGAGGACGTCGCCCGGCCGGCGGGACGGAGCGCGGCTCCCTCATGAGCGTCCTGATCGCAGTCGCGCCGGCGCTGCCGCTGGGAGAGTCAGGCAAGTACGTCGCCGCCGCCTACATCGTTTTCGTGGCGCTGATCCTCGTCTACGTCACGATCATGGCGGTCCGCGCCCAGCGGCTCGAGCGCGATCTGGACGAGCTGCGCCGCGACGTGGAGGCGGCGCGGGCCGCGCGAGAGTCCGACCGCGAGCGCGAGGCGGTCCTGTGAGTCAGCCCGACCGGCAGCCCGAGGCGGCCCCGTGAGTCAGCCCGACCGGCAGCCCGAGGTGCTCAGGTGAGCGAGCTCCTGGCGATCGGCGTGTCGCACAAGACCGCCCCTCTGGAGATCCGAGAGCGCCTGGCGCTGCCCGAGGCGCGTGCCGGGGACTTCATGCGCGACCTTCGCGGCGCCGCCGAGGTGCACGAGACGGTGGTGGTGTCGACCTGCAACCGGACCGAGTTGTATCTCGTCGTCGGCGACCCGGTCGAGGCCGAGTCGACGGTGCTGACGATGCTGGCCCGCCAGGCCGGGATCCGCCCCACCGAACTCGCCGGGGCGATCTACTCGCATCGCAACTGCGACGCCGCCCGCCACCTC
>CAWEVV010000014.1:0-27913 GCA_963812635.1 uncultured Actinomycetota bacterium | reverse complement strand
CGTCTGAAGATGCAGAAACTCCCCACCAAGCTCCAAGGTCCGGTCTTCCTCGCGCCGGCGATCCACGGCGACGAGCGCGGCTTCTTCATCGAGTCCTACCGGCGCGGCACGCTCGCCGACCTCGGGTTAGACGATGACTTCGTCCAGGACAACCATTCGCGATCGCGGCGCGGGATCGTGCGGGGGATGCACTTTCAGCCCGGCCAGGCCAAGCTGATCCGGTGCGGGCGCGGCTCGGTCTTCGATGTGATCGTCGACATCCGCCCGGGCTCGCCGCAGTTCGGGCAGTGGGAGGGCTTTGTCCTCGACGACTCGGCGCACCACCAGCTCTACGTTCCTGACGGCTTCGCCCACGGCTTCTGCGTGCTCTCCGAAATCGCCGACGTCGTCTACAAGGTCACGACGTTCTACGATCCGGACACGGAGTCAGGATTTGCCTTCGACGATCCGGAAGTGGCGATCGACTGGCCCGACCGCGAACAGCTGATCGCCTCCGAGCGCGATCGGACGGCGCCGACCCTGTCTGAGCGGACACCATCGCTGCCGTTCACCTACGCCCATGCTTGATCGCCTCGCCGTCACCCCCAGGCAGTACCGAAACGTCGTCTACGCGACGCTGGGGGCGCTGACCCTGATCGTCATGAGCGGCGCCGCGGTGCGGCTCACCGACTCGGGACTGGGCTGCGCCAACTGGCCGAAATGCGGTGGGACCCCGCTGCCGCCGCTCAGCTCCCATGCTCTGATCGAGTTCGGCAACCGCGCGGTGTCCGGCGTGGTCGGCGTGATCACGGTCGTAGCCGCTGTGCTGGCGTTCACCCGCAGGCCGTTTCGGCGGGATCTGGCGGCGCTTGCCGTGCTGTTGCCGCTCGGGGTGGTGGCCCAGGCGGTGCTGGGCGGGTTCACGGTCCTGAATCATCTCGCCCCCGGTTTCGTGATGGCGCACTTCAGCCTCTCGCTGCTGATCCTGGTGGTGGCATTCGCGCTGGCCTGGCGCAGTAGCCACGAGCCGGGGACGCGCCCGCGGTCCAGCGACCGCCTGGCGGTGTGGTCGGTTCGAGGACTGGGTCCGCTGGGAGGACTGACGATCTTCGCCGGCACGGTCGCGACTGCCGCCGGACCCCACTCCGGGGGCTTCACCGGCCAGGTCGTTCACCGACTCCGTTTCAAAGGGGCTGACACCCTGAACTGGGCGGTCCACCAGCACGCCACGGTGGCCGCCATCTTCGGAGTGGCCGTGATCGGCGTCTGGTTCCTGCGCCGGCACCGCGGCGCCTCGGCGCAGGCGCTGGAGCCGTTGACCGTGCTCGGCGTGCTCCTCGCCGCCCAAGGTCTGGTCGGCAGCGTCCAGTACGAGATGAAGCTGCCGTCAGAGATGGTCTGGGTCCACGTCGGACTGGCCACCGTCACCTGGCTGGTGGTGCTGTGGGCGGTCGCCGCCGAGGGGCGGTTGGTGCCCCGCTCGGCGGCGGTGCCGGCCGACGAGCCCGCGTCCGAGCGCCGCGCCGCCACGCTGCAACGGGTCTGAGTCCACCGGCGGAGGCGCTCGATACGATCACATCGTCGCAATGAGCGGGGAATATCCGACAACCTCTCCACCGTCGGCGCCGCCCCGGGGCACTGACGCCTCGCTGAGCATCCTGGTAGTCGACGACGAGTCCGACCTGCGGGAGATGCTGACGCGATCGTTCTCCCGCGAGGGTCATCGCGTGCTGGCGGTGCCCGACGGCAGAGCGGCGATCGACCGGGCCAGCACCGACAGCTTCGACATCGTCCTGCTCGACGTCGCGCTCGGTCCGGGGCCGGACGGATACGAAGTCTGCCGCACGTTGCGCAGCCGGCGCAACGTGGTCCCGATCATCATGCTGACGGCGCTCGATTCCGAGGCCGACGCCGTGCTCGGGCTCGAGGCCGGGGCTGACGACTACGTCACCAAGCCGTTCGGCCTGGCGGAGCTGCGCAGCCGGATCCGAGCGGTGCTGAGACGGACTGGAACGCGGGCGATGGGGGATGAGGTCCTGAGCGTCGGTCCGATCTCGCTGGATCGCGCCCAGCGGGAGGTGAGCATCGACGGGGCTCCGGTGAAGCTGACCTTCTCCGAGTTCGAGCTGCTGGACGCGCTGATGGCGGATCCCGGCCGGCTGCTCAATCGCCAGGAGCTGCTGCGTGCGATCTGGGGCGACAGCGCGTATCGAGACCCGCGGGCGATCGACGTGCACATCCGCCACCTGCGCGAGAAGCTGGAGCCCGAGCCGGAGAAGCCCCGGTACCTCCTGACCGTGCGCGGCGCCGGCTACCGCCTGCGAGCGCCGTGATGAGTCTCGGGAGGGTCGACTAGGTTGCCACGAGTGCGTGGACATGCGTTCGGTCTGCGCAGCCGGATCGTGGGGGTCGTGCTGTTCACCGCCGTGGCCACGCTCGCCGTCGCGGCCCTCGCGCTGCTGGGTCCGCTGGAGCAGAGCCTGCGCAACTCCGAGAAAACGACCCTGCGCAGGAACCTCGGAAACAAGCGGGTCGAGGCCAATTTCGGCCATCTGCCATATGGCAGCGTCAGCAGATCCCGGGTCGACCGCGAAGACGTGATCCACGCCCAGATCGCTCTCGCGCAGCGGCTGGACGCGCGCCTGGTGCAGGTGCGCCGCAACCCCGGGATCGACGGAACCGCCAGCCAGGCCGTGGTCGACCAGGGCGATGAAGCGGGCCCCGACGACGACGCGCTCGACGACGTGGCACAGGCATTCCGCACCGGTAAGCGCGTATTCAGCTTCGGCACCGTCGACGGGCTCGAGTACGTCCGCGCCGCGATCCCGTTCAACGCCGCCTCGGTCCGTTACGTGCTCGTCGTTCGCAAGAGCATCGCCGAAGTCCCGTCCGTGTTCGCCGTCGTCCGCCGCGCGTTCATCGACGGCGCCCTCGCGGGGCTGGCGCTGACGCTCCTGCTCGGCATCCCGCTGTCGGGCCGGCTCGTGCGCCGACTGCGGCGGCTGCGCCAGGCGGCGCTGGAGCTGGCTCAAGAGGGACCGTCGGTCGAGGTCCCGGTCGATCGTGCCCACGACGAGGTCGGCGACCTGGCCCGGACGCTGGCCACGATGCAGCACCGCCTCCAGCAGCAGGAGGAGGCGCGACGCGCGTTCGTGGCCACCGCCTCGCACGAGCTGCGCACGCCGTTGACGTCGCTGGACGGAATGCTCGAGCTGCTCAATGACGACCTGCGCGACGATTCGCCCGATCTGGAGGATGCGCGGGCGCTGGTGGAGCGCGCCCACGTCCAATCCCGGAGGCTCGGGCGCCTCGCCGCCAATCTGCTCGACCTTTCGCGGATCGACGCTCAGGTCCAGTTGCGATCCGAGCCGGTGGAGCTCTCAGAGCTCAGTCGCGCCGTACTGGCGGAGTTCGAGCTCGGGACCGAACGGCGGGAGATCCGATCGCGGCTCGACGATCTCGACGGGTCGGTGTGGGCGCTCGGCGACCCCGGCAGCATCGCCCAGATCCTGCGCATCCTGCTCGACAATGCGGTCCGAGCGAGCCCGATCGGATCGGAGGTGACGGTGAGCCTGACGGGGCGACCGGTCGCCATGATCAGTGTCTGCGACCAGGGCCCGGGCGTGCCCACGAACGAGCACGAGGCCATCTTCGAGCGCTTCCACCGGGGGCGCGACACCTCGGGTAACGCGGGATTCGGGCTCGGGCTGGCGATCGGGCGAGAGCTCGCCGAACGGATGGGCGGCGAGCTGATCCTGGAGAACCGCGACGGTCCCGGGGCCACGTTCACGTTGAAGCTGCCGTCGACGCGAGCGCCGGAGCACGACCCGGTGGCGGTGGCTTGACCGGCCGCATCCTCCGCACCGCACCGAGCGCAGCCAGCTGACAGCATCTCCGCTTGATGGACCCAAACCTGATGCAGGCGACGTTCGCCGTCGACGATCGCCATTGGTGGTACCGCGGTCGGCGGCGGGTGATCCGCGCCGAACTCGACAAGCTGCCGCTTCCCGCGGGCGCGCGGGTGCTCGATGCCGGCTGCGGCTCGGGACGGACGCTGCAGGAACTGGTGGACTTCGGCGAGGTGAGCGGCATCGAGCTCAGCGCCGAGGCGGCCGAGCTGGCGCGGAGCCGCGGCCATGGTGAGGTCGAAATCGGATCGGTGGATCAGCTCCCGTGGGTCGACGAGACGTTTCACCTGATCACCTGCCTGGACGTGATCGAGCACGTGCCCGACGACGTCGCGGCGCTGGGGGAGCTGCTGCGCGTGTGCCGGCCGGGCGGCTGGTTGCTGGTCACCGTCCCCGCCCATCAGGTGCTCTGGTCGGCGCACGATGAGGCCAACCACCACCACCGCCGCTACTCCCGCGCCTCGCTACGCGGCGCCGCCCTGGCGGCTGGCTGGAAGGTGGCGCGCATGACCGCCTTCAACAGCCTGCTGTTCGCCCCGGCGGCGGTGATCCGAATCGCCCAGCGGCGCCTCGGAACCCACAACGGCTACACCAATGACCTCGAGCTGGGACCGGCTTGGCTCAACGACATGCTCGAGCGCCCGCTCGAGTTGGAGGCGCACTGGCTGGCGGACGGGCACACGCTCCCACTCGGCCTGTCGCTGCTCACGTTGTTACGGCGTCCGCCGGCCGGACCGTGACCCTCGCCGGCGAGGCGCGGCAGCGGAGATGATCCTTCTCGGCGCCATCATCAGCGTCTCCAGCGGCCTGGGCTATCTGCTGCCGGCGATCATCGGGCTCGAGTCCCTGGGGGTGCCTTCGCCCGGTGAGACCGCGCTCGTGCTCGCAGCGGTGCTGGCCAGCCAGGGCAAGCTCCAGATCTGGCTGGTGATCTTGATCGGCGTGGCATCGGCGATCGTCGGTGACAACATCGGCTACCTGCTCGGCCGGCATTTCGGGCGCCGCGTGCTGGAGGCACCCGGACCATTTCAGAAGCGGCGCGTGGAGGTGATCGCCGCCGGCGACAAGTTCTTTGCCCGCCACGGGCCCAAGGCGGTGTTCTTCGCCCGCTGGATCGCCCTGGTGCGGTTTGCCGCGGCCTGGCTGGCGGGCATCGACAAGATGCATTTTCCCGAGTTCTTCCTCTGGAACGCCCTCGGCGGGATCACCTGGGGGGTCACCTACGGACTGGTCGGCTACTTCGCCGGCAGCGCCGCCGCCGACGCGATCTCCAAGTTCGGTATCTGGGCTGCCGTGGCGCTGGGCGTGCTGATCGTCGCCGCCCTCGTCTTCTTCAAGCTGCGGGAAAGGCGAACCGCCGAGAAGCTGGCCGAGGAAGAGTAGGCCCGGAGCCCGTCAGGACTCCGCCGTCGGCTCCAGATCCAGCGCGCACGAGTTGATGCAGTACCGCTGGCCCGTCGGCCGGGGCCCGTCATCGAACACGTGCCCGAGGTGGCCCCCGCAGCGCTTGCATCTGACTTCGGTCCGCCGCATGAGCAAGCTCCTGTCCTCGTGCAGCTCGACGTTGTCGGCCACCGCCGGCTCATAGAAGCTCGGCCAACCCGTCCCGGAGTCGAACTTGGTGTCGGATGAGAACAGCTCCGCCCCGCAGCCCACACACCGGTAGGTGCCGTCATCCTTGACGTTGACGTACTCGCCGGTGAACGGCCGCTCGGTGGCCTGCCGGCGGAGCACCTCGTACTGCTCTGGGGTGAGCTTCGCCCGCCACTGCTCGTCGGTCAATTGCGTATCGCGTTCGGTATCCATGTCGTTGAAGTTAGCGCGCGCAGAGCATCTCCAGCACCAGGCTTGACCAGCCGAAATCCACCGCTCCCATGCCGGCGCCGGTTCCCGGGTGGTAGTACTCGCGCACTCCCGAGCCGGCGACGGCCGCCCCGAGCCGGTGCGCGAGCTCGCGCGCCGGTTGCTCATAGCCGAAACGGACCAAGCCCAGCCAGCACAGCCACGCGGCGTTGATCCAGGTCGGCCCCCGCCAATAGCGGCGCTGACCGGCGAACCCCCGGTCACGCAGCGACCAGCTCGGATCGGCGGCCGACACCGACGGTGGCGGGACCGGCGTCCAGAAGCGGCCCGGGTCCAGCAAGTGCTCCTCCACCAGACGCCTCCCGATCGCCTCGGGCAGATCGGGGAGGGCGAGGGGCGTCAGGGCGGCGATGGTGGCCGCCGGCGGGTGGCGCGGCGCCGGATGGGACCGCGCCAGGAACAGCCCGCGGGCCTCGTCGTAGGTGCGATCGATGAGCGCGGGCGTCAACGACACTTGGCCCAGGGCCAGGCGGGACAGGTTGTAGAGCACGTTGGTGAGCACCTCGCAGCACACCGGACCACCAGCGGCGGCGATCCGGCGCAGATCGAAGCCGAGACGACGGTTGCGATGGACCAATCGCAGATAGCCGGGCAGGCCGTGGGCTTCATGGCGCCAGATCGGGTCGAACTGGGGTGAGGCGTCGAGGCCGGATTCGTCGGGCGACACGATCCACAGCAGGCCGTCGCCCTCCAGATCACGGTGGGCGGCCAGCCATTCGTGGTGGCGCGCCAAGCCGGGCTCGGCCGTGGGGTCACCGACCGCTATCCGCCACGCCCAGGCGAGCAGCGGGGGCTGGATGCTGGAGGTCATCGGATCGTTGCCCGAGATGACGTTGTAGGTGTATCGCCGGCTGCCGGTCAGCGGCACGTTCCAGAAGATCGTGTGGCCGATGAACCCATCCGCGCGTTGGACGGCCAGCAGCGACCGGAGCTCGCGCTCGGCGCGCCCGGCATCGAAGCGCCGCCAGACGATCGCGTGAAAGCAGGAATCCCAGTACCACTGCCACGGGTAGCGGCCCGGGCTCGGGCAGGTGTAGGCGAATGGCAGGCCGTCGCTTAACCGCAGACCCTCGCGCCAGTTGTGCTGCAGCACGCGCTCGCAGCGGCGGCGCACCACCTCTCGCTCCGACTCGGCCATGCTCACGCCGCGCATCCTGTCAGCGATCGGCCCTCGCCCCGACCCGAGGCGGATCGGAGAGCGCGCAACGGGGTCCGGCCGCTCCAGATTGTCGAAGCCGTACGGCACGACTTGACCGATCGGCGGACGTCACGATCCTCACTTGATGCTAGACGTGAAGCGTTGACCTCGTCCGCGGCATCCAGATTTCCTTCGATCAAGGGCCATGAGCGCGCCTACGCGGTGGCGGGCGCGATAACCATCGCCTTCTCCAGCATCCTGGTTCGCCTCAGCGATTCCTCGCCGTCGACCGCGGCCATCTTCCGTTGCGCCTACGCCCTGCCGGTCCTGGGCGCGATTGCCTGGATCGAGGATCGCCGCTTCGGGTCTCGCTCCTGGAGTGAACGCCGGGCCGGTCTCGGCGCAGGGATCTTCTTCGCGATCGACCTGCTGCTGTGGAACCACTCGATCGCCGACGTCGGCGCCGGACTGGCGACGGTGCTCGCCAACATCCAGGTGGTGGTGTTGCCGTTGGTCGCCTGGGCGGTGCTGTCCGAGCGTCCGAGCCGACGGATACTGCTGGCGCTGCCGGTGGCGCTGATCGGGGTGCTGCTGATCTCCGGGGCGCTCGAGCACGGCGCCTACGGTCGTGATCCGGCACGGGGAACGCTGTTCGGGCTCGGCGCCGGGATCGCCTACGTCGGCTTTCTGCTGCTCCTGCGTCGCGCCGGTGCGGATCTGCGCCGCCCCGCGGGTCCGCTATTCGACGCCACCGCCGTGGGTGGGGTGCTGTGCGTGGCCGCCGGGCTGGTGATCGGGGACGCCCACCTCGTGCCCTCGTGGCCGAGCGCCGGTTGGCTGCTTCTGCTCGCCCTCGGCTCCCAGGTGCTCGGGTGGCTGCTGATATCCTCGTCCCTTCCCCGCCTGCCGGCGGCGCTGGCGTCGGTGCTGCTGACGGTCCAGCCGATCTGCTCGGTCGGGCTCGCGGCGTTGATCTTTGCCGAGTCGCCCACGGTCCTCCAGCTGGGAGGAGTGGTGCTGGTGCTGGTGGCGCTGCTGACCGCCAGCCGCTCCGGCGGTCCAATCCAGGCTTCGGATTCCCCGGACGGGGAGGCGGCGCCGGCCGATGGCCGAGCCGCCCCCGAACGCCGGCCACTAGTCAAGCGGTGACCGGCGACCGTCGGGGAAGGGCTACGGGGAGGCGGCTAGCCCAGCGTCGGAGCGATCGTCGTGGTGCCGATCGGCGTACCGGTGGCGGCGATCGTCTTTCCCGCCAGGCGGTTGAGCACCCGGGCGGAGAACGGCGTCAGATTCACCGTCGCCGACGCAGTGTCGCCACTCGTCGTCAGGTTCGTGACGCTCGCGATCCGCGCCGTGCGCAGATGGGTCCGGACGACGCAGCGCAGCCGGTGACGGCCAATGTGGTGGCAGGTGCGGTGACCGGGCCCGGCGGCGAGCGCGAACAGCGAGATGCCGTGGGCATCGGACACGATCGTCAGACGACGCAGGCGAACCGTCCACGAGCCGTTGGATAGAGCGAGTCCGCCGGCATGCTCGATCCGGCCGTGCAGGTTGGTGGTGTTCAGGTGCCCGTGGATGATCGGGAAGCTGAACGTGGCTCCCGAGGCCGTGGCCGGGGTCAGCGGCGTCACGGTGAGATGGTTGGCGCCGAGCGCGCTCTGCACAGCGCTGGAGACGGTGATCTGCGTGCTGCCTCCGGTTACCGGGGTGACGGCCGCGGCGGCGACGCCGGCCACGGCCAGCGTCATTACGGCGGTCAGGGCGAGCAACCTACGGATGCGCGACATGGTCCTCCTTCTCGGATTCAGGTAGGTCTTCGCGCAAAGAACACGCAGGTCGGCCGCGAAGTTGCGACTCCGGAGGAACCGTCGCCACCGCAGCCAGCCGGCGGTCGGGGGCCTCCGGGTCTCGTCGGCGAGCCCGGGGAGGCGTTTAGCGGCCTTACTTGACGACGCTCACGGTCCCGCGCATGAACTCGTGGAACTCGCAGTAGTAGGCGTACGTGCCCGGCTTGGACACGGTTATCGTCCGGCTCATCCCGGGCTCCAGGACGACGTCGAAGCCGTGATGATCGCTGGTCGCGGTGTGCGCCATCGCGTCGTGGTTGGTGAAGGTCACCTTGGCGCCGGCCTTGACCGTGATCTGCTGAGGGTGATAGGCGTAGTTACGGATCGACACGGTCACGTGCCGGCGGAACGTCGGCATGGAGGCGGCGCGGGCGGTCACGGTCGATGACGTCGTCGACTCGGCCGGGGCCGAGTCCGCCGGGGCCGCTGACCCACACCCGGCGAGCAGGGCAGCTGTCGCCACCATCGCCGCCACGGCGCGAAGTTTGCTTGCGGTGCGGCCCACAACCACTGCTACGCAGAACCGGACGGTTCAGATCAATAGTGATCCAGCGGCAGGCGGGTTACGCATAAGCGGTGTGGTTGGGGCGAATCCAGGGGCGAAAGCAAAGGAGCAGTGATGATGGAATCCACACCCGACAACGAGGCGCGCGCCGTGGACGGCGTCGTCCGGGAGCTAGCCCGCGACGATGTCGAGCGCAAGCGCTTTCTGAAGATGGCCGGTAAGGGCATGGGTGCGGGCGCAGCGGCGTCGGCGCTGGCGGCGTTCATCGCCGCTTGCGGCGGCTCTTCGAGCTCCTCGAGCTCGGCTACGGGCAACGCGGGCGCTGCGACGAGCAGCTCCAGCGCCACCGCCTCGGCTGCCGCATCCGCGTCTTCGACCAGTGACCTGGCGATCGTCAACTACGCGCTGACGCTCGAGTATCTGGAGTCACAGTTCTACGCCAAGGTGATCAGGAGCGGCCTGTTTCACGGCAAGAACCTGTCCGTGATCAAGACGTTCGGCGCCGAGGAGGCGCAGCATGTAGTGGCGCTGAAGAAGGTCGCCTCGAGTCTCGGGACTCCGGCGGCGCAGCCCACCGGCAAGTTCCCGATCAAGAACGCGGGGCAGGTGACCGCGCTGGCGGGGGCCGTCGAGAATCTCGGCGCCGCGGCTTACCTCGGCCAGGCTCCGAGGATCAAGAGCAAGGAGATCCTGGCGGCGGCGCTGTCGATCCACAGCATCGAAGCGCGTCACGCGGCGACGATCAACCTGGTGCTCAAGAAGTCACCGACTCCCAACGGGGCGTTCGCCGAGCCGGCGAGCATGGCCCAGGTCCTGGCGGCCGTGAAGCCGTTCATCGCCTAGTTCGACCCGAGTTTCAGAGAGGAAACACACATGACCAGTCCTGATTTGATCGGACCCGAGCTGGATGCCGTGGAGGTCCACGGCATCAGCCGCGCCAGCTTCATCCTGCGCGGCGCACTCGCCACCGGTGCCGCGTTTGGCGCCACCGCGGTGGCTCCCTACGTCAGCAGCGCGCTGGCGGCCGGCGGCGGCACCGACGTCGACATCCTGAACTTCGCGCTGACCCTGGAGTACCTGGAGAGCGACTTCTACCAGGTCAAGGGCAAGTCGGTCGGTCTCAGCGGCGAAGCGAAGAGGCTGGCCGCCATGTTCGGCGACGAGGAGTCCGAGCACGTGGCGGCGCTGACCAAGGCGATCACCGCCTCGGGCGGTAAGCCGGTCAAGAAGCCGATGTTCTCGTTCCCGGTGAAGAACCAGGCCGGTTTCCTGAAACTGGCCTACGTGCTGGAGAACACCGGCGTTGGCGCTTATAACGGCGCCGGCCCCGCGCTCAAGAACAAGGCATTGCTGGCGGCGGCCGGGTCCATCGTCCAGGTCGAGGCGCGTCACGCCGCGTCGATCGGGCTGCTGACCAACGAGCGGTTGACGCCAAACGGGGCCTTCGACAAGCCGCTGACGATGAAGCAGGTCCTCGCCAAGGCGGGCCCGCTCATCAAGTCGCAAGGCTGATCGACAAATGTGCGCGCGGCCCGCGAGCCTGCCCACCGTGAACGCGGGTCGCGCGCGCAGTTCCTACGCGCGCGCCATTTAGAAACCGGCCCGTGCTGCGCTCCCCTCTCACCCCGCGCCGACCGGAGCGCGGCCTGCTCAGCCTCGCCGACGAGGACCTGATGGCGCTCGCCCACGAGGGCGACGCCAGAGCATTCGAGGTCATCTTCGATCGTCATCGTGACGTCGCCTTCTCGCTGGCGTACCGCATGTGCGGCCGCCAAGGCATGGCCGAGGATGTCGTTCAGGAGGCGTTTCTGTCCCTCTGGCGCAGCGGCACTCGGTATGACCGAGTACGCGGCAGCGTCCGGTCCTGGGTGCTCTCGGTGGTCCACAACCGGGCGATCGACGCGTTCCGGCGCGACGGCACCCGCGCCGGTAAGGACGTCAGTGACGACGCGGCCGTGGAGCGGCTGCCGGCGTCCGAGAACACCGAGGCCCAGGTGGAACATCGAGATGAGAGCCGACAGGTGCGGGCTGCGCTCACCGGCCTCCCTGACGATCAGAGACACGTCATCGAGTTGGCGTACTTCGGGGGATTCTCACACAGCCAGATTGCGACGATGCTCGAGTTGCCGCCGGGCACGGTGAAGGGCCGGATGCGGCTGGGCCTGATGAAACTGAGGCTCGCCCTGGGTGATCTCTCGCCAGTGACGCGGTGAGGATGAAACGTTGAGCGGCATCGACTCGGAGTGGACGATGCGAGACTGCGGTGGCGAGCTCGCCGCGTTCGCGCTCGGTTCTCTGGAACCCGGCGAGGCGGTGGACTTCCGTCGTCACCTCGAGTCCTGCGCGGTCTGCCGCGATGAGCTGATCGCCCTGGAGGGTGTCGTCGACGGGTTGGCGGTGTCGGTTCCGCGGCTATCGGCCCCCGCCCACCTGCGGGCGGACGTGATGCACGCGGTGGCGGCCGCGCCCATACCAAGCCAGGACCGGGCGCCTGCGCCGCGTGTCGGTCCCCGGTTCAGCGTCCCCCGGCTGCCCCGGCTGCCCCGGCTGGCGGCCGGCCTCGCGCTCGTCGTGGCCGCGTTCTGCGGTCTGTGGCTGGCTTCGGCGTCGAGTCCCGGCACCCGGGTGATACAAGCTCAGGTGACAGGCTCGGGGACGGCGCAGCTGAGCGTCAGGGGAGGCCATGGCCAGCTGGTCGTGCACCGCTTCTCGCCACCGCCGGCCGGTCAGATCTACGAGGTCTGGCTCAAGCGAGGCGCCCGGCCGCCAGCGCCGACCAACGCTTTGTTCAGCGTCACCGCCGCCGGTGACGGCGACGTCGAGGTACCGGGCAGCCTACGAGGCGTGAAGCGCGTCCTCGTGACCCCGGAACCCGCGGGAGGGAGCCGAGTCCCCACTCATGCTCCCGTGATCACCGCCAATCTCACTTGACACTGCCCGTCTGAGGGCGACAAAGCGGACTTCGGGGTCACAGCCGCGCCGACGGGCCGTGCCCACCTGCCGTCCGTTGCGCTTTTAAACACATACCGCTGCTGATCCGATTCGCCGGCGAGGCCGTAGGAATCGACAGCGAGCGAAACCCATCGATCGGAGCTACCTATGTTGGGACTTGACAATCCAATTCACATCGCTTTTCTGCTGGTCATCCTGTTACTGGTGTTCGGTGCCAAGCGTCTGCCCGAGATGGGCAAGTCACTGGGCGAAGGACTGCGCGGATTCAAGGACTCGATCAGCGGCGACGGCCCGTCCGCCTCGTTGACCGCCGCCGCCGACCCGAGCCCGCAGCAGGTCGAAGACGTGCCGTCGATCACCCCTCTGCACGCTGACCTGACCACCGAGGAGCGCCCGCACGTCGGGACGACCCGCTAGTCGGCGACCCAGAGAGACCAAGGACGGTTTGTCATGCAGATGCCAGGCGCATTCGCCCCGGCCGGGCTACGCCCGATCAGTCACGACGCCCGCTTGGGCGTCGTGGGTCACCTGGAGGAACTCCGGGCGCGGCTGCTCATCGGTCTGGCCACGGTGGCCGTGGCGTTTGGCATCTGCTTCTGGCAAAACCACCAGCTGCTGCGTCTGGTCAATGCGCCGCTCGCCCATCAGACCCAACAGCAGGTGAAGGCGGGTCACGGGCCGCTCGGCGCCACCTACACCGTGCAGCGTCGCGCGCGGGACGTGGCCCAGCAGGTCGGGACCGTAGTCGGCGTCCTGAGGAGCGAGACGCATGACCCGGCGACGCGCGCCACCCTGAACGGCGTCGCGCGACACCTCGATGGCGACGTCAGGGCGCTATCGGCTGCGCCCGAGGGCGACCGGCCGGTCACGCTCGGGATCGGCGAGCCGTTCACCGCGACATTGACCGTGACGTTCATCTTCGCGCTGATCCTGTCGCTGCCGGTGCTCCTGCTGCAGGCGTATGGCTTCCTGATGCCGGCGTTCTCGCCGGCGCAGCGACGTCACATGCTGCCCGTGACCCTTGCCATACCCGCATTGTTCGCGGCCGGAGTTGCGTTCGGATACGGCGTCGTACTGCCGGCCTCGCTGCATTTCTTTCAGAACTTCAACAGCGGCCAGTTCAACGTCCTCGTCCAGGCCAATCAGTACTACAAGTTCGCGGCCACGGTGCTGCTAGCGATGGGATTGCTGTTCCAGATCCCGGTCGCGATCATCGCGGTGACGCGAGCTGGGCTGGTCACGCCCAAGCAGCTGCGCCACAATCGGCGCTACGCGGTGCTCGCCTGCTGCGTGATCGCGGCGGCCCTCCCGGGTGACGCCATCACGATGCTGCTGGAGACCGTCCCCCTGTACCTGCTCTTCGAGCTCAGCGTCCTGGTGGCGAGCCTCGCCGAGCGCCGGTCTCGGCGCCGCCTGAGCTGACGCTCAGCGCCGGGACCGCTCGGCGTGGGCGTAGACGGCGGCCAAGGCGGGCGCGATCACGTCCGGGGCGGTGACCGCGCGAGCGCGAGCAAGCGCCTGCCGGCCGGCGCCGTCGTCTGCCCTCACGCGGGAGATCACGCCGGCCAGCTCAGTCGCGTCGCCGGGTGTCGCGAGCCACTCCGCGGGGACGAGCTCGGGCAGCGCGCCGATGCGTGACGCCGCCACCGGCAGCCCGGCCGCCATCGCCTCGGCGGCAGCCATGCCGAACGTCTCCGCCGACAGCGAGGGGACGACCGCCACCGAGGCGGTCCGCCGGAGGTGGGCGAGCTCTCCAGAGGAGACCCGGCCGACGAAGCGGACCGCGGCGTCCGCGCGCCGCACCCCCAGCGGACCATCCCCGGCGATCACGAGCGGCACCCCGGCGATCCGACACGCCTCGATGGCGACGGCGATTCCCTTCTCCGGCGCCAACCGGGAGGCCAGCAACGCAGGGCCGGTGCGGGTCGCCGGCGGGGCCGGCGGGGGCGGCGCGAAGTCGCGGATCGGGTGCGGGACCACGAACGTGGGGCCCAGCGGAGCGCCGAGCGCCTCCAGGCGCGAATGGGCAAACCGGCTCGGTACCACGAACGCGTCGACCGACTGTGCCAGCCTCCGCTGCCACAGCATCAGCCCGGCGCCGTAGGCGACAGCCTCCGATCGTGACCCCCGGCAGTTGAGGACGATGCCCGGGAGCGTGTTGCGGCTGTGACACCGGGTGCACTCCCGCCCGTCGCGAAAGCAGACGCCGATGGCGCACACCAGCCGGTACTGATGCAGGTGCATGACCACCGCCGCTCCGGCCGCTCGGGCGGCCGCGAGGGCACGCCATCCGAGCGTCGGATTGAGGTTGTGGGCATGCACGATCCGGGCGCCGGTTCGCTTCACCGCCCGGGCGACCGCGTCCGGCTGCAGACCACCCCCCACCAGACCGGCTGCCGCCGCCGCGCGGGGCACCTTGGCCGAATCCCGGGTGAGCAGCTCGGCGTCCTCGGCGAGGCGCTCCCGGACCAGCCAGACGAGATTCGCCACCGCCTGCTCCTCGCCGCCGGCGGTTCGATAGCGGTGGTGCAGGAACAGGATCACGCTGGGATTAATGCACGATCCCTACAGTTCGCGGGGTGGCCACCTGGGACGACGTCCGCGAGCTTGCGCTCGCGCTACCGGAGACGAGCGAGCGCGGGTCGCGCGGCTCCCACCAATGGCGGGTCAAGGACAAGCTGTTCGTCTGGGAGCGCCCGCTGCGCCGCGCCGATCTGGAGGCGCTGGGCGGCGCTGCTCCCGACGGGCCGATCCTCGGCGCCCGGGTGGAGCATCTCGTCGCCAAGGAGGCGCTCCTCAACGACTCATCCGGCGTGTTCTTCACGACGCCTCACTTCGACGGCTACCCGGCGATTCTGGTGCGCCTGAATGCCATTTCGGCAGAGGACCTGCGCGAAACAGTGGTCGAGGCGTGGTTGGTGCGCGCGCCCCAGCGCCTTGCCGACTCATACCTGAAGCAGGCGACCTAGGAGGCGCAGGCGACCTAGCGGGCGCAGGCGACCTGGCCGGCCGCAGGCGACCTGGCCGGCCGCAGGCGACCTGGCGGCCGCAGGCGACCTGGCGGCCGCAGGCGACCTGGCAGGCGCGAGCGACCTGGCAGGCGCGAGCGACCTGGCGGGCGCAGGCGACCTAGCGGGCGCGGACCGGCTCGCTGACCGGCGGCGACTCGCCGAGCAGCGCGTCGGACAGCTCAGCGGCCGCGGCGCGGACCGCTTCCCCGGCGGCCCGCAGCTGCCTGCCGAGGCGAAACTTCGGACCCGACACGTTGATCGACGCGATGATCCGGCCCGAGAAATCACGGACCGGAGCCGCCGCGGCAACCAGCCCCCGCTCGAGCTCCTCGTCAACCGTCGCAAACCCCCGTTGCCGCGATGCCTGGATCCTCCGGTACAACTCGTGCGCATCGTGGGGGGCCCTGGGGCCGGAGCGGCTGAAGCTCGCCGCGGTGAGACGTCGTTCCAGCGCGGCCAGGTCGTAGTCGAACAGCAGGACGCGCCCCGAGGAGGTACAGGTGACCGGCACCGTCCGCCCGCTCCAGCCGTTGGCGCTGATCGCGGATGCCGGCGCCTCCGAGAGGAGGGTGAGGACCTGATCGCCCTGGAGCACCGAGAGGTGAGCGGTTTCGCCGAGGTCGGCGACGAGACGGGCGAGGATGCCCGGGGCGAGCGAGGTCAGTCGTGGTCGTCCCGAGCGCGCCGCGAGCGTGAAGAACCGCCATCCCAGCCGGTAGGCACGTGTGTCTGGATCACGGTCGACCAGGCCGCTCGCCGACAGCGCGCTGAGCGCCCGCGAGACCTGGCTTTTCTCCTGACCGACGATCTGAGCGATCCGCACCACGCCGAGCCCGTGGCGATCAAGCGCCTCGTCACCGCCGAGGGCGATCAGGATCTCGGTTCCTCGCTTCAGACTCGTTGCTCGGGGCGCAACCACTGTTGTAGCCTCGCATCGATGTCGGGCAACGGCAAGCGCCGCGGGCCGCTCGGGCCTCGGGCCTGAGCGATGCGGATCGCCCTGGCGCAGGTCGACTGTGCGCTCGGGGAGCTCGACCGCAACGTCGGCCGGGCGCGGGCAGCGATCGCCGAGGCGGCCGCCGGCGGCGGTGAGCTGATCGTCTTCCCTGAGCTGGCGCTGAGCGGCTACGCGCTCGGGGCGACCGACGAGGAGGTGGCACTGCGCGCCGATGACCCGGTGATCGATGAGCTGGCCGCCGCCGCCGGGGATCGGTCGCTAGTGATCGGCTTTCCGGAGCTGGCCCGTGGAGGGCGCGTCTACAACAGCGCCGCTTACTTCGAGGCCGGCGGGTTGCGGCACGTGCACCGCAAGCTGTATCTGCCGACGTACAACGACTTCGAGGAGCGAAAGCACTTCGGCGTCGGCTCGACGATGCGCGCCTTCGACACCCGCTTCGGGCGCGCGGCGATCCTCGTCTGCAACGACGCATGGCAACCGGCGCTGGCGTTCGTCGCCACCCAGGACGGAGCGGAGCTGCTGCTGATCCCGGCCGACAGCGCCCACAGCGACCCACACGTGCTCGAGGTCCGCACCTACTGGCGAGACATCACCCGGCTCTATGCCCGTCTGTTCCAGTGCTACGTCGTGTTCGTCAACCGCGTCGGCGAGGAGGACGGGAGGCGCTTTTGGGGTGGATCGCACGTGCTGGATCCGGCGGGGGAGCTCGTGTGCGAAGCTCCCGAGGACCGGGAATCGATCCTCGTCAGCCCCGAGCTCGATCTGGCGGCGGTCCGCCGCCGTCGCCACCGGCTGCCGCTGGTGCGAGAGGCGCGGCTAGCGCTGGTGACGCGTGAACTCAGTCGCCTGATCGACGAGGGGGGAGACCTCTGAGCGTCCCCGGGTCGGGGGGCGTGGGACCGGCCAGATATGACGAGAAGTTAACAAGACCTTTGACGTCCGTTCCGTCTCCGCGTATCCTTGGCGTCAGCAGGTCGAGTGGGCAGGCTGCGCGAGCCACTTTTCGCGTGTCACGAGGAGAACCCGTTGAGCGGTTGGTAGGCGCTCGACGAAACCGATATAGGAGGAACTCCATGAGTGAGCTCACTAGGCGTGGCTTTGTGCGGAGCTCGGCGGGTGTGGCCGCCGGACTGACCGCGATGGGAGCCTTGGACGTCGGCGAGGCCGACGCCAAGAAGCACGAGACCCATGCGCATCATGCGCATCATGGGCACCCGGTCGTCGCCTGGATCGGCGATCCACGCAACGGCAAGATCACGGTCATGTCGGGGAAACGTGAAGTGACGATCCGTGATCGCAAGCTAGCCGCCCGGATCGCTCGCGCCGCGAGATGAACCAGCCCGCGTCGGGCTGAACCGGCGCACTCGTCTTCCACCACCCACTCGGAGGTCTCACCATGTCGTCTCATCGCGAGGCACCGGCGACGAGCAAGGATCCGGTCGCCGACAACACCGACACGTACGCGTTCGTCTCGCCCGATCGACCGGACACGGTCACGCTGATCGCCAACTTCCTGCCGTTCGAGGCGCCGTTCGGTGGCCCCAACTTCTTCGAGTTCGCCGACGACGTGTCGTATTACATCTACATCGACAACGACGGCGACGGCGTGCCGAACATCACCTACGAATTCAACTTCGAGACGGTGGTGGCCAATCCAAACACGTTCCTCTACAACACCGGGCGGATTGAGTCGATCTCCAGCCCAAACTGGAACCGCAAGCAGTTCTACTCGGTGACCCGGACTGCCGGTGGGCGGTCAACCGTGCTGGCGAGCAAGCTCCCCTGTCCACCGTGCAACATCGGGCCGGCGTCGACGCCGAACTACGCGGCACTGGCCGCCCAGGCGGTGCAGTCACTGGGAGGCGGACGGACCGTGTTCGCGGGACAGCGGCTGGAGGGCTTCTACATCGACCTGGGGGCGATCTTCGACCTCGGCGACCTGCGTCCCTTCCAGAGCCTGCACATCTACGGGATGGCGAACGCGATGGGCGTCAATTCCACCAACGAGTTCGGCGTGCACTCGATCGCGCTTCAGGTCCCGAAGGAGGATCTGGCGCGCTCCTCGGGTTGGCATGATTGGCGGCACCGCGATTCGGTGATCGGCGTGTGGGCGGCGGCGAGCCGCTCCAAGGCGGTGATCCACGAGCCGGGCGGCGTCATCGGGAACTTCGGTCCGCCGGTGCAGGTGTCACGGCTCGGGAACCCGCTGTTCAACGAGGTGATCGTCCCGATGGGCAAGAAGGACCTGTGGAACTCACTCACCCCGGCCACCGACAGTCAGTTCCTCTCCTATGTCCAGCATCCCGAGCTCGCGGGCCTGCTGCCGGTGCTGTATCCGAATGTGTTTCCCCACCTCGCGGGGCTGAAGGCAGCGCGCGCCGATCTGGTGGCGATTCTGCTGACCGGGATCCCGTCAGGGATCGTCCCGGGATTCCAGAACTACACCGGCAGCACCTACGCCGATGAGCTCAGGTTGAACCTGTCGGTTCCGCCGACGACGAGCAACCCGAATCCGCTCGGCGTGATCGGCGGCGATCTCGCCGGCTTCCCGAACGGACGGCGAGTGTTCGACGACGTCACCTCCGTCGAGCTGCGGGCGATCGCCGGCGCGACCTATCCGCTCGTCAACAAGAGCTACAAGCCAGACCCGGCAGCGCTGTTGCTGACCGACGGGCTGACCGAGGCCGACACCAGGTACCTGCCCCAGTTCCCGTATCTCGGCACACCGCAGAGCGGGTACAACACGGCGCCGCTGTCGGCGCTCTCGGCGAGCGGTTGATCATCATGAGCACCGGCAACGGCGCGACGGCGGACACCGCCAGCCGTCCCAGCTGGCAGCAGAGCGCGACCGTGGCGCTCGACATCGGTGACGGACGGGGAGCGCTGGTGATCTACCCCGCCGAGCGCTACCGTGGCCGCGAGATCGAGATCAGCCCCACCGACGACGATGGGCCTCGAGTCCACACCGGAGTGCACGATCGCGTCACCCAGTCGGGGCCGATTCTGACGGCGATCTTCGGCAGCCTGGCCGCGGGTGAGTACGTCATCTGGAGAGACGAGACCACACCGGGGCCCACCGTGACCGTGCCCGAAGCAGCGGTTGCCGAAGTGAGATTGAGCTGATGATCGCGTCCGGCGTGCCGCCGAGCGGGCGGTCGCCGGGCGCTCACGCCGGGGCGCTCAGGCCGGGGCGCTCACGCCGGGGCGCTCACGCCGGGGCGCTCACGCCGGGGCGCTCACGCCGGGGGACCTGGCTTGCGGTCAGAGCTCGGTGGCGTATGCCCGGTTGTGGTCCTTGAGCCGGGCATCGCTGCCGAGGAAGGCGTGCTTGGACATGTCGGCGCTGAACCGGCTCGCCGGCGGGGTCCGCCCGAGCGCCTCGGCCAGGCTGCGGATGTGGTGAGCGCCGGCGCCACAGCAGACGCCCAGATAGTTCACGCCGAGCGCGAACGCCGCGGTCGCAAATTCGGCAATCTCGTGCCGGTTGCAGGTGAACGGATCCAGCGCCGTCGGGAACGGGCGACCATCGGGTAGACAGTCGCACCCCGGGTCCCGCAACGACTGGAAGCTCGGCTGCTCGGCAGTCGTGCGGTAGGGCACGGGGAGGGCCGCCACGTGCACGTCGACCGCCTCCCGGATGCGGGCGATCAACGGCAGCATCGTCCGAGGGCCACGGATGCAGTTGAGCCCCACCACGTCGGCGCCCGCGTCCGCCAACCGCCGGCAGGCCTCCTCCGGCGCCCAGCCGTCACGGGTCTCCTCGGCCTGGTGCACGGCGAGCGTCATTACCGCCTCGAGGCCGGCGGACTTGATCACCTCGAGCGCGATCAGTGCTTCTGCGGCGTAGGAGAAGGTCTCGCCGACAACGTAATCGACCCCGCTCGCCGCGATCCACTGCACCTGCTCGTCGAACATGCGGCGTACGGCCAGCTCGGAGTCGCGATCGGGGGCGTAAGCATTGGTGTTGCAGAGATCGCCCGCCGCCAGGGTGCCGGTCTCACGGGCGACCTGCACCGCCAGCTCCAGCGCGTCCCGGTTGAGTTGCTCCAGCCGGTCCTCCTTGCCGATCACCCGCAGCTTCTCACGATGCCCGTAATAGGTGAAGGCGAGCACGACGTCCGAGCCCGCGTGCACGAACTCCTCGTGCAGCACCCGCACAAGATCCGGGCGCTCCAGCACGATCTCCGGCACGAACGCGCCGGCCTGCAGGTACCCCCGGCGCTCGAACTCGAACAGGTACCCCTCCGCGCACACCAGGGGCCCCGCATCCAGCCTCTCTCGCAAACCAGGCCCTGAGCCGCCGTCGCTCATCGATTTCTCCCGCGTAGTCAAATTGCCAACCTGTGGTGGTTATAGCGCACCCATCTCCTGGGAGAAGCTCGCTCCACTGGGGCGCTCCTGCCGTTCGAGTCAAGGGACGAGGGTTGACTACACGCGTGAGGCGACCAGCCGCGCTTGCCCTATGTCCGCATGCGCCACGTGGCCAGGTGCTGCCACCGGAAGGAGATGTGTTCGGCGACGCTGTTTCGCGGTGGGAGCAGCCCGATCCGGCGACCAACCTCGGCGCCAGCGCTGCGCTCGCCGACCGCAATCAAGCAGGTGAGGGATCCCGTGGGAACCGACGCACACCTGCTCGTGAATTCGACAGCTGATCTCAGACCAGGGAAGCGCCGGGCTGTTGCCCTGAGCGGGCTGTCGCCGTCAGCGGGCTGCCGCCGCGATGGGCTCCCGCCGCGAACGCGCTCGTGTCTGCCCGCCTCCGACCAAACCCCGTTGAGGCCCAGCCTCGGTAGCGCGTGTGACGCCAACCGTGCGGATGCTCGGCGTTGCTTAGATCAGCCGCAACCGGTGTTGAACCCGCAGCTCCCGCACGTGTAGCAACTTCCGGTCCGCTGCATCATTCCGCCGCACTGCTGGCACGCCGGACCGAGATCCAGCCCCTGACGCACCGCCGGCAGCACCGGCGGATCGTCGGTCAGTGCCGAAGCTGCCGGCGACACCGGGGCCGCCGAGGCCAGCGGCCCGGCGGTGTCTCCGAGCTGCGAGCTGGCCGCGTCCTGGGCGGCCTTGCGCGCCCGCACCTCCTTGGTGAGGATCCCGAGCTCCTCCTGCAGGTCGGTGTCCAGGAATCGCGACGCCAGCCAGCGCATAATGTAGTCCGGCATCGACTTGGAGAACGGAATCTCCGGGTTGGAGGTCATCCCCTCGGGCTCGAAGCGCATGTAGCTGAACTTGCGCACCAGCGTCTCCAGCGGCACGCCATACTGGAGGGAGAGCGAGATCGCTGTCGCGAACGCGTTCATCATCCCGCGCAGGGTCGATCCCTCCTTGCCGATGTCGGTGAGGAAGATCTCGCCGACCGTGCCGTCCTCATACATGCCTGCGGTGATATAGCCCTCGTGGCCGCCGATGGAGAACTTGTGCGTGATCGACTGGCGTTCGCGCGGCATTCGCCGCCGCTTCGGTCCCACCTTGGCCAGCGCCTCGGTCACCGCCTTCTCGACCTCGGCCTGGACGTCGACCTCGTCCGGCTTCCCCTGCTGGGCGTCGGTGCGCAGCGCCTGCGCCGTCTTGGACCCGTCACGGTAGATCGCCAGCGCCTTGACTCCTAGGCGCCACGCCTGGAGGTAGGCGTCGGCGATGTCGTTTACCGTCGCCGTCTGAGGCAGGTTCACGGTCTTGGAGATCGCGCCGCTGATGAACGGCTGGATGGCGCCCATCATCTTGATGTGGCCCATGTGCGAGATCGCCCGCTCGCCGACCGCGACGTCGAACACCGGCAGGTCCTCGGCGTCCAGTCCGGGGGCGCCGACGATCGTGCCGTTCTCGTTGACGTAGGCGATGATCTGCTCGATGTGCTCGTCGGAGTAGCCGAGCGTCTGCAGCGCCAGCGGCACCGTCTTGTTGACGATCGTCATCTGACCGCCCCCGACGAGCTCCTTGAACTTGACCAGCGAGAAATCGGGCTCGACCCCGGTCGTGTCGCAATCGAGGAGGAATGAGATCGTGCCGGTGGGGGCGAGGACCGTGGCCTGGGCGTTGCGATACCCGTGCTGCTCGCCGACAGTCACGGCCTCATCCCAGGCGCTCCGCGCCGCGGTCAGCAGCCCCGCGTCCAGACAGTCCTCGACCGGGATCGCATAGGAGGCATCACGGTGCATGCGCATCACCGAGTTGTGCGCGGTCCGGTTCTCCGGGTAACGGTCATAGGCCCCTATCGCGGCGGCGATGCGTGCCGAGCCGAGGTAGGCGCGCCCGGTCATCAGCGCTGTGATCGCGGCGGCGGTCCCGCGACCGGCGTCCGAGTCATAGGGCACCCCATCGGCCATTAGGTACGCGCCGAGGTTGGCGTAACCCATTCCCAGCTGACGGAACGCGCGAGCATTGGCGCCGATCTCCTCCGTCGGATAACTGGACGGCGAGACGATGATCTCCTGGGCCAGAAAGACGATGTCGACCGCATGCTGGTAGGACTCGACGTCGAACGTCCCGTCGGAGCGACGGAACTTCATCAGGTTCAGGGATGCGAGGTTGCAGGCCGAGTCGTCGACGTGCATGTACTCGCTGCACGGGTTCGACGCGTTGATTCGGCCTGACGCCGGGCAGGTGTGCCACCGGTTGATCGTGGTGTCGTACTGAACGCCGGGATCGGCGCACCGCCAGGCGGCCTCGGCTATCTCCTTCATCAGCTGACGCGCCGGAATCGGCTCCCCGATCGGCTCGCCGGTGACGCGGGCGATCAGGTGCCAGTCCTCGTCGTTCTCGACCGCTCGCATGAACTCCTCGCTGACGCGGACCGAGTTGTTGGCGTTCTGGTACTGGATCGAGTAGAAGCCGTCGCCGTCGATCGACATATCAAAGCCCGCGTCGCGCAGCGCCGCGGCCTTGTCCTCCTCCTTCGCCTTGCACCAGATGAAGTCGAGAATGTCGGGGTGGTCGACATCGAGCACGATCATCTTGGCCGCGCGGCGCGTCTTGCCGCCGGACTTGATCGTCCCGGCCCACGCGTCGGCGCCACGCATGAAGCTAACGGGTCCCGATGCGGTACCGCCCTTGGACAAGGGCTCCATCGAGCCGCGGATCCTCGACAGGTTGATTCCCGACCCCGACCCGCCCCGGAAGATCTTGCCCTCCTTGGTGTTCCAGCTGAGGATCGACTCCATCTCGTCATCGACCGACAGGATGAAGCACGCACTCGATTGCGGGCTGGCCTCGAAGCCGACGTTGAACCACACCGGCGAGTTGAATGCGGCGAGCTGGTTGAGCAGGATGTGGGTGAGCTCGTCCTCGAAGGTGGTGGCGTCCTCGTCGGTGGCGAAGTAGCCTCGCTCACGGCCCCAGCCGGCGATGGTGCCGGCGACCCGCCCGATCATCTGCTTGACCGAACGTTCGCGGGCGGGCGAGCCGAGCTGACCGCGGAAGTACTTCTGGGCCACGATGTTGGTCGCGTTCTGCGACCACGACTTGGGGAACTCCACGTCGCGTTGCTCGAACGACACCTTGTCGCCGTGGCCGATCCGTGCGTCACGCCGCTCCCACTCGACCGTGTCGAACGGATGGGTTCCGGGGGTCGTGAAGTACCGACGGATCGAGAGGCCTTCGCCCGCTTTGGGACCCGAGGTGAGTTGCGTCTGCGGTGCGTTGAACATCAAGTACTGCTCCTCTCGTTTCCGCCTGCTTCGCTTGCCCGATCTCGGCTCCGTGGCGGCCGAATGGGCTGGGAATGCTGGCGGACGGTCCGGACGGAAAGGCGGGCCGCGCCCGGCGGCCGTGGACGAACTCTCCTGAGCCCTTATTTTACTCCGCGCTGGGGCTGAAACGCTCTTGTTGGACCTCGTTTTCGGCTGGCGCTGCGGGCCACGATCAGCGATCCGAGCGGGCCTGCCGCACCGCCCGCGTCAGCTCATCGGCGGCGAGCGCGGCGGCCTCGGCCTCGGCGCGACGGCTGATCGCCTCGATCTCCGCCTCGGCTGCGGCAGACCGCCGGCCGTAGCGGGAAGCCGAGCGCTCGTCGACCGCCTCGGCCGCGGCCAACCGGTGGCGCAGGTACGCGATCTCGCGTTCGTCCTGGCCTCGCCGGGTCCGGGCGGCGTCCAACTCGCTGGTCGTCGCCGCCAGCCGTCGCTCCAGCTCGGCACGCCAGACCTGTAGCTCGTCGAGCTCGACCTGCCTCCGCTGGTTCGTCGCCTCGGCCCGGCGGGCCCGCGCCTCGGCGTCGGCGAGCGCCGCCGACAGCTCGGCGAGTTGGGCGGCCGCATCACCAAGGGCATCGCTCACTGCGCCGGCGATTCTAGGTCGGTTAAATGCCAGGGCGAATGGCCGACCTGCGGATCAACCACCGGCGCGGCGGGTGAAGGTTCTCGTCACCGGCGGCGCCGGCTACATCGGCTCCGTCGTATCCCGTCACCTGCTCAGCGCCGGGCACGAGGTGGTGGTGCTCGACAGCCTGGAGCGCGGGCATCGCGACGCGGTGGCAGCGGAAGCACGCCTGCTCGTGACCGACCTGCGCGAGCCCGACGCCGTTCGCGCGGCGCTCGCCGAGGGATTCGACGGCGTGATGCACTTCGCCGCGTTCGCGCTGGTGGGCGAATCCGTGAGCCATCCGGAGCGCTACTGGGCGAACAATGTGGGCGGCACCATGAACCTGCTGGACGCGATGTGCGACGTTGGGGTTCCGCGGCTCGTCTTCTCCTCCACCTGCGCGGTGTACGGACAGCCGGACGAGGTGCCAATCTCAGAAGCGGCGCCGACGCGGCCGACCAGCCCCTATGGCGCCTCCAAGCTGGCGGTGGATCTGATGATCGGCGACTACTGCCGGGCCGATCGGCTGGGGGCGGTGAGCCTGCGCTACTTCAATGTCGCCGGCGCCAGCACCGACGCGGGGGAGGACCACGATCCGGAGACTCACCTGATCCCGAACATCCTGCGGGTAGCGTTGGGGCGCAACCCCTGCGTGGAGGTGTTCGGGACGGATTACCCGACACCGGACGGGACGGCGATCCGCGACTACATCCACGTCGACGATCTCGCCGAGGCGCATCTGCTGGCGCTCGACGGCACGCGCCCCGGCGAGCACCGGGTCTTCAACCTCGGCAACGGCGCCGGATTCTCGGTCCGGGAGGTGATCGCGGCGGCGGGTGAGGTGACCGGCCGGGAGCTGAACGTCAAGGAGGCCCCGCGGCGCGCCGGTGACCCGGCGATGCTGGTCGCCGCCGGCGAGCTGATCCGCCGCGAGCTGGGCTGGCAGCCGCGCAAGCCCGAGCTCGCGCAGATGGTGGGCGACGCGTGGACGTTTGCCCAAGCCCGCCCCGATGGCTATTCAGATTAGGTCGTCGATCGCCGCCAGCGCATCGGCGAGGACCGCCTCGGGTGGCCGCGAGGCGTCGATCGTCCGGACGCGGCTCGGATCAGACCGCGCCAGCTCCAGGTAGGCGGCGGCGACCCGGACAAAGAAGTCATCGGGCTGTCGCTCGAGTCGATCGGGGGGCGCGTCGCGCGCCTGAGACCGGGCGCGTCCCGCCGATGCATCCAGCGCCAGCAGCAGCGTCCGATCGGGGGTCAGTCCGCCGGTCGCGAAGTCGTTGATCACGCGGACGGCCGGCACCCCCAGCTGGCGCCCGACCCCCTGGTAGGCGAGCGAGGAATCGACGAAGCGGTCCAGCAGGACGAGGTGACCATCGCCCAGCAGCGGCTCGATCGCCTCCTCCACGAGCTGGGCTCGCGCGGCAGCGTAGAGGAGCGCCTCGGCGCGCGCGCCGATGGTGGCGTCGGGATCGAACACCAACCGTCGGATCCGCTCGGCGGTGCGGACCCCGCCGGGCTCGCGCAGCAGCGTCGCGGCCACCCCGCGCTCGCCCAGCGACTCGACCAGCGCCAGCGAGAGCGTGGATTTGCCCGCGCCGTCGATGCCCTCGATCGTGATCAGCTTGCCGCGCGCCATGAGGCTCGGCCCGACCCTAGCGGGGGCAGACCCCGCCGGACAATCACTAGGATCGAACCGGTGCTGGCGGCGCTCGAACGACATCCTCATGCGCAGGCGGTTCTGGCTCCCGCGTTGGGCGATCCGCGCTCTCCGTCCCACGCGTATCTGTTCCACGGTCCGGGCGGCGCCGGCAAGCGCGCGGTGGCCCGGGCGCTGGCGGCCGAGCTGCTGGCCGACGGATCGGACGATGCCGAAGGGGCAGGCGCGCGGGTGATGTCCGGGGCGCATCCGGATCTGACCTGGGTCGTCCCCAGCGGCGCCCATGAGATCCTCGTCTCCGACATAGACGGACCGGTGATCTCGGCGGCGAGCAAAACGCCGTTCGAATCCCGGCGCCGGGTGTTCGTGATCGAGCGGGTGGATGAGCTCGGCGACGAGGCTGCCAACCGGATGCTCAAGACGCTCGAGGAGCCCGCCGCCTTCGTTCACCTGATCCTGCTCACCGATCGGCTCGGCGAGGTCCTGCCGACGATCCGCTCGCGGTGTCAGGTGGTCCGCTTCGAGCCGCCCAGCGAGGAGGACGCCGCCACCGAGATCGAGTCGTTGGGGGTGGCGCCGGAGAGCGCAGGGGCGCTGGTTGCGCTCGCGCTCCAGGACGCGGATCGCGCCCGTGAGCTGGCGAGCCCGGAGGGTCAGACGCTGCGTGCGGCGGCCGAGCGCTACGGGCGCGCGGCGATCGCGGGATCGATGGCAAGCTCGCGGCCGTGGGTGGATCTGCTGGCGGCGGTGCGGGCGCGCGGCGAGGCAGTCGGCTCAGAGCTGGAGGGGCTGGCATCCGCGGAACTGGAGCTGACGGCGCGCAGGGATCGCAAGCGCCTCGAGACCGAGTGGAGCGAGCGGATCCGGCGGACCCGGCGGCGCGTGCAGACCGGCGCGCTCGATCTCGCCCTGCAACTGGTGTCGCTGTGGTATGCCGATCTGATCGCGCTCGCCTACGCCGTGCCGGAGCTGGTCCGAAACCGCGACCGCAAGGTCGCGCTCAACCAAGACACCGGGATCGATCCGGCACGTCTGCGGACGGCCGTGGAGCTGGTGGAGGAGACTCGCGAGCGCTTCCAGCTGAACGTTTCCGAGGATCTGGCGTGCGAGGCGCTGGCCTACCGGCTAGAGCAGACCCTGGCGCGATGAGCCGCGGCTCCCGGGTTTATCTGCGCGCCCCGGCGCGCTCGGACCGCGCCGAGTTCACCGAGCTGATGCGGGTCAGCCGCGCCTTTCACAGCCCGTGGGCCACCGCCCCGACCGATGACGACCGCTTCGCCGCCTACCTCGCCGATGTCCGCCGTGCCGACTTCGAGGCGATGCTGGTGTGCCGCAGCCAGGACGACGCGATCACCGGCTTCTTCAACCTCTCCCAGATCGTGCGCCGCCGGCTGCAGAGCGCCTATCTGGGCTATGCGGTCGGGCAGCCGTACGCGGGGCAGGGTTACATGCGGGAGGGGATCGAGCTGGTTCTGCGCCAGGCGTTCACCACCCTGCGGCTGCATCGGATCGAGGCCAACATCCAGCCGGGTAACGCCAGCTCGCTGGCCCTCGCCGGCGGCGCCGGGTTCAGGCGCGAGGGGTTCTCGCCGCGGTACCTGAAGATCGGAGGACGCTGGCGGGACCATGAGCGCTGGGCGATCCTGGTGGAGGAATGGCGCGTCCGCACCGGTGAGCCCGAGCAGCCCGACGGGCCCTTCTGACGCGCCGGTAAACTCGCCCGCGCCGGCCGCCGACGTAGCTCAGCTGGTAGAGCACTTCACTCGTAATGAAGGGGTCCGGGGTTCGAGT
>CAWEVV010000013.1:0-40750 GCA_963812635.1 uncultured Actinomycetota bacterium | reverse complement strand
TCCACCAGAACCGACCCGAGCTCCACCCCCGGCTCAGCGACCTGGTCGAGCCGCGCTGAGCCTGGACTTCCGGGACTGACAGTCACCGCCCGCATTAGCACCTCGCAGTAGAAGAGTCGCCGTCTCCGCCGGCTGCGAGCTAAAGGACACCCGGTCCCGACCCCAGCCGCGAGCGCAGCATAGCCATCAGGTTCGCGTAGGCTTCGCCGATGGCCAGGCTCGTCGGCCTCGACGTCGGCACGTCGTCGACCAAGGGGCTGGCGATCGACGAGACGGGGAGCGTGCTCGCGCAGGCCGAGCGCGGTTATCAGTTCGCCACGCCGCGTCCGGGGTGGGCTGAGCAGGACCCCGATGTGTGGTGGACAGCGGCTGAGGAGACGCTCGACGAGCTGGGCGCGGCGCAGGCTGACGGCATTGGCCTGACGGGACAGATGCATGGGCTGGTGGTAGTCGGGCACGACGATCGGCCCTTGCGTCCCGCGATCCTGTGGAATGACGGGCGCTCCCAGCGCCAGTGTCAGGAGATCGAGGCTCGCGTCGGCGGACGCCGGCTGATCGAGCTCAGCGGGAATCGCGCGCTGGCCGGCTTCACCGCGCCCAAGCTGCTGTGGCTGGCCGAGCACGAACCTCACGTCCACGCACGGATCCGCCGAGTGATGCTCCCCAAGGACTACGTCCGACTGAGGTTGTGCGGCGAGCACGCCACCGACGTCACCGACGCATCAGGGACCCTGTGGTTCGACGTCTCCGCCCGGTCCTGGAGCACGGAGCTGCTGGACACGCTGGAGGTGGAACCCGATTGGCTGCCGCCGGCGCTGGAATCGGGAAGCGCGAGTGGTGTGACGCTCCGCGGTGGCGTCCCGGTGGCGGCCGGCGCCGGCGACCAGGCGGCCGGCGCCCTGGGGGTCGGAGTCATCGACCAGGACGGTCCCGTCTCGGTGGTGCTCGGCACCAGCGGTGTCGTGTTCGCTGCCCTCGAGCGCTACGCGACCACGTCCGACGGGAGCCTGCATGCCTTCTGCCACGCGGTACCGTCGGTGTGGCACGTCATGGGCGTGATGCTGTCCGCCGGCGGCTCGTTGACCTGGCTGCACGACAACCTCGCCAACAAGCTTGGATTCCAAGAGCTGCTCGCGGCGGCCGCGGACTGGAGCCCGGGGGCCGAGGGTCTGCTCTTCGCCCCCTACCTGTCGGGCGAACGCACTCCCCACGCGGACCCGGACGCCCGGGGGGCATTCGTCGGGCTCAGCACGCACCACGACCTCGGGGCTCTGGTTCGAGCCGTGCTCGAGGGAGTGGCGTTCGGTCTGCGGGACGGACTCGATCTCGTCGCCGGGCTCGGGGGCCGACCGGCGTGGGCCCGCGTGTCGGGAGGCGGCTCTCGTGCCGAACTGTGGCTGCGCATTCTGGCCGGCGTGCTCGAGGTACCCCTGGAGCGAACCGAGGTGGACGCGGGCGCCGCCTATGGGGCGGCGCTACTCGGCGGCGTCGCTGCCGGCGTGTTCTCCGACCCGGCCCAAGCGGTGGCCGCCTGCGTGCGGCCCACCGTCACCGTTGAGCCGGACCCGGCGCTGGTCAGCGCGTACGCCGAGCTCCGGCCGTCGTTCCAGATGCTCTACCCGGCGTTGCGCCGGCTGCGCGCCCGCGGGGCGACCTGAGACCAGAGGCCCACGAAGGTGACCAGCTCCGGATCGGCGCCACGACTATCCCGATGCAGCCGCCGGCTGTTTTCAGCGATTACCGCCGTTCCCCTGACCACCACTCCGGTCATCACCGCGCCAGAGCACGTCGACGATCGCGCCAGCCGACCACGCGTCCTTCAATAAGGAAACTCTCATGTTACCGGGCGCGCGCTCCGGAAAACACCAGTGGCAGCGCGCGAATCTCGGGTTCGGGGATCCGGCGCTGAGCGCCCGAAGTGGGCTCATTCCATCCGTTTCATCTTGGGAGGATCCATGGCCAATTTCGATCTCAGCTCGCCGATCAGTCGACGGCGTGCTCTGACCCTCGGGGGTGGCGTTGCCGCCGGTGGGATGCTGTCCGCTGCGACACCGCTGACCGCTACGGCGGGCGCCCATGGCGATCACCGCTGGAAGCACCGTCAGCACGGGAAGCTGCCGGCCGACCAGATTCAACAGATCGTCCAGGCGCAGGGAACGGTCACCAAGGGAGTGCTCAGCATCGACATCTCGCGCGATGACATCGGCGATGTCGCCGGACCGCTGGGCGTGACGCTGACGCCGTCATTCGAGATCGACGGCACCCTCACCTTTCAGCCACTGGGTTACGGCTACGCGTTCTTCAATGGTGATCTGCCGCTGAAGCCCGAGGAGTGCAATCCGTTCATCGACGCGATCATCGCCAACGGGTTGATCTTCCAGGCCTTCCACCAGCACTACATCGAGACCAGCCCGAACGTCTGGTTCATCCACTGGCGCGGTGAAGGCGACCCGCTCAAGCTCGCGCAAGCGGTTCACAACGTGCTGAAGGCGACGTCGACCCCACTGCCACAGACGATGCCATCCAACCCTACGACGCCGCTTGATCCCGATCGCCTCGCCTCGATCCTGCATGGCGACGCTCAGGTCGGCGACGAGGGCGTGGTCACGGTGACCATCGACCGCACCGACAGAATCGTGATCGACGGCATCCACGTCTCGCCCGAGGCCAACATCTCCACCGAGGTGCAGTTCAAACCGCTGTCGTCTTCCGGTTCCAGCGCGGCCGCCGGCCCGGACTTCTCGATGACCAGTTCAGAGGTGATGCCGGTCGTGAGCCTGATGCGCCGGCAAGGCTGGTTCCAGGGTTGCCTCTACAACCAGGAGACCAACGAGTACCCGCAGCTGTACTTCGACCACATGCTCAAGGTCGGGAACCCCTACGTGTTGGCCCAGGAGATCCGGCGCGGCCTGGATCTGACTCACTCGGAGTAACGCGTCACGCCGATGATGCGGGTCAACCCCAGACCGACGGCGGTGCTGTCGCTTCGGGTTCACGGCGCCCCGCTGGTCGAACCGGTCGTGGTCGGCCAAACCCGGGTGCCCGATGCCGACGCCGACGCCGACGCAACCTCAAACGCGCCGGCACCGAGAAGGTCGAAACCTTGGGAGCTGACGCAGCGCCGGAGCTAATGCCGCCACGCGGATGCCTGCTGCCGACTCAGCTTCGGCGAGTGTCCAGTTCGCGCCCGTAATCAGTCGAGTTCATGATGTACGGTCCCACGCTCGACGCGGCCAGCAGGGCCGCGCTCTCGTCGAGGCATCGGATGGCTTCGCCCAAGCGGTGATCGGGCACCCGGAAGCGGTCGGGCGTGGGCCCCGCAGATCGGGATCGCGCAGGTCTCGCCGTGGGCCCCGCCCCGCGCGCCGGATCGCTGACCTCGGCCGGCGTGAGCACGATCGTCGTGTCGAGCGTCAAGATCTGCATCCCGATGATGCGCGCCCGGACCGAACCCTGAATCAGGACGCCGTCAGGAAGGTGCTTTCGGCGATCGGGGACGGCGGTCAGCGCCATCGGCGCCCGGATCTGCGAGGCTCGGGGGGCGGCGAGCACTGAAGTCTTCGCATCGTTGTGACGCCCCCGCCGGCCCCGCCACGATCTGGGCATAGCGTTCACGCCCCGTCCTGGCACCGACGACCTGTCCGGCCGTCAACAGCGTCACCTCCGTGGAGCTTCACGAATGGTCTCTCTCCCCCTCCGTGCGTCGCCGCAGTGAAGAGATCCCTGCGCTGCCCGCGGTGAGGCCGACTACGCCGCCGGCGATCACCCCGGCCTTCAGGACCGAGTCACGCGACACGCTCGCCTTCAGCGCGCTCGCTGCGCCGGCGTTCGGCAGCGCGTTCCAGATGTTGTCCGCGGCACCATCCATCGAGTCGCCGACGGTGTCGAGAAATGACTGCAGCTTGCTCTTCCTGCCGGGCAGTTTCACCTGGGGCAGTTTCATTTGGGGCAGTTTCATCTGGATCCTCTCCGTCAGCGACCGCTGCGAGACGCGTTGTTGATCGCGTCGACCAGCTCGCTCTTGGTCATCGTGGTTCGGTGCTCGATGCCGATGCTGGCGGCTAGCGCGATCAGCTCGGACTTGTTGTGGGACTCCAGGCCGCCGTTGGGGGAATCCTCGCCGAGCTCCCGTGCGGTGCGCCTCGCCGTCGTCGTTGCCTTCTGGCGCATCTGCTCGGTCTCCTTGACCCGCGCCTGCGCCTCGCTCGCCTGCTGCTCGGCCTCGCTGGCGAGGGCCTGCGCCCGCCGGTTCGCCTCGTCGGCGGCGGCCCGCGCTGCGCCTGCGGCCTCATCCGCCAGCCGCCTGGCTTCAGCGAGCTTCTCGGTCGCGTCCTCGACGAGCTCCTCGGCCTGCTGGCGGCACTCCTCGGCCTCACGTTGAGCTTCCTGGACCTCGCCCTCGACCTCCGCCTTGGCCTCCTGCTGTTGCTCTTGCGCATCCGCCTCGGCGGCTCTGCGTTCGCGCTCGACGGCCGCGTCGGCCTCCTTCTGCGCCTCGGCAAGCCGCTGCTTGACCTGCCGACTCGTCTCCCGCTCCACCTCGCGCATGTGCGCGCGGCCCTGCTCGCTGACCTGTCGAGCGTGCTCGGAGCGTTCCCGGGACTCCCGCGCCGCCTCCAGCGCCCGGTCCTCTGCCTCTCGAGCACGTTCGCCGGCTTCCTGGGCGCGCCGCATGCGGATGTCGACGGAGTCCCCGCCCCCAGGTGCGGCGTCGACCACGGCGGCTTTGACCTGGCGTCCCCGATCGCGGGCGCCCGCCGTGGCCGACTCGGCCGCGGTTCCGACCGCCTCCGCCGGCTTGAGAGCGCGCGACAGCAGCCAGGCGGCATTGGACGGCATGTCCCGAAGACCTGTGCGGGCTTGCTTCGACAAAGACATCAGTAAGTTCCTTCCTAGAGATGTAGGACAGTAAAGCCTCTAAATGAGACATTATCATCTCACAAAACGTCTAGACTAGCCGGCCACGAATGTCCCCGCCTGCTCCCAGACCAGCGCTCCAGCAGCGCGTCGCCGCGGCGATAATCGGCGGGGCCGCGCACATCTTCGCCCGCCAGGGCGACCAGGCGAGCATGAACGACGTCGCTGAGGCGGCCGGAGTCGCCCGAGCCACCGTCTACCGCTACTTCCCGACCCGTGAGGCCCTGCTTGACGAGCTGGCGCAGGCCGCGGCGGGCGACGTCGAGGCGCGATTGGCTTCGGCGCGGATCGATGAGGTGGCGCCCGAGGAGGGCGTTGCTCGGGTTGTGCGCGCCCTGGTCGCCGCCGGCGACTCCTTCGTATTGCTGGCCCGAGAGCGCGGGCGCTCCGATCCACAGCGGTTCGAGCCCCAGATCACCGCCTCCATCCGGCAGCTCTTCGTGCGGGGCCAGGACAGCGGGGACATCCGCAGTGACATCGCGAGCCCGCGCCTCACCGAGTCGCTGGTCGGACTGATCGTCGGCGTGGTCACGTCCACTCCGACGCTCGGCAACGAGGACATGATCGCCACGATCATCAGCCTGTTTCTCGATGGGGCTCGCGCTCGCGGTCCCCGACGGCGATGAAGGCGATCAAGGACCATACGTACGTCATGCCCGCGCGGGTGCGACCCGTGGTCAATTTCAGTGGCGAGGAGGAGCAGATGGACCAGGAGACCGACCGACAGGCTCGCGACGAGGAGCGCCATCGGCAGACCGAGGATCAGCCGACCCGCGATGGGCAACCGGATCGACCGGCGGACGACCAGCCGGCGGACGACGAGACATCGGATCGGCGGCCGGACGACCAGCCGGCGGGCGACGAGACATCGGATCGGCGGGCGGACGACCAGCCGGCGGGCGACGAGACATCGGATCGGCAGGCGGACGGCCAGTCGGCGGGCGACGAGACATCGGATCAGCCGACTGGCTACCAGATGCAGCAGTCCTCGGCCGAGGACTCGTGCCTGCAGGAGCTGGTGGGCTATCTGCGGGAGAGCCGCACCGAGCTTCGCGAGGAGTGGGCGCGACGCATCAGCGAGGCCGAGCTCCTGAGCGTCATGTCCGATGACGAGATCTTCTCGGAGGCGACCGAGGTCTATGACAACTACGTCGATGCGCTGGAGACCGGCAGCATCGAGACCCTGCAGACCTACGCCCGCGAGCTCTCGGAGAGAATCATCCCCCGCGGCGTCGAGACCCACGAGGTGCTGGGCATCGTGCTCCTCCTGCGCGACGTGCTCGCGCGATCGCTGTTTGCCAAGTACCAGAACGATCTGGAGCTGCTGAATCGCATCCTCGACTCCTACGAGCCGGCGGCGAACCGCATCGCGGTGACCGTGGGAGTCAGCTTCGTGGAAGAACGCGAGCGGGTCATCCACGAGCAGCAGGAGGCCATGCGCGAGCTGTCCACGCCGGTCCTCCAGCTTCGCGAGCAGCTGCTCATCCTGCCGATCATCGGCGCTCTGGACTCTTCGCGGGCCCGCCAGCTCACCGAGCAGCTGCTCGGAGCGATTCAGGAGAATCGGGCCAAGGTCGTGGTCATCGACATCACCGGGGTGGCGACGATCGATCGTACGGTGGCCAATCACCTCGTTCAGACCGTCGAGGCATCGCGCCTGATGGGCGCGAGCACGATCCTTACGGGCCTGTCGTCGGAGATAGCCCAGACGCTCGTCGACCTCGGCGTCGACCTCAGCATGATGAAGACGGTCGGCGACCTCCAGGGAGGGCTGGAGGAGGCCGAGCGGCTCGCCGGCTATCGGGGCGACGGCGCCAGCTCCCCGTCCGACCTCGAGACCTAGGCTTGACGCGTCGATGTCGGTAGCGATCCTCCGTCAGGGGAACTACCTCATCGCCTCCATCCAGTCGGACCTGTCCGATAGCGAGGTCATGGCGCTTCGCCATGAGCTGGCCGAGCTGGTTGGCAAGCATCGCTTGCGCGGCATCGTCATCGACGTGGCTGCGCTCGACGTGATCGATTCCTTCGTCACGCGAGCCCTGAGCACGATCGTTCTCACCGCGAAGCTGCGCGGGGCCGAGACGGTCATCGTCGGCATTCATCCCGATGTGGCAATCGCCATGGTGCAGTTCCGCCTGAACCTGGGGCCGCTGCGCACGGCCCTGGACCTGGACGCCGCGGCGTCCTTGCTCGATCGCCTGACGCGGGGGGACGCGAAGGATGGAGGATGAGGTCAGGGTGACCATCGCCTCCGACGGCGATCTCGTAACCGCTCGGGCGGAGGGGCGCGCCCTGGCCGAGCGGCTCGGCTTCCCGCGTCCCGATCCAACCTTGATCGCCACCGCGATCTCCGAGATCGCGCGCAACATCGTCGTGCACGTCGGCGAGGGCGAGATCATTCTCAGGCCTCTGCAGGAGTCTGATCGCTACGGCCTGATCGTGGTCGCGACCGACCAGGGGCCGGGCATCCGGGACCTGGAGGCCGCGCTGCAAGACGACTACAGCGGAAGGGGAGGCCTCGGCCTGGGCATGCCCGGGGCGAGACGACTAATGGACGAATTCGACGTGGAGTCCGATGCCGACACCGGCACGACGGTGACGATGAAGAAGTGGCGATTCCGCGACGAGCTCGCCCGGTTACGCGAGGAGCGTCGTCGGCGTGCGTGACCGCCGAGGCGCGGCACCGGTCGAGTGGAACGTCGCCTCCAGGTGCCGTCGGGGCGAGGCCACGAGCGGTGATCTCGCGGTCGTCACTCTGCTCGCCGAGGGCGCGCTGGTGGCGGCGATCGACGGCCTGGGACACGGCGCCGAGGCGGCCCGCGCCGCCCGCCGGGCAGCCGAGGTCGTGCGCGCAAGCTCAGGTGAGGACCTCGTCCTGCTGGTCCGGCGCTGCCACGACGCCTTGAGAGGCACCCGCGGGGCGGCGATCAGCCTGGCCTTCGTCTCGCACGCCACCAGCCGGATGACCTGGCTCGGCGTCGGCAGTGTGGAGGGACGAGTCCTCAGCGGCGACCCGCGGGCGATGACCCCGAAGGGATCGCTCGCTCTGCAGCGCGGGATTCCCGGACACGAGCTGCCGAGCCTGAGAACCGCGACGCTCGAGGTGGCGCCCGGTGACGTCCTGGTCCTGGCCACCGATGGAATCGAGCCCGCCTTCGCCGACTCGCCGGATATCTCGGGCTCCACGCAGACGATCAGCGAGCGCATACTCGCCGACCACTGGAAGCGGCCCGACGACGCCCTCGTAGTCGCCGTCCGCTACTTCGGCCTGCGGCCGTGAACGGCGGCTCGAACAGCGATCCGCTGCCGTTCCGACGGGCGTACCGGACAGCCCTGGCCGACTATCTGCGAGACCCGACCGAGACGGCACTTGCACTCGCCTACGAGCTCGGGCGCGAGGCGGTGAGCCGGGAGCTGAGCGTGCTCGACCTGACCGTCATCCATCAGGAGAACCTGATGTTGGCCCTCACCGACGCGGCGGACCTTGCCGAGGCGAAGCGGCTCACCAGCGCCGGGGGTGACTTCTTCCTCGAGAGCCTCTCCAGCTTTGAGATGGTCCAGCGCGGCTTGGAGGCGGCCCGCCGGGCACTGCGCAGCGAACGCCGCAACACCGAGCTGTCGCGTCAGCTCTCGAGCTTTCTCACCGACGCGTCATTGGCCCTCGACGCCTCGAACTCACTGGACGAGATGCTGCGGCTGGTCGCCGAGCTGGCTCGCGAGCTCATCGGCGCCGACTGCTGCGTCGCCACCGTTGCGCTGCCCGGCCAGCCCCGCGCCGCCGAGGGGGCGTCTCACGCGCAGGATGACACGCGTTGGACGGCGATCGTCCGCTGGCTCGACCTGTCCGCGGTCTACGACCTCGTGCGGCTGAGCGGGGGCTCGCTGAGGATCGCCGGTGAGCAACTCGCCCGCGTGCCCGCGGTTAGGATCGCGGACGGTAACAAGCCGCTCCACGGATGGCTCGCCGCATCGCTGACCGCCCTCGACGGCTCCGCACTCGGCGCGATCCAGCTCTTCGACAAGCACGAGGGACGCTTCACGGGCGATGACGAGGCCGCCCTCATCCACCTCGCGCAGATGGCGTCGGCGGCGGTGGAGAGAACACGGCTCTACCAGCAGGGCAGCTAGCGCCCTGGCCGAGCGGCGAGCATCCGCCGAGCTTCCTGTTTGCACCGTCGATCAAGCGGACAGCCTCTCAATGCACCGGCGCAGGACCGACAGACTCGTCGTCAGGAGGTATGAGGCATGACCGAGCAGGAACCGAACAGCATCGCCGATAACCAACGTTCGCCGGCCACCGAGGCGGCCGAAGAAGTCGATATTGGACCGCCGGGCACCAACCCGGAGGACGAGCAGCGGCCCGAGCCACCCGGTACGGCGGAGGGATCCGCGAAGACCGGTCCCGATGGCGAGCCGATCGTGCCGCCGTCGCGCGGTACGTCGCACTGACGTCAACGTCAACCGCGTCAACCCGGCGTCGGCAGCTGCACCGAGTCGGTTGACAGCGGGGCACAGACGGCTGCCGGCTGATGGGCGCGGGTGAGCTTGCGTCGCAACAGTAAGAAGGCGGGCGCGCCGAGGAAGGCGGGCACGAGCAACTGGAACAGGCGGTAGAGGAGGACGGCTGCCGTGGCCTGCGGAACGTTGACGCCGTAGAGCGCAAACGTTCCGATCAATGCTCCCTCGGTGCCGCCGATCCCGCCGGGCACCGGAATCAGATTGCCGAGCTGGCCGATCAGGTACCCGAGCACGAGGGTGCCGAAGGCCGGGACGCGCCCGACGGCGGCAAAGCCAAGCCCGAGCGCCGCGATGTCGAAGCCCATGTAGCCGAAGGAGCCCACGATCACGCCGAAGCTGTGCGAGCGCAGCAGCGCGATCGCTTGGTCCACACCGTCCGCGCCGGCCTTGAGTCCGGCGCGGATCGCGAGGCTGATGCGGCCACGCCAGCGCCCGCGGTCTGCCTGCGCGCCGCGCTCCCCCAGCGCCCGCAGCAGCCGGGGGCTGAGACAGACGAGGACGATGCCGGTTGCGGTGATGAGCGCCGGTACCAGGGTGAGCAGCCACGAACCGGCTCCCGGGATGAGGCCCACGAACACGCCCAGCCCCACGACCACGAGCGTGATGAAGTTCGCCGCGCTGGTGACCACGAAGAAGGCGACGGTGCGCCGCGCGATGTGGCTGGTCGACATGCCGGCCTGATGCAGCGCCCAGACGCCGAGGGCGAGGCCGCCGGCGCCCCCGGCGGGCAGCAGCGTGTTCGCCGCCTGCTCGGCCATCGCGATGTCGTAGCTCAGCGCCCACGACATCCTCGCGCAGAACGTCGAGCGGAACACCAGCAGGTACCCGAGACACGAGGCGACCTCGGCGAGCGCCAGCGTCACGATCCACACCGCATCGACCCCCACCAACCGCGCCCGTACCTCACCGAGCCCCGGCAGGGCGCCGATCGCGATCACGACCAAGCCGATGACGGCGGCGATCTCGGCGACCCGAATGACCAGATGCCGCGGATGCAGCTCATCCGGCATCACGCCACCGCTCGAAGTGGATGCGGGAGCAGCGATCTCCGCCGGGATCTTAGCTTTCGACTTCATCCGCGGAGCGTCGCCGTCGCGCCGGCGCCTGGGTGGGTCTCGTCGTGCTCGTTCAGCGCAGGCACCATCCTTTTCCGATTGGGGTGGGACGGGTAAGCATCATTGTTGACGGCAGTCGTCGAGGAGGAGAGCGAGGCCTGGTTGGAGTTCGACACTGAGGTTGGCCGCCGACGGGGTCATGTACGGCTGGACGCAAGCGCCTGGACACTGCTCACGACGCTCTACGAGCTGATGGACACGAGGAAAAGCGCGGGCCGTCACGGCCCAAGGGCGCCGAGCACGGCGTCGATGCCGACCGTGAGTCGTTCTGGAGCGGCGCAGACGCGAGGCCGCAGAGCTCGGGCACACGACTCAGCCGTACGTACTGCCCGTCGGCAGCGGGCAGGGCGGGATCGCGCCGGCGCGGCACTACTCGCCGTACCTCGCCCTCCCGCTCAAGGCCCGGTCCGTCGGCATCCCGACGCCCGTATACGGCCTCCAGGAGGTCCACCACCTCACGTAGTGGGCTAATGGACCGAGTCACGGGCAGCATGCACAAGACCTGCGCCGCCTCCCCGGAACCGCTGAGCGCGGGGACTCCCGGCAACTCGGCGGATCGCATCAAGGTAGCGATCGCAACTCCGCTGGACGCCCAGCTGGTAGCGACGATTCAAGACGCCGACCAGTACCTCGAGGTGCTCTATCACCCGGAGCTGCTTCCGCCGACGCGCTACCCCAACGATCATCAGGGAAGTGACCGCTTCATCCGCGACGTCGAGCAAGAACGACGGTGGGGAGCGATGATCAAGCAAGCCGAGGTGCTGTTCGGGATTCCCGGCGACAGCGCCCACGGGCTGAAGGAGACGGTGAGCGGCAATCCACGCCTGCGCTTTGTGCAGGCCACCGCGGCCGGAGCCGGGGAACAGGTACGCGCCGCCGAGCTGACCGAAGCGGAACTGACGCAAGTGGCGGTTACCAGCACCAGCGGGGTGCATGCGGGACCTCTGGCCGAGTTCTGCATCCTCGGGCTCCTCGCATTCGCCAAGGGCTTATCCCGGCTGCTTGACGACCAGCGGGCCCACCGCTGGGGGCATTATCCGATGGGCGAGTTGCGCGATCAAACATTGCTGGTCGTGGGATTTGGCAAGGTCGGGAAGGAGGTGGCGCGGCTCGCTCAAGCGATGGGCATGCGCGTGACCGCGATCAATCGCGCGGGAGCCAGCGATTCGCCCTACGTCGAGGCGGTGCACGATCCCGGAGCGCTCACCCGACTGCTCCCCGGTGCAGATGCGCTGGTTATCACACTCCCGCTGACGGATGAGACGCGCGGGCTGATTGACGCCGACGCGATCAGCAGGATGAAGCCGGGCGCGATCCTCATCAACGTCGGGCGCGGCGGCGTGGTCGACGAGACAGCGCTCGTCGCTGCGCTGCGCGAGCAGAAGCTTGCCGGGGCCGCGCTCGACGTCTACGCCAGCGAGCCCCTGGCCAACGACAGCCCGCTCTGGACGCTGCCCAACGCGCTGCTGAGCCCTCATACCGCGGCGCTCACGATGCGCGAGAACGAGCGCATCGTCGCCCTGTTCATCGAGAATCTGCGTCGTTACCGGCACGGCGAGAAATTGATCAACCGGGTGGACCCACAGCACTTCTACTGAGTGCAAAGCGGCGGGCAGGAGCGCGTCCCTTCCGGGCCACCCCCCGAACAGGACGAAGAGAAGTGAACCCGTGGCCGCTCGAGATGCCAGGTCGAGCCGATCGTCCGCCGGCTCGAGGTAGGAGCTCGATCCGGATGTCAAGAGCGCGGTTGGCCTCGACGGCCGCCGGCGCGCGATCCTCGGACGCGTCACGACGCGCAAAAGCTCACACTCTACCTATCTCAAAGATCTGTTTATCTCTCGCTCATTGGATGCGCCGCGCTTGGGGCTGGTGGGCAATCATGATGGTCGCTGTCGCGTGGCTTGGGTGGACAAGCGTGGCGATGGCGTCCGGCATCACGAACGCAGGCGATGACCTGCGCACGGGGTGGTACCCGAACGCCGGGGTTTCACCGGAGGACGTGACCGGCGGCACGTTCGGACAGCTGTGGTCGGCGCCCGTCGATGGTCAGGTCTATGCCCAGCCGTTGGCCGTCACGCCGAGCGGAGGCTCCCAGCGCGACACGGTCATCGTCGCGACGGAAACCAACAACGTCTACGGCCTGAACGCCAGCAACGGCAACCAGCTGTGGACGAATAAGCTCGGAACACCGTGGAACCCGCAGGACGTGGGCTGTGCCGACATCACTCCGTCGATCGGCACCACGGCCACGCCGGTGATCGATCCGTCGACGAACACCGTCTACCTCACCCACAAGACCTATGACTCATCCGGAGCGGCCGTGTGGTATCTCGACGCGCTCGACGTCACGACCGGGGTGGAGCGCAGCGGCTTTCCGGTGCAGCTGAGTGGCACCGCGGACAACGATCCGTCGCTGTCGTTCCACGCCAAGGACGAGCAGCAGCGTCCCGGTCTCCTGCTGATGAACGGCGTCGTGTATGCAGGGTTCGGCGGTCACTGCGATTACTCGCCCTGGGAGGGCTGGGTCTTCGGCGTCTCGGTCGCGGGGCAGATCACTGCCCGGTGGGTGGACAACCCAGCCGGCGACGGGGCTGGCATCTGGCAGTCCGGCGTTGGACTCATGTCCGACGGTCCGGGAACGCTCCTGCTCACGACGGGCAACGGCGGAGCGCCATCAGCGGCCGCGCCCGGCAGCTCGCCGCCCGCGTCGTTCGGCGAGTCGGTAATCCGCCTCAACGTAGGGGAGGACGGAAAGCTCACGCCAGTCGACTTCTTCACGCCCTTTGACGCGGGGCAGCTCGATTACTGGGACGCCGACTTCGGGTCCGGCGGAATCGTGGGACTTCCCGACGCCTACTTCGGCACCGCGGCGATCCCTCACCTCGCCGTGATCGTCGGCAAGGAGGGCTACGTCTACCTGCTCAACCGAGACAATCTCGGTGGCTACCAGCAAGGGCCCCGGCCAGGGGGACAACGTGCTGCAACGGCTCGGCCCGCGCGGTGGAGTATGGGGGCGTGCCGGCGTCTGGCCCGGAGACGGAGGCTATCTCTACATCCCCACCTCCAGCGGACAGAGCAGCGGCGGACTCTTCGACGTCTACAAGTACGGGGTCTCCGGGAGCGGAACGCCGTCCCTCTCCCTCGCGGGGAGCGCCTCCGACGCATTCGGGTGGGGGAGTGGCTCGCCGGTGATCACATCTGACGGAACGACATCCGGCAGCGCCCTCGTCTGGATCATCTGGAGCGCCGACCGGTCCGGCTCCGGAGGCCAGCTGCGCGCCTATGACCCTGTTCCGGTCAACGGCACTCTCCAGGAGGTCTACAGCGCGCTCGATCGGCACGGCGACCAACTACAGCGTGCCAGGGGTCGGCAACGACGGTCGCCTCTATGTCGGCACGCGCGACGGCCACGTGCTGGCGTTCGGCTCCCCGGTCACCCAGCCGGTCAGCGGGTCGCTGCCCACGTTCTCGGCGACTACGGTGGGCTCCAGCACCTCGCAGACCCTGACCCTGACGGCCAAAGAGCCCGTCGAGATCACCGGTATCAGCTCGTCGTCGGGCGACTTCACGGTCGGGACGCCCTCGCCCGCGGTTCCTGCGAGCTTGAACGACACGCAGACGCTCTCTGTCCCGGTCACGTTCTCACCCACGCAGCCGGGGTTGGATGCCGGACAGATAACCGTGAGCACGAACGCCGGCGCAGTGACGCTTCCGGTTTCCGGGACCGGTCAGAGTCCATCGCCCCAGCTTCAGGGCAGCGTGCCGCTCCTCTCCCTCGGAGGCACGGCCGTCGGGAGTGAGCTCAGCGGCACCGTCTCCTTCAGCAACGTCGGCAACGCGCCGCTCACAATCGACGCCGAGCAGCTCCCCGGGCCGCCGTTCAGCGCCACCGACGTGCCGGCCGTCGGCAGCACGATCAACCCCGGTCGGACGGTGACCGCGGACATCGCGTTCGATCCGACCGAGGTCGGATCCTTCAACGACACGATCGAGCTTGACAGCACGACGGGGGGCGACGTGACCATAGGTCTGTCGGCGTCGGCCGGTACCCCGGGTGCCCTGCGCTACTCCAGCGAGAATGTCGACTTCGGCGACGTGGCGGTAGGCACCACCGCCACCCGGACCTTCACCGTCACCAACACCGGCGGCACCGATGTCAACGTCTTGAAATCCAAGCCGCCGTTCGGGGGCGAGTTCGCCGCCAATACCACTCTGCCGGAGGGGACCACCGTCACCCCCGGTGAGTCGATCACCGAGACGGTTACGTTCGCCCCGACGATCACCGGAGCGGCCTCCGGGAGTTGGCAGATCACCGGCGACGACAACTCGGGCCTGCAGCAGGTGCAGTTCACCGGCACCGGAGTTCCGGCCCGGTCCGCGGCGTCCGCGGCGTCGCCGTCGGCCCCCCCGCCGCTGGGTTCGGCGTCCCCGGTCATAGCCCATCACCCGACGCCCATCCCGCACGCCCCGCATATCCTTCCCGCTGCCGTGGCCATCGGGGAGGTCAGCCGAATCCACATCACCTTCCAAGCGCCCGTGGCCGCCATCGCACGCTTCGCGCTGCAGCGTGAGGTCATCGGTCGCCGCGGCGCGCACGGCTGCGTGCCCGAGACGGCGCGCAACCGGCACGCCGCCCGGTGCAAGCGCTTCCCCCGCGTCGCCGTCTTCACCCACCGCGACAGCGTTGGCGCCAACCGTCTGCGCCTGGTGAGCATGGTGACGGCGCGCCGGCTCACGCCGCGGATCTACCGTCTGCGCTCCGTCCTGTACGACCCTCGAGGCATCGGGCACGTCTTCTACGCCCTGTTCCGCATCAAGCCGGCGGTCCAGCGCCATCCCCGGCACCGCGGCGGCTGAGCCGGCATCCAGCGTCGTAACGTTGCGGGTCGTCTGACGCGGTGGCTGAGACCGCGAAGTCGCGATCGACGACCCGTTCGAGTAGCCATCGAGCTCGTTGAGTCGCTCGCTACCCGGTCGCCGCGGCCCTCGAGGTTGGCGGCGATGGTGAACCGCTCCAGTTTGCACCGCCGCCAGCCGCCCGTCCGCTCCTCGCGTCCGCAAGACGGTCAGGATCGGACACCTTTCGAGTTGCCGCGACGCAAACGCCAGCAGAAACCCAGGCGGCCGAGGGCGCCTCGCTTCGCTACCGGGCTGGTCGACCCGCCACCAGTAGACGGTCGTAGATCATGTACGATCGACACGAGGGCTCACGACTCATTCGAAAGAGGAGAGACGCATGACCGCGCTCGAAGCTCGAGACCGCGCCGACATCTTCGTTTCCCACGCGTTTCCCGAGCAGCTGGTTGATTTGGGCGAGGTCCGGATGAATTACGCCGTGACCGGCGACCCGGAGCGGCCGGCACTGCTGCTCGTGCCGGCGCAGGTGGAGTCGTGGTGGGGGTACGAGGCGGCGATGTCCGCGCTGGAGCCGCACTTTCAGGTTCACGCGGTCGACCTCCGGGGTCAGGGCCGCTCGACCCGCACGCCCGGCCGCTACACGCTGGACAACCTGGGCAACGACCTGGTTCGGTTCATCGACCTGGTGATCGGGCGGCCGGTTGTCGTCAGCGGCAACTCGTCCGGCGGAGTGCTGGCGGCCTGGCTCGCCGCCTACGCCAAGCCGGGGCAGGTGCGCGGGGCGGTATGCGAGGACCCGCCGCTGTTTGCCTCCGAGATCAGCCCAGCGTGCGGGCACTCGATCAAGCAGGCGATCGGACCGATGTTCGGGGTGGTGAACAAGTGGCTCGGCGACCAGTGGTCGATCGGCGACTGGGCCGGGGCGCAGGCGGCGATGCCGAAGGAGCTCACGCTCCCGGTCCTGATGGCGCTCGTGCGGATGGGCCTCGCGCCGCCGCCCGAGGCGGGACCGTCTCCGGAGCCACCCCAGAACATCAAGGAGTACGACCCGGAGTGGGCGCGCTCCTTCTGGACGGGGATGGCCGGCACTGGCTGCGACCACGCCCGGATGCTGGCGAGCGTCAAGGTTCCGATCCTGCTCACCCACCACTATCGCCAGATCGACCCTGAGACCGACACCCTCATGGGGGCGGTGTCCGACAATCAGATCGCGCGCGCGCGGCAGCTGATCGAGCGGGCGGGGCAGCCGACGCAGCTCGTCGACCTGCCGGAGATGATGCACGCGATGCACGCGCACGATCCGGAGCGGTTCGCCTCGGTAATCGTCGACTGGGCGTCGACGCTGCCGGACGGCGCATGAGCGCTCAGATGGGGTAGCGGCCGGCGCCCTGGGTGAGGGTGATGAGGCGGATCTCGGTGAAGTCCTCGATTGCGTAATGCCCGGAACGGCCCCAGCCGCTGTCCTTGACCCCGCCGTTCGGCTGGGAAGGCTCGCCGGCCAGGGTCGGGCCGTTGACGTGGACCATGCCGGCGTCGAAGCGCTGCGCCAGCTCCAGGCCGCGGTTCTCGTTGCCGGTCATGATCGCGGCGCTCAGCCCGTAGCGCGTATCGTGCGCCCGGGCCAGCGCCCGCTCGGGGTCGTCCACCGACTCCACCACCAGCAGCGGTCCGAACGTTTCCACGTCGCCGCGGGTGGCCACGGCATCGGCGGGGACGTCGGCGAGGATCGTCGGGGCGAACACCCGGCCGGTCACCCCGCCGCCGGTCATCAGGCGCGCGCCGCGCCCGACCGCGTCGGCGATCCGCTCCTGCATCTGCTGCACCGCGCGGTCGTTGATCAGCGGGCCGATGATCGTTCCCGGGTCGGTCGGGTCGCCTGCGCTCAGCGCCTCCGTCCGGCTCACGAGCCGCTCCAGGAACTCGTCGTGGACGGCGCGCTCGACGATCACCTTGCGGGTGTTTAGGCAGATCTGCCCTGGTGGAAGAACGCTCCGAATACGGTCGCGTCGACCGCACCGGTCAGCTCAGCGTCCGCCAAGACGAGCGTCGGGTTGAAGCCGCCCAGCTCCAGCACGATCGGCTTGAGCGCCCGCCCGGCCGACTCGGCGAGGATCCGCGCGGTGCCGGCGGAGCCGGTGAAGTTGATGCAGCGGACCACTGGGCTGGCGAAGAACACGTCGGCCACCGCCGGTGCGTCGCCCGGAGCGTGGGCGACAACGTTGACAGCGCCGGGTGGGAAGCCCGCCTCGTCGAGGATCTCCGCCGGCAGCAGCCCGGCCGAGATCGGCGCCTCCTCCGAGGGTTTGATGACGACGGTGTTGCCGAACGCGAGCGGCAACACGATGGTCCGCCAGGCGAGGTTGAACGCGCCGTTCCAGGGCGTGAAGCCCGCCACCACGCCGAGCGGCTTGCGCGTGGCCAGCGCGATGCGGCCGGGAACGTCGCTGCGCAGGACCTCGCCGTAGGGGAGGTATGCCCAGCCCGCGGCTTGCCGGAGCAGGTTCGCCGACCATTGGATCTGGAACCGGGCGAACGGCGGTGCGCATCCGGTCTCCAGCGCGAGCGTGCGGACGATCCCCTCGGCGTGCCGGTCGACCGCGTCGGCGGCGGCGAGGAACAGGCGCTGGCGCTCCACCGGCGGCGATGCCGCCCAGGCCGGAAATGCCCCGGCCGCCGCGGCGACTGCCGTCTTGGCCTCGGACGGTCCGCCGGCGGCGACCTCCGCCACGGTCGCATCGTCGTACGGACTCTGCACGGCGAACGTTCGTCCATCCCCAGGCGTCCAGTGGCCGTCGATGTAGTGGCGAGTCGGGGTCAGCTGCGCTCCCATCTGCCTCACACTCCCAACAATCGTTCGGCATTTCCGTGGGCGATCTTCTCTCGCACCTCGGCGTCCACCGGCGCGGCGCGAAGGTAGGCGGTGGCAGGCGTGCTGTCGCTGAACGGATGGTCGACCGAGAACATCACTCGGTCGGATCCGAGTACCTCGAGCGCGCACCGCAGCGGACCGTCGGTGTGGTAGCCGCAGGTGGAGACATGCACGTGCGCCAGCACCGTGTCGGCGATGCCGTGGGCCGAGGCGTCCAGCGCCGGTCCGATCATCGCGTCGGCCCGCGCGAGCGAGAAGGGCAGGTTCTCACCCATGTGCCCGACGATCAGCTGCAGCCCCGGGAAGCGCTCGAATATGCCGGCGACCACCATCCGCAGCACGTGCATCCCGCACTCGGCGTGCCAGCCCCATCCCGCGGTGGCGAGCGCGAGCGACACTTCGGGAGCCAGTCCTGTGAAGTACGCCTCCCGGACGGCGGGCGGCGGCGGGGCGGGGTGAAGGTAGATCGGGACATCGAGCTGCTCGGCCTCCGCCAGCACACATTCGACCGAGGGATGGTCGAGGAACATGCCGTTCGTCGGTCCGTGGATCATCGCTCCGACGTGGCCGAGTTCCTGCACGGCCCGGCGCAGCTCGGACGCGGCTGCCGAAGGGGCGCTCATCGGCAGCGAGGCAAAGGCGCGGAAACGCTCTGGATACGACGTGACGACTGCGGCCAGTCGCTCGTTGAGCATCCGCGAGACCGAGGCCGAGCGGTCTGGCTCGAGCTGCTGGACCAGGTTCCCGAGCGCGGCCGACAGGATCTGCATGTCGATGCCGGCTGCGTCCATCAGCTGCAGCCGGCCGGCGCCGCAGTCGTCGAGCTCCTCCGCCCGCCGGCCGCCCCTGGGGCCGAGGTCGAGACCAGCAGTGGCGAGGATATCCCGCGGGAACACGTGCTCCTCGACCGCGATGACCCTCATCAATCGTCACGCCGCAGCATGAGTATCGATACTATATGATCGTTCATCGGGCGGTCAGACCAGAGCCACGGGAGTAGCGAACGGTGATCGTCGTATTCGGGGCGTCCGGATACACCGGCCTCGAGGTCATCCGATCGCTCGTCCGGCGGGGTGCGCCGGTGCGCGGGTTCGTGCGGAATCCAGCCACGGTCGCCGCCGTGCGGGAGGCCGGCGCGAGCGAGATGACCATTGGCGAGTTGCGCGACCTGGACGCCGTGGCGGCGGCGATCGTCGGCGCCTCCGGTGTGTTCTTCATCGGGCCGCGGTTCATGCCCGAGGAGGCGGCGCTCGGAGCGGCCGTCGTCGACTTGGCCGCGCGTGCCCGCGTCCGCCGGTTCGTCTTCTCCGGCGTCTATCACCCGACGATCCTCGAGCTCCTGAACCACCGCGCGAAGGTCCACATCGAGAGCCGGCTCTACCGCAGCGACCTTGAGTTCACGGTGCTGCAGCCGGCTCGCTTCATGCACGGCCTGATCCTCTCCAGCCGGCAGCGTATTCTCGACCCGGGAGTGCTCGCCGACGCGTTCTCGCCGGAAGTGAAGATGGCGTACGTCGACTACCGCGACGTGGCCGAGGTGGCCTCGATCGCCTTCACCGAGGATCGTCTCGTCCGAGGCACGTTTGAGCTCTCGGCGCCGGGGCAGCTCACGTTGCACGAATTCGCCACCGCGGTCGGTGCCGCGATCGGCGCCACGGTGCGGGCCGAGCAGACGCCGCTGGAGCGCTACGCGCCGGCGGCGGTGCTGATGAACCACCCCTACTCGGCCGATGGGTTCCAGCGTCTGCGCCGGTTCTACGACGAGTTCGGGTTTCCTGGGGGCAACAGCCTCGTGCTGGAGAAGATCCTCGGCCGGCCGGCACGCGATGTCGAATCCTGCGCCCGCGCGCTGCTGGTCGAGGCGGGTGCGGGCCGGTCAGCGGCGGCCGAGACGCAGTAGCGCCCGAACCGCCGCCATGCGCCGTGAAGGCCGGCCCTGGTACCTGGCGACGCCGACGGCGACGAGGAGCGCGACGCCGTTGAACAGGTCCGGCACCCAGACGGGGGCGCCGGCCAGCTGCAGCCCCGTCGTCCCCGTAGCCAGGACATAGACCGCGATGACGGTGCCCCACACGTTGACCCGGCCGCCCCGAAACTGGGTCGCACCGAGGAACACGCCGGCCAGCGCCGGCAGCAGGTAGTCCGGTCCCACGGTCGGATCTCCCACGCCGAGCCGAGCGCTGTTGAGGATGCCGGCGGCGGCGGCGATCACTCCGCACACGAGGAGGCAGACGACCGTCACGATCGAGGTGCGTACGCCGGCCAGCCGGGCCGCCTCCGGATTGCCGCCGGTGGCGTAGACCCGCCGCCCGATCGGCGTCCACTCCAGCACGTACCAGACGACGAGCGTCACGACGAGCAGGATCCATACCGGATACGCGATGCCGAGAAGCGTGTTGGTTGCGAGGTTCTGGAACCCGATCGGCAGGTTGAGGATCTGCTCGCCGCCGGAGATCCAGCTGAGCAGCGCGAGCAGATGGAGCTCATCCCGAGCGTGGCGACGAACGAATCGATCCGAGCCCGCACAACAAGCAGACCACTTCCGGCTCCGATGATCGCACCGGTCAGCAGGGTCAGCGCGATCGCGGGTACGGTCGACACCCCGCGTGAGACGAGCAGCCAGGCGACGATAATGCCGCCGAAGCCGGCCTCTGCCCCGATCGCCAAATCGAACGCGCCCGCGGCAAGCGGGATCGAGAAGCCGACCGCCACGAGCCCGGTGATCGCCTGGTTGCTGAGTATGGAGTGCCAGTTGCTCGAGGTGAGGAACGTCGAGGGCACCCAGATCGAGAAGATCGCGAACAGCAGGACGAAGACGTAGACGGCGCTGATGCGCCTCGGGGAGAGGGAGCGAGCGAGGCGGCGCATCGCGGACGGCCGCGGGCGAAGTGCGGTCATGGGAGCGATGACGGATTCGTCAGACATGGATCACGTGGTTTCACGGTTGGTGGCGGCCCCACCGCCAAACAGCACCCCAAGCTCCGCCCTGCGCATCCCCAAGCTGGCGCTCACGAGGTTCGGCTCGTTCAGCTCCGAGCGGCCAAGCGAGACCTCGACCCGGCCGTCTCGCATGACGAGGACGCGGTCGCAAAGCTGCGCGAGCTCCTTGCTGTCGGATGAAGTCACGAGGACCGCCGTGCCGCTCCGGGCGGCTCCGGCGATCAATTCGTAGATGGCGGCCTTGGCGCCGACGTCGACGCCCTGCGTCGGCTCGTCGAGCAGCAGGACCTGGGGGTCGACGCGCAGCCACTTGGCGAGCACCACCTTCTGCTGGTTGCCGCCGCTGAAGAGGTTGAGCGGACGTTCAGGGTCGGCCGGGCTGAGTGCGACTCGGCGGCTCCATGCCCACGCCTCCTCCCGCTCGGCCCCACGGTCGAGCCGCCCACCACGCCGCCGCAGCGATCCGAGTCCTGGCAATGTCAGGTTCTCGCGGGCGTACATCTCCATCACGGCGCCCTGGGCCCGGCGATCGGCCGGAATGAACGCGAGGCCCCGCCGGATGGCACCGACCGGGTCCTCCCCGGCGAGCGGCTCGCCGGCGACGTGCACCTCGCCGCCGGTCCGGCACAAGCTCCCGAACAGGAGGCCCGCGACGTGCTCCTGGCCGGATCCGACGATACCGCCAACGCCAACGATCTCTCCGGGTGAGAGCTCCAGCGAGGCATCGAGCACGCTGGCGCCGGCAAGGTGGCGAGCCGACAGGATCGGCGCGCCGGCCCCGGGGGGACGCCCGAGGCGCGCCTCGGCCAGCTGCCGACCGGTGATGAGGCGTACGAGTTCGTCATGGTCGACCGCCGCTGACTCCGCATCGGCCACCAGACGTCCATCTCGCAGGACGATGATCCGGTTCGCCAGGTCAAGCACCTCGTCTAGGCGATGCGAGATGAAGAGGATGCCGGCGCCCTCCCGGGCCACGCGACGCACGACTCCGAACAGACGCTGCACCTCGGTGGCAGGCAGCGCGACGGTCGGCTCGTCGAGCACCAGCACATTGTCCGGCTGGCGCCAGCCCGAGAGGGCGCGGGCGATCGCGACGATCCGCTGCTCGGCGGCCGACAGCCGGGCGACGGGCAGCTCGACGTCGAACGGCTCGCCGAACCGGGCGGTCAACTCCTGCACCGCCCGTCGCTCCCTTCTAGCCCGTAGGGGGAGCAGCGCGCGGCGGCCGAGCCGGGAGCCGAGATCCAGGTTCTCGATCGTGCTCAGCGTCGGTATCAGGCCCAAATCTTGATGGATGAAATGCAGGTGCTCCAGCGCCGTCGCCCCGCCCAGCGTCTCGCCGTCCGGTCCACGGACGTCGACCGTGCCGGAGTCGGCAGCGTGCACACCGGCCAGGATCTTGACCAACGTCGATTTGCCCGACCCGTTCTGGCCGACAACCGCGACGATCTCGCGGGCATGCACGTCGAGCGACACCGCGTCGAGGGCCCGGAGACCAGGGAACGTCTTGGTCAGCTCGCGGATCCTGATCAGCGGCGGCTGTCCGGCCGCGCCGCGGGTCGCCGCATCCGCCGTCACCCGGCTATCTCCAGAGCTTCGCGAACCGCTGGGCGAAATCTGGGTAGGCGGCGAAGCCCATCGCCGGGTTAAAGACGATGGACTTCGGCTCCAAGAACTCGTTCAGCGGTTGCGCCGACCCGTCGAGCGACTGCTGCTCGCCGTGGGTCAGCGGCTCGTGCGTCGAGAGCCGTGCCAAGGCGTCGACGGTCTCGAACACGGCTGTCGGGAGGTCGGTGCCCAGCCCGGAGGTGATCTCCCCTGCTTTGATGTACTGCAGGACGGCCGGCGGGGGGGCGTAGCCGGTGACCGTCATGTGCAGTCCGGCGACGCGGAGTGCTGCCGGCAGCCCGGTCTCAGCCTCGGCGGTCGCGAATGCGGTCGCGTTCGTGCTCGGGTGCGCCTGCAGGTCAGAGACGACGAGCGAGGGGGCCGAGTTGCCGATGTCGGCCACCGGCAGGTCGACGTCGCGAACCTGGCACGACGGGCACAGGGTGCGCATCTCCGCGTCGAATCCCTGCTGCTCGTACGGTGAGAACGCCAGCTCGGGGGTGTTGTAAAAGACCGCGTTCGTGCTTGCTCGCTTCTGCAGGACGAGCCACGCCGCCATCAGCTTTCCGTTCAGAACCGCGGTCTTGGGGCTGGCCACAGTGTCAAAGGCGATCCCGTAGTGCAGCGCATTGACAACGCCGATCGAGACGATCGGGATGTGCATCGCACCGAGCCGGTGCAGCTGCGCCTGGATCGTGTCGGGGGTGATCCCGGGGACGATTACCCCGGCCGGCTTCATCGCAATGATTGAGCTGAGCGCGGCCTGCTGAGCGGTGACGGTTGGGCCGGCCTTGACGATCGAGAGCGGGACGCCGAGTTCATGGGAGGCGAGCCCGAACAGCTGTGCGAACTGCGCGCAGACCGGCGTGGCGCACTGCAGCAGGGCGTACTTCGCCCCGGCGGCCGGCCGCTTGGTCAGCGGTTGTGTGACCGGAAACGGCCCGCTGTGGCCGGTGTACGGCGCGACGAGCGCCCGGGCGGCCGCGATGTCAATCCCGGCCCCCTGACCGGCTGGCTTCACGCCGCCGCTCGTTGTGCTGCTCGTGCTGCTGCTGCCGCAGCCACTCAGGGCGGAGAGCGAGAGCAGCAGACATAGACCTGTCAGCGCCATCGTTCGTCCCTGGTATCCGCTCGTCCTGGTCATGCGCGCGCTCTCCTCCTCGGCAACGGACTACGACCCACAGGAAGCAACCATCGATGATAATATCATAGATGATAGTTGATCGATGAGCGCCGAGCTGCGTGTCGCCGGTTTTCCCGGAGGAGGAGAAGGCATGAGAGTTGCCAATCACGCCGGTCGGCTGGTCGTGATTCAGTCGGCCGAGAATGGGCTGGACGGCGCGTCCGCCGTCGATGTGCACAGCGCGAGCGGCGGCCGAATCCCTGCGGAGCCGGACCGCGCACTCGAGCAGTGGGACGATGTGCTTCGCCTCGGTGACGGTCCCATCGACGGTGCGGAGCTCACCATCGATCCTGGACAACTCGGTGCACCTTCACCCCACCCGCGGCAGATCTTCGGGGTCGGGGTCAACTACGCCGACCACGGTGCGGAGGCCGGCATGGACCCGCCGAAGGTGCCGCTCATCTTCACCAAGCTCTCGACGGCCGTCACGGGCCCGTTCGCGGAGATCACGTTGTCGACTGACACGGTGGACTGGGAAGTCGAGATCGCGGTGGTCGTCGGGCGGGAAAGCCGGAACGTGGCGAGCGCGCGCGGCTGGGAGTTCGTCGCCGGAGTGACCGCTGGTCAGGACCTCTCCGACCGCGAGATCCAGTGGCGACCGGCCGGCACCCCGCAGTTCACGCTCGGGAAGTCGCTGGCCGGCTTCGCGCCCCTCGGGCCGGTGCTGGTCACGCCGGACGAGTACGGCGATCCCGACGACATCGAGCTCGCCTGCCACCTGAACGGAGAGGAGGTCCAGCGCAGCCGCAGCACCGAGATGCTGTTCGCCGTTCCCGAGATCATCGCCTACCTGAGCGGGATCGTCACGCTCTACCCCGGCGACGTGATCTTCACCGGGACGCCGAGCGGGATCGGGATGACACGAACGCCGCCGCGCTACCTGACGAGCGGTGATCGGCTGGAGAGCTTCGTCGCCGGAGTCGGCACCATGTCGCACCTGTTCGTTGGGGTGCCGGCGACCACCGAGAGGACCGGGCGAGTCACCGAGGTGCAGCACCACCCAGGGTAGAACTTGTCGCACAGGAGAGGCCATGACCCGCGCCAGCAGTCCCGTCTCACCACGTGACGCTCAAGACGAATGGTCAGCGGGAGATGGAGGAAGAAACGCGAACGTCCTCGGCTGAAGCTAGCACCGCTCCACGCCGTTCGGGCGCTTGGTTGCCCCAACGGCGCGAGATGGGATTGCCGCTGCTGGTCGCACCGGGACTCGCCGACGGTCCCGACAAGATCAGCCACGCGGGAATGCATCAGCTGACATGTGAGATCCGGACTTCGGCGCGCTGCTCTCTAACTACGAGCGGCTCAAGGAGCACGGGAGCGTCCCGCATGCCTGGCTGGACCACGAGTTGACGACGCGCTGTACTACGTCGATCGGATGGCAACAGCGTCGAGCTCTAGGTCGACACCTTCCTTGACTGGGACCATCGAGAGAATAGATGCGCGCCGCCCCCGGAGTTCCAGAGCAACCCCGATAGGGGTAGACACCGATCCCCAGCCGCTGCTGGAGGCGTGGAAGGACGGGGCTGAAGCGGCGGAGCTGGATCGCCGAAGCTTCTCCAGCGAGCTCGACCCAGACACCTCGCTCGACGTGCCTCTTCCGGCCGAGGCCGACGACGTGCAGGTCGAGGCGATCTAGGACGCCGGTGGCTCGGCGATCGTCTGCTGCAGCCCTGCGACGACCTCGCGCTGGTTGCTCTCCAGGTGCTCGGTGAGCGTGCGGGCCAACCGCTCGGGCTCCCGGGATCGGGCGGCGTCCAGCAACGGACGGTGGCGATCGTGTGGCGAGCGGGTGAACAGGACATCGGTTTCCACGTAGACGATCCGCAGGAACCGCTCCCCGGCGTGCCACAGCTCGGTGATCATCCGCTCAAGCCGCGGAGTCAGCACAGGGGCCATCAACTCGGTGTGGAACGCGGTGTGGCTCTCCCAGAACTCGTCTGAATCGACGGCGCGATCGCTCATGGCCGCCAGGGCACGCTCCAGCCGGGCCAAGTGCTCGTCAGCCAGGTATGGCGCGGCCCGCGTGACCGCATCTACCTCGATCAGCCGGCGCAGCCGGTAGATCTCCTGCAGGTCGGCGAGCTCGAGGGGCGCCACGATCGCGGTGCGCGCTGGACGCAGCACCACGAGGCCCTGGCCCGAGAGCCGCTGGAGCGCCTCGCGCACCGGGCTGTGGCTGACGTCCAAGTCGGCGGCGAGGTCGCTGATCGACAGAGCTTCACCGGGCCGCAGCCGGCCCTCGAGGATGGCGCGGCGCACGGCGTGGCTGACGCGGTCGACGAGCGACTGCGTGGCAGGGGAAATGGGGTCGATGCCGGTCTTTGTCGCCAACGAGGGCTTCCTTTGTTTCGAGACGGCTCGGAGGCGTTCATCTCAGAGGTCGGTTCGATGATAGATCGACCACGATTGTCCACCGATCGATCAAGACCCGCCCATCATGGACCGGCCGGCCGCAGCTCGGATGGCCTCCCCGCCTGGGCCGGCGCTGCGCTCGGCCACGGGGCCGGGTCGTGGTTGCCTGGCCACGTATGTCGCGACGGTGATCGCGACCGCTCCCCTGCCTCCCCACCTCCAATTTATACCAAACAGAGCGCTCTCATGAGGCCCTGATTCATGCCGCATAATCGCCCGCCGCACGATGGAACCAATGAACAGGAGCGGAGTGACCAGGTCAACTCCGAGGGAGGTGAGCGGATGGGTTACGTGTTGGATTTCCAGGAGATCGACCACACCCACGTTGCGGTAGTTGGCGGCAAGGGCGCACTCCTGGGGGAGCTTTCGCGGATCGAAGGCATCCCCGTGCCGCCTGGATTGTGCGTGACCACGGACGCGTTCCAGCGGATCCTGGCGGGAGCGCCGTCGATCGACGATCGACTCGCACGGCTCTCGCGCTTGGGGCCGGAGGATGGGGAGGCGATCCGCGCGCAGAGCGCGGAGATCCGTCGGGTCGTCGAGGGGATCGCGATCCCTGACGATGTGGCGTTGGCGGTTACGCGTGCGCTGGCCCGGCTCGGCGAGCGGACGGCCTGCGCGGTTCGATCGAGCGCGACGGCGGAGGACCTCCCGACGGCGTCCTTCGCGGGCCAGTACGACTCCTACCTCAACGTCGTCGGGGCCGCCCGGATCCTTGAGCACGTGAGCCGGTGCTGGGCGTCGCTGTTCAGCGAGCGGGCCGTGACCTACCGCCTGCGGAACGGTTTCGAGCACCGCGAGGTCCAGATGGCCGTCGTCGTGCAGCAGATGGTCGTCCCGCGGGCTTCCGGCATCCTGTTCACGGCCGACCCCGTCACCTCCAGCCGGAGGGTCGCGTCGGTGGAGGCGAGCTTCGGTCTCGGTGAGGCGCTGGTCTCCAGCCTGGTGAACCCAGACGTGTACAAGGTGCGGGACGGCGAGGTCGTCGGCCGGACGGTGGCCGCGAAGAAGCTTGCGATCCGTGCCGCGTGCGCGGGCGGGACCGACGAGGAGGCGATCGCGCCGGCGTGGCAGGAGCAGCCGGCGCTGACGGATAAGCAGGTGGTGCGGCTCGTGCAGCTGGGCCGGCGGATCGAAGCGCATTTCGGCCGCCCGCAGGACATCGAATGGTGCCTGGCCGAAGGCGACTTCTGGATCGTCCAGAGCCGGCCGATCACGACCATGTTCCCGATCCCCGAGGCCGGCGACGGAGAGAACCACGTGTACGTCTCCGTCGGTCATCAGCAGATGATGACCGAGGCGATGAGGCCGCTGGGGGTCTCCGTGTGGCAGCTGACGGCGATGGCGCCGATGCACGAGGCCGGGGGCAGGCTGTTTGTCGACGTCAGCCAACGGCTGGCTTCGCCGACGACTCGGGCGGGTCTCCTAGAGGTCCTGGGGAGAAGCGATCCGCTGATCGCCGACGCGCTGCAGACCATCCTCGAACGCGGCGACTTCCTCCCCTCGCTCCCAGACCAGGCCCCCGCCCACCCGGGCGGGCCGCCGGTCTGGGCCGCGCCCGCGCAGATCGACACCGATCCGGCGATCGTCACCGAGCTGATCGAGCGCAACCGGGTCTCGATCGCCGCCCTCAAGCGCGACATCCAGACGAAGTCCGGGCCTGTGCTGTTCGACTTTCTGCTGGAGGCCTTCAACGAGCACAAGCGAGTCCTCGCCGATCCGCTGAGCGGTCAGGCGATCATGGCGGGGATGCAGGCTGCGTGGTGGCTGGGCGAGCAGCTGGAGGCGTGGCTGGGCGAGAAGAACGCGGCCGACGCGCTCACACTGTCCGCGCCTGGCAACGTCACGTCTGAGATGGGGCTGGCGCTGCTGGACGTCGCGGACGTGATTCGCCCGCATCCGCACGTCGTGGGGCTCCTGCAACACGTCGAGGACGAGGGTTTGAACGACGGGGCGTTCCTGGACGAGCTGGCGAAGCTCGCGGGCGCGCGCCAAGCGCAGGAAGCGATCCGGGCCTACCTCGAGAAGTACGGCATGCGCTGCGTCGGCGAGATCGACATCACCAGGCCGCGCTGGAGCGAGCGCCCGACCACGCTCGTGCCGCTGATCCTCGACAACATCCGCAACTTCAGGCCCGGCGAGGCCAAGCGTCGCCTCGAAGCAGGCCAGCAGAGGGCCGCGCAGACGGAGCGCGAGATCCTGGATCGGCTGCGAGATCTTCCCGACGGGGAGCGCAAGGCCGAGGAGACGCAGCGGATGATCGACCGCGTCCGGACCTTCGCCGGGTACCGCGAGTACCCCAAGTACGGGATCATCAACCGCTACTTCGTCTACAAGCAGGCGCTGCTTCAAGAAGCCGAGCGCCTCGTGCAGGCAAACGTGCTTGCAGACAGGGAAGACAGCTTCTACCTGACCTTCCACGAGCTCCACCGCGTCGTGAGCACCCGCCGAGCCGACCAGCAGCTGATCCGCGAGCGCAAGGACGCGTTTCGCTCCCACCAAGCGCTCACGCCGCCGCGCGTGCTCACCTCAGACGGCGAGATCATCACCGGGGCCTACCGACGCGACGATGTCCCCCCAGGTGCGCTGATCGGCCTACCGGTCTCCGCCGGGACCATCGAAGGGCGCGCCCGCGTCATCAAAGACATCGCGCAGGCCGACCTCCAACCCGGCGACATCCTCGTCACCACCTACACCGATCCCAGCTGGACACCCCTGTTCCTCGCGATCAAAGCCCTGGTGACAGAGGTCGGGGGCCTGATGACCCACGGCGCGGTCATCGCACGCGAGTACGGCCTACCCGCCGTCGTCGGAGTCGACCACGCCACCGAGCTGATCGAGGACGGGCAAAGGATCCGCGTGCACGGAACGGACGGATACATCGAGATCCTGCGCGACCCGGGCCAGACACGCGACGGCGCCGCGCCACCTGTGTGACCTGTCGGCGGTCACCTCCCTGTACCGCGTCGGGTCGTTCATCGCCCTCGGACGGCTGTGATTGGCGCCTTTGCCATCAGCGGCCGCGTCACCGCCGCCGCCGGACCTGCGCAGCGTGCATCCCGGTCAGCGCTGAGCGGGCCCGACTTGGCGGCGTGGCGCTCAGCGGCAGGCCGGCGCGTAGGGCACCTCGGGGACAAACTCACTCCATTCGCGCCGGGTTAAGGTCCGGGCGGCCACGGCGCAGCTGCGCTGCTCCCACGCGCCGACCGAGGTCGGCCACGCGAACGCGGCACCGAGGTTGTCGCCGGCGAGCAGCCCAGCGCCCTGAGAGGTGAACGCCACCGACGCCGTCGACTTGGGGTCGGTGCTCAGGTCGGGGCCCTCCTGCTGGAGGGTGGTGGTGACCCACAACTTGACGGTGCCGTCGCCGGCACCGCTGGTGGCAAAGTGCCACCCGGTGGAGTCAAACGCGATCGCGGCGATCGGCTCCGAGGCGGCCAGCAGCGGCGGCGCGAGTCGCCGGCCCGTGGCCGGATTCCACAGTTGCACCGCCCCGGCGAGCGTGCCGGTGGCCAGCGTGCCATCGGGCGCGAAGGCCAGCGCGATGATGTCGTCGCCCGGATCGGGCAGCCGGCGGCGGATCTGTCCCGTGACCGGGTCCACGATGAGCACGCCGCCGTGCAGCAGGCTGACCGCCAGCAGCCTTCCGTCGGGCGAGAACGCCGGCACGTCAGAGCCCCCGGGACCGTTGCCGTCTCCGAGCGCGCGGGGGGACGCCACCGGCACGCCGGTGTTGGTCCGCCACATGGCCAGCCTGCCCGCCGGCAGCGCGGCGGAGAAGTGAATCGCGGGCGTCTCGCTGTCGTCGGTGGCGGCGAGAAGCCGGCCATCGGGCGAGAACGCGAGCGCCTGCACCGCGTCCGGCAGCCCCGGTGGGGTCCGCAGCCCGGCCAGCGCCCGCAGCCGTCGCGGGGCTCTGTTCACGCTCCACAGCTGCACGTCACCGCCGTGTCCGCCGACGGCCAGTCTCGTGCCGTCGGGTGACCATCCCAGGGCGGTGATGGCCTCGTGACGCGGAGAGACCGTGAATGTCGCCAGGCGTCTCAAGCTGTGGGTGGAGAACAGCCCGACGGACGACGGTCCGACGCTGAGGGCGAAGCGGTTGCCGTCCGGTGAGAGCGCCAGCGGCGGGGCGTGGGGGGAGAGCGGATCACAGCAGGTGAGCGGGCGGCCCAACTGCGCCCGGCGTTCGAAGCGATGCTCGCCGGTGAGATCCCAGGCGAGCACAACGCCGTCTAGGGACGCGGTGTACAGGGTGGCGGCGCCGGGTGCGACGGCGGCGTTCTGCACCTGTCCCAGCGGCCCGCTCAGAACGGTCGCCACCCCGCCGGCCGCCCGGCTCCAGACCACCACCCGGTTGTCGTCGCCGACGCTGACCGTTTTCCGGCCGTCTGCGGAGTACATGACGTCGGTGATGGCGGCACCCTGCTCACCACGGGCGCGCCGAGCGCCCCCGGTGGCCACCGTCTCAAACCAGAGCTTCCCCGAGTGCGTGCCGAGCGCCACCGTTTGGCCGTCGGGGCTGATCGCCGCGGCGGACGGCGATCGAGGAGCGAGAGCGAGGCGCACCGATCTCCGCCGCCTCAGCGAGCCGGCGTCGTAGGTGACGATGGCGCGGGTGGTCACGATCATCAGCCGGCGGCCGCCGTTCAGCAGCCGCAGGGCCAGCAGCGCTCCGGACCCGATCTGCATCCCCGGCAGCCGCCGGCCGCTGGGCAGCGACCACCGGTCCAGGTAGGCGGCGGCGGGACGCCCGGCGGCACCGGTCAGCCCGTAGGCGAAGTACACGGTCGATCGCGCCGGGTCGATCAGGATGCCTGACTCAGGTTGGGCGCCGGCGGTCTGGAGGCCCAGGCGCGAATCCAGCGGTAGCGTGGCGATGGGCGCAAGCGTGCGGGCATTGCGGACCTTCAGCGACGCTCCCGCGGTGTAGGCGAGCAGCGAGCCGTCGCCGGAGAAGGTCGGGGGCTGGTCGCCGGCGAAGTCGGTCAGCCCCGGCCCGACGCCACGGTGAGTCACGGCATCATAAAAGCGCACCTGACCGGTGTTCGCGTCGGCGACCGCAAGCGTGCGACCGTCGGGGCTGAGCGCGAGCCGGGGGGTCGAATCGGTCGGCAGCGCGAAGGTTCCGATGACCGCGGGGCTGCGCAGCAGCGTTGACAGCAGAGTTCCCTCGGTCTGGGGCGAGCGGTCAAGGGTGACCGCCTCGCGCGCAAGCAGCATCGCCAAGTCCAGCCGTGGCTGGCTGAACGCCTCGGTACCCAGCTGGCGCCCAAGCGCCGCGCGCGCCTCGGCGGCGGCGAGATGGGCGTCGTGGGCGGCGTCGCGTTGCTTGATCAGCGCCAGCGCTCCAGCGAGGACGGCGAGGACCAGCAGCAGGCTGGTGCCGAGCAGGAGCCCGCGCAGCCGGCGGTTCTGCGAGCGCTGGCGGCGCGCCTGCCGGTCGGCCTCGGCGCGGCTGGCGTCGATGAACTCGCGCTCGGCGCGGTTGAGCTGGTCGCGCAGCGGCGGCGCCCAGTCCAGCGCGCCGGCCAGGCGCGCCCCCCGGTACAGATCCCCCGGATCTCGGCCCCGGGCGTCCCACTCCGCCGCCGCCGATCGCAGATGGGAGTGCAGCCGGCGGCCGACGCGGTCCTCCTCCAGCCAGCCGCGGTAGCGGGGCCATTCGCGCAGCAGCGCCTCATGCGAGAGCTCGATCGCGCCCTCGGAGACCGTGAGCAGCCGGGCGTCGGTGAGCGCCGCCAGCACCCGGGGAGCGCCGTCGATGCGCTCCAGCTCGGCGTCCGGCACCCGGCGGCGCACCACGGCTCCGTCCTGCTCGCCGACGAGCCGCAGCAGGATGCTGGTGGCCACGGATCGGTCCCGTGGCGCCAGCTGGGTGTAGGCGGCCTCGGCCAGGCGCGAGACGGCGCCTCGCACGCCGCCGATGGCCCGGTAGCTCGCGAATCGCAGCGTCGGTCCGTCGCGCGCCAACCACAGCTCCAGCAGGGTGGTGGAGAGCAGAGGCAGCCCGCCGGGCTCGTGGGCGACGTCGGCCACCAGCGCGTGGACCAGGGCCGGCTCGATCGACAGACCGGCGTGGGCGGCGGGTGCGGCCACCGCCTGGGTCAGCTCCTCGCGATCCATCGGTCCCACCAGCGCGTGGCTCTGGCTCAGCAGCTGCGCGAACCCGGGATAGGAGCCGAGCCGGCCGTAGAAATCGGCGCGCAGGGCGCAGACCACGAAGGCGCGCCGTTCATGGTCCTGGGCGGCGGCGGCCAGCTGCGCCAGGAAAGCGGCGCGCTCGGGCTCGTGCCGGCAGACGGTGAACAGCTCCTCGAACTGGTCCACGGCGATCAGGATCCTCTGGCCGGGTGACAGCCGTGACAGGGCTTCCTCGACGCTGGCGGCACCCAGGCCGCGAGCGAGCTGGTCCGAAGGGTGCCCGCCGGGCCGCAGCAGCACCTCGCGCCAGCCGGCGCTTCCGGGCAGCGCTCCGGCGCGTAACGCCGGCAGCAAGCCGGCGCGCAGCAGCGATGACTTGCCGATTCCGGATGGTCCCAGGATTCCGACCAGCGTCCACTCGGCCAGCCGGGCCACGAGGTCGGAGACAACGCGCTCACGCCCACAGAAGTACTTGGCGTCGGAGCCGTCGAAGGCGGCCAACCCCTTGAACGGGCAGACGATCGCGGCAGATCCGTCGGCAGGGACCGGCAGCCCGGTGGTGAGCGCCGGTGGGCGAGCAGGCGTCGGCGGCGGTGCGGTAAGCGCCGGTGGGGCAGTCAGCGCCGGTGGGGCAGTCAGCGCCGGTGGGGCAGGCAGCGCCGGCGGCGCGAGGTCCAGACCGGTGTCCTGGGCCAGGATCATCCGCTCCAGCTCTCGCAGCGGCGGTCCAGGCTCGAGCCCCAGCTCCTCGCGCAGCACCCGGGCCGTCTCCCGGTAGGCCGCCAGCGACTCGGCTTGGCGTCCGGCCCGGTACAGCGCCACCATCAGCTGGGCCCGCGGCCGCTCGCGCAGCGGGTGGGCGGCGACCAGCCGCTGGATCTCGGGGATCAGTCGGCCATGTTCTCCGAGATCAAGCTCGGCATCGATCAAGTCCAGCCCGGCAAGGATCCGCAGCTCCTCCAGTCGCCGCGCCTCGGCGATCAGCGGCTCCAGCGGCGCCACGTCGGCCAGCGGTGGCCCGCGCCACAGGGCCAGGGCCTCCCGCAGATGTGTGGCCGCGGCGCCGGGGTCCCGGACGGCCAGCAGCTCGCGCGCCTGCTCCAGGTGACGCTCGAACACGGTGGCGTCGAGCTGTTCGCCGTCGAGTTCGAGCACGTAACCGCCCGGCCGGGTGAGCAGGAGCGCGCCGTCGGTGGCGTCCAGGACGCGGCGCAGCCGGCTGATGGCCACGTGCACCGCGTTGGCGGCGGCCTCGGCCGGTCCGTCCCCAAACAGCGTCTCGACCAGCGCAGACGTGCTGATCGGCTGGTTGGCGCCGATCAGCAGCAGAGCGAGCAGCGCGCGCTGGCGGTCGCCGCCGAGTCGCACCGGCCGTCCGTCGCGCGACAGCTCCAGCGATCCGAGGACGCGAAATCGCAGCGTCCTCACCTCTATCCCCATGCGGCCATTATCCGCCGTCCGCGGGGCGCCGCGCAAGCCGTCCTGACGCCGGCGGTCAGCCCGCGGTCAGGCGCCGGTCAGGCGCCGGTGCCACCCTGGCGAGGCTGCGAGGTGCAAACCACCGATCTGAGCGGGGGCTCAGGCGGTCTGCGAAAGGAACGGGGATGGAGACGCTGAGAGGACGGATGGCTGCGGTGGTGGTTGCCATGGTTGTGCTAGGTGTCGCAGCGTGCGGGTCGAGCGGCGGCCGCTCGACTGGTTCCTCGGCGTCGAGCACCGGCGCGTCATCCTCGGTAGCGGGTCCGAGCAGCGGGTCGGGCCTGACCTCGCCGACAACGGGGGGCGGGACCCGGATTGCGGGAGGCACGGTGAACTTCACCGAGGGTCCGGACGCGGCCCCGAACTACATCTTCCCGATGACCAGCGCCCAGGTGTGCAGCACCACGAACATCAATCAGCTGATTTACATGCTGTATCGGCCGTTGTACTGGTATGGCAACAACTACAGCCCCACGGTCGACTACAAGTACTCGATCGGCAAGTCTCCGGTATTCAGCGATGGAGACAAGGTCGTCACGGTCCACATGCTCCCCTACAAGTGGTCTGACGGCGAGACAGTCACCGCGCGTGACGTGGTGTTCTGGATGAACCTCTATAAGTCGTCGCCGGCGACCAACTACTGCGGCTACGTGCCGGGCTACTTCCCGGACAACGTCACCAGCGTAAGCGCCCCGAACCCCTCGACGGTCGTCTTTCATCTCAACAAGGGCTACAACCCCGAGTGGTTTCTCTACAACGAGCTTTCGCAGATCTTCCCGCTGCCGCTGGCATGGGATCGGACGTCACTGTCGCAGAAGGCGCCGACGAGCGACAACGGGCATCTGCCTGACACCACCAAGGCCGGCGCCAAGGCTGTCTATGCGTTCCTCGACGCGCAGGCCAAGAAGTTGGGGACGTGGGCGTCGTCGCCGGTCTGGAGCGTCGTCGATGGGCCGTTCAAGCTACAGAGCTTCACCAGCAACGGCCAGGTCACGTTGGTCCCGAACCCGAAGTACTCGGGCACGCCCAAGCCGTCGATCGCGCGCTTCGTCGAGCTGCCGTTCACCAGTGAGGCAGCGATCTACAACGAGATGCGCTCGGGCGGCCCGAACGCGATCACAATCGGCAACCTGCCGTCGCAGTACGCGCCGCAGGGCCAGGCGCTGACCGGCGAGGGCTACACCCTCAACAAGGCGGCGAGCTACTCGGTCAACTACTTCCCGCTGAACTTCAACAATCCGACCGTGGGGCCGATCTTCCGCCAACTCTACGTCCGCCAGGCGCTGCAGCACCTGATCGATCAGCCCGGCTGGATCGATGCCTTCCTGCAAAAGACGGCCAACCTGACCACCGGTCCGATCCCGCCTTCGCCGCCCAGCCCGCTGGTCAACAGCGCGGCGACCGCCACGAACCCGTATCCATTCTCGGTTTCGGCCGCTCAGCAGTTGTTCAAGCAGAACGGCTGGAAGGTGGTGCCCGGCGGAACGTCAACCTGCATCAAGCCCGGTACCGGTGCCGGTGAGTGCGGCACCGGGATCAAGATGGGCGAAGGCCTCTCGTTCAACATCGACTATCAGTCGGGTGTCGTCTCGGTCCAGGATGAGATGAACGACCTTCAGGCCCAGGCCAAGAAGGTCGGCATCGCCATCGACCTCACGACGCACCCGTTCGCCACGGTCATCGGCACCGCAGTCGCGTGCACGCCGAAGCAGCCGACGTGCAAGTGGACCGCCCAGAACTGGGGCGCGGGCTGGATCTACGGCCCGGACTACCTACCGACCGGCGAGTCCCTGTACGCGCCCGGCTCGGTGGCCAACTACGGCAGCTACAGCGACCCGACGACGACCAAGCTGATCGACGCGCCGATCCTCAACACAGGGTCGAGCGCGCAGGAGAAGCAGGCCCTCACCGCTTACGGGCAACGGATCGCCCAGCAGGTGCCCGTCCTGTTCGGGCCGACCTCGATCGGAACCTACCAGGGCGACGCCGGCACCGTGGTCGACCAAAAGCTCGGCGGCTACGCGGCCAATGCGCTTGGTCTGATGAATCCTGAGGACTGGTACCTCACGAAGTAGCCCGCGAGTCGCCGACTCGACAAAGCTGGCGCCCATGACCGGATTCGTCATCCGCCGTCTCGGCCAAGCGGTCCTCGTCACGCTCGGCGTGCTGTTGATCACGTTCCTGCTGTTGCACGCGCTGCCGGGGAGTCTCGCGCGGGACATCCTCGGCAACCGTGCCTCGCCGCAGGCGATCGCGCAGTTCAACCACCAGAACGGTCTCGACAAGCCCGTCTACGTCCAGTACTGGCTGTTCGTGAAGAGGATCGCCCTTCACGGCGATCTGGGCTACTCCTACCAGTACAACCGCACCGTCGACTCGCTGCTGAGCACCGACCTTCCACGAGACATCGTGCTCGGAGGCGTGTCGCTGATCCTGTCGCTTTTGATCGCGATCCCGATCGGCATCCTGCAAGCGGTGCGCCGCAACGGTGCGCTGGACTACGCCGGCACCGGGATCAGCTTCCTGCTCTACTCGATGCCCCAGTACGCGATCGCGCTGCTGCTGATTCAGTTTCTGTCGATCACCTTCCACGTCTTCCCGGCCGAGGCGCCGCAGTCGACCTCGGTCATCGGGATGCTCAGCCACCCGTCCGGCCTGGTGCTCCCGGTGGCGAGCCTGACGCTCGTGACCTTCGCGCAGTTCAGCCGCTTCATGCGCTCCTCGGCGATCGACACGCTCGCTCAGGACTACATGCGCACCGCGCGCGCCAAGGGCCTGCCGGAGCGGCTGGTGCTGTCGCGCCATCTGCTGCGCAACTCACTCATCGCGGTGGTCACGCTGGTCGGCCTGAGCCTGCCCTACGTGATCACCGGAACGCTGATCATCGAGCAGGTGTTCAACTTCCCGGGCACGGGCCTGGCGTACTTCCAGGCGGCGCTGCGCAACGACTACGAGGTGATGCTCGGCATCACCGTGCTCGTCGGCCTGGCCACGGTGCTCGGCAACCTCGTCTCCGACATCGGCTACGCGCTGCTCGATCCACGGATCAGATATTGAGCGGCGCATCGTGACCGAGGTTGATCCCACCGTCCAGCGGCCTCAGGCCGAGGCCGGGCTCGAGGTCCAGATCATTCCCGAGGGCGGCGAGGTCTTTGCCGGAGGCAGCCCGTGGGTGCTGGTTGCACGCACGTTCGCGCAGAACCGCCTGGCGATCGTCGGCACGGCGGTCGTCGTGCTGGTGATCCTGTTCAGCTTCGTCGGGCCGCTGCTGCACCCCACCGACCAGTCCGATCCCAACCTGACCAGCGTCAACCTCAGTCCAGGTGGGCACTACCTGCTCGGGACCGACTCGAGCGGGTTCGACATCCTCGGCCGCCTGATGACCGGAGGTCAGAGCTCGATCGAGGTCGGACTCGCCGTTGGGATCATCGCCACCGTCTTCGGCCTGATCTACGGCGCCGTGTCGGGCTTCCTCGGCGGGGTGGTCGACAGCGCCCTGATGCGCATCGTCGACATCGGGCTGGCGATACCGATCGTGTTCCTGTTCATTTTCATGGCGCAGGTCTATAAGCCAAGCCTGACGCTCCTGATCGTGCTGCTGGCGCTCGTCTCCTGGCTGGTCCCGGCGCGTCTCGTGCGCGGTGAGACTCTCAGCCTGCGCACGCGTGAGTACGTACAGGCCGTGCAGGTGATGGGCGGTCGATCGTGGCGCAGCATCGTACGGCACATCATCCCGAACACGATCGGAACCATCATGGTGACCGTGACGTTCCAGATCGCCAACGCGATCCTCACCCTGGCGGTGCTGCAGTATCTCGGCTTCGGCCTGCCGCCGACGACTCCCACCTGGGGCTCGATGCTGTCGGACGGGACCACGTACCTGCAGGACGGGTACTGGTGGCAGGTCTATCCGGCGCTGGCGATGATCGTGGTCACGGTCGTGGCGTTCAACTTCATCGGCGACGCGCTTCAGGACGCGTTCGACGTTCGGCTACAGGAGCGGTGAGGATGGCCCGGCTGCTCGAGGTCGATGAGCTACGGACCCACATCGTGCTCCGCAGCGGCATCGTGCATGCCGTCGACGGACTGAGCTTCGACGTGCGGGCCGGCGAGACTCTCGGCATCGTCGGCGAGTCGGGGTGCGGCAAGACGATGGCGGCGATGTCGATCATGCGACTGCTGCCGCGCGGCGGGCGCATCGCCGGCGGCGAGATCCGCCTCGACGGGCGCGACCTCGTCCTCCTCCCGGACACCGAGCTTCGCAAGATCCGCGGCAACGAGATCGGCATGGTCTTCCAGGACCCGATGACGTCGCTGAACCCGACGATGACGATCGGTCGTCAGATCGCCGAGGCGGTGCTGATTCACCGCGACGTCTCGAAGGAGAAGGCATACGGGCGGGCCGCCGAGGTGCTCGACCTGGTCGGCCTGCCGCGCCCCGAGGAGCGGCTCAGAGACTACCCGCACCAGCTCTCGGGCGGGCTCCGTCAGCGGGTGATGATCGCTATCGCCCTCGCCTGCGAACCCAAGCTGCTGATCGCCGACGAGCCCACCACCGCGCTGGATGTGACGATCCAGGCCCAGATCCTCAGCCTGCTGGACAAGATCAAGTCCCAGCTCGGGATGGGAATCATCCTGATCACGCACGACATGGGGGTGATCGCGGGCCGGGCCGACCGCGTCGCGGTGATGTACGCGGGGCGTAAGGTCGAGACCGCCGAGACCGCGGAGCTGTTCAAGAGCGTGCGCCACCCCTACACCGAGGCGCTGCTGGCCTCGATTCCCCAGCTCGACCAGGACAAGACCCAGGAGCTGTACTCGATCCCGGGCCTGCCACCGGATCTGCGCCGGCCGCCGCCAACGTGCCGGTTCGCGCCGCGGTGCGCGTTTGCCACCGAGCGGTGCCGGACCGAGGATCCGCCGCTCGGCGGCGACGATCCCGATCATCCCTACGCCTGCTTTCATCCCCGGCGCGCATCGGTGAAGGACCTCGGCGAGCTCGGCGCCGAGCTGATCGAGAAGGCCGAGCAGAACAAGGCGCTGATGGCGTCATTTGGCTCCGAGCTGGAGCTGCTGCAGGTCGCCATCGAGCCTGCCGGCGAGCCGCGTGTCGTCGCCGATTCCTCGGAGTACATCCTGGAGTTCTGTGACGTGACCAAGGAATTCCCGGTCACGTCGGGCGGCGTGCTCCATCGCCGGATCGGCGCTGTGCACGCGGTCACCGAGGTCACCCTCGGCGTGCGGTCCGGCGAGACGTTCGGCCTGGTGGGAGAGTCAGGCTGCGGCAAGACGACGCTCGGTCGTGTCGGGGTCGGACTGGAGGCGCCGACCGCCGGCCAGGTCGTGTTCGACGGCACCGATCTCACCGAGGTCGGCGCCAACCGGTTTCGCACGCTGCGCCGCAACCTGCAGTTCATGTTCCAGGATCCCTACTCCTCACTGGACCCCCGCATGCGCGTGCGCGAGATCATCTCCGAGCCGCTGGACATCGCCCGGCGCGGCACGCGCAACGAGCGACTCTCCGCGGTGCGCGAGCTGCTGGGCGAGGTCGGGCTCGGCTACGACGCGATTGAGCGCTACCCGCACGAGTTCTCCGGCGGCCAGCGTCAGCGGCTGGGACTGGCCCGCGCGCTGGCGCTCAACCCCAAGGTAATCGTGGCCGACGAGCCCGTATCGGCGCTGGACGTGTCAATCCGCTCGCAGATCCTCAACCTGATGAAGCGACTGCAGGCCGCGCACGGGCTCACCTACATCGTGATCTCGCACGACCTGTCGGTCGTGCGCTACCTGGCCGACCGGATCGGCGTCATGTACCTCGGCCGGCTGGTCGAGGTAGGCCGCGCCAACGACATCTACGAGCGGCCCGCTCATCCCTACACCTTCGGTCTGCTCGAGGCCATCCCGGTGCCCAACCCGGAGATCGCCCGTACGCGGCAACGGGCCATGGCGGTTCACGGTGAGCTGCCCTCGCCACTGCACCCACCCTCGGGCTGCCGGTTTCGCACCCGCTGCCCACGCGCTCAGGAGATCTGTGGCGCGGAGACACCCACCCTCCGACCGTTTGGGCACCAGCATCTTGCCGCCTGCCACTTCCCGATGCAGCCGCCCTGGCTCGAATCCCGTGCCGCACCGCCAGCCGCGGCCACCGGCCGGACCGCCGATCCGCATTCCTCGGCGCCGGCAGACCAAGCGTGACCGAACATGCCGCTGACGTCCGATGACCGCGTTGCCATCGCCGAAGTTGTTCTGCGCCACGGTCACCTCTCCGACGAGGGCGCGCTCGATCGACTCGATGAGCTTTTCACCACCGACATCGTCTACGACCTCCAAGACCTCCGCGGTGAGCCTCTGGTCGGACTCAGGGCGCTGCGCGCCGCGCTCGACCTCGGTGACACAAACCCGCTCGCCCACGACGTGACCGATACCATCGTCAGCCCGGTCGACAACGACACGGCCATCGCCGAGTCCACGGCGGTTGAGGTTGCGGACGCCGGCGGCATCTCGAGCGTCACCTACATCGATATCCTTCGCCGTGAAGCCGGTCGCTGGCGGATCAGCGACCACAAAGTGCTCACGTCCTCTCGCTACACCGCCGACACGCTGCGCCGGACCTCGGGGGGCTCCGGTGGTTAGAAACGCGCCGGGAGCGAGTCGGTCGAAATGCCGCTCTGAACAGTTGCAGGGACCTTGATGGGCACGGCTGGGCTC
>CAWEVV010000012.1:0-278551 GCA_963812635.1 uncultured Actinomycetota bacterium | reverse complement strand
CCCACACGTTCATCGCCTCGGCGCTGGCGGTGGCTCACGTCGGCGCCATCCCGGTGCTCTGCGACGTGCTCGACGGCACCGGCCTGATCGATCCCGACGCCGCGCGAGCGGCGGTCGGCCCGCGCACCGCGGCGATCATCGCCGTGCATCTCTACGGCCAGGCGTGCGAGATGGACGCGATCCATGCGTTCGCCGGACCCCGCGGGCTCCTCGTGCTGGAGGACGCCGCCCAGGCGGCGGGGGCGCGCTATCGGGGCCGGCGAGTCGGCTCGCTCGGGGCCGCCGCGGGCTTCTCGTTCTACCCGGGCAAGAACTTGGGGGCCCTCGGGGATGGCGGGGCAGTGTGCACCAACGATGCGCTGCTGGCCACCCGGCTGCGCCGCCTGCGCAACCTCGGCCAACGGGCCAAGGGCGAGCACGTCGATATCGGTTACAACGAGCGCCTCGACGGTCTCCAGGCCGCGCTGCTCCGCGTCAAGCTGGACTACCTGGACGAGTGGAACGAGGCGCGGCGGACTCGCGCCGCCGAGTACCGCCGCGTCCTGGGCGACGACGTGAGGGTGCTCGAGGAGCGCACCGAGAGCCCGTGCATCTATCACCTGTTCCCGGCCCGTTTCCCGGATCGTGACCGGATCAGCGTCCAGCTGCACCGGAGCGGGATCGAGACCGGCGTGCACTACGGGCGGGCGGTCCATGAGCACCCCGCGTGGGCCGACCAGCCGCTGCTGTACGGAAATTTGCCGGTGGCGGAGGCGTGGGCCGCCGAAGAGCTGTCACTCCCGATGCATTCGGATCTGACCGCGCTCGAGATCGAGCGGGTGGCCGAAGCAGTTCAAATCGCACAAGAGACGAGGATGGTCCTACCGTGAGCGCAACCGCTGCAGCCACTCCGAAGTCAGAGCTTCCCAGCGCCGCTCCCGTGGGTGTCGCAGTGATCGGGCTGGGTTATTGGGGGCCCAATCTGCTCCGTGTCCTGGCCGACAAGCCGGAGGCCGAGGTGCGGTGGATCTGCGACCTTGATCGTGAACGTCTGACCCGCTACCGCCGCCGCTATCCCTCGGTCCGAGCCACATCCCGGATCGAACGGGTGCTGGCCGATCCCGACGTGCAGACCGTGATCATCGCCACCCCGGTCAACACCCACTATTCCCTGGCCGCCCAAGCGCTTCGGGCCGGGAAGCACGTGTTCGTGGAGAAGCCGCTGGCGCCCTCCAGCGAGCTCGCCGACGATCTGGCGGCGATGGCCGCCGAGCGTCACCGCGTCCTCATGTGCGGCCACACGTTCGTCTACAGCCCGCCGGTGCGAGCGATCAAGCGCATGCTCGAGGCCGGCACGCTCGGGGACATCTACTTCATCTCCTCCAGCCGCGTGAACCTCGGATCTGCACCAGCGTGACGTCAGCGTGATCTGGGATCTCGGCCCCCACGACTTCTCGATCCTCCTGTACTGGCTGAGCGAGATGCCGACCAAGGTGCGGGCCGTCGGGCGTGACTCGATCGTGCAAGGGGCATCGCCGACGTCGCGTTCGTGTCGATGAAGTTCGGCTCGGGGATCGTGGCCAACGTGGAGCTCAGCTGGCTCGCGCCGAGCAAGCTCCGGCGCACGGTCGTGGTCGGCAGCGAGCGCATGGTCACCTACGACGACGGCGCCGTAGAGCCGGTACCGCCTTTCGATAGCGGGGTCGTATACCGCGATCCGGAGACGTTCGGCGAATATCACCTCTCCTACCGCTCGGGTGACATCGTCTCGCCGAAGATCGAGGTCGCATGAGCCCCTCGGGTTGGAGCTCGGGGACTTCCTTGCGGCGATCCAGTCGGTGAGGCAAGATGGACTTCCACACCGCTTTGGCACGCAGCGTCGTTCGCATCGTGGAGGCTGCTGATCTGTCCCTCCTGGAGGGAGGGCGCGAGATCTCGCTGGAGTGCGGCGAGATCAACGATCAGCTGAATGCCCACCGCGCCCTCGCGCTCGCCTGACATCCCCCGGGGCGACGGTGACCGGGCGCGAGCTGACGCCGGCGCCGCCCGTTCAGGCGAGTGCGACAGGCCGCGGGCTCGCCGGCGCCGTGATCGCCCGCGCCGGATGATCCGGACTCCGATAGGATCTGTGAATCCAGATTCACCTGACCCCGTTAATCCGAACCAGGCGGTCGGCAACCCGACGCACCTCGACCCCGACCTCAGCGAGGAGACCGCAGCGTGGACCTGAACGACACCCCGGAGCAGGCCGAGTATCGAGCCCACGCCCGTGCGTGGCTCGAGGCCAACAAGGATCAGGCCCCGCCGCGATCAGGCTCCTACGAGGACATGACCTATATCGGCGCCCGCCGTGCCTGGCAGGGACGCCTCGCCGAGGCCGGGTTGGCCGCCGTCACCTGGCCGGTGCAACTGGGTGGCCGCGGCCTCGGCCCGATCGAGCAGGTGACGGTGAATCAGGAGATCTCCCGCGCCGGCGTCCCCGGGATCCTCGACGTCATCGGCATCGGGATGCTCGGCCCCTGCCTGATCGCCCACGGATCGGAGGAGCAGAAGAATCGCCACCTCGGGCCGATGCTGCACGGCGACGAGGTCTGGTGCCAGCTGTTCTCAGAGCCCAACGCCGGTTCTGACCTGGCGGCGGTCCAGGCCCGCGCCCGCCGCCACGACGACGGCACCTGGACGCTCAGCGGCCAGAAGGTGTGGACCACCAACGCCCATTTCGCGTCGTTCGGGCTGCTGCTCGCCCGCACCGATCCCGACGTCCCCAAGCACAAGGGGCTGACGATGTTCATCGTGCCGATGGACGCCGCCGGGGTCACGGTGCGGGGCCTGCGTCAGATCTCGGGCGAGGCCGAGTTCAACGAGGTCTTCTTCGACGAGGTGAAGCTCGGTCCCGAGGCGGTGGTCGGCGGGGTCGGCAACGGCTGGGGCACCGCCCTCACCGTGCTCATGTACGAGCGGCTGACGATCGGCTTCGGCTCGGAGAACTTCGGTTCCCCGGCACGGCTGGTCGAGACGATGGCCGCCGACCCCGCGGCGCGCCGGGACACCGAGGCTCGCCGCCGCCTCGGCGAGGTAATGACCGAGATGCTGGCGGTACGGTTCAACGGCTACCGGGCTCTGACCGCGCTCTCGCGCGGCCAGATACCCGGTCCCGAGGCGGGGCTGGCCAAGGTGACGATGGTCAACGCCGCGATCACCGCCACCGATCTCGGCGCCGACGTCATCGGTCCCGAGGCACTGGACGCCGACACCGAGTGGAGCTACCTGATCTCGTTCTTGCCCGGACTCAAGTCGGCCGGCGGGACCGAGCAGGTGCTGCGCAACACGATCGGCGAGCGGGTGCTGGGCCTGCCGCCCGAGCCGCGGCTTGACAAGGGCGTCCCGTTCAGCGAGCTGCGGGCGATGGAGAAGCAGGCGGTGACCCGATGAACTTCGCGCTTTCCGACGAGCAGATCCTCCTCCGCGAAGCGGCCCGCGGGTCGCTGGCCCGGATCCCGACGCTCGAGGCCGCGCGCGCGGCGCTCGAGACCGATCCCCACCCACCGCTGCCGGACCTGTGGCCGCTGGCGGTGGAGGCCGGCTGGCCCGGCCTGTTGATCTCCGAGCAGCGCGGCGGGGCGGGACTCGGCGGTTTTGACGCGTTTCTGGTGGCCGAGGAATGCGGGCGGGTACTCGCGTCCCTCCCCCTGCTCGGGCTGCTGCCCGCCACTGCGATCCTCGATGCCGCCGGCGACCCGTCCCTGGAGGCAGTGGCGGCCGGTGACCAGCGGCCCGCCTACCTGCCGGCGCGGCCGCCCAGCGAGCTCGAGTCAAGCTGGACCGTCGAGCCCGCCTCCGGGTTTGCCCGAGCGAGCGCTCCGCCGGTCAGCGTGCACGGCGAATCGGTCACGCTCGACGGAACGGTGGCGTTCGTGCCGGATGCGGCCGGTGCCGATCTGCTGATCGCGGTCGGCGTCGATCCCGACGGACAGCCGGTGGCTGCGGCGGTTGACGCCGGAGCCGAGGGTGTCCAGGTGGAGAGCATCGTGCGCTATGACGCCACCCGCTCGCTCGCCCACGTGACCTTCGCCGGGGCGCGCGGGCGCCGGTTGGCGGTCGACTGCGGCGTGCTGGCGGACGCCTGGTACCTGGCCCAGGCGCTGATCGCCGCCGAGTCGATCGGCGCGGTCCAGACGTGCCTGGACCTGAGCGTCGCCTACGCCAAGGAGCGGTTCACGTTCGGGCGGGCGATCGGTTCCTACCAGTCGATCAAGCACGAGCTCACCGAGGTGCTGCGCCGGCTGGAGAATGCCCGCGGGCTCCAGTACTACGCGGGCTGGGCTCGCGAGAACCGGCCCGAGGAGTTCACGCTCGCCGCCAGCGCCGCCCGCAGCGCGGCAGGCAGCGCCCTGGACTTCGCCGCGCGCTCGATGATCAACGTCCACGGCGGCATCGGCGCCACCTGGGAGCACGACGCGCCGCTGTTCTTCCGCCGCGCCGAGCTGTCCCGGCGACTGCTCGGCGGCACCCACGACGCCACCGACCGGGTCGCCGAACGGACGATGGCGACTGCGACTGCGACTGCGACCGCGACCGCGGCCAGGCCGGCCGCCGCCTGAGGCCGCCGCCTGAGGCCGCCTAAGGCCGCCGCCTGAGGCCGCCCTGACAGTCACACGCGCACAGCTGACCGCCGCGGTGAAGATCTCCCGTTAGCTCGAAACGAGCGAGTCCCTTCTCATCGGCCGTGAATCGTGGTTCACTGAGCGTCGTGAATCGGGATTCGCACGGCTGCGAGACGAGGAGGCGAGACGGCGACATTCGAGATCACCGATCCCGCCCGTGAGGTGCTCAATCAGGCTTCGCCGCTGCAGCCGTCGGACCTGTTCGAGCTCGATCTGGCGCTGCGCGAGGCGCTGGAGCGCGAGGGTGGCGGCTGGGGAACCCAGCTCGTCCACGAGGCCGGTCAAGTCGCCGGCAGCGTCGAGGCGCTCGATCACGGACGACGTGCCGAGCGCAACCAGCCTCGGCTGACCACGCACGACCGGTTCGGTAACCGGATCGACGCGGTGGAGCTCGATCCGTCCTGGCACTGGCTGCTCGGGGGCGCGGTCCGCCGTTCCATTCACAGCCTTCCCTGGCGTTGCCCGCAGTCGGGCGCGCACCTCGTCCGGGCCGCGATGTTCATGATGTGGAGCAACGCCGACGCCGGCGTCATGTGCCCGGTGTCGATGACCTACGCCGCGGTCCCGGCCCTGCGCGACGGCGCCCCGGAGCTGGCCGCCGAGTGGGAGCCGCGGCTGACCGAGCCAGATTACGAGCGCGGGGCGCTCGCCGGGATGGCGATGACCGAGCGCCAGGGCGGCTCGGATGTGCGCGCCAACATCACCCGCGCCGATCCCGTCGGCGACGGCGACTACGCGATCCACGGCCACAAGTGGTTCTGCTCCTACCCGCCGTGCGACGTGTTCCTGGTCCTCGCCCAGGCTCCCGCGGGGCTCTCCTGCTTCCTCGTCCAGCGCGGGCGCGGCATGGAGCTCCAACGCCTCAAGGACAAGCTCGGCACCAGGTCGCTGCCCTCCTCGGAGGTCGAGTTCCGGGGTGCTGCCGGCCGGCTGATCGGTGAGGAGGGGAGAGGCGTGCCCGCGATCATCCGGATGGTCAACCACACCCGTCTGGACTGCCTGCTCGGGTCAACCGCCGGCCTGCGCCGGGGGACGGTCGAGGCAATCCACCACGCCCGCCAACGCTCGGCCTTCGGAACGCTCCTCTCAGACCAGCCGGCGATGCGAAACGTGCTCGCCGACCTGGCGATCGAGTCTGAGGCGGCCACCGCGCTGGCGATGCGGGTCGCCCGCAGCTACGACGACCCCGCGGATGACGCCGGGACGTTTCGCCGCCTGGCCACCGCCGTGGGCAAGTACTGGGTGACCAAGCGGTCGCCGGGGCACGCCGCCGAGGCGCTGGAATGCCTGGGTGGCAACGGCTTCGTCGAGGACTCGGGAATGCCGCTGCTCTATCGCGACGCTCCCCTGAACTCGATCTGGGAGGGCTCGGGTAACGTCGCCGCGCTCGACGTGCTGCGTGCCACCGTGCGCGAGCCCGCAGGTCTGCCCGCCTTCCTCGGCGAGTGTGAGCTCGCCGCCGGCGCCGAGCCGCGACTGGACGCGCATCTCGCCGGGCTGCGTGAGCGCATCCACGCCAGCTTCAGCGGCGGTGACGAGGACGATGTGCAGCAGCGACTGTACGACAGCCAGTTCGGCGCCCGGCGCCTGGTGGAGGATCTGGCCCTCGCCCTACAGGCCTCGTTGCTCGTCCGCCACGCGCCGCCCGCCGTCGCCGATGCGTTCTGCGCCGGGCGCCTGGGCGACGACCGCGGACGGGTGTACGGCACGCTGCCCTCCGGGATCGACGCGCGGGCGATCATCGACCGGGCGCTGCCGGCATGAGCCCGGTCCGGTCCGCGGGCACGGACCGGGGCTGACGCGTGGGCACGGTCGCCTCCGGTACCCGCGAGCGCCTGCTGGCCGCGGCGCGGCAGTTGATCGAGGAGGGCGGGTACGGCGCCGCCTCGGTGATCGCCATCGCCGATCTCGCCGGGGTCGCCGCCGGCACCCTGTATCGCCACTTCGCCTCCAAGGAGGAGCTGTTCGTGGAGGTGTTCCGATCCGTGGGCGAGCGCGAGGAGCGCGCCCTGCGCGCCGCGGCCGACGTGCTGCCCGCCTCGGCGCCGGCCGCGGTTCGGCTGCAGACCGTGCTCGCGACGTTCGCCCGCCGGGCGCTGGGCAACCCCCGGTTGGCGTGGGCGCTGATCGCCGAGCCGGTCGATCCCCGCGTCGACGCCGAGCGGATCGCCTACCGGGCGCGCTATGCCCAGCTGATCGCCGCCGAGCTGACCCGCGGCATCGCCGCCGGCGAGCTCCCTGAGCAGAACGTCGCGCTGACCGCGGCGGCGCTGGTCGGCGGGTGCGGAGAGGCGCTGGTCGGTCCGCTGTCGCCGCTGGCCGACGGGCCTGACGCCGAGGAGATCGGCGCTGCGCTGCGGGTGTTCGTCGGCCGGGCGGTGGGGGCGGCGTGACCGTGGCCGGTGATCCGGATGGGGGTGGCGGGCACGCTCCGGCGGTGCGGGATGCGCACGGCCGTCCAGCGGTGCGGGTCACGCGCGACGGCCCCGTGACCACCGTCCTGCTGTCGCGCCCGGAACGGCGAAACGCGGTCGACGGCCCCACGGCGGCCGCCCTGGGCGACGCGTTCCGCCAGTTCGACACCGACTCCGAGGCCGCGGTCGCCGTTCTCCACGGCGAGGGCGGCGTGTTCTGCGCCGGCGCCGATCTGAAGGCGATCGGGACGCCGTCCGGCAACGTCGTCTCCGACACGGGCGACGGGCCGATGGGCCCGACCCGGATGCGGCTCGCCAAGCCGGTGATCGCCGCCATCGCCGGGCACGCGGTGGCGGGCGGGCTCGAGCTGGCGCTGTGGTGCGACCTGCGGGTCGCCGAGCCCGACGCCGTCCTGGGCGTGTTCTGCCGACGGTGGGGGGTGCCGCTGATCGATGGCGGCACGGTGCGCCTGCCCCGGCTCATCGGCCTCAGCCGGGCAATGGACATGATCCTCACCGGCCGCGGGGTCGGCGCCGAGGAGGCCGAGCGGATCGGCTTGGTCAACCGCCTGGTCGGACCCGGCGAGAGCCTGGCCGCCGCGCAGGCGCTGGCGGCGGAGCTGGCGCGGTTTCCGCAGGCGTGCCTGCGCGAGGACCGCCGGTCGGTGCTGGAGCAGGTGGGGTTGGCGGAGGCGGAGGCGCTGGCCAACGAGCTCGCCCATGGCCGCCGATCGCTGCGCGAGGCGCAGGCGGGGCTGGATCGCTTCCGGTCGGGCGCCGGACGCCACGGCGCGTCTCTTTGAAATCTTCAGCGGACGCCTTGCATCCAGACCGCACTGGGTCCCGCGAGTGCATCTCGAGAACGGAGCCCGACCACGGTTGCCACTCCAGCCGCCGTGCCGACGCTCGCCTGTCCGCCGCCGCCAACGTTTCCCCTCCGCCGGCCGCCAACGCTTCCCCTCCGCCGGCCGTGCGCCCGCCGACGGCGCTGGGGGCGGACTCGGCATGCGTTAGGCGCCAAATCCGGATCGGTCCGCCGGATTTGTCGAGTTCTCCACGCTGTGCGTGCATCCGGCGGCAAATCCGGATCCGCCAACCGGATTTGGCGCCTTTTTCAGGTCGCCGTGCTCCGGGCTGGACACGCTCGTGGCGGTGCACTCGCCGGCGACCATCCGGCGCCACCTTCGAAAGCCCCCGTCCACCGTCCGCGCCGCAGCCCGCGCGCCGGGAGGGTCAGCTGGAGCTGTCGTCCGGGCCGCCGCTGCCGGGGCGGATTTCCCTAACAGTCTCCGCGGCGGGCTTCCCGGCACCGTCAGCGGCGCGCCAGACCGTCCGCCCAGTTGCGCAGCTGCCGCGACTGGCCGGCGGTGAGCCCGATCGCGGGGTCGGTGGCCACCAGCAGCGTCGGTCCTGGGCGGGCGGCCGCCCAGGCGTGACAGCTGTCGTCGAACCCGTCGTCGATCCAGGCCACGGCCCGGTCGGGGCCGGCATAGCCGTCGATCGCCGCGAGCTTCCAGTGGCGCCCCGCGGGCCCTTCGACATCGGCGAACGTCAGGTGGTGCAGGCCGGCCGGCAGTCCGAGGGCCAGGGGCAGGTACTCATCGGCCCTCTCCTCCCAGCCGCTGCACCACACGAGCTCGAACTGCCGCGACAGCCCGCCCAGCAGCTGCGCCGCGGAAGTCGACAGGAAGTGCGGGATCCCGTCCACCAGCTCGAGTTGGCCCGCCGGCGGCCGGGCAGCGTCGAATCCGAACAGCGAGATGACGCCGTCGATGTCGATCAGCAGTAAGGGCACACACGAAAATTACCGACGGTTTGTCCGATCACCTCGCGGCGCTGGACGCCACTCGCGATGCTCAACGCGCCAAAAAGGCACGCCTGCGCTCGCGCGCGCCGTCCAGCATCCACGGGGCGACCATCCAATCCCGCCGCTAATTTCCGCGCGCACCCCGTGGTCGGTCCATCGTCGTCACATATCTGGGCTTAAGGTGGCTTCGCCAGCGTTTGCGCCGTGAGGTCGGGCCGGGCTTCGCGTGCGGCCAGAAGTTTGGCCGACAGCCGGAATCGGTGCTCAATCCAAGCCGCAGGGCGCCGAGACATATGCATGAGGCCAAGGTGGGCCTCGCAACCCGATCCAGCCCCACGACAACTAAATGACTCAAGCCCTAGGCATCACGCTGGCGCTCGCCTGTGCGCTGGCGACCAACATCGGCTTCCTGTTCAAGCATCGGGGAGCCTGCGCGGCACCGGCCGTCGAGATCCGCCACCCGCTGCGCACCGCCAAGCAGCTGTTCTCCTCCAAGCTGTTCTCGATCGGGATGGCCATCGCCTCGGGGGCGTGGATCTTTCACGTGGCCGCGATGTCGGTGGCGCCCCTGTCGCTGGTGCAGGCCGTCCTGGCGGGCGGCGTCGTCCTGCTCGCGGTGATGGCCGAGCGGAGCTTCGGGCTGACGATCACCCGCCGCCAGTGGGCGGGGCTGTTCTTGACGGCGGCGGGCCTGCTGCTGCTCGGCTTCACCCTGCCGGTGGTCCACGGCGCCCATTCTCGTTTCTCGCAGCCGGGAATGATCGGCTTTGAGGCCGGCCTGCTGGTCGCCGGCGCGCTGCTGATCATGGGGCCGCGGATCGGCGCCCCCGCCGAGCACCACGGCTTCATGCTGGGGGCCGCGTCCGGGCTCCTGTTCGGCGTCTCGGACGTGGCGATCAAGGCGATCTCAGGAATCATCGGCGCCCACGGCCTGCTCGGGCTGTTCAGCCCGTGGCTGATCGTCTGCCTCGCCGCCTCGGTCGCCGCCTTCTACGCCTCGGCCAAGGGGCTGCAGGACGGGGACGCCGTACCGGTGATCGCGGTCACGGGCACCGCCGCCAACGTGTCGGGGATCATCGGCGGGATCCTCGTGTTCGGGGATCCGCTGTCCGGGCGCCCGGTGATGTTCGCCGTCGAGCTGGTCGCCTTCGCTCTGGTGCTGCTCGCCGCCTGGCTGATGCCGGCGCCGGCGCGGGCGGTGCGGCCGGCGCTCGCCGCCTGACGGCGACAGCGGCTCGAAGAGCCCCGCGGGCCAGCAAATCCGCGGGGGCCGCGGCCGCCCGGCCCCCACTCGCCCTCGCGACCACCTGCCCGGTAGTACAACCCTCTGGTGCCCTCGCCGCTGATCTCCGCCGCCGCCCTCCGGCGCCGCCTCCGGCGGCCCGATTCGCCGACCCTGCTCGACGTCCGCTGGGAGCCGGCCACCGGCGCCCAACCCGACGCCTACCGAAGCGGTCACATCCCGGGCGCCGCATTCGTCGACCTCGATCGTGATCTCGCCGCGCCGCCCGGCATCCGCGGTCGCCATCCACTGCCCGCCGCGGACGAGTTCGGGCGCAGCATGCGGGCCGCCGGAGTCAGCGGCCATCGGGCGGTCGTCGTCTACGACGCCGACACCGGAATGGCCGCCGCCCGCGCCTGGTGGGTGCTGCGTTACTTCGGTCATCCGGGGGTGAGCCTGCTGGACGGCGGGCTGAAGGCGTGGACGGCGGCTCGGGGCGAGCTCGCCACCGGGGCGCCGGCGCCGCAATCCGGCGACTTCACGCCGCACCCCGGCGGGATGCCGGTTCTGGACGCCGCCGGCGCCGCCGCCCTCGCCCGCCGCGGCGTGCTGCTCGACGCCCGGGCCCCGGAGCGCTTCCGCGGCGAGGTGGAGCCGATTGATCCCGTCGCCGGGCACATCCCCGGCGCCCGCAACCGGCCGATGACGCTCAACCTGGATCAGGCCGTCGGCGGCTTCGCCGACCCGCCGACCCTTCGTCGAGCGTTCGCTGAGATCGGCGTCGGCTCGGAGACCGCGACAGGGGTCTACTGCGGGTCGGGGGTGAGCGCCGCCCACGAGGTGCTGGCACTGGAGCTCGCCGGGGTCGACGCCGCTCTGTACCCCGGGTCGTGGAGCGAATGGGTCGGAAACCCGGTCCGTCCGGTCGCCACCGGTCCCTGACGCGGGCGCTCGCGGCGTTGCGGTGACGACGGGAGCAGCGGCCTATTCGCCGATTAGGCGAGAGGCGAGTCCGGGCGTCTGACGGTATGGCCAATTGCGCTCCCGACACCGGACCGATAGCTTTGTACAAAGCGGACTAAGCGATCTTGGAGGAGATCTCATGGCAAGCACCCAGGAGGCAGTGGGAACAGAGCGGGGCACGCTGCAGGAGATGGCGCGCCGTCATCTTTGGATGCACTTCAGCCGCATGGGCGCATACGAAGATCAGGAGATCCCGATCATCACCCGGGGCGAGGGCTGCTACGTCTACGACGAGCACGGCAACCGGTATCTCGACGGCCTGTCCGCCCTGTTCTGCGTCAACATCGGCCACGGCCGCGCCGACGTCGTTCAGGCGGGCGCCGATCAGGCCAAGGAGCTCGGCTTCTACACCAACTGGACGTTTGCTCATCCGCGGGCGATCGAGCTGGCGGCCCGGATCGCCGACCTCGCGCCCGGCGATCTGAACCGGGTGTTCTTCACCAGCGGCGGCTCGGAGGCGGTGGAGTCCGCGCTGAAGCTCGCCCGCCAATACCACAAGGTCACCGGCCACCCGAACAAGACCAAGGTGATCGCCCGCGACATCGCCTACCACGGCACCAGCCTGGGCGCCCTGTCGGCGACCGGCATCACCAGCCTGCGCGAGCCGTTCGAGCCGCTTACGCCGGGCGGTTGCCACGTTCCCAACACCAACACGTTCCGGATGCCCCACGGCCTCACCGCCGGCGATCTGGCCGACGCCGTCGCCACCCGGATCGAGTTCGAGGGTCCGGAAACGGTGGCAGCGGTGATCATGGAGCCGGTCCAGAACGCCGGCGGCTGCTTCACCCCGCCGGAGGGCTATTGGCAGCGGGTCCGCGAGATCTGCGACAAGTACAACGTGCTGCTGATCTCCGACGAGGTGATCTGCGCCTGGGGCCGCCTCGGCGAGTGGTTCGGCGCCGAGCGCTACGACTATCTGCCGGACCTGATCACCACCGCCAAGGGCCTGACCAGCGCCTACGCTCCGATGGGCGCGGTGATCGCGTCGGATCGCGTGGCCGAGCCGTTCCTGACCGGGACTGAGAGCTTCCTCCACGGGTTCACGTTCGCCGGTCACCCGGTGTGCTCGGCGATCGCCCTCGCCAACCTCGACGTGATGGAGCACGAAGGGGTCATCGACAACGTCCGCGCCCACGAGGGCGAGTTCCGCGAGATGCTCGATTCGCTGCGCGACATCCCGATCGTCGGCGACGTCCGCGGCACCGGCTACTTCCACGCGATCGAGCTGGTCAAGGACCAGGACACCGACGAGCAGTGGTCAGACGAGGAGTCAGAGACCCTGCTGCGTGGCTTCCTGTCCGGAGAGCTCTACCGCCGCGGCCTGATCTGCCGCGCCGATGACCGCGGCGATCCGGTCGTCCAGCTCTCGCCGCCGCTGATCGCCGGACCGGAGCAGTTCGCCGAGATCGAGTCGATCCTGCGCCCGGTGCTCACCGAGGCGGGGGAGCGGATGCGGAGCCGACCGGGGTCCATCGCCTCCGGGCGCGGGGACCTCGCGCCGGGCCGAGGCGACGGCTGACCCGAACGCCCCCGCTGGCCGATGCTCACCGTCGGCGAACTGCTCGGTGACCTCGACGTCCGCCTCCTCACCGGGGAGGAGGCGGTGCAGGCGCCGGTGCGGTGGGTGCACATCTCCGAGCTGCCCGATCCGACGCCGTGGCTGTCTGGCGGCGAGGTGCTGCTGACCACTGGAATGGCGCTGCAGACCGACGAGCAGCAGCGCGAGTTCCTGACCCGCCTCGCCGATCACCAGCTCGCCGGGCTGGGTTTCGGCGTCGGCTTCAGCCACCCGGCGGCCCCGCCGGCGCTCGTTCAGACGGCGACCGAGCGTGAGTTCCCGGTGTTCGAGGTGCCTTACGACGTGCCGTTCATCGCCGTCACCGAAGCGGCGTTCACGCAGCTCGTCAACGAGCAGTACGCGGTGCTGCGCCGGGCGCTGGCCGCGCACGAGCGGCTGGAGCACGTCGTTCTCTCCGAGCGCGGACTCGAGGCGCTCGCCGGCACGTTGTCGACGTTGATCGGCGCCGCCGTGCTCGTGTTCGACGCCCGCGGGGAGCCGCTGGCGCAACGCGCCTTCCGCCGCACGCTCCAGGTTGACGAGGTGGCGGCGCTGCAGGCCGAGCTGTACGAGCGCCGGCGCGTGGCCCGGGCCTTCCTCCCGTCGGCCGCCGGACTCGCCGACCGGTCGCTGGCGCTGCCGGTCGCCGCCGACGGCGCGGGCGCCGCCCCCAACGGCGCGTCCGGTTCCGAGCGGATCCCGGAGGCGTGGCTGGTGGCAATCAAGGACGGGGGACCGCTGTCTGACTTCGATCGCCTCACCCTGCACCAGGCGGTGACGATCGTCGCGCTCGAGCTGCTCCGCGGGCGCGTCGCCGGCGACACCGAGCGTCGCCTCGCCGGGGACGTGCTCGCGGCGCTCGTCGGCGGCGAGCTCAGCGGCGCGGACCTAGCTCGCCGGCTACACCCGTTCGGGCTCGGCGAGCGAGTGGCCGCGCTGGTGGTGGCGCGCGACAACGACGGCAACGGAGCGCCGACCTCGGTGGAGGGCGCGTTGGCCACGGCCCTGCGCGAGGAGGCGGCGCCGGGGCTGGTCGCCTCGACCGCCTCGCTGACCGCCGGCCTGATCCCCGGCACCAGCGAGCCCGAGCTGTTCGAGCTCGCCGACCGGGTAGCCCGCCGCCTGTTGGCGACGCTCGGCCCGCAGACAAGGTTGGGAGTCGGCCGGCCGGTCGCCGGCGGCGACGCCCGCCGGACCTTCCACGAGGCCCGCTGCGCCGTCGAAGCGGTCACGCTGGGCGCGGCCCCAGCCGGCGAGAACGGAAGCTCTCGCGCCAGCGCCATCCCCCGGGTGGCGACCTACAAGGACCTCGGCTCCTTCCAACTGCTGCTGTCGCTGCAGGAGGACGAGGCGCTGCGGCTGTTCTGTGACTCGATCCTCGGCCCCATAGAGGCCAGTGAGGGACACTACGGAGGTGAATTGATGCGTTCGCTTGAAGCGTTCATCGAAGAGAACGGCCAGTGGGAGCGAGCCGCCAAGCGGCTGTACTGCCACCGGCACACGCTGCGCTACCGGATCCGGCGGGTCGAGGAGCTGACCGGGCGCAGCCTGTCCAGCGCGCGCGATCGGATCGAGTTCTGGCTCGCCTTGCGCGGGCGGGAGCTGGTGGCATGAAGGTCGGGGTGCCCAGTGAGGTCAAGACCGATGAGTACCGGGTTGCGCTGACGCCCGCCGGCGTGCGGGAGCTGGCCGATGTCGGCCACCAGGTCTTCGTCCAGAGCGGTGCCGGCGAGGGCTCGTCGATCTCCGACGACGCCTACGCCGCCCAGGGCGCGACGATCCTGCCCGACGCCGACGCCGTGTTCGGCGAGGCGACGCTGATCGTCAAGGTCAAGGAGCCCCAGCCGGTCGAGGTCGGCCGCCTGCGCGAGCATCACGTCCTGTTCACCTACCTGCACCTCGCGGCCGACGAGGAGCTGACCCGCGGGCTGATGGCGTCGGGCGCGACCTGCATCGCCTACGAGACGGTGGAGGACAGCCGCGGTCGCCTGCCGCTGCTGGCCCCGATGTCGGAGGTGGCCGGCAAGATCGCAACTCAGGCGGGTGCGTTCATGCTGGAGAAGCCTCTCGGCGGCCGGGGGATCCTGCTCGGGGGCGTGCCCGGGGTGGCCGCGGCCAACGTGATCGTCATCGGCGGTGGCGTCGTCGGGATGAACGCCGCGTTCATCGCAGTCGGCATGGAGGCCACCGTCTACGTCTATGACCGCAACATCGACCGCCTGCGCGAGCTCGACATCGCGTTCGGCGGGCGCGCCGACACCTGCTTTGCCACCACGCTGTCGATCGAGGAGCGGCTGCCCGACGCCGACCTGGTGATCGGCGCCGTGCTCGTCCACGGGGCCCGGGCTCCCCACGTGGTCACCCGCGCCAACCTGGGGCTGATGAAGCGCCAGTCGGTGCTCGTCGATGTCTCGATCGACCAGGGCGGCTGCTTTGAGACCTCGCGGCCGACGACGCACTCGGATCCCACCTACGAGGTCGACGGCATCACCCACTACTGCGTGACCAACATGCCGGGCGCGGTGCCGATCACCTCTACCTACGCGCTGACCAACGCGACCATGCCCTACGTGGTGCACCTCGCCTCGGCAGGGGTGCACGAGGCGGTGGCCGACAACCCGGGGCTCAAGCTCGGCGTCAACGTCGCTGCGGGCGAGGTCACCTATGCGCCGGTGGCCGAGGGCGTCGGGGTCAAGCACGTGGACGTCGACGTCGCGCTCGCGGGGGTGCCCGCATAACATCCGGGGCGACCTGGTCCAAGAGCCGCCGGTACGCGCCCAGCCTGCGGTGCCGGCATACCGGGCGCTCGACCTCGACCGCCGCGCGGTAGCGACGGCCCCTGCTAGCCTCTCTCGCCGCATGCCGACTACCAGCCAACTGATCCGCAAGGGGCGCACGACGCCGAAGAAGAAGGTGACCACGCCGGGCTTGAAGTCCGGCAAGGGCCGCAAGACCAAGGTCGCCGCGCCGCAGCGCCGCGGCGTCTGCACGCGCGTGTTCACGACCACGCCAAAGAAGCCGAACTCGGCTCTGCGCAAGGTCGCGCGGGTGCGGCTGACCAACGGGATGGAGGTCAACGCCTACATCCCCGGCGAGGGTCACAACCTCCAGGAGCACTCGGTGGTGCTGGTCCGCGGCGGCCGCGTCAAGGACCTGCCGGGCTACCGCTACAAGGTGATCCGGGGCACGCTGGACGCCGCCGGCGTCAGCGATCGCAAGAAGGCGCGCTCCCAGTACGGCGTGAAGGCGAAGTAGCTTGCCCCGCCGCGCCGCCGCTCAGGTTCGGCCGATCGACGCCGATCCGGTCTACCGCAACCGCCTCGTCCAGCAGGTCATCAACAAGGTGATGCTGGACGGCAAGAAGTCCGTCGCCGAGAAGATCGTCTACGACGCCCTGGCCATCCTCGGGGAGCGCAGCGGCAAGAACGCCGTCGAGCAGCTCGAGGCCGGCATCCGGGCGCTGACCCCGGTGCTGGAGGTTCGGCCCCGGCGCGTCGGCGGTGCCACCTACCAGGTGCCGGTGGAGGTGCCCTCACGGCGCGCCCGCACCCTGGCCGTGCGCTGGCTGATCCAGTTCGCGCGCGCCCGGCGCGAGCGGACGATGGCCCAGCGCCTGGCCAACGAGCTCCTGGACGCCGCCCAGCAGCAGGGCAACGCGTTCAAGCGCAAGGACGACATCTACCGCATGGCGCAGGCCAACAAGGCCTTCGCCCACTACCGCTGGTAATCGGTCTCGGGTGAGGGCCGGGCTGGCGCCCGCCCGGCCTTGTGTTTGCCGGCGTCTGGGGCGACGCCAGCGCTCGAGGCGGGGTCGCCTCGGCGACCCCCGATCAACGCGGGGTCGTCGCCGACGCGGACGACGAGGACGCCTCGCTCTGTGCGGGGAGGCAGACGGCGGGGTTCTGGCGGCAGAAAGCCCGCGGAACGCCGTGGTCGTAGGCGACCGTGCGAAGCACCTCGCCCTGGGCCGAGCGCCAGACGACCGCCGCCGGCAGCTGGCCGGCCTCGGCGCGGGCGACGTGGACCGCGAACACGTTTCCGGTGACGCCGGTCGTGACCGACAGAGCCGCTAGCGCCTGCGTGGCCGGGAAACGCAGGGTGACGGTCGCGACCCCGTCCGGCACCAGCCCGTCCAAGGTTCCCTGGCCGTTATCCAACCCGTCTCCATGGGCGATCTGGGCGACCGTGCTCCCGCACGCGCTACCGCCCCCGTTCCTGGCCGCGGACACCAGGCAGATCGCGTCCTGGGGGGCCCCGCGACGGGTGTCGAGGGCGATCATCCGCGCCAGCAGCTTGGCCGTCGGCTGACGGAGCGCCGCGGGGATCTGCGGCAGCTCATCGTGCAGCGCCCTGGTCTCCTCGGCGAAGCAGCGATGGGGCGGCTGTTCCTCGCGCAAGACGCTGTGCACCGGGACGATGTAGTACGCGACCCCGTCCTTGACCAGCGCACGGCGGACGTACCGGACGTACACGCTCTCCGGCTCGCCGGGGAGCGAGCCGGCCGGCAGCCGGTCCGTCGCCGACGCCGGCCGCCGCAGCACCCCGAGGATCGACAGCAGGGCGCGGCTCGGCGTCCCCTGGTTGGTCTGCGCTCGCTCCGGAACGCGGACCTGGCAGCCCGGCGACGCCAGCACGTTGCGCGTCGCCCGATCGATGTCGGCGAGCTCCTGGCGCTGTCGCGGCCCGGGCCCGCCGATGAGGCTCGAAGTGTGTGGCGGCGGCTTCGGTGCCCCGCCGGACGGGGCGCGGGTTGGACTCCCATGGCCGAGCAGTACGAACGCGGCAGCTACGACCGCCACCGTCGTCGCGACCGCCAGCAGCGCCGGCACCGACCGCAGCCCGGTCCGTAGCCAGCGCCGGCGGGGCGGCGCGGCCACCTCTGCGGGCGAACGGGTTGGTGCGGCGGCGCGCAGCTGGGCCTCCAGGTCGTCGAAGAATGGGCTCATCCGGGCTCCTTGATCCGCGTACGAAGGGCTTTCAATCCGCGGCTGACCCGCTGGCGGACCAGCAGCTGCCGGCCAGCTGGACCACGCGAGCCAGGTCGGCGTCGTCCACGGCCAGCGGCTCCAGCGCCAGGCGCCGGCGTGCCGCATCCTCGACGCGGCCTCGCCGACGGCTGTCGGCGAGCTTGTGGGCGGCGATCCCGTACAACCAGGCCCGCTCCGGTCGATGTCCCGGCTCATATCGGTCCGCCGCGAGCAGCGCGGCGGCGAACACCTCCGCGGTCAGGTCCGCGGTCAGCTCCGGGTCCTGGGTACGGCGCAGGAAGAAGCTGAGCACCGCGGGCAGATGGAGGCGGTAGAAGGCCACGAACGCCTCGGGGTCGCCAGCGGCGAATCGCGGCAGCAGGTCGTGGTCATGACCCGTCTCGTGCGCCATCACTGGTTTCTCGCAGAGACGGGCGATTCGTGACAGGCAGCCGGCGATTCGTCGACGCCCGGATCCCGGCCGCCCAAAGAGAAACGCAAGGGCTGCCCACCGCACGGGACCGGGGGCTGCGGTGGGACAACCCTCGCGTTGAGCTAAATGTATCCGCCGTGAGGTTGATAAATCATTTGCTGTCTCCGGTGGTCAGCAAGCGGACCTTCTTCAGGACAGACCGCTGCTGCTCGGACGGGGCCGGGAATCGCGCCGCGGGGCGTGCGGCGCCAGCAACAGACCGGCGGCGCCGGTGACCAGCAGGACGATCCCCCCGAGCGTCTCCAGGTACAACCCAACACCGGCGCGCGAGCTCGCGCCGACGTAGGCCCCGTCGGCGCGACGCAGCAGGCCGGCCGCGTGGGCGTCGGGCCAGTCGTGCCCGAGCGTGATCACCAGCGCGACCGCACCCAACGCCCCGATCGCCGCCATCGCCGGCCGCCCCGGCGACCTCCACCACGACACGGCCAGCAGGGCGGCGAGCAGCGCTACTCCAATCAGCGCATGCGAGTGGTGCGATCCGGTCTGGATGGTCTTCAGTGCCTCGCCGGGTCCATCCGCGCGCACCGAGAACAGCGGGGTGAACTCGGCGATCAAGAGCAGCCCGGCACCCACCATCCCGACCGCCGCCACGGCGCCGGGATGGACGCTGAATTGCCCGGCCGATGGGCGTTCCCGCCCGGGCTGTGGAAGCCCCAGACCCCCTCGGGAGAGGGGCTGACCTCTGCTATATTCGGAGTCCGCCTCGGGTCGGGACGAATTCATCTGCGCTCGTGCCCGGGCGCGGAGGATCCACGCAATGGAGACGCCGACTCACTAGACACCAGCCCGCAATCGACAATCGCGTCGTGACCGGGCCCACTGGGCCCTTTTTCATGACCGCAGCCGGAATCTCGCCCCCACACCGAACCCCTTAGATCCATGCCACGCACGTTCACGCTCGAGAAGACTCGCAACATCGGGATCATGGCGCACATCGACGCCGGTAAGACGACGACGACCGAGCGCATCCTCTATTACACCGGCCGCACCTACAAGATGGGTGAGGTTCACGAGGGCGCGGCCGTGATGGACTGGATGGAGCAGGAGCAGGAGCGGGGGATCACGATCACGTCGGCCGCCACCACCGCCGAGTGGAACGGCCACCGGATCAACATCATCGACACCCCCGGCCACGTCGACTTCACGGTCGAAGTGGAGCGCTCGCTGCGCGTGCTCGACGGCGCGATCGCCCTGTTCGACTCCGTCGCCGGCGTGGAGCCGCAGTCCGAGACCGTCTGGCGTCAGGCCGACAAGTACCGCGTCCCGCGGATCGCCTACATCAACAAGATGGACCGCATCGGCGCCGACTTCGCGCGCGGGGTGCAGACGATGGTCGATCGCCTCGGCGCCCACCCGGTCCCGATCCAGCTGCCGATCGGCGCCGAGTCGGAGTTCGCCGGGATCATCGACCTGGTCGAGAACGTGGCGATCATCTACAAGGACGAGCTCGGCAAGGAGCAGGAGGTCATCGACATCCCCGCCGACCAGGTGGAGCGCGCCGCGCAGGCCCGCGAGCATCTGCTCGAGGAGGTCTCCCGGTACGACGATGAGCTGTTGGAGATGATCCTGGAGGACGAGGAGATTCCCGCCGCCCGCCTGAAAGCTTCGATCCGGGCCGCCACCCTGGCGATCGTGCTCACGCCGGTCCTGTGCGGGTCCAGCTTCAAGAACAAGGGCGTGCAGCCGCTGCTCGACGCGGTCATCGATTACCTGCCGAGCCCGCTCGACGTGCCGCCGGTGGAGGGCCTGGAGCCCGACAAGGCGTCGGAGAACGGCGGCGCCCCCGCCCACCGCGAGGCATCCGACGACGAGCCGTTCTCGGCGCTGGCGTTCAAGATCATGGCCGACCCCTACGTGGGCAAGCTCACCTACTTCCGCGTCTATTCCGGCAAGCTCGCCGCCGGCTCGCGCGTGCTCAACGTGACCAGCGGGCGCACCGAGCGCATTGGGCGCATCCTGATGATGCACGCCAACGAGCGCGAGGAGCTGCCCGAGGTCCACGCCGGTGACATCGCCGCCGCCGTCGGGATCAAGCAGGTGGTGACCGGGGACACCCTGGCCGCGCCCGACCGGCCGATCAAGCTCGAGATGATCGAGTTCCCGGAGCCGGTGATCAAGGTGGCGATCGAGCCCCGGACCAAGGCCGACCAGGAGAAGATGTCGGTCGCGCTCGGCCGCCTGGCCGAGGAGGACCCGACCTTCCAGGTTCAGACCAACGAGGAGACCGGTCAGACCGAGATCTCGGGCATGGGCGAGCTGCACCTGGAGGTGCTGGTCGACCGCATGCTGCGCGAGTTCAAGGTCGAGGCCAACGTCGGTCGCCCGCAGGTCTCCTATCGGGAGACGATCCGCGGCAGCGCGGAGCACGTCGAAGGCCGCTTCGTGCGCCAGACGGGCGGCTCGGGCCAGTACGGCATCGTCTACATCAACGTCGAGCCGGCGCCGGGCGAGGGCTTTGACTTCGTCAACAAGGTCAAGGGCGGCTCGGTCCCCACCGAGTTCATCCCCGCGGTGGAGAAGGGCGTCGAGGACGCGATGGACAACGGCCCCCGGGCCGGGTACCCGCTGGTCGACGTCAAGGTCACGCTGACCGACGGCAAGTACCACGACACCGACTCCTCGGAGATTGCGTTCCGCGTCGCCGGCTCGCTGGCGCTCAAGGCGGCCGTCCAGCGGGCCAAGCCGGTCCTCCTCGAGCCCGTGTTCGCGGTCGAGGTCGTCACCCCGGAGGAGTTCATGGGCGATGTCATCGGCGACCTGAACCGCCGCCGCGGGCACATCAGTGGGATGGAGCAGCGCGGCAACGCCCAGGTGGTGAGCGGCTACGTGCCGCTGTCGGAGATGTTCGGCTACGCCACCGACCTGCGCTCCAACACCCAGGGCCGGGCGACCTACACGATGCAGTTCGATCGGTACGACGAAGTCCCCCCTAACATCGCCGAGAAGGTGGTCGGGGGAGAGCAGGAAGCCGCCTAAGCTGAATCGAGCAGTTGCCCATAGCAGCAGCGGCGGACGGAAAACTTATATCCTGAACAGGTTCGTCCTGAGGACGAGCAAAACACTCAGAAAGAAGAAGGAGCAACACCAAAGTGGCGAAGGCCAAGTTTGAGCGCGACAAGCCCCATGTCAACGTCGGCACCATCGGTCACATCGACCATGGCAAGACGACGCTGACCGCGGCCATCACCAAGGTGCTCCACGACAAGTTCGGCGATGGCACCGAGGTGCGGTCGTTCGACTCGATCGACAACGCCCCCGAGGAGAAGGCGCGCGGCATTACGATCGCGACCTCACACGTCGAGTACGAGACCGCCAATCGGCACTACGCCCACGTGGACTGCCCAGGTCACGCTGACTACGTCAAGAACATGATCACCGGCGCCGCCCAGATGGACGGGGCGATCCTGGTGGTCTCGGCCGCCGACGGCGCGATGCCGCAGACGCGCGAGCACATCCTGCTCGCCCGCCAGGTCGGCGTGCCCTACATCGTCGTGTTCCTCAACAAGGCGGACATGGTCGACGACCCCGAGCTCCTCGAGCTCGTCGAGGTCGAGATCCGTGACCTGCTGTCCGAATACGAGTTCCCCGGTGACGACATCCCGTTCGTCATCGGCTCCGCGCTCAAGGCGCTGGAGGGCGACGAGGAGAACGAGGGCAAGATCCTCGAGCTCGCCGAGGCGCTGGACACCTATATCCCCGAGCCCACGCGCGAGCTGGACAAGCCGTTCCTGATGCCGGTCGAGGACGTGTTCTCGATCACCGGCCGCGGCACGGTGGCCACCGGCCGCGTCGAGCAGGGGATCATCAAGACCGGTGAGCAGGTGGAGATCGTCGGCATTCGCTCGACCACGACCACCGTCGTGACCGGCGTCGAGATGTTCAAGAAGATCCTCGATGAGGGTCGTGCCGGCGACAACGTCGGCTGCCTGCTGCGCGGTACCAAGCGCGAGGACATCGAGCGTGGGCAGGTGCTGTGCAAGCCCGGCTCGATCACGCCCCACACCAAGTTCAAGGCCGAGGTCTACGTCCTCAAGAAGGAGGAGGGCGGGCGTCACACCCCGTTCTTCACTGGTTATCGGCCGCAGTTCTACTTCCGCACGACCGACGTCACCGGAGTGGCCAACCTGCCCGAGGGCACGGAGATGGTCATGCCGGGCGACAACGTCCAGATGGAGATCGAGCTGATCCAGCCGATCGCCATGGACCAGGGTCTGCGGTTTGCGATCCGGGAAGGCGGCCGCACGGTCGGCTCCGGCGTCGTCACCGAAGTCATTCAGTAGTTGTGAGGGCGGTGGGCCCGTCGGCCCACCGCCCTTTTTTCAGCCGATACGACACGAGCGGGCCCGCCCATTGGACCCTGCCCGGGTCCATTTTCATTGAGAGAACCCAGATCCAAGTGGCAACCATCGCTCAAAACAAGATCCGCATTCGCCTGAAGTCCTACGACCACACGGCGATCGAGACGGCGGCGAAGGAGATCGTCGAGACGGCGACGCGCACCGGCGCGACCGTCTCCGGTCCCGTGCCCCTGCCGACGGAGAAGAACGTGTACTGCGTGATCCGGTCGCCATTCAAGGACAAGGACTCCCGCGAGCACTTCGAGATCCGCACCCACAAGCGGCTGATCGACATCCATCAGCCGACCCCCAAGACGGTCGACTCGCTCCAGCGTCTCGATCATCTCCCCGCCGGCGTCGACATTGAGATCCGCCTCGCCTCCTGATCCGATGACCGCGATCCTCGCCCGCAAGCTCGGCATGACCCAACGGTTCCTCGACGACGGACGCGTCGAGCGCGTCACCGTGCTCGAGGCCGGCCCGTGTCCGGTGACGGGGATCCGCACCGTGGAGCGCGACGGGTACGAGGCGGTCCAGCTCGCCTTCGGCGCGTGCAAGGAGAAGGTCCTGACCAAGGCGCAACTCGGCCATCTCAAGAAGGCCGACGCCTCGGCCCACCGCCATCTCGCCGAGTTCCGCGACGAGGCGGGCGAGCTGCTCGTCGGCGAGACCGTGACCGTTGACGCGTTTGCGGTCGGCGACCGGGTCAAGGTCTCCGGCAAGTCCAAGGGCAAGGGCTTTGCCGGCACGATCAAGCGACACAACTTCTCCAGCGGACCCAAGTCGCACGGCTCCCACAACGTCCGCGCGCCCGGCTCGATCGGCGCGTCAGCGACCCCCAGCCGCGTCGTCAAGGGCATCCGCGGCCCCGGGCGGATGGGCGGGGGCCGGGTCACCCAGCGCGGTCTGACCGTGGTGGAGATCCTCTCCGGACGCAACCTGCTGCTGGTGCGGGGCGCCGTCCCCGGCCCGACCGGATCGACGGTGGAGGTCCGCTCCGATGCCTAGGACCGCTCCCCGGCTCGGCGGCGGCACCGCGACACTGGATGCGACCGCGTTCGAGGCCGGGTTCAACATGGCGCTGGTTCACGAGACGGTGCGCGCCGAGCTCAACGCCCGCCGGCAGGGCACCGCCTCGACCAAGACCCGCGGCCAGGTCTCCGGCGGCGGCGCCAAGCCGTGGCGTCAGAAGGGCACCGGGCGGGCTCGTGCCGGGTCCTCGCGTTCCCCGGTGTGGACCGGCGGCGGCACCGTGTTCGGCCCGGCTCCCCGCCATTACATCGGCAAGGTGAACAAGAAGGCGCGCCGGGCGGCGCTGCGGTCGGCGCTCTCCGTGCACGCCGAGCGCGGCTCGCTCGCGGTGTTCGATGCCACCGTGTTCGACGGGCCGTCGACCCGGCAGGCGGCTGACCTCCTGGCGGATTGGGACGCGGGTGGGCGGGAATCGGCTCGGCGGGGATCGGTGCTCGTGCTCCTGTCGCACGCCGAGGCGGCGGCGGGACTGTCGTTTCGCAATCTGCGCCGGATCGACGTGATGCCGGCGACCGATGCGGGGGTGGCCGACGTGATCGGCGCGGCGTCGCTGTTGGTCTCCGAATCCGCCCTGTCGGAGATCGCGGCCCGGGCCACCGGCGCCGAGGCTCAGGAAATCGATCCCACGCACGCCGCCTGATGGAGCCCAGCCAGGTCATCATCCGACCGGTCGTATCCGAGAAGTCGTTCGTGCTCGCCGAAGCCGGCAAGTACACGTTCCGGGTGGCCGACAAGGCCCACAAGACCCAGATCCGCCAGGCGATCGAGCAGCTGTTCGACGTCAAGGTGGTGGAGGTTCGCACCGCCTCGGTCAAGTCCAAGCCCAAGCGCCGCGGCCAGACCGCCGGACGCACCCGGCGATGGAAGAAGGCCATCGTGCAGGTGCGCGAGGGTGACACGATCCCGATCTTCCAGGCGTTCGAGGCGCCCGAGTAAGCGATGCCGATCCGCAAGCCCAAGCCCACCTCGCCGGGACGGCGATTCGTCTCCTATCCCGATTTCGCCGAGATCACTCGGTCCAAGCCCGAAAAGTCTTTGACCGAAGGACTGAAGAAGTCAGGCGGCCGGAACGCTCGTGGTCGAAAGACTGCTCGGCATAGAGGGGGAGGCGCGAAGCGCCTGTATCGCAAGATCGACTTCAAGCGGCGCAAGGACGGCATCCCGGCGCGGGTGGCCGAGATCGAGTACGACCCCAACCGGTCCGCCTACATCGCGCTGCTGCATTACGCGGACGGCGAGAAGCGGTACATCCTGGCGCCGCAGCGGTTGCGCGTCGGCGCGACGGTGCAGTCGGGCGACGACGCCGACATCCGCGTCGGCAACAGCCTGCCGCTGGCCAACATGCCCCCGGGCACGATCGTCCACAACGTTGAGCTGACGCCGGGCCGCGGCGGCCAGATGGCCCGCTCGGCGGGCACCGGCATCCAGCTGCTGGCCAAGGACGGCGACTACGCCACGCTGCGCCTCCCCTCCGGGGAGATGCGGATGGTACGGGCGGAGTGCCGGGCCACGGTGGGCACGATCGGCAACTCCGATCACCAGAACGTCAAGATCGGCAAGGCCGGCCGTAAGCGTCATCTGGGGGTGCGCCCCCAGACCCGCGGCACGGCGATGAATCCGGTCGACCACCCGCACGGCGGCGGTGAGGGCTCGACGACCCCGGGCCGCCATCCGGTGACCCCCTGGGGGGTTCCCACCCTGGGCTACCGCACCCGTAAGAAGAACAAGCGATCCGACCAGTACATCGTGCGCGGTCGCAGGAGAGGTAAGAAGCGATGAGCCGATCGAGCAAGAAGGGGCCGTTCGTCCAGGAGCGGCTGATCGCCCGGATCGAGGCGATGAACGCCAGCGGTGAGAAGCGCATGATCCGCACCTGGTCGCGGACGTCGACGATCTTCCCCGAGATGGTCGGTCATACGATCGCGGTCCACGACGGGCGCAAGCACCTCCCGGTGTTCGTGTCGGAGTCGATGGTCGGTCACAAGCTGGGGGAGTTCGCGCCCACCCGGCTGTACCGCGGGCACGCCGGAACCGGCAGGCGGCGATGAGCCTGGAAGAGAACGGCGAGTCTCAGGACGTCGAGCCGGCGTCCGAGTCCGGCACCAGCGCCGAGGAGGCCGAGACCGGGGCGCAGGAATCGCGAGTGGTGCCCGAGGCCGACGCCGACTCGCCGCCGGACGACGCCGGTGGGGATGAGGCGCGGGAGCGCGAAGCCGAGCCGGCACCCAAGCGGCGGCGCCGACGGCGGCGCAAAGAGGGGACCGAGCCCGTCGCGGAGGAGGTGGCCGAGGACGACGAACCCGCGGAGGCTGTCGCCGACGAGCAGCCCGAAGCCGGGGAGGAGCCCGAAGCCGACGAGCAGCCCGAAGCCGACGAGCAGCCCGAGGCCGACGAGGAGCCCGAAGCCGGGGAGGAGCCCGAAGCCGATGAGCAGCCCGAAGCCGGGGAGGAGCCCGCGTCGGCGCCCGCCCGGCCGACGCGCGCCGGCCCGACCCGCCGCCGGTCACGGCTTGACCCCGATGCGCCGATCCCCGTCGTCCGGGCTCACGCGAAGTACGTGCGCTCGTCGGCCCGCAAGGCGCGGCTGGTGTGCGATCACATTCGCGGCAAGTCGGTGGAGGAGGCACGAGCTATCCTCGCTGTCACGCCTCGCGCGATCGCGCGGGACTGGAGCAAGCTGCTCGAGTCCGCGGTCGCCAATGCCGAGCACAACCACGAGCTCGTCGGCGAGGACCTATACGTCAAGGCGGTGCACGCCGACGAGGGTCCGACGATCAAGCGGTTTCGGCCGCGCGCGATGGGCCGCGCGACCCGGATCCGCAAGCGAACCAGCCACCTGACGATCCTGCTCACCCCAAAGGACTAACAGTGCTTCGCACGGACGAATCCAGATTGAGAACAGTGCTTCGCACGGACGAATCCAGATTGAGAACAGTGCTTCGCACGGACGAATCCAGAATTAGATTGAGATAGAGAATGGGCCAGAAAGTTCACCCCGAATCGATCCGCGTGGGCTACATCCACGACTGGAAGTCGAACTGGTTCAACGAGCGCCACTTCTCGGACTACCTGCACGAGGACACGCAGATCCGTGACCACATCGTGGGGCGGTTGTCGCATGCCGGCCTGTCGGATATCACCATCCGCAAGAACGCCACCGAGGTGGAGGTCAACATCAACACGGCCCGGCCGGGGATCGTGATCGGCAAGTCCGGCTCCGAGGTCGACCAGCTGCGCCGGGACCTGCACCGCATCACCGGCAAGCAGGTCAAGGTCAACATCCTGGAGATCAAGCGCCCGGAGCTCGATGCCCGGCTGGTCGCGCAGTCGATCGCCGAGCAGCTGCAGAACCGCGTCGCCTTCCGCCGCGCCATGAAGCGCGCGCTGACCAGCGCCATGCGCTCCGGCGCCAAGGGCGTCAAGGTTCAGGTGTCCGGTCGGCTGGGCGGCGCCGAGATGGCCCGCACCGAGGGCTACTCCGACGGCCGGGTGCCGCTGCACACATTGCGCGCCGACATCGACTACGGCTTCCACGAGGCCCGCACGACGTTCGGGCGGATCGGCGTCAAGTGCTGGATCAACAAGGGCGAGATCATGCCCGAGGGTTACACCGGGACCGACCTGACGATCATGGACGAGCCGTCCCCGCAGGCGCCCGAGCGCGGCGGTCGCGACGGACGCTCCGGCCGCGATGGCCGCGACGGCGGCCGGGGTGGCCGGGGTGGCCGGGGTGGCCAGGGTGGTCGCGGCGGCGGTCCGGGCTCCGGACCAGGTGGGTCCGGGTACCGGGGTGGCTCCGGCGGTCAAGGCGGTTCCGGTCGCGGTGGAGGGCCAGGCGGCTCCGGTTCCCGGGGCGGTCAGGGCGGCCGCGGCGGTGGCCCGGGCGGCGCCGGTTCTCGCGGTGGCCCGGGGGGTGCCGGTGGCCGTGGCGGCAGTGGTCCCGGGGGCGGGCGCGGTCCGCGGCCCGGCGGCGGCCGGGGACCCAGGGGCGGCTCCGGCGGCCAGGGCCCAGGTGGACAGAGCGGCGGTGGACAGAGTTCAGGTGGACAGAGTGGCGGCGGGCGGAGCTCCGGTGGACAGAGCTCCGCCGGCTCGGCGCCAGGCGGTGGCGGCTGATGCTCTCCCCCAAGCGCGTAAAGCACCGCAAGCAGCATCGCGGCCGTCGCGCCGGGCTCTCGCGCGGACAGGTCAGGGTCCAGTTCGGCGAGTACGGGCTCAAGGCGATGGATGCCGGCTGGCTCACCAACCGCCAGATCGAGGCCGCCCGTATCGCGATGACCCGCAAGATCCGCCGCGGCGGCAAGGTGTGGATCAACGTCTATCCGGACAAGCCGTTCACCAAGAAGCCGGCCGAGACGCGGATGGGCTCCGGCAAGGGCTCGCCCGAGGGCTGGGTGGCCGTGGTCAAGCCCGGTCGGGTCATGTTCGAGCTCGCCGGAGTGCCCGAGGATCTCGCCCGCGAGGCGATGCGGCTGGCCGGGCACAAGCTTCCGGTCCGCACCAAGTTCGTCATGCGCGAGGAGGTCTGATGCGCGCCGGCGACCTGCGCGATTTCACCGATACCGAGCTGCGCGAGCACATCGAGACCGCTCGGCGCGACCTGTTCGGACTGCGCTTCCAGCACGCCACCGGCGAGCTGGACAACACCGCTGGGCTGCGGCGCGCCAAGCGCGAGGTGGCCCGCGCGCTGACCGTCGCGCGCGAACGAGAGATCTCCGTCCACAACCGGCAGGAAAATGGCTGAAGACCAGACAACTGACAACGGTCAAGAGACCACCGCCGGCTCTGCGGAGCCAGGCTCCGCGGCACCGCCGGCGGCGCCCGCCGCCGCCCTCCCATCGGCCGAGCCCCAGGAGGTCCTGGCGCCGAAGGAGCGGCGCCGACGCGCCCGCGCCGGCAAGGCGGCGTCGGTTCGGGCGCGACCGCCTCGCACCGCCGAGGAGCGCCACGGCGAGCGCCTCGACGAGCGTGCGAAGAAGGCCGACCTGCGGCGCGCCGGTCGCGCCAAGGCGAAGGCGAAGGCGACCCACACGGGCGCAGCGGTCACACCCCCTCGCGAGCGCGCTCCCGGGGTGCAGAAGGTTCGTCAGGGGATCGTCGTCTCCGACAAGGCCGACAAGACGATCACCGTCCGGATCGACACGGCGCGCCGGCATCGGCGCTACTCCAAGATCGTGCGTACGTCGCGGACCCTGCACGCCCACGACGAGTCAAACGACGCCCACATCGGCGATACGGTGACCGTCCGCGAGGCGCGGCCGCTGTCGCGCACCAAGCGGTGGCGGCTGGTCGGAGTGGTGGAGAGGGCGAAGTAAACGGTGATTCAGAACGAGACTCGTCTGCGCGTGGCCGACAACAGCGGCGCCCGCGAGATCCTGGTGATCCGCGTCCGCGGCGGTTCGCGACGGCGGTATGCCGGCGTCGGCGACACCATCACCGCCACCGTCAAGACGGCCAGCCCGCAGGGCTCGGTCCGCAAGGGTGAGGTCGTCACCGCGGTGGTGGTCCGTACCAAGAAGTCCTACGGGCGGGAGGACGGCACCTACATCGGCTTCGACGAGAACGCGGCGGTCCTGATCGACGCCCAGAACAACCCCCGCGGCACCCGCATCTTCGGTCCGGTGGCTCGCGAGTTGCGCGAGCGCAACTTCATGAAGATCGTCTCCCTCGCCCCGGAGGTGCTCTGACCATGCCGTCACGAGTGCGGAAGGGCGACGAGGTGATCGTGATCAGCGGCAAGGACCGCGGCAAGCGCGGGACGGTGCTGCGCGCCGAGCCCAAGAAGGAGCGCGTCTACGTCGAGGGGCTGAACATGATCAAGCGCCACCAGCGGCCGACGCAGACCGCCGCCGGCCAGCAGGCCGGCGGGGTGATCGAGCGCGAGGGCCCGCTCCACGTGTCCAACGTGATGCTGGTCGATCCCAAGGACGGCGGGCCGACGCGGGTCGGCATACAGATCGAGGATGGACAGCGCCGGCGCGTCGCCAAGCGCAGCGGCGCGGTGCTGGACTAAGAGAGGCGAACGCAGAGATGGCAACGGCACGACTCAAGAGCAGGTACATCGAGGAGATCCGCCCGGCGCTGGTGGAGCGATTCGGCTATTCGAGCCTCATGCAGGCGCCGCGGATCGAGAAGATCACCGTCAACATGGGCTGCGGCGACGCCAAGCAGGACTCAAAGGTTCTCGACGCCGCCTCCGAGCAGCTGGCGACGATCACCGGCCAGAAGCCCAACGTGCGTCGCGCGCGCAAGTCGATCGCCCAGTTCAAGGTTCGCGAGGGCATGCCCGTCGGCGTCGCCGTCACCCTGCGCGGCGAGCGTTCCTACGAGTTCCTGGACCGGCTAATGTCGGTCGCGATTCCGCGCATCCGCGACTTTCGGGGGCTGAACCCGCGTGCCTTCGACGGCCGCGGCAACTACTCCCTGGGCGTGCGCGAGCAGATCATCTTCCCCGAGATCGACTACGACGAGATCGATCAGGTCCGGGGTCTCGACATCACCATCACGACGACCGCCGGCAGCGACGAGGAGTCCTTCGTGCTGTTGGAGGCGCTCGGGATGCCATTTTCGAAGGAGGGCCGGGCGCCGGCCGCGCGAGCGGCCTAGCCACCGGCCAAAACTCAGAGCTTCAAGGAGCACAGTGGCCAAAGTCTCACAGCGCGTCCGCCAGCAGCGGACACCCAAGTACAAGACCCGGGGGTACAGCCGCTGCCGTCGCTGCGGCCGGGCCCGCGCGGTCTACAAGAAATTCGGGCTGTGCCGGATCTGCCTGCGCGAGCTCGCCCACAACGGCTATGTCCCCGGCATGACCAAGAGCAGCTGGTAGGGCGGGCGGGAATCATGTCCATGACCGACCCGGTGTCCGACTTCCTGACGCGCCTGCGCAACGCCGCCAAGGCCCAGCATCAGGACGTCGTGATCCCATCCTCGAAGCTCAAGCGTGAGCTGGCGCGGATCCTCCAGGAGCAGGGCTACATCGATGGCTACCACATCGATCCGCCCGTTCCCGGCCGTCCCAGCGAGCAGATCACGGTCACGCTGAAGTACACCGACGACCGCCGGCCGGTAATCACCGGGCTCCAGCGCGTGTCGCGTCCGGGGCAGCGCACCTACGTCGACCGGGGGAGCATTCCCCGCATCCAGGGCGGGATGGGCACCGCGATCATCTCGACGTCCAAGGGCGTCATGACCGGCCACGAAGCCCGTCAGCAGGGCGTCGGCGGCGAGGTCGTGGCGCGGGTCTGGTAACTCTTAGCCAACGATGTCCAGAATCGGTAGACAACCCATTCCCGTCCCAGCCGGCGTGACGATCGCGATCGAGCCCGAGCTCGTCACCGTCAACGGGCCAAAGGGCGAGCTGTCCGAGCGCGTCAACCGCGACATCTCCGTGCAGCGGGGCCCGCGCCAGGACGGCGTGGACGGCGAGGAGCTGCTGGTCACGCGGCCCACCGACCGCGGCGAGCACCGCGCCCTGCACGGCCTCACGCGCACCCTGGTGGCCAACATGGTCACGGGGGTCACCGACGGGTTCGAGAAGCGCCTCGAGATCCAGGGTGTCGGCTACCGCGCCCAGTTGCGCGGCCGCGACCTCGAGCTCGCCCTCGGCTACTCGCATCCGGTGTCGGTCAAGGCTCCGGACGGGATCGAGTTCGAGGTGCCCCAGCCGACCCGGATCGTGGTCCGCGGGGCGTCCAAGCAGCAGGTCGGCGAAATCGCCGCCTACATCCGCAAGCAGCGCAAGCCCGAGCCGTACAAGGGCAAGGGAATCCGCTACGAGGGCGAGTACGTCGCCCGGAAGGTCGGTAAGCGGGCATGAGCGAGTGCAAGCCGATCGTTCAACGACGGCGGGATGCCGTCGATCGATCTCCCGAGCGCCGACCTGACGGAGGCAACGGGTGACCGTTCTCACTAAGCCTCAGGCACGCCTGCGGCGCCGCCGCCGGGTGCGCGCCAAGGTCAGCGGCACCGCGGAGCGCCCCCGGATCTCCGTGTTTCGCTCCAACCGCGGAATCTTCGCCCAGCTGATCGACGACGCGGCGGGCCTGACGCTCGTTGCCGTGAACTGGACCGAGCCCGAGCTCAAGGACCTGTCGCCGACCGACCAGGCGCGTCGCGCCGGCGAGCTGCTCGCCCAGCGCGCGATCGCCGCCGGCGTCCAGGGCGCCGTCTTCGACCGTGGCGGCTACCAGTACCACGGTCGCGTCAAGGCGCTGGCCGAGGGCGTGCGCGAGGGCGGACTGCGCCTGTAGGCGCCGGCAAGCCGCTACATTCAGACGAGCTCATGGCCGATCGCACAGTTTCAGCCGCCGGACTAGACCTGCAGGAGCGCGTGGTGGAGATCAACCGCGTCGCCAAGGTCGTCAAGGGCGGGCGCCGCTTCTCGTTCACCGCGCTGGTGGTGGTGGGCGACGAGCGCGACGTCGTCGGGATCGGCTACGGCAAGGCCAACGAGGTCCCGGTGGCGATCCAGAAGGGCGTCGAGCGCGCCAAGAAGAACCTCTACCGGGTGCCCAAGCACGGCTCCACGATCACCCACCAGACGACCGGGGTCTTCGGCGCCGGACGCGTGTTCCTGAAACCGGCCTCGCCCGGCACCGGCGTGATCGCCGGCGGCGGTGTCCGCGCCGTGCTCGAGCTCGCCGGAATCCACGACATCCTCTCCAAGAGCCTCGGCTCGCAGAACCCGATCAACCTCGTCAAGGCGACGATGTCCGGGCTGGAGTCGCTGCGCACCCCGCGCGAGGTCGCCGAGTTGCGTGGCCTGTCGATCAATCAGGTGCTGGGGCTCACGTCCGAGAACGGCGACGATGCAGCCGACGCCGACATGGCCGCAACCGCCCCCGGTCCGAGCGCGAACGGCGGGGCCTCGTGACCAGCTTCCGCCTGACGCAGCGCAAGTCCCGCAACGGCTGCGACAAGCGCCAGCTGGCGACGCTGCGGTCGCTCGGGCTGCGCCGAATCGGCCATACCGTCGAGGTTTCGGACTCGCCCCAGATCCGCGGCATGATCGCCAAGGTCAGCCATCTCGTCGAGGTGGAGGAGGCGTGAGCGCGGGTGCCGGGCCGGACGAGCGGATCGGCCTGCACAACCTGAGCCCCGCCCCGGGCTCGCGGCGCCCCCGCAAGCGGGTTGGCCGCGGGGAGGGCTCGGGGACCGGGAAGACCGCCGGGCGCGGCCAGAAGGGCTGGGGCTCGCGGTCGGGCGCCAAGCGGCGCGCCCGCTTCGAGGGCGGCCAGAACCCGATCCATATGCGGATGCGCAAGCTGCGCGGCCCGCACATGAAGAAGTCGATGCCGTTCGAACCCTTCCGGACCCATACGCAGCCGGTCAATCTGGCGGATCTCGAGGAACGATTCGAGGCCGGCGCAGCGGTCACCGTCGAAGCGCTGCGGACCAAGGGCCTGGCCACCCGCAAGGGCGTGCCGGTCAAGGTGCTGGCCAAGGGCGAGGTGTCCAAGGCGCTGACCGTCCACGCCCACGGCTTCAGCAAGTCGGCGCGGCAGGCGATCGAAGCCGCCGGCGGCACCTGCCAGCTGATCGAAGACTGAGGACCAGGCAGTGATCGCGACGATCCTCGGAGCGTTCAGGGTCGGCGAGATCCGGACCAAGATCCTGTTCACCGCGGCGATCCTGGCGCTCTACCGGCTCGGAACCCACATCCCGGCGCCGGGAATCAACTCCCAGGCGATCAGCGCGATCCAGAAGAGCCTCAGTGGCAACAGCATCCTCGGGCTGCTGAACCTGTTCAGCGGTGGCGGACTGGGCCGGATCGCGATCTTCGCGCTCGGCATCATGCCCTACATCACGGCCTCGATCATCCTGCAGCTGCTGCAGGTGGTCGTGCCCTCGCTGGAGAAGCTCTCCAAAGAGGGCGAGGTCGGACAGGCTCGGATCACTCAGTACACGCGGTATCTGACCGTCGGGCTGGCGTTCGCGCAGTCGATCGGCTACGTGTTCCTGTTCCGCAGCTTCGAGAAGGCGGCGGGCGCCGCGCTGATCACGAACTTCACGCTGTTCAAGGTGTTCCTGATCGTGATCTCGCTGACCGCCGGCACGGTGCTGCTGATGTGGATGGGTGAGCTGATCACCCAGCGCGGAATCGGCAACGGCATCTCGCTGCTGATCTTCGCCTCGATCGTCTCCCGGATTCCAGGCGGCCTCAGCGCTTGGTGGAACAACCCGGACCAGGTGTTTCGCGTGATCATGCCGTTCATCGCCATCGGGGTGGTCGCGGCGGTCGTGTTCGTGCAGGAGGGCCAGCGGCGGATCCCGATCCAGTACGCCAAGCGGGTCGTCGGCCGGCGGATGACCCAGGGCGGCCAGACCTACCTGCCGCTGAAGGTCAACATGGCCGGCGTGATCCCGGTGATCTTCGCCGCCAGTGTCATGGCGATCCCGCCCACCGTCGGACAGCTGATCGGCCAGAACCGGACCGGCTTCGGGACCGACCTGTACAACTTCTTCAGCCCCGGCGGCTGGCACTACGTGGTCGGCGAGTGCCTCCTGATCATCCTGTTCACGTACTTCTACACCGCGGTGACGTTCAACCCCGTGGACCAGGCCGAGAACCTCCGAAAATACGGAGGCTTCATCCCGGGGGTGAGGCCAGGCAGACCCACGGCTGAATTCCTGGATCGGATCCTGGCGCGCCTCACATTCCCGGGAGCGCTGTTCCTGGCCGCGATCGCCGCGCTGCCGACCATCCTGATCAACTCGACGAGCGCCAACTTCGCGTTCGGCGGCACCTCGATCCTGATCGTCATCGGGGTCGCGCTGGACACGATGAAGCAGCTCGAAGCGCAGCTGATGATGCGCAACTACGAGGGATTCTTGAAGTAGCCGGCGGTCCCGCCGGGCATCGTCACCGCAGGAGCCCTGCGCCGGTTCCGCCGTCGACGAGGAGGACCGCACCGGACACGAACGCCGCCTGCGGTCCGGCGAGATACAGGACCGCCCCGGCGACATCCTGTGCTGTACCCACTCGGCCGAGCGGAGCGGGGGGCCATTGCGCCGGGTCGTCGCCGTGGTCGGGGTCGGCGGCCGGTCCGATGTGCCGCATGCCGGGCGCCGTCGCGCCGGGACACACGCAGTTGGACCGCACACCGGAGGCGGCGCCGTCGAGCGCCAGGATCTGGGACATCATTATCAGCGCCGCTTTGCTCACCGAGTAGGCGCCGATGGCCTGCTCGCCCCGCAGGCCCGCGTCGGACCCGATGTGGACCATGCAGCCGCGGGTTCGCGCCAGCTCCTCAAAACACGCCCGCGCGTAGAGGAACGACCCGCGCACGTTGGCGGCCATCACGGCATCGAAGGCGTCGACCGGGGTATCGACGAGGCGCTCGGTGAGGGCGATGCCGGCGTTGTTGACCAGCACATCGATGGCGCCGAAGCGAGCCAGAGTCGCCGCCACCGACTGCTCGACGTCCGCCACCGACCCGGCGTCGGCGGCGACGAACAGCGCGTCGGGTCCGAGCTGCGCCTCGGCGGCGGCGCCCCGAGCCCGATCGCGACCGGTGATCGCGACGCTGGCACCCTCGTCACGGAACCTCCGCGCCAGCTCCAATCCGATGCCGCTGGTGGCACCGGTGATCATGGCGACGGTGCCGTTCAGGGCGGCCGGGGGCGAGGCCCGCCTGCGCTCAGTCAGGTGGCAGCTCCCGGTAGACGAGATCGAGGTCGATTCCCTGCGACCGCCGGACGGCGCGGGCGATGTAGTAGATCGCCAATCCGATCACGACGATGCCGCCCATGAAGGCGATGATCTGCCAGCGGTGTCCGGTGTTCCCGCTCAGTGCCAGGGCCGGATAGTGCCAGGCCTCCCAGGTGAGGAAGCACACCACGGCGATCGACGGCGGCGCCACGATCTGCAACAGCGGAATCCCGAGGAGCTTGATGTTCGCCGGCGAGCTCGCGTACACGTCGGGGCGGCGCAGCGGGAAGGCGAACGCGGCCACCCCGACGATCACGATGCACACCACCCCGGCGAGCACACCGAGCGCCAGCAGCGTCTGGAAAGTGGTCGCGGTGACGCTCCAGGCCAGCATTGCGGTCACCAGCGCCATCACCAGCAGGATCGCCGCCACCGGAGAGTGGAAGCGCTCGTTCACCATTGACAGCCGCTCGGGCAGCACCCGATCGAACGACCATGCGAACACGCTGCGGATCGGCATGAACGTGTTGCCCACCATCGCGGGCAGGCTCCAGAACAAGAACGACGCGACGATGATCGTGGTCAGCACGTTGCTGTTGACCGCCAGGCCGGCGAAGAAGTGATAGAAGGGGCCCGTCGGCAGCACGTAGGCGGCGTTGGGCACCGTGTTGGCGCCGACGATGAACTGATAGCTGGTGACCTTGTAGAGCAGCAGGATCCCCGCCACGAGCCCGATCACGTTCCAGCTGAGCGCCCCGAACATGATCGACATCTGGCGGTTGCGGTTCGACGCGCTCTTGAGCTCGCCGGACAGGTAGACGCTCCACCAGTTCCAGATCATGAACGTCATCACGACGAAGATCGCGGGGGTGGTCGCCCCGCCGAAGGCATGGGGGTGCGAGTTCTGCGCTTTGGCGTCCGTGATGACGTGCTGGTAGGCGTTGCCTTTGGCGCCGAACGTGTGGGAGATGCCGTTGAAGTGGTGCGAGAAGCTGCCCTTCGACGAGAACAGCAGCACGATGAACGCCAGCAGCGTGCCGGCGCTGGCGATGAACCAGAACGCGTTCTGCCAGCGGAACGTCGCCTTTGTTCCCGAGATCAGGATCGCGGTCATCCACACGATCATCAGCAGGCCGCCGAGGAAGATCCAGCCCTTGTCGGTCTGGATGTGCGTGCCGGCGGTGACCAGCGCGTGGCTGTGAAAGATCGTCCCGAGCGTCACCAACACCGGACCCAGCGCGAACACCGGGAAATACCGAGCCCAGAAGGTGGCTCCGATCACCGCTGACAGCGCGGCGCCGAAGTTGGAGACCAACGCCGCAGGTGGGCTCAGGATTCGGCTCACCCAGACGTAGTCACCGCCGGTCTTGGGCATCGAAGAAGCCAGCAGCGACATCATGATCAGGATCGGGATGTTGAGCACGAAGGACCACAGGGTCGCGGCCACCAGATCCGACCCCGGGAACGCGGTGAGTGCGAAGAACACCCCCCAGGCCAATGTCGCTCCCACCGGGGCCGAGAAAACGGCGTTGAAGATCGTGGCGTCCAGCGCCGAGGCCTCGCGCACCAGCCCCGTGCTCCGGCGCACGAACAGCTGGCTGGACTGACGATTCGGCATCTGCGCGCTTGGTGCGTCCGGATCTGCCATGGATCTCCCCTCGTGCTGGGCTCGGGTAGGCCGGGTTATAACAACATCGAACATTGCTGACAACCAACTCTCGCTATAAGTTGGCGAATGTGCGTGCGATCGTGCTGCCGAGGTCTGAAAAGATGACGCCGTGCTAGCCGTCGACCGCCGCCATCGGATCCTGGAGCAGGTGGCCGAGCACCAGACGATCCACATCGCACAACTGGCGGCCGAGCTCGGGGTCTCGGAGATGACGATCCGGCGTGACATCACCCGGCTGGAGCGCGACGGCTTCATGCGCCGCACCTATGGCGGCGCCACCGCTCATCTGACGCGGTCGATGGAGCTGCTGTTCAACGCCCGGGCGCTGGAGAACGCGCCCGCCAAGCGGATAATCGGCATGCACGCGGCCCAGACGCTCGCCCCCGACCGAACCATCTTCGTCGGGATCGGGAGCACGACCGAGCAGTTCGCGATGTTCCTGCCGGCCCGAGACGATCTCACCGTGGTCACCGGATCCCTTCCGGTGGCCAGCCTGCTCGGAACCCGCAAGGGGCGGGTGGTGGTCCTGGGAGGCTCCGTGCTGACCGACGAGCTCGCCTGCGTCGGTCCGGTGGCGGCGGCTACGGTCAGGCGCTACCACGCCGACATGGCCGTGCTCGGCGCCGCCGGCCTCTCGGCCCGGTACGGGATCACTGAGTTGAGCGACGAGGCGGCCGAGATCCAGCGGCTGATGATCGAGCACTCGACCCGCCTGGTGATCGTCGCCGATGGCTCCAAGCTCGGCCAGACGACGATGGCCTCGGTCGCCCCAGCCGATCGGATCGCCACGCTGATCACCGATTCCACCGCCCCGGCGCAGGAGCTAATCGAACTCGAGGCGGTCGGTGTCGAGATCGTGCTGGCGCCTCGCGCGGCCGGGCGCACCGGCGAGCGCTCGACGTCACCTGCGTCCGACCGGCCTCGCGAATGATGAAGTCCTGCCCGCGCCAATCAGAGGAGAACCAGCCATGCGGACCCTGAAGGACCTGTTCGGCGTCGAGAAGCCGCTGATCGCGATGTGCCACCTCGAGGGTCTGCCGGGCAGGCCGCGCTACGACCCTGCCGAGGGGATCGAGGGGATCGTTCGCTCTGCCGCCACCGAGGTCAAGGCTCTCCAGGACGGAGAGGTCGATGCGATCCTGTTCTGCAACGAGAACGACATCCCATACTCGACCTCGGTCGGACTCGAGGCGGTCGCCACCATGGCGCACGTGATCGGTCGCCTCCGGGTCGATCTGCGCGTGCCCTACGGCACCAACCTGCTGTGGGACCCGGCGGCCAGCATCGCCGCCGCGGTCGCCAGCGGGGCCACGTTCATCCGCGAGGTGCTGACAGGCGTCTACGACAGCGACATGGGGCTGCTGGCCCCCGACTTCGGCGCGATAGCCGGGTACCAGCACGCGATCGGGGCCGGCCACGTCGCGCTGTTTGCCAACATCACGCCGGAATTCAGCCGCTCCGTGGGGGCTCGGTCGGTGGCCGAGCGCGCCGCCAGCGCGGCCTACATGGGGGTCGACGCGCTCCTCATCTCCGGCCCCGCGGCCGGAGTGGATGCCAGCATGTCGGATCTCCAGGAGGCGAAGGCGGCGGTGGAGATCCCGGTGCTGGCCAACACCGGCGTCAAGCACGAGACGGTGGAGCAGGTGCTCGCAGTGGCCGACGGTGCGATCGTGGGCACCAGCCTGAAGGTGGACGGCAACACCTGGAACCCAGTCGATCCAGACCGGGTGGTCGACATGATGCGGCGGGTTCGCGACGTGCGCGGCTCGCTCGTGGCGAGCTGAACGAGCCGTGGCCAAGAAGACCAAACTGTTCTTCGCCACCGATGTGCACGGCTCGGAGATGTGCTTTCGCAAGTTTCTCAACGCGGGCGCGGTGTACCGGCCCGACGTGATGGTGCTCGGCGGAGACATCGCCGGCAAGGCGGTGCAGGCGGTCGAGGATCTCGGTGGCGGCAGGTTCACCACCACCTTCCGGGGACATCGGTACGACATCGACGACCCGCAGGAACTGGCGCGGGTGCAGCGTCTCATCTCCGACGTCGGCTATTACCCCTGGCGGGCCCAGCCGGGCGAGCTGGATCAGCGCATCGCCGACGAGACGGTGGAGGATCTCCTGCTTGACCTCATGCTCCAGCGCCTGGAACGATGGATGGAGCTGGCCGACGAGCGGCTCCGGCCGCTGGGCAAGCCAGCGTTCTGGATGCTCGGCAACGACGACCACCCATCACTGGCCCAGCCGCTGGGTGACGCCCCGTGGGGCGAGCACGCCGAGGGACACGTTCTACCGATCGACTCCGAGCACTCGCTGGTCTCGTGGGGCTGGTCCAATCCGACGCCCTGGAACAGCTTCCGCGAGATGAGCGAGGATGACCTGGCCACTCGTTTCGACGAGCTGTTCGTCCAAGTGCCCGATACCCACCGGGTCGTGTTCAACGCGCACGTACCCCCGTTCGACACCGGGCTGGATGACGCTCCTGTCCTGGACGCCACGCTGACCGTCACCCAGCAGGCGGGTCAGGTCAAGCTCGGGCCCGTCGGCAGCACCGCGGTCCGAGCGGCGATCGAGCGCCACCAGCCGATCGCCGGGCTCCACGGACACGTGCACGAGTCCGCGGGCTTTCGCCGGATCGGCAACACGCTGTCGGTCAACCCGGGCAGCGACTACGGCACCGGGTCGTTGAACGGAGCGCTGATCACCCTGTCCGCGGGAAAGCTGAAATCACATCAGCTGGTTCGCGGGTGATGCCGGGCGACTCGCTGTTCGTGGCGATCGACGTGGGGACGACCGGCGCGCGAGCCTCAGCGGTCGGCCTGGACGGACGGCTCCGCCACGAGGCCCGTCGTCCCTATCCCACCGCGATCCCACGGCCGGGTTGGGCCGAGCAGGACCCGATCGATTGGCGGGAGTCGGCGCTGGACGCATTGACCGCGCTGGTGGCGGCGCCCGGCCTTGATGCCGACAGCTTCCACGCGATCGGGCTGACCGGCCAGTGCCCCACGATCGCGCCGTTCGATGCCGCCCGCGACGCGGTCGGCCCCGGACTGCTCTACCGGGACAACCGGGCCACCGCCGAGGCTCGGGAGATGCTTGAGCGATGGGGGGTCCGCGCAATGCACGAGCGGACTGGACACATCGCCTCCGCATTCCACGTCGGGCCCAAGCTGCTGTGGCTGCGCGCGCACGATCGGGCCACGTTCGACGCTGCTGACTGTTTCATGCAGCCGCGCGACGTGGCGCTGCATGCGCTGACCGGGGTCACCGCGACCGACGAGACCCACGCCAACTCGACGCTCTTCTACGACCTCCGGCAGCGGGCATGGGCGGACGACCTGCTGGATTCGTTCTCGCTCTCCAGCGAGCTGTTTCCACCGGTGTTCGCGCCTTGGAGCCGGATCGCGTCGGTCGGCGAGGCAGCCGCGGCGCGCACCGGCATCTCGCCCGGCTGCCCCGTCGTGCTCGGCGCCGCCGACAGCCAGTGCGCGGCGTTCGGGAGCGACGTGGTGGCGCCGGGATCGATCAGCGAGATGGCGGGGGCGTCGTCATGCCTGAACTCGGTGATCCCGGAGCCGAGCGCCGATCTGCGCATCACTCACTACAGCCACGTCGTGCCCGACTGTTACTGCACCGAGCTCGGGGTCAACGTCAGTGGGGCGGCACTCACCTGGGCGCTCGAGCAGTTTGCATTCGACGGCTTCGAGACGCTCGAGGCGGGCGCGGCCCGCGTCCTCACCGACCTGGCCCGGGGCCGGACCGAGCCTCGGCTGGCCGCGCCTCTGTTCCTCCCCTACCTCGGCGACGGCGAGCGCGACGATCCCAGCCTGCGGGCGGCGTTCGTGGGCCTGTCGGATCGTCACGGCCGCGCGGAACTGGCGTATGCCGTGCTGGAGGGGCTGGCTTTCGCGGTGGCCGAGACGGTGTCGGTGCTGATCGCGGCTGGCTCACCGCTGGACGAGCTACGCGTGGCCGGCGGCGGGGCTCGTCTTGCCACCCTGGGACAGATCAAGGCCGCCGCGTTGGCGCGTCCGGTGCGACACCTCGCCCACGACTCGGCGCCGGTGGGCGTCGCCCTGCTCGCGGCCGCGCAGACCGGCTTCGCCGCGGAGGTTCAGGACGCCGCCGCCGCGAACCTGGGCCGCGCTCGGGTGTTCGAGCCCGATCCGGGCTCCGGAGTCGCCATCGGTGAGCGCTACCAGTGGTTCCTGGACGTCCGCGGCTCAGACGCGGTGAGGCTACAGCCGTGAGGCTCACGCTGGGGGTCAACAATTGCTTCGCCGTGAAGCGCTGGCCGCGGCCCGACGAGTGGACGCAGATCGTCCGCGAGGAACTGGATTTGGAGGTGGTGCAGCACAGCCTCGATCTGTCGGATCCGAGCCGGGACGGGGAGAGCGATGCCCAGGGCGTGCGCGACGCCTGCACCGCGCGTGGGATCCGCATCGATTCGGTCTTCACTGGACTGATCGCATACTCGGCCAACATGATGCTGGACCCGGAGCCGGCGCAGCGCGACCGGGCCGAGGCCTATTGGGCGGACGCGATCCGCCTCAGCTCCCGCCTGGGGGCGAGCAGCTTCGGGGGCCACACCGGCAGCCTCTCCCGGCGGGACGCCGACACCCCGGCGCGGCGCCAACATCTGTGGGAGGAGCTCCACGGCCGTCTCTCCCGGCTGGCCAAGCTGGCGCGAGCGCACGGCCTCGAGGCGTTACTGGTGGAGAACATGGCCTGTGACCGCGAACCCTGCCGGATGGCCGACATCGAGTCGCTGATGAGCTCCGGCGACGACACCCACGCAGCGCTGACCCTCTGCCTGGACGTGGGCCATCAGTGCGTGCCGGGGACGGCCGGGGACGAGGCGGATCCGTACGCATGGCTGGTCAGGCTCGGCCGGCAGGCGAGCATGATCCACCTGCAGCAGAGCGACGCCGGCTCAGACCACCACTGGCCATTTACCGAGGAGTACAACCGGCGGGGCCGGGTCCACGCCGGGCCCGTGCTCAGGGCATTGGCCGACTCGGGAGCGCGCGCGGCCACGCTGATGCTCGAGGTCATTCCCGCGTTTGAGGCCGACGACGCGACGGTGTTGGACGAGCTGAGAGCGAGCGTGGCGTACTGGAAGCAGGCGCTCGCCGCCTTCGGAGAGGCATGATCCCGTCGTGATCCCCAGTGTCTGACTCCGCCGCCACCCAGACCCTCGCGAACGTCGCCGAGGAGGGGCGGCGGCTGGCCGTCGCCGCCCGGGACGCCGGGCTGGCCCTACGCCTGCTCGGTGGCGTGGCGGTGTGGTGTCAATGCCCTAGCGCCCGTCGCCCGCCGCTGGCTCGTGACTACGGGGATGCCGACTTCATCGGCCGAGCCGCGGACCGCAAGCGGATAACCGCGTTCCTGGAGCAGCATGGCTACGAGCCCGACAAGATGTTCAACGCTCTGCACGGGGCGACCCGCTTGAACTTCCACGACCCGATGCGGGATCGACCGGTCGACGTGCTGCTCGATCGGTTCACGATGGCGCACGACCTCGATCTGCGTGACAGCGCGTCGAGCGACGGGCTGACCATCACGCTGGCCGACCTGCTGATGACCAAGCTCCAGGTGGTCAACATCAACGCGAAGGACGTTCAGGACCTCCTGGCGGTGCTGGTGGATCACGGCCTCGGCCGCGAGCAGATCGACCTCGACAGGATCGCGGCGGCGACGCGTAACGACTGGGGGCTTGAGCACACCTTCCACCGCAGCCTGGGGACCCTGAGTGAGCTGACCGAGGGATTCGGGCTCGATGCGGAGTCGACGGCGTCCGTGCGCGAGCGGATCGTGGCGTTGGGCGACGGACTCGCCGCCGCCCCCAAGGGGGCGAAGTGGAAGATGCGTGCTCGGGTGGGAGAACGAGTCCGCTGGTACGAGGAACCCGAGGAGGCCCGGACCTGAACACACTGCTGGGCCGGCACGAGGGCGGACCGATACAGTGCACGCGTGGCTGCGCAGCTCAACCTGATCCTGTTCGGTCCGCCCGGGGCGGGCAAGGGCACCCAGGCCGACCGGCTGCGCACGGATTTCCAGTTGCCGTTCATCTCCACCGGCGACATGTTGCGCGCCAACGTGCGCGACGAGACCGAGCTCGGCGAGCAGGCGAAGGAGTACATGGACGCCGGCGACCTGGTTCCCGATGATTTGATCGTGGCGATGGCGGCCGACCGCCTGCGCGAGGACGACGCCGAGGACGGCTTCATCCTCGACGGCTTCCCGCGAACCATCGAGCAGGCCCAGGCGCTGGAGAAGCAACTGGACGACCTCGGCCGCCGGGTCACCGCGGTGCTGCTGATCGACGTCCCCGACGACGAGCTCATCCGGCGGCTGTCCGGGCGCCGGGTGTGCGTCAAGTCCGGGCACAACTACCACGTGGAGTTCGACCCGCCCAAGCGCGAGGGGGTGTGCGACCAGGACGGGTCGCGGCTGATCCAGCGCGACGACGACCAACCCGAGGTGGTCAAGAACCGGCTGCGGGTCTATCACGAGAAGACCGCGCCCCTCATCGACTACTACGACGGGCTCGGGTTGCTTCGGCGGATCGACGGCACTCGCGAGCCGGCCGACGTCCACGGCCACATCCGCGCGGTGATCGCCACGCTGCGCCTTGAGGAGGACGTCTAGCGTCGGTGCGGGCGCTAGCGTTGTACGTCGGATGATCATCAAGAAGACCCCCGAGGAGGTCGAGCGGATGGCCGCGGCGGGAGCGATCCTGGTGCGGACGATGAACCTGCTGGAGGGCAAGATCCGTCCCGGCATCACCACCGGCGATCTCGATCAGGCCGCCGAACGCTTCATCCGCTCGCAGGGCGCGACTCCGGCATTCAAAGGGTACCGGGGCTTTCCCGGCTCCATCTGCGCGTCCCCGAACTCGATGATCGTCCACGGAATTCCCGGTCCCTACAAGCTGGGCCGAGGTGACATCCTGTCGGTCGACATCGGAGTCGTGCTCGACGGTTGGGTCGCCGACGCGGCGCGCACGTTCGCGGTGGGCCCGATCAGCCCGATTGCGCAGAAGCTGCTGCGGGTCACCGAGGAGTCGCTGCTCGCCGCCGTTGCGCAATGCCGGACCGACAATCGGTTGGGTGACGTGTCCCATGCCGTCCAGGAGCGCGTCGAGGCCGAGGGCTTGTCGGTGGTGCGCTCGCTGGTCGGCCACGGGATCGGGCGCGACATGCACGAGGATCCGCAGATCCCCAACTACGGCGCTCCCGGCACCGGGATCGTGCTCGAGGAGGGCATGGTGCTGGCGGTGGAGCCGATGGTCACCGCCGGACGCCACGGCGTGCGCGTCGCCGACGACCACTGGTCGATCTTCTCGCAGGACGGCTCGCTGGCTGCCCACTTCGAGTTCACGATCGCCGTCACGGCCGCCGGGCCCCGGGTGCTGACCCCGTGGCGCGAGGTCAGCGACGGTCGCGCCGCCGCATGAAAAACAAGCGGCGCGGCAGCGCCGCCCCCTAGCACAACCGGCGGTCGGCTCGGCAAGGGCCCTGCTACCATCCCCCGGTGCGTCTGCAACGCGATGTCTGCGGCTGCGTGGACGTATCTTCGGCGCGGTAGCGGCGACTGCACCGGTCGCCAGAGCTGGGCCGCGGATCCAACCTGGAACGTCTTCTAATCCTGAGAGCGAATCATCGTGAAGGTACGACCGTCGGTCAAACCGATGTGTGAGAAGTGCAAGATCATCCGCCGCCACGGGCGCGTGCTGGTGATCTGTCCGAACCCCCGTCACAAGCAGCGGCAGGGCTGAGGCCCCCGCCCGGTAAGGAACGTCCCATGGCGCGAATTTCAGGGGTCAACATCCCCCTCAACAAGCGGGTCGAGATCGGCCTCACGTACATCTACGGGATCGGTCGCTCCACCTCCAACGAGCTGCTGACCAAGGTCGGCGTCGAGCCCGACCGCAAGGTGCGCGACCTCACCGAGGAGGAGGTCGTGCAGCTCCGCGACCTGATCGACGGCTCGGTGACCGTCGAGGGAGACCTGCGCCGGGAGCGCTCGCAGAACATCAAGCGCCTGCAGGAGATCGGCTGCTACCGCGGTCTGCGCCACCGCCGTGGCCTGCCGGTCCGGGGCCAGAACACCAAGACCAACGCGCGCACGCGCAAGGGTCCCAAGCGGATGCAGGTGGCCGGCAAGAAGAAGGCCGGTAAGAAGTGAGTCCGGCTCCACGTAGGCCTCAGCGGGGTCGCCGCCGGGTTCGCAAGAACATCCCGATCGGCCAGGCGCACATCAAGACCTCGTTCAACAACACGATCGTGTCGCTCACCGACCGCGAGGGAAACGTGATCGCGTGGGAGTCGGCCGGCGGCGCGGGCTTCAAGGGCTCGCGCAAGTCAACTCCGTTCGCCGCGCAGGTGACCGCGGACGCGGCTGCCCGCAAGGGGATCGAGCATGGCCTCCAGCGGGTCGAGGTGTTCGTCAAGGGCCCGGGATCGGGACGCGAGACCGCGATCCGATCGCTGCAGGCCGCCGGTCTGGAGGTGACCGGCGTCAAGGACGTCACCCCGCAGGCGCACAACGGTTGCCGACCGCGGAAGCGCAGGCGCGTCTGACATGGCTCGCGATACCTCACCGCAGTGCAAGCAGTGCCGCCGAGAAGGCCAGAAGCTGTTCCTCAAAGGTGAGCGCTGCCTGACCGACAAGTGCGGCGTCGAGCGGCGTTCATACCCGCCCGGCGAGCACGGCCGGGGCCGGCAGAAGCAGAGCGAGTACCGCGTGCAGTTGCGCGAGAAGCAGAAGGCGCGTCGCTACTACGGCGTCCTGGAGCAGCAGTTCCGCAACTACTACGAGAAGGCATCACGCCAGCAAGGGGTGACCGGCGAGAACCTGCTGCGGATGCTCGAGTGCCGGTTCGACAACGTGCTCGTCCGCCTCGGCTTCGCCGCCTCGCGCCGCCAGGCGCGTCAGCTGATCCTGCACGGACACTGGACCGTCAACGGGCGGCGGGTGAACATCCCCAGCTACCAGCTGCGCGACAACGATGTGATCGCGATTCACACCAAGTCGACGGCGACCCAGGTGATCCGGGACGCCACCGAGCTGACCGGTCAGGTCCCGGCGTGGCTGCAGGCCGACCACGACTCGCTGACGGCCAAGGTTCTGCGCAAGCCGGAGCGGCGGGAGATCGCCGCGCCGGTGCAGGAACAGCTGATCGTCGAGCTGTACTCGAAGTAGACGAACTCAGGTCGCCGCCGGGGTCAGAAGGCCCCGGTCGACGCCCGCGCCGCCGGAGGCGGCCCAGAACCCACGATGTTAGGAAATGTGATGCTTGACTTCCAAGTGCCCCGAATCTCCAGCGAGTCGGTCGACGACACTCGCGGATCATTCACGATCGAGCCATTGGATCGGGGCTTCGGCTACACCTTTGGCAACTCGCTGCGGCGCGTGCTGCTGTCGTCGCTGGCCGGCGCGGCGGTGACCAGCGTGCGGATCGAGGGCGTTGCCCACGAGTTCTCGACGATCCGCGGCGTCAAGGAGGACGTCACCGACATCGTCCTGAACCTCAAGGGCATCGTCTGCCGCATGCATTCGGACGCCACCGAGATCGAGGCGCCGCTGGTCGTCACCGGGCCGGGCGAGATCACCGCCAAGGACATCGATCTGCCCTCCGGCGTCGAGATCCTCAACCCGGATGCCCACATCGCGACGCTGGAGAAGAAGACCAAGCTCGAGGTGTACCTGACCATCGGCCGGGGCCGTGGCTACCGTCCGGCCGAGGAGAACAAATCTCCCGATCAGCCGATCGGCGTGATCCCCATCGACTCGATCTTCTCGCCGGTGCGCCGCGTCGCCTACAACGTCGAGCAGGCCCGGGTCGGCCAGAAGACCGACTTCGACAAGCTCACGCTCGACATCGAGACCGACGGCTCGATCGACCCGCACGCGGCGCTGCGCGAGGCCGCCGAGATCCTCATCTCGCAGCTGGCGATCTTCACCGACGCCGACCGGGTGGTGGAGCTGCGGGACGTCGGCGCGCCCGGCGCGCTGGACCAGGGTCTCGTCGGCGGCGCCCAGATGGGCACCAACTCGCGGCCCCCGAACGCGATGGACGACATCCTGATCGAGGAGCTCGAGCTCGGCGTGCGCTCCTACAACTGCCTGAAGCGGGCCGGCATCCAGACCGTCGGCGACCTCGTCTCCAAGACCGAAGGGGAGCTCAACGCGATCCCCAACTTCGGCAAGAAGTCGATCGACGAGGTGATCGAGACGCTGCACGCACGCGGTCTCGGATTGCGCAACGATTAGCCGGCATGCGCCATCAGCGTCAGCGATACCAGCTCAGCCGCAGCGCCTCGCATCGCAAGGCGCTGCTGATGAACCTGTGCAAGGAGGTCATCGAGCACGAGCGCATCCGGACCTCGGAGGCCAAGGCCAAGGCGGTCAAGCCCGAGCTGGAGCGGTTGATCACGCTCGCCAAGCGCGGCGATCTGCACGCCCGGCGTCAGGCGCTGTCGGCGCTCGGCCAGGACAAGTTCACCGTCTACAAGCTGTTCGAGGAGATCGCGCCGCGCTACACGGAGCGCCCGGGCGGCTACACGCGGATCCTGAAGCTGGGGCCGCGCCGCTCGGACAGCACCGAGATGGTGCTCTTCGAGCTCGTCTGAAGGCCCAGCCGGATGCTGGGCCGTGGTAATTGCCGGCCGGGCGAAGCGGTCTCCCGGAATCTTGGAGCGGAGCGATGGCCGGCCCGGACCCGGACGCGGTTTCCCGCACGGCCGTAAGCCGCCTGCTGATCGAGTACGACGGGACCGACTTCTCGGGCTGGGCCCGGCAGCCCGGCCGGCGGACGATTCAGGGCGAGCTCGAACGGGCGCTGGCCATCGTGCTGCGCCGCGACTCGGTCGCGCTGACGGTGGCCGGCCGCACCGACGCCGGCGTGCACGCGCGCGGCCAGGTCGCCAGCTATCCCGGCGAGCCGGCGCCTGCCGATTCGCTCAACGCGCTGCTGCCCTACGACGTGGCGGTGCTGGAAAGCGCCGCGGCGCCCTCGGGCTTCGACGCCCGCCGCGACGCGACCAGCCGGGCCTACTGCTACCGGGTCCTGACCCGGCGCGCGCGCAGCCCCTACGAGCGCCGGCTGGCGCTCCACTGGCCCCACCGGCTGGATCTGTCGCCGATGCAGCACTGCGCTGCGCTCCTGGCCGGCACCCACGACTTCACCGCGTTCACGCCGACCGACACCGAGCACGTCCGCTTCTCACGAGACGTCCTCACCGCGTCCTGGGAACCGGTTTCACCGGGGTTGGCCGAGTTCTGGATCGAGGCGGACGCGTTCATGCGCAACATGATCCGAGTCCTGGTGGGCACGATGCTCGAGGTCGGCGGCGGGCGGAGATCGGTGGAGCAATTCGCCGATCTGCTGACCGGCCGGGCGCGCTCGGAGGCGGGAGCGACGGCGCCGCCACACGGGCTGCACTTGGTCGGCGCCGGCTACGGCGGAGCGCACGTCCTGTCTGATCGACCCTAATTTGGACGGATGTTCGATGGCGCGCGGCTCCCCGAGAACCTAGGATCCGGCGACAACGAGGGGCGTAGGCGTTTATGGGGGATGGCTGCGGCCCGGGCGGTGATGGATGTGACCACTCGGGCCGCAGCTGAGCGCGCCCGGGATCGCGAGCTGAGCGCACCCGAGCCCGCAGCCCAGCGCCGTGCAATGCCGCTCGTTGCTTGGCTGCTTCGCCGGATGCGACTGGCGCGGTGTTCCCGCCTGCGGCCGACTCGTGGTCGGTTACGTAGGCGACCGACCACATAGCATTGACTTCAGTGCGCGTACTGTTGACCAACGACGACGGGATCGAGGCCGACGGGCTGCAGGCGCTGCGCCGCGCCCTGGTGGCGCTGCCGGCGGTGCAGGTGGCGGTCATCGCCCCGGACGGCAACCGCTCGGCGATGGCTCGCTCGATCACCACCCGGCGCCCGCTATGGGTCCAGGAGGTCGATTTCCAGGACGGCACCGTCGGCTATGCCACCGATGGCACCCCCGTCGATTGCGTGCGACTTGCCAACCTCGGACTGGTCGAGGGATTCGAAGCGGAGCTGGTCGTGTCAGGCATCAACCACGGCTCCAACCTCGGCGACGACATCACCTACTCGGGTACCGTCGCGGCGGCGTTGGAGGCGATCGTGCTCGGCCTACCGGGGATCGCGGTCTCGCAGCAGTCGATGTCGCGTGAGCTCGATTTCCGCGCCGGCTCGGCGTTTGACTTCGAGACCGCGGCCAGCTTCACGGCGCGGCTCGTCGCCGAGCTCCAGGACGTGCCGCTGCCGGCGGGCACCCTGTTGAACATCAACGCTCCGGGCTCGGCGCCCGCCGGGGTGGAGGTGGCGCGGCTCGGCAAGCGCATCTACAGCGATGAGCTCGCCCTCGTCGACGAGAGCGCGGGCGGGCGGCGGCTCTATCGGATCTATGGTGACGCCAGCTTCGAGCGCGAGGAGACCGGCACCGACCTGGCCGCGGTCGCCGCCGGGCGGATCGCGGTCACGCCGATCCACTTCGACCTCACCGACCGAGCCGGGCTGACGTCGCTGCAGGCCTACGATCTCGCTCGCCTGATCGCGCCGGCGGCCGACGAGGTGACCGACCGGTGAGCGCGAAGGCCGGCGAGTCGCAGGTTGCGCTCGCGGAGCGCGTCGTCGAGCTGCGGCGCGTGCTTGAGCACCACGGCTACCGGTACTACGTGCTGGACGATCCCGAGATCGGCGACGCCGAATACGACGCGCTGTTGGACGAGCTGCGCGGAATCGAGGCGGCGCACCCAGAGCTACTGGGGGTGGGTGGGTCCGTTTCCCCGACTCAGCGAACCGGCGGCGAGCCCGTTTCCGATCTGGTCAAGGTGAGTCATCCGGAGCCGATGCTGTCGCTGGCCAATGCGCGCTCGGCCGAGGAGCTGAGGGCGTGGATCCACCGGATGCGCAACCACCTGGCGCGGGAGGGCATCGAGGACCCGAAGTTCGAGTTCGTGGCCGAGCCCAAGATCGATGGGCTGGCGATCTCGCTCATCTATGAAAACGGCCGGTTCGTGCGGGGGGCGACGCGGGGCAACGGCGAGGTGGGCGAGGACGTCACCCACAACCTGCGCACGATCGGCTCGATCCCGCTGCGGCTGGACAGCGACGACCCGCCGGCGCTGCTCGAGGTCCGCGGCGAGGTCTACATGTCGCTGCCGGACTTCGCCGCCCTCAACGAGCGCCGAGCGCAAGCCGGTCTGTCGACGTTCATGAACCCGCGCAACTCGGCCGCCGGGACGATCCGGCAACTGGATCCCAAGCTGGCCGCCGATCGACCGCTGTCGCTGTGGTGCTACGCCGTCGGCGTCAGCCGGGGCCTGTCGTTGCACGCTCATTGGGAGGCGCTGGAGTGGCTGCGCGCGCATCGGTTCCCGGTTCACCCCGACGTCAAGAAGCTTCAGACCGAGGAGGAGGTCGTCGCCCAGTGCGAGGGATGGGAGCGCCGCCGGGGATCGCTCGATTTCGAGATCGACGGCGTCGTGGTCAAGGTCAACCAGTTCGATCTGCAGCGACGGCTCGGCGTCGTCGGCCGCGATCCGCGCTGGGCGATCGCCTGGAAGTTCCCGCCGACAACGGCGGTCACCCGACTGAATGGGATCGGCTGGAATCCGGGCAAGTTCGGGGACCTGCATCCCTACGCGATGCTGGAGCCGGTCCGCGTCGCCGGCGTGACCATCAAGCTGGCGACGCTGCACAACGAGGAGGACATCGCCCGCAAGGACATCCGCGAGGACGAGGACGTCATCGTCCTGCGCGCCGGCGACGTGATTCCCCAGGTGCTCTCACCGGCGCCGCACGTGGCCGAGCGCCAGGACCGGCGCGATCCCCCGCGTCCACCCGAGCGCTGTCCGGTCTGCGACACCCCGACGGTGAAGCCGGAGGGCGCGGTGTTCACCCGCTGCCCCAACCGCGACTGCGCGGGACGCCGGTGGCAGCTGCTCAAGCACTACGTCGGCGCGATGGACATCGACGGCCTGGGGGAGAAGCAGGTGAGCCTGTTCATGGACCTCGGCTGGGTCCACACAGCCGCCGACTTCTACGGCCTGGAGGCGGGCCGGATCGCCGAGCAGCCAGGGTTCGGCTCGGTCTCGGCGGAGAAGCTGATCGCCGCGATCGAGCAGTCCAAGCGCCAGCCGTTCGGCCGGCTGCTGTTCGCGCTGGGAATCGAGGAGGTCGGCGGCGTCACCGGCCGCAACCTCGCGCAGCACTTCCGGACGGTCGATGCCCTGTTGGCCGCGGATCCCGCGGCGATCGAGGCGACCCCGGGGGTGGGACCCAAGATGGCGATCACGATCCACGACCAGCTCCACGACGAGCTGATGCTCAAACTGATTGAGGATCTGCGCCAGCGCGGTTTGCCGATGGAGCAGTCGGGCCCGCCGCCCGGCGAGGGACCGCTCGCGGGCAAGACCCTGGTGCTCACCGGCACCCTGCCGGAGCTGACTCGGGAGCAGGCGACCGAGCGGGTGATCGCCGCCGGCGGACGCGTCACCGGCTCGGTCTCGCGCAAGACCGCCTACGTCGTCGCCGGCGACAGCGCGGGCTCCAAGCTCGCCCAGGCCGAGCGGCTTGGGGTGCCGGTGATCGATGAGGCCGGGCTGCGGGAGCTGCTCGCTCCCTAGGCGCAGATCGGACTGTGGCCGAGCGATACGAGTCCGACGCCTGACGTCGTCCTGTGCTCGAGATCGAGATGCTCAGCTGGCTGACCCCGCGATATGCGGTGCGGGATGATCGTGGCCACCGCGGGAGCTGGGTTCGCCGTCGCTTCCGGGAAACGATGACCGGCGAACTTGATGGTCAGGCTTACGCCTTCGAGCGCCACGGCCGCAGGCACCTTTCCCTGGTGCAGGCGGGAGCCGTGGTCGCCACCGCGGATGCCGGACGGGGCGGACGGTGGGCGATCCGCGTCGGCGACTCGGCCTATGAGCTGCGGAGGAAGTCCCCCTGGCGCTCCGAGATGGAGCTCCACGACCAACGGGCTGTGGTCGGCTCGATTCGCAAAGGGCGCCGCGGCGCGGTCGTCTGTGATCTGCCGCACGACTTGTCGCCGCCGGCGCAGGCGTTTGTCGGGTTCCTGTTGGTGACCCTGCGAACCCGAGCCGCCGCCGGCTCCGGCGCGGGCGCGGCTCCGGTTGGCGGGTGAGGCTCTCAGGCTTTGCCGAGCCGGCCGTCTCGCCCGTTTGAACGCTCACCCGTCGTACTTGGCGAGCGCCACCTGCATCCGGTCCTGGATCGGATGCGCGTAAACCGGAACGACTCCGTTCATCATCAAGGCGTACGCCAGCGTATGCCCGTCGCGGGCGCGGCAGTAGCCGACGACGTTGGAGACGTCGTGCAGCGTCCCGGTCTTGCCACGACAGCGGCCCTGGGCATAGGTCCCGTTCATCTCGTCGGCCAGCGTTCCGGATTCGCCGGCGATCGCGAGTGACGCGACGAACTGCGAGTTGGTGGCCATGTCCTTGAGCAGCGTCACCACCTGGATCGGCGTCGTTCGGTCGTACCGGGACAGGCCCGAGCCGTCATCGAGCCGGGGGCGCAGGCCAAAGTGCTGGGCGGCCCACGTCCTCACTACCCCGGCGCCGGCAGCGGTGGTCCCCGCCCCCCCGAAGCGCGCGCCCAGGTCCTTGAGCAGCGTCTCGGCGAAGAAGTTGTCAGACGGGATGTTGGTGAGCGAGATCAGCGTCGCCATCGACGGGGAAGGCACGCTGGCCAGGGTCGTAGCGCCGGGCGGGGTGGACCCGGCGGTCACCGGCGTCGTGCTGGGCACGGCCACGCCGGCGGCGCGGAGCGCCGCGACGAACTGCTCGCCGCCCTCGAGCGCCGGATGCGCGAAGTACACGCTGCCGGTCGAGTTCGCCCAGCCGCGATTGAACGACAGGGCGCTGAGCTCACCCTCGACTTCGATCGCCGGCTGCTCTGCGGTGGCCGGAGTGCCGCGAATGGAGTCGAACATCGTCTGGTCGGCGATCACCCGCCCCTGCAGCGAGCGGATCCCCGTCGACTGGACGAGATTGGCGACCAGCTGCTGGACTGTCGCCCCGCTGCCGTAACTGGAGTGGTCAAACGCCGCCGAGCCGAAGGTGGGATCACCCCCGCCACGCAGGTACAGGGTGCCGACGAACTTCGTGCCCTTCAGCTGGCCGAGCCCGAGCACCGACGTGCTGAGCGTCGCCGACGGACCGAAGCGCTGCAGCGCCGTCGTCGTAGTCCAGAGCTTCTCCACCGACGCAGGCAGCCGGCCGGTGCGGGCATTGCGCGAGTACAGCGACTGCCCGGTGTTCAGGTCCAGCACGTAGGCCCCACTGAACCGGCCGGCCTGGCGCATGCCCTGGTTCAGGCCGCCGTCGAGAGAATGACCTGCTGGGGTGGCGGCAGCCTTGGGGATCTTTGCGGTGGCCGGCGCCGCGCCCCTGCCGCCGCTCGCCAGCGCCGTCGACGCCGGGCCCAACGCCAGCGCCAGCACCGCTGCGATCGTGGTGCAGACGATCCGCATCGATTATGTGTAACCCATCGGGCGGCGCAAAGCTTCGGTGTTTATTCAGACTAGACTCGGGACGGGCATGGGCAAGGTCGTCAAGCTCGACGCATCGGGCAAGGATCGCGCGGCTCCGGGCACCCGCGGCGGGAAGACCCAGCCCAGTCGGCCCTCCAAGACCGCGCTCGTACTCGGAGGCGGCGGATTCACAGGCGGGGTATACGAGATCGGCGCCCTTCGGGCCCTCGATCTCCTGTCGACGAACCGCACCGTGAACCAATTCGACGTCTATGTCGGGACCAGCGCCGGGGCCTTCGTCGCCGCCGCCGTCGCCAATGGCGTCACCCCCGAGGAGATGATGCGGGTGATCGTCGGCCAGGCGCCGACACCGTTCCCCGATGCCCGTGCCAGTTGGCTGCTGAGGCCCAATTACCGCGAGTTCGTGACCCGCGGTCTCCAGTTCCCGCTGCGACTGACTCATCTGCTCCTGGCGCTGGCGCAGGATATCGGCCAGGTCTCGGCGATCGACCTGGTGCTCGGGCTGGCCGAGGCCCTGCCCGCCGGGCTGTACTCGGCCGATGGAATCGAGCGCTACATGCGCCGAATCCTGTCTGACCCGGGCCGCAGCGATGACTTTCGTCAGCTGGGTGCCGAGCTCTACCTGACCGCCACCGACCTCGACACCTGCGAACGCGTGGTCTTCGGAGCCGAGGGATGGGTCGAGGTCCCCATCTCGCGCGCCGTCAGCGCATCCAGCGCGCTGCCGATGCTCTACAAACCGGTCGAGATTCGCAACCGGGAGTTCGTCGACGGCGGGATCGCATCCACCACCAATCTTGACATCGCCGTCGAGGCCGGCGCCAAGTTCATCGTGGTGGTCAACCCGCTGGTGCCGTACGCCAACGACTTGGAGTCCGAGCTTCCCACCGCCACCGGGTCTCGGCCCCGGCGGGTCTCGGCCATGGGCTTCCCGCAGGTTGGCTACCAGGCGTTCAAGCTGCTGGCGCACCAGCGACTCCACGAGCTCGCTCGGCGCTGGGAGGAGCGCTATCCGGGGGTCGACATCATCCTGATCGAGCCCGACTCCCGTGACGAGCTGATGTTTCAGACCGGCGTCATGAACTTCACGTCGCGGGTGGAGGTGGCCCGGCACGGCTTTGAGTCGGTGACGTTGAAGCTCGCCAACGACTACCCGTATTTCAAGCGCATCTGCGCTCGGCATGGGATCGAGATCTCCGCCACCCGCGTGCGCAGCGTTGTCGAGCATTTCGAGGCCGAGCGGGAACCGACTCGAGCGTGGCGGAAGATTCTGGAGCAGACGACATCGACCCTGCTACGGCAGGCGGCGCAGCAGCGGTGATCCAGGTGAGCCGGGGGACGGCTGTGAGCGTTTTGCCTGCGTCGGAAGGGGAGCGCTAGGCGCCGCTGCTTAGGACCCGGGTGTCTTCGCGTAGCGCTAGGCGCCCGCGGCTTAGGACCCGGGTTGTCTTCGCGTAGCGCTTTGTCTTCGCGTAGCGCTAGGCGCCCGCGGCCTGCGCCCGTTGTGGTGTCGTGGAGATCGTCGTGATCTCCTGCAGACTCGAGAGGAACAGGGTCTTATCGATCCGACCGTTGAAGATCGGGACACCCAGCTCGACGCACTTGACGATCACATCTCGACGTTCCAAGCCAGCTTCGCGTGCGAGCTCTGTGGGCGTCAGGTGATTGGCCATCGATTTTCTCTCCTTTGCCGTTCACTACATGCCCACAAGTATGCACCGAGGGGCGGACGCTGGCAACGCCAGAGCTCGGAAAACTGTCCGCTTGCAGCGTCTATTTCCGTTCGATGGGGGTTGTTTACCAACTTTGGCTGCTGGGAATGATCCAAGGAAGCCCGCCGACCGAAGGCCTTGGAGAGCCTCGTTTAGGTCCCGGGGGGGAGCGATGTCCGTCCAACACACGCAGCAAGGGGCAAACCGTGGCGCTGACGCAGGTTAATCGTACGTGGGCAACCGTGACCAGCGAGCAGGACCTCGTCGCGGCCACACGCACCGGCGATGACAGCGCGTTCGAGGAGCTTTACGCGCGTTACCGCGACCGGATCTCAGCGTTCATCCTGAGCCGGGTTCACGACCACGCGCGGGCGGAGGACATCGCCCAGGACGTCTTCATCTCGGCGCTCAAGCGCCTGCGCGCGACCGACCAGCGAATCGCATTCAAGCCCTGGCTCTACGAGATCGCCAAGAACGCCTGCATCGACGAGTTCCGGCGGGGCAGCCGGTTCCTGGAGGTGCCTCTGGAGACAGACGGCGAGATCGTGACCGACCGGTCCACCACGCTGTCGGCAGTTCCGACGCCGCCGGCGGCGGCCGAGAGCCGACAGCAGTTGCACGACCTCCGTGGAGCGTTCGGCGGCTTGTCCGACAGCCACCACCAGATGCTGGTGATGCGGGAGTTCGAGGGCCTCTCCTACGACGAGATCGGCGAACGGCTGCAGATGTCTCGGCAGATGGTCGAGAGCGCCCTGTTCCGCGCGCGTCGCAAGCTCAACGAGGAGTACCAGGAGCTGGCCAGCGGCCGTCGTTGCGTGGAGATTCAAACCGCCATCGCCGACGGCCGGATGGAATCGGCCAAGTCGCTTGGAGTCAAGGACCGGCGGCGGTTCGCGCGCCATCTCGCCCACTGCCAAGCCTGCCGTCAGGCGGCTCTGGTGGCCGGGGTCGATCAGGCGCTTGTCAAGCCGCGCAGCATCGCCGCTCGGATCGCCGCGCTGCTTCCCTTCCCGTTGGAGCTGTGGCGCTGGCCCTGGGACAAGCGTCGCGGTGGGGGGCCGGGAGACGATGGGCACGGCGGCAGCGGATCCGCATCCGGTGGCTCCGGCGCCTCGGGTGAGTCCTCCGGGATTGCCGAGGAGTCCGCTCTCGAAGAGCCGGCGTCATCGGGTGCTGGTGCCCATTTGGCGCTTGTCGGCACGATCCAGAAGGCAGCCACGATGGCCGACTCCGGCGGCCAGTCCGTCACGCTGGGAAAGGCGGCCACCGCGGCGGCAGCGCTGGCAATCGCCGGCGCGGGCGGGGGAGTCGTCCATGGCCTGACGAGCGGAGGCGATCATTCCCATCCGAAGGTGGATTTTGCTCGGTCGTCCGCCCAGGGCGCGGGGCTGGGCCATCAACAGCCCGGCCGGTCCAGTGGCGCTGCCGGGGGCGGATCAGCCAGCACTGCGGCCGGCGGTGGCGGAACGCTCCCGGGAACGTCGACGGCGGGCGCGGCACCCGGTGCCCCGGGAACGGCACCCGCGGGATCGCCCTCCACATCGACCGCGGCGGGCTCGCCGGGCAGTAGCGGGAGCTCGAACTCTGTCGCTTCGCAGGCTGGTTCGGCGATCAGAAGCTCCGTCACCGGCCTGAGTAGGAGCGCCGGCTCGACGGTCTCGCGCAGCCTGGACAAGGTCGGCGCGGGCGCCGGCAGTGCGGCCAGCAGGATCGTCTCTGGTGCCGGTAACGCGGTGAAGAACGTCGGCTCGGGCGCCGGTAACGCGGTGAAGAACGTCGGCTCGGGCGCCGGTAACGCGGTGAAGAACGTCGGCTCGGGCGCCGGCAGCGCGGTGAAGAACGTCGGCTCGGGCGCCGGCAGCGCGGTGAAGAACGTCGGCTCGGGCGCCGGCAGCGCGGTTCAGGGAGCCGGCAACACGTTGGGGAGCACCGTGCAGAAGACCGGCTCGCAGCTGGGGAGCACGCTGGGCAAGGCGTCGCCGCCCGTCGGCAGCGCGGTCGGCGGCGCGACATCCACGGTCGGCAAGACCGCCGGCAACGCCGGCTCCGCCGTCGGCAACACCGTGACCAACGCCGGCTCCGCAGTCGGCAGCACCACCAAGAACGCAGGCTCTGCGGTCGGAGATACCGTCAGCAAGGCAGGGGGCGTCGTTGGCGGTACGACGAAGACCACTGGCGCGCTGGTCGGCGGCACGACCAAGACGCTGAACTCGGCGGTGGGTAGCACGGCGAAGACGGCGGGGGCCGTGGTTGGCACTACGGCCACGAAGGCGGCGTCAACGACGGGCACCGCTGCGACGAAAGCGGCGTCGACGGCCGGCACCACGGCGACGAAGGCCGCGTCGACGCTGGGCACGACTGCTTCGAAGGCGGCGTCGACGGCCGGCACGACTGCTTCGAAGGCGGCGTCGACGGCCGGCACGACTGCTTCGAAGGCGGCGTCAACGGCCGGCACTACGGCGACGAAGGCGGCGTCAACGGCGGGCAGCACTGCCACGAAGGCGGCGTCGACGGCCGGGACCACCGCGGCGAAGACCACCTCATCGACGCCGGCGTCAAGCTCTGCTCCCGCTTCCGGCACTTCGAGCGTCAGCCAGAGCACACCGTCGGCGACGTCGACGACGGTCGGCGGACTGCTCGGCGGCGCCTGATCCGCGCGAACCGTCCGGCCACCGCGCCGAACGGTCCCCCTTGCCTATGGAATACTGAGCCAATCGGGGCGTGGCGCAGCCTGGTAGCGCGCACCGTTCGGGTCGGTGAGGTCCCCGGTTCAAATCCGGGCGCCCCGATTTCGAGAGACCCTCGCTACGGCGGGGGTTTCTCTGCGTCCGGCACCACCGCGCTCAACTCCGAAGGCCGAAGCGCCGCCTAATCAAGTGGCCAGTGCCCTCCGCGAGTGCACCCGGAGATCGGTTTCAGAGGATGACTCATCCGTTCTCACCACGGGCGGTTGAGGACAGATGCTGACCTAAATCGCAGTTAGGTTGGGTCGCAACTTCAACAAGCCCCGAAGGGAGCATCAATGCTCGAGCGAGACGGATATCTGCCCGGCGTGCCGTGCTGGGTCGACACCAGCCGGCCTGATCCGGAAGCTGCGGTTGCCTTCTACAGCGGCCTCTTTGGATGGGATCTGAATGACTCGATGCCTGAGGGCTCAGCCGGCAGGTACTTCATCGCTCGCCTCCGCGGCGGCGACGTGGCCGCCATCGGCTCCCAGGCCGAGGGCGGCCCGGCAACGGCGGTGTGGAACACCTACATCTGGGTGCAGAGCGCCGACGAAGCCGCCTCGAAAGTGAAAGACGCCGGCGGGCGCGTCATCACGGAACCGTTTGATGTCATGGATGCCGGCCGCATGGCGGTATGCAGCGATCCCGAAGGCGCAGCGTTCTGCGTCTGGCAGGCCAAGGCGCATAAGGGCGCCCAGATCGTCAACGAGCCCGGTACGTTGAACTTCAACAGCCTCAATACGCGCGACGTGGAACGCGCGAAGACCTTCTACGGCGCGGTCTTCGGATGGGAAGCGCTCAGCCTCGATGGCGGCCTGCAGATGTGGCGGCTGCCGGGCTACGGCGACTTTCTGGCGCAGAGCGATCCTGGGCTGCGCGAGAGGATGGCGGAAAGCGGCGCTCCGAAGGGGTTTGAGGATGTCGTCGCAACGCTCAACTCGCTTCCCGAGGACCAGCCCGAGGTGCCCGCCCACTGGAGTGTGACTTTCGCGGTCGATGACGCCGACGCGACGGCCAGGCGGGCCGCGGAGCTGGGCGGCCAGGTGCTCGTTCCCCCGTTCGATGCACCCTGGGTGAGGACGACCGTCATCAACGATCCTCAAGGGGCGATGTTCACTGCCAGCAAGTTCGTCCCGCAGAACCACGGATCCGGCAGCTAGCCCGCCCCGATGGTCGAATCCGGATCGCAAGGCCTCGAGGAGGCAGCCCGGGCTGGCGTGTATGAGCTTCGGGCGGTGGTGCGGGGCGCAGATCAGGGAATCGGTGCCGTCTGACCACCTGGCGTCGGCGGCTCGGTGTTTGTGGATCCGCCGGCTCGGGAAACAAGGCCGCAGATGGCGACGAGAGGGAGAAGGGCATGATGCCAATGGCCAGGCTTGGGCGACGGGTCGTGATGGCGGCCGTCCTGATCACGTGCGCCAGCCTGTCGGCCGGCGGGGCGATGGGACGCGGGAATCGCGCCGTGGCCGCCCCGACCAGCGGCTCCGCTTCCGGCGGGAGCTGGGTGCTCGCCACCCACACGTTCGTCAACCACTTCGACGCCGAGCCCTACGTCGGCAACGGATACTTCAGCCAACGCATCCCGGCGGCCGGGATGGGTCTGCGCCGTGGGCTGGGCGAGATCGGGTGGCCGCTTGACACCCCGCGGACCAACGAGGCGCTGGCCGCGGGCGTCTACGCCTACACCGACGCCTCCAAGGTCTATCCGCACGTCCGAAAGCAGGTCATCGCGCTGATCCCCACCTGGTCGACCTTGACCTTCGCCACCCCCTCGGGCACCTACTCGGCGGCCACCGCGTCCAAGGACAACGTCCGCCACTACACCCAGCGCCTGGACCTGCGCACCGGCACGGTGACCACCTCGGGGGTGTGGCGGTCCCCCGGAGGTCAGCAGGCCCGGTTCGTCTATCAGGTCTTCACCGATCGCGGCCGCGCGCACGTGGCCGTGGTGAGGCTTTCGCTTACACCGCTGTGGAGCGGGCCGGCTCGGGTCACCAGCATGCTCGACGGATCCGGCGCGGCTCGCCTGATCGGCACCGGCGCCGGGGTGCGGACCCTCTCGCATACGATCCACGTGACCGCCAAGGCGGTCGGCACCGGCTTCCCGGTGGCCGAGTCGGCGACGCTGGGCTACTCGCTGAGCCGGGGCGTGCGCGACGTGCCGCTGCGCCTGCGCCGGGCGATGAGCGCCGGCGAAGAGGTCGCCTTCACGGTCAGGCGCGGACACACCTACAGGTTCACCAAATACGTCTCCGCGGTCACCGGTCGCGATGCCAAGGCTCCCGCCCGGCAAGCGGGTCTCGACTCGCTGCTCGCGGCGCGGCTGGGGGAGGCGCGGCTGGCCCGCGAGAACGCGGCGGCCTGGAAGTCGTTGTGGACCAGCGACATCGTGGTCTCCCGCGCCCCGACCCTGCAGGCGGTCATCCACGCCAACACCTACGACCTGTATGCCAGCATCCGGCCGAACGCCCCGGACGCCATCGGACCCAGCGGGCTGTCCAGCGACGGGTACGCCGGCGCGATCTTTTGGGACTCGGACATCTGGATGTTCCCAGCCATGGTGGCCGCACACCCGGACATCGCCAAGGTCGCGGTGGACTACCGCTTCCACACCCTGGCCGCTGCCGAGCACGACGCCCGCGTCAACGGTTACCGCGGCGCGTTCTATCCGTGGACGGCCGGCGACGACGGCCGCACCGGTCACGACTGCTACGGCACGGTTACCACCCCCGAAGACAAGATCATCTCCGACCCCAACAAGAGCTGCAGCGAGGAGCTGCACCTGCAGGCCGACATCGCGCTCTCGCAGTGGGAGTACTACGAGGCGACCGGCGATCGGCACTGGTTGGCCAGCCACGGCTGGCCGGTGCTGCAGGCGCTGGCCAACTTCTGGGCGAGCAAGGCCGCCCCGAGCGGCGGCGGCGCCTACTCGCTGAACGACCTCCAGCCGCCGGACGAGTCCCACACGGGCGTCAACAACTCGATCTACACCAACGCCGCCGCCATCACCGCTCTGCGCGATGCCACGAGTGCCGCCAAGGTGCTCGGTCGGCCGGTCCCGTCGAGCTGGGGGACGGTGGCGGCGGGCCTGGTCAAGACGATGCCGTTCAACGCAGCCCAGAACATCTATGAGGAGTTCGCCGGCTACGCCGGCGACCAGATCAAACAGGCCGATGCGGTGATGCTCACCTACCCGCTGGCCTTCCCCATGCCGTCCACCGTGGGTCTGTCCGACCTCAACTACTATGCGCCGCGCACCTCGCTGCAGGGGCCGGCGATGACCGACGCGATCCACTCGATCGACGCGTCCACCCTCGATGCGTCCGGCTGCTCGGCCTACACCTACATGCTGCGCAGCTACGAGCCGTTCCTGCGCCAGCCCTACCAGCAGATGGCCGAGACCCGCTCGGGCAAGACCACCGCGTTCAACTTCCTCACCGGCGTTGGCGGCTTCTTGCAGGTATTCGAGTACGGGTTCTCCGGGCTGCGGTTCGGCACCGACGCCGTGAACCTGGATCCCAGCCTGCCCCCGCAGCTGCCGGGCGTCACGTTGACGCACCTGAGCTGGCACGGGCGAGTGTTCACGGTGGCCATCGGGCCGCAGCGGACCATCGTGAGCAACGACGGGCGCGCCAGCGTGCCCATCCACACGCCGGCCGGCCTGGTGAGGCTGGCGCCCGGAGCCCGCACCACCATGCTCACCCGACGCCCCGATCAGCAGCTCACCAGCGACCTGGCGCGCTGCCGGTCGGTGAGCGCCACCTCATCGGTGCCCGGCGACGACCCCGTGGCGGCGGTCGATGGCAGCATCGCCACCCCGTGGATCGCCGCCCAGCCGCGCGCCGACCTGACCGTCTCGCTGGCCCACACCGCCAGCGTCGACTCGGCCACCATCACCCGAGGCAGCGGCTTTGGCTCCTTCCCCTACGCGATCGAGGTCTCCACCGACGACGTGCACTGGCAGGTGGTGGCCACCGCGCCCGCCAAATCGACTGGCGTCGACTCTCTCCGCTTCGCTTCGGTCGCGGCCCGGTACGTGCGCCTGCACTTCCCGGGCGCCAGCGGCTCTGCCGCGCCCGACATCGGGGAGCTCAGCGTGGGCGGCAGCTGAGCGACCTTGCGCACGTGACGGTTTCCCCGCCTTCGGCGAGCCTCAGCCTGTCGCAAAGGCGTTGCCCGCGAACGCGCCGCGGAGCCCACCGGCCACGGCGCGGGAGTGACCTCGCGACCCGCCGGATCCAGCTCGGTGCTCACGCCCGAGGCGAAGCGATCCTGGTCAGTCACCGCGTCTCGATCGCGGGAGCGGCGTTTGGTCACACGCCGCTGTAGGCGCTGAAGCCGCCGTCGATCGGGACGACGATGCCGGTGACGAAGCGCGCCGCCGGGGAGCAAAGCCAGATGACGGTTCCGGTGAGATCACCGGGCTCACCGAAACGTTGCATCGGTGTATGGGCGAGGACCCTCTGGCCGCGATCGGTCGGCCGGTCGTGCTCGTCGAGCAGCAGCGCACGATTCTGCTCGCCGATGAAGAAGCCGGGAGCGATCGCGTTGACGCGCACCGCGGAGTCGTGGCGGTGGGCGAGCTCGACGGCCAACCAGCGGGTGAGGGCTTCAACCGCGGCCTTGGCCGCCCCGTAGCCACCCACTCCGGTCAGCGCTCGCCCGGCGGCCATCGAGGAGACGTTGACGATCACGCCGTCGGCTGCCCCGCCGGCGGCCAGGGCGGGTGCGAACGCTTGGCAGGACAGCCAGGTGCCCATCAGGTTGAGGTCAACCACGTCCGCGAACGCCTGCCGGGGCAGTTGCGCGATCTCTCGATCGGGGTCGAGGGTGGCGGCGGCGATGTTGCCGCCGGCGGCGTTGATGAGCACGTCAAGCCGGCCCCAGCGTTGGAGCACCCGTTCGCGCGCGCGGGTGAGCTGATCGGCGGCGAGCACGTCGGCGGGCAGCGCCAGCGCGTCGGTACCCTCCCCGCGCAACGCCAGGGCCCGGTCCTCGAGCACCTCGGCGCGACGGGCGAGGAGCCCCACGGCGGCGCCGGCGGCGCCCAGCCCGCGTGCGATCGCCCCGCCGAGAGCGCCGGTGGCGCCGGTGATCACCGCCACCCGACCCTGCATCGAGAACAGCTCACCCAGGAAGGGCTCGGCCTTCACGTGCTCTCCAGCCGGTAGGCGCGACGCGCGAGACCGACGGCAAGCTCGACCGCCGCTTCACAGGCCTGCTCTTCGTCCAGCTCGCCGGTGAGCACGAGGCCGGCCAGCCAGTCACAGGTCACGCGTCGCCAGACCTCATGGCGGGCGGGGATCGAGACAAACCCGCGGGTGTCGTCGACGAAGCCGGCGAGGTTCGCCAGACCGCAGACCGGCACCGTGGCGTCGAGAAAGCGCCGCATCCCTCGCGGGCTGTCGAGAAACCACCACGGGGCGCCGATCCTCAGCGCAGGGTAGTAGCCGGCCAGCGGCGCGAGCTCGCGGGAGAGCGTCGTCTCGTCCAGCGTGAAAGCGATCAGCCCCAGCGCCGGGTCATCTCCGTGGGTGCCGAGCAGCGGCTGCAGGTTGCGAGTCCACTCCGTCGCCACCGGGATGTCGGCGCCGATGTCGGTCCCGAAGCGTCCCAGGGCGGCGGCGTGGTGGTTGCGCAGGCTGCCGGCGTGCAGCTGCAGCACGAGCCCGTCCTCGCGGCTCATGCGTGCCAGCTCGATCAGCAGGTGCGCGTTCAGGCGTGCGGCGTCCTCAGGAGCCACCTGGCCCCGCAGGGCACGACCGACGAGCACGCCGGCATGCCGGTCGCTGAGTGGTTCGGCGCGCGGAACCGTGAGGCTGACGTCCACCGCAACCGCGCCGAGCCGCCGGAACGCGTCGCGGCGCGCCTGCACTGCTGCGCGCAGCGACCGGTAGTCGAGCACCTCGATGCCGGTCAGCTCTCCTATCCGCCGCAGCTCCCCGGACCACTCCGGACTGCCAGCCTGCAGCAGTAGGTCGGCCCGCGGCGTCGGACGTACCCGGCCGCCCCAGCCCTGATCGTGGAGGGCTTGGTGAACGCTGAGGTCGCCGGTCAGCGGGTCGGTCGTGCACAGCACCTCGACCCTGAAGCGCTCCAGCAGCGCGCGCGGGGTGAACTCCGGCCGGGCGAGCTTGTCGGCCAGCTCGTCATAGACGGCTTGTGCGGTGCCGGCTGACGGGATCGTGTGGATGCCGAACACCTCGCGCAGCTCCAGCGTGAGCCAGAGCCCCGTCGGGGTGCCGGCGAACAGGGAGAAACGCTCGGCGAAGTGCTGCCACACCCGCCGGTGATCGCGCTCCACCTCGACGCCGTCGCGCGGCGCGATCCCCAGTGCGTCGAGCGCTACGCCCTGGCCGTGGAGCATCCGGAACACATAGTGATCGGAGGTCACGAACAGCTCGGTGGGGGTGCCCAGGGTCGCGCTGGGGTCGGCCAGCAGCGCTGGGTCGATGTGTCCGTGGGGGGATACCAAAGGCAGGTCGCCAACCTCCTGGAAGAGAGCCCGCGCCATATCGCGACGCTGCGGGTCAAAGAGCAGATCTCGCCAGCGTTCGTCGGCGTGGAGACTCATTTGCAAAGGAGGCAGTCAGCTTCCGACGCGCTCGCGCCGGTGACGCTGCTCCCGGCGCTCGCGCCGCCGCTGGCGCCGGACGTCCCGCGGCGGGCGGAGGGTGATCGGCTCGTTGCGCGAGCGGCGGAGGACCAGGAAGGCGACGGTTCCCCACATCGCCGGAACCCAGAGCGCGATCGCGTGGTACACCACAGTCGCCGCCGTCGCCGCGGTGACGGACACCCCGTAAACGGCAAACAGGCCGACCAGGCTGCCGTCGAGAATGCCGATGTTGCCCGGAACCGGGATGAGGTTGGAGAGGTACCCGATCTGGTAGGCGAGCACGATCGTCGCCAGCGGCGGGACCGGACCGGCGGCGGCGAAGCACACCACCAGGACGGCGATGTCGCACCACAGGAACGCGAACGCTCCGATCAGGCGCCAGTCCGGCTGTCTGAACAGCAGCTGCTCGGTCACCCGAATCGTCGACGCGGTCTCCACCAGCAGGGTTCTCATACGACCGGGCTGTCGCCGCGACACGATGCGGTCGACGTACCTCGGCAGCAGGAGGAAAAAGACGAGAACGACGGTTCCCACCACCGCCGGGACGAGACTCAGCAGGGGGTTGCGCGGGCCCGGAAGACCGAGCCACAGGCCAAAGCCGGCGAGCATCAGCGTGATCACGTTGACCGCGCTGGTCAGCAGGAACAGGACCGCGGAGCGCTCGGCCACCCGCGTCGGCTGGCCGCCGCGTTCCACCAGCAGCCACGCCCCCACCGCGACGCTGCCGGCCCCGCCCAACGAGACCGCCGCGCCGAACGCCAGCTCACTCAGGGCCACCCGGGCGCCGAACCGGAGCGGGATCCGGTCGAACACCTGCAGGAACGCGAGCACGTAGCCAAGGCAGGAGAGGATCTCCAATCCGAGTCCCACCAGGACCCAGCCGACCTTCATGTGCGAGACGGCGTGGGCGACGCCGTGCAGTCCGGGCACGGCCAGGAGCAAGCCAGCCACGAGCGCTACCAGGATCGCCAGCGAGATCAGGCCGCGCCACAGACTGCGCCCGGGATCCTCGTCGTCGCGGCCGCCGGCCGAGCCACCACCATCGGAGCGCTCAGGCCGGTCCTCGTCCCCGGGAGGACGAGGATCATCGGCGGTCGCCGCCATGGTTGACTATTCAAGCAGCAACGCATGCGAGTCCCGGGGCATCAGATCATCGGCGTCCGCGCGGACAACCCGGGTCCGTTCACGCTCACCGGAACCAACTCGTGGATCGTTGGCTCCCACCCCGCCTGGCTAGTCGATCCCGGACCGGCGCTTCCGGCGCACGTGGGGGCGGTGATCGGCGAGCTGGAGCGGCGGGGCGGGCTCGGCGGCGTGGTGCTCACGCACGATCATCACGACCACGTTGACGCCGTGCCGGCGATCCGCGAGCGATTCCCGCAGGCTCCCGTGGCGGCGGCGCGGGGCGATGTCGACCGCCGGCTCACCCACGGCGACACGTTTGGCCCGCTCGCCGTCCTGAGTACTCCCGGCCACGCGGTCGACCACCTGGCGTTCATCGTCGGGACGGCAGCCCTGACCGGTGACGCCGTGCTCGGGCAGGGCAGCTCGATCCTGTCGCCCTCTCCCGGCGCGCTGACCGCCTATCTGGATGGCCTGGCGCGCCTGCGCCGGCTCGATCTCACCGTGCTGCTTCCCGGGCACGGGTCGGTCGTGACCGATCCGTACGCCAAGCTCGACGAATACCGCGAACACCGCCTCGACCGCGAGCGGCGGCTGGTGGCCGGGTTGCAGAACGGGGCGCGGTCGGTGCCGGAGATGCTCGACGCGGCCTGGGATGACGTACCCACGGCGATGCGTCCCGCGGCCACCGTTTCGCTGGCCGCGCACCTCGACAAGCTCGAGGCCGAGGGCAGACTCCCCGCCGGAGTCCAGCGGCCCGAATCGTGATCGCGGATCTCGCGTCCCCCGCGGCGCGTGTTCAGCTGGTGCCGGGCAGCCGGCGTCGCGCGAGCTCCATCGCCTCCGCCAGCGGGGTCTGCCCGGTCTGATCCGAGCGTGCGAACAGTTCGCGCAGCGTGTCCCCGATCCCGCGCACCCGCCGGCGGGCGATGGCGGGGTCGTAGCCGTTCGCCTCCTCGGCGATGTTGATGATCCCGCCGGCGTTGACCACGAAATCAGGCGCCCAGAGGATTCCGCGGGCGTGCAGGCGTTGGGCGACGTGCTCGCCGGCGAGCTGGTTGTTGGCGGCGCCGGCGATGACTCGGCACCTGAGTCTCGGCACCGCGGCGTCATCGATCAGCCCACCGAGCGCGCACGGGACGAGGACGTCGACTTCGGACCGCCAGGCATCCGAGGGAGCCGCCCAGCCGGCGCCGATCTGCTCGGCGAGCGCCCGCTTGCGCTCATCGACGTCGGCGACGATCAGCCGGGCCCCGGCGCGGACACAGAGCCGGGCGATCCGCGATCCTACGTGACCGAGGCCGAGCACGCAGATGCTCCGGTCGTGAAGCGACGGCTCGGAGAACGCCTGCTCACAGGCGGCGCGAATCGCCGCCTCCACGCCCAGGGCGGTGAACGGGCTCGGGTCGCCCGAGCCGCCGCGGCGGCGCGACAGGCCGGCGACGTGGCCGGTCCGCTGGGCGATCACGCTCATGTCGCGGCTGGACGTCCCCACGTCTTCGGCGGTCACGTACCGGCCGCCCGCCGATTCCACGAGATCGCCGAAGTCGAGCAGCACGTCGTGTCGGCGTCGTCCCGCCAGCGCTGCGCCGGCCGGCGCCATGATCACGCCCTTGCCACCGCCCAGCGGAAGATCGGCCACGGCTGCCTTGAACGTCATCGCCCGGGACAAGCGCAGCACGTCGCGGACCGCCAGGCGCGCATTGCCGTAGGTCCACAGGCGACAGCCGCCGAGCGACGGCCCACGGACGGTGGAGTGCACCGCCAGCAGCGTGTAGAGCCCCGAGCGCCGCCCCCGATGCACCAGGAGCTCCTCGTGTTCGAGCGGCTCGAGGTAGGCGTCGCTCAGTTGCCCGTCACCGTGAAGACGGCGACCGTGCCGGAGTGCGTTCCCGTGCTCCCGGACTTCCCGGAGCTGCCGGTCTCCGATTTGAGCGAGCCGGTGGCGGTGGCCGGTGTGACCGTGTCTGAATTCGCCCCGCCCGCCGACTGGCCGACGCTCGTCGTGGCCGAGGTGCCGGCGCCGTTGGCGGGGCCCGAGCCGGTGCCGGCGGTCCCGGAAGGGGCGGTCGTGCTGCCGGTGGTCACCGAACCGGCCGGCGCGGAGGCCGACGGCGCCGAAGCCGGCGATTGGCTCGATGGCGCAGTCGCCGAGCTCGATGACGGACTGTCGGTCGCTGCCGGCATAGAGGTCGAGCTGCTCGGGTTGGCGGGCGCCTGAGCTCCGGTCGAACCTGCCGCGGGGGCCGGAGCGTTGTTGAAGTTGTCCGGATCGACGGTCTCGGAGATCAGGAGCCTCCGCGGTGAGCGGTGGGCCACCGCCCGGATCGCGTGGGCGCTGCCAGCGGGAGCGGCGCGTTGGACCACCGCCGGCCGGGCGGGGACCGACGCAGCTGCGACTACGCCCGTCGACGCACGAGCGCCACCCGGGGGGACGCTGGTGCCGGACGCGACGCTGACCTTCGTTCGCGCCGGCGTCGCGGTCTGGGGGCTCGCGGCGGGGGTGGGACTCTGAGCCACCATCCGATGGTGATGGGGATGCTTGACCGGCGCTGGGGGCGCGATGTGCTGCAGCTCGATCGCTCCACCGGCGGTGACCACCGCAGCCGCGAGCAGCGTCACGACGTGGCCCGCGGTGGTGATCGCCCCGACTCCGGCGGCGGCGCCGCCTCCGGCGATCCCGGTGGCGACGGTCGCGCTGCTGCTTGCCGCCGCGCTGCCGGCGATCGCGCTGCCGCCCGCCGCCGCCCCACCGCCCCCGGCGCCACCGAGACCCAGCAGCTTGGCGATCACGCCGATCGGGCCCAGCGCCGGAACGAACATCGCCAGCTGCCGGCTGACACCGCGCACCTCGGAGCGGAACTGCCGGCAGTTCGGGCAGTCTCGGGTGTGACGCCGGGCCAGCCCGCTTGCCCGGACCCCGCGATCATGGGCCACGATCAGATCCTCACGGATCCGCGCGCACGCCGTGTCGCGGGCCTCGCTGGCCTGGGCGAGCCCGACGCGCGCCCTGACCAGGAGCGACTTGACCGCCGGCACCGATATGGACAACGCCTCCGAGACGTCGACGTAGGTCATCCCCCCGAGCTCTCGCATCAGCAGGGCGGAGCGCTGCTGATCGGGAAGCCGCTGGACGTCGGCGATCAGACGCCGGAGCGCGTCGCGCTGCTCCAGCCGAGCGACGGGGTCACTGGCCGCCGGAGCAGCCGTGAGATCCAGCTCCTCGGACGGTATTGCCTGGGGGCGGCGCAACTCGTCGATGCAGCGATTGTGGGCGATGCGATACAGCCATGCCCGCAGCGCGAGCCGGCGATCGCTGGCCCGCAGGCCGGCGTACGCCCGGACGAAGATCTCCTGCACCGCATCCTCGGCGTCGGCCGCGGAGCCGGCGAGCATCTGACGGGTGTAGGCGAACAGCCGCTGGCGGTAGCGGTCGTGGATCGCCCGAAACGCCTCGTCGCTGCCAGACCGAAACAGCGAAACCAACTGATCATCGGAACGAAGGCGCAGCAGCGGCGCGCCGATGGCGATCCGCGTGCGAGCGAAACCTACCGATGCTGGGATTGCGGAGGCTTCCACTTGAATCCTGACCCATCGTAACGCGGGATCAGAGGGAAAGTCTCGATCTCGCCCCTTCGCCGAGCAACATTCCCCGGGTCGACCCGGGGGGTGGCCGCGCGTCGATGGCGGATCGGATACGCGGATGCTGCTCGGGCGGAGTAGTTCGGCGATACCCTCGGCGGAAATGGACGCTGCGTCGGGTATCGGGCTGCCGGTGGCTTTCGGCGCGGGATTGATCTCGTTTCTCTCCCCGTGCGTGCTCCCGCTGGTTCCGGGCTACATCTCCGCGGTGGCCGGCGGCCAACCGGGACAGATCGAGACGCGCCGGGTGATCGGGCCCAGCCTCGCGTTCGTGGGTAGCTTCTCATTCATCTTCATCGCTCTGGGCCTGCTCGGTCAGCGCGCGCTGCGCAGCGCTCTGACCGGTCCGACGGCGCTGAAGATCTCCGGCGCCGTGATCGTGGCCATGGGTCTGCTGTTCGTGCTCGCGCCCCTGATCCCATCGCTCTCCCGTGAGTGGCACGTGGGCAAGCTGATGGCGCGCGCCGGCCGCAGCGGCCCCATCCTGACCGGCGCCGCGTTCGCGCTGGCCTGGACCCCATGTACCGGGCCCACGCTGGGGGCGATCGTCACCGCGGCCGGGACTTCGAACTCGGCGACGAAGGGAGCGATCCTCCTCGCCGCGTACTGCGCCGGGCTGGCGGTACCGTTCCTGATCACCGGCCTCGCGTTCGGGAGCGCGACCTCGGCGTTCGCCGTGATCAAACGCCACTATCCGGTCGTGATCGGAGTCGGTGGCGCGGTGCTGATCTCGATGGGGGTACTGATCTGGACCGGAGAGTTCACGCAGCTCAACGTCACCGTCAGCCACTGGATCCAGACGCTCGGACTGCCGAACCTCAACGGCGACACCTGAGCGCGGGCGGCGGCGCCGATCCGGATCCCGGAGCGGGCGTTCGGGCGCGGCGCGGATTCCGGATCCCGTGCCCGCGTGTGGAGGCCGATCTTCAGCGGTTGTAGCCCGGTTCGCCGGGGAGCACGATCCGGGCCGTCTCGCCGGTGCCGAGCACCCGTGGCTGGACGGGCGCGACGGTCTGCCGGCCGGCGTAGGTGAGAAGCTCCCGAGCGGAGCCGAAGCCCGACAGCTGCTCGAGGTGCTTGATCGTCGGGAACACGAGCAGGATCTCGCCCCGGCCGGCGGCCGCCAGCGCGTCGGCGGGCGCGAACCAGCCCGCGTCGACCACCTCGGCGCCGTCGACCGCGAGTGCCGCACCCTCCGGAAGCACCGCCAGGAAGAACCACGTGTCGTACCGGATCCTGACCGCCGCCGGCGTTATCCAGCGGGAGAACGCGACCAGCCCGGCCGGATCGGGCAGCCGGATTCCCGCCTCCTCCTGGAGCTCCCGGGCCGCCGCCGCCCGTAGGGCAGCCTCGCCCTCGCCGTCCCCTTCACCGACCGCCCCGCCCGGAAACACCCACGCTCCACCCATGAAGCGGGCCCCAGGATTGCGCTGCGCCAGCAGCACCTCGAGCCCATCCTCATCGCGCAGCAGGATCACGGTTGCGGCCAGCCGCGGGACCGTCTCTGATCCCGGATTGAGCTCCTCGCCGGGTCCGGGACGCGCGTTCTCCACCCGGGCGACCCTACACCCGGGGCCGCCGGTGGGACGGGCGGACGCGTGTACTAGGCTTGCCGCCGATGAGATACATGTGTCAGTCCTGCGGGTTCATCTACGACCCCGCCGAGGGTGACCCCGATGGCGGCATTCCTCCGGGCACCGATTTCAATGACATCCCCGACACCTGGTTCTGCCCGGTGTGCGGCGCCCGCAAGGGTGACTTCAGTCCTTACGAGGAATAGCCGCTCCGATACGGATCAGCGGCAGTCGCACCACAGCCAACCTAGTCGCCGCTTCGCTCAGAATCACCGAAGGCTTCGTCCAGCCACCGCTCCAGCGGCAGCCCGTCCGCGGCGGCGGCGAGGGACTCCGCCCCGGCGGCCGCGACGAAGCCGAGCGTCGCGACGCTCACCGCTCCCCGCCGCGCGATCGTCTCCGCGTTCGATTCCTCCACGGTGCCGGGTCGCTGTGGCCAGGGGGTGAGCACGACGCCGGCGATCTTCAGTCCTCTGGATCGCGCCGCCTCGATCGTCAGCAGGGTGTGGTTGATCGTCCCCAGCCCCGGCCGGGCGGCGATCACCAGCGGCAGCCCGAGCTCGGCCGCGAGGTCACGGACGTCGCCGGCCGGTCCGAGTGGGACCAGGAGTCCGCCGACGCCCTCGATCACGAGCACCTCGTCCGGCGTGCAAGCCGAACGCAGCCAGGCGCTCAGCGACGCCACCGACGGCGGCTGGACGCCGGCAAGCTCGGCCGCGAGATGCGGCGAGACCGGGGGTCCGTAGCCGGCGCGGATGATCTCGGCGGCGGAGCGGCCGGAGACGCGGGCGAGCAGCTCGTGGTCGGGCGGCCAGCCGGGCTCGGGCGGGTCATCCAGACCGGTGATCAGCGGCTTGAACGGGTGTACGGCGATGCCGTCGCGTCGGAGCCGGGCCACGATCGCCGCGGCTAGGACGGTCTTGCCGACACCCGTGTCGGTGCCGGTGACAAACCAGCCGTGCAAGGTCGACATCGCGCCTCCGACTCCGGGTCTCGCTCCGGCGCTCCAGGGACTAGGCTGCGCGCCTGATGGGCTCGGGCGCCTCGAAGTCGAACACTCCGTCCGCGCTCCCGGATACGGACCCGGCTGGGGCGGCGGCCGGATCCGGCACCGGGGCCGCCACCGGCTCGGGTCGGCGGCCGATCGGCTGGCGGGGGTCGAGGCCCAGCGATCGTGCCACCGCCCCCAGCGTCCGAGCGGCCTCCAGCAGCTCGGCCTCACGGTGGGTGGCCATCACGGCGAGCCGCAACCGCGCCGTCATCGGGGGGACCATGGGCGGGCGGATCGCCTGGGCGAACACGCCGCGCCGGAGTGCGGCCTCGCAGATCCGCATCGCCAGGTCGGCTTCGCCGACCATGACCGGCATGATCTGGGTCCGCGATCGGCTCGGGTTCAAGCCTTCACCCTCGAGGCCGCGGCGGAGGGCCGCCGCGTTGGCGGCGAGGCGGGTAACCCGCCGCGGCTTGTCCTCGAGGAGGTCGAGCGCCGCCAGCGCGCCCGCGGCAACGGGAGGCGGCAGCGCGGTGGAGAAGATGAACGTCCGCGCCGCATTGACCAGGTACCGCGACATCGTCCGGTCACAGGCAACGAACGCGCCATAGGCGCCCAGCGCCTTGCCGAGCGTGCCGACGATGACGTCGACCCGATCCTCGATCCCGGCCTCCGCCAGCGCGCCCCGGCCGCCGGGGCCGAGCGTCCCGGTGGCGTGCGCCTCGTCGACGACGGTGCGCAAACCGAAGCGCTGGGCCAGTTCCACGATCTCACCCAGCGGCGCGACATCGCCGTCCATCGAAAACACGCTGTCGGTGACGATCAGCGCGCCGCGGCCGTCGGCGTGTTCGATCCCCCAGGCCAGGTGCTCGGCGTCGCAGTGGTCATAGACGAACACCTCGGCGCTGGAGAGCCGGCAGCCATCGACGATCGAGGTGTGGTTGAGCTCGTCGGAGAAGACGACATCGCCAGGACGGACGAGCGCGGCGACGACGCCCGCATTGGCCAGATAGCCGGAGCCGAACAACAGCGCGCTCTCGCGGCCGTTGAACACGGCCAGCCGCTCCTCCAGCCGGCGATGGATGGTCATCGTGCCCGAGGCCAGCCGCGAGGCCCCGGCGCCCACTCCCCACCGCATCGCGGCGTCCGCGGCGGCCTCGCGCACGCGCGGGTGATCGGCGAGACCCAGGTAGTTGTTGGAGCACAACAGCAGGACCGGCGTGCCGTCGAGCAGCACATGCGGCCCCTGTGGACCGCTGACTAGGCGGGTGCGACGATGCAGCCCGAGGGCTTTCAGCTCGTCAAGCCGGGCCTCGATCTCGATCATCGAGTGCGCAACATAACGTGCGCGGCGGACGGGGCGGTCAGACATCCACCCGCGATCGCCGCCGGGGGCGACGGCGGACATTGCCGCCAGCGGCCGGCCGGCCCGGATCCGCTGCCGGGGGCGCGCGGAAGCGTCTCGGGACTCGCGGCGCGCGGAAGCGTCTCGAGACTCAGGTCGCGTGGGCGCGCCGCGCGACGGCCTCGCGGGTGCCGCTGTTTGGCGCCCCGTCGGGCCGCGGCGGCACGGCACGCTTCGCGGAGAACCGCAGCTGCGTCGACGGGTCCCACAACCGGACCTCGAGAGCAGCCGGCTCGGGCTCGGAGAGCAGCGGGGAGACCACATCGGGTGTCTCGCCCTCGAGCCAGCCCGATCGATTGTCCGGACGCGGGTTGACGCCGTTGTCGTCGTGCCGGGCGACGTTCAACCCGAGCTGTGCGAACATCGACTTGTCCTCATCCGGGGTGTTGCCCAGGGTGGTGAGGAAGTTGCCCATCATCACCCCGTTGAGGCCGGCGCGGACGGCGGTCGCCTGTAGTTCGCCGAGGTTCTCCACCCGCCCGCCGCAGAGGCGGAACAGGGCATCGGGGAGGATCAGGCGGAAGATGGCGATCCATTTCACCACCTCCCACGGGTCCATCAGCTCTCGGTCCCCGAACTTGGTGCCGGGGCGTGGGTTGAGCAGGTTGATCGGAACGCTCGTCGGATCGATCGCAGCCAGCTCGAATGCCATCTCGACCCGCTGCTGACGGGTCTCGCCGAGGTTGAGGATGCCGCCCACGCACGTCTCCAGCCCCGCCTCGCGCACCGCGTCGATCGTCCGCAGGCGCCCCTGATAGCGGACCGTCGACGACACCTCCGGGTAGTAGGACTCCGAGGTCTCGACGTTGTGGTGAACCCGCTGGATCCCCGCCTCCTTCAGGGCCTGGGCCCGCGTGACCGACATGTGGCCGATCGACGCGCAGCGCTTCAGGTTGGTGTGCTCGGCGACGAGCCGGGCGCCGGCCAGCACCTTGTCGAAGTCACGCGCGGACAGGCCCTGTCCCTGCGTCACCATGCAGAAGCGGTGGGCGCCGGCGGCTTCCGCCGCGCGGGCGTGCTCCAGGATCTGCTCGGGCTCCATCATCGCGTGCAGCGGGGTCTCGGCCTCGGCGTACTTGGACTGGGCGCAGAAGCCGCAGTCCTCGGCGCACCCGCCCGACTTGGCGTTGACCAGCGAGCACATGTCGGTGGAGTCGGCGAACCGGTCCACCCGGGCGTTCCAGGCGCGCTGCACCAGCGCCTCGATCTCGGCATGGTCCTCCAGCTCGCCCAGGCGCGCGGCCTCGGCCGGGGTGATCAGCGGCGGCATCGATGCGACAGCCTAGAGATGCAGACGGACACGGGCGGCGCGGCCGGAGCCGACCAGGAACCGACTAAGATCGGGCACCTTGCCCGACCGCCTGTACTTCACCGAGTCCGACGCGGCCAATGCGCTGATCGCGGACGACCCGATGGCGCTGTTGATCGGCTTCGCTCTCGACCAGCAGGTGTCGGTACAGAAAGCCTTCGCCGGGCCGCTGGCGCTGAAGGAGCGCCTGGGCGCGATCGATGCCGAGACCCTCGCCCGCGCCGACTTGGAGCCGGTCTTCCGGGCCAAGCCCGCCGTCCACCGGTTCCCTGGATCGATGGCCCAGCGGGTGCACGATCTCGCTCTTCACGTCCGGGACGAGTACGACGGTGACGCCAGACGGATTTGGGGCGATGCCGCCGACACCGATGAGCTGCGCGCCAGTCTCGCCGCCCTCCCCGGGTTTGGCGAGATGAAGATCACGTCCCTCGGCGCGGTCCTGGCCAAGCGATTCGGAGTCGCCGCCGCCGCGGGGCTCGTGCCCCCGCATCCGACGCTCGGGGACGTCGATTCACCGCAGGCGTTGGCCGAATATCAGGCGGCCAAGCGGGCGCACAAGGCGGAGTGGAACCGGGTCCGCGCCGGTCGCTGAGCGTTCTCCGGCGCCAGTTGAGGTGAGGCTCAGTCACCGGTCGCGCTACAGGCCCTTGAACTCCGGAGCGCGCTTCTCGGCGAAGGCACGCACGCCCTCTCGGAAGTCCTCGGATGCGAAGCACGCCTGCCGCAACGACAGCAGCTCGTCCTCGACGGCCGCCGGCAGCGCGCCCCGCCCCGCCAGCAGAGCATCGATCACCCGCTTGTTGCCGCGCTGAGCGAGCGGGGCGTTGGCGGCGACCTCGCGAGCGAGCGACACCGAGGCGTCGGTTAGCTGCTCGGGATCGATCAAGAAGTTGACGAGCCCCCAGGCATGGGCGGTCGCGGCGTCGATCCGGCCGCCGACCAGGAACAGCTCGCGCGTGCGGGGCGCGCCGATCACGTCGATGAACTTGCGGATTCCCGTGTGGGAGTAGACAAGCCCGAGCTTGGCCGGCGGCATCGCCAGGTTGATCGTCGCCGCCGCCATGCGCAGGTCGCAGGACAGAGCCAGCTCGAGGCCTCCGCCGATAGCGGGTCCGTTCAGGGCGGCCAGCGTCGGGTACGGGTACGCGTTGACCGCGTCGATCGCGGCGGCGAACGGGTGGGCGACGAGCCGCTCGGCCTCGTCGGCGAACCCGTCGCGTCCCCCCAGGTCGCCGAGGTCGTATCCGGCCGAGAACGTGCGGCCCTCGCCGGTGATGATCACGCACCGTGCGTCGAGCGCCGGCATCGTGGTGGCGAAGCTGTCCAGGATGGCGCCGTCCAGGGCTCCGCGCTTGCCCGGGTTGGAGATCGACAACCGCGCCACCCCCGGGGCCGGCTCGTCGACCACCAGCTCTCCTCTCGAGCTACTCGAGGACAACGAGCGTGTCGCCCTCAGACACCGATTGACCCTCGCTGCAGCGGATCTCGGCGACCACGCCGGGATCCTCGGCTTCGACCGGCATCTCCATCTTCATCGATTCGAGGATTACCACCGCGTCCCCTTCCTGCACGGTGTCGCCGACCTCCACCTCGATCTTCCACACGGTGCCCGTGATGTGAGCCTCGACGTCCGTCAACTCGCCAGTCCTCCTGTGCTCGTGGGATCGCCGCCAATGTGCTCGTGGGTCGCCGCCAATGTACTCGTGGGTCGCCGCCAGCGAGGGCGAGGCAGACGATAGAGGGCGGCTGCGATGCCCCGGTCCGCCCGGCGCCGACAACCCGCCGGAAATTCCGGGATCGTCCTCGCGCACCGGTTGACTATCCATCAATCTCCGCGGATATTGGTCGACCAAGGACGAAGCGATGCCCGAATCTCGCCTGTTCATGAGCTCGCTCTCGCGCCGCCAGCTGGCGCGGCGCCGGCCGGGGCGGTCTCACCTCTTGGCGGTGGTGCTGCTGGGGTCGCTGGTGGTCCTCGCAGGCGCCGCCGCGTTCATCGTCGAACGCGGCGGCATCTAACCTGCTCGATGCCTGGGCGGGTCGGCCCAGCGACACGCTCCGCTGTCGCACGGGTGATCGTGACGCTTCCTGCCTGCCGCAGGACATGAATCGGACGAGCCGGCCCGCCCTGGCCGTCATCGTCGCCGCGGGCCCGGGCGATCGCACCGGAACGAGAGGACTCGTCCGCGGCCGACAACGGACCGGAGGGGTAGCCTGAAGCGAAGCCATGGCCTCAGAACAGGACGCCGACACCGGACTGGACATCGATCTGCTCGCCGCGTCGCTGCGCGCCGATGTCAGCGACACCGGCGCGTTCGTAGAGGCGCTGGCGGTCAAGCTCGAGGAGGCGGTTCCGGGCGGCGTCCTCGTGGAGCGCCGCCGCGAAGGGATGTTCGGCCCCAAGCACGTGCGCCGGATCGCTCTCGATGCCGGTGGTCAGCGGCTGGAGCTGCGGACCGCGGGCGGCACGCTGCAGACCCTGTGCTCGCGACTCTCGGGTGGCATCGTGCTCCGCAGCGAGGAGCTCGACACCGACGCCTGGTTGCGCGCCCTCGGTGAGGCGCTCGCGGTTCAGGCTCAGCGCAGCAAGACAACCAGGCAGGCGCTGGAGCGCCTGCTCAACGGATAGGAGACACGATGGGGTTCCTCAAGCGCGACGACGACGACTCTCAGAACGCGCCGCCGCAGGACGTCGCCACCGCGGACGCGCCCCACGCCGCCGCCTATGAGGCCGGTTCGCTGGCCGGCATCCCGCAGTCCGGGCGCGCGCGGATCGCCCGGATGCAGCAGGAGGTGGCGCGCGGCTTCTTCACCAGCGACCTGTCGGTGAACGAGTTCCTGCTCGTCAAGGAGTCCGGCTTCGAGCCGCTGGGGCTGGTTCTCGGAAGCTCGATCTACCACATCGGCTACCAGCAGGCGATGTGGAATCAGAGCCAGGAGATGGGCGTTCTCACCCAGGCGATGTACCACGCCCGCGAGCTGGCGATGACCCGCATGGAGGAGGAGGCCGATCAGCTCGGCGCCGACGGCGTCGTCGGCGTCCGGCTGGACATCGGCCGGTATGAGTGGGGTGCCGACCTGGCCGAGTTCATCGCCGTCGGGACCGCCGTCAAGCACCGCGGCGGCCAGCTTCACCGCGCTCCCAACGGGCGCCCGTTCACTTCGGACATGAGCGGCCAGGACTTCGCGACGTTGCTGCGGGCCGGCTATCGCCCGGCCGGCCTGGTGATGGGCAACTGCGTCTACCACGTCGCCCGCCAGGGCATGCTCGCCTCGCTCAAGCAGGTGGGTCGCAACATCGAGATGCCCAATTTCACCCAGGCGCTGTACGAGGCGCGCGAGCTGGCGATGGAGCGGATGCAGACCGAAGCCGACGGGCTGCAGTCCGAGGGCATCGTCGGCGCCCGGATAATCGAGCGCAGCCACGGCTGGGGGTCGCACGTGATCGAGTTCTTCGCGATCGGCACCGCCGTCGTGTCGACCAGCCCCGACCACCAGATCGAGAAGCCGACGCTGGTCCTTCCGCTGCAGGGGTAGCGCCGGCCCCCAACGTGGCGGCCCTGCCGGAGGGCGTGATGCGAGCTGGTTGCCGCATGAGGTACCGGTTGCCGCATGAGGTACCGGTTGCCGCATGGCCCGGTTGCCGCATGGGGTACCGAGTTGCATCACGTCGCAGGCGGCAACTTGACAGAGCGATTCGCGTAAGTCTACACTTACCGTAAGTGTCCACTTACGTAGTACATCAGCGCCCACAGCCGGCGGCCGCAGCCGCCGCGGCGCCCGTGTTCGCCGCCCTCGCCGACCCGACTCGACGGGAGATCTTCGAGCGGGTGGCGCGCCGGTCGCAGTCGGTCGGCGAGCTCGCCGGTTCGCTCCCGGTGAGCCGGCCCGCCGTCTCCCAGCACCTGGGGGTGCTCAAGCACGCCGGCCTGGTCTGTGACCACCCGGTCGGCAATCGCCGGATCTACCGGATGGACGAGCGCGGGCTCGCCGAGCTGCGGGCGTACCTGGATCACTTCTGGAACCAAGCCCTGGCGGCGTTCAAGGCGACCGCCGAACGACCACAGGAGAAGAGCCGATGAGCACCAAGTCCTCCGCCGCCCCCGTGCGCACCTCGATCGTCGTCTCGGCGCCGATCGAGGAAGCGTTCGAGGTGTTCACGGCCGACATGGGCAGCTGGTGGCCGAAGACCAATCACATCCTGGAGGCGGAGCTGGCGGAGATGGTGTTCGAGCCCCGGATCGGCGGCTACATCTACGATCGCGGCGTCGACGGGAGCGAGTGCCGGTGGGCCCGGGTGCTGGCGTATGAGCCCCCCGACCGCGTCGTGTTCAGCTGGGACATCAGCCCTGAGTGGAAGATCGAGTCAGACCCGGAGCGGACGAGCGAGGTCGAGGTCCGATTCATCGCCGAGAGCGCCACGCGCACTCGGGTGGAGCTGGAGCATCGCGGCCTCGAGCGACACGGGGACGACTGGGAGTCCATGCGCGGCGCGGTCGACTCGCCCGGCGGCTGGCCGGCCGGCCTGGAGGCGCTGGCGCGCCGCCTCTCCCGCTGACGATCCCCGACCGCGGGCGGTATCGTCGCTGGTGCCAGCCAGACGTCGATATCAAGGCTCAGTCCTACCGCGACGATCGTCCCAAGGAGCACTTCGACAAGTTCCACGCGCGGGTGCGGGTGCGGGCAGGGGCCCGAGGCCAAGGTCTACGAAGTCCTTTTAGATGATCACCGTGCTCCACGCCCTGAGCGCGTTCCGGGCGCGAGCCATCGGCTCGGAGAAAGGGCGGCCTTTCTCCGAGCCATCGGCTCGGAGAAAGGCCCGATCTCATCCTGGAGCGGATCCGCCGGCTGCACGGCGAGCTGGCCCGGCGCGGCGATCGCGGCGTCAGGCAGGCGACGCGCCGTCAAGCGGCCGCATAGCGTCCGGCAGCCGCGCCGCCAGCCACTGCACCACGTCGTCCAGAACCGTCTCGCGCTCGGGCTCGTTGAGGATCTCGTGGAAGAGGCCGTCATAGGCCTTGACGGTCTTGTCCGCCGCTCCGATGCGCTCGCCGAGCATCACGCTGCCCGCGGGCGGGCACAGCCGGTCGGCGGTGCCGTACAGGATGAGCACCGGAATCCCGATCGCGCCGACCGCATCGGGCAGCGCCGCCACGGTGTCGGCGATCTCGGCGGCGGTGCGGGCCGGGAGCTTGCCGTGGTGCACCAGCTGGTCTCGCCGGTAGGCGTCGACGACCGCCGGGTCCCGGCTGACCAGGGACGGATCGAGCGCGATCAACGGCGCCCGCGGGGCCACCCGAGACAGCAGCCGCCCGACGAGCTCCAGCCCGGTCGACACGTTCTCGAGCGCGGCCAGCGCCCCGCACAGGATCAAGCCGGCCAAGCGGTCCTGATGGACGATCGCGTAGCGCAGCCCGATCATCGCTCCCATGCTGTGGGCGAGCATGAACACCGGCACACCGGGGTGGGCCGCCCCCGCCAACACAACGAGCTGATCCAGATCGGAGACGGCGGCGTCGACGCGCTCGATCAGCGCCCGCGGGCCTGCCGAGTGGCCGTGTCCCCGTTGATCGAGCGCGTAGACCGCGTATCCGGCGGCGATCAACCGCCCGGCGACGTGGTCGTAGCGGCCGCTGTGCTCACCGGCTCCGTGCACCAGCACGACCACGCCACGCGCCGGAGCCGCCGCCAACGTCCACGTCCGCCAGAAGATCCGGCGGCCGCCGACTCCTTCGAAGAATCCGGTCAGGACGGGTCCTGTGCCCACGGCACCACGACCGCATCCTCGAGCGGCGAGTCACGCGCCACCACGTAGTCGGCCGCCTCGGTGTCAGAGACGTTCTCCACCACGTGGGTGACCCGCGGCGGCACGTAGAGCATGTCGCCCGGCTCCACCTCGAGCGCCTGCTCGAGGTGATCTCCCCAGAGGATCCGGACTCCGCCGGCCAGCATGTACAGGGCGCTCTCGCAGCCCTCGTGGTAATGGGGGCGGGATCGCGCCCCGGCCGGTACCCGGAACCGGCCCATGTAGATGTTCAGCGCGCCGGCGGTCGTCTGGGAGATCTCGGCGCCGCCGACGATGCCGCGAGGCACGTCGCGATCGGGTCCCGGCTTGACCAGCCTCATCGCGCCCAGCTTAGGGCACACGCACCCTTGGGCACACACAGGAAATCACTAGTTCCTGCGCGCGCCCTCCTGGTGCTCCGGCACCTCGATCTGCAGCGGCGGCTGCGGGGCGGCCTCGTGATCGACCTGCAACGTGGTGTGGCTGATTCCGAACTGCTCGTGGACCATCCGCTGCAGGCCGCGCCGCAGCTCGTGGCAGTCATCCCCGGCGCGCGCGGCGACGTGAGCCGACAGCGCCGGGAAGCCCGAAGTGACTTCCCAGACGTGCAGGTCGTGGACCTCGACGACGCCCGGAAAGGCGGCCAGGGCGCGACCGACCTCCGCGGGGTCCAGACCGGCGGGGGCCGCCTCCATGAACACTCGGCCGGACTCGCGGATCAGCCCGTAGGCCGCCCACAGCAGGAGCGCGGCGATCACCAGGGAGGCGATCGGGTCGGCGCGCTGAAAGCCCGTCACGAGGATCACCGCGGCGGCGATCGCGGTGGCGATGAAGCCGTACAGGTCGGTGAGGATGTGGCGGTAGGAGCCCTCCACGTTGAGGCTGCGCGGCTGCCCCGATCCGCGGGCCAGGATCCGGCCGGCGAGCAGATTCACCGGGATTCCGACCAGCGCGACGATCAGCACCGGCAACGCGGATACGGTCGGGGGTGACACCAGCCGCCCGAACGCGTCGATCACGATCAGCACCCCCAGCACCAGCAGGGTCACTCCGTTGGCCTGCGCGGAGAGGATCTCGGCGCGGCCGAGGCCGTAGGTCATGACACCGCCCGCCGGCCTGGAGGCGAGCCGGGCGGCCGCCAACGACATCGTCAGCGCCACCGCGTCGGTGAGCATGTGGGCGGCGTCGGAGAGCAGGGCGAGTGAGGACGCGAGCACGCCGGCGGTCACCTCGGCCAGCATGAAGAGCACGATCAGCGCCAGCGCCCGCTTCAGCGCCACCCGCTCGGTCGCGCGCGACGGTCCGTGCTGGTGGCGAGAGTGGTCGTGGGCCATGCCGACCGCCGGGATCAGTTCACCGAGGGATCCGGCGGCATCCGAGCCACCAGAGCGTAGCTTCCGCCCTTGCGGGTCAGGACCGACTCCCACAGCTCCTGCGGGGTCGCCGTGAATGCGTCCTCGCGTTGCGCCGGCTCCAGGATCCAGTCGCCGCGCTCCACCTCGTCGTCGAGCTGGCCGGGCCCCCACCCGGCGTGGCCGACGAACGCCCGGCCGCGGCGAACGCCGAGCTCGGGATCCTCCTGGGAGCCGTTGGCGAGTACGCCGATGTCCTCGAAGGCGATCAGCGCGGCGTCGTCGGGCCGATCGAACTCGGCGAGCACGATCAACGCCGAGGGCTGCACCGGCCCGCCGACGTACAGAGGGTCGTCGATGTCGAGCAGCCGCTCCAGCTCTGACACCGCCTCGCCGACCGTGGTCTCCGACGGGCGGTTGAGCACCAGGCCGAGCGCCCCGTCCTCCGAGTGCTCGACGATCAGCACCACCGCGCGCCAGAAGTTCTCGTCAGCGAGCCCAGGGCCCGCGATCAGCAGCTGACCTCGTGCGGTGTCCACTGTCGCGAGCGTAGACGATGCCTATCAGCGGTCGAACCGGCCACGAGTCAGAGACCGTAGGAGCGGCCGATGAGATCGAGCATGATCTCGTCGGTCCCGGCGCCGATCCGGTTCAGGCGCAGGTCGCGCCACGAGCGCTCGATCCCGTACTCCTGCATGTAGCCGGCGCCGCCGTGGATCTGGATGCACTCGTCGGCCACCTCCACGGCGATCCGGGCGGCGTACAGCTTGGCCATCGTGATCTCGCGGACCGGGTACTCGCCGTTCTGGAACCGCCAGGCGGTGGTGTAGACCATCTGGCGAGCCGTCTCGATCTTGGTCGCCATCTCGGCGAACTTGTGGCGAGTGACCTGGAAGTGGCCGATCGAACGGCCGAACGCCTGGCGCTCCTTGGCGTAGTGCAGCGTCCGGTCAAACACGTGCTGGGCGCCCGCCACGGCGCCGGCGGCGCCGATCAGCCGCTCCCCCTGGAGCTCCCACATGATGTGGTAGAAGCCCTTGCCGATCTGGCCGAGCACCGCTGAGGCTGGGACCCTGACGTCCTGGAACGCCAGCAGCGCCGTGTCGGAGGCGTGCATCCCGAGCTTCTTCAGGCGCTTTTCGCGGATCACGCCGGGGGTGTCCATCCCCACCAGGAACAGCGTGAAACCGTCGTGACCGGAATCGGACCCGGCCGCCCCGGCCCCGGTCTTGGTCACGAGCACGATCGCGTGGGCTCGATGCCCGTTGGTGATGTAGGTCTTGGCGCCGTTGATCACGTACCCGCCGCTCGCCGGGTCGCGCTCCGCGCGAGTCTTGATCCCGGCGACGTCGGAACCGGCGTCGGGCTCGGTGATCCCGATGCAGAGGATCTTCGTCCCGCGGATCGCCGGCGCCGCCCATTCCCGCTTCTGCTCCTCTGTCCCGAAGGCCAGGATCGGCGGCAGCGCCATGTCGGTCTGTACCGCCACTCCCATCGCCAGGCCGCCGCAACGGGCGTGGGCGAGCTCCTCGGCGAGGACCAGGCTGGTGTAGTAGTCCCCGCCCTGCCCGCCGTAGGCCTCGGGCTTGTCCAGGCCGAGGAAGCCGAGCTCGCCCATCCGGGCAAACACCCAGTCGGGGAAGGTCGTCTCCTCCCACTCCTCAGCGTGCGGCGCGAGCTCTGAGAGCGCGAACCGCCGGATCGACTCGCGCAGCTGGTCGTGCTCGTCGTTGAAGATGAAGTGCTTGCGCTGGGTCTCGTAGTCGGGCTTGACGACGCCGGCGGTGGCCATGGTCATGAACAGTAAAGACGCCGCGTAGGCTTCGCCGCCATGACCTACGCGAAGATCACCTACGAGGTCGCGCCCAGCGGGGTGGCCACGCTCGCGCTGAACGAGCCCGAGACGCGCAACGCGCTGTCCGACGACCTGCTGGATGAGCTCACCGCCGCCCTCCAGCTCGCCCGCGACGACGCCGCCGTGCGCTGCCTGGTGCTGACCTCGACTCATCCCAGTGTGTTCTCCAGCGGCGGCAACCTGCAGGGGTTCGCGGCCGAGGTCCCGCTCGTGCACAAGCACTTCGCCACCGCCCGGTTCCCGCGCGTGTTCGAGCTGCTCGGCGAGCTCGGCAAGCCGTCGATCTGCGCCGCCAACGGCCACGTGCTCGCCGGCGCGCTCGGCCTCGCCCTCGCCTGCGACCTGATCGTCGCCGCCGAGACCGCTCGCTTCGGAACCCCCGAGATCAACGTCGGGCTGTTCCCGTTCATGATCATGGCGCTGATCTATCGCAACGTCGGGCGCAAGAAGACGGCCGAGCTGATGCTGCTCGGCGAGCAGATCTCGGCCGCCGAGGCAGAGCGGATCGGGATCGTCAACCGCGTCGTCGCCGCTGATCGGTTCGAGGTGGTGGTCGCCGACTGGGCCGACCGGCTGGCCGGGAAGTCGCCGGCGCTGATGAAGCTGGGCAAGGACGCGATGTACCGCCAGCAGGACATGGCGCTGGCCGATGCCGTCGACTTCCTGCGCTCCCAGCTGACGATCGCGTTCTCCACCGAGGACATCCAGGAGGGAGTCCGGGCGTTCTTTGAGAAGCGAGATCCGGATTGGAGGGGACGCTGACGCGTCCCGGTTGGTGGCGTGGGCGTCGCAGACAAAGAAGGTGGCGAGCAGTACGCTGACCCGCTGTCCGCCGACGCCCCCACCGCCAGCCTGCTCCGACCGCTCGCCGAGGATCTGCGCGCGCGCCGGGAGCAGATCATGCGCGGCGGTGGAGAGGCGAAGATCGCCGCCCAGCACGCCCAGGACAAGCTCACCGCGCGCGAGCGGCTGGCGCTGCTGATCGACGAGGGCACGTTCGTCGAGCTGGGCATCCACGCTCGCCCTCACTTCTCCCAGCGGGCGATGGAGGGACGCGACGCGGCCGCCGACGGAGTCATCACCGGGTACGGGAAGGTCGACGGGCGCCTGACCGCGGTGGCCGCCTACGACTTCACGGTGATGGCCGGCTCGATGGGGATGACCGGCGAGCTGAAGGTGGCGCGGCTGCGCGAGCTGGCGCTGACCAAGCGGATCCCGCTGGTGTGGCTGCTCGACAGCGCCGGGGCGCGGATCCAGGAGGCGGTCGGCTCGCTGTTCGCGGGCTCCGGGCACCTGTTCCGCGAGGAGGTGGTCAACTCGGGCGTGATCCCCCAGGTGGCGGCGCTGATGGGACCGTGCGCCGCCGGCACGGCATACATCCCGGGGCTCGCCGACTTCGTTCCGATGGTCAAGGGGCGCGGCTCGATGGCGCTCGCCGGGCCCCATCTCGTCCGGGCGGCGGTCGGCGAGGACGTCACCCAGGAGGAGCTCGGCGGCAGCCGGGTGCACTGCCGCCGATCGGGCGTCGGTGACCTCGAGGTGGCCGACGACCCCGACTGCATCGAGCAGATCAAGCGCTACCTGAGCTACTTCCCTCCCCACTGCGAGCAGGCCCCGCCGGTCCGGCCCACTCGGGATCCGATCGACCGCGCCGACGAGGAGCTCCTCGACGTGCTCCCCGACTCAAATCGCCAGCCCTACGACATGTACGAGGTGATCCGCCGGATCGTCGACGACGGTGAGTACTTCGACCTCAAGCCCCAGTTCGCCAAGACGATCATCACCTGCCTGGCCCGGTTCGGCGGGCGACCGGCGGGGATCGTCGCCAACCAGCCGCGGCAGCTCGGCGGCATCCTTGACAACGACTCGGCCGACAAGGCGGCACGGTTCATCAACCTGTGCAACGCGTTCGGGATCCCCCTCGTCTACCTGATGGACGTGCCGGGATTCATGGTCGGGACCAAGGTGGAGGCGGCCGGCATCATCCGCCACGGCGCGAAGATGCTGTACGCGACGGCCAACGCCACCGTGCCGAAGATCACCGTCGTGCTGCGCAAGGCCTACGGGGCCGGCTACTACGTGATGTGCGGTCGCGCCTACGAGCCCGACCTGATCGTCGCCTGGCCATCGGCCGAGATCAGCGTCATGGGCGCCGAGGGAGCGGTGGAGATCGTGCTCCGCAAGCAGGTGCAGGAGGCCGAGGACCCGGCCGCCAAGCGCCGGGAGCTGATCGACGCCTACCGCCAGATCATCGACGTCTACGTGGCCGCGGGCAACGACATGATCGACGACGTGATCGACCCCCGCCAGACGCGGGCGACGATCTGCCGGGGCCTGGAGATGGCGGCGGGCAAGCGCGTCCAGCGGCCGTGGAAGCGGTCCGGGGTGACGCCGGTGTGAGCGACCCTGCGATCATCACCTGCGCGATCTCGGGGGCGATTGCCGACCGCGCCCAGTGCGCCGCGATCCCGTACACGCCGGAGGAGTACGCCGCCGAAGCGCGCCGGATCGTCGACGAGGGCGGCGTTCACATCCATATTCACGCCCGCGCGCGCGACGGCAGGCCCAGCTACGAGGTGGAGGACTTCCGGGCGATCCGCGACGCGATCCGAGGCGAGGTCGGCGACGGCGCCATCATCAACTTCTCGACCGGAACCGTGGGCGTGCCGGTGGCCAAGCGGATCGCCTATCTGGAGGACTGCCGCCCCGCGGTCGCCGCTCTGAATATGGGTTCCTTGAACTACGCAAAGTACTCGCACTCGCGCAAGGACTTCGTGTTCAAGTTCGTGTTCGTCAACCCGTTCGAGGAGATCATCGAGCTGCTCGAGGCGATGCGCCGGCTGCACATAAAGCCGGAGCACGAGTGCTTCGACGTCGGTCACGTCGGTTCGCTGGCGCCGCTGGTCGACATGGGTCTGCTCCAGGCCCCGCTGCACGCCGACTTCGTCATGGGGGTAGTCGGCGGCGTCCCTGCCACCGCGCGCAACCTGGCGGCGATGGCCGACAACCTGGCGTGGGTGGGGACGGGTTCTGGCGAGGTCCACCACCATTGGGGGGTGATCGGGATCGGCCGGGACCAGTGGCGGATGGTCGCCGCGGCGCTCACCCTGGGTGGCTCGGTCCGCGTCGGCCTCGAGGACAACTTCTACCTCCCCGATGGGACGATGGCGCGCTCCAACGGGGACCTGATCGCCAAGGCCCGGCAGCTGACCGAGGACTGCGGCCGGCGGCCGGCGACCGTGGACGAGGCGCGCGCGCTGCTCGGCATCGGTCGGGCGGGCATGGTGTCGGCGACGCGGGTCTGATGGGTTCGCTGCCGCTGGACGGCCTGACCGTCCTCGATCTCAGCCGCCTGCTCCCCGGTGGCTTCTGCTCGCTGCTGCTGTCGGATTTCGGCGCCGACGTGATCAAGGTCGAGGACACCGGGATCGGCGACTACATCCGCTGGTCGCCCCCCTACTACGACGGCGTCGAGGAGACCTCGCGCAGCGCCCTGTTTCTGTCGCTGAACCGGGGCAAGCGATCGATCCGGTGCAACTTGAAGACGCCCGGCGGTCGCGACGTGCTGCTCGGGCTCGCCCGAGACGCCGACGTCGTGCTCGAGTCGTTTCGCCCCGGCGTCCTGCACCGCCTCGGCGTCGGGTACGAGCGGCTGCGCGAGGCCAACCCGGGCCTCGTCTACTGCGCGATCACCGGCTATGGCCAGGACGGCCCCAACCGGGGCCGCTCCGGACACGATATGAACTACCTCGGCCTCAACGGGATCCTGGGGCTGACCGGGGAATCGGGCGGTCCGCCGGTCCAGTGCGCGACGCAGATCGCCGACCTCGGCGGTGGGGCGCTGATGGCGGCGGTGGGGATCCTGGTGGCGCTGCGCGAGCGCGATCGCTCGGGCAAGGGACAGCTCGTCGACTGCTCGATGTTCGACGGCTCGCTGTCGTGGATGGCGATGCTGGCGGCTGCGCTGCTGGCGACGGGGCGAGCGCCGCAGCGGGGTGACCTCGGGCTGGCCGGTCGCTACAACTGCTACCGGCCGTACCAGTGCGCCGACGGCTACGTCACCCTGGGCGCGCTCGAGCCCAAGTTCTGGCAGACCTGGTGCGAGGGCGTGAACCGGCCCGACCTGCTCGAGTCCGCCTACGAGGGCCCCGGCTCGGAGTCGCACGATCAGGTCCGCGCGATCTTCCGCGAGCGGACCCGGGACCAGTGGCGGCGGTTCGCCGCCGAGCACGACTGCTGTCTGGAGCCGGTGCTGGGGCTCGACGAGGCGCTCCAGTCAGAGCTCGTCGCCGCCCGCGAGATGGTGGTGAGGCTGGCCCAGCCGGGGGCCGAGCGGCCGGTGCAGCTGCTCGGGGTGCCGATCAAGCTCTCGCAGACGCCGGGGGATGCCAACCGGGGTCCCGGGCCCGCGCTGGGCGAGCACACCGACGAGGTGCTGTCCGCGGCCGGCTTCTCGGCAGCGCAGATCGCCGACTGGCACGAGACGGGGGCGATCGCCGGCCCCGGCGGCGAACCCGGATCGTTCGTGAGCAGCTGAAGCCGCGCCGACCGCTCCGACCGGGTCAATAACCTGCGAAACTGACTGACCAGTCAATCGGGAGGGAGCCTCGTGCGCGCCGCCGCCGTTCAACTCAACGCCACCGAAGACACCGATCGTAACCTGGAGCACGCCGATCGGCTCGTCCGCGATGCCGCCGCCCGCGGGGCGGAGCTGGTCGTCCTGCCCGAGAAGTGGACCGTACTGGGCACCCGAGCGCACATGGCGGCCGGGGCCCAGACGCTCGACGGCCCCGCGGTCTCGTGGGCGCGCCAGACCGCCCACGAGCTGGGCATCGACCTGGTGGCGGGCTCGATGTACGAGCACGTCTCCGGTCAGCCCAAGGGAGCCAACACCAGCGTGCACATCGGACCCGACGGGGAACTGCGGGCCGTCTATCGCAAGATCCACCTGTTCGACGTCGAGGTTGACGGCGCCGTCTACGCCGAGTCGGCGACCGAGGACGCCGGCGACGAGATCGTGGTCTCAGACCTCGCCGGCGGGTGGACGCTCGGGATGAGCGTCTGTTACGACCTCCGCTTCCCCGAGCTCTACCGGATCCTGGCGATCCGCGGTGCCGAGGTGATCACGATTCCCAGTGCGTTCACGCTTCCCACGACGCGCGACCATTGGGAGGTGTTGGTGCGGGCGCGGGCGATCGAGAACCAGTGCTTCGTCATCGCCGCCAACCAGGTCGGCGACCATCCCGGCGGCCTGCGCTCGGGCGGGCGGTCGCTGATCGTCGACCCCTGGGGGCTGGTGCTGGCCGGGGCGCCCGACGCCGAGACCGCGATCGTCGCCGACCTGAACATCGACGACCTCAAGCGGGTTCGCGCCCGCCTGCCTTCGCTTGCCCGGCGGCGGCCGACCGTGTACGCGTGGGAGCCGGCATGACGACGGCCGCGATCGACAAGCGGCGGATGATCCTCGACGCCGCGGTTAGCGTGTTCGCGCGCCAGGGCTTCCACACCTGCCGGGTGGCGGACATCGCCGACGAGGCGGGCGTCGCCTACGGTCTCGTGTATCACTACTTCTCCTCCAAGGAGCAGATCCTGGACACCCTGTTCCTGGAGCGCTGGGACGTGATGCTTCAGGCGATCACCGAGGCGGACGCCGCCGGGCGCGCGCCCGAGGACAAGCTGTTGCGGATCGCCGGCTTCATCGTCGACTCCTACCGTCACGACCCCGACCTGATGAAGGTGATCATCGTCGAGGTGACGCGCGCGGCCAACACCTTCGGGCTGACCCACGTCGACAAGATCCGCGACGCCTACACCGGGATCGCGGCGATCGTGGCCAGGGCCCAGACCGATGGGACCTTCCGCTCCGACATCACTCCGGAGTTCGCCGCCCAGGCGTTCTACGGCGCCGTCGAGCAGGTGCTGACGGGATGGATATTCGAGAGCGTCCCGGTCGGCGACGCGGAGCTGGAGCGCGCCAAGACGATGATCGTCGACACGATCTGCCATGGCCTGGCGCGCGCGCCAACTGCTTCCGCTGACGAGTCTGATTGAATGCCCTCGCATGTTGGAAAGCCCTCTGGTCAAGCGCCTGATCTGGTCCGGGATGCTCGCCGGCTCCGGCGCGCTCGCGAGCATCGCCGCCACCCGCGTCGCGGCGCTGATCTGGATGCGCGTGTTCGGCGAAGAGCCCCCTGAGTGACCGACCAGCCGCCTAACCCGCAGCCACCGGACGAGGAGCAGGAGGACAAGCTCCCGGGCGCTGGCGAGTCTGGCGGCCCCGGCGCGTCCGAGGCCCCCACCGAGGTGTCCGCCGCCGCCGAGCCGCCAACGCAGGTCTCAGGAGGCGGAGTCCCGCTCGTGCCGCCCGCCGCTTCAGAACCGGCGGCGGCGCCTCCGGTCCCACCCGCGCCGCCGGCGGCGGACCCCGCGGAGCCTGTGCCGTTGCCGCCGTCCTCGCCCGAGCCGCCCGATCCTCCGGCGATCCCGGCCACGCCGGACGCGATGGTGCCGCCCCCGCCGCCGCCCCCGGCACCGTCGCCGCCGTTCGCTCCGGATGCGCCCGCCCCGTCGGGTCTCGCCCGGGACGCAGAAGCGCTGTTGACCAACCGGCCCGAGATCGCGGTTGGCGGTGCGTTCGCCGGCGGGCTCGTGCTCGCCCTGATCCTCAAGCGCCTTGCCTCTTGAGCCCGGCGAAAAGCGCGACAGCCTCGCGGCTGCCGTCACAGAGGTCTCGGACAAGCTCTCCGTCCTGGTGCGCGAGGAGGTCGAGCTCGCCAAGGCCGAGGTCGGCCAGAAGGTGCAGAGCCTGGCGCGGGGGGGCGCGGCGGTCGCCGTCGGGGCCGTATTCGGCCTGTTCGCGCTGATCTTCGTCCTGCTGACGATCGCCTGGGGCCTGAACTCGGCCACCAACAGCCTGTGGATCGGATTTGCGATCGTGATGGTCGCGCTGATCCTGCTCACGCTCGTCGCGTTCCTGTTCGCCTGGCGCAAGCTCAAGGTCGGAGCTCCGATGCCGGAGATGGCGATCGACGAGGCCAAGCGGATCCGCGACACCGTCAGATCCGGAGCGGACGTCTGATGCCCCAGCCCACGCGCACCCCCGAGGAGATTCGCAGCTCGATCGAACGCAATCGCCAGCAGCTCGGCACCGCCGTCGAGCAGCTGCGGACCGAGGTCACCCGGCTCTCGGACTGGCGAGCCCAGCTGCGCAACGCCGAGCCTCAGGTCCTCATCGGAGCGGCGGTCGCCGGCTTCGTGATCGGGGGCGGGATCGCCGCTCTCGGCGCTCTGACGTTCGGCCGCCGCAAGCGCAGGCGCCAGAAGCGGCTCAACGCCTAGGTTTCGAGGTAGGAGCTGGGCAGCCCGCCGGCGCCGAGCAACCCGGGGCCGACATGACTGCCGATCACCGGGCCGATCTCGGAGATCGCCCGCGGCGCCACGCCGAACATCTCGGTGCCCTGCCGCGCCAGCTCGACCGCCTGCCGCGGAGCCTGGATGTGCTGGACCATCCAGGCGTCGGCTCCGGCCTGGGCTCGCTCCCGGAGCAGATCGGCCATCCGCTCCAACGCCCGCCGTGACGTCCGCACCCGCTCCACCGGGGTGATCTCGGCTTCGACGGTCAGGATCGGCTTGATCTTCAGGGCGGAGCCGAGCCATGCCTGGGCGCCCCCGATGCGGCCGCCACGGCGCAGGAACTCGAGCGTCTCGATCGCAAACCACATCTTCAGCTTGGATCGGGCGGCTCGGGCGTGCTCGGCCACCGCGGCCGCGTCGACGCCGCGGCCGGCGGCGGCGGCCGCGGCCAGGATCACCAGCCCCTCGCCGCCGCAGGCAGTGGCCGAGTCGACCACGTGCACCCGCTCGGCCCGGTCCCCGAGCTGGGCCCGGGCCTGCTCAGCGGCGCGCACCGTGCCCGACATGCCACCGGCGAGGTGAACCGAAACGATCTCCCGGCCGGCGTCGAGCAGGGGCTCGTAGACCGCCAGGAAGTCGCCGATCGACGGCTGCGACGTGGTCGGCAGCACCGGGTCGGATCCAAGTCGGCGGTAGTAGGCGTCGTAGTTGGTGATCTCGCTCTCGCGCTGGGCACCCTCGGGCCAGTGCACGTACAGGCTGACCTCACGGACGTCCCGTTCCGCGATCAGCTGCGCCGGCAGGTAGTGGCACGTGTCGGACACGATCGCGACCGCCATGAGCGGCCCAGCCTACCTGGGCACGAGCCCCAGCACCGACTCGCGAGCCACCGGCTGGGCGACGCCGCATTCGGTTACCAGGGCGGTGACCAGCGCCGCCGGCGTCACGTCGAACGCCGGGTTGCGACAGGCGGTGCCGGGCAGCGTCAGCTCGAGCGGGGCGGAGCTCCACAGCCCCGCGCCGCGCACCTCGTCCGGCGCGCGCTCTTCGATCTCGATGTCGCGCCCGGTGGGGCAGGCGGGATCGATCGTGGTGCAGGGGCCGACGACCACGAACGGGATTCCCGCCGCCGCTGCGGCCAGCGCGTGGGCATAGGTCCCGACCTTGTTGGCGACATCGCCGTTGGCGGCCACCCGGTCGCAGCCGACGACCACCGCATCCACCTCGCCGCGGGCGATGAGACCCGCGCCCGCCCCGTCGACCACGAGCGCGTGCTCGATTCCGAGATGCCGGAGCTCGTAGACGGTCAGGCGGGCGCCCTGCAGCAGCGGGCGGGTCTCTGAGGCGAGCACGCACTCCAGCCCGCCGCGATCGGCGAGCTCGGCGATCACGCTGAGGGCGGTGCCGCGCCCGGGGGCGGCGAAGGCGCCGGTGTTGCAGTGGGTCAGGATCCGCCGCCGGCCGGTGAGCAGGTCCGCGCCGAACCGTCCCATCGCGGCGCTCGCAGTCGTCTCCTCGGCATGCAGCGCCTGCGCCTCGGCCAGCGCGGCGTCCGCTCGCGCCTCGCCGGGAGGGGCCGCGAGCGCCGCAGCTCGCACCCGCCGCACCGCGTGGGCGAGGTTGACCGCGGTCGGCCGGGCGGCGATGAGCGCATCACAAGCCCGCTCCAGCCCGTCCCGGTCGCGGGCGAGCTCGAGCGCGACGCCGTAGCCCGCGGCCACGCCGAGGAGTGGGGCTCCTCGGATGCCGAGGCGGCGGATGGCGGCGATCAAGTCGTCGACGCCGCGCAGCTCCAGCTCGACCTCGCGCCACGGCAGCTGGGTCTGATCGATCGCCCACAGCGCGCCATCGGCGAATCGCAGGGCGATCAGCGGTTGCGCCCGGGTGGGCGTCGCCGTCGCCGTCCCCGCCATCGCCGGCTCCGCTGCGGGCGATCCGCGCTACAGGCGGTTCTCGATCGACAGCGGGGCTGATTGCGCAGCCGGCTCCGACGGCTGCGCCGCCTGCACCGGAAGCTCCACGCCCAGGGTCTGTGCCAGCTCGCCCGACTGGTACATCTCGCTCACGATGTCGCACCCGCCGACGAGCTCACCGTCGACGAACAGCTGGGGGATGGTCGGCCAGTTGGAGATCGCCGAGAGCTCCTGGCGGATCCGCGGGTCGGGCAGGATGTCAACGGCGGCGAAGCGGGCGCCGAGCGACTGGAGGATCGCCACCGTGCGCGCAGAGAAGCCGCACGCGGGAGCCTCGGGGTTGCCCTTCATGAACAGGATCACCGGATTCTCGGTGATCGCCTCCTGGATCGCCTCGCGCATCGGGTTGGCGGTTTGCTCGCTCATCGAGCCTCCTCTGAAGTTCGCGTCTGGATAGAGAGTGCGTGGATACGGTCCCCGAGCTCGGAGCCGAACACGTCGTAGACGAGCCGGTGTTGGGCGATGCGGGCCATTCCGGCAAACGCGGGAGCGCTCACGACCGCATTGAAATGGTGTCCGTCGCCGGTCACGCTCGCCACCGCGCCGGGAATACCGGCCTCGATGCGTTGCTTGAGCTCGTCGGGCGTCGCGGACACGCGGTTAAGCGTAGCGAGCGCCGCCTGCATGGCTATACTTCTTGAAGCATGATCTCCCTCACTGACAAAGGTGCCGAGAAGGTTCGCGAGTTCCTCGCCACCCAGAGCGCTGTCGCCGACACCGCCGGCCTGCGGGTCGGGGTCCGGGGCGGGGGCTGCTCGGGCTTTCAGTACGCGCTCGCGTTCGACGAGCAGCGCTCCGGTGACGCCGTTTTCGAGGACAAGGGGATTCGTCTCCTGGTCGACAATCCGAGCCTGCCGTACGTGGAGGGCTCCACGATCGACTTCGTGGACGGTCTCCAAGGCGCGGGCTTCAAGGTCGAGAACCCGAACGTGATCGCGGCCTGCGGCTGCGGCTCCTCCTTCCGCGTGGCGGAGGAGGAGGAAGTCTCCGCGGTCTAGCCGCTCTGTAGCCGCCGGGTCAGATCGGCCTGGCTCCGAGCGAGCGCCACAGGAGCAGGCACGCGGTCGTCCGGTAGGGGCGCCAGGGCGCCGCGATCTCATCGATCTGCGCCGGGGGCGGCAGCTTGGGCAATCCGTAGACGGCCATGATCGCGTGGCGGATTCCGAGATCGCCGGCGGCGACGACATCGGGCCGTCCCAGATCAAACATCAGGAACATGTCCGCGCTCCAGCCGCCGATGCCCTTGACCGCCGTGAGCTCGGCGATGACGGCCGCGTCGGGAAGGCGCTCCATTGTGTCGAGCGCCAGCGACCCGTCGAGCACCTTCTCGGCGAGCGAACGTAGGTAGCGCACCTTGGCGTGGGACAGTCCAGCGGCGACGCGCAGCTCGTCGGGGTCGTCGGCGAGCACCTCGGCGGGAGTGGGGTTGCGGCCACCGAACCGGTCGATCAGCCGCTGGTAAATCGCGGCCGCCGAGCGCTCCGACAGCTGCTGCCCGACGATCGCGCGAACCAGCGCGCCGTAGTGGTCGTGCGCAGAGCCGATCACCACCTCGCCGACGCCGTCGGTCCCGATCCGGTCGATCAGCTCGCGCATCACCGGGTCGGCCGCGCGCAGGTGCGCCACCGCCTCGTCGGTGATGGCGGCGGCGGGCACGGAGGTCGGCGCGGTCGCCGGTTTCAGCCGGTGGCGGTGAGCGACAGCGCGGCGCCGTCGAGCGCGCCGAGCGCGCGCTCGACCGAGGAGGAGATGCAGGTGAACGTCGGGGTGTCGCGCAGGGTGTAGGAGCTTGACTCGGTGGTCCGCAGCCGTTGCACCAGATCCACGAAGTCGGCGGGGTTGTCGGTCTCGAAGGCGACCACGAACTCCTGGTCGTCGAGGCCGAACGAGTAGCTGGTGTTCAGATCCACCGACGGGTACTCGCGTCCGATCTTGATGTGCTCCTGCATGATCCGCCAGCGTTCCTCGGGCGAGAGCAGATACCAGGCTCGCGTCTTGACGAACGGATAAACGAACAGGTACTTGCCGTGGGCAGGTCGAACTTCGAGTCGTGACTCGTCGGAGTACTCCGACGGCTTGGTCATCGCCAGCAGCGAATACGGAACCGTGCACCACTTCATCAACCCACTTTGGGCGAGCACCACGTGGAATTCGTGGATCCGCTCCAGGTTCTGCGCCTGGCTGAGCAGCATCAGGTCGGCGTCGCCCCGGGTGCCGACCAGCGAGAACGAGCGCAGCAGGTGGCCATCGGCGAAATCGGCGCAGGCCGCCATGAACTCTCGCTTGTCGGCGGCCCGCTGGTCCTCGTCGAGCCGCCGCCACGCTGGATCGACGCTCAGAAACGTGTACTTGACGAAGTGCCTGACGGGCATCGAGGCCTGATGATACGCGCGCGCCGCACCGGATCAGAGCCGGGGCGATGGGTAACATCAACGTGATGCGCATCGCGATGGTGTCGCCGTATTCATGGAGTTACCCCGGGGGCGTTACGAGGCACATCGAAGCGCTCGCGGAGAGGTTCATCGAAGATGGCCATCACGTCCGCGTGCTCGCTCCCTACGACCCGTTCGATCTCTGCACCAAGGTGCTGCATCGCGGGGCGGCGCCCCAGCGGGTGACGACGCCCGACTACCTGGTCGGGCTCGGCCGGACGGTCGGCTTTCACGCCAATGGATCGGTGTCCAACATCACCATCACCCCGCACGGGGTCGCCGCCCTGCACGCCGAGCTGCGCAGCGGTGGCTACGACGTCGTCCACATCCATGAGCCCGTCGCGCCGCTGGCCGGCTGGATCGCCACCGACTGGACGCGGCTGCCGCTGGTCGGCACCTTCCATTCCTACTCCGATGGCCGGGTGGCGAACGGGTTGGCCAACCTGATGGGTGCGCGCCGGGTCCTCAACCGCCTGCACGTGCGGATCGCGGTGTCCGAGGCGGCGGCGTGGACCGGCCGGCGATTCTTCGGCGGTCACTACCGCGTGATCCCCAACGGCGTCCACTTCGACCGCCAGGTTCTGGCTCGCGCCGGCCACCGGCCTCCGTCTGACCGGCTGCGGATCGTGTTCGTCGGCCAGTCAGTGGAGCGCAAGGGCCTGCCCCTGCTCCTGCGATCGTTCGAGGCGCTTCGGGAGCACATTCCCACCGAGTTGACCGTCATCGGCCCGACGGCGGAGCAGCTCGCACCGCTGATGCTCGACGACCGGGGCGTGCGGGTGCTGGGCAAGGTCGACGATGCCCGCAAGCGCGAGGAGCTCGAGGCCGCCGACGTACTGTGCGCTCCGTCGCTGGGGGCCGAGAGCTTTGGGATGGTGCTGACCGAGGCGTTCGCCGCCGGCACCCCGGTGATCGCCTCCGACATCGCCGGCTACCGCGACGTCGTTCGCGACGGCGTCGACGGGGTCCTCGTCCCACCGGCGGACCCGCAGGCGCTGGCCGAGGCGCTGCGCGATCTGTGGGACGAGCCCGAGCGCCGCGCCGAGATGGCCCGCGCCGCCGCCGCCGACGTGGAGCGGTTCGCGTGGCCCCGCGTCGCCGCCGAGGTGATGGAGGCTTACCAGGATGCGATCGCGGTGCCCGCGCCCGCCACCGCAACGAAGCGCGCCGCGGTCGCCGCCGGGCTGCGCTCGGCCGACCTCAAGCCGCACGTCCGGCCGCGCCGGATGCCCAGCCTGGAGCCGCGGCCGGCGTCCCGCCGCGGCCCGGCGGTGACCGTCGCGCGGCGCGCCGGCGTGGTCCTGGTGTCTTTGGTGGCCGCACTGCTCGCCTACAAGGCGCTGACCGCGATCGGGATCGGCAACATCGCGCACGCTCTGCTCGCCTCCAGTCCCTCGTTCGTGATCCTCGGTCTCGGGGTGATGTGCGGGGCGATGGCGCTGCGCGCGGTGTCGTGGCACGCGATCCTGCTCGCCGCGCTGCCGAAGGTGCGCGTTCGCATGTCCGACGCGATGCAGGGGACGTTCATCGGTGTGCTGATGTCATCGACGCTGCCCGCCCGGCTCGGCGAGCCCTCCCGCGCGCTGGTGGTAGCCCGCCGGACGGGCCGGCCCCGTGAGAATCTCCCGGTGGTGCTCGGCACCGTGGTGTCCCAGACGTTGTTGAACATCGTCGCCCTGCTCATCCTCGGCGCGATCATGTTCTCGTCGGTCGATTTCTTCAACGGGCATCAGAACGCCCTGGTGATCGCCGCGATCGCGCCGCTCGCGTTGTTGCTGGTCGTGCTGCTGGCGCCGCTGGTCCTGCGCCACAGCGCCGCGGGGGCTAGGTTCGGCCGGTTGCAGACGTTGCTGGCCCAGACGAGGCGGGCAATGGCGCGGGTCCGGGCTGGGCTGGTCGTGTTCCGCCGGCCGAAGCTCGGTGCCGTGGCGACGGTGGCCCAGCTGGGGGCGTGGGCGTTGCAGTGCCTGTCGTGCTACATCCTGCTCGTCGCGCTCGGGCTCAACCAGCAGGCCGGGCTGGCGGCCGCGGCGGCGGTTCTGTTCGCGGTCAACATCACCGCGGTGCTGCCGGCGACCCCGGCCAACCTGGGCGTGTTTCAGGCGGCCTGTGCGACGGTTCTGCACACCGGCTGGCACGTCGGCTTCGGCACCGGCGTGGCCTACGGGGTCATCCTGCAGGCGGTGGAGGTCTCGACCGCGATCCTGATGGGCGCGCCGGCGCTGCTCAAGGAGGGCATGTCCTGGCGGGAGGTGCGGCTGCGGGCGATGAACGCCGCGCCGGTCAAGCTGCCCGCGCGGCCGCAGCGCGGCTCGTCGCGGCGCGGCGGCGGCGCGCTCAACGCCAAGAGCTAGCCGGCTCGGGACCGCTGGAACGACGCGTAGCGGGCGCTACCCGGCCTCGGCGAGGACCGGCTCGGGCTCGGTCCCGGCGGCCGCCCCCGGATCCGCGTCGGACAGCTCGGCCATCCGGGTCGGGTCCTTCTCGGTCCCCGCGATCAGCTCATCGCCGGCCTGCCGGGCGTTCCCGGGCAGCGTCCCGGATTTCATCCCGAAATACACGGCCTGGGGGTGATGGGCGACGATCGCCAGCGTCGACTGCTCGGGCTCGACGGCATATCCGCCCGACAGGCGCAGGCCGATCGACGGCGCCTCGAGCAGCCGGAACACCTTGGTCAGCTCGGACTGCTCCGGGCAGGACGGATAGCCCCAGGAGTAACGGCGGCCCTGGGCGGGGGCGATGCCCAGCTCGCGGCGCACCCGGGCGTGCAGCCACTCGGCCATGCCCTCCGCGGTCTGGACGCCGAGCCCGTGGACGAACAGCTGCTCGGCAAACTCCCCGTCGGCCTCGAGCGACGCCATCAGCTCGGTGACCTCCGCACCCGCGGTCACCGCCTGGAGTGCCACCACGTCGACCGCGCCGGGGTTGTCGGGGTCGACCGGCCGGTAGAAGTCAGCCAGGCAGATGCGATCGTGGCGCGGTTGGCGCGGGAACACCAGCCGCTCCAGCTCGCGCTCGCCGGGGGCCTCAGGGTCCCACACGATCAGCTCGTTGCCCTCGGAGTTGCAGGGGAAGTAGCCGAGCCGCGCCCGGGGATGCAGGTAGGTCTGATCGCGCCACATCCGCTCCAGGCGGGGCTGGAAGTCCTCGCGCAGCAGCTGGGTCCAGGCTTCGCCCTTGACGCCCCGCCCGCCCCAGTGCAGCTTGAACAGCACGTGGGTGTCGAGGTGGCGGTAGACCTCGTCCAGCGGGACGTCGAGCTCACGTACGCCCCAGAACGGCGGCTCCGGTACCGGCGCGTCGGTGGTGGCGCTGTGCACGGAGGCATCGGTCACATCGGGAGCGTCGTCGTCGCTGCACTGCGGCTGCTCGCGCAGCGTCCGGGCCGCGGCTCGGGTCTTGGCGACCAGGCCCGGGCGGGCCTCGGCGTCGATCAGCTGATCCATCTTGTGCAGGCCCTCGAAGGCATCCTTGCAGTAGAAGACGCCGGGCTCGTAGACGTCCTCGGACTCGGTCCCATGTGGGTACAGGACCCGCAGCCCGAAGTTCCGGTTGATGGCGGCGCCGCCGATCAGCACCGGGAACGGAAGCTTGCGCTCGTGCAGCTCCTCGATGCAGGCGGGCATCTGCTTGGAGGTGGAGACGAGCAGCGCCGACAGGCCAATCGCGGTGGCGTCGTGCTCCACCGCTGCGTCCAGGATGCTCGAGATCGGCACCTGCTTGCCGAGGTCGACGACGGTGTAGCCGTTGTTGGTGAGGATCGTGTTGACCAGCGACTTGCCGATGTCGTGTACGTCGCCGAACACGGTGGCCAGCACCACGGTGCCCTTGGTGTAGCCCTCGAGCTTGTCGAGGTATTGCTCCAGCTGGGCCACGGCACGCTTCATCACCTCGGCCGACTGGAGCACGAACGGCAGGATCAGCTCGCCGGCGCCGAACTTGTCCCCGACCTCCTTCATCGCCGGCAACAGAACCGTGTTGAGGGTCGGAACGGCGCCGATCTTCTCCACGCTGGCGTCGATCCACGCCTCGACGCCGTCCTTCTTGCGCCGCAGGATGTGGAAGTGCAGCGCCTCCTCGGGCTCCATGCCATCCGTCGGATTGGCCTTCGAGGAACCGTCCTCGGACTCCGGGCCCTTGGACTCGAAGTGGGCGATGAACCGCTCGAGCGCGTCGTCGCGGCGGTCGAACACGAGGTCGTCGGCGAGCTCGCGCTCGTCGACGGGAATCTCGGCGTAGGGGGTGATGTGGTTGGGATTGACCATCGCCACGTCCAGCCCGGCCTCGACGCAGTGATGCAGGAAGACGCTGTTGAGCACCGAGCGAGCCGGCAGGCCGACGCCGAAGCTGACGTTGGACACCCCCAGGGACGTCTGCACGCCGGGGATCTCCGCTTTGACGGCACGGATGCCCTCGATGGTGGCGATCGCGCTCGGCCGCCACTCCGGATCCCCGGTGGTCAGCGTGAACGTGAGGCAGTCGAAGATCAGCGCGTCGGGCGCCAGACCGTGCTCGTCGCAGCACAGCTCGGTGATCCGCCGCGCCACCTCGAGCTTGCGCTCGGCGGTCTTGGCCATGCCGACCTCGTCGATCGTCAGCGCGATCACCGCCGCGCCGTGCGCCCGGGCCAGCGGCACCACGCGGTCGAGCTTGGCCCGGCCCGCCTCCAGGTTGATCGAGTTGACGATCGCGCGCCCGGGAATCTGCTGCAAGGCGGCGTCGATCACCTCGGGCTCGGTGGAGTCGATCTGGATCGGCGCCGGCTGGGTTAGCGAGATCCGCTTGACCAGCTCGCGCATCTGGTCGGCCTCGTCCTGGCGCTCGGTCAGCGCCACGCATACGTCGAGGACGTGGGCGCCCCCGGTCACCTGGTCCTCGGCGACCACGAGCAGCCCGTCGTAGTCGTCGGCCAGCAGCAGCTCCTTGGCCTTCCGAGAGCCCTGGGAGTTGACCCGTTCGCCGATCAGGGTGGGGCGGGGGGACTGGACCAGCGGCGTGGCCGCGATCATCGAGCTGACGTGCGCCGGGCGCCGCGGCGGACGTGGCGTCGGCGCGTGTCCTTTGACCCGTTCGGCCATCGCCGCGATGTGGGCCGGCGTGGTCCCGCAGCAGCCGCCGATGATCGAGACGCCGTAGCGATCGACGAACTCCCCGAGCACGTTCGCGAGCGGCTCGGGTTGCTCGGGGAAGATGGTCTCGCCGTTGGGGCCCTGGAGGGGGAGCCCGGCGTTGGGGATGCAGTGGACCGGAACCGAGCTGAATTCCCCGAGGAAGCGGATCGCGTCGCGCATGTCCTCCGGGCCGGTTGAGCAGTTCAACCCGATCGCGTCGACCTCGATCGCCTCGAGCGTCGCCAGGACGGCGCTGATGTCGGTGCCGAGCAGCATCTTCCCGCCCTGGGGGAGCAGCGAGACGCTGCACTGGATCGGCACTGCCCGGTCGACTTGGCGGGCCGCCTGACGGACCCCGAACACGGCCGCCTTGAGCTCCAGAATGTCCTGAGCGGTCTCGATGACGACCAGGTCGGCGCCCCCCTGCAGCAGCCCGGTGGCCTGCTCGGCGAACACCTCCACCAGCTCGGCGAACGTGATCTGACCCAGGGCCGGATCGTCGCTCGCCGGCAGGAAGCCGGTCGGGCCGATCGCCCCGGCCACGAACCGGTGCTCACCCGCCGCCCGGCGCGCGATCTGGGTCGCCTTGAGGTTGATCTCATGGGTGTGGTCGGCCAGCCCCCACTCGGCGAGCTTGAGCCGCGACGCCTGGAACGTGTCGGTCTCCAGCACGTCGGCGCCGGCGTCGAGCATCGAGCGGTGGACGCCCTCGATCACGTCGGGCCGGTTCAGGACGAGCGCTTCATGGCAGCGACCCGGCAGGCGGTAGTCGTGCTCGAGGCTGAGCTCGAACTGCTCCAGAGTCGCGCCCATGCCCCCGTCGTAGAGGATGGTCCGTTCGCGCGTGGCCGCGATGAAGTCCCGCATCGGCAGAGATCGTAACAAACCTTGACACGGTTGTGTCAAGGATGGGCGGTCGCGGTCGCGGTCCGTCGCGTCGCCTCGCTCCTGATGGGCGGTCCGTCGCGTCGCCTCGCTCCTGGAAAGGCGGCTGTCGAAGGGGCAACCGGTGGTTCCGGCGAGGGAGGCGCCCGTCGCTCCAGCGCCTCGACCTGGAAAAGGCGCCAAATTCGGATCCGCTGCCGGGATTTGTCGCCGGATGCACGTCCACCATGGCTTGGGCAACAAATGGTGGAGCCGGATCCGGATTTGGCGCCTTTTACATGCGGGGGAGGCCACGCCGGCCGGAACGGCGACGCCGGCCGGAAGGGCGACGCCGGCCGGAAGGGCGACGCCGGCCGGAACGGCCACGCCGGCCGGAAGGGGCGCGGGAGCCCGGCCGTGGGGGCGGCCGGCTACCGGGCGGTCCACCCCTGATCCATCGTCACCGGCACGCCCGTGAACGACCGGCCGGCCGGTCCCGCCAGAAAGGCCACCACGTCGGCGACCTCGGCGGGCTCGATCAGCTCCTTGACGACGTGGGGCGCCAGGATCACCTGTTCCAGCACCTCGTCCTCGGACAGCGAATGCGCGCGGGCCTGATCGGCGATCTGGGATTGCACCAACGGCGTGCGGACGTAGCCGGGGCAGACGGCGGTGGCGGTGATGCCGTGCTCGGCTCCCTCCAGGGCGAGCGTCTTGACCAGGCCGAGGACGCCGTGCTTGGCCGAGACGTACGCCGCCTTGTAGGGCGAGGCGACGAGGCTGTGCGCCGACGCGATCGCGATGAAGCGTCCGGAGTCGGACTCGCCCAGCGCCGGCCACGCCGCGCGGGCGAGCAGGAACGGGCTCGTCAGCATCAACGCCAGCAGCTGGTCCCAGCGCTCCACCGGAAACTCCTGGATCGGCGCCACGTGCTGGATCCCGGCGCCGGCGACGATCACGTCGAGCCGGCCGAAGCGCTCGATCGCCGCCAGCACCGCGGCTCGGTTGGCGTCGGGTTCGGTGAGGTCGGCTTCGTGGGCGACCCCTGGCCCGTCCGGGTCGGGCCGCAGGTCGACCGCGAGCACGTCGAGGCCGTCGCGCTCCAGACGAGCGGTGATGGCGCGGCCGATGCCGCCCGCGGCGCCGGTGACGAGTGCCGCCCTGGCTTCCGTCATGGCTGCCGCGTCGCGCCGCCCGCCGGCGCGGAGTGGCTGGAGAGGTTTTGCACGACCGCAATCGTACGCAGTGCGAGTCTCGTGCAGCGGTGAGTAGTCCGAGCGGACTGAGGGTAAACCCGGCCTATGCAGAGGGTTGTCAGAAACCTCAACGAGACCTACCAGGCGACGCCGGACGCGGTCGGCGACGCGCGCACGCGGCTGGCGGAGTTCGCGGCCGCGGCCGGGGCGAGTCCCAGCCAGGTCGAGGCCGTGCGGCTGGCGACGTCTGAGGCGATGACCAATGCGGTGCTGCATGCCTATCGCGGCGAGCCCGGCTCGATCTACGTCAACGCCGCCGTCGTCTCCGCCGAGCTGTGGATCCTGATCGCCGACGACGGGCATGGCCTCGAGCCGCGGGCCGACCGGCCCGGACTGGGCCTCGGGCTTGGACTGATCGCGCAGGTCTCCGACGACTTCGCGCTCGTGTCGCGAGCATCCGGGGGCCTCGAGGTGAGGATCCGCTTCAACCTGGCCGCCGCGGAGTCCGAACAGGAGTCGCTTCCGCAGGCCGCCGAGCCGCGGCCCTACGCGCGCCCGGCGGAGCGCCCCAGGTTCATGGCGTCGATGTCAGTGATCTGAGGCGGCGCGCCGCTCGCCCGCGTCGGCTCCGCTGCGCGGGTCGCGCACCTCGGCCTCGCGGCCGGCGACGCCGAGCTTCTCGACGACCACGAACTCGCCCCGCGTCTCGACCACTCCCTCCACCGCCGGCAGCTCGTGGCCGCGCAGCATCACGAACCTCCGCGAATCACAGCGGATCGATTCGTACTCGCGCAGCGTCAGGGCGAGCAGGGTGTTGCAGCCCAACCGCGCGCACTCGCAGCGAAACGCGATCGGCGAGTCGGGCTCACCCGGCCATGCGCCACGTTGGATCCCGTCGTTGACGCGCCGAAACACATCCTCGTTGGCCGCCAGCCGCTGCTGGACCTCGTCATGCACGGAGAGCCTCCAGCGATGCCCCCGCAGCGATTCTCCACCGCGCCATTTCGTCCCTCGATCCCCGAGTGCGTCAGGCGTCGGGGCCGGCCGGGGGGGCCGTCTCCGCGCTCATGACCGGATCGGGCTGTCCGGACGCTTCGCCGCTGATCGCGCTGCGGAAGTCGTGAAGCGTGCGACCCACCGAGCGACCGACCTCGGGCAGCCGCTTGGGCCCCAGGACCAGCAGCGCCACCACGAGAAGCAGTAACAGGTGCGTAGGCTGGAGAATGTCGTTGATGAACATCTGCCGGAGAGTACAGCGTGGGTGAGGACGCGACGGCGTTTGCGCCGGGGCGCGTCAACCTCATCGGCGAGCACACCGACTACAACGAGGGTCTGGCGCTCCCGTTCGCGATCAGCGACGGCGTCACCGTGCGCGCCTCGCCGCTCGGCGGCCGGATCATGCACGTCACCGCATCCGACCTGGACGCGCGCGATTCCTTCCCGCTTGACAGCCCCACCCGAGTCGGGGGCTGGCGGGCGTTCGCGCGGGGCGCCGTCGGCGAGCTGAACGCCGCCGGGTGTGAGCTGGTGGCCGCGCGCCTGCAGATCAGCGGCTCGGTGCCCCGCGGCTCCGGGCTTTCCTCTTCGGCGGCGCTCGAGGTCGGGATAAGCCTGGCGCTGCTGGCGGTGAGCGGTGCCGCGGTGCCCGAGCGCCTGGAGCTGGCGGCCATCTGCTCCCGGGTCGAGAACGAATGGGTGGGGGCCCAGACGGGGCTGCTGGACCAGATCGCCTCGCTGTGCGGAGAGCCGGAGCGGGCGCTGCTGATCGACTTCCGCGCGCTGGAGGTGACGCCGGTGGCGCTCGAGCTCGGCGAGTTCAGCCTGGTGACGCTCGATTCGGGAGAGCGTCACGCCAATGCCGGAGCCTCTGGAGACGACGCGGGGGACGGCTACAACCAGCGCCGAGCCGAATGCGCTCGCGCCTGCGAGCTGCTCGGCTGCGACTCGCTGCGGGAGGTGACGCTCGAGCAGGCCGCGGAGTTGCCTGAGCCGCTCGACGCGCGGGTCCGTCACGTGATCTGCGAGAACCAGCGGGTGCGCGACACGGTCGCGGCGCTCGACGCCCGCGACCTGGAGCGGGTCGGCGAGCTGCTGAACGCCTCGCACGCCAGCCTTCGCGACGACTACGCGGTCTCGACGCCCGCTGTGGAGGAGACGGTGGCGCGGCTGCGCGACGCCGGGGCGGTCGGCGCGCGGATCATGGGGGGCGGCTTCGGCGGGTACGTGCTCGGCCTGCTGCCGCCCGACGTGGCGGTGCCCGAGGACGCGATCGAGGTGCGGCCCGGACCGGGCGCCGCGATAGTAACGTCAGCGGGCCGCGCCCACCAGTAACCCCGGTCATGAACGCCGCTCTCCTGCACGCCGAACCCGAAGCGCCGGCACCGCTTCTGGAGGTCTCGCGCTTGAGCGTCGATTACGGGCCGGTGCGCGCCCTGGCCGAGGTGGACCTGCGGGTCGGTCCCGGTGAGCTGGTCGCCGTCGCCGGTGAGCCGGGCGCCGGGAAGACGACGCTGGTGCGCGCGATCACCGGCGATATCGCCCCCGGCGAGGGCGAGATCCGGTGCGGCGGGCGGCCGCTGCCCGCGGACGCCGGGGCCGCGGCCCGGCGGGGGATCGCCGTCGTCTGGCAGGACCTGGCGCTGTGCCACAACCTCGACGTCGCCGGCAACGTCCTGCTCGGACAGGAGACGCGCCGCATGATGGCCTCGAGGTCCCGCTTCCATGCCGCCGCCGCGTCGCTGCTCCAGAGCTTGGAGATCCCGATCCGCGACACCACCCGGCCGGTCGGCGACGCTGTCCGGCGGTCAGCGCCAGCTGGTGGCGATGGCCAAGGCCCTGAGCCGCCGTCCCAGCCTGCTGCTGCTCGACGAGCCGACCGCCTCGCTGGGCCAGGTCGAGACCGGACAGGTCGAGGCGCTGATCGGCACCGTGCGCGATCGCGGCGGCTCGGTCCTGCTGGCGGGCCGCGACATCGAGCAGATGTTCCGGCTGGCCGACCGGATCGCGGTGCTGCGCCACGGTCGGGTGGTGGCGGAGCTCGAGCCCGCCCGGACTCATCCGGACGACCTCGCCGCGCTCCTTTCCGGGCAACAGGTGGACTCCTCCGCCCGCCGCCAGCTCACCCGCCTGCACGGCCTGGCCGATCGTCTGGTGTCGGCCGACCCGTCGTCCAGCCTGTCGCTGATCCTGTCCGCGCTGGGCTCGGCGCTCGGTGCCCCGAAGGTGTGCATCCACGTGGTGAACGGCAACACGCTGGTCTGCGCCGCCTCACTCGGCTTCACCGTGGAGGAGATGGCGCCGATGACGCGGCTTGCGCTCGGGGCCGCCGGCGGACCGGCCGGCCGGGCCGCCGGCAGCGCCGAGCGCGTCGTCGAGGCGGATCTCAGGGCGAGCAGCGCGTGGGCTCGGTTCAGCGAAATCGCGGCTTCGCCGGCGATCGGCAGCTCCTGGTCGGCGCCGGTCATCGGCCCCGACGGGGTGAGCGCGGTGATCACCGTGTTCCGTCCGGCGGCGGGCGCGCCGGAGCGCGACGAGCTGCACCTGCTGACGCTGTATACCGGCTATGCGGCGAGCGCGGTCGAGCGCGAGCGGCTGCTGGATCAGGTGACCTCGCGCAACCGCGTCCTGGAGACGATCCGCGAGATGCTGGAGACGCTGGCCGGTCCGGTCATGGTCGCCGACGGACTGGCGATCGCGCTCGAGTCACTGCGCCGCGGGCTCCAGGCCGACGAGGTGGCGCTGCTGACGGGGCTCGATCTGGGGAATACCAGTTGCCGCGCCTTCGCCGGATCGGTCGGTAGGGATCCCGGGACGATGTCGGACTGGTTGCGAGCCGCGGCGGGGCGGGCGCTGGCCGACGAGCATCGCGACGGGATCGCGCGCGGGTACGGCCGCAGCGCGCGCCGGCACGTGCTCGGGGTGCCGTTCATGGCGCCGGGCGGCCCGACCGCGCTGCTGGCGTCGTGGGACGGGCTTCGGGTGAGCAAGGAGGAAACCGCGCTGATCGAGGATGCGGCGCATTCATTGCGGCTGGCGCTGGAGCGCGAGGAGGCGGGGTCGGCGCATCAGGAGGCGGCCGCGCTGCGCCGATCCCGAGAGCTTCAGCGAGGGTTCCTGTCGCGGCTGAGCCACGAGCTGCGGACACCGTTGACCGCGATTCGCGGCTACGCGTCGAGCCTGATGCAGACCGACGTCACCTGGGACGGCGATTCCGAGCGGCGCTTCCTGGAACGCATCGCCGCGGAATCGGCGCGGCTGGGGCGCCTGGTCGACGACCTGCTGGACTTCTCGGCGATCGAGTCCGAGGTGATGCGCCTGCAGCGCGACTGGTGTGACATCCGGCTGGTCATCGAAGCGGCCGTGTCGTGCCTGCCCAAGCAGCAGGCGGCGGAGGTCTCGATGACGTGTGATCGGGCGCTGCCGTCCGTGTGGGCCGACCACGACCGGCTGGAGCAGGTGTTCGTCAACCTGCTCAACAACGCGTTCCGGCACAACCCGCCGGGGACGCGCGTCTCGGTCAGCGCGTCGCAGCTGGCGCCCGGCGAGGTCAACATCAGCGTGATCGACGACGGAACCGGATTTCCCGCCGATCTCGCTGGCGCCCCGTTCGACACCGGCCGGCGGCAACGCTCGCACAGCTCCGGCGCCGGCCTTGGATTGTCGATCGCACGCGGGATCGTCGATGCCCACGAGGGTCACATCGAGCTGGAGCCGGTGCCGACGGGAACCGCATTTCGCATCCGTCTTCCGGTGGAAGCGGCGCCGGTCCCCGACCTGGGCGCCGACCCCCCGGACCCGGCTGAAGCGCAGCCACTGTCCGCCAGCCATGCCTGAGCCGGCGATCAGCACCCGGGCGCTGCTGGTGGAGGACGATCCCAACATCGTGGATCTGATCCGCTCGAACCTCGCCGTGCGCGGGTTCGACACAGTGGTCTCCACCGACGGGATGCGGGCGCTGCAGCTGCTGGAGACCGAGGAGCCCGACATCGTCCTGCTCGACCTGATGCTGCCCGAAGCCGACGGCTTCGACCTGTGTCGCCAGATCCGGGAGCGGTCGGCGGTGGCGGTGATCGTCGTCTCCGCCCGCGGGGGGGAGCGCGACAAGGTGACGGCGCTCAACATGGGCGCCGACGACTACATGACCAAGCCGTTCAGCGTCGAGGAGCTGCTGGCGCGGATCACCGCCAACCTGCGGCGAACCCGCGCCGTCGGGGCGGCCGAACCCGGGCCGCCGATCGTCACCGTCGGCGACGTCGTGATCGACCTGGCCAGCCAGCAGGTGACCAAGCACGGCGATCCGGTGCACCTCACCCCGACCGAGTTCGCGCTGCTCCGGGAGCTGGTCACCAATCGGGGCAAGCTCCTCAGCCACGCCCACCTGCTGCGGCGCGTCTGGGGCCACGGCTACCAGACCGAGACCGAGTACGTCCGCGTCTACGTCAGGCGTCTGCGGGCCAAGCTCGAGAGCGACGGCGGCGAGCCACTGATCGTGACCGCGCCGCGTGCCGGGTATCGCTTTGTCGCCGAGTGAGCATCGGGTTAGGATGCCCCGCCGTTCACCGCATGTTTACGTGCAGGAGCGCGATGTTAATGCCTCGTTTATGATTGCGAACCTAGGGTTCCGTGCCAGATTCGATCATTGCGACGGCCGCCGGCGGGAAGCGCTGGATTGCGCATGCCGGAGGCGTCGCTTACGGAGGAGGAGAGAAATATGCGCTTGCTGAGCAGCAAGCTCTCGGTGACTGCTCTCGCGGTCGCCGTCACCGTCGGCCTCGCCGCGTGCGGTAGCTCGTCGTCCTCGAGCTCATCTTCGAGCTCGAGCTCCAGCACGTCCTCGGCCGCGGGTAGCGGCGGTTCGGCACCGAGCATCTCGGCGGCGTCGTTCACCAACGACTTCTCGGCGATGCACGCGCTGAAGTCGCTCGGGGCGTCGGGCAAGGGCAAGATCGCGGCGATCCTGCCCGACACCACCAGCTCCACCCGGTACGTGGAGTTCGATCAGCCCGACATCAAGAAGGCCCTGTTGGCCGCGGGCGTGCCCGCGTCGGACATCATCATCCAGAACGCCCAGAAGAGCGACTCGACGTTCCTCACCGACGCCCAGAGCGACATCACCAACGGCGCCTCGATCATCCTGAGCGACCCGGAGGACTCCGGCACCGGTGCCTCGGTCGAGCGCTACGCGGCCGCTCACGGGGCCAAGGTCATCGACTACGACCGGCTGACCCTCGGCGGGAGCCGCCCGTACTACGTCAGCTTCAACAACGTGACCGTCGGCAAGGTCATGGGGCAGGGCCTCGTGTCCTGCGTGGCTGCCTGGCACGTCAAGAAGCCTCAGGTCATCGTCATGCGTGGAGATCCGACGGACAACAACGCCACGCTGTTCTTCACCGGGTATCACGGCGTCCTGCAGCCGCTGTTCAGCAGCGGTAAGTGGAATGAATGTCGCCAACCCCGCCGGTACGTGGACGCCGCCAACCGCGGCGACGGAGTTCGAGGCGGCCTTCACGGCCAATAAGAACGCCAACGCGGCGCTCATCCCGAACGACGAGAACGGCGCACCGATCATCACGTACCTGAAGAGCAAGGGCGTCAAGCCGAACACGTTCCCGACCACCGGACAGGACGCGACGCTCACGGGCCTGCAGAACGTCCTGTCGGGCTATCAGTGTGGGACGGTGTACAAGCCGATCTACAAGGAGGCTCAGGCGGCAGCGGCCCTGGCTCTGTACCTGCGGGCCGGCAAGACCCCGCCGTCCTCGCTCCTGAACGGCACCACCGAGGACATCAACGAGCACAAGCCCGTGCCGTCGGTGTTGCTCCAGCCGGAGTGGGTGACGCCGAAGAACATCAAAACGACGGTCATCAAGGACAACTTCGTGCCCGCCAACCAGCTGTGCGCGGGCGCCTACGCCTCCGCTTGTAAAAAGGCGGGGATAAGCTAAGCCCGTAGGAGTAAGAACACGACGATGCACCGTACCCGCCCGCTGACAGCGGGCGGGTACCGTGCCCAGGATGGCCATGACATGAGCACTTCGCAGAGCGGTCTCGCCACCGCCGAGGCCCCTCAGAACGGCACCGGAACGCTGCTGTCCCTCAGGGGGATAACCAAAAGGTTCGGCCCGGTGCGCGCGCTGACCAACGTGGACCTGGACGTGCCGCCGGGAAAGGTCACCGCTCTGGTTGGCGATAACGGAGCCGGCAAGTCGTCGCTGATCAAGACCGTCTCCGGCCTCTGGGCCCCGGATGGGGGACAGATCCTGTGGGAGGGGAAGAGGTTCACCTCCACGGACCCAAGGACGCCGAGGCGCTCGGCATTACAACCATCTACCAGGACCTCGCGCTGTGTGACAACCTGGACATCGTTCAGAACATGTTCCTGGGACACGAGCGACTGCGGCAGCGCTTGCTCGACGAGGGCACGATGGAGATCAAAGCGCGCGACACGCTCAAAGAGCTCAATGTCACCACGGTGCGGTCCATCCGCCAGCCGGTGGCGTCGCTGTCCGGCGGCCAGCGTCAGTCGGTCGCGGTGGCCAAGGCCGTCATGTCCGAAGCCAAGCTGGTCATCATGGACGAGCCGACCGCGGCGCTCGGGGTGGCGCAGACCGCGATGGTGCTCAACCTGATCAAGACGCTGTCCTCGCGCGACGTCGTCGGTGTTGCTGATCTCGCACAACCTCGTCGACGTGTTCGAGGTCGCTGACCGGATCGCCGTCCTGTACCTGGGACAGTTGGTGACCGGCGCGCCGGCCTCCGAGTTTGATCGCCAGAGCGTGGTGGAGTACATGACCACCGGAACCGCCGGGCGGCAGGCGGGCAACTCCGACCCGCATACCGCGGCGTAGAGGAGGACAGAGACTTGGCCGATCCCACAGACACCACGGCCGCGGACACGTCAACGGCGCCGGGGGCGGCGACCACGACGGCTCCGTCCAATGCCGACGCCTTGGCGCTCGACGAAACCGAGCTGACAACCATCGCTCCCGAAGTTCTCGCCGGATCGCTGAGCGAGTACTTCAAGGCGTGGGGCCGTCGGATCCGCAACGGCGAGAGCGGCGCGCTGCCGGTCCTCGTCGGGCTCGTCGTCATCGTCATCTTCTTCCAGATCGAGCAGTCGCAGTTCCTGTCCTCGGGCAACCTCGTCAACCTGTTCGTCCAGGCGGCGGCCTTCATCCTGTTCGGGGCGGCCGAGGTCTGGGTGCTGATCCTGTCCGAGATCGACCTGTCTGTCGGCTACGTGGCCGCGGTCGGCGCCTTTGTCATCGCCGAGCTCATCGCCGCGCCGGTCAACTTCCCGTGGTGGCTGGGCATCATCGGCGGCCTCGTCGTTTGTGCCGCAATCGGCGGCTTTCAGGGCACGCTCATCACCCGGCTCGGGCTGCCGTCGTTCATCGTCACGCTCGGCGGCCTCCTCGGCTTCGAGGGCGTGATGCTCGAGCTTGCCAACATCGATAAGACCGCCGTCGGCGGCGTTATGTCGATCAGCTCCTCGAGTCCCGTCTATAACCTCGTCAACGCGAACATGAGCGTGACCCTCAGCTGGATCGTGCTCGTCGTCGGCCTCGCGATCTTCGCCGCGGTGACGCTCACCTCGGCTGCGCGACGACGACGACGAGGCCTGAGCGCCCCGCCGATCAGCATCTCGATTCTCACGATCGTCGTCACAGCGATCGCCGGCATCGTGCTCGTCACCATCTGCAGCGCCAACCGTGGCCTGCTCACGACGCTCGACGGCGTGCCGTGGGTGATCCCGATCGTCCTGATCATCATCCTCATCTACTCGTCCTTCCTGGCGCGATTCCGCACAGGGCGTTACATCTACGCGATCGGCGCCAATCCGGAGGCGGCCCGCCGGGCGGGCATCAACGTCTCCCGGATCCGCACCTTCGGCTTCATCATGGCCGCAGTGACCGCGGGGCTCGCCGGCCTGGTGTACGAGTCGCGCCAGGGCTCGATCTCGACCGACATCGACGGCGGCAACCTCGTGCTCTTCGGCGTGGCGGCGGCCGTCATCGGCGGCACGAGCCTCTTCGGTGGCCGGGGCAAGATGTTGCACGCCCTGCTCGGCGGTGTCGTCATCGCGGCGGTCTTCAACGGGCTGGCGCTGATGGGGATCAGCGCTGCCGGCCAGGACATCGCGACGGCGATCGTGCTGATCGCGGCGGTGACGCTCGACTCGCTGGTCAGGCGACGGGCCACTGTTCGCTAGGCACGCCGGGCGCCGTGCCCCGCTGGCTGAGGGTGGCGCCCGAAGCCGACGGGGTCTTGTGTGCCGGCCTGCGCCAGGCACAATGCAGTCATGAGCGAGGCGGGCCTGCACGAAGCAACCGAGAAGATGCGTGACGCCGGCGCGCAGGACGAGGCGATCCGTGCGTTTCAGAGCGCCTACGCCCGTCTGCGCTCCGGCGACGAGGCGGTGCTCCCGAGCGCCGAGCTCGAGCCGGCGGAGGACGTGACCGCGCTGGACGACCTGCCCGCGGCCGACCCCGCGGATGCGCTGTCGGCGGTCGCCGTGATCAAGCTCAACGGCGGCCTGGCGACGACGATGGGGCTGCAGCAGCCCAAGTCGCTGATGGAGGCCCGGGAGGGTCGCTCGTTCCTGGACATCATCATCGGGCAGACGGTGGCCCTGCGCCGCCGCCACGATGTCCGCCTGCCGCTCATCCTGATGGACAGCGAATCGACGCGCCAGCCGACGCTTCAGGTGGTGGCCGAGCACCCCGAGCTGGACTCCGCGGGGCTGGAGCCCGATTTCCTGCAGAGCGTGATCCCCAAGCTGGACGCGGAGACGCTCGAGCCCGTGCAGTGGTCGGCGGCGCCCCCGCTGGAGTGGACTCCGCCCGGCCACGGCGACGTGTACGGCGCGCTGCGGCGCTCGGGGATGCTCGCCGGGCTGCTCGAGCAGGGCTATCGCTACGCGATGATCTCCAACTCCGACAACCTCGGGGCGCAGGTCGACGCCCGGATCGCCGGCCACCTCGCCGCCGAGCGGATCCCCTTCCTGATGGAGGTCGTCCAGGGCACCGAGGCCGACCGCAAGGGTGGCCACGTCGCCCGCCGCCGGGCCGACGGCCGGCTAGTGCTGCGCGAGACCGCCCAGACGCCGGCCGAGGACGAGGAGTCGTTTCGCGACTACCGGCGCTGGCGCTACTACAACACCAACTCCCTGTGGGTGGATCTGCAGGCGCTGTCTGACACCCTGGAGGATTCCGAGGGAGTACTCGAGCTCCCGTTGATCATCAACCACAAGACGGTCGATCCCCGCGACGGCGACTCGACGCCGGTGATCCAGCTGGAGAGTGCGATGGGCGCCGCGGTCGGCAGCTTTCCCGGCGCCTCGCTGCTGCTCGTTCCCCGGACCCGGTTCGCGCCGGTGAAGACCACCGACGATCTCCTGGTGCTTCGCTCCGACGTGTACGAGCTCACCGCCGACCTGGAGGTGGAGCCGGTGGCCGGCAGCGCCGAACACCTGCCGTTCGTGGAGCTGGACAAGCGCTTCTACCGGCTGATCGACGAGTTCGAGCGTCGGTTCCCGGCCGGTCCCCCCTCCCTGCGCGACGCCGAGCGGCTGGTCGTCAAAGGCGACGTGACGTTCGGCGCCGACATCCGCGTGCGCGGCGCGGTGGAGCTCGACGTCGACGAGCCGACCCAACTCGAGCCGGGAACCGTGCTCGGTCCGGAGTCATCGTGAACCCGCCTTTCTCAACAGTCTGTGAGCCGTTTCTCAACTTGCTGTTCGGGTACTGGTAGATCATGGACGCTTCGAACCTGATTGACACGTTGTTGGATCGCACGATCGCCCTCGGCTACGGCAATGTGGGGCTCCAGATACGACGTCGACTGCCCGATTGGCCGGCGGATCCGCCGCGGATGGACGGGCAGGCGGTGATGGTCACCGGCGCGGCATCCGGGATCGGCCTGGCCTCCTGTGTCGGCTTCGCCCGTCTCGGCGCCACCGTCTACGCCGTCGGCCGCAACGACCAGCGGGCCGGTCAAGCCGCCGGCGAGGTGCGCGACCAGGTTGCGGGGGCCGACGTGCGGCCGTTCGCCTGCGACGTGTCGAACCTGACCGAGCTGCGAGCGTCGGCCGAGCGCTTCGCCGGAGAGGCGGACCGGCTCGACGTACTGGTGAACAACGCGGGCGTGATGCCGGTGCAGCGCACCCGCTCGGCCGACGGGCATGAGCTGATGTTCGCCACCCACGTCCTGGCGCCGTTCGCGCTCACCGCGCTGCTCAGCGGGCTGCTGGAGCGCAGCGCTCCGTCGCGGGTGATCAACGTCAGCTCGGGCGGCATGTACGGCCAGGGCATCCCGAGCGATGACCTGCAGTCCGAGCACACCGGTTACAGCTCCAAGAAGCTCTACGCCCGCACCAAGCGCGAAGAGGTCACGATCACCGAGGAGTGGGCGAACCGACTGCGCGGCACCGGCGTCGTCGTCCACTCGATGCACCCGGGCTGGGCGGATACCAAGGGAGTCAGGGACTGGCTACCGGTGTTCCGCGCCGTCACCCGCCCGATCATCCGCACCCCTGAGGAGGGCGCGGACACGATCGTGTGGCTGGGTGCCGCCCCCGAGCCGCTGCGATCCACCGGCAACTTCTGGAGCGATCGCCGCCGCCGGCCGACCCACTACCGACTGGGCGCCGCGGACGCCTCTCCGGCGGATCGTCAGAGGCTGTGGGAGCTGTGCCAGTCGCTCCTGCAGGACGCCGGGATCCCGGTCGCCGCGGCTGCCAGCCGCTCCGCCGCGGCTTGATCCGGCCGCCGCACGCGACGACCATTCATCAGTTGCCGGACCCTCGGCCGGCGCCCAGAGAGGCCGGAATCTCGTACCGCTTGGCCGGCAGGTTCGCCGATACGGGGACGGGGGCGGTGATGGTGGCGGCGCCGGCGGTGGCGGCCGCGCGGGCAGTGCCGGCGGCGCGGGCGGTGGCGGTGGCGGCCACGATTCGGCGGCCGACGTGGACCCACTTGATCCGAGCGGTGCGGTAGCGCAGCAGCGCCCTCCACGTCATCGGGCCGACGACCCCGTCGACGCCGAGGCCATGCGCCGCCTGGAAGCGCTTCACGGCGACGGTGGTGTGGTGGCCGAACACGCCGTCGACGCCCACCCCGTGCCCGGCCGATATCAGGTGCTCTTGAGCCCAGACGACCATGTCGCCCTGGGCGCCCCGGGCGATGCTTGGCATCACCCTGTACGGCGCGTAGCGGTGCAGTACCCCGGCGGGGCGGGAGAGCGCTGTCCAGGCGGAGCGGGTGGACTCCTGCCAGACCCACCAGCTGACGCCGCCGGCTCCGTACGCGCGCGCGAGCTGCCGGAAGCGGAAGATCTGATGGCCCGGGGGGTTGCCGTAGACCTGGCCGAGCGGGAAGATCCGCCGACGGTAGATCATGTTGTAGGAGTAGGTGTGGGCGAACACGGTGTCGGTGCTGACCCCGATGTCTCGCCAGTACATCTGCGGCGCGTTGTACTGGGCCCCGTCGGGGCCGAGGAACACCGAGTAGGGGAAGCCCGGGTGGAAGTCGACGTAGGGGAAGCCGGCCAGCGCCACCGGGTAGCGGCTGCCGATGAGATCGCGCAACCGGTGTACGTAGGTCTGGGCCGAGACGTACTTGCCCTGGTACTCGGACTCGGCGTCGATCACCAGGCAGTTGGCGCCGTCGCGGACGGCGTGGGCGCCGACGTAGGCCTCGGTGACCGGATGGTTGCCGTACACGTACTGCCAGGCGCACACGTGCAGTCCGGCCGCGTGCAACCGCCGCACGAGACCCGAGTTGAACTGGGACCACACGCTGGAGCCGTCGCCGCTCTTGATCACCAGTGTCCCGATCCCGTAACGGTGGGCTTTGGAGATGATCGACCCGACGTTGCCGCCGTTGCTCTCGGGCAGGACGTAGATCCACATCGCCCGGCCCGAGAGCGGGTTGCCGCCCCGGCGCGCCCAGGCAGCCGGAGCCATCGCCGCCCCCACGGTCGCGGCGAGCACCAGCAATAGACAGCGGCGCAACCGGGGATGCCCCACCCCCCGGAAACCGCGTGCCAGACGGAGTCCCGGCATACGGCGAGTCACCGTAGCGAAAAACCCGGCGGACGCACGCAAGTTGCGGTGCGGGACCGACGTCCCGCACCAGCGGTCCAGAGCTACTTGACGAACAGGATCTCCGAGTATTTCGGCAGCGGCCACAGGTCGTCGGCCACCACCTTCTCCAGCTCGTCGGCCGCCGCGCGCACCGCGTCCATGGCGGGGACGGTGGTGTCGCGCATGTACTCGGCGTGCTTCATCATGTCGTCGTGAGGCTGGTTCTCGCCCAGGTTGGCGGTCTCCAGCTTTCGGATGGCGTCCACGAACGTCGACACCAGCGTCTCGACCTCCGAGGCCAGCTCGCCGAGCGCCGCGCCGTTCAGCATCGCGATGTGGCGCGCCGCGGCCGGCAGCAGCATCGTCCGGGCGATCGACGCGGCCGTCTCGGCCTCGATGTTGACCTTGGTGACGTACTGCTCCAGGAACACTTCGTGGCGGGATTCCAGCTCACGCCGGGAGAGCACGCCGTAGTTCGAGAACACCGTCTCGGTGTCGTCGGTGAGCAGGTATGGCAGCGCGTCCGGGGTGGTGAGGAGGTTCAACAGGCCGCGGGACGCGGCCTCGGAGTGCCACTTCTCGGCGTAGTTGTCGCCGGCGAACACGATCTGCTTGTTGGCGGCGTAGCTGCGCTGCAGGGTCGGCCGCAGCGCGGCCTCCAGCTCGGTGCCGCTCTCCAGCGCGTCCTCCAGCTCCTCGGCCAGATAGTCGATGGCCTCGGCGACGATCGTGTTCAGCACGGTGTTGGGCAGCGACAGCGACTGACTCGAGCCCACCGCCCGGAACTCGAACTTGTTGCCGGTGAACGCGAACGGGCTGGTGCGGTTGCGGTCTCCGCCGTGCATCGGCAGCGGCGGCAGCACCGGGGTGCCGAGGCCGAGGAACGACTCGGGCGTCGACTCGCCGACCTCGCCTCGCTCGATCGCCCCGAACACGCTCTCCAGCTCGGCGCCGAGGAAGATCGAGATGATCGCCGGCGGCGCCTCGTTGGCCCCCAGCCGAACGTCCTGACCGAGATACGCGATCGACGCCCGCAGCAGCCCCTGATGCTTGTTCACGGCCTGGATCACCGCCGCGCAGAAGAACAGGAACTGCAGATTCTCGTGCGGCGTGCCTCCGGGATCGAGCAGGTTCTCGCCGTCGTCGGTGCCCATCGACCAGTTGCAGTGCTTGCCCGAGCCGTTGACGCCGGCGAACGGCTTCTCGTGCAGCAGGCAGACGAGCCCGTAGCGCCGCGCGACGTTCTGCATCATCTGCATCGTCAGCTGCTGATGATCGGCCCCGATGTTGGAGTTCTCGAAGATCGGCGCCACCTCGTATTGGGCGGGCGCGACCTCGTTGTGACGGGTCTTGATCGGCACGCCGAGCTTGGCCAGCTCACGCTCGGTCTCCAGCATGCACGCCAGCACCCGCTCGGGGATCGAGCCGAAGTAGTGGTCGTCGAGCTCGTGGCCCTTGGGCGGCTTGGCGCCGAACAGCGTACGCCCAGTGGTGATCAGGTCGAGCCGCTCGAAGTAGTACTGCTCGTCGATCAGGAAGTACTCCTGCTCGGCCCCGATCGTGGTGAAGACGCGCCGCGCCGTCTCGTTGCCGAACAACTTCAGCGCGTTGATCGCCGACTTCGACAGCGCGTCCATGGAGCGCAGCAGCGGGATCTTGTGATCCAGCGCCTCGCCCGTCCAGGAGGCGAACGCGGTCGGGATGCACAGCAGCGCGCCGTTGGGGTTCTCCAGGATGAAGGCCGGGCTGGTGGGATCCCAGGCGGTGTAGCCGCGAGCCTCGAACGTGGCGCGGATGCCGCCGGTCGGGAACGACGATGCGTCGGGCTCTCCCTGGATGAGCTCCTTACCGCTGAACTCCGCGAGCGCGGTGCCTTCGCCGGTGGGCTGATAAAAGCTGTCGTGCTTCTCGGCGGTGAGACCGGTGAGTGGCTGGAAGACGTGGGTGAAGTGGGTCGCGCCCTTCTCCAGTGCCCACTCCTTCATCGCCAGCGCGACCGCGTCGGCCAGTGTGGTGTCCAGCGCCTCCCCGCGGGCCAGGGTCTTGGACAGCTTGTTGAACACGTCCCTGGGAAGTCGCTGCCGCTGGACGGCGGAGCTGAAGACGCTCTCACCGAAGATCTGATTGTCGGATGCCGTCAGGTCGGGCGCCCCGATTCCGTGCCCGTTCAGGTTCCACCGTGCGGCTTGGACGTTCTGCTGGCGAATAGGCATGCTCTTGTCTTGTTCCCTTCCTGTCGGCTAAAGACGCGTGCGAAACGGACCGGTGTCCGGGACCACGAGCGCAGTAGCGTAGGCAACGTTTGGGCAGAGGTCACTATCCCAATGGCCAAACCGTGACCGCGATCGTCGGCCGAACGGCGAAGCGGTCGCTCGGAGATCGCCGAGGCGATCTCCGCCGCGCCGTCGGCGCCCGCGGCGACGCCGGCCACCAGGGGCGGGCACCAGTCCGCCCCCACCTGAAATACTCCCCGCCGTGTCATCCGAGGTCGCCAACGGTCCCCCGCGCCGGTACCGGCCGGCTCCGGACCGTTATGACCGGCTCGGCTATCGCCGCTGTGGGCGCAGCGGGCTGCAGCTGCCGCCGATCTCGCTCGGCCTGTGGCAGAACTTCGGCGACGACCGCCCGCTGGGCACCTCGCGAGCGATCCTGCGGCGCGCGTTCGACCTCGGGATAACCCACTTCGACCTGGCCAACAACTACGGGCCGCCCTACGGCAGCGCCGAGATCAACTTCGGGCGCATCTTCGCCGAGGACTTCGCGCAGCTGCGCGACGAGCTGGTGATCTCCACCAAGGCGGGCTACGACATGTGGCCCGGCCCCTATGGGGACAAGGGCTCGCGCAAGTACCTGCTGGCCAGCCTGGATCAGAGCCTGGGGCGGATGGGAGTGGATCACGTCGACATCTTCTACTCGCATCGGGCCGACCCGGAGACGCCGCTCGAGGAGACGATGGGGGCGCTGGACAGCGCCGTCCGGGCCGGCAAGGCCCGCTACGTCGGGATCTCCTCCTACGGTCCGCGACGGACCGAGGAGGCGGTCGAGATCCTGCGCCAGCTGGGCACGCCGCTGCTGATCCATCAGCCGTCCTACTCGATGTTCAACCGCTGGATCGAGGCCGAGCTGCTCGACGTGCTCGGGCGCGAGGGGGTCGGCTGCATCGCCTTCTCGCCGCTGGCCCAGGGGCTGCTCACCGATAAGTACCTGGACGGCGTGCCCGAGGACTCACGGGTCCGGCGGGGGCTGCACTTCGAGGAGGACATGATCACGCCGGAGAACGTCGAGCGGGCGCAGGCGCTGAACGAGATCGCCCGTGGCCGGGGCCAGACGCTGGCGCAGCTGGCGATCGCCTGGGTCCTGCGCGATTCCCGGGTCACCTCGGCGCTGGTCGGGGCCTCGAGCGTGCGCCAGCTGGAGAACAGCGTGGCCGCACTGGACCGGATGGACTTCGACGACGCCGAGCTGGCTCAGATCGACGAATACGCGGTTGACGGCCAGATCAACATCTGGGCGGCGTCGTCTGAGGCTTAGTTGGTGGCGCGCGGACGCGGACGCGACCGCGACCGCGACCGCGACCGCGATGGCCGCGGACGAGGTTCGCGCGGTGAGGCGCGCGGAGTTCTCGGCCCGGTCGGCGACCGAGGGGGGTTGCCGAGCCCATATCCCGTCCGACGGAAACGATCGGGTCTGCGTCGCCGCTAAACACGGCGTCGTTGCGCTCGCGGTCGGCGAGTTGAGTTTCCCCCTCCTGGACGCGTGGCTGGTTTGCCGCCACCTGCAGCCGCCTCGATAGCCGACCTTCGGGTCGCGGGAGCGCGCCGGACTAGCCGACGGTGACGATCCGGCCGGCGTCGGTGACCCGGTAGCGCAGCGGCCGGGTGCTCACGTGCACGCGGAAGGTCCCGTGCGGCCGCCCGCCGCCGGCCAGCACCGCTCGCGCCTTGCCGTTGAGGCCGGCGGCGACCTGCCACGCGACCACGTGGCGCCCGGCCTTGACGGCGGTCACCGCCCAGTCGAAGCGGGCGGTGCGGCCGGGGGCCAGCGGGCCCAGCGCCCACGTGTTGGAATAGGCCGTGACCGCGGCACCCGGGCCGCCACCGCTGCAGCCGTAGCCGCAGCGCCCGGGGGAGCGGTTGATGATCCAGACCGGTCGCGAGGGGTTGGCCACGTAGGGCTGATCGATCCCGGCCGAGAACGCGGCCGACGTCGACCCCTCGCCCTTGGCGGCCGGGTGGGCACAGGTGACGTTGCAGATGGTCACCGCCACGTTGGGGATCCGCTGGTGGCCGGCGTTGCGCACCGCGATCACGAGATGGGTGCGCTGAGCCAGCCGCTGCGCGGCGGGGAAGCGGGCAGCGCTCACCGCCACCGGGAACCTCCCGCTCGGCTCGTTTGCGTCCTGGCGGGCGCCGCCGCCACATGCCGACACCGCCAGAGCAGTCGCCACGCCGGCGATGATCGGGCAGCTCCTCGTAATCCAGGGGCTCAACGCGCGCCGAACATACCACGGGCGGTTGCGGCTCAGACCCGCTCGGCGCACCGGTTGCCGGTTGGTAGGTTGACCACCCGATGAGTAGGCTTTGGCGCGCCTGACCCCCGGCGGGTCGGCGCCAGACCCCGGGAGGAACGCACGCCTTGATCCAAGCCGTAACCGAGCGCACGTTTGTGTCGACCAAGTCGGTGCTGGACGAGGTCGGCAACATGATGATCCTCACCGGGCGGACGCTGGTATCGGCGGTGCGTCCCCCGTATCCCTACGGCAGCGAGTTCGTCGGCCAGTTCCTGTTCGCGATGAGGCTGTGCTGGTTCCCGCTGCTGATCTCGACGATCGCGTTCGGCTATGAGGCGCCCGGGCTGCAGGCCGCCAATTTCCTGGTCCTGTTCGGCGCCCTGGATCGGCTCGGCGGCTTCTTCGTGCTGGCGTCGATCCGGGAGTTCGCCCCGTTCGTGGACGCGATCGTGCTTGCCGGGGTCGCGGGGACGGCGATCACCGCCGACCTCGGCGCCCGCAAGATCCGCGAGGAGCTGGACGCGCTCCAGGTGCTCGGCGTCGACCCGATCAAGAACCTCGTCGTGCCGCGGTTTCTGGCGCTGATGCTGCTCACCGGCCTGTTCGACATCTACGCGCTGATCTTCGGCGTGTTCGGCGGGATCCTGGCCACGGTGGTCAACCACGCGCCGCTGGGTCCGTTCTGGGCGACCTTCTTCAACAACGCCGAGACCACCGACCTTTGGGGCTCGGTGGTGAAGACGACCCTGTTCGGGGCGATCATCGCGATCGTCTGCTGTTACAAGGGGATGACCGCGTCGGGCGGCGCCGAGGGCGTGGGGCGGGCGGTCAATCAGGCCGTGGTGATCGCGTTCCTGGGGATCTTCGCGTTCAACTACGCGTTCACCCAGACGCTGCTGGCCACCCACCCCCAGATCACGACGATCATCAAGTGAACGATCTGATCCTCACCCCCAAGGGCTGGATCGAGGCGTTCGGCGAGATCGTCAGGTTCGGCTGGCGGATGGCCACCGACGTGGCCACCCTGCGCGTCTTCAGGTTCTTCGGTGAGGCGCTGCGACAGGCCGGCATCCTGATCATCTCCTCGACGCTGGTCATCTGGGGCCTGGTGTTCATCATCGGCCTGGAGTGTGGGATCGAGGGCGCCTACTTCACCTACGGCGAGGGGACGCCGGCGTACTCGGGCGTGTTCGCCGCCTGGTGTGACCTGCGCGAGCTCGTCCCGCTCGTGTTCGGCTACATGATGGCCGCCAAGGTCGGGACCGGGATCGTCGCCGAGCTCGGCTCGATGCGGATCTCCGACGAGATCGACGCGCTCGAGGTGATGGGCATCAGCGGCATGCGCTTTCTCTGCGCCACCCGGCTGCTGGCGGCGCTCATGGTGCTCCCGTTCGTGTATCTGTGCTCGATCGGAGCCGGCTTCTTCGCCAGCTACCTGGCGGTGGTCCACCAGATCGGATACGTCTCCTCCGGCGGGTTCTTGCTGATCTTCTGGCAGTTCCAGAACCCGCCGGATCTCTTATTCAGCTTGATAAAGGCGATGTCGATGGCGATCGTCATCGTGATCGTCGGCTGCTATTACGGCTACACCGCCAGCGGCGGCCCGGTCGGCGTGGGCACGGCGACGGCGAAATCCATGGTGCTCAACCTCGTCTCGGTACATCTCATCGGGATGCTCGGTACCCAGCTGTTCTGGGGCGCCAATCCGCGAGCCCCCATCGGAGGCTGACCGCTTGATGCACGACGAGGCCCACAACCGCGAAGACGAGCGCATCGATGCCGATCCCTCCGGCGTGGCGGGTGCTCCTGCCCCGGAGACCGAGTCGCGAGTGTCAGTGGTCGACGAGGCCCCGCCGCGGCCCGAGCCGCCCGACGGCGTATCCGCCGACGAGTACCAGTGGCACAGCTACAAGGTGTATCCGTCGGGCCGTCCCGACGCCGTCGAGTTCGTCGACATCTACAAATCGTTCGGACGCTCGCACATCCTCCAGGGGCTGAACATGGGCCTGCCGGAGGGAATGGTGTCGATGATCCTCGGGCCGTCGGGCACCGGCAAGTCGGTTTGCATCAAGCACATGGTCGGCCTGCTCTATCCCGATCGCGGCGACATTCTCGTCCACGGCCAGTCGGTGCCCAACATGCGCGACGACGACCTGTTCGAGATGCGCAAGAAGTTCGGGCTCCTCTTCCAGGATGGAGCGCTGTTCGGATCGATGAACCTGTTCGACAATGTCGCCTTCCCGCTGCGCCAGCACACCGAGAAGGGCGAGGACGAGGTCGAGCACATCGTCATGCGACGGCTCAACGAGGTCGGTCTCGGTTCGGCGCGGACCAAGATGCCCAACGAGCTGTCCGGCGGCATGCGCAAGCGGGCCGGGTTCGCGCGGGCGCTGGTGCTGGAGCCCGACATCGTGCTGTTCGACGAGCCCGACTCGGGTCTGGATCCGGTGCGCACCGCTCTGCTCGGCGAGCTGATCCTGGAGATCCACCGCGACCTGATGGACGAGGCGAGGGAGATGCAGCGCGAGCATCTCCCGACTTTCTGCGTGATCACCCACGACATCATGAGCGCGCGCCGCGTGGCCGACTACATCAACGTGCTGTGGAGGGGCCGGATCGTCGAGGCGGGGCCGGCCGAGGACATGCTCAACTCCGAGAACCCGTTCATCCGCCAGTTCCTCTCCGGGGAGTCGCAGGGCCCCCTGACGATGGACTAGTGGGCCTCCCCGAAACGTTGCACCCGAAATGGCGGCCCCGGATGACCGCCATGCCGCGTCCTCGGAGCCTCGCGCAGCTCCGCTGCGCCACGGCTCCTGCGTCCTTGCCTGGCGGCCCCCGGACCTCGCCCTTTCAGGCACAACGTTCCGGTGAGGCCCACTAGCCGTGCCCCACCTCGGGCCACCGGCACCGAGCCGCATTCCCGGCCCCAGCCCCGGGGCGTCATGAAGGCGAACCGGTTCGAGCGGCTGTCGGGCATCGCCACCCGCCGTCCGACCCTGACCGTGTCGGTCGTGGTGGCGCTGGCCCTGGCCGGCGGAATCCTGGCCCTCGGGCTGCGACCGGCGGCGGGCATCGACACGTTCGTCAGCGCGTCGTCGGGGAGCTATCGCGCCACCGCCGACGAGCAGCGCCACTTCGGCGACGACGCGGTGGTCATCCTGGTCTCAGAGCCGCTCGGGCAGCTGCTGGGAACCGGAGACCTGACGACGATCAGCCGCCTGGAGGCCTGCCTGGCCGGGCAGTACGTGGCCGTGAACTCGACGGTGCAGGCGGAGCTGCCGGTAGGCGGCCATGCCCCCTACGGAGGGTGGCACAGCCCCTGCGGCAGGCTGATGAAGTCCCGGGCAGCCCGGGTGGTGTACGGGCCCGGGACGTTCCTCAACCGCGCCGTCGCCGCCGTCAACAGTCAGGTCAGGTCGATGCTCGGCGGGGTGAGGACGGCGACCGCGACGGCGGAGCGAAAGGCCTACACGCTGTCGCTGCAGAAGGGGCTGGGCCGGCACGCGGCACTCGCCGCGGCCAAGGCGGCCGGGCAGCTCGAGTACCGGCAGCAGCTCCAGAGCGCGGGCCGGCTGGCGCTGAGCTCCGGCATCAGCAGCCCGCCTTCGATCGGCAACGCCGCCTTCATCCGGCAGATCGTGTTCGATCCCGCGCGCGGGCTCGACCAACCCAAGGGGCAGTTCGCCTACCTGTTCCCGAACGCGAGCTCAGCGCTGATCCAGGTCCGCCTGCGCTCGACGCTCACCGACAAGCAGCAGGCGCAGGCGATCTCGTGGATCCGCGCGGCGATCGCGATGCCGATGTTCAGGTCGGCCCACGGCGGGCGATACACCGTCACCGGGGTCCCGGTGGTGATCAACGACCTGGCCGGCCAGATCACGGCGTCGGTCGCGGGGCTCCTGATCGCCGCGGTGCTGGCGATGGCGGCGACCCTGCTGATCGTCTTCCGCGGCTACTTCCGGCTGTTGCCGCTGGCGATCGCCCTGGTCGCCACCGGGATCGCGTTCGGGCTGCTGGCGGTGGTGGGATCGACGCTGACGGTGGCGTCGATCGCGGTGCTGCCGATCCTGATCGGGCTGGCGGTCGACTATGGGATCCAGTTCCAGGCCCGCGCTCAGGAGGCACAGCGCCAGGCCGAGTCCGAGGGCGGCGAGCCGATCTCGGCGGCCGTGGCGGTCACGCGGGCGGCCGGCCGCGCCGCCCCGGCGATCGGCGCCGCGGCGCTGGCGACGGGAACCGGGTTTCTCGTGCTCCTGCTCTCGCCGGTGCCGATGGTGCGGGAGTTCGGGGTGCTGCTGGTGGTCGGGATCGCGATCGCCCTGGCGTGCGCGCTCACCGCGGGCTCGGCGGCGCTGGTGCTCGCCGAGCGGGAGGGTGGGCTGATCCGCGCGTCGCTGCGCGGGGCTCGCGAGATCGTGTCGCCGCCGTTGCGGGGCGCCGGCGAGATCGTTGCTTCCGGGGTGCGCCGGGTGGGCCGCGGGATGGCGCGCCCGCTCGGGCGGGGGGGACGAGGGGACCGACGGAGCCGAGGGGGCGGCGCTGCGCCGGGCTCGGCGATCGGCACGCTGGTGGGCCGTCCCGGGCGCGTCCTGGCCCTTGCGGGCGTGCTGGCGATCGCCGGCTGGATCGCCGATACTCAGACCGGCGTCCAGTCCGACATCACCAAGCTGGTGCCGGCCGAGATGCCGGCGCTGCGCAACCTGCGCACGCTGGAGCGGGTGACCGGCGTCTCGGGTGAGATCGACGTCACGGTCCGTGGCTCCCACGTGGCTGCGCCGCCGGGCTTGCGCTGGATGGTCGCCTACCAGACCCAGCTGCTGCACCATTACGGCTACGTCGAGCAGCGCGGCTGTGCCCATGCCACCCTGTGCCCAGCGCTGTCGCTGCCGGACCTGTTCTCGGCGGACACCGGGACGCCGGCGGCGGCGAGCTCGGCGACCGAGGCGAGCTCGGCGGGCGCCGGGACGGCGGCCGCGGCGAGCCTGACCCAAGCGCGGATCAACGGGCTGCTGAACGCCGTGCCCGGCTACTTCTCGGAGGCGGTGATCACCCCAAACCGTCGCGAGGCGACGCTGGCGTTCGGAATCCGGCTGATGCCCCTCTCGCGCCAGCAGCGGGTGATCGCCTACATGCGTTCTCACCTGCACCCGCCGCCCGGGATCAGCGCCTCGCTCGCCGGACTTCCGGTGGTGGCGGCGCAGGCCAATGCCTCCCTGTCATCGCCGGGGCACCGGTTTGTGACCTTGATCGCCGGTCTGCTGGCGGTGGGACTGGTATTGCTGGTGGTGCTGCGCCGCCCGGCGCGGGCGCTGGTGCCGATGATCCCGATCCTGCTCGCCACCGGCTGGTCGGCCCTGATCCTGTTCTTGCTGGGGATCCCGCTGAACCCGATGTCGGCGACGCTCGGCACGCTGGTGATCGCCATCTCCACCGAGTTCAGCGTGCTGCTGTCCGAGCGCTACCGCCAGGAGCGGGCGGCCGGACACGACCTCGGCTCGGCACTTCACCGGACCTACCGGTCAACGGGGGCGGCGGTGCTGGCCTCGGGGGTGACGGCGATCGCCGGGTTCGGCGTGCTGGTGTTCTCGAGCATCACGATGCTGCGCGACTTCGGCTTCGTCACCCTGGTCGACCTCTCGGTGTCGCTGGCCGGCGTGCTGCTCGTGCTCCCGGCGGTGCTCGCGCTGTCCGACCGCGGCGGTGCTTTGGCGCGCCTGCGCGACCGGGGGCGTGGGAGGGGCACCTGGGTGACTCGCCTGCGGCGCCGCCAGCGGGTGGCGTGAGCGTGCCGTCGCCGCCGGGCCCCGAGGATCCGGCGAATGGCCGGAGCGCGCCCTCGCTGCGGCGGCTAGACCCCGACCGGCGGGCGGACCGGCAGCCCGACGCAGCCGTCACGCGCGAACCGGGGGCGGGAGCCGCGGATGGCACGGAGCTCTCCGCGCCGCCGGATGCTTCGCGATCGCGGACATCGGCTCCGCTCCTGTTCGACCCCCGCCGCTACCGGTGGATGGTCGGGATCTTCGGGCTGGTGCTCGTGGTTGGCATCTCGGTCTACCAGTTCGCCATCCACGGCACCGGGACCACGGGTGTGCCCCCGGGTCAGCGCCTGCACTCCTTCGCCGCGCCGCTGGCCGCCAGCAATCTCAACGGAGATCCCAACCCGAACCCAACGTGCACCCAGGCGCGCCACGACCCGCGCGCGCTCAACGTCTGCCTACTGGTCAAGCGCCACCCTCTGGTGCTCGGGTTCTTCGTGACCGGAGCCAGTCAATGCATCCGCCAGGTCGACGCGCTCCAGGTGCTCGCGCACCGGTTCGGACAGGTCCAGTTCGCGGCAGTGGCAATCGACACCGGCCACGCGGCCACGGCCAAGCTGGTCCGATCGCACGGCTGGACGATTCCGATCGCCTACGACCGCGACGGCCGGGTCGGTGCGCTGTTCGGGGTCGCCGCCTGCCCGATGGCGGAACTGGTCCATCGCGGGGGCGTGGTCAAGGCCCGGCTGATCGGGAACCGGTGGCAGACCGCGGCCGCCCTGGCGCCGCAGGTGCAGGCGCTGGTGGATCAGGGGCAGCCGCCGCCGTCATGACCGGGCGCCACGATCCACGGGCGCTGGGCGCGTGGCCGCCGATCCCGGGCTTCGTCGCTCCGGACGTCCGGGCGGAGTTCCCGGGACTACGGCTGGAGTCGGTCACCGTGGCCCAGCGGCGCCGGCCGACTCCGCCCGACGTGGTCCACCGGCTTCGCGAGCTGTCTGATCGGTACCGCGGCGCGGGCGTGGTGGCGATGCGGACCCAGCCGGTGCCGCACGCATTCCGGTCGTTCTTTCGCCAGATCGGTCTCGATCCGGACATCCGCCGTATCCCGAGCGAAGAGGCGGCGGTCGCACGCCTGCTCCACGGGACGTTTCACTCGATCGACCTGATCAGCGACGCGTGCCTGGTGGCGCTGATCGAGACCGGGATCCCGGTGTGGGCGCTGGACGGCGACGTCGTCGACGAGACCGGGCTCGGGATCCGCACGGCCACCGAGCACGACCTCCGCGAGATGCGCGGCAGGGCTGCCGTGACGCCCGGAAGCCTGGTGGTGGCCGACGCGAACTCGATCCACGCCGTGCTGTTCGAGGACCCGGCGCCGGGACACGGCGTGGGAGCGCAGACGAGGTGGGTGACGCTGTTCGCGATCGCGGTGGACGGTGTCCCCGCGATCCACTCCGAGGAGGCCCTGTGGTGCGCCACCGAGCTGCTCGGAGGGCCCAGATGATGGTGGTAAGGTGCCGTTGAGCTATGGGTGCAGCGGCGCTCCCCTCGCAGGTGCCGGGCGATGCCGACGTCGTGGCGGCGGGTGTGCCGACGTGGTCGCCGACGCTCGGGCCTGGTGAGGCCGCCGCAACGCTCGGTGTCGATGAAGCCGGTGTTGCGGCCGAACACGCCGCTCGCCGCAGCCTGCGCGAGCAGATCGCCCGGCTCGAGCAGGAGCTCGCCGATGCGTTTGTCACCGCCTACCCGCTGGGTGGGCTCCAGGCGCCCGGCGGTGGCGCCGGTCATCCTCGGCTGCTGGACCTAGGAGAGCTCGAGGTCGTCCGTGACGACCTGACGGAGCGCCTCCGGACGGCCCGGCGGATGATCGCCCGGCGCGCCGACGAGCAGGCCGAGAAGCGGATCCTGCTGGAGCGAATGTTGCTGCGCCCCGCGGACCATCGCTTCGTCCGGATCTCCTGCCGGGAGCTCGGCGAGCCCGGGTGCGGCGTGTGGCAGGTGCGGCCCCGGCTGGGGCTGATCGGCATGTTGATGGGCTGGTGGCAGGTCAAGCTCTCCTCCGGCTGCCCGTTATCCACCGGCCGCGGACCCGCCGGCGGGCGGTCCGTGGTCAGTCCGAGGAGCGGAGTTGGCCCGGGGGACTCATGCGTTCGGTGCTGAGAACGGGCACGGGCGCGGTTCTGGTCGTCGCGATCATGTTCATCGGCAGTCTGGGGCTATGGGTGGTCACGCCGCTCCTGTGGCTGTGGGTGGGATCCCAGATCCAGGGGTCGACCGAGTCGCTGGGCACGGCGCTGGCCGTGGCGTTCTTCGGTGTGATCGTGACCGTCGCGGTGCTGGCTTCGTTGCTCGCCCGGCTCAGCGACGTGTACCGGGCCAACTGTCGCTCGCGCGGGCAGCCCGACCCGGGTCACGTGGTGCTCGAGGGGGTGTTGGTGGTGAGCGCCGGGCTGACCGTCATGGGATTCGCGGTCTGGTTCCTGTTCCTGGCGGGGGCGAGCCCGGTACCGATTGGGATTCAGGTGTGAGCGGCCGTGTCACCACCGGCGTGGACGCGGCGATGTCCTCGAGTGGCAGTGTCACTTGTGCCGACGGTGTCCGGACGTGCCGTGCGACACCAGCCGCAGGGCACGCCCGGATACTCCGCGTGCTCGTCTGAGTGGCTCCGGTCGTAAGAAGCGCTACGCGGTGACGAGCTCAGCCTGCCAGCAGCAGGATGCGTCCAGCGAACTGGCCAGCATCCGCCGTTGTCGATCGGTCAAGGTACCGACCGGCTTGGTCTCGACGATGTGGCTGTGGGAGAGGAACTTCCGGCACCTCGTGTTGCCCCAGCGTCGCTGGCTCATCAGGAGATCCCCGATCGGCCAGCTGACGGCTGCATCAGGACAATGGAGAATGACTTCCGCGGCGGAGGTCTCCCCGACGGCGATGCTTCGCTTGAGCGCGGCGCGGGCAAGCCGGATCTTGTTGGCTTGCTGCAGAGCCCGCAGGCGCTGCGGCTCGGAGGACCTCAGGGCGGCTTGCGTCATCTATCGCTCTCACTTCCCAGCGTTCGGGCCCGCCGCAGCGGACGTTGTTCATTGATGGCGGCTCGCGGAAAACCGGCACCGTGAAGCCGTCTGCCCTACGTGAATTTACGAGCCACAGGCTCTACTCAGGACGGTGGATCCGGAACCATGGTCCCTGTTCCGGCGACCCCCCTCGGCGTCTGCCTGGCCACCACCATCTTGCGACGCTCAAGACGCTAGAACAACACCCCGGTTACAGCAACGTCACATAGCGATGACATGCGCTTAGAGCGCCTTTTTTAACTGGGCCTGACGCTTGTGCGCGATCGGACAAGTCCGGCGGCTCATTCGCCGCCGGAGAGCGGGCCGTGCTCTGACTCGAACTCGCGCTTCACCGCGGCGAACACATCCAGCGCCCGGTCCAGCGTCTCGTGATCATGGGTCGCCATCACGCTGGTCCGGAGCAGCGCGCCTCCCGGCGGGACCGCCGGATGGATCATGACGTTCACGAACACCCCGGCGTCGTACAGCGCCTTCCACAGGAAAGCCGCCTTCCAGTCGTCGCCGACCAGCACGGGCACCACGGGCGTGACGACTTCGGTTCCATCGGGGAGCCGGGTGGGCGGGACGACGGAGAAGCCCAGCTCGCTGAGACCCCGGTGGAGGTAGCGGGCGTTGTCCAGGACGCGGGCGAACAGGATCGGCCCCTCCTCGGAGCGGCAGATCCGCACCGCGGCCAGCGCCGCCCCCACGGCCGCCGGTACCGCCGAAGCTGTGAAGATGAACGGCCGCGATTGAATCCGCAGGAACTCGATCACGTCGGCCGGCCCGGCAACCACCCCGCCGCAGGAGGCCAGCGACTTGGAGAACGTCGCCATGCGCAGGTCGACCCGGTCCTCCACGCCGAGCAGTTCGCAGGTGCCGGCTCCGCGCGCCCCGAGCACTCCCAGGGCATGGGCCTCGTCCACCATCACGCGGGCTCCGTACCGGGCGCACAGCTCGCAGATCTCGCCCAGTGGGGCGACGTCGCCCTCGGTGGAGAACACGCCGTCGACGACCACCAGCACGCCACCGTCGTCGGCGGCAGCCTTCTCCAGGGTCCGCTCCAAGCGATCGATTCGGTTGTGGCGGAACGCGCGCAGCTTGGCCTTGGACAGGATGACCCCGTCCAGGATCGAGGCGTGATCGCCGGAGTCGGCGATGACCGTGTCCCGGGGCCCGAGGATCGTGCCCAGCGCGCCCAGATTGGCCTGGTGGCCGGTCGTGAACACCAGCGCGGCCTCGGTGCCCATCCACTCGGTCAGCTCGCGCTCGAGCTCGAGATGCAGGTCCAGCGTCCCGTTGAGGAAGCGCGATCCGGTGATCCCGGTCCCGTAGCGCTCCAGGGCGTCCATCGCCCCCTGCCGGACGCGCTCATCCCCGGTGAGACCCAAGTAGTTGTTGGAGCCGAGCATGATCCGCCGGTGGCCCTCCATATCGACCACGGGCAGGGTCGGTCCCTCGAGCACGTGGAAGTAGGGCATCGCCCCCAGCTCTCGGGCGGCATGGAGCTGCTCGATGCGCTCGCTCTCCCGAGCCTTCGCAAAGACGTCGATCGATGTCGGCATGCTGAGGAGGGTAATCGTAACCGAGCCCACCGGCGGCTTTGTGAATGGCCGCCAAGACTGGCACCATATGGCGCCCATGGCTCGCCAGCCGCCCTCAGACTCCGATGACGCTCCGATCGACGACGCGGCGATCGTCGAGGTGCGTGAGGAGGAGACCGTCAACGGCGTTCCCGTGCTGGCCGAGGTGCGCCCTCTGGAACCTGCCGCCCCCACGGTGCTGCCGGCGGTTCAGGCCGCGGCGGTCGCTGCCACCGGCTTCGTCGCCGGGGCGGCGACGCTGGCGCTGGTCAGGCGCCACAGCGCCCGCAAGCTGGACCGCAGGCGGATGCTCGCCCAGCGCCGGCGAGGAACCGAAGCGCTGCCGATCCTCGCGACGCGCAGCTTCCTCGTCGACGTTCACCTGATCGCGAAACCCGGCGAGTGAGCCACCGCGAGGGCGTCGACGCCTACGCCCTGGAGGTCCGCGTCGAGGTCCGGCCGCGGTGGGTGTTCCGCCTGCCCCGACGCGTCGGCCTCGACCGCGTCGCCCGGCTGCGCAACGGGGTCCTGCACCGCCTCCTGCACTGCGGGAACGAGCCGGTGGCGATCCGGATCGCCCAGCTGAGCCCGGACCGGGTGCTGTTCGGCGCGCGCGCGGGGAGCCGGGAGGTGGCCGAGTGGGGGATCGAGCGGATGCGCGCCACGCTGGGCGTCGATCTGGACCTCCACCCGTTCTACGAGCGGTTTCGCTTCGATCCGCTGATCGGAGCCGCGGTCCGGGGCAACCCCGGGCTGCGGGTGGCGGCGCGGCCGGACCCGTTCGAGGCGCTGGTCTGGGCGGTGTGCGAGCAGCTGATCGAATACGAGCGGGCGGCGGCGATCGAGCGCCGGATCGTCGCTGCGCTGGGGCGCCGCTGCGCCGTCACCGGCCTCGCCGACGTCCCGTCGGCGTCGGTCCTGGCCGTCCAGGCTCCGGCGCGGCTGGCATCGTGGGACCTCTCGGAGACCCGGGCGAGCGCCCTGATCCGGGCCGCCCGCGAGGTCGCCGCCGGCCGAGTCGACCTCTCGGACCGCGATCACGAGCGGGGCTGGCGGCGGCTGCGACGCATCCGTGGTCTCGGCAGTTGGACGCTGCAGACGCTGGCGCTGACCGGGCAGGGGAGGCTGGATCAGCTGCCGGCCGGCGACCTGGCATACCTGAAGCTGGTCGGGCGCCTGCGGGGCGGCGATCCGCGGGCGCGAGCGACCGAGGAGGAGGTCGAGCGCTTGTTCGCCCCGTATGAGCCCTGGGCCGGACTCGCCGGGCTGCACGCGCTGCGCGGCGCCGGTAACCGGGCGGCCGTGCGCATGGCCGCCTGACGCTCAGGCGTGAATCGGCGAGATCACCAGCCGGTCGCCGCACGGCTCGATCCGGGCTCGGTGCTCCAGCGACACGCGCTGCCAGTGAGAGCCCGTTCCCGGTGGAGCCGACATCACCGTCAGCGCCGAGCGGCAGACGTGGGCGCCGGCGTACTCGTTGTTGGTCACGAAACTGAGCCCGAAATGGGCGCTCGTTCCCGGCGCCAGCGTGACCATGCGGGGACCCGGCCGGGTGTCGGGGAAGAAGCCCCGGCCGCGGCTGACGCGCATCGGCAGGACGTGCCCGTCGCGGCCGAGCAGCCGGGCCCCTGGATAGCCGCGCACGGCACAGGACCGAGCGGAGACGTTGCGCAGCGCCAGCGTCAGCTCCAGGTGGCCGGTTGCGCCGTCCGTGCCGGCGTAGGACACCGCCAGCTGTGAGCCGGTGCACGCGTGGCTCGCCGCGGTCTGAGACGTCGTGGCCGCGCTTGCCGGCGGAGATGCGGATGACGTCGCGCGAGACGCCGTCGACGAGCTCTGCGAGCTTCCGCAGGCGGCCAGGGCGACCGCGGCGAGGACGGCAAGGCCGGCGAGCCCAGTTGATCGTCGTGTCATCTGGCTCGGAATCGTAGGCCCGATCACCGGACGATGCCGCACCGTCCCGTTCACCGGGGCGCCACCAAAGCGAACTCGACCGTCTCCCACGGCGCCTGCGCCAGCCCCTCCGAGAGGGCGGCGTCGTCGGCGAAGCCACGGGTCAGCCGGCGGCCTTCGCAGTGCACACCCACCACCGAAACCTCAAACGGCCAGGGATCGAGCGACAGCACTGACGCCATGCTCACGGGCGCGTCCGCCACCGGCGACGCCGGCCTCAGCGCGACGTCGATGCTCCCGCCGCCGGCCGCCGGGACCGACTCCAGCCGCATCGGGGCCCAGCCCAGGAGCAGCGCCAGCGAGATCGTGTCCCAGATCCACACCAGCCGGCTGTTGCGGTCCACCACCTCGGATGTCGCGTACGGCGCGGTGGCCGGATCGGTGCGGAGCGACGCCAGCAATGAGGACTCGAGCTCTCGGGCGTGGTCCAGGAACGCCCTGATCGCCGCCGCCTCGGCGGACGCCGCCGCCGTCAGGTCGATGCGCTCGTAGAGCCGGCGGCCGTGCATGATCGCCAGCAGGGCGCCGTAGCGGCTCTGGGTGACCAGGCGGACCGGCCCAGTCGACCACAGCCCCGCGTTGGCGGCGGCGCCCATCTCCATGAACGACTGCGGCAGTCCGGTATCCGGGTTGCGCACCGGATCCAGGTCCCAGCGGGCCATGCCGACATCGTGCTGCTCGGCGCCCAGCGCGACCTCGTCAAGCGGTGAAACGGCGCCGAATCGCTCGTTGCCCCATGCCCGCGCCAGCTGACCGCACAGCCACGCGTGCGACGGCTGTCCGACCGCCAGCACTCCGTCCCGGTCGCGGCGCAGGACCATTGCAACGGGCCACTTAGGGACCCTGCCCGGCCAGCAGCTGATTGGTCGACGCGTTGGCGACCGTGGCCTGGTTGTGGATCAGGTGCTCACGCAGCATCCACTTTCCGTACGCGGTCCACTGCGAGGCGTTCTGCCAACCCCAGGGAAGCTTCGGATTCGACGGGAAGAACGAGGACAGGGTGGCCTTGACGCTGGCGAGCTGGAGCTTGTGGCTGAGCGACGGGTTGGCGCGGACGAGAGCGTCGACGCCGGCCTGCGGGTCGGACCGCACCGCCTGGTAGCCACGGCCGAGCGCCTGTACGAACCGGCGCAGCTGGTTGGCCATGTCGGCGATCTCGTCCTCGCGCACGACCAGGACCAGCTCGTCGTAGGTCGGCACCCCGACGCGCTCCATGTGAATCACGTTGGGCCGCTTGCCCGCCTGCCGGAGCTCGATCGCCTCGTAGTTCCAGTAGGCCCCGAGGGTCGCATCGACGCGTCCGGAGAGCATCGCCGGCACGAGGTTGGCGCCGACGTTGACCTCCTTGACCGAGCTCGCCGGCACCCCCGCGTGTTTCAGGATCGTGGTCAGGTATGCGTGCTGATACGGGATCCCGGCGTCGCCGACTCGCTTGCCCTTCAGCTGCGCCGTCGAGGTGATGTGCTCCGAGCCGACGGAGACGATCGAGGTCAGCGGACGCTGCACGATCGCGCCGATCGCCACCAGCGGCTCGCCCCGTTCGCGGGCCAGCATCAGCTCGGGTTCGTAGGACACGGCCACGTCGACCTTGCCTGCCGCCAGCAGCTGCAGCGGCGTCGCGGGATCGCTGGGGATGTGGACGTGCACGTCGAGGCCCGCGTTGCGGAAGTCCCCGTTGGCCAGCGCCTCGTAGAGCCCCACGTGGTCGGCGTTGGGAAACCAGTCGAGCATCAGGTTGAGTGGCTGGGCCTGGTGGGCGGTGGGCGTCAGCGTGTCGTGCTTCGCGCCGCAGGCGGTAAGCATCAGGGCTCCCACCACCACGGCCATCGCCGGGGCCAGCTTCCGTGTTCCGACGTGGAGTCTCACGTCGTGAGCTCTGAAGCCGGGCGGTAGGCCCACGGCACCGCCAGGCGCTCGGCCACCGTGAGCAACGCAAACAATGCGATCGCGAACGCCGACAGGACGACGACGGCCGCGTAGGCACGCGCGGTGAGCAGTTGGGGGATCGACTGAACGAACAGATAGCCGAGTCCGGAGCTGGCCCCCGCCTGCTCGGCAAACACGGCGCCGATCACCGCGACCACGACCGCCACCTTGGCTCCGGTGAACACGCCGGGAAGCGCCGACGGCAGCTCGACCATCGCGAACACGCGGCGTCGTGGCGTGTCGAAGGTCCGCATGAGCTTGATCAGATCGGGGTCGACGGCGGCGAAGCCGGCCAGCGTGGTGACGACGATCGGGAAGAAGGACACCAGCGCGATCACCACCAGCTTCGGCAGGATCCCGAAGCCGAGCCACAGCACCAGCACCGGGGCGAGCATCGGGATCGGGACCGTCTGCGAAGCGATCAGCAGGGGCCAGAACGCGCTGCGCACCGTGATGAAGAAGTGCATCGCGGTGGCCATGAGCAGCGCCGCGGCGGCGGCCACCAGAATGCCCAGCAGGATCTCTCGGGCGGTGACCAGGAAGCTGCTCCACAGCAGCCCGCGGTCGTCGTACAGCGACTGGGCGACCGCATGAGGCGCGGGAAGGATGAGCGGGTCGGCCCCGCCGAGGTCGACGTACAGCTCCCACGCGCCCAGCAGCAACAACACCAACAGCAGCGATCGCCACAGCGAGAACACCCGGCTCACGCCACCACCCCCAGGGTCTCCAGCACCCGTTCGCGCAACGCCACGACGTCGCCGTCGGTGCGCCGCCGCGGCCGGGGCAGCGGCACCGCGATCTCGCCGGTCACGCGGCCGGGGCGCGCCGACATGACCGCCACCCGGTCGCCGAGCACGACCGCTTCCTCCACGTCGTGGGTCACGAGCACGACGGTGCGCGGCTCCATGTCCAGCACATGGGCCAGCCAGCCCTGCATCTCGGCTCGGGTGATCGCGTCCAGCGCGGCGAACGGCTCGTCGAGGGCCAGCACCGGCTTGCCGGCCAGCAGCGAGCGCAGGAACGAAACCCGTTGGCGCATCCCGCCCGACAGCTCCACGGGCCGCCGGTGCTCGAACCCGGAAAGGCCGAAACGGTGAAGCCACGGAGCCGCCGCCGCCCGCGCCTCATCGCGCGCCACCCCCTGTGCCCGCAGTGCCAGCGCGGCATTGTCGATCGCCGTCAGCCACGGCAGCAGGAGATCGCGCTGGGGCATCAGCGCGGCCGGAGCGCTGGTCACGGTTCCCTGGTCGGGCCGCTGCAGCCCGCAGATCAGCTCCAGCAGGGTGGTCTTACCGCATCCGCTGGGTCCGACCACGGTCACGATCTCCCCGGGTCCGACGTCTAGAGACACATCCGCCAGCGCCTGGACGGCGCCGGTGTTGACGGCGAACGTCCGGCTGACGAGCTCCATCCGGACGCCGCCGGTGGCCCTTCGCTCGCCGGGCCCCAGAGGCGGAGCCTCGATCATCGTGCGGTTCGCTCCCTCCGCGGGCATTACCCCACAGGTTCGAAGGGTCAGCGCCGGGACGCGGAGCGCGTGGGGCGCTATCTCAGCCGGCGTACCCGCCAGCCCCCCTGGTTTTCAGATCTGCGCAGATGCTACCGATACGTCTGGCGCCGCCGCTGCACGCGCCCCTTACCCGAGCCGCGCGAGCCGGCGCAGGAAGGTCAGGCCGGTATCGCTCGCCACCTGGGCGCAGCCGGCGCAGGGAGTCGCCGGGCCACGATCGCTCAGCGCGTATCCCGACACCCGCAGCCGGGAACCCAGGTAATCATCGAAGAGGGCGTTCGCCGCCGGGCGCGACGGCTTGGCCGCCGCGCTCAGCCCGGTGAGCAGCTGGACGCTCGGGTGCGCCGTGGCGGCCTGCGCGGCGGCGGTGCGAACGAACGCCGCGAAGCTCGCCGGATACGGCTGGGCCGTCGGGGCCGCCGGAGCCGCGAACACGTCCGCATACCTGGCCGCCGTCGCCGCGATCCGCAGGCGCAGGAAGGCGCCGGGCTGGCTGGCCTTCGGCGCCTTCGAAGCATGCGCGGCGACGAGACCGAGCCCGGGGGCGGCGATCAACAGCATCCCGTGCTGGTGGGCGATCTGGGCGGCCTGGTAGTAGTACTGGCCGAGGTGCTGTTGCTGGACGAGCGGAGTCGCACTGGTGTGGCCCGGGGCGTAGACGACGGCGTCGGTCCCGGGGGCGACCGCGTTGTCGGTGAGCGCGGTGGCCAGGTTCGTCTCGTTGGTGAAGGTCGCGGTCGCCACCGCCGATCCCATCCCGAGCGCGGCCAGCAACGACGGCGTCGTCCCGGTCACGAAAGTCCGCGGCGTGTCGAAGAAGTGCAGTGCGGTGCTGCGGTCCAGCGTCGCCAGCCGGTTGAGCACCCCGCCGCTGACGATCCAGGCCGGCGCGGGATCGGGCTGGGTTCCGTCTCCCGCCTGCGCTTCGGCGGCAAAGTCGCTGAACAGCAGCTGACCGGAGCCCCCGCCGGGAACGCCACAGGCGAACCCGGCGAAGGTGGAGGGGGTGAATGACGAGTCCTGGACGATCGTGCCGGGCAGATCGAACGCGAAACCGATGATCCCGATCTGCTTGCTCTCCAGGTAGTCCATCAGCAGCTGGGCGGCGGCTGGAGTGTTGGGCACGCAGTTGGTCGTCGAGTTGCCGTTGAACTCGGTGACGATCACCGGCACCGAGGCGCTGGCGTTGCCGAACTGCTGGTCCCAGGTCGTGGTCCCCCGGGACAGCGTCGGATAGTGGATCCCAAACGCGAGTTGCGGATTGCGGCGGTGAGCCCGGTCGGTGAGCGGATAGCGTCCGGCCAGCGACTGCTCGCCGTTGAGTCCCGGCACGATCAGCACGTTGTTGGGAGCCAGCGTCCGGATGTCGGAGACCAGCGCCTGCATGCCGATCGCCTGGCACGAACCCCCTGGGAAGATCACCAAGCCGCCGCTGCGCCACTGGATCCAGCCCGCCGGGGTGGCCGAGACGCCGGGCTCGTTGTAGAGCTCGAACATGACCCCGGTGTCCCCGGCGAACATCGGCGCGATGTTGTTCCACGCCCGTTCGGCGCCCGCGTCGGGCAGCGCGCACCGCCCGGGCTCGCCGGCCGGCGGCTGCGCCTGCAGCGACACGATCACCGCCAGCCCGAGCGATCGGGCCTCCTGCACCGCGCCCACCACCTCCTGCACGTAGGCCGGCGAATACAGCGGGCCCTCCGGGTCCAGTCCGAACTCGCTCACCTGGAAGCGGACGAGGTCGGCGTGATCGGCCACCACCGCTTGAAGCTCGGCCAAGCTGAATTCGGCGTGGGCGGCGATGTACTTGCCGCGGAGGGCGTTGTCCGGCGCCACCAGCCCGACGATCTGCACCCCCCGCGGCGTCCACGGAGCTCCGTTGCGCAGCAGCCGGGACCCCTGCACGCTGATCGCCGGCGAGGCGGGTTGCGCCGCCCGCGCCGGCGCCGGCGACGGCACGCCGAGCGCGCAGACCACGGCGGTCACGGCGGCAGCAAGCGTCGCGAGCCGGAGCAGACGGTCCGGGTGCAGGGCGGCCACGGCAGGTAAAAACACCTGGAACCCGTGTGAGTTTCGCTGGCCCGCCCGCGGACGAGCGGGCCCGGTCCTCAGACCGGCTCCACCGGCCGGGTGAGCGCCTTGACGAAGTCCTCCAGCTGGTCGGTCCGCCAGCACTCGAACACGGTGCAGTGGCCGGCATAGGCCGCGATCACCGAGTCGCCGTAGTTCCAGTACAGCCGCGGCTCGGGGTTCAGCCAGAAGGTCCGGCCGGCCCGGGCGGTGATCGCCGCGAATACGTCGTCACGGGGAGGACGCCCGTTCGTGCGGGCGTCGCCGAGCACGATCACCGTCGCCCGCGGGTGCAGCTCGTCCTCGATCAGGTCCAGGAACTCGGTCCACACCCGCCCGTAGTCGGTGTAGCCGGAGATGTCGGCGACACCGGCGTCGCGGGAGACGGCCTCTGAGGCGGAGCGGAACTCGCGCTCGCGTTCGAACACCTCGGTGACCTCGGAGATCCGCTCGATGAACACGAACGAGCGCAGCTTGCGAAACGAGTCGTGCAGCGCGTGCAGGACCGACAGAAAGAACGTACTCGCGCTGGTGACGCTGGTGGAGACGTCGCAGAGCACGAAGATCTCGGGGCGGCGCGGCCGCCGCGGCCGGTAGCGCAGGTCGATGGGAACGCCGCCGGTCTGCAGCGAGGCGCGCATCGTCCGGCGCACATCGACGTGGGCGTGGCGCTGGCGGCCCTTGAGCTCGTGTCCCTGGGTGGCCAGCCGACGCTTGAGCTGCGCCACCACCCGGTGCACGGCGGCCAGATCCTGGATCGGCCCGGTCGGCAGTGCCCGGTCCAGATCGCTGAGCGGCCGTTTCGGCGGCAGGCTCAAGGTGCGCTCGATCAGGCTGCGCTCGAGCTCTCGCCGCAGATGTTGCTCAAACCGGCGCAGCTCGTCGCGGGGCACGCCGTGACGGCGAGGGTCATCGTCGGCCAGGTCGGGCTGGGGCTCGGTGCGCAGCCCGAGGGCACGGCGGATCCGCTGCACGTCGACACCGAGCACGCCCGAGCCCTCGCCGCGGCCGAATGCGGCGATCGCCAGCCGGGCCAGATCCCGCAGGGTGGCCTCGTCAGCCGCGTGGAGCGCCCGGGCGATCTGCTGACGCAGCCCATCGAGGTCCATGTCGAAGCCCTGGCCGTCGGCCGCCGGACCTTCGCTGATCTCCCGGCGCGCCGCCTCGGCCTCCGCGGCGCGAAAGAAGAAACGCTCGAACACCAGCTCGAACGTCCGCCGGTCCTCCGGGGACTTGGCCAGGGTCGTGGCCAGCGCCTCCTTGAAGTCGGCCGGAACGGTCCAGCTGATCTCGGTCAGCGCGGCGAACGCGTCGAGCAGCTCCGACGTGCCGACCGCCATCCCCTCCTCGCGCAGCTCCTCGGCGAACGCCAGCAGCTGGCCGTCGAAGCCGCCCGGCCCCCGGTCGGGGATCTGGGCGTACAGCTTTCCGCTGGGGGGAGGCCCACTAGGCGGCGGAGCCGGCATCGGCCGTCGCCTCCAGCTTGACGCCGACCCGGGCCGCGACGGTGTCGAGGTCGGTGCGGTGCTTGACGATCACGCTCATCGTCTGCCGGAAGGTGTCGGCGTCGATGTCGGTGGCGCCGAGCAGGAGCAGGGCGCGGGCCCAGTCGATCGATTCGGCGATGCTGGGCGGCTTCTTGAGATCGAGCTCGCGCACCTGGTTGACGATCTCCACGAGCTTGCGGGCGACCGTCGCGTCCAGATCAGGCGAGTGCAGGCGGACGATCTCCAGCTCGTGCTCCAGCTCGGGGTAGTCGAGCCACAGGTACAGGCAGCGGCGCTTGAGCGCCTCGGTCAGCTCCCGGGTGTTGTTGGAGGTCAGCAGCACCACCGGCAGCGTGCGGGCCTCGATCCGGCCGAGCTCCGGGATCGAGATCTGGAAATCGGACAGGAGCTCGAGCAGCATCGCCTCGAACTCCTGGTCGGTCTTATCGATCTCATCGATCAGGAGCACGACGGGCTCGGCCGAGGCGATCGCCGTCATCAGCGGGCGGGGGAGGAGGAACTCCTCGCCGAAGATGTCGTCCTGGACGTCGCGCCATCCGGCGTCGCCGGCCTCGGTCTGGATCCGCAGCAGCTGCTTGCGGTAGTTCCACTCGTACAGCGCCTTGGCCTCGTCTAGTCCCTCGTAGCACTGCAGACGGACCAGTGTGCGCCCCAGGTACCGCGACAGGGCCTTGGCCAGCTCGGTCTTGCCCACCCCGGCCGGTCCCTCGACCAGCACCGGCTTGCCGAGCTTGGCGGCCAGGAAGGAGACCAGCGCGGTCGACCCGCCCGGGAGGTACCCGGCCTCCCGCAGGCCGGCGGTGACCTCCTGAACCGACTCCGGTTGCATAGCCGAAATATAGGGTTCGAGGTCATGGTCGCACCGATCGCCGCCCAGCAGTCGCAGCTGCACCTCTTCATCGCGATCCTGATCCTCGGCCTCGTGGTCGGCGTGTTCGGCCACATCATCAGCTCGCGACCGCTGATCATCGTCGGCATCCTGATCATCGGGGCGTTCAGCGCCTACTTCCTGTTCGGGTTCAGCCGGGTGACTTGAGCGGGTTCGACGTCCCCAACGTTTGCGTGCCGATCCGGCCGCGGTGGGGACGCGTGGCGGACGGCCCGTATCTTCCGGCGGACGTCCGGAGCCGCCTTGGCGTCGGCGAACGAGCCGCCTTGGCGTCGGCGAACGTCCGGAGCCGTTTCAGCGTCCGGCTGGCGCAGCGCCTGACCGCCGCCGAGGGTCAGCTGCGAGGGTCGAGCCGGATCGTCGGCTCATCCTCGGGGGCGGGCTGAGGCGTAGCCGGCCGGCGTGCGCCGATACGGGCGGTGGGGGGCTCGGCGATGTCGAGCTCCTGGATCTCGCGGGGGTCGAGCCCGGCGGCACGGCGTGGCGGCTCGGCCGGCGGATTCGATTCGGAGTCAGAGGCCGCGGCGACGTCGGCGCCGGCCGCCGGCGCTGCCGCGGCATCGGCGGGAACCTCCGATACGGGCGCCGCCATGCTGCGGGGGCGCACCCGCCGTCGCGGTTCGGTGGTCGCGGAGGTCGGCAGCTCCTGAGTCCAGGTGTCGTCGGCGCCCATGTCCGGTCCGCGCACCCGCCGCGCGTTCGCCCCGCCGGCGCGGGCCTGGACCGCACGCCGCGCGCCCGCTGCATCCGCGCTCCGTCGCCGCGGTGGCGCATCTTCCGATCCGGGCTCGCCGGGCAGTGCGGGCTCGGGCCGATGGGCGCGCCGGATCCGCGTTCCCGAGTAGGCGAGGAGGATGGCGACCCCCAGGGCGATGAAGATCCCCCATTCGATCCCGAAGGTCGTCGCGAAGTGGCCGTGGCCGCCGGTCGTCCCCTGCTTGTCGAACATGCGCCAGATGATCAGCACGCAGGTCCACACCCCGGCCGCGGTGATCACCCCGCCGTCGCCTCCGGGGACGTGGAATGCCTGCCCCTCGGCGCGCACGAACAGCAGCGTCAGCACCCCGGCCGCCACGAGCAGCACCGCCGCCTCGACGAACGAGAACGCCCCCCACCCGGTGAGTGAGGCGCTGACCGATCGCAGGCTGGTCACGCCGGTGGCGATGACGGTCTCCTGATACCAGGGCAGGAACAGCGTCACGAACAGGCCGACCGCCGCCAGCGCCGCCAGGCGGCGCTCACTCGGCAGCTCGCGCCACGCCCGCGACAGCCGAGCGGGCGCCGAGGGCCGCCGCGGGGCCTCGCCGACGTCCGGACGCGAGGCGCTCATCCGGCCGCGCCCGCTCGCCGGCGGTAGCCGTCCCGGTCCGCCACGCCGATCACCGCGGGGTCATCGGCTCGCATCGCCGCAGGCTGCTCCGGCGACCCGGTGAGGATCCAGGTCCGCGACACCCCCCGATTGTAGGCGGCGCTCCGGGCGCGCCCCGCGCCAAACCCGCAAGTAGCGGCCGGAGTCCCGCCGGCTACAGGATCGGGATGTCCTGCACGGTCAGCGTTCGCTGACCGCCGCCGCGCAGCCGCGCGCCGTGCTCGCTGCCACCGAGGTCTTGCCGGCGCCGCCCTTGCCCGTGTAGAGGTCGTCCGGGGGCCCCTGGCCAGCGAATCTAGGGGCCGCCGCTCGGCGGCTGACCTGCAGGCTGCCGGTGACCGGGAGAGATTGCTCGCGCCGGCAGCGGCGGCCGCAGGCACGGGAATCACCGCGGTTCGGTCACGAGCGGGTCGTTGCGAACGGTCGCCAGACCGGTGCCAGTCGGCACCGTCACCGGCGAAGCAGACGCGCCGGCGGGAAGAACGACCGCGGGCCACGGCGAGCAGCGCCAGCTGGCCCGTGCCCGCCGACCCGATGCTACATTCGCGCCAGCGTCTGGGCCACGAAGGCGGAGGATGTTGCATGCACGAATCGAGTCGATCACGCTCGCCGCGACCGCGGCTGGGCCTCCTCGTGGCGGCGATCCTGGCCGGGCTGGTCGTCGCCGGCTGTGGCAGCAGCAGCGGTGGCGGCGGCGACTCTGCTTCGACGAGCGCGCAAAGCCTCATCCGGCAGACGTTCAGCAGTGGCCACACCGTCAAGAGCGGCGTGCTGCACTTCGCGCTGACGCTGGATCCCTCGGGCTCGAGCACGCTCACCTCGCCGGTCAGCCTCGGCCTTGACGGACCGTTCGCGAGCCGCGGGAAGGGCAACCTGCCGGCCTCGGACTTCACGATCTCCATCGCCGCCCTCGGCCGCACCAGCTCACTGGGCTTGGTCTCCACCGGCACCCGCGGGTACGTGAAGCTGCAGGGCGACGCCTACCAGCTGCCGCGAGCCGACGTTCAGCGGCTCGAGTCAGGCTTCTCCTCGGCGGGCGCCTCGGGTACGAGCCAGGGCGGGCTCGCCGGGCTCGGGATCAATCCCCAGCATTGGCTCACGGCCCCGACCGTGGTCGGCAGCGCCAGCGTCGGCGGCACCGACACGACCCACATCCGCGCCGGGGTGGATGTCGGCGCCCTGCTCGAGGACCTGAACACCCTTCTGGCCAGGACCGCCGCCAAGACCGGCAGGACCAAGCTCCCGAGCTCGATCTCGCCGGCGACCGCTCGAAAGATCTCGGCCGCCGTCAGGAACGCGACCGTCGACCTGTGGACGGGCAAGACCGACAAGACGCTGCGCAAGCTCGCGCTCAACCTCATGGTCACCGGTAAGACGGCGACGCTGCTGCGCGGCCTGCGCACCGCGCGCATCTCTCTCATTGTCCGGTACGCGGATCTCAACCAGCCGCAGACGATCTCGGCGCCCACCAACGTCCGGCCCTACAAGCAGCTCAGCGCTCAGCTGCAGGGGCTGACATCAGCCCTGCAGGGCGCGGGTGCCGCCGGTCAGGGCGCTGGCTCGAGCGCGCCGGCCAGCGAGAGCAAGTACACCCAGTGCCTGCAGCAGGCCGGCCGGGACGTGCGCAGGATGCAGAAGTGCGCCTCGCTGCTGAACACCGCCGCGTAGACGCACGCGACTACTCCCGCCCGGCCTCCTGGTCGTCCTCCTCCAGCTCGTCGGAGGTATCCGAGCCCTCCTCCTCGGCCTCGGCCGAGCCGGCGTGGAGGTGAACCTGGAACGCCTCGAGCAGCTCGTCGCGGCGGTTCTCGTCCACCGGCAGCTCATCTGAGATCTGAACCCAGTCCGCCCCCTCGAACTCCTCCATGTTGAAGATCTCGGAGTCGAGCTCGGGGGAGTCGTCGACGACGATCAGGATCTCGGTCTGCGGATTGAAGTAGGTCCCGGGGCGGTTTGCGAGCTCCTCGAGCTCAACGCGACGTGGATCAGCCATGGTCTGGCAGCCTAGCGTCTGCCGCGCCCGGGCCGCGTCAGGACGTACCGAGGGCCGCTATCTGGCGCTCGATCTCGGCCTCCACGTCCAGCGCGGGCTTGCCCTGCCGAGCGCGGCGATGGTTGCGCGCCACCACCAGATCGCGGATCTCGGCCCGGAGCTCGGCGTCGACCGCCGGCGCGGTGAGCCGCCCCAGCTCCTGGCCGACGTCGATCTCGGCCTCGCCGCGGCGCCGGCGGCGGGCGTTGCGGGCCTCGAGCATCTGGCGGATCTCCTCGTCGCGCTCGTCGCCGGCCGCCACCGACCCCGCCGGTGCCGAGGGTGAGGGCGCGCTATCGCGGAGCAGGTGGTCGCGCCCATACTCGTCCCACGTCCGCCGGCCGAGAAGCAGGGCGACGACGGCGCCGGCGACCCCGACGCCGCAGACCACGAGCACCACCGTCCCGAACGCACTCTGCACGTACCAAGTGTGACGCACATCGAGCGGTCGAGCCCGCGACCCCGGGCCCGGCGGGAGCACCGGATAAACTGATTCCTCAGGCGATTGACTGACTAGTCAATCGAGGCCCGTAAAGGAGAATCACGGTGGTTGATTTCACGCTCACTGACGAGCAGAAGAGCATGCGCGAGTTGGCGCACGAGTTCGCCGAGAAGGAAATCCGGCCGGTCGCCTGGGACCACGACCGAGACGCGTCCTGGCCCGGGGAGATCCTGGAGAAGGCCTGGGAGCTCGGGCTGATGAACAACCACCTGCCGGCCGCGTACGGGGGCCCCGGCCTGAGCGTGCTGGACGGCTGCATCATCGAGGAGGAGATCGCCTGGGGCTGCTCGGGCATCGGCACCTCGCTGTCGTGCAACAGCCTGGCCACCGCACCGATCATCCTGGCCGCCTCCGAGGAGCTCAAGCGCGAGTACCTTGGGCGCCTGGTGGAGGCGCCGCTGTATGCCTCCTTCTGCCTCACCGAACCCGACGCCGGCTCCGACGTCTCCGGAATGAAGACCACCGCCACCCGGAGGGGCGACAAGTGGGTGATCGAAGGCTCCAAGTGCTTCATCACCAACGGCGAGTACGCCAACTGGTACACCGTCTACGCCAAGACCGACAAGGAAGCCGGCCACCGCGGCATCTCCTGCTTCATCGTTCCGCGCGACGCCGGCGTGGTCGTCGACAAGCACGAGGACAAGATGGGCCAGCGGGCCTCCAACACCGCCACGATCACCTTCCCCGAGGTCGAGATCCCGCTCGACCACCTCGTCGGGGAGGAGAACCACGGCTTCAAGATCGCGATGACGACGCTTGACATCACCCGTCCCGGCGTGGCCGCGATGGGCGTCGGCGTGGCCCGTGCGGCGATGGAGCTCGCGATCGAGTACGCCAAGCAGCGCGTCCAGTTCGGCGTGCCGATCGCCATGCACGAGGCGATCCAGTTCATCATCGCCGACATGGCGACCAAGGTGCATCTGGCCCGGCTGGCCACGTGGAACTCGGCGGTCCTGCTCGACCAGGGCGCCCGCAACACAGTCGAGTCCTCGCACGCCAAGCGCTTCGCCGCCGACACCGCGATGGAGGTCACCACCGATGCGGTGCAGGTCTACGGCGGCTACGGCTTCATCAAGGAGTACAAGGTCGAGAAGCTGATGCGCGACGCCAAGATCCTCCAGCTCTACGAGGGGACCGCGCAGATACAGCGCCTGGTCATCGCCCGCGAGACGTTGCTCCCGCGGCGCGCGCCCAAGTCGGCGGTGGCGGCCGTTTGAGGCCGGAGACCTGGTGGGGCGCAGCACGCGGCGCCCGCGTGATTCCGTCGCCAGTCAGAGGTAACGGTGGCGGCGAAACCAGATAGCCCAGTGATTCCGTCGCCGGTCAGAAGTAACGGCGGCGGCGAAACCAGATGGCCAGCACCACCACCGACAGGAACAGCAGCCCGATCCCCAGCACCCAGAACGACCACCGGGTTTCGGTGACGTGGTTCGTCAGGTAGGCGAAGTTCTGGCCGAAGAAGCCGGTCAGGAAGGTGAGGGGCAGAAAGATCGTGGCGATGATCGTCAGCTGCTTGTTGATCTCGCCCTGGTGGTTGGCCACCATCGAGAGGTACATGTCGGTCGCGCCGCTGAGCAGGTCCCGGTAGGAGTCGACCAGATCCGAGATCCGGATCAGGCCGTCGTAGAGGTCGCGGAAGTAGAGCCGGTCATCGGTCTGCAGGTTGGGCAGCTCGGCGATCCGCTCCGCGTTGCGCGCGAACATGTCGCGCATCGGCGTCACCACCCGGCGCATCGCCACCAGGTCGCGCTTGAGCGAGAAGATGCGCTGCAGATCCTCGGGGTCCGCCTTGTCGACGACGTCCTGCTCGATCTCGTCGATCGTGTCGTCGATGCGGGTGAGGACCGGGACGAAGGTGGAGGTGATCGCGTCTAGCACCGTGTAGACGAGGAACTGCTCGCTGCGGATCGGCTGGTCGTCGTAGCGCTTGCGCAGGTCGTCCAGCGCCACGAACGGCCGCCGGTGGATCGTGATCACGTAGTCGCCGGAGATGATCATGTGCACCTCGCGCAGCAACGCGCCCCCCGACTCGATGGCCGGGTCCACGCCAAAGACGACCACGAACATGTACCCCTCGTACTCCTCGATCTTCGGCCGCTGACGGAAGGTACGAGCATCCTGCACCGTCAACGGGTGCAGGTGGACGAGATCGGCAATCTGGTTGAGGTCGTCCTCGCCCGGATCCTCGTAGTCCATCCAGATGAACTTCGAGTCCTTGAGATGGGCGATGACGTCGCGATGATGCGGGTTGCGCAGACACGGCACTCGCAGCGACGGAGGGTGCGCGGTGCTCCGCGCGCCAGAGCTCACGCGGCCTAAGCTACCAGCCGCCGACGATGCGCCGGCGCGCCAGCCACGCACCTTCGGCGTGGGCCCGCCTTGCGCTCAGTGGTCGACGCGGTAGCGGATGTGGGTCGCGTGCGGCGAGGGGGTGACCTCGAACGGCTCGAGCCCGGGATCCTCCACGTCATCGAATAGCCGCTCGCCGGCACCGAGCAGGACGGGAGCGATGTCGAGCACGAGTTCGTCGATCGTGCCCGCCGCCAACGCCTGGCGCACCGTGGAGGCGCCTCCGGCGATGTCGACGTCGCCGTCCCCGGCCGCCCTCGCCTGCTCCACGGCGGCGTCGAAGCCCGCGGTGACGAAGTGGAACGTCGTCCCGCCCTTTATCACTATCGGTTCGTGTCCGTAGTGGGTGAGAACGAACACCGGCGCGTGGTAGGGCGGCTCCTCGCCCCACCACCCGCGCCAGCCCCCGTCCCACTCGCCGCGGATCGGCCCGAACATGTTGCGCCCCATGACATATGCGCCTCGGCGCCTGAGCAACTCGTCACGCGGGGCGGCGTCGGCCTCGTGACCGGGCTCGCCGGCCGTGGAAGTGCCATTGGTGAAGCTTGAGGCCACCGACGCCGAGCGGGTTGTCGCGGCCTTGATCGGGCCCGGCGACGAAGCCGTCGAGCGAGATGGACATGTGACAGGTGGTGAGGGTCATGGGGACCGAGATCCGGCAGTCGTCGCGAAGTCATCGGCGAGCGGACGACGACGCGCGAGCGGACGACGCGCGCGACCGCCGCCCGGTTCACTTCACTCGCTCGATCCAGGAGAGGATGGCTCGCGAATGCGTGATGACCGTCCCATCGGGCAGCTTGAGCGCCGGCAGCTTGGTCGCCCCGGTGGCCGCGCGCAGCTCCTCACGCGAGCCCCTGCGCAAGAACGGCAAGGGGCTGCCGTGCCCGGCGATCACCTTGTCGTAGTCGATGTCGGCCGCGCGAAGCGCCTCCTGCACGCGTCGACACGGATGGATCCGCGGGCCACCGTCATCGCCGTGGCACACGAACAACGTGGGGGTCTGGGCCATTCAGGATCCTCCGCTCGGTGGGTGGGGTCGGTGCCTTCCACGGGCCGGCGCATCCCCGGCGCGGGCGTCGTCCCGGCCGACCAGATCGAGCGGGTCGGGCGGTCTGACCGGCTCGTCCTGAGACGGACGGACGCTCCCATCGCACCTTTGACAGCGCTCGTCCACGGCACCGTTGACCCATCGGCACTTCGGGCATTGCCATTGCGCTCTGTCGACCCAGCGCCCTGTCGGATCAGGCATCAGAATCCTCCGAACTGTAGATGCAGCGGATCGGTCCGTTCGTGATTCGCGTCGACGTATCCTCGCCTACATCCACTTCCTGCGCCGAACGTAGACGACGAAGAAGACGAGCGGTTGGCGACCGTCGATAGGTAGATGTCGGTCGCGGGGCAAGACGTCCGCCGCGGGACGACCACGCGCCGCATTGCGACGAGGTCGCGCTTGATCGAGAAGATCCGCCGGAGGATCTTCCGCCGGAGGATCTCCACGGTCGGCTCCCAGAAGAACCGCTGCATGGCGAAGTGTTCGGCGAGCTCTTCGTGCTCCGGATTGACCAGGAACGGCACCCACAGGCCGCCGGCCCGCGGGGTCGCCCGGGTCACCGGGAGGAGGCGACCAGCTTCGTGCCGCGGCCAGTGGGGATCACGAGCGCCGACTTCGGCTTGGCGGGCTTGGACGACGGTTTCTTCGTCATGGCGTAGATGCCGACCGCGACTACTCCGATGCAGACCACGCCGCACACGAGGGAAAGCGCAATGCCACTGAGCCGCGATCCGGTGCTGGCGGCGCCGTCGGCCGCGGGGCGGTTCGCGAACTTGAGGCCGAGCAACAGGAACCCGAACATGACCACCACGCCGGCGCCGGCGGCCAGCGTCACGAGGCAGATCTTCCACATCGCGCTCCAGTCGACGATTGGTGACGCGAGGACGAACATTGAGCGGGTCAGGCCAGGGCCGGGCTCGCGGCCGTCGCCCGCTCCGCCTCGAGCTCCGGCGTGATGCTCGTGCGGTCGAGGTCGCCCGCCGTGATTCGAGTGCGCTTTGAGAGGGTGTAGAGCCCGAATGCGATGGCCGCCGCGAGCACCGCGATCACGAGCGCGCCCACTTTGCTGTTCTTGCCGAAGAGGTCCGCGATGTTCCAAGCCGCAGCGCCGACTAGTGCTGCCGCGGGGAGCGTGATCACCCACGCCAGCACCATCTGTCCGACGACAGGCAAGTGCACGACGCCGCCCCGCTTGCCGAGGCCTGCGCCCATGACGCCGCCCGAGACGACCTGCGTCGTCGACAGGGGGTAGCCGTAGTAGGACGATGCCAGGATGGTGGCCGCGCTGGATGACTCGGCCGCGAAGCCCTGCGGCGACTCGACGGTCGTGATCCGGTTGCCCATCGTGTTGATGATGCGCCAGCCGCCGGTGGCGGTGCCCAGGGCCATTGCGGTTGCGCAGATCAACTTGACCCAGATCGGCACGCCGAAGTGGGCCGCGCTGAGGTGGCCGGTGGAGATCAAAGCGAGGGCAACCACGCCCATCGTCTTCTGGGCGTCATTGGTCCCGTGGGCAAGCGAAACGAGCGATGCGGAGCCGATCTGGCCATATCGGTAGCCGCGTCTGGCCTCTTCTTGGCCCAGGGTGCGGATCAGGAGGTAGGCGGCGGACGTGGCGAGGAAAGCGACGATGCCGCAGACGAAGATCGCGAGGATCCCCGGGGCCACGACTTTCTGGATGATCCCGTGGACGCTCACCGCGTCGCTTCCGACGGATGCAAACGACGCCCCGATGAGGCCGCCGATCAGGGCGTGGCTCGAGCTCGACGGAATCGTGAAGTACCAGGTGATCAGGTTCCAGGTCATCGCGCCGATCAACGCCGCCTCCACGACCGCGAGCCCGTCAGGGCCGGCGGTCGCCGACGAAGGCACGATCCCCTTGGCGATCGTGGTCGCGACGCTGATCGAGATGAACGCGCCGAGGAAGTTGAGCGTCGCCGAGATCAGAACCGCAACCATCGGCTTCAGCGCGCCGGTGGCGATCGACGTAGCCATCGCGTTGGCCGTGTCGTGGAAACCGTTCGTGAAGTCAAACGAGACCGCAGCGGCGATCACGATGATGAGTATTAAGGTGGACCCCATGGCGCGCAGCCAGCCTGACATTGGCCGCGAGCACTCGTGTTAACGGGGTGTGAACGAGCGGTGCCTATTCAGTGGCGCTGAATTCCCAGCTCGCGACCCCGAGCGGTGCCTATTCAGTGGCGCTGAATTCCCAGATCGCGACCCCGAGCATCGCCACCCCGAGGACGACGATCACCGCCGCCTCGAGCAGCGTGGGCACCCGCCAGCCAAACCAGGTGACGCCGCCATCGAGCGCCTGGCGGGCGGCGGCGGAGATGTTCAGGTGGCTGAACACGATTCGCCGCATCGGGTCCACGGCGTAGGTGAGCGGATCGAGCCGGTTCAGGACGGCAAGCCAGGTGGGCAGCCCGGCGACCGGGAACAGCGCGCCGGAGATGAAGAACATCGGCGTGACCACCATCTGCATCACGCCCATGAACGACTGCATCTGCTTGATGCGGACGGCGATCATCACGCCGAAGGCGGTGATCGCGAACGCCAGCAGCAGCTGCAGCAAGAAGATCTCGATGATCATCACCGGGTTGTAGGGGACGTGCACCAGCCCGGCGAGCGCGATCACGATCACGCCCTGGATGCAGGCGACGCTGGCGCCGCCGAAGCACTTGCCGATCACGATCGAGCTGCGCCGGATCGGCGCCACCATCATCTCCCGCAGGAACCCGAACTCCCGGTCCCAGACGATCGACGCCGCCGAGAACATGGCGGTGAACATGACCGCGATGCACAGGATCCCCGGGTAGATGAACGTCTTCAGATCGACGCCGTGGGTGCTGGCCGCCGACAGCTGCTGCAGTCCCGACCCGAGCACGAAGAGGAACAGAAGCGGCTGGACGAGCGTGGTGAACATCCGCAGCCGGTCCCGGCGGTAACGGATCAGCTCGCGACGCCAGACGATCTTGATCGCCCGCAGCTCGGAGCCGAGGGAGCGCTTCGGAACGCTGACGCGGACGATCTCGTGCTGGGCGGGGGTGGGCTCGCCGGTGCTGGCCGGCTGGCGGTCAGTGGTGGTACTCATCGCCGGGCGCCGCTCATCATCTGCATCATCATCCGGTTGCGGTGCTTGGAGGAGTCCTCCTCGGCATCGCGGATCGTGCTCCCCGTGAACGACATGAACACGTCATCCAGGGTCGGGCGCGAGACGTTCACCGAGCGGATCGGGAGCTCGAACTCGCTGAACAGCCGCGGGACAAACTCCTCGCCGCCGGCGACGCCGAACGTGACCGCGCCCTCGCTGACCTGGGCCTCGATCCCGAACTGGCGCTGCAAGGCCGCGATCGCAGCTTGGTTGTCGTCGGTGTGGATCGTCACCCGGTCCTTGCCGATGCCGCCTTTGAGCGCCTCGGGCGCGTCGAGGGCGACGATCTCCCCATGGTCCATGATCGCGATCCGGTCACACCACTCAGCCTCGTCCATGTAGTGGGTGGTCATGAAGATGGTGATCTCCTCGCGCTCCTTGAGCTCGCGGATGTAGTCCCAGATCGAGCGCCGGGTCTGTGGGTCCAGCCCGATCGTCGGCTCGTCCAGGAACAGCACCCGGGGGGAGTGCATCAGCCCGCGGGCGATCTCCAACCGGCGGCGCATGCCCCCGGAGAACGTGCCCACGACCGAATCCTTGCGGTCCCACAGTCCGACCATCTCCATCACCTGGCGCATGCGCGGCATCACCAGGTCGGACTGGACGCCGTACAGCTCGGCGTGCAGGCGCAGGTTCTGCTCGGCGCTGAGATAACCGTCGAGCGTCGGATCCTGGAACACCAGACCGATGTGGCGGCGGACGTCGTCGCGCTCGGAGACGACGTCGTAGCCCGCGACCCGGGCGTCGCCGGCAGTCGGCTTGATCAGGGTGCAGAGCATGTTGATGGTGGTCGTCTTGCCGGCGCCGTTGGGCCCGAGGAACCCGAACACCTCGCCGGTGGCGACCTCGAAATTGACCCCACGGACCGCCCGCACCTCGCCGAATGTCTTGGCGAGGTCGCGGACGGCGATCGCGGTGGTGGGGGTGCCGTTGCCCGTGGCCGCGGTGGTCTCGTCGGCTTTGGTCAGCGACATCGTCTGCGTACGTTAGACGTCGGTCTCCTCGGACTGCTCCGGGTCGACGGAGCCGGCCGAATCGTCCGGACCGACGGAGCCGGCCGAACCTTCCGGGTCCTCGGCGAGCAGTCGGTACAGGCCGCGCCGGGTCTCGGCCAGGAGCTCGATCGCGCGGGCCCGCTGGGCCTCGTCGCCGACGCTCGCGACCTGCCAGGCGGCCTTGCCGATCTGGATCACGAGCGGCGCGAGCTCGCCGATGGCGTTCTCGCCGGCCTCGTCATTCGGCTCCCAGGGCGCCGGCTCGTCGGCGCGGCTCTCCAGGTGCTCGCGGCCCGCATCGGTGATCTCGAACCGGCGCGCGCTCTCGGCCTCGGTCGACCGGATCAGGCCCTCGTCCTCGAGCTGGGCCAGCGTCGGGTAAACCGAGCCGGGGCTCGGGCGCCAGCGCCCGCCGCTGCGCTCCTCGATCGTCTGCATCAGCTGGTAGCCGTTGCGGGGCTCCTCGGCGAGCAGGCGCAGCAGCGCCAGCCGCACGTCGCCTCGCCGGGCCCGGCCGCGTCCGCGGCCCCGGTGCCCCCGGCCGAACGGACCCGGCCCCCCGAACGGGCCGCCGCGCATCCGGCGCAGCGCGATCAGGTCCTCCAGCCGCTCCAGGTCCTCGGGCGACGGGCGGCCGTGCCGTCCGCCTCCGCGGGCGAAGAGCCAGTTCTCGGCGGAGTGGCGGTGGTGGTGACGGCGCTTGCCGCGCCGGCCTCCGCGCTCCGGGCGCTCGTCCTCGAACCGCTCCCGCTCCGGGCCGCCGTGCTCCATCCACGTCTCGGCGAACCGGTCGCGGTGCTTGCCACCGCGGCCGCCTTCGGCGAACCGCTCGCGGTGCTTGCCGCCGCGGCCGCCCCCGATCCACTCTTCGGCGAATCGGCGTTGTGACTTGTCCGCCCAGGCACCTCGCCCGGGCCAATTGGCCGCCCAGGCACCTTGCCCGGGCCAATCGTGTGCGTATGAACTACTCATGTGGATCCTCCCACTGTTGTTTCTGTATGTCTCTCGTTGTTCATAACGATGCGTCAACGATATATCGTAACAGCTCGCTTGTCAAGGGAGCGCGTCGAGGATCGTCCATTTCCGAGGACCCCTCGGTCTCGTGGTCACGGGCGGGGGGCGGGGGCCCGCGAGTGTCGGGAATGGACGACCCTCGGCCGCGCTCGCTCCCTCGGCCGCCGCGCGCGCTTCCCCCGCCGCGCGCTGCCTCGGCCGCGGGCGCTTCCCTCCGCCGCCGCGCGCGCTTCTCGCGAGGGAGCATTGCCGGCGCCGGCCCGGCGCTGACGGTTCGGGTTCCCGCGCCGGCGGTCGACGAGAGCCCGCCTTCGAGACGTAGACCGGCCGTCTTCACCGGGTGGTGGTGCGGCGACGAATCCCGGCCTGCATTTGGCGCCAAATCCGAGTCGGGCCGCCGGATTTGTCGCGTTCTCCACGCTGTGGGTGCATCCGGTGACAAATCCGAATCCGCCAACCGGATTTGGCGCCTTTTACAGGTCACGGCGGCCGACCGTCCGTGTCCGCTTCGACAGCCGTCGTTGCACGCTCGCGCGGCAAAACGCCGGGAGCGTCAGCTGGAGCTGTCGGTCCCGCCGTCCTTGCACTCTCGCGCGGCAGCGCGCGCCGGGAGCGTCAGCTGGAGCTGTCGGTCCCGCCGTCCTTGCACGCTCGCGCGGCAGCGCGCGCCGGGAGCGTCAGCTGGAGCTGTCGGCCCCGCCGCCGCTGCCGCCGCCGCGGTTGCGCAGCCAATCGGCGACCTGCTGGCTCACGTCACCCATCTGGGACCCGAGCGTGGTGACGTTCTCCCCGACCTCGCGGAACAGCTCCCGGAAGCGCTCGGCGTAGAACTCCATCGCGTCCGATGCCTCGTCGCGGACGTTGGTCTCCTCGCCGCGGCGGCGATACTCGCCGCGGACGATGCGGTCGTACTCGCCGCTCTGCACCCACTGCATGACCTCGGAGACGCGACGCACCGAGTTGGAGTGGGTCGCGTTGAGCTCGTTGAAGAACCGGCGTACGCGGTCGTGGGCGTCGTCCCAGGTCTGGTATTCCATCGCCTGGGTCATGAACGCGTCGAGATCGAGCCGGTCGGCGCTGAGACCGCCGGCCATGACCATCAGGGCGCGGCAGACGATGCGGGGATCGCGCACGGCAAGCGTGGCGGCACGGTCGCAGCTGAGCTCGGCGGCGCGCATCCACTCCAGCAGCACGGCTCGGACGGCACGCAGCGGCAGCCCCAATCCCATCGGTAGTCCACTGCCGGCGCCCAGCAGGATGTTGAGCGCGGTGACGTAGAGCACGTGGTCGGACAGGATGTGCCCGAGCTCGTGGGCGATGATCGTCCGCTGCTCCCCGGGGCCGAGCTGGAGCAACAGGTTGGAGCCGATCACCAGCATCGGCTGCTGGGACCCAATGGTCACTGCGTTCCAATACAGGGACGAGCTGACGTACAGGTCGTACTCGTCCGGCATGTCCAGGATCCGACTCACGCCCCTGTACGAGCCCCACAGCTCGGGCAGCTGACGCTCGGAGACCTTGATCGAGTTGCCGAGCAGCGATTGGCGCAGCGCGCGCTCGTAGCTGAACTCGACCAGCTTGCGGACCACGGTGTCCAGCATCGGCACCGCCTTGAGCGCGGCCGTCGCCGCGCGGTCGGCAGGATGCTCGTAGGCCTTCGACGAGATGCCGGGATACGGCGGGACCGGATCAGGCAGCGTTTCCGTCATCGCCTGACGCAGCCTACTCCCGCACCGGCCGAGCCGCGAGAATCCCGCCCAGATGGGCGTGGTTGTGGTCAGCGACACGTTCCCGAGCACGGTGCGGGAAGCCGAGCGCCGGTGGTATGACACGAGCCGGTGGGCCGCCTGGGTCGACGGGCTGGAGCGGGTGGTGGCGGTCGATCCGGGCTATCCGGGACGGGAGTCGATTGTGACCTGGGAGTCGGGTCCGGCGGGCCGCGGCCGCGTGTCCGAGCAGGTGGTGGCCTACGAGGCCGGTACGGGACAGACCGTCGAGGTCGACGACGAGTCGATCAGCGGGCGCCAAACGGTGAGCTTCGATGCGGGGGCGGACGGGGTGCGGGTGACCCTGCGCCTGGAGTACCGGCTGCGCCGGCGATCCCCGATCACGCCGCTGCTCGACCGGTTGTTCATCCGGCGCGAGATGGCGGCGTCGCTGGCTCGGACGCTCGGGCGGTTCGGCGCTCAGCTGAGACCCGGCCGCCGGTCGCCGGCGACCGGCAACCCATAGACTCCGAGCCCGGCCTGGACAACCCCGGCCGGTGTACGTCTGAGCCACAGCGGAGGGCTCGTGTTCGTCTTCAAAGCCGCGGTCGTGGGTGCCGGAACGATGGGCGCGGAGATCGCCCACGTGATCGCCTCGGCGGAGATCCCGGTCGTGCTCAAGGACATAGATCAAGGGTCGGTGGATCGCGGCATCGACAGGATCCGTGCGCTCTGGCAGGCGCAGGTCGACGCCGGCAAGTTGTCACCGGATGGGCTGGAGGGCAAGCTCGGGTTGATCACCGGCACCACCGACTACGCGCAGCTCGCCGACGTGGACTTCGTGATCGAGGCGGTCCCCGAGCGGATGGCGGACAAGCAGGCCGTGTTCCTGGCGCTCGACGAGGCCACTCCGGGCCACGCGATTCTCGCCTCCAACACCTCCTCGCTGTCGATCACCGAGATCGGCGAGGTCACGATCCGGCCCGACAAGGTCGTTGGCTTGCACTTCTTCTTTCCGGCCTCCGCCACACGCGTCATCGAGGTGGTGGAGGGTGAGGACACCTCGCCCGAGACGGCTCAGGCGGCAAGCAACTTCGCGCAGGCGATCCGCCGGCTGCCGATCCGGTCCGGCGAGTCGCCCGGGTTCGTCGTCAACCGAATCCTCAACGCCGCGAGCTCTGAGCTGTGGCGGGCGCAGGAGGAGGGCGGCATGGATGTGGAGGAGGTCGACCGGATCGTCGGCGAGGTCTCGGCGTCGAAGCTGGGGCCGTTCTACATCGCTGATCTGCTCGGGCTCGACACCGTGGTCCACGTAGCCGAGCATCTGCAGCAGTCATACGGAGAGCGGTTCTACGTGCACCGCCGGATGCGGATGCTGGTGCAGGCCGGCAGCCTCGGCGCCAAGACGGGAAGGGGCTTCTATGAGCACGAGGGTTGAGGCGGCCGGCGCCACCATGCTCGCCCGGTTCGCGCTGAAGGCGTTCATCGAGAGCTGCCTGGTGCTGGAGGAAGGGGTGGCCGGCGCCAAGGACATCGACATCGGAATGGCCGGCGTGGGGATCTCGCCCCCGCCACTGGCGAACGCCGACCAGACGGGCCTGGACGAGATGCTGGCTCGCCTGGTGCAGGCGACACAGACGTGGGGGGAAGAGTTCGCGCCCCCAGCGATCCTGCGCCGGCTCGTGGCGCAGGGGCGGCTCGGCGTCAAGAGCGGGCAGGGGTTCTTCCCCTATCCCCGACCCGATCCGGGGTGGGCGGAGCGGCCGGTCAAGCTCGAGACCCGCGACCGGGTGGCGATCGCCTGGCTGGACCGGCCACCGGCCAACTCGCTGTCCCCGGACGTCATCCACACGATCGGGCAGCTGTGGGACGAGGTGCGCGGCGCATCCGCGATTCGCGTGCTCGTCTTCGCCTCGGCCAACCCGATGCTGTTCTGCGCCGGAGCCGACATCAAGGCCTTCCAGAAGATGGACGAGGCCGCCGGACGGCGGCTGGTCGGCGACGCGCACGCGTTGCTGCGCTCGCTGGAGAGCGACGGCACGGTCACGATCGCCGCCGTCAACGCGGCGGCGTTGGGTGGCGGCTGCGAGCTGGCGATGGCCTGTGACCTCCGGATCGCGGCGGACGGAGCCAGCTTTGGCCAGCCGGAGATCAACCTCGGGATCATCCCCGGGTTCGGTGGCACCCAGCGGTTACCCCGGCTGGTCGGCGAGGCACGAGCGCTGGAGCTCAACCTGGTCGGCGAGCCGATCGGGGCCGCCGCCGCCCTGGAATTCGGGCTTGTCAACCGGGTCGTGCCCGACCACGAGTTGCTGGACACGGCCATGAGCTGGGCGCGCAAGCTCGCCGGCCAGGCGCCGCTGCCGGTGGCGCAGATCAAGCGGGTTTCCGCGGCCGGCGATCTCGACGCCGGGATCGAGGCGGAGAAGGAGGCCTTCGCCGCCGTGTTCGGATCGGCCGACGCGCACGAGGGCATCGCGGCGTTCCTTCAGAAGCGAGCCGCGCGGTGGACGGGGGAGTGAGCGTCTCGGCGACGGCCACCGCCCGCGTCGCCGACCTGATCCGGGACGCTCGCTCGGTGGTGGCGCTGACCGGCGCCGGCATCTCGGTCCCGTCGGGCATCCCGGACTTCCGGTCGCCGGGAACCGGGCTGTGGGAGAACGTCGATCCGATGGAGGTGGCGCACATCGGCGTGTTCCGCCGCGACCCCGAGCGGTTCTGGCATTTCTATGGCGACCGCTTCCAGACGCTGGCGCACAAGCGGCCCAACGGCGCCCACCGGGCGCTGGCCACGCTGGAGGGCGCCGGACTGCTCGCCGCCGTGATCACCCAGAACATCGATCGTCTGCACGCGCGCGCGGGCACGCGCGAGCTCGTCGAGGTGCACGGCACGATCGACCACTCCTCGTGCCTGCGCTGCCGGGCTCGGTATCCGCTGGCCGACGTGCGGGCCCGCCAGCGGGCCGACCGGGCACGGGTTCCGCGCTGTGACTGCGGGCAGCCATTGAAGCCCGACGTGGTCCTGTTCGGCGAGTACCTGCCGGCGGATGCGCTGGCCACCGCCGAGCACCTCGCCGCCGGGGCCGACCTCATGCTGTGCATCGGCTCCTCGCTGGAGGTGTACCCGGTAGCCCAGCTGCCGGAGATGACACTGGCGGCTGGGGGCCAGATCGTGATCATCACCCAGGGACAAACGCCGCTCGACGACGCGGCGGCGATTCGGCTCGGCGGCGACGTGGTGCACGAGCTGGAGAGCGTCGTGCAGGCACTCGGTCTGGCGTAAAGCCGGCCTCGGGCGCCGACGGCGCTTTGGCCCGCGCCGGGCACCGGGTGCGGCGGCGCCCGGAGCAGCGCGGGCGCTCGGCCTGACGGGTCCGTCGCCGCGCCCGGAGCAGCGCGGGCGCTCGGCCTGATGGGTCCGTCGCCGCGCCAGGAGCAGCGCGGGCGCTCGGCCCAGCTCAGCCGTCGGCGGCGGCGCGCGCCCGGAGTGCCGCCTCGATCCGCGCCAGCGTCTCCGACACCGTCGCGGCCTCGGCCTCGTCCAATTGACGGGTCAGCGCCGCCTGGGCCGCGGACGCCACCGGGTCGCGCCGGCCCCGCAGCTCGCCCACGCGGTCGGCGAGCTCGGAGGCGTGCGGATCGACGGACAGCTCGGCGATCGCGGCGTCCAGCGCCACCATCAACTGCAGCGCCGCCTCCCTCGCCCGGCCGTGGTTGAGATCGAGGCGGGTACGCAGGGCCAGCTCCTCGCAGACCAGCGCCGCCGTCCGCGCGCCGAGCACGGCGGCGAGTCGCGCCTGCGGCGCGAGCTCGCGGGAGCGGCGGCGGCGGCCCCCCGGCCCCGGCAGCTCACGGGCGGCGGTCCACGCCCCGTCGGCGACCTGCTCACCGGCGCCGAACCCCACCCGGGCGGTGATCACCTGCCGACGGTCGACCGGCTGCACATACGGATCGGCGGTGACCAGCCGGAACGCTCGCAGCGCCCGGTTGAGTACGGCGAGCGCCGCGGTCAGCTCGGCCTCACCGGCGGTGGCCAGCCACTTGCGCGCGGGCGTTTCGCCGTCCGGGGAATCGCCGACCTCGATGATCGTGGCGCGTCCCGTGGTGACCGGGGTCGGCTCGGGCTCGGGCGCCACGGGTCGGGAACGCCGTCGTGACGCCAGCCGCCTTTCCGGTGCGCCGAGGGTGGCGAACACGATCACCTGCGTCGCGGCCGCAGCGGGATCGTTCTCGGGGCGGACGATGTAGCGGCCGGGGGGCGGCCCCAGGGGCCAGGGCAACTCCACCTGGACGAACCGAAACAGAGGTGAGCGGGCGCTCACCGCGAGCCGCGTCGAAGCGGAGTCAGTGGTTGGAGGTCCGGACTGAGTACTTGCTGGGCGCGATCGGGACGACCGGCTCGGGGATCTGGCTGATCCGGTTGATCAGCTGGATCCACTGCCCCGGCTCGAGGATGCTCTTGACCTGCTTGGAGAGCTTCGGGTTGGTCCCGTAGTCGGGTGAGAAGGTGACCTGGATCCGGTTCTGGTGGTCAGAGAAGGCGAGCGTGTTTGACTGGCTCTTGTAGGCGATGTCCGAGACGATCTGGTTGGGGCGCATCGAGCCCTGGAGGGTCAGCAGGCGCCGGATCGCCAGGTCGGTGATCGAGCCGGACCCCTGATGGCCCTGTACCGGGATGTTGTTGATCTTCGAGATGTCGAGGCTGGATCCGGTCGCGCCGGCGGGGTCGACCCCATCTGAGGCGGTGGAGTCGGCGCCGCACTTCAGGCCGGAGACGTAGGGGTCCAGGCCCGAGGCCGACAGGAACTCGATCGTCGCCAGCACGCGGCGGTCGATCAGCCCGGCCTCGATGTCGCGCCGGCCGCAGGCGTAGATCTGAACGTGCGGATCGGACAGCACGCGTTCGGTCAGCTGCTGCTTGGACATCAGCAGGACCTGCCCCACCGTAGGGTTCTTGGCGCCGGGCCCGAAGAACGGGTCCACGCCGGAGGCGCGGTAGACCGCCGTCGCCTCCAGCAGCTTCCACCCGTCGAGGATCGGCTTGGGATCGATGTACGGCGCGCTCTTACCCGCGGGCTGGACCATGAAGTACAGGTGCGACGACACGCCCTGGGACGGGCCGCCGATGCGACCGAGAATCGTTCCCGCGACCACGATCGAGCCGGCCCGCAGCGGCTTCAGCGTGTACTGATCACGCGGCAGGTGCAGGATGTCCGAGAAGTAGTTCCGGAAGCTGCTGATCGACTGGGCCGAGTCCCCGAGCTGCAACTTTCCGCCGGCGGCGTACGACCTCGGACGGCTGGGGTGGGCAAACAGCCGCTCCTTGACCATCGGCGCCGACAATGTGACCGAGGAGTGCGAGGAGGAGCCCGATCGGGCGCCGGCGCCCGAGGAGCTCTGCGTGCGCTTGGCCTGGGCGCCGGCGCTCGACGAGCTCGGGGTCTGCGTCCCCGCCGAGGCCGGAGCCGCCGGCGACGTGGCGGCGGAGACGTCCCGCCGTCCGGCTGCCGCCGCCCGGGAGGACTGGTTGACCGTACGCGGCGAGAACTCCTTGACGATCTCGCGAGCGCGCACGTTGACCGGCTTGGGCACCGGGTAGCTGCGCGGGATCGAGCCGAGGTGGGCGTAGGTATAGGTGTTGCCGGTGGAGTCCTGCAGCTCGATGTAGTTGCCCAGCTGCGGGCTGTTGCCCACTTTGACGATCCGCCCATCGTTGACGGCGATCACCGGGGAGCCCCGCTTGGCGTAGATCGCGGTGCCTTTGACGTTCAGGCCGGAATCGACGGCGATCGCCGCATTGGTCCCCGTGACCTTCTTGTTGGCGCGGGAGTCGACCGAGTCATCGGCGTATTTGGCGGGTGCGGCGACCGGGAAGTGGCCCTGCACCATCCCGGTCAGCGCCCCGATCAGCTTCCCGGGGATGCCGCCGATCAGCTTGGCCCGGAGCAGGACCGACTGCACGTACCACTCGGCGTGGTTGTAGGCGAAGATCGCGCCCGAGAGGTTGGTGGAGGCGCCGGCGGCGTGCAGGTAGCGGGCGGCGGTGAAGATCGCGTCGACCGGGTTGTAGGGATCGGCCACGCCGTCGCCGTTGGCGTCGATGCCCCATTCCTTCCAGGTCGAGGGCAGGAATTGCATCCAGCCCACCGCGCCCGCCGATGACACCGAGAGGTTGCGCCCGTAGTCGGTCTCGATCTCGTTGATCGCGGCCAGCACCTGCCACGGGATCTGGTACTCGATTCCCGCCGCCTGATAGATCGGGATCAGGAACGGGGGGATCTGGAACGAGTCGATGAAGAAATTCGGCACGCCCACCGGAGCCGGGCCAGGGGTGGAGAGGGAGAAGGTGGGGTTGCTGGGGGTTGGCACGCCGGCGCCCGTCGGCGCGGCGCTCTGGTGGTGAGCAGTGGGGTGGGAGGCGTGCTTTGACTGCTTGGTGGCGGTGTGGTGGCCGTGGCGCCGTTTGTGATGGCGCTTGGGGTGGGTCTGGTGCTGGTGCTGGTGCTGGTGCTGGTGCTGGTGGGTGGAGGACTGCTCCGGCCGGCTTCGCGAGGGCGCCGGTGTGGTGCTGGAGGATGTGGTCGTCGTCGAGCTGCTCGAGCTCGACGAGGATGAGGTAGAAGACGAGGACGACGAGGAGGAGGAGGAAGTTGAAGTTGTGCTCGGGGAACTGGTGGTGCTGGTGGATGACGTCGGCGGAGCGCTCGTTGTGGTCGCGGTGGTCGAGCTGCTGGTCGCTGCCGGCACGCAGGAGTCGGTTTCGATCAGCGTGCCGGCGGCGGCCGCCGCCCGGATCGCCGCTGGCGCGTCGGCCGGAACGGGGATGGCGGACGCGGGCGTGCCGGGGGAAACGTCCGCGTTGAACGTGTACGGAGGCGCGCCGGCGGCGGTGGCAGTCAGCGTGCAGGTATCTGCGGACGCCGCCGGGATCGCCGCGGCCGCCATGACGATCAGCGACGCGCCCGCGAGCCCGAGCACGTTGACCAACTTGCGGCGGGTGATCACGGCCGCCCTTTTCCTCCAACCATCATGTCCGTGCGCGCTCCAATACGCAAACCGAGGGCCCTGCGACGCTCGGCTGGAAGCTACTGACTGATCCGGAGGTTTGCAATCCGGAACCATGCATCCCCGGCGAGCTGAGTTTCCCCGGTTTGCAGGGAGGAAACCGGTTCTTGCCGTGTTTGCACGGGTTGTGGCCCGGGATGAAGAAGTTTCGAAGAAGGAACGTGCCCGGAGCTGCCGCCTCCGAGATACCAGGCAAGAAGCCTGATATCACCCTTAGGTTGAGCCTTAGAGTCCCTCTCCCGGCAGTCCGGCGGTGCCATTCGCACGGGTCTACCCGAGCATGCTGCGGCCCAACCCGGGCGCGGTACAGTCCAGCGATGACCGACGACGAGAGCCCCGAGTTCGAGAGCCTCAAGGACCGCGTCACCCGTCAGGGCGAGGAGGCGTTCGGCAAGCTCGCCCAGGATCTGCTGGAGAATCGGGTCGTGTCGAGCGCCATCGCGGCCGCGTTCGATACACGGGAGCGGGCTATGCGTGCCCAGGAGGTCGCGATGGGGGCGCTGAACCTCCCGTCGGCCAGCGACCTGGAGCGGCTGACGCGTCGGGTTCGGAGCGTGTCTCAGCGTCTGGAGGCGATCGAGGACGGTCTCGATCGGCTCGAGGATCGCCTCGGGCGCATCAACAGCAGCCGGGCTCTGGACGAGCGGCTGGCGACGATCGAGGCGATGCTCGAGCGGCTGGAGCGGGCGACCGTCGCGTCGGCGGCCGCGGATGCCGGGCAAGCTCACCCGGAGGCTGCCCCGGCTCCGTCGGGTGCTGCCTCGGCGGCCGCCGGCCGGGTGGATTAGTTCGTCGACCCCACGGCGGCGAGCGCCAGCTCGCCCAGCCGAGGCTCAGCCTCGTGCAGTGCCTCCGGCTCGATCCGGCGGCGGGGCATCACGATGTCTGAGACGATCAGCACGGCGCCCGCCTCCAGGCCGCGGTTTGCGGCCACGGCGAACAACGTCGCCGTCTCCATCTCCACCGCGGCCGCGCCCTGGGCCAGCCACGTCCGCTCAATGTCCCGGCGCTCGTCGTAGAACAGGTCGGTGGTGACGACGGCACCGCGGGGCACATCCGGCGCGGCGGCGATCAGCCGGTCGCGCAGGCGAGGATCGGGGGCCACCCGTTCACCGGCGCCGAGCGCGCGGCTGGTGCCGTCGGCCGCCAGCGCCTCGGTGACCACGAACAGATCACCGAGCCGGAGAGATCCATCCAGCGCGCCGCAAGTGCCGGCCCGGACCAGGCGTTGAGCACCGAGCGCGGCGAGCTCGGTGATCACGATCGCCGCGCTCGGGCCGCCCATCCCGGTGCTCTGGATGGTCAGCAGGTGCCCGTCGGCGGCGGTCCCGGTGTAGCCCCACAGACCCCGGTTGTGGTTGAACATCTTCGGCGCCTGCAGCATCGCCTGGGCGAGTACGAGCGCCCGGCCGGGGTCGCCGGGCAGCAGCACCCGCTCGGCCAGCGCCGTGGTCGGCTGCAGGTGGATCGGGCCGGGCACGGTCCGCGAGATTAGACTCCGCGCCGGTGGACCTGGACCGATCCCCGCCGCGGGTCGCGAGACCAGATTCTCTCGCCGGCGATTGACAGACGGCGTGATGGCGAGTAGACCTAGGACACGACTCAAGGCAACAAGCCGGAACGTGGCCGAGCCCGGCTCGGCCGCGAGGTGCCGCCGGAAACGTGACGAGCGCCTACGGCTGACGCAGCGGGCCGTAATGTCCGCGGGCGACGGGGCCCGGCACTCACCGAGACCCCGTCGCCGAACTGCGGGAGGGACAACCTCGAGATCGCGTCGTCGGCGGGCGGCGCGAAGGCGCCGATGACTCCGCCGCGCGCCGTCGACGCGGCGGACGAGGTCCTCGGCCAGGGCCTGCTCCGTCCCGCACGCCCGGTGGTGGTCATGTACTCGGGCGGGCGTGACTCGACCTGCCTGCTGCACCTCGCGGTCGGGATCGCGGGGGCCTCGGTGGTCTGTGCGCTGCACGTGAACTATGGGCTGCGCGAGGCGGCGGCGGAGGACGAGCGCCACTGCCGGCAGCGATGCGCGCAGCTCGGGGTGGATCTCGAGGTCCGCGCGATTGAACGCCGCGAGATCCCGAGCGCGGGGAATCTCCAGGCGTGGGCGCGCGACCGGCGGTACGCGGCCGCCACCGAGTTGGCCCGGGTCCGTGACGCCGACGTCGCCACCGGGCATACCGCGACCGATCAGGTGGAGACGATCCTCTACCGGCTGGCGTCGTCGCCGAGCCGGAGGGCGCTGTTGGGGATGGCGCCGAGAACCGGTACCCGCCCACCCTTCCTGATCCGGCCGCTGCTCGGTTTGACGCGCGCGAGCACCGCCGCCTATTGCCGGGAGCACGGCCTGAGCTGGCGCGAGGACGAGTCAAACGAAGTGGACGCCTATGCCCGCAGCCGGATCCGTCACGAGCTGGTCCCGGCGCTGGAGCGGGCCCACCCGGCGGCGCAGGCCAACGTGCTGGCGGTGGCGGAGATCCTCCGCGCGGAGGGAGCGGTGCTCGACGAGCTCGTCGACGATGTGCTGCGGGCCGGCAATGAGATCTCGCTGGCGCGGCTGCGTCGCCTGCCTGCCGCGCTGCGCCGCCTGGTCGTCCAGCGCCTGGCCGACGCCGCCGCCGGCGGGCCTGCCGCCGGAGTCGGCCGCCGCGCCGACGAGGTGGCGGCGATGCCCGACCGGGGCCGAGCCGCGCTGGACCTTCCATCCGGGGTCCGCGTCACGGTGGAGGGTGGGTTGGTCCGGTTCGGGCGCCAACCGGGGGAACGCGCTCGGGGGCCCAGGCTCGGACGCCAAGAGGAACGCGCTTCGGCGCGAGGAGGGGGCGTTCGGGCGTCCGGAGCGGGAGCGACGGGCGCGGCATCCGCCGGCGCCCCCGCCGACGCCACCAAACAAGGGGCGAAGCCCCTAACCTCAAAACCCGTGAGCAACGATCCCGCGATCGGGGAGATCCTCGTTCCCGCCGAGGATCTGCGCCGGCGGGTGCGCGAGCTCGGCGAGGAGGTCTCCCGTGACTACGCGGGCAAGAACCTGCTGCTGATCGGCGTGCTCAAGGGGGCGGTGTTCTTCCTGTCGGACCTGATGCGCCACCTGGAGGTCTCCGTCGAGGTCGATTTCATGGCCGTGGCCTCCTACGGTTCGGCGACCAAGTCCTCGGGCGTGGTCCGGATCCTCAAGGATCTCGATGTCGCCATCGAGGGCCGCGACGTGCTGATCGTGGAGGACATCGTCGACTCGGGGCTGACCCTCCGGTACCTGCTGCGCAACCTGGCGGGACGCAACCCGGCGTCGCTGGAGGTGTGCGCGTTGCTGATCAAGCCGACCCGGCGCAAGGTCGACCTGAAAACTCGCTACGTCGGATTCGAGATCCCCGACGAGTTCGCGATCGGCTACGGGCTCGACCACGCCGAGCGCTACCGCAACCTTCCCTACGTGGCCGCACTCCGGCAATGAACGCTCCTTTGCCCCGGCTCAGACCCCGCTTGCGGGGCAAATCCAGGTGCTACGCTAGCTCTCCAAGCCGAGACCGAGTACGCGGACGGTACCCGGGCCGAGCAGGGAATCCATACTTATGAGCCGGTTTTTCAAGAGCGCCGCGTTTCCGATTCTGATCGTTGTCGTCCTGGCGTTCTTCGCCCAGAAGCTGATCGGGAACACGAGCCACGGGCCTAACTACACGTTCGGCAACCTGCTCACCCAGCTGGACAACCGCCAGGTCAAGAACCTGTCGCTGGACCAGAAGTCCAACGCCGCCGACGTCACCTTGACCAACGGCACCAAGTACTCGGTCGGCTATCCCGACTCCTACGCGCCGAGCCTGATCAACCTGGCCAAGGCCGACGTGCCCGCGCAGGGCTTCAACGTCCAGAGCAAGTCCTCCAACGGGTGGCTGTCGCTGCTGACCTACATCCTGCCGTTCGTGATCTTCATCGGTTTCTGGATCTTCTTGATGAACCAGGTCCAGGGCGGCGGCTCGAAGGTGATGTCGTTCGGCAAGTCGCGCGCCAAGCGGATGTCGGTCGACTCGCCCAAGATCACGTTCCGGGACGTCGCCGGGGTCGACGAGGCGGTCGAGGAGCTGCACGAGATCAAGGAGTTCCTGGAGAACCCGAAGAAGTTCCAGGCGCTCGGCGCCCGGATCCCCAAGGGCGTGCTCCTGTACGGGCCGCCCGGCACCGGCAAGACGCTGCTCGCCCGCGCGGTCGCCGGCGAGGCCGGCGTGCCGTTCTTCTCCATCTCCGGCTCTGACTTCGTCGAGATGTTCGTCGGGGTGGGCGCCTCGCGCGTGCGTGACCTGTTCGAGCAGGCCAAGCAGAACTCTCCGTGCATCATCTTCATGGACGAGATCGACGCCGTCGGACGCCACCGCGGCGCCGGACTCGGCGGCGGTCACGACGAGCGTGAGCAGACGCTCAACCAGCTGCTGGTCGAGATGGACGGCTTCGAGATGAAGGACAACATCATCCTGATCGCCGCCACCAACCGGCCCGACATCCTGGATCCGGCGCTGCTGCGTCCCGGCCGGTTCGACCGCCAGATCGTCGTCGACCGTCCCGACCGGCTCGGTCGCAAGAAGATCCTCGAGGTCCACACCCGCGGCAAGCCGCTCGGCCGGGAGATCGACGTCGACGTGCTGGCCGGCCAGACGCCTGGGTTCACCGGCGCCGACCTGTCAAACCTGGTCAACGAGGCGGCGCTGCTCGCCGCCCGCAACGGCAAGCGCGAGATCACCCAGGATGAGCTCGAAGAGGGGATCATGCGCGTGATCGCCGGCCCGGAGAAGAAGACCCGGGTGATGAGCACCAAGGAGCGCAAGATCACCGCCTACCACGAGATGGGCCACGCGATCGTCGGGCACTTCCTGCCCAACTCCGACCCGATCCACAAGATCTCGGTGATCTCCCGCGGCCAGGCCCTCGGGTACACGATCTCGCTCCCTGGCGAGGACAAGTTCCTGACCACCCGCGCCGAGCTCCAGGACACGATGGCGATGACCCTGGGTGGCCGCGCCGCGGAAGAGATCTGCTTCGAGGAGATCACCACCGGGGCCTCCAACGACCTGGAGAAGGTGACGGCGACCGCCAAGCAGATGGTGATGCGGTTCGGCATGTCCGAGAAGCTGGGTCCCAGGGTGTTCGGCCACGACCACGGCCAGCCGTTCCTGGGCCGGGAGTTCAGCGCCGAGCCCGATTACTCCGACGAGATCGCCCGGGAGATCGACGACGAGATCCGCCGGATCGTCGAGATCGCCCATGTCCAGGCCAAGAGCATCCTCACCGAGAAGCGGGCCTCGCTCGAGAAGCTGTCGGAGATCCTGCTCAAGCGCGAGACGATCGAGAAGCCTCAGTTCGAGTCCCTGCTCGAGGGTCGCACCGAGGAGGAGGTCTTCGGGACAGAGGCGCCGGCGCTGCCCGAGGCGCCGCGGATGCCGGGGACGCCGGAGCGCCCGGGGCGCGATGCCCCGCGCCCCCTGCCGCGGCCCGGACTGGCCGGCGGCACCGCCGAGTAGCCGCTCACTCGGGGAACGAACCCGGCGCTCGGATGGGCGCGGCTTTGGGCTAAATCGCCCACACACTCCGGATCGGGAAGGGGTGTGGGATGGAGTGCCCGAGGGTTGGTGAAATTCGCCCACGCGTCTCGTTCTGGCGGTGGGTGTGGGATGTATTGCCCGCCAGGCGCCAGGCGCCAGTCGCCAGGCGCCAGGCCCAGCCGCCAGCCGCCGGCGCCGCGCCGGCTACGGCAGCGGCGGGTGCAGCCCGGCGGCGTGGCACGCGGCCAGCCCGCGGGCCAGTCCGGGCGCCGCCGGCAGTCGGGGCGGGGTGGCGAACGCGGCCCTGCCGAAGTCGAAGTAGTCGGTCATCGGCTGGGCATTGGCGTCACGGAAGGTCATCGCCGGCAGGTTCCACTTGTGCTCGATGAAGGCAGTGATCGAGGTGTGGTCCTGCACGACGCGGGACACGTAATTGGCGCGGGCCCACGGCGACAGGACGACCGCGGGGACGCGGAAGCCGTAACGGGCAAAGCCGCCCGGCGCCAGCGGCGGCGCTCCCGGCGCCCGGATCGGGGCGATGGAGTCCGGGGCGACCGCTCGCGGGGGCGGTACGTGGTCGTAGTAGCCGCCGTGCTCGTCGTAGGTGAGAAACAGCGCGGTGCTCCGCCACGTCGGCGCGTGCATCACCGCGTCCACGACCTTCGCGACGAACTCCTCGCCGACCTGGATGTCCTGGGGGTTCTCCTCCGAGGTGGTGGTGTACTGCGGATCCAGGAAGGTGACCCGCGGCAGGTTTCCGGCGGCGGCGTCGCTGAAGAACCTCGGCATCCGATGCAGGCGCAGCGCCCGTCGGACGCTGAAGAACCCAGGGACGATCAGCGGACTCGGTGCGTTCTGGTAGTAGACGCCCCAGCTGATCTGGTGTTGGTCGAGGCGGTCGAAGATCGTGCCGTTGGCGGCGGGCGTGGTGAACGTCTGGCTGTTCGTGGCGGTCAGCCCCGACGCGGTCCCGGTGAACAGGAAGCGGCGATTGGGGTACGTCTGGGCCAGCACCGAACAGAAGTACCGCTCCCCGAACGGGAAGTGCCTGACCAGGGATAGGTGAACGGGAGGTTGGTCTGATCCCAGAAGCGCATCGCAATCGGCCCGCTGGCCTTCACGAAGCCGTCGTTGCGGCCGCGGGCGTACGCCTCGTGCGACGCGTTCCAGGCTTGGGTGGGCTCGCCCGTGAGCTGGCACGGCGAGCTGTCGGGCCGGGCGTACACCGGGTGGCCGTGGCCGTCGGGATTGAAGTTCGTCGGCTGACCGCGCCTGATCGTGAAGCCGTCGGCGAGCTCCCGCCCGGGCACCTGGAGCGGCACCATCCCCAGCAGGTTGTCGAACGAGTGGTTCTCCATCATCAGGACGACGATGTGCTCGATCTTCGGCAGCGTCGGGGTGCCCGCGGTGAGCTGGGGGAAGGGGAGGCTGTCGGGACGGCGCCCGATCGCCGCCCGCGCCGCCGGACGGGCCCAGGCGGGCAGCGCCGCGCCGCGCCGCCCAGCGCAACCGCCCCTCCGGCGGCGGCGCCCAGCAGCGATCGCCGGGTGAGCTTGCCCGCGACCGGCTGCGTCGTTGCCGCTGCGCGATTCACGTGAGATGGGATGTATACCGCCGCGCGGGTATGACCGCGACGAGAACGCCGGGTCGTTCACGCCCTGGTAACCGGGTCGTTCACGTCCTGGTAACGACCGCGGAGAGCGGCGCACTGGTGCCGGCCAGGAGGACGAGGGGTAACGTCATCGCCATGCGCCGCGAGCGTCGCCTGAATCCGACCCGGGTCGGGATGTCTCTCGTCCGGTTGTGGCTGCCGCTGGCGATCGCGCTCGCCGGCGTCGTCCTGATCGTCATCGGGCACGCCCGGTACTCGAACTTGGCCAGCAGCAGGTCCCTGGAGTCCGCGGCCGGGGTGTCGCTGCTGCTCGTCGCGCTGATCGTCTGGATGATCAACTGGATGTACCGGCTGAGTCTGCGCAGCAACGCGGACCGCGAGTCCGAGGAACGGGCCCGCGAGTACTTCGACCGGACCGGCCGGTGGCCCGACGAGGATCCATGATCGCCGTCGACGGCCAGCGCGGGTTCGCGGTCATGGGGATCGTCAACGTGACCCCGGACTCGTTCTCGGACGGGGGGCGTTACCGGGACGCTGCCGCGGCGACCCAGCACGGCCTGGAGCTGGAGGCGGAGGGCGCCGCGATCCTCGACGTCGGCGGCGAGTCCACGCGGCCGGGCGCCGAGCCGGTCTCCGCCGCCGTGGAGCTGGCGCGGGTGCTGCCGGTCATCGAAGGGCTGCGGGCCGCCGGGACGGCGGCGCGGATCTCCATCGATACCTCCAAGGCGACGGTGGCTGAGGCCGCCCTCGGCGCCGGCGCCACCCTCGTCAACGACGTCACCGCGCTGCGGGCGGATCCGGCGATCGCCGACCTGGTCGCCGAGCATCGGGCAGACGTCTGCCTCATGCACATGCTCGGTGAGCCGCGCACGATGCAGCGTGACCCCCACTACGACGAGGTCGTGTCCGACGTCAAGGCCTTCCTGGAGGAGCGGATGGCGTTCGCCGTCGCTCACGGGGTGTCCGAGGAGCGAATCCTGCTCGATCCGGGGATCGGATTCGGCAAGACGGTGGACCACAACCTCACGCTGCTCGCCCGGCTCGACGAGGTGGCCGCGCTCGGGCGGCCGCTGGTGATCGGCACCTCGCGCAAGGCGTTCCTGGGTCGGCTCACCGGCCGCGCGGTGCACGACCGGCTGGCCGCGACGATCGCCACCAACGTGCTCGCCTACGAGCGCGGCGCCCGGGTATTTCGCGTCCACGACGCCGGTCCCGTCCATGACGCGCTGGCGATTGCGGCTGCTACGGTCCCTCGCGCATGGGAGAGAACGACGCCGGCGAGTTCGACGATGTCGACGACGTAGACGACGATGATGACGACGAAGAGAGCTCGGAGCCCGAAGTCACCATCGAGATCAGCGGCCTCTCGCTCTTCACCCACGTCGGAGTGACGGCGGCCGAGCGCGAGGTCGGCCAGCGGCTGCTGCTGGACCTCCGGCTCGACGTCGGCGAGTGCGACGCCACCCTCACCGACCGGATCGAGGACACGGTCGACTACGCCCAGGTGTGCGACGTCGCCAACCTGGTCGCCCAGCAGCGCTCCTACAAGACGCTGGAGCGTCTCTGCGCGGCGATCGCCGACCGGCTGCTCGACCAGTACGAGGCGCAGGCGGTGTGGGTCAAGGCGGCCAAGCCGGAGCCGCCGCTGGCGCTGCCGGTGACCGAGGTATCGGTCGAGGTGTGGCGCGAGGCCGGAGGTTGAGCGCGCCGGACGGGGGCGCGTCGGACGGGGGTCATCGGGACGCCGGGGCGGCGGGCGCCCACCGCGCCCGCACCGGCTACCTCGGCCTGGGGTCCAACGTCGGCGACACCCGTGCTCACCTGGCGGCCGCCGTGGCGGCGCTGCCGGGCCACTGCGTCACCGTGCTCGCCGCGTCCTCGCTGTATGAGACGGAGCCGGTTGGGCTCGTCCTCGATCAGGCCGACTTTCTCAACGCCTGCCTGCGGATCCGTACCGACCTGGGGCCGGAGGACTTGCTCGACGCCGCCAAGGCGGTGGAGCGGGAAGTCGGTCGCGCCGCCGGCGGCCCCCGGCACGGGCCGCGTGTCATCGACGTCGACCTGCTGCTACTCGGCGACTTGGAGTACCGCTCGGAGCGGCTGACGCTCCCGCACTCCGAGGTGAGCTCGCGCCGGTTCGTGCTGGTGCCGCTGCTGGAGCTTGACGCCGATTTGGCGCTGCCGTCGGGCGAGCGGCTGGCCGAGCGCCTGAGCGCGCTCGGCCCCGGACAGGCGGTCCGCTGGGTGGCGCCGGCACCGGCCTTGGTGTAATCCCGGACCATGCTCCTGGTCGTCGATGTCGGCAACACCCAGACCCATTTCGGGGTCTATCGGGACGGCGAGGACGTAGTCGCCGAGCACTGGCGCTTTGCCACCGTGCGCGAGTCCACCCGCGACGAGCTGGGGGCGGCGCTCGCCAATCTGCTGGCCCTGCGCGGGCTCGGCTTCACCGATATCCGCCGTTCGATCGTCTCCTCGACGGTGCCGCAACTCTCCGAGGAGTGGACGGCGATGGCCGATCGCTACCTGAGCCACACGATGATGGTCGTGGGGCCCGCGATCCGCACCGGGATGCCGATCCGGTACGACAATCCGCGTGAGGTCGGGGCCGACCGCCTGGCCAATGCGATCGCGGCCTACGATCGCGTCAACGACACGTGCGTGGTCGTCGACTTCGGCACCGCGATCACCTACGACGTCGTCTCCGCGGCCGGGGAGTACCTGGGCGGGATCATCACCCCGGGGGCCGAGATCTCGATCGACGCGCTGTATCAGCGTGCGGCCAAGCTGCCCAAGGTGGAGCTGGCCGAGCCGCGGGCGCTGATCGGCAAGTCGACCGTCGAGGCGATCCGCAGCGGAATCGTGTTCGGGTTCGCCGGCCAGGTCGACGGGATCGTGCGCCGGCTTCGCGGCGAGCTGGGGGAGGCGACGACCGTGATCGCCACCGGCGGGCTGGCGCAGATCCTCGTCCCGGCCGTCCGGGAGGTGATCGACCAGGTCGACGACCTGCTCACGCTCACCGGGCTGCGGCTGATCTGGGAGCGCAACGCGCCGTAGCGGGGCGGGCGACCGCGCCGAGCGATGGCGGCGGTCGCCGGCACCGAGCGGTCGCGTCTCAGGCGATGGCGGCGGTCGCCGGCACCGGCACGTCGGGGGTGCGTGCGACGCTCATCGCGAGGATCAGGAAGGCGAGCCGGCGGCGGTTGGTCGGCTCTGACGCCTCGAGCTCGGCAAAGATGTCGAGCAGGCCGCGGATCGCGGCGAACACCGGGGCGTCGTCGATGTCGTCGGGCACGTCGCACGACATCCGGGCCAGCGCCAGCATCTCCGGCCCGCCGTCGCCCCCGCGCATCGTGGCGATCGCGCCGAGCATCACGTACTCCGCGACGCGGTCGAGCAGGACATGGGATGCGCGCTCGCGTTCGCCGATCGCCGGTCCAGACGGCTCCAGAGGATCACCGGCGGCGATCCGCAGCGACTGCTCGGAGGCGATCGAGCGGATCTGCGCCGCCGACAGGCCCACCTGGATCGCCGAGCGCAGCTGCGTGACCGCTGACATCAGCGTGTGCCCGTAGGGCGCGTCGGAGGCGAACAGGACCTGGCCGGGAGGCACGAGCGCGAACAGCGCCTGCAGGTCGGCCGGCATCCACCAGGCGGTGTCGAACAGCAGGTTCGGGAGATCAGCGGCCGCCCGCCAGATCCACGACAGATCGCACACGCCGGCGTGGGCGAGGATGAACCGGGCGTTGGGATACGCCCCGGCGAGCTCCACGACGTGGGCGCCGAGAGCGGGAATCCCGCGCCCGGCGTGGATCAGCATCGGCAGCGTGCGCTCCGCGGCGAGCGCGGCCAGGGACCGGATGGCGGGATGATCGAGCGTGAACTGCTCGGCGCGAGGATGCAGCTTGATCCCCTTGGCACCCGCGGCCAGCGCTCGCTCGGCCTCGGCGCGAGCGTCGCCGGCGTTGGGGCTGACCCGGCAGAACGGGGTCAGCTGGCCGTCGGCGCGTGCCGCCACGCCGATCACCATGTCATTGGCGGGCGGGTAGCCGTCGGGTTCGTGCATCGGGAACACGAAGGCGCCGCGGGCGCTCGCCACGCGCAGCTGCTCCAGCAGCTCCTCCGGGGTCTGGCTCATCCCGTCGGGATCGTTCTGGCCCAGGTGGGTGTGGGCATCGAACAGCTGAAGACCGGGGACCTGGTCGTTCAGCTGGCGGGCCCACGGGTCGATGAGTGACGCTATGTCCATGCCCCTCATTCGTACCATGAAACGATCGTGCCCCTGCCCGTCGAGACCTTGACCCCGCCGCTTCACACCGATGTGGCGGGCCCCATCGGGACGCCCGGGTCGTCCCGCCGCCGCGACGACGACGTCCGGCTCGGCGCGCTGACCGAGCCATGGCAGCTGGGGGGCGTGCCGATCCCCAATCGCGTCGTGCTCGCCCCGCTGGCCGGGATCGGCAACTGGTTCGTGCGTCTGCAGGCCAAGCGCCACGGCGCCGGTCTGGTGGTGTCGGAGATGGTGTCGAGCTTCGCCGTGCACTATCGCAACCCGCGGACCTGCACCGAGCTGTTGCGGATCCATCCCGAGGAGCATCCGGTGTCGGTGCAGCTGTTCGGCCACGACCCCGACGTGATGGAGTCCGCGGCCGAGCGGGTCGCCGCCGCCGGGGCCGACCTGATCGACCTCAACATGGGCTGTCCGGTGCCCAAGGTGTGCAAGACGGGCGCCGGCGTCGCGCTGCTGGAGAACCCCGACCGCGCGGTCGCGCTGGCTCGCGCCGCCGGCCGCGGCAGCGGCCTGCCGGTGACGGTCAAGCTTCGCTCCGGCGCACGTCCGGGCGACCGCAGCGGCGTCACCGTCGCCCGCCGGCTGGCCGAGGCCGGCGTCGTCGCCGGGCTCTGCATCCACCCGCGGCACGCCTCTCAGCGTCACTCGGGGACCCCCGACTATGAGCTCGCCCGCCGGCTGGTGGAGGAGCTGCCGGTACCGGTCCTGATCTCGGGCGGTCTGCGTACTCCGGAGCTTGCCCGGGAGGCGTTCGCGCGCACCGGCGCCGCCGGGGTGGCGCTCGCCCGGGGGTCGCTGGGGAACCCGTGGCTGTTCGCCCAGCTCGTCGGGGAGCGCGACGGGGAGCCGAGCCGCGACGAGATTCTCGCCGAGGTGAACTGGGTGATCGACCGCGCCGGTGAGCACATGGGGCCGGAGCGGGCGGCGCGCTACCTGCGCAAGTTCTACCCGTGGTACCTGGAGCGGCTCGGCGGCGACCGGGCGCTGCAGGACGAACTGCAACGCGCGCCGACGCTTCAAGCGGCGCGCGCACTATTCGAAACTTCTTAGCCGAGTCCGGGTTCCGGCGGGGTGAACGGGCCGTATCATCTGCAGTGAATTCGCGGCTCGTGGTCCAAGTGGGACAGGCCACGACCGGCGCCGGAGGGCATATCAGTGCGAAGCGGGTGGACAAACGGCACGAGGCTTCTCGTTGCCATGTGCGGGGTTGGCGGGCTGCTCGGAATCGGGGCGGCCAATAGCGTCGCGTCCGCCAACGGTGCCACCCGCGCCGGCGGTAGGCCCGCCCAGGCCGGGGGTGGTTCCCATCGGGTGAGGGTCGGTTCGGCCCCGGTGATCCCGCACGGCGCCCGCAGGCTCGGGGCGCTGCCGAAGACCCGGCCGTTGCGCCTGACCGTCGCCCTGACGCCGCAGGACCCCGCCGGGCTGCAGACCTACGCCCAGGCGGTGTCGACCCCGGGATCGTCGGACTTTCACCGTTACCTGAGCGTCGGCCGGTTCGCGGAGCGCTTCGGCGCCGACTCGACGCAGATAGCTGCCGTCGAGAACGCGCTGCGCTCCCAGGGCCTGACGGTCGGCGCGCCCACTGCCAACGATCTGACGCTTCCGGTCAAGGGCAGCGTCGCCGACGTCGAGCAGGCGTTCTCGGTCACGGAGTCCCAGGTCCAGTTGCCGAGCGGCCGCACCGCCTACGCCAACGATCAGGCGCCCCAGGTGGACTCGAGCCTTGCTCCATCGGTGCAGGCGGTGATCGGCCTCGACGATGTGACCTCGCCCCAGCCGCAGGGCCTGACCCAGCAGGACCAGGCCGACTCGGCACAGGCCGGCTCGCCGCCACAGTCAACCGGAAGCGGACCGACGCCGTGTACGAAGGCGGCGGGCACCTCGGCGGGCCCGGGCAACACGGACTACACCGCCGACCAGATCGCGAATGCCTACGGGCTGAACAGCTACTACGCCACGGGCGACGAGGGCCAAGGCGAGACGGTGGCGTTGCTGGAGCAGGAGGGTTTCCAGACCAGCGATATCAGCCAATACCAGAGCTGCTACGGCACCAGTGCGTCGGTGAACGTCGAGACGGTGCCCAGGAACGGCGCCCCACTGGCATACAACGGCAGCGTGGGTGACGACGAGGCGGCACTCGACATCGAGCAGGTCATCGGCCTGGCGCCGAAGGCCAACATCCTGGTATACGAGGCCCCCGCCACCACGCTCGACCAGTCGAACATATTGACCCAGATGGCCACTGACGACACCGCGAAGGTGATCTCCAGCTCCTGGGGCGCGTGTGAAGCCAAGGCGGCGTCGGTCATGAGCGCCGAGAACACGACGTTGCAGGAGATGGCCGTCCAGGGCCAGTCGTTGTTCGTCGCGTCGGGTGACTTCGGGTCGACGGATTGCTATGCCCTCGATACGAACAACAAGAGCCTGTCGGTCGTCGATCCCGCCAGCCAGCCATACGCCACTTCGGTGGGCGGGACCAGCCTCGGCGTGTGGATCGGCCCGGCCCAGACCGGGTCTTGGTCGACGAACGATCTCACCGGCTATCCCGGCGAATACGTCTGGAACAACGGCCCCCCCACCGGCGGCGGCGACGTGGCGGGGACCGGGGGCGGGGCGTCGGCGACCTGGACGATGCCCTCATATCAGGCGAACAGCAGCTCGTGGCTGAACGTGATCCAGCCCGACTCGTCCATGGACTGCGGTGGCCAGTACTGTCGCGAGGTACCCGACGTCTCCGCCGACGCCGACCCCAACACCGGCTATGCCATGTACGCCGACGGCGGCCACGGTGGCGGCTGGAAGGTGCTCGGCGGCACCAGCGCCGCGGCGCCACTCTGGACCGCGTTCGCTGCGCTGGCTGACGCGTCATCGGCGTGTGCCGGGACGACGCTCGGGTTCGTGAACCCGGCGTTGTACGAGATCGCCGGCCGTTCGCCGACGACTTACGCCGCCGACTTCAACGACATCACCCAGGCCAGCCCCTTCTCCGGACTCGCCGGGAACGACGTGTTCGCCGGGACAAACCAGTCCAGCAACCCCGATGGCCTCTACCCGATCAGGAACGGATACGACATGGCGACCGGTCTCGGCTCGCCGATCGCCGGCACGCTCGGTCCGTCGCTGTGTGCCGATGCCGCGCAGCTCACCGTGATCAATCCCGGTACCCAGTCCGGAACGGTGGGCCAGCCCACCTCGCTCGCCATCCACGCCACCGATAGCGCCTCCACACCGCAGTTCTCGGCCACCGGGCTGCCCGCGGGACTGTCCATCAACAGCACGAGCGGAGTGATCTCCGGGGTTCCGGCCACCGCGCAGACCGCGACGGTAACCGTGACCGCCGCGGATCCGGTGACCGAGCACTCCGTCACCTTCACCTGGACGATCGCTCCCGCCCCCACGACCACCACCACCACCGCGCCGCCGGCCACGACCACGACCACGACTCCGCCGACGGTCGTCCGCACGACGCCGCCACCCCCGGTTTCAACCCCCACGGCGCCGCCGCCGACCGTGACGACGCGCACCGCCACGACCCCGGCCAGGCCGCCCACGGTCAAGCTGGTCCGGCTGACCGGTCTGGCCGGGAGCAAACCCAAGCTGAGCTTTGCCACCGCCGCCGGCAGTCACGCGCCGAAGCTGGCGTCGGTCACCGTCAAGCTCCCCGGCGGCCTGCGCTTCGTCAGGGCCAACCGGACGCTGAGCCACTCGATCACCGTCAGGTCGGGGGTCAAGCGGATCCGCTTCAGACTCAGGCGCACCGGTGGGTCTGTGCAGATCACGTTCGTCCCGGCGCAGAGCAGCGCCCGGGTGACATTCGGCGCCAAGGCGTTGATCGTCTCGCCGACCGTAGCGGTCAAGGTCCGCCGGCATCAGGTGAGGCAGATGACGATGCGGATGGCGGCGACGGACTCGACCCGGCGGACGACCAGGTTCGTGATCACCGTCAAGAAGCTGTCGTAGCCGGTCCCGTCCCCGCGCCCGGGGTCGGCCTCGAGCGCCAGGCTTGCCGGCACGGAGTTGACGCTGTCTATACTCATGCGCCCACCGCGGCCTGCCGCAGGTGCGATCCCGCCGCTTCAGGCGGGTTTTTCTCGTCTCGATTGTCCCGAACCCAGGTCTGATTCCCATGCCCAAGGACGTCATCCTCACCCAGGACGGCCTCGCCAACCTCAAGGCGGAGCTCGACCACCTTTCCACGACGCGCCGCCGCGAGGTGGCCGCCCGCATCAAGGAGGCGCGCGAGTTCGGCGACATCTCGGAGAACGCCGAGTACGACGACGCCAAGAACGAGCAGGCGATGCTCGAGGCGCGGATCGCCGGGCTCGAGGACAAGCTGCGCTCGGCCACGGTCGTCGACGCCTCGGATCTCGATACCGACGTGGTCCGCGTCGGCTCGATCGTGCACGTCAAGGACGAGGGTGGCAGGTCCAACAAGTACACGATCGTCGGCTCGGCCGAGGCCGCCCCGGCGGAGGCCAAGCTATCCAATGAATCCCCGGTGGGCAAGGCGCTGATCGGGCGTAAGCGAGGGGATGAGGTGTCGGTGGTCACTCCACGCGGGGAGCGCAAGCTCAAGATCACCAAGATCGACGTCGGGGCCTAGCCGGCACATCCGTCGCCGGGTCCCGTGGCCGAGCAGCCCGAAGGCGCCTCGGACGTACTCGCCGATCGCCGGCGCAAGCTGGAGTCGCTGCGGGCCCAGGAGGTCGATCCGTTCCCGCACGCATTCGCCGGCGTGGCGCCGATCGCATCGGTGCGGGCGGCTCATGAGGACCTGACCCCCGGCGAGGAGACCGAGGTGTCACACCGCGTCGCTGGGCGCCTGGCGGCGCGCCGGGGTCAAGGAAAGATGGCGTTCCTGGACCTGGAGGACCGGTCGGGCCGGATCCAGCTGCAGGCGCGGACCGACGTGCTCGGCGAACAGCCGATGAACCTGCTGCTGTCGCTGGACCTCGGCGACCTGATCGGCGTCGACGGCACGGCATTCCGCTCCCGCCGCGGGGAGCTGACCCTGCGTGTCGACGGCTTCACGCTGCTCGCCAAGTCGCTGCGCCCTCCGCCGGACAAGCACCACGGCCTCACCGACGTCGAGACGCGGTTTCGCCATCGCGAGCTCGACCTGATCGCCAGCCCCGAGGCGCGCCATCTGTTCATCACCCGGGCCAAGGTGATCACCGCCGTGCGCCGGTTCCTCGATGAAGAGGGCTTCATCGAGGTCGAGACGCCGGTGCTGCAGCCGCTCTACGGCGGGGCGATGGCGCGGCCGTTCACCACTCATCACAACGCGCTGAACCGTGACCTGTATCTGCGGATCGCCACCGAGCTGTACCTCAAGCGCCTGATCGTCGGCGGGCTGGAGCGCGTCTACGAGCTGGGCAAGGACTTCCGCAACGAGGGCGTCGACACGACCCACAATCCGGAGTTCACGGTGCTGGAGTTCTACGAGGCCTACGCCGACTATCTGGACGTCGCCAGACGCTGCGAGCGACTCGTGTTCGCCGTGGCCCAGGCCGTCGGCTACGCCGGCGAGATCGACTTCGCCCCGCCGTGGCATCGCGAGACGCTGGCCGGCGCGATCCGAGAGCGCACCGGGGTCGACATCCTCCGCCACCGCGACCGGGAAGCGCTCGCCGCGGCGATGCGGGAGCGCGGCCTGGCCGCGCCGGTCAGCGACTCCTGGCCGCAGCTCGTGGACGAGCTGGTCTCCAAGCACGTCGAGCCGACCTTGCAGCAGCCGACGTTCCTGCTCGACTACCCGGTGGCGATCTCGCCGCTGGCCAAGCGCCACCGGCAGTCGCCGGATCTGGTGGAGCGCTTCGAGGCGTTCATCGGGGGAATGGAGATCGCCAATGCGTTCACCGAACTCAACGATCCCGATGAGCAGCGCCGGCGGTTCGAGAGCCAGCAGCGGTTTGCCGCCGCCGGCGATGCGGAGGCCCAGCCCTACGACGAGGCGTTCGTCCAGGCCCTGGAGCAGGGCATGCCGCCGACCGGCGGGATCGGGATCGGGATCGACCGCCTGGTCATGCTGATGACCGGAACACGCTCGATCCGGGAGGTCGTGCTGTTTCCGGCGCTGCGGAACTGAGGTGCAGCGGTGAGTCGGCGCGCATGGTGGGCGTTCGCCTTCATGTCGCTGGTGTGGGGCGGCTCCTACCTGCTGATCAAGATCGCCGTGGACGGTGGGCTACCGGCTCCCGACGTCGCCTGGCTGCGGGTCGCCATCGCCGCGGCGCTGCTGATGGCGGTGGCGTGGCGCGACGGCGCCGTGGCGGGGCTCCGGGGGCGCTGGCGGTGGATCATCGCCTACGCCGTCGCCGAGATCTCGATCCCGTTCCCGCTGATCGCGGCCGGTGAGGTGCACGTGGCCTCATCGCTGGCCGCGATCATCATCGCCTCGGTCCCGCTGATCGTCGCCGTCCTCTCGTTGCGGTTCGATCCCTCTGAGCGCCCGACGCCGGTGCGCGCTGCGGGGCTCGTGATCGGCTTCACCGGGGTGATCGCGCTCGTCGGTCTCGACGTCGCCGGCAGCGGGCAGGAGCTGCTCGGCGCGATCGCGATCCTGATCGGAGCGATCGGTTACGCGATCGGGCCGATGCTGGTCAAGCTCGGGATGGGGGGCCTGGATCCACGCGCGGTGATGGGCGCCAGCCTCGTGGTGGCGACGCTGATCCTGGCGCCGTTCGCGGCGGTCGACACCCCCAAGCAAACCCCGTCGGTGGGAGCGTTCGCCGCGGTCGCCGCGCTCGGCCTGTTCTGCACGGCGATCGCGTTCGTCGTCTACACGGTGCTGATCCGCGACGCGGGCACCGGTCGGGCGACCGTGATCACTTACATCAATCCGCTTGTCGCCGTAGTGCTCGGGGTCACTTTGCTGGGGGAACGGCCCGGGCCGAGCGCGCTCGCCGGGTTGCTTTTGATCCTCGCCGGCTCGTGGCTGTCGACCGGCGGCAGGCTCCCTCCGACCGCCCGCTGGCAGCGCCGGATCGCCTCTCGCCCACCCGCCCAGAGCAGGCAAAAGACCGATCCCGGCGGCGGCGACAGGCCCGTGAACACCGTCTCGGACCCCGCACGTAGCGGGATCTGGACTAGCGGGAGTACCCAAAACCGGCTGTTAGACTGAGGCATGGCCCCGAAGAAATGACCGTTGGCGCTCATCCATTCGGCGAGATTTGCCGAATAGTGTGAGAGCGACGGAGTCTTCGGCGTCCCTTGCGACGAGACTCAGCCGAGACCAGGACCAAACCCCGATCAACTTCCTTCAGTAGTAAGCCACAACCACTTAGGAAGCCCATGTTTGAGCGATTTACAGAACGCGCCCGCCAAGTGGTCGTCTTGGCACAGGAAGAGGCCCGGACTCTCAAGCACAACTACATCGGCACCGAGCACATCCTGCTGGGGCTGCTGCGCGAAGAGGAGGGACTCGCCGCTCGAGTGCTCGAGTCGCTCGACATCACGGTGGAGCGCGTCCGCGCCCAGGTGGTGCGGATCGTCGGCTCGGGCGAGGAGGTGACCTCGGGTCAGATCCCGTTCACGCCGCGGGCGAAGAAGGTCCTGGAGCTGGCGCTGCGCGAGGCGCTCAGCCTCGGTCACAACTACATCGGGACCGAGCACATCCTGCTCGGGCTGGTGCGTGAGAACGAGGGCGTCGCCGCTCGCATCCTGCTCGATTTCGACGCCGACTCGGAGAAAATCCGCAACGAGGTGATCCGGATGCTCTCCGGCCCGGGCAGTCGCCAGCGTGGATCCAGCGCCGGGAGCGCCGGCGCCACCGGCCCCGGCGAGGGCAAGAAGTCCTCCAAGCTGCTCGATCAGTTCGGCCGCAACCTGACCAAGCTCGCCTCCGAGGGCAAGCTGGATCCGGTCGTGGGCCGCGAGACCGAGATCGAGCGGATCATGCAGATCCTGTCGCGCCGGACCAAGAACAACCCGGTGCTGGTGGGCGAGCCGGGCGTCGGCAAGACCGCTGTCGTCGAGGGCCTGGCGCAGCGGATCACCAACTCCGACGTCCCCGAGCTGCTCAAGGGCAAGCAGATCTACACGCTGGATCTGGCCGCCCTGGTCGCCGGCTCCAAGTATCGCGGGGAGTTCGAGGAGCGCCTCAAGAAGGTGATGAAGGAGATCACCCAGCGCGGCGACATCATCCTGTTCATCGACGAGCTGCACAACCTGGTCGGCGCGGGCGCGGCCGAGGGCGCGATCGACGCCGCGTCGATCCTGAAGCCGGCGCTGGCTCGCGGCGAGCTGCAGACGGTGGGCGCCACCACCCTGGAGGAGTACCGCAAGTACCTCGAGCGCGACTCCGCGCTGGAGCGCCGCTTCCAGAAGATCACCGTGGATCAGCCCTCGACCGAGGAGACGGTGCAGATTCTGAAGGGGCTGCGCGACCGCTACGAGCAGCACCACAAGGTCAACATCACCGACGAGGCGCTCGAGGCGGCGGCCGATCTCGCCGATCGCTACATCTCCGACCGGTTCCTGCCCGATAAGGCGATCGACCTGATCGACGAGGCGGCGTCGCGGATGCGGATCAAGTCGATGACCTCACCGCCCGTGTACCGCGAGCTCGAGGATGAGATCGAGGAGACCCGGCGGGCCAAGGAGGAGGCGATCGAGTCCCAGGAGTTCGAGAAGGCGGCCAACCTGCGCGACAAGGAGCGGCGGCTGACGCAGCGCAAGCGCGAGCTCGCCGACCAGTGGGAAGCCGGCGAGTCGACCGAGCGGCCCTCGATCGGCGAGGAGGAGATCGCCGACATCGTCTCGATGTGGACCGGCATCCCGGTGTTCAAGCTGACCGAGGCCGAGACCCAGAAGCTGATGCGCATGGAGGAGGAGCTCCACAAGCGCGTCATCGGGCAGCACCCGGCGATCGAGGTCGTCTCGAAGGCGATCCGCCGCTCCCGGGCCGGTCTCAAGGATCCGAAGCGGCCCACGGGCTCGTTCATCTTCCTCGGACCGAGCGGGGTCGGTAAGACCGAGCTCGCCCGCACGCTCGCCGAGTTCCTGTTCGGCGACGAGGACACGATGGTCCGCATCGACATGTCCGAGTACATGGAGAAGCACGCCGTGTCGCGCCTGGTCGGTTCGCCTCCGGGCTACATCGGCTACGACGAGGGCGGCCAGCTCACCGAGGCGGTGCGGCGCAAGCCGTACAGCGTGCTCCTGCTCGACGAGATCGAGAAAGCGCACCCGGACGTGTTCAACATCCTGCTCCAGATCCTGGAGGACGGCCGCCTGACCGACGCCCAGGGGCGCACGGTCGACTTCCGTCACTGCATCGTGATCATGACGTCCAACATCGGCGCGTCGGAGATCGCCCGCAACACGCCGCTCGGGTTCGCCGTCTCCGACGACGAGACCGGGATCACCTACGACGACATGAAGAACCGGATCATGGGCGAGCTCAAGAAGGTCTTCCGGCCCGAGTTCCTCAACCGGATCGACGACGTCATCGTGTTCCACAAGCTGGCCAAGGACGAGATCAAGCAGATCGTCGACCTGCTGCTGCTCCGGATCCGCGAGTCGATGGCCGAGCGCGAGCTGCAGCTGGAGCTGACCGAGTCGGCCAAGGACCTGCTCGTCGACAAGGGCTGGGATCCGGCGATGGGGGCGCGGCCGCTGCGTCGCGCGATCCAGCGCTACATCGAGGACCCGCTGGCCGACTTCGTCCTGCGCTCACAGGTGCCGTCGGGCTCGACCGTTCTGGTCGAGCCCGGGGTCGACGGCTCCGAGGACGAGGATGTCAAGCTGTCGGTGATCGAGCCTGCGCCCCAGCCCACCCCAGTCGGGGTCGGTGCCGAGGGTGGCAGCGAGGAGGGCGGGGCCGTCGACGAGCCTGCGGGCGACGGCGGAGAGTCCTCCGAAGCCGAGTCCGAGTAGCCCGGACGGATTGATCAGTGGGCGTGCCGGCAGAGGCCGGCACGCTTGGCGACGGGGACTGCGCCGGCGTTGCGCACGCTCTCCTTGAGCCATCGTCGCCTCGGTGCAACAAATCAGTGACTTCAGGCGCGAAAGCGGGCTTGGCGTCGGGGGCGCCGCGTACGCTCTCACGACGCGCCCATGCCACGTCCCGCCTCTGTCCACGTCTGCTCCGCCTGCGGTCACGAGACCGCTCGCTGGGCCGGCCGGTGCCCCGCCTGTAGCGAGTGGAACACGCTGGTGGAGCAGGTTCGGGTGGGTGGGTCGCGATACGGCCCCGGCGCCGGCGCCGGACGGGGCATCGCGGCGGCGGTCAAGCCGGTGGCGCTGGCCGATGTCGAGGCCGTCGATCACGATCGGCTGAGCACCGGGATCGGCGAGCTTGACAACGTGCTCGGCGGGGGGATCGTTCCCGGTTCGCTGGTGCTGATCGGCGGTGCTCCCGGGATCGGAAAGTCCACGCTGACGACGATGGCGCTGGCGAACCTGTCCGCCGCGGGTCGCCGCACGCTGTACGTGTCGGCCGAGGAGTCGGCGGCTCAGATCCGGCTCCGAGCTCAGCGGCTCGGCGGGGGCGATGCGCTGGCCGTTCCGGTGATCGCCGAGACCGATCTCCATGCCGTGCTGGCCACGCTTGAGGCGGAGCGGCCGGAGGTGTGCGTGATCGATTCGGTCCAGACGCTGCATTCGGTGGAGCTCTCGTCCGCGGCGGGCTCGGTGGCGCAGGTGCGCGAGGTTGCCGGCGAGATCATGCGGGTCGCCAAGCAGCGCCGGATCGCGGTGCTGCTCGTCGGGCACGTGACCAAGGAGGGCGCGCTGGCCGGACCGCGGGTGCTCGAGCACCTGGTCGACTGCGTGCTCCAGTTCGAGGGCGAGCGCGAGCGCACGTACCGCACCGTGCGGGCGATCAAGAACCGGTTCGGATCGACCAACGAGGCCGGAGTGTTCGAGATGCACGATCAGGGCCTGGTGGAGGTGCTCGACGCCTCGGCTCGCTTCCTGGCCGAGGCGACGCGATCGCCGGGAAGCGTCGTCCTGTGCGCCATGGAAGGATCGCGGCCGCTGCTGGTCGAGGTTCAGGCGCTGGTGACCGCGTCGGAGCTGGTGCCGCCGCGGCGGGTGGTGTCCGGGCTCGATCGCAATCGCGTGGCCCTGGTGCTGGCCGTGCTCGGTCGCCACGGCCAGATCGGGCTCGGCAACGCCGACGTGTTCGTCAACGTGGTCGGCGGCGTGCGGGTGGACGAGCCCGGAGCCGACCTGGCGGTGGCGCTGGCGGTCGCGAGCGCGGCGAAGCGAGTCGCGCTGACCGGGGAGGGGGAGCGGCCGCTGGCGTGCTTCGGCGAGCTCGGGCTGACCGGTGAGCTGCGGACGGTCGGGCACGCGGACCGGCGGCTCGCCGAAGCGCAGCGGTTCGGCTTGACGCCGGTGGTGGCGCCGGAGACCCAGAGAACTCTGCGGGCGGCGCTGTCCGCGGCATTGGCGCCGGCGGGCGGGGTGGTCCAAGCCGCCTGAGCAGCGCGCGCCCGGAGGGCAGGCTGTGCGCAGAGCGTCCGGATGGTGCGCACAGCGGCGGCGGTCGGTGCGCGCGCCGCAGCGCGGAGGTGGACGGACCTGAGCTAAAATGGCTGCTGATGCCGCCGCGTTCCGGGGAAGAGCTCAAAGACGAGCTCGAGTCTCGACAGGAGTCCCGGATCATGAGGGCGCTCGAGATGGTCGCGCCCGGAACGTCGCTCCGCGAGGGCATCGACAACGTCGTCGACGCCCGGACCGGTGCGCTGATCGTCATCGGCGACGCCGAAGAGCTGAGCTTCCTCTTCTCGGGCGGGATCAAGCTGGATATCGAGTACTCGCCCGCCTTCCTCTACGAGCTGGCGAAGATGGACGGCGCGATCGCGTTGAGCTCCAACGCGACCAAGATCGTGCAGGTGAACGTGCAGCTCACGCCCGACCCGACGATTCTCACGATGGAAACCGGTACACGCCATCGCACCGCCGAGCGCGTCTCCAAGCAGACCGACGCGATCGTGGTCGCCGTATCGGAGCGGCGCGAGGTCGTCTCCCTGTATGTCGAGGGGCTCAAGTACATCCTCGAGGACATCCCCGTCGTGCTCGCCAAGGCCAACCAGGGGCTGGCGACCCTGGACAAGTACCGCAGCCGGCTCGATCAGGTGTCGACCCGGCTGACGGCGCTGGAGTTCGAAGGCGGGGTGACGCTGCACGACGTGCTCACGGTCCTGCAGCGGGTCGAGCTGGTGACGCGGATGGCGGTGGAGATAGAGCGTTACATCGTCGAGCTCGGGACCGAAGGACGTCTGATCGAGATGCAGCTCGACGAGACGATGGTGGGCGTCGCCGCCGACAAGGCGGCCCTCGTCCACGACTACCTCCTGGAGGACACCGACGATCGCTTTGCCGTCGTCCTCGACCAGCTGGCCAGGCTTCCGCATCAGGACTTGCTCGATTTCGGGCGGCTCGCCGAGCTGCTCGGGTATGACCGCAAGCTCAACACCCTCGACTATCCCGTGTCTCCGCGCGGCTTCCGCATCCTGGGGAGAATCCCCCGGCTGCCCCGACTCGTCGTCCAGCGGATCGTGACGGAGTTCGGAGGACTCGAGGAACTGCTCGCCGCCTCAGATGGTGAGCTGGAGACCGTCGACGGAGTCGGCGGCATCCGGGCGAAGGACATCCGGGAGGGCCTTCGCCGACAGCAGGAGATCAACCTGGTTGATCGCTACCTACAAACGTAGGAAACCCCGCGAGCGGGTGATTGCCCGCGCCGCTTTCACAGAGGAGGACACCATCACAGAGCTAATGGAAGAGCACCTGGATGACTTGGAGCCGATCGAGACGCCGCCGAACATCGAGTTCGAGATCGGCGACAGCGTCGTCTATCCGCACCACGGGGCGGGCAAGGTGCTGCGCAAGGAGGTCAAGGAAGTCCTCGGCGAGAGCCGCGAGTATCTGACGATCAAGATCCTTCACAACGACATGACGGTGATGGTGCCGACCGAGAACGCAGCGCTGGCCGGGCTGCGGCGGGTGATCGACGAGGAAACCGTCAAGAAGGTGCTCGCGCTGCTGCAGGACGAGTGCTCGGAGATGCCCAAGAACTGGAACCGGCGGTTCAAGCACAACCGGGACAAGATCAAGACCGGGGACATCTACGAGCTCGCCGAGGTGGTACGCAATCTCGCCATCCGGGAGGCCGAGAAGGGCCTTTCCACGGGCGAGAAGCAGATGTTCACCCGGGCCAAGAAGATCTTGGCGTCCGAGCTGATGTATGCGCTGGAGATGAACGAGCAGGAGGTCGAGGAGCACCTGTACGCGCTCCTCATCGATTCCTCGACGCAAAACGGCAACGGGACCGGCCACGGCAAGGTGGCCGTCGCCGCGGAGTAAGGGCCAGTAGAAGAATTATCTGGTGTTTTGGCGGCGTCTGGACGCGCCTGACACCACCCGCTCGCCCTCACGTACCACCAGTACGATCGTGGCGAGCGGGCGGCGTCAGCCACGGCCCAGCCGCTCGCCAATTTCACCACCTAATTCTCCTACTCACCCTGCCTCGCTCAGGTGAGATGGCGGTCGCGTTGATCGTGGCCGCAGGACGAGGCGAGCGCCTTGGGTTCCGCCGCCCCAAGGCGCTCGTCCCACTTTGCGGACGGCCGATTCTGGACTACAGCGTCGCGTCGCTGCGCGCGGTGCCGGAGGTGACGATGATCGTGGTGGCCCTGCCCCCGGACGAGCTGGACGCGGCCCCCGACGGAACGGTGGCGATCTCCGGCGGGTACCAGCGCTCCCATTCGGTCCGCAACGCCCTGGCGGCGTGCACGTCCGGCGATCCGGTGATCGTCCACGACGCCGCTCGGCCGCTGGCTACGCCCGCGCTGTTCCAGCAGGCGCTCAACGAGCTGGAGCGCCACGAGGAGGCCGATGCGGTGATCGCCGCCGCCCCGGTGTCGGACACCATCAAGGAGGTCGGCGACGATGGAGCCACCGTGTCCCGTACCCTCGCGCGCGGCCGGCTGTGGGCGGTGCAGACGCCTCAGGTGTTTCGCCGAAGCGCTTTGGCGCGGGCGCTCGCCGGGGCCTCGGACGACGAGCTGGGAACCGCGACGGACGACGCGTGGCTGGTGGAGCGCAGCGGCGGCGTCGTTCGCGTGCTCGGCAGCGATCCCGGAAACATGAAGATCACCACCCCCCATGACCTGCGGGTGGCGGAGCTGATGCTCTCGGAGCAGCGGGCGTGACCACCGGGATCGGCTACGACTGCCATCGCCTGGCCGAGGGGCGCCGGCTCGTCCTCGGAGGCGTGGTTCTTGCGCATGAGCGCGGCTTGGCGGGCCATTCCGACGCGGACGTCCTCACCCACGCGGTGATCGACGCGATGCTCGGAGCGTGCGCGCTGGGCGACATCGGTCAGCATTTTCCGGACACCGACGAGCGCTACCGCGATGCCGACTCGCTTGACCTGCTGCGGGCGACGGTGGACCTGGTCGCCAACGCCGGATTCGTCACCGCTCACGTGGACGCGACGGTGATGATCGAGCGGCCCAAGCTCGCCCCGGCGCGCGACCGGATGCGGGGCGCGCTCGCCGAGGCGTTGGGCCTCGATATCGAGCACGTCAGCGTCAAGGCGACCCGGGGGGAGGGGATGGGGTTCGTCGGACGCGAGGAAGGGATCGCGGCGCTGGCGGTGGCGACCGTCACCGAGTTGCCGGTGACCGGGCGGTGATCGGGCGGGGCCGCTCGGCCGTCCGCTGTCGCATTGGGCTGCTCGCTCGTCCGCGTCGCGCGGCGGCGGAGGTGAACAGCGGGTGAAATCGCCGCTCTGTCGGGTGGATTGACGAGGTGGGCTGCCACAATCAGCCAGATGGAGGATCACTCTCGGGGCTCGGTCCTGGTCGTCGACGACGAGCCGACGATCGCCGAGGTGGTCTCGCGCTACCTGGAACGGGCCGGCTATGACACCCGCGTCGCCGCGGACGGCGCCGACGCCCTCGAGATGGTCGATTGCCAGCGCCCGGATCTGGTGGTGCTCGACCTGATGCTGCCCGGGATCGACGGGCTCGAGGTCATGCGCCGGCTACGCTCTCCGGATCGCGAACGGATCGGCCTGATCCTGCTGACCGCGAAGGGCGAGGAGTCCGATCGGGTGATCGGCCTGCGCCTCGGCGCCGACGACTACGTCGTCAAGCCGTTCTCGCCCGCGGAGCTGGTCGCCCGGGTCGACGCAGTGCTGCGCCGGGTGGAGACCGCGCCCAGCCACGAGGCGCCGATCGAGCTCGCCGACATGACGATCGATCCCGACGCCCGCCAGGTGTTCGTGCGCGGCGAAGAGGCGACGCTGACCCAGCGCGAGTTCGACGTGCTCCTGTTCCTGGCGCGTCATCCCGGTCAGGCGTTCTCCCGCAACCAGCTGATGGACGCGATCTGGCAGTACTCCTTCTACACCGACACTTCGACGGTCACGGTCCACATTCGCCGCCTGCGCTCCAAGATCGAGACCGATCCCGGGCAGCCGCGCCACATCCAGACGGTGTGGGGCGTCGGCTACCGCTTCGCCCCATGAGGCGCGGGCGCCCCCGCCCGGCGCAACCCGGTCGTGCGATCGCTACGGGCGAGGGTCGGCCCACCGCGGTCGGACGAGTGCGCTCCAGCGCCGGCTCCGTGTCGCGCCAGCTGGCGCTGGTGGTGGCGATCGGCGTCGCCCCGGTGCTGGTCGCCCTCGTGGTCGTGTCCCTGCTGATGATCGTGTCCGGGCATGCGGCGCTGCTGGTGGCCGCGATCGTGGTCGCGGCCGGCATCCTCGCGTTCCTCGGCGCGCGGCTGATCGCCGGCGGGATCATCCGGGACGTCGGGGCGATCCGCGATGGCCTCACGGCCGTCGGGCGAGGCGCGATCGACGTGCGCATCGAGACCGATGCCCGCGACGAGCTGGCGCAGCTGGCCGGCGCCGCCAACGCGATGATCGATGACCTGCGGACCCAGGCGCTGGCCAAGGACCAGTCCGACTCGGCGCGCCGCCACCTCGTCGCCGCCGTCTCCCACGACCTGCGGACCCCGATCACCTCGCTGCGCCTGCTCGCCGAGGCGGTGAGCGACGACATCGTCGACGGCGAGCTCCGGCAGGCGTATCTGGGCCGCATGCGCACGCACATCGACGCGCTCAGCGCCCTCATCGACGACCTGTTCGAGCTCTCGCGGCTGGAAGCGGGGGACATCAACTGGTCGCTGGAGCGAGTCCAGCTGGGCGAGCTGGTCGGCGAGACGGTCGAAGCGATGCGTCTGGAGGCGGAGGCCAAGGGAGTAGCCGTGGTGGCCAGCGTGTCCGCCACCCTGGCGCCGGCGCGGGCCAACCCGGAGAAGATCCAGCGGGTGCTGTTCAACCTGATTCAGAACGCCATCCGCCACACCCCCGGCGACGGCAGCGTGATGGTTCGCGCCGAGCCGGCCGCGGCCGGGATCGAGGTGGAGATAGTCGACACCGGCGACGGGATCGCCCCCGAGGAGCGCGACCATGTGTTCACCGCCTTCTACCAGGGTGGCACCCAGGCCGCGCGCACCGGCGGGGGCGCCGGATTGGGCTTGGCGGTGGCCCGGGCGATCGTGGAGGCCCATGGCGGCCGCATCTGGCTCGCCGACAGCCAGCGGGGCACGCGGGTGCGATTCAGCTTGCCCGTAGCCACCTGAGCCGGAAGCGGTCCGGTCACGGCCAACTCCGGCGTCGCCCCGAATCCGCGCCGGCCTGCGGAGCGCGGGCGCTAGGGTTGCCCCACCTTGCGCACCGTCAGGCTTCACGACACCCTCAGCGGGGAGCTCCGAGAGCTCGTCCCCGATTCACACGGGCGAGTGCGGATCTACGCCTGCGGCCCCACCGTGTACGGGCGGGTTCACGTCGGCAACGCCCGTCCGTTCGTGGTGTTCTCGCTGCTCAAGCGCTTCCTGACCCATGAGGGTTACGACACGAGCTTCGTCGCCAACATCACCGATATCAACGACAAGATCTACGTGGCCGCCCGCCAGGCGGGCGTTCCCAGCTCGGAGCTCGCCGAGGAGATGACCGCCGCCTACAAGGCGGACACGGACCGCTTCGGGCTCGGCCGGCCCGACCACGAACCGCTGGCGAGCGAAACGATCCCTGGAATCGAGGAGCTGATCGCCGAGCTGGTGACGCAGGGTCATGCCTACGCCGCCGACGGGGACGTCTACTTCGCCGTCCGCTCCTACCCGAGATACGGGGAGCTGTCTCACCGGAACATCGACGAGATGGACCAGGGGGAGGAGGGCGAGGGAATCGGGCGCAAACGCGATCCCGTCGATTTCGCGCTCTGGAAGGGCCACAAGCCGACGGAGGACACGTTCTGGGAGTCGCCCTGGGGGCCCGGGCGCCCCGGCTGGCACATCGAGTGCTCGGCGATGGCCGAGGAGCTGCTCGGCGTGGGGTTCGAGATCCACGGTGGCGGGAGCGACCTCATCTTTCCCCACCACGAGAACGAGGCCGCCCAGACTCGGGGCGCCCGGGGGAGACCGTTGACGAAGCTGTGGGTCCACGTCGGGATGGTGAGCCTCGACAGCGAGAAGATGTCCAAGTCGGTCGGGAACGTGTTCATGCTGGGCGAGGCGCTCGAGCGCCACGGCCCCGAGACGCTGCTGATGTACCTCGTCGACGCCCACTACCGCAAGCCGGTGGAATACGACGAGGATCGCCTGGCACAGGCGCGCAAGCGCGCGGCGGGAATCAGGAACACGGCCCGCGCGCTGATCGATGGCCCCAGCCCGGAATGGTCGCGCCGGCTGCGCGAGCGATTCCTCGATGCACTCGCCAACGACTTCAACACACCCCAGGCATTGGCGGTCGTGGCGGAGTGGGAGCGGGAGGCCAACCGAAGTCCGGCGGGCAGCGTCGGCGGCGAGGACCTGCGCGAGATGCTCGACGTGCTCGGCTTGGCGAGCCTGATGCAATCCACGTCCCCGCCCGTCCCCAGCGATGTCGCCGCGCTGGCCGAGGTGCGCGAGGCCGCCCGGCAGGCGCGCGACTGGGCGGCGGCGGACCGCCTCCGCGACGAGATCAGCGAGCTCGGCTGGGAGGTCCGGGACGGGCCCGGAGGCCCCGAGCTGCTGCCCACGGCGGGCACCGGCGCCGAGCTCGGCTGATCGAGCGCGGAGCCGCGCCGGCCAAGCCCGCAAGTCGCTTTGCATAACGTCCCGTGATCGCTCGATCGCTTGACACGGGCTGCTCGCTATGTCAAGCTCGCGGCGCTCAATAAGGATCAACTGTAGGTTTAGGGATCCTTGACGACGAAGCCGAGCCTAGTTTAGGCGCGGTCTCTGGGAAGGCTATATACGGTGCGGCGCCAGGGGAGGTAGCGCGCCACGACAATCCGAACTGCCGCTTTCGCGGCAGCGGGAAAGGTTGGCTTCGTGGCTCGAATCTCTGCAAATTCTCACGCTCAACCGCGGGTTGAGGATGGGTACCTGATCGCGTTGGCCAAACAGGGCCACGCTGACGCCTACGACCGGATCGTGCGCCGCTACTACGGATTCGTGCGGCTGAAGGCGTCCTCGTACTTTCTCGTCGGCGGCGATGCCGACGATCTGATCCAGGAGGGTCTGGTCGGCCTGTACAAGGCGGTCCGCGACTACCGTACCGACCGCGAATCGAGCTTCCGCAACTTCGCAGAGCTCTGCATCACCCGCCAGATCATCACTGCGGTCAAGACCGCAACCCGTAACAAGCACACCCCGCTGAACCAGTACGTGTCCTTCTCCAGCTCGCCGGCCGGCGGAAGCGGCGAGAGCGAGCCGACGCTCGATGAGGTCCTGCCCGGCTCGACGGTCCACGATCCGGTCAACCAGGTGATCTCGAGCGAGGAGCTGCGGGCCCTGGTGGCATGCATCTCGACCGCGCTCTCGGAGCTGGAGTCACGGGTCCTGGCGCTGTACCTTGACGGCCACTCCTACGAGGAGGTCGGCCGCCGCCTGGAGTGCGACTGCAAGACGGTCGACAACGCGCTGCAGCGGGTCAAGCGCAAGGTCGGGATGCACCTCTCACAGCGGGCGATTCCTGCCTGAGGCTCACCGGTCGGTGCCGGCGTCTGGAGGGCCGCGATCGCCCGCGCCGGTGGACGTTGGCACGGCGGCCGGGATCCGGATCGTGAACTCGGCGCCACCGCCAGGACGGCCCGCGGCCTGAACGTCTCCGCCCATCGCCGTCGCCAGCTCCTTGACGATGGCCAGTCCGAGGCCAGATCCGACGGGGCGCTCGCTGCGATAGCGGTCATACAGGTAGAAGCGCTCGAAGGCGTGGGGTAGATCGTCGGCGGCCAGGCCCGGGCCCGAGTCGCTGACCGCGATCGCCGCCGGCCGGGCGTGCACCTCCACCCGTCCACCCGACGGCGTGAGCCGCAACGCGTTCTCGATCAGGTTCGACGTGGCCTGGAGCAGGCGCCCCTCATCGCCGATGCCCCGCGATCCGTTTTCGCGGACGCTGGTCAGCGCCACGCCGAGCTCACGGGCCCGCGGCAGGTGGCGCTGCACCGCCGTGGCGGCAACCGACCCCAGGTCGATCGGTCGGTGCTCGACGGTGAACCCGGCTCGGTCCAGCCGGGCGAGGTCGAGCAGGTCGGCGACCAACCGCTCCAAGCGGTCAGACTCGGCGGCGATGACCCAGCCGCCATCGTCCGGCGACACCGCGCCCTCCTCCAGCGCCTCGGCATAGCCCCGGATCGAGGTCAGCGGCGTCTTGAGCTCGTGGCTCACCGACTCCAGGAAGCTACGCTGGGATTCGCGGGCGCGGGCCAGCTCCGTCGACATCGCGTTGAACGAGCGGCCCAGTTGGGCAAGCTCGTCGTCACCTTCCACCGGCACCGCCACCTCGGGCTCGCCCGCGGCCAACCGCCGGGTGGCGCCCGCCAGGTCGGCAATCGGCGCGGTCAGGCGTCTCGCCAGCAGGAACGAGAGAAGCACGGCGAGCGCGGCCCCACCCAGCCCGGCGAGCACCACGCTGGTCAGGAACGGGCGCCACTCCGCAAACGCCAACCGGGCGCCCCGGACGAGCACGACCCGCCCTGCGGACGTGGTGCGCGCCGCATACAGCAGCGAGCGTTCGCCCACCGCGATCGTCCCCTGACGGTCGCCCCCCGACGGGATCGCCGCCAGCACCGCGGCGGCAACCCGAGGCCGTACCCGGATCGGCCGACCCGAACCGACCCGGTAGACGTGCTCACCGGCGTTCAGCGCGCCCGGGGCTCCGCCCACCACGGCGAGGAGCTCGGCCTGCGCCCTCAGCGCGCTCATCCGTTGGGTGGAGATGCGATGGCGCACCAGGATCACCGCCACCGCCACCGTCAGCGCGCACGAGGCGATTGCCGCGAGCGCCAGGTAGCCGAGCACCCGGCGCTGCACGTCACGCACTCGCCTTGTAGCCCAGCCCGCGAACCGTCCGGATCAGGTCGGGATGGCCGAGTTTCTTGCGCAGCTGAGCCACGTGCACCTCGACGGTCCGCGTCTGTCCGGGGGAGCGAAACCCCCACACCGACTCCAGCAGCTGATTGCGCGTGACCACCTGCCCGGCGTGGCGAAACAGGTACTCGAGCAGGTCGAACTCCCGTTGGGTCAGCTCCACCGCTTGCCCGTCGACGCGTACCTCGCGCGCGCCGCGGGCCATGATCACCGGGCCGACCGAGAGGACGTCCTGGTTGTCGGCGCCCCAGGCACCGCTGCCCGCCCGGCGCAGCACCGCCTTGACCCGGGCGGTCAGCTCGCGGGGCGAGAAGGGCTTGGCGACGTAGTCGTCGGCCCCCACCTCCAAGCCGGCGACGCGGTCGGGCTCCTCGTCGCGCGCGGTGAGCATGATCACGGGGACCTCGCCGGCGATCCGCCGGCATACCTCGAACCCGTCCATCCCGGGCAGGCCGATGTCCAGTACCACCAGCCGGATCGGGTGGCGGCGCAGCTCGACCAGAGCCTCTTCGCCGGAGCGGACCCACAGCGCCCGGTAGCCCGAGCGCTCCAGGTAGGTGCGCACCAGGGCGCCGATATTGGGCTCGTCCTCGACCACCATCACCGTCGCGGGCATGGCGACATCGTAGGCGCGCCCGACGGCGCGCCCGACTGGGTTTTTACATGCAGCTGACCTACCGCTGACGAGCGGCTTTCCGCGCTGGGGCAGATTGAGCACGGCTGGGAAATGCAACGACAAGCGAGGTCAGAATCCATGTCCTACATCCGAAAGCACTCTCGAGTGCTCGTGCTGGCGGTCTGCTGCGTCGCGCTCGGCGCCGGCATCAGCGCGATCGCCACCGCCGGCGCCGCCACCAGCAGCTCCGGTCAGGCGACCAGCGGCAACGCCGCGCACCGGTCAGGCGCGAGCCTGACTCGCCGAGGGCGGCGGGTCCGTCTCCGGCGGCTTGCCGCCCGCGCGGTCAGCGGCAGCGTCGTGCTGCACACGCGCCAGGGCTTTGCCAACGTCAGCTTCGAACGCGGCCGGGTCGACGCGGTGAGCGGGCGGCAGCTCACGATCACCGAAGGAACCCGGCGCGCCAACTACAAGACGGTGACGGTGACCGTCCCGGCGGGCGCGCTCGTCCGCGACCAGCGTCAGCCGGCCGCGCTGTCCGGCGTCAAGCCCGGCCAGCGCGTGCTCATCCTGACGGCGCCCAAGCGAACGTACGTGATCGCACACACGCCGCGCGCCGCCGCAACCAGGTGACCGAACCGACGCGGCACGCCGCGGGCCGCCGCAACCAGGTGACGGAACCGACGCGGCACGCCGCGGGCCGCCGCAACCAGGTGACGGAACCGACGCGGCACGCCTGAACCACTTGGGTCACTCGCCGGCGTGGACCCTCGGGATCGCCCGGCCGCGATCGCGGCGGTCCTCGGTGGCTCCGACGGAGCCACTCAGCCGGCGAGTGGCCCGAGCACAGGCTCCAGGTCGTAGGTGCGAAAGGCGCGGAAGGCGGAGAAGGTGTGGTGCTCGGGCCCGTGGAAATCTGACGATCCCGTCGTCAGGATCCCGAGCTCGGCCGCCCGTCTGACCAGCACCCGAGTCTGATCCTCGGTGTGGGAGATGTAGAACGCCTCCACGCCGTCGAGCCCGGCGGCATGGAATCGATCGAGAGCGCCGAGCACCTCGGGCGGCTCGGCGACATCCCAGAACGGGTGCGCCCACACCGCGACACCGCCGGCGTCGTGGATCAGCGCGATCGCCTGCTCCACCGTCGGGGCTGCGCGCGGGACGAACGCCGGGCGCCCCTCGATCAGATACTCCACCAGGAACGCCGTCGGATCGAGCAGCCCCGCCGCCGCCAGGCGATCATGGTTGGCGGCCCGGCTCACCACCGCCTGGGCCAGGTGGGGACGTCCGACCGTCTGTCCCTGCTCGGCTCGCTTCGCCAGCGCCGCCTCGTCGACCTCGAAGCCGAGCGCCTTCAGCTTGGCGATCATCTCCTCCGCGCGCCGCTCACGGTCACCCCGGGACCGCGCCAGCGCCGACACCAGTGGGGGGTGGCCGGGGTCGATGAGATAGCCGAGCACGTGCAGGTCCTGGCGCTTCTCGAATATCGCGCTGATCTCGGTGGCCGGGACCAGGCCGATGCCGGCCCGGCCCGCGGCCTCGATCGCCTCGGCGACGCCCTCGGCGGTGTCGTGGTCTGAGAGCGCCAGCAGCTGGACGCCGGCGGCCGCCGCCGTCGCCACGACCTGCTCGGCGGTCAGCGCTCCGTCGGAGTGGACGGAATGGCTCTGCAGGTCGAAGGTCGGCGGCGCCGCGGCGGGCAAGTCAGCGAGACTACGCCAAGGCGGTTAGGTCGGATGACACGGGGCGCGCCGATCACCGGCGGGGCGCGCCGATCACCGGCTCATGGTCGGTGGTAGGTGAGGATCACGGTGCCCGTCGGCAGGGTCTTGACGTCCACCAGCCGGAGGGCAACCGCATCGCCCTCGCCCGCGAACAGCCGCTTCCCGCTGCCCAGCGCCACCGGGAACACCATCAGCCGGTATTCGTCGACCAGATCTCCGACCATCAGTTCCCGAACCAGGCTCGCGCTGCCCGCCACCAGGATGTCGCCGCCGTCCTCCCGCTTGAGTCCCTTGACCGCCGCGATGACGTCGCCGGACAGGATCTGAGAGTTGTTCCAGTCGGCCTGCTTTAGCGTGTTGGACACCACGTACTTGGGCATGCGGTTCATCTTGTCGGCGAAACCCACGTCATCGGTCATCTCCGGCCACGCCGCCGCGAATCCCTCGTAGGTGACGCGCCCGAGCAGCAGGGCCTCGTGGTCGAGGACCTCGTCGAGCTTGTACTTCATCCCTTCCGGGTCGTTGAACTGAAACGACCAGCCGCCGTGGCGGGTGCCCTCGGCGCCGCCCGGGTCCTCCATCACGCCATCCAAAGACACGAACTCGGTCACCACGATCCGCCGCATCGTCATCCCTCCCTTGATCGTTATCGACGGTCCCAACGTTGACGCGTCGCACGGATCGATCCGAAATCGACAAGTGAACGAAGGCGAGGCTCGCGCCGTGCGCACGGTCAGGCGCCCCTGCGCCCGGGTCAGGCGCCGGCGACGGCCTCGGGGCGCCGCCGCCGGGGCAGCGGCAGGCGCCGCAGCGCGACCAGCCCGATGCAACCGACGAGCACCGCCGTGATCGCCCCGAGTCCGAGCCCGGCTCGGGGTCCGAGCGTGGCCATGGTCGCGCCCACCAACGGGCCCCCGATCGGTGTCGAGCCCTGAAATGCGACGAACCAGAGCGACATCACGCGGCCGCGCATCTCCGGCGCGGCGGTGAGCTGCAGCGTGGAGTTGCCCGTCGCCATGAACGAGATGCTCCCCGCGCCGACGAGGGCGAGGGCGACCAGGGCGAAGCTCAGGTCGGGGGACAGGGTCGCCAGCGCCAGCGCCAGCCCGAACCCGAACGACGCGACCATCAGCGGGGCCAGCCCGGTCTTCCCGCGGGCGGCGACGAGTAGGCCGCCGAAGACGGCGCCGACGCCCATCGCCGCGGTCATGAAGCCAAATCCGGTGGCGCCGACGTTCAGGCCCTTGTAGGCCATCACCGGGAGCGAGACCTGGAACTCGTAGGTGAGGCAGCCGGCCAGTCCCATCATCGCCAGCGGCACCGCGAGCGCCGGGGTGGCGCGCACGTAGCGCAGGCCCTCTCGCAGCTGTCCCCGCGCCCGGGGGGTGGGCGCCACCGGCGACAGCTGGCGGGCGTCCATGGTGCTCAGCGACAGGACGACGGCGAGGAAACTGGCCGCATTTGCCAGAAAGCACACGCCGTCGCCGACGGTGGCGATCAGGATGCCGGCGATGGCGGGACCGATCGAGCGTGCCGCGTTGACCAGCACCGAGTTCAGGCCCACTGCGTTGCGCAGATGCTCGGGCCCGACGAGCTCCATCATGAATGACTGGCGCGCCGGGTTCTCGAATGCGTTGTTGAGGCCCAGGAGCGCCGCCAGGATCCCGATCTGCCACACCTGGACGAGGCCGGTGACGGTGAGCAGCCCGAGCGCGAGCGCCTGGATCCCCATCGCGCTCTGCAGCGCGATCATCAGCTTGCGCTTGTTGACGCGATCCGCGATCACTCCGCCGTAGGGGCCCAGCACGAGCACCGGCAGGGTCTGCAGGGCGACGATCAGCCCCAGCATCGTCGCCGAGTGGGTGAGGGTGAGCACCAGCCACGACTGGGCCGTCATCTGCATCCAAGTGCCGATCAGGGAGACCGACTGGCCGCTGTAGTAGCGGCGGTAGTTCGGGACCGAAAGGGCGGCAAAGGTCACGCGTCCGGCGCGCTCGACGCGGGTCACGGGCGCCGCTCCCTCAGGTGCTCGGCGAGAACCTCGAGCGCCGGCAGCGCGTCGACGAGCCGTCGCCGCTGCACCGGCGCCAGCCCCTCGAGCCCCTCGTTGAGGGCATCGGTACGCTCGCGGCGCATGCGCTGGGCCAGGCGCTCGCCCTCGTCGGTCGCCTGCACCCAGGCGGCGCGCCGGTCGCCATCGTCGCTGGTTCGCGCCACCAGCCCGCCGTCGACGAGGTCGGCGACGACCCGGGACAGCATCGTCGGGTTCAGCGACTCGACGGCGGCCAGCGCCGACAGGCGCACTGGGCCTTCCCGGACCAAGGTCAGCAGAACCGAGATCCGGGTCGGCGTCAGCCCCGCCGCCGAGCCGGCGGCGGTCGTTCGCAGCCGGCGCGACAGGCGTCCGATCGCCACCCGCAACCGGTTCGCGGTGTCAAGGTCGAGGGCTGGCGTTGTCGAGGGCAAAGGTCTCCCGGAAATAATTGCTTACGGGCAAGCATTATTCTAGCAGCGCGCTGGACGGCGTGGCGGTACTGGTGGACGGTCAGCACGCAGGCAGACCCGGCCGCTCGAGGTGACGCCGGGTCGCATGCTGTGGCCGCGCATTACTACACTTAATGAAGCCACGAACGCCGTTTTCGACGACCCGGTACCGTGCCTCGCCGGGAAAGGCACCATGGCCACCGCATTTGTCGACAGTTCAGGAGGAATCAAGATGACGCTGCAGATTGGGGCGACCGCCCCCGACTTCGAGGCCGAGACCACCGAGGGCCCGATCCACTTCCACGACTGGATCGGAGATTCCTGGGCCGTCCTGTTCTCCCACCCCAAGACCTTCACGCCCGTGTGCACCACCGAGCTCGGTTACATGGCGCAGATCAAGCCCGAGTTCGACCGGCGCAACGTCAAGATCATCGGGCTGTCGGTCGACCCGGTGACCGACCAGGAGCAGTGGGCGAAGGACATCGAGGAGACCCAGGGAACCGCTCCCAACTACCCGATCATCGGCGATCAGGACTTCAAGGTCTCCAAGCTGTACGGAATGCTCGGCGAGGACACCAGCGGCGACCCGCACGACCGCACGGCCGCCGACAACCAGACCGTTCGCAACGTGTTCGTGATCGGCCCCGACAAGAAGATCAAGCTGGTCCTCGTGTATCCGATGACCGCGGGGCGCAACTTCGACGAGGTCCTGCGCGTGATCGACTCGCTCCAGCTCACCGCCGAGCACAAGGTCGCCACGCCGGCCAACTGGCAGCAGGGCGACAAGGTGATCATCGCCGGATCGGTCTCCGACGACGCCGCCAAGGAGCTCTTCCCGGAGGGTTGGGATGCGCCCAAGCCCTGGCTTCGGATCGTTCCGCAGCCCGAGCCCATTAAGTAGCCGCCTGCGTCACGCCGGTGCCGGTGCCGGCGCCGGCGCCGGCGCCGCCGCCGGCGCGGATCGCGGGCGCCCGCGCGCAGCCGTGTCGCTCGGCGAGCTTGCGGGCATAAGCATTGTCTGTGGACGAGATAGACGCGCTGCGCCAGATAAAGCATCGTGCCGAGGACGCCGATCGGCTCACCGCCGCGGCCCAGGAGTGCCTGGCCGAGGCGCTCGACGACGCGGGGCTCCGGGCGCCGGACGAGCTGGCGCCGAGCCTGAACACGACCTTCACTCGCCTCACCTTCGCGGCCCGCGGACGGCCGGAGCGTCTGACCTGCGACCTGGGGATCCGGCTGATCGCATCCGGCGGCAAGACCGTCCAGATGAGCGACGAGCCGGTCCTGGTGGAGTCCAAGAGCGAAACCGGCGAGAGTCCGGCGGACCAGGCTCTCACCGAGCTGGGAATTCAGCCGATCTCGGTCAGCAAGTACCGCGTCGGCACGAGCCTGGTCGGCTGGGCCGGTCCTTCGGCCCGCAGCCGGGCAGCGACCTGTTTGGCTGATCCACCGGCCCCGGGCTGTTGGGGGGAAACCCGGTTCGAGGCCCGCGGTCAGTGGGCGGGAACGGCCAAAGGCCGGCGGTCAGTGGGCGGGAACGCGCCAAAGGCCGGCGGTCAGTGGGCGGGAACGCGCCAAAGGCCGGCGGTCAGTGGGCGGGAAGCCCTTCTGAGACCGGCGGTCAGTGGGCGGGAACCGCCCGCGTGGCCTCGGCCAGCTCGGCCGGGTCGCGCCGTTGCGCCACATGGCGCTCGGCGCGCCCGGCGCGCCAGTAGCTGTGGATTCTGCCGGTGAACGCCTTCGTCCGCTCGGCGTACACCCGCTTTCCCAGCGACATCGCCTGAGTCTGCAGCTCTTCGCGACGGTGGTCCAGCAGCGCAAGCACGGCATCGAGGTCGGTCGCCACGTCGGCGCCGATTCGCGCCAAAGTGGCTCGGAGGACCGCCAGATCGTGATCGTCGCCGAGGAGATCGCCGAGCACGTGGGCATCCTTGGACTGGCCGCGTACCGTCTCGCCGCACACCGGCGTCAGCAGGCGGAGCTGATACCAGAGGTCCTTGGCGCGCTTGCGCCACGCGTGGAGATGCTCGTCATCGGGGTGCTTGCGCGCCTGGGCAAAAGCGGCGCGGCCGCGCTCGTAGGTCTGGGCCAGGCCGGGCTCGATCGCCGCCCAGCCGTGATCGGACAGTTGCCACTCCGCCATCTCATCTCGCACCGCCCCCAGCTGCGCCGCCACGTCGGACTCCGTCGACCCGTCGTCGGAGGCGTTGCGCTCGCCATCCAGGCGCTCGCGCAGCGCGGTGAACACGGTATGGGGAACCTGCCCCGAGTAACGCTCCGACAGGTCGTCCAGCGCCGCGATCATCACCTCGGTGTCGCGCGCGACCGACAGCTGCCGAGCCGCCCGGCGCAGGGCATCGTTCTGCCTCTGGCGATCGCTCCCGGCGACGGCCCCGCGCATCAGCCGCAGGAGCGCGCGCTCCTTCTTGACCGACTTACGGGCCGTGTGCACGGCGACGGCCGGATCTGACTCAAGCTCTTCGGTCAGCGCGGTCTGGGCCTGGTCGAGCTGCTCCCGGGCAGTGCGCGCGAACGCCTCCGACAACACCTCGTTTCGCTCGAATTTGTACGGCATCTGGCTCCTTTTCGATTCGCTCACACGTATGCGTACCCTGGATCAATCGCCTTGCAACCGGCCGCGGCACGCGGACCGGCAGCCGGCCGTGGGCCGGCCTAGAGTCACATCTGAGGCGAATCGCAGATGCGCCAGCCAACGAACCGGCAACTCAACGAGCTGATCGAGAAGCTGAAGGTGCCCCCCGGCGCCAAGGTGAAGCTGGGCCGCGACTACGATCCCGGCTTCACTGCCGGCTGGCTGCGCAAGCGCGATGGTAACGCTTACCTGAAGCAGACCGTGCAGCGGCTGTCCGGCTACCAGGAGCGGCTCGCCGCCGAGGGAGCTCGCGGCGTCCTAGTCGTCTTCCAGGGCATCGACGCCGCCGGCAAGGACGGGGCCATCCGTCACGTGATGAGCGGCGTCAACCCCCAGGGCGTCCCCGTCAACAGCTTCAAGGTCCCTTCGCACCAGGAGCTCAACCACGACTTTCTCTGGCGCTATTCGGTAGCTCTGCCGGAGCGGGGGCAGATCGGGATCTTCAACCGTTCGCACTACGAGGAGGTGCTGGTGGTCCGCGTCCATCCCGAGCACCTGGACCGCCAGCAGATCCCGGCCGACGCGCGCAGGAACATCTGGGCGCGACGCTACGTGGACATCAACGCCTGGGAGCGGCACTTGACCGCGAGCGGCTTCACGATCGTCAAGCTGTTCTTGAACCTGTCCGCCGAAGAGCAGCGCACCCGCTTCCTCAAGCGGATCGACCGGTCCGACAAGAACTGGAAGTTCTCGGCTGCCGACGCCCACGAGCGGCGGTATTGGGACGACTATCAGCTCGCGTTCTCGCAGATGCTCAGCCACACCAGCACGGAGTGGGCGCCCTGGTACGTGATCCCCGCCGATCACAAGTGGTTTGCCCGGATCGCCGTCGGCGCGGTGATCGTCCAGGCGCTGATGGACCTCGATCCGCGCTTTCCGACGGTGTCGGAGGATGAGAAGCGAGCGTTACAGGATGCGCGGGCCGAGCTCATCGCCGAGGCGCCCCGGGGGACGGCGCCCGACCCGTTCCGGGCCAAGTCCGGCTCGGCGCAGAGGCCCAAGGCCTGAGTCGTTCTGAGCAGCTAAGCCCGGACCGCCAGGCAGACGTGGGTGACGAATGGCATCGTCAACGTCGCGCCGGCCGCATCGATGGCATCGCGGATAGCCGCCAGCAGCCGCTCCCGCCGGCCGGCGTCGAGCAGGATGTGGTCCTGGTGGGTCTGGATCAGCTGGACGTACTCCGTGCTGGTGTAGCTCTGACGCCAACGGTGCCGTCTGACGGTTGGCTTGGTGAACCACGACCCGCCGTCGATCTCGCAGTGCCAGTTGCCGGCCAGCCGATCGGCGCGGCTGTCGGGATGCATCGGGAAGGCCGCCGCCAGCTCCGGGACAGTGGCTCCATAAGCGTCGCTGAGCGCACCGCGCAGGGAGCAGCGCTGCCACTCCGGGAAGGTCCAGATCGCCGCCAATGTGCCGCCGGGGACCAGCGCCTCGTGTGCCTTTTCGTACCGGTCATCGGGGTCGATCCAATGCCACGCCTGGGCGCTCAAGACCGCCGCCACCGGCTCCGTAGGCCGCCAGCGCTCGAACTCGACCTCCACGATCTCCACGCCCGGGTGTGCCGCGCAGGCGGCGCGTGCCACCCGGACCATGTCGCGGCTCGGCTCGAGGGCGAGCACGCGAAGTCCGCGGTCGGCGAACTGGAGGGTGGCCTTGCCGGTGCCGGCGCCGACCTCGAGCACGGTGCTGCCCGGCGCGAGCGACCCGAACTCGATCACGTCATCCACCGCCCCGCGCGGATACGACGGGCGGGCGCGGTGGTACAGCTCAGCCACGCGGCCGAACGCCAGGCGCTGATCGTCGGGGAACCGACCCGGCATCGACACGGCCGGCGTCACAACTCGGCGAACTGCTCGAAAAGAGCACGGGCCGCCCCGATCCCGAGCGGCACGTACTCGGCCAGCAGGCACTCATTCGGCGAGTGGATGTTCGCGTTGGGCAGCGAGAAGCCGGTGATGATTGCCGGGATCCCGCGGTCGCTCAGCGCCGGGACGATCGGCAGGGTACCGCCGGACCGGATCAGCGCCGGCCGGACGCCGACGGCTCGCTCGAACGCGGCCAGCCCGAGCGCGACCGCTCGTGAATCGGGGGCAACCCGTCCCGGAGCCGCCGAGGACAGAAGCTCGATCCCCAGCTCGGCGTTCGGGGGAGCGGCCGCGCGCAGCAGCTGCTCGAAGCTGGCCGCGATCTCGGGCGGGCTCTGGTCCGGGGCCAGGCGGATCGACACGTTCGCGATCGCCTGCACCGGGAGGACCGTCTTCTGAAGCTCGGGCGATCCGGCGTGGATGCCGTTGACGTCGAGCGACGGCTCGGCGAACGTGCGGATGTAGAACTCCTCGGCGGCCTGGGGGTCCATCGGGCTCGCCCCCTGATCGGCGAGCTCGCGGGCTCCCGGCGGCAGCGAGCCCCACCCGGCCAGCTCCTCGTCGGACGGAGCCGCCAGGCCCTGGCGCAGCGGCTCGGCCAGCCGCCCGTGGGCGGCGACGACAGCGTCGAGCGTCCGCACGAGCGCGTTCGCGGCGTTGAGAGCGGCGCCGCCATACATCCCGGAATGCAGATCACGCTCGCCGGTGCGCAGGGTCAGATGGAAGTAGACGAGGCCGCGGGTGGCGATGTTGAACGCCGGTAGGCCCCGGTCGATCATCCCGCTGTCGAAGATCACCGCGGCGTCGGCGCCGCGCCCGTCCGCCTCCAGGAACTCCAGAATCGAGTGGCCACCGGTCTCCTCCTCGCCATCGCAGGCGAACCGCACGTTGACCGGCAGCTCGCCGGCGGCGGCCAGCTCACGGGCGGCGCACAGCAACATGTACAGCTGTCCCTTGTCGTCGGCGACGCCCCGCCCGTACAGGTACTCGCCGCGGATCTCGGGCTCGAACGGTTGCGAATCCCACAGCTCGAGCGGGTCCGGCGGCTGCACGTCGAAGTGGCCGTAGCACAGAACGGTGGGTGCGCGCTCGGCGCCGCCGGATGCCGGGAGCTCCGCGATCGCCAGCGGCTGGCCATGCCAGTCCAGGAGCTCGGCGTCGCCGCCTGCGCTGCGCACGAACTGGCAGACCCACTCGCCCGCCCGGCGGACGCTCGCCGCTTCGGCGGGATTGGCACTGATCGAGGGGATCCGCAGGAACTCGGCGAGCTCGTCAAACCAGTCCGGCACGGCGAGGAGCCTACTTCACCGTCGGGTGGACGGGTTCCCCTGTCGGCGCCGCGACGGGGACGGGATAATGCGGCCATGGCGGTGCTCGCGTGCCCATCCTGCGGTACCCGTAATCGGGTCGGCTCGATCCCCCGCGGCACCCCCCGCTGCGCGAGCTGCCACGTGACGCTGCCTTGGGTGGTCGATGCCGATGGGGACGCGTTCGCGGGGGAGACCAACGCTTCGGTCGCGGTCGTGGTCGACTTCTGGGCCGCCTGGTGCGGACCCTGCCGGATGATCTCTCCCGTACTGGAGGAGCTGGCGGCCAAGCACGCGGGGCGGCTCAAGGTCGTCAAGGTCGACGTCGACGCCAACCCAGAGCTGGCCCAACGGTTCGGCGCCCAGTCGATCCCGCTGCTGGTGGTGATGCGCGAGGGCAGCGAGGTCGACCGCATCGTCGGCGCTCTGCCGCGGACCGCGCTGGAGCAGCGGCTTGCCCCGGCACTCGTCGACTGACCCGCGCCCGCTGCCTGGTCGCGGCGCCGGGCATTGGCTGCCCTTCCCTCGGCCACGCGACTCGCCGCCTTTTGTCCACCCGGCCATATCGTCGCGCGCGCACGGGTGCTTTCGTTGCTTTGGATGTGGAGCCAATCCGCCCGCCGGGCGACTCGCGCCGGCTGTTGGCGATCAGCCAATGAGAGACATCAGCCGATGAGAGAGATCCGCCGATGAGAGGGATCAGCCGATGACCGAGCCTGTAAGCGCGGCCAGCATGTTGGGGTGGGCTGAGTGGAATCCGTCCCGCCCGTTCACCGTCGGGCTGGAGGAGGAGGTGATGCTGCTCGACCCGGATGACGGGTGGGCACTGGCCTGCCGGATCGATGAGGTGCTCCCGGGGCTCTCCGCCGAGCTCCGTCCCCAGGTGACGGCCGAGACGCAGGACGCGGTCCTGGAGCTCGCCACCGCCCCGCATGAACGGTCCGACGACGCGGCGGCCCAGGCGCGGGAGCTGCGGGCGACGCTCGCGCGGGAGCTTGCGCCGATGGGCCTGCGCCCCGGCTGCGCCGGGACTCATCCCGGCGCGGTCTGGACCGAGACGCGAATCGCCGGGGGGGCCCGCCACCAGCTGGTGTATGGGGCGATGCGCGAGCTGGCGCGCCGGGAACCGACATTCGGGCTGCACGTGCACGTCGGCGTGAGCGACCCCGACGCCGCGATCATTCTCCATAACCGGATGCGGACACACCTTCCTCTGCTCCTCGCCCTGTCGGCCAACTCGCCCTACTGGCAGGGGCGCGACTCCGGCCTGGCATCGGCCCGAACCCCGATCTTCCAGGCGTTCCCACGCGTCGGCACCCCCCGGGGCTTTGACTCCTACGACGAGTACGTCGACACGGTCGACCGGCTGATCCGCTGCCAGGCGTTTCCGGACCCGACGTTTCTGTGGTGGGACGTGCGGCCAGCGCCGAAGTTCGGGACGGTGGAGGTCAGGATCATGGACGTGCAGATCGACTCGGCGTCGACGGCGGCGCTGGTGGCGCTCGTCCAGTCGATCGCCCGGCTCGAGCTCGAGGAGGGCTACCACACCGATCCGGTCGCCGGGAACATGGAGGTGCTGGTTGAGAACCGGTTCCTCGCCTCGCGCGATGGGCTGGAGGCGCAGCTGATCGACCCGGTGACCGAGCGCCGGGTTCCGGTGGGGGTGGCGACCGGCCGGCTGATCGACGCGGCCCGCCCGCATGCCGAGGCGCTCGGGTGCGTCGCGGCGCTGGAGAGCGTCGCCGACCTGGCGCGACGGAACGGGGCTGAGCGCCAGCGCAGCCTGGTCACCGCAGACGACGACCTGACATCGCTGGTGCGGGCGCTGGCCCGCGGGTTCTGATCACGGTGCCACCGGGAGGATCAGCCCAACCGGGCTCCCGGCCGGTGCTCAGCGCCGCCGGGCTGGCCGGCGCGGCGAGGACCGCCGCCGCCGGCCGCCGATCGCACCGATCAGGAAGCTGACACCGCACACGATCAGGATCACGACCGCCACGATCGCGTCGACGGCAGCGCCCGGCGAGACGATCAGCACCACCGCGACCAGGACCAACGCGATCACGAGGTCGATTGCCAGCGTCCGAGGTCTCACAGCGGGAGCCTTCGGTACACCGAACGTGGAAGGTGGCGCAGCAACGCGAAGACGTAGCGGAGCGAGCCGGGCACCCATACGGTGTGAGAACGGCCGGCGAGCGCGCGCACGGTCGCGTCGGCAACCGCTTCAGGCGTGGTCGCGAACGGCGCCCGCGGCAACCCGGCGGTCATCCGGGTGGCGACGAACCCGGGACGGACGACCAGCACCCGTACGCCGCCGGCCGCCGTGGCGTCCGCGAGCCCTTGCGCGAGGGCATCGAGACCGGATTTGGCCGCCCCGTAGATCGCGTTGCCCGCCCGCGGCCGCTCGGCGGCGACGCTCGAGAGCACGATCAGCGTGCCGCGGCCCTGGTCTCGCAGGTGGCGTATGCAGTGAAGCATCAGCGACCCGCTGCCGACGAAGTTGACGCGCATCACCTCGGATGCCTCCGCGGGCGCGGCGTCCAGGCCCTGCTGCCCGCCGAGAACTCCGATCGCGAGCACGACCACGTCGATCCCGCCCATCCGCGCGAAGGCTCGCGCCACGGCCTCGCCGTGCGCGGCCAGGTCGTCGGCGTCGAGCACCGCGCACTCGCCGCCGGGGCAACCATCGCGCTCCAGCGCGGCCAGCGCGGCTTGCAGGCGGCGCTGGTCGCGCCCGAGCAGGTAGGGGCGAATCGCACCCTCGGCGGCGAGGCGCCGGGTGATGGCAAGCCCGATCTCCGAGCTGCCTCCGACCAGCAGGACGCGTCGAGGAGAGGCCGTCACCGAGCGCCTTCGGAGATCAGGCCGGTTCGCAGCGCGAGGTCGGAGCACCACAGCCCCTCGGGGTCAGCGCGGTCCCGCCCGGCCCGCCACTCGGCCAGCCGCGGATACATCGCCCGGGTAGCCTCGGGACGCAGCCGCGCATCCTTGGTGAGGTACACACGTCCGCCGGCCTGTGCGACTCGTCCGTCGAACTCGTCGAGCAGTCCGTCGATCCCCGGGGCGGCGCGCGGCAGGTCGAGCGCCAGCGCCCAGCCGGCGAGCGGGAACGACAGCGGCGCGTCGTTGGCGGCGCCGAGATCCTTCAGCGTGGCCAGAAAGCAGGGTACGCGGGCGCGGCGCAGACGATCGATCACTCCCTGGAGAACGTGCTCCTGGCCACGGGGGACCGCGAATTGATACTGGAGCAGTCCGGAGCTGCCGTACAGGCGCGGCCAGGCGTCGAGTGCGTCGAGCGGGAACATGTGAGCCCCGAAACCCTCCACGCGGCCGCGCTCGCGCCGGGGCGCGAGCCGGAAGCGCAGCTCGTTGAACGCACCGACGGTGGCGGGGCGCAGCACCCCCGAGGGCCATCGCTCGGGCACCGACGCCCGGGCCCGACGCGTCGCTCCGGCGCCTCCGCGCTCGAGACCGTCTTGACCCGGGAGGTGCTCGGCCCGGGTGACGATGCCGCGGCCGGGACGCGGGCTCAAGAGATCCAGCCAGGCGACCCGGTGTGGCCCGCCAGGTCCGGCCAGTACCGCCAAAGCTTCATCCAGGCAGCGAGTCCGATCGGTGTCGACCGCCACCCGTGAGCTGCTGACCGCAGACAGGCCGATCTCGGCCCACAGGATCGCTCCGGTGAGGCCCATGCCGCCCACCGTCGTGGCGAACAGGCCGTCCTCGGAGTCCGGGGTGAGCTCGCGGATCTCGCCTGCGGCCGTGAGCAGGCCGAGAGCACGGACGTGGCTGGAGAAGGTTCCCACCGCGCCATGGTTCTTGCCGTGGATGTCGCTGGCGATCGCTCCACCGACGGTGACGTGCTGGGTGCCGGGCACGACTGGCACCACCCAGCCGGCGGGGACCAACTGACGCAGCAGCTCACCGATCGTCACCCCCGCCTGCGCGGTGACCGTACCCTGCCGTGGCGACAGCTCGACCCCCTTTAGCCGCGTCATCTCGAGCACCAGGCCCCTCGCCAGCTGGGCGGCGTCGCCGTAGCTGCGCCCCATCCCGCGGGGGATGGCGCCGCGGTCCGGTCGCCCAGCGTGCGCCGGGATGGCGTGCCGCTGGACGGCCGCACGGACCCCGTCGATGCTGCCGGGGCGCAGCACCAGCGCGGATACCCCTCCGCCGCCGCCCCACCCGTGGACGGTGTGCGCCACCGGCGTCGGCTCGACCGGTGGACTGGCCAGCGTTACGTGATCACCCGGAGGCATGGACGCTCAAGGCGAACAGCACCAGCCACACCACACCGCCGACGGCGAGCAGTGGGTCCGAGAACAGCGTCTCCTCCGGCGCCTCCCCGGCGCCGGCGCGCATCAGCGCCCCATAGCGAAGCAGACAGGTGGTGAACGGGATCACCGTCAGCAGCCGCCACGCCACACCGTTGACGGGAAGCTGGGTCGCCCATACGCCGTAGACAAACAGGGCGGACGCGCCGCTGCCCGCGAGCAGGAGTCTGAGACCGCGGCGGCTGTAGCGCTTGAGCGTGGCCCGGCCGTCGTCGGCTCCGGATGCGCGATCGCGGGTACTTCGCATCAGCTCGGCCCGCCGCTTCCCGCCGGCCACGAACACGGCCACGAACGTCACCACGAGCACGAACCAACGTGACAGGGTCACCGGGGCGGCGACGCCGCCGGCCAGCGCCCGAAGCACGAAACCGCCCGCGACGGCGACGACGTCGAGCAGCACGACGCGACGCAGGACGAGCGTGTAGCTGAGGGTCAGGGCGACGTAGGCGGCCCCCACCACGCCCAGCAGGGGTCGGATCGACACACACAGGATCAGCCCTGCCAGCAACCAGCCGGCGCCGAGCGCTGTCGCCTCCCCGGGTGCTAGCTCGCCGGCCGCCACCGGCCGCAGCCGCTTGTGCGGATGCCGGCGATCCTCGGCCGCGTCACGGGTGTCGTTGAGGGCGTAGGTCCCGGCCGAGAGCAGGCAGAACGCCACGCCGGCGAGTGCCACCCGTCCCGGAACGTCGTCGTGACCGAGTGCTCCCGCCGCGCCGGGCGCGGCGATCACCAGCGCGTTCTTGATCCACTGCCGCGGCCGGGCGAGGACGAGGGCTGCCCGCACCCGGCCGCGCCGGGCCCGTCCCTGCGGCGTCGGGTCGATCTCGGACGCAGTGCGAGGAGCGGTGGCGACAGCCGGCGACAGCTCACGATGGGAGGGCGGCCACGGCGACGCGGGGCCTCGCCTGGGGACCGTCATCGGGCGCGAACTTAGGTTCACGCGATAAATCAGACCTGTTCGCCTGATGAGGGACCTCTCAGATTGCGTCGGTCGATGAGGGACGTCTCAGGTTCTCTTTAGACTCTACGCGCGCCACGTTGGCACGATCGCGCGATGCTGGCTCCGACCAGAACACCGCCCCTGCCGGGGCACCCGCAGCAGCGCTCTCTGGGCCGGGGCCGGCACTACCCGCCCCAGCGGGGGCGCCGGGCGCGGCGGATCGCGTTGCTCTGTGCGCTGGCGCTGGCGGTTCCCGCGCTGGTCTCCTACGCACAGATGCTCGGCCAGCGGTCGGACTCGAGCCTGTCGGTGCGCACGGTGGAGTGGCTGCGCGACAACGGCGCCCGGGGTGTCGTCACCAAGGTCGAGAACATCTACTACACGCTGAACGCGCCGGCGAAGGGGGGCGCACCTCTTCGTTCGCTGCCGAACCAGCCTGGCATCGCCGCCGCGGTCGCGACGCCTCCGCACGCGCACGCACGCCACTATTACCGCCCGCCGAACATCCGTCCCGTGATCCATCCGGCGCTGCCTGGCGAGGGGGTCTGGCACCCGACGTTCGCCGGCGGCGGCCACCGCCCTCCGGTGCTGGTCACGAGCTTCCGGCCGGACCCCAGCTACCCGGAGAACGTGGCCGGCGTCGCCTGGATCGACCACACCCGGACCTCGGTGGAGCTGTATCCCGGGCTGCAGGAGCCCAGCGTGGTGCTGCCGGCTCGCGGGCCGATGGAGGTCCCGCTCAGTCGGCGACGACGCCTGGTGGCCACGTTCAACAGCGGCTTCAAGCTCAGCGACTCGGGCGGCGGCTTCGCCAGCGGCGGGCACACCTACGCGCCGCTGGCGCCGGGGCAGGCGACGATCCTGCGCTATCGCGATGGCCGCGTGAACGTTGTCGCTTGGAGCGGCGGGAGGATCGCCGCTCGGAATGTCGCCTACGCGCGCCAGAACCTGCCGCTGATCGTCAACCACGCGCGGCTGAACCCGAACCTGTCCACCGGCCCGGAGTGGGGGGCAACGCTCGGCAACGCGATCCTGGTGTGGAGGTCCGGGGTTGGGATCGACCGCCACGGCAACCTGATCTACGCCGCGGCCAACGACATGACCGTGGGCTCGCTTGCCGCCGTGCTCCGCCGCGCCGGCGCAGTCCGGGCGATGGAGCTGGACATCAACTCATATTGGACCAGCTTCATCCACTATCGGCGGCCGGGCGCGGTGGGAGCCGCCAACCTGCTCGCGACCATGGATCGTTCTCCGCAGCGGTACCTGACGCCCGATGACCGGGACTTCTTCGCCGTCTACCTCCGCTGAGCGCCGGCGTCGCCGACGGTAAGGCCCGCCGCCAGTAACCTGAGGCGGATGAGCGAGCTGGTCACATCGGCAGCGGTGAGGTACGCCGAGAACCACACGAGCTGGTTCGACGGTCCTCTGGCCGCCGCGGCGGAGTGGACGCAGGGAAACACCAGCTCGCCGACGATGATGAGCGGCCTGGCGGAGGCGAGGTTGCTGGAGGCGTTGATCGTGGTCGGCGGAGCGCGTCGCGTGCTCGAGATCGGAACCTTCACCGGGGTGGGCGCGCTGACGATGGCCGCCGCGCTGCCGGCCGACGGCCGCGTCATCACGCTGGAGGTCGACGACGACGCCGCGGCCGCCGCGCGGCGTCACATCGACGCCAGCCCACACCGCGACCGGATCGAACTGCTCGTGGGTGATGCGCTCACGACCATCGCCGATCTGCGGGGCCCGTTCGACCTGGTCTACATCGATGCCTGGAAGGCCGACTACCCGGCCTACTACGAAGCGGTCCTTCCCAAGCTGGCCGAGCGCGGCGTGATCGTCGCCGACAACCTGTTCCGCGACGGGGCGGCGCTCGCCGCGACCGCCGAGGACGAAGGGACGCGCGGGATCCGCGAATTCGCCGGCCGGGTCCAGCAGGACGAGCGGGTGCACAACGTCCTGCTGACGATCGGGGATGGCGTCATGCTCGCGTGGCCGCGTCCGGCAGGCGGGCGGTAGCTTCCTCGCCGGGCACGGGTTCGGACAGTGTCGGCTGGCGGACCAGCACGATCACCGCGGCGACTGCAAGCAGCCCGCTCGCGGCGAGAAACGCGCTCGGGCGACCGAGGTCCCTCTCAGCGCACGATCACCGACCGACGCCTGTCGATCCCCCGCCTATTCGCCCTCGGTCAGATCACGAGCGTGGCCGGCGCCGCCCAGCTCGGCTGCCGCCCCCCGCCACCGCCGGCCTCCGCCCAGCTGAGGGAACGCCACCTCGACTGCGAACCGCTCGCTGCCCGGCTTGACTCCGGGAACCGCCAACGCCGCCAGCCGCTCACGGTGGCGACGGGCCTGCAGCTCGCCGTTGAGCATCGCCAGGAAATCCGCGGAGAACCGGTCGACCTCCGGTGCGCCGGTGACGGCCGTCGCGCACCACGCGGCGACGTCGCTCCAACGCCACAGACGCGCTGCGCGATCGACCCATACGGCGGGCTCCGGGAAGCCGCCGGGTCCCCGTCGTCCCGCGACCAGCTGCGCCACGCTTTGCCGCGTGCGTCCCAGCCGCCGCGCGATCGCGGCAGCACTGACCAGCTCGTCCGGCTCCACTCGCACCACCCGCCATCCGGGCTGCGCACGTTCCAGCTCCCTGATCGCGTCGAGTACGGCATCGGCCAAGGTGGCCGCCGAGCGCCCAAACTCGGCGACCCTCATCCCCTCGCGCTCGGATACGACCGAGCCGGGACGGGTGCCGCCCGTGGGAGACCGCGCCGCCGCCGGATGTCGCGCCGCCTGCCGGGCGACGTCGCGGCGCTCGAGCACCAGGCCGAATCGATGTTCCACCGGCCCACTCTAGGACCCACGTGTTGACATCTGTCAACACTCTCGGAGCCGCGCCCGATGAGCCTGCCTCCTCTCTGGGGTCTACAGGCGAGATGCGCGCCTCGCGGCCGCAGCACCCCTGCCCACGAATCCCGGAGGTGACGGTGGCTACCGTCCTGGTTCACACGACGATGTCGCTCGATGGCTTCATCGCCGGCCCCGATCACGAGATGGACTGGATCTTCGAGCATCCCGGCCAGGGGCCGGCCGCGCTCGTCGACGAGGTGATCGAGTCGACCGGCGCGATCTTGGGCGGTCGGCGCGGCTACGAGGTGGGTCGCCGAGCCGAGCCGAGCGAGACCAGCAAGCCGTTCGGCGGCCTCTGGAGTGGGCCGATCTTCGTCCTCACCCACCAGCCCCCGGAGGACGAGTCCGATCCCGCGTACACCTTCGTGTCAGGCGATGTCCGTCGCGCGGGTGGCCACGGCGCTGGCGGCGGCCGACGGTGCCAACCTGCTGGTGCTCGGCGCCGACGTCGCGGGCCAGTGCCTGCGCGAGCCTCGTTGACGAGATCCTGATTCACGTCCTGCCGGTCCTGCTCGAGGACGGCGTGCGCCTGTTCGGAGGATCTGGTGGTCAGGCAAGCCTCAAGGCACTCGATCTCTCGGTCTCCGGCCAGGTGGCGAATCTCCGCTACCGCGTTGTCAAGCACGGCTCCACCTCGAACGCCTGAGCGTAGTCGAGACCCGCGCGTCCTCTCCTCGTCCCGCGAAGCGTTGGATGCCGATCGGCAGCCCGGATGAGGGTGTGCGTCCACGGCACCACGACAGCGGGCTGTTGCGACAGGTTGAGGGGAAAGCTGAATCCAGCCACGCGATCCAGCGCTCGAGGCCGCTTCCCGGCGGGACCTCGAGTCCCGCCGGAAAATGGTGCGCAGGCCGGAGACGCGGCGCGACTTGCCTCTGAGGTCGAGGCCGGCTGGCCTGTCTCAGCCGTGGCTCGGGCGGCTCCCGCTCAGCCCGCGCGGTGTCAGGCATCGGTGGCGGTCGATCGCGGCCCGCTTGTGGTGTGTGGGGTGGGAGAAAGCCGGCGGGGGAGGACGAGGAAGGCGAACACCGCGCCGAGGGCGACGACGGCCGCGCACACGAGCGAGCCTCGGCTGAGCCCGGCGACGAACGCCTGGTTGGCGGCGTGGATGATGAGCGTGTGCGCGTTCACCGGCGCGCGTCGGGCGACTTGGAGGGCGGCCGCGGGAGAGCTCTTGGCGATCGTGACCGCGGAGCTGGGGAGGAGGCGGTGGAGCAACTGGACGACGCGTGGGCCATACACCGATGAGAACACGGCGCCGACGACGGCGACCCCAAACGTCCCGCCGAGCTCGCGGGTCACGTCGTTGACGGCGGAGCCTACTCCCGCCTTCGCCGGCGGGAGCACGGCGAGGATGGCGTCGGTGGACGGCGCGGTAACCAAACCGAGTCCGATCGCCATGAGCAGCATCGAGCCGATCACCGGACCGAAGTACGCGGTGTCGCTCCCGAGGGTCGAGGCAATGAGGAACCCCGCGCCCATGAGGATGAGCCCGCCGGGGACGACGAGCTTGGTGCCGACACGGCTGGCGAGGATCGGCGCCGGCGGTGAGGCCGCGGCGACGCCGAGCGCGAACGGGAGGGTGTGCAGACCGGCCGACAGGGGGCTGTATCGGTGGACGAGCTGGAAGTACTGGGTGATCAGGAAGATGAAGCCGAACAGCCCAAAGAACGCGACGGTGATCGAGAAGCTCGCCGCGCTGAAGCGGATATTTGAGAACAGTGCGATGTCGAGCATCGGCTCGGCCACCCGCCGCTCCCACGCCGCGAAGCCGGCGAGCAGCACGATGCCGGCAGCGTAACCAGCCAGCGTCACGGCGGCCAGCCAGCCATGGCTCGGCGCCTCGATCGTGGTGTAGACAACCGCGGCGACGCCGAGGATCGACAGAACGAAGCCGATCAGGTCGAGCCGCGGGGCCGAGGGATCGCGGCTGGTCGGCACCAGCCACGCACCGAGCGCCAGCGCCACCACGGCGATCGGAACGCTGACGAAGAACACCGAGCCCCAGGAAAAGTGCAGGAGCAGCACGCCGCCGGTGACCGGCCCGAGAGCGACCGCGAGGCCGGTGATCGCGGTCCAAACTCCGACCGCCGCGGCCCGCTCCTTGGCGTCGGTGAAGGTGCTGGTCAGGATCGCCAGGGTCGCCGGGAAGATCACCGCCGCGGCCAGGCCCATCAGGCAGCGGGCCACGATCAGCGCGCCGATGCTGCCCGAGAGACCGGCGAAGGCCGAGAAGCCGCCAAACGCGGCTAGCCCGAGCTGGAGCGCGCCCTTGCGCCCGTACCGGTCACCGAGACTCCCGCCCACCAGCAACAGAGACGCGAACACCAGTGAATAGGCGTCGACGATCCACTGCAGCTCGCTGGTCGTGGCGTGCAGCCGCCGGCTGATCGTAGGCAGCGCGACATTCACGATCGTGTTGTCCACGACCGCCAGAAACACGCTCAAACAGAGGACCGCCAGGATCGCCCAGCGACGACGCGGGGTGGTCCCGGGATTCACCAGCGTTCTGTGCCTCGCCCTGCCGCGCGGCAGTGGACGGCTCGGCTGACCCTCTGGACTCGTCGTCATCTGGAATACTCTCGCTCACCTGTCGAGATTGACATGTAAGAGCGAGTATGGTTCCCTGGTCAAGACATGTCAAGGTCGACATGTGGAATACTGACGATCATGTCGTTGCGCTACGCGCTGATCGGCCTGCTGGCTTGGCGCCCCGCCAGCGGCTATGAGCTGACCAAGCGCTTCGCGGTCTCGATGGCTCACGCCTGGCCGGTTTCCCACAGCCAGATCTATCCAGAGCTCGCCCGCCTGGTCGCCGACGGGCTGATCGAGCAGACCGAACGAGGCCCCCGGGGACGCAAGACATACGCCGCCACGCCAGACGGGGTAACCGCGCTGCGAGAGTGGATGCAGTCCACCGAGCCCGACTACGGCCGCCGCAGCGAGGCCGACCTACGCGAGTTCTTTCTCTGGGTCATCCCGCCAAGCGAGGCTCTCGCCTACGTCCAGCGGTCCGCCGACGTCTACCGCACTCGTTTGGCCGAGCTCGAGCAAATCGCCCGGACGGTCGACTGGAGCTCCGACACGCCGAACCGCGCCACACGGCTAACCCTTGAGAAAGGCCTGCGCAACTACCGCATGTTGATCGACTGGGCCAACTGGTCGATGGAGGAGATCAGCGCCGGCGTACTGGATCCCCACGGACCGGCGCCCGGCGTCCCCCGCCGGAACCCGGCCACCGCCGCCAGAACGCACGAGAGCGAAGCAGCCCCGCTCGCCCCGCCCCGCAGTCCTGTCCGCCCCGGCAGACCCCGATCTGCGTAGCGCGGATCCCGGGCAGGAACGGCTTCGGCGCGGGAGCGATGGCCAGGGCCGCCGAGCGCCGCCGCTCGCTGGCTCGATCAGGTAGTCACTCGACGGTTGCAGGATAAGGCGGTACTCGTCGACGAGCCCCCAGCCACCCCCGACTGGTGTCGGCGCTGCGCGGTCCCGAGTCCGCTCAGCGATTCGGCGAACGCGGCGCCGCCGCCCCGCGCGAACCCAACGCCGACCCAGCGTGCCTTCACCTCCATGGTCTGGCTCGACCTGCCGCCCCCCGGCCGGGGCGGCTACCGCTTGAAGTCCATCTCCTCCAGGCGTGTCTGCACGGTCTGGCCGCTCTCCCACGAGTTGGCGCCCGGCGCCACCTTCGGGCTCGGGATATCAGCCCGGTTCTGCCGCTTATGGGGCGTGGAGACGCCGAGTCTGCGGTCTCGGTCGTGGATCAGGGCCTCGTTGGCCTGCCCGTCCTCTGTCAGGCCCATCATCAGCTGCGGGATTCCGTAAGGGAAATCGTCGCGGTCGTACTGCCAGGTATGGAACGTCTTCCCGTAGGTCGTCACGAGGTCGTTGAAGTAGGCATGTTCCGCGAGGTCGGGAATTCCGGGGGCGACCAGGATGCCTGACTTCACCTCGTAGCGGTGGCTATGCCACAGCCGCTTCTCGTCTTCGGGTAGGCCGCGGAAACGCTCCTCGCTGATGATGTACTCGATGCCGATCAGGCGGGCATCGGGCGCATTGCGGTCGAAGATCACGCACTGGTGCAGGTCATGGTGCAGGTGGATGCAGAAATGCGTCGCCTCCACCTGCCGGCCCATCTCGTCGGCGTACATGTGAAAGCCATTGAGATAGGTGCTCATCGCGTCCAGCGGATATTTCGGCTGCAGGGCGCCGGCCGCCACGTCGAGGACGCGATGCTTGAGGGGATGGCCTTTGCCGACCTTGGCGGTTGTCACCGCCTTGCGGCCGAACATCACGCCGGCCGCGGCCGCTACCCCGCCGACGAGACCGATGCCGAGGGACCCGAGCAGTCCTTGGCCGGAGCAACGCGGGCAGGATTTGCCGTGTGCAGACACCGCTATCTGTTGCAGCAGGGCGGGGCGCCCTGCTTCTGCGCGGGCTCCCAGCTCCAGCGCGACCCTTCCGCTCGGTCAAGAACTCGTCGCGGATCGCCCGTGTAGGCCATATGCGTGCTCTACCCGGGTCCGGACGTTCAAACCGTTCTCCCCGCCGCCAGTGTCGCGCCTGGTGGGGTACGGCAGCGAGAGCCGGCGCCCCGCCGCCGCGGCTGGTGAGCTTCAAGCTCGACGCGGGTGTGCCTCACGAGTGCTGGATCGAGTTGGCCGCAGATCGGGGCACTGATCGAGACGTTGATGCGTACTTCGTGTATCGAGAACGGACTCGCGTCGCCGGACCTGGTCGATCGCGTCGCCGGACCTGGTCGATCGCTACGCCCTCGCCTGTGCTGATCCGGCGGCTCCCGCATTGTCGCCGGACGGCTACGAGCTCGCGGCTGCTGCTCTTGGCCCGGTCGTCCCGAAGGAGAAGCGATGGATCGCCTCCTCGGCGACCGCGCCGTAGCTCCTGCTTCGTAACGCAGAACCCAGCTGTATGGCGTTTCTAGTGATTCCCCACAGGAGAGACGGGGCGAGGCCAAACCAGTCAGCGCCCTCAGGTGCTGCAGGGCAGCATGATCGTTTTCGTCTGCTTGGTGTGATCGATGAAGGAAGCAGTCACGCTCGCCTTCCAGCGCCGGTTGGAAGGGCACGTGGACGGGGTTCTCAATACCGCGTGTCCTCCGACGGTTGAGGCAGGGAAATGGAGATGAAATAGCGTGGGGTGGATCATGTACTTGGCGTCGGCTGGCAGCCCGACGCGGAAGGTCGAGCCGGAGATGGCGGGGCTGAAGAGGAAGGCGAGCGGGTTGCTGCTCTGGGGGTTGAGCACGACGTCGAACTCGATCTCTCTCTTTCCGCCGTCAAAGCCCATCGGGTCCAGGATGTAACTGTGAATCGGGAACGCGAGAGGCGTGGTGCCCAGGATCACCTTGGCCACGCCTGACCCATATTGCGATCGGGCAGGACAGACACCGACCAACCCCTTTTGCTCGAGCGGCTTGAGCGTGGTACGGCATGCCGGATGCTTGCTGAGGTCAAAGCGACTTCCGGCGGGGAACTTGATCTTCAGGCCGGTGAGGATCTTCGGCGCTTTGTTGGGCGCCGCGGAATCGCTGAAGCTCGCGGATATGTCAAACCCTGACGATGCGTCCGCTGTCTTTGTCGATAGCTTGAGGTGGTAGGCGGAATGGAACCGCGAGCTCGCCACCGCGATACCACACGGAACTACTAGGACTACGACAACAGCAAGACAGAAACGACGCACGGGTGCCTCCCCCAAAGTGTGATTGCAAATACAGTTGGGAACCGCCGTGGTGGCACCGGAGCAAGGGCCAGCGGGCACAGCCTCGCAGCCCTACATGAACGCCCAAACGCTCCCCCGATAACCAGCGATTCCAGCCACCCGCGCGTAAGCGGACGCGCCATCCGTGGTAGCCCGTTCAATGATCCACTCGAGACTGCAAGTTATCAATTTGTGGAACCTTTGTCAAACTTAACGCGCAGCAGAAGTCCGTCGCTCAGGGCGAAGGGAGCACACCTGGAGCACGTCGTCATTGCCCGCGACACGCCTGCTTTGTCATGAGGCTGCCGGATATTGGTGCCGTCTGGCCGCTTAAGACACCTGACCATGACTCGAGAGCTTGTCGGTTGGCAAGCGTGGGCAGGTGTTGGTGATGCCGCCTTGGTAGAGAGCGAGTGGCTGCCTGAGGAGCATCTGGTTTGGACGGTGTTGGCCCGGTCGACGTGATGAACCTCGACTATGTCAACTAGGCGTATCGGCCGAGTGCGGCGGACCGGCAGGGTATGACGCCTCGATAAGTCGCCACATCATTGGGGCCGCTGAACGCGGCTCCCGTGCAAGGCGGAGCGTGTGCATCACCGAACCGGCGGACAGCTGCCGGTGGAGTCTCGGCCCAAGCAGCTACGTTGTCATTCGAGGAGGTCGGCTACTGCTCGGCAGGGGAAGCGGCGCTCCCTGTCTTTGGCGACGACCAAGGCGGCGATGTGACGCGGCTGCGAGACCCTGCTCTTCGGCCACGGCGGTCATCTGGCCGTAACGCCTGAGCGATGCGGCGCCGCGGCTGCGGTTTAGTCCCCCTTGTCCCAGCCTTCCTCGCCGTGTGACCATGGCACGGCGGTGTCGCGGACGAAGATGAGGTCGTCTGTGGAGTCGCCGGGCCACACCCCGATCTTGTTGCTGTCCGGGTAGACGGAAAGGGCGGGTAGGCGTGAGCTGGAGAACAGGAGGGTTCGCGCCGGCGAGTCGCTCTTGTTCATGACCTTGTGCGCTCCGGCTGGACCGGCCGGGAAGCGGACGAGATCTCCGCGGTCGAGTGTGTGCTCGCCGTCGGGGGTGCGAACCGTGACGGTGCCTGCAACAACGAGCAACCACTCCTCTGCGTACTCGTAGTGGTATGGAGATGAGCTCGCGCCCGGGGCGATGTCGTAGATGAACATCGCGGTCTCGGATGACCCGGCGGGAGAAGCGACATCGAGCCGGCCGGCGGGTTTCTCGGCGGCGAAGATATTGGTCGTCTCCATCATGACGACACCTCCGGGTGGGCTAGGGAATTCCTGGACAAGCAGCGCACGCCCCTGAGCAGCCGACGAGGCCGAGGGCGGTTCCGCGGCCGGGGTTTCGTTAGCCGACGCCGGCCGCCAGGTCTTGATAGGCAGGGATGAGCTCGTTCCACCGCGCCTTGATGTCGCAGCGCTCACGCCCCGCGAGGTGAGCGGCGAGATCTTCGACATGGACCTGCCACCCCGCCCCGTAAGGGGCGAGATCCTCGATGGGCAGACCTCGTTCCTCGATGACCAGGATGGTCTGATCGCCGTCGGGGGTCAATGTCGCCTCGAGGACATTCTCATCCGGTTCGCCGGGTTGCTCTGTCAGTACCACGAGGCGCCGCGGGGGCTCGCATGCCTCCACGCGCCCGGTGCCTTCCCATCCGCTGGTAAAGCGCGCATGGAACTGACCGCCGAGGCGGAGGTCGCCCTCTACCTCGGCGATCCAGCGGGCGAGACGGCGGGGATCGGTGAGTGCCGACCACAGGTCGTCGATATCTGTGTCGTAGCGGTCCTCCATGCGCGCGATGCCCTTGCCGTCTGCTGAACGCAGGCTCCCCAGGATGCGGGTGCCCGCACGTGCGTTGCTGGTCATCTGCTGCTCCTTCGTTCGCGCTTTCCCCGGGCCACCTCGGTGTGCAGGGCATCCAGCCGCTGCTCCCACAAGGCTCGGTACGGGGCTAGCCATTCATCAACCTCGGCGAGCGGCTCGGGGCGAAGACTGTAGATCCGCCGCTGGGCCTCCTCGCGGACGTCGACGAGCCCCGCCTCCCGCAGCACCCGCAGGTGCCGCGAAACGCCCGGGCGGGCGATCGGCAGCGACGCCGCCAGCTTCCCCGCGGTTGCCGGGCCGCCAGCCAAGCTCTCCAGCATCGTCCGCCGGCTCTCGTCCGCCAGTGCCCGCAGAACAGCTTCCATCGGGTGAGCGTACCACGCTCGTTACGTAACTGTCAAGGTACGTAAGGGCGCGAGTGTGCCGCCCACCGCCTTGCACCGGCGCCACCTGCTGCTTGCCGCCTGAGCAGAAGACGTGGCCCGCGGGTGCGACGGTCCTGCTTCCTTTGGCCCCGGTGCATCTCGCGGTCAGAGCGTGTTTCAGCAGCCTGAATCGCGCAACCTGGAAGTTGCGCTACGGTCTCCCCATGCCTACCTTGATCTTTGTTCACGGCGCCTGTGTGCGCGACGCGGCCTGGTGGTGGAGCAAAATGGCCGCGCCGTTGGCCGGCCGCGGAGTCGCCAGCGTCGCGGTGGCGCTGGCTAGCTGCGGGGAGACCGGCGACGAGCTCGGCGACCTGTACACCGACGTCGACGCGTGCCAGCACGCGATCGCTGAGTCCGACGGGCCAGTGATCCTGTGCGGCCACTCCTACGGCGGGATGGTGATCACCGAGGCCGGAGTCGATGACCGCGTCGCTCAGCTGCTCTACGTAACGTCGGTGCTGCCGGAGGCCGGGCAGTCCCAAGCCGATCTGATCGGGTCTGAGCCGGCGCCGTGGATGATGCCGGGCGACGACGGCACCGTCGGCGTAGACCCCGACCTGATCCGTGAGTTCTTTTTGCAGGACTGCGACGACGTCACGACTGAGCAGGCGCTGGCCCGTCTCACGCGTCAGTCGCTCACGCCCTTCACGCAGCCACCGCGTCAGATCGCCTGGCAGCAGAAGCCCGCGACGTACTTCGTGTGTACCGAGGATCTAGCGACTCCGGCTGAGATGCAGCGTCAACGCGTCAAAGAGAACGTTCGGCTGGTCGAGTTTGACGCCGGGCACCACCCGTTTCTGTCCCGCCCCGACGCGTTCGCGCGCAGCATCGCCGCTGAGATCGACCGGATCGACTGAGTGACCGGCGTCGTGGGCCGCGGCTCTGTCGCCAACTCGCTGCGATTGTCGCTTTCTCATGAGCTCGGAGATTGCGAGGAGAAGTGCGAGCGACGGCCGCCCGCGCCCGACGGCTGGCTCGTTCTTGGTGAGGCGGTTCCCGGAGACTTCGGCGCCGAAGTTCGTGGCGAGGCGCAGTAGGGTCACCGATCCCTTTGTGACCAAGCGCAACCCGGGCAACGCGAGGTCGACAAGCTCGCGGTCGTCCGTGGGCTGCGTGCACTGGGTTCGGGCGCCCCGGGAGCGTCGTAGAGGAACCTCGGGTTGGGGGTTGGTGCGCGGGGTTACAGGAGGGCGCGCTGGGTTTGTTCAGATCGCCGCTAGGGGTTAGGATCCGCGGCGGTGATTTCGTCGGCTATCCGGGGAGGGTTAGGCACCGATTGCTCGGGCCTATCGGCCTTTCCGGGGTTCCCGACTGAAACTGGGAGCTGCCCGCGGCGGAGGACTACCGGCGACTGATCGAGGGCTGGACCGGCAAGTCGCCCGCGAGCTGGTTGGTGAACGTAGGTGGCTTCAGCGCCGGGTTTATCGAAGCCTCCGGTCACGTGGAGTGGGGTCGAGCGGACTACAAGATCATGGGATTCGTATTTGTGAAGAAGCTAGCGGTCTATCAGTTCGACTTCTCAACCACTCCTTGTTTTCCCACAGTCTGGTGTGGTCGGAGCCCTGGAACGCAAATTGGAAGCGGGAGTTCGAGCGCGTGTACGCAGCTCTAAAGTACGTACGCAAGCTCACGCCCACCGAAAGTTATTGGTGGTCGAGTTGACGCAACGAACCGGTCACGGCGATGGCTCTTGTCCCGTCGAGTCCGAACCTCCAGTTCTGGCAAATCAGGGTTAGGGATGCGATGACGCGGTGGAGATGGCTTGTTGGCGGTAGCGCGGTTCTCGCCGTCGTGCTCGCTTGGGTGCTGCTTGCGCCGGCCGGACTTTCCTCGGCGGGAGCCTTCACGCCGCGGAGCGTCGCGGCGATGGGGTCTGCGGCGGGCGGGCGGGTTCGGGTTCCGCGATTGGTCTGGCGGGGATGCGGCGGTGGGTTTCAGTGCTCGCGGGCGGTCGTGCCGCGGGATTACAGCCGTCCGCGCGGGCCGACGATCACGCTCTCGTTGACTCGGCTTCGGGCCACCGATCGCCGGCGAAGGATCGGGTCGCTGTTCGTCAATCCGGGTGGACCAGGCGGTTCAGCGGAGTCTGAGGTCCGAGTCGCCAAGCTGCTGTTCTCTCCTGCAGTGCGGGCTCGGTTTGACATCGTGGGTCTTGACCCGCGCGGCACGGGAGCCAGCGCGCCGGTCCGATGCTTTGACCGTCAGTCGGAGGAGGACAGGGTCGGCAACCTGGCGCGCAGCGTCCCGAGCACGCTTGCCCAGTACGCCGCGATGGTGGCTGGCGCTCGCACGCTGGCCGCGCGCTGCGCGGCGCGGAACCGCGATCTGCTGGATCACCTGTCCACCGCCAACGACGCCCGGGACCTCGATCTGATCCGCCAGGCGGTCGGCGACCGAGGGTTGACCTACGACGGGATCTCCTACGGCACGGTGCTCGGCGCGACCTACGCCGCGATGTTTCCTCGCCACGTTCGCGCTCTCGTGCTCGACGGAAACCTCGATCCTCGCCAGTACACGTCCGGTTCGGGTTCGGTGTTCCTGCGCGAGCACGGCAACGAGGGCGCGTTCCGCACGCTGCAGCAGTTCTTTCGCCTGTGCACGGCCGCGGCTTCTCGGTGTGCGTTTGCCGCGGGCGGTGACCCGGCAGGCAAGTTCGCCGCGCTGGCCAAGCGGCTGCGCGCCACTCCGTTCGTGCTTCCCGGCGGCAAGCGGGTCACGTACGGCGACCTGTTGAACCTCACCTTCGACACGACGCTGTACTCGGCGAGCAAATGGCGGGCGGGCGCACAAACGCTTCAGGACCTCTACACGGCGACCCACGTCGATCACGTCACGCAACAGATCGACGCAGTCCCCACGACTGGCGCCAGCCCGGTTGCCGCCGGGTATGACAACACCAACGACGCGCAGATCGCGATCCTGTGCGGCGAGAGCCCTAACCCTCGTCGGCCCGACGCCTACATCCCCATCGCCGACCGCGCGGATCTCGCCACCCCCTACGCGGGCTCTTGGGTGACCTGGTTGTCGTTTGGTTGCACGTTCTGGAAGGCGTGGGATGCCGGCCGCTACACCGGCTCCTACTACGCCACGCCCGCCTATCCAGCCCTGATCCTCAACAACCGCTATGACCCGATCACGCCGTTGCGAAACGCCGTCACGATGTCGCGGTTGCTGCGCGGCAGCCGCCTGGTCATCGTCAACGGGTGGGGGCACTCGACGCTGACAAACCCCGGCCGATGCGCCGCGCGCTACCAGGACCAGTACCTAATCAAGCGACGGCTGCCCCCGCCGGGCGCGACATGCGCCCCCGACTACGCCAACCCGTTCCTTGAACCGAGCCCGCCCGTCAAGTGATCGCCCAGCGGGAGGCCGCGCCCGGAACCCCACCGGCTGCAGGAACGTTGCCCGTCAGAGATCGAACCTGGGCCGGATCGACCCGCTTGTGTCACCGGCCCCAACCTCGACTGGCGTCGCTAGCAGTCGAGGATGACTTTGTATGCGGAGCCGAACCCCTCCCAGTTGGTGGCGCTGGAGCTTCCAAATCCGGTCAGCTTGCGTGACAACTCGCTTGTTGCTCCCTTCTTGAACCCTCCATAGTCCTGAAGAAAGGCGCCGACTGGAACGACTCGATGGTCCTCGGGGCCTACGACCAAGGGGCATCCACGCGCTGAAGGAGCGCGTTGACGGCGACATCTACGTCAGTGGCAGCCTCATCCTCGTGCGGACGCTGATCACCGACAGCCTGCTCGACCAACTCCACCTCTTCGTGCAACCGGTCGCGCGCATCGCACCACCTGACGCGGCAGCTCAGGTCAGTCACCCGTTGGTATGACCTCAGCGGCTTCGACCATCAGCACCGCGGTGCGCTGTGGCGCCCGCGTGCGATGCTCCACGCCCCTGGGCACTGTGTATCCCTGGTGGTGCCCGAGGGTGACGGTTTCACGATCCTCGAGATCGATCAGGAGCTCGCCGTCGAGGACCAGGAAGAACTCGTCTTGTTCGTCGTGCTTGTGCCAGTGGAACTCGCCTTCGAGGATGCCGAGTCGTACGACGGCATCGTTGACCGTGGTCAGCGTCTGGTTGAACCAGGGCTCGTGCGACGCGATCTCGGACGGGAGATCGATCAGGGCCAAGCTCCCGTACTTGTCGTCGAGCCGAATGTCGTAGTCGCGCGGGTCGCTCATCAATCACCTCCAAGGCAGCGATGTCAGGCATCGTAACGGTGCCGCTGTAGGCCCACGACGCCGCGCGTGCCGCCGACGATCCGTTTCGCGCTCCACGGCCTCAGGCAAGCGCCATCGCTTAGGCGACCGAGCGCCGTCGGCTCGGGCCCGGGTGCAGTGGGCGGATGATCGCGTTCGGTCGGCAAACGTGCACCGCCGGCCTGAGTGTTCCGGCGCTCGCTTACGAGGTCAGCGCGTCTGGTCCATCGCGCGCAACGACGGTGCTTTTGGATCCCGCCGCAAGCGGCAGTCTGATCGAGAGTGCCGGAATGGCGACGATGGGGAGGTCTGTGAGGTCGGCAGCTGGTGCGGCTCCGCGGTTGGATTGCCGAACGCTCGGCGGCCGGGCACGAGATGTGCGTCGGCGATGGCCGCCTGCGCTCCGGAGGACCCGGCTGTCCATTTCAGCCGGGATGGTCTGTCGCCGGGTAGGGTACGGTGGATGTCTGAACCCACGCTGCCTCCGCGGTTGTACTACATGCCGCGGACTCGCTCCAGCCGGGTTCTGTGGCTGTTAGAGGAGATCGGTGAGCCATACCAGCTGACCGAGATCGCGGGCGCCGAGCGCCGATCTGCCGAGCATCTGCGCCGCCATCCCCTGGGGCGCGTCCCGGCGCTTGAGCTTGGCGATCGCACCACCATGTTCGAGTCGGCCGCGATCTGCCTTCAGCTGGCCGATCTGCACCCGGCGGCCGAGCTGATCCCGCCGCTGGGATCGAGCGACCGGGCGCTTGTCTACCAGTGGGTCGTGTTCGCGGTGGCCGAGCTGGAAGCACCACTATTTCGCTGGATCCACGCGCTCGGCGCCGGCAGCACCGAGCCACAGGCGCGCGATCGCTTCACGCACGCCGCAGCCGCGATGCAATCCGCGCTTGACGCCCGCGACTGGCTGCTCGACACCCACTTCACCGTTGCCGACGTGATGTGCGCGAGCGTGCTCCAAGGAGCCCACGCTCGCGAGATGCTCCGACCCTGGCCCGACCTCGAAGCCTACGTGCAACGCAGCGAGTCACGCCCCGCCTATGCCAAGGCCGCCGCCATCTCTGACCCGCCTCGCACCTAATTCGAGATCCCCAAAAGCAACCCGGCCGTGCGAAACCAAAGCCAAGACTGCCGCGCTCGGCTCTGCCGACTCAAGAAGGGGAAGCGGTCCGCTCAGCCCCTCAGGGCGACCAAGGTGAAGCGGACGATGAGACTCAGGCGACGGAACCGGAGTTCCGTTGGCGAGCCTGGGCGAAATCCGCGGTCGCCATGAGCCGCTCAGTCTGCTCCGCCTGACGGCCTGCGGGTCGCTCAGGCCGCCGGATCGGGGTGGCCCGCACTGCTCACAGAACTCGCCGCCGCGACTCGGGCCGCGAAGCATCCGGCTCCCGGCCCGAGCGGCGGCGTCGGCTGTTATGACTTGCTGAGTTTCGCCTCGGCGGCCTGTAGCACGCCGTCACGGCTCTTGCGTGGGCGCTCGTAGTCACGCACCCGGGTGGAGACCTTGTCGTCGCCTTCGGCGATCAGCTTCTGGATCTCCTGCACGTTGAGCTCGTCGTAACCCGGTACGGGCTGTTGACCGTGCAGCGAGCTGATCTTGTCGAGCACCGTCTGGCGGGACTGGTGTGCCTTCTCGTATGTCTCGACCCCGCGCAGATCGCGCTGGGAGAACTGGGGCAGCTTCTCGTTGACCTCGGCGGCGGTCAGGGATTCGTAGGCCTCCCCGGTCCAACGTGCCGGTCCGGGTGCAGGAGTGCTCCGCGACGCCGACTTCGACGTCCTCGGGGACTTGGGGCGCCTCGTCTGAGCCACAGCCTTGCGTTGTTTACTGGCTGCGCTGACGACAGCATCACCGCTGCGTTCAACGACCTCGGCACCCGCTCGACTGGCGCGCCTGGCTGCGTCCTCGGCTACTTCGGTCCCCTCGTCCTTCAGTGAGTCATAGCTCTCGACGAGCTGACTGTTGACCTTGGACTGGGCGCTGGTGACCTCAGAAAGCCACTCCAGCGACGCCTGCTGAGCGGCCTTCTGCTGCTCGACAAGCGCGTTCAGCCCGGCGACGTAGGTCTTCGTGGTTGCGCTGGCGACCTTCGTCGCGGCTTCAAGCCAGTAGGTCATCGTTTCGCTAGGCGAGCTGGTGAGGGACATTAGCTGCGGTTCGGTGGGGGTAATGGCTGAACTCCTTGTTCGATCTCGGTGGTAGTAGTGCTTGCATGCTAGCGCATAACGCGCAAACCAGCTAGCAGCAGCGGGGCGGATGTGAGACCGAGGCCAAACGTCAGATCTCCTCGTGGCAGGAGCCGCAGGAGGAGCCGGAAGGTCACGCCACGGCCGCGGTCCGCGTCCGCGTCCACGACGGTGATGCGGGCGGTTCCCGGCGATCATGTACGCCACTCTGATTCCTTGTGCCAGTGCCGTTCCGGATCCCGCCTGGCTTCAGGCGCATGTTGACCCCGGCTAGGTCTTTGACGGTTGGTAGCTCACGGGTGGTGATCTCACGTCCCCAGCCGCCGGACATCACGCCGTTACCCGACTGGGCGTAGCTGAACTTCAGGTTCGGGATCGTCCCCCAGTCGGTAGACGGGGGAGCAGCAGGCTGTGGTCCTCGGCCTCGACGGCAATGGGCCAGTCACGCTGCCGCGCAACCAGCCGTCGCGTATCCACGAAACAGCCTCGCGACAGGCGGCAGTCAGGAGCCGGTCGCCGTGGCGGCCGGCGCTGGGACGGCGGATCAGAAGCCGAGTGACTAGAGGGTCACGACGACTTTGCCGTGGACGTGCCCGCCGCTTTGGAGGGTGACGGCGTCGCGGATTTGCTCGATGGGGAAGGTCGCGGCGATCGGCACGGTCAGCCGGCCGGCGACGATGGCGTCGGTGATCCGCTCAAGCGCGCCCGGGCTGGCGTTGACGCCTCCGGTGGAATGAGTGCCGCGGTAGCACTCCGGTCCGGCGGCGATCGTGGAGATCCGTTCGGGGGCGACGCCGAGCGCGAGCGCGACGTCGGCGGTCTCGGTGCCCACCAGCGACGTGGCCGCGGTCAGGCCGGCGGGGGCGAGCGCCCGGACGCCGTGGGCGAGACCGGGGCCGTAGGCGATGGGCTCGGCGCCGAGCTCGCGCAGGAAGGCATGAGAGCTCTCCGAGCCGGTGCCGATCACGCGCGCCCCGGCGAGCCGGGCGAGCTGCACGGCGAACACTCCGACGCCCCCGGCCGCGCCGCCAATCAGGATGGTGTCGCCATCCTGCAGACCGACCGCGTCCAGCGCGGCGTCGGCCGTGAGACCCGCGATGGACAGCGTGGCGGCGACCTCGTCGCTCATGTCGTCGGGCGTGTGCCGCAGCCCGGCGGCTGCTGGCGCGGCCACCATGTAGTCGGCAGCGGCGCCGCCGAGGATGCCGCCGTAGACGCGGTCGCCGACGGCAAAGCCCGCGGCGTCGCCGCCGACTTCGTCGACGACGCCGGCGAAGTCGTAGCCGAACCCCGAGGGCGGCGTGACCCCGAAGGTCTGGGCGAGATCGGGCATCGAGGCGAGATACCAGTCCATCGGGTTGAGCCCGGTGCAAGCGACCCGCACGCGGACCTCTTCCGGTCCGGCGTGTGGCTCGGGAACGTCCTTCAGATCCAGGACCTCGGGGCCCCCGAACGACTCGTAGATAACGGCGCGGCTCATCGGATCACTCCCGGTTGGAAAGCGCAACGCTGGCGCGCTGGTGGAGCGGCGCAACGTGATGGGACTGTTGTCCCATGACCGTAGCACCGTGATGCGACAAAACTCCCGTCGTTAGGATCGGGGCGTGCCGCGCTGGCAACCCGACGGGCGCGAGCGACTCATCCTCGCCGCGCTGCAGCTCTTCTCCGAGCAGGGCTACGACGAGACGACCGTCGCCGAGATCGCCGGGCGCGCAGGCTTGACCAAGAGCACCTTCTTCCGATACTTCCCCGACAAGCGCGACGTGCTGTCCGCCGGGCAGGAGACCCTGTCGCGCCTGCTTGTCGAGGGGATTGCCGCCGCGCCGCTGCAGGCCACCCCGCTCACCGCCGTTGCCGCGGGACTGCGGCGCGCCGCCTCGGCGATGGGTCCGTTCAACCGCGAGGTCGCCCCCCACCTGCTGGCAGCGATCGCGGCGAGCACCGAGCTGCAGGAGCGCAGCAAGCTCAAGCAGGTCGGCTACACCGAGGCGATGGCGAGCGCGCTGCGCGACCGCGGCACACCAGAGCCGGCGGCAGGCGTCGCGGCCGAACTCGGCGCCATCGCGTTCAAGCAGGCCTACGCGACCTGGACCGAGGCTGACGAGGACCTGGACTTTGCGCAGCTCGTCGTCGCTGCCCTCGACCGGGTACGCGCCACCATCACCAACCTGGGTTGACGATCTCGCCCGAATCGCGACGACTCACAGCTGCCGGCACGCCACCAACTATCAACGCGCCCGGCCGCTCACTCGACGCCTCACTTCTGCTCTCACGAAGTAGGCGGGCGGACGGACGATCCCTGGCGGACGACTTGCTGCTTGCGGTCCTCGAACCCGCGACGCAGAAGTCGCTCGGGCGTAGCCGCTGAGGCGAAGATGATGCTCGAAGGGTCACGAGAGACGAGCGCGGGCAGCGCTTGCGTCGTGCCGCTGCGCCGCACCCGCGCGTGAGCATCGCGCGGTGGTCACCGTGAATGTTCAGGGCCTGTGGGCAGACGATGTGCTCACTGGGTCACGGTGGCCTGAAGCGCGGCTCGGATCGGCTGCGCTTCGCGGCCGATCAGCCTCCCAAGCGCGGGGTCGGTGACCGCGAACTCGCCGCGGCGAGAAGCGTGGAACGACCCGAGGAACAGTTGTGCGAAGGGTTCGGGCGTGCCGTGGTCGATGAGATCTGCGACGTAGTCCTGGTCGTCGACGACGACGCGCCGGATGGTGCGGCCGGACATCTCGGAGAGCATCGCGGCGACTTCCTGCAGGTCGACCGCGTCGGCGGCGGTGAGCGGTGGGGTCGGGCCGTCGAAGCGGCTCTCGCCGGCGAGGATCGCGGCGGCAGCCTCGGCGAGGTCGGCGGGCATCGTCCAGGACACCGGCCCGTCGGCCGGCGCCAGAAGCTCGCCGGTCCGCACCGCGTCCCCGATGTGAGCTCGCAGGCTCGTGGTGGCGTAATAGCCGTTGCGCAGCGAGGTGAACGGCCGGGCGCACCGCTCAAGGTGGGCCTCGACGGCCGCATGGTCGCGCGCGGGCGCGAAGCACGAGTACGGGTTCGCCGCCTGATGGCTGGTGTACAGGACTCGGTCGGCGCCGGCACGGTACGCGGCGTCGGTGGCATTCGTGCTCTGGGCCACGGCCTCCTCCCCCAGCGCGTTGACCGAGACGACGAGCACCTGGGATGCACCCTCGAACGCCGCCCCCAGGGTGCCGGGATCAGCGAAGTCGCCGCGACGCACTCGCACGCCCCGTGCGGCCAGATTCCTCGCGCGATCGGGATCGCGGACGCTGGCGCCGACCTGGTCGGCCGAGACGCGCTCGAGCAGTCGCTCGACGATCTGCGAGCCGAGCTGGCCGGTCGCGCCGGTGATGATGATCATCAGATAGCTCCTCGGTTGTTATCGCCGCAACGACTACAACGATAGCAACGGTATCGCAGCGTTAGCGCCGATGCGTTATCGTTGAAACCGTGCCGCAGGTCCGGCAACGGCGCCCCAGTCGCCTCGAACTGCGGTCACGCATCGTTGGGGCGGCGGCGCGACTGCTTCACGAGCAGGGGCCAGCGGCCGTCACCACGCGCGGGGTAGCGAACGCGGCCGGCGTGCAGGCGCCGGCGATCTACCGGCTGTTCGGCGACAAAGACGGCCTGCTCGACGCGGTCGCCGAGCACGAGCTCGCGCGCTATGTCGGCGACAAGAGTTCTGCCATGGAGACGGACGACCCAGTCGCGGACCTTCACGCCGCGTGGGAGCGGCACGTTCGCTTCGGGCTAGTCAACCCGGCGCTGTATGCCATCCTCGCCGACCCCGAACGCGCCGCGCGCTCACCGGTCGCCGCAGCCGGTCTTGACATCCTGCGCGCCCGTGTGCACCGAATCGCCGCCACGGGCCGGCTGCGCGTCCCCGAACGACGTGCCGTCGATCTCATCCACGCTGCCGGCACCGGCGCCGTCCTCACCCTGCTAGCCACGGACCTCCAGGATCGCGACCCGCAACTCCCCGACACGCTGTACGACGCCGTGATGCGCACCGTGCTCACCGACGCCCCCACGATCACCACCGATCACATCGCCAGCGCCGCCGTCGCGCTGCGCGCCGCCGCCCCCGACCTGCCCATACTCACCCCGGGCGAGCGAAGCCTTCTGACCGAGTGGCTGGATCGAATCGCGGCATCCTGAGCCGCGGAAACCCTTCTCCAGCCACCTTCTCGGCCAACCGCACGGTCGTCTCGTCCAGATCGTCACGCCTCAGGTCAGCCACGACGCTGCTGCGTCCACGAACATCCGGCACCCGCACGGCCCGCTTTCGCTCCGCCCGAGATGACTGCTTCCGGTGGGATGCGGCAGCGGATCCTCGCCAGCATCCGGCAGCGGATCCTCGCCAGCATCCGTTACCTCGGATCGCCCACATCGACCACCCGGCTGACGAGCGCGTTCCATGCCCGTCGTCGCGGAGCAGTTGATCGCCTCGGCGACCAGGCGTGCGTCAGTCGACCCGGAGCCGCGGCGATCGCTTCCGTCGGTCGCTGCGGTGTTCGCGAGCCAGCGCGACGACGCTGGGATCGTCAAACAGTCGCGCCGGACAACCGGCGGCTGCCGCGAGTTCTACGCTAGTTCCGTTGGGTCCGGAGGGTGTGGCGGCGGAAATCAGCCGCTCCGGAGCCGCGCGTGGGCGAAACGCCTTTTCGGAGATCGGCGTCTGCGCTGGTGAGGGCGGCACGCCTACCCAGGAGAAGGGGCATGGCGCGGCCGCGGTCGATGCGAAGTGCCGGTGTTGACCATCCCCTCCGGAGTGGGCGGCGGATCGGCTCGTCCCCGGCGTGAACTACCTTGCGGGCATGTCGAGCAAAGCCGACAAACGCAGATATGGGACAGTCTTCAACGAGGTCGCTGACGAGTATGACCGTCACCGTCCGACGTATCCGGACAGGCTGATTGACCAGGCCTGTGAGATGGCGGGCCTCGAGCCGGAGACGCGGGTGCTCGAGGTCGGCTGCGGCACCGGCCAGCTGACGCGCTCCCTGCTTGCCCGGGGTCTGCGGGTGACCGCGGTCGAACCCGGTCGCCAGCTGATCGCGCGGGCGCGTGATCACTTGGCGGGCACCGGCGACGTGCAGTTCGTCAACGCGCGCCTGGAGGACGCGTCGCTGCCGCTCGCGCACTTCCGGGCGGTGTTTTCGGGGTCGGCGATCCACTGGATCGATCCGGATGTGAGCTGGCGCAGAGTCGCCGACGCGCTCGTCGACGGCGGGACGCTCGCGCTCGTGTCCTATTTCGGACTCGAGGAGCCGCGCAGCGTCGCCGATCAACGGGCGATACGTGCCGGCCTGGCACGGATCGCGCCCGAGCTTGCCGCCGCCTGGCCCACCTCCCGCGCCCTCGATGCCACGCGCGCGGGCGTCGCGGCGCGGCGCGGCAACGTCTCGGAGGTATGGGCGTGGCTGGGGAGCTACGAGATCGCGCGCAGGTATGCCGCACGGCTGTTCGACGAAGCGAACGTCGCGACGGTGCCAACGCTGCTTGAGCACACTGCCCAAGAGCTCAACGCCCTGCTCGGCACCATGTCGTTCTGGGCGCGGCTGTCACCCCGACAGCGCGACGCTGTGCTCGCCGACAACGACGTCCTCTACCAGCAACTCGGTCGGCCGATCCGCTCGAGTACTGTCGCGTGTCTGGTCACCACTCGGCGTGCGCCCCGCACCTGACCCTCCGACCACATCCGCCGAGGCAGAGACGTCTCATCAAGCGCCGATGTCGTGGCGACTGGCCTTGCGCGTCCCCGACAGCCCACGATGGGCATGCGCGCTTTGCTGACTCCACCCCAGGCCGCCGCGAGAAGGGTCAAGGAGAATCGCTCTGCGATGGGCGATGCCAAGCATCTGCTGCTCTTGCGCCACGCGAAGTCCAGCTGGGACGATCCAGCTGTACCCGATCACGATCGCCCGCTCGCCCCCCGCGGACACAAAGCGGCGAAGCTGATCGGCGCGCGGCTGCGCAACGATCAGACCCCCATCGGTCTCGTGGTGTGCTCGTCGGCGCGGCGAGCACGCGAGACCCTCGAGCTCGTCGCGCCCCCCGGCAAGGTCGAGATCGACGACCGGCTCTACGGCGCATCAGCCGACGAGTTGCTCCACCGTGTCCGTCGCGTCCCCGGCCACGTCCAGACTGTGATGCTGGTGGGCCACAACCCGGCCGTCCATCACCTCACGGTCGAACTCTCAAACGCCGGCGAGCTAGCGGTCGCCAAGTTCCCGACCGGAGCGCTCGCCACGCTGAGGTTCACGGGATCCTGGCGCTCGTTGGCGCCAGGCCACGCCCAACTCGTCGCGTTCGTCAAGCCCAGAGAGCTCGGCTGATCCCGGCGTCACGCGGGCTGCTGCGGCGAGTGCCCGAAGCCGGCCCTCTGCCTGCGGTCGGCTGGGGGCAGAATCGTCGCAAACCGCAAGCGCCGCCCACACGGGCGGGATCGCGGATGCACCAGTCCCGACAGGTCGAGCGGGTCCGGTTCGGGGCGGTCGTAATCACGGGAGTTTATGGCGTATCGCGCAACGGGCAGGGCCGTGCGGCCTATGACCCGCAGATGCTGCTCAGCCTTTTGCTCTACGCGTATGCGACGGGGGTGTCGTCCTCGCGTCAGATCGAGCGTTGCTGTGAGGTCGATGTGGCGTTTAAGGTGATCGCGGCGATGCGGGTGCCGGATCACTCGACGATTGCGGAGTTTCGCCGTCGCCATCAGGACGCGATCGGCGAGGTGTTCGTGCAGATCCTGGCGTTGTGCGCCGAGGTTGGGCTGGTCCGGGTCGGGGTGATCGCCATTGATGGCACCAAGATCGCTGCGAACGCGTCGCGCGATTGCGGGCGGTCCTATGTCTCGGTCGTCGAAGAGCTGCTCGCAGATGCCGAGCAGGCTGACCGTGACGAGGACGCGCGTCACGGTGATGACCGTGGTGATGAGCCACCGGCCGGGCTGCGGTCTCGAGATGAGCGCCGCCACGCGCTGGCCGAAGCCAAGGAGCGCCTTGAAGCCCAACGCCAACAGCAGTTACAGACCGGTGAGGCGGCCGAGTTTGACGCCGGAATCGACCTGGATCTTGAGGAGCTCAAGCGTCGGCGACAGGGGCGTCGCAGCTGGCAGCGCGAAGCGTCACATCAGCTGCAGGCGAACCGTGAACGCCAGGCTGACCCGATCCCCCGCGGCCGGCGCGAACGCTTGGAGGGTGCAAAACGCCGTCTGGAGCAGGAACTGGCCGTCGACACCGCGGCCAACCGCGCATATGAGGAGTTTCATGCCAGCGGCCGCGACACGCTGGGCCGGCGGATGGGCAAGCACCCCAAGCCCCACACGCCGCCGGTGTTGCCCGAAGGAACGGTCAATCTCACCGATCCCGACTCGCGGCTGATCCATGACAAGCGCCTGACCAAGCTGCAGGGCTACAACGCGCAGGCCGCGGTCAGCTGTGATGGGCAGATCATCCTCGCCGCGGAGATCTCAACCCGCTCCCCAGATTTCGGTCACCTCGCGCCCGTGGGATAGCACTGGTCCCAGGGCTCCCCGTGCGGGGACGTCCAATGCCTCCGCATCGGCTGGGAGCTGCCGGCTGATCGAGGATTCTGTGTGCTCTACAGCGAACTCGCCGGCAGCCCGTCGACGTCGTCCATCGAGGACAGCTGCATCGGCTTATCGGTCGCGGACCGGAATCGGCTCAGCTAGCGCAGCGCGCCCGGGAGGCGCGTGGAAGGGGTCGGCGAAGTATTGAGTCTCGTGCGTTACGAGACCGTCGGTGAGCTCCATGACGCTGAGCGAGTAGGTGGGCACGCCGTCATAGGTGATCACGCACTCGCTCACCCAAAGCTCGCCGCCACCCAGGATCCGGCGGATCGTGAAGTGGCGCTCAGCCGGGTGCCCGCCGCGTTGCGCTTGGATCCTTGACCGGCCTCTGAAGCGTTCGCCGGATTGCGGGTAGTCGAGGATCGCGTCCGCAGCGTAGATCGCGTGCTCAGTGTCGACGTCCCCGCGCTCGGAGGCCTCCCAGTGCTGCTGTATCCGAGCCCGGGTACCGGCGTCACGACCAATTTCGCTGTTCAACCGTTGGCCCCCATGACCAGTCGGAATGTCCCTGGCTCGGAGGACAGATGCTAACTGACTGGAGTTCACGCCCGCTGCTTCGGCCGGGGTCGGCTCCGCGTCCCGAGGTTGGCCCGCGGATGGCCGGCGGCGGCGGGCGGCACGCCTCCTTTGTCCATTGTGACCAACGGCCCGATAAGTTGGCCCCTGAGAAGGCCAGGTCCCTGGCGCCCGCACGATCGCATTTGTGTTCTGTCCGCACGGCGCGGCCGAGTGCTATGGCGGCGACTCCGCAATCGTGCCGATCTACCGCCACCAGGCCGGGAGGTCGATCATCGGTCGATGTGACCCGCGTGCGCGCGGCACAATCTAGCGGTGCCGCTGCTGCCGTCATTCGCGGAGCTTGCCTCAAACCCAGAGCCAGCGATGGACGTCCTGACGCTCGCCCTGGCCGCCGAGTTCAGGGTCGTCGATTCCGACGCCGCCATTGGGATGCTCGACGTTCTCGGCGAGGATCTCTCGCGCGCCGCCCGCCAGACCCAGCAGCGCCCGCTCGAACTCTCGCTCGCCTGCGGCCAGCTGCTGGGCCGCGAGCACGGATTCACCGGCGACCGCGAGCGCTATGACCATCCCGACAACTCGATGCTCGACATCGTGCTCAAACGACGACGCGGCCTGCCAATCCTCTTGTCGGTCGTGTACAGCGAAGTGGCTCGCCGCGCCGGCATCCCACTCGCCGGTGTCGGACTGCCGGGGCACTTCGTCGTCGGACACTTTGGCAGCGAGCCTCCGGTGCTGATTGATCCCTTCAACGGCGGCGCGCGCATCGACGCACCGGTTCCCGGAAGCACCGTCAGAGCCTGGCCCCCGCACGAGATCGCGACGCGAATGCTCAACAACCTGGTCGCCAGCTATCAACGCCGCGGCGACCTCAGCCTCGCGATCCGCGCCGCCCAGATGCGGCTCATGCTTCCGGCCTCGGGCTCGCTGCGCACCACCATGAGCGCCGAGCTCCGAGCACTTCAGGCCCGACTCAACTGAGTCACGTCGTTCCACGAAGGTCCGGCCACGAGACGGACCAGTTCACGCCAACGATCAGACTCCGCCTCCGGTCGCCCAGCGTCCGATGCGGAAGGCGCCCGCCCGTGGCCGCTTGGGCGACGACGCAGAAGGCACGGCGGCGCGGTACATCATCGGGATCGGCCGGTCACATAGGATCCGCGACCCAGCGATCACCACCGAGGTAGACAGGAGCTGATGAATATGGCAGATCAGCCAGCAGTCGTTCTTGTTCATGGCCTTTGGGGAGACGCTGCGCACTGGGACGGGGTGATCCGCGCCATGTCACAGATGGGCTATTCGTCGATGTTCGCGGTGGAGAATCCGCTCACGTCGCTTGCGGACGATGCTGAGCGCACCCGCAAGATGGTGGCTCAGCAAGACGGGCCTGTATTGCTCGTCGGCCATTCCTACGGTGGGGCCGTCATCACCGAGGCCGGCGACCAGCCGAACGTGGTCGGACTCGTGTACATCGCCGCGTTCGCGCCCGATGCGGGCGAGAGCCTCGGGGATATCGGTGACGCATTCGCGCCGCCCCCGGGCGCCGCGAACCTGACACCCGATAGCGACGGCTACGTCTGGATCCAGCAGGACAAGTTCCGGGAGAGCTTCTGCCAGGATCTGAGCGCAGAGGACGCGCTGGTGCTGGCGGTCACGCAGAAGGCGCCTATCGAAGCGTGTTCGGCGATAAGGTCAGCACTCCAGCCTGGCGGAGCAAGCCGGCGTGGTACCAGATCTCGAGTGAGGACAGGATGATCCGGCCCGAGAACGAGGCACGCATGTCGGAGCGGATGGGGGCGCGAAACGTGATCACCCTGCCGTCGAGTCATGCCTCGCTCGCGTCGATGCCCGGGGAGGTAGCAGCCTTCGTCGATGACGCGGCACGATCGGTGTCGTCGTCACCTGGCAGCAGCTCATAGACGTCGTTGCCGGCAGCGCCCGTCTGCGCGGGCACAAGGAACGTGCAGCGCCCTTCCGCCTGGGGGCACGTCGACGGCGGTCAGGGCCTTTCGCAGCAAAGGCGCGGATATCGACGTTTGGCGCTAGGCGCGGTTCCAAGGACCGGGGCTCCGAGGTTGTGCGTACTTGTCCGGTGTGAAATCGTCGTGCATGAAGGCCGTGTCGATGATCGGAGGCTTAGGTGAGTGCCGGACCTGATCTCGGAGCTGTATTCGATGAGCGTATTGCGGCGGAGCTCGATCCGAAGGACGTCGATGCGACGATGCGCACCATGGTCGAACAGCCGTACGTGTGGCACGTGCCGGGACTCACTGGAGCGACCGGGGGCGACGCCGTCCGCCGCTTCTACTCCACCCAGTTCGTCGCACGGACACCGGCTGAGGCGGTGCTGCATCCAACCGCGCGCACGGTCTCGACCGACCGCTTCATCGACGGGTTCGGTCTCGAGTTCACACATGACACTGAGGTCCCGTTCATGCTGCCGGATGTCGCTCCAACCGGACGCAGGTCCGGATCCCGACGCTTGTGGTGATGGGGTTCATGGACGGCAAGGTGGCCTACGAGCACATCTACTGGGACCAAGCGTCGGTGCTCGCGCAGACCGGCCTGCTCGATCCAGCCGGGCTTCCAATCGCCGGTTCGGAGCAGGCGGAACGCTTGCTGGAACTCGCCCTCGCGTGAGCAGCGACGCCGCGCAGCTCCGCCGGCCATCGGTCGGTTTCGCGGCGATCTGCCTTGGCTATTTCGCGATCATCCTCGACGGCAGTGTGCTCAATGTAGCCGTGCCCGCGATCCGTACTGGTCTCCAGGGTTCGCTCGCCGGCGCCCAGTGGGTGCTGAACGCGTACACGCTCACGCTCGCTGGACTGTTGCTGACAGCAGGCGCGCTGGGTGACCGCATCGGGTTGCGGCGGATGTTCCTGTTCGGCGCCAGCCTGTTCACCGCGGCATCGGCGGCCTGCGCGGCGGCGCCCTCCATCCTCGCCTTGATCGCGGCCCGCGTCGCGCAGGGGGTGGGTGCAGCCGCGCTGTTGCCCGCGACGCTTGCGCTCATCCCGTACTTGTTCCGGGATCGTGCCGGCCAAGCGCGCGCCGCCGTTGTATGGGTGGGGATTGGAGCGGGCGCGGTCGCCCTCGGCCCGCTGGTGGGCGGCCTGCTGATCGATGCGTTTGGATGGCGCAGCGTGTTCCTGATCAACTTGCCGATCGGGATCGTCAGCGTGCTGCTCGGACGGATCAGCATTTCCGAGACGCCGCGTCGTCCCCGTGGGGTGGATCGGTTCGGCCAGCTGACCGCGGTCATCGCCATGGGGCTCGTGACGGCGGCGGTCATCCACGGCGGGCAGTCGGGGTGGCGATCACCGATCACGATCGCCATGCTCGTCGCCGGGGTGCTGGTCGGGATGGCATTCTGGACCGCTGAGGGACGGATCCGCGAGCCGCTGCTGCCGCCCGGGTTCTTCGCGCATCGCGTGCGCACGGTGGCCGTTATCTGCGCCGCGCTGATGGGTTTCCTGTTCTACGGAACGCTGTTCTTGATGTCCCTTTACTTCCAACTGCTCCGCGGCTGGACCCCCGGATCGACGGGTGTCGCGCTGCTCCCCCTGACGGTGGGAACACTGGCCGGGCCGTTTCTGATCTATCGTCGGTTGTCTAGCCGGTTTGGCCATCCGCTGCTGCTGGTCGCCGGCTTCGTCGGCTGCGCGCTCGGCGTCGCGGTGCTCGCGCCGACCGACGCCCGCAGTCCGTATCCGGTGATCGCGCTCGGTCTGCTCCTGATCGGCCTTGCCAGCACCGTGTCGTTTTCGGCCCTCACCTCGCTGCTGCTTGCCACCGTCACCGAGGATCAGTCCGGGCTCGCCTCCGGCGTGCAGAACACCACCCGGCAGGCCGGTGCCCTGATGTCGGTATCGATCCTCGGCGCCGTTCTCAACGCCCACGCAATCGCTCCCAGGCTCCCAGCGGCCTTCGCCGTTCTCGGCGTGGTGGTCCTGCTCGCCATTGGCGTCTCCTCGCTATCGCTCGGTGGCCGGCGCCGGGCACAAGCCGATCGTGCAGGCCAATGACGACACACACCCGTGAACGCTTTGCAAGCGATCGTCTGCGCCCACCATGAGCGATCGGAGCAGTGCGCGAGGAGCCCGTCACTCGACCGCTGGTCGTGCTCGCCGGATGCCGGCCTCCGAGATCCACTTCGGAGACCGCCTAGCCGACTGACCAAACCCGCCTACAGTTTTTCGGACACCCTCTCACGAGCTGGGGATCGCGGAGTCGTGTCTGCGTAACTGGCTCAGGCAGGACCAGCTCGATCGCCGGGAGCGCGATGACGGGATCACGACCGCTGAGCGTGACGAGCTCAGGACGCTGCGGCGGGAGAACGCAAGGTTGCGTCAAGACAAGGAGATCCCGCGAAAAGCGGCCGCCTTCACCACTGCTGTTGTTATAGCCGTGAGTCGCAAAGCTGGCAGCGAGCGTGGCGGTGGCGCTGCGTCCTGCATCCGGGCAGCGTGGCGCAGCAGCATTCCTACAGGCCCCTGTTGCGGGCCTCTCCCAGTCGGTCGCGTCGCTGGCCGCCGCTACCGGATCGACATCCGCTCCAGAGACAGGTAGACGCGGGCCGCCCAGGAGATGGGGTCGCGGGCGAAGTACCGCCCCAGCGCGTCGTGGTTGAGCGCGTCGTCGATTGCCGCCATGATCATCGACTGGTCGAGCACCAGCCGGCGGTGACCGACGGAGCCCGTCCGGGGGTTGACGGCGTCATAGAACCCGCCGTCGGTGGTGTAGATGTCCGGGTAGCGGGCGCGCAGCGCCTGGAGGTTGGCATAGGCCTGATCGGGCAGGACGGGGAGCGCAATCGCTGACGCGTGAGGGCTGACCACGTCCTCGGTGGTGCACGGGGATGCGGAAGTGGGCGTGCACATCAACTGCGACAGGCCCCTGCCGGGACCGAATGCCAGCCCCTGGACGCCGTAGGCGTCGTAGTTGCCCGTGTCATCGGCGGTGCTGGAGGGCGACATCCCCCACACCGGATAGTGCAGCACGTTGGTGGCGTACTTCTTTTGCACCTGAGCCCAACGCAGATCAGCCAGCCCGAAGCTGTGGGTCCCCCACCTCGTTTCCGGAACGACGAGGTTGGCCATCAGCCCCTCGAACATCCCGCCGGCGAACGTCGGAATGAACGTCAGCGAGGTGCCGGGATAGACGTAGTGGCCCTCCCAAACATCGAATGTCTTGCCGGACTGCGGATCGGTGTATGTCTGCCAATAGCCCGGCACCGGCCACTGCCCTTGCCAGGAGAAGTCCGGATCGGTGGAGCAGCGCTTCGGCGGCAGCGTCCGCCACGTCCGCCACCACACGTCCCCGGGCATCTGGCGCAGGCCCATGCCGATGTAGATGGAGATGCGCGGGTCTGAGTACAGGGCGCCGTTGTGGTAACCGGCCGGCCCCTGGTCGACGTAGTAGCCGCCGTACTGCTGGCCGGTCGGCGGGTTGCCCGGGAGGAAGGCATTCGTGTTGCAGTCGGTCTGCGGGCGGTTGTCGTAGAAGATGGAGAAGTCCATCGGGGCGATGAGACGATCCGCCAGCCTTCGCAGCTCGGGCAGCGCCTGCCGGACCTCGATCAGCCCGGACGCATACCAGCCGTTGTCGACTGCCGACACAAACCAGCAGTTGTCCTGCGTGGGTGTCGTCTCGGTGCAGTCGCCCTGGCCCGGGTTGAGCAGGACGTTGCCGTTGTTGATGTCATACCACTGGTACAGGAAGCCGTCGTAGCGCTTGAGCTTCGTGACTTCGTTCAGCGTGGAGGTGATGAGCGCGTCGGCGTGGCTGCGGCTGATCAGGTTCAGGTCATGGGCAGCGATCACCGCCCACAGGTAGACGCCGATGTTGGCCGCCGACGTGTAGGCGCCGCGGACGGCCCCCGGCCCGAGGTTATCTAGCGGCAGATGGGTGGTGGAGTCGACATCGGCGGCGTAGAACTTCCAGGTGTCGGCGGCGATCCCGTGCAGCACGGCGCGCTGGTGGGCGCGCAGTCGGCCGAACCCTGTCGCGGCGTTCGCAGACGCAGGGAGCGCTGCCGCCAGCACCAGGATGCTGACGGCGAGGATCGAAGCGATCCGGACCGGGAGTCGGCGCACAGCGACGACGACTCCTCCTAGCCGAGCGTGAACGTGGATGGCGTGAGGCTGCTGGTATCGGAGGTATCCGACACCCACAGCTTGAACGGCCCGGGCTGGAGGACGAATCGGCCCTGGTTGTTGTAGTAGCCGAAGTTCTGCGGACCCAGCTTGAACGTGACCGTCCTGGACTGTCTCGGGCTTAGGGTCACCCGCTGGAACCCCTCGAGTTTCTTGACGGGCTGCAGGATCGTCGTGTAGTCCTCGTGCAGGTACAGCTGGACGACGTCATCGCCGGCGACTGACCCGGTGTTGGTGATGGTGTCGGTGACGGTCATCGTCCCGTTCCGGGAGACGCTCGTCGATGACAGGTGCGGGCTAGACAGCGAGAACGTCGTGTACGACAGTCCGTAGCCGAACGGATACAGCGGCGTGTTCGGAGCGTCGAGATACTTCGACGTGTACTTGTTGTTGGGATCGAACGGGCGGCCCGTCGGCAACTCGTTGTAATAGACGGGGATCTGACCCACGTTGACCGGAAACGACATGGGCAGCTTGCCGCCCGGATTGACCTTGCCGAACAGCACGTCGGCGACGGCGTTGCCGCCCTCGGTGCCCGGATACCACGCCTCGAGCAGCGCCGGTGCGTTGTCATGGAGCCATTGGATGGTCAGCGGTCGGCCGTTCATCAGCACAACGACGTACGGCTTGCCCGTCGCGGCGATCTGTTGGATGAGCTTCAGCTGGTCACCCGGCAGATCAAGCATCGTCCGCGACGACGCCTCGCCGCTGTACGAGGATGGCTCGCCGACGACCACGACGGTGACCGCCGCTGAATTTGCCGCGTTGACGGCGTCGGTGAAGCCCGTGTCGGACGTGCAGCCGGTGCTGAGGTCGCAGCCCGGGGCGTAGGTGACCGCGGCGTTCGGCGCCGCGGACTTGATCCCATCGAGGACCGAAACGACCTTGTCGACCGGCTTCAGGTCCGCCGGCGTCGTGTCATAGCCGATCGGCACATCCGGCCCCAGCTGGTCGAGCGGGTCGTCGGCGAGCGGTCCCACGACCGCGATCGAGCGTGTGCTCGTGCTCAGCGGGAGGGCTTGCTTGTGGTTCTCGAGCAGGACCATCGACCTGTCGGCCGATTTACGGGCCGCCTGGAGGTTGCCCGGCGTCAGCTCCGCCGTCTTCACCCGGTTGGGGTCTGTGAACGGGTGCGCGAACATGCCGGCCAGGTACTTGAGCGTCAGCACATGGCGCACCGCGCTATTGAGTTCGGCCAGGGTGATCTTTCCGGACGCGAGGAGCTGTGGTCCGTAGCTGGCGTAGGTGGAGTAGAGCGTGCCATCAGCCTGGACGCCGATCGAGACCGCCATCTCGATGTCGATCCCGGCCGTCAGCGCCAGCCGAGCCGCCTCGGCCCCACCGTTGGCGTAGCCGAAATCCTCGAGCTCCTGGACTGCTTGATAGTCGCTCAGGGTCGTGCCACCGAAGCCCCACTCGCGGCGCAGGATCGTCCGCAGGAGGTACGGGTTGGCCGTGTTGGGCACGCCGTTGAGGGAGTTGAACGAGGCCATCACCGTCGCCACGCCCGCGTCGACCGCCGCCTTGTAGGGCGGCAGGTAGTCGTTGAACAGTTGCTGGGTCGACATGTCGACCGTGTTGTATTCACGGCCAGCCACCGGAGCACCATAGGCGGCAAAGTGCTTGACGGTTGCGGCCATCTTGTTCGGAGCGGCGAAATTGGAGCCTTGGTAGCCGCGCACCTTTGCGGCGGCGATCGCCGATCCGAGGAACGGATCCTCCCCGGCGCCTTCCACGACACGCCCCCACCGCGGATCGCGGGTGATGTCGACCATCGGGTTGAACGTCCACTTGATCCCGTCCGCGGTGGCCTCGTCAGCCGATACCACCTCGTCGTTCTTGACCAGGGCCGGATCCCAGCTCGACGCTTCGCCGAGCGGCACTGGAAACATCGTCTTGTAGCCGTGGATCACGTCGAGTCCGAAGATCAGCGGGATGTGGAGGCGCGAGTTCAGAGCCGCCTGCTGGACCTCGTTGATGTTCTTGACGCCGACGAGATCTAGAACTGACCCGATCTGCCCGTTCCGAGCCTCGGACACGAGATCGCCCGGCGTTCCGTTGGGCCCGTTGGGACCGGCCATCTCCAGCTGACCAAACTTCTCGGCGACGGTCATGCGCTGGATCAACGAGGTAACCCGCGCGTTGATCTGCTGCTGGCTGACCTGTGGAGTCGAAGCGTTGAGGCGGTGGCCACGAGGTGGGTGGCGATGAGTGGTGCGCGCGGACGCCCGGGCCGTTGGCGGCGAGGCAAACACGCCGGCGGCGAGCAGCGCCGCTGCGGTGATCAGAGCTCCGACGATCGTCCCGAGTCCGATACGACGGCCAGGACCCTTGCCCACCACGTGCGCAACCCTCTCAGCCATTTCCCGTCCTCCCTCTGAACGTGCTTGCGAGACGGGTCATGATAGACGGCACCGGCTTATCCCCGGCTGTGGGCTAACCGGCGACTCGGCGGGTTGGCGCGCGTGGGCGTGGCGGGGCCTTCTCACGCGGTTGCTACTGACTCCTCGGATCGCGCGCGCGTCCTAACCTGAGAGGTAGAGGCACGACGCCTCACCTAGGGGCCCGGCACGGAGCCCCCACTGCCGGCCCCTTCCTCTCCCGTCGTCGCTACGCGCTATCCCAGCGCGTGCGCGGATCGTGTCGATCACGTGCATCGGGCCGACAGCAAGCAGATACCGGTCAGTCACCGCCGGCGTCGAGTGCCCGAGCGCGTCGCCGATCACGTTGATCGGCGTGCCCTCCCGCGCCAGCTCGGCGTCGGCGGTGTGGCGCAGGCCGTGGGCATGGACGCGGCGATCCACACCGGCGCGAGCGGCAAGACGCGGCAGCAGCCGCCGGACATAAGACGGGTCGATCCGCCGCGCCGACCGCTCACCGATCGCATACCCACAAAGCAACACCGCGACATGACCCCGGGTCATAGGGCGCCCGCCCATGGCCATCGGCCCGATAGCGCGCATAAAACGCCGTCAGTCCATCTCGGCGACCGCGTCGAGCACCCATCACGCCGAATGATCCTCCGACAGCCAGTCGTGCAACGACGGCGGCAGCAAGAACACCTGATCGCTGTCCGCAAGTTCTGAGCCGTGCCCGGGATCTCAACCGCCCGCCGGACAGACCCCTTTTGTGAAACAGCCTCTCGCCATGGCGGCAGCTGCTGCTTTTCGCGAACACAGCACAGTGCGGCCGGCCGCGTTACTCGTTGCCCCCCTCCAGGGCGCGCAGCTCGGGTCGGCTGGCGGGCGTGGACTCGTCGAGTTCCGCGGACACGGCTTGGCTTTCGAACAGGGCGAGTGCCTCCTCGCACGAGGTGACGGCGGAGGCGGCTTCGTGGCCGCCGGGCGCATCGAAGTAGTCGCGCGCACGGATGGCGGCGAGCCACTTCTGGTGACGCGCGAGGTCAGCGTCGGATTCCTCCAGCTCGGTGTAGGTGGCGCGACCGCGGCGTCGCTCGAGTTGGAGCTCCTCGTGGAACTGGTGAGTACGCTCGACTACCTCGTGGTACTCGTCGGTCCGTTCGCGCCGAATCGCGTCGATGATCGCCGCTTCCTGGTTGGTGTCGGCCAGACGGATACGAAGCATTTCGCCTTGGCCGCCCTCAGCGCGTAGCCGAGTGACGAGCCGCGCTACGACGCGCGTGGTCTTCGGCGTCGCTGGGAGCAGGCACACGGACTGTTGGAGGTAGTGAGCGCCCAGGCTGCGCAGCTTGCGCCACGCGTAGACGCGGAGCGTCGAGCTGCCTCCGCGGGGGGTGGAGGTGGTGATGAGCAACCAGTCTCGGGCCACGGCAGACCATGATCTCAAAAGTACCGCGCGGTTACTGCCCCGACGTATCATGCGTTTCATGCCGAGCGCAACGCACGAAACGGTGCGTGCCGACCCATCGCCCGCCGACCCGCCCCATGCACAAACGCTGGCGGCGGTGTGGGAGCGCACTGGCAGCCATCCGGAAGGATTGAGGCCTGAGGAGGTGGCACGGCGCCCTCTGGCGGCGGTCCAGACCGAACGAGGTCGCACCTCGGCGGTCTTTGAGGAGATCCTCGAGTCGCTCGTGGAGCCGCTCATGCTGCTGCTGCTCGGGGTAGCAGTCCTTTCGGCGATCTTCGGTGAGCTTCGCGACGCGATCGCGATCTTCTCGGTGATCGTGGTCATCGGCGCCGTCGAGGCGGTCTCCGAGGTCCGTGCCAACCGGGCGCTGCAGGCGCTGCGCCAGCTCAGCGCTCCCAACGCGCTGGTCCGGCGCGCTGGCGTCGCCGTAGCGGTGCCGGTCGGCGCGCTCGTCGTCGGCGACGTACTGATCGTCGAGGCCGGCAGCATCGTCGCGGCCGACGCACGGGTCGCCGAGGCCGACGGCCTGGCCGCCGACGAGTCGAGGCTGACGGGCGAACCGGTGGCGGCCGCCAAGGGGCCCGAGCCGGTGCGAGCCGACGCGCCACTGGCGGAGCGGTCGTCGGTGCTGTATGCGGGCACGGCGGTGGTGGCCGGCGGGGGCGCCGGGGTCGTCGTCGCGCTGGGCGACGAGACCGAGATCGGGCGGCTCGGTCGCCTCGTCACACATGCCAAGGAGCCGCCCACCCCGCTGCAGGGTGTGATGGCCGAACTGGCGCGAGTAGCCCTGATCGTTGCGTTGACGGCATGCGTGCTCGTGCCGCTCGTCGGCGTCCTCCGAGGCCGGCACCCGCGCGAAATGCTGCTCGATGGGCTCACGCTGGCGTTCGCCACGATCCCCGAGGAGCTGCCGATCCTCGTGACGGCACTCGTCGCGCTCGGCGGTCTCCGGCTGGCGCGTCACGGGGTTCTGCTGAGACGGCTGCGCGCAGCCGAGGCGGTCGGTGCGATCACCGTGCTGCTCGCTGACAAGACCGGGACGCTGACCGAGAACCGGCTGCTGATGGAACGTATCGACGGCGACCGCGATCGCGTGCTCGGCACGGCGGCGGCCGCCCACGGGGCGGCGGCCGCGCAGGACCCGGTGGATCGCGCGCTGGTCGAGGGCAGAGGCGAGCTCATACCAGGCGAGCGCCTTGCTCGCTACCCGTTCGATCCGGTGCGCCGGCGCGAGAGTGCGGTGTGGCGCGACACCGGCGGTGTGCGGGTGGCCGTGAAGGGAGCGCCGGAGGCCGTCCTCGAGGCGTGCGCGATGTCCCCGACCCAGCGGACGTCGGTACTTGCGCGAGTCGAGCGGCTCGCGGACGACGGGCTACGTGTGATCGCGGTCGCCGAGCGCCGCATCGCTTCCGCTCCTCGCAACGCTATGACCGCCGAAGCCGAGCTCGACTTCGTCGGACTGGCCGCGTTCCACGATCCGCTGCGGGCCGGGGTCCGCGATGCCGTGGCCGACCTCGCCAACGCCGGGGTGCGGACGATCGTCGTCAGCGGAGACCACACGGAGACGGTCGCCGCCGCTGCGCGCGAGGCCGGCGTTCGCACTCCCCAGATCCTGCACGGCGGCGCGCCGCTCAACGCTCTGGACGACGACGAGCTCGCCACGCGGCTGCGCGGCCCGGCTGTCATCGCGCGCGCCACGCCCGCAGACAAGCTAAGGCTCGTTCAGATCCTCCAAGATCGCGGCGAGGCGGTCGCCGTTACCGGCGACGGCGTCAACGACGCGCCGGCCCTCGCCGCGGCGAACGTCGGGATCGCGATGGGCGGGCGCGGAACCGATCTCGCGCGCGAGGCGTCTGACCTGGTGCTCGTCGACGATGCGTACCCGACGATCGTCCGCGCGGTCGAGGGCGGTCGCGGTCTGGCCTCTCAGCTGCGGCGTGCGGTCGCTTTCTACCTCGGTGCCAAGCTCGCACTGGTCGTAGTCATCGCCGTCCCACTGGCGTTGGGACTGCCCGCCCCGTTTCACCCCGTGCACATCGTCGTGCTTGAGCTGTTCATGGATATCGGAGCGTCGGTGGCCTTTGTCTCTGAACCCACGGCGCCGGCGACGATGGATCGTCCACCACGCGATCCCGCCAGCCGGTTCCTCGACCGCGGGGAACTGTCCGCGATCGCCCTCACCGCCGTCGCGCTCACGATCGCGGTGCTCCCCGCGTTTCTGATCGTCCGGGCCGCCTCTGGCACTAGCATCGCGATCGCGGCCGCCGTAGCCGGGTGGCTCACAGCGAACGTGGCGATCGCCTGGAGCCTGAGAGCCCGACCGGGATTGTCCTTGCGACGTAACATCGCGTTTCCGGCATGGGCGCTCGTAGCGCTCATCGCCGCAGCCATCCTGTCCCTAACCCAGGCCGGAGCAGCGCTGGGCGTCGAGCCGCTCACAGCGAGCGCCCTGGGGATCACTGCCGGCGTCGCGGCCGTCGGCGTCGCAATCGCGGCCACCGGACGAGCCGCACTGTCCCTCTCCCAGCGCCTCTGAGAGCACCGCTCGCGTTGAGGTTGGTGGGTGGGGTATCAGCCGCCGGACAGCGGGAGGGCGACGCCAACTGCCATCAGGGTTGCTATTAAGGCGAACCCGATCCCGGTCAACAGGTCGGTGTTGATGCGAGGGATGAAGTCGAAGAAGTGCGCCACTGTGCGGCCAATTTGGTGCCCGGCGATCGACATCGCGAAGGTGATCACCGCGAAGAAGATGGGGGCGAGCCAGGGAGAGTATCCAGCGAGGCCAAGCGCCGTGCCGGCGGCGACGTTGTCGATGCTCAGCGGAAGCGGCAGCCCGCGTCTCGCCCACTTCAGATTTGGGTCCGCACGCTCGGGTGAGATCAACGACCGGACGATGAGGAAAGCGCCGTATGCGCCGAGACCGATCATTGCGACCGTGTCGGCGGTGTTGTCGATCCTGTCGCTCAGGAAGTGGCCGATGAGGATCCCGATCGCCGGTGCGACGCCATCCCACAGGGCGAAGATGACGGATGTCTTGACCGACTGAAGGAAGGTCGGCTTAAGGCCTCCGAGCACGAGCGAGCTGCGAAAGTTGTCGAGGCTCAGCGTGAACCCGAGCGAAAGCAGTCCGAACATTCGATAGAGATGCCTTTGGATTGCGTGTTACCGGCCACCGATCAATGACAACACTCGTTGACCGCCAGCCTAAAACAACGGCGGATCTCGCCGCAAGCACGTAGACGCACCCGCTTCGACCCGACGGAGCGCCGACGCGCCTCAACGGCAAGAATCGCATCCGTGACTGGCCCGCGTCTGCAATGTCGCCGAAGCCGCAGCAGGGCCCATAGACTACCCGCCCAGAACTGTCCCAGGGCACGCTACGTCGTCGATGCAGACCGGCGCAGGGAGCGACTCAGCTGGTAGCGAAAAGCGGTCGTAGCAGCACGGTCAGAACGTGACCGGCAGCGAGCTCGAACCGGACTTTGCCCGCGTGAGCCCTTCGTCTCGACACCGATGACCGTCAGAAAGCTGGGCGTGGTCTGGGCCCATGGCAGCGCCTGAGCGGAGCTGTCCGTGACACGGACGCCGAGGCAGCTCCAAACTATTGTGGGGACGGGCCGCGCCTTCGTCGCCGGCTCTGGATGGGCCTGACCCGCCGCAACGACACCCAGGCCGGGACGCCGGGCGTGGTTCCAACTCCCGGTCATCGGCACGAACTCCACTACGAGGCCTGACGGAAGGCGCTCAGCGCGGCGGTCCGGCCGAGGCCTTGCGCGACGACCGGGAAACTCGCCGCACAGCCACGAGGAACGGCCTTCTCCTTGGGGAGGCGGCGGGACCAAAGCGGCAGCCTGATCAGGGCTCGGACACCACCTCTGACGCCCGCTGGCCGCGGGAGCAGGTGTTCGTCGGACGGCTGCCTCACAGCTGCGACTAGGCCGAAGCGGAAGCGGCGCGGCTAGCGTCGGCGTTCGGCCGTACTGCAAATTGGGGGAGCGGTTCCGCGAGCTGGCGAGGCATTGGATAGCGTGCGCCTAGAGAACCGACGTGGCAGTAGCCACGGAAAGGGCGCGTGATGCACGTGGTGATTCGGAGCTATTCCGGGGAGGGTGCGTCTGAGCTGTTCGACCTCGCCGGAGAGCGGGCGGAGGACCTCAAGACCATCATCAGCGGGGTGCCTGGTTTTGTTAGCTTCGCGGCCTTTCGTACCGAGGGCGGCGGGGTGGCTGTGACGGTGTGCCAGGACAAGACCAGCACCGACGAGTCCTCGCGGCGTGCGGCCGAGTGGGTGAAGGAGAATTTCGGAACGACGGTCGACCCGCCCGCGATCACGGAGGGGAGCACCTTTCTCCAGTTCTGAGGACGCTAAAGGGCTTGCAGCACTTCCCAGAGCCCGCCGCCGGACTTGAGCCGGCAACCCTTCATTACAAGTTGCTCATTTGCAGGGCAATTGCCGTAGATACGAGCAGTTCAGGGCCGCTGATTCCAGTCAGCGCAGGGCAGATTGCTGAGTTGGGGACATGTTTGGGGACACGGTTTTCTTGTGGGCCCGATGAGCGGCCACCCGTCTCAAGCTGCACGAGCGCGGCGCCGGCGCGCGGCTGCTGGAGGTCCTCGCGAGCCGGCATCGACTGGACGCTCGCTCGAACCTGGCCGGGTGACCGTGCGCGCGAGCGCCAGCTCAAGCGCCAGGGCGGCGCGTCACGTCGCTGCCGATCTGCCGTGACGACCGGCTTGAGCCGTCACGCGCCGGGCGCCGAACCGAACGGGTGCGGGGACCGCTGCCCTCCCATTGTGGGGTGCCTAGGGGGCACCCCGGGGGTCGGGAAGCGGTCCCCGCACCCAGTTTTCATGAATTCTGGGGTGGAAGTCTGGGGGTCTCCACGATGTGGCGCAGGTGGGGCGCTGCGATGCTCTGGGACACGTACATCCGTGGAGGGAGCGACGTTGTGAGGTGGGAATTCAGTGGTAGGGCTCGGCTGGTTGGCGCAATCTGCTTGTCCGTGATCGCCGTGGTGATGTTCGCGCAGTCCGCGGGCGCCTCGGGCGTCGGCGAGCGACTGGCCGGGGGGAGGGTGCCGCTGCTGGTCTGGCATCGGTGCTCAGATGTGTCCGAGCGCGGTTTTCAGTGTGCGACTGTGAGGGTTCCGTTGGACTACGCGAGCCGCGCGGGCGGAAGATCAAGCTGGCGGTGATCCGGCACCGCGCGACCGATCCGTCGCGTCGGATCGGCACGTTGTTCTATAACCCGGGCGGGCCGGCGGCGGCCAAGCCCCTGCTGCGCCAGGTCATCGCGTTGTTTCCGCGGGCCTGGGTCCGGCGGTTCGATGTCGTCACCTGGGATCCGCGCGGTCTGGGGCAGAGCACACCGGTCCGCTGCTTCGCGTCGCAGGCGTCCGAGGATCGCTTTCTGGCGGGGGTCGGAAAGCCTGCGCTGTCGTTCCCGGTCGGCGCGGCGCAGCGGTCGCGTTGGATTCCTCGCTGGGCGGCGTTCGGTCGCCACTGCCAACGCCGGAGCGGCGATCTGCTGCGTCACGTGTCCACCGCTGACTCGGCGAGGGATATGGATCTGCTGCGGCGCGCCGTCGGCGCGCCGCAGGTGACGTATGTGGGCGGCTCGTACGGCACGTTTCTCGGAGCGACCCACGCAAACCTGTTTCCGAACCGGATCCGGGCGATGTTGCTGATCGGCGCGCTCGACCCGACCCGGCCAAATGGGTCAGCCGCGGCCGTAGTGCCGCTGGGGGTGCGTTCTCGCCCACCTACGTACGCCAGGGAACGGAGCGCGGCTCTCGCATGACGCTCAACGCGTTCCTGCGCCTGTGCGGACGGACCTCGACCGCTCGGTGCGCGTTCTCGGCCGGCAGCGCCGCCGCCACAAGGAGCAGTGCCGCGAATCGGTACGCTGCTCCTCTTCGTCAGCCGCGAGTTGTCTCACAGGCCGCAATCCGGACGCCTTTCTTGGGCGATTTCGATTGTCAGTCGACCGGCGTTCCGTGGAAACAAGGCATGGGTGCTTCGTCGGCATGGGTGCTTGGTTGGCAACGGAGTCATCGACGCCGTTGGCGCTCGAGCGCGTCGACAAACAGAATCAGGACGTCTTCGATGCCGTGTGCGCCTTCGCCTCTGACTGCCAGACGAATCGGCGCCGCGGATCGGTTCGGCGACCTGCGCGGCGATCGCGCGCGGCTGCTAGCCGCGGAGTCTCGCTTGCGGCTGTCGAGCTAGGTCGTCCCGCACGACCCCGGGTCGGCGCATCTCGGCCGGCCAGTAGCGGCCCCAAATCATCCCCCGCATCGGCCAGTCGGCCGATGACAGCGCGCCGACCGAGGCGCAGTATCGCCAGGACAGCAGCACGCCACAACCAAGAAAGAACCATTGACCGAATGGAGCCCCTGTGATTACTGCTTCCGTTGACCCTGCAAACCGCTCTACCGCGAGTCGGCGCATCGACTTTCGGCCGGGCCAGGATATGTGTTGGGAGATCGTGCGCAACGGCGAGGACACCGATGGCGAAGTTCTTGAGGCAAATGCCTGGCTGGGTCCCCACCAACCCAGCCCCCCGGTGCACGTGCACGACAATGTTGAAGACAGTTTTGAGATCGTTGAGGGCCGACTTGACGTCAAGCTGGACGGCACCTGGCGTACCTATGGTCCTGGGGAGCGCGCCGCAGCGGCTCCCGGTCACCGCCACACCCTGCGAAACACTCACGATGAGCCGGTTAGGTTCATCAATCGCCACCGCCCCGCCGCCGATAACGAGGGGTTCTTCCGCGACATCGCGGCGCTGACATCGACCGGGAGGATGGGCTCCGGAGCACCGCGTAGTCCGCGTCAAGCGATCTACGCAGCGATGGTATTCAAAGCTCACCCGACCGCGATCCGCACCTCGCGCCTGCAGCGAGTTGCCTTCGCGTCGCTGTCGGGCTTGGGCCGGATGCTGGGGATGAGCATATGAGCTCGCTTACGCCCCGCGCGAAGAATCTCGCGTTGATCCTGTTGGCGATGACGCAGTTCGTGATCGTGATTGACGCCTCGATCGTCAACGTTGCGCTGCCGTCGATCGGCGCTCATTTGCACTTCTCTCGCGACGATCTCACTTGGGTGGTGAACGCTTACACGCTGACGTTCGGCGGCTTTTTGCTGTTGGGCGGGCGGATGGCCGACCTGCTGGGCCGGAGGCGGATGTTCATGGTCGGACTCGTCGTGTTCTCGTTGGCGTCGCTGGCCGGCGGCTTGGCGCAGTCTGAGACGTGGCTGATCGCCGCTCGCGCGGTCCAGGGTCTGGGCGCCGCGATCGTGTCTCCGGCCGCGCTGTCGATCATCACCACCACGTTTGCCGATGGGGCCGAGCGCAACCGCGCGCTCGGTATCTGGGGCGCGGTGGCGGGGGCCGGCGGCGCTGCCGGGGTGCTGCTGGGCGGGATCCTGACCAGCGGGCTGAACTGGCGCTGGGTGCTGTTTGTCAACGTCCCGATCGGGCTGATCGCCGCCGCGCTGGCCCCCCGCATGCTTGGCGAGAGCCGCCGCGAACAGGCGGGGCACTCCTTCGACATCCCCGGGGCGGTGGCCGTCACCGGCGGGCTGGCGCTGCTCGTCTACGCCGTCGTTGACGCGGTCAACGTCGGCTGGGGGGCGACCCGGACGATCGTCTGCCTGGCCGCGGCCGTGGTGGCGCTGATCGCGTTTGTGGCGATCGAGCGCCGCCAGCGTGATCCGCTGATGCCGTTTCAGATCTTCCGGCTGCAGACCCTGCGCGGCGCCAACATCGTCGGGCTGCTGATCGGCATGTCGCTGTTCTCGATGTTCTTCTTCATTTCGCTCTACCTCCAAGACGTGCTGGGCTACTCGCCGATCAAGACCGGGATCGCCTACCTCCCGCTGGCGGTGGGGATCATCATCGCGGCGGGCCTCGCCGCCCAGCTGGTCACCCGCGTCGGCTTCAAACCAACCCTGATCGCCGGCATGGTGCTGGTCGCCGGCGGCCTGCTGTGGTTCTCACAGGTACCGGCGACGGGTGGTTCGTTCCTCGCCGACGTGCTCGGCCCGTCGCTGCTCGCCGCCTTCGGCCTCGGGTTTGCGTTCGTGCCGGTGACGATCGCCGCCGTGACCAAAACCGAGCCACACGAGGCCGGCTTGGCCTCCGGTCTGATCAACACCTCCCAGCAGGTCGGCGGCGCGCTCGGGCTCGCCATCCTGGCCACGATCGCCAACAGCCGCACCCAAAGCCTGTTTCACGCCGGCGTCCATAGCTCCGCCGTGGCGCTGACCAAAGGCTTTGACCGGGCGTTCCTCGTCGGCGCCGGCTTCGCTGTCGCCGGAGCGATCCTCGCCGCCGTGCTGATCTCCTCGCGCGACAGCCACCAACACTCAAAGGCAGCCCGCAGCGGCGAGGCCGAGGCGGCGGCCGTCGGCGCCGATGCCGCAGCCGTCCCCGGTCTCGCGGGCTGAGCGCCTCAGTCGATCCGGTGCTCCTAGACGCCTAACGAGGTCAGCTGGCCCAGCGTGGCGTCGCGGGGCAGAGCTCCAGCCCGCGGGAGCTAGGCGCAACTCCAAACTCACCCCGAAAACCCATCTCAAGCAAAGGACCAGAATTCATGATTTTGATCACCGGAGCCACCGGCACCGTCGGGTCGGAAGTCATCGCAGCGCTCCTCCCCTCCCAGGCAGGCCACATCCGGGTCCTCACCCGCAAGCGCGGCGCGGTTTTCCCCGGCGGCACCCAGAAGGTCGTGGCCGATCTTGCCGACAGCGATCTGGCACCCGTGCTGGACGGTGTGCACGCGGTGTTCTTGCTAACCGACGGGCTCCGCAGCGACGCACGCGATCACCGGCTCGTCGCCGCGGCGTTGCGAGCGGGCGTGGAGCGGATCGTCAAGCTGTCCGTGCTCGGCGTCGGACACGGCGCCACCGATCCGATCACCACCTGGCACCGGGCCGGGGAGGAGGCAATCCGCGACAGCGGCATCGGGTGGACGTTCCTGCGGCCTACCGCGTTCATGTCCAACGCGCTCAACTGGGCGCCGATGATCGCGGCGGATCAGATCGTGTACGCCCCGTTCGCCGCTGGCCGGGCCGCTGTCGTCGACCCGGCGGATATCGCCGCGGTCGCCGCGGTCTGCCTCACCCATGACGGCCACAACCACCGGGTCTACGAGCTCACCGGCCCCGAACCGCTCAGCCCCCCTGACCAGGTCGCAATCCTCAGCCAGGTGCTGGGCCGCGATCTGCGCTACGCCGAAGCCGACCCGGCCGGCACGCTCGCGCAGATGGTGTCCTACGGCATGCCCGAGGAGCTGGCGCAGGCCGTCATCGAGCTATTCCGCTCCACCCTGGAGCCGTACAACTCCGAGCCGACAGGCGAGATCACCGCAGTGACGAGCCGCCCGGCACGAAGCTTCACCGACTGGGCCCAAGCCCACCGCACCGAGCTTCTCACGCCCGCCAGCTGGTGAAGAAAAGGAAAGCTTCATTGATCACGCCGACTGTGCACGGCCACTCAAGATGAGGATGAAGGCGTCATCCACGGTGGGCATGTGCGAGCGTGAACAAGGCCCTGCCGGCGCCAGCCGGCGGGGCCTTGTTCAGGGGGCGTGGTGGTGTTCAGTCTGACGTGATTTCGCTGACCGCAGTGCGGGCGACCGCTCGTCGACGATGTTCTTGCGTTCGGCCCTGGCGGCGACGAGTGCCCTCGGGTAGCGGATGTTGTTGACGGCCCGCGGCAGGCCCCGGGCGGTGTCGTGGACGAGGGCCACGGCGTCGTCGCTGAAAAGCGGGTCGGCCGTCCGGCGAGTTTCAGGTGGTGGGTGATGTAGCCGGATGTCTGCGCGTGTGCGCTCCTGGGCGGGATCCGGCTGGGAGCCGAACCGTGCTGTCGAATCACCTGGGGGCGCGTCCCCGGGGCGTGTTTTGCAGCTCGGAGTACGATCGGTTCGCCGGGGTCTGGGTGACCGGGTCTCGGTGAGGGGCCGTATCCTTTCGGCGGGCGTGCAATGTTAGCTCTCGGTTCGTTAGAGGAACGGTTGAGTCGGGTGGAGATCGCGGGGTCGCGTGGTCGTTTCGTTCCGGTGGGGGTATGGCGACCGGGCTGAAGCAGTCAACTGCGGGCAATCTGCCGGTTGAGCTGAGCAGCTTCGTGGGGCGGGGCCGTGAGCTGGGCGAGGTCCGCAAGTTGTTGTCTAGCGCGCGCGTGATCATGCTCACCGGTCCGGGCGGGATCGGCAAGAGCCGGCTGGCGCTGCGCGCGGCGCACCGGCTGGGGCGCCACTTCCAGGACGGCGTGTGGATGGTTGAGCTGGCCGAGGTGGAAGGCCCGGAACTTGTGCCCTACGCGCTCGCGCGGTCGCTGGGGGTGCAGGAGCAACGCGACGCAGACGGGATCGAGGACGCGCTGATGGCTCGCTTGCGGGAGCGGCGCCTGCTGCTCGTGCTCGATAACTGCGAGCACCTGCTCGACGCCTGCCGGCACCTGGCGGCCTTGGTGGTGTCGGGGTGTGACCGGGTGCGGATTCTGTGCACCAGCCGGGAGCGGCTGGACATTCCCGGGGAGGCGGTCGTGGCTTTGTCCGCGCTTGACGTTCCCGGGGATGGGGAGCGGCTGTCCGTCGCCGAGCTGGGGGAGGTCGAGGCGCTCAAGTTGCTGGTTGAGCGTGCGGTCGCGGTGGCTCCGGGTTTCGCGCTTAGCGACGACAACTTTCGCGCTGCGAGCGAGATCTGCCGGCGCCTGGATGGGATGCCGCTGGCGATCGAGCTGGCGGCGGTCCGGCTGGCTTCGATGACCGCCGATGATCTGCGCGAGCGTCTGGACGATCGGCTCCGGCTGCTGGCGGGCGCTCACCCGACCGGCCCTCGGCGCAGCCAGACGCTGCGCGCGACGGTCGATTGGAGCCATGAGCTTCTGTCAGAGGAGGAGCGGATCTTGTGGCGGCGCCTGAGCGTGTTCGCGGGCAGCTTTAGCCTCAAAGCTGCCGAGGCCGTCTGCTCTGGTGCGGGGCTCGAGCGCGAGCGAATCATCGATGTCGTGGGAAGCCTGGTGGGCAAATCGATTCTGACGATGGGGCATGCAAGCCGCCATGGGCGCTATCGGCTGTTGGAAACGCTGAGGCTGTACGGCGCGCAGCGACTGGCCGAGGCTGGTGAGGAGGTCGAGCTGGCGCGACGGCATGCCGCGTGGTACGCCGGGCGTTTCTCGGGTGGGGATCGTCCATGGTGGGGGACTCCCGCGCAGGTCGAGACATTCGAGTCGCTGGACGTCGAGTGGGCGAACGTCGAAGCAGCGCTTGACTTCTTCGCCGGATCGCCCCCAGACGCGGAGATCGGGCTTCGGATGGCCACCGATCTGTGGCTCTACTGGCTGGTGCGGGGCCGCTACAGCGCCGGCGCGCGGCGTCTCGAGGCGTTGCTGGCGATGGCCCCGACCCCCAGTCCGGTCCGCGTGATGGCGCTGTGGACGCTCGCGTTCCTCACCAAGACCACAGAGGAGGCACGGCTGGTCTGCGATCAGGCGGGAGGGGATCGGGAGCTGGCGTACGCCCTGCATGGGCTGGGGCTGGTTCATCTGCGGTTGGGGCATCCCGACCTGGCGGGTGACTTCGCCGCCGAATCCCAGGAACGCATGCTGCGGGTGGATGACCCGATGGGGCTGGCGTTGTCTCTTTTCCTGCTTGCCCTTGCGCGTGCCAGTGCCGGCCAGCTGGCGGACGCGCGGCGGCTAGCCGGCGACGCGCTCCAGGCTAGTGAGCGGGCCGGCGACCAGGTGGTCCGGGGGCTCTTGAACGGGATGCTGGGGACCATCGAGTGGCTGTCGGGAGATGCACCGACGGCCGAGGCGAGACTCAAGACAGCGGTCCGGATTCAGGATCTGATCGGTCACCGATGGGGAATGCTCACCAGCCTCGAGGGTTTGGCCTGGGTGGCGGAATCCTCGGGCGAGCTCGAACGCGCAGCGCTGCTGCTGGGTGCCGGCGCGGCGCTATCGCAAGAGCTCGGGATCGCCATCTTTCCCTACGCGCAGGCCCACCACGACGCCTGCGAGGCGGCGGTGCGGGCCGGCTTGGACGAAGCCCGCTACAAAAGCTGCTGGGACCGGGGCTACGCGCTCGGCCGCGCCCAGGTTGTGGCCGCCGCGCTCGAGGACGCGACCCCGGCCGACGCACATGCCCCGACCGCGGTCGCCGCGCACGACGGGGACGAACTGAGCGCCCGCGAGCTGGAGGTGGCACGGCTGGCGGCCGGCGGGCTGTCCAACCCCGCGATCGCTGCCGACCTGTTCGTGTCGGTGGCGACGGTCAAGACGCACGTGTCCCACATCCTTAAAAAGCTGGGCCTGGAGTCTCGTGTGCAGCTCGCCAACTGGGTCGCCGCCCACGACTCGGCTCTGTCGGCGCCCGAGGATCGGTAAAGCACCCGAACCATCCCCCGCATCGGCCACCGTGGCCGATGCGAACTCGTCAGCCGACGCGAATAATGACCGGTCGGAATGGATCGAAGCAGACGAGCGGGCAGTGGCCGCGACGGCTCCAGAGAGAGACTCACCCCTCGCTGAACCAGTCCGGTCCGAGCCGCCGTCTGCTCTGGCAAAAAGCAAGCAGCGCGGTACGGCGTCCGTGGCGACAAACATAAGACTAAGCGTTGGATTTCGCGCAGTTGATGGCGCTAACCCAAGAAGACCAGCTCGGCGCGCTCGGCTTCGCGCTCAACGCGCTCGTGCTCCGGAACGCCCAATACCTCGACGACGCGATCGCCCAGCTACGCGCCACCGGCCACCAGATCACCAACGAGACCTCCGACGCCTCTCACCGCTACAGCACGAGCACATCGAGATGCTCGGCCACTTCCCCTTCACCCTGCCCCACGACCTCGCCGCCGGACAACGGCGACAGCTACGCCAGCTCGGCCAGGCCGCGTAGCGTGCGTTCCTGTCCACTACTACCGTGAGGCCTAGGCTCAGCCGATCCCAACGACCTCACAGCAAGCGGACTCTTATGGCGCCGAAGCGTCCTGCGCGTTCCGCGGAAAGCCGGTCGGCTGAATCGGGATCACCTAAGAGGAGGCGTCCGGACAGACGCCTGCGAGCCGCTCGCGATGGACAAGGCGCTGGAGTGGCCGCCCCGAGACGGGCTGCTCTCGTAACCTGAGGATGCAGCAGTCTCGAGCAGCCAAGTCCACGCCAATGTGGCTCGCATCGGAACGACGGCGAGAGCACGAGCGGCGAAGCGGATGAGTGCTCCTTGTCGCCAAGGCGGCTGCTAGGGCGTGACTTTCCGCTCCGATCAGTCGCCGGCCGCAAGCAGCAGTTGCCGGCGACGTCAGCCAGCTCGTTAGATGGCTGGTGGTTCGTGACCGAGAGGTCTCGGCGGCGCGCTGATTACGGCCATCCGCTGCGATCGCGAGCCTGAGGTGCTTGGCGATGCTCCACAGTTCGGTTGAGTAACTGGGACACGAGCGGCTGCTCGACGCGATCGGCCTGGTGGACTTGAGAAGACGACGCGGCTCTAGCCGACGAGCCGTGCAGACAAATGAGCAGATCAGTCAGTTGGTGGCCCCGCTAAGAACCTCGGAGACTCGCAGGGGCTCGAGCTCAAGCACCGGGTCTGCGGGACTGCCGTAGAACAGGCGGACCCTCGCGCCGTCGGACATGAACTCGGCGTGCGGGGCAGGAAGCTCGCTCGAGCCACGCCCGGGCCACGGATCGGTGGTGATCATGGTTAGCTCGTCCTGAGCTCCTGCCAGCGCTGAAACGGCAGCACCGCGTACACGCTCGCCGCCCGGACCGGCTTCCGGGAATGAGGCATGAAACGCGACATCAATGCCGGCACCATGGCCGTCCGCGTCGCGCACGAAGATCATCGCGCGCTCAACGGTCACGTGGCACGCGGACGAGACAGCCGCCTCCAGCCGCGCCGCAAGAGCTCGAGCCAGCGCTTCGACATCAACCTCGCCCCAGTCCATCGCCTCCAGTTCCAGCTCTCGCCGGCGACGTGCAACCTCAGCCCGGAACTCGGGGTCGCGACTCATCGAATACCTAATCAGCCCGGACGAGATCGGTCCGTCCACGGAGTGCTCCTCAAGGATGCGAACTCGTGGCTCTCCCTCAGGACCGTCGACGTACGGGATCCGGCCAGCGAGCATCCACTGCAAAACGTCGCCTTCACGCACGCCCAGGATCCCGGCAAACTCGGCCGCCGTGATCATCCGCTCAGTGAGATCGAAGTCCTCCATCAACTGGGAGCTTCTCAGAATCTCGCCAGGAGACAAGCACCGGCCGGCCGCGCTCCAATCAAGACTTCTGGTTCGTCGCCGCAGGGGCACTCTCGACCGCACTTCCACTTCTCGCCGGGAAGGGAAGACCCCGGCGGCCGTATGGGGGCCATCCTCCCAAGGTCGCCAAGGAAGTCGTCCACCACACCGGCGAGCTGACGAGCGCGTCCGCTTGCTCGTCACCGGCTAGCACCGCATCGGCGCGGAGGTGCGTTTCGTCGCCGTAACAGCCATCCGCTCGCGCGCTGACTCGACGACCAATGCGATCGTGCGAACCGGTCGGACAACGTGGTTACTTTCGGCGCTAACACGAGAGCGCTCGGGGCGACCGGCCGGGATCAAACGGGCAAGGCGCTAGGGGCGCACGAGTCCAGACCACACCCAGACCGCGCCTCGCTGGCCAAACGAGCCGTGGGCGAAGCACCCCAGATCAAGACACATCTTTCCTCCGGTCGGGTCGATCGGCGATCGGCGATCACGCGAAGAGCTCGTCCAGCGCTTCGTCCGGCGCATCGGTCGCCTGCGCGAAGTATGCCCGGCCGCCCTGCATCCCGGCTGCAATCGGAGTGATGGCGTGCTCCTCGGCAGTCGCGAGCGTGTGTGCGACGACTTCTCGGATCTTTTGCTCAATCACGGCGAGCGCCGTCTCGGGGGTGTCCTTGTCGGTCACACTCACATAGAGGTGGACACCGCCGGCGTTGGCGACGAAATCGGGAACGCCGATGATCCCGCGACGGTGGAGGATCTCGGTGGCGCCGGCATCGTAGGGCGCGTTGGCCGCTGGCGCCACGACCGCGCAGCGGACACGGTGGGCAACGCCGGGAGTGATCGAGTCCGGGCGGGCGCCGGGGACGAGTACGTCGCAGTGAAGTTCGAAGAGCTCCTCGCGGGCACGAGCGGGCGTGCTTGCATGATCGACGAAGCGATCGCCGTAGCGGTTACGCAACGCGATCAGCTCCTCGACCGCGAGGCCATCGGGGTGGGCGACCAGCCCGGCAACCGTGCTCACGCCCACCACCCGGGCTCCAGCGCGCTGGAACGCTCGCGCGGCGCCTGCCCCCACCTTCCCAAAGCCCTCGATCGCAACGGCCGCGCCGGCCAGCGGACGCCCGAGGTGGGCGAGCGCCGCCTCCGCGGCCGCTTTTACGCCGTGACCGGTTGCAAGATCGTCCATCCCGAGCCCCTCATGCGTCCGCGCCCAAAGCGGCAGGGGGTCCTCGTCGCCATCGAGAAAGTCCTGAGGGAAGGTGCCCATGTCGGGGCCTGTGAGGAACACCCCGCGGTAGGGCTGGAGCGCGCGCCGGTAGGCCGCCAGCACGGCCGCGCGGTCACCGCCCCCGAAGCGGACGCCCGCCTTGGCGCCACCGTACGGAACGCGGCACGCGGCGAACTTCCACGTCATCGCCCGCGCCAAGCGGGCGACCTCGGGCACGTCGACATCCGCCAACATCCGCGTCCCGCCCGCGCACACAGGGAAGTGATCGTGGTCGATGACCACGAAGGCGTGCAGATCATCACGCTCGGCCGCCAACTCGACGATGCGCATGCGCCGAGTGTCGCATCACCGGGACCTCGGCGAGGGCCCAGCCCTCTTGCCACACCATCCGGCTCGTCAACTAGGCGGTCGTCGACTGAATCTGACCCCCCCGACGGCATTGACCGCCGGATTGACCACCTCCGCGACCCGCTCTTCGCCGGTAGCGGGGCGCACCAGAACGCGTGCGGAAAGGACGCGCTACCTATGCAGCGCAGCCGGCGGCTGGGATCTCGGAGCAGCAATCGCGCGGCCGGGCTAGCCCTCACGATCCAGATCGCGGCAAAGCGCTCGCTCGATGCCGGCCCGGCTGATGCGCACCTCGGCGCCGAAGGACTCATGAGCCTCGGTCAGTCGGCAAGCGAAAGCCGCTCGCGCTCGCCCACCGACAGCCGACCGGTTCGCGGCGGCCCGCCTTGCGACGAGCGGGGTCACCAGAGCTCACAAGCGCTCAATGCTTGATCGCGACCGCCGCAGTTGTGGCGTTGCGTAGGCAGATCGCCAGTCGGCAGCCGAACGGCAGACTGCTCCTAATGCGTGAGTCTTCTATGTCAAGCAGATGGTGGTCGGAGTGGTGTTGGGGTCGTGTAGGAGGTGGTAGACGCGGCGGACGAGGTGGCGTTTGAGGTTGCGGATCGCTTCCTTTTTGCTCTTGCCGTTGGCTCGCTGCTTGGCGAAGTAGACGGCGGTGCGGGGGTCGGTGCGGATCCGGATGATCGCCAGCATGTAGAAGGCGCTGTTGAGGCGGCGGTTGCCGCCAGGATCGAGGCGGTAGCGGTCTGATCGTCCGGAGGAGACGGGGATCGGGGCGCAGCCGGCGAGGCGGGCGAGTTGGGCGTCTGTGGTGAAGCGGTCGATCCCGGCGATCTCGCCGATGAACTTCGCGGCGAGCAGCCCGCCGATCCCGGGCTCGGCCAGCAGCTGGGGAGCGACCTGGCGAACGAGGGCGGCGATCTTCGCGTAGAGGTCTTTGGTGGCGCGCGAGAGTTCTTGGGCGCGGCGGACCATGTCACGAGCGATCATGACCTGAATGGTCTGCTCAGCGCGGGTCAGCCGCCGGGCGACCTTCAGCTGCCAGCCGGGATGGATCAGCGCCTTGGCGGGGATCTCCCATTCGGGCCAGAGGTCGTGCAGCTGCCAGCGCAGCTCGTTGATCAGACGGGTGCGCATGTCCAACAGTCGCTCGCGATAGAGCGCCAGCATGCGAATCTCACGTTCCGGGCCGGTCAGCCGGGCGGTTGGGAGATTCTTCACCCCCTCGCGCAGCGCGGCGCGCGCGATCGCGAGCGCGTCGATCGGATCTGACTTGCCGCCGGGTCCGCGCGCCTTGGCGAGCGCCAGCCATCAGCTGGGGCGCGAGGCGCACGACCGTCTCGCCGCGATCGATGAGGAATCGCTCCAGGCCGCCGGAGACGTTGCGGACGTCCTCGACTGCCCACACCCGTCGCTCATCCAGCGCGCGAGCCCATTCCAACAGCTGTCCGTTCCCGGCCGGCCGTGCTGGCGCGGTGGAGATGCGCGCCCTGGACGCCGAGCTGATTGACCGCCGCGGCGGTGTGCGTCTGCTTGTGCGGATCGACTCCGATCGTCACCATCTGGTCTTGTCCCTTCCCTCGCTGATGAGATGAAGCGGACTTCCTGACGGACATTCCTCAGTGGAGGCGCTGCCACGCTTCTATCAGGTCACGCCAGGACGTCCTTGACGGCAACGGGCGACAACTTCACGCACAGGTCAGCCCCCCGAGGGGGCGACCAAAGCAGCAAGGGTCAGCCCGAAGCCGTCAAGGACAATCCACTACGCGCGCTCACGGCGCAACGCCTACCCAGCATCACACTGAGAGAGCAGCACTGAAGTCTCCGCCGGCCTGAGGCTCGATTCTCGCGACGCGAGCCTCGGCTCCGAGTTTCACGGCGCTGAGCGGCGCCCCGCTGCTTACCCACACGTTGGGCTCGCGCATGAACGCAAACAACCCGGTTGTGATCTCGGAGCGCAGCCTGCCCCGGCGAGGGGCCGGAGCGGGAGATCGCCGGGCTCACGTCGCTCATCTTCCGCGTCGTCTTACTTTGCTGGCGGCTGGCCACTGGTGCTGAGTACCTCCTCTGCGCCTGGAGGGCGGGGGAAACTCAAATCGCGACTTAGCGAGCCCGCCCCGACCGATGAACAACTGAGACCTGATTGCAGCGATCCGCACAAGCGAGTAGGGTTACTCGCGGACGGTCGCTGACCAAGCCGACCAGCCGTCGCTGCAGCTGACCTGTTGCCATCGCTGCGACTAGCCGAGGCGATTGACCTCCGCCCACTTTTTTTGGATCCCCCTTCCGGGGTTCGAGACCCGCCGGGTTTTGCTCGGGGGATCGAAGTTGTGATCGCACCGCGGTCACACGAATGCAACCGTCAGGAGCCAAGAATGTCCGTTTCCACACCGAACCGCGCCACCAACGGCGCGGACTCCACGCGAGCCTTTGCGGGTCTTCCTGAGGAGTCGGCTCAGCAGGTCCAGGCGTTCGTCAGTAAGCCGGGTCGTCTCCTGATCGATGGCGAATGGGTGGAGGCGGCGAGCGGGAAGACCTTTGAGACGTTCAATCCGGCGACTGAGGAGAGTCTCGGGTGGGTGGCGCACGGCGCGACCGAGGACGTTGAGCTCGCCGTGGGCGCGGCTCGTCGCTGCTTTGACGACGAGTCCTCTGACTGGCGGCGGATGACGCCGTCGGAGCGCGGCAAAGTCATCCATCGCATCGGCGATCTGATCGAGCAGCACGCGGACGAGCTCGCCGCGCTCGAGACGCTGGATAACGGCAAGCCCTTGGCGATCGCCAAGGCGGCGGACGTCGCGCTGGCCGCTGACCTGTTTCACTACATGTCGGGCTGGGCGACGAAGATCGAGGGCAGCACGATCCCGATCTCCGCCGTTACCTCGCCCGGGTCGGAGTTCCTCGCGTATACGCGCAAGGAGCCGGTGGGTGTTGTGGGGCAGATCATCCCGTGGAACTTCCCGTTGCTGATGGCGGCCTGGAAGCTCGGCCCGGCGCTGGCGGCCGGCGTGACCGTGGTGCTCAAGCCGGCCGAGCAGACGCCGCTCTCGGCGCTGCGACTCGGTGAGCTGATGCTGGAGGCCGGGCTGCCCGCGGGCGTGGTCAACATCGTGACCGGGTTCGGCGACGCGGGTGCGGCGCTCGCGGCCCATGACGGCGTCGACAAGGTTGCGTTCACGGGCTCGACCGAGGTCGGCCGGCTGATCGTGCAGGCGGCGGTGGGCAATCTCAAGAAGGTCACGCTCGAGCTGGGTGGCAAGAGCCCGCAGGTGCTCTACAAGGATGCCGACATGGACGTGGCGATCCCGGGCGCGGCGAACGGCATCTTCTTTAATCAGGGCCAGTGCTGCAACGCCGGCTCGCGCCTGTACGTCGAGCGTGACGTGTTTGACGAGGTGGTCCAGGGGATCTCGGACGAGGCCAAGAAGATCAAGATCGGCCCGGGTCTCGACGCCGACACGCAGATGGGTCCGCTGATCTCCGCGGAGCAGCACGACAAGGTGCTCGGCTACTTGTCCTCGGGCCTTGACGCCGGCGCCAGCGCTCCGGCCGGCGGCGGACGGGCGGGCGATCGCGGGTACTTCGTGCAGCCGACCGTGCTGACTGACACCACGCCTGACATGAAGGTGGTGCGCGAGGAGATCTTCGGTCCGGTGGTGTGTGCGATTCCGTTCGGCTCCGAGGACGACGACGTCATCCGCAGCGGGAACGACACGAACTACGGCCTCGCGTCGGGAATCTGGACACGCGATATCAACAAGGCGCACCGCACCGCTAACCGCCTGCGCGCGGGCACGGTGTGGATCAACTGCTACAGCGTGTTCGACGCCGCGATGCCGTTCGGCGGCTACAAAGAGTCAGGTTGGGGCCGGGAGATGGGCCACAACGCGCTCGACAACTACCTCGAAACTAAGTCCGTCGTCACGCAGCTCGCATAGAGGCGACTACCCGTGCCGAGCCCGCGCCTCCCGCGCGCGGCTCGCGGCCGGCCCCGCAGGGTGATGTGGCCACCGCGAGGAACCGCCCGACCAGGGCGGTGCCGCAGTCCTGAACGCCGGCTCCGGCACGCTCGCTCAGGACGAACAGGAGGAGCCCGCCACGGCGCTCGATGGACTACCGCTCGCTATGCGAGCGGCAGAGTCGAGAGGGCGATTCTGACGTCGTGAGGGAGCTGCTTGGGAACGATCTCAGGCGGCTCGCCTGCGCGTGCCTCGCTTCTGGATTGTCGCCCAGGGAGCGGCCGCGGCGTGACTGCTGGTTGGGCCCGGCGGACGGGCGAAGCAGCAGTGTCGCCGCTTCGCCCATCTGCCGGTCGTCGATAACGCCTACGGCGTCGATCGAGGCGGGGTTAGAGGGTGAGTCCGGCGGTGGCTGGAATGGTGGGCGGTAGAGGGTGAGTCCGGCGGTGGCTGGAATGGTGGGCGGTCGTCGGGTGCGGACGGTGTCGATGATTTCGCTGGGGTCGATCCCTTGCAGGTAGGTCCAGGTTGTACCGAGATCGGTGTGGCCGAGTTGGCGTTGGATGATGTTGACCGCGACCCCTTCGCGGGCGAGCTCGACGGCGTGGGCGTGGCGGAGTTGGTGGGGCGCGAACCGCCGCCGGACGCCGGCGTCAGCAGCCAGCTGGCGCAGTTCGGCTCGCGCCGAGGTGTCTGACCAGCGCCGGCCGCGGGTGGTGCCGTCGATGACACAGAAAAGCGTCCGGGCGGGAGCGGGACGCGGTGCGCGAGCCAGGCGTTGAGCTGCTCGAACCCGAACTGGTCCATCCCGGCCTCGCGGCGCTTATCGCCTTTGCCGTGGCGAACCAGTAACGACCCGCGGCGCTCGTCGACGTCGGTCTCGTTGAGCGCCAGCGCTTCGGAGATCCGGAGACCCCCGCGCCACAAGACAGCGATCAGCGCCCGGATCCGCAACCCGTGGCGATCCCCGCCGGCTTGGCGCATCACCAGGATGATCTCCTCCGGTTTGGGCGGATCAGCGGGATATTCCATCCCCTTATTGCGCGGCGCGCGACCCCCACGATACCCCGGAAGGGTGGCGGGGGACCATCGCCGACCCGCGGCATCAAGCAGCACGATCGAAGTCTCAGACATGAGCTTCTCCTCTTCGAGAACCGGCGTCCTGGCCAGTCCAGGACGCGTCAGGGGAATCCTCAGACCAGGACCGCGGTCCGGCAACCGATCAGGCTTCTGCTTCGTGGCGTCGCCGATCCGGAGCAGCAGTAGGTCCGGGCCCGTCAACCGCGGGTACTGACGACCGGTCGTGCGTGAGTCTCCTTATCTGTGCAGGGTCCCGTTGTCAAGTGCGGGTCTGGGCTGGTAGTGAACCTCTGGGCGGTGGGTGGTGCGTGGGCGCGGTCGATGGGATAGATGGTGTGCGCGCGGGCGCCCAGCCTTATCTCGGTCCTCGATCCGGGTTGGTTCCGGGTCGGCGACATGATGGTTGATGGGGTGATCCCGCTGGGGGAAGCGTTGCGGCCGCTCTGTCTATGAAGGGCCGTCCACTGGCTGGTGGCGGCAGGAGCTTGCCGGGAGCGGGCCGCGGCGCATCTGGGTGACGAAGGGCTTGGCGCGCACGGGCGAGGTCATGCGGGTTGGAGGGCCTCCTCGCCGAGTTCGCGCAGGGTGTGGTAGCTGCGTTTGAGCAGTTTGCGCGCAACGGCGAGGCAGGCCCGGTTGCCACCGAGCCGCTCGGCCGCCTCGGGGTAGTAGGCATGGTCAGGGGAGCTGCGCCGCCGGGCGCATTGCGCGGCTTCAAACAGCGCCCAGCGCACCGCGGGCGGTCCTTGCCGGGAGAGGCGCCCGGGGGCGCGGCGCGGGTCAGACTGGTGCACAGTGATGTCCAGCCCGGAGTAACGGACGGCCTCGCGGGAGGATGAGAACCGGCTCGGGTCGCCGGGCTCGGCGAGGATTCGTGACCGCGGTCACCGGGCCGATTCCATAATGACGAGTGAGCGCCTTGCATCCCGGCTGGCGGCGAGCGTAGGAGCGCAGCTCCTGATCGAGCGGCGCGATCTGGGTGTCGAGCGCATCGATCATCGCCAGCGCGACGGTGACCTGCTCGCGCGCGGACGCTGTCAGCGGCTGGGTGGCGAGCCACCCGAGCCCGTCGTGGTTGATCAGGTCGCCTCGCTGCGGGCAGCCGTGGTGATAGAGCACGGATTGGATGCGCTGCTGCCATTCGCCGCGCTGCTCAGACAGGGTGTGGCGCAGCCTGACGCGCGCGCGAAGGTCGAGGATGTGAGCGGGCGGGATCCACGACTCCGGAGTCGGTCGGCCATCAGCAGCTGCCGCAGATGGCGGGCGTCAGCGCGGTCGTTCTTCGCGCGCTTCTTGTTCCCCCGCAAGGCTGATGTCTCCGCCGGTTCCGCAGGTGCACTCGCGCCCTGACCGTGTGCAGCTCCTCGGCCACGAACCGCCAACCGGTCGTCACTTCCAACGCCACCTCGAGCTCCTGGCCACCGAAGCGCTCAAGGAACCGGCGCACGCCAGCGCGATCGGCCGGCATCACGCGCGCCCGCGAGATCTCGCCGGTCGAGGTGTCGACCCACTCGGTCGTGATCTGGGCTCGATGCTGATCGCATCCCATTAGGATCGTCACTCGGGGCCTCCTCAAGCTCCACGGTTCAAAAGCCTGCGCGGCCCAGCGCCACGCTTGAGCTGAGGAGGTCCCTACACGTCGGCGAGGACGGAAACCACCGCCGCCGGCACATGCCATCTATGTCAAGCAGATGGTGGTCGGGACGGTGTTGGGGTCGTGTAGGAGGTGGTAGACGCGGCGGACGAGGTGGCGTTTGAGGCTGCGGATGGCTTCGCGTTTGGTCTTGCCGTGCGCGCTGCTTGGCGAGGTAGACGGCGGTGCGGGGGTCGTGGCGGATGCGGATGATCGCGAGCAGGTAGAAGGCGTGGTTGAGCTGGCGGTTGCCGCCGTGGTCTAGGCGGTAGCGGTCTGAGCGTCCGGAGGAGACCGGGATCGGGGCGCAGCCGGCGAGGCGGGCGAGCTGGGCGTCTGTGGTGAACCGGTCGATCCCGGCGATCTCGTCGATGAACTTGGCGGCGAGCAGCACGCCGATCCCGGGCTCGGCCAGCAGCTGGGGAGCGACCTGGCGAACGAGGGTGGAGATCTGTTGGTAGAGGTCGGCGGCGGCGCGGGTGAGCTCGCGGACCCGGCGGACCATGTCGCGCGCGACCCAGACCTGCGTGGACTGCTGGACGCGGGCCAGGCGTGCGGTGACTTTGACCTGCCAGCTGGGATGGATCAGCGCCTTGATGGGGATCTCCCATTCGGGCCAGAGGTCGTGCAGCTGCCAGCGCAGCTCGTTGATGAGCCGGGTGCGCATGTCGATGAGCCGTCCGCGATAGAGCGCGAGCATCCGGATCTCCCGCTCCAGACCGGCCAGCCGGGCGGCCGGGAGGGTTTCGCTGCCCTCACGCAATGCCGCGCGAGCGATCGCCAGCGCGTCAATCGGATCAGACTTGCCGCGGGTCCGCGCCCCGCGGCGAGCGCCCGCCATCAACCGCGGCGCCAAGCGCACCACGGTCTCGCCGCGATCGATCAAGAACCGCTCCAGAGAGCCCGAGACGTTGCCGACATCCTCGATCACCCACACCCGCTCGCCCTCCAGCGCGCGGGCCCATTCCAGCAGTTTGCCGTTGCCCGCCGGTCGCGCCGGCGCGGTTAGGTGCGCAACCTCCACGCCGAGCGGGTCGGCCGCGGCGGCGGTGTGGGTTTGCTTGTGCGGGTCGACTCCAATCGTCACCATCTACCTGTCCCTCCACTCGATCGACTGAGCTGAAGCGGACTCCTGGCGGACATTCCTCAGTTGGGGGCGATGCCACGCTCCTATCAGGTCACGCCAGGGCGTCCTTGACGGCAACGGGCGACAATTTCACGCACAGGTCAGCCCCATAAGGAGCGACCGAAGCGGCAAGGGTCAGCCCGAAGCCGTCAAGGACAATCCACTACGCGCGCCAACAGCGCAACGCCTACCCAGCATCACACTGAGAAGGCGGCAGTATTCGGACCGTCTTCCGGCAGCGACGTGGCGGAACTTCTGGGCACGACGCTCTACGTGGCCGCCGCCGGACCAGGGTGACCCGACTCGGTTGAGAGAGCAGGTGTTCATGGCTGGCGTTAGGTGGCTCGTCGGGGTCCAAGCTCTTCGCAGGTATGGACCTCAACGACCTCATGCGCTGGCTCGAGAGCGGTCGCGCGCTCGTCACTGGCGGCACACTGATCACGTGGTAACGGCCTGGAGTTCCGCCGGGAGTGGGCGAATGAATGCGTTTCGCTGGCCGCGCCATCGGCTTCCTGACGAACTCGTAGTTGCTGCCGCTGCGCGCGCGTGCGAGCGGAGATCGAGGTATGAGATCAGCAGGCGCACGTGGTGTCGCGACAATGCCGCGAGCCTTGCTCGACGCTCCCCGTGGTCGTATGATCGGACGCTGCGAGAGGAAGGTCGTTGAGCAGTATCGCGCGCGGATCCGTCGTCGGGAAGGCCCAGAAGGCGCAGAGCCAGCCGCTGATCGGGCGGGGCATGGTGGTGCTGTTTGTCGCGCTGATCTGCTGCTTTACCGCCTGGGGTATCGCGCAGGACCTGACGACGCCGATGGTCGCGGGCTTTAAGCGCATCTTTGACATGAACACGTTTCAAGCGTCGCTGGTGCAGCTTGCGTACTTCGGCGCGTACTTTTTGCTGGCGCTGCCGGCGGCATTCATCAACCAACGCTTCGGCTACAAGACCGGGATCCTGACCGGACTCGCGCTCGCGGCGGTGGGGGCCTTCCTCTTCTTCCCGGCAAGCAAGATCATGACCTACGACGCGTTTCTGGTCGCCCTGTTCGCGATGGCGGCGGGCTGCTCGATTCTCGAAACCTCGGCGAATCCGTATGTCATCTCACTTGGACCGGAGAGCACAGCGACGCGGCGGTTGAACCTTGCGCAGGCGTTTAATCCGGTCGGCACGAACATCGGCGTGCTGCTGGCGTCGACGCTGATCCTGCCCAAGCTCGCCGATCCGGTCGACATTTCGTCGCTGACGCCAGATCAGCTACACACGATCCGCGCGGGTGAGCTGGGCGCGGTGATGGGCCCGTACGTCGGTCTCGCGATCCTGCTCGTCCTCATCGGCGTCGCCATCGCGAGCCAGAAGGCACCGCGGATCGTTGAGGAGTTCCCGGATGCTGGCCCGCATGCCGGTGGGACGGGTGAACTGTTCCGCGTGCTGTGGCGCAACAAGCGCTACCGCTTTGGCGTTGTCGCCCAGTTCGCGAACGTGGCTGCGCAAGTGTGTTCTTGGACATATCTGATCCTGTATGTGGGGCAGGCCCTCGGCGGCAGTCTGGCAAAGGGCGGCGCGTACCTTCAGGCGAGCCTGGTTATCTTCCTCATCTCGCGTTTTTTCATGACATGGGTCATCGGGCACATTCGCGCGACCAAGGTTCTCGCGGTGCTCGCCTCCGTTGCCGTCGCGTTGTGCTTGTTTGCGATGTCTAGTCCGAATCTGGCCGGCGTGTTCGCGGTGGTGGCGCTGTCGTTCTGCCTATCACTGATGTTCCCAACGATCTACGGGGTCGCGCTGAAGGGCCTCGGACCGGCGACGAAGTTCGGCGCGGCCGGCCTCGTGATGGCGATCGTGGGAGGCGCGATCATGCCGCTCGTCCAAGGCAAGCTTGTCGACGCGACGAGCCCGGCCTTCTCGTTCATTGTTCCCGCCGGGTGCTTCGCCGTCGTCGGACTGTACGCGTTGTATGACCTGAGGACGGGGCCGAGCGTCATCAGCGGCCAGCCCGCGCCCGGCGTCGATCCCGCGAATCGCCTCAGCCCCGCGCGGCCGGCCGGAGGCGTGCAGCCGGCGGGAGGTGCACAGCCCACCGGCGGTCCGGCGTGACCGCCCGGCGCCAAGCGGCTGCAGCCGTCGCAGCGCTCGTCCTGACCCTGAGCGCATGCGGCGCCAACTCGCCGACCAGCGCCACGACGAGCACCAAACATCTCGAGGTCGTCTCGTGGTGGACCTCCCGGTCCGAGGCCGCCGCCCTGAACGTCCTGTTCGCCAGCTTCCGCGCTTCGCATCCGGGCGTCGACGTCGTCAACGCCGCGGTGCCGGGCGGCGCGGGCTCCAACGCTATCGTCGCGCTCGCCAAGCGTCTGCAGAGGCACGATCCGCCCGATGTCTGGCAGACCTTCGCCGGCAAGTCGGTGCAAGGCTACGCGAGCCGGGGCGTCGTCCGCAGCGTGGCGTCGGTCTTTGCCCGCGAGCATTTGTCGGCGACGATGAACCCGACGATCCTCAAGTCCCTGATGCGCGACGGCCGGCCATACGGGGTGCCGACCGGCGCGCACCGCAGCAACGTCCTGTGGTTCAACAAGAAGTTGCTGGCGCGGGCCGGTGTCACGCCTCCGTCGAGCGGCTACACGATCCTCCAGTTCCTGGCTGACCTCGCGAAGGTCAAGGCGTCCGGGACGGTGCCCCTGTGCCTCGGCGGACAGGACAGGTTCACCAAGGTCGAACTGTTCGAGAACACGCTGCTGAGCTCGGTCGGAACGAGCGGCTGGAGAGACCTGGCCCACAACGGCCTCTACTGGCGCAGCGAAAAGGTGCGGGCGGCGCTGAAGCACTTCAGCGCCATCCTCCGCTTCGCCGACCCGCAGGCGAACAAGCTGACCTGGGATCAAGCGACGAGGAAGCTCGCGTCAGGCGGTTGCGCCTTTGAGTCGATGAACGACTCCGCTTACGGGGAGCTGGTGGCCGCTGGCGCGCGAGAGGGGGTGGACTTCGGCGCGACGGCGTTTCCTGGCACCGGCGGCAGCTTCCTGGCGGTCGTCGACGTGTTCGTCGCCGCGACTAAGGCGAAGAACGCGAAGAACGCACTCGCGTTTCTCGCCGGTATCGATCGGCCCTCCACACAGCTTCCCTTCAGCCGGGCCAAGGGATCCATCCCGGTCGTGCGCGACGTCGACGTCTCACGGCTGCCGCCCTACCAGCGAGCGTCCTCGAGGGCGTTCTGGGCGTTGCCGGTGCTGTTGTCGGTGGCTCACGGCGAGGCGGTGAGCCCGGAGTTCCAGGAAGGCTTTTACAACGCGGTGATCAGCTACGCGCGCACCAACGACGCCGAAGCGTTCGCCAACGCCCTCGACAACGTCGTCTCCCAGAACACCCTCCCGCAGCCCTGATGCGCCCCGATCACCCGCCGCGCGTGAGCGTCGCCGGGTTGCGAACGGGCGGTGCCCCTTGCGACGGCCTTTGGCTAGTCGCCGGGCTCGGGGAGCTCCGCTAGCCGCGGTGGGGACGCGCCGGGACGCGCGCAGGTTCGAGCGGCCACCAGGCAGGCGAAGCGGGTGGCCGCGGTCAGCGCATCGAGGTCGGTGAGCCGCTCGCGCGGCAGCCGGTGGCGGCACCAGTGCGCGAGGAGGCCGCCGCCGAACGCGTCGCCGGCGCCGATCGTGTCGACCACGTCGACTGGAGGGGCCTCGACCTCGGCCACTCCCGCGTCGGTGATCGCCGCCGCGCCGGCGGCCCCGCTGGTGATCACCGCGGCGGTTGGGCCAACGTCCAGCAGCGCCCGGGCGGCCTCGATCGGCTCCCGCCCGGGGTCGAGCCAGGCGGCGTCCTCCTCGGAGAGCTTGACGAGGTGGGTGCGGGCGAGCACCCGGCGCAGTCGGGCGCGGTAACGCTCGTGGTCGGCGATCACCGCCGGGCGGCAATTGGGATCGACCGCCACCAGCGCGCGGTCTGCGACGCGGTAGACGAGCGCCTCCATCGCGTCGGCGATCGGCTCCAAGGCAAGCCCGAGCGTGCCGACGTACAGGACGTCCACCGCGGCGGGCAGTGCGGCCAGGGCGGCGTCGGCGGTCAGCCCAGGCGCCGCGGTGGCGCGCTCGTAGAAGCGATAGCGGACGCCGCCACCGGCATCGAGTTCAGCCAGCGCCAACGTCGTTGGATCATCGGTATCGACCACCGCCCCGAGGTCTACACCGTCCTGCTCAAGCAGCCGTCGCAGACGAGTCCCGAAACGGTCGCGCGAGAGCCGGCCGAGGTAGGCGACCGGCTGCTCGAGCCGACCGAGCGTGCGCGCGGTGTTAAATGGTCCACCGCCGGGATGGGCACGCAACTCCTCGGTGCTGCCCAGCACGAGATCGAACAGCGCCTCTCCCGCTACCACGATCATTGCACCGGAAGTCTGACACGAGCGTGGCGGCGCAAGCGTCCCGCCGCTCCATCCGCCTCGCAAGTGGCCCGTGCTCCACGCGTATCGGTCGGACCCCCAGCCTCGGGCTCTCGGCCGGCAGGCGACCGAGCTCCGAGGCTGTGCATCCGGCCGACTGTCACGAGTCCATCAGCTCGAAGCGAGCGGGTGACGGCCGGGCGGTGTCGGCTTCGGCGGTTGGGAGCGGCCGCCGATGCTCGGGCTGCACGATCTTCAGCTCCGTCCCGACGTGACAGGCGGCGTTGACGGTTCTCAGTCGAGGGTGATGACGATCTTGCCGTTGGCGTGGTCCTGCTCGACGTACGCCAGCGCCTCGAGGGTCTGGTCGAACGGGAAGGTCTTGTCGATGAGCGGGCGGAGGTGGCCGGCGTCGTAGAGGGCAGCGAGCTCGCGCAGTTGGGCGCCGTTGGCCTGCATGAACAGAAACGAGTAGCTCACGCCTAGCTTCCGCGCCTGCTTGCGGACCTTGCGGCTCCGCAGTCCCATCACGACGCCGATGAACTTCGGCGCCCCGAGCTGCTTCGCGAACCCGGGGTCCGGCGGGCTGGCGACGCCGATCGCCTGCCCGCCGCGCTTGAGGACGGTGAGGGATTCTCGAGGTTCTCGCCACCGAGCGAGTCCAGCACGACGTCGTAGCCCGAGAGGACCTCGGCGAAGTCCTCCTTGGTGTAGTCCACGACGATGTCGGCGCCGAGGCTGCGCACCAGCTCCGCGTTCTCGCCGCGGGCGGTCGTGGCCACCGGGGCGCCGAGGTGCTTGGCGAGCTGGATGACGGTCGATCCCAGGCCGCCGGAGCCGGCGTGGACGAGGATCTTCTGACCGGCTTTCACGTGGGCGCGGTCGACGAGGGCCTGCCAGGCGGCCAGTGACACCAGCGGCACCGCGGCCGCCTGGTGCAGGGTGAGCGAGTCTGGTATGGGGGCGACGTCGTCCTGGTCGATCGCGATGTACTGCGCGAAGGTCCCGATCCGCAGGTCGCGGGGGCGGGCGTAGACCTCGTCGCCTACCTGGACGTTGCGCACGGCGGCGCCGATCCGGGTCACCACGCCGGCGACGTCGTGGCCGAGCACGAACGGGATCCGGTACTTCAGGAGCCGTTTGAACGCGCCGTCGCGGACCATCGTGTCCAGCGGGTTGATGCCGGCGGCGCGCACCTTGACCAGCACGTCGCCGTCGCCGACCTCGGGCTCGGGTACGTCGGCGGCGCGGAGTCCGTCCTTGCCGTAATGCTCGACGACGAATGCCTTCATGACCGTTCACCCCTCTCAGAGGAACTCGAGCGTCCGCTTGACGAAGTCCTCGTGGTACTGGAACACGCCGCCGTGCCCGGCGTCGGGGTAGAGGACGATCTTGCTGTTGGGGAGTCGCTGGTCGAGGTCGATGGTGTTCTTGCTGGGCACCATCTTGTCGCTCTCGCCGTTCATGACAAGCACCGGCTGGTGGATGCTCGCGAGATCCCCGGGCTTCTGCTGGCCCCATCGGTGGATGGCCTTGAGCTGCGCGCGGAATGAGCCTACGGAGATGGCCTTGTCGCGGTCCTCGGTGCGTTCCTCGAGCCGTTCCAGGAACTCGTTCGCGGCTCCGCGCCCATTGGGCGTCCTGGTGAAGAACAGGAACTGCTTGGGGTCCCGGCGGGTAAGCAGCCCTCGCGCCGTGTCGAGGTAGGAGATGCGGGTCACCTTGTCGATGCCTTCGCCCCCCGCGGGACCGGTCCCGGCGAGGATCATCTTGCGCACGAGCCGCGGCTCCTGCTGCGCGATCACCTGGGCGATCATGCCGCCCATCGAGAACCCGAAGGATCGACCTGATCGAAGCCGAGGGCCCGGATGAACGTCACGGCGTCCGTTGCCATCTCCTCGATGCTCGTCGGCGTGGATCCGCTGGGGGCGCCGACACCTCGGTTGTCGAAGGTGATGACCCGATGCTTGGCGGCGATGCCGTTCACGACTCGCGGGTCCCAGTTGTCAAGGACTGCGGCCAGGTGGGTGAGGAAGACCACCGGCACCCCCGCGCTCGGGCCGAGCTCTCGGTAGGCGAACTGCACGCCGCCGGCGTTGATGGTGTGCGTCGGTGCGTTCCTCCACGTGGCTTTAGGAGTCGCCTCCGTGGGCTCTTGGACCTTCGTCATCGCTTCGTCTCCTTGGTGCGTTCAGCGTCAGCATTTGTATTATGAACATAATACAACTTTACGACCATAATGCAAATCGGCCTGTTGGCGGAGCGCCGCGGGCTTGAAGGCCCACCCAGCGAGACCACGGCGGCGGAGGGCGCAATTCGACGGCAAGCGAGGATGGCTGGCGCACCAGAGAACGAGCCGGGCAGGGAGTAGAAGAGAACGCGCCCGACCCGCGTCGGCGGTCACGTTCGCGACCAGTGAGCGCTATGCATCCGGTTGATCTTGCGGATCTGCCTGTCGAAGATCCGGGCGGGGACGAGGCGACGGAGCATGCTGACGCGGCTGGCCCCCGAGCCTGCGGTGTACCGCAGCTTTGGTTTTGGGTCGGTTGCCGCCGCGACGATCACGTTGGCGATCACGGCGGGGTCGTTCCCGGTCTTCATCCCCTCGGCAAGGATGGCTTCGAAGGTCTGCCGTCCGCGCTCGTAGACCGGCAGTGGGTTCTCACCCCGCACCACGCTCGCGTCAAAGCCGGTGCTCGTGTTGAAGGGCTCGACGAGCAGGATCCGGACGCCGCGCTCGCGCACCTCGTGGTCACGGACTCGGAGTAGCCCTCGACCGCGTGCTTGGACGCGACAAAGCTGGCCATGAAGGGCTGGGGCGCGAATCCGCCGACCGACGACATATTGATGACGCGTCCGCTCTCCTGCGCGCGCATGTGGAGCAGGACGGCCTTGGTCATGCGGATGAGGCCAAAGACGTTGACGTCGAAGACAATCCGGTCCTGGGCGACGGAGCTCTCCTCGCTGGCACCGGATGAGCCGATGCCGGCGTTGTCGACCAGCACGTCGATGCGGCCGGAGCGGTCCAGCACCTCGCGTACCGCGTCGGCCACCGACTCATCGTCGGTGACGTCGAGTGGCAGGAACACCACTTCTCCACGCTTCTCGCCCGCCGTCGCTCGGCGGCTCGTCCCGTACACCGTGAACCCAGCGCCGACGAGGGCGCGTGCGGCGGCTCCCCGATCCCGGACGATGCTCCCGTCACCAGCGCTACCCGTCCTGTCCAGATTGACATAAGCCACCTCTTTCGAGTTCGTATTACGACCATACTACAATAGTACAGGCATAATGCAATAGCGGGACGCGGGTAGGTCCCCCCAGCACGATCGAGAGCAGTTCGACCAGAGAGGTTCGCGATGCGATACGGCAAGGACCAAAAGCAGGCCACCAGACAACGCATCCTCGAAGCGGCCGGACGGCGCTTTAAACAAGACGGCATCGACGGCGCCGGCGTCGCGGTCGTGATGTCCGATGCCGGCCTGACCAACGGCGCCTTCTATGCCCACTTCAAGTCCAAGGAGGATCTCGTCGCCAACGTCCTCGCCGAGCAGCTGCGAGTTCAACGCGAGAGCTTCCGCACCGCGCCCTCCGATCGCGCCGGGCTTGAATCGCTCATCCGCGCCTACCTCTCCCGCGAGCACCGCGACCAGAGCGCCGACGGCTGCCCCTCCGCCGCGCTGCTCGACGAGATCGCCCGCCGGCCCGCCCGCACAAAGGATGTCTTTACCGACGAAGTCCTCGCCACCGCCGACGATATCGCGGCCCGCCTGGAACCAAAGGACCCCGACGCGGCGCGAACCGACGCGCTCACGCTCTTCGGCCTGCTGGTCGGCACCCTGCAGCTGTCCAGGGCGCTGAGCGACCGCGACCTGTCCGATCAACTCCTCGCCCAGGGCGTGGAGACGGCCTTGAAGCTACTCGACGACCGCGGGTCGTCCAATGCGGGCGTGACGGCCGCGCGCAGGCGCGCGCCCGCCGCCTCATGAATGCGGGCGTCGGCTGGTCGACCTCGCGAACCACCCGAGCGACCACGCGTGGACCGGGAAACGGATCGGCGTCGGGTACGCGCGCCACCCCGGATCAACGGAGCTCGTGGGTCGGTGTGGTGGCCGCGCCCACGAAAGTCGTGCCCGGGGAGCAGGCACTCGCGGGCGTAGCGCTCGGGCCGGGGTGTCGCCGAGCGGCACCCTCACAGCAGCCGGCGCTCGCGCACGGCCTCGCGCACGTCGCGCAGGATCTCATCCGAGGGCGGGGTGGGCCCGAGCGCACGGGCGATCATCACCGCGCCCACCATCGCGCTGAGCGTCACCGTCGCGCGACGACGCGCGTCGTCGTCGCCGCCGAGCAGCGGCTGCAGGTGGGCCAGGTAGCGCTCGACCTGCACGCGGTAGGCCTCCTGCGCCGGCCCGCCGACGCGCGGCATGTCCGTCCCGAGGGCCACCACCCCGCAGCCGCTCGCCGGGTCGTCGCGGTGCGCGGCGGACACATACGCATCGGCGAACGCGGCCAGCGGGTCCTCCGCGCCGGCCGTGAGCTCGGGCACCCGCGACTCGCTGTCGGTCAGCGCGCGCTCGACGGCCTCGGCGATCAGCTCATCGCGCGACCCGAAGTGCTTGTAGAAGCCGCCGTGGGTGAGCCCGGCGGCGCGCATGATCTCCGCCACGCCCGGCTGCTCGGTCCCCGACTCGCGGATGCGGGCCGCGGCGACCTCGACAATCCGCTCGTGACTGACTGCCTTGTCCTCCTTGGAGTACCTCATCGCAACTTGGATGATAGCGATCATCCATCCATGTTAGGATGACGCGCATCATCCAAATCGAGGCCGAGGAGACCGCATGCAAATCCAAGCAACCATCGCGCTGGTCACCGGCGCCAACCGCGGGATCGGTGAGACGTTCGCCCAAGCGCTGCTCGCGCGCGGAGCGGCGAAGGTCTACGCCGGTGTACGCGACATCGCGACCATCCGCCCCGCCGACCCGCGCCTACTGCCGGTCAAGCTCGACGTCACCGACACCGACCGGGTCGCCGCCGTCGCACAGGAGCTCGGCGACGTCGAGCTTGTCGTCAACAACGCCGGCATCGCCCGTCCGGGGACCCCGTTGAGCGCCGCGCTCGACGCGGCCCGCGCCGAGCTCGAGGTCAACTACCTCGGCTTGATCGCCACCACGCAGGCCTTCGCGCCGGTGCTCGCGGCCAACGGCGGCGGGGCGTTCGTCAACGTGCTGTCGGTCGGGTCTTGGATCGGCAGCCCGATCCTGTCGACCTACTCGGCATCCAAGTCCGCGGCCTGGAACTTCACGAACTCCGCGCGCGTCGAGCTCAAGCGCCAGGGCACGCACGTCGTGGGCGTCCACGTCGGCTTCGTCGACACCGACCTCACCGCCGCGCTCGACGTCGACAAGATCGCGCCGGCCGCCGTGGCCGCCGCGGCACTCGACGCCGTCGAGGCCGGGGAGCCCGAGGCGGTGGTCGACGACTTCAGCCGCCAGGTTAAGGCCGGCCTCAGCGACGACCAGCACACCCTCTACCCGCAGGTCGAGCTCGACTTCGCGGCGCTGGTCGGGTCCCCGACGTGACCCGCGCGGCCCAAGTAGGGGTCGCCTGCTTGACTGGGCGAAAGCGGCGGACTGCGTTAGTGGAAGCTCACGCGGCGCGTAGCGGCCGCAGCTCTCCGGCGCGCCGGTCGCCGTCGAAGGTGCAGATGCCGAGCGCGTCGACGTGTTCGAAGATGGCGGGCATCAGGCCAGCGAGCTCGTCGTCGGCGGGCGGACCGGGGAGTGCATCGAGGGCGAGCTGGGTATAGATCGTGTTCCAGTAGACGATCCCCCTGGTCGGGTGTGTCCGAGAAGGACAATTCTCGGACATGTCGGCCGCGGCCATTACCAGCGTTCACGCGATGCTCGACCGCCCAGCGCAGGTGGATTCTCGAGACGCCGATCGCGCGCCATCGGAGATCCTCCGCCGCCCGCTGCGTCGCGGTGATCGGCACAGACGCGACG
>CAWEVV010000011.1:0-103592 GCA_963812635.1 uncultured Actinomycetota bacterium | reverse complement strand
GCATCGTGCGCATGCCCAGGCCGGTGCCCGCGGTGGCAGCGACCGGCTCGCTCGGCTCGGGAAGGCCGATCCCGTCGTCGGAGATGCGCAGCAACAGGTCGTCTCGCCGGGACCCAAGCGTCACGGCGATACGCGTCGCGCCTCCGTGGCGGATGGCGTTGGCGATCGCCTCGCGCGCGATACGGACCAGCTCGCTGCGCTCGGCGGCGCTGCGCCCGTAATCCGCCCCGTCGTCCACGTTGACGACGATCTCGACTCCGTGGCGGACGGACATGTCGGTCGCCACCTCGCGCAGCGCGGCGCCGGTGGATGGCGCGTGCGAGGCCTCGAGGTCGACGATATGGCCCCGGGACGTGGCTAGAGCGCGCCGAGCTGCGATCGTCAGCGGATGGTCGGCGCCGAACTCGCGGGGCAGCCGGTTTGAGTGCATGGCGATGAGCGCGAGGTCTTGGGCCAGGCCGTCGTGCAGGTCGCGGGCGATCCGGAGGCGCTCGGCGACGAGCGCCTGGTGGGTCATCTGGCCGACTGACTTGCGGTAGAGCAGTACGCTGGTGACGATCAGCATCGCCGAAGCGCCAACCCTCAGCGCGTCCGCCGGCGTCACCCAATTGGGCGGGACGACGGGCATGACGAGCTTGCCGAGCTGGGCCCCCGCCAAGAGCAGGGCGGCCCCGGTCAACAGCTTGGCCTCCTTGTCCCCCAGCCCGCGGCGATCGGCGAAGCCCAAGCCGGAGATCAGCAGCAACGCGAAGCAGATCAGCGCCACCACGGTCGACACCGGCGCGAACAGCCCCACCGGCCCATGTGCCGTCACCGGCCCAACGAGCACGTCGACGAGCTCACCGAATGCCACCCAGGCGAGAGCGATCAGCGCCGCGATGCCGGCCATGCGTCGCTTCACCACGACGCGCCGCTGCTCGGGTGCGAACGCCACGGCGACGAAGGTGCCGGCGACGAGCAACGTCAGCGCCATCTTGGCTCCGGCGCCGTAGATCCCGGTCTTGTCGTGGTAGGCGGGCAGCGCTTTGAAGATGAAGTCCGTCAGCGCCACCGTCGCCAGCGTGGTCAGGAGCAGGAGGTCCCGCAGGAGCTGGGTCTGGCGAAAGTGGGCGAGCAGCAGGACCGCGCCGGCCAGCGACGACAGGGTGATGCCCGTCTCCAGCGTCGATCGCAGCGCAGCATCGTTGACATGGACCGCCCACAGGCGCTCCAGTCCGTAGCCAACGAAGCACACCGCCGCGATGCAGATCGCCGTGACGATGATGACCGGCAGTGACGCGCGACGTCGAACAGCATCAAGCCGCGACGCGCCCAATCCGCGGCCAACCGCAATGACAGCCAATCTCGTAATCCCCCGAGTACTGGATCTATTCAGTTGTTCTCGTTGTGAGATGGTCGCGCGCCTACCCCGCGCACCAACCTGACTGAAACCTTACCATCTTTTCGACGTTCCCGGCACAGCCCGCTCAACCCGACACGGGGTTAATCGGCAGAAACCTCCCCATCCTTAACCCTGCCGAGGCGAAAAAGTCGCGGAGCAACCCCGTGGTCGATCGCTCAGCGCAGACGCCGGCGGCGGCCCCGCATCCGGTCGGGGGGGCGAGTCCGGATTCCGTCTCGCGAGGGATGCGAACGCGTTCCGGGCCGCGGCACCGGATGGGTTTCGCTTGGCGAACGCGGATCCGGATCTTCCCCCCGCCCGGGCTGGGGCAGCGCCGCCCGGTCGCGGTCCTCGGTCAACCCGATCTCGTAGAAGACGAGGCTGATCGCGAGCACGAGGCCAAGCCCGATCCCGATCGTGGCCAGCGTCCCGCCCGCCGTACCGGGCACGAGCGCGCCGCAGGCGACGCCCGCGACGACCAGCCCGGCGGCCGCGCCATACCGGACCGTGCGGGCTCGCCGGTTCAATCGTTCACGCGGCGTATGGGTCGTAGGTGCCGAACGACCACAGGTTTCCCTCGGGGTCACGCGCGCTGTACTCCCGCGAACCGTAGTCCATGTCCTCCAGTTCGCGAACAATGTTGGCGCCGGCGGCGCGGGCGGCGGCGGCGTGGCGATCGGGATCGGTGATCACGACATAGATGCTGACAGTGCCCGACGACGGGCGCGGTGGATCGCCCGCCATCCAACCCTCGTCGGGATACTGCCCGACCATGATCAGGCCCGCGCCGAGCCTCAGCTCGCCATGGGCGACGGCGCCGTTCTCACCGCGGTACAACGCCTTCTCCTCGGCTCCGAATGCGTCCTTCAGAAAGGCGATCGCGGCGTCGGCGTCGCGGTAGCGGATCGCGGGGAAGATGTTGGGGACAAGGTCATCGGTCATGGCGGCACCTCGCTGGTTGGGATCTGCCGCGGGAACGGTAGAGGCGCCGGCGGCTGCGTTCTTGGATTAATGGGAGCGATCGCCGACGAGTCCGCCCTCGGGGATGAGCCGCCGGACGAAGTCGCTCGGCGTGGTACCCGCGAGCTCTCGGAACTCGCGGTTGAGGTGCGCCTGGTCGGCATAGCCGGCCCGGTAGGCGATCTCGCTCCACGCCGCCGGGGCGAGCGCGAGCTGGCGACGGACGTCGGCAAAGCGCATCAGTCGCGCCACCGTCTTGGGCGGCAATCCGACCTGGCGACGAAACCGCTCCGACAGATACCGCCGGCTGCAGCCGATCTCGTTCGCCAGCGCCTCGATCCGCACCCGGCCCGACGTTTGGCGGAGCCGCGACCAGGCCCAGCCGATGGCCGGATCAGGGCTCGGGGCGCCCCGTAGCCGTGACAGCAGGAACCGCTCGACGACGTCGAAGCGCTCGTCCCAGTCGCTGCGTTCGCGCAGGGACTCGGCCAGCTGTGCCCCGGCCGCCCCGAACACGGCGTCCAGCGACACGCACTCGCCGGTGAGCTCGCTCAGCGGCATCCCGACCAGCCGGTAGGCTCCGAGCGGAGTCAGCTTGAGGTCGATCGCCCCGTAGGTGTCGCCGACTCCGACGATCGTAAAGCGGTCGTCGAGCCCGCCGATCCACGCGTCAGACAGCCTGCGGCCGTCGGTCGTCAGCCCGCCGTCCAGGTCGATCATCAGCGTGAGCTCCGGACGCGGCGGCTCCAGCCACGAATCGAACTCGGCCCGCGAGTGCTGGTAGCCCAGCAGCTCGCGATCGAGCACGCCGGACAGCCGTGCATCCGGCGGACGGCGCGCTCGCGTCCACGCCCCGAGCTCGTGCTCGTGGCGACTGAGGCGCGCGCGCCGTTCCGCGGATGCGATCGGCGTTACTCCTCGGACTCCGGAGAGGAGTCGCCGTTGCCGGATGGGATGTCGATGTCGGGCAGCTCGTCGGCGAAGCCCAGCGAGCCACCGTTCCCGAGGTTCTCCAGATCACTCAGATCGGGCTCGATGCCGCCGCCGAAGCCGGTCAGCGACTCCCCGTCGGTCAGGCCGAGCTCGGCCGCGAGATCGTCGTGATCGAGCAGGCCGACCTCGTCGATGCCACGCGGGAGCGGCTCGGTCGGCTCGATCTCGATCCGCCGGTAGCGCTTGAGCCCCGTGGCCGCTGGGATCAGCTTGCCGATGATCACGTTCTCCTTGAGCCCGTTGAGCCGATCGATCTTGCCCTCCAGGGCGGCGTCGGTCAGGACCTTGGTCGTCTCCTGGAAGGAGGCGGCCGACAGGAACGAGTCCGTGTTCAGCGACGCTTTGGTGATGCCCAGGATGATCTCCTCCGCCTGGGCCGCCTCGCCCCCGGCCTCGATCACCGCGTTGTTGATCCGGGCGTACTCGTAGCGGTCGACGAACTGGCCCGGGAGCAGGTCGGTGTCGCCCTTCTGGTCGACCCGAACCTTCTTGAGCATCTGGCGCACGATCAGCTCGATGTGCTTGTCGTTGATGTCGACGCCCTGGGACTTGTAGACCTCCTGGACCTCGCGAACGAAGTACAGCTCGGTCTCGGTCCGACCCCGGACGGCCAGCAGCTCGTGCGGGTAAATCGACCCCTCGTTGAGCTGCGTGCCCGCCTCGATCGTCTGTCCGGCGTCGACGAACAGGAGCGTCCGGCGCGGGAACGTGTTCCGGTGCTCCTCTCCGGCATCGTCGGTCACGACGACGGTGATCGCCTTATCCGAATCCTCGATCGACACCTTGCCGCCGACCTCGGAGATCTTCGCCAGGCCCTTCGGCTTGCGTGCCTCGAACAGCTCCACCACGCGCGGCAGGCCGTGCGTGATGTCGGCGCCGGCGACGCCTCCGGTGTGGAACGTCCGCATCGTCAGCTGGGTGCCGGGCTCACCGATCGACTGGGCGGCGATGATTCCCACCGCATCGCCGATCTGGGCGAGCTTCCCGGTCGCCATCGAGCGGCCGTAGCACGCCTGGCAGACCCCGGTCGGCGCCTCGCACTTGAGCACCGAGCGGACGCGCACGCTGGTCACCGTCCCCTTGTCGGTGTCGTCCTGCCACGCCTCGGCCAGATCGGCCAGCTCCGCACGGTCGATCTCCCTGCCCTGCTCGACGACCACTCGTCCGCGCTTGGTGGTGATGTCTCGCGCCGCGATCCGGCCGATCAGGGCATCGTTGGGCTCCCCTGTGGGGCGCAGCCCGCGGGTCTCGGGGTCGATCTCCAGCTGCGAGACCGGCATCTCGATGAACTGCTCGGTGCCGCAATCGTCCTGGCGGATGATCACGTCCTGGGAGACGTCCACCAGGCGCCGGGTCAGATACCCGGAGTCGGCGGTCCGCAGCGCCGTGTCGGCCAGACCCTTGCGGGCGCCGTGGGTCGAGATGAAGTACTCCAGCACCGTCAGGCCCTCCATGAAGTTGGCCTTGATCGGGCGCTCGATGATCTCGCCCTTCGGGTTGGCCATCAGGCCTCGCATACCGGCCAGCTGCCGGATCTGCGAGAACGACCCACGCGCGCCCGAGTTGGCCATCATCGCGATCGGGTTGAGGTTGTCCAGGTGGTTGTAGAGGGCCTCGCCGACCTCGTTGGTGGCGCGGTCCCACAGCCCGGTGACCGCCTCGTGGCGCTCCTCCTGGGTTATCTCACCGTCCTCGTACTGGCTCTCGATCGTCACCAGCTCATTCTCGTAACGGCGGAGGATCTCCTCCTTGCTCGGCGGGGTCTGGACGTCGTTCTTGGAGAACGTCACCCCGGCCCGCGTCGCGTACTCGAACCCAACGTCCTTGAACGCGTCCAGCACCTGGGAGATCGACGGCGCGCCGTAGAGCTGCACGAGGTCGTCGGCCAGCTTGGTCGTGTCCTTCTTGCGCATCGAGCGGTTGATGAACTCGTAGGTGCTGGGGTCAAATCCGTCACCCAGCGCCTCCTGCAGCGCCCGCTCGATCTTGTCGTTGTAGATGACCCGGCCGACCGTGGTCAGCACGTGGCCGCCCTCGAGGCCCAGCGGCCGGTACTCGGCGAGATCGTGCAGCTTGACCACGCGGTGCTCGTAGGACCACTCCGCCTCCTGGGCGGTGCGGAACACATGCGGACGGGGATCCAGCGTCGCCGGGTCCATCTCGGCGAGATCCTTCGCGTCCGGACCGTAGGTCAGGTAGTAGGCACCCAGCACCATGTCCTGCGACGGCGTCGCCAGCGGCGCGCCGTGGGCCGGTGAGAGGATGTTGTTGGCCGACAGCATCAGGATCCGCGCCTCGGCCTGGGCCTCCGCCGACAGCGGCAGGTGGACCGCCATCTGGTCGCCGTCGAAGTCGGCGTTGAAGGCGTGGCAGACGAGCGGGTGGACCTGGATCGCCTTGCCCTCCACCAGCACCGGCTCGAACGCCTGAATGCCCAGGCGGTGCAGCGTCGGCGCGCGGTTGAGCAGCACCGGGTGCTCGTGGATGACCTCCTCGAGCACGTCCCACACCTCGGGGATCATCGAGTCGACCATCTTCTTCGCCGCCTTGATGTTCTGAGCGGACTTGCGCTCGACCAGGCGGGCCATGATGAACGGCTTGAACAGCTCCAGCGCCATCAGCTTCGGCAGGCCGCACTGATGCAGCCGCAGCGACGGACCGGACACGATCACCGATCGGCCCGAGTAGTCCACGCGCTTGCCGAGCAGGTTCTGGCGGAACCGGCCCTGCTTGCCCTTCAGCATGTCTGACAGTGACTTCAGCGGACGGTTGCCCGGTCCGGTCACGGGCCGGCCCCGGCGGCCGTTGTCGAACAGCGCGTCGACTGACTCCTGCAGCATCCGCTTCTCGTTGTTGACGATGATCTCGGGCGCGCCCAGGTCCAGCAGCCGCTTGAGGCGGTTGTTGCGGTTGATGACGCGGCGGTACAGGTCGTTGAGGTCTGAGGTGGCGAACCGGCCGCCGTCCAGCTGCACCATCGGGCGCAGCTCCGGCGGGATGACCGGGACGGCCTCGAGCACCATCATCTCGGGCTTGTTGCCCGACTGCAGGAAGGCGGAGACGACCTTCAGCCGCTTGACGGCGCGAGCCTGCTTCTGGCCCTTGGCGGTCTTGACCTGGTCCTGTAGATCGGCCGCCTCGGCGTCGAGATCGACCTGCTGGAGCAGGTCGCGCACCGCCTCGGCGCCCATGCCGCCCCGGAAGTACTCGCCGAAGCCGTAGGGCGAACCGAACCGGTCACGCAGCTCGCGGAACGTCGTCTCGTCGTTGATGACGTCCTTGGGCTTCATCGTCTTGAACAGGTCCCACACCTGGCGCATCCGCTCGGCGGCGTCCTCGATGTAGGCCTCGGTGTCGTCGATGTCGGCGGTGAAGCTCTTGCGCAGGTCCTTGAGCATCTTCTCGCGCTCATCGTCGGAGAGCTTGGCGACGTTGACCTCCAGGGTCTCGGCCCAGAGATGGTCGTCGTCGGAGAAGTCCCGGCCGGTCTTGGCGGAGTTCAGGAACTCCTCGCGGCGGGCCAGCGACTCCTTGAGCTCGAGTACGCGCTCTTCCTTCTCGGCCGCGTAGGCGTCCAGCACCTTGTTGACCTCGCCCTCGAGGGACTCGGTGTCCCGGGCGCGGGCCTCGTCGTCGACCCATGTCACCATCGAGGCGGCGAAGTAGAGGACCTTCTCCAGCTCCTTGGGAGCCATGTCCAGCAGGTAGCCGATGCGGCTGGGCACGCCCTTGAAGAACCAGATGTGCGACACGGGAGCGGCCAGGTCGATGTGACCCATGCGCTCGCGGCGAACCTTGGAGCGGGTCACCTCGACGCCGCAGCGCTCGCACACGATCCCCTTGTAGCGGACGCGCTTGTACTTACCGCAGTAGCACTCCCAGTCCTTGGTCGGACCGAAGATGCGCTCGCAGAAGAGCCCGTCCTTCTCGGGCTTGAGCGTGCGGTAGTTGATGGTTTCCGGCTTGGTGACCTCGCCCGAGCTCCACGACCGGATCTGCTTGGAGGAGGCGAGGCCGATCTCGATGGCGTCGAAATTATTTATGTCGATCAAAGTGAATCCTTGCGCTTGCGCTTGAAATCTTTTGGACGAAGGTGGCTACGGGGCTGCGCCCCGTGCCGGCGCCTACCGCTTCGCGAGTAGGCCCGTCACGGAACCCAGCCCCGCCAGACTCACGCTTCGTCTTCCTCCAGTACGCCCTCGGCCTCGCCGGGCTCTACTCCGGCGTTCAGCATGGGGTCTTCGTCGGAGCTGAGGTCCTCGGCTTCGATCTCCTCACCGGACTCGAGCTCCGGGTCCTCGGTCTCGGTCTCTTGCTCCGAAGCCTCCACCGTTTCGCCTTCGTGCTCTTCGGTTTCGTCCGCCGCCTGACCATCGGTGGCCCGGACGCCGCTCAGGTCGATGCCGAGCTCTTCGGCAGCCCTCAGCAGGTCATCGTCCTCCTCGCGCATCTCGGCGCGCTCGCCCTCCTCGGAGACGACGTTGACGTCGAGCGCCAGCGACTGCATCTCCTTGAGCAGGACCTTGAAGGACTCGGGGATCGACGGCTCGGCGATGTTCTCGCCCTTGACGATCGCCTCGTAGGCCTTCACGCGCCCGACCGTGTCGTCGGACTTGATCGTGAGCATCTCCTGGAGGGTGTACGCCGCGCCGTAGGCCTCGAGCGCCCACACCTCCATCTCGCCGAAGCGCTGACCGCCGAACTGGGCCTTGCCGCCCAGCGGCTGCTGCGTCACCAGCGAGTAGGGGCCGGTGGACCGGGCGTGGATCTTGTCGTCGACGAGGTGCAGGAGCTTGAGGATGTACATGTACCCGACGGTGACCTGCTCCTCGAACGGCTCGCCGGTGCGGCCGTTGAACAGCATGGTCTTGCCGGAGGCCTGCTCGCCCTCACGCCGTCCCTTGTCTACGTCCATGTTGATCAGGCCGTTGCCCTCGCTGTGCTCATCCTGCCAGCGCACGAGCGCCTCGTCGACGTCGGCCACGGTGGCGCCGTCGAACACCGGCGTCGCCACGTAGACCTTGCCGGGCCGGCCGTCGGCGCGCGAGCCACCATTGGTGGCGTGCCGGCGGGCATCGGAGCCGTCCTCGTACCAGCCGTTGGCCGCCACCCAGCCGAGATGCGTCTCCAGGATCTGCCCGAGGTTCATCCGGCTCGGCACGCCGAGCGGGTTGAGGATCACGTCGACCGGGGTGCCGTCCTCGAGGAACGGCATGTCCTGCTCGTCGACGATCTTGGAGATGACGCCCTTGTTGCCGTGACGGCCGGCGAGCTTGTCGCCCTCGGCGATCTTGCGCTTCTTGGCGACGAACACGCGGACCAGGTCGTTGACGCCGGGCGGCAGGTCGTCGCCCTCGTCGCGGCTGAACGTCTTGACGTCGATGACGACGCCGCCCTCACCGTGCGGGACCTTGAGCGAGGTGTCGCGGACCTCGCGCGCCTTCTCCTTGAAGATCGCGCGGATCAGCTTCTCCTCAGCGGTCAGCTCGGTTTCGCCCTTGGGCGTGACCTTGCCGACGAGCAGGTCTCCGGAAGCGACCTCGGCGCCGATGCGGACGATGCCGCGATCGTCGAGGTTGCGCAGCGACTCCTCGGAGCGGTTGGGGATGTCACGGGTGATCTCCTCGTCGCCCAGCTTGGTGGTGCGGGCGTCGATCTCGTACTCCTCGATATGGATCGAGGTGAGCTCGTCGTCGGACACCAGCCGCTTGGAGAGGATGATCGCGTCCTCGAAGTTGTAGCCCTCCCAGGACATGAAGGCGACGAGCAGGTTCTTGCCCAGCGCCATCTCGCCCATGTCGGTGGCCGAGCCATCGGCCAGAACCGCACCGGCCCCGACCTCGGCGCCGACATCGACGATCGGCTTCTGATGGATCAGCGTGCCCTGGTTGGAGCGCATGAACTTCTGGAGGTCGTACTCCTCCTTGCCGCCGTCCTTGCCGTCGATCACGATCTGCTCGGCATCGACGTAAGACACCATGCCCGGCTCACGGGCGACGGCGACGTCGCCGGTGTCGATCGCCGCGCGGCGCTCCATGCCGGTGCCGACCAGCGGAGCGTCGGTGACCAGCAGCGGCACCGCCTGGCGCTGCATGTTGGAGCCCATCAACGCCCGGTTGGCGTCGTCGTGCTCCAGGAACGGGATCATCGCGGTCGCCACCGACCAGATCTGCTCCGGCGAGACGTCGATCAGGTCGACCTCGCCCGGCGTGACCGTGACGTACTGACCGGCCTGGGTGCGGCACAGGATCTCGTCGCCCTCCAGGCGGCCCGAGTCATCGACCGGCGTATTGGCCTGGGCGATGATGCGCTCCTCCTCCTGGGTGGCGTCGATCCGGACGATCTCGTCGGTGACCTTGCCGTCCTTGACCACCCGGTACGGGGTGGTGACGAAGCCGTGCTCGGAGATCTCGGCGTAGGAGGACAGCGATCCGATCAGGCCGATGTTGGGGCCCTCCGGGGTCTCGATCGGGCACATCCGGCCGTAGTGGGTGGGGTGAACGTCACGGACCTCGATCGGGGCCCGCTCGCGGGTCAGGCCGCCGGCGCCGAGCGCGCTGAGGCGGCGGCGATGGGTCAGTCCGGCCAGGGAGTTGGTCTGGTCCATGAACTGCGACAGCTGGCTGGAGCCGAAGAACTCCTTGAGCGCCGCGACGACGGGCCGGATGTTGACGATCGTCTGCGGGGTGATGGTGTCGGCGTCCTCGGTGGTGAGACGCTCGCGCACGACGCGCTCCATCCGGTACAGGCCGATGCGGAAGGCCTCCTGGATCAGCTCGCCGACCGTGCGCAGCCGGCGGTTGCCGAAGTGCTCGTACTCGTCGAGGTGATCCTGGATCGGCTCGCGCGGCATCGACGTCGCCTCGGCGGCATAGTCGATCTTGACCGCATCCGAGGGCTCCTCGGGCATTCCGAGCAGCCGCGGCAGCGACACGAGCTCCTTGACCAGGGCGATGATGTCGTCGTGGGTCAGGGTGCGCGAGTCCAGGTCGATGTCCAGCCCGAGCCGCGAGTTGAGCTTGTAGCGGCCGACGCGGGTGAGGTCATAGCGCTTGGGATCGAAGAACAGCTGGTTGAGCAGTGACCGCGCGGCGTCGATCGACGGCGGCTCGCCCGGGCGCTGCTTCTTGAACAGCTCGATCAGCGCGCCCTCCTCGCTGCGCGTCACCTCGGGATCCGCCTCGACCGTGTTGCGGATGTACAGCGAGTTGTCGAACAGGTTGAGGATCTCCTCGTCGCCCGCGTAACCCATCGCGCGCAGCAGGACCGTGACCGGCAGCTTGCGCTTACGGTCGATGCGGACGTAGACGCGACCCTTCTTGTCGATCTCCAGCTCCAGCCACGAGCCGCGGGCCGGCATCAGGTTGGCGATGAACACCTGCTTCTCGCGGTCCTTGGGCTCCATCACATAAGCGCCGGGAGAGCGGACCAGCTGTGTCACGACGACGCGCTCGGTGCCGTTGATGATGAACGTGCCGCGCTCGGTCATCCACGGGAAATCGCCCATGAACACCGACTGCTCACGGATCTCACCCGTCTCGCGGTTGATGAACGCGACGGTGACCGTGAGCGGGCGGGCGTAGGTCAGATCCTTCTCGCGGCACTGCTCCAGGCTCGCGACGGGCTCGTCGAAGGTGAACTCGCCGAACTGCACGGCCAGGTTGCCGGTGTAGTCCTCGATCGGCGAGATGTCGTCGATCGTCTCGCGCAGACCACCCTTCTCGGGGTCGGTGAGCCAGGCAAACGACCGGCGCTGGATATCGATGAGGTTGGGGACTTCTAGGACCTTGTTCAGACGCGCGAAGCTACGGCGCGTCCGGGGGGCGTGAGTGGTTGCCAAGACGGCGACTCCTCGGGCGGTCGAGAGGGAGGCGAACTAACACTCACCCGAGCTTTGAAAAGCTCAAGCGAGCGCGACCAGCAAAGATAGCACACGGCATCGGCGCCCTGTGGAGGACCGCTCAGCTCTCACGGACCCCGCCCCCGGCGGCCGCGTATGTGGCGCGGCACCGAATGTTTGGGCGGCTACGACTATCGGCTGACGGGGGCAGTGTAGGGGGTTTCCGCAAGTCCGGCAAGGAGCGGGCCTTTGGGGGTCAACGCCGTTTCTCGGGATGCCGCGGTTCTTTATGCCGACGGACGCCGCCAGGAGCGTCGTCGGCGCGACGGGCGGTGGTCAGACCTCGTGAGGGAGCCGGGGCGGCAGACTCCGCCAGCGGCGTCCGATGGAGGCAGAGGGTCGAGCGCGGCGGTCCGCGGCGGTCGGGACGCACGCCGCGGGCGCTGCGTCAGGCCGCCGCGCCGCCTGGCTCGTGCCAGCCCCCGGGCTGGAGCGGGCGCGCCGAGCGCCCGCTCGGGACGCGGCGCGGCGACAGCCGCCGACCCCCCATCTCGAGCTCGATGTACCGGAACACCGCGCGCCCGAACCGCAGCACGTCCCCGTCGCTCAGCTGCGCGGTGGTCACTCGCCGGCCGTTGACGAAGGTGCCGTTGGAGCTGCGGTCGTCAAGAACCCGCACCCCACCCGGCCCGTCGCCGCGCAGCGCGACGATCGCGTGGCGCCGGGACACGTGCGAGTCCTCCAGACGCACGTCGGCGATCAGACCGCGCCCGATGTGGGTGATGGGTCGCTGGAGCGCGAGCAGCCATGTCTGCCCGTCGTCTTCGACGGCGAGGTACCGGCCGGCGGGTGCCCCGGCAAGCGGGATCAGGCATTCACGGGTGCGGTGATCGAGCAGCGCGAACGAGTCGACCACGAACGGATGGTTGGCGTGCATCCCGTGGGTGACGTGGTCGTGACCGGAGGCGGGGTCCCGGCCGGACCGATCTGGGAGCTGGGCTTCAATGGTCATGGCCAAAGATCACCATCACGCACGAACACCAACGTCAGGGCGCGCGAAGAAGTTCCGAAGCCGGCTTACGGAAGCGAAACGCGCCCCGCATCCGGCAGATGCGAGGCGCGTCGTGAAGGCGATGGCGCCGGTACGGCGCTGCCAAGCGAACCTATCTACTTGAGGTCGACGCTCCCGCCGGCCTCCTCGAGGTCGGCCTTGAGCTTGTCGGCCTCGGCCTTGTCCACGCCCTCCTTGACCGGCTTGGGCGCTTCGTCGACGAGCGCCTTGGCCTCCTTGAGGCCGAGTCCGGTGGCGGCGCGGACGACTTTGATCACTTGGATCTTCTTCTCGCCGGCGGCGGTGAGGACGACGTCGAACGTCGACTGCTCCTCGGCGGCCTCGGCGCCGCCATCGGTGGCGGCCGGGCCGGCCGGCGCGGCTGTGGCAACCGCGGTCGCGGACACGCCGAACGCCTCCTCGAGCGCCTTGATGCGCTCCGATAGCTCGAGCACGGAGATCGTCTTGAGCTCGTCGATCCACTCCTGGGTACTGGTGGCCATGGTTCCTCCTTATTCGTCGGACGGGGGCGCGTCCGACGCGGCTTGCGTTTCAGTTTCAGTTTTCTGGGGTTCGGCGGTGGCCTCGGGCTCGGGCTCAGCCGGCGGCGCGGGCTCCGGCGCCGCGGTCTCGGGTGCCGCGGGCTCGGGTGCCGCGGTCTCGGGTGCCGCGGGCTCGGGTGCCGCGGTCTCGGGTGCCGCGGTCTCGGGTGCCGCGGTCTCGGGTGCCGCGGTCTCGGGTGCCGCGGTCTGGGGTGCCGAGCCGCTCACGAGACCTTGGTCCGCGATCGCCTGCAACTGGATCGCGATCCCCGCGATCAGCGCGTTCAGGCCCCGGGCCAGCCCGGTCAGCGGAGCCGCGATGGTCCCGACCAGCTGCGAGTTGAGCACATCGCGGGCGGGCAGGCGAGCGATGGAGCGAACGTCGTCGGCCGACAACGTCGACCCGTTCATGACGCCGCCCTTGAAATCCAGCAGGTTCAGCTGACGGCCGGTGTCGTTGAGCGCCTTGGCCGCCAGCGCGGCATCGCCGCTGACGAACGCCAGCGCCGTCGGGCCGATCAACATCGGCTTCAGCGTGTCCATCCCGGCCTGGTCGGCAGCCCGCTCGCTGAGCGAGTTCTTGACGATCCGGAACCGGGCATCGGCCTCGGTCAGCCGGCGGCGGAGCTCGGCCACCTGGGAGACGGAGATGCCTCGATAGTCGACAGCGAAGATCGCCTCGGCGGCCTGGAGCTGGCCGGCGATCTCCTCCACGACTGCGGTCTTCTGATCTCGGTTCATGGGTCGCTTTCTCTCACACAAAACGCCCGCTGGTCAGGCGGGCGTCGGAAGCGGGCGCCGGCGCAGTTGGCACCGGCAATCGTCTCAACGATCCGCCTGCTCCGGGCTTACGCGCACTCGCGGCCGAAGGTCTCGGGCTTCGTCTCTCGGTTTCAGCGCGCAGTCTAGCGGGCGTAGAGCAGTCGGAAGGGTCGGCCGCTATGGTGCCGCACCGGTGACGGTTCCCCTGTTCGACACTGATTCGGTTCTGGCTCCGTTGCGCCCGGTGATCGTCGAGCGAATCGCGCAGGTGGTGGCCGGCGGGCAATTCGTGCTCGGCCCGGAGGTGGAGGCCTTCGAGAGGGAATTGGCCTCATACCTCGGAGTGGCTCACGTGATCGGTGTGGCCAACGGCACCGACGCGATCACGATCGCGTTGCGAGCGGTCGGCGTACGCCCCGGCGACGACGTGATCGTCCCGTCGTTCACCTTCTACGCGAGTGCCGAGGCCGTGGTCAACGCCGGCGCACGGCCGGTGTTCTGCGACGTCGACGGAGACACGCGAAACGTCACAGTGGACACCGTGCGGGCGGCGATGACCCCCCGGACCACAGCGATCGTCGCCGTCGACCTGTTCGGCCTTCCGGCCCCGGTCTCGCAGCTGCGCGAGCTTGGGGTGCCGGTGCTGGAGGACGCCGCGCAAGCCGTCGGCGCCCGGCAGGACGGCCAAATGGCCGGGACGTTCGGGGACGTGGCGACGTTCTCCTTCTATCCGTCAAAGAACCTCGGCGCCTTCGGCGACGGGGGCGCGGTCGTCACCGACGACGATCAGGTCGCCGAGTTGGTCCGGGCGCTTCGTTTCCACGGCTCCTATGACAAGCAGACGTTCGAGTACGTCGGCTACAACTCGCGTCTCGATGAGATGCAGGCGGCGATTCTGCGCATCCTTCTCGCCGAGTTGGATGCTTGGTGCGATGGCCGGCGTGCGGGCGCGCAGGCTTACTTCACCGCCGGTGTGGGCGACCACGTGACCATGCCGACGGTGCCGGATGGAGCGCAGCCGGCGTGGCACCTGTTCGTCGTCACCCATCCGCAGGCGGATGATTTGGTGCAGGCGCTGAGATCGGCGGGCATCGAGGCGCGCGGCTACTATCGCCGGCCTCTCCATCAGCAGCCTGCGATGGCGCCCTACATCGAGGGCCTTGGACCGCTGCCGGCGACCGAGCAGCTCGCCAGCAGCAACATCGCGCTGCCGATCAGCCCGACGTTCAGCTCCGAGCAGGCTCGGGAGGTCGCGGCCGCAATCGCCGGCGCTGGTTAGAGCCGGCGCCTCAGCGGTCAGGCGGCTAGCGGCTCCTCCACGATGTCGCGCGTGCGTGAGGGATCGACCTTGACCCCAGGCCCCATCGTGCTCGCGAACGTGACCGAACGGATGTAGCGACCCTTGGCGGCCGACGGCTTGGCGCGGATCAGCTCGTCGATCACCGCCGCGTAGTTCTCCAGCAGCAGTCGCTCGTCGAAGTCCTTCTTGCCGATCACCAGGTGCACGATCGCCGTGCGGTCGGTGCGGTACTCGACCTTGCCGGCCTTGGACTCGCCCACCGCCCGGGCGACGTCCATCGTGACCGTCCCCACCTTGGGGTTGGGCATCTTTCCCGCCGGCCCGAGGATCCGGCCCAGCCGGCCGACGATCGGCATCATGTCCGGCGTGGCGATCGCGATGTCGAAGTCGTCGAAGCCATCCTGGATCCGCTTGGCCAGATCCTCGCCGCCGACCACGTCGGCGCCCGCCTCCTCGGCCTCACGCGCCTTGTCGCCCTGGGCGAACACGGCGATCTTGACCTCCTTGCCGAGCCCGTTGGGGAGCGCGATCGTGCCGCGCAGCTGCTCGTCGGCGTGGCGGACGTTGAGGCCGGTGCGGACGTGGACCTCGACCGACTCGTTGAACTTGGCACTCCCCAGCTGCTTGACCAGCGAGATCGCCTCCCCCGGCGTGTACTCCCGGGAGCGATCGAAGCGCTGCTTGGCGTCGTCGTAGGCCTTGCCGTGCTTGGACATCAGCGGTGTCTCCTGACAGTCGTGGTCAGACCACATCCACGCCCATCGAGCGCGCGGTCCCGGCGATGATCTTCGCGGCGGCATCGATGTCGTTGGCATTGAGGTCGGACATCTTCTTCTCGGCGATCGAGCGCAGCTGGTCCTGCGTGATCCTGGCGACCTTGTCGCGGTGGGGCTCGGCCGACCCCTTCTCCAGCGACAGGGCCTGCTTGATCAGGACCGCCGCCGGCGGGCTCTTGGTCACGAACGTGAACGAGCGATCCTCATAGACGGTGATCACGACCGGGATCACCGTTCCGGCATCGGACTGCGTCTGCGCGTTGAACGCCTTGACGAACTCCATGATGTTCACGCCGTGCTGTCCCAGCGCCGGGCCGACCGGCGGGGCGGGGCTGGCCTGTCCGCCAACCGCCTGCAGCTTGATTTGAGTTAGGACCTTCCTCGCCATTACCGGGTTCCTCTGCGAGGCGTCCGGCCTCGCGCGTTGATGATGATGTTCGGCATCACGCCTCTCTCGACCGCTCGCTCTAGATCTTCTTGACCTGGTCGAACCCGACCTCGACCGGCGTCTCCCGACCGAAGATAGACACCAGCACCTTGAGGCGCTGCGCATCCTCGTTGACCTCGGAGATCTCGCCGCTGAAGTCGGACAACGGGCCGGAGACGACCTTGACCGACTCGCCGATCGAGAACTGTGCCCGGCTGCGCGGGCGCTCGGCGGGCTCCATGTGGAGCAGGCGGTCGACCTCGACCTGGGTCAGCGGGACCGGCTCGTTGGACGCGCCGACGAACCCGGTGACTCCGGGCGTCCCCTTGACCAGCGACCACGAGTCCTCGTTGAGATCCATCTGCACCAGCACGTAGCCGGGCATCGTCCGCTTCTCCACCGTGATCTTCTGGTTGTCCTTCATCTCGGACACCGATTCGGTGGGAACGATGATCTGACGGACGGCACGTTGCTGGTTGAGCGACACGACTCGATGCTCGAGGTTGTGCTTGACCTTGTTTTCATGGCCGGAGTAGGTGTTTACGACGTACCAGCGGAACATGTTTCTCTCAGACTGAAAGACCCTTACTTGAGGATGAAGTTGACGAACTTGCCGGCGACGAAATCGGCGACGCCGAGGAACACACCCGCGACGATGACAAACCCGATCACGACCCCCGTGGCCTGCATCACCTGCCGACGATCCGGCCACTGTACTCGTTGCAGCTCGCGCCAGCTTCCCTGGAGGAAATGCACGAGCCGGACGAGCATGCTGGGCCGCTGTGCCGGTAGCGCGGCTGAGCCGGAGACCAGCTCGCCGCGGGACCGAGAGCGCAACCGGCCGCGCGGGCTCAGGCCGCGTGCCGCGTCGTCATCATCGGCCGCCGGCTGCGCCAGGTCGGGATCGGCCGCCTCGTCGGCAAGCTCGGCGTCGGCCAGCTCCTCGTCGGACCACTCCTCGCGGTCGAGCTCGGGGCGACCCACCGCCAGCTGCGCCTCGGCGAGCTCCACGTCGGGAGTCGCGTGCTCGATCGGCTCGGGATTCTCGTCCAGCGGGTCGTGCTCCGGACTCTCGTCCAGCGCCGCCTCCTGCTCGCGCCGGGCGGCGGCTTCGCGTCGGGCGGCGTCCTCCCGGGCGCCGTTCTCCTCGCGGCGGGCTCCCCTCGCGGTCGCCACCCCGGGCTGAGAACTCGAACCGTCGACCGGCTGACGCGGCCGCCGGTCGTTACGGCGTTTACGATTGCGAGCCACGGGCTGCCCTTTTGGCGAGCTCAGCGCGTTTCGCGATGAGCGGTGTGGCACCGGCACCAGCGGCAGTACTTGCGCAGCTGCAGTCGCTCCGGATTATTCCGCTTGCTCTTGTTGGTCTGATAATTCCGGCGCTTGCACTCCTCGCAGGCGAGAGTCGCAGCGATCCGGACGTCTCCACGGGCCATTTCGCGCTTCTTGGAAGATGGTGGTAGGGGTTAGCCGCCGCGGGCGCGAAAAAAAACGCCGCCCGGCGCCGCATTGAGTCTAGCGCCCTTGCGCTCGCGCGACCGCGATTACTCTCGTCAAGCGCGCGATTGCCTCGCCGAGCGACAATGCCGCCATGCTCCCGTCGCGGGGTGCGCGCACATGATCCGCCTGATCGGGTTGTCGATCTCCATCGGCTTCGCCGATTCACTGAATCCGTCGACCATCGTGCCGGCGCTGTACCTGGCCGCCGGCAACCACCCGCGCCGCCACGTGGCCCAGTTCACTCTCGGAGTCTTCGCGGTCTATCTGCTGGGTGGCCTGGCGATCGCGCTCGGGCCGGGTGAGCTGGTGCTCGCCCTCGTCCCTCGCCCCGGGCGCCATCTCCAGTACGTGCTGGAGACGATCGCCGGCGTCGCGATGCTCACCGCCGCGGCCTTCCTGTTCGGCTACCGCAAGCGGTTGGCCCAGTCCGAGGTGCCCGAGTTCAAGACCGACGGCCGCTCGAGCGCGCTGCTCGGCGCGACGATCACCGCCGTCGAGCTGCCCACCGCCTTCCCCTATTTTGCGGCGATCGCGACGATCGTGGGCGCCGACCTGAGCGTCGTGCGCGTCGTGTTCCTGCTGCTGATCTTCAACGTCTGCTTCATCCTGCCCCTGCTGGCGATCCTCGGCACGCTCACCTTCGCGGGGGACAACGCCCAGCTCGTGCTGGCCCGGGGCCGGCAGAAGCTGGAGGCCAACTGGCCGCTCGTGCTCGCCGCGCTGGCGCTGGTCGCCGGCCTGTTCGTCACCTTCCTCGGCGTGACCGGCCTGGCCAGCGCCCACCGCAACGACTTCGGACAGCTCTCTCGCCAGCTGCGGCGCTACCTCCACCTGCACCAATAGCCGCGCTCATCCGGGACTCTGCTCCCGGGCCTGACGCACGATGCGCCGCATTCCCGCCAGCCAGCGCTCGGGCTGGGCCCCCTTCAGCGCGATGTGCTTGCCCACATCCGCGTGCGGGAGGATCAGGAAGCGCTCGTCGCGGATCGCGGCGACGACCGCGGCGGCGACCTGTTCGGGCTCCAGCAGCCCGCCGGCCAGCAGTGGTGCGGCGCCAACCGGATCCTCCAGCGCCTCGTCCAGCAGCGGCGTGCGTACCCCCTGCGGGCAGAGGCAGGAGACCTTGATGCCGGCGTCGGAGTAGACGATCGACAGCCATTCGGCCACGGCCACCGCCGCGTGCTTGGTGATCGAGTAACCGAGCGCCGAGACCTGGGTGAGCAGCCCGGCCGCCGACGCGGTGCTGACCAGATAGCCGTCGCCGCGCTCCACCCAGCCGGGCAGCAGCGCCCGAGCCGCCCAGATGTGGGCCATGACGTTGATCTCCCAGGTGAGTTGGAGCTCGTCGTCCGGAGCCTCCGGGCCGCCCGCCGGGCCCCCGATGCCGGCGTTTGAGAAGAACAGGTCGATCGGGCCGCCGCTGCGCTGCGCCGAGGCCACCAGCTCGCGAATGTCGCGCTCCCGGCTCACGTCGGCGTGGACCGCGGTGGCACCGATCTCAGCGGCGGCGGACTCAAGGCGTTCGCCGGCACGGTCTGAGACCACCACCCGCGCGCCCTCGGTCACGAACCGGTCGGCGCAGGCGCGGCCGATGCCGCTGGCGGCTCCGGTGACCACGACGTGCTTGCCGTCCAGCTCCACGGCGGTAAGGGTAATCGGACCCGCCCACCCGGACCCGGGCTGCTCAGGCGGCCGCGTCGGCCAGCACCCGCGCCCGCTGGCGCTCGGGGCTGATCCGCACCACGTTCCAGGCCAGACCGAGCCGCTGCATGCCCGCGATGATCAGGCCGGACGGATCGAGCTCCCACCACCGCAGCCCGTGATACGCCGAGCGCGGAAACGCGTGGTGGTTGTGGTGCCAGGACTCGCCGAGCGAGAGCACGGCCAGCCAGCCGACGTTCGTCGAGTGGTCCTCGACGTCGAAGCGGCGAGAACCGAAGAAGTGGCAGACCGAGTTGACCGACCAGGTGACGTGGTGCACGAAGAAGATCCGCACCAGCCCGCCCCAGACGAGACCCCGCGCGGCGCCGGCGAGGGTGAAGCCGTCGAACACGAATCCCGCCCCGGCCGGGATGGCCAGCGACAGCAGCGCCAGCAGCGGGAACCGGCGAGCGATTCCCCGCATCTTCGGGTCCTCGTAGACATCGGCGGCGTAGCGCGTCCAGTCCGCCTGTCCCTGGGTCTCCAGCAACCATCCCACGTGAGCGTGCCATAGCCCGGCGAGACCGCTGCCGTGTCCGACGTGGGGGCTGTGCGGATCGCCCTCCCGGTCGGTGTGGGCGTGATGCTTGCGGTGATCAGCGACCCAGTCAAGAACGGAGCCCTGGACCGACAGCGAGCCCATCACGGCGAGGGCGTGCTCCACCCACGGATAGCTGGCGAACGCGCGATGGGTGAGCAGCCGATGGAAGCCGACCGTGATTCCGACCGCGGTGACCAGGTACATGACGACCAGGATGATCAGGTCGGTGAGGTCCACCGCCCGGTTCCAGAGCATCACGACCGCGACCAGGGTCCCGACAAAGGGGAGCACGACGCCGATCAGGTTCGCGGTGCGGTCAGTCCGAGTCATACGGCAAGTTTCTCATGCCGAATGCTTCATTTCTTGCGCGTCGGCTTGATGCCCCGTCTCCGAAACTAAAGGAAAGTGATAAACGCCGACCGGTCAGGGTCGCTTGATCCGTCGGCCGTAGAGGATCCGGCGCGGAAGCGGCACCGGCGACAACCGGCCAACCGCGTCGCCGACGAACGTCCGCGGCTGCAGCTTGATCAGCAGGTCCTCCAGCTCCAGCCGCTCTGACCCGGTCAGCCGGCTGCGGCGTCCGTGCCCGATCCGGACCAGCTCGATCAGCCGGCGCCGTTCGGGTGGCGACAGGCGGGCGAGGTGATCGTGGGCGACGAGCGTCAGCTCCGCCACCACCAGCAGCTTGGCCACGGGCAGCCGCTTCAGCCCCGGGATGTGGCCGGTGGCGCGGCCGATGGAGCGATTGACAAAGCGGGACGGCATGCTCGAGAGTCTAGGAACGCGCCGGCTTGGCGGTCAGACGGGGACCGCCCACGAGCCGCCGTCCTCCCAGTCAACCGTGACCTCAGCGCCCGGCTCCGGAGCCGCCGATCCCGCGCTCGCGGTCGCCACCAGCCGCCCCAGCGCCGGGGAGTCCAGCCTCACGGTTCGCTGGGCGCCGAGGAAGGCGACGTCCACGACCGTGGCGGGCAGCCCGGCGGAGACGGCTTGGCCGGCGTCGATGCGAAGCTCCTCGGGCCGGACGACGAGCACCGTCTCGGCGCCGGCGACGAGCCCGGCCGGCCCGGACACGGCTCGTTCGCCGACCCCCGGCAGCGCGACCGCGTAGCGCCCGTCGCCATCGACCCGGATGATCCGCGCCGAGAGCCGGTTCGACGCGCCCACGAAGTCGGCCACGAACGCGGTGCGCGGCCGGCGGTAGACGTCCTCCGGGTGCCCGACCTGCTCGAGCACGCCGCCGTTCATCACCGCCACCCGGTCCGACATCGAGAACGCCTCGCCCTGGTCGTGGGTGACGTAGCAGAAGGTGACGCCGACGGCGCGGTGCAGGTCCTTGAGCTGGGTCTGCAGGTCGGCCCGGAGCTTCAGGTCGAGTGCCCCCAGCGGCTCGTCGAGCAGCAGCACGTCGGGGCGGTTGACCAGCGCCCGGGCGAGCGCGACCCGTTGTTGCTGACCGCCGGAGAGCTGGCTGGGGCGGGCGTGCTCGCGGCCGTCGAGTCGGACCAGCTCGATCGCCTCCCCCACCCGCGTCTGGATCTCGGCGCGGGGCCGGCGGGCCTCGCGGAGGCCGAAGGCGACGTTCTCCCACACGTCGAGATGGGGAAACAGGGCGTAGCTCTGGAACACGGTGTTGACGGCGCGGTGGTAGGGCCGGACGTTGGTGACGTCACGGCCCCCGACGAGGATCCGGCCGCTCGTCGGGTCCTCGAAGCCGGCGATCAGGCGCAGAGTCGTGGTCTTGCCGCAGCCGGACGGGCCGATGATGGAGAAGAACTCGCCCTTCGGGACCTCCAGATCCAGCTCGTGCACGGCGGCGATGTCGCCGAACCGCTTGCTGATTGCAGACAGGCTGATCGCGGACTCGCTCATCCCTGATACAGCCCCAGCAGGCGGCTGCGCCGGCTCGAGCGGCCGACGCGTCCCGCGGTGCTGAACGCGACCACGGCCAGCGACATCAGCGCCACCGTCAGGAACATCACGAACACGCCGACGGCGTTGATCTCCGGGGTGATGCGAAAGCGGATCATTCCCAGCAGCACGATCGGCAGCGGCGATTGCGAGGTGCCCTGCAAGAAGTACGAGGTGACGACGTCATCGAGCGAGAAGGTGAAGGCGAGCAGGCCGGCGGCGATGATCGCCGGCATCAGGTTGACGAGCGTCACCCGGCGGAACGTTCGCCACGGTGTGGCTCCGAGATCGGCCGCGGCCTCCTCCAGCGCCGGGTCCAGGCCCACCAGCCGCGCTTGGATGATCAGCGTGGAGTAGGCCGAGTTCAGGACGGCGTGCCCGATCACGATCGCGGGCAGCCCGAGCGTGAAGTGGATCTTGAGAAACAGGAAGAAGAGCGCGCTGGCGAACACCACCTCGGGCACCACGATCCGGGCGTAGACCAGTCCGTCGTAGAAGGCGCGAGCTCGCCGGGGAGCGTGCCGCCACCACAGCCCGCCGGAGACCGCCACCAGCAGTGACAGCAGCGCGGACAGCACCGCGATGATCAGCGTGGTCTCGAATCCCGAGCGAACGTTGGAGTCGGTGAGCGCCTGCCGGTACCAGCGGGCGGTCGCGCTGCTCCAGCCGGTGAGCAGCGAGTTTGAGTCAAACGACCCGATGAACACCGCGATCAGCGGAATCCACAGGAACAGGACGACCAGGGCGCTGAGCACGGCGCTGACCGGGTGACGCTTGATGTTCACACGGTCACCACCGAGGCCTGGCTGCGGCGCAGTACGAACAGGACGATCATCAGCAGCACCATCAGCGTCACCGCCAGCGCCGATCCGAATGGGTAGTTGCCGGTCTCCTGGAACTGGTTGGCGATGATGTTGCCGACCATCAGGGTCTTGCCGCCTCCGAGAATCTCGGGGATCACGTACTCGCCCATCGCGGGGACGCCGACGATGATGCTCCCGGCGATCAGGCCGGGCCTGGCCAGCGGCAGCACCAGGCGCCGGAACTGCCGCCATGGCGTTGCGCCCAGGTCGGCGCCGGCGTTGTAGATGGCTGGATCGATCCGCTCCAGGGACACGTAGATCGGCAGGATCATCAGCGGCAGGTAGGAGTAGACGATTCCGATCCCGATCGAAGCCGGCGTGTAGAGGAGGTCGATGTGCGAGTGGGCGCCGACCAGCCCGAGCGAGCGAGTCAGCCGGTCCAGCGGGCCGTCGTTCTGAAGGATGTCCACCCACGAATAGGTGCGGACGATGAAGCTGGTCCAGAACGGGACGATCACCGCGGCCAGCAGCAGACGCTGCGCCCGCGGGCCCTGGCGCGAGATGAAGTAGGCGAGGATCAGCCCCAGCACGGCGCAGACGAGCGTCGTCCCCACCGATAGGACCACGCTGCGCAGCAGCGTGTCCAGATACAGCGAGGTACCGAACGCGCGATAGTTGGCGGTCGTCCAGCCGAACCTGACGTTGAACGAGATCAGGTCCTCGGTGGCGAACGAGTAGATCAGGATCAGGACCAGCGGCGCCACGAAGCAGGCGAGCGTGACCACGCCGGTCGGCAGGGCCAGCAGGTGACGGGCGGCGCGCCCGAGGCGCAGCGGCCGGCGTTGCCGCGGTGCGGCCACTCGGGCCGCGCCGGTTACGCCGCCTTGATTTCCTGCCAGGTGTTCGCCCACGCTGTCGCCCCGGCGCCACCGAGATAGCGGTCGAACTCCACCTTCTTCAACGTGCTCGGGGTGGGCACGAGGATGGGGTTTGAGGCGATCGACTTCTTGATGAACGGAGTGGCCTTGGGCACGAGGTATGCGGTGCCGGTCGTATTGACGAACTGGGCGTACTGGCGGGGCAGGAGCAGGAAGTTCATGAACGCCTGGACCAGGTCGAGATGCTTGGTCGACTTGGCGGCGGAGAAGCCCTCGAGATAGGCGTGCATCCCCTCGGTCGGCTCCACCCACTCGATCTTCGGCTGCTGGGCCTTGTTGACGGCGACGTCGTAGTCCCAGTCCATCGCGATCGCCGTCGAGCCGTTGATGAGTCCCTGGCCCACGTTGGTGTTCAGGAACGCCTTGAGGTGCGGCTTGATCGAGATCACCGCGTTCTTGCAGGCGTTCAGGGCCTTGGCGTCGGTGGTGTTGCTCGAGTAGCCGAGATATTTCATCGTCGACCCCATGGTGTCGCGCTCGATGTCGATGAACACGATCTGACCCGAGAACTTCGGCGCCAGGCGCCACACGTCATGCCAGCTGGTGATCTTCTCGCCGACGATGTCCGGCCGGTAACCGATGCCCACCTTGCCGTAATCGGTGGGGATCCCCCACGGGTACGCCTTGCGGAAGTTCGCGGTGACGTTGGCGATGTTCGGGATCTTGGCGAAGTCGAGCGTCTCCAGCACGCCGGCCTGCGAGGCCTGGCCGGCATCGCTCGTGTCGGCGAGCAGCAGGTCGTACTCGCCGCTCTTGAAGGCGAGCACCACCTCGGCGCTCGAGCTGGTGGCGTTCGTGACCATCTTGACCGACGCCCCCGGGTGCAGCTCCTGGAAGCTGCTGATCTCGTGCGGGCCGATCCAGTCGGGGTAATTGTTGAGCACGACCTGGCCGGTCATCGACCCCCCGCTCGGAGCCGCCGCCTTGCCGCTCGAAGAGCTGGAGGAGCTCGACCCACCGCAGGCCGCCAGCAGCGCGCTGGCCGCCGGAAGCCCCACGCCGGCGACCGCGGCCTGACGCAGCAGGGCTCGCCGCGAGACCAGTGGGTGGGGGATCGGGGGGGTCTGCTCCGCCGGGTTCATGGGTCGGCGCAAGGTATCAGCTGGGTCGGCTCCGATCGCTATGTTGCCGGATCATGCGCGCGCCCACGACGGTTGCCCTGCGGTGACGACGACGACGGCGATCGCGCAGCTGCCGCAGGCGATCACCACCCGAGACGAGTGGATCGTCCTCGCCGATGGCTGCCGCCTGTTCGCCCGCGTGATCCTGCCCGAAGACGCCGACCGGCACCCGGTCCCGGCGGTGCTCGAGTATCTCCCCTACCGCCTCACCGACGGCACCGCGGCCTCCGACGCGACCCACCATCCGTACTTCGCCGGCCACGGCTACGCGTCTATCCGCGTCGACATCCGCGGCACCGGAAACTCCGACGGGATCCTGATGGACGAGTACCTGCCCCAGGAGCAGTTCGACGCCTGCGAGGTGATCGAATGGATCGCGGAGCAGCCGTGGTGCACCGGAGCGGTGGCCATGTTCGGCAAGTCGTGGGGCGGCTTCAACGGACTCCAGGTGGCGGCACGCCGGCCGCCGGCGCTCAAGGCGGTGGTCAGCGCCTACTCCACCGACGATCGCTACGCCGACGACGTCCATTACATGGGCGGCTGCCTGCTCGGGCACGAGGCGCTCAGCTGGGGCAGCTACATGCGCGGGATCAACGCGCTGCCCCCGGACCCCGAGATCGTCGGCGAGCGCTGGCGAGAGATGTGGCTCGCCCGGCTGGAGCGCACGCCGTTCTTCGCCGAGGAGTGGGTGCGCCACCAGCGCCGCGACGAGTTCTGGCGCCAGGGATCGATCTGCGAGGACTTCTCCGCGGTCCAGGCGGCGATCCTGATGGTCGGTGGGTGGGCCGATGGGTACACCAACGCGGTCGACCGCACGGTCGCCGGTCTGACCGAGGCCGGCGTCCCGTGCCGGGGGCTGGTCGGTCCGTGGAGCCACGGCTGGCCCGAGATCGCCGATCCGGGGCCGAAGATCGGGTTTCTCCAGGAGTGCGTGAAGTGGTGGGATCACTGGTGCAAGGGGGCCGACAACGGGGCGATGGATGAGCCGTTGCTTCGGGCGTGGCTGCAGGACTACGCCCCGCCGGCGGCCCACCAGGGCTTCCGCGCCGGGCGATGGGTCGGCGAGACCGAGTGGCCGCCGTCCCGGACGACACCGCGGCGATGGCACCCACGGGCCGGCGGCGCGCTCACCACCGATCCCGGCGAACCAGCGCGCGCCAGCATCGTCGGCAGTGCGATGGCGGGCGCGGACGCCGGGGCGTGGTGTCCCTATGGCCTGATCACCGACTTCCCACCCGATCAGCGGGCCGAGGACGGGCTGGCGCTCAGCTTCACCTCGGCGCCCCTGGATGAGGTCCTGGAGATCCTCGGACCGCCGGTGGTCAGGCTCGAGCTCACCGTGGATCGGCCGCTCGCCCTGGTGGCGGTCAGGCTGTGTGACGTCGCGCCCGACGGGCCGTCGCTGCTGATCGCCCGCGGCCTGCTCAACCTGTGCCACCGCAGCGGCCACGCTGACCCCGAGCCGATGCCGGTGGGACAGCCGACCCCGGTGTCGGTGCCGCTGGATTTCGCCGGCCACGCGTTCGCCGCCGGCCATCGCCTGCGACTGGCGATCTCACCCACCTACTGGCCCTACGCGTGGCCCTCCCCGGAGGCGGTGACGCTGGGGGTGTCGCTGGGCGCCGGCACCGCCCTGGAGCTGCCGGTGCGCCCGGTGGATGTGACCGAGCCGCCGATCGCGCCGTTCCCGGAGCCGGAGCACACCCCGCCGGCGGCGGGCCACGTGCACGCTTTGCCATGGCGGACGCTGGACCGCGAGCTCGCCACCGGTGAGATCGCGCTCGACGTCGGCGCCGAGGAGCGCACTCACCTCCAGGACGGCGGGCTCGAGTTCGGCGAGGTGCTCAACCGGCGTTATCTCCTCCACGATGAAGACCCGGTATCGGCGCGGGTGGAGTGCCGCGGCGACCACTTCCTGCGGCGCGGTCAATGGCGGATCTCGGTGCGCGTCCGCACGGCCCTCTCGAGCACTCCCGAGGCGTTTCTGATGACCAGCGAGGTCGACGCCTTCGAGGGCGATGTCCGCGTCCATACGCGCCGCTCCGCTGTGGAGATTCCCCGCGACTTCGTCTGACGTCCGGGTCATCCCAGCCGGATCGCCTCCCGCACCTCGCGAAGGCGCGGCTGCATCCCGAAGCCGGTCAGGACCCAGGTGGCGCCCGCCGCCACCCACGGCTCGGGGTCGCCGCCCGGCGGGACCTCCGCCACCAGATCGAACCGCTGTGCCGACGGCGGGCGCAGCGCATGGATCTCCGCGGCGAGCTCGGCCATGGCTTCCGGGCCGGGCAGCTCGATCGGGAACAGGCCATCCCAGCGCGCGGCTCGGCGCAGGGGGCGCCGGTTCGGCCAGCGGGAGGCCGCCCACACCGGGATTCGCGGCCGCTGCACCGGGAGCGGCTCGAACTCGCCTCCCCAGAACGCCGCCAGCTGGTCCAGGCCCTCGTCCAGCAGACGTGCTCGCTCGCGCGCGTCCACGACCTCACCGAACCGTGACAGCTCGCCGCTGCGGTCACCCCCGAGCCCGACGCCGAAGGTGAGACGGCCCCGGCTCAGCTGGTCCAACGTGACCGTCTCGCGCGCCAGCTTGTGGATCCGCCGTCGCGAGAGCGGCGTCACCAGCGGCCCGAGCCGCAGCGTCTGCGTGGCACAGGCGACGGCCGCCAGCGCCACCCATGGATCGAGCACCGCGCGCACCGGCGACCGGTAGGCGACGTGATCCCAGAGGAAGAAGCCGTCCCAGCCATGGCCCTCGGCGTCGGCGGCGAGTTCCGCCAGCAGGCGCGGGTCGGCGAGGTCATTGAAGGGAGCCAGGAAGATCCCGCGCCTGACGGCCACGGGAGCGACTCTACCGGGCTTTGTCCGCTCCCAATCCGCTTCCCCGGCGCCATCACCGGCGTCAGCAGGGCGGCCAGCTTCATCCCCAGGTACCTTGTTCACGAAGCTCCGGTAGGCGATGTTCGAGCACACACCGAGATCGTGAGGAGACTTGCCGATGGCGACTGACAGTCCAATGCAACTGGGAATGATCGGGTTGGGGCGGATGGGCGCCAACCTGGTCCGGCGGCTGCTGCGCGACGGCCACCGCTGCGTCGTCTACGACGTCAGCGCCGACGCGGTCACCGCGCTCCAGGGCGAGGGCGCGGACGGCTCCACCTCGCTCGCCGAGTTCGTGAGCAAGCTGGACAAGCCGCGAGCGCTGTGGATCATGGTCCCTGCCGCGATCGTGCAGGGGACGCTGGACCAGCTCAGCGAGCTCCTCGAGGACGGCGACATCGTGATCGACGGCGGCAACTCCTACTATCGCGACGACATCGTCCGCGCCCAGCAGCTGGCCGGCAAGGGCATTCATTACGTCGACTGCGGTACCAGCGGCGGCGTCTGGGGCCTGGATCGGGGCTACTGCCTGATGATCGGCGGCGAAGCCGCCCCGGTCGAGCATCTCGACCCGATCTTCAAGACGATCGCTCCCGGCGAGTCCAGCGCGTCGCCCACCCCGGCGCGCACCCGCCAGGACGGCACCTCGCCGCAGGGGTATCTCCACTGCGGTCCCAATGGCGCCGGCCATTTCGTGAAGATGATCCACAACGGCGTCGAGTACGGGATGATGTCCGCGATCGCCGAGGGGCTGAGCATCATCGAGCACGCCGACGCCGGCGCGCGGCCAGCCGAGGAGGCCGATGCCGAGACCACGCCGCTGCGTGACCCGGGCGCGTACCAGTACGACATCGACGTCGGCGAGGTGGCCGAGCTGTGGCGGCGGGGCTCGGTCGTCGGCTCCTGGCTGATGGACCTGACCGCCGACGCGCTCGCCCGCTCGCCGCGGCTGGACGACTTCGCCGGCCGTGTCTCGGACTCCGGAGAGGGACGCTGGACCATCGACGCGGCGATCGACGTCGGGGTCCCCGCCGCCGTGATCACCTCCGCTCTCTACGAGCGCTTCCAATCCCGGGGCAACGGCGACTTCACCAACAAGATCCTGTCGGCGATGCGCTCCGAGTTCGGAGGCCACGCCGAGAAGCCCGACGAACCGCCGGCGCCGGGCAGCCAGACATCCGGAGAGACCCACCCCGACGGCTGAGTGGTTTTAGTTTCGTAAGTGCGGCGACACCGAGAGTGGTCTGTGGTGGCTGCCCTGGCGCGGACGCAGGATGCGACGTGCAGCAGCGCTGCGCTGCCCTGGCGCGGACGCAGGATGCGACGTGCAGCAGCGCTGCACGAGCATCCGAGGACAGAGCCAGGCGCCGCCGGAGGCCGCTCGAATGCGTCGTATTTGCGAATGGGGCCACTGAGTAGGGGTCGTGATCCGCGCGGCGGATCGCTGCGTATGGACGAGAAGTGGGGGCACGGGGTAGCTCCGGAGGGCCCGCCGCCCCCCCCAGCCTCCGGTGGGCCCTCCGACTCCGTTCATTTGAGCTCCGCCCCCTGCGGGGCCGCCGAGAGATCACCAGCGAAGATCACCAGCCCCTGCGGGGCCGATAGATCACCACCGAAGATCACCAGCCGAGGGTGCCGGGCGCTCCCTTGAACGGCCCGACGAGATCGGCGGTCACCCACCCGCCGTAGAAGTCGCCCGCCTGTGCCTGAACCGGCTCGTCGTCGAGCCACGCCCCGTCCACCCGGCCGGGATAGAACGCGACGTAGTCGCGAAGCGTCTCGTAGCCCCGGCTCGGATCCGGATAGCTCCAGCCCACCGCCTCCACGCGGCGGCCGTCGATGATCGCATCGACGTAGCGCGCCGCCCCCTTGAACTCGCACCAGGTCGACCCAGCCGGGCTCGGAGTGAGAAGATCGAAGCGCACCGCACTCGGCGGGACATAGATCGTCGGGGGATGGCTGGTCTCCAGCACTCGCACCGCCTCGGTGCTATCGGCCAGCGTCTCGCCGGCCAGCCGCACCCGCGCCCGGCGCTCACACGGCACCACCGCCGGCGGCCGCGGGTAGCTCCAGACTCGCTCCACGATCGTCACCGGCGCTCCTCCGCCGTCTCCACGTGGCGCGCGAGCTGGTCGTGGGACGCGTCGCCCGCCGGTAGCCGCCGCGCCGTCAGGCCCGGTCCCGCCTGGCGGACCCGCTCGCCGGGCCGCTCCTCCTCCAGCGCGAGCTCGGTGAACGAGCGCATCCGCCGGTTGGTGCTGTCCAGGAACACCGAGCGCTCGTGATCGCGCAGCAGCCAGAAGCCGATCCGCACGAACGGGTTGGCGATCGGCGCCGTGCGCGAGACCGCGTAGACGCGGAACTCCACCTCCCCCGAATCAAGCCACTTCCACACCTGCCAATCCATCTGGCCCGCCTCGACGTGCCCCTCGAGCGTCCGGTAGAACCACCCGAACACTCGGGCCCGCCGGCCGTCCACCTCGCGTACCTGGTCATAGACCTCGCCGACCCGCACGCCTACGAACACGTGCACGATCCCAAGCGTGCGCAGCTCCAGGAGCATGTCGCGCCCGGCGAGCGGCTTGTCGGGGTCATAGAACGCCCGCACCATGGACGGGTCGGCGAACTCGTAGCCGCGGATCAGTCGCCGGGCGATCTCCCAGCTGCCCGCCCTGACTGGATCGCCCCGCGTCTCGGGCGGGAGCCGCTGACGGCGGTCGTCGACGTTCCAGCCCGCCGGCAGCGGGGCGACGTCGAGCGCTCCCGGATCGAAGTTGACCGGCTTGGCGGCGAGCCGGGCCAGCCGCTTGCGGATCCGGCGGGTCACCGCGGCAACGGTTGCTCGAGGCGCCGCGTCACGATCTCGATGCCGCCGGTCATGCGACCGCCGGAGAGCGAGACGACGCCCTCCAGAAACGAGATCCACATGTGCAGCTGGATCTCCTTCGCCATGCGGGCATGGCTGTAGAGCAGGTTGACGACCCGATCGGCGCTGCGCGCCCAGGACTCGATCTCGAACCCCACCAGCTCACCGGGGCGAGCGCGGAACTCGATCTGCCCGGCCTCGAGATGACCGGACAATGTGGCCAGCCGGAACGAGAGGTCGTCGACCCCGATCACTCGCACCGGGCCGTCCCACGGCCCGGGCATCCTCACCACGAACTCGTCGCCCACGCTCATCTGACCGGACTCGCCCAGCACCTTCTGAAAGCGGGCGAACTCGGTCGGGGCGGCGCGATTCGGCTTTCCCTTCAGCTCCCACATCAGCGCCTGCGGCGTCAGGGCCGCGTCACGAATGCGGGTGCGATAGAGCCGATGAAACAGGGGACCGTAGCCATCGTCGGCGGCCTGGACCTCGGCCCCGTCCACGCCGGCCGGGAACTCGGGCGGCAGCTGGTCCGCGGTCCCGTCGCCGACCGTCTCTGAGCGATGCAGCGGCGTCGAGCGCCACATGTAGTCCCATGACGTGAGGCCGATCCCGATCGGCCAGGTGACGGCGGTCAGCCAGCGGCTGGTGAGCTTGGGGCGACGCGGCATACAGCCCGACGTTACCCCCCGGCGCGTTTGCCACGCACCCGGCGCGGGAAGCGTGCCCTCATCGACCGCCCGGCGATCCGCCCGTAGGCCGCCGGCACCAGATCGCCTTCATGCTGACCGATCGACTTCACCGAGCCGGATTGCGGTCCGGCCACCTGCACATCCTGTCGCTCTGCTCGGTCGGGCTGTGCATCGGGCTGTGGATTCGCGCCAAGACCGTCGACCAGGACGAGCGGGGTAACGCCGAGCGCCGGGCGCTGTTCGTCGGGTTGTGGCCGCCGACCATCTGGCTGATCGGGGACTCCCTGGCCCGGCACGAGTCGGCGCCGGCGACCCTGTGGCAGAGGTTGATGCCGTGAGTCGGTCGCCGATCCGCGGCCTCGCCGTCGCCGTCCTCGGACTGAGGATCGCCTACGGAGCGGGGCTCATCGCCGCTCCGGCGCGCTTGGCCGAGCGGTGGCTGGGCGCGGAGGCCGATCGCGCTCCGACGCAGGTTCCGCTGCGCGCTCTGGGAACGCGGGAGATCGTCCTCCACGTCGGTGGCCTGCTCGCCGCCCTCCGCGACAGGCCGCTGCGACCCTGGCTGCTCGCCAGCGCCGCCGGTGACCTGACCGATGTGGCGGCGACCTTCGCCGGCCGGCGCCAGCTGCCGGACGGGTCGGCGCTGGCCACGCTCGCCGTCGGCGGTGGCTCGGCGGTGGCGAGTGGCGTCCTCGCGCTGGTCGTCGATCGCTGAGGCTGCTTGGCTCAGGCGCTGAGCGCCCGGAACGTGGCGGCCGTGGCGCCGCCGAACACGAGGTGCACGATGGCGTCGCCGGCCAGCGAACCGGGCGGCTGCCGCCACGGTGGAGGCGACACGCCCAGCGCCGGCAGCTGCACCAGGGACACAGCCCAGGCGGTGAGTCCGAGGGCGGCGCCGCTGAGCGTCGCCGGCGGGCGCCGGCGCAGCGACCCGACGACGAGACCGAACGGGATCCCCCACGTCGTCCCGTACAGGGCGTGCATGGCTTGGTTGAGAGCGGGTCTCCGCTGGCGTGGGACCCGCTGGTTGAACAGCCCCTCGATGATCCGGCGGCCGACCTGCTCGGGCGCCGTGCTGGGCGTTCCGTCGGTGAGCTTGAGGTAGGCGGTCTGCACCGACGTCATCGCGGCGGTGCCCGCGGCGGCGGCAGCCAGGCCGCGGGCGGCGGCGATGAGCGGCGACGTGGGCGCGTCCGGCTCGGGCCCGCCGGCGTGCCGAGCTTCGGACTGCCCGTTGTTCGCCGGCCGGGTGGCGCCGAAGGCCGCCACCAGCGCCAGAGCGTCCTCGGCGACCCCGACCGCGGGATCGGGAATCCCCGTCTTGGCGACGATCATCGAGCGCAGCCGCTCCGAGACGTAGGTGCTCGCCAGCGATCCGGCAGCCGCCGCGCCCGCCCCGGCGGCGCCGGCGATCTCCCGTCCCGCCACCGAGGCGGCGACCGCCCTTCCCGCCAGCGCCGGCGGGTCGCTGCGCGGGGGAATGAACGGCAGCTTGTCGGCGGTCATCTCCCCGGCGGCGGCGGTCAGCACCGCGATCCTGCCGGTCGATCCCCATCGTCCGCGCCCGGCCAGGGCGGCGGGCGCGGCCATGGTTCGCAGGCCCGATGCCGCCCCCAGAATGACCGCCCGGCCCAGTCCGAGCCGGTGAGACGCGTTCGGCACGACTGGCTCTCTGCCCAAGCGCTGGGTCCAGCAAACACTTCGGCCCGCTTGGCTCAGGTAACCGGCTTCCAGTGGAAGTTGAAGCTCACGCGGTGCGGCCTGAGCCAGACATGCTGATACTCGACATGACGCGCCGACACCGGCGGGCTGATCAGCAGGCTCAGCTGGTAGTTGCCGCCACCGGGGACGGTGACGTCGTTGCCGTAGTGCGGCCCCATGTACCGGGAGATCATCGGCCACTGGCGCTCGTCATACACCAGCTTGCCGGCCTTGCGGATCGTGGCCCACACGCTCGCGTACGGGATCGCCACTCCGGTTTGCGCGTCGTTGAGCATCACCATCAGGTGAAAGCTGGTCTTCGCCCCCGGCTTGACCATCTTCTCGGTGGTGCCGTTGTAGATCACGAACGGCACCGCGGTCATGGCGCGTGCCGTGATCTTCATCCCCTGCCAGCTCGTCGATGCCAGCACCTGCGTCGGCACCGGCTTGATCCCATCTACGGACATGCCCTTGCCCGAACCGGAGCTCATGTTCATGGCCGTCATCGAGCTCGAGGTCGAGGTCGAGCTCGCCGCCGCGGCGGCGGTGGTGCCGGTCGTCTTGTCCGCGCTGGCACATCCGGCGATCGTCGCCACCGCCGCGCACGCCAGAGCGCCCCTGGCCACCGAGCGCAGGGGTTGGTTTTGTCTGATCATCTGAAGGTCTCCTTTGATTCTCAACTGACGGTCGCCGGGTCCGGCCCGACTGGCGGCGCCGTGGTTCGGGCTGGAACCTCGGCGGGAACCAGCGGATATAGGGCGATCGCGAGCAGCACGAACAATGGCCCCGCGTTGGGGTCGGTCGCCCCTCCCTGGAAGATGCCTCCGAACCCTTGGCCGAGGACCCAGTAGGCAAGGTTCAGGACGATCGCGGCGATCAGGAACTTGCGGGGATGCCAGTTGGCGACGACCGCGATCGCGATTGCCCACGACACGAACGCGAGCCCGACCGCGATCACCAGACCGTTGCCCTGGGCGGCATTCGCGACCCAGTCCTGGACGGTGCTCAGCCAGCTCATGCCAGAGGGCGCGGCGTTGATCAGGTCGCGGGTCGCGTTGGCGCTGCTGTTGACCGTCAGCAGCCACAGGCCGCCCATCAATCCCCAGAGCACCGCCCAGGTGATCCTGGCGTTGCGCGCCCCGAGGAGTCCACCGGGACGATCGTTGGGCCACACGATCAGGCCGATGATCGCGTACAGCGCCACCGCCCCCGGCGCGCCGGTGAGCGGGTTGGCCATGTTCATGAACAGCATCCCGAATGCCTCGCCGAACCACCACACGACCAGCACCCACGCAACCGACACCGCCAGCGCCGGCTTGACGGTGCGGCGGTGGAGGATGCCCAGCCCGATCAGGCACTGGACCACCGCGAACCCCGAGTTGAGCAGGACCTGATGATCCTGAAGGACCTTGGCCGACCAGTTGATGCTGCTCGAGAGCCAGTACGGCTGACCGGAGGTCATACCGGTCAGCATCTGAATGAAGCCCCTGCCGTACATGAACGACTGAAACTGCAGCGCTCCGTCCAGCAGCCAGATCAGACCGAGAGCAGTCTGGATGCAACGGCGGATATCGGAGAAGAAGTACGCCCGCAGGCGCGCCACGAGCGAATCGCCACTGGCGGCGGCGGGAACGGCCCTCGACCCGGCGATGCTGCTCATCTTTCACTCCTAGCGGTCGTTGCGAGAGACCGTCGATGAGAAGACGGCCCCGATCGAACTCATAGGTCGATGTGGCGCCCGCCGCCCCCGGGGCACGGCCGCGCCGACGATCAGCCGGGAGGACCGCGTCCTGACCAGCCCTCCGCCAGCGGCGCCAACCGAGGCGCCAGCACGGTCACGGGACGCGCCGCCCGCACGAGGCGCCGGCGCGGGCCGGCAACCGGACGAGCGCATCGCTGGGCGGCCTCGCGCAGCACCCACCGGGCGCCGTGCAGGACGGCCGCCAGGACCAACCCGACGCAGACCGCGGCGGGAACCGACCACCAGCCGCCGTAACCGAAGATCCCGATCCACCCGGAGGGGTGACCGGTCGCGAAGGCTCCCTCGAGAAACTCCTGACCCACGTAGATCGCCACCAGACAAGCGATGCACGTCAGCCACAGCGCCACGAACGAGATCGTGAACCGAGGCGCCGAGGTGTGGCCGGCGAGAGCCTTGCCCAGCGACCGCAGGAAGCCCCCGACCACCAGGGCGACCGCCAGCACGATCCAGGGGACGAGCGAATGCAGGTACGAATGGCCGGTCCGCTGCAGCTCTGGGCCGGTGGCGCCGCCGAAGGCCAGCACGAAGCGCAGCTGGTGCACCGCCAGCGCCGCGGGCGGCAGGAGCCCTGCCTGCGCAAAGCCCAGAACCACCGACCGCCGGTCAGCGCGCGCCGTCATCCGTCCCGCACCATACCTCGACCGGCGGTTGCGCGCCGCAGCACCGGAGCGGAACCTGAGACGTCGGCCTCACTGGGTGCGGTGACGGTCTCGCGGCTTGGTGCCGACTCCCTTGAAGAACGTGTAGCAGAAAACCCCATCCGCCTCGGTGGTGCGATACAGGCCCCGGATGCCGGCGTCGAATGCAGCCGGATCGACCAGCCCGGCGTCGATCGCGGATTTCCGGACGCCTTCGATCATCGCCGTGAACGTCCGTCGGGTGAAGCCGTCCACCAGCTCGGGCCGGCTGGAGTCGACGTACACCATCCGCGGCTGCACCCTGACGTCGTGCAATCCCGCCTCGTGCATCAGGGGATAGAGGCGACGTCCGATCAGCGCGTCTCCGCCGGCTCGGCGCTGGAGCTCGATCTGGCAGGCGATCGCCTCCCGGGCAGCGCGATCATCAGGATGGAAGTACGCCGAGCCGTGATCGCCCTCGATGACGGTCATCGTCCCTCCGGGCTTCAACAGCCCGCGGAGGCTGGTCAGGGCCTGCACCGGCCGGCGCAGGTGCTCGAGCACGAAGCAGGCGAACACGTGATCGAAGGACTCGACGGCAAACGGCGGCGCGAAGATGTCAGCCTCAGCGAACTCCACATTGGTCAGGCCCGCGACGGCGGCCCGGCGCCGCGCCTCGACGATCGACGCCGCGCTGATGTCGACCGAGGTGAACCTCGCCTGCGGACTGCGCGTCGCGAGCGGGATCGTCTGGGCGCCGACCCCGCAGCCGGCCTCCAGGACCGTCGATCCGGAGGGGTACGCGGTGTCGCCGTGCAGGAGCGCCACCAGCGTCCCCGCCTGATCATGGAGGCGCTCGGTCTCGCGCGGCCGATAACCATGTACGTAGGTCTCGCTCATGGGCGATCACAGGATGGCAGCCGGGCCGTGGGGGGCGACCAGCCCACCGGTGGGGCGAGCAGCCGGCCCGGTGGGGGCCGAGCAGCCGGCCGGTGGGCGATCAGCCGGCCCGGGGGGGGCGATCAGCCGGCCGGCCCCGAGCGCGCCGCGGCCACCAGCGCGGGCACGGTCACGAACGCGAAGTCTCGCGCCGCGAAGTGCTCCAGGATCGCCTCGGTGCCGGCGATCGTCCGGCGGCGGTCCGCCGCCGGCTCCAGGTCTGACCCGTCGTGCAGCAGGATGATGTCCCCCTCTTTCGCACGCAGGCAGCGGCGAGCGATGCGCTGGGCGGTGGTGTGAGCCCGCCAGTCAAAGCCGGTGATCGACCACATCACCGGGACGTAGCCGTCGCCGCGCATCGTTCGCAGCGTCCCCGGTCGCCGGCGGCCGTAGGGCGGCCGCATCAGGGCGGCGCCGTCGATGGTCGAGAACCGCTCGCCCGAGGCCTCCACCGCTTCGCGGCAGCGGCGCAGCTCCCCGCGGATCCGCCCGGCGCGGTGCGCGGGCATCGTCGGGTGCGAGTAGGTGTGGTTGCCGACCGCGTGTCCCCCCGCGACGATCGCCCGGACCAGTTCCGGCTCGCGCTCGGCCCACTCGCCGATCACGAAGAACGTCGCCTTCGCCCGATATCGCGCCAGCAGCTCCAGCAGGACGGGCGTGTGCGCCGGATTGGGACCGTCATCGAAGGTGAGCGCGAGACGTCGCTCCGCCTCTCGCTCGCGATGCACGGTGGCGCCGTAGCGCTGCGCGGTCGGGTACAGGCCCTCGTAGATCGCCACGCCCAAAGCCGCGGCCGCGCCGCCGGCGACCACCGCGCGGAGAGCCGCGCTCGATGAAGGCCGATCGTGGTTTAGCCTGTTCGCCATGAGACCGCGGGGCTCTCGATGAGCGGCTCATTATCGATCGTCGCCGCCGTCAGGGTCGACTCGACGTTCCTCGATACCCCGGCGCAGCGTGCCGGCTTCGTGTTGCTGGGGATGTTCCTGCTCTCGTTCCTGTTCATTCGCACCAGCGCCAGGCTGATTCGCAGCCCGAAGGTGACCTGGTGGCCGGGGAGCGTCAAGACGGCGAGTGGGCTCCACCTGCACCACGTCGTCTGGGGGATCTTCCTGTTGCTGATCTCCGGGTTCCTGGGCTTCGTGATCCCGACCAAGAGTCCGGAGACCGAGATCCTGGGCGGCATCTTCGGGGTGGGCGCCGGATTGACCATGGACGAGTTCGCGCTGTGGATCTATCTCGACGACGTCTACTGGGCAGAGGAGGGACGCACGTCGTTCCGGGCCGTGGTCGTAGTCCTGCTGCTCGGCGGACTGGTGCTGACCGGCGCGGCGCCGTTCAGCGACGACACCGGGACCTCGCTGGGCGGATTCGTCGTGCTGGTCGCCATCGACGTCGCGTTCGCCGGACTGACGATCATCAAGGGAAAGCCGCTGGTCGCGTTGTTCGGGCTGTTCGTCCCGTTCATCTCCCTCGTCGCCGCGATCCGCCTGGCCCGCCCGAGCTCGATCTGGGCCCGCCGGTTCTATGCGCCGGACGGGCGCAAGCGCAAGCGAGCGCAGACGCGCTGGGCGCGGATCGAGGGCCGCCGGCGGCGGGCGTCCGATTGGATCGCCGGCGCTCCCGGGATCCCCGATATCTCCCACCGCGCCGCCGATGTCGAATCGCCGGCCACGGTGAAGCAGGTCGGAGACGAGTGAGGGCCTACGCCGCCGGCGCCAGCAGGTCGACCAGCTTGAATGCACCCGGGATGCGGGCCGGGAGCGTCGGCGTCCACTCGGGCGCCGCGCACCGAAACCCGGCCGGATCCCGATCCAGGATCCCGATCAGCACCTCGGCCACGATCCGAGCTCCCGCGGCACCCAACCGATCGCCGTCGGCAAGGACGTCGGCTTCGCGAAGCACGTAGTACCAGAGCGGCGTATCGCCCTCCCAGCCGTGACTGGTCAGGCCGATCTCATCCGGGCTCAGCACGGGGACGCCGAAGCGTGCCGCCACCGCTTCCCCGGAGGGCAGTCCGGTGGCGAGGCCGCGCTGCAGATCGCGCGCGGCCAGCGAGCGATAGGCCACGTCATCCACTTCGCCGGTGATCTGCACCGGGAGCGAGATCAGCGATCGCGGCAGGCAGCCGTCGATCCGCTTGGCCCGTTGCGCCGCGGGCGAGCCGGGCACGTCGAACAGCAGCGACCACTGAACCTCGTGCTCGGCCGGGACCGGACCGAACCCGAGCAGGTCCGGGAACATCGGCGTCACCGGCCCGTCCCGCCTGACCTGGTAGTCGTGACGGACCTGTGAGTGCCCGTACCGGAAGGCCGCGTCCGCGAACTCCAGCGGGATGTGGAGGTGGGCGCCGGGGGTGAAGAAGCGCGCCCCGGCACGCGACACCTCGGCCACCATGTCGTCACCGGCGACGAGCGGCAGGAACTCCTGCAGCACGATCCACTGGTAGTGCCAGGTCAGCTCGGTTCGCGCCCGCTCGAACACGTCGCCCGGAGGCACGCGAGCAGCACGAAGACGCTCGACGAGGCGGTTGTGCGCCCGGATGAACCCCACCTGGAGCTGGTTGACGAACAGGTGGACGTCGTTGCGAGGGTCACCGATGATCGCGACGCCCTCCTGGTTGCGGGGTGCATCGAACCCGCTCTCGGCCAGCAGCAGGAGGTCAGGGTCATCGCGCGCGTAGAGGTAGGGCGATCCCACCGGGCCACCTCCGTACACGCACTCGAGGTTGGCCCGCGGCACCCGGAAGTTCTCCAGCCGCTCCGCGTCGGCCCGATGCACCAGCGGCGAGCGGTCGGCGGTGATGTCGTGGGCGACGAACTGGCCGAAGAATGGCCAGCCGGCCTCGCCGCGGGCGTCATCGGCCGATGCTCGAGTGCCGCCGTCGCACGGCCCCCCGGCCACGCCGAGCGCGTGCAGAGCGCGCTCCTCTTCGGCCAGCGGCGGCAGGTCGGGCAGCAGCCGGCCGTAGCGCCGACCGACGCCGTCAGCCCCCTCTGCACGCTCCGGGGCCAGGCACTGCACTCCCGTGCGGGGGAGTCTCGCGGGAATCGTGGCGCTCATCGGTTCGCCGACCGATCATAGTCGCAGCGACCTCGCCGACTTACTGAATGTGCTAATTTGCTAACTATGTCCGTGTCCAGCGGCTACCGGGCCCTCGCCGATCCCACCCGCCGCGAGATCCTCCAGCTGCTGCGGGGTGGAGAGCTGCCCGCCGGTGAGCTCGCCGCTCGGTTCGAGATCTCGTGGCCATCGGTGTCGCGGCACCTCCGCGTGCTCGAGGCCGCCGGCCTGGTCAACTCGCGACGACGGGGAGGGAACATCATCTACTCGTTGCAGACATCCGTGCTTGGAGACATCGTCAGCGAACTGGCCGACGTGGCCGGCGTCGGGCGCGCGGCGTCGGGGCGGGGCGGGCAGCGTCGGGACGGGGCGTGCCGAGCTCCGAGGGATCGCGAACTCGAACCCCGGCCGCGACAGGGTGAGGCCGCCGATGTCACGCGCCGTCGCTGAGTTCAAGAAGCTGTCGCCGGTTCCCCAGGCGGCGATCGTCGCCGTCACCGCGTGGAACCTCTGGCTGATCGCTTCCGCGCAACGGGACATCCAGCACCGTCCGGCCGGCGAGGTGCGGGGCCCCAAAGGGGTTTGGCGCCTCGTCTGCCTCACCAACACCGTGGGGCCCCTGATCTACTTCCGCTGGGGACGGCGGCGAACCGCGTGACCGGTCACCTGGTACCGCGTCCGTCCAGGCGCAGGGTCGCGCGCGGCTGAGCACGCGTCCGGGGTGCGCCGGCGGCGAGCCGCTGCACCGGCGGGCCCTGGGCGAGGGCAGGACAGCCACCGCCGGGCAAAATCGACCTCACCTCGCCTCGAATTCCGAGGTGAGGTCGATTCGGCCCATACGTCCGGGAACAAAGCAGCCCCACACGACCTCGAGGCAGCGCGGGCGTCGGAGATTTGCCCGGCGTTATCTCAAACCCAGCCCGAACCGGGCGTCTGCGACGATCTGAGGCCAGGGGCCTGATCCGCAGGAGACGACCTTCAGGAGGCGATGTGCCGGACGTAGACGTGATCTCCGACGACCGACGTCGGGCGCTGGCCGACGGCTTCACGATCCCCACCCTGGGGCTCGGCGTGTGGCAGGTTCCCCGCGGGCCCGAGTGCGAGAACGCGGTGCGCTGGGCGCTGGAGGCCGGGTACCGCCACATCGACACCGCTCAGGCGTACGGCAACGAGGAGAGCGTCGGCCGGGCGTTGCGTGACAGCGGCGTCGCCCGCGAGGAGGTGTTCATCACCACGAAGTTCTATCCCCGGGAGCGCGACCCGGCGGCTGAGGCGGCCAAGAGCCTGCGACGCCTCGGCGTCGACCAGGTCGACCTTTACATCATCCACTGGCCCCAGCGCGGACCGACCTCGGCGTGGCCGGGGATGGAGGAGGCGCGGGAGCGCGGCTACGCCCGCTCGATCGGCGTCTCCAACTTCGGCGTCGGCGAGCTGGAGCAGGTTATCGCCATCGCCAGCACGCCCCCGGTCGTCAACCAGGTTCAGTTCAGCCCGTTCGAGCACCGGCGGAGGCTGCTGGAGTCGTGCGCCCAGCGCGGAGTCGCGGTGGAGGCCTACAGCCCGCTGGGAACGGGGCGTCACCTCTCGGATTCGACCGTGGCGGAGACCGCGGAGCGCGTCGGCCGCACCCCGGCCCAGGTGCTCCTGCGTTGGTGCATCGAGCGAGGCGCGATCGTGCTGCCGAAGTCCACCCATCGGGAGCGCATCGAGGAGAACGCTCAGCTGTTCGACTTCGCGCTGTCCGACGCCGACATGACGGTGCTCGATGGCCTGGACCGAACCAGCGGCACGGACGCGGCCCGGGAACGGAGGTGGTGGTGAGCTGACGATTGGCCATCTGGACTGTCCGGCTCGTCGACGCCTCGCTGGCAGGTTTAGTTTGGGTTAATCGGCCATCGATCGACGGCGCGCGCTTGCCGTTCGTCTGGCCACGGCACTACTCTCCCGCCACCGGGTGACCGACAGCCCGGTCGACCTAGAGGAGGACGTCATATGAGCAGACGAGCCAGGGCGATGAGGGGTTGCCTGGCGGCTGTCACCGTGCTCGCGGTGGCCGCCTGTGGCAGCAGCAGTAGCAGTAGCAGCAGCTCGGGTGGCGGCGCGGCCTCCGGCTCGAGCGGGAAGACCATCGACATCTACTCGAGTCTTCCGCTGCAGGGCGCATCCACCGCCCAGACCGACCCGATGGTCAACGGGATCAAGCTCGCCCTCTCCGAGGCGGGCGGCAAGGCCGGTTCGTTCAAGGTCAACTACACCTCGCTCGACGACTCGACCGCCGCGGCCGGCGCGTGGGATCCCGGTCAGACCGCGGCGAACGCGCGCAAGGTGGCCGGCGATCCGAAAGCGGTCTACTACATCGGCGAGTTCAACTCGGGCGCGAGCGAGATCTCGATCCCGATCCTCAACACGGCGGGGATCCCGATGGTCAGCCCCGCCAACACCTATGTCGGCCTGACCACCAGCCTGCCGGGGAGCGCCCCCGGCGAGCCGCAGAAGTACTACCCGACGGGGAAGCGCAACTATCTGAGGATCGTCCCGATCGACTCGATCCAGGCCGCGGCCGACCTGATCGCGATGAAGCAGGCCGGCTGCACCAAGGTCGCCGTCGCCAACGACAAGGAGGCGTACGGAGCCGGTCTGGCCAAGCTGCTGGAGCTCGAGAAGGGCGACTACGGGGTCACCATCACCAGCAACACCGGAATCGATCCCAAGGCGCCCAACTTCCGCTCCTACGCGAGCACGATCTCGGGCCAGGGCGCCGACTGCTTCATGTTCGCGGGCATCGTCTCCAACGGTGGCGTGCAGATCACCAAGGACGTCAACTCGGCGCTCCCGAAGGCCAAGATCTTCGGCCCGGACGGCATGTGCACGGGCTCGTGGACCAATCCCAAGATGGGCGGCGTGCCGGCGAGCATCGATCCCCTGATCCAGTGCACGGTGGCCACGCAGGACCTGAGTGCGTACCCGGGCGGCAAGAGCTTCCTCGCCGCCTACAAGAAGAAGTACGGCACGTCCAACCCGGACCCGTACGCCATCTACGGCTACGAGGCGATGAAGCTCGGGCTGGACACGATCGCCAAGCTGGGCGCCCAGGGCGACAGCAAGTCGGCCGTGCTCAAGGCGCTGTTCGCCACCAAGAGCCGGAGCTCGGTGCTGGGCACCTACGGCTTTGACGCCAACGGCGACACGACCCTGAAGTCCTACGGCCTGTACAAGGTCGGACCCACCGGTAATCCGCTGTTCCTGAAGACGATCACGCCGACCAAGACGGTCAAGGCCAGCTAGAGAAGCTCACCTGGGGAGGGCGCCGGGCGCGCCCTCCCCATAGTCTTCGGCCCCGTGCACCATCCGGCAATTAGGGCACGCTGATGGCAACCCACTCGTTCACGCCGCGGATGCCCGCTCAGGCGGTGGCGCCGCTGGCTGCCATCCGCCGGTTCTCGGGGCGCTGGGGCCTGATCCTCGCGCTGCTCGTGCTCCCGATCTACTACGGGGTCCGCGACCTCACGCACGGGTATCAGGCGGGCGTGGTGGCCGGGCACGCGGTCATCCACCACGATCTCAGCCGCCTGGGCTTCAACGTCGCCCAGGGGTTGTCCAACGGGGCGATCTGGGCCCTGATCGCGATCGGCTACACGCTGGTCTACGGCATCATCGAGCTGATCAACTTCGCCCACGGTGATGTGTTCATGATCGGGTCGTTCACCGCTGCGGGCTTCTGGAGCACGCTCGGGCTGGGCTTGGCCACCGGCCCGGTGGGGCTGATCGCCGGCCTGGTGCTGACCCTGATCGTGTCGATGATCGTCTGCGGATCGCTGAACGTGCTGATCGAGCGGGTGGCCTACCGTCCGCTGCGAGGAGCGCCCAAGCTGGCGCCGCTGATCACCGCGGTCGGCTTCTCGTTCATCCTCCAGAACGTCGGCCTGCTCTGGAACGGCGGCTCTCCGATCGGCGTCGACGACCTGATCCGCCAGGGCCAGACGGTGTTTCACATCTTCGGGGTCCCGATCGTCCGCGGCTACGTGCTGGCGATCCTGGTGATGATCCCGCTGGTGTTCGGCCTTGGCTGGTTCATCTCCAGCACCCGGCCGGGGCGGGCCATGCGCGCCACCGCCCAGGACCCGGAGGCGGCCCGTCTGATGGGCATCGACGTCAATCGGACGATCTCGCTCACCTTCCTGCTCGGCGGCATGCTCGCCGGAGCCGCCGGCCTGATCTACGCCCTGTACGAGACCAACATCTGGTATTTCCAGGGCTTCGAGGCGGGGCTGATCGCCTTCACCGCCGCGGTCATGGGCGGGATCGGGAACGTCCGCGGCGCCGTGCTCGGGGGGCTGATCATCGGCGTCATCCAGGGGCTGTCGGATTCGCGCATGGGGCCGCAGTGGACAGAGGCCGTGGTGTTCGGCTACCTGATCCTGATCATGATCCTGCGCCCGCGGGGACTGCTCGGTGAGGAAACGCGAGAGGCGGGATGAACGAGCTCCGGGCCCAGCTGCGGGAATGGCGCGAGGCGATCGAGCGCTTCCTGCCTCCGTGGTGGCAACGCGCGCTGGCGGGAGCGCTGCTCGTGATCGGGATCCTGCTCCCGTTCGGGTTCTCGCAGGACAGCGGCTTCATGAACGCCACGATCATCGCCGTCTCGTTCGCGGTCATGTCGCTGGGGCTCAACGTGGTCGTCGGCTTCGCCGGCCTGCTCGATCTCGGGTACGTGGCCTTCTATGCCCTCGGCGCCTACGCGCTGGGCTGGTTCGGGTCGGACTTCTTCTTCAAGGCGCACGTCCACCTCGGCGTGTCGGGCGTGGCCGCCAGCGAGATCGGGATCCACTTCAACTTCGTGCTGATCCTGATCTGCGCGGCCGCGATCTGTGCGGTGGCCGGGATGCTCATCGGGTTGCCGACGCTCCGCCTGCGGGGCGACTACATCGCGATCGTGACGCTCGCCTTCGGCGAGATCATCGGCACCGTCGCCGTCAACGGGCAGAGCGTTCACCTCGGCGGCGGGATGACCCTGACCGCGGGCCAGCTCGGCATCAGCGCGGTGGATCCGCCGTATTTCCCGGGCATCGGCCTCTTCAACCTGTTGAACCTGAGACCCTGGTACTGGCTGATCCTGGCGATCCTGCTGCTGGTTCTGTTCGTCAACCTCAGGCTGCGTGACTCACGGCTGGGTCGCGCTTGGATCGCCTTACGCGAGGACGAGGTGGCCGCGGTGTCGATGGGCATCCCCGCGGTGCGGACGAAGCTCTCCGCCTACGCCGTCGGGGCCATGTTCGGCGGCATGTCCGGCGCCTTCCTGGGCACCTACTACACCGAGGTCAACGCCGGGCAGTTCCAGTTCGGGTTCTCGATCTTCGTTCTGGCGATGGTGATCATCGGCGGCCTGGGATCCATCTGGGGCGCGCTGGTCGGCGGCATGCTGCTCGGCTACATCAACAACTGGCTGATTCCGGACGTCCTCAACGGCCTCCCCGGCAAGTTCGGCCTCAACTTCCAGCTGACCGAGATCGAGTACGGGATCTTCGGCTTCCTGTTGGTGATCGTCATGGTGCTGCGACCACAGGGGCTGATCCCGGAGCGGCGGCGACGCATGGAGCTGACGTCCGAGGTCGCCGCCCAGGACTCGGAGCTGGTGGAGGGAGGCGCCCGATGAGCGCCACCAGCGCACCGGCGGACCCGGCCCGCGCGTCGGCGCCGGCCGCGATGTCGGTGCAGGGCGTGACCAAGGCGTTCGGCGGGCTGGTGGCCGTCAACGACGTCTCGCTGGCGGTGCCCGAGCGCGCGATCGTGTCGCTCATCGGTCCCAACGGCGCGGGCAAGACGACCTTGTTCAACATGCTCACCGGGTTGTACAAGCCGACCTCCGGACGCATCCTGTTGGGTGACCGCGACATCAGTCGCACCCGGCCGGACCGGATCACCGGCCTCGGCGTGGCGCGCACGTTCCAGAACATCCGCCTGTTCGCCGCCATGACCGCGGTGGAGAACGTGCTGGTCGGCCGCCACGCTCGGATGCGGGCGGGCCTGGTGCGCTCGATCGTGCGGCCTCCCGGCGTCCGCCGAGAGGAGCGCGACGCCCGCGAGCGAGCCCGAGAGCTGCTCAGCTACGTCGGCCTGCCGACGACCGTCCATGAGCGGCTCGCCGCCGAGCTCTCCTATGGAGTTCAGCGCCGCGTCGAGATCGCGCGGGCGCTGGCCTCAGACCCGACCCTGCTTCTGCTCGACGAGCCGACCGCCGGGATGAACCCGCAGGAGTCGGCTCAGCTGACTGACTTCATGCGCAAGCTGCGCGATGACCTCAGCCTGACCATCCTGTTGATCGAGCATGACATGAGGGTCGTGATGGGCGTCTCGGAGCGCGTCTGGGTGCTCGACCACGGCGAGAAGATCGCCGAGGGGTCACCGACTCAGGTGCGGGAGGACCCGCGAGTGGTCGAGGCCTACCTGGGCAAGCAGGACTGACCATGGCCCTGCTCGAGGTTGAGGACATCCGGACCCGCTACGGCTCGATCGAGGCGCTCAAGGGCGTCTCCCTGGAGGTGCGGGACGGCGAAGTGGTCACCCTGATCGGCTCCAACGGGGCCGGCAAGTCGACCACCCTGCGGTCGATCTCGGGGCTCACGCCGGCGAGCTCGGGCCGGATCAGCTTCGGCGGCGAGGACATCCGGCGGACGCCCGCGCACGAGATCGTCACCCACGGCATAGCCCTCGCGCCCGAGGGGCGCCACTGCTTTCCCCGCATGACCGTGCGCGAGAACCTCGACCTCGGCGCCCACCGCCGGAAGGGGCCGGAGATCGCCGAGGACCTCGAGCGCGTATTCGATCTCTTCCCCCGGCTCAGCGAACGCGCCAAGCAGAAGGCCGGGACGATGTCCGGTGGCGAGCAGCAGATGCTCGCCATCGGCCGCGCGCTGATGGCCCGCCCACGGCTGCTGATGCTGGATGAGCCGTCGATGGGAATCGCCCCGATCCTGGTGCAGCGCATTTACCAGACGATCGGCGAGATCAACCGGTCAGGCGTGGCGATCCTGCTCGTCGAGCAGAACGCCAACTACGCGCTCGACCTGGCCCGGCGTGGCTATGTGATGGAGACCGGCCGAGTCGTACTGGCCAACGATTCAGATCAACTGCGCGACGATCCCGAAGTCCAGCGAGCCTATCTGGGCACCTGATGGCGATCCTGGCCACGATCGGATCGACGGCGCTGTACCTCCTGTTCGGGTGGCTGTTGTCGGCGGCGATCGCCGCCTGGATGGCCGATCGCAAGGGCTACACCGAGCGCGTCGGGCTGACCTTCGGCCTCGTGCTCAGCGTGCTCGGGCTGCTGATCGTGCTCATCCTCCCGGGTCGTCCGGGATCGGCCTGGAAGGAGGAGGGGCCGATTCCCCGGCGCGGTAGGCGCGACTAGCGCGCCCCACCAGACACTACGCAGCGAAACCCGATGTGGCCGGTGGTGGTATCGATCGCCTCCCCCTGGCGCGCGGCGGGCCGGTAGCGCAGGCAGTAGCTGGGCGCGCACAGGTGCGAGCCTCCCTTGACGACCCGGCGCGGGATGTGCCCACCGGGAACACCTTGCTCGTAGCTGTGATCGGGTGAACGCATCCGGGGGTTTCGCGGCGCGCAGCAAGAATGCTCCGCGCCTTCGGCATGGCGGGGAGCGAAGAAGTCGGAGGTCCACTCCCACACGTTGCCGGCCACGTCGAACAGCCCGTAGCCGTTTGGCGGGAACTGCTTGACGGGCGAGGTCCGCTCGTACCGGTCGAGCAGCAGGTTCTGCCAGGGGAATTCGCCCTGCCAGGTGTTGGCCATCATCTTCCCGCGCGGAGCGAACTCGTCGCCCCAGCAGAACGTCTTGCCATCCAGGCCACCGCGCGCCGCGTACTCCCATTGCGCCTCGGTCGGCAGCTCCTTGCCGGCCCAGGCGGCGTATGCGGCAGCATCCCGGTAGGCGACGTGGGTCACGGGGTGGCGCTCGCCTCCGTGCACGGTGCTCCCCGGTCCCTCGGGGTGGCGCCAGTCGGCGCCAGGAGTCCAGCGCCACCAGTGACGAACGTCGGTGAGGTCGACCGGTCCGGCGGTTCGGTGGAACACGAGCGAGCCCGGAACGAGCAGTGCGGGGTCGGCGCCCGGATAGTCGCTCGGGTCCGGGGCCTGCTCAGCCCAGGTCACGTAGCCGGTCGCCTTCACGAAACGGCGAAACTCGGCGACGGTCACTGGATGCTCATCGATCCAGAAGCCATCCAACGCCACTCGGTGCACCGGCCGCTCCTCGGGATAGAAGTCGCTCGAACCCATCAGGAACTCTCCCGCCGGGACCCAGACCATGTTCTTGGCGGGAGCTCGTAGCGGTTCGGCGCCTCGCTTGGTCGCTCGCTGCGCGGAGGCTGGGACCGTCTCTGTCACAGCCCCTAGCTTACGGCCGCAGCGAGGCGAACAGAGTCATGCCGGGGTCGTCCCGCGGGGCGGGCGGTTGCCGCGGCCAGCGCCGATCCCCCGCCTCCACCCGCCGATCCCCGGGCGCCAGAGCGGCCCCGGTCGAACCCGCCAGGCGCAGCCCCAGCGAGACCGAGAGCATCCGGCGCTTGCCCTGACGATCCCCGAGGCCAGGAGCGGCGGCGGCGCGTCGCTGGCTATCCGGTGGCCTTCGAGCTACCGCCGATCAGCAGGTGCCGGGCGTCGCCGGCCGGAGATCCGGGTTCAGGCTCTCGCCGGTGTGCCGGGGCGAGTGATTTGGTTGCGCGCCGGGATCAGCGTCGCGAGCGCGATGGCGGCGATCACAGCGACGACGATGCTGAAGACGATCCCGGCGGTCTCCAGGCCCAGGGCGTCCTCGGCGATGCCTTCGCCGATCACAGGCAGGGAGATGGCCACGTACAGGACCATGAAGAAGCTGGAGGCGACTCCGCCGCGGCGCTCGGCGGGGGCTCGGCGGTTCACGGCCTCCAGGCCCGAGCGGAAGCTGAGGCCCTGTCCGAGCCCGGCGACGACCGCGGAGGCGATCACGACGCCGAGGGATCTCGTCGCCAGCCCCACGACGAGCAGCCCCATCCCGGCGATCAACCCAAGGCACCCGGCCGCCAGCGCCCAGCGGCCGAACCGCGTCGCCAAGACGACCTGGGCGACCGTGGAGGCGGCGAACACCGTGAACACGACCGCGCCCGACAGCGCACGACTCGGCTCGTGCAGCAGGCTGCCGAGGAAAGACGGAATCACGGCGCTGGTCAGGCCGAGCACGGCAAAGCCGGCAAACCCGGCAGTCGCCGCGCGGATGAACGTGCCTCGCATCTGCGCGGGCAGGTCAGGCCGGCTGATCCGCAGGCGGGGATGCTCGGAGACCTCAACCGTCTCGGGCATCACCCACACCGCCACCGCCGCCGGCACCACCAGCCCCAGATCAACCCAGAACGGCAGGCGCAGGGGCAGCGGCGCGAACCGAGCCAACATCCCCGCCACCAGCGGCCCCGACCCCAGGCCGCCCATGTTGAACGCCGTCGCCACCAGCGCCGCCCGCGGCGCCTGACCCTCCCCCGCCAGATCGACCAGCGTCGCCGTTGCCGTCCCGGTAAAGATCCCCGCCGACAAACCCGACAGCACGCGCCCCACAAACAACAACGGCAGACCCTGCGCGAGCAGGAACGCCACCGCCGACAGAGCCGAGCAGGCCAGCCCCGGCAGCAGCACCCGCCGGCGTCCCAGCGCGTCCGAGGCGCGGCCGAACAACAGCAGCGCCATCAGCACGCCCGCCGCGTAGACCGCGAAGATGACCGTGATCATCAACGTCGAGAAGCCAAGCTTGTCCTGGTACAGGACATACAGCGGGGTCGGCAGCGTGGTCCCGAGCATCGTCACCGCGAACGCGCCAGCCACCAGCCAGAACGCCACCCGCCGAGAGGCGACCAGGCGCCGTGGAGGGGTCAGCACCGCCGAATGACGGCTGTCGGATGGTTCTGCATCACCCACGCAGGGTATTTGTGCAATCACCCGATCGGGGCGTTGTCCACTCACCCTCCCCTGTCCGACCATCCGCCGCATGACCCCAGACACAGTCAAGGAAAGGAGCATGTCCATGAGCGCCAGCGAGGACCCCACTCAGGGCCGCGAGCACGGAGGCACACCGAACGAGGACCCGACCCAGGGCCGCGAGCACGGAGGCACACCGAACGAGGACCCGACCCAGGGCCGCGAGCACGGAGGCACACCGAACGAGGACCCGACCCAGGGCCGCGAGCACGGAGGCACACCGAACGAGGACCCGACCCAGGGCCGCGAGCACGGAGGCACACCGAGCGAGGACCCGACCCGAGGGCGGTAGGGCCCGCGCACATCCAAACGAGCGTCAACCGCGGCATCTTCGTCGGCCGCCCGGGGAGCGCGCAGCGCGTATCCGCCGATCCCGCTGCCTTCGGCGGAGGATGTCGAGGATCTCGCCCGCGGTCGAGCGGATGATCGAGGGCGGCACGGATGACCTACGAGTGGCGATCGTCGGCTACGGCCTGGCCGGACGGTTCTTCCATGCGCCGCTGATCGCTGCAACCGAAGGTTTGGAGGTGGTGAGCGTCGTCACCGCGAGTGCATCTCGTCGTCAGCAGGTGGCCGCGGAGCGGCCCGGAGCCACACCGGTTTCCGACGTGCAGGAGCTGTGGAGCGGGATGGCACCGGACCTGGTTGTGGTCGCTACGCCGAACAGCTCCCACGTGGCGATCGCGGCGGCGGCGATCGACCGCGCGATTCCGGTCGTCGTCGATAAGCCGCTGGCAGTCACGGCCGATGAGGCGGAGCGCCTGGTGGTCCGGGCGCGGCGCGCGGGTGTCATGCTGACCGTGTTCCAGAACCGCCGCTGGGACACCGATCAGCTCACGCTGCGGCGCCTGATCGCCGAGGGCGCGCTCGGCCGGATCACCCGGTGTGAGTCCCGCTTTGAGCGCTGGCGCCCAGAGGTCGAACCCGGTAAGTGGCGCGAGAACACGGCCCCCGAGCAGGGTGGAGGCGTCCTGCTCGACCTCGGCAGTCACCTCGTGGATCAGGCGCTCACGCTGTTCGGCCCGATCACCCACGTCTATGCCGAGATCGACACCCGCCGCGGCGCCGCCCCAGAAGACGACGTGTTCATCGCCCTACATCACGCGAACGGCACCGTCAGCCACCTGCATGCCTCGGCGGTCACGCCTTCGCCCGGCCCGCGCCTGCGCGTCCAGGGAACCGACGCCGCCTTTCTCGTCGCCGGGTCTGATCCGCAGGAAGCGGCACTGCGCGGCGGTGCCCGACCCGACACCGTCGCTCGGTGGGGGCAACCGGAGGAATGGGAACGGGGGCGGCTCGTCGCCGGCGAAAGGAGCGTTCCGGTTCCCGCGCAGCCGGGGGACTGGCCACGCTTCTACGCGCTGTTACGAGACGCCCTGCGCCGCGGCGGTGCACCCCCCGTTGACCCACGGGACGCCGTCCAGTCGCTCCGGGTGATCGAGGCCGCACGCCGAGCAGCACGCGATCAGGCGGTGGTGACCATCTGACGTGTCCTGGAGTGTCCGAGGTGGCGCCGAAGGTGAGCTCGAGCGTAGACGCCCGCAGCCTCGTCAATCGCCTTTTCAGAGGATGCGTCTCATCTGGCAGGATTGACCCGTGGACGGTGCGAGTGCAGTCGCTTCTCTGTGGTCAGAGCTCACCGCGCTGCTGCCGGCGCGAGCAACCGTCGTCGACGCGCACACCCACCTGGGCCGCGACGAGGACGGTCAGTCGCTGAGTCCTGACGGCCTGCTGGCGTTTCTCGACGAGGTCGGGCCAGACGTACGTGCCTGCACCTTCGCGCTGCACGATCCCGAACGAGAGCCCGCGTACCGGGTGCCTAACGATCGGGTGTTGCGGTGGGCTCAGGACGCTGGCGGCCGACTGTTCCCCTACTGCCGGCTTGACCCGGCTCACGATCCGGTCAAGGAAGCGGAGCGGTGCCTGGGGCTCGGGGCGCGAGGGATCAAGCTCCATCCCCGAGCTCAGGCTTTCGGCTTCGGCGATCAAGCGGCAGATTCGATCTGGCGGGTGGCGAACGAGGCGAGCGTCCCGATCCTGGTTCATGCCGGCCGGGGAATGCCTTCGATGGAGCCGCTCGCCGAGCTCGCGCTTCGCTATCCGGACGTCGTGGTCGTGCTAGCGCATGCCGCGATCGCCGATCAGGGGATGTTTGCCTCGCGCCTGATCGGCCATCCGAACATCCTCTACGACACCTCCACCTTCTCGGTGTTCGATCAACTTGAGCTCTTCGCTCGGATTCCCGTCGAGCGGATCGTGTTCGCTTCAGATGCACCCTATGGGCGACCGCTCGGTGCGCTCTATACCGCCCTGCGAATCGCCGCGTACGCCGGACTGGACGATCACGAGCGCCGAACCCTCGTCGGAGGGACGATGCTCGATGTCGTCGAGCACCGCCCACTCGCCACTCCCAGGCCTCCTCGCCTGCCGCCGATCCGGTCGATGAGCGGCCGTCTCACCCGAGTCAACGGCTATGTGTTGATGGCGTTTGCCGCCGCGGTCGGCGCCGGACCTCCGCCGGATCCGGTTCGAACGCTGCCGTTCATCGCCCTCGCTCGTGCGGCCTGCCGGGATCCCGATCCAGGTTTGGTCGGCCCGACCCTGGAGCGCGTCGATGAACTGCTCGCCGTAGCCGAGCAGCTTGTCCACGCGGGACACGAGCAGGCGCGTATGGCTTTTGGGCTGGTCATCGCCGCGGGGGTGATAGCCGCCACGGAGCCGCTCACGCCTTCCGAATGAGTACCGTTTCTACGGGTCCAAGCCGGGTCAGTCCGCATCCTCATCCCCATCTCCGGCTCAGCGACAACCGCCGGGCGGCCCATCGCCGCCGGGGACCTGAGCGAACCACCTGGCCGAGCCGCCCACTGCGCTGGTCTTCGGTTTCTTTGTGCTGAGCGAAACGCCGCTCTTACGCGTGACGGGCATCATCGTCGAACATGGCCTCGTTAGCTTCCCACCCGGGCGCATTCGAACTCATAAGCCTTCGCCGGCCGCGTCGGCGGGACGAGACGGTTGACCGTCTTTATCTGCGGGCGACGGATGACGGCTGGTCGGTGCGCAACTCGTCGGGCGAGATTCTGTTCGGCGGGCTCGGTCTCTCCGGACGCAGACGATGCCTCGAGTTCGCTCGTGAAGTTGGGGCTCTCGTGGTCTTCGCCTGAAGGGCGTCGGCTGCCAGGGTCCGCGTTCCTGCCGTGGTGGCCGATCTCCTGCGGTCGCCTGCGCCGCTCGGCGCGAACAGTCGGTGGGCTCACGCCTGCAGAACTTGGTGGGCGAAGCGAACGGCCAGGGCACCGTCGCCGACTGCGCCGGAGACGCGCTTCGTCGCTCCGGCGCGGACGTCGCCCGCCGCGAAGACGCCCGGCCGGACGGTCTCGAGCAGGTGCGGCTGACGGTCGATCGCCCGCCACTGGTTCGGTCCACCGCACGCCGCGGCACCGTCGCCGGTCTTGATGTAGCCGGCCTCGTCGAGGTCGAGCATCATGTCCACCGCTTCGGTGCAGGGGTCGGCTCCGATCATCACGAACACGGCCGACACCGCCACCCGTTCGACGGTGCCGTCCACACGGTGGCGTAGATCCGCGTGCTCCAGCCGTTCGTCGCCGTGGACGGCGCTGAGCTCGGTTTGCGTGATGACCTCGATGTTCCGCCGTGCCTCGATCCGCTCGAGCAGGTAGCGCGACATGGTGGCCGCCAGGGCGTCGCCGCGGATGACGACCCGGACGCTGTGCGCCGCGCGCGACAGGTGCGCCGCGGCCTGACCGGCCGAGTTGCCGCCGCCGACCACGATCACGTCCTCGCCCCGGCACCGCTCGGCGTCGCTCGCCATGGCGGCGTGGTAGACGCCCGCGTCCGTGAAACGCTCGATGTTGTCGGCCCCCAGCGTGCGCCAACGCGCGCCGGTGGCGACAACCACCGTGCGAGCCAGCGCGTGCTGCCCGTCGTCGAGGTCGATGCGGATGAGCCCGTCGGCGCCGCGGGCGAGCTCAACCGCGCGGTGAAAGCTCGACAGCACCGCATCGAACCGCCGCGCCTGCAGGGTCGCCTTGCGCGTCAGCTCGGTACCGGAGATCCCGGTGGGGAAGCCGAGGTAGTTCTCGATCCGCGTGCTCGTGCCCGCCTGGCCGCCGGGCGCCCAAGATTCGGCCACGAGGGTGCGCAGACCCTCTGAGCCGCCATACACGGCGGCAGCCAATCCCGCGGGGCCGCCTCCGAGCACGACCAGGTCGAACCGCTCCCCGTCGATCTCCGCGCGCAGACCGAGCTCACGGGCCACCTGAGCCGCCGAGGGGTTGCGGAGCACCGAGGTGTTGCGCACGAGCAGCGGCGTCTCCTCACGAGGGATCTGCAGCCAATCGAGCATCGCCGCGCTCTCGTCGTTGGTGTCGATGTCGTACCACCGCACCGGAATGAGGTTCCGCTCCAGCAGGTCCCGCACTTCGAAGGCGCGCCGTGAACCGCGTGGCGCGATCAGCCGCAGCACGCCGTAGCCATGCGCGACGTGCCAGTCTCTGCGCACCATCATCGCGCGGAGGACCACTTCGGCGAGCTCGGGCCAGGACGCGAGCATCGCCCGCAGAGCCAAGCGCTCGAAAGCGATCACGTCGGCCGGCTCGTCGGCCACACACTCGGCGATGGCCGGCTCACCGGTGAAGATGGCGATGTCGCCCAGGAACGTCCCGGCGTCCACCTCGGCCACCCAGACGTCCTTGCCCGGCTTCCGGTCGAGCACCCGCACCTTGCCGCGTTCGAGGACAAAGAACGGCGTATCACGCTGCCCCTGCTCATACAGCGTTTCCCCCACCGCGAACGAACGGCGCGTACCCGTCTCGGCCAGCCGCTCGAGCTTCTTCGGGGACATCCGCGGGAACATCGCCTCGTCGCTGAGATCGGGGAACCCCTCGGCGCGAAGCTGTGTGGATGCAGTCGCCTCGATCGTCATCGTCCCCTGCAACGGATAGCAGAACGACACTGCGTGCGAGGCCCCGCCGGGCCGGATTCTCGCGCCGAGCTCTCGCCGGAAGAGGCACTCGGTCGCGCTGGCGATCCCGAGCCGTCCGAGCAGCTCGCCCGCGGGTGGCTCGACGGGAACCGCACCTGCACTTCCCGGTCACAGCAGGCGCCTAGGTGATTGCCGCCGACGGCGATCCCTATGTGTTCGATCACTTCGCCCTCACCGGGAAGCGGTTGGGGGCGCTGAAGCGCAGGGAGACGCGGATCGGTCCGCTCCAGCGCCGCGCGTCGGTAGCAACCAGAGTGGGTCCAGTGGCCGGGTCCGTCCGCCGTCCACACCCGGAGCCCGCGTAGCTGCCGCTCGAGAACGACGAGGTCACTTCCGGCCGAGAGGGAGGGAGCCGAGCAGGCGGCGGATCGTGCCCTCTCCAAGGTGCTCAACCGAGCCTACCTTGCCCAGGCGGGATGGCGCCATCATCTGCCGGAATCGAGAGGCGTTTCCCGGCTCGGTAGGCTCGGGCGATGAGCCAGAGGGCCGAGGATCCGCCTCCTGAGGCGGGCAAGCTGCCGACCGGCCGGCTCGCGCGGACGGCGCGGGTGGGCGGCCTGGTGACGGGACAGGGCGTGCGGTGGGCGGGGATGCGGACCGCCAACCGGGTCCGGAACCCCGAGCGGGCCGAGGCCGCGCAGAGGCAGCGGACGAGCGCCCTCGTCGAGCAGCTCGTCGATGAGCTTGGGCGGATGCGCGGCGCGGCGATGAAGGTTGGCCAGATGATCTCGATGGTCGAGTTCGATGGCCTGCCCGAGGGCGAGCGAGACGAGTTGCAGCGCCGGCTGGCCGCGTTGCGCGATGACGTTCCGCCGGTGCCGTTCGCTGACTTGGAAAAGCTTCTCCGAAGGGAGTTGGGGAGCCCGCTGCAGCGCGTGTTCGCCGACTTCGACAAACGGGCTTTTGCCGCGGCCTCGATCGGGCAGGTCCACCGGGCCACCACCGTTGATGGTTACGACGTGGCCGTGAAGATTCAGTACCCCGGGGTCGCGGAGGCGGTCGAGACAGACCTGCGTAATGCGATGTTGCTGCTGCCTCTCGTCAAGCGTCTTGCTCCGGGACTGGACGCGAAGGCGCTCGCCATCGAGCTGCGCGAGCGGATCGGAGAGGAGCTCGACTACGAGCTCGAGGCCCAGAGCCAGCGCCGCATCGAACGTCAGCTGCGCGGTCATCCGTTTGTCCGCGTACCGCGGATTCACACGAGCCTCTCGACCCGGCGGGTGCTGGTCTCCGAATATGTAGAGGGCGAGGGCTATGAGGCCGTGCGTCGCGCAGAGGAAGCTCAGCGCGACCGCTACGGCGAGATCGTGTTCCGGTTCTTCTTCGGCCTGCTCTACCGCGACCGGATCGCCCTCGGAGACCCCCACCCCGGCAACTACCTGCTGTGCTCCGACGGACGAGTCTGTTTCTTGGACTTTGGCCTGTTGCGCGACGTCGAACCCGGCCGCATCGCGGCCGAACGGTCGGTCGCTCGAGCCGTTCATGAGCGTGCCGCGTCGGAGCTGAAGGCGGCGCTGGTCGCCGGTGGATATCTGCCCGCTGATCGGGCGGACGCGGTCGACGCCGACTTTGCACTGAAGCTGATGCGACGGGCAACCAAATGGTATGCCGTACCAGGGCACCGTCGATTCTCCGCTGAGCCCACCCAACGCCGGGGGCGGGAGCGTCCCGACAGCGAGCAGTGGAGCGCGGCCAGGATGCAGGTCAACCAATTCACACTGCCGCCTGACGCCGTTCTCATCCGGCGGATGCACGGCATCGTGGCGGTCGTGCTGGGACAGCTGCGGGCGGCGGCGGACTGGGGCGCGATCGCCGCTGAGTACCTGCACGCCGAGCCACCCGCGACGGCGCTGGGCGACGCCGAAGCGAGCTTTCTCGCGGGCCGCGGACTGGAATCAGATGGCGGCCGACGCTAGCTCGGGCCCCGCGATGCGGTCATTGACGACGGGATGCCGGCTTCGTAGTCTTGCCCGGGGTGGGATACGCCGTCGTATGCATTTCCAGGGTGGATGGCGCGGGGGCAGCGGAAGCCGCCCAGCTCGTAGTGAGTGAGCTGGGCTTTCGTCTCATCGACGAGGACATCATCACCCGGGCGGCGGTCGAAGCCGGGGTCGACCAGGAAGTCGTCGCCGATGTCGAGCGACGCAAGTCGCTCCTGGTCAGGCTGGTCGAAGGACTCGGACCGGCGGCTATGGCCACGGGTTCCGCCGTGACGCCTCCTGAATATTCCGGCTACGGCCAACCTGCCAGCGACGAGCTCCGGGGGTTGATCCAATCGGTCATCGAGGACACGGCCACTGCCGGCGACGTTGTCATCGTCGCGCACGCCGCATCACTTGCGCTCGCCACGCGCAGCGATGTGCTGCGAGTGTTCGTCACGGCATCGGCGTACACGCGTCAGCGCCGGCTCGCCGAGTCCCTCGGGGTCGACGAAAAGCAGGCCGCGCGCGCGGTCAAGCGATCCGATGCCGGGCGCGCGGATTACATAAAGCGCTTCTACGGCATCGGCGCCGAGCAGCCGACCCACTACGACCTGGTGATCAATACCGACAGGCTCGCCTCAGGCGATGTTGCGCGATTGATTGTCGACGCGGCAACCGGATCATCGTAAGAACTCGCTCAACCGCAGATCACGGCGTTGCCCTGAAGCGTGAGTTCGGGTCATATCGGGACATCGTTCCTGGCATCAGCACGGCTCCGCCTCGGACGTGGCCGTCCGAGCGGGAGTGGTCCCCGGCAGCCGTGGCTTGATCGCCACGATCGCGTCGCGCGCGACACCACCGTCGAGTCCGCTGTGGGCAACTGGCATCGCCAGCGCCTTAAAGCTGGAGCGAGATCGTCTTGGTGATCCCCGCGTATCGGCTCGCGGCCGGTGGCTCGGCCGTCCTAGGATGTTCCGCAACGAGGTGTCCAGGGCGCAGGCCGCGAAAGGCATCGTTGTTCGCCAGGAGCCTCGCCATCCAGCTCAAGCCATCAGGAAGGAGCAGCAGATGAAAGTCACGATCGACGGGACGGTTGTCGCCGATGCCCCCGAGTCAGACCTGATCGCCATTGAGGGCAACCAGTACTTCCCGCCGGCTTCGCTTCGCGCCGAGGCGTTCAGCGACAGCTCGACGCCGTATACCTGCCCGTGGAAGGGCGCCGCTCAATACCACGACGTCTCGGTGGGCGGTTCGGTGTACCACGACGCCGCGTGGAGCTACCCCGAGCCCTACCCGGCCTCGTTTGACCGCGTCGGCAGCGACTACACGGGCTATGTCGCCTTCGACAAGAGGCAGGTCACGGTCGGCTGACCGTTCCTCGCTCATGGTCGCGGCGCATGGCCAGCATCACCAAGCCGGTTACCGCCACCGCGATCCTCCAGCTCGTCGATCTGCGGTCGGCTGAAGCTGTCAGACAAGCTGGCCAGGTTCGCCGGAGGCATCCCCAACTGAAACCGGATCACGCAGACTTCCTACGCCGACTCAAACTACCGTGCTGCTCGGGATGATCCTTCAGAAGGTCACGCGCCGCTCCCCGGCGTCGGTGATCGCCCAGCGCCTGCACTTCGGCGCGATCCCCAGCGGCGCCGGGCCGGCGCTCGGCTACGGGCTGGGCTTGCGCTTTGGCAACTGGATTGGAATGATTGCCCAGAGGCTGTATCTCGTCGCTGGGCTGCTCGCCTGCTGGTGTCAACCTCGCCCTGTTCTAAGAGTTCCTACAGCCCGAGCTGCCGGCGAACCCTGCGGCCTCTGGCAGATCGAGCGCGTGTGCACACGTCGGTGAAGGTTTCGTCACTCGAGCCCCATGACCACGCTCGGGTTGCGCGGTGGGCTGGGTGGTGAGAACCTTTGGGGCCACGGCAAGTGCGCGCGAGCGCCGCGGCGCAAGGAGGTCCCCCGATCGTGCTTGATGTCGATGCGGCCACGGCGTCGATGCTTCGGGCCGGGACACTGCGGTGACCGAGTCGTCGGTGGCGGTGCCGGTGGCGACCGAGCCGCCCGTTGCCGAGGCGGCACGAGGCGGGCGGTGGTGGGTGCTGGGGGTGGTGGGGCTGGCGCAGTTGATGGTTGTGTTGGACGCGACGATCGTCAACATCGCCCTGCCCTCAGCCCAGCATGCGCTCGGGTTCTCCAACGACGATCGGCAGTGGATCGTGACCGGGTACTCGCTCGGCTTCGGCGGGCTGCTGTTGCTGGGCGGGCGTCTGTCTGACCTTGTCGGTCGGCGGCGAATGCTGTTGTTCGGCTTGACGGGGTTCGCGGCCGCGTCGGCGCTGGGCGGAGTCGCGACGAGCTTTGGGATGCTGTTGATCGCCCGCGCCATACAGGGGGCGTTCGGCGCGATGCTGGCTCCCGCGGCGTTGTCGACGTTGACGGTGACGTTCACCGATCCGGCCGAGCGCGGCAAGGCGTTCGGGATCTATGGCGCGATCGCGGGAGCGGGCGGCGCGGTCGGGCTGTTGGTGGGGGGCGTGCTGACCCAGTATCTGAGCTGGCGGTGGTGCCTGTACGTGAACGTCGCCTTCGCGGCGATCGCGATTGCAGGGGCGCTGCGGTTCCTCGGTCGGCAGTCGCGTGATCCCAATGTGCACCTGGATCCGCCGGGCACGGTCCTGGTGATCGCTGGCCTGGTGGCGCTGGTCTACGGTCTCTCGGAGGCCGCCACGAAGGGTTGGGGCGCGGTTGTGACTCTCATCCTGCTCGCCGCGGGGATCGTGCTGCTGATCGCCTTCGTGCTGGTCGAGCGGCGGGTCGAGCATCCGCTGCTGCCGCTGCGGATCGTGCTGGACCGCGTTCGCGGCGGTTCGTATCTGGCGATCGGGCTGAGCGCGATCGCGATGTTCGGCATCTTCCTGTTTCTCACTTACTACCTGCAGTTGACCCTTGGCTACTCGCCGGTCAAGACTGGGCTGGCGTTCCTGCCGATGGTCGGCGCGCTGATGCTGAGTTCGACGACGTCGACAACGCTGCTCTTGCCGCGAGTCGGTCCGCGGCCGCTGGTGCCGGTGGGGTTGCTCCTGGCGGCCGGGGGGATGGTCGTGCTGACCCAGATCGGGTTGCACAGCAGCTACGTGGACGTGGTGCTGCCCGGCCTGGTGCTGGTCGGGCTGGGTCTCGGGCTGGTGTTCGGGTGCTCGATGAACATGGCCACCTACGGGGCTGACCCCGAGGACGCCGGCGTCGCTTCGGCGATGGTCAACACCAACCAGCAGGTCGGCGGCTCGATCGGCACCGCACTTTTGAACACGATTGCCGCCAGTGCCCTGAGCAGCTACGTCGTCGCCCACGGCCACGGGCGGATCGCCCTCGCCCAAGCGGCGGTGCACAGCTACGTGATCGCGTTCTGGGTGGTCGTCGGGATCTTCCTCGCCACCGCTGCGGTGTGCGCGTTGGTGCTGCCCTCCGGCGCTCCGCGGCCCGTCGAGGACCGAGCCGCTCCGGTCGCGACATGACCGGGGCCGGGATGAACGCCCCGGCAACCGCCGGCGCCGTCCCCGAGGACGCCTCCGACACGACGCCGGGGCGGGATCTGCCCGGGCGACTGATCACGGTCTCGGCGACCTACGGCACCGGCGGCAGCGTCATCGCTCCCGCTCTCGCGCAACGGCTCGGCGTGTCGTTCCTGGCCCGAGTCACGGGCCCCCCGGAGGCGCTTGCCGACCGCCACCGAGCACGGGAGGCGCTGTCGATCGAGGAGCGCAAGACGATTCCCGTGCACCGCCTGCTGGCCTCCCTGACCCACGCGATGCCGGTCGGACCGACCCTGTCGCCGCCGTCCGTCCATCACCAGCACGACCAGCTGCGCCGGCGGAGCGAGGCCGAGATCGCGAGCTTCGCGGCGGCGGGCGGCGGCGTCATCCTGGGACGCGCGGCGGCGGTCGTGCTGGGCAAGGACCGCGGCTTTCACGTCCGTCTCGACGGCCCGATAGCTCGCCGGGTCGCGCAGGGGGCGACTGTCGAGCACGTCGACCTCGAGGAGTCACGGGCCCACCTGCGGGCCGCCGACGCGGCGCGCACCGCGTATGTCCGGCGCCTGTACGGGGTCGATCCTGCCGACGCGTCGCTGTATCACCTGATGATCGACACCACCGCGATCCCGCTTGAGGACGCGATCGAGCTCATCCTCGGCGCCGTGCGCAGCGCCGGCGCCGCGCGCAGCGCCGGCGCCTCACCGGCCTCGTATCCCGCCCCGACCGGGGGCGGTCGCGCCACGCCGGGGTGATGAGCGCCAACCTCCCGAGTCGCCTATGTGGCCGCCAGGATGTCGCGGTGCACATCGTGGATCTTCTCAGTCTTGTAGAGGCCGCTCGTGGTCTCGGTGGGGGCGTTGTCATCCCCGTCGCCGACCGAGCCGACCGGCACGTCCACGCCGGCGTCGATCAGGCGGCTGGTGAAGGCGAAACTGGTGTACTGGCGGAATTCATGTGGTCGTCGCAACCTCCGATCGACAAGCGGTTGCGATGGCAGGAAGGGTTGGGCTCGGGGGCGTGTCGGTCGGCCGGTGATGCGTTCAGGCGGGCGTGTCGCCGGCGGTTGGCGTCCGCTGGTTCCGGGAAGGTGGCTTAGGTCAGTAGCCTGCGGCAGACCTCGACGTGGAACATGGTGGCGTAGCCGAGATCGTCGATGTGAATTCGCTCATCGTGCCCGTGCACGCCGGCCGCGGCGATCTCATATGGCGTGGTTCGCACCGGCCAGAACCCGTACGCCACCGAGCCAAACGTCGCGCGCGGGTAATGCGAATCTGTGAACCCGCTGCAGATCGTCGGTAGCAGAATCGCCTCCGGGTCGTGGGCTTCGACAAACGCGCGGCACGCATCGAACAGCGAGGACTCGACCGGCGAGAGCGTCCCCCCGGTGAGGGGTTCGAGCACCTCAAGCTCATAGGGCACATCGTTACCGAGCGCCTGGCGCAGCTCGGCCAGCAGCTCGTCGATCGAGGTTCCCGGAAGAACCCTGCAGTCGCAGTCGACGCTGGCCCGCGTGGGCAATACGTTGAGAGCGTTTGCGCTGTGGAGGCGGGTGGGCGCGATCGTGGTGGCGAACAGCGGCTGGAGGAGATCGCCGAGGGCGGGATGCAGTTCAACCGCGCGTGCGATCTCAGCGTCGAGATCCTCGCCGAGGCGACCAATCAGGCTTTCCAGTGTCGTCTGGGTCGCGGGCAAGAGCCGGCGGCGGGGCCGATACTCGACCAGTCGGCCGATCAGCTGAGCGAGCGCCGCCACGGCATGGGGCACTCCGTAGGGACTGCTCGAGTGTCCAGGGGTACCCAGCGCCGTCACGCGGACGGTTGCCGCGGCCTTCTCGCCCACATTGAGCGTCACGATCGTCCGCCCATCCTTCAGCAGCAGCCTCTCGGCGGCGCCCTCGTTCAACACGTAGTCGGTCGCCAGCTCCGGGCGCTCATCCACCAGCCACGACATGCCGACCCGGGTCGTCCCATCTTCCTCATCGGCTTCGGCGACGAACACCAGGTCGCCAGACAGCGCCATCCCCGAGCGCACGACTTCCGACACCGCCACCGCTCGCGTGGCCGTCTCGTTCTTCATGTCGCAGGCCCCGCGGCCCCACACGTACCCCGCCTCGTCCAGCACGCCGGCAAACGGCGGGTGCGTCCAATCGCCTGCCTCGGCGGGAACCACGTCGGTGTGCCCCAGCAGCATCAGCGAGGGACCCGAGCCGCTGCCCGGGACCCGCGCCACGAGATTCGCCCGATCCGGATCCCGCGCCACGAGCTCGCAAGCGACACCGTTGGCCTCCAAGTAGTCGCGCAAAAGCTCAGCGGCCGGAGTCTCGCCCCCCGGCGGGTTAGACGTATCGAGCCTGAGCAAGGCGCGCAGCAGCTCGGTCGCCTCAAAACGCAGCGCGTCGACATCCACCCCCAGAACCTACGCCAGATGACACACCCGTGCGACGCAGCCCACGCACGATGCCTGTCTCATCACGGCCTCCTCCCGCCGTGCGATTGCCTCTGACGACCCTGGAGAACCGCAGCGTCCTGAGACTGGCGCCCGCATACCAGCGAGCTCGCAAGTGCGACCGAGGCTTCGCGGCCGACTAGAAGCCCATGCACCTACCGGCAGCAGCAGACCTGCCGAGATTGCCCCTGCTTCGTGAGAGCAGGTCCTCCGGCTGACGCCGTCGAGCCACCTTCAGCCTGATCCCGCGGACTTGGTTGTCGTGCTACGAACAGGACGGACGAGACGGCGTCGGGTGCTGACTCGAGCTTCGCGCGCATCTGTAGCTGGACATCTTCGGGTGGCAAGCTCCAAGTCATGAGCGATTCGGCCAAGGTTCGGTTGGTCGGCGCGAGCCTCCGTAGGAGAGCGGCAACAGTGGCATCGTCTTCGTCTCGCTGCTCGCCCCTGAGCGTCGTCGCCTTGCATCGTGGTACGCGGTCGGTCAGACTGACGTATCCGTGAGACCAGGGGGCGACGCAGCTCGCGTCCGTGAGGTACTCCTACCGGTCAGTGAGGAAGGAACGATGACTGCCCGTAGCGCGTCAGATACGGCCGATGTCCATGAAGATCATGGCCACGGGACCGGGCTCTATATCGCGTTGGTGCCGTGGGTGGTGTTCACCCTCCTCGCCCAGCACAGCACCCTGAAGGTCGCCGCGGTCGTCGCCCTGATCGCCGCGGTCGCAATCATGATGCGATCGATTGTGGCCGGTGGTCTGAAACTGCTCGAGCTGGGCGCCGTGATCGCCTTCCTGGGCTTCACGGTCATTGCGTTTGCCGCTGACCATGCCACTGGAGTGTGGCTGGCCCGCTATTCCCGGGGGATCGCTGCAGCGCTGTTGGCGGTGATCGCGTTCGGGTCGTTGCTGTTCACCCCGTTCACCGAGCAGTACGCACGAGACTCGGTCCCGCGCGCGTTTTGGTCCTCGCCGACATTCAGGGCGACCAACCGCCGCTTGACGACGATGTGGGGATCCATTTTTGTCGCGATGGTCCCCTTCCACGTGCTGGCCGGCGTGATCGACAAAAAGCCGACCAACATCCTCTTCAATTGGGTCGTGCCCATCGGTCTCATCGTCTGGGGCGCGAAGCGCTCTGACGCGATCACCGCGGACGCCAGAGACACCCGCCGTGAGCATGCCCGTTCGGTGAGCTGACGAGCCGCCTCGCCGCGCCCCGGGGCCGCAGCATCGGGACCGGCGACGTCCGAGCGCTGAGTCCACGTGCCAGCCCCCTGGGGAACGCATCCGTCGATGCGGTCGATGTCCAGCGCGAAAACGCTTACGAACGAATCGCGTTTGATCGCACCGTCAGCTACGGACAACGGAATTTCCAACACACCACCCGAGGCCAGCGCAGCTCCTCCTCTGCCGCCGTAGGGGCGGCGTGCGGGTGGCTCCCGCTTCGAGGTCTGCGGGTGCTAATGCAGCTGTCCGATCCTGGCGATCGGCCGGCCGTCGGTCTTGCACACCCACCAGGCTTCGCCGAGGCGCTCGATGGCTTGTGCGGGGTGTGGGTGTCCGGGGCATTCGGGTCGGGCTTCGCCCCACGCTCCGCGGGTCTCGGGGAAGAACTGCTCTTGAAGCTGGTCGGCAAACTCCGCCAGCATTTCGCTACGGGGGGTCGCCGGGCCTGGGATGCCCAGGCCGAAGCCGCCCGCCTGTCCGCGCTCGCTGAACAGGACAAGCGCGCCGTCGTCGCGCAGTTCCAGCTCCACGATGACCTCGATCGGGCGAGGATGCTGAAGATCGGCGAGCACCGGCTCGAGAACTTCGTACATGAGCCAATCGGGCACCGGGACGCGTTCCCGGGCGGGCGCCTGGTCCTTCGGTCGCACCTCGAGCCAGGTACGTATGTGGTATCCGGGCGCCGGCTCGTCGGGCATATCGCCACGCTACATCTACGCGTATTCGGTTACCGAGCCCGATCCATGACGCGACCGCTAAACACACGGTGACGGCTAGCTCCTGCATTCTCGCCGGAACGGTCACGACCGGACGAGTTCCCCTTTGGTGCCGAGTCGACCGCAGCGCAGCAGTGTGCAGCGCCGACCACCCCGGGGAGGTGCCTGCTGATGTGTGACGCGAGCACCGCAAGGCCAGCCGCCCGGTTGCAGGGAGGCGGCAGTCCTTTGAAATCGGTACCGCCTCGCGAGCCCGGTTCGCCCGAGTCCGCCGCGGGCTCCGGCGGATGAGTCAGGCGCCGGCTTCGGTCCTCACTGAGCATTGCCGAGCTGCTTCTCGTAGATCACCCAGCCCAGCACGGGCGCCATCCCGGCGCGCTCGTAGAGGCGGAACGCGCCGGTGTCGCTCGCCGCGTCGACGCCGAGCCCGACGCGGTGCTCGCCTCGCTTCCAGAAGCGCCCGAACGAGTCGGTCAGGAGCGCCGCGCCCACTCCCTGCTTGCGCCACGGTCGACGCGTGAACAGCGCGTGGACCCAGCCGCCGCCGTACGTGTCGCCCGCGCAGATCGTCCCGGCGGCGATCGCGTCCCCGGCGCGGACGACGCACCAGAGCCCCGGGTCAAAGCGCTCGCTCCCGAGGTGCCGCGTCGACCACGCCTCGAAGTCGTGCGGCGTGTACTCCCAGTGATCGGCAAACGCCTCCTGGTGCGCGGCGTGAAACTCGAGCGCATCATGCTCGGGATCGAACGCGACGACACGCAGTCCGTTCGGCCAGTCGGGTTCCGGCGGCGGCACCGCGAGCTCGATACGCATCTCGCGGAACACGCGCACGGCGCCGTAGCCGAGCGACTCGAGCAGGCCACGGGCGGCGGAGTCGGCATCGAGGACGCTGGTCTGGATCCGGCGGGCGCCGCAGTCGGCCGCCTCCTGCTCGAGCCCGGTCGCGATCAGCCTCCCGACCCCATGCCCGAACGCGTCAGGGTGGACGACCCCCTCCACCCGCCAGACCTCGCCTCGCTCGCGCACCGCGCTGTAGCCCACGATGCGGGCGCCGTCGTGGACGACGCGCGCGTCCCGCTCGAGTTCAAGCTCTGACCACTCGGCCTCCAGATCGGCCTGCGAGAACGTCGTCTGGCCATACAGCCACGACTCGAGCGCCGCGACGACCTCGGCCACCGCCGCCGCGTCGGCGGCGACAGCCGGCGTGGGAAAGGCGCGCTCCATACCGGCCGCACGCTAGCTCATCAGAAGTCGCCCGCACTCCTGCTCGAGCAGTCGTGGGGAGCCCGCCATCGCGTCGTCGCAGCGTCGTCACAACCGACGACGAGCAGTAGCCGCCCCGAGCTAACGGACTTCTGCATGGTCGCTGCTGACCGGGTGAAACTCAATGCGATAGACGAGCGTGTCCGCGTCTATCGGCCCGGCGTGCGCGGCGCGCTGGCGCAGCGTCTCGCGGTCAGGCTCACCGGCTCGTCGGACGTCCTTCGCGGTGACCGCCGCGAACGGGACAAGCTCGATGGCGTCGACCTGGATCTCACCCGGGCCGACCCGGTAGCGGCCGCCCTGCTTAACCCGTGGCCGCTTCCACAGTCGGACCGAGAGGGTGATGTCTCCGGCCAGGACGTCGTTGCGCAACTCGCGGCTGAACTCCACGACCGGGACGCTAGCTGGTGATCTGACACGACACGTCACGTCGGTTGGTGCATCAGCCCAATGGATCGCGGGACGGGCGATTTGCCGAGAGATAACGCACCGCCGCGTCAGGTGAGTTCAGTTGGACGGCGATCGTGGCGTAAACGGGAGCCGGACGTCCTCCCCGCGCTGGACCACTAGGGAGCTGCCCGCCGGTACCTCCTGCCAGAGGCCGGGGAGGTCTTCGAGGGCTCGGAGACGATCGCCCGCGCATAGTCGGGAAACCCACGGAATCTCGGGTCGTCTGGTAAAGGTCTCGAACGGCGCTGGCGTCGGCGGTCACATACAGCGAGTTGACGACCGCCCCCGTGGCGTAACGAGCGGCGTAGAGACGCTCGCCGTCGGTTGCCGCGACAGTCATCTGCAGCGGGTCGGCCACACCGTGACGGCGACCGGTCTCCTCCACGAATCCCGCCATGCGCTCCAGAGCTTGGAGCGGCTGGTCCTCGAGCCCCAGCGAGAGCGCGAGATGGAACATCAGCTCTGAGTCGGTCGTGCCCTCGATCCCCCCGAAAAAGGTTGGGGTCTACGGCGAGCAAAGCAGGTCGCGCTGCAGCCGTTGGTAGTCATCAATGAACCCGTTGTGCATAAACAGCCAGCGGCCATAACGGAACGGGTGGCAGTTGGTCTGCTCGATCGGTGTCCCCGTGGCGGCCCGAATGTGGGCCAGGAAGATCCGCGACTCGATCTGGCCCGCCAGCTCACGCAGGTTACGATCACCCCAGGCCGGCGCGACGCTGCGATACAGCCCGGGAACGTCTCGTTCGCCGTACCACCCAAGGCCGAAGCCATCGGCGTTGGAATAGCCCCCGGCCAGCCGATCTCGGCGGCTCTGCTCGACGAGCGAGTACTTGGTGTTATTGAGCGACGCCTCCGGCCGAATGGATTTCCGAAGTACGCGACCCAGCGACACATACAACCACTTTAAGCGATGACTACCGGCTCGAGGTAACCGGCCAACGGTGCGCCCCGCAATCGCGATTCGCTCGGGTGCCTGTTGACTTGTCGTAACTCCCGGGTTCGATAAAGCCCTTCGCTTGCGGCGCGCCCGCTCGCCGTGTTTCGCCGCCAGCGCTAGCCGCCGAGGATCTCCGCTTTCTTTGCGGCGAACTCTGCTTCAGTGAGGACGCCCGCTTGCCTGAGCTCCCCGAGCTGCGTGAGCAAAGCGAGCTGCTCGCGGGTGTCTGCCGGTTGCGCAGCTGCGGCTGGCATCGCTGGAGGTACTGCGACGGGCTGGGAGGTGGTCGGCTGCGCCTGAGCATCCTGGTGAGCCCATCGCGCTCGTTGTCGTCGCTGAACGCGTCCGTGCACGGAGCTGGCGACGGCGGCTCGGCCAGCGGTTCTCAGTAGTCCCAATCCTGGTTCTCCTTGGCTTGGTCAGTCTTGTTCGGTGGCGTCCAAAGCGACCACGATGTCGGCGGCGGGAATGCCGCCGTCGGCGATCAGGCGTGCACCGTCTTTGCGCCACGCGTCGATTAGTCCCAGCACCCAGCGATTTTCGAACACAACCGCGGCCGCGATCGCACCCGGCGTCAGCGTCTGTGCGAGATGATCGACGTCGGAGGCGTCGAGTAGCCCTGAGGACGCGCCTTCCCACGCCGAGAGGTCCACCTCCCCCGCGGACGAGAGCTCACCGGGAGCGATCACGCTCACCCGGCCCTCGCTGTCCTTGGCGACGAACTCGAGGTCGAGGATCCGCACGATGCCTCGATCGGCAAGGTCGAGCAGTGTCGCAAACCCGTTGGCGCTCACCCGCCCGTCGGGGAACTCGATTACAAAAAAGTCGATCGGCCCGAGCTCATCGTCGACCTCTGCTGCATCAGACATCAACGTCCCCCCTTTCTCAGTGCTCACGGGCGGGACGCATCTTGCCACGGATCGACGCCGAGCCCCTGGACCGCGGGCCTCAGGCCCTGTCCGGACCCGCGGCGACGGTCGAGTCTATGGACGCGCGGGTTGAGCGCCGTCAGCGATCGCTGAGTGGACTTGCCCCGTTTTCAACGACATTTGAACGCTTGCGGTCATAAGCCGGGGAAAGCGGGATCAGGTGCCGAGCACGAGGCCGCGGTATCCGGGGCAGTTGCGTGGTGACGATTCGCGCGTGGGGAGCGCCCGGGTGGCCTCTCTGGCGACGAGCGTGAGGAGCTTGCGCGGTTGCGGGATAGACCGCGAGGCTGGCCGGAACAGCGACCATGCAGAAGCGGCAAGCGGCGGGCTCCGTCGCGTCGGACATCAATTGGCTGGGGGCGACGGGCGCCTTTGCCCGTCGACGTTCCCGTCGACGTTCCCCGTCTTGCTGCGGGGCGCGCCAACGAGGCGTAACGTCCTCCGCATCGGGACGAAGCCCAAACGCCCGTCCCCGGGTGGACGTCAGCCACGCCGGTCAACGTCGTCGCCTGACCCCTCTGACACCTCGAAAGGAGCAGCAACGATGGCAACCGTCCTGGTTCCCCTGCCGGCCCGAGACTTCGACCCCACCGAAGTCGCCGTCCCGTGGACGGTTTTGGTGAGCGCTGGCCATACCGTCCGTTTCGCGACCCCGGACGGCTCGCCGGCTGCCGCCGACGATCGCATGATCAGCGGCGAAGGACTCGACCCCTGGGGCGTGATCCCCGGCCTGCGCCGGCTCGTCGCGTTCGGGCGCATTCTCCGCGCCGATAGCGCCGGCCGCGCCGCCTACGCCCAGCTCACCGCCGCTCCAGAGTTCACCTCACCCATACCCTGGAATGCCATCGATCTCGACACCGTGGACGGCCTGCTTCTTCCCGGTGGTCACCGCGCGCGTGGAATGCGCCCCTACCTGGAGAGCCCTCTCCTTCACGAGATCATCGTCGAAGCGTTCCGGCGCGACCTTCCCGTCGCCGCGATCTGCCACGGCGTGCTGCTCGCCGCCCGCAGCGTCGATCCCGACACCGGCCGCTCGGTGCTCCACGGCCGTCGAACCACGTCGCTGACGTGGCGACAGGAGCGATTGGCCGCCTCCATCGGCCGCATCGTGCGCTTCTGGGATCCCGCCTACTACCGCACCTACCCCGACCCCGCAGACACGCCGCCCGGCTACATGTCGGTCCAGTCGGAGGTCACACGAGCCCTAGCCCGGCCCGAGGACTTCGTCGACGTCGACCCCGCCGACCGCAACGCCCGCATCAAGAACGACGGCCGCCACCGCGACCGACTCGACAACGCCCAGCCCGCTCACCTCGTGGTCGACGGCAACTTCGTATCAGCCCGCTGGCCAGGCGACGCCCACACTTTCGCGCAACGATTCGCCCTGGTCCTCCAACAGACACGCCAGGTGCCGGGCGAGAACCCGCCAACTCCACTGCCGTCCGGCTCCGGTGCAGCTCCTCGGTGATCAGGCCCCAAGGACGACTCTGATGCTTCCTTCGCCACCCAGCTGGGGCCGCGTTCCCGGCTCGCGCTCTGGTCGCTCCTCACCCCTGATCTGACCCAGGGTCGGCCGGAGCGGCAGCCCGAACTCATGCGGCTCCGTCGGCGACAATGCAGCACCCTGAACGCGTCGTATCGCTCGAAACGTGCGATTGGTCTGGGTGCCGGTCCGCGGCTGGGCCGGCATCTGTTGCCGGCTCGAACAGTGGCCGAGACCGCAACAAGATTCTCCGCGCCCACTGAGAACGACAGTTGTTCGCCGGACGATCAACAGGAGCTTTCGGGCTCCCGCGAGAGTTCGCCCTACTCGAATAGCGGACGTAGGTGCTCGTTGAGGAAGATGCCCTGCGGGTCGAGCTCGCGACGGACCGCAATGAACTCGTGAGCCTCCGGGTACAGGGCGTGGAGGCGCTCGGGCGTCAGAAAGTGCAGCTTGCCCCAGTGCACGCGCGCGTCGAACTGGGAGAGGAGGGCGTCGGCGGAGTGCAGGTAGTTCCAGTAGTCGGTGCCGGGCGTGCCCGCGATGGAGATGGCGGCGGTGTTCGTCATGTAGTTAGGCGACAGGTAGGCGTCGTCGGCGCCGACGGTGCGGACGCCCAGCGGGTACACCGAGTCCGGCAGGCTGGCGAGCATCAGCTCTCGCAGGGCGCCCAGCGCCTCGGGCGCTCGCTCCAAGGCGACGAAGTACTCCAGCTCATGGAAGTTGGGCTCAAAGACGCTGGGGTAGATGCGGAAGGAGCGGCCCGTCCGGTGCCAAGGCACGTCTGAATCGGGTGCGTCAGGAGCTGCCTCGTCGTAGGTCTTGACGTAGCAGCGGCCCCCCGTTGCGACCGGGAGCGTCGATGTCATACAGGCTCGCCGACGCTTCGGTCGGCATCCAGAAGAAGTTCGCGTGGCGGTGCCTGTACACCAACTCGTCCCAGCGCTCCATGACCTCCTCCCAAGCCCAGACTTCGATCCCCTCGGTCAGCCGGTAGGCGGGTACGACTTCGATCTCGAGCTCGGTCATTACACCGAGCATCCCCACCGCCACCTGGGCGGCCCGCAGCAGCCGAGACTCGCCTTCACCGACACGCCGTAGCCCACCGTCGGGCCCGACCAAGGTCACGCTGCGCACCACGTCCGACAAGCAGGTGTTGGAGACACCCGAGCCGTGCGTCGCGGTGGCCACCGCGCCGGCGATGTGCTGCTCGTCGATGGCACCCTGGTTGCGCAGCGCCAGTCCCTGCTCCCACAGCGGCTCATGCAAGGCGCGAATCGGCGTGCCTGCCCGCGCCACCGCCCGGAGCTGGTCGGCATCAGCGCGCACCACGCCGCTGAGCGCGGATAGATCGAGCAGCAGCCCGTCGGTCTGCACGACCGGTGTGAACGAGTGCCCAGCCCCGGCCACCCGAACACCCATTCCGGAGGCGGCCGCCGCGGCGACCAGCGACGCGACCTCCGCCTCGCTCGCGGGGGTGACAACCCGCGCCGGAGTGAACGACTGATTGCCAACCCAATTGGTCCAGCGCACAGCGGTCGAAGGACTTGTCGGCGACATCAGCCGCAGCCTAGTGTCCGCGGGTCAGGCCGTGGTCGCGACACCTGCTTCAGGCGACGACGCGGCAGTGAACCCGAATCCCCCCGGTGGAGCGCGGTTCAGTCAGCGGCGTCGCCGCGTCCGTGGTCCCGTGCTGCCCGCTCGAACATCTCGGCGGCCGCCTCGTGAAAGCCGGGCGGCAGCCCCGCGTCGGCAAACGTTGCAGCGACCTCCTGCATCTCGCCGACCCAACGCCAACCCTTGCTCGCCGCCGAGTCCTCGGCCTGTCGCGCGCGATCCTGAAGCTCGGGCAGCGAGCGCTGCCACTCGGCCTGCAGCGCGTCATGCACCCCACCGGCGCGAGCACTTGCCAGCGCGCCGAGCAGCAACGCGACTGAACCCTTCGCCCACGCGGCGTAGGCCATCTTCAGCGCCGACGCCGCGACCGGGGAGCCGGAGAGGATCACCGGCTCCAACACGCTGTCCTGAAACATCCGGGCAGCCTCCCCGGCCCGTGGGCCGGAGAGATACAGGCGCGTCGTCCCAGCTCGTGACGGCGGCGGCCCCGCGATTCCCCCGTCGACCCAGCGATCCCCGACCAGCTGTCCGATCTGACGTGCTGTCGTCGGAGAAACGGCGTTGGCATCGATAACGAGCGCACGCGTGCCCTGCAGGCCCCGCGCGACATCGAGCGCCGCGTGAGGAGGACACACCGACAGAATCGTCTGAGCGTCACCGAGATCTTCGACGGCCGTTAACCCCGCGTCAGCGGCCCGCCACGCCGTGTCCTGACTCCTGCCCGCTGGCAACCAGAGCACCTCGTGGCCGTGTTTCACAAGCGAGTCGCCGATCGCTGCTCCCATCGTCCCGGGATGCAGCAAGCCGACGCGCATCAGGGCATCATCTCAAGCCGCACCCATGAGCCCAACCGATCCGGTCCGCATCGACCGCGTGGCTGCAGCCGGCTACAGCTGCAAGCTCCCGCGCAGTGCGAGAACGATCTCTGAAGCCAACGGGGCAGCCGGCTCGAATGCCGGGTTTCCCCGCGCCGGCCTCGGGACCGGATCGGACTTTCCCGCCTTTGAAGAGACCGTCCAGGCCTGCCCGGTCATCTCCCGGCAGGCACCCGGATCACCGCTGCGTGCTCGGGCGGAACCAGGTCGATCGCTGGCTAGTGCGTTCAGGGCAGCGGACGCTGACGGTCGCGCGGTGAACCCCGCTGTTGCCTTCGTCAGAGCCGCGGGCAGCACCTGCGCCTATGCAGTGCAGAGGAGGACGGTCTTCGGCACCGACCCCAGTCGCTCTCTGCCTCGAGTGCCTCAGAGCGTCGCCGTCCGCAACGGGGCGCCGGGCCTATGCTGGTGCGTGATTTGTGAGGGGCTTGCGTGATGGGAGGCTGTGTCGGGCTCGAGGTCCGGGGTCATCAGAATTCGAGCAGGGGCCGCGTGCTGGCCGAGGTATGGCAGCTAGGTTTCTGCGGAGGAGCAAAGAGGGGGTCTGGGGCTTATGACGACTAGGAGGAGTTCGTCGGCCGTGCGGCTGCCGGGGTGTGCGAGTGTCGTTCGGCCGTCGGCGCTTGCGCTAATCGCGCTGGTGCTGGTGCTGATGGCGGGGGGTTTGGGCGCCGGGGAGGCGCGCGCCTCTACCTGCAACCAGTCGGCGGGCATCGAGACCTGCAAGTTTTTCTTTATGGGCGCCGAGCAGACGTTTCCGGTGCCGCCCGGCGTCAGCAGCGTGAGGGTCGCGGGGGTTGGCGCTCCCGGGGGTAAGGTGACCGATCCAATCTTTGGCACGGTGCCGGGTGGTTCAGGCGCGGTCGTGACGGCTGTGCTGACGGTCACCGGCGACAAGACGCTGTACGTCGAGGTCGGTGGCGCGGGTGGTGACATCGGGAGCAAGGGCGCGGCCGGGTTCAACGGTGGCGGCCAAGGCTCCCTCTTCGCTGGCGGTGGCGGAGGTGCGTCAGGGAGGTTCGGCCGGCACTGCAGGCCGCACGGCCAACGGCGCCGACTTTGATTTGTCGGGCGGTCGCGGTGGTCAGCCGGGCTTGGCCAGCAGCAGCGGCGGCGGCGGCGGCTTCGGTGGGGTGCCGGGCGCTACGTGCATGAGCAACCTCGACCCCCCGGGGTGCAACACCGGCCCGAAGGGTGCCGGCGGAGCGCTCGCGACAGGCGGCGCCGGAGCCGCGGGTGTGACCGTCCCGGCCGGCGGTGGCGGCGGCGGTGGTGGCGGCGGCGTGTACGGCGGTGGCGGCGGTGGCGGCGGTGCTTTCGGCGCAATCTCCGGGCTTGATGCCTCCGGGCCTGGCGGCGGGGGCGGCGGAGGCTCGTCGCTGGTCCCGGCCGGCGGGTCGGTCAGTCCAAACGTAACCAACCTGCCGCCTGAGGTGACGATCACCTACGAGGCGCAGGCCGGGTTGTCCGCGCCTGCCGGCAGGCCGAGGCTGCACCTGGCAATCGCCGGACGGCATGCCGTGGCGGCCGGGAGCATCGCGCGCTACCGGATCACCGTCGGCAGGACGCGCCCCCGCTCGGTCGTCAAGAACGTGAAGGTCATCAGCCGCCACGCTGGACGTCGCGTGGGCCAGTGGGATATCAAGACACTTCGTTTCGGCCGCTCCCGCACCCTGCATCTGCGGGTAACGATCCCCCGCGTGGCTCGCGGCAGATTCTGTATCACCACACGCGCTACCGCGAGACACGCTCGCGACGCGTCCGCCAGGTACTGTGCCCGGGTTGTCAGAGGAAAAGGGTGACGGCGCCTGACGTCGTGGCCCGCCACACCTCGATCAGCGCTGTCAAGCCGAGCCCGCCCCTAGCACCCGCGACGTGATCGACGAGCACCCTGTCTGGGGGGGCAGGGCCTGCGCCTGGTCAAACCTCGAAGCTCCGCATTTCGCGGGGAGCGGGGCGTTCTGATGGGCGCCTCCACGATTGAGCGCTAAGAGCACCCGAGCCCGCTCATCCTCGGGCTTGACCTGAGACAGCTTCGCTTCGGCGTGCCCCCACTCGGCACGAAGCCGGAACGTCATGACTTGGTCGGCCACCTGGCCGTGGTCTTGTCGTTAGAGGTGTTCTCTCAGCGAGTCACGCAGTTTTCTGACGACGGCGTCTGCCGCCTCGAGCTCGTCCGCGTCCGGGTCGGGTAGCCATTGGCGCCGGGAGATCGTGGCTGTTCGCGAAATCCCAGCGAGCACGTCATGGCCTTCTTGGGTAAGTCTGATAAACGGCGAGGTGCGATGATCGGGGTTAGGTTCCGCGACCGCCAGTCCTCGCGCGGTTAGTTCGTCGGCGGTGCGCTGCAGCGCCTGTCGGGTGGTGCCAAGACGGCGGGCGGCGCGAGAGACCGTTAGCGGCTCTTCCGAGAAGACGCTCAGTGCGTACCACCTCGCCTGCGTCTGTCCTTCCTGCCGGCGATGGCATCCGCGCCACGGTCCGGCGGGCGTTGCGCTCTGAGGAGCCGCCCCTGCAGCGGCGTGAACGGGGAAGTTTCGATCGGCCTCACGCCGGCGTCGGAGGAGATTGCGTCCTTGCCCCTGGCGAAGAGCCGGTGCGGGTGATCGATCGGCGAGGAACCCGGGCGCTCGGCCTCAGTTGAGTTCGAGCAGGAGTCGAGCGAGCTCGGCGGGGCGGTTGCTGGCGACCATGTGGGTGGTCGCGATCTCCCGGTAGCGCCAGGTGGGCGATGCCTTGGCCATCTCGGCTGCTGACCAGAAGACATCTGAGCCGGGGGCGTCCCGCTTCTCCGCGGTGGCTTTGATGTAGGTGCGGGTGAACTGAAAGTGCTCCAGGGGCTGGGCCAGATGAACCGCCTCGGTAAAGCAACCCAGCGGGTGCGGCGTGCGACGCTCGTTTTGCCAAGCCGCTTCGTCGGGCTCATCGAATTCCCGCGGTGGTGGTGGCACCAGCCAGCCGGCATCGAGCGTGATCGTCGGGATCGCCCCGCGACCAGTCAGCCCAGCCACTGTGTCGCTGCTAGCGGGCACGAAGGCGTCGAGGTAGACGAGGTGGCGCACCCGATCGGCGATGTGGTCCAGAGCGCCGGTGACGACCATGCCTCCGTAGGAGAACCCCAGGAGCGTGATGTCGTCGAGGTCCTCGTAGAGCACAACGTTCACGACATCGCGAATGTGGGTGGTGAGATTGACGCTCGGGCTGGTGAGATGTGCCCGCTCCCCGATGCCCGTCAGGCTCGGAGTGAAGACCTCATGCCCGGCGGCACGCAGCAACGGCCGCACTTTGCGAAACCCGTGGGCGCCGCTCCACCCGCCGTGTACGAGAACAAACAGGGCCATATCGCCAAGCTCCTTCGGGGGGCGCCGATCACGTCGGCGGTAGGGCAGGTACCGGTGGGCGGCGTGCGAGCAGACAGCCCGTTCCATCACGGCGTGATGATGGCATCCCGGTCGCATCCGAGCCGACCAACCGCAGCCCCTGCTCTGACCGCACGACGAGCACCCCGTCGCGAGCTGCGTCAGCCCCGCAACGCGCGGAAAACGCGCCTACCGCGGCTCCAGCGAGACTGCCGGATTGTCGCCGTTGGGGCACTATGCCGAGTTGGTCGCAGAGCAGGCATTGCATAGGCAGCCGCAGCGACGGCCACCCTTCCGACTGCTTGTCCGTGCGCGAAAAGCGAGCGCCGAAGCTTGAGGCCGACCCACGCTCGGCTCCGCCGACGGCGCTGCACGGATGATGCTTTCCGTTGATCGCAAGCGTCCGGATGTCGCGATCGCCAGGCCAAAGCGCAAGTCCCGTAGATCGGTGCCGCGCCGCGTCCGGACGAGCGGTTGGTCGCCAGAGCTATAGCGGGCAGGTACGCCGGTGGACTGATCGAAGCAATAGTCCGGGCTGGCTACCCCCTCCGGACTCACACAGCGTCACCTCGGCGGAGCTGAGATGGCGCCGTCGCATCGTTCGGCGAGCAGTCGCCGAACGCAGACGTCGGTGTCGGCCATCATGCCGAGCTCACCGCGGATCCCGATAGCCCACGCCGGCAGTGGTCCGCGTATGACCCGACCGGGTTAGATCGGAAGGGTCGGCGAGATGCCGCTTGTGAGCCTGAGAACGATCTGTGGGTGCCAACTAATTCCTGGGCCAGGTCCGCCGGTAGCCGACGACTTGACATGCAGCCAGCTAGCTGCGTATTATTGGGAGCCAGATGGCTGCCTATTTACACCTGGATGAGGTCTTCAAGGCGCTGGCCGACCCAAGTCGGCGGCTGCTGCTCGATAGCCTCAACGCGCGCAACGGCCAAACGCTGCGGGAGCTGTGCTCGCGGCTAGACATGGCTCGCCAGTCGGTGAGCAAACACCTCGCTGTGCTCGAGGCGGCCAACCTCGTGACCACCGTTCGCCGTGGCCGGGAGAAGCACCACTACCTCAACGCAGCGCCCATCAACGACATCGCCGAGCGCTGGATCATGCGGTACGAGCAGGACCGCGTCAACGCGCTAGCCGACCTAAAAAGAGCACTGGAGGACGCCCCCGTGGAGCCCGAGAAGCCTTCATTCGTCTATGCGACGTACATCCGGACAACGCCGGAGAAGCTGTGGCAGGCGCTGACCGAGCCGGCGTTCACCCAGCGCTACTGGTCGATTGCGTTCGAGACCAACTGGAAGCCGGGCTCGCCGATGACCTGGAAGACGCGCGGCCTGGCGATCACCGACCCCGAGCAGGTGGTGCTCGAATCAGAGCCCTACCGTCGCCTGTCCTACACGTGGCAGACGCACTCGCCGGAGTGGGCGCAGGCGCTCAACTTCACTGAGGAGGCCGGCGACCGGCTCGCCTCCGAGCCTCGCTCGAAGGTCACCTTCGAGATCGAGCCGCTCGGCGATCAGGTGAAGCTGACTGTGATCCACGACGATCTGGTGCCCGGCGGGCTGACCGGCTCAATGATCAGCAACGGTTGGCCGCGGGTCCTGGCCAACCTCAAGACGCTGCTCGAGACCGGTGAGACGCTCCCGGACGTCCGGCTGAACACGCCGGCCAGGCTCGGGCTGACGCGATGAACGGCATGTCGATGCTGGGAATACCGATGCCCGGGAGCCACGGCACACCGATGAGCGGCATGACGATGGCCCTCCCGCTGTTCGTGGTGATGATGGCCGCGATGATGCTGCCCAGTGCGATCCCCGCAATCGCGCGGCGGGCGCGTGACGGCCGGGGTGTGCTCGCGGCGCCACTGTTCGCCGGCTCCTATCTCGGCGTCTGGGCGCTCGCCGGTCTGGCGATTTGGCTGCTCTATCAGCCGCCCGGCGCTGCCGCGTCCGGGGCGTTGCTCATCGGCGCGGGCGTCTACGAGCTCACGCCGCTGAAGCGCGAGTGTCGCCGACGTTGCCGTGAGCGCGTCCGCTCGGGCGCCCGGTTCGGCGCTTTGTGCTTCGGCTCGAGCATCGGGCTGATGCTCGTGCTCGTCGCCGTGAACGTGATGAGCGTCGCGCTGATGGTCGCGATCGCGGCCGTCGTCCTTGCGCAGAAGCTCTTGCCACCACGTCGCACCCTCGACCTGTCCCTGGCGCTGGGAATCGTCGCCCTCGGCATCGCCACCGCCGCAGCCTGAACAACCACAAGAGGAGACCCGCATGACGACCGCTACCCACCCGACCGGCACGCGCGCGCAGTGGCTCGCCGCCCGACTCGACCTGCTCAAATCCGAGAAGGAGCTGACCCGCCGCAGCGACGAGATCACCCGCCAGCGGCAGCAGCTGCCCTGGGTGCCCGTCGAGGGGGCATACCGCTTCAACACCGACGAGGGCGACGCGTCGCTCGCCGATCTGTTCGGTGGGCGTTCGCAGCTGCTCGTCTACCACTTCATGCTCGGACCGGGCTACGAGTCGGGTTGCCCGTCTTGTTCGGCGATCGCCGACGGCTTCAACGGCTTCGCCGTCCATCTCGAGAACCACGACGTGGGTCTAGTCGCGGTCTCGCGCGCTCCCATCGACCAGATCCAGGCTTACAAGCGGCGCATGGGCTGGACCTTCCGCTGGGCCTCCGCGCACGACACCGATTTCAACTACGACTTCAACACATCGTTCACCGAAGAGCAGCAGCGCTCGGGCAACACTGAGTACAACTACGCCGCGAGGGACATGCGTGGCGCGCTCGAGGCGACGCAGCCGAGCCCGCACGCCGCGATGGCCGGGACCGACAACGCCACCTTCATGCGCGAGGCCCCCGGCATAAGCGCCTTCGCACGCGAGAACGGCATCGTCTACCACACCTACTCTGCGTACGCGCGCGGTCTCGACTCGCTGTGGGGCATGTACCAGTGGCTGGATCGCGCGCCGCTGGGACGCAACGACAACGGGGCCTGGTTCCGTCACCACGATCGGTACTGATCGGCAGCGCATCCTCCGGCGGCGATGGTGACACCTGCCCGCTCTGCAGTGCGACCGCGCCACCGGGGGCGCACGTCTGTCAACAGTCCGCACGCCGGTCTGCAGCGGCGCTGCCACACGTGGGCGCGAGCGGCCCAAATCAAACGCACAATGACGCTTGGTCGCCATGTACGCCACGAATGAGCACGTGCCGGCGCGACGCTTTCTCAGAACGCTGCGGCGTTCCGGCACGAAATCGAGTCACACAAGTCGACGGTCCCTGAGCCAACGCTCTCACCCGCGGCCGGCTGCTCAAGGAGACGTGCGCCCTCCCAGAACGCGCCAACGGCGCAAATGTGCACGCACCTGCAAAGCGCGCGGGAAGAGGGCTCATTGCTGACGAGCGCTTTCATCATCTGGGCACCGCCGGACCCGACGATCGGATTGGCGACCAGGCGCTCGTCCAGGACGACATCGATCCCGAAGGAGCGCGCTTGCGCTTTTGCGATCTCGCATGCCCGATCCGCGCGCTCGCTGTCAACGGAAAGCAGCGTTCACAGCGCCATCGGCGGAGGCGACCGTACATCGACGTGGAGCTCACCCCGACCCACGCTCGCATCTCGCGCATTGCGCAAGTCGGCTATCAGCAAGCCGGTGCCTGGCGGTGCGTATGCAAATGGCGTCTCGGCCCCGGCGGCGCAAAGAGTGCCGCAGCGGCGACCGAGCGGAGTCTCAATTCCGGCCTGATGCCGCTCGCCGCTCATTGAGTCATGTTCGCTGTGAGGCGGCTCAGTCCTCGGCGTGGGTCCTGTGGCGGCTGCGAGGCGGCCGGGGTCGCGGGGATCGAGACGCCTTGCCAGAACCTCGCCTCGCTTCGCTTGCTGGTAAAGCAGCGGACATGGGTGCTCGCGTTGGTGCCGCGGGGATCCCCGCTGACGACGTGAAAGGTCCGCCGCCCCACTTGTCGATCTCGGCGCCCAGACCCTGAACCAGGCCGACGCCGGTGTCGCCTGGTCCGCCCGGGTTGATGAACAGCGAGCCGATCCGCTGCTTTGGCTTGCGCCGAGATGCCGGATCAGCGCGAGCTGGATCGTGCGGCCGTCCGGATGGTTCCAGTCCAGCGCCACGCGGATCCGGGCGCATTGAAGGCGCGGTCCGCGCGGCTCACAGGACGCCCAGTGGATCGGGCCGCCAACCGCCGCCGCGTAGCCCGCCCGCAGACCCGGGCACGACCGCGACCGGCCCAGCGGCCGAGACGCCCGGCCCAACGCCAACACTGCCGTCGGAGTGGCGTACAGCTTCAGTCGGTCCGCGTCTTCACCCCTCCGGCCGGTCCGGCCGTTGCTTAGTAACGAACACCATCTGGGCCTCGCCGCACGCAGCGGTCACAGGATCGGTGGATTGGGGAGTGGTTTCCCGAAGTCCGGGTCAAACGGCTGTCGATCAGCGTGGCATGTTTGCCGGCGTGCGGTGGCGGGCCGGATCAGATACGCGCTGAGCGCGTGAGCGATGCACACGCTGGGGTCTTGGGCGCTGGTGTGGCCGTAGCCGTCGAGGGTCAGCAGCCTGGCGTTGCCGAGCACGCGCGCAACTCGGCGGGCGCCGGCGTACGCGGTTTGTGGGTCATAACGGGTACCGATCACCAGGACCGGGTTGGGGGTCGACCTGTTCCACGGTCCGCTGTAGCGGTCGGCGTTCACCAGCGGCCAACCGGCGCACGGCACCGCGAACCACCAGCCGGGCACCGCCGAGAACGGGCTGACCCGCGTCAGCCGGCCGATGATGCTCGGCCACGCCTGCGGGCCCAGCCGCGGCCGCGGCTTGTCTGCGCACTGCAGCGCCGTCCCTGAATTCAGCATCGACTGATACAGCGGCCTGGCTTGTTGTAGCCCCGTCTCGATGGCTGATCCGTTGCCGCTTGCGGCCTGCTCGAGCCCGGCCGCGATCTGTGGCCAGCTCGCCGGGTCGCCGAGGTTCGGGAACACGTAAAGCAACAGGTCGCCATAGCTGAGCCGATGCGGGGCAGGCGCTGCCGGCGCCGGGATCGGCCCGTGGCGCAGCCGCGCCAACAGCCCGCTCACTCGCGCTTTGACCGACCCGTGGCCCGCCAGCGCACAACGCGCCGGCCCCGCGGACTGACATAACGACTGCAGCTTTGAGAACACCAGATCAAAGTCAGCCTCACCGCTGGCAATAAACGCCTGGGTGGAGGTCGTGAACGAGACCGGATCAACGGCGCCGTCCAGCACCATCGCGCGCACCCGCCGCGGGAACATGTTCGCGTAGGTCTGGCCGATAACGGTGCCGTATGACACGCCTCGGTAGTTCAGCTTGCGGTCGCCGACGAGCTTGCGCAGATAGTCAAGATCGCGTGCCGTGTCGGCGGTCGAGTCGTGCGCCAGCAGACGGCGGCTGAGCGCGACACAGCGCTTCACGAACGCCAGCGCCTTCGGCAGATAGCGCACCGACTCTGGCCGCGTGGTCGGGACCGACCACCCGGGCCCCCAGAACCTGGCCTCGGCGCGGGTCCTCGCGAAGCACCGCACGTGCGTGCTCGCGCCGGTGCCGCGCGGATCCCAACCAACGACATCAAACCGCCCGTGACCGAACCTGTCCAGGACCGCCCCGCCGGCCTTCACAATCGGTACCCCCGCCACGCCGGGACCGCCGAAATTGACGAACAGCGACCCGATCCGCTGCCCCGGGCGGCTCGCCAAGTAACGAGCCACCGCCAGCGAGATCGTGCCCAAGCCCGGCCGAGCCCAATCCAGCGGAACCTGCACCCTCGCGCACTGCAAGCGCTCCCCGCACCCCCTCCACACGATCCGCGTAGTGACGCTTGAAGACGCCATGACCGGCGACCCCGCTGCGCTCGCCACCCCGGTCTGGATAAGCAGCGCTCCCGCGACGGCGCACGCCAGCAGGGTCGCCGATGCCCCTATGCCTTTCCGTGTGCGTCTCACCGGTCTGCCTGTCGTGATTGACATTTGTCTGCCTTCCGTCGTTGAGGGCGCGGGTCAACTATCCGTCAGGGAACTGATCGCCGAGAGCTGGTGGTAGGGCAGTTGGTTCGCCGGCCAGTGGCTTGCCGAAGGTTGAGTCAAAGCGGTTGGCGATCGCGCTGATAGAACGGTCCCGCGCGCGGCGGGGTGCGGAGCTGGGCGAGCCAGCGGACCCGCCACTTCCGGTGCGTCCACGAAAAAGTAGATGGGCCGTGGCCTGCTGAGGATCGCCGCCAGCCGTGCGCGGTAACCGTGATGGCTGCGGTTACGATTTCGTCGCACCGTGAGCTGACCGCCTGCGGTTCGAGGCAGTCGGTCAGCGGCCATGCCTACATTGCGCACAAGGCGGGTCGTGCGCGCCGCTGCCTTCGGATCATGGGCTCCAGAGGTCTTCTCCGTCACGCGCTTGCCTAGCGATCTGGCCTCACGTCGAGACGAGACGTCTAGCGACCGAGGGCGAGGCAGCGTCACCAGCAGCCTCAGGATCCGAGCCAGTGCGCTCACCCGGAGAAAGGCGCTCCGCCTGGAGGAAAGGTGACCTCGTCTCTTTCGAGTAGGAGCTGACCGCGGCGGACCAGCGGCGGCGCCGCCGGTCCAATGTCGAACTGATCGGTAGCTTTGTCGAACCCCACCGCTTCGCCGGTTAGCGCAAAGCGCGCGAACACATACGGTTGCCCGTTGGAGAGGACCGCATTCGGCCCATCGGTGACCTGAAAGTGCAGATGCGCAGCGGTCGAGCTGCCGGTGTTGCCGACTCTCCCGAGCAGCTCTCCGCGATGCACACGCTGGCCTATGTGAACGGCAACGCTACCCGGCTGTAGGTGGGCGTAGGCCGCGTAGCGCCCGCCGCCCAGCGCCTCGGTGACCTCGTTGCCGAGCACGTTTTGCACGTTCAGATTGGCCAGCGGGTGCGGCGGGGTGTTCTCGGGCAGGTCGCTGCGCGCGTCAATCACCACCCCCGACGCGGCCGCGATCACCGGGTCGCCGAAGATGACATAGCTCTCGTTCTTGCTCGGGTCTCCCACGCGCGAGCGGCCATGACGGTTGAGCCGAAGCCAGTCGATCGCGTAGCGCTGGGCCAGATAACGCCGCCCATCAATGGACAACAGCGCCCTCGTGTGCGCGCTTTCCCCGCAGCAGCCATTGGTGTCCAGGTAGCGGGCACCGAGCAATGGCGGTCCCAACACGACCGGACCGCGCGAGCTCACCATCGTGCGGGCGCCGTTAACCGTCTCTCGACGCGCTGGCCGAGAGAGGTCGGTGAACTCGATCCGGTGCACCAGGCGGCGGGGAATACGAGCGCCCCGGGGAAACGACACATCGAGCCACAGCACCCCGCCCCCGCTGGACGGCAGCTCGTCTGTGGGCTGGTGCAACTGCGCGGCGTTGCTCATGATCTTGCGCACCGCACCGGCGCCGTCGTAAGAGACGATCACCGACCGATCCGCCGCGTCAAGCACCTGCACCCGGTCGATCCGCTCCCCCGACGCGGCCACGTTTAGCAGCGAGATCTCATACACCAGATGCCGGCGCTTGTCCGTGCCAAGTACCGGCGTAGGCGCGGCGATTACATTGGCGGAAAGCCCGACCAGCGCCGGCAACGGTTCCCCCGGCCCAGTAACGGAGCTCTGCACCCGTGCCCAGGCCAAGCCAGCACCGGCTCCGACCACCAGCGCACCCAAGAACGCAACACAAACCCAGCGGATGACAAACAACCTTCCCCGGAGCAAAACACCCCGCCGATTAGCGCGTCCATCCAAGAAAATCACCCTCTCCAGGTGCGCAACCGACGCCGAGCCGGCCCACAGCGAGGTGACCCGATGCCACGTCTAGAGGCGACGTTGCGGCAAGCATACCCAAACCTCCACAGCCAGGGGGACATCGACATCCCCCGTCACGCCAGCCGGACCCCCCGCTTACGCCAGCCTAGGACCATATAGCCTCTTTGGTCGTGACGAGCCGCTCGCGTCGCGCTCATGCTTTGGCTCGTGTAGTCGTAGCTCGACGCGTTGTGCTTGACGTACTCGCCCGATGGTTCGCGAGCTGTCGTATTCACCAGAACCAGTGCGAGGGGCCGGTGCGCTCGCCTCGGTTCAGAGCGTCCCGACACTTCCCCGATCACGAACAGGCGGCCATTCGGTGGCAGGCGCGCGCGCTCGTCGACTGCTGCTCCGAGGCTGTGGCCGACCGGAGCGGCAGCGACGGCCAGGTTGCCGCGTGGGCGACATTGCGGAAGTCTGCTGAAGCGCTGGTGGGTCTCTTTGCTGCTGTAAATTTGCCGCGGCTTGGGCTCCCTGGTGGTGGTCAGTTTAGGCGGCTGTCACCTCCTCGGGGGTGGGTTGTTCGTGTCCCTCGTAGCGCGTTCGCTTGAGGCGTTGGCGGTCAAGCTGGTTGAAGCGGATGCCGTTGGTCTCGTGGGTGATCAGCAGGTCGAGGACCGCCCAGACCAGCGACAGGCAGCTTTCCTCGCCGGGGAACCGGCCCATCACTTTGGTTCGGCGTTTGACCTCGCCGAGTGAGCGCTCGAGCAAGTTGGTGCTGCGCCACCGGCGGCGGTGTCTGGGTGGGTAGCGCAGGTGCACGACGAGCGCGTCCAGGTCGTCGGCCAGGCATCTGGCTGCGGTTGTATAGCCGCCCTTGTCGAGGTCGTCGACGAGCGCCTGGAGTCGTTGCTTGGCGTCGCTTTCGCTGATCGCGTCATCGAGCGCCTGCCAGTAGGCGTGCTTGACCCGTTCGCGCTCTCGTTCGGGCAGCTTGGCGTAGAGGTTGCGCGCCCGATGCACACAGCAGCGTTGGCGGTCAGACGCCGGCCAGCACTGCTCGATCGCTTTAGTCAGGCCGGGGGCACCGTCGGCGACGATCAGCATTGGCGCGCCCAGCCCGCGGGCGATCAGATCACGGGCGAGCGCCTGCCAGTCCTCGTAGGACTCGCGCATCCCGAGCATCACCGACAGCAGCACCCGCTCGCCCTCCTCGGTGAACCCCCAAGCGACCAGCACCCCCTCCTTCGGCCCACTGGGACGAACGGTGATGAAGGTCGCGTCGAGAAACAGCGCCACCAGCCGGGTGTCGTAGAGGTCGCGGCGTTTGAACGCTGCATAGCGTTCCCGCAGCTCCTCGCAGATCCGGGACGCGGTCGACTTCGACAGCTTCCCGAGTCCCGCCTTCTCGCACAACGACTCGACGTCACGCATCGACAGACCGCGCACGAACGCGCCGATCACCAACGCCTTGAGCGGCTCGGTCCGCACCAGCTTGGTGCCCCTGGGAAACAGCTTGGAGGCAAACGTCGCGGCAGCCTCCCGGACCTGGGGGATCTCGATCCCCAGCTCCCCCTCGGCGGTCTGCACCGTCCTGGGCCTGAACCCGTTGCGCATTCCCGAGTCGTAGTTGCGCAGCCCGCGCTGATCCTCCGGCCGGCGCTCATACCGGGCGCGCCCCAACCAGGCGTCAAACTCGTCCACCGCCCGCTGGATGATCAAACGGGCACCCAGCTTCGCGAGCTCTGACAGCGACTCCCGCGGGTTCTCACCCACCCCCACAGCAAGCAGCTGGTCGATCTTCGCTTCTATCTCCGCCGACGGCGGTACGGTACGTCTCACGGCGTAGGCCTCCTTCATCGTCTGACAGGACTTGAGGGAACCTACGCCGTCGCTCTGACAGCACCGGCGCTATTTACAGCACTCCTGAGACGCCACCGAAGCGCTCGTCGCTACTGCTGGTTTTCGATCGAAGCAGGAGCGCAAGCGACTCGGCCTTCGCTTAGAGAATCAGTGGAGCACGTAGAGGGCGGAACCCACCGCAATCGTGGTAACTCGCTCAAGCCGGCTTGGTCAGGATCTCCGCGGCGCCGTAGGCTGCGACCGCGCGCAGGCCGCCGGGCTCTGCGACCCAGCGGTGGGAGATTCCCGCGGGAATGCGGACGATCTCGCCGGCGTGCACGATGCGCGCTTGCTGCTGGCCGAGAGAGAAGGTTGCCGCGCCTTCCTGGACTGCGACCACCTCCTCGACCGCGTGGGCATGGGGGTCCTGCGCCTGCCCTGGTGCGGCCTCGATGAACACGACGCTGATGAACGTTCCGTGCTCAGCGCCGCTGAAGACTCGGCCGCCCTCGGCCTCGGGGAGCTCCGCGTGGTCGCGCACGCGCAGGTAATTGCCCGTGTGCTGCAGCTCGTCTTCGACCATCTGACCGTCGAACCACGCCTCGGCGGCCGGCGGGATTCCGTGCGCACGCAGTGCGTCCAGCACGGCGTGATCGTCGGCGTGGCGCGCCGCGAGGTCGAGTACGAGTCCGGGGCTGACGCCCAGCCGCGCCAGACAGGTGTGATCGACGGGACAACCGAACAGGTAGCGGCCGGCCGTACCGGCCAGGGTGGCGCGCGCCTTATCGAGCATCCGCGGCAGCCAGGCGTAGCCCTCGAGTTCCGCGTCGAGATCGCGGGGTTCGTGGGTGGTCAGGTCGGTAACGGCATACGGTTCTTTGTGGCTCATATCAATTCCCCCGTCGGCCTTCGGCGGCGACGAGCCGCTGCAGGACCGTTGCCACCGCGTTGGTGTGGCCGTCGAAGAACCGGGCGTCGGCATTTTCGACGGCAACGATCGCGCGCCGCGCGAGCCGAGCGCCGTCGCGCGTGGGTCGCAGGCGCCTGGCCCGGGTATCGGCCGTGTCGACGGTGCGCTCGATGAGCCCCTTCGCCTCAAGCTTGCGCAGCACCTGCGAGGTCATCTTCACGTCGGTACCCGCCTGGCGCGCGAGTTGCAGCTGGTTGGGCGTGTATCCCTGCTCCTCGAGCCACCACACGCAGGCCAGCAGCACGAACTGAACATGTGTCAGCTCCAAGGGTCCGAGCGCCGCGGCGACGACGCGCTGCCATGCGTGCGTGACGTGCCATAGGAGGAAGCCGGGACTGGCTGCAGGACCATCCGAGAAGCGGCTGGCCGGCGGTGCTTGAATCTCAACGGCCGGCATGCTCGACCAACGTCTTCAGGGTGTCAGCGAAGTCCGCGGTGATCGCCGGGCCAATTTCCTCGGCCGCCGGCCCTATCGCCTCGAGGCGGTACACGACGCGCAAGCGGTGCTCGTCAAGCGCTTCGATGCGGTGCATCGTTCGAAAGACGGTTCCCGCGACTTCGGCCTCGTCTACGAACTGCTCGCCTTCGACGACGTCGGCAATGTGCAGCTGGACCGGGTCTTGGCCATGCGGCGTCATCGTGATTAGGCTTCCGGTCGCAAACGGGCCGGTCAGCTCGACGTGCTCGATGTCTCCATTCCACTCTGGCCACCGCGGAACCTCGGCCCAGGCTCGCCAGATGGCGTCTCTGGCCACGTGGGTCTCGATGCTGTGCTCCGTCGTCCACATGTGCCGCTCCTAATCTGTACGAAGATCGTCTGTGCGCAGACTATATCTCGCCAGGCCAGCGCGTCAAGGCCGGCCTGGGACGCCGCGCGAACCAACTGGGCGCGAGCTACACGAGCAGGCGCAGCGGCGCTTGGAGCAGACCCGGAGCGTGGCCAGGACGCCGCGGCATGGGCGCCGTTCCGCCTTGGCGGTGGTCGCCTCTGATCCTCGGCGCACAACTCGATCCGGCGATCCGGCGGGGGCGGCCCTGAACAAGTCCGGCCGCCGCTGCCCCTTCCGCGCACCACCGGCCGTCTCGCGGATCCAACGGACGGCGAGCTCACTTCTGGTCTGAGCCGCCGGCCAACAGAAGCGGCAGCGCCGACGTCGTGGCTGGTGCGATGACTACGCGGGTGCGAGTTGGGCGCCGAGACATAGCCACAAGCGTGATGATGGGGGGCGGTGGGGGATCGACTACACCTGCGGCGGACCTTTGATTCCGCCGCTGCGCTTTATGACCGCGCTCGGCCGCGATATCCAGTCGAGCTGTTCGACGTCTTGACACGGAGGGCGGGTCTACGACCTGGCGATCACGTGCTGGAGATCGGCTGCGCTACGGGCATCGCGACCCAGTCACTCACTGAGCGAGGCCTCAACGTCGTTTGCGTTGAGCTCGGTGAAGACTTGGCGCAACTCGCGCAGCGAAAGCTGGCCGCCTACCCCCAGGTTAAGGTGATCCGGGCCGACTTCGATTCGTGGATCCCAACGCAGACTTTCGATCTCGTCGCAGCAGCAACCGCGTGGCACTGGATCGACCCAGAGACGCGCTACCAGCGCGTCTGGCATGCGTTGCGGCCGGGAGGACATGTCGCGTTTTGGAGCGCCACACACGTCGTCCCTGAGGACGGCGACCCGTTCTTTATCGAGCTTCAAGACGTCTATGACGCAATCGGAGAAGGCCTTCCACCAGACGCGCAGTGGCCGCGGCCGGGCCAGCTCCCCGACAGCCTTCAGGAGATCACGGACACCGGCCTCTTCTCTGACGCTGAGGCGGTGCAGTTTGACTGGGAGGTCGCCTACAGCGCCGACGGCTACATCGATCTGCTCAACACCTTTTCGGGCCACATCGCCATGAGCGGGGACCAGCGCGACACCCTCTACAGCGCGATCCGCGAACGCATCACCCAGCGACCCGGCGGGCGGGTGAACCGGCACTGGGGCGCTGTGCTGCACATCGCTCAGAAAGCCGCCGTGTAGCCGGAACACACGGCAGCACACTGCTGCAATGACGCACGAGCGACCACCTCGACCACCGCTCGGTCGGGATCCTGGCTTCTGCTCTTGGCTCGCGATGGCCCGCAGCGGCAGCCCGGCCGAGGCACCCGCTGAGGCGACGAAGGGGAAGTGTCAGCGGCGTTGTCGACGGGCTGATCGTCGTGGGCGATCCGGCGGATTGCCTTGACAGGGTGGCGACGCACCATTCGCGCGTCGACGAGAATGGGCGGTCCCTGGTCTTCTGGTTCTTGGAGGTATTGATGGCTACGCGGTCGTTGCCCGGTCGGTTGGGCGAGGTCGAGTTCGATGGCGGGTTGCCGGTGCGCGACGATCTGGGTCGGGTGTTTGATGAGCTTGACTATCAGATGGCTTGCCAGGCGTATTTGTGGGCGTTGCCGTTGGTGTCCTACGCGCAGTGGAAGACCCAGCACTACGAGGTGTTCGGGGCGACCAGCTCAGATCTCGTGGTGTATGTCAGCTACCGTGATCGTCTCGGCCTGATCACCGCGAACGCGACGACCCCGTACACGCTGAACTTCTTCGATCTCAGCGAGACGGGACCGCTGGTGGTGCAACTGCCCGCCGGCCCGACCGCTGGCGGGGTCTCGGACTTCTGGCAGCGCGAGGTCGGCGTGATGGGCGAAATGGGTCCTGACAAAGGTCAGGGTGGCAAGCACCTGATCATCCCGCCCGGCGCCGCCGCGCCTGAGACCGGCGATTACTACCTGCTGCGGTCGACCGGGATGAACATCATGTTTGGGTTCCGCACCCTGGATCCCAACCCAGAGCGTTCGCGGGCGCTGATCGACGCGGTCAGGATCTACCCCTATGAGCGTCGCGACGATCCACCACCGACCCGGGTCGTCTCCCCCGACGGGCGGCCGTGGTCGGGCGACCAGCCGCGCGGCCTCGAATATTGGGAGCGGCTGCACGGCATCTATCAGTCAGAGATCGTCGACGAGCGCGACCGCTTTTACCTGGCGATGCTCAAGCAGCTCGGGATCGAGAAGGACAAGCCGTTTGCGCCCGACCGGCGACTGCGCACGATCTTGGAAGAGGCGTCGGCGGCTGGGGAGCTGATGGCTCAGGCCAACACGTTCGCCAAGCGGTTCGACGGCTCGCGCTACTGGCCCGATCGTCAATGGGATCTCGCGATCATGCTCGATAACTCCGCTCAACGCGCCGAGCACTACGACGAGCTGCTGGAACGCGCGTCGTGGTTCTATGAGGCCGTCAGCTTCTCTGAGGCGATGAAGAGCCAGACTCCGGGCGTCGGCCAGGCCTACCTCGGCTCCTACACCGATGCGGACGGCCAGTGGCTCGACGGCGGGCGGGCATACAGCCTGCACGTGCCCGCTGATCCGCCGGCCAAGCTGTTTTGGTCGGCGACCGTCTACGACGTCCGCAGTCGTTGCCTCATCGATAACGACCAGCAGCGCGGCGACCGCGGCTCCCGCGACCCGGAGCTGGTCAGCAACCCCGACGGTTCGGTCGACCTGTATTTCGGCCCCGAGGAACCCGCACGCGGACCGTCGAACTGGGTCCAGACCATCCCAGGCCGGCATTGGTTTTCCTACTTTCGGTTCTACGGGCCGCTGAAGCCGTATTTCGATCGCAGCTGGAAGCTGGGCGACATCGCCCCGATGAGCTGAGCGCCTCGCCGATCATCAGGAGGAGCGGTTGTGACTGAGCAAGTAGCGGATCTCGGGTTGTCGATCGATGAGCTGGCTGACGCGTGGATGTATGTGTTTGGCCGGTATCTGGTGATCCGCCAGGAGCACATCGACTTGGCTGAGGAGGGGGTTGGTTACAACGTGCTCAAGCACAACCCAGCGGTGCTCGCCGGTGTTGAGGCGGGCCAGGCGCCGACGTTCGTCAACCCGAACCTTGACGTCGTGTACTCCGAGGCGTGGATCGCGGTCGACGAGCACACGCCAGCGATCCTCGACGTGCCGGCCGTCCCGGCGGGGACGTACTACACCGCGCAGATCGTCGATGAGTGGGCCGAGATCACCTACAACGTCAACGACCGCACGTTTCCCGAGCATCCGCACGGCACCTTCGCCATCTGCCTTGCGGGGGCCGACCCCGAGATCCCCGACGGGGCGGTACGTTTGGACATCCCGTCCGGAAAGGCCAAACTGCTCGCCCGCGTGCAGATCCGCGACGACCTCGACCAGGCCGTCGCCTTACAGCACGGATTCTCGCTGCGGTCGACCGGCACCCCGCAGGTGGAGCCCGCGATCGACATACCGATGTTCACCAACGCCACGCCACCCGGATCGGCGATGTTCACCCGCCCGCAACTCGATCAGGCGCTGGCGGCGCCTGATCGATCCGGGCACGGCGATGAGTTCGCGCCGCGCCTGAAGCAGATCGCCGACTTCGTCGCCAACGATCCCGCGAACGCACCCCAGTTCGACGAGCTCGTCGCCACCACGATCTTCCCCCGGTTCATCCGCGCGATGACCCATATGAACGACGTCGGCAACGGCTGGCGGTCCACCGGCAACCGCACCGGGTTCGGCAGCGACTACCAGTTCCGAGCGATCGCGAACTTCGGCGGGATCTGGTGGAACTCCGCTACCGAGGTCATCTACTACCCCCTGCAAGCCGATCAGACCGGACAGCTACCGACCGGCGATCACAGCTACGCGATCCGATTCGCGGCCGGAGAATCCCCGGACGAGCACGTAGACGGCTACTGGTCGATCACGCTCTACTCCCACCCCGACGTGATGCTCGTCCCCAACTCGGCCGGCAAGTACTCAATCAGCTTCCGTACCGACCTGACCCCGGACACAGACGGCGGATTCACGATCTACATCGCCGCCGAACTGCCCGCCGATGTCCCGGAAGCCAACTGGCTGCCGAGCACCGGACCCGGCAAGCCCTGGGCCATCGTCATGCGCCTCTACCTCCCCAAGCCCGACGTGCTCGACGGCAGCTGGACCCCGCCGCCCATGACCACACAGACCTGACGACCGGACACCAGCCCTGCCAACGAGGTTGGCCGAGCGCCACCACCACCAACATTATCGCCCGCCGCCAGGGCTCTCCACTCGCTTCCGCAATCACGCATCAAGGGCAGACTCCGACGCGGCTATCGGTCGTCCGAATGCATAGGCAGCCGGCGCGCTGGTCGCCTGGCTCGCGGACGCCTTCTATCGCGTGAAGGCAAGCGCCAGCGTGCGGCAAGGCTGGCTTGCGCGTTCGCCCATAAGCAGCCGCCCGTCGGGCGTCGCCGCTGACGATTGCTTTGCTCAGCGCGGCGTCGCCGAGCTCGCGATCGAGTTGGCGACGTAGGAGTGCCCAGCCGACGAAGGGTACGGACGAGCGCTCGGATGTGAAGGCGATCGTGATCGTGGCCGGGGCCCTGTCCGAGAACCGCGCCGAGGGCCTCGTCCGGCCGGTCTACAGGGTCGACGGCCGCGTCGGTTCGCGAGACGCACCAGCATTTCAAACGTCCCCCCCCGGGGGTTACTCCCCGGCGGAAGACGGCCGTCCGCGCCCGTCTCCCGCCGGTGAGGTGATGATCTCCCGGTTCAGCGGAATCGCACGAACATCAAGAACATCCTGGAGAACGGCAGCCCGGCCGGCCCTCGGACACCCACGCCCGTCAACGAGCAGACCCAGTCCACGAGGACGGCGCGGTTTCCAAATAGTTTCCATCACGGCCCCGGCGTTGCTATTACCAAGCCGGCACCAACCCCCAAAACCCGCCAACAAAGGCAATCCGCCAGAGCCCTCTGTCGGACTCGAACCGACGACCCCTTCCTTACCATTCACTCCTGAGGGGGATACGGGCGACCACACGTGTCCAGTCGAGGACGCTTCTGGGCTGCAAATGCGGCTGTTCGATCCGGATCGGCGGGATCGGACGTGAACGCTGTTTGTCGGGCTGGTGTGTCCGTTTTGTGTCCGCGTCTGCGGGGTCACGTGGTGTGTTGACGATCGGGAAGCTCGGTTCGAGCCGCGGCCAGCTGGCGTACTACGAGCAGCAGGTGGCGGCGGGGATCGAGGACTACTACGCCGGACGGGGAGAGGCTCCGGGAGTGTGGCGCGGAACGGGCGCCGACGTGCTCGGCCTTGCGTCTGGCGAGCGCGTCGAGCGCGACGGGTTCATGGCGCTGACGAACGGTCGCAGCCCGGCAGATGGGACCGTGCTGCGCTCGATGGGGCGGTGCTCGACGGTCGCGGCGCTGGACTTGACGTTCTCGGCGCCGAAGAGCGTGTCGGTGCTGTTCGCAATCGCCGATGACGAGGTGGCGGCGGCGCTGCTCGAAGCGCATGAGCGCGCTGTCGACGCGGCGCTCGTCTACCTGGAGCGTGAGGCGTGCTGGACGCGGCGGGGGCACGGCGGCGCCGAGCGGGTCCGCGGCGAGGGCTTCGTCGCGGCGTCCTACCGGCATCGGATGTCGCGCGCGGGCGACCCGCAGCTACACGCGCACGTGGTGGTCGCCAACCTAACCCGCGCGCAGGGCAGCTATACGGCGCTTGACGCCCACGCCCTGTATGAGCACAAGTCGGCGGCGGGCGCGGCGTATCGAGCGGTGCTCCGCGGCGAGGTCCGCGACCGGCTTGCGTGGGTGTCTTGGCGGGCGGCGGGTCGTGGGCTGTTTGAGATCGACGGCGTTCCGGAGACGGTCCTGCGACATTTCTCCCAGCGGCGGGTCGAGATCGAAGAGCGGGCGTGTGAGCTGACCGGCGTGGCGGCCGGTGAGCTGTCGCGCGACCGGATGCAGGGGATCGCGCTGGCGACCCGGCGCGCAAAGCCGTACGGCGTCGACGGATCCAGTTGGCGCGAGCAGGCTCGCGCCAACGCGGCGGAGCACGGATTCGGACGCCGCGAAATCGGGAGGCTGTACGCGGGCCGGCCGGCGCGCAGCGCGCGATCAGAAGCTGACGTCGTCCGCGCGGTCATCGACCGGCTGTCAGGCCCGGGCGGGTTGACCGCGAACCACAACACGTTCGCGCGACGCCACGCGCTCGCCGAGGTCGCTGGACTGCTCCCCCAAGGAGCGAGCGTCGCGGACCTCGAACAGGTAACGAGCGCCTACCTCAACGACAGCAGCGTCGTGTCTCTTGGCCAGAGCGGCGGGGAGCGTCGGTACACGACTCAGGATCTGCTTGCCTGCGAACGAGCGATCGTGGACGGGGCACGACGGCGCGCCGATACGAGCGTGGCGCTCCTTGACCCCGGGCTCCTCCAGCTCGCGCTGGCGAGGGTGAACATCGAGCTGAGCGCCGAGCAAAAGGCGGCGGTGCTCGCGGTCGCGGGTAGCGGCCGCGGGGTCGAGCTGGTGTCCGCGCTGGCGGGGACAGGAAAGACCCGGGTGCTCGGCGCGCTGGCCGGCTGCTATCGGCAGACCGGCTACCCAATAGTCGGTGTCTCCCCCACCGGCCGCGCCGCACGCGAGCTAGGCCAAGCGATCACGGCGCCCACATTCACGCTGCACCGCCTGATCGCGAACCTCACCGACTCCGGCGGATTCACGCCGGGAGCCGTGATCCTGTTCGACGAGGCCGGGATGGCACCGACCCGCCACACCGCCGCGCTGCTCGCCCAGGCCCAGCAGGCCGGGGCGAAGGTGATCGCGGCCGGCGACGCCGGTCAGCTGCCGTCGGTGCAGGCCGGCGGCTGGTTTGCCGCGGTCACCCGCGAGCTCGGCGGCGTGCCGCTGCGCGAGGTACTGCGCCAACACGACCCCGGCGAGCGTGCCGCGCTCGAGGCGTTGCACGATGGCCACCCCGACGTGTATCTCGCCTTCAAGCAACAACAGCACGCGCTCCACGTCCACGCCGGCGAGCGGGGCGCCCTGTCCGTGTTGCTGGGCGAGTGGGAACAGGCGCGGGCCGACCACGGGCTGGCCGGCGCGGTGATGATCGCGCGCGACAACGCCACACGCGCGCTGCTGAACGAAGCGGCCCGCGCGGCACTAAAGCGAGACCGGACCGTCGCCTCCGACGGCGTCATCGTCACCGATCGGGAGTTCTGTGTCGGCGAGCGGGTGATCGCCCGCCGCAACGACCGCCACCGCGACATCGACAACGGCACCTGCGCCAAGATCACCGCCATCAACCAGCTGACCGGAACCCTCACCGTCGAGCCCGACAGCGGCGGACGGCGCGCGCTCGACGCCGCCTACGTAGCCGAGCACGTCGAGCACGCCTACGCGCTCACTGGCCATGGCGCTCAAGGCGCGACCGTCGAATGGGCGGCCGTCATCGGACATCCCGGCGAGTTCACCGCCGAATGGGCCTACACCGCCCTGTCACGTGCCCGCACCCAAACCCAGCTACACGTGATCGCCGAACCCTCACCCGCGCGACGCGAACGCGAGCACTACGCGCCGGCCGAGCCGACCTCGACGCTCAGACAAGCATTCTACGAGGCCCGCCTGGCGATGAAACGCCCCGAGGCCGAGCCGCTCGCGCTCGAGCGCACCGCCCCTGAAGAACTACCGACCAGCAGGTCTCCCGAGGCGCGGCGACTGCCGCTCGCCGAGCTCGCAGGAGCCGGCGCAGAGCACGCCCACGACCTCGCCTCCGGCCGACAACCCGACCGCAGGCCCACTCGGCGGCCGCCCCCCGAACCCGACTGGCACACCCTCAGACGCACAAGCCAGAGCATGACAGGCGGCCCGAGCATCCACCGATAGGACCGCCCGCAGACGGGAGCCAAAGCGCTCCCGCGACGCCTCCTAGCACCTTCCGCAGCGAACCCGAGCAGAATGTCGAGTCTCATCTCCCACACGCGGGGTCGGTGCTCGTCTGCCAGAGCGCGACGCCAGATTTCCTGATTCGACCATGCAGCCAGATTTCCTGATTCGACCATGCAGCAGCTCGGCAGCCAGTCGCGAGCGCTGTCGCTGGTCGTCCCACTCGGGCGTCTCGTCCAGGCCGAGCGACGCGGTCGCGATCGTGGGGAGGAAGCTTCCGTCCTGCGCCGAGGCTGATGGCGCCTGGTCCCGGGGCGAATGCATGAGCGCGAGCGTACGTCGGCGCTGACGCGTGACGGCGTCGCAAAGCACGCGTCGGGCCAGCGGCTATCACAAGACGAAAGCAAGCGGGGCGGACTGCTGGATTCGGCCGGGAGCAGCAGCGGGAGCAAGACTGCCCCTGAGGCGACTTTGGGGAAGTCTCAGCGTGGTCGCTCGCGCTGCTGCTTGTCGTCCAGAGGGGCAATCGGCGTTAGCTGGAACCGAGCAAGCACTCGATGTGGCCGGGCGGTCCGTCGCGCGAGAAGGCGATCGCCAGGCCGGGCCGGACGCGCTCGCCGCTGCTCCCGTTCCGTAGCGGTCTCGTTCGGCCGCCGGGGTCGTTGCGTGCTGGCTAGCGCCGAGGGGTCGGTTTGTCCGTCGCCGAGGCGGTGGCAACCTCCCGGGCGGTGGCTACGAACGCCCGGACCATGGGGGATGACCGGTCGGGTGCCCACGCAAGAGAGACGACCGCCGGTTCGGCGTCCGTTACCGGAACGTAAGCGACGTCGGAGCGCCGGTCGTGGAGCGCGGCTGCCTCGGGCATCAGGCAGACGCCGCGACCGGCTCCAACGAGGGTGATGATCTCTTCTGGGCTGCGTGCCTTGGCGGCGACGCGTCCGGGGAGACCGTGGCGTCGCTGTTCGGCCAGCCATCTCGGTGGAGAGCTGCCCTCCGGGGCCATTGGGTTGACGATGAACGACTCCCCACGCAGGTCCGCGAATGTCAGCGTCCGCCGGCTCGCGAGTGGATGCCTGCTGGCGAGCGCGACCAGGCGAGGTTCGGTCGCGATGATCTCGACCTCGAGCTCTGTCTGGCCGGGCATCAGTCGCGTGAACGCGAGGTCGACCTTACCGTCGAGGATCTCGTCGATGCTTCCGAGAAGGATCTCGCGGACGCTGACCTGGGTCCTCGGTCGGCGGTCGTGGAATGTCGTGAGCACCGTCTGCAGCAGGGCTCTGCCGGCCGAGCCATAGAACCCGACGGTCAGGAGCTCGGCTCCCGCGGCGCGCGCGGCGTTGATCACACGCTGAGCCTGGGCAAGGGCACGCCGGCCCTCCCGCAGAAACACTCTCCCTGCTTCGGTGAGCCGGACGTTCCGGCTGTTTCGCTCGAGCAACGTCACTCCTAGCTGTTGCTCGAGCCGTCGTATCTGCTGGCTGAGCGACGGCTGGGCGATGTGTAACCGATCGGCGGCGCGGCCGAAATGGAGCTCCTCGGCGACGGCGACGAAATACTCGACCACCCGAAGATCAAGCCGTTCCATAGGCCTAGCCTACTGACCACGCTGGTGTGGGATGAGGGTGCCTACGGCGTATCGATAGGCCCTCTCTATTGATAGCACCGCAACTTGTCTTGGACTTTTAGTCGGGGCCGGATCAGACTGATGACGAACTCAGAGAGGACCGCTCTGGTGAAGCCAAGTTGATCTAAGGAGACCTGATGCCTACCAGCCTCACCACCGATGAGATGAAGGCGAAGGTGCGATCGCACTTCGAGGACTTCGTCAATAACCGCAAGGCGGAGGTGATTCGAACCAACATGACGTCGGACTTCTACGACCACGACGGGCCCGGCGAGGAGCCGACCGACGCCTCCGGCGACGAGCAGATGATGCGCCAGATGTACTCGGTGATGCCCGATCTTCACCTCACCATCGAAGACCTGATCGCGGAGGGTGACAAGGTGGTCTGCAAGAACCACTGGCGCTGGACCGACCAGAGGTCCGGCAAGAAGATGGGCTTCCATGGCTTCGTCCTGTGGCGCTTCGAGGCGGAAAGGATCGCCGAGCGCTGGGCCACCGTCACCAAGCCCGCCGAGGACTCCTCATGGGAGTGAAAACCGAGGCCCGCTCGTCCGTTGCCGCGCTCGCCGGGGCGTATCTCGACGCAGTTAGCCGCGGGGAAGGCGCCGCCGCAGCGGAGCGCCACTTCCACCCGGACATCGTCTACATCGTCAACGGACCTCCATCGCACGCCGAAGGGGTCGACCTGCCCGCATTGTCGGGCGAGCTTCACTCGGCGCTTCCGTGGATGGGGATGTACCGCGGGTTGGACGAGGTTCGCTCGTTCCTCACGCACATGCACTCGAACCTCGACGTGACCGGGTTCGGCCCGCGAGAGATCATCGGCGACGATCAGCGCGCCGCGGTGTTCGGGTGGTTCGGACTGAGGGCCCGCCCGGCGGGGCGGGAGGTTCGAGTCGCCTTCTCCGTCCTGGTCGAAGGGCGCGAGGGAAAGATCGCTCGCTACCAATTTCTCGAGAACACCTTCGACGTGTCGCTCGCGTTCCGCTCGGGCGGATCGTGGGCGTTCCAGACCGACGGCAAGACGACAACGGTGCCAACCGAAAGGTAGATCGCCAATGACAACCGGCATCTACGCACCACCCCGAGTCACGGTCGAGCGCTTCAGCGCCAGCGAACCCGGCGCCTGGTCCAACTCCTATCTGATCAGCGACAGCGAGGAGGCGCTCCTGTTCGACGTCTTCCAGCTTCGCAGCGACGCCAAGCAGCTCGCCGACAGCGTCGACGCCTCGGGAAAGAAACTCGACAAGGTGTGGATCTCCCATGCTCACCCCGACCACTTCCTGCAGCTAGACCTGATCGTCGACCGATTCCCAAACGCAAAGGTGCTCACCACCCCCAACGTGCTCGAGGATCTGAAGGCCGACGGTCCGTGGATGTTCGACCTGCTCAAGGGAAAGCTTGGCCCCGAGGCCGCCGAGCGCCTGATCGAGCCGACGGCGATCGCCGGCTCAAGCCTGCCGCTGGGCGGGAGCTCCCTCGAGGTCGTCGAGTTTGGAGCGGGCGAGGCCAAGCACCACGCCTGCCTTCACCTCCCGGACCGGCAGGCGTGCGTGACCTCGGACCTGATCTACAACGGAGCGCACCTCTACCTCCAGGAGCACAACCTGGAAGGGTGGCTGGCGCGCCTTGACGAACTCGAGCGGTTCGCCGCCAAGGCCGGGGTCCAGACGCTCTACCCCGGACACGGGCCCGCCGGCGGGCTCTCGCTGATCCAGGGCACCCGCGAATATCTGCAGGCGTTCGCGACCGCCGTGAAAATGGGGAACGCCGACAGCGCCCGTGACGCGATCACCGTTCGGTTCCCCGACTACCGGATCGAGCAGTTCCTCACGGTGTTCAGCCTGCCCGCGTACTTTCCACCAACAGGCGCAGGTTGATCAGACCTGGCTCAAGCCCCGAGCAGGGACTCACTAGTCCTGGCTTCGAATCCTCTCGCTGGCCCGAGATTGGTGGCGTAACGGCTGGCCGCTTCCATAGGCTGCCCGCAGCGGCGTGGCTGGCGTCGCCTCCTCGCGCGAGCGACAGCCCGGCCACGTCGGGTGCTTCCTCGGTTCCAGCTAACGCCGACCGCCCCTTTGGACGACAAGCAGCAGCGCGGCCGGCCGCCGCCGAGAGTGCTCCATACACGCAGCTCCGGCCGTCTCGTCGTCGCCTGCAACGTCGGCCGCGGCTTCCGCTCCAGGTTCTCGAAGCACCGAAGCAGCAGCAGCGATCTCGCGGCCGGTCGGGCGACTAAGCAGGTGTCTGCTTGGGGCGGCGACCGCGACGTATTGCGCTCGGCGAGAATGGGGTGATGCTCACCGTCGAGCTCCTCGCCTTCGTCCGGTCCTCGCTACCCGCCCCGCCAGCCCGGATCCTCGAGATTGGAGCGGGAGACGGGGAGCTTACCATGGCCTTGAGTGCGGCCGGCTACGTGATGACGGCCATCGATCCCGCGGCCGAATCTGGCGGCCCGGTGTCACCGGTCGCCCTCATCGGAGCCGGCGGTCGGTTCGACGCTGCGGTCGCTGTCGTCTCCCTGCACCACGTCGACCCACTGGAGGACTCGTGCGCTCATCTCGGGACGCTGCTTGAGCCGGGAGGGGTCTTGGTCATCGACGAGATCGACAGCCAGGCCTTTGACACAACCGCGGCCACTTGGTGGCTAGGTCAGCGCCAGGCGCTCGGGTACTCCGAGGACGCGCTCGAGCCTGATGAGATGGTCGATGATCTGCGGCATCATGTTCATTCGGTCAGTCGCATCACGAACGCGCTGGCTCCGCACTTCGCGCTCGGTGCTCCAATACGAGGCCCCTACCTCCATCGCTGGAAGCTGCGTCCCTCGCTACACGAGGCGGAAGTCGACCTCATCGCGGCGGGGCTTCTGCCGGCCGTCGGTTGGCGGCAAGTCGGGGTCCGCAGCTAGACCGACCCTTGACGTACCTGAACAGTCAACGGTGGGTGGAACGCTCTGGTCGCACGCGGGCGGCCACCCCGACCGGTAGATTCGGGCGCCGACCCGCTGCTGCTCTGCGTCGGCGACCAGCCGAAGCGGAAGCCGCGGGCCCATGGCTCCTCGGGTGACAATCCGGCAGTCTCCGAGGCCGCAGCGAAGCCGGCTGCGGGCGTCGGCTCGGCTCGCCTCTCAGGCCGCCGGGTCACGTTTGCGCCGGCGACCTCCCTGTGACCGGCTATACGATCACGTTTCTGGAGGAAAACGTGACTCAACGTGCTTTTTGGAGTTCGCTGGTACGTCGTTGGCGCGGACGTCAGCGCGCAGGCGGCGGGCGTCCGCATCTCGCCCATCCCTTCAGGCAGTCGGGTTTTGATCCGCACCCCGGACCGTCTCATCGCCTGCCGTGGACAGCTTGGGGGTCAGCAGCCGTTCGCCCAGGCTGGTGAGTCGGTCTAGCCAGTGTTCGTCGCTTTCATCGCTGCGTAGTTCGGGGGGGATGAGGAAGTAGCGGTATAAGAGCACGCCGGCGAGCATGTCGACGAGCAGGTCGGCGTCGTCGCCGGCGTTCTCGATCTGTCCCCGGGCGGCGGCGGCCCGGAGGCTGTTGATGGCGTGTTGGCGGCGGGGTTGGACGCGGCGCTGCCAGTAGCGGCGGTGAAGCTTTGGCTGGTGGGTGAGGCGACTCAGCCACAGCTGGATGGCGTCGTGCTCGATCGGGTTGGCCAGGCCGGCGACGGCGACGCGTAGCCCGTCGCTGACCTCTGACCAGAACGCGTGGCCGGTTACGGTGGGGTCGGGTCCGGGCAGCTGCCCGAGGGCGTCGTCGATGGCGTCGAGGACGAGCTCGTCGCTGGAGGCCCACCGTCGGTAGATCGCGCTGCGCGACACGCCCGCGATATCAGCGACCGCATCCAGGCTCATGGCTCGCAGCCCGCGCTCGACCAGCAGTTCGCGGGCGGCGGTCAGCACCCGCTCGTCGATGCCGGCGTCGCGCGGACGCCCACCCAGGGAGCGGCGCCTCCGGTTCATCTCAGGATTGTTGCTGACTTTCGCGCCCACTGTTACGCTACTGCTGTTTCGATACGGCTAGGTCGTAACGTCAAGAAAGGAGCAGTCATGACCGGAGGCGCTTTTGAACTCTGTCCGTCGGCCCACCCCGGGAGGGCGTCCGACGCCCGCGGGATCATGACCTCCACGGTCAAGGAACGTGTGACTCAAGCCGACCGCGCCGCTCAAGATCAAGCACCGAGATGATCGCGGCGGTCTTCAACCTCAATCACCCGGCCCACACGGTGCACTGGCACTTCTTCTTTATGTCGGTGGCCAATGTCGTGGTAATCGTGGTCATGCTGGTCGTGTTCGCGGTCGCGGTCTTGGTTCCGTTCCCGGGCACGGCGCGAAGGAGCCGATGAAATGAGCGGTGCCACGAAGCGGTCGTGGACGGGGGCGGTCCGTGAGCGTGCGGTGGGCGCGCTGCCGCCCGACAAGCTTCTTCCCGACAGCCAGCCTGCCTACATGGCGTCGTGGATCTACATCTTCGGCGTGCTGTCGCTCGTTTCGCTGGTGTTGATCATCGCGTCGGGTTCGATCCTGAGCTTGAAGGGCCCCGGCTGGTGGCACTTCACCAACGTCGGGCACTTCTTCAACAGCATCCACCTGTGGTCGGTGGAGCTGTTCTTCTTCTTCATGGTCATCCACCTGTGGGGGAAGTACTGGATGGCGGCGTGGCGGGGCGGTCGCGCGCGGGTGTGGATGACCGGGGTGGTCGCGTTTGTGGTCGCGATCCCGTGTGCGCTGACCGGCTACGCCTCTCAGCAGAACTTCGATGCGCAGTGGATCTCGACTCAGGCCAAGGATGCGATCAACGCCTCGGGTCTCGGCGCGTTCTGGAATCTCTTGAACTTCGGGCAGATGTACAGCTATCACGTGTTGCTGTTGCCGCTGGCGGTGGTGGCGATAGTCGCCGCGCACATTCTGCTGGTCCGCAAGCACGGAATCGTGCCGCCCTTTCAGCTGGCCGATCGCATCGGCGCACCAGCTTCACAAGCACAAGCGCCGAGTCCAGGGGCACCTAGCGAGTGCCCGTCTGCGCGTGAGCCGGGACCAGACCTCGACCCCGGGGAGGCCGCATCGTGAGTCGCGACAGCCGCCGGCGCGAGGACGAGTCATATCGCGAGTGGAAGGGTGCCTACCACCCCTACGACATCCTCAAAGAGGCGACTATCGCGCTCGGTGCCGTGCTCGTCCTGGTGGTCCTGCTGACGATCCTGTTCTCCTCGCCCGACCTATCGCCGAGCACCATCAAGTCGTGGTCGCGAACCGATCCGGTCGACTTCGTCACCACCGCGACCACCGAGCTCGACGGGTCAAGCACGACCGGAAGCTACGGGCCGCCCTACAACCACGCCGCCGACGGCCAGCACATCGCCTTCATCCACCTCGCCAAATGGCTCGGCGTCAGCCACCCGATCAACAGCGCCCAGGATTTCGTGCTCGCGCCGCTGCGCTCGCTCACCGGCCAGCCCGCCTTGCAGAGCGCCATCTCAACCTACGAGGCAGCTTCGGTAAAGGCCCAGACCGGCTGGACCAGCGCCTATGAAACCGCGCTCGCCAAAGCCTCGACAACCGCGGGCAGGGTCTCGGTCAAGCCTGGCCCCTACGGGCCGCTGCCGACGATGATGGACTCGCTGCTGACCTTCGCGCGGTCCGGCGGGCTGGACGGCGCGCTGCTGACCAGCCGGCAGTTTTATCAGACCGATTACACCAAGCCGCTGCTGTTCATGGCCGACGGCGGTGTGCTCACAAGCCGCGCCCAGCAACAGCACCTGCTCGGCAGCCAGTGGGGACTGATGAACGAAACCGGCAGCTACCCAGGGCAGGTATGGCTGTGGCTCTACACCTTCTGGTATCAGATCAAGCCGTTCTCCACCTCGGCCAACGCCGACATCCTCGTCCTAGCCGTGATGGCGGTCCTGACCCTGGCTCTGATCCTGGTCCCATTCCTACTAGGAATCCGCGATCTACCCCGCCGGATCCCGATTTACAAGCTGATCTGGCGCCAGCACTACCGATCAGCGCCACCAGCTGGCGCCCAGCGAGACTGACCCCGGCGTAATGGCACTCCTGTTCGCTGGGCCATTCCGGATTAAGAGGACGTCGAACCTAGCCAGCCGCTCGTTTCTGCTCCCGATTGATTAGGAGAGCCCAAGGCCTCTGAGTGCGCCTATATGGTCACGTTAATGGCCGATTTCGTGACTCAAGCCGCCGAAGATCACACGCAGCAACCAGATCCACGGGAGCCTGCGCAGCGGCCACTGTCAGTCCGATGGGTCGTCATCGCGGCCGCCGCCCAGCAGGACTCGGGTGAGCCGGTTGCGTTCGGCAAGCAGCTGATCCAGCGCCGCGCGAAGCTCGCGGTCGCCGACTGGCAGGGCGCCGTCACCATCCCCGCCGGCGTTCTCGGCGCTTATGAGGGCGGCGCGACGCAAAAGCTCCTTGAAAAACGATGCGGTCACACCTTCGGTCTCGGCCACGATCGGCTCGGCGTCTGTCAGCTGTAGCTGTAGATTGCCCTTGTAGAGCTCCAGCAGCCGGCGGCGACCTTCGGGGTCGGGGAGTGGAAGCTCCACCGCTTGGTCGACGCGCCCGGGGCGCTGGGCCAGCGCCGGCTCCAACAGGTCCGCGCGGTTGGTCGTCAACAGGAACGTCACGTCGGCGTCCTCGGCGAGGCCATCCATCTCGTTGAGCAGCTGAAACAAGAGCGGGTGCTGGCCGGGATGCATGCCGCGGTCCTCGGCGATCAGGTCGACATCCTCGACGATCACCAGCGCGGGCTGCAGGGCTCGGGCGATCGAGACCGCCGGAGCGATGAACTGCAGCGCGCCGCCCGACAGCATGACCACGGTCGTGTCGGTCAGCCGGCTCATCAGGTAGCGGAGCGTGTGGGTCTTGCCGGTGCCCGGCGGCCCGTGCAAGAGCACCCCCCGTTTGAGGTGCTGGCGACTGGCCACCAGCCGGCGTCGATGGCGGGCCACACCGACCACCTGGGTCTCGACTGCCTCCAGCACCCCGCCCGGGAGCACCAGGCTCTCGCGTGTCAGCACCGGCCGCTCATGAAAGCTCAAGGGCGCGTCACGAGGACCGAACATCTCGGAGTCAAAAGACAGGATCTGGCCTCGGAACACGCTGTGCTGCAGCGCAAGCCCGCGGATCTCGCCCAGCACGGCCGCGGCCCGATCCGAGTCTGCGCACAACACCTCGACTGTGACCTGCTGCTGTCCGCGATGCGGATCGCTCTCGCGCAACAGCAACGCCAGGCGAGCGTCGCCTTCGCTGACCAGGAACAGCCCGCAGCGCACGCACGGACGAGTCGCGCCGTTCGGGCCCGACGCCAGCCGGGCCATGGCCACCGCTCCAACTCCGGGGCCGTGCATCATCGTCGCCGGCTGAGCGAGGTCGGCCAGCGTGAACATCGAGTGCTGAAAGTCGGTCAGACCCACCAGCTCGCAGACGCGACCCGACGCCTGAGTCCATCGCTCCAGCGCGCGCTGGAGGTTGACGTGCTCATAGGTCGCCCAGGCCTCGCCCACCACCGGCAACGACGGCGCCTGCGGTCCGAGATGCGCAGCCAGCAGACGAGCCGGGGTCGGGGCATCGTCGGCGCGAGCACTGGCCACCGCCATCCGCATCAGCCGTCGCCCAAGCCGCAGCACGTCCGCCGGCTCGGGACGCAGCGACTCAGCCGAGGCAAACGCTCCCCCCGAAGCGGACCACGCTGCCGAGCCGACACGACGTCCTCTGATCCTCGCGTACGAGTAGCTCACGCCGCCCATGCTCTCACTCCCGCGGCGGGCCCGTCACACCGACCCAGCCCCACAGCGCGCCGCGGCACTTCGCGTACGGCGATCCCCTTCCG
>CAWEVV010000010.1:0-32599 GCA_963812635.1 uncultured Actinomycetota bacterium | reverse complement strand
GGGCCGCGATCATGCTGCAGCAGGCCCGGGCCGGGCTGGCCGCTGAGCGCGCCCAGACGCGCTAGTGGGCCGCCTCCCCACCAGCGGCCACCGTCACGGACAAATCAGTCCGACGGACAGGGAAGTACGTCGGCACGCGGGCCGGGGCAATGTCATCTCAATCTCACCTCAACCCGCGCGCGGTCAGCAGCCGCCGCCACAGCGGTGGGCCGCCCGTCGCGCGCACCTGGACGTCGGTGAACCCCAACTCTTCGAGCACTTCGCGCAGCGAGCGCGCGGTGTACAGGTGCAGGTGATCGCCGAGCGGCTCCGAGTAACGCTCGACCCCGTGCACCGCCAGCCGAAGCCGCCCATGGCTGGGAGTGGTCAGCAGCAGCCGGCCCCGAGGCACCAGCACCCGCCGGACCTCCGAGAGCCAGTGGGCGGTGTCGGCCACGTGCTCTATCACCTCGCTGGCCCAGACGACGTCGAACGACCCGTCGTCCAACGGCAGCGGACCGTCGATGGGCGCGGTGCGGAAGTCCAGCTCGGGGTGGCGCTGGCGCGCCCGCCGTACCGCCGCCTCGGCCACCTCGACGCCGACTACCAGCGCGCCGGCGCGGGCGATGTCGGCGGTCAGGTCGCCGGCGCCACAGCCGAGGTCGAGCACGCGCTCGCCGGCGTGGATGTCGGCCAGCGCGAACGAGCGGCGGAGCTCCAGATCGGGCGGGCGCAGATCCTCGGGCAGGCGCTCCCATAGGTCCTCGTAGTAGTCCTTCACGGCCGCGAACGTAGCGGACCCGGCCAGTGTCAGCTCTGAGTCTCGGCCGCGGCCGGCGTGACGACGATCCTGGACTCTCCGGTGCCCGCCGGCGCCGCCTGCAGCTCGCCCGGCAGGTCCCACAGATACAGGCCGACCGCCTCGGCCAGCGCGTCGCCGAGCTCGTCTAGCGTTCGGCCTGAGGCGAAGCATCCGGGCAGCTCGGGGATCTCTGACCAGAAGCTCCCGCGCTCCTGGTGGACGACGACCGTGAGCTCCATGCCTGTCCCTCCGTCTGTTTCAGACCGGCCTGCTTGACGATTGACTGTGTCAGTCCCTTTCCGTAGTCCCGCCCGCCATGGCGCGGCAGGATGACGGGGACCGCGTCCGGCTTGATCATCTTGGTGCCGTGCCGGCCACCCTTGCCGACTGCGTAGCCGCTGTCGATCAGGAGGCGAATGGCGCGGCGCTGGTTGAGCACGGAACCGGACACGCGCTCCACCGTAGACTCGGCGCCGGCCGCAGTGGGCGCTGGGCCGGGAATTGGCACAGAGGTTTGACACCCCCGGCGGCTTCGCGACACATTCCACCGGCGAAGGCCGAGCGGCCCCGACCAGAACCCGCGCCCCACCCGTAGCATCAAGCATCGCATGTCGACGTCGACCTCGCATCAGGATCGCACTCCGCGTCGCTGGCGCCGGGTCGGCCACAACATCGTCGTCCCCGGTGGCAACCTGCACGACCTGGAGCGCCGGCTGACCGGCGCCGACTGGGACATGGTGGAGCTCGACGTCCTGGCCCGCGGCGACGAGCTGGTGGTCGCCCATGACACCGCCGATCTGGAGCACCCCGAGCCGATCCGGTTCGCCGACGCGCTGCGCGCCCTGCGCGATCTGCTCGGACCGGAGGTGGAGATCGACGTCGACGTCAAGGCGATCGGCTACGAGCCGGCGGTGGTTGAAACGCTGCGGTCGCTTGACCTGACCAGACGAACCCTGGTCTCGACCATGGAGCCCGCCACCCTCGCCACCCTGCGCCAAGCCGCGCCGGAGCTGCGCCTGGGCCTGTCGGTGCCGAAGGTGCGGCGTAACTACCTGGCCCACCCCCTGACCCGTCCCGGAGCCCAGCTGATGGTCGCCTACGTGAAGCGGACGCTCCCGCGGCGGTCAACCCAGGTGCTGCGGTCCGGGCTGGCTGACGCGATCATGGCCCATTGGTCGGTGGTGACGCCGGCGCTCGTAGCGGCGATCGCGAACGCGGGTGGAGACCTCTACGTGTGGACGGTGGACGACCCCGAACGGTTGGTGGCGCTGCACCGCCTCGGCGTCACCGCGGTGATCACCAACGACCACACGCTGTTCGAACGGGCCGGTCAGAGTGGGGGTGATGCAGTCTGACCATCGCTATCGGAGCTGATCTGCATCACCCCGCGCGCGGACTGCCCGCGAGCTCCGGCTCAACCGCAGTGGGTCGCGGGGCGACGCAGAGCGGCGATGAGGCGGCCGAGAACCTTGGGGTTGCTCGGCAACGCGAAGTGGTTGACCCCCGGATGGTCGGTCAGGCTGAACCGGTGGCAGGACATGCCCCTCCACACCCGGATCGCGGTGTTCGTGGTGTCCTCCTGGTTGATGTCGCCGTCGCGCTTGAGGAACACGGTCTTCGGCGTCACCACCTGGCCGACGGTCAGGTTCGGTAGCACCGCGCCCACGACGGTCGGGATGCCCGAGCCTCGCTGGGCCGTGACGTCCACGTCGGGATAGTCGCGTCGATCGGTGAACCTCACGAAGCCGATGTAGTAGTTGGCGATCTGACGCGCGTACGGCAGTCCCGCGTCGGTGAACAACCGGCGGTAGTCGGCGGGTGTGTACCTGACTCCGGTCGCGGCGTCCTTGAGTACCACCTCGCGGCGGCCGAAGACGGTCGGATCGGCCGCGCTCATGTAACTGGCGGGCGAACTGAGATACATCCGGGCGCTGCTGACCGCGTTGGCGCGCGTGGTCGGATAGCTGAAATGCTCGATGTTCAGCCCCGTGAACACGATCGAGTACAGCGATCCCTGCCCCGGGAAGTTGCCCGCGATCGGCGCGAAGCCATGGATGTACTTGGCGCGCCAGGCGTGGCTGGTGTGGGTGAGCAGGTACTGCGCGTACAGCGGCCCGTTGGAGTGACCCACCAGTTCAACCGGGCGGTCGCCGTTCTGGCGGTAAGTCTGCTCGATCAGGGACTTCGTCCGCCGGAGGAACCCACCCTGATCGGGCGTGAGCCGCGCGTCATAGCCGGCGACGCGGATGTTCCGACTGACCGTATACCCGACCCGCTCCAGCGCCCGGTAGAGTGGACGGTAGAACGGGGCGCTGGCCGTCTGACCGTAGTCGATGATCCTGACCGTCACCCCGCGCTGATCCGCGAACCGGCGGGGCATGGGGAGCTTGGCGGCGCGGTCGTAGCGCAGCGTCAGCAACTCGTCGCGGCACACCTGCGAGAACCTGGTGCCCGGATGCGGATTCTCGTACCAGTCCTGGAAGCTGCCGGAGCGGGGGCAGCCTGGTGCCGCCGTCTGATTTCGCACCGTCACCCGGAGCTTCGTGAAGTGAAAAGCCGGGAATAGGACGACCGGGGTCAATCCGGACGCCGGAGCAGCCGCGCCCGACGACGCGACCAGCGTGACCATCACGACGACGCTCGCCAGCGCCGCCATGGCGAGTGAAAACCTGCGACGTCTGTTCATCAGAAACCCTCCCGCTGCTCCGCGACCGGATATTCGTCCTGCGCGGGCAACTTACCGACTCTCCACCAGCAGCGTCACCGGGCCATCATTGACCAGCTCCACCGCCATCTCAGCACCGAACACTCCGCGCCGCGCCCCGGTCAGCTCGCAGAAGCGCTCATACAGCGGCTCGGCCACCTCCGGCGGCGCCGCCGCCACGTAGCTCGGCCGGTTCCCGCGGCGCAGGTCGCCGTAGAGCGTGAACTGGCTCACGCACAACAGCTCACGCTCCCCCAGCGACTCGTTCATCCGCCCGTCGACGTCCCGGAACACCCGCAGCGCGCGCACCTTGTCGGCCAGCCACCGCGCCTGCGCCTCGCCGTCGCCGTGGGTGATCCCGAGCAGCACCAGCAAGCCGGGGCCGATCGCGGCGATTCGCTCGCCGGCCACATCAACCGAGGCGCGGCTGACGCGCTGCACCAGCGCGCGGACCTCAGACCTCCCGCAGCTCGGCGGCCGCCCGCTCCGGGGCGACGATGTTCAGCCCCAGCCCCGCCCCGAGCTCGAGACCGGCGAGGTGGGTGAGCCGGGGGACGATGTCGATCCGCCAGCAGAAGTGCTCGGCGCCGCGCGGAGCGGTGCGCACCCACAGGTTCAGCGGTGGCCCCGGCCCGAGGTGACGGGCGAGTCGGCGCAACGCGTCGTGCAGCAGCGCCGCGCCCGACGGGCCGTCTTCCTGGAAGCGCATCCGCGGCGTGCGCGGGGCGAGCAGGAGTTGGTAGGGGAGGCTCGAGCCGTATGGCGCCATCAGCACCGCCTCGGCGTCGATGGCGACGATCCGCTCCCGCCGGCGGACCTCCTGCTGCACGAGGTCGCCGAGCAGGTTGCCGCCCATCGTCCGCGTCGCGTAGGCGCCGAACCGCTCGCGCTCGCGGGCGATCGCCGCCGGCACGAAGTCCAGCGCGTACAGCTGGGCGTGGGTGTGGGCGACCGTCGCGCCCGCCTCGGTCCCCTCGTTGACCGCCAGGTGCAGGCAGGCGGCGTCGGGATGGGCCCGCATCCGCTCCCGCCACACGTCGACCGCCAGCGCCACCTGGTCGGGCTCGAGCTCGGCCAGCGAGGCGACGGGATCGGGGGCATTGACGATCACCTCGTGAGCGCCGGCGGCTGCCCCCGCCCAGAACAGGTCGGGGTTGCCACTCGGGGCCGGCGGCTCGGAGTCGCCGCTCAGCGCCGGGTACAAGTTCGGGACCACGCGCACCTGCCATCCCGCCGTGTCGGCAACGCCGTCGGCAGCGCGGACGGCGTATAGCTCGGGCGGAGTCCTCGCCTCGTGCCCGTCGGCGAACGGGTCCTCGGCCGGAGCGAGCGACGGCGGCGGCGGCGCCTGAAGCCCGCTCCCGGGTCGCTCCGCTCGCGCCGCGGTCAAGATGGCGCGCTGACCGGTAAGCGGGTCGATGCGAATCTGAGGCACGCGAGGCCGGGCTATCCGTCGACGCCCGTCACGAGACGTGCTTCTCCATCGCGACGTGCTCGATGCCCGCCTCCATGAAGATCCGCCCCCGGGGCTCATACCCGGCGGCCTCGTACAGCGACCGCGCGTAGGTCTGGGCGTGCAGCACCAGCCGGCGGGCGCCACCGGCCCGCGTCTCCTCGTCGGCCAGCGCCAGCAGCGCGGAGGCGATGCCGCGCCGCCGCGCGTCCTGGCGCACCGCCAGACGGCTGAATTGAACCGTCGGGCCGACGAACAGCAGCCGGCAGGTGGCCAGCAGCTGGCCGTCGGAGACCGCCACCAGGTGCAGTGAATCGCCGTCGCGGCCGTCGAGCTCCTCGCGTACCGGCACTCCCTGCTCGACGCAGAAGACGTCGCGGCGCAGCTCCAGCGCCGCCGACATCTCCTCATCGCCATGCACGCGGCGCACATCGTAGGCGAGAACCTCGGTCACCGCAGCACGTACTGCCGGATGTCGCGCTCGAGCGCGGCTGCCGTCGCGTAGGGGCCGGCGTGATCGTAGACCTGGGTGCCGTGCCGGTCGAAGTAGACGGTCTGCGGGACGTAGGTGGACGCCTGGATCGAGTCGGAGATGCCTGCGTGCGGGTCCTCGTAGCTCGGGTAGCTGACCGGGAACCGGCGCAGGAACGCCGCGGCGGCCGAGCTCGAGTCCCTGGCATCGATCCCGACGAACGCGACCTTGCGCCCGTACGCCACCGACGCCTGCTGGTAGGCCGGGAACTCCGACCGGCACGGGACACACCACGACGCCCACTTGTTGACCACCACCGGATGCCCGCGCAGCGCGGTGAGCCGAGCGTGGAACGCCCTGGTGCCGCCACCCAGCAGCCGGTTGCTCTGGGCATGCAGCAACGCCAGTACCACCGGGGATCCGGCCAGAGCGGCGGCGACCGCCTGCCGGGATGGAGCCGCGCTCCGAGGGGCTTTGCCGGCGCCCCCGGTGGCCACCACGGCAACCACGATCACCGCCGCCAGCAGCACCACGACCGCCACAAATCTGCCGCGAGGGCCCATTGCCGACAGCTTGCCACAAGGGTGCTGTGGCGGATCTGCTTAAATATTCGTTATCCTTCGGCGTCGAGGCCGGGGGTGCTTTAGAGGAATCTCTCTGTGCTCGGCCTCGTGCTGAGACTGCTTGAGCCGCCACGACGCGACGCCGCGGCTCGCTCATCCGACGCAACCTTCAATCACCGATGGGTGTGACCACCCCCTTTCCCAGTCCTGACGCGATCGCGCGCGCCGAGTTGCTGACGCGCGAGCGCTTTGTATACGACGGAGAGTCGCTCGAAGAGGCCCTGGCCCCAGGGTCCGAGCGTCGGCGCGCCCTCGACGCCGCGCTCGGCGAGGTGCAGGATGGCCGCAAGACTCCTTCGATCGAGTGGCGACGGCAGTTCTCGCTGCTGCTGGGACTGGAGCGACTGCTATCCGAGGAGGAACCGCGCCTGGTCGACGGCACCGTGCTGTCGGCCCATCAGGTCGACGCGCTGTCGGGGACGCTGACCGCGCTGCTGGCCGAGAGCCAGCCCGCCGGGCCGACCAACGGACACGTCAACGGCACCACCGCTCCCGCTGAGGTGGAGCCGGCGGCGACGGTGGCGATCAGCGAGAACGGCGGCGATGGACGCGGCCGCGAGAAGGCCGAACCCGACCTCGACCTCGAAGACGAGGACGAGGACGAGGCCGAGGACGAGGCCGACGAGGATGAGGAGGATGACGACCGGCCCGAGGAGGACGAGCCCGAGGACGAGGAACCGCAGGACTGGCAGGACGATGTCGACGAGGACGACGGCCAGTTCGCCGATCAGCCCGAGGACCCCAACGCCGCCAAGCGGTTCTGGTTCGAGCACGCCACCGGCGCCGGCAAGACGGTCGCCGCGCTGGGCTTCGTCGAGGCGTCGCGCACCGGCGGCGTCCTGATCCTCACCCACCGCCGCAACCTGGTCGACCAGTTCAACGGGGAGCTGCGTGACCGCGGCTACCGGGACCGGATCAGCGCCCCACTGCTGGAAGATCACGACGCCGCGAACGGACCGGTGACCGTCGAGACCTACCAGTGGTTCGTCCGCAACGCCGGACGGATCTCCGACGCCTACACGATCGTGATCTGCGACGAGGCGCACACCGCGCTGGGCGAGAAGACGTCGGCGGCGATCCGCGCCTGGGCAGGCCCGATCTTCATCGGGATGACCGCCACCGGGGCGCTGATCGCCCGGCACGTCACCGACCTGTTCCCGACCCAGACCAGTCGCTTCGATCTTGCCCAGGCGGCTCGCCGCGGGGTGATCTCACCGCTGCGCTGCATCCGCATCCCGCCGGGTCCCGGCGTGCGCACGATCGCCAAGGTGCCGTTGCGCCGCGGCGAGGTGGACACCGAGTTCGACCAGGAGATGCTGGCCCAGCTGCTGGACCAGACGCCGTTCAACGTGGCCATCGCCGACCTGTACAAGACCCGCTTCAACGGCGTTCCCGGCGTCGTTTATGCGGCCGGCGTCAAGCACGCCTACAACGTCGCCCAGGCGTTCCGGGATCTCGGGATCAAAGCCAAGGCGGTCTCCGGGGAGACGCCCAAGCGCGAGCTGGCGCGGGTGCTGGCCGACTACGAGTCCGGCAAGGTCGACGTGCTCGTCAACGCCCAGCTGCTGGCCGAGGGCTGGAACAGCCCGCGGGCGACGATCTGCATGCATCTGGCGCCGACCGCGTCCAAGCGCATCTACCAGCAGCGCGTCGGTCGCGTCACCCGCCGCCATCCCGGCAAGGAGGCGGGGATCGTGATCGACTTCGTCCACCCCGCCACCAAGCACGACGACCCCGTGGTGACGCTGCACTCGCTGCTGGACCGCGACGTCTACCGTGGTGGGGCGATCGTCGTCGGTCCGGTGCGCCGCGGCCGCGGCCGCCGGGTGCGGGTGGAGCGCCGGGTGCTGCCGGTGACGCCGGATCCGGAGCGGCGGGCCGAGGTGTTCGAGCGTGAGCTGTGGCGGATCGCCGTCGAGTACCTGGACTACGGTGAGCAGCACGTGTGGGCGGCGCTCGCCGGGGCGCGGGTGGCGCCGAACGGGTGGCGCCGGGCGAAGGCGATGCTCCACTTCGATCGCGGCGGCGAGCTCAAGCGCCGCTTCCTGCTCACCGCCGTACAGCGCAACCGCAACGCGCAGCTGCGGCTGCGCGCGCTGCAGGAGATCGCCGCCAGCCGGGACGCCGAGGCGTTCGACACGGCGATCGACATCATGGGCGGCTGGCCCCGCGACGAGCGCCGCGAAGGGGTCAAGATCATGCTCCAGGCCCTGGCCGAGCGCCGGATCGGCCGCCGCGACCAGGCCAACGCGTGGATCTGGCGGATGGCCGAGTACACCCGCGAGGTCCACGAGGAGTACGCGGTCCAGCGCTGGCCCGAGACCAAGCGTCTGCTCGGGCTGCTGGTCAACTCGTCAGGCTCCGCGCACGCTCGCAACGCCCGGCGGCTCGTCCACGCTTCAAGAAAGGAAGATCGCCGCCTGTCGGCGGCGTTGCTGGCGGCCGCTCTGGCACACACCCCGGAGGCCGAGGAGGCGCTCCGCGGCGCCCGGACGCGGATGGCCCGCAAGCCCGCCGCGCTGGCCCGGGAGCTGCTGCGCAACTTCCCCAAGGGCAGGCGCGGCTCCAAGCGCCGCCGGCGCAAGGCGGGCGCCACCGCCGGCGCCGTCGAGGGCAACGGTGGCACGGAGACGCCGGAGACGGCGCTCGACCTCGCCGACAGCGACAGCGACGGCGACGGCGACGGCGACGAGCTCGAGGTCACCGCGGACGCGGAACAGGAGCCCGACGTCGACCGGGCGGCGTAGCCGCGACTAGATGAACCTCGCCGGCGCTGAGCGCCGTCGGGGCGCCGGTGTCATCCACCACCAGCAGTCGCCCGGCGTCGTCGATCCCGGCGGCGCGGCCGTGTCCCTCGGACCAGCTGACCTGATGCCCTGCAAGCGCGTCGCGAGCGGCAAACGCCGTCCGTACGTCGGCCGCGGGTGCCTTCACCCAGCGCTCCAGCGCGATGAGCAGCGTCGCCAGCGCCGGCTCGATCGCCTCGGCGTCCTGTCCCAGTGTCCCGGCGCGGTCGCGCAGCTCGGGCGGGAAGTCATCGGGGGCGAGCGCGACGTTGACGCCGACACCGAGCACCGACCAGCCCTCTTGCGGCCGCCCCTCGATCAGGATTCCCGCCACCTTTCGGCCGGCGACGAGCACGTCGTTGGGCCACTTCAACGCCGCCGGTGTCCCCGCCGCCTCGACGACCTCGGCGACGGCGAGCCCGGCGGCCAGCGACAGCAGCGGCGGTGAGCGGCGCAGGATCAGCGAGCACAGCAGCGCCCGTCCCGCCGGCGCCGACCAGGTGCGGCCCTGGCGACCGCGGCCGACGGTCTGCTCGCCGGCCGTCACCAGGGTGCCGTGGGGAGCGCCGCTAACCGCCAGCTCGCGGGCGCGCAGGTTGGTGGAGTCGGTGGTCCGCAGATGCAGGCGCGGGCGCCCCAACGACGTGGTGGCGGTCATGCAGGGCGGATGCGCAGCTCGTCGTCGCGCTGCAGGCCCAGCGCGGCGGCGGCATCGCCGTGGCTGATCGCGATCGCCAGGCGGCGCTGCGCGTCCTCGTAGAGCAGCAGCTCTCCGGGAGCGGCGTCGGCGAACGTGCGCACGAAGCCGACCAGCTCCGTCCGTCCGCTGGCGAGCTCGAGCCGGGCGACGCGCCCGGGCGCCAGCTCGGAGCCGGCGAGGTGCTTCGGGCCGGCGGTGAGCTGCAGGTTCCCGAAGCCGTCCACGTTGCGGACTCGGGCGACGATGGCGCCGTCCTGCACGCGCGGTTCGTCCGGCTCCAAGGAGACGAGCCGGGCGGGGTCAAGCGGAGCGCCGGCGTCGGCCAGCGCCGCCCCGGCGACGATCGCCGCCGCCACCGGGGCAAGGATGTCGCGCCCGTGAAACGTGGCCGAGACGGGCTCGAGGCGAAACCGCGAGCCGCCGATGTCGACCGCCCCGGTGACGCCGCCGCCGGCCAGCGATGCGGGCGCCAGCAGGCCGTTGTCGGGACCGACGAGGACGCGGGCATCGGCGAGCCTCAGCGCCACCGCGCGACGCGGGGAGCCGACGCCGGGATCCACCACCGCCAGGTGCACGCCAACCGGGAGAAACGGCAGCGCGTCGGCGAGGACCGTCGCCCCCGCCGCCACGTCGTGCCGAGGAATCCCGTGGGTGAGATCGATCACCCGGGCCTGGGGGCAGATCTGCGCAATCACCGCGTGACAGACGCCGACGAACTCGTCCTGGAGGCCGTAGTCCGACAGGAACGTGATCACCGGGTCGGCCACGATCAGCGCGAGGCCGGCGCGGCGACATCGTCGACCAGCGCCTGGACGAGCCCGTCGATGTCGTGGCGGCTCGCCTCCACGTCGGGCTCGCGGCCCCGCTCGCGCAGCGCCTCGCTGGTGACCGGCCCGATGCTGACCAGCCGGGTGCGCTCGGACAGCGCCTCGCCGGCGGAATCGAACAGGAAGCGCACGGTGGAGGACGAGGTGAACGTCACGTAATCGGCGGCGGCCACCGCGCGGCGCTCGCGTTCGGCGATGGGCGCGGCCACGGTCTCGTAGAGGGCGACGACGTCGACCTCCGCGCCGCGCTCGCGCAGCGCCTCCGGAAGCACGTCGCGCGCCTGCGCGGCGCGCGCCACCAGCGCCCGCGTCACCGGCACGTCGACCAGCGCCTCCACCAGCCCTTCGGCGACGAATCGCTCCGGGACCACGTCGGCGGTCAGGCCGTGCTCGCGCAGGGCGGCGGCGGTGCCGGGGCCGATTGCCGCCAGCCGGGCGCCGGCGAAGCCGCGCGCGTCCCGTCCCGACTGCTCCAGCCTCTGGAAAAGGGCGTGGACCCCGTTGGGGCTGGTGAGACACACCAGGTCATAGCGCTCGATCTCCGGGGCCGGGCCGTCGATGGCAACGATCCGGATCGCCGGCGCCTCCACCACCTCGGCGCCGAGGGCGCGGAGCCTCGCGGCCAGCTCGCTGGCCTGCGCCCGGGCTCGCGTGACCGCGACCTTGGCTCCGGCCAGCGGCCGCGACTCGAACCACGCCAGGTTGCGCCGCAACGCCGCCACCGGCCCGAACAGCAGGATCGCCGGGGCGCGCACCGACTCCTTGGCGGCCACGGCGGCGATCGATTCCAGGGTGCCGCTGATGACCCGCTGGTCCGGCAGCGTGCCGCGCTCGATCACCGCCGCCGGCTCGGACGCCGGCCGGCCGGCGTCGATCAGCCGCCGGGCGATCGCGTCGAGCCGTCCCACTCCCATGTAGAGCACGAGCGTGCCCGGAAACCGGGCCAGCGCCTCCCAATCGAGCGATGACCCGGTCTGACCCGCCCCGGGCTTGTCCGGATCCTCGTGGCCGGTGACGAACGCCACCGCGCTGGCGGCATCGCGGTGGGTCACCGGGATGCCGGCGTAGGCGGCGGCGGCCACTCCGGCGGTGATGCCGGGGACGATCTCGAACTGCACCCCGGCCTCGCGCAGCGCCTCCGCCTCCTCGCCGCCGCGCCCGAACACGAACGGATCGCCGCCCTTGAGCCGGACCACCGCCTCGCCGGCGGCGCCGTGCTCCAGCAGCGCCCGCTGGATCTCGTCCTGGGTGACCGACGGGCCGCCCCCCTCCTTGCCGGCGTAGATCAGCCGCGCCTCCGGGCGGGCGCCGTCCAGAGCGGTCGCCGGGATCAGGCGGTCGTAGACGATCACGTCGGCGGCGGCGATCAGCTCGAGCGCCCGGGCGGTCAGCAGCCCGGGGTCGCCGGGGCCGGCGCCGACCAGGTACACGGTCACGCGGTGACCTGCACCGCGCGGGCGAGCAGGTCTCCGGCGCCCGCCGCCAGCATGCGTCGCCCACATTCGCGGCCGACCGCGTCGGGCGCGCCGGTGAGCTCGTCGCGTAGCCAGGCCGAGCCGTCGGGCAGCCCGACCCATCCGACCAGGGTCAGCCGGCCGTCCGCGAGCGCGGTGGCGTGGGCGCCCACCGGGGTGTGGCACGAGGCGCCGAGCGCGGCGACGAGCTCACGCTCGGCGGTCAGGCAGGCCATCGCCGGGGGGTCGTTGACCGCGGCCAGCGTGTCCGGGGGCAGCTCGCCGGTGTGCGCCTCCAGCGCGAGGGCACCCTGGCCCGCGGCGGGCACGAACTCCTCAAGCAGGCCCCCGACCGCGTCGATCCGCCCGAGGCGCTCCAGGCCGGCGGCGGCGAGCACGAGCGCCTCGGCCTGTCCCTCGGCCAGCTTGCGCAGCCGGGTATCGACGTTTCCATTCAGCGGCACGACCTTGACGTCCTCCCGGGCTGCCCGCAGCTGGGCGGCGCGGCGCAGGCTGCTGGTGCCGACGCGGGCACCGGAGCGCAGCTGGTCCAGTCCGGCGGCTCCGCAAATCGCGTCTCTCGGATCGGCCCGGGGCGGGACCGCCACCAGCTCCAAGCCGTCCCCGAGCTCGGTCGGGACATCCTTGGCCGAGTGGACGGCGACGTCGATCCGGCCGTCCTGAAGCGCCCGCTCCAGCTCGGATACCCACCGCGACTTGTCCTCTACGGCGGCGCCGCGATCGCCCAGCGTGGTGATCTCCACGATCTCGGCGTCGCCCCCCAGTCGCGCCGCGACCGAGCGCGCCTGCACCAGCGCGAGCGCGCTGGCCCGCGTGCCGATCCGCATCAGCCGCGCCGGCGGCCGCGCGCCTGGCCCCGGGCGGGCAGCTCCCGCACCTCGGCCAGCTCGACATCGAGCTGTCCGGTCCTGGACGCGCCCTCCTCCACGGTCAGTCCGAACAGGTCACGGACCAGGGCCATCCGGGCGTGCACGCGATCGTCGTGCATCTCCTTCATCTGCAGCGTCGGCACGTGCAGCAGCCGGTTGACGACGGCGCGGGCCACGGCGTCGATGCGCTCCCGATCCCGCGGCGACGCCGACTCCCACTTGTCGTCGTTCTCGGCGATCACCTGGGCGGCGATCTCGATGGCGTGCGTCCGCAGCGCGGCCAGCGTCGGCAGAACCTCGAGCGATCCCAGCCACGCCGCGAACTTCTGGATCTCCTCCTCGAGGATCCCCTCGGCGCGACGAGCCTCGGCCTGGCGCACCTTGCGGTTTCGGTTGGCGACCGCCTGGAGGTCGTCGATGTCGTACAGCGAGGCGCCGTCGAGACTGGCGCAGGCCGCGTCGATGTCACGCGGCACCGCCAGGTCGATCAGCAGCAGCGGCCGGCCGTGGCGCTCGCGCATCACGTCGGCGATCTCGCGCACCTCCAGCAGCAGGTGGGGTGAGGCGGTGGCGGCGACCACGATGTCGGCCTCGACCAGGGCCTCGGGAAGCTCGTCGAGGGGGACGCTCGCCCCGTGATACCGCGCGGCCAGGCTCAGCGCTCGGTCACGCCGGCGGTTGGCAACGAACACCGGGACGGCGCCGCTGTCGGCCAGCGCCCGCGCCGTGAGCTCGCTCGTCTCGCCGGTGCCGATGATCACCACGCGACGCCCGCGGAGCGCTCCGAGCTGCTCGCGGGCCAGCGCCACCGCCGCCCCCGGCAGGCTCAGCTGGCCCTCGCCGATCGCGGTCTCGGTCCGCACCCGCTTGCCCGTCGCCAGCGCTGCGCTGAACAGGCGATTCGTGAGCGGCCCGGTCGTCTCCTTGGCCAGGGCGGCTTCGTAGGCGCGCTTGACCTGACCCTGGATCTCGGCCTCACCGACCAGCATCGACTCCAACCCGGCGACGACCCGATAGAGGTGGCGGGCGGCGTCGCAGTTGCGATGCGAGTAGATCGCCCCGGCGAGTTCGGTGGGGCGGATCCCGGCCTGGCGGGCCAGCATCGTCAGCACCGTCGACTCGGCCTCGACCGGGTCGCCGACGACGAGATACAACTCGGTCCGGTTGCAGGTCGACACCACCACCGTCTCGTGCACCTCGGCGGCGCCGCGAAGGTCGCGCATGAAGTCCCCGGCACGCGCCTCGGGCAGCGCCAGGCGCTCTCGGATCTCCAGAGGGGCGGTCTTGTGCGACACGCCGATCGCCAGGAGCTCGCTCACCTGAGCACCTCGGGCTGCCGGTCGGGCTGACTCACGGGGCCGCCTCGGGCTGCCGGTCGGGCTGACTCACAGGACCGCCTCGCGCTCGCGGTCGGACTCTCGCGCGGCCCGCGCCGCCTCCACGTCGCGGCGCAGCTCGTCCAGATCGCGCTCGAGCCGCTGGGCGCGGACCGCCATGATCGTGACGTAGACGAGGATCAGCGCCACGAAAACGATGTAGGCGGCGGCGACGTACTTGCCTGACTCTCCCAGCGGCAGCGCCGGCGCGACTGCGATCAGGACGCTCATGAGGGAGCCGCGCTCCGTCCCGCCGGCCGGGCGACGTCCTCGCCGAGCAGCGTCCGCCGCAGCCGGCGCACCTGCGAGCGGGCGTTCTTGGCCGCCATCTCGTACTTCCACAGCGTCAGGTACAGCAGGGCGAAGCCGAGCAGCGCCACGGCGAACGTGAAGCCCATCGACGGCGGCAGCTGGGCGCCGGTGAGGGTGAGCACCCGCGGGTGCACGTAGGCGGTGGCCAGGTTCACCGCCAGGTAGTTCAGCGGCACGAACGCGCCGGCGACGATCGCGAACACGCTGGCGTAGCGCGCCTGGCGCTCAGGGTCCTCGATGGAGAAGCGCAGCGGCTGATAGGTGGCGAACAGCAGCAGCACGATCAAGAACGACACCAGCGTCGGCTCGTTCCACACCCACCAGTGACCCCAGGACGCCTTGGCCCAGATCGAGCCGGTGATCAGCCCGCCGACGCCGAAGATCAGCGCCATGTGGATCGCCACGTAGGAGCGCATGTCCCAGCGGCGATCCCCGGTGCGCAGGTAGCCGATTGCCATCAGGCCGCCGAAGATGAATCCGCACAGCGAGACGATCGCCAGCGGCACGTGGACGTAGAAGATCTTCTGCACGAAGCCCTGGTTGGCGTCCAGCGGGGCGTAGAAGAACACCAACGCCAGGGCGGCGGTGATCGTGATGAGCGTGGCGGCCGCCAGGCCGCGCAAGCCCTTGCCGTAGGTGGTGGAAGCAGAGATCGCTGACTAATCCTCGAGGAGAAAGTCGAACACTGCGTAGGCCAGCAGTGCGAATACCACATCATAAAGAGCCAGGATGGCCAGCCATTTACCTGGTGGCGAGCCAACGGCATGGGTCGCCGTCAGGAGCGGTCCGGCGGCGCGGGCGGTCGCGATGAGCGCCGGGAGCAGCAGCGGGAGGCCGAGCATCGGACCGATCAGGTCGCGGGCCCGGGTGTGGATGGCGATCGCCGATACCAGCGTCCCGATCACCGCCAGCGCCACGTTGGCGAGGGCCAGAATCAGGATCATTCCCGGCAGCGCGGGGCCGAGCGACGGCCCCAGCAGGAACAGGGCGAACGCCGGCACGGCGATCACCTCGAGCACGGCCAGGAACAGGAACAGCGCCGCCGCCTTGGCCACCAGCATCGCGCTGCGGTCGACCGGCGCCAGCAGGAAGGCGTCGAAGCCGCCCTGCTCTCGCTCGGCCACGAACAGCCGGTTGATGCCCAGCATCGCGGCGAACAGCAGCGTGACGGTGAGTACCCCGGCAGCCAGCTGGCCGTCGATCGTGCTCCGGTTCAGCCCGAAGTGAAAGATCACGAACGTGACGAGCGCGAACAGCACCATCGCCGGAACCGTCTCCAGGGTGCGCAGCTCCAGCCGCAGGTCCTTGCGCAGGACCGCCAGCGCGGTCCTCACGCGTAGAGCTCCCGCAGGTGGGCCTCGGTCACCCGTGCGGGGTCGCCCACGAACGCCCGGCGCCCGTCGCGGAGCGCCAGCACCAGGTCGGCCTCGGCCAGGGCGGCTCGGGGATCGTGGCTGGTGATCACGCGCGTGGCGCCGCTGGCGCGACCGATCAGCGGCTCCACCAGGTCGGTGGCGGCGGGATCCAGGTTCGCCCGCGGCTCGTCCAGCAGCAGCAGCGCCGGCCGGTGCAGGACCGCCCGGCATACCGCCAGGCGCTGGACCATGCCCCGGGACAGCAGGCGGACAGGGTCCTGCGCCCGGCGCTCCATCTGCACCGCGCGCAGCACCTCCTCCACCCGCTCGGCCCCGATCCGGTGCAGCCGAGCGTGGTATTGAAGGTTCTCGCGCCCGCTCAGCTCCCGGTACAGCAGCGGCTCGTGGCCGAGCAGCCCGAGCCTCCCCCGGACCGCGAACCCCCGCCGCGGCAGCGGCTCGCCGAACACCACCACGTCGCCGGCGTGGGGACGCAGCAGCGAGGCGAGGATTCGCAGCAGGGTCGATTTCCCAGCCCCATTGCGGCCGAGCACCGCCAGCGTGGCCCCGGCGGGAACGCTCACCGACAGATCCTGCAGCGCGCTTCGCTCGCCGAAGTAACGGGAGAGCCCCCGCAGCTCAATGGCCGGGGGTTCGAGTCCCACGCTCTCGCTGCAGCGTCGCGACCACGTGCTCCAGGGTCGGCGCGATCACTCCGAACAGCTCCCCGATGGCCTTGGGGTTGCCCGGAAAGTTCACGATCAGCGACCGCCCGGCGATCCCGGACACGCCGCGGGTCAGGATCCCCATCGGCGTGTACTTGACCGCCTCGGCCCGCAGCGCCTCGGCGAACCCGGGGGCGGAACGGTCGATCACCGCCTCGGTCGCCTCGGGGGTGACGTCGTCGTCGGTGAGCCCGGTGCCGCCCGTGGTGAAGATCAGCGGCACGCATGCGCGCACCTGCCGGCGCAGCCAGTCCTCGATCGCCGCCTGGTGGTCGGCCACGACGTCCCGGGCGACGACCTCAGCCCCCGCCGCCTCGGTGCGCTGCGCCAGCGCGGCCCCCGAGCGATCCTCGGTCTCGCCGGCGGCGACCGAGGTGGAGATGGTGAGGATGGCCGCCCGCATCAGGCCACGGAGGATAAGAGCGCGCCGGACTGAGGAACAATCGCGATGTGACGAGCACCACCGGGCGCGGGTCTGGGGCGATCAAGCTGTTCACGAGCATCTTCGACGACGCGAAGCTACTGCGGCGCTTCCTCGATCATTACTCTGCGGCGGGGGTCGGAGAGTTCTACATCGTCGCGCAGCCTCATTTCGCCGCATGGATCGAGGCGCTGGGCTCTGGGTGTGTCATCACCGTTTCCGCCGCCGACCTGAGCCACAGCTGCTACCGCGGTGAGATCGCTTCGAACGAGATGCGCGCGCTGCGCCAGAGATATCAGCGCGGCGATGAATGGGTGGTGATCGTGGATCTGGACGAGTTCGTGGCCTTTCCTCGAGGTCTGAATGGGATCATCGCCTCGGCCGAAGCCGACGGGGCCAACGTGGTGCGGGGGGTCATGTACGACCGCTTCAGCGCTGACGGAAGAGCCGTCGATCCTGCGCCGGGAGAGGCCCTCGAGCGCTGCTACCCGGTGAGGACGCGGTTCGTCAGGGACGTAATGCACGGTCGTGATCACAAGGCGGTCCTGGTCAAGGGCCCGCTGGGAGGCGTGCCCGGAGGCGAGCACCACGAGATGGTGGGCGAAAAGCTCGCCACGGAGGTGCTGGACATAGACCACTACAAATGGACGGCCGGATCCGTGGAGCGAGCCAGAGAACGGATGCGCGGCGCCAGACGCGCCGAGATGGAATGGGCGGTTGAGTACGAGCGCGCCGTTGGGAGTACGAACGGCACGGGCGCTTCACCTGGGACCAGATCGAGGCCGAGGACCCAGGAAAGGTCGGTAAGCGCCGGCGATAGGCCCGCGACGGGCATCGCCAATCTGATCCTCGAAGACTGCACAGCCGCCGCGCTGGGAAGCGCGCGGCGACGCGGCGCCCCGGCGCGCAGCGTATTGTTGCGGCCGATCCGGCGGGATCAAGAGGTGATCCGGCCGGCGGATTTTCGGCGTCGCGCACGACGCCCACGAGCCAGGGGCAGCGATTGTCCGTTACACGATCCAGCATCAGGCATCCCGCCAAGCGGCTGCGGGGATATCTGCGCACCCTGCGGCTGCTGACCGCTGAGACTCGCGAGCTGGTGCGCTGGACCGAGCGCTCCCTCAGCACCCAGCTGGCGGGTCTGCGGACGGTCGCCGACGCTGATCACGCGGCGCTCACCGAGCTCGGCGCCCGGGTCCGACGACTTGCCATGCAGGTGGACGACGCCGCCTCCGGACGGGCATCCGATCACGCTCAGCTGGTCGAGATCCTGCTCTCACTCAACGACCACGAATCCTGGCGCCGGCAGCGCCTGCGCGAGGCCCGGGAGAGCACAGGTTACGCCGACGCCTACTCACTGGAGGCGCCATTGATCTCCGTCGTCATCCCCACCTACGACAACTACGAGCTGCTGCGCACGCGCGCCATTCCCTCGGTGCTGGCTCAGTCCTACCAGAACTTCGAGATCGTCATCGTCGGCGACGCCGCCGACCCGCGGACCGAAGCAGCGGTCGCGGGCTTCGACGACCCGCGGATCACCTATGTCAACCTCCCCTATCGCGGCCCCTATCCTGCCGATCCCACCCGCCGGTGGTTGGTGGCCGGGGTACCGCCGTACAACGAGGCGGTCCGGCTTTCGACAGGGTGGTGGATCGCACCGCTCGATGACGACGACGCGTTCCGGCCGACGCACCTCGAGCGCCTGCTGATGTTCGCCCGCCAGGAGCGCCTGGAGCTTGCCTACAGCCAGATCTCCTGCCACGTTCCCGGCGGCTCCACCACGACGATCGGCCGGTTCCCGCCCGAGGCCGAGCAGTTCGGCGTGCAGTCCTCCCTGTATAACGCGGCCCTGGCCGCGGCATTCGAGCTCGAGCTCGCCGACGCCGCCTTCGGACTGCCCTACGACTGGGCGCTCTGCCGCCGCATGATGAAGGCTGGAGTACGCCTCGGCATGCTGGACGAGCAGACCGTCGACTACTACCCGTCACAGCTCTGGACCCCGCGCTGGGGGATTCACAGCTCTGACGCACCCGGGGACGAGTCGACCGACGAGGAACCGGAAGAGGCGTTGCTCCCCGAGTGGGAGTACGTGCCCGAGGGGTGGCAACGAGCTCGCCGGCCCGACGCCCCGACGGGCGGCTGGGATGTCGACCAAGTCGCGCGCTCTTACCTAGAGAAGTGGCCGCGGTTCCTCGAGGCTTTGGCGGGGACGGGGCCGCTCGGAATCGGTCACGAGGTGCCGGCGGGCGGCGCGATCGGTCGTGACGACATCTTCAATCAGAACGCCGTGCTCGCTTTCTCATATGCGCTGGCCCGAGCCGCTGCGACGACTAAGACGCTGTCGGTACTCGATTGGGGGGGAGCCCTCGGCCACTACTACATGCTCGCGCGCCGGCTCTTTCCCGATCTGAACTTCGACTACCACTGCCGCGAGCTGCCGAGCATCTGCGCTCAGGGCCGCAGCGTGCTCCCCGAGGTGGAGTTCCACGACGGCGATGACTGTCTGCAACGCCCGTACGACCTCGTACTTGCCAGCAACTCGCTGCAATACCACGAAGACTGGCGGCCACTCCTGACCAAGCTGGCGGCGGCGACCGAGGGATGGCTGTTCCTCAGTCGGGTTCCGATCGCGGCCGAGCAGCCGAGCTTCGTGGTGCTTCAGCGAGCTCACGCCTACGGGTACGGCACGGAGTACCTGGGGTGGGTCTTCAATCGCGACGAACTGCTCCAAGCGGCCCAAGAGGCGAACCTCGTGCTCGCACGCGAGTTCGTGCTGCTGCCGGGTTGGCAGATTCCGGGAGCGCCCGACCACGTAGCTCACTCCGGCTTTCTGTTCAGGGGCGCTTCGGCGTGAAGCCGCTACCGACGACGGCGGCCAACGGCGCCAGCCGCTGCCGACACATCGTGCTGCGGCGCGTCGACGAGCCGCGAGGATCCTTGTGCGTGGCCCAGTTGGGTGAGCAGCTCCCATTCGAGGTTCAGCGTGTGTACTTCGTCTTCGACGTGCCCGCAGGCGGCGAGCGTGCCCATCACGCCCACCGCGAGCAACACGAGCTGCTCATCGCAGTGGCCGGCGGCTTTGAGGTCCACTGCGACGACGGAGCCGTCCAGACGACTTTTACCCTCGACCGGCCCGAGACGGGACTGCTCCTGCCGCCGATGGTGTTTCACCATCTCGACCGGTTCTCGCCGGGCGCGGTGTGTCTGGTGGTGTCATCAGGTCCGTTCGACCAAAGCGAGTACGTCACCGACTACGCCGAGTTCCGGGCGCTGACGCCGCCGCGGTGACCACGGTCTCATTTCTGGATCTGGCGCTCGTCAACCACGAACTGGAGGCCGAGCTCGAGCGGGCGGCGCTGCGGGTGCTGCGATCTGGCCAATACCTGCGTGGCGCCGAGGTGGAGTCCTTCGAGCGCGAGTGGGCGGATTACTGCGGCGCCACGGACGCCGTCGGCGTTGGTAACGGCCTCGAGGCGCTTCAGTTGGTGCTGGAGGCGATGGACATCGGCCGCGGCGATGAGGTCCTGGTCTCGGCGCATACATCGATCGCGACCTGGCTCGCGATCTCGCACGCCGGAGCCCGACCGGTGCCGGTGGAGCCCGATCCTCACACCCTCCTGATTGATCCCGCCCGTATCGAAGCAGGAATCGGATCGCGGACATCCGCGATCGTCCCGGTCCATCTCTACGGGATGCCCGCCGACATGGACCGGATCATGAAGATCGCCGACCGGCATCGCCTTGCCGTCGTCGACGATGCCTCTCAGGCTCATGGCGCCCGGTTGGGCGAGCGGATGATGGGAACCCTGGCCAGGGCGACGGCGTTCAGCCTGTATCCCACGAAGAATCTGGGCGCGGCCGGGGACGCCGGCATCGTCGTGTCCGGCGACGCCCAGCTGCTCCGCCGGGTGCGGATGCTCGCCAATTACGGTGAGCGAGAACGCCATTGCAGTGAGCTGCGCGGCTACAACAGCCGCTTGGACGAACTGCAGGCGGCGCTGCTGCGAGTCAAGCTGACGCGCCTGGACGACTGGAATCAACGCAGGAGAGCCCGCGCTGCCCAGTATGCGGAGGCGCTCTCGGGAATCGAGGCAATAACGGCGCCTGGCGCCACCCCCGACGCCTACGCGGTGTGGCATCAATTCGTCATCCAGACCGAGCACCGTGACGCGCTGCGCCGTGAGCTGGCGCGGCGAGGCGTGCCGACGCTCGTGCACTATCCGATCCCGCCGCACCGCTCCCCGGCTTATGCGGATGAATATCCGGAGCCGCAACCGATAACCGAGCGCCTCGCGGCGACCGTCCTCAGCCTGCCGATGTCAGCTCAGCTCAGCGAGACCACGTGCCGCCACATCTGCGAGACGCTGGTGAGCTCTGTCGCCGCCGCGGGGATGGCGTGATAGCTACGCCGCCGGGCGACGCCAGTCGCCCGAGCGCCCGCCCGACTTGGCGAGCAGGGCCACCGAGGTGATCTCGGCGCCGCGCTCGATGCCCTTGACCATGTCGTAGACGGTCAGCGCCGCCACCGACGCCGCCGTCAGCGCCTCCATCTCCACCCCGGTCGCGCCGGTCGTCCGGGCCTCGGCGATCAGCTCGATCTCGCCTTCGCCGGCGTCGATCGTGCCCTCCACGCCGAGATAGGACAGGGATAGGGGATGGCACAGCGGGATCAGCTCGGCGGTGCGCTTGGCCGCCTGGATGCCGGCGATCCGGGCCACCCCGATCACGTCGCCCTTGGGAGCGTCGCCCGCCCGCACCACGGCGGCCGTCTCCGGCGACACCCGGATCACGGCACGTGCCACCGCGCGGCGCTCGGTCGCCGGCTTGTCGCCGACGTCGACCATGCTGGCCCGCCCGGCGGAATCCAGGTGGGTGAGCTCGGGATCGCTCACACGGGCGCGGGCTGCGCGTCGCGCTGCGCTGCCGCAATCAGCTCCCGCACGCGGTCGGCGTCGCCCCGTCGCAGCAGCTCGATCGGGTCGGGGTCGCCGTTGACGATCGACTCGAAGAACTCCTTGCGGTCCTGGTAGGTCGGCAGCGTCGCCTTGGCCCAGCCGCGCGCGTCGTTGAGGAGGACGGCGAGGGTGGCGTACGGTTCTCCGAACCGGTCGGCGATCTCCCGTTTCATCCGCTTGGCCAGCGCCGGGGACGCCCCCGCGGTGGAGATCGCCACCGCCAGCGGACCGGTGCGGACGATCGCCGGGAGGATGAAGTTGCATAGCGGCGGCACGTCGACGACGTTGACCAGCATCGCCTTGCGCTCGGCGTCGTGGAACACGCCGATGTTGACCTCGCTGTCGCCGGTGGCCGCGATCGCTATCAGGCAGCCGTCCAGATCGGCGGACTCATACGCGCGGCGATGCCAGCGGATCGATCGCTCAGCGGCCAGCTCGGTAAGCGCCGGGTGCGCCTCGGGAGCCACCAGGGTCACGTCGGCGTCGCAGGCGAGCAGGCCCTCCACCTTCTCCAGGCCGACGTCACCGCCGCCGACGACCAGGCACCGGCGGCCCTTGAGCCGCAGACAGGCGATGTAGAACGGCGTATCCAGCATGTCGCGAACGCAGGACTGATCGCAGATCCCCATGCGGAACTGGCAGACGCATTCCTTGCCGGCGTAGGCCTGAGCGGGCATCGATCTAAGCGTAGCCATCTCGCTGCATACGCCGTACCTAGTGGGGAGGCCCACTAGTCCGGAGACTCCCCCGTCGCCCGGCTCCGTCCCCGCTGGATCGATGCCAGCCGCTCCCGTAACTCCGCCTCGGCGGCGTCGGGCTCATAGAACCGGGCCCCGATCGCCGGATCGGGCATCAGCTCCTGGGGCGAGAGGTGGCCGGCACGGCGGTGGGGGTTGTCATAGCCGCCGTCGCTGCGTGTCGAGGAGCGCAGGTGGGGCGGCGGCACGGCGGCGCCCTGCTCACGGATGTGACCGCGGGCGGCGAACACGGCACGCTTGGCGGCGTCCGATTTCGGCGCCAGAGACAGATAAATGGAAGCCTGGGCGAGCGCGAACTGACACTCGGGCAGGCCCACGTGCTCGACGGCGGCCGCCGCCGCGGTGGCGACCACCAGGGCCTGGGGGTCGGCGTTGCCGATGTCCTCGGACGCCAGCACCACCATCCGGCGGACGATGAACCGCGGATCCTCGCCGCCCTCCAGCATGACCGCCAGGTAGTACAGCGACGCGTCGGGGTCCGATCCCCGCGTCGCCTTGATCCAGGCCGAGATCGTGTCGTAGTGGCGATCGGCCTGACGGTCATAGAGCAGCGCCCGTCGCTGGAGCGCGTCCTCGGCGTGCGCCAGGGTCACCCGGTCGCCCGCCGACGCGGCCGCTTCGCACGCCAGCTCCAGGGCGTTGAGCGCGGAGCGAGCGTCGCCGCCGGCGCGCTGGGCGAGGAAGTCCAGCGCCGGCTCGTCGACCTGGTCGCCGGGGCCGCAGTGCTCCTCGGCAACCGCCCGGTCCAAGAGCTTGCGGATCTCCGGCGGTCCGAGCGGCTGCAGCTCGTAGAGGTGGGTGCGCGAGATCAGCGCCGAGTTGACCTCGAAGTACGGGTTCTCAGTGGTCGCGCCTATCAACGTGATCAGCCCGTCCTCCACCGCGGGCAGGAGCGCGTCCTGCTGAGCCTTGTTGAAGCGGTGGATCTCATCGAGGAAGAACACGGTCCGGCGACCGGACCGCAGCCGCTCACGCGCGCGCTCGATCACCGCCCGGACCTCGGCGCGCCCCGCGGCCACGGCGCTCTCCTCCTCCAGCGCCGCGTCGGACGCCTGCGCCACCAGCCGGGCGAGCGTCGTCTTGCCGCTGCCGGGCGGCCCGTAGAGGATCATCGAATGGGGCTGCCCCTCCTCGATCGCGCGCCGCAACGCCGACCCGGCAGCCAGCAACTGGTCCTGACCGACGAGCTCGTCGACCGTGGTCGGCCGCATCCGGGTGGCCAGCGGCGCCTGCACTCCGACCGTGGCGGCGCTGTCGCCGACGTCGTTTCCGAACAGGCGCTCCATGGTTTCAGTATGACCCCGGTGTCAGCGGCCGATGATCGCCCGCGCGGGCTCGTGCAGCAGGCCGTTGGTGGCGATTGCGCTGCCACCGGCCGCGGTCGCCACCCCCGAGTGATCGGTGAACCTTCCGCCGGCCTCCTGGACGATCACCATCGGCGCCGCCAGATCCCACAGCGATACCTCCGGATCGAGGCCGATCTCCAGCGCCCCCTCGGCGACGAGCATGTAGCTCCAGAAGTCGCCGTAGCCCCGGGTGCGCCAGCACCGGGACGCCAGCGAAAGCAGCGCCTCCAGCCGCCCCGCGTCACGCCAGTCCTCCAGGCCGCCAATGCAGAGCTGGGCATCGGCGAGCTCGCGCACCCCGGACACCCGCAGTCGCCGGTTCCCATCGCCGAGCTCGTCGCGCAGGAACGCCCCCGCCCCCCGCGCCGCCCACCAGCGTCGCCCGAGGGCCGGCGCCGAGACGACCCCCAGGGTGATCTCGCCGTCCACCTCGAGCGCAAGCAGCGTTGCCCACGCCGGGACCCCGCGCACGTAGCTCTTGGTGCCGTCGATCGGATCCACGATCCAGCGCCGGGCGCCGGCCGAGTAAGCGGCACCGCCGAATTCCTCGCCGAACACGTGATCGCCGGGACGCGCCGCCGCCAGCCGCTCGCGCACAGCCTGCTCGACGTCACGATCGGCGTCGCTCACCGGCGTCAGGTCGGGCTTGGTCTCCACCACCAGGTCCTCGGCCCGGAATCGGGTCAGGGTGATGGCGTCGGCGAGGTCGGTCAGCGCCAGCGCCAGCTCCAGGTCGTCTGCGGGCGCGGGCACCGCGCCATCCTACGCCGATAGTCTTGCCGGGCAGGATGGCATCCGACGACCTCCAGGGCGAGACGGTTGACCTGCTCCAGGATCTGATCCGCTTCAACACCGTCAACCCGCCCGGCCACGAGCGGCCGGCGATCGAGCACCTGGAGAGCTACCTGAAGCAGGCCGGATTCGAGACCGAGGTGCTGGCCGCCGACCCGGAGCGCCCCAACCTGGTGGCCACCCTCGACGGTGAGGGCGACAGGGTGGGTGGGGGTCCGATTCTCTGCCTGCTCGGTCACGTCGACACCGTCCTCGCCGAAGCCTCGGAGTGGAGCCACGACCCGTGGTCGGCCGACGTGGCCGACGGCTTCGTGTGGGGCCGCGGCGCGCTCGACATGAAGAACCAGGTGGCGGCCGAGGCGGTCGCCGGCGCTGCTCTGGCCCGGCGGGGGTGGCGGCCGGCGAGTGGCGCGCTGAAGCTCGTGTTCGTCTCCGACGAGGAGACCGGCGGCGACATCGGCGCCGATTGGCTGACCGCCACCCATCCCGACAAGGTCCGCTGCGACATGCTCCTCAACGAGGGCGCCGGTGAGGTGTTTCAGTACGGCGGCGGTCGACGGTACGGCGTCTGCTGCGCCGAGAAGGGCATCTTCCGCTTCAGCGTCACCGCCACCGGAGCCGCCGGCCACGCCTCGCTGCCCCGCACCGGTGACAACGCGCTGCTGAAGCTGGCCCCGGTGCTGGCGGCCCTGGCGCAGCCGCCGGAATCGTTCGACCTCACCGAGGCTCCCACCGCGCTGCTGCGGGCGCTCGGCGAGAATCCGGACGATCCGTCGGCGGCGCTGGCCCGGATGCAAGCCGCCGAGCCGGGGCTGCGCACGCTGATGGAGCCGATGTTCGGGGTCACCCTGGCCCCGACGATGGCGTCAGCGTCGGCGAAGATCAACGTGATCCCGTCGCGGGCGATGATCAAGGTCGATTGTCGCGTTCCGCCTGGGCTCGGCCGTGAAGCGGCGCTGCGCCGGATCACCCAAGTGCTCGGCGACGATTCGGAGCATCTCCGGATCGAGTTCACCGAGGAGGTCAGCGGCAACGCCTCGCCGGTGAACACGCCGCTGATGAGCGCCATCGCGGCCTGGGTGGACGATCACGACGCGGGCGCGACCGCCGTCCCGTTGATCCTGCCGGGGTTCTCCGACTCGCGCTGGTTTCGGGCTGCGTTCCCCGACTGCGTCGCCTACGGCTTCTTCCCGCAGCGCCACCAGTCGCTGCTAGAGGCGACGCCGCTCATCCACAACGCCGACGAGCGGATCGACGTGCGCGATCTCGGCTTCGCCACCGGCTTCTACTTCGACATCATCGGCGAGCTGCTCGGCTGAGCCGCCGCGGTCGTCGGTCAGCCGGCGGGTCGCCCGCGGCAGGGTCCCGAGCACGAGCATGATCAGGCCCAGTCCGCTGCCGACGCCGAGCACAAGTCGGGGGCCGAGCGCCGCCGCCAGCGGTCCGGCGAGCGCGAACCCCAGAGGCAGCAGCGCCAGCGAGCCCATCCAGTCATAGGAGCTCACCCGGGACAGCGCGTGCGGGGGGATGTGCCGGACCAGCGCGGTCTCCCACCAGACCTCGAACAACGAGAACCCAATCCCGGCGGCGAACGCCAGGATGATGACCGCTGTCAACGGCGCGCCGAGCGCAAACGCGATCCCCTGCGCCGGCCACACCAGGATGAGCAGGAAGCCGATCAGCATCGGCCGGCGCGGCCGCCAGCGGATCCCGACCAGGGCGCCCAGCACGGCGCCGCCGCCGGCGACGCTCTCGAGCACCCCGAAATCGCGGGCGGCGCCGTAGACGTGGCGCGCGATCGACGGCGCCAGGGCGTACCACGGCGCGTAGGCGCACAGCACGGCGCCGGTGAACACCGCGATCGTGACCCATACCCAAGCCCGCGAGCGCACCTCTTGCCAGCCGGCGCGCAGCTCATGGACGACCGAGCGCCGCCGGGTGGCCCGGCCGCGCGCCCGGGGGTGGACCGGGATCAGGAGCGCGGCGCTGACCACGAACGTGGCCGCGTCCAGCGCGAACGCCGACCCGGCGCCGACCGTCACGACCAGTGCCGTGCCGAGCGCGGGGCCGATCAGGATCGCGAGATTGCTGGTGGTGGATGACAAGGCCCGCGCATCCTGGATCAGCTCGTCGGCGATCGTCTGCGGGATCAGGCCCGAGTAGGCGGGCTGGAAAAAGGCCCGCGCGGCGCCGAACAGAGCCTCGATCACGATCATCTGGATCACGGTCGCGCCGCCGAGCAGGATCAGCGCGGCCAGTCCCCCGTGCAGGAGCGCCCGGGCAGCGTCGGCCGCGATCATGATCCGCTTGCGACCCAGCCCCCCGCCGCGATCGGCCCACACGCCGCCGAGCAACACCAGCCCGATCAGCGGGATCGACTGCGCCGCGAGGATGAAGCCGAGATCGCTCGCCGACCCGGTGCGCTCGGTGACGTACAGCGCCAGCGCGACGATCACGACCTGATCGCCGACGGCGCTGGCCGACTGGCCGAGGAACAGAAACCGGAAATCTCGATGGCGCAGAACGCGCAGATACGAACCCATCACACACACCCAACTCGAAGGAGAAACGACGAAGACGGCGGGCGGCGGTCAGAAACGGCCGCCCGCGGCGGAGACCTGAGTCAGAGGTGGCGGATGGCAAGCATCGCCAGCCGAGCGTACCAGTTGACGGAAACCTGCGCCCAATACACTCTTCGCCCATCTCGACGCAGGTCTCAACCCGGCTTGACCCATCGATCTTCCGGCTGCCGGTCGACCGGATTCGCCAGGGCTATTACTCGGACGCCTACTTCGTGCTGACCAAGTCGCTGCTCGAGGCCGAGGGCGATCACCCGAGCGTCACGATGCAGGTGTTCCAGAAGCACGACTCGATCCTGGGCGGGATCGACGAGGCGATCGCGGTCCTCAAGACCTGCTCCGGCCACTCCGACGATGGCGAGTGGGTCAACGGCTGGGACCGGCTGCAGGTCCACGCGCTCAAGGAAGGTGACCGGATCGCCCCGCGGGAGACGGTGATGACGATCGAGGGTGACTACTCGCTGTTCGCCCACCTGGAGACGGTCTACCTCGGATCGCTCGCCCGCCGCTCGCTGATCATGCGCAACGTCGCCGAGGTGGTGGAGGCGGCCCGCGGCAAGCAGATCTTCTACTTCCCCGCCCGCCACGATCACTGGCTGGTGCAGACCGGCGACGGCTGGAGCGCCCACGTCGCGGGGGCAATCGGCGTGTCCACCGACGCCCAGGCGTCGTGGTGGGGCGGCCGCGGGATCGGCACCGTGCCCCACGGGCTGATCGCCGCCTACGGCGGCGACACCGTCACGGCGGCGGTCAAGTTCGCCGAGCGTTTCCACCGGGACATGAACATCACCGTGCTGGTCGACTTCGAGAACGACTCGGTGCGGACGGCGCTCCAGGTCGCCGATGCGCTCGGAGACAGGCTTTGGGGGGTGCGCCTGGACACCTCCGACACCCTGGTCGATCGCTCGCTGCTGGACGAGATGGGCAGCTTCAAGCCAACCGGGGTCAACCCGCGCCTGGTGGAGAAGGTGCGTGGCGCCCTCGATGGAGCCGGGTTTCAGAACGCGAAGATCGTGGTCAGCGGCGGCTTCACCGCCTCACGGATCCGGGAGTTCGAGACCCAGGACGTGGCCGTCGACGCCTACGGAGTGGGATCGTCGCTGATCCGCGGCGACAACGACTTCACCGCCGACATCGTCCTGCTCGAGGGCCGGCCGTGCGCCAAGGTCGGCCGCTTCTACGCGCCCAACCCTCGGCTGGCGCCCGTCCAGTAGCCGCGCCCCGCTCGATATCCTCCGCGGCGCCATGCTGTCCGCGATCGACCACGTCGGGGTCGCCGTCGAAAACCTCGACGCGGTCCTGAGCATCTACCGCGACCAGCTGGGAATGCCGCTGGTGCACCGGGAGACCGTCACCGAGCAGGGCGTCGACGCGGCGCTCCTCGACGTCGGCGACGGTCACGTCGAGCTGCTGGAGCCGCTGGCTCCCGACACCGCGGTCGGCAGGTTTCTCAGCCGCCGGGGGCCGGGCCTGCACCACGTCGCCTACCGTGTGGCCAGCGTGCAGGAGACGCTCGACGCGTTGACCGCCGCCGGGCTGCGGATGATCGACGAGACGCCGCGCGCCGGGATCCGCGGCTCGCAGGTGGCGTTCCTTCACCCCGCCGCCACCGGCGGAGTGCTAACCGAGATCGTGCAGCCAGCGGAGGAGCATTTGCGATGAACGACGAGAGACCTCAGAAGATCAGCATCGGCTTTCAGGCAGGACCGGTGCTGAGCGCGCGGGTCGCCCCCGAGGCGCTCAACCGGCTGCAGGCGGCGCTCCCCAACGGCGGTTGGCACGAGCTGACGGCAGAGGACGGCACGATCGCCCTGCGCCTGGACAAGGTGGTCTACGTGCTGATCGATACCGAGGGACACCGGGTCGGGTTCGGGGGCTGACCCGGCCCAGCCGGATCAGACGGCCCCCGCTCGCCTCGGCTGAGCCGGCGGCGCCGTCTCAGCGCGTGAACAACGTCGAGAGCACGACCTCGGTGACCGTACGGGTCACCCCCTGCGTCGCCCGGATCCGCTCCAGAGCGAGCTCCAGATCCTTGGTGTCGTGAGCCATCACGTGAAGCAGCGCGCTCGCCTCGCCGGCGACGGTGTGAGCCGATACGACCCCTGACTCCCGCTGCACGGCGCGCTTGATCGCCGCCCCCGGCATGTTCCCCTCGCAGTACAAGTCGACGAACGCCTCGGCGTGCCAGCCGAACGCCTCGGGGTCGACCACGGCGGTATAGCCGAGCACGACCCCGTCTCGCTCCAGACGATCCAGCCGGCGCTTGACCGCCGGCGCCGAGAGGTGGACGTGCTGGCCGATGTCCTGGAAGGAACGGCGAGCATTTTCCCGGAGCAGCGCAATGATCTCACGGTCAACGTCGTCCACGGCCGCCCACGGCGGCAGCCTAACACAACGTCCCGGGGTTGAGAACCGGCGCGAGCCTGCGGATCATTGCCGGGCTGTGACCAGTCAAAAACCTGTCCATTCCTTCGCGTGGCGCCTTTGCCAAGCCAGCCGCGAGAGCCCCAGCGCGGTGGACTGAGGAGGTGATGGGACTCGAAAGGTTCATTGGCGACCGGTCGATCCCGCATCACCGGCAGACGCCGTGCCGGGTGAGCGAACTGGGGTCGCTCACGGCGATCGAGCGTGAGCAGTGGGTCCCGGCCGCCCACGCCCACAGGCAGTTGCACAGCAGCGACGACGGTGGCGCGACGGGTGTTTGAGGAAGCCCAGCTCTACGCGCCGGTCACCCAGAGCGCCGACGGCGAGGTCACCGTCCACCTCGACGAGGATCACCCCGGGTTCGGCGACCCGCACTACCGAGCGAGACGCAACCAGATCGCCTCCCGCGCGCTGGACTGGCACCCACCGGCGCCCGTCCCCCACGTCCAGTACACCGAAGAGGAGCAGCAGGTCTGGCGCGAGGTCTGCCGGGAGCTGGCCGCCAAGCACGAGCGGCTGGCGTGCGCGGAGTACCGCGAGGCCAAGGCCGCACTGGCGCTCCCGGCCGACCGGATTCCGCAGCTGGACGAGGTGGGGACGCGTCTGCGACCGCTGACCGGGTTCGGGTATCACCCGGCGGCGGGGCTGGTCGCCTTCGAGGAGTTCTACGGCTCGCTCGCCGACGGCGTCTTTCACTCCACGCAGTACGTCCGCCATCCATCCCGTCCTCTGTACACCCCCGAGCCGGATCTGATCCACGAGGTCATCGGCCACGGCGGACTGCTGGCGAGTCCGCGGCTGGCCGAGCTCAACCGTCTGGCGGGGCGGGCCGCGCGCCGCCTGGAGACCAAGCCGGGGCGTGATCTGTTCGCCACCGTGTTCTGGTTCACGGTCGAGTTCGGCGTGGTCTACGAGCACGGTGAACCGCGCGCCTACGGCGCCGGACTGCTGTCGTCGTACGGGGAGATCGAGGAGTTTCGCGCGGCGGAGCTCCGGCCGCTGCGGATCGCCGATATGGGCATCACCGAGTACGACATCACCAAGTACCAGCCCATCCTGTTCGCGGCCGACGGGCTCGAGCAGCTCCTGGACGTGGTCGGCGGGTTCTTCGCCGAGTGCGATGACGATTCACCGGCCCGGCTGGGCGTCGTCAGCTCCGCGGGAGCCTGACCCCCGTCCCGCGCGAGCCTGACCCGCGTCGCCGCCAGGCCGCCTCCTAGAGTCATCCGCTGATGACGACGGCGACCCGCCTCGACCACCGGCTGCTCGTGCTGGCGCGGACCCGCGGCCACGGCCCGCGCCGTGAGCGCGTGATCTACGCCTACTCGCGCACCGGCGAGCACGCGGCGTGCTGGCTGGCGCTCGGCCTGGCCGGCGGAGCTCTCGATCCTCGCCGGCGCGGGCGCTGGTGGGGGGGCGCCACGGTGGTCGCAGCCGCCTACGGCCTCAACTACGTGGTCAAGCTCGCGGTCCGGCGCCCCCGGCCACAGCTGCGCGACCTCCCGCCGCTGACGCCGACGATCTCCCGGCTCTCGTTCCCGAGCGCCCACGTGACCACGTCGTTCGCGGCGGCGCGAGCCTACCGGGGTCTGGTGCCGGCGCCGGCGGCGTACGCGGCCGCCGGCGCGTTCGCGCTCAGCCGCCCCTACCTCGGCGTCCACTATCCCAGCGACGTGATGGCGGGGGTCGTGCTCGGCACCGTCGTCGGCGAGCTCGGGGCGCGCACGTTTGGAGGCGGCTAGATGCCGATGCGGGTCGGGATCGTCGGGATGCCGAACGCCGGCAAGTCCTCGCTGTTCACCGCGCTGACCGGCGTCGCCGCCGAAGCCGCCAACTACCCGTTCACGACGATCGAGCCCAACGTGGCGATCGTGCCGGTGACCGACCCGCGGCTTGACGCGGTGGCCGACACGATCCGCGCCTCCAAGATCGTGCCGGACACGATCGCGTTTCACGACATCGCCGGGCTGGTCGCCGGGGCCCATCGCGGTGAGGGACTGGGCAACCGGTTCCTCGCCAACATCCGCGAGACCGACGCGATCGTCCACGTCATCCGCGCCCACGGCGACGGGAGCGTCGTCCACCCCGAGGGCCGGATCGATCCGATCGCCGACATCGAGACGATCGAGACCGAGCTCGTGTACGCCGACCTCGAGCAGGCTGAGCGTCGCCGGGAGCGCGTCGTACGGACCGCGCGGGGCGGCGACCGTCACGCGATCGCCGAAGCCGGCTGGCTGGAGAAGGTGATCGAGGCGTTGTCGGCGGGTCGCCCGGCACGAACCGTGCCGCCACCGCCCGATCGGGCGGGTGGGTCCGATTTCATGGCCCTGCTGTCGCCGCTTACCGCCAAGCCGGTCCTGTTCGTCGCCAACGTCGACGAGGGCTCCGACGCGGTTCCGCCGGCGATCGCCGCGCACGCCGCGGCCGTCGGCGCGGAGGCGGTGGCGGTGTCCGCCCGGCTCGAGTCAGAGCTGGCCGAATTGTCCGAGGCGGACGCGATCGCGATGCGCGCCGATCTTGGTCTCGCCGAGTCCGGGCTGACGACGGTCGTCCGCGGGGCGTTCTCGCTGCTTGAGCTGGTCGCGTTCTTCACCGCCGGGGAGGACAAGCCGGCCCAGTCCTGGCACCTGCGCCGGGGCCTGACCGCGTGGCATGCCGCCGGACTGATCCACTCCGACATACAGCGCGGGTTCGTGCGCGCCGAGGTGATCTCCTGGGACGAGCTGACCGAGGCCGGTGGCTATTCCGGCGCGCGCGAGCGCGGCACCCTGCGGCTGGAGGGACGCGACTATGTGGTCGCCGACGGGGACGTGATCACGGTGAAGTTCACCCCCTCCTGACGCGCCCGCCCGTTTGGGAAAAAGGC
>CAWEVV010000009.1:0-40053 GCA_963812635.1 uncultured Actinomycetota bacterium | reverse complement strand
GCGGCCGATCCGACCGTCTTCGCCCGCCGCGAGGTGGTACTCAAGGACGCCGCGACGGAGTCAGGTACACACCGCCGACTACCGCCGTTGTTCGACGACGAGGGACTGCTGTACGCGTCATATGGCCCAGTACTACATTCGGCTTCGTGAGGTTCATCTATCGACGCGACTATCCCGACGTGGACGTCACGGCCCAGCGAGGCTCGGGCATCCCGACCGTCGTGGGCGCGGTGCTACCGAACCTGACCGTCGGCCAGGTGGTGACGCCGAAGACCGTGTTCCTCAAGCGCGACGGCGACATCAACCAGGAGGACACCACGAACACCGCGATCCGGGTGTGGAGGGGCATGTCCTGCCACCGGTTCAGCCTGACCGACCATCCGGGGGTCAACCACTTCGCGTTGCCGAGCAACCCCAAGGTTCTCGGCCGCCTCATCGCCGCTCTGCGTCGCCCCGCGACCCACTGCGGTTGAGCCGGAGCTCGCGGGCAGTCCGCGCGCGGGGTGATGCAGATCAGCTCCGATAGCGATGGTCAGACTGCATCACCCCCACTCTGACCGGCCCGTTCGAACAGCGTGTGGTCGTTGGTGATCACCGCGGTGACGCCGAGGCGGTGCAGCGCCACCAACCGTTCGGGGTCGTCCACCGTCCACACGTAGAGGTCTCCACCCGCGTTCGCGATCGCCGCTACGAGCGCCGGCGTCACCACCGACCAATGGGCCATGATCGCGTCAGCCAGCCCGGACCGCAGCACCTGGGTTGACCGCCGCGGGAGCGTCCGCTTCACGTAGGCGACCATCAGCTGGGCTCCGGGACGGGTCAGGGGGTGGGCCAGGTAGTTACGCCGCACCTTCGGCACCGACAGGCCCAGGCGCAGCTCCGGCGCGGCTTGGCGCAGGGTGGCGAGGGTGGCGGGCTCCATGGTCGAGACCAGGGTTCGTCTGGTCAGGTCAAGCGACCGCAGCGTTTCAACCACCGCCGGCTCGTAGCCGATCGCCTTGACGTCGACGTCGATCTCCACCTCCGGTCCGAGCAGATCGCGCAGGGCGCGCAGCGCGTCGGCGAACCGGATCGGCTCGGGGTGCTCCAGATCGGCGGTGTCATGGGCGACCACCAGCTCGTCGCCGCGGGCCAGGACGTCGAGCTCCACCATGTCCCAGTCGGCGCCGGTCAGCCGGCGCTCCAGGTCGTGCAGGTTGCCACCGGGGACGACGATGTTGTGGCCGACCCGGCGCCAGCGACGCGGAGTGCGATCCTGATGCGAGGTCGACGTCGACATGCGATGCTTGATGCTACGGGTGGGGCGCGGGTTCTGGTCGGGGCCGCTCGGCCTTCGCCGGTGGAATGTGTCGCGAAGCCGCCGGGGGTGTCAAACCTCTGTGCCAATTCCCGGCCCAGCGCCCACTGCGGCCGGCGCCGAGTCTACGGTGGAGCGCGTGTCCGGTTCCGTGCTCAACCAGCGCCGCGCCATTCGCCTCCTGATCGACAGCGGCTACGCAGTCGGCAAGGGTGGCCGGCACGGCACCAAGATGATCAAGCCGGACGCGGTCCCCGTCATCCTGCCGCGCCATGGCGGGCGGGACTACGGAAAGGGACTGACACAGTCAATCGTCAAGCAGGCCGGTCTGAAACAGACGGAGGGACAGGCATGGAGCTCACGGTCGTCGTCCACCAGGAGCGCGGGAGCTTCTGGTCAGAGATCCCCGAGCTGCCCGGATGCTTCGCCTCAGGCCGAACGCTAGACGAGCTCGGCGACGCGCTGGCCGAGGCGGTCGGCCTGTATCTGTGGGACCTGCCGGGCGAGCTGCAGGCGGCGCCGGCGGGCACCGGAGAGTCCAGGATCGTCGTCACGCCGGCCGCGGCCGAGACTCAGAGCTGACACTGGCCGGGTCCGCTACGTTCGCGGCCGTGAAGGACTACTACGAGGACCTATGGGAGCGCCTGCCCGAGGATCTGCGCCCGCCCGATCTGGAGCTCCGCCGCTCGTTCGCGCTGGCCGACATCCACGCCGGCGAGCGCGTGCTCGACCTCGGCTGTGGCGCCGGCGACCTGACCGCCGACATCGCCCGCGCCGGCGCGCTGGTAGTCGGCGTCGAGGTGGCCGAGGCGGCGGTACGGCGGGCGCGCCAGCGCCACCCCGAGCTGGACTTCCGCACCGCGCCCATCGACGGTCCGCTGCCGTTGGACGACGGGTCGTTCGACGTCGTCTGGGCCAGCGAGGTGATAGAGCACGTGGCCGACACCGCCCACTGGCTCTCGGAGGTCCGGCGGGTGCTGGTGCCTCGGGGCCGGCTGCTGCTGACCACTCCCAGCCATGGGCGGCTTCGGCTGGCGGTGCACGGGGTCGAGCGTTACTCGGAGCCGCTCGGCGATCACCTGCACCTGTACACCGCGCGCTCGCTGCGCGAAGTGCTCGAAGAGTTGGGGTTCACCGACGTCCAGGTGCGCGCGACGGGCGGCCCACCGCTGTGGCGGCGGCTGCTGACCGCGCGCGGGTTGAGGTGAGATTGAGATGACATTGCCCCGGCCCGCGTGCCGACGTACTTCCCTGTCCGTCGGACTGATTTGTCCGTGACGGTGGCCGCTGGTGGGGAGGCGGCCCACTAGCGCGTCTGGGCGCGCTCAGCGGCCAGCCCGGCCCGGGCCTGCTGCAGCATGATCGCGGCCCCCAGCTGCTGACCGTCCCCAGCCCGGTCCAAGGTCAGCACGTGCCCCGCGTCGTTGATCGCGCGACGCCATTCGTGCTTCTGGAGGTCGAAGACCTCGAGCGCCGACCAGCTTTGCGGGTTGCGCGGCTGAAGTTGCGTGGCCTTGACGAGCTCCGCGCGGGCGGCCGTGTTCAGATTGAGGTTGTGATCGAGTGCGGCGAGCTCGTTCAGGGGCGCGACCGACAGCGGGTTGCTCGCCGCCGCCGCGCGAGCGTGGGCGAACGCGGCGGAGTTCGTGTCGGCGCTGATCGCCGCGCCGACCTCCTGGGCCGAGTGCAACGGCTCCCACATCAGCCATGACGCCAGCAGCGCGGCGGCGGCCAGCCCGGTCAGCAGCGCTGCAGCGCCGGGCCGCTGACGGAGGGGACGCGGCCGTGGTCTCCGTCCAACAGGGACTTCCAAGGGGCCGCGCCCGGCCAGCCATCCCGCGGCGATCAGGGCCGGGACAGCCAGCCCCGGAAAGAACCATGTCCAGTCGATCAGCGACTGGACGCCAAAGGCGATGACGATCGCCGCGAGCGTGATCAGCCCCTCACGCTCGGCGTTTCGCTCGGCGGGGAGGGCTCGCCACGCCACCCCGATCGCGAGCGGACGGGCCGCGGCGAGACACCACGCCACCAGCAGGGCGAGCGTGATCGCGAGCCCGACCAGTCCCAGGTCGGCAAACGTCTGTACGAGGTAGCTGTGGGCCTGGTCGGTCTTGTACGGCTTGGTGGCGTAGCGCAGCCGGGCGACCCCGTAGCCAAGCTCACCGGCGCCCTTGAGCAGCGCGTGCTCGCCGGCTTTGATCCCCTCTTCCCAGTACAGCGGCCGGCTGGAGCCGAGCTCGGCCAACCGGCCGGAAGTATCACTCGGCTGCGCCGCGTTGGGATTGGTGAGCGCGTTCCAGCCGTGGGAGATCTCGCCGGTGAGCCCGCGGCTCGAGGCCGCCAGCCCCGCCACCCCGCCGATCGGGATCAGCGCCGCCAGCACGATCAGCCCCATCCCCAAGCGGCGTCGCCATCGCGGCGAGACCGTCGCCCGATCCATCGCCAGCGCCACGCCAAGTCCGGCGAGCGTCACCAGCACGAGGACCACCAGGAACACGACGCCGAACGTATGTCCGGCGGCGTCTTGAGCGGACGGGCCGATCTTGTCGCCCGTCAGCGCGTGCTGCCCCTGCGCCCATACGGCGACTGCTAGTGCGCCGGCGGCGCCGACCGCGAACATCGCGACTCCCCGGAGGCGCAGCGGCGTGAAGGCCACCCAGCAGGCAATGGCGACGACGGCCATCAGCACCGCCGAGCGCGAATAGGACAGCACCACCACCGTGATCACCAGCGTCAGCGCCGGGGCCGCCAGCGCTCGCAGGATCACCCCCGGGTTGCGCCTCGCCCCCGCCCACAGGCACGCCGGCAGCCCGATCGCCGCTGCGACCCCGGCCGCATTCCAGTACCCGAACGGAGCCTGGACCCGGCCATATTGGTTGCTGGCGGCGAGCGTCGCCGGGAACACCTTGGCCAGCAGCGCGTACCCGCTGACGGCGGCCATGCCGGCGGCCAGGCCCCCGATCACCCCGGGCCACCGCTGCGGGAACACTCGCGCCATGGCGGCGGCACCGGCGAGGACCGCCAGATAGGAGACGAGCTGGTTGGCCCCGAACCACGACCAGTCGGGTACCACCGACCAGAGGATCGAGAGCGCGGCGAACGCGGTGAAGGCGGCGAACAGGCCGATCGTGGCGGCACCCCAGGCGCGACCCCGGGCCCCGATCACGACCACCGTCCCACACGCGGCGGCCCCCAGGAGCGTGATGGCGATCTCCGCCCAGCTATAGGTTGCGGCGACGGGGACGCTTGGATCGGCGCTGCCGCTGGTCAGGAACGGCAGCGCGACGAGGACGGCGGCGAGACAGAACCCGAGGATGGCATCGCCGGTAGGTGCGAAGGGCCGAACCGTCCGAGGCGTTTGCGCCGGGGCGCCCTCCCCGGCGCCCGCCGGCGCCGTGGCGAGAGATGACACGGGAGCCGAGGCTAGCAATCGAGATATGCGCTTCGCGGGGGTCACGGGGTCCGTGCGATCAACATCAACGTGTGGCCGACGGGCGCCAGCCGGGGCCTCGAGCCGAGCCGGTCAAGCGGGGCAAGAGCGCGTTGCAGGCTTGGCGCGAGCCGCCGCCAGGTGTAGGTCACGGCGTGGACCTCGGGCAGGAGGCCGACCGCCCGAGCCTCGGCGGCCAACCGGCGGGGGGACAAGGGGATGTCATCGGGAGTGCCATGCAGGAAGGTGCCCAGATCCGCCCGGTTGGCCAGCGCGAGCGCCATGCCAACCGGGTGCCACAGGCCCGGCTCGATGGCGATCAGCGCGCCACCCGGCCGTAGCAGCGCCGCCGCCTCGCTGAAGCAGGGCCTCAGCGGGCCCTGGAACGCGATGTGATGCAGCACCAGCCGGTACAGCACGACGTCGAAGGAACGCGCGGGCAAGCCGAGCCGACCGGCGAAACCAACGTGTCCGGCGTCGGCGCGGCCAGTCTCGAGCACGCCGGCCACCTTGGCCGGATCGGCATCCGCGGCGAGGATCCGGAAGGCCGGTGCCGGGAACAGATGACGGCCGGGATGCCAGCCACACCCGACTGACAGGACGTCTCCGCCGGCCACTGCGAGCCGCCGCGCCAGCAGCTCGCGCTCACGCTCCATCGTGTGCCGGTAGTTGACCTCGAGCGTGGACTGGCGGCTGTGGCGATCCAGGAGGTTGGACCGGTCATAGGCGGCGGAGGCGGGCGACAGATCGGATGTCTCAGCCACCGAGCACCTCCTCGTAGGCCGCCACGGTCTCGCGCCCGCAGCGCTGCCACGTGAATTCACGGGCGACCGTCTCCCGCGCCTGGCGCCCCAGCGCTGCCAGCCGCGGTGGGTCGTCAAGCAGGGCGCCGATCGTCTCGGCTAGACCGGTGGGGTGCCGGGGGGCGACGAGCTCGATTCCACCGCCGGCAGCCGCGATCTCCTCGGGTCCGTCCTCGCCGCGGCAGCCGACCGCGGGCACTCCGGCGGCCATTGCCTCGACGTAGCTCACCCCGAACGCCTCGGCCACGCTCGGCAGGACGAACAGTGAGCCACTGCGCCCCGCGGCGACGGCCTCGGCGTGCGGCAGGCGACCACTCAACTGCACGGCGTCGGTCACGCCGCGGGCGCAGGCCAGCGCCCTGAGCGCGTCCCGCTCAGGCCCGTCGCCGGCCACCACGTACCGGATCCGGGGATGGCACTCGCGCAGGATCGACAGCGCCTCGATCACGTCGGCGTGGCGCTTGCGGGCGATCAGGTTGCCGACCGTGACCAACGTCGGGTCGGCGGGCGTGGTCGACGGCTGGGGCGGCAGATCGGTGCCGAGGTGCACCACGCGAGTGCGGGCAGCGCCGCGCCGTTCACAGCGGCGGGCCGTCCCCGCGCTGTTGGCCAGGACGAGCCGAGCGTGGGTCAGTGTCCTGCGAACCGCGGGCGAGTCGGCGTGCGGTCCGTGGACGTCGCCCCCGTGCACGGACACGAGCAGCGGCACCCGCGGCGCGGCGCGGCGGACCGCGTCGCCCGCCGGGACCGCATAGTGGGCATGGATGAGGTCGAACCGGAAACGGGCTCGCACGCGCGCCAATGCTCGGCGAAGCGTCGGCGCGGCCCACGCCCCCCAGGAGGCGTACGAACACGGGCGGGGCGGCGAGAGGTACCGGAGGTAGCTGACCGGGATCCCGTCGAGGACCGTGCTGCGGGGTTGGCCCACCGCCTCTCGCACAGCGCCGAGGCGCAATCGGCGTACGTCTGCCAGCGACGGCACCGGCCGGTGCAGGACCAGCACTCGCACGTCGGCGCCGTGGTCGCGGGCGGCCGCTGCCTGCCGGTGCGCCCACACGCCGAGGGTGGGGTCCGACGCGCGCGGGTAATACTCGGCGACGATCAGGACCCTCATCGCCAGCTGAAGTGGGAGCTCACGGTCTGCTGCGCCTCGGCCGCCGGTGTATAAGAGCGCTCGGCGAGGAAGTCGCGTCCCTCGGCGACCGCCGCGTCCCAGGAATACGAGGACGCGATCCGGCGCAGGCCATGACGCACCGGCGTGGCGTCGATAACTCCCAGCCGCCAGCCGCGCGCCGCCGCGGTCGCCGACCAGTGGGCGTCCAGCCCCCATCCGTATCGCAGCGGCGGAAACGGCAGCAGCTCGTCGAACGTGACGGCGCGCAGCGCGCTCACCGGACCGACCTCGACAAACCTGGTCTCCCGCGCGATCATGCCCGGTCGCCGCCGCGTGACCGCCCAGGCAGCATGCGATCGCCACCGGTGGGCGGGCTGCGCGAGCGCGAAGTCAAAGCGCTCGGCCAGGAAGAGGAACACGTCCAGGAATCCGCGGGGGAGGACGACGTCGTCGTCGACGAGCAGCAGCCAATCGTGCCCGGTGGCGGGATGTTCGCGCAGCAGCTGGTCAAGATTCTCGAACTTGCCACGCTGACCGGCCGGCATCGCCGCAAACTCCACCTCGTGGCGGGACCGCGCAAGCTCGGCGTGCGCCGCCGGCAGCACATTGGGAACGTCGGTGCGCTCGATGCCCAGCGCCAGGACCCGGCGCCGGGGGCCGGACCGCGCCGCTCGCGCGAGGCGCCACGGAGTCAGGCAGGCCGCGGCCGCCGCGTCGCAGACGGCGTCGGCGATCACCGCCCGGGCGGTGGCGCGGATGCCGTGCACCTGGCCGCCGGTCCCAGACAGAAAGTCAACGCGTGGCGGCCGATCGGTCATCCGGTGCTCGGCGTGAGCGTCTCGCGCAGGCGTCCCGCCGCGTGCGCGGTGAGCACTATGCCGTTGGCGCAACGTCGCCTGAAGATGTGCCAGTTGCACCCGAGAAGCGTCCTCATCTCGCTGCGCAGCGGTGGCGCGGCTCCCTTACGGACGTCGAGGCGGCGCGACGCGCGTCCCTGGTTATATGCCGCGCGCGAGAGGCTGCGCACGGTCGCGTCGGCGGCGGTCCGGCGATGGTCCAGACCCGCGCCGGCGAGATATCGCACCACCCCGCCGCGCGACGTGTAGCGGCGCTCCCAGTCCTCCTCGTCACCAGGCCCACTCAGGGCTTCGTCGAAGCGTCCCGCGCGCTGCATCGCTCGGCGACGCAGCGCCATGTTGGCGCCCCACACCAGGGCCACATCGCGATCGACCGGGCCGAGGTCCAGGGCGGTGATCGGCAGGTCCTCCCGGCCGCAGGAGCGAAGTCCACCACCTTCCAGATGTGGCCGGATGGGCCCCCCGAACACATCGATGTCCGGCGCCGAGGCCGTCCCGGTGAGGATTGACCGAAGCCAGCCTCCGGGGGCGGCCACGTCGTCGTCGATCAGGACCACCAGCTCAGAACGAGCGGCATCGATTCCCGCGTTTCGTGCAGCGTTCACGCCGCCGGGAGGCGCTGGGGCGACCACCCGCGTGCCGAAGCGCATGGCGACAGCTTCGGTTTCGCTGTCGTGACCGTCGTTCACGACGATGATCTCGGCCCCGGCCGCCTCGGCCTGCGGTGCCACCGTGTCCAGAGCCACCGCCAGATAGTGCGGCCGATTCCGGGTCGGGATGACGATCGAAGCTGTTGGCCGGCCAGCCATGCCCGCAGATTCTGCCGTCCCGGAACTTGGCGCCGCCTGCGACGGCGGGCGGGTCCTATCGCTGGAGCCGGCGACGGCGCTCGATCAGCTGGCGGGCCAACGCCCAGACGAAGCGCGGGTTGTAGCGGAGGTACCGCCGCCACAGCCGGCGTGGCTCGTGGGCAAGTCGGTAGGCCCATTCGAGCCCGCGCTGCTGCATCCAATCCGGGGCCTGGGGGACGAGTCCGGCGTGGAAGTCGAACGCGGCACCGACGCCGACAAGCACCGGGGCCTCCAGCTCGTCGCGCATCTGCGCCATCCACTTCTCCTGCTTGGGCACGCCGATGCCGACCCAGACGACGTCGGCGCGCGAGGCGTTGATCGTCTCGGCCACCGAATGACGCTCCTCCGGGCTGAGCGGGCGGTGGGGAGGCGAGTATCCACCCACGATCTGGACGCCCGGATAACGCTGGCGCAGGTTGAGCGCCAGCTGCACCAGCGCTCCCTGGTTGCGGCCGCCGTACAGGTAGAGGCGCTGCCCGCTCTCGGCGCTCCGGGCACATGCCCGCGCCATCAGCTCAGGGCCGTAGACCCGATCGTGGAGCTCGTGCCCGAGCAGATTCAGCGCCCACACCAGCGGTTGTCCGTCGGGTACGTTGAGCGAGGACGCGATCAGCGCGCCTCGCAGCTCAGCGTCCTCGGATGAAGCCATCACCGTGTGGACATTGCAGACGCAGACGTAGCCGCGCTCCCGCCGCTCCACCTTCGCGTCGATCCAGTCCAGAGTCTGTTCGTAGTCCGTCAACCCCAGCGGAACGCCGAGCACGCCGAAGGCGTCCGGCGACGCGAGAGGTTTGGATTCTGACAACGATGAGCCCCGGGGGCGTATCAACAACTCACGATCTCCCTGTGAGCGGGCGAAGGTCGGAACGCGCATGGCTCTAGGAACGGAGATTCCGGGCCCAAGTTACGCAGTTGGCCGCTTGGCCCCCGGCTGGTGCAAAAGCTGCACAGACTAAGGTGGCGCTGCTAATGGATTGCCTGGTCACCGGAGGCGCCGGCTTCATCGGCTCGAACCTGGTCGACGCGCTCGTCGCCCGTGGCGATCGCGTGACCGTGATCGACAACCTCTCCACCGGCAAGCGCGCGAATCTGAAGACCGCGCTGTCGCACGGCGCGAGGCTGGAGGTGGCCGACGTCCGGGACGCCGACTCGGTGGCGGAGATCGCCGCCGCCGCTCATCCCGAGGTCGTGTTTCACCTGGCCGCCCAGATCGACGTCCGCTACTCGGTCCAGCACCCGGACGGGGACGCCATCACGAACGTGCTGGGGACGATCGCGGTGCTCGAGGCGGCGCGGGAGGCCGGGTCCCGCCGAGTCGTCAACACCTCCACCGGCGGCGGTCTCTACGGCGACGCCCAGTTGATCCCCACCCCGGAGGATCACGCGATCGCACCGCTGGCGCCCTACGGACAGGGCAAGTTCGCGGCCGAGGGATATTGCGGTCTGTACACGCGCCTGCACGGGCTCTCGACCGTCTCTCTGCGCTACGGCAACGTCTACGGCCCTCGCCAGGACGTGCACGGCGAGGCCGGCGTGGTCGCGATCTTCTGCGGACATCTCGTGGAGGGACGAGCGCCCACGGTGTTCGGCGATGGAGGTCAGACCCGTGACTGGGTCGATGTCTCGGACGTCGTGCGCGCCAACCTGCTGGCCGCCGGCTCGGAGCTGACGGGTCCGATCAACATCGGCACCGGACGTGAGACCTCGGTGCTGGACCTGCTCGAGGCGCTGCGCGCGGTGAGCGATCTCCCGCTGGCGGAGGCCAAGTTCGCGCCCGAGCGGCCTGGAGAGGTGCGCCGGAGCTGCCTGGAAGTCAGCCGGGCCGAGCGGGACCTGGGTTGGAGGGCCCAGGTGGCGCTCACCGAAGGCCTCAAGGTGATCCTGGCGGACCTGTAGGTCCGCCGGTGTTTGCTCAATCGGTTTTGACAGCGGTCGCGTGCAAGAAGTCGCCGTCGCCGCGAATGGCGTCCACGGCGCTTGCCGCAGCGAATACGGGAAGCGAAGCCATATAACCGGCGAGCAGCGCTGCCCCGTGGTGGCTCAAGAGCCTGTCGAAGAGGCGGAACTGCAGGCTCCACGTTGTCGTGATCAGTGGCCGACCCCGGCGGACGTCTGACTTCCCGAAGCCGGCGGCGTCGATCGCCGCCCGGAGCCCGTCTGGGCTGAAGTGTGTCCGGTGGCGCGGCAGCTCGAGCGGAAACCAGTACTCGCCGAAGGCGCGGCGCTGCCACGAGCACCAGTTCGGGACGTACAGGGCGAGTCGGCCTCCGGGACGCAGCGCCGTATGTGCCCGGTGGAGATCTGCTCGGGGATCGATCACGTGCTCGAGCGAGTGGCGAAAGACGACGACATCGAGCGAGGACGGCGCGAGAACGGCAGTCGAAAGGGTCTCGCCGACGATCTCCGTGCCTCGTCGGCGAGCAGTGGCGGCCGCCTCGGGTGACGGTTCGACCCCGAGGACGCGCCACCCTGCGGCCAGCCACGAGGCTGCCAAATCTCCTCGCCCGCAGCCCACGTCGAGCATCGTGCCGGGACTGCCCGTGCCGAGCCCCGCTAATGGGAATCGGCGATTTCGGGCTCCCTGCACGCGCACCATCACTGCCGCCATTGGTCCTCGCGGGAGGCTGAACAGGGCGTAGTCCCGGGGGTAGAAGGCCGACAGCTCCTGTTCTTCGGCGAGGGGCAGCGTCGTCCCCGAACCGCAGCTCGGGCATTCGTGCACCGCCCACGAGCCCGGGATTCCATGCATCCGGTCTCGGCCGACGACTGCCGGCTTTACCGACAGCTGATTCGTGCAGGCCAGGCATCGAGGCTCGCTCGTCACCTGCGACGATCGCAGCGATGAAGTTGAGGCGATGCGCCGATACTAAGCCACGCCAGGCCACGGCTTGGCGGGGCCGCCTTCGCACATGAACTCCAAGGTCACGGTCGCCGTACCGATCCTCAATCCCGGCCGCGACTTGGCATCGCTTCTGACGGCGGTGACCGCTCAGCAGTGGAAGGGCGAGGTCGAGGTCCTCGTCTGCGATTCCGGCTCGACCGATGGATCGGTGCAGCTCGCCCGGAATCTGGGAGCGAAGGTGATCGAGATCGACCCGGCGAGATTCTCCCACGGAGGCACGCGCAACTTGCTGATGGAGCACTCAACGGGCGAGTACGTCGCGTTTCTCACGCAGGACTCGTGGCCCGCGAACGAGCTGTGGCTCGACCGCCTGGTCGGCGGCTTCGCTGCAGCTGCCGACGTTGGTCTCGCCTTCGGCCCGTACCGACCGCGTCCTGCGGCCAGCCCGATGGTGGCGCGAGAGCTCACGGAGTGGTTCGAGAGGTTCGCGCCCGGCGGTCAGCTGAGCGTGGACCGGCTGGCGGACGACGAGATCGCCATCCCGACGCGGGCTCTGCTCGGCCGGCGGGGATTCTTCACCGACGCCAACGGGTGTGTCGCGCGGTCGGCGTGGACCGAAGTTCCGTTCCGGCCCATCTCCTACGCCGAGGATCACGCATTGGCCCATGACATGCTGCGAGCCGGATACGCGAAGGTGTTCGTGCCCGACGCGGCGGTCATCCACTCGCACGAGTACACGAATTGGGGGTGGCTACAGCGAAGCTTCGACGAGGCGCGGGCGTTGCACGAGCTCTACGGCTGGCGGCCTCCGCTGGATACGCGGACGGTCGCGGTCGACGTCTGGGGGATGGTCGGGGCCGACTGGCGTTGGGCCGGTTCGCGATCCGGCGGATCGACCAGGAGTCTGGAGTCTGTCCACCTCTTGGCCCGCTCGACCCTGCACCATCTTGTGCGGAGCATCGGAACCCTGCTGGGAGCGCGGGCGGATCGGCTCTCGCCGGCTGTGATTCGATTTCTCTCGCGCGAGGGCCGCGCTCGCTAGGGATGAGGCCGGATATTCATCTCGGGTTCCTGCGGCCGCGTCTCACATCCGGCGCGGCTAGCATCCCCACCCCGATGGACTCGCCAAGCAGGCAATCGGCTTCCGCCGCGACCACATGATGACGTGGTGACTCCCTCACGGACCGCATGAGGATGTGGTGACTCCCTCACCGACCGCCCTGATCACCGGCATCACCGGTCAAGACGGCTCGTATCTAGCCGATCTTCTGCTCAGCAAGGGATACGCGGTGCACGGTCTCGTCCGCCGCTCCTCCACCGAGAGATTCGATCGGATCGAGCACATTCGAGACAAGGTGATCCTGCATCAGGGCGACCTTCTGGACCAGCGGTCGCTCGTGGACGCGCTGCGCGCCTCGCAACCCGACGAGATCTACAACCTCGCCGCGATGTCGTACGTGGCCGCCTCGTGGGTCCAGCCCACGCTGACCGCCGAGTTCACCGGCGTCGGCGTGACCCGGATCCTGGAGGCCCTGCGCGAGGTCTGTCCGGAGGCACGCTTCTATCAAGCGTCGTCGAGCGAGATGTTCGGCAAGGTGCGTGAGATCCCCCAGACCGAGGCGACGCCGTTTTATCCGCGCTCGCCCTACGGCGTGGCCAAGACCTACGGCCACTTCATCACGGTCAACTATCGAGAGAGCTACGGACTCCGCGCGACCAGCGGGATCCTGTTCAACCACGAGTCCGAGCGCCGCAGCCTCGAGTTCGTCACGCGCAAGATCACGTGGCACGCGGCGGCGATCAGGCTGGGTCTGCTCAACGAGGTCCGTCTGGGCAATGTCGATGCCCAGCGGGATTGGGGCTATGCGCCCGACTACGTCGAGGCCATGTGGGCGATGTTGCAGCAGGACACTGCCGAGGATTTCGTGATCGCGACGGGGGTGGCGCACTCGGTCAGGGACTGTCTGCGGGTCGCTTTTGACCATGTCGGACTCGACGCCGATGCCCACGTGGTGGTGGACCCCGTGTTCGCCCGTCCAGCGGAGGTCGATCACCTGCTTGGAGATTCGTCGAAGGCTCAGCGGATCCTGGGCTGGACGCCGCAGACGAGCTTCGAGCAGATGATCAGGCGGATGGTCGACGCCGATCACAAAGTCTTGTCTCGGGGCGAGCGCTCGGCGGCCGGTGCGGCGGAGTCGCCCTGGATCCGGTAGATCGGAGTCGAGCCGGCGGCGGCGGCCTCGCGAATCGCCTCAAGCCGGAGGCTTGCGAAGGGCGAACATGAGGTTGTTGCGGCGTGGAGGTATCTGCGCTTCGCAGACCAGCTGGGCGTCCGGGATGCCGGCTTGGATCTGCTCCCAGAGCTCGCCCCGGCTCGCATACCGAGCATTTGGATCGCCCGTGATGTATCGGTCCGATACGAAACACGCGAGATGAGCCAACGTCTTCGTTCGCGCCCAGTCCTTGATCACGATCGTTCCGCCGGGGGCGCACAGGGCATCGACGTCTTGAAGCGTGGCCAGGCGCTGGGGCTCCGGCAGGTGATGAAACACGTCGACGAGCAGCACCAGGTCTGCTTGCTCGGGATCCTCGGCGAGCAGGTCGGCGGAATTGATCCTCCGGAAACTGGCTCGATGTCGGTCGCCACGGAACAACCTCCCGGGCGCCGGCGCGACGTCCACGCCGACGTAATACGTCTCCGCAAACAGCCGACACATCCGCTCGGCGACTGCTCCGTCGCCGCAGCCGATCTCGATGATTCTCGTAGGCGCGACGAGGCTGGCGACGGTCCGTGAGAAATCGTCGAGGTCGATGAAGCGAGCGCGATAGCTCTCGGCCGCGACCGGTTCGAGAGGTCCCAGTCGATGGCGGATCTTCGAGCCTACGCCCATCACAGCAAGGCCATCCGGCTACGCTGCGAGCCCGGTGGCGTGACGCGAGATGGTGGATCCCGCACAAACGATCGACGAAGCAACCATCGCCGCGAGCCTACGGCATGCGGCCACGCGCAGCGCGGCCATGAATGGGGCAGCCTTGGCATGCGTTGCCCTGGGCTCGGCGGTGCAGGTTGCGTTCTACCTGCGGTACTTCGGGGCGACGCACCGTACCGATGGCCTGATCGCCGCGCTCGCCGTGTATTCGTTGATCGTGGTCATGGGGCAGCTGCTCCGAACGACGGCGATCCCGCTGCTCTCAGGGCCATCTCCCAAGGTCACCGGCGTCGCGTTTGGCTGGGCGGTGGTGCTGATCGCCGTGACGGCGGCACTGCTCTGCGCCGCACTCGCCTCGCCCCTCGGCCATCTCGTCGCGGCCGGGTCAGGGCCTAGAGGTCAAGACGTTGCTACTTCGTCGTTTCGAATCATGGCCCCGGCTATCGGGCTTCAGCTGGGAGCTGCGGGACTCGCCGTACGAGGGGCGATGGTCGACCGGCTCGATTCTGTGGCGGTCGTCTACATGGCGTCTGCGGCGATCGGGTTGGCGGCCTTCTTCCTCCTCCGGGAACGGGCATCCGAGACCGTTCTGGCGTGGACGATCCTCGCTGCATCGGCCTCGCTCGTCGCCGGACTGCTGGTGGCACTGCGAGTGGTCCCGACCAAACCTCAGCGGTGGCGACCTGTGCCCCGGGCCGCGGCGATGCTTGTGCGCAGCATTCCACTCCCCGCGAGCTTCGTGGTGATGTATCCGATAACGCTTGCCATGGCCACCGACATGCGGGCCGGGGAGATCACTCTGTTCGGTCTGGCGTTCACCACGTGCTCGTATCTCGCCGGGTTCACGGGCCAGGCGCTTTCGATGTCGGAGGTCGTCACCCTGTCTCGGATCGGCTCCGGCCAGGTGGATAGACGCTTGGCCGTGATGACGCGAGCGTTTCGCTACTCACTGCTGCTCGCGGCGCCGGGCATCTGCGTTGCGGCGGTCGCTGGCGCTCCGCTTGTGCGTGCGCTTCTGCCGTCGGACTCGATCGGGGCGAACTCGTACTTCGGCACGTTCATCCTGCTACTGATCCCGTGGCTGGTGGCGACCCTGGCGCTCTGGGCGACGCTCCCCGCGTTGCTCTCGGGAACCGGCCGACCCAGCGATCAAGGCATCGCCTTCGCCGCCGTCGGGCTGCTGGCCCTCCACGTTCTCGCCGGGCTGCTCGGGCGGGCGATCGGCGGCGTTGACGGTCTGGTGGTGGCCATGGCCGTGGCTCCAGCCATCTTCGCGGTCGTCGGCTTGAAGATCGCGGCACCCACAGGTGCCCGAAGTCTCGTAGGCCCGCTGTTTGCGGTGGCTGGCGCTGCCGGTCTCAGCTTCGGCTTGCCGGCGCTCCTCCTATACGGCTTGACGAGCGTGACGGCGTTAGGCGGAGTAGTGGCGGCGCTGGTCGGCCTGGTCGGCTACGCGGTGCTCGCCGGGTTGATCTACCCTGACGCAGCTCGCACCTTGCTACGGCTCGTGACGGGAAGGTAGCTTGTTGGGTCGGGCGGTGCTGATGGAGAATCACGCGTGATCTCTGTGATCATCCCGGTCAAAGACGCGGGAGCCGACCTGGACCGATGTCTCGCCGGCATTCGCTCGCAGGCGACGAGCGAGGAGATCGAGATCGTCGTAGTCGATTCGGAGTCGACCGACGACAGCGTCTCCGTCGCGAATGCCCACTCGGCAAAGGTCCACGAGATACCGGCCCACGAATTCAGTCACGGCGCCTCGCGAAATCTCGGTGCCGCGCGCTCGAGCGGCGAGCTCCTCGTATTCGTCAGCCAGGACGCGTTCCCAGTCGACCGCGAGTGGCTGAGTCGGCTCACCCGACCGCTGCGCAGCGACGACGGCGTCGCCGGAGTCTACGGACGTCAACTCGCCCACGAAGGGGCCAGCCCGCCGGAGCGGTACTTCCTGGATTTCCTCTACGGCCCGAACCCTCGCGGACAGCAGGTAGCTGCAGAGGATGAGCTGAGCATGGCGACCACGTTGTTCTCGAATGTCAACGCCGCCATGCCGCGTGCTGTCTGGGAGCGGTTTCCGTTCGTGGAGGACATCATCATGAGCGAAGACCAGGAATGGAGTCGCCGGGTGCTCCTGGCCGGCTTCACCCTGATCTACGAGCCGACGGCGGTCGTCAGGCACTCGCACAACTACACGCTCGTCGCGGCGTTCCGGCGCTTCTTCGACTCCGGCGCCTCATCCAGCCGCGCCTATATGGCTGGGAAACGGCACTCCTCGCGGGTCTTGCGCCGAGCGGCGGTCGATTACGCCAGGGGGGAGGTCGCCTGGCTGTGGCGGACGGGGCACCGCCGATGGATTCCCTACGCGACCGTGTACGAGACGACCAAGATGCTGGGTCTCCTTGCGGGGGCCAGGCATGAGCAGATCCCGCTTCCGCTCAAACGGCGTTTGAGCGCCCTGCCGTCGTACTGGGGATAATTGGTGATGCATGGCGAGACAGGAGATGCAGTCGTGAGCGTCGCTCCGCGGATGATTGAACATGGGCTGCGGACCGAGGGACGAGGACCTGCGGTGTCGGTGGTGATCCCATGTCTCAACGAGGAGCAGAACATCCATCGCTGTGTCGCCGCCGCGGTGGATGCCCTTTCGCGCAGCCAGCTGGACGGCGAAGTGATCGTGGTCGACAACGATTCTGAGGATCTGAGCGCGAAGATCGCCGCAGAGGCGGGAGCCACGGTGATCCACGAACGGCGTCGTGGGTACGGGAGCGCATATCTGGCGGGTCTCGCCCAGGCGCAGGGAGACTTCGTGGTTATGGCCGACGCCGATCTGACCTACGACTTCAACGAGATACCTCGGTTCGTCGAGCGCCTGGACGCCGGCGCGGATCTGGTGATGGGGGACCGGATGGACAACATCGAGCCGGGAGCGATGCCGTGGCTGCATCGCTACGTGGGCAACCCTCTGCTCACCGGCGTCCTCAACGTCTTCTATCGCACGGGGGTGCGCGACGCCCACTGCGGGATGCGAGCGATTCGGCGCGATGTCCTGCCCCGCTTGGAGTTGCGGACCACCGGCATGGAGTTCGCTTCCGAGATGGTGGTCCGCGCGGCCAAGGAGAGGTTGGTGATCGAGGAGGTCCCGATCAAGTATTCGCCCCGCGGAGGGACCTCCAAGCTCTCGAGCTTTCGCGACGGGTGGCGGCATCTGCGGTTCCTCCTGGTTCACAGCCCGTTCTACCTGTTCATCGTTCCGGGCGCGGTGCTGATCCTCCTGGGGCTGATCGCATCGACAATGGTGCTGGCCAACGTCCATGTCCTTGGGCGGCTCTGGGACCTACACACCCTGATCGCCGGGGCACTCCTGATCGTCGTCGGAGTTCAGGTCATGTCCATGGGCATCTGCGCGGAGGCCTACGGCACCTATCACCTGGGGGAGCGTGACCGTTGGTTTGAGGCGATCAGGGCCCGCTTTGCGCTCGAGCACGGGCTCGTCCTCGGTGTCGTCATCGGCACCGCGGGGTTCGTCGTCGGGGCGATCGTCGTCATCCGCTGGATCGTCGACGGCTTCGGTGCGCTCGCCGAGGAGCGCCTCGCGCTGGTCGCGGCCACGTTGATGATCATCGGCGTCCAGGCCTTCTTCGCCTCCTTCCTGCTCTCGATCTTGGGGCTACGGCGGGATGAGCGCTGAGCTTGGCGTTTGGCAGTGACGCCGCATCTCGGCCCAAGTGTTGACAAAGATCTTTGACGGCGATCGCCGGGTCTGGCTGTGGTCGGCTGGATTCGGGATTCCCCTCGCCGCGCTCGTCCTCGGTTGGTGTCTGGTGCCGCGGGCGTACTACACGGGGACCGACAGCGTCAATGCTCTGACGATCAGCCCTCGGGTGACCCAGGGATCGCGCGCCTGTATGGGAGGTCTGAACATTCCGGCCACGACCGCTCGTATCCAGATCGCGACTGCGTCGGGTCAGGCGGCTGCTCCGAGACTGCGATTGACCCTGCGAACATCCCAAGGCAGCTTCGCCAGCAGGATCACGGAGGCTCCGTCAACCGTCGGCGTGATCAAGCGCGTCACGTTTGCGATCCCTCCGGTCGCGACTAGCGCGGCCAGCGTGCCGGCGGCGCTTTGCCTTGAGGCGGTTGCGGGAACGTTTGGGGTGGGAGGGACACCCACGAGGGAGGCGCTTCAGCCGCCGTTACGGATCGGCGGCCAGCCCACGCTCTTGAGGGCTGCCATCTGGTACCTACCGCGGTCGGGATCGAAGCGCAGCTATGTTGCCGAGTTGGCGACGATGTTCGGTCGCGCAGCCCGTTTCGGTCCGGGCTTCGCGGCTCCGTGGCTCTACGGTCTCATCTTCCTGGCGCTTCTTCCAGCCACCGCATTCGTCGCTGTGCGCTGTCTGGCAGTTGCGGCTGAGGGCCGCTTCCGGCGATTGGTCCTCTGGCTCTACGTGGTTGCCGTGCTGAACGGCGCCGCCTGGTCGTTGATCACTCCGGCCTTCCAGGCCCCTGACGAGGTGGATCATTTCGCGTATGTCCAATCGCTTGCCGAGCGTGGGGAGAAGCCAACCCCTTACGCTCAGTCCGTCCGGAAGCGATGGGCCGGGACCGAGGAGGACTCCCTCTTGGGGACCGACATGCTCACCGATCACCAGCTCGGCGACTCGCGTGCTCCTGGCCTTCCCGCAGACGCGAGCGACTACCAACAGCTCGTCGCCCGAAACCACCCAATTTCGGATGACGGAGGGGGCATTGAAACGACTTCGAGCTACGGGCCCCTCTACTACCTGGCGATAACGCCTGGGTATCTGCTCGCCAGCGGGAGCTCTGTGTTCTCGCAGCTCGAAGCCGCTCGGCTGATCTCTGTCCTGATCGGCGCATTTGCGTGCGTCTTCGCGTTTCTGGCCGTCCGGGAACTGGCACCCCGCCACGTCTGGCCGGCAGTTCTGGCGGGTTTGCTCGTCGCGTTCCAGCCGATGTACTCGTTCCTCTCCGGTGCAATCAACAACGACATCGGCATCGACGCGGGTGCGGCCGCGGTTGCTTACCTGCTGATCCGGCTTCTCAGGCGCGGGCTGGACCGTCGGCTCATGGTGGGGCTCGGGTTGCTCTTGGGCCTGCTTCCCTTTGTCAAGGACAGCGCGTATGAGCTTTATCCGCTGGCCGTTCTGGCGGTCGCGGCCACACTCTGGCGCTATCGGCGGACTGCGGTCCGCCTCCGGGGAAGGACAGTCACCTGCCTGGGTCTAGGAGTCGGTTCATTGCTGGTGGCTTATGCCGGGGCGGCGGTTCTCGACAACGCACTCACGCCGGCTGCGCCGTTCAGTGGCGCCGGGACCTCGGTGACAACAGCCAGCAGCTCTTTGAGCGTCCCCCTGCATCATCCGCTCTCATACCTCACATACCTGTGGGAGGTCTTCCTGCCTCGACTCCGGGGGATGACACCTCATTTCCCGTCTGGAGGTCTGCCCGCGGAGACCATCTTCACCCGCCGAGGATGGGCGGCATTCGGATGGTATGACGTTTTTTTCGCGAGCTGGGTTTATCCGGTGCTGGCGGCGGCGATGTTGGGAGGAGCGGTGCTGGGCGTCCTCGCGATCTGCCGTCAGCGGTCTTTCGTCCGCACTCGTCTGCCCGAGACGGGAATCTTGCTTCTTTTCCCGATCGTTATCGTCGCCTCGTTTGAGGCCGTCTTCTACACGATGGGAACACGGCCGGTCATCGCCGAGATGGGGCGGTACGTCTTTCCCGCGCTGGTCCCGCTTGCGATCCTGGCGGTCGGGGCTCTCTATGGTCTCGGGAGCCGCCGCGCACTCGCGGCGGGCGCGACATTGCTGGTGGCGAGCCTGGCCCTCTGCTACGCGTCCCAGGTTCTGACATTCACGGCGTTCTACTCCTAGCGACCCGGGACGCTTCGTCTGGCTAATGCCGGAGCAGCTCCCGCTACTCTCTCGGCCATGCTCTCTCCCGGCCCCGGCAGCGATCGCCTGCCCGTGGTTGCAGTGCGCTCGGTCAGCAAGTCCTTCACGGTCCCGGAGGAGCGGACGCACACGCTCAAGGAGCGAGTGCTTCACCCCCGCAAGCGGATCCGCAAGCACACGTTCCGGGCGCTGGACGACATCTCGTTCGAGGTCCAGCGCGGGGAGTTCTTTGGCATCGCCGGACGAAACGGCAGCGGTAAGAGCACGATGCTCAAGTGCCTGGCGGGCATCTATCAGGCCGAGGGCGACATCTGGTGCCGGGGTCGCCTGTCCACGTTCATCGAGCTGGGGATCGGCTTCAACCCGGACATGGCCGCCCGCGACAACGTGGTCATGAACGGAATCATGCTGGGGCTTTCGCCGCGGGAGGCGCGCAAGCGCTACGAGAGCGTGATCGAGTTCGCCGAGCTGAAGGAGTTCGAGGACCTGAAGCTCAAGAACTACTCCTCCGGCATGCACGTGCGGCTCGCCTTTTCCGTCGCGATCCAGGTCGATGCCGACATCCTGCTCATCGACGAGGTGCTCGCCGTCGGCGATGCCTCGTTTCAGCAGAAGTGCTTCGACGTGTTCAACGACATGCGCGACAGCGGCAAGACGATTGTCTTCGTCACCCACGACATGGGGGCGATGCAGCGCTTCTGCCACCGGGCGCTGCTCCTGGAGCGGGGCTCGCCCGTCTACCTCGGCGACACCCACGAGGTCGCCGACCGTTACCTGGAGCTCAATTTCGGCCGCGACCCCGAGGTCGCTTCGGGAGCGGACAGCGAGCGTCGTGGCGACGGCGACGCGCGGGTGATCGAGGCGTGGGTGGAGAACGACCGCGGTGAGCGCTTGGCCAGAGCGCCTCAGCACGAGCGGGTGACCCTCAACGCCCGGGTGCTCTTCAACGTAGCGGTCGAGGATCCGTCCTCCAGCCTCTACATCCTCAACGAGGAGCACAAGGCGATCCTCGTTGCCAGCACGGCCATTGAGCATGAACGTACGGGCCGCTTCCATGCCGGCGAGGAAGTCGTCTTCTCGTTCACCTTCGACAACGTGCTCGCGCCGGGTCGCTACAGCCCCATGTTCACCATCGCCCATCGCGGCTCCGGCCTCGACCTGCTCGACCGCTTCGAGGGCGCCTTTTCGTTCGTGGTGACCGGCGCCGAGGCGCTCGGCGGGCTCATCGACCTACCGGTCCAAGCGGGGGTGAGTCGCTCGGTCGGCCCCCGCCGGGTGCAGACGCGGGTATGACCGTCGAGACCACGACCTACCGCGCGGATGCCGTTCCCTACGCAGCCCTCGGTCACCCGATCCGGGGCCCGCGCGCTCTGACGGACGATTGGACCCGCTTCTGGCACCTGACTTTCAACATCGCCGTCATGCAATGGAAGCTGCGGTTCTTCGGTTCCGCCCTGGGCTATCTGTGGCAGCTGGTCCGGCCGCTGCTCCTGTTCGCGGTGCTGTACGTGTTCTTCACCAAGATCTCGAGCATCGGCCGGGGAGCGGGTCCCAGCTACGACTTCTACGGCTCTCAGCTGCTGGGGTCGATCGTGCTCTTCACGTTCTTTGGCGAAGCGACGATGGGCGCGGTCCGCAGCGTGGTCGACAACGAGGTGCTGGTGCGCAAGATTCAGTTTCCGCGGCTGGTGATCCCGTTGTCGGTTGTGCTGCTGTCGCTGTTCAACCTCAGCCTCAACTTGGTGGTGGTCACGATCTTCGCGCTGATCGAGGGAGTCCGCCCGATGCTCACCTGGCTCGAGCTGCCGCTGGTCGTCGCCATCCTCGTCATCCTCTGCACCGGCATTGCGATGCTCTTGTCGTCGCTGTTCGTCTACTTTCGAGACATCCAGCCGATCTGGGAAGTGGTCAACCAGGTCATCTTCTATGCGTCGCCGATCATCATTCCGGTCGAGAAGGTAAAGGAGCACCTCTCCCCGGCTCTGTTTCACCTCTACATGCTCAATCCGCTTGCGGTGATCTTCCAGCAGTTCCGCCACAGCTTCATAAACCATGCGACGCCCAGCGCCGGAGCGCTACTGGGGTCCATGACCGCGTTGCTCGAGCCGATCGGGATCGTGCTGGCGATCTTCGTCCTCGGCTTTTACGTCTTCAACCGGACCGCGCCGCGCGTGGCCGAAGATCTCTGAGCGCCGACGCGGCGGATCGCAGCCGGCGCCGAGTCGGCTTGGTGGCGATCATCCCGAATGACACACCGCCGGCGATGTGGTTGATCCACATCAGGTAGGCACGTCGTCCGAGCGGACGCGTCTTGAGCTCGTGCTGGAGCCGGGCGCGCCAGTCTCGCAGCGGCGGTGCCCGGTCCGGGGGTGAGTCGCGAAAGAACCAGTGGTATGAGGGCTCGATGAGTCGGGTGCAGAAGCCGGCGTGGACGGCCTCACCGCGGTACTGCAGCGCCCAGTGGGCATGCTCGTAGCCCTCAAACTCCGCAACTGCCTCAGCATGGACTCCAACCGGATCGCGTTTGGTCTTGAGCGTCTCGTTCACCACCAGCAGCTTGCCGCCGGGCTTGAGCACCCGAAAGCACTCTTCGAAGGTGCGCCGCAGGCTGACGTTGTCGTTGTGGTGAAGGACCTCGCAGCAGTAGACATAGTCGAGGCTCTGCGACGCGATCGGCATGTCGTACATCGAGCCGAGGACACGCTCGAAGTAGGAGGTTCCGTCTTCGATGAAGTAGTCGGAGGTGTAAAGCCCTTGCAGCTCTGGCGTGGCGATGTCCAGCGCGACCACCTTCAGGCCACGCACGGCGAAGAAGTTGGAAGCCCAGCACGTGTTCGAGCCGACGTCAAGCAGCGACTGCCCCGGCGCGAACGCCACGGTCGCCGCAAGCTGGTTGATCGAGATGCTCTGTACGTACCAGTAACCGTCATCGATGTTCGGAAGCTTCTTCACCTTCTCGCGGTTCCAACCGTCGGCCCGCATGTACTCGGCGAAGCGCTCCAACCCGGCGGCCTCCGCGGCAACGTGTCCAGGCGGATCGATCAGCAGGTGGGCGACACCGCGGTGCAGCGGCTGCCGCGCGCCGCACGCTCGGCAAACGAAGGTTCCTTCGCGAGCTTCGCGCTCATCGGACTCGTGCGTGTCGAGACGCAGGCTCCGGTCCCGGCGGCAGACCGGACAGCGCAGGTACTCCTGGACGAACTCGACCTGCACGATGACCAGTCGCTAACGACGGGCCTGCGGGACGGCATCGGTGGAGGACGCAATCGATCGGGGGGTGGCGACGGCCTCGAAGAACTGCTCCAGGGCATCGATCCGGTAATTCCACGCGTACCGTATGGCGGTCTCGATTCCGCCTGCGCCCAGCCGGTCACGCAGCTCTGGGTCGATCAGCAATCGATCTATCGACGCCGACACCGCGTCCGCGGCGGCTGCCGGCATCAGGCAATTTCCCTCGTGGCTGCAGAAGTCCCGGTTGCCGTGCGCGTCGGTGCAGACGACCGCTCCGCCGGTAGCCATCGACTCCAGCGCGGGCAGGCAGAAGCCCTCGTGCACCGACGTCTGCACGAACACGGTCGCTTGGTTGAAGAGCCGGTTGACCTCGCTGTCGGAAGGCGCGGTTACGTATCTGATGCCGGGCTCGGCCGCGAGCTCGGGCTCGATGCCGAACAGGCACAGCTCCGGCCGCGGGGTGGGGAGCCGGCGCCACGCCTCGATTGTCAAAGGTAGGTTCTTCAGCGGATTGCCGCGACCCAGCGCCAAGACCATGTCCGAGCGCCGCTTGACGTCCGGGAGCGGACGGAAGTTCTCCAAGTCGATACCGGGGGGAATCAGCGCCGCGTCGAGGCCGAGTTCCCGTAGGCGGTCGCGGTTCCACGAGGAGATCGTCATGTAGTGGAACTCATGACGGTAGGAGGCCAGTACTGCGTCCTGGAGCTGTCGGCTGGCCGGGTAGTAGCTGGTTTCGATGTCCTGCACGAGGTAAACGGGAATGCCGTGCAGAACGCTGGCTTGCCAGACCGGGCTGGCGGTATTCCACCAGGTCGCAACCTTGATCGCCCGCACGGCGGCAAGCGCGGCCACGAGCTCGTCATAATCCGCGAAGGTTCTGACGGGGGCGCGAAGGTCAAACCAGTCGGGCGGTTCGCCAAGCGTCCACAGCTCGGCCTGGTGTCCGCGTTCCTGGAGCCCGTTGAGGTGTTCGAAGACGTCGCGATGCCCGCCGCCGACGCCCGTATCCTCGGTCACGTAGACGATCTGCAGCGCCCCATCGGAGTCTCGCACCTCCCGCGCGTCGAAGAAGTTGCCCCAACGGGTCCAGAAGACGCGCTGTGAAGCTCGCTCTCGCTCTCCGACATTGGTACCACGGGTCACTGATTCCAGATGGAGGAGTTCGGCTGTCGGCCAGTAGAGCACCTTGAGCCCCGCCTCCCATGCGCGCAGGCACAGGTCCACGTCCTCGTAGGCCATCGGATAGTCCTCGTCGAACAGCCCGACCCGCTTCAGGGTCTCGCGCGTGATGTACATGCAGGCACCGGTCACCGCCAGCACCGGCCCGGGAACGTTGGCCGCTCCGAACTCGCGGCTGCGAAACCGATAGCGATGGTCGAACCACTCGGGGGCTTCGAGATTGCGCACGGTCCCAGCAAATTGGATCGCTCCGTTCTCGTAGAGAAGTTTTGCGCCCACGATTCCAATGTCATCGGCGCGCGTGCTGGCGAATTGCAGACCCTCCAGCCACCCGGGCAGTGCCAGCACGTCCGAGTTCAGGACCACGATGTCGTGGTCGGCGTCAGCCGCGCGCAGGCCCCGGTTGACGTTGCCGGCAAAGCCCGCGTTGCTCTCGCCGGCGACGATGTCGATCCCCCGTATTGCCCGCAACTGCGCGACGTGCTCCGGTCCGCTGTCGTCGTCGGCGACGATGATCCGCACGAGCTCCCGCTTGGTCGTGCTCTGGATCGACCTGACCAGCGCCTGAACCGCTGAAGCATCACGGTAGCTGGGAACCACGATCGTCACCGGACGGCCGTTGGCGCGATACCACCGCCGCACGTTCGCCCGGTTGCCCCGCGGCGTGGGGCCGAGACGCAGCCGGCGCTTCAACGGCGTGAAGCGCAAGGGGAAGGTCAAGGCTCGGTAGGCCAGCGCCCGGACGCCGTGGTACTCGATCGTCAGTCTGATCCGCTCGCGGATCGTGAAGCTCCCGGCGCGGATGCCGGTTTCAAGCTGTGGCTCGGAACCGTGGTCAGAATGCTGTGGGTTGGACACCGGACCATTATGTCCGTCACCGGCCTCGCGACGACGCCAACCCCCGGCCCGCCTCCGGCATCACCGGCTGCAGGCGCCGCACTCTATGCTGGCGCCCCGTGAACGTGCGGTGGTTGGGTCCTGCGGACAGGCTCGACGTCGGTCGGTACGGCACCGTCGTGTGCCTGATCGACCATCCTGGAGACGCCGTCCAAACCGCCGCGGCCATGGAGGCATTGGAGCGCAACACGCCGGTCGAGGTTCCGGTCGTGGTCGTCGGTTCCGCCTCCGGCGAAGACACCACGAGCTCGCCGGCGCGGCGCGAGCGGCTGGTGCTGGCGGCGCGGCCGGAGTCGGCGCTTGATCAGGTGATGCGCGAGGTCGATCACCTGGCCGCGCCTGCGGACCTGGTGCTCGTGTCCTCATCCTGTCGCGTTCCGCCGCGCTGGCTCGAGCGTTTGCGCGAGGCCGCGCACAGCGACGACACGGTGGCGACGGCGAGTCCGCTGAGCAATGCCGCCGGCAGCGCTGCTCAGCTGCCCGTCGCGGCCGGCCCGGAGGCTGATGGCAGGATTGGCGTATCTGCCCTGCGGGCGTTTCCAAGCTTGCTGATCGGTGGACCAGCTTGCCTGTATGTGCGGCGCCCGGCGCTCGAGCTGATTGGCGGGATGTCCCCGTCCCACAGCACCCTGGAGTCTCTGATCGCTGCCCTGTGTGAGGCGTGCGCCGGCGCGGGCATGGTCAACGTGGTGGCCGACGATCTGTTCGTGAGCTGCGTCGGCGCCACTGAGGGTCCGGACGCGCGGCCGGGCGGGCCGCTCCGCGACCACGATCTCGGTGACGAGCGGAGCGTCCTGCAGCGTGCGCTCGCCGTCTCGCGCGTGGCGGTGCGGGGCCTGACGGTGACCATCGATGCGCGTTCGCTTGGACCCGGTGCCGCTGCCGGAGGGACGCAGCTGTACACGCTCGAGCTGGCGCTTGCGCTGGCCGGGACGGAGCGTGCAGCGGTCCGGGTGGTGGTGGGCCCCGACGTTGCCATCCGTACCCGCCGTCGGCTGGACGAGACAGATGGCATCCAGGTTGTCACCTACGACGAGGTCATCGGTGGCGTGGAGTTGTCAGAGGTGGTGCACCGGCCCCAGCAGGTTTTCACCGCTGATGACCTCGCCCTGCTGCGGTTGCTCGGTCGCCGGCTGGTGATCACCCATCAGGACCTGATCGCCTATCACAACCCCACCTACCACGAGAGCATCGAGACGTGGGAGCAGTATCGGAGGATCACGCGGATCGCGCTCGCCAGCGCCGACCGGGTGGTGTTCTTCTCAGAGCACAGCAAACGAGCCGCCGAGGCCGAGGACCTGGTTGCGCCCGAGCGCGGCGACGTCGTGGGCGCCGCGCTCGGGGAGCCGCCCCCGATCGTTGCCCGCGCGCCGGCGGGAGTGCCGGCAGACCGTGAGTTCATTCTCTGTCTGGGGCCCGATTACAGACACAAGAATCGAGTCTTCGCCATCCAGCTGCTCGCGGCACTGCGCACGGAGCAGAGCTGGCCGGGGCTGCTGGTACTCGCCGGCACCCACGTAGCTCACGGCTCCTCGCGTCCGGAAGAAGCTGAGTTGCTGTCAGCGGACGCCCGCGTACGCGGGGCCGTCATCGACCTGGGCGGGGTTGACGAGCAGGAGCGGCAGTGGCTGCTCGAAAACGCACGAGCGGTGCTGGTGCCCAGCGTGGTCGAAGGTTTCGGCCTGGTCCCGCTGGAGGCCGCTCAGGCGGGACGACCGTGCCTGTTCGCGGCGCAGACCTCCTTGAGGGAAGTGCTGTCGGGCTCGCTGGCGACGTTGGTCCCTTGGGACGCGTCCTCGAGCGCGGCACGCGCTCGTGGCCTGTTGACGGAGGGCGCCCAGCGCGCGGATCACATCGCGCGCCTGCAGACCGAGGCGACGCGATGGGCCTGGCGTGAGCTGGTGGACGACCTGATGACCACCTACGAGCGAGCGCTGCGCGGCCCCCACCGGGCCGCGACGGTGCGCGTGTGGCAAGAGCTCGAGCGCGAGCGATATCTGGTGGAAGTCGATCGCGCCCGCCAGGACGTGACTCGGGTCCTGGCGCACTTGGGCGACCGGATCCCCCTGGCCAGCGACGAGGGTCCGCTGACCCCCCACCAGCAGCGCGGTTTGCTTCGGGTCGCCTCCCGGCCGGCACTGGCTCGCACTCTGCTCTGGCCATTCGGCCTGCTGGGATCGGTGCAGCGTCCGGCTCGCAGCCGTGATCAGAAGTAGTCGTTGATACGGTGGCGCCGATGCACGCATGCACCATCATTGCCAAGAACTACCTGGCGCAAGCCCGGGTACTGGCCAGGTCGTTCCTGGACCACAATCCTGGCAGTGAGATCGCCGTTCTGATCATCGACGAGGTGGACGGTCTGGTGCATTCAGCCGACGAGCCGTTCACTCTCCTGTCGCCTCGCGACATCGATTGCGCGCCGTTTGACCAGATGGCGGCCCGTTATGACGTACTCGAGCTTTCGACCGCGGTGAAGCCCTGGCTGCTGCGCTCGCAGCTGGAGCAGGGGGCAGAGGCGATCACTTATCTTGATCCCGACATCCAGGTGTTTGGGTCACTCGAGCTGCTCGACCGAGAGGCGCGTGAGCATGGCCTCGCGCTTACACCGCATAGCACGACGCCCATTCCGGATGATGACGAACGACCGACCCAGATCGACATAATGATCGCCGGCGTCTACAACCTCGGCTTTGTAGCGCTCTCCGCAAGGGAGGAAACCGAGGCGCTGCTTGACTGGTGGTGTCAACGGCTTACTCGCGACTGTCGGGTTGACCCGGTATATGGTTACTTCGTCGATCAGCGGTGGTTTGACCTCGCTCCCAGCTTTGTCTCGGACTACGCAGTCATCCGCCACCCGGAGTACAACGTCGCCTATTGGAACGCGCATGAGCGTTCCCTGACTTGGACGGGTGAGAGATACCTGGTGAACGGAAGGCCATTGGCGTTCTTCCATTTCAGCGGCTTTGACCCCGCCAGACCGGAGATCCTCAGCCGGCATCAGACCAGGACCGAGCTCGCGAGCGAGCCGCCGCTCCGGCGGATATGCCTGGAGTACGCCCAAGCAACATTCGACCACGGTTACGCCGAGGCGCGCTCATGGCCGTACTCGTACGCGCGTCTGGACGACGGAACAGAAATGACGCCTTCGCTCCGGGCGCTCTATGCGCTCGGCGAGAAAGAGGGCGCGTTGCAGCAGTCACCTTTCCAAGAGGAAGGTTGCCGAGCCCTCCTGCACTGGGCGTCCGAGCAGCAACCCGGTGCGGGCTCCGGGATCAATCGCGCGCTGGGCGCCGCCTATGCCGCGAGATTGGATCTGAGGATCGCCTTCCCAGATCTGACCGGCGTGTCGCGAGAGCCGTTTCTGGCCTGGGCGAGGGAGGTGGGTCGTCATGAACTCGGCCTTCCCCCGAGGCTCCTCCCCGCGCCCTTGGCAAAGCCGGCGGTCGCGGACAGTCCGGCGCCGCCGGTGCCGGCGTCGGCTCCGTGGGGCGTCAACGTCATCGGCTACTTCCGAGCGGAGTTGGGCGTCGGAGAGGCGGCGAGGCAGGCCACCAGGGCCCTGGACGCAGCGGGGGTGCCGTTGCTCCCCCTCCACGGCGAAACCATCCCACAGAGTCGGCAGGGTCACTCATTTGCGCACCTTGAGCTGCGGGATGCGCGTTACCCCGTCAACCTCATCTGCATGAATGCCGACGTCCTGCCTGAGCTTGCCCAACAGGGCGGCCCATCGTTGTTTGCGAATCGCTATTCGATCGGGCTGTGGTTCTGGGAAGTGAGCTCGGCGCCGCCAGAAGGATGGAAGCGGTCCTTCGAGCTGCTCGACGAGGTATGGGTGCCAACCCGCCACGTCGCCGATGCGGTTGCGCCCACGTCTCCGATCCCGGTGGTGCAGGTGACCCTTCCGGTGGAGCTTCCGGTGACGGATCCGGTGGAGCGCGCATCGCTGGCTCTGCCGGATGGGTTCATGTTCCTGTTTTCGTTTGACTATCTGAGTGTGTTTGAGAGAAAGAATCCGCTGGCTGTCGTGGCGGCCTATTCCGAGGCGTTTCCGTTGGCCGGCGAGGCCGTCCTGGTCCTGAAATGCATCAACGGCTCCCACGATCCCGATGCCCACGCGCGGCTACTGGAGGCTGCGGCATCACGCCCCGATATCTGCGTGCTGGACACGTATCTGGACCCGGGGCTGAAAAATGCGCTGACGGCGACATGCGACTGTTACGTGTCGCTTCACCGCTCGGAGGGCTTCGGTCTAACGATGGCCGAGGCGATGTATCTCGGCAAGCCCGTGATCGCTACCGGCTACTCGGGAAACCTGGACTTCATGAGCCCGGAGAACTCCTATCTGGTCGACTACGAGCTTGTTCCGATCGGCGATGACGCGCCGCCCTATCCTGCGGATGGAGTCTGGGCCGAGCCTGACCTCAATCATGCCGCCCGCCTGATGCGCCAGGTGTTCGACGACCGCGCAGCCGCCGGCGAGCGCGCGGCGCTCGGCGCATCAGCGATCAGACAGACCCACTCGCCGCAGGCGGCCGGGGCCAAGATGGCCGAGCGCCTCAGCGTCTTGCAAGCATCCGGCGGGCAGCGGTCTCGGCGCTCCATGGTCGTGCCGGAACTGCCGTCGACCCTTAGCCGGGGACCCGTGCCCCCGACCCGCTCGGCTGCCGGCGGACTTGGACCGGTGTTGCGCGGAGCCGTCCTGCGGCTGATGAAACCGTTCAGCGCGTATCAGCAGACCGTCAATCACCAGCTGCTGCAGTCGATGCAGCGACTCGAGGGCGAGCTCATGCGGACGGGTGATGCGCAGCAGCGATTGGAGGCAGCAGGCATGAAGGAGGCTCGCTCATCGGAGCGAGAGCTGGGGGCGCTGCGTCGCGACGTCGCCGTGCTGGTTGCGCTGCACGATCCCGTGGTCAGCAGGCTGGAGGATCTCGACTCGCAAGTGCAGCGAATCACCGCCGAGGCCCGAGCGCTGCCGTACATCGCGGGCGATGGGTTCGCCATCTCCGGCGATCCTGTCGCGGGAAGGGTGCAGGGATACGAGGTGCCTGCTCATGAGGATGCGGACGTCTACCGGTCCTTTGAGGACTTGTTCCGAGGCTCCGAGGAATTCATCCGCGAGCGGCAGGCGAGGTTCCTCGCGCTGATCGGCGATGACCGGCCCGTGCTTGACTTCGGCTGCGGACGGGGCGAGTTCCTCGATCTCCTACGAGATCACGGGTTTCAATACGCCGGCGTGGACTCAGATGCAGGGATGATCGCCCGCTGCCGCGAGAAGGGGCACGAGCACGTCGTCCTCCAGGACGGAGTTGAGTACCTGGCTGAGTTGGCGCCAGGTGAGCTCGGAGCGATCTTCGCCGCGCAGGTGATCGAGCACCTACCGTACGAAACCCTGATTCGCTTCTTCTCGCTCGCGCGCCGGGCGCTCGCGCCGGGCGGCGTGCTGATCGCCGAAACCGTCAACCCGCACTCGCCGCCGGCGCTGAAGACGTTCTGGGTCGATCTCACCCATCAGCATCCCGTCTTTCCCGAGGTCGCGCTCGCGCTGTGTCGTGCGGTCGGCTTCGGCCGGGCGTTTGTGTTTCATCCCAATGGCGCCGGCGACGTCGAGGTCGACCGCTACACGGCGGGAGAATACGCGGTCGTCGCCACTGCCGAGCCAGCTCTGCCGCAGACCAATCCGGAGTAGGAGATGCTTGCGCCGGCGCAATGGCGACCCAGGCTGAACGTCCGCGGCTTGACGTCGGGCCGCTCCGCGGCGATGAAAGCGATCGGCAGGCACCGCGGGTGGGCGGCGTTTGGGATTTATCTCGTGCTGTCGCTGGCGCTCTGGCATCAGGTCGTCCTGCATCCCGCGAGCAAGTGCCTGTGCGTCGGAACCTCGGACGAGACGCAATTCATGTGGGCGATGGTTTGGTGGCCGCACGCGTTGCTGCACGGCATCAACCCGTTTATCACGCACGTCCTGTGGACCCCGGGAGGCCTGGACCTCGCCCGATCGACATCGGTGCCCGGGGCAGCGCTGGTGACCGCACCGATCACCGCCCTCGCTGGTCCGATCGTGTCCTACAACATCCTGAGCTTCCTGGGGCCCTTGCTCGGCGCCTGGTTTGCCTACCGCCTGTGCGCCTACCTGGCCAGCTGGCCGGCCGCGCTCCTCGGTGGGTACCTGTTCGGCTTCTCGTCATACGAGCTCGGTCAGCTGATAGGGCACCTCAACCTTTTTCTCGTGTTTGCGATTCCGCTCGCAGCCCTGTTGACGCTGCAGCGCTTGGACGGGGTGATCAGCGGGCTCCGGTATCTGGTGCTGATGGCGCTCACCGTCATTGTCCAGCTGCTGTTGTCCACCGAGATCCTGTGGACCCTGACCGTAGTGCTCGTGCTCTCGCTGGGGGTCGGGTGGTGCCTGGGAACCGCCGCCGTCCGCAGGCACATCGTCGGACTCCTACCGCAGCTGGGCGCCGCCTACCTGGTGATGGCGGCAGTCTGCGCCCCTTATCTGTACTACGCGCTCTTCCGCGGTCATGCTTATGCCGCGGCATGGAATCAGCTCTTTCCGGCCGACTCGCTGAACTTCCTCGTCCCGACGGCGGTGACGTATCTGGGAGGACACCGGTTCGCGAGCGTCTCCGGCACCTTCATCTCCGGCCTGGTGGAGAGCGGAGCCTACCTGGGGATTCCTCTGGTCGTGATCGTGATTGTCTTCCTGGTCCGGGAGTGGTCGACGCGGACGGCGAAGTTCCTGGCAGTTGTGCTGGCATGCTGCGTGCTCTGGGCGCTTGGCGGCCACCTGTGGTTCGCCGGCCACCGGATTCTGTGGCTTCCCGATTCACTGCTCGGGAAGCTCCCGCTGTTCAGCCAGGTCCTGCCGGTACGGGTGGCGGTTTATGTGAGCCTGGGGTGCGCCGTCATCGCGGCGATGTGGCTCTCTCGTACGGGGAGTGGAGGTCTGCGCCGGTGGCTCCTCGCGCTGATCGCCGTGGCGTTCATCTTTCCTGATGTCGGAGCGGCCGCGCCCGGAACACGAACGCCGCTCTTCCATGCCTCGATCTCGGTGCCGCGTTTTTTCACCAGCGACCTGTACAGGCGATACCTGCACCGCAACGAGGTCGTCATGCCGCTGCCCTACGGTCAGAACGGGCTGAGCATGCTCTGGCAGGCGAGTACGGGCATGTACTTCAAGATGGCCAGCGGCTACTTCGGCACACCGCCCGCGGACTATCTGGCGGACCCCCTGGTGCCGCAACTACTGGCAAATGCCCCCGGCCCGCAGGCAGCGTCACAGCTGACCCGGTTCATCCGGGAACGGGACGTCGGCGCGGTGATTGCGGACCCGTCCGCGCTGGCGATCTGGTTGCCGGTGCTCAAGGCAGCGGGACTGAAGCAAGTGAGCACGGGCGGAGTTGACATCTTCCGCATGTCGACCGGAGGGTCCGGGTCGCCAGCCGCGCACGGTGTCCCGTAGCCGCCAGGGCCGGGCGAGGAGAGGCCGATGACCGAAGCGCTCGGCCGGCCACGCCGCGAGATCCCCGACCGCCTGCGCGGCCTCGGTGCGATCCAGGCGTCCGCGCAGACGCTCGCGCCGGATGATGCCGAGCACTTCGACATCCACGACCTGCGGGGCGGCGTGATCCTCGTCGGCGGTGAGCCGCTCCCGGATCTCCTCGGCCTCGGGCCCGGAGACCAGGATCTGGCCACGATCCGTCCTTGGCATGCGCCACGGGCCGTACCATGCAGACTCGCATGAGCTGGTGCGAGAACGCATCGACATCGCTCGCGCCGTACGCGCCCAGGTATGCCGACGGGAGCGAGGCCGCCTGCCCGCGATGTCGGTATCGTCCCGCGGGGGCCGTCTGAAGATGCAGAAACTCCCCACCAAGCTCCAAGGTCCGGTCTTCCTCGCGCCGGCGATCCACGGCGACGAGCGCGGCTTCTTCATCGAGTCCTACCGGCGCGGCACGCTCGCCGACCTCGGGTTAGACGATGACTTCGTCCAGGACAACCATTCGCGATCGCGGCGCGGGATCGTGCGGGGGATGCACTTTCAGCCCGGCCAGGCCAAGCTGATCCGGTGCGGGCGCGGCTCGGTCTTCGATGTGATCGTCGACATCCGCCCGGGCTCGCCGCAGTTCGGGCAGTGGGAGGGCTTTGTCCTCGACGACTCGGCGCACCACCAGCTCTACGTTCCTGACGGCTTCGCCCACGGCTTCTGCGTGCTCTCCGAAATCGCCGACGTCGTCTACAAGGTCACGACGTTCTACGATCCGGACACGGAGTCAGGATTTGCCTTCGACGATCCGGAAGTGGCGATCGACTGGCCCGACCGCGAACAGCTGATCGCCTCCGAGCGCGATCGGACGGCGCCGACCCTGTCTGAGCGGACACCATCGCTGCCGTTCACCTACGCCCATGCTTGATCGCCTCGCCGTCACCCCCAGGCAGTACCGAAACGTCGTCTACGCGACGCTGGGGGCGCTGACCCTGATCGTCATGAGCGGCGCCGCGGTGCGGCTCACCGACTCGGGACTGGGCTGCGCCAACTGGCCGAAATGCGGTGGGACCCCGCTGCCGCCGCTCAGCTCCCATGCTCTGATCGAGTTCGGCAACCGCGCGGTGTCCGGCGTGGTCGGCGTGATCACGGTCGTAGCCGCTGTGCTGGCGTTCACCCGCAGGCCGTTTCGGCGGGATCTGGCGGCGCTTGCCGTGCTGTTGCCGCTCGGGGTGGTGGCCCAGGCGGTGCTGGGCGGGTTCACGGTCCTGAATCATCTCGCCCCCGGTTTCGTGATGGCGCACTTCAGCCTCTCGCTGCTGATCCTGGTGGTGGCATTCGCGCTGGCCTGGCGCAGTAGCCACGAGCCGGGGACGCGCCCGCGGTCCAGCGACCGCCTGGCGGTGTGGTCGGTTCGAGGACTGGGTCCGCTGGGAGGACTGACGATCTTCGCCGGCACGGTCGCGACTGCCGCCGGACCCCACTCCGGGGGCTTCACCGGCCAGGTCGTTCACCGACTCCGTTTCAAAGGGGCTGACACCCTGAACTGGGCGGTCCACCAGCACGCCACGGTGGCCGCCATCTTCGGAGTGGCCGTGATCGGCGTCTGGTTCCTGCGCCGGCACCGCGGCGCCTCGGCGCAGGCGCTGGAGCCGTTGACCGTGCTCGGCGTGCTCCTCGCCGCCCAAGGTCTGGTCGGCAGCGTCCAGTACGAGATGAAGCTGCCGTCAGAGATGGTCTGGGTCCACGTCGGACTGGCCACCGTCACCTGGCTGGTGGTGCTGTGGGCGGTCGCCGCCGAGGGGCGGTTGGTGCCCCGCTCGGCGGCGGTGCCGGCCGACGAGCCCGCGTCCGAGCGCCGCGCCGCCACGCTGCAACGGGTCTGAGTCCACCGGCGGAGGCGCTCGATACGATCACATCGTCGCAATGAGCGGGGAATATCCGACAACCTCTCCACCGTCGGCGCCGCCCCGGGGCACTGACGCCTCGCTGAGCATCCTGGTAGTCGACGACGAGTCCGACCTGCGGGAGATGCTGACGCGATCGTTCTCCCGCGAGGGTCATCGCGTGCTGGCGGTGCCCGACGGCAGAGCGGCGATCGACCGGGCCAGCACCGACAGCTTCGACATCGTCCTGCTCGACGTCGCGCTCGGTCCGGGGCCGGACGGATACGAAGTCTGCCGCACGTTGCGCAGCCGGCGCAACGTGGTCCCGATCATCATGCTGACGGCGCTCGATTCCGAGGCCGACGCCGTGCTCGGGCTCGAGGCCGGGGCTGACGACTACGTCACCAAGCCGTTCGGCCTGGCGGAGCTGCGCAGCCGGATCCGAGCGGTGCTGAGACGGACTGGAACGCGGGCGATGGGGGATGAGGTCCTGAGCGTCGGTCCGATCTCGCTGGATCGCGCCCAGCGGGAGGTGAGCATCGACGGGGCTCCGGTGAAGCTGACCTTCTCCGAGTTCGAGCTGCTGGACGCGCTGATGGCGGATCCCGGCCGGCTGCTCAATCGCCAGGAGCTGCTGCGTGCGATCTGGGGCGACAGCGCGTATCGAGACCCGCGGGCGATCGACGTGCACATCCGCCACCTGCGCGAGAAGCTGGAGCCCGAGCCGGAGAAGCCCCGGTACCTCCTGACCGTGCGCGGCGCCGGCTACCGCCTGCGAGCGCCGTGATGAGTCTCGGGAGGGTCGACTAGGTTGCCACGAGTGCGTGGACATGCGTTCGGTCTGCGCAGCCGGATCGTGGGGGTCGTGCTGTTCACCGCCGTGGCCACGCTCGCCGTCGCGGCCCTCGCGCTGCTGGGTCCGCTGGAGCAGAGCCTGCGCAACTCCGAGAAAACGACCCTGCGCAGGAACCTCGGAAACAAGCGGGTCGAGGCCAATTTCGGCCATCTGCCATATGGCAGCGTCAGCAGATCCCGGGTCGACCGCGAAGACGTGATCCACGCCCAGATCGCTCTCGCGCAGCGGCTGGACGCGCGCCTGGTGCAGGTGCGCCGCAACCCCGGGATCGACGGAACCGCCAGCCAGGCCGTGGTCGACCAGGGCGATGAAGCGGGCCCCGACGACGACGCGCTCGACGACGTGGCACAGGCATTCCGCACCGGTAAGCGCGTATTCAGCTTCGGCACCGTCGACGGGCTCGAGTACGTCCGCGCCGCGATCCCGTTCAACGCCGCCTCGGTCCGTTACGTGCTCGTCGTTCGCAAGAGCATCGCCGAAGTCCCGTCCGTGTTCGCCGTCGTCCGCCGCGCGTTCATCGACGGCGCCCTCGCGGGGCTGGCGCTGACGCTCCTGCTCGGCATCCCGCTGTCGGGCCGGCTCGTGCGCCGACTGCGGCGGCTGCGCCAGGCGGCGCTGGAGCTGGCTCAAGAGGGACCGTCGGTCGAGGTCCCGGTCGATCGTGCCCACGACGAGGTCGGCGACCTGGCCCGGACGCTGGCCACGATGCAGCACCGCCTCCAGCAGCAGGAGGAGGCGCGACGCGCGTTCGTGGCCACCGCCTCGCACGAGCTGCGCACGCCGTTGACGTCGCTGGACGGAATGCTCGAGCTGCTCAATGACGACCTGCGCGACGATTCGCCCGATCTGGAGGATGCGCGGGCGCTGGTGGAGCGCGCCCACGTCCAATCCCGGAGGCTCGGGCGCCTCGCCGCCAATCTGCTCGACCTTTCGCGGATCGACGCTCAGGTCCAGTTGCGATCCGAGCCGGTGGAGCTCTCAGAGCTCAGTCGCGCCGTACTGGCGGAGTTCGAGCTCGGGACCGAACGGCGGGAGATCCGATCGCGGCTCGACGATCTCGACGGGTCGGTGTGGGCGCTCGGCGACCCCGGCAGCATCGCCCAGATCCTGCGCATCCTGCTCGACAATGCGGTCCGAGCGAGCCCGATCGGATCGGAGGTGACGGTGAGCCTGACGGGGCGACCGGTCGCCATGATCAGTGTCTGCGACCAGGGCCCGGGCGTGCCCACGAACGAGCACGAGGCCATCTTCGAGCGCTTCCACCGGGGGCGCGACACCTCGGGTAACGCGGGATTCGGGCTCGGGCTGGCGATCGGGCGAGAGCTCGCCGAACGGATGGGCGGCGAGCTGATCCTGGAGAACCGCGACGGTCCCGGGGCCACGTTCACGTTGAAGCTGCCGTCGACGCGAGCGCCGGAGCACGACCCGGTGGCGGTGGCTTGACCGGCCGCATCCTCCGCACCGCACCGAGCGCAGCCAGCTGACAGCATCTCCGCTTGATGGACCCAAACCTGATGCAGGCGACGTTCGCCGTCGACGATCGCCATTGGTGGTACCGCGGTCGGCGGCGGGTGATCCGCGCCGAACTCGACAAGCTGCCGCTTCCCGCGGGCGCGCGGGTGCTCGATGCCGGCTGCGGCTCGGGACGGACGCTGCAGGAACTGGTGGACTTCGGCGAGGTGAGCGGCATCGAGCTCAGCGCCGAGGCGGCCGAGCTGGCGCGGAGCCGCGGCCATGGTGAGGTCGAAATCGGATCGGTGGATCAGCTCCCGTGGGTCGACGAGACGTTTCACCTGATCACCTGCCTGGACGTGATCGAGCACGTGCCCGACGACGTCGCGGCGCTGGGGGAGCTGCTGCGCGTGTGCCGGCCGGGCGGCTGGTTGCTGGTCACCGTCCCCGCCCATCAGGTGCTCTGGTCGGCGCACGATGAGGCCAACCACCACCACCGCCGCTACTCCCGCGCCTCGCTACGCGGCGCCGCCCTGGCGGCTGGCTGGAAGGTGGCGCGCATGACCGCCTTCAACAGCCTGCTGTTCGCCCCGGCGGCGGTGATCCGAATCGCCCAGCGGCGCCTCGGAACCCACAACGGCTACACCAATGACCTCGAGCTGGGACCGGCTTGGCTCAACGACATGCTCGAGCGCCCGCTCGAGTTGGAGGCGCACTGGCTGGCGGACGGGCACACGCTCCCACTCGGCCTGTCGCTGCTCACGTTGTTACGGCGTCCGCCGGCCGGACCGTGACCCTCGCCGGCGAGGCGCGGCAGCGGAGATGATCCTTCTCGGCGCCATCATCAGCGTCTCCAGCGGCCTGGGCTATCTGCTGCCGGCGATCATCGGGCTCGAGTCCCTGGGGGTGCCTTCGCCCGGTGAGACCGCGCTCGTGCTCGCAGCGGTGCTGGCCAGCCAGGGCAAGCTCCAGATCTGGCTGGTGATCTTGATCGGCGTGGCATCGGCGATCGTCGGTGACAACATCGGCTACCTGCTCGGCCGGCATTTCGGGCGCCGCGTGCTGGAGGCACCCGGACCATTTCAGAAGCGGCGCGTGGAGGTGATCGCCGCCGGCGACAAGTTCTTTGCCCGCCACGGGCCCAAGGCGGTGTTCTTCGCCCGCTGGATCGCCCTGGTGCGGTTTGCCGCGGCCTGGCTGGCGGGCATCGACAAGATGCATTTTCCCGAGTTCTTCCTCTGGAACGCCCTCGGCGGGATCACCTGGGGGGTCACCTACGGACTGGTCGGCTACTTCGCCGGCAGCGCCGCCGCCGACGCGATCTCCAAGTTCGGTATCTGGGCTGCCGTGGCGCTGGGCGTGCTGATCGTCGCCGCCCTCGTCTTCTTCAAGCTGCGGGAAAGGCGAACCGCCGAGAAGCTGGCCGAGGAAGAGTAGGCCCGGAGCCCGTCAGGACTCCGCCGTCGGCTCCAGATCCAGCGCGCACGAGTTGATGCAGTACCGCTGGCCCGTCGGCCGGGGCCCGTCATCGAACACGTGCCCGAGGTGGCCCCCGCAGCGCTTGCATCTGACTTCGGTCCGCCGCATGAGCAAGCTCCTGTCCTCGTGCAGCTCGACGTTGTCGGCCACCGCCGGCTCATAGAAGCTCGGCCAACCCGTCCCGGAGTCGAACTTGGTGTCGGATGAGAACAGCTCCGCCCCGCAGCCCACACACCGGTAGGTGCCGTCATCCTTGACGTTGACGTACTCGCCGGTGAACGGCCGCTCGGTGGCCTGCCGGCGGAGCACCTCGTACTGCTCTGGGGTGAGCTTCGCCCGCCACTGCTCGTCGGTCAATTGCGTATCGCGTTCGGTATCCATGTCGTTGAAGTTAGCGCGCGCAGAGCATCTCCAGCACCAGGCTTGACCAGCCGAAATCCACCGCTCCCATGCCGGCGCCGGTTCCCGGGTGGTAGTACTCGCGCACTCCCGAGCCGGCGACGGCCGCCCCGAGCCGGTGCGCGAGCTCGCGCGCCGGTTGCTCATAGCCGAAACGGACCAAGCCCAGCCAGCACAGCCACGCGGCGTTGATCCAGGTCGGCCCCCGCCAATAGCGGCGCTGACCGGCGAACCCCCGGTCACGCAGCGACCAGCTCGGATCGGCGGCCGACACCGACGGTGGCGGGACCGGCGTCCAGAAGCGGCCCGGGTCCAGCAAGTGCTCCTCCACCAGACGCCTCCCGATCGCCTCGGGCAGATCGGGGAGGGCGAGGGGCGTCAGGGCGGCGATGGTGGCCGCCGGCGGGTGGCGCGGCGCCGGATGGGACCGCGCCAGGAACAGCCCGCGGGCCTCGTCGTAGGTGCGATCGATGAGCGCGGGCGTCAACGACACTTGGCCCAGGGCCAGGCGGGACAGGTTGTAGAGCACGTTGGTGAGCACCTCGCAGCACACCGGACCACCAGCGGCGGCGATCCGGCGCAGATCGAAGCCGAGACGACGGTTGCGATGGACCAATCGCAGATAGCCGGGCAGGCCGTGGGCTTCATGGCGCCAGATCGGGTCGAACTGGGGTGAGGCGTCGAGGCCGGATTCGTCGGGCGACACGATCCACAGCAGGCCGTCGCCCTCCAGATCACGGTGGGCGGCCAGCCATTCGTGGTGGCGCGCCAAGCCGGGCTCGGCCGTGGGGTCACCGACCGCTATCCGCCACGCCCAGGCGAGCAGCGGGGGCTGGATGCTGGAGGTCATCGGATCGTTGCCCGAGATGACGTTGTAGGTGTATCGCCGGCTGCCGGTCAGCGGCACGTTCCAGAAGATCGTGTGGCCGATGAACCCATCCGCGCGTTGGACGGCCAGCAGCGACCGGAGCTCGCGCTCGGCGCGCCCGGCATCGAAGCGCCGCCAGACGATCGCGTGAAAGCAGGAATCCCAGTACCACTGCCACGGGTAGCGGCCCGGGCTCGGGCAGGTGTAGGCGAATGGCAGGCCGTCGCTTAACCGCAGACCCTCGCGCCAGTTGTGCTGCAGCACGCGCTCGCAGCGGC
>CAWEVV010000008.1:0-44484 GCA_963812635.1 uncultured Actinomycetota bacterium | reverse complement strand
AGACCGCCCCTCTGGAGATCCGAGAGCGCCTGGCGCTGCCCGAGGCGCGTGCCGGGGACTTCATGCGCGACCTTCGCGGCGCCGCCGAGGTGCACGAGACGGTGGTGGTGTCGACCTGCAACCGGACCGAGTTGTATCTCGTCGTCGGCGACCCGGTCGAGGCCGAGTCGACGGTGCTGACGATGCTGGCCCGCCAGGCCGGGATCCGCCCCACCGAACTCGCCGGGGCGATCTACTCGCATCGCAACTGCGACGCCGCCCGCCACCTCTATCGGGTCGTCGCCGGGTTGGAGTCGATGCTGGTCGGTGAGGCCGAGATCCAGGGTCAGGTCAAGCGCGCCTACGAAGCCGCCCTGGCCAAGGAGACGACCGGGCCGCTCACGAATCGCCTGTTCAGCGCAGCGCTGGCGACGGGCAAGCGGGTGCGGACCGAGACCGCGATCGGCGAGGGCCAGCTGAGCCTGCCGGGGGCGGCGGTGGCGCTGGCCCGCGAGCAGCTCGGAGCGCTCCGCGGGCGTCGCGTGGTGATCATCGGCACCGGCGAGACGAGCGAGCTCACGGCGCGGGCGCTGGCCGACAGCGGCGCCGTCCCGGTGTTCGTTGCCAACCGCCGGCGTGACCGAGCGCTGAGCCTGGCCGCGCGGTATCACGGGGCGAGCGTCCCCCTCGACGAGCTTCCCGAGGCCCTGGTCGAGGCCGACATCGTGGTCGCCGCCACCGCCTCACCCCACCTGCTGCTGGAGGTGCGCGAGATCGCCGACGTGATGCGCGAGCGCCACGGCCGGCCGCTGCTGCTGATCGACCTGGCGGTGCCGCGTGACATCGACGCGGCCTGCGCCAGTCTCGACGGCGCCTCGCTGTACGACATCGACGACCTCCAGGCGGTCGCCAACCGAAACCGCAAGGTGCGCCAGGCCGAGGCTCGTCGCGCCGAGGGGATCCTCGAGGAGGAGATCCAGAAGTTCGCGGCGTGGCTGGGATCGCTCGAGGTTCTGCCGACGCTGGCCGCGCTGCGGACGCACGCCATCGAGATCGCCGCCCAGGTGATCGCCGAGAACGACGACAAGTGGGAGTCGGCGTCGCCGCGGGATCGGGAGCGCATCGACGCCGTGGCCCGCGCCGTCGTCAACCGGCTGCTGCACGTGCCGACGCTGCAGATGAAGGAGATGCACGACGATCGCGTGCACGCCCGGATGGCCCTGGTCCGTGACCTGTTCGGACTGACCGTGGAGGAGGGCGCGTCCAGGACCGGACAGCTCGATGTCGAGCTGGCCGAGGTGCGGGAGCTGCCCGCCCGGGGCCAGGCGCGCGGCCGCCGGCGCGGCTGATGCGGATCGGCACGCGGGCCAGCGCGCTCGCGCTGGTGCAGGCGCGCTCGGTCGCGGCGCGACTGGGGGGCGACGCCGAGATCGTGGAGATCACCACGCTGGGCGATCGCGGCGCCGCCGTAGAGGACAAGTCGCGGTGGGTATCCGAGCTGGAGCGGGCGCTTCAGGACGGCCGGATCGACGTCGCCGTCCACTCGGCCAAGGATGTCCCGACCGAGCTCGGGGACGGCTTGGAGCTGGTGGCGGTCCCGCCCCGGGCCGATCCGAGAGACGCGATTTGCGGAGCCGCCGGACTGGACCAGCTGCGCTCCGGTGCCCGCGTCGGCACCAGCAGCCTGCGCCGCGCCGCCCAGCTGCGGGCAGCCCGGGAGGACGTCAAGGTCGTGCCGCTGAATGGAAACGTCGATACCCGGCTGCGCAAGCTGGCCGAGGGACAGGCCGAGGCGCTCGTGCTCGCCGCCGCCGGCCTGGAGCGCCTCGGGCGGATCGACGCGGTCGGGGGCCTGCTTGAGGAGTTCGTGCCCGCCGCGGGCCAGGGTGCCCTCGCGCTGGAGGCGCACACCGGCGAGCTGCCCCCGGACACGCTGGCCGCGGTCAACGACCCCCCGGCGATGGCCTGCCTGACCGCCGAGCGTGAGCTCGTCGCCGCGCTCGGCGCCTCGTGCCACACCCCGGTGGGCGCCCACGCCACCGCGCTCGCGGACGGCCGGCTGACCCTGGTCGGATGGGTCGGGCTGCCCGACGGCTCGGCCTGGCTACGCGACGAGCTCACCGGCGCGCCCGACGCGGTCGGCCGCGAATGTGGGCGACGCATGCTGGCGGCGGGCGCCGGAGAGCTGCTCGCCCGCGCGGTGCAGGTCACCGCGTGACCGTGTACCTGGTCGGCGCCGGCCCCGGCGACCCCGGGCTGCTGACCGCCCGGGCGCTCGAGCTGATCGCCGCCGCCGACGTGATCGTCTACGACCGCCTGATCCCGGCGACCGCTCTGGACGGCGCCCGCCCGGAGGCGCGGCTGATCTACGCCGGCAAGGAGGGGGGCGGCCCGTCGGTCACCCAGGACGAGATCCAGCGGGCGCTGCTGGAGCACGGCGCCGCCGGCGAGGCGGTGGTCCGGCTCAAGGGCGGCGATCCGTTCGTGTTCGGGCGCGGCGGCGAGGAGGCGGAGGCGCTGCGCGAGGCCGGGGTGCAGTTCGAGATCGTCCCCGGCATCACCGCCGGAGTGGCCGCCGCCGCCTACGCCGGCATCCCGGTGACCCACCGCGATGCCGCCAGCGCGGTGGCGTTCGTCACCGGCCACGAGGATCCGGACAAGCCCGGGGCGGGTCAGACCGGGTCATCGCTCGATTGGGAGGCGCTGGCCCGGTTTCCGGGCACGCTCGTGCTCTACATGGGAGTGGGACGGCTCGACGCGATCGCCCGGCGGCTGATCGACGCCGGCCGGCCGGCGTCCGAGCCGGCGGCGGTGATCGAGCGCGGCACGCTGCCGGACCAGCGGGTCATCAGCGGCACCCTGGAATCGATCGCCGCCGTGGCCGCCAAGGAGTCGGTGCGCGCCCCGGCGATCCTGCTGTTCGGGCCGGTGGCGGCGTTGCGGCGCAACCTGGCGTGGTTCGAGTCGCGGCCGCTGGCCGGAGCCAAGGTCGCGGTCACGCGAGCCCGGGCGCAGGCCAGCGAGCTGGCCGCGAGGCTCCGCGCCCTCGGCGCCGAGGTGGTGGAGGCGCCGGCGATCCGGATCGTTGCCATCGACGGCCCGGCCCCGGAGATCGAGCGCTATGACCTGGTGTGTCTCACCAGCCCCAACGGGGTCCACGCCCTTTTCCAGAGGCTGGAGCAGTCGGGACGGGACGCGCGCGGCTTCGCCGGCGCCCGGCTGGCGGCAATCGGCCCCGGCACCGCCGCCGCCCTGCGCGAGCACGGCCTGACCGCCGACGTGGTCCCGGAGCGATTCGTCGCCGAAGGGCTGGTGGAGGCGCTGGTCGACGTGCCGGTGACGCGGGCGCTGGTGGCGCGCGCCGCGCAGGCGCGCGACGTGCTTCCGGAGGCGCTGCGCGAGCGCGGCGCGGAGGTCGACGTCGTCGCCCTCTACGAGACCGTGGCCGCGCCCATCGCCGAACGCGAGCGCCGCGCGGTGGCCGCCGCCGATTACGTGACGTTCACCTCGTCCTCCACCGTGCGCTTCCTGTTCGATTCCGCCGGCGAGGCGCTGTCCGAGCGCACCCGGCTGGTCAGCATCGGGCCGGTCACCAGCGAGGCGCTGCGCGAGCGGGGCCGCGAGCCCGACGTGGAGGCGAGCCGCCACGACATCGACGGGCTCGTCCAGGCGCTGGTCGACGATGTCGCCGCGCCGGCCTCGCGCTGATCGTGGCCGACCCGGTGATCACGTTCCTGTCGGACTACGGCCTCCAGGACGAGTTCGTCGGCGTCTGTCACGCGGTGATTGCGCAGATCTGCCCCCAGGCCCGGGTGATCGATCTCACCCACGGGATTCCTCGGCACGACGTGGCGGCGGGGGCGACGGTCCTCGCCGACGCGCTGCCGTTTCTCCCGGTTGGCGTACACCTGGCGGTGGTGGATCCCGGCGTCGGCTCCCCGCGTCGCGCGGTGGCGCTGAGGCTCGCCGATGCCCGCGTCCTCGTCGGTCCCGACAACGGCCTGCTGGCGCCCGCATCGCTGGCCGGCGGCGGCGTCACCGGGGCGGTCGACATCGGCGGCTCGCGGTTTCGCCTCGAGCCCGTCTCGGCCACGTTTCACGGGCGCGACATCTTTGCCCCGGTGGCGGCGGCGATCGTCGCCGGGGCGGCGCTGGCCGACGCCGGCGCTCCGCTTGACCCCGCCCGGCTCGTCTCCTTGGAGCCGGACGAACCGCGCGTGCAGGACGGCGCCATCGTCGCCCGAGTCCGCAACGTGGACGGCTTCGGGAACCTGCAGCTCACCGCCGGCCCGGAGCACCTCGCCGGCTCCGAGCTGGCGCCCGGGCGCGTCGCCCGGCTCGAGCTCGCCAGCGGACGGACGGAGCTGGTCGGCTTCGTGCGCACGTTCGCCGACGCCGCTCCCGGAGAGCTGCTGCTCTACGAGGACGCGCAGCGCCGCCTGGCGATCGCGATCAGCCACGGCGATGCCGCCGCCGCGCTGGGCCTGCAGCGCGACGACGAGCTGCGCATCCGCCCTGCATGACCGCCACCACGTCGTTGGGGCGCCCGCGCCTGCATCTGCGGACCACCGACTCCACCAACCTGCGCGCCCGCGAGCTGGCGGTTAGCGGCGCTCCCCACGGCACCCTGGTGACGGCCGGCGAGCAGACCGTCGGCCGCGGTCGCCAGGGCCGCACCTGGTCGGCGCCGGCGGGACGGGCGCTGCTGTGCTCGCTGATCCTGCGCCGCTCACCGCCGCTGCTGTCGCTGGCCGCCGGGCTCGCCGTCGCCGAGGTCGTCGAGGCGGCGGGGACACCGGCGGCGTTGAAGTGGCCCAACGACGTGCTCGTCGCCGGCCGAAAGGTGGCGGGAATCCTGATCGAGGGGCGGCCGCAAGAGGGCTGGTCGGTGCTCGGTGTCGGCGTCAACGTCGCGCTCGCCCCCGATGACTTCCCGCCCGAGCTGCGCGACCGCGCCGGGACACTGGGACAGGACGCCGAGGCGATCGAGCCGGCGCTGGCGACGCTGCTCATCGCGCTGGAGCGCTGGGTGAAGGCACCCGCGGCCGACGTACGGACGGCGTTTGCCGCTCGCGACGCGCTTGCAGGGCATCAGGTCAGCTGGTCCGAGGGACACGGCCGCGCCGCCGGGATCGACGACGCCGGGCGACTGCTGGTGGTGGATGACACCGGCGCCCCGACGGCGCTCAGCGCCGGCGAGGTTCATCTAGTCGCGGCTACGCCGCCCGGTCGACGTCGGGCTCCTGTTCCGCGTCCGCGGTGACCTCGAGCTCGTCGCCGTCGCCGTCGCTGTCGCTGTCGCTGTCGGCGAGGTCGAGCGCCGTCTCCGGCGTCTCCGTGCCACCGTTGCCCTCGACGGCGCCGGCGGTGGCGCCCGCCTTGCGCCGGCGGCGCTTGGAGCCGCGCCTGCCCTTGGGGAAGTTGCGCAGCAGCTCCCGGGCCAGCGCGGCGGGCTTGCGGGCCATCCGCGTCCGGGCGCCGCGGAGCGCCTCCTCGGCCTCCGGGGTGTGTGCCAGAGCGGCCGCCAGCAACGCCGCCGACAGGCGGCGATCTTCCTTTCTTGAAGCGTGGACGAGCCGCCGGGCGTTGCGAGCGTGCGCGGAGCCTGACGAGTTGACCAGCAGCCCGAGCAGACGCTTGGTCTCGGGCCAGCGCTGGACCGCGTACTCCTCGTGGACCTCGCGGGTGTACTCGGCCATCCGCCAGATCCACGCGTTGGCCTGGTCGCGGCGGCCGATCCGGCGCTCGGCCAGGGCCTGGAGCATGATCTTGACCCCTTCGCGGCGCTCGTCGCGGGGCCAGCCGCCCATGATGTCGATCGCCGTGTCGAACGCCTCGGCGTCCCGGCTGGCGGCGATCTCCTGCAGCGCGCGCAGCCGCAGCTGCGCGTTGCGGTTGCGCTGTACGGCGGTGAGCAGGAAGCGGCGCTTGAGCTCGCCGCCGCGATCGAAGTGGAGCATCGCCTTCGCCCGGCGCCACCCGTTCGGCGCCACCCGCGCCCCGGCGAGCGCCGCCCACACGTGCTGCTCACCGTAGTCCAGGTACTCGACGGCGATCCGCCACAGCTCACGCTCGAACACCTCGGCCCGCCGCTCCGGATCCGGCGTCACCGGCAGCACCCGGCGCTCCACCCGCACCCGGCGGCCGCGGCCGCGGCGCACCGGACCGACGACGATCGCCCCACCACGGTAGACGTCGCGGTCCAGCAGCGAGTGCAGCGTCACCACGGGGTCGTCGTGCTTGGTGGCGGGGTGGACGAAGTCGATCACGATCCCCGCCTCCTTGCCGGGATGGCGGCGGGTGACGCGACCGACGCGCTGCTGGTAGATGCGCTTGGACGCGGTCGGCGCCAGATGCATGCAGATCGTCGCCCGCGGGCTGTTCCAGCCCTCGGCCAGCAGCTGGGCGTTGACGAGCACGTCGACCTTGCCGGACTCGTAGTCGGCCAGCACCCGCGCCAGCTCGCGCTTGGGCGTCTCCCCGGAGACCGCCTTGGCTTTGATCCCGAGATCCCGGAACGCCTGGGCGACGTTGTAGGCGTGCTTGACGCCGGCCGCATAAACGACGCCGGGAACGCCGTTGAAGCGGGTCTTGTACAGGTCGGCGATGGCCACGTTGAACGGCGTCTGGTCCAGCAGCTGGGCCAGCATCTCCTGGTCGAACTCGGTGTCCACCTCGCCGCGGCGCAACGGCACCTTGGCGATCGTGCGCACGCCGGGACCCGGCGGGATGCGGATGCAGCGCAGCGGTGAGATCACCCCGCGGCGAGCCGCCTGGGCAAGATCGAAGCGACTGGTCTGGGTCGGGAACAGGTCGGTGACGTGCCGGGCGATCAGCGCCCCGGTGGCGGTCATCCCGATGAAGATCGGGCCTGCCCAGGCGCGGATCGCCGCCGACGTCTTCTCGCCCAGCGCGGTGTGCGCCTCGTCGCAGATCACGATCGTGTAGGCGTCGGAGATCCGTCCGGCGTTGCGGACGAACCACTGGTAGGTCTCGACGGTCACCGGTCCGTTCGCGGCGTCGTGATCTTCCAGCAGTGGGGCGCTGATCCGGTCCCGGTAGCCGCGGTCACGCAGCTCCCCGTTGAACTGGTCGACCAGGTTGCGGCGGTGGGTGAGGATCAGGACGCCGCCGGTGCGCGACGCCTCGACGAAGCCCAGCGCGGCGACCGTCTTGCCGGCGCCGGTGGCGTGCTCGAACCAGAACCGCTTGGCGGCGTTGGGGTCCTCGGGCTGATCGGCGAACTGGCCGTCGTCCTCGTCGACATCGTCCTGCCAGTCCTGCGGTTCCTCGTCCTCGGGCTCGTCCTCCTCGGGCCGGTCGTCATCCTCCTCATCCTCGTCGGCCTCGGCCTCGGCCTCGGCCTCGTCCTCGTCCTCGTCTTCGAGGTCGAGGTCGGGTTCGGCCTTCTCGCGGCCGCGTCCATCGCCGCCGTTCTCGCTGATCGCCACCGTCGCCGCCGGCTCCACCTCAGCGGGAGCGGTGGTGCCGTTGACGTGTCCGTTGGTCGGCCCGGCGGGCTGGCTCTCGGCCAGCAGCGCGGTCAGCGTCCCCGACAGCGCGTCGACCTGATGGGCCGACAGCACGGTGCCGTCGACCAGGCGCGGTTCCTCCTCGGATAGCAGTCGCTCCAGTCCCAGCAGCAGCGAGAACTGCCGTCGCCACTCGATCGAAGGAGTCTTGCGGCCATCCTGCACCTCGCCGAGCGCGGCGTCGAGGGCGCGCCGACGCTCGGACCCTGGGGCCAGGGCCTCTTCGAGCGACTCTCCGTCGTATACAAAGCGCTCGCGCGTCAGCAACTCGGCGCGCGCGATCGCGTCAGGACTGGGAAAGGGGGTGGTCACACCCATCGGTGATTGAAGGTTGCGTCGGATGAGCGAGCCGCGGCGTCGCGTCGTGGCGGCTCAAGCAGTCTCAGCACGAGGCCGAGCACAGAGAGATTCCTCTAAAGCACCCCCGGCCTCGACGCCGAAGGATAACGAATATTTAAGCAGATCCGCCACAGCACCCTTGTGGCAAGCTGTCGGCAATGGGCCCTCGCGGCAGATTTGTGGCGGTCGTGGTGCTGCTGGCGGCGGTGATCGTGGTTGCCGTGGTGGCCACCGGGGGCGCCGGCAAAGCCCCTCGGAGCGCGGCTCCATCCCGGCAGGCGGTCGCCGCCGCTCTGGCCGGATCCCCGGTGGTACTGGCGTTGCTGCATGCCCAGAGCAACCGGCTGCTGGGTGGCGGCACCAGGGCGTTCCACGCTCGGCTCACCGCGCTGCGCGGGCACCCGGTGGTGGTCAACAAGTGGGCGTCGTGGTGTGTCCCGTGCCGGTCGGAGTTCCCGGCCTACCAGCAGGCGTCGGTGGCGTACGGGCGCAAGGTCGCGTTCGTCGGGATCGATGCCAGGGACTCGAGCTCGGCCGCCGCGGCGTTCCTGCGCCGGTTCCCGGTCAGCTACCCGAGCTACGAGGACCCGCACGCAGGCATCTCCGACTCGATCCAGGCGTCCACCTACGTCCCGCAGACCGTCTACTTCGACCGGCACGGCACCCAGGTCTACGATCACGCCGGCCCCTACGCGACGGCAGCCGCGCTCGAGCGCGACATCCGGCAGTACGTGCTGCGGTGACCGAGGTTCTCGCCTACGAGGTGCGCCGCGTGCATGGCGATGAGGAGATGTCGGCGGCGCTGGAGCTGCGCCGCGACGTCTTCTGCGTCGAGCAGGGAGTGCCGGTACGCGAGGAGCTCGACGGCCGCGACGGCGATTCACTGCACCTGGTGGCGGTCTCCGACGGCCAGCTGCTGGCCACCTGCCGGCTGCTGTTCGTCGGCCCGACGGTTCAATTCAGCCGTCTGGCGGTGCGCCAGGACGCGCGGCGGCGCGGCATCGCCTCCGCGCTGCTGGCGCTGGCCGACGAGGAGACGCGGGCCGGTGGCGCCCGCCGGCTGGTGCTGCACGCCCAGACCTACGCGCGGTCGCTGTACGAGGCCGCCGGGTATGAGCCCCGGGGGCGGATCTTCATGGAGGCGGGCATCGAGCACGTCGCGATGGAGAAGCACCTCTCGTGACGGGCGTCGACGGATAGCCCGGCCTCGCGTGCCTCAGATTCGCATCGACCCGCTTACCGGTCAGCGCGCCATCTTGACCGCGGCGCGAGCGGAGCGACCCGGGAGCGGGCTTCAGGCGCCGCCGCCGCCGTCGCTCGCTCCGGCCGAGGACCCGTTCGCCGACGGGCACGAGGCGAGGACTCCGCCCGAGCTATACGCCGTCCGCGCTGCCGACGGCGTTGCCGACACGGCGGGATGGCAGGTGCGCGTGGTCCCGAACTTGTACCCGGCGCTGAGCGGCGACTCCGAGCCGCCGGCCCCGAGTGGCAACCCCGACCTGTTCTGGGCGGGGGCAGCCGCCGGCGCTCACGAGGTGATCGTCAATGCCCCCGATCCCGTCGCCTCGCTGGCCGAGCTCGAGCCCGACCAGGTGGCGCTGGCGGTCGACGTGTGGCGGGAGCGGATGCGGGCCCATCCCGACGCCGCCTGCCTGCACCTGGCGGTCAACGAGGGGACCGAGGCGGGCGCGACGGTCGCCCACACCCACGCCCAGCTGTACGCGCTGGACTTCGTGCCGGCGGCGATCGCCCGCGAGCGCGAGCGGTTCGGCGCCTACGCGACGCGGACGATGGGCGGCAACCTGCTCGGCGACCTCGTGCAGCAGGAGGTCCGCCGGCGGGAGCGGATCGTCGCCATCGACGCCGAGGCGGTGCTGATGGCGCCATACGGCTCGAGCCTCCCCTACCAACTCCTGCTCGCCCCGCGCACGCCGCGGATGCGCTTCCAGGAAGACGGCCCGTCGGGGGCGGCGCTGCTGCACGACGCGTTGCGCCGACTCGCCCGTCACCTCGGGCCGGGGCCACCGCTGAACCTGTGGGTGCGCACCGCTCCGCGCGGCGCCGAGCACTTCTGCTGGCGGATCGACATCGTCCCCCGGCTCACCCACCTCGCCGGTCTCGAGCTCGGGGCGGGGCTGGGGCTGAACATCGTCGCCCCGGAGCGGGCGGCCGCCGAGCTGCGGGAGGTCTGAGGTCCGCGCGCTGGTGCAGCGCGTCAGCCGCGCCTCGGTTGATGTGGCCGGCGAGCGAATCGCCGCGATCGGCCCCGGCTTGCTGGTGCTGCTCGGGATCACCCACGGCGACGGCGAGGCGCAGGCGCGGTGGCTGGCCGACAAGGTGCGCGCGCTGCGGGTGTTCCCGGACGTCGACGGGCGGATGAACGAGTCGCTGGGGGAGCGTGAGCTGTTGTGCGTGAGCCAGTTCACGCTCTACGGCGACCTGCGCCGCGGGAACCGGCCGAGCTACGTGGCGGCGGCGCCGCCGGAGGTGGCCGAGCCGCTGTATGAGCGCTTCTGCGAGCTGACCGGGGCGCGGCGCGGAGTGTTCGGTGCTGAGATGGCGGTGGAGCTGGTCAATGATGGCCCGGTGACGCTGCTGGTGGAGAGTCGGTAAGTTGCCCGCGCAGGACGAATATCCGGTCGCGGAGCAGCGGGAGGGTTTCTGATGAACAGACGTCGCAGGTTTTCACTCGCCATGACGGCGCTGGCGAGCGTCGTCGTGATGGTCACGCTGGTCGCGTCGTCGGGCGCGGCTGCTCCGGCGTCCGGATTGACCCCGGTCGTCCTATTCCCGGCTTTTCACTTCACGAAGCTCCGGGTGACGGTGCGAAATCAGACGGCGGCACCAGGCTGCCCCCGCTCCGGCAGCTTCCAGGACTGGTACGAGAATCCGCATCCGGGCACCAGGTTCTCGCAGGTGTGCCGCGACGAGTTGCTGACGCTGCGCTACGACCGCGCCGCCAAGCTCCCCATGCCCCGCCGGTTCGCGGATCAGCGCGGGGTGACGGTCAGGATCATCGACTACGGTCAGACGGCCAGCGCCCCGTTCTACCGTCCACTCTACCGGGCGCTGGAGCGGGTCGGGTATACGGTCAGTCGGAACATCCGCGTCGCCGGCTATGACGCGCGGCTCACGCCCGATCAGGGTGGGTTCCTCCGGCGGACGAAGTCCCTGATCGAGCAGACTTACCGCCAGAACGGCGACCGCCCGGTTGAACTGGTGGGTCACTCCAACGGGCCGCTGTACGCGCAGTACCTGCTCACCCACACCAGCCACGCCTGGCGCGCCAAGTACATCCATGGCTTCGCGCCGATCGCGGGCAACTTCCCGGGGCAGGGATCGCTGTACTCGATCGTGTTCACGGGGCTGAACATCGAGCATTTCAGCTATCCGACCACGCGCGCCAACGCGGTCAGCAGCGCCCGGATGTATCTCAGTTCGCCCGCCAGTTACATGAGCGCGGCCGATCCGACCGTCTTCGGCCGCCGCGAGGTGGTACTCAAGGACGCCGCGACCGGAGTCAGGTACACACCCGCCGACTACCGCCGGTTGTTCACCGACGCGGGACTGCCGTACGCGCGTCAGATCGCCAACTACTACATCGGCTTCGTGAGGTTCACCGATCGACGCGACTATCCCGACGTGGACGTCACGGCCCAGCGAGGCTCGGGCATCCCGACCGTCGTGGGCGCGGTGCTACCGAACCTGACCGTCGGCCAGGTGGTGACGCCGAAGACCGTGTTCCTCAAGCGCGACGGCGACATCAACCAGGAGGACACCACGAACACCGCGATCCGGGTGTGGAGGGGCATGTCCTGCCACCGGTTCAGCCTGACCGACCATCCGGGGGTCAACCACTTCGCGTTGCCGAGCAACCCCAAGGTTCTCGGCCGCCTCATCGCCGCTCTGCGTCGCCCCGCGACCCACTGCGGTTGAGCCGGAGCTCGCGGGCAGTCCGCGCGCGGGGTGATGCAGATCAGCTCCGATAGCGATGGTCAGACTGCATCACCCCCACTCTGACCGGCCCGTTCGAACAGCGTGTGGTCGTTGGTGATCACCGCGGTGACGCCGAGGCGGTGCAGCGCCACCAACCGTTCGGGGTCGTCCACCGTCCACACGTAGAGGTCTCCACCCGCGTTCGCGATCGCCGCGACGAGCGCCGGCGTCACCACCGACCAATGGGCCATGATCGCGTCAGCCAGCCCGGACCGCAGCACCTGGGTTGACCGCCGCGGGAGCGTCCGCTTCACGTAGGCGACCATCAGCTGGGCTCCGGGACGGGTCAGGGGGTGGGCCAGGTAGTTACGCCGCACCTTCGGCACCGACAGGCCCAGGCGCAGCTCCGGCGCGGCTTGGCGCAGGGTGGCGAGGGTGGCGGGCTCCATGGTCGAGACCAGGGTTCGTCTGGTCAGGTCAAGCGACCGCAGCGTTTCAACCACCGCCGGCTCGTAGCCGATCGCCTTGACGTCGACGTCGATCTCCACCTCCGGTCCGAGCAGATCGCGCAGGGCGCGCAGCGCGTCGGCGAACCGGATCGGCTCGGGGTGCTCCAGATCGGCGGTGTCATGGGCGACCACCAGCTCGTCGCCGCGGGCCAGGACGTCGAGCTCCACCATGTCCCAGTCGGCGCCGGTCAGCCGGCGCTCCAGGTCGTGCAGGTTGCCACCGGGGACGACGATGTTGTGGCCGACCCGGCGCCAGCGACGCGGAGTGCGATCCTGATGCGAGGTCGACGTCGACATGCGATGCTTGATGCTACGGGTGGGGCGCGGGTTCTGGTCGGGGCCGCTCGGCCTTCGCCGGTGGAATGTGTCGCGAAGCCGCCGGGGGTGTCAAACCTCTGTGCCAATTCCCGGCCCAGCGCCCACTGCGGCCGGCGCCGAGTCTACGGTGGAGCGCGTGTCCGGTTCCGTGCTCAACCAGCGCCGCGCCATTCGCCTCCTGATCGACAGCGGCTACGCAGTCGGCAAGGGTGGCCGGCACGGCACCAAGATGATCAAGCCGGACGCGGTCCCCGTCATCCTGCCGCGCCATGGCGGGCGGGACTACGGAAAGGGACTGACACAGTCAATCGTCAAGCAGGCCGGTCTGAAACAGACGGAGGGACAGGCATGGAGCTCACGGTCGTCGTCCACCAGGAGCGCGGGAGCTTCTGGTCAGAGATCCCCGAGCTGCCCGGATGCTTCGCCTCAGGCCGAACGCTAGACGAGCTCGGCGACGCGCTGGCCGAGGCGGTCGGCCTGTATCTGTGGGACCTGCCGGGCGAGCTGCAGGCGGCGCCGGCGGGCACCGGAGAGTCCAGGATCGTCGTCACGCCGGCCGCGGCCGAGACTCAGAGCTGACACTGGCCGGGTCCGCTACGTTCGCGGCCTGTGAAGGACTACTACGAGGACCTATGGGAGCGCCTGCCCGAGGATCTGCGCCCGCCCGATCTGGAGCTCCGCCGCTCGTTCGCGCTGGCCGACATCCACGCCGGCGAGCGCGTGCTCGACCTCGGCTGTGGCGCCGGCGACCTGACCGCCGACATCGCCCGCGCCGGCGCGCTGGTAGTCGGCGTCGAGGTGGCCGAGGCGGCGGTACGGCGGGCGCGCCAGCGCCACCCCGAGCTGGACTTCCGCACCGCGCCCATCGACGGTCCGCTGCCGTTGGACGACGGGTCGTTCGACGTCGTCTGGGCCAGCGAGGTGATAGAGCACGTGGCCGACACCGCCCACTGGCTCTCGGAGGTCCGGCGGGTGCTGGTGCCTCGGGGCCGGCTGCTGCTGACCACTCCCAGCCATGGGCGGCTTCGGCTGGCGGTGCACGGGGTCGAGCGTTACTCGGAGCCGCTCGGCGATCACCTGCACCTGTACACCGCGCGCTCGCTGCGCGAAGTGCTCGAAGAGTTGGGGTTCACCGACGTCCAGGTGCGCGCGACGGGCGGCCCACCGCTGTGGCGGCGGCTGCTGACCGCGCGCGGGTTGAGGTGAGATTGAGATGACATTGCCCCGGCCCGCGTGCCGACGTACTTCCCTGTCCGTCGGACTGATTTGTCCGTGACGGTGGCCGCTGGTGGGGAGGCGGCCCACTAGCGCGTCTGGGCGCGCTCAGCGGCCAGCCCGGCCCGGGCCTGCTGCAGCATGATCGCGGCCCCCAGCTGCTGACCGTCCCCAGCCCGGTCCAAGGTCAGCACGTGCCCCGCATCGTTGATCGCGCGACGCCATTCGTGCTCCTGGAGGTCGAAGACGGCGAGCGCCGACCAGCTTTGCGGGTTGCGCGGCTGAAGGTGCGTGGCCTTGACGAGCTCCGCGCGGGCGGCCGTGTTCAGATTGAGGTTGTGATCGAGTGCCGCGAGCTCGTTCCGGGGCGCGACCGACAGCGGGTTGCTCGCCGCCGCCGCGCGAGCGTGGGCGAACGCGGCGGAGTTCGTGTCGGCGCTGATCGCCGCGTCGACCTCCTGGGCCGAGTGCAACGGCTCCCACATCAGCCATGACGCCAGCAGCGCGGCGGCGGCCAGCCCGGTCAGCAGCGCTGCAGCGCCGGGCCGCTGACGGAGGGGACGCGGCCGTGGTCTCCGTCCAACAGGGACTTCCAAGGGGCCGCGCCCGGCCAGCCATCCCGCGGCGATCAGGGCCGGGACAGCCAGCCCCGGAAAGAACCAGGTCCAGTCGATCAGCGACTGGACGCCAAAGGCGATGACGATCGCCGCGAGCGTGATCAGCCCCTCACGCTCGGCGTTTCGCTCGGCGGGGAGGGCTCGCCACGCCACCCCGATCGCGAGCGGACGGGCCGCGGCGAGACACCACGCCACCAGCAGGGCGAGCGTGATCGCGAGCCCGACCAGTCCCAGGTCGGCAAACGTCTGTACGAGGTAGCTGTGGGCCTGGTCGGTCTTGTACGGCTTGGTGGCGTAGCGCAGCCGGGCGACCCCGTAGCCAAGCTCACCGGCGCCCTTGAGCAGCGCGTGCTCGCCGGCTTTGATCCCCTCCTCCCAGTACAGCGGCCGGCTGGAGCCGAGCTCGGCCAACCGGCCGGAAGTATCACTCGGCTGCGCCGCGTTGGGATTGGTGAGCGCGTTCCAGCCGTGGGAGATCTCGCCGGTGAGCCCGCGGCTCGAGGCCGCCAGCCCCGCCACCCCGCCGATCGGGATCAGCGCCGCCAGCACGATCAGCCCCATCCCCAAGCGGCGTCGCCATCGCGGCGAGACCGTCGCCCGATCCATCGCCAGCGCCACGCCAAGTCCGGCGAGCGTCACCAGCACGAGGACCACCAGGAGCACGACGCCGAACGTATGTCCGGCGGCGTCTTGAGCGGACGGGCCGATCTTGTCGCCCGTCAGCGCGTGCTGCCCCTGCGCCCATACGGCGACTGCTAGTGCGCCGGCGGCGCCGACCGCGAACATCGCGACTCCCCGGAGGCGCAGCGGCGTGAAGGCCACCCAGCAGGCAATCGCGACGACGGCCATCAGCACCGCCGAGCGCGAATAGGACAGCACCACCACCGTGATCACCAGCGTCAGCGCCGGGGCCGCCAGCGCTCGCAGGATCACCCCCGGGTTGCGCCTCGCCCCCGCCCACAGGCACGCCGGCAGCCCGATCGCCGCTGCGACCCCGGCCGCATTCCAGTACCCGAACGGAGCCTGGACCCGGCCATATTGGTTGCTGGCGGCGAGCGTCGCCGGGAACACCTTGGCCAGCAGCGCGTACCCGCTGACGGCGGCCATGCCGGCGGCCAGGCCCCCGATCACCCCGGGCCACCGCTGCGGGAACACTCGCGCCATGGCGGCGGCACCGGCGAGGACCGCCAGATAGGAGACGAGCTGGTTGGCCCCGAACCACGACCAGTCGGGTACCACCGACCAGAGGATCGAGAGCGCGGCGAACGCGGTGAAGGCGGCGAACAGGCCGATCGTGGCGGCACCCCAGGCGCGACCCCGGGCCCCGATCACGACCACCGTCCCACACGCGGCGGCCCCCAGGAGCGTGATGGCGATCTCCGCCCAGCTATAGGTTGCGGCGACGGGGACGCTTGGATCGGCGCTGCCGCTGGTCAGGAACGGCAGCGCGACGAGGACGGCGGCGAGACAGAACCCGAGGATGGCATCGCCGGTAGGTGCGAAGGGCCGAACCGTCCGAGGCGTTTGCGCCGGGGCGCCCTCCCCGGCGCCCGCCGGCGCCGTGGCGAGAGATGACACGGGAGCCGAGGCTAGCAATCGAGATATGCGCTTCGCGGGGGTCACGGGGTCCGTGCGATCAACATCAACGTGTGGCCGACGGGCGCCAGCCGGGGCCTCGAGCCGAGCCGGTCAAGCGGGGCAAGAGCGCGTTGCAGGCTTGGCGCGAGCCGCCGCCAGGTGTAGGTCACGGCGTGGACCTCGGGCAGGAGGCCGACCGCCCGAGCCTCGGCGGCCAACCGGCGGGGGGACAAGGGGATGTCATCGGGAGTGCCATGCAGGAAGGTGCCCAGATCCGCCCGGTTGGCCAGCGCGAGCGCCATGCCAACCGGGTGCCACAGGCCCGGCTCGATGGCGATCAGCGCGCCACCCGGCCGTAGCAGCGCCGCCGCCTCGCTGAAGCAGGGCCTCAGCGGGCCCTGGAACGCGATGTGATGCAGCACCAGCCGGTACAGCACGACGTCGAAGGAACGCGCGGGCAAGCCGAGCCGACCGGCGAAACCAACGTGTCCGGCGTCGGCGCGGCCAGTCTCGAGCACGCCGGCCACCTTGGCCGGATCGGCATCCGCGGCGAGGATCCGGAAGGCGGGTGCCGGGAACAGATGACGGCCGGGATGCCAGCCACACCCGACTGACAGGACGTCTCCGCCGGCCACTGCGAGCCGCCGCGCCAGCAGCTCGCGCTCACGCTCCATCGTGTGCCGGTAGTTGACCTCGAGCGTGGACTGGCGGCTGTGGCGATCCAGGAGGTTGGACCGGTCATAGGCGGCGGAGGCGGGCGACAGATCGGATGTCTCAGCCACCGAGCACCTCCTCGTAGGCCGCCACGGTCTCGCGCCCGCAGCGCTGCCACGTGAATTCACGGGCGACCGTCTCCCGCGCCTGGCGCCCCAGCGCCGCCAGCCGCGGTGGGTCGTCAAGCAGGGCGCCGATCGTCTCGGCTAGACCGGTGGGGTGCCGGGGGGCGACGAGCTCGATTCCACCGCCGGCGGCCGCGATCTCCTCGGGTCCGTCCTCGCCGCGGCAGCCGACCGCGGGCACTCCGGCGGCCATTGCCTCGACGTAGCTCACCCCGAACGCCTCGGCCACGCTCGGCAGGACGAACAGTGAGCCACTGCGCCCCGCGGCGACGGCCTCGGCGTGCGGCAGGCGACCACTCAACTGCACGGCGTCGGTCACGCCGCGGGCGCAGGCCAGCGCCCTGAGCGCGTCCCGCTCAGGCCCGTCGCCGGCCACCACGTACCGGATCCGGGGATGGCACTCGCGCAGGATCGACAGCGCCTCGATCACGTCGGCGTGGCGCTTGCGGGCGATCAGGTTGCCGACCGTGACCAACGTCGGGTCGGCGGGCGTGGTCGACGGCTGGGGCGGCAGATCGGTGCCGAGGTGCACCACGCGAGTGCGGGCAGCGCCGCGCCGTTCACAGCGGCGGGCCGTCCCCGCGCTGTTGGCCAGGACGAGCCGAGCGTGGGTCAGTGTCCTGCGAACCGCGGGCGAGTCGGCGTGCGGTCCGTGGACGTCGCCCCCGTGCACGGACACGAGCAGCGGCACCCGCGGCGCGGCGCGGCGGACCGCGTCGCCCGCCGGGACCGCATAGTGGGCATGGATGAGGTCGAACCGGAAACGGGCTCGCACGCGCGCCAATGCTCGGCGAAGCGTCGGCGCGGCCCACGCCCCCCAGGAGGCGTACGAACACGGGCGGGGCGGCGAGAGGTACCGGAGGTAGCTGACCGGGATCCCGTCGAGGACCGTGCTGCGGGGTTGGCCCACCGCCTCTCGCACAGCGCCGAGGCGCAATCGGCGTACGTCTGCCAGCGACGGCACCGGCCGGTGCAGGACCAGCACTCGCACGTCGGCGCCGTGGTCGCGGGCGGCCGCTGCCTGCCGGTGCGCCCACACGCCGAGGGTGGGGTCCGACGCGCGCGGGTAATACTCGGCGACGATCAGGACCCTCATCGCCAGCTGAAGTGGGAGCTCACGGTCTGCTGCGCCTCGGCCGCCGGTGTATAAGAGCGCTCGGCGAGGAAGTCGCGTCCCTCGGCGACCGCCGCGTCCCAGGAATACGAGGACGCGATCCGGCGCAGGCCATGACGCACCGGCGTGGCGTCGATAACTCCCAGCCGCCAGCCGCGCGCCGCCGCGGTCGCCGACCAGTGGGCGTCCAGCCCCCATCCGTATCGCAGCGGCGGAAACGGCAGCAGCTCGTCGAACGTGACGGCGCGCAGCGCGCTCACCGGACCGACCTCGACAAACCTGGTCTCCCGCGCGATCATGCCCGGTCGCCGCCGCGTGACCGCCCAGGCAGCATGCGATCGCCACCGGTGGGCGGGCTGCGCGAGCGCGAAGTCAAAGCGCTCGGCCAGGAAGAGGAACACGTCCAGGAATCCGCGGGGGAGGACGACGTCGTCGTCGACGAGCAGCAGCCAATCGTGCCCGGTGGCGGGATGTTCGCGCAGCAGCTGGTCAAGATTCTCGAACTTGCCACGCTGACCGGCCGGCATCGCCGCAAACTCCACCTCGTGGCGGGACCGCGCAAGCTCGGCGTGCGCCGCCGGCAGCACATTGGGAACGTCGGTGCGCTCGATGCCCAGCGCCAGGACCCGGCGCCGGGGGCCGGACCGCGCCGCTCGCGCGAGGCGCCACGGAGTCAGGCAGGCCGCGGCCGCCGCGTCGCAGACGGCGTCGGCGATCACCGCCCGGGCGGTGGCGCGGATGCCGTGCACCTGGCCGCCGGTCCCAGACAGAAAGTCAACGCGTGGCGGCCGATCGGTCATCCGGTGCTCGGCGTGAGCGTCTCGCGCAGGCGTCCCGCCGCGTGCGCGGTGAGCACTATGCCGTTGGCGCAACGTCGCCTGAAGATGTGCCAGTTGCACCCGAGAAGCGTCCTCATCTCGCTGCGCAGCGGTGGCGCGGCTCCCTTACGGACGTCGAGGCGGCGCGACGCGCGCCCCTGGTTATATGCCGCGCGCGAGAGGCTGCGCACGGTCGCGTCGGCGGCGGTCCGGCGATGGTCCAGACCCGCGCCGGCGAGATATCGCACCACCCCGCCGCGCGACGTGTAGCGGCGCTCCCAGTCCTCCTCGTCACCAGGCCCACTCAGGGCTTCGTCGAAGCGTCCCGCGCGCTGCATCGCTCGGCGACGCAGCGCCATGTTGGCGCCCCACACCAGGGCCACATCGCGATCGACCGGGCCGAGGTCCAGGGCGGTGATCGGCAGGTCCTCCCGGCCGCAGGAGCGAAGTCCACCACCTTCCAGATGTGGCCGGATGGGCCCCCCGAAGACATCGATGTCCGGCGCCGAGGCCGTCCCGGTGAGGATTGACCGAAGCCAGCCTCCGGGGGCGGCCACGTCGTCGTCGATCAGGACCACCAGCTCAGAACGAGCGGCATCGATTCCCGCGTTTCGTGCAGCGTTCACGCCGCCGGGAGGCGCTGGGGCGACCACCCGCGTGCCGAAGCGCATGGCGACAGCTTCGGTTTCGCTGTCGTGACCGTCGTTCACGACGATGATCTCGGCCCCGGCCGCCTCGGCCTGCGGTGCCACCGTGTCCAGAGCCACCGCCAGATAGTGCGGCCGATTCCGGGTCGGGATGACGATCGAAGCTGTTGGCCGGCCAGCCATGCCCGCAGATTCTGCCGTCCCGGAACTTGGCGCCGCCTGCGACGGCGGGCGGGTCCTATCGCTGGAGCCGGCGACGGCGCTCGATCAGCTGGCGGGCCAACGCCCAGACGAAGCGCGGGTTGTAGCGGAGGTACCGCCGCCACAGCCGGCGTGGCTCGTGGGCAAGTCGGTAGGCCCATTCGAGCCCGCGCTGCTGCATCCAATCCGGGGCCTGGGGGACGAGTCCGGCGTGGAAGTCGAACGCGGCACCGACGCCGACAAGCACCGGGGCCTCCAGCTCGTCGCGCATCTGCGCCATCCACTTCTCCTGCTTGGGCACGCCGATGCCGACCCAGACGACGTCGGCGCGCGAGGCGTTGATCGTCTCGGCCACCGAATGACGCTCCTCCGGGCTGAGCGGGCGGTGGGGAGGCGAGTATCCACCCACGATCTGGACGCCCGGATAACGCTGGCGCAGGTTGAGCGCCAGCTGCACCAGCGCTCCCTGGTTGCGGCCGCCGTACAGGTAGAGGCGCTGCCCGCTCTCGGCGCTCCGGGCACATGCCCGCGCCATCAGCTCAGGGCCGTAGACCCGATCGTGGAGCTCGTGCCCGAGCAGATTCAGCGCCCACACCAGCGGTTGTCCGTCGGGTACGTTGAGCGAGGACGCGATCAGCGCGCCTCGCAGCTCAGCGTCCTCGGATGAAGCCATCACCGTGTGGACATTGCAGACGCAGACGTAGCCGCGCTCCCGCCGCTCCACCTTCGCGTCGATCCAGTCCAGAGTCTGTTCGTAGTCCGTCAACCCCAGCGGAACGCCGAGCACGCCGAAGGCGTCCGGCGACGCGAGAGGTTTGGATTCTGACAACGATGAGCCCCGGGGGCGTATCAACAACTCACGATCTCCCTGTGAGCGGGCGAAGGTCGGAACGCGCATGGCTCTAGGAACGGAGATTCCGGGCCCAAGTTACGCAGTTGGCCGCTTGGCCCCCGGCTGGTGCAAAAGCTGCACAGACTAAGGTGGCGCTGCTAATGGATTGCCTGGTCACCGGAGGCGCCGGCTTCATCGGCTCGAACCTGGTCGACGCGCTCGTCGCCCGTGGCGATCGCGTGACCGTGATCGACAACCTCTCCACCGGCAAGCGCGCGAATCTGAAGACCGCGCTGTCGCACGGCGCGAGGCTGGAGGTGGCCGACGTCCGGGACGCCGACTCGGTGGCGGAGATCGCCGCCGCCGCTCATCCCGAGGTCGTGTTTCACCTGGCCGCCCAGATCGACGTCCGCTACTCGGTCCAGCACCCGGACGGGGACGCCATCACGAACGTGCTGGGGACGATCGCGGTGCTCGAGGCGGCGCGGGAGGCCGGGTCCCGCCGAGTCGTCAACACCTCCACCGGCGGCGGTCTCTACGGCGACGCCCAGTTGATCCCCACCCCGGAGGATCACGCGATCGCACCGCTGGCGCCCTACGGACAGGGCAAGTTCGCGGCCGAGGGATATTGCGGTCTGTACACGCGCCTGCACGGGCTCTCGACCGTCTCTCTGCGCTACGGCAACGTCTACGGCCCTCGCCAGGACGTGCACGGCGAGGCCGGCGTGGTCGCGATCTTCTGCGGACATCTCGTGGAGGGACGAGCGCCCACGGTGTTCGGCGATGGAGGTCAGACCCGTGACTGGGTCGATGTCTCGGACGTCGTGCGCGCCAACCTGCTGGCCGCCGGCTCGGAGCTGACGGGTCCGATCAACATCGGCACCGGACGTGAGACCTCGGTGCTGGCCCTGCTCGAGGCGCTGCGCGCGGTGAGCGATCTCCCGCTGGCGGAGGCCAAGTTCGCGCCCGAGCGGCCTGGAGAGGTGCGCCGGAGCTGCCTGGAAGTCAGCCGGGCCGAGCGGGACCTGGGTTGGAGGGCCCAGGTGGCGCTCACCGAAGGCCTCAAGGTGATCCTGGCGGACCTGTAGGTCCGCCGGTGTTTGCTCAATCGGTTTTGACAGCGGTCGCGTGCAAGAAGTCGCCGTCGCCGCGAATGGCGTCCACGGCGCTTGCCGCAGCGAATACGGGAAGCGAAGCCATATAACCGGCGAGCAGCGCTGCCCCGTGGTGGCTCAAGAGCCTGTCGAAGAGGCGGAACTGCAGGCTCCACGTTGTCGTGATCAGTGGCCGACCCCGGCGGACGTCTGACTTCCCGAAGCCGGCGGCGTCGATCGCCGCCCGGAGCCCGTCTGGGCTGAAGTGTGTCCGGTGGCGCGGCAGCTCGAGCGGAAACCAGTACTCGCCGAAGGCGCGGCGCTGCCACGAGCACCAGTTCGGGACGTACAGGGCGAGTCGGCCTCCGGGACGCAGCGCCGTATGTGCCCGGCGGAGATCTGCTCGGGGATCGATCACGTGCTCGAGCGAGTGGCGAAAGACGACGACATCGAGCGAGGACGGCGCGAGAACGGCAGTCGAAAGGGTCTCGCCGACGATCTCCGTGCCTCGTCGGCGAGCAGTGGCGGCCGCCTCGGGTGACGGTTCGACCCCGAGGACGCGCCACCCTGCGGCCAGCCACGAGGCTGCCAAATCTCCTCGCCCGCAGCCCACGTCGAGCATCGTGCCGGGACTGCCCGTGCCGAGCCCCGCTAATGGGAATCGGCGATTTCGGGCTCCCTGCACGCGCACCATCACTGCCGCCATTGGTCCTCGCGGGAGGCTGAACAGGGCGTAGTCCCGGGGGTAGAAGGCCGACAGCTCCTGTTCTTCGGCGAGGGGCAGCGTCGTCCCCGAACCGCAGCTCGGGCATTCGTGCACCGCCCACGAGCCCGGGATTCCATGCATCCGGTCTCGGCCGACGACTGCCGGCTTTACCGACAGCTGATTCGTGCAGGCCAGGCATCGAGGCTCGCTCGTCACCTGCGACGATCGCAGCGATGAAGTTGAGGCGATGCGCCGATACTAAGCCACGCCAGGCCACGGCTTGGCGGGGCCGCCTTCGCACATGAACTCCAAGGTCACGGTCGCCGTACCGATCCTCAATCCCGGCCGCGACTTGGCATCGCTTCTGACGGCGGTGACCGCTCAGCAGTGGAAGGGCGAGGTCGAGGTCCTCGTCTGCGATTCCGGCTCGACCGATGGATCGGTGCAGCTCGCCCGGAATCTGGGAGCGAAGGTGATCGAGATCGACCCGGCGAGATTCTCCCACGGAGGCACGCGCAACTTGCTGATGGAGCACTCAACGGGCGAGTACGTCGCGTTTCTCACGCAGGACTCGTGGCCCGCGAACGAGCTGTGGCTCGACCGCCTGGTCGGCGGCTTCGCTGCAGCTGCCGACGTTGGTCTCGCCTTCGGCCCGTACCGACCGCGTCCTGCGGCCAGCCCGATGGTGGCGCGAGAGCTCACGGAGTGGTTCGAGAGGTTCGCGCCCGGCGGTCAGCTGAGCGTGGACCGGCTGGCGGACGACGAGATCGCCATCCCGACGCGGGCTCTGCTCGGCCGGCGGGGATTCTTCACCGACGCCAACGGGTGTGTCGCGCGGTCGGCGTGGACCGAAGTTCCGTTCCGGCCCATCTCCTACGCCGAGGATCACGCATTGGCCCATGACATGCTGCGAGCCGGATACGCGAAGGTGTTCGTGCCCGACGCGGCGGTCATCCACTCGCACGAGTACACGAATTGGGGGTGGCTACAGCGAAGCTTCGACGAGGCGCGGGCGTTGCACGAGCTCTACGGCTGGCGGCCTCCGCTGGATACGCGGACGGTCGCGGTCGACGTCTGGGGGATGGTCGGGGCCGACTGGCGTTGGGCCGGTTCGCGATCCGGCGGATCGACCAGGAGTCTGGAGTCTGTCCACCTCTTGGCCCGCTCGACCCTGCACCATCTTGCGCGGAGCATCGGAACCCTGCTGGGAGCGCGGGCGGATCGGCTCTCGCCGGCTGTGATTCGATTTCTCTCGCGCGAGGGCCGCGCTCGCTAGGGATGAGGCCGGATATTCATCTCGGGTTCCTGCGGCCGCGTCTCACATCCGGCGCGGCTAGCATCCCCACCCCGATGGACTCGCCAAGCAGGCAATCGGCTTCCGCCGCGACCACATGATGACGTGGTGACTCCCTCACGGACCGCATGAGGATGTGGTGACTCCCTCACCGACCGCCCTGATCACCGGCATCACCGGTCAAGACGGCTCGTATCTAGCCGATCTTCTGCTCAGCAAGGGATACGCGGTGCACGGTCTCGTCCGCCGCTCCTCCACCGAGAGATTCGATCGGATCGAGCACATTCGAGACAAGGTGATCCTGCATCAGGGCGACCTTCTGGACCAGCGGTCGCTCGTGGACGCGCTGCGCGCCTCGCAACCCGACGAGATCTACAACCTCGCCGCGATGTCGTACGTGGCCGCCTCGTGGGTCCAGCCCACGCTGACCGCCGAGTTCACCGGCGTCGGCGTGACCCGGATCCTGGAGGCCCTGCGCGAGGTCTGTCCGGAGGCACGCTTCTATCAAGCGTCGTCGAGCGAGATGTTCGGCAAGGTGCGTGAGATCCCCCAGACCGAGGCGACGCCGTTTTATCCGCGCTCGCCCTACGGCGTGGCCAAGACCTACGGCCACTTCATCACGGTCAACTATCGAGAGAGCTACGGACTCCGCGCGACCAGCGGGATCCTGTTCAACCACGAGTCCGAGCGCCGCAGCCTCGAGTTCGTCACGCGCAAGATCACGTGGCACGCGGCGGCGATCAGGCTGGGTCTGCTCAACGAGGTCCGTCTGGGCAATGTCGATGCCCAGCGGGATTGGGGCTATGCGCCCGACTACGTCGAGGCCATGTGGGCGATGTTGCAGCAGGACACTGCCGAGGATTTCGTGATCGCGACGGGGGTGGCGCACTCGGTCAGGGACTGTCTGCGGGTCGCTTTTGACCATGTCGGACTCGACGCCGATGCCCACGTGGTGGTGGACCCCGTGTTCGCCCGTCCAGCGGAGGTCGATCACCTGCTTGGAGATTCGTCGAAGGCTCAGCGGATCCTGGGCTGGACGCCGCAGACGAGCTTCGAGCAGATGATCAGGCGGATGGTCGACGCCGATCACAAAGTCTTGTCTCGGGGCGAGCGCTCGGCGGCCGGTGCGGCGGAGTCGCCCTGGATCCGGTAGATCGGAGTCGAGCCGGCGGCGGCGCTCGCGAATCGCCTCAAGCCGGAGGCTTGCGAAGGGCGAACATGAGGTTGTTGCGGCGTGGAGGTATCTGCGCTTCGCAGACCAGCTGGGCGTCCGGGATGCCGGCTTGGATCTGCTCCCAGAGCTCGCCCCGGCTCGCATACCGAGCATTTGGATCGCCCGTGATGTATCGGTCCGATACGAAACACGCGAGATGAGCCAACGTCTTCGTTCGCGCCCAGTCCTTGATCACGATCGTTCCGCCGGGGGCGCACAGGGCATCGACGTCTTGAAGCGTGGCCAGGCGCTGGGGCTCCGGCAGGTGATGAAACACGTCGACGAGCAGCACCAGGTCTGCTTGCTCGGGATCCTCGGCGAGCAGGTCGGCGGAATTGATCCTCCGGAAACTGGCTCGATGTCGGTCGCCACGGAACAACCTCCCGGGCGCCGGCGCGACGTCCACGCCGACGTAATACGTCTCCGCAAACAGCCGACACATCCGCTCGGCGACTGCTCCGTCGCCGCAGCCGATCTCGATGATTCTCGTAGGCGCGACGAGGCTGGCGACGGTCCGTGAGAAATCGTCGAGGTCGATGAAGCGAGCGCGATAGCTCTCGGCCGCGACCGGTTCGAGAGGTCCCAGTCGATGGCGGATCTTCGAGCCTACGCCCATCACAGCAAGGCCATCCGGCTACGCTGCGAGCCCGGTGGCGTGACGCGAGATGGTGGATCCCGCACAAACGATCGACGAAGCAACCATCGCCGCGAGCCTACGGCATGCGGCCGCGCGCAGCGCGGCCATGAATGGGGCAGCCTTGGCATGCGTTGCCCTGGGCTCGGCGGTGCAGGTTGCGTTCTACCTGCGGTACTTCGGGGCGACGCACCGTACCGATGGCCTGATCGCCGCGCTCGCCGTGTATTCGTTGATCGTGGTCATGGGGCAGCTGCTCCGAACGACGGCGATCCCGCTGCTCTCAGGGCCATCTCCCAAGGTCACCGGCGTCGCGTTTGGCTGGGCGGTGGTGCTGATCGCCGTGACGGCGGCACTGCTCTGCGCCGCACTCGCCTCGCCCCTCGGCCATCTCGTCGCGGCCGGGTCAGGGCCTAGAGGTCAAGACGTTGCTACTTCGTCGTTTCGAATCATGGCCCCGGCTATCGGGCTTCAGCTGGGAGCTGCGGGACTCGCCGTACGAGGGGCGATGGTCGACCGGCTCGATTCTGTGGCGGTCGTCTACATGGCGTCTGCGGCGATCGGGTTGGCGGCCTTCTTCCTCCTCTCAGAACGGGCATCCGAGACCGTTCTGGCGTGGACGATCCTCGCTGCATCGGCCTCGCTCGTCGCCGGACTGCTGGTGGCACTGCGAGTGGTCCCGACCAAACCTCAGCGGTGGCGACCTGTGCCCCGGGCCGCGGCGATGCTTGTGCGCAGCATTCCACTCCCCGCGAGCTTCGTGGTGATGTATCCGATAACGCTTGCCATGGCCACCGACATGCGGGCCGGGGAGATCACTCTGTTCGGTCTGGCGTTCACCACGTGCTCGTATCTCGCCGGGTTCACGGGCCAGGCGCTTTCGATGTCGGAGGTCGTCACCCTGTCTCGGATCGGCTCCGGCCAGGTGGATAGACGCTTGGCCGTGATGACGCGAGCGTTTCGCTACTCACTGCTGCTCGCGGCGCCGGGCATCTGCGTTGCGGCGGTCGCTGGCGCTCCGCTTGTGCGTGCGCTTCTGCCGTCGGACTCGATCGGGGCGAACTCGTACTTCGGCACGTTCATCCTGCTACTGATCCCGTGGCTGGTGGCGACCCTGGCGCTCTGGGCGACGCTCCCCGCGTTGCTCTCGGGAACCGGCCGACCCAGCGATCAAGGCATCGCCTTCGCCGCCGTCGGGCTGCTGGCCCTCCACGTTCTCGCCGGGCTGCTCGGGCGGGCGATCGGCGGCGTTGACGGTCTGGTGGTGGCCATGGCCGTGGCTCCAGCCATCTTCGCGGTCGTCGGCTTGAAGATCGCGGCACCCACAGGTGCCCGAAGTCTCGTAGGCCCGCTGTTTGCGGTGGCTGGCGCTGCCGGTCTCAGCTTCGGCTTGCCGGCGCTCCTCCTATACGGCTTGACGAGCGTGACGGCGTTAGGCGGAGTAGTGGCGGCGCTGGTCGGCCTGGTCGGCTACGCGGTGCTCGCCGGGTTGATCTACCCTGACGCAGCTCGCACCTTGCTACGGCTCGTGACGGGAAGGTAGCTTGTTGGGTCGGGCGGTGCTGATGGAGAATCACGCGTGATCTCTGTGATCATCCCGGTCAAAGACGCGGGAGCCGACCTGGACCGATGTCTCGCCGGCATTCGCTCGCAGGCGACGAGCGAGGAGATCGAGATCGTCGTAGTCGATTCGGAGTCGACCGACGACAGCGTCTCCGTCGCGAATGCCCACTCGGCAAAGGTCCACGAGATACCGGCCCACGAATTCAGTCACGGCGCCTCGCGAAATCTCGGTGCCGCGCGCTCGAGCGGCGAGCTCCTCGTATTCGTCAGCCAGGACGCGTTCCCAGTCGACCGCGAGTGGCTGAGTCGGCTCACCCGACCGCTGCGCAGCGACGACGGCGTCGCCGGAGTCTACGGACGTCAACTCGCCCACGAAGGGGCCAGCCCGCCGGAGCGGTACTTCCTGGATTTCCTCTACGGCCCGAACCCTCGCGGACAGCAGGTAGCTGCAGAGGATGAGCTGAGCATGGCGACCACGTTGTTCTCGAATGTCAACGCCGCCATGCCGCGTGCTGTCTGGGAGCGGTTTCCGTTCGTGGAGGACATCATCATGAGCGAAGACCAGGAATGGAGTCGCCGGGTGCTCCTGGCCGGCTTCACCCTGATCTACGAGCCGACGGCGGTCGTCAGGCACTCGCACAACTACACGCTCGTCGCGGCGTTCCGGCGCTTCTTCGACTCCGGCGCCTCATCCAGCCGCGCCTATATGGCTGGGAAACGGCACTCCTCGCGGGTCTTGCGCCGAGCGGCGGTCGATTACGCCAGGGGGGAGGTCGCCTGGCTGTGGCGGACGGGGCACCGCCGATGGATTCCCTACGCGACCGTGTACGAGACGACCAAGATGCTGGGTCTCCTTGCGGGGGCCAGGCATGAGCAGATCCCGCTTCCGCTCAAACGGCGTTTGAGCGCCCTGCCGTCGTACTGGGGATAATTGGTGATGCATGGCGAGACAGGAGATGCAGTCGTGAGCGTCGCTCCGCGGATGATTGAACATGGGCTGCGGACCGAGGGACGAGGACCTGCGGTGTCGGTGGTGATCCCATGTCTCAACGAGGAGCAGAACATCCATCGCTGTGTCGCCGCCGCGGTGGATGCCCTTTCGCGCAGCCAGCTGGACGGCGAAGTGATCGTGGTCGACAACGATTCTGAGGATCTGAGCGCGAAGATCGCCGCAGAGGCGGGAGCCACGGTGATCCACGAACGGCGTCGTGGGTACGGGAGCGCATATCTGGCGGGTCTCGCCCAGGCGCAGGGAGACTTCGTGGTTATGGCCGACGCCGATCTGACCTACGACTTCAACGAGATACCTCGGTTCGTCGAGCGCCTGGACGCCGGCGCGGATCTGGTGATGGGGGACCGGATGGACAACATCGAGCCGGGAGCGATGCCGTGGCTGCATCGCTACGTGGGCAACCCTCTGCTCACCGGCGTCCTCAACGTCTTCTATCGCACGGGGGTGCGCGACGCCCACTGCGGGATGCGAGCGATTCGGCGCGATGTCCTGCCCCGCTTGGAGTTGCGGACCACCGGCATGGAGTTCGCTTCCGAGATGGTGGTCCGCGCGGCCAAGGAGAGGTTGGTGATCGAGGAGGTCCCGATCAAGTATTCGCCCCGCGGAGGGACCTCCAAGCTCTCGAGCTTTCGCGACGGGTGGCGGCATCTGCGGTTCCTCCTGGTTCACAGCCCGTTCTACCTGTTCATCGTTCCGGGCGCGGTGCTGATCCTCCTGGGGCTGATCGCATCGACAATGGTGCTGGCCAACGTCCATGTCCTTGGGCGGCTCTGGGACCTACACACCCTGATCGCCGGGGCACTCCTGATCGTCGTCGGAGTTCAGGTCATGTCCATGGGCATGTGCGCGGAGGCCTACGGCACCTATCACCTGGGGGAGCGTGACCGTTGGTTTGAGGCGATCAGGGCCCGCTTTGCGCTCGAGCACGGGCTCGTCCTCGGTGTCGTCATCGGCACCGCGGGGTTCGTCGTCGGGGCGATCGTCGTCATCCGCTGGATCGTCGACGGCTTCGGTGCGCTCGCCGAGGAGCGCCTCGCGCTGGTCGCGGCCACGTTGATGATCATCGGCGTCCAAGTCTTCTTCGCTTCATTTCTTCTCTCCATTCTGGGCCTGCGACGCCCGCGAGACTGATCCGAAGTCGTGGGCGATAGCCCACTTCGTCAATCGGGCTCGGCGTCGCTGCGAGCAGCAAGCGCAACGGCAGCTCCCGCCACGAGAAAGGCGACGATCACGAGGCCCAGCAGCAGCCAGTACGTCCACGCCCCGACCCAATTCGGGCGGTACAGAGCGGCACGCCTGAAGCTCGTCGGCAACATGTTCAACAACGACCGCGAATGGGGGCGAAGGAACACGACCGACATCGCCAACGAGGTGGGCTTGCCGTTCATCATGATGGTTCCCGAGCCGGGGGCGGCGCCCGAACCGGTGAGCAGAGCTACCCGCCTTCCGGTGTTGGTCAGGCAGATGGACACGCGTCTGCCGGCGGGCACCGAGCGGTCGAGCCGAGCCCGTGCCGAGCCCGACGCGTCGAGCGCGGCGACGCCCGTGGCGACCCCCCCGCCGGTACCCCCGTCTGCGACCGCGACCCGCAGGCTGGGGCCCGCCGGCGGCGACGGCTCGTAAAAGAGCTCCAGCCCGCCGACGTCGGCGGTCAGCGGCACCGGTTTCTGACACGCTGTGCGTCCCGGCGACAGGCTCAGGACGACTCGAGCCGACGGCACGTCGAGGGAGAACGCGGTAGCGCGCCGGTCCGATGCTCCTGCCAGCAGGAGCGCGGTGGCGCCGAGGCCGGTCACCAGCACGAAGCCAAGCAGCGAGCCACGCACCATCGAGGACGACCTGACGAAGACCCTCATGTGTAATAGGTCTTTGTGATGGTGGCGAGGGAGAGCACCTGCAGTACGAGAAGGGCGCCCAGTGCCGCTCCCATGGCGATGCCACGCCAGCCGCTCGGTAGCCGATCTACGACGATCGCGACGATCAGCCCGAAGAGACCGATGACCGGAAGCAGATACCGGCCTTGAAGAATGGGGCCCTCGCCCGCGATGATCGAGCGGTAATCGGTGAGATGCAGACCGAATATGAGTGCCACGAGCGCGAGCCCGAAGAACCCGAGGACGCGCAGGTCGCTCCGCCCAGGGAGCCTGGAGATCAGCCACGCCGCGTCGAGCACGAGCACGCCCGTGACGATGCCGAGCACGCGATACACCCAGGCTGGCAACGCGACGTCAAGCCACCCGAAGAATCCCCAACCCCCTTTCAGCCAGATCGAATACGCCGGGAGCCCGCCGACCTCACGGAACCTGTACAGAAACGACGGTCGCGGGAGGTAAAACTGCCACACATAGCTGAGGAACTGCTTGATACTGAACGGACGAGCCGTGGCTCCGGCGGGTGTTTGTACCGTATTGACAGCCGAACGGCCCAGAGCCTTACTAAGCGCCAGCCAAGCAAAGACCGGCACGATGAGGGCGGAGAGCGCAGCAAGCAGGCTCCGGCCGTCCCGTCGCCCCTGCGCCGCGGTTCGACCGCGCCAGCCCAGCGCCAGCGCGGCGAGTGCCGCCGGAACCAACGCGTACGAGGTGGCCTTGGTGAGGATCGCGGCCGCGGTCACTGCGCATAGCCACGCGGCGTCGCCGGTCTGCGCTCCACGTTTGATCACCCGCGCTCCCAGCCAGAGGGCGACCGTCCACAGCGGGACCATGAGCGCGTCGGGGCTTATCGCCACGGATATGAAGGTCTGCATCGGCACGAGTCCGCTGACGGCAGCGCAGATGAACTGAGCCGGCCGCCGTCGCCCGAAGACCTCTCCGGCGAGCAACCAGGCGGCCACGACGTTCGTCAAGAGCAGCGGCACCCCCCACAGTCTCATCGCGTAGAGACGACCAAACGCGTTGTCCGAACCGCTGGCCCAGTACGCCAGGTCGGAGTACAGGTAGAACAGCGGCGGGTTGGCAGCCTCCGCATTGGGCCCGCCGCCGTCCGATTGCGACGGATGCTGCCGAGCTTCTGCGCGGTAGCGTGCAGAGTCACGGGCGCTCCAGTTGGGCCGATCCTGCCGCACATCGAACGCCAGTCCGCTGGCGCCCACGGCGGCGTCGGCCAGCGCCTCGTCGGAGGAGACTCCCAGGGGCCGGTGCTTGTCTCCGGGCAGCGCGAACCGAGTTGCCAGCGACTGCGCATAGGCGAAATGCGTGGTCTCGTCGGGCGATTGCCAGGGCGGAACGATCAGCGCCCAGGTCACCCCGAAGATGGCCACCACCAGGATGAGGGCCGCCAGCGGCGCGGGGAGCCTTGCGAGTGCGCGGCTGAGCCGAACCCCATCCTTTGGCTCCGTCGGCGAAGTCGGTGCGTCGTGCTCTGGCTGCGACGGCATCGGCGGGCACGATATCCGGCGTGGAGGCTTGCGCGATGTCGGTCCCGCCACCGCTACCCTCTCGGCCATGCTCTCTCCCGGCCCCGGCAGCGATCGCCTGCCCGTGGTTGCAGCGCGCTCGGTCAGCAAGTCCTTCACGGTCCCGGAGGAGCGGACGCACACGCTCAAGGAGCGAGTGCTTCACCCCCGCAAGCGGATCCGCAAGCACACGTTCCGGGCGCTGGACGACATCTCGTTCGAGGTGCAGCGCGGGGAGTTCTTTGGCATCGCCGGACGAAACGGCAGCGGTAAGAGCACGATGCTCAAGTGCCTGGCGGGCATCTATCAGGCCGAGGGCGACATCTGGTGCCGGGGTCGCCTGTCCACGTTCATCGAGCTGGGGATCGGCTTCAACCCGGACATGGCCGCCCGCGACAACGTGGTCATGAACGGAATCATGCTGGGGCTTTCGCCGCGGGAGGCGCGCAAGCGCTACGAGAGCGTGATCGAGTTCGCCGAGCTGAAGGAGTTCGAGGACCTGAAGCTCAAGAACTACTCCTCCGGCATGCACGTGCGGCTCGCCTTTTCCGTCGCGATCCAGGTCGATGCCGACATCCTGCTCATCGACGAGGTGCTCGCCGTCGGCGATGCCTCGTTTCAGCAGAAGTGCTTCGACGTGTTCAACGACATGCGCGACAGCGGCAAGACGATTGTCTTCGTCACCCACGACATGGGGGCGATGCAGCGCTTCTGCCACCGGGCGCTGCTCCTGGAGCGGGGCTCGCCCGTCTACCTCGGCGACACCCACGAGGTCGCCGACCGTTACCTGGAGCTCAATTTCGGCCGCGACCCCGAGGTCGCTTCGGGAGCGGACAGCGAGCGTCGTGGCGACGGCGACGCGCGGGTGATCGAGGCGTGGGTGGAGAACGACCGCGGTGAGCGCTTGGCCAGAGCGCCTCAGCACGAGCGGGTGACCCTCAACGCCCGGGTGCTCTTCAACGTAGCGGTCGAGGATCCGTCCTCCAGCCTCTACATCCTCAACGAGGAGCACAAGGCGATCCTCGTTGCCAGCACGGCCATTGAGCATGAACGTACGGGCCGCTTCCATGCCGGCGAGGAAGTCGTCTTCTCGTTCACCTTCGACAACGTGCTCGCGCCGGGTCGCTACAGCCCCATGTTCACCATCGCCCATCGCGGCTCCGGCCTCGACCTGCTCGACCGCTTCGAGGGCGCCTTTTCGTTCGTGGTGACCGGCGCCGAGGCGCTCGGCGGGCTCATCGACCTACCGGTCCAAGCGGGGGTGAGTCGCTCGGTCGGCCCCCGCCGGGTGCAGACGCGGGTATGACCGTCGAGACCACGACCTACCGCGCGGATGCCGTTCCCTACGCAGCCCTCGGTCACCCGATCCGGGGCCCGCGCGCTCTGACGGACGATTGGACCCGCTTCTGGCACCTGACTTTCAACATCGCCGTCATGCAATGGAAGCTGCGGTTCTTCGGTTCCGCCCTGGGCTATCTGTGGCAGCTGGTCCGGCCGCTGCTCCTGTTCGCGGTGCTGTACGTGTTCTTCACCAAGATCTCGAGCATCGGCCGGGGGGCGGGTCCCAGCTACGACTTCTACGGCTCTCAGCTGCTGGGGTCGATCGTGCTCTTCACGTTCTTTGGCGAAGCGACGATGGGCGCGGTCCGCAGCGTGGTCGACAACGAGGTGCTGGTGCGCAAGATTCAGTTTCCGCGGCTGGTGATCCCGTTGTCGGTTGTGCTGCTGTCGCTGTTCAACCTCAGCCTCAACTTGGTGGTGGTCACGATCTTCGCGCTGATCGAGGGAGTCCGCCCGATGCTCACCTGGCTCGAGCTGCCGCTGGTCGTCGCCATCCTCGTCATCCTCTGCACCGGCATTGCGATGCTCTTGTCGTCGCTGTTCGTCTACTTTCGAGACATCCAGCCGATCTGGGAAGTGGTCAACCAGGTCATCTTCTATGCGTCGCCGATCATCATTCCGGTCGAGAAGGTAAAGGAGCACCTCTCCCCGGCTCTGTTTCACCTCTACATGCTCAATCCGCTTGCGGTGATCTTCCAGCAGTTCCGCCACAGCTTCATAAACCATGCGACGCCCAGCGCCGGAGCGCTACTGGGGTCCATGACCGCGTTGCTCGAGCCGATCGGGATCGTGCTGGCGATCTTCGTCCTCGGCTTTTACGTCTTCAACCGGACCGCGCCGCGCGTGGCCGAAGATCTCTGAGCGCCGACGCGGCGGATCGCAGCCGGCGCCGAGTCGGCTTGGTGGCGATCATCCCGAATGACACACCGCCGGCGATGTGGTTGATCCACATCAGGTAGGCACGTCGTCCGAGCGGACGCGTCTTGAGCTCGTGCTGGAGCCGGGCGCGCCAGTCTCGCAGCGGCGGTGCCCGGTCCGGGGGTGAGTCGCGAAAGAACCAGTGGTATGAGGGCTCGATGAGTCGGGTGCAGAAGCCGGCGTGGACGGCCTCACCGCGGTACTGCAGCGCCCAGTGGGCATGCTCGTAGCCCTCAAACTCCGCAACTGCCTCAGCATGGACTCCAACCGGATCGCGTTTGGTCTTGAGCGTCTCGTTCACCACCAGCAGCTTGCCGCCGGGCTTGAGCACCCGAAAGCACTCTTCGAAGGTGCGCCGCAGGCTGACGTTGTCGTTGTGGTGAAGGACCTCGCAGCAGTAGACATAGTCGAGGCTCTGCGACGCGATCGGCATGTCGTACATCGAGCCGAGGACACGCTCGAAGTAGGAGGTTCCGTCTTCGATGAAGTAGTCGGAGGTGTAAAGCCCTTGCAGCTCTGGCGTGGCGATGTCCAGCGCGACCACCTTCAGGCCACGCACGGCGAAGAAGTTGGAAGCCCAGCACGTGTTCGAGCCGACGTCAAGCAGCGACTGCCCCGGCGCGAACGCCACGGTCGCCGCAAGCTGGTTGATCGAGATGCTCTGTACGTACCAGTAACCGTCATCGATGTTCGGAAGCTTCTTCACCTTCTCGCGGTTCCAACCGTCGGCCCGCATGTACTCGGCGAAGCGCTCCAACCCGGCGGCCTCCGCGGCAACGTGTCCAGGCGGATCGATCAGCAGGTGGGCGACACCGCGGTGCAGCGGCTGCCGCGCGCCGCACGCTCGGCAAACGAAGGTTCCTTCGCGAGCTTCGCGCTCATCGGACTCGTGCGTGTCGAGACGCAGGCTCCGGTCCCGGCGGCAGACCGGACAGCGCAGGTACTCCTGGACGAACTCGACCTGCACGATGACCAGTCGCTAACGACGGGCCTGCGGGACGGCATCGGTGGAGGACGCAATCGATCGGGGGGTGGCGACGGCCTCGAAGAACTGCTCCAGGGCATCGATCCGGTAATTCCACGCGTACCGTATGGCGGTCTCGATTCCGCCTGCGCCCAGCCGGTCACGCAGCTCTGGGTCGATCAGCAATCGATCTATCGACGCCGACACCGCGTCCGCGGCGGCTGCCGGCATCAGGCAATTTCCCTCGTGGCTGCAGAAGTCCCGGTTGCCGTGCGCGTCGGTGCAGACGACCGCTCCGCCGGTAGCCATCGACTCCAGCGCGGGCAGGCAGAAGCCCTCGTGCACCGACGTCTGCACGAACACGGTCGCTTGGTTGAAGAGCCGGTTGACCTCGCTGTCGGAAGGCGCGGTTACGTATCTGATGCCGGGCTCGGCCGCGAGCTCGGGCTCGATGCCGAACAGGCACAGCTCCGGCCGCGGGGTGGGGAGCCGGCGCCACGCCTCGATTGTCAAAGGTAGGTTCTTCAGCGGATTGCCGCGACCCAGCGCCAAGACCATGTCCGAGCGCCGCTTGACGTCCGGGAGCGGACGGAAGTTCTCCAGGTCGATACCGGGGGGAATCAGCGCCGCGTCGAGGCCGAGTTCCCGTAGGCGGTCGCGGTTCCACGAGGAGATCGTCATGTAGTGGAACTCATGACGGTAGGAGGCCAGTACTGCGTCCTGGAGCTGTCGGCTGGCCGGGTAGTAGCTGGTTTCGATGTCCTGCACGAGGTAAACGGGAATGCCGTGCAGAACGCTGGCTTGCCAGACCGGGCTGGCGGTATTCCACCAGGTCGCAACCTTGATCGCCCGCACGGGGGCAAGCGCGGCCACGAGCTCGTCATAATCCGCGAAGGTTCTGACGGGGGCGCGAAGGTCAAACCAGTCGGGCGGTTCGCCAAGCGTCCACAGCTCGGCCTGGTGTCCGCGTTCCTGGAGCCCGTTGAGGTGTTCGAAGACGTCGCGATGCCCGCCGCCGACGCCCGTATCCTCGGTCACGTAGACGATCTGCAGCGCCCCATCGGAGTCTCGCACCTCCCGCGCGTCGAAGAAGTTGCCCCAACGGGTCCAGAAGACGCGCTGTGAAGCTCGCTCTCGCTCTCCGACATTGGTACCACGGGTCACTGATTCCAGATGGAGGAGTTCGGCTGTCGGCCAGTAGAGCACCTTGAGCCCCGCCTCCCATGCGCGCAGGCACAGGTCCACGTCCTCGTAGGCCATCGGATAGTCCTCGTCGAACAGCCCGACCCGCTTCAGGGTCTCGCGCGTGATGTACATGCAGGCACCGGTCACCGCCAGCACCGGCCCGGGAACGTTGGCCGCTCCGAACTCGCGGCTGCGAAACCGATAGCGATGGTCGAACCACTCGGGGGCTTCGAGATTGCGCACGGTCCCAGCAAATTGGATCGCTCCGTTCTCGTAGAGAAGTTTTGCGCCCACGATTCCAATGTCATCGGCGCGCGTGCTGGCGAATTGCAGACCCTCCAGCCACCCGGGCAGTGCCAGCACGTCCGAGTTCAGGACCACGATGTCGTGGTCGGCGTCAGCCGCGCGCAGGCCCCGGTTGACGTTGCCGGCAAAGCCCGCGTTGCTCTCGCCGGCGACGATGTCGATCCCCCGTATTGCCCGCAACTGCGCGACGTGCTCCGGTCCGCTGTCGTCGTCGGCGACGATGATCCGCACGAGCTCCCGCTTGGTCGTGCTCTGGATCGACCTGACCAGCGCCTGAACCGCTGAAGCATCACGGTAGCTGGGAACCACGATCGTCACCGGACGGCCGTTGGCGCGATACCACCGCCGCACGTTCGCCCGGTTGCCCCGCGGCGTGGGGCCGAGACGCAGCCGGCGCTTCAACGGCGTGAAGCGCAAGGGGAAGGTCAAGGCTCGGTAGGCCAGCGCCCGGACGCCGTGGTACTCGATCGTCAGTCCGATCCGCTCGCGGATCGTGAAGCTCCCGGCGCGGATGCCGGTTTCAAGCTGTGGCTCGGAACCGTGGTCAGAATGCTGTGGGTTGGACACCGGACCATTATGTCCGTCACCGGCCTCGCGACGACGCCAACCCCCGGCCCGCCTCCGGCATCACCGGCTGCAGGCGCCGCACTCTATGCTGGCGCCCCGTGAACGTGCGGTGGTTGGGTCCTGCGGACAGGCTCGACGTCGGTCGGTACGGCACCGTCGTGTGCCTGATCGACCATCCTGGAGACGCCGTCCAAACCGCCGCGGCCATGGAGGCATTGGAGCGCAACACGCCGGTCGAGGTTCCGGTCGTGGTCGTCGGTTCCGCCTCCGGCGAAGACACCACGAGCTCGCCGGCGCGGCGCGAGCGGCTGGTGCTGGCGGCGCGGCCGGAGTCGGCGCTTGATCAGGTGATGCGCGAGGTCGATCACCTGGCCGCGCCTGCGGACCTGGTGCTCGTGTCCTCATCCTGTCGCGTTCCGCCGCGCTGGCTCGAGCGTTTGCGCGAGGCCGCGCACAGCGACGACACGGTGGCGACGGCGAGTCCGCTGAGCAATGCCGCCGGCAGCGCTGCTCAGCTGCCCGTCGCGGCCGGCCCGGAGGCTGATGGCAGGATTGGCGTATCTGCCCTGCGGGCGTTTCCAAGCTTGCTGATCGGTGGACCAGCTTGCCTGTATGTGCGGCGCCCGGCGCTCGAGCTGATTGGCGGGATGTCCCCGTCCCACAGCACCCTGGAGTCTCTGATCGCTGCCCTGTGTGAGGCGTGCGCCGGCGCGGGCATGGTCAACGTGGTGGCCGACGATCTGTTCGTGAGCTGCGTCGGCGCCACTGAGGGTCCGGACGCGCGGCCGGGCGGGCCGCTCCGCGACCACGATCTCGGTGACGAGCGGAGCGTCCTGCAGCGTGCGCTCGCCGTCTCGCGCGTGGCGGTGCGGGGCCTGACGGTGACCATCGATGCGCGTTCGCTTGGACCCGGTGCCGCTGCCGGAGGGACGCAGCTGTACACGCTCGAGCTGGCGCTTGCGCTGGCCGGGACGGAGCGTGCAGCGGTCCGGGTGGTGGTCGGCCCCGACGTCGCCATCCGTACCCGCCGTCGGCTGGACGAGACAGATGGCATCCAGGTTGTCACCTACGACGAGGTCATCGGTGGCGTGGAGTTGTCAGAGGTGGTGCACCGGCCCCAGCAGGTTTTCACCGCTGATGACCTCGCCCTGCTGCGGTTGCTCGGTCGCCGGCTGGTGATCACCCATCAGGACCTGATCGCCTATCACAACCCCACCTACCACGAGAGCATCGAGACGTGGGAGCAGTATCGGAGGATCACGCGGATCGCGCTCGCCAGCGCCGACCGGGTGGTGTTCTTCTCAGAGCACAGCAAACGAGCCGCCGAGGCCGAGGACCTGGTTGCGCCCGAGCGCGGCGACGTCGTGGGCGCCGCGCTCGGGGAGCCGCCCCCGATCGTTGCCCGCGCGCCGGCGGGAGTGCCGGCAGACCGTGAGTTCATTCTCTGTCTGGGGCCCGATTACAGACACAAGAATCGAGTCTTCGCCATCCAGCTGCTCGCGGCACTGCGCACGGAGCAGAGCTGGCCGGGGCTGCTGGTACTCGCCGGCACCCACGTAGCTCACGGCTCCTCGCGTCCGGAAGAAGCTGAGTTGCTGTCAGCGGACGCCCGCGTACGCGGGGCCGTCATCGACCTGGGCGGGGTTGACGAGCAGGAGCGGCAGTGGCTGCTCGAAAACGCACGAGCGGTGCTGGTGCCCAGCGTGGTCGAAGGTTTCGGCCTGGTCCCGCTGGAGGCCGCTCAGGCGGGACGACCGTGCCTGTTCGCGGCGCAGACCTCCTTGAGGGAAGTGCTGTCGGGCTCGCTGGCGACGTTGGTCCCTTGGGACGCGTCCTCGAGCGCGGCACGCGCTCGTGGCCTGTTGACGGAGGGCGCCCAGCGCGCGGATCACATCGCGCGCCTGCAGACCGAGGCGACGCGATGGGCCTGGCGTGAGCTGGTGGACGACCTGATGACCACCTACGAGCGAGCGCTGCGCGGCCCCCACCGGGCCGCGACGGTGCGCGTGTGGCAAGAGCTCGAGCGCGAGCGATATCTGGTGGAAGTCGATCGCGCCCGCCAGGACGTGACTCGGGTCCTGGCGCACTTGGGCGACCGGATCCCCCTGGCCAGCGACGAGGGTCCGCTGACCCCCCACCAGCAGCGCGGTTTGCTTCGGGTCGCCTCCCGGCCGGCACTGGCTCGCACTCTGCTCTGGCCATTCGGCCTGCTGGGATCGGTGCAGCGTCCGGCTCGCAGCCGTGATCAGAAGTAGTCGTTGATACGGTGGCGCCGATGCACGCATGCACCATCATTGCCAAGAACTACCTGGCGCAAGCCCGGGTACTGGCCAGGTCGTTCCTGGACCACAATCCTGGCAGTGAGATCGCCGTTCTGATCATCGACGAGGTGGACGGTCTGGTGCATTCAGCCGACGAGCCGTTCACTCTCCTGTCGCCTCGCGACATCGATTGCGCGCCGTTTGACCAGATGGCGGCCCGTTATGACGTACTCGAGCTTTCGACCGCGGTGAAGCCCTGGCTGCTGCGCTCGCAGCTGGAGCAGGGGGCAGAGGCGATCACTTATCTTGATCCCGACATCCAGGTGTTTGGGTCACTCGAGCTGCTCGACCGAGAGGCGCGTGAGCATGGCCTCGCGCTTACACCGCATAGCACGACGCCCATTCCGGATGATGACGAACGACCGACCCAGATCGACATAATGATCGCCGGCGTCTACAACCTCGGCTTTGTAGCGCTCTCCGCAAGGGAGGAAACCGAGGCGCTGCTTGACTGGTGGTGTCAACGGCTTACTCGCGACTGTCGGGTTGACCCGGTATATGGTTACTTCGTCGATCAGCGGTGGTTTGACCTCGCTCCCAGCTTTGTCTCGGACTACGCAGTCATCCGCCACCCGGAGTACAACGTCGCCTATTGGAACGCGCATGAGCGTTCCCTGACTTGGACGGGTGAGAGATACCTGGTGAACGGAAGGCCATTGGCGTTCTTCCATTTCAGCGGCTTTGACCCCGCCAGACCGGAGATCCTCAGCCGGCATCAGACCAGGACCGAGCTCGCGAGCGAGCCGCCGCTCCGGCGGATATGCCTGGAGTACGCCCAAGCAACATTCGACCACGGTTACGCCGAGGCGCGCTCATGGCCGTACTCGTACGCGCGTCTGGACGACGGAACAGAAATGACGCCTTCGCTCCGGGCGCTCTATGCGCTCGGCGAGAAAGAGGGCGCGTTGCAGCAGTCACCTTTCCAAGAGGAAGGTTGCCGAGCCCTCCTGCACTGGGCGTCCGAGCAGCAACCCGGTGCGGGCTCCGGGATCAATCGCGCGCTGGGCGCCGCCTATGCCGCGAGATTGGATCTGAGGATCGCCTTCCCAGATCTGACCGGCGTGTCGCGAGAGCCGTTTCTGGCCTGGGCGAGGGAGGTGGGTCGTCATGAACTCGGCCTTCCCCCGAGGCTCCTCCCCGCGCCCTTGGCAAAGCCGGCGGTCGCGGACAGTCCGGCGCCGCCGGTGCCGGCGTCGGCTCCGTGGGGCGTCAACGTCATCGGCTACTTCCGAGCGGAGTTGGGCGTCGGAGAGGCGGCGAGGCAGGCCACCAGGGCCCTGGACGCAGCGGGGGTGCCGTTGCTCCCCCTCCACGGCGAAACCATCCCACAGAGTCGGCAGGGTCACTCATTTGCGCACCTTGAGCTGCGGGATGCGCGTTACCCCGTCAACCTCATCTGCATGAATGCCGACGTCCTGCCTGAGCTTGCCCAACAGGGCGGCCCATCGTTGTTTGCGAATCGCTATTCGATCGGGCTGTGGTTCTGGGAAGTGAGCTCGGCGCCGCCAGAAGGATGGAAGCGGTCCTTCGAGCTGCTCGACGAGGTATGGGTGCCAACCCGCCACGTCGCCGATGCGGTTGCGCCCACGTCTCCGATCCCGGTGGTGCAGGTGACCCTTCCGGTGGAGCTTCCGGTGACGGATCCGGTGGAGCGCGCATCGCTGGCTCTGCCGGATGGGTTCATGTTCCTGTTTTCGTTTGACTATCTGAGTGTGTTTGAGAGAAAGAATCCGCTGGCTGTCGTGGCGGCCTATTCCGAGGCGTTTCCGTTGGCCGGCGAGGCCGTCCTGGTCCTGAAATGCATCAACGGCTCCCACGATCCCGATGCCCACGCGCGGCTACTGGAGGCTGCGGCATCACGCCCCGATATCTGCGTGCTGGACACGTATCTGGACCCGGGGCTGAAAAATGCGCTGACGGCGACATGCGACTGTTACGTGTCGCTTCACCGCTCGGAGGGCTTCGGTCTAACGATGGCCGAGGCGATGTATCTCGGCAAGCCCGTGATCGCTACCGGCTACTCGGGAAACCTGGACTTCATGAGCCCGGAGAACTCCTATCTGGTCGACTACGAGCTTGTTCCGATCGGCGATGACGCGCCGCCCTATCCTGCGGATGGAGTCTGGGCCGAGCCTGACCTCAATCATGCCGCCCGCCTGATGCGCCAGGTGTTCGACGACCGCGCAGCCGCCGGCGAGCGCGCGGCGCTCGGCGCATCAGCGATCAGACAGACCCACTCGCCGCAGGCGGCCGGGGCCAAGATGGCCGAGCGCCTCAGCGTCTTGCAAGCATCCGGCGGGCAGCGGTCTCGGCGCTCCATGGTCGTGCCGGAACTGCCGTCGACCCTTAGCCGGGGACCCGTGCCCCCGACCCGCTCGGCTGCCGGCGGACTTGGACCGGTGTTGCGCGGAGCCGTCCTGCGGCTGATGAAACCGTTCAGCGCGTATCAGCAGACCGTCAATCACCAGCTGCTGCAGTCGATGCAGCGACTCGAGGGCGAGCTCATGCGGACGGGTGATGCGCAGCAGCGATTGGAGGCAGCAGGCATGAAGGAGGCTCGCTCATCGGAGCGAGAGCTGGGGGCGCTGCGTCGCGACGTCGCCGTGCTGGTTGCGCTGCACGAACCCGTGGTCAGCAGGCTGGAGGATCTCGACTCGCAAGTGCAGCGAATCACCGCCGAGGCCCGAGCGCTGCCGTACATCGCGGGCGATGGGTTCGCCATCTCCGGCGATCCTGTCGCGGGAAGGGTGCAGGGATACGAGGTGCCTGCTCATGAGGATGCGGACGTCTACCGGTCCTTTGAGGACTTGTTCCGAGGCTCCGAGGAATTCATCCGCGAGCGGCAGGCGAGGTTCCTCGCGCTGATCGGCGATGACCGGCCCGTGCTTGACTTCGGCTGCGGACGGGGCGAGTTCCTCGATCTCCTACGAGATCACGGGTTTCAATACGCCGGCGTGGACTCAGATGCAGGGATGATCGCCCGCTGCCGCGAGAAGGGGCACGAGCACGTCGTCCTCCAGGACGGAGTTGAGTACCTGGCTGAGTTGGCGCCAGGTGAGCTCGGAGCGATCTTCGCCGCGCAGGTGATCGAGCACCTACCGTACGAAACCCTGATTCGCTTCTTCTCGCTCGCGCGCCGGGCGCTCGCGCCGGGCGGCGTGCTGATCGCCGAAACCGTCAACCCGCACTCGCCGCCGGCGCTGAAGACGTTCTGGGTCGATCTCACCCATCAGCATCCCGTCTTTCCCGAGGTCGCGCTCGCGCTGTGTCGTGCGGTCGGCTTCGGCCGGGCGTTTGTGTTTCATCCCAATGGCGCCGGCGACGTCGAGGTCGACCGCTACACGGCGGGAGAATACGCGGTCGTCGCCACTGCCGAGCCAGCTCTGCCGCAGACCAATCCGGAGTAGGAGATGCTTGCGCCGGCGCAATGGCGACCCAGGCTGAACGTCCGCGGCTTGACGTCGGGCCGCTCCGCGGCGATGAAAGCGATCGGCAGGCACCGCGGGTGGGCGGCGTTTGGGATTTATCTCGTGCTGTCGCTGGCGCTCTGGCATCAGGTCGTCCTGCATCCCGCGAGCAAGTGCCTGTGCGTCGGAACCTCGGACGAGACGCAATTCATGTGGGCGATGGTTTGGTGGCCGCACGCGTTGCTGCACGGCATCAACCCGTTTATCACGCACGTCCTGTGGACCCCGGGAGGCCTGGACCTCGCCCGATCGACATCGGTGCCCGGGGCAGCGCTGGTGACCGCACCGATCACCGCCCTCGCTGGTCCGATCGTGTCCTACAACATCCTGAGCTTCCTGGGGCCCTTGCTCGGCGCCTGGTTTGCCTACCGCCTGTGCGCCTACCTGGCCAGCTGGCCGGCCGCGCTCCTCGGTGGGTACCTGTTCGGCTTCTCGTCATACGAGCTCGGTCAGCTGATAGGGCACCTCAACCTTTTTCTCGTGTTTGCGATTCCGCTCGCAGCCCTGTTGACGCTGCAGCGCTTGGACGGGGTGATCAGCGGGCTCCGGTATCTGGTGCTGATGGCGCTCACCGTCATTGTCCAGCTGCTGTTGTCCACCGAGATCCTGTGGACCCTGACCGTAGTGCTCGTGCTCTCGCTGGCGGTCGGGTGGTGCCTGGGAACCGCCGCCGTCCGCAGGCACATCGTCGGACTCCTACCGCAGCTGGGCGCCGCCTACCTGGTGATGGCGGCAGTCTGCGCCCCTTATCTGTACTACGCGCTCTTCCGCGGTCATGCTTATGCCGCGGCATGGAATCAGCTCTTTCCGGCCGACTCGCTGAACTTCCTCGTCCCGACGGCGGTGACGTATCTGGGAGGACACCGGTTCGCGAGCGTCTCCGGCACCTTCATCTCCGGCCTGGTGGAGAGCGGAGCCTACCTGGGGATTCCTCTGGTCGTGATCGTGATTGTCTTCCTGGTCCGGGAGTGGTCGACGCGGACGGCGAAGTTCCTGGCAGTTGTGCTGGCATGCTGCGTGCTCTGGGCGCTTGGCGGCCACCTGTGGTTCGCCGGCCACCGGATTCTGTGGCTTCCCGATTCACTGCTCGGGAAGCTCCCGCTGTTCAGCCAGGTTCTGCCGGTACGGGTGGCGGTTTATGTGAGCCTGGGGTGCGCCGTCATCGCGGCGATGTGGCTCTCTCGTACGGGGAGTGGAGGTCTGCGCCGGTGGCTCCTCGCGCTGATCGCCGTGGCGTTCATCTTTCCTGATGTCGGAGCGGCCGCGCCCGGAACACGAACGCCGCTCTTCCATGCCTCGATCTCGGTGCCGCGTTTTTTCACCAGCGACCTGTACAGGCGATACCTGCACCGCAACGAGGTCGTCATGCCGCTGCCCTACGGTCAGAACGGGCTGAGCATGCTCTGGCAGGCGAGTACGGGCATGTACTTCAAGATGGCCAGCGGCTACTTCGGCACACCGCCCGCGGACTATCTGGCGGACCCCCTGGTGCCGCAACTACTGGCAAATGCCCCCGGCCCGCAGGCAGCGTCACAGCTGACCCGGTTCATCCGGGAACGGGACGTCGGCGCGGTGATTCCGGACCCGTCCGCGCTGGCGATCTGGTTGCCGGTGCTCAAGGCAGCGGGACTGAAGCAAGTGAGCACGGGCGGAGTTGACATCTTCCGCATGTCGACCGGAGGGTCCGGGTCGCCAGCCGCGCACGGTGTCCCGTAGCCGCCCGGGCCGGGCGAGGAGAGGCCGATGACCGAAGCGCTCGGCCGGCCACGCCGCGAGATCCCCGACCGCCTGCGCGGCCTCGGTGCGATCCAGGCGTCCGCGCAGACGCTCGCGCCGGATGATGCCGAGCACTTCGACATCCATGACCTGCGGGGCGGCGTGATCCTCGTCGGCGGTGAGCCGCTCCCGGATCTCCTCGGCCTCGGGCCCGGAGACCAGGATCTGGCCACGATCCGTCCTTGGCATCGCCACGGGCCGTACCATGCAGACTCGCATGAGCTGGTGCGAGAACGCATCGACATCGCTCGCGCC
>CAWEVV010000007.1:0-168451 GCA_963812635.1 uncultured Actinomycetota bacterium | reverse complement strand
CCAGGACGGCGTTCGACATCCCGTCGGCATGAGAGGGGTGGACGAACACGTCGGCCGCCTGGAAATAGCTGATCGGTGACTGGGCCCAGCCGCGCACGATCGTGCCCGGTGGGGCCGCTACCGGCTGCTCGTCGGTGGCGCCCACGATCACCAGCCGGGCGCCGGCATGGCCGGTCATCGTCCAGGCATCGATCACGTCCTGGACGCCCTTGTAGCCGACCAGGCGCCCCGCGAACAGCACGATGACGGCGTCCTGCGGCAGGTCGAGCGCCGCGCGGAGACGACGGCGAGCAGCGCCTCCAAGTGGCCGGAACTCGTCCAGATCGATCCCGTTGGGAATTCGCACCATGCGGCTCTCGGGGACGCCGATCGCTGCCAGCTCGGCGCCGATCTCGTCCGACAGGACCTGCACTCGGTCGGCATGACGCAGCCCGTACCAGCGCGTCACCCTGGCCATCGGCCGGAATCGCTGCACCTCGCCGACGGCACCGCCGCACGCCACCTTGACATACGCGGGAGCTTTGTGGCGATGGGCCGCCGCCACACCGATGTCGGCCTGGAGATTGGCCAGGTGTACGTGTACCAGGTCATACTCGCCGCCATGGCGCAGCATCCAGGCGAGTAGCCGGACCATGTATGAGATCCGGAACAGCGGCCGGCGCCGGATGCGCCGCAGGCGAACGATCCGGACGCCGTTGATGTGGCCTGAGCTCAGGCCGTCGGTTCGCGCACATACGACGGTGACGCGGTGTCCACGCCGCACCAGCTCCTCGGCCTGAAGCCGCGCCTGACGCTCCGCCCCGCCCGTGATGCCGGGGAAGTACGACAGCGTGCAGAAGAGAAGGTTCATGAAGCGAGGGTGCGGTGTGCGATCCGGGACCGCGGTCGCGGTGATGCTAAATCGGGCGCTGCCGGCGCGAAGGGAAGATTCGCGCGGTGGGCGGCGGGAAGGGCGAAAATAACTGCCACCGCCGAGGGGTAGAAACTTCCCCGGGAACGTGCTCGCGCGGAGTCCAATCTGCCGGGTGCGGCCGCATCCCGGCGATTAGCCTCTGGCCCTCCTACCGTCCCCCGAGACCCCATCGGGCACTCCGGGGTCACCGCGGTGGGGAGAGCGACCACTGATCCAATGCTCAGCCAGCTATTGAGACGCCCTGGCGAGGGAGCGGTATCGACACCCGAGCGTCGGCTTGACGCCGTTATCGACGCCGAGCCGGTCGCGCAATCAGGCGCGACGCCGGCCTCGCAACGCCGCGACGCTCTATTCCGTCGATCGCTGGCCGTGGCTGATTGCATCGCCATGCTGGTGGCGCTGCTGGGTGTTGTCCAGCTGTTCGGGGCCCTGCGGCTGGCGCCGGGCGCGCTCGCCGTCCTGCCGCCCGCCGTTCTCGCGGCCAAGCTGCTGGGCCTTTACGATCGCGACGAGACACTTCTGCGCAAGACCACGCTGGAGGAGATGCCACGGCTGTTTCATCTGGCGACCCTGTCGGCGTTGGTCATCTGGCTGGGACACGGCTTGATCTTCGCCGGTCCGTTCCGAGCCGCCGGCGCCGTCGTGCTGTGGGCGGCGCTGACGCTGGCGCTGCCGATCGCCCGGGTGTCGGCCAGGGCGGTCTGCCTGCGCCTCGCGCCGGCCGAGCGTTGCCTGGTCATCGGTGATCCGGTGATCCACCGCGCGTTGGTCAAGCGTCTCGCCGGTCGCCCCGCGGTCAAGGCTGAAATCGTCGGGTACGTCGACCTCAAGGAGACGGGTTCGCCGGGTGACGATCTGTTCTCCCAGCGCCTGGCCGAGATCTCCCAGCAGGTGATCGCGGTCAACGCCCAGCGGGTGATCGTCGCCCCGCGCGGAGGCGACGGTGACAACGTGCTCGATCTGATGCGTACCCTGCGGGCGATGGGGACCCGCGTCAGCTTCGTCCCCCGCGTCCTGGAGGTGCTCGGCACCTCGGTCGAATTCGACGACGTTCACGGCATCATCGTGTTGGGGGCCCGGCGGTTTCAGCTGTCGCGGTCCTCGGCTCTCCTGAAACGCGGCTTTGACTTGGCCGTCGGCTCGCTGCTGCTCATTGCCCTGGCGCCGGTTATGGTCGCGGCCGCGATCGCGATTGCGCTCGGGTCGCCCGGGAGCGTCTTCTTCCGTCAGGTGAGGGTGGGCCGACGCGGTACGCGGTTCAACATGCTCAAGTTCCGCACCATGGTCGTCGATGCCGAGGCGCTCAAGTCGAGCCTGCGCGACCGCAACGAGGCGGAGGCGGGGTTCTTCAAGATCGCCGACGATCCACGAGTGACCCGGGTCGGCAGGCTCCTGCGGCGGGCTTCGCTCGATGAGTTGCCGCAGCTGATCAACGTGCTGCGCGGAGAGATGAGCCTGGTCGGGCCGCGGCCACTCGTCTCCGAGGAAGACCGGCAGATCCTCGGCTGGAGTCGGCGCCGGCTGGATCTCACCCCGGGGATGACCGGGCACTGGCAGATCCTCGGCTCATCGCGCGTTCCCCTGCCCGAAATGGTGGCCATCGACTGTGTGTATGTGACGACCTGGTCGCTGTGGACAGATGTCAAGATCCTGCTGAGGACGGTTCCGCATGTGTTACGCCTGCGAGGCCTGTGACAGCGATGAGGTCACCCGGATGCTCAAGACGGCGTCGCGGTACGGCACATACGTTCCGCAGCCGCGAGGACGTCTGCCCGGGAGTGAACGTTCAGCTTGCGCATGATGTTCTTCATGTGCGTGTACACAGTGTCCTGCGCCAGGTGAAGCTCGGTCGCCACGTCCGTGCTCGAGGCGCCGGTCGCCAGGAGGTCGAGCACCTCCCACTCGCGAGTCGTGAGAACACTGCGAATCGGTCGCATTCCGCGTCCGGACTCGGGTACCTGGCGCATCGATTCGATCAACCTCATGGTCAGCTGCCGGGGTATCGCCGCCTCGCCCCGGACGACCGCATGCAGCGCGCCGACGAGCGCCTCGACCCGAGTCTCCTTGGACAGTACGCCGCTGGCGCCGGCCCGGAGGGCTCCGAGCTGCAGCTTCTCGTCCTGCATGACGCTGAACAGAACGACGTGGACCGTCGGCGCCCGCTCGCTGATCCGCCGCGTCACCTCGACCCCGGACAGCCGGGGGAGTTGAGCCTCGGTGAGCAGAATCTCAGGCCTGTAATGGAGGGCGAGCTCGGTGGCCTCGACGCCATCGGCTGCCTCGGCGGCGACGACGAAGCTGGATTCTCCCTGCAGTACGTCGCGCACGCCTCTGCGCGCCAGGGGGTCACCATCGGCGATGATGACACGGGATCGGGCGTGGCCGATCCGGCGGCTCGGCTGGTCGCGATCGACCGTGGGCTGGTGCTCCGACGGCAAGCTGACGGTCATACTGCATACCCCCCGCGGACAAGGCAGTCGTTGTTTGTGCTCGTGACGCCTGCGCCTCGGCGGACCGGCCGCCCACTCCCGCGCCCGACGAAGAGTACCACGGGGGTAGAGCGGTGATGTGTCCCATATGTAGTGCGGAACTCCGGGTAGTAGAGTGCCGGATCGGTGCCCCAACGAGAGTCACATATCCACCTCCGGTGGGTGAGAAAACTAACATCCGCCGCCTACGCTGACTGTCGGCCGAAGGACAAAAACATCCAGGCAAGCCGCGATCGTCTCCGTGAACTTGGCGTAGGCCCGTGCGAAACCGTCAGCTTTGGTGAGTGAAGACCACGTATGGCCAATGAAGGAGCACGACCGGAGGTTACCGCGTTCGGACTGACAATCCTGTTCGTCGCGGGGAGTCGGCCGCGCCTCCGCGCCACGGTGGCGGCGCTGCGCGCCTCAGGTTACTTTGAGAGGATTCTCATGGCGGCACAGGGAGAGAGAGCCCTGCGGTTGGCGTCGGCGAGTGCACCTGACGTGGTCGTCCTGGACAGCGATACCGGGTCCCGGCCGGCGGCGATAGTGAGGTTGTTCGTGCCGGCTGCGCCGACGGCGAAAATCGTGGTCCTCACCGCCAACGACAGCGACGAGGCGGTCCTGGACATGTTGCGGGCGGGCGCGGCGGGAGTGCTGGCCCCGGACATCGCGACGCGCGCGCTGGCGCGGGCGCTGATCGGCGTCGCCACCGGTGAGGCCGCGATCTCGCGTACCTGCACCACGCGGCTGGTGCGATCCACATACGAGGCGGTGCCTCGGCGAGCCGGGATGCGGCCGGTGCGCAGCTCGCTGACGGCGCGCGAGTGGGAGGTGCTCGACCTGCTGGCGTCGGGGAGCCCCGAGGAGGCGATCGCCCGTCAGTTGGGCGTGACCGCCGGGACGGTGCGAACTCACGTACGCCAGTTGAGCCGGAAGCTGCAGACGGAGGCGGCGCAGGTTGCCGCGGCGAGGGGCAGCGAGCCCGGAGGCGCCCCGGATCTCAGCCGGTGACCCGTGAGTCCCAGGGGCGGCGTCCGAGCGGCGATCCGAGGCGTCAGGCTAATCCGTAACCTAGGCCGTCGTGACGGACACGGTGGTCATGAAATTCGGCGGCACCTCGGTGGCCGACGCGGACCGGATCAAGGGCGCGGCGCGCCGGATCGTCTCCCAACGCGAGGCCGGGAACCGGGTCGTCGCCGTGCTCTCGGCGCGCGGGAAGACGACCGATGAGTTGATCGCGATGGCTGAGGAGGTCTCCCCGGACCCCGACCGCCGGGAGATGGACATGCTCCTCTCGACGGGGGAGCGGATCTCGTGCGCGCTGTGCGCGATGGCGATCAACGACCTCGGCCACCGCGCGATCTCGCTCACCGGCTCGCAGGCCGGGATCGTCACCGATACGTCGCACACCAAGGCCCGGATCCTGGACGTCCGGGCCCGGCGGATCAGCGAGGCGCTGGCCGAGGACCTGATCGTGCTCGTCGCCGGCTTCCAGGGCGTGTCCACGGCCAGCGACGTCACCACGCTCGGTCGGGGCGGCTCGGACACGACCGCGGTCGCCCTGGCGGCCGCGATCGGCGCCGAGGTATGCGAGATCTACACCGACGTCGCCGGGGTGTTCAGCGCCGATCCGCGGATCGTGCCCGACGCCCGCAAGCTGCCGCAGGTCAGCTTTGAGGAGATGCTGGAGATGGCGGCCTCGGGCGCGAAGGTGCTGCAGTTGCGGTCGGTCGAATATGCCCGCACCCACGGGGTCCGGATCCACTGCCGATCGAGCTTTGACGCCAGCCCCGGTACCTTTGTGCTCGGAGAGGACGAGACCATGGAACACCCCCTGATCACCGCCGTCACCCATTCCACCGAGGAGGCTCGGATCACCCTGATCGGCGTCCCCGATCGCCCGGGGGCGGCGGCCGCGATCTTCACCGCACTGGCGCAGGCCAACTGCAACGTGGACACGATCATCCAGAACGAGCCGCGCGAGGAGGGCCGCGACGCGGAGGTGTCGTTCACGATCGCCACCGAGGATCTCCGTGCCGCCGAGGTGGCGCTGGAGCCGATCCGCGCCGAGCTCGGGCTCAGCCGCATCGACACCGATCGCGCGATCGGCAAGGTATCGATCGTCGGCGCCGGGATGCGGTCGCATCCGGGCGTGGCCGCCAAGGTGTTCGAGACCCTCGGCGAGCGCGAGATCAACATACAGATGATCTCCACCTCCCCGATCAAGATCTCCTGCGTGATTGGCGCCGACGACGTGCCCGATGCCGTCCGATCGCTGCACCAGGCGTTTGACCTCGGTGCCACCGGGATCCAGCAGGAGCGGCCGATCGGTCAGGAGGCGCGATGACGCGCCTCGCCGTGGTGGGCGCCACGGGGGCGGTCGGGCGAGTGATGCTGGAGCTGCTGCGCGAGCGCTCGTTTCCCGCCGACGACCTGGTCCTGTTCGCCTCCGCGCGCTCCGCCGGCACCCAGGTCGACGGCCGGACGGTGCAACTGCTCGATGACGCGGCCGACCTGGGCGGGTTCGACCTCGCGCTGTTCTCCGCCGGCGCCGGCACCTCACGGGAGTGGGCGCCGCGGTTCGCCGAGCATGGCGCGGTCGTGATCGACAACTCGTCGGCGTTTCGCCGTGATCCGTCGGTCCCGCTGGTCGTCTCCGAGGTCAACCCCGACGCACTCCGCCATCACAAGGGACTGATCGCCAACCCCAACTGCTCGACGATGCAGCTCATGGTGGCGTTGGCGCCGATCCATCGTGCCGTCGGGATCGAGCGCCTCGTCGTATCCACGTATCAGTCGGTGTCGGGTACCGGTCAAAAGGCGATCGAGGAGCTCGACGCGCAGGCCCATGCGTCGCTGCACGGGATGGACATGCCCGAGCCCGAGCTCTACCCGGATCACATCGCGTTCAACGTGATCGGGGCCGCGGGCAACTTCGCCGAGGGCGACGATCACACCGACGAGGAGCGCAAGATGATGTTCGAGACGCGCAAGATCCTCGGCGACCAGTCGATCGGGATCGCCGTCACCTGCGTCCGCGTTCCGGTCCGCGTCTGCCATTCCGAATCGGTCAACATCCAGACCCGGGAGCCGATCGCCCCTGACCGCGTCCGCGAGCTGCTGGCCGAGGCGCCCGGGGTGGTCCTGGAGCCGGTGCCCTCGCCGCTGCGTGCCGCCGGACGCGACGAGGTGTTCGTGGGACGCATCCGCCGCGACGAGTCGCATCCCCGGGCGCTGTCGATGTGGGTGGTCGCCGACAACCTGCGCAAGGGCGCCGCCACCAACGCGGTTCAGATCGCCGAGCTGGTGGTCGCCGACCGTGCCGGCGCTCCCGCCGCTTGAGTCACCCGGGGGCGAGCAGCCGTTCGGTGGCCTCATCCGGAACGCCGCCGAAGTACACCTCGAGCACCCGCGCGAACAGCGGGTTGTCGGGGTCGGCGCGGGCGAACAGGGTCATCGACGAGCGCAGCTTCATCGCATCCACGCCGCCGAAGATCTCGGTGGCGGTGCGCTCCTCCAGCTCAGAGACGATCCGAGCGCACTGAAGCAGCCGCGGTCCGAGCACGTCATGAGCCAGGTACGCCCGCGCTTCGTCGAGCGATGAGATCGCATACCGCTGCGCTATCGGGCTGTGGCCGAGGCCGGCGATCTGGGGGAACACGAACCACATCCAGTGGCTGCGCTTGTCGCCGGCGCGCAGCTCGGCGACTGCCCGCTCAAACACACCCCCCTGGTTCTGCGCATCTACGAAGCGCGCCAACCGATGAGGATCTGACATCTACCCGGACCCGGGGGGCGCCCGCCACTCAGGCCGGGGCGCCCGCCACCACCGACGCCGACCAGTCGATCACCGAGGTCGGCTTGACGACGTGCTTGCCCATCCCCAGCTCCTTGGGCTCCAGGCCCAGCGCCAATCCGAGCAGCTGCGGGAGATGCAGCACGGGAAGGCCGAGGTCGCGCCCCACCTGCTTGGCGGCCAGCGGCTGCTGGAGGTCAAGGTTGAGATGGCACAGCGGGCAGGGGACGACGAGGCAGTCGGCCTCGGCGTCGAGCGCGTCACCGAGGTGGCGCCCGGCCATCGCCAGTGACGCCTGCTTATTCATCGTGATGATCGGAAAGCCGCAGCACTTGTACACGCCGGCGTAGTCGATCACGGTGCCGCCGAGCGCCTCGATCACCATGTGCATGTAACGATCCCGCGGGTGCGCCTCGTCGATCTTCAGCCGGTGCACCGGGCGCACGATGTAGCAGCCGTAGAACGGGCCCACCTTGAGGTTCTCCAGCGGGCGCCGGACCTTGCCTTTCAGCGCATCGAGCCCGATCTCCTCCACCAGCAGCCACAGCAGGTTCTTGTTGGTCAGGCCGCGCTCGTAGCTCAGACCCTCGTCGGCCAGGTTGCGGTTGATCTGCTCGCGATAGTCGGAGTTGGCGTCGAGGCGCTCCTGGCATTCGGACTGGGCGCCCTGGCAGGTGGAGCAGATGTTCATCATCATCGCCCCGTCGGTCCGCTGGGCGAGGGCGAACGTGCGCGCGTTCAGCGTGTCGGCCAGCTCCTGGTTGTGCTCGGCGATCACGCCCGCGCCACAACAGGCGGCGCGATCCAGCTCGACGAGCTCGAGGTCCAGCAACGGCGCGACCTTGGCCATCGAGCCGTGCAGTTCCGGCGTGAACCCCCGGCTCACGCAGCCCGGCCAGTAGGCGACCTTCATGACGTCTCGCTTTCGCTCGGGATGGTCTCCGACCCCTCTCCCGATCCCTCTCCCGACTCCTGTCCCGATCCCTCTCCCGACTCCTGTCCCGATCCCTCTCCCGACCCCGCCGCCGGCATGGTCGCCGGTCCCGTGGGCGCCTCGGGCTCACCCGCGGGCACCGACGGCTGAGGAGCCGACGGCTCCGCCGGTGGCTCGCGATCCTTGGCGCCCTCGGTCTCACCCTCGGGCTCGTCCTCGTAGCCGCTGACGTACAGGTTCAGCTCCACCCGCTCGGGACGTCCCTCCACCTTCGAGTAGATGCTCTTCAACGCCCCCAGGTCGGCCTTGGGCAGCTTGTGGCCGGCCAGCGCGATCTTCGGACTCACCTTGCCCCGCAGCACGCCGGTGACGATCGACGACAGCGAGGACACGAGCTCCCGGCCGGCGGCGGGATGGAACTTGCCGAACCACGAGTTGCCGCCGTAGCTGCGCGGCAGCAGCTCGGCCTCGTTGAGCAGGCCGTAGTCGCGCACCAGCCCGACGAACGCGTCCTCGTGACGGTGGCCGTTGTTGCGGTCGACGATCTTCTCGTCGTTGCCCGCCCGGCGGCGCAGCCGCATGATCTGGCTCATCGGCGCGACATCCTTCGGGCACGCGTCGATGCAGTTGAAGCAGTGGGTGCAGTCATAGATCCCGTGCGGGTCCTCTGCAAGGTCGGCAAGCCGCTCGTGCCGGTCCGCGTCCCGCGGGTCGCCGACGAACCGGTACGCCTTCGACAGGGCCGCCGGCCCGATGAACAGCGGGTCGATCTCCATCGACAGGCAATCGGAGACGCACGCCCCGCATTGGATGCAGGCCATCGTCTGGGTGATGTCGACCATGTTCTCGTGCGGGACGATGTACTCGCGCTCGGGAACCGGCTGTTGGTTGATCAGAAACGGCGTCACCCGCTGGATCTTCTTCCAGTGCACTGCATCCATGTCGACGATCAGGTCGCGGATCACCGGCATGTTGCCCATCGGCTCGACCTCGATGACCGGAGGCGCCGTGGTGTCACCGTCCTCGCTGGGATTCCAGCCGACGCCGTGGCCTCGGGCCGCCGCGTCCTGGAGATGGGTGTTGCACGCCAGCCCCGGCTTGCCGTTCATGCGCACCCCGCACGAGCCGCAGATCGCCTGCTGACACGAGCAGCGGATCCCCACCGATCCGTCAACCTCGTCCTTGATCTTCAGGATCGCGTCCAGCACCGAGTTGCGGGCGGCGAGGTCCACCCAGTGCTCGTCCCAGTAGGCGGCTTCGCCGGACTTGGGATCGAAGCGGCGGATCTTCAGGAGATACTCGGGCATAGGTGCCTCGATTCACAGGGTCGGGGACAACGGTCCATCAGTACGTCCTCTCCTGAGGCTCCCACTTGGTGATCGTCACCGGCGAGTAGCTGATCGCCGGCAGGTCGTCGCCGTTGACGGTTACGTCGATGTGCTTGAGCCATTGATCGTCGTCGCGCTCGGCGAAGTCGGTCCGGAACTGCGCCCCGCGTGACTCCTTGCGCTCCTGGGAGGCGACGACGATCGCCTCGGCACAGTCGAGCATGTACCCGAGCTCGATGGCACCGATCACGTCCTGGTTGAAGACCGTGCCGTGGTCATCGATGCTGGCCTTTGGCGCCTCCTCCTTGAGCCGGCGCACGATCTCCAGTGCCCGGTTGAGGCCGTCGGCGTCGCGAAACACGGCGCAGTAGCGGTTCATGGCGTCGCCGAGCTCGTCCTTGATCGCCGCCACCCGCCGGCCCCCCTCGGGCCGGTTGATGATCGCCTTGATCGCGTTCTCGGTGTCGGCGACGCGCGTCGGCGGCGTGACCGGCATCGGCATCTGGAGCGCCAGCCGGGCGGCGTGCTCGCCGGAGCGACGGCCGAAGATCAGGGTGTCGAGCAGCGAGTTGGCGCCCAGCCGGTTGCCTCCGTGCACCGAGACGCAGGCCACCTCGCCGGCCGCATAGAGCCCGTCGACGGTCGTCTGGCCGTCAACGTCGGTCTTGACGCCGCCCATGACGTAGTGCTGGCCGGGGTGGATGTGGATCGGCTCGCGCGTGATGTCGACCCCGGCGAAGTCACGGCCGATGTTGACGATCTCGCGCAGGGCCTCGAGCGTGCGCCGGCGCGGCACCTTGGTGATGTCAAGCGCGACGGTCCCGTCGGGAAAGCCACGGCCCTCGTTGATCTCGGTCTGCTCGGCGCGCGAGACGACGTCGCGCGAGGCCAGCTCGAGCTTGTTGGGGGCGTACTTCTCCATGAACCGCTCGCCCTCGGCGTTCAGCAGCCAGGCGCCCTCGCCGCGGGCGCCTTCGGTGATCAGCAGCCCGTTGCCGGCAAGCGTCGTCGGGTGGTACTGGATCATCTCCATGTCCATCAGCCGGGCGCCGATCCGGTAGGCCTGCGCGATTCCGTCCCCGGTGACGATCAGGCCATTGGTCGTCGGCCGGTAGGCCTGGCCGGCGCCGCCGTTGGCCAGGATCACCGCCTTGGCGTTGAACACCTCCAGGCGGCCGTTGCGGAGGTTGCGGCAGACCGCGCCGATGCAGCGGCCGTCGTCGTCCTGGAGCAGGTCGGTGGCGAACCATTCCTCGTAGCGGTCGACGGTGGCGGCGTGCTTCATCAGCTGCTCGTAGAGCACGTGGAGGATGGCGTGGCCGGTGATGTCGGCGACGTAGTAGGTACGCGCCGCTGAGGCGCCGCCGAATGCGCGCGTTCCGAGCGTGCCCGTCTCCGAGCGATGGAAGGTGACGCCGGCGTGCTCGAGCCACAGGATCTCGTCCGGCGCCTCGCGGCACATGATCTCCACCGCGTCCTGGTCGGCCAGATAGTCCGATCCCTTGATCGTGTCGAAGGCGTGGGATTCCCAGGTGTCCTCGGGGTTCAGCGCCGCGTTGATCCCGCCCGCCGCCGCCACCGAGTGCGACCGCACCGGATGCACCTTGGACACGATCGCCACCGTCGCTCCGGTCTGGGCCGCCGCCAGAGCAGCGCGCTGGCCGGCCAGTCCGGCGCCGATGATGACTACGTCGTGAGAGGGCATTTAATGCAATATAAGGGAGCCGGCCTCGCGGCCGGCTTGTCCGGGATCGCCGGTCGGATCGTCGCCGCGGGCCCCGGCGCGCGGCGTCAGGCGGGCGACCCTGCGAACGCCGACTGCAGCGCCCGGCGGACCTGCTCGACGGTGACCACGCCGCGCAGCACGCCATCGGCGTCGACCGCCATCAGGGCACCGAGGGGTCCGAGCGTCTCCGACGCCAGCAGATCGGCGATCGGGCGGTCCTGCGCCACCCGCCAGCTCGGACCGCTGTCGGGCTCGAGCACGCCCCCGATCGTCACCCAGCCCTCGCCGGCGTCGGCGCAGGACTGGGCCTGCTCCTGGCGAGCGATGCCGAGCAACCGACCGGCGTCGTCGATCACCGGGAACCACGACCAGCGGTAGCGCAGGAAGTACTCCTCGAGCGCCTGGCTCACGGGGATCGCCCCGGGAATCGCCACCGGTTGGGTGTCCATGATGTCCTCCACCCGGAGACCCTCGATGCGCTGCGACAGCGCCGATTGCACGACCGCTCCCCGCGCCGACTGCCACAGCAGGTAGGCGAGCGCCGCCAGCCACAGGCCCGCGAAGGCGTCAGAGCGGGTGATCAACCACAACCCGAAGCCGGCGAGCAGCAGCGCGAAGCCCTGGCCCATCCGCGCCGCCACCTGGGTGCCGCGACGCTTGTCGCCGGTGACGCGCCACACGACCGACCTCGCCACCCGGCCACCGTCGAGCGGGAACGCGGGCACCAGGTTGAACACCAGCAGGAGCACGTTCATCGGCAAAAGCCAGCTCAGCGAGAGCAGCACGGGCGTGATCTGGATGTCGGAGTCCAGCACGATGGCGTGCGTCAGACGGTGGGTCCCGACGAGCGCGACGTCCACCGCGAGACACAATAGGATCACGCAGAAAGTGGCGAACGGGCCGGCGATCGCGACCTTGAAGTCCTCGCCCGGGGTCGCCGCGTCGCGGCTCATCCGGGTAACCCCTCCGAACAGGAAGAGGTCGATCTGCTTGACCTCGATCCCTTGGCGCCGCGCGACCAGCGCATGCCCGAGTTCGTGGACGATCAGCGACGCGAACAGGAGCAGGACGCTGACGACGGTGGTCAGGTAGGCCACGCCGTCGGAGCTGTGCAACGTGTCCCGGAACGGCCCCGAGAGCAGGAAGATCATCAGGAACAGGACCAAGAACCAGCTGGCGTCGACGCCGATCCGGATCCCGAACGCGTGCAGCAGCTTGATCGAAGTCGACCGCCGAGACATGGTGGAATGGTGGCATAGGCGCCTACGGCGTCAACGGAACTCAGGAGAAGTGAGATGAGCGAGCGTCTGGATGCTCTGAAACTGCGAATGGCCGAGCTTGCCGATTTGTCGCATGCCCTGTCGCTGGCCCACTGGGACCAGCAGACGATGATGCCGGCGCGGGGCGCCGAGGCTCGCGCCGAGTCGCTGGCCACGCTGACGCGGATCAGCCACGAGATGTTCGTCGACGACGCGACCGGGCGGTTGCTCCAGGACGCCGCCGAGGGTCTCGACGGCAGCGAGGGTGAGCGGGATCCGGATTCCGACGACGCGCGCCTGGTCGCGCTCGTGAACCGGAAATGGGCCAAGGCCCGCCGGGTCCCGACCGAACTGGCCGGCGAGCTCGCACGGGCGGCGTCGGTCGGTCAGGAGGCGTGGGTCCAGGCGCGGGCGAACTCCGACTTTGAGACCTTCGCTCCGTTCCTGGAGCACAACATCGAGCTTGCCCGCCGGTACGTCGAGTGCCACTCCGGCGCCGATGGGTACGAGTGCGGCTACGACGTCCTGCTGGACGACTACGAGCCCCAGATGCCGACCGCCCAGGTCGCCGCTCTGTTCGACGAGCTCAAGGGCGAGCTGGTGCCGGTGATCGCACGGGTGGGCGAGGTCGCGGGGCAGATCGACGACCAGCCTCTGTATGCCGGCGTTCCCGTAGCGGCCCAGCGCCGCCTGGTATCAGAGATCGTCGCGCTGATGGGGTTTGACCGGGCGGGATGGCGGATGGACGACACGGTGCACCCGTTCGCGACCCGGATCGGCGGTGGCGACGTGCGCATCACCACCCGCTGGGACGAGCACTTCTTCCCCGGCGGCCTCTACGGCGCCATGCACGAGTGCGGGCACGGCCTGTATGAGGCCGGCCTTCCGGCGGCGCTGAGTCGCTCTCCGATCGGCAGCACGGAATCACTCGGCATGCACGAGTCCCAGAGTCGCCTGTGGGAGAACATGGTCGGGCGGGGTCGTCCCTTCTGCGGCGTGCTCGCGCCGCGGATCGCCGAGCTGGCTCAAGGAGAGCTGGCCGACCTGGACGCCGATCACCTGTATCGGGCGGTCAACCGCGTCAAGCCGACATACATCCGGGTCGAGGCCGACGAGGCGACTTATGCCCTGCACATAATCCTGCGCTTCGAGCTCGAGCAGGCCCTCATCGATGGAAGGCTCGAGGTCCGCGATCTGCCGGAGGCCTGGAACTCACGGTTTCGGGAGTACCTCGGGATCGAGGTGACCGACGACGCCGACGGTGTCCTGCAGGATGTGCATTGGTCAGCCGGATTGATTGGTTACTTCCCAACCTACGCGTTGGGGAACCTGATCGCGGGGCAGCTCTGGGAGCGTGCCCACGCCGAGCTTGGCGATCTCGACGGTGACCTCGCCCGGGGCCGGCTCGGCTCGTTACGCGACTGGCTCGGCGAGCGTGTGCATCGCCACGGGGCAAAGTTCACCACCGCAGAGCTCTTGGAGCGGGAAGCCGGCGGCCCGATCTCGGTGCAGCCGTTCACGCGCTACCTGAAGGCTAAGCTCGCGGACGTCTACGGGATCGACCTGGCAGCTTGACCGCGCAGAGAAAGAGGACTTCAACCATGAGTAAGGCTTCAGTAAACGTCGCAGTGACGGGCGCCGCCGGCCAGATCGGCTACGCGATCCTGTTCCGGATCGCCAGCGGACAGCTGCTCGGGGACGACACCCCGGTACACCTGTCCCTGCTGGAGATCCCCGCTGCGGTCAAGGCCGCCGAGGGGACGGCGATGGAGTTGGACGATTGCGCCTTCCCGCTGCTGACCGGAGTTGACATCTACGACGACCCCAAGCCGGCGTTCGACGGAGTCAACATCGCGCTGCTGGTCGGAGCCCGGCCCCGTACCAAGGGAATGGAGCGGGGTGACCTGCTGGAGGCCAACGGTCAGATCTTCAAGCCGCAGGGGCAGGCGCTCAACGAGCACGCCGCCTCCGACGTGAAGGTTCTGGTGGTGGGGAATCCCGCCAACACCAACTGCCTGATCGCCCACAGCAACGCTCCCGACGTGCCCCGGGAACGGTTCAGCGCGATGATGCGTCTTGACCACAACCGCGCGATCGCGCAGGTCGCCGCCAAGACCGGGGCCGCGATCAGCGAAATCACGAACATGACGATCTGGGGCAACCACTCCGCCACCCAGTACCCCGACGTCTTCCACTCCAAGGTGAAGGGCACCGACGGCGCCGAGGCCGTCGGTGACCGCGATTGGATCGAGAACGACTTCATCCCCACCGTGCAGAAGCGCGGGGCGGCGATCATCGATGCCCGCGGCGCGTCCAGCGCCGCATCGGCCGCCAACGCCGCGATTGACCACGTTCGCGACTGGGTCAACGGCACGCCGGAGGGCGATTGGGTTTCGATGGCGATCCCCGCCGACGGGTCCTACGGAGTGCGGGAGGGGATCTTCTCCGGTTACCCGTGCACCTGCTCTCGGGGTGAGTACAAGATCGTCGAGGGACTGGACCTCGACGCCTTCTCCCGGGAGCGCATCGACACGACCGTCTTGGAGCTCAACGAGGAGCGCGAGGCGGTCAAGCAGCTCGGCCTGATCTAGATCAGGCTTGGCGTAGAAAGTAGGTAGGGCCGCCGCGGTCAGGCGACCGCGGCGGCCTTCCGGGCCGTATGCCGGTCCGGGGTTGGCGGAGACGCTTGCACCTGAAGGCTCCGGGCGACAGTTCGCCCCCGATGATCGCCGGAGGCGTAACGCCTAGGCGGCAGGATGCCAGCCCTGGCCCTCGCGCTTCACCTGTCCGTCGTCAACCAGCTTGGGCATGACGCGATACAGGTAGTTCGGCTCGATCTTGAGCGACTCGGCAATCTCGGGGATGGTGATTCCCGGCTTATCCCGGACCAGCGCCAGCGCCTGATTGGCGCGGGTGTTGCCACCCCGCCGGCCGCGGGGACGTCCCGCCCGCCGCGCCGGACGGCGCGGGGCGCTGCGGCCGTTCGGGCTCGCCGGACGACCCGGGCCCCGCCGGCCGCCGACCAGGGCGGCCCGAGCGGCCTCGAGCCTTGTGACCTCCACCTTGAGCTCGCTCAGGCGGCTGTCTATGTCCTTCACGGTACTGTCAACGAAGTCTGCCAATTCAGGCCACCTCCATGGGTCCTTGTTGGGCTTGATCGTGTAAGGACGATACAACCCGTGACCTAGGAGTTGGACTTTTGTTCCAGGAGCGCCTTGAGGCGGTGCAGTGAATTGTCGGCTTCACGCTCCGAGGTCGCGCCGACGATCATCCGGCTGGCCACGCTCCCGAGTCGTCCTCCTGGAGGATGAAACTCGTTGGTGTATTCGAAGATCGTGGCGCCGTGGTCGTCGCTGGAGAGCTCATAGCGGATGAGCGCTCTTGACCGGGCGGGGCCACCGCCCTCCCATTGCGCCAGGCGCGGACTGTCAACCGCGATCAGCGTCCAATGAACATGGAATGTGAGGCCGCGGACGTGGATCGCCTGGTCCATCGTGGAACCACGCCGCAGCGGCCGGTCGGAGACGTCCGAGACCGACTTGTGGATCGTGACCCACTCACCTAAACAGTCGGGATCCATGACCGTCTCCCAGACCCGCTCAATCGGTGCGTCGATCTTTATCTTGGCTGAGACCGTGCTCACAGGGCGCGCACACTAACGATCTGGGGCATTCCCGCCGCCGCTCCCGGCGTCGGGGCGTGGCCGGGACCGCCGGGGGCCGTCACCGATCCGACCAGGCCGGTCGTGTGGCCGTCACCGAGCCGCCAGCGGCTCATCGCGCTCCCAATCAAACAGTGCGTGCTCGATCGCCGAGTTCAGCGTGTGGAGCTTCACTCCCAGCAGTGCGGCGGCACGATCGTCGCGCGGCAACAGGTCGGTCTCCAGGCTCTCCATCAGCGGCCCGATCAGCTCATACCGCTCGCCCGCCACCAGCGCCGCGATCCGCGCGGCGATCGGTGTGACCATGAGCCGGCGCAAACGCACCGCCGGCCGGTCGACGACCATCAGCTCCGCGATCCGGTCGATGAGTTCACCGTAGGAGACGATGTCGGGGCCGCCGAGATCCAGTGTCTCGCCCTCCACCTGGTCACTGGTGGCGGCGCGGGCGAGCAGCTCCACGATGTCACGCTCGTCGATCGGCGCGGTGAGATTAGAGCGCCACGCGGGCACCGCCAGCACCGGCAGGCGCTCGACCAGGCGCACGAGGAATCGGAACGACCGCGACCGAGCGCCGATGACGATCGAGGCCCGCAGGACGACGGTGCCGGGCACCGCGTCGCGCAGGATGCCCTCCACCGCCGCCCGGCTGGCGAGGTGAGCCGACTGGGGACCCTCGGCGGGCAGCAGTCCGCCGAGATAGACGATCCGACGCACCCCGGCGGCGCCGGCCGCCCTGGCGAACCTGACCGCGGCGGTCCGCTCGCGGGCCGAGAACGGGTCTTCGCCGGCGGGCTCCATGGAGTGGATGAGAAAGTAGGCGACGTCGACGCCGGTCAGGGCGCGCTTCAGTCCCGCCCCGGAGATGGCGTCTCCCTTGACGACCCGGACACCGGCCGCGGCTCGGTCGGGATGACGAGCGAAGCCGGTTACGGCGTGGCCGTCGCGCTCCAGGCGCTGCGCCATCAGCGACCCGAGGTACCCGGTGACCCCGGTGACGAGGATGTTCACCGACGGTGGCTGCGGTCCGTGTCCATGCCGGCCTTCATGGCTACCCATGAAAGCTACGGAAATAGCGGGTCCCGTCTGCCGGACCCGCGCGAATCGCCGGAATTTGCAGGGTTTTGCCGTAAATCGGAATTCCGTGCGTTTTCCGGACAACGGCGTTGTGCCGCCGGGCGCGATCCGCTTTGATGGCCGCCTACAGCGACACGCGCTTTTACTCGGAATGGGGTGTGGGTGACGTATGCCGGATGGTCGGAACATCGCCACGAAGGCGAGCTGTGAAAACTGCTTCTTTGGCCGCAACGGACTCTGCGCCGTCGCCGGGGCGGCGCCGTGCGCGACCTTTCGACCCGCGCATCCCGATGGCCTGCGTCCCCCCAGCCAGCTGCGGTTCGTGTTCCGCCAGGAGCGGCGACTCCAGGTCGCCTGGGCGTTTCCCTCGCCCAACGAGCAGGTCGCCCTCCACGCGTGACCGGCCCACCGGCGCAACCGCCTCGTATATGTTTAGCGCCATGTACTGGCCGCTGATCGGTGGATTCATCGCGTTCGTGCTCCTCGCCATCCTGATGGGCTGGCTGATGGACACCTCGCGCCGCGGCGGTGGCCCGGACGGCGACCGTCACTGACGGGGCGACGACAACGTGGCCGGTTCGCCGGGCGGCGAGGGCGGCTCCGGTCTCTGCGCGCTGCGCTGCGCCCGCTCAGCGCGTGCGGCGATCCATTCCGCGCCGGCGGTGTCGGTGATGCCGTGGACGAGGATGGAGCAGAACACCGTGAGGGCGGCGAGGTCGAAGATCGTCTGGCCCGAGCTGATCTGTTGGCTCAGGACCAGGATCGAGAACGTCATCGTCGCCACCCCCTTGGGCCCGAACCACGACATGAACGCCCGGGCGGCGGTGTCGGTGCGGGTCCCGACCAGAGCCGTGAACACGGCCACCGGGCGAGCGACCAGCAGGGTGATGGCGACCACGCCCGCCGCCGCCCAGCCTGAGGCGAGCAATCCATGCCAGGTCAGCAGGGCCCCGAACACGACGAAGATCCCGAGCTTGACGATCTCCACCAGGTCGGCGGCCTGGATCTCGAAGTAACGCCTTATGTCGGGGCGCCGGATGCCGAGCACGATCGCGCCCACGTAGACGGCGATCAAGCCGTTGCCGTGCGGCGTGAGGATCGCGGCGCCATAGGTGACGAACGCCGCGCCCAGCGCGAACAATGAGCGCTGGTGGACCGGAATGCCCTCCTCCAGGTTCACCCCGCGGGGAGCCAGCCAGGCGGCGGCGTAACCGACGACGACCCCGACTCCGAAGCCGAGGGCGAGGTTCTCCAGCACGAACCGCCACCACACGAACTGCCCTGAGCCGACCATCAGCGCCGCGCTCAGCGCCAGCACCGCGGGCAGCGCGAGACCGTCGTTGAGCCCTGACTCGAGGTTGAGCGAGTGCCGGATGACCGCGGGGACGCGAGGATTGGTGATGACGCTGGATGACAGCACCGGGTCGGTCGGCGACAGCAGGGCCCCCAGGAGGAACGATTCGGTCCAGGACATCCCGGTAAGGATGTGAGTACCGACCGCCACGATTGCCGCGGTCAGCGGCATGGCCACCACCAGCTTGCGAAATGGAAGGCGCCAGTGGGACTGCAACATCTCACCGTCGACCTCGAGTCCGTCGCGAAACAGGATCACGATCAGCGCCACCGTCGCCAGCTCGGAGACGAACGGCGAGCGCGGATCGAAGTGCAGGACTCCGGTTCCGCCGTCGCCGAGCACGAACCCGGCGACCACGAACACCGCCGCCAGCGACACGAAGCTGCGCCGGGCCAGCCCGGAGAGCAGCGCGCCGCCCACCAGCAGAGCGCCGAGCGCGAGCGCCGCGAGCTCGAAGCGCTTCGAAACCACCGCCAACACGACCGGCATGTGCAGGAGCACTGTCGCCACGGGGTCTAGAGTGTGACGGACGCAGACGGGAGTCGGTTGCGGGTAACCGTTCTGGGCAAGTCGCCCTCGTGGCAGGATGCGGCGGGGGCGTGCAGTGGTTACCTGGTACAGCAGGGTGACCTGACGCTGCTGCTCGATTGCGGCAACGGCGTCTTCTCCAAGCTGCGGCCGGTGTGCGACTACGTCGATGTCGACGCGGTGCTGATCACCCACATGCACGCCGATCACTTCCTGGATCTGGTGCCGTTCAGCTACGCGCTGCGCTATGCGCCGCGCCAGCAGCCGGTGGCGGTGGGTGGCTGGCCGGGCACCGCCAATCCGGCCCGTCCCCAACTGTATGTTCCCCGCGGCGCGCCCGAGGTACTGCGCCGGGTGGTGGGCTGCTGGGGCAGCGGTGACCTGGTCGATCGGGCATTCGCGGTTCGGGAGTACGACGCCGACGACGAGGTCGCTCTCGGGCCGCTGACGCTGCGCTTCTGCGAGGTGCCGCACTACGTGCGGACCCATGCGGTCGAGATCGCCACCGGCGGCTCTCGCTTCACCTTCGGCGCCGACTGCCGCCCCAACCACGCGCTCGTGCGCTTCGCCCGCGACACCGACGTGCTGATGATCGAGGCGACGCTGCCCCGTCCCGAGCGCGACGGCGCGCGCGGCCATCTCACGGCGCGGGAGGCCGGCGAGCACGGGCGCCGCGCCGCCGCCCACCGGCTGATCCTCACCCACTATTCGGATGAGCTCGACCCGGAGCTGACCCGCGCGGAGGCCGCCGACAGCTACGGCGGCCCGGTCGAGCTGGCCCGCGACGGAGCCGTCTACACGATCTGAGTGGCCCCGTTCGGGACCACTGAGCCGCCGCCGGCGGTTACGCTGTCGCGATGGCCCAGCGGGACCTGTTCGCGAGCTTCGATCGCATGCGACGCGAGATGGACGAGCTGTTCGGCGACGTGTTCGAGCGCAGCGGGCTGTCGCGCCGGAGCACGGGTCAGTGGCCGGCCGTCGATGTCGCCTACGCCTCCGATCCGCCCCGCGCCATCGTGACCGCTGAGCTCGCCGGCGTCGACGTCGGCGACATCGCGCTTCAGATCGAAGGGCGCAAGCTGTTCCTGGCCGGCCGCCGCGGACCGGCCGAGTCCGCGGGCGAGATCTACCAGCAGGTGGAGATCGAGCGCGGCGCGTTTCGGCGGCTGATCGAGCTCGGCGCCGACGTCGACCCCAACCAGGTGACGGCGCGATACGAATCCGGGCTGTTGCGCGTTGAGCTGGCGCTGGTCACGCGGGCACAGCCGCGTCGGGCGGTCCAGATCGACAGCGGAGAGCCCCGGTGACGGTGATCGACGTCGGCACCGCCCCCGACGCGGAGGCGGAGCAGAGCTCCGGTCTCGGGCTCCCCGCTCGGGTCGGGGTGCTGCCGCTGCGCGACGCCGTCACCTTCCCGGAGCTGGTGATCCCCCTCAACGTCGGCCAGCCACGCAGCATCGAGCTGATCAACGACGTCCTGCGCGGCGACCGCTCGATCGTGCTGCTGGCCGGCCGCGATTCCGGGATCGAGTCACCGGAACCCGAGCAGCTGCACTCGGTCGGAGTACTCGGCTCGGTGGCCAGGATGGTCCGGCTGCCCGACGGGACCCTGCGGGTGCTCATCCAGGGCGGCCAGCGGGTCCGTGTCCAGGATTGGGTCCAGACCGAGCCGTACCTGGTCGCCGAGGTGGTGCAGGCGCCCGATCAGGTCACCGAGAGCCCGGAGCTGGAAGCGCTGGCGCGTAACGTCGCACGCGCGTTCTCCAGCATCGTCGGCCAGGTCCCGTACCTGCCCGAGGAGCTCCAGGTGATGGTGGCCAACGTCGAGGACCCGGTCATGCTGAGCCATCTCATCGCCGGCGCCCTGCGCCTGCCCGCCGCGGAGAAGCAGGCGCTCCTGGAGGAGCAGAACGTGACCCGGCGGCTGCGTCGCCTGTCGGAGATCCTCGCTCGGGAACAGCAGCTGGTGGCGCTCGACTCAAAGATCCAGTCCCAGGTCCAGTCAGAGCTCGAGAAGGGTCAGCGTGACTTCGTCCTGCGCCAGCAGCTCAAGGCGATCCAGGAGGAGCTCGGCGAGGGTGACGAGGAGCAGGCCGAGGTCAAGGAGCTGCGCGAGCAGCTGGAGGCGCTGCGGCTGCCCGATGAGGTCTCCAAGCAGGTCCAGCGCGAGCTCGGCCGCCTGGAGCGACTGGCGCCGGCCATGGCGGAATACGGGGTGGTGCGCAGCTACCTGGAGTGGATCGCATCACTGCCTTGGGACACCTCCACCGAGGACGACCTGGACCTGCGCCACGCGCGCACGGTGCTGGACCAGGACCATTACGACATCGAGCAGGTCAAGGAACGGATCCTCGAGTTCCTGGCGGTGCGATCGCTGATGACCGACGAGAACCGTCAACCCGCCGGCTCGATCCTGTGCTTCGTCGGTCCGCCCGGCGTGGGCAAGACCTCGCTGGGGCGCTCCATGGCCCGGGCGCTGGGGCGCGAGTTCGAGCGAATCAGCGTCGGCGGGATGCGCGATGAGGCCGAGATCCGGGGTCATCGCCGCACCTACATCGGGGCGATGCCCGGAGTGATCATCCGCGCGCTGCGCGACGCCGGAGCCAACAACCCGCTGTTCATGATCGACGAGATCGACAAGATGGGCTCGGACTTCCGCGGCGACCCGGCGAGCGCGATGCTCGAGGTGCTCGATCCCGAGCAGAACCAGAGCTTCCGAGACCACTACCTCGATCTGCCGTTCGACCTCTCAAACGTGATCTTCGTCACGACAGCGAACACGCTGGAGACGGTCCCCGGGCCGCTGCGCGACCGCATGGAGGTGATCCAGCTCGCCGGCTACACCCAGGCCGAGAAGCTCCAGATCGCCAAGCGCTACCTCGTCGCCCGCCAGCTGAGTCGCAACGGGCTGAGCGCCGCCCGGATCGCGTTCACCGATGCCGGACTGCGCGCGATCATCTCCGGGTACACGCGTGAGGCCGGGGTGCGACAGCTCGAGCGCGAGATCGGCACCGTCGCCCGCAAGGTGGCGCGGCAGGTGGCGGAGGGGACGCTGAAGCGCAAGCTCACCGTCACCGAGCCCCGGGTGCGCGAGCTGCTCGGCAAGCGCACCTTCTTCGCCGAGGCCCGGCGGCGGACCTCGCGCCCCGGGGTGGCCACCGGACTGGCCTGGACGCCGGTCGGCGGCGACGTCCTGTTCGTGGAGGCCACCGCGATGCCGGGCTCGGGGCGGCTGACGATGACCGGCCAGCTCGGCGAGGTGATGCGCGAGTCGGCGCAGGCGGCGCTCTCCTACGTCCGGGCCAATGCGGCCGAGCTGGTGCCGGACCTGCCCGCCGACTGGTTCGCCACCCACGAGATCCACGTCCACGTGCCGGCGGGAGCGATCCCGAAGGACGGCCCCAGCGCCGGGGTGACCATGGTCACCGCGCTGGCCTCGCTGCTCTCGGGCCGACCGGTGCGCGCCGACGTGGCGATGACCGGCGAGGTCACCCTCACCGGCCAGGTGCTTCCCATCGGAGGCTTCAAGGAGAAGGCGCTGGCTGCCCAGCGCAACGGCATCCGCACCGTTATCGCGCCCGAGCTCAACGAGCAGGACATCGACGAGATCCCCCAGCACCTGCGCCGCACCCTCAAGTTCGTGTTCGTGTCGACGATCGACCAGGTCCTGGAGGCGGCGCTGAGTCGTAGGCGGCAAAGGGGGTATCGCGTATCCTGACCACTCACCCGGCCCAAACTTGCACCTGAGGGAGACCGATGGCATCACGAGGAAAGAAAGCCGCCAACGCTGTGCCGTTCGACCTGTCGAACATCACCAAGGCCAATCCGTACATCCAGCGCCTGATGGAGGATTCGGACCTGCGCGACAACATCGGGGCCGCGCTGCACTCGAGCAAGGACGCGTACCAGCGGCTGACCGGCAGCAAGGCCCCCCAGAAGACGGTGCTGGAGGACAAGAAGTTCCAGAACAACGTCAAGCAGGCCGCGGAGGCCATCCGCGACGCGAGCACGGCGCTGAACGAGGCGCCCCAGAAGCGCAAGCGCAAGCGCCACTTCGGGCGCTACCTGCTCCTCCTCCTGGTCGGCGCCGGCGTCGCCCTGGCCGTCTCGGAGTCGCTGCGCTCCAAGGTGCTCGACACGCTGTTCGGCTCCGAAGAGGAGTTCCAGTACACGCCGCCGACGGGGACCCCGGCGCCGCAGCCGCCGTCGAGTCCCGTCAGCGCCGCGTAGGCCGCAGGCGGATTCACTCGTGCTTGGTGAGGGCGCCCGCGCGGCGCCCTCACCGATTGAGGGCGGGGCCGGTCCGGGCCAGGCGTAGACTTCGCCGCCGATGGAGGCGGCCACCGCATTTGCGCGATCGCTCGCTCGAGACCTGCCCGGAGACAAGGCCGCCCGGATCGTCGAGGCGATGCGCGCCAGCGTCGCCGCCCGGGGAATCGCCGGCTCGACCTTCGACGTGGTCGCTCGCGAGGCGGGCGTCTCGCGCGGACTGCTGCACTACTACTTCGGTTCCAAGGAGCGGCTGCTCGTCGAGGTGGTGCGCCGCGAGTCCGAGGTCCGGGGTCAGCGGCTGCACCAGGCGGTGGCGGGCGCCACCGGCGCCGACGAGCTGATCGAGGCGCTCGTCCGCAGCCTGGAGGAGATCCTCGGCGAGGGCAAGAACCCGATGGTCACGTTCTACGAGCTGCTAACGCTCGGACAGCGCAACGCCGAGATCGCCGCGGAGCTGGCCGAGTTGGCGGCCCGGACACGGACTCGCCTGGCCGACGCCCTGCGGGCCGGAAGTGAGACGGGCGTGTTCGATCTGCGCGCCGACCCGGGGCACCTCGCGGGCTTTCTGTTCGCGCTCGCCGACGGGGTCACGATCCGCCGCCTGTCCGAGCCCGATCTCGACGTGCGGCCGCTGATCGACCAGGCCGCGGCCGCGGCCCGCGCGCTGCTGGCGTGACCTCGGTGGCACGGCGGGGTCCCGTCGCGGCGGTCATCGTGCTCGCCGTGGTGGTGGTCCTGGTGCTGGGGGTCGCCCAGGTCGTGCTGCCGGGGGTCGCGGCCGGTCGGCTGCGCGACCGGCTCGCCCGGTCCGGAGACGTGCGCCAGGTTCAGGTCGACGCGTTCCCGGCGATCAAGCTGCTGTGGCACCACGCCGACAAGGTGGTCGTGCGCATGGGCCGCTACCGTGCCGGCGCGGGCGGCCTGCACCAAACGCTGGATCAGCTCGGCGACGCCGGCACGGTGCGCGCATCGGCCGCCGAGGTCGACGACGGCCTGCTGACGCTCCACGACGCGGCGCTGAGCAAGGACGGCAATCGGCTGAGGGCGAGCGGTCGGGTCACGGAGTCCGCGCTGCGATCGGCGCTGCCGATCCTCAGCTCGGTCACGCCGGTGGCGTCGGGCCACGGGCGCCTCGAGCTGCAGGGGACGGCGACCCTGTTCGGCGTCAGCGCCCGGGTCGACGCGACCGTCAGCGCGCAGGACGGGAAGCTCGTCGTCGCTCCCGATCTGCCGTTCGGCGGCCTGGCCACGGTCACCGTGTTCTCGGATCCGCACATCGCCGTCCAGAGCGTGAACGCGTCGCCGGCTCCGGGCGGCTTCATGGTGACGGCGACCGCCACGGTGCGCTGAGCGCGCTGAGCCGCAACCGGCGCGTCTCTTATCTTCGCCAGGCACAATGAGGCGCGTGAACGATGCGCCGAGGTTCACCCGGCGCTCCGTCCTGGGCGGTGCCGCAGCCGCGGGCGCCGGTGCGCTGATCGCGCCGGGGGCCGCGCTGGCTCGCGGGTCCGCCGGGACGCGAGTGTTCAGCGTGAGGCTGGGAGCGACCGCCGGGCTATCGCCCGTGATCGCCGCTCCTCGACGGTTCGTCCTGGCCGGAGTGCAGTGGTCAGAGCCGGCGGCGGCGGCGATCGACCTGCGGGCGCGTCCGCGCGACGGTCGGTGGAGCCCGTGGGCGCCGGCCTCGGTGCGTGGCCACGATCCGGATCGCCCGGCGGCCGCGGACGGGCGCTACGGCGAGCCGCTCTGGTTCGGGCCCGCCGATGAGGTGCAGCTGCGCAGCTCGGGGGCGGTGACCGAGGTGGCTCTGCACTTCGTCGCCGCCGCTGCGGTCGCCGGCGCGTCATCGGGCCGTGTCGCGAGCATCGCCAAAGCGCTGCCGCGGGCCCGGCCGGTGCTGCCGGCCGGCGGCGGGCAGCCGCCGATAATCGCTCGGTCGGCGTGGGCGGGCCGCGATCATGGCCCCACCGCGGGCCCGTACTACGGCTCGATCGAGCTGGCGTTCGTCCACCACACCGTCAACCCCAACGGGTACGCGGCGGGTCAGGTTCCGGCGCTGCTGCTGGCGATCTACGACTACCACCGCTTCACCCGGGGCTATTACGACATCGCCTACAACTTCATCATCGACGCCTACGGGCGGATCTGGGAGGCCCGCGCCGGCGGGATCGACGAGCCGGTGGTCGGCGCCCACGCCGGCGGCTATAACTCGATCTCGACCGGGGTGGCGCTCCTGGGCACGTTCTCGAACGTCGAGCCGACGCCGGCGGCGGTGGCCGCGCTGCGCCGGCTGCTCGCCTGGAAGCTGCCGCTGCACGGGCTCCCCGCGCTCGGGAGGGTCGGAATCGTGGTCGCTTCAGACGGCGCCTCCTACACGCCGTTTGCACCCGGTGAGCACGTGCGCCTGCCTCGCATCGCCGGCCACCGCGACGGGGACCTGACCGACTGTCCCGGTAATGACCTGTACGCACGGCTGCCGGGAATCCGCACCGAGGTGAACGCTCTCGCCGGGGTGCCGGTGGCGCTGACGCTGGAGGCGTCGGCGGCGACCGTCGCGCCGGGTGGGGCGGTCACGCTCAGCGGACAGCTGCGCCGGTTGCACGGGGCGCCGATCCCGGGGGCTCCGCTGCAGATCCAGACGGTCACCGGGGTGGGGAGGACGGCCACCATCGCCACCGCGACCACCGCGGCCGACGGGACCTGGACGGCCACGGTGACGCTGCCTCGGTCGGTGGTGGTGCGGGCCCTGCATCCCGCCGCCCCGGCGGCGGTGTCGAATCTGGTGGCGATCGGCGTGACGCCGGTGATCACCCTGGCGCTGGCCGCGACCTCACCCCTGACCGTCACCGGCACGATCCGCCCGGCCAAGCGCACCGTCACGATCGCCGTCTACGAGCAGATCGGCGCCCGCCGCAAGGCGGTTGCGACCCGGAAGGTGGCAGTCCGCCAGGGCAGGTTCACGGCGCGGCTCTCGCTCGGCCCGAAGGCGGCCGGCGAATATGTGATCTTCGCTGAGACCGCGGCCGACGCGGTCAGCGCGGCGGGGGTGTCGGCGCCGGTCATGGTCACGGTGTGACGTTCACGGTGTGACGTTCACGGGTGTGACGCCCACGGTGGGACGTTCACGATGACGCGCATGGGTGGCCGTGGGTGAAATCCGGACAGGTACGCCGTTTCACCCAAGCTCCGCCGGCACGCTCATTCAGCGTCCCCGGGCGGGATCTTCGGCGACGTCCACGGCTCGCGCAGCCGCCGCTCTATCTCCGCGCCGAGGTCCGCGATCGCGACCCGGTCCTGCGCCAAGCTGTCGCGGTCGCGCAGCGTCACCGTCTCGTCCTGAAGCGATTGATGGTCGATCGTCACCGCCCACGGGGTGCCGATCTCGTCTTGGCGGCGGTACCGGCGCCCGATCGCCCCGCCCTCGTCGTACTCGGCCTGCACCAGCTCCCGTAGCCCCTGGTACGCCCTCCGGGCCAGCTCGGGCTGACCGTCCTTGCGCACCAGCGGCAGCACCGCGACCTTGACCGGCGCCAGCAGCGGGTGCAGCCGCAGCACGGTTCGCGCCTCGCCGTCGATCTCGTCCTCGTCGTAGGCGTCGACCAGGAACGCGAGCATGGCGCGGTCGGCGCCGGCCGCCGGCTCGATCACGTGGGGCACGTACCGCTCACCGGAAACGGTGTCGACGTACTCGAGCTTCTGCCCGGAGTACTCGGCGTGCTGGGTGAGATCGAAGTTGCCGCGGTTGGCGATCCCCTCCAGCTCCTGCCAGCCGATCGGGAACAGGTACTCGACGTCGCTGGTGGCGCTCGAGTAGTGCGACAGCTCGTCCGCGTCGTGAGCGCGCAGGCGCAGATGGTCGGACCGGATCCCCAGACGCAGGTACCAGTCCTGGCGCTCGGTCAGCCAGTATTCGAACCACCGCGGCGCCTCTCCCGGCGGGACGAAGAACTCCATCTCCATCTGCTCGAACTCCCGGGTACGGAAGATGAAGTTCCCGGGCGTGATCTCGTTGCGGAAGCTCTTGCCGATCTGGGCGATCCCGAACGGCGGCTTCTTGCGGGAGAACTGGAGGTAGTTCTTGAAGTTCAGGAAGATCCCCTGGGCGGTTTCGGGTCGCAGGTAGACGGTCGAGCCCTCCTCCTTGACCGGGCCCACCGTCGTCTCGAACATCAGGTTGAAGTCGCGCGCCTCGGTCAGATCGCAGTCGGGCGTCTCGCCGGGATGCTTGGACGGCTTGCGCCCGCAGGCCGAGACGTCCAGATGATCGGCGCGGAAGCGCAGCTTGCACGTCCGGCAGTCGACCAGGGGATCGGTGAAGCCGGCGAGATGCCCGCTGGCCTGCCACGTCCTCGGGTGCTGGATGATCGCCGAGTCCAGTGCCACGACGTCATCGCGCTCCTGGAGCATCGTCCGCCACCACTGGCCCTTGACGTTGTTCTTGAGCAGGACGCCGTAGTGGCCGTAGTCGTAGCTGGAGCCGATCCCGCCGTAGATCTCGCTGCTCTGGAACACGAACCCCCGGCGCTTGGCGAGGGAGACGATCTTGTCCATGGTGACGGTGTCGGTGGGCATCGGCGGCATCGTAGAGGGGTGGGGGCGTCGCCGATGGTAGCGTTGGCACTCTCCGCGGGGGAGTGCCAAGGTCTCGGCTATAGTCTTGGGCGGGATGCCCACCTACGAGTACCGGTGCCAGAACGGCCACACGTTCGACGTCATGCAGCGGATGAGCGATGACCCGGTGAGCACGTGCGAGGTCTGCGGAGCGTCCGTGCAGCGCGTCTTTCACCCGATCGCCGTGCACTTCAAGGGCTCGGGCTTCTACAACACCGACTACGGCACGCGCAACCGCTCCCGCGAGAAGGAAGCCGCCGAGGCGAGCAAGAGCGACTCCTCCTCCTCGTCGAAGGAGAAGACGCGCTCGGGCGCCGACTCGTCGAGCTCGTCGGGCTCCGACGGCGCCGGCAAGTCGAGCTCTGGCGACGGCAAGTCGGATTCGGGCGCCGGCAAGGCGCCGGCCAAGGCTCCAGCCGCCGACTGAATCTCCTCCCACGCCGAGGGGTCGCCGCAGCGCCCGCGCCCCAGCCGGGCTTGGGAAGAGCGGAGACCTGTTCGCATTTCACCACGGCCCCGGGGAATCAGCCGGCCCCGCGGGGATTCAGCCGTTCATGAGCTGACGCACGGCGTGGCGAACGTCGGAGGGCGACGCGATCAGCGCGTCGCCGACGCCCGGAACTGCCGCCGCACCGCTTGGCTTGAGGATCTTCGTCGGCGCCGATCCGCCGATCTCGGCGGCGAAGAACAGGCTGAGCAGCGTGAAGCCGCCCATGTCGGTCCGGACCGCCTGCGGGGCGTACCACGACGCCCACGGCAGGTGGAAGAACGCCGAGGGGGTGAGCAGCTTGGACTTGATCCCGTTGAGGATCTTCTGCTGGTAGCCCTCGCGGGTGAGGTCGTTACTCGCCGCGTTGCAGGTGTTCTCGCGCGTGCGGGCGAGCGTCAGGGCCGCGATGCCGCTGAGATGGTGCACGCCGGGGCGCAGATTCAGGCTGAAGCCGCCGTTCCCGACCCCGCCGCTGATCTGTGAGCAGATCCGCCCGGTCTTGACGTCGATCCCGCCGATCGCGTCGATGAACTTGGGGAAGTTGGCCAGGTTGACGATGATCAGGTGGTTGATCTTCACCCCGGTGAACCGCTCGACGGTCTTGATCGCCAGCGCCGGGCCGCCGATCGCGTAGGCGGCATTGATCTTCTGCTGGCCGAAGCCGCCCATCGAGACCAGCGTGTCCCGCGGGATCGACAGCCGGCGCGAGGTCCCGCCGCCGATCCGCCACAGCATGATCGTGTCGCTGCGGCTGCCCTTGTCGCTGGTGTTGGCGCCCGCCTCATGCGTTCCCTTGGGCCGCTGGTCGGTGCCCAGCACCAGCACGGTGTCGGTGCCGGTGATCATGTTCGGGCCGCCGGTCAGCGCCCTCTGCGCCGAGGCCGGGATCGAGCCGCTCTGGATCTGGGCGCTGACCAGGAACAGCACCAGAGAGAGCACCAGCCAGCAGACGATCGCCGCCGCCAGGTACTTGAGGACGCGGCCCGGGGTGAGCTTGCGCTTCCACCACGGAACGTCCGGCGGCGTTTGCCCGGGGCGGCGCGGCGGGCCACCATTCCGCTGCCGGCGCCGCTCGGTCTCGATGTCCTCCTCGCCGCGCAGGCGCGCGCGCAGCCCCTTGGGGAGGGATCGGTACAGGTTGTAGGGGCGCCCCTCGGATCCCAGTCGGTCTGACCGTTCTCCCCGATAGACCCGGTACGGCGGGTCCTCGGTGGGCGCTCGATCGCGTTGTTGGTTGGACATCGAGCTCTGCATATAGTGACGGCATGCCAGCGCGGCGCATCATTGGCGTCGACTTGGGCGGTACGAAACTTCTCGCCGGCGCTGTGGACCCAAGGTTAGGCGTTCACCACCGGGTTCAGCGCACCGTAACGGGTCTGAACCAGCGCGCCCTGCTCGATGTCGCGGTGCAAGCGGTCATGCAGGCGCGCGAAGCCGCCGGCGCCGAGGTCGCCGCCGTCGGCATCGGGGTGCCCGCGTTGATCGACCGTCGCACCGGCAAGGTCGTCGTCGGCGTGCACACCCCGCTGACCGATGTCGCGCTGGCCGACGTGATGACCGAGCGGCTCGGTCTGCCGGTGGTCGTCGACCACGACGGCAACGCCTCGGCGCTGGCCGAGCAACGCGCCGGGGCGGCGCGCGGCGCCTCGGAGGCGATCGTGCTCACCCTCGGGACGGGCATTGGCGCCGGGCTGATCCTCGGCGGCGAGCTGTACCGCGGCGCCCGTGGCGGCGCCGGCGAGGTCGGGCACATGGAGATCGACTTCGACGGAGCGCCGGACATGGACAACTGTCCCGGCCGCGGCTGCGCCGAGCTGTTCGCCTCGGGCCGGGCGCTGGCCAAGGAGGCGCTGCGGCTGGCGACGGAGCGTCCCGACTCCGGTCTGGCCGACGCCGTCGCTGATGGCCAGGCGCTGGCCGGACCGCTGGTCACCGAGCTCGCCCATGACGGCGACGCGGCGGCGATCGCGGCGGTGGAGCTGATCGGGGCGCGACTCGGCGTCGTCATCACCAACCTGGTGAACATCTTCAATCCGGAGGTCGTGGTCGTCGGCGGCGGCGTCATCGCCGCCGGCGAGTTGCTGCTCGGTCCGGCGCGCGCGGTCGTCGCCGAGCGCACGTTCCCCTATTTCCAGGAGGGGCTGCGCATCGTTCCGGCTCGCTTCGGCGTCGAGGCCGGGATGATCGGAGCCGCGGCGCTGGCCTACGACGCGCTGGCCAGGGGGATCCTGTGAGCGCCGGCGCCGACGGCCGACTGATCGTCTGCCCGACGCCGATCGGCAACCTACAGGACGTCACCCTGCGCGTGCTGGCGGCGCTGCGCGAGGCCGATCTGGTCGCCTGCGAGGACACCCGCCGCACCCGCGTGCTGCTGGATCGCTACGGCGTCGGCGGTCGCCTGGTCTCCTACCACGAGCACAACGAGAACGCGCGGGCGAGCGAATTGGTCGCCAGGATGCGCTCCGGGTGCGTGGTGGCGCTGGTCTCCGACGCCGGGATGCCGCTCGTCTCGGATCCCGGGTTCGTGCTCGTCCGCGCCTGCGTCGCCGCCGGGCTCGCCGTGGAGGTGCTTCCCGGTCCGTCGGCGGCCTTGAGCGCGCTGGTGGCCAGCGCGCTGCCGGCCGACCGGTGGCAGTTCGTCGGCTTTCTGCCGCGCAAGCCGGCCGACCGGGAGCGGGTGTTCGCCTCTCCCCAGACCGTGGTCGCGTTCGAGTCACCGCGACGGCTGGCGGCGGCGCTGAAGACGCTGGCGGCGATGGATCCGAGCCGGCCGGTCGCCGTCTGCCGCGAGCTGACCAAGCTCCATGAGGAGATCGTCCGCGGCACCGCCTCCGACCTCGCCGCCCGCTACGCCGGCGAGCCGCCCCATGGGGAAATCGTCCTCGTCGTCGGTCCCGCCCCGGAGCGACCGACCGATCTCGCCGGACCGGTGGCGGCGCTCGCCAAGCTCGTCGATGCCGGCGCCAAGCCCCGACCCGCCGCCGGCGTGGTGGCAGAGCTGACCGGGGTCAGCGCCAACGCGCTGTACCGGGCCCTGACCGCCCAGCGCTCGCGCGCGGATCCCGCCCGCGAGGCCTATCGCTCGACGAAGTAGCTGCCGCTGCCCTGCCCGTCGGAGAAGTAGCGGCTGGTCACCGTCTTCTTGCGGGTGAAGAAGTCCACCGCATCGGTGCCGTGGGCGTGCAGATCGCCCAGGAACGAATCCTTCCAACCGCTGAACGGGAAGAACGCCACCGGGGCGGCGACCCCGATGTTGACGCCGATCATCCCGGCCTGCACCTCGTGGCGGTAGCGGCGGACCGAGGCGCCCGACTCGGTGAAGATCGAGGTGCCGTTGCCGAAGCGGCTGGCGTTGACGATCTCGATCGCCTGGTCCAGCGAGTCGGCGCGGATCACGGTCAGCACCGGGCCGAACACCTCCTCCTGGCTGATCGCCATCTCGGGCGCGACGTCGTCGAGGATCGTCGGGCCGAGAAACGCGCCGGCGGGATCGATCCCCTCACCGCCGACCCCGCGTCCGTCGACGGCCAGGACCGCGCCGTCCTGCACGCCGCGCGCCACCCAGTCGGTAATCCGGTCGCGCGCCGCGCACGAGATCACCGGGCCGACGTCGGAGTGCTCGTCGATCCCGTCACCGACCCGCAGCGCCCGCGTCGCCTCGGTCAGCGGCCCCATCAGCTGCTCGTGGGCGTCGCCGACGGTGACCACGACCGATCCCGCCATGCACCGCTGGCCGGCGGCTCCGAACGCCGAGCCGAGGATCCCCTCCACCGTCCTGTCGATCACGGCGTCGGGCATCACCACCATGTGGTTCTTGGCACCACCCAGCGCCTGGACTCGCTTGCCCGCCTTGGCCGCCCGCTCGTAGACGAGCTTGGCCACCGGCGCCGAGCCCACGAACGACACGGCGTCGATGCCCGGGTGATCGAGGATCCCCTCCACGATCTGGCGCCCGCCGTTGACGAGATTGACCACTCCCGGCGGCAGGCCGAGGCCGTCGAGCTCCTCAAACGCGATCTGCTGGGTGAGCGGGACCTGCTCGGACGGCTTGAGCACGAACGTGTTGCCACAGGCGATCGCGAACGGGAGAAACCAGAACGGCACCATCGCCGGGAAGTTGAACGGGACGATCGCCGCGCACACCCCGACCGGCTGGCGGATCGTCTCGGCGTCGATGTTGCGGCTGACGTCCTCCAGGATCCGCCCCTGCATCGTCGTCGGGATCGCGCACGCCGCCTCCACCATCTCGATCATCCGGGCCACCTCGGCCTGGGCATCGGCGATCGTCTTGCCCATCTCGGTGGTCACCGACCGGGCCAGCTCGTCGCTCCGCGCCACCAGCCGCTCGCGCAGCTCGAACAGCTTCCGGGCCCGGGCGATCGTCGCCACCGCCCGCCACTCGGGCAGCGCCGCCCGGGCGGCGCTGACCGCGGCGTCGAGGTCGGCGGCGCCCGACAGGGGAACCCGGGCCAGCGTGTCCCCGGTCGCGGGATTGGTGACCGGCAGCTCGTCGGTCGCCTGTACGGCGGGAGTCCACCGTCCGGCGATGTAGTTGTCCAGCAGGCGAGTGGTGGTGGCAGTCATGAACGCTCCGACTCGGTTCGTGGGCTCGGGCATGAGCCTCCCGGATAGCCTAGGTATTCCACCATGTCCTTCTACATCACGACCCCGATCTTCTACGTCAACGCGCAGCCGCACCTGGGGCACGCGTACACGACGATCGCCACCGACGTGATCGCTCGCCACATGCGCCAGCGCGACGACGAAGAGGTGTTCTTCCTCACCGGCACCGACGAGCACGGAGAGCCGGTCGCCGACGCCGCCAAGGCTCAAGGGGTCGCCCCGCAGGAGCTGGCCGACCGCAATGCCGCGCGCTTCCAGGCGCTGATGCCCGGCCTTGACGCCTCCAACGACTTCTTCATCCGCACCACCGACGAGGAGCACAAGCGCCGCGTGCAGGAGGTCCTGCAGCGGGTGCACGACAACGGGCACACCTACAAGGGTCTCTACGAGGGGTGGTACTGCCCGCGCTGCGCCGACTTCAAGGTCGAGAACGAGATCCTTGAGGGCAACCTGTGCCCGATCCACGAGATTCCCCTCACCCGCGAGCAGGAGGAGAACTGGTTCTTCCGCCTGTCGACGTTCCAGGAGCCGCTCGAGCGCCTGTATGCCGAGCAGCCCGATTTCGTGATGCCCTCGGTGCGCTTCAACGAGGCGCGATCGTTCATCGCGTCGGGGCTTGCGGACGTGTCGCTGAGTCGTGCCCGGATGAGCTGGGGGGTGCCCGTCCCGTGGGATCCCGGCCACGTCTTCTACGTGTGGTTCGACGCGCTGCTCAACTACTACACGGCGCTCGGCTACGCCCGACCCGGCGAGGACCTGACCGACCGGTTCTGGCCGGCCACCTACCACATCATCGGCAAGGACATCCTCAAATTCCACACCGTCTTCTGGCCGGCGCTGCTGCTGGCCGCCGATCTGCCGATCCCCCGGCACGTGTTCGTGCACGGCTTCCTGCTCGGCGCCGACGGGCGCAAGATGAGCAAGTCGCTGGGCAACGTGCTCGACCCGTTCGAGGTCCTGGACCAGTTCGGCACCGACGCACTCCGCTTCTATCTGATGCGCGACGTCGCGTTCGGCAGCGACGGCGCGGTCGGGATGGAGTCGGTGACCGCCCGGTATGAGTCAGAGCTCGCCAACGAGTATGGAAACCTGGCCAGCCGCACGATCGCGATGGTGCGCCGCTACCGCGACGGCATCGTCCCTGACGTCGAGACCGATCCGGTGCTGGCCGCCGAGTTCGGGGGCCTGGTGTCGACGGTCAGCGATCTGCTGGACCGCGCCGACCCGACCAGCGCGCTGGAGCAGATCTGGCACCGGGTGCGGCGCTGCAACCGCTATGTCGAGGAGCGAGCGCCCTGGCAGCTGGCCAGAGATCCCGCCTGCGCCGCGGAGCTCGACCGCACGCTGGCCTCGCTCGTCGAGGCCGTGCGGGTGGTCAGCGTCCTGCTGGCGGCATACATCCCGGTGAGCGCGATCCGGTTGCTGGACGCCCTCGCGGCTCCCGAGCTCTCGCTGCCGGGAGCCGAGTTCGCGGCGCGCGGCTCCGGGCGGACGGTGGCCGCGCTTGAGCCCCTGTTCCCCAAGACAGCCCCACCCACCCGCGCCCCAGCCACCTGATCGACAGCCACACCCATCTCGACTTCTGCGACCCGCCCAACGCCGAGCTGGTGGCGGCGGCAGTGGAGGCGGGCGTCAGCCGGATGCTCACCGTCGGCACCGACGGCGCCTCCTGCCGGGCGGCGCTCGCCGCCGCCGAGGACTTTCCGCAGGTCTACGCCGCGATCGGGCGCCACCCCAACTCGGCGACCGGGTTCGACGACGCAGACCTGGCCGAGCTCGAGGCCCTCGCCGCCCACGAGAAGTGCGTCGCGATCGGCGAGACCGGGCTGGACTACTACCGCGACTACGCGCCGGCGGAGGATCAGCGGCGTGCCTTCCGGGCCCAGATCGAGCTCGCCCGGGAGCTCGACAAGCCGCTGGTGATCCACACGCGCGCCGCCGACGACGACACGCTCGCCCTGCTCGAGGAGCACACCGGCGGCCTGCGGGTGATCCTTCACTGCTTCTCGATGAGCCAGCGGGTGGAGGAGTGCCTGGCGCATGAGGACTGGTGGTTCTCGTTTGCGGGCAACGCCACGTACCCGAGCGCGGGCGCGCTGCGGACCGCCGCGCTGCGGATCCCGGCGCAGCGGCTGCTGGTGGAGACCGACGCGCCGTATCTGTCGCCGCAGCCGTCGCGCGGCAAGCCCAACCAGCCGGCCAACGTGGTCGCCACCGCGCAGACGATCGCGCTGGAGCGACGGGTGGCGTACGGAGAGCTCGAGCGCTCGGTCGACGCCAACGCGGCGGCGCTGTTTCGATGGTGAGCGTGCGCTCCGCGCGTCAGCGCGAGCTGGGCCAGAACTTCCTGGTCGACCGCAACATCCTGACCGTGGTGCAGCGCCTCGCCGAGCTGTCGCCCGAGGACGTGGTGCTGGAGGTCGGCGGCGGCCCGGGGGTGCTGTCGGGGCATCTGGCGGGGCGGGTGGGCCGGCTGCACGTGGTCGAGGTCGACGAGCGGCTGCGTGACTCACTCACCGCGGCGGTTGCTCGGTATGACAATGTGACCCTGCATTTCGCCGACGCGCTCAAGCTGGACCTGCCGGAGCTGGACCCGGCGCCTTCCAAGCTGGTGGCCAACCTTCCGTATGGGATCGCAGCTTCGCTGATCCTGCGGACGATCGACGAGCTCCCCAGTCTGCAGCGGTGGGTCGTGATGGTCCAGCGCGAGGTCGGTGAGCGCTTCGCCGCCTCGCCCGGCACCGCCGCCTACGGCGTGCCGTCGGTGCTCGCCCAGCTGGCCTGCGAGGTCAGAGTGCTGCGCTCGGTGTCCCGCACCGTGTTCCGGCCGGTCCCGAACGTGGACTCGGTGCTGCTCGGGCTTCGCCGGGCCGGGCCGGGAGCGAGCCCGGCGGTGAGGGCGTTGGTGCACGCCGCGTTCGCGCATCGCCGCAAGGCGCTGGCGGGGTCGCTGGCCCTCGCCGGAGCGGGCGACGACCGGTATGCGCCCGGGGTGCGCGAGCGCGCTCGGGCGGCGCTGGTGGACATGGGGCATCCGCCCGACGCGCGGGCGGAGCGACTGGCGCCGGCGGAGTTCGCCGACCTGGCGGCGCGGATCCTGTCTTGACCGTTCTCGTTGCCGAGACCGCGCCCGCCAAGATCAACCTGTGCCTGTGGCTCGGCCCGACGCGGGCCGACGGCCGTCACGAGCTGGTGACGCTGTTTGACTCGGTCTCGCTGCACGACGAGCTCGAGGTGGTCGGCGCGCGCGCGGACGAGGTCGTCTGCGAAGGGGTGCCGGGACCGAACCTCGTCGCCGACGCGCTGAGGGCCCTGCGCGCGGCGGGGTGGGACGCCCCGCCGGTGACCGTGCGCATCCGCAAGCGGATTCCGGTCGCCGCCGGCCTGGGCGGCGGCTCGGCCGACGCCGCCGCGATGCTGAGGCTCGCGGCGCGGCTGGCCCCGATACCCGCCGAGGTTGTGTCCGAGATCGCGGCCGAATTAGGCGCCGACGTGCCCAGCCAGCTGGAGCCCGGGCCCAGCATCGGGACCGGCGCGGGGGAGGTTGTGGAGCCGCTGGCCGATCTGCCCGCCTACGGCGTGCTCGTGCTCCCGCAGGCGTTTGCGTTGTCGACATCCGACGTGTACCGGGAGGCCGATCGCCTCGGGTTGGCGCGGCCGGCCGATGAACTGGCGTCGCTGCGCGCTGAGCTCCGGGCGGCGCTGCCGGCGAACCTGCTCGCCCGCCTGATCGGCAACGACCTGCAGGCGGCCGCGACGTCGCTCGCGCCCGGGATCGGCGAGGCGCTGAGCGCCGCCTCGGGCGCGGGTGCCGATCACGTGCTGGTGTGCGGCTCGGGGCCGACCGTGATCGGCATCTTTCAGGGTCAGGAGGGGCTGGCGCGGGCTCGCGCGGCGGCGCGTCAGCTGCCGGACGCACGCTGGCGGCCGCTGGCGGCGGACCCGGTGGGCAGAGGGGTAGCGTCGCCCGCGCCGAACCAGTGACCGTTCTTCGCTTTTTGCCGACGCAATGAGCGGCCGGTGGCGGTCATCCCCGGGTTCCGGCACAATCAGGGCGCAGAGCCGTGAGCAATACAACCGTGACATATCTTGTCGGCGCGGGCTGCGCTGTGATCGCCATCGTGGCGTTCGCGATGCTCGTCGTCGCCCCCTCGATGACCGCCTACCGGCGACCGCTGGAGCGCGTCGCGGCGGTCGTACTGTCCCTGTACGTGCTGGCGGCGTGCATCGGCGGGGGAATCCTGCTCGGCGCGGTGATCATCCTCGAGTGGCCCCGGGTCTTCTAGCCGCGCGTGGGCGGGGCCGCCAGGGTCGGTGAGAGACGTGGCGGAGAGCGCCGAGCGCGGGGAATCCCGCACCCCCGATCTGGGGGCGTTCGCGGCGATCACCGACGCCGTCGAGGCGGGCGCCGGCCTCCCCGAGATCCTGCGCGCCGCCGCGCGGGCGCTCGACGCCAGCCTGATCCTGATCGACCGGTCCGCGGCGGTCCTGGCGGTGGCCGCCCGCTCCCCGGCGGACGAGCGCTCGCTGATGCGAGACGCCGACGATGTCATCACGCTCGAGCTTCGGGTGGCGGAGTCGCCGGTGGGGCAGCTGCGGATGCGCAGCCGCGAACGCACCCCCGATGGAACGGTGCTGCGGCTGGTGACCACGTTGATCGCGTCCGAGGTGGAGCGCGTCCGAGCTCCGGAACGGGCCTCCGAGGCGGCAGCGACGAGCTTCCAGCGAGCCGTCCTGGCGCGCCAGATCCCTGACCGCGATGACCTGATCGCCCGCGGCAAGGAGCTCGGCACCGACCTCTCGGCCGGCGCCAGCGTCTCTGTGGTCCGCGCCCACGCCCGCACCCCGACCGAGGACGACTGGCGTCGCCGGCTGCTGGCGGTCTCGGCCCGCGGCGCTCGCTCGATCGCCTCCGGGTCGATCGCCTCCTCCACCGACGTCGACGCCGGCGAGGTGGTGCTGCTCGTCCCCGACGGCGACGGCGACACCGGTCGGCGGGTGTCGTCGGCCGTCCTGCGCGAGCTCGAGGCGGGGCTGTCCGGGTTCGCGTTCGCGCTGGGACGAAGCCGGCGGGCGCCGGACCCGCTGGATCTGGGCCGGGCCTACAACGAGGCGCTGCTGGCGCTCAACGTGGTCGAAGGCGACGCTGAACGCACCGAGCTGGCCTACGAGGAGACCGGGACCTACCAGCTGCTGCTGCCCTACATGAGCGATCCGGCCGAGCTCAAGCGCTTCTACGACGAGACGGTCCGTCCCCTGGTGGCCTACGACGAGCAGTACGAGACCGACCTGCTCGGCACGCTGGCGACCTTCCTGGACTGCGACGCCAACGTGAACGCCACCGCGGCGCGGCTGATCACCCATCGGCACACGATCCGGTACCGGTTCGAACGGGTGCGTGAGCTGACCGGCCTCGATGTGCAGTCCACCGACGGCCGGGAGAAGCTCTCGCTCGGGCTCAAGGCGATGCGCGTGCTCGGGATCGCGGCCCCGCGAGGCCCGGCGACCGAGCCAGGCGCCGGCGCGGGCCGGGTCCCGCGCTAGCGGCTCTCGTCGGCGTGCGTCGCGCCGGGGCGACAGACCCGGCAGAGCGCGTGGACGTGCGTGGTGATGAAGGATGCGACGGAGCTGTGCGATACCCGCCACCTCGTGAAGATCCGCGGCGCGATCGACGGGAGCCTTTCGCCGGCGCTCTGATGGCCCAGGGCGACGGCCCGCATAGGCTTCCGGTCAAAGCGACGCTGCCGAAGACCATCGGCAAGAAAGCAGCCGACACCGTGCACTTCCAGATCGACGAGCGGATCGGGTCGCTGCCACCGTGGGCGGGCCGGCGTCCCGTCAGCCGCGGCAACGTGGCGATGATCTGAGGCGACGCCCGCCACCGGTGCGTCGCCGAACGAGTCATCCAAAGCCGGATGAGCTCGCGACTCCTGTCGTGGCAACCAGTCGCGCCGGAGGTGCTGGGCGCGTCGACAGTTGACGGCGTTGACACCGGAGGGCACACCGTCGCCGGCCGGTTGCTCAACGAGCTAAAGAAGGCTTATGGTGCCTGGCGGACCTGCCGATACCGTGGCTATGGACGTACGGGACGCCACGTTGCTACGCCGAAAATTCCTGACGACCGCCGGCGGATGATGTCATGCTAGCCCCAGCGGCTTGGGAGCGACCGCGCGAGCGAGACCAGCAGAACGAGACGGCCGAGCCGGTACTGATCATCGGCGCCGGTCCGGCCGGTCTGGCGGCCGCCGCCGAGCTTCGCAGGCTCGGCGTGCCCGCGCAAATCATCGAGCGGAGCGACGTGGTCGCGGCTTCCTGGCGGGCCCGATACGACCGGCTGCGGCTGAACACGTGCCGCTGGAACTCGAAGCTCAGGCCCGAGGACCCCTTCGGGGCGGGCGTCCCGTTCTTCCCCCGGCGTGACCACGCCGTTGACTACCTGGAGTCCTTCGCCGCGCGGCACGACCTCGACGTGCGGTTCGGCGTTCAGGTCGACCGCATCGATTCGTGCCCGGACGGCTGGCGGCTGTCCACTACCGCAGGACCGCTGACGGCGCGGCAGGTCATCGTCGCGATCGGGCACCAGCACACGCCCTGGGTGCCGGCCTGGCCCGGGCGCGACCAGTTTCCCGGGCAGATCCTGCACTCCGTCGACTATCGCAACCCGGTGGAGTTTCGTGATCGCGACGTGCTCGTCGTCGGCGGCGGCTGCTCGGGTCTGGACATCGCTCGGGACCTGGCGCAGGGCGGGGCTGGGCGGGTCCGGGTGGCGGTGCGGACGCAGCCCAACCTGCTCCTAAAGATGTCCTGCGGGCTGCCCACCGACCTGCTCGCGGCGGCCCTGTTTCGGCTGCCGACCCGGATCGCGGATCCCGTCGGGCGGCTTGTGCAGCGGCTGACCGTCGGTGATCTCAGCCAATGGGGGCTGACCGTCCCTGACGTGGGCATCTTCACCCGCCTGCATCAAGGAGTGGCGCCGACGATCGTGGGCCGGGACGTCATCGCGGCGATCAGGGCCGGCGACTTCGAGATCGTCCCGGGAGTATGCGCTGTGAACGCCGGCGGCGTGCGGCTCACGGACGGGACCAGCCTTCAGCCGGATGCGCTCATTGCAGCCACCGGATACACCACCGGTCTGGACCGCCTCGTGGGTCATCTCGGCGTGGTCAAGGAAGCCGGCCTCCCCGGTGAGTACCGGGGAATCCCCGTGCGGCCGGGCCTGCGGTTTCTCGGCTACGCGCCGTGCATGGGCGTCATCGGCCGGGACGCAAGGCGCGTGGCCCGGCACCTATATGGCGAGCTGACTGGCAAAGAACCGGCCGCCGGGGCCCTCCCTGAAGTGTCCACGATCGCCTGAGGACCGGCTGCCCCCCCCAGACCTGCTCAGGCGCGAGCGAGCAACACCTGTCGGCCCTATTCCTCGGGACAAATCTGAGCCAGGCCGGGGATTGACGGAGACCCTCGGATGGAGAACGGTTCGTCCTCTGGAACGGAGATCTCCGTCATGTCACGTCCGAGGACCTGGAGGGTCATAGGCTTGTGCCTGGGATTGGTCGTGTCTCGCCAGCTGACTCCGGGTCTTCACCGGAGCCCTCGGGTTGAGGGAGCCGGACGCGGGTCGGGGCGTGTGTCTCGGGGGTGCAATCGCGTTCAAGGCAAGCGGACGGCCACCTATGCGCTTGACCTGGAGCGCGCCACCGCCACCGCCTCGAGCCTCGAGTGGACGCCGAGGGCGCGAAGAACGTGGCGGACGTGGTTGCGAACGGTCTCGCGACTGAGATGCAGATCGCGGGCGATCTGCTCGGTCGAGCGGCCGCGCGCAAGCATGTCCAAGATCTCGGCCTGCCGCGGTGTCAGGCGTTGCGGCGATGCCGCGGGCTCGGCTTCCCACTCGCGCTTGATCTGCCCGAACACTCCCACGACGCGTTCGCCGCGAACCAGCGGAGCGGAGCTGCATTGCACCCTCACACGATTGCCGTCGGCATCGACGAGCACGAACTCGTCGTCGCTGACCGACTGCTGCCCGCCTAGCTTGTGCGCCACCAGCTCGCGCCATCGCCGCCGGTCCTCGGGCGCCACTACCGACGTGAACCTGTGGCCGCGGATGTCGCCGACACGCCGGCTGGCGGCCAGATTGAGCCAGCGAACGACGCCACCCGCATCGAGGAGATAACTCGGGATGCTGATCATTTCCAGTGCAGACTGGATCTCGTCGCCCAGCAGTGCTTGTCCCGGCACGCAGCAGAGTGTCTCGGGTGCGACGGCGCCAGGTCAACCGCCGGAGTGCAGCTCAGGGTCCCGGCGAGGAATCAATCTCTCAGTTTGTGCGAAGACTCACGAGCGTTAACGTGATATGACCCATATGGGTCATGGAGGCACGAAGTTGATCGGCCGAAGTTAGTACTGAAAAGAGAAAACCGCGTCATCGCCGACGAGCTCTGGAGGAGCTTCCACGGCGAGCGCGGCGATGAAAGCCGTCCTGGAAGGGGGCACAAGCTCATGGAGAACGCAACGTCGGAAATGCATAGGATCACCAGGCCGCCGCGCTCGATGGCGCGGGTGAGCGTGGTGATTCCCACCCTCAACGAGGCCGCCAACCTGCCACACGTCTTTGCGCGGCTCCCGTTCGAGGAATTGTTCGAGGTCATCCTCGTGGACGGCCACTCGACCGACGACACGATCGAGGTCGCCCGCGAGCTGTGCCCGTCCATCCGCGTCCTCAGACAGGACGGCAAGGGCAAGGGCAACGCGCTCGCATGTGGTTTCGCGGCCGCTGGCGGCGACATCATCGTGATGCTCGACGCCGACGGCTCCACCGATCCTCGGGAGATTCCGGCGTATGTGGCGCCGCTCTTGGAGGGCGCGGACTTCGCCAAGGGATCTCGGTTCATGGAGGGTGGCGGCAGCTCGGACATCACGCCCCTGCGGATGCAGGGCAACCGGTTCCTCAACGGGACGGTGAACGTGCTGTTCGGTACTCGTTACAGCGACCTCTGTTACGGCTATAACGCCTTTTGGTGTGACGTACGGCCGAAGATCAACGTCGACTGCTCGGGCTTCGAGGTTGAGACGCTGATCAACCTCCGGGTCGCCAAGGCCGGCCTGAACGTCGTCGAGGTGCCGAGCATCGAGCACGAGCGGATCCATGGCGTCAGCAAGCTACATCCGATTCGCGACGGCCTCCGCGTGCTGCGCACGATCCTCTCCGAGCGCTTCGTCAAGCGGCGCGACACGGTCGCCGGCTCGACTCCGGCGATCCCCGAGCTAGGCCACGGCGCCCACGCCGGTGTCTCGCCGGCGGATGCCGCGGCGGAGCCCCTCGATGTGGCAACCGCCGCCTGAGCGCTAGCCGACCGGAGATCGACACTATGCGAGGTTTAGCTTCCTTGGCCGGCCGGACCGGTGGAGTCCGCCGGCGCCACCGTCAAATCCATCCGGCGGACTGCGGCCACGTCGAACTTGAAACGCTGGCCGGGGCGCAGCCCGGGAGCAACGACGACTTCGACCTCCGCCAACTCGTCGGTCCAGCCGCAGACGCGGTAGAAAGCTTCACTGCCAAGGTGGACCCGGCGCCTGATTTCCCCGATCCTGAGCTCCGAAGCTCCCATCGTCGGTTCGAATCTATCAACCGGGTCTGGGGGCGGATGATCTTACGGCTGATGCGACGGTTCGCACTTATCGGCGTGGTCCTTGGGGGGGCCTGGTCGCTATCCGCGGTCGTCGCCTCGTCGCTAGCCGCGGCGCCGTTGCCTCCGTCCGCCCATCGTGGTTCGCATCAGTCGCCGAAACCAGCGACCGTCCGTTACACGAAGCTCGCCTGGTCAGACGAATTCAACGGTCCGCGCGGCACACCACCGTCCGCCTCAAAGTGGACCCAGGACGTCGGTGCTTGGGGGTATACGAACCACGAGCTCGAGACGTACACCAACAGCCCGGCAAATGGCTCGGACGACGGGCACGGCGACCTTGCCATCGTAGCCCGCCGGCAAACGACAGGAACCGGTGGCTGGACCCGGCACTACACTTCAGCGAGGCTCGAAACGCAGGGATTGTTCTCGGCAACACACGGCTTGATCGAAGCCCGGATGAAGATTCCCGCCGGCGCTGGGCTTTGGCCGGCGTTCTGGATGCTGGGCAACAACCTCAACTCGGTTGGATGGCCGGCATGCGGTGAGGTGGACATTCTCGAGGCGCTCGGTCAGCACCCATCGGTGGCACACGGTTTTATCAACGGCCCGAGCGGCGGCGCAACGCACTACACCGTTGGGCGCACGCACGTATCGAGACGATCGCTGGCATCAGGCTTTCACACGTATGCGATCAAATGGAGCCGAAACTCAATCACGTGGCTCCTTGACGGTGTTCCTTACGGCACCGTCACTCCCAAGGATCTTCCGTCCGGCGCGCGGTGGGTTTACAACCGTTCATTCCACCTCGTGCTCAACCTCGCTGTTGGCGGTAGCTGGGGCGGCCCGCCGACGTCATCGACACATTTTCCTGCGACTCTGCTGGTCGATTGGGTGCGCGTGTATCAGTAGCGCCTGAACCTACGGGCGCTCCACCGATTGCTCCGCTTGACGAGCAGGGACCGAGGTAGGCGCTGAGGTGAGCCGCCTCCGCTGCGACACAGAGGACGATGTCAATCCTCCCAGTGGACCGTCCGCGTTTCCTTGGACACAGGTCGACTTTGACGGGAAAGGAAGTTAGGAGAAAGTGGAAGCGATAGCAGCAACTGTGGGATGTGGAGAACCCGGGAGGACGGGTGAGCCTTTTGCTCGCGCGCTCGGGCTATCGACGGCCGCTGTTTCGCTTTACGCGCCTGCGACCCCCGCTGGGACCACCGCGGGGCGTTCTCGCGGTGGCCCTGGTCCGTGCAGTGAGGTGTCCCTTTGTTAGGATCATTCGGTAAGTTGAACATCCGGCGCCCCTTGCCACTGATTATCATTGCGCTTACGCTGACGGCCGTGGCGGGCTGGGCCGTCGCATCCGGATTGGCGCGGAAGCCGTGCGCGACCTGTAATCGGGTGCGCCATCCCCCTGTGGCGGCCGGCAGGTGGCACCTGATGTTGGATGACCACTTCTCTGGGCAGCGACTCAATTCTCGACTCTGGAGTACCGGTTGGTTCGGCCATGGGATTACCACGGGTCCGGATGAGGCCACCGACGCGGCCTGCTATGCCCCCGGGCAGGTCGGTGTGGACGACGGGCTGGCGATCTCGATAGCCGCGAGGTCCTCCGTGTGCGGTGGCCGCCCCCATCCGTACACCTCGGGTATCATCACGACCCGCGGAAAGTTCACATTCACCTACGGATATGTGAAGGCACGGATCTGGATGCCCAGGGCGGGGAGGCGAATCGCAGACGCGCCCGCCTTCTGGGCGGATGGTGAAAACTGGCCCCACGACGGCGAGATCGACGTCGTCGAGGGCGATGGTGGCGTGCCCTGCGCCCACTTTCACTATTCCGGGGGCGCTCCGGGGCGATGCCTGCGGCTTCCGCGCGGCAGGTCCGGCTGGCACACCTATGCGGCCAGGTGGGAGCCGGGCCGGATCACTTACTACTACGACGGCCGGATGATCTGGCGGGACGACGTCGGGGTGACCGACAAGCCGATGTATCTTGTCCTGGGGATGGGCGTGGACGCAGCTTCCCGGAGACTCGTTCCGGCCGTGATGAGGGTTTCGGCGGTGCAGGTGTGGGGTCGATCGACGTGACCGTCTGCGGACCCGGCTAGCTCCACACCCCCAATCGACCAACTGACTGTGTCCGCAGCGCGAACGCTGGCCGCACCTGCTGGTACATGCCGTGCAAGCGAGCGGGCGGCCGCCCGAGGTCGGACTCGCGCTCCATGTGACCCCGAACACTCGCAGCAAACTTCAGCCACAGATCTTCGTCGCGGCACGCTGAGATGATCACCGGGGGCAGTCGAGTCGCCTGGGTGGTCTAACGCTCCGAGGTCGTCGGTAGGGCCGTTGGCGGCTCAGGCCGCGTTGAGCGCGACAGCCTCCTTGGCGTCGTGTTGCCGCGTGAGCGAGTCCTGCTCGATCGGTGGCGCGGCGAGGATCAGCCATGGCCTCGACAGGGAGATAGCGGCGCTGCACGTGCCACTCGTCGTTGGTCAGACTGGTGACAGACGGCAATGAGGTCCTCCTCGGTGGCCTCGAGCAGTCGACAGACCCTGGGCGCGGCCGGCTGCAGGCGCTCCAGCACGTTTCCACGCGTTCGCGGGTGTGGTCGCGGTCTTCGGCGCACCCCCGATTGTCCGCGCGTCTTCAGCGACCGCAGGAAGTCGACCCAGAAGCTGCCCCGACTCGACCTCGCCGGTATCGAGGCCGATCCCCTCGCACAGCCCGGTCTCGTGCACCGCAGCCACGACCAGCGCCTTGGATACCACCATCGCGGACCTTGACGTGCCACGTGGTCGGAACCACTACGCGACGCTCATACAGCACTTCTACCGCCGTGACCCGGGGGGCGGGTGCTTCGACTGACCGCTCTGTGACATGAGCGCTGTGGCGCCAGCCATGGGCGCTCCAATGTCGCCGTCAAAGCGCGTCGCCTCACGGTCTCCTATTGCGGCTCCCCCTTTGGTGCTCAAACCAACCGGCACTCCGACGCGTGTGTCGCAGTCGCCGTCAAAGCGCGTCGCCTCACGGTCTCCTATTGCCGCGCTCACGCTTGGGATTGCCATCGCACGGGCGTTTCGCATCAACCCGCCAACGCTCGACGACGTCTACCGGGAGAGAGTCCGTCGCCCGGTTGTCGACCATGATGATCGCCTTCGGGTGGGGTTGAGGTCGCAGAAGGATCGCGGCAGGGCGGAGATCGGCGGGCCGACCCGTGGGGACGACGGGGGTCGACTCACCCGGCGGCCGGTGGCCGCGCCCCCCGGCACGCATCGTCGTACCACTGGACCAGAACTCCGCCACGTGTGCCAGGACCCGCGGGATGAAGGTGGCCGCCAGCGCGCTCAGGCCGTCGAGATCGACGACGAGTTCGAGGTTCTCCGCGTCGAGGACGCCGAGTGGGTCGCTGTGGAGGCGGACGAGGACGATCGCGTTGGAGGAATCCTCAGAGACGGTGATCCGGCCAACCCTCGCTGAGCCGAACCAGTCGAGTACGGCGACCGAGGTGGCGTTCTCATGTCGCAGACGGCTTGACGGGGAGGAAGCCGTTCGTCAACGCTGGCCGGTCTTTAGTTGGGGTCACGCTCGTAGCTCATCGTCGATCTGGTCCAAGAGATCAGACGACGCCGACCCGATCTTCCTGGCGAACAGTTTGCGCAACGTTGGCCGCTCACGTGGATCGATCTGCCGGGTGGGATCGGGCGCCGGCGCGGCGCTCGCGGACCGCAGCGCGTCGAAGTCAGAGTCACCGAGCCAATCCGGGTGGGACGTGGGGCCGGACGCCGGCCAGCGGATGAACCACGGCAGGTCGTCGATGACCTGATCGGCGACGGGACCGACTAGATCCGGGCTCTTGAGCAGCGAAGCGACGCAGAGTTCTTCCGGGACGTAGGTCGTCTGCCAGAACGAGCGCAGCGAAGGCGTGGCGGACAGGAGCTCGAGCAGCGCTCTGGCGTGGCCGCGGGCATAGATCTTCCACTGCGCCGAGCCATAGAGACTGAGCTCGGGTGGTACCCGGCGCCGGAACGTCGGAACCGGGCGGTTACATATGGTCAGGACCTGTCCTCTCCACTCGAGGAAGCGGCGATTGACCCGCCAGAGGCCTCCATCGCGAAACCGGGCCGTGCTCCAGGCGGGGTACGGAAGCCGGTTCAATTCGAGGCGCGACAGCCCTTGCCACTCGCTGAGCTCATCGGTCAGCTGGCACATCGAGACGAGCGGATAGCAGCTGCCCGACAGGACGGCGACGTGCGTCGCCTGGGTCGTCTCCACCGCCATCGACACGCCTGCGAGTTCGGCGTCGACGAGCGACCAGGTGGCGAGTGTGGTCCGCCGGCGGGGAACCCAGCGGACTCGGGACATCGCTTTAGGAACCATCGAGCGGGCGACGTCGTCAGCTGTGTTGCCGTCGCAGTGAAGGAACACGTCGGAGTCACCGAGCGCTCCAATCAACCGCCGGATCTTCGGCGCGTCGTTGTGCGCAAGGATGACGAACGCGACCGACGAGGTCATTGCATCGCCAATCCCAAGCGATCCCCGAACCAGGACGACATCGGCCGCAGGGCAGCATGTCCGGTCCGCCCCGCGAGGCCGAGCGCGAGGGCGAGCAAGAAGGACCCGCTGATCACGCCGAACAGCAGGCGCATAACGAGCGCGGGAGTCGTCACGGGTACGAAGGCCGCGCCGAACACCACACCTATTGAGAGGCCAATCGCGAGGAGCAGCCTCCCTGGCGGTCGCCGGACGGCGAGAACGGTTCGCGCCGCGGCGGCCAGAATCAGCGCCATCACGATGGTCGCTACCAGTGTCGCGACGGCTGAGCCGACGATCCCCCAGATCGGGACCAGGACGAAGTTGAGCCCGAGGTTGACAGCGGCGGCACCGATCGCACCGCCGGCGGCGGCGCGCGTGCGGCCGGCGCTCATCAGCACGCGGCTATGTGAGGTCGCCGTGGCGAATGGGAACGCCGTCGCGATGATGATTGCGACGACGAACAAGAGTCCGTCCGGCCGGTACGACGGAGGTGCGAATATCCGGAGCACCAGTGGCGAGATGACCGCAAGTCCGATCGTCGCCGGAATCAGCAGCGCATAGAGCCCGTCGCGACTCTGTGCGATCGCCTTGGGGAGTGCGCCCGTGTCGGAGAGCGCGAACACGCGCGGCATCCAGCTTGTGGCGAGCATCCCGAGCAGCAGTATGGGGATCGAGCCGACGTTGCTCGCCACCGCGTACCTCGCGACGGCGGCGGATCCGAGCTCGGCCTGAACGATGAGACGATCCGACGTCGCCAGGACGAACTCCGCGACGGCAACCGGAACGAGCGGCGTCGCGAACCTGAGCGCCGACCGCATGAGCCCGCGGTCTCGCACGGACACCGGTGCGGGCCGCACGAGCGCAAGGGCGAGGATGACTGTCACCGCCTGGGCGATGAACTCACCAAGGATGTACTCGGTGGCCGTGCGGCGGACCAGCAGGATCAGGCCAAGGCTCAAGGCCTCGGCCAAGGCCGTCTGTGTGAGGTTCACGAGCGCGAACGGAACCAGCCGGTCTCTGCTCCGCAGCACGGCGAGCGCGGCGTTCGTGCCGACCGTGCAGGTCGCCCACATGACGGCGTAGCAGACGGCGCCGTGATACGAGCGCGCCCCGATCGCCCCGGCCCAGATCGGCCCCGTGAGGTCGACGACGACGAACACGGCGAAGGCGATCGCCAGGGCCAGTGTGAGGAGCTTCCGCGCATCGACGTCGCCGGAGGCGGCGTATGCGCGCTGGATCGCGAGCTGCAGGCTGAAGCCGCCGACGGCGACCAGCAACTGCATGATCGTTATGCACGTCGCGGCCAGCCCGTAGTGGCTCGGACCGAGGAGGCGAGTCGTCACCGGCGTGAGCAGGACTGCGAGGCCGATCTGGCTTCCCCACAGCGCGACATACACGAGGTCACGGCCAAAGAAACCGCGCATCGAGGCCCGGGACGGCGAACGGACCGCGGTCATGGTGCCTGAGATCCGGCTCGCGCTCCAGGAGCGGTTGGCGGCGCCGCGGGCGAGACCAGACGATAGATCTGTGTGTCCGGATTCTGGTACCAGAGGCGGAACCGCGGTGACTTCTGAACGGCGGTCTGGATCGCCCGGATGGTTTGCACCGGAACGGTGTGGAATATCCGCGCGTACCGATATTGAGAGGCCGAGAAGACGAGGAATCCAGTCCTCGAGTAGCTCTGCATGTCGGCGATGATCGGCGACAAATCATCGGCTCCCCGGCCGCGCGTGGCCAGCCCGGGAAGATGATCGAACAGGTCCGGCCCGGAATCGCCTGTGGCGCCGGCGAGATACGGATAGTTGGCACCGATCTTCATCGGGAAGTTCGTGCCGACGGTTTCGAACACCGCGCCGCGCGGGCCATGGTCGTTGATGTATTCGGCTGCCGTGAGCTCATTGCGCGTGTAGACGCTGACGCCGGCGTCGGCGACGGTGGCGAGCAGGCAGAGGCCCGTCAACGCGGTGATCAGCAACGCGGCAACGGTCGTCCGCGGACGGTCGCCGAGCTGCGCCAAACCGACCCCGACGAGCACGGCGGCCCACGGCGCGGCGAACAATGCGACGCGCAGTGGCGCCTCCCCTCCGTAGCTCTGCGCGAAGAGGATGACGGCCGGGCAAACCATGAGAGCGACGACCGGCGCTGCCCGCTGGATACGCCCACGCGCAATGAGCAGGCCAGCGGCCGCGAACGCCGCCAGCACCAGAGCGGCCGTGAGCAGTTCGCCCGCATTGGCGTAGAGAGCTGCCCGATGGATCGTTGGACCGAACGTTGAGACAGTCGCGTTCGAGGTGAGATTGAAGCCGCTGACGAGGCCGTAGTGCTTCTCGATAAATGACAGGTTGGTGACGAGGTAGCCGATCGTGACGACGAGCATGCCGACCCACACGACAAAGCCTTTGACCACCCGAAGGGCGAGGAGCACCGCGAACTGGATGAGCAGCATGTAGGGCGTCAGCTGATGAGTCGCGATGATCAGGTAGTCGACGAGAACCACCAGGATCGTCGCCGGGAGCGCGTCGATCGTCGGAGCCGGAGCGAACCGCTCGGCCGTGGCGCGCCGTCGGAGGTATCCGATCCGCCTGACGAGTGAGGAGATCGCGGGCGACGGAGCGCGCGATCCGAGCTGGCCGACGATGAGGAGCATCGCTGTCAGCTGGAGCATGTAGGCGAACGTCTGGGGCGACAGGTAGGTCTGCCCGACCCAGCTCGAGCAGACAAAGACGAACGCAGCCAGTCCAGCGGCTCGGTCATCGCGGCTCAGGACCCTGGCGAGGGCACCGACGGCGACACCATTGATGACCGTGAAGATCGGCTCGACCCAGTTCGCGTAGGTGATCGGGTCGAGACCCGTGAGTTTGGTGAGCCCGGCGGCAAAGGCGAACATTCCGGGCCAGCGGTTGTAGATATCGACCGATGGGCTCGTGTGACCTGTGGCAAGGAACAGATGAATGACGCCGATGTGCTTGTAGGTCCAGCCATACTGGGGAACGGAGGTGAGAGCGGGGATCGTGCCGCACATCACAAACACGAGAGCCGTCAGGTAGGCAAGCGCGAGCCACAGGCGCGGCCGTCCGAGCGTGAGCGATGCCACTCCGCCGCCCAGCAAGAGGGCAAGCGCGATGTACCACGTCACCGGCAGCGCACCAAGCAGGCCCGTCGTCCCTAGATGCTCGAGCGAGATGTGCGAGAGCGAAAGGACCCACAGAAGCTCAGCAGCGAGGAGCGGAATGAGCCACGGCCCGGACCTGCGGAGCCACCGAAGCAAAGGGCTGGCCGCGTCGCGCCTGAGGGCGAGACGGCGCCGTGTGGCGGTGCGCAGGCTTTGACCGCGGCCGGTGGTTCGCCGCCGCAGGTCCACGGCGATCAGGAGTGCCGAGATCGAACCTACGCCAAGCGCCACCCAGACGGGATGGAACCAGCCGAGCCAGATCAACGCGAGCGTCCCCAGGGCCGCGAATGTCAGGCTGACCCCAACCGTCACGGAAACCGCTTCGAGCGACGAGGCGAAGCGGACGTTTCGGAGAGCGGCGGTTCCGGGAACGACCGCGGCTGACGCGAACAGGAGGGCGGCCTTCACGCCAGGCCACGGGGTGAAGAGGAGCGCGACGACGGTCAGGCCGATCAGGACGAGGACGAGGACGTCGACGACGATGCGCCGGTCCCGCCGAGGATCACCAACGCCCGCCCGCGGACGAAAATCATCGGGACACGTGATCGGCTCGGCGAGGGCGGTGCCGGCCTGCGCGGTCATCGAGCGGCCTCGCGGACCTGGCTGCGTCGGCGCATCCCGCGCAGACGCAGGTATGGGCCCGGTCCCGTCGGCAAACCGCGCAGCTCCTGCCCAATCGGCGCCGCCGACAGGCCGGTGTGGTGTTCGATGGCACGCGCTCGCCCGGCCAAGTTCACGGCCTCGTTCAGCGTGGGTATGCCAACGCTGGTCGTGGGCTTTCTGCCGGCGCTGCGGCGCGTAGCCCCAGCAGTGTTTTGCAGGTCCATGTCAAACCGTCCAGAAGTCGAGTCAGGCCCCGAGGGAGTACCCCTCACAAAGATCATCGACAGGCCGCACGGGATCCTTAAGCGGCACGTCGAAGTTTTTTCGTTCGCCTGGCGCGGCTACGGGCGGTCTTGGCGAGCGGCGTTGGCGCGGGAGCCCAGCGTCACCCCAGTAGGGCGTCCACAACGACTACGGCGAGCTCGAGGTGCCGCAATCCTGAGCCGTAGATACGCATGGGGGGTTGGCGGTGGGGCGGCGATGACTGGCGACAGCTGTCCATCAGCTTGCGGTGGCCAATGCAGGAGGGTGGCGACTCGGCGAGCCACAGCGTGACGGGATGGGGTGATCAGGTTTGTGAGCATTGCGACGAAGACGACCAGTCCGCTGAGCGCGACGAACGCACGGATCGCCAGCGCCGCCGGGCTAGTCGGCAGCTGCGTGGACACCAGGCTGATCGCCACCGCCGCGAGAATCTTCGCGATCAGCGCAGCCGGTGGCCTCGGAAGTCGCAAGATCCGCCGCGACCGGGCCGACAGCAATCCGAACAGCACCCCGTAGCTACACAAAGTCGCCAGGCTCGCGCCGACGATCCCGAGTTTGGGCACGAGGTAGACGTTGAGTCCAACGTTGGCGAGGGCCGCGACGGCCGTTGAGACACCGACGGCGAACGTGTTCCCAGAGAGCAGCAGTACCCGAATTGCAGCCATCGTTCCCGCGTAGGGAAAAGCGGTGATCGCCACGATCGCCACGATCAAAAGCAGGCCGTCGGCGTGGTAGTCGGGGGGGACCCAGATGGTCAGGATGATCGGAGATGCCGCGCACAACCCCACCACGACCGGGATCAGCAGCGCGTACAGACGGTCCCGGGATTCGGCGAGGACTGACGTGCGGACCTTGGTATCGGCAAGCGCAAAGACTCTTGGCATCCAGGCGGTGTTGAGCACGTAGAGCAGGATCATCGTGAGGCTGGCCACGTTGTACGCAACCGCGTAACGTGCGACAGCGGCCGGTCCCAGATCGGCTTTGACTATCAGCCTGTCCGACGTGTCAAGGACGAACGTCGCCAACGCCGCCGGGACCAGGCCGACTGAATAACTGATGGCTCCGGCGAGCATCGGCAGGTCACGGCGCCGAAGCGCCGCGGGACGAGCGACGATCAACGCGACGCACAACGCCGCGGACTGGGCAATCAGGTGGCCAAGCACGTATTCAGACGCTGTGCGGTGCACGAACGCGACCATCACCAGGCTGAGCACCTCAGCTAACACGGACTGCAATAAGGTGACGAGCCCGAACGCAAGCAGCTTGTCCTGACTGCGTATGAGCCCGAGTGCGGCATTGGTGACTGCCCAGAGCGCGGCCCATGCGACCCCGTATTGCAGCGTGGTGCCATACCTACCGACTCCGAGCGCCTCAGACCAGAATGGTCCGGTCGCGTCAATCAACGCCCATGTACCAAGCCCCAAAATTGCCGCGAGGGTGACAATGGCGCGCGCGTTTCGGTCTTGGTCGCCGGTCGCGAACATTCGCTGCACCGCAGACTGGAGGCTGAAGCTGGCCAGTGCGACCACAACCTGTCCGACTGCGAGCGTCGCGGCGACAACGCCAAACTCGGACACCCCCAGCAAGCGCGTGATGATTGGCGTGGAAAGCGCGGCGATGCCGAGCTGTATGCCCCACATCAATACGTACAAGGAGTCACGGCCAAACAGGCCTCTCATCGTGTCGGAGGTCTGCGCCTGAATCTCGGTCGCGGTTTCTTCCGGAGCGCTCGTTGCAGGCGCATCCGATGCGGGGGGCTTCAAAGCGCGACTGGGGACGTCGGCGAATGGTTCTCCGAGCGAGGCACTCGCATCTGTTTCAAGGAGCATCTTCACGGTGCGACCGCCCGAACGTGGGCGCGATCCTGCCGCGACCGCGCCCGGAGATACGCCCACGGTCCGGCGAGCCACCCGCGGAGTTCCGCGGTGAGGAGGCCCCGAGCAACGCCGGAGCGGTTGGCGGCAGTCCGGGAGCGCCGTGCTAGCCGGCCCGCGTGCAAGACGCCGACGACAAGCCGCCGCGCGACATCAAGGCCAGAGCCGCGCGCGAAGAGAAACTTGCAGAGATACGCCGAGAGGCCCTTGCCATAGGCGTACATCTGCTTTTGGAGGTCTGTCTCGCTGACTCGGTGTTCGTGCCATACGAGTGCAGCAGGCTCATAGCTGAGCGTCTGACCGGACCGCAGTAGACGAACGAAAGCGTCGAGGTCTTCGCCTCCGCACGTGGGCGATCCAGCACCGAGGCTCTCGTCGAACCCGCCGAGGGCCCGGATCGCATCACTCTCAAACGCGACGTTCGCGCCGGTCCCGAACACTCCGGGCGCATAGGGATGGAGACGTGAATCGGCTCGCGATGCCTTCGCTTCGAACAGCCGCTGCTCGCAGCTCGACGACCATCCAACCCGAGCGTCGAAGTACTGCTCGGCCCGTCGCTCCAGTGACGCACTCGCCACGAGCCCGGTGACGCAACCGACGTCAGCGCGTCGGCGGAACCCTCGCAGGATTGCATCCACCCACAACGGGTCAACGCGCACGTCGTCGTCGGTGTACGCGATCAACTCACCGCGGGCCTCGCGGAGCCCCCGGTTTCGCGCGACCGACAGCCCGGGTCGCGTTTCACGTACGTAGCGCAGGCGGGCGTCCTCGCCGGCAGCTTGGAGGACAGCGTCCATCGTGCTGTCATCCGCCGGCGCGTTGTCGACGACGAGGATCTCGAGGTTGGAGTAGCGCAGGCATCGGATCGAGTGCAGGCAGCGGAGCAGTCCCTGAGCTCGGTTACGCGTGCACACGATCACAGTGACCAATGGCCCGTCTGATTCAGCGATCCAGTCTGGGGCGCTCGTCCCGCCGCGCCGGCGACCGGCAGCGATCTCTCCGAGTGGCGGCAGGCCGCTCGAGGCCAGCTGACGCTCGAGGCGCTCGCCGAGATCCGGATCCATCTTCTCTACGACTTGGTGGAGATCCACTCCCCCAGACGACAACGGCGCCTCCATGAACCCGATCGGCTCACCCAGCACGCGGATCAACAGCCGCGCCTCGTCAAAAGCGGCCCCTGACTCGGTGAGCGGGGGCTTGATCTCGGGGACCGGATTCGACAGCTCGAGCTCGCCGCTCCAAACACGACGCATCGACGCCTCTGGTGCGTCAGCGGCACGCTCCCTCGATGATGGCGCCCCTTGGCTGGTCACCTCCGACCGCCTGCTGCGCGTATAGGCAAGCGGACCGCTGAGCAGACCCATCCATTCGATCAAATTCAGCTGCCGGGGGTAGCCGGTGGCCTTCGCGGCATTCTTCCGCGACCGGGGGCTGAGTAGATAGGAAATCCCCCCCGGGATGAGCCGGAGCAGTCGAGAGCGATCCGGCCCAGAGGTCAGATGCTTGGCGATCAGGGCGCCGAGCCCGATGCCGTAGCTAAAGACCTTTCCGCGAAGCAGGCGCATGGTGTCCAGATGCCTATGCCGGACGATTGCGCGAGGCTCGTAGACGAGTGTCTGGCCACTGAGGATCAGGCGTATGCAGATATCCATGTCTTCCGCGCCCTTCGCCGGGGTGCCGGCGCCGAGGCACGGATCGAAACCACCCAGTTCGAGCAATGCTTCCCGCCTGAACGCCATGTTGGCGCCGGAGCCGAAGTGACCGGCGGTGTACGGGAACAGCGGGACATCATCGGGCGGGTTGTCGAGCGCAAACACGCGGCGCGTCGACCCCTTCCCGAAGGTCGCATACTGCTCGAGCAGGGATTGGGCCTGAGTGCCCAGCTCCAAGGGCTCGATCTGCCCCGTCACGCATGTGGCGTCGGGCTGCGCGGCGAACGCAGCGCGGAGCGCGTCCAGCCAGCATTCGTCCACGACGACGTCGTCGTCAACAAATGCCACCATCGGTCCGCTCGCTGCGGCGAGGCCGGCGTTGCGCGCACGCGAGAGACCGGGAGTGGGCTCCTCGACGTATCGGACAGTCGAGTCTTGGAACGCATCAGCGAGTGCGTCGCGCACGTTCGATGCCGCCGGCCGATTCTCCACGACGATCACCTCTACCGGACTCCGCGCGTGGCCTCGGATCGTCTGCACGCAGCGAACCGCGGCCGTCGCATCGGCACACGTCGTGACCACGACGGAGAAAAGTCCAGCGTCGACCGGGGTGCGGTTGCCGTTCGTGGCCTCGGAGAGAGTCACGGAATGGCTTTCGTTGGTCGCGCAGAGGCCTCGAGCCGAAGTCTGCGCCGCACGCGTCGCACGCTCCGGTGTGTCTTCGTCCGCAGGCGCTCTCCTCGCCACGCCAGCGGAGCCGCGCGACCCATCAGGAGCTCGTCGATGTCGCCACTCCCAGTCGTGCTTCGCACCGTCCACCGAGCTATTGCCCACGGGTCGTCCCCGCTGTGAGAGATCGCGTTCTTGACGGCGGCAGCCGACCGATAGCCCGATTCGACAACAAGCTCACGGACGCGCGCGTCATGGGCGCCGTGCGGATATGCGAACGAAGCGACGGGACGACCGATCATTTGCTCCAGAGCGGCCTTGCTCGCGCGAACCTCGCCCTCGACCGCCGACAGGGGCAGCTCGTCCAGGCGGGGGTGCGTAACCGTATGTGCGCCGAGCTCAACGCCGTCAAGCCGACAGGCCAATCCTTCAAGCTGACGTTCGGTGATCATGTCCTCTGTGCCGACATGTCCCGTCGTCACGTACACCGTCGATCGCAGACCGTGGCGCATCAATAACTCAACAGCTTCGACAGTGTCACCGAAGCCGTCATCAAAAGTAATCCCCATGGCCTGCTCCGGGAGCCGCCGGAGCCCGAGTATCCCCTCCGCGATCTCGGTCATCGTCAGTGCTGTGCGACCGCTGGCAGCGATCACCTCGACATGATTCGCAAACCGCTCGGGAGCAACGGCAAACGGGTCGCCCGCGCGGTTTGAGACACTGTGGTACAGCAGGATCGGGATCAGCTGCCTCATGCAACGCCCTTGGAGTTCGCGGTGAAGAGACCAACCAGGTAGCCAGCCGCGGTGATCGTCAGCCCGATCACGATCGCCCCAGACCGCGCGATCCCCGAATGATCTCCCCGGACTGCGTCGATGAGACCGTGCCAGACCCCGCTCGGCAGGGTCTGCATCACATAGGTGCGTTCGCTCTCCAGTGCTGCGTCGCGGCCGACTCTCTGAGAGACAACCGCCTTCGACAGGCCCTCTGCCCAGCAACGCCGGCGGAAGTAGCGCCAGCGTGTCCGGTCGGGGCTCACGCGATGGTCAACCTTGGCGTCGGGCATGTGGACGATGCGACCGGCGGTGGCAGCGCGGGCTCGGATCGAGAGGTCGGTCTCCTCGCAACCAAGGGGTCTCCGGCCGACGCGCCCGATTCCGTCCGTGAATCCGTCGACGCGTTCCAGAACCGCCCTGCGGAAGGCCATATTGGCGCCGATCGGGTTGCGGATCTCCTCCGCCGTTGACGGCAGGCCGCGGTACGAGCATCCAACCACCCAGAGGAACTCGGGCGGGAGCCAAGATGGTGCGAGCGAGTCCCACATCGGGACCGCGATCCCGCCAGCGCCGATCACAGTTTGATCCTCGAAGGCGCGCGCGAGCGCGCGCAACCAGCCGGGCTGTGCGCGCGCATCGTCGTCGAGAAACGCGACGATCTCTCCTGTTGCGTGACGGACGCCCGTATTCCGAGCACCCGAGAGGCCAATGCCCGCCTCGTTCGCGAGGACTCGCGCGCCCGCCAATTCTGAAATCGCCCGGCCGAGCAACTCGTCGTTGTGGTCAATCACGACCACAACCTCGAACGGCGAGGGATCCTGCGCCTGGGCTGACGTCACGGCAGCGACCAGCGCGTCCCAGCGCTCGGCGGTGTATGCGCAGGTGACGACGCTTACCCGAGGCGGCACACGCACGCTTGACCGCTCTGATGACTCGATCGCTTCAACGGGTGTTGCCTCCGGGTCCAGCTCGATTGTCGGTGCATTCATGGCAGGGTCTCGGTAGCGGGTGACTGGCGACCCCCGACGTCGGGGTCGTGGACTGCCGCAGCTTCGTTGCGCTTGCGATGGCGCCCACATGAATCATCGGCGGGATAGACGAAAACTTGAGGCTCCGCTGTCTAGCGTCAAACCTCTTTGAGAGCTCTCAGGACTGCTCTGAAGGCAAGGCCTGCCCCCGCGCTGTGTTCCTTCGATCGCTAGCCGCCTCGCCCCTCGCGCAGCGCGCCGCGTCGAACAGCACAACCGCGGCCATGATGGCGAGGTAGACGCCGTGGGGGTAGTGAAACGAGTGACGGGAAACCGGCAAGAGCAGCGAGACGCCGCTTCCACCTTCGGCGAGATCGCGAAAGAAGTGGAGCGCCAGGCCGATCGCCACCCCGAGCAGCACGTCGCGCTGCCGGCGCCACCGCCAGGCGATCGCGAGCACGATCACGATAGTGAGCAAGGAGTGCGTGTACGGCCGTGGCGTTCCGGCGGTGAGGAAGGTGGCGCCGAGTTCGCCCGGGACGTGATCGAGGTCGATCGCCACCGAAGCGATCAGCGCCGGCACCAGAAACCGCTTGGGGGCTCGCGGCCAAAGCGCCCAGAACACGAGCAGCGTCGTCAGCAGGTGCGCGATCCCGTCCAGCGGCCCGCCGGGAAAGAACGAGTTACCGGCCAGCCGGTAGCTCGAATCGGCAGCGATCAGCACCACCGCGGCCAGCGCCAGCGTGAGCGGCGAGAGCGCGAGCAGATTTCGGCGCCAGGAGTCCGGGCGCCGGGGCGAGGTTCGTCCTTGATCCATCACGGATGATTATCGGCACGCGAGCCGCGCCGCAGTAGCATCGCCGCCGATGTCGATCGGGATCATCACCGGATCGGGCACCCATTCGCTGCCGGGTCTGGCCATCGCCGAGACGCTCGCCCTGGACACCCCGTTTGGCCCAGCCCAGGTCTCCGCCGGACGCCTCGCCGACGTCGACGTCGTCCACGTCTCTCGCCACGGCCCAAGACACGCCCGCCTGTCCAACCAGGTCTCCCACCAGGCGAACATCTGGGCCCTGAACGAGCTCGAGGCGACCGCGGTCATCGGCTGCACCGCGTGCGGCGCCGTCGATGCAACGCTGGCGCTGGGCTCACTGGTCGTGTTCGACGACCTCCACTTCCCGTCTAATCGCCTTGCCGACGGATCGCTGTGCACGTTCTTCACCGAGGCCGGGGACCCGGCGCGCGGGCACTGGATCCTCCACGGCGGCCCGTTCTCCGAGGACCTCCGGGCCACGTTGCTGACCGCCGCGTCGCAGGCCGGCCATCCGGCGCGCGACGGGGGTGTCTACGGCCACGTCGATGGACCTCGCTTCAACACGCCAGCCGAGATCGCCGAGCTGGCGTCCTCGGGCGTCGTTGCCGTCAGCCAGACCGCAGGGCCGGAGGCCGTGCTCTGCGGTGAGCTGGAGCTGCCGTTCGCGCTGGTCGGCTTCGTGACCGATTACGCCAACGAGGTCGTACCGGGCGAGCCGACGCCGCTGGCGACGTTGAGCGATCTGATGGGGAGGAGCAGCTCGGTGTTCGCCGACGTCTTGACCGTTGCGGTGGGGCGGCTGGCCGGCGGAGCGCCCGCCCCGGCCGGCACCATGTTTCGCTTCGAGCAGGCGTGAGCCGGCAGTTGGCCGGGTCGCCGCGGGTGCTGCTGATCGCCCGGACGCCGGATGCTGGCGCCGTCCGACCCGAGCTCGAGGCGCTGCTGGGAGCCCAGCGGTGCGCGCAGCTGGAGCGAGTCCTGATCCGGCGAGCGGCGAGCTGGGCGGAGAGCGTCGCCCCCGGCCGGGTCCATGTGGCCTACGAGCCCGCCGGCGCAGAGCGTTCGTTGGTTGGGTTGGTCGGCGAGCAGGCGGCGCTGTTCCCGCAGCGTGGCGCCGACGCCTCGGCGCGGGTGGCCGCTGCCGCGGCCCACGTGTTCGAGGGCGGGGGAGGTCCCGTGTTGATCGTCTGGCCCGATCTGCCTCGGTGGCGGCCCGAGCACGCCCGGGGCGCGCTGGAAGACCTGGCCGAGGGCTGCGACGTATCGGTCGGGCCCGTGTTCGACGGCGGGTTCTACCTGCTCGCGCTCGACCGACCCGCGCCGTGGCTGTTGGGATTGCCCGAGGACGCGTGGGGCGGCCCGGACGCGATGGGTTTGGCGCTCACCGCCGCCCAGCAGGCGGGGCTGGAGGTGGGCGCGCTCCGGGCCGAGCGAGGGCTGCGGCGGAGCGCCGACGTCCGAGCTGCCCTGTCGGATCCGTTGCTGGACGACGAGCTGGCCTTGATCCTGCGCGGCGGGTAGAGGTTCGGCCGACGGTTGGGCGGCGTCAGCCGCTGTGACGGCGCCGTCAGCCGCCGGTCCGCCGCCGTCAGCCGCTGGTCCGGTCCAGCAGCTGCAGCAGGTCGTGCGCGGCCAGCTCGACCGCCTTGTGGCGCCACTCGCTGGCCCGGTAGACCGAGGCGATCAGCGCCATCCGGTGGACGCGCCGGAAGTCGCCGTAGACGAAGGCGTAGCGCGCCTTGGTCTCATCCTGCGCGCCGTCGGTCAGCCCCAGATGCCATTGCCCGTACTCGTCCCAGCTGTGGGATTTCAGGTACTCGTTCTGCTCGCTCGCGCCGGGTTGGACCTCACCCCACTCGCTGTTGAGCACGTACTGGCGCGCGCGGATCAGCTCACGGGCGCGCTCCACCGCTGCCTGATTGACCGAGTAGGAGGCCACCAGGGCAGCGCCGTCGGACTACTGCTGATAGTTCTCGACGACGCCCTCGCTGCGGGCGGTCGCATCGTCGGGATTCCCACCCTCCTCGCGAAACGCCCGCCGCTGGCGCAGCAGGTCCCAGCACTGGTCCAACGAGACCCGGACCGACTCCAGCCGCTGCCGGTCGTCGTCGCTCGCCTGCCCCGAGGATTCCCGGTTCCACAGGTCGTGCTCCTCCGCGACGAGCTGCTCGATCCGGCCGTGTATCCGATCGTCATCCATCGCGGACACAGTACCGCACGGCGAGCGCGCCGCCGCCCGTCGCACAGTGGCACGTGGGTTAGGCTTGTTGACGTCACTGGCGTGCACTGGGGAGTGGTGTAATCGGCAGCACGGGACACTTTGGATGTCCAAGTTCAGGTTCAAGTCCTGGCTCCCCAGCCTCATGCTCGGCAACGCCTTTTCCGTCCGACACACGAACTAGTGTTCGGGTATGCCATGGATTCCCGGTTACACCGAGATCGAGGTCCGAGAGGCGGTCGAGAGCTCCGTGAGCCAGTCGGGAGCACTGCGGCGCCTTGGTCTGCGCCCGGCGGGCGGAAACTTCCAGACGCTGGAGAAGCTGACCGCGCACTACGGAATTTCAATCGACCACTTCGATCCCAATTGGGTGCTGCGTGGGACACGCGTACGATCGAGGATCCCACTCGAGAACCTTCTCGTTGAGGCCTCGACCTATTGCCGCGGAAAGCTGAAGAACCGGCTGTTCGAGACCGGCCTGAAGACGCGGGCATGCGAGCTGTGTGGCCAGGGTGAGCTGTGGCGGGGGCGGCGCCTGGCGCTGATCCTTGACCACATCAACGGCGTCGGCGACGACAACCGCATCGAGAACCTGCGGATCGTCTGCCCAAACTGTGCGGCGACGTTAGAAACCCACTGTGGCCGGAAGAACCGGATCCGGCTCGAGCTGCGCCCCTGTCTTCGTTGCGGCTCGGAGTTCTTGCCCAGGTATGGCCGCCAGCGATACTGCTCCCAGGCCTGCGGGTCGCGTTACCCCCGCAGCCGTGAGGCTCGGCCAGGGTCACGTAAGGTCGTCCGGCCGAGCTATGAGCAGCTCGTCGACGATCTCGAGTGGATGAGCTTTGTCGCGGTCGGCCGCAAATACGGCGTTTCCGACAACGCGGTCCGCAAGTGGATCCGCTGGTACGAGCGGCCTCGTGATGTCGAGGACGAGGCACAAGCCGCGTGAGGCGCATACGATCTGTCCGTGACCGCGCCCGTCGTCGTCATCCTGGCCGCTGGGCAGGGCACGCGCATGCGCTCGGCGGTGCCGAAGCTGCTGCACCCGCTCTGCGGGAGGCCGTTGGTGCAATGGCCGATCGCCGCCGCACAGGCGGCGGACGCCGGGAAGGTGGTCGTGGTCGACTCGCCGCAGCGAGGGCTGGAGGCGGAGCTGCCGGACGGGGTGGCGCTGGCGGTCCAGGAACGACCATTGGGCACGGCAGACGCGGTGCGGGCGGCGGCAGGCGAGATCGGATCGAACGGCACCGTCGTGGTGATCAACGGCGACGCGCCGCTGATCACCCCGGAGTCGCTGCGGGCGCTGGTGGACAGCCACGAGCGGACCGGGGCCGCGGCGACGATCGCGACCATGGTGCTCGACGATCCCGCCGGCTACGGCCGCGTGATCCGGGCCCCGGACGGAACCGTGGAGCGGGTCGCCGAGACGAAGGCGACGGGCGACGCCACGGCGCTCGAGCTGCACATCCGCGAGGTCAACACCGGCATGTTTGCGTTCGACGCCGGCGCGCTGACGGCCGCGCTGCAGGAGGTCCGCGCCGACAACGCCCAGGGCGAGCACTATCTGCCCGACGTGCTGCCGATCCTCCGCGAGCTGGAGCGGACGGTGGTGGCGTTCGAGCTCGGCGATCCCGAGGAGCTGCTCCAGGTCAACGATCGCCGCCAGCTGGCGGCGGTGACCGCGGTGGCGCAGCGGCAGATCTGTGAGCGCCACATGCTGGCCGGCGTCACGATCGTCAATCCGGGGGCGACCGTGATCGACGCCGGAGTGTCGATCGCGCAAGATGTCCAGGTCGCTCCGTTCACCAGCCTGCACGGCGCCACGAGCATCGGCGAGCGGTCGATGGTCGGGCCCCACAGCACGGTATTGGACGCCGAGATCGGGAAAGGGTCCAGGATCGTGCACTCCTACCTCGATCGCGCCATTGTCGGGGACGGGGTCAGCGTCGGTCCGTTCGCCTACCTGCGGCCCGGGACCAGGCTGCGTGACGGGTCAAAAGCGGGCACGTTCGTCGAGATCAAGAACTCGGACGTCGGCCGCGGGACCAAGGTGCCCCACCTGTCGTACGTGGGCGACGCGGACATCGGCGAGCAGACCAACCTGGGCGCGAGCACGATCACCGCCAACTACGACGGCTTTCGCAAGCACCGCACCTCCATCGGAGACCGGGTCAAGACCAGCGTCGACACCACCTTCGTCGCGCCGGTGTCGATCGGCGACGACGCGTTCACCGCGGCCGGCTCGGTGATCGGCAAGGACGTCCCGCCGGGGGCGCTCGCCGGATCCCCCGGGGTGGCTCGCGCCCAGCAGCGAAACGTCGACGGCTACGCTGCGCGCCGCCGCGAGCAGGCGGCAGCCGACCCCCAAGATGAGTCATGAGCGCGACCGGATCGTCGGCGACCGGGAATAAACTCGGAGGCGCGATGAGTGTCATCCCGACGGAGGTGGCCCCTACCGACATGCGACTCGGCTCCGAGAAGCGCCTGATGCTCGTCGCCGGCCGCGCCAACCCCGAGCTGGCGGCCAAGATCGCGTCGAAGCTGGGCGTCGAGCTCAGCGAGGTGATCACCAAGACGTTCTCCAACGGCGAGGTCTACTGCCGCTATCGGGAGTCGGTTCGGGGCGCCGACGTGTTCATCGTGCAGCCGATCTGCGGCAACCCGTACACCGGGCTGAGCGCCAACGATGCGCTGATGGAGCTGCTGGAGATGATCGATGCCGCTGTCGGCGGATCCGCGCACCGGGTGATCGCCGTCACCCCGTGGTACGGCTACTCCCGCCAGGACAAGAAGTCCGCCCCGCGCGAGCCGATCAGCGCCCGGCTGGTGGCGCGCATGCTCGAGTCCGCGGGGATCGACCGGATCCTCACGATGGACCTGCACTCGGGCCAGATCCAGGGCTTCTTCCAGAAGCCGTGCGACCACATGACGGCCCTGTTCATGCTCACCCAGTACTTCTCCGATCTCGGTCTGGAGGACCTGGTCGTCGTCTCCCCGGACGTCGGCCGCGTGAAGCTGAACAAGAACTTCGCGCACAAGATCGGCGCCGACCTGGCGATCCTCAACAAGGAGCGTCCGGCGCAGCAGGTGGCAGAGATCGGCTACGTCATCGGTGAGGTCGCGGGCAAGACGGCGCTGCTGGTCGACGACCTGATCGACACCGCGGGCACGCTCAAGGCGGCGTCTCACGCCGTGCTCGAGGCCGGCGCCCGCCGGGTCTATGCCGCCGCCACCCACGGCGTGTTCTCGGGCAACGCCTGGGAGAACCTCGCTGCCGCCGGCTTCGAGCAGATTGTCGTCACCGACACGCTGCCGCTCCCGCCGGGCGCACCGAGCAACGTCCGCACCCTCTCGTGCGCCGACCTGCTGACCAACTCGATCCGCCAGATCTTCACCGATGGCTCGGTCAGCGACGTTTTCGGCGGCGAGAACCAGTTGTTCTAGACGAACGCGCTCGTACGCTGAACATGCCCGCGAGTAGGCATGTTGGGCCGGCTGCGGTCAGGCGATACAGCAGGTCGTGATCCTCGTCGGCCAGCCGGCCGATCGCGTTGAGCCGCTGAGCGACAGCGGCGGCGACACCGCCAGTCGACGGCTCGCGCTGGTGCGGGTCACCAGCCTCGGCGCCGGCTCGGGCGAGCCCGGCGCCAGCCGGCTCGTCACGCCGCCTCGCTGCCCCCGGCCGAGCGGCACAAATCGCCCACACCGGCGCCGCCGGGAAGCGGTGTGGCGCCCCGGTCCCGGATAGGGGCAAATCGCCCCCGCCCCACCCATCCTGCCGGGGTGTGGTGGATTTCGCCCGGGGTGTGGGCTTTGGTGTTGACAGGTGGAGATCCGGGACACGCTTCGCCGCGTTCGCCGCGTTCGCCGCGTTCGCCGCGTTCGCTGCGTTCGCTGCATTCGCTGCATTCGCTGCGAAGGCGTGAGGGCGGTCCGGCTCAACCCAGAGATGACGCCGAGGGTGGCGGCGAGGCATGTGAGCACGAGCTGGTGGGCGAGTCCGGTGAGGTATCTGAGGTCGTTTGGTTGGCCGGGAGACGGACGTTGAGGCCGATCCAAACACTGGGGTGGCCCAAGGCTCGAATCACGTACGGATGCAGCTGCTCGAGCTTCCCGAGCAAGCGCAGCAGATGGTCGGCGCCCGGCCCGTCCCCGTAGACCGCGCTAGCGGAAGTTGTAAGCCGGAAACTCGGCGATTTCCGCCCGCATCGCCTCCGGCTTGACTGCGACACCGCCGGTGAACGGCAGATCCAGCGTCAAGATCGTCAGTAACGAAAGCGCGATGACTGCTGAGAGCGCCGCCACCATGATGGCTTGGGCACGGAAGCGCTCGAGTCCGAAGAAGTAAGTGAAGGCGACCGTGATCGCCCCACCCCCGATCAGGACGAGCCAAAGTGGGCCTGGTATCTGGCTCGCGCTGTCGCGCACTCGAGTGCGTCGGTCTTGGGTCGCGGTGGCGACTTCGGTGACCGCATGTTGGACGAAGGCTGCATCGGTGGCGTTCTTCGCTTGGAGCCTCGTGACCGCGGCCCAGACCCCATTCAGGGGCGCGTCGGTGCGGGGATCCTCCTCGAGATGGGTGGCCATGTAGGGCCATTCGTCATCCGCGATGCTGACGGCATATCGCTGCACCGCTACGCGCAGCGCCTGACCCTCGCCGCCCAGGGCGACTCCATCCCGGTACAGGCTGCCCACCGAGGACGCCTCGTCGCCCGCGGCGTTCTCGGCGGCGACGAATTGCTCCCACACGATGATCACGATGAACGCAAGCAGCACCGCGTAGATCACGCCGACCACCGCGATCAGGAAGCCGGCGACCTCATGTTGGGCCTCGAACTTCTCCAGCTCCACGCTCTTGCGTACGACCCAGAGGCCGAGCAATGACAGCCCGACACAGATCAACACCACTCCGACCCCGAGCCACACGGTCGGGACGTTCACAAGGAGGAATCTCGCCACTATCGCGCCGTCGTCGGGCCTGCCTGCTCGCGCAGAATAACGCGTTCAAGATATGAACCGCCGGTTACCCGGCGGACCAGGGGCGGTTGCACGTCCGCGACCACGCCCTGGCGTTTCGCTAAGCGCCGGGCCGCTTGACGTTCGCCAGGCGCCCCCGCGACGCGCCAGGCGGTCAGACCGGCGAGGTCTCAGCGATCTGCACGACCGCCAGGTGGCGATCGCGACCGGCTGAACCCTTCGAGGCGCGACGGTCGTTGAACAGGACGCCAGGGTACGGGAGGACGTGCCCGCAGCTCGCTCGATCGCCGTCCGAGCACCACCGAAACGACATGATTGGCAAGCGCCGCGGCCGGCAAGACATAGCCCCCGGCTACCGCCAGGATGACGCGAGACGTCTGATCGGGCTACCTCCGTGTCTGCGATCTCCGTGCCGGCCGCCAACTGGCACGACCGGCACGACCGGCATCCCTCACAGCGGCCCAGCCGACCGCGGCACGAAACCAACGGTCGACGGCAGGCGGAGCTTCCGTGGCGGCGAGAGATCTCGGCCGATCCGCGCCCGGGTAGCCTGATCCAGGTGCGCGCCCGCAACGGTGGGGAAACAGCCAGCTGTTCGAGGCGGAGTGGCCGAGGACCTCTAGGCGCGATGGCCGAGGACCTCTAGGCGCGATGGCCGAGGACCCGCGTTCCCGCGGCGCCCGACACAGCGGGCGGGCGGCGCGCCTGTTGGATCTGCTCGGCCTGAGCGAGGATGAGCTGTGCGCGACGCTCGGCGTCGACCCGCTGACGCTCCTCTCCGGCCAGCTTGACCATCGTCCCGAGCTGCCGATTCTGCTGGACCTGCTCGACGATGCCGAGGAGCGCGCCGGGGCGACCGTGCTCCGCCGCTGGGTCCGGGCCGCCGGGCCGGGCGGACGGCCGATCGACGCTTTGACCGGCCGCGACTTCGGCGCGTTTGAGGACGCGCTGGCCCAGCTCGCCGATCGGGGGTTCGTTCTCCGGGGCGGAGGCGCACCCGGTGGCTGAGCCGGCACCCTTCGTGCACCGCCTCCGCGTCCGCTACTCGGAGTGCGACCCGCAGGGAGTGCTGTTCAACGCCAACTACCTGACCTACATCGATCACACGATCACCGAGATGTGGCGCGAAGCCTATGGCGGGTACCAGAGGATGCTCGAGCGCGGGGTCGACATCGTCGTCGCCGAGGTCAACATGCGCTTCCTCGGCGCCGCTCGGTTCGACGAGGAGGTGACCCTGGAGGCGATCGTGCGACGCCTGGGAACGACCAGCGTCACCTCGGAGCACCGGTTCCAACGGGCCGACGACGAGCCGCTGCTGCGGGCCAAGATCCGACACGTGTTCGTCGACTCGGCCACCGGGTCCAAGACGCCGATCCCCGATTGGGCCCGCGCCGGTCTGGAGCTCTGGCACCTGCCCGAGGCCACGTCCGCGCCCCCGGCCGCCGCCGAGGCACCCACGCCTCCCGGCTAGGACTTCTCCTCGTCCTCCGGCTTCGGCGGCTTCTTGGGCCAGATGCCGATCACGTGGTGAAACCCCTTGGCGAACATCCGATCAACCGCGGCGGCGACGGCGGCGACGATCCCGGCCTGGAGGGCCTGGCCGCCGACCACCTTGGCCACGCTGCCCTGACCGGTTCCGGGCTTGGGCGGCGGCGAGTCGTCGATTCTGCGCCACAGCGACTCGAACAGGTTGTGACTGAGGCGGCCGGCGATCAGCCCGGCGATGATCGCGATGGGCTTGTAGGCGAGCCTGAGGAGGAACATGGGTGCGGTGGAGCCTACCGGGAGATCCATTACCGGCAGAACCGCCCCGCCCGATGGCCAGCCCGGCGTAGGCCAGTGCTCCAGTTGGCGATTGTCAACGACCGACCCACCTGGGTAAATGAAGAGGCGAAGTTGCCGCGTTGTTAAGAGGAGGAAACCATCCATGCTCGACGAGGATTCAGACCGCGACCCCGGCGCAGCCGACGAGCTGCTCCGCCGGGCTCTGCTCGACGACTCCTCGGCGGTTGCGGTCTCGCTCCGGGTCGATGGGCTGCCGCTGAGCGAGGCGATGACGGTCATCTTCCACGGCCGGCGCGACCTGGGGACCCTCCAGACCTACGTCGCGTGCGGCAGCCGTGGCGCGGGCGCGACCGTCTCCGCCAGCGAGCTGCTGCGGGTGCCCTGCGATCTCGACCTCGCCGACGCCGAAGACCGCCAGGAGGCCGAGCGGCTCTACGTGGAGCAGGCGACCGCGCTCCGCGACGCACTCGTCGGCGCCGACACCGTCCTCGAGGTGTGGCGTGAACCGCTCGGCAAGCTGGTGGGCAGCGGGGTCGCGGTCGACCATTCGGTCCAGCTCTCGGTCAAGCTTCCGGCGCATCGTCTGCTGCCGACGGCGCTGGTGGCGACCGACTCGCAGCTCGTGGTCACCCCCGTGTGCAGCGCCCGGACGCTCGCCGACGGTCGGCCCCCGATGGGGATCGCCTGCGCCCAACAGGACCTGTCACGGGTGTATCCACTGGCCGACGACCCGGAACGCTGCGTGGAGGACTTCCTGGAGCAGGCGGCCGAGCACGCGCTGCGGCTGGCGGCGCGACTCGAGCATCAGGAGGCGTCGGTGGAGCGCTTCCTCGAGATCAGCGACCCTTGATCCCACCCTCCCCGGCCGTCCCTCGTCTGGACGGCCGCCGCACCGCCGAGGGGCCGTCGGTTACCGTGGCCGCCGATGCGGCGTCGTTACGTGATCGCCTCGATCGTCGTCGGTGTCGTGCTGTTCCTGGTCATCAGCGCGATCCTCGCGCGCGCCTTCAGCGTCGGGGACGCGGAGCAGGCCGCGATCACGGATCTGGTCAGGGCGGAGGCGCGAGGCGACACCGCCGGGGTCATCGCGCTGATCTCCGGTTGTCGGCAGGAGCCGGCCTGCCGGATGCGGGCGGCTCAGGTGAGCGCCGCCTTGCGACATCCCGGAACGGTCTCGATCGCCACCATCCAGCCGTCCTCCACGTTCTCGCTGACCACCACCCTCGGCACCGCTCGGTTCGCCTGGCTGGTGGGATCCTCGTTGCCCCGCACCCAATGCGTCCGCGTGCGCCACGCCGGCAACGTGCTGACGGGGTTCACGGTGAAGCTGCTGGTGGTCAGCCCACGGATCAAGACCGATGGGGCCTGCCCGCGCCGTTTCTAGGACCGACGGAGCCTGTCCGCGCCGCTTCTGGAGCGGTGGGGTGTGCGAACCGGCCGCCGCGCGGGCTCACGCGAGGGACGGCGGTCGCGCCGGGGAAGGCGGTCGCTCATCCGGCCGTGCTCGCGCAGCCGGATCCCAGCCTGCTGCGCATCGGGGAGCGGAATCCCGCCCCGGGGCGGCTCCGGCGGAGTCGGCGGACGCTTGGGGCCGCGGCCCCAACCCTCGTCGCCGTCGCTGTCGGAGCGGCGGTCAGGGCGCACCGGGTTGTCCTTGAGCGCCGGGAACATCAACAACGCCACACAGCCCAGCCCCAGAAGGTGCACCCCGGCGATCCACAGCATCAACGCCGCGCCGTTCATGGCACAAGGTTAGCGCAGGGTTATGCCCCTTCGCCACCTTTCTCGTAACGTTCATACGCCGTGGCCGCTACCATCGATCGCCGCTGATGGCAAGCAATCAATCGACTGCACTGCAGGTCGCGCCGCGTGAGCCCAGCGGCTCCCGCGCCGCGCGGCGGCTGCGCCGCGACGGCAACATTCCGGGGGTCCTCTACGGAGGCGGCGAGGCACCGATCTCGTTCCAGGTGCCGGCGCGGACGCTGCGCCAGGCGCTGGCCACCGCCGGTGCGGTGCTCGATCTGAGCATCGCCGGCGGCGACGGAAGCCCGGCGGTGGTCAAGGATCTGGTGCGCCACCCGGTCACCGGAGCTACCGTCCACGTCGACCTGCTGCGGGTCCGTCTGGACGTGAAGATCCAGTCGACGGTGGCGCTCGAGCTCCTCGGCGCCGAGGATGCTCCCGGCGTCAAGGAGGGCGGCGTCCTGGAGCACGTCACCCGCGAGCTCAACATCGAGGCGCTCCCCACCGATATTCCCGACTCGCTGTCCCACGACGTGTCCGAGATGGAGATCAACGACACGCTGTCGCTCGAGTCCCTGCGCCCGCCCAGCACCGTCACCCTGCTCGACGATCCCGAGACGGTGATCGCCACCTTGACTCCGCCACGGCTCCAGGTCGAGTCCGACGACGAGATCGAAGCCGAGACGGGCGTCGTCGGCGAGGGCGAAGAGGGCGCCGAGGCGGCCGAGGGCGGCGAAGCCGCCGACGCGGCCGCCGATTCCGACGCCGAGTAGGGCTCACCATGCCCTTCCCCCGCCGTCGCGGGGCGCCCATCGACTGGCTGATCGTGGGCCTGGGCAACCCGGGCGCCGAATATTCCGACACGCCGCACAACGTCGGCTTCGCGGTCGCCGAGCGCCTGCGGGAGCGCTGGGACCTGGGAAAACCGAGATCGCGTTACCGCGGCCGGCTCAGCGAAGGCCGAGCCGGACCCGGAGGCCCGCGCGTGGCGATCCTCGAGCCCCAGACCTACATGAACGACGCCGGCAGGTCGGTGGGACCGGCGCGCGGCGAGCTGCGCGTCGAGCTTGACCGGATCCTCGTCCTGCACGACGAGATCGACCTGCCATTCGGCGACATCCGCGTCCGCCTCGGGGGCGGCCTGGCCGGCCACAACGGGCTCAAATCGCTCAAAGCCGCGTTGGGCAGCGGCGAGTTTCATCGCGTCCGGATCGGCGTCGGGCGTCCCCCGACCACCGATCCCGATCGCGTCGCCGCCTACGTCCTGGGGAAGTTCACGGAGCCGCGGGCCGAGGTGCAGACGCTCATCGACCGCGGTGCCGATGCCGCCGAACAGGTGCTGCGCGAGGCCGCGGAGCCGACCCCGGGCGGCTCCTAGACTGAGTGCTAGCAGGCCTCGATGCTCAGCTCTCTTCTCGCTCACGCCGACGACGACAAGCAGACCGCCGCGCTCGCGCGCGACGGCGGCGAGGCGTTCGTATCACAGTCGCTGCGGGCGTATCTGGTCTCTGCGCTTCTAGATCGTGACCAGGAGCGACCGGCGATCGTGGTCGCCGGCGACGATCGCGCGGCGCGCGATCTCGCCGCCGGCCTGCGGGCCTGGCTGGCGCCGCGGACGGTCCGCTACTACCCGAGCCGTGGGGTCAACTACGAGTCTCATCTCGCTCCGCCGCCGCACCTGGTCGGCCTGCGGATCGCCGCGCTGGACGCGCTGTTGGAATGGGAAAACGATCCCGCCCACCCCGGGCCGGTGATCGTGGTCAGCGCGGTGGCGCTGTCGGAGAAGGTGCCCGACCCGGCGATGCGACCGCACGGTTTCGCCTTGCGCACCGGCGATCTGGTCGATCTCGACGAGAGCGCGATGGATCTCGTCGCGGCCGGTTACGAGCGCGTCGACCAGGTCGAGGACCGGGGCCAGTTCGCGATCCGCGGGGGACTGCTGGATCTGTTCCCCGCCACCGAGGACCGGGCCGTGCGGGTCGATCTGTTCGGCGACGAGATTGAATCTCTGCGCTGGTTCTCGACGTTCACCCAACGCTCGCTCGGCGACGCCGACGTGGTGGAGGTCGCCCCCGCGGCCGAGCTCTCGCTGGAGCATCGCGAGCTGGCCGAGATCGCGGCGCTCGAGGATGCCGACGAGCGTCCCGACATCACCGAGCTGCTGCCGGTTGCGCACTTTCGCTCGTTCCTGGAGCTGGCTGGGGATGAGGCGTCGGTGCTGATCGCCGGCGCTGAGGACGTGGCTCCGGCGCTCGCCGATCTCTGGCAGGACGTGACCGCCGTGTTCCACGATCGCGACGCCCACCACCTGTACGTCGACCCCGATGAGATCGTGGCCCAGCTGGACGCGCGGGTCGGGATCCGTCTCTCCAGCATCGATCAGGATCAGCCGTTTGCGTTCCGCGCCCAGGCCGCCGACGTCGCCGCTCGTGGCCTCAAGGAGGCCGAGCCCGAGCTGGAGAAGCTGGCGCGCTCCGGCTACCGCACGGTGGTTACGTTCGCCCGTCGGGGTGAGGGCGAGCGGTTCGCCTACAACCTCGGCCGCCTCAAGGTCGGCTGGCTCGGCGAGGACGGCTCGCAAACCAGGCCGGCGTCAGCCGGCCATCTAAACCTGATCCAGGCCCGGCTGCAGACCGGGTTCATCGCCCCCCAGTTCCACCTGGCGGTGATTCCGGATCACCGGCTGTTCCAGCGCCGTCGCGCTCCTGAGCGGCCCGGGCGCGAGCGCCGCCGCGGCGTGTTGCGAAGCTTCGCCGAGCTGCGCAGCGGCGACATCGTCGTCCACGAGGACCACGGAATCGCCCGCTTCGCCGGCTTCGACACCAAGACCGTCGCCGGGGTCACCCGCGACTACCTGTATCTCGAATACGCCGGCTCGGACCGCGTGTTCGTCCCCGTCGACCAGCTGGCCAAGATCAGCCGCTACGTCGGCGGCGGTGGCGCCCACCCGCCGCTGTCAAAGCTCGGCGGGTCGCGGTGGGACACGATCAAGGCCCGGGCGCGTCGCGCCGCCCAGGAGCTGGCCGGCGAGCTGCTCAACCTGTACGCGGAGCGCAAGCGCCGCGAGGGCCATGCCTTCCCGCTGGACACCGACTGGCAGCGCGAGTTCGAGGATGCTTTCCCGTACAACGAGACGCCCGATCAGCGCGAGGCGATCGAGTTCGTCAAGGCCGACATGGAGGCGCCCCGGCCGATGGATCGGCTGATCTGCGGCGACGTCGGCTACGGCAAGACCGAGGTCGCGCTCCGGGCCGCGTTCAAGTCCGTCCAGGACGGCAAGCAGGTGATGCTGCTGGTGCCGACCACCATCTTGGCCCAGCAGCACTTCGGCACATTCACCGAGCGGCTGAAGGACTACCCGGTGACGATCGAGCACGTCTCCCGGTTCCGGCCGGCGGCCGAGCAGAGGGAGGCGGTCGCCCGCTTCTCCCGCGGCGACGTCGACATCCTGATCGGCACCCACCGGCTGCTGTCCCGCGACGTGCGGGCCAAGGATCTGGGGCTGCTGATCGTCGACGAGGAGCAGCGGTTCGGCGTCAAGCAGAAGGAGCTGCTGCGCCAGCTCAAGCTCCGTGTGGACGTCATCTCGATGAGCGCCACCCCGATCCCCCGCACGCTGCAGATGTCGATGGCGGGGGTGCGTGACATCAGCGTGATCGAGACTCCGCCGGAGGGCCGGCGCCCGGTCAAGACCTACGTCGGCGAGTACGACGAGGAGCTCGTCCGCCGCGCCCTGATCCGGGAGAAGGAGCGGGGGGGCCAGGGGTTCTTCCTCCACAACCGGGTCGAGACGATCGAAGAGACGGCGGTGCGGCTCCGGGGGTTGTGCCCGGGGATCCGCTTCGCGGTCGCCCACGGGCAGATGGACGAAGGCGTGCTGGAGAAGCGGATGCTGAGCTTCCTGCGGGGCGACGCCGACGTGCTGGTGTGCACGAGCATCATCGAGTCCGGGATCGACATCCCGCAGGCCAACACGCTGATCGTCGAGCGCGCGGACACGTTCGGGCTGTCGCAGCTGTACCAGATCCGGGGGCGGGTGGGCCGGTCCGCGGAGCGCGCCTACGCGTATCTGCTGTATCCGTCGGCGGCGGCGCTGACGCCCGAGGCGGCGCAGCGGCTGTCAGCGCTGTCTGACTACACCGAGCTCGGCGCCGGCTTCAAGATCTCGATGCGCGACCTGGAGCTGCGCGGCGCCGGCAACCTGCTCGGCGACGAGCAGTCCGGCCACGTCGCCGCGCTCGGCTTCGAGCTCTACATGCAGATGCTCGACGAGGCGGTGCAGGACGCCGATGAATCGGACCCCACCCATACCGGGGAGGAGTGGGAGCCGGTCCGGCTCGACGTCAACGTCGACGCCTACGTGCCCTCGGATTACATCCCCTACGAGCAGGCCAAGGTCGACGTGCACCGCCGCATTGCCGGTTCGCGGGAAGTCGCCGACCTGGCGGCGCTGCGCGAGGAGCTCCGGGATCGCTTCGGCGACATCCCCGATCCGTTGGACAACCTGATCGCGTTGCAGCAGGCACGGATCAAGCTCGGTCAGGCGGGCGCCCGGGCGGTGACGGTGCGCGGCGACCGGCTGGCGGTGACGCCGATCGAGCTGAACTCCGTCCGGGCCAAGCGGATCCGCTCGGAGATCCCGGAGGCGCTGTACGAGTCGGGCAAGGCGCAGCTGTCGGTCCGGGTGCCTCAGAACCCCCGGGAGCGCTTCCCGGCGATCGTGCGGGCGGCGGATGTGCTGTTGGCGGTGACGCGCGAGGCGGAGGCAGAGGAGGTGGCGGCCTGACGGGGCCGCTTCCCGGCAGCCCGTGGTGGCGTTCGCGGCGGCCACCGGCGCGTTATTCTCAAATCCTTACGTCCGGCTGGCAGGAGGGCCGCTACTATCGGCCCCGGTCTTATGAAGGCTTCCCGTCTCATCCTGGCGCTCGGCGCTTTTTTTGTGGCCATCGCCCTGGTCGTCTCCGGTTGCGGCTCCAGCAGCAGCGGCAGCGTGCCGGACAACTCGGTCGCCACCGTGGCCGGTAACTCGATTTCCACCCAGGCGTTCAACCACTGGATGTACGTGTTGGCAAAGGGCCAGGCCGCGCAGAGCCCGGGGCAGCCGGTGATCGTGCCCAACGACCCGCCGGACTTCACCAAGTGCATCGCCCAGGCGAAGGCCGAGATCCCGCAGCTGAAGAACACCTCGGACAAGACGCTGAAGGCGGACTGCCAGAAGCTGTTCACCTCGCTCTCGGGCCAGGTGATGGACTTCCTGATCAGGGCCTACTGGTACCAGGCGCTCGCCCACAAGCTGGGCATCAACGTGACCGATGCCCAGGTGCAGAAGGCGCTGGCCGCCGCCAAGAAGGCCCACTTCCCGACCAGCGCCCAGTTCCAGACGTACCTGAAGTCAAGCGGTCAGACGCTGCAGGACATCACCTACCAGGTGCGCGTCAACGAGATCGCCACCAAGCTCGCCGCCCGCCACAAGACCGCGGTCACGCCGGCGGCGATCGTCGCCTACTACCAGGCGCACAAGTCGCAGTTCGGCTCTGCCGAGAGCCGCGACATGCGGATCGTGCTGACCAAGACCTCCGCCCAGGCGGCCGCCGCCAAATCCGCCCTGCAGCACGGTCAGAGCTGGACCGAGGTCGCCAAGAAGTACTCGATCGACCCGACGACCAAGAACAAGGGCGGCGAGCTCAAGAACGTCACCGCCGGCCAGCAGGATGCCGCGCTCAGCAAGGCCGCGTTCGCGGCGCCGGCGAACAAGCTGGTCGGCCCGGTCCATGGGCAGTTCGGCTACTACGTGCTCGAAGTGACCGGGATCACTCCGGCCAAGCACCGCTCGCTCGCCCAGTCAAAGGCGCTGATCAAGCAGACGCTGACCAGTCAGCAGCAGACCGCGGCTTCGACCGCGATCAACAGCCAGGCCAAGCAGGCCTGGCTGAGCAAGACCAAGTGCCGCTCGGCCTACGCGATGGCGGACTGCGCCGGCTACAAGGCGCCGAAGACCTCGACGACCTCGGGCGCGGCCGGCGCCGCGGGCGCCGGCAGCGCGTCGACCACCACCTCGGCTCCTTAGCCAGCGGCATCGTGCAGCGACGGGGCACATGTATCGTGCCCCCGGATGGCGAGCCCCCGTAGCAGCCCGTGACCGATAAGGATGCTGCCCAGTCCCTGACCGAGCTTGACGCGATCACCCGGCGGCTGCGCCGGGAGTGCCCGTGGGATCGCGAGCAGGACGAGCGCTCGATCGTTCCCCATACGGTGGAGGAGGCCTACGAGCTGGCCGACGCCGCCGATCAGCGCGACGACGCCAAGCTGCTCGACGAGCTCGGCGACGTCCTGTTCCAGGTCCACTTCCTGGCGCTGCTGCTGGAGGAGCGGGAAGCGGGTGACCTGGCTCAGGTGGCCCGGCACGTGACCGAGAAGCTGATCCGGCGCCATCCGCACGTGTTCGGCGAGACCGAGGCCCGCGACGCCCAGGAGGTGCTGGCCAACTGGGACACGATCAAGCGGACCGAGCCGGGGCGCGAGCCCGGCGTGTTCGGCGAGGTGCCCGAGAACCTGCCGTCGCTGCTGCACGCGCGCAAGCTGCAGCGCCGCGTCGCCTCCTCCGGCTTTGACTTCCCGGGCGTGGAAGGCCCCCTGCAGGCGGCGCGCGACGCGCTCTCGGCGCTTGAAGCCGCCGCCACCGTCGACGACCGGTTCCGCGAGCTCGGGGACCTGCTGTTCGCCGTCGTCAACGCGGCTCGGAAGCTCAAGGTCGACCCGGAGCTGGCGCTGCGCGCGGCCTCGGGGCGGTTTCGGGGTAGCGTGACCGGGGCGGCGCACCTCGCGGCATCGGATGGCCGAAGCTGGGACGATCTCCCGCCGGAGCAGCAACTCGCCTACTACGCCCAAGCCCGCTCGAACCAGGGAGACCGCCGCCAGACATGAGCCAGATCGAGCACGTGCATGCCCGCCAGATCCTCGATAGTCGCGGCAACCCCACGGTGGAGGTGGAGCTCAGCCTGCGGTCCGGAGCTTGGGGGCGGGCGGCGGTGCCGTCGGGTGCGTCGACGGGAGAATTCGAGGCGACCGAACTGCGCGACGGCGGCTCCGACTGGTTGGGCAAAGGCGTCACCCACGCCGTGGACAACGTCAACGGCGAGATCGCCACCGCCGTCCGCGGTCAGGACGCGGCCAGCCAGGCGGCGCTCGACCGGACGCTGATCTCGCTGGACGGGACGCCCAACAAGTCGCGGCTGGGCGCCAACGCGCTGCTCGCCGTATCGCTGGCCGCGGCGCAGGCGTCGGCCGCAGAGGAGCGCCAGCCGCTGTGGCGCTACCTCGGGGGCGAGACCGCGCACGTCCTACCTGTGCCGATGATGAACGTGCTCAACGGCGGCGCCCACGCCGACAACGCCGTCGATTTTCAGGAGTTCATGATCGTGCCGGTCGGCGCTCGATCGTTCTCGGACGCCCTTCGGATGGGGTCCGAGGTCTTCCATCACCTCAGGCGCACGCTGCACGAGGAGGGGCACGCCACCTCGGTCGGCGACGAGGGCGGCTTCGCTCCCGACTTTCAGTCCAACGAGCAGGCGCTAGAGGCGCTGATGGTCGGCATCCGGGCCGCCGGCTACGTCCCCGGCGACCAGGTCGCGATCGCCATGGATCCCGCGGTGTCCGAGCTCTTTCACGACGGCAGCTATGTGCTGGAGAACGAGGGCCGCACGCTGGACGCCGAGGAACTGACCGGCTACTGGGCCGAGCTGTGCGGCCGGTATCCGATCCTCTCGATCGAGGACGGGATGGACGAGGAGGACTGGAGCGGCTGGTCGAAATTGACCCAGCGGATCGGCAAGCGGGTCCAGCTCGTCGGCGACGATCTGTTCGTGACCAACACCCAGCGGCTGCGGCGTGGAATCGAGTCGGGGGTAGGGAACGCGATCCTGATCAAGGTCAACCAGATCGGGACGCTCACCGAGACGTTCGCGGCGATCCGGATGGCCCGCGAAGCCGGCTACGCCGCCGTCATGTCGCACCGTTCGGGGGAGACCGAGGACGTGACGATCGCCGACCTGGCGGTCGCCACCGGGTGCGGCCAGATCAAGACGGGCGCCCCGTCGCGCACCGATCGCGTGGCCAAGTACAACCAGCTGCTGCGGATCGAGGAGGCGCTCGGTCCCGAGGCGACCTATCCGGGACGCTCGGCATTCCGCAAATAATCCCCGCCTGTCGCTTGCACGGCGCGTTGCCGCAGGAAGGATCCCGGCCGTGTCGAACGAAGCCGGGAAGGGATGCCGTCAGCTCGCCCGGCCACCGCTGCCCCGCCCCGCCGTCAGCCTCGAGCGCCGGCTCGGCGCCCTCACCGCGTCAGGTCCCGTGCGCCGGGGCTGAGGATCCGGTGGGAGCGGGTCGGGCGGATCGGCCTGCTGGTCGTGCTCACCATCGTCGTCGGGCTGTACGCCGAGCACGCCCGCTCCTACTTCTCCACCCACTCGCAGGCCGCCCGGCAGCAGGCCGTCGTCACCACGCTGGCTCGCCAGAACGCCGCCCTGGAGCGTCAGCGCCAGGCGCTCAACGATCCGGCCACGATCGTGCGCGATGCCCGTGCCCTAGGCATGGTGCGCCCGTCCGAACAGGGCTACGTGGTCACGGGCTCCACCAGTCACTGACCACCGCCGGCGCGGGGCGCCTCGGGTGAGCTCGGGCGAGGCGAGCTACGAGGCGCTGATCGGCCACTGGCAGGCGGGCCGGCGACGCCTGGATAGCGCCGCGCCCGCCGAACGGGCGGCGATGGAACGGGTGGTCGACGAGCTGGTGAGCGCGCTGCGACGCCGCCTCGGCGGCACGTTCAGCGTGCAGGAGCTGGCCCAGCTCTACGTCGACCAGGGGACCGACTGGTGCTTTGACATCGCCGTGCGGGTGGCGCCCGGCCAGCCGGCGGCGTGGGATCTCCCCACGGTGGCCGGCGCGGCGTTCGCCCGCTACGCCCGCGAGGCGATCGACTACACCACGGGCCGCCGGACCGCCGAGGGCTGACCCGCCTGTCGGCTGTCGCCTGCGACTAGTCCTCGTCGTCCTCGGAGTCCGAGTCGGCAGCGCCGGCGCGGCGGATGACGATCTGGTCCTCCTCGATGGCGACCTCGACCGGCCGGTGTCCCGCCCAGTACTCGGCGTACACGGGATCGTCCTGGACGGCGGGATCGAGCCACAGACCGTAGCCCTCGTCGCCATGGTCGAACGTCGCCTCCAGTGTTCCCGAGGTGCGGCGGCGACCGCGTCCGCTGCGCCCGCCGCGCCGGCTGCGGCGTCGGCGTGCCGGCTTCTCGGCCTCGTCCTCCTCGTCCTCCTCGTCGTCCTCGTCCTCGTCCGGCGGCTGCGCGGCGGCCGCATCGAGCTCGGCGGCGATCAGCGCGTCGTCCTCCGCGCGCAGGTCGATGTCCTCGTCGTATTCGGCCGCGGCGGGGGCGCCGTTGGCGTCATCTCCGGCCTCGAGCTGCTGGTCGCGCTTGAACGCCTGTATCTGTTGAACTGTCACTTCGAGCTGGTGTGCGATCCACGCGTCGGTGCGCCCCTGGCGAACCCAGGCGCGGATCCGATTCAGCTCGGGTCTGAGGGATCGTCGTGCCATAAGTACGCCGGAGACTAGTACAGGTGACGGCGGTTGCCCCTGCTACCCGTGCAAAACCTCTGAGTCCTTGAAACGCAAAAAGCGTTGACGCTATGCTGGCCCGCGGGTAGGCGTCCAGGCGTGGCAGGACGCGCTCCATCCTTCGGCGGCCAAGCAGGGAGGCGACCATGCTGGTACTCACCCGCAAGTCCAACCAGAGCATCATGATCGGGGACGACATCGAGGTTTCGGTGCTGGCGATCATGGGCGAGAAGGTCCGGATCGGAATCCAGGCCCCGCGGGACATCCCGGTGTTCCGCAAGGAGGTCTACATCGAGATCCAGACCGAAGGGCCGGAGGAGGGCAAGGGCGTCCGCGAGGAGGTCGACGCCGCGCTCCGCAGCCTGGGCGGAACCGGGCAACCGCCGTCCCCGCCGACGGGCCCGTAGCTCGCCTCGGGCGTTGGCGAGGCCCTAGCTCAGGATCCGGTAGAGCGCCTCGAACATTCCGACGGTCACGATGACCGCGGTCGCGATCAGCGACAGGATCAGCATCCAATAGCGCAGCGAGCTGCGCTTCTTCTCGCGCTCGTGGGTCCTGACCCGAGAACGACGCACGGCATGGCGCCGCAGCGTCTCGCGACGGTTGCGGTCCAGCTGTGTCTCGTGCCGGAACTCCTGCTCAAGTTGCGCCAGGCTCTGGCGCATCTTCATCGCCATCGGCCCGAGCCTACCAACCAGTGCAAGATTCGGTGCAGCGGAGCACGGCCCCCGGCGTGCGGGTGGGCGGGGGTGGGTGGGTTCCCGGATCAGGCCGCTGGTCAGGCGACCTGCTGGTGCTCGTAGACCCCCAGGAAATGCAGGTAGTTGTCGGCGATCTTGGCGGCGGCGGCGTCACGGTCGAGCTCGTCGCCGAGGAATCCCTTGAGCGGATCCCACCAGATCGATCGGCCGATGGCAAAGCCGATGAAGCCGTCGACGGGTGATGCCGCGCGCAGCCACTCCTCCACCTTCTCGGTGGAGGCGCCGCGGCCGAGCAGCACGCACTTCACGCCCTCACGACCCTCGCCGGTGCGGGTCTGCTCCGCCAGCATGGCCGCGTCGGAACGCTCGTCGACGCCCTCGATCTTCCAGATGTCGACCTCGATCCCGAAGTTCTGGATGTCCTCTATCGCCCGGCGCATCAGCTCGGGGCGCAACTCGGCGTCATAGCGATCCTCGCTGCCGTCGACCTCGGCGAGCTGAGCGTCGGTGGCCGGCACCAGGAGCTCGAACAGGAACTTCCGGCCGTGGGCGTGGAGCCAGTCGGCCAGCTCCTTGAGCCGCTCGAGCTGCTGCTGGTTCATCTCGACGTCGGGATCGTCGGAGTTGTAACGGACCAGCACCTTGGAGAAATCGGGATCAAATCTCTCGATATGCGCGCCGAAGTCTGCTCCGTACTCGAAGTCGAACTCGTTCTGGCCGGACTTCTCGACGGGCATCGCCAGCTTGAGGTCCTGCGCGCGCGCCTGCGCCGGGATGTCGCCGCCGAACTGCTCGTCGACCAGGACCCCGGTGGCCCCCGCCTCGGCACCGCGCTTCACCGCCTCCTCCATCCCCTCGAGGATCAGGTGCTTGGCGTCGACGATCGTCTGGGTCTGCTCGGGAGTGGGATCGCCTTCGATCCCGAACATCTTCTTCTGGAACGACCCCCGGTGGTCGAACGCGAGGATGTACAGCTTGCCGTCGTAGCCGAGCGCCATGGCAACCGCCCTTCGGTTCATTATTGGTGTCCGCACTCAGTCTACGGACGATCCCTCGGCGCCGCCGTTCGGCGCCGCCGTTAGGCTTCGCGCGCAGTGGAGCACCGGTTCGTCGGACACGAATACTCCATCGGGATCGAGGAGGAGCTGATGATCCTCGACGCGTCCACGTTCGAGCTCGTCAACGCCATCGAGCGCCTGCTCGAGCCGGCGCCGCTGGGAGAGATCAAGCCCGAGCTGATGGAGTCGGTGCTGGAGATCTCCACCGACCCGTGCGCCAACGTGACCGAGGCCGGTGAACAGCTGCGGGCCCTGCGCGCCCAAGTGGCCGAGACCGCCGCCGGCAACGACCTGGCGATCGGCTCGGCCGGCACCCACCCGTTCGCCATGTGGGAGGACCAGCGGATCGTCGCCCGGCCGCGGTACCGCGATCTGATCTCGGCGCTGCGGTTCGTCGCCCGCCAGGAGCTGATCTTCGGCATGCACGTGCACGTCGGCGTCGACGATCCGGACAAGGCGATCCACATCGCCAACGGCATGCGCGTCCACATCCCGGTGCTGCTGGGTCTGTCCGCCAATTCGCCGTTCTGGCGAGCCAACACCACCGGCATGGCCTCGACTCGGACGCCGATCTTCCGCGCGTTTCCCCGGGTCGGCGTCCCCCCGACCTACGACAGCTGGGAGGACTACGAGCGCCGGATCGAGTTCATGATCACCGCCGGAGTGATCGCGGACTACACCTACCTGTGGCACGACGTGCGCCCGCATCCGAGCTTCGGCACCGTGGAGATCCGGGTGATGGACTCCCAGACCCACATCGAGCACTCGCTGGGGCTGGCGGCGCTGGTCCAGGCGCTGGTGCGCGAGCTGTCCGAGCACTTCGACGCCGGCAATCAGCTCTCGCGCTACCCGTTCGAGATGCTCGACGAGAACAAGTGGCTGGCCGCGCGCCACGGGCTCGAGGGCGAGCTCGTCGACCTACCGAGCTCCGACAAGATCCCGACCCGGGCCCTGGCCCGGCGGCTGCTGGACCGGCTGCGCGATCACTGCACCGACCTCGGCTCGGTGGCCGAGCTGGAGGCGGTGGAGGACCTGCTGGCCCGCGGCAACGGCGCGGCCCGGCAGGTGGTGGTCTACGAGGCCAACCACGATCTCCGGGAGGTCATGGCCGAAATCGTCGCCGCCACGCTGGCCTGACGGGGTGCGGCGCCGATAGCGCCACGGCCGCACCCTGACCAGTTCTACAATCGATTCGTGAGCACCGGCGGTCAAGACCTGTTCGTGGTTTGCAAGAGCTGCGGATCGGAGGTCAGCCCGTACATCACCGAGTGCCCGTACTGCGGCAACCGGCTCCGCAAGCGTGCTCCCAAGCTCGATCGCGACCAGCGAGTCGCCGAGCGCAAGGCCAAGCGGCACCCGCCGCCCCTGCTGACCCGTCTGCGCCGGGATGAGATTCCGGGCATCCGCGGCGACACCCGTCCCTACGCGGCCATCGCCCTCGTCGTCGCCAGCCTGGCCGGTGTCCTGTTGTGGAGGACCGGGCTGAACACCAACCTGGCATTGGACGGGCAGCCGGGATCGCAATGGTGGCGGCTGTTCACTGCGGTCTTCACCTACGACAACATCGGGTACGCGTTCATCACGGTGGCCGCCGTCGCCGTGTTCGGCTGGTTGCTGGAGCGCCGGCACGGGCCTCTGGCAGTCCTGACGCTGTTCTTGATCGGCGGCGTGGGCGGGCTGGCCGCCGCCACCGTCGTGCACCCGAACTCGATCGAGATGGGCGCCACCGGCGGGGCACTGGCACTGTTGTGCGCTTGGGCGACGCCCGATCTGCTCTCGCTGCGACGTGGAGGCGAGATCGAGGGCGATTTGATCGGCGCCGCCGCGTTCGGGGTGGCGGTCGCGCTGATGCCGCTCGCCGTCACCGACACGAGCTGGGTCTCGGTCGGGGTCGGCGTCGTCGCCGGGTTCGCCATCGGGCTTCCGCTCGCCCTGATCGGCGATCGCTGAGCGGGCCGCTCAGCCGTCCGCGCGCGCCGGGCGCCGGCGGGCGGCACGTATGATCCTCCCGTGAGTGCCGGACCGCGCCTACACCGACGCCGAACTGGACGCCGCGATCGCGGAGCTCACCGACGCGACCCGTCTGCGTGACGCCCAGGACGTGGTCGTGCGGGTGGCACCGTCGCTGCAGCGCGTGCTGGCGATGGCGATCGAGGAGGGCGGCTGGTTCGACGCAGCCCACGAGGCGGCCGTGCGGGAGGCGGCGAACGAGGCCGACACCGAAACGCGGCTGCGGTCGGTGAAGACGCTGCTCGCCGAGGAAACGCGACTGGGGATGCTGGTCGGGGTCGCGGTCGGCTTCGAGCTGTCCCGGACGCTCGAGCGACCCAAACCCCCAGATCAACAGGAGGACTAGAACCTGATGGATGTCCGTTTTCTCGGCCATGCCTGTTTCAGCTTGTCGGACGGCGACACGACCGTCCTGATCGACCCGTTCCTCAGCGGCAACCCCAAGGCGGCGATCTCCGCCGATGAGGTGCCCGCGACCACCCTGCTCCTGACCCACGGTCACGTCGACCACGTCGGCGACACCGTCGCGGTGGCCAAGCGGACCGGCGCGCCGCTGGTGGCGATAACCGAGATCGCCCGCGAGATGGAGGAGGAGGGCCTGCAGGTCACCGACTGCAACCTCGGTGGCACCGCGACGTTTCACTGGGGGACGGTCAAGCTGGTGCCGGCCTGGCACACCTCCACCACCCCGAAGGGGACCGTCAGTAACCCGGCGGGGCTGGTGATCGACTTCCAGGGCACGCTCGTCTACCACCTCGGCGACACCTGCCTGTTCTCCGACCTGCAGCTGGTGGGAAAGCGACGGCGGATCGACGTCGCGCTGATGTGCATCGGCGGCCACTTCACGATGGACCGCCACGACGCCGTCGATGCCGCCGAACTGGTCGGGGCGCGGACGGTGATTCCCTGCCACTACGACACGTTTCCGCTGATCGAGACCGACGCGCAGGCGTTCAAGTCCGACGTCGAGGCGGCGACGAGCTCCTCGGTGGTCGTGCTGGCGCCCGGCGAGACCCACACGCCATGACCCACGCGATCGTCTTGATCCAGGCCGAGGGCTCGGCGCTGGCCACCCTCGGCGGTGAGCTGGCGGGCATCGAGGGCGTGGCCGAGGCCTACTCGGTGACCGGCGAGTGGGACTTCGTGGCCATCCTGCGCCTGCGCGAGCAGGACCAGCTGGCCCAGGTCGTCACCGGCAAGCTGTCGCAACTGGCCGGGGTGCGGCGCACCCAGACCATGGTCGCGTTCGAGGTTTACTCGCGGCATGACCTGGAGGCGCTGTTCTCGGTTGGACAGTGAGGCCGCCGGGCCGGGGGCCGCGGCATCCGCCTCGCCACACCGCCGGGATGCTGCTCGCCGGATAGCCGGTGGTGCTCCCGCGAGTGTGGCGACGGCGGATACCCCCGGGCCCCCGTCGGCCCGGCTCAGCTGACTCCCGCGGCGAACAGCGCTCGATCAAACGCGCTCGCCATGGCGTCGTAGGTATAAGCGGACGCTGCCGTCCGAGCTGCCGCCCCTAGACGCTCGCGCAAATCCGCGTCGGTGAGCAGGCGGTCGATTGCGGCGGCCAGGGCGGTGGGGTCGCCGGGTGCGACGACCAGGCCGGTGACCTCGTTGCGGACCAGGCCGCCGGCGACGGCTCCGACGGCGGTGGTCGCGATCAACGGACGCCCCTGGTGCATCGCCTCGTTGCAGACCAGGCCCCACGGCTCCTTGAAGCGCGGAGTGGGGATCGACGGCAGCAGCGCGAACTCGGCCGCGGCGTAGACGACGGCGAGACGGTCACGGGGGAGTGGGCCGATCAGCTTGGCCCGCGGGAGCGACTGCACCCGGCCGCTGAGCGGGCCGTCACCGACCAGCGCCAGCGTCGCCCTCGCCCCCACCTGGGGCCACGCCCGGGCCAGCGCCTCGATGCCCTTGCCGGCCACCAGCCGCCCGACGTAAACCACCAGCGGCTCGTCTCCGAGGCCGTGCTCGGCGCGAAACTCGCGGATCTCAGCGTCACTGACCGGACGCGCGAACAGCTCGGGCTCGACCGCCTGGGGGGCGACGAAGATGTCGTCGTCGTGGCCGCGGAAGCGCGCCACGAAGCGCCGAGCGTGCTCGCCATAGGCGATCACCGCGTCCGAGTGGCGATAGATGCGCCGGGTGACCGGCAACGCCAGCGCGTGCGCCAGCGACCGCGGCTGGTGCCAGATCGAGGCCCAGAACACGAACGGCCGGCGGTAGCGACGCGCGCCGAGGTAGGCGGCGGGAAGCAGGGCGCCGCCGGCGAACGGCGCGATCACCGCCTCGTGGTCACGGCCGACGCGCAGCGCCTCGCCGATACCGTCCAGCCGGCGGGCCGGGAACTCGGCGGCGGCCAGCTGAGCGTCGAGATCGCGAAACCAGGCCGGCGCGTAGCGCTCGCCGCCGCCGTAGCAGAGGACCTCCAGGTCGTGGCGCTGCGCCAGCCGCCGGTACAGCGGCAGCCGGTAGTCGCTCAGGTACGTGGTCAGCAGCGCGATCGCCATCGGCCACCATGATGGCGTGGTGGGGCGGGGGCGAGTCCGCCTATCCTGCCGCGATGGTCGCTGGCCGATCGCTGGTGGCGGTGCTGACGTTCCTCGTGCTCGTGGCGTGCGGCGGATCGTCTCGCCCATCGGTGTCCAGCACGACCGCGACGAGCGTCGCGGGCGGATCATCGGGGACGGCTTCGGGCACCGCATCAACAGCCGCCACCGCGCCGACGTCCACCACCCGCACCGCCACTCACGCGGCCGCCACCCACGCGGCCGCCGCCCGGACCGGCACCCACGCGGCGACCACGGCGACCACGGCCGCGAGTCGCCCGCCGGAGGTCCCAGGCAGCCGCGCGCACAAGACGCCGCATGCGGTACATCCCTCCGGCGGTGGTCAAGAGATATCGACCGCGCTCGTGATTGCACGCGGCGGCCGGCTGACGCCCGCCGGGCAGGCGTTTCCCTCCGCCGCGACCGTTCACCTGCAGCTGAGCAACCGCGATCACGCCTCGCACGTGGTCGTGGTGACCTTCCCGCGTCGACAAACGGTGCATCTCGCGCCGGGCGGGAAGGCGTCCATCCTCCAGAACGACGTGCCCCCCGGGAACTATCGGATCCTCGTGGATGGCCGTCCCGAGGGCCAGCTCGTCGTCGGCGCCCAGGGCGGGCCGTAGGCGCTACCCGATTCGTGACCCGGGAACGGCGTCCTGGTCGGGCCGGACCAGGATCACCCCGCGCTCCTCGTCGAGCGCGCCGAGCACGAGCACCTCGGAGAAGAACCGGCCGATCTGGCGCGGCGGGAAGTTGACCACCGCCACGATCAGGGTGCCCTCCAACTCGTCGCGGGGGTAGTGGGTGATCTGGGCCGATGAGCGCTTGATCCCGATCTCCGCTCCGAACTCGATCGTCAGCTTCCAGGCCGGCTTGCGCGCCTCGGGGAACTCATCCACGGCGATGACGCGGCCGACGCGTATGTCGACGGCAGCGAACTGCTCGAACTCGATCACAGCTCAAGCCCGGGGCGCCGCCCCCGGGATCACGGCCCGGTGGTGCCGGGCGTCGTGGTCGTGGCCGGCGGCTCCTGGGCGGGCGTCGTCGGGGTGGGGCTCGTAGGGGTGGTGGGCGGCGCGGGGGTGGTGGTGGCCGGCGCCGGGGCGGTGGTGGGTGGCGCCGGGGTGGTGGTGGCCGGCGCGGTCGTGGTCGTCGCCGGGGTGGTGGTCGCCGGTGGCGCGGGCGCGACGGTGTTCGCGGGATACGTGCTGACCGGCTGGGGCGCGTAGGAGCTCAGCGGCGTGATCGTGGCGGTGGTGGCCGAGGGGAGCACGGTCGGGTCCGATTGCGTCTGCGTACGGCCCGGTATGGACTGCTTCTCGGGCGTCTGGCCGGAGGTGCTCGGAGTGGTGCCGGTCGTTCGCGTCCTGGCCGGCGTCGTGGCGCTGGTGGTCGGCGTGGTGGACGTGGTCGTCGGCGTGGTCGACGTGGTGGCGGTCTTGTCTGCGGCGGTGGACGTGGTGGCGGTCTTGTCGGCGGCGGTGGAGGTGGTGGCGGTCTTGTCGGCGGTGGTCCGCGTCGACGGATGGGCGGCCACGACGTCCGTCGTCATCGTCTTCCTGACGGCCGACGCGTCGGCGACCGATGAACGGGGCTCCGCATACGACGGGGCCGCCGGCGCGATCGACGGCGACGGTGACTCGGTGGCGACGGCGGGAGCCTGGGCGACCGCGGCGCCACCGGCGTGGTGGTGGGCGTGATGATCGTTGGCCTCGACCGCCCCCGCGGTGACCAGTGCCGCCGCGGCCAGCGTGGCCGCCGCCTTGCCGGCGACGGCGCCGATCCCGGCGGAGATGAACCCGGAGGATCCGGCGACCGCGCCGGAGCCGGCCAGCGCGGCGGTTCCCGCAGCGCCTCCCGCGGCCGCCGCGCCCGAGCCGGCGGCGGCTGCGCCCGACCCGGCGGCGGCCGCGCCGGAGCCGGCGGCCGCCGCGCCCGAGCCGGCGGCGGTGGCGCCCGAGCCCGCGCCCGCGGAATGGCCGAGGTGCAGGAACACGAGCTTGTGGAACACCGCCAACGGCCCGAGCGGCAGCAGCGCGGCGAGGGCCCGGTTGGTCTGCTTGAGCTGTGACCGGAACTCCGAGCAGCGCTTGCATTCGCGCAGGTGGCGGCGAACCAAGGGGTTCGGCCGGCGCTGCAGACCCTCGGCGACCTCGGCCAGCTCGATCCGGACCTCGTTGCAGGAGAGCAGCCGGGCCTCGGCGGCCTCGGCCAGAGACACCCGGGCGCGGACGAGCAGCGACTTCACGCTGGGCACGGTCGTCTCCATCGCCTCGGCGATCTGCTCGTATGGCAGCGCGTCCATCTCACGCAGGACGAGCGCGGTCTTCTGGGTCTCGGGCAGCTCGTGGATGTCGCCGACCAGGAGGCGGAACTCCTCGCGCTCGTGCACCTTGTCGGCGGTGCTGGCGCCGTGCTCGGAGAAATGGTGGTCCATCGAATCGACCCCGACCGCCTGTATCCGGCGCAGATGGTTGAGGCTGCGGTTGCGAGCGATCCGGTACAGCCACGGGCGCACGTTGATCGGCCGGTCGTCGGCGAGGATCGCGTTGAAGGCCGCGGTCATGACCTCCTGGAGCACATCCTCGGCATCCTCGCGCGAGCCCAGCAGGTGACGGCAGAACGCCATCAGTCGCGATTCGTAGCGGGCGACGAGCACCTCGAAGGCCGACATGTTGCCCCGGCGCAGGAGCGTGATCAGGCGCTCGTCGGATTGCAGCCGGAGCAGCGGCGTGCGCCCATGCAGGCCGATTCCTCCCGAGTATTTGAGCGCTGAGACTTCCATGCGAGCGGACGCGGACTCCTTGAGGCTGTTGACACGGTAGCAGTGGATAAGTTGCGTTCCCGGCGCGGGTGCCGGGCGACTGTCGGCGTCGTCAACGTGACCAGCGCTGCGTTCCGGGGGGATCGGCCGGCACCCGACGAGCCGGTATGCGCTGCTCCGAGAAGTACCCGGGGAGGGACTCGAACCCTCATGCCGCAAGGGCAGTCGCTCTTAAGGCGACCGTGTCTGACCAATTCCACCACCCGGGCCGGCACGGCCAAGGTAGCGGCTCGCGGCGCTCGTCGCCAGGCGGCCGACCGCGGGGGCCGGGTCAGCCGGTGGCCGACTCCATGTCCAGCCCGAGCCCGTCGCGCCCCCGGCCGAGCGCCAGCAGATCGAGCAGCGCCGACGCCAGCCCCTGGTCGCCGGTGCTGGTCAGACCATCACGCTCGGCGGTCGGCGCGAGCGCCTGGATCCAGGCGGCGGTCGTGCCGCGCAGCTGGGCGTCGGTCGGGCGGTCGCCGCCCTCGACGATCTCCGCGCCGGCGGGATCCATCGTCACGCGGTAGCACGCCTCCGACCCCGTCTCGCCATCGGCCACGCTCAACTGCACCGTTCCCGACGCGTTGCTGTTGCCGTTGACGAGCCCCGGGATCAACCTGAAGATCGCCCCCAGATCGACCCGCTCGGCGCTGCGCGGCGGCCCCCAGGCCCACTCGTAGCCCCAGCGGGCCAGCTCGCCGAGCACCGGCGCCAGCTCACGGGAGCGCTCGGTGAGCTCATAGTCCACCCGGGGGGGAACCTCGCGGTAGCGTTTGCGGGTGAGCATTCCGTCGGCGACCATGCGGTTCAGCCGCGATCGCAGTTGCTCGGTGGAGATACCGGGGAGGACCCGCTGGAGCTCGACGAACCGACGCGGTCCCGACAACAGGTCCCGCACGATCAGCAGGGTCCACTTGTCTCCGACGAGGTCCAGAGCGCGGGCGTCAGGAGACCATTGGTCGTACGGGTGGCGCTTTGCGGGCGGGACGTGTGAGATCGAAAGCTCCCCGGGTCGTTGTGCTTCCCACCTACCGAGAATCAGGATAACGGAAGATCCTCGATCCTCATCGGGTTTTGCGCCAGTTCGGCGGCGGCGGAACGTTTACCCGCGGAAGATGGGGCAGCTGATCTACCTCAGCGGGCGCGGACGGGGCCGTGCGCGCCCGCCGGCGCCGTCGCCGCCGGTGTTCTTCTTCGACGTCGCCTGCCCGCTGTCTTACCTGACCGCCGAGTGCGTGGAGCGCAGGTTGGGCGTCGTCGACTGGGTGCCAGTGGACGGCGCCGTCCTCCGCGCTCGCTCTCCGCACGCGGGAGACGGCCAGAGCTTTCGGCGCCAGGCCGCCGCCTACGCGCGGGCGCTGCGACTCCCACTGGTGTGGCCCGCCCGCTTTCCCGCCGGTGCACGCTGCGCGGCTCGGGCGTGCACGTTTGCCTGCGAGGTCGGTGCCGGGGCGGCGTTCGCGCTCGCCGCCAGCCGGCTCGCGTTCTGCGGCGGCTTTGACCCCGAGGACCCGGAGACCCTGGCCGAGGCGGCCGCCGCCGGCGGCGTGCCGTGGCAGGAGTGCCTCGCCGCGGCCGGGCAGGCGGGGCGCGACGCCCAGCTCGACGAGACCCTCCGCGGCCTGCGATTTCACGGGGTGACCGAGCTGCCGGCGATCGCATTCGGCGCGTTGTGGTGTCAGGGCGCAGCGGGGCTGACGCGGGTAGCGGCGCTGGATCAGCCGCCGCCTCAGCCCCGGCGTTGGCCGCTGGTGCCGGCAAGCTAGCCCGCTGCTGGCGCCGGGCGGCCAGCTCCGCCGGCGCCGGACGGCTCCATCGGGTCACCGCGGCCAAGCCGCCAGCCGCGCTGACAGACTGTGCCGGTGATGACGGAGTGACCCGGCCGTCGATCGCCCTCGGCGTCCGCCGATTCTGGCGTGTCGCCTGGGAATCCAACTTGACCGGCCTCGCCTCGATGCTGGCCTACAACATGGTGCTCGGGGTGATCCCGATCGCCCTGCTCGGGCTGTTCGTGGCCGGCCAGATCCTCTCCAGCCACGCGGTGCAGACCAGCGTGCTCAGCGATCTGCAGGAGGTGTTCCCCGGCACCGCCGAGCACACGCTGGATTCGCTGCTCGACGAGATCCGCACCTCCACCACCGGCACCGGCGTACTCGCGCTGGTGGCGAGCCTGTGGCTGGGCTCTTCGTTCTGGGGAGCGCTGGACACCGCCTTCAGCCGGATCTACGGGTGCCCGGCGCGCAGCTGGCTCAAGCAGAAGCGCTTCGCGCTGTCGATGCTGCTCGTCGTGCTGCTGTTCATGGTGGCGACAGTGGCGGTGCCCACGGCCCAGAGCATCCTGCGCGCGGGGGTGGCTCAGCTTCCGTTCGATCTGGCGCACGTGGCCGTCGTGGTGTACGCGGGCTCGCTGGCGCTCAGTCTGGGGATCCTGTTCGGATGCCTGACCGTGATCTACTCCCGCGTCCCGCACCGGCGGGTGCCATGGCGTGCCGTCTGGCCGGGAGCGCTGGGCGCGACGATCGCGATCGGGGCGATCGACTACGCGTTTCCCGTCTATCTCACCAACATCTCGACGATCGCCGAGTTCGGCACGACGATCGTGTTCATCCTGATCCTGCTCGGCTGGTTCTACGTGCTCGCGATCATCATCCTCGGGGGCGGGATCGTCAACGCGCTGCGCCTGGAGCGACCGCCGGCCTGAGCCGAGCCGGCCCCGGGCGGTGTTAGCGTGCCGGCCATGGCCACCGACACCGAGACGACGCTGCACGGAGGCCGGCTCGTCGCCCGCGGCCTCAAGGCATATGGGGTGACCAAGCTGTTCACCCTCTCCGGCGGCCATCTGTTCTCCATCTACGACGGCTGCCGCGCCGAGGGAATCGACATCGTCGACGTTCGCCACGAGCAGTCGGCGGCGTTCGCCGCCGAGGGCTGGGCGAAGGTGACCCGCATGACCGGCGTGTGCGCGCTGACCGCCGGCCCGGGAGTGACCAACGGGATGAGCGCGATCGCCTCGGCCGGCCAGAATCACTCGCCGATGCTCGTGCTCGGCGGACGGGCGCCCGCCTTCCGCTGGGGCCAGGGATCGCTGCAGGAGATCGATCACGTCCCGTTCGTCGCGCCGCTGACCAAGCTCGCCGCCACCGCCACCACCACCGCCGAGATCCCGGCCCTGCTAGACGCGGCGATGCGGACCACGCTGACGCCCCACCTTGGCCCGGCGTTCCTGGACTTTCCGCTCGATCAGGTGTTCAGCGAGGCCGGGGCGGGCGCCCCGCCCGCCCCGCTGCCCGAACCCTGGCACGGACCCGGCGCCGATGCCGCCGCGATCGAGCGGGCGGCGGTGCTGCTGCGTGGCGCCCAGCGCCCGGTGATCATGGCGGGCAGCGGCCTCTACTGGGGCCGGGGCGAGGCGGCGCTGCGCCGGCTGGCGGAGAGACTGCGGATCCCGGTGTTCCTCAACGGCCTCGGTCGAGGGTGCCTGCCCGCCGATCACGAGCTGTTCTTCTCCCGGGCGCGCAGCACGGGGCTGGGCGAGGCCGACGTGGCGCTGGTCATCGGGGTGCCGCTCGACTTCCGGCTCGGCTTCGGCGCCGTGTTCGCCGAGGGCGCCCAGGTGATCGCGATCGACACCGCCGCGCCCGAGCGGCCGCAGCCGCGTGCCGTCAGCGCCGAGTGCTTCGGGGCGCTGCCGGCGACGTTCGATGGGCTGCGGGCCGGCGCCGGACCGGACACCGGAACCGACCGCGGGGCATGGATCGCCTCGCTGCGGGAGATAGAGCGCGAACGGCGGGCCGGCGAGGCGGCCGCCCTCGGCGACGAGCGCGCGCCGCTGCACCCGATGCGGATCTACGGCGAGCTCGCCGGAATGCTGGACCGCGACGCGATCGTGATCGGCGACGGCGGAGATTTCGTCTCGTTTGCCGGGCGAGTGGTCGACTCCTACCGCCCCGGCTGCTGGCTTGACCCCGGCCCCTACGGGTGCCTCGGATCCGGACCCGGGTTTGCGCTGGCGGCCAAGCTCGCCCATCCGGATCGCCAGGTGGTGCTGCTGCTCGGAGACGGTGCGTTCGGCTTCGCCGGCTTGGAGTTCGACACCCTGGTGCGGCACGGCGTCGCCGTCGTCGGGGTGGTCGGCAACAACGGGATCTGGGCCTTGGAGAAGCATCCGATGGAGTCCCTGTACGGCTACTCGGTCGCCGCCGACCTGCGTCCCGAGACCCGGTATGACGAGGTGGTGGCGGCTTTGGGCGGGCACGGCGAGCTGGTGCGCACGCCCGATCAGCTGCGCCCGGCGCTGGAGCGCGCGTTCGCCGCCGGCGGCCCGGCGCTGGTCAACGTGCTCACCGACCCGAGCGTCGCCTATCCCCGCCGGTCCAACCTCGCCTGATCGCCCAGACGAAAGCCGCCCGCACGAGGCGGGCGGCTTCCGATCCAGGTGTGGCCCGATCGGGACGGGCAGGGGTACGTCCCCGAACGAGCCAGTTAGGTTGGTCCGGACGGCGGGAGGCGCCGGTGTCTGCGGCTGCGCCCGAACCTATGTGGTGGCAACGGTCGCGGTGAGGCGGCCGCACCCCGCGCACAGGATGCTCTCACCGCGCCCCGATCACAATCGAACATTCGTCCAGTTCTTCATCAAGGCTGATCAAACCTGCTCACGCGGAGCCGCGCTCGTACATCGCGGTGGTGGGTGAAATCCGGACAGGTATTTCCCGTTTTCACCCACGCCCGGGGGCCGGCCGGCCGCGTCAGGGTGTGGCGGGCGCGGCCAGTCCGAGGGCGGCACCGCGCAGGATGTCGTGCTCCGAGATCTGGATCCGGGACAGATCGAACATCGTCAGCACCTCGCGGAAGATGATCACGCCGGCCACGATCGTCGGCGCTCGGTCCGGGTGCAGTCCCGGCACCTCGCGCCGCTGCTCAAGCGTCATCGCGGCCAGCTCACCGAGGATCCGGTCGCACTCGGCGGTGCTGAGCAGATAGCCGTGGACCCGCTCGGGGTCGTAGGGCTCGAGCCGCTGCGCGATCGCGCCGAGCGACGTGGCGGTGCCGGCGACCGCGATCCCGTGCTGCACCTGGCGACGGCGCGCCTGCGGCACGTTCGCGGACAGGATCTGGCGCACATCGGCGGCGAGCGCCACCAACTCGGCCGGCTCCGGAGGATCGTGGTGCAGGTGACGCTCGGTTTGGCGCACCACCCCCGCCTGGGTCGAGACGTGGAAGATGACCTCGGCGCCGGCGCCGATCACGATCTCGGTTGAGCCACCGCCGATGTCCAGCACCAGGGTCGGATCCTGATCCGACGCATCGCGTTCGCTGTTGGCGCCCAGGAAGGTCAACTGCGCCTCGTCGTCGCCGGAGAGCACGTGGGGCTCCAGGCCGTAGCGGGTCTGCACCTCATGCGCGAACTGCTTGCCGTTGGCCGAGTCCCGCACCGCACTGGTCAGCACCGCCACCATCCTGGAGCAGTCGTGTTCGTCGATCTCGGCCCGGTACCGGTCAAGCGTGCTGAACACCCGCTTCATCGCATCGTCGCGCAGCCGGCCGCCGGCGTCCACGCCGGCGCCGAGCCGGGTCACCTGGCTCTGGCGGACCAGCTCGCGGATGCTGTGATCGCGCAGTTGCGCGATCAGCAGCCGGGTCGAGTTGGACCCGATGTCGACCACGGCGACGTTCATGGACTCGGCCGCCAGCCTATCCGGCCGGCGATGCCGTCAATCTGCCGGCACCGGGTTTGGCATCGGATCGCCGTTCAGCCCGGCGATCAGGTTGTCCACGGCCATCTCCGCCATCTGCTCGCGGGTGGCGTGGGTGGCCGATCCGATGTGGGGCACGAGGATCAGATTCGGCGCGGTCAGGATCGGGTCCTCCGCGGGCGGCGGCTCCGGATCGGTGACGTCGAGCGCGGCGCCGGCGATCTCGCCGGCTCGCAGCGCCTCGATCAGCGCCGCCTGATCGACGATCGGCCCGCGCGCGGCGTTGATCAGGAACGCGGTGGGTCGCATTCGCGCCAGCGCCCGCGCGTCGATCAGGTGGTGGGTCTCGGGCATCAGCGGGCAATGAATCGTGACGAAGTCCGATTGCTCGAGCAGTTGCTCCAGGGGGGTCTCGCCGTCGGGTTCGCTGACGAGCACGTGCATATCGAACCCGGCCGCGCGGCGGGCCACGGCCCGGCCGATCCGGCCCATCCCGACGATTCCCAGGGTGGCGCCGTGAACCTCGTGGCCGAGGTGGTGAGCCGGATCCCAAGTGAGCCAGTCGCCGGCGGTCACCGCCGCCATCGCCTCCGGAAGCTGGCGCGCCGCGGCGAGCAGCAGCGCGAACGTCAGGTCGGCGGTCGTTTCGGTGAGGACATCGGGCGTATGACCCACCGGGATTCCCCGCGCTGCCGCCGCCCGCAGGTCGATGTTGTCGTAACCGACTGCATAGTTGGCGATCGCCCGCAAGTGCGGGGACCCGTCGATCAGCGCGGCGTCGACCCGATCGGTGAGCAGCGAGAGCAGCCCGTCCACGTCCGCGGTGCGACGGCGCAGCTCGTCGTACGGCGGGGGCAGGCGCTCGGGCCAGAGGTCGACCTGATGGCTTTCGCGCAGGCGGTCGAGCGCGGGTCCGGGCAACTCACGGGAGACGAAGCAGCGGGCCAAGGCCGGGATTGTCCCCGAGAGCCGGCTCGGATGCTCTCTCGCTGACCGGCGAGCTACGCCGACTCGGCTGGGGCCACCGCCCGGCGCGCGCCGCCGCGACGATCCAGCGCCGGCAGCCCGAACGCCGCCACCAGCCCACCCACCAGCGAGAATCCGGCCGACACCAGGAACGCCACCTGAAAGCCACTGGTCAACGCGACGTGAGCATTGACCCCATGGCGAAGGTCAGCGTCGGTGTGCGACGTGGCGATGGCCGCCAGGATGGCCAGCCCGAGGGCGCCCCCGAACAGCCGGGCGGTGTTGACCAGCCCCGAGGCGAGCCCGGCCTCGGCGGGAGCCACGCCGGCGACGGCGCTGATCGTGGCCGGCACGAACGCCAGGCCGAGCCCGGCCGCGGTCAGCAGCGACGGGAAGAGCACGTCGCCGAGGTAGGTGCCGTGCGCTCGGATCAACGCGAACCACGCCAGGCCGAGCGTAAGCGAGGCCATCCCAACCACCAGCAGCGGCTTGGCGCCGACGCGGTTGACGGCCCGCGACGCCAGCGTCGAGCCGATCACGATGCAGAGCGTCATCGGCAAGAAGGCGAGCCCGGCGCGGATCGGCGAGTAACCGAGCACCTGCTGCAGGTACAGGGAGACGAAGAACCACATGCCGAAAGAGGAGCCGCCCACCAGCAGCACCACGATGTTGGCGGCGCTCAGCGTTCGGGACCGGTAGATCCGCAGCGGCATCAGCGGCGACTTGGCCAGGCGGCCCTCGATGACCACGAAGGCGAGCAGCAGGGCGATCCCGGCGATGATCAGGATCAGGGTCTGGCTGTCGCCCCAGCCGGTCTGGTCGGTGCGGACGATGCCCAGCACCAGCAGCGACAGGCCGACGGTCGCCGACAGGGCCCCGCGCAGATCGAAGTCCCGGGTGGCGCGGGCGCCGCGGCTCTCCATGATCAGCCGCCGCGCGGCGATCGCGGCCAGCAGGCCGATCGGGACGTTGATGAACAGGATCCAGCGCCAGGAGAGGAGGTCGGTCAGGATGCCGCCGAGCAGCACTCCGGCCGCGCCGCCGGCGCCGCCCATCGCCCCCCAGATGCCGACGGCGCGGTTGCGGGCCGCGCCCTCGGGAAAGGTGGTGGTCAGGATCGAGAGCGACGCGGGCGCGATCACGGCGCCGCCCAATCCCTGAACAGCCCGCGCGGCGATGAGGACGCCCTGGCTGTCGGCGATCCCGCCCGCCAGCGACGCGAGCGCGAACAGCGTCAGCCCGGACACGAACACGCGCCGGCGCCCGAGCAGGTCGGCGGCGCGGCCCCCGAGCAGCAGGAAGCCGGCAAAGGTGACGGTGTAGGCGTTGACCACCCACTGCAGATCGACTTCGGAGAACCCCAGGCCGCCGCGAATCGCCGGCAGCGCTACGTTCACCACCGAGACGTCGAGGATGACCATGAACTGCGCCAGGCAGGCGAGCAGCAGCGTGGCCCGGAGGTGCGGTGTCTGGTTGGCTTGCGCTCGGGTATTCATGACCTGGGTGTTCACCATAGTACGACGGTCATCGTACTTTTGCGGCGGGGCTCGGCGGGGGGCATGTCCTTTCAGACGGACAACGTTCGCGGAGGGGGACAGGTGAGATGAGCGCCGGCGGATTTGGGCCGACCCGGCGGCCCCGGGCGATCGTGCTGACGTTCGACAATCTGGGCGAGGCGAGCTCGCTGGAGCGGGGGACCCATCAGGCGCAGGTCCCGCTCGGTCACGACCCGTCGGTGACCGAGGCGCTGCCGTGGCTGCTCGCCGAGCTTGATCGCAACCGCCTCACCGCGACGTTCTTCGTCGAGGCGATCAACTGCGAGCTGTACCCGCGGGCTCTGGAGACGATCGTCGCTCGCGGCCACGAGCTCGGGGTTCACGGCTGGCGCCACGAGGCGTGGGCGCAGCTCGACATGGCGGCCGAGCGCGAGCTGCTGGACCGGAGCACAAGGGCGTTCCGGGATGCCGGCCTTCGCGTGCGCGGCTTCCGGCCGCCCGGCGGAGAGCTGACCCCGCAGACCGGGCGGCAGTTGCGCGAGCACGGCTACGCCTGGTACTCCGCCGACGACGGCGGTGCGCCCGAGCTCCGCGACGGGCTGGTTTCGGTGCCGTTCGGGTGGGACCTGGTCGACGCCTACCACCTCATGGATCGCTTCGCCGGTCTACGCCGGCAGCGCGCGGATCCGGCGGAGCCGCTCTCCGCGGCGGCCCTGGGAGATCACTTCGCCGGGCGTCTGGGCGATGATGCTCCGGGTGTCCAGACGGTGATCCTGCATCCCTTCCTGATGCTCGACGCGCGATGGCGTTTCGAGGTTCGCCGACTGCTGGACCGGATCGCCCGGCTGGACCGGGACGGGCGGGCCTGGGTCGTCGCCGGAGGCGCGTTCGCGCAATGGCTGACCGAGGCGGCGGTATGACCGGATCCGGCGCCGGCCCGGACAACCCGCAGCTGGCCGTCGACCCGGTGCTGGCCGGTGTGCCGCTGGAGCGGGCCCGGATGGCCGGCGTCCTGGTTCACGGCCGCGACCAGGACGAGCAGCTGATGCTCGAGGTGGTGCAGCGCCTGAGCCTGCCGGATGTCGCCTACGTGCTGCCGGTCGCCGCCGGGCGCGAGTGGTACGCGGGACGGTACTTCGACCCGCCGGCCGACAACGAGCCCCACGTGACCTGGGCGCTGGAAGCGCTGCTGGCGGCGATCGCCGTCGCCAACCGGGCTGGGGTGCCCGATCAACGCGTCGTGGTCGCCGGGTTCTCGCAGGGGGCGTGCCTGACCGCCGAGCTGATCGCCCGGCGCTCGCGAGCCTGGGCGGGAGCGGCCATCCTCACTGGATCTCTGCTCGGACCGGAGTCAGACCAGGTGACGCCCGCCCCGGTACCCGGCCTGCCGATGTTCTTCGGCTTCAGCCGGTATGACGAGTGGATCGCGCCGGAGCGAGCTCACGGGACGGCACGCGCGTTTGCGGCCGCCGGGGCGCAGGTGACCGTCGAGACCTACGATGACCGCGAGCACCACATCAACGACGCGGCGGTGGCCGGGCTGCGCCGGCTCCTGACCCAGTGATCCGCGGACTGCGGACCCGGGCGGGCATCCGCGGCGCCCACAAGTAGGATCGATGGGCATTCACGAGAGAGGAGCCGAGATGCCCAACCCAGGATTCCTGCGCGGTACCCACCACCTCACGTTCTGCGTCGGCGAGGCGCAGGAGGACTACGACTTCCACGTCCGGCTGCTCGGCCTCAGGAGCGTGAAGAAGACCGTCCTGTTCGACGGCGAGATCCCCATCTACCACCTGTATTACGGCAACCGGGCGGGCGATCCGAGCACGCTGCTGACCGCGTTCCCCTACCGCCAGGCCGGCTGGATGGGTAAGCGCGGCACCAACCAGGCGAAGATCCTCAACCTGTCGGTGCCGGTGGACTCGATCGGCTTCTGGTCAGACCGCTTCCACCACGCCGGAGTCGCGCACGAGCGCATCGAGCGGTTCGGGACCGAGCGGCTCAGCTTGCGCCACCCGTGCGGCATCGAGTACGCGCTCGTCGGTGACCCCGAACCCGACTCGCGCGAGCCGTACGACGCGCACGTCCCGGCCGAGCACGCGATCCGCGGTGCCCATGGCACCACCACCTCGGTTCGCGAACAGGGGCCGATGGATTACTTCATCCTGCAGGGCATGAACGGCGAGCCGCTCGACGACGAGGGCGCCAATCATCAGTACCGGATCGGAACCGCCGACGGCTTCGGGCGGATGCTCGAGCTGGTGGAGGAGCCCGACCTGCCTCAGGGCACCTGGCACTTCGGTGAGGGGACGATCCACCATCACGCCTTCGACGTCCACACCGCCGAAAACCAGCAGACGGTCAAGGACTGGATCGTCGGTCTCGGTTTCACCGACTTCTCCGAGGTCAAGGACCGCGGCTACTTCTTCTCGATGTACTGCCGTAGCCCCAGCGGGCTGCTGGTGGAGCTCTGCTACGGCCACCCCCAGGGGTTCCTGATCGACGAGACGGCCGACGAGCTGGGCACGCACATGTGCATCCCTCCGCACTGGGAGCACCGGCGCGCCGAGATCGCCCAGCTGGAGGCGATCGAGACCGAGGAGACGGTGGTCGGCTGACGTCCGTGGCACCGCTCCAGATCGACGCCGTCCGGCTCCCGGACGGTCCGCCGCTGCCGCGCATCGCGCTCGGCTGCGGCAACTTCGGCGGGGTCGGCTCGGCGCCGCAGTTCTTCGGTCAGGGCCTGTCGTCCGGCGAGGCGACGGCGGTGATGGACGCCGCCTGGGAGCTCGGCCTGACCCACTTCGACACCGCCGACGCCTACGGCGGGGGGCGCAGCGAGATGGCGATCGGCGGCTGGATCGCATCCCGCGGAGTGCGCCCGACGCTCACCACCAAGACGTTCAATCCGATGACCGCGGAGGGCGATCACGGGCTCGCGCCCGAGCGGATCCGGCGCCGGCTCGCCGCCAGCCTGGAGCGACTCGGCGTGGCCCAGGTGGAGCTCTACCTGGCTCACGACTACGACCCCGACGTGCCGCTCGCCGACACGATCGCCACCTTCGAGGCGCTCCGCGCAACCGGCACCGTCCAGGCCTACGGCGTCAGCAACTTCGACGCCGGACAGCTCGAGCGGGCGCTGAGCGTCGGGGCGCCGGCGGCGATCCAGAACAGCTATTCGCTGCTGGAGCGCGGCGATGAGCGCGACCTGCTGCCGCTGTGCGCCCGGCGCGGAGTGGCCTACTGCGCGTTCAGCCCGTTGGGTGGCGGTTGGCTGACCGGCAAGTACCGCCGCGGCGCCGCCTACCCGGCGGGCTCGCGCATGACCCAGCGCCCCGAGCCGTACGCCGCGCTGGCCACCGACGACACGTTCACCGCCTTGGAGGAGCTGCAACGCTTCGCCCGGCACCGGGGGACCTCGATGGCGGCGGCGGCACTGGCGTGGCTGCTGGCCGACGAGCGGGTCGCCCAGATCGTGGTCGGCCCCGGCCGGCCCGAGCACCTGGCGCCGGTGCGCGAGGCGCTCGAACAGCCGCTGGCTTCCCACGAGCGCGAGCTGCTGAGCGAGATGTTTCGCTGATGCGAGTCCTGATCCTGTCCGACGCCGAGGTCCACGCCGCGCTCACGCCCGAGGATTGCGAGCAGGCGATGGCCTCGGTCCTGGCGGCCCGCGCCCGGGGCGAGGCCTACAACCCGCTGCGCTCGGTGATGGCGGCGGCGGGAGCCTCCGGGCTCTTGGGGCTGATGCCCGCATACGGCGGTGGGCAGGCGGAGGCGTCCGCGCCCGGCGGCCATCCGGGCGCGTTCGCGCTCAAGGCCCTCTGCCTGATGCCGGCCAACCCCGGTCGGGGTCTCGACGCCCACCAGGGGATCGTGACCCTGTTCGACGGCGATACCGGGATGCCGACGGCGATCCTCAACGCGTCCGCGATCACCGCGATCCGCACCGCCGCCGTCACCGCGGCCGCGACCCGGACCCTCGCCCGGGCGGACGCGCGCGTGCTGGCGATCCTGGGCGCCGGGGTGCAGGCCCGCTCCCATCTGCGGGCGCTGGCCGGAGTTCGGCCGTGGACCGATGTCCGCATCTACGCTCCCACGGCCGAGCACGCCCGCGCCGTCGCCCAGGCCGCCGCCCGGCACGTGCCGATGCCGGTCGTCACCGCCGGCGCCCGCGAGGCCGTCGACGGCGCCGACGTGATCGTCGTCGCCACCAGCGCCAAGCGTCCGGTGCTCGAGCACGCCTGGCTGAGTCCCGGGACCCATTTGAACGCCGTCGGCGCCAGCACCGTGACCGCCTGGGAGATCGCGGTCGAGACGGTCGCCGCCGCGGCCCTGTTCTGCGACAGCCGCGAATCGCTGCGCAACGAAGCCGGCGAGTACCGCCTGGCGCTGGAGCAGGGGGCGATCCGCGGCGATGACGCGCACATCCGCGCCGAGCTCGGCGAGGTCATCGCCGGCCTGCGCCCCGGACGCTCGGATCCGCGCGAGCTGACGCTGTTTCGCTCTCTGGGCATCGGCGTGGAGGACCTCGCCGCCGCCCAGGTGGCGGTGCAGGCCGCCCGCCGCGCCGGGCTGGGGACGGAGGTGGAGCTGTGATCTCGCTCGACGCCATCCGGGCCGCCGGTGGGCGGATCGGCGACCTCGCCGTGCGCACGCCGCTCGTCCGGCTGCACCTCGCTGACGCCCCCGCCGAGATCCACCTCAAGCTCGAGACGTTGCAGCCGATCAACTCGTTCAAGATCCGCGGCGCCGGCAACGCGATCCGCTCGGCCCCGGCGGAGTTGCGCCGGCGGGGATTGCTGACCGCCAGCGCCGGCAACATGGCCCAGGGGGTGGCCTGGGTGGCGCGCGAGCTGGACCTGCCGGCGACGATCGTCGTCCCCGAGCACGCGCCCCAGACCAAGCTCGACGCGATCGAGCGGCTCGGCGGCCGCGTCCGGCGCGTCCCCTACGACGACTGGTGGCAGGCCATCGTCACCGGCTCGATCCCCGGCGAGGACGGACTGTTCGTGCATCCGGTGGCCGACGAGGCGGTGATGGCCGGTAACGGCACGATCGGCCTGGAGATCCTCGAGGACCTGCCCGACGTCGACGCGGTGGTGATCCCGGTCGGCGGCGGCGGCCTGACGGTCGGGATCGCGGGCGCGATCAAGGCGCTGAAGCCCGACACGCGGATCGTCACCGCCGAGCCCGCGACCGGCGCCGCGCTGAGGGCGGCGCTCGCCGCCGGCGGGCCGGTCGACGTCGACTACCGGCCGTCGTTCGTCGACGGGGCGGGCAGCCGGCGGGTGCTGGATGGGATGTGGCCGCGCCTGACCGAGGTCGTCGACGCGCCGGTGGCGGTGGCGATCCCGGAGGCCGAGCACGCCGTGCGCCTGCTCGCCGAGCGCGTCCGCGTGGTCGCGGAGGGCGCCGGGGCGCTGGCCACGGCGGCCGCGCTCGGCGGCCAGGCCGGCTCGGGGAAGCTGGTCTGCATCGTTTCCGGGGGCAACATCAACCTGGCCACGCTGGCCGAGATCCTGAGCGCATCTGGACCGGTCGGAGGTGAGCGATGAGCGGCGACGACACCGCGCCGGTACTGCCGGGGCCGGGGGACACCGACTACGAGCGGTATCTGCGCACCGACGAGCTGCTGGCGCTGCAGAAGCCGGCGGCCGAGCGGGCGCACCGCGACGAGCTGCTGTTTCAGACCGTGCATCAGGCATCCGAGCTGTGGCTGAAGTTCGCGGTCAGCGAGGTGCAGGAGACGACGCGACTGATCGATGGCGACGAGCACCTGGCGGCGGCGCGGCTGATGCGCCGGGCGATCCTCTGCCTGCGCCAGGTCACCGACGCCCTGGACATGCTGGACCTGCTGGATCCGTGGGACTACCACGTGGTCCGCACCTCGCTGGGCCACGGCAGCGGCTTCGATTCCCCGGGGTTTCGCAACCTCGCGCAGGCCACCGCGGGGCTGGGCCTGGGCTTCGACCGGGCCCTGATGCGAACCGGCCTGCCGCTCGCCGACCTCTATCGCCGGCGCTCGGAGTTCGAGTCGCTGCACCAGCTGGCCGAGCTGCTCACCGATTTCGACGAGCGGCTGCGCCTGTGGCGGTTTCGCCACTACAGCGTCGTCGCCCGCGCGATTGGCGAGGAGAGCATCGGAATCGCCGGCACGCCGGTGCCGGTGCTGGCCAAGCTCGTCGCCCAGCGTCAGCTGCCGAAGCTGTGGGAGGTCCGCACCCGGCTGGCGGAGCTGTTCGAGGCCGAGCGCGCAGCCGGCGGGTGATCGCGGGGGTAGGGCGACGCGGGCGGGCCCAGCGGACCGTGTTGGATGGACCGGCTTCGTCCCGCCCGCCAGTCGAACCAGAGCGCACCTGCGGGTTGTTGGGCGGGTGTGCTCCAGTACTACCGGCGGCATTGGCGCCGCGCAGCGCACCTCCGGCTTTCCGGCCCGGTGTGCTCCAGGACTACCGCGGCGTTGGCGCCACGCAGCGCACCTCCGGCTTTCCGGCCCGGTGTGCTCCAGTACTACCGCCATACTGGTGCCAGGGAGCGCACCTCCGGGTTTCGGGCGTGGTGTGCTCCAGGAGGACAGCCACATCGGGTGACAGAGGGCGTCGCCTCCGCAGGCCGGGCGTGGCGTGCTCCAGGAGGACAGCCACACCGGCGTGACGGAGGGCGTCGCTCGGCACGCTCAGCCCGGCCGCGCCCCCTCGAGCCCGGCGATCAGCCGGTCGACCTCATCGGTCGTGTTGTAGTGGATGAAGCCGATCCGGATCGCCTCGTGCTCGTAGCCCAGGCGCTTGTACAGGTTCAGCGAGTACCACGAGTCGTGTGCCCACACGCCGACCTGCTGCTGTGCCAGCCGCGCCGCCACGTCGGCCGCCGCCACTCCCGCGACATTGACCAGGAACGTCGGCACGCGCCCCTCCATCGTCGGCACCCCATAGACGGTGACCGCATCCGAGATGCCGTCCAGGAATCGCTCGCCCAGCCCGCGCTCGTAGGGGATGATCGCGGCAAAGCCTCCGATCGAGTCCAGGTACTCCAGCGTGGCGTTGAAGCCGGCCAGCAGCTCGAACGCGGGAGTCCCGGTGGCGAAGCGCCGCCCCAGCGGGTCGCTCGGCGCCGGGCGCGCCTTGTAGGGTCGCCAGGCCTCGGTCACCTGGGCCTTGCCGTAGGCCACGCCCAGATGCGGCCCGCAGAACTTGTACGGCGAGCAGATCACGACGTCGGCGTCGATGGCACGGACGTCGATCGGCTGGTGGGCGGCGTAATGGACGGCGTCCACCCAGGCCAGCGCCCCCGCCTCGTGGGCCATCCGGCAGACACGAGCGGCGTCGACGACCGTTCCGACGGCGTTGGAGGCCCAGGCGAATGCCACCACCCGGGTGCGATCCGACAGCTTCGCCGCCAGGTCGTCGAAGTCGAGCGCGGTGTCCGGGTGCAGCTCGATGTGCTTGACCACCAGGTCCCGATCGCGGGCGAGCTCGAGCCACGGCGCCACCCCTCCGTCGTGGTCGGCGGAGGAGATCAGGATCTCGTCGCCGCTGGCGAAGTCGCGTCCGGCGGTGCGGCTGAACGTGAAGTCAAGCGTTGTCATGTTCGGCCCGAAGGTGATCTCGTGCGGGTCGCAGCCGAGGAACCGCGCCGCGCCTGACTCGGCCCGCTCCAGGATCTCCTTGACCCGAGTGCTGGTGGCGTAGCCGGCGCCGAGGTTGGCGCTGGCATCGCGCATCGCCGCGGCGACGGCGGCGCCGACCTCATCGGGGACCTGCGAGCCGCCGGGGGCATCCATGAAGGCAAACCCGGACTGCAGCGACGAGAACCGCCGGCGCAGACGGCCGACATCCAGGGTGGCGCTCATCGTCTCGGTCATCGGCGGCTCCTTGGTCTGGGTGGTTCCTGATCGGCTCGGGCAGCGGCACGCGGCCGCCCCGGATGGCCGCCCCACGACACCTCCCGCTTGCGCAGCTCAGATGACAATGGTTTGATCGTCATACAAAATCGGACTGAGGGGGTTTCGCACTTGAGTGTTCGCGTCAGCCGCAGCGCCCAGGCAAGTTGGCAAGGTACCGTGCCGGAGGGAGGAGGGCGAATCGCGCTCGGCAGCGGCGCCTACGAGGGAGCGTTCACGCTGCGCAACCGGGTGGAGGACGTCGAGCGGGGGACCAACCCGGAGGAGATGATCGCCGCCGCTCAGGCCGGCTGCTTCACCATGTCGCTGGCCAACCTGCTCAGCGACGCCGGCGCGCCGCCCACGGACCTGCAGACGACCGCCCGCGTCCGCCTCGAGGAGACGGATGAGGGCTTCCGGATCACCCGGATCTCGCTGGCGACGACCGGCGACGTTCCCGGGATCGACGAGGAGCGGTTCGTCGCCCTGGCCGAGACGGCCAAGGCCACCTGTCCGGTCTCGCTGGCCCTCGCCGGCACCGAGATCACCGTTCAAGCGAGCTTGCAAATCCCCGCGGGGCATGAAGGTGATTGACCCCGGTCGCTCGAATGTGCGAAGGTGCGCGATCCCGAGCCGGGACGCGCTCGGGTTCGCTGCCGTACGCCAGTGAAGCCCGCCCGCCCCATCCGGAGCCATCGATGCCGGCCGTGACCGTCGTGCACACCAATGAGGTGGAGCCGTTCGTGAATCCGCGGACGGGCCTCACCGTGCGCCCCACGGTCGGACCGGGAACGGACTTCGAGCGCCTGGAGCAGGCGGTGCTGGAGTGCCCCCCGGGGCGGTCGGCGCCGATCGCCGTGGGCGAGGCCGAGGAGACGCTGTTCGTGCTCAGCGGCGAGGGCGCGATCCACGTCGGTGGCGAGGCTCACCGGTTGGCCCCCGAGGTCGGGATCTATCTCCCGCCCGAATCCGAGTTCGTGCTGGAGAGCACCGGCCCGGTGCCGCTGCGAGCGGTGGCGGTCAAGGTGCCCGAACCCGAGCCCGGCGCGCCCCGCCCAGCCTCGGTGGCGCGGTTGGATGACCGGGAGCCGGAGGCGGCCACCGCCCAGCGTGAGTTCAGGATCGTCGCCGATCCCGGCACCGGCCTGCGCTCGGCGACCCATTTCGTCGGCTATATCCCGTCCGATCGCGCCCCCGATCACTTTCACACCTACGACGAGGTGATCTACGTGCTCGACGGCGAAGGGATCATGCACGCCGGCGACTTCGCCGGCGCCGTGTCGCCCGGAGCCTGCATCCAGCTCCCGGCACGCACCGTTCACTGCCTGCAGAACACGAGCGATCACCCGATGCGCGTGGTCGCCGTGTTCCGGCCGCCGGGGTCGCCGGCGGCCGCTTATTACCCGGATGGAACCCCGGCCCAGACCGGGCCCGCCAACCCTGGATCCAACCGGCAACCAGGACCCACTCCAGAGGAGGAGTTACGACCATGAAGGTACGTTTGACCCTGGCTGCGGTGGCGCTGACGGCGCTGATCGCGGCCGGCTGTGGGAGCAGCAGCTCCAGCAGCAGCTCGAGCGGCGGCTCCACCAAGGCCGCAGCATCGGGCGGCGGCTCGGGCAAGACCTGCAGTGCATCGATCGCCATCGAGGGGCCGTTCACCGGTCCCGTCGCCCAGGTCGGACTCGAGCAGCTGCACTTCGCGCAGCTGGCGGTCGCCAACTACAACAAGTCGTTGGACCTCAAGGTCACGCTGGCCCAGAATGACACCCAGCTGACGCCGTCGATCGCCACTCAGAAGACCCAGGCGATCATCGCCTCCAAGGCGGTGGCCGCGGTGGGACCCGCGGGCAGCCAGGAGGTACAGGCCGTGGGGCCGCTGTTCGGCCGCGCCGGGATGGCGTTCATCTCGGGATCGGCGACGCTGCCCGCGCTGACCACGAGCGGCGCCAACCCGACCTTCCTGCGGGTCGTTCCCGATGACAACGTTCAGGGCCCGCAGGACGCCAACTACGTGATCAAGCACATGCACCCCAAGGCGGTCCTGATCATCGACGACGACGAGGCGTACTCCCAGGGCCTGGTCAAGGTGATGATCCCGGTCCTGCAGAAGGCGGGGATCAAGGTCAACCACCAGACCTACAACGGCACCGACACCGGGGCGACGCTGGCCAACGCGCTGCAGTCGCTGGTCACGTCGCAGCTGAACCCGTCCGAGACGGTGACGATCGTGCCGTGGCAGACCGCGGCCAACGCCCAGCAGTTCGGGCTCGACGCCCAGCAGCAGCACAAGAAGACGATCCTGGTCGGCACCGACGGCACCAACTCCCCGACGCAGTTCAAGATCCCAGGGTCGTTCGTTTCGGCCTTCGGTCCCGACATCTCCACGTCGAAGAGCTCGCTGGACAAGTCGCTGGTCGCCGGAGTGGCGAAGTTCGGCCCATACGGCTCGTTCGGCGTGCCGACGTACGCGGCCGTCCAGGTCGAGATGGGCGCCATCCAGTCGGTCTGCAAGTCAGGCCAGACGCCGAGCCGTTCCAACGTGCTGGCGGCGATCCGCAAGACCAACATCCCGGCAAACCAGAACCCGCTGGGAGTGCCGATCTCGTTCCAGAAGAACGGCAATCTGACCGGCGAGCCGGGCTACCTGTTCAAGATCACCAGCGGCGGCAAGTACGTCGAGATCCCGAACAAGTAGGTCACGTCAATAGCCGGCGGCGCCGCTCGGTTCGTCGGGCGGCGCCGCTGCACGTTCCCTCCCGTTAGACCATTACTTCGCGATGCACGAGCTGATCCAGACGATCGTCAATGGGCTGACCACCGGGTTTCTCTACGCCCTGATCGCGCTCGGCTACTCGATGGTCTACGGGATCCTCAAGCTGCTGAACTTCGCCCACGGCGACGTGTACATGGTCGGGGCGTACATCGGCTACTACGTGCTGCAGGGCTTCGGCGGCCCGACGGCGCTGTCGATCCCGGTCCCGCTGCTGATCCTGTTCATGTTCGCGGCCGCGGCCCTGGGCACGGGGGTGCTCGGGGTGCTGATCGAGCGCTTCGCCTACCGGCCGCTGCGCGACGCGCCGCGAATCGCGCCCCTGATCACCGCGCTCGGCGTCTCGTTCATTCTCGAGAACTCGGTACTGCTGCTGTTCGGCGGCTTCACCAAGAGCTATCAGACGTCCAGCTTCATCTCGTTCTCCACCGGCATCCATGTGGGGGCGGTGGACATCGACGCCGTCCAACTGCTGATCTTCGGAGTCAGCATCCTGATGATGTGGGGCCTGATGGTGCTCGTCGACCGCACCACGCTGGGCAAGTCGATGCGGGCGGTCGCGTCTGACCGCGAGGCCGCCGAGATGCTCGGCATCAACGTCGATCGGACGATCGCCTGGACGTTCTTCATCGGCTCGGCGCTGGCCGGCGTCGCCGGGGTCATGTCGGGGCTGGCGTTCAACCAGATCTCCAATACGATCGGATTCCTCGCCGGGCTCAAGGCGTTCACCGCCGCCGTCGTCGGCGGAATCGGCAGCATCCCGGGGGCCATGGTCGGCGGGCTGTTCATCGGGATCTGCGAGTCGTTCGCGTCCAGCTACATCTCGAGCCAGTTCACCGACCTGATCGTGTTCGGGATCCTGATCGCGACCATGCTCATCCGGCCCACCGGCATCTTCGGCGCGCCGGCCCTGCAGAAGGTGTAGCCGGTGCCGATCGGAGTCGATGAGTGGGTCGCCCAGCACAGCGACCGGCGCGATGCCGGCACCGGCTGGCGCCGCGGAGCCGCCATCGTTGAGCAACGTCTCGGCTGGTGGCCGCGCCTGGGCCTGGCCCTGCTCGCCGGGCTGATCTTCGGCCAGCTGGGGCTGAACGTGAACCTCCAGACGGTCGCCGTCAACTGTCTCATCTACGCGATCCTGGCGCTCGGTCTCAACATCGCCGTCGGCTGGGCCGGCCTGCTGGACCTCGGCTACGTGGCCGCCTACGGCTTCGGCGCCTATGGCTACGCGCTGCTGTCCTCCACCGCGCTCGGTACCGGCGGGGTGGGGGGCACCCATCTGCCGGCGATCGCGTCGATCCCGATCGTCCTCGTCGCCGCCGCGATCGCGGGGGCTCTGATCGGGCTCGTATCGCTGCGGGTGTCGGGCGATTACCTGGCCATCGTGACCCTGTTCGTGGGGCAGGCGTTCGTCGAGGTGGCCAACAACGTCGACACCGGGACGCTCGGCGGCGTCAACGGCATCTACGGACTCGACCCGGTGCACAGCTTCGGCGGCACGATCGTCACCCCGATCGGTTACTACTACTTCGCCCTGCTCGTCTGCGCCGCGCTGATGGCGCTGCTGCACCTACTGGACCACTCGCGGACGGGCCGCGCCTGGCGGGCGATCCGCGAGGACGAGCTCGCCGCGGGGGCGATGACCATTCCGACGGCGACGCTGAAGGTGATGGCGATCAGCTTCGGGACGATGATCGGAGCGCTGGCGGGAACGATCTTCGCCGCCCAGCAGGACAACGTGTTCCCGACCAACTTCACCGCCAACATCCTGATCCTGATCTACGCCTGCCTGGTGCTCGGTGGCGCTGGATCGATCGCCGGCGCGGTGCTCGGCGGGATCGTGGTCACCGCCGGCGAGCAGATGGTGTCCAGCCCCACCGATGCCGGCTATCTGTTCTACGGGCTGATTCTGGTCTCGCTGATCGTCAAGGTACGGCCCTGGCGCCTGCTGGGCGCGATCCTCGCCTCCACGGTGGTGCTGGGTGTCGCCTTACACGCGATCGTGGGAGCGATCTCGGCCTCGGCGACCGGCGGCAGTGCGGGCAGCGGCGGGTGGATCGGCTCGGTGGTCAGCCACTGGGTGATCGTCCCCCGCGATGCGGCGACCTACGGCAACGTCCTCTACATCGTGTTGATCTGCGCGTTGTTCGCGCTCGTCCGCGTCCGGCCCAGCCGGCGCCCGTTCCTGCTCGTGCCGACCCTGTACGTCGCCGCCTGTTGCTGGGAGTCACGGCTGGTCGTCAACCCGTCGATCACCGCGCAGATCCTGGTTGGCGCGATCCTGATCGCGGTGATGGCGGCGCGGCCGCAGGGTCTGCTCGGGACGCTGCGGGTGGAGGTGGTGTAGTGGCGAGCGGCGGCGAGCCGGATGGTGGTGTAGCGGCGAGCGGCGGCGAGCCGGATGGCGGCGGGGCGCTGCTTGACCTGAGCCAGGTGGCGATCCACTTCGGTGGGCTCCGGGCGCTGTCGGCGCTTGACCTGCAGGTGGGCCCGACGGAGATCGTCTCGGTGATTGGGCCCAACGGGGCCGGTAAGACCACCGTGTTCAACGCAATCACCGGCGTCTACTCGCCCAGTGAGGGCGACATCCGCTTCGCCGGGCAGACCATCGTCGGGCGCCGGCGGCACAAGATCACCCAGGCCGGCATCGCCCGCACGTTTCAGAGCCTGCGCCTGTTCTTGAACATGACGGTGCGGGAGAACGTGATGGCGGCCACCTACGGCGCGACCCATGCCACCCCGGTGGAGTCGATGCTGCGCCTGCCGCGGGCCCGGCGCGAGCAGCGCGAGGTCGACGCGTTGACCGCGGAGGTGCTGTCGTTCTTCGGCGATCGCCTCGCCGGGTATCGCTGGGATCAGCCCGCCTACAGCCTGTCCTACGCCAACCGGCGCCGGCTGGAGATCGCCCGGGCGCTCGCCACCCGGCCCAAGCTGCTGCTGCTCGACGAGCCCGCGGCCGGAATGAACCCCTCAGAGACCCACGAGGTGACCGAGCTGATCGGCCGGCTGCGCGACGAGCTGTCGCTGGCGATCCTGGTGATCGAGCACGACATGCACGTGGTCGAGGGGATCTCCGATCGCGTCGTCGCGCTCGACCACGGGGTCAAGGTCACCGAGGGCACCTTCCACCAAGTGGCCAACCACCCGGCGGTCGTCGAGGCCTACCTCGGCCGCGATCCCGAAGCGCTCGCCGAGGCATAGCACCGAGGCGCGACGATGCTGCTGTCACTGGACGACGTCACCACCTATTACGGCCAGATGCGGATCCTCCAGGGGATCTCGATCCAGGTCGATGCCGGCGAGCTGGTCTGCCTGCTCGGCGGCAACGCCTCGGGCAAGTCGACCACGCTGAAGACGATCCTCGGGCTGGTCCGCCCGCGGGCGGGACGAGTGCTGTTCGACTCCGAAGACGTCACCACCCGCCCAGTGCCCGAGCGCATCGCCCGCGGACTGGCGATCGTGCCCGAGAACCGGCGCCTGTTCGGCCAGATGACGGTGTTCGAGAACCTCGAGCTCGGGGCCGTGCTCCAGGACGGGGCCTCGTTCAAGGAGGACCTGGACCGCGTCCACACGCTGTTTCCCCGCCTGCACGAGCGCCGCGACCAGCTCGCCGGCACGCTCTCGGGCGGCGAGCAGCAGATGGTGGCGATGGGGCGGGCGTTGATGTCGCGTCCCCGGCTGCTGTTGATGGACGAGCCCTCGATGGGGCTCTCGCCCGCGCTTGTCCAACAGAACTTCCGGATCATCAAGGAGGTCCACGAGTCCGGCGTGGCGATCCTGATGGTGGAGCAGAACGCCACCATGGCGCTGTCGATCGCCGACCGTGGCTATGTGCTCGCCACCGGGTCGCTGGTGCTCTCGGGCGCGGCCGGCGAGCTGCTCCAGAGCGAAGACCTCAGGCGCGCCTACCTCGGCCACTGAAGTCTCCGCGGGCGTCCCGGCGGCCGAGCGATGAGTCGGGCTCGGTGCGCCGCGACGCCGGACTTCGCGACCGAGTCGGCCCCGCCGGCGACCAGGCAGGTGACGCAAACGTCCGTCTGGCCGTGGAAGTCGCCGGCCAGAGGACGCTTGCGACCCCGGATCCCGGGATTACGAGGCGAGTGGCGCCGGCAGGGGCTCGGCCATCGGCTCGGGCCGCGGCGCCGATTCGGCTGGACTAGCCGACCGCTGCGGCAGGGCCAGCGACACCGCCGCCCCGGCCAGCGAGAACCCGGCCGAGACCGCGATCGCCGGCACGAAGCCGTCGCCAAACGCGCTCGCAGACGCATAGCTTCCGGCGCCGCTGAACACCGCCGCCGCGATCGCCAGCCCGAATACGCCGCCGAGCTGGCGCATCGTCATGAACGTCCCCGACGCCTTGCCGAGGTCGCCGGGCGCGACCGCGTTGATCACCGCGTTCTGGACGCTCGGGATCGCCATCGAGATTCCCGCGCCGGCGATCACCAGCGGCGGGATCATGTGCCAGTAGGTCATGCCGGGCGCGGCGATCAGCGCGATCCACGCCATGCCCACCCCCTGCAGCGTCAGGCCGACCGCCACCAGCTTGCGCTCGCCGACCCGCGCGACAAATGCACCGGCCACCGGCGCGACGAAGAACAGCGTCGCGGTCCATGGCAGCAGGCGCAGCCCGGAATCGAGCGGGTCCTGGCCGAGCGCGGTCTGCTGGAACTGGGCCATGAAGAACACCGCCCCGAACAGCGAGCAGGAGAGCAGGAAGTTGGCCGCGCTCCCGGCGGAGAAGCCCCGGGATCCGAACAACCGTGGCGGCAGCATCGGCTCCGCGACGCGCCGTTGCACGGCCACGAACGCGGCCAGCAGCGCCACCCCGGCGGCCAGCGGCCCGACCACCTGCGGGCTCCCCCAGCCGACATCGTTGCCGCGCATCAGCCCCCACACGATCCCCACCGCGGCGCCGGTGACCAGCACCAGGCCGGGAACGTCGAGCCGCGCGCGTGGTCCGTAGCTCTCGGCCACCTTGGTCAGCACCAGCGGGATCGTCGCCAGGCCGATCGGCACGTTGATCCAGAACACCCACTGCCAGGCCAGCCCCTGGGTGACGGCGCCGCCGATCACTGGGCCACCGAGGACCGCGATCCCGGTGATGCCGCCGAAGATGCCCATCGCCTGACCCCGCCGTGCCGGCGGGATCGCCGCGCTCAGCAGCGCCAGTGACAGTGGGGCCACCAGCGCCGCCGCCGAGCCCTGCAGCGCCCGGGCCGCGATCAGCAGCCCGGCGTTGGGCGACACCGCGCACGCCGCCGAGCCGATCACGAACAATCCCAGTCCCGCCGCGAACAGCCGCCGGCGACCGAGCCGATCACCGAGCGCAGCGGCCGGGATCAGCAGCACCGCGAAGCTCAGCCCGTAGGCATTGACGATCCACTCCAGCTCGTCGATCGAGGCGCCGAGATGCCGGCGAATCGTGCCCAGCGCGGTCGTGACGACCAGGGCGTCGAGCGCCACCATCAGCGACGCCACCGAGCTCAGCACCAGCACCCATCGTTCCGATTTGGTTCCCACGATTCCTCCAGTCGTTGCGATCACTGCTGGTCATGACCCGGGGCCGCGCCCGAATTGGCCGATGAGTTTCTGAGAGGCTTGGTGTCGTCTTCACTGAATGCACGAACCCGAATTGACCTGGCAACGCGAACGTCTGGAGCACAACCGCCTGGCCCGCGCCCAGCGCGGAGACGAGGAGGCGTTCGCGCAGCTGACCGAGCCCTACGGCCGCGAGCTGCAGCTGCACTGCTACCGGATCGTCGGCTCGCTCCAGGACGCCGAGGACCTGCTCCAGGAGACCCTGCTGGCGGCGTGGCGGGGGCTGGAGCAATTCGAGGGCCGCTCGTCGCTGCGCGCCTGGCTGTACACGATCGCCACCAACCGCTGTCTCAATGCTCTCCGCGACTCAGGGCGCCGCCCCCAAGCGGCGCCCGGCACGACCGGCGCTAGCCCCCATCCGGCGGAGAGCCATGCCGAGATCGCCTGGCTGCAGCCGTACCCCGACCGGCTGCTCGCCGGGCTGATCGACGCCGAGCCCGGTCCCGAGGCCCGGTACGAGGCCAAGGAGACGGTGGCGCTCGCGTTCGTGAGCGGCCTGCAGCACCTCGCCCCGCGCCAGCGGGCGGTGCTCGTGCTCCGCGACGTGCTCGGCTTCCACGCCGACGAGGTGGCGGAGATGCTCGGCACGTCGGCGGCGTCGGTCAACAGCGCCCTGCAGCGCGCCCGGACGACGCTGGAGCAACGGCTGCCGCCCCGCCGGGAGCGCCTCGCGCTGCCCCGTTCCGGCGCCGACAGCGACCTGATCAACCGGTTCGCCGAGGCGTTTCAGCGCGACGACATCGACACCGTCGTCGCCCTGCTGACCGCGGACGCGGTGGTCAGCATGCCGCCGGAGCCCGAGTGGCATCAGGGCCCGGACGCGATCGGCGAGTTCCTGCGCGCTCGCCACGCCAGCCGGACGAGCCCGTGGCGCTTCCAGGCGACCGGGGCCAACGGTCAGCCGGCGTTCGCCTACTACTTCCCCGATGACGCCGGGCGCTGGATCCGATCCGGACTGTTCGTGGTCGGGATCCGCGGCGACGGGATCGAGTCGATCACCCGGTTCGGCGACGACGGGCTGCTCGATCGGTTCGACGCTCCCGAGCGCCTGGCGGCGACCCGGGACTAGCCGTTGGACGTCACCGGAAGGATCTCCACCGCGCCGTTTTGACCCGCCGTGCCGGGCTGGCTGCTTCCAATGCCAGCGATATTGCAGGTTCCCGAGCCTCCGGCGCCACCTGATCCTGCCGTGCCCGGCGTGCCCCCGCCGCCGCCTCCCACTCCCGGGTTTCCATCCCCACAGTCCGGGACGCTGCTGGCCTGCCCGGCCGCGATCGACCCACTCAGCGCGGTGCCGGTGGTGGTGAAGGCTCCCGCCGTGCCACCGGTTGCGGGGCTGCCGGCCCCGCCGCCGCCGCCCCCGCCGCCCGCCGACACGAGCGTGGTCGAGCCGCCGACGTTCGTCGTCACGGTGGTCGCATCGCCCGCGGCGCCCCCTCCGAAAGAGCTACCTGCGGCACCGCCCGTCCCCACTGTCACGGTGAGCGCCTGCCCGGAGGTGACGTCGACGAGTGCCCGGACGGCTGCGCCGGCGCCGCCACCGCCTCCCGCGCCGCCGCCCTCGGACGATCCCCCGCCGCCGCCGCCACCGGTCGCCGAGATGATCAGTCGGGTGACGCCGCTCGGAACCGGATATCGGCCGGTGGTGGTGAACACCTGGACGCCGCGGCCGGCCGGGCCTTGCGCACCATTCGCGCCGGCGGTTCCGGCTGCTCCCTGCGGACCCTGCGGTCCGGCGGGCCCGCGGCGACCACGCGGCCCGGTGAGACCCCGGGGCCCGCGAGCTCCGGCGGGAAGCTGACCCTTCTTGAAGTCCTTTGACAGCAGCGAGCCGCGCTTCACGCTCACCGAGGTCACGGCGCCGCGGCGCAGCTTGGTTGCGCTCACCGCGCCGTTCTTGAGCTGAGCGGTGCCGACACTGTTCGCCGGCAGCCGCCACGCCGCGTAGGCGCCCCCGCTCAGCGCCACGAACAAGGCCGCGACCGCCACCACCATCGCCGCCGACGGGCGGCGAGACACCAGACGCTTCATATGTTCCTCCGCGATCTGACACAGCCGTGATCTGACTCGGCCACGACCCGAACGCCCCCCTTGACTGCCCGTCACCCGCGGGCAAGGTACCAAATGCCGGCGCCGCTACGCCTGGACCCCGCCGCCGTCGATCACCAGTGCCTGACCGGTGATCGCCGCCGCCGCAGACGACGCCAGGTACACGATCGCTCCGGCCACCTCCTCGGGCTCCAGCAGCCGCCCCAGCGGCGACGCCGCCGCCAGCGCCGCCTCGGCCTGCTCGGGCGAGCGTCCGGTTCGCTGGACGATGTTGGCGATCGAGCGTTCGGTCATCTCGGTGCGCACGAACGTCGGGCAGACGGCGTTCACGCGCACCCCGGTGCCGGTCAGCTCGCTGGCGACGGCGCGGGTCAACCCGACGACCGCGTGCTTGGAGGCGGTGTAGGCGCTGGTGTAGGCCGCGCCGGCGCGGCCCTGGACCGAGGCAACGGTGACGATCGCTCCGTCGCCCCGTTCGCGCATTCCGGGGACGACGGCGCGCATGCACAGAAACGGCCCGGTGGCGTTGACCTCCAGGTGCCGTCGCCACGAGTCCAGCGTCGTCGCCGCCAAACTCGCCGATTCGCCCATGCCGGCGTTGTTGACGAGCACGTCGACCTCGCCGATCTCGCTGAAGGCGTCGATCACCGCCGCCTCGCGGGTGACGTCGCACACTCGCGTGTCCACGTCCAGCGCGTCCAACGCCCGCCGGTCGCGGCCGAGCGCGATCACCCGCTCTCCGGCGGCGGCGAACCGGGCCACCGTGGCCCGGCCGATGCCGCGGGATCCGCCGGTGACCACCACCGTCCGCGGCTTCCCGGGCACGCTCACCCTCCCACTTCGGCGGCCCGGAACATCGCCCGCGCGATGATCTCGCGCTGGATCTCGGAGGCGCCCTCGTAGATCCGCGGCCCGCGGACGTCGCGGTACAGGTGCTCGAGCGGGTGGCCGCGCTCCAGTGCCACCGCGCCGTGAAACTGGACGGCGGCGTCGACCGCCGCCTGGGCGACCTCGGTGGCGAGCAGCTTGGCCATCGCGGCGACGCTCGGGTCGGGGACGCCGGCGTCGTGGGCGAGGGCGGCGTGGTGGACGAGCAGTCGCGCCGCCTCGGTCTGAGCGCGCAGGTCGGCCAGGCGGTGGGCGACCGCCTGGTGGTCGCGCAGCGGCTTGCCGAACGTCTCGCGGCCCAGCGCGTACGAGGTCGCCAGCTCCAGCGCCGTTCGGGCCATCCCGATCGCAAACGCGCCGACGCTGGGCCGGAACAGGTCAAGCGTGCGCATCGCGACCCGGAAGCCGGCGCCCGGCTCCCCGAGCATCTGATCCGGGGCAACCTCGACCCCGTCGAATGTCAGCGATCCGATCGCGTGCGCCGCCAACAGCTCCCGTGCCGATCCGCTGAGACCGGGCGCGCCCCCGGGGATCGCGAACGCGGTCAGCCCGCGGGCTCCGGCCTCCGTCGAGGTCCGGGCGAACACGGTGTAGATGTCGGCCTCGGGCGCGTTGGAGATCCACAGCTTCTCGCCGCTCAGCACGTACCCGCCGCCACTGCTGCGCTCGGCGCGCAACCGCAACGCCGCCGGATCGGACCCCGCGTCAGGCTCGGTCAAGGCGAATGCGGCCACCGCCGTCCCGTCGGCCACCCGCGGAATCCACTCCTCCCGGAGCCCCGCCGACCCCGCCTGGAAGATCGGGTACGCGCCCAGGCCCTGGAGCGCGAACGCGGTCTCGGCCTCCCCGCAGCCGCGAGCGAGCGCCTCGCGGATCAGGCAGAGCTCGATCGCGCTCACCGCCCCGCCGTCGAACATCCGCCCGAGCAGCCCGTGCTCGGCCAGCGCCGTCACCAGCGGGCGGTTGACCCGTCCGGGCTCGCCGCCGGCGGCGATCGGGGCCAGCGTCTGTGACGCCAGCGCTCGGGTGTCGTCGTACAGCTGACGCTGGGCGTCGGTCAGGTGCAGGTTAAGCGCGTCGCTCATCCGTCGGCCGACAGCACCGCCACGCCCATCAGCTCCACCTTGGCCGCCGGATCGAACAGCTCGGTCACCCCGAACAGCCCCATCGCCGGGTAGCGCCGCCCGAAGTGACGCCGCCACACCCGGCCCAGCTCGGTCAGCGACGCGCGGTACTCGGCCACCGCGGTCACGAACACCTGCAGCGAGACGAGGTCGGCGGCCTCACCGCCGGCGGCTCGCAGCGCGGTCATCAGGTTGCCGGCGGCGACGTCGAACTGCTCTGAGATCGTCTCGCCGACGATCGAGCCATCCGCGGCCTGCGCCGTCTGACCGGCGAGATACACCGTGTTTCCGTCCCGCACGGCATGGGAGAAGCCGACGGGGGCGGCCAGGTCCGCGGAGTTGACCAGCTCGCTCACCGGCCCACCCAGTCGGGTCGCCGGCCGTCGCTCCAGGCGGCGTAGAACTCCTCGAAGTCCTCGGAGTGCATCAGCAGCGCCTGGGTGATCGCCTCGAGCTCAATCGCCGGCCCCAGGCCCATGTCGAGCTCCCGGGTGAGCAGCGACTTGGTGGTGGCAAACGCGAACGCCGGCCCCTCCACCAGCCGCTGCGCCAGGGCGCCGGCGCGATCGACGAGCTCGTCGTCGGGCACGACCTCGGTGGCCAACCCGATCGTGAGTGCCCGGTCGGCTGAGACCTTGTCGCCGAGCAGCAACAACTCGGTGGCGCGCCCCAGGCCGACGACCCGCGGCAGCAGGTAGGCCGAGCCCATGTCGGCCCCGGCGAGTCCCACGCGCGTGAACAGGAACGCGAATGAGGCCGACGCGGCCAACAGCCGGAAGTCGCAGGCGAGCGCGATCACCGCCCCCGCGCCGGCGGCGACGCCGTTGACGGCGGCGATCACCGGCAGCGGGCATTCGCGCAGCGCCTTGACGACGCCGCCGGTCATCCGGGTGAACTCCAGCAGCCGGGCCGCGCCCATCTCCTGCAGCGGACCGATGATCTCCTCCACGTCGCCGCCCGAGCAGAAGCCCGGTCCCTCGCCGGTGATGACCAGCGCCCGGGCGTCGTCGCGCTGGGGCAGCTGCGCCAGCAGCTCCCGCAGATCGGCGTAGGCGTCGAAGGTGAGCGCGTTGAGCTTGTCGGGACGGTCCAAGCGCACCGTGGCGACGCCGCCGGTGACGGCGAACGCGAAGTTCCGCCAGGACTCGGTCAGCGACACGCTGGCGCGAAATGGGCTCATCCGGGCCGACGATACCCGACCGCAGGCCGCCTCACCGCGAGCTATGCTGCCCCGCCGAGGCATCGTTGACGGCTGACAGCGCCTATTGGAATCCGAAGGTCGAGACGCTCGAGCGCCCGGCTCTCGAGGCGCTGCAGCTGGCCAAGCTGCGCGGGCAGATGGCCTGGGCCAAGCAGCGCAGCCCCTGGTTTGCGCGCACGCTGGCCGACCTGGACCCGGCGCAGCTGAGCTCGCTCGCCGATCTGGGCAGCCTGCCGATGCTCACCCGCGAGCAGTGGATGGAGTCGCAGTTCGCGCACCCGCCCTACGGCGAGCTCCCCACGATCGGCGGAGAGGGCGCGATCCGCGTCCACACCACGTCGGGGACCACCGGCAAGGGGCCGCTGCGCGCGCTGGACTCGCGCAAGGACTGGGCGTGGATCGCCGAGATGTGGGCCTACGGGATCTGGGGGTGCGGCGTGCGTCCCGGCGACACCGCCTACATCGCGTTCGGCTACGGCTCGTTCATCGGCTTCTGGGGCCTGCACTACGCGATGGAGAAGATCGGCGTGCTCAACGTGCCCGGCGGCGCCCAGACGACCGAGACGCGGGTGCGGCAGATCGTCGACTTTCAGGCGACCGTGGTGGCGTCGACGCCCACCTACGCCCTGCGCCTGGCCCAGGAGGCCCAGGCGCTCGGAATCGACCTGCCCGGATCCGCGGTGGAGCGGGTGATTCTGTCCGGTGAGCCGGCCGGCTCGATCCCGCAGACCAAGGCGCTGGTCGAGGCGCAGTGGGGCGCCAAGGCGTTCGACACCGCGGGGATGACCGAGATCGGCACGATCATGGTGTTCGAGTGCGAGCACCAGCCGGGGGGCACGCACATCATCGAGGACCACGTGCTCGAGGAGGTGATCGACCCGGACACCCTCGAGGCGGTCGCCTACGGCGAGCCGGGCGAGCGGGTGGTGACCTCGTTTGGCCGGGGCGCGATCCCGCTGCTGCGCTACCGCACCGGCGACCTGGTCTGCAAGGTGCCCGCCTCCACCTGCACCTGCGGGCGGGGCTTTGACATCTACGAGGGCGGGATCCTCGGCCGCGTCGACGACATGAAGATCATCCGCGGCACCAATGTGTACCCGCGGGCGATCGAGGCGATCGTGCGCGAGTACTCCGAGGTCGACGAGTTCCAGACGGTGATCACCCGCGAGGGCGTCCGCGACGAGATCACGCTCCGCGTCGAGCTCAAGACCGACGCCGGCGACGGCCGCTGGCAGCCACTGTGCGAGACGCTGCACAGCCGGCTCGCCGCCGCCCACGAGGGCCTCAACTTCCGGATCGAGCGCGCCGGCGCCGGCGAGCTGCCGCGGTTCGAGCTCAAGGCCAAGCGAACCATCGACAAGCGCGACGCGCCGATCGGGGCGGCGACGTGACCCCGTCCCCGCCCCCCGCCCCCAACCGCGACCTGCTCGGCGCCGAGATGACCGCCGGCGAGGAACGGCTGCTCGCCGTCTACGAGGAGCTCAAGGCGCTGTGCGCCGAGGACCTGCCGCCGGTCGCCCACGCCAACGTGCGGGCGGCGCTGGCGCTGATGCACAACGTGGTCAACGGGCTCGCGCTGCGCTACGAGCATCTCTCAGACCTCGACGTGTGACGCCGGTCGCGGCGAGTGCAGGACGGTTACGCTGAGGCGATGAGGATTGCGGTAGCCGGCGGCGGCCCCGGAGGCCTGTACTTCTCGATCCTGATGCGCCGGGTGGACCCGGAGTGCGAGGTCACCGTCTACGAGCGCAACCGAGCGCAGGACGCATTCGGGTTCGGGGTGGTGTTCTCCGACGAGACGCTGACGGTGTTCGAGCACGCCGATCCGGTCAGCTACCGCCAGATCACCGACCAGTTCGTCCACTGGACCGACATCGACATCCACCGCCGCGGGGTCAGGACGCGCTCCGGCGGCCATGGCTTCTCGGCGCTCGGCCGGCGAGAGCTGCTCGGCATCCTGCAGCGGCGGGCGCTGTCGGTTGGGGTGAAGATCCGCTTTGAGACGGAGACACCCAGTGTCGAGCACCTGCAGCAGGATGTCGACCTGGTGGTGGGCGCCGACGGGGCCTCCAGCTCGGTCCGGGCGGCGCGGGCGGGCGACTTCCACCCGACGCTCGATCCTCGCCGCAGCCGGTACATGTGGATGGGCACCGACCTGGTGTTCGACGCGTTCAAGTTCTTTATCGAGGAGACGCCTGACGGCGTCTTTGTCGGCCATGCCTATCCCTACAGCCGTCACATGAGCACGTTCATCGCCGAGGTGGGCGAGGCGACGTGGCGGCGGGCCGGCCTGCACCAAACCGGTGGCTCGCTGCCGCCGGGCGTCAGCGACGAGGCTTCGGTGCAGTTCTGTCGCGAGCTGTTCGCCGACGCGTTGGAGGGGCACACGCTGCAGGCCAACAACTCCAAGTGGATCAACTTCGTGACCGTGCGCAACGCGCGCTGGCGCTCGGGCAACGTGGTGCTGCTCGGCGACGCCGCCCACACCGCCCATTTCTCCATCGGATCGGGAACCAAGCTGGCGATGGAGGACGCGGTCGCGCTGGCCTGGGCGTTTGCACAGCACGGCCCCGCCGATGCCCTCACCGCCTACGAGTCCGAGCGCCGCCCGGTGGTGGAGTCGACCCAGCGGGCGGCCCAGGGCTCGCTCGAGTGGTTCGAGGGGATCGGCCGCTACGGAAACCAGCCCCGGCTGCAGTTCGCGTTCAACCTGCTGACCCGCAGCCGGCGCGTGACCTACGACAACCTGCGGCTGCGCGACCAGGAGTTCGTCGGCGACGTGGACGACCGGTTCGCCGACGAGCGCGGGTTCAGCGCTCGCCCGCCGATGTTCGCGCCGCTGCGCCTCCGCGGCCTGGAGCTGCCCAACCGGGTCGTCGTCTCGCCGATGGACATGTACTCCGCCGTCGCCGGCACCCCGTCTGACTTCCACCTCGTGCACCTCGGATCGCGCTCGCTGGGAGGCGCCGCGCTCGTCTACACCGAGATGATCTGCGTGTCTGACATCGGCCGGATCACGCCCGGGTGCGCCGGCATGTACCGATCGGAGCACATCGATGCGTGGCGGCGGATCGTCGAGTTCGGCCACCGCTACGCCGGCTGTGCGATGGCCGCTCAGATCGGCCACTCCGGCCGCAAGGGCTCGACCAAGCTGATGTGGCTGGGGATCGACCAGCCCCTGGAGGAGGACAACTGGGAGGTGATCGCCCCGTCGCCGATCGCCTACTCGCAGCTCAACCAGGTGCCGCGCGAGATGACGCGCGCCGACCTGGATGCGGTCCGCGATCAGTTCGTGTGGGCGACGCGCGGCGTGGACGAAGCCGGCTTCGACCTCCTGGAGCTCCACTGCGCCCACGGCTACCTGCTGTCGAGCTTCCTGTCGCCGGTGACCAACCGGCGCACCGATGAGTACGGCGGATCGCTGGCCGCGCGGGCCCGCTATCCGCTCGAGGTGTTCGACGCCTGCCGGGCGGCGTGGCCGGCCGAGAAGCCGATGAGCGTCCGCATCTCGGCGACCGACTGGGTGGAGGGCGGCTTCGATCCCGACGATGCCGTCGAGTTCGCCCGAATGCTGCGCGAGCACGGCTGCGACATCGTCGACGTCTCCTCCGGACAGGTGACTCCCGACGAGCAGCCGGCCTTCGGGCGCAGCTTCCAGACGCCGTTCGCCGACCGGATCCGCAACGAGGTGGGGATGCCGACGATCGCCGTCGGGGCGATCGCCAGCTACGACGACGTCAACACGATCGTGCTCGCCGGGCGGGCCGACATGTGCGCGCTCGCCCGCCCCCACCTGTACGACCCGCACTGGACCCTGCACGCCGCCGCCGAGCAGGACTACGCCGGGGAGGGCGTCGCCTGGGTGCCCCAGTACCAGGCCGGCTCCCGCAAGCCGCCGATCGGTCGTGGCGACGAGGTCCGCAAGGAGCTGCAGCGCTCGTTCGGGCCGGAGCGCGACGGCAGCGACGGATCCGACGCCCGGCCGCGTCTACCCCGGGAAGAGCCCGAGTTCGAGCCCGACCCGCCGGAGGTGCTGACCGCGCCCGAGGGCTGGTCTTAGTGGCGGGTCGGGGCGACTACCCCTTCGCCCCTGTCCGGTCCCGCTACCGGAGCAGCGCCTCGAGCCGCGCCAGCCCGTCGAACACGTCGGCGAACCGGGTCGTGAGCGGGGAGAGGCCGAGCCGGATCACGTCCGGGGTGCGAAAGTCGACCACCACCCCGTCGTCGATCAGCCGCCGCGACAGCGTCCTCGCCCGAGGGTGCACGAGCGCCACGTGCGAACCCCGCCGCGCCGGGTCCCGCGGCGACCCCGCGCAAAAACCGAGCGGCGCAAGCCGCTCATCAATCAACTGGATCGCATAGCCGGTGAGCGCCACGGACTTGCGCCGGATCGCTTCGATCCCGGCTTCGATCGCCAGGTCGATCCCGGCCGCGGCGGCGGTCAGCGCCAGCACCGGCGGCGTCCCCGACAGCATCGCCGAGATCCCGTCGCCGGGGAGGTAGCCGGGCGCCATCTCGAACGGGTCGCGCCGTCCCAGCCACCCCCAGATCGGCTGGCGCAGCTCGCCCTGGTGCTCGCGGCGGACGTACAGGAACGCCGGTGCCCCCGGCCCGCCGTTCAGGTACTTATAGGTGCAGCCGACGGCGAGATCGATCCCGTCGCCGTCCAGCGCCACCGGGATCGCCCCGGCGCTGTGGCTGAGGTCCCACAGCGCCAGCGCGCCGCCGTCGTGCGCGACGTCGGTGATCGCCCGGGCATCGAGGATGAACGCCGAGCGGTAGGAGACCTGGGAGAAGGTCACCAGCGCGGTCTGATCGGTGATCGCGTCGGCGACCTGTCCCGGGTCGGGACCGGCATGGGGGTCGGCCTCGATCCACACGATCCTGTGGCCGCGATCGGACGCCAGGCTCTCCAGCACGTAGCGGTCGGTGGGGAAGTTGTCGACGTCGGTGATGATCTCGGTCCGGTCGGGGCGGGCGTCGAGCGCGGCGGCGGCCAGCTTGTAGAAGCAGACCGTGGTCGAGTCGGCGAGCGCCACCTGCCCGGGGGCGGCCCCGAGCAGCGACTCGCCCAGCCGGTCGCCGATCGTCACCGGCAGCTCCATCCACCCCTCGCTCCAGCCGCGGATCAGCCGCTCGCCCCACTGCGTCGATACGACCTCTTCGATCCGGGCCGCGGTGTCCCTGGGCAGCCGCCCGAGCGAGTTGCCGTCCAGGTAGATCAGCCCGTCGTCGGCGACCGCAAACCGGTCGTAGAAGGCGCGCAGCGGGTCGGCGGCGTCGCGGGCGACCGCGTCGGCGCGGCTCGCCTTCGTCACCGACACCGGCGGCGCGGGACTAGCCCGGCGTCCCAAGAGACCTTTGCCGCCGGAGCGCAGAGAGGGTTCGAGAACGTTGCACTACGCCCTGGGCACGAACGCGAACACCCGGCTGGGGCTGCCGGTGCCGCCGACCAGTCGCAACGGAGCGACGACGAGCAGCGCGCCGGTGATCGGGAGCTGGTGAAGATTGGCCAGCTGGGTGAGCCCGAGCTTGCCGGCCCCGAGCAGCAGGTTGTGCAGGGGAAAGGCCGGCTCCATACCGCCGGCGGATCCGGCGTCGATGCCGACGGTCTCGGTGCCGAAGCCGGCGATCGCCCGCTCGCTCAGCCATCTCGATGCGTCCACATCGGGGCCGGGGGTGCGCGGGCCGTTCGCGCCCACGTTAAGGAACTCATCCTGATCTTGGGCGCGCGAGCTCCAGCCGGAGCGCAGCAGCACCCAGGCGCCGTCTGGGATGGGGCCGTGCTCGGACTCCCAGGCCTCGAGGTCTGAGACGGTGAGCAGGTAGTCGCCGCCCGCGGCTTCGGTCTCGGCGGTCTTGTCGATCACGCACGCCGGGCCGACCAGCGTCTGCGGGGTGATCGACCCGATGTCGAGTCCGTCGCGGCCGGTGATCCAGTGGATCGGGGCGTCGACGTGGGTGCCGACGTGCTCGCCGATGGTCAACGTGTACCACGCCCAGGCGGGACCCCGATCGTCGTAGTGAGAGATCGCCTCCCGGGAGAGACCGGGGGTGTTGGCGAACGGGGGCGGCAGCTGGATCACCGGCGTCGTCTCGGTCAGCGGCTGCGTCAGATCGACGATCTGCACGGCCCCGGAGGTGAGCCCGTCAAGCAGGGACGAGACCTGGCCGGCCTGGGTGCTGGACATGCGCTTCTCCTTTTCGATGGTCACGGGTTCGTCAGCCGGCGCGGAAGGCTTCGGCGAGCCATTCTGCACGGATCTCGGGGTTGACCTTGGCATCGAGCACCAGCGGGCGCGGGTTGGATTCCGCGAGCCAGGCGTCGACGATGTCGAGCTCGATCGAGCGGCGGATGGTCGCGGCGTCCGCTCCGCAGGCGCGGGCGATGGCGGCGAGGTCGGCATCGGGGAACTGCACCCGGCTGACGTCGTGGCCCAACGGAGCGAAGTGGTGCACCTCGGCGCCATACGCGCGATCGTCGTAGATCACCACCAGCAGCTTGAGCCCGAGCCGCGCGGCGGTCTCGAGCTCGGCCAGGGCCATGAACGCGCCCCCGTCGCCGATCGCCGCCACCGTCAGCCGATCCGGCCGGGCGATGGCGGCGCCGATCGCGGTCCCCAGCCCGAGTCCGACGGCCTGAAACCCGTTGGGAAACAGCCAGGCGTGGGCGTCGGGGACCGACAGGAACATCGCCGGATAGCCGAGCGAGTGTCCCGAATCCACCGCCACCGCCTTGTCGGCCGGCAGCCGCTGCTCCAGGGTGATGGACAGCGTCCGCGGATCGATGCCCTCATCGGTGGTGGCGTCCTCGAAGGGCTCGTCGGGCCAACGGTGGGCGGCGATCTCGTGGGCCAGCTCAGGTGTGCGAAACCCGGTGTGGTGATGGCCGCGGCGCTCCAGCTCGTCGGCCAGCAGCCGCGCCGCGGCGGCGGCGTCAGCGACCACCGCCAGGTCAGCGGGGCGGTTGCGGCCGATCGCGGCGGTTTCGAGGTCGAGCTGTGCGACCTTCGCCCCCGGGGCGATCAGCTCACCGTGACGGGTCGTCCAATGGTTGACCGACGCGCCCGCCACCAGGACCACGTCGGCTTCTGGCAACAGCTGGGCCGCGAACGGCGACGCGAACCCGCCCGAGATCCCGAGCGCATACGGCAGCCCCGCGAACAGGCCGTTGGCCGGAGCCGACGTGGCCAGCACCGCGCCGATCAGTTCCCCGAGCCGCTCCAGCTCATCCCTCGCGCCGGCCAGAACGGCCCCGCGGCCGGCGATGATCGCGGGGCGCTGCGCCCCCGCCAGCAGCTCCGCGACGGCGGCGATCGCCTCCGGCGATGGCGCCGGCGCCGGCAGCGGCGGCAGCGGCGGCTGGGTCGGGGTGAGCGCCGCGGGCGGCTGCGGCTGAATGTCGATCGGCAGCATCAGCACCACCGGCCGGCGCTCGATGATCGCCCGCTGATAGGCCCGCTGGGTGTCATCGGCGGCCGACGCCGGGCCGTGGACCCGGTCGGCGACCGCGCCCACCGACTCCACCAGCCCCGGCTGATCGATCCGGAAGTTCGAGTTCAGCGCCGCCGCCGGCGCCTCCCCGGCCAGCACCAACAGCGGCGTCCGGCTCTTGGCCGCCTCGGTCAAACCGGTCATCGTGTTCGTCAACCCCGGGCCCTGGTGGACGCTGCACACCCCGACGCGTCCGCTCACCCGCGAATACCCGTCCGCCATGCAGATCGCCCCGCCCTCGTGACGGGCGTGATGAAATCGCGCCCCGGCGCTACAGAGCGCGTTGGTGACGACCAGATTGCCGCTGCCGAGCACCCCGAACGCGTCGGTCACCCCGGTCGCCGCGACCGTCGCCCCGACCACATCCGCCACCGAACCCGGCCGCTGGGCGGTCCTCGTGCTCATCCGCGGCTGCCTCTCGGCTGAGCGCTGGTCACAGACGGCGGATGCTACTTCCGCGCCGCCGGCTGCGTCGTACCCGCCTGCAGGTACGCAGGCGCGGTTTGCCAGGGGCGGTCCGCGGTGATAACAAGGACTAAGGATGAGCACCGAGAACGATCCTCCGGAGGCCGGCCCGTACGACAGCTCCGATGCGCCGTCGGCGGAAACCGGCGCCGGCGAGCTGGAGTCCGGAACCCCGCGGCGGGAGAGCCGCGCAGTCGAGCGGGATCGCCGCGCCACCCGGCGGGAGCGCCGAGCCGCCCAGCGGAGGGCCCGGACCAGCGAGCGGGAGCCCCCGGGCGACGAGCCCTACGAGCAGGCGCCCGTCGGCGAGCCCGCCGGGCAGCGTCGTTCGGACAACATGCTTCCCCAGCGGCCCCGGCGGCCGCTGGTACTCGAGCGCCTGCTCGTACGCCTGATCGCCACCGGCGGCGTCATCGCGGTGGGCGTGGCCATCGCCGCGATCATGGTGTCCAGCCACTCCCAGGGATGGATCGTCGGCCTCGTGGTGTCGATCGTCGCGGTGGTGCTGTCGGCGATCCTCTGGTCCTCGCGCCAGCTCTGATCCCGGGTCACCGGCCCGGGCGCACGGGCTGTGTATGCATGCCAACATGAGAGGTGTGGTGGGCGCCCCGAGTCGGATACGGTTGGCACGTGCCCCTGACCACCCCCCGCGGGGATCACCGCGATCCGGAACGTCGCCGGGAGACCCCCTAGGTTGACCGAGACCAAGCCCGCCGGCCTCCGCGAATTCATGCTGCAGGCAGGGGGGGTCGGCCACGATCTGCTGGCGGTGGATTGGGCGGCGACGCCGCTGGGACCGATGCCGGAGTGGCCCCGCAGCCTGTCGACGGTGGTCCGGGTGCTGCTGACCTCGCGCTTTGCCATGTGGATGGCGTGGGGCCCAGAGCTGACGTTCCTGTGCAACGACGCCTACCGGCGCGACACGCTCGGCAAGAAGTATCCGTGGGCGCTGGGACGGCCCGCCCGGGAGGTGTGGGCCGAGATCTGGCCGCAGATCGGTCCGCGGATCCAGACGGTGATCGACACCGGCGAGGCGACCTGGGACGAGGCGCTGCAGTTGATCCTGGAGCGCAGCGGCTATCCCGAGGAGACCTACCACACCTTCTCCTACAGCCCGCTGCCCGACGACGACGGTCGCGTCGCCGGGATGCTGTGCGTCGTCAGCGAGGAGACCAAGCGCGTGATCGGCGAGCGCCGGATGGCCACCGTGCGCGAGCTCGGGGCAGTCTCCTCGGGAGTCCAGGCGGAGCACGAGTTCCTGCAGGCGGCGTGCCGGGTGCTGGCCGGGAATCCGATGTCCCTGCCGTTCACGATCGTCTACCTGTTCGGCGGCGACGGCGAACTGCGCCTGGAATGCTCCAGCGGCATCGAGCAGGGACACCCGTCGGCTCCGGAGGTGATTCCCGGCTCGGGGACGCAGTGGCCGTGGCCCCTGGCGGAGGCGGACGCGCACGGCGCGGCGCTGGTGGAGCTCACCGATTCCCGCTACGACGATCTGCCGACGGGCGCTTGGGTGGAGCGCCCGGTGCACGCCCTGCTGCTGGCGATCCGGGCGCCGGGCCAGGCGCAGCCCTACGGCTACATGGTCGCCGGGGTGAACCCGTACTGCCCGACCGACCACGACTACACCTCGTTCGTCGAGCTGATCCCCCAGTATCTGTCGACCGGCATCACCGCGTCGCGAACCTATGACGCCGAACGCCGTCGGGCCGAGCAACTGGAGGAGCTCGATCGGGCCAAGACGGCATTCTTCTCAAACGTCAGCCACGAGTTCCGCACCCCGCTGACGCTGATGCTCGGACCGATCGAGGACGCGCTGGCGGATCCGGCCGGTCTCGACGGCGAGCGGCTGGAACTGGTGCATCGCAACGCCATGCGCCTCCTCAAGCTGGTCAACGCCCTGCTCGACTTCTCCCGGGCCGAGGCGGGGCGGATGCAGGCCGAGTTCGCGCCGACCGATCTCGCGCGGCTGACGGCGGAGCTCGCCGGCACGTTCGCGGAGGCGATCGCCCGCGCCGGGGTGCAGCTCGTGGTCGAGTGCGAGCCGCTGCCCGAGCCGGTCTACGTAGATCGAGACCTCTGGGAACGGATCGTCCTGAACCTGATCTCCAATGCGTTCAAGGCGACGCTCGAGGGCCGCATCGCGATCGGTCTGCGCGCCGTCGACGGCGCCGTGGAGCTGTCGGTGAGCGACACCGGGGCCGGGATCCCACCCGAAGAGCTGGAGCGGTTGTTCCATCGGTTTCATCGCATCCGCACCGTCGCCCGCAGCTATGAGGGCTCCGGGATCGGGCTGGCGCTGGTCAAGGAGCTCACCGAGCTGCACGGCGGCGAGGTGTCGGTGCGCAGCGTCGTCGGCGACGGGTCGAAGTTCACGGTCAGGCTCCCCACCGGCGCGGCGCATCTGCCGGCCGATCAGGTCCACGAGGACAGCGTCGAGCCGGACGCGTCGATCGCGCCGTTGTTCGTCGAGGAGGCGCTGAGCTGGAGCGGCGCTCCGGGCCGCGCCGCGGCCACCGCGGCCGTGGCGGCGGATGCCGCAGCGGATGCGGCAACTCGCCCCCGGGTCCTGATCGTCGACGACAACCCCGACCTGTGCCGCTACCTCGGCAGTCTGCTGGCGTCCCAGTTCGAGGTCGAGGCGGTGGGTGACGGCCCCGCGGCGGTGGCGGTGGTGCGAGACCGCCCGCCGGATCTGGTGATCAGCGACGTGATGATGCCCGGGCTCGACGGTTTTGGGCTGATCGAGGCGTTGCGGGCTGAACCCGAGACCCGGGAGCTACCGGTGATCCTGCTGTCGGCCCGCGCCGGCGAGGAGTCGGCGATCCAGGGGCTGGGGGCCGGCGCCGACGACTATCTGCCCAAGCCGTTCTCGGGACGGGAGCTCCTCGCCCGGGTCCGGGCTCATCTCGAGCTGTCCAGCCTGCGCCGTCAGGCGGCCGCCGACGTACGCGCCGAACGTTCTCGGCTGGAGCAGACGATCCAGCAGCTGCCGGCGGGGGTGCTCCTCGCCGAGGCGCCCTCGGGCCGGATCATCACCGGCAACAGGCAGGCCGAGGAGATCCTCGGTCATCCGATCTTCGCCGCCGACTCGGTCGAGGGATACTCGCAATACCAGCTGTTCTCGCTCGACAACCGACCCCTTGACTCAGCCGAGCAGCCGATGGCGAGGGCGATTCGCAACGGCGAGATCGTCGAGGACGAGGACCTGTGCTACCACAGCGGCACCGGCCGCGACATCGTCGTGCGGGTGAGCGCCGCGCCCATCCGGAACGAGGACGGGGTCGTGGTCGCCGGGGTGCTCGTGTTCCAGGACGTCAGCGAGCGGGTCCGGTCCGAGCAGCTGCTGGGCGCGCAGCGCGACATCCTGGCGCTGATCGCCAACGGGGTGTCGCTGCCGCGGACGCTTGACTCGATCGTTCTCTGCGTCCAGGACCTCTCCGAATACGATGCCTGGGCGTCGATCCTGCTGCTGTCACCGGACGGCCGGCACCTCGTTCACGGCGCTGCGCCCAGTCTCCCCGCCGCCTACAACGACGCCATCGACGGGATCGAGATCGGCCCCCGGGCGGGGTCGTGCGGCACAGCCGCGTTCCGAGACGAGGTGGTGGTCGTCTCCGACACCCAGACCGATCCGCTGTGGGCCGACTTTCGCGAGCTCGTGGACGAGTTCGGTCTGCGAGCCTGCTGGTCGACGCCGATCCGGGGGGACGACGGGGACCTGGTGGGCACGATCGCCGTGTACTACGAGCAGCCGCGCCAGCCGTCGCCCGAGGATCGCCGCGTCATCGACCTCCTGGCCCGGACCGCTGGCGTGGCGATCGGGCGCTCCCGGGACGCCGAGGCGCGGGCGCGGCGCCTCGCCGAGCTCCAGAGCAGCCTGCTCCCGCGGGCACTACCCGAGGTTTCCGGGATGCAGGTCGCGGTGAGCTTCCATCCCGCAGAGCGCGGCGCCGACGTGGGTGGCGACTTCTACGACCTGTTCTCATTGGCCGAGGGCGCCTGGGGCCTGGTCGTGGGGGACGTGACCGGTCATGGCGCCGCCGCCGCCGCCGTGACGGCGCTCACCCGCCACACGACCCGCACGATCGCCCGCTTGAAGCGCAGCCCGTCGGACGTGCTCGCCGCCGTCAACGAGGAGCTGCGCAGCTCGGACCACGACCGTTTCTGCACCGCCCTGTACGCCCGTCTGGACACGACCGCCACCGGGATCCGAGTGACGCTCGCCTGCGCCGGCCATCCGCCACCTCTGGTGCGGCGGGTCTCGGGGCAGGTCGACGCCCTGCGCGACCACGGGCCGCTGCTCGGGGTGTTCGCCGACGCCGAATTCCCCGAGATCGCGATCGACCTGCAGCCCGGCGACACGCTCCTGCTCTACACCGACGGGCTGATCGAGCGTAACCCGCGGATCTCGGGCGATGCCGGCTTGCGCGCGCTGCTCGCCGACATGCCCACGGGTGACGTCGACGAGCTGATGGCCGAGCTCGAGCGGCGCGCGCTCGGGTTCCCGGCCGATCGCCTGCCCGACGACACCGCCGTGCTGGCCGTCCAGGCCACCGCTCCCGAGTCCGGGGCGCTTGATCCCGAGGGTGCCGGGGCGCCGGTGGTGGTCCAGGCGATGGCCCAGTAGTCGGTCTCGCGGTGGGTCCGGGGAGTGGATTAGTGGGTGAGGCCCACTAGTGCGGCTACGCAGTCAGCGGATCGTCACACCTTCGGGGACGATCTCCGGTGAGGTCGCGGTGGCCGGTGGCCGGGTGGAGTCGGTCGGGGAGTTCGCCGGTGGCGACGGAGGTGAGCTGGTCGATCTGGGGACGCGGTGGCTGATCCCGGGCCTGATCGACCTGCACGTGCACGGGGGCGGAGGGGCTCAGTGCAACACAACTTCGGTGGACGAGGTGGGGGAGGTGGCGCGGTTCCACGCCCGGCATGGGACGACGGCGCTGTTGGCGACGACGGTTCCGGCGGGGGCCGCCGAGCTCGTGGGTTGCCTGGACGCGATCCGCGGCGCAATGGGGGGTGGGAGCGGCGTGCTCGGGCGCGGGTCTGACGCGATGGGCGGCGGGGGCGGCGGGGGCGGCGGGGGCGGGGGCGAGGGGGGCGGCGGTGCGCAGGTGCTCGGTGCCCATCTGGAGGGGCCGTTCCTGAGCCGGACGCGGCCGGGGGCGATGGATCCGGATACGTTCCTGGCCCCTGACGCCGGGTTGCTGCGCCGGCTGCTGCTCGCCGGCGAGGGTGCCACGGCGCTGATGACGCTGGCCCCGGAGCTGCCGGGGGCGGTCGAGCTGATCGGCGAGCTGGTGGAGGCGGGCGTGGTCGTCTCGCTCGGCCACAGCGACGCCGACTATGACCAGGCGTGCACGGCGGTGGAGGCCGGAGCGCGGGCGGCGACGCACGTGTTCAACGCGATGGCCCCGTTTCACCACCGCGCCCCCGGATTGGTGGGGGCGGCGCTGGACCTGCCGGCGGTCAGCTGTGAGCTGATCTGCGACGCGGTGCACGTCGACCCGCTGGCGATGCGGCTGCTTCACCGCGCGAAGGGCGGGCACGGGGTTCATCTCGTCACCGACGCCGTTTCGGCGGCGGGCATGCCGGACGGCGCCTACCGGCTGGGCGCCGTCGAAGTCCAGGTCACCGACGGGCGGGCGACGGTCGCGGGCGGGGAGGCGATCGCCGGCAGCACGCTGACGATGGACGCCGCCGTCGCCAACGCGGTGCGGTTCCTGGAGATCGGGGTCGAGCAGGCGGTCGCCATGGCGTCGGCGAATCCAGCCCGGTTGCTCGGGCTCGCCGATCGCAAGGGGGCGATCGCGCCCGGCATGGACGCCGACCTGGCGGTGCTCGACGATCGTCTGCGCGCCTGCGGGACGATCGTCGCCGGCGAGTGGGTGTACGCGCCGCCGGGGTGAGCGGTTGGCGACGAGCGCGTCTAGGGGGTGGGCGTGGGGCGCGTCGAGGGGTGCGCGAGGTGGGCCTCGAAGAAGTCCAGGATCCGTTGCCACGAGTCCTCGGCCGACGCGTGCTCGTAGTTCAGCCCGATGTACTTGAGCAGCGGGGTCAGGCCCGGTCCCACGTTGAACCGGTTCATGAACGCATGGCCCACCGTCGGGTACTCCTTGATGTCGTGCTCGACGCCGAGCGCGGTCAGGGCCCGGTCCAGCCGCTGCGCTCGGCCTGGGAGGCCGCGGTCGCGCTTGCCGTAACTGGCGACGATCGGGCAGGCGCCGGCGAGTCGCTGGGCCGCCTCCTCGGGCACCTCGCCATAGTTCACCGACGCCGCCGCGAAGTCGTAGCGCGGCGCGCTCAGGAGCGCGAATCCGCCGCCCATGCAGAAGCCGATGATCCCGATCTGACCGGTGCAGTCGTCGCGCTCGTTCAGCCATTGGCGAGCGGCCTCGATGTCCTCGTAGCCCTCGCCGGCACCCGACCGTGACGCCCTGAGCATCGCCATCACGCACTTGATCCCTCGGCCGGAGTACAGGTCGGGCGCGAACGCCAGGTAGCCGGCGGTGGCCAGCCGGTCGGCCTGGATGCGGATGTCGTCGGTGAGTCCGACCGCGTCCATGACGACCACCACCCCCGGCCACGGCCCCTGGCCCCGCGGGTGGGCGAGGTAGGCCTTGAGCTGGCGGGTTGCCGCCGGGTAGTAGGTGAGGTTGGGCATGGGTGAGCTCCTCTGGGGTAGAGCCTGCCGGGTCGTCGTGAGGCTCGTGTGGTGGGGCCGGCGGGTCTGGTCAAGCCGGGGTTGTGTGACTACCCCGGCGGCGGCTCCAGACCCTCGTCGCGGGTCAGCGCGGCCCCGATCCGCGCCGCCAACCGCGGCGAAACGAGAATGATTGCGAGACCGACGACGAGCCAGATCCCCACGACGACCGGAAACCGGTTGTACGGGAAGCTCACGCCGACCACGTTCTTGTAGATCGTGTAACCGAGGAACACGATCCCGAGGAGCGGCAGGACGAGCTCGTAGAGCGGCGCCCGGCGTGCCCGGATGAACAGGTAGCTGATCGCGCCGAGATTGGTGACGATGTAGGCGACCAGGAGCGACAGCACCCCGAGCGTCCCCGGATAGAAGAAGGCGTTCACCGCCGACACGTTCGCTATCCGCTGCACGATGATCGCGCCGACGCCGATGACGAGCACCACGGTCAGAGCACCGGCCGGGGCGCCGGTGCGAGTGGAGGCGCGCCCGAGGGCACCGCGCAGGCGGGTCTCCCGGCTGAGCGCGAACAGGATCCGCGCGCCGGCGGTGGCGGCCCCGAGCCCTGAGGCGAACGCGCTGATCGTCGCGCCGGCGTTGATCAGGTCCGACATCCAGGAGCCGACGTAGCTCTTGGCCAGGTCGCCGAGCGGCGCTGTTGAGCTGGAGAATGCCTTGGCGCCGGCGGTGTTGGCGCCGAAGCCCCAGGTCTGGACGAGGATGCACAGGATGTAGAAGACGCCCGAGGCGATCACCGCGGTGCGGATCGCCCGCGGAATCTCCCGGCGCGGATTGTCGGTCTCCTCGCCCAGTGACGCCGCGCCCTCGAATCCGGCGAACGACAGGAACCCGAAGACCGCCGCGCTGGCCACGGCCGAGAACGAGGTGCCGCTGGGAATCTTGAACGCGTCGATGGAAATCGTCTGGCCGCCCGGCGACGAGCCGGCAATCAGCTTGACCACGATCACGACCATCAGGATCACGATCAGCGTCACCGAGATCCCCTCCATCCCAAGCAGCGAGCGGGTGGCCACCCGGATGTCGCCGAACGCCAGGAAGGCGATGATCACCGCCGCGACAGCGGCGATCACCACATAGTCCGCACCGTGCCAGATGCCCGTCCCCTGAAAGAACGCCACTCCGAAAGTCCCCGCTTCCGCGGTGCTGGCGCAGGTGAACGCGAGATAGGTACCGAGGAGCGCCCAGCCCGAGAAGAACCCGGCGCGGGCGCCGAGGGTGACCCCGGTGAAGGCGAACACCGACCCCGCGTGGCTGAAATAGCGGCTCAGGCGAATGAACGCGTAGGAGACGAACAGCACCCCGATCGTGGCGAAGATGAACGCCAGCGGCACCGCGCGGCCGATGAGCGCGGCGGGGGCGGTGCCGTTCAGCGCCATCGCAGCGGTCGGCGCCATGATCGCGATCGACAGCGCGATCGCCTCCCAGAAGCGAAGCTCTCGCCTCAGCCCGGGGGTGGACGGCTCGCCTGCGGTCGCCGTCGCGGTGCTGGGTGACTCGGCTACTTCTCGCTCCTTCTAGCCGGCGGCGTCTGGCTGAAAGATCGCCTCGGGCAGGAACGCCCCGACGACCCAGTTGGGCACATCGACCACCTCGTGGATGCGCAGGTCGACGGCCACCGAAGCGATCGCATATGCCTGCTCGCGGCTCTGGCCGTAGTGCTGGACGAGGTGCTCGATGATCGCGCGGGTGGCGTCGCGGGTCGCCTCGAACAGGTCGGGGCCGATCCCGGTGCACACGTGGTAGCTGGACTGCTGGGTGTTGCTCAGATGGCCCTCGGGCACGTGGTACTGCGGGTAGCGGGCGTCGATGTCCTTGCGCACGGAGAGCCGGACGGTGATGTCCATGGCCGTCTCCACCGCGGTGCCGCACACCTCGCCGTCGCCCATCGCGGCGTGGGTGTCGCCGACGCTGAACAGGGCGCCGGGGGTTCCGACCGGCAGATACAGCGTGGTGCCGGCCCGGAGGTGCTTGATGTCCATGTTGCCGCCCCACTTGCTGGGGGGAACCACCGAGTGCTGGCCCGGCTCCCGCGGCGCGACGCCGATCGTCCCGGGGAAGGGCGAGAACGGGAGCGTGATGTCCTCGGCAAACGCGACGATGTGATTGGTGGCGTCAACTCTGGAGATGTTCAGCCACGGGGCGGGGAACTCGTCGGCGAGCAGCCCGAACCCCGGGATGATCGCCGTCCACCCCCAGTCGTGGGGCGTGAGCTCCAGGATCTCGACGGCGAGCACGTCCCCCGGCTCGGCTCCCTTGACGTAGACCGGGCCGGTGACCGGGTTGACGTGGCTGAGGTCCAGGCTCGCGACGTCGTCCGCCGTCGAGTTCTGGCCGAGCTGACCCCCGGACGCGTCGGCGGCCTCGAGGGTTATGGTCGCCCCCGAATCGACCTCGAGAGCCGGCTCAGCCGCGTTGTCCCACACGTAGGCGGAGTGCTCGGACCCGATGGAGTGGATCGTATGCGAGTGTTCCGGCGCGGCCACGGGCGAAACTTACCCTCGCGACCTCGCGCTCAACCGCGAGGACGAGCGAGCCGGTGGGGGGCCGCGCTCACGGCGTCGACGCGGGGCGAGCCAGCCGCAGCGCCTCGGCCTCCGGCTCGACGCGACTCGCGATGGTCTGCAGGTCCGGTACGACATCGGGATCGGCGCAGAATCCGAAGGTGAGCTGATCGGCGAGCGACATGACCGAGATCCTCAGGGCGTGATGCGGGCTGATCTCAGCCACCGAGTGCAGCGCGCGCACCGGGCTGGCCAGGACGCTGACCGGTTCACGCGGCCCGGGCACATTCGACACGTTGAGCGCGAACCGACGCGGGCTGCGCTCGAGCTGCTCGGCAAAGCGCTCCAGCCTGGGGGAGACGCCGGACATCCGGTGCAGCAACACCTCGCGGCGCTCGGCGTCGTGGGCTTCCTTGCGCCGGCTGGTGCGGGCGTGGATGATCCGCAGGCGGGCGGCTGGATCGGCTTCGGACAGGGGAAGCCCGAGCGAGAACATCGAGTCGTGGTTGGCCTCCGCGTCACCCTCGCGGTGAAGGCTGACCGGCACCTTGACGCGGATTGCGTTCAGGTGGCCGTGGTGGACCTGGACCCAGTGGCGAAGGGCGCCGGCAACGACGCACAGCACCGCGTCGTTCAGCGTCGCAGCGGCGAGATCCTTCGCCGCCCGGCGCAGCGGCCCGAGTCCGACGGCGGCGAATGCCACGTCCCGGTGGGGGCACAGCTGCCCGTCGAACGGCGACCGCGAGCGTGACCACCTGAACTCGCGACGCAGGTAACCGGCGAGATGGCTGCGCCGACGCGCCTCGTCCGCAGCGTGCTGGGCAACCACCTGACCGCGTGTCATATTCCGTTCGGGTGGGTCGTCCCACAGCAGCGCTCGGGAATAGCGCGTGGAGGCCGTGCCGTCGGCGAGGGCATGGTGGATGCGCCACACCAGTGCCCGCTCGCCGTCGGGAAGGTTGATGAGATCCATCCGCCACAGCGGGCGGCTGCGATCCAGGCGCTGCTCGAACAGCCGGGCCACGCACCGTCGCAGGCCGGCGAGATCGACCGGATCTTGGTGGTGGTGCTCGACGACCTGGTCGGCGACCGCGAACCGGGGGTCGGGCACCCAGACCGGAGCGCCATCGACCGCACGGTCAAGGCGCCAGGTCAGGGCCGGGGCCAGGTACATGCGTTCGGAGATCCGGTAGCGCAGCTCGGCCACTCCGGGGGCGCGCGCGCCCAGCCGGATGACCTTGCAGGTGTGGCCGGCCACGGTCGGGCTCTCCAGGGCGAGGATCGCCCTATCCTCGGCGCTGAGCGCCACCGCCTCGCGCGGATCGGATCCTGTCGTCCTCGACGTCGGCTGTCTTGCCGGCACTCGCGTCATTGTGCCCGTCGACGCAGGATTGCACTAGTGATGCGGTAAATGAATGACGAAATGGCAGGTCAACGTTCAGTGACGGCTACGAGGTGCCGATCATGACCGAATCGATCACCGCGGCCATCGAGGCGCGCCGAGGGGAGGCCGCCGACGTGCTCCGTCACGTGTCACCCGATATGGACATCGTCGTGGGTGCCGGCAACGGCGAGCCCACCCGCGTGATCGACGCGCTGGAGGCGGCGTGCGAATCGCTTGACAACGTCCGGGTGCACCAGATGCTCGCATTGCGCGCGCGCCCCTACATCGACGGCGCGCGGCCGAACCTGCGCCACGTCTCCTGGTTTCTGTCGCCGATCACCCGGGATGCGTTTCACGCCGGCACCTGTGATCTGGTGCCCAATTCGTTCAGCGACGTCCCGCGGCTGATGCGGCAGTCCCTCGCGCCGGGGCTGGTGCTCGCAGCGGTGTCGGCCCCGGACCGCCATGGATATTTCTCGCTGGGCACCGACGCCAGCTACTCAGCGGCGCTGATCGGGGAGGTGCCGTTCTTCGTCGAGGTCAACTCCCGGATGCCGCGCACCTTCGGCGGCAACCAGCTGCACGTCTCAGACGTCGTCGGCTTCTGCGAGTCAGACACCGAGCTCGGCCAGCTGCCGGCGATCCAAGCGGCCGACCGCGATCAGCGCATCGCCGAGCTGGTGGCCGATCGGATCCCGAACGGGGCGACCCTACAGGCGGGCATCGGAGCGGTTCCGGATCTCGTCCTCGGGATGCTCTCCGGTCATCGTGAGCTCGGAGTTCACACCGAGCTGCTGGGCGACGGGTTCGTCGACCTGGTGGAGTCGGGCGTGATCACCGGCACCCGCAAACGCACCCACCGCAACAAGCTCGTGACCACGGCGGCGCTCGGCAGCCAGCGCCTGTACGACTTCGTCGCCGACAACCCGGGCGTGGAGTTCCACCCTGTCGACTACACCAACGACCCTCGCAACATCGCCCGCGAGCCCCTGATGACCGCGATCAACGCCACCCTCGAGGTCGACTTCCTCGGCCAATGCGCCTCGGAATCGCTGGGCAGCGACTACTGGTCCTCGTCCGGTGGACAGCCGGACTACGCCCGCGGAGCGGTGATGGCCGAGCACGGGCAGGCGTTCATCGTCGTGCACTCCACGACCACCGGCGACACCGTCTCCCGGATCGTTCCCCAGCTACGCCTCGGCGCCGCGGTGACGACCTTCAAGAACATCGTCGACAAGGTCGTCACCGAGTACGGCGTGGCCGAGCTGCGCGGAAGCTCGATCGCCGAGCGCACCCGCCGGTTGATCGCCATCGCGCATCCGAACTTCCGGGAGCAGCTGAGCGCCGACGCGCGGCGGCTCGGCTATCTCAGCTGACACCGATTCGGCTCGCGGTGGGCGCGATTCGTCTCGTAGTTGGCTGCCGATCGCTCATGCGTTCGGTGACGAAGGCCCCGCGGTCAAATTGGACCCACTCCTGCCTCAAGCCTGTGCTTTACTTACAAGCCCGCCGCGGGGTGGAGCAGTCTGGTAGCTCGTCGGGCTCATAACCCGAAGGTCGCGGGTTCGAATCCCGCCCCCGCTATCAAGGATTTGCTGGAAATCGAGGCCTCCGAGAGATCGGGGGCTTCGTCGTGAAGGCCGGCGTGGTGGTTTGACGCCGTTTGACCAGCGGCCCATCCGAGACCTCAGTCGATCAGACCGCAGATGTCCTCAGGGTGACGCCGCCCCACCGCAAGCCGGGTGGCCGGCGGCGATCGCCTGGCTGTCGGCGACGGCGGTGGCGAGGAAGCGGTGGGTCCAGTCCTCGGCGAGACGGCGGGAGTCCAGAAACAGCACGGGCACCTGTGGATAGCGGGCCTGGAGCCGGACGAGCTGGTCAGCGAGCCAGCCGGAGGGCGTGTGCTCATCGGCGAGCAGCGCCGAATAGCGACCCTCCACGGCGACGGCGGCAAGCGGCAGCTCCGCCAGGCGCCCCAACTGGAAGGCGAGGGTGGCATCCGAGAGAGAGCTCGCAAGGTTCTGGAGCGTCTTGCGCTCGACGGTCGCCAGCAGCTCTCCGCCGGTGGCGCGGACCCCGTAGTCCCCGGCGGGCAGCGCCTCGCGATGGAGCTCGAACGGAATGGCTGGCGAAGCGGTACGGATAACGCTCGCGGCTGTCGATCAGGATCGCCAGAGGCTCCTGGAGCACCCGGGCTCGCGGTACCCGGGCGCCCGGGTTGGCCGATCTGGCGGTCCGCTGGGTCTGCCAGAAGATCGCATCGCGGCCGCGCACCTGGGTGAAGACGAACTGCGATCGCGCGCGCGAGGACCGCTCCAGGACCAGGTCGACCGCTGCGCCTCGCCGCCGACACAGGCGCACCGGCTCGCGCTCGATCACCTCGGCGTCGGCCGGCCACGGCTCCGCAAAGCGGTGGCAGTACACCCGTGCGCCTAAGGGCCACGTCTCACGGGCCTTGAGCACCAGCCCGCCCTCGCAGGGGAGCCGCAGCAGGTAGGGCAGCTTGCTGTCCGGGTGCGGATTGCGCGCCACGACGAACTCAGCGCCGAAGCGGGGAGTCGGCATAGCCACGCGGCGGAGTCTGCCACCCCGGCCGGCGCCGAGGCGGGCTCAAGCCTCTGCGGGGCCTCGCGAGATCGGGACCGGTCCCTGCTAGGCGTCGGGACCAGCCGACCAAGTTTGACGCGGCTCTACGCCACAACCTTTCGGCCCGCGCGGGGGTCCGGGCGAGACCGGCCAGGGGCTTGTCGAGCAGATGATCCCATGGCTGGAGGCCCGCGCGGTGTCGGTGATCGCCGCCGGCATCGTCGCCCGCGGCAGCTTACGGTGCGGACGGTGTTGACCGCGCGCCGACAACATGACGCCATTCGCCGTCACCTCGAGGCGGAGAAGTGCTACCACCGTCCGTTGACGAGCCGTAGGCGCACTGGCTCGTGTTCCCCGCTCAGCGACTGCCGGTCGGCGTGAGGATGATGACGGGAATGACCCGGTCGGTCTGTTTGGCGTAGCCGGCGAACTGGGGCGCGTGCTCGGCCTGTTCTCGGAACATGCGGTCGCGCTCCTCGCCGCGCGCCTCGGTGGCGACGACGGGCAGGGTCTCGCTGCCGACCTCGATCGTGACTTCTGGGTGCGCCTTGAGGTTGTGGTACCAGTCGGGGTTGGTGGGTGCGCCCGCCTTGGAGGCGAAGACGAGGTAGCGGTCGCCGTCGCGGCTGGTGACCAGCGGGGTGACGTAGCTCTTCCCCGATTTCGCACCGGTGTGGTGCAACAGCAGGAGGTCGTCTCCCTCGAACATCCCGCCGACGTGGCCGTCGTTGGCGCGGAACTCCTCGATCACCTGGTCGTTGAAATCTGCGGCTGATGTGGACACGGGTCGGAGTCTATGACCGGCCGCGCCCTGACTGAAGGCGTCTTCAGACCTCGATTTGCACGGCGAGCGCCAGCTGGTCCGCCGGCACGGAAGCCCCCGTAAATCCGTTTCGATGTCTGAGTAAGTCGGCGATCAGACTCAGCAGGCCCGCTCCGATCGCATCGGAAGCGGGCCTGCTGAGAGCGGTGTTCAGCGGTGGGTCAGGGGATCGTGACCGACACCGGCTGGGACGCGATCCCGTTGGCGACGACGACCAGGGAGCTTGCCCCCGTCGGCGTGCCCGTCGGGACGGTGAAGCTGGTCGACGAGTTCGCGCCGGGCGCGATCGAGACCGAGCTCCAGTTGCTCGTCCGGGCGTAGGTGACCACGCCGGTGCTCGAGTTGGTGATCCGCACCAACGGGAAGTTGGTGTTGTTCTGGACATCGTCGCCGTAGGCGGCGCCCTGATCCAGACCCGACAGCTGTGTCCCCGACAGTCTGTAGGTCTTGCCTGGGGTCAGCGTCGAGTTGCTGATCGAGCTGATCGACGGGTGCCACGCGGCGTTCGGCGTGCCGCCGGCCGTGTAGACCTCCATGTCGTCGCTGCCGTCGTTGAACAGGATCTGCCCGTTGGGCAGCGGCAGCATCCGCGTGTAGTAGGTCGAGTCGTTGGCCGCGTTGGGCACGTTGGGCACCGCGCTGATCGTGTTGGAGTTCGCGCTGTAGAGATCCATCGCCAGCGGCGCGTTGTACACGCACGGGCTCGTGTCGAACAGGACGTCGCCGTCGGGCAGCACGGTCCCGGGCCCGTCGGCGCTGTCGTACTGCATGCCGCCGTAGGTCGGGATCTTCGGGCCGGCGGTCCACTTGCCGGTCGCGGCGTGCCACAGCGCCGTGACGGCCGCCGCCTTGGTGGTGCACGCCGCGGGTGCCTCCGGGCCCGTGCCCGCGCCGACCACGAACACGTTCCCGCTCGGCATCCCCACCTGCGGCCCGATCTCAGCTGCCGGGCTGTTGACCGGCGAGGCAACCGTGTTGCCTGCGTTTGACCACTGCAGGGTGCTGGGGTTGAACAGCTCGGTGGTCGGCGTCAGCCACGTGTCGACGGTGAGCAGCTGGCTTGACTGCGTCAAGGTCCAGCCCTCCTCGTCATTGGGGTCGTTCTTGCCGTACCCCGGGAGCGTCAGCCACGTCCGTCCGGTCGGGTTGAACAGCGCCTGAGCTGTGCTCAGGGTCCCGGTCGGGGAGGTGCAGTTCTGGCAGGCCTGGGCGAGGATGAAGGTGCCGTTGGCCAGCACGTCGCTCTGGGCGTCGCCGATGTTGTTCCAGCCACCGGGGGGCGCCACCGATTGCCAGGTGTTGGTCACGGGGTTGTAGAGCGCGCCCTTGTTGGTCCACACCGGGTTGCCGCCGAGGTACTCCCCACCCTCGACGATCATGCGCCCGTCGGGCAAGATCGCCGAAGCGAAGTACAGCGGGTCATAGCTGGAGGGCATAGACGGGATCTGGGTCCAGGTTCCGTTGACGTAGCTGCCCTTCGCATTCGGCGTGAGCTTGTACCAGTCCGGCGTGCCGCCCGACTCAGGCTCGGAGTGGACCAGCACGGTCCCGTCGCTGGCCAACAGCATCGTTCCGGGCGGGAACGGCGGCGCATTGGCCAGCCGCTTCCACGGCGATGTCGCCTGCGGCGAGGCGAGGTTCGGCGCTGCCGCGGCCGGCGGGGCGTGCCGAAGCGGCGTGATGACCGGCCGCTGGCTCGAAAGCGAAGCGGCGGTCGTGTGGCGGACGGCGGCAGTCGCCCCCGGAACGCCGGCCGTCAGCAGCGCGGCGATCCCCACCGCAGTGGCAACTACGGTTGATCGACGGATCAAACCAATCACAGCTCCTCCAATCCATGGTGCCCATCCGTGGCCGGGTGGTCGCCCCTGAGCCCCCCGGACACCTGCGCTCCGCGCCGGACGGGCTATCTGTGGCTCACAAAGGCCCGTGCAACCTACCACTCGGGGCCCGGGCGGTGGGGGTCGTTGTCAGATCTCAGGCTCGGCGGACGGCCGCTCGGCACGGAGAAGCCGCGGGCGGGCGTCGGACTGGCCGGCCGCTCAAGCGCTCACGCGGTGGTGTAATGACGCTGCTGTCGTGGGACCGGTCCCTGCTAGGCGTCGGGACCGGCCGACCAAGTTTGACGCGGCTCGTTCCCGCGCCAGCCGAGCGCGCGGCGGCGGGCCCGCGGCAGGGCGCTGACGACGAGGTCATACGAGTCCTCGATCATGTCGGCGATCAGCGGGTCTGACAGCGAGCCGTCGATCAGCACCGTGTTCCAGTGGCGCTTGTTCAGGTGGTAGCCGGCGGTGATCGCCGGCTGGGCGGCACGGAGCTGTTGCGCCAGAAGCGGCTCGCACTTCAGGCTCACGCTGAGCGGTTCCGCCGAACAGCGCGCGAGCGCGAACATCTTCTTGGCGACCTTGAACACCGAGGTCTCGAAGCCGAAGGGGTAGGTCTCCTCGGCACCGCGGAAGCTGAGGCAGAGCTCCCGCAGGGCGTCGCCGTCCATACCTGGAGTGTGACCAAGATCCGAGGCGCTCGAGAGCCTGGTGGCCAACGTAGACCACATTCACGACGGTCACAAGCCGCGGTCGACCGACCCGATGTTCGGGCTCTGGCTCCAGAACCAGCGCATGACATCGGCGGCCGGTGCGGACGCAGAAAGCCTCGCCTGAGGCTGTGGCTGCCGCGACGTTGTCGACGGCGCCCCCGGCGAGCCCGCCCGGCCCCTAATGCTGGCGGACACGGGCGGCCGCGACCAGCCGGTCGATCTCTCGCTGGCGGCGTTGCGCGTACGCCTCCGCTTCCTGCTGCGCCCGCTCTCGTGTCCTCTGCGCCTCGCGGGCGGCCTCGTGGCGCATGGCGGTCAGGACCTGCTCTCCGGCAAGGCGAGCCGTCCGCAGCTCCTGCTCGCACCTCTGCTCGGTCTCGGCGCGCAAGGCATCGGCCTCGTGCCCGGCTTGCTCGATCAGGTCTCGGGCGGTCTCCTCGGCCTCAGCGAGGCGCTGGGCGGAGCCCGCTCTCTGTTGCGCCTGCTCGGTCACAAGTGCCGCCTCACGTTCAGCGGCGGCCAGGAGGCGGGCCGCGCCCTCGCGGGCCTCCGACAGCACCGTCTCGGCCTCCCGCAGCACGCGCTCGGCGTCCGTCTTGGCCTGCGCACGGTCACGTTCACCGGTGGCGGTGTCGGCGGCGGCCCGCAGACGCGCCCCGGTGAGGATCGCTTCGGCCTCGAGGCGCCTGCTCGCTTCAACATGTCCAACCTGCTGTTCCCGCTCGGCCACCGCTCGCTCGCGCTCGCGCAGCTCGGCCCGGAGCTCCTCGGCCTCGCGGCCGAGGGCGTTGGTGCGAAACCACTCGGCGACCAGCTGGAGGTGGCGATCCACCTCTTCGGGGTCATAGCCGCGTCGCACGAGCCGGAACGTGCGCTGCACGACGTAGACCGAGCGCGCTTGTCCCTGACCGCTGTATGCCACGGTGATCAGCGGGTTCCCGGTTCTCCTCAGAACTCCTGCTTGGATCGGCGCACACTTTCATCCCCGAGGGAATCTTGGGTCGCGGCAGCGCGAGCATCGCAAACCCGCGCGGGAGCTGACCGGCGTGCAGAGCGGGGGCTGGCCGACGGTCCCGGCCTGCCAGCAGCGGGACAAATTGGGCGCCGACCCGGACCCGGGAGCGAGCTCAGGCGCGGGTCGTAGATCCGCGCGGATGTGCGGATCGAGTACCGCCTGCAGACCGAGTTCGGGCATCTGCGGGCCGAGAAGCAGGCGGCGGGGGATGCCGGGGCCTACGCGGACGCCGGTGAGCGCAAGCATCGCAGCGAACGTTCGTGACGGAGCTGCTCAATGGCCGCCACGACGTCATCGGCCAACGTGACCGGGGTACGCACACCTCACAGCTCATGGCATCACGATGCTTAGCCATAGCATCATGATGCTCCCGTGCTGGCTTCGGCCGAAACGAACGCGGATCAAGTGGGCCGGACGAAGCCCTGCGCGAGCCGGCCGATTTCAAACTGGGCGGTGCCTGTGGTCACGACCGGATCCTGAGCAGCGAAGTCGCGCAGTTCCCGCTCATCCTCGGTTTCCACCACTGCCAGCCCATACGAGTCGTCGTCGGTCAGGACCGGGCCGAAGATGACCATTGCGCCGCGCTCCAGCCATGGTGTCCAGTGCGCGGCGTGGCGGCCCATGATCGCCCGCTCGTCAGCGGTCAGCGTCTGGGCGAACGCCGGGCGCGGGGCTTTGAGACGCAGCACAAACGTGGCCATCGCCGCGGATCTTAGTGGCGGCCAAGGCGTAGCCATCACTGCGCGGGAGGGCCAGTGGGGTCAAATGCCGAGCCTCCAGGACGGGAACGACACTCACCTCGCGGCTTGCGGGCGTTTTGCGTCCCGTTGAGGTAGGGGGCCCCGCGGCCATGAGTCCGCCGTCGCCGTCGATGCCCTGCCCGGTCAGCCACCTGCCTCGCCGAGCCACCTCGCGACCGCCTCGGCGATGCCCTCGGGATGCCCAAACCGACCGAGCGGAGTGCGGCTCAGCTCGGCTCGGCGATCGGGTCGCCGGCCAGGTAGTCCGCGCCCATCTCGGTCTCAATCGTTCCCGGAGCCACCCCGTCGACGACGATCCCGTCGGCTGCCAGCTCGTTGGCCAGCGTTCGCGTCAGCAGGAGCTTTCGCAGCGGCCCGTCCGCCAACAGATCGGGGGCTCCTTCGTTTTTATCCGGCATTCGTGGCAGAGCCGAAGCCGCGGTCACTGTCGGCATCGAGATCGATCACGACGCACGTCTTTGACTCGTGGAAGATGAAGCGCACGCAGGTGTAGCCGTACTCCACCTCATCAGGCTGGGGCATCCCTTCCGAACTCAGCAGCTCCCGTAGCCGGTGCTCCACCTCGGTCGTTGCCTCAGGCGTCTGGGGCATGACCGAGACCTTTGCGCCGATCCCTCTATGGTTTGACCCCGTTTGGTCCCGGCCGGTCGGGGGCCGCTCTCCGGCCGCCGTCACGTCTCAGTCGCGCCATGAGCCCAGCGCGCCGCCGGGAGGCGTTGACGAACAAGTTGCCGCTGGAGGGGGAGAATCGCGTGGCCCGGCGGCCTCTGATGAGTAGTGGAGTCCGCGCCTGCTGAAGATCACGTCGACCGGTTCGTTGTCGAGTCACTGCGCACGGGTCACGTGCTGCGCGAGCTCGTCTCGGGCCTCATTGACGGGGCCGGCGCATGGACCATCGAGCACTTGCAGGTCGCCCGCGATCGGCCCCGACTCAATCAAGGCGATGACCGCGGCGGAGGCCCAAACCTTGGCTGAGCCTGCGGGGCGGCCTTCAGAGCCAAAGCGCGCGAGGCAAGTCGTGACGACCAGCGATTTTGCGCGCTGGTCGAGAACCTTGGACGCTGAGCGCAAAGCGAAACTCAGCGGCGCGGTCGCCCACATCGCCGCCGCCGGCCCGACGCTCGGACGGCCGCACGTCGATGTGATCCACGGATCGCAGCTGCGCAAGCTGAAAGAGGCCCGGATCGATCGCGGCGTGCGGGTGTTGTTCGCGTTCGACTCCAACCAGAACGCTGTCATGCTGCTCGGCGGCGACAAAACCGGAAAGTGGAATCGCTGGTACCCGCGCAACATTGACCGCGCCGAGCGCCTCTACCGCGAGCACGAGCGAAGCATCGGAAAGGAGCCTCGTTGTCTGAGCCAACGAGAAGCTGGAAGGACGTCCTCCCAAAGGAGCCGGTGAATGAGGTGCGGGCCGATCTCTACGAGCGGCTGATGGAGGCGCAGGAGCGCATCGCGGTGGCGCAGTACAACCGCGGCGTCAGCCACGAGGCAGTCCTCGCCGCGCTCGACACAGCCGACGAGAGGCTGTCCGAGGATGAGCGGCGTGAGGATCTCTACCTGTCGGCCCTCGAGCACTACGTCGAGGCGCTAGGCGGCCGACTTGAAGTTCGTGCCGTGTTCGGTGACCAGTCGATCGTCGTCCGCCGACAGCCTGCTGGGTAGGGAGGTCACCCGCTCGTGTCCTGCGGTCCTTGAAAGGTTCGGCAACCGTCAACGGAAAAGTTGGTCCGCAGCATTCCGAACGGTTACGGTGGCCCTATGAATGACTTCCAGGCCGCGTCCATGCAGAGCTGGTCAGACGTAGCGCCGGACTGGGGCGAGCTGATCGCCGATGTCGACCGGCAACTCAGGAGCGCCGCCAGCTGGATGATCGAGGCGGTGTCGATGCAGCCGGGTGAGCGCGTACTGGAGCTGGCGGGAGGTCCTGGAACGCTCAGCCTGATGGCGGCCGCGGCCGTTGGGGAGCCCGGGCAGGTCATCTGCACCGACTTCGCCGAGCCAATGGTGCAGACGGCGCGCCGCCGAATCGCCCGAGAGGGCGGTCGGAACATTGAATGCCGAGTGGTCGATGCGCAGGCCATCGATCTGCCCGACGGCGCGGTGGACGTCGTGCTCTGCCGGATGGGGTACATGCTGATGGGCGATCCCGCGACCGCCCTTGAGGAGAGCGCGCGCGTGCTCCGCAGCGGCGGTCGGCTGGCGCTGGCGGTGTGGTCTGAGGCCGATGCCAACCCGTGGGCGGCCGTGCCGATGCAGGCGATCGCTCGCCATCTCGGAGCTCCCCCTCCACCCCCGGGATCGCCGGGGCTATGGGCGTTGGCCGACGAACGTCACCTCCGCCGGCTGATCGCCGAGGCCGGCCTCGGCGAGATCCGTGCCGAGCTCGTGGACGATCACCTGCGGTATGACTCCGTCGAGGAATGGCTGGAAAAGACCGCCCGCCTGGCAGGACCGATCCGAGTCCTGTTCGCCGCCCTTGATGAAGCGGGCCGGAATGCCATCCACGCCCGCGTGGCAGAGACGGCGGAGGCCTACCGTCAGCCGGACGGCCGGCTGACGATGCCGGAACGGATCCTGGTCGCCAGCGCGACGAAGCCGTAGGGGCCGGTCTCAGTTGGTCCCGCCTGGCGAGCTCGCGTCCTGCTCGTCTGCGGCCACGTCCCCGCCGATGATCGCCGGCAGATTGCACGTCTGGATCGCGGGCGGAGGCGGATGGCTCACTCGATGGGGTCTAGCCGCGTGGTACGGCGCTTACGCGGCGTCGCTCGACCGCGGGCTCGCGATCACTCTCACCCACAACCCAGTTGATTAGGCGACGACGGTGATCGATGCGAGTGCCGGGGAGCGGTAGAGGCGGGATTTGGTCGTCGGCGGACGCGTCCGGCGAGCTGCGCCGCCGTTCAGATCAAGCCGGGCTACCGGTACGGGCACGGCCGGAATCCACTGGCGGTCCGCTGCGCGATTATCTCGCTCAGCCGAGTAGCTCTCGCTCAGCCGAGCAGCCCGCGGATGTCCTCCGCGGTGACGCTGCCGGCGAACAGGTTCCCGTCGTCGACGACTCCGGCGAACAGTTCCGCCTTGCCCTCCGCCAGCCTCCGTACCTTCTGTTCGATGGTGTCCCGGGCGATGAGCCGGTAGACCATGACCTGACGGGTCTGGCCGATGCGGTGGGTGCGGTCGATGGCCTGCGCCTCGGTGGCCGGGTTCCACCACGGATCGAGCAGGAAGCAGTAGTCGGCCTCGCTCAAATTGAGGCCGACGCCGCCCGCCTTCAGGCTGATGAGGAACACCGGGTCCTGGCCCGCCCGGAAGCGCTCGAGGACCGCGTCACGGCGACGGGTGCTGCCGTCGAGGTAGCAGTGGCCGATTCCGGCGGCATCGAGCCGGTCCCGGACCCGTCCCAGGAAGGTGGTGAATTGGCTGAACACTAGAGCGCGGTGGCCGCTGGCGGCGACGTCGTCGAGCTGCTCGACGAGGGCGTCGAGCTTCGCGCACGGCACCGTGTCGTGGCCGGCGTCGACGAGCCCGGGGTGGAGGCTCAGCTGGCGCAGCCGGGTGATGGAGCGCAGGATCGTGATCCGGTTGCGCTCGAAGTCGCCGAGCAGACGCAGAACCCGCTGGCGCTCGCGCTGGAGACCGGTGTCGTAGAGCTTGCGATGGCGGGGATGAAGCTCGACCTCGAGAGTCTGCTCCTGCTTGGGGGGGAGCTCGGCGGCGACGAGCTCCTTCGTCCGCCGCTTGACGAGCGGCTTGATCCGCCGGCGCAGGCGGGCGAGCAGCTCCGGGTCGCGGCCGCGCTCGATCGGCCGGGCATAGTGCGCCGCGAACCGCTGCGGGTTGGGGAACAGCCCCGGCGCCGTGAGCGAGAGCAGCGCCCACAGCTCCATGAGGTTGTTCTCCATCGGCGTGCCGGTGATCGCCAGCTTGAACGGTGCAGCGAGCTCCCGCGCGCACCGATACGTCTTCCCGCGGTGGTTCTTGACGAACTGCGCCTCATCGAGGACAAGCCCCGCCCACGCGACCGCGCCGTACGCCTCGGCGTCCAGACGGAACAGCGTGTACGTGGTGACGACGACGTCGGGGGTGTTGAGCCCCTCGATCGCGCGCCCCGACTTGGCGAGCGTGTCGCGCACGACCTCCACTCTCAGCGCGGGCGCGAATCGCGCCGCCTCCGCCGCCCAGTTCGGCGCGACGCTCGTCGGGGCGACGACGAGGAACGGCCCCAGCGCCGGGTCGCGCTCCCGCGCGTGGCACATGAGCGCCAATGCCTGAACGGTCTTGCCGAGCCCCATGTCATCCGCCAGGATGCCCCCGAGCTCGAGGTCCCAGAGCGCCGCGAGCCAGCTGAAGCCCTCGCGCTGGTAGGGACGCAGCTCGGCGTCGAGTGCGCGCGGCTCCTGGTGGGGCGGTAGCTCGTCGAGCTCCAGAAGCGGGGCCACCGCGCGCTGCCACCGCTCGGCCTGCTCGGTGACGACGCCGAGGGCGATCATCTCTGACCACAGATCGCCCTGGTAGCGACTGATGCGCAGCGTCGCCGTCGGCGAGTCGACGAGTTCCCGTGCTTCCTCGATGAGCGCGCGCAGCGACTGGAGCCGGGGATCCGTCAGCGAGAAATGGGCGCCGTCCTCGAGCAGCATCCGCGTCTCGCCGCGGGCCAGCGCGGCGAACACCTCCACGAACGGCACCTCGCGACCGTCCACCGTGATCGACACGCCGAGGTCAAACCAGTCCCGCTCGCCGGCGACCTCGGCCGTCGAGACGCCGACGGCGAGCGACTCGCCGACGTCGCGGTACTCAGGCGACGCGCCAATCGCCTCAACGCGGAAGCCGGGATGCTCCGCGAGCCGCGGCAGGACTTCGGTCGCCAGCTGCAGGCTCTCGAGGCCTGCCAGCGTCGCCAGCCCGGCGACCGGGCGGCCGCCGTCGTCGAGGAGTCCAATCCCCCGCAGCGCGGGCTGGTCGAGAGACGTGGCGAGCACCCGCTGGCGCTCGGCATCGTGGTCGCGAAAGCCGAGGTCGTCGACCTCGGCCCCCAGCGCCACCCGGCGGTGCACGTCTGCTACCTCGTACTGCCACTCCCACCCCAGGGTCATCAGCGGACCGGGCCCGTGCTGCGCGCGGAGGACGAGCGTCGGCGGGGACACCGTCGGTGGGGTGAACGAGCCGTCGGATGAGGTGACGGGCGCGATGTGCCGGAGCCCCGGGCAGAGCTCCTCGGCGAAGCGATCGATGTCGGGCGCGGAGATCGCCAACTCCTCGCCGGCTAGCAGCATGCGCTGCAGCTGCGGCGGCGTCGGCCTGGCCAGCCGCATCAGACGCAGCCGCCAGCGGCCGGGGTCGCGGCCCGCCTCCACATCCGCACGTGCGGCCCAGACCATCCCGTGTCCCTCCCGGCCGATGAACCGCACCGGAACGAGATGCTCCGCGGGAACCTCGTCGACACGGGCGACGATCCGAACGGCGAAGCCCTCGCCGGCCCGGCGGGCGACATCGAGCACCAGCTCGCCGTTCAGGTGGGCTGGGACCTCTCCGAGCGGCCCGTGCGCGTGGACGAGCGGCAGACCCAGGCGCGCCGCTTCCTCGAGCAGCGGCCACAGCTGCGGGCTGTCGCACGCCGACAGATCGATGCTCCGTTCGCCGCCGTAGCCGTACCGGTAGAAGCGGTGCGAGTCGCTGAGCTGGTGCAGCGCGTGCAGCTCATGGATGAGCGTGACGTGGTCGTCTCGGTATGCCCCATCCCGGGCCTGCCAGTCGATCCCGCCCCAGTCGAGCGAGCCGTTGACCCACCCGCCGCGCGCTCCCGGGCGCATGAGCCGGCCCATGAGTCGCGGCGCGCCATCGTGTGCATAGCGCGGCGAGGTGAGGCACAGCTCGATGGCCAGCGGACTGCCCGCCGTCGACGCCCGCCGCGCCACCAGGAGCGCCCGGAGCGGCTGCTCCCACGCGGATGGCCTCGGCGCGGCCGCCGCGACCGCCGTCTGCCGCGGCACGGCACCCCGAGGGTCGATTCGGCGGCTCCGTCGCTCGTCCGAGTGGTCGGCCGCCGTCAGGACGATCGCGACAACGTGCTTGCAGTTGTGGGCGACCGGGCACGAGCACTTGCCCTCGGCGAAGACGAGCTCGCCGCCGACGTCGTCGAAGTACGCAACCGTCTCGTACAGCCCACCGTGCCCCACGACCCGCGCTGAAAGCACCCGCTCGGCCTCGTCCCAGGCCGGCGAGAGCACGCGGTTCCCCCGCGCATAGCCGGCGCCCCGCTTGAACGCCGTGGCGGAGAAGCGGGCCTCCAGCCCCGAGATCTCAAGATCGCTCAGCTCGGCTACCGTCCTCGCCACGACCCGGAGGCTAAGCGGGCCCGCGGACGGTGTAAGGCCTCGCTGGGCCTGATTCAGCCCCCGAGGACCATGGTTTGCCTGGTCTGCTCGACGACCTTAGATCGGTGGCTCACAACCCGAAGGTGCGGGTTCGAATCCCGGACACAGAGGCGATGGCGGGTCGGTCCGGACCGTGGCCTGCATGGTCGGAGAACACCCAACGCACCTCGCGTGGTTCCGTCACGGTGTGACCGCACGGGCGCGAGGAGTTGGTCGTCGCCATGGCAATCCATGCGATCTGCGGGAGCCGCTTGGGTGCGGTGAGCTCGATCGGCTGGAGCAGTCAGGCCTGGACGGCGACACCGGCGAGGCGGGCGAGGGAGGCTTGGGCGTCGTCGAGTGTGAGGAGCGTTCGCCCGGTCGCCCATGCGGTCGCGATGATGAGCAAGTCCGTTGCCGTGGTGGCCCGTCGCCCTGTCCGTGCGATGGACAGGAGGTCCCCGTAGCTCTCGACGATCGGCTCGTCGACTGGCAACGGCACGAAGGCGGTGCGGACCGCGGCCAGGCGTGCCTGCCGGAGGGCACGTGCGGGCCGATCGCCGGCCAGCTGCACGCCGGCGCGCAGCTCGCCGAGCGTGATGACCGATATGGCCGCGGTGTCGTCAGGCGCAAGGCTGATTGCGTCGGGCGACGCGATGACGGCCGAGGTATCGAGCAGCGCCTGGATCATGCGCGCGGCCACGGGTCGTCAGCCGGCGCCTCCGCGCCGCGCAGACCCGTGACATCGGCGGCGAAACCGTCATCAACCGGGGTCTCGGCGAGCATCCGCCGGAGCCTCTCGACCGGAACATCGATCGCACGCTGATCGCCGCGATCCAGGGGTCCGAGCCTGGCCACTGGGCGGCCACGCACCGTGACCGTGAACTCGGTGCCCGCCTCGGCAGCACGAAGGATCTCGCCGACGTTGTTGCGCAGTTCGCGCTGTGGGATGATGCGCTCAGCCACTGCTACAAGCGTAGCAGTTGGTTGGCGGCACCCGGCCTGGCCGCGGCCGCCAGGTCCTGACCGTCAGGTGTCCGCCCGGGAGGCGGCGGAACACTCCCAGTGAACCCTCACGTCGGATGGGTGTCGAAGACCGCTTGGTGGTGTTGCGATCAAGCTTGCGCCAACTCTGTGACAACTCCAGGTCTGGCACTCGCTCAGGTCAAACGAAGGGCAAACGAACCGGGCCGGACCCGCCGGCACGCTCATGCGCCCATCGGCATTCTCAGGAGCGCGAGCCAGCACCGAGACGGACCGGGCCGAATCGAACGGCATGGTTAGCATCGGGCTCATAACCCGAAGGTCGCGGGTTCGAATCCCGCCCCCGCTACTCAAGAAGTCGCTGGAAATACGCAGCAAAAGAAGAGCCCCGGAGATCCGGGGCTCTTGTCGTTTCGGGCGTTGTGTCAAACGGATGTCAAACGGACCGGGGCGGACCATCGATCATCGCGGCGACCTGGGCGGCAGCCTCCGCCTGCATGCCAGGGATCACGTGGGCGTACTGCTTGAGCGTGAACGCCGGCGACTCGTGGCCGAGCCGCTCGCTGATGACCTTGACCGGGACGCCGGCCTTCAGCGCGAGCGTCGCGTGCGTGTGGCGGAGGTCGTGCAGCCGGATCCGTGCGCAGATTCGCCTTCTCGATCAGCCGCTCGAAGGACTGGCTGAACGTGTGCGGGTGGATCGGCTCGCCGTTCTCCTTGGCCACGACGAGGTCGTGGTCCTGGTAGTCGTCGCCCCACTCGGCCCGCTCCTCGTCCTGTCGCGCCCGATGGGCTCGGAGCTGCGCGACGGTTTCCGCGTCGAGATCGATCACGCGGGCGTTGTGGCTCTTCGGCGTCGAGTGGATGACCTCGTAGCCGACGGCGACGAGCGCCTGCCTGACGGAGAGGCGTGCCCGATCGAGGTCGACGTCCTGCCACCGGAGTCCGAGCACCTCGCCGCGCCGCATTCCCGGTCATGGCCGACAGGCGCCAGATCGGCCCGAGCCGCGTCTCCTTGACGACCTCGAGGAACTGCGCGAGCTCGTGCGGCTCCCACGCGTTGATGCCGCCGGTCGCACGCTTCGCTGGCCGCGGCGGCTTCGCGCCGGCGGCCACGTTCCTGCCGAGGAGCCCGGCGTCGACCGCGTCGGCGAGCACCTTGTGGAGCGTCGAGTGGATGTAGCTGATCGTCTTCGCGCTCAGCGGCCTTCCGCGTCTCCGACCCAGTCGCCAGGTTGGCGTAGAGGACGTTCAGCATCGGTGGCGTCAGCTGCTGGAGCAGCTTCGCTCCGAGCGCCGGCAGGACGTGGATCTCCAGGTTCCGCTTGTAGGAGAAGAACGTCGACGGCTTGACCCGCGGCTCGGTCATCGGAAGCCAGCTGTCGCGGATCCAGTCGCCGAGCGTCGTCCGGCCGGGGACGACGTACGAGCCGGTGTTGACGTCGGTGACCAGCTTCGCCCGCGCCGCCTCGGCCTCTCGGCGGGTGCGGAACCCGCCGTGCCACTTCTGCCGCCGTCGTCCCTCGTGATCGAACCCGAGGTCGAGGACGACGTACCAGCGGACGGTCTCCTTGCCGTGGCGGTCGGTGCGGACGCGCTTGTGGATATGGCCCTGCATCACGCCGCTCCCAGCCACTCGAGCAGGGCAGGGACGGGGACGAGCAGCCGGCGGCCGAGCCGCCGGGTCGGCAGCTCGCCGCGGCGGGCGGCGTCATAGGCCGCTGTCCGCCCGAGCCCGAGCAGCTTGGCGGTCTGCTCGATGGTGATCGTCGCCTTGCCCGCGAGTTCGTCGAGGGGCGACGGAATACTCTGCTGCATGTCGGGACCTCCTTCGTAGGTTCCGGCCAGGCCCCGGGGTGCTCCAACACCGCCGGGGCCGCCTATTTGTATTGATGCTTATGTCTAGATCGATGGCTCGGACGGATCCGAACCCAGAGATACGCTCGCGACGTGACACCACTCGTCGACACGGAGGACCTGATCGACGCTCGCGGCGTCGCCAAGATCCTCGGCCTCTCCGCACCCGAACAACGTCAGCGTCTACCAGCACCGATACGCCGACATGCCTCGGCCTGTCGTTAACCTCGGGCGCGGGCGGTGCATGCTCTGGCTCCGCCCCGAGGTCGAGCGCTGGGCGCAGGAGTTTGTCGTGGCCGGTCGTGCGAGACCAGCGAGGCGAGCGACGAGCTGATCCTCGCTGCTATGTGCCGCAGGGACGGCCGGCTCAAAGCCGTCTGTCTTTTGATCTCCATCTCGATCAGTGATTCGGTCCAAACTGTTGATCATCCACCTGTCGTTTGCGAACGGCAGGATGCCGTTTGGAAACAACAGGTACTCGCGTCGCGCGGGTAGACGATGAGGTTGCCGTGGCGCTTGTGCGCGACGCGATCCCGTAGGCCCGACCGGATGAGGCTTTCGGGGCGGCCACAAGGAGAATTGGCTCGCCAGTTCGTCTAGCTATCGCAAAATCTCACTACGCGGCAGCGGCAACTGCATCCGGCTCAGGGGCGACCTCACGCAAGTGATCCAGCACCGCCTCGGCCAGCCGGGCCGCGAGTGGCGGCGGGACCGCATTGCCGATCTGCTTGGCGACCGAGGTCATCGACTGATGCTCGGGAAAGGTGAAGTTGTCGGGGAAGCCCTGGCAGCGGGCGGCTTCGCGAACGGTGATCGGCCGGTGCTCGCTGGGATGCAAGTAGCGGCCCTTCTCCGGCTTGTAGAACTCCGTCCGGATTGTGAACGCCGGTCGGTCCCACCACAGTCGTCCGAAGACGTCAGTTGAGCCAGTCCTCTTCCGAAGCCAGCACTCGGGTGTAATGTCCGGCCGGCGCCGGGCGAGCTCAAAGCGCCCCTCACCCTCGTTCGGGATTGTCTTATAGCGCTCGATGCTCATTTGCCGCGGGTTTCGCGGCTTGTGCCAGGCCTGGCCGGTCGGTCGGAGCGGTAGTCCCTGCACCGCGTCGCCAAAAGTGCGCCAGGGAGCGTCGCCGAGGGGAATGGCGTCCGGCGGGTAATGCGTCCGCTCTGGCCAAACCGGTGGCGCATTGCGCGTACCAATGACGATCGCCCGCTTGCGTGTCTGGGGTACGCCGTAATCCGCAGCATTCAGAATCCGCCCCTCGACCCGGTACTTGAGCTTTTCGGCGGCGGCTTTGAATGCCTGGTATTCCGCAGACTTCAGCAGCTCGGGCACGTTCTCCATCACGAACGCTGCAGGCTTCGATTGGCGGAGGGCACGCAAGTACTCGCGCCAGAGTTCGCGGCGGTCCAATCCAACCCCGAGCATGTTGAGCGGCGAGAAGCCTTGGCAGGGGGGGCCGCCGACGATTACATCTGCCAGCGGGAACCCGGGAACGTCCTCGAGCCTCGCCGGCGCGCCGTCGTCGCGACGGGCGATATGCGGTCCGAAGTTCAGTTCGTACGTCTCGGCGCTGTCGCGGTCGAGCTCGACCGAGAGGATCGGCTCGAACTCGCCAGCGTCGACGAAGCCAAGCGTTAGTCCGCCACAACCCGCGAAGAGATCGATGACCGAAAACACCAGCCGGCACGGTACCGCGACCTGCCGACGTGACGAGATTAGGGCTGCACTTGCAGGGTTTTCTGAATCTGCGCGAGGCAGCCTGGGAGATCCCTCTCGACCTCGAAGTCCCAGAGCCGGACAACTTGCCAACCCTGCTTGGTGAGCTCGGCGCTGACTCGCTCATCCCTTGCCCGGTTTCGAGCGATCTTGGCGTCCCAGAAGGCGCCGGATTGTCCCCAATAGTGGGCCGGGTGCCCGTGCCAGAACGCTCCGTCGACGAAGACCGCTACGCGCCGTCCGATCCAAGCGAGGTCGGGCTTCCCCGTCACGCTCTTCGGATGGCAGCGCCAACCTCGTACGTTGGCGGCCCAGAGTGCCCGGCGGAGCGCGACCTCAGGCCCCGTATCCCGCGTCTTTACGCGGCTCATCAGTGCGCTTCGCTGGTCTCGAGTAAGAGCATCCGGCATGAGCTGGCTGAGCCTACCCCCGGCGGCTCCGTTTCAGGTTGCGAGGTCGAGCGGAAGATCGCTGATGTCTCGGAGCCTCCGGCCTTCGATCAGGATCTTCAGTGTGTCCTGGGCATCGTCGTAGCCGAGATCCTCCGTGGCTTGCATGAGCTCATCCAGAGCGCCGTGGTACGTACAGTCAATGTCGCCGGTGCCGAGAGCGATTGAGGCGATGCGGCCCGCCATCGGCTCCATCGTGACGGCCGTGATGTGCGGGTTGCGGCCCTTCCGGTTGCGGATGAGGTTTAGGGCCTCCGTCCGCGTGTTCTGTGCGCGGTCGCTGCGCATCGTGTACTTGCACGAGATTGATGCGTGCAAGATCGGCGGCTCCTCATTGGCGGCACGGAGCGACGTATGTCTGGCCGCCCCATCGTCGATGGTGACGAGCTCATCGTTCTCGTTGAGCTGGTAGTCCTCGATGGGCTCCCGGGCAATGATGATGTCTGGCCGCACGATGTAGTCCGATGCAAATGCCGTCGTGAGGTCCTTGTGCTCCTCCAGAATCCGCTTCAGCTCCGACAGGTGCGCATACTGCTCGAATAAGGCGATGTTCGTCTCACTCGGGTTCATCGCCCAGCGCCAGCTGCCCGGCCGAATGTGGTCGAGTCGGCGGAACGCACTCTCGAGAAACTCCAGCGTGATACGAGTGAACTCATTACCTGCCGTCTGCCCCGGGAGGGGATTAGCACAGGTCGGCAGGCCGATGAGCGCCACCATGTGTGCCGCGATGGCGACACTTGAGGGGCTCCCGGAGTCGGCGATGTTGTAGACCGCTGAGCCTTCTCTGGCTCCTAGGACTTCGCTACACAGGTTCCGGTGGTATTGGGCTCTGAGATCGGCCAGGAGTGCCATCCCACATAAAGCCTTGCAGTTCGGACGGACACGCCGGGCAGGAATGGAATCGGGGCTCCAGGCGGGCTGTGTGGGCCGCTCAAGCGATCCTTGATTGCTGGATGTGGCGGCTGTGGACGCTGGGGCCCGACTACGAGGCACGCTTGCGCCCAGCGTGAACTTGCGGCGCAAATGCCAAACGCAGTCGGTAGAAGTTCACGTCAAGCGTGAATAGGTGCTATTCTGCACGTATGCCAACTTCTCAGAACATAAATCCCGGTTTCGGTGAGCGCCTTTCGGCTGCTTTGCGGGTCGCGAACGTGTCGCAGACGCGCGTGGCGGCCGAGCTCGGGGTCAACGCATCGACTGTCTCGAACTGGGTGAACAACACGCGTACACCCGGTGACGAGCCGCAAATGGTGCGTCTCGCAGAACTCGCAGGTGTCTCCGCGGCGTGGCTGCGCACCGGCGCGGGACCAGTGCCAGCCGGCGTGCGTCGCCAGGAGACGGAGCAGGCGCAAGCACGGCTCGGCTGGTACGCAAAGAGGGTGGGCGCAGACGGGGCCCGCGAAGGCGGCAACGCCGCGCTGTTTGCGATCTCGCCAACGCTTGGACACGTCGTCCGAGAGGCCATTCAGAACAGCATTGACGCCCGCCTCGGCGCCGGGCCGGTGACCGTCGCGTTGCGGCTGCTGTCGCTGAGAGGCGGAGCGAGGCAACGGTTCCTGGCCGCGATCGAGTTCGAAGAGCTCAAGCGACATCTGCATGCGGCGGTCGACGGCACCGGCGACCAACAGATCGGACGTCGCCTGCGGGAAGGCCTGGATCTCGACTCCGAGGGCGAACTGCTCGTGCTGGAGATCATCGACCAGGCGACCCGCGGGCTGATCGGCCCCGAGCGCGGCGCCGGCAATTTCCCCGACCTGACGAAGAACACGTTGTTCTCCTCAAAGCAGTCCAGCACGGCTGGCGGCTCTCACGGACTCGGCAAGGCAACCCAGTTCGCAGCGTCCCGTGTCAACACGGTTCTGTACCTCTCGGATCTAAGCGAGCCTGACGAGCAGGGCAGGACGGACGGACGGTTCATCGGCCGCACTGAGCTCGCATGGCATGAGCTCGACGGGGTCGAGTACGCCGGGCCGATGTGGTACGGAGAGCGCGACGAGCCTGCCGTCTCGCGCTGGCTCGGACGCGGAGACGTTGTGCTGGGAGACCTGCGGATGACGCGTCCGGAAGGAACCGGCACAACCGTTGCAATAGTCGGATTGCGGGACCTCGACGCCGACGCCGGGCGCACGCCTGCCGAAACGCTCGCCGAGATCGGGCACGAGATCGCCCGCCACTTCTGGCCAGCGCTGCAGTCGGGCGCGCTCGATGCCCGCGCTGAGTACCTGGAGATCTCCGACCCCGACACAGCTGACGAGCTACCCGGGCCTGGCACACGGGTAAGGCCTCTCGACGTCGGCGACGTTGCCCCGCTCGCGCTCGCGCGAGCCACCCACCGGGATGGAGGCACTGTCGAGCAGCTGGTGGACGACGGAGACGTCGTGCGCGCCGAGGTCGAACTCGATGTACCCGCCCGTCGCGACCGCACGCATGCGCGCTTCGTCCATCGTGCGACGGTACTCGTCCGTCGGGCGTTGCCGGACGAACTCGAGGCTCCCGCCGATGCCTCGCTCGGCAGGGTCGCATTGCTCCGTGGTGCTGAGATGGTTGTCCGCCAGCTCGACGCCCGCCGCGCGGCTGTCGGCGCGCGGGCGTTTCAGGCGGTGGTCCTCTGTGGTCTGGCGTCCGATGACGATCCCGAGCACGCTCGCTGGGCGGAGGAGTTCCTACGTGCGGCCGAACCACCTGCCCACGATCGCTGGGAATACACCGAGTCGCTCCGACTTGACTACCAGCGTGGGGCCAGCGTAGCCCTGAAACGGTTCGAGAACTCGATCCACGCCGCGATCCGTGGTGTCCTCGTCCATGAACGTGAGACAGACGATCATGGCCCAGACGATCTAGCCCGTCGCTTCCGGTTCGGGGTCCCCGAGCCCGGCGACCGTGCGCCGCGCCTGCGGCTCGACTCTCGCTCGATCGACGACGGCTCGTGGCAGATCACCGGAACAGTCCGACTGCGCGACCAGTCCAAGCGGATCAAGGGCCGTCCGGTGATCGCGCTCACGGGCGAGACCGGCAGGCGCACCGCGCTCAAGTGGCGCGAGCTTGAGGCCGTTCGCGATTGCCGGGTCGAGGACGGCCTGCTCGTGATCGACGCCGGCACTAGATCGGCCCGATTTCGGGCCGTTTCGGATTCAGACAGCACGTCAATCAGCCCGCGCGAGGCGGCCGTCGGCGTCGCTTTCCACGTCGTCGAAGAGAGGTCCTGATGCCCACGGAAATCCTGTATCCGTACGACACGCTCGGGGACGCTCGGCCACTGCTGACGCTTGCCAACGCCCGCGTCGACGCCGTGGCGGTCGACGTACTTCCGCGCGAAGGCCACGTCGACATGTACCTCGCGCCGGCCGGGTGGAGGCGCGCGACGCTCGGCGTCCGCGTCCAGACGCCTGCCGAACAGATCGACGAGATCGCCGACCGCGACGTCCGCGTCGTTGTCGTCGTGCACTGTGCCGCCACGAATTTGCGCACGGTCGTGCCGCTTGAGGCGGCCGGGGCTGAGCGTCGCGGCCAGTACGTCGGTGAGTTGGAGCTCGAATCAATCCATCTCCGCGGACGCACGCGGATTGAGGCGATCGTCGCGGCGACGGTCGCGCATGTCCCCGACCGCTACCTGGGGCACTCCCGCCCGGTCGTTGTCGATCTTGAGGAGCCCCGCAGCGTCGAGATCGGTGGCGGCGATGTGACGCTCGCGTGGCGGCGGTTCGACGCGCCAGCCGACGAGGGTGTCCATATCGATCCCATCTTCCACGACGAGCCCGCCTGGCTCGACATTTCCGACGAGGACGAAGCGGTGCTCTATCTGAATGAGGGGGTCGCTGACCTGCGGCGCCTGCTCGACGATCGCCCAGGTCGCACAGCGCTCGAGAGGGCAGCGCGGGACGCGGTGTTCGACAGCATCGCTGTCGCGGCGACGGTCGCTATGTTCAACGCGGCGCTACAAGCTGCTGCGCACCTGGCGGGTGACGACGAAGCGCCGCCGTGGCCGGCCGGAACCTGGGCACCGGGCGTGCTGCGCGCGCTGCTCGGCTCCATGTATCCCAGCGTCGGTCCTGACGAAGCGCTGACTGCCGCGCTTGGGGACCGCGACGATCCCGACGGCGGTGCCCAGCTGCAAGCGCTCGCGCACGCTGCCGCCTCCCACCTGCTCAAGTCAACACGTACGGCCCATCGCGTCGTGCGCGCCCTGGAGGATCTCGACCAATGACGAACGCCAAGGAACTCATCTCAGCAGTCCGCTCTGCGCTAAGTCCCGAATTCCGCCAAGGGCATCGGGACATCGACCTCGACCCGTACGTGCGCCCGTCGTGCCTGCCGCGCGAACTACCGCTCGCCGACCTTCGCAGACTCCTCGAGGAGGCGATGCACCGCTTTGCTGACACCCCGCCTGCTTCGGACGCGTGGTTGGCGCCGCGCCTGCACGCCTGTGTGCGACTAACTCGCGCGGAAGCCGCCGAGCGCGGCCTGTGGGCGTGGCTGGCCACGTCCGAACATTCGGACTACACGATGTGGCGCTGGCCGGGACGTGGCGAGGAGGAGGACCCCACGGCGCGCGGGACAGCCGTCAAGCGCTTCGTCGGCTCGGACCGCGACAACGCGATCGCGAGGCTGTGGTGGGGCGCCGAACTCTGCCGCGATGGCAGCGACTATGAACCCGTTGCGCGCGCGTTTCTCAAACAGGACGTTCCGAATACGTGGTTCGCGCTCGACGCGTTCCACAACCGCGCGTGCACGCAGGCCGCGCTCAAGCTGCTGCCCGAGATGGAGGCGCGACCGATCAACCGTCTCGCGACTGCTATGGACCAGCTCCTGTCCACCCGAAGGCTCGACGTCATCGCGCCCGACCGGGGCCCGGATCCGGCGGCGACCCGCGACTGGATCGATGGCCGATCGGACATCGAGGATCTGCTGGAGGACGAGCTGCCCGACGGGCCGGAGGAAGCCGGGGTGCCGAGCGAACAAATCGTAGCGATCGAGCGGCTCCTGAAGGGCGTCGCCGAGGAGCTGGAGCTAGCCTGACCGGGTCTCCTCGCTGTTTGGGGGTGAAGCGCTGCGGCGTTCGGCCGCGTGAGCAGGGCTTTCGTCGCTGAGGATTTCTTCGGAGGTTGCGCAGAGCGCGGCGACGCGCAGCCGCCCTCATGACGCAGGCTGCTGGCTGTCTGAGGTCAAGCGGCCCACCAGGAGGGCGACATGCGCGTCACTACGGCATTCAACCGGCTTCTGCGCCTGCCCGGCGCGTCGGTCATCGATGTCAGCTTCGCGGCCGACGGGGTGATCGTGACTGTGCGGCTCAACCGCCGGCGGCGGGTATGCGGGCGCTGTGGCCAGACCGGCCGTCAGCTGCAGATCCACGACCGGCGCGTCAAGCGCTGGCGACATCTCGATCTCGGCTCCAGTCGGTGCGTGATCGAGTGCGAGCTGCGCCGGCTGCGTTGCCGCGACTGCGGAGTGCACCTGGAGGCCGTGCCCTGGGCCCGACACGACTCGCATCACACGCGTGACTTTGAGGACGTGGTCGCGTGGCTGGCCCAGCAGATGGCGAAGACTCCCATCGCCGGCCTGTTGCGGATCGCTTGGGACACCGTCGGGCGGATCGTCGAGCACGTGGTCTCAGATCATCTCGACGGGCGGCGTCTGGCCGGGCTGATCACGATCGGGGTGGATGAGATCTCCTACCGCCGGGGCCAGCGCTACCTCACGACCGTGGTCGATCACGCTAAGGGGCCGATCGTGTGGTGCGCCCCGGGTCGCAACGCCGCCACCTTGCAGGGCTTCTTCGATCTGCTCGGCGAACGCAAGCAATCAATTCGGGCGGTCTCGATCGACATGTCCGGCGGCTATCAGCAAGCCATCCGCGACAACGTCCCGCACGCGGACATCTGCTTTGACCCCTTCCACGTGGTGCGCCTGGGCCAGCGCGCGGTCGACCAGGTCCGCCGCGACGAGTGGAACGCCCACGAGCGCTCCCACACCCAAGCCGGCAAGTGGATTAAGGGCACCCGCTGGTCGCTGCTCAAAGCCCCCGAGAAGCAGACCATCGATCAGCTGGCCAAGCTCGGTGAGGTTCAGCAGGCCAACCGGCCGCTCTACCGAGCGTTCCTGCTCAAAGAAGAACTCCGGCTGCTCTACGCGCTCGAGGACCCCACGCTCGCTCCCGAGCACCTCGACGCCTGGCTCACGTGGGCCTCCCGATCCCGGCTCGATCCGTTCATCAAGCTAGCCAGAACCATCCGCCGCCACCGCGACGGGATCCTCAACGCCATACGCCTCGGACTGAACAACGGCCGACTCGAAGGCCTCAACAGCCGCATCCGCCTGATCAGCCACCGCAGCTTCGGCTTTCACTCCGTCAGCCCCCTGATCGCCCTCGTCTACCTCTGCTGCACCGGCATCATCATCCCTCTCCCCAGGTGACATTCACCCCCAAACCGACCGGAGCGCCGCCTGACCCGCCCCGCCCCGCCCCGCCCCGCCCGCCCCGCTCCACGGCGGCGTCCTGACCGTTTCCACCGACAACTGTTCCCGGTGAGCCAGCAGGACCCGCCGTTCAGTCGCCACGGCGGAGGCTGGACATCGGCCGGGCGGCGCGGCGATCGCGTTAGCTGTCGCGCTTCCCCGCCAGCCGGATGCGCGGTGGCGAGGTCGTGATTACTTCGGCGCTGGGAAGCTCTCGTAGAACGGCTCCGATGAATGCGCTTCGGTAGCGCACAGAGTCAACAGAGATCTCGATCTCCCGGTTGCGCTCGAGTCGATTGATCGCCTCTTGGACCCATACGAGTTGAACGTCTTGTCCGCCTGGCGAGCGAGTGGTCCAGACTCTGACGCTACTCGTGCCGACGCTGATGACCCGGTTCTCGCGCCCGGTCACCGTTTGAAGTGGCTTCCCGATCAGAGATTGGAGCAATCGTCGTGCGTTGGTCACGGAAGCAACGTACATGACAGCGTGCATTCCGCAGCCGAGCTTGCCACGTCAGAGGACCAGCCGAGCCGGTGTTCACGGGCCCGCCGTGCGTCTTGCATTGCCGGCTCAGCAAAAGCTGCGGCCAAATTGCGCGAGTCCCGGGAAATCCGGAAAGAGCGAGCGGTGGTTCAGGCCAAACCCCTGCTCGAGCTCTGACCGCAAGTTCTCTTTGTTCCCGGTGATCCGGAGCGTAAAGGCTCGAGCCAGAGGCGGTGCACCAGGGTGATGAGTGCCGTTGAATGCTGCGACAGCTTGCTCATACTGAATAAGCCGAAACGGCACGGACATGCAGGCTCGTATCTCGTCTGCGTGCAGCATTTCCCAGTCGCCTGTCGGCGTGCGCCGGTTCCGCGCGGGATTAGTGGACGGTATTCCGCCCATCAAGAAGCAACCATCCTGTCGCACAATCCGAGGCTCCAGTGGCGGGGGCTTCCACACCCACGACTGGACGGCCCATTCCGTCGTTGTATGCGGCTGAATGTCAAGCCACCACGGATCGGGATTGGCCGCTCGCTCCCGAGCGACTATGCGGTCAGAGATGTCGATGGCGAAGACACGCCCCGGTTGCGTATCCACCGACTCGACAGCAAACCAATATGCGACGAGCGGGCTGAAGGTGAAATCGAGCAATCGGGTGGGGACACCGTAGTGCTGAAGCGCAGCGAGAAGCTCGAGCGAAGCGAGTCTCCCGCCAGCCTGATGCCAATCGAGACCCCATTCCCGTGCCTCTGCGATCACGCCTAGCTCAAATGTTCGGAGCTGCGGTTCCATCGGGACATTGCCGTGTAACGCGACGTAGGCCCTCACGAGCGACGAGTAGAGCGGCCAGGCGGCATCAGCGGCTCCCCGCCACACAAAGCGACTCTGCGTTGCAGCCTGATACGCGGAGATCATTCGGACCGCATCGAGGTAGTCGCTGAGCGACCCTACCTCGTGATCGAACGACTCCCAGTAGTCGGACGGCAAGGTCATCCGTCGCGATCCTAATCGTTCTCGCATTCCTGGCTGTACTCCGCTGCGTAGCGCGACCCGATCGATCCCGACAGCAGGACCATCGAGCGGACGCGGGATTGACGACAGCAACGGCGATTATCGACCGCGCACTTCCACGAGAGCGAGGTCGGCGCTGGCGTTACTGGTTCCGTTGAAGAAGGAGGCGAGACCGTTTGCGTCAGGCGCGGATTGCCTCTCGGCTCAGCGGGCTTCCGTTTACCCATCGGGGGTTAGGCTGGGGTGTCTCCGCGATCCTGGTTCAGGGCCTCGTCCGGCTGGTTTGCCAGGGCTGCGGCTGCGGCGGTTACGCAAGACGCGCACGTGCTTCAAGCGCCGCTCCCGCGGGGGTACTTCCTGTCGGGAGACGGGCCTCCGAGCCTGTCTCCCGACAGGAAGTCTTTGCTCTCCAGTTCGGGGGGACCGCTGGAAGAGGATTTTGAATTCCGATCTGGCCCACCCTGTTCGCCAGGCACGTCGATGTGGTCCGATCGCTCGGCGAGCAACACGCCAGCGAAAACGAGCTGGCGAGCGGTCGCGTGTCAAACATATGTCAAACGAACCCGCCCGCACAACTCGGTACCCGACCAACCTGACGAACCGCCGATCACCCGAATCCCCTGCATTCCCGGGCAGTCGGCACCACCAACCCGTACCGTCCGAACACCCCAAATCGGGCTCATAACCCGAAGGTCGCGGGTTCGAATCCCGCCCCCGGTACTCACAACCCAGCGGTCCTCGGGCCGAGACCCGAAGGTCAGTTGTGTTGTGTGCGCGGTCATCGAAGGTCAGTTGCGGATCACAGCCAGGTCTCGACATCGCAAAAGCGTGGCTCAGTGAAATTACGAGCCTGAGTTTTTGGGCCGACTCGTCGCAGACGTAGCCCATCTCTTAGTAGGTGGCATGAGCAGGCGGGCCGCCCGGGCTCGCGTGTAGGGACCCCCTCAGCTCAGGCGCGGCGTGTGGCCGCGCAGGCCGTTGAACCGTGGAGCTTGAGGAGGCCCCAGATGGCGATCGTAATGGGACTTGATCAGCATCGCGCAGATCGCCGCGGAGTGGATCGATACCGAGACCTGCGAGCTGTCCCGGACGCGGATCTCGCCCGCGCATCGCGCCGGCGCACGCCGGTTCTGCGAGCGGGGACACGGGTCGGAGTTGCGGCCTCCGTCCCGTGGTGCGGAGATCGAGGTCGCGCTGGAGGCGACGAGCGGCTGGCGGTTCGTCGCCGAGGAGTTGCGCCGGGTTGGGGCAGTGGTGGTGCACCTCGCCGAGCCGGCGGAGACCGTGCCAGGGGCGGGAATAAGAAGCGCGCGAAGAGAGATCGCGCAGACGCGCGGCATGTGCGGGAGTTGTTGATGATTAATGGGCTGCCGGAGTCATCGATCCCGCCGGACCACATCCTGGATCTGGAGGGAGCTCGCTGAAGTCGCGCAGCGGCGACTACTCACGACACCTCAGCCTGACGGGCTTCGGCCTCGCGAGCAGTCGCCGCCATCCGCTCAGCTCACCCGACAGGTGCGGAATTTCGATGATCCGATCTGAAGACGATCGCGCGATCCCCGCCACGCCGGAGGCAAGCTCGTCATCGGGCTTCACGTGGCGCTGACCAAATCGGTGGTGCTAGCCCTCGCCGTCGCGGTGCTCGCGGGCCCAGATCGGCGAGGCGGAGGCGGCGTGCGAGATTTCAGGCGGCTCGCGTCTCACCCGCGGCGATCGTGCCGGGCCGCAGACGTGGCCCGGCACGACTCCGATAGGTCGCTTACTTGAACCGAATGCCCTTCTTGAATCCGGGACCCTCTACGCCGAACCTGAAAGCGGTGTTCGTGTTGAAGGTGGATCCGGGGTTCAGCACCACAGATGGCCAACCGCGCTGGCCGATGTGGTTGGGCGAATCCGGATAGTGCTGCGTCTCGAGCGTGAACGCATCGCCCTGCCGGTAGGCGTGACGGCTGGTTCCGATCAGGTCACCGACGAGGTAGTTGCCGGTGTACACTTGCACACCAGGCTGGTCGGTATACGTCCACATCGCGATGCCGTTGGCTGGATCCTGAGCGACCGCGGCCAAGCGGTAGGACGGATAGCCGTTGAGCACCCAGTTGTGGTCGTAGCCGTGGGCGAGCTGCAGCTGCTTGAGCGGCCCGCTCGTGCCGTCAGGCAGGTTCGTCGCCCGGATGTACCGTCCGATCGGGTGCAGGGTGCGGAAGTCGAACGGCGTTCCTCCGACCGGCACGAAGTACGGCGGCTCCGGGATCTGGTTGGCGTTGGTCGGGGTGTACTTGTTGCTGTTGAGCGCCAGCAGCTGGTTATAGACGGTGCCGCTCGCCTCACCACCGAGGTTGAAGTACGTGTGGTTGGTGAGGTTGACCACCGTCGCCAGGTTGCTCGACGTGTTCGTCGCTGAATAGGAGAGCTTCAGCTGATTGTCGCGGGTGAGTGTGTACTTCACCTTTGCCGTGATCGGGGCCGGAAAGCCGGTGCAGCCCGGGCTCAGCTTCGTGTAGCAACCCTCGCCTGCAGGGAAGTTCGCACTCAGGGTGAGGCTGGCGTTGCTGCCTGCGGTAGAGGCGGTTGGCGACCATACGGCCGTGTTCCAGCCGTAGTAGCCACCGTGCAGCGTGTTCTTGCCGTTGTTGATATCGAGCTTGTACGTCGTGTTGTTGAGGCTGAACGTCCCGTTCGCGATCCGGTTTGCGTAGCGGCCGATGATGGCGCCGAAGTACGTGTCTCCGGAGCCTCCCGACAGCGGCCAGGGCGTGCTGTTCGCGCCCTGGGTGAAGTCGTTGACGTAGTCGGACAGCGTCGGGAAGCCGAGTGCCACGTCGGTTAGCTTTCCCGCTCGATTGGGGACCAGGATCGACTGGACGACTCCACCGTAGTTGGTGATCTTCACCTTCATGCTGCCGTTGCTGAGCGTGAACAGGCTCACGCTCTGGTTGTTGACGCTGCCCCACGGAATGCTGGTGACCTTCGGCCGCCCGGACTCCTTCGGGCCGCTGGCGCCGTGCTTCTTGCTTGCGCTTCCCTTCTTGCCGGGGTGGTGGGACCTCGGCGCTGCGATCGCAGCCGCAGATCCGGCGAGGGCAAGCACTGCAACGAGTCCGCCGGCCGCTGCTAACCCAAGCGGTCGTCGGAACCCGCGAGAAACATGAGACATAGACCCTCCCTCTGGTCTCGCCTGCCCCGGCCGATGCTGCAGGCGTCCGTTGTGGTCTGCCCGCGGTTACCCGCGAGCGCCGCAATGTAAGCGTTAACACGGTTACGCGGTCGGTCGGCCGCTCTCCGCCGTCCGCCGTCGCCCGGCGCCGCGGCGAGCGGTCACGCCCCCAACCGCCCGCCGAAGCCCGAGGGCACACCGGGCCACGACGCGTGACCAGACGCCGCTGCTGCCGGGAACGAGCCGCTCAGCCGACGCCGACCGCGCACATGCGGCGCCCCCGGAGGTTTGGCGACAACGCCGTCGACCGTCGGCCGAGGTGATCGAGCGGACCGCCGTGCCCGGGTTACGCGCGATCGCGTCCGCGTATACGTGCGGTGCGCGCGACGTCGAGCCCGAGGGTTGCACGTCGGCCGTAGAGGGTCGCGACCGTCTGGGAGCCGGCGGCCGGCGTGGCCGCCGCCCCTACGACGGCGCCGGGCCGAGCTCCTAGGCCGCTGGGCTGGCCGTGGCGGGCTGTCCGCCGGACGCGTCGGCGGCCTCGAGCTCAAACGTCGCGCCCGATTCGATCTCCAGGGCCGGCGGCCGGTTGCCCCGGACGGAGGCGGGGTGCTTGGATCGGTGGAGTGGATCGTTTGCGAATGTCCCGGCTCGGCGGGGCGGGACGCTATCCGCAACCCGGGGCCGCGAACCGGTTGAACCTGGCCGCGATCGCCCAGTTGAACCTGCGCGGATCGCTCTTGGATCGATCATCTCTTGTGTTCGCCACGGGTGGAGCAATCGGATAGCTCGTCGGGGCTCATAACCCGAAGGTCGCGGATCAGATTGTGTCCCTGGTGTCCGAGTTTGGCCTTTCGCTCTCGTCCGGGCGACAGCCGTTATGCCAGCCGTAGACATCGACTCGCCCGTCGTACGTCGCGACGAGCAGTCGCCAATTGGCGATCACAGGAGAGTGAACTTGTTGTAGATGAACCCGAGGTTCTTCGCCTCGGAGTCCCGGAGGGCGCGCAGCTGCCTTGATCCGTCAGGGAACGTTCCGAACTGAGTGGCATCGTAGGCAAGCAGGCGGCCCGGACCGACCTTAACGTTCGCATCCCAGTTAGTTGTCCTGGCCTTCGGCCTTCCGCGGGCGGGCGAAATGGGCGAGGATCTGGGGGTTGCCCGCTGACGCCGCCCTGCCCTTGGTCTTGTGAGCCCGTCGTTAGTTTGGCGTGGGTGCTTCCCCCGGGTTCCCGGACTGCCGCTGCGAGCGCGCCTATCAGACTCGTCTGTTTTGGAAGCTCCTGCAGGCAACGATCGGTGTTCATGAGCGACCGTTGGAGGCTGGGTGGAGACGATCTATGAGCGTGTTGCCGCGCTCGATGTGCACAAGGCGCAGGTGACCGCGTGCGTGCGGGTTCCCGGACCTACCGGTGTTCGTGAGCCGCATCTGGCGGAGTTCTCGACCACGGTCGCGGGGTTGATGGCATTGCGCGACTGGCTGGCGGCGTTCGGCGTGACGCATGTCGCGATGGAAGCGACCGGCGTGTATTGGCAGCCGGTTTGGCACGTGCTGGAGGACGATTTTGCCCTGACGTTGTGCAACGCTCGGCACGTCAAGCAGGTCCCGGGCCGCAAGACTGATATCAGCGACGCGCAGTGGCTGTGCCAGCTGATGGAGGCCGGTCTGTTGCGCGGCAGTTTTGTGCCGCCCAAGCCCCAGCGGCAGCTACGGACGCTGACGCGGTATCGCAAGACGCAGATCGCAGAGCGTCAACGCGAGGCCAACCGGCTGCACAAGGCGCTGGAGGACACCGGGATCAAGCTCGACTGCGTCGCCACCGACATCCTTGGCGCGTCAGGTCGCGCGATGCTTGACGCGCTCGTGTCGGGTACGACCGATCCCGAGATTCTCGCCGAGCTCGCGAGAGGTCGACTGCGTGCGAAGATCCCCGCGCTCAAAGAAGCGCTGGAGGGTCGTTTTGAGCCTCATCACGTGCTGGTGATCGGCGCGATCCTCGCTCACCTCGACTTCTTGGATGAGCAGATCTCCCAGCTCTCGGACGCGATCGGAGAGCAACTCGGCCCTTTCGTGGCCGGCGTCGAGCTCGCGAGCAGCATCACCGGCGTCGCCCGCCGCACCGCTGAGGTGATGGTCGCCGAGATCGGCGTCGACATGAGCGTGTTCCCGACCGCCGGGCATCTCGCCAGCTGGGCCGGCCGGTGCCCCGGCAACGACCAATCGGCCGGCAAACGCCGCAGCGGCCGAACCCGCAAAGGCTCCAAGTGGCTGGGGATCGCCCTAGAGGAAGCCGCGCTGGCCGCGACCGGCAGCATGAGCACCTACCTCGCTGCGCTCTACCAACGCCTGCGTCCCCGGATCGGGCACGGCCGCGCGCTCGGTGCCGTCAAGCACGCCATGCTCGTGGCCTACGGGCACATGTTCACCAACGGTGAGCTCTACCAAGAGCTCGGCGGCGACTACTACCAACGCCGCGACCCCGAACGCGCCACCAAACGCCTCATCGCCAAACTACGAGAACTCGGCCACGACGTCACCCTCCAACCAGCCGCCGCTTGACCTCAGGCGTATT
>CAWEVV010000006.1:0-250103 GCA_963812635.1 uncultured Actinomycetota bacterium | reverse complement strand
CGTGATTGAGCGGAAGCGAGTCGGCTTGATCGCGCTGAGGAAACTGTTGAGTTGCTCTTCGCTGACGTCGAACGCGTCGCTGTCGAGCTTCGTGATCTTCGCGGTCTTCAGCCATCCTGTGTCCGCCATCTGCACCAGGAGTTCGCGTGAGATGCGCCGCTGCCATAGCGTGTTCGAATCAAGCGGCGGCTCCTCGGCGAAGTCGCGATGATCTGGCTCGTCGGGCGACCAGTAGAGACCGCCACGGCCGGTGGGAACGTCGTTCGTTCCAACCGCTAACAGGTCACCGTCCTGGTCGACGATCGCCGCGCCGACCTGCCGGCCCATCTCTGAACTTCTGAGGCCAGCGGCGAACGCGTGGAACATCGCCTGCTCGTCGCGCAGCGGCGGCTCGAATGGCTCACCAAACACTAGTCTGACGACGCGGGCGATGCTGGCCTGAAGCCGGCTCTGGCTGCGTCCGTCGATGATGAAATCGGCCGCCGCGAACGTATCGCGCACGGCCTGCCCATATTCGATGGTCCGGTCCTCTTCGTCCCTACGGATATCCCGGGTCGCCTCCTCCTCGTAACGGAGCGACGTTTGCGGAGCCCAGCGCTGCCAGCGGCGTTCAGCGTTACGCCGCCGTACGACCTCAGGAACATGCAACGACAGCAAGGTAAATCGGGGCCCGTATATCCGGCGCAATAGCTCAATCTCCTCCGGGCGCTTGAACGATCGCAACAGCCAAGCGGTCCGCTCATCCGGTGCACTGCGGCGCTTCGCTGCCATGAGGTACACCCCGAGTAGTGCCACGGCATCGTTTCGCCCCGCCTCTCGCCGAAGCTTGTCGCCCATGTCCTGAAGATCGCGCATCGCCTGCGGGCGCTCTCGCGCGAAGTCCGTGCTGCCTAGCACGGCCGGGAAGTAGTTGCTCACATGAACCGTTCGAAGCTTGTAGCCGTAATGCTCCAGGTTTTCTGCGAGCGCTGTCTGAAACGTGTCCGTCTCCGCGCCGGCACCGTGAACGATACCAAAACGAGGTCGCCCGGGCGGATCGGCGGGTACTCCTCCAGCGTTCGTGTGCCGGCAGCGACCATGGGCGTTGGACGTTCGCACACGCCTCGGACGGGCCGGTGGGATCGTGAGCCGCCGGCCCCCGCCGCCCATGACTGCGATTTCAAGGAGTCCTTCTGGGTTGCGCGATCAATACCGCAAAACGAAAACGGAGGTGGACCGCCCTCGACGAGGTTGAGACACTCCAGGAGCCAGACAACCTCCGCGCCGAACTCGACCGCGACACGGCGCTCGCCATTGCTCGAAGGAGTTCCCACGCCCGACCGAACGGTCCTCGAGTGGAGTCGTCGCCGCCAAGACCACCCAGACACGCCTGCGGCGCGGCACCCCCGCCACCAAAGCCGTCCTCAACATCCGTGCCAACCAATGACGCGAACCCAAATGAAAACGTGCTCGGGTGCGTTCAGAGGGCCCCGCAGCTCGTCGAGGGTCGGTTTCAATTCGCGGCGCGACGGCGCTTATGCCCCCGGTAGCTGGATGTTCCAGGGCTCGCCGGGTTCGCTGACTGGCGGGATGAAGTAGTAGCCGCCCGCCAACACGCCGGACTCCATGCCCAGCAGCGGATCCACGCCGCTGTTGGGCTGAGGGAAGTTGGGGTTCTTCAGCCAGGCACGCATGATGAACTCGCTCTGCGTGCTGAGGCTGCGCCCGAAGGCCAGGAACAGCAGGCCGCGCTGGAGTGTGCCCTGCGGCGTGCCGAGCATGATCGGATATCCGCGACGGAAGATCCGGCGCTGAGGGTCAGTGGGCAGCGCCCGCGGGTTCGCGCGGCGGATGTGGCTGTTGGGCGGGACCTGCACCGTTGTTCGGGTTGGTAGCGAACGGTGGGTCGTCTCGGCGGTGAGCCGGGCTGTTGGCGTTGTCGAGGGTCGCCCCTGAGTACTTCCAGCGCCCAACAGTCGCCTGCTGCTGTTCGAGGGGCTGCTGAGTCCCAGGCGCCAATGCTGAGCAGGCTGGCCCGGACCATGAGATAGGTCCCGTCCTTGGCCCAGGCGGGCTCTGCCTGAGCGGGCGGCTGGCCCAGTCGGTCGGGAAGATCGGTCCGCTCTGCCCGGGCTGACCGTAACCCGGCTGGCCGGGTTGGGGACTGGGCTGCTGGCCCTCCGGGGTGGCCGGGTAAGGCGGCGCTCCGTCCTGGCCGACGAAGATGAGCTGCTGATCGGCCGCGTCTTTCGGGTTCAGGTTCGAAAGCCCGTCGTGGAATCCGATGAGCGCCCGGGCCGTGTCCGCGCTTGCGGCTGACCGTGACTGGCCCCGTTGCGCTGCTCGCCGCTCAGCGCCCACGTCACGGTGAAGCTGCCGGCCAGTTGATGCTCGACTCTGCGAAGCACGTGCTCGACGATGTAGCTGCTCTCAGCGCAGACCTGCAGGACAAGATCCCCCTCGTCGGGGTTGGTTGGAGCGTCGCCGAACCACCCCCAGTTGATCGGGATCAGGTCCAGCGGCGCGGCGACCCCGAGGCGCTGGAACCCCGAGGCGGAGGACAGGCCGACGGTGATCGTCAGAGCCGTCGTGTAGTAGCCCGTGTCCACGCCAAGTTCGCCGGTGTCCGCTGATGGTGTCGCCGGGTTGCTGTCTGGGTCGATCTCGTCGATGTCGGCGGCCAGCTCGCGGCGGATGAGCTCGCGCAGGGCGCGAAAGGCGGCTTGGCAGCTGGGCGGATCCGGCGCCGTGAACGCGAGCGCGGCGACGATGACGTGCTCTGGCGGAGAGTCGAGGATCCCAGCTTGGATGTTTGTTGCGGACACTTTCACCCTTCCCGAGGCATTGACAGGATCACCTAGCGCCGGCCACGGCGTGGTGCCCGTTGCGAGAGCGCCCAGCCCGCCACGCGCTTGGCGGCGGCGCTGTAGTTGCCAGAGCGCAGCACCTTGGATGCTGTGCGCGCGACGCGGGCGGAGGTCTTGCGCGATCGAGGCATGACAGTCCTTTCGGGTGGGCCGACCCGATGTCGGCCTTCACGAGGATCACCGCGCCCGAGCCGCGTTGTCTTACACGGCCAGAGGCGTCCGCCTTACCCGGCGGCGGCCAGCGCGCGCTCACCGATGAGCAGGCGCGCTGCTTCTTCCAAAGCTTTCTCGGTGTGCCCGATCTCCGAGTTGATCTCGTCGCGTCGTGCGCGGATGGTGGCGAGGTGGGCCGAGGCCCCGGGCGTCGCGGTGAGCGCACGCAGCTGCTCGTGGAGCTCTTCCAAACGTCGGCGCAGGCGGGCGGGCGCCGCGCGGTCCAGCTCGTAGACGCCGGCCTGGGTGCTCTTGCGCAGGGCCGGGGAGCGCGACAACTGCGTCAGGAATACGGCCAGAGGATCCTTGCCGGCGACGGCGTAGCCGGCGGCGCGCACGCGCTCGTACCACTCGCGGTAGTGCAGCGCCTCCGCGTCGCCGTGCTCGACAAGCAGCCGCACCGCGGTCTCGCGGATCGCTGGCCCGCGCAGCAGCGTGGGGTCCTTGGCGTCGATGGGCATCGCCGCCGCGGCGCTGTCTGCGGGACCACCGGCCGCTGGCGGTGGAGTTACCGTGAGCTCCACGTGCGCCTCGGGGACCCGCGGTGCCAGGCGATGTAGAAGTCGCTCACGCTCGCGGACATCAGCGAGGCCGACCTCGATGCGTTCCAGCTCGGTACGTAGACGTTCGCGCTCGGCCTCCATCTGCGCGCGATGCCGCGCGCCAGATCGGCGCGCTCCGCCTGCGCGGCGCGCAGCAGGCGGGCAGATGGCGGAGGGGCAACGGGCGTCATCGGAAAGGTGGTTGTACATCGGCCACGGGACGCTCGTCAGTCTGGGCTCTCGGGCGGATGTGGATAAGTACTTGCGTGTGGCATGTCCTACGGGATTGTCTGTGGATAACTCTGTGCACGCTCCGCGACGAAGTCGTGCGACGAGCGGGATCTTTTTCAACAAAGCCCGCAATAAGCGGGATAGGCATTCGATCGACGCGGGCCTGTGGGCCCTCCCACACGCTTTCCATCCGACGTCTCGCCGATGATGCCCGATGACCTACGCGTTCATGCGTAGCCGCTGGAAGGATCTCGATGCCCTGCCGCCCGGAGACCGACTCATGCACCAGCCGCCACAAACGCCGCGCGCTCCCGGCGCCTGGCGGCGTGCGCGGCGGGCTGGCGCGGTGTAAGGCCGCCGCCAGCCCGGCGGCCTGCGGCCTGACCGGGCTTGGGCCGCCCGAGCGTCTCGTGCGCCCACCAGCGTTGCCGGCGACTTGGTCGCGGTCGTGAACACGAAGACTCCGCAGCATGCGAGATGGGGCCGTACCGGCGCGCGCGAACGATCCGCACGTCCTGTAAGACCGACGGCGCGGACGTCAGTTAACCCAACGGCAGCGCGCGGCCATCAAGCCCAAACGACACGATCTCGATGAGCACCGAGCCCGCAGACCAGGACGATCAGGCGGCGAGTCTCCTAAGGCAGCTGCGACTGGCTCGCAGCCGCCGCGACGGGCGCCTGGGCGCGGACATCCTGCTCGCGAGGCTGATCGCTCGCTTCGAGAAGGACATCCGCACGAGGATCGCCTGGCGGACGCACAGCTGGCAGCCCTCGGACGCCGACATTGACGACATGGTCCAGGGCGTGCGCATCGGCATCGCCAGGGACATCGAGAAGGTGCTGGCCGGCCAGGTGGCGCTCGGCGCGGTCATCGGCCGCAAGATCTCTGATCAGGCCGCGGAATACGCTCGCCGGCGAGCGCGCCTTGCGGGCGAGATCTCCCACGAGGTGCTGGCCACCGTCGGTACCTACGACATGCCGAGCCTCGAGTTTCAAGCCGCGCAGCTGCGCGCCCTGATCGCCGAGCTGCCCGAGCGCGACCGCATCTTCCTCTCCGAGCGCTTCTTCGGCAGGCTGTCACCCGAGGAGATCGCCCGCCGGCATGGCGTCCACCGCCGGGTTGTCGACACCGCCACCTCGCGTGCGCTCAAGAAGCTGCTGAGCTCCCAGGCCCTGGCCGACGAGCGTGTAAGAGAACTGGCCCGCCGTCGGAGGAGGGAGCATGAACGAACACGACCGTCTGAACGAGCGCTGGTTGCGGCGCCTGGATGACCTGCAGCTCGAGGGCCTGCGCTACTACCTGTTGCGCTCGGGCGATGAGCGCGGGGAGCAGGCCGCCGAGCATCTGCTGACGCGCGGCATCGCGCACATCGAGCGCGTCGTCGCCGAGCTTGGCGGTGTGCGCGGGCTGCGCGCCGAGCAGATCACCGCGGCCACCGTCGACGCCAGCGTGCGCTTGCAGCTGCGCCTCGGCCGCGAGGAGAAGCTGCCGGCGGTCGAGACGCTCGCCGGGCGTCTGGCGCGCGAGTGCGTCGAGCCGCTGGCGCCTGCCGCGTCGGAGCCGCCACGGCTCACTGCCCGTCCGCCGGGCCTGCGCGTCGAGGACGCGCTGGGCGAGGCGCTCGCCGACGGCCGCCTCAAGCCAAACAAGGGGACGGACTCATGAGCGACGCCTTCGAACAGGCCTTTATGGCCGCCGTCGACGACCTGAACGCCGGTCGGCTGGGCGCGCCCGGGCACTACCTGCGCACGGTGCCCGCCGCGCGTCACGACGAGTTCACCCGCCGCTTGTCGGCGCTGATGGCCGCGCGCGTCCCGCTGGGAGCCGAGCCGACCTCCGAGGCCTTCGAGGCCGCGCTGAGTGCGGTCGCCGCCGTGCACGCCGGCGCCGGCCAGGCCGGCATCCTGCCCGGTGCGCTCAGCCAGATGCGCAAAGCCCGCGGCATCGACCGCGAGACGCTCGTCGATCAGCTGGCCATCGAATACGAGCTGGGCGACGGTGGGCGCGAGGCGCTGCGCGGCTACTACCACCAGCTGGAGTCCGGCCAACTCGTCGGGCCCAAGATCTCTCACCGGCTGCTGCGCAGCATCGCCGACTTCTTCCATGCGGAGTTCGAGGACTTCATCTCCGCGGCGCGCCCGGGCCCAAACGTCGGTGGCCAGGCGCGGCTACGCCTGGCGCCAGCTATGGGCCGTGGCGCCGGGGAGCAAGCCGGCCCCGCAGCCGTCAGCCCACGCCAGTCGCGCGCGGCCGGGCCCGATCCCGACGTCGAGCTCGTCCAACGGCTGTTCTCCGGCGGACCTGATGCCTGAGTTGCGTCTCATCAGCGGCGGGAGCGGTCAGATGCCGCTGGACACGCAGAAGTCAGCGCGCGAGAGCAACCTCGTCATGCCTGACGCCAGCGCGGCGGGCACGGGCTCCAAGCTCGATCCAGTTGCTGCGGCGCTGAAGGTGCTGCGCGAATATGAAAGCGCCTACGGCGCGGATGACGTGCCGCCGGTGCCGGTCGAGGACATCGCCGAGTCGCACCTGGACCTGCTGATCGAGGAGTGCGACGACGTACGCGCGATGCCCGGCGCGCCACAGGACCAGGGCCGGCTGTCGGGCATGCTCGATCCGGAGGCCCCGCATCTGGCTGGACCGCACCGAGTGCCGGCGCTCGCGCGGACGCCGGCGCTTCACCATCGCGCACGAGTGCGGGCACTGGGTGCTGCACGTGCTCGCTCCTGACCGGGCTTCTGCTGCCGGCCGAGCGACATCGGAGACGTCGCTGACCCAGCCGTGGCGGCCGAGCGTAAGAAGCTCGCCCGACGGGAGGCGCGAGGCCAACGCCTTCGCACGCGAGCTGCTGATGCCTGAGCTGCTGGTGCACAAGCAGGCGCGCGACACCGGCCGCAACCTGTCGGCCATGGCCGAGCGCTTCGACGTCTCGGTGCCAGCGATCCGGCTGCGGCTGCTGACGCTGGGGCTCCTGCCGGCCTGGATGGCTCAGTGCCGGTGGCCGGCACAGAGGATCAGCGATGAGGATCGTCCACCTCGCCGACACCCATCTCGGCTTCCGCCAGCTGCACCACGTCGACGCAACCGGACGCAACGTGCGCGAGCAGGACGTCTATCGCGCGTTCGAGCGCGCGATCGACACCATCGTCGAGCTCAAGCCCGATGCGGTCATCCACGCCGGCGACCTGTTCGACTCCTACCACCCCTCGTCCGCGGCGCTCGGCGTGGCCCTGGACGGTCTGCGCCGGCTGCGCGAGGCCGGGATCCCGGTGGTGATCATCGCCGGCAACCACTCCACCCCGCGCGTCGCCGCCGCCGAGCACATCTTCGGCGTGCTCGAGCGCTTCGGCGGCGTGCACGTCGTCTACCGCGCCACTGAGGTGATCGAATTCACGTCGCGCGATCGGCAAGGGACCTGGCCGTGCACGCGATCCCGCACGACAACGATCCTGAGCGTGATGGCCGCGCCCTGCGCGCGGCGCGCCCGAGCGACGCGCAGTTCAACGTGCTGGTCGCCCACGTCGGCCTCGACGGGCTCGGGCAAGTCGTCGGCGCCGAGGCCGGCTCGGTGATGCTCTCCGGCGAAGCGCTGGACGACGCCGGCGACTTCGACTACATCGCGCTCGGCCACCTGCACAAGTTCGCGCCCGCGCGCGACAACGCCGCCTACTCCGGCTCGCTCGAGCGGCTCTCGTGGGCCGACGACGCGCCGGTACAAGGGCTCTTCGAGGTCGACCTGGCCGCAGGACGGCGTCAGCCGGACTACCTGCGCCTGCACCCGGTCCCGACCCGCGCGCACTGATCGCGCTCGAGCCGATCGACGCCGCGCAGGTCGACGACCTCACCGCGGCGCTCGCTGGCGCGGGCGAGCAGGCCGGCGAGGCGCTTGGCGACGCGATGGTCCGCCTGACCGTTCACAACGTGTCGGCCGCCGACTGGAACGCCGTCGACCACAGGGCGGTCGCCGCCGCCTACGCCGGTGCCTGCACTTCGAGCGCGAGCCGCAGCTGACCAGCGGCGCCGGCACAGCCGAGAGCGCGCCGGCGCTGCGCGACTTCCTGCTGCACTGGCCGGCCGCAGCACGCGCCAAGGCGCCTGCCGAGGAGCTTCATCGCTCGCGCGGAGGCCTTTCTGGCGCTGGCCGACCAGGAGCTGAGCGCCGAGAGCAGCGCGATGAAGCTGCTTTCCCTCGGAGCCGAGAACTTCCGCTCGTTTCGCGCGCCTGGACCTCGACCTCAACGTCGACGGGCTGGTCGCCGTCGTCGGCGACAACGGGGCGGGCAAGAGCACGATCTTCGCCGCGATCGAGTGGGCGCTGTACGGCTGCACGCGCGGCCGCGGCTCGCTGCCGGTACGGCGCGACGACCGCGCCGGACGGCGCCCTGCTGGGTCGAGGTCCAGTTCGAGATCGGCGGTCGCGCCTACGGCGTGCGCCGGGTCGACGGCAAGGACGCCCAGCTGTTCGACGCCGCCACGGACGACGAGATCTGCGACGGGCCGCGACGACACCAGCCGCCAGGTGGCCGTGCTGCTCGGGCTCAACGCGCGACATGTTCCGCGGCACGTTCTACGCGCGCCAGAAGGAGGTCCTTGCGCTCGACTCCGACAACGAGCGGCGATCGCCGCAAACAGGTCGAGCTGCTGCTGGGCATCGAGCGCCTGCGGCGCGCCGCCGGCCACGCCCGCGATGCGGTGAAGAGCCAGCAAGCGGAGGTCCGCGCTCTCAGCACCGATGCGCCCGACTTCGAGGCGCTCAAGGCTGAGGCCGAGCGCGTTGAGCGCGCGGCCCAGCAAGCCGAGCCGCGCGTGCAGGCGGCTGAGGAGAAGCTCAAGAGCGCCAAGCAGTACAAAGCGCGTGCCGCAGAGGCACTGGAGGCGCTGCGCCAGCACGAGCGGACGATGATCGAGCGGCGCGCAACAGCCCAGAACGCGCGGACGCACCTTGAACACGAGATGCGCGATGCGCAGGCACTGCGCGAGCAGGTCGCCGAGGCCGAGGGCGCGGCGGGCGAGCTGGCGAGGCTCGCGCCCGTGGCCGAACAGGTCGAGCCCCTGACCGCCTCCGAACGCGAGCTTGACCGCAAGCGTGAGAACCACGAGCGTGGCGCACAGCTGCGCTTAGAACAGCGCGCGGCCTTGGAGCGCGCGGCGCGGCTAGCCGATCAGCTAGCCGCCGTGCGCGAGCGGCTCGCCGAACTCGCGCCCGTCGAGGTCCTGGCCAGCGACGGCGCGCGCAGCCGCAACGAAGGCGATGACGATCAGCCGGCGAGCGAGCGACTCGCGGCCGAGACCGATAAACGCGAACGCGAGCTCGAAGAGCTGCGCGAGTGCGAGTCGCAGCTTGACGACCGTCTGCGCGCCGTGGACACCGCGCTCACCGCACAGCGCGAGCAGCTACGGAGTGCCGAGCGAGCCGCAGAGCTCGACCGGAAGCTGGCCGCACACGCCGAAGCCGAGAGCGCCGTGCAGCGCGCGCTGGAACAATGGGCGCAGCTAAGCGCGCAGCGCGCCCAACTTGCCGAGGCGATCGGCCACGACACCGAGCACCGCGAAGCGGTGCTCGCCGGCGAGACGCAAGCCGCCTGCCCGACCTGCAAGCGAGCCTACGACGACGGCGAGCGCGACGCGATCATTGCCGGCTATGACGCTGACCTACAAGCGGCGCGCGAGCGGCTAAGTAAGCTCGACGAGCAGCTCGTCGAACTGGAGGCGGCCGGCTCGCGCTTGCGCGCGGAGGCAGAACGCCTGCGTGCACTGGCCGCCGATCGGCGCGCATTGGGCGACGTCACCGATGCCGCCACACTCACGGCGTCGCGCGAACAGCTAGCCGCCGGGCAGGCACAGCGCGATCGCATCGCCGGCGAACTTGAGCGCCTCAGCGCGCAACGCGCAGAGCTCGCGACCGCATTGCCGGCGCTACGCGAGCGCGCTCGGCGCGCGGTGCTCGCCGAGCGTGAAGCCGGCGAGCTGGCCGCCGGTCAGCGCCAGGCCGAAGGAGAAGCGCGCTTGTACGCGCAGGAGCTCGTCAGCGTGGGCGTCAACGGCTACCAGCCCGAGGAGCACACGCGCGTCCGCACCCAGCTGGCGGAGGCGACGACAGCCGCGCAGCGTTGCTGGGTGCTGCGCGCCAAGGCCGACGGCCTCGACCTGCTGCGCCGGCGCCTCGCCGAGCAGGAGGATCGAGCGCGCGCCGCCGGCGAGGCATTGGCCGCGCTGGAGGCCGCCGTCAACGAGGTCGCAGTGACCGAGGAGCAGCTTGGTACCGCCAAGCGGGTCTGCGCAGAGGCCGAAACACTGGTCGAGCGTGCCAGTCAGGAATTGATCGAGGCCGGTCGGCAGGCGTCAGCGGATTCCGACACGGTCACCGTCGCGCGCGCCAGGATCGCCGACGCGCGCGAGCAGGCTCGCAAGCTGCGCACCGCCCGCGACGAGTTACGCCTGCGCGGCCAGGTCGCCGACGCCTTGTCCGCGCTGCGCGAAGCCGCCTCCGAGCGCGCCCGGCCCTCGCTTGAGAACGAGACCGCGCGGCTGCTCGGGGAGATCACGCGCGGGCGCTACAGCACGGTGCAGATGTCGGATTCGTATGCGCTGGAGATCGTCGATGGCCGCGAGGTGCACCCACTGCGGCGTTTCTCCGGCGGCGAGCAAGACCTGGCCGCGCTGTGCCTGCGCCTGGCGCTGTCGCGCACGCTCGCGCGCACGCGCGGTGTCGAGACCGGGTTCGTGCTGCTCGACGAGGTGTTCGGCAGCCAGGATCCCGACCGCCGCCGTGCGCTGCTGGGACAGCTGCGCGCGCTGGCTGACGCGGAGTTTCGTCAAGTGTTTGTGATCTCCCACACTCCCAGCGTGACCGAGCACTGCGACCTGCACATCGACGTCTCACGCCAGGACGACGAGCCGAGCATGGCGGTCGGGCGGCGGAGGTGAGCGGACGGATGGGCCCGGGCGGCTTACGCGTGCGCGCGGAGCTTCTCGTCCGGCGAGTGGGGCCGGCACCCTGAACGCGCAGCAAGACGTCCACGCGCTCTGATCTACCAGCAGTTCCTGTCGCGGTACTCCCGGTTTGACGACGGGCATCCGAGCCCGTCGCCAAACCGGGAGTGGATGCACCTCGGGACCAAGGGCACCTCACCCACAATCAAGAACCCCTTCTGGAACCGCAACGTCCCGACCGAACTGAGGCTCACCACGACGGACGACGACCAAGACGCGTCCGGAACGGACGTGACTTTTCAGCCGGGCGCGTTTCCCGGGAGGCTTCCAAAAAGCTTCCATAGGGCTGATCTGAAGACCCCGACTCCGACCGCTCCTGCCCGAGAAACCCCGCAACTACAGGCGATTCCGGAAGAGCCCTCTGTCGGACTCGAACCGACGACCCCTTCCTTACCATGGAAGTGCTCTACCAGCTGAGCTAAGAGGGCGGAGACGTCAGCGTATCGAGTCGGGCACGCTCGAGAACGGCTCAGTAGGCCGCGCGTAGGAGAGACATCATCGCCGGGGCGCTGGAGGATCCGATCGGTGAGCCGCTGGAATCGGCGAAGCCGAGCTCGAGGTGGGGGCCGGTGGAGATGCCGACGATCCCGTAGCCGACCTCGGAGATGGTCTGACCCTGCGTCAGGTGGGTTCCGATCGGGACCCAGTGACCGGGGCCGGCGTGCCCGTAATAGACGTAGTCGTAGCCCGCCAGTGGCTGGTCGCAGTGCAGGACGGGCGCGGACGGGCCGAAGCCGCCGATGCCGTGCAGGACGACCGTGCCCGAGCACACCGCCAGCTCCGGCGTGCCCGCGGGAGCCGCGATGTCGACCCCGTTGTCCTCCGTCCACGTCGCCGGTGGCGCGACGTCACCCTTGGGGGTCGGGAACAGGAATCCGTGTGTGGCGGCCGTGCCTCCGGATCGGCTCGGCTGCCGATCCTGGCGCTGGGTTTCGAGCGCCGTGAGCTGGGCAGCAAGCGAGCGCACCTGGGACCTGGCGCCGGTGAGCGCGTCGGCGGCGGACGCTCGGGCCCGGGCGGCCGCCAGTCGCCGCGACAGCAGCCCCAGCCTGGCCTCGGCCAGCTGGTTTCGCTGCGTCAGCAGCTGCTCCGCCATCTGCTGGCGGCGCGCTGACAGCGAGCCGAGCCGGTTCGCCTGGGCCACCACTGCGGCGCGCGCGGCCTTCATGCTGGTGACGACGCGGCCGTCTTGGCGGCTGATGCGCGAGACATAGGCGAGACGCTCGAGGAGATCATTGAACCCGCTGGCTTCGACGACGGTCGTAACGATGTCGGGCTGGTCCTGCTCGTAGCTTCCGACCAGCTGCGTCGCCAGCTCGCGTTCCATGGTCCGCTCGCTCGCCTGAAGTTGGGTAAGTCTCGCCTGGGCTGCCTGGAACCGATCACGAACGTCCAGCAGCTCGGTGCGCTCAGCGTCGAGGCGACTCTGAAGACCGGCCACTTGATTGGTCGCCGTCGCGATCCCGGCATCGAGCTGACCGACCTGGCGATCGGCGGCGGCGACGACGCCGTTCAGGCTCGTCACGCGTCCCCGCCCATTCTCGAGCTGTCGCCCGAGCTGATTGACGCTCAGCCGGCGCGTGGGGGCCTCAGCGTGACCCGCCGCCGGTCCCGCAAATATCCCGAACGCCACCGCCACGACCGCCACTCCAACTCCCGCGCGCGACTTGCCGAGGTGTGGCGTGGATCGCTGTCGATGCCGCATCGTGCGCACTCGGGTCTGAATCGCGCCGGCGCGTTCGCCGGCGGGCCGAACCTAACACTCAGCGGGCGAAATTCCTGCAGCTGAACGGAAAGCTGCAGGCGGAATAACGCCCTGCCGAGGATCCTGCGGCGATGGCGGGGGCAGGATTCGAACCTGCGAAGGCAGAGCCATGCGGTTTACAGCCGCACCCCTTTGACCGCTCGGGAACCCCGCCGGGGGTCGGTGAGTCTAGCGTTGGAACGACGGCCGGAGCGCGTGCCCAGCCTCGATCTCAAAGCGACCGTACTTGGGACCGCCCAGCTTCAGGGCACTCGTCGCACCGACTTCGGCTGCCGGAATGAACCAGCGCCGGCCGTCGCCGACCAGCACGAACAGGTAGTCGTAGCGCGCGGGATCCAGGTACTTCACAAGCCCGCTCCAACTCTGGTTTCCGCCCCGGGTGGCAAGCGCGACGTCCCACCGTCGATTGCGAAAGCAGTTGGACGTCTTCACCTGGACCCGCAGCAGAGCCTCACCGAAGTCGGTGACAACGTCATAGTCCCGGCTGTGACCGATCGGGAGGAACACCGGGAAGCCCATGCTCCACAGCCACAGGACCGCCGACATCTCGCCTTGGTCGCCCTGCCTGCGCGGGTCACGCTTGAGTTCTTGCATGACCAGAACCTACATTCCGGTCCGGACAGAAAGCCCTGCTAAGTCGACCTTTTACACTTCTGTGACGCTCCCTACGAGGCGTCCCGCAGCCGCTGCGCCTCCGGCAGCGCCTCGAGCTTCTTCAGCGTGTGGTTCTCTATCTGCCGGATCCGTTCGCGAGTGACATTGAACGCCCGCCCCACCTCCTCGAGCGTGTACGGCCGCTCCCCGGTCAAGCCGAACCGCATCTCGATCACCTCCCGCTCGCGCACCGGCAACGCCGCCAGCGCGCGCCGCAGGTTCTCTCGCCGCAACCGGTCCGCCGCCAGCTCGAACGGTGACTCGGCGGTCTGATCCTCGACGAAGTCACCCAGCGCCGAGTCATCCTCCTCCCCCACCGGCTTCTCCAGCGAGATCGGCTGCTGGGCCATCCGCAGCACGTCGCGGACCTCGCGCACCGACGTCTCGAGCTCGGCGGCGATCTCCTCGGCCCGCGGCTCGCGGCCGAGCTGCTGGATCAGCTGCCGCTCGACGTGCACCACCTTGTTGAGCTTCTCCACCATGTGCACGGGGATCCGGATCGTCCGTCCCTTGTCGGCGATCGCCCGGGTAACCGCTTGGCGGATCCACCAGGTGGCGTAGGTGGAGAACTTGTAGCCGCGGCGGTAGTCGAACTTCTCCACCGCCCGGATCAGGCCCATCGAGCCCTCCTGAATCAGATCCAGGAACGTGAGCCCCCGCCCCAGGTACGACTTGGCGATGGACACCACCAATCTCAGATTCGCCTCGATCATCTGCTGCTTGGCCAGCATGTCGCCGCGCTCGATCCGCCGGGCGAGCATCACCTCCTGATCGGCCGTCAGCAGCGAAACCCGCCCGATCGCGCGCAGATACAGCCGCAGCGAGTCCAGCGACGGCTCGACGGTGAGGTCGACCTCCACCTTCTTGCGCGGCTCGTCGCCCAGCTCGGCGCTGCCGCGATGACTGGCCTCGACGCTCTCGGCCTCGGACTTGGCCGGCCGCCCGTCGGCGCCGACGACGACGATCCCGTGCTCGTCCAGGTAGCCGTGCAGCTCCGCGAGCTGCTCCTTGGTCACCTCCACCTCTTCGAGGCACGCCTCGATCTCGGCGAAGGTCAGATACCCCCGCTCCTGCCCGCCCGTGATCAACGGGCGAAGCTCGTCGAGCTCCGCGATCGGAGTCTCGTCGGTCAACCGAACGATTTCGTCAACGCTCACGACCCCTGAGCTCCTCCTCGGGCTGGCCTCGAACCCTCCCCTGAACGAGGACGAGTCCCCTCTCGTAACTCCCGATACGACCGTCGGAGTGATACCACAAAGCGGCCGGTTCCCGAAGCCGGGCGAGCCCGGCCGATCGCGCGATCGCTCTACCCTGTGTCAGGCGATGACGACACACCCCACATCTGAGACCGGCATGATCGACGTCCAGGCGCAGTCGCCGACGCTCGCGCTGAGCCTCTCCCGGGTCGGCGTGACGGCGGTCGAGAAGGTGATCAGGCTGGGTCACAACGGCACCGAGCAGCTGTTCTCGGCGCGCTTCGAATGCGTGATCGAGCTCGGCTCCGCCCAGAAGGGCGCGCACATGTCGCGCTTTGAGGAGGTGGTCAACGACGCGATCGGCGAGGTCGTCCTCGGCGACGCGACGTTCCGCGTCGAAACGCTGGCCGAGCACATCGCCCAGCTGGTCCGATCCCGCCAGGGCGCCCGCCGCGCCGAGGTCACCGTCGAGGCCCGGTTCCCCGAGCACAAGCCCGCCCCGGTGTCCCAGATCCCGACCCAGGAGCTGTACACGCTGCACGGCTGCGCGGTCGCGACCGAGCTCGGGACCCGCCGGCTCACCGGCGTCACCGCGCAGGGCATGACCGCCTGCCCGTGCGCGCAGGGGCTCGTCGCCGCAAATGCCCGCGCGCGCCTCGAATCCGAGGGCTTCGCCGCCGACGAGATCGATCGGATCCTCGATGCCGTTCCCGTGGCCACCCACAACCAGCGCGGCCTGGGCACGCTGTACATCGGCTGCACCGAGCTGTGCGAGGACGAGATCGACGCCACGACGCTGGTCAGAATCGTCGAGCAGTCGATGTCGTCGGAGATCTATGAGCTGATGAAGCGCTCCGACGAGGCGCATGTGGTGGAGAAGGCGCACCGGCGGCCGCGGTTCGTCGAGGACTGCGTGCGCGAGATGGTCGCCGGCGTGATCGAGCACTTCCCGGCGCTCGACGACGACGCGTTCGTCTCGGCTCGCCAGGTCAACCTCGAGACGATCCACCAGCACAACGTGGTCGCCGAGCGCTCCGGAACCATGGGCGAAATCCGCGGCGAGCTGCGCACCGGCGAGCAGTCGCCGATCCACACCAGTCTCCCGGCCTGGCTGGCCGCCGCCCCCTGATCGGCCCAAAGCCGTGCGGGCAGTCCTCCTCGACGAGCCGCAGGAGCCGCTGCGTCCGGCCACCATCCCCGATCCCGAGCCGGGGCCGGGTCAGCTGAGACTCCGGATCGCCGCCTGCGCCGTGTGCCGGACCGACCTGCACCTCCGCGACCACGAGATCGAGCCCGGCAAGCTCCCGCTCGTCCTCGGTCACCAGATCGTCGGGCGCACCGAGGACGGCGCCCGCTACGGCGTCCCCTGGCTGGGGTGGACCGACGGCGAGTGCCGTTACTGCCGCAGCGGACGCGAGAACCTGTGCGTCAACGCCCGCTTCACCGGACGCGACATCGACGGGGGCTATGCGGAGCTGACCGTCGCCGACGAGCGCTTCTGCCTACCCATCCCCGACGAGATCTCAGACGTCCAGGCGGCGCCGCTGCTGTGCGGCGGGCTGATCGGCTACCGGGCATTGCGGCTGGCCGGCGACGGCCGGCGGCTCGGCCTGTACGGCTTCGGATCGGCGGCCCATCAGATCTGCCAGGTCGCGGTTCACCAGGGGCGCGAGGTGTACGCGTTCACCCGTCCCGGTGACGACCGGACGCAGGAGTTCGCGCGCTCGCTCGGAGCCGTCTGGGCGGGGGGCAGCGAAGCCCGGGCGCCCGCCGAGCTCGACGCCGCGATCATCTTCGCCTCCGCGGGAGAGTTGGTCCCGGTCGCGCTCAGAGCGCTCGCGCCCGGCGGCACCGTCGTGTGCGCCGGCATCCACATGTCAGACATCCCCTCCTTCGCCTACGAGGACCTGTGGCACGAGCGCACGCTGCGATCGGTCGCCAACCTGACCCGTCAGGACGGCCACGAGTTCCTGGCGCTGGCCCGCGAGGTCCCGGTCAACACGACGATCACCACCTATCCCCTCAACGACGCCGAGCAGGCGCTCGCCGATCTGCGCGCCGGCCGGTTCGAGGGCACCGCCGTCCTGCTGCCATAGGACCGGCCCACGACGCGCCCCCGCCGGGTCGCCTCGCGCATGTTCTAGGCTGGATCCATGCCCCTAGTCCCCATGGTCATCGAGCGAACGGCGCGCGGCGAGCGTGAGTTCGACATCTACAGCCGGCTGCTCAACGAGCGCATCGTCTTCATCGGAACGCCGATCGACGACCAGATCGCGAACTTGGTGGTCGCCCAGCTGTTGCACCTGGAGTCCTCGGACCCCGACAAGGACATCTCGATCTACATCAACACGCCGGGCGGCTCGATCTACTCGGGGCTGGCGATCTACGACACGATGCAGTTCATCAAGCCCGACATCCAGACCATCTGCGTCGGGATCGCGATGTCGATGGGGTCGCTGCTGCTCACCGGTGGCGCCAAGGGCAAGCGATTCTCGCTGCCCAACAGCCGCATCCTCATCCACCAGCCGTCGGCCGGATTCGAAGGCCAGTCGACCGACATCGAGATCCACGCCCGCGAGATCCTCAACATCCGCACGCGGATCGACGAGATCTACGCCCACCACACCGGTCAGCCGTTCGAACGGGTGCACGACGACATGGAGCGCGACCGGTTCTTCAAGGCCGACGAAGCGGTGGAGTACGGGCTGATCGACCGGGTCATCGAGCACCACTGATCATCTGGGAGGCCGGGTCGCATGCGACCCGGCCCGGTTGGCCGCATGCGGCCAACCGCGGGCCGCGCATGCGCGGCCCGACAACACAGGAGGCCCTGCGCGCGGCAACCCCGCCGTCGCCGCTCCGCCGTCAGGTCGCCGGTGCGCGACGGATCCGCCCCGACCCCTCGCCCCGCGTCTCCGGCGGCTCGGGCACGGTCGGGCGGTACAGCGCCCAGAAGATCATCAGCGCCCCGAAGACCAGCATTCCGAGGCCGGTCCAGAGATCGATGTTGACACCCGCCGCCTTGTTCTTGATGTGGTGGGATCCGAAGATCCCGAGGGCGATGAGGATCAGGCTATAGAGCACGAACACGCCGCCGATGATGCGGCGGATATCAAATCGGTTGGCCGCGCGCGCCGCCGCGATCTCCTCCTCGTCCGTCGCTCCAGTCGACGCCATCGGCTCGTCGTCGGAGGAGGCGCCGGGAACTCCAAATGGTCTATCGGTGGATGACATGGCGGGCTCCTAGGCGAAGATGATGTTCAGGGCGACGAGCAGGGCGAGGGCTACTCCCCCCAGCAGCCACGGCGAGCGCCACCACAGTTTGTCACGCGGATCCTCGTTCTCCTCCGGCTCGTCGGCGCGCGACAGTCCCCAAACGAGGCCGCGGAGATCCTCGGCCGGCTTGGGCTGCGTGAACAGCGAGACGACGATCAGCACCACGCCCCCGGTGATGAAGGCCAGGATCGCCTGCCAGAAGCTGGCGGCGAGAGGTGAGCCGAAGTTGAAGATCGTGTGGTAGGCGTTGAGCCGGTTGGCCGCGTAGGCGGCGAGGGTCCCGGCCACGAGGCTGCAGAACCCTCCCCACGCCGTTGCCCGGCGCCAGAACATCGCGATGATGAAAGTGGCGAACAAGGGCGCGTTGAAGATCGAGAACAGCGTCTGGATGTAGTTCATGATGTTCGAGTAGCCCTTGGCGATCAGCGCGGTGATGATCGAGATCAGGATTCCGGCGATCGTCACCAGGCGCCCGGACCGCAGGTAGAAGGCGCTGTCCCGGTCCTTCATGATGTAGGGCTGGATGATGTCGTAGGTGACGACGGTGTTGAACGCGGTCACGTTGGCGGCCACCCCCGCCATGAACGCCGCCACCATCCCGGTGATCGCGATTCCGAGCATCCCGTCCGGGAGGTAGTTTCCGATCAGGTGCGGGATCGCGGTGTTGTACTGGAGGCCGATGCTCTTGCCGACGCCGAGGCCGTGGACGGTGAGCACCGCGATCAGCCCCGGGAGGATGATGATCGCCGGCAGGAAGATCTTCGGATAGGCGCCGATCAGCGGGGTGCGCCGCGACGCCGACATGTTGCGCGCCGACAGGGCGCGCTGCACCTCGGCGAAGTTCGTCGTCCAGTAGCCGAAGCTGAGGACGAAACCGAGGCCGAACACGACTCCGATCCAATCCGATTTGAGCGGATTGGTGACATGGTGGATGCCGAGGCCGTGCCAGGCGTGCAGACCCGGCTCGCCGAGCGGCTTGAATGCCTTCACCTTCATCTCGATGCCGTGGATCCCCCCGACCGAGTGCAGCGCGACGAGCGTCAACGGCAGCAGCGCGGCGACGATGATGAAGAACTGGAGCACCTCGTTGTAGATCGCCGAGGTCAGTCCTCCGAGCGTGATGTAGACCATCACCAGGACCGCCGCGCCGAGGATCGCGGTGATGATCGACACGCCCAGCATCAGATGGATGATCAGCGCCAGCGCGAACAGGTTCACGCCGGAGATCAGCACCGTCGCGATCGCGAACGTCGCCGCGTTGAACGCGTGGGTCGCCTCGTTGAACCGCAGCCGCAGGTACTCCGGGACCGATCGCACCTTGGCCCCGTAGTAGAACGGCATCATGAACAGCCCGAGGAAGATCATCGCCGGGACCGCGCCGATCCAGTAGTAATGGACCGCGGGCACGCCGTACTCGGCTCCGTTGGCGGCCTGCCCGAGGATCTCGAGCGCCCCCAGGTTGGCGGCGATGAACGCCAGCCCGGTGATCCACGCCGGCAGCGAGCGCCCGGAGAGGAAGAAGTCGAGGTCGGTCTTGATCGCCAACCGCGCGACGAAACCGATCCCGAGCACCACCACGAAGTAGATCCCGAGGATCACATAGTCGATGACGCTCGGATGGAGCCTCAGCATCCCAACCTCCCTCTCCTCATAGGTTCGCTACCTATTCGACAGCGTGCTCTATCTCTCCTAGCCCGTCGATGGCGATTTTTACCCGGTCGCCTGACTGCAGAAACCGCGGCGGGTCAAACGCGTGGCCGACCCCGTTGGGGGTCCCGGTCAAGATCAGGTCGCCCGGGAGCAGGGTGCACGTCTCGCCGATGAAATCGACCAGCTCGCGACACCCGAAGATCAGGTTGGCGGTGTTGCTGTCCTGGCGAAGCTCACCGTTGACCCAGGTGCGCAGCTGCAGGTTGCCCGGGTCGGGAACCTCCTCGGCGGTGGTGATCCAGGGGCCGAACGGACAGAAGGTATCGGCGCCCTTGGCTCGCGTCCACTGCGGCTCGCGGCCCTGCAGGTCCCGGGCGCTGACGTCGTCGGCGATGCAGAAGCCGCCGATCTCGCCGTCGCGCCCGATCACGATCGCCAGCTCGCCCTCGTAGTCGAGCCGCCGGACGACCTCGGGGCAGCGGATCGGGCCGCCGGGCGCGGCCACCGAGCCGCGGACCTTGACGAACACGATTGGCGTCTCCGGCCGGGTCGCGCCCGTCTCGGCGATGTGATCGGCATAGTTGAGCCCGATCGCGTAGATCGTGCCCGGCGCCGGGATCGGCGCCAGCAGCCGGACGTCGCTGAGCGGCCACTCGCCGCCGGAGGGACCGGGGACCCGCCCCGCGGCCAGCGCCGCGCGGACTCCGCCGGCGCCGCCGAAGGCGACCACGTGCTCGTTCTGCACGGTTCCCGCGAGCGGCTCTGACTGAGCCGGGGCCTCGAACGTCGCCAGCTTCATTCTCCGGCACCCTATACGTCGCGGCCCGGTCGCGGTCTCACGCCGGCGCCTGCACCTTGCTGTCGACCTCGACGTGACTCACCGGCAGGCCGAGGGCACGGGTCTTGGAGACGAGGTCGAGCCTCAGCCAGCGCGATACCCGCCGCGGCAGCGTCGAGACGATGATCTCGTCGTAGCTGCCGAGGTTGATCGCGTCCTGGATCGCGCACAGCGGCTCGGCGTCCCCCAGGCTGCCGGTGACGGGGTCACCCGCCGCCTCGGTCAGCTTCGGCAGCGCCTCCGCCAGCACCTCCGCGGCCTCGTCGTCGCCGGCATCCTGTGGGTCGACCACCCGATGCATGCCGTGGGGGTGGCGCGGCACCACCAGATGAAACGTAGCCGGGCTGCTCCGCGCGCGGGCGCGCACCGCGTCGAGGAGCCTCGGAGTCGCGGCCGTCTGATGCGCGACGACCAGGACGTGAGCGGAATCTGACACGTCATCACCTCCCACGGTGATGCAGCTAAAAGGTGTCACCCGAGTATCCCACCGGGGGTGAGCGAGTCAACCCGGCCGCCGGTGGGCGGCCAGTCGCCGCGGGCGCCCCCACGATTTGTCACCTTCTCCACGTCTTCGCGGCGATATTCGAGTAGTGGCGCTCAGTCCAGCCGGAGCTCCCCGCGCGCGACGATCACCGCGCTGCCGCCGACCAGGACCCGGTCCAGCCGATCCGGCGAGCCCTCGGCGCGGGCGTACAGCAACGACGGACGCCCGATCTCGGCTCCCTGGTGAATCTCGATCCGCTCGCCGAACGCCGTCTTGCCGTGGCGGGCGAGGTGGACCGACAGGGGTCCCGCCGCCGACCCGGTGGCCGGGTCCTCGGCCACGCCGAGACCGGGTCCGAACATGCGCGTCTTGACGTGCCCATCGGCGACGGAGAAGCAGCTGATGCCGACCTGGCCGAGCTTTGTCAGGGCACCCAGGTCGGGTGCCAGGCCGGCGACCGAGGCCGCGTCGGGGAGAGCCACGAACGTGTGGCGGGGCCCGTTGTCATAGACCTCGATCGGCAGCTCGGAGCGCTTCAAGCCAAGGGCGGCGAGCAGTTCGGCGGAGCGCTCGAACGCCGACCAGGTGGGCACCGGCTGCACCATCTCGCCGAACACGAGCGCGCCGGACCGGCGCGACAGCGCAACCGACACGACGCCCATGCCGGTCAGCAGCCGCACGGTCTCGATCGACTGGCGCTTGGCGACCACGAACGCCGTTCCCAGCACCGGGTGACCGGCGAACGGGAGCTCCACCTTGGGGGTGAAGATCCGCGCCTGGTGGTGGTGTCCGTCGGTCCCCGGCTGCCCGGGGAGCAGGAACACGGTCTCTGAGAGGTTTAGCTCCCGGGCGACGCTCTGCATCGTCTCGGTGCTCAAGCCCTCGCCGTCCAGGAACACCGCGACCGGGTTGCCCTCCAGGGGCACCTCGGTGAACACATCGGTGACGACGTAGGCGCGCATCAGCTCTGCGCCATTTCCAGCAGGGTGGTCACCGTGGTCCAGTTGCGCGCGGTGGCGGTGATCTTCAGCCCCTTGCCGGCGAGAGCGTTCCACAGCTTGGAGCGCGCCACCCCCTCGGGATGCCAGGCGTACAGCTCGCGGCCGTGGGCGACCAGGCGCTCGGACTCGGCGGCCTGCGCCTGGAGCCCGGCCACCAGATCCGCCGGCGGCTCCTGGGCCAGGAAGCTGACCTGGTAGCGCTTGGGATCGTCGGCGACGCCGGCGAGCGGGTTGCGCTTCACGATCGCGGCCAGCTGCCGCTCCGTTCGCGAGACCACCGCGACGTCGAACCCGAAGCGCTCACCGATCAGCCGCCGGGCGGCCTCCTCGAGATCGGCCGCCGCCGCCGAGCTGCCGAGGACCAGGTTGCCGCTCTGCACGTAGGTGCGAACGTCCGCGTAGCCGGTCGCGGTGAACAGCTCGCGCAGCTCGGGCATGGGCACCCGTCGGTTGGGACCAAGATTGATGCCGCGCAGCAGCAGGACCTGACGCACGCCGACCAGTGTAAGTGGCGCCGCCGGCCGGCTCCCCCGCCCGGCGCGGATCGCTAACGTCCCGAAGATGCAGCAGGCGCAGCTGCAGAGCGACGGTACCGGGACGGTGGTGGCAGCCACCGCGGTGAGTCGTCGCTTCGGTGAGGGCGACACCGCCGTCACCGCTCTGCGCGACGTCTCGGTCCAGATCGCGCGCGGGCAGCTCACCGCGGTGATGGGCCCGTCGGGATCGGGCAAGTCGACGCTGATGCACATCCTCGCGGGGCTCGACAAGCCCACCGAGGGATCGGTGGTCCTCGAGGGGACCGACATCACCCGACTCGGCGATGACGCGCTCACGCGGCTGCGCCGGGACCACGTCGGCTTCGTGTTCCAATTCTTCAACCTGCTGCCGATGCTGACCGCGCGAGAGAACATCCTGCTGCCGCTGGCGATCGCCGGCCGCGATCCGGACCCGGCATGGCTGGACACCGTGGTCGACGAGACCGGGCTGGGCGACCGGCTGACCCACCGGCCGGCGGAGCTCTCCGGCGGCCAGCAGCAGCGGGTGGCGATCGCCCGCGCCCTGCTGCACCGGCCGACCGTGGTGTTCGCCGACGAGCCGACCGGCAACCTCGATTCCAACTCCAGCGATGAGATCCTGGGGTTGCTGCGCCGGTCGGTCGATTCGGTCGGCCAGACCGTGGTGATGGTGACCCACGATCCGCGCGCGGCGGCGATCGCCGATCGGCTGCTGTTCCTCTCCGACGGCCGGATCGTCAAGGACATGGCCGGCGCCGGCGAGGATCGGATCGTCGACGCGATGAAGGACCTCTGAGCGGATGCTCCGGGTCGCGCTGAAGGGGTTGGCGGCGCGCCGGCTGCGCGCTTTCCTCACCGCGCTGGCGATCGTGCTCGGCGTCGCCCTGGTCGCCGGCACGTTCATGCTCACCGACTCGATCACCGGTGCGTTCAATTCGATCTTCCAGACGATCTATCACGGGACTGACGCCACCGTCACCGGCCGCAACGCGATCGATTCGAGCGCGAACGGCGGCGGCGGCGGCAACGGCGGCGGAGTGCCGCCGTTCTCGCAGTCGCTACTGGCCCGAGTTCAGGCGCTGCCCGGCGTCAAGGCGGCGATCGGCGACGTCTCCGGAAGCCTGCAGCTGGTCAAGAACGGCAAGGCGATCACCTCGGGAGGCGCCCCCAACCTCGGCTTCAGCATCGACCCGGCCAAGCCGCAGTTCAGCTCACTGAAGCTCGTCAGCGGCAGCTGGCCGGGCCCGACCGAGGTGGTGGTCGACACCAACACCGCCACCAAGAAGGATCTGCACGCCGGCGACGCGATCGGCGTGCAGGGCGTCGGCCCGGTAGCCCGGCTGCGGATCTCCGGCCTGGTCAAGTTCGGATCCGCCTCATCGCTCGGCGGCGCCACCCTCGCCGGGCTCCGGCTCGCCACCGCCCAGCGCCTGCTCGGCCGGACGGGGAGGCTCGACGAGATCCGGGCGAGCGCGAAGCCCGGCGTCAGCCCGCAGCGGCTCGTCGACCAGATCCGCCCCATCCTCCCCCACGACACCCAGGTGCGCACCGGCTCCCAGCAGGCCCGCCAGGACTCGTCGTCGACCAGCGGCTTCCTCTCATTTCTGAGGACCTTCCTGCTCGTGTTCGCCGGGGTGGCGCTGTTCGTGGGCAGCTTCGTGATCGCCAACTCGCTGTCGATCACCATCGCTCAGCGGACGCGGGAGTTCGCCACCCTGCGGACGCTGGGGGCGTCCCGGCGCCAGGTGCGCCGATCGATCCTGACCGAGTCGCTGGTCATCGGCACCATCGCCTCGGTGATCGGCCTGCTCGTCGGCCTCGGCCTCGCGCAGGGACTGTTCGCGCTGTTCAACGCCGCCGGCCTGACGCTGCCGAACACCGGCACGGTGGTGAAGCCGCGGACGATCATCGTCGCGATCCTCGTCGGCATCGTCGTCACCGTGCTCGCCAGCCTGCGCCCGGCGATCCGAGCGACGCGCGTGGAGCCGATCGCGGCGGTGCGAGAGGGCGCGACGGTGCCGGAGGGCCGGCTCGCCCGGTACCGCACCGCCGGCTCGGCCGCCGCCGTCGCGCTCGGCATCATCGGGCTCGTGCTCGGCCTGTTCGTCGCCAGTGGCACCGGCGGCCAGCTCGGCTTGATGGGCGCCGGCGCCGTGCTGATCTTCATCGGCGTGGCGCTGCTCTCGGCGCGCATCGTGCCGGTCCTGGCGACCTGGCTCGGCTGGCCCGCCACCAGGATCGCCGGCGCCATCGGCGGCCTGGCGCGCGACAACGCGCGCCGCAACCCACAACGGACGGCGTCGACGGCATCCGCCCTGATGATCGGCCTGGCCCTGGTCACGCTCGTCGCGATGCTCTCGGCGGGGATCATCGCCAACTTCAAGGGCGCGGTGGAGGCGCAGTTCACCGGCGACTACGCGATCACCGCCCAGAACAACTTCTCGCCGATTCCGATCTCGGCCGGTGAGGCCGCGACGCGCGCTCCGGGCGCGGTCGCCGTCGGCGACGTGCGGGCCGGCGAGGGACGGGTGTTCGGCGCAAACCAGGGGCTGACGGCGGTCAATCCGGGGATCGCCGCGGTCCTGCACCTGCACTGGACGCACGGCTCTCCGGCGGTGTTCGCCGCGCTGGGAGCGCGCGGCGCGATCGTCGACACCGGCTACGCCGCAAAGCACCACCTGTCGCTCGGCTCGCCGCTGATGGTGACCACCCCGACGGGCGGCCACGTGCCGCTCGTGGTCAAGGGGATCTTCAAGCCCCCCAGCGGCGGCTCCGCGTTCGGTCCGGTGACCATGTCGGCGGCGACCTGGGACCGGTACTACGAGCAGCCGCAGAACGTCTACACGCTGGTGAAGATGTCCGGGGGCGAGACCGCCGCCAATCAGGCGGCGCTGCGGCGCACGCTGGCCGCGTTCCCCAACGCGAAGGTGCAGACCCGCCAGAAGTTCATCGACAACCAGATCTCCGGACTGTCCAGCGTCCTCAACATCCTCTACGTGCTGCTGGCGCTGTCGATCATCGTCAGCCTGTTCGGGATCGTCAACACGCTGGTGCTGTCGGTGTTCGAGCGCACGCGGGAGATCGGCATGCTGCGCGCCGTCGGGACCAGCCGTCGTCAGATCCGGCGGATGATCCGTCACGAGAGCGTGATCACCGCGTTGATCGGCTCGGTGATCGGGATCGCGCTCGGGATCGCCTTCGGCGCGCTGCTCGCCGCCCGCACGAGCGCGATCGCCTTCCGGATCCCCGTCGGTTCGCTGATCATCTTCCTGATCGCGGCGTGGATCGTCGGGTTGGTGGCCGCGATCTTCCCCGCCCGGCGTGCCGCCAAGCTCGAGCCGCTGCAGGCGCTCGCCTACGAGTAGAACAGGGGATCCTGCCCCGGAAGCTCTGAGCCGCCGCCGCGCCGGCCGCGCGGCGCCTGCAGGCCCAGCGCCACCGCCATGTCGTGAGCGATCGCCGCCTCGGACCGGGAGGCGACCAGCGGCGCGTCGATCCCCTCGACGTGCACCAGCGTCCGGCGGCCATCGCCGCGGTCCGCGCCCTCCAGCGGCACCAGCGCGTAGATGCGGTCGGCGCGCGCGAACTTGCCATATCCGAGTGCGACCAGCGGCATCAGACGCGCCATGACCTGGCGGATCCTACGCCGCCGGTCGGCCGGGGCGGCGGCGGTGGCCCACCGCCGCCCGAGCCGGCGTCGGCGAGCGGGCCTCCAGGGAGACCCGCACTGAGACTCAGCGTCTGACGACGCAGGTGTTGGGCCGCACCGGGCCGACAAACTGCGGATAGCCGAGCGTCGCGACCTGGTCGGTGCCGTACTGGGCGTCCCGGCCGAGATTGTCGACGCCGAACCCGGAGGTGACGTCGCCGAACTCGATCGCGCAGAACCGCTCGGCTCCCACCCACCCGGGGCAGGAGAGGGATTTTTTTCAGCCGGCCAGGATCAGCGCCAGCCGGCGCTCGAGGGCAGCGGCCAGCGTCTCGCGCACCGGCCCCTGGGGGAAGCGCTCCACCAGCGCCGACAGGAAGCCCTCGATCACCAGCCGCTTGGCCTCGGCCTCGGGAAGGCCGTGCGAGCGAAGGTAGAACAGCTGCTCGGGGTCCACCTGAGCCACCGCCGCGGCGTGGGTGCAGCGGACGTCGTTGGCCTGGATCTCCAGGCCAGGGATGGCGTCGGCGTGGGCGCGCCTGGAGATCAGCAGGTTGCGGCTCTCCTGGAAGGCGTCGGTCTTCTGCGCGCCGGGGTCGACGATGATGTTGCCCTTCCACACCGCGCTCGACCGGCCCTGGAGGACCCCGCGGAAGGCGAGGTCGGAGGTGGTGTTGGGCGCCGCGTGCTCCTGGGTGGTGTCGAAGTCGATGTGCTGGCGCCCGTGGGTGGCGTAGGCGCCGGTGACGCGAGCGTCGGCCCCCTGACCGGCCAGCCGGGTCTCCATCCGGACGTGGCCGCGCGCCGATCCGAAGCCGAGCGCGACCCAGTCGAGCGCCGCGTCCCGGCCGACCTCGGCGCGCTGGGCGCCGAAGATCCAGCTCTGCTCGGACAGGGCCTGGCCGCAGACGTACCGCAGGTGGGCGTTGTCGGCGAGGACGAGCTCGGTGACCACGTTGAAGACGCCGTCGAGATCCTCGGCGCCGGAGACGAACTGCTCCCACACCTCGGCTTGCGCGCCCTCCTCGAGCACGATCAGCGTCCGCTGATTGACGAGCGTCCCGGCCCGGGCCTGGACGGCGGCGAGCGAGATCGGCGCCTCGAGCACGACCCCTCGCGGGACGTAGACGAACGTCCCGCTGCGTACCCCGGCGTCGTTGAGGGCGACGAACACGTCCTCGGCGCCCGACACCAGCGAGCCGAGGTGGCGCTCGATCAGCTCCGGATGCTCGGTCGCCGCCGCCTCGAGCGGGGTGACGATGACGCCGTCGGGAAGGCCTGCTCGGTCGTCGCTGAGCTCGAACAGCGGCGCGACCGAGTCCAGCGCGGCGGCGGCCACCCGCTCGTAGTCGGCCAGGTTCAGCTCCGATATGTCGGTGAACTCCCAGCCCGGCCGCCCCTTGAACTGAGGAAGGGCCCGCCCACCCAGCTCCAGGGCCGGCGCGTCGCCGGCGCTAGCCAATCGAACCCTCCATCTGCAGCTCTATCAGCCGGTTCATCTCCACCGCGTACTCCATCGGGAGCTCCTTGGTGATCGGCTCCACGAAGCCGTTGACGATCAGCTTGGACGCCTCCTCCTCGGAGATCCCGTGCGACATCAGGTAGAAGAGTTGGTCGTCGCCGACCTTGGAGACGGTCGCCTCGTGGCCGACGTTGACGTCGTCTTCGGAGATGCGGATCGTCGGGTAGGTGTCCGAGCGCGACTGCTCGTCGAGCAGCAGCGCGTCGCAGACGACCTTGGAGCGGGCGCCGTGGGCGCCCTTGGCGATCTCCAACAGTCCGCGATAGGACCCGCGGCCGCCGTCCTTGGAGATCGACTTGGCGAAGATGTTGGAGGTCGTGTTGGGCGCCGCGTGGATGATCTTGCCGCCGGCGTCCTGGTGCTGGTCGGCGCCGGCGAACGCGATCGAGAGGATCTCGCCGTGGGCGCGCTCGCCCATCAGGTAGACGCTCGGGTACTTCATCGTCAGCTTGGAGCCGAGGTTGCAGTCGACCCACTCGACGGTCGCGTCGGTCTCGGCGACGGCGCGCTTGGTCACCAGGTTGAACACGTTGGTCGACCAGTTCTGCACCGTCGTGTAGCGGATCCGCGCGCCCGGCTTGGCGATCAGCTCCACCACGGCCGAGTGCAGCGAGGAGGAGCTGTAGGTCGGCGCCGTGCAGCCCTCCACGTAGTGCACGTAGGAGCCCTCATCGGCGATGATCAGCGTCCGCTCGAACTGGCCCATGTTCTCGGTGTTGATCCGGAAGTAGGCCTGCAGCGGCATCTCCACATGGACGCCCGGGGGCACGTAGACGAACGAGCCGCCCGACCACACCGCCGAGTTCAGCGCGGCGAGCTTGTTGTCGTTGGCCGGGATGATCGTGGCGAAGTACTCACGAACCAGGTCCTCGTGCTCACGCAGGCCCGAGTCCATGTCCTTGAAGATCACGCCCTGCTGCTCCAGGTCCTCGCGCACCTGGTGGTACACGACCTCGGACTCGTACTGGGCGCCGACGCCGGACAGGAACTTGCGCTCGGCCTCGGGAATGCCGAGCCGATCGAACGTGTTCTTGACGTCCTCTGGCACGTCGTCCCAAGAGCGCTCGGCCCGGTCGGAGGCACGCACGAAGTAGTGGATGTCGTCGAAGTCGACCTCGGCCAGCATCGGTGAGCCCCAGGTAGGCATCGGACGCGACAGGAAGTGCTCCAGCGCCTTGATCCGGAAGTCACGCATCCACTGGGGTTCGGACTTGAACTCCGAGATCTTGGCCACGAGCTCGTGGCTCAGCCCCTTCGGCGCCTTGTACAGGTAGTTCTCGGCGTCGTGGAAGCCGTAGCGCTCGGTGTAGTCGGCGTTGATCCCGCGCAGCTTCTCGTTCTCGGTCACTACGGGCGTATCGGTGGTGACGGTGTCGGGAGTAGCCATTACTCCACCTCCAGCTTGATCGTGTCGTCCTCGATGATCACCGGGAAGGTGTCGACCGGAACGTATGCGGGCAATGTCTTGGGCCTACCGGTTGTGACGTCGAACAGCGATCCGTGACGGGGACATTCGATCGTGCACGCCTGCGGGTCGAATTCACCTTCGACGAGCGGGCCGTCGTCATGGGTGCAGCGGTCCTCGATCGCGTACACGGTGCCGCCGCAGTTGAACACGCCGATCTCCAGGTCCTCCCATTCGACCAGGCGCTTCTCGCCGGGGCCGAGCTCGGAAACTGAGCAGACATCGATGACCTGGGGCACGTTATTGGAAAACCTAGCGTGGGGATCGGATTTCAACATCAAGTCTAGCTGGGCGGACATGCGGCGACGCTCATGCGGCGGCGTCCTCGGCGCCCTCGGCGCTGCTGGCGGGCGTGTCGGGCTCCCAGCCGGCCGCGTGGCCGATCGAGGCGCCCTTGATGACCTTGAGCGACAGCAGGGCGCACTTCATCCGCTGCGCCGAGATGTCGATCCCGAGCAGCTCCAGCACGAAGTCGCGGTCCAGGGCGAGCACGTCGGAGACCTTCATGCCCTTGATCTCGTCCGAGGCCATCGACGCGGCGGCCTGCGAGATCGCGCAGCCGTGGCCCTCGAAGCGCACCCCCTCGATCCGCTCGTCGCCGCCGACGGCCAGCTTGACGGTGAGCTCGTCGCCGCACAAGGGGTTGATGTCGTGAAACTCGAAGTCGACGCGATCGAGCTCGGGCTCGGGCGGGCTCCAGTTGTGCGGGCGCTTGTAGTGCTCGAGGATGTTCTCTCGGTACAGGTCGTCCATGTCCGTAGGTGAGGCTAGCCGCGGGTCAGAGCTGGAATACCCGCGCGACGGTGGCCAATCCCTCGATCAGGCGGTCGGTGTCGGCGGCGGTGTTGTGAACGGCATACGAGGCTCGGGTGGTCGCGCTCGTGCCCAGCCGGCGCATCAGCGGCTGGGCGCAGTGATGCCCGGCGCGGACGCACACACCGTCGCGGCCCAGGATCTCGCCGATGTCGTGGGGGTGGACGCCCTCGAGCGCGAACGAGATCAGCGCGCCGCGGTCCTCGGCGTCGAGCGGCCCGTGCATCTGCAGCCCCGGGATCTCGGCCAGACGCGCCAGCGCGTCGGCGACCAGCGCCCGCTCGTGGGCGCGGATCCGCTCGATACCCAGCGCCTGGATCCAATTGACCGCGGCCCCGAGCCCGATCGCCTCGGCGATCTGGGAGGTGCCGGCCTCGAACTTCCACGGCAGGTCGGCCCACGTGGACTCGGTCGCGCCGACGGTGCGGATCATGTGGCCGCCGCCGATGAACGGCGGCATCGCCTCCAGCAGCTCGCGGCGACCGTGGAGCACGCCGATGCCGGTGGGTCCGTAGGCCTTGTGCCCGGTCCACCCGTAGAAGTCGGCGTCGATCGCGCGCAGGTCGACCGGGATCTGGGGCACCGCCTGGGCGCCGTCGACGACCACCACCGCGCCGGCGTCGTGAGCGCGGCGGACGATCTCCTCCAGCGGGTTGATCGTGCCCAGCACGTTGGAGATGTGGGCGACGGCGAGCAGCTTGGGACCGCGAACCAGCAGTTGGTCCAGCGCCTCCAGATCGAGCTGACCGTCGTCGAGCACCGGCACGTAGGCGAGCTCGGCGGCGCGCTCGGCGCAGAGCAGCTGCCAGGGGACGATGTTGGAGTGGTGCTCCATCTCGGTCAGCACCACCAGGTCGCCGGCCGCCACATTCTGGCGCCCCCAGGTGTAGGCGACCAGGTTGATCGCCGCGGTGATGTTGGCGGTGAAGATCGTCTCCTCGGGGGTGGAGCCCAGCCAGTCGGCGATCCTCTGCCGGGCGCCCTCGAACTGCGCGGTGGCCTCCACCGCCAGCGGATAGACGCCGCGGTGGACCGAGGCCCGTGACTCGGTGTAGTACCGGGTCATCGCGTCGATCACCGCCAGCGGCGTCTGCGAGGTGGCGGCCGAGTCCAGGTAGGTGACCGGCTGGCCGTCGAGCTGCCGGCTCAGGACCGGGAACTCGGCGGTCACGTCTTGGATCGCCGTGACGGTGCTCACGGTCAGGCCACCGCTTCCTCGAGCTCGTCGGTGATCCACCCGTAGCCCTTGGCCTCGAGCTCGGACACCAGCGACGGGCCGCCCTCCTTGACGATCCGGCCCTGATACATGACGTGCACGTGACTGGGCTGGACGAGGTGCAGGATCCGCTGGTAGTGGGTGATGATCAGCACGCCGAGGTCGGGACCGGCGACCGAGTTGACGCCGTTGGCGACAACGCGGAGCGCGTCGATGTCCAGGCCCGAGTCGGTCTCGTCCAGGATCGCCAGCTCGGGCTTCTGCAGCGCCAGCTGGAGGATCTCCATCCGCTTCTTCTCGCCGCCCGAGAAGCCCTCGTTGAGATAGCGGCGGGAGAACTCCTCGGGAACGTTGGTCAACTGCATCGCCGCCTTGACCGTCTGACTGAAATCGCGCAACGAGACCGGTTGCTCATCCTTGGCGTCACGGTGAGCGTTCATCACCGTGCGCAGGTACTTGGTGACCGTGACCCCCGGCACCGACACCGGGTACTGGAAGGCCATGAACAGCCCCATGCGGGCGCGTTCGTCGGTGGCGGCCCCGGTGATGTCCTCGCCGCCCCAGATGACCTGACCCTCGGTCACGTCCAGGTTGGGGTGGCCCATGATGGCGTTGGCGAGGGTCGACTTGCCGGAGCCGTTGGGGCCCATCAGGGCGTGGATCTCGCCCTGGCCAACCGTCAGATCCACGCCGCGCAGGATGTCCTTGTCCCCGGCGCGCACGTGAAGGTTGCGAATCTCTAGGTCTGGCATCTCTCTTCTCTGGCTCTCACTGTTCTTGGTTACGCGGAAGTGGCGCTGGCGGCGACGATCACCGGCTCCGCACCGTGGCGGGACGAGAACTCGACCAGCTCGGCCAGCGTGGTGGTCTGCAGCGAGCGAATGATGCCCCCCTGGACGCGGGTCCACAGCAGCTTGGTCGCGCAACCGCGCCCGGCATCGGGCTGATGGGAGCAGAGCACGCGCTCGGTGTGGTCGTGCACGAAGCACTCCATCGGGGCGATCGACCCCTCCAGCGCCTGCACGACCTCGTCCATCGCGATCTCCTCGGCGGGACGCGACAGCCAATAGCCACCGTGCGCACCGCGGGCGCTCATCACCAGGCCGGCGCGGCGCAGCCGCGCGACCACCTGCTCCAGATACGCCAGCGGCAGGCCCTCGGCATCGGCGATCGCCTTGAGGCTCGTCGGGTGCTCGGGCTCCTGACGACCGAGCTCGATCATCAGCCGGACGCCGTACTCGGCTTTGGAGGAGAAGATCATCTGCGGTAAATCCTACCAGGGGGGTCGGTTTAAGATTTGCGCCCCGCGCGCCCGTGTAGGGTGCCGCCCATGAATGGGCCCCCGCCCGCCGCGCTCGCGAGCTCATCGGACGTCGCCGCTGCCGCCACGACAGCGCGCGCCTCCGGGCGGCTGGGGATCGACACCGAGTTCATGTCAGAAGGGCGCTACCGCGCGCTGTTGTGCCTTGTCCAGGTGGCGGTCGACAATCCCGAGCCCGGAGGCGACCCGCTGATCTTCCTGGTCGACTCGCTCGCCGACATCGACGTCGGGCCGCTGTCGCTGCTGCTCGCCGACCCCTCGGTGCAGGTCGTCCTGCACGCCGGACGCCAGGACGTCGCGATCCTGCGCCGAGCCTGGCGCACCGAGCTGACCAACCTGTTCGACACGCAGATCGCCGCCGGCTTCGCCGGGGCCAGCGCCCAGGCCGGGTACGGCAACCTGCTGGGATCGGTGCTCGGCCAACGGGTGGGCAAGACCGCCAGCTACACCCGCTGGGACGCGCGGCCGCTGACCACCGAGCAGCTCGGCTACGCCGCCGAGGACGTCGCCCACCTGCTCGGACTCGCCGATGAGCTCCAGCGCCGTCTGCAGACCAGCGGGCGCCTCGAATGGGCCCGCGAGGAGTGCCGGCGCCTGGAGTCGGCCACCGACGAGCGCGATCCCGAGACCGCCTGGGAGCGGCTGCCCCGCGTCGGCCAGCTCGATCCCCGCTCCCGCGCGGTGGCCCGGGAGCTGGCCGCGTGGCGCGAGCGCACCGCGTCCGACCTGGACCGGCCGGTGGGCTCGATCGTCGCCGATCCCGCTTTGGTCGAGCTCGCCAAGCGGCGGCCGTCGTCGATCTCGGGCCTGGAGCAGATCCGCGGCCTGCACCCGCCGACGATCAAGCGGCGCGGGGCGGCGCTGCTCGACGCCATCGCCCGCGGCCGCGAGGCGGAGCCGATATCCCGGGACGAGGCCCGCGCGCGCTCGGAGTCCGGGGACGCGCCGCTGATCGCGCTCGCCGAGGCACTCCTGCGGGCGCGCGCGCTGGAGGCCGGACTGGCCTACGAGCTGATCGCGTCGCGGGCCGAGCTCGAGCTGATCGTCGGCGCCGCCCGCCGCAACGAGCCCGAGCCCGACGTGCGGACGCTGACCGGCTGGCGGCGCGAGCTGGTCGGCGACGACCTGCGTGATCTGCTGGGCGGCCGCAGCGCCGTGTCGGTCGGAGCCCGGCGGCGACTCGAACTCACGAGGACCCCTGCTCCAGCATGAGCGAGATCGCCGAAGCGCGATCGAACACCGCGTCGGACAGCGCGTGGGTGACCGGGGGGCGGCGCTGGATCCACTTCGAGTCGACTCCCAGCAGGTCGTCATAGGCGGTGGCGAAGGTGAGCCGGAGCCGATGGCCGCGCGATTCGGCCGCCATCTCGTCCCCGTCGGCCCCCTCGGAAGTCGTCCACCCGAGCTGGGCCAGGTGTCTTTTCTCGCGGTTCAACAGCGCGGCCGAGGTGCGGTAGCGGTCGCCGATCACCACCACCTGTTGCGCGCAGTAGGCATTCGCGCCCCGGTCGCAGCTCTCGACGTGGGTCGTGACCCGCGTCCCGCTCGGCAGTGGCACCCCGCCGAGGTCGACTCGCCGGGCGCCGCCGCCCCCGCCGCACCCGGTGAGCGCCAGGCATCCGGCGGCGAGCGTCAAGATCGGCCAGGACCGGTTCGGGCTCATCGGCATCGCGAGTGTAGTGCCACGCCCCGAGCGCTCGGACCGCCTCGGTCGGGCGGACTAAGCTCTCGGCCATGGCCACCACCGCGGACAATCTCGCCGATCCCCAGCTGCTCGACGCCGCCTGGGACCTGACTCCGCTCGTCGATGGCGACGAGCACGCCGGCGTCATCCGCCAGCTCGACGACGCCCTGGTGCGGGTCAACGCGTTCGCCGACACCCACGCCGGCAAGGTCCACGAGCTCGACGCCGCCCAACTGGCCGGCGCGATGCGCGAACTCGCCACGATCAACGAGCTCGTCGGCAAGGCGGGTTCATACGCATCGCTGCGCTTCTCCACCGACACCGCCGACGCCGCCCGGGGCGCGCTGCTCCAGCTCGTGCAGGAGCGGGCGACCGAGATCGAGACCCGGCTGCTGTTCTTCGAGCTCGAGTGGGCGGCGCTGCCCGACGAGCGTGCCGACGAGCTGGTCGCCGGCGACGAGATGGCGTTCTGCGCGCACTACCTGCGCAGCGTCCGCCGCTACCGGCCGCATCTGCTCACCCACCCCGAGGAGACGATCCTCGCCGAGAAGGCGATCGCCAGCCAGAGCGCGTGGGCCCGGCTGTTCGGCGAGCTCACCGCCGCACTGCGCGTGAACGTGGATGCCGACGAGATCCCGCTCGAGGTGGCGCTCAGCCGGTTGCTGGATCCCGATCGCGACACCCGCCGCAGCGTCGCCGAGGCGGTCTCGCGGGCGCTCGAGCCGGGCCTGCGCACGCGCGCGTTCATCTACAACACGCTCGTCCACGACAAGTCGGTCGACGACCGCCTCCGCTCCTATCCGAACTGGCTGGCGGCACGCAACCTGGCCAACGAGGCGTCTGACGAATCGGTGATGGCCCTGATCCAGGCGGTCCGCGGCCGCTACGACATTCCCCAGCGGTGGTATCGCGTCAAGGCCAAGCTGCTCGGCGTCGACCGCCTGGCCGACTACGACCGCAGCGCTCCGGTGCTGCCCGAGGACATCACCTTCTCCTACCCCGAGGCCCGCGAGCTGGTGCTCGACACCTACGACGCGTTCTCGCCCGAGGCCGGCAGCGTGGCCCGCCGCTTCTTCGACGAGCACTGGGTCGACGCGCCGGTCCGTCCCCACAAGCGCGGCGGCGCGTTCTGTGCCTACACGGTGCCCAGCGTGCACCCGTACGTGATGTTGAACTTCACCGCCCGCCGCCGCGACGTGCTCACCATGGCCCACGAGCTCGGACACGGACTGCACGCGGCGCTGGCCCAGCCCCAGGGGGTGTTTCACCAGTCGACGCCGCTGACGCTGGCCGAGACCGCGTCGGTGTTCGGCGAGGCGCTGGTGTTCGGGCGCATGCTGGAGGCGGCGACCGATGACGACATGCGGTTGAGCCTGCTCGCCGACCGGATCGACGGCGCGATCGCCACCGTCTTCCGGCAGATGGCGATGAACCGCTTCGAGCACCTGATCCACACCCGCCGGCGCAGCGAGGGCGAGCTCTCGATCGACCGGATCGGCGAGTCCTGGTACGAGAGCCAGGCGGAGCTGTTCGGCGACTCGGTGCAGATCACCGACGGCTACCGCATGTGGTGGTCCTACGTGCCCCACTTCATCAACACCCCCGGCTACGTCTACGCCTACGCCTACGGCCAGCTGCTGGCGCTCTCGGTCTACAGCCGCTACGTGCAGGTCGGCGAGTCGTTCGCGCCCGAGTACCTCAAGCTGCTCGCCGCCGGCGGGTCACGCGGACCCGAGGAGCTGGGGGCGATGGTCGGCATCGACCTCGCCGACCCCGGGTTCTGGGATGCCGGGCTGGATCTCGTGGAGCAGCAGCTCCGCGACGCCGAGGCGCTGGCCGAGAGCCGTTAGCGGCGCCGGGGGTGGCCGCCACCCCCGGCGGGCGCCGCGGGTCTCAGCCGGGATCCTCTCCCACTTCCCCCGCGGGCGGCGCTCAGTGCGTCTTGGCGTGCCGCGTGCGCGAGCGCTCTTCCTGGCGCTCCACCACGTTGGCGATCAGCTTCAGGATCTGGTCGATGCCCGTCGCCTTGGCGTCTCCGTGGGCGAACGCCTCGCGCCAGTCCTTGAGGTGGCCCTTGGTCGCCAGCTCGTTGAACGTCGCGCGGGGGACCTCGAGGCGCACCTTGGCGTCGGCGGCGATGTCCTTGATCACCTGCGGGCCGGGCAGCTCGACGCGGTACATCTGCAGGTCGCGACCCCCCCGCAGCTCGAGGCCGACGACCAGCTTGAGAGGTTGCAGCGCGGGCACCTCCTCGAGGAACCGCTTGACCGCGGTCTCGATCAGCGTCTTGGTGTCGGAGGGCGAGGACAGAAGCGAGAGTCTATTCGCGGCCCGTCACCCGGGCCGGGCTTCGCCTACCGATGTGGCTGGGCCACGGCGACACCGCCATCGTAGCCGGACACCACGGTGGTTCCGTTCCTGGCCAGGAACGCATGGACCAGCGTCTGCCGCGCCGAGGTGGGCGCGGGCGCGATTGCCGCCGAGGCGATCACGGCCATGATGGCGAGCAGCGCCGCCCGTCGCCTGAAGATCACCGTGGTCTGTGCCGGCATCGCCTCGCCCAGCGTAGCGCGCGGTGCGCTCCGAAGATCCATCACGTCTACCTTCCCCGCGGTCAGATCTTGTGGCGCTGGAGCAGCTTGCGCCCGATCACCATCCGCTGGATCTCGCTCGTGCCCTCGCCGATCAGTAGCAGCGGCGCGTCCCGGTAGAGCCGCTCGATCTCGTACTCCTTGGAGTAGCCGTATCCGCCGTGGATGCGGAAGCTCTCCTCGACGCAGAACCGACCCGCCTCGGAGGCGAACAGCTTCGCCATCCCGGCCTCGATGTCCGAGCGCTCGCCGGCGTCCTTGAGCCGGGCCGCCCGCTGGGTGAGCAGCCGGGCCGCGTCCACCTGGGTGGCCATGTCGGCGAGCTTGAACTGGATCGCCTGGTGCTGGGCGATCTCCTTGCCGAAGGCCTTGCGCTGCTGTGAGTAGCGCAGCGCGAGCTCCAGGGCCCGCTGGGCGATGCCGACGCCGCGGGCGGCGACGTTGACCCGGCCGAGCTCGAGCGCGTCCATCATCTGCGGGAAGCCCCGGTTCAGGCCGGCGGCCTCGCCGCCGAGGATGTTCTGCGCCGGGCAGCGGTAGCCGTCGAACACCAGCTCCGTGGACTCGACGCCCTTGTACCCCAGCTTCTTGATCTTCGGGGGGATGTCGAACCCGGCGTAGTCGCCCGTGTTCTCCGAGACGCCGGGCTCCTTCTCGGCGATGAAGCAGGTCAACCCGCGGTGCTTGGGCTCGGCGCCCGGATCCGTGCGCACGAGCACGAACACGAGGCCCGAAAGCAGGCCGTTGGTGACCCACATCTTCGTGCCGTTGATCTCGTAGGTGTCGTCCCCGACCTTCCTGGCCGCCGTCTTGATCGCGGCGACGTCGGACCCCAGCTCGGGCTCGCTCAGCGAGAACGCCGCCCGGATCTCCCCGCTCGCCATCCGCGGCAGGTACTTATGCTTCTGCTCCTCGGTGCCGAACTTCATCAGCAGGTAGGAGCCGATGAAGTGGGTGTTGACGATTCCCGAGATGCTGATCCAGCCCCGGCTGAGCTCCTCGACGATCATCGCGTAGGTGCTCAGATCCAGGCCCATCCCCCCGTACTCCTCGGGGATCGTGACCCCGAACAGGCCGAGCTCCTTCATCTGCTCCACGATCGGCTCCGGGAAGCTGTCCTCGTGGTCGTAGTGCTCGGCGTTGGGGATGATCTGCTCGTCGGCGAACTGGTGCACCATCTCGCAGATCGCCCGCTGCTCGTCGGTTAGGTCCTGAAGTCCGGTTTCAACGGCCATGATCTATCGGCGCTCCTGAGGTTGCTCGGGAGCCGAGAATACCTGCGTGCGGTTCAGCGACCGGCGGGCGCGGCGGGCCGGGTCTTGTGGCTCCAGGGGGATTCGGGGGTCTCCTGGAGCTCGCCGTCGAGCTCGATGTCGACCTTCTCGTTGAAGAAGCAGAGCAGGCCCGCGATCCGGCCCACCTCGGGCAATGGGTGGGTGTAGTACCAGATGAGGTCCTTGCCGCCGGCATCCGACTGCCCGTTACCGCCGCCGAGGTTGACCGAGTAGTAGCTCGCGGTGCCCTTGTAGGGACAGCGGGTGACCGTGTCAGACGACTCCAGGTCGGCGACGATGTCCTCGCGCGGGATGTACCAGCGAGGCGGCAGGTTTGACTCGAACAGCGCCAGCGCGCGGTCGGTCTCGGCGAGCCGCTCACCACCGGACGAGATCCGGATGTGGCGGTCGGTGCTCACGACGTCGATCCGGTGATACGGATCGCGCGGATGCACGCCGATCTCCTCGCCCTCCTCCAGCCACCGGCCCATGCGGTCGAAGTAGAACGCGATCAGGTCCTTGATGAAGGGGGCATCGTCAAGCGGCTCCGGGTAGTACCAGGCGCCGTTCTTCACCGTCTCGCCACCGGCGGTGATCGTGTAATAGGAGGCGTCACCCTTCTTCGGGCAGTGCGTGTGGCGATCGGTGGGCCGCAGTACGTCGGCGCGCACGTCCTCGGGCGGGAAGTAGTAGGTGGGCTGCAGGCCGGACTCGTGCAGGAGGAACGCGTTCCGGCTGTCGGCGATCACCTCGCCGCCGACCTCGACGCGGATCCGCTTGGGCGTGTGCTCCAGGTAGATCGTCCTCCCGGGCGGCGGCGGCTCGAAGTTGAACTGCCCCGCCGGCTTCTTCGAGAGCGGCCCGTTCCCGGTCATCCATCCCATGCCTCCCAGCGTACCAACCACGGTGTGCCTGCCAGACTGCGCCGCCATGAACTTCGCCCGGGATGTCGTCGACGCCGCCGCGCCGGCCCACCGGGCGCTGGTGGCGATCGACCGCGAGGGCCGGCGCCGCGAGTGGACGTTCACCGAGGTCGCCGACCGCTCGGCTCGGCTGGCGGGCGTGCTGCACGCCCACGGCGTCAGGCGGGGCGACGTCGTCATGACGCTGATCGGCAATCGTCCCGAGTGGGTGCTGACGATGGTGGCCTGCTTTCGCATCGGGGCGGTGGTGCTGCCGTGCAACGAGCAGCTCCGGGCCAAGGACCTGGGCCGGCGCCTGGTCGCCGCGGCGCCGAAGCTGATCGTCGCCGACGAGCGCAACGGCGCCGAGCTGGCCGCCGCCGCCCCGGCAGCCGCAACGAGAACGATTCTCATTCCTAACGACTCGCTGTTCGACGCGCCGCCGGCGCCCGTGATCGACCTCGCGCCCACCGACCCGTGCCTGATCACCTTCACCAGCGGTACCACCGGGGAGGCGAAGGGAATCGTCCACGGCCAGCGCTACCTCCCCGGCCAGCGGCTGCAGGCGTCGCATTGGCTCGGCGCCGCCGCCGGCGATCTGGTCTGGTGCACGGCCGCGAGCGGGTGGTCCAAGTCGGCCCGCAACGTGTTCATCGCCCCCTGGCTGAACGGAGCCGCCGCGATGCTGCACGACGCCCGCTTCGACCCGGAGCAGCGCCTCGAGCTGCTCGCCGCCGAGCGCGTCAACGTGCTCTGCATGGCGCCGACGGAGTACCGGGTGATCGCCAAGCGGGCCCAGCTGGAGCCGGTGCCATCGCTGCGGGGACTCGTCGCCGCCGGTGAGGCGCTCAATCCAGAGGTGCTGCGCGCGTTCCGCGAGGGCACCGGCCTGGAGATCCGCGACGGCTACGGACAGACCGAGACCGGCCAGCTCACCGGCATGGCGGCCGGAGCACCCGTCCGGCCAGGGTCGATGGGCCGGCCCCTACCCGGGGTCGCGCTCGCCGTCGACGACGGCGAGCTCGTCCTCGCCGACCCGCGGACCGATCCCACGTTCTTCGTCGCCTACCTCGGCGGTGGCGCCGCCCCCGACGACGAGCCGTGGCGGACCGGGGACCGGGTCACCCAGGACGAGGACGGCTACCTGTACTTCGAGGGCCGCGCCGACGACCTGATCATCTCGGCCGGCTACCGGATCGGTCCGTTCGAGGTCGAGTCGGCGCTGGTCTCGCACGGCGCCGTCGCCGAAGCGGCGGTCGTGGCGGCGCCCGACGACGAACGCGGCGCAGTGGTCCGCGCCGTGGTGGTGCTCCGCGACGGTTTCGCCCCCAGCGGCGCGCTCGTCACCGAGCTTCAGGACCACGTCAAGCAGGTGACCGCGCCCTACAAGTATCCGCGGATCGTCGACTTCGCCCCCGAGCTGCCCAAGACCGCCAGCGGCAAGGTGCGGCGGGCGCTGCTCCGGGATGGCTGAGGCGCCGACCATGCACTGCCCCCGCCCCCGCCACCGTCATCACCGAGGCCGCCGCTAGCCTGAGCGTCGATGAGCGACAAGCGTCCGGCCATCGGGATCTGCACTCCGGTCAGCGACGCCCGCTTCGGAGTCTGGAACCAGCAGGTGGCGCTGCTCCCCACCGGCTACGTATCGGCCATCCGCCGGGCCGGCGGGCTGGCGCTGATGGTCGCCCCCGACCCGCAGCTGGTGGACGATCCCGACGAGCTGCTGAGCCGCATCGACGGACTGATCCTCGCCGGCGGCAACGACGTCGATCCGGCCGCCTATGGCGCCGACCGGCAGCCGGAGACGGTGGCCACGACGCCGGATCGCGACGAGTTCGAGATCGCGCTCACGCTGCGAGCGGTGGAGCTGGACATGCCCGTGCTCGGGATCTGCCGCGGCATGCAGTTGCTCAACGTCGCCTTCGGCGGCACGCTGCTCCAGCACCTGCCCGGCGTGTTCGGCCACGAGGACCATCGCCGGGTTCCCGGCAGCTTCGAGGGCGCCGATCACGACGTCCAGCTGACGCCCGGCTCGCTGGCCGCCAAGGCGGCCGGTGAGCTATTGCACGGCTCCAAGTCGCATCATCATCAGGGCGTGGACGTGATCGGCGAAGGCCTGATCGTGACCGGCGCGTCCACGCTCGACGACCTCGTCGAGGCGATCGAGATCCCCGGGCGCCGGTTCGTCCTCGGCGTCCAATGGCATCCGGAGGCCGACGAGCGCAGCCGCGTGATCGGCGCTCTGGTACAGGCCGCGGCGGAGCGCCGCGCGGCGCCGGCGCCGGCCCCGGCCTGACCGGCGGGGGACCCGGCCCCGCTCGGCTACCGGATCACGCGCGGCTCGGCGTAACCGGCTTCGCGGACGGCTCGCTTCACCTGGTCGGCGTGCTCGGAGCCGCGCGTGGCCAGCACGAGCTGCACCGCCGACTCCCGCACGTGCAGATCGTAGCCCTCGCGGATGTGCTCGACGTCGAGCAGGTTGGCCCCGAGTCGGCCGACCAGCGACAACAGAACGGCGAGAGCGCCGGGCCGGTCGGGCAGCCGCGCCAGCAGCACGTAGCGCCGACCCGCCTGGCTCTCGTGCCGGCTCGCGATCTGGGCGAGCAGTCCCGGGTCGACGTTGCCGCCGGATAGGACCACCGCGGTGGTTCCGCCCGGCGAGGCGGCGACCCGCCCCGCCAGCAGCGCCGCGACGCCGACCGCACCCGCGCCCTCGACCACCAGCTTCGTCCGCTCCAGCAAGAACACCATCGCCTCGGCGACCTCGTCCTCGCTGACCACGACCAGCCCGTCGACCCAGCGCTCGATCAGCGCCAAGGTGAGCTCGCCGGGCCGCTTGACGGCGATCCCGTCGGCGATCGTCAACGCCGAATCGACCGCGACCGGCTCACCCGCCGCCAGCGACGCGGGCACCGGAGCACACGCCTGCACCTGGACGCCGATCACCTCCACGTCGGATCGCTGCGACTTGACCGCGATGGCGACCCCGCTGATCAGCCCGCCGCCGCCGACCGGGACGAGCACCCGCGTGAGATCGGGCACCTGGTGCAGGAGCTCCACACCGACCCCACCCTGGCCGGCGACCACGACGGGATCATCGAACGGATGCACGAACGCCGGCCCCTCCGCCCCGGCCCAGTCCCGAGCCGCCGCCAGCGCCTCGTCCACGGTCTCCCCCTCGAGGTGCACGCACGCCCCGAGCGCGGTGCTGGCCTCCAGCTTGGCGATCGACGCCGTCACCGGCATGAACACGTCGCAGCTGACCCCGCGCTCGCGCGCCGCGTAGGCGACCGCCTGGGCGTGGTTGCCGGCGCTGGCGGTGACGACGCCCGGCTCGCAGGCGTCGCGCAGCGACGCGATCTTGGCCGCGGCGCCGCGGATCTTGAACGAGCCGGTGCGCTGGAGGTTCTCGGCCTTGAGCGCCGCGCTGACCCCGGTCTGCTCGGACAGGGTGCGCGAGCTCACCACCGGCGTCTCGCGGATCATTCCCGCGCCCGCGGCATGCGCCCGGGCTATCTCCGCGGCGGATGGCGCGCCGGCGCGGTCGATCGAGGCCTGGTCAGCCGCCAAGCGCCACCACCGCGTCCATCTCCACCTGAGCTCCCCGCGGCAGCGCCGCCACTCCCACGGCGAGCCGCGCCGGCGGGCTGGATTCGAAGAACGAGGCGTAGACCTCGTTGACCGCCGAGAACGCCGACATGTCGGTCATGTAGATCGTCACCTTGACGGCATCGCCCAGGCTTGCCCCGGCCGCTTGGCAGACCGCGGCCAGGTTCTCCAGACAGCGTCCGGCCTGGTCGGCAGCGTTGGTGCCCACCAGGTCGCCGGTCCGCGGATCGAGCGGTATCTGCCCCGAGCAGAACAGCAGTCCGCCGGCAGCGACGGCGTGGACATACGGGCCGATCGCGGCCGGGGCATTGGAGGCAGTGATCGGTTCTCTGGCTTGCGGCAAATCGTCTCCCTTTTAGGGCCCGTAGAAGAACAAGCTTGTCGTTGAGTCGCCCAATGAGCATCGCTTGGCTGCGTCCTCGGACCACTCGTGTAGCCGCTGCGACACGTCAGGTCCTGCGTCCTTGCCATGCTCGCTCCTCGAACGCCTCAACCGCCAACCCTATTCTCCTACGGACCCTTCGCTCGCGCAGCGCCACAACCATATTGCCCGGCTCCCGCCGGGGTAGCCTCAACACCGTGCCCAATCGCCTCGCCGACGAGACCTCGCCCTACCTCCTTCAGCACTCCGGCAATCCCGTCGACTGGTACGCGTGGGGCGAGGAGGCGCTGGCCCGGGCGCGCGACGAGGACCGCCCCCTGCTGGTCTCGATCGGCTATTCCGCCTGCCACTGGTGCCACGTGATGGAGCACGAGTCGTTTGAGGATCCGCAGATCGCGCGGCTGATGAACGAGCGGTTTGTCTGCATCAAGGTCGATCGCGAGGAGCGTCCCGACATCGACGCCGTCTGCATGGAGGCGTGTCAGGCGATGACCGGCCAGGGCGGCTGGCCCCTGAACGCGTTCCTGACCCCGGAACAGGCTCCCTTCTTCGCCGGCACCTACTATCCGCCCGAGCCCCGCCACGGGATGCCCAGCTGGCGCACGGTGCTGGAGGCGGTGGCGGAGGCATGGGCGGATCGTCGCCACCAGGTTCGCGAGCAGGGAGACAGCGTGCTGCGCTCGCTCGGCGGCGTGTCACGGCTGCCGGCATCCGACGAGCCGATCACCGACGGCGTGCTTGACCAGGCGCTGGCCGGTATCGGCGGGATCTTCGACCGGGCCAACGCCGGCTTTGGCCGGACGCCGAAGTTCCCCCAGGCGTCGCTGATCGAGTTTCTGCTGGCCCGAGGCGAGCGGGATATGTCGCTGGCCACGCTGCGCGCGATGGCCACCGGCGGTATCTACGACCAGGTCGGGGGCGGCTTCTCGCGCTACGCGGTCGATGCCACCTGGACGGTGCCGCACTTCGAGAAGATGCTCTACGACAACGCGCTCCTGGCGCGGGCATATCTCCACGGCTGGCAGGTGTTCGGCGATCCGCTGCTGCGCCGCGTGTGCGAGGAGACGCTCGACTGGGCGCTGCGGGAGATGCGCGGGCCGGAGGGCGGATTCTGCTCAGCCCTCGACGCCGATTCGGAGGGCGTCGAGGGGAAGTTCTACGTGTGGACGGTGGCGCAGCTGCGATCGGCGCTCGGCGACGCGAGACTCGCCGACGAGGCGATCGCGTTCTTCGGAGCCACCGACCAGGGCAATTTCGAGAAGGGGACAAACGTGCTCGAGGGCCGCGGCCCGCTGCCCGAGCGCCTGCCCGAGATTCGCTGCAAGCTGTACGGCGCGCGCTCGGAGCGGGTGCGCCCGGGGCTCGATGACAAGCGGCTGACGTCATGGAACGCGCTGATGATCTCCGCCCTGGCCGAGACGGGCGCGGCGTTGGAGCGCCCGGAGTACACGGACGCCGCGGTGGCCTGCGCCGAGTTCCTGCTCAGAGATGTGCGGGACCCGAGGAGCCGGTTGCTCCGCACCTGGAAGGAGGGCCGGGCCCACATCGACGCCTACCTCGAGGATCACGCGTACCTGCTCGAGGCGCTGCTGACCCTGTATGAGGCGACGTTTGACCCGCGGTGGTACCACGAGGCGCGCGCGCTCGCCGACACGATCATCGAGCGTTTCGCCGACGACGAGAACGGCGGCTTCTTCACGACCGCCGCCGACCAGCCTTTGGGTTTCGCTCGCCGTCGGGACCTCGACGACTCACCGACGCCGGCCGGCGGCTCGGCGGCGGCGTTCGGCCTGCTGCGGCTGGCCCGGCTGACCGGCGAGTTCGAGTACGAGCGGCGCGCGCTCGGGGTACTCCGGGTGCTCGCGCCGATCGTCGGCGAGCATCCGCACGGGTTCGGCCACGTGCTGCAGGCGATCGATTTCTATCTGGCGCCGATCCGCGAGGTCGCGATCGTCGGCGACGCCGGGGACGGTGAAGAGCTCGCTCGAGTCGTGCGGGGTCAGTACCGGCCGCACGTCATCTACGCCGGGGGGACCGCCGACGGCGTGCCCCTGCTTGAGGGACGCGTCCGCGTCGACGGCCGGGCCGCGGCCTACGTCTGCGAGCACTTCGCCTGCCGGGCGCCGGTGACGACACCGCAGGAGCTCGCGGCCTTGCTCTCGGATTAGATTCTCAGCCGGCTGGTGCTGAACACGGGGTGATCGCGGAAGGTCACCCCGAACGCGGCGGTGCTCAACCGGCGAAATCGCTGGGGATGACGATCGTGACGTCGCACGGGGCGTGGTCGGTCACCCGCTGTGACACGCTTCCGAGCAGGAACCGCCTGGGGCCGGTGATCCGCCGGCTTCCCAGGACGATGAGCTCGGCCTTGACTTCTGCAGCCAGGTCCAGGAGACCGACCGCCGGCCCGGTGTGGCCGGTTCTGGTCTCGATCTGCCCCGCCTGCATCCCGGCGTCCACGCACAGCTGCTCGGCTTCGGCCAGGATCTCCGCGTCCTCCTCCTCGCGGCTGAGCTTCCGCGTCGGGCGGTCGGCTGATCCGTGATGCCGGTGCGGCCGGTGCTGCGGGGATCCAGGTTCGTAGGCATGGAGCACCACCACTTTCGATCCCAGCTCTGCGGCCAGACTCGCCGCCCGCTGCACCGCCAGTGTCGCCGTCTCCGACCCATCCGTGCCGACCACGATCGTGCTGTACACGAGTCCCAGCCTCCCGTGACTAAGAGTTTGAGCCAGATGTAGCGAGCCGACCTGACCTCGGATGAGACTATCGAAGAGCCTCGGTCCCCCGCCGGCGCGAGGTTCACGAAGTCACGCGCTGTCCTTGGCGTGCTCGGGTGGCTTGCGGCCCGATGGCTCCGCACGCGCGGCTCCCGCCTGAGCGCGGTGCCGTCGCCGGCGCTCCGCTCGGCCGGGGAGCTTTTCCGCTCGGAAGACCATCGGCGAGTTGCTGAGCAGAACCACGCCGGTCAGCATGATGGCGAGGGCGATCACCGCGAGGGCCACTGCGATCGGGTCCGAGCGGAGGTGCTCGCCGAACAGCCCGATGCCGATCAGGATGCTGGCCAGAGGATCTATCCCGCAGAAGGCGGCCTGGGCGGCAGCGACCGAGCCCCGCTCGAAGGCCTTGCCGGCGAGGAGCACCGCGGTCGCCCCGGCGACGGCGAGGACGTAGGGGCTCCAAGAGGTCAGCATCGCCACGACGCCGTGGTTGGTCAACAGGTCGACCACCACCTTCACCAGGGCGGCTGTGATGGCAAAGGCGACGGCCGCGGCAATCCCGAAGTACATGGCCGGCCGCGAGCCATAGCTCACTCGGCCGAGCTGCACGGCAACCAGGATGATGGCGCCGGCGATCACGCCGGTGATGACCCACGCCGCTGCTCCGGCGGAGTCGCGGCCGCCCGAGGGGGCGCTGGCGAGGAGGAAGCCACCGACGCCGATCACCAGCCCGACGGCGCCCACCCATTCCTGGCGTCCGAGACGTTGCCCGAACCAGACGACCAGGATGGCCAGCACGAACAGGAGCTCGGCCGCCATGACGGGCTGGACGGTGGCCAGCTCGCCATGGGCCAGGGCGGCGGCCTGAAGGACGAACGACCCGATCATGGCCAGGATCCCGAACATCCACACGGGCTGGCGGATCAGGCCGACGATGAACCCCACGCCGGATCCCGTCTTTGCCGGGACGGCCTGCGCCCCCTGCTTCTGCAGGATCGAGGACACGGCATTGCACAGGGCGGCGGCGAGAGCGAGGACGATGACGGAGGCCACGGCTCAACCAGCCCGGAGCAACGACGCTATGTGCTCGGCCACGACATCACCCGCTGGTTGTACCAGCTGATAGGAAACACGACCAACGGCGTCCTCGGCGTCCTCGGCGTCCTCGTGCCGAGGTGATGCGCGAGTAGCGCGCGACGCCGGGGTTATCCGGCACTCGGCGGGGTATCGACCTCGTATGCAAGAAGAACCCCGTCACGGTGAAGGTAAGCCCGAAGACGCCGAGCGGACTCCGGAGGATCAAACCGGTGAGCCCGGCGCGGAGGGCGGAACCCGCTCCACCGACGTCACCACCCCGTTCTCCCCTCACGAGGAGGACGACAGCGCGCTCGGCGACACCGACCAGCACTCCACCGCCTGAGCCTTCGCTACAGCACCGGCAGGTAGCGCCCCAGCTCCCAGGGAGTCACCTGGACGCGGTAGTCGTCCCACTCCTGCCGCTTGATCTCGATGTAGCGGTTGAACATATGCTCGCCGAGCGTGCGCAGGACCAGCTCTGACTGGGAGGTCAGCGCGATCGCCTCGCCGAGCGTCTCCGGCAGCTGGTCGATCCCCAGCCGGCGGCGCTCGTCGGGCGACAGGTGGTACAGGTTCTTCTCCATCGGGTCCGGGAGCTCATAGCCGTGCTCGATGCCCTCGAGCCCGGCCTGGAGGAGCACCGCGAACGTCAAATACGGGTTGCAAGCCGGGTCCGGGCAGCGCAGCTCCATCCGAGTCGTGCGCTCCTTGCCCGGGTGATACAGCGGCACCCGGACCAGCGCCGATCGGTTGCGTCGCGACCAGGCGACGTAGACGGGTGCCTCATAGCCCGGCACCAGCCGCTTGTACGAGTTGACCCATTGGGCGAACACCGAGCAGATCTCGCGCGCGTGGCGGAGCTGGCCGGCGATGAACGCCTTCCCGACATCGGACAGGAAGTAAGGATCGTCGGCGTCGTAGAACGCGTTCTGATCGCCGCGGAACAGCGACTGGTGGGTGTGCATCCCGGAGCCGTTCTTGCCGAACAGCGGCTTGGGCATGAAGGTGGCGTGGAGCCCGTACTTCATCGCGTATTCCTTGACCGTGATCCGGTAGGTCATGCAGTCGTCGGCCATCTTCAGCGCGTCGGCGTAGCGCATATCGATCTCGTGCTGGCTGGGACCCACCTCGTGATGCGTGTACTCCGTGTGGATCCCCAGCTGCTCCAGCGCCAGGACGGTCTCCCGACGCAGATCGGAGCCGGCGTCGAGCGTGGTCAGATCGAAATAGCCGCCCTCGTCCAGGACTTCGGTCGACTTGGCGTCCCGGAAGTAGAAGTACTCGAGCTCGGGGCCCACGTAGAAGTGGTCGAAGCCCATCGTCTCGGCCCGTTGGAGCGCCCGGCGCAGCACGTGGCGGGGGTCGCCCTCATATGGAGTGCGCTCGGGGGTGAGGATGTCGCAGAACATCCGCGCCACGCCGGCCTCGTTGGGCCGCCACGGCAACGCGATGAACGTGCGCGCGTCTGGCATGGCGATCATGTCGGATTCCTCGATCGCGTTGAAGCCGGTGATCGAGGAGCCGTCGAAGCCCATCCCGCCCTCGAACGCGTCGGCCAGTTCGGTGACGTTGATCGAGAACGCCTTGAGCTGGCCGAGGATGTCGGTGAACCAGAGGCGGATGAAGCGGATGTCGCGCTCGGCGGCGAGCGCCAGGACGTCGGAAGCGGTGAGCGACGGCTCGAGCATCGCGCGGGAACGTTACTTGCCGGGACGACCGGGTTATCTGCCGCGGGACAATCGGGGTTATTTGCCGGGGACGACCGGTGTTATTTACCGGGGGACGACCGGGTCTAACTGCGATGGACGCTGGGAGTCCGGCCGCCCAGCCAGCGCCGCGCCCAGCTCTGGATCTCGATCAGCGCCGGCTCCAGCTCCGAGCCCATCTTGGACAGCTCGTACTGCACGCGCAGCGGAGGCCCCGGGATGACCGTGCGCTGCACCATGCCACGGGCCTCGAGCTCCTTCATCCGCTCCGACAAAAGCCGATCCGAGAGCTCCGGGATCGCCTGTGCGACCTCCGAGAATCGCAACGGGCCGTCCATCAGCACGCGGAGGATCGCCCCGGTCCACCGCCTTCCGACCAGCTCCACCGCCTCGTGGTAGAGGGGACAGCAGTTGCCGCGGGACGGATCCTCGTCGGAGGTCTGCTCGTGCGCGGCCATGACTTATTGAAGCTTAGGCGGCCTCGAGCGCTCGGGAAGCCTCGGTCGAGCCATCTACCGGCACATCACCCGCAACATTGACCATTGCGGTGAAGCCCTCGAGGGACACGGCGGCAATCGCCTCCAGGATCTGCTCGTCGTCCCAGCCGGCCTCGCGGGCCTCCTCGTGCAGGTGCATGGCCGGGCGCCCCTGCTCCAACAGCGCGCGGAGGTAACGAAGCAGAGCCGCCTCTCGATCGTCGTGGGAGTCGAATTGCCGGGCCAGCGCCACCTCGTCGAGCGCCAGACCGGCGGCGCGAGCCGCCCGTGAGTGCATCGCGATCCCCGGCTCGGAGTGATAGTGCTCGGCGACTGCCAGCGCGATCCGCTCCAGCGTCGGTAGCGTCAGCTTGCCGTGGCGCAGCTCGGAGCGGAAGCGCGCGTAACCGCGCAGAGCCGCCGGGGAACCGGCGAGCACGCCGAGGAAATTCGGTAGCTGGCCGCCGGAGGAGAGCGCTCCGCGCAGCACCGCCGCGGAGCCCTCAGGGGCCGTGAGGTCGTCGTGGATCTGGAACCTGCTCATTGAAATCTTCATGGCTGACCACCGGGGCTAAAGATGAAGCAAAGTCTGGCGAACCTTGCCCTTTACTTTCAACATGCGCTTACGCAACATAAGTGTATCTGGGCACCTTCCCGCGTACAAGAGACGTTTTCCACTCGTTCACAGATGCCCTCGCAAGCGTCCGTTTGCGACTTATACGCGGGAGGTGGTAAGGGGGGTTTACGACTTGTGCGCGGGCAGCGGTGACTGGGATCACCGCCGCGGGCGGGATCGGATCGCGCCGCTGCCGGTGCGGGCCGTCGCAGCGACGGCGGCGCGTCAGCGCCGGCTAGTGAATGTGCGCGAGGACCGAGGCGTGCGCGCTCATCGCGGCGACGAGGATCAGCAGCACGCTCAGCAACACCGCCCACATGGCGGCGCGGTCGGGACGGAAGCCCGAGCGCTCATAGCGACGCTCCGGCCGACGCCGTGAGCTCGCCGACCGCCGCGGTACGTAGCGCTCGGCTCCCCGGCCGTGAATCGTCACGGTGCGGCGTCCCGGCACGCCGCCGGTCCCGGCGTAGCCGTCGCCCGATCCTCCGCGAACGAGGTCACCGCGGAGGGGGCCACCGCGGAGGGGGTCGCTCGTTCCGCGGCGCGGACCGTCGCCTGCTTCCGGCTGGGAGCCTTCCGTGCGGGGGCGCGGCTCGCGCCCGGAGCGGTCGCGCGAAGCAGTCCGCTGCTCGTCGTTTCGGCCGCGATTACCCCGGGTCACAGCAGCGCCTGATTGCGGCATCTTCTGATCCTCTTTCTCGTGCCTACGGGGTTAGCTGACGGGCTCGCGCCGAAAGGGCGGCGCTACGCGAAATGCGATTAGCCCCAACAACTTGGTTCCCCCGCGTCCGTTCCGAACCATCGGCGGCGGGCTGGATTGGACTTCGGCTATTTGGGTGGAGGAAACCTATCAGCGCTCGCGGCGGATCGGGGCCAGGAGCGTCCCGCAATTTCCGGAGAAGCTGCGGCGGAGGCCAAGCCTCGCGGGCCGTCACTTCTTTTTGATCACCTTGCCCGCCGGCGAGATGACGTACCAGTTGCCGCCGTTGAGGTTGATCGCTTGTCCGGCGTGAGCGCCGGGCTTGGTATCTGCCACGTACAGGTAGAGCGGCCAGCCGGCATAGGTGACGACCTTGCCGCCGCTGGGATCGGGATCGCTGCCGAGCAGCGACGCCTTCACCGCGCCCGATGGCTTCGCCTTGGCCCCTGCGGCGATCTTTACCGGCGGCCACACCGCGGCGCAGCTGCCGACGCAGGTCACCTTCTTCGCCTTGTCGGGGGCGAAAGTGTAGAGCGTGCGGCCCTGCGCGTCGACGAGCACCGAGCCCAGGCCGGGGATCTTCTTAGCCGAGATCTTCACCGCCGCCGAAGACTTGCCGGCGCTCGAAGGTGCCGCCGAGGACGACGACGAGGTGCTGGTCGTCGTGGCGCTGGAGCTGGTGGATGTCGTCGACGAGCTCGAGCTTGTCGCGGAGCTGGAGCTGGAGCTCGCGCTCGTCAACGCGGTCGAGGCGCCCGTGGCCTTGGCCACGAACATGGCGACGTCATTGGCATCACTTCCCTGAACGACGTCGGCGGGCATGACACCCTGGCCCAGGCAGGTCTCAGCCGATCCCTTGGGGGGGTTCGGCAGGCAGCCGTTGTTGATCGTGTGCAGGACGATCGAAGCGGCGGGCCGGAGCATGTCCAGGTTCGGCCCGACCTTGCCGGCGGTGCTGGCCGCCGCCAACGTGTGGCAGACGCCGCAATGCTCGCCGAACAGCTCGCGGCCGTTCTTCTCGGAGGCGGTCAGCTTCACCCCCGTGACCTGGGCGTTGGCGTTGTCATGATTGCCGACGAGCATCAGCAGGGGCAACCCGATCCCGAACACCACCGCGGTGGCCACGAACAGCGTGAGCACCATCTGGGTTCCGGTCCGAGACGGGCCTCGCGCGGCCCGCCGCTCGCTGCGCGTGCCCCGGGTGGCAAACAGGAAGATCCCGAGGGCGATCAGGATCCAGAAGACGACGAATGCAGCGACGGCGAGCACGCGGGCGGGACCTTATCGCGCGGATCGCGGGGATGGGCCGCTCGAATGCGCGTCTGCGGACGGCGCGAGCGATCGGTCTGCGGCCGGCTTGAGCGATCGGTCTGCGGCCGGCTTGAGCGATCGGTCTGCGGCCGGCTTGAGCGATCGCGTCTGCGGGCACCTAGGGCTACGGTTTCTATCTGATTCAGAGCGACGGTCCGGCACCTGATCCAGAGCGACGGTCCGGCACCTGATCCAGAGCGACGGTCCGGCACCTGATCCAGAGCGACGGTCCGGCACCTGATTCAGAGCGACCCTGCGCACCTCATCGCCGTCGTCCGGACGCGAAGCTCATCACCGGAGGTGCGACCGCTCGGAAGTCCTCGGCCTCTCCGTTTGCGCTCGCCTTCTGCGCTTTGAGGCCGCGGCGGACCTGCTCGTCAAGCATCGAGAAGTCCTTGATCTCGGCGACCATCCGATCGGGCGCATCAACCGATCCGACGCGGTCGACGAGGATGTTGATCGCCCCGCCGGCCGCCGCGAGCTTCTCCAGCTTGCCCTCCACCAGCATCAACGGCTCGGTCCTGACGACCAGGCGATGGCGTTCGTAGATCTGCGGCGGCACGACCAGGTTGATCGTCCCGTACTCGTCCTCGAGCAGGATGAAGACGATCCCGCTGGCCGTCCCCGGCCGCTGGCGGGCGACGACCAGGCCGCCGATCCGGACCCGCTGACCATGCTCCAGCCGCTCCAGATCACGGCTGGTGACGACATCCGCCCCCATCCGCTCCCGCAACAGAGCGAGCGGGTGCGCCCGGGTGGTCAATCCGATCGTGCCGTAGTCGGCGAGCATCCCCTCCCATTCGGACAGCTCGCGTAAGGCCGGCGGCGCCGGCAGATCGAGCGGGAGCGCCAGCTGGGTACCGCCGGGCACGCTCCGGCCCGGCGTCATCACGCCCAGCTGCCACAGCGCCACCCGGCGAGCGGACCCCTCATACCGGGAGCGATCGCCGTCCGAGGGCACTGCCAGCGAATCGCACGCTCCGGACCAGGCGAGCAGCTCGAGCGCGGCCCCGCCGCAACCCGCTCGCGAGGCCAGGTCCGAGAGATTCCGAAACCGCCCCCCGCTATCCCGGGCGGCGACCAGCGCGGACACGTCCTGCTCACGCACCCCGCGGACATAGCCCAACCCGATGCGCACGCGGTGGGGGAATGAGTGGACGCCGACCGGCCGGCGCCCTCGGTCCTCCTGCTTGGAAAGGTCCGCTTCGATCTCGCAGTCCACCCCGCTCTCATTCACGTCCGGCGGCTGCACCTCGATTCCCCGCCGCTGCGCCTCGTGGACGAGCGCGTCGGGTGGGTAGAAGCCCATCGGCTGCTCGTTGAGCAGCGAGCACAGGAACTCCCGGGGATGGTGCACGCGCAACCAGGTCGACTGGTAGGCGAGCAAGCCGAACGCGGCGCCGTGGGCCTTGGGGAACCCGAAGCCGGAGAAGCCCTTGACCATCTCCCACACCTGCTCGGCGGTCTCGGCGTCGACGTCGTGCTTGCGCCGCGCCCCCTGCACGAAGCGGCCGTGGTAGGCCTCGATCGCCGCCTCGGAGCGCTTGCGGCTCATCGCGCGGCGCAGCCCCTCTGCCTCCCCGACGCCGAAGCCGGCGAAGGCGATCGACACCTCCAGCACCTGGTCCTGGAAGATGATCGTCCCCAGTGTCTCCTCCAGCACCGGCTTCAGCGACGGATGCTCGTAGGGGACCTCGTAATCGGGATCGATCCGCATCAGCTGACGGCGCGCGATGTAGGGGTTGACCGCCCCGCCCTGGATCGGACCCGGCCGCACGATCGCCACCTGGATCGTGATGTCACGAAGGTTCTCCGGCTGGGTACGGCGCAGAGAGGCCATCTGTGCCCGGCTCTCGATCTGGAACACCCCGGTCGTGTCGGCGTCCTGGATGCACTCATAGGTGGCGGGATCGTCATAGGGAATCCGCGAGAGATCGACCCGCTCACCGCGGGTCTTCGCGATCATCTCCACCGCCCGCTCCACCGCCGACAGCATCCCCAGCCCCAGCAGGTCGATCTTCAGAAACCCCGCGTCCGAGCACGAGTCCTTGTCCCACTGGACGATCTGCCGACCCTCCATCGCCGCCGGCACGATCGGACAGCAGTCGATCAGCGGCTGGGTGGCGATGATCATCCCGCCCGAGTGCTGGGAGAGGTGACGCGGCAGGCCGTGCGCCTCACCGGCCAGCCGGGCCAGCCACGCCCAGCGGCCGGTCAGGCCCTGGCGACCTGTGCTCTCGATGTCCCTGCCCACCTCCCGCGCGTCCCAGCCCTCACTGCCGCGGGCCACCCGCTCGATCTCCCCCGGCGCCAGCCCCAGCGCCTTGCCGAGCTCGCGGATCGCGCCGCGCGCGCGATAGGTGGGAAATGCCGCGACCAGCGCCGAGCGATCGTGGCCGTAGCGCTCGTGCACGCGCGGGATCAGCTTCTCTCGAATGTCCCGCGGGAAGTCGAGGTCGATATCGGGCAGCGACGTCAGCTCCTCGTTGAGGAACCGTCCGATCAGCAGCTCGTTGGCGATCGGATCCACGTGCGAGAGCCCGGTCAGAAAGCACACGATCGAGGAGACGCTCGACCCACGACCGCGTCCCGGTGGCAGCAGCGCCCGGGCGCTGTCAGGTCCGCGCACCTCCACCGCCACCTCGCGCGCCAGCTCCAGCATGTCGTGGTGCAGCAGGAAGAATCCGGGCAGGCCCAGTGAGTCGATGATTCGCATCTCCTCCTGGAGGCGCGCCACGGCGCGCCGGCGGATCTCGCCTGGCCCCTGCTCGTAGCGCAGGCGCAGGCGGTGATCGCAGAGCTCGGTCAGCTGGCGCATCGCCCCGCCGTCCTCGGCGCCCGGATACCGGTAGCCGAGATCGCTGCCGAGGTCGAAGTCCAGCATGTCGGCGAGCCTCGCCGTCTCGGCAACCGCATCGGGATGCTCGGCGAACCGGGCGGCCATCGCCTCCGGTGTCGCCATCACGTGGCTGAAGTTGCCTCGCCGCTGCGGTTCGGAGGCGTCGAGCGTGCTGTGTAGGCGCACCGCCACCAGCGCGTCCTGGAGCGGAGCCCGCGCGCGGGCGTGCGCGTGCACGTTGCCGGTGGCCACGCAGGGCACTCCCAGCCGGCGGGCCAGCTCCGACAACCGGCGGTTGCGCGCCCGGTCGTCGCGCAGGAACGGCCGCTGCAGCTCGACCCGCAGATGCTCGGGCCCGAACGCCTCCAGCAGCCGTTGCAGGGTCGGCTCGTCATGGATACCCCGCAGCGCACACCCGCTCAGGCAGACCAGTCCGGAGGCGTGCTCGAGGATCGTCTGCAGCGGAGTCAGGGGATCGGACGGCGGCGCGCCGGGGCGGCCCTCCCGGGTGTGAGCGTGGGCCCGGGTCAGGATCCGGCACAGGTTCGACCACCCACGCTCGTCTGCGACCAGCAGGGTCAGGTGACGCCCATCGTCGAGATCGATCTCTGCGCCGTGGATCGGGCGTAGCCCCAGAGCCCGGGCAGAGACGGCGAACTCCATCGATCCCGAGACCGAGTTGTGGTCGGTCAGCGCCAGCGCCTCATAGCCCAGCTCCAGGGCGGTCGGTACCAGCTCATCGGGAAGCGACGCGCCGTCCAGGAACGAGAACGCGGAGTGGCAGTGCAGCTCGGTGTACATGGTCGAACACATGTTCGCACCAGCCGCCGACGGAGTCGCGGTTACGCGGCGATGAGCTGCCCGGATAAGGCCCGCGCTGGGTGTCGTTCCTGGACTTGCGGCGCTGGGCCGGTGGTGGGAACGATCCACTACGCCGAGGCCCGGCACGGCGTGCGTGGTTGATTCGGCCCGTACGCCGGGGTGAGATTCACCACGCGTCCTGGAAACGACGGCGGTGTGGGGGATCGCGCCCAGCCCGGGGGATCGCGCCCAGCCCAAAGGATCGCGCCCAGCCCGAGGGGATCGCGCCCAGCCCGAGGGGATCGCGCCCAGCCAGGAGGATCGCCCCAGCCCAGGGGATCGTGCCAGCGCGGGGAGATCGTGCCAGCCAAGAGTCGAGTCCCTGCGCACGCCCCCTGGGCCGGCCTACCCCGCCGGCATGCGGCCGCCGGAATCTCGCCGGCATCCGGCCACCGGAATCCCGCCGCATCCGGCCACCGGATCTCGCCGGCATACGGCCACCGGAATACTCCTTGACAAATTATTAGCGGCTGCTAATCTCACGTTGTTAGTAGTTACTAATAATTTGTTCATCGTAGGAGGTCGATATGACTGCTGCTCGCCGGAGGGGTTGGACCCTCGCCATCGTTTCCATCGGTCTGTTCATGGTGGTGCTCGACAACCTGGTCGTGAGCGTCGCCCTGCCGAGCATTCATCGCGATCTCGGCGCCTCCATCCAGTCGCTGGAGTGGACGGTCAACGCGTTCACGCTGTCCTACGCCGTGCTCCTGCTGACCGGCGCGGCGCTCGGCGACCGATTCGGCCGCAAGCGCATGTTCATGGCCGGCATCGCCCTGTTCACCGTCTCCTCGGCGGCCGCGGCGCTGGCGCCGACGATCGGCCTTCTGATTCTCGCCCGCGCCACGCAGGGCGCCGGCGCGGCGATCGCCACCCCGCTGACCCTGACCCTGCTGGCCGATGCCTTCCCGCCTGACCGGCGCGGCATGGCGCTGGGGGTGTGGTCGGGAGTGAGCGGCGTCGCCGTCGCCCTCGGCCCGCTCGTCGGCGGCGCGATGGTGCAGGCCGCCTCCTGGCACTGGATCTTCTGGATCAACGTCCCGATCGGAGCGGCGCTGGTCCCGCTGGCGGCGCTGCGCCTGGTGGAGAGCCACGGCCCGGCCAAGCACTTGGACCTGGCCGGCCTCGGCCTCGGCTCGGCCGGCCTGTTCGGAATTGTGTTCGGCCTGATCCGCAGCCAGTCTCTGGGCTGGGGCAGCCCGCAGGTGATCGTCTCGCTGGCCGCCGGCGTCGCCCTGCTGGTCGCCTTCGTCGTCCAGGAGCGCCGCGCCCAGGCGCCGATGCTGCCGCTCGAGTTCTTCGCCCGCCGCGGCTTTGCCGTCACCAACGTGGTGTCGCTGGCCATGTACTTCGGGATGTTCGGGTCGATCTTCTTCCTCAGCCAGTTCCTGCAGAACGTGCTCGGCAACTCGCCGCTGCAGGCCGGAGTCAAGCTGCTGGTGTGGACCGGCGCGATCATGGTCGTCTCGCCGCTGGCGGGCTTCTTCTCCGAGCGCTACGGAAGCCGTCTGTTCATGGCGGCGGGGCTGGCGCTGCAGGCGATCGCGCTCGGCTGGCTGGCCTCGCTGGCGGGCGTGCATCAGACCTACGCGAGCATGCTGGCTCCGTTCGTGCTCGGCGGCGCCGGTATGGCGATGGTGTTCGCGCCGGCGGCGAACGCGGTGCTCGCGTCGGTGCGCACCGATCAGGCCGGGCAGGCGTCGGGCGCCACCAACGCGATCCGCGAGCTGGGCGGCGTGCTCGGGGTGTCGGTGCTGGCCACGGTGTTCACAAGCCACGGCGGATATGGCTCGCCTCAGGAGTTCGTCAACGGACTGGTGCCGGCAATGTGGGTTGGGGCGGCGGTGCTCGGCATCGGCGCGCTGGTCCCGCTGCTGCTCCCGTTCAGCACCCGGGCGACGGCGGTCGAGCACGCCTCGCTGGAGGCGGCCGAGCGCGAGCGGGCGACGCAGTCGCTGTCCTCGGTGACGGCCTGAGGGTGGCGTAGGATCGTCGTTCAGCGCGCCATGGCCACCTCCGCACAACCGACCAAGACCACTCGTCAGCGCGTCCCGGCGGCCGAACGCCGGGACGCGCTGATCGAAGCGGCGATGCACGAGTTCGCCCGCGACGGGCTGCACGGCACGCCGGTCGACCGCATCGCCCGCCGCGTCGGCGTCGCCCAGCCCTACGTGTTCAGTCTGTTCGGCTCCAAGCGCGATCTGTTTCTGGCCGCGGTCGAGCGTTGCTTTGCGGAGGTGGAGGAGCTGTTCACGCGCGCCGCCGCCGAGTACGACCCGGCGATCGCGCGCCCCGACGTCGACGTGCTACTGGCGATGGGCAACGCGTACGTGAAGATGCTGGAGACCGAGCGGGACCGGCTCATGCTCCAGCACCACGCGTATGCCGCGTGTGACGACGAGGTCATTCGCCGGCAGGTGCGACACGTCTACGCGCACCTGGTCGCTCACGTCGAGCGTTTGTCGGGCGCCGACCAGGATCGGATCGACAACTTCTTCCGCTACGGCGCGTGGCTCAATGTGGCGGCGGCCATGGGGGTGGAGGACCTGTCGGTCGGCTGCGAGTGGATTCGAGCCGAGCAGGGCGATCCGAGCCCGGTGGCCGCGGTGCAGGACGTCTAGCCGGCGGCGGACCGCCGTCTAGCTCGGCGGCTGGCGCTCGGGGAAACGTGGGAGTCCGTCCTCGGGAATCGGCTCCCAGACGGCGGCGTAGGCGACGTACTGGCGCACCGTGGGCCGGATGCCAGGGTCGCCGTCGATCGCTCCCAGGCGAACCCCGACGTGCGCGCTGTCGCCCGGACTGCGGCTGAACAGCGCCGAGCCGCAATCGCCGCAGAAGAACTTCTCCGCGCCGGCGTCCGGCTTCCATGACCGGATCCGATCCTCGCCCTGGAGGATGTGGAAGGCCTGGCTCGTCGCTCTAGCGTTCGCCGAAGCGGCCGTGCCGGTTCGCCGCTGGCAGCGCGTGCAGTGGCAGTACACCGAGCCGACGAACGGCTCGGTCACCTCGAAGCGGACGGCTCCGCAGACACAACCGCCGCTTATCGGCTCGGTCATCGCCGGCGGCTCCGGCTCACGCCGCGACCTGCCGTGAGAGGTCGCGCGCAGGATCGATCCGCCACCGCTCGGCGACCACCTCAAGCCGGTCGTTCATCGTCCAGCGGTCGGGGAGGTCCGCTCCGGAGTGGTCGGGCGAGGCGCCCTTGAGCGCCATGCAGCCGGTGTTGTCTCCGAGCCGGCGGATCGTCTCGACGTCGGCCTCGGTCAGGCGCTGCTGGGCCGGGAGCGCGGCGAGCTCGGCGCGCTTGTCCTCGATCGTCCGCGCGCCCGCGGCCACCTCCTGGATCAGCGTCGGTGCGGTGCACGCCACCGGACGGTGGGCCAGGTTCCATTGGCAGGCGAGCTGCATCATCGTCAACCCGGTCCGATCCGCGATCGGACGCATCGCGTCGAGCCGATCCCGGCCGGCCTCGATCCACCCCGCGGGGCGAAACCCCCGATGGTCGCCGGCGGCCAACGCCTGGCCGGGGCGCAGATCATCGAAGAACAGGCCCCCGTAGTCGACCACGCGGGTGATGAGCTTCACATCGGCGGCGGCCGCGGCGTCAAGACACAGCTCGCCCGGCCACGGCTCCAGCGGGTTGAGGATGATCATCGCCCAATCGAGGATCGCGCCGAACCGCTCCAGGCAATCGATCAGGTCCAGGGTGAAGCCGTTCGCGGGTCCGGGGGCGACGCCGATCAGGCGGGTCAGCCCGGCGTCGCGCAGCGCCGCCATCTCGCTCCAGACGCGCTCGCTGGTGTAGCCGGTCTGGTCCGGGTTGTGCAGCAGCAGCAGGTCGAAGTTGTCGATCCCGCAGCGTTCGAGGCTGCGCTCGGTCGCCATTCGCAGGTAGTCGCCGTAGCCGTTCGGTCCGCGCAGCGCCGCGTCGGTGAACCGAGGGAACCCCTTGGCGCCGTTGCGCTCCCCGGCGTAGAAGTCGTGCCCGACCGCGCCGACGACGCACATCCGCCCACGGTCGCGGCCGGCGATCGCCCGCCCGAGCATACGGTCGGCGTCGCCCGTCCCGTAGACGTCGGCGGTCATGACCGTGTCGATCCGGTCGTCGGGGGCGATCAGCGCCAGGAAGCGATCGTCGTCGATGGCCTCGCCGAAGTGCATGAACCGTCCACCGCTCCAGGTTCCGACCGCGACCCGTCCCGGATCGACATGGGGGCGGCGCTCGAGCATGGCTCAGCAGTCTAGGGCAGCATTCCGGAGCTCTCAGGGTCAGCGCTGGCGCCACCACCTCCCACTGAGCAGGTCGTGGAACACGACCTCGTCTCGCCCGCAGGTGGTGATCACCTCCCAGTAGCGCCGCCGCAGCGGCTTCTCGGTCCACCAGCGGTCCTCGATCAGCCACGACTCCCGAACCGTGTCCACCTTCCGCTGGTCGACCACGGTGGGGCGGCCGTCAGGGTCCGGGGTGACGGCCACCCGCCGCGGCACCGCCAGTCGACGCGGCCCGGCCATCAGCAAGTCCTCCCGGCTGACTGCTTACACGACTTCTGTCTAAGTGGTTGCAGTTCGTAGGACGGCGACACCGAGAGTGGTCGCCGGCGGATGCCGGGCGCGGACGCAGGATGCGACGTGCAGCAGCTGAGCCTTACCCAAAATACGTGTCGGCGATGGGCTGCCATGGTCATCCCTCAAATGGCGCCAGGACCGCCCGACGCTCGGGAAACCGCGAATCGGGATCGACTTCGAGCACTCGCAGCGCGGCGTCGGGACCCGCGGCCACCCGAGCCTGGCGGATCGCCTCGCGCAGCCGCACGGCGCGCGCGGCCGCGGGATCCTCCAGCAGCGCCCGCTGGTCTGAAGCCAGCGGACCGAAGCGCTCCACAGCGAGCCTCAGCAACTCCGCCGGCGCGGGCATCGCCGCCAGATGAGACGTGAGCGCCAGACGCATGCGCACCGGATCGGCGAGCGCCTCCCGAAACACCACCGGCTCCCGCCAGGTTCCCCCCTGCTCGACCAGGACGGCAGAGATCACGACAGCGCGCAGCGTTCGCCCGCGACGCTCGCGACGAGCCAGCAGGCGGTCGATCAGCAGGCCCAGACCGCGCTCCAACTGAACTCCGGAAGCGGCCTCGGGCAACTCCAGCGTCTCCCGCAGGAACTCGCTCGCCGGCCGCGGGCTGAGCGCACTATCGCCGCCACCCGCGAGCTCATAGGCGAGCAGGCCGTCGCTGCCGAAACGGTCCGCCAATGCGGTCGGGGACAGGGCCGCGAGCTCACCGAGTGTTCTGATGCCCAGCCGCTCGAGCGCCTCGGGCAGATGGGCGAGCGCCGGGCGGGCCCGCAGCAGAGCGACCGGCAACGGCGCCAGATAGGCCCGGGCGAGATCCCGGCCCTGGGTCTGCGAAGCGAGATCCCGGCCCTGGGTCTGCGGAGCGAGATCCCGGCCCTGGGTCCCGATCTGAGCACCATGAAACCGAGCCTCACCGCGAGCACCGGAGCCTCTTCCTCCTCCGCCGACGATCTCGGGACGACGGACCGTCGCCCTGGTCGCCGCGGCGACCGCGGCGAAGCGCGAAGGCGCCACGCCGAAGCGCGCCGGGAAGCGCAGCACCCTGCGCGCCGCTGCCAGCACCCCCTCGACCCCTCCATGCAGTCGCAGCAGACCCCGCGCGGCGAAGCACGCCAGCCCCGGACGCTCGGGCTCGACGGCGGCCCCGATCGATTCCAGGCGCACGAGCAGCCGCTCCCAGAAGTCGGCCACGCCGGCCGGATCGGGCGCAACCAGCTCCAGGCGAGGGCAGCGCGCCAGCGCCTCTCCCAGGCGCATGCCGGGATGGACGCCGAACGCCTCCGCGGCGAGCGACACCTCGCCGACCTGCTGTGTCCCCCCCGGCTCCGGCGCGAGCGCGATCGGCCTCTGCAACAGCTCGGCGCGATCGCCAACGGCGGTAGTGAGGGCGAAACGCGGGATCAGCACGCAGACGATCATTCGAACGTATGTTCCCAAACGTGCCGGACGGACGGATGCAAGGAGCAGGGCTGTTGCTATGGGCGAAGGAGGGGGTTCACCCGGCGATCTACGCGGGGAATCGAGCCCTCGAGGGGCTCCCCGGCCAAGCCGGCTCGGCTCTCGCGCTGCGACCGAATCGGGCACAGACCCGCGACAGACCAGCGACAACCCGCTTCGTGGCTGGTTTCCCCGGCCACCCGCACCGACTCCCCGAATTGGGGTGGCGGCGGGGCTGGCCGACCTGGACGCTCACCGAGATTTCGGCGGCGAGGCTGACAATCCGAGCGCTCACAGAGATTTTGCCGGCCCGGCGGCGGCGCTATATGCTCGCGGCCGAGTGCCGCGTCTGGATCGTGCCCGGAACCACCCAGTGCCGCCCGTGACCGCGCCGGAGACGGCTCAGTGCCGGATCTGACCGACCTGGCCATCGACGGCGTCCGCACGCTGCGGTCGCTCAGCCACCGGATCCCGTTCGGCGGCGGGATTCTCGCTCCGTCGCTGAACGACGCCGTCAAAGGGCGCACGATCCTGATCACCGGCGCGTCGTCGGGCATCGGCCAGTCGACGGCGATCGCGCTCGGCCGGGCCGGGGGGACGGTGCTACTGGTGGCGCGCACGCGGACAAAGCTCGAGGTGGTCGCCGACGAGGTGGAGTCAAGCGGCGGGACCGCCTACGTGCACACGTGCGATCTCTCCGACCCGGACGACATCGACCGGATGGCCCAGGAGGTGCTGGCTCGCCACGTTCACGTCGACATGCTGGTCAATAACGCCGGCAAGTCGATCCGCCGGTCGGTCGACCGTTCCTATGACCGCTTCCACGACTACCAGCGGACGATGGCGCTCAACTACTTTGCGCCGGTCAAGCTGATGCTGGATCTGCTGCCGGTGATGCGGCAGCGCCGGTCGGGTCACATCATCAACATCTCGACGATCGGGCTCCAGATCAACACGCCGAGGTTCGCCGCGTATCTGGCATCCAAGGCGGCGCTCGACGCCTTCTCGCGGTCGATCGGCCCCGAGGTGATCGGCGACGGGGTGCACATCACGACCGTGTACATGCCGCTGGTGCGCACGCCGATGATCGCTCCGACCAAGGTCTACGATCGACTGCCCACGCTGAGCCCCGAGCAGGCCGCCGGCATGATCACCGAGGCGATCCGCAAACAGCCCAAGAAGGTGGCGACCGCGCTGGGCAACCTCGGCCAGCTGACCTACGCGATCGCGCCCGGGGCCCAGGACCTGGTCGTCAACCGGGCCTACCAGCTGTTCCCCGAGGCGGGCGAGCCCGTCGACCGTCGCACCGAGGCCGAGCAGCGGGCGTTCGCTCAGGCCACCCGCGGCGTTCACTGGTAGCGACTCGTAGCCGGCGTGTCACCTAACGGGACTGTGAGTCCCGTTAGATACCAAGCCCGGCACGATCCATGCCTCACCTCACCCCGCCCATCAGCGCGGCGAACGCGTCGGCGCCCACGTTGCCCCCCGAGACCACGACCCCGACCCGCAGACCCGCCACCGCCACCTCACCGGCGAGGATCGCGGCCAGCGCGCAGGCCCCGCTGGGCTCCACCACCAGCTTCAGGCGCTCGAAGCAGAACCGCATCGCATCCACGATCTGGGCATCGCTCACCGTTACCACCGCGTCGACGAGCGCCCGGATCACGGGCCACGTCAGTTCCCCGGGGGCCGGAGTCTGCTGGCCGTCGGCGATCGTGCGCCCCACCGTCACCCGCTCGCGCCGGCCGCTGGCCAGCGACCGGGCCACGTCGTCGGACGCGGCCGGCTCCACCCCGATCACCCGCGCCGCCGGTGCCAGCGATGCGCACGCGGTCGCGCACCCGGAGATCAGGCCGCCGCCGCCGACCGGCACGACGACGGCGTCCAACGCTCCAACATCCTCGAGCAGCTCGAGCGCGACCGTCCCCTGGCCGGCCATCACCAACCGGTTGTCGTAGGGGTGCACCAGCGCCAGTCCACGTCGAGTGGCCAGCCCCCGCACCAGCTGCTCGCGGTCGTCGCGGTAGCGGTCAAACGCGATCACCTCCGCCCCGTAGCCCTCGGTCGCGGCGCGCTTGAGCGCCGGGGCGTCCGACGGCATCAGGATCACCGCGCGGGTGCCGCACAGCCGCGCCGCCAGCGTCACCGCCTGAGCGTGATTACCCGACGACGCGGTGCACACGCCGCTCGCCAGCGCCGCCGCATCCAGGGACGACACCGCGTTGTAGGCGCCCCGGAACTTGAACGCGCCGCCCCGTTGGAAGGTCTCGCACTTCAGGAACAGCGAACCATCCACGCGCTCGTCCAGCGTGCGCGAGGTGAGCACCGGCGTTCGGTGAGCGACGCCCGCCAGGCGCGCGGCGGCACCCCGGACGTCGTCGATCCCGATCGTCTCAGGCCGGCCGCTCGGCGTCATGCAGCAGCCGCCCGACGGGCACGGCCGCGAGATGGCCCTGGTGCAGCCCGAACAGAAGCTTGCCCAGCACCGCCAGGAAATCGCTGGGGGTGCCGACGCTCACCTCCACCACCTCGCCGGGGCGCAATATGCCGAGCGAGTCATCGGGGTCCTGGAGCTTGACCGCACCCTGGACCAGGCTGCCGCCGGCCCCGTGGGCGACCAGCCACTGCCCCAGGCTGGGCCCGCTCGACGCATACAGGAAGTGGTGGTGGCCGCCCATCAGGTCGAGCATCCGGTCGAGCTGTCCGCCCGCGCCGAGCCAGCGCACCAGCCCGCCGGTGGGCAGGCGCGGCAGCGGCTGATCGTGATGGCTGGCGACCGTCGTCACCAGCGTCCCCGACGGCTGTCCGACGGCGAACGAGGCGTGGAGTCCGTAGTTGGAAAGGGTCCGGGCCAGCGCGGGGATCTCCGTGGTGGGAGCGTCCACCAGAACGCCCACCTCAGGTCGGTCGGTCGCCACCCTGGTCACCGGTTTGATGTGGACGATGTGCTTGGCCAGCGAGTAGGACGCGCCGGTGGTCAGGATCCAGCCGGCGACGAGCACCGTGGCCGCGGCGGTCAGTCCGGCCCGCACCGCGCGCAACCGCCACGCCGGCAGCGGCACGACGCGACGGTGGTTGCCGAGGATCAACGATGCGGTCGAGGGCCGGCGGGCGAACGAGCCGTCGGGTTCGGGGTGATGCTCGAGCGCGCGGCCGATCTTGGGCGCGAGCTCACTCTCGGAGTGAGCGACCTGGGCGAGCGAGAAGCGCTCGAGGGCCTCGTTGGACGCCCGCACGTGGCCATAGCCGAAGCCGTAGGAGACCACCGGGCAGCCGCGGATGATCGCCTCCAGCACGGTCAACCCGGCGCTCGAGTGCACGAGCACGTCGGCCGCGGCGAGCACGTCGCCCATCCGGTCGGTGAACCCCATAACCCGCAACCGGGGCTCGGCGCCGAACCGGCTCACGACCTTCTTGCGCAGCTTGTCGTTGCGGCCACACAGGCACAGGACGGTCGCGTCCTCGAACTGGAGCGCGGCGGCGGTCGCGCCCGCCAGATCACCGACTCCCCAGCCGCCGCCCGAGATGGCGATCACCCGGCCGGACGCCGGCAGACCGAGTGCCCGGCGGGCGTCGCCGCGCGAGCGCGCCGCCAGGAACGCGGGCGCCGTCGGCGGCTTGGCCCAGCGGACACTGCCGGGACCGCCGATCCGCTCCACCTCCGCGGCCGACTCGGGATGGGTGATGAAGTGCATGTCGATCCCCGGATGGGCCCAGAACTGAAGCCCCGCGAGGTCGGTGATCGACGAGTAGCAGGGAACCTTGAGCCGGCGTTTTCGCCGCAGCTCGCCGAGCATGGCGGTCACGCCCGGGTAGGTCGAGACGATCACATCGGGGTCGTGAGCCTTGATCATCCGCATCAGCCCGCGGCACCCGAGCGCCATCAACAGCTTGCGCGACAGCCACCGCGTCGGCGCGAAGTTCATGAACAGCCGGTACTGGAGATCGAACAGCCAAGGCACGAACGTGAACATGAAGGCCGAGTTCTCACGCAGGATCTTGGTCAGGATCGGACCCATCGCCGGCAGGCCGTTGACGATCGAGACCTGAGCGTCGGGATCCTCGTCGCGGAATTCCCGGGCGACGGCCCGCGCCGGCAGATCGTGGCCCTCGCCGATGTCGGCGGAGATGATCAGGACCTGGCGTGGCTTGGCCTCGGCGTCGGGCTCCCCCGCCGGGATCACCGCCTCCGCCTCCGTCTCCGCGGCGTGCGCAGCCTGCTCCAGGCGCCAATCGATGTACCGCCCGACCCCGACCGAGAACGGCGTCGCCGCCGTCCAGCCCAGCTCCCGCTCGGCCCGCGCCGAGCATACGATCTTGCCGCCGAAGTCGCCCGGCCGTGCCGGGGTGTGGACGATCTCCACCTCCCCCATCCGGTCTCGGATCTCCTCGGCGATCTGCTTGATGGTGACCGTCTCCTCCGACGCGAGGTTGTAGACGCGGTTGACCGCGACCTCGCTCAACCCGAGCGCCACCCCATCGGCGAGATCCTCCACGTAGACGAACTTCCGCGACTGCGAGCCGTCCCCCGCCAACGTCAACGGATCGCCCGCCAGCGCCTTGTTGACGAACGCCGGGATCACCGCCGCCTCTCGCGCCCGCGGCCCATACGGAATCCCGAACCGCAAGATCGTGTAGTCGATCCCGTACAGCTCCTGATACGCCTTGCAGTACAGCTCGCCGGCCAGCTTGGTACTCGTGTACAGGTGACTGGGCGCCGGCAGCAGCGTCTCCTCATCCACCGCCTCGCCCGCGCAGTCCGAGTACACCCAGATGGTCGACGCGTACACGATCCGCTTGACCCCGGCCCGGCGAGCCGCCTCCAGCACCGCCACCGTGCCACGGGCGTTGACCCGCTCGGCATCCTCGGGCGACGCGTGCACGTCGTTGACGTCCGCCACCGCGGCCAGGTGGGCCACCGCGTCGCAGGAGTGCAGCGCCCGCTCCAACCCCTCTCGATCGGTGATCGACCCCAGCACCGTCGGAACCGGTCCCTGCCCACCCTCCGGGTCGGTGTGCCACGGCGACGGGCGCAGGTCGTAGATCACCGGCTCGTGCCCACGCGCCCGCAGCCGGTCGACGACGTGCGAGCCGATGAAACCCGAACCTCCGGTGACGAGAACGCGCATCTCAGGCCTCGGGCCTGTAATACAAGGGGACGCAGGAGTGGTTTTGGGTCACCCAGTCGGAATTTGGCAGCACGACATCGTGCCCCATGATCCGGTGACATGGCTCGTCGTAGACGCGGCCGGTTGACCGCTCCAGCCAGTCGAACACGATGTACTTGTACAGGCCGGAGATCATGCCGTCGGGGAGCTGGAGCCGGGTCGGGTGCTGGCCGTCCAGCCAGGTGCGCGCCGTGTCGTTCTTCCAAGCAACGATGTCGGGCAGCCGTTCTATCTGCACCAGGCCCAGGGCGGCGGTGAATTCACTCATCCGGAAGTTCAGCCCGGTGACCGCGTAACTGGGTTTGCCGTAGTTGCGGAAGTCCCGCGCGTGGGCCAGCACCTCGGGACGCCGCGAGACGAGCACGCCGCCTTCACCGGTCGAGATCGTCTTGGTCGCGTACAGCGAGTACACCCCAGCGTCGCCCCAGGTACCGGCCCGCCGGCCGTGCCACGAGGCGCCGTGGGCGTGGGCGCAGTCCTCGATCAGGAAGATCCCGTGCTCTGAGCAGTAATCGGCGATCGCCGCCACGTCGAAAGCGATGTGACCGCCGATGTGAACCAGGAACGCCGCCCGCGGCTTGAAGCGCTCCGCTGCCCGTTCGAAATCGGCAAACGACATGCACAGGTCCTCGCGGTTGCAGTCGACGAACTGGACCTCGGCGCCCGAGTGGATCGCCGCCAGCGGCGTCGCCATGAACGTGTTCGACGGGCACAGCACCGTCTCCCCCTCGACCTCGGCGAAGTGCAGCGCCGCCAGCGCCCCGCCGGCCCAGCTGGACAGCGCCACCGCGGGCGCCTCGTTCCAGGCTTCCCACGCGGACTCAAAGCGGGCGTTCATGTCGGCCTCCGACCACCGCTCCGAGTCGAGGACCTCGTCGATCAGCGAGTGCAGCCGCTCCCGGTCGCGATGGTCGAAGCCGATCGCAAACCGCGCGAGGTCGGGCACGGCTTGCTCGGAGGCGGAAGCGGAAGCTGAATTCATGGATGCGTGGGCGCGATGTGCGCCGATCTGACGCTGAAGGCCCCCGGCCGGTGGCGTCGCTTGGCGCGTACGGAAAGTCATGCTAGCCAGCGGCTAGCGTGTCAGACAGGTAGGACGGTACCTGGTTTGCGCGCTGAAGGATGCCTCGCCGGCGCGAACTGCGGCATCCGGGGACCCGCGGGACGGTTAACTTCAGACGTGGCGCCGGACCTGGACAAGTGGCTGGACGCGCCCGCGCTGCGCGTGGCTCACAGCCGCCAGAGCCGCGTGTCGGTCGACGAGCTGTGGCGAGCGGCGGGCCAGGTGCGCCTCGGCGACACCAACGTGCTCGGCCGGCTGGTGCGCTGGCGGATCCCCGGACTCGCCCGCGACGTGAGCTTCGACCAGCTGTTCCGCCACCCTCCGTTCATGGTCCTGGAGGAGGGCGAGCACGCGCTGGTGTCGGGGCTGGTGGGGCGAATCTGGACGCTGCGGCGCGATTACCCGGAGCTGGGCTCCGCCGCCGAGTTCCAGGCCTGGGCGCAGACCGGCACCGCCCGGGTGGTGATCGCCAACTGGGCGCAGGGCAACGGCGACGGCCGGTCGCGGCTGAACGCCGAAGCCCGGGTGGAGGCGATCGGTGCCCAGGGCCGGGTCGGGGTGGCCGCGGTGCGCCCGGTGGTGCGCGGCTTCCAGCACCTGGTCGGCAGCGATGGGATCAACGCCGCGGTCCGCCGCGCCGAGCGCGACGGTTGATCGGGGTTGATTGGGACGGCCGGCTTGCGCCGGCCGGTATTTGCCGGCGTCGCGGAGACACACGCCGCGCCTCCGGGGACCACGGTCTGTGCCATCTCCGTCACAACACACCCGCGCGTCCCCGCCCGGGTCTAACTTCCTCTGCGTTATGACGTTCGACGACGAGGTCACCGTCCGCTACGTCAGGTACGCCAACGAGCAGACCGGCTGGGCGGTGCTCGAAGCCGCGGCGGCGGACGGGAGCCCACTCGCGCTCGTCGGGCCGCTGGTGCATCTCGAGCGAGGCGAGCGGGCGCGGATTCTCGGCGCCTGGGTCAGCGACAGCCGCTACGGCCGGCAGGTCAAAGTCGCCGAGGCGCGCCCGCTGCCGCCGCAGGATCTGGAGACGCTGGTCGGATATCTGCGCCGGATCAAGCATATCGGCGCCAAGCGCGCCGTCGAGCTCGTGGATCGGTTCGGACCCGCGGAGGTGCTCGACGCCATCGATCGCGACCCCCCGGCCGCGTTCGCCGCGGTCGGGCTGTCGCGCCACCGGGTCCAGGAGGCGGCGGCGTCCTGGCAGGGGCTCCGCGTCACCCGCCGGCTGCATCTGCTGCTGGCCCCCCACGGGCTGGCCTACCTCGCCGGCCGGATCCACGAGCACTACGGCAGCGAGGCGTACGCGCTGCTGACCGACGATCCGTACGCGCTGACCAGCGTGTTCGGGGTCGGCTTCGCCATCGCCGACCGGATCGCCCGAGCCACCGGCGCCGCGGCGAACCCGGCCCAGCGCGAGCCGGCGGCGATCATCCACGTCCTCGGCGAGGCCGAGCGCAGCGGTTCGAGCTGCCTGCCGCTGCCGGGGCTGCTCGCCGAGGCAGAGGCGCTGCTGGGCTCAGAGGTCGACGGCGTAGCGATCGACGCGCTGGTCGGCGACGGTCGTCTGGTCCGCGATCAGGACTGGATCTACCGGGCGGCCACGGCGGAGCTCGAGGCCGAGCTGGCCGAGCGGGTGGCCGAGCTGATCCGCACCCCGCCCAGCGATCGACTCGCCGCCGCACGCGCTCCGGGCGCGCCGGGAACGCTCACCGGCGAGCAGCGCGCGGCACTCACCGCCGCCTTCGCCCACCGGTTGTCGGTGATCACCGGCGGCCCCGGCACCGGCAAGACCGCCTCGATCAAGACGATCGCGGCGCGGGCCACGGAGCGCGGGGCGCGGGTGCTGCTGGTGGCCCCCACGGGCCGCGCCGCCGTGCGCATGACGGAGGCGAGCGGCCTGCGCGCCCGGACCGTGCATTCGGCGCTGGGCTGGATCCCGGGAGAGGGCCCGACCCACGACCAGCACGATCCGCTGCACTGCGACCTGCTGATCGTCGATGAGACGTCGATGGCCAACCTGGAGCTGCTCGTCACCCTGCTGCGCGCGGTCGGGAGCGAGACCCACGTCGTCCTGGTAGGCGATGCCGATCAGCTGGCCCCGGTGGGGGCGGGCAAGCCGTTCGCCGAGCTCGTGGCCTGCGAGCTGGTGGCGGTGACCCGGCTGACCCACATCTTCCGCCAGGCGGCCGGCAGCATGATCGTCCAGGGAGCCCATGCCATTCGCCGCGGCGAGATGCCGGCTTTCGGCGCCGCCGACGGGATGCGCCGGGATCTGTTCCTGATCGAGCGTCCATCGCCGGACGCGGCGCTCGAGGAGATCGTCTCGCTGGTCGCCGAGCGGCTGCCGGCCCACTACGGGATTGATCCGGTGCGTGACATCCAGGTGTTCGCGCCGGTCTACCGCGGCGAGCTCGGCATCGACGCGCTCAACCGCGCCCTGCGCGGCGCCCTGAACCCGGACGGGCGGCCGGTGGGCGGCGGGCGCCTGCGGATCGGCGACAAGCTGATGATGACCGGGCGCAACCTCCACGACCTGGGCCTGATGAACGGCACGGTCCTGCGGCTGCTCGACGAGATCGCCGGCGGCGACGCGGAGGACGAATCGGATCCCGCCCGCCCGGCGCTGATGCTCGGGGCCGACGACGCGGTGTTCCGGCTCGCCGCGCAGGACGCCGACCGGCTGGCGCCGGCGTATGCGTGCTCGGTCCACCGCGGCCAGGGGATCGAGCTGCCGGTGGCGGTGATCGTCGCCCATCCCGCGGCCGGCGCGTTCTTCCTGCGCCGCGAGATGCTCTACACCGCCGTCACCCGGGCCCGCATCGCGACCGTGATCGTCGGCAGCGGGACGGTCATCGCCCGCGCCGCCCGGACGCCGGACACGGCGCGCCGCCACGGCCGGCTCGGAGAGCGGCTGACCGGCGCGTGCGCCGGCGCGGCCAACCCGGTATAGCTCCGGGGCGTGACCGAGCCCGATCGCCTCACCCCCGCCGAGCGCCGCCAGGTCGTTCCTGCGCCGGCCCCGACCGAGGCCAACCTGATGAAGGCGGTGCTGGACCGCGAAAGCTTCAGCGACCCGGAGTGGATCTACGAGCGCAAGCTCGACGGGGTGCGCTGCCTGGCTATCCGGGCGGGGTCCCGGACCCGGCTGCTGTCTCGCAACCAGCTCGACCTCGGCGGCCGCTACCCGGAGGTGCGCGACGCCGTCGCCGCCCAGCCCGGAGAGCGGTTCGCGATCGACGGCGAGGTGGTCGCCTTCGCCGGATCGCAGACCAGCTTCGCCCGGCTCGCCCAGCGCGGTCAGCGACCGGTGCCGATCTTCTTCTACGTGTTCGACCTGCTGTGGCTCGACGGCTACGACGTCACCGGGCTCGGACTGCGGACGCGCAAGCGGCTGCTTCGCTCGGCGGTGGAGTTCACCGACCCGCTGCGGTGGACGGCGCATCGCAACCGCGACGGCGAGGCGATGTTCAGCGCGGCGTGTCGCCGCGGCTGGGAGGGCGTGATCGCCAAACGCGCCGACAGCCCCTACCGAGCCACCCGCTCGCGTGACTGGCTCAAGTTCAAGTGCGAGGCCGGCCAGGAGCTGGTGATCGGCGGCTACACGGCTCCGCGCGGGTCGCGCACCGACTTCGGCGCCCTGCTGGTCGGCCACTACGCCGACGGCGAGCTGCGTTACGCCGGGAAGGTCGGCACCGGCTTCGATCAGGCGACGTTGCACTCGCTCGGCGCGAGGTTCCGGGAGCTCGCCTGCGAGGACTCGCCCTTCGCCGACCCGGGCGCGATCCGCGAGCGCGGCGTCAGCTGGGTCCGGCCGGAGCTGGTCGCCGAGCTCGGGTTCACCGAGTGGACCACCGCCGGCCGGCTGCGCCACCCCCGGTTCCTCGGGCTGCGCGATGACAAGGCGGCCCCCGAGGTGGTCCGCGAGCGATGAGCGCCACGTTGACGATCGGCCGGCGCGCCGTGGCGCTCAGCCATCCCGACAAGGACCTGTTCACCGGCCCGGCGATCACCAAGCGCCAGCTCGCCGAGCACTACGAGAACGTCGCCGGCGCGATGCTGCCCCACCTGGACGGCCGCCCCCTGGCGCTCCAGGCGTTCCCCGACGGGATCGACCAGCCGGGCTTCTTCATGAAATCGGTGCCTCGGTACTTCCCGGACTGGATCGCGACGGCGACGGTGCCCAAGAAGGGCGGGACGCTCACCCAGGTGCTCGCGGAGGAGCCGGCGACCCTCGTGTACCTCGCCGGGCAGAACGTGATCACCCCGCACGTGTGGCTCTCGCGCGCCGACGAGCCGCGCCAGCCCGACCGGCTGATCATCGACCTCGACCCCGCCCCCGGCGTCCGCTTCGCAGAGATCCGCGCCGCCGCGCGCGATGCCGGCGATCGGATGCGGGCCGCGGGGCTGGTCCCGTTTGCGATGGTGACCGGTTCGCGAGGCATCCACGTCGCCTGCCCGGTGCGCCGTGGGCCCTCGTTCGGCGACGTGCACGGGTTCGCGCGGACGCTGGCCGAGGCGATGGTCGCCGATGACGCCAAGCACCTCACGCTGGAATGGCGACGCGAGGATCGCGGCCGTCGCATCTACCTCGACGTCAACCGGATCAACTATGCCCAGCACGCGGTGGCCCCCTACGCGGTGAGGCCGAGACCGGGGGGACCCGTGGCGATGCCCATCGCCTGGGAGGAGCTGTCGGATTCCAAGCTCAAGCCCGACCGCTGGACGATCCGCACCGCCGCCGCCCGGCTGCGCAGCCACGGTGACGCGTGGCAGGGGATCGCGCGCCGGGCGCGCAAGCTGCCGGCGTGGCCGGGCTGAGCCGCCGCTCAGCGGGAGCCCGGGTCGTTCAGTGGCCGCTGGTGAGCCCGCGGAGCAGCGCCAGCGCCGCCGCCTCCAGCTGCTCGATCCCAGCCCCCAGCTCGCGGCGAGCCCGGTGCATCGCCACCGGGGCGATCGAGCTGAGGATCAGCTCGGCGATCACCGGCCCGTCCAGGGTGGGATCGATCTCCGCCACCATCACCGAAACGTGGAGCAGGAAGGTGGCATAGATGGGGGGCGCGGTGACCTCGGAGCGCCGGGCCGCCAGGACGAGCTCGAGATGCGCGTCCTGAAAACGCAGCAGGGCGCAGATGAACGCCTCGAGCCGCTCTGCGGCGGGCGCACCCGGGCCCAGCGGCGGCGGACCGGAGAGGAACGCGTTCTGCAGCGGAATCGAGTACTCGTCGAGCAGCGCCCGGGTGAGACCGTCCCGATCGCCGAACCGCCGGAAGATCGTGCCCTTGCCGACCCCCGCCGCGACCGCGACGGCGTTCATCGTCAGACCCTCGGCGCCCTGGTCGGCGAGCACTCGCTTGGCGGCGTACAGGATCCGTGAGCGATTCGCCGCCGCGTCCTTGCGCTCCGGCGGCTGGTCGAAGATCGGAAGCTCGATCGCGAACTCACGAGCTGAGGTGGCCACCACCTGACGATACCCGCGCAGTCAGCTGCAGCTCACCCGCGGGCGGCCGCGGCCGCCTGGGCGCGGGCGGCGATCGCCTCGGTCAGCTCGGTCAGCGAGACGACGAGCTCCTGCGCCAGGTCAGCGTCGGAGAGCTCTCCCGACCCGTGGAACTGCTCATGGGCGGTGGGGACGGGAAGCTCACGGTCGAGCACGCGGGCGCCGATCGCGCTCAGCACCTTGCGCGTCTCGGCCTGCGCCCACACAGCGCCGAACATCCCGGTGGACGCGCCGATGACCGCCGCCGGCTTGTTGCGCAGCGGGCTTGAGAGCAGCGGCCGGGAGAGCCAATCGAGGGCGTTCTTCAGTACGCCGGGAATCGAGCTGTTGTACTCCGGGGTCGAGATCAGGACTCCGTCGGCGTCCGCGACGGCGTCGCCCAGCGCCTGCACCGCCGGCGGCCGCGGCTCGAGCTCGTCCTCGTTGAACGGCGGGATCTCGCCCAGGTCCTGGTAGAGCGTCAGCTCCACGCCGGGCGGCAGCAGTTCGGCTGCCGCCCGCAGGAGCGCGGTGTTGTGAGAGTCCCGGCGCAGTGATCCGGAGATCGCCAGGATCCGCATCGTTACCCCACCTTATGGAACTCGAGCGCGACGCTCAGCGTCACCTCGTCGGACAGCGCCTTGCCGCCCTTGGGGAGATCGGCGTTCCAGTTGACGCCGAAGTCGGTGCGGTCGATCGTCGTCTCGACGGTGAAGCCGAGGCGGGTGTTGCCCATGAAGTCCTCGGTCGGTCCCTCCACGGTGCCGACGGCGTGCACCGGCTTGGTCACACCCTTCATCGTCAGCTCGCCGTCGAGGGTCAGCGCGTCGCCCTCGATCCCGAGGATCGTCGACTTGAAGATGATCTCCGGAGACTGCTCGGCGTCGAAGAACTCGGGGCTCATCAGGTGGCCGACCAGGTTCTCGTCCTTGACGCTGATCGACGCGACCTTTGCCTTGCCGGTGAGAACGCCGTCCTGGAGGGACGCCTCGACCTCACCGAAGCTGCCGCGGAACTTGGCGACCAGGTACTTGACCGAGAACTCGGCCGAGGAGTGAGTGGCGGCGAACCGCCATGTGCCGGCGATACGTTCCGGCACAGTGCCTACGGACATGGGGTGCTCCTTTCGTGGGGAACCTTCGGAGGTGATGGCGCTCGTGGGAAGCGCTATCCGTTGAGCGCTCAACTTATCATAAGCGGACCACCGGTCCTATTTCGGCGGGTGGGGCGAGTCACTACTCTCAGGGGATGGCCCCGATCCCCACCCGACAGCTCGGTCACTCTGGTTTGCAGACCTCGGTGGTGGGGCTGGGTTGCAACAACTTCGGGCGCCGAGTGGACCTGGACGGCACCCGCGCCGTCGTCGACGCAGCGCTCGAGGCGGGCGTCACGTTCTTCGACACCGCCGACACGTACGGCGACAGCGAGGAGTACCTCGGCGAGGTCCTTCAGGGCCGGCGCGACCGCGTGGTGCTCGCGACCAAGTTCGGAATGGACCGGGGCGACGGCAAGGGCCCCCGGGGCGCCCCCGACTACATTCGCGAGGCAGCCGACAGGTCGCTCCGCCGGCTGCGCACCGATGTGATCGACTTCTACTGGTACCACCGGCCCGATGGGGTGACGCCGATCACCGAGACGCTCGAGGCCCTGCATGACCTCATCCAGGCCGGCAAGGTCCGCTCCATCGGCGCCTCCAACTTCGACGCCGCGCAGATCGAGGGGGCCGACGCCGCCGCCCACGAGCACGGATTCACGCCGTTCAGCGCCGTCCAGAACGAGTACAGCCTGCTCAAGCGCGAGGTGGAGCGCGAAGTGCTGCCGACCTGCGAGCGGCTCGGGATCGGGTTCGTCCCCTACTTCCCGCTCGCCTCGGGACTGCTGACCGGCAAGTACCGGCCCGACGAGCCGGCGCCGGCCGGGACGCGCCTCTCGAGTCGCGACCAGGTCGCCTCAGACGACCAGTTCGAGCTCGTCGCCCAGCTCCAGGCGTATGCCGATGAGCGCGGCGTGTCGCTGGCCGAGGTGGCGATCGGCGCCCTCCTGGCCCAGGCGGCGGTTTCGTCGGTGATCGCCGGCGCCACCAAGCCCGAGCAGGTCCGGTCAAACGCCGGCGCCGCCGGCTGGAGCCCGAGCGAGGAGGACCTCGCCGCCCTCGGCCACATTCTGGCCGGGCACAGCGGCTGACGCTCGCCCCGGCGGTGTCCCACACCTCGCAACCGCCGTCCCCGCGCCCCCGCGTGCGCTTCCCGATGTGGACGCGATGGGCGCTGTCGCTCGGCGTCGGCGTCATCCTGCTGGTGGCGCTCGTGCTGTTCGTGAGCAACCACAACTCGGACAACCTGGCAACCCAGAGCCCGAAGGCGCTGGCGCGTGCCAACCGGGAGGCCGAGATCGTCGTCGCGCAGGATCAGGCGCCGCACGTGTTCCGGCTCGCGTCGTCCGCCGATCCGCACGCGGCGATCGTGGGCGTGGTTCGGGCGGACATCAAACGCCGGATCAACCTGGGGGTCATCGACGGGTCCCTGCAGCGCGTCGTCTGCCGGGCCGCCGGCGGTCCGGCGACGAGACCGGGGTTCAGCTGCACCGCGACCGTGAGCGACGTCAACTACCAGTTCCTCGGCGTCGTCGATCGACCCGCCGGCAAGCTCACCTACTGCAAGCGGGACGCGCCACCGGTGCCGTCGCAGAACATCCCGATCAGCCCCCGCTGCCGAGCCTGACCCCGATGCGCCAGCGGTCCTCCCCGTAGGTAGGGTCGCACCGAGACGCCGCGCGAATGCCGGATGGCAGGGCGCCGCTAGTCGCGGTCCACCCGGCGCGGCCCTGCGGCCGCGTCCCTGAGATCAGGCTCGCGGCCTGCCGGCGCCTCCGAGGCGCCACCGTCGGTCACCGCGTCGGCCTGCTCACCGCCACCGGGGTCGACTCCGGACTCCGTCGCCGGCGTCTCCGAGCCAGTCGTGGCACCGAGCACCGAACTGGCGAGCTCCGGGTCGTCATCGAGCAGCTCCTGCGGGGCGTCCGATCCGCCGAGCTCCGCCGGAACCACTCCCTGCTCCGCGCTCGCCGCCCAGTCGCCCTTGGCCCGAGCTTCCGCTTCTCCCGGCGTCGATCCACCGCGTTGCTGCGTCGGCTTCACATCTGGCTCGTCGCTCATCCCGGCCTCCCGCCTGTCGAATCGGTCCACGATTTTCGCTACCCGAAGGCCGCCGCGGCGAATCGCGAGGCCTGTGTATGGCGCTCGGCTGCGGGTACTCGGCGACAAAGGCAGATCGAACTCAATTGGAGGGACATGGCACAGGAATTGAACGGCAAGAAGGTGGCGATCATCGCCACCGACGGCGTCGAGCAGGTGGAGCTGACGGAGCCGCGCAAGGCGGTGCAGGACGCGGGTGCGACCACCGAGCTGCTGTCCCTGGAGACCGGCGAGATCCAGGCGATGAACTCGGACATCAATCCAGCGGATAAGTTCAGGGTGGACAAGGAGATCACCGACGCCTCGCCCGGCGACTACGACGGCCTGCTCCTCCCCGGCGGGACCGTCAGCGCCGATCGGCTGCGCGCCGATGACGACGTGGTTTCGTTCGTCAAGGAGTACTTCAAGGCCGGTAAGCCGGTCGGCGTCATCTGCCACGGTCCGTGGACACTGGTCGAGGGTGACCTGGTCAAAGGCCGCACCCTGACCTCCTATCCCAGCCTGCAGACCGACATCCGCAACGCCGGGGGCAACTGGGTGGACGAGGAAGTCGTCGTCGACGAGGGTCTGGTCACCTCGCGCAAGCCCGACGACCTACCCGCGTTCTGCGCCAAGGTCGTGGAAGAGTTCGCCGAGGGCAAGCACCAGGTGGCGTCCGCAGGCGCGACCAGCAACGTCTGACGCTGCCCGGGCCGGGCCGGGCCGGAAGCTGCTCGGCCCGGGACGGCGGCCGCGCCGGCATCGGGCCGGCGCGGCCGCGCCCCATTTCGGGATACTCCACCGATGGCGTACGACGAGCATCTCGCCGACCGCGTGAGAGAACTGGTCGCCGCCGAGCCCGGGGTGCAGGAGAAGAAGATGTTCGGCGGGCTCGCGTTCCTGATCGGCGGCCACATGTCGGTGAGCGCGAGCGGACGGGGCGGCCTCCTGCTCCACGTCAACCCGGCAGACACCGATTCGCTGCTCGCCAAGCCCCATGCCGAGCCGTTCGAGATGCGTGGGCGCACGATGGATGGCTGGCTCCGGGTGGCGCCCGAGGGCGTCGCCACCAAGCGCCAGCTCGAGCGATGGGTAAAGCGCGGGGTCGATTACGCCCGGTCGCTCCCGGTCAAGGAGAGCTGATCCGCCAGGTCAGTCCGCGTCGCGCCGGCGGATCTCCTCGACCACCCGGTCGATGGGCAATCCCTCGTCGAACTCTCCTTCGCCGCGCTCGCGCAGCACCCGGACCGCCCACTCCAGAGGGGTGCCTGGCTCGGAGACCGGCTTCTCGTGTTCGTCCATGAACGCCGCGACCTCGCCGGGATCGAGCTCGGGGGCGTGCTCGCTGACGTATTGCGCCAGTTCCGGGTCGGGATTGGCACTCGTGTCGTTTGTCATCGCTGATCTCCGTTGGGGTCGGCTCGCGGCAGCTTTCGATGCTAGACGGGCGCGCCGCGCTGTCGATCTGGCCGGATCTCGTTCGTATAGGGGGTGACAAACACCCGCCCACGGCACCGCGGTGCCAGGAGGAGCACACCATGAAGCACTATCTGCTGACCGTCGTTCAGCCCGCCGGCCCCACCCCGAGCCCCGAGTCGCTGGACAGGATCATGCGCGACGTCAAGGCGGTCGATGATGAGATGCGCGCCGCCGGGGTGTGGGTTTTCGCGGACGGCCTGCACGATCCCAACACCGCCACCGTGCTGCGCCCGAGCGGCGACGACGTGCTGATGACCGACGGACCATTCGCCGAAGGCAAGGAGCACATCGGCGGCCTGTCCATCATCAAGGCCACCGATCTCGACTCGGCCCTGCGGTGGGGGCGCAAGCTGGCCCAGGCGACCACGCTCGCGATCGAAGTGCGCCCGTTTCAGGGCGAGGTGGATTGAGGGCGCCCGGGTGGTGCGGGTCAGCGACATCGAGCGTGTCTTCCGCGAAGAGCACGGGCGCGCCGTGGCCGTCCTGGTCGGCCGCTTCGGCGACATCGACCTCGCCGAGGAGGCGGTCCAGGACGCGTTCACGGCGGCGGTCGCCCGCTGGCCGGCCATCGGCCTGCCGCCGAGCCCGGCGGGCTGGGTCATCACCACCGCCCGCAATCGGGCGATCGATCGGCTGCGGCGTGAGGCCTCGCGCCAGGACCGCCAGGCCCAGGCGATGCTCCTCGCAGATCACGACGAGCGTTCGGAGGACGGACCCGTGCAGGACGACCGCCTGCGGCTGATCTTCACCTGCTGCCATCCGTCCCTGGGCGCTGCCGCCCGGGTCGCGCTGACGCTGCGGCTGCTCGGGGGTCTCACCACGGCCGAGATCGCTCGGGCTTTCCTGGTGGCGGAGACGACGATGGCGCAGCGGCTGGTCCGGGCCAAAGCCAAGATCCGCGACGCTCGGATCCCGTTCCGGATTCCGCACGAGAGTGACCTTCCCGACCGCGTGGGGGCGGTGCTGAGCGTCGTCTACCTGATCTTCAACGAGGGCTACGCGGCGAGTTCCGGGCCCGACCTGATCCGCGACGACCTGTGTGCCGAGGCGATCCGCCTGGGCCGGCTGCTGGCCGAGCTGATGCCCGACGAGCCCGAGGTGTGGGGGCTGCTGGCGCTGATGTTGCTGGTTGCATCCCGCCGCGCAGCCCGGACGGGAGCGGCCGGCGTTCTCGTCTTGCTGGCCGATCAGGACCGCCGCCGTTGGGACCACGCCCTGATCGCGGAGGGCCAGGCGATCGTGCGGCGCTGCCTGGCTCGCAATCAGCCCGGGCCCTATCAGATCCAGGCCGCGATCAACGCCGTCCACACCGACGCCACGACGGCGGCGGACACCGACTGGGGGCAGATCCTGAAGCTGTACGACCAGCTGACCGCGATCGCGCCCTCGCCCGTCGCGGCGGTCCATCGCGCCGTGGCCCTGGCCGAGGTCCACGGGCCCGATCACGCTCTGGCCGCCTTGGCCGAGCTCGACCTGGAGCCATATCACCTGCTGCACGCGATTCGCGGCGACCTGTTGTGGCGGCTGGGACGAAACGCCGAGGCGACGCTCGCCTATGACCTGGCGATCGCGCGGACCGGCAACGACGCCGAGCGCGAGGCCCTGGCGCGCCGCCGGGACCAGGTCAAGGCCAGTCCTGACCCGGGCTGAGCTCTCGTGCCGACGGGCGACCGGTTCGGCCGCGGCGGCCGAACCGGTCGCGGGGGATGAGGCATGACGGACGCGATCACCCCCAGCGGATGAGGCAGGCTCACCCGTTCGTGATGCAGACTGGCGCATCCACCGTGCCGACCGCCGATCCTGCTCCGGGTGTGGATAATCATGGGCTGATCGCCGACCGAGCCCGGCCGACGAGGCTGCCGCCGCGGCGGTGCAAACACCAACGACAGATGGAGTGAACCCATGAGTGACCTGGTTGCGATCGCCTACGACAGCGTGGGCACCGCGCGGGAAGTCGCTGAGAACGTCGTCCAGCTGCAGAAGGCGCACGAGATCGAGCTCGAGGACATGGTGGTCGTCGAGCGCCAGCAGGACGGGAAGGTCAAGCTCCATCAGCCGTCCTCGGCCGCCGGGGGCGCCGTCGGCGGAGCGGTGTGGGGCGGTCTGATCGGCCTCATCTTCTTCGTTCCGTTCTTCGGGATGGCGATCGGCGCCGCGACGGGCGCGGCCGCGGGCGCTATGTCGGACTACGGCGTCGACGACAACTTCATGAAAGACCTGGGAGCCAAGCTGGAGCCGGGCGCGGGCGCGCTCATCCTGCTCATCCGCCGGGTGTCCGCCGACAAGGTCCTGCCCCAGATCAAGAATCCCGGCACGATCATCCAGACCTCGCTGGACAACCAGACCGAGCAGCGGCTCTCCGACGCGCTCGCCTCGGCCGGCCAGAGCTGACCCATCCGAGCTGGGAGCCCGGCGGCAGCCACGGTTGTCGCCGGGTCGCAGTTCGCGCGGCAGCGGCCCGCGGCCGTGGCCGTTGCCGTGGCCGTGGCCGTGGGTGAATCCGGACGAGTACTCCACTGTTCACCCATGCCCCTTCCCGGTAGCCGCGGCCGTGGGTAGAAATCTGGACGCGGACTGCGCTTTCCCCACGCCCCTCCCATCAGGCGTCCGCCGCGGGGCCGGCGGTCATATCAGGTTCAGGCGCTTGGCCCGCCGCACCGCCTCGGTCCGGGTGCCGACTCCGAGCTTGCGGTAGATGTTCTTGGTGTGGGTCTTGACCGTATTGACCGACACGAACAGCTCGGAGGCGATCTCCGCCTTTGACATCACGGTCGGCAGGTAACGAAGCACCGCCTCCTCGCGATCGCTGAGCGGATCTAGCAGCTGATGGTGAGCATTGGCGCCGTGGCCCCGGGCGGCAGCCCGCTGCGGCTCCAGCGTCTCGATCAGCTCGCCTACCAGAGCGCGTTGCGAGGTCCCGGCCCGGATCCGGCGCTTGAGCAGTTCCGGCAGCGGCGATCCGACGATCAACAACGGTCGTCGGTGGCCTTCCGGTTGGGCCGCGCACAGCGCCGCCTCCAGCAGTTCGAGAGCCCCCGCATCGTCGTGGAGCAGATGCTTGCACGCGCTCGCCAGCGCCAGCGCCTCGACCGTGCTCGCCGGGTCCAGCGGCCTCGCCTCACCACCGATGGCCGGCCGCAGGCGGCGCAGCGCGTCGGCGGGAGCGTGATCGGCGAGCGACAGCCGGGCCTGGATGAGGGAACACTCCACGGGCGCGGCATGGACCAGCCAGCTCTCCGCGCTGCTCGCCCGCGCGGCGTCGGTCTCGCCCAGCTCCGCGAGCAGCGACGCCTCGAGCAAGCCCGCGCGCAGGCCGAGCGCTTCGGGCAGACGTCGCTGCATCGCGTCTCCTCGAACCGAGCGCGCGATCCGGACCGCCTCGGGCAGGTCCTCCGATGCCATCAGCGCCGAACGCAGGAGATCGATCAGGCAGCGGACGGTCGTCTCCGGGGAGTAGCCGGCGGCGTGGGCAGCGCGTCCCACGTCGTCCCGAGCGACATCGAAACGCGCGCGCTGGAACTCGACGAGCGACAACGCGAGGTATGCCGGAGCGATCGTGCTGCGCTCATCCCAACCGTTGCGCAGCGCGACTCCGATGGCTCGCCGGGCGCAGCTCTCGGCCTCGCGCAAAGCGCCCTCCAGCGCGTGGAACATCGCCAGATGGCTCAGGCAGCCGACCGCCACGTAGTTACAGGAACCGCGCCGGGCGAGTTCGAGCGCCTCCTCCAGCCGAGCGCCACCACGGCCGGTGGGCAGCCACCGCTCGGCGATTCCGAGCTGCAGCGCCACCAACGCGCGAAGGTCGACGGACGCGCCGGCCAGCTGCTGCCCGGCGAGAACCTTACGCGCGGTGTTGCAGACCTCGGAGAAGTCGCCCTCGATCCGCGCCTGCAGCAACTTCGCCACGGATCGGGAGAGGCCAAACCGCGCCCGCCGCTTGGCCGGCACCAATCCGCCCCGGGCATCGGCGAGCGCGAGGAAGCCGAGCGCGTGGTCGTGGTTGCCCAAGTCCAAAGCGGCCCCGGCCGACGCGATCGCGAGCTCGGGGCTGTCCGAGACCATCCGCCGCGGGAGGCCGTCCACCCATCCGGCCAGCTCGTCCGCGTTGCCGTTGACGACCAGCGACAACCAGTGCTCGCCCAGCAGATCGGTCGCGATCGCCAGATCGCCCGCGGCCATCGCGTGTCTGACCGCCCGGGTAGCCGAGCCGTTGCCCGCGAACCAGCGGGCGGCCCGCCGATGCTCGAGCACGAACAGGTCGGGCATTCGGTACCGGAGCTGGCTGCGCAGCAGCTCCATGAACATCGGGTGATAGCGGTAACGATGACGCCGCTCGTCCACGGGCAGCAGGAATGCGTTGCTGCGCTGCAGCGCATCGAGAGTTCGAGCGCCGTCGCTGCGGCCGGTCAACGCGTCGGCAAGTCCCGGCTCGATGTCATCCACGATGCTGGTGCGGAGCATGAACTCCCGCACGTCGGCCGGCTGCTGATGCAGCACCTCCTCCACCAGGTAATCAGCGACGGTGCGCTCGTCACCGGCGAACGTGCGCACGAACTCGTGCGGATCGGGATGGTCGCGCAGGGAGAGTGCCGCCAGGCTGAGGCCGCCGGTCCAGCCTTCGGTTCGCTCGTGGAGTCTTCGCACCTGGTCTGCGGTGACGCTCACCCCCGCCACCGCGAACAGCTCGGCTGCCTGCGCCGGCGTGAGGGCGAGGTCGCTGGAACGGATCTCGGTGAGCAGACCCTCGAGCCGCAGGCGCGGCAGCGACAGACCCGGATCGCGGCGGCTGGCGATCACGATCGACAATCCGCCGGGCCGGCTACGCAGCAGCTGGTCGAGGTCTTGGGTAACGCGCTGAGAGTGCAGCTGCTCGAAGTCGTCGAGCACGAGCACCACCGGCTCCGGGAGGGCATCGAGCCCGCGCGCCAGGGTCCCGATGAAGTCGGCGCCGCCGATCTGCGCGGGGTCGGGCAGGCCGCCCGCGCCCGAGCCCGCCGTCTCGCAGATGAGGTTGAGCACCTCGCTCCAGAACCGCGTGTGCCGGCCGTCGCGGGACTCGAGCGAGATCCAGGCGATCCGCCGCCCACGGAACCTGTCGGCCAGCCACGTGGTGAGGAGCACGGTCTTGCCGCCGCCCGCCGGCCCGGTGATAACCGTCAGCGGACCCCGGATCCCGGCGTCCAGCCGGTCGAACAGCGCCGGCCGTTGAACGGCCGCGCGCGGCTGGGGTGGCGCGTGCCTGGAGACGATCATTCCCCGGTGTGGGTCCATCACAGCGCGGGGATGGTCGGCCGACCACTGCCCGGATTCCCGTGCCAGCCTATCCGCCCGGTGCGGTGGCGGTTGTGTCAATCTTGGACCTCACCGCGCCACGATACTTGCTTTCAGGTGTCCCGGCGGTATCGGGGCGGACCCTTGCAACGGGGCTGGGAGCGCGAAACTGGCGTCGGCACACGGTCTCACCAGATCCAGGGCACCCCGTTCTCGACCTCCGGCCGGCCCCGGCATGGGCCGGAGATCTGACCTCAGGGACCGGTGGAGTTGGTCGTGACGGTCGTCGTGGTGGTGCTGGTACTGGTACTTGTAACCGTGGTCGGCGTGGTCACGGTTCGAACGGACCCGGTCACCGTGGTCGTCGGCTGGGTGACGGTCGTGTTAGGGCCCTTGGATTGGGTCGTGGTGACGGTGCGAGTATGGCCCTTCCGGTGCGAGGTCACCGTCTTGGTGTTGATGCCGGCGGCCACCGAGACGATGAAGGCGACCGCGAGGCCGGCGAGGAACGCCGCGATGCCGATGATCCATGGCGTCGCGCCGCCGCCAGTGAACCTGTGTCCGCAGCTCGGGCAGTAGCTGCTTCCGGGCGGCACCGCGCTGCCGCAGTTGGGGCAGACCCGTTCGGGTGTTCCCGGTTCCCGGTCGTAGCTGGGTTCCTGACCGTAGCTCATCGCATCCGCACCCGGTTCACCAGTGCTGATGACATCACAGGGACCGGACGAACGTCCACAAGGTTTGAGAGCGGGCGCCGGTCGCCACTTCGCCTCACATCGCCTCCGACTCCGAAGCCGCGTCGCCCTGCACCTGGCGGATCTCGATCAGCTCCAATCCGAGCAGCTGGATGCGCTCGAGCACGCCGTGTAGCTGCGCCTGATCGGTGATCGTGCCGCGCAGGATCGTCTCTGCTGGGCGGACCGCGGAGTCCATGTCCTCGAACGACGCCAGCACGCTGCCTCCGACGCGGCCCCGGATGCGGATCTCGTAGCTCGCCATCGGTCAGACGACGATGTCACCGCGCGGGGTGAGGCTGCTTCACCCGCGGTGGGTGACCCGGAGTCACCCGATCGACCGCCAGAGTCCAGTCTGCGATGGGACAGGCGATCGGTCAGATCCTCCCGCTCGGCGTCGCCGTGGCGATCAGCCCGATCCCGATCATCGGCGTCGTGCTGATGCTCGCCACGCCGCGGGCGCGGGCCACCGGGCCCGCCTTCCTGGTCGGCTGGATCGTCGGCTTGGCGGTGCTCGGGACGGTGGTGCTGCTCGTCTCCGGTGGCGCCGGAGCCTCCAACAGCGGCCAGCCGAAGCACTGGGTGAGCATCCTCAAGCTGGTGCTCGGGGGCCTTCTCCTCCTGGTCGCGGTCAGGCAGTGGCGGGGACGACCGCGGTCAGACCAGCCGGCGCAGTTGCCGAAGTGGATGCGCGCGATCGACCAGTTCGACTCGACTAAGGCCGTCGGGATGGGGGCACTGCTCGCCGCCGTGAACCCGAAGAACGGGCTGATGACGATCGCCGCCGGCGCCGCGATCGCGCAGGCCGGCATCGGCGCCGGCGAGCAGGCGGTGGCGCTGGCGATCTTCATCGTCATCTCCACCATCGGGGTGGCGGCGCCGGTGGCGATCTTCTTCGCCCTGGGCGAGCGGTCGGCCACGCTGCTGGGCGAGATGCGCGACTGGATGGGGGCGCACAATGCGGCGATCATGGCGGTGCTCCTCCTGGTGATCGGGGTCAAGCTCATCGGCGACGGCATCGCCGGCCTCACCGGCTGAGACCGGGCGAGTCGGTCACGGGCGGCGGTCACGAGCCGCCCGGCGGCTCGGCACCCACAGCGCCACCAGCCGCGCCACCACCGTCACCAGGAAGATCTGGCCGGTCAACGCCTCGAGCATCGACAGGGCGCGCGACAATCCGTTGGCGGGCACCAGATCCCCATAGCCGGTCGTCGTCAGCGTCGTGAAGCTGAAGAACAGGTAGTCCGACAGCGAGTGGCTTCCCGCGGGGGTCAGCAACGGCGAAGACTGCACACGCGCCAATCCGGCGTACATGAACGTGTAGATCAGCCCGAACAGCACGTAGCAGCACACCGCGCCGAGCAGCGTCTGGCTGGAGACGTGGTCGTGGCTCGCGATCCGGCGGACGATCGCCACGAGCGTGCTGATCAACAGGATCGCGCTGATCAGCTCGGCGACGCCACTGGCCCGGCCCCCGACGATCGCCGAGATCAACGCGATCCCCACCAGGATGGTTACGACGATGATGGCAGGCTGACGGCGCGCCGGAGGGGTCCGCGAAGCTGCCAGGGCGACGATCACGGTGAGTCCCTGAGCCGCCGCCAGGACCGCCCGGCCCCACGCCCTCTCGGGAAGTACCGAGAGGAGCACGTAGGTGATCAAGAGCAGGATGAGGACGAGTCCGTAGCGATCGGTGGCCGTACGCACCGAGCGCTCGAGCGTCCGGCCTCGGGAAGCGGGCGGCAAACCTTCCGGCGACGTCATGGCCCGGTCATCGGGAGGCCTGCGCGAGCCGCGCCACGGCGGCTGCCACCTCATCGCCGGTGAGCGCCCCGGCGCCGTGCAGTGCCGCGAGCCGCTCCAGCTGGACCGACGTTGCGTCAGCGACCGACGTAGCGGTCGGCCCGGCGGCGGTCGGCCCAGCTGCGATCTCCGGTCCGCCGCGGCCGGCGATCTCCGGTCCGGCGCGGCCGGCGATCGGTGGTCCCGCGCCGCCGGCGATCGGTGGTCCGGCGCCGCCGGGGATCGGTGGCCCGGCGGGAAACTCGGTCGCCATCTGCCGGCGCAGCAGCTCGGTGCCGATGAACGCGAGCACCGCGTACACCACCATCCCTACCCAGGTCCCGGTCGAGGGGATCGGCTGCCAGATGAAGATCAGCAGCAGCGCGGCGGCGACGATCGCGAACACCGCGACGGGATAGCTGCGTACGAACGGGGCGATCAGGCGGCGACCACGGACCGCCAGCCGGGCGGGCCCGGCAACCCAGCCGGCCACGATCACGACGACGCCGATCAGGATCACGGCGCCCGCGATCTCCGGCAGCATCGTCGTCGCGATCGAGACCACCGCGCGCGCCGCCGGGCGGACCGAGGCATCCTTGACCAGTCCATTGGCCACCGCCGACACAGCGATTCGCCGTGCCAGGAAGATGATCAGTCCGGCGACGATCCCGGACACGCCGACCCACACCAACGTCCGTCGTCGCCTCCCCTTCGCGATCACGATCGCCAGCGCGTAGAGCAACGGCACGAGGATGTAGAGCACGATCGCCAAGCCGCTCAGCGCCTGGCCTACGGTCTGCACCAGCCCCAGCTGGTCCGAGCGCATGATCGTGATCCTCGCCGCCGACGGCGGCAGCTTGGCCGCCAGGTCAACGGACACGCCGAGTCGGGAGGCGATGTCGTTCAGGATCGGACCCAGGTTCAGCGTCACCGCGCCGTTGTCGATCGTCAGCTGACGGTTGCCGCCGTTGACGATCGCCTTGAGCGCCCGGGCGGCCGCGCGATTGGCGGCCGCCCACGCGTCCTGCACGAACGGCCGGCCCAAGGCCTCCCGGACCCCGGTCTCCGCCACCCCGCGCAGCGCCCCGGCGGCGGGGCCGGCGAGGCCCTTGAGCGGCGACGGCAGCCCGGAGCCGATCACCTGCTTCACATTCACGTTCGCGTAGAGCCGGTCGACGAGAAAGCTGGCGGTCTCGTCACGGATCGCGTGGTTCTGGAGCAGCTTCGTGCTGGTGTGCGACCAGTTGTCCGGGTCGAGCATCTGCCGGTTGGCCCAGATCGCCAGGATCGCCACCACGGTCAGCAGCGTCGTGACCGTGAGCAGTACGTCGGTGACGACCCTCCGGGCAGTCCAGCCAGAGGACCCAGCCGTCACCGGTCGCTCCGCCGTGGTCACCACCGGGCAAATATTGAGGGCCTCCGGGTGACGCGAGGTCACCCGGTGCGGGTGAAATCCACCGATCCAGCGTCGCGACGAGCCTCCCGGCTCGCCGTTGATTGGTAGGGCGCGGCGGGCGATACTGCGACACTGTGCCGAAACCTGCTCCAGCCGGCGGTCGTCCTGATGACGTCACCCGTCGCACCTATCTCGCGGGTGAGCGCACCTATCTCGCCTGGTGGCGGACCGGGCTCGCCGCATTGGCGGCGGCGATCGGCGCGGGCCGGATCGTGCCGGCGCTCACGAAGGGCGCCCAGTGGCCGTACGCAATCGTCGGGGCCGGCTTCGCCGTGCTCGGTATCGGCTGCATGGGCTACGCGTACGTCCGCCACCGGGAGATCGAGGAGGCTCTGGCCCGCGGAGAGTTCATCCCGCCGGACCGGCGGGCAGTCGCCGCGCTGGCCGTGGCCGGCGTCCTCCTCGGCCTGCTGGTGCTGACGATCGTGGTCGCCGCCGCCTGAAGCACCGGACTGGTCTCGCGCCGCATCGCCGAGCGGGGTGAGGCGTATCCACCCCGTTAAGCGCGATATTGCCGGCAGCCGGGTGCAACCAACGACTCCCCCTACTTGCTGCTGGGAGCGGCGACGGCGGCACGACGCCGGTCTCGCGCCGTCGTCACCTCCGTTCCCGATCGCCGTCGGCGGAATCCTCCACCGGGGGCGCTCAGGGTCACAGCCCGCCGTCGCGTTTGGCCGAGCGCAGCGCCATGGCCAGCCCGATCTCCAGCGCCGCCCGCAGCAACAGGTAGATCCCCACGAACAACGCCAGCGCGGTCAGGCCCAGCTTCGGCGCGAACAGGAACACCAACCCGGCGACCAGCTCGAGCACCCCGCGCACGAGCTGGTAGCGCTCGCGTCGTACCTGCGCGCCGGCCCACAGATGCACCACGCCGGCGATGACCAGGTAGATCCCGAACACGATCCGCACGCCGTGCACCGCCGAACCGGGCCGTGCGATGACGAAGATCCCGGCCACGATGGCGAGCAGTCCAATCCCGACCACCAACCGCCGGTCGGCGGATCTCGACCATCCCGCGACGGCGATCAGCAGCCCCGCGAGCACGAGGTAGATGCCCAGGACCACCGCGATCGCGAGCAGGCTGTTGTGAGGCTCGATCAGCACCACCAGCGCGGCGATGAGGTTCAGCAGGCCCCAGGCCAGGGGCACCCACCATGCGCTCAACAGCGCCTGCAGGTCACCCGACGCCGGCGGGGTTCTCCGCGCGGGACCACGACTAAAGGACGGATCGCTCACCGGCGGAGTGTCGATCCCGAGCGGGTGAATCCGCCTCACCCAGACGGGGTGACCGCGTGGACAAGGCCCAGCTCGCCGGGACCCCGCTGCTCACGATCCACCCGGCGGCAGGCGGTCCGCGGTCACCTCTGGCAGGGTCCGGCCGCTAAGCACCGACCGGGGGTCCTCGACGGCGATGTCCGATCCCGGGCGCGCCTCCTCGTCGCGGCGCTTGATCAGCAGCCACTGCGGCTTGGCCCCGGATCGAGTCCGCTGCAGCGCGAACCCGCCGTGAAGCTTTTCCCCGTGCAGGACGAACACCGCGTGGCCCCGTTCGAGCGCGTCGGGCCAGGGAACGCGACCACCCTGCTCATAGGTCCCCCGATCCCAAACGATGACCCCGCCCCCGGAAGTCGGTCCCTCGAACGAGTTGTGGCCCAGGGAGTGGTCCTCCACCTGAACCGCGAAGCGCTTGACCGCGGGATCCAGCGAAGGGCCCTTGGGCACGGCCCACGAGCGCATCGCGTCGCCAACCTGGAGGCGAAAGTCGAAGTGGTGCGCGGTGGCCTGATGCTCCTGGACGACGAACACTCCGGCACTCACCCCCCGCACCGCGAACTGCTGGTGACCTTCAGCCGCCACCGGCGTGATCTCGAGGGCGTCGGCGGCGCCGGCCCGCTCGCGCAGAAACGCCGCCAGCGCCGCCACCGGCGCTTGCATGCCTTCGGCGTGCACCAGCACCGACCCGTCCTCACCGTCGCGGACCCATCCCGCCACCGACAGCTCTTGCGCGCGGCGAAGGATCGCGTCGCGTAGTCCGGCGTTTCGCCTGTCCCCGGTGATCGTGGCTCGGATCGCCTCCATCGCCGGATTGTCCGCGATGTCGCCGGCGGCGGCCCCGGGCCCACGTCGACCGCGCGGGGTGGGAAGTACAGCCTCCAAGGCGGTCTCGCGCGGGAGCTGGTGCGCTCATGCCCGTGGCGCGAGACGGCCACGGACGCTTTGCCCCGGCGGGGCGTGCCGTTGGCAGCGCCCCACCGGGGCTCGAGCAGGGAGGAGGAGGGACTGCCTGCCCGTTCGGCTGGTCCATCACGCCAGCCGTTGGTCCTCAAGCCGATCGAGGCCACGTCCGGGCTTCGCTCGGCCGGTGTCAACGTGGTACCCATCACCGATCGCGTTCAACAGACGTTGTAGGAAACTCTCATCCTCGGTTGTAAATCAACGGCGACGCGCGTCCGCCGGCGGCACGCCGTTTGGGATGAGCCGCGGAAAGGGGAGCTTGCCGCCATGACCGATGGTGGTGAACCGACGCTCAGCATCGGCGACGTCGCCGAGCGCGTCGGCGTCGGCGAGGGCACGCTGCGCAGCTGGGAGGCGCGCTATGCGCTTCCGCAGCCGCGACGGCTACCGAGCGGACATCGCCGGTATTCCGAGCTCGACGTCAGGGGCGTGCGCGCGGTTCTGCAAGCCAGGGCCGAGGGGCTGTCGCTGGCCGGCGCGATCGACCGCGCCCGTCAAGTCCAGAGCGAACCGCGTCCTTCGGTGTACGGAGCAGTACGCCAGCGCTTTCCCCACCTGCACCCGCAACTGCTGCCCAAGCCGGCCCTCCTCTGGCTGAGCCACGCGATCGAGGATGAATGCGGGGCGCGCGCCCCCCAACCGCTGCTCCTGGCGTGCTTTCAGCGCGAGCGGTTCTACCGACACGCCGAACGGCGGTGGCGCGAGCTGGCCCGCACCGCCGGGCGCGCCGTCGTGCTGGCTGACTTTCCACGCGTGCGAAAGCCGCGCCACGGACCGGTGGAGGTGCCCATCCCGCCCACCGATCCGGTCCTGCGCGAATGGGTTCTGGTGTGTGATGCTCCCCAGTTCTCCGGCTGCCTGATCGGCTGGGAGCGTCCCGGCGGCGCCGCGCTCCCGCGGCGATTCGAGACGGTGTGGACGGTCGAGCCGGAGGTCGTGCGGGAAGCGGCACACGCCTGCTGCGACATCATCGAGCGCGGCCAGCGGTCGCTCGCCGATGACCTCCGCGATCGACTATCGCAGCGGCCGGTGGCCGGTGCCCCCGGCCAGCTCAGACTTGCCGTCGAGCTGGCGACGAGGGTCACCGTCTATGCCAGCGGCCGGCGAACCTAGGGGCGCACCCGAAACACCTGACCGGTCACCTCGCCGACATACAGCCATCCGGCGTGGGCGCCGAGGCCGACCGTCGGGGCGACGAATCCCGTCAGCACCGGCTTGACCGACCCACCCTTCAGCGGCATCGACAGGACCTCACCACCCGGCCCCTTGCCCTTGGGGCCCGCGAAGGACGTCATGTACAGCCGGTTACCGATGATCGCCAGGCCCATGATGTCGGTATGGGGGGCGAATCGCTTGAAGGGCTTGGTGAAGCCTTTGCACTTGCGCGCGACGAGTCCGGTGCAGCCGGGAAAGCCGTAGTCATCGCCGCGGCGAACCTTCAGCACGAAGTCCGGCGGGTTCTTGGCTCCCTTGTCCTGACCCAGAGCGGAGACGAACGGGGAGGCGGAGCCGGATGGGAAGGCGAGCTGCCACGGCTGACGGATGCCGGTGGCGAACACCTTCAGGCCCTTGCCGTTCGGGTTGATCGACAGGATGCTGTACAGGTACGGCGTCTTGTTCGCGGGGCCGTGATCGTTGCCATTGGTCAGGCCGACGTCGACGCCGACGTACAGCCGGCCGTCGGGTCCGAACGCCAGGCCGTTGAAGCCGGCAAACTTCTTCGGCGCGGTGTAGATGGCCCGCCGCTCGGTAAACGTGGTGCCGTTCCAGCCGCTCCACTTCAGCAGCTGCCATTTCGCCGAATGGGGGCCGGTGATGCTGCCGCCGCTCACATACAGCGCACCCTGGTGCCAGGCGAGCCCGGCCACGAACTGGGGAGAACCCGGGATCTCAGTCGCCTGCCCCCGCTTGAGCAGGAAAACTCCGCCGTTCGGCGGACCGTTGGATTCGGCGCCGCCGTCGCCCTCGAAGACGTTGCCGCCCCCGAACGCGAACGAGGTGGGTGTGTGCACCCCAGCGGCCACTTGTTGAACGGGGGCGCCGTTGGTCGCCGTCGGCGGAGGCGGCGGCCCGTCTGCGGCCATGGCCGTCGTCGCCATTGCCCCGATCGATACAACAGCGGCCGTCACAGCCGCAATACGCCCACGCATGCTGATTCCTTTCCCGAAGTGCTTGCCCCGACGGTTCCGAACCCGGAACTTGTTCAGTGGCAGCGTAACAGAACGCGACGGCAGACGTCCAGACGACCCGCCGGGGGAGACGTTCCATCTGCGGTCCTGCTCCCGTGGGGGAGACGACCCACCTGCGGTCTGCCCCGGGGGGGGGCGACGACCCACCTGCGGTCTGCCCGGTGATGCACGCTCCGGTGGCGGCGGTGGCCGAGTGGCACGGCCAGGCGAAACGGGTAGTCGGCGAGGATGGAGCTGACCCCGAGGCTCGTGGACGTGCTGGTACCCGAGCAGCCGACCGCCATCGTGTTGGTGCTGCACGGCGGCGCCAGGCGGCGAGCCAACCTGATGGTCAGCCCGACCCAGCTGTCGGTCCTGCGGATGATCCCGATCGCGCGTCGCGTCGCCCATATCGGGCACGGGCGGCTCGCGGTGTTCCGCGTGCTGAACTCGGCGCGGGGCTGGGACGCGCACCACACGCCGGCGCAGGACGCTCGTTGGGCGCTCGATCGCGCCGCCGAGCAAATCGGCGCAACGCTGCCGGCGGGTCTCGTCGGCCATTCGCTCGGCGGCAGAGCAGCGCTGCTGACGGCGGCCCGGCCGGAGGTGCGAAGCGTTGTCGCACTGGCGCCCTGGGTCTATCCCACCGACGTTCCCGCCGGGCTTGCTGCTGAACGGATCCTGATCATCCACGGCTCAGCCGATCGCGTCGCCAGCCCGGCGCGGTCCGCCGAGCTGGCGGAACGGATGAGTCCGGGGGCTCAGGTTGGATACATCAGCGTCGCGGGCGGTAAGCACTCCATGCTGCGGCGCCACAGGGTCTTCGACGGCCTGGCGGCACAGTTTGCCGCTACGACGCTGCTGGGGATCCCGAGCAACGGGCCGCTGGCCCGGATCGAGGCGGGGGAGCGCCGGATCGAGATCTAGCGGACGTTCTCGGGTGACGCCAGGGCGCGTTGCCGGCTGAGGATCGCGCTGGATATGGTTGAGCAGTGATGACGGGCGCGTCGGATTCGGAGGCACGCGAGTTCGCAGCGGCATACCGGTCGTTCTTGGAGTGGGTGCATTCCGACCGCGCCGGGGCGCGGGAGCGCAACGAGGTAGCTGCCCTGGTCAGCGATTTTCTGGGGGAGCGGGCCTCCGCGCAGTCGGTGGTGACCCGTTCGCTGCCGGTGTTCGAGCACGTCAACCTGCAGACCGCGCTGGACTCCTGGACGCGGGACCCGGGGCGCGAGGTCGCGGTCCACGGTATCTCGATCCCGCCGCACCACATGGCGGCGACTCTGCAGCAGCTGATCACCGGGGAGGGGATGCCTCCGCTGCGCCTGTCGGCCCCGGCGCTGGTGGATCTGCCCAACGGACCCGACTCGACGCTGGCCTGTCTGGCGCTGGCGGTGCTCCTGGTCACCGATGGCAACGATCGCTACGCGGTGATGGTGAATGGTCCGTCGGAGCATGATCCGGGCCTCGAGGTGGAGGTCGCCGGACTGGCGGTCGATGCCGCACAGGCAGTGCACGCCCGGCTCGACGAGCTGCGCCGGCGGCTCAACGTCTACCGCGGACACGTGCTCGACGTCAAGACGACGCAGATGGGCGGGGTCTCGCTCGAGTTCGGCGCGGTGCCGCTGACCGTCCGCGATGACGTGGTGTTGCCCGAGGTGGTGCTCGGGCGGGTCGAGCGCCACGCCCTCGGGGTTGCCGAGCACCGCGAAGCGCTGCTCGGGGCCGGTCAGCACCTCAAGCGCGGTCTGTTGCTGTACGGGCCACCCGGAACCGGCAAGACGCACACCACCCGCTACCTAGTCGGCCAGATGTCGGGATACACGCGGTTCTTGCTCACCGGAAGGGCGCTGCACGTGATCGGATCGGCGGCCGAGCTCGCGCGCGACCTGCAGCCGGCGGTGCTGGTGCTGGAGGACGTCGATCTCGTGGCCGCGGACCGGAGTTTCGGGCCCGGCACCAGCCCCGTCCTGTTCGACCTGCTCGACGCGATGGACGGCGCCGCGCCGGACGCCGATCTGCTGTTCGTGCTCACCACCAACCGTGCCGACCTGCTCGAGCCGGCCTTGGCGGCCCGGCCCGGCCGGGTCGACGTCGCGATCGAGATCGATCTCCCCGACGCCGACGCTCGCGAGCGGTTGCTCGCGCTCTATGGCCGTTCGCTCCCGCTGCGGCTATCCGAGGAGGAGACGCGCGAGATCGTGGACCGCACCGAGGGGGTGACCGCATCCTTCCTGAAGGAGCTGCTGCGCCGGGCGATGCTCGAGTGCCTGCACGACGACGCCGCTGAGCAGCTCGTCACCGCGACGCACACCTCGCGCGCGCTTGGCGATCTGCTCGACAGCGGGCAGCAGCTCACCCGCAGCCTGCTCGGCGTCGGCAACGACCCCGAGACTCTCCCCGCCGGTGGCGGTCTCGGCTCACTTCCGCCAGAGGGCGGCGGGTGGTTGAGCCACGCCCCGATGAGCGGGCGCTCACGGCGCTTATACCGGTAGCAGCCACCTGTCATTGCGGCCGGCCTGACGCTCGATGTCGCGCGCCCGCGCGTGATCCAGACCGATCCCGGACCCGTAGGAACTCACAGCCCGCGCCGACGGACCCTTGATCCAGTCAGCAAGGAGCCACGTATACGACACAAACACAAGCGACAGGAGCGCGGCCGGGGCTATTTGTCGTGCACGAAAGGAGCAGTATGAGTCACGAGCTCAAACTCGAAGACGTCGACGTGGACGGCGCCGTCCGGGAGACCGCTGCGGAGGCGATGGATGCCCTCGACGGCGACACTCGTTCACAGTTCCTGCGCCGGGCCGGTATGGCCGGTGGCGCTGTCGTCGGCGGCGGCGCGATTCTGGGCGCCCTCGCCCCGAGCGCGCTTGCCTTCAGCACCGGCGACCGTCCTCCGGCCGCGTTCGGCAAGGGCGACATCGGAATCCTGAACTACGCATTGGTGCTCGAGTACCTGGAGTCGACGTTCTACAACCAGGCGACCGCCAACCAGCGCAAGCACGCGTTCATCCCCAACACCCAGCCACGCTCGCACGTGTTCCTCCAGACGGTGACCAAGGACGAGAACATGCACGTCGCCGCGCTGAAGAAGGCGCTCGGCAAGAAGGCGATCAAGAAGCCCAGCTTCAACTTCCACGGTGACAACGCCAACTACTCCCGCTTCCTGAAAGCGGCGTTCACGTTCGAGAACGAAGGCGTGCACGCTTACTCGGGGCAGGCATTCAACATCAAGAACCCGGCATATCTCGCGGTGGCGCTCTCGATCGTCACCATCGAGGCTCGCCACGCCGCCGTCGTCGGCCTGATCCGCAACCAGTCCGAGTACGGCATCACCCCCGACGGCGCGTTCGACACGCCGTACGGCGCCACCAAGGTGCTCAAGGACGTCACCAGCCTGAACTACATCACCAAGCTGTAGTCCCGGCGTCCCGCTCCGGTTCGCGGGTAGTCGCGGCGTCCCGCTCCGGTTCGCCGGTGCCGCGGCGTCCCGCTCCGGTTCGCCGGTAGCGGCAGCGCCGAGCCAGATCGGCTCCACGAAGTGTCGGGCGGATCCTTTGTGATCCGCCCGACGTGGTTAAGCACCACCGGAGAGATGGACGAGATCGAGCCGCCGCGCCGGTCAGCATGAGCGTCCGCGTGACATTTGCGGGCCCCGGGGTGATCCGATAGCCGGCCTCCGAGCGAATGGTTGGTGTGCGCATCAGATCACTCGTCCTTCCAGCGACAGCGACGATCGTGATCGCCGCGCTCGCCCTGGCGCTCGGCCACCACCGGACCAGACCGCCGCGCGCACGGCCAAGTGCATCGGTGATCGCCCAAGCGGGACACGTCACGATCGCGATTCGCAATTACGCCTACGCACCCGTCACGCTCACCGTCAAGGCGGGGACGCGGGTCACCTGGACCAATCACGACGCGACCGCCCACACGGCCACCGCCGACCAGGGTGGGTTCGACACCGGGACGATCAACCCGGGGAAGAGCAAGACGATCGATCTGCGCCGTGCCGGGAACTATCGGTACCACTGCCTGTTTCACGCCTTCATGACCGGAGAGGTCAAGGTGGTGAGCTAGTGGGTCTCGCCGACACCAGGTTTCGAGGAAGCCGACCGGCGCCGGCGCTCGATTCAGGAGTACGCGTTCGTGCGCTCGCGGCCGGACTCGTCGCGGTGATCGCCGGAGTCCATCTTCAGCAGTACGTTGCCTTCATGAGCGTGGTCCCGACGGTCGGGGTGCTGTTCCTCCTGAACGCGGCCGGGGGCGCCGGGCTCGGGTTCGCGCTGGTCAGCCGCGACCGGCGCCTGCGAGTGCTCGCGTCGGTGGGGACGGCCGGTGTTGCCGTCGGCTCGCTGATCTCGATCACCATCGCGTTGCGCGGCAGCTTCTTCGGATACTCAGAGCCAACCCTGCGACTCCCGATCGTGATCGCCATGCTCGCTGAAGCAGCTGTGCTCCCGGTGCTGGCCAACCTGCTGCGCCACGAGCTCCGAGGCGGGGCGCGCCCGGGTGCATGACCGCAGCGGATAGCCGGCGGATCTACCCGGTACGCAGGCGCTGGCGAACGAACGCCTCGATCTGACGGGCCTCCGGGATGCGCATGGCGAGCACGAGCCACGCGTACACGGCATATGCGGCAGCGATCGGGACGCCGACCGAGACGATCTGGGCCGGCACCGAACGGCCGACGGCTTGATCGATCACCGCCCACAGCCCCCAGGCGAGGCCCGCCGCGATCGCCGACGCCACCGCGATCCGGACGGTGATCATCAGCGTCTGCGTGCCCTCCAACCGACCGCCGAAACCGACTCGCAGTCGATGTAGCTGGAGACCGGTCATGACGGCGTTGGCGGAGGCCGTGCCGATGACCAGTCCGGCGATTCCGAGTGGCTGGTAGAGCGCGAGGCTCACGATCACGTCGACGGCCATGTTGATCACCGCCAGCCGGGTGGCGATCCAGGGACGCTTCAGCGCGAAGAAGGCGCGGCTGAGCAACAGGTTCACCCCGGCGAACGGAAGGCTGAACGCGTACCAGAACAGCGCCGTCGAGACCAGGTGGGTCGAGTAGGCATTGAACGCGCCTCGCTGGTAGATGAGCCGTGTGATCGGGGTGGCGAGCACCAGCAGCAGCGCGGCCGACGGGATCATCAGCAGGTTGATCTGGCGCATGCCGTTTCCGAGCGCGCGACGCATGCGCTCCGAGTCGCGTCTGACCACGAGGCGGCTGAGCGTCGGGAACAGCACGGTCGCGACGGCGACGCTGAACACCCCCTGCGGCAAGATGTAGATGCGGAAGGCATTGTCGATGGCGCGCGGCACTTGAGGGCCGACCAGCGCCCCGAAGACGGCGTTCAGGAAGCCATCGAGGTTGATGATCCCGATGCTGATCGTGACCGGGAGAAACAGGATCAGCACCCGTCGGACGAGGGGATCGCTCCAGTCGACGGCAAAAGTGAGGCGAAAGTCGACTCGACGCAGCGCCGAGGCGACCATCAGCAGCTGTACGACGGTCGCCACGAGCCAGGCGATCGCATACGCGTAGAGCGCGTTGTGACCGTGAAATCGCGAGTGCAGGACGACGAGCAGGACCAAGATGACCAGGTTCCACACGGCTGGCGCCAGCGCGGCAACCGAGAACTCGTCGTAGGACTGCAGGATGCCGACGAATAGCCCGGTGAGGCTCAACAGCAGCACCACCGGGAACAGCACCCGGGACAGACCGACCGTCAGGGCGACCGCCGATCCGTGAAGATCGCCGGTGAACAACGGCACGATCAGCTCCGCGGTCAACATCCACAGCACCGTCACCGCGCCGAGAGCGATCGTGATGATCCAGAACAAGGCCGAGGCGAGTCGGAACGCGTCGCGCTTGCGCCCGTGGTGCAGCAGTTCGGTGAACACGGGCACGAACGCGGCTGAAAGAGCCGCCTGGGAGAACAGGTTGGCCACCAGGTTGGGCACCTGGGCGGCGATGGTGAACGCCGACGCCGCCGCCGATGTCCCGAAGAAGCTGGCGGCGACGATCTCCCGGCCGAGTCCGGCGATCCGCGACAGGGCGGTGGCGACAGCGAAGATGGCCGTGCTCAGCGCAACACGCCGCGCCGGGGGTGGCGGCGGGTTCTCGAGTGGCAGCTCGGGGGAGGCGTTGCTCGTCGACATCGTGGCGCACCTATGGTGCGCCGTGCCGCGGCGTGCCGCGGCCGCAGGCTCTCACAGCCGTCATTCGCCGGCGGACGAGCGTACCGCGCATCCGGTCCGCCCCCGGAGGTTCGCGGCGGGCTCCAAGGCGTCTACGGGAGCGATCAGCCGGGATCGGCGAAGCCGCCCACGCCACTACCGTTGCCGTTGACCCGCGATCGAGCGTGGCGGGCGCCGGACTCCGACTGCTCGAGCACCCGTTGCAGGACCCCCTCATGAGCCCGCCTCTCGAGCTCGTCGTCGAGCGGCTCGAGCCGAAATCCGGGGTCACGCCGGCGCAGCGCCGACTCGATCAGGTGATCGGCCAGCGCCGGGTTCTTGGGGAGCACCGAGCCGTGGAGATACGTCCCAATCGCGTTGCGATAGACACAGCCCTCCCAGCCGTCCTCGGAGTTGTTGCCTTCTCCGGCGAGGACGCGTCCCAGCGGTTGCGCGCCGGGCCGCAGGTAGGTGCGACCTCCGTGGTTCTCGAATCCGATCAGCGTACGGTCCTCCCACTGCACGGCGAGGTTGCCCACCGAGCGCACTGCCCGGGCATCGCTGATGCTGCGGAGTCGGCTGCCGATCTGGTGGGCTCGGTGAATCGTGTAGGAAGGAAACATCCCGAGGCCGGGCAGCTCGGTGCCGTCGTAGGCGCGGTAGAACTCCCCCCACTGTTGATAGCCACCGCACACCATCAGCGCCGCTGCCCCTTCCTCGATCGCGGCCCTCACCGCATCGCCCTTGACCTTCACCATGTCCTCCGCGATCAAGCGCTGGTGCGAGTCGGCGCCGCCGCCCATGAGAAACAGGTCGATGCGATCGGCATCGACCGCATCGCCGCGTTCCAGATGCTGGATCTCGACGTCGATGCCACGCCATTCGCAGCGCTTGGTCAGACAGATCACGTTGCCTCGATCCCCGTAGTGGCACATGACACTGGGATAGAGATATCCGATGGTCAGCTTCGGCATGACTCAGCTCTTCCAGAACGTCGCAACGTGGCCTTCCCGAGCGAGTCGCTCGCGAAGCTCCCACATCGCCGTGTAGGTGGGCAGGACGCTGAGCGTCTGGCCGTCCCCGAGCTTGGCCAAGCCGAGATCGAAGGCCTTGTTGACGTCGGGCTCGATCAGCACCTCCGGCGGCGGCGTGGCTCGGGAGAGCTCTGCGTATTTCAGGCGCAGGGCGAGGTCCTGGGCACGCCGTCCCGCGCAGATGACGAACCCCGTCCGGTCACGGCAGCGCTCCAGATCGACGTCCCAGATCCAGGACACGTCCCGTCCGTCCGGACCATCGTCGTTGAGCGCCAGTACCAGTCCCCCGGACTGCTCATCGGAGAGGAGGAGGCGCAGCACCTCGTTGTAGCCGCTCGGGTTCTTGACCAAGGCCAGGTAAGCACTCTTGCCGTCGATCGTGACATGCTCGAGTCTCCCGAACGCGGAACGCGCCGAGGCGACCGCCTCGGTCACCGCCTCCGAGTCCAGGCCTAGGGCGCTGGCCACCGCGGTCGCCGCCAGCGCGTTATAAGCGTTGTAGAGCCCGCCGAGCGGCAGCTTCAGCTCGAGCGCTCCCGACGGCGTCACCGTCTCGATGCTGCTCCCCTCGATCCCCTGCAGCTCGATCTTCCAGGCAGACACGCGCGGATCCGGACGGCTCCACCCGCACACGGTGCAGCTGTAGTGCCCCAGGTGCGCATAGAAGACGTGGGCGTACTGGAGGTCGGCGCCGCAGCGCAGACAGCGACGCGAATCGGAGATGTGCTCGAGCTCGAGCCGGGCATGACGTGGGTCCTCGAAGCCGTAGTAGAGGACCGGATTGGGCAGATCGTCGCCGAGATATGCCACCTGCGGGTCATCGGCGTTCAGGACGACCGTGCTGGATGATGGCAGCGACGCCAGCGCCTCTCGCCACAGGTGAACCGTCCAGTCGATCTCGAAGTACCGGTCGAGTTGATCGCGCAGTAGGTTGGTGAACAGGACCAACCGGGGCTGCACCGCCTTGATCGCCGGCAGCAAATGGCCCTCGTCGATCTCGAAGATCCCGATCGCTCGCTCGCCGACGGCAAGCGCGCCGCGCGCATCGGAGTGCGCGACCAGCGTGGTGGCCACGCCGTTGGTCATGTTCGAGCCTTCTCGGTTCGTCACCGGCTCCATCCCGGATCGGCGTACCGCATCGGCGAGGATCCGGGTGGTGGTGGTCTTGCCGTTCGTCCCGGTTATGAACACGCAGCCATTCGGCATCGAGGCAGCGAGATCCGTGAGCGCGTGGGGATCGAGGCGCTGGGCGACCAATCCCGGGTAATTCGTCCCCCCGCCCTTTCCGAGCCGCCGCGAGAGCCAGCGCGTCGCCTTGCCGGCGCCGACCGCCAGCGTCTGCCGCGGACGAACCGGCGTTTGCTGAGTCGGACTCATTGCACTGGCTTGCGCGCGAACACCGAAAGCCAGTACGGCCGCACGATCATTTCGATGACATGACACTGATCGGCAAACGGCAGCTGCCGGACCCGCTCGATGAACGCCTCGCTGGTCGAGTGGCGTGCGATGTCGAGCGGGATCTCCTGGTCGTAGTAGTCGGTCATCCGCAGCACCTCCATGCCCTCGCCCTCGAGCCAGCTGACGACGTCGCGAAGGCCGAGGTGCTTCTCCCAGACGTGCAGGAACTCATCCACCACCCAAGTGTCATCGGAAAGATCCACCGGTGGCGCTGTGTAGTAGTTCCGGAAGTTGCGATCGCCGCTCGCGAAATCGCGCACCGCGGCGATCTGCTCCGTCAGGTCGTTGCCGTTGCCGTTGCTGGGAGCGCTGATCGTGCGAACGATCTCCTGCTGGATCCGGCGCTCCCAGTTGCCGTAGAAGCCGTAGATGCCGGTGCGAATCACGCCACCCGGCTTGAGCGCCCGGCAGAGGATGCGAACCCCCTCCTCGGCATCGGGCAGGTGGTGGATCGTCCCCCAGGACAGGATGTAGTCGAACTCGGACTCCAGGTCGAGCTCCATGATGTTCTGCAACTGGGCCCGGGCGTTGGTGACGTTCTCCTGGCTCAGTGCCTCGTTGGCGCGATCAACCGACACTTCGGTGATGTCGAAGCCGGTGAACTCGGCTTCGGGAAACTCCTGCGCGTAGTCGAGGAGGATCAAGCCGGTGCCGCACGCGATGTCCCCAAAGCGCTTACCCGCCGGATCGATGCCGAGCTGTTGCAGGAACTCGCGGACGTGGGCGGCATGGCGCCGGTAGGAGTGTCTCCGTTGCGGGCTCGGAAACGGATAACGGCTGTACATGTGCGCAACGCGCTGCGCAATGTCCTGGCGGGTGCTGGTCATCTGACCTTCGCTCTCATCGATAGCTCTCAGGAACTGGCCGAGGCTACGGCAGCTGCGTCTCGATCCACTTCTCGAATGCCGGTCCGCTCTCGAGGCTGACGATCAGGGCATAGCGGACGCCCGGGCCGTGGTGATAGCCACCGTGGTAGAGCAGCTCGGAGTCAACCACCGCCTGTTGATAGCGCGGCAACGCGATCTTGACCTCCGAGCTCTTGTCGAACTGGTGGCGCCGGACGACGAGCGCGCTCGACTCGTCGTCGGTCAGCTCGAGCCAGAGCCGGACGACCCAGCCGTTCTGGTCCGGGTCGTTCTTGGCGTTGTTGTTGTCCAGGTGCAGACCCCAGCGGCACTCCCGCATGGTGTTGGGCTGCATCCGCAGCAGCTGGACCCGTCCAAAGCGCGCTCCGATCGATTCGACCCAGCCGACGATCGTGGGGCATTTCTTGGCGTTCTCGGTCCAGACGCCGTCCAGGTCGGCCCGACCGTAGGCCTCGAATCCCTTCAGCTCCAGCTCGCCATTCGCCGACGTGATCGGCGCCAGGTTCGTCGTCGGGTCGCTGGCGTAAGTGGTGTAGATGAGATCCTCGTATTCGCTTCTGGGAATCTCGGGCCCGTTGTACTTGTTCAAGAGGAGATAGCCGCCGTTCGCCTCGACCTTCGGCATGCGGTAATGCGGCGTCTGACGCTGGGTCAGCGACGGCCGCCGAATTCCCGTGGCGTGGAGGATTCGCTTGGTGTGCTCGTTCTTCAGAGCGGAGGTGAGAGTGGACACGGGCTCCAGTGGGGTCGTTTGCGTGTCGAGGCCGCATTCTTGCATCAGCGGCGGCGTCGTTAGGCTAGCGATCGCCGCCACGGGAGGCAGGCTCCCGCTGTCGCCGCCGGTGTCGGCCAATCTCGATCGACCGGAGCGCCGCCGCGCAACCCGCGCCCGGCAGGCAATCGCGTGTTAGCGTGGCTCCTGGCCGGCTCACCGGATTGCTCCGGCGGGAGGCAGCCAAAACCAGGGGCCGGTCCTCTGGCCCGGCCTGGATCGCGACGCACCACCCATGTTCACGGCCAAGAAACGCTCGAACGATCGCCGACGGCTTCTCCGCCGCGGCGCACCGGTGATCGTCGCGCTGGGTCTCGCCGGATGCGGGACGACGAGCGGCGTCGCCAGCACCTCGACCAACGCGTCGAGCAGCCCGCCGATCAGCACGTCGACCACAACGTCGGCGAGCACATCCGCCACCGGATCTCAGGCGGTCCCGGGAGCGCGACCGCACGCAATCGAGCCAAGCGCGGGCTCCCAGGCATCGACCGTGCCAAACAGCGTCCCCGTGGGCGACGTCCATGCGCACGCGCCACCGCTCAGCCAGGTCAGAGCCGAGCTGCGACTCGAGGTGATCGCCGCGCGGGTATCGGACGCGACCTACATCGACCCGCTGCGCTACGTCACGACGTGGGAGCGCACCGACCAGGGCGTGGACGCCGTCATGCCCGCCGGTGCGCCGATCCTCGCGCCCTGCAAGGTCAAGGTTCTCGCGATCATCCCGGACTGGTACGCCGGGCAGCCGCTCGTCTACTTCGAGCTGCTGGATGGTCCGGACGCCGGCAAGGTGCAGTACGTGGCCGAGGAGATCACCGACATCGCGCCCGGCGGGACGATCCTGCACCAGGGCCAGGCCATCGCTCGCTTCGCCGCGACCGGCACCGGCATCGAGTACGGCTGGTCAACCCTGAATGGCGTCACGCTCGCCAGAGCGACGACGGGCTACGGGGAGGGCGAGGCCACGCCGGCAGGTAAATCGATGCGGGCGTGGCTGAACGGCCTCGGCGCGAACGCGGGAAGCGGCTGAGTGGGTCCGTTCGTAAGTACGGCGACACCGACAGTGGTCTCCGGTGGATGCCTGGCGAGGACGCAGGATGCGACGTGCAGCAGCGCTGCACGAGCATCCGAGGACAGAGCCAGGCGCCGCCGGAGGCCGCTCGAATGGCGTCGTATCTGCGAACGGGGCCATTAAGCGCCGGCTCAGACCCGACCGGCGCTCACCGCCGGTCAGGTCTAGCCGAGTTGCCGCCAGCAGAATTTCGGTTACAGACCCGCCGGGTGGCGCACGACGTAGTGGCCGCCGTCGGCGAGATTCCCAAGCGGATTGCTGCGCCAGCGCGGCCCCGTGCCGGCAGGGATGTTGGGGCCTCCGAAATCAGCGGTGTCGAAGGCGCGTCCGGCGATCACGGCGAACACGTGCTCGGAGTCGGCATAGACGGTGATCCAGCGTCCCGGACCGGGGTCGCCATAGCCCTCGAACTGCACCGCCAGGGGCGCCGACAGGAGACCGCCACCGTGCAACGCGTAGCTGACCGCGCCCGAGCAGTCGTAGCCGGGCGCGTTCCAGCTGGCGTGGCCGCCGGCGTAGATGTAGGGCTTGTCGATGATCCGGTTGGCCGCTGCGATCACGGCCTTGACCGCCGGCGGTGCGTCGGCCGGGGCGGTCGCGGTCCCGTCGGAGTTGATCCTCGCCTTGCCCGTGGGGTTTTCGACCGTCGGAGTCGCCTTCCCCGCGGCGCCTCCGGCCGTGCCGGTAGCCGCGGCCTGGCGCAGAACGCGCGACTGGGCGTAGGTGACGACGCCGTTGGCGGTGAGGTTGTGCGCCTGTTCGAAACTGACCACGCTCGCCTTGGTCCCCGGGCCGAACGAGCCGTCGACGCTCGTCGGAAAGCCGGCAAGCGTCAGGTAGCTCTGGAGAACGCGGACGTCGTGGCCCTTCATCCCCTGCTTCAGGGTGCGCTCACCCAGGTGCTGGGAGCCGCCGTCCTGCTTCACCGGCGCGGTGACGGTATTGCCGGTGGGGGTGGGGTCGTTGCTCGTCTTGCTCTTGGCCGCGCTGACCTTGACCTTGGCCTTGGCCTTGGCCTTGGGCTTGGCCTTGGGCTTGGGCTTGGCCGTGGCAGCGCCTATGCCGCTTCCGCCCGTCGGGGTGGAGTTGGCGGATGCGGAAGCAGCGAAGACAATCGCGACCGCGAAGGGAACGATTCCCACGTAGCGGGCGACGCGTCGAACGATCGAGTACGACAAAAGCAACCCCTTCTCTTTCTTCGCGCCTACGGGGTTAGCTGTCGGGCTCGCGCTGAAAGAGCTGCGCTACGCCGGAATCCGGCGACTCGCCCCCAGAGCCTTTGGGGCTCTCGTGGGTTCCCCCGCTCCCCGCGCGACTTGTCGCTCAGGGACTCGGCTGGGTCTTTTTGATCGCCGGGAGGGTAACGCAACCGCACGACGAATGTCGACAGGCGTCTTGCGTCCGGAGTGGGCATCTTTCGGGCGCTGCGCTGAGACCGGGGGCGCCGGGATCCCGGGGTGTGCCTGATACCAACGCGACGGCCGGCGGCGCGAGCGACAGAGCGGGTAGGTGCGGCGCGCGGTTTGGAGTCGCCGCGCCATCGCCCGGATTCATGCTTTCCCTGCTCCTGCAAGTTTTCTTGCACCCCCCACCGAGGCGGGTGAGCGCGGCGCAGCCGTGTTAGCGTGGCGCCGCCTCCCAGTCCGTGGCCGCCCCAGCTCCGCTGAGGGCGCAGCTCCGTGCGGCCGCACGCCGGAGCGGCCGGTGAAGATCATGTCGAGCCAAACCAAGTCATTCATCCCGCACGCCGGCGCTACGACCGTCGCACTGCTGGCGTCCGCTGCCGTCTGCCTGCTGGGCTCGGGATCGCCGGTCGCCCGGGCCGCGAGCCCGGGAGCGCTGCAGCAGAAGATCAGCGCCGGCGAGAACCGCATCTCCGCCCTCTCGAACGCCGTCGGCATCGCCAGCGGCCGCCTGCGGCAGCTTGACGCGAGCATCGGCCAACTGCAGACCGAGCTCGCTCACATCCAGTCAGACCTCGACGTCCAGCGCGCCACCCTGTTGCGTCTGCGCCGGGAGCGGTACGCGGCGACGGGCAGGCTCGCTGATCTCCAGGCCCAAGAACACACCGCGCAGCGCGTGCTCTCGCAGCAGCTGGTCGCCAGCTATGAGAGCGAGCCGCCGGACATCGTGAGCGTGGTGCTCGAGTCCAACGGCTTCTCGAACCTGCTCGAGCGCCTGTCGTTCGCCCGGCGGATCAGAGATCGCAATGCGCAGATCGTCGCCGCGGTGAAACTTGCTCAGCGACGCGTGGCCGCACAGGTCATCCGTCTGGGCGGCCTGGAGCGGCGCCAGCGGGCGGTCGCGGCGCGCGTGCTCAGCGAGCGAAACCGCGTCTATGCCGTCAAGGTGAGGCTGGTCAGCCAGCAGATCTCGGTGGCGCGCACCCGCCACGCCAAGGCCGGCCAGCTCGCCGCCAGTCGCCGCCACGTCGGCTCGCTGCGCCGCCGGCTGGCCAAGCTCGAGGCCGAGCAGGCGGCCCAGGCGGCGCAGGCCGCCGGGGCGCCGGGGGCGTTCTCGGGTGGGGCGGGACTGATCGGCCCCAGCACCCATGCCGGCTCAGATCCGATCCCCGGCTTCACGATCGGCCGCGACGACATGGGCGTTGATGCCACCGCGGCGCCGGGGACCGGGATCTATGCCCCCGCCGCATCCACGCTGGTACAGGTGCTGACCAACTGGTACGCGGGCCAGCCACTGCTCCTGTTCCAGTTCGCCAGCCAGCCCTCCGGCGCGCCGTCGGACTACTGGTACGTCGCCGAGGAGATCGACCCGGTCACCACCACCACCGGCACGACCTTCAAGGCCGGCGACCGGGTGGCGTCGTTTGCCGCCAGCGGTACCGGCATCGAGATCGGGTGGGGGTCGGCCACCTCTGACTCGCGCACCCTGGCCGGAGAGACCGATCCGGCGGCCGCCAGTCCCCCGGCCGGGTCCGCCACCAGCTGGGGCGAATCGTTCAAGGACGTCTTCGGAATCGGATAGGCGCCCGCAACTTCGGCGGTGAGGATCCGTTGTCGCTCCATGACGAGGGTCTCCCGGCGCCGGCGGCTCTTGACCACAATCGTTCCCTGGTCGGCGGGGTCCTCGCCGCCGCCTGGCTGCCGTCGACCGCCGCGGCAAGTCGCTCCCAGCTGTCGATCATCCAGGCCCGACCGCCGAGCTGATCGATCCGCAGGCGACGCTGATACGAGCTATGACGCCTACCGGCTCCCGCTGTACCTACCCCGGACCTCCTTCTCCCGCGGCGCGCGGGTCCAGGTCTGGGGTGGCGCGCGGCCGGCGCCGCCACTGCGCGAGGATGGTGACGGCTCGCAGACGATCTCGATCCAGCTCAACGGCCGAGCGATCCGCACCGTGAGCGCCGGCGGCCCCGACGGTTACTTCGACCAGCGCATCGGCTTCCCCCAGAGCGGCATCGTCCGGCTCGCCTACACCTACCCGAGCTCGGACCCGTTCCTGCCGTTCGGCACCGCCGGCGCCACGGTCTACAGCCGCAGCGTGTCGATCAGGGTGCGCTGATCGAATCCGGGCTCGCTCAGGCGATCTTGCCGGGGTTCAGGTGCCGCCCCGGGTCGGTCCCCTCGAACAGGGCGCGGACCATCGCCACCCCGGGGCCGGAGATGTCCGCCTCGAGCCACTGCGCGTGCTCGGTCCCGACCGCGTGATGATGAGAAAGGGTCGCGTCGTTGTCGACGAACGCCTGCTGGATCGCCGACTTCACGACGTCGTACTCGGCGATCATGTCGCCGCCCCGCGTCTTGCGGAACGCGAACGTGAAGTACAGACAGGCTCCCGAGTGGTAGCTGTGGGACAGATGGCACATGAGGTAACCCTGGACGCCGAGCCGCGTGAACGCTCCATAGCCGGCCGCGGTGACGGCGTCATAGACGGTGGTGAGCCGGCTCCACGGCATCGCCGTCTCGGATACGTCGCCGGCCGCCCCCCGGTCGAGCAGAAAGTCACGGATGTACGGGGTGTCGAACTTCTTCTGGTCATACAGGGCGCCCGGCCCCGCTCCGATGCACAGCCCGCGGTGGCGCTTGACGATCTTGCCGACCGCCTTGCGCTGCTTGGAGACGTGTCTCTGGCTGCCTTCAAAGCCTATGAACGACAGCGCCATCTGGTCGGTGTCATAACCGAGCCGGCGCTGCAGGAACGTCCGCAGCGCGGCGGATTGCGCCTTGTCAGACCAGCTGGGCGTCCTGCGGGTGGCGAACGAGAACCGGGTCTCGGGCGCGTCCGAGACGCGTGTCACCGATACGGAGCACTCGCTGGCGGCGATGTCGCGGATGGCGGACAGCCCGTCCGCGAACGTCGGGAACAGGTAGCCGAGGATCGTGCGCCGCTCGGGCAGGCGCCGCACCTGCACGGTCGCCTCAGTGATGATCCCCAGGCGCCCCTCGCTGCCCAGCACCATCTCGCGCACGCTCGGGCCGGTCGACATCACCGGGACGGGATGCACCACCAGCGTTCCCGCCGGCGTGACCACTCGCAGGCCCTTGGTCATGTCGGCGATGTCGCCGTAGCGATCGGACTGCATCCCGGAGGAGCGGGTCGCGATCCAGCCTCCCAGGGTGGAATGCGTAAACGAATCCGGATAGTGCCCCAGCGTGTAGCCCCGGGCCGCGAGCTGCTGCTCCAGGTGCGGGCCGAACACCCCCGCCTGCACCCGCGCCAGGCGCGAGGTCGCATCGATCTCCAGCAGCCGGTCCAGGCGCGTCAGGTCGAGCGAGATGACCGGGCGAGCCTCATCGCCCGGCGCCTCCAGCGAGCCGGAGATCGACGAGCCTCCCCCGAAGGCGATGATCACGGCGTCGGCGGCGAGCGCCGCCCGCAGCAGATCGGTGATCTCGCGCTCGGAGCCGGGACGGACGACCACGTCGGGAACCCGGCCGAACTCGCCGCGACGCTGCAGGACGAGATCGCGCAACGACTTGCCCCGGGCGTGAACGACGCGGTCCAGGGGGTCGTCGCTGACGAACTGGGCGCCGACGGCGCGTTCGAGCGCCTGGCGCAGGTCATCGGGCAGCGCCGGCGCCGGCACGTTCAGATCCTCGGACCGGGGCGGCTGCTCGCTGACCCGGGCCACGTCGACTCCGAGCACCTTGGCGATGAACGGTCCGAGCTCGGGCTTGTCGGCATGGGTGAACTCCACGCCTTCCAGCCCCCAGCCCCACCATTTCATCGCGGCCATCGCTTCCCTTCATAGGTTCTCGCCGCCGGCGTCCCGGGCCGCGACATCGCTGTGAAGCGTGGACCATAGGCGATGGCGTCACGCGGCGATCGCGCCGTGGCGACGGCTCGTCGCCGGCCGGGAGTGCCGCGGCGCTATGGCACCGTCGGGACCTGCGCGGCGGCGGTCGCCGGCTCGTCCACCGGCTGCTCGGGGGCCCGCGCCGCGCGTCTGGCGAAGCCGGCGGCGATCGGACCGGCGGTGAGTCCGTGGAGGATGACGCTGAGCAGCACCGTGATCACCATCACCTGAGCGACCAGCGAGCTCGCACTGCCGTGCAGCGCGATGACCGCGAGCAGCCCGAACACGAGCGAGGCCAGGCCGCGGGGGCCCATCCAGCCGATGAACACCGCCTCCAAGCGGCATATCTCCGTTCCCCGCAGCGCGATCAAGACCGGGAGGATCCGCACCACCGTGAGGGCGAGGATGGCGTAGACGACCGCCTCGATCCCAACGCCGGCATCGAACACCTGGTCGACCGCGAGCCCGAAGATGAACCACACGCACAGCGACAGCAGCGTTCCCACGTCCTCGGTCAACTGCAGGCTCTCGGCCGGTAGGCTGCGATCGCCGAGCGAGAACAGCAGGCCGGCGACAAAGGCGGCAACGAAGCCGTTGCCGCCGAGCGCCAGCGCCAGCGCGTAGGTCATCACGGGCAGCGCGAGCACCCCCAGCCGAAGCGCCGATGGCTCCGACCAATGCCGCTTCCAGGACCAGCTCAATGCCACCGCGCCGATGAATCCGACCGCGCCACCGACACCCACCGCGATCAGGATCGCGGGGACGGCATTTTCCAGCGCCGAAAGCGCCGGCGTGTGCTTGGCGGTCGCACCCGCCAGGCAGAACAGGAACAGCGGCGCCGCGACGCCGTCGTTGAGGCCGGCCTCGACGTTCATGATGTCGCGCAGCCGCCGCGGGATGCGGCGGTCGCGGAGCATCGCCACCGCCGGCGCGAGATCGACGGGCACCACGATGATCGCCAGCACGGCGAGCAGCCAGGCGTCGCGTTCGGAGAACAGGGCGAACCCGGCGAGCCACGCGATGATCAGGCTGAGGGGCAGCGCGATCACCAGCAACCGGGTGAGGACGCCCCGCTCGCGGGCGAGGATGCTCCCCGGGACCTCGTTGGCGTCGACGAACAACAGAATCGCCAGCACCAGCTCCACTCCCCGTTCGACGATCGCAGTGTCGAGCTCGATCCGGATCACCGGGTGCCGGCCGGCGGTCAGGACCATTCCGACGATCACCACCGCGATCGCCGACGTGATGCTGAGCTTGGCCAGCCGGCCGGCGAGAAGCGCCCACGCGATCACCACCAACAGCAGCACGACGATCCCAAGCACAGCTCAGATCGTGACAGCCGCCAGCGGTCGGGCCGCCCACACCCAGTCCGGGCGAGTTGCGATTCGGCCCGTCAGGCGTTGCTCGGGCGCGCGTACTCGACCCGCATCAACGGACTGGAGAGGACGAAGTCGGCGGTCGCCCGGTTGCACGCGGTCGGCACGTTGTAGACGACGGCGATCCGCAGCAGCGCCTTGACGTCGACGTCGTGCGGCTGGGGCTCGAGCGGATCCCAGAAGAAGACGAGGAAGTCGATCCTTCCCTCGGCGATCGCCGCCCCCGTCTGTTGATCGCCGCCCACCGGGCCGCTGAGAAACCGGTTCACCTCCAGGTTCAACTCGCCGGCGACCAGAGCGCCGGTCGTGCCGGTGGCGTGAAGCTCGTGATTGCTGAGCGTCTCGCGGTTGAACCGAGCCCACTCCAGGAGCTCGCCTTTGCAGTTGTCGTGCGCGATCAGCACGATCCGCTTGCGGATCGGCATCACCGTCTCCATGGCGGTCATCACGCAGAAGATGTTAGGCGCCGGTGACGGTCGCAATCCGCCAGTCGGCCGGTGCTCGTCGTACGCTTTCGCACGATGACCCCGATGGCGAGCGGGCGGACGCATGCAGCGCGTTGAACCCGGCGGCGTGCTTTCGCGGATCTGGGAGATCTACCGGGCGCACACCGGGGTCCTGGTCGGAGCCGCCTTCGTCCTGTTCGCGCTGCAGTTCGTCGTGCTCCTCTTGATCCCGGGCGCGTCGATCGCGGTGGCGATCCTGTTCTTCGCCCTCAGCGTCCTCTATCAGGGGATGGTCGTCGAACTGGTGCAGGACGTGGAGACCGACCGGCGCGGTCACTCGATCGGAGACCTGCTCAAGAGCGTCGAGCCGGTGCTGTTTCCGTTGATGGGGGTCTCGGTCCTGTTCGCCATCGGAGTGGCGATCGGCTTCCTGTTCCTCATCATCCCCGGCCTCATCCTGCTGACCTTCTGGTCGGTCGTCGCGCCGGTCACCGTGCTCGAGCGCCCCGGCGTGCTCGCCGCATTCGGACGCAGCCGAGAGCTGGTCAGCGGCAACGGGTGGCGGGTGTTCACCGTCATCGTTCTCGTCGGCTTGGCCGTCGTCCTCGTCAGTCTCGCGGCCGGCCTCGTATCCGCGTCGCTGGGATCCGTCGGTCGAGCGCTGGTGCAATGGGTGGTGAACTCCGCCGTCGCGCCGGTGAGCGCGCTCAGCGCCGCCGTGCTGTATTTCCGGCTGCGACGGTAGCGGCCGGCTGGGCTCTCACATGGGCGTCCGTCAGTGGACGAGACAGCTGGCGCCGGGAGGCCGATCCTGGGGGAAAGCCGCGACCAGCCCCTTGGCGATGTCGTGGCTGCGCGCGACGTAGCCCGGCGAGTAGTAGTGGATCCCGTCGGGGATGAACCACTTGCGCTTGGCCCGGTCAGACCAGTCGTAGACCCGCATGTTCGGGTAGCGCCGGCACGCCGACAGCAGGTCGTGATTCCACGCCTGCATCCCCGTCTCCGAGTACTCCCCCGAGCCCAGCAGGGTGATCGCGGTGATCCACATCACCGGCTGATGGCCGATGATGTGCATCATGTGGTCGATGCGCCACTTGATGCCGACCGGTGAGGTCACCGCGTTGGCGACGTCGTTGGTCCCGAGCGCGAGGATCCAGCAGCCCTTGTACCCGCTGGAGATGTGGGTCTGGGCGACGGTCGCGGCGTTCGGATAGCCCTCGTAGGTCTCGACGATCGATCGCGCACCCGAGATCTCCGGGTACAGCGTCTTGACCCCAACGTGGGAGAGCTGCGCTGGGAGGCGCCGGCGCGCGTTGGGAATGTAATCGGTGGAGATCTCCCCTTCCGAGGTCGAGTCGCCGATATAGACGACCGCGCGGCACGAGCTCCTGGTCGCGGGCGGGAGCCGGTGCTTGACCGGGGTGGTGCTCGCCGCCGGGGAGGCGGTCGGCGACCCGGACGCCGACAGCTTGGGCGGCAGCTTGGAGATCTTCTGCGGCACCGTGTCGCCAGTGGACATGGCGGGGAGCACGCCGGCCAGGCCGGCGACGACGATCGCGATCACCCCCGCCGCACTGGTGGTCAGGGCGAGTGCCCGACGGCGGGCGCGGAGCACGGCGGCGTGGCTGCGCGAGCGGGAGCGCAGCCGGCGCAGCGCCCCGTGGCGAATCGGCTCCTCGACGAACCGCCACGACAGAGCAGCCACGACCATCGTGGCGGCCACCTGAAGCGCGGCCCGGCCCCAGTGGACCCCGACCGCCGGCCTCCCCCAGAGAACGATGATCGGCCACTGCCACAGGTAGATGCCGTAGGAGCGGACGCCGATCCAGCGCAGCGGCGGACAGCCCATCACCTCGCCGAGCATGCTCGAGGGGTTCACCACAGCGGCGATCGCGGCCACCGTCGCGACCGCCAACAGCAGCATCCCGGTGGGATACAGGAACGAGCTCAGTGAGCTCGTGCGCCACACCAGGAGCAGGATCGCGACGATGCCGACGACGCCCAGGGTGTCCAGCAGCCCCGGGCTGCGGATCGACCGGCGCAGGCTCAACCGGGAGATGCGCGTCGGCCACACCATCGCCAACGCCGCGCCGAGCAGCAGCCCGAAGGCACGGCTATCGGTGCCCTCGTAGACCCGGGTGGGGTCATACCCAGGGTGGTACAGGCGGGCCATCGCCACCGCCGACGCCGCCGCTCCGAGCAGGGTCAGGAACGTCAGCGCGCGACGGCTGCGGACCAGGTAGAGCGCGCCCGCCAGCAACCAGGGCCAGACGAGATAGAACTGCTCCTCGATCGACAACGACCACAGGTGGTCCAGCGGCAGCGGGGCGGCGAATCGCGAGAAGTACGAGCCGTGCGACGCGATCGTCGACCAGTTGGCGAAGTACAGCGCCGCCGACACCACCTGGCGGCGGACCGGGGAGAGCTGGGACGCGTCGAACAGCGCGACCCAGATGCTGACCACGATCAACATCAGGAACAGCGCCGGCAGCAGGCGCCGAGCACGCCGCAGCCAGAAGTTGCCCAGTCCCAGGTTGCCGAAGCGGTCGGCGTGCCCGAGCAGCAGGTCGGTGATCAGGTAGCCCGACAGGGTGAAGAACACCCCGACGCCGAGCAGGCCGCCCTTGGCCCAGGGGACGTTGAGGTGATATGCGATCACGCACAGCACGGCCAGCGCCCGCAGACCGTCCAGGCCCGGGACGTAGCGGTGACCGGATTCAGTTGGCTCGGGCATCCACGGCCGTTGTTGGGCGAGTCCTTGTCATCAACAGACGCTCTGCTGCGGCAACCAGCGATCGCAAGCGACCGATCCCGGCCACGCGGAGGCGGGTGGTTCGACGCCTACCGCGGGCTGGTCAGATCGACATTTTCGACCCTGGCCTCCTTCAGTCCTGCCGGCGCTGGCCTGCCTGAGATCCCACCGGCTCGCGGAACAGTACAACGAGATCTGGCCGCAGCATAACGAGTGGCTCGGGAGCGGCCCGCACCGCTCGCCGACAGTCGATCACCCGGGCGGCCTACTTGACCGCGACGATGTCCGCCTGGCGGATGTCGGGATCCCTTGCCAGCAGCTCGGGTCCGACCTGCCCCAGCGCCTGCGGGATCTCTCCGCTGAGATGGGCGTTGCGGCCATCCTCGCTCTCGAACGTGTCGAAGATGCCGTAGGTGGTGTCGGTGAGCTTGAACGCGTACCAGGTCACGGTGCCCTCCTCGGCCTCGGCGAGCGCGCGGCCGCTCTCGAGGAAGGCGCCGAGATCGGGTCCTTTTTCGGGCTTGGCCTCGAGCAGTGCGAGTAGTGCGAGTTTCACGGACACGTGGATCCTCTCGATGGTGGGACGGGACAGGGCTCGGCGAGCATCGGCCTCGGTCGACAGATTGCGCCATCAGCGCCGTCGCGAGCGTGCTCGTCCAGATGATCGTCGACTCGCCGAAGTCGGGCGCCAGCAAGCGAGTAGCCGATTTCGGCGCCCAGGCTGGCAGCGCCCACCGCGAACGCGATGCTTCCAACACCAGCGGCCATGAACGGCTCGCGCGCCGTTGCCGCCGCCCGGCGGCGACGCGATCGGGTCACGATCTTGCGCGGATGGGGCGCAGTGGCATCCGGGTCAGCCGGCGCACCGGGTCCCCGATCGCGTTCGCCAGCCTGGGTTCGCTGCGTTCGCGGGCGGCCAGGTCAAGATACAGAAGGGTCCGCCCGACTCCGACATAGGAGAAGAGCAACATGAAGACCAGCGATCCGATCAGGTTCAGCATTCCGGGGGAGACGTTCGTGAGCAGCAGCGCGAATCCGAGCGGCGGTCCGGGGATCTGGCTGATCAGCCACAGCAGGGCGACGGCGGCCGCCGCGTGCCACCAGTGACCGCGGACGATCCGGGTGCTGCCACGCAGCGACTCCCGAATCGACCGGCTCTCGAACATGACCTCCTGCTGTGCAAACTGCCAATCGACGAATTTGCGGACCGCGAACGGGATCCCGATGATCGTTGCCGCGAGCCCGATCAGGAGGATGAGGATCAGCAGCTGCACGGCGATCACCCGCCAGAGCCGGCCGCCGACGGCTCGCCAGGTGGCACCGTAGCTGAGGTCCTGGTCGCGTTCGAGGCTGCACACGAACGCGATCACCGCTGCCGAGCCGATTGGCGAAGCGATGCTGCGCGCGATGCTGGCCGTCGTCGATATCGCGAGTCCGGGACCGGAGTCGACAACGGACGCCGCTGAGCCGCTCGTGCCCAAAGCGCGCCGCAGTAAGAACTCGACGTAGTTGACGCCGGCGATGATCGCCACCGAGGTCAAGGCGATGAGCACGAGCGCTGCGAAATGGCGCCAGTACAGCCGTCCCGAGGCCAGCAGCAGCTGCCCCAGTGCTCTCGGTTTGCGCAGCGGCTCCAGCTCCACGGGACGCCACCTCGTCAGGCGTATCGGCACGAAGATCAGCAACGCGATGACGAGGGCGATGGCGAGCGCGCCGGGAGCGGTCTTCGCGGCCAGGTTCAGGAAGCCCGAGACCTGCGCCACCGATCCGCAGAACACGCTGGCGACCGACGGCCCGAACAGCGACCCCTCCGGGACCCGTGCGCTTGCGGAACGCGTGCCGTCCATCCAGGTGAACGGCACGCGCCACACCGTCTTCGTGTTTGGCCCGGTGGGCCCGTTGTTGAAGCCTGCCTCCCGCTGCCCCCAGCGTCCCGTGTAGCTCAGCCAGGCAAACCGGCCGGTCTTGACGGGCGTGTCGGGCAGCAGAATCGGCTGCGGCCGGATGGCGGTCAACGGCGGCGTGGTGTTGTCGCACCCGACTCCGGCCCCGTTCTGTCCGTTGCCGAGCCACAGCGACGAGCCATAGAACGTGGCGTGCGAACCGGCAGCCGAGTAGACGATCGGGTGCCTGCCCTGGGTCTGGACCTTGGCGTCGGTCCAATCGGCGTGCTCGCCGCCGCCGTGCTGAAAGAGGACGATCTCATCGGGTTGCACCGACAGCGCCGCGGCCGGCGTCGCGGCGTCGAAGGTGATCTGCATCCCCTCCCAGTCGCCCTCGTGCAGGTCGTTGAACTCGTTGAAGTAATAGAAGAACCAGTACTGCACCGCCAGCCCCGGAACGCCCGCCTCGCGCGCGATGTGGGCATAGGTGACCGCCGGGGCGTGACCAGCGCGACGCAGCGCTGCGTAATCCCGAGCGAACTTGCACCCCGGATCCAGCGGGTCACCCGGTAGATCGAGGTAGTACTCCCTGCCTCTCCCGGCGAGGTCTGACGCCCTGGGGGCGCGCTTGACGAGCCGCGTTGCGCGTGAAGCGAACTTCAGGAGCCTGACCCGCGGGTTGCCGAGCACGACGTCCACCGACGTCGGCGGCGCGTACTGCTCCTCGGAGGTGTTGCACACGTCCCGGTGTTGCGCGCGCATCATCACGATCGGCGAGTAGGTGTCGATGAGTTTCTGCGCGGCGCCCGGCGACGCCGCAGCCGCCGCCGGTACGCACGACAGCGCCACAACGGCGATCCACGCGACGGTTGCGCATCGAGCGCGCAGGCGGATGCCGGCGCGAGCGCGGGCGCGGGCGCGGGCGCGCGGGGTGATCATCAAGCTGCGCAAACCTGAACTGACCCGGTTGTCCCCATAGCGCTTGACGAGGAACTCTAAGCCGCGCCGGCTGGGGTAGGCAACGCCGGGGGCTACTCGAAGACCTGTCGAGCGAACGCCTCCGTGAGTGTCTGGCAGTCGCCGCTGAGCGGCCGGGGCTGGGTGACGGGCGGGAAGCTGCTGCGGACCTGATCCAGCAGCGGGCGCAGAGGGGGCGGTGGCTCGTGCTCGTCGGCGTGCAGCGCCTGGGAGGCGATGGCGGCCAGGACAGCAAGCGCCGCGTCGAGGCAGGCGCCGACCGCGGCCGCTTTGCGCCAGGCCAGGAAGTTCAGCGCGGGCACGTCGTTCTGGCCGAATCCGCCGAGGGAGAGAATTGTGGGAGTGGCGCTCGCGCGGGCCTCCTCCGCCCAGCCGTTCTGTGCCATGTGCAAGGGCTTCACCGTCCACTCGTCGTGACCGACGAGCCGTACGGTGGTCGGATTCTGGAACAGGTGATCGGTCAGCCGTTGCGCGAGTTGACACAGGTCGGCCTGGGCGAAGGCCAGCCCGTCGATCGCCGGCGCCGCTTGGGAGTTGTGATACCCGCCGGTGGAGTAGACGGCACCGAGCGGCCGCTGGTCGTCGGGGGGCAGGTAGACCGGATTGTCGGTGACGGCGCTCAGCGAGACGGTCGCGGCGCGTTCGCTCTCGGCCTGCGCCCGCCTTGCCGCGCCGAGCATTCGCGGCAGGATCCTCAGCGACACAGATGCCTGATGGCGCTGGCGGACGCGACTGCTGCCGGCCAGCAACTCTCGCAACGAGCGCAGCGCGGCGGCTTCGTGCTCATCTCCCCACAGCTGCTCGAGCTCAGGCGCATAGTGTTCGTCGGGTACTCCAGCGACTTCGGCCACCAGGGCGAACACCGACTCGGCGAGCTCCACTCGCCGGCGGCCGGCCAGGGCCGCGTCGGCGATCAACGCCGCTGCGCACGGGGAACCGTTGATCAGGGCCATCCGCTCCTTGGGGGTCAGCGACAGCTGAGCGCTCAGCTCGAAGAACAGGCTTCCCAGCGCCAGGATCTCTCCCGAGCCGCCATTCGCCTGCGCCGGCACAACCGGCAGAGGAGTGGCATCGAGCACGTCGACCACGGCCTGTGCGACCTGACCGCGAACGGCGGCATGGCCCTCGAGGAAGTTCGCCAGCCGCGCCACCAGAATCGCTCGCACGACGCGGTCGGGCAGCCGCTCGCCAAACGACACCGCCGTCCACAGCCGAGACGGACGCGCGACCGGTCCCTCGTCACCCAGAGCGGCGGCCGCGGCGTCGCCCGGCGCCGAGGTGACGCCGTAGATCAACGCGTGCGGGTCGGCCTTGATCCGCTCGTCTACCAACGTCTCGAAGGACTCCTGGCAACGGTCCATCCGCTCTACCGACTCGGAGGCGATCTCGACACTGTGCCCGCGCCACGCGACCGCGTGGACGGCCTGCAGCGTGATGTCTCGCCGACTTCGCAGGCGCACTCGCATCGCTGCAGTTTGGCGGCTGGATCAAGGAGGCGTGATTCGCAGGCCGTAGACGCCGGTGTCGCGCCGGCTGCGCAGGTCGGCGTGTAACCGATCCACAGACGGATGAGATCGGGAAACGGGGGTGGGACACCGGGCAGCTGCCGGCCCCGAACGGCGGCCCCGCCGCCGCTGTCAGCGCCCTGGCGCCCACTGCGAACATCGACACCGAACCGGCTTGGCGTTAAGGATGGCGAGCAGGCCTCCGCTAGGGGCTGAGTGCCGCTCCATAGGCTCCGCGCCGGTTGTGAACGTCGAGCCCGGCGCCGGCGTCAACGCCCCGCCGACGCCGACGGCGAACATGGAGACCGAGCTGGCCGGGGTCGTGGCGGCGGCCGACACGCCCGCGCCGACACCGGCCGTGAGCACCCGGCGGCCGCCGTATGCTCACGCACGGCGGCCGCCGACCTCGTCATGCGGCTCCGAACTCGCTCAGCCAGCCTCACCCGAAGCTGTACCGCCGCCGGATGTGATCCCAGAGCTCGACGCTCTCGCCTCGGGCGTGAGGATTACGGCGCGTGTCTTGCCCAGGGTGTCATCCTCACGGACTGGCGAGACCATCACCTTGGCGCCGACATCGGCGTCGACACCGGTAACCGTCACGTGGTCGGTCCGGCTGCGCAGGACATCCAGCAGCTTGCGTCCGTTCGTGAGGTTGACATCGACGTCGTAGTCGACCGGCCTCGCCGCGGCAATCGGCGGATCGCTGCCAGCGAAGCCAATGCTCAAGCCCTCGGGCACGCGGCGAACGACCAGAGAGGGAACCTCCGCGGGCTCAGGCTCGGGAGGGGCATCGTAGGTTGCGACCAGCTCGCGACCTGTCTCCTCTCCGTTCATCGTCGTGACGGCGTAGATGTGCCGGACGCCGGCGGGTCCCGCGGCCGGCGTGAAGTGGATCTCTCCGCACGTCGGTGGGTCGGGATGGATGTCCTTGACGTTCTTGCACCGGCGTCCCTCGGCCATGCCGAGCTCCTGCTCGTACTTGCCGCCTTCCTCCACGAACCGGGTCGTGTGCATCGGCTGGGGCTGGTAGAGGTAGCCGAGAGTTCGATGCTCGCCGCTGCCGCCGACGCCGGCCTGGATCGTCGGCTTCTCGTCCACCTGAGCCTGCTCGATCCCGGTGACCGTCGATCCTGGCAGCGCCCGCAGCTTCCATTCGCCCGGGCTTGGGTGGGCGATCAACACCTGGGTGGCCCGCGTCTGCGGATCCTTCACGAATGCATCGCGGCCGGGAACGATCTTCGCCGCGATTAGCGGGGAGGTGTACGTCCTGCCGTTGGGTCCGATCAGCTGCACCCCGGGGGCCTTCCCAGCGCCCTGCGCCTTGAGCACCAGCGCGTTATCGCCGGCCGGGACTCGCACTGCGTAGACGCCGGCGGCGGCCACCCGCGCAGACCGTGCCGCACGGTAGGGGCCGACGTCGCACGAATCGCCCATCAGGTTGACTGAGCCGCCCCACCGGATCCCGGCGCCGCCGCGGACCCGCCAGTGGTGCGTCACCCAATGGGTGCGCCACGCGGCGTACCACGCCCAGTCCGCATCCTTCTCCAGCGTCCAGTAGTCGCCTTCCATGAGCGTGAAGCAGCCCGCGAGGCCGTCCGACGAGGCGGTGACCTCACCACTCAGGCAGGCCACGCTCAGGACGCACACTTTGCCGCTGCCGTCCACGTTGAAGCGCAGCGGTTGCCGGGCCTCCACCCAGCCCAGCAGATGACCCTCGACGGACGCCACCTTGAAGTCGAGATTCACGTTGAACCCGAAGTCGATCGTGTTGTCTGACTGATACCGGAAGAAGCCGTCGGCAACCTGATTGCCGAACACTAGAAGGTTCCCGCGCGCCTCCAGCACCCACGGACGCGAATCCGTGTACTGAACGCTTCCGTTGAGCGTCACCGGCGCAACCCCGTTGGTCGTCGCGCCGATGTTGACCCCGGCTGCCCCCTTGAACACGAACGGCGGCGGGTTGACGCACACCGCCAGCGCGACATTGTCCAAATAGACCCCAGTCGCGATCGGGACCGAGTTGCCCAGATGGGTGACCTGCCCGCCGGCATAGCCGAACTGGCCGTTCTCGAGACCCGCCCAGACGCCGACGACGGGGCGATCCGCCGTCGGAATGACGATCTCCGCGCTGCCGTCCCACCGGCTTGCATTGCCCGAGTGCGCGCACTCCAGAAACGGCTGGGCGCCGTGCAGCGGCGGCGAGCACGGCGACGTCGTCGTACTCCCCGCGCCGACGTAAGAGAGACAGAGGTTCTTGACCTGCAGCGCGCCGATGTAGGCGTTGCTGACCTGAGCCTTGACCGCGTCGGCATGTACTCCAGTGCTGTCAACGCGCAATCCGACCGTCGCCGTCAGTCCGCCCGCCCCCTGCTCGGGACCATTCTTGAAGATGCTCGGCAACTCGAGATTGCCGATGAACTTGAAGTAGTGCAGGTTGTCCCGGGCGTCCCAGCCGATGCGAATCTCCGCCGAGCCGGAGATGGGAAAGCCGAACAGCTTCTCGCCGCTGACCGCGCCGGTGGAGACGACGCTCTTCTCCTCCCCCTTGCCTCCCTGCGGCAGCTTCCAATCGATCACCCCCTGCTTCTCGAACGTGACCCCCTGGACCGTGATCGAGGTGTCGACAGATACGGTCCCGCCGGGGGCGGCGGGCGTTGGCGCGGTCAGAACGATCCGTGTGCCGGCTACCGGCACCAACGGGATCCCGTTCAGGTTCACGGTGTTCGAGGTCTCCCACCGACCGGGCGAGACCTCGTCAAGGCAGCCCGTCGTCGTCGCCTCGATCAGCCCGAATGCCACGTTCGGGGCACACGCCGCCGTCCTTGCCCGTACCCGTGGTGCCGCTGCGTTTGCAACCGAGGGAACGGAGAACGCCAGCGCGAACACCGCCAGCAATCCCCCCAACAACACCCACCGCCGCCCCTGCGGGCGGATCCGTGATTTCTGCAGCAACAGCCGAGCTTGACTGGGTATGTACCCCAGCACGTCAGAGAACGCCCTCAAACCTCACCAAACCTCTCCACCTTGACCCAAGTGTCAGTCGACTTCTTCGCGGGAACGCTGAGTCGCAGCCACGGTAAGGGCGAGCGTTTCAGACAGCGGGGTAAAAAGTCAAGGGTTCAAACTCAGTCCCATCTGTATTAAGCGGGCGGTCCGTCTGCAGGCGGACGGTTCTTGCAGACGCCCGAGACTCGCTCCTTGCCACTGGGCCGCCAAAAACTCGTCCCCTCCCCGAGACGCAGGCAAGGCCGCTGCCGCCATGTCACTACGCGATCAGCCTGTCGTCGCGCTGCCGCTGTCGCTGCTGGTCGTGGGCGCCGTGCCAACCGGCGCCGCCTGAGCGGGAGTCGTCGATGGCTGCGGAGTGGCCGACGTAGTCGGCGGCGTGGGAGCGGACTGCGCCGGAGCCGTCTCGGCCGGCGCGGACTGCGCCGCCGGAGCCGGAGCCGCCGCCGGAGCCGCCGCCGGAGCCGCCGCCGGAGCCGCCGCCGGAGCCGCCGCCGGAGCCGCAGCCGGAGCCGCCGCCGGAGCCGGAGCCGCCGCCGGAGCCGGAGTCGCCGCCGGAGCCGGAGCGGCAGCCGGAGCCGGAGCGGCAGCCGGAGCCGGAGCCGCCGCCGGAGCCGGAGCCGGAGTCGGAGCCGGAGCCGCCGCCGGAGCCGCCGCCGGAGCCGGAGCCGGAGCGGCAGCCGGAGCCGGAGCCGCCGCCGCCGCAGCCGGGGTCGCCGGAGCCGGAGCCGGAGCCGCCGCCGGAGCCGGAGCCGCCGCCGGAGTCGCCGCCGGAGCCGGAGCCGGAGCCGCCGCCGGAGCCGGAGCCGCCGCCGCAGCCGGGGTCGCCGCCGGAGCCGCCGCCGGAGCCGGAGCCGGAGCCGCCGCCGGAGCCGGAGCCGCCGCCGCAGCCGGGGTCGCCGCAGCCGGAGGCGCCGCCGGAGCAGCCGCAGCCGCCGATACGACCGGCGCCGCCGGTGCGGCCGCCTCACTTTCGGCGGTCGCGGGAGCCGGGGCGGTCTGCTGCCGGGCGGGAGCGCTGCTGGTGGCGGTCCGTGCCGAGACGCCCTGGTGGGTGACAGTCAGCGCCGCACCGCTGCTCACCTGCGGCTCCTGACGCGAACCCTTTGTCGCGCCCGAAGCGCTGCGCCGGACCGCAGCGATGGCGCCCGTGCTCGAGGAACTGGGCTCGGAGGCGACCGCAACACTCGCCTTGGCCAGCGTCGTGTGCACCGTGGCGGTGGTGGCAGTGGTGGACGGAGAGCGGTCCGAGACGCTCGCAGCGTGCGCCGTGTCGCCCCACGACCTGCCGGTTGGGTGGGCGCGGAGCAGGCCGTCGATGATCGAGAGCATGCGAGAGCCTGCCCCCATCGGGCCCGGCGGATAGACGCCGATCTCCAGGTGCGGCCCGGTCGAGATGCCGACGATCCCGTAACCGACCTGAGTGATCTGCTGGCCCGCGCGGACGCGCTGGCCTATCCGCACGAGGTCGGGGCCGGCGTGACCGTAATACACCTCGAGCCCTTTCAACGGGCCGGAGGTGATCCGCAGGACGGGCGCGTTCGGACCGAAGCCGCCGATCCCCTCGCCGATGATCACCCCGTCGCCCATCGCGTACTCCGGCGTGCCGCCCGGCGCCGAGTAATCGACACCCTGGTCGACGGAGCCGTTGACGATGTAGCTGCGCGGGAGCGGCAAGGCGACTCCGTTGACGAGGACGTATGTCGACGGCTGAGTGCTGGGCTTGGTGGGCGCGACGACACCGACATGAGGGGTACCGGTTGAGCCGGCGGGGACACCGGCGACTGGGTTGGAACGGGAGTGGCTCGCAGCGTGGTTGCCAGGACTGCTGTGACTGCTCTCGGGGACGCTGACTGGCGCGGACGCCGAGACGGTGTGTTGCCGCGCCGGCGAACCGCTGCTCGGGGCGCTCGGCGCTGCGGCCGGGCCACTGCGACCGGCATTGGGCGCCGCGGCCGGGCCGGTGCCAGCAGCTGCAACTGGGGCTGGACGAGTCGCACCGATCGCCGAAGCGGACGGCCCTTGGACCCCGGCGGCGCGGCCCGAGTCGTCAGCGACAGGCACAACATGTGCGCGCGAGCGCGCACCAGACGAGATCTCGGTTGACGGCCGCGAAACCACCGAGGAGCTCGAGTCGGCGGTCGAAGCGCGGGCCGCCGGCGCGCCGGCACCCGAGAGCAGCAGCACCGGAGCGTCGAACAACAGCGCCCACGTCCTCGCGTCGATCGAGCCGGTGGCGATCAGGCCGTGTCGGAGCTGGAACTCGATCACGGCCGCGCGAGTGAGCGGCCCGAAGATCCCGTCGACCCTCAGACTGGTCAGCGCCAGCACCTCGCTCAACCGTCGCTGCGCGGCCGCCACCAGCTCCCCTTGATTGCCCACATGTAGCACCACACGGCTGGTGCTCGCCGCGAGCACTCCAAGCGAGTCGGTGTCGACGCTTCCCGCCACCCCCGACTCGGAGCCGGCGGCGGCGGCGCTGCCCAACTCCGGGAGCATCGGCGCGGCGGCGAGCGCAGCGCTGATCGCCAAAGAGACGCTCTTGCGCCGGCGCCGGGCGCGGCGGGCCACCTCGACAAGCCGCCGGCGCTGTTGCGAGCGCGTCAGCGACCGCTCCCACAGCTCGATGGACCCAAGATCGCGGACGGAAGACACGTCGAAGCGCGCAGTCGACACTCGGTGCTCCTTTCGGTTTGTCGCCTCCGAGGTGAGCTGTCGGGCTCGCGTGAACCGATCACGCTACGCCGCGCACTGACGGCGATTCGCCCCCGCGGCGCAAGCCGCAATGGGTCCCCCGGTCTCTTCCCTATGAAGGGCAGAGATTCGGCGTTCTAGGCTGCGCAGCAGCATAGTGAATCGATCGGCGGAACGAGCAGCGGCCGGCAACCGGCGACCGAACGTTGCGAGCGAGCAGCCCCAAACTCTCGCCCCGCTCCCGGCGGCCACCGCTGCTCGCCGCCGCGGTGGCGGTCACCGGTGACAGCCGGCTCAGGGTGACGCTCACCGCCCGGGATCCCCCCTGTGGCCCGCCGATTATCCCAAGCGGGCGGCAGCACGCAGCTGGCCGGACCTCGCCGGAGCCGTCGCGCCCGGAGCCGTGTGCGGTCCAGATCCCCTGGGTAGTGGTGAGAGGCCGGCCACGCGTGCCCACGAGGCGCCGCGGGCTTACCGCGGAATCGACGAAGACGGGAGGTTGCGATGAAAGTTGGCGTGATCGGAGCGGGCGCGGTGGGCTCGGCCTGCGTGCTCTCGATGCTGCAACGCGGCTCGTGCCGCGAGATCGTGCTCGTCAACCGCAGCCGGGAGCGGGCCGCCGGAGCGGCGACCGACATGCGCTACGGGCGGCCGCTCTCCCCGCCCGTCGACGTCAGGGACGGCGACTACGAGGATCTGGCCGGCGCCCAGTTGGTGATGATCACGGTCGGCGTCAACGAGCAGAGCGGCGGCGCCACCGATCGCGACGACTCGAGGGGCCGTCTCCGTCTGCTGGACGACAATGCGGACGTCTACCGTGAGGCCATCCCGCAGATCGTGGCCGCCGCCCCGGACGCGGTGCTGTTGGTGGTCACCGATCCGCCGGACCCCCTGACCGACCTGGCCCGGGAGTTGGCCGGCCACGACCGCGTCTTCGGCACCGGCACTTTGATCGACAGCTTGCGCCTGCGCGTACACATCGGTCAGCACTTGGCTATCGATCCGGCCGGGATCGATGCCTCGGTGGTCGGCGAGCACGGCACGTCCTCGGTCACGCTGTGGTCCTCGGCGACCGTGGAGGGCGTGTCCGTGACCCGTCTGCTCGGGCAGGGGGATCGCTCCGTGCAGGACGTCCAGGATGAGATCGAGGAGGAGGTCGGACACGCGAACATCACGATCATCGAGGGCATCGGCGCCAGCCAGTACGGCATCGGGATCGTCTCGGCGCGGCTGGCCGAGGCCGTCCTGCGCGACGAAGGCGCCGTGTTTCCGGTCGGCAGCTATCAGTCGGACTACGACATCAGCCTGTCGCTGCCCAGCGTCATCGGGCGGTCAGGCGTAGTCCGGACACTCCCGCCCCAGATGTCCGACGAGGAGAGCCAAGCCCTCGAGCACAGCGCGGAGGTGTTGCGCGACGCCCTCCAGGGAGTGCGTGACTGACGGTCACCTGGACCCGACGGGTGGCGGCGGCGGCGGCGCGGATCGGCACTCCCCTCGGCCGCAGGGCTGCACCGATCGGCGCGGCTCGCCTCGGCGGCCGCCGCGCATACCGTCTCGCGTCTCGGCGCGCGTCCGCGTTTCGCCGATCAAGACGAGCTCTGGGCATGCATCCGAGTACGCGTGACGCAGGGCCCCTTCTGCCCCCGCCGGGGACATCGACGGCCGCGACGATCGATATGCAGTTGTGACGGACGCAGTCATCGTGATCACGTCCCCGGGATACTCGAGGTCGGGTCACGCGCGCCCGGCCCCGCCCCCGCCGCCGCCGCCAGCTCAGCGGCCTTCGCCAGCGCCGGCTCGGCGTCAGCGAATATATGGACCTCCTCGGCCAGCCCGTCGCGCAGCCGGGTCGCGTTGAACGTCCGCCATTCCACGGCGCCGCCCGTGGTGCGGTCGATTCCGCTCCACGCGATCGCGGCCGCCATCGCTCCGGGATGGACGTCGAGCACCTCGACGCTCGCTCTGGGTCGCTCCAGCAGTCTGCCCGTCTCCAGATAGAACTCGCGGATCTCGGCCGAGTCCACGGCATCGTGCAGATGCAGGGGACGGTGGTCGGCCAGCCGCGCCTCGGGGTGGAAGATCGCCATCAATCGCTCGATGTCCAGCTCACCGGACTGGTAGTTGCGCATCAACTTCAGCGCGGTCAGCCACTCGCGCGCCCGCTCCTCGTCGCGGAGTACGATCGCCTGCGCCAACCGACCGTCGCGCAGCTCGGCGACGACCAGCAGCGGCGGGTCATCATCTCGGCGGATGAGCACGTGCTCACCGTCGACGGCCAGCACCGAGCTCGACGCTCCAGACCCGATCAGGGCGCGGTACGCGTCGGGTCCGCGAGCGTCGGGAGTCGGGTGCCCGCGCCGATCGCGCACGAGCACGTCCGCGGCCAGCAGCTCGTCGGCCAGCGCGTCGAAGTCGCCGCGGGCGAGCAGCTCGTCGTGCCGCGCCAGCCAGGTCGCATGGTCGGGCGCGGCCTTGGTCTCGGGAGCAGGCGCCAGCCGCCCGCCGAGCTTGCGGTAACGCGCCATCAGCGCCTGACGATCGTCGTGATCGTAGAAGTCCGATGAGATGATGAGGCCGTCTTCGAACGCCGTCACGTAGCCCATCCGTAACTCGAACTCGCCTCCACCATCGGCCCCCGTCCCGCGGAATGTGACGGCGGCGACGACGAGGCGGTCGTCACTGGCCAGCACCTCGTCGAGCTCCTGCCGGATGTCGGGCGAGATCGCAAACGCGGAGCCGTAGAAGCGCTCCACCTCGGCGAGACCCCGCAGCGGCTCCCAGCCGAGCTCGCGGTGGTCGACGTAGCAGACGCGCTCGTGGTGGCGGGCCATCAGGCCCTTCAGATCGTGCGCGTTGTAATAAGGGATTCCCTGCTCGTGGACGAGCTCCGCCCGCGGGCGCTGCGCGGGACCGACGCCCGACGACAGCTCGGTGTACCGCGTCAGCATCGCCTCCGTGTCGGTCGCCTCGTACTGATCGAAGCGGACGGCTTGATCTCCATCCATGAGGACGACGACCCCCAGCGGGAAGCTCCAGTCGCCTCCACCGAAGGCTTCGCTGGCGGTGCCGGACCAGGTGATGCGTGCCGCGATCGTCCGGTCGTCACAAGCCAGCACCTCGTCGACGTCCAGGACGAGTCTCCGCACCCCCTCCCAGATCGACACCACGGTCTCGACCGCGAGCTGTCTTCCCGATCTCGGTTCCCAGCCGACGCTGCGATGGTCGGCGAACTGGTAGTCATCGGCATAGAGGCTGAGCAGGCCGTCCATGTCGCGTTCGGCGTTGATGCGGGCGAGCCTGGCCAACCAGCGCTCGGGAGCTCGCGGACTGAGACGGTCGAGCCCGCGGCCCGCGGCCGGCTCGTCGGTCGGCGTCGCCGCGCGAGCCGACTCCCCCGGCTCCCCCACCAGCTTCGCCGCCCGCTCGGCGCCGACCACGTGCCCCTTCGCCTCATACCACCGGCTGGCGGCCGACGCGGCATCACGCGCCTCGGTTTCCAGACCCGCCGCGTACAACACGTGCGCCAGCGCCATCGACGCGTCGGCCTTGTCCGCCAGCGCGTCCGTCGGCTCGGCCAGTGACGCGGCGCGACGGGCGAGCTCCAGCGCCGGCTCGAAGCTCCCCGCGCGCGCCAGCGACTGCGCGCGAGCGCTGATCCAGGTGATCCTCGTCTTGAGATCTCCACCGCCGTGTTGCTCGGCGAACCGCGTCTGCGCCAGCGCTTCAGCGTCGCTATCCCCCAGCTCCAGCAGCGCCCTGGCCAGGAGCGCGGCGGCCTGGGCGGCGCCCAACCCCACCCCGAGCGCCTCGAATCCCGCGCGCGCCGCGCGCAGGTGCTCCGCCGCGGCGGCGGGAGCGCCGTCCAACAGCTCGACCATCCCCTGGTGCACCGCCGTCTCGTGCAACTCGAGCGACAACCCCAGCTCCTGAAGCGTCGCCCGCGCGGTGGCGAGGATCTCCCGCGCCGCGTCGGGGCGGCCGCGCATCGCCTCCAGCACCGCCTGGCAGCGCAATGCGATCGCCTCCACGTGGCGGTTTCCCGGTCTCATGCGCAGGATCCGCACCACATCGAGACACCGTCCGCTGGCCCGCACCACCGGAGATGGACCCCACAGGGCCGCTCGCGGCGCCCCGGCCAGAGCCGCCGTCGTCCGGCGGCTGTCGTCGGCGGCGCGGGCTGCGGCCAGTGCTCGATCCAACGCCTCCTCGACCCGGCCGACCCGGCCGAGCCGCGCGTACGCGCCCGCGGCCACCTGCCAGGCCTTGGCCTCGCCCGTGCGATCGCCGAGCCCATTGAGCTCAGCCGCCGCCGCGGCCACTCGCTCGGCCGTCGCACCGATATCTCCCGCGCCGGTCAGGTTGGCGAGTTGACCTTCGAGCACGGTCGCGCGGACGGGCCGGCGCGGATCCGCATCGCCGCCGTGGGCGAAACGCCGCACGAGCGCCACCGCCCGCGACGTGTCCCCGGCCAGGAGCACCGCTTCGCACAGGTCCCACAGGATCTCCTGCTCATCGCCGGCTTCGCGGGCGAGCGCCCGGCCGAGCAGGTTGGCGGCCGCCGCCAGATCCTCCCGGGCCAGCGCGCGGCAGCCGGCCGAGTGCAGTCGCGCCGCCGCCCGCGCGCCCAGCGCGCGGCCGCCCTCATTCAGCGCTCCCAGCTCGCCGCGATACGCGTGGGCCTGCTCGAGGTGAAACGCGATCACCTCCTCATGCTCGCCCACCAGCTCGCCGGCCTTCACCTCCAGCCAGTCGGCGAAGCGCTCGTGCAGCTCGGCGCGGGACTGTTTGAGCAGCGACCGGTACGCGGCGTCACGGATGAGCACGTGATGGAACCGGTACACCGGCTCATCGATCCAATAGGTGCCGTCCGGCTCCACCATGTCCTTGCGCCGCAGCGCCTCGAGATGGCTGTCGATCCCAGCTCGCACCGGCGGCGCCACCAGCTCGGCGACGGCGCCGCGGTAGAACTGCTTGCCGATCACCGCCGCCCGCTCCACAACCGAGCGCTCGTCGCCCCGCAACCGCTCGATCCGTGCCGCCAGCAGCGCCTGGATCGTCGGCGGGACCTCCAGCATCGCTGCGTCGTCGGCCGCGACCCAGGCATCGCCGTCGCGCCGCAGCACCCCCTCGTCGACCAGCATCCGCACCGTCTCGCTCAGGAACAGCGGATTGCCTTCGGTCGTCTGCAGGATCCGCGCACTCAGCATCGGCGGTACGCGCACGTCGCCGAGCAGTCCGCTGACCAGCTCCCGGCTCTGACCCTCATCCAGGGGCTCCAGCTCGATCACCTCGCTCGCCCGGCGCCCGGCGAAGGCGAGCGCCTCCCGAGCGTCTCGGAGCTCCGGCCGGGCGAGCGCGACGATCAGCACCGGCGCGTCGCGCACCCACTCCACCAGGTGCTCGACCAGATCCAGCAGCATCGGCTGGCCCCAGTGCAGATCGTCGAGCACCAGCACCAGCGGGCGCTCGCGGGCCAGGAACTCGAGTCCTCGACGCAGCGCCCAGAACGTCTCCTGCGCCGACGCGGCCTTGACGATCCCCAACACCCCCGCCAGCCGCTCAACCAGACGGTCCCGATCGGGCTCGTCGTCGGATGTCAGCACCAGCAGCTTCTCGCGCACCAGCTCCGCCGGATCGGCTTCACCGATCCCCGCCACCGTTCGCAGCACCTCCGCCACCGGCAGGAACGTGATCCCCTCACCGGTGGGCTCGCAGTGGCCGACGACGATGCGCGCGCGATCAGACACCACGGTGGCCAGCTCGGACGCCAGCCGCGTCTTGCCCAACCCCGGCGAGCCCATCACCGTCACCAGCCGGCAGGCGCGCTCGGCCAGCACTCGCTCAACTCCGGCCCGCAACCGGGCAAGCTCAGAGTCGCGGCCAACCAGCGGCGCCTCGACCGTCGACGCGCGGGCAGCGCCCGCCACCGCCGACGCCGAGATCAGTCGCCAGGCGCGTACCAGCCCGGCCTTGCCCTTCAGCTCCAGAGGCACGACGCTCTCGAGCTCGGCCGCATGGTGCACCAGCCGCCACGTCGCCTCCCCGACCAGCACCTCGCCCGCACCCGCGGCCTGCTCCAGGCGCGCCGCCGTATTCATCATGTCGCCGACCAGCTCTCCGTCGGCGCTGACCACCAGCTCGCCGGTGTTGACCCCGATGCGCATGTGCAACCGCACGCCCCAGCCGCGTTCCAGCTCCTCGTTGAGGACAACGAGCGCGTCCTGCATTGCGGCGGCGGCACGCACCGCCCGCAACGCGTCGTCCTCATGCAGCCCGCGAACGCCGAAGCTGGCCACCACGGCGTCACCGACGAACTTCTCCACCCGACCGTCCTGGCCCTCCACCGCACCCGCCATGACCTCATAGAACCGCGCCATCACCCGTCGGACGGACTCCGCGTCCAGCGCTTCGTGCATAGCGGTCGACCCGGCCAGGTCGGCGAACACGACGCTGACCACCTTGCGTGCGTCGGAGCCCACCGGATCCGTCTGCGAAACCGGCGCCCCGCACGCGTCACAGAACCGAGCCCCCGCCGGCAGGTCGGCGCCGCAGGACAGACAGGCGACCGCCAGGGCACCGCCGCAGCCGGCGCAGAAACGCGCCCCCTCGCGGTTGCCCTGCCCGCAGTTTGGGCAAATCAGTGACATAGCGTTGGGCCCCGGTGCAATCTTTGCACGCGGATCGCCACCGCCAAAACCTCGTCCCACGATCTTCACCGCCAAGCGCCGGGCAAGCCGCCGAACCCAGCCGTCACCCGGACCGGTGACGCGCCGGCAACGCGCCGTCGATCGTGGCGACGCAGCCCGAGGTCATTCTCCGCGCGGGCGGTCACGCGCGGCAGGCGCATGATCGCCGGTGGAATATCTCGTCCGGGACGTCGCGGTCCACATTGAGCTCGCGCACGGCGGCGAGGTCGTCGTCGCCGTCGCTCAGCCACCGGACCGCGCGAGGCGGAGCGCTAGCTCACCGCCGGCTCGACGGAGATGGCCGCCGCCAGCCACGGATAGCGGCCGGTGTCGCGGCCGGCGTAGTCGGGATCCAGGTAGATGAAGCAGCGCTGGATCTGCCAGTCGCGGATCTCGAAAACGTCGCACCAGCGCCCGGCGCCCCATTCGGGGACGCCGGCGCGCCACGGTCCGTCCTGATGCTCGCCGTAGCTGGTGCCCTCGCAGACAACCACGTCGCTTCCCGAGAAGATCCAGTGCAACGTGGCGTAGTCATGACGGATCGACTTCAGCGTCGCCCCGACGTCGCCGAACATCTTGCCGATCTCCTCACGGCCGTTGGCCAGGCCCCATTTCGGCAACATGACCTGGGCATCGGGCGCGAACAGTTCCAGGATGCTCTCGCCCGTGGAGGTGACGCCGCCGTTGTCGAACGCCTTCAGGTACTCGAGGGCGACGGATTTGCGCTGCTCGTCGGTCATGATCTGGCGGGTGAGGGTCATGCGTCTGCTCCTTGCGTGACAGTGTGGTCGACGGGCTCGCGGTGGTGTCGAGCGCCTCGGGCTCGCAGGCGCGCCCGGTCAGCAGCACAACTCGCCCCTTGCCGGCGTGGTCGTGGGTCCTGACCGGGTCAGACGAACGTTGAACACGAGCTTCCACCAGCGTTCCTCGAGCCTTCGGCCGGCCGGTCCCACCCCAGGGGACTCTTCGGTGAACGACTCGATCAGTGACTCCTTGACGCCGAACACGGCGTCGTCATCGAGGTGAGGTCCACCGGCCAGGAAGACATGGGTGACGAGCGTGCGGTGGCCGGGCGCGCTGACCATGAAATGGATGTGCGCGGGGCGCATCGGGCTGCGCCGGGCGGCGGTCAGCAGCTCGCCGACCGGTCCGTCGCCCGGGATCGGGTACGGCGCGGGCTTGACCGACCAGAACCCATATCGGCCGTCGGCGCCGGCGTTCAGACGCGCGCGTCCCGCGGTCCTGCCGTCGCCGTATTGGACGTCGTATAGGCCGTCTTCATCGGCCTCCCACACCTCGATCGTCGCATCGCTCAGTGGATGTCCGCGGGTGTCGGCGACCTGGCCCTGCACCCAGCACGGCTCGCCCGGCGCACCCTGGGCGATGTCGTCGCCGTAGCCGATCTGCGGGGCGTCATGCACGAAGAACGGTCCGAACACGGTCGGCTCGGTCGCGTCCGGATCCGACGGCGCGTTGATGGTGATCGTCAGCATCGACAGCCCGAGCACGTCGGACAGCAGGATGAACTCCTGACGCCGCTCGTCGGTGATGTGACCTGTCCGCGTCAGGAAGTCGATGGCGAAGCGCCACTCCGACTCGGTGAGGCGGACCTCCCGCGCATAGGCGTGGAGGTGAGCCACCAGGCCCTGAAGCAACTCGCGCACCCGCGCCGAGGAGGTCCCGGCGAAGCTCTGGAGCACCTTCGCGGTCAGCTGCTGCTGTCGCTGCTCGGACACCGAGGAGCTCTCCGTGGTACTCATCGTTCACTGACCTCCGGGATCGGTGGCGCCCCGGCGAATGCCGCTCGCGGGATGGCTTCGGTGGCCGACCGTGAAGACTGGGTCCGGGAGCTGGGAGAGCGTCGCGTCGCTGAGCTCGCCGGTCCGGTCAAGCGTCGTCGCGCACGCCCAGGCCTGGCGGCGATACGGGGACGCCGAGCCCCGCGCCGCAACGGGTCCAAAGACGACGCGCGACGGAAGGGCGGCGTAATCGAACTCCAGCACTCGGGGCTCCCTCTCCTCGTGGAAGACAACCTGTTCCCACAGGATTCCACATGTCGCAGCCGCCGCTCACCGTCAGGCTCAAGACGCCGCGACGTCCTCGGGCCTGACCAGGCCCGCCGCGGTCTGCACCACACTCGCCCGCGGTCTGCACGACGCCCGCCCGCGGTTGCAACCTCAGGTCGGGCCCATGGCCATATAGGTCTGGCGGCGCAGGTTCAGCACCTGCCGCCTGCGGCGGGGGCGGTCTCGCCGGGGGTCGCCAGCTGGGTGCGGTGGGCGTGGAAGCGGGTCCAGATGTCGCCGAGGGCGATCTGGTCTGTGGTGGTGAGGTGACCGAGGAAGAACCGCCGGACGCCATCGCGGTGGGTGGCGCGGGCAGCTTGGGCTTTGTCGAGGCCGGCCCGGGTGAGTTCCGCGTAGAGGCCGCGGCCGTCGGTCGTGGCGGCGCAGCGGGTGACATAGCCGAGCTCGACGAGCCGGTCGACGAGGCGGGTGCAGCCGCTGCGGCTGAGCAGCACGCTGTCGGCGATGTCAGACATGCGCATGCGGTGCTCGGGGGCATCGGCGAGGAACATCAGTACCTCGTAGGCCGAGACGGAAAGCCCGTGCTCGCTGTGCATCTGGGCATCGAGCTGCTGGGTGACCCGGGCGTGGGCTTCGAGCATTCCGCGCCAGGCGGCGAGCTCATGCTCCGCGAGGGGGGCGGCGGCGGGGGAGGAGGTGGTTGACATAGGCGAGAGGCTCACGTGTGACTGGGTATTCGACCATAGCACCGATAATTGCTAACACAACTGCTTGTCGAGGCTGCTGTTGCCCCGGCGGCGAGAAAACACCATGCGTCGTGCGTTGCTCAAGGACTTACTTGCTTGAGGTGAAGGGTGCGCAAGCGCGTGCGATACAGAGACTAGTTGCGGCCGCAACCGAACCTTGCTATGATTGTGGTTGCAACTACTTCCGCTGTCTTTGCAAGGAGAAACCCGATGAAGCTCGACGGCCTGCACCACATCACGATGATCACCGGCGACGCGCCAGCGAACGTCGCCTTCTACGCCGGCGTTCTCGGCTTGCGGCTGGTCAAGAAGACCGTCAATTTCGACGCGCCGGAGGCCTACCACCTGTACTTCGGCGATGAGCAGGGCTCGCCGGGATCGATCCTGACCTGGTTTGAATTCGCGGGTGCCCAACCTGGCCGCGCCGGCGCAGGGATGATCCACACCATCCGGCTCGGCGTCGCTTCGGATCAGGCGCTGGACTTCTGGGCGGAACGCCTCACGACCAAGGGCTATGCAAGCCGGCGCGGCGAGCGGTCGCTGAGCTTTGAGGACTACGACGGGCTGGGGCTGGCGCTGGTCGTCGCCGATGACAGCAACCCGCCGCTGCGCGCCGAGCACCCGGAGGTGCCGGCGGAGCACGCGATCCTGGGGGTCGAGGGCGCGAGCGCCTACGTCGCCAAAGGCGTCGACGCCGACCGTGCGCTGTTGACCGAGACGCTCGGGTTCACCGACTTGGGAGAGGGCGAGTACCGCCTCGACGGCGAGTCCCGCCACTTTCACTGGAGTTATGACGCCTCGAGCGACCGCGGGCTCCCGGGCGCCGGCACGGTGCATCACATCGCCTGGCACTCGACCGACGCGGACCACGTGCGCTGGCAGCAGCGGGTCGCGCAGGCGGGGATGTCGGTCACGCCGGTGATCGACCGCGACTATTTCCTTTCGGTCTACTTCCGCCAACCACAGGGGATCCTGTTCGAGCTCGCCACCACCTCTCCGGGGTTCGCAGTCGACGAGGATCCTGAGCACCTCGGTGAGGACCTGCGCCTGCCCCGCCAGCACGAGCATCTGCGTCCCCAGTTGGAGCGCCTGCTGACTCCGCTGACCAACCCGCGCGCCACAGCGCGCCAGGAGGCATAGAACGATGAGCCTGAGCTACCGCGAGCGGCCGGCAGCGGGAGCCCCGGCCGGCCTGCTCATCCTGCACCACGGCCGGGGCGCCGACGAGCACGACCTGCTCGATCTCGCCGACGTCCTGGACCCGCAGCGACGCTTGCACGTCGTCACCCCGCGAGCTCCCCTGACCGTGTCTGGCTGGCCGGGTCACCACTGGTATACGGTCCCGCGCGTCGGCTACCCCGATCCGGAGACCTTCGACGCCGCCTACACCAAGCTCGCCGCCTTCCACGACGAGCAGTGGCAGCGCCTTGGGGTCGCACCCGAACGGACTGTCTTCGGCGGTTTCTCGATGGGCTCGGTGATGAGCTACGCGCTCGGCCTCGCCGGCGAGCGACCCGTCCCGGCGGGGATCCTGGCGTTCTCCGGGTTCATCCCCACGGTGCCGGGCTGGCAGCCCGACCTCGCGTCGCGCCCACACCTGCCGGTGTTCATCGCCCACGGGCGCCGCGACCCGGTCATGGACGTCGCGTTCGCGCGGCGCGCGCATGAGCTGCTCGACGCGGCGGGGCTGCCCGTCGCCTACCACGAGTCAGACGCCGGCCACCACATCGATCCCGCCCACATCCCCGCCGCGATCCCGTGGCTGGGCGCGGCCACGGGTCAGGATCGCCCGGACCCGCCGCATCGGAATCGAGAGCGCGGTCGCCGGCCGGCACCAGATCCAGCGCGACCTGCGCGGTGAGGCTCGTCACGGCGCGGGCGAGCCCCGGCTCACTCTCAAACCGGATTCACGCCCAGGCGATGGATCTCCACGCAAGCTCATGGTCGACATGATCCGCGCAAACAAAGATGGCCGGCGAGGAGTCGAGGGCATAAGCTGCAGCGAGCTCGGGACCCGTCAGCCACCGGGGGCAGAAGACCGCTGGCGGGTCCCGGCTCGGCGGGCATCCGTGCCAAGGTTAAGAGGAGGCTACCCGGGACCCACAACGATCAATCCCGAGGCGGTTGGTTACCGACCCGCGCCCGGCGCCGCCGGCCCGGGCTCGCCTCCGCAGCCGAACCGAAGGCGAAACCGGATGGGGTTGACAACCGGCACGGCCTTTCGCTCCGGCGTCAGCGGAATGTGTCGGCCGCGATGCGAGTGACTTCGGTCACGGCGTCCGCGGGGATCCCGGCGCGCCTGGCGGCGGCGACGATCGCGTCCGGACTCGGCGCCTCGTAGAGGCAGTAGGTGCGGTGCCGGTCGGCGCTGAGGAACGAGAACAGCCAGCTGACGCCTTCGTCGGAATTGATCTCCTCGATCAGGGTCACGTCGTCGCTGGTCAGCTCCAGCTGCTCGGCGAACCTGCGCTCGATCACGTATGTGGGCACGTCGCCGATCCTACCGCGTGTCGGCGGCTTGGAGTAGGTCGTGGCGATAGGCGTAGCTCGCCGCCTCCGTGCGGTTCGCCGACCCGGTTTTGCGCAGGATGCTGCGGACGTGATTGGCGACCGTGTTCCCGCTTATGTACAGCTTCTCCCCGATCTCTCGGTTGCTGAGGCCCACCGCGACGAGGCTGAGAATTTCGACCTCCCGCCAGGACAGGTCGTCGGGCGGCGTGCGCGCAGGCTGCGTCCGCGCACCGAGCGCGGTGGCGCGCGTCAACAGGGCGCGCATACCGATCCGGTCCGCCAGCGCCGCGGCTTCGGAGAGCAGCTCTGATGCGTGAACTGCATCGTCGCCGCGGCCACGCAGGCGCAGCATTCGGCCGTACTGGCACAGCGTGTGGGCGACCCATGTGGTGGCGCCCATCTTCCGGTTGAGGACGAGCGCCTGCTCGAAGTGCCCGGCGGCCCGGTCATACTCGCCCAGCGTCGCCGCGAGCAGCCCGAGATAACGGTCGGCGGCGCCGTAGCAGGCAACGCCGTGACCGATCACGACGTTGGCGCCCGTCAGCGGCGCCAGCTCGGGGTATACAAGCGACGCCAGCGCCTCGTCGCCGACCGCCGCGCAGGCGTCGGCGAGGTAGGTCAGAGACGCAACCCACAGCGTCGGGCGAAGCTCGTCAAAGCCCTGCTGCCGCACTCGCGCCAGCTCCCGCCGCGCCTCGTCGTCCATGCCGAGCTCGGCCAGCAGAGCGGCGTAGCCCGGCCGCCACGCGCTGCTCGACCGGTCGCTGTCGGCAATCATGCGCGTCGTCGCGGCGAGCTCGGCCAGGCGGCCCTGCTCGCGGCGGACGCTGAACATCTGAATCCCGTAGATCCCGGTCGCGGCGCGGCCGGTGAGCAACCGGCTCCACTCGTGCGACCTCTCCGCGGCCGCGTCGGCCTCGGCGAGCCGTCCCGCACACAGCGCCAGCGTCGAGGCGTAATGCTCCGCCACGTGCAGCGTGAACGGCTGGCGCAGGCGGACGGCCAGCTCGTGCACCTGACCAAGCTCACGCTCGGCGTCGCTCAGATCGCCAAGGGCGATCAGGCTGGCGACGCGCCACTCCATCGCCTCGGTCTGAAGATCGCTCGCACCAAGCTCCTCGGCCAGCTGGCGAGCCTCAGAGAGCATGTCGAGCGTGTGCTCGAGACTGCCCTCACCGCGCAGCCAGTAAGACCGCGTCAGCACCGTGGCGAGCCCGGGGCGATCGTCGAGCCGGCGCGCCATCGCGATCGCGCGCTTCTCCGCGGCGGCGCTCGCCGCGTAGTTGCCGACGAACGCATGAGCTCGACCGATTGCGGCGAGCAGCATGACCCGCAGCGACGAGTCACCTTCCCCCAGCGCCAGCGACGCTTCCTCGAGTAGCTCAAACGCGCTCTGGTCGGTTAATCCGGGCCGCCAGCAGGCGTTCTCGAAGCCGACGGCGGCGGTGGCGAGCATCTGGGGGTCACCGAGATCACGGGCGATTTGCGCGGCGGCGCGGAACGCACCCATCGCCTCGTCCGAGCGCCCGCCGCGGAAGCGGGCGGTGCCGAGCTCCAGCTGCGTCTCGCCCCGTCCCCGCGGATCGTCGATCCCGAGCTCCAGCGCGGTCGAGAACTGCGCCTCGGCCTCGTCGAAGTCGAGCGTGCTCAGCGCGGCCTTGCCCTCCAGCAGCGCGTACTGCACCGCGCGCCGGGACCCGTCGACGGGCGCTGCCGCCGCGAAATGGTGGGCGAGCTCGGCCAGGCCGCCCCGGTCGCTAGCCTGGTAGACGCGCTCGAGCGCCTCGGCGACGACCAGGTGCAGCTCGGCGCGTCGCAGACCGGGCATCCGGTCGTAGAGGGCGCGGCGCACCAGCTCGTGGGTGAACTGGTACGCGAGCCGGGGTGCGGGCAGCTCCTCGATCATGCCGTGGGCGAGCGCCTGCTCCAGCGCAGCGCGCACCTCCGGGTCGGGAAGCCCGGCGCCGGCAACGAGATCAAGGTCGAACTCGGCCCCGGCCACGGCGGCCAGCTCCAGCAGTCCGGTGGTGGTGGTGCTCAGTCGCGCCAGCCGCTGGCTGACGACCTCGCGCACGCTCTCCGTGCTGCCGAGATCGGCGAGCGCCTGCGCCAGCCCTGGATGACCATCGCGGGCCGGTGGTGTCCGCGCTTCCAGCAGCGTCCGCCACAGCTCGGTGATCAGGAAGGGGTTGCCGCCGGTCAGCTCGTGCAGGACCTGGGCGGTCTCGGGCAGATCTGGACCGATGTCGTCGGCGGCGGACGCGAGGAACTCGGAGATCTCGGCGGCGCTCAGTCCCGCCAGCCGCAGGCGCACGACGCCTTCTGAGCGGCGCAGGTCGACCAGCGCCGCCGAGAGCGCTTGCGGAACCTCGGCCTCGGTGTCGCGGAACGTCGTGACGACCAGCGCGCGCGCGTCCACCGCGCCGCGCGCCAGGTGCCGCAGCAGCAGCAGGGTGGGCGTATCGGCCCAGTGCCCGTCCTCGATAACAACGACCAGCGGCGCCCGTCGGCCGACGGCGGCGAGCAGGTCGGCGACCGCGCTGTGCAGGCGGTGGCGTTCGGTGTCGGGATCGGCGGCGACCGGAGGCGGCAGCTCACCGACCCGCTGCGCCAGATCTGGCAGCAGCCGCAGCAGGTCGCCGCCGTGGGCGCCGATATCCACGCGCAACGCGGCGGGGTCGGTGGTTCGCACCAGCTCGTCGAGCGCCTCGACGAACGGCCGGTACGGTCGTCGGACGACCGCATCACAGGCGCCGTACACCACCTGCAGGCCCTCGGCGGCGGCCTCGCGCGCGAACTCGCGGACGAGCCGGCTCTTACCGGATCCCGCCTCGCCGCCGACCAGCGCGAACCGCAATCCCTCTCCCTCGGCACGCGGGATCAGCGTCCGCAACGTCGCCAACTCCCGCACCCGTCCGGCAAACGGAAACGAGGAGGTGAGGCGAAGCGGACCTGGGAGCTTGGGCATGGCGTCCAGCCTTCCGGCGCGGCCGATGGTCAGATCTGATCATGCCACGCCACGGCCGAGCCGGTTCAACGCTTCGAATCGGATCAGAACAGGTCATGACAGGGCTCCCGCGGAGCCGTAGGTTCCTACGCGGTCAATTCGGCCACACCTGCACCGGGGATAAGGAGATTCCATGACCGCCACCGCATCTCTCGCCGAGCTCGCCCGCCGTGAGCTGGCTGATCTGAACAACCGCATGATCGGGCCCGACGATTCCGGGTACGACGAGGCCCGCGCCGTGCACAACGCGATGATCGACAAGCGCCCGGCCCTGATCGTCCGCTGCACGAGCCCGGAGGACGTAGCCCGCACGATCGGCTTTGCGCGGGCACACGACGCGCCGATCGCGGTCAGGGGCGGTACACACAACGGGGGCGGCCTCGGCGTCGTCGACGACGGGGTGGTCGTCGACCTCGCCGGGATGGCGGAGGTGGCGGTCGATCCGGGCTCCGGCACCGTCCGCGTCGGCGGCGGCTGCACGTGGGCCCAGGTCGACCAGGCGACCGCCGAGCACGGCCGCGCAACGCCATCCGGGATCATCTCCACCACCGGCGTAGGCGGGCTCACCCTCGGCGGCGGGCTGGGGCACTTGACGCGTCGGTTCGGGTTGACGATCGACAGCCTGCTCAGCGCCGACGTCGTCCTGGCGGACGGGTCGCGGGTGCACGCCAGCGCCAGTGAGCATCCTGACCTGTTCTGGGCGCTGCGCGGCGGTGGCGGCAACTTCGGCGTGGTCACCACGTTCGAGTTCAAGACCCACCCGGTGGGGGCGGCGGTGATCGCTGGGCCGACTTTCTGGCCGATCGAGCAGCTGCCCGAGGTGATGCGGTTCTACCGCCGGTTCCTACCGGCTGCTCCGCGCGCCGTCACCGGGTTTCTGGCGGCGATGACGGTGCCGCCGGTGGATATGTTTCCCGAGGAGCTGCATCTGCGCAAGGTGTGCGCGGTGATGTGGTGCGTGGTCGGCTCCGAAGAGGAGGCGACGCGGTTGCTGGCGCCGGTGCAGGACGTCGGCACGCCGCTCTTGCACCACGTCGGACCGGTGCCGTACCCGGCGCTGCAGAGCCTGTTCGACGGGCTCTACACCAAGGGCCTGCAGTGCTACTGGCGGGCGGACTTCGTCAACGAGCTGTCTGACGAGCTGATCGAGGCTCACCGGCACTGGGCCGAGAAGCTGCCCTCGATGCACTCGACGATGCACCTGTACCCGATCGACGGCGCCGCCCACGACGTCGGGTCCGCCGACACCGCGTTCAGCTACCGCGACGCGCAGTGGGCCGAGGTCATCTTCGGCGTGGACCCCGACCCCGCCAACGCGGACGCAATCAGCGACTGGTGCGTCGGCTACTGGGACGCCACCCACCCCTACTCGGCCGGCGGGGCGTACGTCAACTTCATGATGGAGGAGGGCCAGGAACGGGTCCGTGCCACCTACCGTGACAATTACGAACGGCTCGCTCGCGTCAAGGCGCAGTACGACCCGGGCAACGCCTTCCGCGTCAATCAAAACATCACCCCGGCCACGTGACGCGGGAGGGGCTCCCGATGACGGTCCGCCGTTTGTTGGAGCAGACCGCGGGACTCGCCGCCGCTTATCCGGAGGGGGTCACGGAGCGGGACTAGTCAGCTTGACCCCGCGCCTACCCCAGCGCCGCGTTCAAGCGGGGGAAGAGCTCGCGCACGCTCGGATAGATCTCGCGGTACACGTCGAAGAGCCGCCCATAGAGCTCGGCGCGGCGCTCATCCGGCTCGTAGCTCGCGCCCTCGCCGGACATCGCTTCAGCCGCCTCCGAGATCGAGTCAAACCAGCCGACCGCCGCGGCGGCGTGCATCCCGGCGCCAAGGCTCGTCGTCTCCACCTCGCGGCAGGCGGTCACGGTACGACGAGTCACGTCGGCGATGATCTGACACCAGAGCGCGCTGCGCGAGCCCCCGCCGAGCGCGAGGTACACGTCGATCGCCTGGTCCAGTGCCGAGGCCACCCCGTCGGTCACCAATCGCTGCTCGAATGCGATGCCCTCGAGGATGGCGCGGAAGATGTGACTCTTGCCGTGATGCCCCCGGAAGCCCACGATCATGCCGCGGGCGTAGTCGTCCCAGTATGGGGTCTGCGCCTGACTCCAGTACGGGACGGCGAGGAGGCCATCGGCACCCGGCGGGACACGCGAGGCCGCGGCCTCGAGCACCTCCTCGTCGGACAGGTCGAGTCCCAGCCGCAGGGCCTCCGTGCCGGCGAGCTTGCTCACGAACCAGGACACCGTGTAGGTGCCGCCCTGGAGGAGGGTCTCCGGCGTGTAGGTCTTCGGTATCGGGCCGCTCAGGGTGCGGAACTCGCGTCCCCACGCGTACTCCTCGCTGTAGGTCCCGGAGACCACCGCGGTGCCGAGGTTCAGGTACGCCCGGCCCGGTTTGGTGACGTTGGCGCCGAGACCGGCCGACTGGCCGTCCCCGGCACCCCCGACGACGGGAATCCCCGCCGGCAGGCCCAGCTCGGCGGCGACGTCTGAGCTCAACTCTCCCATGACCGCCCCCGGCGCGGCCAGCTCACACAGCTGCCCGCGCTCCAGGCCAACCTGTCCCAGCACTTCTCCAGACCAGTCGAACGTCTCCATGTCGACCAGTCCGAGCGGATCGGCGCACGCCCAGGTCGTTCGCCACTCCCCCGTCAGATGCTTGACGAGGAACGCGTGAACGTCGACGACGCGGTCGGTCCGCTCCAGCACCTCGGGCTCGTGGGCGCGGAGCCAGAGCAGCTTGTAGAAGGCGGGCGTGGTGTCCGGGGGCTTGCCGGTGATCCTGTGGATCTCCTCGCTGCCGTGCTCCTCCACCTCCTGCACAGCGCGCGCGTCGAGCCACAGCATCGCCGGACGCAACGGGGTGCCGTCCTCACCAAGGCAGGCGAACGTCTCACGCTGATGGGTCAACCCGATGGCTTCGATATCGGAGGCCTTGACGCCCCCGGCGGCCTGCCGGAGGGCGGCCGCCGTCGAGCGCCACCAGTCCTGGGCGTCTTGCTCATGCCACCCGGGGTGCGGCATGGCGAGCTCGAACTCCTGCCTCCCCTCGCTGACCGCGTTGCCGTCTCGGTCCCACACCACCGCCTTGGTGGCGGTCGTCGAGCTGTCCACTCCGATGACGTAGGTCACGGCCGTCTCCGAGCCTGACGGTTTGGGTCGTTCCCCATCACTTGGCGCGGAACGTGGCGTCGACTGCATTCATCTTCTCGACCTTCTGCGTGGAGCCGCCGCCTTCGAACTCGGACGCCAGCCAGTGGTCGAGCACCTTCTCGGCCGCCTCGGGGGCGATCACGCGCGAGCCCATGGTGATCACCTGGGCGTCGTTTGACTTGCGGGCGCGCTCGGCTGAATAAGCATCGTGGGCGGTCGCGGCTCGGACGCCCGGGATCTTGTTGGCGGTGATCGCCATCCCGAGGCCGGTGCCGCACACCAGGACCGCCCGGTCGTGCTCACCGTGTGAAACGGCCTCGGCGACGCGCGAGGCGACGTCTGGATAGTCCTGCTCGCTGCCGTTGCCGTAGTCCTTGACGTCGTAGCCGTTCTCTTTCAGGTACTCGACGAGGTGCTCCTTGAGCGGCGCTCCCGCCTCGTCGGCGCCGATGGCGATCGGTTGCATGTGTTCCTCCTTCTGCTTGGTCTCAGGCATCGACGGACTCGTCGCCGGCGATCTCCTCGGCCACGCGGTGGATCAGAGGTCGCATCGCCGGATAGGCCTCCGCGTAGGCGTCGACAAAGAACTGATAGCGCTCGTGCACGTCCGGATCGGGCTCGATGGTCTCGTTTTCGTGCACCATGTTCTCCACCGCCGCCGGGATGTCGGCGAACAGCCCGGCGCCGACCGCAGCGAGGATGGCGCCGCCAAGCACGACCGCGTCGCCGAACTCCGTCAACGCGATCGGTACGCCGCTGACATCGGCGTGCAGCTGCATCAGCTGGCGGCTGTTGGTGAAGCCGCCCGCCGCGACTAGCGTCTCCACCTCGAAGCCGGCTTTGCGCATGGCCCGCAGGATGTGGGCGGTGCCGTAGCAGACCCCCTCTTGGATCGCGCGGTACACGTGCGCGGGCGTGTGATGAAGGCTCAACCCCCAGACGATGCCACGGGCGAGAGGGTCGGTGTACGGGGTCCGGTTGCCCTGCCAGTACTCGTTGACGATCAGCCCGTCGGAGCCGGGCGGGATCGAGGCGACGCTTTCGTTGAGCACCTCGTAGGCACTCGTTCCGCGGCGCTCGGCCTCGCGCAACGCATCGCCGCAGAAGTTGTCAGCGAACCATTTCAGGACCGAGCCGGTGGATACCTGCCCGCCCTCGACCGTGTACTGACCGGGGACGACGGCGTCGGTGAACGCGCCGAAGAAACCGGCACCGCTGATCGGCTGGTCGCTCTGTCCGGAAAGGACATGCGAAGAGCCGGTGATCAGTGCCATCCGGCCGGGCGTCACCACGCCCAAGCCGATCTGGCCGACCCAGGCGTCACCGCCCCCCTGCGCCACCGGCGTCCCGGCCTTGAGGCCCAGTTCACCGGCGGCCTCCCGCGAAAGTCCGTCGACCGGGCAGCCGAGATCGAGCACCTTGGGGGCCAGCTTCTCGAACACGTCGTCGAGCCCGACTTCCTCGTAGAACGAGACGGGCCAGCCGCCGCTGTCGCGGTCGTGGTAGCCGCGAACCGCAGCGGTGTTGACGTTGGCCGTCAGAGTCCCGGTCAGCCGGAACGTCGCCCAGTCGGGGGCGTCGACGAGGTACTTGGCCGCGCCGTAGGTATCGGGCTCGCGCTCCTTGATCCACAGCAGCTTCGACGGGAGCCATTCGGCCGAAACCGGGCCGCCGCCGTTGTACTTGCGGGCGGGATGCTCCGACTCTGCGATCCGCCGCGCCTGATCGGAGGCACGCACGTCCATCCACATGATCGCGGGACGCAGATGTCGCCCCGAGCCGTCGAGCGCGACGACGGTGCAGGTGGTCGCGTCCACGCTGAGCCCCGCGATCGAATCGCCGTCGATCCCGGCGGCGCGCAGCGCCTTTGCCACCGATTCGACCAGGGCCGCCCACCAATCGTCCGGATCCTGCTCGGCCCATCCCGGCCGTGGATGCTCCAGCTCATACGTCGTGACCTCCACGGCAAGGCAGTGCCCGGACGCGTCGAACACCCCGGCGCGACAGCTCTCGGTGCCGAAGTCGATCCCGAGCAGGTAGGGACCGCCGCCGTTGGTGGATGAGCTCACGGCGCCGGCCGATCGGTTTCTCCGCGCACGCGGCGGGGCACTGTCTCGCGTATGAGCCGGCTGAATCGCACTCCTCGCATGAGGTTAGATCTACCCGCTCATCCCTGCGGGCACAACCTTTTGGCCGAGATATGACGAGGGTGGCGATTCTCGGATCTGGGGTGATGGGTTCGGCTCTGAGCGTGCCACTCGCCGACAACGGCCATGACGTTCGGCTGGTCGGCACCCATCTGGACCGCGACATCATCGACAGCCTCAAGGGCAGCCACGTGCATCCGGGTCTCGAGGTGGAGCTGCCGGCGTCGGTCAAGCCATACCAATTGGAGGAGGCGGCGGATGCATTCGCCGGCGCAGAGATCGTTCTCAGCGGCGTGAACTCGTTCGGCGTCGATTGGGCCGGCCGGCAACTCGCCCGTCTGCTTCCGGAACGAGCGCCGGTGATAGCCATCGCCAAAGGGCTGGAGGCCGGCGCCGAGGGCGACCTGCGCATCCTTCCCGACGTGCTCGCCGAGTCCTGGTCTGAGCCACAGCGCGCCGGGAGCTCCGTGTCGGCGATCACCGGTCCCTCGATCGCCGCGGAGGTCGCCGTCGGCCGCGACACGTGCGTCGTCTTCGCTGGTCCCGATCAGGCGGCGCTCACCTGCCTCGCCGAGACGTTTCGCACCGAGAGGTACCGCGTCTGGACGTCGACCGATCTCGTCGGCTGCGAGGTGTGCGCCGCGCTGAAGAACTGCTACGCGCTCGGCGTAGGGCTCGCGGACGGGGTGCTCGCGGCGCGCGGCGAGTCCGAGAGCTCGAAGCGCATGCACAACTACGAAGCGGCCCTGTTCGCCCAGGGCGCCGTGGAGATGCGGCGGATGGTCACCCTGCTCGAAGGCGACCCCGACACGACCGAGTGGCTACCCGGCGTCGGCGACATGTACGTGACGAGCACCGGCGGCCGAAACGTGCGTGTCGGGAGGCTGTTGGGGGCGGGTGTTCGGTTCGAGGAAGCGTCGGAGCAGCTCGGTCATCCCACGCTCGAGGGCGCGGCGGCAATCCGCGAGATCGGTGGTGCACTGGCGAAGCTGCGCGAGCGCGGGATCGTCGAGCCGGAAGCCTTTCCGCTGCTCCGCCACCTGTACGACGTGATCGAGCTCGAGCGACCGGTCGACTTGCCCTGGGGCTCATTCTTCGGCGGCGAGGCGAGGGTGAGGTCAGGCGATGGATGAGCGCCGTGTCACCGAGGCACTGCGTGAGGCGACCGACACGCAGCATGTGGTGATCGGCGAAGGCACCCTGGGCGGGGTCGCGGACGTGTTCGAGACCAGCTTCGGAGACCGGGCCGCGATCGTCATCGCCGACGAGAACACGTTTGAAGTGGCTGGCGCCACGGTCAACCGGACGCTCGAGGGCTCCGGACGCGAGGTGATCGACCCGTTCGTCTTTCCGGGTCGACCCACCCTCCATGCCGAATACGCGAACATCGAGACCGCCGTCGAGTCACTGCGCCGGCATGAGGCGATTCCGGTGGCGGTTGGCTCGGGAACGGTCAACGACATCGTCAAGCGAGCGTCACACGAGTGCGATCGCCCCTACATGACCGTCGCCACCGCGGCTTCGATGGACGGCTACACGTCCTTCGGCGCCTCGATCACCAAGGACGGCTTCAAGCAGACGATGGAGTGCGCGGCGCCCCGGGCGCTGGTCGCCGATCTCGCGGTGCTGACCAACGCGCCGGCACGCGCGACTTCCGCCGGCTACGCCGACCTGCTGGCCAAGGTCACCGCCGGCGCGGATTGGATCGTCGCCGATCTGCTCGAGGTCGAGCCGATCGAGCCCAAGGCGTGGTCACTCGTCCAGGGGCCGCTGCGCGACGCGACCAGCCGCCCCGGTGCCCTGCACCACGGCGATCCGGCGACGATGGAAGCGATGATCGAGGGCCTCGTCATGTCGGGATTGGCGATGCAGGCGGCGTCGTCGTCTCGGCCCGCCTCCGGCGCCGAGCATCAGTTCAGTCACCTGTGGGAGATGGAGGGTCTCGGCGAGAGCCCCGAGAACGGCGAACCGCCCCTGTCGCACGGCTTCAAGGTGGGGGTGGGCACGGTGTCGATCGCCGCCCTGTACGAACGGATCCTGGAACGAGACCTCGCCCGCCTGGATATAGAGGCCGCCGTCCGCGGTCGGCCGACCTGGGACGAGGTCGAGCGCCGTGTCCGGGCTGCTCTGGCGAGCACCGGTCTCGACGACCGCGCGGTCGAGGAGACCCGCGCGAAGTACCTCGAGCCAGACGAGCTCGCGCGGCGGCTTGCGCTGCTGACGGACCGCTGGTCAGAGCTCCGGGACCGGGTCCGGGAGCAGCTGATGCCCGCCCACCAGGTGCGGGCTCTGCTGAAGGAGGCCGACTGTCCCACCACTCCGCTCGAGATCGGCCTGGGCGTCGACCGTTTCAAGGCGACCTACCGCAGGGCGCAGATGATCCGTCGCCGCTACACCGTCCTGGACCTCGCGAACGACGCCGGCGTGCTGGACGACTGCGTCGAGGAGCTCTTCGCGGAGGACGGTTTCTGGGCCAGATCGCTGCCTAGCTCTTCTGGCGCGTGAGCGCTCCATCGCCCCGGGTCCCGAGACGTCGGCGGCCCGGCGCGGTTTGCGCCGGGCCGCCATGATCCGGATCGTTGTGCCGGGCGTCCGCTACGCGTAACGACGCCTCAGGCGTGGCCGGCGGAGCTCATCCGCCCCAGCCGCCGCCGGATGTCGGCTCGCCCGTCCCCGGGTCCAGGAACAACGGGCGGGCACCCCGCCCGCTCCAATCGAACATGCTGTTCAGTGAGCCGGTGGTCGCATCGGCGGATCCGTTGCCGATCCTGTCTCCGCCGAGCCAGTTGTCCTCGATGAAGCGAACCACCGAGGTCTGGGTGGTGAACGTGTTGTCCACGTAGTTGCGCTTGGCGTACGGTGAGATCAGCAGCAGCGGGAGGCGCGGTCCGACGCCGCAACGAGCCTGCTCCGGCTTGCCGCTGTCGGTGGTCGGGACCTTGCTCGCGTTGCTGCCGCATTGACCGGGATCGGTCAGCGTGTCGAGCGAGGTCTGCGACTGCCGAACGATCGGCCCGATCTGGTGGTCGTACCAGCCGTCGCTGTCGTCGTAGTTGATCACCACGGCGGTGCTCTTCCAGCTGGGCAGCCGCTCCAGGCGGTTGATCGTCTCGGCCAGGAACCGCTGCTCGTCCGTCGGATCTGAGTAGCCGGCGTGACCGTCCTGATAGGCCGGGGCCTTGAGGTATGACACCGCGGGCAGGTTGCCGCGGTAGGCGGCGGCCCAGAAGTCCTTGATGTCGTACTGGTGGTTGGCCTGGTCCTGGCGGCCGATCATCGCGATCGAGCTCGGCGGCAGGTGCTGCGGATTGGCGGTCGACGCGTAGTACTGAAACGGCTCGTGGTGGGGGATGTAGTCCTTGACGGATGCCCCACCGATATTGGTGTGGGTACCGGTGCACACCTGGGACAGGTTGTCGCTGCTCGGCTTGCTGGGGAGGTAGTTCGGGCTGGCGAAGCCACCCTCGAACCAGCCCCACGTGACTCCGGCCTTGTTCAGCAGATCACCGACGTTCTGCCCGCCCATCTGCATCGTCCTGGCGGCTGAATTGCCATCCTCGGTGGCCGAGCAGACGTCGAAGTTGGGGTCGGCGTCGCTGTAGTCGGTTTCGGTGCCCTGCGCCGCCGGTGATCCTGGGGTCGCCGCCACCGATCCCGGCGACGCCGTGCACGGCGTGCCCCCGTATACGGCGCTGGTGGGACCGCAGATGGCGCCGTACGTGTTGCCGGCGGTCACGTTGATCGCCCCGGGCGTCGACGGTCCGAAGTTGGTCCCAAACGAGTTGTCGCTGAGCGCGAAGTGCTGCGCGTAGTTCCACAGCCCGGTGACGGTGTTGCCGTCGTAGTAGTCCATCACCGCGTAATTCGGGTTCGTCCCGCCGGCCGGTGCGGTGTTGCCGACCGAGGTCAGGCACTGCGCGAGGGTCAGGCCACCTCCGGTGTCCTGGACGAACTTGTCCATCAGCCCGTGGTCGAACGCGCTCTGCTCATCCGTGTAGCCGTGGTCCTGATCGCAGGTCAGGGCCTGGGAGGGGTTCAGTCGTTGAGGGTTGGACTCATTGGGGTTGTTCGTCAGCAGCTCTCCGGACAATCCATTGACCGATGGCGTGTCCGGCGCGGCGTGGAAGCTGGGCTCCCCAGCCCCGTTCACCGCCTTGGGGTAGGTCCCGAAGTAGTGATCGAAGGAGACGTTCTCCTGGAAGATCACCACCAGATGCTTGATCGGCGTCGCCGTCTGACCTGCGCCTCCGGGCTTCCAGGCCGTATGGGCGCTACGCCAGCGTCCGGCATGACCGTGATCGCCGTGATGTCCTGACCCGGCGTCTGCCGCCTGGGCCGCGAAGACCGAAGTCCCGGCTGCGGCCAGCACAGCCAGGGACGCCAAGGATAGGCGTCGTGCCATCGTCGTCCTCTCTGATCGTTGAACGTGCGCGGGGCCCCCGGGCACCCCGGGCGCAGTCTTGCGATCGTCTGTCGGCTCGGCGTTGCCGAGATGTGAAGCTACCGTGAATGAGCCGTGACCATGCACCGGACGATCGCCTTTCCGGCGCGCGTGGCGGCCACCATTCATTGCACGCCTGCTCTCTTGTCCGCGTGAAACCACCTCGAGGTGCTCGGGGTTGACGCACAGCATTCCGTGGCCCGTTGGCGAGATGTGTCACGGTGATCCGGCTCATTCAGTGCTTGAATGCATCCGGGGCGGGGGTCCTGGGGATGAGGGATGACGAATCGAATCTCGAGGAGGCGGGCAATGATCCTTGGTGTTGGAGGGCGCTTATTGACGGCGCGGGAGGTATGACCGGTTCCCGGCGTGGTCTTCGCGCCCAGTGGGAGCGGCTCCGTGCCGCCCGGGCGGATCTCCGCGCGGCGCGAGCGCGTGCCGAGGAGATGATCGAGTTGTCGACCCGTCTGGCGGGGGATGTGCAGGCGTGCCGTGAAGAGGTGGCCGCCGTCAGTCGCGGGCTCAACGCGCTCGCCGCACAGGGGCGGGGCGAGCATCGGCGGACCCTGGACGCCCTGCGGGTGGTGCGTGACCAGGACGCCCAGTCGTGGGAGCGGCTGTGGTCCCTGCGCGGTACGGAGGAATATGCACTCGCGTTCGACGAGCCTGAGCCGCTGGTGACGATCATCGTGACGACGTTCAACCGTCCGCGGCTATTGGGTGAGCGTGCCTTGCCTTCGGTGCTGGCCCAGACGTATGCGCACTTCGAGTGCATCGTGGTCGGCGATGCGGCGGCCGACGCGGCAGACGTCGTCGCCTCGTTTGACGACGAGCGGTTGCGGTTCGTCAATCTTCCCTACCGCGGTCCGTATCCGGCCCGTCGCGAGGACGCGTGGCTGGTCGGGGGCACGACGCCTCACAACACCGGGTTGGCGCTCGCGCGCGGGCGCTGGATCGGGGTCGTCAACGACGATGACGCGTTACGCGCGACGTGCGTGGAGTCATTGCTCGGACTCGCGCGTGCTGCCCGCGCTGAGGTTCCCTATGGCTTGGCGATGCAGCATCTGCCCGACGACGAATCGACAGAGCTCGGTCGATTCCCCCCTGAGTGTGGCGCCTGGGGGCTGCAGAGCTCCCTGATCCACGCCGGTCTGCGTTATCTGCCTCTGCAACCCACTGATTGGCTGTTCGGAATCGCGCACGACGGTGGTCTCGTCGAGCGGATGCTGCGAATCGGCGTCCGTTTCGCGATGCATGATGACGTGGTGTGGGACTACTACCCGTCGTTGCTTTGGACCGATCGACCCGCGATCCGGTGACCGCTCTTGGTGTCGCCGTGACCCGGCACCGCTGCGTGCGTTGTCAGGCCTTCGCGTCTGGTTCAGACACCGCGTCGAGGAGAGCCTCGTCCTCGAGCACCTGGCGCAGCAGGTCACGCAGCTGACGTTGTTTGGCGAGTGACAGGCGCTCCAAGCGGGGCGGCGGTCGTCCCACCCGATCGAGCATCCGTCCACGCAGCGCCTGTCCGGCAGGTGTCAAAAGGACATGCTTGACGCGACGGTCGTGGGAGCTCGGCTCGCGGGTGACGAGTCCCTGGACCTCAAGCCGGTCGATCAGGCCCGTCACATTCGAGTTGTCACAGCCCAGTAGCGCCGCAAGTTCATTCATCGGGAGAGGCGAGGACAGCTGTAGGAGAGCTCCCGCTTGAGCGGGGTGCATGTCAAGCTCGGAGGCGGCGGTGAGAAACCGCCGCCGATGCTGTCCAAAGAACGCACGCAGAAGCGCCCAGGCCTCGGCTGCCGGTGATCCCATCTCCAGGCGGTGTAAGCCTGCTGCCATTGCCACCATTCTATTGACTCTGTCGATCATTGACAAACTAAAGTTTTGCTAGGGTCACGGAGGTGAGCGAGCAACCGGCGATTCAGGTCGAGAAGCTGGTTCGCGAGTTTCGAAAGGGACCGCGGGCCGTCGACGGCATCGACCTCGCGGTGTCTCCCGGGGAGATCTACGGCTTTCTCGGGCCCAATGGCGCCGGCAAGTCGACCACGGTGTTGATGCTCACGACCCTGCTCCCCCCCACCAGTGGACGGGCCACCGTCGGCGGATACGACGTCGTCCACCAAGGCGCACAGGTGCGGGCGGCAATCGGTGCGGCGCTTCAGGAGGCAGCACTCGATGCGATCCTCACCGGCCGCGAGCACCTGCTGCTCCAGGCCACCCTGCAGGGCCTTCCGGCGACGGAGCGGCGCCGGCGCGCCGACGCGCTGCTCGAGCGTGTCGGGCTCAGCAACGCGGCCGACAGACGCGTGGGCGGCTACTCCGGCGGGATGAAGCGCCGCCTGGACCTCGCCCTCGCGCTGGTGCACTCACCGCGGATCTTGTTCCTGGACGAGCCAACCACGGGCCTCGACGTCCAGAGCCGGACGGCGCTGTGGGAGGAGGTGGCGCGGCTTGCCCATGACGAGGGGATGACGGTGTTCCTCACCACCCAGTATCTCGAGGAGGCCGATGCTCTCGCCGACCGCATCGGGATCATCGACCATGGCCGGATCGTCGCTGAGGGCACGCCGGGACAGCTCAAGGCAGAGATCGGCAGCCCGACTGTCGAGGTGACTCCGGCTGATCCGGATGCCGGCGATCGCCTGGCACAGCGGCTTTCCGGCTTTGGCGAGATGCGGCGCAACGGTCGCGGCGCCGTCACCGTGCAGCTGCCCGGCGGCGAGTCCGAGCTCGCCGAGATCGTCCGCATCCTGGACCAGGCTGATCTGCGCGTGCAGACGCTCCAGCTGCATCAGCCCTCGCTCGACGATGTGTTTCTGGCCAAGACCGGTCGCAAGCTGGAGGGCTCCGGCGACGGAGACGTGGCCGAGGCGCCGGCGCAGGAAGGCGGGCGACGGAGGAGGCGACGTGGCCGTTGAGGTAGCCGTCCCGCCACCCCGCGGGCGGACATCCGATGTGTCCGGTCTCTTCGAGCAGACCCTCGCCGTCGCTCAGCGGGCGGTGGTGCGGACCGGGCGTCAGCGCGGGCTCTTGATCTTCCCGATGATCTTCCCGTTGATCCTGTTCGCGATCAACGGCTCGGCGCTCAGCCCCGCGACCCGTATCCCGGGGTTTCCGACCCACAACTATCGGGACTTCCTGATCGCGATGACCTTCGTCCAGGGCGCGATGTTCGTGTCAATCAGCGCGGGCGTCGACTTGGCGCGCGACATCGAGAGCGGTTTCCTCAACCGGCTGGCGCTGACGCCACTGAGAGGTGCCGCGTTGCTGGTCGGTCAGCTCGGCGGGGCGCTCGTGCTCGGCGTGGTGCAGGCAGTCGTCTACCTGCTCGTCGGCTTGGCCAGCGGAGTCACGTTTGCCAGCGGCGTCGGCGGCGCGCTCGTGCTGCTCGCCCTCTCGATCCTGATCGCGTTCGCCTTCGCCAGCCTCGGGGGCCTCTTGGCATTGCGGTTCGGCACCGGCGAGGCTGTCCAGGGAATCTTTCCACTGTTGTTCGTCTTGCTGTTTCTGAGCTCCTCGAGCCTCCCGCGCAACTTGATCAAGGCGACGTGGTTTCGTGACATCGCTACATACAACCCGCTCTCCTACGTGCTCGAAGCGCTCCGCAGCCTGGTCATCACCGGCTGGGACGCCGAGGCTCTGGCCCTGGGATTCGGATTCACGATCGCGCTGATGGTGATCGCGCTCGGCCTCTCGCAGTCGGCGATGAAGACAAGGCTGGCGCGCAAGTGAGCCGCTTCCTGAACGTCGCTCGTGGCGTCGCCTGGCGGTCGATTCACAACACGGTCGTCAACCCGGCGATCCTGGTCCCGTCGATCGTCTTCCCGTTGTTCTTCCTGATCGCCTTTGCCGGTGGCCTCTCGAGAATCAGCGACATCCCTAACTTCCATTATGCGCCCGGCTACACGGCCTTTCAGTTCGTGTTCGTGTTCCTGCAGTCGGCCGCGTTCGGCGGCGTGTTCACCGGGTTTGCCATAGCCCGCGACTTCGACTCGGGCTTTGCCCGGAGGCTCCTGCTCAGCGCGCCGCGACGCAGCGGGATCATCGCCGGCTACGTGGTCGGCGCGCTGCTGCGGTGGGCGCTGACCGGCACCGTGGTAACGGTCGCAGCGCTGATCGCCGGAATGAACGTCAACGGCGACGGCATCCAACTCTTCGGGCTACTTGGGCTCGGCGTGATCATGAACCTCGTGGCCGCGCTTTGGGCGTGCGGAGTTGCCATGTTCCTGCGCACCGAGCAAGCCGGTGCCCTGATTCAGATGCCGGTGTTCGTGCTGCTGTTCCTCGCCCCCGTGTACGTGCCTCTGGCGCTGCTCACCGGCTGGATCCACGACGTTGCCAACCTCAACCCGGTCACGGCCGTCCTCGAAGCCGGGCGCGGGCTGTTGGCGGGCTCGCCCGTGAAGGTGGCCGCCGCGTTCGTGGGACTTGCTGTCGCGGCCGCGGTGATGGCCGCGTTCGCGCGGCGTGGCCTCGCCTCGGCCGAACGAGCCGGCTGAGTACGCCTACCCCCAGACCTCCTCGGCGACCTCGACGACCAGCCGGAGCTTGTCGGCCTGCTCATCGCGGGTGAGGGCGTTGCCCTCGACGGTCGAGGAGAAGCCGCACTGCGGCGACAGGCACAGCTGGTCGACGTCGACGTAGCGGGACGCCTCATCGATCCGCCGTCGCAGCATGTCGCGATCCTCGAGGGCGCCGCGCTTGGTCGTGACCAGCCCGAGGACGACCACCTTGCCCTGCGGAACAAACCGCAGCGGCTCGAAGCCGCCCGAGCGGGCATCGTCCCATTCCATGAAGAAGCCGTCGACCTCGAGCTGATTGAAGAGCGCCTCGGCCACGAAGTCATAGCCTCCTTCGGCCACCCAGGAGGAGCGGAAGTTGCCGCGGCACATGTGCGTGGTGACCGCCATCCCGCGGGGACGCCCGGCCAGCGCCTCGTTGATGTGGGCGATGTAAGCCTCGTGCTGGTGGTCGGCGTCGCCGCCGATGTCCCGCACGTGCTCCCGCTGGCGCGGGTCGTTGAGGTAAGCGAGGCTCGTGTCGTCGAACTGCAGGTACGTGCAGCCCAGCTCGCCGAGGCGGCGCACCTCCTCGCGGTAGGCGGCGGTCAGGTCAGACCAGAAGTCGTCGATGCCTGGATAGACGGCAGCGTCGATGGCCGCTCGGCCCCCGCGATAGTGGACCATGCTCGGGGACGGAATCGTCAGCTTCGGCGTTTGCGTCTCAGACACGCACGAGGCCAGGTAGGCGAAGGCCTCGCCGAAGATCGTCTCCGATACGCCGAGCTTCCGGTCGACCGTCATCGCCGCCGGAGTGAACTCGATCTCCCCCTGGTCGTTGTGAAACTCCACCTTCAGGTCGCCGGGCGCCCGGCTCACGCCGTCGAGCGCATAGATGAAGTCCATGTGCCACGACGCGCGCCGGAACTCCCCGTCGGTCGCGCTCCGCAGACCGACGTCCCGCTGCAGCTTCACCGCCTCCCGGATCGCCTCGTCCTCGGCCGCCCGCAGCTCCGCGTCGCCGATCCGGCCGGCGGCGTGCGCCTCGCGGCCAGCCAGCAGCTCGGGCGGGCGGAGCAGGCTCCCGACGTGGTCGGCGCGGAACGGCGGCCGGTCTCGCATCGCCATGCCGGGATTCTGTCATGGACGCTCCATCCGTCACCGGGAGACCGAGCCGGGCTTGGCGCCCGCGAATCCATACACCCGGCGCGGGACTCCAACCCGGACCCCGACATCGTTTGGAGCAGGGTTTCCGCCATATGCCGCGCGACGCCTCCCGCTCCAACTCCGCCTGCGACCGCACGCCGTCTCGGTATCTCCCGGGCGGTGGGCGCCGCAACGCCTGGGATGGACCGCTCGGCGTATCGGTGACTCACTGAGTCCAAACGCGCGTTCCGAGATATGTTCCGCACAAGGCAATCTGAGCCTTCAGCTGCCCTGCAGAGTGCTCACACGCCCGTGTCCGCCCGGAAATCCCTGCAGATGGCGAACTACGTCAACACACGCCAGCTCCCGCGCCCACATCCAGGTGGCCGCGATCCAGTGGACAACGGCGCCGCGACGTAGTGGGCAATGCCGAGATCGCCGACCGGCTCGACGCCTTCGCGGCGGTGCTGGAGCTCGGCGACGCCAATCCGTACACGATCCGCGCCTACCGGCGGGCGGCTGAGACCGTCCGCCACAGCGGGGCGCCGGTCGCCGAGCTCGTCGCCGCAGGTCGCGGTCGCGAGCTCCGGGGCATCGGCCCCGGGATCGAGGCCCGCCTGCGGGAGCTCATGGCCACGGGACAGATCGCGGAGCTCGCCGAGCTCGAGCGTGACCTTGTGCCTGACCTGGTCGGCCTCGGCCGCTACCTCGGGCTGAGCGCCCAGCGCGCCATCGACATCGCCCGCGCGCTCGGCATCCGCACCGCCGGCGAGCTACGGGAGGCGGCCGCTGCGGGCCGCCTGCGGGACGTGCCCGGCATCGGCCCCAAGACCGAGGCGCAGATCGTGTCGGCGCTGGCCCGGGAGACCGAGGCGCGCTCGCCACGGGGCGTGTGGCTCAACCGCGCCTGGGATCTCGTCCGCGGCATCGCCCGCGCCCTTGATGCCGAGCCCGCGGGGGACGTGCGGCGCTGGTGTGACTCCTGCCATCGGCTCGCGGTCGTCCGCGCCGCGTCACGTCCCGATGCGGTCCTGACGCGGTTCGCGGAGCTACCCCAGATCGTCGCCGTGATCGAGCAGGGCGAGCGCCACGCGGTCGGGGTCACCGTGGACGGGGTCCCCGTGGAGCTGACGGTCCCGGAGCCCGACCGGTTCGGGACCGCGATGATGCGTGCGACCGGATCGCCCGACTACGTGGCGGCGCTCGAGCCGCTGCCCGCCGGCCCCGACGAGGAGGCGGTTTACACGGTCCTGGGCGTGCCCTGGTGCCCCCCCGAGCTGCGCGAGGGGCCCTTCCGCGCAGACCCGCCGCCCCTGGTCGAGATCGAGCAGATCCGCGGCGACCTGCACTGCCACACGACGTGGTCAGACGGGCGGGTGAGCGTCGCGGAGATGGCGCGTGCCGCTCGCGCACGCGGCTATGAGTATCTGGCCATCTGCGACCACACCCCCGCGGTGGGGGCGGTGCAGGGACTCACTCCCGACGATGTCCGCCGGCAGGGCGAGGAGATCGCGGCGGCCAACGCCGAGCTGGCGCCGTTCCGGGTGCTGCGCGGGATCGAGTGCGACATCCTCCCCGACGGGCGGCTCGACCTCCCCGACGACGTCCTGGCTGAGCTCGAATGGGTCCAGGCCAGCGTGCACAGCGGACAGCGAATGCCTCGCGCGGAGATGACCAAGCGGGTGGAGGAGGCCCTGCGCCACCCCGCCGTCCGCTGTCTCAGCCATCCTACCGGCCGCCTCATCAACCGGCGGCCGGAGAACGCACTGGACCTGGAGCGGATCTTCGACCTCGCGCGGACGCAGGGCATCGCCCTGGAGGTCAACGGCCTGCCCGCCCGGCTGGACCTCAGCGGCGAGCACGTGCGCGCCGCGCTGCGGGCCGGCGTCCCGATCGTCTGCTCCACCGACGCGCACTCCCCGGCGGGCCTGGACAACATCACGCTCTCGGTCGCCACCGCGCGCCGCGGGTGGGCCACGGCCGCCGACGTCGTCAACACCCGGTCGCTGGAGGCTCTCGTGAGCCGCGGCACACGCGCATCACGTCAATGACCTCGGAGCAGGCCGCGAGGCTGCACCCGTTTGCGCGGAGCCTCCCGGCGACGCCCACGTGTGTGCTCGTCCCGGTCGGACGCTCGGCGTCCCGACGAAGTTCCTATCGCCGTCGGCAAGCAGCTGACGTCTGGCCGCAGTCAGGCGCGGTGTCGTCCGCGCAGGCGTTGGAAACCGCCGAGCTTGAGAAGACTCAGCCCTCCCCGGAGGCTGCCGGGCCGCTGTCGTCGTGCGCACGTACGCAGGGCGACATCCCCGGGTCCCGATCGAGCCGCCGGGGAGTAAACCGGATGAGACGAGATCGAGCGGCGAAGCAGGGAGAGAAGATCTGGTGCACGACGACAACAGGCAGATCCCAAGTACCGACGAACCACCGAGCGCTCACCGGTTCCAGACCCCGCGGGTGCGGGAGCTGCGAGCCGTCGCGCCCGGATCCGCCCGTCGGAGAACGGCCCGGACAGCGGAGGAGCCAAGAATGTCCTCGCCGGAGAAAAGCGCCGGCAACGACGAAAGTGGGAGCGGAGCCGATCCCCGCGGCTCGTGAACAGATGAAAGTTGCGGGCAGCGCTCGCGAGCGCGTGACCCGCTCCCCGGATCTAGGCATCAATCCCGTTACGGCTCGGCATGTAGCGACCTCGTCGAGGACGGAGGCCGGGGGTGTGGCGGGATCAGAGTCAGTATGTAGATGAGTCAGGTCCAGTACCTCGAGATGGCGGGTTGAGATAAGGGATCGCCCTCGCCGGCGTGTCCAGATCATCAGCGGCCGCGCCGGCCGGCGCACCCACGAGGGACGCTCCCGAACGGAGATCGCCGACGAGCTGCACCCGATCGTCGAAACCCTGATGGACGAACTAGACCGCTGGCTCAGCCTCTCCGAAAACCCGGCTGAGCATTGACCGCCCAGGTCACCAGAGCCTCGCCTCGCCGACACAGCTGCGCTCATCCGGGTTCCGCTTCGGGTTGCCGGCGGACGGCTTCTCGTAACGTGGCAAGACGATGGACCCGGTCACATGGACCTTTGACGACGACGGCGCGATCCCCAACTCCCCCCTGCCCGTGCTCGTCTACGACGACGTCGCCGAGGCCCGCGACGCTGCTGCCTGCGAGCAGTTGTTCGCCCGGCACGGTTGGCTGGGCGCGTGGCAGAACGGGATCTATCCCTTCCACCATTTCCACTCGACATCACACGAGGTTCTGGGCATTGTCGGGGGCTCGACCGCGGTGATGCTCGGCGGACCGCAGGGCCGTGAACTTCGCGTGCGCCGCGGCCAGGTCCTCGTGCTTCCCGCCGGCACGGGCCACCGCAACCTCGGTGGCGAGGACCTGCTCGTCGTCGGCGCCTACCCCGACGGGATCGCCTGGGACCTGCGCCGCGGCGATCCGGCCGAGCACGACGAGGTGCGCGCGAACATCGCGCGGGTGCAGCTGCCCCGAACCGATCCAGTGAGCGGCGTCGCGGGACCGCTCACCACCCTTTGGATCGATCAGGCCGGGGGGTGCTGACCGGCGGCCTCGGTCAGGTCGACGCGTTCCAGCAGTTGGTGCGCGCGGGCGGCCCCGGCATGGCGAACAGGCCGTGCGGTGTCGCCTGAAAGCGCAGATGCTCGCGGCCGGTGAGCATCTCGTCGAGCGCCACCGCTTGCCGGGCGGCGTCGACGGTTCCCAGACGTGCCGGGCCCGGCTGACGATCGAAGCCGGCGGCGCGAGCGTTCCCGCTGCTGGGGCCGGCAGCGTTGGTTTGCGGTGTTGCGTGATCATCGTTCCTCCAGTGCGGGGGTGCCGGCGGGGATCTCGGCGTCGATGGAGATCCGCGGCGCGCGGCGGCTCAGCCAGTCGGGCATCCACCAGGTGCGAGGTCCGAGGACCTGCAGGACGGATGGCAGCAGGAGGCTGCGCACGACGAACGCGTCGACGAAGACCGCGCTGGCCATGCTGATGCCGAACAGCTTGAGGTCGCGGTTGTCGCCCAGCGCGAAGGACGCGAAGACGCAGATCATGATCGTGGCCGCCGCGGTGATCAGCCGCCCGGTGGTGCTCATGCCGTGGTGAACGGCGGCCGTGGCGTCGCGACGGCGGACCCATTCCTCGTGGATCCGAGAGACGATGAACACCTCGTAGTCCATCGAGAGCCCGAAGACGATCGCGAAGAGGACCTCCGGGATGAACGCCTCGATCGGACCGGGAGTGACGCCAAGCAGGCTTCCCAGCCATCCCCATTGGAAGATGGCGACGATGACGCCGAGTGACGCGCCGATCGACAGGAGGTTCATCGCCGCGGCCTGGAGCGGCACGATCAGCGAGCGGAACACGAGCGCGAGCAGGATCGCCGACAGGATCAGCACGACGGCAATGAACAGCGGCAACTTGGTCGAGAGCACAAGGCTGAAATCGATCGCCGACGCGCTGGCTCCGCCGACCAGGACCCGGGAGGCGGTGCCTCGTTGCACTCGCGGGAGGACGTCGTCGCGGAGGCGGTTCACCAGACTGATGGTCGCGGCGGACTGTGGCGAGGACCGCGGATAGGCGTCGAGCAGCGCCGTCGTGGCCGCCGGGCTGACCTGCGCCGGGGACACCGAGGCGACATCACCCTGGGCGCGGAGCGCTCCTGCCACGGCGGTCACCGCGGGCGTATCGTTGCGGCGGGACAGGCGCACGACCACCGACAATGGACCGTTGTGTCCGGCTCCGAACCCGCGGGCGATCAGGTCGTAGGCGTGGCGGGTGGTGAGGTTGGTGGCGTCGTTGCCCGCGTCGCTGGTTCCGGCACGCAGCGAGAGCGCGGGGACCGCGAGGCCGAGCATGACGATCAGGCCGGCGATCACGCCGCGCCACGGGTGACGAGCGATCGCGCGTGACCAGCCCAGCCACATCCCCGAGGGGCGACTGCCGGTGCCTGGTGACCGCGATAGCCGGGCTGGAGCGGCGTCCGATGCGGTTTCCGAAGCGGGAGAGCAGCGCCGGAAGGACGGTGAGCGCCGCCAGCATCGTGGTCAGGACGGCGAGGGCGGAGGCGATCGCCAGGCCGCTGAGCAGGCCGACCCCGAGCACGAGTTGGCCGAGCAGCGCGAGGATCACGGTCACGCCGGCGAACAGCACGGCTCGGCCCGCGGTGTTCATCGCGCGGGTGACGGCGGCGTCGACGGTATCGCCCTGCTGGCGGTTCTCCCGGAAGCGAGTGACGATGAGCAGCGCGTAGTCGATCCCCACACCGAGGCCGATCATGGCGGCCAGCTGCGTGGCGAAGTCGGGGATCTGGATGAGGTGGGAGCCCAGGCCGGCGCGGGCTCGACGTGAACGCGGCGCCCGCATCGACGGATCCTCCGATGCGGTCGGCCGCGCCCTCGCGATCATGCGGCGACGAACCTGAGCCGGTGATCGATCTTCCAGCCGCGGTTGGCGATCCTGCGCCGCTGCACGAGCTGCCTTCACCGAGTCCCATGCTGGGGAACTCGGCGACGAGGCCGACGGCGCCATCTTGCCGTGACGGCCAGCCGGCTGTCAAAGGCAAGCCGTGCGAGTGCCACATCGTCGCCGGCGGGGCCGCGAGGCAGCAACTGCTGCTTCTAGCTTGGCGTAGCTGAAGGAGAAACGGGCTCGGGTGGCCGCGAGCTATGCCGATGTGCGACGTTTGGGTGATGCAGACTCAGTCAGCGACGGCGCGCCGAGCGCTCGCGACCGCGCGGGCGGTTGCCGTCGATCACGGCCTCAACTGCGAGCAGTCAATGGTCGTGTACTCCGGCAGCAACGTCGTGGTCCATCTACGGCCAGCACCGGTGGTCGCGCGGGTGATGACCGGGACGGTGGCGCTGCACGCCGATCCGCGGCGATGGTTGGAGCGCGAGGTTGCGGTGCTGGGATTCCTCGAGCGATCGCAGCTGGCAGTGCGCCCGAGCTCCTTGATTGCGCCCGGCCCCTACCACCGTGACGGTTTGTGGCTGACCTACTGGGCGTGGATCGAGCACGAACGTCAGCTGAAGACCTTGGCCGACGCCCAGAGCCTTGGCCGAGCACTACGTGATCTGCACGACGGCTTGGCGGCCTTTCCCGGCGAGCTCGGCGATCTACGGGACCTGCAGGCCGACGTGGAGCGACTGCTTGGGCGGCTGCGACCCGGCCCAGACCTCACTCGCGAGGCGATCGATGCCCTCCGTGGCCGCCTACGCGCCCTCACCGGCACGGTGTTCGCGTCGTCCTTGCCACAGCAGCCGTTGCACGGCGATGCGTCGTTGACGAACCTTCTGTGGACGCCGAGTGGATTGCGTTGGAATGATTTCGAGGACGTGTGCCGCGGGCCGGTGCACTGGGATGTAGCCAGCTTTCTCACGAGTCTGCGGGATCGCCGGGCCGATCCGGCGTTCGTGAGTCAATGGTTGGCGGCCTACGACGGCATCGACGAGCAGGAGCTCGCGCCCTTCGTGTCCGCGGATGCGCTTTACGGGGAGATCTGGCGCCTGTACGACGCCCAACGCGAGCGTTGACCTACGGTTTGAGATCTAGTCCGTGCCAAAGTACCGATGACCAGCGCAACCACTTTCGCCATGTCGCCGTCGATCAGATCCTCTTGGTTCGTGATCTGGGAAGTTTCGGCCGCTTCGATCTGCGTCATCTCGAGGAGGCTCACGCGGCTCCTCGGCCCGAGTATCTACGGGAGGCACGGGTTCGGATATCGGGTGTGTCCCAAGCCCGTTGTTCGCGCAGCTGGGAACCAGCAGCCCTGCGAGCCGGTCGGGATGCTCGACCGGGAGCATGTGACCAGACTCGCGGACAACAGAAAACGACCCGGCCGGCAACCGTGCGGCGGCTGACCTGAGATCCGGTGCAGTGACAACCTGGTCGCGTTCAGCAGCAATGATCTGAACGGGAGCGTCGAGCGAGCGCAGATCATCGCCGCCGTCGAAGGTTGAGATCATTCGCAGGGCGGTCTCAAACGAGCTCTGGTTGGCATGCTCAAAAGCCGTCCTTGAATAACGGACGACGAATGTGTCCCGCCGGATTGTGTCGGCCGTGAACCAGCGCTGCATCACCGTCTCGGCGACCTCGGCGAACCCTCCCCTGCTGATCCGGTCCGCCACGACAGCGAACGCCGGAAACGGCGTCAGCCGTGAGCAGATGGTCGTCAGCGAGTTCAGTCGGTCAGAGTAGTCGCGGGCAAACCGAGCAGCGATCTGTCCGCCGAATGAATGGCCCAGGACGTGCGCCCGATCAATCTGCAAAGAGTCAAGCAACCTCCGCACATCCGCGGCCAGCACGTCGTAGGAGCACGGGAGGGGCTCGCTGAAAGCCGCGCCGTGGCCGCGGAGGTCATAGCGAACGATCCGACAGTGTGAAGTGAGCAACGGGACGAGTCTGTCCCATGCTCCGAGCTCGAGCGGCGTGCCATGAATCAGGACCGCGACCGGCCCTCGCCCCTCGATCCGCACCTCGGTCTGATATCCGACATCCCGGAGCGCAGACTCCACCAACACAGCCTATCCAGGGAAACCTCACGACCAAACCGCGGCCAGCAAGCGACGGTCGTTGGCCTCGGCGCCGGCGGACCGCGAGGATGAGATCAGCTACGTGAGGCCGCGGCCACTTCCCCTTGGCCGCCGCGCCGGGCACGACCGCAGGCGTCTGCGTCGCCCGGCGGGTGCCACGTCCACGCGCCGACACTCTGACCGCGGTCGTCAGTGGCGCTGGGAAGGAGGCGGTTAGCTTCGACCACCTTTCCTTCAGCAGTTCGGCGGCGTCGCTGCGGCGGGTGGTAAAACCATCCGGTGCGTGTTGTCGAGACGCCGGTTCTTGAGATCGAGCTGGAGGAGGACGGCCCGCCCGACGGCCGGCCGCTGCTGTTGCTGCACGGGTGGCCCGATGCACCCCGCGGCTGGCGTCAGGTGGCACGGCAGCTGCACAGCGGCGGATGGCGTACGATCACGCCGGCGCTGCGCGGGTCTGGCGGGACGCGGTTTCGTTCGCCCGACACACCTCGTGACGGGCGTGGCATCGCGCTCGCGTCGGACGCGATCGACCTGTTGGACTGTCTCGGCCTAGACAGTGTTGCGGTGGTCGGGCACGATTGGGGGGCACGGGCGGCGTACACGCTGGCTGCGGTCGCCCCCCAGCGGGTCAGCGCAATCGTCGCGCTCGCGCTCCCATACCAGCCCCGTGGCGTCTTTGAGTTCCCACCCTTTGAGCAGGCGCGAGCGTTCTGGTATCAGTGGCTGATGTATTCGGATGCCGGCGCGCGGGCTGTTGCGGACGACCCGATCGGTTTCGCACGGATCCAGTGGGAGACCTGGAGTCCGTCGGGATGGTTTGACGATCGCGAGTTTCGCGAATCCGCGAGGAGCTTTACCAATCCGGATTGGGTCCCGATCACCCTCAACGCTTACCGTTCCCGATTCCTCACCGACGAGGCCCGCGACGCTCGGTATGAGCCATTGGCCCGACGACTCACCGAGGTGCAGAACATCGCAACACCCACGCTCATGATCCAGGGCGGCGATGATCGCTGTGACGAGCCCTCTGGATCGGTTAATCAGGAGCGTTTCTTTGACGGCGGCTACCGGCGCGTTGTGCTCGACGGCGTTGGCCACTTCCCACATCGCGAAGCACCCGAAGAAGTCTCACGCGCCATCGAGCACCGCCTCCAAGCCTGAGCCAAGGACTGCTGCATCGTCGCCATGTGGTCCACCGGTGTCGGCTTCCGCTTCAGGAGCCGGGTGGACCAGGGGAGCAGCGTCGGCGTGATGGGCGTTCTTCGCGGCCCGCCTCGGTTAGCGCGTCGGCCATCTCCGCGCCCAGCCCCGCTGGTGGCGCCTGTCACCGGGACGCGGAGGCCGTTCAGCTCGTTGTTGCGGTGTGTGGGTGTTGATGTAGCCGCTGGACATCGGCCCTCGGATCGGAGCGGACTGCGATCCGGAAACGCGAGGCACTTTGCGTTGCCATTCCACCGGGCACGCCGGCAGCGCGCTGGGCCTGCTCCATCCGGGTGCCGACCTTCCAATGCGAAACGAGCGGCGGAAGCGCCGGAAGATGGGACGCACCCCCGCTGGCGAGCTGGGTTTATTGTGCCTTCGAGTTGGGTCCAGCCAAAGCCAATGCTTGCTCTTCTATCGTCTGATCTGCGGTCTCGGGTAGGTCTCGCCAGAGCTGAGGAGGGTCGTCGTGCTCACCGTCATGTGCGCCTTGGGCGCCGCCTTCTGCAACGCGTCGTGGGCGGTGATGGCGCGGTTGGCCGGTGTCGCCGCGCCGGAGGGTCAGTCCCGGTGGCGAACCGGGTGGTACTTGGTCCACCAGCCGGTCTGGCTGGTGGGACAAGCGTTCGCGGTCGGTGTGTTCGTGCTGAGCGGGGTGGCGCTGTACTTCGGCGAGCTGGCCGTTGTGCAACCGCTGCTGGTCGCGGAGCTGATCTTTGCCCTGGCGCTGCGCGAGTTTCGCCTGCACGACGTCATCCCGGTGAAGTCCTGGTACGCGGCCGGCCTGGTCTGCTTGGGGCTGGGCGCATTTCTGGGCGTGGCCAACTTCCATGGTGGCGCGCGCAACCCCAGGGCGGTGGAGTGGGCGGCGGCTCTGTCGGTGTGGAGCTTCGTTGCGGCCGTCTTGGTGGTGGTCGGGCAGCGCGGGTCTCCGGCACGGCGAGCCGCCTGCTTAGGCGCCGCCGCCGCAGTGGTGTGGTCGGTGGACGCCAGCTTCGTCAAGAAGCTCACCGAGACGCTGCAACATCACGGCATACTGGGAGTGTTTGACCACTGGCCGCTCTACGCGCTGGTGGTCAGCGGGATTCTCGGCGCGGTACTGACCCAGGCAGCCTTCAACGCCGGTCCGCTATCGGCCTCTCAGCCCGTCCTGCTGATCGTCGACCCGTTGGCAAGCATCATCCTCGGCATGCTGATCTTCGGCGAACGCCTCGACAGCACTGTTCCCGCTCTGATCGCCGCCGTATCCACGCTCGCGATCATGTGTGTCGGCGTCGTGCTGACGTCGCGCTGGGCACCCCCCTCGATGGAACCGATCCCCGGGGATCCGCTGACAATCATGCGCTACGGCAGGAGGGCGACAACGCAAGCCACGGATTGAGGACTGCTTCTGCTGGACCCGACCGGCGTCGAGGTGGGAGTCCCTCCCTACTCGAGGTCCTCGCGACGGTCTGAGGAGCCGCACCACCTGAGCCAGACTCCCCCTTCGTCGCCTGGCAGCTGCCGGCTCCGAGCTTACGCTTGCGGACCTGGCGAACGATAAAGCGGGAGCGTCGCGGTGGCCCGGCGCGCTCGCGGAAGGCGCCCGTCTCAAAGCCGACGCGGGACTCGAACCCCGGACCCCCCGTCGCGAACTTCAAGTCTGCGCCTCGCGAGCGCCCGGCCTCGGCGGTCTCGAACACGTGACTTGCCCGTTGACCGCCTGGTGGCCCCTGTTCGCTCAGTCGAGCGAACCAAGTCGGTAGCCCACGCCGCGGACCGTCTCGAGCGCGGCGGCGCGATCGCCCATTTTCCTTCGCAGCCCGCTGACGACCGCCTCGACGACGTTCGAGCTTGCGGCCGTCCACTGGTGTTTCCACACCTCGCGCAGCAGTTCCTCGCGGGTGACCGCAACGCCCTTGCGGCGCTGCAGATGACATAGGACGTCCAGCTCCAGGCGGCTGAGGTCGACGGCGCGGCCGTCGAGCACGAGCCGCCGCGCCGCGGGGTCCAGCACCGCGGGCTCGTCGGCCGCGAGCTCCCGCCCGACGACTTCGCTGAGCCAGCCGTCGATCGAGCCCGGCCCGAAATCGTTCACCAGCGTCCACTGAGCGTCTTCCCCGATCTGAACCGCCGCGCCTGGCAGCGCAGCGAACCCGAGCGGAGCGAGCACGGTCAGGGCGCGATCGACGTCCGGCACCGGTAGGTACAGCCGCCGCAGGTGCGGGCGAAGCTCCAGATAGACACGCTTGACGTCCAGCCACAGCGTCGCCATGGCGCTGTCGCCGGATGCCAGTGCATGGCGGTTGAAGAGCACGCGCTGGTGCGAAGGCACCGGAGCGCGGCGCAGATGCTCCATCCAGGCGACGGTGACGGGATCGCTGCGCAGCAACGAACGACTAACGTCCTGCGGCTGGCAGAGGCTCGAGAATCCCTGCACCACCCCCGCGGCGTCGCGCACGACACGGAAGGTGTCCGGCGCCGAGCGCCACCAAGCGTCGACGAGGGCGGTCGCCTCGCGACCCTGCTGGGCTGCGCTTATCGCCGTTATGGCTGCGCGATCAGCGGCGCGGGCGGGTTCGATCGCGAGCTCGTCGGAGCCGCTCGGAAAGAATGCATTGCGGACAATCGGGTTTTCGACGAGGTAGAGGAGGTCGGCGGTGTAGCGCCAGAGATCAGCCCGCCCGGCCGTGCGTAGTTCCGCGCGCAGGCGGGTCCACGCGGCGCGGCGGTGGGCGCGGTGACGGGCCGGGTCCGACGCCTGGAGCAGCGCGCTCGTGGCCACGCGCACCGTGTCGTGAACTACCAGGCCCTCGGCGCCAAGCTCGACAAACGGGAGCGCGCGCAAGGCGCCGAACAGCTCGGCCGGGTCGTCGTCCGGCAGCATCGCCTCCAAGAGGGTGAGCGTCGTCCGGCGGACGACCGCGGCGGCGTCGAGGGCGCGGCGGGTCATCGGATCGAGCCCGTCGATGTACAAGCGCGCCAGTTCCTCGACCATCGGGCCCAGCACGGCGTCCTCCGCCGGTAGCCCCGGCCGCTCGGCTAGCGCGCCGGCGGCCAGCTGGAGCGAGAGCGGGTGCCCGCGTGCGACGCGTGCGACACGCCCGGCGATCGCATCGTCCACGCCGGCGCGGCGCAGCAGGGTCCGCGCCGCCTCGTCGCTCAGGTTGTCGAGCCGGATCGTGCGCAGCAGAGCGCCGAGGTCCCGTTGCCACGCCGAGGGAGTGTCGCGCCCGGCCAGCAGGAGACGCACGTTCTGGGGCAGCGCCGGCACGAATGACTGCCGCAGCCACGCGTCGAGAAGTCGTAGCTGCTCATGCGTATCGATCGTCAGCAGGACGCGCGCATCGCCAGCGAGCGCCTCGCTCGCGGCCGCAATCGTGGACAGGGGCGTGCCCAGCGCGCCTCCCAGCGACGTGAGGAAGCCACGTTCGGTCGGCTCGAACGCGCGGCCGTCGAGGGCGACCACCGCCGTGCCGCGCGTGCGCGCGTCCACGGCGGCGGCCTGAAGGAGCATCGACTTGCCGACACCCGCAATGCCGTGGACGACGGCGACAAGCGGCATGTCGCGCTCGACCAGCTCGAGCAACGCTTCGCGCTGCCGCTCGCGCCCGATGAGCGCGCCGGCGCGCTGATCGAGCGTCGCCTGCAAGGTCCCCGGCCTCATCAGCTTCTCGGCGAGTCTACACCGCGACGTTGGTGCCCACCAGCGTCCGGCGGCTGCCGTGTTGGCGGGCCATTCACCGGCGGCGTGTGATCTCCGTCGGCCGCTCAAGGATGCCGAAATCGCGTGTCGTCACGCGGGCCATCCCCGGGTTTGCGAGCAGCGCACCGAAGATCGGACCGCTGACATAGGCCTCCATCGCCTCCCGGCTCTCCCAGGCGTACACGCCCCCGTAGGTGTTCTTGGAAGGGTTTGTCAGCCACGCCTTCGCGCGCAATCCGGGGATCTCGGTAAACGCCGGGGCTGACGCCTCACAGTGCGCCCGGTAGGCATCGGGCTCGAGGCCCGCGAGCTGGAACGTGACGACCTGGATGTGATCGGTGGGATTCATGTGTGCCTCTTGGGTTCGGGGAGGCGCAAACGTAGACCGTTCACGTGCCCGCTCCGTGAGCTTTGCCTGAGCGGTTCGTGAAGTCCGGGTCGCCGCGCGGCGGCGGCGTCGCTCCGGCCGGCCTCAGACATTCCTCAGACACATCTCAGGAATCACCGCCGATCACGACGTACGGTGCTCGCCTCACCACCCGAAGGAGGACATCATGCAGACACTCGACCAGAGTCGCATCGAGGCATTCGCCGGTCAGATCGCCACCGAGGTCGGCGCCGCGCTGAACGCCGCACTCGTCACCGTGGGCGACCAGCTCGGCCTATACCGCGGGATGGCCGACGCCCAGCCCATCACCGCCGGCGAACTCGCGGCGCGCACCAACACGCACGACCGCTACGTGCGCGAGTGGCTCAACGCGCAGGCCGCAGGCGGCTTCGTGAGCTACGACAGCGGCGACGACAGCTACACGCTGCCCGCCGAGCACGCGTTCGTCCTCGCCGACGATTCGAGCCCGATGGCGATGGCCGGGATCTTCCAGGCCGCGACCGCCGTGATGGACGGCCGGACGCGCGTTGCGCAGCGCTTCCGCACTGGCGAAGGCGTCGGCTGGCAGGAGCACCACGACGGCCTCTTCTGCGGAACGGAGCGCTCCTTTGGCGCCAACTACCGCATGCACCTCGTGCCGGAATGGCTTCCCGCGCTCACCGGTGTCGTCGAGAAGCTAGAACGCGGCGCCAGGGTCGCCGACGTTGGTTGCGGCCACGGCGCGTCGACGATCCTCATGGCACAGGCGTTCCCAGCCTCGAGGTTCACCGGCATCGACGCCCATGCCGAGTCGATCACCACCGCCCGCACACGCGCGCAGGACGCGGGGGTCTCAGATCGCGTGAGCTTCGAGGTGGCGGACGCCACCCGATACGCAGGTAGCGACTACGACCTCATCGCGTTCTTCGACGCCCTTCACGACCTCGGCGATCCGGTGGGCGCAGCCCGGCACGCCCGGACGGCGCTGACCGCCGACGGCTCATCCATGCTCGTCGAGCCGATCGCCGGCGACCGGATCGAGGACAACCTCAATCCCGTGGGGCGCATGTACTACGGATTCTCCACGCTCCTCTGCACACCCGGGTCGCTCTCCCAACCTGGCCGCGCCGGCCTGGGCACGCAGGCGGGCGAGGCTCGCCTGCGCGAAGTGATGCTCGAGGGCGGCTTCGGCTCGGTTCGCCGCGCCGCAGAGACTCCCCTGAACCTGGTGCTCGAGGCCCGCGCCTGCTGACCAACGACTGCGACCCGGCCAACGTGTTCCGGCTCAACCAGAACCTCGAGCCGCCAACAACGGGCTCCTGACGACGCAAGGAAACGAAATGGCCCCGGCGACGTCGGGTCTCGACCAACGGCCGGCCAACGCCGAACAACCGGAGACACAGATGAAAGCTTGCAAGACACAGATAAATGCCTTCAGCAGCGCCTTGGTGGTCGCTGTCGCGACAGTCGGACTGCTCGTCGCCGGCTTGGTGGGCGCGGCCGCCGCGTCCGCGGCGGTGATCGGTTTGCCGCCCGACGGGTCGCAGGTCAACAACGATCCGGCGAACGGGATCGATCCGAGCCAGGACGCCGGCGTCTCTGACGTCGTCGGCGGCACACTGGCGGCGGGGGGTCCCCGGGCGCCGTGGGGAACCTTCGAGCAAAAGTCGGGCAGTTCGCAGCAGATCTTCGTGCGGGCGTTCAAGAACGGCCAGTGGGTCACCCAGGGCAAGTCCCTGAACATCGATCCCAACACGGTTGCCGAGGCGCCGTCGATCGATTTCGCCGGCGCGGGTCGGACAGTGCCTTGGGGGTCGTGGTATGAGCCCAATCAGGCGCTCGGCGGCGAGAAGCAGATTTTCGCCAGTCGCTTCCTCGCCGCAACAAATACCTGGGTGCCGGAGGGCCAGGACCGAGGCTCAGGAGTGCCCTCGCTGAACATCCACACGAACAAGGAGGCGGAGAATCCATCGGTGGCGGGCGGCGCGGCGGTGGCGGGCGCGGACGCGGTGCCGTGGGTGGCGTGGCAGGAGCAGGACGGCAACGTCGCCGGCTCAGGTGACCACGACCAGATCTTCGTTTCAAAGGGCGTCAAGCAGCCGACGCCGAAGAGTCACTGCACCGGGTTCAAGCCGTCCTCGGCGGCGAGCGTGAACTCGTTCTGCTGGCAGCAAGTCGGTGCCGATCGGCTCGCCGCCGACGGCGGATCGTCCTCGGCCGGCGATCCGAGCCTGAACGTCGATCCCAGCCGTGACGGGATCGAGCCGGATATCGCATTCACCGGCGCCAACGACAAGGTCGCGTGGACCGTGTGGTACGAGGTCGGCAACAGCCATCTGGGATTGCGAGGGAACAATCAGGTGTTCGCGGCCAAGATCGTCAGTGACAGCTCCGCTGATGGTGGGTTTCATTGGCAGGCGGTCGGCCGTGGCACCGCGGGGCAGGCCAATCCGCTCGACACGTCGAGCACCCCGCCCGGGCTCGGCCCGTGCGCGGCGTCGACCGCCGCCGAGGATGCCTGCTCGCTGAACGCGAACCCGGCCCAGCAGGCCGAGGACCCGCGCTTGGCGTCCGGGACGCTGACGGCGGGCAGCGCGACCGTTCCGTGGGTCGTGTGGGCTGAGGACACAGGCTCGGGCAAGCACCGGATCTTCATCTCGCGGCTTGTCAATGGTGATCATTTCGAGCTGTTCAATGGCGGTCAGCCGCTCTCGCCGACCGACCGTGATGCGACCCATCCGGACATCACGTTCTCCGGCAACGTCCCGTATGTCTCGTGGATCGAGGTGCACGGCGACGCACCCCGCGGATTCGTTGGGCATTTCGAGAACAACGCATTCATCCTCGACACTCCCGGCGGGATCGTGCTCGCGCCGCGCTTTCGTCGCGCGTCGCTGATCGACGCCCGCGTCCCGGTCTCCTCCAGCTGCACCGCCGACCCGTTCACCAGCGACGGGCAGGCTTGCGCGCTGGCGCCGGTCAACTCGGCGTTCGACCTATTCACCATCGCCCATCATCCACAGCGGCTGTTTGGCCAGGCCGTGATCGGCGGCCCGAACTGCGTGCTGTTCCCTCACTGCAGGCTGGGGATCGTCGGGCAAGGAGACGACGAGCTGATCGAGGGCAACCTCGCCCAGAGCAACTCAGTCGGGATCCTCGTGCAGCGTATCGTCAAAACCAAGCGCGTCCACGGCAAGCGGGTGCCGGTGCTGCGGACCGTCGGCCGCGTGCCGTTGGGACGCCACCACAAGGGCCATCTGAAAATCCACTGGAACCTGAAAGTCAACGGCCACCGCCTCGCGCGCGGCCGCTACCTGATCACGCTCCGTGCGTTCGACAGCCACCGGAACCTGCTCGGCACGACCAACTCAGCGCTTCTGACGATCAAGCGCTGACACACAGAGGAGGGCACGGTTCCACCCGGCGCGAGCTTCGGCTGGCACTACCACCGCTCCGTCGTTGCCGGTCAAAGCCGGCACGCTGACGCTCTATGACAGCGCCGACCACACCTGCGCCCCGCGGCGCTACTCGGCGGGACAGGCTTCACCGAACGCTCACACCACGTGCATCTCGCCCGCAACGAAAGCCACAAGCCGGTCGTGGTGCTCGTCACCTACCTCGATCTGGAGCACGGCGTCAACCCCGACGTGCCAGCCGCAAACCCCGGGAACTGCCATTTCCAACCACCAACCACGAAAGGCCCAAGGCACCGTCCCCCGCGCCAAGCGCGGGCGACCGACCGGCCTTCCAGAAGGAAGCGATGACCCACCACCAGCTCAACTACATGCTTGCCCAGCAGCACATCGCCGACCTAGAGCGCGCCGCCGATCGCCATCGATTGGCGCGCGAAGTCCACACGGGACGTAGCGACTCGCGCGAGTCGACCGCGATCATCCGCGCTGAGCGGGAACCACGACATGTACGGGGGCGGCTTTGGTTACTTCGACGCGCCTGCGCGCTCAATTCGCCAATCTCGCCTCGCGGTTGGCCCCTACAGGATGGTGACATGAACCCGAGCTCGAAGCGTGCGCTGGGGGTGGACGCCTCCCCGCCTGCCGTCCTCGCCCCGCCACTCACCGCTTCGGCAGAGCGGGCGCGGACGGCTGGACGCGCCGGCTACCGGTACCGTGCTTACCCCGATCGTTAGGGAGACGCGTCGCGCCGGACAGCCTCGGCTCCCTCCGGCCCCAGCCACTACTGGCCTAACCCGCCGTCAGCCGCGCAGGAGGACGAGCACCCCGCTCAGTGACCTTGGTGTGTACGGCAACAGCAAAGGAATGACCACACCACTCCCCGCCTGCAGCGCGCCGATTGACCAGCTTGGTCTCCTCGAGCCAACCCGCGGGCGCAGCGGAAGTCCGGTGGAGTGAATGGCGGCGGCCACGACCCTCCGGACGCCGCTCGGGCGTCGCGTGAAGGTTGTCGAGCATGGCACGGGGACGTCGGTGGTGTTCCTTCACAGCGGGGTGGGCAGCGCTGGCGAGTGGAAGCAGGTGTTCTCGCTCTGGCCGGAGGGCTACCGGCTCGTCGCGGTCGAGGCCTACCGCGACGGCAGCGGCCCGGGCGTGGCCGAGCGCCGGAGCCTCGACGACTACGCCGATCAGGTCTACGCCGTTGCCGAGCACGTCGGAGGGTGTGTCAACCTGGTCGGGTTCTCGTGGGGCGGCGCCACCGCGCTGCGCGTGGCTGCTGCGGCGCCCGATCTGGTGGACTCGCTCGCCGTGATCGAGCCTGAGGCATACGCGTTGCTGCGCACGCAGGACGCCGACGCCTTCACCCAGATCTGTGGCCTGCGCGATCGGTGGCGCGCGCACGTTCGCGCCGGGCGGTGGCACGACGCGTTCGAGGAGTTCGTCGACTTCTATAACGGACCCGGCTCGTTTGCTCGGTGGCCACGCCCGCGCCGCGAGGCGTTTCTCGCTGTCCAGCAGGCGCGGGGAGACCTATGGGACGTTCTCTTCGACGGCCTGCTCACAACTGACGCGCTCGCGAGGGTGACCGCACCAGTTCACGTCGTCGAGGGATCGCAGACCTCCGCCGTCGACCACGCGATCTGCGACGTCGTCCGGCGACACGTGCCGCACGCGCAGCACACGTTGATCGAAGGCGCCGGCCACATGATGCCGCTCACCCACCCCGAGCCGCTCACCCGCGCCCTCGTTACCGGAATCGAGCACTGTGCGTTGTCGATCCGAACTGGGCCCGCACCATAACGGCACGTCCCGCGCTTCGTACCGGGTCGCGATCCGACCCTGCTCCGTAGCCAACTCGAGCATCTGTCCGCCGCAGGGCGCTGCGTGTCATTGCCGCTGTAAATTCGCTCGCGGTTGAGGTTCCCGAGGGTTGAGTCCAAGCCGCTGTCACCTCCGCGTCGACGGCGGCTGGTGCCGCGCGGAAGCGACAGCGAGCCGCCCGCATGACCGGCTCGCGCAGGCAACGCGAGCGGCAGCGGCCTGCCAAAGGCGATGATGGGACTGGGTCGAGATGCTTGCGTGAGTGGTATCGCGGTGCCTGTAGGGCCCATCTGCGAGTGCCGGGTGGTCTCGCAACAGGTCTACGGCCTGCATGTCGACCGTCTAACCGCCGCGATTCGGGCGTCTGCCGCGTCGAGACTTGTTCGATGCCTGCGGTTATGACTTGACGTACAGCCGCAGGCCCCTTTTGTCTGGGCTGATCTCCGACGGCGCGACAGCGGTACGGTCATGCGCGAGTACGGTCGTGGTAAAGACCAACCCGCGGCCGCAGCGCGCGCTGTAGCTCGCTGGCGCGACGAACAGCGCACCTAAGCAACTCAGGGCGCGGTCGCGGCGGTGGCGATACGAGGACCGTTAGCGGCGGGACAAACAGCTGTCCCGCCACCTTTGGCTCGGCCTTTTGAGTTGCTGCTAGCGGTTCTTGCGGATCCAGGCCAAGCGCCGGCGCGAGCGGTTGCTGCGCTCGGGGTGCATCGCCCGCTGGAGATCGCGGACGTGAGCGCTCATGGTGATGCGTGAGGTTGCAGGATGCATTTTTGGACCTCCGGTTCGTGTTCTGCGTTGAACGATAGCGTCCAATCTTCGTTCATATAACGACTCTTATGCGCCTTGGCGATCGATTCTGTCGATCGTATCTAGGCGCCTGTGCGGGCTGCCAGCCTGACCCAGAAGGCACTCAGCGCGACGAACACCGAGGGCCTCGATGAGCTCCACGGGCGCCCTCGCACCCCAGCATCATCCGCCGGGCAGGTGAGCCGAAGATCGCTTCGTGGCAAACCGCTCGTTGGTTCCCGAGCCGACCCGACCTGTAATCAGTCGCAAAGGCGGTCCTGCGCGATCACTGGCGCTCGAGCGACAGGGACCGTTTGAGCGGCTGCGGAGGATGCTGCCATGGACACTGCCGCGTGCGTGAAGTACGCGGTGCAGATCATCGGATCAGCGGCGAGTGTACGGAGCCGGACTACACCGTGTCGCGGCCGACCGAGATGCGCGAGGAACTGGCGCTGTTCGCGCTCCACCCCTGGCTCGAGCCACGGATCGGCTACCGCCGCACGTTTCAGACGATCTGACCGCGGCTCGCCGATTGCTTGCCGGCGCGTCGCACTGACGCAGAGCGGCGTCGCCTCGAGCCGATAGGCGCCACGGACTTAAATTAACCAAACCGCTGCAAACAGGCAACCGGCGCGCCACGCCTCATGCCTACTTTACGTGGCATTCCCGTCCGCGGCGAGCGCACGGATCGAGCGCGAGCCCGGTGAACGGCGGGATCCCTGCTGCGGACTGGCGACTCTGGCCCGGGACGACACGAACGCCGACTGCAACCGAGATGCTTGAGCTCACGCGCAAGATCAGCGCTTCGCATCTGCCTCACCCTCGCGTTTTCGCGCCGCTCCTGGCTAGCGTGATTGGCGCGATCGCCGTCGTCGCGCTGCTCACGCCGGGCGGGCACGGGGGCACGCAGCCGACAGCGCCGGTGCCCATCGCGGACTCGCCCCGGGGCACCTGCGCGCCCGGCTCGAGCTCGGCCAGCATCGGAAGGGTTGCGTCCGCCTCACATGCGCGGCAGTTCGCGCTCGGCGGTGTGCTCGATGCGGCGCTTCGCGCGGCGCGCATTCGCATCCACGCCCCCGCTGCGACCGCGGCGGTGGTGGTGTGCGGGCGCGTGCTGTGGGCCGATGCGACTGGCGTCCTCGACCTACGCTCCAAACGTCCGGCAAACAACGCCTCCCTGTTCGTTCTCAACAGCGCGGCGAAGACCATCGTGGCCGCGATGGTCATGCTGGAAATTCAGGACGGTCATCTCTCGTTGGGCACGAGGTTGTCGCAGTTCTACCCCTGGCTTCCGAACGCTCGTCAGATCTCGGTGCGGATGCTGCTCAACATGACTAGCGGGCTCCCGGACTACCTCTACAACCCGCGGATCGAGTGGATGATGCGCCACCGACCCCGCCACAACTGGACAGTCGACCAGGTCTTGACGGGGCTACGCACGGGACTGGGAACCCCGAGGTTTCGCCCCGGGCGCGAATACCAGTACTCGGACACCAACTACATCGTGCTCGGAGCAATTCTGGAGCGGATCACCCGTCGCTCGATCGAGCGCGGCTTTCAGCAGTTGATCGCCAGACCGCTGGGGATCACCTCCGCGACGTTCGTTCCCACTCCGGCGGCCAATGCGCGCATGGCTCACCCCTACCTGCTCCACAGCAATGGCTCGCTCACCAGTCAGTGGATCCCGGGCTTCGGCGTCTCGAGCGCCGTTTGGGGGCCGGTGTTCACCGATGGCGGCTTGGCCTCGAGCTCGCTAGACCTGGCCCGGTTCGGCAACGCTCTGCTGGGCGGCCGGCTGGTGAGGGCAACAGCAGTCAGACAGATGACCCGCATCGGCCGCGGCGACTACGGCTTCGGTATTCGAGGCCGGTCGTTCGACGGTCACTTCTGGCTGGGGCACCGCGGCTACTTCGGCGGCTTCGAGGCCGAGGACTGGAGCGACCCGTCGCGGCAGCTCACGATCGCTGTCGCCACCAACCTCCAAACCGCCGAGGGCGAGCCGACCTCCACCCGCATCTGGGCGGCCATCGCGCAGGCGTATGACCGCCAGAACCCTTGATACCCACCAGCGGCCGTCCGCTGAAGCCCGGTGACGATAGGCCCGTCAAGCCTGCTTCATAGAGCCGACTCGGGGCGGGATATCGCCGCGTTTCTGCCGGCGCCGGTACTCCAGCGAGAACGTGGGCTTTCCGTACCGTCGAGCGTCCAGCGATATGCGCCCGCCCAGACGCAAAGCCGTAGCCGCTGGCGCAATGGGCGCCCGCCGGGCAGGCCGGGGCGAGCCGCTGTGGTCCAGGCGGGAAGGACTGTGTGCTGGTGCCGCTCGCGCTTGCACCTGGGCCGCCACGGCCCGCTCGGTACCGGGCCACCAGGCCAGGTACCAGCCGTTGTTGACGGTCGCATGAACCGAGCTTCCGCCGCTGGGCGTGATGGTCACGCCCGTCACGCCGGAACCGACCGGGCCGTCGACCATCGTCAGCGCGTGCCCGTCGGAGTCAGACTCGCCTGCGCCGTTGAGCTGGACCGTTCCGGCCGGGATGCGGGATGTCGTGCCGCCACCGCGTCCCGCGCTGATCTCGATGCCGTTACCGTCCACGCACGTGGAGCCGTCGGCATCGATCGAAGCCGTGTACGGGCCGCGGGTGTCGGTCAGAACCGGTGTGCCGGAATCCGTGCTGCAGTGTTGTTGGGCAGCGGCAAGCTGGCCACGCAGCGGTGCCGTGGGGCTCGCGGACCATCCGGCGAATGCGGGCGGCGCGCTTGATCCGAGCAAGATGCCGCGCCGGCGGCAGCCGCGGCGCCGCTCAGTCCCAGAGCCCCCACAGCGCTCATGGCGCGTCGCGACGGCAGCCGCCGTGACCTCGATCCGCGGCCGCTGGACGAACATCGCGCCAGGCAGCGCCTCCACGTGGCCGATCACCAAGTGCGTGAGATCGTCACCCTGGGAGCCGCTGCCGTTGATCCGCGCCGGCCATTCCTCGACCGCGTAGATCGGAAACGCAACGGCCATCAGCGTGATCTTGTTCCAGTACCAACGCTGCGCCGTCTGCTCCGCGCCGATGCGAGCCATCCTTGCCGCCCGAGCACCCTCATCCTCCTCCGGGTCGTCAGTCTGCCGCATGCGCATGATCCCCGGATTCCTCGTGCGAGCCTCGATCCCCTTAAGGAGTACTTCGGCCGGGGCGCTGAGCAGGACGATCTCGTCGAACCGCGGATAGAACCGGCCCTGATTGGACACCATTGCCGACACGTAGAGGGGCGGTCCGACCTCGCCAGCGAAGAGGTCCACGATCCGGTCCTCACGCCAGACGAAGCCAGCCTGGCTGTCTGACCACTCCGTCTAGCCTGGCTCATCGGAATCGAGCACTTGCAGCTCCCGACACGCCACCACCACGAGCTCTCTCGCGTCAATGCCCTCAGCGAGCTTGTCGTCGGGGACTTGCCGCAGACGCGCCAGCCTGGGCTCTCGGTGTCCCGCTTCGATCAACCGACAGCGATCAGGTTGTTCCGGGTGAGATAATCCGGCCTCAGTGTTCGATTTCAGTGCTTCCCCGCCAATGAGACATGGCAACCGATGGCGTCGCGACCCGTGGCGACCGAATCGGTGGTCCCTGCTGAGGCCTCGCGGCGGTGGTGATGCCGCCGGCGTTCGAGAGCCATCTGGTCCACGACCGCCTAGCTGCCGCGCCGGGGCCAGCGTCGACCGGCCAACCAGTCGCTAGATCTGTCGGAGCTCGCATGTTGCCTCGCGAGGCGCGCGGATGCTCGTCCATAGTTCCTGGCACCGTCGAGCAGGTCTCCAACCCCCAGAGGTCCGCCTCGTTAGTACCAAGCGTACGCGTCGGCTCCGGACCACTTGGGGTCGGCCCTACATGGGACCGATGACCCGACGGCGCAGTCTATTCTCGGCTAATCGCAGCAGTCTGGTCGCCTGGGCGAGAGTGCCGCAATCACGCACCACCAGTGGCTCCGCTGGAGCGAGATCTCGCTGCTGGTTCTTCGTGACCCGGAGCCAAAGGAGGAGTCAGAAGCTCACGCCTCGTCCGGCGACGATGCCGCAGCGATGAGTGAAGGGACGACCGCCGTTCCCCAAGTGTCTGGGGCCGCCCGACTCCAGGGTTGCGACCGGGAGTACGTAAACCGCTCGCCGATCTTTTCTTCGTGCCCACACGCGCAACAGACGAACGCCCTCCCGGGACCCGAGCCGCCGTAGCCCCAGCGCGTGTTGCGCAAAGGTCCGACGCCCTCCCAGGCTGCGATGAACAGATCCCATGTGTTCGCCTCGCAAGCGGGACATCCATGCTCGCGCTCGCCTATCACCTCGCGTTCCCAACTCGCTGGCAGTCCCGGATTGATCGGTGCTCCTGCGCTGTTACGGAACAAGACCGGGTAGAGCTCAGCCCCTCGATGATTGTTTGGCAACGCCACGAGCCACACGCCTTCGCCGATGGTGCAGGCGACACGTTCGCCGTCAGGTGAGACCGCTTCGGCGCTAACCGCCTTGTCGGGCAGTGCTCCGAAAACAAGCGCCCTGGCGTCGTCGATAACGATCATCGCCGGTCTCTCGTCGAGTACCGGTTGACCGAAGGCCTCGTCGCCCCAGCGGACCTCAATGATTTCCTCGCCGACAGTCTCGCCGGCGGCGGTTAGAGCCGCGCGAACGTCATTGCGGACGCCCGCCCTGACCGCGCGAACGGTGGCCGGACCGAGATCTAGCTTGGCGAGTTCCACATCAGTCACGGGGACGCGGAGACTAAATCAAGCCGAAGCCGCCGAGCAGGGCGCTGCCGATGATCGTCGCGATCGATGACGAGCCGTGGCGCTGATCGACGACCGGCTTGGCCCGTTGCACGCTGGACCGGACGCTTCAGCTGACGGCACAGTGGACGGATGCACGCTACTTGATCGTGTACTGGTAGGGCAGCGCGGCCACCTCATCGGCCTGCGGATAGTTCACGAGTGCGTTCTGAATCGAGCCGAACTCGAAGTACGCCACGTCGTCGAGGTACAGCGTCCCTGTGACCTTCGTGCCCGACGCTCCGCTCGGGGTGATCGTGACCGGAATCGTCGCGGTCTGGCCCGGACCGACGGTGATCGGCTGGAACGAGTCAAGGCTCGTCGCCGGGTTCGCGCTGTCTGACTCTAGGTCGCCGGTCGGCGAGCTGACCGCGGGGTCGAACGGGCTCGTGACGACGCTCGCCGACGTCGTGACCGACTCGCTCGGCGGACCGGTCGTCCCGAACGTTCCGTACTCGACCGGCAGCACGTCCCATTCACCGGTCGCGAGCGGGTTGTCGGCAAATGACAGTGATGCCGTAGTGCCGACCGTGGAGGCCAGGTCCGGATCGCCGCCGACGAACTGGGACTCGAACAGGAGCGGCGTCGACCCGGAGGTCGTTGCCTGTGCCTGGAACAGAGTCGAGTTGGTCGGCACGAGGTACACGGGCAGGTTGTCGTTGACCGGCAGATTGTCCGAGGCCCCGCTGACGGCACCGAGCGTGAACGGCGCGCTGCCGGGCAGCCGCGCATCCGGGAAGAACATCTCCGGGGCAGTCCCCGTGTTCTTCACAGTGACCTGATAGGTCTGGGGCTGACCGGCGGTCAGCTGCGTGGAGGCGGCATTCGGCAGGCCGCCCCCGGAGGCCGGCACCGCCTGCTGGTTGACGCTCACCTGGAACGGCGAGGAGAGCGAGTTTCCCGACACCACGGGCGCGAACACCACCAGCAGCCTCCATCGGCCCGGAGCGGGATTGAGCGTATGCAGCTGGGCGCCGAGCTGGTTGTTGGGCGGCGAGGACGAAGTCGCGCCCGGCACCATGTTGGTGGCATAGGCCACGGCCTCGCCCTGCGGATCGATCAGGTAGGCACCGAACTGGTTGCCGGGATCCTGGACCGTGATCGTTGCGTTCAGCTCCGGCTGCCCGGCGGGAACGTCGAGCTGGTAAAAGAACTCCTGCCCGCTGATCGGCGCGCGTCCATTGCCGCCGGTCACCGTCCCCGAGAACGTCTGGTTGCCCGGCGGAATCAGGCTGCGCAACGTCACGGGCACGGTCGTCGAGGTCGTCGACCCGCCGCGGGCGGGACTCGACCGCACGACGATCGCCCCACTGGCATCGCCGGGCTGGGCCGGCGTGCGCGTCCGAACCTGGACCGCCACCGACCTACCGGGAGCCAGCGTGGCGCCGGCGGGCGTGACGGTCCCGAACGACGTATACCTGGCGGCGCTGACGCCGAACACCACGGGGCCGATGTAGCCGCCGGCGTCCGCATCACGGCTGTAGACGTACGCCGTCCACGTGCCGGCGGCCGGATGCGCGATCTGGAGGTTGCCGTAGTTGCCGAGGCCCTGCGGCCGAGAGTCCCCGACGTAGATGCCGTTGGGGTCGATCAGCGTGATCCGCACCCGCGCGTTGAGCGACGCGGTCGGCGTCGCGCTGTGGAACGCCGCCGATGCGTTGAGCCGGTCCTCGCCGGCGGGCACGCGGAACCTCAGCCGCTGGTAGTTGATCGGCACCCCCGCGTAGTCGGGCGTCTGGGGATCGCTGTCTGACAGCGTGAACTGCGTGGTGTACAGCGACCGGTAGGCGCCGAGCGTGCGACCCGAGAACGTCAGGTGCTGCGTCGAGCCGCTTTCGTTGGTCACAGCGTCGGTCAGGTTCTCGGCGGTGCCGGGCTGGTCGACCGCGTTGAGCTGAGTCGGGTTCGTCGTCAGGACCCCGACTTTGCGCCCCTGGGCGGAGCCGCCGCCGGCGGGGTGGTTGTCGTTCTCGGCCGCGAGTACGGCCTTGTAGGCATCGACGCGACCGGAGCCCTGCTGGTCGGCCGGAGCACCGATGTCATCGGTGTTAGAGACGATCAGCTGCTTGACCTGCGCCGGGGTGGGCGCCGTCCCGTGGTGGGTCTTCGCGTACGCCTGGATGACGAGCGCCGCGACGCCCGCCGTCATCGGCGAGGACTGGCTCGTCCCGCCGAACGACTGGACCGGCGACGGGTTGCCGGCCAGGCTGGCGCAGCCACCGAACTCGTCCAGGTCCGTCGAGCACAGCGCCCAGTCGGACTCGCCCGGCGCGACGACGTCGATCGTGCGCCCGCGCTGGTCGAAGCCCGACGAGCTCAGCGAGCTGATCTCGTCGTTGCTCCATCCCTTTACCTCGGGGAACCGCGTGCCGCCGAAGCCGTCCTGGATGTAGTTCTGGTTATCGGTCGAGGCGCCGGCCGAGATCACGTTGGGGTCGGTCGCCGCCTCGCCGGTCGTGTTCGTCACGCCGGCGTCGCCGCTCGACTCGACAACCGTGATCCCGGCCGCGACCGCCTGGTCGTCGGCCTGCGCGATCAGGTCGAGCGACCCGCCGTCGTCGGGATAGTTGTTGATCCCGAACGACTCGTTGAGGACGTTGACGTGGGCGGTCGTGATCGCGTAGTCGATCGCCTCGAGGATCGACGAGTCCGGCGCCACGTTGGAGGCGCCGAAGGCGACGAGACCGACGAGGTTGGCCCCGGGAGCGACGCCCTCGATGCGGATATTGCACGGACGGTTGAGCGGCAGCGCGCTGAAGTGACTGACGTCGTAGACCTCGCGGCCCTGCGCGGCGATCGCTGACGCGTCGCCGAACGCCTCAGCGCCGCTGGTCGGCGCCGACGTGCCGAAGCCGCTGAAGTCCTTGAAATCGACGAACACGTGCTGACCGTCGGGCCGGATGAAATCGGGATTGTTGGGGTCCAGCGAATCGGCGATGAAGCCGACGGTAACCCCGCTGCCGTCGATCCCCAGCGACCGCGCCGTCTTCGCATGCGGATTATCGGAGTCGACGCTCATCGTCTTCAGCGCCTCGGGCTCGAGCTGGACCTTGCCGGGGGGAGCGCAGGCGCCGGGCAGCGGCGTGGCGCCGGCGCCGGAGGCGCTGCCGGTGGCGCCGGTCGTCGGCGGCGCGAGGTGAACAAGGCCGTTGGGAACGACCTCCGCCACAGCGGGATCGGACCTCAGAGACGAGACCTGCGCCGGTGAGACCGTCGCCGACACCGCGTTGAGCGTGGTGTAGCGGTGGACGCTGCGCGCATTGCTGCCGGCCAACTGACGCAGAACCGGCCCCTGCACCGCGGCGAGCGTGCGGCGGCGCGCCGGGAGCGCCGACCGGGTCGCGGGCTGGGCGCGATCCTGGTTCTTGAACACCACGATCACGCTCTGCGCCGGTGCCTGAGCCACCGCCGACGCGGACGCCGACAGCACTTGTATCAACGCGAACAGAGACACCGCCCCAGCGGCGATCGTCAGCTTCAAGCGCACGCCCATCCGATTACCTCCATGTCGTAGCTCCGGTCCTGGAAAACCGTGCGGGCAACCTATAACGTCATCATGGCGGTGTCCACCCAAGATCGTTGCGCAGATCGGACGCCAAGCGGCAGAAGATTGTCGTCAGGACAAGCCGCCGCTCCCCGGGCGCGGCCGTCCGGAGCAGAGGATCAGGCGACGTATTCAGAACGAACCGTCGGCCCAGATAAACCACAGCGGCCTGATGTCCAGAAAGCCGAACTCATCGACCGTGGCCAAGGACGCAACGACATCAAGCTAGAGCAGACGCTCGATCTCATCCCTCCGCAGCCGTCGCGGCGCGTGCAGCACACTCTGATCCTAAGCGCCGGCCCGGGGCTCGCGCGCCGGTGTTCTGCACCCTGGCGGTGAGCGAATCGATTCCCCTACATCCACCGGCTGCTCCCGCGCCTGGCCGCCCAGGTGCCTTGCGCACAGTTGCCGCGGTCAAGGAGACTGTCGGGGTGCACCTCGACGTGCGTCGGCTCGCCGCGATCGACATGCATGGCACCACGGGCAGCCTGCGCCGACGGCGCGTCATCAGGGCGGAGTTCGTGGCGGGCGCCGTGCTGTGCGTTGGCCTCGGAGTCCTGAGCCTGGCGACGGCCCGGGCAATCCTGGTCACGCTGTTTGGCATCTGGCTCATCGGCGTCGGGCTGAACTACGCGACGCTGGCAGCCCACGCCGTGGCGTTGTCTCGGCGAGGAGCGTTGCAGGAGGAGCTCAATGACGTCGACGTCGCTGGCGAACTGAGCTACTGCATCCGAGCACAGTTCTGGATAGCAGTCCCCCTCGCGGTTGTGCTCCTCTCCACACGAACACGCCCTCGTCACATCTCTCGCTAAGACGCCTTGGCCGCCCCTGCTACCGGAACCCTCAGCCTCTGTAAGCACGAAGGACCAGCCGCCAGGACGACTCGCTCGCCCACCGCGAGACTTCCGCTCCCCCGCGAGAAGCACCTAGAGCAGGAGCCGATCACCCAGAGCTTTTCGGTTACGAACTTGAGGGGAACTCAGTTTATGACGGCCTCAGGTGAATTTCGAGGCGGACTCAAAAATAAGTGGCCTTCGGATTTACTGAACGCTCTGCTCTCATGGAGCCGACCGCGACACATCCCCGCAAGCCGGGGCTGCGCGAGCGCAAGAAGCAGCGCACCCGCGAGACGATCCTCAACGCGGGGCTCGAGCTGTTCGCCGAGCGCGGCTACACCCACACCACCCTCGAGGACATCGCCGAGGCCGCCGAGGTCTCCACCGGTACGCTGTTCGCGTACTTCCCCAGCAAAGAAGACATCCTGTTCCCCGAGGAGCGCCCCTTCTACGAGCAGCTAAAGCAAAGACTCGAGCAGCGGCCACCTGAGGCAGTCACGTTCGACGTTCTCCGCGAGCTCCTCGCCACGCTCCAGGCCCCAGACGAGACGATCACGCTGCGCCTGAAATTCTTACGGACGAGGGACTCCGCGACAAACAGCGCGCCAGGTACGTGTGCGTCGAGCACCTGCTCGCCGACGCCCTCGCCGAAGACCTAGGCGCGGCTCCCGGCGACCTCCGCGCGACGCTACTCGCCGCAGCCACCAGCGCCGCCCTCACCGCAATCGGCGAAAGTCTCCAACCGAAATCCGGCGACGCGATCTCCTCCGACCAAGCCCTCACCATCCTCGAACAAATGTTCAACCCCCTTCACGGCGGACTGGACCAACTCCAACAGCCCAGCAGCCAGCGCGACCGCCGCGGCCAGACCTCCAAACGCCCACACACGGCGAAGCAGTAACCCTCACTGCACCCCGCCGGCCAAACCATCAGCTGCCCGACCCGCAGCCGAAGCAGGACCGGCGGCTTGACGAACTTCGAACCGGCATCTCGCCACGAGCGCAACCGGTGATCCTACCCGCCAGTCGGCGGCGTCGCTCGCCGCGCAACGCAGGGCGCTCGCCCGAACGGGGCAAGATGGACGCGAGCCGGTCATCAAGCCGCAGACCACCGGCATGGCTTCATGGGCTCCGACGTCGGGGAGCGTCAGCCGATCCGCTCAGCCAGGGACACGATGATCCCCTCTGGCCCGCGCACGTAAGCCATGCGCCAGATGTTCTCGTACTGACCGATGCCGCCGACCAGGCCGTAGCCATCCGCAGCCAGCCGGTCGACCGTCGCGTGCAGGTCGTCGACTTGGAATGAAACGTTGCGCAGCCCCAGTTCGTTGGCCATGGCGGTCGGCGACCCTGGCTCGTGGTCCGGCCGGACGAAGCTCGACAGCTCCAGCCCGGGACCTCCGTCGGGCGCACGCAGCATGACGATGTGACTGCGGGAGCCGGGGATGCCGATGACGGTGTCCACGAACTCGCCCTCAACGAACGTCCGGCCCTCGACCTCGAGGCCCAGCCCGACGAAGAACGCGGTCACCGTGTCGAGGTCCGCGACGGTGATGCCAACATGGTCGAAACGTCGTATGTGCGACATGAAGTCCTCCCGGATCTGCTGGTGACGCGAGCCGAGCCTGTCGAGGCCCGTCAGCTGGTGAGCGGAGCCGGCCGACGCTTCTCGACATCGATCACGCATTCAGCTCCTAAATCGGCCCGCAGGAGGAACCGTCAGCGAGACGGCGGCCCGCCGGCGGCGCCGCCGAGCACTGCGGCGATCGACGTGTCCAGCAACACCCGCCGGGTGATGTGTCTCGGTGGAGGGCGCTATCCGGGACACCACGAGGACGCGCGCGCGACCCAACGCGCAGGTCTTGCTCGCGGCCCCGATCAACACCTGCTCCTCGCCGAAGGCGCGCCTCGGTATCAGGCGCAGCCGCCGCACTGTCGGATCCACGCAGATCCGGCCACGAACTCGGGGGTCGAGCCGCGACGGATTGCTGCCGCTTACGGTCAGCCGGCGCCGGAAGCGGAAGTCGCTCGCCCACAGCCGCTCGGGCGACGAAGGGGCCGTCTGCGGGGCTGTCGCCGATGTCGCTCGGATGATCGGTCCCAGCTCGTCAGGTGGACGCGCTGCCAGCCTCCACCGCACTGTGGCTCGGTCACACTTCAGGTTGTGCTGGACAGATAGGCAGTGTGGGACTTTCTGAGATCGAGCGGCGGGCCCGTCTGGAGCGGCTGTTTGAGCAGCACTACGCCGCGGTTTTGGCCTATGCCCTGCGGCGGGCTCCGCGAGCGGCGGCCGAGGACGTGGCCAGCGAGACGTTTGTGGTGGTATCGCGGCGGATCGCGGATGTCCCGGTAGACCCGTTGCCGTGGCTGTATGGGGTTGCTCGGCGGGTGCTGGCAAATGAGCGTCGCGGGGAGGCGCGGCGTGACCGGCTGACGCAGGAGCTCGGGGTCAACGCCGAGCCGGTCTGCGCCGACGCCGCGCGCTCTGACGTTGGGGGCGTACTGGCCGTGCTGGCCCAGTTGCCTGAGCCCGACCGCGAGGCGCTGATGCTCACTGCCTGGGAGGGTCTGTCCAGTGCCGAGGCGGCGGCCGCTGCCGGCTGCAGCCGCGTCGCGATGCGCGCCCGGCTGTCGCGAGCACGGCGGCGACTGGCTCGCTTGCTGGAGGGCGATGAGCAGACGATGACTACGGCCTCACCCGTCTCGCCCCCCGCCGCGGGCCGCGAGAGCTGCGACGTGATTGAGAGGAGTAGCTGATGGGGGCCGCCGATCTGGAGCTGTTGCGAGCGCACAATCCTGTACCGGACTCGTACGCCGCGGTCGACCCCACCGCGCGGGCGGCCGCCCTTGACCGGGCCTTGGCGTGTGCCGATCGCGTCGCGCCGCCAACCTCGGGAGCGCGACGGTCGCAGCGGCGTCGGGCATGGTGGCCGCTGGTGACCATCGTCGCCCTGCTCGTGCTCGCTGCCGCAGCTCTGGCCGCTTCGGGCATCCTGTCAGGGACTGCCTACGATCCGCCGTGGGCGCATGAGCGACCAGGAGTCGATCTCGGTGTGCCGGTGGCGGGCAGCGCACAGCTACTCTCGCTGCGTGTTCCCGATCCAGCCGGAGGTCCGCCGTGGGGCCTGCGAGTGGTGCGGACTACCCGGGGCTATGAGTGCGTCGAGCTGGGGCGGGTACTCAACGGTCGGCTTGGCGTCTTGGGCCAGGATGGGTGGTTTGGGGATGATCATCGCTTCCACCCGATGCCGGCATCTGTGTACGACAGTGAGGCGTGCGGGCTGGTCGGGTCGGCCGGCTATGCCCTGGCCGGTACCTGGGAGACCACGTTCGCCAACGGGATCGGGATCGTGGGAGGCTGCCAATACCCCGGACCCAAATGGGCGCTCAACCCCAAGCTGCCGACCTGTCCCGCACGCGATCAGCGGTTCGTCGCCTACGGGCTGGCTGGGCCCGGCGCGCGAGCGATCACCTACACCCAGGATGGCACGCACCACGTGTTGCGCACCGACGGGACGCAAGGCGCCTACCTCCTAGTCCGTGCAGAACGCCGCCTCCTCATCGTCCACGGCTCGGCGGCCGGTGGCCCGGGGCTGGCTGGTGGCGGTGGCCCCGGATCCTTCCCCGGGGCGGTCGCCGTCAGCTACCGCGACGGCCGGGTCTGCCCATCCAAAGACCCCGGACCTGACACTTGCGTCCAGAACAGCTTCACCATCACCCAGCTCCACGTACACCTGCAACCGGTCCGCGTCCGCGTAATGCTGCACCGGGCGCGCCCGCAACTGCCCGGCACCTTTGACGCGATGGTCCGGTTCCGCGCGCCGGTCACCATCTCCAGCGGCGCGCTCGACTACACCTTCAAGGCCGTCAACCCCGGAGCCCACAACACCGCCTCAGGCAGCCTGGACCGCAACGTCCGCCAGGGCTCCACCGTCAACTGGCTAGTGAACATCCCCGCCTGCACTCGACACGCCAAGATCACGATCTACCTCAACGGCGCGACCGCGCTCTCGCAACCGTGGCGCCTCAACGCGCCGGCCATCGCCACCGTCGCCACCGCCTCATTCCAGCTCCCGACGGTCCGCCACGTGCCGTGGTGTTAAGCAGACGCCACAGCCCCGCCACGCATAGCTCCGACCGCGGCTCAACAAGCACCTCACCCGCCCGCATCGCCCCTCGGTCCGCACCAGCAGAGTCTGCCGTCAACGAACCCGCCAGACTGTCGCGGCCACGCGGACCGGCCACGAACTCGGGGGTGCGAGGCGAGGCGTCGCTGCCGCTTAAGGTCAGCCGGCGCCGGAAGCGGAAGTCGCTCGCCCACAGCCCCTCGGGCGACAAAGGGAAAGTCTCGGCGTGGCGACTGCTGCTCGTCGTCGCAGATCGAAGCGTCCGGTATCGGACCGGCAGTTCCGTGCTCTGTGATGGAGTTGTGTGGATCCCGGAGGAGGCGATCATTGCGGCGCCGGGGGGCCGACGAGTTCGACTAGGCAACCTGCCTGCACAGGGTCGTGGGGAACGAATTTGTCGAGCTTGGTTCCTGGCGCGAGGGCGTCGAGCAGTCCGCGCGTGATTCCCTTGTGTAGCGCGCAGATCGTGGCCTGGTTTTCGCGTACGACTTCGCGGTACGGGCAGTTGCCAAGACAGATAGTCAACCGGCCGCCGTTTCGTGAATGGACGAACGGCGCAAATCCCAGCGCCGCGAGCGCCCGTTCTACCGCCTCCGGGCCCCGGTCAGCGTCTTTGGGAGCGAGTTCCTGACCTACTGCCCGGCCTGTGCGTTCGAGACCCCGGGGACTGGTCGATCCAGCGGCGATGGATCGCGTCAACCATCGGCCGAGATCGCGGTAGGCGCCAGGTCTCTGTCCTCTGGGTCTGGCGTCGGGGGCCACCGTCCAAACGTCCGCGGGTCGTCCCCGAGAACCCCGAACACGCGCGCGAGCGACCAGGCCAGCGTCCTGGAGACGCTCTAGGTGGATCCGCACCCCGTTGGGATGCAGGTCGAGGAGCTCCGCGAGCTCCTTCGTGCTCGCCGCACGCCTCAGCTCGGACAGCAGTTCCAATAGCCGTGCTCGCGATGGTTGCGCGAGCGCGTGGTCCCGACTGATCTCCAGATCTGGATCGAGCATCGGGCAAGTCTCGCATAGCGACTGCGTCAAAACCGCGTCTCCCGCGCGCGCCGCTCTTTTGCACAATCGATTAGGTAAATTGCTTGGCCGGGTTGGCGTAGGTGTGGAGAGACGATTGCGATCGCAGTGCCAAGCGCTCAGACCACCAAGTACCGCTTCAGCGAGACGCAGGCGCGAACGTCGTCGAGAGCAAGACAAGGCCGCCGGAGCTGGTGGCCCCCATGGTGGCCGCCTTCCACGGCCCGCGGCTGGTGATCGCGCTCGCGTTCATGCTGGGTGGCCGCAGAGTCTCGGCTCAGCCCCTGGGGCGTTGCTTCGCATTCGCAGGAGCGGATCGCTTGAGCGGGGGCGCAAACGTCGCGAGATGCCGAGCGCCGCCCTCCAGGAGGGACCATCGCGACGCCCCGCCGCGGCTGACGAAGCCCGCAAAGGCGCGTGCCGTGCCGGAGCTCTGAGGCGGTTACCTAATACAGAGACAGAGAGAGGAAGGGTAAGTCGATGACGATCGACTTCACGCTCACGAAGGAGCAGCAGGAGATACAGGCCGCGGCCCGGGACTTCGCTCAGAACGTTCTCGGCCCGGTTGCTCAGCAGATTGATCAAGAGCCGGATCCGCTGACGGGCTGGCAACTGGCCAAGCCGGCGTATGCCGAGGCATGCAAGCGCGGGATTGCGTTTTCGATGCTCCCCAAGGCTTACGGCGGCGGCGGCATGTCAAACGTCGACTTCGTGATCGCCGCCGAGGAAATCCAGGCCGTGGATCCAGGGTTCGGCACCGCCGTGCTGGTCAACGGTCTCGGGCTGATGCCCGTCTGGTACTACGGCACCGAGGAGCAGAAGCAGCGCTTTATCGGAGGCGCGACCTCGGATACGAGCAACGAGTTCATCGTCGGCTACGCCGCCAGCGAGCCGGCGGGAACGCCCGGCGGTACAGCCAACTTCGACGCGCCCGCGGTGGATGGCGCCGGGATGGGCGTCACGGCGACGCTTGACGGCGACGACTACGTGATCAACGGTCGCAAGTACTGGCCGTGCAATGTCGGGGGCTGGGACAACCAGGGAGCCAACCTGAACCTGGTCGTGGTTCGCACCGATTCGTCGGCCGGCGGCACGTCAGGGCTCTCAGCAATCATCGTTGAACGCGGCACCACTGGGGTCAGCTACAAATCGATCAGCACCCTCGGCCAGCGAACCGCGCCCAACTGCGAGATCACGTTCGACAACGCCCGGGTGCCGGCGGCCAACATGATCGAGGGCGCCAAGGGAAATGGAGATCTCCTGATCAACCGAAACTTCGCGTGGTCGGGGCCAGTGGCCGGGATCGGAGCCGTGGCGATCGCAAGAGCTGCCTACGAGGACGCGCTGAAGTGGGCCAAGACCTACACCGCAGGAGGCCCCCAGCCGATCATCCACTACCAATACCCAGGATATGTTCTGGGCGACGTCGCAGCGAAGATCGAAGCGGCACGCTACTTCTGCTGGAAAACCGCTCACTACCTAGACCAACACGACTACCACGGCGAGATGATCGGCGCCATGTGCAAGGTGCACTGCACCGAGATGCTCTTCGATGCCGTCTACAAGTGCATGCAGGTCGTCGGCGTCAACTCAGTCGACAGGCAACACCAGTTCGATCGCTATCTACGAGAGGCCGCCGTCCTTCCGCTCTACGACGCGGGCAACTTCGGGATGCAGCGACGCCGAGTCCACGGCGTCATGGCCGATCCATCCTTCAACCCCCGCGCCGTGATGGACGATGAGGCGATCGACTTCACCAAGGCCATGGAAGGCATCGGAACCGTCCCAGGCCCAACCACCGACCAACGCGCCGCCGAGGCCGCTCTTAGTTCTAGCTAGCCGTAGCCAAACACCCGCAGCATGGGTCGGGTCCCCCGGAGGGCCGGGGGACCCGACGAAGCTCGCAGCCGACCAATCGCCGCCAACCGCGATCCAGTTGAGAGCCGGCTCGGCCTGCTCCAGAACATGGCGGCATCTAGCAACAACATGGACGCATCGACGGTTCGGTTACGATGGCTTGCCGTCGGCACGCCACCCGTTGCCACGGGCGGGGCCGCCTCACGTCAGGCGCCGCCAGACCGTACGTGGCCCTGTCCCGCCGTCCTTCTTGCTCAGATCGCAGTTCTGCTCCCACGCACCAGCAGGCACGTCGGCCCGCGCCGGCAGCACCCGACGGACTGCTGCTCCTGGTCGACCAACCAACGAAGCGGAAGCCGCGGCTTGATGGCTCCCCCGGCGACTTTGCGGAAGTCACGGCCGAGCGCCGCAGAGTTCTGCTTTGACCCGGTCGTTAGCACCGGACCTATTAGCAGGCGGGCAGACGCGTGCTCGCTTTCCGCGCACAGCAGGTCCGGGTGTGCGTTCCTCGAGTGGCTCCTCGCACGACCGAAGCAGGTGCGGCAGGCGTTCATCGCATCCGTGGCAAGGCGGCGCCGTCCCGGCGTCAGCTGGGCATGCCCTACAAGCTGGCGTCGGCGGCTTGCGCCGCCACCAAGGCGTCGGCGATCACGCGACTGGATCGCGCGTCGAGATCGCGCGCCTTGCGGCCGGGAAGGTTCAACGTATCCAGACCGCGGCGACGCTCTTTGGCGGCGCGAGGTTGTCGGGTGGCCGTTACCGGCGCCCGACCTCCTCGCGCCTTGAAGTGCTCGGCCGGGCGAACCTAATGCCCTATAGGCCAGCGCTCCACAGAGACGAGTACCCAGCGTCAGGAACCGCAACCCCTGGCGTCTATGGAGCGCCGCTCAGGCTGCCTCGTACGGGCGGTCGGTTAGGGCGTAAGGATCACGATGCTCGTTCTGAGGCATCGGTGGCGTACCGCGGTGATCCGTCGAGCACGTAGATCTCGGAGGCAAGGTCGGGCTCGACGTGGTTGGCGCTCATGAAGGCGATGACGTTGCGTCCGGTCAGCTCAGCCACCTTGGCGCTGCTTTCCTCGCGCATCGCTTCCTGGTACTCGTGGCGCAGGGCCAGCACCTGTTCGGTGCGGCCTTTCTTGACCAGGACCTGCTCGCCCTTGGTCAGCGTCTGTTCCAGCATGATCAGCACGACGTTCTCGCGGATTGAGGTCCGAGCCTTGACCGGCCCGCGGCCGGTGTATTCGCGAAGAAACCCGACGATCGCATTCGATAGAGCTACTTGCAACGAGCTGCTCGAAGAGAGCTCTGGTTGTGCTTGGGCGGTCACGACCGTCCCGTTCTCGCCTTTCCCTGGGGTGGGGTCCAACGCTGGGAAGAGGGAAAGACGGCGAACCGCCGGAGCGCAAGAGGCCTCCAGGACACGAACCGTGAGCGAGAGGCTGCATACAGTCTCGCAGGTTCTGCCCAGCACCCTTTGAAGTCTCGGGTCTCCCGCTGATAACGTTCGCTTCGGGTCAAGCGAGCGGGGTCTCGTTAGATCCGTGAAGGACCGGGACGCGGTCAGACGCTTCGTCGGGAGCGATCTCTCCCCTCCACCACATCGAAGCTACGTGGAGGTGACCCATGACCGTAGATACCCAGACGGACTTCGAGGTTTTCCTCGCTGGCTTGTCGATCGATGTCAGCCAACAGGGTGCCTGCACGACGATCGCACTCGATGGCGAATGGGATCTCGCCCGACGAGAAAAGACGCGCGACGCCATTCAGAGCGCGCTAGCGAGCCGACCCGAGCGAGTGGTGCTCGATCTCAGTCGCCTGACCTTCATGGACTCAACCGGAATTCACGGCATCCTCGAACTCGCGAACCTCGCTGCACGCCTGAAAATCGACCTAATGGTGATTCGCGGCCGTCGAGCGGTCAATCGAGTATTTGAGCTCTGCCAACTCCCGGAGCGCCTCACGTTCATAGACGCCGCATAGCTACACCAAGAGCCGCGAGACCCCGCAGCGCCCGCCCCCGCGCTGCGGGATCTGGCGGCCCTTTCCTCCCGCCAGACCCACGCGGCCTGGCCGCCGGAAATCGCCCCCTCCGGCGGCCAGGCCCCCCACTCGCCCTTGACCGTAGACCCTAGCGGCGGTCGGTCACCACCCCTGCCGGAGCCGAGCGTCGCTCAGCCACACCTAGCACGAGGCCGCGCTCGACTTCGCGGCGGTACACAGGCGCTTCTAGTCCACGAACCCCGTCGGGACCGCAGCAGGTCTGCCGGGTGAGACGGGGTGGCACCTGCTCCTCGCCAGCACCGCGCGTCGGTGCTTGCACGCTCACCGCTAACGGTCGGGTCGATGCGGGAGTTTCAGCCGGAGCCGGGCGCGCTGCCGGATTCTAACGCAGCACCAGTCGTGTCGGCGACGCCGTCGCCCGTCTCCCGGACCGCTGCATTCGGTCGGCGACCGCCCGGAGCAGAAGTAGCGACGTCGCGGCTGCTGCGGCGACTTCGCGGAAGTCTCCGACGCCTCGCCTCAGCGTCGAGGCTGCCGCCCTCGTCGACCCAGCGCTCAGCGTCCAGTCGCGCCTGTGTCGTGGCCGGTGCGTTGCCGGCGGCCGGTGTGGGACTTTGGGCCTGGCGCGCGTCCTGGCGGGGTGCGAGCGCACCCGGGGGATCACCCTCAACGCAGTCCGCGGCTCGTCTCTGGATATCCAGTCGGGCCCGCAGCACCCGCACCCGTGAGGCCGCCGTTTGGCGGCTGGCCAGGTAATCGGCCCTCAACGCATGGTCTGCCCTCTGGGCATCATCGTTCGCCTGTCGCTGCGCAGCAACGCGAGCGTCCCATTCCGCCTTGGTTTGATCAGCGCGCCGTGACGCTTCCTCACCCCTCTTCTTCGCTTGTCGGACCTCTTCACAAATCCGGGCGTACTCCGGATCGCTTCGTTCCCATCGCGCCTGTTCTTCGGCAAAGGTTTCGTGCTCCCATGCATCGGTGCGCCGCACAGCCCCACCGGCATGGCGGAACTTGTGCCAGCCCTTACCGGCTTGTCGGTCGCTGCTCTGTGGCGGCTTTTGCAGGATCGTCATGACTGACCTCCTACCAAGACCTCCGCAAACGAGGGCGGGTCCTGCTTGTAAACGGCGTTTCTGTCGCCTTGGACGAAACGGCCCGTGAGGTCAGCGAGAGGCAGGGGTTGCCCGCCGGGGGCCTGCGCGAGAGATTCGAGCGGTAGCGGCCGATAACGGCCCTACGCGGACCATACTCCTTTTTGAGGCGCAAACCCCACCAATTTGGCTGTCAGCTGTCGTATCGCTTCGGTTGAGCCTTGCTGGCTAATGGCAATCGCGACGAAATTGGGATTGGCGCCCACACTCGCCGTAATAGGAGTACTGTCAGTGGTGGTGCTGGCCCTGCGGCCAGAATTCTCAGCCCAAGCTCGAATGCCACCAACGGCGCGATCGCGCCACGAGGCGGGAGGCGGGGGTGACTGGTTTTGACTGCAGGGCTGGTGTGGGGGTTTCTTCTACCGGCGTTACCCCACCGTCCCGGTGGCTTCGTCCCTACCTGATAAGCGCTCGGGGGTTCTAGCCCCTCTTCCTCCGGAGGGCTCTCAAATCGAGGGACGGCAAGGTTTGGAGGCCATGACGCGGACAGAACGCGATCAGGCAGCGCGTGGGCGAGGCGAGTCGGCGCGCGATCGCGGGCGGCTCTTGGTGGCGATCGATGCCCGACGACGCCTGAACACCCCGGCCAGCGGATCGGGCTCAGGACCAAGCATCCGAGCGCGGCACGCTTCGCGTACCTGACCCAGGTCGCGCGACTACAGAGAAGATCTACCGATGCCGCATTGATCAGAGGAGCGCATGATGCCGCGACGAGTTGAGGTTCTAACCGAAGTCTCAGAACGGGACCCCGTGGCCGCTCCGGCTCGCTCGCTACGCCGTGCGACCGCGCGGCGCGCGAGCAATCGCCGCGCGACCGCGCGCAGCCGTCACGGCGACAGCGAGGCGAGCATCATCAACTTCCTCGCCAAGCATCCGGGGAGCACCGCCGGCGATCTCGCCAAAAGCCTGAACCTCGATTCCGAGAGCGTCTCAAAGCGCCTGAGCCAGCTCTTGAAGACTGGCGAGATCAAAAAGGCATCCCACGGCTACAGCACACAGGCGCGCCCGGACTCCGCACGCGCCAGCGTTCACTCGTCGGTCATACAGCGCGGCGAGAATCCGGTCGATGAGTCTCCTTGACGCCCAGCAACAGCGACTGGTGGACCGGCTGCGCCAAGCCGGCGACCGGCCCGTCGCGTTTGCCGAACTGCACGCCGCCAGGATTGCCTTCCCCGCGGCCGGCATCTCCGAGCTGGAGATGAACGGATACGTCATCGAGCGCGTTCATCACAAAGGACAGCCAATCGGCGTGCGCCTGCTCGATCCAGAACCTCCCGACACATCCGCCGGCCGCCGGCGACCCCGGCGGCCCTGGCCGAGCGCCTAGCTAAATCGCCAGGCGTAGAAGCGCGCGCGACCGAAGCGGAGGTCCAGGCCACATCGATAGTCAGCCGCCCCATGCTGAGAGCACCGAACCCGACTGGGCGTTTTTGACCCGGTGATCCCGAGCTGGTCGCCGATATCGCGCAGGCGCACTTCGGGGTCGCGGGCGATGCAGATCAGCACTTGGGCGTAGTTGGAACGCGTCGCGCACCGGATCGTCGTCGCGTTAGCGCTAGCCGACGCCGGCTACATCAAACGTCAGCGAAACGGGCGTCGCAACCACTACACGACTAACGCCCACCTGCCGCTCTCCGACCCGATCGCCCGCGAGCAGAACATCGGAGCGCTGCTCAACACACTGACCGTAAAGCACGCGGTCCCCGCGACCGGCTGACCGGGCGTGCACGATCGTCTGATCACATCCGGCTGCCGGCCACGTTGGGCACGATCGTCTGTCCGGTCCGCGATACGGGCACGAAAATGGACATTTTCGGCCGCGCTGAAGGGCAAGAAGAAGCGAGCGAAAACCGATTGGGCGGATGCCCGGCACCTGCGCGAGTTGCTGCTGATCGGGCGGCTAGCGGAGTCGTGGATCCCGCCGGCGCACATCCTCGATCTCGCGCCCGGGTCCGGACCCGCCACCTGCTCTCTCACCAGCGAACAGAGTGGCAGCAGCGGGTGCACTCGGTGCTCTACCACCACGGGTTCGCGCAGCGCCGCAGCCTGCTCTCACTCGAGAGCCGCGAATGGATCACCGGCCTTCGCCTCCTGACCGCGGCCCGCGAGCAGCTGGACATCTCGCTGCAGATCATCGACGCGCTCGACACCCAGCTGGTTCCGTTTGATGCCGAGCTGCACGCGATCGCCCGCCAGCAGCCGGGCTGTCGCGCCCTGATTGACCAGATCTACGGAGTCGACGGGTTGACGGCGGTCACGATCCTCGCCGAGCTCGGCGAGGCCCGCCACCTCGGTCCCGGTCGGCGCCATCCCGACGAGCGTCGTCATCCCGCCGATGCGCGTCGCGTCCAGCGCGGTGCGCACCGTCGCCGGATGCCCGGCTGCCTCAAAGGTGACGTCAAAGCCCTCCCTGAGCTCTCCGATCAGTGCGGACAGCTCATCGGGCGCGACGGCGTGGGTCGCGCCGAACGCCTCGGCCTGCGCGCGGCGCTCGGCGCTCGGGTCGGAGACCGCGATGACCGCGGCACCCGCGATGCGCAGCGCCTGCACAACGGACTGCCCCACCCCGCCAGCGCCGATGACCAGCGTGCGCGCGCCGGGCTGCACGTCGGCGACGTTGTGCACTACGCCCACCCCGGTCAGCGCCGCGCAGCCGATCAGCGCCGCCTCCTCCAGGGGAAACTGGTCGGGCAGCGCTATGACCGAATTTGAGGCCACGACCACCTTCTCCATGAAGGCGCCGACCGAGGTCATCCGGTAGACGGGCGCGCCGCGGTGGCGCATGCGCGTCGTGCCGTCGACGAGCGTGCCTGCGCCGATCGCAGCGCGCAGGTACGCGCAGGTACGCGCAGGTCACGGGGCGCCCGCGCCGGCACGCCGCGCCACTTCCCGCAGGACGGCGCCCAGTGGACGATCACCCCGTCGCCCGGAGCGACGTTGGTCACCTCGGGGCCGACAGCCTCGATGATCCCGCTGCCCTCGTGCCCGAGGACCATTGGCGTGGGCCGCGCCCACTCGCCGCGGAGCACGTGCAGGTCGCTGCCGCACACGCCGACGGCGGCCATGCGCACCAGGACGTCCTCGGGTCCAGGCGCGTCGAGCTCGATCTCGCGACTTCCATGGGCCGCGCCGCCTCCGTGAACAGCGTCGCCCGCACCCGCATCGGGGCCATAGCGGATACATACCACACACCGCGCCGGGCGCAGACGCTCAGGCGCGGTTGGGCGTGCCGCTCGTGGCGGTGGTCAATCCTTGGTTGCCGCTCCACGCGGCCTCGGTGCAGCCGGCGCCGTGGGCCCGCCAGGGCCGCTGATGGCATGACAACGAGCAGCCGGTCGGCGGCATCGACGGCCAACAGACCTGGCTGCGCCTGCGGCGAGAACGCGTAGTCCGAGGCCCGCGCCCGTTCGGCGCACCCCGACGTCTCGACGACCCCCGCTCGTCGCCCGCCGGATCGACGGCGACGGTCGCCGCCCGCGCGGGAACCGCCGCGAGCAGCGAAGCGACGGCGACGACACACCACCGTACGCTGCGGCACGCGCACGCCGTCGAGATGGCGCATGAAGGCGGGCTGCTGCTGGTCACCCGCGCCAGCTCGGGCATGCACCTCGGCATTACCCGCTTTAGCTCCGGCGCAGACACCCGACCGCGAGCCGTCGAGCGCTGTGCCTAGCCGCTGCCGCCTAGCTCTTCGTCCGGTCTCGGCCGGGACCGATGGACCTTCCACGTTTTGTCCTCTAGGTCGGGATGGCGCACGAGTTCGGCCCGGCACTGCGGGCAAGTTGCGCGTTCGAATCGCACATCACGTTGGCCCACCGTGTACTTCCCCATATCGAGGACTGACTCGCCGCAACTAGGACACGTAAGGTCTGCCGTCATTCCGATACCGGTTACGTAGGGAATGTACCCGCCGCGATCCGCCGCGACATAAAAGGTCCGACACCGGGCTTTCGGACCCCCAAGGCGTTGATGCGTTCCGAAGCGACGGGAGCGGGTCAGACTGGCTGGGTGCGGATTCTGATCTTCGGCGCCGGCGTGATTGGCAGCGTGTACGGCGAAAGGCTGCTCGCGGCGGGACACGACGTTGTGCTTTTGGCCCGCGGTGGCCGTCTCAGAGATCTACGGGAGTCGTCCTGCAGGACGCGCAGACCCGACACCGGACCGCGCTCCCGGTTACGGCACGACGATCAGCGCGCGGAGCCTGAGACCTTCGGCGTCGTGGCCGCAGGCGTTCATCACGCTGACGATCTCCGAGACGCTTGGCGGATCAGGCGGGTAGCGCAGCCCCTTATGCGCGGCGAGCGGCCCTCGTGGAAGCTTGCGAGCATCGCCGGCGAGCGGCGGGGTCCCGCGCATCGAGCGGGGGGCAGGATGCATGACGTCCCCCCTTCGGGCATTAGATGTAGACGCGAGCATCCTCGCTCGCACCGCTAACCGAACGAATTGCGTGCCTCGGCGCCGCACGTATCGACGCCGTTTGTCGGGTACTCCAGGGCGTCACCGGTAACCAACCAGGCCCGTCGCCAAGGCGGTCGCCCGCCCGTGCCGACAGGTGAGCAAGGGCACGCGTGACGTGTCCCCGGCGGTAGACGCTCGGGTTGAGCGCTCGCAGACGCGCTGGGATCGGGCCGCCAAGAAGATGTGCCGCGTATGACCGCGGTAGGTTAGGCGCCGATGCCTGAGGCCGCGACCGACCGTGCAGCTGTGGAGTACCTAGAGGAGCGCTGGCATCGGACGCTTCTTGAGGAACTTTGCGGTTTCACGCGCGAAACCGCGTCTGCCGGCGAGTTCGCGGCCGCGGAATGGCTGCTCGAGCGGTGGGCAAGCCTGGGCGCCGGGGACGCCGGCATCGAGAACGAGCGCGGCCACCACACGTTCTGGTGGCCGCTCGGTCTCGCGTCCGCGGGCGGCTTGCTTGCTGGCCTGCTCGGGATGAGGGACCGCAACCTTGCCGCCGCTGGGCTGGGAGCCGCCGCCGCCTGGGCAGCTAGGGATGAGCTGCCGCCGCGCTCGCGACGCCTACGAGCCGCACTGCCCCAGACGGCCGCAACCAACGTGATCGCGACCATCGGGCCGGTGGACGCGAGGCGCACCATCGTCCTCGTCGCCCACCACGACGCGGCGCATTCCGGGCTGGTGTTCAGCCCGGTGATCCCCGACACGCTCGACCGTTTCCTGCCGCGACTGCTCGAAACCACGAACACCAGCCCGCCGCTGGTCTGGCCGGCGGTGATGGGGCCGACCCTGGCGGCGGTGGGCGCCGCGACGGGCCGACGCGGCTTGGCGTCAGGCGGCGCGCTGTTGTCGGGCGTCTTCGCGGCGGCGATGGCGAACATCGCCGCCAGCGCGGTAGTTCCAGGCGCCAATGACAACGGCACCGGTGTCGTCGCCCTGATCGCCCTCGCGCGGGCGCTAGCCGAGCGGCCAACCGAGTCGGTTCGGGTGATGCTCGTCTCGACATCCGAGGAGGCTCTATGCGAGGGGATGCATGCATTCGCCAAGCGTCACTTCGGAGGGCTTCCCAAGGCGGACACGTTCTTCCTGGCCATCGACACCATCGGCTCTTCCCATCTGCTCGTGCTCCGTGGCGAGGGCATGTTCGGGCTCCGCGAGTACCCGGCGCGGTCGCTAAAGCTCCTCGACGACCTCGCCGATGAGCTCGGTATTTGGCTGTTTCCCAACCTGCGCCTGCGCAACGCGACCGATGCCATCTATCCGCTCGCCGCCGGCTACGAGTGCGCGTCGCTGTGCTCGTGCACGCGCCTAAAACAACCTGCCAACTACCACTGGCCAACCGACGTCCCGGAAAATGTCAACTACCAGACCCTCGCCGACGCAATCCGCCTCATCGAAGCGCTCGTCCGCCAGCTCGACCAGCGCTGGCTCGACTAGCCCGGATCGCGCCATTGCGATCGTCCGCCGCAAGGCGGCGCCAAGGCAAAAGCGATCACCAGCGCGGGCGCTGTCGCCACCTGAATACCGCAGTGCGCGCACTGAGAGCACGTTGCTGCTTTACGCCTGAAGGGGTCACTCCGCCGTGACTTCTGCTGCGCATTTGCGGCAGGCCCCGTCCCGCGGTCGAGAGTGCCGTGGCCGTTCCAATCGGCACAGTGGTCGCTGGTTCTCGTGCGAGACGACATTGCTAAGGCCGCACGGGAGCCGCGGCTAATCGACGTCCATGGCCTGTCTGCCCTTCGAAGACTCGAGAGCACGCGGGCGGTCAGGTCCGCGGTGCGGCCTCGTCGGGCAGCTCGACCGCCGGAAGACCGTCGATGCTTTGCGAGTTGACCTCCCGCTGGTAGTTGCGTAGTGCTTCCGGACCGCCGACGCGCACCTTCTTGCCCGCCCAGGCGTCGAAGTGTGGCCGCGTCCCGACGATCGTCATCAGCGGCACGCCGTAGCCGCACGAGTCAGCCACGCGCGCGACTTCGACGCGCACAATCGAGCGGGCCGATGCCGGCACCGACGGTGCTTCGAAGCTGGCCTGCTCTCGCAAGGCCTCGTAGCCGGGGGTGTCGGCGGTGAAAGCTTGGGCCTGCCCGTGCAGGCGAACGATCCGCGGCGGTCCCTGGAAGGCGCAGAGCATAATCACGATACGCCCGTTCTCCCGCAGGTGGGCGATCGTCTCCGCTCCGCTCCCGACGAAGTCGAGGTAGGCGACGGTGTGGGAGTCGAGGACCTTGAGGGTGTCGCCCGGTGCCTTCGGCGAGACGTTGACGTGCCCGTCGGCGTCAACTGGGGCGGTGCCGACGAAGTACATCGGCTGCGCGGCGATCCACCGCTGCAGGCGATCGTCGATGCCGTCGAATACTTTGGCCACGGGCCGGAGCTTAGCCGCCGCTTTCGGGCAGCGACCTTCAATTGCGCCCCGAGCAGGGCAGCTCTCGGCGTCGTGAGCGACAACGCTGCAGCAATCGAAGGGTCCTGCGATGCTCGCACCGGAAAGCGACGGGAAGCCTGCTGCTCGTGAACAGCAGGGGCCCAGCGTCAATGCCCAACAAAGTTGCGCTTCGTCACCGAAGCAGCCACGATCTCGACGCCGGCGATCGTGCCGTCAATGGCCTAATCGGACACAGGCGGTCACGAAGCCACAAAACCTCCGGTGCCCGCGCGACATGAATGCGGGTCTCATGCCGTGCGGCGCGTCGCACCTGCTGATCGCCAAAACCGCGCCATCTGTGCTTGCATGCTCCTGCTAGCGCACGGGCCGATTCAGAAGTCTCGGGCGAAGTCCGCCGCGCTTCCGGATTCACGCAGCTCCGAACGTCTCGGCGTCGCCGCCAACACCGGCCGCGGCTTTCGCTCCGAGTTCTCGAAGGACCAAAGCAGCAGCAGCGATCTCGCGGACGGTGCGGCGGCAATGCATAAGCGTCGGTAGCGACCTGCGAGAGTGCCGAGATCGTTCCGCAGCAACAGAGCGATCGGTATCCTTCCGGACGTTCGCTTTCCCCTGACGGAGTCCGCGCGGGGCGCTTGCTCGTCCCGTTGCCCCGAGCGAGCACGTGCCGAATTGCCGGCGGAACAGAACTGGTGGGCCAGCGGGCTGCGCTATCGCAGGTCGTCCAACCGGGCGTCTGCCGGCCTCCACGCCGACAACGGGACGCTGCGCCGGCCACACCAGATGCGGCCTCAGCTTGGTGACTCAGCTGGCCGTCGATCTGCGACGAATCGCGAACAGAGGTGCGTCGCACTCAGGGCAGTAGCCCTGCCAGCCGGCACGACCGTTGGGCAGGGTCACCTCCCGCGCGTCGGCGATGGCGACCTTCTCGCCGCAGACGCATCGGCCCTGTGGCTTGGGTTCCGGTGCCTCTGGTTGTCTTGCGCTCGGTTCAACCATGGTCCAGGCAGCATATTCCCGGCCGATTGGCTTTCCCGCGGGCGCTGCCAATCAACCCGGGCGGATTTGCGGTCGGAGCATCCGCTGGCGAGGCTCGTGGGTGGGTTGGGTCTCGTGCGATCGTCGGGCAGTTGTCATGAGACGGTGACGAGCATGGGGCAGCCGAGCGCATGCGATCAGAGTCAAGGATCTCGTCGCTCGCCGCGATCGCTTGTCGGATCGTGGACGACCGGGGGTTCAAGGCGCCTGGTCAGTCGTGGTGTTCGGTTGCGCGAGTGTTGGCGGTGCCGCGCGGCTTGCCGCGGGCGAGATTCACGAGCAGGTGAACGCGACGACGATCGCTCTGATCAGGTTTGTTACCAACGATTTGTGTCGGCGTTCCCGCGGGCGCGGCGAGCGATCGCGAGCAGACCGGCGAGGAAGCTCGTGAACATCGAGGCGGCGTAGTAAAGGACGAGCTGCTGGTCGCGCGCGCCGGCGGCGGTGGTCACGGTCGCGGAGATGATCAGAAGGCACGGCCGCGGTGGTTTGTCAGCGGAGGTGCGCGACGGGCTATTTCTTGGCTTGCTCGAAGTATGGGTTGGTGCCGGAGGCGTGGTCGGTGACGTCGACGACGTGGTCGATCTCGGAGACCGCCTGGGTGATGGCTACTTCGATGCCCTGGCTGAGGGTGACTGTGGCCATGCCGCAGCCCTGACACCCTCCGCCTAGGCGCAGATAGGCGGTGGGGCCTTCGATGCCCGCGAGCTCGGCGTGTCCGCCGTGGCTGGCGATGCTCGGGTTGACCTCCCGGTCGAGCACGGCGGTGACGCGACGGGCGGTGTCGGTGTCCAGGCCAGCGCCGGGCATTGTGGGTGGAATCGGAGGGCGGATGGCGGGACCGGCTCCCGGGCTCATCGGGAGGGTGGGAAGGGCGAGCGGCGGGGGAGGCGGCTTGTTCGGGTTGACGACCACGAAGCCGCTGTGTAGCGGGCCTTCGCTCCAGTCGACGGTGGCTCCGCGCAGCTTGTCGGCGCTGTCGTTGGCCACCACGATTGTGAGATCCCCCTCGTGCTGCACCGTGTCGCCGGAGCGGACTTTGGTCTGCGGCTCGAGCGACAGCGCGCAGTCGTATTCGCCGTCGGCCGCGCCGGTGACCCGCACGGACAGGACGCGATCGCTGGGTTCGGGCGTGTTGGCGCGGAAGTCGCGCACGCGCTCGAGGGCTGATGCGGTGATCGCGAGGAGTGCGGGGGCTGGGTCGGGCACCGATCTACGATAGCGCCGTGGACCGTCTGCTCTTGATCCTGCCGTCGGCCACCTACCGGGCGCCGGACTTCCTGGCGGCGGCGCGGGAGCTCGGCGTCGCGGTCACGGTGGCGTCCGAGCGCCGGGCGGCGATGTCGGCAGCGATGGGCGAGCGTGCGCTCACCCTGCGGCTGTCGGACCCGGCAGTGGCGGCCGAGCAGATCGCCGAGCGGGCGCGGGAGACCCCGTTCGCCGCGGTCGTGGGCGTCGATGACCAGGGTGTGATGGCCGCCGCGCTGGGCGCCGAGCGCCTCGGGCTCCCGCACAACCCGCCTGGAGCCGTGGCGCGCACGCGTGACAAGGCGGCGATGCGCGGGGCGCTCGCGAAGGCCGGCGTCCCGCAACCGCGCTTCGCTTTGCTGCCGTTTGGCGCCGACGTCGCGACGGTGGCGCGCGACGTGGGCTTTCCCTGCGTCGTCAAGCCGCTGGGATTGTCGGGCAGCCGGGGGGTGATCCGGGCCGATGACGCCGAGCGGGCGCGCTCGGCCGCTGAGCGTGTCCGGGGCATTCTGTCCGTCGCTCGGGAGCCGCCGGGGTCGCCGCTGTTGCTGGAGAGCTACCTGCCCGGCGCGGAGGTTGCAGTCGAGGGGCTGTTGCGCGGAGGTTGTCTGGAGGTGCTAGCGGTGTTCGATAAGCCCGACCCGCTCGAGGGGCCGTATTTTGAGGAGACGTTGTACGTGACGCCGTCGCGGCTGGCGACCGGCGTCCTAGCGGAGGTCGAGGCGGTTACTGCGCGGGCGGTGGGTGCGCTGGGGCTGCGGGAGGGACCGATCCACGCCGAGCTGCGCGTCGACGGCGAGCAGGTGAGCGTCCTGGAGCTAGCGGCCCGGTCGATCGGCGGCCTGTGCTCGCGCGCGCTGCGCTTCGGCGCCGGCGTCAGCCTCGAGCAGGTGATCGTGCGCCACGCGCTGGGCGTCGGGCTGGAGGACCTGGCGCGGGAGTCGACGGCGTCGGGGGTGATGATGATCCCGATCCCCGGGGCCGGCGTGCTGCGCGCGGTCGAGGGGCGGGAGGAGGCGCGGGCGGTTGAGGGCATCGGCGGGCTGGAGATCACGATCGCCCGTGGCCGCCCGGTGGTGCCGCTGCCCGACGGTGACCGCTACCTGGGCTTCGTGTTCGCGCGCGCGGCGAGCGCCGACGCGGTCGAGCGCTCCCTGCGCGCCGCGCACGGCTGCCTGCGGATCCGGATCGAGCCGCATGCGCCCGAGCCGGTCAGCGCGCGCTAGCGTCGGTCACCCGTGCGCGTCCTTTTGATCTCGACCTACGAGCTGGGTCACCAGCCGTTGCACGTCGCGTCGCCGGCGGCCGCGCTGCGCCGCGCTGGGCACGAGGTCCGCTGCCTGGATCTCAGCGTGCAGCCATGGGACCCCGGCGCCCTGGAGTGGGCGCAGGCGGTCGGCTTCTCGGTGCCGATGCACACCGCCATGCGCCTGGCGCTCAGCGCCGGCCGCCGAGTGCGCCGCGAGCACCCCGGGCTGCCGATCTGCTTCTACGGGCTCTATGCCACGGTCAGCCGCGAGCTGGTAGAGCGTGAGCTCGCCGCGCGCCCGATCGCTGGCGAGTACGAGCCGGCGCTCACGGCCTGGGTGGACGAGCTGGCGGCCCCGCCCGCGCCTGCACCGGCCGCCGAACGGCCGATCATCCATCTGCAGCGCGGCAGCTTCGACCCGCCGGCCCGCGAGCTGCTCCCCGGACTCGAGCGCTACGCCCGCCTGGCGGTGGGCGGGGAGGAGCGGCTGGTCGGGTACGTGGAGGCCAGCCATGGGTGCGTGCATCGCTGCCGGCATTGCCCTGTCCCCGCCGTCTACGACGGGCGTATCCGCGTCGTGCAGGCCGAGACCGTCCTGCGCGATGTCGAGCGCCTCGCGGCCATGGGCGCGCGCCATATCACATTCGGCGACCCCGACTTCCTTAACGGCTGGCGCCACTCTGTAGCGATCGTGCGCGCGCTGCACGAGCGCCGACCGGAGCTGACCTTCGACTGCACGACAAAGGTCGAGCACGTGCTCGAGCACGCCGGGGTGTGGCAAAAGATGGCCGCCTCGGGCTGCCTGTTCGTCGTCTGCGCGCTGGAGAGCGTCAACGACGAGATCCTGGCCCGCCTCGACAAGGGCCACACGACCGCCGAGGCGGTGCTCGCCCTCGACCTGCTGCGCGAGCACGGAATCGAAACCCGGCCCTCGTTTATGCCCTTCACGCCGTGGACAACCCCGCGAGACGTGCTGGAGATCGTCGACTTCGTCGCCGCGCACGACCTGGTGGCCAACGTCGACCCGGTGCAATACACGATCCGGCTGCTCGTGCCCGAGGGCTCGCTGCTGCTCGAGGGCGAGGACCTGCGCGCGCACCTCGGCCCCTACAACGCCGAGCGCCTCAGCTACCCGTGGCGCTCAGCGGACCCGGCAGCCGACCGGCTGCAGGGCCGCCTTAGTGCGCTAGTCCAGCAGAGCGCCGCCGCGCGGGAAGCAATTGGCCCGACGTTCGCGCGTATTCGTGCGGCCGTGCGCGAGGCCAACGGCGAGGCGGCCGGCCCCGAGCCCGAGGCCATCCCCATGGGATCGACCGAGGGGAGGCCACGGCTCACCGAGCCGTGGTTCTGTTGAGCGGAGCCCACCGAGGGCCAGTTCGGTCCTCTTACAGCGTGATGACGTGGTCCGGCGGGTCTCCCGCCAGCGCCGCGTAAAGGTCGGGAAAGCAGCCGACCCGCACGCCCACGACCGTTCCCGTCGGCCGCGCCGAGCCGATCTCCCCCTCGGCCAGGCCGCGCTCCAGCGCGCACTGGTCACAAAGCATCAGGAGCATCCCGCGCTCGGCGGCCACCCGCCCGAGGCGCTCGCCCACCGGATCGCCCGCTCGCAGCAGATAGGTGTTGTCGTCAAAGAAAAACATTCCGACGACCTCAACGCCGTGCGTGCCCTGCTCCAGCTGCGGAAGGATCATCCTCCCGAGCTTGTAGCTCGCCGTGTGGCCGGAAGTGGAGAACACGTAAGCGACCTTCATCCCGACGGGAGAGTAGTCAGAAGCCGCGCGCACCGATTGCCGCGGTCTCGCCGTCGCGGTACGGCGGCGGAAGCCCGGGGAAGGACGCGGCGGCGCCTCGAACCGCTGGCCGTTGCGTAGACCCGTTAGCCAGCTGCTGAGAGGAGCCACACGTACGAGCAGGACGACGAGCGGTACTTTCTCCTCGACGGGCACGTCCACTTCACGCGAGGCTCCTGCTTGCCACGCTTTGCCGCTCAGCAAGCGCCCGCGGCCGAGCCGGACGCCGGCCTCTGTTCCGCACCGGCCGGCGAGCAGCAATCTCCACGGCGCCGTCAATCTGTGCTGCTCTTGAGGAAACTGAGCGCTCTGATCCGGCAGAACGAGACGCCTGCTTCCACGCACGAGCAGTTACGTCGTCGGCCGAGATGGCCGCCTCTTGGCTTCCGCTCCAAGCTCTCCGAGCACCGAAGCAGGAGCCGCTCGATCCGGACTGCAGCGGCGACGAACGAGGAGCGGACCAACCCCGAGCCTAGTGCTGCGCCGAGGAGACGCATACTTGGCGCGTGATCATCCGTCGGGCCACCCCGTCAGACACGACGTTTCTCCTCCGGATGGCGTGCTTAGCGAGCACGTTAGAGGGCCGCCCGGTCCCGTCTGGGAAAGACCCCGAGGTGACCGCTGTGCTAGCAGCAGACGACGACGTTGCGTTGGTCGCCATGGAAGATGCTGACCGCCCCTTGGGCGCAATCTGGTGCCATCAGCACGAGCCGGCGCTCCTGCAGGACAATCCGGCAGAGCCCTTCTCGGAGATGATCGTGGCCGTCTGCCCCGAAGATCGCAACCAGGGTGTGGGGACGCAGCTTATTGAGGAGCTCGTCGATGCAATGCGTCAGCAGACTGCGGCCGTGGTGCTCAACGTACACCTTCTCAATCCCGCGGCGCGCCTCTACATCCGCGCCGGCTTCTGCGTAGCGGGCTGCGGACGCGGGATCTACGGCGTCGCGATGACACGTGTACTCAGCTGACCTATGTTCCTCTCCGGCCTCGGTGCCGCTCGCCTTCGTTTATAGCGGCACCACAGGCTCGACACGCCAGGCTTCTGGCTTCACGCACCAGCAGCCACGTCGGCAGGCTATCCAGCGAGTCAGCGGACTTCTGGTTCGGGCCGGCCGTCGCCTGAAGCGGCAGCGCCGGCCTGATGGCTGCAGCGGCGACGGAACGGAAGTGTGGTCGGCTCGCCGGAGGATGCTGGTGTTCAAACCAACGCTGTTCATGCTCGCCGCCGGCAAACCCGACGGCCAATCGGCTGAACGATCGTTGTCCGCGTGATGGCGCTGCTCGCCACCGGGCTTGCCCGCGTTCACCGCGCCTGGGCGAGCTCGACCGCGCTCAGCAGATCGAGACCGGGTTCGGCGCCGAGCCTGACCCAGATCGAAGTCTCCGTCGAGCGCGAGTGGCCGCACACCCGCGGGGACCTCGACGCCGAAACCCAGGCTGCCAAGCTCTTTCAAGAGCCGCTGCCGCCGCCTGCCCGGGATCCCGGCCGGCTCGGCGCGGACGAGACCGAGGACGCCAACCGGCTCATCAACCCGCTCCGGGGGCGGAGAAGGGAAGGGGAGGTAGAACATGTGACCGGGGTCGAGACGCTGTTCCGTGCCTGCGCTCGACGAGTGCATGATGTAGAAATATCCTGGAAAAACGGGCCCTTCTACAGACTATGTTCACCGCAGACAGAGATGCTCCGGTTCCAGGGGAGGTCTCGCGGTCGCCCGGGGGCTCCCGCGAGACCGCCCCGTCAGGGGCTTAGCCCAATCCGATGAGCGGTGGTGACACGCGGCCGCATACTCGGTACGACGCGCGGGCGCGAGCGACTCCAGCGTCGTTGCTCGCGACCACGGTGAGCCGTCGGCTGCCCGAGCGATGGCTGACCGGAACGGTGACCGTGAAGTCGCTGGTGGTGGTGCGCTTGACGGTCCGGAGGCCCACGCTCACCCGCGTGTTCGCGGTATCGCCTCCGACCTGGACCCCGACCTTGAATGCGTGCCGTACGCACCCGGCAGGCACCCCGCTGAGCTGGAGGCTGGGCTTGGTCATTCGCTGGTAGGAGTCCGCCAGGTTGTCATTGATCACGTGGGCGATACCGGTGGCGATGATCTGAATCGAGTGGCGCGGCCTCTTCTCCCGATAGCGCCAACCCCCCGGGAGGCTCAGTATGTGCCCGAGACCCGGCAGCTGGTCGATCGTGAGCTGCTTGTCCACGATCTGGGCATAGGACTGCATGACGTACACGTTCCTGTCGGGGTCGATCAGCTCATAGATCGGCTGGCGGGCCTGGAACGTGTAGACGGTCTGGCGCTTCACCGTGTTGGGGACGTAGAACTGCTGGCCCACCGTGGGGGTTCCGACGGGGGTGACGATCGTCCCCCTCAGGCTCATCTCGATGCCGCCGAACGTGAACGTCTGGCCGGTATTCGAGGAACCGGTACCTTCGAGGCTGTCCATCATCCAATGGCGCGGGCCGTTGAGCTGGGCCGACTGCGACCCGAATTCCTGGCTCGCCTCGTCTTCGGTCAGGGCGTCCCATTGCGCGGCTGGACATAGGTTCAGGCCCTGGGTGTTGTAGATATAGGTCGTGACCGTGCTGCCTTGCGTCACCGACGGGATCACCTCGCAGTAGCGTTGATCACGCAACCCGGTGGTGGTCGCGGAAGCACTCGCGATCGGCACCGCGAGCACAGCCGCCACCACGACCGAGAGCCTGGCCGCCATCCGGCCGAGAGTCGACCCCCCCTGCACCCGCCGGGGCAACAGCTCGCGTCCAAGCATCAAGTAGGGCTGCCGCCTGCAGAACCGCGCGGCCGCGTAGCGCACACCTGTCATGACCCGTCCTTTCGCTCCGCCGGCGGTCTCGGCCGCCGATTGCGTTTGGCTGGCACAGATCCTGAGGACCGCCGCCGTCGCCCACAAGAGAGGGAACCCCACTGTTTACCCTCGCTTATCCGCCCGTCAGCACCCTCGACGCGTGCACCTGGTTGCAGTTGACGATCATCGACTCGCCTCCTGCGGCCGGTGTCCACCGGGTCGCCGATCAGCGCCAGCGCCATCACGTCAGTCAAGCGCTTCTGCGCCGCCCGGCCCCCCTCCACCCATCGCTCATCGTCCGCCCGGCCAAGACCTCCCCAGCGGTCTGCACCGCCGACGCCGCGCTGGCGGATAGGTCACGTATCGCTTCGCCACCGCTGCGCTGCAGCCGGCTCAGATCCAGCAACGTCGCCGGGCGCAACGCCGAGCCAGTTCTGGTGCATCCGCAATCCCGACGACTCCGGCATGGTCTGTTTCCGGGCCACGGGTCGCCGCATCCGTCGGCGCCGTAGGGCCGTCAGCCCGTAATTTCGCCGGGCAGCGGCCTGTCCACCGGCCGTCACACCTCGACCACTGTCTGCAACCCTCACGCCCCCGGCAACCCTCACGCACCCAGGAGGCGCGTCAACCGCTCATGCGCCCCCTGCGCACTGAGCCCAGCCCCATCCAGCGGCGCAACACCCGCTCCACCCTGGCGGCTCCTGCTCAAACCTATTCCGCTCCAGGCCAGGCCCGAGCCCCGTCCCGTCCGCCTCCACACCACAGGACGAGAAGCCGGTGCTAGCGGATTCTGTGCTACTCCGACCGGCCCCTAAGAACAAGAATCAAGAGTGTGGCCTCACTACCCCGTTCACGCAGATCCGGCACTCTCCCCGATCGCACACACCGACCTAGCGACACCCGCTTCGGACGAGAACCAGCAGTGGGCGGATCGGCGGGATACTCCTCGCCCTTGTTGCGCGGTGGGCGGCCCCGGTGGTAGCAGGGCATCGTCGCAGGCGAGCGGCGATGGCCGGCAGCGTCCAGCAGTACGGATTCCATGGATCCTCCGGTTGGTTGGATGACTTGACAACCCTCTGCTGTACTGCCATCGTGAGTACATGTCAACCACCAAGGAAGAACGGCTTCAGATCAGGGTCGATCCAGCGGACAAGCTGCTTCTCGAACGAGCAGCCGCCGCCTCGCATCTAAACGTCTCGGCGTTCGTGGTCCAAGCCGCTGCGTCGAAGGCCGAGGAGATCCTCGCCGACCGATCCAGTATCCGTCTCTCCGCACAGGCTGCAGCGGCGTTCAGCGAAGCGCTCGAGCGCCCGACCGAGATCAACGACCGGCTCGCGGGGGCGCTGCGGCGCAAGCGTAAGTTCAGTTGGCTTGACTGAGCTGCACCGGCCGGCGCTGCTCGACACGCGGCGACATGACCGAGAAGGGTTCGACAGCGGCGAGCAGTCGCTCGACGATTGGCTGCGCCGCTACGCTGGCCAGAACCGGCGGCGGGACACCGCCGCGACCTGGGTCATCGCCGACGCCAAAGACGTTGTCGTGGGATACGCGAGCGTCGCGATGACCGGCATCGATCGCTCCGCAGCACCCGAGCCGCTCGCTAAAGGCGCACCCGATCCCGTCCCCGCGCTGCTGCTCGGCCGGCTCGCCGTCGACCGCCGCTACGCGAACCTTGGGATCGCGACCTCGCTTGCCGTCCACGTACTTGCCACGGCGGTCGAACTTAATGAAAAAGCGGCATGCCGCGCAGTTGTCGTGACCGCGCTCACCCGACAGGCCCGCGGTTGGTGGGAACGCCTCGGCTTTCATCCCTTCGATCCGGACGAGACCGATCAACTCGACCTCTACCTCCTGACCTCGGAGATCGACGCCACGCTACGCCGATCCCATTAGCCGGCGGCAGAATGCAGCGCCTCTGTCCGCGCTAGGCAGGGCGCGCCGCGTTCGGTGCAGATGCCCGTTGTCTGGTCGAAGCAGGAGCCGCGGCCTGGTCAGCAGCAGGTGCAGTTCTCGCCCTGCCAGGCGTCGCGTGCCTCGGTGAGCGCGACCGCAGCGATCAAGAGCGCGACCCCGGGATCAGCCCACCACCAACCAGCTAGAGCGTTCGCGAGCAGGCCGATGAGGAGTGCGGCTGAGAGGTAAGCGCAGAGCATCGTCTGGCGGCTCTCGCTGGTGGTCGCTGACGAGCCGAGCGCGCTCCCAACTCTCCGCTTCGCTGCGGCCAGGGGAGGCATGGCAACGAGGGTGACGGCGGCGAGCGCGACGCCGGCCCAGCTGACAGCCGGGTGATGTCCTGCGATCAAGTCACGAGTGGACTCAATCGCGACGTAGAGCGCGAGCACGAGAAACGATGCGGCGATCAGCTGCTGCGCGCGTCGCTCGGCGCCGCGCGAGCTGAGCCGGCCGCCGGTTACCAGCCATAGAACGACAAGGCCCGCGCCGGCCTCGATCACGCTGTCGGCGCCGAACCCGACAAGCGCGACGGACCCGGCGACCACGCCGGCGACGATCGCGATCGCGGCCTCCAGCGCGTGCCAGGCCAAGCTCAGCTGGGTCAACCGTCGCGCGCGACTTGTGAGTCGCTGCCGCGCCTCGCGGTCGCTTGGATCGGTGATGGTGACCCGCAACCGGGGCAATGGCGTCTCGGTGGCCATGTCCAGAAAGTACCCAGGGAAGCGCGGCCCGACTCGATATCGAAGGGCGGCGTCACGCACAGGCCGGAACTCGCGCTCAACGGAACGGGATTGCTCGGTGTGGTAGCTCAAGCCGGTTCGTCGGCTCGCTAACTGATTGTGCATCCCGCGCAGTGCGGGGCGGCCGCGATCGACCCCGACACGCTCGTCGCCAGAGGAAAGCGGGACTCGGTATCGACTCGGGCGCTGCTGCCTGACGCCTGAGGGAGTCACGTCGGCGGCGCTGCCGCTTCTAGCCCGAATGAGGCGCCGGTTGGACGAGGGAGCGACTGCCGCTTCCTGTGAGAGCAGCAGTCTCGCCAATTTCGACGGGAGGGCGTGAGCGCCTAGGTCCATATGCGGCTCTAGCTGTGTTCGTGCTGCGCGGGGTCGCTGGCCGGGGTGCCGCGTGCTTCGCGCAGCGCCACGCGGCACTCGGTGAGCAGCGCTTGCAGCGTTTTGTAGCGTTCGTCTCCGAGCAGGCGGCGCAGGGTCGCCTCGTGCTCACGCTCGCGCGCCAGGCATGTCTGGGCCATGTCGTGCCCGGCCGGGGTGACGAACAGGCCGACTCCCCGGCCAGCGCGCAGCCGGCGCTCGATGAGGCCGAGCTTCTCGAGCCGCGCGACGACCTGGCTGATTGCTTGCGGCGACTTGGGGATCCGCCGTGCCACCTCGGCGACGGTGACCCCCGGCTCGGTGAGCACCGTCAGGAGCATCCCGCTCGAGGCGAGCGTGAGCGGCGTGTCGGCTAACGCGCCCTCCCCGAGCAGTTCGGCGTAGGTCGTCACCTCCCAAAGCAGGTCGTTGAGCTGATCCTTGCCGGGAAGGGGTGCGGGGTCGGGCGCTGGGACGGCCGCTGGGCGCTGGGGGGGCATGACTCAAGCTTAGCGCCGCCGCGCATGGCCTTGCTTCAAAAAGATCTTGTCACAACAAGATCTTGTGCTAAGGTGAGTTCATGCTTACTCCCCTGACGCACCCCCACAAGATGCTCACGTTGCTCGCGGTCTGCCTGGGCACCTTCATGCTGCTCATCGATCTCACGATCGTCGTCGTCGCGCTGCCCGCGATCCGCGGCGCGTTCCACACCAGCTTCTCTGATGTCCAGTGGACGATCGATGCCTACTCGCTGTCGCTCGCCGCGCTCCTGTTGCCGAGCGGGTCGCTCGCCGACATCCTCGGCCGCCGGCGGGTGTTCGCGGCCGGCCTGGTCGTGTTCACCGTCGGCTCCCTGCTGTGCGGTCTTGCCGGCTCCGGGACCGAGCTCGTTGCCTTCCGCGCGCTGCAGGGCATCGGCGGGGCGACGATCTTTGCCACCTCGCTGGCCTTGCTTGCCCAGACCTTCCACGGGCGCGAGCGCGGCATGGCGTTCGGCATCTGGGGCGCGGTGATCACCCTCGCCGGCGCGCTCGGGCCGGTCCTTGGCGGCCTGCTCACCACCGAGCTCTCGTGGCGTTGGATCTTCTTCGTCAACCTCCCGCTCGGCGCCCTCGCCATCCTCATCACGCTGATCGCGGTCCAGGAGTTTCGCCCGCCACACTCGCGCCGTCTCGACATCGCCGGCGCGTCGATCTTCACCTTCGGGCTCGTCGCGCTCGTCTACGGGCTCATCGAGTCCGGCCGCGCCGGCTGGGGGTCAACGCGCGTCCTCGCGGCGCTTGCGCTCGCCGCCGTTGCCCTCGCTGCCTTCCCGATCGTCGAGCGGAGCCGACGCGAGCCGATGTTCGATCTCGCGCTGCTGCGCAAGCCGACGTTTGTCGGCGGCCTGATCGCCGCCTTCGGGATCAACAGCTCGCTCTACGCGATGCTGCTCTACCTCGTCATCTACCTCCAAGAGGGCTTGCACGAGTCCGCGCTCGGAGCGGGCCTGCGGCTCGTCGTCATGACCGCCGGCGCGATGATCACGGCAGTCCCCGCGGGACGCCTTTCTGAGCGCCTCCCCGTGCGCTGGCTGATCGCCCCCGGACTCATCCTCATCGGAGTCGGGCTGCTGCTCATGCGAGGGATCAGCGCGGACTCCTCCTGGACGCACCTGATCCTCGGCTTCGCGATCGCGGGCGCCGGCAGCGGCCTCGTCAACCCACCGCTCGCCTCCACGGCTGTCGGCGTCGTCGCCCCCCAAGACGCCGGCATGGCCTCAGGCATCAACACCACGTTTCGCCAGATCGGGATCGCTACCGCCGTCGCCGCTCTCGGAGCGGTCTTCACCGCGCATATGAGCCACGCCACACCCGCGACCCTCACCGCTCACTACGCCTCAAGCCTCAACGAGCTGCTGCTCATCACCGCGTGCGTGGCGCTCACAGCGGGCGCGCTCTCGCTTGCGCTCATCCGCCAACGCGACTTCGAGCCCCAGCACCCGAGCGAGGCAACTGGCGAGGCGCTCGAGAGCCGCGAGGGAGCCGATCAGGCATGCGAGGGTACGGCCGCGCAGCCCGCCGGGTTGGTGACTAGCTGATGCGCGGCCGTAAGAACGCCTACTGCGCGCATGAGTCGTCCCATGACCTCATGCTGAGGCCCGCGACCAGCAAGACGAAGCCGGCGTCGGTGTCCCACCCCCACGTTGACGAAGTCACCGCTGCCCCAAGCGACGTCAGTGCGCAGAGTGACCCATCGTCGCCGGCTCGTGAGGGAAGACGCGGCGCCCCGGTGACGGTACCCTGCGCGGCGGCGAGGTCTCTGCCCGGACGATCACCGCGCCACCGAGACGCAACATCAAGAGGTCGCCGAGTGAACGTGACTGCGGCGATCCCGGTGCGCGCCGAATCGCAGAGACAGCGATGAGCACCGCCACGGTCACCGAGGCGTCCGCGACGGCCGTACCGGCGGCTAACCGGAAGCGTTGGGCGGTGCTCGCGGTCGTGATTCCGCCGACGCGATGGACTTGATGGACTCGACGATCGTCAACGTCGCCGGCCCCTCGGTGCGGCGCGATCTCGGCGGTGGCGCTGCGACGTTGCAGTGGTTGATCGCCGCCTACACGCTCGCCTTCGCGGTACTGCTCGTGACCGGTGCGCGGCTGGGCGACATCTTCGGCCGCCGCCGCTTGTTCCTGATCGGCTCGGCGGGCTTCACAGCGATGTCCACGGCGTGCGCGGCGGCTCCCTCGCCGACCGTGCTGATCGCGTTCAGGGCATTGCAAGGCGCGTTCGGGGCGCTGCTGATTTCCCAGGGGTTCGGGATGCTCAAGGAGGTCTTCCCCGATGAGGAGATGCCCAAGGTCTACGCGGTTTTTGGCCCGGCGATGGGCCTGTCCGCGATCATCGCGCCGATCCTCGCCGGGGTGCTGATCGGCGCTGATCTGGGGGGCACCGGCTGGCGGCTGGTGTTCCTGATCAATCTGCCGGTCGGAGCGTTGACTTTTGCAGCGGCGCTCACGACGCTGCCTCGCGGGGCGTCACATCCCGGGGTCCGGCTCGACGTGATGGGCATGACCCTCATCGGCCTCGCGCTGGCCGCCACCATCTATCCGCTGATCCAGGGACGCGCTGATGGGTGGCCAGCCTGGAACTTCGTGATGCTGGTCGCCGGCGTCACGCTCCTGGTCGCGTTCATCGCCTACGAACGTCGACGGCGCGACGCGCCGTTGATCGAGCCCGGACTGCTGGCCAACCGCACATACATGAGCGGGATCGCGGTCATGCTTGCGTTCTTCGCGACCTACGCTGGCGTCCTGCTGATCGTGTCGCTGTTCTGCCAGCTCGGCGAACACTTCTCCCCGATCCATGCCGGCCTGACGCTCGTACCGATGATGCTCGGGATGATGGCCGCGATGTTCGCGTCCCTCCCATTCGGTGACAAACAAGGTCGCCTGCGGGTTCACCTCGGGATCGCACTCGTCGCAGCCGGGATCATCGCACTCGCACTCACCGCCAGCAGCACACGGACACTGTCCACCTGGGACCTGGCCCCGAGCCTGGTCGTGATCGGACTCGGTGCCAGCGCCAGCTTCGCCCCGCTCTTTGACATCGTGCTCGCCGGCGTCGCTACGGACGAGATCGGATCAGCCGCTGGTTTGCTCAACGCCGTCGAACAACTCGCCTCCGCCCTCGGCGTAGCGGTCCTCGGAACCGTGTTCTTCACGCGACTCACGACTGGCCACCTCCCAACCAATGCAGTTGCGAGCACCGCGTGGGTCATGCTGATCCCACTCGCGATCACCTTCGTGCTCGTGTTCCGGCTGCCCAAACACGCGCGGGCCGAAATCGACAGCATCGATGACTAAGCGCGCCACGCACCCGCTCACGTCCCGGTATCCGCTGACGCGACGGTCACCGCAACCTCGTCGGTCGCGGACGAGCGTCTCTCCGATGCATCGGATCCGACACCCACCCGGTCGTAGCGCCGATCGAGACGGCCCCGCCGGTCGGCGATGTCTCAGGTCACCCGCTGCGACGCGGCGCGATCCGCCTCGGGGGTCTCGTCGCGGTCGGCGTGATCGTCGTGACCCTGGTCCCCGGGTTGGGCGATCTCCGCGAACGGTTCGCGCACGCGCGGCCGGCCTGGATCGTCGTCGGCTGCGTGCTCGAGGTGCTGTCGGTCCTCGCCTATGTCCCGGCGTTCCGAGCCGTGTTCTCCAAGCGGATGCCGTGGTCCACCCGCTACCAGATCGCGGTGGCCGAAGAAGGAGCCGGCGCCCTGTTCCCGCTCGGCGGCGCCGGCGGCCTCGCCCTCGGCGCGTGGGCGCTGCGACGGATTGGGATGCAGCGGCCGAGATCGCGCACAAGACCGTTGCTTTCTTCCTGCTCACCAGCGCCCTGCCTGTCGGCCTCGTCGTGCTGCTCGGAACCGGCGTGGCGTCCGGCGTGCTCCCCGGCGGCGGATCGATCGCACTGAGTGCCGTACCCGCCGCCGTCAGCCTCGCCGCGATCCTTCGACCCTTGCGCTCGGCCAGTTCTCTCGCCGGGCCGCAGTCCAGCTCGGGACGTCCTCAAGGCTCGCGGCTCGGACGCGCAGCGCCAGCGCTCGCCGCCACGGCCGACGGCGTCGAGGAGGCGCTCAAGCACCTGCGTCGCACGATCCGCTGCTCCTGATCGGTCTGTTCGGCTTCCTGGTGTTCGACATCATCGCGTTCTGGGTCAGCTTCCGCGCCGTCGGCCTCTCACCGCCGATTGCCGTCATCGGACTCGGCTACCTGATCGGCCAACTCGGCAGCTGGCTGCCGATCCCCGGCGGGATCGGCGGAGTCGAGCTCGGAATGGCCGGCGTGCTCATCCTGTTCGGCCTCCCAGCGGTTCCCACCACCGCCGCCGTCCTGCTCTTCCGCGTCATCGAACTGTGGATCCCCGGCCTGCTCGGGCTCATCGCGTTCATCCAGCTCCGGATCACGCTCAGCCACGAGACGAAGACCGACGAGCTCCACCAGCCCGTTGCCATCGACTCCCCCCGCGCCGCCCGCTGCCTGCCGTGGCGGTGTGACACCCAGACGTCGCGACGTCAGGCGCCCGTGTGCGTCGCTACGGCGAACGATCGAATGCTGGCGGTCGGAGGGACCCAACCGGGCGCTGACGTGCGCGACGGCGCGGTCAGCGCCCGGATCTGGAATACGAAACCCAGGGTGCTGATCACCGCATCGGTCCCGGTCCGCGGCGGGAACGCCGCGGTCCTCAGTGAGATGACGGCAAAATCGAGCTGGCCAAGCTCGAGACATCAGAGGCCTTCATCTAGCGTCTAGTTGCGCACGCCGTTGAGCGGTTCAGGCGCCTCGACGCGCTCCTGCAAACGCCGGCGTCACCACCGTCGCGTCGCTCTCCCAGGGCACGCTCGCCGACTGGAACCAGATGGTTGACGTGAATCGCGGGGGTGCTGCTCGAAATCGTGGCGGCGCTCGCCGCGTTGCGCGCGCAGGCTCGGCCCGCTTCGTCACCGTCACCTTCACCGCTGCGGCAGAGTGGGTGTGGCCAGGTCTACCCAGCCACAAAGGCGGGGGTACTAGCGCTCTGCGACGTGCTCCGCCAAGAAGTCGGCCCCCAAATCCGTGCCACCATGATCTGTCCCGGAGCAACCGACACCGATTTCGCATCCGACCCCGGATCTACGCAAGCAGATGTCAGCGATCGCGATCGCACTCGGCGCCGTCGCCCTCGGCGATCGCCTAGCCGGCGGGGTAAACGTCGGCTCGATCGTCCTTCGCTCGGCCGCGCGACCATAGCGCTGAACGCTCGATCGTTCCGGCGGCTGCGTTGCCACGCGAAGCGATCGTCCGCGTCCGAACCCTTATCTCGGCACGCGCCTAATCTAAGCACTTAGACCGCCGCTCCCCCTATGCGCGGAGAGCGGAAGCCGAAACCCGCGCCGGTTGCGTTCCTTTGCCGCTGTAAATTCGCTGGCGGTTCAGGTTCCCGGGGGGTGTCAGTTTAAGCGGCGGTCACCTCCTCGGAAGGGTGGGTCGGTTGGTGTCCTCGTACTTGATGCGGTAGAGGTGTTGGCGGTCAACGTCGGTGAAGCGGATCGGCCGTTGCTGGCGTGGCTGAAGAACAGGTCGAGCACCGCCCAGACGAGTGACAGGCAGCTGGTCTCGCCGGGAAAGCGGCCCATCACCTTGGTGCGCCGGCGGACCTCACCAAGCGAGCGCTCAAGGAGGTTGGTGTGACGCCATCGTTCCCGGTGGCGTAGCGGGTAGCGCAGGTGTGCGACTAGGGCGTCGAGGTCGTCTGCGAGACAGCGAGCGGCGGACTGGTAGCCGTCATGTTCGAGTTCTGAGATGAGGACCTGGAGGCGGAGCTTGCCGTCCTTGGCTGATCGCGTCGGTGAGCGCTGCCCAGTAGTTGAAACGGATCCGGTCGTGCTCTGATTCGGGAGCTTGGCCTGGAGGTTTCTGAGCCGGTGAACGGAGCAGTGCTGACGGTCCGCGCGCGGCCAGATCTCCTCGATCGCCGTAGGCAGCCCGGGCGCGCCATCAGCCACGACCAGGCGCGGCGCGGGGAGTCCGCGGGCAATGAGGTCGCGGGCGAGCTCGAGCCAGTCCTCCTTGGTCTCCCGCATCCCCAACCGGACCGAAACCAGCGCCCGCTCACCGTTCTCGGTGATCCCCCAGGCGACAGATCACGCCTTCCTTCGGGCCGCTGGAGCGGACCGGCAGGTAGATCGCGTCGAGGAACAGCACAACCAGGTTGACGTCATAGAGCGAGCGGCGCTTGAACGCCTCAAAGCGCTCGTGTAGCTCTGCACACACCCTGGACACGGTCGACCTCGACGTCTTCCCGAGCCCGGCCTCCTCGCAGAGAGACTCGATATCGCGCATCGACAGGCCGCGCACGAACCCGCCGACGATCAGCGCCTTGAGCGGCTCGGTCCGCAGCAGCCTTGAGTGCCACTTGGGAAACAGCTTGGAGACGAACGGCATCAGCCTCGCGAGCCTGCGGAATCTCGATCCGCAACTCCCCCTCCGCCGTCTGTACGTGCCGGGGCCGAAACCCGTTGCGCATTCAGCCGTTCGCTGGCGCTGTCCTCGGTCGGCGCTCATAGCGAGCACGCCCAAGCCAGCTGTCGAACTCCTCCTCAACGGCTCGCTGGATGATCAGCCGGGCACCGAGCCGGGCCAGCTCAGACAGCATCTTCTGCGGATCATTGACCATCCCCTTCGACATCAGCTGGTCGATGCTCGCTTGTATCTCCGCCGACGGCGGTACGGTGCGTCTCACGGCATAGGCCTCCTTCATCGTCTGCCAGGACTTGAGGGAACCTACGCCGTCGCTATGACAGCACCGCCCAACTATTTACAGCAGTTGTGAGACGCAACCCCCGCGCCGGCCAGAGTGTTGCAACGATCGAGTAGGAGCAGCCGGCGGTTCCGCGGAACCGCCTCCCGGCGGCCTCGCTGTGGCGGGGATCGAGCTCCGCGCGATCGCCGGTACCGGGCGTCCGGCTGCAATGCCGCTTGCTGCTCAAGCCGCAAGCCCATCGAACCCGTTCTCCGCGCATTCCGAGACTGTCGGCGCCAGCGCCACCATGCCTGTCGCGACACCGAACCGGGAGTGGGGCCCGAAGACTGCCACGGCAGGCAGCGAGTGCATCGGCTTACGCTGCCGGTCAGGCGGCTACAGGATCGCCGAGGTCCACCCTTGAAAGCTCTGCTCGGGAGGCGATCTCGAGCTTTGTGAATACATTGCGTAGGTGGTAGTCGACCGTGCGCGGGCTGAGGAAGAGCTTCGCTGCCACGTCGGGGTTAGTCATCCCGGACGCCACCAGACAGGAGATTTGCAGCTCCTGCGGCGTCAACTGATCCCGCGTCGCTGGATCGCGTTTACGTGCGGTTTCGCCGCTGGCGCGCAGTTCGGCCTTTGCACGCGCCTCCCAGGGTGAAACCGCCATTTGCTGGAACAGTTCGAGCGCGGTCCGCAGGTGACGGCGGGCATCGACGCGCCTGCGCTGCCGGCGCAGCCATTCGCCGTACAGAAGCTCGGTGCGCGCTTGGTCGAACGGTGGCAGGCTGTAGGCAAGGGCGACGGCTTGCTCGTAGTGCTCTTCAGCGTGCGGCTCGTCGACCAGCGCCCGGCAGCGCGCGAGCAGCGCGAGCGCCTTCGGATCGGACGAGCTTTGGGCCCACTTCTCGAAGCGCGCGAGATGGCCGGCGACCTCGTGGAGCCGATCGGAGCGCACCGCCGCCTCAACCGCATCGGGCACGTCTGAAACGAACGACGGGTCGGAGTCGGGACGTCCCATTGAGAACGCTCTCAGCAACCGCTCGGTCGCGTCGGCCGGCCGACCCAGACCCAGGTCGAGCAGGCCCAGTACACGCTCGGCGTAGTCGACCGTCGAGGTAGCGCCGCTGCGCGCGACCAGGGCTTGGAGCTCAGCGACATGCGCCCGCACGCGCTCTTCCAAACCACGCAGCGCATCGATCAGCGCAAGGTGTATGAGGTTCCAGCCCGCTGCCCAAGGCTGTCCGGTGTCGAGCGCCAGCCGCCATCCTTCCTCTGCGGTTGCATAGGCGAGGTCGAAGCGGCTGTGGCCGATCAGCGCCATCGGGCACAACGCGGTGGAGTTGATCATGCGAGAGCTCGGGATCCAGGGAACCCCAACCCGGCGATTGCCGAAGGGGGCAAGGGTCGCGCAGGTCACCTCGCTTGACCTCGTGCGCCGCGTGTTCGTCCGCGACCGGCCCAACGAACTGTGGCTGACCGACATCACCGAGCACCCGACCAACGAAGGGAAGATCTACTGCTGCGTGGTGCTGGACACGTTTTCGCGGCTGGTGGTCGGCTGGTCGGTGGACTCGACCCAGACCACGGCGCTGGTCCTAAACGCCCTCGGGACGGCCACCCAGCGCCGCGAGCACCGCGACGGGCTGATCATCCATTCTGACCGCGGCACCCAACTCAGGCTCAACCGGTCCTCGCAACACCATTGGGTGTTCAGTAGTTCCAATGACTTTCTATCAGTGTCTGTGAATGTCTAGTACCGAGTATCGGAGACGGCCCCGAAGGGGTCGTACCTCATCGGGATCGCTCGGGGCGAGCAGTGCATCTGGGCGGGCTGGCCGTGCCGGTTGTGAAGTGTTCGTTGAGGGCCTCGGCGGGGGTTCGCCAGCCGAGCGTCTTGCGTGGCCGGCCGTTGAGCGTCGCGGCGACCGCAGCGAGATCGTCGGCGGTGTGCCTGGCCAGGTCGGTTCCCCGGGGGAAGTACTGGCGCAGCAGCCCGTTGGTGTTTTCGTTGGTGCCACGCTGCCGCGGGCTCTGCGGATCGCAGAAGTAGACCGGCAGCCCGGCCTCGACCCGCAGCTGGGCGTGCTGGGCCATCTCGGCGCCTTGGTCCCAGGTCAGCGACCGGCGCAGCTGCGCGGGCAGCGCCGTGATCGCCGCGGTGATCGCATTCCGGACCGTGATGGCGCCGTGACCGGTGAGCGCCGGCCCGTTCTTCACCCTCGGCCCACCGTGGCCGGGCATCGGCGGGAGGTGCAGCAGCATCGTAAGCTTCCTCACTGCTCAAGCCTTTCGCGATCTCACGCCAAAACAACCGCTCCACATCCCGACGCAGCGACGGCTTCCCGGGCGACTTCATCGACGCCCTCCCCGTCAGCTCCTTCATCCACCCAGCTGGCCTGCCCATCGCAACCCTCCCAGATCAAGCGTTGCGACGACCAGTTGAATCCGCCCAATTCACCTCCTGGGCGTTCAGCGACCGGGTCCGCACCGCGAAGATCGCCCCATCGATGGGAGCGGTCGGCACCGCCGCTGATAACGCGATGATGGAGAGCTTCTGGGGCCGCCTGCAGGTCAAGCTGCTCAACCGCCGTCGCTGGAAGACCCGGATCGAGCTCGCTACCGCGATCCACGACTACATCGTGTTTCATCGCGGTAGGGACGGCCATTGCTGGCCGCCCCCCGCGCAGATCCCAGCGTGCGCGTCTAACGCACTGGGCTCCTGACTTGGGTTCTGGCGGCGAAGCGCTGGTCGGGCCAGGGATGGATGTAGCGGGCGCGAGGCAGGTACCTATCCGCGAGGCGGCGTGTCCGTTCCCAGTTCATCCGTGTCTTCTGGCTGCGACGGCGTAGTGCCGCTCGCCAGAGCCGGATGACCTCTTCGCGGAACGCGCTGACCTGATGGATGTTGCCCGGGACCGAGTAGTACGCGAGATGTCCACGCACGACGGAGCCGAGCCAACGTCCCTGCTCCTCGATGGGTCGGTGGCGGCGAGCCATCAGCGAGGCCTTGACCTGCTTTAGCTTGGCCGCCTGGCGTTTCTTAATCGTCCTGCGCCTCACCGCGAAATGTCCGTCCCTTCGCTTCGCGCAGTAGTGCGTGAAGCCGAGGAAGTCGAACGTCTCGGGCTTCCCGAGACCACGCTCGGCCCGTTGCTGGGCGGCGTACCGTCCGAAGCGGACCAGGCGCGTCTTCTCAGTGTTAAGCGCCAGACCGAACATGGCCAGGCGCCGCTTCAGGTCTTTCCTGAAGCGCTCGGCGTCAGATTGATGCTGAAACCCCAGCACGGCATCGTCGGCGTACCTCACGGCGATGACCTCGCCGCGGGCGTGCCGTGTCCGCCATTGCTGGACCCACAGATCGAAGACGTAGTGCAGGTAGACGTTGGCCAGCAGCGGCGAGACTGTCGCCCCTTGGGGCGAGCCTTCCTCGCTGGCGGTCCATCTGCCGTCCTCGATTACGCCTGCCCTGAGCCATTTCTGGACCAGGCGCAGGACCCGCTGATCCGCGATCCGGTGCTCGAGGAACTTCACAAGCCAGGAGTGATCCAAGCTCGTGAAGAAGTCGCGGAAATCCGCGTCGAGCACCCAGTTCACCTTGCGGTCCTCGATCGCGACCGTGAGCGCATCCAGCGCGTCATGCGGTCCGCGACCGGGCCGAAACCCGTAGGAGAACCCCAGGAAGTCCGTCTCGTAGATGGCGTTCAACACCTCGACCACGGCGCGCTGGACAATCTTGTCCTCCAGCGCGGCGATCCCGAGCGGCCGCAGCCGCCCATCGGTCTTGGGGATGTACACCCTGCGCGACGGCTTAGCCCGGTACGCGCCCCGCTGAACCCTCGCGTGCAGGATCCTGGAGGTTCTCCTCCAAGTTCTGCCCATAGGACTCCCACGTTTCACCGTCGACCCCAGCAGCCGCCCTCGGGCTCAACGCCCGATACGCGCCACGGAGGCGATCGACATCGACGTGATGCAAAAGCGCGGTGAACCTCGCGTCCCTGTCCTTCGCGGCAACCTGCCGCACACGATCCAGCGCACTAGACGCGGTCACATCCCGGCTCTGCGTCCGGCACGCGTTTTGCTGGCCCGTGTTCCCCTTGTCCAGCCGCCTTTCCTCCACCGACTCCGCCGCCGATTCCTCGGCCTTGTTCACCAGCTTCGCAGGTACTACGCGGCTGTCTGATTCCCGACGATCGTTCATCTCAGGCTTCGGCTCGGCCTTCCCCTCGCGGCCCGCCCAGCCGTCGATACGCCACCCCGCGAACCATCCAGGACGGGGCATCATCGACTACTGACGGGCGATCATCGGGCCTCCCGGTTCTCGCGCATGGAGAATCCGCGCATGCCTGGGTTCTCAGACCGCGCAGGGTCCGCCGGCCACTCGCATAACGCGACCGACGATCTCGCCTTCCGCCTAGTTGTACGGCGTCGGCACCCCGAACTGGCTGATTTCGCGGCTCAATAGCCCCGCCTACGCGTACCCCTGTCAACGCTTCGCCGACGCCCTCACGAACGCCAACGCATGACTCGGGGCCACCGTGATTCGCTAGATCTTCGATGTAGAGCTCTCTCATCTCCTTCTCCATGCCGGTTTATCCCGGCGCTCACAACACGCGACGCCGGCACTCCGCGCTCGGGATGCGCACCCCCTCCGAGATTGAAGCCGCACGGGCCGACACCGAAAACGGCCCCGTGGCTCAAGCGGCCTTGGCTAGGACCGCGCCAACAGTGCTGGTTGACGAGAGCGCTGGCGCTGGTCTCTCCGCTCTCCGGACCGAACCAATCGAACACACCCATCAACATCTACTTCTCAAAAACGACCAAGCCGCGTGATCTCAGAAACGCCACTCCACCGAAACCGGGGCAGATCCCAGTCTCCGTCAATCCCGGTCCAGCTCACGTAGCGGCAAGGGCGGCCGGCGTCGGGAGGTTGGCATGGACCGCTGGGCATGGTCGCAGTTAGAGCCATGGATGTCGCTCCGCCGTCAGTTGCCGGTAGGCGCGTTGCTGTGCGTGATCCGGGGCGCGACTGCTGGTCGCCACTGGGAGTCATCTTCGGCTCGCAAGCAACTGGGGCGCACCGCGGTCAAGGCGGGGGTGCGGCGACGCTTCGCGCCCCATCAGCTCCGTCACGCGCATGCCGTCGAGATGGCGCATGAGGGCGTGCCGCTCGTCGTCATCCAGCGACAGCTCGGACACGCGAACCTCGGCATCACCTCGATTTACCTCCAGGGGATCGACAGCTCCGAGATCATCCATGCCATCCATTCGCGACCGGCCCCTGTGATCCCAGCTACGGCCGGCCTCGGATCGATGCTCTGAATCGCACACGGGCGGGTTGGCGATCGGCCACCCGCCCCTTTCCGCGCAGAGCGGGGCGGACGACGAGCTGGACCCAGGAGCCCCGTCTGGACCCCAGGGAGGTTCGGCCGGGCTGTCGCCTCGGATCGCTGCTCGAGCCTCACCAGATCTGTTCGTCTGAGAGCATCGTCTCTTGGTGGAGATCACGGAGCCGGTTGAGGTAGGCGTCCTTCTGGCCGGGATCCGCGGCCGGCAGGTCCTCGGGCGGGAGGGTCTTTTTCTTGGCTGGGGTGGCGAGGTAGGTGAACTGGTCGTCAAAACCGCCGGGGGTGTAGAAGTTCAGCGCCCGAGCCTGCTCTGAGGTCACTTTGAAGGCGTGCGGGGTTGCGGGCGGGATCCAGATCGCGGCGCCAGGCCCGGCGACGATCTGCTGGTCGTCGGGGCCGATGGTGTAGGTGATCTCGCCTTCGAGGATGTAGAAGCCTTCGTGCATCCGCTCGTGGATGTGTGACGGCGGGCCGGCACCCTCGGGCATCGTCTGGTCCATCAGGGTGAAGTTCCCGAAGCTCTGATCGCCGGAGATCAGCACGTTCCACAGGATCCCGATCGACCAGTACGCGGGCGCGTCGTCGTAGGCAGTCACGAACGGTTGGGGCGTATCAGCGGCGTTCATCTGACCTCACCGGGTGGAATTGGCGGCTGGCTCGCGTCGCCGTGCGTAGAACCAGTCTCGTTTCATTAGAGGCTTACTCTAACAACTACGATGGTGATATGTCCTCGCGCTCCTCATCCGCCTCTGCCCCGACCCGGCGACAGGAGTACGCCGCCGCCACCCGCGCTGCGATCATCCAGGCCGCGCGCGAGCTGTTCGCGCAGCAGGGCTTCTTTGCCACCAAGGTCGAGGACATCGCCGCACGGGCCCGGGTCGCGCCGGCAACGGTCTACACCTCGGTCGGGGGCAAGCACGCGCTGCTGGCGGTCTTGATGGAGCAGCTGGCGAGCTGGCAGCCTCGAGAGCAGACCTTCGAACGGATCGCCCGCGCGCCAACGAGCCATGAGGTGCTGGCCGCGCTGGCTCGGGGGACCCGAAGCACTCGCGAGGAGTGGGCCGACGTCCAGCGAGTCATCACCGAAACCGCGCCCCACGACCAGGCAGCCAGCATCGTCAACGCTGAACGGGTTAAGCGCTACCGCTCGGCACTGGACACGGTCCTCGAGCGGCTCGCGACCCTGGAAGGACCGGCCTTTGACCGCGACCGCGCGGCCGCGATCCTTTGGTTCTATTTCGGGCCGAGGTCCTACCTGCCCCTGCACGACGACTTCGGCTGGAGCTACGAGGAAGCCGAGACATGGCTGCTCGCTCAGTGCGAGCACGCGCTCAACCTGAACTAAGCCTGATCCACGTTCCGGCGTGATGTCGATGTAGTTGGCGGCCGGTCGGTGGTGGGGCTCCATTGGCGGGCGTCGGGTTTGGGGTCTGGGGCGAGGGGGTGGCTGGGGTGGCAGTTGAAGCCGTCGCGTCGTCGTGATCAGTGGTGCTAGGGCAGGCTGGCGCTGAGGGTTGGGTGTCGGTCGTCTTGGTGATCGTGGTCGCGCCTCAGGTGAGAGCGGGCACAGCGCGGAGACGCTTGAGGGCGGCGAGGAAACTGGTCTCCCATGGCCACCGGGCCGGCATTCGGAGTGTCACTGTGCGGGCGGTGCGGGTGATTCGGCCCGGGATGGTGCGGGCGGTGGGGATGATGGTGTCGGGTAGTCCGATCAGGATCGTCCACCTGAGCAGGTTGTGCGCGAGCGCAGCGATCACGGTCCAGGCGGCGTTGGCGAGGAACTTGCCGGAGGGGAAGTGCGCGAGCGCTTGGTCTTTGAGGTCGCGGATCGCGAGCTCCACGACGGCGTGCTGGCGGTGCTCTGACTCGACCAGCTCGAGGGCGTCGGTGCGGTTGGTCAAGAACGCGAAGTGCCGCCAGTCGGGCCAGAGCTCGGCCTGAGCGCCGACGAGTCGGGTCCAGCGCACGATCAGCCGCTGGCGGCCGAGCATCGTCTGCGCGATCTGCGCCTCCCCGCCCTCGGGGTAGTCAGCGAGGGCCTGCCAGTCGCGCTCGGGAATCGCCGCGACAGCAGCCTTGATGTGCTTCTGCTGGGTAATCCCGATCGAGTACGTCCAGCCAGCGCGCTGTAGCCGGGCCATGATCTTGGCGTTCCAGAACCCCGAATCCGCGCGCAGCAGCTTGGGGCCCGGCGCGCCGGCGCGCGCCACGCGGGGGATGAGTTCCTCGACGAACCTCAGCGCGCCGCGCGAGGTGTTCGCGGACCCCTTCCGGGCGCGGATGTGCAACACCTCGCCGGTCTGAGCGCGAGTCGCGACGATCGGGTGATAACCCCGCTTGTGCGTGTATCCGTAGCCAGCGCCCTGCTTGTCATAGCCATAAACCTCGCCGACAAAGCTGTCGACATCGACGATCAGTCGCTCGTTGCCCGGGCCGCCGCCCGCCGCCCATGCCCGCTCCAGACAGTCAGCCATCACGCGGTCAAGCTGGCGCACATGCCCGAAGGTAAACGCGCGCAGGAACGTCCCGAGTGTCGACGGCGCTGACACCCGATGCCCCAGCACCGCCCGCGTGTGTCCCGATCGCAGCACATCGCAGTCATCGACGCAGTCGGCTCCGAGCGCCATCGCCGAGACCAGCGTCATCACCTTGCGTCCCGGGTTTGCCGCGCCGACCCGGTCACCAAGATCAACGCTCCGGTCCACGAGCGCCTCGATCCCGAGCTCGGTCGGCGAGCAACGCCGGGAGCAGCACGCCGGCGTTCGCGACCGCCCGCTCGTCATCAAAGAGCACCCTCGTCGCGTCCGGCAGACCGTTCACCATGCAAGTGACCTCCTGGTGCAGGCCCGCCGTCGCCCGACACGACAGCTTTCTGCCTGCTCAGGAGGTCATTTAAAGCCCGGGGCCGGACGACTCCCCACCGACGAACGGTGAATCAAGGCTAAGCCCCCCGGGAATTAGGGTGGAGGCCTTCGTGGCCGACGGCGACGAGCGGCTGCCTCACGTCGGTCACCGCATCGGGTTCGCGATACAGGCTGGTCACCGGTCCGCATCGGCCGACGGGTTTGTGGGCCACGTCGCGTTTAGGCGACGGGCGGCGCTCGCGACCCTCACTCGCGATCCGGCCGCTTCGCGTCCCGGGTTAGCGGAGCTTGGGCGAGTCGTTGCAGCGTTCGCTTCAAGGCGGCCGATTCGGTGGCGGTGAGGGAGGCGAGGGCTTGTTGCTCGGCGAGCTTCACGGCCTTGAGAGCCTCCTGGAGGGTCTTGCGGCCAGCCGGCGTCGCCTCAACTGTGTACGCGCGCCGATCGCTTGGATCGCGGAGACGTCGGACGAGTCGTTTCTCTTCGAGAGCATCGATCAGCGCGACCATTGTCGTGCGGTCCACGCCGATGCGGGCGGCGAGCCTTTGTTGGGAGGCCGCACCTTCGGCATCGACGAGCGTGAGAACGGCGAACTCTCGGCCATTGACGCTGAGCTGCGCAAGCTCCCGCTCGGTTGCGTACTCCATTCGGGCGGACGCGTGCTTGAGCAGGAACGACAGGCGCTCCATCAGCGCGGCTGGGGGGGTGGAAACGGTGTCACTCACACCGCAAGCGTAGCCGAACCAACATCCCGCTGATCTTCTGCTAGGCTGATGATCAGTAGTACTGACGATCAGCTGTAATGACGAGATGAGGCGAGCGATGACGACAACGCTGAGAGACAGCCCGGTGACCCTGGTCACGGGAGCCAACAAGGGAATCGGCCTCGAGACGGTCCGTCGACTTGTTGGCGCTGGGCACCGCGTGTATCTCGGTGCGCGGAACCCGGAGCTCGGTCGTGCTGCTGCAGACGCGGCCGGCGCTGAGCTCGTTGAGCTGGACGTGACGTCCGATGACTCGGTTGGGCGCGCGGCCGACATCGTCGAGCGGGCAGAGGGGCATCTCGATGTGCTGGTCAACAACGCCGGCATCACCGGGCCGGTGCGCGATGTCCATGAGTACGAGGGCGACGACATGGCCGCGGTGCTGATGACCAACGTCGTCGGCTACGTCCGCGTGATCCACGCCTTCCTCCCGCTGCTCGAGCGCTCCTCAGATCCGCGCATCGTCCACGTCAGCAGCGGCCTGGGGTCCTTTGCGCTGGCTCACCACGACAGCCGGATCGAGTCGCGTGCCCCCTCACCGCTGTACGCCGCGGCGAAATCCGCGATCAACATGCTGACCGTCCGCTACGCACAGCTCCTGCCCGAGATCCGCATAAATGCCGCAGATCCCGGTCTCACCGCCACCGATCTGAGCAGCGGACACGGTCACTCGGTGCAGAGCGGCACCGACGCCATCGTCGCCTTTGCGCTGAGCCGACCCGACAGTCCGACGGGCGCGTATCGCGACCTCGACGGCGATCTTCCCTGGTAGCCAAAACGATCTCGAAAGGATCAACCATGTATCTCATCACTGGAGCCACCGGCAACATCGGCCGTGAGGTCGTTGAACAACTGCACGAACAAGGCCACGACGTCCGCGCGCTCGTCCGGGACCCGTCCCGCGCCGAGCTCCTTCCCGCCGGCATCGACATCGCCGTAGGCGATCTCGACGATGCTGACAGCGTCGTTGCGGCGCTGCGTGGCGTCGACAGCGTGTTCCTGCTGCACGCCGGCCCAGGCACCACCCAAACGCAGATCATGATCGACGCCACGCGCTCCGTCAGGGTCAACCAGATCGTCCTGCTGTCCTCCATCGGAGCTCGCCTCAGGCCTGTGCCGATGATCGGCGCGATACTCGCCGCGCGCGAGGATCTGCTCCGCGCATCCGGACTTGAGGTCACCTACCTGCGGCCCAACGGCCTCATGTCAAACGCGCTGGGGTGGGCCGACGGGATCCGCGAGAACAACCGCGTCGTCGATCCCACCGATCCCGGTCGCCAGGCAGTCGTCGATCCCAGCGACATCGCCCGAGTCGCCGCGCTCGTACTCACCCAAGACGGACACGTCGGGCATGGCTACATCCTCAACGGGCCGGAAGCCCTCACCGCCCGCGAACAAGTCGAAACCCTCTCCGACGTTCTCGGACACAGCATCGAGTTCGTCGCCGTCACACCCGAGCAGGTCGCGAAGGAAGCCATCCAGAGCGGCACCCCAACGCAACTCGCCGCAGCCATGCAGAATCTCAACGAGCTCTTCCGCGCCAGCCGAGCCGGCGTGATCGCCGATGACATCGAGAACCTCACCGGCGTCGCGCCGCGAACCTTCCGCGACTGGTGCGAACGCCACATCGACAAATTCCGCTCAGACACCAACAACAACACACAGATCGCCTCGCCCACCGCATAAAATCCCCCCGGCTCGGGCCGGCCACCCACCGGCCCGGCCCCTCCCGGCGCTCGCGAGCCCCACCGCCCGTCCGCATCATGCAGACAGTCATGCCGGTCTTCTTCAAAGTCGTGAAACTTCGAGAAGACGATCGGTTCCGGACAGCGATACGCCATCGACTGGGACGAACAACCTCGCCGTCTCCCGCACCTAAACGAGATAGCAGAATTGAAGCGTCTGACCGATGCCTGCGCAGTCGCGAAAGGAGGGTGCGCAACTCGGCGGCGATCGACCTGCTCGTCGCCAATCTCGGGTCCGCGAGCGCGCTCAGATCCGGACACATACGCTCGTGCGCTCCGGTGCCGGCCGGCTGTCACGGCGCCATCGTCTGGTCGCCAAAGGAATCGCATGCTCTGAAGCCGTGCCTCGATGAAAGCGCTGGTTGGGCTGGCTGATTTGCTGGCCCAGGGTGCCGCGGACATCCGGGCGGCCGGTCGGCCGGTTCGAGCCAGCGGGTAGCGCGGCGTAGGATCGTTCTCTGAAATGGCGGCAGCCGACCAAACCGCTGGCTCGGCGCGTAAGCACTACAAACGGGCCCGGCACGGTTCGGATCGAAAACCAGTCGTCGCCGAGTGCGCGGCGGACGGGTTGCCCGCTTGGCGCGCGGCGGATCAGGGCTAGGGAACCTTCCGGCCGCCGCTGGCCGTTAACGAGGTAATGACCGACTTCGACCAGTTCGTCGCCGCGCACGTCGATGACCTGGTTCGCACTGCTTATTTGATCGTCTGGGACGAGGCCGAAGCGGAGGATCTGGTCCAGGAGTGTCTGCTGAAGGTCGCGCGCCGGTGGCCGCGTGTCCGCCGCATGGAGCAGCCGCGGGCCTACGCCCGGCGGATTCTGGTCAACCTGGCACTCGACGGGGCTCGCGGCCGGGAGCGGCGCCGCAGCGAACTGGAGCCGGGGGCGTCGGCAAGCCCGGTCGCGGTCGACCCGCTACCGGAGATCGACACCCGCGCGGAGCTGCTCCAGGCGCTCGGTCAGTTGCCCGCGCGCCAGCGCGCCGTGCTGGTCCTGCGCTACTTCAACGACTTGACAGAGGCCCAGGTCGCCGAGGTTCTCGGCTGTTCGCCGGGGACGGTCAAGAGCAACGCCTCACGTGGACTCGCGCGGCTGCGCGAGGCGCTGCAGCCAGTTCCACTCCAACCTAGGAGCACCGAACCATGAGTGACCTACTTGAACAGGATTTGCGCGGAGCCCTCGCCGACCGGGCGGCGCTCATGACCCCGGAGGCGAGTGCCCGGCTGCGCGCGGTTGACTACCGCCCCCGCTCGCGCTGGTTGCCGTCGCGGCCCGCGCTGGGAGGGCTAGGGCTGACCGCGGCCGCCGCCGCAGCGACAGCCATCCTGCTCGGATCGAGCGCCGCGCCCGCATTCGCCGGATGGACCGCGAGCCCCACGGCACCGCTGCCCGGCCAGCTCGCCGCTGCCGGACAAGACTGTGGCATGAGTCCTGGCACGCAGGTTTTGACCGATACTCGCGGCCCGTACACCGCCTCGATCTATGCCGACGGCTCCACCTGCGTGGAGGGCAACGGCATCGCGATCAGCTCGAGCCACGACGACGGCGGGACATCCAGCATCCCGGCCGGAACGATCCAGCTCAACGGGGCTGGCCAGTCGGACTCCGACGGGCACGCGCTGACGATGGTCGACGGTCCGATCGGCGCCGGCGTGACGGGCGTGACCATCACCCGCAGCGACGGAAGCTTGGTCCAGGCGACGGTCAAGAACGGCTGGTACCTGGCCTGGTGGCCTGGCACCGAGCACGCTACGACCGCCCAAGTGGCGAGCCCGAACGGAACCAGCACGCAATCCTTCCCAACCGCGACGCCAGACCAGCCGAGCCCTGCCTGCCCGGCGGGCGACCACTGCGCGAGCGGCTACGGCTTTGGGTCCGCGCCGGGGCATGGCGGTGGGCGGTCGACGACACAGATCGGCCACAGCAGCGCCGGCGGGCACTGACACCCGAGCATTGTGGGTGGGCCGGGCGGCCCACCCACAATGAACAATGCCGCTGATCGAGTAGGCCACCGAGGGATCTCGAGCTTGTCCACGGAGGGCACGACGCCGATAAGGCTGCCGGACATCCGGGCAGTCGGTCCACACCGGCTCCTTTGCGACGGCAACCACAGGACCCGCAGCCACGGGCGCGCTGATCCCTTCGGGCGAGCTGCCGATCGCATTCATCGTCGAGCTGGCCCGGAGCGGGCGAGCGCATCGGCGACCTTGCGATGACGCGGTACGAGTGATGTGGGGTCTGCTCCGGAAGGTCACGGCAGTTCTCATCCGGACCGGCTACTACTTATCGCGTCGGACCCGATCGTCCCGGTGACCCCCATCGTCAGCTGGCCCGACGCGAGCGCCTGCGTTTTCACGACGGCATCCTGCCGTCGCAAAAACGCAGCCAGATGATCCCCGGTTCAAACGAGGCACTGACCCAGGACAGACTGACGTGGGGAAACGGCTCCCGCGGAACGCCGAGACGCTCAAGGCCGCGAATCGGCGAGTCGAGGGCGGCCGCGACCAGCGGCCCGCTTCCGATGCTGAGCCGCCCACCGCTCGACCTCGGGGCGTAGCCACAGCTTCAGTCGTCCAGCGCGGCGGTCAACGACCGGACGCGGCATCTCGGGGTAGCGGGCCTGGTACTCGCTCACCGTGTTGCGATGCGCCAGGCCGAGGATTGCTGCCACATCCTGAGCATCGATCAGCGCGTCGACGTCAACTCGGCGTCCCATAGCGAGAGCGTATCGTTTTTGTCGGCGGAACCTTACGAACGGAAGCTTCCGTTCGCGGCATCCAATATCTTCCTTTCGTAAGGAAAGACGGCCCCGGCGGTGGTTGCACACCCCGGGGCCTGGCCGAAGGTTCGGGACGAACTGCTTGCCCGTCGAGGACGTGGCGAGGCGGTCGCGCCCAACGCCAGGCTCCGGTTCGGCGAGGCAGCTGACCTGTGGCTTGCCGGCCCGGTGCTCGACCTGCGCCCCGCGACCCAAGCCGGCTACCGCAGCGCCGTGGAGCAGCACCTCCGCACCCGCTTCGGCAACAGTAGGCTCGACGCCATCACTGCAGACGAGCTGGCCACGATGGTCCGCGAGCTGCGCCAAGCCGGCAAGAGCGAGGCGACGATTCATTCCGTGGTCGGCGCCGCCGGTCGCATCTTCAAGTTCGCCGCGCGGCGCCTCGGCTTCATCGGCGTGATTCCGACGAGCCTGATGCTCCCGTCCGAGCGGCCGAAGGTATCGCTCGCCAAGCGACTGCCGATATTCACGCCCGAGCAGATCGAGCAGACACTCGCGGCCTCAACCGAGCCATACCGGACGCTGTTCACGGTCGCTGCCCTGACCGGTGCCCGGATCTCGGAGCTTTGCGGCCTCACCTGGGCCGATGTCACCGTCGACAATCTGGACGAGGCGGAGATCACGTTCGGCTTCCAGGTCGACCGGCACGGCAACCGTCGCCCGACCAAGACCGACGGCTCCGCCCGCACCATTCCGATCCCGCGCGAGCTCGCGCTGGTACTCGCCAGGCACACGCGCTCAGCACACGATCCGCGATCCGAGGCATTCGTGTTCGCCACCCGCACCGGCCGGCCGCTTGGGCAACGGAACGTCGCGCGGGAGCTGCGCAAAGCACAGCAGCGGGCAACCGACGAGCACGGACAGCCGACGTTCCCGGTCCTGCACCAAGCAGATGCGTCCGGCAGTCCGATCCCGGCGCCGGCTGGCTCGGTGCCATCCGTGCACTCGTTCCGGCACACCGTCGCCTCTCGGGCGCTGCTGGCGGGCGAGAGCGTGGACGAGGTGGCGTTCTTCCTCGGCCATCGGGATGCCACGGTCACGCGTGTCGTCTACATCCGCGAGATCGCTGACGCCCGGCGCCGGCACATGCGCCGCTCGCGGATGACGGCAGAGTTCGGCGGCGCCCTTCGCATCGCGCTCGGCGACGACGCGTAGACATCGCCAAGCCGTCAGACAAAGCGCCCTCGCTCGGATCCGGAGCGGGGACGCTTTCCCATTTCGGGAGGCTTCCAAATCGCTTTCATCGCCCACGTGAACTCGGAAACCCGGACCCGCACGACTGCCGAAACCAGCGCAGGTGCAGGCAATTCGCTAGAGCCGACGCCCGGACTCGAACCGGGGACCCCTTCATTACGAGTGAAGTGCTCTACCAGCTGAGCTACGTCGGCGGCCGGCGCGGGCGAGTTTACCGGCGCGTCAGAAGGGCCCGTCGGGCTGCTCGGGCTCACCGGTGCGGACGCGCCATTCCTCCACCAGGATCGCCCAGCGCTCATGGTCCCGCCAGCGTCCTCCGATCTTCAGGTACCGCGGCGAGAACCCCTCGCGCCTGAACCCGGCGCCGCCGGCGAGGGCCAGCGAGCTGGCGTTACCCGGCTGGATGTTGGCCTCGATCCGATGCAGCCGCAGGGTGGTGAACGCCTGGCGCAGAACCAGCTCGATCCCCTCCCGCATGTAACCCTGCCCCGCGTACGGCTGCCCGACCGCATAGCCCAGATAGGCGCTCTGCAGCCGGCGGCGCACGATCTGGGAGAGGTTGAAGAAGCCGGTGATCGCGTCGTCCTGGCTGCGGCACACCAGCATCGCCTCGAAGTCGGCACGGCGGACATCGGCGAGGTAGGCGGCGAAGCGGTCGTCATCGGTCGGGGCGGTGGCCCACGGGCTGTGAAAGGCGCGGCTGACCCGCATCAGCTCGGTGAACTCGGCGCGGTCCGAGCGCGCCGGGGCGCGCAGATAAACCCGGGAGCCGCGGCTCATCGCGCCAGGGTCTGCTCTAGCCGGTAGGCCAGCGCCTCGCACGCCAGATCCTCGGAAACGTTCAGCTGGAAGCGCTCGCGAGTCTCCTCCACCAGCTCCACGGCCGTCCGCAGACGTGCCGGATCGATCCCGGTGTCTTGGTTGAGCGCGACCTTGCGGTCGCGGTTTCGGACCAGCTCCGGCACGGCGTAGGCGAGCGCGATCAGATCGGCATACCACAGCGACACCAGTTGCAGGGCGAGATCGAGCGCGCCGGTCTGCACGCGCCGCCGGGTCCGCCGGATCCGCTCGCTCCACTCGGTCTCGAGGCGCTTGCGATCCCTGCGCGCCGTCAGCTCCAGTTCCGCGGATGCCAGCCCCTCCAGCTCTGAGCCGACTGCCTCGCCGCGCGCCCGCACCGCCGCCAGCAGATCCACCCACGGCCGCGAGCTTGCCATCGATCCCGCGATCGCCGCGCGCCCGTAGCGCTCGGCCGCCGCACGCAGCGTCTGACCCTCCGGGCTCGCCAGCTCACGGGCGCGATCCGCGTCCTGGAGCGCGAGCGCAACCAGCGCCCCTGCGCTCTCCGGCGCCACCCCCAACGACTCGATCTCGGTGGCGGCGTCCTCCTCGCTGGGCGGCTCGAAGCGGACCACCTGACACCGCGAGCGGATCGTCGGCAGGACCTCGCCGAGCCGATCGGTGAGCAGGATCAGGTGAACGAAGGCGGCGGGCTCCTCGAGCGTCTTGAGCATCCGGTTGGCAGCCTCGTCGCCGAGCTCATCCACCCGCTCGATCACGAACACCCGGCGCCGCGATTCGAACGGCGTTTTGCTCGCCGCCGAGATCACCGGTCCGTCTATGTCGGAGACGAGGATCTCATGGGCGCCGCTGGGGACGACCCAGGTCAGATCCGGATGCGCCCCGGACATCACCCGCGCGCCTGCCCCTTCGGCATCGTCCGATCCGTCGGCCAGCAGCTCGGCCGCCAGCGCCCGGGCCACCGCGCGCTTGCCGGCGCCGCCCGGACCGTGGAACAGATACGCGTGGGACGGAGAGCGCGGATCGCCCAACGCGGGAGCCAGAACCGCCTGCGCATGAGGATGTCGTTCGAGCGCCGCCAGCACCGGTTCGATCCTAGTGATTGTCCGGCGGGGTCTGCCCCCGCTAGGGTCGGGCCGAGCCTCATGGCGCGCGGCAAGCTGATCACGATCGAGGGCATCGACGGCGCGGGCAAATCCACGCTCTCGCTGGCGCTGGTCGAGTCGCTGGGCGAGCGCGGGGTGGCCGCGACGCTGCTGCGCGAGCCCGGCGGGGTCCGCACCGCCGAGCGGATCCGACGGTTGGTGTTCGATCCCGACGCCACCATCGGCGCGCGCGCCGAGGCGCTCCTCTACGCTGCCGCGCGAGCCCAGCTCGTGGAGGAGGCGATCGAGCCGCTGCTGGGCGATGGTCACCTCGTCCTGCTGGACCGCTTCGTCGATTCCTCGCTCGCCTACCAGGGGGTCGGGCGCCAGCTGGGGGTGCCGGCCGTCCGCGTGATCAACGACTTCGCGACCGGCGGACTGACCCCCGATCGGACGCTGCTGCTGGCGCTGGATGCATCGGCGGGACGCGCCCGGTCTCAGGCGCGCGACGCGCCCCCCGATCGACTCGAGCGACAGCCCGATGACTTCTTTGTCCGGGTCGCCGCCGCCTACCTGGAGCTGGCGCGGTCTGATCCGAGCCGCGTCCGGACGATCGACGCCTCGCGGCCACCCGAGGCGGTCCTCGCCGATGCGCTGGCGGCGATCGACGACCTAATCTGAATAGCCATCGGGGCGGGCTTGGGCAAACGTCCACGCGTCGCCCACCATCTGCGCGAGCTCGGGCTTGCGCGGCTGCCAGCCCAGCTCGCGGCGGATCAGCTCGCCGGCGGCGACCAGCATCGCCGGGTCACCGGCGCGCCGCGGGGCCTCCTTGACGTTCAGCTCCCGGCCGGTCACCTCACCCGCCGCCGCGATCACCTCCCGGACCGAGAATCCGGCGCCGTTGCCGAGGTTGAAGACCCGGTGCTCGCCGGGGCGCGTGCCGTCGAGCGCCAGCAGATGCGCCTCGGCGAGATCGTCGACGTGGATGTAGTCGCGGATCGCCGTCCCGTCCGGTGTCGGGTAATCCGTCCCGAACACCTCCACGCAGGGGTTGCGCCCCAACGCTACCCGCAGGATGTTCGGGATCAGGTGAGTCTCCGGATCGTGGTCCTCCCCCGCGTCGGTGCTGGCGCCGGCGACATTGAAGTAGCGCAGGCTCACCGCCCCCAGCCGATCGGCCCGGCAGTAGTCGCCGATCATCAGATCCACCGCCAGCTTGGAGGCGCCATAGGGGCTGGTCGGCCGCGTCGGCGCCGCTTCTGAGATTGGCACCTCGTCCGGCTGTCCGTACACCGCGCAGGTGGAGGAGAAGACGAGCCGCGGAACCCCAACGTCGCACATCGCGTCCAGCAGGTTCATGGTGCCGCCCACATTGTTCGCCCAGTAGCGCTCCGGATGGCTCACGGATTCGCCCACCAGCGCGAACGCGGCGAAGTGCATCACGCCGTCGAATCCCTCGGCGAGCGCCGCGCGAACGGCGTCGGGCTCGCGCAGGTCGGTCACGAGCAGGCGTGCTTCCGCTGCCACCGCGTCGCGATGCCCGCGCTCCAGGCTGTCGAGCACCACCACCTCGTGCCCGGCGCTGAGCAGGTGACGGGATACGACGGAGCCGATGTAGCCGGCGCCGCCGGTGACGAGAACCTTCACCCGCCGCGCCGGTGGTTGATCCGCAGGTCGGCCATTCGCCCTGGCATTTAACCGACCTAGAATCGCCGGCGCAGTGAGCGATGCCCTTGGTGATGCGGCCGCCCAACTCGCCGAGCTGTCGGCGGCGCTCGCCGACGCCGAGGCGCGGGCCCGCCGGGCCGAGGCGACGAACCAGCGGAGGCAGGTCGAGCTCGACGAGCTACAGGTCTGGCGTGCCGAGCTGGAGCGACGGCTGGCGGCGACGACCAGCGAGTTGGACGCCACCCGGACCCGGCGAGGCCAGGACGAACGCGAGATCGCGTACCTGCGCCACCGGTTGGCCGCGGCCGAGGCGGTCGACGAGCGCTCGGCTTCCCGCTACGGCCGGCGGTCTGCCGCAGCCGAGGCGGAGATCGAGGCGATCAGCCGTCGCGCCGAGGCCGAGGCCGCCGCGCTCGCCGCCGATGAGCTGACGCGGGCGGTGCGGCAGGCCCGCTCGGATCGCTGATCGTGGCCCGCAGCGCCAGCCGAAAACGAGGTCCAACAAGAGCGTTTCAGCCCCAGCGCGGAGTAAAATAAGGGCTCAGGAGAGTTCGTCCACGGCCGCCGGGCGCGGCCCGCCTTTCCGTCCGGACCGTCCGCCAGCATTCCCAGCCCATTCGGCCGCCACGGAGCCGAGATCGGGCAAGCGAAGCAGGCGGAAACGAGAGGAGCAGTACTTGATGTTCAACGCACCGCAGACGCAACTCACCTCGGGTCCCAAAGCGGGCGAAGGCCTCTCGATCCGTCGGTACTTCACGACCCCCGGAACCCATCCGTTCGACACGGTCGAGTGGGAGCGGCGTGACGCACGGATCGGCCACGGCGACAAGGTGTCGTTCGAGCAACGCGACGTGGAGTTCCCCAAGTCGTGGTCGCAGAACGCGACCAACATCGTGGCCCAGAAGTACTTCCGCGGTCAGCTCGGCTCGCCCGCCCGCGAACGTTCGGTCAAGCAGATGATCGGGCGGGTCGCCGGCACCATCGCCGGCTGGGGCCGTGAGCGAGGCTACTTCGCCACCGACGAGGACGCCACCACCTTCGAGGACGAGCTCACCCACATCCTGCTCAACCAGCTCGCCGCATTCAACTCGCCGGTGTGGTTCAACGTCGGCTTCGAAGCCAGCCCGCAATCGAGTGCGTGCTTCATCCTGTCGGTCGATGACGAGATGGAGTCGATCCTCAGCTGGAACACCAAGGAGGGCAAGATCTTCCGGGGCGGGTCGGGGTCGGGAATCAACCTGTCGAGGATCCGCGGCTCGATGGAGCCCTTGTCCAAGGGCGGTACCGCATCGGGACCCGTTAGCTTCATGCGTGGCGCCGACGCGTGGGCCGGGACGATCAAGTCCGGCGGCAAGACGCGCCGCGCGGCCAAGATGATCGTGCTCGATGTCGACCACCCCGACATTCTCGACTTCATCTGGTGCAAGGCGAAGGAGGAGGACAAGGCCGCGGCGCTGCGCGACGCGGGCTTTGATATGTCGATCGACGGCGACGGCTTCTACTCGATCCAGTACCAGAACGCCAACAACTCGGTCCGCGTCAGCGAGGAGTTCATGCGAGCGGTCGAGAACGACGAGGACTGGCACCTGATCGCCCGCGTCACCGGCGAGCCGATCGGGGAGCCGATTCCGGCGCGTCAGCTGATGAAGGAGATAGCCGAGGCCGCCTGGCGGTGCGCCGATCCCGGCGTTCAGTACGACACCACGATCAACCGGTGGCACACCTGCCCGGCGTCAGGCCGAATCAACGCGTCGAACCCGTGCAGCGAGTACATGCACGTCGACGACTCGGCCTGCAACCTCGCATCCCTGAACCTGATGAAGTTCCGTCGCTCCGACGGGACGTTCGACGTCGAGTCCTACCAGCATGCGGTCGACATCGTCTTTCTGGCCCAGGAGATCATCGTCTCGCCGTCCAGTTATCCGACGGAGGAGATCGGCGCCAATGCTCGCGCGTTCCGTCAGCTGGGAATGGGTTACGCCAACCTCGGCGCGTACCTAATGGCCGATGGGGTGCCCTATGACTCGGACGCCGGTCGCGGGACCGCCGCCGCGATCACAGCGCTGATGACCGGGCGCGCCTACCTCGGCTCGGCACGCATCGCCGCCGCGATAGGGGCCTATGACCGTTACCCGGAGAACCGGACCGCGCACAACTCGGTGATGCGCATGCACCGTGATGCCTCCTATGCGATCCCGGTCGAGGACTGTCTGGACGCGGGGCTGCTGACCGCGGCGCGGAGCGCCTGGGATGAGGCCGTGACTGTCGGCGAGCAGCACGGGTATCGCAACGCCCAGGCCACGGTCCTCGCCCCCACCGGCACGATCTCATTCCTCCTCGATTGCGACACGACCGGGGTCGAGCCTGATTTCTCGCTGGTCAAGTTCAAGGAGCTCGTCGGGGGCGGTCAGATGACGATCGTCAACAAGACGGTGCCGCTGGCGCTGCAGACGCTCGGCTACTCCGACGAGCACATCGAGCAGATCATCGCCTACGTCAACGAGAACGGCACGATCGTCGGCGCCCCGGGACTGGACGCCGAGGACCTGCCGGTGTTCGACGTCGCGGTCGGCGAGCGGGCGATCTCGCACATGGGCCACATCAAGATGATGGGCGCCATCCAGCCGTTCATCAGCGGCGCGATCTCCAAGACCGTGAACCTGCCTCAGACGGCGACGGTAAACGACATCGCCGACGCCTACCTCCAGGCGTGGCGCCTAGGAGTCAAGGCGCTGGCGATCTACCGTGACGGGTCCAAGACGGCGCAGGCGCTGCGCACCGACGCCCAGCAGGGGAAGCCGGACGAGGTCGACGTCCAGGCCGAGGTCGAGAAGGCGGTGACCGAGGCGCTGGCCAAGGTGGGACCGAAGCGGCGGCGAATGCCGCGCGAACGCCAGTCGATCACGCACAAGTTCTCCATCGGCGGCCACGAGGGCTATATCACCGCAGGCATGTATGAGGACGGCACGGTCGGCGAGATCTTCCTCACCGACATCGGCAAGGAGGGATCGACCCTGCGCGGGATGATGAACGCGTTCGCGACAGCGATCTCGCTCTCCCTCCAGTATGGCGTGCCGCTGGAGACGCTGGTGCGCAAGTTCAGCTACATGCGCTTCGAGCCCGAGGGGATGACCTCCAACCCGGAGATTCCGTTCTCGAAGTCGATGCCGGACTACATTATGCGCTGGCTGGCGTCGCGATTCCTGGACACCGACCTGCAGGAGGAGCTCGGGATCCTCACCAAGGAGGTGCGGGCGCGCAAGGCCGCCCAGGACGCGGCCAGCTCGCAGCTCGGAGACACCGCCGGGCCGCTGGCCTCGGCGGCCCCGGTGTCGCCGGCAGCTTCGGCACTGACCGACGATCCGCCGGTGCTGCCGGCGGTGCGTCAGGGGCTGGATCTCGGTCCGGCGTGCCAGCAGTGCGGCGGAATGATGCAGCGGACCGGAAGTTGCTACACGTGCGGGAGCTGCGGGTTCAACACCGGTTGTGGCTGATCTAAGCAACGCCGAGCATCCGCACGGTTGGCGTCACACGCGCTACCGAGGCTGGGCCTCAACGGGGTTTGGTCGGAGGCGGGCAGACACGAGCGCGTTCGCGGCGGGAGCCCATCGCGGCGGCAGCCCGCTGACGGCGACAGCCCGCTCAGGGCAACAGCCCGGCGCTTCCCTGGTCTGAGATCAGCTGTCGAATTCACGAGCAGGTGTGCGTCGGTTCCCACGGGATCCCTCACCTGCTTGATTGCGGTCGGCGAGCGCAGCGCTGGGCGCCGAGGTTGGTCGCCAGATCGGGCTGCTCCCACCGCGAAACAGCGTCGCCGAACACATCTCCTTCCGGTGGCAGCACCTGGCCACGTGGCGCATGCGGACATAGGGCAAGCGCGGCTGGTCGCCTCACGCGTGTAGTCAACCCTCGTCCCTTGACTCGAACGGCAGGAGCGCCCCAGTGGAGCGAGCTTCTCCCAGGAGATGGGTGCGCTATAACCACCACAGGTTGGCAATTTGACTACGCGGGAGAAATCGATGAGCGACGGCGGCTCAGGGCCTGGTTTGCGAGAGAGGCTGGATGCGGGGCCCCTGGTGTGCGCGGAGGGGTACCTGTTCGAGTTCGAGCGCCGGGGGTACCTGCAGGCCGGCGCGTTCGTGCCGGAGATCGTGCTGGAGCGCCCGGATCTTGTGCGGGTGCTGCACGAGGAGTTCGTGCACGCGGGCTCGGACGTCGTGCTCGCCTTCACCTATTACGGGCATCGTGAGAAGCTGCGGGTGATCGGCAAGGAGGACCGGCTGGAGCAACTCAACCGGGACGCGCTGGAGCTGGCGGTGCAGGTCGCCCGTGAGACCGGCACCCTGGCGGCGGGCGATCTCTGCAACACCAATGCTTACGCCCCCGATCGCGACTCCGAGCTGGCCGTACGCCGCATGTTCGACGAGCAGGTGCAGTGGATCGCGGCGAGCGGGGTCGATTACGTTGTCGGCGAGACCTTCTCCTACGCCGCAGAAGCACTGATCGCGCTCGAGGTGATCAAGTCCGCCGGCCTCGAGGCGGTAATGACGCTCGCCGTGCACCAGGCCGAGGAGACCCGTGACGGCTGGGCGCCGGAGGAGGCCTGCCGGCGGTTGGCGGACGCGGGCGCCGACGTGGTGGGGCTCAACTGCATCCGTGGCCCTCGGACGATGCTGCCGTTGATCGCCCGCATCCGGGAGGCGGTCGACGTGCACGTGGCGGCCCTCCCCGTGCCCTACCGGACGACTGCCGAGCAGCCGAGCTTCCAGTCGTTGCGGGACCCGGGGTGCGACTGTCTACCCGATGGTCGCCCGTTCCCGACGGCGCTGGATCCGTTCACCTGCAACCGGTACGAGATCGCCGAATTCGCGACCGCGGCGTCGGCGCTCGGCGTGAACTATCTCGGCGTCTGCTGTGGCGCCGGCGCTCACCACATCCGCAGCCTGGCCGAGGCGCTCGGGCGGACCCCGCCGGCGAGCCGGTTCAGCGCCGACATGTCCAAGCACGCCTTCCTCGGCAGCGACGCCCGGCTCAAGGACCACAACCGGGCATACGCCACGGAGCTCTGACCGCAAGCCAGGTCCCCAGGCGAGAGCGCCCCGGCGATGAGCGCCCCGGCGATGAGCGCCCCGGCGAGCGCCCCGGCGTGAGCGCCCCGGCGTGAGCGCCCGGCGACCGCCCGCTCGGCGGCACGCCGGGCGCGATCATCAGCTCAGTCTCACTTCGGCAACCGCTGCTTCGGGCACGGTCACGGTGGGCCCCGGTGTGGTCTCGTCTCTCCAGATGACGTACTCACCCGCCGCCAGGCTGCCGAAGATCGCCGTCAGAATCGGCCCCGACTGGATGACGCGATCGTGCACTCCGGTGTGGACTCGAGGCCCATCGTCGTCGGTGGGGCTGATCTCGATCTCGCGGCCACGGTAGCGCTCGGCGGGGTAGATCACCAGCGCTCCCCGTCCGTCACCGATGTCGAGCGCCACGGTCGCGCTCTGCTGCCAGCTGGGACGGCTGGCGGTGTCCGCCGTCGCGCCGTTGCCGGTGCTCATGATGATCAACCGCTCGCCGAGAGCGCCGACAGCGGCGCCGTGTTGTACCCGCTCTGCGGTGTGCCGAGATACGGGAACTGGGGCAGGTACCTGGTGTCGGCCTCGGTCAGCCCGTCGGTCAGCAACAGCGCTGCCGGGTCTGGCTTGTAGCTCTTGTTGACGAGCGGATAGGTCGCGCCGGCGATCGCCCGCAGCTCGACGGAGGTGACGTCGTCGAACACTCGCCGTCCGTTCGGGAAGCCGGCGAGATCGCCGCCGATCACGCCGAGCGGATTCGGGTTGCTCGTCGTCGGCGGAACCGACAGGTTCAACCTGAGCTCATCGGCGTACGTGCTGCCGGTGTAGTTCTGGAATCCCGGGACGATCCCCGACGGGATCCCGGTCAGCAGAATCGCCACCAGATCGGCACGCGCCGCCTTCAATCCCGCGAGGTGGGGGAACACATTCGGATACAGCACCGGCAGCAGGCCCGCGAGCTCGGGATGCTGGACATAGGAGAGGAACTGACTGTCGGTGGCCGGGGTGAGTGAGTTCCACAGGTCCTTCTTGCCCATCGGGACGATCACCTCGTTGAACAGCGGGTTCCCGAGCCGTGACACCTGCACCGGCGGACCGAAGTTCCCGATGACGCCGCCCGGCTCGTGGATCACCGCCTTGGAGCGGCTCGCCGCCGCCCACACGCCGATCACCGAATCGCGGTGCCGCCAATCATGCCAACCCGAGGAGCGCGCCAGATCCTCCTTCGGGACCTGAAGCGCGATCGAGTGCACGCCGAACTCGTTGGTGGAATTGACGCCCATCGCGTTCGCCATCCCGTAGATGTGCAGGCTCTGGAAGGGACGCAGGTCGCCGAGGTCGAAGATCGCCCCCAGGTCGATGTAGAAGCCCTCCAGCCGCTGTCCCGCGAACACGGTCCGTCCGCCTCCCAGTGACTGCACCGCCTGGGCGGCCAGTGCCGCGTAGTTCGGCGTCGACGCCGGCCCGATGTTGCACGGTGGACAGGGGAGCTTGCTCGCCAGCACGGTTGACCGCCCACCGGCAGTCCGGGTCACCGAGTAGAACTGCTTGCGGTTCCAGTTTGGGCTGGAGATCGACTCAATCCGCCCGGTGTTGTAGAGGAACGTGTTTGGATTGGCCACCACCGTCTCGAAGTTGAATTCGTAGGTGATGTTCGGCACGCCGTCGCCGTCGTTGTCGATGTAGATGTAATACGACACGTCGTCGGCGAACTCGAAGAAGTTGGGGCCACCGAACGGCGCCTCGAACGGCAGGAAGTTGGCGATCAGCGTGACCGTGTCCGGTCGATCGGGCGAGACGAACGCGTACGTGTCGGTGTTGTCGGCGACCGGATCCTTGCTCGTCGCCGGTGCCTCGCGATGAGACGACATGGTGAGACCTCCGAGTGGGTGGTGGAAGACGAGTGCGCCGGTTCAGCCCGACGCGGGCTGGTTCATCTCGCGGCGCGAGCGATCCGGGCGGCTAGCTTGCGATCACGGATCGTCACTTCACGTTTCCCCGACATGACCGTGATCTTGCCGTTGCGTGGATCGCCGATCCAGGCGACGACCGGGTGCCCATGATGCGCATGATGCGCATGGGTCTCGTGCTTCTTGGCGTCGGCCTCGCCGACGTCCAAGGCTCCCATCGCGGTCAGTCCGGCGGCCACACCCGCCGAGCTCCGCACAAAGCCACGCCTAGTGAGCTCACTCATGGAGTTCCTCCTATATCGGTTTCGTCGAGCGCCTACCAACCGCTCAACGGGTTCTCCTCGTGACACGCGAAAAGTGGCTCGCGCAGCCTGCCCACTCGACCTGCTGACGCCAAGGATACGCGGAGACGGAACGGACGTCAAAGGTCTTGTTAACTTCTCGTCATATCTGGCCGGTCCCACGCCCCCCGACCCGGGGACGCTCAGAGGTCTCCCCCCTCGTCGATCAGGCGACTGAGTTCACGCGTCACCAGCGCTAGCCGCGCCTCTCGCACCAGCGGCAGCCGGTGGCGACGGCGGCGGACCGCCGCCAGATCGAGCTCGGGGCTGACGAGGATCGATTCCCGGTCCTCGGGAGCTTCGCACACGAGCTCCCCCGCCGGATCCAGCACGTGCGATCCACCCCAAAAGCGCCTCCCGTCCTCCTCGCCGACGCGGTTGACGAACACGACGTAGCACTGGAACAGACGGGCATAGAGCCGGGTGATGTCTCGCCAGTAGGTGCGGACCTCGAGCACGTGTGGGTCGCTGTGGGCGCTGTCGGCCGGGATCAGCAGCAGCTCCGCTCCGTCCTGGGTGGCGACGAACGCCAGCGCCGGTTGCCATGCGTCGTTGCAGACGAGGATCGCCGCGCGCCCGAAGCGGGTGTCGAAGGCGCGCATCGTCGAGCCGACGCCGAAGTGCTTTCGCTCCTCGAAGTCGTTGTACGTCGGCAGATACAGCTTGCGGTGCACGTGCCGCAACCCGCCGGCCTCGAAGTAAGCGGCGCTGTTGTAGACGCGCCCTCCACGGGCCAGCTCCGGAAAGCCGATCACTAGCGACCGATCCCCGGCGGCGGCGGCCAGCTCATCGATCACCGGGTCATCGGCGCGCAGTGCCACCTCCTCGTCGGTCGCCCCGAGCGCGTAGCCGCTCAGCGCCAGCTCAGGGAAGACGATCAGCTCACCGCCGCCGGCGGCCGCCTCGGCGATCGCTGCCCGCGCCCGGCCGACGTTGCGGTCGAGCTCCCCGAGCGCACAGTCGACCTGCGCCAGGGCGATCCGCATCGCTCAGGCCCGAGGCCCGAGCGGCCCGCGGCGCTTGCCGTTGCCCGACATCGATGCGAGGCTACAACAGTGGTTGCGCCCCGAGCAACGAGTCTGAAGCGAGGAACCGAGATCCTGATCGCCCTCGGCGGTGACGAGGCGCTTGATCGCCACGGGCTCGGCGTGGTGCGGATCGCTCAGATCGTCGGTCAGGAGAAAAGCCAGGTCTCGCGGGCGCTCAGCGCGCTGTCGGCGAGCGGCCTGGTCGACCGTGATCCAGACACACGTGCCTACCGGCTGGGATGGCGGTTCTTCACGCTCGCGGCGCGCTCGGGACGACCACGACTGACCTCGCTCGCCCCGGGCATCCTCGCCCGTCTCGTCGCCGACCTCGGCGAAACCGCTCACCTCTCGGTGCTCCAGGGCGATCAGGTCCTCACCCTCCTCTCGGAGGCGCCGGCATCCGCGATCAGCGCCAACGGCTGGAGCGGGCGGACGGTGCCGGTCACCTGTACCTCCTCGGGGCGCGTCCTGCTGTTCGACTACGACCTGGCCGCGCTGGAACGACGTCTCACCGCGGCGAGCTTCAGCCGCTCCGGCCCCAGGGCCCCCCACGATGCGCACGAGTTGTACCGGAGGATCCAGGCATCGCGGCAACGGGGGTTTGCGACGGTTGACGAGGAGCTCGAGCGGGGGCTGGTTGCCGCGGCGGCTCCGGTCCGTGATTTCTCGGGCCGGATCATCGCGTCGATCAACGTGTCGGGTCCGAAGTTTCGCCTCGGCAGGCAGCTGCGGTCCGCCGAGGAAGCGGTCCGCGCCGCGGCCGCTGAGCTGTCCGACGCGCTGCTCGGCGAGTCGCCGCCGGTCAGCGAGCCGGTCCGCGCCCGCTAGGTCGCCTGCGCCCGCCAGGTCGCTCGCGCCTGCCAGGTCGCTCGCGCCTGCCAGGTCGCCTGCGGCCGCCAGGTCGCCTGCGGCCGCCGGTCCCTGCGGCCGGCCGGTCGCCTGCGCCCGCTAGGTCGCCTGCGCCTCCTAGGTCGCCTGCTTCAGGTATGAGTCGGCAAGGCGCTGGGGCGCGCGCACCAACCACGCCTCGACCACTGTTTCGCGCAGGTCCTCTACCGAAATGGCATTCAGGCGCACCAGAATCGCCGGGTAGCCGTCGAAGTGAGGCGTCGTGAAGAACACGCCGGATGAGTCGTTGAGGAGCGCCTCCTTGGCGACGAGATGCTCCACCCGGGCGCCGAGGATCGGCCCGTCGGGAGCAGCGCCGCCCAGCGCCTCCAGATCGGCGCGGCGCAGCGGGCGCTCCCAGACGAACAGCTTGTCCTTGACCCGCCATTGGTGGGAGCCGCGCGACTCGCGCTCGCTCGTCTCCGGTAGCGCGAGCGCAAGCTCGCGGACGTCGTCCCAGGTGGCCACCCCGCGAACTGTAGGGATCGTGCATTAATCCCAGCGTGATCCTGTTCCTGCACCACCGCTATCGAACCGCCGGCGGCGAGGAGCAGGCGGTGGCGAATCTCGTCTGGCTGGTCCGGGAGCGCCTCGCCGAGGACGCCGAGCTGCTCACCCGGGATTCGGCCAAGGTGCCCCGCGCGGCGGCGGCAGCCGGTCTGGTGGGGGGTGGTCTGCAGCCGGACGCGGTCGCCCGGGCGGTGAAGCGAACCGGCGCCCGGATCGTGCATGCCCACAACCTCAATCCGACGCTCGGATGGCGTGCCCTCGCGGCCGCCCGAGCGGCCGGAGCGGCGGTGGTCATGCACCTGCATCAGTACCGGCTGGTGTGCGCCATCGGCGTCTGCTTTCGCGAGGGGCGGGAGTGCACCCGGTGTCACAGCCGCAACACGCTCCCGGGCATCGTCCTCAACTGCCGGGGGTCACGATCGGAGGCTGTCGCCTACGGCGCCGGGCTGATGCTGTGGCAGCGGAGGCTGGCACAGTCGGTCGACGCGTTCGTGGTACCGAGCCGGTTTGCCCATTCGCGCCTGGAGGCGCTCGGCGCTCCGCTGGGCCCCACGTTCGTGGTCCCGCACCCGATCCGCGACTTCGCGCCGCCCCCGCCGGCCCCGCCGGCGACCCGCACCGGCCCTGCGTTGCTGGCCTCCCGGTTGGCGCCGGAGAAGGGAATCGCCGTCGCCATCGAGGCGTGTCGGATCGCCGGGGTGCCGCTCGTGATCGCCGGGGATGGTCCGCTGGGGGTGCGGCGCGCGGACGCCGCGGTCCGCTTCGTCGGCCGGGTCTCCTCTGGAGAGCTCGCCCACCTCCGGCGGACCGCCTCGGTGGCGGTCGTCCCCTCGCTGTCGGCGGAGACGTTCGGCATGGCTGCCGCCGAGGCGATGGCGGCCGGGCTGCCGGTGGCGGCGTCACGCATCGGCGCGCTGCCCGAGCTCGTCCCCGCGGAGTGGCTCGCGACACCCGGCGACGCGACTGAGCTGGCCGGCGTGATCTCCCGCGTGAGGGCAGACGACGGCGCCGGCCGGCAGGCGCTTGCTCGCGCTCGCGCGGTCACCGCCCCGGACGTGATCGCGCCCGCCTTGGCCGCCGTCTACGCCCACGCCGAGCGGTCCCGGCGCTGAGCGTCAGCTCAGGCGGCGCCGAGACCGGCGCTCGGCGAGGCTCGCCACCAGGACGCTGAGCTCGAAGAGCAGGTACAGGGGGACGGTCTCCAGCAGCATCGTGATGGCGTCACCCGGGAGGGCCGCCGCGATCACGCAGCAGGCGAGCACCGCGTAGCGCCGATTGTGGCGCAGCTGCTTGGGCGTGACCAGCCCAGCTCGCGTCACCGCGATGATCGCGACCGGGATCTGGAACAGCAATCCCATCGCTAGCAGCACCGTGGCCGCGAACTTGTAGTACTGATTGGCCTGGACGAGGACGTTGAACTGGCCGCTGTTGAAGTTCTGAAAGAAATGCAGCGAGGCCGGCAGTACGACGCCGTATCCGAACGCAACTCCGGCCGCGAACAATGCGGGTATGGCAAGGGTCACGGGCAGCATGTGACGTCGCTGCGCCGGCGAGAACGCCGGCATCAGGAAGCCATACGCCTGCAGCAGGAGCACCGGCAGCGACAGGATCAGCGCGAAGATGAACGTCACGGTCAATGTCGCGGTGAACGGCTCGCCGATCCCGAGCGTGACCGGCCGGTCGCCCTCGGGCGCAGCCGATAGCGCCCTGACGTCGCCATCGAGGTGTCGCGCGACGCCGTTCAGGGTGGCGCGCGTCGCCGGGTCATGCGTCTCGCTCCTCAGGACGCCGACTACGGTCCCGACCTGCTGGGCCACGTCCCGCGCGCGACGCTGCACGGTGTAGGTGGCGCCGAGCGGCCCGTGACCCGCCTTCACCTGCTGTTGGGTCTGATGGGCGAGCGGCGCATTGACCAGACGCAGCAGCTGGTGGTTTTGCCAGAAGCAGATGCCAAACGCCACGGCCACCGTGGCCAGACCGATGAGCAGCCGCGCCCGGAGTTCCTCCAGGTGACCCACGACGCCCAAGCGGGCGTCGTGACTGATCGGGCGTAGCCCGGCCGGGGCGAATGCGCCTGGCATCTGCATGACAAACCGTCCTTGGTCTCTCTGGGTCGCCGACTAGCGGGTCGTCCCGACGTGCGGGCGCTCCTCGGTGGTCAGGTCAGCGTGCAGAGGGGTGATCGACGGCACGTCTTCGACCTGCTGCGGGCTCGGGTCGGCGGCGGCGGTCAACGAGGCGGACGGGCCGTCGCCGCTGATCGAGTCCTTGAATCCGCGCAGTCCTTCGCCCAGTGACTTGCCCATCTCGGGCAGACGCTTGGCACCGAACACCAGTAACAGGATGACCAGCAGAAAAGCGATGTGAATTGGATTGTCAAGTCCCAACATAGGTAGCTCCGATCGATGGGTTTCGCTCGCTGTCGATTCCTACGGCCTCGCCGGCGAATCGGATCAGCAGCGGTATGTGTTTAAAAGCGCAACGGACGGCAGGTGGGCACGGCCCGTCGGCGCGGCTGTGACCCCGAAGTCCGCTTTGTCGCCCTCAGACGGGCAGTGTCAAGTGAGATTGGCGGTGATCACGGGAGCATGAGTGGGGACTCGGCTCCCTCCCGCGGGTTCCGGGGTCACGAGGACGCGCTTCACGCCTCGTAGGCTGCCCGGTACCTCGACGTCGCCGTCACCGGCGGCGGTGACGCTGAACAAAGCGTTGGTCGGCGCTGGCGGCCGGGCGCCTCGCTTGAGCCAGACCTCGTAGATCTGACCGGCCGGCGGTGGCGAGAAGCGGTGCACGACCAGCTGGCCATGGCCTCCCCTGACGCTCAGCTGCGCCGTCCCCGAGCCTGTCACCTGAGCTTGTATCACCCGGGTGCCGGGACTCGACGCCGAAGCCAGCCACAGACCGCAGAACGCGGCCACGACGAGCGCGAGGCCGGCCGCCAGCCGGGGCAGCCGGGGCAGCCGGGGGACGCTGAACCGGGGACCGACACGCGGCGCAGGCGCCCGGTCCTGGCTTGGTATGGGCGCGGCCGCCACCGCGTGCATCACGTCCGCCCGCAGGTGGGCGGGGGCCGATAGCCGCGGAACCGACACCGCCAACCCGTCGACGACACCCTCCAGGGCGATCAGCTCATCGCGGCAGACCGCGCAGGACTCGAGGTGACGACGGAAGTCCACCGCCTCGCCGGGTTCCAGAGAACCGAGCGCGAACGCGGCGAGCTCGCCACCGCAGTCTCGCATCGTCCACTCCGAGTCGATGCCGCTCAACGTTTCATCCTCACCGCGTCACTGGCGAGAGATCACCCAGGGCGAGCCTCAGTTTCATCAGGCCCAGCCGCATCCGGCCCTTCACCGTGCCCGGCGGCAACTCGAGCATCGTCGCAATCTGGCTGTGTGAGAATCCCCCGAAGTACGCCAACTCGATGACGTGTCTCTGATCGTCAGGGAGGCCGGTGAGCGCAGCCCGCACCTGTCGGCTCTCATCTCGATGTTCCACCTGGGCCTCGGTGTTCTCGGACGCCGGCAGCCGCTCCACGGCCGCGTCGTCACTGACGTCCTTACCGGCGCGGGTGCCGTCGCGCCGGAACGCGTCGATCGCCCGGTTGTGGACCACCGAGAGCACCCAGGACCGGACGCTGCCGCGTACTCGGTCATACCGAGTGCCGCTGCGCCAGAGGGACAGAAACGCCTCCTGAACGACATCCTCGGCCATGCCTTGGCGGCCGCACATGCGGTACGCCAGCGAGAAGGCGACGTCACGATGACGATCGAAGATGACCTCGAATGCTCTGGCGTCGCCCTCGTGGGCGAGCGCCATCAGGTCCTCGTCGGCGAGGCTGAGCAGGCCGCGCTCCGGTCGGCGCGGGGTGAGAGGGGAGCGCAGCACGGGCCGGTTTCTAAATGGCGCGCGCGTAGGAACTGCGCGCGCGACCCGCGTTCACGGTGGGCAGGCTCGCGGGCCGCGCGCACATTTGTCGATCAGCCTTGCGACTTGATGAGCGGGCCCGCCTTGGCGAGGACCTGCTTCATCGTCAGCGGCTTGTCGAAGGCCCCGTTTGGCGTCAACCGCTCGTTGGTCAGCAGCCCGATCGACGCGGCGTGACGCGCCTCGACCTGGACGATGGACCCGGCCGCCGCCAGCAATGCCTTGTTCTTGAGCGCGGGGCCGGCGCCGTTATAAGCGCCAACGCCGGTGTTCTCCAGCACGTAGGCCAGTTTCAGGAAACCGGCCTGGTTCTTCACCGGGAACGAGAACATCGGCTTCTTGACCGGCTTACCGCCCGAGGCGGTGATCGCCTTGGTCAGCGCCGCCACGTGCTCGGACTCCTCGTCGCCGAACATGGCGGCCAGCCTCTTCGCTTCGCCGCTGAGACCGACCGACTTGCCCTTGACCTGGTAGAAGTCGCTCTCCAGGTACTCCAGGGTCAGCGCGAAGTTCAGGATGTCGACGTCGGTGCCGCCGCCGGCCGCCAGCGCGCTGCTGACGTAGGGAGCCACCGCGGTGGCGCCAAACGCGGCACCGGTGGCGAGTGCGCCGCGCAGGATGAAGCTGGCGCGGCTGATGCCGTGGACCTCCACGGCATCCAGCTCGGGTCCGATCAAATCAGGACTGGTCATGTGTGTTTCCTCTCTGAAACTCGGGTCGAACTAGGCGATGAACGGCTTCACGGCCGCCAGGACCTGGGCCATGCTCGCCGGCTCGGCGAACGCCCCGTTGGGAGTCGGTGACTTCTTGAGCACCAGGTTGATCGTCGCCGCGTGACGCGCCTCGATGCTGTGGATCGACAGCGCCGCCGCCAGGATCTCCTTGCTCTTGATCCTCGGAGCCTGGCCGAGGTAAGCCGCGGCGCCGAGATTCTCGACGGCCCCCGCCAGCGCGGTCACCTGCCCCGCGTTCTTGATCGGGAACTTGCCGGTGGGCTGCGCCGCCGGAGTCCCGAGACTCGAGGCGACCTTCTTCAGCGCCACTACATGCTGCGCCTCCTCGGCGCCGAACGTCTTGATCACGGACAGGTTCTTGCCGTGAAACAGGCCGCTCCTGATCACCTTGGCGTAGAACTGTGACTCCAGATACTCGAGCGTCAGCGCGTAGTTGACGATCGCCAGGTCACTGGTCGAAGACGCGGATGCGGCAGCCGAGGCGGTGGCGCTGGAGCTGCTCGTCGCAGCGCCCGCGTTGCCCGTAGCCGAGCTCGAGGAGCTCGAAGAGCCGCCGCAAGCGGCGATGAACGCCGCCAGCGCCGACGCCGCTGCGCCCGCACCCATGCCCTTACCGGCCATCTTCAGAAAGCGCTTGCGCTCGACATCGTCGCGGGCTAGCTCCCGGACGACGCCGTCCACGGCGCGCGCCTCGTTGTCGGGTGTGGATTCCATCATCACTGCTCCTTTGCTTTCGCCCCTGGATTCGCCCCAACCACACCGCTTATGCGTAACCCGCCTGCCGCTGGATCACTATTGATCTGAACCGTCCGGTTCTGCGTAGCAGTGGTTGTGGGCCGCACCGCAAGCAAACTTCGCGCCGTGGCGGCGATGGTGGCGACAGCTGCCCTGCTCGCCGGGTGTGGGTCAGCGGCCCCGGCGGACTCGGCCCCGGCCGAGTCGACGACGTCATCGACCGTGACCGCCCGCGCCGCCTCCATGCCGACGTTCCGCCGGCACGTGACCGTGTCGATCCGTAACTACGCCTATCACCCTCAGCAGATCACGGTCAAGGCCGGCGCCAAGGTGACCTTCACCAACCACGACGCGATGGCGCACACCGCGACCAGCGATCATCACGGCTTCGACGTCGTCCTGGAGCCCGGGATGAGCCGGACGATAACCGTGTCCAAGCCGGGCACGTACGCCTACTACTGCGAGTTCCACGAGTTCATGCGCGGGACCGTGAGCGTCGTCAAGTAAGGCCGCTAAACGCCTCCCCGGGCTCGCCGACGAGACCCGGAGGCCCCCGACCGCCGGCTGGCTGCGGTGGCGACGGTTCCTCCGGAGTCGCAACTTCGCGGCCGACCTGCGTGTTCTTTGCGCGAAGACCTACCTGAATCCGAGAAGGAGGACCATGTCGCGCATCCGTAGGTTGCTCGCCCTGACCGCCGT
>CAWEVV010000005.1:0-67678 GCA_963812635.1 uncultured Actinomycetota bacterium | reverse complement strand
CAGCGTGACCGTGTCCGGTCGATCGGGCGAGACGAACGCGTACGTGTCGGTGTTGTCGGCGACCGGATCCTTGCTCGTCGCCGGTGCCTCGCGATGAGACGACATGGTGAGACCTCCGAGTGGGTGGTGGAAGACGAGTGCGCCGGTTCAGCCCGACGCGGGCTGGTTCATCTCGCGGCGCGAGCGATCCGGGCGGCTAGCTTGCGATCACGGATCGTCACTTCACGTTTCCCCGACATGACCGTGATCTTGCCGTTGCGTGGATCGCCGATCCAGGCGACGACCGGGTGCCCATGATGCGCATGATGCGCATGGGTCTCGTGCTTCTTGGCGTCGGCCTCGCCGACGTCCAAGGCTCCCATCGCGGTCAGTCCGGCGGCCACACCCGCCGAGCTCCGCACAAAGCCACGCCTAGTGAGCTCACTCATGGAGTTCCTCCTATATCGGTTTCGTCGAGCGCCTACCAACCGCTCAACGGGTTCTCCTCGTGACACGCGAAAAGTGGCTCGCGCAGCCTGCCCACTCGACCTGCTGACGCCAAGGATACGCGGAGACGGAACGGACGTCAAAGGTCTTGTTAACTTCTCGTCATATCTGGCCGGTCCCACGCCCCCCGACCCGGGGACGCTCAGAGGTCTCCCCCCTCGTCGATCAGGCGACTGAGTTCACGCGTCACCAGCGCTAGCCGCGCCTCTCGCACCAGCGGCAGCCGGTGGCGACGGCGGCGGACCGCCGCCAGATCGAGCTCGGGGCTGACGAGGATCGATTCCCGGTCCTCGGGAGCTTCGCACACGAGCTCCCCCGCCGGATCCAGCACGTGCGATCCACCCCAAAAGCGCCTCCCGTCCTCCTCGCCGACGCGGTTGACGAACACGACGTAGCACTGGAACAGACGGGCATAGAGCCGGGTGATGTCTCGCCAGTAGGTGCGGACCTCGAGCACGTGTGGGTCGCTGTGGGCGCTGTCGGCCGGGATCAGCAGCAGCTCCGCTCCGTCCTGGGTGGCGACGAACGCCAGCGCCGGTTGCCATGCGTCGTTGCAGACGAGGATCGCCGCGCGCCCGAAGCGGGTGTCGAAGGCGCGCATCGTCGAGCCGACGCCGAAGTGCTTTCGCTCCTCGAAGTCGTTGTACGTCGGCAGATACAGCTTGCGGTGCACGTGCCGCAACCCGCCGGCCTCGAAGTAAGCGGCGCTGTTGTAGACGCGCCCTCCACGGGCCAGCTCCGGAAAGCCGATCACTAGCGACCGATCCCCGGCGGCGGCGGCCAGCTCATCGATCACCGGGTCATCGGCGCGCAGTGCCACCTCCTCGTCGGTCGCCCCGAGCGCGTAGCCGCTCAGCGCCAGCTCAGGGAAGACGATCAGCTCACCGCCGCCGGCGGCCGCCTCGGCGATCGCTGCCCGCGCCCGGCCGACGTTGCGGTCGAGCTCCCCGAGCGCACAGTCGACCTGCGCCAGGGCGATCCGCATCGCTCAGGCCCGAGGCCCGAGCGGCCCGCGGCGCTTGCCGTTGCCCGACATCGATGCGAGGCTACAACAGTGGTTGCGCCCCGAGCAACGAGTCTGAAGCGAGGAACCGAGATCCTGATCGCCCTCGGCGGTGACGAGGCGCTTGATCGCCACGGGCTCGGCGTGGTGCGGATCGCTCAGATCGTCGGTCAGGAGAAAAGCCAGGTCTCGCGGGCGCTCAGCGCGCTGTCGGCGAGCGGCCTGGTCGACCGTGATCCAGACACACGTGCCTACCGGCTGGGATGGCGGTTCTTCACGCTCGCGGCGCGCTCGGGACGACCACGACTGACCTCGCTCGCCCCGGGCATCCTCGCCCGTCTCGTCGCCGACCTCGGCGAAACCGCTCACCTCTCGGTGCTCCAGGGCGATCAGGTCCTCACCCTCCTCTCGGAGGCGCCGGCATCCGCGATCAGCGCCAACGGCTGGAGCGGGCGGACGGTGCCGGTCACCTGTACCTCCTCGGGGCGCGTCCTGCTGTTCGACTACGACCTGGCCGCGCTGGAACGACGTCTCACCGCGGCGAGCTTCAGCCGCTCCGGCCCCAGGGCCCCCCACGATGCGCACGAGTTGTACCGGAGGATCCAGGCATCGCGGCAACGGGGGTTTGCGACGGTTGACGAGGAGCTCGAGCGGGGGCTGGTTGCCGCGGCGGCTCCGGTCCGTGATTTCTCGGGCCGGATCATCGCGTCGATCAACGTGTCGGGTCCGAAGTTTCGCCTCGGCAGGCAGCTGCGGGCCGCCGGGGAAGCGGTCCGCGCCGCGGCCGCTGAGCTGTCCGACGCGCTGCTCGGCGAGTCGCCGCCGGTCAGCGAGCCGGTCCGCGCCCGCTAGGTCGCCTGCGCCCGCCAGGTCGCTCGCGCCTGCCAGGTCGCTCGCGCCTGCCAGGTCGCCTGCGGCCGCCAGGTCGCCTGCGGCCGCCAGGTCGCCTGCGGCCGGCCAGGTCGCCTGCGGCCGGCCAGGTCGCCTGCGCCCGCTAGGTCGCCTGCGCCTCCTAGGTCGCCTGCTTCAGGTATGAGTCGGCAAGGCGCTGGGGCGCGCGCACCAACCACGCCTCGACCACTGTTTCGCGCAGGTCCTCTGCCGAAATGGCATTCAGGCGCACCAGAATCGCCGGGTAGCCGTCGAAGTGAGGCGTCGTGAAGAACACGCCGGATGAGTCGTTGAGGAGCGCCTCCTTGGCGACGAGATGCTCCACCCGGGCGCCGAGGATCGGCCCGTCGGGAGCAGCGCCGCCCAGCGCCTCCAGATCGGCGCGGCGCAGCGGGCGCTCCCAGACGAACAGCTTGTCCTTGACCCGCCATTGGTGGGAGCCGCGCGACTCGCGCTCGCTCGTCTCCGGTAGCGCGAGCGCAAGCTCGCGGACGTCGTCCCAGGTGGCCACCCCGCGAACTGTAGGGATCGTGCATTAATCCCAGCGTGATCCTGTTCCTGCACCACCGCTATCGAACCGCCGGCGGCGAGGAGCAGGCGGTGGCGAATCTCGTCTGGCTGGTCCGGGAGCGCCTCGCCGAGGACGCCGAGCTGCTCACCCGGGATTCGGCCAAGGTGCCCCGCGCGGCGGCGGCAGCCGGTCTGGTGGGGGGTGGTCTGCAGCCGGACGCGGTCGCCCGGGCGGTGAAGCGAACCGGCGCCCGGATCGTGCATGCCCACAACCTCAATCCGACGCTCGGATGGCGTGCCCTCGCGGCCGCCCGAGCGGCCGGAGCGGCGGTGGTCATGCACCTGCATCAGTACCGGCTGGTGTGCGCCATCGGCGTCTGCTTTCGCGACGGGCGGGAGTGCACCCGGTGTCACAGCCGTAACACGCTCCCGGGCATCGTCCTCAACTGCCGGGGGTCACGATCGGAGGCTGTCGCCTACGGCGCCGGGCTGATGCTGTGGCAGCGGAGGCTGGCACAGTCGGTCGACGCGTTCGTGGTACCGAGCCGGTTTGCCCATTCGCGCCTGGAGGCGCTCGGCGCTCCGCTGGGCCCCACGTTCGTGGTCCCGCACCCGATCCGCGACTTCGCGCCGCCCCCGCCGGCCCCGCCGGCGACCCGCACCGGCCCTGCGTTGCTGGCCTCCCGGTTGGCGCCGGAGAAGGGAATCGCCGTCGCCATCGAGGCGTGTCGGATCGCCGGGGTGCCGCTCGTGATCGCCGGGGATGGTCCGCTGGGGGTGCGGCGCGCGGACGCCGCGGTCCGCTTCGTCGGCCGGGTCTCCTCTGGAGAGCTCGCCCACCTCCGGCGGACCGCCTCGGTGGCGGTCGTCCCCTCGCTGTCGGCGGAGACGTTCGGCATGGCTGCCGCCGAGGCGATGGCGGCCGGGCTGCCGGTGGCGGCGTCACGCATCGGCGCGCTGCCCGAGCTCGTCCCCGCGGAGTGGCTCGCGACACCCGGCGACGCGACTGAGCTGGCCGGCGTGATCTCCCGCGTGAGGGCAGACGACGGCGCCGGCCGGCAGGCGCTTGCTCGCGCTCGCGCGGTCACCGCCCCGGACGTGATCGCGCCCGCCTTGGCCGCCGTCTACGCCCACGCCGAGCGGTCCCGGCGCTGAGCGTCAGCTCAGGCGGCGCCGAGACCGGCGCTCGGCGAGGCTCGCCACCAGGACGCTGAGCTCGAAGAGCAGGTACAGGGGGACGGTCTCCAGCAGCATCGTGATGGCGTCACCCGGGAGGGCCGCCGCGATCACGCAGCAGGCGAGCACCGCGTAGCGCCGATTGTGGCGCAGCTGCTTGGGCGTGACCAGCCCAGCTCGCGTCACCGCGATGATCGCGACCGGGATCTGGAACAGCAATCCCATCGCTAGCAGCACCGTGGCCGCGAACTTGTAGTACTGATTGGCCTGGACGAGGACGTTGAACTGGCCGCTGTTGAAGTTCTGAAAGAAATGCAGCGAGGCCGGCAGTACGACGCCGTATCCGAACGCAACTCCGGCCGCGAACAATGCGGGTATGGCAAGGGTCACGGGCAGCATGTGACGTCGCTGCGCCGGCGAGAACGCCGGCATCAGGAAGCCATACGCCTGCAGCAGGAGCACCGGCAGCGACAGGATCAGCGCGAAGATGAACGTCACGGTCAATGTCGCGGTGAACGGCTCGCCGATCCCGAGCGTGACCGGCCGGTCGCCCTCGGGCGCAGCCGATAGCGCCCTGACGTCGCCATCGAGGTGTCGCGCGACGCCGTTCAGGGTGGCGCGCGTCGCCGGGTCATGCGTCTCGCTCCTCAGGACGCCGACTACGGTCCCGACCTGCTGGGCCACGTCCCGCGCGCGACGCTGCACGGTGTAGGTGGCGCCGAGCGGCCCGTGACCCGCCTTCACCTGCTGTTGGGTCTGATGGGCGAGCGGCGCATTGACCAGACGCAGCAGCTGGTGGTTTTGCCAGAAGCAGATGCCAAACGCCACGGCCACCGTGGCCAGACCGATGAGCAGCCGCGCCCGGAGTTCCTCCAGGTGACCCACGACGCCCAAGCGGGCGTCGTGACTGATCGGGCGTAGCCCGGCCGGGGCGAATGCGCCTGGCATCTGCATGACAAACCGTCCTTGGTCTCTCTGGGTCGCCGACTAGCGGGTCGTCCCGACGTGCGGGCGCTCCTCGGTGGTCAGGTCAGCGTGCAGAGGGGTGATCGACGGCACGTCTTCGACCTGCTGCGGGCTCGGGTCGGCGGCGGCGGTCAACGAGGCGGACGGGCCGTCGCCGCTGATCGAGTCCTTGAATCCGCGCAGTCCTTCGCCCAGTGACTTGCCCATCTCGGGCAGACGCTTGGCACCGAACACCAGTAACAGGATGACCAGCAGAAAAGCGATGTGAATTGGATTGTCAAGTCCCAACATAGGTAGCTCCGATCGATGGGTTTCGCTCGCTGTCGATTCCTACGGCCTCGCCGGCGAATCGGATCAGCAGCGGTATGTGTTTAAAATCGCAACGGACGGCAGGTGGGCACGGCCCGTCGGCGCGGCTGTGACCCCGAAGTCCGCTTTGTCGCCCTCAGACGGGCAGTGTCAAGTGAGATTGGCGGTGATCACGGGAGCATGAGTGGGGACTCGGCTCCCTCCCGCGGGTTCCGGGGTCACGAGGACGCGCTTCACGCCTCGTAGGCTGCCCGGTACCTCGACGTCGCCGTCACCGGCGGCGGTGACGCTGAACAAAGCGTTGGTCGGCGCTGGCGGCCGGGCGCCTCGCTTGAGCCAGACCTCGTAGATCTGACCGGCCGGCGGTGGCGAGAAGCGGTGCACGACCAGCTGGCCATGGCCTCCCCTGACGCTCAGCTGCGCCGTCCCCGAGCCTGTCACCTGAGCTTGTATCACCCGGGTGCCGGGACTCGACGCCGAAGCCAGCCACAGACCGCAGAACGCGGCCACGACGAGCGCGAGGCCGGCCGCCAGCCGGGGCAGCCGGGGCAGCCGGGGGACGCTGAACCGGGGACCGACACGCGGCGCAGGCGCCCGGTCCTGGCTTGGTATGGGCGCGGCCGCCACCGCGTGCATCACGTCCGCCCGCAGGTGGGCGGGGGCCGATAGCCGCGGAACCGACATCGCCAACCCGTCCACGACACCCTCCAGGGCGATCAGCTCATCGCGGCAGACCGCGCAGGACTCGAGGTGACGACGGAAGTCCACCGCCTCGCCGGGTTCCAGAGAACCGAGCGCGAACGCGGCGAGCTCGCCACCGCAGTCTCGCATCGTCCACTCCGAGTCGATGCCGCTCAACGTTTCATCCTCACCGCGTCACTGGCGAGAGATCACCCAGGGCGAGCCTCAGTTTCATCAGGCCCAGCCGCATCCGGCCCTTCACCGTGCCCGGCGGCAACTCGAGCATCGTCGCAATCTGGCTGTGTGAGAATCCCCCGAAGTACGCCAACTCGATGACGTGTCTCTGATCGTCAGGGAGGCCGGTGAGCGCAGCCCGCACCTGTCGGCTCTCATCTCGATGTTCCACCTGGGCCTCGGTGTTCTCGGACGCCGGCAGCCGCTCCACGGCCGCGTCGTCACTGACGTCCTTACCGGCGCGGGTGCCGTCGCGCCGGAACGCGTCGATCGCCCGGTTGTGGACCACCGAGAGCACCCAGGACCGGACGCTGCCGCGTACTCGGTCATACCGAGTGCCGCTGCGCCAGAGGGACAGAAACGCCTCCTGAACGACATCCTCGGCCATGCCTTGGCGGCCGCACATGCGGTACGCCAGCGAGAAGGCGACGTCACGATGACGATCGAAGATGACCTCGAATGCTCTGGCGTCGCCCTCGTGGGCGAGCGCCATCAGGTCCTCGTCGGCGAGGCTGAGCAGGCCGCGCTCCGGTCGGCGCGGGGTGAGAGGGGAGCGCAGCACGGGCCGGTTTCTAAATGGCGCGCGCGTAGGAACTGCGCGCGCGACCCGCGTTCACGGTGGGCAGGCTCGCGGGCCGCGCGCACATTTGTCGATCAGCCTTGCGACTTGATGAGCGGGCCCGCCTTGGCGAGGACCTGCTTCATCGTCAGCGGCTTGTCGAAGGCCCCGTTTGGCGTCAACCGCTCGTTGGTCAGCAGCCCGATCGACGCGGCGTGACGCGCCTCGACCTGGACGATGGACCCGGCCGCCGCCAGCAATGCCTTGTTCTTGAGCGCGGGGCCGGCGCCGTTATAAGCGCCAACGCCGGTGTTCTCCAGCACGTAGGCCAGTTTCAGGAAACCGGCCTGGTTCTTCACCGGGAACGAGAACATCGGCTTCTTGACCGGCTTACCGCCCGAGGCGGTGATCGCCTTGGTCAGCGCCGCCACGTGCTCGGACTCCTCGTCGCCGAACATGGCGGCCAGCCTCTTCGCTTCGCCGCTGAGACCGACCGACTTGCCCTTGACCTGGTAGAAGTCGCTCTCCAGGTACTCCAGGGTCAGCGCGAAGTTCAGGATGTCGACGTCGGTGCCGCCGCCGGCCGCCAGCGCGCTGCTGACGTAGGGAGCCACCGCGGTGGCGCCAAACGCGGCACCGGTGGCGAGTGCGCCGCGCAGGATGAAGCTGGCGCGGCTGATGCCGTGGACCTCCACGGCATCCAGCTCGGGTTCGATCAAATCAGGACTGGTCATGTGTGTTTCCTCTCTGAAACTCGGGTCGAACTAGGCGATGAACGGCTTCACGGCCGCCAGGACCTGGGCCATGCTCGCCGGCTCGGCGAACGCCCCGTTGGGAGTCGGTGACTTCTTGAGCACCAGGTTGATCGTCGCCGCGTGACGCGCTTCGATGCTGTGGATCGACAGCGCCGCCGCCAGGATCTCCTTGCTCTTGATCCTCGGAGCCTGGCCGAGGTAAGCCGCGGCGCCGAGATTCTCGACGGCCCCCGCCAGCGCGGTCACCTGCCCCGCGTTCTTGATCGGGAACTTGCCGGTGGGCTGCGCCGCCGGAGTCCCGAGACTCGAGGCGACCTTCTTCAGCGCCACTACATGCTGCGCCTCCTCGGCGCCGAACGTCTTGATCACGGACAGGTTCTTGCCGTGAAACAGGCCGCTCCTGATCACCTTGGCGTAGAACTGTGACTCCAGATACTCGAGCGTCAGCGCGTAGTTGACGATCGCCAGGTCACTGGTCGAAGACGCGGATGCGGCAGCCGAGGCGGTGGCGCTGGAGCTGCTCGTCGCAGCGCCCGCGTTGCCCGTAGCCGAGCTCGAGGAGCTCGAAGAGCCGCCGCAAGCGGCGATGAACGCCGCCAGCGCCGACGCCGCTGCGCCCGCACCCATGCCCTTACCGGCCATCTTCAGAAAGCGCTTGCGCTCGACATCGTCGCGGGCTAGCTCCCGGACGACGCCGTCCACGGCGCGCGCCTCGTTGTCGGGTGTGGATTCCATCATCACTGCTCCTTTGCTTTCGCCCCTGGATTCGCCCCAACCACACCGCTTATGCGTAACCCGCCTGCCGCTGGATCACTATTGATCTGAACCGTCCGGTTCTGCGTAGCAGTGGTTGTGGGCCGCACCGCAAGCAAACTTCGCGCCGTGGCGGCGATGGTGGCGACAGCTGCCCTGCTCGCCGGGTGTGGGTCAGCGGCCCCGGCGGACTCGGCCCCGGCCGAGTCGACGACGTCATCGACCGTGACCGCCCGCGCCGCCTCCATGCCGACGTTCCGCCGGCACGTGACCGTGTCCATCCGTAACTACGCCTATCACCCTCAGCAGATCACGGTCAAGGCCGGCGCCAAGGTGACCTTCACCAACCACGACGCGATGGCGCACACCGCGACCAGCGATCATCACGGCTTCGACGTCGTCCTGGAGCCCGGGATGAGCCGGACGATAACCGTGTCCAAGCCGGGCACGTACGCCTACTACTGCGAGTTCCACGAGTTCATGCGCGGGACCGTGAGCGTCGTCAAGTAAGGCCGCTAAACGCCTCCCCGGGCTCGCCGACGAGACCCGGAGGCCCCCCGACCGCCGGCTGGCTGCGGTGGCGACGGTTCCTCCGGAGTCGCAACTTCGGGGCCGACCTGCGTGTTCTTTGCGCGAAGACCTACCTGAATCCGAGAAGGAGGACCATGTCGCGCATCCGTAGGTTGCTCGCCCTGACCGCCGTAATGACGCTGGCCGTGGCCGGCGTCGCCGCCGCGGCCGTCACCCCGGTAACCGGAGGCAGCACGCAGATCACCGTCTCCAGCGCGGTGCAGAGCGCGCTCGGCGCCAACCATCTCACCGTGACGCCGCTGACCCCGGCCACGGCCTCGGGAGCCACGTTCAGCTTCCCGATCATCCACGGGCACCTGAACACCACCAACCTGCACGGCCGGATCGAGCATGCCGGCGGACTCGCTCTATCCAACGGCTCGTGGACGGTTCGCCTGCGTCGTCTGACGATCGTGTCCGATGCCCACGGCATCTCGCTGTTCGCGCTCGCCGCCGGGCCCGGTCACCGCACCTGCCACCACATTGGCCGTCACCGGCTGCGCTGCGTCGTCCGGACCCATCTGCGCACGGCGCGGATCGCGAGCGTCACGAACCTGACGACGAGTGGCGACACTGCGTCGGCGACGGTGAATCTGACGCCGTTCTCCGCCCGGGTGCTCAACCGCCTGGCGGGAAAGACGATCGCCGCCACCGGTACGCCGATCGGCACGACGACGATCGCTCCGACGCTGGGCTAGCCGCCTCCCCGTAGCCCTTCCCCGACGGTCGCCGGTCACCGCTTGACTAGTGGCCGGCGTTCGGGGGCGGCTCGGCCATCGGCCGGCGCCGCCTCCCCGTCCGGGGAATCCGAAGCCTGGATTGGACCGCTGGAGCGGCTGGCGGTCAGCAGCGCCACCAGCACCAGCACCACTCCTCCCAGCTGGAGGACCGTGGGCGACTCGGCAAAGATCAACGCCGCGAGCCCGACCGAGCAGATCGGCTGGACGGTCAGCAGCACCGACGCCAGCGCCGCCGGCAGGCGGGGAAGGGACGAGGAGATCAGCAGCCACCCGAGCACCTGGGAGCCGAGGGCGAGCAGAAGCAGCCAACCGGCGCTCGGCCACGAGGGCACCAGGCGGGCGTCCCCGATCACCAGCCCGGCGGCCACGCACAGCACCCCACCCACGGCGGTGGCGTCGAATAGCGGACCCGCGGGGCGGCGCAGATCCGCACCGGCGCGACGCAGGAGCAGCAGAAAGCCGACGTAGGCGATCCCGGCGCCGAGCCCGAACAGCGTTCCCCGTGCCGGATCACGACCGTAGGCGCCGTGCTCGAGCGCCCCGGAGATCAGCAGCACCCCGATCAGCGCCACCGGCAGCGCCAGCAGTATCCGTCGGCTCGGACGCTCGGACAGCACCGCCCAGGCGACCAACGGCAACACCACCACCTGGATGTTGGCGAGCACCGTCGCCAGTCCGGCGCCGACGTCGGCGATCGAGTGGTTCCACAGCAGCAGGTCGATCGCGAAGAAGATCCCTGCGCCGAGACCGGCCCGGCGTTCACTCCAGGAGCGAGACCCGAAGCGGCGATCCTCGATCCAGGCAATCGCGCCCAGGACCGGCAGGGCGTAGGCGCAACGGAAGATGGCCGCGGTCGACGGCGAGGAATCGCTGAGGCGAACCAGGATGCTGGAGAAGGCGATGGTTATCGCGCCCGCCACCGCGTAGGCGCGCTCATGGCCCTTGATCGAAGGAAATCTGGATGCCGCGGACGAGGTCAACGCTTCACGTCTAGCATCAAGTGAGGATCGTGACGTCCGCCGATCGGTCAAGTCGTGCCGTACGGCTTCGACAATCTGGAGCGGCCGGACCCCGTTGCGCGCTCTCCGATCCGCCTCGGGTCGGGGCGAGGGCCGATCGCTGACAGGATGCGCGGCGTGAGCATGGCCGAGTCGGAGCGAGAGGTGGTGCGCCGCCGCTGCGAGCGCGTGCTGCAGCACAACTGGCGCGAGGGTCTGCGGTTAAGCGACGGCCTGCCATTCGCCTACACCTGCCCGAGCCCGGGCCGCTACCCGTGGCAGTGGTACTGGGATTCCTGCTTTCACGCGATCGTCTGGCGGCGCTTCGATGCCGGGCGCGCCGAGCGCGAGCTCCGGTCGCTGCTGGCCGTCCAACGCGCGGATGGGTTCATCGGCCACACGATCTTCTGGAACGTGCCGCTGACCGGCAGCCGGCGATACACCTACAACGTCATCTCGGGCAACGATCCGATGACCTCCAGCATCCAGCCCCCGCTGCTCGCCTGGGCGTGGCGGATAGCGGTCGGTGACCCCACGGCCGAGCCCGGCTTGGCGCGCCACCACGAATGGCTGGCCGCCCACCGTGATCTGGAGGGCGACGGCCTGCTGTGGATCGTGTCGCCCGACGAATCCGGCCTCGACGCCTCACCCCAGTTCGACCCGATCTGGCGCCATGAAGCCCACGGCCTGCCCGGCTATCTGCGATTGGTCCATCGCAACCGTCGTCTCGGCTTCGATCTGCGCCGGATCGCCGCCGCTGGTGGTCCGGTGTGCTGCGAGGTGCTCACCAACGTGCTCTACAACCTGTCCCGCCTGGCCCTGGGCCAAGTGTCGTTGACGCCCGCGCTCATCGATCGCACCTACGACGAGGCCCGCGGGCTGTTCCTGGCGCGGTCCCATCCGGCGCCGCGCCACCCGCCGGCGGCCACCATCGCCGCCCTGACGCCCCTCGCCCTCCCCGATCTGCCCGAGGCGATCGGGAGGCGTCTGGTGGAGGAGCACTTGCTGGACCCGGGCCGCTTCTGGACGCCGGTCCCGCCACCGTCGGTGTCGGCCGCCGATCCGAGCTGGTCGCTGCGTGACCGGGGGTTCGCCGGTCAGCGCCGCTATTGGCGGGGGCCGACCTGGATCAACGCCGCGTGGCTGTGCTGGCTGGGCTTGGTCCGTTTCGGCTATGAGCAACCGGCGCGCGAGCTCGCGCACCGGCTCGGGGCGGCCGTCGCCGGCTCGGGAGTGCGCGAGTACTACCACCCGGGAACCGGCGCCGGCATGGGAGCGGTGAATTTCGGCTGGTCAAGCCTGGTGCTGGAGATGCTCTGCGCGCGCTAACTTCAACGACATGGATACCGAACGCGATACGCAATTGACCGACGAGCAGTGGCGGGCGAAGCTCACCCCAGAGCAGTACGAGGTGCTCCGCCGGCAGGCCACCGAGCGGCCGTTCACCGGCGAGTACGTCAACGTCAAGGATGACGGCACCTACCGGTGTGTGGGCTGCGGGGCGGAGCTGTTCTCATCCGACACCAAGTTCGACTCCGGGACGGGTTGGCCGAGCTTCTATGAGCCGGCGGTGGCCGACAACGTCGAGCTGCACGAGGACAGGAGCTTGCTCATGCGGCGGACCGAAGTCAGATGCAAGCGCTGCGGGGGCCACCTCGGGCACGTGTTCGATGACGGGCCCCGGCCGACGGGCCAGCGGTACTGCATCAACTCGTGCGCGCTGGATCTGGAGCCGACGGCGGAGTCCTGACGGGCTCCGGGCCTACTCTTCCTCGGCCAGCTTCTCGGCGGTTCGCCTTTCCCGCAGCTTGAAGAAGACGAGGGCGGCGACGATCAGCACGCCCAGCGCCACGGCAGCCCAGATACCGAACTTGGAGATCGCGTCGGCGGCGGCGCTGCCGGCGAAGTAGCCGACCAGTCCGTAGGTGACCCCCCAGGTGATCCCGCCGAGGGCGTTCCAGAGGAAGAACTCGGGAAAATGCATCTTGTCGATGCCCGCCAGCCAGGCCGCGGCAAACCGCACCAGGGCGATCCAGCGGGCGAAGAACACCGCCTTGGGCCCGTGGCGGGCAAAGAACTTGTCGCCGGCGGCGATCACCTCCACGCGCCGCTTCTGAAATGGTCCGGGTGCCTCCAGCACGCGGCGCCCGAAATGCCGGCCGAGCAGGTAGCCGATGTTGTCACCGACGATCGCCGATGCCACGCCGATCAAGATCACCAGCCAGATCTGGAGCTTGCCCTGGCTGGCCAGCACCGCTGCGAGCACGAGCGCGGTCTCACCGGGCGAAGGCACCCCCAGGGACTCGAGCCCGATGATCGCCGGCAGCAGATAGCCCAGGCCGCTGGAGACGCTGATGATGGCGCCGAGAAGGATCATCTCCGCTGCCGCGCCTCGCCGGCGAGGGTCACGGTCCGGCCGGCGGACGCCGTAACAACGTGAGCAGCGACAGGCCGAGTGGGAGCGTGTGCCCGTCCGCCAGCCAGCGCGCCTCCAACTCGAGCGGGCGCTCGAGCATGTCGTTGAGCCAAGCCGGTCCCAGCTCGAGGTCATTGGTGTAGCCGTTGTGGGTTCCGAGGCGCCGCTGGGCGATTCGGATCACCGCCGCCGGGGCGAACAGCAGGCTGTTGAAGGCGGTCATGCGCGCCACCTTCCAGCCAGCCGCCAGGGCGGCGCCGCGTAGCGAGGCGCGGGAGTAGCGGCGGTGGTGGTGGTTGGCCTCATCGTGCGCCGACCAGAGCACCTGATGGGCGGGGACGGTGACCAGCAACCAGCCGCCCGGCCGGCACACGCGCAGCAGCTCCCCCAGCGCCGCGACGTCGTCGGGCACGTGCTCGATCACGTCCAGGCAGGTGATCAGGTGAAACGTCTCGTCGACCCACGGGAGCTGATCCACCGATCCGATTTCGACCTCACCATGGCCGCGGCTCCGCGCCAGCTCGGCCGCCTCGGCGCTGAGCTCGATGCCGCTCACCTCGCCGAAGTCCACCAGTTCCTGCAGCGTCCGTCCCGAGCCGCAGCCGGCATCGAGCACCCGCGCGCCCGCGGGAAGCGGCAGCTTGTCGAGTTCGGCGCGGATCACCCGCCGCCGACCGCGGTACCACCAATGGCGATCGTCGACGGCGAACGTCGCCTGCATCAGGTTTGGGTCCATCAAGCGGAGATGCTGTCAGCTGGCTGCGCTCGGTGCGGTGCGGAGGATGCGGCCGGTCAAGCCACCGCCACCGGGTCGTGCTCCGGCGCTCGCGTCGACGGCAGCTTCAACGTGAACGTGGCCCCGGGACCGTCGCGGTTCTCCAGGATCAGCTCGCCGCCCATCCGTTCGGCGAGCTCTCGCCCGATCGCCAGCCCGAGCCCGAATCCCGCGTTACCCGAGGTGTCGCGCCCCCGGTGGAAGCGCTCGAAGATGGCCTCGTGCTCGTTCGTGGGCACGCCCGGGCCCTGGTCGCAGACACTGATCATGGCGACCGGTCGCCCCGTCAGGCTCACCGTCACCTCCGATCCGATCGGGCTCGCTCGGACCGCATTGTCGAGCAGGATGCGCAGGATCTGGGCGATGCTGCCGGGGTCGCCGAGCGCCCACACCGACCCGTCGAGATCGTCGAGCCGGGATCGGATCTCCCGCCGTTCGGTCCCGAGCTCGAACTCCGCCAGTACGGCGCGACTGAGCTCTGAGAGCTCCACCGGCTCGGATCGCAACTGGACCTGAGCGTCGATCCGCGAAAGGTCGAGCAGATTGGCGGCGAGGCGCCCGAGCCTCCGGGATTGGACGTGGGCGCGCTCCACCAGCGCCCGCGCATCCTCCAGATCGGGCGAATCGTCGCGCAGGTCGTCATTGAGCAGCTCGAGCATTCCGTCCAGCGACGTCAACGGCGTGCGCAGCTCGTGCGAGGCGGTGGCCACGAACGCGCGTCGCGCCTCCTCCTGCTGCTGGAGTCGGTGCTGCATCGTGGCCAGCGTCCGGGCCAGGTCGCCGACCTCGTCGTGGGCACGATCGACCGGGACCTCGACCGACGGTCCCTCTTGAGCCAGCTCCAGCGCCGCCTGGCGCAGCCGCCGCAGTCGGCGCACGAGCCGGCCCGACAGCGGGATGCCGAGCAGGAGCGTCAGCGCCAGCCCCGCGAGGGCGCCGTCGATGAACGCGCGGCGGACGACGGCGAACACGGACGGGACTTCGGCGATGCTCTTGCGAACGACGAGCACGTAACGGACCGAGGCGGCGTTGAACGGGATCGCGGCGCGGACGTACTCGAGCCCGTCGACGGTGCCGAAGCTGAATACGCGCTTACCGGTGCGGAATGCCTGTGCCACGTCGTCGAGCGCGTCGTCGTCGGGGCCCGCTTCATCGCCCTGGTCGACCACGGCCTGGCTGGCGGTTCCGTCGATCCCGGGGTTGCGGCGCACCTGCACCAGGCGCGCGTCCAGCCGCTGCGCGAGAGCGATCTGGGCGTGGATCACGTCTTCGCGGTCGACCCGGGATCTGCTGACGCTGCCATATGGCAGATGGCCGAAATTGGCCTCGACCCGCTTGTTTCCGAGGTTCCTGCGCAGGGTCGTTTTCTCGGAGTTGCGCAGGCTCTGCTCCAGCGGACCCAGCAGCGCGAGGGCCGCGACGGCGAGCGTGGCCACGGCGGTGAACAGCACGACCCCCACGATCCGGCTGCGCAGACCGAACGCATGTCCACGCACTCGTGGCAACCTAGTCGACCCTCCCGAGACTCATCACGGCGCTCGCAGGCGGTAGCCGGCGCCGCGCACGGTCAGGAGGTACCGGGGCTTCTCCGGCTCGGGCTCCAGCTTCTCGCGCAGGTGGCGGATGTGCACGTCGATCGCCCGCGGGTCTCGATACGCGCTGTCGCCCCAGATCGCACGCAGCAGCTCCTGGCGATTGAGCAGCCGGCCGGGATCCGCCATCAGCGCGTCCAGCAGCTCGAACTCGGAGAAGGTCAGCTTCACCGGAGCCCCGTCGATGCTCACCTCCCGCTGGGCGCGATCCAGCGAGATCGGACCGACGCTCAGGACCTCATCCCCCATCGCCCGCGTTCCAGTCCGTCTCAGCACCGCTCGGATCCGGCTGCGCAGCTCCGCCAGGCCGAACGGCTTGGTGACGTAGTCGTCAGCCCCGGCCTCGAGCCCGAGCACGGCGTCGGCCTCGGAATCGAGCGCCGTCAGCATGATGATCGGGACCACGTTGCGCCGGCTGCGCAACGTGCGGCAGACTTCGTATCCGTCCGGCCCCGGACCGAGCGCGACGTCGAGCAGGACGATGTCGAAGCTGTCGGTGCTGGCCCGGTCGATCGCCGCTCTGCCGTCGGGCACCGCCAGCACGCGATGACCCTCGCGGGAGAACGATCGCGTCAGCATCTCCCGCAGGTCGGACTCGTCGTCGACTACCAGGATGCTCAGCGAGGCGTCAGTGCCCCGGGGCGGCGCCGACGGTGGAGAGGTTGTCGGATATTCCCCGCTCATTGCGACGATGTGATCGTATCGAGCGCCTCCGCCGGTGGACTCAGACCCGTTGCAGCGTGGCGGCGCGGCGCTCGGACGCGGGCTCGTCGGCCGGCACCGCCGCCGAGCGGGGCACCAACCGCCCCTCGGCGGCGACCGCCCACAGCACCACCAGCCAGGTGACGGTGGCCAGTCCGACGTGGACCCAGACCATCTCTGACGGCAGCTTCATCTCGTACTGGACGCTGCCGACCAGACCTTGGGCGGCGAGGAGCACGCCGAGCACGGTCAACGGCTCCAGCGCCTGCGCCGAGGCGCCGCGGTGCCGGCGCAGGAACCAGACGCCGATCACGGCCACTCCGAAGATGGCGGCCACCGTGGCGTGCTGGTGGACCGCCCAGTTCAGGGTGTCAGCCCCTTTGAAACGGAGTCGGTGAACGACCTGGCCGGTGAAGCCCCCGGAGTGGGGTCCGGCGGCAGTCGCGACCGTGCCGGCGAAGATCGTCAGTCCTCCCAGCGGACCCAGTCCTCGAACCGACCACACCGCCAGGCGGTCGCTGGACCGCGGGCGCGTCCCCGGCTCGTGGCTACTGCGCCAGGCCAGCGCGAATGCCACCACCAGGATCAGCAGCGAGAGGCTGAAGTGCGCCATCACGAAACCGGGGGCGAGATGATTCAGGACCGTGAACCCGCCCAGCACCGCCTGGGCCACCACCCCGAGCGGCAACAGCACGGCGAGCGCCGCCAGATCCCGCCGAAACGGCCTGCGGGTGAACGCCAGCACAGCGGCGACGACCGTGATCACGCCGACCACGCCGGACACCGCGCGGTTGCCGAACTCGATCAGAGCATGGGAGCTGAGCGGCGGCAGCGGGGTCCCACCGCATTTCGGCCAGTTGGCGCAGCCCAGTCCCGAGTCGGTGAGCCGCACCGCGGCGCCGCTCATGACGATCAGGGTCAGCGCCCCCAGCGTCGCGTAGACGACGTTTCGGTACTGCCTGGGGGTGACGGCGAGGCGATCAAGCATGGGCGTAGGTGAACGGCAGCGATGGTGTCCGCTCAGACAGGGTCGGCGCCGTCCGATCGCGCTCGGAGGCGATCAGCTGTTCGCGGTCGGGCCAGTCGATCGCCACTTCCGGATCGTCGAAGGCAAATCCTGACTCCGTGTCCGGATCGTAGAACGTCGTGACCTTGTAGACGACGTCGGCGATTTCGGAGAGCACGCAGAAGCCGTGGGCGAAGCCGTCAGGAACGTAGAGCTGGTGGTGCGCCGAGTCGTCGAGGACAAAGCCCTCCCACTGCCCGAACTGCGGCGAGCCCGGGCGGATGTCGACGATCACATCGAAGACCGAGCCGCGCCCGCACCGGATCAGCTTGGCCTGGCCGGGCTGAAAGTGCATCCCCCGCACGATCCCGCGCCGCGATCGCGAATGGTTGTCCTGGACGAAGTCATCGTCTAACCCGAGGTCGGCGAGCGTGCCGCGCCGGTAGGACTCGATGAAGAAGCCGCGCTCGTCGCCGTGGATCGCCGGCGCGAGGAGGACCGGACCTTGGAGCTTGGTGGCAAGTTTCTGCATCTTCAGACGGGCCCCCGCCGGACGATACCGAGATCAAGGACGGCCAGACGCGCTCACGCCGACGGGGCGTAGAGCATGTGACACTCGGGCGTGCTCACGCCGGCGGCACTGTGCATTTGATGCACATGTGTTACGGTAGCGTGCATGTCGAAGATGATCCAGGTGCGAAACGTGCCCGACGACGTTCATCGGCGCCTGAAGACTCGTGCCGCGGCGGCGGGCCTGAGCCTGTCCGATTACGTGAAGCGCGATCTGGAGTCAGCGGCCTCGCAACCAACGATCGACGAGATCGACGCCCGGATCACGGCGCGCGGAAGCACCGGGCTGACCACCCAGTTCGTCCTCGAAACGTTGAGAGCCGACCGCGAGCGCTGACGCATGCCGATCATCGACGCGTCGGTGGCGGTCGAGTACCTCGCCGGCGCGGAGCACGCCTCCGTCGCGCGCGCGGCGGTGCTGGACAACGTCGGTCGCCTCTGGGCGCCCCACCTGATCGATGCCGAAGTTGGCCACGTCCTCAGACGTGCCGTGGCCAGTGGGGCAATTCAGGAAGATAGGGCGATCGGCGCTCTGGATGACCTCAGCGCTCTTCCGCTCAAACGCGTCTCGCACCTTGCTCTGCTCGTGCGCGCCTTCGAGCTCAGGAGCAACCTGTCCTTCTACGACGCGCTTTACGCTGCGCTCGCCGAGCGACTTCAGATGCCATTGATCACCCTGGACCGTCGACTTCAGCGAGCGGCTCCCCCGACGATCGAGGTGCGGCTGCTCGGCGGCGGGGCCTGACCGGTGCCAGCAGGCAGGCATGATCTGCGATGAGCGGTTGGGGCGACGATGTCTGCGCGCCCAAGACCGTGCCGATCCGCGATCTCGACGACGAGGTGCACGCCGCCCTGGTTCGCGCGCCGCAGCCGGTACTCCGCGCCCGGCCGCGGCGAGGTGCTGGCGGCGAGAGCAGCGCGGACCGTGGCCGAATGCCGGCGGGTTGACGCATCCTGTCTGGGCGAGGCGCTGATCTCCGCATCCGACACCGGGGAGATCCGGGAGCGACTCACGACCGACGACGATCGTGCCGCTCCGGACGTTGTGGACGTCGAGGTGTTCGGCGTAATCCGGCGCGAGCATCTGCGCGGGCGCTTGGACCGCGCCGAGCCCGCACAGGCGGTCGAGGATCTTATGGCGTGGCCAGGTGAGCGCTTCGGTCAACGGCTTCTCCTCGCTCCCGGGTGGGAGCTACGGGACACCGTACACGGCTGAATGCGATGTACGTGGCGCTCGCCGAGGCCCTCAACGCGGCCCCGCTCACGACAGACCGAACGTTCGCGGCCGGCCCCCGGCTGCCGGATCGAGGTCTTCGACCGCACGATAGGGGCCGGCCTGACCGGAGGGTGCTTCAGCACCTATCCGAACTGCCCGATCCTCGCGACTCGACGAGCATCCGCGGACACACCCACCACCGCCATCGCCATCCTGCTCAACTGCCGAAGCCAGGTGAGGATGACCCGGGCAATCCGGTCGCGCCTCTCCCCCAAGTTCCCTCGTTCGGGAAGAACTGCTCCTGCAACCGATCGGCCCACCACGTGGTTAGGTTGCGCGGATGTCGATAGGATCGTCGCTCGTGGAGTCGAGCACTCTTCCGCCTCGCGACCTCGCTGCGCGGATCCTCGGCGTCCCGAGCGACGAGCACACATACCCCCTGTACGACCGCTCCGGTCGCGTCGCTCGCGATACGATCGTGTCGCTTCTCGGACCTGACTTCACCTTCGCCGGCAAGCGCGTACTCGATTTCGGCTGCGGCACCGGGCGCGTGCTACGCCACTTCCAAGGCGAGGCGGAGGAGTGCGAGTTCTGGGCCTGCGACTCACATGGGCCAAGCGCAGCCTGGTGCCAGGAGCATTTGCCGATGCACTGCTTCGAGAATTCGGCCGATCCGCCGCTCGACGTTCCGGACGGTCACTTCGACTTGGTGATCGCAATCGCGGTGTTCACGCATCTCGTGCACAACTGGAGCCACTGGCTCGCCGAGATGCAGCGGATTCTGCGCCCAGGAGGGCTCATGGTCGCGACCTTCCACAGCTGCGGCCTCTGGCACTGCGGCTTCGCGGCGCGCACCGGGGCGCAATGGGACGAGGACCGGACCGGCATGCATGTCGAGTTCTACGAGCAGACGCTGACGGATAGCTGTGGCTCAGCAGTCTGGCTGTCTGAGTGGTGGCTGCGCCAACGGTGGGGCCGGGCCTTCGAGATCCTGTCACTGCGACAGACGGGATTCGCTCCGGGTGGCACCCAGGGCGACGAGGGGCAGGGCAGTGTGCTGGCACGCCGCCGCAGCCAGCGGGTGACGCCGGAAGAGCTGCAGCGGCCGTCGACGGATCCGCGCGAGGCCGCAGCGCGCAGCGAAGCCGAGATCTACTGCTGGTGGAGCTGCGCGAGACCTCGGCGGAGCTCAGGGCGCAGCTCGCGGCACGAGCCCAGCCGGCGGTCGAGCCGATGCAGGAGGTCTCGCTTGAGTCGGGATGGGCTGCTTCTCCGCCTCCACGTGGTGCCGCCGTACGCGCCTGGGCGATCGGGCCGTATCTGACCCGGCCGATCCGGAACCTCAGGGATCGGTTGCGCTCGATCTCGGCCGAGATCGTCGAGACGCGAATCCAGGTGATCGAGAACCGCCGCCATGGCGACGCGGTGCGCAACGCAGTGCTCGCAAGGATGGACGCGCAGGAATCAAACATCGACGCGCTGAGAACCGAGCTGGTAGAGCTCTCGCGGTGGCAGCGCGCCCTTCCGCGCTGGGATCACGACCGCGATCGGCTGCTGGAGATCCTGCGCCTGATCTACTACGACGAGCCCCGGCTGCGTGCCAAGCTGCGGCAGGTTCGGGCGGCTGAGGCCTACAGACTCGCCTACGAGGATTCCGAGCCGCTCATATCGGTGGTCATGCGTACGTACGACAACTACCGCATGCTGGCCGAGCGATCGATCCCCTCCGTCCTGGAGCAGACTTACCAGAACTTCGAGATCATCGTGACCGGGGACGACGCTCCGCCCGAGGCCGAGGCGGCGGTGCGGAGTTTCAGCGATGAGCGCATCCGCTACCACAACCTCAACCGTCGCGGTCCGTATCCGTCCGACGCCAAGCTCATGTGGTTTGTCGCCGGCGTGCCTCCGTACAACGAGAGCCTCCGCACCGCCCGGGGACGGTGGCTCGCGCCGTTGGACGACGATGACGCATTCCGTCCTTGCCACCTCGAGACGCTGCTCGAGCTCGTCCGCAGGAAGAAGGCCGAGCTCGCGTACGGCAAGCTCCTCCGCCACATGCCAGACGGCTCCTCGTTTGAAATCGGCGAGTTCCCGCCTCGATATGGCCAGTTCGGCTTCCAGGGGGCGTTGTTCCACGCCGAGTTGCGGTTCTTTGAGCTCGAGCTGGCCGACGCGCTGTTCGGGATCGCCGACGACTGGGGCGGTATCGACCGGATGCTGCGGACGGGGGTGCGGATGACGATGCTTGACGATGTCGTCACCGACTACTACCCAGCCTCCGAGTTCAGCCCACGTCGGTTCATCGAGAGCCCGGCACCTGCCAGTAGCGACCCATCCTCATCCACTTTGAGCGCATGATCCAGTCCGGTGCGCAATCCGGTTGCTTGCCGCATCGTGACGCCTTCAGCGCGCGTCAACGCACCGCGTTTCCCAACCGCCGGAGGTTCCGGGCCAGCACTCACCCGCACGCGTCAATCGATCAGCTAAGGCTGTCGGCCAGAGCCCTGACGACATCGTCCTGATCTGCCTCAGTCAGCTTTGGACTCAGCGGCAGACTGAGGGTACGTCCGGAGATATCGGTGGCGATTGGGAAGTCAGCCGGCGTCAACCCATAGCTGCTCCGATAAAACGGGTGCAGATGGACGCCGCGGTAGTGGACACCGGTGCCGATGTTCCGGGTGGTGAGCGCATCCAGCAGCTGATCGCGGGACAGACGGGCATCGGACTCCAGCAGGACCTGGTAGAGGTGGCGGGCGTGGCGAGTATTCGGGTCGGGCGGCGGCGGGGTCTGCAGCGGCAGTCCGGTCAGCAGCGCGTCGTAGCGCTCCCAGAGCTCGCCCCTCCGCTCAATCCAGCCATCCAGCCGCGGTAGCTGATGCAAGCCGAGCGCGGCCTGCACGTCCGTCATGTTGTATTTGAAGCCCGGCGACTCCACCTCATAATGCCGAAAGCCCTCATCGGAGAAACGCTGCCACGCACCGAGACTCAGGCCGTGCAGCGCCAACCGCTCGACCTGGGCCGCCAGCTCCGCGTTATCCGTCATCAGCGCCCCACCCTCGATCGTCGAAATGTTCTTGGTGACATAAAACGAGACCGCCGTCACGTTCCCAAACGAGCCAATCTTGCGCCCCGCCCACTCGCAACCGATGGCGTGCGCCGCATCCTCGATCACCAGCAATCCATGGCGGTCTCGCAACGCATTGACGCGATCCATGTTGACAGGCCGCCCGGCGAGGTGCACCGGGATGATCGCGCGCGTGCGCGGGGTGATCGCCGCCTCGGCCGCGTCGAGGTCAATCAGCCCCGCGCCGGGCGCCGAGTCGACTAGCACCGGCGTCGCGCCCGCGTGCTCGATGGCGTTGGCCGACGCCACGAACGTCATCGTCGGCACCAGCACCTCATCGCCGGCGCCGATACCCAGCACTCGCATCGCAAGGATCAGCGCGGCCGTACACGACGACAGACAGCGAGTGTGCGGAGCGCCTACATAGTCGCCAAGCATCCTTTCAAAGCGCTGGACCTTGGGACCCGTACCGACCCACCCAGAGCGCAACGAGTCGACGACCTCAGCGATCTCCTCCTCGCCGATGACCGGACTCCCGAAAATCAAAAAGGTCTCCCGCATATCTCCTGAGCTATACCCAGATCTTGTGGATGACCCCAAGAACAAAGGCGGCGTACCTTCCCGGTTGATCGAGACCAACGCCAAAGTCCTCGGCCAACCGTACTGGACTTTTCGAACGCCACGCCCTCAATCCCGTCGACACCGGGCCAACACGAATGTCATGGCTATATCCGCGACCGATTCCTCCCCAGCGGAGGCGCCCGAGCGCAGCCATAGGTTCAGTGGGAGTGAGGGGTGCGGCGGAGCATCACGGCACTCCCCAGCCATGCGAGGAGCGCGGCTACAGCCGCAAGCTCTTGAATTGACCGGCCAGGCTGCTCATAGGTTGCCGTGAAGTGATAGTGACCCGGCGCCAACCGCCAAGCGCGGAGTGGGATCCCCGCGTTTACGATCTGCACACGTGGAGTGCTAGCGCGCCAGCCTTTCACTGCGAGTTCGTTCTCAATCATCAGCGTCGGCTGGAGGACACTCACGTTGTACACGATGCCGTTTACCCCGTAGGAGATGGTAGTTACGTCTTGACTCGGGCGCCACCTGACAGGAGGCGGCAGCCGGACGGCCCCGCTAGTGCACCCTACTGTGGTGCACGGGAACAGATACGCGTGCCAGGGAGCAAGCAGCACCGACTCCCAAGCGGCATTCCGAAGCGCGTTGTAGAGCGGGCGCTCGATCAGGCCGCCGTAGTCGATAAGCCGGTATCCGTCGCCCATCCAGCCGGAGGCATCAGGGTTACTGGGGATTGGCGGGGTACCCAGGGGAGCCGGAGCCCACGAGGGAACGCGCGCTGGCCGGGTCGTTGGCGGCCGACTCAAGATGGTCGAGAGTCTGGTCACATAGAGATCGCGAGCGCGCGCCATGGCCGCCGTCGAAGGAGTGGTCTGCCACGACGAGATCCCTCCGTCGAGCCTATAGTCCCGGATCTCCCGCACTCCATCCACGACGACCAATAGGATCAGAAGGGCCACCATCACTCGGGGTGGAGGACGCCGCAGCGCCAGCGTTGCGGTTCCGATCACCACCACCGCTAGCAGCCATGGCGCGCGTGTAACTGGCCCGTACTTTGAAGGGGCCAGGAAGACGGCACCGGCAAGCACGCAACTCGCGAGCAGCACTTGCCACCATGCGTGGGGTCGGGACGACAGTGACCTCCACCCCTCCACCGAGAGGACGATCAGCGCTACAGCAGCGACAGCCTTATAGTCAGCTGCAGGGAAGCGGCTCGGAAACAGCGGACCGAGCGCGATCATCGCCTTGCCTATGAACTCGATCTTCGGTGTCATCGCCAATAGCAAGGCGATCGCCCCCGCTGTGACCAACGGCAGGTGCCGGCGGATCGATGTGAGTGGGAGGAACGTCAGTCCCATTATCACCGGGATCCCCACCGCCCAGGAGGCCACCGTACCGTCGTATGTCCAGGCAAAGTTGTTCAGGTACAGCCCGAGCAGATCAAGTGGCCCGAGCGATTCAGCGGCCCGTATGGCGACCGTCACGGGGGCATGACGGATAAGGTCACTTTGCGCCAGCAAGTAGGGAGTGAGGACTGCGACGCAGGTGGCTACGCTGGCCGTCGCCGACAGCAGCAGCACGGCCCGATACCGGCGCCAGAGGCCCTCGGATCGGACAGCCACCACGACGTAGACGAGACCGGTTAGGCCAAAGGAGATCAGCTGTCCAGGGTAAGCGCCGGTCGCGATCAGCCACGCGAGCGGTGGGACAGCTACGAGCCGAGTCCATCGACGGCTGTCAGCCGGCGGGGTCAACGCCCAAAGAAGCCACGGTAAATACGCGAAGCCCCGGAATATGTCGGCATGCTCGGCCTCCCCGTAAAAGCCTCCGAAGAACAGGTATGCCACGGCCGCGGCAGTTGCCCATCGCCACTCCAGGCGGCGCGCTCTACCCAACGCCAGCATGCCGGCTGCTCCGAGGAAGACGTGGATCACTTGGATGGTGGTCAGGGCGGTCAAATTGAGCGTCACGCCCACAACGCCGAAGAGCCACCAGAGCGGGTAGTACATCCCTACCTGCGGATCGACGTCCACAGGGAACCCACTGGCGACGAACGGCGACCAGGAGACGAAATGCCCGCTGCCGACCGTCGTCGCGACAAACGGTGGTGTTGCGGTGTACTGGCCGACGAAGTCCCACGGAAAAGTCCAGTGGCCGAACAGCTGACGGACGAAGACGGCCGTCGTCAACGTCGCCAGGATCACCACGGCCAGCGCGGGGCAAACGCCGGATGGGAACTGTGCGGCGAAGGGTCTAGCAACGACGCGACCGAGCGCGGCCAGCCGGGCCTGACAGGAGGATCGCTGCGCTGTCGACGGTGTCAAAATCACTTCTGAGGCGGAGCGAGGCAGATCGAGGAGCCGTCATCAGCGACGACGTCAGGCGCCCCGAGCCCGGGATGATAATACCGCCGCGGCCGGAAGGGCTTGCTACGCAGCTTGCGGGTCTTCCAGCGCTGGTCCATCGTAACCAGCTCTGTCATGCGACGACATTCTGCGGCGACTGGATCTACGCCAGGTGGGTAGTGACGCCCTCTATAGCATTCTTCCGCTCACGATGCTCTGAAACAAGTGTTTGGGGGAGCCTCAAGGCTCCCCTACGCCCTGGCGATCAACGGCGCCGAGCTTCGAGGTACACGCTCCCGCCCGCACGAGCCGCGACCTCCGCCACGGAAAGGACGGTTGCGATTGGGGCGAGCGCTGTCCCTGCAGCCAGCGTCACGACCCGACGCGGGGGACTGATTGGCCTGGTCCGGGCTTCGGGTTGGCGAATTGCGCTGTACAAGCTGGGCTGGCTGGGCAGCATCGACACAAGCCCATCGAGCCAACCGAACACCACCTGGCCCGCCCGCCAGTAGCTGATGCGGTCGATCCTAAAGCCGCACTGACGGACCCCGTCCGTCAATGCCACGGCGGGCAGGTGCACGAGATGCCGCGGAAGGTCGAGCGCCAGCCAACGGTCTCTGAGGCACCGCGCCTGCCAGCTCGCGAAGTTTGGAACTGCAATTATGAGCAGGCCCGATGGCGCCAACAAGCTGCAGGCGCGGCGCAGGGCGGCCCGCGGCTCGCGCAGATGTTCGAGCGAATGCCAGAAGACAACGGCGGCCCATTCTCCCGGCCGCTCGTCGAAGTCAACGATCTCTACCGCCCGCACATCTAGCCGTGCGTGCGCCGCTTGGTCGCCCAGCTCGAGGCCAACAGCGATCCGTCCCCGGGATTCGAGCGCGTCCAGTAGTGCGCCTTCGCCGCAGCCAACATCGAGGATCGGGCCAGGCGGCGCCCGCCGATCGAGCCTCCCGGCGAGCAGGGCCCGCGTGCGACGTAGCACGCGGTCGCCGCCACCAGAAAAGCGCCCCGACGGTGGGCGATACCAGCCAGCGTACGCCGACCGGAGCTCCCCGTCGTACGGCGGGGGATACGTCGTTCCGGCCCCGCACGAATCGCACATTACGAGCCGTCCCCGAGACGACCGTGCCCCTGCGCCACACCACGCGCAACGCGGGTCGAGCTCAGGATTCACGGGCGTCGGTAACGGCCGCAGTCGGCAGGAGCGCGCTCCGATCGAGCGATGAGACCTCGAGATAAGCGAACGACCGCAGCCCGTTTTGGTGGAGGCGGTATTGGGCCGCGGTGCGGAGCACGCCGAGACCGTAGCGGATGCTGCGTGCAAAGCCGATGGAGGAGGCTTCGGTGTGGTACCTGGTCGGGCAGGAGAGTTCGCCGATCCGCGCGCCGGCGGCAAGCGCTTGTACGATGATCTGGTTATCGAACACGAAGTCATCCGAGTTGCGATCCACTGGCAGAGCGAGGAGAAGCTCACGACTATAGGCGCGAAGACCGGTGTGGTATTCGGAGAGCTTCTGGGCCACAAGCAAATTCTCCGCGAACGTAAGGGCTCGGTTGGAGATGTACTTGTACCTCGGCATGCCCTTCGCGACCGCATTTTGGGCAAGGATCCGGGAGCCGAGTACGAGGTCGTACTGGCCGTACGCGATCATCGCCGCCATCGCTGGGACCAGCAGCGGCGAATACTGGTAGTCGGGATGTACCATAATGATAACGTCGGCACCTAGATCGAGAGCGGCTCGATAGCACGTTTTTTGGTTGCCGCCATATCCTCGGTTTCGGGAGTGCCGAACTGCTGTCAAGCCAAGGGCCTCGGCGGCTTCGATCGTGTTGTCGGTGCTGGCATCGTCGACGAGGACCAGGTCGTCGACGATCGCACGGTCGAGCTCGTCTACGGTTCGTTTGAGCGTTGACTCGGCGTTGTACGCAGGGAGTACGACGGTGAGCCGCTTTCCATGGAGCATCGGGCGATAATAATCTCCACGCCCAACTCGGGGATCTACAACCAGCGTGTTGGCCCGGACCAGGGTCTCGATATACGGAGCTCGCGTTCGCTCTTGAGGACCGGGCGCCGACAGTGCTGTCCAGCCGCGGTAACTCCACCGCCGCCAGGACCTCCGCGCCGCCTCGGTCTGGACGCTGACGCGAAAGGCTCTAGATTTGGGCCATGGACATTGGCCAACTTAGTTTAGGACTGGCAGCCCACAAGAGTCGTCTTCGCCGCGCCCGCGAGGCTATTGGAGACGACATGGCCTGGTATCCCTACGACATCCTCGGCAACCTGACCCACCTGGATGTACTGCTCACCGGCGAAAACCGAGACCTCGACCGGCTCGGCGGCGGCTTGCCGGTGGCCGACATCGGTGCCGCCGATGGTGACCTAGCCTTCACGCTGGAGCAGGCATATGACTGGACGATCGATCTAATCGACACCGCGTCTACCAACATGAACGGCCTGAATGGAGCGCGTGCTCTGCGCGACCAGCTGGGTTCCAGCGTGCAGATTCACGACATCGATCTCGATTCACAGTTTCGGCTGCCCCGTGAGCGATACGGGCTGGCAATCCTGCTCGGGATCCTCTACCACTTACAGAACCCCTATTACGTCTTGAGGGAGCTGCGTAAGCGCGCCTCCTACCTGCTGCTCTCGACGCGCGTAGCGCGCTTCGCAGGGCCTGAGCGGACGCCGATGGCAGATCTACCGGTCGCCTATCTCGTCGCACCTGCCGAGACGAACAACGACCCCACCAACTACTGGATGTTCTCTCCGGCGGGGCTAGACCGGATCGTGCAGCGGGCCGGCTGGACGGTTCTGGAACATGCGTCGTTTGGCGACACGGAGGACTCCGATCCAGCAAGCCCCGAGCATGACGAGCGACGCTACCTGCTCCTGAGCGGCGACAGCCCCGGTGTCGAACCGATCGGCGCAGACTCTGGCTCACGGATGATCAGCACCTCGCCACTCGGACGATCCTCGTCCCAGTCCACGCGTGACCGGCTAAACCAGCTGCAATCAGCGTCACGTCTGGTCCTCACCAAGGCCAAGCGCCTGCCACGAGTGGGGGCCCGAGCCCGAACCCAGACGACTGCTGCCGACCCCGACGTGGCCTCCGCCGCGCCCACGTCGCCCGCGCCTCAAGTCAAGGAAACACCCCCGTCGGGGGCGGCCGCCGCCACCGAACCGACCTTGCTGTGCTGGCCCCTTGATCACTTCTACAGTCCCGTTGCCAACTCCCTTGCTTTGGTCCGCGAGCCTGCACGGTCACGAGTCTGGCCGTCCACTCCCCGGGAAATCGTGGGGGTGGACTGGCGCGCACTTGAGCAGGAGGCGCTGCTGCGCGAACATCTCGGGCGCCAACCCCAACTCGTCTTTCCCAATGCGCCAACACGAGATCCCCATGACTACCACGCCGCCAACGAGATGTTTTCTCGCTTGGACGCATGGATGCTGCAGGGGATCCTTCGTCACTTCAAGCCCAGCAAGATGATCGAGGTAGGCTGTGGCTGGTCATCTCTCGTGACCGCTCGCGTCAACCGCGAGTACCTTGGCTCACATCTTGATTTTACGTGCATCGAGCCCTTTCCGCCTGACTTTCTAAGGGGTGGCGTTCCAGGCATCTCTCGCCTAATCAGCGAGCCGGTAGAAGGGGTTCCGGTCGAGGCCTTCACCGGTCTGCAGAATGGCGATATCCTGTTCGTCGACAGTTCACACACCGTCAAGACCGGTGGTGATGTTACCTTTCTGGTGGAGGAAGTTCTGCCACGCCTCTCACCCGGGGTGTTAATCCACTTTCACGATATCTTCATGCCTTGGGAGTACCCGATCGACTGGGTGCTCAGCGGCCGAGCGTGGAACGAGCAATACCTCATACGGTCGTTCCTAGCTTTCAACTCGGCGTTCCGCATCCTCTTGAGCGTCGGCTGGCTCAGCCACTATGGACGAGATATCCTGACCGACGTGCTCCCAGCTTATCCGGGAGCCTACCCAGATGGGGGAGGGTCGCTTTGGATCCGTCGCAACCTCACCCGCGATCCTTAATGACGAGGGATGGTTTCACGGCAGGCCCTCGCCGGACCAGATCGTGGGCCGCTGGAAGCGCGTGAGCTTCACAGGCCTCAGCGTACGTGCGAAGCTCCACTGCTATGCGGACTCAGTAGGCGCCGATGCCGGGGCGTTTCCACCCGGCCTTGCCTCAACCCGACTCGGCCAGCGTCCGGCCGGCTCGGCGAGAGTGGGGCGCCGGCGTCAGGAGGGGGCGACCCGAACGTTCAGGTCGCGCATCAACTCCGACAGCCGCTGCTTGACCAGCTTGGGTGAGCATCGCTCCGCAGCGAGACGCTGACCTTCCGCAGACAACCGGCTCCACAGCTCATCATCTCGGACGATCCGAACTATGCGTTCGGCCAGGCCCGCCGGATCGGCGGCGATGAGCATGTGGGTGCCGTCCTCCGCATCGAGCCCTTCGGCCCCCACCGGCGTGGTGACGACCGGCACGCCGGCGGCTAACGCTTGGGTGACCTTGCCCTTGAGGCCAGCCCCATACCTGAGTGGCGCGACCATCGTTCGTGCGCTGTCCAGCACCGGTCCGATGTCAGGGATCCAGCCAGCGATGTCCACCTGCGACGAGGCGAGCGCCTTGATCTCATCGGGCGCCGACCCGCCCACGACGGCGACCGGAACGTCTCTGACCTCCTGCCAGACGAGCGGCATAACCTCCTTGACGAGGAGCAGGACCGCATCGACGTTGGGCATGTGCTCGAAGCCGCCGACAAAGACGACTCCCCGGCGGCCGCTCGTCGGTGGCACCTCAGCCTGAATCTCGTTCACGTTGGCGACCACCTCGATACGGGCGTCCGGGACGTCCTTCTCGACCTGGCGCCGCTCGGCTTCCGTGACCACTAGCGTGGCGTCGGTGGCACGGATCAGCGCCAGTTCGATCTCGCGCAGCGCCACCACTCGCGGCGAGAGGGATCCCCCTCCCATCACCGCCGACCTTCGCGATTCCCGCAGCCAATGGAGGTCGACGGTGTCGTAGATGACCGGAGCGGACGCGAGACTGCGTAGCAGCTCGAGGTACCGGGTCGTGGGATGAGGCCGGCAACTGAGGACCGCATCCAGCTCCGGAGCGATCCGGGCGAGAGCCCCCGCGGGATCGAAGTCGCCGTACATGACCTCAACCCCCCTCTCCTGCAGTTCGTGCGCGTATGGCAGGACTAGGTGGCGGTCATCAGGGAGGAAGGTAATACGCCACCCCATGGCGAGCAGAGCATCGATCATCCCTCGCAGCCGCAGCGACCCGGAATCGCGGTCCCACATAGGCAGGCGATGGTCAACGATCAGTAGGCGAGGGCCTCGATGCCGGTCCGCCGCGGCGCGCGGAGTGGCGCGGGATGGTGGCAACTGCTGCGGCAGTACCGTCGCCCAGCGGTTGACGAACTTTCCCCGGTTGACCTCCTGCCAGCGTTTGTGGCCGGACGAGACATCGGTTCCGGCGGTTCCGCCTTCAATGTGGACGACGTTCGCTCTCGGTTCGTACATGACCCGTAGCCCCCGCTCACGCGCGCGGAAGCAAAGATCGGCGTCCTCGTAGTACATCGGGGCGTAGCGTTCGTCGAAGCCGCCGACTTCGCGCCAGAACGTCGCTCGCACCATCAGCGCGGCCGCGGACCCGTAATCGACCTCCCGACGGTACTCGTAGCGATAGTCCGACGGGTCCTGTCCCCGTCCGTAGTTTCCGCCGCTCCCATCTCGCCAGATCACACCTCCGGCCTCGCTCAGTGACCAAGCGCGATCGAGGTACTTGGGCGTCACGATCGCGATGTCGTCTGCCGATTCCGCGCAGCGCAACATCGACGACAGCCAGTCGTCGAGCACATCGATGTCGTTGTTGCACAGCACGATCCATTCTCCTCGGGCGGCCGCGGCACCGCGGTTGACGCTGCGCAGATAGCCGATGTTCTTCTTGTTGTGGATGATCTGTGCGCCCTCGACCCTCGCCAGCAGCGTTTTGGTGGCCGCGTCCGCGGCGTCGTCGACAAGGATCACCTCGTAGCTGACCCTGCTCGTGTGGTCGAGGATCGAGTGCAGCGCGTTCCGTGTCAGCTCGGCGCCCGAGTACAGCGGAATCACGAGCGACACCCGGGGCTCCCGGAACTCGGGGAACCAGATCGACGACCCCGCCAGCGCTCCGCCTTGCCCGCTGCGCTCAACCAGCGACTGGTCCTGCGCGATCCGTCTAGCCCTGCGCACGCCGGCGCGGGCGGCGCGCACCGGAACGGACCGAGGGCCGCCCATCATCGTAAACAGTCTGTCGCGTCCCTTCCGAAACGCTCGCCACGTGACCGAGTCGTGCATCTCCCGCGTCATTCGGCGGTGGATCTCCAGCTCTATCGAGAGCTCTTGGATGGTGGCCTCGGCTCCTTTGACGGCTGACACCAGCTCCGCACTGCGCTGGCCGCGCACGCTCACCTCCACGTCTAGATCAGCAAGGTCGCGTGCCCTCTGCGCCAGCTGACGCCGCGTGTCGCCGAGCTCCGCCACCCTGGCCTCGATTTGTCGCTGGAGCTCACGGGTGTTCGCCTCGGCTTCCTCCTGGCGGGCCCTGACCGCCTCGGCTCCCCGTCGCTCCGCCGCTCTCAGCAGAGCCAGATCACAATCCGCCAGGGTGGAGTCCCTCGCCACAGTCGGGAGGCGGGCGTTGCTCGCCACCGCCACCAAGTACAGGGGCGACATCCCTGCCGCCAGCGCCCACTCTTCTCCCTCCGACTCTACAAAGAAAGTTCTGGAGGCAGCGGCGAGCGCCGGCCGGTCGCCATCTAGATCCGAGAGGGCCGACAGCGCCGAGCCGGTGATGGTCCGCTGTCCCCAGACCGCCGTGTGCTGGAAATGCCGGCTAAGCAGTGCCCGGAACTCAGGAAGCTCGAGCTCACGCGCGTGGAACGGATTCTCGCGGCCCTCACCCGCGGAATAGGCGCGACGGTCCGGAGTCGAGATGACGAGCAGTCCGTCCGGCTCCAACACGCGGGCAATCTCCGCGAGGACGCTCTCCTGACTCTCGACATGCTCGATAATCTCGAACGCTACGACCGCGCCGAAGGAGTCATCCTCGAAATCTGAGAGATCCTGCGCGTCGCCCTGCGTGAACTGGATCGTGTCGCTTCCATAGTTCAGCGAACTGTGGTCCACGGTCGTCGGGTCTACGTCGACTCCGAGCACGGATTTGGCCGACCGTGCCAAGATCGCCGCACCGAATCCCTCGCCGCTGGCGAGGTCCAGCGCACGACGATCGTCGACGAGCTTTGCCGCCCAGAGATAGCGGTGCATGTGCTCGTAGACGACCTGCACATCGGGCGCCCACGGCACGCATCGCTCCCCAGTCCACTCGATCAGGCGCGGAGCCCCTCCTCGGCGCCCTAGAGTCACGACCCAGTCCTTCGGCTCGCCGCCGCCCGGGCCCGCCCGCGAAGCATCTGGCGGCAGGTCGTGATCAGAAGTGTAGGCATTGCGTCGATGCGGTCGGACGATCGGATTTCAGCCCAGCGGATGCGAGGGTAGGAGAGGCTAACGCGGATTGATCGCCGGGATCCGGCAGACAGGTCGCGGACTAGCATGGGCGCCTGATGAGATCCCGCCTGGTCAGACCCCAGCGGCCCAGACCGATACGTGACCCTCGATCCTCGGAGACGGCGCCGGAGCCGCTATGCCGAACGCTGGGAGCGATCCCGGGGCCGGAGAGCGGCCACGTGACCGACGTGCTGTTCGCGAAGCTGACCGCCGACCAGGTGGCGGCGGTGCAGCACCAGCTCCGGGACGGGCACCGTGGATGGTGGGAGCAGGCCTCGCCTAATGGCCGCAAAGCACTAACGCTCGCCTTCGCCCTGGAGTATGGAGTGCCGGGGGTCAGCGAACGAACCGGCCTTTCGCCGGTGAAACCCCCCCAGAGCGTTCACTCGATGGTTCATGGCCTGGTGACCGAGACCGGGGGCTCCTATTTCCTGGCCGACATGGTCATGGAGATGCTCCTCGGGATCGCGCGACCGCTGGCTCCCGGAGCCGAAGCCCTCGACTTCAGCTGCTCCTCGGCGCGGGTCGTGCGACCGCTGGCCGCTGCGTTGCCAGAGGTCCGGTGGCGTGGCTGCGATCCGAACGCCGACGCGATCACATGGGCTGCGGAACACCTCGCGGGGATCGACTTCTTCGTCTCCGGGATCAAACCGCCGCTGCCGCTTACCGACGGACAGCTGTCCTTCGCGTTCGCGATCTCGGTGTGGTCGCATTACAGCGCATCAGCAGCGATCCGCTGGCTGGACGAAATGGCTCGGGTCATTCGACCGCGGGGCCACCTTCTGCTGACCGCCCACGGCCTGAACTCCTGCTCCTGGTTTAGCTTTGCCCGAGAGGCAGCTATCGACATAGAGGCCAAGCTCGGCCCCGACTGGATTTTGCAGACCGTGCGTCGCCTGGACCAAGACGGGCACTGCTTCTGGGATGTCTTCGGAACGACCGGCGACTGGGGAGTTGTCGACCCGGAATGGGGTCTTGCCTTCTTCACGCCCGAGTGGCTGCTGGCCAACGTAACCCCAACGTGGTCGGTGCAGGTCTACCGGATAGGGCGAGCCAACGGCAATCAAGACGTCTACCTGCTCGAACGGGCATGACACCTGTTCGGGCCAGCGGCCCGGCGCGCGCCGCACTGCGCTTCTGGCGCCGCCGGACGGCGCCGAGCCCCTGGGACAGCTACCTGACGGCTGTTGAGCCGATCCTCGGCGCGCGGCCTCGAGTGCACCGGTTCGCGTCGGCTCCGCTGCTGGGGGCGCCGGACTTGGCGCCGGTCAGGCTGTCGGCGTGGGTCGAGGGTGACGGATCCGGCTCCGACCTGACTCGTGAAGCACTGCTGCGTGGCAGCGTGTCTCCCGAGAAGGTGCTCACTGGCAGCCTCAGCAAAGCACTGCAGACGACGCGGACTGACCACCTGGCGCTTCTACGTGGCGGCGATGTCCCGGCACCTCTTGCGCTCGAACGCTTGGGGCAGGCGGTCGCCATGGCGCCGGATGCCCGAGTCGTGACATGCGACGAGGACACGATAGCTCTCGACGAGCGTCGAAACACACCGCACTTTCGGCCGGGCCCCTCGCCGGATCGGTGGCTCGCGTGCGACGACAGCGGCTGCTTGCTTGTCGTCTCGCGTCGCCATGCCGCCAGCCTGATCTCCGACCTGGATCTGAGCCGAGGCTGGTGGCACGAGCTTGCATTGGGCTTGGCGGGCCCTGCAAGCGAGCATCATGCGCATGTGCCGCTGCTGCTCTGCCACCGCGGCGCCGGCAGCTCCCCGGTCGCGCTGTCCGAAGCCGCGGCCGCCCGGGCTCTGCGACGCCTGGAGCCGGGGGCGAGGTTCGAGGCGGCCAGCCAGACGAAACCCGTGCGTCGCGTGCGCCGCCGGATCGCCGGCGAGCCCTCGGTTCAGATCATCATCTGCCTGCGCGACAACGCGCAGCTGACCAGGCGATGCGTCAACTCGGTCGTCGCGCGTACCGCCTACGAGCGGTTTGCCATCACCCTGGTCGACAACGGGTCGGTGGAGCCGGAGACCGCCGAGGCGCTGGTACGGCTGGCCTGGGACAAACGCGTGCGGGTGCGGCGCGATGACCGTAGCTTCAACTTCGCCGCGCTCAACAACACCGCGGCCGCGGAGAGCGACGCGGATGTGCTCGTGTTCCTGAACAACGACACCGAACTGATCGACGACGACTGGCTGGTGCCGATGCTGGAGGAGGCGCTGCGCCCGCAGGTCGGGCCGGTCGCACCCATGCTGCTGTTCGAGGACGGAACGGTCCAGCACGCAGGCGCCGCGATCGGGATGCACGGCTACGCCGGCCACCCATTCGCCGGCCTGGCGCCGACGCAAGAGACTCCGTTCGGTCGCGCCGACGGTGGCACTCGCAACTGGCTGGCGGTGAGCGCCGCCTGCATGATGGTGCAGCGCTCGAAATTCGAGGCAGTAGGTGGCTTCGATGAGTCGTTCGTAGTTGCCGGCAATGATGTCGACCTGTGCCTGAAGCTGACCGCCGCAGGCCATCGCAGCCTGTGTATTCCCCATGTTCGCTTGCGCCACTACGAATCCCGGTCTCGTGGCCTGCACATCGATCCCAGTGACTTTGCCGAATCGGAGCGCAGCTACGGCGCATTTCGCACCGTCGGGGATCCCTTCTACAACCCCAACCTCAGCCTGAACGCCACCGATTGCCGGGTCCGCGCGCCCGGGGAGATCACCTGATGGCGGTGGAGAGACCGGCCGGCCGGTTCAACCCGGTGCGCCGTCGCTACATCTGGACGATCGTCAAGCGCGGACCCACCGAGATTGGCTACGCGTACTTCCGCGCGCGGCGGCGCAGACGCAACATCGCCGACGATGAAGTCCTGCTCACCGAGTCCGATCGCCTGGCGCTATCTGGCTCCTTCGACGCCACCGATGCCGCCTTGGCGGAGAACCGCCGGCTCATCGACGGCTACCTGAGCCTCGACAGCTTCGAGCCGCGGTCGATCACCTGGTTTCTGCCGTTCTTCGAACATGTGTACTTCGGCGGCACCCACACCTTGCTGCGCTTCGCTGAGCACTTCGCTCGGGTGCACGGGGTTCGGACGCACTTTCACTGCTACGACGCCTCCGATGACCTGCTCCCGGAGATGTCTGCGAAGGTCAGGCGAGCATTTCCCGTCCTCGCCGCAGCGGGGTTCACACCCGCCTCGGTGCCACTGGACAAGCTTCCCGACAGCGACGCGGTCGTCGCCACCCTGTGGTCCAGTGCCTATCCCGTGCTGCACGTGCGCAACACCCGGGCCAAGTTCTACTTCGTCCAGGACAATGAGCCGCAGTTCTACCCGGCCGGGGCGGCCTCAGGACTGGTGGAGGAGAGCTATCGCTTCGGCTTCCCCGGGATCGTCAACACGCCTGGCCTGGCCGAGGTCTACGCGTCCTACGGCAATCCCGCCGTGTCCTTCGTTCCAGCGGTGGACACGGACCGTTACCACCCCGGCGATGAGCCTCACGACCCGACCGCACCGGTACGGGTCTTCTTCTACGCTCGCACGCGCAGCTCACGCAACTCGTTCGGCCTGGGGATCGCGTCGCTCGCCCAGCTCAAGCGAGACCACGGCGACCGTGTCGACATCGTCTGCGCCGGCGAGGACTGGAACCCCGGGCAGTTCGGCCTGCACGGCAAGATTCGCAACCTCGGCGTGCTCACCTCGCTGGACGACGTCGCGGCCCTTTACCGCAGCTGCGACATCGGCCTGGTGTTCATGCAGACCAAGCATCCCAGCTACCAGCCGTTCGAGTTCATGGCCTCCGGGATGGCCACCGTCACCAACGTGAACCCGGCGACGACGTGGCTGCTGCGCGACGCTGAGAACTGCCTGCTCACCCCTCCGCTTCCCACGCCGACCGCCGAGCGCCTGGGTCGGCTGGTTTCCGATCCGGCGCTTCGCGCCCGGCTCGCCGCGGCAGGTCTCGAGCAGGTCAGCCGGTACCGGTGGGATGAGCAGATCGAGGCTGTCTGGTCGAAGATCTGCCTGGCCGACGGCATCGAGACCTGGAAGCGTCCAGGCACGACCGCCCGGAAGCACGTCTAGCCTTCACAGCTCCTCGGCGATTCGCGGCGCCTCGCGTGCGAACACTCCCAGGCCGACCAGGCACACGGCGACCGCGATCCCGGCGGGAACCAATAGCCACAGCTTGGACCCCATGAGCGTCGCCGGGCTCGCCCCCCCGATCCCCCCGCCGATCATCCAGTGGCGCGCCTGCTGCAGGAGCGTGGCCAGCGGGTTGAACAGGTAGAAGCGGGTGACGGTACGGCCGTGGACCAGCACGCTGTTGATGACGATGAACACGGGGCTGGCGAAGTACAGCGCCTGGCTGATCACACCCCAGATCGGCGCGACGTCGCGGTAACGGACGTACAGCGCTGAGAGCAGCATCGCCAGCCCGGTAGTGAAGAAGATCAGGCAGAACACCAACACGGGGAGCAGCAGCCAGGTCAACCTCGGCTTGACCCCGTACAACACCATGAAGACCACGACCACGGACAGGTTGAAGGTCAGGTTGATGGCCTGGGTGACCACGGTGGCGAGCGGGATCACCAGCCGCGGGAAATGCATCTTGCGCACGAGGTTCTCGCGCTGAACAACCGACATGATCGAGGCGCCGGTAGCCGCCTGGAAGAAGCCGAAGAGCACGATGTTCATCAGCAGCAGCACCGGAAAGTCGACGACGCCCTTGTTGAACTGGACGATCACGGCGAAGACCAGGTAGAGCACTCCGAAGAACAGCAGCGGCTGCATCAGAGACCAGACGTAGCCGAGCACCGAGCCGAAGTAGGTGAGCTTGTAGTCCTTCTTGGCGATCACCCAGATCAGGCGCAGGAATCGCCGCCAGTCGCCGCTGATCGCCGACGGACCACGAACCTGGGCCATACCCTCCATCTGAACTACGGTCATCCGACGATCACCTCCCGGTCATGGCGTCGCGTCACCACGCCGGAGTAGTCGAGTCCGATCAGCCCCACTAGGTCTGACCCGTAGGAGACGATGTCGACCGCACGTTCTCGATGCATGAGGATGTCCAGGCCGGCGGAGCCGCGGACAACCGTGCACCCGATGTGGTACCGCCCCGCCGACAGAGGGTTGAACGCCGTGATCGAGAACTCGACGCGCTCCCCCGGCTCGAGATCCTGGAGCATGCCGTCGTTCTCTCGCGCACCCGCCGAGAAGACGCGGACTCCGTCCTCGGTCGTCAGCCACATCGCGATCCCCGGCTGCGAGACGGCTTCGAGCGCCTCGACCTCGATGTGGACCCTGAACTGCGCGCGGTACTCCACGGCATCCACCCGCTCGCCGCCCTCGTTCGTGACCCAGGCGTCCAGCAGCCGCACCCGTTCTCCGGGGGTCGGCGCGTAGGGAGCGAGATCACGGTGAGTGGTGGCGAAATTCTCGGTCAGATAGGCGCGGCCGACCTCATGGGGCGCGCCGATCAGCTTGATGTCGCCGTCGGAGAGCATCATCGCCCGGTCGCAGAACTGCTCCACGAGGCCCATCGCGTGGGTGACCAGGACGATCGTCTTGCCTTCGTTCTTGAGCCGGTAGAACACATCTAGGCACTTCTGCTGGAACGCGGCGTCGCCGACCGCCAGCACCTCGTCGATCAGCATCACGTCGGGGTCAGTGTGGACCATCACCGAGAACGCCAGCCGCACCTGCATTCCGGAGGAGTAGTTCTTGAGCTTCTGGTCGACGAACCCCTCCAGGCCGCCGAACGCGATGATCTCGTCGAAGCGATCGCGCACGACGCTCGGGTCCAGCCCCATCATGACGGCGTTGATCTCGATGTTGTCACGAGCGGGAAGATCGGGATTGAACCCGACCCCGAGCTCGATGAACGGCGACAGCTGGCCGGCCACGTGGATCGTGCCCGTGTCGGTGCCGTAGATCCCGGCCAGGCACTTCAGCAGGGTGCTTTTGCCCGACCCGTTGCGTCCGACGATGCCGAAGAACTCCCCCTTCTCGACATCGAAGGAGATGCCGCGTAGGACGTTGAGCTCGTTGAAGCGGCTTCGCCGGAATGGATGCAGGGCGCGCTCTTTGAGCGTGTGCGTTCGCTCGTGGGGGATGCGAAACGTCTTAGCGAGTCCCGCGACGCGGATCGCAGGGTCAGCTGATCGCATGGCCAGCAGGATAGGGGGCATCGAAAGCGTGCGCTCCAAGTCGCCCGCGGTGGCGGCGCATGACAGACGGCGGACCGGGGCCCGCTCCTCAGCACGCTTGCCTGTTACTACCCCCGGAGACGGCAGGCGCGGAAACGGGAAGCCGCGCCTTGTCTCGGGCTACCCAACGATGTGCTGGGTGCAAACTGTCCCCTCCGGAAGTGCCGTTGTGATCCAGAACACTGCAGCGCTCACCATCAACACGGCCGCCAGGTAGGCGGCCCAGGGCGCGTGCTGGCGCTGACGCCCGGCGATCAGCAGCGCGAGTCCGACTCCAAACGGCGCCAGCGTTGGGTGAAGGAATCGGGCTAGGTCGATGCTCTGCTGGGAGATGACGCGGGTGGCGTCGAAAGCCAGGATCCCCGCTCCAAGGGGGGCCAACGTGAACATGCCGCGCATCAGCTCCCTCCGACGTGCGAGAAGCAGCGGCCCGAGCAACATCAGTGCCAGGAAGAGGTAAGCAACCGGATCACGAAGCGGCTCGCCGGCAGCGTCGGACTGCGGAACGCCGCAGAGCTTCGGCATGTAGGAAGCTGCGATCGTGCGGTCAAGCGCCGGGATCTGAGCCCAAGTGAAGTGGACGTGCTGAGGATTGAGGATCGGCTCCTGCTGGACGTGGGCGAGGTGGTCGGCCGTCAGAGCGTGATAGCGCACCTCGTTCTGCGCTACCCACGGTGTGAGCATCAGCAGCGGAATCGCTGCCGCGAGTCCGGCGTCGATCAGGGCACTCTGACGCGGGTGCTTCCAAAGCCGGTAGAGCACCATCGTGGCGAACGGCACAAGCATGTAGATCGAGGTCAGCTTCGTCAGTAGGACAGCTCCAAGCAGGAGTGCCGCCACCAGCAGCATTGGCCGGCCAGTCGGGAGCCGAGCGGCGCGGGCGCATGCGGCGAGCGTCAAGATCACCAACGGCAGCTGGAGCGCGTCGTTGGAGACCAAAACCTGCTCGACGAGCACCGCGGGAATCGCGAAGGCACAAATGCCAAGCGCCATTCCGTAGGCCCAGTATTTGCCGAGGGTCTCGTAGGCGAGCCATCCCAGTGCAAGCATCGCGATCGCCAACAGGAAGACGTCCAGTCCGCGCAGCGCATAGACCTTGTTCGCTAGTCTCGGAACCGCCGCAAACACGGGAGCGGCGATCAGGTAATACAGCGGCGCCTGGAATGCCTCGTAGCTGCTGCCTGGCGATGCTCGGCAGGGCGAGAACGGGCTGGCGAGCTGCAACCGGTGCAGCGACTGGCTGATGCAATCAACGTCCTGCACCGGGAGGCGATGCTGGTCGACGATGATCTGCACGTAGGAGACGTTCGCGCGCTCGTCAGGACCAACCAGCATCTTCGCCTTCCCGGCCACCAGGCCACCGGCGGCAAGCACGGCGAGAGCGGCAAATACCACGAAGACTTGAAGCCATCGAGGCACCTCGCCGAGTGATTGCCGCGGCACGCTTTCCTTCCCGCTCCAAAGGGCCATGTCACGTTCCTTCAAAAACCTGATCCTATGACCGCTACCAAGCTGCCGTGCCCCCCATTCCGCCGAGCCTTCACCAGAGACCTTCCAGCTCCACCGCGCCGGCTACGGCGTGATCAGACACAGCATCGCGCAGATCCTTCGGACGCTGTGGTGGCGCCGTTCCTACAGCCCCGCCAGGATCACCTTCAGGCCCTCGGTGAGCCCGACCTCCGCGCGCCAGCCCAGCCCGCGCGCGGCCCGGTCGACGTCAAGGCAGCTCCGGCGTACCTCTCCGGGTCGCTCGGGCGCGAAATCGACCCCGGCGAGGGGGAGATCACTCACCGCACGTAGTGCCTCGAGGAGGTCCAGCACCGAAGTCTCCCGCCCGGTGCCGATGTTGATTGGCCCCGTCAGCGCCGAGTCGGCCGCCAGCAGGTTGGCGCGCACGACGTCGTAGACGGCGACCCAATCGCGAGTTTGTCCACCGTCGCCGAAGACGATCGGCGCTCGCCCCTCCACGAGCCGGCCGCAGAAGATGGCCACCACTCCAGCTTCCCCGTGGACGTCCTGACGCGGGCCGTAGACGTTGCCGTAGCGCAGCGAGACCGTCGAGAGACCGTGTAGCCGCGAGTAGAGCGCGCAGTACCCTTCCGCCGCATACTTGCTCTGGCCGTATGGCGCCAGCGGCTGGATCGGATGATCCTCCGGGGTCGGGATCAGCTGAGCGTCGCCGTAGAGGCCGCCGCCCGTGGAGGTGTTGACGACTCGGCGGGATCCAGCCTGGCGCGCCGCCTCAAGCACCGCAATCGTCCCCCCCACGTTTGCCATGGCGTCGTCGTCCGGGTGCTTCACCGAATAACGGACGTCGATCTGGGCAGCCAGGTGAAAGACGACCTCGGGACGGGCGGCGACGGCGATCTCCGCCACCGAACCTGCGTCCCGGACGTCCGCGACCTCCAGCTCCGCTCCCCTCGCGAGCGCAGCGCCGAGATTGGCGCGCCGGCCCGTCGAGAGATCGTCGATCACCGTCACCCGGTCGCCACGCGCGACGAGCGCGTCGACCAGGTTGGAGCCGATGAAGCCGGCGCCTCCGGTGACCAGGCAATCCATGAGCAGCGACACCTTACTCGTGCAGTTTTTGCGCCAGCGGGCAAGCTAAGCGACTAAGCCGCGTAACTTGAGCGCGGAATCTTCGTTGCTATCCGTGTACGTGTTCCAGCCGACCTGCGCGCGCAGGGAGATCGGGAGTGGTTGATGCATCCGCAGGGCTCCGTGTCGTCAGAATCCAAACCTCTTGCTCGGCCGGATGCGGTGGGTGTGCTCGGCATTCCCCTGGGCCTGACGGACTACGCACGGACCCTGAATTGGATCGAATCGGCGGTGGCGCGAGATGAGCGAGGCTACGTCTGCGTATGCAACGTCCACACGGTCATGGCTTCCTCGGAAGACGAGGAGCTGCGCTCTGCCCTGATCGGGTCCTCGCTCAACGTTCCCGACGGGCAGCCACTGGTATGGGCGCTGAACCTGCTCGGGCACGAGCTCGAGGATCGCGTCTACGGCCCGGAGCTGATGGCGCGGGCGTGCGCGCGCAGCGCCGAAAGTGGGCAGCGCCTGTACCTGTACGGCGGGCGCAACCAGGGAGCGCTCGTCCAGCTGGCGCTCAACCTGCGCCAGCGCTATCCCGGCGTCAAGATCGTCGGCGGGTATTCACCCCCCCACCGCCCGCTCAGTGCGGAGGAGCGTCATTCGGTGGCCGAAACGATCAACGCCTCGCATCCCGACGTGGTGTGGGTGGGCATCGGCGTGCCCAAGCAGGAGAAGTGGATGGCGCAGATGCGCGACGAGCTGGAGGCCCCGGTCTTGATCGGGGTCGGTGCCGCGTTCGACTTCCACGCCGGCCTGGTCCCCCAGGCGCCGGATTGGATGCAGCAGCGCGGACTGGAATGGGCCTACCGACTCGCCCACGAGCCGCGCCGGCTGTGGCGGCGATACCTCCGGTACAACCCTCGATTCGTACAGGCGTTCGGGCGCCAACTCGTCCAGCATCGCCGCCACGCGTCGCGATAGCGACCCGACGTGCTCGCCGACGGCGAAGCCGACACAATCTCCGGCGTGACCGGCCAGCCGACAGCCTCGATCGTGATCCCCACCCGTGATCGGCCGGGGTACCTGGAGGTGGCGCTTGCGTCGATCGCGCCGCAGGCCTCGGCCGCGGGCGCCGAGATCATCGTGGTCGATGACGGCGAGGATCCCGGGACGAGAGAGATCGGTGGACGGCATGGCGCCGAGGTAATACGTTCTCCCGGCGGAGCGAACGCGGGACGCAACACCGGGATCGAAGCGGCCGCGGCTGACCTCATCCTGTTCACCGACGATGATGTCGAGGCTCCCCGGGGCTGGCTGAGGGCGATGCTCACGGGCGTCGAGACCGCGCCGCAGGCGGACGTCTTCGGCGGGCCGATCCGGGCTCGACTGGAAGGTGGTGGTCCACGCTCCTGCGGCCGTGAATCCGCTCCGATCACGACGCTTGACTGGGGTCCATCCGACCGCGATGTCGAGTTCGTGTGGAGCGCGAACATGGCGATTCGAAGACGCGCCGTCGCGACGGTGGGTCCATTTGACGAGTCGATCGGAGTGAGGGGTGACGAGGAGGACTGGGAGCGGCGCTACATCGCCCGCGGCGGCAGGGTCCGCTACCTGGCAGCCGCCGGTTTGGTGCATCGTCGTACGGTGGCCGACGCCACCGTGTCGCGGCTCTCCCGCGCGGCCTACGTCCAGGGTCGGGCGGCACGCCGATTTGACGATCGCAACGGGGTGGCGCCGCTGGTCACTTCGGAGCTGCGCACGCTGGTGGGCTGCGTCTGGCACATCTTCAGGCGGCGTTGCGCCAACGGGATCGTGCTCACCGCTCATATCGCGGGACGTCTGCGCGAGGCGCTGGCGCGGAGCACCGGATGATCGACCAGACGCGCGGTGGCGACTTCCTGTCGGGCACCAGCGGTCAGGTCCACGGCAAGCGCGCGATTACCCGGGCAGTGATCGCCGACGCCGTCTGCGACGCCGCGGCCGCGGCCCGCCTGACTTCGTGGCGCCTCGCGCGAGCGGCCCACTCGGGGCCGCGCCGCCGGGTCCTGGCGCTGGGCATCGAGCGCACCGACGTTCCCAACGTGCTGCCGGCGGCACGCGCCGAGCTTGCGCGGTCACGCCACCAGGTGGAGTTCGCGGCCACGACGGCCGGCGAGCACGGCAAGTTCGAAAACCTCAACCGGTTGCTGCGCGAGCATCCCGCCGCCGGGCACGACTGGCTGCTGCTGGTCGACGACGACGTGGTCCTCCCCCGCGGGTTCCTGGACCGGTTCCTGTTCCTGGCCGAGCGCTTCGACTTCGCGCTCGCCCAGCCCGCTCATCGGTGGCGCTCGCACGCCGCCTACGCGGTGACCCGGCGGCGGCCTGGGGTGATCGTCCGCGAGACCCGGTTCGTGGAAATCGGGCCGGTGAGCGCGTTGCGGGCGGTCACGTTCGGGGAGCTGCTGCCCTTCCCGCCGCTGCGCTACGGGTGGGGGCTGGACGCCCACTGGTCGGCGACCGCCGCGGCCCGTGGCTGGCGGCTGGGCGTGATCGACGCGACCCCGGTCCGTCACGGCCTGCGCCGGATCGCCTCCTCGTACTCGTGGGCCGCGGCGGTCGCCGAAGGCCGCGAGTTCCTCGCCGACCGCCCCTACACCCCCTCGGCGGAGGCCCAGCAGATCGTGAGCCGCCACGCGAGCTGGCGATGAGGGTCCTGATCGTCGCCGAGTACTACCCGCGGGAGTCAGACCCCACCCTGGGCGTCTGGGCGCACCGGCAGGCGGTGGCCGCCCGCGACCACGGCGCCGACGTCCGGGTGCTCGTACTGCACCGGCCCCTGCCGGCACTGGCTGACCTACGCCGGTTGCGGCTCAGTGCGGTGCAGGAGGCGCTGGGCCAGTCTCGCAGCGCGGTGCTCGACGGGGTTCCGGTGAGCTACCTGCGGTATCTCTCGCCGCCGCGCCCGTGGTCCTACGCGTCCTGGGGAGCGTGGGCCGCGCCCGTCCTGCGCCGAACGCTCGCGCGCATCAGAGAGCAGTTCCGGTTCGACCTCATCCACGCCCACTATGCGGTCCCGGCGGGCGACGCGGTCCGCCGCGCCGCGCCGCAGGTGCCGCTGCTCGTGTCCGTGCACGGCGGCGACGTCCACGGCCCGCACGCCGGCTTGGCCGCGGTGACCAGGACGCTCGGCCACGCCGCGCTGGTGCTGGCCAACAGCGCGGGGACGGCCCGCCGCTGCGCGCAACGCGGCGCCGCCCGCACCCGCGTCGTGCATCTCGGCACGGACGTGCCGTCCCACCCGGCGGCGGCGCCACCCGATCCGACGCTGGTCACGGTCGGCAACCTGATCGCCCGCAAGCGCCATGCCGACGTGATCGAGGCCCTCGCCATCCTGCGTGAGCGCCATCCCCGGATCCGCTACGTGGTCGCCGGCGACGGACCCGAGCGGGAAGCACTCGCGGCGCGGGCCGCCGCCCGCGGAGTGACCGACGCGCTGCAGCTGCGCGGCCGCCTGCCGCACGACCAAGCCGTCGCCGCCGGACGCAGCGGGTCGCTGTTCGTGCTGCCGAGCGTGGCCGAGGCGTTCGGGGTCAGTTATGTCGAGGCCATGGCCGCCGGCGTGCCCGCGGTCGGCTGCCGCGGTGAGGACGGACCCGAGGAGATCGTCGCGGCCGGGGGCGGGATGGAGCTCGTCGCCCCGCGCCACCCGCGCGGGCTGGCCGAGACGATCGGCGCGCTCCTGGACGATCCGCCGCGGCTGGCCGCACTGGGCGCAGACGCGCGGGAGACCGTGGCCCGCGAGTTCACCTGGGAGCGCTGCGGGCGCGAGACGGCGGCGGCCTACGCGGAGGTGCTCGGTGGGTGACGCACCCGCCCTGCCGGCGATCGCCTCCGCCGCCTATGACCAGGACAACTTCCTGGATCGGCACACGCGCCACTCCACTCTGGAGCTGAGCTACCAGCACATGATGCGGCGCGAGGGTGAGCTGCTGGCGCGGCGGCTGCCGCTCGCCGGCGGAGATGTCCTGTCGGTCGGGTGCGGCTGGCATCCCGGCCGTCATCTGTTCCCGGCGCCGGCCTTCCGGATCGTCGCCGCCGATGCCGATCCGGCCAAGGTGGCGGGAGTGCTCGAGACGGGGCGCGCCGACGCCGGACACGTCGGTTTCGCCGGCCGGCTCGGGCTGCTCGCTCGCTCCTTCGACGTCGTCCTCTACCGCCTGGTGCTGCATCACATCGCGTTCCGGGAACCGCTCGCCCCCTGCTTCACGGAGGCAGCGGCGCTGCTGCGGCCGGGCGGCGCTCTGATCGCCATCGAGCCGGGGCTGTGGCATCCCGTCGGCGCAGGGTTGGCGCTGGCGAACCGGGTGGACCTGGGCACCCGCGTGCACGGCACTCCCGATGACATCCCGCTCTCCCCGCGGCGGCTGTCCGCCGAGGCGCGCGCGGCCGGCCTCCGCCCCGAGATCCACGCCGTCACCTACACCTGGCGGCGCCTGGCGCCCAGCGTGCAGCGGGCTCTGCAGCCGCTGGATCAGCTCGGCTCGAGAACCCGGCTTGCCCCCTTCGCCCACACATTGATGTTGATCGCACGAGTCCCATGACCCCGGCGAAGCGGCTGTCTCGATTGCTAGCCTCGGCTCCCGTGTCATCTCTCGCCACGGCGCCGGCGGGCGCCGGGGAGGGCGCCCCGGCGCAAACGCCTCGGACGGTTCGGCCGTACGCGCCTACCGGCGATGCAATCGTCGGGTTCTGTCTCGCCGCCGTCCTCATCGCACTGCCGCTGCTGACCAGCGGCAGCGCCGATCCAAGCGTTCCCGTGGCCGCCACCTATACCTGGACGGAGATCGCGCTCACCCTGCTGGGCGCCGCCGGCTGCGCCGCCGTGGTCGTGATCGGCGCCCGGGGTCGGGCCTGGGGCGCCGCCACCGTCGGGCTGTTCGCCGCGTTCACGACATTTGCCGCCCTGTCGATCCTGTGGTCGGTGGTCCCCGATTGGTCGTGGTTCGGAGCCAACCAGCTGGTCTCGTACCTGGCGGTGTTCGCCGGCGCGGCGGCGATCGCGAGGTTGTTCCCGGAGCGTTGGCCGGGCGTGCTCGGAGGCCTGGCCGCCGGCATGGCCGCGCTCAGCGCGTATGCGCTGCTGGCCAAGGTGTATCCGGCAACGCTTGCCCCCGCCAACGTCTACGGGCGGGTGCAGGCGCCGTTCGGCTACTGGAACGCGGTCGGGGTGGCGGCGGCGGTCGGGTTGCCGGCATGCCTGTGGGCGGGCGCGAGGCGCTGTCGCGGCGTGATCCTGCGCGCGCTCGCCGCGCCGGCGCTGACGCTGGTGATCGCCGTCGTGGTGCTGTCCTATTCGCGCTCGGCGGTGCTGATGGCGGCGGTCGGGATTGGCTGCTGGCTTCTGTTCACGCCGTTGCGCCTCCGAGGGGTCGCGGTGTTCGCAGTGGGCGCCGCCGGCGCAATGGCGGTCACTCTGTGGGCGCAGGGGCAACACGCGCTGACGGGCGACAAGATCGGGCTATCCGCCCAGGATGCCGCCGGTCACACGTTCGGGGTCGTGCTCGTCGTGGTCCTCGTGCTGGTGACGCTCGCCGGATTCGCCCTCGCGCTGGCGATGGATCGTGTGATGGTGCCTCCCCGGTGGCGACGCCGGCTGGGGCTGGGGCTCGTCGTGCTGGCGACGTTGATCCCGATTGGCGGGGTCGCGGGGCTGGCCGCGTCGAGCCGCGGGCTGACCGGGGAGCTCTCCCACGGCTGGAACGTCCTCACCAACCCCAACGCGGCGCAGCCCAGTGACACCTCGGGCCGGATCACCTCGCTCGGGTCCAGCCGCCCCGTGTACTGGGACGAGGGGGTCAAGGCGGGCGAGCACGCGCTGCTCAAGGGCGTCGGTGAGCTCGGCTACGGGGTCGCTCGCCTGCGCTACGCGACCAAGCCCTACAAGACCGACCAGGCGCACAGCTACCTCGTCCAGACGTTCGCCGACCTGGGCTTGATCGGGCTGGCGCTCACGCTCGCGCTGCTGGTGGCGTGGTGCGTCGCCGCGGCTCGCCCGCTGGCGATCGGAGTGAAGTGGCGAGCCTTGGCCGCCGAGCAGGCGGCTGAGCGCGAGGGTTTGATCACGCTGGCCGCGATCGTCATCGCGTTCGGAGTGCAGTCGCTGATCGACTGGACGTGGTTCTTCGCCGGCGTGGCCGTCCCGGCGCTGGTCGCCGCGGGCTGGCTGGTCGGGCGCGGCCCGCTCCGGGCGCCGGTCGGCTGGACGCGCGCGCGGCGGCCAATGCGCCAGCGTCCGGGCGCCGGCGCACTGGTGACCGTCCTGGTCGGGGTCGCGCTGCTGAGCGCGTGGCTGATGTGGGAGCCGTTGCACTCCGGCCAGGAGGTCAACGCGGCGGTCAACGCACCCACTAACGCGGAGGCGTTCGCGCACGCCCGCGCGGCGGCGGCGAGCAACCCACTGTCGGTTGCGCCGTTGAACGAGCTGTCAACCCTGTATCACGGGGTCAAGGACGACCCGGCGGCACGGGCGCAGCTGGTCAAGGCGATCCAGCTCCAGCCGCAGAACCCGCAAACCTGGGTGACGCTCAGCGTCTTCGATCTCGCCACCGGCGACTTTCGCCAGACCATCGTCGCCGCCCAGCATGCGCTGGCCCTCGACCACGCTCTCGACATCCCGGCGCTGACCGCCATCAGCGCCCTTGCTCAGGCGCGAACCCATCTGGCTGCGCAACGTACCGCCGCCAAACCGGCCGCCACAACGACGCCGTGAGCCTGTGCGAGTCCCGGCGTCACTGTTGGAGTTGTATCGGGGGGACAGGAATCGATGAGGCCGTCAATCTCGAACTTGGCGCGGGTACGCCAGGGTCATCACCACCGGTTTCCGCATCGCCAGAGCCGCCGGCCACCTGCTGGCTTCGATTGGAGCAGGCAGCGCTTGGCCGTCGATGGCGTGGTGGTGGCCACCGCCGCTGCCCTCGGCGGAGGACTGATCCTCACCCATGACCCCTCGGATCTGAACCGTCTCGCCGCCGGCCAACCGAATGTCCGGGTTGCGGCCGTCTGAGCTGATCGCCCGCCGGCCGCTTGACGTTGTGATCGGACCCAGCCTGGGCGCGCCCCGGATTCGATATCGACGTGCGCTCGATCCGCGACCCCTTCGCCCTTACCGCCAGGTAGTCGGGCTCACATCACGGACAGATCAGCGGGACAGCGGGGAAGTACGTCCTCACACGGGCCGGGTCGCGGGTGAGCAGCGCCAGGCCCGCGGCAGCCGCGTGCGCGCCGATGAAGAAGTCCGGCAGCGGCAAGGGCTTAGGGCCCCGGGCGCGGCGGTAGGCGGCAAAAGCCTGCGCAACCATCCAGGCGCTTGCCCATGGCAGCGACAGGCGCTTGATCCCTGCGCCCTGCAGCGCGCGCTCGAGCGCCTCCTGGGTTGCGAAGCCGACGGCGATCTCCGCGTAGATGACCTGGTTGATCGCGACATCGCCGGCGTCGATCGCGCTCGCCAGGTGCTCCTCCGACCACTCGCGCCAGCTCGACGGCGCCATCACATCGAGCAGCACGCTGGAATCGATCAGGGTGCTCACGCGGGGGTGTCGCCTCGGGTGAGCGACAGGACCTGATCCGCGTCTAGCCCCCCGTCCGCGCGATCACGCAGACGGGCAACCAGGTCGCGCCCGCGGCTCTGAACCTCCGCCCGACGCACCATCGGACCCTCCTCGGTCGCCACCACCTCCACCTCTACACCCGCCCCGAGCCCGTACCGGCGGCGCAACTCCAGCGGGATCGTGATCTGGCCCTTGGAGGTCATCCGCATAGTAAGGATTTTAGCAGTCTTACCTAGCGTCGGTTCGGGGAAGGCGACGGGGCAGGTCCACACGCGCTCACCTCACCCCACGCGCGGTGAGCAGCCGGCGCCACAGCGGCGGCCCGCCCACGACCCGCACCTGAACGTCCGCGAATCCGACCTCTCCGAGCACCTCGCGCAGTGAGCGGGCGGTGTACAGGTGCAGGTGATCGCCGAGCGGCTCCGAGTAACGCTCGACCCCGTGCACCGCCAGCCGAAGCCGCCCATGGCTGGGAGTGGTCAGCAGCAGCCGGCCCCGAGGCACCAGCACCCGCCGGACCTCCGAGAGCCAGTGGGCGGTGTCGGCCACGTGCTCTATCACCTCGCTGGCCCAGACGACGTCGAACGACCCGTCGTCCAACGGCAGCGGACCGTCGATGGGCGCGGTGCGGAAGTCCAGCTCGGGGTGGCGCTGGCGCGCCCGCCGTACCGCCGCCTCGGCCACCTCGACGCCGACTACCAGCGCGCCGGCGCGGGCGATGTCGGCGGTCAGGTCGCCGGCGCCACAGCCGAGGTCGAGCACGCGCTCGCCGGCGTGGATGTCGGCCAGCGCGAACGAGCGGCGGAGCTCCAGATCGGGCGGGCGCAGATCCTCGGGCAGGCGCTCCCATAGGTCCTCGTAGTAGTCCTTCACAGGCCGCGAACGTAGCGGACCCGGCCAGTGTCAGCTCTGAGTCTCGGCCGCGGCCGGCGTGACGACGATCCTGGACTCTCCGGTGCCCGCCGGCGCCGCCTGCAGCTCGCCCGGCAGGTCCCACAGATACAGGCCGACCGCCTCGGCCAGCGCGTCGCCGAGCTCGTCTAGCGTTCGGCCTGAGGCGAAGCATCCGGGCAGCTCGGGGATCTCTGACCAGAAGCTCCCGCGCTCCTGGTGGACGACGACCGTGAGCTCCATGCCTGTCCCTCCGTCTGTTTCAGACCGGCCTGCTTGACGATTGACTGTGTCAGTCCCTTTCCGTAGTCCCGCCCGCCATGGCGCGGCAGGATGACGGGGACCGCGTCCGGCTTGATCATCTTGGTGCCGTGCCGGCCACCCTTGCCGACTGCGTAGCCGCTGTCGATCAGGAGGCGAATGGCGCGGCGCTGGTTGAGCACGGAACCGGACACGCGCTCCACCGTAGACTCGGCGCCGGCCGCAGTGGGCGCTGGGCCGGGAATTGGCACAGAGGTTTGACACCCCCGGCGGCTTCGCGACACACTCCACCGGCGAAGGCCGAGCGGCCCCGACCAGAACCCGCGCCCCACCCGTAGCATCAAGCATCGCATGTCGACGTCGACCTCGCATCAGGATCGCACTCCGCGTCGCTGGCGCCGGGTCGGCCACAACATCGTCGTCCCCGGTGGCAACCTGCACGACCTGGAGCGCCGGCTGACCGGCGCCGACTGGGACATGGTGGAGCTCGACGTCCTGGCCCGCGGCGACGAGCTGGTGGTCGCCCATGACACCGCCGATCTGGAGCACCCCGAGCCGATCCGGTTCGCCGACGCGCTGCGCGCCCTGCGCGATCTGCTCGGACCGGAGGTGGAGATCGACGTCGACGTCAAGGCGATCGGCTACGAGCCGGCGGTGGTTGAAACGCTGCGGTCGCTTGACCTGACCAGACGAACCCTGGTCTCGACCATGGAGCCCGCCACCCTCGCCACCCTGCGCCAAGCCGCGCCGGAGCTGCGCCTGGGCCTGTCGGTGCCGAAGGTGCGGCGTAACTACCTGGCCCACCCCCTGACCCGTCCCGGAGCCCAGCTGATGGTCGCCTACGTGAAGCGGACGCTCCCGCGGCGGTCAACCCAGGTGCTGCGGTCCGGGCTGGCTGACGCGATCATGGCCCATTGGTCGGTGGTGACGCCGGCGCTCGTCGCGGCGATCGCGAACGCGGGTGGAGACCTCTACGTGTGGACGGTGGACGACCCCGAACGGTTGGTGGCGCTGCACCGCCTCGGCGTCACCGCGGTGATCACCAACGACCACACGCTGTTCGAACGGGCCGGTCAGAGTGGGGGTGATGCAGTCTGACCATCGCTATCGGAGCTGATCTGCATCACCCCGCGCGCGGACTGCCCGCGAGCTCCGGCTCAACCGCAGTGGGTCGCGGGGCGACGCAGAGCGGCGATGAGGCGGCCGAGAACCTTGGGGTTGCTCGGCAACGCGAAGTGGTTGACCCCCGGATGGTCGGTCAGGCTGAACCGGTGGCAGGACATGCCCCTCCACACCCGGATCGCGGTGTTCGTGGTGTCCTCCTGGTTGATGTCGCCGTCGCGCTTGAGGAACACGGTCTTCGGCGTCACCACCTGGCCGACGGTCAGGTTCGGTAGCACCGCGCCCACGACGGTCGGGATGCCCGAGCCTCGCTGGGCCGTGACGTCCACGTCGGGATAGTCGCGTCGATCGGTGAACCTCACGAAGCCGATGTAGTATTTGGCGATCTGACGCGCGTACGGCAGTCCCGCGTCGGTGAACAACCGGCGGTAGTCGGCGGGTGTGTACCTGACTCCGGTCGCGGCGTCCTTGAGTACCACCTCGCGGCGGCCGAAGACGGTCGGATCGGCCGCGCTCATGTAACTGGCGGGCGAACTGAGATACATCCGGGCGCTGCTGACCGCGTTGGCGCGCGTGGTCGGATAGCTGAAATGCTCGATGTTCAGCCCCGTGAACACGATCGAGTACAGCGATCCCTGCCCCGGGAAGTTGCCCGCGATCGGCGCGAAGCCATGGATGTACTTGGCGCGCCAGGCGTGGCTGGTGTGGGTGAGCAGGTACTGCGCGTACAGCGGCCCGTTGGAGTGACCCACCAGTTCAACCGGGCGGTCGCCGTTCTGGCGGTAAGTCTGCTCGATCAGGGACTTCGTCCGCCGGAGGAACCCACCCTGATCGGGCGTGAGCCGCGCGTCATAGCCGGCGACGCGGATGTTCCGACTGACCGTATACCCGACCCGCTCCAGCGCCCGGTAGAGTGGACGGTAGAACGGGGCGCTGGCCGTCTGACCGTAGTCGATGATCCTGACCGTCACCCCGCGCTGATCCGCGAACCGGCGGGGCATGGGGAGCTTGGCGGCGCGGTCGTAGCGCAGCGTCAGCAACTCGTCGCGGCACACCTGCGAGAACCTGGTGCCCGGATGCGGATTCTCGTACCAGTCCTGGAAGCTGCCGGAGCGGGGGCAGCCTGGTGCCGCCGTCTGATTTCGCACCGTCACCCGGAGCTTCGTGAAGTGAAAAGCCGGGAATAGGACGACCGGGGTCAATCCGGACGCCGGAGCAGCCGCGCCCGACGACGCGACCAGCGTGACCATCACGACGACGCTCGCCAGCGCCGTCATGGCGAGTGAAAACCTGCGACGTCTGTTCATCAGAAACCCTCCCGCTGCTCCGCGACCGGATATTCGTCCTGCGCGGGCAACTTACCGACTCTCCACCAGCAGCGTCACCGGGCCATCATTGACCAGCTCCACCGCCATCTCAGCACCGAACACTCCGCGCCGCGCCCCGGTCAGCTCGCAGAAGCGCTCATACAGCGGCTCGGCCACCTCCGGCGGCGCCGCCGCCACGTAGCTCGGCCGGTTCCCGCGGCGCAGGTCGCCGTAGAGCGTGAACTGGCTCACGCACAACAGCTCACGCTCCCCCAGCGACTCGTTCATCCGCCCGTCGACGTCCGGGAACACCCGCAGCGCGCGCACCTTGTCGGCCAGCCACCGCGCCTGCGCCTCGCCGTCGCCGTGGGTGATCCCGAGCAGCACCAGCAAGCCGGGGCCGATCGCGGCGATTCGCTCGCCGGCCACATCAACCGAGGCGCGGCTGACGCGCTGCACCAGCGCGCGGACCTCAGACCTCCCGCAGCTCGGCGGCCGCCCGCTCCGGGGCGACGATGTTCAGCCCCAGCCCCGCCCCGAGCTCGAGACCGGCGAGGTGGGTGAGCCGGGGGACGATGTCGATCCGCCAGCAGAAGTGCTCGGCGCCGCGCGGAGCGGTGCGCACCCACAGGTTCAGCGGTGGCCCCGGCCCGAGGTGACGGGCGAGTCGGCGCAACGCGTCGTGCAGCAGCGCCGCCCCCGACGGGCCGTCTTCCTGGAAGCGCATCCGCGGCGTGCGCGGGGCGAGCAGGAGTTGGTAGGGGAGGCTCGAGCCGTATGGCGCCATCAGCACCGCCTCGGCGTCGATGGCGACGATCCGCTCCCGCCGGCGGACCTCCTGCTGCACGAGGTCGCCGAGCAGGTTGCCGCCCATCGTCCGCGTCGCGTAGGCGCCGAACCGCTCGCGCTCGCGGGCGATCGCCGCCGGCACGAAGTCCAGCGCGTACAGCTGGGCGTGGGTGTGGGCGACCGTCGCGCCCGCCTCGGTCCCCTCGTTGACCGCCAGGTGCAGGCAGGCGGCGTCGGGATGGGCCCGCATCCGCTCCCGCCACACGTCGACCGCCAGCGCCACCTGGTCGGGCTCAAGCTCGGCCAGCGAGGCGACGGGATCGGGGGCATTGACGATCACCTCGTGAGCGCCGGCGGCTGCCCCCGCCCAGAACAGGTCGGGGTTGCCACTCGGGGCCGGCGGCTCGGAGTCGCCGCTCAGCGCCGGGTACAAGTTCGGGACCACGCGCACCTGCCATCCCGCCGTGTCGGCAACGCCGTCGGCAGCGCGGACGGCGTATAGCTCGGGCGGAGTCCTCGCCTCGTGCCCGTCGGCGAACGGGTCCTCGGCCGGAGCGAGCGACGGCGGCGGCGGCGCCTGAAGCCCGCTCCCGGGTCGCTCCGCTCGCGCCGCGGTCAAGATGGCGCGCTGACCGGTAAGCGGGTCGATGCGAATCTGAGGCACGCGAGGCCGGGCTATCCGTCGACGCCCGTCACGAGACGTGCTTCTCCATCGCGACGTGCTCGATGCCCGCCTCCATGAAGATCCGCCCCCGGGGCTCATACCCGGCGGCCTCGTACAGCGACCGCGCGTAGGTCTGGGCGTGCAGCACCAGCCGGCGGGCGCCACCGGCCCGCGTCTCCTCGTCGGCCAGCGCCAGCAGCGCGGAGGCGATGCCGCGCCGCCGCGCGTCCTGGCGCACCGCCAGACGGCTGAATTGAACCGTCGGGCCGACGAACAGCAGCCGGCAGGTGGCCAGCAGCTGGCCGTCGGAGACCGCCACCAGGTGCAGTGAATCGCCGTCGCGGCCGTCGAGCTCCTCGCGTACCGGCACTCCCTGCTCGACGCAGAAGACGTCGCGGCGCAGCTCCAGCGCCGCCGACATCTCCTCATCGCCATGCACGCGGCGCACATCGTAGGCGAGAACCTCGGTCACCGCAGCACGTACTGCCGGATGTCGCGCTCGAGCGCGGCTGCCGTCGCGTAGGGGCCGGCGTGATCGTAGACCTGGGTGCCGTGCCGGTCGAAGTAGACGGTCTGCGGGACGTAGGTGGACGCCTGGATCGAGTCGGAGATGCCTGCGTGCGGGTCCTCGTAGCTCGGGTAGCTGACCGGGAACCGGCGCAGGAACGCCGCGGCGGCCGAGCTCGAGTCCCTGGCATCGATCCCGACGAACGCGACCTTGCGCCCGTACGCCACCGACGCCTGCTGGTAGGCCGGGAACTCCGACCGGCACGGGACACACCACGACGCCCACTTGTTGACCACCACCGGATGCCCGCGCAGCGCGGTGAGCCGAGCGTGGAACGCCCTGGTGCCGCCACCCAGCAGCCGGTTGCTCTGGGCATGCAGCAACGCCAGTACCACCGGGGATCCGGCCAGAGCGGCGGCGACCGCCTGCCGGGATGGAGCCGCGCTCCGAGGGGCTTTGCCGGCGCCCCCGGTGGCCACCACGGCAACCACGATCACCGCCGCCAGCAGCACCACGACCGCCACAAATCTGCCGCGAGGGCCCATTGCCGACAGCTTGCCACAAGGGTGCTGTGGCGGATCTGCTTAAATATTCGTTATCCTTCGGCGTCGAGGCCGGGGGTGCTTTAGAGGAATCTCTCTGTGCTCGGCCTCGTGCTGAGACTGCTTGAGCCGCCACGACGCGACGCCGCGGCTCGCTCATCCGACGCAACCTTCAATCACCGATGGGTGTGACCACCCCCTTTCCCAGTCCTGACGCGATCGCGCGCGCCGAGTTGCTGACGCGCGAGCGCTTTGTATACGACGGAGAGTCGCTCGAAGAGGCCCTGGCCCCAGGGTCCGAGCGTCGGCGCGCCCTCGACGCCGCGCTCGGCGAGGTGCAGGATGGCCGCAAGACTCCTTCGATCGAGTGGCGACGGCAGTTCTCGCTGCTGCTGGGACTGGAGCGACTGCTATCCGAGGAGGAACCGCGCCTGGTCGACGGCACCGTGCTGTCGGCCCATCAGGTCGACGCGCTGTCGGGGACGCTGACCGCGCTGCTGGCCGAGAGCCAGCCCGCCGGGCCGACCAACGGACACGTCAACGGCACCACCGCTCCCGCTGAGGTGGAGCCGGCGGCGACGGTGGCGATCAGCGAGAACGGCGGCGATGGACGCGGCCGCGAGAAGGCCGAACCCGACCTCGACCTCGAAGACGAGGACGAGGACGAGGCCGAGGCCGAGGCCGACGAGGATGAGGAGGATGACGACCGGCCCGAGGAGGACGAGCCCGAGGACGAGGAACCGCAGGACTGGCAGGACGATGTCGACGAGGACGACGGCCAGTTCGCCGATCAGCCCGAGGACCCCAACGCCGCCAAGCGGTTCTGGTTCGAGCACGCCACCGGCGCCGGCAAGACGGTCGCCGCGCTGGGCTTCGTCGAGGCGTCGCGCACCGGCGGCGTCCTGATCCTCACCCACCGCCGCAACCTGGTCGACCAGTTCAACGGGGAGCTGCGTGACCGCGGCTACCGGGACCGGATCAGCGCCCCACTGCTGGAAGATCACGACGCCGCGAACGGACCGGTGACCGTCGAGACCTACCAGTGGTTCGTCCGCAACGCCGGACGGATCTCCGACGCCTACACGATCGTGATCTGCGACGAGGCGCACACCGCGCTGGGCGAGAAGACGTCGGCGGCGATCCGCGCCTGGGCAGGCCCGATCTTCATCGGGATGACCGCCACCGGGGCGCTGATCGCCCGGCACGTCACCGACCTGTTCCCGACCCAGACCAGTCGCTTCGATCTTGCCCAGGCGGCTCGCCGCGGGGTGATCTCACCGCTGCGCTGCATCCGCATCCCGCCGGGTCCCGGCGTGCGCACGATCGCCAAGGTGCCGTTGCGCCGCGGCGAGGTGGACACCGAGTTCGACCAGGAGATGCTGGCCCAGCTGCTGGACCAGACGCCGTTCAACGTGGCCATCGCCGACCTGTACAAGACCCGCTTCAACGGCGTTCCCGGCGTCGTTTATGCGGCCGGCGTCAAGCACGCCTACAACGTCGCCCAGGCGTTCCGGGATCTCGGGATCAAAGCCAAGGCGGTCTCCGGGGAGACGCCCAAGCGCGAGCTGGCGCGGGTGCTGGCCGACTACGAGTCCGGCAAGGTCGACGTGCTCGTCAACGCCCAGCTGCTGGCCGAGGGCTGGAACAGCCCGCGGGCGACGATCTGCATGCATCTGGCGCCGACCGCCTCCAAGCGCATCTACCAGCAGCGCGTCGGTCGCGTCACCCGCCGCCATCCCGGCAAGGAGGCGGGGATCGTGATCGACTTCGTCCACCCCGCCACCAAGCACGACGACCCCGTGGTGACGCTGCACTCGCTGCTGGACCGCGACGTCTACCGTGGTGGGGCGATCGTCGTCGGTCCGGTGCGCCGCGGCCGCGGCCGCCGGGTGCGGGTGGAGCGCCGGGTGCTGCCGGTGACGCCGGATCCGGAGCGGCGGGCCGAGGTGTTCGAGCGTGAGCTGTGGCGGATCGCCGTCGAGTACCTGGACTACGGTGAGCAGCACGTGTGGGCGGCGCTCGCCGGGGCGCGGGTGGCGCCGAACGGGTGGCGCCGGGCGAAGGCGATGCTCCACTTCGATCGCGGCGGCGAGCTCAAGCGCCGCTTCCTGCTCACCGCCGTACAGCGCAACCGCAACGCGCAGCTGCGGCTGCGCGCGCTGCAGGAGATCGCCGCCAGCCGGGACGCCGAGGCGTTCGACACGGCGATCGACATCATGGGCGGCTGGCCCCGCGACGAGCGCCGCGAAGGGGTCAAGATCATGCTCCAGGCCCTGGCCGAGCGCCGGATCGGCCGCCGCGACCAGGCCAACGCGTGGATCTGGCGGATGGCCGAGTACACCCGCGAGGTCCACGAGGAGTACGCGGTCCAGCGCTGGCCCGAGACCAAGCGTCTGCTCGGGCTGCTGGTCAACTCGTCAGGCTCCGCGCACGCTCGCAACGCCCGGCGGCTCGTCCACGCTTCAAGAAAGGAAGATCGCCGCCTGTCGGCGGCGTTGCTGGCGGCCGCTCTGGCACACACCCCGGAGGCCGAGGAGGCGCTCCGCGGCGCCCGGACGCGGATGGCCCGCAAGCCCGCCGCGCTGGCCCGGGAGCTGCTGCGCAACTTCCCCAAGGGCAGGCGCGGCTCCAAGCGCCGCCGGCGCAAGGCGGGCGCCACCGCCGGCGCCGTCGAGGGCAACGGTGGCACGGAGACGCCGGAGACGGCGCTCGACCTCGCCGACAGCGACAGCGACGGCGACGGCGACGGCGACGAGCTCGAGGTCACCGCGGACGCGGAACAGGAGCCCGACGTCGACCGGGCGGCGTAGCCGCGACTAGATGAACCTCGCCGGCGCTGAGCGCCGTCGGGGCGCCGGTGTCATCCACCACCAGCAGTCGCCCGGCGTCGTCGATCCCGGCGGCGCGGCCGTGTCCCTCGGACCAGCTGACCTGATGCCCTGCAAGCGCGTCGCGAGCGGCAAACGCCGTCCGTACGTCGGCCGCGGGTGCCTTCACCCAGCGCTCCAGCGCGATGAGCAGCGTCGCCAGCGCCGGCTCGATCGCCTCGGCGTCCTGTCCCAGTGTCCCGGCGCGGTCGCGCAGCTCGGGCGGGAAGTCATCGGGGGCGAGCGCGACGTTGACGCCGACACCGAGCACCGACCAGCCCTCTTGCGGCCGCCCCTCGATCAGGATTCCCGCCACCTTTCGGCCGGCGACGAGCACGTCGTTGGGCCACTTCAACGCCGCCGGTGTCCCCGCCGCCTCGACGACCTCGGCGACGGCGAGCCCGGCGGCCAGCGACAGCAGCGGCGGTGAGCGGCGCAGGATCAGCGAGCACAGCAGCGCCCGTCCCGCCGGCGCCGACCAGGTGCGGCCCTGGCGACCGCGGCCGACGGTCTGCTCGCCGGCCGTCACCAGGGTGCCGTGGGGAGCGCCGCTAACCGCCAGCTCGCGGGCGCGCAGGTTGGTGGAGTCGGTGGTCCGCAGATGCAGGCGCGGGCGCCCCAACGACGTGGTGGCGGTCATGCAGGGCGGATGCGCAGCTCGTCGTCGCGCTGCAGGCCCAGCGCGGCGGCGGCATCGCCGTGGCTGATCGCGATCGCCAGGCGGCGCTGCGCGTCCTCGTAGAGCAGCAGCTCTCCGGGAGCGGCGTCGGCGAACGTGCGCACGAAGCCGACCAGCTCCGTCCGTCCGCTGGCGAGCTCGAGCCGGGCGACGCGCCCGGGCGCCAGCTCGGAGCCGGCGAGGTGCTCCGGGCCGGCGGTGAGCTGCAGGTTCCCGAAGCCGTCCACGTTGCGGACTCGGGCGACGATGGCGCCGTCCTGCACGCGCGGTTCGTCCGGCTCCAAGAAGACGAGCCGGGCGGGGTCAAGCGGAGCGCCGGCGTCGGCCAGCGCCGCCCCGGCGACGATCGCCGCCGCCACCGGGGCAAGGATGTCGCGCCCGTGAAACGTGGCCGAGACGGGCTCGAGGCGAAACCGCGAGCCGCCGATGTCGACCGCCCCGGTGACGCCGCCGCCGGCCAGCGATGCGGGCGCCAGCAGGCCGTTGTCGGGACCGACGAGGACGCGGGCATCGGCGAGCCTCAGCGCCACCGCGCGACGCGGGGAGCCGACGCCGGGATCCACCACCGCCAGGTGTACGCCAACCGGGAGAAACGGCAGCGCGTCGGCGAGGACCGTCGCCCCCGCCGCCACGTCGTGGCGAGGAATCCCGTGGGTGAGATCGATCACCCGGGCCTGGGGGCAGATCTGCGCAATCACCCCGTGACAGACGCCGACGAACTCGTCCTGGAGGCCGTAGTCCGACAGGAACGTGATCACCGGGTCGGCCACGATCAGCGCGAGGCCGGCGCGGCGACATCGTCGACCAGCGCCTGGACGAGCCCGTCGATGTCGTGGCGGCTCGCCTCCACGTCGGGCTCGCGGCCCCGCTCGCGCAGCGCCTCGCTGGTGACCGGCCCGATGCTGACCAGCCGGGTGCGCTCGGACAGCGCCTCGCCGGCGGAATCGAACAGGAAGCGCACGGTGGAGGACGAGGTGAACGTCACGTAATCGGCGGCGGCCACCGCGCGGCGCTCGCGTTCGGCGATGGGCGCGGCCACGGTCTCGTAGAGGGCGACGACGTCGACCTCCGCGCCGCGCTCGCGCAGCGCCTCCGGAAGCACGTCGCGCGCCTGCGCGGCGCGCGCCACCAGCGCCCGCGTCACCGGCACGTCGACCAGCGCCTCCACCAGCCCTTCGGCGACGAATCGCTCCGGGACCACGTCGGCGGTCAGGCCGTGCTCGCGCAGGGCGGCGGCGGTGCCGGGGCCGATTGCCGCCAGCCGGGCGCCGGCGAAGCCGCGCGCGTCCCGTCCCGACTGCTCCAGCCTCTGGAAAAGGGCGTGGACCCCGTTGGGGCTGGTGAGACACACCAGGTCATAGCGCTCGATCTCCGGGGCCGGGCCGTCGATGGCAACGATCCGGATCGCCGGCGCCTCCACCACCTCGGCGCCGAGGGCGCGGAGCCTCGCGGCCAGCTCGCTGGCCTGCGCCCGGGCTCGCGTGACCACGACCTTGGCTCCGGCCAGCGGCCGCGACTCGAACCACGCCAGGTTGCGCCGCAACGCCGCCACCGGCCCGAACAGCAGGATCGCCGGGGCGCGCACCGACTCCTTGGCGGCCACGGCGGCGATCGATTCCAGGGTGCCGCTGATGACCCGCTGGTCCGGCAGCGTGCCGCGCTCGATCACCGCCGCCGGCTCGGACGCCGGCCGGCCGGCGTCGATCAGCCGCCGGGCGATCGCGTCGAGCCGTCCCACTCCCATGTAGAGCACGAGCGTGCCCGGAAACCGGGCCAGCGCCTCCCAATCGAGCGATGACCCGGTCTGACCCGCCCCGGGCTTGTCCGGATCCTCGTGGCCGGTGACGAACGCCACTGCGCTGGCGGCATCGCGGTGGGTCACCGGGATGCCGGCGTAGGCGGCGGCGGCCACTCCGGCGGTGATGCCGGGGACGATCTCGAACTGCACCCCGGCCTCGCGCAGCGCCTCCGCCTCCTCGCCGCCGCGCCCGAACACGAACGGATCGCCGCCCTTGAGCCGGACCACCGCCTCGCCGGCGGCGCCGTGCTCCAGCAGCGCCCGCTGGATCTCGTCCTGGGTGACCGACGGGCCGCCCCCCTCCTTGCCGGCGTAGATCAGCCGCGCCTCCGGACGGGCGCCGTCCAGAGCGGTCGCCGGGATCAGGCGGTCGTAGACGATCACGTCGGCGGCGGCGATCAGCTCGAGCGCCCGGGCGGTCAGCAGCCCGGGGTCGCCGGGGCCGGCGCCGACCAGGTACACGGTCACGCGGTGACCTGCACCGCGCGGGCGAGCAGCTCTCCGGCGCCCGCCGCCAGCATGCGTCGCCCACATTCGCGGCCGACCGCGTCGGGCGCGCCGGTGAGCTCGTCGCGTAGCCAGGCCGAGCCGTCGGGCAGCCCGACCCATCCGACCAGGGTCAGCCGGCCGTCCGCGAGCGCGGTGGCGTGGGCGCCCACCGGGGTGTGGCACGAGGCGCCGAGCGCGGCGACGAGCTCACGCTCGGCGGTCAGGCAGGCCATCGCCGGGGGGTCGTTGACCGCGGCCAGCGTGTCCGGGGGCAGCTCGCCGGTGTACGCCTCCAGCGCGAGGGCACCCTGGCCCGCGGCGGGCACGAACTCCTCAAGCAGGCCCCCGACCGCGTCGATCCGCCCGAGGCGCTCCAGGCCGGCGGCGGCGAGCACGAGCGCCTCGGCCTGTCCCTCGGCCAGCTTGCGCAGCCGGGTATCGACGTTTCCATTCAGCGGCACGACCTTGACGTCCTCCCGGGCTGCCCGCAGCTGGGCGGCGCGGCGCAGGCTGCTGGTGCCGACGCGGGCACCGGAGCGCAGCTGGTCCAGTCCGGCGGCTCCGCAAATCGCGTCTCTCGGATCGGCCCGGGGCGGGACCGCCACCAGCTCCAAGCCGTCCCCGAGCTCGGTCGGGACATCCTTGGCCGAGTGGACGGCGACGTCGATCCAGCCGTCCTGAAGCGCCCGCTCCAGCTCGGATACCCACCGCGACTTGTCCTCTACGGCGGCGCCGCGATCGCCCAGCGTGGTGATCTCCACGATCTCGGCGTCGCCCCCCAGTCGCGCCGCGACCGAGCGCGCCTGCACCAGCGCGAGCGCGCTGGCCCGCGTGCCGATCCGCATCAGCCGCGCCGGCGGCCGCGCGCCTGGCCCCGGGCGGGCAGCTCCCGCACCTCGGCCAGCTCGACATCGAGCTGTCCGGTCTTGGACGCGCCCTCCTCCACGGTCAGTCCGAACAGGTCACGGACCAGGGCCATCCGGGCGTGCACGCGATCGTCGTGCATCTCCTTCATCTGCAGCGTCGGCACGTGCAGCAGCCGGTTGACGACGGCGCGGGCCACGGCGTCGATGCGCTCCCGATCCCGCGGCGACGCCGACTCCCACTTGTCGTCGTTCTCGGCGATCACCTGGGCGGCGATCTCGATGGCGTGCGTCCGCAGCGCGGCCAGCGTCGGCAGAACCTCGAGCGATCCCAGCCACGCCGCGAACTTCTGGATCTCCTCCTCGAGGATCCCCTCGGCGCGACGAGCCTCGGCCTGGCGCACCTTGCGGTTTCGGTTGGCGACCGCCTGGAGGTCGTCGATGTCGTACAGCGAGGCGCCGTCGAGACTGGCGCAGGCCGCGTCGATGTCACGCGGCACCGCCAGGTCGATCAGCAGCAGCGGCCGGCCGTGGCGCTCGCGCATCACGTCGGCGATCTCGCGCACCTCCAGCAGCAGGTGGGGTGAGGCGGTGGCGGCGACCACGATGTCGGCCTCGACCAGGGCCTCGGGAAGCTCGTCGAGGGGGACGCTCGCCCCGTGATACCGCGCGGCCAGGCTCAGCGCTCGGTCACGCCGGCGGTTGGCAACGAACACCGGGACGGCGCCGCTGTCGGCCAGCGCCCGCGCCGTGAGCTCGCTCGTCTCGCCGGTGCCGATGATCACCACGCGACGCCCGCGGAGCGCTCCGAGCTGCTCGCGGGCCAGCGCCACCGCCGCCCCCGGCAGGCTCAGCTGGCCCTCGCCGATCGCGGTCTCGGTCCGCACCCGCTTGCCCGTCGCCAGCGCTGCGCTGAACAGGCGATTCGTGAGCGGCCCGGTCGTCTCCTTGGCCAGGGCGGCTTCGTAGGCGCGCTTGACCTGACCCTGGATCTCGGCCTCACCGACCAGCATCGACTCCAACCCGGCGACGACCCGATAGAGGTGGCGGGCGGCGTCGCAGTTGCGATGCGAGTAGATCGCCCCGGCGAGTTCGGTGGGGCGGATCCCGGCCTGGCGGGCCAGCATCGTCAGCACCGTCGACTCGGCCTCGACCGGGTCGCCGACGACGAGATACAACTCGGTCCGGTTGCAGGTCGACACCACCACCGTCTCGTGCACCTCGGCGGCGCCGCGAAGGTCGCGCATGAAGTCCCCGGCACGCGCCTCGGGCAGCGCCAGGCGCTCTCGGATCTCCAGAGGGGCGGTCTTGTGCGACACGCCGATCGCCAGGAGCTCGCTCACCGGAGCACCTCGGGCTGCCGGTCGGGCTGACTCACGGGGCCGCCTCGGGCTGCCGGTCGGGCTGACTCACAGGACCGCCTCGCGCTCGCGGTCGGACTCTCGCGCGGCCCGCGCCGCCTCCACGTCGCGGCGCAGCTCGTCCAGATCGCGCTCGAGCCGCTGGGCGCGGACCGCCATGATCGTGACGTAGACGAGGATCAGCGCCACGAAAACGATGTAGGCGGCGGCGACGTACTTGCCTGACTCTCCCAGCGGCAGCGCCGGCGCGACTGCGATCAGGACGCTCATGAGGGAGCCGCGCTCCGTCCCGCCGGCCGGGCGACGTCCTCGCCGAGCAGCGTCCGCCGCAGCCGGCGCACCTGCGAGCGGGCGTTCTTGGCCGCCATCTCGTACTTCCACAGCGTCAGGTACAGCAGGGCGAAGCCGAGCAGCGCCACGGCGAACGTGAAGCCCATCGACGGCGGCAGCTGGGCGCCGGTGAGGGTGAGCACCCGCGGGTGCACGTAGGCGGTGGCCAGGTTCACCGCCAGGTAGTTCAGCGGCACGAACGCGCCGGCGACGATCGCGAACACGCTGGCGTAGCGCGCCTGGCGCTCGGGGTCCTCGATGGAGAAGCGCAGCGGCTGATAGGTGGCGAACAGCAGCAGCACGATCAAGAACGACACCAGCGTCGGCTCGTTCCACACCCACCAGTGACCCCAGGACGCCTTGGCCCAGATCGAGCCGGTGATCAGCCCGCCGACGCCGAAGATCAGCGCCATGTGGATCGCCACGTAGGAGCGCATGTCCCAGCGGCGATCCCCGGTGCGCAGGTAGCCGATTGCCATCAGGCCGCCGAAGATGAATCCGCACAGCGAGACGATCGCCAGCGGCACGTGGACGTAGAAGATCTTCTGCACGAAGCCCTGGTTGGCGTCCAGCGGGGCGTAGAAGAACACCAACGCCAGGGCGGCGGTGATCGTGATGAGCGTGGCGGCCGCCAGGCCGCGCAAGCCCTTGCCGTAGGTGGTGGAAGCAGAGATCGCTGACTAATCCTCGAGGAGAAAGTCGAACACTGCGTAGGCCAGCAGTGCGAATACCACATCATAAAGAGCCAGGATGGCCAGCCATTTACCTGGTGGCGAGCCAACGGCATGGGTCGCCGTCAGGAGCGGTCCGGCGGCGCGGGCGGTCGCGATGAGCGCCGGGAGCAGCAGCGGGAGGCCGAGCATCGGACCGATCAGGTCGCGGGCCCGGGTGTGGATGGCGATCGCCGATACCAGCGTCCCGATCACCGCCAGCGCCACGTTGGCGAGGGCCAGAATCAGGATCATTCCCGGCAGCGCGGGGCCGAGCGACGGCCCCAGCAGGAACAGGGCGAACGCCGGCACGGCGATCACCTCGAGCACGGCCAGGAACAGGAACAGCGCCGCCGCCTTGGCCACCAGCATCGCGCTGCGGTCGACCGGCGCCAGCAGGAAGGCGTCGAAGCCGCCCTGCTCTCGCTCGGCCACGAACAGCCGGTTGATGCCCAGCATCGCGGCGAACAGCAGCGTGACGGTGAGTACCCCGGCAGCCAGTTGGCCGTCGATCGTGCTCCGGTTCAGCCCGAAGTGAAAGATCACGAACGTGACGAGCGCGAACAGCACCATCGCCGGAACCGTCTCCAGGGTGCGCAGCTCCAGCCGCAGGTCCTTGCGCAGGACCGCCAGCGCGGTCCTCACGCGTAGAGCTCCCGCAGGTGGGCCTCGGTCACCCGTGCGGGGTCGCCCACGAACGCCCGGCGCCCGTCGCGGAGCGCCAGCACCAGGTCGGCCTCGGCCAGGGCGGCTCGGGGATCGTGGCTGGTGATCACGCGCGTGGCGCCGCTGGCGCGACCGATCAGCGGCTCCACCAGGTCGGTGGCGGCGGGATCCAGGTTCGCCCGCGGCTCGTCCAGCAGCAGCAGCGCCGGCCGGTGCAGGACCGCCCGGCATACCGCCAGGCGCTGGACCATGCCCCGAGACAGCAGGCGGACAGGGTCCTGCGCCCGGCGCTCCATCTGCACCGCGTTCAGCACCTCCTCCACCCGCTCGGCCCCGATCCGGTGCAGCCGAGCGTGGTATTGAAGGTTCTCGCGCCCGCTCAGCTCCCGGTACAGCAGCGGCTCGTGGCCGAGCAGCCCGAGCCTCCCCCGGACCGCGAACCCCCGCCGCGGCAGCGGCTCGCCGAACACCACCACGTCGCCGGCGTGGGGACGCAGCAGCGAGGCGAGGATTCGCAGCAGGGTCGATTTCCCAGCCCCATTGCGGCCGAGCACCGCCAGCGTGGCCCCGGCGGGAACGCTCACCGACAGATCCTGCAGCGCGCTTCGCTCGCCGAAGTAACGGGAGAGCCCCCGCAGCTCAATGGCCGGGGGTTCGAGTCCCACGCTCTCGCTGCAGCGTCGCGACCACGTGCTCCAGGGTCGGCGCAATCACTCCGAACAGCTCCCCGATGGCCTTGGGGTTGCCCGGAAAGTTCACGATCAGCGACCGCCCGGCGATCCCGGACACGCCGCGGGTCAGGATCCCCATCGGCGTGTACTTGACCGCCTCGGCCCGCAGCGCCTCGGCGAACCCGGGGGCGGAACGGTCGATCACCGCCTCGGTCGCCTCGGGGGTGACGTCGTCGTCGGTGAGCCCGGTGCCGCCCGTGGTGAAGATCAGCGGCACGCATGCGCGCACCTGCCGGCGCAGCCAGTCCTCGATCGCCGCCTGGTGGTCGGCCACGACGTCCCGGGCGACGACCTCAGCCCCCGCCGCCTCGGTGCGCTGCGCCAGCGCGGCCCCCGAGCGATCCTCGGTCTCGCCGGCGGCGACCGAGGTGGAGATGGTGAGGATGGCCGCCCGCATCAGGCCACGGAGGATAAGAGCGCGCCGGACTGAGGAACAATCGCGATGTGACGAGCACCACCGGGCGCGGGTCTGGGGCGATCAAGCTGTTCACGAGCATCTTCGACGACGCGAAGCTACTGCGGCGCTTCCTCGATCATTACTCTGCGGCGGGGGTCGGAGAGTTCTGCATCGTCGCGCAGCCTCATTTCGCCGCATGGATCGAGGCGCTGGGCTCTGGGTGTGTCATCACCGTTTCCGCCGCCGACCTGAGCCACAGCTGCTACCGCGGTGAGATCGCTTCGAACGAGATGCGCGCGCTGCGCCAGAGATATCAGCGCGGCGATGAATGGGTGGTGATCGTGGATCTGGACGAGTTCGTGGCCTTTCCTCGAGGTCTGAATGGGATCATCGCCTCGGCCGAAGCCGACGGGGCCAACGTGGTGCGGGGGTCATGTACGACCGCTTCAGCGCTGACGGAAGAGCCGTCGATCCTGCGCCGGGAGAGGCCCTCGAGCGCTGCTACCCGGTGAGGACGCGGTTCGTCAGGGACGTAATGCACGGTCGTGATCACAAGGCGGTCCTGGTCAAGGGCCCGCTGGGAGGCGTGCCCGGAGGCGAGCACCACGAGATGGTGGGCGAAAAGCTCGCCACGGAGGTGCTGGACATAGACCACTACAAATGGACGGCCGGATCCGTGGAGCGACCAGAGAACGGATGCGCGGCGCCAGACGCGCCGAGATGGAATGGGCGGTTGAGTACGAGCGCGCCGTTGGGAGTACGAACGGCACGGGCGCTTCACCTGGGACCAGATCGAGGCCGAGGACCCAGGAAAGTCGGTAAGCGCCGGCGATAGGCCCGCGACGGGCATCGCCAATCTGATCCTCGAAGACTGCACAGCCGCCGCGCTGGGAAGCGCGCGGCGACGCGGCGCCCCGGCGCGCAGCGTATTGTTGCGGCCGATCCGGCGGGATCAAGAGGTGATCCGGCCGGCGGATTTTCGGCGTCGCGCACGACGCCCACGAGCCAGGGGCAGCGATTGTCCGTTACACGATCCAGCATCAGGCATCCCGCCAAGCGGCTGCGGGGATATCTGCGCACCCTGCGGCTGCTGACCGCTGAGACTCGCGAGCTGGTGCGCTGGACCGAGCGCTCCCTCAGCACCCAGCTGGCGGGTCTGCGGACGGTCGCCGACGCTGATCACGCGGCGCTCACCGAGCTCGGCGCCCGGGTCCGACGACTTGCCATGCAGGTGGACGACGCCGCCTCCGGACGGGCATCCGATCACGCTCAGCTGGTCGAGATCCTGCTCTCACTCAACGACCACGAATCCTGGCGCCGGCAGCGCCTGCGCGAGGCCCGGGAGAGCACAGGTTACGCCGACGCCTACTCACTGGAGGCGCCATTGATCTCCGTCGTCATCCCCACCTACGACAACTACGAGCTGCTGCGCACGCGCGCCATTCCCTCGGTGCTGGCTCAGTCCTACCAGAACTTCGAGATCGTCATCGTCGGCGACGCCGCCGACCCGCGGACCGAAGCAGCGGTCGCGGGCTTCGACGACCCGCGGATCACCTATGTCAACCTCCCCTATCGCGGCCCCTATCCTGCCGATCCCACCCGCCTGTGGTTGGTGGCCGGGGTACCGCCGTACAACGAGGCGGTCCGGCTTTCGACAGGGTGGTGGATCGCACCGCTCGATGACGACGACGCGTTCCGGCCGACGCACCTCGAGCGCCTGCTGATGTTCGCCCGCCAGGAGCGCCTGGAGCTTGCCTACAGCCAGATCTCCTGCCACGTTCCCGGCGGCTCCACCACGACGATCGGCCGGTTCCCGCCCGAGGCCGAGCAGTTCGGCGTGCAAATGCTCCCCGCAGAACGCGGCCCTGGCCGCGGCATTCGAGCTCGAGCTCGCCGACGCCGCCTTCGGACTGCCCTACGACTGGGCGCTCTGCCGCCGC
>CAWEVV010000004.1:0-959356 GCA_963812635.1 uncultured Actinomycetota bacterium | reverse complement strand
GGGGTCAAGGACAGCGGCTGGGGCGGTTCCGGGCATTACGCAATCGAGGACTTCACCGAGATCCGCCTCATCACCCTCACCCGGGGCGCCGGCCGCTACCCCATCTGAGCGCTCATGCGCCGTCCGGCAGCGTCGACGCCCAGTCGACGATTACCGAGGCGAACCGCTCCGGATCGTGCGCGTGCATCGCGTGCATCATCTCCGGCAGGTCGACGAGCCGCGTCGGCTGCCCCGCCCGCTCGATCAGCTGCCGCGCGCGCGCGATCTGATTGTCGGACACCGCCCCCATGAGGGTGTCGGTCTCAGGGTCGATCTGGCGATAGTGGTGGGTGAGCAGGATCGGAACCTTGACGCTCGCCAGCATCCGGGCGTGGTCGCAGCCAGTGCCGGCCATCCCCGTCCAGAAGGAGCGCGCCCACTCCGGGTCGTACTCCTTGATGTTCTGGGGTGGCTCCGGAGACGGTCCCGCCTCGGGCGGCGGCGCGAGGCCCATCCGCACGAGCGCCATCAGGACCGGGAGCGTGAGCTCCTTCGGCATCGCCGCCTGCGCCCCGGCCCAGTCGCCGATCGACCACTGGTCGCCGAGCCACTTGTTCACCACCCCGAACATCGGTCCGATCGCCTGCTTGATCGAGTGCCCGCACGCTGGGCTGATCTCGGAGGCAAACAGCGGCGGGTCCTCGCATACCGCCCCGCGCACCTGCCCCGGCTTGGCGTAGGCGGCGAGCCAGGCCGCCAGCACTCCGCCGGACGAGTTGCCGCTGACGACAACCGGCCGCCCGATCACCAGGTCGATGAACCGAACCAGGTCGTTGCCCAGGTTGTCCAGCGTGTAGCGGCCGGGCGTGCGGGTCGAGCGGCCCTGACCCCGGAGGTCGACCGCGTGAACCTGAAAGTGCGGCTCCAGCGCGGACATCGCCGCCTCGTACCCCCACCACGACTCCACCTGCGCCGGCACGAGCAGCAGTGCCGGCCGCTCCGGGTCGCCGGTCACGGCGTAATTCATCCGGACCTCGCCCAAATCAACCAGCTGCTCGGGAAACGCGTGGGAAACGAAGATGTCGGCGCGGTCTCGAGCTTCGAGCGCGGTCATGCGTCTCTCCTCTTTCGAATGAGTCGTGAGCCCTCGTGTCGATCGTACATGATCTACGACCGTCTACTGGTGGCGGGTCGACCAGCCCGGTAGCGAAGCGAGGCGCCCTCGGCCGCCTGGGTTTCTGCTGGCGTTTGCGTCGCGGCAACTCGAAAAGTGTCCGATCCTGACCGCCTTGCGGACGCGAGGAGCGGACGGGCGGCTGGCGGCGGTGCAAACTGGAGCGGTTCACCATCGCCGCCAACCTCGAGGGCCGCGGCGACCGGGTAGCGAGCCACTCAACGAGCTCGATGGCTACCTCGAACGGGTCGTCGATCGCGACTTCGCGGTCTCAGCCACCGCGTCAGACGACCCGCAACGTTACGACGCTGGATGCCGGCTCAGCCGCCGCGGTGCCGGGGATGGCGCTGGACCGCCGGCTTGATGCGGAACAGGGCGTAGAAGACGTGCCCGATACCTCGAGGGTCGTACAGGACCGAGCGCAGACGGTAGATCCGCGGCGTGAGCCGGCGCGCCGTCACCATGCTCACCAGGCGCAGACGGTTGGCGCCAACGCTGTCGCGGTGGGTGAAGACGGCGACGCGGGGGAAGCGCTTGCACCGGGCGGCGTGCCGGTTGCGCGCCGTCTCGGGCACGCAGCCGTGCGCGCCGCGGCGACCGATGACCTCACGCTGCAGCGCGAAGCGTGCGATGGCGGCCACGGGCGCTTGGAAGGTGATGTGGATGCGGCTGACCGCCCCGATGGTCACGGCGGCGGGAAGGACATGCGGGGCGTTCGGGATGGGATTCGGGTGATGGGCTATGACCGGGGACGCCGAACCCACCGGCGGCGGGGCCGAGGGCGACGCCGCGGACGTCGTGGATCGGGCCGGAACACCGGTGCCGGTGAACTGCACCTGCTGCAGGCCCGAGCTGTCGTCGCCGGTGATCTGCCAACTCCCGGAGGCCGCGCCGGTGATCGTCGGCGCGAACGTGACCGTCTCGGTGATCGACTCATTGGGGGTGACGGTGGTCCCCTCCGGCAGAGCGGTATTGGCGGCGAACTCGCCCCCGAACGGCGGCTTGGATCTCAAGACGTTGACATCGGTGCCACCGGTGTTGGTGACGGTGAAGGTCCGGGCGGCGGTGGTGCCGACCGTCACGTCGCCGAAGTCGACATTCTCGCTGGAGTAGCGGAGGGCACCCGGGGTGCCGGCCGACGCCGACAGACCTATGGTCACGTCCCCGCCCGTCGTGCTGTCAAGCTCGATCGTGTCGTTGAAGGATCCGACCTCGGTCGGATCGAAGGCGATGTCCGCGGTCACCGTCTGGCCGGGATTGATCGTGGCGCCGACGGCCGGCACGTCGCTGGCGCTGAACGGCGGCCCGGGGAGCTGCTCCGCGTCGATTGTGAGCGGCGCGTTGCCGACGTTGCTGAAGGAGACGGTGTCGCTGAGCTCCCTGCCGACGGCCGTGCCTCCGAGGGAGAGCAGCGGCACGCTGCCCTGAAGCTGGGGCGATGAACTCTGACCGGTCCCGGAAACCGGAAGCGTCACGGCGCCGGCGTTCGTGGTCACGGTGATCTGCCCGGCGTCCAACCCCGGCTGCGCGGGTGAGAACGTGACCGGGACAGAGATCGTCTCAGTGTCGGTCAAGTCCGCGGGAAGCGCCGTCGAGGGCGTCCCGACCGTGAAGTCGCTCGAGGATGAGCTGATACCGGTGATCGTGACGTCCTCATTGGCCGTGAGGATGAGGGTCTGCGACCTGCTGGAGCCCACCGTCGTCGCCGAGAATGCGGACAGCGACCCGCTTACCGGCTGGGTCACCGGCGAGCCGAACGCGAGCACGTGGCCGTCGCGCGTGCCGACATACAGGCGTCCGTCGTTGCCGACCCCGGGCACGCTGTAGTTGGTCGCCGTGCCGATCGAGCCGCTGTAGACCTCCTTGAGAGTGTTATCGACTGGAACAGGGTCGTACGCGCGCAGCTGGCCTCCGGAGCCGGAGCGGTTGGCGCTCCAGATGATCCAAACGAGGCCGCTGCCGGACGTCGTTCCATCGGAGGTGATCACCGGCGAACCACTCCCCCACCCGAACGCGTCGGAGGCGCCCCCCGCGAGGGAGAGGGACGGCGTGCCGGTCCCGGAGACACCGTACTTGTAGACGTCGAGCAGGCCGCCGCTGCTCTGTCCGCTGGAGGTGGGGATGTACAGGTAGCCGCCGTCCCCGGGCCAGACACCGGCCCGTCCCCATACCCCGCCCCGCGGTCCGATGCGTTGCACGACGTCATCCCCTTGCCCGGGGCCCTGCTGGTAGCCACCGAGGTTGTCGCGGTTGAGTAGGTAGACGTAGCCCTCCTTGCCGACGATCACGGCGAGGTGTGGAGTCGACGCTGTGCCGAAGTACGCATCGGGAAGCCCCACGATGCCGCCGGACCCGAAGTCGGCGTCCCAGTTGTCCAGCTGCGACGCGTCGAAGGGCGTGAAGAAGTCGACCGGCGTCAGCTTTCCGTCCTCCCCTACGTTGAGGCGCACCACCGACTCGCCGAACGACGAGGGCGGCGACCTGCCGGGCGCGGCCGCTGATGGTGCTCCGCCGTTGCCGGTCGTGAGCAGGAGCGTTCCCGGAGCGTCGGACATGAGTCCGACGCCGGACTCCCAGATGCCAGCGCCGTTACCGGCTGGGTTGTCCACCCACCGGGCCGTGATCTGGCCCGCGACCGAGACGCCGAAGACCCAGCCCTCCCACGGCGTGTAATCGCAATGACCGCCGAACCCCGCATACACGACGCCGTTCATCAGCAGCAGACCGGGACGCTGCTGCTCGTCCTTGGCGATGAACGACAGCGACGGATCGTTGTCCGCGGTGCCACTCAGCTGCACCGGAAAGCCGCTGCGCTCCAGCCCGGTCGTGACGTCGAGCGCGTCGAGATACCACGCGGCGGCTCCGGACGGGTCATAGGTCTTGTGGGTGAGGTAGACGGTGTTTGTAGAAGGATCGATCACCGGCGTGGCCGTGGTGCCGATCGCGGGGGTGATGTCGGCACAGCCCACGTCCTGCGGGTTCCACGGTGTCCCGAGGTTCTTCGTCCACAGCTGGTTGCCGTTGCCGGCGTTCAGGCCGTAGACGTTGTTGGTCTCCGTCGCGACGATCACCGTGTCGGGCTGGGTGCCTCCGCTCGGCGTGACGGCCAACGGCTGGGCGTAGACCTGACCATCAACGGGCGCCGACCAGAGCTGTCCGAAGGTGCCGCCGGTCACGTCACTCGGTGAAATCCGGGCGCTCGGGTACCACCCGGTGCGCAGGTCATCGCCTGCGTTCGTGATACCGGCCGCCATCGCCACGCTCGTGCACCCAAGCCACGCGACAGCGACCATCATGATTGCCCACCAACCCCAAGCTCGGCGCATCCAAGACGGAGTATACGAAGCTTTATATAGGTATAGGTAGCTTTTAGCGGCGTCGTGACGCGTCCGAAGATCGCGCGCGGCCGCCCGTCGAGGCCAACCGCGCTCTTGACATCCGGATCGAGCTCCTACCTCGAACCGGCGGACGATCGGCTCGACCTGGCATCTCGAGCGGCCACGGGTTCACTTCTCTTCGTCCTGTTCGGGGGGGTGGCCCGGAGGGGACGCGCTCCGGCCCGCCGCTTTGCACTCAGTAGAAGTGCTGTGGGTCCACCCGGTTGATCAATTTCTCGCCGTGCCGGTAACGACGCAGATTCTCGATGAACAGGGCGACGATGCGCTCGTTCTCGCGCATCGTGAGCGCCGCGGTATGAGGGCTCAGCAGCGCGTTGGGCAGCGTCCAGAGCGGGCTGTCGTTGGCCAGGGGCTCGCTGGCGTAGACGTCGAGCGCGGCCCCGGCAAGCTTCTGCTCGCGCAGCGCAGCGACGAGCGCTGTCTCGTCGACCACGCCGCCGCGCCCGACGTTGATGAGGATCGCGCCCGGCTTCATCCTGCTGATCGCGTCGGCGTCAATCAGCCCGCGCGTCTCATCCGTCAGCGGGAGTGTGATAACCAGCGCATCTGCACCGGGGAGCAGTCGGGTGAGCGCTCCGGGATCGTGCACCGCCTCGACGTAGGGCGAATCGCTGGCTCCCGCGCGATTGATCGCGGTCACGCGCATGCCCATCGCTTGAGCGAGCCGCGCCACCTCCTTCCCGACCTTGCCAAATCCCACGACCAGCAATGTTTGATCGCGCAACTCGCCCATCGGATAATGCCCCCAGCGGTGGGCCCGCTGGTCGTCAAGCAGCCGGGATAAGCCCTTGGCGAATGCGAGGAGCCCGAGGATGCAGAACTCGGCCAGAGGTCCCGCATGCACCCCGCTGGTGCTGGTAACCGCCACTTGCGTCAGTTCCGCTTCGGTCAGCTCGGCGGCGCGTACCTGTTCCCCGGCTCCGGCCGCGGTGGCCTGCACAAAGCGCAGGCGTGGATTGCCGCTCACCGTCTCTTTCAGCCCGTGGGCGCTGTCGCCGGGAATCCCGAACAGCACCTCGGCTTGCTTGATCATCGCTCCCCACCGTCGTTCTTGCTCGACGTCGCGGATGAAGCGGTCACTTCCCTGATGATCGTTGGGGTAGCGCGTCGGCGGAAGCAGCTCCGGGTGATAGAGCACCTCGAGGCACTGGTCGGCGTCTTGAATCGTCGCTACCAGCTGGGCGTCCAGCGGAGTTGCGATCGCTACCTTGATGCGATCCGCCGAGTTGCCGGGAGTCCCCGCGCTCAGCGGTTCCGGGGAGGCGGCGCAGGTCTTGTGCATGCTGCCCGTGACTCGGTCCATTAGCCCACTACGTGAGGTGGTGGACCTCCTGGAGGCCGTATACGGGCGTCGGGATGCCGACGGACCGGGCCTTGAGCGGGAGGGCGAGGTACGGCGAGTAGTGCCGCGCCGTCGCGATCCCGCCCTGCCCGCTGCCGACGGGCAGTACGTACGGCTGAGTCGTGTGCCCGAGCTCTGCGGCCTCGCGTCTGCGCCGCTCCAGAACGACTCACGGTCGGCATCGACGCCGTGCTCGGCGCCCTTGGGCCGTGACGGCCCGCGCTGTTCCTCGTGTCCCTCAGCTCGTAGAGCGTCGTGAGCAGTGTCCAGGCGCTTGCGTCCAGCCGTACATGACCCCGTCGGCGGCCAACCTCAGTGTCGAACTCCAACCAGGCCTCGCTCTCCTCCTCGACGACTGCCGTCAACAATGATGCTTACCCGTCCCACCCCAATCGGAAAAGGATGGTGCCTGCGCTGAACGAGCACGACGAGACCCACCCAGGCGCCGGCGCGACGGCGACGCTCCGCGGATGAAGTCGAAAGCTAAGATCCCGGCGGAGATCGCTGCTCCCGCATCCACTTCGAGCGGTGGCGTGATGCCGGATGAGCTGCATCCGCGGCATCTGGTCATTCGGGTCGCCGAGATCGCCGCCGTCATCGGCTTGGTCGTGATCGCGATCGGCGCCCTGCCGGGGCTCGGTGAGGTACGGGCGCGGTTGGTGGGGGTCGATGCGGTGTGGATCGTGACGCTGGCGCTCGCCGAGGTCGCCTCGTGTCTCGGGTACCTGCTGGTGTTCCGCTCGACGTTCTGCGCGAGGATGTCGTGGGCGCTGAGCTACGACATCGCGATGGCCGAGCAGGCGGCGAACACGCTGCTGCCCGCCGGGGGCGCCGGCGGCCTCGCCCTCGGCGTCTGGGCGCTGCATCAGGCCGGCATGTCGACCAGCCACATCGCGCGGCGCACCGTCGCCTTCTTCGTGGTCACCAGCGCGGCGAACTTCATCACGCTCGTGGTCGTGGGGCTGGGCGTGTTCGTGGGCCTCATCCCGGGAGCCGGTTCGTGGCTGCTCACCCTGGTACCGGCGCTCATCACCGCAACCGGCATCGTCCTCGTCTGTCTCAGCCCCCGGCTGCTGCGGGCGCTGGGGGAGCGCGGCGCGCAGGCAGACCGCGGGCGCTGGCGTGGCCGCATCAGCCTCGCGATCCGCGCCGGACTCAAGGCCGGCGCGGACGGTGTGGACCAAGCGATCGCGCTGCTGCGCTCGCACAGCTTCGGCGTGATCGTGGGCTCCTTCGGCTACATGGGCTTCGACATCGCGGCGCTCGGGCTTGGCTTTGCCGCCGTCGGGCGCGTCCCGGCCTTCGGCACCCTCGTGCTCGGGTACCTGATCGGCCAGCTCGGCAATCTGATTCCGGTGCCCGGCGGGATCGGCGGCACCGAGGGAGCATTGATCGGAACGTTTGCGCTCTACGGCGTCAACGTTCCGCAGGCCACGGCAGCCGTCCTCCTCTACCGCCTGTTCCAGTTGCTCGTGCCCGCCTTCCTCGGCGCGCCCGCCTTCTTACTGTTGCGACGCAAGCTCACCCGCGCCCATCAGCCGGCAGCCGTCTGTGCCCCGCTGTCAACCGACTCGGTGCAGCTGCCGACGCCGGGTTGACGCGGTTGACGTTGACGTCAGTGCGACGTACCGCGCGACGGCGGCACGATCGGCTCGCCATCGGGACCGGTCTTCGCGGATCCCTCCGCCGTACCGGGTGGCTCGGGCCGCTGCTCGTCCTCCGGGTTGGTGCCCGGCGGTCCAATATCGACTTCTTCGGCCGCCTCGGTGGCCGGCGAACGTTGGTTATCGGCGATGCTGTTCGGTTCCTGCTCGGTCATGCCTCATACCTCCTGACGACGAGTCTGTCGGTCCTGCGCCGGTGCATTGAGAGGCTGTCCGCTTGATCGACGGTGCAAACAGGAAGCTCGGCGGATGCTCGCCGCTCGGCCAGGGCGCTAGCTGCCCTGCTGGTAGAGCCGTGTTCTCTCCACCGCCGCCGACGCCATCTGCGCGAGGTGGATGAGGGCGGCCTCGTCATCGCCCGTGAAGCGTCCCTCGTGCTTGTCGAAGAGCTGGATCGCGCCGAGTGCGGAGCCGTCGAGGGCGGTCAGCGATGCGGCGAGCCATCCGTGGAGCGGCTTGTTACCGTCCGCGATCCTAACCGCGGGCACGCGGGCGAGTTGCTCACCGGCGATCCTCAGCGAGCCCCCGCTCAGCCGCACGAGGTCGTAGACCGCGGACAGGTCGAGCCAGCGGACGATCGCCGTCCAACGCGTGTCATCCTGCGCGTGAGACGCCCCCTCGGCGGCGCGGGGCTGGCCGGGCAGCGCAACGGTGGCGACGCAGCAGTCGGCGCCGATGAGCTCGCGAGCCAGCTCGGCGACCAGCCGCAGCATCTCGTCCAGTGAGTTCGAGGCGTCGAGGGCCAATGACGCGTCGGTGAGAAAGCTCGAGAGCTGACGCGACAGCTCGGTGTTGCGGCGTTCGCTGCGCAGTGCCCGGCGGGCCGCCTCCAAGCCGCGCTGGACCATCTCAAAGCTGGAGAGGCTCTCGAGGAAGAAGTCACCCCCGGCGCTGGTGAGCCGCTTCGCCTCGGCAAGGTCCGCCGCGTCGGTGAGGGCCAACATCAGGTTCTCCTGATGGATGACGGTCAGGTCGAGCACGCTCAGCTCCCGGCTCACCGCCTCGCGCCCGAGCTCGTAGGCGAGTGCAAGTGCCGTCTCGGTCGGGTCTCGCAGATAGTCGGCCAGGGCTGTCCGGTACGCCCGTCGGAACGGCAGCGGATCGCTGTTCGAGCCGCCGTTCACGGCCGCAGGCCGAAGTAGCGGACGGCGACTACGAGGGCGTCGTCGGGCCGCTTCCAGTGGTCGGCGAGTATGCGCTCGCTGATCGTCTGCGTGGAGCCCGAGATATCCGGCGAGTCGGCGAAGGCGGGCTCGATTCCATCGGTGGCCAGGACCAGGACGTCACCGGGCGCCACCTCGAGCGTCGCGGTTCTCAGGCTCGGCAGCTCGTGTCCGGGAATCCCGCGCTGCAGAGCGAGCGATCCCTTCGGGGTCATCGCCCGCGGGTCGCCGCTGAGGACTCGTCCCTCCACACTGCCGACGCCGAGCCAGGTCATCCGGCTGGTGGCGTGCGAGACGAAGGCCAGGCTGATCGCCGCCCCGCGGGTGCCTCTCAAGGCGTCGTGGCAGCGCCGGACCAGCAGGACGAGGTCCTCACCTGAGCTTGCGCGCACGACCTCGGCTGCCCGGCGGGCGGCGCGGGCCGCCTCGGCGCCGTGTCCCAGGCCGTCGATCGCCGCCACCAGCGCGCCCTCGGCGAGCAGAGTGACGACCGCGAGATCACCGCTCGTGGCCTCGCCCCGACGGCACCTGGAGGCGACGTTCCACTCGACCGGTGCCGCGCCTCGGCGGTCACGCACGCCGACGACGCTCCTCGCGTAACCGGGCGAGCTCGTCGCGGAATCGCCACTTCTTCATCGTCACCGTCGTGCCGGTGTCGGCATCGGACTCCACGTCGAATTCGTCCATTAGTCGTCTCGCCCCGGGCATGCCCAGGCCGAGGCCTCCCCTTCCGCTGTAGTCGTCTTGCAGCGCGGCCTCCAGGTCCCGGATGCCCGGCCCCTGGTCGGTCGCGACCACGATCAGGCCGTAGCGATCAGACTCCTGCAGAGGCCTGAGAATGATCTCGCCCTCGCCGACGTGCACGACGATGTTGCGCGCGATCTCGGAGATCGCGGTGGCGATCAAGGTTGGATCGGGACGCGGGAAGCCGAGCCGCTCGGCCAGGGCGCGCCCCTCCGCCCGAGCGGTTACGAGATCGCCGTCGGAGGCGATGGTCACCCTGACCTCATCCTCCATCCTTCGCGTCCCCCCGCGTCAGGCGATCGAGCAAGGACGCCGCGGCGTCCAGGTCCAGGGCCGTGCGCAGCGGCCCCAGGTTCAGGCGGAACTGCACCATGGCGATTGCCACATCGGGATGAATGCCGACGATGACCGTCTCGGCCCCGCGCAGCTTCGCGGTGAGAACGATCGTGCTCAGGGCTCGCGTGACGAAGGAATCGATCACGTCGAGCGCAGCCACGTCGATGACGATGCCGCGCAAGCGATGCTTGCCAACCAGCTCGGCCAGCTCATGGCGAAGCGCCATGACCTCGCTATCGGACAGGTCCGACTGGATGGAGGCGATGAGGTAGTTCCCCTGACGGAGGATCGCTACCGACATCGACGCGTCAAGCCTAGGTCTCGAGGTCGGACGGGGAGCTGGCGCCGTCGCCCCGATAGCCGGCGAGCCGCTCGGCCTCCTCCAGCCCTCCCTGGAGGTCGCCGACCGTCTTCATCATGCTGAGGTCGACGCCGAGGTCGACGAGCGTCTGGGCTATCTCCGACGACAGGCCCGTAAGGATCGTGCTCGCGCCCATCAGGCGCGATGCCTCGACGGTCTGAACGAGGTGATTGGCCACCGTACGATCGATCGTCGCCACCCCGGTGATGTCGATGACCACGACCTTGGCCCGATTCTCCTGAATCGCTCCGAGCAGCTGCTCGGTGAGCTGGCGGGCCCGCGAAGAGTCCAGAGCGCCGATGATCGGCAGGATGAGCAGCTGCTCGCGAAGCTGGAGGACCGGCGTGGACAGCTCGCGCATGGCCTCCTGCTGCTCGTGGATGACCCGCTCGCGTTCTTCCACGAAGCTGACTCCCACGGTCACCGCGATGCGGTTCGCCGCCGGCTCGTAGGAGTCGAGGATGCGATTCAGCAGCTCCAGATCGTTCTGGTACTTGGCAAACAGCGATCGCGCGAGCACGTCGCGCAGGAGGAGCACGATGCCCAGCACCTCGTGGGTCTCGACGCCGCGGGGGATGATTCTCTCCGAGAGCTCGCGGGCGTAGGTCTGCAGGGTCTCGATGCTGCCGGTCTCCAGCGCATCGACGTAGTTGTCATAGACCTCGGTCGCCTCCGAGAAGATCTCGTCATCGGACATGACGCTCAGGAGCTCGGCCTCGCTGATGCGTCGCGCCCACTCCTCGCGAAGCTCGGTGCGGCTCTCCCGCAGATAGCCCACCAGCTCCTGCAGGCACGAGTCCTCGGCCGAGGACTGCTGCATCTGGTAGCCAGTCGGCTGATCCGATGTCTCGTCGCCCGCCGACTGGCCGTCCGCCTGCCGATCCGATGTCTCGTCGCCCGCCGGCTGGTCGTCCGCCCGCCGATCCGATGTCTCGTCGCCCGCCGGCTGGTCGTCCGCCCGCCGATCCGATGTCTCGTCGTCCGCCGGCTGGTCGTCCGCCGGTCGATCCGGTTGCCCATCGCGGGTCGGCTGATCCTCGGTCTGCCGATGGCGCTCCTCGTCGCGAGCCTGTCGGTCGGTCTCCTGGTCCATCTGCTCCTCCTCGCCACTGAAATTGACCACGGGTCGCACCCGCGCGGGCATGACGTACGTATGGTCCTTGATCGCCTTCATCGCCGTCGGGGACCGCGAGCGCGAGCCCCATCGAGAAACAGGCTGATGATCGTGGCGATCATGTCCTCGTTGCCGAGCGTCGGAGTGGACGTGACCACGCCGACGATCAGTCCGACCAGCGACTCGGTGAGGCGCGGGCTCGCGATGTCACTGCGGATGTCCCCGCTGTCCTGGCCCCGCACGAAGAGCTGCCGGATGGAGGCGGTGATCTGGGGCTCGAACCGCTGTGGATCGGAGCGCCCGCGCTCTCGGGCCAGCAATACGAAGGAGTCGCCGGCGGCGACCAGGGCGCGCACAACCCGAGCAACGCCCTCCTCGGGCGCCACCTCATCGATCCGCGCCGAAGCCAATCGCGCCTCGACGTCGCCCGCCGCGGCCTGCGCCAGCTCGTCAAGCAGGGCCTCACGGGTCGGGAAGTAGCGGTAGACGGTGGCTCGGGCGACTCCGGCCGCCTCAGCGACGTCGTTCATGCTCGCCTGGTCGCCCTGGCGGGCGAAGATGTGCGCGGCCCCGCCGATTATCGCCGCGGCGACGCGCTGCTGGAGCGCTGGTCTGGGAGCAGGCGGGGACATTCGTGGCCGGCTAGTCTAGACGTTTTGTGAGATGATAATGTCTCATTTAGAGGCTTTACTGTCCTACATCTCTAGGAAGGAACTTACTGATGTCTTTGTCGAAGCAAGCCCGCACAGGTCTTCGGGACATGCCGTCCAATGCCGCCTGGCTGCTGTCGCGCGCTCTCAAGCCGGCGGAGGCGGTCGGAACCGCGGCCGAGTCGGCCACGGCGGGCGCCCGCGATCGGGGACGCCAGGTCAAAGCCGCCGTGGTCGACGCCGCACCTGGGGGCGGGGACTCCGTCGACATCCGCATGCGGCGCGCCCAGGAAGCCGGCGAACGTGCTCGAGAGGCAGAGGACCGGGCGCTGGAGGCGGCGCGGGAGTCCCGGGAACGCTCCGAGCACGCTCGACAGGTCAGCGAGCAGGGCCGCGCGCACATGCGCGAGGTGGAGCGGGAGACGAGTCGGCAGGTCAAGCAGCGGCTTGCCGAGGCGCAGAAGGAGGCCGACGCGGCCGTCGAGCGCGAACGCAGAGCCGCCGAGGCGGATGCGCAAGAGCAACAGCAGGAGGCCAAGGCGGAGGTCGAGGGCGAGGTCCAGGAAGCTCAACGTGAGGCCGAGGAGTGCCGCCAGCAGGCCGAGGAGCTCGTCGAGGACGCGACCGAGAAGCTCGCTGAAGCCAGGCGGCTGGCGGATGAGGCCGCAGGCGCAGCGCGGGCCGCCGCCGACGAGGCGAACCGGCGGGCGCAGGCCCTCGCCAGCGAGGCCGAGCAGCAGGCGAGCGAGGCGCAGGCGCGGGTCAAGGAGACCGAGCAGATGCGCCAGAAGGCAACGACGACGGCGAGGCGCACCGCACGGGAGCTCGGCGAGGATTCCCCCAACGGCGGCCTGGAGTCCCACAACAAGTCCGAGCTGATCGCGCTAGCCGCCAGCATCGGCATCGAGCACCGAACCACGATGACCAAGAGCGAGCTGGTCGACGCGATCAACAACGCGTCTCGCAGCGGTCGCTGACGGAGAGGATCCAGATGAAACTGCCCCAAATGAAACTGCCCCAGGTGAAACTGCCCGGCAGGAAGAGCAAGCTGCAGTCATTTCTCGACACCGTCGGCGACTCGATGGATGGTGCCGCGGACAACATCTGGAACGCGCTGCCGAACGCCGGCGCAGCGAGCGCGCTGAAGGCGAGCGTGTCGCGTGACTCGGTCCTGAAGGCCGGGGTGATCGCCGGCGGCGTAGTCGGCCTCACCGCGGGCAGCGCAGGGATCTCTTCACTGCGGCGACGCACGGAGGGGGAGAGAGACCATTCGTGAAGCTCCACGGAGGTGACGCTGTTGACGGCCGGACAGGTCGTCGGTGCCAGGACGGGGCGTGAACGCTATGCCCAGATCGTGGCGGGGCCGGCGGGGGCGTCACAACGATGCGAAGACTTCAGTGCTCGCCGCCCCCCGAGCCTCGCAGATCCGGGCGCCGATGGCGCTGACCGCCGTCCCCGATCGCCGAAAGCACCTTCCTGACGGCGTCCTGATTCAGGGTTCGGTCCGGGCGCGCATCATCGGGATGCAGATCTTGACGCTCGACACGACGATCGTGCTCACGCCGGCCGAGGTCAGCGATCCGGCGCGCGGGGCGGGGCCCACGGCGAGACCTGCGCGATCCCGATCTGCGGGGCCCACGCCCGACCGCTTCCGGGTGCCCGATCACCGCTTGGGCGAAGCCATCCGATGCCTCGACGAGAGCGCGGCCCTGCTGGCCGCGTCGAGCGTGGGACCGTACATCATGAACTCGACTGATTACGGGCGCGAACTGGACACTCGCCGAAGCTGAGTCGGCAGCAGGCATCCGCGTGGCGGCATTAGCTCCGGCGCTGCGTCAGCTCCCAAGATTTCGACCTTCTCGGTGCCGGCGCGTTTGAGGTTGCGTCGGCGTCGGCGTCGGCATCGGGCACCCGGGTTTGGCCGACCACGACCGGTTCGACCAGCGGGGCGCCGTGAACCCGAAGCGACAGCACCGCCGTCGGTCTGGGGTTGACCCGCATCATCGGCGTGACGCGTTACTCCGAGTGAGTCAGATCCAGGCCGCGCCGGATCTCCTGGGCCAACACGTAGGGGTTCCCGACCTTGAGCATGTGGTCGAAGTACAGCTGCGGGTACTCGTTGGTCTCCTGGTTGTAGAGGCAACCCTGGAACCAGCCTTGCCGGCGCATCAGGCTCACGACCGGCATCACCTCTGAACTGGTCATCGAGAAGTCCGGGCCGGCGGCCGCGCTGGAACCGGAAGACGACAGCGGTTTGAACTGCACCTCGGTGGAGATGTTGGCCTCGGGCGAGACGTGGATGCCGTCGATCACGATTCTGTCGGTGCGGTCGATGGTCACCGTGACCACGCCCTCGTCGCCGACCTGAGCGTCGCCATGCAGGATCGAGGCGAGGCGATCGGGATCAAGCGGCGTCGTAGGGTTGGATGGCATCGTCTGTGGCAGTGGGGTCGACGTCGCCTTCAGCACGTTGTGAACCGCTTGCGCGAGCTTGAGCGGGTCGCCTTCACCGCGCCAGTGGATGAACCAGACGTTCGGGCTGGTCTCGATGTAGTGCTGGTGGAAGGCCTGGAAGATCAACCCGTTGGCGATGATCGCGTCGATGAACGGATTGCACTCCTCGGGCTTCAGCGGCAGATCACCATTGAAGAACGCGTAGCCGTAACCCAGTGGCTGAAAGGTGAGGGTGCCGTCGATCTCGAATGACGGCGTCAGCGTCACGCCCAGCGGTCCGGCGACATCGCCGATGTCATCGCGCGAGATGTCGATGCTGAGCACTCCCTTGGTGACCGTTCCCTGCGCCTGGACGATCTGTTGAATCTGGTCGGCCGGCAGCTTCCCGTGCTGACGGTGCTTCCAGCGGTGATCGCCATGGGCGCCCGCCGTAGCGGTCAGCGGTGTCGCAGCGGACAGCATCCCACCGGCGGCAACGCCACCCCCGAGGGTCAGAGCACGCCGTCGACTGATCGGCGAGCTGAGATCGAAATTGGCCATGGATCCTCCCAAGATGAAACGGATGGAATGAGCCCACTTCGGGCGCTCAGCGCCGGATCCCCGAACCCGAGATTCGCGCGCTGCCACTGGTGTTTTCCGGAGCGCGCGCCCGGTAACATGAGAGTTTCCTTATTGAAGGACGCGTGGTCGGCTGGCGCGATCGTCGACGTGCTCTGGCGCGGTGATGACCGGAGTGGTGGTCAGGGGAACGGCGGTAATCGCTGAAAACAGCCGGCGGCTGCATCGGGATAGTCGTGGCGCCGATCCGGAGCTGGTCACCTTCGTGGGCCTCTGGTCTCAGGTCGCCCCGCGGGCGCGCAGCCGGCGCAACGCCGGGTAGAGCATCTGGAACGACGGCCGGAGCTCGGCGTACGCGCTGACCAGCGCCGGGTCCGGCTCAACGGTGACGGTGGGCCGCACGCAGGCGGCCACCGCTTGGGCCGGGTCGGAGAACACGCCGGCAGCGACGCCGCCGAGTAGCGCCGCCCCATAGGCGGCGCCCGCGTCCACCTCGGTTCGCTCCAGGGGTACCTCGAGCACGCCGGCCAGAATGCGCAGCCACAGTTCGGCACGAGAGCCGCCTCCCGACACGCGGGCCCACGCCGGTCGGCCCCCGAGCCCGGCGACGAGATCGAGTCCGTCCCGCAGACCGAACGCCACTCCCTCGAGCACGGCTCGAACCAGAGCCCCGAGGTCGTGGTGCGTGCTGAGCCCGACGAATGCCCCCCGGGCGTCCGGGTCCGCGTGGGGAGTGCGTTCGCCCGACAGGTAGGGGGCGAAGAGCAGACCCTCGGCCCCCGGGCTCCAGTCCGCGGCCGCCGCGAGCAGCTCTTGGAATCCAAGCTTGTTGGCGAGGTTGTCGTGCAGCCAGGTCAACGAGCCGCCGGCGGACAGCATCACGCCCATGACGTGCCACACCGACGGTACCGCGTGGCAGAAGGCATGCAGGCTCCCGTCGGACGTGGTCGCGTAGCGCTCGAGGGCAGCGAACACGACACCGCTGGTGCCGAGCACCACCGAGACGGGACCGTCCTGGTCGATGACTCCGACCCCCAGGCCGCCGGCCGCCTGGTCGCCGGCGCCGGCCGCCACCGGGACGCCACCGCGGAGCGTCACACCACTCGCGCTTCCCGATTCCAGCGCCGGCGGCAGCCAATCGGGTTCCACCTCCAGCGTGTCCAGCAGCTCCGTGCTCCAGGACCGGGCGGAGACGTCGAACCACAGGGTCCCTGATGCGTCGGTGACGTCGGTGGCGTGCTCGCCGCACAACCTCAGTCGGACGTAGTCCTTGGGGAGCATCACTCGGCGGATCCGTGCGTGGACGTGAGGTTCGTGCTCGGCCAGCCACAGCAGCTTGGGCGCGGTGAAGCCGGCCAGCGCGCGATTCCCGCTGAGCTCGATCAGCCGGCGTCCGCCGACGCGAGCCTCGATCTCCTGACACTGGCGCTGGGAGCGCCCGTCATTCCACAGGATCGCGGGACGCAAGGGCCGATCGTCGTGCCCGACTACCACCAGCCCATGCATCTGTCCCGTCAGGCCAATGCCGTCAGCCTGCGCCGCACCCAGCTCGTCGAGCGTCTCCTCAGCCGCTGTCCACCACACATCGGGGTCCTGCTCAGCCCACCCCGGACGCGGCGTGGCGAACTGATAACCGCGCTCGGCCTGCGCGAGCACGCTCCCCGTCTCGTCGATCGCCAGCCCCTTGGTCGACGACGTGCCGACGTCGAGGCCGACGAGCCTGGCCATCGGCGAAGCCTACGCGAACCTGATGGCTATGCTGCGCTCGCGGCTGGGGTCGGGACCGGGTGTCCTTTAGCTCGCAGCCGGCGGAGACGGCGACTCTTCTACTGCGAGGTGCTAATGCGGGCGGTGACTGTCAGTCCCGGAAGTCCAGGCTCAGCGCGGCTCGACCAGGTCGCTGAGCCGGGGGTGGAGCTCGGGTCGGTTCTGGTGGAGGGGTTGGCGGTCGGCGTGTGCGGGACGGATGTCGAGATCGCCGGCGGCCTGTATGGCTGGCCACCGCCGGGGCGGGAGCGGTTGATCTTGGGCCACGAGTCGTTGGGCAGGGTGGTTGATCCGGGCCCAAGCGGGTTCGCGGTCGGAGACCATGTGGTGGGCATCGTGCGACGACCGGATCCGGTGCCGTGTCCCAACTGCGCCGTCGGTGAGTGGGACATGTGCTCCAACGGCGGCTACACCGAGCGGGGCATCAAGCAGGTCGACGGGTTCATGGCCGATCGCTGGCGGATCGAGCCCGAGTACGCGGTGAAGGTGGACAAGAGCCTGGGCGTGCTCGGGGTTCTGCTCGAGCCGACCACGGTCGTGGCCAAAGCGTGGGAGCACATCGCAGCGATCGGCCGGCGCAGCTTCTGGGATCCGGCCACGGTGCTGGTCATCGGCGCGGGGCCGATCGGCCTGCTGGCCGCGTTGATCGGCGTTCAGTACGGCCGCGACGTGCACGTCCTCGACCGCGTCACCAGTGGTCTCAAGCCCGAGTTGGTACGAGCGCTGGGTGCGACCTACCACACCGGAGCGATCTCCGAGATCGGGTGCAACCCGGACATCGTCGTCGAATGCACGGGGGTACCGCCGCTGATCCGCGACGCCGCCGAAGCGGTCGCGCCCGGGGGCATCGTGTGCCTCACCGGCGTCGGCGCTCCGTTCACACCGCAGGGCAGGCTGACGTCGCTGGCTACCGACACGGTGCTCAAGAACCTGGTGCTGTTCGGGTCGGTGAACGCCAACCGCCGTCACTACTACCGCGCGGCGCAGGTGCTCGCCAGAGCCGACCGAGCGTGGCTCGAGCAGCTGCTGACCCGCCGTGTCGGCGCCGACGAGTTCGAGCAGGCGCTGGAGCGGGAGCCCGACGACATCAAGGTCGTGATCGAGTTCGCGCGGCCGTAGGACGGTGATCCGGTCATCGGCGGTCGTCGAGTGACGCGCCGGCGGCGCGTCATGCGTGCGCTACCGGGATTCCCACCAGGAGTCGAACAGGTGGTAGGCCTGGAGTCGAGCTTCTCCGGCGTGGGCGGCGCTTTGCGCGGCCAGCTGCTCCGGGGTGATGCCGGTGGCGGCCAGCTTGGGGTCGCTGCGCGCCCACGCGTCCACCAGCGCGGCGTCGACCTCGGGATGGAACTGGAGGCCGAGGTGACGTCCGTGGCGAAACGCCGCTGTGCCCGCGGGACTGCGCGCCAGCTCGCGGGCGCCCGGAGGCAGGTGCATCTGGTCGAAGTGGTACTGCAACCAGGGTCCCGTCGGGACGTCGGCGTCCTCGCTGGTGACCGGGATCCAGCCGATCTCCGGAGCCGGGAGGACCTCGACGCCGCCGCCGAGGGCGAGCGACAGCGCCTGCCCGCCGAAGCACAGCCCGAGCACCGGCACGTCGGCGGCGATCGCCTCGCGCAGCGCCGCGATCTCCTGCGGCACCCAGGCGTCACGCTCGGCGGCCGAGCGCTCGGACCCGAGCGAGGCGACGAAGGCGTGGTCGCGGGGATCGGGCGGCGGCTGCTCCCACACGCGATGCACGACGAATGGCAGGCCGCGCCGGCGCAGCCACTCGCCGAACCGTGCCGGCGGCCCATCTTCGCCGTGCTGGAGGATCAGGCCGGGCTTTGACTCCATGTCGTGAGGACTCTAACGTCCCTGAGCGTGGACATCGAAGACGGCCCGCCGCTCCCGCTCTCAGATCGCGAGCCGGTGCTCGAGGACGGCCCGGCGCTCCCGCTCGAGCATCGCGAGCAGGTTCTCGACCACGCGGCGAGCCTGATCCTCGCCTCGTGGCGCAGCTTCGACCACGCCCGAGCCCGGCAGCCGCTTCCCACCGAGCGCCACCACCGCCTCCTCAGCCAGCCGTTGCCCGCTGCCGGCTCCTCGCCGATGTCGGCACTGGACGACGCCGCGGATGTGCTCGACGTCTCGCTGGCGCAATCGCGGCCGCGCTACTTCGCCTACATCGGCTCCTCGGGACTGGAGATCGGCGTGCTCGGCGACGCGCTGATGGCGTCACACGACGTCAACGTGGCGGTCAGCGCCGGCGCGGCGGATCTGCTCGAGGCACAGACGATCCGCTGGCTCGGCGAGTTCGTCGGGTTCGATCGCGCCGCGGTCGGGGCGCTGGCGGCGGGCGGCACGATCTCCAACCTGACCGCGCTGACGGCGGCTCGCGAGCACGCGCTGCCGGGCCTTCGTCACGAGGGCGCCACCGGCCACCGCATGGCCCTGTACTGCTCCCGGGAGGCCCACTATTCGGTACGGCGGGCGGCTGAGGTGCTCGGCATCGGCGGCCGCCAGGTCCGGGCGATCCCGCTGGACTCGAGGCGGCGGATGGACCCGGCCGCCTGCGCGGCGGCGATCGACGCCGACCGGCGGGAGGGCGTCGTGCCGGTGGCGGTCGTGGCCACGGCCGGCACCACGCTGACCGGCGCAGTCGACGATCTGGAGGCGCTGGCCGACATCTGCGAGCAGCACGAGGTGTGGCTTCACGTCGACGGCGCCTACGGCCTGCCGGCGGCCGCCACCCGCCGGGCCGGCGATCTCTTCCATGGATTGGCCCGGGCGCAGTCGGCGACGGTCGACGCCCACAAATGGCTGTATGTCCCCAAGGCGTGCAGCGTGCTGCTCATGCACAGCGTCGAGTCGCTGGAGCGGGTGTTCGCGCACGAGGAGACCTACATGCCCCACGGCGGAGAGCATCTGCCGGTCGACCGAACGCTCGAGTACTCGCGTCCCCTCCGCGGATTGAAGCTGTGGCTGGCATTCACCGTCCACGGCGCCGACGCGATCCGCCGCGCGATCGAGCGCAACCTGGTGCAGGCGCAGCTGCTGGCCGACCTGCTGGAGGCCGACGAGCGCTTCGAGCTGCTCGCCACCCCCCGCCTCTCCGCGGTGTGCTTTCGTCATCTCCCGCCGGTCGGGATCGACGCCGACGCCCACAACGCCGACCTGGCGCGAGCTCTCGCGGCCGACGGACGGATCCTGCTCGCCTCGGCCGATTTCGACGGCACCCCCTGCCTGCGCGCCTGCCTGGTCAACCATCGGACGACCGAGACCGACGTGCGCGCGATTCCCGCCGTCGTGGCGGACGTGGCCGCTGCGCTGGCCGCCCAGGCGCTTTGACAGGAGATCGTGAGAACCCTAATGTTCTTGGAGAGATGGGCGCGCGCGCCGAGCCGATGATCGCGGAGGAGCTCGACGTGCTCGAGCGAGTCGATGGGCTGGCGATCGACCTCGGCGCGATGGCGGTGATCGCCAACGCGTGGCGGGCGGCCCAGGCGGCGCGGGCCCAGCTGGAGCGCCGCGTGCTCCGTCCCGAGGGAATCTCCTGGGGTGGCTTCTCGCTGCTGTTCAACCTGTGGATCTGGGGACCGATGGAGACACGGGCGCTGGCGGCGTCGATGTCCTGCGCGCGGCCGAGCGTCTCAAGCCTTTGCGACACGCTGGAGCGCGACGGGCTGGTGCGGCGCCAGGGCGAACCCAGAGACCGGCGACTCGTGCGCGTGGAGCTGACCTCGGCCGGACGAGACACGATCGAGGCGCTCTACCCCCGCTTCAACGCCGGCGAGACCGAGCTGGTGGCGGGACTAAGCCCCGGCGAGCGCGAGCAGCTGGCGGCGCTGCTGCGGCGGTTCCTGCACAGCGTGCGCACGATGGATGCTAAGGACGGCTCGTGAGCGTCGACACCAATCGCCATGGCGGAGCCCGGACCGAGGTCGAGGGGGTCAGCGTGCCCCTCGACCACTACATCGATGGGCAGCGCGTCGCTTCCGCGAAGCGGCTGGCGGTGCGCAGCCCGATCGACTGGGACAACTGGGAGCTCGCCCAGGTCGCGGCCGGCGGCCGGAGCGAGGTCGACCTGGCCGTCGCCGCCGCCCGGCGCGCCTTCCCGGCGTGGGCGGCGCGCGGTCCCGCCGGACGCCACCAGGCGCTCAGCCGGCTGGCTGATGCGATCGATGCGGCCGTGCCCGAGCTCGCCCGGGTCGAGTGCGTCGACAATGGGTCGCTGCACGAGGCGATGGCGCTGCGCGTCCTGCCCCGGGCGGCCAACAACATCCGCTTCTTCGCCCAGTACGCGCTGGATCGCCTGGCGGAGCCGGTCCGCACCCTGCCCGGCGGCGAGCGCAACCGGGTGCGCTACGACCCCTGCGGCGTGGTCGCGGTGTCCACTCCGTGGAACGCCCCGTTCATGCTCGCCACCTGGCGCGTGGGTCCGGCGCTGGCGGCCGGCAACGCCGTCGTGCTCAAGCCTCCGGAGTGGGCGCCGCTCACGTGCTCGCTGCTGGGCGACCTGGCCGAGCAGGCCGGGGTGCCCGCGGGCGTGATCAACATCGTGCACGGCACCGGCGCCGAGGCGGGCGCCGCGCTCACCGGACACCCCGATGTCGACCGGGTCGCGTTCACCGGCTCGCCGGCGACGGCGCGGACGGTCTATCACGACGCGGCCGTCAACCTGACACCGGTGTCGTTCGAGCTCGGCGGCAAGTCGCCGTTCATCGTCTTTGACGATGCCGATCTGGACGCCGCCGCGGCCACCGCCGCCTACCAGTACGACAACTCGGGCCAGGTCTGCCTGGCGGGCACCCGGCTGTTGGTGGCGCGGTCGGTCCTGGCCGACTTCCTGGACCGGTTTGAAGCGCGCGTGGAGGAGATCCGCGTCGGCGATCCCCGCGATCCCGCCACGACGTACGGGCCGCTGATTCATCCCGTCGCGCTGGAGCGGGTCACCGATCACGTGCAGCGGGCACTCGCCGCCGGCGCCACCCTGGCCTTCGGCGGACGTTCGCTCGGCGGCCTCTACTACCCGCCGACGCTCTTCTACGACATCCCGCCCGACGCCGAAATCCTCCAGCACGAGGTGTTCGGGCCGGTGCTCACGCTGCAGGCGTTCGACGACGAGGCCGAGGCGATTCGTCTGGCCAACGAGACCGACTACGGGCTCGCCGCGACGATCTACACCGGCTCGGAGGCTCGCGCCGACCGCGTGAGCGCCGCCGTCGTCGCCGGCACGGTGTGGGTCAACTGCTTCTACGTACGCGACCTGGAGACTCCGTTCGGGGGCTCCCGCGACTCGGGCATCGGCCGCGAAGGGGGCCGCCACTCGTTCGACTTCTACTGCGACGTGAAGACCGTGTGCGAACGCACCTCGGGGTTCACCGGGCGCTGAGCGCGACCAGCCGCCGGCACAGCGCGCCCACCTGCGCCGGGTCGTCGGTGAACTGCGAGGGCTTGAAGCAGATCGTCGTGTAGCCGGCCGCCAGCTGCGCCGGGATGGCTCGCGCGGCGTCGGCGATGTCGGCGACCGCGTCCGGCGCCGGGAAGCGGCCGCGGATGCCGCCCACGACCTCCAGCTCCGACATGTCGCGCCCGGCCGCCGCCATCTGCTCCGCGAGCGGGCGCATCTCCGCCGCCGTGGGCTGACCGAACGGGTGAAAGCCGTCGCCGTAGGCGACCAGTCGCCGGATGATCCACGCTCCGACCGAGCTGCCCCCGAACCACAGCCGCGGCCCTTCGGGCCGGTGGGGCTTGGGCTCCAGGTAGACGTCGGCGAACTGGTAGAAGCGCCCGCTGAAGCTCGCCGGCCCCGGCTGCCAGAGTTCCCGCCAAGCCGCCAGGTGCTCGTCGAGCAGCTGTCCGCGGTGGGCGAACGGCACGCCCAGCGCGGCGTACTCCTCCCGGTGCCAGCTAACGGTTGGCTGGACCACGAGGCGGCCCTGCGCCAGCAGATCGAGCGTGGCGAGCTGATGGGCGAGCAGCAGCGGGTGGCGCAGCGGGGCGATGATCGCGGCGCCGATCAGACGCAGCCGGGTGGTGGCGGCGGCGATGGCGCTCATCAGGACGATCGAGTCCGGCCACGGGGTGGCGGGATCCTGGTTGCCGGGAGCGGCGTAATCCCGCGGGTTGGCGGGCCTGCCCTGCGCCCCCGCGCTCGGTCCGAGGACGATGTGCTCTGAGAGCATCACCCCGTCGATCCCGGCGGCCTCGGCCTCCTGGGCGATCCGGACCAGCGCCCGCAGATCCCGGGGCGAGGTCATCGTCCAGTTCTCCGAGAGGACGAGGACGAGCCGGGGCGCCGGACGCGTCAGGACGCGGCCACGCGGCTATCGCGAGCTCTACCCGGACGGGCAGGCGCTTGAGCCCGTTGGTGAAGTTCGAGCGATGTCGCTCGGGCTCGCCGGCGAGCTCCACCTCCGCCACCCGGCCCACCAGCTCCTCCAGGAAGACGCGGACCTCCTGGCGCGCCAGGTGGGCACCCAGGCAGTGGTGCGGCCCGCCGCGGCCGAAGGTCAGCTGATCGGTGGGATTGCGCGCGACGTCGAGGCGGTGTGGGTCGGCGTAGTGGTCAGGGTCGCGGTTGGCGGCGGCGAACCATACGACGACCTTCTCGCCGGTGTCGATGGTCACGTCGCGCATCTGCACCGGCTGGGTGGTGGTGCGCCGGAAGAACCACACCGGCGAGGAGTAGCGCAGCAGCTCCTCGGTGGCGGATGGAATTAGTTGGGGGTTCGCGCGCAAGCGCGCGAATTGGTTTGGGTGGGTGGCGAGCGCCAGCGTTCCCAGAGCGATCGCCTGCCGGGTTGTCTCGTTGCCGGCGACGATCAGCAGCGCGAACATGTTGTCGAGATCACGCTCGGACAGGGGATCGCCGTCGATCTCGGCCCGCGCCAGCAGGGTGAGCACGTCCTCCTGGGGACACGCCCGGCGATCCGCGTAGTAGGCGCGACCGATCGCGCACAGCTCCTCGGCCCATGGTGATCCGAACGGCTTGTAGCGGTCCTCCACGCGCTCGGGCTGGTAGGCGAGTTCGCCGACGAACTCCGGATCGGTGTCGACCAGCAGCCGGTCGCCGAGGGCGATCAGCCGCGGCAGGTCGGCCTCGGGCAGCCCCAGCAGGTGCGCCAGGACCCGGATCGGGACCGGCGCCGCCAGCTCGTGCACGAGATCGAAGGACCCCATCGGCAGGACCCGGTCGAGCAGGTGGCGGATCAGCTCGCGCAGCCACTGCTCGTAGCGACCCACCGCGCCCGGGGTGAAGCTGGTGGAGATCAGGCGCCGGTAGCGGCCGTGCTTGGGCGGATCGAACTCGAGGAAGTTCCGCCGCGCGGCGAGCACATCCTGGGGCAGATCCTCGATCGTCGCCGAGCCCCCCACCTCCGACGAGAACGTCTTCGGATCGCGCAGCACCGCCGACACATCGTCGTACTTGGTCAGCGCCCAGAATCCGCGGCCCTCGGGCTCGGGGTGGAAGTAGACCGGCGCCTCGCGCTGAAGCAGCTCGAAGACCTCCCACGGCTCGTGGTCGGCGAACAGGTCGTGGTCCAGGAGGTTGACCGACGGCAGGTGCGTCGCGCTCGCTCCCATGAGGCGCCAACATAGCAAAGAGTGGGTAATGTATCCAATCCTGGACGGGCCGGCGAGGTGCGAGATGGCCCATCGTCCGCGAACTGACGATAGGTCCCCACCTCAAGCTCTCTGGCCCTATCGGCAGTCCGCGCGCGCGGGCGACAGACCGGCACCCGCCGACCCCCGAGCGTGACCTCACCATCCTCATACCCATGGCGAACCGCCGCCCGATCACGGTTATGACGCCCCCGAGGGCCCACGATCTCCGCGATCTCGAGCTCCATCAACTCCTGCAACACCCCGCGCCCGACCCCCACCCTCAACGCCAACAACCCCTCCCGGGCGTCGGCGACCAGCTCTCCCCACGCCTCCTGGACGCTGGCGGGCAACTCCGGCTGACGGGCGTCCTTCGGCTGCTCTACGGTGCTCATGGCGGTTCCTCTCGCCTCGGTGGACTAGTTCGCAACTCGCCACGGTCTCAACCAGACCGGACGAGGCGCGAGGGACCGCCACCCTCAAAATCCACGGAACCTGGGACAACCTCCGCTGGGTGGAGTCGGCGACAAATCGCAAACGCGAATCCGAATACGTCGCTTTATTCACGGACCCCACGCCTTGACGAGCGCCGCCGGGCGTGAGTAATGTATCCACGCTCAAGAGTGGGATCCGGTTCGTCGAGCCCAGGAGAGGTAATGGCAAGTGAAGCTGCCGGCGGCGTCCGGTCGACCGATGGGCAATTCGACGGTGCGGCGTCACCGGCACACCTCGGTCCCCGCAAGCTGACCACGCTGCATGCGGTCGGACAGGCGCTGGCGATCGGCCCGATCTTCTCGATCGGCCTGGTCAGCGGGCTGGTCGCCAACGTGGCCGGCTTCTCCACGCCGCTGTCGATCCTGCTCGGCTCCATCGGGTCGCTGGGGCTTGCCTACGTGATCGCCATCTACGCCCGGCGGTTCGCCGGAGCGGGGGCGATCTTCGAGTACCTGTCGCGCGCCGTCCACAACTCGTTCGGCATCTTCTCGGCCGGCGTGTACCTGCTCGGGACGCTCTTCCTCGGCGCCGGGGGCATCTACATCGGCCTTGGATTCCTCATCCAGGGCTTCTTCTCGAGCCATCTGCACACGAGCATCCCGTGGTGGCCGGGCGGAGCGGCGACGCTGATCGTCGCCTTCCTGCTCAACCACTACGGCGTGCGCGTCGCGATTCGCGGCGTGCTCATGCTCGCCGCCTTCTCGGTCATCCCTTTCCTGATCCTAGCGGTGGTGATCATCGCCAAGGGCGGCGTCGGCGGCAACACCCTCAGCGTGTTCACCCCCAGCACCGGCGGCTGGAACTCGGTGTTCAACGGGATCCTGTTCGCCGTGACGCTGTTCATCGGGTTCGAGGCAGCGGCGTCGATCGCCGAGGAGACCGAGAACCCGCGGAGGTCGATCCCGATCGCGGTCGTCACCGCCGTCGGCCTCGCCGCGCTGCTCTACGTCTTCGTCTCCTATGCCGGAACCATCGGCTTCGGCAAGGCGGCGCTGGCCAAGGGCGCCTGGTTCTCGGCGTCCAGCCCATTCGGCACGCTGGCCACCACCTACGTCGGCAACTGGCTGAGCGTGCTGATCGATCTCGTGATCATCCTCGACGCGCTGTCGCTCGCGATCGCGATCATGGTGACCGCCTCGCGCATCATCTTCGCGTTGGGGCGTGACGGACTGCTGCCGCGCATCGCCGCGCGCACCTCGCGCCACGACACCCCGATCGCCGGCAACGTCACGATCGCCATCTGGAGCGTCGCCATCCTGGTTTGGGCGGGGGTGACGCATTACGGCGTGCCCGTCAAGCTGCCCAACCCAATCGAGGCGTTCAACATCACCACCTCCGCCGGTAGCTATCTGGTGGAGCTGATCTACGTCTTTCTGGCGCTGTTCGCGCTCAAGCTGCTGTGGACCAGCCGGCACGACGAGAGCGGCCTGTGGTGGAAGGTGATCGCGGTGCTGATCGGGCTGGCCACCCCGATCCTGGCGTTCAAGGGAGCGCTCGACCCATTCCCGACCTTCCCCAACGATCGGGCGGTGTTCATCGCCATCGCCTGCATCGTGATCTCGGCGCTGTGGTACGGCATCCTCCACGTCGCCCGGCCCGAGCAGGTGCGGCTGGCCGCGCAGCATGCGGTGGAGCACCACGGCGTCCCGGCGATGGACGAACCGGTCCCGCAGGCGCAGACGCCGGGCAGCTGAGGAGCCGCGATGACGGACCTTCGCCGCGACGGCGCGGCCGCCCTGGAGTGGGCCGCCCGGTACCTCGAGCGAGTCGACGAGCTGCCGGTGCTCGCTCGGGTGACGCCCGGCGAGATCCGGGCGCGGCTGCCCGCGACGGCGCCCGAGGACGCGGAGCCGTTCGCAGCGGTGCTGCGCGATCTCGACGAGGTTCTGCTGCCGGGCATCACCCACTGGCAGCACCCGCGCTACTTCGCATACTTCGCCACCAGTTCCTCGGAGCCGGCGATCCTGGCCGAGCTGCTCGCCGCGACGCTCAACTCGGTGGCGATCCTGTGGCGCACGGCGCCCGCCGCGACCGAGCTCGAGGGCGTGGTGCTGCGCTGGTGCGCCCAGCTGCTCGGCCTGCCCGACGGCTGGCACGGGCACATCGAGGACAGCGCCTCGACCTCGACGCTGGCGGCGATCATCGCCGCCCGCGAGGCGACCGGCCGCGACTTGGTGGTGTGCTCCGACCAGGCGCACTCGTCGGTGGAGAAGGCGGCGCGGATGCTCGGCATGCGTCTGCGCAAGGTGGCGTGCGACTCGCAGTTCCGGATGCGCGCGGACCAGCTGGAGGACATCGATCAAGCGGCGGTGGTAGTGGCGACGGTGGGGACCACGGCCACCACGTCAGTTGACCCGGTCCCGGCGATCGCCGATGCCTGCGGGCGCGCCGGCGCTTGGCTGCACGTGGACGCCGCCTACGCCGGTTCGGCGATGGTCTGTCCCGAGCACCGGTGGGCGTTTGCGGGCGTCGACCGCGCCGATTCGCTGGTCGTCAACGCTCACAAATGGATGCTCACCCCGATGGACTGCTCGCTGTTCTGGTCGCGGCGGCCCGACGATCTCCGGCGGGCGTTCAGCCTGATTCCCGAGTACCTGCGCACCCCCGATGCCGAGGACGCGCTGTCGTTGAGCGAGTACGGGCCGGCCCTGGGGCGGCGCTTCCGCGCGCTGAAGCTGTGGGCGGTGCTGCGCTGCCACGGGGCCAACGGGCTGCGGGCGCAGGTCCGCGGTGGCGTGGCGCTGGCTGCGATGTTCGAGCGCTGGGTGGCCGACGAGCCGGGCTGGGAGCTGTGTGCACCGCGCCCGTTCTCGGTGGTCTGCTTCGCCCTCACCGGCGGCGACGATCGCAACCGCGAGCTGCTGGCGCGGGTGAACGAGACCGGAGAGATCTTCATCTCGCACGCGGTGCTCAACGGACGCTACGTGCTGCGACTGGCCGTCGGCCAGATGCGAACGAGCGAGGACGACGTGCGGCGGGCGTGGGACGTGCTGAGAAGCGAAGCGGCAAGCGTCTGACCCGCGGCTCCCTACCAGCCGGCGCCCTCGATCAGGGCGATGGGATGGCCGGCGGGCACCACCGCATCGGTGGCCAGGCCGCCGAAGCGCCCGCGATGAAACAGCAGCGGCTCGCCGCCGGCGTGGGTGATCCCGACCACGCGGGCGAGCACCAGGTCGTGGTCACCGGCCGGCACGATCTCAGTCACCTCGCACTGCTGGGTGGCGGCGGCGCCGGCGACGATCAGAAAGCCGTCATGGGTGCGTCGCACCTGCGCGTGGGGAAACCGAGCGCCCGGGGTGGCGAAGGCGACGGCCACCTCCCGCTGGTGGCGGTGGAGCACGCTGATGGACAGCCGATCACTGGCGCGCACGGCGGCGAGGGTCCGCGATCCGTGCCCGAGGGCCACGAGCACGAGCAGCGGGTTCAGTGACACCGAGGTGAAAGAATTGAGCGTCATCCCCGCCGGCTCGTGGCGTTGCTCGGCGATGACCACGGTGACGCCGGTGGCGAACTCGCCGACGCAGTCGCGAAACGCCCGCGGTGCGACCGTCGCGCTCACAGGCGGTGCGCGTACTCGGCGAACTCCCAGTCGGTGACCCAGGCGCGGAAGCGCTCGAGCTCGGCCGCCTTGATCGTCAGGAAGGTGTCCACCAATCGCTCACCGAGGGTGGCCTTGATCACGTCGTCGTCGGCCAGCGCGTCCAGCGCCTGCTGGAACGTGGTCGGCAGCGCGGCGCCCTGCTGCGCCTCGGGCAGGTCGTAGAGGAATCCCTCGATCGGGGCCGGCGGCTCGAGCTCGCGGCGGATGCCGTCGAGTCCGGCGGCCAGCGCGATCGCATAGGCGAGATATACGTTGGCGGCGCCGTCACCGACCCGTACCTCCATGCGCGTCGCCTCGCCGCGCTCACGGGGCACCCGCACCAGCGTCATCCGGTGATCGTGGCCCCAGCTCGCGCGCGTCGGCACGAGCGCCTCGGCACTGATCCGCCGGTAGGCGTTCACCGTCGGGTTGAAGAACACCATCATCGCCGGGCAGTGCTCGATGATGCCGGCGGTGAAGTGGCGGGTCACGGCGGCCAGCCCCGACTCGTGGCTGGGGTCCTCACAGCGGTTGTTGCCCTCCTCGTCGACCAGCGATATGTGCAGGTGGAAGCCCGAGCCCTCATCGCCGTTGAACGGCTTGCCCATGAAGGTGGCGAGCAAGCCGTCACGGGCGGCCATCTCCTTGACCAGCGCCTTGAAGCGAAAGGCGCGATCCGCCGAATCGAGCGCGGCCGAGTGGCGCAGGTTGATCTCGAACTGGCTACGTCCGTACTCGTGGGCGGCGGCCACGGCGCCCAGTCCGAGCGCCACCGCGGCGTCGAGCATGCGCGACAGCGTCCCCTTGGGATCGGCGACGTCGCCCACCGTATACACGGGACTGTCCTGGCTGGCGTAGGGGGAGAAGCCGCGGGGATCGGTCGGGTCGGGCGCGCACAGGTAGAACTCCAGCTCAGGGCCGAGCACCGGCGCCAGGCCAAGCTTGATGTACTCGGCCAGCACGCGCTTGAGCACGCCGCGGGAGTCGAGCAGCGAGGGCTCGTCGGTGAGGGTCTCCTTCAGATCGACGATGCAGACCGCGACGTCGGGCTGCCACGGCAGCCGCGCCAGCGTCGATAAATCGGGCCGAGCGATGATGTCGGGGAATCCGCGCTCGAAGCCGGCCACCACGGAGTGGCGCAGATCGACGGTCATGATCGCCTCGACGAACCCGATCCCGTCCTCCATCACGTGGGGGAAGGCGGCACTGGGAATGTCCTTGCCGCGGCAGATGCCGTGCAGATCGGCATATTGCAGGCGCACCGCGCGGATGCCGACCTCGGACAGATCGGAGACGCTTTCCGCCAGCCCGGTGCCAACCTCCCGCGCGTTGAGCTCCTGGCTCATGTTCATTACCTCTCTGTGGATGACATTGACGACACGCCTTCCCGTCCGAACGCGAGTGAACCGGCGTCCACGAGCGCCGCTCCGCCGTCGATCGTGATGACCGCACCGTTGACATACCCGGCACCGGGCGAGACCAGCCACGCCACGGCGTGAGCCACCTCCTCCGGCGTTCCCGGTCGCCGGGCCGGTACCTCGGCAACGGCGAGACCGTAGGCGCCGTCGCGGTCGGTGCCGGCCTGGGCGGCGAGCCCGTCCATCTCGCCGTCGGCCATCGCCGTGCGGATCCAGCCGGGACAGACGCAGTTGGCGCTGATCCCCTGGGGCCCGTAGTCGACGGCGATCGACTGGGTGAGCATGATCAATCCGGCCTTGGAGGCGCAGTAGGCGGCCGATGCCGGCGAGGCTCGCAGCCCGGCCAGCGACGAGATCGTCACCACCGCTCCCCGCTGCGCCACCAGGTGAGCCAGCGCCGCTCGGCAGGCCAGGAACGCGCCGGTGAGGTTGGTGGCGATCACCTGGTCCCAGCGTGCGGGCGTCTGGTCGGCCACCGCGCCCGACGCGCCGGTGCCGGCGCTGCAGACGAGCGCGTCGAGTCGGCCGTAGCGCTGCACAGCCGCCTCCACGGCACGCTGCGCGGCGGCGGGATCGCTCGTGTCGGCGACGATGGCCACGCCGTCCACCTCGGCGGCGAGGGCCTCGAGCGGCTCGGCGCGGCGACCGCTGACGCAGACGCCCCAGCCCTCGCCGGCCAGCCGGCGGGCCACGGCCGCGCCGATGCCGCTGCCGCCGCCGGTGATGAGCGCGCTGCGCGTCGACCTCGCCATCAATCGCTCAGGAACTGCTCGACGAGCGACTCCGGGAACGACTTGTCGGCGATGTTGTAGGCGAGCGCCGTCATCCGCCAGGAGTCCGACAGGTAGAAGCGCTCGTAGAGCTCGCCGCGGCCGCCGAGCTCTGAGCCGAGGAAGTCCCAGGCCAGGCGGAACAGCGCGATGCGCCGCTTGGCTTCGGCACCCGCCGACTGGAAGTACTGCGCGATCTCGTCATCCAACGGGCCTTCCACGTCGGCTCGTGAGGGGGTGGCCATGAAGCCGCCGCCGCCGATCAGCTGGATGTACTCGTTGCAACGCGGCAGCCATTTCGGCATCTCACCGCGCAGCGCGATGAACGGCCGGTCGTCCGGGTACATGACGCCGCCGGCGTCGATTCGGGCGCCGGCCTCCGCCGCCACCAGTGCCGAGCGGGCGAGCTCGCCCATCGCCCAGATCTGCCCGAGCTTCTCCTGGATGTGGTCGAAGCGGACCACTCCGGTGGCGCTGGCGATCATGTGCCCGAGCCCGAGGGCAAATGACAGCTTCACGTACGCGCGCGTGAACGCCTGGTGCATGATGTGCCCGCGCCACCCCGTGTCGGTGATCACCTCGCTGTAGCCGACGGTGTCGCCGTCGAGAAAGACGCGCTCGCGCGGGATCTCGACGTCGTCGAAGATGACCACACAGTCCATCTCATCGAAGCGGGAGGAGAGCGGATAGTCGTAGGAGTCGCGCTGCTTGGAGTAGCTGTCGCGGCAGATGAAGCGCAGGCCGGACGTGGCGATCGGCACCGCGAACGAGAGCGCGTAGCGGCCGTCCTGGGGTCGGATGTCGGAGCCCGGGTAGATGAGCAGCTCGTCGGCGAACGGCGCCAGGGTGGCGAGCATGCGGGCCCCGCGGACGACGATGCCGGTCTCGGTGTCGGCCACCTTGTGCAGTGCGACTTGTCCCATCGCCTGCTCGGCCTCCGGCTTGGTGCGGTCGACCTGCGGGTTCATCAGGGCGTGCGTGGTCGAGAGGTCGTGGTCGCGCATGTAGGCCTGATAGGCGACGAGGTTGGCGGCACCCCGCTCGTTGCCCCGCCGCGCCCACACGTCGGAGCGCCCGGCGAAGCAGGCGAAGGTGACGTTGAGGTAGTCCGGAGTCCGTCCCATCGTCCCGCCCGACAGCGCCGCCACCAGCTCGATCGCGCGCCGGCGCCGGGTGAGGTCGGTGGCGGCACGAGGCACGAGGTGGGTGACGTTCACGAGCCGCTCGCCGTCCGCCGGCGAGTCCGCCAGCATCTCCTCGGCGTGCTCGTGCTGGAGATCGAACACCCGGGCCAGGCTCAGCGCGGCACCCCGCAGCTCGGGGTGCTCCAGCGGGTGGCTGATCTTCTCGCCATGGAGCCAGATCTCCCGGCCGCCCCGGCTCAGTCCGTCCAGGAACTGCTCTCCGGTCCGGGCCCCCTGCGCCTGCCTGCCCTGGATGGTGCTCATCAGCTGTCTCCTGCCGGTAGTGGATGTCCGAGCGCCTCGAGCCCCTGCCGCTCGGCCTCGACGGCCGCCGGGTCGAAGCGAAAATACGAGCGCGGCGGCAGGATGCCCCAGGTGTTGGAGGAGTGCGCGTCGTCCGGCCAGTCGCGTGGCTCGTGGTCTGACTCCAACTGCTCCATGTCGCAGTAGAGCTCGACGAAGCATTCCTCCTCGGGGATCCGAACGTAGGCGGCCAGGTTCCGGCCGAGCGCGTGGCGCACCGGCCCCCAGGCCAGCCAGCGGCCATGCTGCGCGAGGTGGTCGAGCGCGACGCGGAGCTCGCCCCAGTCGGTGAGCTCGAGCGCCAGATGATGGAAGTGCGCGTAGCCCTTGCCCACCAGCGCGGTGCAGTGGTGATCGGCGTTGACGTGCAGCCACGTCCCCTCGTCCCCCAGCCGGTCGGTGACCTGCATGCCGAGCACGTCGCAGTAGAAGCTGGTCATGCCGGTGAGATCGCCGGTGAGCGCGTTGATGTGGCCCAGCTTGCGGGGGTGAAAGCCGCCGAGCGTGGCGGTGGAGCGAGCGATCGCCGGCCGAGGATCGGGATCCGGCTGCCACGGCACGAGCTCGACGCCGTGGCCGTCGGGATCGGTGAGATGCACGGCACCGTCGTGGAGCCGGTGGGGCACGCCGAGGCCGGTCAGGTGAGCACTCGCGTCCTCCAGGTCGATGCCGCGCTTGAGCTCATAGCCGGTGTGGTCGGCCCCGGGATGCTCGTCGCCCACCAGCTCGAGTGAGTACGGTTCGTAGGCGCAGGCGAGCAGGCCGCGCCCCGCGTCGCGCTCATGGACGGCGAGCCCGAACTGGATCGACCAACGGGAGATCGCCTCGTCCAGATCGGCGACGCGCAGACAGGTGTGGTGAATACGACGAAGCCCGAGCAAGCGTTTTGAATACAATATCCGCCCGGTATGAGAGGGTCAAGAACATGAAGGCGGTTCGGTTCACCGATCCGACGGGAAACGTTCGTCTCGGGACACTCGACGACGCGGGCGTGATCCGCGACGGCGGCCCGGCCGCCGCGGCGGGCTTCGTCCCCTCGCCGCAGGGCTGGGAGACGATCGCCGCCGCCTCCGGGCGCGAATACCGATTCGAGGACGTGCGCGTGCTGCATCCGGTGGTGCCCGGCAAGATCGTGGCCATCGGGCTCAACTACCGGGCGCACGCCGCCGAGTCAGAGCTCGACGTCCCATCGGTCCCGGTTGTGTTCGCCAAGTTCTCCTCGTCGCTGATCGGTCACGGGGAGGACATCGTGATCCCTCGGGAGGAGACACGGCCGGACTACGAGGGCGAGCTTGCCGTCGTCATCGGCCGGCGCACCTACCGAGCGACCCCGGAGAGCGCCCGCGAGGCGATCGGCGGGATCTCCGCTCTGCACGACGTGTCCGGACGCCGCGCCCAGCTGGAGACGCCTCTGCGCCAGTTCACGCTGGGCAAGAGCTTTGACACGTTCACGCCGATGGGGCCGTGCGTCGCCTCGATGCAAGGCGTCGACCTCGACGACATCGACGTGCGCACGACCGTGTCCGGCGAGGTCATGCAGGACGCCAACACCCGAGACCTGCTGTTCTCGGTGGTCGACCTGATCGTCTACGTGACCGCCGGCGTGACGCTCGAGCCCGGCGACGTTATCGCCACGGGCACCCCCAGCGGCGTCGGCGACTCGCGGCAGCCGCCGCGTTACCTGCGGGACGGCGATACGGTCGAGATCGCGGTGAAGGGAGTGGGGACGCTGCGAAACGGCGTCCGCGGCGAGTCCTGAGTCAGCGGAGCTCCCAGTGCAGGTGCAGGTGCGGCGGCCGGCGGAAGTTGAAGCCCTCCGGCGCGGCCGGGTGGTCGGGGTCCAGGCGCAGGCCGGGGAGGCGTCCGAACAGCGCGCCGAGGGCGAGGGTGCCCTCGAGTCGCGCGAGATTGACGCCGATGCACATGTGGGGGCCCTTGCTGAACGAGTAGTTCTGACGGCTGTTGGGGCGATCGAGGTCGAACCGATCAGGGTCCGGGAACACCGCGGGGTCGCGGTTGGCGGCGTGGAACACAGGGATCACGTACTCGCCCCGGCAGATCACGGCAGCGCCCAGCGGGGTGTCCTCGGTCGCCCACCGGTCGCTGTAGCCGACGGGCGGCACGTACCGCAGACCCTCCTGCACGGCCGCCGGCCACCGGGAGCGATCGCCGAGCACCCGCTTCAGCTGGTCTGGATTGTGCAGCAGCACCCAGGTCGTGTTCAAGATCATCGACTCCACAGTCTCGATGGCCCCGAACAGCACGAGACGAAGGTTGGCGAGCAGCGACTCCTCGGTGAGCGTGGCCTCGGAATGGAGCACCGAGGACAGCAGCGAGCCGTCGGGCGTGATGCGCAGGCGCTCGATGCCCTCCATCAGCAGCCCCCGCAGGCGGTCGCGCGCGGCGTAGGCGCTCTGCAGCGCCGCCGGATCCTGGTAGTCCACGATCCCGGCGGCGAAGTCGTTGTAGATATCGTGGACCTCGTCGACCTTGTCGAACCCGAGCCCGAGGATGTCGCCGGCGACGCCGACGGCGAACGGGTTGGCGAACTGCGAGGCGAGCTCGACGTGACCGTCAGCTTCGAAGGCGGCGATCAACCGCTCGACATGGTCTTCGACGACCGCAGTGAAGCTATCGCGCACCGCGGAGTGCCGGAAGCCGGGTCCGAACGGGCCGCGCTGGCGCGCGTGCTCAGCGCCGTCGAAGGCCAACATCATGTCGCCCAGGATGGTGCGGTTCGGGTTGGCTTCGGAGAAGACGGTGAACCGGCCGGGCGATTTCTGGACCTCGTCGACCAGCGCCGCCGACGTCACCAGCCACGCGTCGAGCTCCGGGAACCACGTCACCGGCTCGTGCTCGCGCAACTCACGGAGCAGGGCGCTGTGGTCGTAGGCCTCCAGGTCGGCGAGTCGCAACGACGCCCCCAGCGGGAACCCCGCCGCCCGCTCAGGCATCGATGCCGCGAGCCGTCCCCAGCAGATCGAGCGAGCGGCGCATCGCGTCGGTGAGGTGGCGCCGCGTCAGCGCCTCGGCGCGCCGGCCGTTGCCCGACTCGATCGTCAACAGGATCTCTTCGTGCTCGTCGGCGTCCATGCCCATCCGCTCCGGCGACTCGCTCTGGCGCTCGTAGATCACCTCGCCGATCCGCGCCACCCACAGACGCTCCACGAACTGGAGCAGGAACTGGTTGCCGGAGGCCTGCACGAGCGCGATGTGGAACTCGCGGTTGGCGTCGAAGCTCCGTGCCACGCTGGGGATCGCCCGACGCTGAGCGTTGAGGGCGCCGCGCATCCGCGCCACCGCGGCGGGCAGCACCTCCTGCGCGGCCAGCCGCGCAGCGCCCGGCTCTATCACCAGCCGCGCCGCATACGCGGCCTGCATGTCGTTCTGGCCGACATCGGCCACCCGCGCCCCCCGGTTGGTGCGCATCTGGACCAATCCCTCGGCGGCGAGGCGGCGCAGCGCCTCGCGGACAGGAGTCCGCGAGACGCCGAGCTCATCGGCGAGATCCTCCTGGTGAATTCGCGCTCCGCGCTGCAGCGATCCGGTGGTGATTCGGTCGCGGATCGCCTCGTAGACCTGATCGACGACGCTGGCGATCGCCAGCGGCGCCGGGGACTGCCCCCGGGTTCGCGCCGCTGTGCCGGTGGCCTGCATCGGCCCAAGCATGCCGCGCCTAGCCGGCGGCGGCAACCTCGCGCAGCGCCTCGCCCATCGCGCTCACCAGCTCATCGATCTCATCCGCCGCGATGATCAGCGGGGGGGAGAAGGCGACGGCATTGGCGTAGGGCAAGCCGCGGCCGATGACTCCGCGGGCGAGCAGCGCCTCGGTCAGCGCGCCCGCCGTCACCGACTCCTCCAGGGCAACTGCCTGCATCAGCCCCTCGCCCCGCACCTGCACCACCCCGGGCTGCCCCTCCAGCCCATGCAGCCCCGCGGCCAGCCGGCGCCCGGCCTGCGCAGCCTGCTCGGGTAGATCCTCGCGGCGGAGGATCTCCAGGTTGGCCAACCCTGCGGCGCAGCAGGTGGGATGTCCGGCGTAGGTGCCGCCATGGGCCAGCAGATAGCCGTCGTCGCTCTCCAGCCAGCCGCGCACGCGGGGACCGACGACCACGCCGCCGAGCGGAAGATAGCCACTGGTGACAGCCTTGGCGAAGGTCATCAGGTCGGGCGCGACGCCGTAGTGATGGCTGCCGAACCACGACCCGAGGCGGCCGAAGGCGGTGATCACCTCATCGAAGATGAGCAGCGCGCCGGACTCGTCGCACAGCTCCCGCAGCCCTTCCAGGTAGCCGGCGGACGGTGGGAACACCCCGCCGGCTCCGATCACCGGCTCGACGACGATGGCGGCAATCCGCTCTGGGCCGTGGTAGGCGACGGCGTCGCGCATCGCCGGCAGGCTGTCGTGGCGGACCTGGTAGGTGTCGGGCAGCAGTGGACCGAACGGCGCGCGGTTGGCGGGTAGCCCTCCGATCGAGGTCCCGCCCAGCATCACGCCGTGGTACCCGTAGTGGCGACTGAGGAAGACGGTGCGACCGGCGTCACCGGCGGCTCGGTGGCCCGCCCGGACCAGCTTCAGCGCGCTGTCGATCGCCTCGGATCCACTGGTGGTGAACAGCACCCGCGCGTCGGGGATCGGCTCGAGCTCCGTCAACGCCTGTGCCAGGCGCTGCTCTGGACCATTGGTGAAGCGCGCGAACGTGTGATAGGCCTCCACGCTGGCCATCTGGTCGTGGACCGCATCGGCGATCTCCGTGCGGCCGTGACCGGCCGCGCAGTACCACAGCGACGCCGTGCCGTCGAGATAGCTGTGGCCCGCGGTGTCCCACAGCCGGCAGCCCTCGCCTCGGGCGATCTCCAGGTACTGGTCGGCCTGGCGAGCCGGCGCGGCAAACGGGTGCAGCACGCTGGGCAGGGTCATCCTCTGAGCTCCACTTGTCGTTCGGCCTCCTCCTCGGGAACGGTGAGTGCCACGTGCAGGGTCTGCGCGGTGACCGCCGGCTGCTCGCCCACCGGCTCGAGCGCCTGCTCGGATTCCGTCACGGTGTTCTCCAGGCGGCCGATCCCGTCGACCTCGACGGCCACGAGGTCGCCCGGCTCCACCGGCCGCGAATTGGCCGGGGTCCCGGTGAGCAGGACGTCGCCGGGCTCGAGCGTGATCAGGCGGGCCACATCCGCCACCTGGTACGCGAACGAGAACATCAGGTCGGTGCCGGTGTGACCCTCCTGGACCTGGGCTCCGTTGACGTAGGTGCGCAGGGTGAGGTCGTCGGGATCGACGTCGGCGGCGTCGACCATCGCCGGGCCGAGCGGGCAGAACCCGTCCTGGCCCTTCACCCGCAGCATCGAGCCCCGATCGGCGTGGCGGAAGTCGTGCACTCCCCAGTCGTTGGCGACGGTGTAGCCGGCGACGTAGTCCAGGGCGTCGGCGATGCTGACGCCACGGCAGCGACGGCCGATGACCACCGCCACCTCCCCCTCATAGTTGAGAAAGCGGCAGCCGGGGGGCCGGACGACGGCGGCGCGATGGCCCGACAGCGAGGACGGGGGCTTCATGAAGTACGAGGGCGTCTGCGGCAGTCGCGCCATGCGGTACTCGGCCGCGCGCGAGCGGTAGGTGAGGTGCGTGGCGATGATCTTCTGAGGCGACACCGGAGCCAGCCACTGCTGGACCTCGTCGGCGTTCACCGTGAGCTGCCAGGCGTGGACCGCGCCCGCCTCGAGCGTGCCCTCGCGCACGCAATCGTCCTGCCGTATGCGCACGTGCCTCATATTCGCGTGTCCTCCCGGTGCTGGGCGACCACCTCTACCCCATCGACCGTATACCCGAAGGTGAAGCGATAGCCGCGTAGCATCTCCCGCGGGGCGATCGCCTGCAGGTCCTCGAGCGTGTCGTCGAACAGCCTGAGCTCCGCGCTCCCCTCCCAGATCGGCGTTGCGTCGCGATCCCGGCCGCCCGCGCGGACGAGCTCGAACACGTCGGGCCGGTTCCCGGACGCGGCCGGGAAGTGCCGGGTGTTGTGCATCGGCGGATCGTTGACCGTCGGCCCGGTGTGCGAGACGTGCTCCAGGGTCACCTCCATCCGGGCGATCTGACGATCGTTGGCGGCGCACGTGGCTCCAAAGCGGGCTCCGGCGACCAGCCGCGGGGTGGCCTGGCCCGCGGCGAACAGCCGCGTCATGTGGATCGACCCGAGCTTCTTGGGAAACCCCTGGATCCAGCCACGGTACATGGCGAAGTCCTTGTCGACCCAGATGTAGACGCAGCGGCTGACCGGCTCGCCCTGGAAGCGCGCGCTCACCACCAGGAAGAACTCCCGATACTGAGACTGGATCGGGTCGACGAGCTCGTGACGGTCGGCCGAGCACGACTGCCAGTCGGCGAAGATCGCCGCCACGGCGCCGGGGTCGTCGGCCGGCTCCAGCTCGGCGGGCAGGAGTGCGGCGACCGCTTCCGGATCGGCGCGGTATTCGGCGATCAGAAAGTCCCCGGAGTAGTGCCACGGCGGCGGCGGGACGATGCCGGCGCGGCCATCGGGAGAGAGCGGGGCCGTGTACCCCCGCAAGCTCATGCGGCCACCCCCGGTGCCGGAGCCGCAGCGCTCTGAGCCGCTTGCACGAGATGGTCAAACAGGACGCGCTGCTCGGGCTCGGCCATCTTCTCGGGGTGCCACTGGATCCCCAGGCACGCCCACTCCGATCGCGGCTCCACGGCCTCGATGACACCGCCCGAAGCACGCGCGGTGACCTCCAGATCACCCGCCTCGGCGATCTGATGGTGGTGGATCGTGTTCACGGCGATCGTCGCGCGCGCAAACGCGCGCTGCACGCGGGAACCGCCGGTGAGCGTCACCGGGTGCCGGGCGGCGCGGATCTGCTCGGCAGCCAGGTTCGCCAGCTCGGGGTGCCCGTCAGTCACCGCCGGACGCTGGGTGAGCCGGCCGCCGTGCGCCACGGCCAGCAGCTGGGCGCCGCGACAGATGGCGAGCGTCGGCAGTTGCACCGCTCGGGCGACCTCGATCAGCGCCAGCTCGAACCGGTCGGCGTCGACGTCGTCCTCCTTCACGTTCTCCCGGTCGCCCCCGAAGCTGGCCGGATCCACGTCGCCCCCACCGGTGAGCAGTAGACCGTCAGCCAGCTGCATCAGCTCGCGCACCGGCTCGTCGATCGCCCCAGGGGGGCGAGACACGAGCAGCGGCTGCCCGCCCGCCTCGGCGACCCGATCCGCATACGCCGGATCGAGCGTGTCCAGCACCGTGTCCGCGCCGAGGAACGTCGGCAGCTGCCGGCGCCAGCAGGTGACCAGGATCAGGGGACGCGTCATCGTCAGCAAAGCTTTGCATACATTATGTGAGCGGCTGCGGCGCGGGGAGGTGCGGGTACGACGGTACCCGCGCGCGCCGGCGCCAGTGCCGACACGCTTCGAGCGCCGTCCCGGCGTCGATCCGGTCGATCACGAGCTCGGTGCAGGCGGCTCCGCGAGCCGCGAGCCCGCCCGTTATCGTGCCAATCATGCCACGCGCTTCAGTCCGGTCTGCGGCCGACGCCGGAAGTGCGTGGCGGGCATGAGCGCCCATCGCGGGCCGATCAAAACAGTCGCCCTTCTCCTCGCTTGCGCGTCCATGACCGCGGTCTCCGCCTGCGGCTCCAGCGGGAGCCACCAAACGTCTTCCTCGACTCGGCCTTCTGCCAGCACGTCGTCGTCGAGTCGGCCCGCTGCCAACACCTCGGCGTCCAAGCCGCCGGAGCAGATCCTGGCTGACTCGGCGGCTGCTCTGCGGAGCGTCCCGAGCTACGTGATGCAGGGCACGATCGTCGACAAACATCATCGGCTGGCGCTCAAGCTGGTGACCGCCGCACCGAGCTCGCTGGAGCTGACCTTCTCGTTCGGCGACGCCACCGCCGAGATGATCATCCTGCGCAACACCGGCTACATCCGAGCGAATGCTCGCTTCTGGACATCACAGGGAGCCCCGAACGTCACCCGGCTGGCCGGCCGCTGGATCGAGGTGCCGGCGGCCAACGCGCACTCACTCACCGCCGGGTTCGGAACATTCGCGCCGGGTACTCTGGCTCGGTGCCTGACGGAGGATCACGGCACGCTGACCACCGCGGGCCGGGCCCAGGTCGACGGTCGGCCGGTCATCCTGGTCAAGGACGCCGGCGACAAGCCTGGTTCCTCCCCCAGCGTTCTCGCGGTCGCGGCGACCGGCGCTCCGTATCCCCTGCGATTTACCGCGACCGGCGGCCAGCGGGCGGGTGGCCGCATCGATGTCTGCAACACCGGGAAGGCGAGCGACGTGCACGGCATGGTGAGGTTCAGCCACTTCGGCCGGGTGGCGCCGATCCACGCGCCCAAGAATGTCGATCGCGTACCGGCCGCCCCGACCGCCTGACCCCTCTCGCACTTCCTGCCGGTCCCGCCGGGCGACCCCGATTGCACTCCCAACAGGTGCAGGCCCCCGTCGGCGCGAGCGGCATCCGTCGAGCAACGAGATGATCTGCTCTACCTTGGTGGGGTCAGTGACCCTTCGCCACAGGCCGGTGTCACACCCGGCCGCGCCCTCCTCACCGCGACCTCGTACACCCCGGCCGAGACCTTCTCGCTCGCCGGCCGCGGAGCGATCCGGGTTTCCTAGCCCGAACAATTATCGATGATGTAGAGTCGATAACTTAGCCAGGAACCGTCTGAGGAGAGATCGCATGGCCACGACCACGGCTAATCCCGTCCTTCACCACGTGACGCTCAAGACCACTCGGCTGGAGGAGATGGCGGAGTGGTATCGCACCGCTGTCGGATTGATGCCCAACCACTACGGTCCCTTCGGAGCCTGGCTCACCAACGACTCGGCCAACCATCGGGTGGCGCTGCTCGTCGCTCCGGGACTCGACGACGACCCCGGCAAGATCGCCCACACCGGCATGCACCACCTGGCGTTCGAGTACCCCGACGTGGGCGCACTGCTCTCCACCTACGAGCGCCTTCGGGGTCAGGGCATCACTCCACACGCCTGCTTGGATCACGGGCTGACGACCTCGCTGTACTACGTGGATCCCGACGGTAACAGTGTGGAGCTTCAGGCCGACAACTTCGGTGACTGGAACGCATCGAGCGAGTGGATGCGAACGGCACCCGAGTTCCAGACCAACCCGATCGGGGTCAACACCGACCCCGACATGCTGCTCGAGGCCTGGAGGGCCGGCACCGACGCCGCCGAGCTTCATCGCCGGAGCTTCGCCGGGGAGTTCGATCCCGGCACGCCGCTGGACCTGAGGCTACCCGCCGAAGCCCGGGACGCGCGGGTCGAGGCGATCTGAGGCGCCCGCGCAGCGGCCGGGAACGGGAGCGACGGCTCTCAGCCGGTCGGACGGTTGGCGATGCTCTCCTGAAGGCTCTTGACGATCTCGCGCTCGTTGCTGTCCAGGTGCTGGGTGAGCGCCTTGCCCAACGTCGAGCCCTTGCCCGACCGGGCCGCCTCCAGCAGCGGCGCGTGGCGATCGTACGGCGATCGTGTGAAGAGGACGTCGGTCTCGATGTAGACGATCCGGAGGTAGCGCTCGCCGGCGTGCCACAGCTCGGTGATCATCCGCTGCAGCCGAGGAGTCATCACCGGTCTCATCAGCGCGCTGTGAAAGGCGTTATGGCTGTCCCAGAACTCGTCTGAGTCAAACGCGGCATCGCTGAGCGCGGCCAGCTCGCGCTCGAGCAGCGCGACGTCCTCCTCGGTGAGCTTGGGAGCCGCGCGAATCGCGGCATCGACCTCGATCAGCTTGCGCAGGCGGTAGATCTCCTGGAGATCCTCGAGCTCCAACGGGGCGACGATCGCGGTGCGGGCGGGACGCAGGACCACCAACCCCTGGCCGGACAGACGTTGCAGGGCCTCCCGTACCGGGCTGTGGCTGACGCCGAGGTCGGCGGCGAGGTCACTGATCGACAACGCCTCGCCGGGACGGAGCCGCCCCTCCAGGATGGCGCGCCGGACCGCGTGGCTGACCCGATCCACCAGCGACTGGGTCGCGGGCGAGATGGGAGATATGCCGGTCTTGGTCGCCAAAGTCGATCTCTCACCGGTCGGCGGCGGCGTACTCGCCCCCGGGCCGAGCCGGTATCGATGATAGATCATGCTACGGCCCGGACCGGCAGCTCTGGCTCTGGAGAACAGCACCAGCAGCATGACCGCCATCCAGCCAAACCGCCCGACTTCGCTCGGCCTGCCGGTAGGACGCTGTCGCGTAGGTGGCCCGCCACATGGCGACGGGCCACAAGAGTCCTTCGTGACCGGCGGTTGAGGTCAGGCGTCGTCGTCTCTTACGCGAACCGCTGCACGAACGCGAGCGTTTTGTCGGCGACTTCTCGCCAGCCGCTGTCGATCGTGATCGCGTGCCCGCGGTTGGGGATGGAGGTGAGCTCCGTGACCGATGGGTTGTGGCGTTGCTTTTTGAACGAAGCGCTGGCGATTGCCCATGGGATGGTGTGGTCCTTGGCCCCGTCGATGATCAGCAGGGGTCCGCGCTGAGGGTTTTGGGTGTCGACCCTGGCGTCGGTGCGGGGGTTGAGGTTGGCTGTCACCGTTTGGAACAGCGGCGCGCCGGGCGCCGCGACGTGGAAGGTGTCGTAGAGCTGTTTGGCTTCATCGTTGCTGACGGCGTTGGCCCACCCGTAGCGGAACTGTTCGAAGGTGAGGGTGATGGCGCGGCTTCGGTTGGCGGGGTTCTTGAGCACCGGCCAACTTGACCTGAGCGATGAGACGGGGAGGTTGAGGATTCCGCGGAAGGGCACTGCGTCAATCGCGACGGTGACGGTCGACAGTTCGTGCCCGGCGATGATCTGAGCGAGGAGGCCGCCGAAGGAATGTCCGATCACCGCCGGTTTGCGAGTGAGCTTTCCGATCACCTCGGCGACGTGGTCGGCGACCTGTCCTATGGTCTTGTTGGCAAACACACCGGGATTGGCCCTGGCCTTCTCGACGGTCTCGGGGTCATCAGGCCAGGACGGCGTCAGCGCGGAGAACCCGGCCTCGTCGAAGACCGCGGCCCATCGGTCCCAGCTACTCGGCAGCAGCCACAGGCCGTGAATGAACACCACGGGGACGCGCCCCGAGTCGTTGGCCTGATCGATCTGTTGGGTTTCGCGCTGCGTTATCTCTGCCATGCGATGAGCTCCTCTGGTGAGTGATGGATGACGGTAGCTTGCCCGACCATCTCACGAACCTGCGACCGGACTGGGCCGTGATGCCCGGTGCTCGTTGTCGCGGCGCTCAGGTGACTGACCACCGGTGGCTGGGACGGGTCGACGAGATCGCGAACCCGTTGCTGGCGTGCGCGCCGGCGATGGTGACGCGCCCGTACTGGCGCAGATGGTCATTCTAGGAGGCAAGCATGAAGCTCTCCATGTAGACACCGGGCCGCGAGGCGGACCTGGCGGCCTCCACCTCGACGGTGGTCGCATCCCCGGTCAGCTCGTCGTAGCTGATCGATCATCTCGGCTGGTGCGCGGGATGGTTCTCAGGACGCCGAGCGATCCGGACCGGGTGTTCCAGTCGCCGATGTCGATGCGGCTGATCAGGATCCCGTCGATCACCGGGACGGGCACTGTGGTTTGAGCTACCCAAGCGGGGTAATCATCACCCCCAGCAGTGGCGAACCCCCGCGAGATCCTCGACGGCGTGACCGAGATGATGTTCCCTCGCGCGGTCGTGAATGCGTTCCTGGTCTCCGCCGACGTGCTGACGCTGATCGACACCGGCACTCCGGGAGGCGCCGAGAAGGTGTTGGCAGCGATACGTGGTGGCGGTCACGACGCCGGGGCGCTGCAGCGCATCCTGCTCACTCACCGCCACAGCGACCATGCCGGCAACGCGGCGGAGCTGGCTCGGCTCACCGGCGCAGAGGTGCACGTCTCCCCGCAGGACGCGCCGTTTGTGCGCGATGGCTCTGAGCAGCCGCGGCCCCAGGTCGCCACCCCCATCGGCAACGTGATGGTGCCCTATGTCAAGCGTGCGCTCGCCTGGCGCGTCGCCCCGGTGGCGGTCAAGGAGTCGCTGACCGATACGAACCGAGTCGGACCGTTCCAGGTCGTCGCGACGCCGGGTCACACAGCAGGCCACGTATCCCTGCTGTGGGAGGACCGCGGGATCCTCTTCACCGCCGACGCGGCGGCGCATCTCACCTCGGTCGGCCCCCATCCGGCGGCTGACGATCCGGGGCTCGCCCGCCAGAGCTTCCAACGACTCAAGCAGCTCGACTTCGACGCAGCGTGCTTCGGCCACGGGCGCACGATCACCGCCGACGCCGCCCGTCGGTTCCGGGCCGTGGCGTGAGGTCGGGGCCAGCCGATAGCTCGGGGCCGGCCGATAGCCAGCGGCAGCCTGGTGGCAGAGTGCCGGACCGACGACGCTCCGGGTTGCTCAGCTCTGTTCGGCGGCGATAGCCGGCTCGACGTCGCGGACGGTCTCGCCCTGCCGGGTCGGTGGGGCAGCGGTCCGCGGGAGCACGGCAATGGCGAGCAACAGGCCGGCCGCGAAGATCCCGGCGGCCCACCAGAAGGCGGTGGTGTAGACGTGGACCATCGGTCGACGCCGAGGGTGGCCGTCCCGAACGCGGGAGCGAAGATGGTGCCCATCCCGAGGCCGAGGATGATCAGCGCCGGCAGCACATGGCCGGCGTAGCTGGAGCTCGGGGTCAGGCGGGTGAGCCAGAGCAGCGCGATCACCCCAGTGCCTGCCGGTGTCGGTTACCGGGTCGCGGGGTGATCGCAGGGCGACGGGAGGGGCCGGTAACGACCGTCCGGGTCAGAACGGAAGGGTGTGGATCACGGTTCGGCCGGACGGCCAGCTCGCGCTCGGGCGCAGCGCCTGCCACATCGTGCGTTGCGTCATCGCCGCGTAGCCGACCGGCTGTTTGACGAGCACGGGTTCGGGGAGCCGGGCGAATCCCAATCGGGAGTAGAGCCCGATACGGTTTGGATGGCAGAAGAGGACGATGAAGTCCGGGCCCATCGACCGTGCCCGGTCCAGCGCTGCCCCGACCACCCGGCGAGCCAAGCCACGGCCGCGGTGCTCCGCGTTGACGATCACCCCGCCCAGGCCCACGACGGGGAAGCGGACGCCGTCCACCTCAACGTCAGCCAGAGTCATGCCCGTGGACGCGACGAGCCGTCCGCTTTGATCGCGCAGTCCGACGTGCCGTTCCTTGGGGCGGAACTGCAGCGTCGCTGCGGCCGTGTCGAACGGATCGCTCTCATCGCCCTCCAGCTCGGCGCGGTCGGCCGTGGTCAGATCTCCGAAGTCGACGAGCTTCATCGGGGTGACGTTACCCATCACGCCGGGGGCCGGCTTGATGTCACGTAAGGTCGATAATCCAGTCTCCCAGCTGACGCCGTCTGGAAGGAGAGGAACTATCCATGACCACCGCGGAGACCGCTCTGGAGATCCCGTTCCTGCCCGAGCTTCTGCAGCGGATCGACGAGATCCGACCGATCCTCGAGCGTAACGTGGGCGAGACCGAGACCGCCCGGCGAATCGCTCAGGAGAACATCGACGCCCTCACCGCGGCCGGCGCGTTCAAGGTGATGGTCCCGCGTCGCTTCGGCGGCTATGAGATGACAGTGCACGAAAGCCTGGAGGTCACATCGGCGATCGCCGAGTCCTGCGGCTCCACCGCGTGGGTGGTGGCGCTGATCAACATCTGCAACTGGATGGCCGGCGTGCTCCCCGAGCGGGCCCAGCAGGACGTCTTCGGCGCGAACCCGAATGCCAAGGTCGCCGGGGTGCTCAACCCCAGCGCCGACGTGCGCAGGGTCGACGGCGGCTTCGTCGTGAGTGGCAAGTGGCCGTGGGCGTCGGGCAGCTGGCACGCCGACTGGGCGCTCGTGGGGATCATCGTCGTCGACGAGTCGGGTCAGGCGGTCGATCAGGCGCTCGCCTTCATCCCGATGAGCGACCTGGCGATCGAGGAGACCTGGTTCGTGGCCGGCATGAAGGGCACCGGCAGCAATACCATCGTGGCCGAGGAGGTCTTCGTTCCCGATCACCGCATGTACTCGGTCCCGCGCGCGATCGCCAACGAGTACGCGACCGAGCACACGGACGAGGCGCTGTACCGCTCCTCGTTCATCCCGCTGCTCACGTTGATCCTGGCCGGTCCCCAGCTCGGTCTCGGCCGCGCCGCTCTGCGCTTCGTCGTGGACAAGGCGCCCAAGCGAGGAATCACCTACACCAAGTTCGAGCATCAGGTCGACTCCGCGGCGTTTCAGCTGCAGGTCGCCGACGCCGCCACGCTGATCGACACCGCCCACCTGCACGTCTACCGGGCGGCGGATGACATCGACAGCGCCGCCGCCAGCGGCGAGAAGCTCTCCTACCTTCGTCGCGCCCGCGTCCGCCAGGACACCGCCTACGCGATCACGAAGATCCGCCAGGCCATCGATGCCCTGGTCTCGGCGCACGGTGCCTCGAGCTTTGCCGACGTCAGCCCGCTGCAGCGGATCTGGCGTGACTCCAACACCGCGGGGCGGCACGCCGTCGCCGATCCGCTGGTCAACCAGGAGGTCTATGGCAAGGCGCTGCTCGGCATCCCGTACGAGGACAACATCACCCCGCTGATCTGACGCCGGACGGAGCGCGTTGCCGATCCGGCGGCGCGCTCGGGTCTCACCCGCCCCCGGCGAGCGCACCCGCCGACGGCTCCTTGGGCGACACCGATATCCCTGCCTGATTGGCGAGGCCGGAGAGGCTGGATACGTCGCCGTTGGCCGAGGTGATGGCCGACGGATCGAAGTTTCCGCTCTTGGCGCTCCCGCCGATCGACTTTAGCTTGTCACCGAGCGCGGTGATCGGAGCTACGAGCTTGTGCAGCTTCGGACTTGCCTGCGCGTCCGTCAGCGCAAGCTTGAGCTCGTGATAGGCAAAAAGCCCGGCCAGACCGGCTTTCACCAGCGCCACCTTGTGCTTGAGGATTCCACCCGAGAAGGTGCCGTCCTTGAGCGGCTTGTAGATGTAACGGTGAAACGCGCCGAACGCCAAGCCGACATGAAGCGCGAACTTCACGGTGGGAAGGTGGCCGACGTTGGGCGTCGTCGAGCTGGCGTTCCCGCCGGCCCCCCCGGCGGAGCTCGAGCTGGAGCTGCTGGAGCTGCTGCCACACCCGGCAGCCATCATCGCGAGTCCGATCAACCCCACCAGCAGCAGCCTGCGGCTTCTGTCACCCATGCCTCACCCTTCGTTGGCTTGCCGCGAGGTTAGTCGCGGGCGCCCCCCTGTCAAGGCCGGAGCGGGGGGCGGTAACTGGTCTGTAACGCGGGTGCGGCGACGGGTCGCGGCGCGGCGGGTGAGCTACCCGCCCTGCGTGCGGGCCACGAGATACGCCGCACCGGCTCCGATCGCGAGCCCGGCCGCGAACGCCGGCAGCCGGCGCTTGGGCTTGGGGGCCTGGGCCCGTCCCAGCACTTGGGCTGCCATCGGCCCGTAGACCTGGGCCGCCGCACCGACGATGCGACTGACTCCGCCGACCTGCTGAACCTGGCGGCGCGCCTTGCGCTTCCCGGCGGCCTTGCCCAGCCTCCACCCGACCTTCGCCGGCGGACGCGCCGCGCGTACGGTCGCCCGCCGCAGCCTCGGGTGACGAACCATGGCCGCCATCCCCTTCACGCCCAGCCGCGCGGTTGTCTGCTTACTGGGAATCGCTGAACTCCTTCATCGAATCGCATCGTACCCAGCCGAGAGCAGATCGACACCTATGACCTCGAACATCGGCTCCGGCCCGAGCGACGGCTTTACCTCGGCTGCCCTGTCCCGAGCTACGCTTGTCCTGTGCCGACGGCGTCGCGAGCCAGCGGGTTAGATCTTCCGGGGCTGGTCGCCCTCCTGCTCGTGTTCGCGGTGGTGTTCGCGCCGCTGCTCACCCGACGCCGCTCCGACGGATCCGGTCCCGACTCCGAAGATGGCGGCGGCCGAGGCGCGCGCCGGCCCCCGTCCCCGCCCCCGGTGCCGCGCGGCGGGATCCCACTGGATGACGCCGAGCCGGCGCGCGCGCGACTGCGCGATCATCGTCGGCCCGCGGACTTCTGGGGTGCTCGCTCGCGCCGCCGCGAGCACCACCCCGATCGTCTACCGCTCACCCGCTCCGCGGACATTCACAGGACCAGCGCCAGCGGCCGCTCCAGGAAGCCGCGAATCGCGTCCAGGAACTGAGCTGCCTCGGCGCCGTAGAGAATGCGGTGGTCGCAGGTCAACCGGAGGGTCATCAACTGCCGCGACACCAGCTCGCCGTCGATCACGGCCGGCACGGGACGCGCCGCCCCCACGCCCAGGATCGCCGCCTGTGGGGGATTGATCACCGGCGTGATCGCCGACATCCCGTACATCCCGAGGTTGGAGACGGTGAACGTGGCGCCGGAGAGCTCGCCGGGACTGATTTCCCCGCTGCGCACTCGTGCGGCGAGCCGGCGCGTCTCCGAGGCGATGCTGCCGAGCGAGCGACTGTCGGCATCGGTGACCGTGGGCACGACGAGGGCGTCCTGTGCCGCGACGGCCACCCCGATGTTGACCCGGCCGTAGAGCTCGAACGCCCCGTCGCGGTATGCGCCGTTGGCACGCGGGTGGGCGCGCAAAGCCAGCGCGCACGCCTTGACGACGATGTCGTTGAGCGAGGGAGCCTCCCCGCCGACGTGCTGCTTGAGCTGGGCGCGGAAGTCGATCGCCGGGTCGATCGCCACCTCGGCCTCCACCTGAAACTCGGGCACCGTCGCCTTGGCCTCGCTCATGCGGCGCGCCACCACCTGCTGCAGTCGCGTCGGCTCCACCTTCGTCACCCTGCCCTTGGCCGACTCGCCTCCGGACGCCGGCGCCGACCGCTCCGGCGGCTCAGGCGGCGCTGCCGGGGACGTAGCGGGTGAGGCCGGCCCTTCGCCGGTGCCCGGCGGAGCCAGCGGGATGCCGGCGAAACGCGCGACGTCGTGCTTGGATATCCGTCCGCGGGGACCCGACCCGCGGACTTCGCCGAGATCGACCTCGTGCCGGTCGGCGAGGCGCCGCGCCAACGGGGTGGCGCGGACGGGGGGCGCGCCGTCGGCGACGGCGCCGTTCGACGTCACCGGACCGCTGGTCGCGGCCGGCGCGCCGGCAATCACGGGAGCAGGCTGGCGGTCCGCGGCCGCGCCCTCGGCAGGCGCAGCCGAGCGGTCGGGACCCGCGGCCGCGCCGTCGGCAGGCGCAGCCGAGCTGTCGGGACCCGCGGCCGCGCCGTCGGCAGACGCAGCCGAGCTGTCGAGACCCACGGCCGGGCGATCACGACGTGCGGCGGCGCCGACTCGTGCCATCACCGCGCCCACCGCCACCGTGGTACCGGCCGCGGCGACGATCTCCAGCGTCCCGGCGACCGGCGATTCATACGTCACCGTGGCCTTATCGGTCTCGATCTCGGCCAGCTCCGCGCCCTCGTCGACGTGCTCGCCCGCCTGGTGGAGCCAGGTGAGGATCGTCCCCTCCTCCATCGCGTCGGACAGCCGTGGCATCGTGATCTCGGTCACGTGGTCACGTCCAGCGCCGCGCCGACGATCGTCTCGGTGTCGATCCCGAAGTACCGATAGAGATCGTCGACGTCTCCTGACTGCCCGAAATCGGTCACTCCCAGGCTGGCCGCGGGGACGCCGCGGATCGTCGCCAGAAAGCTGAGGGTGTGTGGATGACCGTCGAGGACCGTGACCATCGGCGCCGCCCGCTCGGCGGGAAAAGCCTGATCGAGGATCCAGTCATCGCCCGTCGCCAATCCGCCGCGCGCCTGAAGCGCTCGGAAGACGAGATCGGCCGAGGTGAGGCAGACGACATCGGTGGGATAGCCGGCGGCGCCGAGCTCCTCCTCGGCAGCCAGCGCCTGCGGGACCGCTGCGCCCATCGCCACGATCGTGACGGCGGGCTGATCCTGGCTGCGCCGCAGCAGGTAGCCGCCCCTGAGCGCCTGCCGGCGCCGGAGCTCTCGCGCCGCAAGCTCGGTCGGAAGGTCAGCGAGGGCTTGATCGATCGGCCGCGTGGTCAGCCGGAAGTAGGCCGAGCACCCCCCCGGGCGCCCGAGCTGACCCAGGGCGTGCAGCAGCGACCACTCCAGGTCCTGCGCGAACGCCGGCTCCCAGGCCACGCACCGCGGCTGCTCCAGCCCCACCGAAGGGGTGATGATCGATTGGTGGGCCCCGCCCTCGGGGGCGAGGGTTACCCCCGAAGGCGTGCCGATCAGGATTGACTGGCCGCCGGCGTACATCGAGAACGACCAGGGCTCGAGCGCGCGGTTGACGAACGGGTCGTAGATGGTCCCGACCGGAAGCAGCGGTTGGCCGGAGCGAGACCAGGTGGATCCGAGCTCGCCGAGGAGCCCGACGAGGTTGCCCTCGGCGATCCCCAGCTCCACGTGCTGGCCGTGCTCGCTCTCCCGCCAGCGCAGGAGCGTGTTGGTGTCGTCGGCGAACCAGTCGATCCGGTCTCCGGGGTGCCAGATGCCGACGCGGTTGATCCAGCCGCCGAGGTTGGTCGAGGAGGCGACGTCGGGGCTGACCGTAACGACGCGGGCAGCGACGTCGGGAGCGGAATGGGCCAGGTCGACGAAGAACCGGCCCAGCGACTGCTGGGTCGAGACCCTGCCGGTGTGGTCACGCCCCAGCTGCGCCGGGGGGCCGGGGGGCTCGGCGAGCGGCGGTTGGGCACGGCGCAGGCGCTCGGCGGCGTCGCGGCACAGCTGGGCCTCTGGCGACGTCTCGTCAAAGGGTGCCCAGGGATCGTCGGCCGAGGTTCCGAGATCGCTGGCCAGCCGCTCCCACTCGGCGGTGGTGAGCAGCGCCGAGTGGTTGCCGGGATGGCCGAGCGTCGGCAGCCCCCACGCCTTGATCGTGTATGCGAACACCACCGACGGCCGATCGGACACCGCATCGGCGTCGCGCAGCGCGCGCAGCAGGCGACCGAGGTCGTGGCCCCCGAGATCCCGGACTGCGCTCACCACCTCCTCGTCGCTCAGCTGGGCCACCAGCCGCGCCAGCGCGGGGCGGTCGGGCCCGGCGAGCCGCTCTCGGAGCTCGCCCGCGGGAGCCCGGAGCAGGCGCTGGTACTCCTCGTTGGTCATCTCGTCGATGCGATGGCGCAGCGCTGCGCCGCCGTCGCGAGCGAACAGCTCGTGCAGCCAGCGGCCGTATTTCACGGTCTCGGTATGCCAGCCCGCCGCCTCGAACATCCGGCGGAGCCGATCGACCGCCATGTTGGGCACGATCCGGTCAAGCGACTGCCGGTTGACGTCGACGACCCACAGGACCTCGCCGAGCTGGGCGACGACCGGGTCGATGACCGCCTCCCAGCAGGCGCCCTCGTCGAGCTCGGCGTCGCCGACGAGCGCCACCTGCCGGCCCCCCTGCGGCACCTCGAAGTGGCCGGCGACGTAGCGATGGGCCAGCGCGCTCCAGATCGGGGCGGTCGCGCCGATGCCGACTGAGCCGGTGGAGAAGTCGGCCGGAACCGGATCCTTGGCCCGGCTCGGGTAGCTCTGCAGCCCACCGAACTCGCGCAACGTCGTCAGGTAGGCGGGATCGAGCTGCCCAAGCAGGTACTCGATCGCGTGCAGGACGGGGGAGGCGTGGGGCTTGACCGACACGCGGTCGGGACCGCGCAGATGCGCGAAGTAGAGCGCGGTCATGATCGACACCGACGAGGCCGAGGACGCCTGATGGCCACCAACCTTCACCTCGGCCGACGCGCCGCGCACCTTGTTGGCGTGGTGGACGATCGACGTCGCCAGCCACAGGACCCGCCGCTGGACCGAGGCGAGGACGTCAAGGTCGACCGACGGGGCCTCCGGGGGTACTGCTGTGGCGCGCGCGGTCATCCTCGAGCTGGGAGTAGTGTATCGCTAATCGATTATCGATACTTGTGGTTCTGATCGAAGGAGAGTGATGGTCCCGCGGCCGCGCCACCCGCGAGCCTCGAGTGCGGTCATGTCCCTCCTGTTTGGCCGGTGGCCGCAATCGTCGATCCTATTATCATCGATAATCGCACGTGATCCAGCCTGAGGAGACGCAGCCGGGCAGCGGTCATCAGGGTCGGCGGCTTCCCACTGACACGGCCGTGCTGATCGCCGGCGGCGGCCCGGTGGGGCTCGCCGCCGCCCTCGAGCTCGGCCGCCGCGGGATCGATCACATGGTCATCGAACCCCGCGCGGTCGTCTCCCATTCGCGCCCGCGCTGCAAGACGATCAACATCCGCTCGATGGAGCACCTGCGGCGCTGGGGCATCGCCGACCGGCTGCGGGCGCGCGCGCCGCTTCCGGTCTCGTGGTCCCAGGAGATCGTGTTCTGCACGTCACTCACGGGCTATGAGCTGTCGCGCTTTCACGGCGTCCTCGGTCTGGTCGCGGAGGGAGATCGTTTCCCCGAGACCGGTCAGCAGGCTCCCCAGTACGTGCTGGAGGAGCTGCTGCGCGAGGTCGTCCAGGAGCGGGCGCCGGGGGCGCTTCAGACCGGGCTGCGGGTCACCGGCGTGGATCAGAGCGAGGCCGAGGCCCGGGTCACGGTCACCGATGCCGCCGGACAGTCAACCACCGTCACCGCCGCCTACGTGCTCGGCTGCGACGGGCCGCGCAGCGCCGTGCGCGACGCAATCGGCGCGGCCTACACCGGGGAGCACGCGTTGCGGCCGAACTTCGGCATGGTGTTCCACGCTCCCGCGCTGTGGTCGCACGTCCGGCACGGACCCGCGGTGCACTACTGGGTCGTCAACCGGAGCGTCCCCGCCCTGATGGGCCCCATCGACCGAGACGGCACCTGGTGGATGATCGCCTTCAACGTTGACCGGGAGACGGGAGAGCGGGACGCGCGGCGGCTCGTCGACGGGGCCGCCGGAGTCGCCTGCGAGGCCACCATCCTGTCGACCGACCCGTGGACCGCGCGCATGCAGCTCGTCGACCACGCCCGCCGCGGGCGCGTGTTCCTGGCCGGCGACGCCGCGCACCTGAATCCTCCGTTCGGCGGCCACGGGCTCAACACGGGACTGGGCGACGCCGTCGATATCGGCTGGAAGCTGGCCGCGGTCCTCGGCGGCTGGGCGAGTCCCGGACTGCTGGACAGCTATGAGCCCGAGCGCCGTCCGGTCCAGGCGCAGGTGATCGCCGCGGCCCACGCCAACAACCAGGTGCTGGCCACCGATCTGCTCGCCGACGATATCGACGCCCCCGAACCCGCCGGGCTGCGGGCGCGCGAGCGGGCGAACGCGAACATCCAGGCGAGCAAGCGCTCCGAGTTCCACGCCCTGGATCTGGTGCTGGACCTCGCCTACGAGAGCTCCCCGGCGATCGCTCCCGACGCGGGCCACCCACGCGCGGCCGGCGCGGGCGACCGCCGGGGCGCGTTCCCCGGCCGCCGCCTCCCGCACGCGTGGCTCGGTGCCGGGCGATCGCTGTACGACGAGCTCGGCGACGAAATGACACTGCTCGTGCTCACCGACGATCTCGCCGCCGCCGCGACCGTCAGCGCCGCGGCCGATGGCAAGGGCGTCCCGCTGAAGGTGCTCGATCTGCCACGGCCGGATCTGCACGAGAAGTACGGCGCCGGACTCGTCCTGGTTCGACCCGACCAGCACGTCGTCTGGCGTGGCGACCATCCGCCCCATGATCCGGCGGCGTTGATCGACGTCGCCCGGGGCGCGCGAGACTCACGGCGGGATCCGTTGTCAATCACACAGGAGAGCCGAGATGACCCGGGTGATCGCGTTCGACGTCAACGAGACGCTGCTGGACCTGCGGGCGCTGGATGAGCCGTTCCGGGACCTGATGGGCGACGCGGCCCTTCGCGGGCAGTGGTTTGCCCAGATGCTCCAGCTCTCGTTCGTCGGCGGCCTCACCGGGAACTACATCGACTTCGGCACCGCCCAGCGAGCCGCGCTGCGCATGATCGCCACCCGCCAGGGCCACACGCTGGACGACGAGCAGGTCGACACGCTGGTCGACCGGATGCGGACCCTGCCACCCCACCCCGAGGTTCCGGCCGCGCTGACCAAGCTCCGGCCAACGTCCATGACGATCGTCGCGCTGACCAACTCCACCGCCGAGGTCGCCGAGGACCAGCTGCGCAACGCCGGCATCCGGGAGCTGTTTGAGGGTGTGATGTCGGCTGACAGCGTCCGGGCGCTCAAGCCGGCGCCGGCGCCGTACCGGTCGGTCGCCGAGGTCTACGGGGTCCCGCTGGGCGAGGTTCGGCTGGTGGCGGCACACTCGTGGGACGTCTCGGGAGCGCTCGCGGCGGGCGCCCGGGCGGCGTTCGTCGCCCGTCCGGGGATGGTGCTCAGTCCACTCGGACCTCAGCCCGACATCGTCGGCGACGACGTCGCGGCGGTCACCGACCGGATCATCGCCCGCGACGCGGCCGACCCGAGCGAAACGGCGTGACACCGCGGCGGCTCGGCCAGTACGCGCCGACTCCGGCCGCCGCTACCCGCGCCCGATGTAGGGCATGTTCGTCGCCATGATCGTTATGAACTGGACGTTGGCGCTGAGCGGCAGGCTGGCCATGCCGAGCACGGCGTCGGCGGCCAGGCCGACGTCCATCATCGGCTCCCGGGCCAGCGAGCCGTCGGCCTGGGCCGTGCCGGTGCCGATGTGGGCGCTGAGGTCGGTGGCGGCGTTGCCGATGTCGATCTGGCCACAGGCGATGTCGAACGGGCGGCCCTCCAGCGAGATCGCCCGGGTGAGACCGGTGACCGCATGCTTGGTGGCGGTATAGCCGATGGCGTATGGGCGCGGCACGTGAGCCGAGACCGAGCCGTTGTTGATTATCCGACCGCCCCGGGGCCGCTGGGACTTCATCGCCCGAAACGCCTCCTGGGCGCACAGGAAGCTGCCGGTCAAGTTGGTGTCGACCACCGCCTGCCAGTCGCGCACCGCCAGCTCGTCCAGGGGGCCGGGAGTGCCGAAGGAACCGGCGTTGTTGAACAGCAGGTCGACCCGGCCCCACTTGTCAAGCACCGCCGAGAACAGCGCCGAGACCGCGGCGGCGTCGCCGACGTCGGTCGGCACCACCAGCGCGTCCTCGGGCGCCGTGGCCGAGGCGGCGATGGTGTCGCGCAACCGGTTCTCGTGCCGGCCGGCGAGCGCGACGTCGTAGCCGGCGGCGAGCAGCCGGATGGTGACCGCGGCGCCGATTCCCGACCCGGCGCCGGTGACGACCGCGACCTGGTGGTGCTCGTCCATGGCGCACATGCTCGCATGCCGCAACAGCAAGCCATCGCGTCCGACGCGCGCGCTCCGGAACCTAGGCGCCCGGGCCGACATCGTGGACAATGGACGAACAGTCGCGGGGACCCGAACTGAGGAGCCACAGATGAGTGCCACGCCGGTCGACGCCACGCTGAGCGACAGCGGGCGCGCCGCGATCCACCGTGCCAACGATTCCGGACGTACCCCCGTGGTGTTCATCCACGGACTCTGGCTGCTGCCCCGCAGCTGGGATCGATGGGCGGCGGTGTTCGAGGAGGCCGGCCCCGGTCTGTCCGCGGTGTCGGTGGCGATCGATCAGGCGCCGTTCCGCGGCGTGCGGCCGCTGCCGATCTCGGCGCTGAAATCGGCCAGTCCGGTGCTCCGCAATCCCGCCAGTCGCAACCGGGCGGTGCCGCTCACCAACGAGCAGGTCCGGCATGGCTTTCGCCAACGCGGTCAGCGAGGAGGAGGCCAAGCAGCTCTACGATCAGTTCGCGGTCCCGGCCTCGGGAGCGCCGCTGTTCCAGACGGCGACGGCCAACCTGAACCCGTGGACCGAGGCCAAGGTCGACACCGAGAATCCGGATCGCGGACCGCTGTGGATCACCTCCGGCGAGCAGGACCACACGGTGCCGTGGGCGATCGCCAATGCCTCGTCCAAGCGTCAGGAGCACAACCGTGGGGTGACCGAGATCGTGAGGATTCCCGGTCGTGGGCACGCGCTGAGAATCGACAGCGGCTGGCGCGAGATCGCCGACACAGCGCTCGAGTTCGTACGCCGTTTCACCGAGAGGACGACCGATGACACCTATCTCACGTGGCTTTCACGGCCGTCGCCGCTCCACCGTCGATCCGGCGCGGGTGCCGCCCGGGCAGTACGTGACCACCGACTTTCCGGTGCTGTCGGCCGGTCCGACGCCGCACACGCCGCTGGACCAGTGGAGCTTCGCCGTCAACGGCGCGGTGGCGCAGTCGATGTCGTGGTCCTGGCAGGAGTTCCTCGCCCTGCCCGCGGAGACGATCACCACCGACATCCATTGTGTAACCAAGTGGTCAAAGCTCGACACCAGCTGGCGCGGAGTGTCGGTCGACACGCTGCTGGCGGAGGTGAACTCGACCGCCGGCTACGTGACCGCGTGGTCTGACGGCGGCTACACGACCAACGTGTCGCTCGACGACGTGACCGGCGGCCGAGCGTGGGTGGCCTACGAGTACGGCGGCAGCGCGCTGGAGGCAGAGCACGGCGGCCCCGCCCGGCTGCTGGTTCCGCACCTGTATTTCTGGAAGAGCGCCAAATGGGTACGCGGTCTCACCTTGACGCCCATGGACGATCCCGGCTTCTGGGAGCGCTACGGCTACCACAATCACGGGGACCCATGGCGCGAGCAGCGATACCAGGGCGACTGAAATGGCAGCTGGCCTCGGTCTCAGAGCTCGTCACCGAGACCGCGCGGGTCAAGAGCATCGTGCTGGATGCCCCTGAGTGGGCCGGCCACCGAGCCGGTCAGCACGTGGACGTCCGCCTCACCGCCGAGGATGGATATCAGGCGCAGCGCAGCTACTCGATCGCCTCGTCGCCCGAGGACGACCACCTCGTGCTGACGGTCGAGCTGATCGAGGATGGCGAGGTGTCGCCCTACCTGCTGGATGAGCTCCGGGACGGCGACGAGCTGGAGCTGCGCGGGCCGATCGGTGGCTACTTCATCTGGGAGGCCCCGCTCGGTGGGCCGCTGATGCTGCTCGGCGGAGGATCGGGCGTGGTCCCGTTCCGGTCGATCCTGCGCCACCACGTCGCGATCGACGGAGTGGTGCCCGCCCGTCTTCTCTATTCGACCCGGTCCTGGGAGGAGGTCATCTACCGAGACGAGCTCACCAGTCTCGCCGGCGATGACCGGATCGACGTCGCTTTCACGCTCACTCGCGCGTGGCCTGAGGACTGGCAGGGACACCGCGGCCGGATTGATCGGGAGCTGCTGCAGGCGGTGTGCTGGGCGCCATCCGAGCAGCCGCTGATCTACATCTGCGGGCCCAGTGCGTTCGTCGAGACGGGCGCGGCGGCGCTGGTGGAGATCGGCCACGATCCCGGCCGAATCCGGACCGAGCGGTTCGGACCGAGCGGAACCTGAGCGGCGCCGGCTCGACGGATGGCGGTGGCGCCGCTCTCTCAAGCTGTTCCGGCACCTGAGAGGTTTGAGCCCGCTTCCGGGGGGGCGTAGCCTTGATGGTCATGGTATTAGCGTGTTAGCGGTCTAATGCGGCCTCGACCGGTCCCGCCGGTCGGTCGCGCACCTGAAAGGAAGTCTCATGCCCTTGTTCTTTTTCACCGTCGAGCAGCAGGAACGGGCGATCGTCGAACGGTTCGGCAAGTTCGTCCGCGTCGCCGGTCCCGGTCTGCAGCGCAAGTCACCGTTCGTCGAGTCCGTCGCCGGGCGGATGAGCCTGCAGGTTGAGCAGCTCAACGCCGACATCGAGACCAAGACCAAGGACAACGTGTTCGTGGTCGTGAAGCTCGCGATCCAGTACATGGTCGGCGCCGACGAGTCGAAGGTCAAGGACGCCTTCTACAAGCTCGACGATCCTGAGGTACAGATGAAGTCCTACGCGTTCGACGTGGTGCGGTCACACATTCCGACGCTCGACCTCGATGAGGCCTACGCCGACGCCGACACGATCGCCAAGCACATCCAGGAGACGCTGCAGAAGCAGATGGCGGACTACGGGTACGAGATCATCAAGGCGCTGGTGACGAACATCGAGCCCGACCAGCGCGTCAAGGACGCGATGAACAACATCAACGCGGCGCGGCGCAACCAGGAGGCCGCCACCGCCCAGGGCGAGGGCGACAAGACGTTGCGGATCAAGAAGGCCGAGGCCGAATCGGAATCGATGCGCCTGCACGGTGAGGGGGTGGCCGCGGAGCGCAAGGCCATCGCCGAGGGTCTCAAGGCCTCGCTGGCGCTGATCGCGGGCAGCAGCGGTATCGACCCCAAGGAGGCAATGGGTCTGGTCGCGCTGACGCAGTACATGGACACGCTGCGATCAGTCGGCGAGAACGGCAACATGACGACCCTGCTGCTGCCGCATTCCCCGGCATCGGTGGGCTCGTTGATGAGCCAGGTGCAGGAGGGAATGCTCACCGGCAGCCTCGCCGCCGACGCGTCCGGGCACCCCGCCAACGGGGCGAGGAGGAGTCTGCCCGAGTAGACAGTCGACGGCTCACCGACGATGGGCGACAGCGGCGGCTCACCGGCGGTGGGCGAAAGCGGCGAGACGATCCGCTTTCTGGGCGTGGCCGCCGACCCGCGGCTGCTCGAGGACGACCTCGACGGGATCCCCGACGTCGCGCCGCGCCCCAGCCGGGCGATAGCCACCACCGAGCACGATCGGCTGGTCTCGGCCGGGTCGTTGATGACGGGGGCGACGCTGATCGTCGGCGCCGTGATGCTCATCTACGGCGTGGCCCGGCTTGTCTTCGGCAACGGCGGACTGTCCGCGGTGCTGCTGGCGGCGATCGGCGCCGTCCTCGTCGCCACCCATTGGGGGTGGGTTCACGTCGCCGAGTACGCGGGCCTCACCATCGACGAGCGGCGGACTCACGTCAGCGACGCGCGGGGACGCGGGTGGCTCGCCGAGCTGGCGCCCTACCCGCGCTTCGCGGTGTACACCCGCGTGCTCGACGACGCCTCGACGGTGGTCGAGCGCGTGCTCTACCAGCCGGTGCTCACCGAGGCGCACACGTTCACGTTCGTCCGGCGGGCGGACGCTCAGGTCAGCTACCCCGCCGATACCCCCGCCCACGTCATCGCCGACGAGGTGGAGACGCAGCGCCGGTCGGCGGCGCGCGAGACGAGTCGGCAGCGCGAGCTCTGGGAGGCCGCCGACACCGCCTATGTCGCCGCCCTGGCCGGCGCCGAGGGCGACCGCCAGGAGCTGGCGGCGCGCCGCGCCGCCGCCACCGCGTTGTCCGAGCACCTCAACGCGTCGCTGCGCAACCCCCCGTTGATCGACTAGTGGTCTTACGGCGAAACCGAGAGTGGTCTCGTGCCCCTCCGGAACGCACGGCGCCGGGTCTGCCCCGGCACGACTTCGCGGCGCACCGACGCCGACCCGCTGTTGGAGTCGGGTTCGCGCGCCGTCATTACCCTTATCGCTGACGATGTCCGACCCGTACCAGATCCTCGGCGTGAGGCCGTCCGCCACCGACGCCGAGCTGCGGGCGGCCTACCGGCGGCTGGTGCAGCTCCACCACCCCGACCACAACGGAGGCTCGCCGGAGTCGGCTCGGCGCTTCGAGGAGGTGCAGGAGGCGTGGGCACAGGTTCGTCGGCTGCGCCAGGGCGGGACGGACAGAGGTGCCCGGCGTGGGGCCGCAAGCGGTTCGGCGACCGACCCTGACCTGAACTCGCGCCTGGCCGAGATGGAGCGTGAGCTCCAGGCGGCGCTGGCCGCCCGCGAGCGCGCCGCCCGCGAGGCTCGCACCGCGCAGGAGCAGACCCAGCGTGACGTCCGCGAGATGGCCGGCGCCTCGCGTGGCGAGCGTCCCTCCGACGCGGAGCTCGGCTACTTCTCCACCGATGACAGCTTCACCAAGATCCTCGACGACGCCGCCTCCGAGCTCTCGCAGCGCGTCGCCGAGACCCGCCGGTCGCCGGCCGCGCACCGGGTGTCGGAGCTGATCGACGAGCTCGCCGACAAGCTCAGCGGCGAACCGCCCAAGCGCCGGTAGCTCAGGGCTCGACGGCCGGCACCGACGAGACGAACAGCGTTCCCCGCCGGGAGCCCGGTAAACCGAGCTCGGCCACCGCGTCGCGGACGCCCGGGAAGTCGGGATGCGTGTAATCGTCGAAGACGATCGCCCCGCCGCCGCGCAGCACCGGCCACCACGCCCGGACTTCGGCGACCGTCGCCTGGCGCTCGTGCGAGCTGTCGATGTAGAGCAGGTCGACGGGTTCGTCCCCCACCGGCCCGTCGGCTCCCCGGCGGACTGTCAGCTCGATCCGGTCCCGCACCGAATCATCGATCAGCTCCAGGTACCGAGCGGGCTCGGAGCGCTGCACGACGTCGCAGGTCAGGACGTGGCGCCGCGGATCGGCCAGGGCCAGCGAGATCGCCGTCCAGCCTGTGGCGGTGCCGAGCTCCACCACCCGCCGGCGGCCCCGCGCCGCCGACAGCAGCCGGCGCAGGTCGGGCGGCCGCGTCGCCGAGGTGAGGCTGAACTGGTCCCCGGTCTGCCACGCCAGCCGCCGCGCCCGCGCTTGGAACCACGCGACCCGGGGCGGCAGGACGAGCAGCCGCGCAACCCACCGAATCTCGACGACCGCGCGCCGTAACCGCCGGCCCACGACTGCGCGGGCGCCAGAAGATGGCCGAACTCGGTCTGCCAAGGGTCCGCAGGCTAGCGTCCGCGGTGCACCTCCGCGTCCGCGGCAGCGTTGGCGGGCGCCGCGTGCTGATCCGGCCCCGTGCGCCGGGGTGATGCGAACTAAGCTCCTATATCCGGCTCAGCTTGCACCACCTCGCCGGCGTACTCGACGCGGCGGGGACTCAGAAGACTGGGGCCTCCCGATAATCGCCCCACACCTGCTGGAGCGCCTGCACGATCTCCCCCTCGGAGGCGTGGGCGCGGCCGGCGTCGATCAGCAGCGGCATCAGGTTGGCGTCACCGGCGGCGGCTTCCTGGATCGACGTCAGGATCCTGGCCACCGTCGCCTCGTCACGGTCCGAGCGCACGGACTGGACGCGGGCGATCTGCTTGGCCTCCAGCGCGGGATCGATGCGGAGGATCTCGGTCGCCTGCTCTTCGCCCTCAGTGAACCGGTTGACGCCGACCACGATCCGGCGTCCGGCGTCGATCTCGGTCTGCAGCTCGAACGCCGCGTCGGCGATCTCCCGCTGCGGGAACCCGCGCTTGACCGCCTCCACCATGCCGCCGAGCTCGTCGATCTTGGCAAAGTAGTCGTACGCCAGCTCCTCCATCCGGTCGGTCAATGCCTCCACCAAGTAGGCGCCGCCCAGCGGATCGATGGTGTTGGCCACGCCGGTCTCCTCGGCGATGATCTGCTGGGTGCGCAGCGCGATCCGCACCGCCTGCTCGGTGGGCAGCGCCAGCGCCTCGTCGTAGGAGTTGGTGTGCAACGACTGGGTACCGCCGAGCACTCCAGCCAGCGCCTCGATCGCCGTCCGCACGATGTTGTTCAGCGGCTGCTGCGCGGTCAGCGAAACCCCCGCCGTCTGGGTGTGAAACCGCATCCGCCACGACTCGGGGCGCCGCGCTCCGAACGTGGTGCGCAGCTCGCGCGCCCAGATCCGCCGCGCCGCGCGGTACTTGGCGATCTCCTCGAAGAAGTCGATCTGGGCGTTGAAGAAGAACGACAACCGGGGCGCGAAGTCATCGACGTCGAGCCCCCGCGCGACCGCGTGCTCGACATAGGTGAGACCGTCCTTCAGGGTGAACGCCAGCTCCTGCGCGGCCGTCGCTCCCGCCTCGCGGATGTGATACCCGCTGATGCTGATCGGATGCCAGCGCGGCATGTGCTCGGCGCACCACGCCACCATGTCGGTGACCAGTCGCATCGCCGGGTCGACCGGGAAGCACCACTCCTTCTGGGCGATGTACTCCTTGAGGATGTCGGTCTGGATCGTCCCGCCCAGCGCCTCGGGCCCCACCCCTTGACGCTCAGCGGCCACTACGTAGAAAGCCAGCATGATCGCCGCTGGCGCATTGATCGTCATCGAGACGGTCACGTCGCCCAGCGGGATCCCACCGAACAGCGTCTCCATGTCCAGCACCGTGTCGATGGCAACCCCCTCGCGCCCCACCTCTCCCAGGGAACGTGGATGATCGGAGTCGTGACCCATCAGCGACGGCATGTCGAACGCCGTGGACAGGCCTGTCTGGCCGTGGTCCAGGAGGTAGCGGAAGCGTCCGTTGGTCTCCTCGGCGGTCCCGAAGCCGGCGAACTGGCGCATCGTCCACAACCGGCCGCGGTACATCGACGGATACACCCCGCGCGTGTACGGATACTGCCCGGGCAGCCCGATGGTGGGGTGGGCGGGATCGTCTCCCGGGAGATCGCGCTCGGTGTACAGCGGACGGATCGCCTCGCCCGACAGCGTGGTGAAGGGCGCGTCTCGCTCGGGCGTCAGACCGTACGCCGTGCGCCACTCGGCCAGCGAGGCCGGAACGTTGTCGACCACGGTCACGAGGTCGATCTTACCCGGAGACAGTCGAGATCAGGCCATTCGGGGGCGGCTGGGCCGACCTGCGGAGCACCACGGCTCGGGCGATGGCAGGCGCTACGCGCGGGGGCAGAGGCGACGGCGACCTGGCGGGCGCCTCGCGCTCGTCGGGATCTCGGCAGCGCCTCCTGGATCGCGGCCCAGGCGTCACCCAGCGTCCGGCGCTGCTCAGGGGTCAGTGGATCACGAACAGGGGTTGGACGAGGTGACTGCGCTTCGCGGCGTGCAAGCGCGCCGGCCCGCGCTGGCGTCCTGAGCTTGAGCAGGACCTCGAACTGCGTTCAGCGTCCGCCCGTGGGAAGCCGCCAGCGGGGCGTCGAGACGGCGCACCTGGGAGTGACGGTGAGGAATCCGAGCCCGGGTCGAGCCCGCTCCAACGATCGCACAGGGCCGGTGGCGGTCGGCGGGGGCCATGTCGTCGGATTTATCGTTCGTACGCGTTGCAACCACCGTCCCTCGAAGATGTGGCCGTGACCGCCGCGGTCCCGGATCGACGCGATCGCCACCTGCGGGCGCGCGACGGCAATGCGCAGGAGACGACCAGCCTCGAGCTGTTCTTCGACCTCGTTTACGTGCTGGCGGTCACCCAACTCTCCCATCTGCTGATCTCGAACCACCTCAGCTGGACGGCCGTCTGGCACATGGCGTTCCTGTTGCTGGTCGTCTGGTGGGCCTGGATCTACACGACGTGGATGGTCAATTGGCTGGATCCGGAATCCACCCGGGTCAGGCTGCTGATCGTCGCCGTCGGCCTCGCCAGCCTGCTGATGGCGGCGGCGCTGCCCGAGGCGTTCACGCGCCACCCGGTCCTGTTCGTCTGCGCCTACGTCGGCCTCCAGGTGGGGCGAAACGCCGGGGGCACGCTGCTGGTGCGCCGCGACCACCCGCTCGGGGAGACCTTCGTGCGGCTCCTGGCCTGGAGCCTGCTCGCCGGCGGCCTCTGGTTCGGCGGGGCGTTCCTGCCTCGGGGCGAGCACCTGGCGCTGTGGGCGCCGGCGCTGGCAATCGAGCTGGCCGCCCCGCTGCTCTGGTACTGGGTACCGCGCCGGGGGCGTCTCCAGGTGGCGCATCCGATCGAGGGCTCGCACTTCGCCGAGCGATGCCAGGGGTTCATCATCATCGCGCTCGGCGAATCGATCGTCGTCACCGGCGCCACCGCGGCGTCGGCCGGGCTCACCCCCGCGGTGGTGGCCGCGCTCGCGATCGCGTTCGTGCAGACCTCGGCACTGTGGTGGCTGTACTTCGGAGAGATCGCGGTCAGGTCCCGCCAGCACATGCGCGACAGCGAGAAGGCAGTCGACCTGGCGCGGGACGGCTACACCTACCTGCACCTGCCGATCGTCGCCGGGATCATCCTCAGCGCCGTCGGCGCCGATTACCTCACCCGGCAGCCGGGCCAGTCGCTCACCGCCGGGCCGCTGGCGGTCACACTGGCGGGCCCGATCCTGTACCTGCTCGGCGAGCTGCTGTTCCGGATCCGGATGATCGGCCGCGGGTCGCGCAAGCGCTGCATCGCGATCGCGGCGCTGGCGGCGCTCGCGCTGGTCGGCTCGGAGGTCTCCGCCACCGTCCTCGGGCTGCTGATCGCCCTGCTGCTGACCCTCCTGGGGCTGTGGGAGTACGAGCCGCTGCGCCGGACGCGCCGCCAATCAGATTGATGCCGACGCCGGGTTCCGCCCTGTCTGACTCGCGACAGGGGACTCGCGACGGTTCGGCGTCGCGCTGCGGGCCGGGGCCACCGCCGGGGCGACAACTGGGTATCGTGCCGCGCCATGTCAACCAGCCCGCCACAGCGCGTCGCGCTGGTCACCGGCGGCGCGCGCGGGATCGGGGCGGCGATCGCGCGCGGGTTGGCTCAGGACGGGAAGCCGACGGTGATCGCCGATATCCGCGCCGAGCTGGCGCGGGCCAACGCCCAGCGGATCGTCGAGGCTGGGGGTCGGGCGCTGGCGATCGAGATGGATGTCCGCAGCCCGGCGAGCGTCGCCGACGGGGTGCAGACGGCGATCCAGGAGTTCGGCGAGATCGACGTGCTCGTCAACGTCGCCGGCTGGGATGAGCTCAAGCCGTTCGTCGACTCCGACGAGGAGTTCTGGCAGGAGGTGCTGGAGGTCAACTTCAAGGGCGGCCTGCGCCTCACCCGGGCGCTGCTGCCGTCGATGATCGAACGTCGCTGGGGGCGGATCGTCAACATCAGCTCCGACGCCGGCCGGGTCGGCTCCTCGTTGGAGTCGGTCTACGCCGGCGCCAAGGGCGCGATCATCTCGTTCACCAAGACCGTCGCGCGCGAGACCGCACGGATGGGCGTGACCGCCAACGTCGTGTGTCCGGGGCCGACCGACACCGAGATGCTGCGCGACGTCGCTCAAGCCCATCCCGACGCCGACAAGGTGCTGGAACGGCTGGCCCGGGCGGTGCCGATGAAGCGGCTGGGCCAGCCCGAGGACGTGGCCGCCGCGGTTCGGTTCTTCGCCGGCGAGAGCAGCGAGTACATCACCGGCCAGACGCTGTCGGTCAGCGGCGGCCTTACGATGGCGTAGCAGTGGAGTCCGCCCGCCCCGCCGCGCCCGCCGCCGACCCCGGCCCGGACCGCCGGCTCAAGGCGCTGGTCACCGGGGCCGCCCACCCCGGCGGCATCGGAGCCGCGATCGCCGGCCGACTGGGCGAGGATGGACTGGAGGTGGTCACGCTCGATCTCGAGCCCGGCTGCACCTATCGGGTCGACCTCGTCGCCGACGAGCTGCCGGCGCTGGATGACATCGACGTCCTCGTCTCCAACGCCGGCGTGCCGACGATCTTCGGCGGCGCCCACTCGATGCCCCTGGAGCGGTGGCAGCGGGACCTGGCGATCAACCTCACCGGTAGCTATCGGGTGGTGCAGGCCTGCCTGGGAGGGATGCGGGAGCGGCGCTTCGGACGGATAGTGGTGATCTCGAGCTTCGCCGCCCGATACGGGATGCCGGCGCAGGTCGCCTACAGCGCCAGCAAGGCAGGGCTGGTCGGGATGGTCAAGACGGTCGCCGCCGAGAACGCGCCGCTGGGCATCACCGCCAACGCGATCCTGCCGGGCTTGGTCGCCAGCGCCGGAGCCCTGGCGATGCCGCAGGAGATCATCGACGCCTGGCTTGCGCGGATCCCCTCCGGAAGGATGGTGGCGCCGGGGGAGATCGCCGCCGCCGTCGCCTACTTCGCCTCCCCCGGTGCCGGCAGCGTCACCGGCCAGGAGCTGGTGATCGACGGCGGCCAGACGCTCAACTCGATGTCGGTGACCAGCAGCGTCGTGCGCGGCCGCGCCGGCGCGCAACCGTGACCGAGCTGTCGCTGCCGGAGCTGGCCGAGCGGGCGCAGCGGGCGGTGCAGCGTCGGTGGCCCGGTGCCCGGCTAGCGGAGCTGCGTCCGCTGCACGGCGGCATCTCCAGCCTCACCTTCTCGGCGGTGCTCGCCGGCACCGGGGACGATGACCAGGCGGTGGTGATAAAGGTGGCGCCGCCGGGGCTCGCGCCCGTCCGCAACCGCGACGTCCTGCGCCAGGCCCGGGTGCTGAGCGCCGTGCACGGCGCGCCCGGCGTCCTCGTCCCGGCGGTGCTGACCGAGGACGACGGCGTGCCGCCGTTCTTCGTGATGGAGCTCGTCCCCGGCGAGGCGTACGAGCCGAAATGGGACGTGAGCGCGCGCCCGCCGGCACCCGCCGTGGTCGCCGACCGCGCCCGGGCCGCCGCCCGCATGCTGGCGCGGCTGCAGGCGATCGAACCCATCCGGGCCGGGCTGAGCCAGGAGCCGGCGCTGACCCTGAGCCAGGAGCTGGAGCGCTGGGCGCGGCTGTTCGCCACCGCCGGCGACGATCTCCGGGCCAACGAGGCGGAGCTGCGAGACGCGCTGACGGCGCGCGTTCCGGCCGCCGTGCCCCCCCGGATCCTGCACGGCGACTACCGACTGGGCAACATGCAGTTCGTCGCCGACCGGCTGACGGCGATCATCGATTGGGAGATCTGGTCGGTGGGGGATCCGCGCACCGACCTGGCCTGGTTGATGATGTTCGCCGACCCGGTGCAGCAGCGGGTGGCCGAGCGCGACGCCGCCAATCAGGCGGCGGCGGACGCGATGCCGGGCGCGGGCGAGCTGCTGGCTGAGTACCTCGCGGCGGCGGACCCGCCCGAGCCACCCGCCGACCTGCCGTGGTTTGAGGCCTGCTGCTGCTACAAGCTGGGGGCGACGGTGATGGCGATCGCCAAGCGCAACCGCCGGCTGCCCGTGCCCGACCCGGGCCTCGAGCTGGCCGCGGTCACGACGCCGACGATGCTGAGCCGGGGGTTGGAGCGGCTGCGGAGCTGGTGAAGCCGAACAGCCGCCCGGCGATCCTCCGCAGCTGGAGCTCGTCCGAGCCCTCGGTGATCCGGTAGCGCCGATGATGGCGGTAGATGTACTCGAACGGCTCGTGTCGCGTGTAGCCCAGCCCGCCGTGGACCTGGATCGCCCGGTCGGCGGCGTCGCAGGCCAGGCGGTTGGCCCGGTAGTTGACCATCGACACCTTGTCGCTCACGCTGAGCTTGGCGCTGGTGGAGGGGCCGCCCTCCCGGTCCATCAGCCAAGCGGTCTTGTACAGCGTGTTTCGCACCAGCTCGGCCTCGGTCTGGAGCTCCACCAGCTGCCATTGGATGCCCTCGTACTCGGCCAGCGGCTTGCCGAAGATGACCCGCTCTCGCGCGTACGCGATGCTGCGGTCGATGCAGAACTGAGCCGCACCCAGCGACGAGGCCGCCTGCCGGATCCGGTTCTCGTGCACGAACAGCTGGGCGCAATCGAGTCCTCGGTCGACCTCCCCGAGCACGGCGTCGTCGCCGACCCGCACCCCGTCCAGGGTCACCTCGCCGTGGTCGGTCGGCATGTTCAGGCACCACCAGTAGTAAGGGACAGCGACGCCCGGGGTGTCGGTGGGGATCAGGAACGCGCTGATGCCGGCCGCCTTACCGTCCGCGCCCGAGGTCCGGGCGAACACCAGCACCGCCGACGCCACGTCGATCCCGGTGATGAACCGCTTGACCCCATCGAGCACCCAGCCGTCGTCGACGCGGCGCGCCCGGGTGGTCAGATAGGTGGCGTCGCTGCCGTGACCGGGCTCGGTGAGCGCGAACGCGATCGCGGCGCGTCCGTCCACCAACGGAGCAAGATACCGTCGCTTCTGCTCGGGCGTGCCGTACTCGTGCAGCACCGACACCAGCGGCTCGTTGGCCACGACCGAGGCCTCGTGGGAGAGCTCGGCGTGCAGGCCGGGGCCGCGATGAGCGAGATGCTCACGGATGATCGCCATCGCCAGGTTGGAGCCGTCGCTGCCGCCGAGCTCCGCGGGAAACGGGTACTTGTAGAAGCCCGCGTCGATGCTCAGGCGCCGGGCGCGGGCGAGCAGCTCGTGCCAGCGCTCCGAGGGAACCCCATCGCGCTGTACGTCGGTGCGCGTGAACTCCCGGCGGTGATCGAAGTACTCCGGGTTGGCTCGTTGCAGCGGTACGAGCTCGCGCTCGATGAACTCGTCGATCGAGCTCAGCAGCGCGGTGACGTCGGCGGGGATCGACCAATCCAAGACGCGGCTCCTAAGGGTTCGCAGGTGCGGGCCGGGGAGGTTCGATTATCGTGTGCGGCGAGCGCAGATGACCGTACGACCGATCGGGATCAACCACGTGGCGTTCGAGGTGCGCGACCTCGACGAGGCGCTGTCCTGGTACGGGCAGTTCTTCGAGCTGGAGCTGCGCGGGCGTCGCGGAACGATGGCCTGGATCGATCTCGGCGATCAGTTCATCGCGCTCAGCGAGGGCGACCCTCCCGGAGACGGCGCGCGTCACGTCGGGCTGGTGGTCGCCGACAAGGAGGCGCTGCGCGCGGCGCTGCGGGAAGCCGGCGTCGATGTCCGCTCGTCTGGCTCGCTCCGTGTCCACGATCCCAGCGGCAACCTGCTGGAGATCGTCGACTACCGCGATGTCCAGTTCTCCAAGGCCGCCGACGTGCTGCACGGCATGGGATTGGATGGGGTCGAGAAATCCGCGTCCGCTCGTGAGGAGCTGCGCGCCAAGGGCCTCGTGGGCGACTGACGAGCGCCTCAGACGGCGATCGGGAGCGAGAGCTCGCCGCCGGCCCGAGCCAGGTGCTGCACGGCGGCGAACACGTCGTCGGTCTCCGCCGGATCCAGCTGGTGCGGGCGGCGCAGGAGCCACTCGGTCAGTCTCGAGCCGTGGATGTAAACGCAGCGCCCGTCGACCACGCAGCCGGCCGGGAAGTCACACCAGAACACCACCACGGCCTGGACCCAGGCCCGGCATCCGGTGAGGCGGTGCACGTCATCCCGGAACGCGGTGGCCTCGGCCACTGCGCGAGGGCGAATCCGCCGCCGCTCCGGCGCGCCGCCGGCCTGCCGGCGCTGCTCGAGGATGAGCGTTCCGGACTCCATCGTCACCACTCCTCCCGGGCACAAGCTTTCGATCAGGATCACTCCCCCGCTCCCGACCGCGATGTGGTCGTAGACGCCCTCGGATCCGCTCACGTCGTGTACGAACCGCCACCCGGCACCCCCCAGCGGCTCGAGCGCGAGCTCCGTCCGGCGCGCGGGGCGGGGTTCGGCGGCACCCCGCTGGTCGGCCGCGTCGGCCGCGTCGGCACCGCGACGCAGCGCCACGGCCGCGCCACCCACGCCGAAGATCGCGCCCGCGAGCCACGCGACGGGGTGCCCAATGAGCAGCAGCGCGATGCCGCCGAGCAGGATGGCGCCCGCCGACACCGCGGTTCGCGGCGCCGGCACGTCCACCGGCGCACGGGCCGTCGCCCGTGTCCAGGCAAGCTGCGCCTGGCGAAGATGAGTCCGCTGCGTGTCCATGCTCATCGGTGTTATCGACACGATCGGCTTCCGGCCTGAGTGTCTGCCCCCTGCTTCTATTGCTTTCTGGGAAAGCAACGGTCGGGAGCGGCCGAAGCTTTCTCTCTCAGCGGTAGGTGAGCAGGCGCAGGCCGCGGAAGGCGAGCGCGTCGATCAGCTCAGGGCCGTCTCGGGACGGCGTGACCGCCAGCACGGTCGCGACCACCGCCGCCCCCTCGATCTGGCGCAGGCGATCGGTCACCTCCACCATCTTGGTCTGCGGCGTCAGCGGGTGCGGAGGCCCGGTGTCGAACGGGTCACGGGTCTCGGGCACGTCGCAGTGGCCCGCGTCGCCGAAGCAGCCGCCGTGGCCGAAGATCGTGAAGAAGCCCGCGTACCCGGCGGTGCGCGTGGCCGACGTGTCCGCGTCGCCACCTAGCGCATCCAGGAACACGCGCGCGGTGAACGAGGCACCACCGGCATCGACCTCGTAGAACACGAGGTCGGCCCGGCGGTATCGGCCGTCGCTCTGGCTGGCGGTCAGCTCGATCGAAGGCGAGACGAAGTGGTCCATTGCGTCAGTCCTGTACCGGCACGTCGGTGGACGAGGTGGCGTAGTCGTAACCGAACTGGGTCACGTCGAGGGTGCCCGACGCGACCACCCCGAACGGCTCCATGACCTCCTGCGCCAGCGCCGGCGGCATGCTGGCGCTGCCGGCATGGGTGAGCTGCCAGATCCGCCAGATCCGGTCGATCATCGCGTGGTGGGCCCAGAAGATCGGGTCGTAGGCGGCAAACGGGATGTCGCTCATATGGCCGCCGACCCAGACGTGCACCGCTCCGTGCCAGTCCTCGAGGTTGGCGGTGAACGAAGCGAAGTCGTCATAGCCGAGCACGGTGTCGATGTCGGACTGGCCGGGCAGCTGGGTTCCGGGCAGACCGGGGTTGCGGGCCGTCTGAGGTCGGCGGGCCAGCTGCTTCTCCTCGGGATCGCCCGGGATCGCGCCGCGCTGTCCCTGCTGGAGGGCGACGTCGTTGATCGTCACCGAGTACAGCGGATTGGGCGTGCCGTCGGGCGTTTGCGCCGCCGAGTAGGCCGGCGGAACCTCGGGCGTGGTCAGCCAGTCCCACCACGGCAGCATCACGTCGTGCCCGCTGCCGGCCGCCCGCAGCTTGCGCTCGAACTGCACTAGGTAGGCGCGGTGCCAGTGCAGGAAGGTCGGCTTGCCGTGGCCGAACTTGTCGCACCAATCGGGCAGTGGCAGGCCGTGGATCCCCGCCCAGTATTGATAGCCCCGATCATCGGCGGTGGCCTGCATGTCGGCGAACGCCGATCGCAGCTGCGCGAGCTGAGCGTCGGTCAGCTCGGTGACGCTCTGCCGATACCGAACCGGAACCGCGGGATTCTGTGCAGATGGCGACCCGGTTGCCATCGCGGCCGACTCTAACCGGCATCGCCGGCGACCGGGTAATTATTTGCGGCCGGAACGGCGGACGGCGATGCTCTCATACAATCGCGCCCGAACGACGCAAAAGGAGAGGGCGATGGGAGAGGCGCAGGTCAAGTTCATGCTCGGCGAGCCCGACATCCCGACGCACTGGGTCAACCTGATGGCCGACCTTCCCGGGGATGCGCCGCCACCTCTTCGGGGTGGGCGGGACGGGGTCCTGCAGCCGGCGGGACCCGATGATCTGACTCCGCTGTTCCCGATGGCGCTGATCGGCCAGGAGGTGTCGGCCGAGCCGGAGATCGAGATCCCCGAGCCCGTGCGCGACGCCTACAAGCTGTGGCGGCCGACGCCGCTGTACCGCGCGCGACGGCTCGAGCAGGCGCTCGACACCCCCGCCCACATCTACTACAAGTACGAGGGCGGTTCGCCGCCGGGATCGCACAAGGCCAACACCGCCGTCGCCCAGGCCCACGCCAACGCAGCCGCCGGGATCCGCAAGCTGAGCACCGAGACGGGAGCCGGACAGTGGGGATCGGCGCTGGCGTTCGCCTCCCGGATGTTCGGGCTGGAGTGCGAGGTGTGGATGGTCGGCTCGAGCTATGACCAGAAGCCCTACCGGCGGTCGATGATGGAGACCTGGGGCGCCACCGTGCACCGCTCGCCGTCGGATCTCACCGCGGCGGGGCGGGCCCAGAGCGAGCACACCACCGGCTCGCTGGGGATCGCGATCTCCGAGGCGGTCGAGGTCGCCGCCCAGAGCGCCGACACCAACTACTCGCTGGGATCGGTGCTCAACCACGTGTTGCTGCATCAGACGGTGATCGGCCAGGAGTCGATCGCGCAGATGGAGATGGCAGGCGAGTATCCCGACACCGTGATCGGTTGCGTCGGCGGCGGGTCCAACTTCGGCGGTCTCACGATCCCATTCCTGCGCCGGGTGATCCGCGAGGGCGTCCAGACGCGGTTCATCGCCGCCGAGCCCGCGGCCTGCCCGACCCTGACCCGCGGCGTCTACGCCTATGACTTCGGCGACACCGCCGGCCTGACGCCGCTGATGCCGATGTACACGCTCGGCCATGGGTTCGTGCCACCGCCGGTGCATGCCGGGGGTCTCCGTTACCACGGCGATTCGCCGTTGGTGTGCGCGCTGGTCAAGGCGGGGATGGTGGCGCCGCGCGCATACCGCCAGAACGAGACGTTCGAGGCGGCGGTTCGGTTCGCCCGCTCCGAGGGGATCATCCCCGCGCCGGAGCCCGCCCACGCGATCCGCGCGGTGATCGAGGAGGCCACGGCGGCGCGCGAGGCCGGGGAGGCCCGGGTGATCCTGTTCGGGCTGTGCGGCCACGGCCACTTCGACCTCAGCGCCTACGACGCGTACCTGGCGGGCGAGCTCGAGGATCCGGAGTTCTCGGAGAGCGATCGGGAACAGGCGCTGGCCGCTCTGCCGCAGGCGCCCGCGCTGACGTAGGCGCCGCCGCATGCTCCTGAGGGGAGTTTCACGTGCTGCCCAGTCGGGTGAACGGCGGGTGATCGCGCGGGGAAAGCCCATGCCGGGTGATGCAGTTTGACCATCGTAATCGGGGCTGATCTGCATCACCCCCGTGGTGTCGCTGGTGTGGCTCGTCGGGGGAGGCGGAGGGTGCTGCGCTGCGCGGGTGGGCGGAAGGTTGCTCGGCTAGGCGGAAGGTTGCTGCGAACGGACGGTGCCCGCGTCACCGCGGGCACCGACCGACTCCGTCATCCGATCAGTAGCCGCTGGCGCTCGAGGAGCTGCTGGCGGCAGCGCCGGATGAGCCGCTGCCGGTGATCGCCGCGCCCGCCGGGGCAACCAGCCACCACTTGGCGCCGAAGCTGTCACTGCCCTGGCCCGTGGTCTGGGCCGAGGTGGTGTCGCCGGCGTAGTAATACAGGGGATGACCCTTGTAGGTCACCTGCTTGGTGGCGCCCGACCGGGTGGTGGTTCCCAGGTCGGCTGACCGGACGCCGTGCGAGGCGATCGGGGCCGACTTGGTTGTCAGCGGCGGCCAGGTCACCGCGCACGCCCCAGAGCAGTTGGACATGTCACCGTGGTCGGCCACCCACAGGTACAGAGCCCGTCCCGAAGGACCGACCAGATAGGTACCCGCTGGGCCGCTCATCGTGCGGATCGCGACTCCCTTGGCCGAGGCGTTGGCCACGGTGGCGGAGCCGGATCCACCGGCGCTCGTCGCCGGTGCGCTCGCGCTCGAGCTGGTGGTGCTGCCGCCGCCGCAGGCCGCCACCACCAACGCCACCCCAAAAAGGGCGGCTATGCCGCCCATCAAAAACCTGATTCGCTTCGCCATCATCCTGCTCCTTATTCGTGGTTTCGCTGGACCCGTCACTCGACGGGTCAGCAGCGAAGACCCCGGATGGGGCGAATCCTTCCCGGCGGCCGTGCCTAGTCGGCCTCCCTCTAAACCGGCGACGACGGCCGCGCCAGGCCCTCGGCGAGATCGCCGAAGCCGGGGGCGATGACCGCACCCGGCTGCGCGATCAGCTCCTCGGCGACCAGGGCCTCGGTGGTCAGCATCAGCGCCGCCACCGAGGCGGCGTGCTGGATCGTCAGCCGAGTCACGCGCAGCGGGTCGATGACCCCGTCGTCGAACAGGTCTCCGAAATCGCCGGTGAGCGCGTTCAGGCCGTGCCCGACCGGCATCTCCCGGACCTGGTCGATCACGGCGTGGCCGTCGTAGCCGGCGTTGGTGGCAACCCAGTACAGGGGCTCGGCGAGAACGTCGCGGATCACCTCGGCGCCGCGCAGGTAGTCGCCCTCGAGTCCGGTGTCGTCAAGCACCGCCTCGGCGCGCAGCAGCGCGGTGCCGCCGCCGGCGACAATGCCTTCGGCGACCGCCGCACGGGTGGCCGCGACCGCGCCCTCGGTCCGCCGGAACTTCTCCCTGAGCTCTGGCTCGGTGGCGCCGCCGACGTGGATCACCGCCAGCCGGCTGGAGAGCTTGGCCAGCCGTTCCCGCAGGACCTCGATGTCGGTGTCCTGGGTGGCCCGCTCGAGCTCGATGCGGATCTGCGCCAGCCGGGCCTCGATCTGCCCTTCGGTGCCGGCGCCCTCGACGAGAACCGTCGCGTCGTCGGTGACGACCACCCGGCGCGCTGAGCCGAAGGTCTCGGCCTTGACGTGCTGCAGGGTGAGGCCCGCCTCGTCGGCGATCACCTCGCCGCCGGTGAACGCGGCCAGGTCGTGCAGGTGGGCGATCCGGCGATGGCCGAAGCCGGGCGCCCGCACCGCGACCGCCTTCAGGGTCCCGTGCTGGTTGTTCTGCACCAGCAGCCCGAGGGCCGCGCCCTCCACCTTCTCGGCGAAGATGATCAGCGGTCGTGGGTTCTTCATGACCGCGTCGAGCGTCGGCATCAGATCCTGCACGTGAACGATCGGACGGTTGGTGAGCAGGATGTGGGGGTCGTCGAAGACGGTCTCCATCCGCTGGGTGTCCTGGATCAGGTACTGGGAGAAGTGGCCGTTCTCGACGCGCATGCCCTCGACGAACTCGACCTGGATACCGGGCATCGGCGACTCCTCGATCGTGACCACGCCCTCAGGCCCGACCCGATCGAGCGCCTTGGCCACCGCCGCGCCGATCCGCTCGTCCTCCTTGGCGGCGATCGTGGCCACGTGGGCCAGGTCGTCGGGTCCGGAGACGTCCCGGGCGGCGCGCCGCAGCTCGGCCACGACCAGCTCGGTCGCGTCCTCGATGCCGCGGCGCAGCAGCATCGGGTTTGCTCCCTCCTCGAGCGCCTTCATGCCCTCTCGCACGATGGCCTGGGCGAGCAGCGTAGCGGTTGTCGTGCCATCGCCGGTGAGATCACTCGTCTTGTTGGCCACTTCTCTGACCAATTGGGCGCCCATGTTCTTCAACGGGTTGGAGAGCTCGATCTCGCGCGCGATCGACACGCCGTCGTTGGTGATCGTCGGAGCGCCCGTCAGGCGCTCCAGCACGACGTTGCGGCCCTTGGGCCCGAGTGTCACCTTGAGCGTGTTGGCGAGCTCGTCGACGCCGGCGGCCAGCAGCTGCCGGGCCTCGTGGTTGAAGTACAGGATCTTGCCCATCGATCAGAGCTCCTTCTCGTCAGGCGCCGGCGGGGATGAGGATGCCGCGACCCTGCAGGCGACCGCCGTCCAGATCGCCCATCGCGTCGTTGATCGCGTCCAGAGGGTACGTAGAGGTGTGCAGGGTGACCTTCCCCTCCGCCGTCAGCGTCATCAGCTCGCTCAGGTCGGCGTAGGTGCCGACCAGGTTGCCGATGAACGAGATCTCCCGGGAGATCACGTCGATCGTCGGGATGTCGATGTTCTCGCCGTAGCCGATCACGTAATAGAAGCCGCCGTCGCGGACCATGCTGATCCCGTCCTGGATGGCCCCCTTCTCGCCGACGAAGTCGATGATCGCCTCGGCGCCGAGACCGTTGGTCATCTCCTGGACGGTGTCGACCTGGTTGCCGTCGACCTTGACCGTCTGGTCGGCGCCCATCTCCCCGGCCAGCGTCAGCGCCTTCTCGGAGGGGTCGATGACGATGACCTGGGCGGGAGTCATCGCCTTCAGGCACTGGATCCCGATGTGCCCCAGGCCGCCGGCGCCGATCACCACCGCGTGCGTTCCGGCCGTGAGCACCGGGATCGCCTTCTTGACGGCATGGATCGCGGTCAGCCCGGCGTCGGCCAGAGCGGCGATGTCCTTCGGTTCCAGTCCTTCATCCAGCTTGACCACCGAGCGCGCCGACGTCTTGAGCAGGTCGGCAAACCCCCCGTCACGATCGATGCCGGGAAACGAGCCGTTGAGGCAGTGCATGTCGTCGCCGACCCGGCAGGGAAGGCAGAACCCGCAGGAGATGTACGGGTGCACGATCACCGTGTCTCCAACTTCGACGTTCGTCACTCCCGATCCCACCTCGTGGACCCAGCCGGCGTTCTCGTGGCCCGGCGTGTAGGGCAGCTTCACTCCGGACTTCTCGGCCCACTGGCCTTCCTGGATGTGCAGGTCGGTCCGACACAGCCCGGCGGCGCCCATGCGCACGATCACGTCGAACGGACCGTCGGCCTTGGGCTCATCGATGCTGTCGAGCTTGAGCGGATCTTGATAGGCGTGCAGCCTCGCGGCCTTCATCCTGCTACCTCCTCGGGGTCGGGAGCCAGGTTGTGACGAAACTCCAGTAGTGAGCGGCAGATGCCGCCATTGGTCTCCAGGCTGGTTCGCACCAGCCGCGCCGCGCGGCGCCATCGCGTGAGCTGGTCGGCGGCCAGCGGCTCGCCGCCGGGGAGCACGAACGCCGGTGCGTCCGGCGCGCAGGAGATGCCCAGTTGGGCGCGCAGCTCCAGCGCCCGCCGCGCCGTCGCCAGCTCGGGCAGGTCGGCGACGGTCGCCGCGACCACCTGCTCGGGGGTGGCGCCATCCGCCAGCATCGCCTCGCAGACCAGCGATTGGCGCGCGATCAGCGCCTTGCGGGTGAACAGGTCTCGTAGCGCCTGTAGGTCGTCGTCCTCGGTCTCGCCCGGGAAGGCTCCGGTGAAGCCCTCGCCGCGTCCGAGCGCCTCGTTTATCTCATCGCCGGTGTAGTGGTCCTCCAGCGTGACGTGCACCGCCCGCACCCCGGGCACGGCATGGACCGCGCGCCGCGCGTCGGCCGCCATCAGAAACGCGAAGTTGGGCGCGCACTGCGGCGTCGGCAGGCGCAACCGGAGCGCGACGTCTCCACCGGGGCTCACCTCACACCCGCTGACGAAGCGCAGCGAGGTGATCGGCTCGTCCAGCTCGGGGTCATAGACGGTGCCCAGGGCGTCGAGGACCTGCTCACGCGTGCTGCCGCCGATCGCCTCGATCGCGGCGACGGCGGCAGTCCTGCGTGTAACGGCCTCCTGCACCGGGGAGGCCGGCCGGCTCATCCGGTACCCGACTCCACCAGCTGCGAGTCGTCCCTCGCGGCCGGCGCCTCGGGCGGCTCGGGGACGCCCATGCCCTCCGGCACCTCGATGCCGTAGAGCTTGGCGGCATTGAGGCCGAGGATCTTGCGCCGGGTCGCCTCGGTCACCTCGGGATAGTCGGAGTAGTCCCCATCTGGATAGTTCCAGTTCAGGAACCCCTCGATCTGCCACTTAGGCTCCCAGATCCCGTAGTCCGAGCCGAACAGCATCTTGTCCTCGCCGACCCAGAACAGCAGCTCGCCCATGACCTTGGAGAAGAACCGCGGCCGGGCGTACATCAGGCCGCCGAGCACCACCGACAGGCCGGCGTAGACGTTGGGCTCCTGCGTCGCCATGAAGCAGAAGTCCTCGATCCGGGGCAGACCCACGTGCTCGATGATGAAGTTCAGCTCCGGGTTGTCGGTGGCCGCCGCATCCACGTCGCGAGGATCGAATGCGTCCTTGTCCAGCGGCCAGATCGTCGGTCCCTTGTGGACGTGGAGGTTCTTGATCCCGAGCTCCTTGCACTTGGCAAAGAACGGCTTGGTCATCTCGTCGTCCAGCCGCCAGCCGCGCGAGCCGTCGTTCCACTCGGCGGTGTAGAGCTTGACGCCCTGGAGCTTGTACTTCTTGGCGTCCTCCTCCAGCTCCTGGAGGCCGGCATCGCCGTCGCGCGGGTCAAACCGCCCGTTGACGATCAGCTTGTCCGGATACTTCTGAAACAGCTCGGCGTTCTGAGCGGCGGTGTTGAACCCCTTCGTGTACCACTCGCGCAGGTACGTCGACTGGAAGATCCCGACGTCGACGCCGCCGTCCTCGAACACGTCCTTGACGAAGTCGTCGTGGGTGTAGCTCATGAACTTCTCGATCGGCCAGTGCGTCTCGGGTGGACCCAGCCCCATGTAGGCGTGGAAGCACTCGATCCAGCCCTTGGCGTACTGCTCCTGGCCCTTGACCCAGTTGTCCGGACCGGCGGACCACATGTGGAGGTGGCCATCGACGATGAAGTACTTCTTGCCATCCTTTTCGTACATCTCTTGTCTCCCTCCGACTAGCTGCGCGCTTGCAGGTCGAAACCAATGTACTCGGCCGCGTCCTCGGGGTTGGCGAACATGATGATCTTGTCGTCGAGCACGACCATGCGCCCGTAGTGGGTCGACATGATCTCCTCGAAGTCGTCATTCCCGAAGTCGTCCCACCCGAGCGCCTCGGCACACTCCTCGTAATCGATCTCGAACTTGTTGTCTCCGTCGATGCGGATCATCGACGGCAGCACCTCGACCGTCACGCCTGGCTTGCCCCGCATCACCTCGGCGACGACGTAGCCGACCTGGTTGTTCATCAGGGTGACGCCGGCGCGGTTCGAGGACGACCGGTTCTCCTTGAATCGATCTTCGCTGCTCATGTGTCGAGCTCCTTTGCGTTGAGGTTGAGATGGTCGAGCACCTCGTCGAAGCGCCGCTGGGAGTGCTCGAGGGAATCCTCGAAGCGGATGACCTTCTCGCCCGGCTGGGACCAGATCGGCTGCATCGCGCGGGCTGCGGCGACGCTTTGGGGCGTCCACTCCTTCAACCAGGACTGCATCGTCCCCCGGTTCTCCTCACCGTACTGCTCGTCGTTGGCGAGCATCGCGAACAGGCGGCGCGAAACGCGATAGTCACGAGCGGTGTCGGACTCGCCGGCGCCCATCAGGGTCGGCGTCACGAAGTCGCCCTGGGGAGCCGCGACCTGCATCAGGAACTCCGAGCGGAACAGCTCGCCGACGAGCGGCTCGAACACGACGCTGGCGGCGAAGAACGCCTCCGCCCAGTCACGGACCGCGGTGATCCGCTCGACGTTCTCGCGGGTGCCCTGCCAGATCGGGTCGTTGGCCCACGCGTCCTTGTGCGCCTCGCCGTCGAAGCCCTCGATTGAATCGGTGAGGTCGAGGTTGTAGAGGATGATGTCCTGGGCGAAGCGCAGCTTGTGCGCCGACGCCACCGACAGCGCGTTGTTGATCATGTTGGTCGGAGCGTCGCGCTGCGCGGGCAGGTACACGTGCATGCCGAGTCCGTGCTCAACGTGGGCCCAGGCGCCGACGTGGCGCTCGACGGTCTTGATCCATCCGCGGTTCCAGCCGTCAAAGGCGCGCGCGGCCTTGGCGTTGGCCAGGTTCTGGCTGATCTGGCGAACCACGTTGGCGTTGTTGCGGTAGATCGTCTGCTCCCACTCCTCGTTGGGATCCAGGAACTCGTGCCAGTTGGAGGACTTGAGCTTCGTCCACTCGACCGGATAGCCGGCGGTGCCGTCGGCGAACCCGTAGATCCAGCCCTGGAGCAGATAACGGTCGGGGTCGGGCTGCACGTCGACGGTGACGTCCTCATAGACGGTCGCGCGGCGCTTGGCGGGGGTGAAGTAGTTGTAGCTCCGGCTCGTGGACGAGGGGAACTCCTTGGCGCCCGCCTCGGCGTCGGTGAACACCGGCTTGGGAACGCTGCGCTCGGTGACCGGGGGCGGGACGGCGTCGTCTTTGCTTGGTGCTTGGACGTCGGGGTTCTCGTCCCGGGCGTGAGTGTCTGTTGCCATCGGGTGCTCTCTCCTCCTCGCGCTATTCCGGCGCGGTTGTCGTGAACTTGTCGTAGAAGACCCGAGCCTCGGGTACGCCGTTCTGATCCAGCATCGCGATGGCGGCGTCGACCATCGGCGGCGGCCCGCACAGGTAAGCGTCCACCTCGCCCAGCTCCTGATGCAGACGAGTCACCACATCGGTGATCAACCCGCGCTCGCCTTCCCATCCCTCGTCTTCGCCGCACTCAGACAGCGCCGGGACGAAGCGGAAGTTGGGAATCTGGCGCTCGAGCTCGGCCAGCTCGTCCAGGTGAAACAGGTCCTTCAGCCCGCGGGCACCGTAGTAGTAGACGGCCTCGCGTTCGATGCCCTTGTCGGCGAGAGCGCGCAGTAGGCAGAGGATCGGGGCCATGCCGGCGCCGCCGCCGATGAACAGCAGCGGGCGATCTGAACTCTCGCGCAGGGTGAAGACCCCGAAGGGCCCGGTGACCTCCACCTCGTCACCCTCCTTGAGCTCCTCGTTGGCCAGTAGGCTCGAGAACTTGCCGTCCGGGTAGATCTTGATCATGAACTCGAGCTCGCCGCCGGGCAAGCTCGCCATCGAGAACGACCGGACCTCGTCTGACTCCGGGATCTTGATGTCGACGTACTGGCCAGGCTTGAACTCCAGCTCTTGCCCGGAGAGCACCAGGCGGCGGATGTCGCCGGTGAGCGCCTCGATCTTCTCCACGCACATCTGCCGGGTCTGCTGCGGTACCCCGGAGCGCAGGATCTCCTCGTCGTAATTGATGAGCTCGACCTCGAGGTCGGATTCGGCATGCGCCCGGCACAGCAGCGTCCATCCCTCCTCCTTCTCCTGGTCGTTGAGCGCAAACGTGGAATAACGCTCCAGGTCGACGTCGCCGTCGAGCAGGAACGACTTGCAGGCCGCGCACTGCCCCTCCTTGCAGCCGTGCATGAGCATCAGGCCCTGGCGGAAGGCTCCGCGCAGGACCGTTTCATCTTCATCGACCTCGAAATCGATGCCCACGGGCTCGAGTCTGACGTTGTATGTCTGTCCCACTGGGTGGCTCTATCTCCCTCCAGAGATGCCGAAGCGGCGACCGGTTCGTGCGAACCGATCGCCTCCGGCAACTCTTTCGGCGCTAGGCGCCTGCCTCAGCGGGCTTGCGGCCCGCCGGGCCGCCCCGCTTGTACTCGGCGACGTGCGCCTCGCGGTCCTCGGGCGACATCTCGTTGAGGAGGATGTTGGGGCTCTGGACCGTGTGCCCCTTCATCTCCTTCAGCGTCCACATCTTCTTCGGATCGAGATCCAGATGGGGCTGAGGAACGAGCGTCTCCCCGTCGTCTCGGACGTAGCCGAGATCGGAGATGCACTCCGCGAGGTCGTACCCGTGGTACATGGTCTCCCACTCGCGCTTGCCGGTCAGCCGGCCCATCGAGGGCGTCGCGCGGCCCTTGTACTCGGGCCGGAAGGCGACCTTGTCGGTCCACGCGCACGTCTCCGAGCAGTACGTGCGGACCTGGCCATCGACCTCGTCGACCACCGTGTCCTCACGGATCAGGCACGGGACCATGCAGCTCCAGCACCGGTGCGGATACACGTAGTCGGTGTCGGCGTCGAACGGGATCGGCGCGTGGCCGTTCTTCTTCGACAGTTCGCCGTAGCGCTCCCACCACTTGCCGTACTTGTCATACCAGCCCGGGTATTTGAACTCGAACCACTCGAAGTCCTTGTCGTCCATGCCGTCGATCCGCCAGTAGTTGAACGGCCAGCCGGTGGCGAAGAACTGTGCGACTTCGTGGATGTAGCCCTTGTTCCAGATCCGGTTCCAGGACTCCTCGATCAGGTCGTGGGGAACCGCCAGGCCATACTTCTCCAGCGGCATCAGGTAGCTGCGGTAGTAGTCGTCATAGATCCACCGGCGCCACGCCTCGGCGTAGCTCTCGCGGTCCTTGCGCCGATCCTTGGTGCCGTACTCGATGAACGTGCCGATCGCGGCGTCGACGACGGCGTGGTTGTTCCACCAGGCGTAGCGCAGGTCGCGCTCGAGCAGCTCGCGGTTGCGCTCGTCGGCGAGCGCCATGAGGATGATCGAGTAGCCGTTGGAGATATGGCGGCTCTCGTCGGACTGGACCGAGTGAAAGACGGTCGGCAGCAGATAGTCGCCGTTGGCCGCGGCCTCCCCCGGCATCGCCACGAACAGCACGTTGGTGAACGCGGTCTCGGCGACGATCGTCAGGTAGATGTTGGCGGCGGTGATCGCGTCGCCGGTGATGAAGCCCTCGCCGAACTGACGGCCGATGGTGCCGGCGTAGCAGTTCTGGAACGCCTTCTCGGAGATGTCGAACCCGGCGGGATCGATGTAGTGGTTCATGTACAGCCGCTTCAGGTTCATCTGGATCGTCGAGTGCCGTACCTCGTCGATCATCTGGATCGCCAGACCGTTGTGGACCTCGGGGTTGGGCACGGTGCCGATCGTCAGCGGCATCGCGCGGGCGGCCGAGATCTCCGGGAACGGGATGATCGAGAGGAACAGCTTCTGCCACTCCATCCAGCGCTCCTGGACCTGACGGAACATGTTTCCGCGAATCGCGCCGTCCATCGCTCCGAAGACGCGGTTGTCCTTCTCCTCCTCCATCGGGAAATAGGAGCGAAGCACCTGCTTCAGCGGGTCCTTCTTCGGCGCCTTCTCGAACGTGTAGTCGGTGGAGTACTTCTCAACCGGCGAGACGTAGGTTGGCTCCCAGGAGAGCTCCTGAATCTTGTTGTGAGCCTTCGTGATGCTCGCTCTACTCACCGTTTTCTCCTTCGCTGGTTTTCCTCCTTCGCCGCAGGCGGATATGCCGCGCCGCGGTCAACTGTTTTCAGGCTAAGGCCGGCTTGATCGGACTGACAAGAAGCTCGTCGTTTTTCGCATCTCCTTGCAATTTGCGGTTTCGCCCGTTCGCCTCAGATACCGAGGCCAGCCGCGGGCGGTCCGCTTGCGACGATTCAGGGCCGGTGTGGCCGTTCGCCGCACTCGGAGGAGTGCGACGCGCCATCGCTTGCCGGGCCACGTCGATCACGGTCGCGGCCAGCCGATCACGATCTGAGTCGAATGCGGTCGCGGTGATCGACAGCCCGAGCGTCCCGACGAACCGGCCGCGCCCGTCCCGGACCGGAGCCGCGATGCAGCAGAAGTTCTCATCGAACTCCTCGCGGTCGACGGCGTATCCGTTCCGCCTGACCGCCTCCAACTCGGCCTTGAGCTGGGAGGCGTTGGTGATCGTGTGAGGCGTGAACGACTTCAGGCCGCGCGCGACGTATCGCGCCAGGCCGCTGGGTTCGAGCAGCGACAGGACGACCTTGCCCATCGCCAGCGCGTGGGCGCTGTCGCGAATCTCGGATCCGAGCCCGGGCATCCGCGGCACCCCCTGCCGGCCGCGAAACGCCGTGATCTCGATCCGGCCCGCCTTCACCACCCCCAGGTAGGAACGCTTGCGCGTGCGCAGGAAGAGCTGGTCGACGGTCGCGGCCAGCCCCTGGTGCAGCCCGTTGGCCTGAGCGCCGTGCTCGCCGACTGCGGCGGTCAGCTCCTCCAACCCCGTGGCCGGTCGGTACACGCCGTGACTCTCGTGCACCGCGAAGCCCTCGTCGCACAGGCTGGTCAGCAGGTAGTAGGCGGTGGAGACGCTCTTGCCCAACGTCCTGGCGACCTCGTCGGCACGCACCCCCTCGGGGTGGGCGAGCAGCAGCGCGAACACACGAAGCACCGATCGCGCGGTGCTCAGGCTGCGGCTGGACGCGGCTGACGATCGTGAGATGTCACTCACGGGGTCGCGCTTCAAATCCGGCTCCTCTCTCCTTGATCGGTGCCCACGGCTGACTGCCGGCCCCGACCTGATTCAAGCTACTGGAGACCTACCCCGAAGGTCGTTACACGCGCGTTACACGGCGGCGGCGGGGGCCGCTTCGGCGTCCGGTTGGCCGCGGAGGTGCGCGATCCGAGACGCGGCCAGGCTGCGCCGCGGATCGGCGAACGGGAGGTTGACGAGCAGCCGCTGCCAGGCGGCGAGATCACCGTTACCGGACACGGTCCGCAGCCACGCCCACAGCGCCTCCTGATCACCGGCGCTCATCACCGACTGGCGCATCCAGCGCTCCAGCGCCTCGCGCTCCCGCACCACGCCGGGCGCGCGGGAGCGCGGGAGCAGCGGCCCCGGGTATCGCGCCGCCGCCTCGCTGATGTCGCCGCGGTGCAGCAGCCCGCACACCTGAGCGACATCGCTGACGACGCCGGCGCACAGGCGGTACCGGTCGGTCTCGATGACGTCGCCGAGCAGCTTGCGCAGCCGGGAGATCTCCACCCGGATCCCGCCGGCCCGGGTCGGGTCTCCATAGACGTCGCCGGCGAGCTCCTCGCTGGTCATGCCACCGGGGTTGGCGTACAGCAGGGTGAGGATCTCGGCGTGGCGCGGCCGCAGCGGGATCTGCCGGCCCGATAGCCTGGCGTGTCCCTCGCGGCCCAGCAGGTCAAGGCTGAGCACCGCCGCGGATCGGCGCGGGGAGGCCGGCTGGGGCAACGCACGCACCAGATAGGCGTCCTCCCGGCCGAGCGCCTGGACCTCGGCGAGGGTGCCGCCGCCCAGGGTCAGCTGCCCCCCGCCGGGAGGCAGCGTGAGACGGTCGGTGGGGAGCCACCCCAGCGGCTGAGCCCCGATCACGCGGCCGCTGGGGGCGAGCAGCGCCCGCGGCCCCGGGCCGTCGGTGAGATGGTCGCCGTAGCGGATCAGCAGCCGGCCGTCGCGGTCGAGCATCTCGCACCGCAGGTGGGACTCGACCGCCTGGGCGGTGGCCGTCGCCACCGCCATGCTGTGGGGATGCACGGTCGCCATCTCGCCGGTCAGGTCGATCACGCCGATCACCTGCCCGGTGTCGGGGTCGTGCACGGGCGCGGCGGCGCATGTCCATTCCTGCACGACCTCGTTGAAGTGCTCGGTGGCGAACACCTGGACGGCGTGCTCGGCGGCCAGCGCGGTGCCGATCGCGTTGGTCCCGGCGCCGCCCTCGCTCCACAGCGTGCCCTCGGCGAAGTTCATCGATTCGGCGGCGCGCAGCCGGACACCGGGGTTGCCCTCCATCCAGAGCAGGATCCCGTTGGCATCGGAGACCACGATGAGGTGGCGGGACTCGTCGGCGCTGGCGGCCAGGCAGGCGCGGATCAGCGGCGCGGTCGCGGCCAGCGGGTGGATCTCCCACCGGGCGGTGGTCTCGTCGGCGTCGGCTACCACCGGGGCGACGCGCGCCCCCGACGGATCTACGCCCGCCGCCGCGGAGCGTCGCCAGGACGCCTCGATCGGCCCGCGCAGCGGCTCGTCGCCGTCGCGCTTGACCGTCTCGTCCCAGCCGCCACCGACGAATCGCTCCCAGGCCCGCCTTATCTCCCGCGCTCGCTGCGCCGGAGCGGTGGCCACGTCGATGGCCAGCCACGGATTTGACATGCCCGGATCAGTCTAGGCTATGCCGGCGCGCGATTCATTGCGCCTACGTCTATACCGCCGACGGATGCGGCGGGTCCTGAGGCGTCGGAAACGCGCTGTCGATCAGCTCGATCCGGTAGCCGTCCGGATCGGCGACGAAGCAGATCCGGTACTCCTGCCGGCCCCCGGGCGCATAGGGCGCCTTCTCTGGCTCGATCCCGTTCTCAGACAGCCGGGCCAGCAACCGATCGAGGTCGTCGACCACCAGCGCCATGTGGTTGTAACCGTCTCCGAGGTCGTAGGGCTGCTCACGCCCGACGTTGACGGTCAGCTCCAGCACGTCGCCGCCTCCCGGCAGCCCCAGGTAGACGTTGTAGGCGGACTCGAAGTTCAACCGGCCCCGGTGCTCGAAGCCGAGGTGCGAGTAGAACCGGAGTGATCTCTCGATGTCGCGGACGCGGATGCAGGTGTGGACGTATGTGGCGGTCATGGCGCCGAGCATAATGACGACGTGGACGTGTCCGCGTGGAGGTGACCGAACCAGCCGGCGCGGTCGGCGAGCTGAGGATCCTGGACTTCTCCCGGGTCCTCGCCGGCCCGTTCGCGACGATGATGCTGGCCGACCTCGGCGCCGACGTGATCAAGGTCGAGCGGCCCGGGACCGGGGATGAGACCCGCAGCTGGGGACCGCCCTACGACGCCCACCACCAGGCGACGTATTTCCAGGCGGTGAACCGCAACAAGCAGAGCCTGGTTCTCGATCTCGCCACCGACTCCGGACGCGAGCAGGCTCAGGAGCTCGCCGCGGACGCCGATGTTCTCGTGGAGAACTTCCGCCCCGGGGTGATGGACCGGCTCGGCCTCGGCTACGCGGAGTGCAGCGGGGCGAACGCCGAGCTCGTCTACTGCTCGATCACCGGCTTCGGCGCCGGCGACGGTGCGCAGCTCCCCGGCTACGACCTGCTGGTCCAGGCGCTCGGCGGCCTGATGAGCATCACCGGCGCCCCGGAGGGCGAGCCCCAGAAGGTCGGAGTCGCGCTCGTCGACGTCCTCGCCGGCCTGTTCGCGTCGGTCGGGATCCTCGCCGCGCTGCGCCACCGTGATCTCACCGGCGTCGGCCAGCGGGTGGAGGTCGACCTCCTGTCATCGCTGCTGGCGGGACTGGTCAACCAGGGCTCGGCGTACACGATCGCCGGCGACGTCCCCACCCGGCTCGGCAACGCCCATCCCAGCATCTCTCCCTACGAGCTGTATCCGACCGGCGCCGGCGAGCTGGTGCTGGCGGTCGGCAACGACCGTCAGTTTCAGGCGCTGTGCGAGGTGCTGAACGTCGCGCAGCTCGGCTCCGATCCGCGATTTGCCTCCAACGGAGAGCGCGTGGCCAACCGCGACACGCTGCGCGACGAGCTGGCGGCGGCGCTGGCGTCGGCGCCGGCGACCGAGTGGGCGCAGCGACTGACCGCGGCCCGGGTTCCCGCCGGCGTCGTCAACGACCTGGCGGGGGCGTTCTCGCTGGCCCAGTCGCTTGGCCTGGATCCGATCGTCGACGTGCCGGCGCCGGACGGGTCGACGGTCGCGCTGACGCGTAATCCGATCCGGTTGTCGCTGACCCCGCCAGCCTACCGGAGCGCCCCGCCCCCGTTGGCCGAGGGCTGATGAACTCCTAGCGCTTGGGCAGCGCCGCTTCGATCGCCGCGACGATCTTGGGGTCCTCGGGACTCACCTTCGTCGACCAGCGATGGATCAGCCGGCCATCGGAGCCGACCAGGTACTTGGTGAAGTTCCACGCCGGGGGACCGGAGTTAGGCTGACGCGCCAGGTCGCGCCACAGCGGCGAAGGCTGCGCCCGTACCGACGTGCGCTCGGTCAGTGGGAACGTGATCCCGTAGTTCTTCGCGCAGAAGGCGCCGATCGCGGCGGCATCCTCGTACTCCTGATCGGCGAAGTCCGCCGACGGCGCGCCCAGCACCTGCAGACCGCGATCGCCGAACCGCTGGTAGAGGTTCTCCAGTCCCTTGTACTGCGGGGTGAAGCCACACTTACTCGCGGTGTTGACGATCAGCGTCGGCCGCCCGTGGAGCGTCGCCAGATCCAGCTTGCGCCCGTCGAGCAGCTTGACGGTGTGCTCATAGACGTCGGTGGACTGCGGGCGCTGGGGGCGTCGGTGCAGGTACATGCGGAGCGTCGAGAGGATGCTCATGGTGATAGCTCTACGTTCAGGTTGCCCGGTCGAATCATGTATGTGGTCGGGCCATCCGGGCCCGTGTCACATCAGTGTACGAACTTGTTCACGTCGGCTGGCGATCGAGCTCGTCACCGTGCCCGCTGGTGAGCGGATCGGCGACTTCGGGGCTCGGCTGATCGAAGCGGTCGGGGCGCACCCGGTCCTCGGGCTCGAGATGCACCAGCACCGTGGTCTCCGGCAGCCGGCCGACGATCTCGTCCTGGAGCTGGTGCGAGATGAAGTGCGCTCGCTCCAGGCTCGTTCCGGTGGCGAACTGGAGATGCAGGTCGACCTGATGATGGCTGCCGACGTGCCGGGCGCGGAGATCGTGAAAGCCGACCACCTCGTCGCCGATGAACGACTGCACCACCTGCTCGAGGGCGGCCAGCTCGTCGGGCGGCAGGGCCTCATCGGCCAGCCGGCGGCCGGCGCCGAGCAGGATCCGCACGCCGGTGGCGCTGATCGCGGTGGCGACGAGCAGACCGACGGCGGGGTCGAGCCAGGTGGCGCCGGTCAGCTCGATCAGCACCAGCGAGAGGAGCACTCCGAGCGAGACGACCGCGTCGGTGCGCAGATCGGCGGCGTTGGCGTGCAGGGCCGGGGAGCCCGTGGCCCGGCCGGCCCGATACAAATAGGTGGAGATGACCAGGTTGACGGCGGCCGCGACCCCGGCCACCGCCATGGCGATGCCGATCTTCTCGACCCTTCCACCGGTGATCAACCGCCGCACCGCCTCGAAGGCGACGAACGCCGCGCCGAGCAGGAGCAGCAGGGCTTGTGCGGTGGCGGACAGATCCTCGAGCTTCTCGTGCCCGTAGCGATGCGACGCGTCCGCCGGGAGATCGGCCTTGCGGATCGATGCCCAGGCGATCGAGGACGCGATCAGGTCCATGAGGGAATGGACAGCGTCGCTGAGCACGCCGACCGATCCGGTGATCACGCCGGCCGCGACCTTCAGCGCAATCAACGCCGAGTTTGATGCGATCGACACCCCGGCGGCGCGCGCCTTGGTGGTGTTGTTGGTGGTGCTGTTGGCCGTGTTGTTGGTCGAGTGCGAAATCACCTGGTGATGATGATGCCCGGATCCACGGCGCCGACCACGCTTCCGCGGCGCGCGGACCGTCAGCTGGTCTGAGTCAGTTGGTCAGGGTCTCCGCGGCCAGCGCCAGCTGGCGCGCCAGCCCTTCGCCGCGCGGATCGGTGTAGGCCGGCCCGGTCCCGTCGGTGAGCGCGATCTCCACCATGGCGACGCCACGCGCGTACAGGAGCCCCGGCTGACGGAGGACCTGGGCCAGCTCCAGCATCGCATCACGATTGGGTCGCACCGCCGCCCGCAGCGGCGGCGTGCGAACGCGGCCACGAGGGGCGTCCACCGTCAGGGCAGCGTCTTCGAGCGCGGCGGCCAGGCGCTGACGTCTGCGGAGCGTGACGAGCTGCGCGGCCCGCGCCGCCAGGAGCGGGGAGGCCGAGGGGTCGGCCCCGGCGGCGAGCGCGTGATCAAGCAGGGACCGGCGCATCCGCGCCAGGGTGCGCACGATCAGGTTCGGGCAGAGCAGCTCGGTGGTGCAGTCGGTGCGCGGTCTGCCCCAATCGTGGACTCGGAATGTTTCGGATAGCATCTCTCAACACCTCCGTACCAGATTAGCTGGTTAGTAACCTACTAGATCTCAATGCCGGTTTCAAGCGAAATTCCCCCTCACAACCTGAGCCGGGTGATCGACTTCGTCAACACGCTCGACGTCACCTCCGGGCGCGACGCGCTCGCCCATCCGGCGCAGCTGGCCGGCTGGCTCCGTGATCACGGGCTGGTGGACGACCGCGTCGGACCGCTCCGTCGCCCCGAAGTCGCCCGCGCCCGCGAGCTCCGCGAGGCGTTGCGAGCGACGCTGCGATCCCACACCACCGGCGGGGTCGATCGCCAGGCGGCGGCGAAACTGACCGACGTCGCGCTGCGGGGTCAGCTGTCGGTGCAATTCGCGCCCGACGGGTCGATCGGACTCGTCGCCCGCGCCCCCGGCTACGCGGGCATTCTGGCCCACCTGCTCGTCCCCGTCGCCCACGCTTCGCTCGACGGGACCTGGCCGCGGGTGAAGGCCTGCGACGCCGACACCTGCCAAGAGGCGTTCTACGACCAGTCGCGCAACCGCTCAGGTCGATGGTGCGAGATGGCGGTGTGCGGCAACCGCACCAAGGTGCGCGCCTACCGCTCCAGGCGGGGCTGAGTCGCCGCGGGGCAGGGCCGGCGTGGCGGCGGTGGGTGCCGCCGGCGTTCAGCCCGCGTGCACGGGTGCCGGGGGGCGACGCGTCAGGAACGTCGACGCCGGGATCCCGACGACGACGCACAGGGCGGCCCCGAGCAGCAGCGCGTGATGCACGGTGGAGTCGGTCAGCGTCCCCGAGAGCGCCACGCCGGCGAGCCCGGCGCCGATCGCCGCGCCGAGCAGACGGCCCACCGAGAGCAGCGCCGAGGTCCGGCCGTGGGAGGCGAGCGGGGTCGCGTTGAGCGCAGCTCGCGAGGTCGGGACGAACAGCATCCCCAGCCCGAGGCCGACGGGGATCAACGGCAGCACGGTGATGATCCCGTCGAGCTTGAACCCGGGGATGCCCAGCAGCGCCAGGCCGACGCCGGCGCCGACGAAACCGATCAGCGCCGGGAGCTGCTCACCGAAGCGGTCGACCAGCTTGCCCGCCACCGGCGCGGCGGCCCCGACCAGCAGCGCCACCAACACCAGCGCGCCCGCCGCCCCGAGCGCCGAGAAGCCCGCCACGCGCTGCAGGTACTGCTCGGCGATGTAGAACGCGCCGATCATCACCGCGAACGTGAGCCCGGCAATCAGCATCGCCGCCAGCACGATGCGGTTGACCGCTGGGGTGGCCTCGTCCGGCTGGCCGTGCACGATCCCCGGGACCAGTCGGGCGATCGCCACCGCGGCGGCGAGCGTGAGCGGGAGCAGCGCCCACCAGTTCGCCCGCCATCCGAAGGCGACGGTCAGCAGCCCGCCGAGGAGCGGTCCCAGCAGGTTCGACATGCCGGCGCTGGCCCCCCAGATCCCCAGCGCGCTGCCCCGGCGCTCGGGCGGGAATCCGGACACGGCACCGGCCAGGGCGGCCGGGCTGACCAGTCCGGCGCCGGCCCCCTGGATGACACGGGCCACCAGCAGCTCGCCGAAAGTGGCGGCCACGGCGCCGGCGAGGGCGCCGATCCCGAACAGAGCCAGCCCGGCGAGGGCGATCCGGCGGGCCCCGAACCGATCCACGAGCTCGCCGCCGGGGATCAGCAGCAGGGCGTAGGCACCGAAGTACGCGCTCAGCACCGCCGACGTGGAGCTGCCCTTGACGTGCAACCCGTGCGCCACGGATGGCAGCGCGACCGTGATCAGGGTGCCGTCGAGCTGCAGCAGCGCGGCGGCGGCGGTGCAGGCGGCAAGCCGCGTCCAGGCAGACCGCGGGACCGGCGGCTTTGACTGCGCCGGCTCGCCGGCGGGCGACGCGACGGTAGCGTGGGACACGTTCTCCAGTATCGCGACTCGAGGCGCCCAGCCTTTGATGCAACCATGCGGTTGCTTCGTTTTGCGCAGCGCGGGGCTCGATCGCCCTATGAATCTTCTATGAACCTCCTGGTAATGCCGGGCCGATCATCTATCTTTCGCGCCATGTCCTTCTCACGTCAGTACGCGCTCGACAGCCGAGCGCTCACCAGGGACCAGACGCGCGGCGTGTTTGGTCAGGTGATGGGCCTGGTCGCCCTCACCGTCGGCTGCACGGCGCTCGGCGCCTACATCGGCCGCAACCTCTCCGGCGGCACCGGGATCCTGTTCTTCCTGGTCGCATTCGCGTGCGTCTTCGGGCTTCAGTTCGCATCGGCGCGCGGGCGCGAGCAACTGGCGATCGGGCTGCTCTTCGGGCTCGGGCTGTGCATCGGAATCGCCGTCGGCCCGGTGATAAACGATTACGCCAAGGCCGATCCCGCCGCTCTGTGGCAGGCCGCCGGCTCCACTGCCGTGTTCATCGGCATCCTCGGATCCGCCGGCTACGCCACCCGGCGTGACCTGTCGGCGTTCTACCGGATCTTCTTCTGGGCACTGGTCGTGCTGCTGCTGTTCGGACTGGTGGCGATCTTCGTCGCCATCCCCGGAGCCAACATCATCTACGCCGTCCTCGGCCTGGTGGTCTTCGGCGGGTTCACCGTGCTCGACTTCAACCGGCTGCGCCGGGCCAACCAGGCCAGCGCAGTGCCGATCGCGGCCGGGATCTTCCTGGACATCTTCAACGTGTTCCTGTTCTTCCTGCAGCTGTTCGGCGGCGGCGGCTCGCGCCGGTAGTCCGCCGGCCCGCTCCGCCCGCATCGCCGGTGGTGCGCGCGCGACTGATCCCGACGGCGGTAGCTTTGGTGTGCCCGGCGGCCGTCGCCTTGGTGTGCGCATTGATCATCGCTGCCTGCGGGTCGAGCTCCTCCACCCGCTCGTCGACCAGGCCGCCGACCGCCGCCTCCAGCACCACCACCGCCACGACTAAGCCCTCGGGGGCGGGCGGGGTTCAGATCGGATACGAGGGGGTTCCGCTGGAGCAGGGCCCGGATCTGGCGCCGGCGAACACGACCGGCACGGGCAAGGTCGACGGGATCGCCTGTGCGCCGGTGGAGCGGCTGGCCTACCACATCCACGCCCACCTGGCCGTATTCGACAACGGTCAGCAGTACTCGCTGCCCGCCGGGATCGGAATCCCCGGCTCGCGCGCGGTCCAGACCAAGTTCGGGCCGATCGCGGCCGGCGGCCGATGCTTCTACTGGCTGCACACCCACACCAGCGACGGCGTGATCCACATCGAGTCGCCGACCAAGGCGCTGTACACGCTGGGCAACTTCTTCGACGTGTGGCGCCAGCCGCTCGGCTCTGATCGCGTCGGGAGCCTGCGCGGCACGATCACCGCGATCGTCAACGGAAGGGCGTGGAGCAAGAACCCGCGCCAGATCCCGCTTCTCCCCCACGAGGACATCCAGCTGAACATGGGCGACCCGATCCCGCCGATCGTAACCGTCGACTGGTCACGAACGCAGCTCTGAGCTCGCTTCCCGCGCCGCCCGGATAGCGCGTTGAGGCCAAGATTGTCCACGTGGCCAATGATGCGTGGCGTCTGGTCACAGAGGATCCCGATCGCAATGGCCACCGACATCATCGTCTCCTACGACGGCACCACGCACGACGACGATGCGCTCGCCCTGGGACGGATGCTGACCGCAAGCGGCGCGGCGCTGTCACTCGCCTACGTCCGTCACGCGCGTGAATATGACCCGCGGCGCGAGGATATCGCCGTCTATGACGCCGACCGGCGCCTGGAGGCGGGGGCCGGCTGGCTACAGGAGCCCGACATCAAGCGCCACGTGGTGGTCGACCCGTCGACGAGCGCCGGACTGGCCAACCTCGCCGCCTCCGAGGGAGCGGGGCTGATCGTGTTCGGATCTGACTACCGCACGCCCCCGGGACGGGTGGAGCCCGGCGGAACGGCTCAGGGACTTCTGCAAGGGGGCGCGGTCGCGATCGCGGTGGCCCAGGCCGGGTTGCGCATCCACGCCGGGGAGTCGATCGAGACGATCTCGGTCGCCGGCGGCTCCGATGGCGTCGCCCACCGGACCGCCGAATCGCTGGCCGGAGCGCTCGGGGCGCAGCTGATCGGCGGCGGTGGCGATGCCGACCTCATCCTCGTCGATTCGCAGGCCGGCGCCCCCGAGGGACGGATCGCCCTCGGCGGGTCCACGCGCGCGCATCTGGACTCCGCGCGGGGCTCGGTGATCGTGCTGCCGCGCGGCGTTTCGCTGTCGTTCTGAGCGCCCGCCGGGCGTCCGTAGACTCTTTACGTGTTGATCCTCCCGCCGGGGCACTACCAGGAGATCTCACGCCCGCGAAAGCTCGGCGCGCGCGAGAAGTGGATCATCGGCTCCGGCGCCGGCCTGCTGGCGGTGATCGCGGTGGCGATCGTGATCGCCCTCACCAGCGTCCAGCGCACGTCGAAGAACGGCTGCATCGACGTCAGCGCGGCCACCGTCATCGGCGGCTCGGAGCTGTATCGCTGTGGCAGTGCGGCCCGTGCCCTGTGCACCGGCCAAACCGGCCGGGCGTCGGACAACGTCGCCTTCCAGCGTGCGCTGGCCGACGCCTGTCGCAAGGCCGGCCTGCCGGCAACACCCGTTCCTCACACCACCTGAGGCCGACGCCATAGCTCGGGCTGTCGGACGGCCCAGAGGTCGCTGTCCGACGCGCTTCTCACCGCGCGCGGAGGCGAGGCTCGATGGGTCCGACGCGCTTGCACGCGCGCGGAGGCGAGCTCGATGCCTCCGCGTTTTTCCTGCGCACGGGCGCCCGTTATCCATATGTCCAGGCATGCCATCCGATCGCTGGCCTCACGGCTATGGCTCGCGATCCGAACCTTCACAAGCCTGTGGTCGTCAGCTTGGGCCATCCGGCTCAGCCACCACTCGCGCGGCGGGCGGTGTCCACCAAACGAAGGAGATGCATGCCTCTCGAAGCGCCAAGTTGGCTAAACGCGGGAGATACCTCGTGGCAGATGACCGCCGCCACGTTGGTCGGGCTGATGAGCGTTCCGGGTCTCGTCGTGCTCTACGGCGGCATCATGCAGAAGCGCTGGTCGATCAACAGCATGATGCTGACGTTCGCGGCCTTCTCGGTCGTGTTGATCGTCTGGGTGCTGTACGCGTTCAAGATGGGCTTCGGCTCACCGTTCCACGGGCTCTCCCACTCGTCCACAGGGTTCTTCGGGAACTTCGTCGGCAAGCCTGGGCCTGTGCTCAGCCACAAGGAGCTACAGGGCCAGGGCAACATACCGCTGCTCGGTAGCCAGGGGTTCCCGAAATCGACACTGGTCTACTTCCAGTTCGTATTCGCCGGGATCACGCCGATCCTGATGCTCGGGTCGGTCCTCGGGCGGATCAACTTCAAGGCGTGGATCCCGTTCGTCGTCCTGTGGATCACGTTCGTGTACACCGTCAATGCGTTCCTGATCTGGGGCGGCGGCTTCTTCGGGCACCATGGCGCGCTCGACTACTCCGGTGGATACGTGATCCACCTCGCCGCCGGAGTCTCCGGGTTCGTGGCCGCGGCGGTGGTCGGACCACGATTGCAGCGAGACCGCGAGGTCGACGCCCCAAACAACCTCGCGATGGTCGCGGTCGGTGCCGGGTTGCTGTGGCTGGGCTGGAACGGCTTCAACGGCGGCGATCCGTACGCGTCCAACATGTCGGCCGCCGCCGCGATCCTGAACACCAACGTGTGCACCGCGGTGGCGTTCATGATGTGGATCGGCTGGGACTACCTGACCGGCCGCAAGCCGAGCATGATCGGCGGCGTCAACGGCATCATCACCGGATTGGTGGCCATCACTCCGGCCGCCGGTTACGTCAATGGCTGGGGTGCGATCGCGATCGGCATCATCGCCGCGACGCTGGTGTACTTCGCGCTCAACTACCTGAGCCGGCTACGCCCGTTCCGCAATGTCGACGACACCCTCGGCGTGGTGTATACGCACGGAATGGCGGGGCTCGCCGGTGGCCTGCTCACCGGCATCTTCGCCGATCCGAACATGGCGGTCTTCTACACGACCTCCAAGCACGGCCTGATCGCTACGGGAAGCGCCGCCGGCGTCGTCCACGGCAGCTTCACCTTGCTGAAGTGGCAGGCGTTCGCGGCGGCCTGGGTGATCTTCTGGTCGGCCCTGGTGACCTTCATCCTGCTGAAGGTGGTCGGGCTGTTCATCCCGCTGCGGATGTCCCAGGAGGACATGGAGATTGGCGATACCGCCGTCCACGGGCACGAGGTGTACCCGTCCGACGTCCCGTCCCTGGGATACCCGAACGGTGCGCCTGGATTGTCCAGTGGAGCCAGCCAGACGACGCCAACGACCGCGTGACGGCGCTGTCGGTAGCTCCCGTCTGCGTGCGCCGCCAGCATGCAGCGCGCCCGAGCGCTTGACCACAGGCAACCGTCGGTGCCGGACCGGGGAACGGATGCGTCCGCTCCCCGGTCCACGCGGCTGACCGGGTCAACGCCACCGACGCGGTCAACGCCGCTGACTCTGGTCGCCGGCGCCGTCGCCGGCGAAGACCTGGAGAGCGTCGCTTCCACCGTCGCGCAGGCGCTGGGATGCCCGATCTCCATCGCCATCCCGGCATTGGGCGAACCGGTGGTCGCGCCCGCCGGAGCACTCAGCGCCGGCGCGGCGGCCGCGGTCGCGGCCCATGCGGCCGCGGTCTGCCGGGGGGAGGATCCGCTGGCGCCGTCCCCGATCATCGATGCGGTGACGGTGCGGATCGGCGATCAGGTCGTCGGAATCGTCGCCGCTGCCGGCGGCCGGCCAGATGGTGAGGAGCAGGCCACGGCGCGCTCCGATGCGGCATCCGAGCGGCGTGCCTGGCTTGAAGCCGCCGCGACGGCCGCCTTGGTGACCGCCCTGATCAGGGAGGCCGACACCGCCGGCGCGCCGGGCCCAGGTGAGGCCCTGCTGACCGAGCTGGCCGCCGGCCCTCCCGATGACCTGCCCGGTTTTCTCGTCCGCGCCCGACGGCTGGGGCTCGATATCAGCGCAGGCGTGGTCGCTATCAGCGCCCGGGCCGCGGCGACCGCGAAGGCGACGAGCGGAGCCGTCGACGAGCACGCCGCCGGTTCGGGAGCACTGGTGGCGCAGCTCACTCGCGGCCGGGTTCTGGCGGTCGCTCCGATCCCGCCGGCCGATGGCGCCGGACCGGCGGGCGCGCTCGTCGATCGCCTGCGCCGGAGCGGCCTGGTGGTGGCCATGTCGACACCCCGGCGCGACCTCTCGCTGCTCCACGAGGCGGTCCGCGAAGCCGAGCTGCTGGCCGAGCTCGGAAGCGGTCCGGAGCCCCAGCCGCGCGGCCAGGACGAGACCTACCGCCTGCTGATCGGGGTGCTGCTGCGCGACCGTGGCGAGCTCCAGCAACTGCGCGACCGGACGATCACGCCGCTGGCCGACTACGACGCCCGGCACGACACCGAGCTGCTGGTGACGTTGCGGGCCTTCCTGGCCCACGACGGCTCGACGACCGAGACCGCCGAGGCGATGAGGCTGCACCGTCACACCGTCGGGTACCGCTTGGCGCGCGTCCACGAGGTGGCCGGCCTGTCCCCCTACGAGTCCGATGGTCGCGAGCGGCTCAGCCTCGGCATCAAGGCCCATCAGATCCTGGATGCCGAGCGGGCGCTCCAGACACCGGACACGGCCGCCGATTAGCTGCGCCGGCGCGGCTGCGTCCCCCCCTGGTTCATGGTGGTGTCTCCGGGTAGCGCCCGCCCCAGGGACCTCCGAGTTCCCGCACGGAGGACCACCGGATTCCCGCACCAACGACCACCGGATTCCCGCACAGAGGACCACTGCATTCCCGCAAAGAGGACCACCGGATTCCCGCACCAACGACCACCGGATTCCCGCACAGAGGACCATCGGATCCCGACTTGATTGTGCGCTGCGGTTGAAGTACAACTAACCCAGTAGACTTAGTACTAATGAGCTTCTCCCGTTCCTATCTCGTCGCCGCGACCCAGCGGAGCGGCAGCACGCTTCTCTGTGAGCTGCTCAAGGACACCGGCGTCGCCGGGCGCCCTCAGGAGTACTTCGAGGCGATGCGCGACACCGGCGTGCCGCCGCATCCGAAGGACTACCTGCAGTCACTCCCGAACGTCGGACTCGGCATCCGCAGCGACCCGCGGCCGGCGCACGCCCCGCCGTACTCGTCGCTGCGCGGCCTGAGCGGCTATCGCCAGCACCTCGAGCGCAGCTTTGCGCTGGGCACGACGGCCAATGGCGTGTTCGCGTCGAAGCTGATGTGGCGCCAGCTGCCGGAGCTCCATGCCCTCGCCGGGCAGCTGCCGGAGTATGCCGGTCTTGACGTCCCCGAGCTGTTGGCGCGGCTGTTTCGTGAGCCCGCCTACGTCTGGGTCTCGCGCCGGAACAAGGTGCGCCAGGCGGTCAGCATGTGGCGGGCGTTGCAGTCGCGCTGCTGGCGCTCCGGGGACGGAGACGAGAACGCCGACCACGAGCTTCACTACGACTTCGACGCGATCGACCACCTGGCGCAAACCTGCGTGGACGAGGACCGGGCCTGGGGGGAGTTCTTCGATCAGCACGGCCTTCCGGCGCTGCGGCTCTCCTACGAGGACGACCTGGAGCGCGATCGCGAGGGGGCCGTCGGCGCGGTGCTCGAGCGGCTGGACATCGCGTGGCCGGCGGGCTGGCGAGCACCCGAGCCGACCGAGCGTCAGGCCGACGCGCTCTCCGAGCAATGGGTCGCGGCGTATCATCGCGACCGCGTCGCCCGGGGCAACCGCCCCGCGGCCGGCGCCGACGATGGGTACCTCACCCCGGTCGGCGTCCGCTGACCATCCCCGGTCGCCCTGAAGCCGTGTCCCCGCCGCTGAACATCCTTTACCTCAACTCGCACGACACCGGTCGGTACGTGCAGCCGTACGGCAACGCGATCCCGACGCCCAACATCCAGTGGCTCGCCGACCAGGGGGTGATGTTCCGCAACGCGTTCTGCGCAGCTCCGTCGTGCTCGGGCAGCCGGGCGGCGCTGCTCACTGGGACCCACTGCCACCAGAACGGCATGATGGGCCTCGCCCACCGCGGCTTCTCGCTTCACGACTACGACCAGCACGTCGTGCACACGCTGCGCCAGGCCGGGTATCACACCGAGCTGATCGGCGAGCAGCACGTCTCCGATGACCCCGGCGTGCTCGGCTACGACGTCGTCCACGACATTCCCAACACGACGGTCAGCGCGGTGGCGCCGGCCGCAATCGACGCGCTCGGCCGCACGATCCCGCAGCCGTTCTTCATGTCGGTCGGCTTCTTCGAGACTCACCGCAGCTTCTTCGCGCCGAGCTCCGTGCGCGATCGCATGTACTCGCTCCCGCCACCGTTTCTGCCCGACACGCCCGAGATCCGCCAGGACGTCGCCGCCTACAAGGCCAGCGCTCGGTCGCTGGATCACGGCGTCGGCTCGGTGCTGAACACGCTGCACGAGACCGGCCTGGACCGCAACACGCTGGTCATCTGCACCACCGATCACGGGCTCGCGTTCCCCACCGCCAAGGCGAGCCTGCTGGACCGCGGCATTGGGGTGATGCTGATCATGCGCGGGCCGGGCCTGCCCGCAGGTGCCGTGCACGACGAGCTCGTATCGCAGATCGACGTGTTTCCGACGATCTGCGAGATGGCCGGCATCGAGGCCCCGCCGTGGCTCACCGGCCGCTCGATCGTCGGGCTGGTGGCAGGCGACGAGCCCCCGGGGACGCGCTCGGAGATCTTCGCCGAGCTGACCTACCACGCGGCCTACGAACCCCAGCGCGCGATCCGCACTGAGCGCTTCAAGTACATCCGGCGCTTCGATGACTATGCCTACCCGGTGCTGCCCAACTGCGACGACAGTCCGAGCAAGGACGCCTATCTCGCGCGGGGGTGGGCCAGGCGGACGGTCAGCCGCGAATCGCTGCACGACCTGTTCTTCAACCCGGGCGAGGGCCGCAACCTGATCAACGACCTCGACTACGCGCCCGTGGCGGACGATCTCCGCGCGCGCCTGCATCGGTGGATGCACGAGACCTCCGACCCGCTGCTGGACGGACCGGTGCCGGCGCCGCCGGGAGCCCGCATCAACTCCCAGGAGCAGTCATCGGCGAGCGACCCGACGTTCGCCGCCGAGGGGGACGGAACGGCGTCCGAGTCTCTCCGCGGGCAGCCGCCGCCGGGCGATCGAGTTGGGATGTCTTAGCCGCCATCGAGCGGTCGGGTTCACGGCTGGGGGTTCCCTCGCCCGCCGGCGGTGGCCGCGGCGGTAACCCACCGATCGGCCGGGGTTCGCTGCGTGTCAGCCCGACCACCGGTTTGCGGCTACCCGAGGACCAACTCGGACGCCGTGCGCAGCGTCGCCGGGTCGCCCTGGATCAGCAGCGTGGTCACGATCGAGTCGCGCCACGCCTCCAGGTCGTGGCGGATCTTGTCCACGGAACCGACCAGCGTCAGCTGCTCCACCAGCTTGGTCGGCACCGCGGCCGCCGCCTCGTCCTTGCGGCCGGAGAGATAGAGCTCCTGGATCCTCGCCACCTCGGCCTCGTAGCCCATCCGGATGGCGACGTCGGCGTGGAAGTTGGTCCCTCGGGCTCCCATCCCGCCGAAGTACAGCGCGTACATGGGGCGCAGGGCATCGGTGGCGGCGTCGACGTCGTCGGTGATGATCAAAGGCACGTTCGCCGCCACCTCGAAGTCCTCCGCGGTCCGGCGCGCCCCCGGACGGGCGAAACCCTCCTGCAGCGCCTCGCGGTAGAAGTCGTCGTGGTGGGGCGAGTAGAACAGCGCCAGCCAACCGTCGGACAACTCTGCACCCAGCGCGATGTTCTTGGGCCCCTCGGCCGCCAGGTAGATCGGAATCTCAGAGCGCAGCGGTCGCAGGCTCGACTTCAGCGGCTTGCCCAGACCGGTGCCCCCGTCCCCTCCACCCAGCGGCAGCGGATAGTGCGGCCCGTCACTGGTGACCGGGCCGCCCCGGCTCCAGATGTCCCGGACGATCCCGATGTACTCGCGCATCCGGGCCAGCGGCTTGGCGAACGGCTGGCCGTACCAACCCTCCACCACCTGCGGACCTGAGACGCCGAGTCCCAGGATCATCCGCCCGCCGCTGAGGTGATCGAGCGTCATCGCCGCCATCGCGGTCGCCGCCGGGGTGCGCGCCGAGATCTGCACGATCGCCGTTCCCAGCTTGATCTGGTGCGTGGTTGCGCCCCACCAGGCGAGCGGCATCAGCGCATCGGAGCCGTACGCCTCGGCCGTCCACACCGAATCGAAGCCGAGCCGGTCGGCCTCCCGGACCGACTCGGCCGCTCCGGGTGGCGGCCCTCCCGCCCAGTACCCGAGGCTGAGGCCGAGTCGCAGGTCGCGCCGCATTCCCAAGGACCCTACTGCCGTCGAACGCCGCTACTGGCTCCGGCCCAAGAGGCGCTCGCGAAACCTGGTCAACGCGCCGGGTGAGCGTTCCGCGGGGGGAAGGCTGCGCTGCCACTCGTCGCGGGTCGGCAGTCGTCCCGCGCGACGCGCCTTGAGCACACACTGCGCGTGGGCATGGCGACGGCGTGACGGGTCGCCTTCGGGAACGATCAGCATGTGCTCGCTCAGCGACGGCAGCAGACCGCCGCAGAGGGGACATCGGTAGGTCGAGGGCTTGCGGTTCTGGGCCCGGCGCACCTGCCACCATCGCGGTTGCGCTGCCTTGGCCATGGGCCCAGAGGATGGCACGACCACCGCGGGTCGGCGATCACGGATCGACGCGTGGTGGCGAGCTACCATTGGCCTGGTGTCAAGCCAACGCGCAGACGAGCTGCAGGGCCTCAGCCGCAGTGACTCGCTGCGGGCGTCGCCCCGCATGTTCGACTCGAACCTGCTCGACAAGCTCTCCCGCGTGCATCCGGCGATCCCGCCGATCCTGTTCGTGCCGGTGATCGGCGTTCTCCTGGTGGAGGGCCTCATCCGCGGCGCCGGGGCGCTCACGGTCGTCTGGGTGCTCTGCGGCTACCTGTTCTGGACGCTGACGGAGTACTGGCTGCATCGGATCGTGTTCCACTTCGAGCCCGAAGACGGCATCGGTGCCCGCCTGCACTGGATCATCCACGGCGTGCATCACGACCATCCCAACGACCCGATGCGGCTGGTGATGCCCCCTTCGGTGAGCATCCCGCTCGCCGCCCTGTTCGTGTTCGCGTTCTACCTGGTGCTCGGCAGCCCTACCTTCCTGCCGTTCGGCGCCGGCTTCCTCGGTGGTTACCTGGCCTACGACATGCTGCACTACCACGTGCACCATCATCGGCCGAAGACGAGCCTGGGACGGCGCCTGCGCGAGCTGCACATGCGCCACCATTTCCAGAATCACGAGCGCGGCTACGGCGTCAGCGCTCCGTTCTGGGATCACGTGTTCGGGACGGCACCCAAGAAGAGCTGACCCGGCCGCGGCCGGCGCGCAGCGCCACAAGGACCCGCCGGCCCAGCCCGGCCGGCAGCTTCAAAAAACCGGCCCGGTGCGAAGCGGTCAAAGCTTTCAGCAGAAGCCGGACCGGCCGGCTGCGGCGGCGGGGGCGGGGGCGGCATGCATCGACAGCGGAGAGGGCGGGATTCGAACCCGCGATGGGGTATGAGCCCCATACTCGCTTAGCAGGCGAGTGCCTTCAGCCACTCGGCCACCTCTCCCAAGAGGTCCGGGCAGTGTAGACGAGGCTCCTGCGTGGCACCATGCGGTTGCAGGTGGCCCGCGTTGCCTTCATCAGGAGGGGTGGCAGAGTGGTCGAATGCGCTGGTCTTGAAAACCAGAGTCCGGCGACCCCGGACCGCGGGTTCGAATCCCGCCCCCTCCGCTAGTTCTCAGCCTGAAAGTGGATGATGTCGCCGGCGGCGTTTAAGTGACGTGGCTCATAACCTTCGGCGCCGCCACCGCGTAGCATCCACATGATGGCCGAGATCGCGACACCCGCCACGATCCTCGCCGAGACCGAGCCCTCGCCAGCTCCCGCGAGCTTGGACTTCGAAATCGTTCCCCGCGCGGGACTGGTGATCGCGGCGGTGGTGATGGCGGCGCTGATCGCCGCGATCGCCGTCAACAAGCTGTGGCCGCTGGAGTTCTTCCACGTCGCCGGCGGCGCGGGTTGGACGATCGTCGACCTGTTCCTCGGGCTCATCCTGGGCCCGATCATCGGGCGTATGTCGATTCCCGCCCGGGTGGAGTTCACCACGAAGCTGATGCCGAAGATGGTGATCATCATGCCCATCCTGGTGACGGCAACGCTGGCGTCGGGCTGGCAGCTCGCGAGCCTGCTGGGCACCAACCTGAGCTCCAACCCCCTCCACGGCTGGGTGGTCGCCAGCATGATCGTGGTCGGGGTGATGGCGGTGCTCGCGCTCGGCCTGCTGGAGCCGGCCAACATCGCGGTGTTGTTCGAGCTGAAGAAGCCACGGCCTGACCCGACCGTCATCGAGCGCCTGATGAAGCGCTTCATCTACTGCGCCGGGATCCTCGGTCTGATGCAGGTGGCCACGCTCGTGATCATGACCAAGCTGGCCTCGGGATGACCGCGCGGAAGTTCCCGCCCTTCACCCAGCTGGGAATGCTGTCCCTCGGGCTGATCGTGATCGGCGGCATATACCTGTCGGCCCACATCCCCCAGCACGTCGCGCTCGGCCTCCCGATCGCGTTGCTGGTCGCCTCCTCCGTCCTCGTGATCGTCAACCTGGCGCTGCTCACCCGCGTACCGGACTTCGCCTGGGACCGCTTTCTCCAGGTCGGCAAGTGGGCCCTCCTGGCCTACGCGCTCACCGCCGGGATGATCGAGTACGTGTTTCTCCGCAACCACCTGCGCGGCGCTCCCCTGGTGATCCTGACCCTGTCGCTGGTCGTGTACGCCGTCCAGGTTCCGGGGCTGATCGCCTTCACGGTGGCTCGCTACGACACCCCCCGGGATCACGGGGCGGCCGGCTCGCCCGCCTGAAGCTAAACTCGGCTCCTTCGCGCCCGTAGCTCAGCTGGATAGAGCGTCGGTCTACGGAACCGAAGGTCGGGAGTTCGAATCTCTCCGGGCGCGCTCGAGAAAGCCCCGCAAAGCGGGGCTTTCTGTCTGCTCGCAGGTGTGCCAACCCTGCAATATGTCCGGCACGGCAAAGGCGGCAAGCGCCGCGAGGTCGGGATGGACCGCTGGGGTTGGGGGCGGCTCATGCCGTGGCTTGAGCACCGTGCCACGCTGCCGGTCAGCGCGCTGTTTTGCAACTTGCGCGGCCCGACCCGGGACGGCCGTGGGCTCCGGCGGGCGTTCGGCGCCAACTGGATGAAGCCGCCGTATGCGCCGGAGTCAGACGGCGCTTCGCGCCGCACCAGTCGCGTCACGCGCACGCGGTGGAGATGTCGCGCGAAGGCGTCCCGCTGCTGGTCATCCAGCGTCAACTCGGTCACACCAACCTTGCGATCACTTCGGTCTATCTGCGCGGTCTATCTGCGCGGCATTGCTAACACCGAGATCGTCCGCACCGTTCAGGAACGACCGGAACCCATGATCCCGGCGTATAACGGGCTACAAGTGAGCCCGTAGTACCTGCACCACCGGTCACGACGACGGGCCGAAGGCCCGTCGTCGGCGACTCATGATCAACGGGCCGCGGGATGCTGGAGTTCGTCGCCAAGCGAGCGCGCGGAGGCCTCTCGGCGCGGTGACGAAAGCGGGCATCATTCGCTCTGTCATCTTCTGATCATGCAGTCCACCGGTCAGGTCGTCGCGATCACAGGTGCGAGCGGTGGCATCGGCGCCGCCGTGGGGCGGCTGCTCGCCGCGCGGGGCGACCGGGTCGTGCTCGCCGCGCGCCGCGAGGAGGAGCTCACGCAGGTTGCAGAGGAGATCGCGGCCGCGGGCGGACAGGCGAGCGCCTGCGTCGTCGACGTGACCTGCCGCGAGGATCTCGTCTCCCTCGTCAAGCACGCGACGGCACGCTTCGGCCGGCTCGACGCGCTCGTGGCCAGCGCCGGCATCGCGACGACGGGCCCGCTGGCCGGAGGAGACCCGGCGGGGTGGGACGCGATGATCGATGTCAATCTCCGCGGGGTGCTTAACGGGATCGCTGCGGCGCTGCCGGTGTTCGCGTCTCAGGGCCACGGTCACTTCGTCACCGTCACCTCGACCTCGGCGATCAAGTGGGTGCCGGGCCAGGGCGTCTACGCGGCGACCAAGGCGGGCGTGCGGGCGCTGTGCGAGGTGCTGCGCCAGGAGGCTGGACCGGAGATCCGCGCGACGATGGTCTGCCCGGGTGCGACCGCGACCGGGTTCACGACCGATCCGGAGCTGCGCGAGAAGATGGCCGCGATTGCGATGGAGCCCGGGGCCGTCGCGCAGGCGATCGCGTGGGCGCTCGCCCAGCCGCCGGAGATCGACGTCGGCGAGATCGTCGTGCGCTCCGCCGCTCAACCGTAGGACACGTGCCGCACCCGCTTGCGTCCAGTTTGCCGGTTTGGCTCTCGGACGGCGGCGGACTGATTCTCTCTTCGCCTGTCGACCTTTGGTCTGACCGGCTTTTGCCGTGTCGCCCGCCGCCGCCGAGGATCGCCGGCGTGACTTGCCGATCCACTCGTGCCGGGCGTGGCCAGCCTGACGATCGCATTCGCGGCGAATAGCGCGTCTCGGACCCCGCTCAGACGCCTGCTTTCTCTGCGGAGCTGACGCCTCCTTGCAACGGCATTCGTGCTTTGCGTCATGGGTGTTGCGACGAGGCTGCTTAGCCGCGTCCGACGTATGGCATTGCCTAACCATGACGGTCATGAAGAGAACGTTGGCGTCAAGCGCAGGGCTTGCCATGTAGACGACAGCGCGCGCGACCTCCGTCGCGGGGATGGTCGGTTCCTGGCGGCGAGAGCCGTCGGCCTGCGGCCTGCCCGCGCCGCTCATCCGGTCGGTCATCTGGCTGGTGGCGTTGCCGATGTCGATCTGTCCGCAGGCGATGGTGTGTGCGCCCGTCGAGAGCCGTCTCCCGTGTCAGGCCGGTCACGGCACGCTTGGCCGCGGTGTAGGTGATGGCGTTCGGCCGGGGGACGTGGGCCGAGATCGAGCCGTTGTTGATGATCCGACCTCCGGTCGGCTGCTGACGTTTCATCCAAAAGGCTTCGCGGGTGGGGGGAGAGCACGCCGGTCACGTCGTCGCGAGGACGCGAACCCCATTCATCGCGGGTGATGTCCTCGAGGTCCTTGTCGGCCGTGCCGCTACGGCGTTGTTGAACTCGACCTCGACGCGGCCTCGCCGCACACGGCCGCAAGCCCACTCGTGCCCACGGCGCGGATGCGCGCCTGCGTGTCGCGCCGCGCATCGATCCGGCGGCCGGCGAGGACTAGCGAGGAGCCGGCCCCGCCAGGACGAACGCCGTCTCGGCGCCCACCCGCTGCCGGCGCCGGTGACGATCACCACCCCGGCTGACGCGTCGGGTTGCTGATCAGGCGCTCGTCGCTCACGAGCTCACCTGGCTGCCAGGCGTCCGTCGCTGGAGTTCGTCTTCCACGTAGACGCGGACGATCTCGTCAAAGTCGGTCTCCGCCACGAACCCCAGCTCCGTCGCCCGCCGGGTATCAAACGCCCGTGGCCAGCCAGTCACCAGGCGAGCGATCATCTCGTCCGGTTCGTCGCGGATGAGCGCCACCGCCTGATCGCCGGCGACGCGGCGCAGCGCCGCGATCTCCTCATCGACGGTCACCGAGAGGCCCGGCATCGTCAGCGATCGCTGCAACCCGAGCGCATCGGTGTCCATCGTGGCCGCGTGAACCAGGAACCGGACCGCGGCCCGCGGTGAGGCAAACCAATGGCGGACATCGCGCGACACGGGCAGGATGGCCTCCTGGCCATTGAGCGGTTCGCGGATGATGCCCGAGAAAAAACCAGACGCCGCCCGGTTCGGCGCTCCCGGACGGACGCAGATCGTGGGCAGCCGGACCCCGACGCCGTCAAGGAACCCACGGCGGGTGTAGTCGGCCAGCAGGAGCTCCACGATCGCCTTCTGGGTGCCGTAACTGGTTGCCGGCGTCGTGGCCTGCTCGTCTTTGATCACGTCGGGAACCGGGGGCCCGAACACCGCGATCGACGAGGTAAAGACCAGACGCGGCCGATAGTCGTCCCCTGCTGTTCTCGCCGCCTCCAGCAGATGGTGCGTACCGTCGAGATTGACCCGATAGCCCTTCTCGAAATCGACTTCGGCCTCACCGGACACCACCGCCGCTAGGTCAAAGATCACCTCGGGCCGGGCGGCGAGAAGATCGCGCGCAACCCCGGGCTCAGCGATATCGCCGACAGCCGTCTTGACCCGCACCCCCCCGGGAGGAGCGGTCGGCGGCACGACGTCGACTAGGCAGAGCGGGTCGATCGCCTGACTGCCGAGCACCCCGGCGCTCGCCAGCCTCTGCGCGAGCTTGTCTCCGACCATCCCCGCCGCGCCAATAATCAACACCCGCATCGCCTCATCCTCGATCGCTGGTCGGTGTCCTTCGTACATGATCCTTTCACGACGAGAAGCGCGGCGAATCAACCGCGAAAGTCGGCCGATCAGGGACCGGCGTCGTCGGGTCTCTTAGGTCATACCTCCTCAACGCGGCATGACCACGACTTCGTCAGGGGTGCTTCCTCCACAGAACCGCTGAGCCACGACATCGGCCATCACCCTCATCTGTTGCGCCGCGATGATCCTCTGGTCGCTGCCGCTCTCAGCTACCGGCAACAGCAGTCCACCACGTGGTCGAGTGCGCTGCCGCGGGATCACGCGCGGGTGTCGCAGCCCGGACGATCGCATTCGTTCTCACGCGAGAACGAAGCGGAAGAGGCTACGACGACCAACGGAGCGTCCGCGTGACTGGTATCGCACAACTCCTTTGCCGCTCAGTGAGAGGCTGCGTCTGGATCGGTGATGTCCGGCCGGTCGGTTTGGCTCTCGGCCGGTGGCGGGCTGACTCTCTTTGCCGCTGTCGACCCGAAGGGGGTCTGACTGGCTTTCGCTGTGTCGCCCGTCACCGACCGAGGACCGCCGGCGTGACTTGACAGGAGCGTGCCAGCGCCCCACTGAGCGGTGTCCGCCGAAGGTCCGCTTCGTCAAGCTCAAACGAAGGGACGCCGCATATGATCGTGATCGGCGCTGACGGACGGCTCAGATGTGCGAGCGGAAGGTTGAACTCGTGTTGACTCGTGCACCCCCCCGATATACGGTCGTTGGAACGACCGAGGAGGGCAGATGGCGACATACATTGTGCTCGGCGACTGGACTCAGCAGGGCGCCGCAAACTTCGAACAGACGGTTGACCGGTATGACGCCGGGCTGAGTCAGATGGAGGCACTAGGGGTCACGGTCAAGGACAGATACTGGACGCTGGGAAACCACGACCAGGTGAGCATCATCGACGCGGCGGACGACGAGACGCTGGCCGCCGCGATGCTAAAGCTGACTTCCCAGGGCAACTTCCGCACCACCACGTTGCGAGCGTTTTCAGCCGACGAAATGACGGCCCTGATCGCCAAGGCCAGCTGACCGGCACGAGTCAAACACAAGGCGCGGGCAGTCGCTCGTGCCGCACAGGTCTTGCTGAGAGCACGAGAGCGCTGGACGAGCTTTTGGCGAAGCCGTTCGTAGTCGAGCTTTCTCGCGAGATCATCACTGCGATCGATCCCTGACGACCTTCGGCGGTGACGGCCTGGTCGCGGATCTCAGCGCACCAAGGGCTTCTGGCTTGGTCGCCACTCCGGCCATGAGGTGGGCGCTCCTGCTTCGGAATCCGCCCTGATCAAAGCGGAAGCGTGGCCGTGGCAGCCCCGATCTCACGCCCGGATGTTCGTGCGAGCAGAAGCGAGCTGAATGCCTAGCCGTCCGCTTGCCAAGCGAGCCATCTGCGGCTCGGGTCACGTTGTGGTCCAAACGCAAGCCCCGATGTCCCCGGCGGCCGAGTGACCCGTCTGCGTCGTCGTCAGGCGACGGCGAGTGTCCGCAGCATGTCGAGGCGCTGATCGGGAGTGCTCAGGTGTCCACCATGGTCATCGACGAACACCTCAGCACCGGGCACGTGCGCAGCGAGCCATTTGCCGTGCGCGGCGGGGACGAGCACGTCCGTAACGCCATAGCGGATCTCCACCGGCACTCGTAGCTCCTGGAGGTCAAAGCCCCAGGGCTTGACGAACGCGAGATCGTCGTCGACCCATCCCAGAGCACCCGCAGCAAACATCTCGTGCGTTGCGGCACGTAATGTCTCGCGGACGCCGGGATCGCTTAGGACCTCGCGATCGGATTCGGAGAGCTTGACATCGGCGAGCAGCGCGGTCGGGTCCTCGTCCACCCGGTCAAGAGACTCCTGCGCCTGGCGCTGAAGCTCGGGGGCAAGTATGGCCGCGCCGGCGAGAGCCCAACCGAACTCCTTCACGTTGACGGGATCCATCCCGGCAAACCAGTCGAGGTCTTCGGCGTCATACGGGGCACCTCCGACCACGCACGCCACCCGCGTTACGCGCTCGGGCAGGCGAGCGGCTATCGCCAGGGCGTGAGGCCCGCCACCCGACCCGCCGCTCACCGCGAAGCGCCGGATATCGAGCTCGTCAGCAATCGTCGCCAGGTCACTGACGCAGTCGACCACGCTGCGGCCAGGCTGCCGGGTAGAGCGCCCATAGCCCGGCCGGTCGTAGGTGACCAGACGCAGGCCCGCGGCAGTTACGCGAGACAAGTCCGGGTGACGGCCGCTCAGTCGACAACCGGGGGTGCCGTGGATCACAAACACCGGAGCGCCGGCCGGATCACCGACCTCCTCAAAGGCCAACGCGCGTCCGTCGCTCACCTCGACAGTTCTCGTGCTCATCCGCGCCCACGATGCGCAGCGCTCATTCGTCCAGCCTACCCGCGCCGACCAGCACCAGCAAAGACCTCACGTCAGGTCTTGGGCAGAAGCGACCCTGTTCGCGGCGCTCCGTCTGCGCGAGCGCGACTCGGAAGCGAGCGGCGGATGGGCGTCAGCCACGGATACGTGTCCGGCGGCCCGCCCGCTCGCGAACCGCCCAACAAGCGTCTGGGAGCGGGCATCCGCCGATCCGACACCCGCTCCGAGACGAATCAGGGCCTTCGCTCGAGGCGAATCGGAGTTCGCCTCCGTCCCAGATCCGGCCCCGGGCTGAGGGGCTTCCGCTTCACGGCCGCGGCCGACCCGATGCAGCAGTGAGCATCCCGCCCGTGGGTGCTGACCAGGCGCCTGGTGGTGGGTGAGAGCGGGTCTGTCGATCCGCGAGCTCGACCGCCGGCGACGCGGCCGCCCAGACCTGAATCTGGGCGAGCAGGGCTGACAGGTTATCCCCGTCCAACACCTGCTTTGGTGCGGGCGCGGGCCAAAGGTGCCCGCGGCGTCGGCCTCGCCTCAGCCAACCCAAGATCCGTGGGCGGCCGACGGCAGCCTCGGCCGCTCGCGATCGAATCTGGTCGCCAGCTCGGCATGATCGATGTCACATCACGGCCTGGGTTTGAGTCATGGCCTGGTACACCGACAACATCGGAGCAAGATGACAGGAGAGTGATGCGCGTCATGCCCTACGCCGTGGATTTCAACACCGTCTCGACCGTCGGGCTGGAGTCCTCGCCGGTCGCGGTCGCGCTCGCTGGTCTGCGGGCGCACGAGGCTCGCTACTTCAAGAACAAGTACGACCACGTCTTCACGGTGGAGGCTGCGAGCGACGCCAAGACGACCATCGACTGGGTGCACCGGATCCTCAAGGAAGAACGCGACATCGTCATCTCCTCGGGGCCGCTCGAGGCGACGGCCTTCCAAGTCGAGAACATCCGGATCGCCTACGTCTTCTACGAGAACGGTCTGTCGATCAACGTGATGTACACCATCGACGACCCCAAGAAGCGCGCGGTCGGATTCAAGCTCTGCGAAGGGATGAAAGTCCCCGCGGAGCTCGCCTCGCGGTTCAAGTTCGCGACGCAGAAGTCAAAGCTGGCCGGAACCATTCGCGGTTCCTACTTCGCCTTCGAAACTGATCACTGACCGCGGAACCTCGCTTTGTCCCGGGCACGCGACTCAGCGTTCCCGGAACGCGAGGCCCGCGCTGCGCGGAATGCGAGCACGCGTCGGTCCGAGTGCCAGCAGGTTCCCCGCTGGCGATCGGGCCGGAGCGGAAACTCTCCTCTTTCTTCCGCTCCGTCGCCGTTGGGGCCACGGAGTCCTGGCCGCTGCTTCCGAGCGTCGCCAACCCGAACCAGCAGCGTTGAGCGGACTCGCCGGCGCGGTCCTCGCGCCTGGTGCTGCGTGAAACGAGAAGAGGTCGAGGACCGAGCTGCTTCTCGGTCGTTTCGCGGGAGAGAGTTCCGGAGAGGTGACAGCATCACTGCTCTGACGACGGTCGCGGGCATGCTGCGTAGGCACCGTGTTATGACTTTTGTCCGTCCGCGTCGGCGAGGAACGGCCATGTTGGCGGCCGTGCCTGGTCGGCGGCTCGGGATGTCTCGGGACAACACTTAGGCGACCGCTTGACTGTTATGCCGGTCCTGGCTATGGTTAAGCAGGTGCTTTATCGTTCGGATGTTCTCGACCGGGCGTTCCATGCGCTCTCTGACCCCAGTCGCCGGCAGATGGTCGACCGGCTCGTCGAGGGGCCGGCGTCGGTGAGCGAGTTGGCTCGACCGCTGCAGATGACACTGGCCGCGGTCGTGCAGCACGTGCAGGTGCTCGAGGGCAGCGGCCTGGTCGAGTCGCGCAAGACCGGACGGGTGCGCACGTGCTCGATCAACGAAGACGCGCTGCGCGCGGCCGAGCAGTGGCTCACTGACCGCCGCACCGTCTGGCAGCGCCGGCTCGACCGGCTCGGCGCGGTCCTAGACGAACGGGTGGCGGACGTGCAGGCGCCACTGGACCCACCAGCGATACGGAAACGAGGACAAGCGACATGAGCGTCGACAACAGCACCTGGACCGTGCAACAGGACTACCCACACCCGCCCGAGCGGGTCTTTCGCGCCTGGGCGGACCCGACCGTCAAGGTGCGCTGGTTCGATTTGTCCGGCAACGAGAATCCCAACTACCACGGCGACTTCCGTGTGGGTGGCGTGGAGAGCTTCCGCACCCCCGCCGGCGCGAGCCCGGCATTCACATACGACGGGCAGTACCGCGACATCGTGGAGAACGAGCGGATCGTCACGACCTATGAGATGGCGATGGACGGTCAGCGAATGTCGGTGTCGGTCGCCACGGTCGAGCTCACCGCCACGCCCGCCGGTACTCACCTCGTCTACACCGAGCAGGGCGCCTACCTTGACGGGCTCGATAACTCAGACTCCCGCCGCACCGGTACGACCTCCCAGCTCGACAACCTCGCCACCGTCCTAAAGGAGCAAGCATGAATGCCGAGCGCGAGCTGCGCGACCTCGTCGACGAGCGGGTGCGAGCCGTTCGTGAGCGCGACAGCGCCACCCTGGCCGCCCGTCCGGCTGAGAACGTCATCACCTTCGACGTGCTGCCGCCTCTTAACTCGCGCGGCAGCCAGGCCACCGTCGAGCACCTGCAGACCTGGTTCGACGGGTACGACGGCCCGATCGACTACTCCACGCACGACGTGCAGGTCAGCGCTCAAGCCGACCTCGGCTTCTGCTCATTTCTCTACCACGTCGGGGGCACGCTCAAAACCGGCGACGAGGTGAGCATGTGGGTGCGCGCCACCTTGTGCTGCCGTCGAATCGACGGACGTTGGCGCATCGTGCACGACCACGAGTCGGTGCCCTTCGATCCCGCCACCGGACAGGCTTTGATCAGCGAGGAGCCGCAGTAGACGACCCGATCGCAACCATCCTGCCAGGATCAGCTCAGCGCACGAGTGAACCAGACGCGACATCGCTGTCACGACACACCGCGCCCATTCGGTCTGTCGAACCCGCAGTGCGACACGCGCGGCGTCGGCGGCTCTCGCGCGGCGATGGGCAGCCCTACGGTCACGGGACGCAGGTCGCGGCGCCACCGTCGCACCACCAAGACGTTCCCTATCCCGCCGATGAACCCAACGATCACGCCGTCCGCGTGGGAGTACTACTTCGCAGCGGCGGCGGCTGTGAGCGCCGGAGATCCGAGCCGTGCGTACGAGATCACCGCTGCCGGTCTCGGCGACCACTCCGACAGCGCTTCGGTCCATTTCAATCTCGCGTGCTTCGCGACGCCGGCACGCGAACAGGAGCGAGCGTGCGAGCATCTCCCCGGGGGCTTTCGCTCTGGACCCGCAGACGCGAGAGTGGGCCGCGAACGACCCCGACCTCAACTCGATCCGCTCAGACCTCCGCTACCCCGACTGACAGTCCTCCCGGATCGGACGGGGGCCATCCCCTGGAGCGATCACCGGGTAGCGGATAACGCAATCTCCTCAAGTCAAGCTGGCGCGTCAATCGCGCATTTTGGATCGGTCGCCGCGGGGGCGCGAGCGCGCGACTGCCACTCGCGGCGACAGCCGAGCTGCCGCCGTGAACCTCTGCGCGCCTGCCGTAACGCCAGGACTGAAGCAGGCGACCGCTGAAAAACTCCGCGCTGCAGCGAGGTGCCGCATTGTCGCGTAGCCGAAGGAGCGCTCCGGCGAGGCGCGGCCGAGCATGCTCAGTTTGCTCACGAGCCAGGGCAGGCATTGGGTTCGGCGAGACGAGTGCCAGCCTCAGAGTCCCACCTTCAAGTGCGCGAGACCCTCACCCCGGCGGCATGCTTGAACGTCGGCGGCCGGCAGGATCCGAAGTGGCGTCACCTGGCTTTCGGCATCACCCAGCCCGCGGCCCGAATTTGCACGCGGTCGCCGCCTGCTTGAACGCCGGCGCCGCGGGGTTGATCGTGTTCGGGATGGCGAGGAGGTACCCGCCGCTGCCGAGGATCAGGCTGTACCCGGCGAGCGTGGATGGCGGCGATCCAGCCCGCGGGTCGGGAAAGCTCGAGATGCCGTGCCGACGCATGCACTCCGAGATCCGGAGCAGCTGAGCATGCGCCTGCGCCGATGGGGGTCCCGAGCTCGGGCCGCCGCCCAGCAGGTGCTGACACGACGTCTGGGCCGACTGGAACGCGGGCGACGGCGTGATCTGGATCTCGCGGCTCGCCCCGGGGTCGGGGAAGTCCGGCACGCCGTGGGCGCGCATGCAGTCCGCGAACTTGACCCCAGCAGGAACCCCACCCGACTGTGACCCGGTTCCGGCGCTCGTGTTGCCCGCCGAACCACACCCACCCAGCATGATCGCGCACCAGGCCAGCGTCGCCAGCGTCAGGCGGCGCTTGCGTGCATGGTTGGCGTTGTCGTGCCCCATCCCGGTCTATGCACTTCTAGCCGGAGCAACGTAACGGCGGCGTAACGCCGTTACGTCGCCGTTATGCCACCGATGAGCTTCTGCCCTGGTGACCGCCAAGCACTCACCGACGCCAAAGCGACACCCTCGTCTGGCGAGACGGGCCGCACGATCTAACACGAGGAGTCTCGCGTGCCGAGCAAACCGCCCCTTCGTCGCCTCAGCGGCACGCACCGCACGGCTTCCGCTTCGGGGCCGACCATCCCGAAGCGGCAGCCGGATCATCGGTCCGCGCGCCCGATGGTTCGTGAACCCGGTCCCGGTGACCGTCATTGACGCCGGCCCGTTGCTGATGGTGTTGGGTATTTGCGAGAGAACAGGCCCCTGGGGCTGGCCGGGCTACGCTCGGGGGGATGAGCACGCGCCATGTCTACGATCGGCAGGCGGAGAGTTATGACACGACGCGTGGCGCCAGCCCGTCGGTTCTTGGTCCGCTGTGCAAGGCGCTTGAGGGGGCGCCCGGACGCGCGCTTGCCGACATTGGTGGCGGGACCGGCAATTATGCGCACGCGCTACGCCAGCTCGGGTGGGACCCGCTGGTGATCGACCTCAATGTGGCGATGCTCGCGCGGGCGCAAACCAAGGGGCTGCGGACGCTCCGGGGGGATGCTGCAGCGCTGCCATTGCCGGATGGGAGTGTTGATGCGGCGACGATGATCGCCATGCTGCACCACGTGCCGGACTGGCGCGCCGCGCTGCACGAGGCGCGACGGATCTTGCGGCGTGGTGGACGGCTTGTGCTTATGGGCTGGACCCGAGAACACATGGAGCGCGTCACATGGGTGCGCCACTACTTCCCAAGCATGGATGACTGGCTCGCGTTTGACCATCCGTCTCTGGCCGAGCTCGAGACCGAGCTGCCGGAGGCGCGGATCCTGCGCGTGGAATTCAACGATCTCGAGGACGCGTCTCTGAGCGCGCTCCAACGTCGGCCGGAGCTCGTGTTGGACCCTCGCTGGCATCGCCAGACCTCCTACTTCGAGAACCTGGAGCGACGCTTTCCAGGCGAATTGGAGGCCGGGCTGGCTCGGCTGCGCAACGACCTTGAGGCAGGAGAGAACCCAGACGGGCGCGTCGCCGCTGCCCGCGCGGAGTTCGGCGACGCTGCCGTAATCGCTTGGGTGAAGCCATAACCCCGGGTCTTCGCTGCCGGTTCGTCGCAAGCCTGTACCAATCGCACAAACGCCCGAGAGCCTCTTGCTGTACGGGACAGCCTCTCGCGATTTCGGCCGCCAACGCCGCGCTTTGCGCTTCGGTTGCCGGCTGACCCGAAGCGGCAGCATGCCGGGCAAGCGTCGTGGTGCGCCTGAATTCGAAGCGTCGTCAGAGGGTCTGCTGAACGAAACTACGCTGGGTGAGCAGTGCCGAGGACGCGGAAGATCAAGTCGACAGGGAGAGCGCCATCCCGGTATTAGCGACGGCGCGACTCCGGCTCGAACCGCTGCGGGTGCGCCACGCCGAGGAGCTCGCACCGGCACTGGATGATCTACGACTGCATGAGTTCATCGGCGGCCGGCCGCTGCGCCTGGAAGAACTGCGCCGCCAGTATGAACGTCAGGTCGTGGGCCGCTCGCCCGACGGTCACCAGCGGTGGCTGAACTGGGTCGTGCGCGAGCTTGAAGGGCACCGCGCGATCGGCGTGGTGCAGGCATCGGTGATGTCGAGCCCGGCATCACAAGCTGAACTCGCCTGGACGGTCGCGGTCGACTACCAGGGTTGCGGCTATGCCCGAGAGGCGGCTGCTGCGATCGCTGGATGGCTCACTCAGCGGGGCGTCGAGATGCTGGTCGCCCACATCCATGCCGAGCACGCTGCATCGGGCCGGGTCGCACGCGCAATCGGCCTGCGGCCAACGAGCGAGATCGTCGAGGGCGAGGTTCGATGGAGCAACAAAAAGACGCCCTAGACCCCGGGGACACGCGCAACTCAGTTCTCCTTTGTCAGCGACAGCGCACGCTCGGCGAGGTCGTCCCCGCCGTGACTGCGCCCAGCATGCGCCAGCTGCCTGGGCGCCCACGTGCCGAAGAGTCTCGCATCCAGGGTCGTGCATCCAGCAACCCCAGCAGGCAGAAGAGCCTGCCGACCCGGCTGTCAGGCACCCGCGCGACCAGCAGCCGCACCAACGGTCGCGAACGCCAGCGAAAGCACCAGAAACGACACGCCGCCGACGCCAACAACACGTCGCCCGAAAGGGTTGTCCTGGGCCGGGCACCAGGAACACCACACTCGCAGCGGCGGTCGCGGCGCAAAGCCCCCATACGAGCGCGGCGACGCGGCTACTCTTCACGTGGGCATCATCCCAGTGCGGTCATGCCCCGGCAACAGTGCTGGCACGGTCGGCCAATCGGTGCCAGCGCTGAGCGATAGGGTGCGAATACCCGGTTTCCTGATCCAGGTCGACCCGAACGGCGACACAGCAGAGGCGGTGCGGTGCCGCCGCCGGAGCGTGCTGTCCGCCCGCATCGGAGCCGTATGTCCTAGTGAATAGAGGGAGTTCCACAGGGCGCTCCTCAGGAGATGCGCTGTCTCAGCAACCAAGGCGGAACGAACTCGGCACCCTGCCGGCGCCAACCGTGACGAGGACCGGTCCTTCACCCCGGTGCTGGGTCAGCACGAGGCGGCTCACTATGGTTGCGTGGCATGAAGATCACAACGGTGGGTAGAGGCAATATCGGCGGTGGGCTCGGCGAGCTCTGGGCCAAGGCGGGACACGAGGTGACGGCGATCGGGCGCGGCGGCGGCGACGTTTCCAGCGCCGACGCGGTGTTGATCGCGGTTCCTGGAGCCTCGGTCGGCGAGGCGCTCGGAGGGATCCAAGGTCTTGAGGGCCAGACCGTGATCGACGCGACCAACCTGGTCGGTGCGAAGCCGCCCGGAGGGTTCGCGTCAAATGCCGAGTTCCTCAAGTCGCAGACTGGTGGACCGACGGCGAAGTCGTTCAACCTCAACTTCGCCGCTCTGTTCGACCGCCTCGGGTCGACCAAGGAGCGGCCCGGCAACCTCTGGTGCGGAGACGAGGAGGCACGCGGCGTGGTCGAGCAGCTAATTCGCGACGCGGGGTACGACCCGATCTACGCCGGCGGGCTCGAGAACGCCGCACCTCAAGAGCAATTCCTGAAGCTGATGTTCGCGATCAACCGCGACGGGCTCGGGCCGTTCTTCTACCGGATGGCGCCACCAGATCACTTCTAAGTACAGCCGTGACGACGCGCAGTCAAGCCAGCGCCTGAACTTCGGGCCGGCAGCGCCTCCAACGCGATGCATTCCGCGCAGGACGGCCACGGCGCGAGGCGGTCAAGGTCGCCGGCGACTGCGGCTCTAGGTCGAACGACCAGCGGAAGCGCAATCTGATCGAGAGTGCCCTCATTTCGACCCGAGCAGAAGCGAAGAGCCCCCGTCCGGGTTTCCTGTGACGCGGGGCGTTCGCGCAATTGCGCAACCCGGGTGCGTCGGCGTCACCGGCGGTGCCGTCACCCACTTCGGGCGATGGGAGGTTAGGCGCGGCGCTAGGCTCGTCGTCCCATGCTTGCCTGGAGGACTGATCGGAGCACCGCAATGCGCGAGATGCTGCCGGCCTGCGAGAGCGGACGCTCCTGAACGGTGCCCGAGGGTCTCTCAGCCTCAGAGGTCGGCAAAGAGATCGCCGAGCACAGGAAGCAAGCGAAGCATGCCGCTGCCGATCCCCCAGAGAGCCGGCATGACCGGTGGCTCACGATTGTCGAAGCTGTGTTGCTATCTCTCGTGGCCGTGCTCGCCGCGTACTCCGGCTACGCGGCCGCCAAATGGGGCACCGAGTCCTCGGTGAAGCTTGCCACAGCGTCGGCCGCGCGGACGAAGGCGAACCGGGCCGATCTCGAGGCGATCGTGACCCGGACGCTCGACTCCGCGTCGTTCAATGCCTGGTTCACCGCGTTTACTGCCGGAAACGCCAGAGCCGAGCAGCTCGCCGAAAAGCGGATGCGTCCCGGCTACCGCCCGGCGTTCAACGCGTGGCTGGCCACGAATCCGGCCCATAATCCCAAGGCCCCAGCTGGACCGGCATACATGCCGCAATACATCATTCCCCAGCAGAAGGCAGCCGCCGCGTACGACGCGCAGGCCGATGCGGCGTTTGCTGCGGGCACGGCTGCGGGTTCGACGGCTGACGAGTACATCCGCGACACCGTGTTCCTGGCGACTGTCTTGTTTCTGGTCGGGATCAGTGGACACTTCCGGATTCGCCAAGCCCGCATTGGCCTGATTGGTGTCGGGACGCTGCTGCTGGTCTTTGCGCTGATCCAGCTCCTCGGGCTGCCGGCTCCTCCGTGACCCCGACGCGCAAAATCGCACTGCACCCGGAGCTGGCAGACCTAGCCGTGGACGGGGCGCCCGAAGTCCGCGCGGAGCCGATGCCACCAGGGGTTGTCGAGCCGGAGCCACACGACGTCATGACGTTGCATCAGCACAACCGGTTATCACGGCGCCGTGTGCTGGGGTGAGGGTCCTAGAGCACCTTGTCTAGGGTGATCGGCAGGTCGCGCACGCGGCGGCCGGTGGCGTTGTAGATCGCATTGGCGATCGCTGCGGCCACGCCGGTGATTCCGATCTCGCCGATTCCGCGCGCGCCCGCCGGGGCGTACGGATCGGGGACATCTGTCCAGATCACGTCAATCCGCGGCACGTCCATGTGGACGGGCACGTGGTACTCCGCGAGGCTCGGGTTCATGATCCGCGAGGTCCGCTCGTCGAACTCGGTGTCCTCCATGAGCGCGAGGCCGATCCCCATGATGATGCCGCCGCGGAACTGGCTGGCGGCGGTCTTTGGATTGATGATGCGGCCGCAGTCATAGGAGCCGAGCACACGGTCGACGCGAGTCTCGCCGGTGACCGTGTTGACGCGGATCTCGCAGAACACCGCGCCGAAGGAGTGCATCGAGTAGGCCTGCATCTCCTCCGGATCGGCGGCGGACGCGACGACGGTCAGTTCGTCCCGATCCGCATGGTCCAGGATCTTCGAATAGCTCTCCCAGCGGCTCGGGTCGGCGAGCTCGCACAGCCCCTCGTCGCGAGTCCCGACCTCGTCGGGGGCTAGCCCGGCCAGGGGTGAGTCGTCGCCGGCGAGTGCGAGCAGCTGCTCGACGAGCGCCCGCTGGGCGGCGATCACCGCGCCGATGATGGACGCCGTCTGTGAGGAGCCCCCGGCGAGCATGTTGCCGGGGAACGAGGAGTCGCCGTGGGCAACCGTCACCCGCTCCAGCGGCAGGCCGAGCCGTTCGGCGGTGACGATCGTTTGGGTCGTCGAGGTTCCCATCCCCATGTCGTTGGCCGGCACCTCGACCGTCGCGTGGCCCGTCTTGTCGAGGCGGATCCGCGCGCCGCCGCCAGGAAAGCGAAGGTAGGGATAGGTCGCACTCGCGCAGCCCGTACCGATCAGCCATTCGCCCTCCCGGCGCGTGCCCGGCTCCGCTCGCCGCTCCCAGCCAAAACGCTCGGCGCCCGCGCGCCACGCGTCGACGAGATGACGGGCGGAGAACGGCAGGCCCGAGCTTGGGTCCTTCTCGGGCTCGTTGCGGATCCGCAGCTCGATCGGGTCCAGATCGAGCTCGATGGCGAGCTCGTCGATCGCGGACTCCAGCGCGAAGGTGCCAACCGACTCCCCGGGCGCGCGCATGAACGAGTTGGCGAGCATGTCCATGTCGACGACCTGCTGGTCGGTCTTCAGGGTGTCGGTCGCGTACATGTGCCGCGCGGGAAAGGTGAACTGCTCTGCCTGCGCGTTGTGGGCGGTCATCGCGGAGATGCCGGTGTGGATGAGCGACGTGAAGCGGCCGTCGTCATCGGCGCCGATCGCGACTCGCTGCTCGGTGTTCGTGCGACCGCCGACGAGCCGGTAGACGCCCTCACGTGAGAGCGTGACCCGTACGGGACGGCCGGCGAGCTTCGACGCGGCAGCCCCGAGCAGATGGTGTGACCACAGCGTCTTGCCGCCAAACCCGCCGCCGACATAGGGCGAGGTGAGATGAACCTGGCTCTCGTCGATTTCGAAGACCTGCGCGAACGTCCAAGCGTGCAGCTTCACGCCCTGGCTGGCGTCGTGGACGATGAGGTCCTCGTCATCCCAGCCGAGCGTCACCGCGTGGGGCTCGATCGCGTTGTGGTTGTGGCGCGGCGTGCGGTAGGTGAGGTCCACGGAGTAGAGCGCGTCGGCGAGGGCGGCCTCGGCATCGCCGACGGCGACCTGAACCGGCTGGCCGACGAGGCTGTCGGGCGTGCGCGGGTTCGCTTTGGCCTCCTCGAACGTTCGCGGCGTCGAGGACTCGTAGCCGACCGTGATCAGCGAGGCGGCGTGATCGGCCTGCTCCTGGGTTTCGGCCAGGACGATCGCGACCGGCTCGCCGTTCCAGTGAATGCTGTCGTCCTGCATGACCGGCAGGTCACTGCCCCCGGCCGCCTTCGGCGCGGTCAGGAACAGCGGCGGCGGCTGCATCCGCGGGGCGTTGCGGTGGGTCATGACGAGCACGACGCCGGCCGCGGCCTCGGCGGCGCTGGAGTCGAGCGTCGTGATGCGCCCACGAGCGACCGTGCTGTAGCGCAGCGCGGCGTAGACCATGCCCTCCATCACGTACTCGGCGGCGAAGCGCGCCTCGCCCCGGACTTTGAGCGGCCCGTCCAGGCGCGACACCTGCGCGCCGATCAGGCCATGCTGGGCGCGCAGCACCGGATCGGGGCCGGCCGTCGACGTCCAGCCCTCCGGGGCGATCGGGATCGCAGGTCGGGATTCGGCGGTGCTCATCGGCGGGCTTCCTCGGTCAGCTGTTGCAGGACGGCGACGAGCGTGCGCCGGACGAGGTCGACCTTGAACGCATTGCCGGCAAGTGGACGGGCTTCGGCAAGCTCGGCATCGGCCGCCTGAAGGAAGCTCGTCTCCGTCGCCGGCTGGCCCCGCAGCGCCTCCTCGGCGTGCCACGCCCGCCACGGCTTGGGGGCGACCCCGCCCAGAGCTAGACGCGCGCCCGCGATCGCGTCGCCGTCGAGCTCGAGCGCAGCGGCGACCGAGACGAGCGCGAACGCGTAGCTGGAGCGGTCGCGCACCTTGCGGTAGGCCGAGCGCGCGGCGAGGTCGGACGCGGGCAGCTGCACGGCGGTGACCAGCTCGCCGGGCTCGAGCACCGTCTCGATATCGGGACGATCCCCGGGCAGCCGGTGCAGGTCACAGAGAGCCACGGTGCGCGCTCCCGACGTGCTCTGAAGGTGGACGACGGCGTCCAGCGCGGCGAGCGCGACGCACATGTCCGACGGGTGGGTGGCCACGCACGCGGGCGAAGCGCCGAGGATGGCGTGGATGCGGCTAAACCCCTCGATCGCGTCGCAGCCCTCACCCGGGGACCGCTTGTTGCAGCGCGAGCCGTCGGTGTCGTAGAAGTAGGTGCAACGAGTGCGCTGCAGCAGATTGCCACCGACCGTCGCCATATTGCGGATCTGCGCCGAGGCGCCGGCAACGATCGCGCGCGTAAGCATCGGGTAGCCCGTACGGACCGCAGGGTGCTCGGCCACCGCGGTGTTACGCGCCGCCGCCCCGATCATCAGACCGCCGTCATCGGTCTCCTCGATCCCGGCCGACAGCCCGGTCACGTCGACGAGCGCCGACGGGACCTCGACAGTCTCGCGCATCAGGTCAACGAGGTTCGTGCCCCCGCCGAGGTATCTCGCGTCTGGCACCTCAGCACGGCGCACCGCGTCGGCGGCATCGGTGGCGCGTGAATAAGCCAGCTCGATCACGCGCCCGACCCCGCATACACCTCGGCAACCGCCTCGACAATCCCGTTATGGGCGCCGCAGCGGCACAGGTTGCCGCTCATCCGCTCGCGCAGCTCGTCGTTATCGAGCGTGATCTCGGCGGCTCCGAGATCGACGGTTACGTGGCTGGGCACCCCCCGGGCCACCTCCTCCGCCATCCCCACCGCCGAGCAGATCTGGCCCGGAGTGCAGTAGCCGCACTGAAACCCGTCATGGTCGATGAACGCCTGCTGCAACGGGTGTAGCGCGCCGTCGCTCGCAAGCCCCTCGATCGTGGTCACCTCGCGCCCGTCGTACTGGACGGCAAGCGCCAGGCAGGACAGGATCCGCTCCCCGTCGACCAGCACCGTACAGGCACCGCACGCGCCCTGATTGCAACCCTTCTTCGTGCCATACAGCTCAAGCTGCTCGCGCACGAAGTCAAGCAGCGAAACACGAGCATCGACGGGCACCGGCACCTCCCGGCCGTTGATGATGATCGGCACGACGGATTCCCCTTTCAGCGACAAACTCCTGACAGCAGTCAGCCTAGCTAGCGTCATGCGCCTCCAGACCAGGCTCCCAACATCGTCCCTCGGACCGGCCGGCCGGTCGCCCCGGTGAAGGCCCACCCCGCCGGCGCGCTGCTCCACGAAGATCCGGCCACGAGCGACCGACCATCTACGCCCGGGCCGACACTTCCGCTCCCGATCCGGTCGCTCTCGAAGCGAAAAATCGGCCGCTCGTGGCCGGAACGGCGAGAAGGAGTACTGATAGCCGGCGGTCACCCCGGGCTAGGGCAGCCGGTGCACGCGCCCGCGGACGAGTCTGACAGCGTTGCGGTCGGCGTATACAAATGGTCCGGACAGGAGTACAGTGTCTAGGCAGCTGGCCCTGCGGCCAGAATTCTCAGCCCCGGCCCGAAAGCCACCGACGGCGCTCTATCGCGCCACGAGGCGAGAGGCGGGGTTACTGGTTTTGACTGCGGGGCCGGTGGCGTACTTCTACCGGCGTTTCCCCACCGCCCGGTGGCTTCGTTCCTACTTGATGAACGCTGGGGATCGATGCCCTGTTTGTTGGGCGCGACCCCAAAAGGGGGACGGGAAGGCTTGACGACCAGACGCAGCGGACCACAGATGGGCAGCATGTCGGCGAGGCGAGTTGTCTCGCGATCGCGGATTGCGGCGGCTGTCTGCGGCAATCGATGCCCGACGACGCTTGCATAGCCGGCGAGCCGATGGCTCGCGGACCAAGGCGGACCCGCACCGTCTGACTCAGCCACGCTGCGCGTATCTGCCTCCGTCGCACGACTAGCCGGGCCTGCCGGTGGCGCATTTCGAAAGCGTGGCATGCCACACGCACTTGCACGGGCCGCGAAGCCAAGTCGATCCGATCGGGGATCTACGCCCCGTGGGCGGCTCCTCTTGGAGCCAGTCAGAGACCTGGGTGAAATCGTGAGGCTCCCCCGCAGGCGGCTGACCATGAGCACGGTGGCGGTGATGTCAACAGGAACCGAAAAGGGCGCCAGTTTCAGGAGCCGAAAAGTGCTCCACCTTTGCTCGGGTCGAAGGGTAGGCCGGTTGAGGTCCTGCGGCGCCTTCTCGGGCAGCGAGCCGCAGGCGAACGGAGTGAGATGGCGCCGGCGCAGCGTTTTGCGAGCGATAGACTCGATCTGGGACCAGTACCGACGCGGCGTGGCCTTCTCAGGTCGCGTCGCCTAGCAGCCCAGCGCCTCCGGCGCCGCCCGCCTCCCGCCGCAGCTGCCAGCGCGCGACCACGTAGTAGGCGGGAATCGCGAACGCCAGGCCGACCAGCCAGGCGATGTCGCCGCCGCCCAGTGAGTTCGCCACCGGCCCCTCGTAGACGGAGGAGTTCATGAACGGCAGCTCGATCCCGACCGTGACGACGTAGATCGCCAACGCCCACCATCTCACGGCGCCATAGGCGCCATGCGTGTCGAACAACTCCTCGATCGCGTACCGGCCTCGGCGCACCAGGTAGTAATCGGTGAGGTTGATCGCCGTCCATGGAATCAGCAGGTAAAGGAGGAACAGAACGAAATCGGTCAGGTTGGTAATGAAGTTGGCGCTGGCCTCGATCGCCAGGACCGTTCCGATCAGGGCGCCGATCGTGGTCAGCACCAAGCGCAGAAGCACGCCCGATTTGAACGTGCCGCTCGGCGAGATGCTGGTGAGGAAGGTCAGAAACGCGCCGTACAGATTCTCGACGTTCGCCGCCACAATCCCCACGAAGATCACAAGAAAGAAGAGCGGCTTGACCCCGGAGAAGAGCGAGGCGATGTACCCCGAGGTGTCAGCGGCCGCCGCCTGCGCCGCCACCACGCCAGCGAGCGCACCCACCACCATCACCCACGAGCCGCCAACCGCCGAGCCGGCATAGGTAAACCAGAACACCCGCTTGCTCGACGTGTCCGCGGGAAGATAGCGCGAGTAGTCCGACACGTAAGGCGCCCACGTGATCTGCCATGACGCATAGATCGAGATCGCCAGCAGCACTTTCCCCGCCGTCACACCGGTCGCATGAAAGTGAGCGGGTAGCTGCGTCAAGAGCTTGACCATGACCGCCAGGAACATCAGCGCCGACAGCACCGCCGCAAGGCGGTCGTAGGCGTGGAACAGGTCATAGCCCACCCAGGTCGCCAGCAGGATCACCGCGTTGGAGATGATCACCCCCACCGAATAAGGGACGTGCAACAGGTCGGCGATGGCATGGCCACCCAGCACCGCGCTCGTGATGAAGAAGCCGAGGTACAGAAGGATCACGATGAGCAGTGGCAGCAGCGCACCGTAAAAGCCGAACTGTGCGCGGCTCTGGATCATCTGGGCCACCCCCAGGCGTGGCCCCTGCACCGAGTGATACGCCATGAACAGACCGCCGATCAGATTGCCGACCAGGATCGAGATGATCGACCACTTCAAGTCCAGTCCCAGGCTCACGGCGATCAGCCCGGTCGCGAAGCCCGTGACTTGCACATTACTGGCAAACCACAAGGTGAACAGGCTGTTGGGGTGACCGCGACGATCCCCGTCAGGAATATGATCGATCGTGCGCCGCTCGATCCCCACGGGAGCAGGAACCAAGCCCGCCGCTGTATGTGCGTCCTTCACCCGTTCTGCCATCAGCCGGTCTTCTCCTCTCGAGACTACACGCCCGCTCTGGCGATCGAGGAGTAGGCATTCAGTTTATGCCCGTCCGCATACGCGCCTGTCCCCCACCGCTGCCCGCGGAGCCGGGGGGCGGTGAAGATCCGAAAGCTGCGCCGCCGCGTCACAGGAGGAGGTGGCGGCGGTAGTTGGCTGTAGGTGCAGGCAGCGACGCCAAGAGCTCGTCCGGGACGTCTGAGTGCATACCTATCCGGCGGGTGAGGCGTCGTGGAAGGGTAAATATGGGCGGAGTGCCCGTCGATCAGCAAAGACCGGCCGGTCGAGGCGTTGAGTGATGAGTCGTGAGCGTCCCTAGAGCAAGCCAGTTCGGCTCGGGCTCCTCCGAACTTGAACCACAAGCCTCGCCGGCAGTGTTCTGGCCCGGACTGCCTTATCGTGCCGTGGTGCTGGTGGTGGTCTTGGTAGCGGGCGGCTTGCTCTTCGAGCAGCTCGTAGATCTCGTCCTGCTCCTGATGATCACGGTGATCGTGGCCCTGCCGATCGAGGCCAGCGCCAGTTGGCTGCAGCGTTTCGGGGTGCCTCGGGCGGTGGGAGCGCTTGTGTCGCTGCTGCTCGGGCTGGGTCTCGTATCGCTGGTGCTGGCGCTGATCATCCCGCCGTTCGTGCATCAGGTCAGCTCGTTCGCCACCGAGCTGCCCGGAGCGACCAAGCGCATCGAGCATTCGGTCAACCACACGTTCGGACTGAAGCCGGGAACGATCGCGCAGGACGTGCAGCGGTTCGTAGATCGATACACCCAGCATCCCTCGAAGCTGCTGGGGCCCCTGTCGTCGATCGGGATCGGCGTCGCGGGGGGAGCGGCGGCGATGGTCGTGATGCTGATCACCGCGCTCTACATCGCGATCAACCCGACGCCCCTGGTTCGCGGCCTGTTGCGCCTGGTGGTGCCCGCGCAGCGGGCGAGCGCAGGGCGGATCCTCGGACGCATTCGCGTGGCGTGGCTGGGCTGGCTGCGCGGCATCGCACTGGACATGCTGGTGCTCGGCGGGCTGTTGTTCCTGGGCATGAAGATCATCGGCCTTCCGTTCGCGGTCGGCTTTGCCGTCTTCTCGGCGCTGATGACGGTTATCCCGAACTACGGCTCAGTGGTCAGCGCGATCCCGCCGATCCTGTATGGGCTCACCCAATCCCTGCATCAGGGCGTGCTGGTGGCGGTGGTCTACGTGGTCGTCAACCAGATCGAGGGCAACGTCGCGCTGCCGCTGATCATGGGTCGCTCGGTCCGGATGCACCCAGCGGTCGTGGCGATCGGTGTGCTGGTCGCCGGTGCGCTATTTGGGGTGCTCGGCCTGTTTCTCTCCATCCCTCTGATCTCGCTTGCGTTGATCCTGATCGACGAGATCTGGATCCGCCCGCAGGAGGCGCGCGAAGCCAATCGGCCGGTGCCGGCGCAGGCGACGCCCTCGCCAGAGAGTTAGCCATGCCCGCTGACCCTGTCCTGGAGGCGACTGCGCCCGCCACCACTCCGCCAGCCGAGCCGCCCCCCGAGCCAGCGGGCGCACGTCGGTCTCCCGAGGCTCGCGCCCAGCGCGCGGTGTTTGGCGCAATCGTGCTCGGCGCGGTCCTCGTGGTGCTCGGCTTGATAGTCCAGCAACTGGTGACGCTGCTGCTGGCGGTGATGATCACGGTCATCATCAGCCTGCCCCTGAGTTGGTGCGCGACGGTGCTCGAGCGCCGCGGTGTTCCGCGAGCGCTGGGCGCGCTGATCGGACTGGTGGCCGGGCTGGGAGCGGTCGCCGGACTGATCGCCCTGCTCGTGCCCCCGCTGGTCGGTCAAGTCAACACGCTGATCAACACCGGACCGGGCCTGGTGCACACCGTCGAAGTCAGGCTCGGTCAGGTCATCGGTGAGAAGCCCGGCCACATGGCCGCTCAAGTCCAACACTTTCTCGGCACGCTGGCCCGCGACCCGAGCCGCCTGCTGGGCCCGATCGCGTCCATCGGGCTCGACGCGGCGACCGTGATCGGGGGCGTGGTGATCGGAATCATCACCGCGTACTACATGGCCGTCCGCCCGCAACCGCTGATCGACGGCGTGCTGCGGCTGTTTGCACCCCGCCGCCGCTCGGAGGTGATGCGAGTGATGCTGAGGCTGCGCCTGGCATGGCTGGGATGGCTGCGCGGCCTCGTGATCGCGATGGTCATAATCGGCACGCTGCTCTACGTCTCGCTGGGGCTACTGGTCGGCCTGCAGTTCTCGCTGTTCTTCGCCATCTTCAGCGCCGCCGCCGAGGTGATTCCCTACTTCGGCGCTCTGGTGAGCGGCATCCCCCCGGTCGCCTTTGCGCTCACCGTATCCCCTGGTACCGCGCTCGTCGTGCTCCTCATCTACATCGCGGTGCATCAGGTCGAGGCCAACATCATCGGTCCGATCGTGATGTCACGAGCTGTGCACCTGCACCCTGCGGTGATCGCTTTCGGCGTGGTCGCGGTGGGCGAGGTGTTCGGATTCGTCGGGCTGGTGATCGCAGTGCCGATCCTCTCGCTGGTGATCATCCTCGTCGAGGAGATCTGGGTACGTCCCCATGAGCGCTCCCCACGTTCGGCGAGCAAGGATGTGCGACCGCGCGGCGGGCGTTTCGATCCGCCGACCCAGGGACACGACCCGTCCCTGATCAGGAAGGCCGCGGGTTAGTCAAATCGGCTGCGATAGGATCCCGCGGCCGTCAGATCCGGGCAACCGCGACTGGTCGAGGAGAGGTTGGATATGCGCAGAGCCTTGATTGCACTGCTGGCAGCGGGGACGATCCTCGCGCTTTGGATCGCCGCACCGGCCGGTGCGACGGGCATGGCCGTGGCCGCACCGACGGCCCCGTTCCAGACTGGCCCGCCCGTACTTATTCACCCCGGCGCGATTCACGGCCTGCGGAGGTTCACGCAACCGCCGACGACAGCGGACTGCGAGGCCGCCTTCCAGATCGCGTGCTACGAACCGGGTCAGATCGAGACGGCCTACGGCCTGCCCACCCTCTTCGCCGACGGCGTGACCGGCAAGGGCCAGACGATCATCATCGTCGATTCGTTCGGCTCGCCCACGATCAGCTCGGACCTCACCAAGTTCGACTCGACCTTCGGGCTGCCCGCGCCGCCGTCGTTGCGGGTGCTTCAGCCGGCGGGCGCAGTACCGCCGTTCGATCCGACGAATGGGGACATGGTGGGCTGGGCCGGCGAGACGACTCTCGACGTTGAGTACGCGCACACGATGGCACCGGGTGCGAGCATCGTGCTACTCGAGACCCCGGTCTCGGAGACCGAGGGCACTACCGGGTTCCCGCAGATCGTCCAGGCGGAGGAGTTCGCGATCGACCATCACCTCGGTGGCGTGATCAGTCAGAGCTTCAGCGCTACCGAACAGACCTTCGCCACCAAGAGCTCGCTGCTCGCGCTGCGGGGCGCCTACAAGGACGCTTTCGCGCATCGTGTGACGGTGCTTACCGCCTCCGGCGACAGCGGTGCAGCCGACGTCGGGCTCGACCAAAGCACCTACTACACGTTCCCCGTGACGTCCTGGCCCGACAGCGACCCGCTGGTCACCGGTGTCGGCGGGACACAGCTTTCGCTCGACGCTCACGGCCACCGGACCTCGCCGGACGTGGTATGGAACGACACCTACAACGTGCCGACCAATCAGTACATCTTCGGCGACAACGGGCCGAACCCGCTGGCGAGTGGAGGCGGCCTGTCCGTGATCTTCAAACGGCCGTTCTACCAGGACCTGGTCAGGAAGGTGGTGGGAAACCGCCGTGGAGTTCCGGATATCTCGATGAGCGCCGCCTGCAATGGCGCAGTAGACACCTACCAGAGCTTCGCCGGCGAGCCCGCCGGCTGGTACCCAACGTGCGGCACCAGCGAGGCAACCCCACTGTTCGCCGGTATCGTGTCGCTGGCCGACCAGGTGGCCGGCCACCCGCTCGGGCTGATCAACCCCGCGCTGTACGCGCTATCGGCCCTACGGGCTCATGGCATCGTCGACGTCAGGTCGGGTAATAACACTGTCAGCTTCAGCCAGAACGGTCACATTTACACCGTCAACGGTTACTCGGCGCTCCCTGGGTACGACCTCGCCTCGGGCGTCGGGACGGTGTACGCTCCTGACTTTGTCCGAGAGTTGGCCAAGCTCGGCTAAACCAACCGACCGAAGCACGCCATGGCCGGCGTCAACGTCACGATCAGCGGAGCGAGCAAGGCCGCGGATAGTTCGACGTTCACCGAGTCCATCGCCGTCTCGAACGCCGGTCCGGCAGCCGCGACAACGTGATCACCGGTCTGGTCACCCCGGACCGGCTCAAGGTAGCCAATGCGGGGGGCGCAAGCCAAGTGCGACCAGCCGTCTACTGGACCGACCGGTCGATCTCGGCGGGCACACCGCTACCGCCAGCGCCCGCGCGCCAAGTTGCCCATCGGTATGCCGCCGGTGTCTGGAGCTGGAGTTGCGCCCATAGTCTCGCTGGCAACCGCGGACTACGTCGACGTCGGGTGATGCGTAGGATCGTGGTTATGCCCGAACTTGATCAGATACGAAAGTCCATCGAAGCTCGACTTACCGAGCTCGAGCACGAGGTGACCGCACTCACGACGGCACGCGCGGCGCTTCGCCAGAGCGGGGCCGACGCGTCCGGCGCCTCGGCGCAGAGGAGGAGGGCCGCACCCACGCGTCGGCAGACCGCCAAGGCCTCACGCGACGGACGACGCGCCCGCAGGACCGCGGCTGCCGACGCGAGCGTCGCCAGCCCGCCGGCAGCGAGCGTCGAAGCGCCTGCGGCCAAGCCTGCTCCCCGTCCTCCAGCGCGCCGCCGGCGCGCCCAACGTCAGAGGTCTCGCGCCAAGCCCGCTGAGGTGCTGCTGGCGGGCAAGCTCGAGGCGATGCTCAAGGAAGCCGAGGACGGCCTGAGCGCGAGGGTGATCTCCAAACGCGCCAACGCCAACTACGACCAGGTACTCGGTCTCCTCAAAGAGCTCGAACAAGAGGGTCGCCTACGCCGCACCGGAGCTCGCCGAACCAGTCGGTGGCGATTGATCAGCGACGAGGAACGCATCGCGGAGAGAGCCGCCGAGCTCACACGCCTGAGCACCACCAGATCTTGAACGGCCGGGCGCTGACGCTTCCGCGGCGTCGACGCCCGACAGCTACGTCGGTTTGCGCGTCCGGGCGTGGGTGTCATCAGCTCAGGCGAGTGTGATGCAGACGACCCCGGCGACCACCAGCGCCGCGCCGACGAATCGTCCGACGCTCACCGACTCACGTCCGCGCAGCGCGACGATGGCGACGGCGAACACGACGCTGGTCTCGCGGATCGCGGCCACCGAGGCTGCTGGCGCGAGCGACAGCGCCGCCACCGCCAGCGCGTAGGCGCCAAAGAACCCGACTCCCGCCACGATCGTCGACCAGCGAAGCGCGGCGCGCAGCGCCGCCGGCCCGCGCGAGTGCCACACCCCCGCGAGGTAACCCGCCGCAACGGGCGCGAGCACGATCTCGAGGTAGGCGATCGGGCTGGCGTGAACGATGCCGTGCTTGTCGACCAGCGTATAGCCGGCGATGCACCCTCCGACCGCGAGCGCAAGCCCGAGGTCGCGGGCCTGGGCGCCGTGCCGAAGTCCGCGGACGAGCACGACGCCGAACGCCACCAGGAGCACACCAGCGGCGGCCAGCAGCGAAATGCGCGTGCGCAGCACGAGCGCGCTGACCAGCAGGACGAACACGGGCGCGGAGCCGCGCGCGACCGGATAGACAAGGCTCATCGCCGCCAGCGAGTAGCCGGTGGCCAGCAACACGAGGTACAGCAGCTCGAGCCCACTCGACGTCACGGCGTAGGGCAGCGCCGCAGAGTTCACTCTCCACGTCAATGCCGCGACCGGGGCAAACGCGACCACCCCGACGACCGCCGCCACCGCGGTCGCCGCGTAGGTGTCCTCGGCGTCTGAAAGCAACAGGTTCCACCCGGCGTGCACGACCGCCGCAGCGAGCACCAGGACGAAGGCTGACCACGGCATGGAGACTCCTCCCCGCCCTCACCCAATGGGTCCGGCCACCACGCAGAGGGCGACCTTAATCCGGATCAGTCACCGTCCTGCGGAGTCGGCCGATCCAGCTTGACGAGCATCCGGCGTAGGGAACGCTGCTGTGGAGCACTGAAATCTGACAGCAGCCGGGCCTCCATCGCCCGAATATCGGCGCGGGCGGCGTCGACGCGATCCCTGCCCGCCGCGGTGAGGGCGACGACGTGCGCGCGGCGATCGGCCGGATCGAGTCGGCGCTCGATCAGGCCGCCACCTGTGAGCTCATCGAGCAGCTTGACCAGCCGCGTCTTGTCGTATCCAATCTGTCTGGCCAGCGCGAGCTGGCTGCCGACCGCAGATGAAGATAGTCGCGAGAGCACGATGTACGCCCACATCGAGAGACCGTGCGCTGCCAGCAGGGGCCGCTCCTCGGCCACCAGTCGCCGGGTGATTCGCGCGAACATCGCTCCTAGATCCTGATCGTCCCTCACATCTCAATCATATATCTTGACAAACCGTAAGCTTTCACCGATCATCTATATATGCCTACTACATTGTTGCCGCACGCCGAGAGCCGCTCGATCTCCATCGGCGCCTCACCCGAATCCGTGTTCGCGTTCGTCGCCGACCCGTACAACCTGCCGCGCTGGGCACCCGCTTTTGCCCAGACGATCAGACCGGCTGGCGATCACTGGACCGTCGGTTCCGGCTCTGGCGAGCTGACCATCGCCGTGTCGACCAGCCGCGGTGCGGGCACCGTCGATCTGCTCGGCGGGCCGAACATGGACCGGGGCGCGTTCTCGCGAGTGCTGCCCAACGCCATCGGCAGCGAGTACCTGTTTACCCTGTTCTTTGCCCCGGGGACCGAACTGGCAACTATCGCCGCCCAGATGCGCACCGTAGAGGGAGAGCTGGAACGCGTGCGTGAACTCGTGGAGTCAGTACCCGCGTGACCTAGCGGCGCGCAGGCGGTCGCAGTCTTCGGAGATCTACGCGATCGCGGCCAATCTGGGTCCCCATTCCCCCCGCGAAGCGCTGATCGAGCCCGTCTACCGCAACGAGCGGCAGCGCCTGCCGGCCAGCGCCGACGAGCTGCTGGCCTCGCTTGCGCCCGACCTCGCGCTGCGGCGTGGATGGGCCGGTTCGCCGATTGTCACGGCCAAGCGGGGGATGATCGACACGCTCCGCGACGACGCGTGCCGGCGGTGTGCTGACCGGCCTCACCGGCATCTTCCTAGCTTCCGGCGCGCCAGACCACCGCGAGCAGGTGGGACGCATCCTGCTGACCAACGGCGTGCGGGCGAGGCCGGCCCGAGCCGCTCAGCGCGACCCTGAGATCACGCCCGCGGCCACGCGACTGCGGATGGCCTCGGGCTCCCATGAAACTGCGGATGGCCTCGGGCTCCCATGACACCGCGGATGGCGTCGGGCTCCCATGACACCGCGGACCGCCTCGGGCTCCCAGGAACGATTAGGATCCGGGCGTGCCGCTGGATCCGCAGGTTGTCGCTTACCTGGACCAGCTCCGAACGCTCGGCGTCCCGTCGCCATGGGACCTGCCGCTCGACGAGGGGCGCCGCTCCTATGAGCAGTCCACCGGGCAGCTCTTCGGGCCGCCGGAGTCGGTGACCGCGGTCGAGGATGTCGACGCCGGCGGCGTGCCGGTGCGGGTGTATCGCCCGGATGTGGGCGAGCTGCCGGGACTGGTGTATTGCCACGGCGGCGGCTGGGTGGGTGGCAGCCTCGCGTCACACGATCCGCTTTGTCGGACGCTCGCAGCACGATCCGGGTGCACCGTGATCTCTGTCGATTACCGCCTCGCGCCCGAGAATCCCTATCCGGCGGCGCTCGAAGATGCGTGGACGGTGACGGGGTGGGCGGCCCCGCGCTTCTCACCGCTGGCGGTGGGCGGCGACAGTGCCGGCGGCCAACTGGCGGCTGCGGTCGCGTTGCGCGCGCGCGACTCCAGTCTCCCGCTGGCACTGCAAGCTCTCATATACCCGGCCACCGATTACGGGTCTGATACTCAGTCCTACCGCGACAACACGGAGGGACCCGCCCTGAGCGCGGCCCAGATGCGCTGGTTCTGGGATCAGTATGTGCCGGACGAGGCGCGAGCCGGCGAGCCCGGCTGCTCGCCACTTCGGGCGGCGGAGCTCGCTGGAGTGGCGCCGGCGTTCGTCGTGTCCGCCGAGTACGACCCGCTGCGCGACGAGGGCGAGGAGTATGCGCGGCGCCTGGACCAGGCTGGAGTTCCGGTCACGTTACGGCGCTACGAAGGCCTGATCCACGGCTTCATCCGGATGCCGGCGCTGATCGGGCGCGCGAGCGACGCGATCGACGAAGTCGCCGCCGCGGTCGCCTCGGCGCTGAGACGCGCGCCGGTCTGAACTGGAGTAGCCGCCGCCCCTTGGAACGGCGGCCGGCCTTGGTGTCAGCGCCGGGACCAGTGCTCTTCCGAGACCCGCGTGTCGGCGAGCTCGAGGGTGCACTTGTAGGCCTTGAAATCGACGTGGCGGTTGACCGCGTACAGCGCCTGCGGCGAGCACAGAAACAGCGCGCCCGACTGATCGAACACGTAACGGTCGATCTGCTCGGCCAGCTCGACCGCCCGCTTGGGGTCGGTTTGGCTGACGAGCTCGGTGAACAACTCGTCGAACTTCGGGTCGATTGGTCCGGCGCGGAACGCACCGTCCTGACCGAAGAACTCGCGGTGCACGACGGCCGGCGGCAGATCGGAGGAAAGATCGAACCAGGCGTGCATCAGGACATCCCACGCCGGCACGAGCTTCTTCTCGATCAGCATCCGGGCGCCTCCGATCAGCTGCTCGGCCGGCACGACAAGCACATCGGCTTCGATCCCCAACGCGTCGCGCACACACGCCGCGACGTACTCGGCGACGGGCTCGAGATTCTCGGGAGTGGCAATCCGCAGGGGCCGGCCGTGCGGCCAGGCGCCGGAGGCGAGCAGCTCCTGGGCTTTGCCGGGGTCGGCGCGGCGAGCTTGCGCACCGGGGAACAGGCCGTTGCACCACGATGGCGTCATCGCCGCCAGGGGCGTTCCGTAGCCGAGCAGCCCCTCGTCCACCAGGCGGTGCCGGTCAACTGCCCAGTTCAGCGCCTCGCGGACGCGCACGTCGTCCAGCGGGGCGTCATGGCTCTCGTAGGTGTTGAAGATCCCGACGATCAGCCGGTTGCCGTCGATCGTGACCAGCTTGGCGTGGTCTGACCCCTTCACCCGCTCCGCATCGGTCGGCAGGACCTCCGAGACGATGTCCACGTCGCCCTCGCGCTCGCAGACCGCTTGCAGCGCTGCCCGGGGCGTGAGGTCGTTGCGGAACACCACCTTCTCCATGCACGCCTTGCGGTCTGTGTTGTGATCTGGGTTGGCGGTCAGGACGACCTGGTCGGATCGATCCTCTGAGGTGATGATGTTCGTCGCGGCGAAGCGCGGACGCAGCCGTTGGATCGCCATCACGGTGTCGATCGTCGAGTGACCCTCGGTGAGGGTGAACGGTCCGGTGCCCCACGGGCCCGGTTCGTCAATCGCTCACCAGTGGCCTTCGCCGGTGCCTATCCGTTTATAGCCAAAGCCGAGCTCGTCCCAGAACCGGTCAGACGCGATGTGAAAGCCGCGGAACTTGCCGAGCGCCAGGCCGTCGGGCTCAGGGAATCGGAACACGCACGTCTGCTCGTCCTCCACGACCACCTCGGTGTCGGGGTGGAAGTTGAGGTAGGTGCCGGGTGGGTGAGGCGCCGCCCAGCGCTGGACCTCGTCGAAGTTGCGCTTGACCGAGTCCGCGGTGCACGGTGATCCATCCTGAAAGCTTGCGCCGGGACGAACCTTGACCTCGAGTGTCTTGTCATCGCGCCAGGTGGCGTCGGAGGCCAGCGCCATCACGGTGAACCCGTCGTGGTCGGTGCGGACCGGCTCCTCCATCGTGTTCCACGTGATGAAGAGCCAGTTCAGCGGGTGCGGGTCGAACACCATGATCGTCCCCACCGGCTCGGCCGCCGTCGTAGTCATATCTTCTCCCTGGGATCAGTCTGCTCAAAAGCTCGCTCAAGCCGGCATGGCGGCCCTGAGCGCCACCCGTGGACCGCCGGCTCGGACTCTACCCGACGGGCAGTTGCGCTATCTCGGGTCCCGCCAATCCGCGCTGGAGCAGCCACCCCGCCGCGGCGTCGAGCCCGGCTCGCTCCGAGCGACCCCGATGCGATCGAGCTCTGGATGTATCTGGACCCGGATCCGCGCCGCCGAACCCGCGCTCGCGTACGGCCGACCGGAAGCTCGGCGTTCGCCACCGGCACGTGCTGGCCGGGGAGCTCCCCCGGTCCCCGGGGCCGCGGGCGCCGTGGCCGACCGGCGCGAAGCTCACGGCAGGATGGCCGGCAGCGGCAAATCGCTCCAGCATCTGGCACGGTTTGATCCAGCGAGCCACCGAGAGATTCGTCACCCGGAGCACCAGAAGTCCGTCCCCCGTCCGAGGGCTCGATCAAGGCGATCGGGATCCCGTCGACGACCTCGCGGCGGGCCACTCACCGGCCGCAGTCTTCCGGGCGGCGGGGCGTATCGGGCATGACGTCCGCGCTAAGACGTAGAAATTGGCGACGCCGCGATCGGTCACCTAGCTTGACCGAAGCGCCACGGTCACCGGAATCCGGCGAGCGTCTCGCATAAGGTTCAACCACCAAATCAAGGGGAGCAAATGATCATCCTCGGCATCGTCCTGTTGATCATCGGGTTCATCGCCAAGATCGCGATTCTCTGGACGATCGGAATCGTTGTGCTCGTGATCGGCTTGATCCTGCTGGCATTGGGAACGATGGGACGGGCGGTGGGCGGGCGCCGCCACTATTACTGACGACCTAGCGCAATCGGGCTTGGTTGATCCGGTGGGCGGCGCCAGGTGCGCCGGCCCCGGAAACTGAACTCACCTGTGGGGGCGCTACCCGCTGAGGTGCAGCCGGTCGGTCCATCCCAAGCGCCAGACCAAGCTCTCGCCGCAGCCGTCGAAGTCATCGCGGCTGCGGCGTTGCGCCCAGTGCGCCCCGGCGTGCTGGTCGGCGGCGATGGCGATCGGCTGCACCCCGCGGCGGCGCCTGGTTGAACATCAGGCGTACGCCTCCGCGCAGACTGCCGACGCGACCCAGTTCTGGCCCCAGCGCCTGGGCTTCGCCGCGCTCGGCCAAGGCGGCGCCGGGCACGTTCCCAGGATCCCGATCGAAGATGAGATGGATCTGAAGCGCGGCGATGCGCCCTGGGTCCGCGAGTCACTCCGGCCGGCGGGCGCGGGCCAGTGACCGCGAGAGCAGCCCGAGCACCGCCACGGGCATCAGCCACCATGCCGTCACTCCGGCGGACTGCAGGGCGGCGGTGAGCGCTACGGCGAGCACGACGCCGGCGGCGGCGATCCAGTCGTCTCCGACCACGAAGTCCCATACGGCCAAGGCTGCTCGCCTCAAAGCGAACGCTCCGGCTGCGCCTGAGAGCGGGCGAGACCCGGGCGACCACGTAACCACGCCACCATCACCAGCGCGACCACCGCGAACCCCGGGATGAGCACGAGCAGAGCGGCGTCGCCTCCGGGCCAGTTCGCACCCGCCCCCTCCACGCTCCAGAAGGTGCCAAACGAGGTCAGCATCACTCCGACGGCGAACTTCATCGCGTTCTCAGGCACCCGCGCCAGCGGCGCGCGGACGGCCACGCCGGCTGCGATCACCACGACCACCGCCAGCGCGGCGGCGATCGCCGCCAGCCCGACCTGATGCTGGTTGGCGCCGAAGGTGACGACGATGAACGCGACCTCCAGGCCCTCCAGCAACACCCCCTTGAACGCGATCGTCAGCGAGTAGCCGTCGATCGCGCCGCGGCGACGGTCACCGGCGCCACGCGCGTGTTCGGCCTGGGCCGCGAAGATCTGGTCCTCATCGTGCAGCGCCTTGAGTCCGGCGGCGCGCAGGATCGCCTTGCGCAGCCACTGCAGCCCGAAGACGAGGAGGAGCCCGCCGACCACGGCGCGCAACGCCCCGATGGGCACCGCGGCGATCGCCGGTCCCAGTATCGCCACGATTACACCCAGCACCAGACCGCCGGCAGCCACGCCATACCAAGCCGAGCGCCAACTGCGGGTGGTGCCGACGGCCAGCACGATCGTCAGCGCCTCGACCGCCTCGACGGCACAGGCCAGGAAGACGGAGACGGCGAGGGCCCATTCGGTTCCGGACATGATCTGAGTCTGCCAGCAGTTCTAGCCCGAGCAGATGAGACCTTGATGAGAACTTTGCGACTCGCCGTCCGGTCTTCAGCTAGATCTCATCTGGATCGCTCAACCTTGCATCATGCGCGTACTCGGTGTCGAGGACCCTCCCGGCTAGATCCAGCACCGGTACACCACTGAAGCGATCCCGATGGACGCCGCCGGGTCAGGCACGGATCGATAGCGCTGCTCGGCGGTGCTCGCGCATGGTGACGTCGCCGTCGGCACCCGGCTGGCGGCCGAAGCCACAGTACATCGCCACGCCGAAGTCGTCCAGATAGCGGGAGGCGGTCGCGTGGCGGCGGCGAAGGCCGGCGATCCCATCGAGGGGCAGGATGATGCCGAGGAAGACGCGCGCGTCGCCGGGCCGCAGATCGGACAGCGCGGAGAAGAAGGCCTGATCCTCGCTGCGCAGGTATCGTGGCCCCGCCAGGTGCAGCCAATCGACGGTCCGGCCGGAGTTGGCCACGGCGTGGTTGGCCATCTGCACGATCAGGCTCATGTCGCGGGCTTCGAACATCGGCCACTCGGGAAACGTCCCGTAGCAGAAGTGATAGCCGACGAGAACCTCGTCGGGGATCGACCTGGAGACGTGTTCGACGGCCTCGGTGAACCGCTCCCAGGCGCCCGGAGCGGTCCAGGCGAGCACCCCCTCCAGGTCCAGCACCTCGTAACAGACGTCCCACTGAATCGCCAGCTCGCCGGGCGGGATCTCGCTCAGCAGGCGTCGCAGCTCGCGCGCGACGAGATCCTCAAAGCCCCGGACCGCGACGGGGTAATCGCGGGCGAAATCCGCCTTGAAGCCGTTCAGGGCCGAGGAGGGAAAGGGAAGCCCGACCTGGAAGCGAACGCCGCCCGGGATCACGTCCGCGTCGCGCAGGCTCCGGAACTGCCGGTAAGAGGCGATCGCCTCATCGATGCGCGGCCAGCTGTCCCAGTGCAGGCGGCTCACTCCCTCCTTTATCTCGAACACCGGCGTCTCGTAGGCATGGCGCGGGATCCCATTCGGGGACTCCGTCTGGGTGACCGTCGCCACGTCCGGGTGAGGCCGAACCAGCTGCTCGCGCTCGTATCCCACCCACGCGGCGCGGGGGCCGGTCTCCCCGTCGGGCAGCGCGAACACCAGGTCGCCGAAGTACTTCGCCCCCGCCCGCAAGGCCTCCTCGGACGACCTGGCGGGGAGGCTTCCGACCAGCAGTAGATCGCTGTGGGCTCGTGTGGCCATGGCTGTCTCTCCCTCGGAACACCGGCTTTTAGCGCCAACAAGTATCAGAACCGCCTCCGCGTGGCGGGTGGTCCGGCAGCCGCCGGCGGAGCCTAGGGCGCGCAGCGGCCGGCGGGGCCTGCGGCGGCGGGACCGCTCTCCTACAGTCTCGTCGGCATCATGGCTGCTCCCGTCCCGACCTCGGACATGGTCACCGCCCGTCGGATCCTGCGCGAGGCCGCGCTGCCCACGAGCCAGCGACGGCTACGCATCTCCGCCGACGCGGTGCAGCGCATGGCCACCACCGGGATCACCGAGAGCCTCGAGGTACTGGGGCCGGTCGACCACAATCACGCCGGGTGGGCGCTGCTGTTGACCGGCATCCGGATCGCCCGAAGCACCGACACGCTCGCGCCACCCAGCCGCGGCAGGCGACCGGACACGTCGTTCAGCGTCGGTCTGCTGTGGGGCGGTCTTGTCGCGGCGGTCGGCGGCGATCAGCTGGTGTCCGACGCGGCGCTGGATGAGGCCGGCGATTCCAGCTGGCAGCCGGGCGAGGACGCGCGACGGGTCCGGCGGCTGGCCGCCGAGCTCGCCGACACCCTGCTTGATCCGTTCGCATCTCCCGAGGCACGTGAGCGATTCGAGGTCGACTCGATCATCGAGCTGGACAAGAGCCTGGTTGGTCTCGATCACGTTGTGGCCGGCTGGATGCTGTGTGGGTTCGGCCTCTGGATGGGCAGCGGCGTGGGTGGCGTGGTGGCTCCGCTCACCCGCCGGCGCGGCTTCGGTCTCCGTGCCGTCACCGACTCCCGCCGAGCGGCGCAGGGCTGCGGCTTTGCCGGCGCGCTAGTCGCCCAGACTGGCCTCGCGCTGCTCGGCGATCCCCGCGCGGCGACGCCGGACGACGCGGCCGGAGGGTCATCGGATGACTGAAACCCCGAGGTTGAGGCCAAGCGTCGCGCGCCGGTGATCGACGGAGGCATCCGACCAACTAGATATTTTCTCCACGATGGCAGTCAGGAGCGGCAGTCGTCCGTCGCGGTCCGGGGGTCCGCGTCGACCGCCCGCGCGCCGGCCACCGCCCCGCCGGCCGAGCGCGGGCGTGGTCAGACGTCGTCGCGCGGTTGCCCTGGCGGGCTTCGCGCTGATTGTGATCGCGCTGACCGCGCTGATCGCGTCCGGCGGGAGCTCGGCATCGAGGGGATCCACTCGCCGGGCCGATGGGTCCCCGCTCCGGGCCGATCGCTCCGCCAAGCCGCGCCCGGTGGTCTCGCCGCTCCGGCGGGTGCCGGTGGGCCCGCCGTCTGATCAGCGGCGGCTGTCGTTGGTGCGGACGATCACCGGACACATCTCACCGAAGTCGGTGGCGGCCTCAGACACGGGACTGGTGTTTGCCCAGAACATGATGTACACGCATACCGTCACCGTCTACAACAGCAAGGGATCGCTGGTCAAGACGATCCCCGACACGGTGAACATGGCGCAGTTCGGTATCCCAGGGCATCCCGGGATCACCCACGGTGCGCCGGTGGAGGCGGCGTTCACTCCCGACGCCGAGCACGTCTACGTCTCGAACTATTCCATGTACGGCAGCGGGTTCGGACCTGAGGGCAGCGACGACTGCACCCCGCAGGGCGCGCGGGCGGCGGGCGACACCGACAGCTACGTGTACCGCATCGACACCCGGACCCTGGCGGTCGATCAGGTGATCCGCGTCGGGCTGGTCCCCAAGTTCCTGGCCGTGACTCCCAGCGGCAAGTATCTGCTCGTGTCCAACTGGTGCTCGTACGACCTCAGCATCGTCAACATAGCCACCCACAGGCAGATCGCTCGCATCCCGATCGGTCCCTACCCTCGGGGTCTCGCCATAGCGCCGAATTCCCGGACTGCGTACGTCGCGGTGATGGGCTCGGACGACGTCGTCAAGATCAACCTCGCCACCCTCAAGCCGGCCGGCAGCTTCGTCGTGGGGCAGAGCCCGCGGCATCTGGTCATGTCGCCTGACGCCCGGTACCTCTACGCGTCTCTGAACGCTCCAGGTGAAGTTGCCAAGATCAATCTCGCGGACGATCGCGTCGTCGCCACCGCTCATACCGGGGAGCAGGATCGCTCCCTGGCGGTCGCCGCCGACGGCCGCAGCCTGTACGTGGTCAACTACGACTCCGACACCGTCACCAAGCTCCGGGCGGCGGACCTCCACGTGCTGCAGAACTTCAGCACCGGCGTGCATCCCATCGGCATCACCTACGACGCCACCACCGGCGACGTATGGGTCGCGGTCTACACCGGCCAGATTCTCGTCCTCGCCGACCGCAAACCCGGGTGACGGTGGTGACGAGGTTGACACCGTTGGGGTGATGCAATCCATGGTTGCCTAGCGACCACCAGGTGAGGCACGTGCGGGGTCGCCGAGCGTGGCTGGGGATTCACGGCGCCAGGCGCCACTGGATCGGGCCCAGGCCCGGGAAGTGCAGCGCCTCCGCCGCGGCTCCGGTCAGATCCCATTCGCGGCCCGCGATGTAGGGGCCGCGATCGATCACCGGGATCCGGATCGCCCGGTCGCCGTAGCGGAAGATCACCTCGGTTCCACACGGCAGCGTCTTGTTGGCGACGCCCAGGGTCCAGGGGTGAAGAACGCCGCCGCACGCGACGTTGTCGCCGTACAGGTCGTAGAACGACGCGATGCTGACGTTGTACCCCCCGGACGGCAGCTCCGACGAAGCCACGAGCGCCCCCGACACGTTCACCCGGTCCAGGTGGTACCGGGCGACGGCGCGCTGTAGGCGTACCACCGCGGCCCGGACGGCGGCATTGCTGGGGGCTCCCGGGGCCGGAGCGCGGGTTATGCTGGCTGGCTGGCTCGGGCTCGGGGGCGAAGCGCTCGCCGTCGTCGAGACGGTGGGGCTCGGCTCCGTGGAGGCGGACTTCTTGCGCCGACTCGAATCGGCGCTCGAGGGCGTGGCCGGCGCCTGTCCAGCGGTCGGCTCCACCACTTGAGGGCGAGGATGTGGGTTCGGCGTCGGGCTCGTGGGCGACGTACCGGTCTGTGCGGGGATCTGTGACCGGGTCCGCGACGGCGGGTCAGATCCGCCCGAGGCGCACCCCGCGAGCGCGAGGACCGCGAGAGCTGTCGCGAGGGAAGCTCGGATGCGGAGACTTTAACCGCTCAGCATCGAACGGAGCGACACCCACCGGCGGCGATCGGGTCCGAGTCAGCCGGAGACGAACAGCCGACCGCTCATCTGCTCCTCGCTCTGCGGATTGAACTCCCACAGACCGCGCAGCTCCGCGCGAAGCTCGGCGGACAGCCGGTCGACCCCGGACTGGTCGATCTCCACCAGGTTGCCGGCCGGGTCGCGCACGTACAGCTGCACGACGTCGCCCGGCAGCTGCACCAGATGGTTGCCGAACGCGGTGCGCTCGAGCGCGTCGTGGCGTTCGGCCGCGCGGTACGCGGGCTCGATCTCGTCCACCGTGACCCCGAAATGATGGTGGCTGCTCGGCTGCAGATCGCGCTCGAACAGATGCAGCTGCGTGTCACCGACGGCAAGCCACTGCACCGGGATCCCGAAGTTCGGCGTGGGGATCAGCTCTGCGCCGAGCAGCTCGACGTAGAAGTCGACCGACTCCTGCAGGTTGCGCGCGTTCACGCTCACGTGGTTGATCGCCCGGGTCACGACGCTGCACTCAGACTACCCCGCGGGCAAAGCCCAAGCACCGTGACAATGGCTCACAGGTGACCAGCGGTGTCTGCGCCGGTGGTATGGTCCGCGCCGGCGCTCGTACGGCTTTCTGGACCGCCCGTACACGCAAGTCAACGAAGGGACCACTCATGTCACTGCCCCTTGCCAACTTCACGTTCGCCGACGCGCTGCTGACGGTTCTGGAACTGGCGCTCCTGTTCATGTGGATCTGGATCGCGATCGGCGTGGTCCTCGACATCTTTCGCAGCCACGACCTATCCGGCTGGGGCAAGGCGGGATGGATGCTGCTGATCGTCATCCTTCCGTTCCTCGGAGTGCTGATCTACCTGATCGCGCGCGGCCAGAACATGCACGAGCGGACAGCCTCACAGGCGAGGGTCCAGGACGACGCGTTCCGGCGCTACGTCCGCGACGCCGCGGCCAGCCCCGCCGATGACATCGCGAAGCTGGACGACCTGCGCAACCGCGGCGTGCTGTCCGACGAGGAGTTCGAGCGGGCCAAGGCCAAGGCTCTCGCCTGAGGGCGATCCCCGCCGTTCCGGATCCGCGACCCGCGGCACGCTGCTCACGACCCGGACCCCCCCACCCCGGTGGCTGGGCGTCGACGTCGGCGGACAGCGCAAGGGCTTCGACGTGGCGCTGATCGACGAGTCGCGCCTGGTGCGCTTGGCCGGGCGGCTCGACACCACCGGGGTGGCCGCCCTCGTCAGCGAGCACCGCCCGGCCGTGGTCGGGATCGACAGCCCGCGATCGTGCGCGCCGGCCGGCCACACCACCCGCGACTGCGAACGCAGCCTGGCGGCTGGCGTCTGCGGCATCCGGTGGACGCCGGACGAGGAGCGGGTCCGGAGCAACCCCTTCTACGCGTGGATCGTTCAGGGGCTCGAGCTGTTCGCCGCGCTGGCGGGTGCCGACGCCGAGCTCCTGGAGGTGTTCCCGACCGCATCGTGGACCCGGTGGATCGGCGGGCGCGGATCGCGTTCGCGGGCGGGCTGGACCCGGGTCGGTCTGGACGGACTCGGCCTGGCGGGAGTTCCGCCCCGCACCAACCAAGATCAGCGTGACGCGATCGCCGCCGCGGTCACCGCCCGGCAGTTCTGGCACGGCCTCACCGATACGATCGGCGAGATCGTGGTTCCTCGGGCGGGGGCGTAGCGATCGCCCATGGTTCCTCGGGCGGGGGCGTAGCGATCGCCCATGGTTCCTCGGGCGGGGGCGTAGCGATCGCCCGGGTCATCGCCTGGCGCCCGACAGGGCGAACCCGCCCAGATCGATCTCGCTGACGCCCTCGGTCAGCCACTGGGCGATTGACTCCCCGATGGCCGGTGAGTGCTTGAAGCCGTGGCCGGAGCACGGCGACACGATCAGCACCGACTCGTGATCGGGGTGCCGATCGATCACAAACCGGCCGGCGCGGGTGCTGGTGTACAGGCAGGAGGCTGTCCGCAGCGGCGCCGATCCCAGCCACGGGAGGTGCGGGGCGAGGTGGCGCCGGCACATCTCGTCGACCTCCTCCCGGGTCGGCGGCGGGTGGGGTTCGCGCGCGCGAGTCGTCCGCTCGTAGGTTTCTGTCCCCACCTTGACGCCGCCGCCGGGGCCGTCGATGGCCGGAAAGCCGTAGAAGCCGAGGCCGTGGCGGAACTCCTCCTTCTCGCCCTGATACTCCCAGATGAAGATCGGCATGCGGCGCAGTTGCTCGTAGCCGGCGCGGATCGGGAACCAGTACAGGAGCTGCCGGTAGACGGCGAAGATGTCCTCGCCCTCGGCAAACAGCTCCGAGATCCACGGCCCGGCGCAGAGCACCAGCCGGTCGGCCTCGTAGGCGTCGCGATCAGTGCGGACGCTCACGCCGCGGGGCGAGGCGGTCCAGCTGGTGACGCGCTCCCCGAGCCGCAACCGGGCGCCGTGGAGGCGGGCGAGCGTCAGCTGCGCCGTGACCGCGGCCTCGGGCGAGATGTAGCCGGCAGCCGGCTCGTAGTAGCCCTCGGTGTCAGCGTCGACGGCGAACATCGGAAACCGGCTCGAGAGCTGAGCGTTGCTCAGGTTCTCGTGGTCTACCTGGTTCGCACGCGCCGACGCTCGCGTCTCGCACAGAAAGGGGTTGATGGCGTGGCCGAGGATCAGGCCGCCGGACTGGTTCAGCAGCCGGGTTTCGGTCTGCTGCTCGATCTCGCGCCACAGGTGATGCGCGCGGCGGACCAGCGGTGCATAGTCGGGCCCCTCGCCGATCGCCAGCCGGGTGATCCGGGTCTCGCCGTGGGTTGAACCGTGGGCGTGCGGCGGGTGGTACTGGTCGATGCCGATCACCGACACGCCGCGCGCGGCCAGCTGACAGCAGGTGGCGGCGCCCATTGCGCCCAGCCCGACGACGATCACGTCGGCGCGGCGAGCTCCAGCTGCTAGCAGCGCGCGTCCTCGGCCAGGATCCGGGGGCTGTCGGCGATGATCTGGCGCCGCCGCAGCGCGGTGAACAGGGGCTCTTGGTCGTTGAAGGTGACGAGCTTGGCGACGTCGGCCCGGAAGCCGATGGACAGCGGGCTCGACGTGGCTTCGGCGACCTGACCGTCGATCTCCAGCCGCGACCCGCCGATTCCGGTGGTGACGTCCATGTCCAGCCGGGAGCCGTGGCTGACGACCAGCGGCACGCGCGAGCCACCGTGGGTGGGCAGCGGCGTGACGACGTAGGCATCGGCGTCCGGGGTCAGCAGCGGGCCACCGGCGGCGAGCCCGTATGCGCTTGACCCGAGCGGCGTGCTGACGATGCAGCCGTCACCGGCGAGCCGGCTGAACAGGATGCCGTCGATCCGCGTCGTCACCCGAACCTGGCCGATCCCGGCTCTGACCACCGCGATGTCGTTGAGCGCGAACAACTCGCTCGCGCCCTCTCGGGATATGACCAGGGCCGGCAGCAGGCGGGGCACCCAGTCCTCCCGGCGAAAGCGGTCCAGCGCCGCGGGGAGGGCCGGCGCCGAGATCGTGGTCAGCACTCCCAAGCTCCCACAGGAGACACCGAGCGCGGGGCGGTCGACGGCCACAGCGGCGCGCATGGCCGCCAGCATCGTCCCGTCGCCGCCGATCGAGACGATCAGGTCACAGTCGCCGGGCGCGCCCGTCTGCGTGACCGTCCGGTTATAGCCGAGGATCGGGACCTGCACGACGGCAACGCCGCGAGCCTGAGCCCACTCGAGCAGCTCGTGCAGGGGCAGGTCGATGTCCCGGGACGGGTGGACGACCACTCCGATGCGCTCGGTGCGGGTTCCGGAGGCGGGGTGAGATCCGATGACGGAGGCCATCGCACAGATTGTGTCGCTTCGCGCCGGCGAAGCGCTGCGCCACGTCCGCGGCGGGGCATGAGCCAAGTCGTCGGTCAATCTTGGTGGCGAGCGGCGGCTACGGCGCGGCGGCGGTGAGCGCCACCCGGCCTTCGCCATCCAGGGCGAAGCCTTCCAGGCCGAAGCGGGTCTCGAGCAGCTCCGGGATCTGCTCCCGGGCGATGCTGGTCACCACCCGTTCCCCGGGCCTTTCCACGGTGAGCGCGAGCTCGCCCCAGTCGGTCAGCGACTCGCGCGAGCCGTCGGGCCGCTGCGCGGCAATCATCAGCCCCCGGACGAACGGGGAACGTGGATGGGTGGAGGTGAACCAGTTGCTGGTCTCGACGTCTATCTCCGGCACCGGCTCCGGTATGAAGCCATACAGATCGGCCCATCCCGCCTCGCCGGCGTTCTGCAGCACGTGCTCGGACCCGTCCTGCACCACGCGAACCTGCCAGCCCGCCTGCTCGTGCACGTCGCCGGGCCCGAACGGGATTGGCTCGAGCAGGGTGCCGTTGCCAAAGCCGACGTCCGCCAGCCACACGGCGCCCTGGCACCGGACCCGCAGCACCAGATGGGTCCGCGGCCGGGGCGTGCCGGCGGGCCGGCCGACGCGAACGCGGGCCAGGAGCAACTCGACTTCGGCGCCGAGGGCGCGAGTTGCCGCGGCGAGCAGGAGGTTGTGCTCAAAGCAGTAACCGCCCCGGCCTCCGGCGACGAGCTTACGCTCCAGCGCCTCCGGCTGAAGGGAAACCGGGACGCCGCGATGGGGGTCGAGGTTCTCGAACGGGATCGAGGTGACGTGGGCGCGGTGAAGCTCGGCCAGGCTCGGACGCCCGCTGATCCCGATCCGGTGCAGGTAGGCATCTAGATCAAATGCAACCGGCGGCGTCGTGGGCCAGCTCATCTCGCCGCCCGCTAGTGGTTCGCCATCGTCAGCATCGTCGCGCTGGCGGCGGGCACCCGCACGGTGTACCCGGCCCCGGTCGGCGACACCGTCACCTGCTGAGGCCTCCCGGCCAGCACGCCGGTCTCGGTCTCCGACCCGAAGCTCTGGCCGCCGAGGGTCACGCCGCCCGTCGCGTGGATGCTGGGCGCCCGGAGCGACTCGACGGTCGCGGGGCCGTGCACCCCGGCGACCCTCAGGCTCAGCGTCGCCGGTCGCTCAGAGCGCTTGTTGATCACGACGAGATGGGTCCGGCCCCCTGGGGCCCGAGTCGCCCACAGCTTGACGCCGGCCGGCAGCGTCGTCGCCACTCGCAGCAGACGCGAGCCCGGAGGGGCCGCCTGAGCGAACATCATCATGCCGTAGAACTCGGGATGAACTCGCATCCGCCATCCGCCGTGGACCAGCTGAGGCCCGAGGATCTCGTTGATCTGCCCCGGGATGGTGTGGATGTTGACTCCATGCACCCCGACCCGGGCGAGCTCGAACATGGCATCGAGGACCCACAGCGCTGAGGTGAACGTGTCGCTGACGCCGCGCGTGCCGCCGCATGAGATGCCGTTCAGCTCGTCGATGCGCAGCGGCAGGTGGTGGCGCCGCGCCGCCGCCACGTACGGTGCCATGAGCTCGGCGAGCCCATGTGACGACGTGTCGGAGAGCAGCTGAGCACTGGTCACCACCCTCGCCTTGGTGCAGTGCTTGAGCGGGTAGGCGTGCACCGTGGCCAGCCGTACCCGCGGCTCGGCCCTGAGGAACTCACCCAGGTGCGGCAGCCACTCGGGCGCGCCACTGGCCGGCCCGGCCAGGGCGACGCTGGGCAGATGGGGGGCGAAGCTGGTGAAGTCGCTGGTGAACTGGCTCTCGTCATAGCCGCGCGGCCGTCCGAACACGAGCCGGCCGGCCGAGGTCCGGTACCAGGAGAAGCTGCCGTAGAGCTCGGGCTCGTTTCCGAGCTCGAGCGCGTCGATGTAGCGACCGCCGATGAGATCGACCATCGCCCGGGCCTCGCCGCCGGCCACCCGGTGACTGTCGGCCTCGAGATTGACCCCGAGGATCAGCCTGGCGTCCAGCTCGGCCGCCAGCGCGTGCGCCACCCGCATCCAAGTGGGCGTCAGGGCGTATTTGATGCCGCCGGGCTTGGGCGTATGCGGCACCGGCCACCACGTCCAGTCGGTGCTGTCCCCCCCGACCCGGAGTACCGGATGCTGGTTGGGGGCGAGATCCTGAACGAGGTGGACGAAGACCGGGTCGATCGCCTGGGGGTTGGCGCCGGCGTAGTCCTCGAGCGACTTGAGCTCGATCGAAATCCCGACGAAGCCGGGTGGGATCGGCCGGCCGGCGATCGTGCCGGTGACGCCCACGGGCGTGCCGGGGGCGGGGGTGCCGCCGTGCGCGGGGGAGCTGGCGGAGGTGCCGCCGTGCGCGGGGGAGCTGGCGGAGGTGGGCGCCGAGCCCTTCCCTCCGCAGCCGGTCACGGCCAGTGCGATGGCCCCCGCCACCAGCAGCGCGATCGCCGTCCGTCCCGGCAGCCGCCGTGCAATGCCCGTTGCCACGCTCGGCGGGACGGTAACGGATCCGCCGCGGGGCCGATTGCTCATCACCCGGGCCGCCCGCGTCGCGGCGTGTCAAGTTGCTGACAGCGGGCGCTGGGGCCCCGGGTCCGCCTGATTGAATCCGCCGCCATGAGCGAAACCCTGTCAGCACAGACGATTCACATCGAGGGGCACGAGGGCGAGGACATCGAGGCGTACGTCTCTCACCCCGGAGGCGACGGGCCTCGCGGCGGCGTCGTCGTCATCCATCACATGCCCGGCTATGACCGGGCCACCAAGGAGATCGTCCGCCGCTTCGCCGAGCTCGGCTACGACGCGATCTGCCCCAATCTCTACTGGCGTGAGGCTCCGGGGGCGGCGCCCGACGACGCTGCGGCCACCGCTCGGGCCAACGGTGGCGTTCCCGATGAGCGCCTGGTCGGAGACGTGGCCGGTGCTGCGCAATGGCTACGCGGGCTGCCGACTTCCAATCAGAGGGTGGGCGTGATCGGCTACTGCTCGGGCGGCCGTCAGTCGGTGCTGGCCGCCTGCAACCTGCCGCTGGACGCCGCCGTCGACTGCTACGGCGCGTTTGTCACCGGCACCCCGCCGGAGGGCTTTCCGCTGAAGATCTCAAACCTTGTCGATCAGCTGCCAAATCTGAGCTGCCCGCTGCTCGGGCTGTTCGGCAACGAGGACTCGCACCCCAGCCCCGAACAGGTCGACGAGCTCGATGAGATTCTCAGCCGAGAGGACAAGCCGCACGAGTTTCATCGTTACGACGACGCCGGCCACGCGTTCTTCTCGGTCGACCGCCCGTCCTACCGCGTCGCCGCCGCCACCGACGGCTGGGAGCGGATCACGACGTTCTACAACACGTATCTCGGAGGCTGAGCATGTGCACCTACGCGACGGTCAAGCGGTCGCTGGAGGGCAGCGCCAAGGGACCGGACAGCAGCTGGTTTCAGGTGACCGACGGCACCGTGTACTTCGATCATCCGGTGCACGCGATGGCCGAGCACACGCTGAACATCGATTTCGCCGACCCGGCCAAGGGGCCGTCGGCCCGGGTCGCGGTGGAGCTGACCGCCGCCTCGGCGCGCGCGCTGGTCTCGGCGATCGAGGCGGCGTTGCAGTCGGCCCCCGCCGAGTTGCTGGTGTAGCCGGAACCGTGCCGGGCGGTGGCCGAGTGTGTAAAACGACGCACTCCCAGCGTGTCGATTCACGTTTTCGCGCCTTGCCGGGTGCAGGACACTTCTCTATGTCAAATCGGACAACATCTGGCCTGCTGGGGCCGCAGACCCGGACGCAGCCAATTGGCATCCAGAAGCGCCGACTCCTCCGGCTGAGGAACGGCTAGCGGCAGCCGCCTCTGACACCAGTCGCAGGATCAGCAAGGAAGTGGCCCCGGGGGCGCGGGGTTCCTTCCTTGCAATCTCGTCGGGCTTACAGAGCCGCGAGCGCGTCGTTGAACGTTGCGCTCGGGCGCATCGCGCGGACCGCCGCATCGACGTCCGGGTGGTAGTAGCCGCCGAGCTCCACCTCCGAGCCCTGGACGCCGGCCAGCTCGGCGACGATCTTCGCCTCGTCGGCCTCGAGCCGCTGCGCCAGCGGCCGGAAACGCTGCGCCAGCTCGGGATCGGCGGATTGGCCGGCCAGCTCCCGGGCCCAGTACTGCGCCAGGTAGAAGTGGCTGCCGCGGTTGTCGAGCTCGCCCACCTTGCGCGACGGCGAGCGGCCGTGCTCGAGCACGCTCCCGGTGGCGCGATCGAGCGCATCCCCCAGCATCCGCGCGGATGAGTTACCGGTCCTGTCGGCGAGCGTCTGGAGCGACACGGCGAGCGCCAGGAACTCCCCCAGCGAGTCCCAGCGGAGATGGTTCTCCCGCTGGAACTGTTGGACGTGCTTCGGGGCCGAGCCGCCGGCGCCGGTCTCGAACAGGCCGCCGCCGTGCATCAGCGGCACGATCGAGAGCAGCTTGGCGCTGGTTCCCAGCTCAATGATCGGGAACAGGTCGGTCACATAGTCGCGCAGGACATTGCCGGTGACCGAGATCGTATCCCGGCCGCGACGGGCGCGTTCCAGGGTCAACCGGGTGGCCGCCGCGACGTCCCGGATCTCGATCTCCAGGCCCGCCGTGTCCAGCCTCTCCAGCGCCGGCCGCACCTTCTTGAGCAGCTCGGCGTCGTGCGGCCGGGTGGGGTCGAGCCAGAACACGGCCGGGACGCCGGCCGCTCGGGCTCGCGACACCGCCAGCGCCACCCAGTCTTGGATCGCGGCATCCTTTGTCTGGCACATCCGCCAGATGTCCCCGGCCGCGACCGCGTGCTCGAGCAGGGTGACTCCGTCGCCATCGATGACTCGGACGAGGCCCGGGCCGTCGATCTCGAAGGTCTTGTCGTGGGAGCCGTACTCCTCGGCCTGCTGCGCCATCAGGCCGACGTTCGAGGTCGTCCCCATCGTCGCCGGGTCAAACGCCCCGTTGCGCCGGCAGTCGGCCACCGTTTCGGCGTAGAGGGCGGCGTAGGAGTGATCCGGGATCACGAAGTTCGTGTCCTGGAGCTCGCCGTCGCGGTTGTACATCTGCCCCGACGAGCGAATCGCCGCCGGCATCGAGGCGTCGATGATGACGTCGCTGGGCACGTGCAGGTTGGTGATCCCCCGGTCGGAGTCGACCATCGCCAGCCCGGGGCCGGTGGCGTAGGCGGCGTCGATCGCCTGAGTGACCGCGTCGCGCTCCGGCGCGGGCAGCCGGTCCACCGAATCAAGCAGCGCCGCCATCCCGTGGTTGACGTCGACCTCGGCGGCGGCCAGGGCGCCGGCGTGATCGGCGAATACGTCGGGAAAGAAGGCGCGCAGCGCGTGGCCGAAGACGATCGGGTCAGACACCTTCATCATGGTCGCCTTGAGGTGGACCGAGAACAGCACGCCGTCGCGCTTGGCCTCGGCGACCTGACGGGCGAGGAACGCCTGCAGCGCGTCGCGCCGCATCACGGCGGCGTCGAGCACCTCGCCGGCGAGCACCGGGAAGCTCGGCTTCAGCACGGTGACGCCGCCGTCCTCAGACACGTGCTCGATGCGAACCTCGCCGTCCGAGGCGACCGTCACCGACCGCTCGGTGTCCCGGAAGTCGCCCTCGTTCATCGTCGACACCCGCGACCGAGAGTCCGCCGACCAGGCGCCCATCGCGTGCGGGTGGTTGCGGGCGAACGCCTTCACCGAGGCGGGCGCCCGGCGGTCGGAGTTGCCCTCGCGCAGCACCGGGTTGACGGCGCTGCCCTTGACCCGGTCATAGCGCTCGCGGATCTCACGCCGGTCATCGGTCTCGGGATCGACGGGATAGGCGGGAATCGCGTAACCCTGCTCCTGCAGCTCGGCGATCGCGGCCTGCAGCTGCGGCACCGACGCGCTGATGTTGGGGAGCTTGATGATGTTGGCCTCCGGCGTCTTGGCCAGCTCGCCGAGCTCGCTCAGCGCATCGGCGACGGCGTGCCGCCCATCCAGCCGATCGGGGAATTGGGCCAGGATCCGCCCGGCGAGCGAGATGTCGCGCAGCTCCACGGCGACGCCGGCGACCGCCGCAAATGCCTGCACGATCGGCAGCAACGATCGCGTCGCCAGCGCCGGCGCCTCGTCGGTCTGGGTGTAGATGATCTTCATTCACGCTCACCCTACCCAGCCCCGACCTGACGGCTGCCGGCGTTCCCGGCGCGCTGTGACGATGGCGAGCGTGGCGGGGGAGGTGGCGCAGCTACGGCAGCGAGCTGTCGGAGCCGACGAGCACGGGCTGATGACCCGCCGCGCGACGAGCACAAACGACGTGGCGATCGGACCCCGCGATCGAGGCATCTTCGGGCCTGGGCCGAGACCGAGCGGGGCGCGCCGATTCCCTTGCGGTGAGCGGATGTGCGGCTGCCGCGGGGTTAAGATCAAAGGTATGGAACGGCGGATCATCTACGTGACGAAGCTGACCCGGCTGCCGCTTCTCGGCGCCGACGGCGCCGACGTCGGCCGCGTCGTGGACGGGGTGGTCGACCTCGGCTCAAAGCCGCCGCGGGTCAACGGCGTGGTCGTTGCCGTGCAGCGGCGGCGGGTGTTCGTCGGCATCGGTCGGATTGGCGAGATCGGCACCGACGGCGCGCGACTGCGCCGCGGCTCGGTCAACCTCCGCCAGTTCGTGCTGCGCGACGGCGAGCGGCTGCTCGCCGGCGAGCTGATCGGCAGGCAACTCAAGGGTCAGCGGGTCGCGGACATCGGCTTGACCCCGGCGCCGGAGCAGACCGGGTGGGAGGTGGCGACGGTGGCGCTGGCCGGCCGGCGGGTTCCCGGACTGCGGCGGGCCCCTCAGATCCTGGATTGGAGCGAGGCCGGGGAGCTGTTCGCCTCCGATCGCCCGGTCGATCGCCAGGCGGCCGAGCTCGGCGGCCTGCACCCGGCCGAGATGGCCGAAGCCATCCGCCGCCTGCCGCTGAGCCGGCGCCGGGTGCTGGCCGGTGAGCTGGAGGACGATCGGTTCGCGGATCTGCTGGAGGAGCTGTCCGAGGACGAGCAGGTCAAGCTGGTGGAGGGCCTTGACCTGGGCCGGCTGGCGCGGGTGCTCGACGAGATGGATGCCGATGACGCCGCCGACCTGCTCGGCGAGTTCTCGGCCGGGCGCCAGGCGGAGCTGCTGCGCGCGATGGATCCCGAGGAGGCCGAGCCGGTGCGCCGGCTGCTCACCTACCAGCCCGACACCGCCGGCGGTCTGATGACGCCGGAGCCGGTCATCCTCGCTCCCGACACCACCGTCGCCGAGGCGCTGGCGCGAGTGCGGGATCCGAATCTGCCGGTCCCGCTGGCGTCGGCGGTGTTCGTCTCCCGCCCGCCGCTCGAGACCCCGACCGGGCGGTATCTTGGCAACGTCGGGTTCCAGCGGCTGCTGCGCGAGGCGCCGTCCAAGCCGCTGGGGCGCTGCATCGATGAGGATGTCGAGCCGATCGACGAGTCCGCCTCGGGGGATGACGTCGCCGCCCAGCTGGCCGCCTACGACGTCGTCTCCCTGGCCGTCGTCGACGAGTCCGGACGGCTGGTGGGCGCGGTCACGATCGACGACGTGCTGGACCGTGTACTGCCCAACAACTGGCGAGTCTCGATCACCCACGACTGATGGCCCGCCACGACGACCTCAGCACCCCCCGGGGCACCAGAGGCGGCCGCCTCTACGACCCCGACGCCTTCGGCTCGACCGCCGAGCGCCTGGCGCGGTTCTTCGGCACCCCGCGCTACCTCGTCGTGCAGACGGTCATCGTCGTCATCTGGATCGCCCTCAATGCGGCGTGGGTGGCGCTGCGCTTCGACAAGTACCCGTTCATCCTGCTCAACCTGGTGTTCTCCACCCAGGCCGCATACGCCGCGCCGCTGATCCTGCTCGCCCAGAACCGCCAGGCCGATCGCGAGAAGGCCGAGGTCGAGCGTGACCGAGAGGTGAACGCGCGCTCGCTGGCCGAGACCGAGTATCTCGCCCGGGAGATCGCGGCGGTGCGGCTGGCGGTCGAGCAGAAGGCCGACCGCGACGACATCGTCGAGCCGCTGGAGCGGCTGACGGCGATGATCGAGCGGCTGCAGGGCGCCCAGCTCACGCCGCCCGCCGACGACGAGGGCTGACGCCGGCCGCCGGTGCCGGTTGGCCGGCGCGACGGGCGCGCCCGCCCGGGCGCGCCCCTGGTTCAGTGCATCAACGACAGGGCTTCAGACGCCGACGGGTGCGGCTGCGCCGCGGACGGCCTGCTCGATCTTCTCGCCGGTCTCCCGGTCGATGTTCTTCCAGTACTCGAACGCCCGAGCGAGGACCTTGTCGGAAACGCCGTCGCCCAGATGTCCGGCAACGTTCGACACCAGCCGGGCACGCGCGTCGTCGTCCATCGCCTCGCGCACCATCGCGCCGGCCTGGCCCCAGTCGTCGTCCTCCGGCCGCAGGGTGTAGGCCTGGCGAACCATGTCACCGTCCGCGGCCCACAGCCCCGCGTCGTCCGTCCTCGACGGGTCCGCCTGCGGGCCGCCGTAGGAGTTGGGCGCGTAGACGGGATCGGTCACGTTGACCGTCCTGCCCACCCCGTCCTTGCTGTAGCTGTGCACGGGGACGTGCGGGCTGTTCACCGGGATCTGCTTGTAGTTGACTCCGAGCCGGGCGCGGTGCGCGTCGGCGTAGGAGAACCCGCGCGCGAGCAGCATCTTGTCCGGGCTCAGACCGATCCCGCGCACCAGGTTGTTGGGCTCGAACGCGGCCTGCTCCATCTCGGTGTGGAAGTCGGTGAGGTTGCGATCCAGGGTCATCCTGCCGACCTCGATCAGCGGGTAGTCGCCGTGCGGCCACACCTTGGTCAGGTCGAACGGATTGAACCGGTAGGACTTGGCCTCCTCGAACGGCATGATCTGCATGTACAGCGTCCAGCTGGGGTGGTCGCCGTCGCGGATCGCCTCGAACAGGTCCTGGCGGTGGTAGTCGGGGCTCTCGCCGGCCAGCTTGTCGGCCTCCTCCTGGGTGAGGCACTCGACCCCCTGGTCGGTCTTGAAGTGGTACTTGACCCAGAACTTGTCCCCGCTCGCGTTCACCCACATGTAGGTGTGGCTGGAGTAGCCGTTCATGTGGCGCCAGGTGCGGGGGATGCCGCGGTCGCCCATTAGCCAGGTGACCTGGTGGGCGGACTCGGGCGACAGCGTCCAGAAGTCCCACTGCATGTCGTGGTCGCGCAGGCCGTTGTCGGCGCGGCGCTTCTGGCTGCGGATGAAGTGCTGGAACTTCAGCGGATCGCGCATGAAGAAGACCGGCGTGTTGTTGCCGACCATGTCGTAGTTGCCCTCGCTCGTGTAGAACTTGAGCGAGAAGCCGCGCGGGTCGCGCCACGTGTCGGGGCTGCCGCGCTCGCCGGCCACGGTGGAGAAGCGTGCCATCATCTCGGTCTTGACGCCGGGCTGGAACAGCGCCGCGCGCGTGTAGGCGCTGACGTCGTTGGTCGTCTCGAAGTGGCCGAAGGCGCCCGCGCCCTTCGCGTGGGGTTGACGCTCGGGGATCCGCTCGCGGTTGAAGTTCGCCATCTGCTCGAGCAGGTACTGGTCCTGGAGCAGGATCGGGCCGTCGGGGCCGACGGTCAGCGAGTGCTCATCGCTGGCGACGGGAATTCCGGCGTCGGTGGTGGTGAAGGGAGGCTTGTCGCTCATGGTCAGCCCTCAACTTTCGTAGCTCGGCGGCGCCATTCAACGGGCGCCCGGTAGGGCGCCCTAACAACCTGTACCCGGTTCCTCAGGGCGCAATCGACGCCGGGCTAAAGACTTGGTGAGAATCACGGCTCGTCGCGGCGCTCGGATAAGGTTCGCGGCCGTGCTCGGGCTGCCCGACAGCATCACTGCCTGCCTGTTCGACCTCGACGGGGTGCTGACCCAGACGGCCAAGGTCCACGACGCCGCGTGGAAGCAGACGTTCGACGAATATCTCCGGGCCCGCGCGGGCACCACCGGCGAACCGTTCAAGGAGTTCGACCCGGTGGCCGACTACGACGAGTACGTCGACGGCAAGCCGCGCTATGACGGCGTGCGCTCGTTCCTGGAGTCTCGCGGGATCGAGCTGCCCGAGGGCCACCCCGACGATCCCGCCTCCGCGGAGACGGTCTGCGGGATCGGCAATCGCAAGAACGAGCTCGTGCTCAAGCTGATCAGGGACGACGGCGTGCAGGCCTACGATGGCTCGGTCCGTTACGTCAAGGCGGCCCGCGACGCCGGTCTGCGCCGGGCGGTCGTGTCCTCCAGCGCCAACTGCAAGGACGTGCTGGTGGCAGCCGGGATCGATGACCTGTTCGAGGCGCGGATCGACGGCATCGTCGCCGACGAGCAGCACCTCAAGGGCAAGCCGGCGCCGGATACGTTCCTGGCCGGCGCCCGCGCGCTGGGCGTCGCCCCGGCGCGGGCGGTCGTGTTCGAGGACGCCCTGGCCGGGGTGCAGGCGGGGCGCGACGGCGGCTTCGGGTTCGTGGTGGGCGTCGATCGCGCGGGGCAGGCCGACGCGTTGCGCCGGCACGGCGCCAGCGTCGTGGTGGCGGACCTCGACGAATTGCTCGGCTGACCTGAGTGATCGAGCATCCGGCGTTTCCCGTCGAACCCTGGGCGGTCCGGGAGACGGAGCTGCACCTGGACAACCTGGCCCAGAGCGAGTCGGTGTTCGCGCTCTCCAACGGCCACATCGGACTGCGCGGGAACCTCGATGAGGGCGAGCCCTTCGGGATCTCCGGCACCTATCTCGGCGGGTTCTACGAGACCCGGCCGCTGCCCTACGCCGAGGCCGGGTTCGGCTACCCGGAGGACGGCCAGACGGTGGTCAACGTCACCAACGGCAAGATCATCCGGCTGCTGGTGGAGGACGAGCCGTTCGACGTCCGCTACGGCGTGCTGCGCAGCCACGAGCGCGTGCTCGACTTCCGGGACGGCGTGCTGCGCCGGACCGCCGAGTGGACATCGCCCACCGGGAGGCGGGTGCGGGTGTCGTCGACTCGGCTGGTGTCGTTCACGCAGCGCGCCGTCGCGGTGATCGAGTACGTGGTGGAAGCGATCGACGAGTCGTTCCCGGTGGTGGTCCAGTCGCAGCTGGTCACCGACGAGGCGTCGACCACCGAAAGCGACGATCCGCGGGCGGCCGCGGCGCTGGCGGCGCCACTGGATGCCGACATCGCCGACACCTCCGGCAGCCGGGCGATCCTCGTCTCCCACACGCGCGCCAGTGGCCTGAGGATGGCGGCGGTGATGGAACACCTGGTGGAGGGCCCCGCCGGCACGCAGTCGGGCTGCGAGGCGTTTTCTGACCATGCCCGGTTCACGGTCACCGCCGATCTGACCCCCGGCAAGCCGCTGCGGATCCTCAAGCTGCTGGGGTACGGCTGGTCGGCGCAGCGGTCCCCGGGGGCGCTGCGCGACCAGGTGGCCGCCGCCAGCGCGGGCGCCATCCACGCCGGCTGGGAGGGGCTGCTCAAGGAGCAGCGGGCCTACCTCGATGACTTCTGGGAGCGCTCCGACGTCGAGATCGACGGCGACGCCGAGCTGCAGCAGGCAATTCGGTTCGGCCTGTTCCACACGCTGCAGGCCGGAGCGCGCGGCGAGCAGCGGGCGATCGCCGCCAAGGGGCTGACCGGCCCCGGCTACGACGGTCACACGTTCTGGGACACCGAGAGCTTCGTGCTGCCGGTGCTGACCTACACCGCGCCGCGGGCGGCCGCCGATGCCCTGCGCTGGCGACACAGCACCCTCGACCTGGCGCGGGAGCGGGCCCGCACCCTGGGGCTGCGCGGCGCGGCCTTCCCGTGGCGGACGATCCGCGGCCAGGAATGCTCCAGCTACTGGCCGGCGGGTACGGCGGCGTTCCACATCAACGCCGACATCGCCGACGCGGTGATCCGGTACCTGGCGGCCACCGGCGACGACGAGTTCGAGCGTGACGTCGGCGCCGAGCTGCTGGTGGAGACGGCCCGCGCCTGGCGCTCGCTCGGCCACCACGACCCGACCGGGCAGTTCCGGATCGACGGCGTCACCGGCCCCGACGAGTACAGCGCGGTGGCCGACAACAACGTCTACACCAACCTGATGGCGCAGCGCAACCTCCGCGCCGCCGCCGAGGCGATCACGCGCCATCCCGAGCGGGCGGCCGAGCTCGGGGTCGACGACGAGGAGACGGCGGGCTGGCGCGACGCCGCCGAGAAGATGGTGATCCCCTACGACGAGATGCTGAACGTCCACTCCCAGGCCGAGAGCTTCACCCGCCACCAGGTATGGGACTTCGAGACCTGCCCGCCCGAGCAGTATCCACTGCTGCTGAACTTCCCCTACTTCGACCTGTACCGCAAGCAGGTGGTCAAGCAGGCCGATCTGGTGCTCGCCCTGTTCGTGTGCGGGGACTGCTTCACCGCGGAGGAGAAGGCCCGCGACTTCGAGTACTACGAACCGCTCACGGTCCGCGACTCCTCGCTGTCGGCGTGCACCCAGGCGGTGGTCGCCGCCGAGGTGGGTCACCTCGATCTCGCCTACGACTACTTCGCGGAAGCGGCGCTGATGGATCTCGACGACCTCGAGCACAACACCCGCGACGGGATCCACATCGCGTCGGTGGCCGGCACCTGGATCGCCGCCGTCGCCGGCTTCGGCGGGATGCGGGACCACGCCGGCACGCTCGGCTTCAGTCCCCGGCTCCCGTCCGCGCTCACCCGCCTGAAGTTCAGGCTCATGTACCGGGACTGCAGCCTGCGCGTCGAGGTCGACCGCGATCACGCGCGCTACTCGGTGGTCGACGGTCAGCCCCTGGAGATCACCCACCACGGAGAGCCGGCGACGGTCTCGCCCGGCGAGACGCTGACGCTCGAGATCCCGCCGCCGCCTGCGTATCGGGAGCCGCCGACTCAGCCCCCAGGCCGAGCGCCGGCCAAGCGGCGCCCGCCCCACTGAGCCGCTTTAGGCGGCGGGGCCGGGGACGGGTTTGCTCGCCGCCGGCGAGGGTAGGCACGCGGCATGGCCCAAGAACTCAACGTCGCCGATCTCAAGCTGACCAGCCCCGCGTTCAACCATCACGAGCGCATCCCGGACCGTCACTCCGGAGACGGCGAGGATGTCTCGCCGGAGTTGATGTGGTCGGGCGCGCCCGACGGCACCGAGGCGTTTGCGATCGTGGTCGACGATCCCGACGCGCCGCTCGTCAACGGCTTCACCCATTGGGTGGCCTATGGCATCCCCGCTGACGCGATGACGCTGCCCGAGGGCGGCGGCGGCGTCGTCAACGGGACCAACTCGATGGGCAACACCGGTTACAACGGCCCGGCACCGCCGCCGGGGCACGGCACCCACCACTACTACTTCTGGATCTACGCGCTCGACGACGACCTGAACCTGGAGCCGGGCCTGGACCGCCGGGCGCTGATGGACGCGATCGAGGATCACGTCATCGAGCAGGCGCGGCTGGTCGGAACCTTCTCCCACTGACGCCTGGCCACTAAGCCAGCAGGTGGACGATCGCCGCGATCCCGACGACGACGATCACGCCACGCAGCACCTGCGGTGAGAGCCTGCGACCGAAGCGGGCGCCGACCACGCCCCCGATCAGCGAGCCGCCCGCGATCAGCCCCGCGGCGCCCCAGGCGACGTGGGCGGCGAAGATGAAGACGATTCCGGAGACCAGGTTGACCAGCCCGGTGAGCACCACCTTGACGGCATTGAGCCGCTGGAGCTTGTCGTCCAGGGCGAGGCTGAGGATCGCCAGCAACATAATCCCCTGGGCGGCGCCGAAGTAGCCGCCGTAGACCCCACCGACCGCCACTCCGGCGGTGGCGATCGGCCCGGCCCGTTCGCGGCCGCGGGGGCGGTGGGCGGCGAGCAGGCCGGAGAGCCGGGGCTGGAGCACGATCAGCACCAGGGCGATCGCGATGAAGGCGGGCACGATGGCCTTGAAGGCCGACGCCGGCAGGCTCAGCAGCAGGATGGCGCCGACGACGCCGCCGATCACCGAGGCGGCCGCCAGCGGCAGCAACCGGCGGCGCTGACCGGCGAGCTCGCGCCGGTAACCGACTGCTCCGCTGGCCGATCCGGGCACGAGCCCGACGGTGTTGGAGACGTTGGCCACCACCGGCGAGTAGCCGAACGCGAGCAGGACCGGGAACGTGAACAACGTGCCGCTGCCGACGACCACGTTGATCGTGCCGGCGACGATTCCGGCGGCGAAGATGGCGACGGCGTGGAGCGGGCTCACAGTCGACCGCCGGGACGCCTTCAGCCGGTGGCGCGCAGGGGCGCCAGCGCCGCCTGCACGCGCAACAGCTCGTCGAGCATGTCCGACGCCGCCTGGGCCATCACCTCGTTGCCGGTGATCACCCGGTCCTCGCCGAGGAACTGTTGCACGAACGGGATGTTGACCGAAGCGGTGACCGGCATCAGCGCGAGCGCCGACAGGACCTGCTTGAGCTGCTGGACGGCGCGGGTGCCGGCCGCCACCCCGCCATAGGACACGAACCCGACCGGCTTGTAGCGCCACTCCTGGTTCAGATAGTCGATCGCGTTCTTGAGCGCCGCCGGGTACCCGTAGTTGTACTCGGCGGTCACGAGCACGATCGCGTCGGCGGCATCGACCACGGCGCTCCACGCGTGGGTGTGCTCCTTCGTGTACTGCCGCAGGCGGGGGTGATGGGGCTCATCGAGCAGCGGCAGGTCCAGCTCGGCGAGGTCGACGAGCTGAAGATCGAAGCCGCCGTGCCGGGTCGCCTGGTCAAAGAACCAGTTGGCCACCGGGACGCCGATGCGGCCGGGACGCGTTGAGGCGATCACGATCAGGAGCTTGGGCATGGGCCGGTTCATATCACCAATACGCGCCGCGAAGCGGCGGCGGGACGCGGTGCCGTAACGTCGCCGCCGTGCCCGCTGTGCGGACAAGCAGCCCCACCCGGCCGGCGCCGGCCGATCTTCGCGGCCGCTTCGCCGGACGCCTGGTGGTGGTGGAGCCGCTCTCGGCCGAGCACGAACCGGGGCTGATGCAGGCCGCCGGCGACCCGGAGATGTTTGCCTGGATGCCGGTCGACATGGCCTCGTCCAGCGAGGCGCTGCACGACTGGTTGGCCACCTCGCTGGCCAATGCCGAACAGGAGCGCGAGGTGCCGTTCGCGATCCGGGCCGCCGGCTCCGGGAGGCTGCTCGGCTCCACCCGGTTCCTGGAGCTGCGGCTCGAGCATCTGCGAGTGGAGATCGGCTGGACGTGGGTGACGCGGGACGCCTGGGCGACCGGCGTCAACGTCGAGACCAAGCTGCTCCTGCTCGGGCACGCATTCGAGCACGTGGGCGTGCGCCGGATCGAGTTCAAGACCGATGCTCGCAATCAGCGATCGCGAGGAGCGCTGCTGGCGCTGGGGGCGAGGTTCGAGGGGATTTTGCGCAAGCACATGGTGGTCCGTGAGGACGGCGCGCGTGACTCGGCCTACTACTCGGTGATCGATGATGAGTGGCCGGCGGTCAAGCGCCACCTGGAGCAACGCCTCGAGGCCCAACTGCGCCGGCGATCTTAAACTGCGGAGAACTCGCGCCGATCTTGGGTGCGAGCCGCCCCGGCGTCGGTAATAGTGTGCGCACGATGCCCGATCGCTTCGATGTGGCCATCCTCGGCGCGGGGCCCGGCGGCGAGCACGCCGCCCACGCGCTGGTGACGGCCGGCTGCCGGGTGCTGATGATCGAGCGGGAGCTGATCGGCGGCGAGTGCACCAACTGGGCCTGCATCCCGAGCAAGACGCTGCTGCGCCCGGGCGAGGTCCGCGGAGAATCCACCCGCGCCGCCGGCACCGACACCGCCGGCCTCGACTGGCCCGCGCTCGCCCGCTACCGGGACTACATGACCTCCGCCGGCGACGACTCGGCCCGCGTCAAGGGGTACGAGGACTTGGGCGTCACCGTCGTCAAGGGAGACGGCCGGATCACCGGCCGGGGACAGCTGGAGGTCGCCGGGGAGGCGTGGCACGCCGACCGGATCCTCATCAACACCGGATCTGATCCCGTGATCCCGCCGATACAGGGACTGGCGCAGGCCGGCTACTGGACGAACCGGGAGGCGACCGCGCTGGACGAGATCCCGGCCAGCATCGTCGTCATCGGCGGCGGCCCGGTCGGCGTCGAGCTGTCCCAGTTCCTGCGCCGGTTCGGCAGCCGCGTGATGATCGTGCAGGGCTCCGACCGACTCGCCGAGCGCGAGGACGAGCGCGTCTGCGGCCTGCTCCGTGCCGGCCTCGAGGACGATGGGATCGAAGTGCACACCGGCGTGCAGGCGGAGCGGGTTACCAGTGAGGACGGCGAGCGCTCGGTCACGCTCAGCGACGGTGTGGCGCTGCGCGGCGAGCGGGTGCTGCTCGCCGTCGGCCGCCGCCCGCGTGCGGGCGAGATCGGGCTGGAGACGATCGGGGTGGAGCCGGGGCCGCACGGTCAGGTTCCGGTGGATGGCTTCTGCCGCGTCGCCGACGGCGTCTGGGCGGCTGGCGACTGCACCGGAGTGATGCTGTTCACCCACATCGCCAAGTACCAGGCGCGGGTCGCCGTCGCCGACATGCTCGGACGCCCCGTGGAGGCGGATTACAGCGCGATCCCGCGCGTGATCTTCACCGACCCGGAGGTGGCCGCCGTGGGAATGACCGAGGCGCAGGCGCGCGAGGCCGGGCACGACGTCGCCGCCGCCGCGATCGAGCTTCCGGCCGAGATCGCGCGGCCGTACACCTACGAGCAGGATCCGCGGGGCGAGATGGGCGTGATCGTCGACCGGGCGCGCCGGGTGATGCTCGGTGCCTGGGCGGTGTCGCCGCTGGCGAGCGAGTGGATCCACCAGGCGGTGCTGGCGATCCGGGCACAGGTGCCACTTGACACCCTGCTGCAGACGGTCGCGCAGTTCCCCTCCTACTCCGAGGCCTACCTGTCGGCGCTCCAGGCGCTGGAGCTGTAGGGGCTTTTCGGTCGGTCAGAGCGTCGGTGGTCAGGTTCAGACGGCGCGGGCCAGGTGGACCAGGGTCACCATCGGCATGACAAGCTCGCCGCCGTGGGCGACGATCGTCTCGCCCACGCGTGCCAGCAGCCGGTCCCGGACGGCCTCATCCAGGAGCTGGATGTCCGACAGCGTTGCCAACAGCCCGATGTACTCGGCGGCGGTGTATTCCTGGCTCCAGCGGTAGCCGCGCTGCGCCGGGCGCGCGAACTCGCTCACGGCGGCGATCTCAGCGGTCCAGTCCTCCTCGTCGGCCGGTGACGGATCGCCCGGGTGCATCCCGTTCTCCCGGCTCAGGTCGGGGACGACCTCGTCATAGACGGCGATCAGCGCCGTGCGCAGCTCGGATCGACCCCAGGCCGGTCGATTCCAGAACGCCGCCAGCAGCCCCCCGTTGGCGAGCGCGCGCCGGGCGTGGCGGTACCTGACGTCGGGGTCGATCCAGTGCCACGCCTGGGCGGAGTAGAGCAGGTCGAACTGCACTCCCTGCGGGTCCCAGCGCTCGAAGTCGGACTCCACGATCTCGACGTTGCGATATCGCGCGCAGTTGCGACGAGCGAGCGCCGCCATCCGCGGGCTCGGCTCCACGGCGAGCACCGGCACGCCGCGGGCGCCGAACAGCACGGTCGCCTTGCCGGTGCCGGCGCCCACCTCCAGCGCGCGCGGGCGCTCGATCCGGCGCTCGGCCAGGCCGGCGTCGGCGATCAGATCGTCGATCAGCTTCGGGGGGTAGGTGGGCCGATGGCGATCGTAGAGCTCGGCGACGTCGCCAAACACCAGTCGCTGGGGGGTGGCCATCGTGATTTTCCAGTCAAGCATCGTTCCGGGAGGGAGAACAGCGGGAGCGTAGCCGCGATACTCGGGGTCATGACGCTGCTTTCAGGCTCATCATCGGTGGACATCGACGCCCCGATCGAGCGCTGCTGGGCGATCGTCGAGGACATCGCCGGTGCGCCACGGTGGCAGCGGGGGCTGGCCTCCGTGGACGTCGTCTCGCGCGACGATCAGGGGCGGGCGCTGATCTGCGACACGGTCACCGACGCGAAGCTGGCCCGGGTGCAATGCCGCATCAGTGTGAGCTACGAGCCCCCGCACCGGATGTCGTTCACCCGGGTGGAGTCCGAGCACGTCGACGCCATGGACGGATCCTGGGAGCTCGAGGCGCTCCCCGGGGAGCGGACTCGCGCCACCTACAGCCTGGCGGTCGATCCCGGCCGTATCGGGCTGATGGCACGGCCGCTGGAGCGGGCGCTGCGGCCGCTGGTCGTCGGCGGGCGGGCGCAGGAGCTTGCCCAGGCGGTGGCCGAGCGGCAATGACGCCGAGTCGTTACGCCGGCGTCGCCGACGGAGCCGCCGCGTCCGGAGCCGGCGCCGCCGTGTAGCGCCGGGCGACGTCGGCCAGCAGCGCGATCATCGCCTGGGCCGCCGGCGCCACCCCCGGACCCGTCGTGGTCGCCGCCGTCACCAGACGCGCCGGGCTACGCGGGGCGAGTGCCCGCACCACGATCTGGGGGTGCACGTTGGTCAGCGCCAGGCGCGGGATCAGCGCCACGCCGACGCCGGCGGCGACCAGACCCTGCACGGTGTCGTAGTCGTCTGACTCGAAGGCGACGTCGGGCTCGAACCCGGCGGCCAGGCAGGAGCGGACGACGTGGCGGGCGCAGGGGCTCTCCGACGAAGTTTGCACCCATTGCTCGTGACTGAGGTCGGCCAACGTCAGCGCCGGCTTGGAGGCAAGCGGATGATGCGCCGGTAGCGCGACGTCCATCGGGTCCTCCAGCAGGGTCATCAATCGAAGTCCGGCGGCGAGCCGCTCGCGCCGGGGCTGAGCTCCCGGGAACTCGAACAGCAGCGCCAGATCGAACTCGCCTGCCCGCAGCCGCGGGCCGATCTGCTCGGGCTCGCCCTCGGCGAGGGTCAGGGCGACATCGGGGTGCGCGCGGCGAAACCGGGCCACGGCGAGAGGCATCAGCGTTGCTCCGGCCGACGGAAACGAGGCCACCCGCAGCCGTCCCGCCCGGATCCCGAGGACCGCGGCGAGCTCGATCTCGGCCGCCTCGACCTGGGCGAAGATCGCCTCGGCATGGATGACGAGGGTATCGCCGGCGGCGGTGGGCCGGACGCCGCGACGATCGCGGATGACCAGCGTCGCTCCGGTCTCGGCCTCGAGCCGGGCGATCGCCTGCGAGACGGCGGATTGGGTGTAGGAGAGGGCGTCCGCCGCGGCCGAGAACGAGCCGCGATTCACGACCTCACAGAGGACCTGCAGCCGGCCCAGGTTCAGCATTAGCAGATCTTATCCAGAACATGACCAACTTCATTGGCGCTGATGAGCAAGAGACTGTCAATCTCCGCCGAACCACCGACAAGACGTCGGATCCTGAACACGGAGGAGAGCCGGCATGTCGCCGAACGCGATCGTCTCTTACGACGACACCCAGAACGACCACGACGCCCTGATGCTCGGGCGCGTACTGCGTGATGCCGGGGCCAAGCTGACGCTCGCCTACGTCCGCCACGCCGCCCACCGCCAGCCTGTCGACGAGCAACTCTCCCAGCACGAGGCCGACGCACTGCTCGAGCGCGGCGCCCGCTGGCTGGACGATCACTGCGTCGAGCGCCGCGTCGTGCTCAGCCCGTCCACTCCCGAGGGACTTCGCTGGCTGGCCGAGCAGGAGCACGCCGACCTGATCGTGTTCGGCTCTGACTACCGCACCCCCCGCGGCCACGTGGCCGTCGGGCGCTCCGCGCAGGCCCTGCTCGAGGGCGGTCCGGTCGCGCTCGCCCTGGCGCCTGCCGACTATGCCGCCACCGGCGAGGATGAGATTCGCACCATCGGAGTGCTCAGCGGCTCCGCCGACGAGGCCGCGATCGAGACCGCATTCTCGATCGCCGGGCGCCTGGGCGCCCAGGTGGTCGATTCCGACCGCGGCGTCGACCTGCTGATCGTCGGATCCCGCCAGGAGGCCCGCGAGGGCCGGGTGACGATCACGTCGCGGGCCCAGAACGCGATCGAGGAGGCGACCGTCCCGGTGCTGATCGTCGCCCGCGGCGCCGCGCTGCAGTTCGAGACGCTCGTCACCGTCTGACGGAGGTCCGTTTGGGCTGTGCGGCCTGCCCCCGGCCGGCCGTGGGCTCGGCGTGACACAGCGCACCGACCGGCTTGCCCCGGGCGAGATCCCGCCGCTCGATCCCCCCGGCCGAACCGGATCTGCGCCGGATATCGTCCGCCGCCGTGCAAACGCTGGTCATCTCCGATCTGCATCTCGGCAACCGAGCCGCCAACGACGTCCTGAGATCATCGGCCGTCCTCGATCGTCTGCTGGACGCGCTCGACGGGGTCGGCCGCCTGGTCCTGCTGGGCGACACGGTGGAGCTCGTCACCCGCAATCGGCGGCGCTCGCTGGCCGTCGCCGAGCCGGTGTTGCGCACGATCGGACGGAGGCTGGGCTCCGACCGCGAGGTGATCGTCGTTCCCGGCAACCATGACGCTCCGTTGGTCCGGAGGTGGGCGCTGGCCCAGGGCGTGGACCTGGAGCCGTCGACGCCCGTCCCGCCGTACGCGAGCCGCGCCCTGGAATGGCTGCTGTCGTGGCTGGCCCCGGCACGAGCTCGGGTCAGCTATCCCGGGGTGTGGCTCGGCGAGCGGGTGTGGGCGACCCATGGCCACTATCTCAACCGGCACCTGATCCCGGAGTCGGCGTTCGGGATCCTGAGCCGCCGCGTTCGCGGCGTGAACCCCGCCGAGGTGGCGCCGATCGAGTACGAGCGTGACCGCTCCCGGCGCCGCGCGCGCCAATCGACGGGCGCCCGGTTGCGGGCGCGGCCGGTCGGAACCATCCTGGAGGGCGCGGCGGGGATACTGCGACGGCTGGGCCTGCCGCACCTGCCGCGGCTGATCATGAACACCGGACTGGCTCCGGTCACCGCAGGACTGATCGACATCCAGATGCGCCACCAGGCGATGCCGGCGATGGCCTACGTCGTCCGGCGGCTCGGGGTCCCGGCCGATTGGGTGCTGTTCGGGCACGTCCATCGCCGAGGTCCGATCCGGGGCGAGGACTGGCCCGCTCCCGGCGGCACGCGGTTTCTCAACACCGGGTCCTGGCTGTACGACCGGCTGCTGATCGATCGCGCCGGTGCTCCCCACCCGTACTGGCCCGGCGGAGCAATCCTGCTCGACGACGGACACGAGCCGCGCTCGCTGGGACTGCTCGACGATTTCGCCGCGGCCGACCTGCGCCCACCGCTCCGGGCTCAGCGCTGACCCGCGGACCGGGTGAGCGCCACGCTCATGTCGCGAACCGCGCGCACCGTCCCGCGGGCGCTGCCGCTCACCTTCGAGGCCCCGCCGCGGCGGGGCCGGTAGACGACCTGCGTCTCGGCGATGCGCCAGCCCCCTGCGGCCGCGGCCAGCACCATCTCCAGCGGCCAGCCGGACCCGCGGTCGCGAATGTCCAGTGCGAGCAACGCCTGCCGGCGCGCGGCGCGCATCGGGCCGAGATCGGTGAGCCCGACCCCGCTTCGCCTGCGCAGCTCGAACGCGAGCGCCCGGTTGGCGACCCGCGCGTGCCACGGCCAGGCGCCGGGCTCGGGCATGCGGGCGCCGAGACAGAGGTCGGCGGTGCCGCTGAGCACCGGGTCCGCCACCCGGTGCAGCTCGGTGGGGTCAAGCGAGCCGTCGCAGTCCATGAAGCACACGATCTCGGTGTCCGCGGCCAGCAGACCGGCGACGCAGGCGGCTCCGAAGCCTCGGCGCGGCTCGCTCACCACGTTTGCGCCACACGCGGACGCGACTCCGGCGGTGCCATCGCGCGAGCCGTTGTCGACGACGATGGGCGTGAAGCCGGCCGGGATCGCGGCGAGCACGCCGCGGATCGCCTGGACCTCGTCGAGCGCGGGCAGGATGACGGCGATCACCCTGCCCAAGCTATCCGCTGATTCATTACGAAGGGCGAAACAGTCCGTCGCCAGCGTCAATGGCGAGGTAGCGTGTCAGCGGTGATTCTCGTGACCGGGGGCGGCGGGTTCATCGGATCCCACATCGTCGACGAGCTGGTCGCGAGGGGCCACGAGGTCAGGGTGCTCGACTCCCTGTTGCCAGCCGCCCACGCCGTGTACCCCGGCTACATGAATTCAGGGGCGCAGTTCCTTCAGGGCGACGTACGGGATTCCGACGCGCTCCGCGAGGCGCTTTATGGCGTCGATGCCGTCTGTCATCAGGCGGCGATGGTGGGGTTGGGGATGAACATCGCCGACATCGACGAGTACGTCCAGCACAACGACCTCGGTACCGCGATGCTGCTCAAGACGCTGGCGGCGAACCGGTTCACCGGCCGCGTGGTGCTCGCCAGCAGCATGGTGGTGTACGGCGAGGGCGCCTACCGCTGCGTCCGCCACGGTGGGGTGACGCCGGCGCCCCGCGGTCGCGAGCGCCTCGCGGCCGCCGATTTCGAGCCGAGCTGCCCCGACTGCGACGAGAGGCTGACCCCGTTTGCCGTCCCGGAGTGCTCGCCGCCCGATCCGCGCAACGTCTACGCCGCCACCAAGCTCCACCAGGAGCATCTGTGCTTTGCGTTCGCGCGGGAGGCCGGGGTGCCCGTGACCGCTCTGCGCTACCACAACGTCTACGGGCCACGGATGCCGCGTGACACCCCGTACGCCGGGGTCGCGGCGATCTTCGCCAGCGCATTGGCGGCGGGGCGGTCACCCCGCGTCTTCGAGGACGGCGATCAGCTGCGCGATTTCGTGCACGTCCGCGACGTCGCGCACGCCAACTGCATTGCCCTGACCCGATCGGAGCCTGTGCACGGCGCCCTCAACATCGCCAGCGGGACACCGCGCAGCGTCGGTGAGATGGCCCGCGCGCTGGCCGATGCGGCGGGCCCGGATGCGCCGCGCCCGATGGTGACGGGCGAGTTCCGGCTCGGCGACGTGCGCCACGTGTTCGCATCGCCGCATCGCGCCCGGGAGGCCCTCGGGTTCAACGCGATCGAGGACTTCGACGACGGCATGGCGGAGTTCATTCGCGCTCCGCTGCGGGCTTCGTGACCGGGGGTTCCGGCGGCTCGGCGGGCGCCGGAGCCGGCGGGGCCGAGACCACAGCCGGCTTGGTCGGCCGGGGCGGCGGGAGCGAAGCCCGCGCACGGGCGACGACGACGGCGTAGGCGGCGCCCGACAGGGCGAACATCACCCCGGTGGCCAGCAACCACCGGGCCAGGTATCCGGTTTCGGCGATCCCACTCGCCGACAGCTCAGACGCGGCTCCGAAACCGAGCAGGACGGGACAGAAGACGACGAACAGCAGCCCGCTGAGGATCGCCGGAACCCGCAGATACGGCGTCGGGTTCACCAGCCGCGGGGCGGCGGTGGGCGGAGCTTGTCTCACACCACCGTGCACCGCTCCGAAGACCAGTCGGTCGAGCAGCGAGTAGAACGGCAGCGCGACCAGGTCGTGGAGCAGGATCGCCGCCACGAACCACTCCAGCACCGTCTCCACGTCCTGCGGTCGCTGGAACCACCCAACCACGGCGGCTCCGGCGAGCGCGAAGCAGGCGAGCAACGCGATCAGGTTCAGCGGACCCGCGCCATAGCGTGTCCGAAGCCGACCGCGGCGGATCATTCGGAGACCCGCGCAAACATCATCTGAGTCACCCACTTGGTGCAATGCACGCCGGGCACCGCGGGGCTGATCACCCGCGCCGGATAACCGTGATCCCGCGGCAGGCGCAAGCCGTTGACGCACAGCGCCAGCAGCGAGCGGTCATCGGCCACCTGCTCGTGGCCCAACGTCGCCTGGCCATAGGTTCCGTGCTCCAGGGATCGGCTGGTGACGGTGGCCGGCGATGAGACTCCGCACAGCGCCGCCAGATCGCGCAGGCGCACCCCGGTCCACCGCTGGGTCGTCGACCAGCCCTCGACGCAGGCGATCGGCAGGTCGTAGGTGTGCTGCGGCATCGCCATCAGTTGCTCCCGGGTGAGCAGGAGCGACCGTTCGCCGACGAGGTGCAGCCGCCAGTCCGCTCCCACCGTCGGAACGGAGATGCCCGAGGCGGCCCATGTCTTGTTGACGGGGAAGCCGAGTGGGCCGGGGCGGACGCGCCCGCGGGGCAGCAGGAACGCCAATCCCCGGAGCGGACCACCGACCGACTGGGCGGCGCCCTGGACCAGCAACAGGGCCGAACCGGCCGCCACCGTGCCCAGCAACGCGCGGCGCGACATCGTTGCCGGCTTGGGGTGGCTCGCCGTCAGCGAGCGCGGCCGCAAACCGGGACCCGTCGACTCGTCGCCGACCGCCGCCATCACCTCGGTGCGCGTGCGCAGCGACCGGCGCATCGTGCCGAACTTCAACGTGACATGGGCGAGAAACGCGGCGATGAACACCCAGGCGCCGTAGTAGTGCGCCTGAGTGAAGAAGAAGGGGAACACGTACCAGTACTGGATGTTGAGAATGCCGGTGACGAACTCGAACAGCGCGCCGCCGATCAGCAGCGCGAGGGAGATGCGTTCCAGCGCGTGAGCCGGACTTCGCGTCGGCGGCCACTCGAACAGGCGGGGAATCACCGACCAGAGCTTGGCCAGAACCACCGGAAACAAAGCAAGTCCCACGGCGACGTGCAGCCCCTGGGTGAGCGCGTACAGCCACGCCGGATGCGTCGGCCAGCCGAACAGGTAGATGTCGAGCGGGCCGCCGATGTCCCGGCCGAGCGCATTGGATCCCAGCCCCGGCTGATATGCATCGTTTGACAGCAGGCCGGTGACGATCACGATCGGCAGGCCTACCAACAGGACCAAGCCGAGCACGGCGGTCAGCCGCGGACCGCGCAGCGGGCTGCGCCAGAAGCCGTCCCGGAATGGCCCTGGCGGAGGCTTGGCCGGATCCGGTGACAGCAACCGCACGCGGTGAGGTTGACACACGCATCGACGCCCGCAGGCAATCCTATGTGTCTGTTAAGGCCCTGTTCACTGGCTTGTGCTGGATCGGTACCGAAGGAATGTGAACAGAGCCTTACGGGCAAATCCCCGTGCTTGTCACCGTTTCGAATTCTGTAATCGTCGCCGACTACCTTTTGGCGAGTGGGGTCAGTCGCACTGCTGGTGATCGCCAAGGAACCGCTGCCTGGCCGCGCCAAGACGCGGCTCACGCCGCCGTGCAGCCCAGATGAGGCGGCCGGATTGGCGGAGGCCGCCCTGCTCGACACGATCGAGGCCGTCGCCGCCACTCCGGTGTCCCGCAAGATTCTCGTGTTCGACGGTGACGGACGCCGCTGGAAGCGCCACGGTCTCGAGCTGATGCCGCAGCGGGGCGACGGCCTGGGCGCCCGCCTGGCGGCGGCGTTCGCGGACGTCGGATCGCCGGCGCTGCTCGTCGGGATGGATACACCTCAGCTGACTGCATCGCTGTTGCTCGACGCCATCCGTGCGCTGGCCACCCCCGGTGTCGACGCGGTGCTCGGCCCGGCCGTCGACGGCGGCTACTGGAGCGTCGGGTTCAGCGCCACCGTGCCCAATGCCTTCCACGGGGTGCCGATGAGCTCCGGCGACACCTGCGCGCGGCAGCGGGCTCGGCTGAGCGCGCTCGGCCTCCGTGTCCACGACCAGCCGCGGCTCCGCGACGTCGACACGATCGAGGATGCCCGTGTCGTCGCCGACGAGGCGCCGCATACGCGCTTCGCTCGAGCTCTGGCCGCGATCTGAGTGTTCAGCCCGCTGCGCATGTACGACGACGGGCTGCGCCGGAGCGCGATTGGGAGAAGCGGCGTGCATTATCACGCCCGGCTGATCGACGGCACCGTCCTCGCCTACGAGCTGGAGCGCTACCTCGGCCCGGCCGATGCGACCGACGAGCAATTGCTGGACGGTCTGTGCGGCCCGGTGCTGGACGTCGGCTGCGGACCCGGACGGCACCTCCGCGCGCTGGCGGCACGGGGCGTGTTCGCCCTCGGCGTCGACCTCTCACCGGTTGCCGTGGAGCTGGCGATCGGAGGGGGCAGCCGCGCGATCGTGGGTGACATCTTCGACGACGTCCCCGGTGGCGCAAGCTGGCGCAGCGCCCTGCTGCTCGACGGCAACATCGGCATCGGCGGCGCCCCGGTGCGGCTCCTGACCCGCGTCGGAGCCCTGCTGGTCGGCGACGGTGAGTTGCTCGTCGAGGTGCAGCCGCCCGGAGCGACGACGCGCGCGACGCACGCCCGGCTGGAGCACGATGGCGTCGCCAGCGCCTGGTTTCCCTGGGCCTGCGTGTCGGCGTCGGCGATCGGATCGATCGCTGCCGCCGCCGGACTGGCGACGCCTGACATCCGCTCCATCTCCGGACGCTGGTTCGCCCGCTTGACGCCCGCCGCGTCCGTCACCGCGGAGCCGAGCCGAGACCGGCTTGGTGCGCGGGCACGCTCGGTACCGTGAGCGGCCGTGCCCGTCCTGCAGGCCCGCGGCATCACAAAGACGGTCGGCCGCGGTCGCGCTCAGCGCCGCGTCCTCGATTCGGCGACCCTCGAGGTCGACGCCGACCAGGTGGTGGCCGTGCTCGGCCGCTCGGGCAGCGGCAAGTCCACGCTGCTGCATCTCCTCGGAGGTCTCGATCAGCCCGACGCGGGCGAGATCGTGCTGGCCGGTGAGAAGCTCACCGCCCAGGGTCCTCGTTCGCTGGCGCGTACCCGGCTGGCGCACGTCGGCTTCGTATTTCAGTCGTTTCAGCTCATCGACGAGCTGACCGGCACCGAGAACGTGATGCTGCCGGCGCGTCTGCCGGGAGCCCCCGCCGGGGGCGAGCGCCGGGCGGCCCAGCTGATCGACGATCTCGGCCTCGCCGACGTCGCCGAGCACCTTCCGCACGAGCTCTCCGGCGGAGAGCAGCAGCGGTTCGCGATCGCGCGTGCGCTCGTCAACGATCCGGAGGTCGTGCTGGCCGATGAGCCCACCGGCAACCTGGACGCGGAGAATGGGGCGGTCGTGCTCTCGCTCCTGCGCAACCTCGCCGGGCGCGCCGTGGTGATCGTCACCCACGAGCCCGAGGCGGCGGCGATCGCCGACCGAGTTCTGCAGCTTGACCAGGGCCGGCTGTCGCCGCACCGAGGGACGGCAAGCGCGCGCTCGGACACCCCCGCCCGCCCCGCCAGCCGCCCGTGAGAGCAGCGCTCGCCGAGCTGCGGCGGGGGCTGGCGCAACGTCGCCGCCGCGGCCTCTTGACGGCGCTCGGAATTGCCCTGGCGGCGGCCATGCTGTCGACCGCGGTGGTGATCGTCGACGGTCTCGGCGACGGCTTCGCGCGGGCGGCCCGCGCCGCCGATCTTCCCGACATCATCGTCCGCTTCGAGTCCCAGTCGGCGACGCGCGTGGCCAGCCGGATTCGGGAGCTGCCGGATATCGCCGCGTTCTCGACCCGCACCGAGTTCACCAACGTCGACGTGGCGGCCGAGGGACAGAGCAGCGGCCAGGCGTCGGTGCAGGTGATCGGTCCCGGACGCCGGGGATACGCCATCGTCGCCGGACGCGACCTCTCATCGCGCTACGGGGAGGTCGTCATCGAACGCGGCCTGGCCCAGGCGTGGCACATCCCGCTGAAGGGCACCCTCTACATCCGCGGACTCGGTCCGCTGCGGGTGGTCGGCTTCGCCGAAGCTCCGGACAACGTCGCGTACCCCCTGGCGGTCCCGCGGATCTACCTCTCCCAGGCCGCGCTGAAGGCCCACTTCGGAGACAACCCCAACGCCAACGTCGACCTCGCGGAGATCTGGCTGCGCAACCCCCGATACCTGGACCAGGTGCTGGTCCAGGCGCGGACGACGAGCTACGGGCTGCGTGGGTTGCGGTTCGTCACCCGCGACGGGGTCCGCGTCCTGCTCGACCAAGCCGCCGGGATCGTCATCGACCTCCTCGTGGCGTTGTCGGTGTTCGCGCTCGCCACCGCGTCGGTGATCCTGGCCGCATCCGCCCGCGCCGAGGTGCAGCAACGCCTTCCCGCGCTCGGCATCAGCCGGGCGGTGGGTGCCTCGCGCGGGCATCTGGCGACGGTCCAGGCAGTTCAGGCCGCCGCCGTGGCTGCACCCGCGGCGACCGTAGGGGTGGGCGCGGGGGTGGTGGCGAGCAGCGGCCCGAGCGACCGCCTGCTGACGCTGCTCAACGAGCCTGGGCCGGGTGCGTCGCTGATCCTGCCCGTGGCCGCCGCCTGGGCGGTGTGTGTCCTGATCCCGGTGATCTCGGCCGGTTGGCCGGCGTGGCGGGCCGCCGGAAGACCGCCGGTCGCGCTCCTCCAGGGCGTGGGCATCTCCGCCGGTCGCGGCGCTTCGCGCCCCGGGCGGGTCACCCACCGCGCGGGTCTGGCCGCGCTCGGCGCGCGCCTCGTCATCGCCCGCCGCGTCCGGCTCACCGCCACCGTGGTGACCTTGGCCACCTCGGCGGGGTTCGTGCTCCTGTTGCTGGCGCTGGCCTCGGCCCTGGCCGCCCTGGAGACCGATCCGCAGGCGCTCGGGAAGCGATATCAGCTGACCGCCTCGCTGCCCGCGGCCAGCACCCGGCAGGTGCGGGCGATCGCCGGCGTGCAGGCGGCGGCGCCGAGATACGAGGTTCAGGCGCTGGACTCGTTCTCCCTCGGCGAAACCATCGACGTGATCGCCTACCCCGGCGATCACACCCGCTTCGAGGCGCCACCGCTGACCACCGGACGCCGCCTGCACGGCGACGGCGAGGCCGAGGTGGGCGCCGGTCTCGCCGACGCGCTCGGCCTGAACCCGGGATCGACGCTCGCCATCGCCCTACCCGGGGGCGCCGAGCTGCGGCTGCGCGTCGCCGGAGTCGTCAGCTCGCTCGATCACGACGGCCGGGTCGCCTACGTCCCCGCCGCCACCCTGCTGCGCGACGATCCATCGGCGCCCGAGGAGATCGCCATCCAGGTCACCCCCAGCGCCGACCTGACCCACGTCAACCACGCGCTCGCCGCTCTGGGTGCGATCCCGACGCCGGCGAGCGGGGCGACGGCGCGTGGCGTGCCGCTGGTCGACACGCTGCGAACGATCCTCCAGGTCGTCGCGGTCGTCGACGGGCTCGTCTGCCTGTTCGCGCTCATCCAGACGTGTGCCCTGACCGTCCAGGAACGACGGCGCACGATCGCCGTGATCCGGGCGACCGGCGCCGGATCGGGCGCCGTCGCCCGGCTTCTCGCCGGGGTGGTCCTGACCCTGGTGATCCCCGCCGGGGTGCTCGGCATCCTGCTCGAGCGGCTGGTGCTGGGCCCGGCGCTCGCCCACCTCGCCGCCAGCTACGCCACCCTGGAGCTGGGGGCCGCCTACTGGCAGATGGCCGTGGTCCTGGCCGGGCTGCTCGTCGCCGGCGCGGTCGCCGTGGGCTGGGTGACCCGTCAGGCCACCCGGGAGACGGTGGTGAAGGGACTGGCGGGATGACGCGTCGGCTCACCCGGCGCCAGGTGATCGGCGAGGCGGTCCTCGGCGGCGCCCTGATCGCCGCCGGCTGCGGCGCCTCGGCGCCCACCGGGGCTGATCCGCACGGCTGCACTCTGCGCACCACGTTCCGCGACACCGAGGGAACCGGAGTCCTGCGGGTCGCGCCGGGCGAGCCGCTCCGGGCCCGCACCGAGCTCGGCGCGCGCGCCGCCGCCGGCCCCGTCCTCGCCACCCTGGCGCACGTCACCGACGCCCACGTGCTCGATGCCCAGTCACCGGCGCGGGTCACCTTCCTGGACCGTCTCGGACCGCCGTTTCAGTCGACGTTCCGTCCGCATGAGACGTTGACGGCGCAGGTGCTGGCCGGGACCCTGAACGCGGTCCGGGCGCTGCGCCCGGACGCGGTCATCCAGGGAGGCGACCTGATCGACAACGACCAGGCCAATGAGCTGACGCTGGCGCTCGCCGTGTTGAAGGGGGGTGCGGCCGATCCGGGCAGCGGCGCCCACGGCTATTTCGGGGTCCAGTCGGCGTTCGACGCCGACCCCTTCTACTACCGACCCGATCTCGATGCTCCCCGCCATCCCGGTCTGCTCGCCGCCGCCGTCCGCCGGTTCACCAGCCCGGGAACCGGCGTCGCCTGGTATCCCGTCCTGGGGGACCACGACATCCTCGTCGCCGGCGAGGTCGCCCCCACGGCACAGACCCGGGCGCTGGCGCTCGGCGATCAGGCGGTGTGGGATCTGCCGACTGGCCTGACCGCGCCGGCGGGTCTGCTGACCGGTCAGGACACGACCAGCGGCGCCGGCTTCTCGCCCGACGGTCCACCCAGCGCGAGGCTAGTCGATAGCTTCCTCGCCCAGGCGCTGCGGGCGCCCAAGGTGCGGGTCCCCCCCGACCAGGACCGCCGCCAGATGGAGCCGGAAGAGGTGATCGAGCGCCTGCGGACGGCGGCCGCGCAGCCTCCGGGGGGAGCGCTGCTCGACTACCGCGCCGACGTCGGCGCCCACGTCCGCGTCCTGGTGCTCGACCTGGCTCAGCGGGGCGGTGGGTCAGGTGGCCTGGTGCATGCCGGTCAAGCCGACTGGCTGGCCGGCGAGCTGGCCGGCGCCGGGGAGCGGTGGATCGTCGTCGTCTCCCACCAGCCGTTGGCGAGCTCGGAGGGCGGCGATGAGATCCTGCGCCTGCTCGACCGCCGGCCGCGGGTGATCGCCGCCATCTCCGGTCACACCCACCACAATCAGATCGTGGCCCGTCCCACCCCCGCGGGCGGCTACTGGCTGATCACCACTGCGTCGCTGATCGACTACCCCCAGCAGGCGCGGGCGCTCCGCGTGCTCGCCACCGCCGGCGGGGGCGTTGCGATTCAGACCTGGATGCTCAACCACGTTTCTTCGGGCGAGCTGGGGGCGATCTCGCGCCAGCTGGCGTATCTCGACGCCCAGGGAGGCCGCCCGTTCGGGTTTGCCGGCGAGCCGATCGACCGCAACGTGACGCTCTACCGCGGGGCGGTTCCGGAGTGACCACCGCCCTCACCACCCGGATCCCGGCGCCACCGGCCCCGTCACCGGCTTCCCCCGCCGGCGTTGATCGCTCTCGATTGCTGGTCAGCCTCGTCGTCGGGGTGATGGTGGCGTTGCCGATCGCCGCCTACCTGTGGGTGGCGCTGCACCGCCTCGGCTACGCCTACGAGCTCGACTGGATGGAAGGCGGCTCGGTGGAGCTCGCCGCCCAGGTCGCGGGCGGCCATTCGCTGTACGCGGCGCCGTCGCTCGCGTTCGTGGGCTGGACGTACCCGCCGCTGTACTACTGGGTGGTCGCCGCCGTGGCCAAGGTCATCGGAGTCGGCTTTGAGCCCCTGCGCCTGGTGTCGCTGCTCGCCTCGCTGGTGGCGATGGCGACGCTGGGCTGGATCGTCGTCCGGGAGACCGGCAGCCGGGTCTCGGGGCTCATCGCCGCCGGACTGTTCGCGGCGACGTTCAGCATCTCGGGTGCCTGGTTCGACACCGGACGCGTCGACTCGATGTTCCTGGCGATCACCCTGCTGGCGGTCGCGTGGGGCCGCCGGGCCGAGGGGGTGCGCGGCGGGATCGTCCTCGGCGGGCTCGCCTTCCTCGCCTTCTTCACCAAGCAGACCGGCCTGGTGGCGTTGCTGCCGGCGCTCGTCTATCTCGCGCTCGCCCGGCCCCGGGCCGGGATTCCCGCTCTGCTGACCCTCACCGCGCTGGCGCTGGGCTCGACGCTGGCGCTCAACGCCGCGACCGGCGGCTGGTATGGCTACTACGTGTTCGCCGAGCTGGCCAGCCAGCCGTGGGCACAGCCGGTGTGGCGCTCGTTCTGGACCGAGGACGTCGTCGGCCGCCAGTGGCCGCTGGTGATGCTCATCCTCGCCGGTGGAGCGACCCTGCTCTGGGCCGAGCGGGCTCGTGTCAGGTGGCGGTGGCCGGCGACCTACTATGCGCTGGCCGCGGCCGGCCTGATCGTCTCGGCCTGGCTGTCGCGTCTGCACACCGGCGGCTACGAGAACGTGCTGATGCCGGCCTACGCCGCGATCGCGCTGCTCGCCGGGCTGATCCACGGGAGGCTCACCGGTCGCCGGTCTCGCCGGGTGGCCGCTCCGCTGCTGGGCGTCGCCGTCCTCGTGCAGCTGGCCCTGCTCGTGTACCCGCTCGGCGCCCAGATCCCGACCGCCGCCGACCGGGCCGCCGGAGCCCAGCTGATCGCCCGCCTCCGCGCCCTTCCCGGGCCGGTGATCGTGCTGCGCCACCCCTGGTACGCGACGCTCGCCGGCAAGGGCGCGCTGGGGTCACAGGAGGAGGCGATCCACGACATCCTGCGTTCGTCGGCCACGCGCGGCTCGCGCGCGCTGCGCTCCTCGCTGAGCCACGCCCTCGACGCCGACCACGTGCAGGCGGTCGTCCTCGACACCCCCGGTGACGGCACCCTGCTCGGGGCTGAGTTCACGCACGAGTTCCGCCTGCAGCCACGGCCGATCATCGCGTCCAAGCTGTATCCCCTGACCGATCTGCGCACCGCCCCGACGCTCCTGTACCTGCGCCGCTGAACCACCTAGTGGGCCTCACGAGCGCAGGATCAGATGGCTGTCGCCGAACTCGTGCCACAGGTAGCCGTGCTCCAGCGCCGCTCGGTATGAGCGGCCCAGGAGTGGCTCGCCGGCGATCGCCGACAGCATCTGCAGGTGCGACGCCTCGGGCTCGTGCCAGCCGGTGATCAGCCCGTCGACGACGCCGATCCGGTAGGCGGGACCGATCACCAATCCGGTCCAGCCGGCTCCGGCGGCCGCGATCGCGCTGCGGCGGGCGGCGGTCTCGAGCGCCCGCACCACCGTGGTTCCGACCGCGATCACCCGGCCGCCGGCCGACCGCGTCGTGTTGACGAGTCGGGCGGTCGCCTCCGGCACCTCGTACTGCTCCGGGAATGGTGGCTCGTGGCGCTCGGGCGAGGACACGCCGGTGTGGAGCGTGATCGGAGCGATCGCGATGCCGCGGGCGGCGAGCGCCGCGATCAGGCGATCGGTGAACGGCCGGCCCGCGCTCGGCATCTCGGCGCTGCCGGGGGTCGTGGCGTACACGTTCTGGTAGGCGCGCAGCGGCCAGGCGCGCTCGACGTAGCCGTAACGGATCGGCTCGCCGTGGTGGTGCAGCAGCTCGGCGATCGTGCCCGGACCATCGTGGCGAGCCAGCATCAGCCGTGACCCGGACGCGTACGGGGCGACGAGCTTCAGCCGGCCATGATGCCCCGGCAACGTGATCGACTCGCCGGTCCGGCCGCGGGCCGGCCGGGCGCCGTCCGGGGAGCGCAACTCGACGACCCGCCAGCGGTCGTCGAGCTCGGGCGCGCGGGTGGCGAAGTGCACCCGGACCGAGCCGCCGTCCTGGCGCGTCGCATCGACCGCCGCGGGAAGCGTCGCCGACACGTTGACGACCACGAGGTCGCCGGGGCGCAACAGGTCCGGCAGCTCGTGAAACGTCGCGTGGAACACGCGGTCGACGGTGGCGTCGGCGACCATCAGCCGCACTCCGTCCCGGGGAATGCCGCGCGCCTCGGGAGGGGCGGTGGCCTCGAGCGCGTGCGGCAGCGAGAACGCCAGGGCGCTCATGACGAGGCGCCCGCGGCCAGCAGCTCGCGAGCCTGGTAGCGACCGCTGGGCAGCCGCGATTCGATCAGCTCCAGCAGCCCTGGCACGCTGCTCTCGGGCGGCGGACGGTCCGAGATGTCCTCGCCGGGAAACGCCTCCTGCTGCATCCGGGTCCGCATGTCGCCGGGGTCGACGGCGTAGACCCGGATCGCGGGCTCCTCGGTGGCGAGGATCGCGCTCAGCTGCTCGAGCGCCGCCTTCGACGATCCGTAGCCGCCCCAACCCGCGTACGCCTCCACCGCCGCGTCGGACGTCACGTTGATGATGGCGCCCTGCTCCGGCATCAGCGGAATGGCGAGCTGGGCCAGCGCCAACGGCGCCAGCACGTTGACGGCGTATACGTGCGCAAGCTCGCCGAGTGGATAGGCGGCCAGCGGCGGCTGCGGGCTGGGCCCGAGCAGCGACGCGTTGTTGACCAGCAGGTCGATCTGGCCGCCGGCGGCGTCGATCAGCGCCTCGCGGTGCCAGTCGTCGGCGACGTCGCCGGCGATCGCCCGGACCTCGGTGAGCCGATCCAGCTCCACGGCGACGCGATCCAGGTCCTCGGCGCCGCGAGCATCGATTATCAGCCTCCACTGCCGGCCGGCCAGCGCGCGGCCGAGCGCCAGTCCCAGCCCGCGTGAGGCTCCGGTGATGATTGCGGTTGACATGGCGATGACGCTACGCGCGCGCCGGTCTCGGTTGCCAGTGGCAATTGGTCTTAGGACCTGGGCCGCAGGCCGGTGGCCGATGGCCGATGGCCGTGGCCGATGGCCGATGGCCGATGGCCGATGGCCGGTGGCCGGTGGCCGGTGGCCGGTGGGTGGTGGCGGTGGCCGGTCCGATGGCCGGTGGGGTGGTGGCCGATGGCCGATGGCCGCGAGTTAGGCGGGGCGACCGGGGCCGCCGCGCCGCACCGCCAGCAGCGCCGCCTGGGTCCGGTCGGCCACCCCCAGCTTGGCCAGCAGGTGTCCGACGTGCGTCTTGACCGTCTTCTCGGCCACCCCCAGCTCGAGCGCGATCCGCTTGTTGGAGTATCCGCGAGCGATCAGGTGCAGGACCTCGTGCTCGCGCCGTGTCAGCTGTTCCAGGCCGTCATCCCGCGGCCGGCTCGGCGCGCTCAGGTTGCCCAACAGGCGCGCCGCGACCGTCGGATCGATCAGCGCCTCGCCGGCACAGGCGCCGCGCACCGCCCGTGCCAGCTCCGCCGGCTCCACGTCCTTGAGCAGATACCCGGAGGCACCCGCCTGCAGCGCCGGCATCAGCCGGTCGTCGTCGAGGAAGCTGGTGAGCACGATCACCTGGCTGGACGGGGACCTGTCCCGCAGCGCGCGCATCGCTCCGATGCCGTCCAGGCGCGGCATGACGAGATCCATGAGGATCACGTCGGGGGCCAGCTCCGCGGCCCGCTGAACCGCCTGCTCACCGTCGGACGCCTCCCCGACGACCGCGATGCCGTCCTGCAGCTCCAGGAAAGTCCGCAGCCCCTCGCGCACGACCGTGTGGTCGTCGACGATCAGCACCCGGATCGGGTCAGGCGCCATCGCCCGGCACCTCGAGCCGGACCGTGGTGCCGGCGCCCGGGCGCGAGCTCAGCTGCAGGCGGCCTCCGAGCCGCGACGCCCGCTCCTCCATCGAGGTCAGGCCCAGGTGGCGCGAGCGCAACTCGGCGTCGTCGGGATCGAACCCGATCCCGTCATCGGCGACCTCAACCGTGAGCCCTTCCCCGTCACCGTGGAGGCGCACGATCACGGTCTCCGCGGCACCGTGGCGGACGGCGTTGTGCAGCGCCTCCTCGACGATCCTCAGCAGCTCGGCGTCACGCGGCTCCCGGCGCTGCTCGACTACGCCCGCGGACTCGAGCGTCACCCTCACCCCATGGATGCGCTGCAGCATCGTCGCCTCCTTGCGCAGCACCGCCGCCAGACCGTCGCGCTCCAGCTCCGCCGGGCGCAGCCCGAGAATGAGCGAGCGCAGCTCGCCCAGCGCCTCCCGGGCCAGGTCCCGGACGCGATCGAGCTGCGGGCGGGCCTGGTCCGGATCGCGCTCCAGCAGCGTGGCCGCCGCGTCGGCGGCGAGGTTGAGGCTGAACAGCTTCTGGCTGACGACGTCGTGCAGCTCCAGGGCCAGTCGGTTGCGCTCGGACAGGATCGACAGCTCGCGGCTGCGCTCGTAGAGGCGGGCGTTGGTGATGGCGATCGCGGCGTGCGCCGCCAGCAGCTCGATCAGCGCCCGATCGTCGCCGCCGAACGACTTCGCTCCCGCCTTCTCGGTGAGGTAGAAGGCGCCGATCACCTCCTTTCCGGCGACGATCGGGACCCCGAGGAAGGAGCGCATGTCGGGATGCTGGCGGGGCCACCAGCCGCGAAATCGCGGGTCCTGGTGGATGTCGTCGGTCACATAGGCGTTCTCGGCCTCGAGCATCGCCCCCAGCATCCCGTGGGTGCGGGGCAGCGGGCCCATGGCGGCGACCAGCTCGTCGCTCATCCCGGCGACCAGGAACCGGCGGAACCCGCCGGCGCCGTCGGGAATGCCGAGGGCCGCATACCGCGCCCCGGCCAGCTCGCGGGCGGAGTCGACGAGCCGCTGCAGGACCTCGTCCACCGACAGCTGCGCCGCGACGGCGAGCACGGCGTCGCTGACCGCCTTCAGCGCGGGACTGACCGGCTCCGGCATGGTCGAAACGATAGCTTTGGTCACCCATGCAGATTCCGAAGCTGCTGCTCTGGACCCAGGTCGCGATCGTCGTCTTCGTGCTGGCGGGGATCGTGATCGCGATCACCAAGCTGGCGTGAGCTCGCTACAGGCCGGTGTGATCGAATCCATCCTGGTCGGCACCGACGGCTCCGAGACGGCGGGGGTCGCGGTCGCCCGGGCGATCGAGCTCGCCCGCTCGCTGGTCGCACGGCTGCAGATCGTCAGCGCCTACGAGCCCGTGCCGGAGCGACGGCTGCGTGCCGAACGGGTCCCCCTCCACAACGAGGCGTGGACGGTCCACCCCCGCGAGGCCGTGCTCGAGCTGCTCGAGTCCGCCGAGCGCCACGCCCGCGCGGCCGGGGTGCAGCAGATCGAGACCTTCGCCCGTGTCGGCGACGGCGCCGATGCCATCCTGGACGTGGCCGAGGAGCAGCGATCCGATCTGATCGTGGTCGGCAACAAGGGGATGACCGGAGCGACCCGGTTCCTGCTGGGTTCGGTGCCCAACAAGGTGTCGCACCATGCCCCCTGCTCGGTGCTGATCGTGCGAACGAGCTAGCCGCAGTTCTGCGGGGTGATGCAGTCTGGTTCCCCGTGCGGCAACTCAGACCCCACACGTCCGCCCAGGTGCCTAGGGAGTGGTGGATGTGGTGGCGGCTGGGGGCACCAGTGGTCCGGGGGTGGTGGCGGCCCCGACGTTGAGCAGCCCGAAGCCGTAGGTGGGGTTGGGCTGGGCTGAGCCGCCCAGCGGCGTCGCGGTCTGCTCCAGTCGGGCGAGGATCTGGTCCGGCGTGGGATGGCGACCGAGCACCCGGCCGGCGATCACCAGCCCGGCGGCGGCGGCGACTTCGGGCGACGACATCGAGGTGCCGAAGTAGTAGTTGGGGTAGCCGAAGCGATCCCAGTGCGGCGGGTCGGTCAGCGTCAGCTGGTAGATCGGCGGCAGGATGCGCTCGGGATGGCAGTCGGGATCGTTGGGCAGGATCGCGTCGTCGCCGCCGCCGGGGGCGACCAGGTCGAGACCGGTACCACCGTTGGAGTAGACCGCCAGGCAGCGGTCCTTGGTCGTCGCCCCGACGGCGATCACGCCCGGTGCCCGCGCGGGATAGGCGATCCTGTGAGTGTCGTCGTTACCGGCGGCGCCGACGACGGTGACGCCGTGACGGTGGGCGTACTCGATCGCGCCGACGATCTGCGGGATCTCCGACGTCGAATTGACCTGGCTGGGGACGAACTCGAGGCTGAGGTTGATCACCTGTGCGCCGTGGTCGACGGCGTAGCGGATACCGCGCGCGATCGTCGTCTCGTCGCCTTCGCCGTGGCCGTCGAGCACCCGCACCGGCATGATCGAAGCCCCGTACGCGACCCCGGTGAGGCCGATGCGGTTGTTGGTCGACTCGGCGATGACGCCGGCGACGAACGTCCCGTGGCCGTTGCGGTCCAGCGGGTAGCGGTTGTTGGCCACGAAGTCGTAGGGCGCTACGAACCGAGTCCGCGCGAAGTCCGGCGACTCCGAGAACCGCTTCCAGTTGCGGTAGGCCACGCCGGTGTCCAGCACGGCGATGGTCACGCCTTTCCCGCCGGCGCGATGATCGCCCAGCATGTTGGCCCACGCCGCCGGAGCGTTGACGCCGGAGTCAGGGAGCAGGTTCCACTGCATCCGCTCCCATCCGTGAGCCTGATCGGCGCGCCCGACGTCATTTGGATAGAAGGCGCCCGCCGCGCGGGCGATGTAGTTGGGGTCGGCGTAGGCCACACCGGGCTGGTGACGCAGCCGAGTGATCGCGGCGCTCACGCTCTGGCTCGCCGGTAGATGGAGGAGGCGGCTGCGGGGCGACGGCGCCGGACTGGTCCGGCGGACGCCCATCTCGGTCTCGGCGGGCACGGCGAGGACCCCTGGCCTGTAGCCGACGATCACCTCGTGGGGGACATAGGCGGCCCCCCGTCCGGGCGCCCGCGCGGCCGTCCCGTGAGGCGTGGAACCCACGGCGTGGGCGCTCACCGCCCCGAAGACCAGCCAGGCGGCGAGCAGCGCCAACCCCAGCCCGGCGAGGCCGAGCGGAAGGCGGAGGGTTTTTGTCTGACGCATCTTCTTGGTGGGCCTCACCGGCGCACGCTTCCGTGCCTGCGCTTAAGACATCATGGGCTCGGCGAAAGTTGCCCCAAGCCAAAGGTAGCGCCATCCCCGCCGCACCTCCAACTGCAGGCTCTCGCTTCTTTCCGCGTGATGAGTACTTCATGCATCTGGCGCTCCGCGAGGCCTCGCGGGCCGTCGAGCACGGCGATATCCCGGTCGGCGCCACGGTGGTGAGGGACGGCGAGGTGATCGGCTCGGGCCACAACGAGCGCGAGATCCGAGCCGATCCCACCGCCCATGCCGAGGTGATCGCCCTTCGCGACGCCGCCCGCGCCCTGGGCAGCTGGCGGGTGCTCGACGCCGTGCTCTACGTCACCCTCGAACCCTGCGCCATGTGCGCGGGGGCGATCGTCCTCGCCCGCATCCCGCGAGTCGTGTTCGGCACCACCGATCCCAAGGCGGGCGCCGCCGGCAGCGTCCTCAACGTGCTCGCCCAGCCGCGCCTCAACCACCGGCCGCAGGTGGAGTCAGGACTCCTGGCGGAGGAGAGCGCCGATCTCCTCCGGGCGTTCTTCGCATCGCGGCGCCGATGAACGGCGGCTCTGGGCGGCGTGCACTAACTTGTCTGGTCGCCGGCCCCGGAGAGGTGGCAGAGCGGTTGAATGCGCCGGTCTCGAAAACCGGTATGGGCGGTTTCGTCCATCGAGGGTTCGAATCCCTCCCTCTCCGCTGAATGCGGGGTAATCTGTCCATACGCGGGCGGTTTCTCGCCGAAAGGACTGCGGGAGAGTCCCGCGAGTTGAGTGCTCAAGGCCGTTCAAGACCGCTCCGCGAGAGTCCCAACTTCCCCACAGTCCCCGTCGTCGACGCTGGCGCTGCGGGCCCGCTCATGTGATTTTCGCAAGATAGGCGTCGAGGAGGACGGCGGCCTCGCCCTCCGAGCCAGGGAAGAGGTGGCCGTAGCGGTGAGCGTAACGGTGATCGACGAGTGGCCCATGAAGGTCTGGAGCGCCTTCGGGTTCACGCCCGCCGCGATCATCAGGCTCGCGAACGTGTGGCGGCACTCGTGCAGCGTTATCGGGTTGAGCTTGGCCCGCTTCCATGTGTTCCTCGCGCGCACGCTGGTGCTGGACGTGGCAAACGGGGTGCCGTCGGGCCGCCCGAAGACGAGGTGGCCCTCGCGAGGGTCCAGGCGGTGGTCGAGGAGATAGTCGCGCAGGATCGCCGTAATCGGGACCTTGCGGCGGCCGGCGGTGGACTTCGGCTCGATCAGGCCAGCCTTGACGTCCAGGATCGTTCGACCCTCAGAACGCCCCCGGCCAGGTCGATGTCGGACCACCGCAGCGCCTGCGGCTGGCTGCGCCAGCTCGTGTACGGCGAGCTCCCTGTCACCGCCGCCGCGTCCATGGCGGGTGTTCGTGGTAGCGACCGTCGACCACGTGGTCGATGGCGACACCCTCGATGTGGACGTCAGCGGTCACTTTGAGCGGGTGCGTACCGTCCAGATCGACGCGCCCGAGAGCTCGTCGACGCGCTACGGCCATCCCGTACTCCTGCAAAGCGTTACGCCGAGACGCTCACGCGGCCGGGCGCTCAGGTGACGCTGCAGCTCGGCGGCGAGACCCGAACTGACGCATACGGCGACTGCTCGCAATTGTCCACCTTGGCGGCGCTCGGGCCGTCACGTGGCAGGAGCGTGTCGTGCGAGCCGGGTGGGCTGAGGTGCTTGTGTTTCGCGGCAACGCCAGTCCGCTGCTGACGCGACTCCGCCGCGATGCTGCCTTCGCACGCACACGTCGGCTCGGCGTCTGGGCTGCGTGCAGCGGCCACTTTCACGACCGTGGCGATCACTGAGAGGCGGCGCTCCGGAGGTCTGCTTATGCTGGACGCACGTCTACCGTCGCGGGCCTCTGCTCTTGTCTCCCGGCGGCACTCGTAGTGGTGGGGGTCGTTCCTACACGCACGTCGAACGAGACCCGACGAAACCCACACGCCACCCAGGATCCTTCTCGCCCGCGTCCGGAAGACGGCCCGCGCCTAACTTCGCCGCCACTGAAGCACCGCAGGCTGAAGCTGACAGTGCTCGATCTACGTGCATCTGATCCCCTCGACTCCCGCAGGATGATTCTTGGGTTGCCGCGGCCGCGCCGCCCACGACCGCGGGCAACGCAACGAAGGCCGGCTGATTCGGCGCCCAGGACCGTCTCGTCTTTGGCGCTCCGCATCGCTCGACCCACAATGCGCAACATAGCCAACGTGTTAGGAGAGCCAGCGGGCACGATGTCTGCGCGGATGGCGGTTGACAAGCCGCGTCGGTTCGCAGTATCGTCGCGATTGCAAACGATTGCAGCCATGTGGCCAGCAGTTCTGGCGGCGCAGCTGAGGAGCGGAGGGAGAGCAGATGAGCATCTTTCGCAGGTGTGTGTGCGCCGGGGCGGCAGCGGCGTCGGTGGCGCTGCTCGCGGCCTGCGGCAGCTCGAGCAGCAGCAGCGCAAGCGGGAGCGGGAGCGGCGGCGGGGGCAAGTCCAACCCGGTCACGATCGGCGCCTCGCTGTCGCTATCAGGCGATTTCGCCGCCGACGGCCAAGCGTTTCAGCGCGGCTACGAGCTCTGGGCCGCAGACCAGAACAAGAAGGGCGGACTGCTGGGGCATCCGGTCAAGATGGACATCATCTCTGACTCGTCGAGTCCCTCGCAGGTCGTCAGCAACTACCAGAAGCTGATCGGCTCCAACAAGGACGGGCTGGTTTTCGGTCCCTTCTCGACCCTGCTGACGATTCCCTCGGCCCGCGTCGCGGCGCGGTACGGATACGCCTTCGTGGAGGGCGCGGGGGCGGGCCCCATGGTGTTCGGCTCGGGTCTGAAGAACGTCTTCTCCACTCAGATCCCGATCAAGAACGATCTTGTGAGCTTTGCGGAATGGGTGGCCTCACTGCCCGCCTCCCAGCGGCCCAAGACGGCGGCGTACGCCACCGTCGACGATCCGTTCACCCAGCCGCAGATCCCGGTCGCTCAGAAGATCTTGCAGGACGCTGGGGTCAAGACCGTGCTGTCGAAGGTGTTCCCGGCCGAGGTCACCGACTACACGCCGATCGCCAGCCAGGCCGCGTCCACGCACGCCGATCTGTTCGTGCTCGGCTCCGTTGACGTGCCCACCGTTTCGGCGTTCACCCACGCCTTCGTCCAGCAGCACTACAACCCCAAGGCGTTCATCGCCACCGCGGGACCCGATCAGGGAGCCCAGTTCGTCAAGGCGGTCGGCGCCGGCAATGAGAACGGGATCTTCGTCCCCAACATCTGGTTCGGCGGCTTTCAGAAGCCCGACAGCCAGCAGATGGTCAAGGAGTACATCGCCAAGTACGGGGGCACCCCGTCCGACGTCAACGCCGATGTCGCCGAGGCCTATTCGGTGGGCCAGGTGATGGCGCAGGCGGTGGCGGCCACCAAGAGCCTGGACAACTCCAAGCTCATCAGCTATCTGCACAGCGGTGTGACGTTGGACAGCGTCCTGGGCCCGGTGAAGTTCGACTCACTCGGCCAGAACACGGCGGGCAAGGCGCTGACCTTCCAGTGGCAGAACGCCACTCAGGTGCAGACGCTGCCCACCGCGACGGCCGGCTCGCATCATCCTCTCTACCCCAAGCCGGCCTGGAAGGGCTAGCCGAGCCATGTCGTCAACAGCGCTGGTCGAGGCGATCATCGACGGTGTTCTGACCGGCGGCGTGTATGCGCTCATGGCCGCCGGTCTGACGCTGATCTTCGGCGTCATGGACATCATCAACATCGCCCAGGGCGTGATGGTGATCCTCGGGGCCTACCTCAGCTACGAGCTGTCGGTGCACGTGGGGATCGGGTTGCTGCCCGGACTGCTGATCACCGTCCCGGTGATGTTCGTCCTGGGGATAGCGATCGAGTTCTGCTTCATGCGGCGGCTGCGTGACCAGGATCGAACCCAGATGTCGATCCTTGTCACCTATGCGGTGGCGATCGTGATCGAGGGCATCCTGATCGCGATCTACGGCGTCGACTACCAGCAGCTGCAGGCGTCCTACGTCAACTCGTCGGTGCACGTGTTCGGCTTCTACCTGCCCTACATCTACCTGATCGGGTTCGGCCTGGCGATCATCCTGCTGATCGGCCTCTACTATGGCCTGTATCGCACCAAGTTCGGGCGGGCGGTGCGAGCATCGCTGCAGAACCGGACCGCGGCTGACCTGATCGGGATCAACGTCAACCGCGTGCGGACGATCTCGGTTGGGATCGGGGTCTCGGTCACGGCGGTCGGCGGAATGGTGTTCGGCGCCACCAACGCCTTCAATCCGAACACCGGCTATGACCTGATCTCACGCCTGCTGGCGATCGTGATCCTGGGCGGGATGGGCAGCATCGGCGGAGCCATGGCCGCGGCGATCTTCCTGCTGGTGATCAATGACGTCGTCGCGGTGGCGTGGTCGCCGACCTGGGCGCCGCTCGTGTACTTCGCGGCGCTGGTGCTGATCCTGTCCTTCCGTCCCCAGGGGCTGTTCGGACGCGCGGCGGTTCGGGCGCAATGAGCGCCACCGATGGCCAGGCACGGGACGTGGCCACAACCGGTTCCCCGACCCAGCCGTCCCCGTCCCGGCGTGGGCTGATGATCGGCGTGGCCGCAGTGATCGTGGCGCTGATGATCGTCTTCCCACTGGGTGTCACCGACCCGACCGCGACCTCGATCGCCGTGTTCACGCTGGTGTTCATGGTGGCCACCTCGTCGTGGAACATCTTCAGCGGTTACTCGGGCTATCTGGCTCTGGGCCACGCCGTGTTCTTCGGCTGCGGCGGCTACGCGGTGGCGCTGGCCGCGCGCGACTGGCACGTGGCCGGAGGCTGGCCGGTGTTCGCGCTGCTGCCGTTCGGCGGCCTGGTCGCCGGGCTGGTTGCGATCCCGGTCGGCCTGGTCGCGCTGCGGATCCGCCGGCACACGTTCGTGGTGGTCACGATCGCGATCTTCTTCATCTTCCAGCTGGCGGCGTTCAACCTCTCGTTCACCGGCGGAACGTCGGGGATCACGCTGCCGTTCGCGCCATTTTCACCGGCGAACTACAACCTGCCGTTCTACTACGTTGCCCTGATCATCCTGGCGCTCACCGTGGCCGTCTCCTGGGCGGTCCGCCAGTCGCGCTTCGGTCTGCAGCTGCTCTCGATCCGCGATGACGAGGACCGTGCGCTCGGGCTCGGCGTCAAGACGCGCCGGGTGAAGCTGACGGCGTTCACGATCTCCGCCATCCCGGTGGGCATGGTCGGCGGGTTGTACTTCTACTTCGTCGGCCAGATCTACCCCCAGTACGGCTTTGACCCGCTGTTCGACATCTCGCTGGCGCTGATGGGCTTCCTCGGCGGCATGGGGACGATCGTCGGCCCGCTGCTGGGCGCGGCCGTGCTCGAGTCATTGCAGCAGTACCTGACCCAGAGCGTCTCGGGCAACGGCACCTACCTGATCGCCTACGGGGTGCTGTTCCTGGCGGTGATCCTGATCATGCCCCGCGGGATCGTGCCCGGCGTCTCGGCCTGGCTGCAGCGCCGCCGGGTCAAGGCCGCCCAAGGCGCAGGCGACGAGCGGGAGCCCAAGATAACCCCCGGCGCCGCCAGAGCCGCTCGATGAGCAACCTGATCGAAGTCCAGGGCGTCTCGAAGTCCTACGGCGGCGTCAAGGCGCTGTCAGTCTGCGATCTCGAGGTCCGCGAGGGCGAGATCAACGGCCTGATTGGACCCAACGGCTCGGGCAAGACGACGCTCTTCAACGTGATCACCGGGTATGAGCGCATTCAGCAGGGCCGGGTTCAGTTCAACGGCGCCGAGATCACCAACGCCCCTCCTGACCGCGTGTTCAAGCTCGGGATCGGGCGGACGTTCCAGCTCACGCGCTTGTTCACCCGGCTGACCGTGCTCGAGAACATGCTCGTGGCCACGCAACGCCACGAGGGTTGGCTGCGCGGGGTCCTGCGACGGGCCGGATCGGCGGGCGAGAAACGCCGTGCCCTGGAGCTTCTGGACTTTGTCGGGATCACCCGGCTGGCGCACGAGCCCGCCGGCAACCTCTCCTACGGCCAGCGCAAGCTGCTCGAGCTCGCGTCGCTGCTGGTCTCCGATCCCGCGATCCTGCTGCTCGATGAGCCCGCGGGCGGGGTCAACCCGACGCTGATCGGCCATCTTGGCGATCGCATCCGGGCGCTGAACGCGTCAGGCAAGACGATCCTCGTGGTCGAGCACAACATGGAGTTCGTGATGAGCCTGTGCTCGCGGATCACCGTGCTCAGCCAAGGCACGGCGCTCGTCTCCGGGACGCCGCAGGAGGTTCGGACCGATCCGGCGGTGCTCGACGCCTACCTCGGCGGCGAGGATGATGCCTCCACCCAGCTCGAGCTGGCCGAGGAGGTGGGCCACCCCCATGCCCACACCGTCTCGGTGACCCCGGTGCGGACGGTTCCCCAGGAGAAGCTCGGGGACTCTGCCCCGCTGTTGTCCCTGCGCGACATTACAGCGGGATACGGTGGCGGCGACATCCTCAAGCAGGTCTCGCTCGAGGTCCCGCCGGGCAGCATCACCTGCGTGGTAGGCCCCAACGGGGCCGGGAAGTCGACCCTGATGAGCACGATCAGTGGCCTGCTGCGGGCGCGCCTGGGCGAGATCACCTTCGACGGCGAGAGCGTCTCGGGGTTGAGCCCGAGGCAGATCCTGATTCGGGGCATCGCCCAGATTCCACAGGCGCACAGCCTGTTCGGCGACATGACAGTGCGTGAGAACGTTGAGATGGGAGCCTTCACGATCACCGACCGGGCGCTCGTGGCAAAGCGCCTGGAGGCGGTTCAGGAGCTCTATCCGATCGTTCGCGATCGCGCCCAGGAGAAGGCGGGAAGCCTCTCCGGCGGCCAGCAGCGGCTGGTCGAGTTCGCGCGCTGCCTAATGCTCGAACCGGAGCTGATCATGCTCGACGAGCCCTCGATGGGGCTTGACCCTCAGACGCGGCAGATGGTGTTCGACATGATCGAGCTCATGAACAAGCAGGGCAAGACGATCCTGCTGGTCGAGCAGAACGCCCGCGCCGGCCTGAGGCTGAGCTCGCACGGGGTCGTGCTCGAGAACGGGATGGTCCGCCTCACCGGATCCGGGCGCGAGGTGCTCGAGCACCCCGAGATCGGTGCGCTGTACCTGGGCGGCGCGGTGACCGCCACCGACCCCGCCGGCGCGACCCCGTGAAGGCTGGAGCGTGAGCGGCGCGGGTGCTCCGGCCGCTGACATCGTCGTCGCGGGCGCCGGTCACAACAGCCTGATCACGGCGGCCTACCTGGCGCGGGCCGGCCATCGCTGTCTGGTGCTCGACGCCCGCCCCGTGCCGGGGGGTGGCGTGGCCTCGGAGGAGCTCCTGCTGCCTGGCTTCCGCCTGGACTCCTGCTCCACGGGCCACACGCTGATCCAGACCAATCCGGTTCTCGCCGCCGACGAGCTGGGCCTGATCGCCGAGCACGGACTGACCTACATCGAGCCCGATCCGGTGGCCCACGTCGTGTTCCCCGACGGCGAGTCGCTGACCATGTGGCGCGACCTGGAACGGACCTGTGCTGAGATCGCGTGCTTCTCCGAACACGACGCGGCCGCCTACCGGCGGCTGCTGGACGACTACGACGCCGTCAAGGACGTGTTCGCTCGCCAGCGCTTCACCCCGGTCGGCTGGGGTCCAGGCTTCGACGCACTGCTGGCGGGGCGTGCCGGGGCCGCGCGCTGGCAGCGCCGCGCGGCGATGAGCGCCTGGGACGTGGTCAACCATGAGTTCCGCAGCCGGCACGTGCGGTCGTTCATGCTGTGGATGGCCTTCCAGACCGGGCAGCCGGTCGGTAGCGCGGGCTCGGCGTCGCTGGCCTACTCGATCATCTTCGGGCGCCAGCGGCGGAGCTGGACGATTCCGCGCGGTGGCTCCGGAGAGCTGGCACGAGCCCTGGTGGAGGTCATCGAGGGCAACGGTGGCCAGGTGCGTTGCGACAGCCGCGTGACCGAGCTCGTGCTCGAGCATGGGCGCTGCGTCGGTGTGATCACCGAGGACGGCGAGCGCCACCTCGCGGGCAAGGCCGTCCTCTCGACGATCCATATCAAGGACCTGATCGAGATGGCCCCGAGCCAGGCCTGGGGGGATGACTTTCGCTATGCGATCGACACCTACGACGCCGGCGTGAGCGCGTTCGCCGCTCACTACGCCACGACCGAGCCGCCACGCTACCCGACGGCCGAAGGGGAGACGATCGAGGTTGTCTCGGCGGGCGTCGCCGGCTGGCCCGAGGACATCCTGAGGATGGGGCGCGATGTCTGCGAGGGCCGCCTGGTGCGCGACGGTGCCTGGCTGCTGTTTCCGACGCCGACGGTCGCTGATCCGACGCGTGCCCCCGAGGGCCACCACACCGTGAAGATCCTGGGCATGCAGCCCTACGATCCGGCCATCGGCGGCCGGGGCCCGGCGGAATCATGGCTGGCGCTGCGAGACGAGATCGCCGCCGTTCATCTGGAGCATCTGCGCCGCGCGGCACCCAACCTGACCGGCGAGAAGATCCTGGACGAGCTGATCGTCTCTCCCGTCGACCTCGAGGCCGCCAACCCGCACATGTGGCACGGCACCTTCCACGGCGGCGATCGATCGCTGGCCAACAGCGGGGCCCTGCGACCGGCGCCGGGGTGGGCTGCGCACCGGATGCCCATCCCCGGCCTCTATCAGACTGGCGGCACCACGCATCCGGGTGGATCGGTGACCGGCGGTCCGGGACGCAATGCCGCGATCGTGATGCTCACCGATCTCGGTGACGATCCGGGCGCGGTCATGGGCCCCGGTGTCGGGGCGCCACGTCCGGCTCACGTTTGAACGAGCCGCTGACTGCATAATTCGCCCGTGTCCGCCGTGGTGACGATCCGAGACGTGGCTCGCCTCGCCGAGGTTCATCCCGGAACCGTCTCGCGGGCGCTCAACGAGCAGACCCGGACTCTCGTCAACCAGGAGACCGCCGAGCGCGTCCTACGCGCGGCCGAGCAGCTGGGGTACCGCCCGAACCCGATCGCTCGCGGGCTGAAGACGAATCGCTCCTATACCGTCGGCGTCCTCATCCCTGATTTGACCAATCCGCTGTTCCCGCCGATCATGCGCGGGATCGAGGACCGCCTGGGCGACGCCGGCTACACCTCGCTGATCGTCAACACCGACAACGACGCCGCCCGGGAGCGCAGCCAGATGGAGGCGATGCGGGCCCGCCAGGTCGACGGCTTCATCGCCGCCACCGCCCGGCTCGACGTCGAGCTCCTGAGCGACGCCGCGGCCGGGGGCGCACCGCTGGTCCTTGTCAACCGCAGCCTGGAGAACTCCTCCGTTCCGGCGGTGACGGTCGACGACCGCGGCGGCACGGGACTGGCGGTCGATCATGTGGCCGGGCTCGCCCACCAGCACATCGGGCACGTCGCCGGGCCCCAGAACGTCTCCACCGGGCACCGGCGCTACCTCGGGTTCCTGGAGGCGATGCGCCGTCACGGGCTGGCCCTGCCCGTCGGCCAGGTCGCCTATGCCCGAGCTTTCACCGAGGAGGACGGGGCTCGCGCCTGCGTCGAGCTGCTTGGCCGGTCCCCTGAGGTCACCGCGATCGTGGCCGCCAATGACCGCTTGGCGATCGGCTGCTATGACGCGCTCGAGGCGCGCGGTCTGAGCTGTCCACAGGACATCTCGATCGTCGGCTTCAACGACATGCCGTTCGTCGACCGTCTGCGCCCGCCCCTGACCTCGGTGCGCGTCCCGCAGCGCGAGATCGGGACGGTCGCCGCTGACCTGCTGCTCAAGCAGCTCAGCGACGGCTCCCGGCGCTATGAGGAGATCCTGCTCGACCCCACGCTCGTGGTCAGAGGATCGACGGCGCCGCCCTCTGGTTGACCGGTCCGGGCGCGTAGCAGGACTGGTTTTCTGCAAACGTTTGCAGTAAGCTGCCGTCGAGAGGGCGCCCTGATGAGCGCCATCGATGTTCATGTCCACGTATCGTGCCTGAGCTGCTGCGCGACCCGCACCCAGGACGGTGCCGATCGCAAACGCCGCGCGTGAGCTCGGACTGCAAGCCAAGGCGAGGGATGACTACGGCAGACGAACGCGTGCAGGCAGCCATCCGACACTGGGCGGGCCGGTTCATCGCCAACGGGATCGACTACAACGACTTCGTGCGCACGACTGCCTCGGTCTCGCGCTGGCAGGAATGGCTGGACGCCTGGACGGCGACCGCCGAGGTGCACGTCGGCTTGGCTCAACGCGCGCTGGAGCATGGCAACCGTCGGAGTGCGGGCGAGGCCTATCTGCACGCCGCCGCCAGCTATCACTTCTCGAAGTTCGTCTGGGTGATCGATCCCGAGCGCAACCGCGCCAACACCGAGGCGGCGATCCGCTGCCTCTACGCCGCCCACGAGCTGCTCGACCCGAGCGCCGAGCGGATCGAGGCGCCGCTGGCCGGCGGCTCGGTGGTCGCCAACCTGCGCCGGCCCGCGGCGAACGGGCCGGCTCCGCTCGTCGTCCTCATCCCCGGCCTGGACTCCACCAAGGAGGAGTTCTTCGTCTGGGAGTCGGCTTTCCTGGATCGTGGCATGGCGACCCTCTCGCTCGACGGTCCGGGCCAGGGAGAGACCGGATTCCAACTCGACATTCGCCCCGACTACGACGTGGCGGTCACGGCGATCCTCGACGCGGTCGCCGATCGGCAAGGGCTCGACCTGAAGCGGACCGCCGCCGTCGGGGTCAGCCTCGGCGGTCACTACGTCATCCGGGCCGGCGCCTTCGAACCGCGACTGAAGGCGGTCGCCGGGGTCAGCGGCCCGTATGACTTCGCCGCCGGCTGGGAGTCGATGCCCGAGCTGACTCGGGAGACGATCGCCTATCACACCGGCGCGCGAGACGGATCCGACGCCCGGGCACGCGCCGGCGAGCTCAATCTGGAAGGCGTCGCCCAGCGGATCGATATGCCCTGTCTGGTGGTCACGGGCAAGCTCGATCGGGTGATCCCCTGGCAGGAGACCAAGCGGATCGCCGATGCCGTGCCGGGCGCCGAGTGGGTCCTCTATGACGAAGGTACGCACGTCTGCAACAACATCCCGTTCAAGTACCGGCCGCTGGTCGCAGACTGGATCCACCACCATCTCAACGACGAAAGCGAGACTCCGTGAGCGATAGGCAACCGGTGGCAGTCACAGACGCGCCGAGCACCGAAGGCCGCCAGGCCCCGTGGAGCGCATTCATCGGGGGAAGCTGGGTGGACGGCGGTGACCGCGAGACCTTCGGGGTGCTCGAGCCGGCCACCGGCCGGGAGATCGCTCGCGTGGTCAGCGGCGATCAGCGCCTGGTCGCCGAGGCGGTCGCCGATTCGCGCCGAGCGTTCGCGCAATGGCGGGGGCTGGCTCCACGAGAGCGCGGGCGGTTGCTGTCACTGGTGGCCGCCAAGATCCGTGAGCACCTCGAGGAGCTGGCGGAGCTGGAGGCGCGCGAGGTGGGCAAGCCGCGCCGGGACGCGCTGCGCTTCGACCTCTCCTTCTGCCACGCCGGCTATGACTACTACGCGGGCCTCGCCGACACCCTGCACGGCGAGATCCTCGATCAGGGCCCGATCGAGGCTCGGGTCGTGTACGAGCCCTACGGCGTGGTTGCCGCGATCCTGCCCTTCAACTGGCCCCCGATCCACTTCACCAAGAAATGCGCTCCGGCGCTGGCCGCCGGGAACACCGTGATCGTCAAGCCCGGTGAGCAGGCGCCGCTGACCGTCCTGCGACTCGTCGAGCTCGCCAACGAGGTGCTGCCACCGGGCGTGCTCAACGCCGTCCCCGGGAAGGACGCCGGTCCGGCCCTGTCGGCGCATCCGCGCGTGGAGAGGATCACCTTCACCGGCGCGACGCCGACCGGCCAGAGCGTGCTGCGCAGCGCCGCGGAGCATCTGACGTTCGCCACCATGGAGCTTGGCGGCAAGAACGCGGTGATGGTCCTCGCCGACGCTGACCTCGATGTCGCGTTGAACGTGGTCCTGGAGGGCATGTTCTACAACCAGGGCGAAGCGTGCACTTCGACGGCCCGGATCCTGGTCCACGAATCGATCCACGATGAGTTCCTGGAGCGCTTCAGCGCGGCCGCCGAGGGGCTGGTCGTGGGCGACGCGATGGATCCCGCCACGGACATCGGAGCGATGGTTGATGGCGTCCAGCGCGACAAGGTGCTCGAGCATCTGCATCGCGGCTTGAGCGAGGGAGCGCGCCTGGTCACGCAGGGTCAGCTGCCCACCGACGAGCGGCTCGCCGACGGCTTCTGGGTGGCCCCGACGGTGCTGGCCGACGTGACGCCGTCGATGTCGATCGCCCAGGAGGAGATATTCGGCCCGATCGCCTGCGTGATTCGCTTCGGTGACGAGGACGAGGCGGTGGAGATCTGCAACGGCACCCGCTACGGGTTGACGGCCGCCATCTGCACGGTGGACGAGGCTCGGGCCTACCGGATCGCCCAGCGCCTGGAGGTGGGCATGGTGTTCGTCAACAACTACATGCGCCGGGCCTTCCTGGGCTCTCCGTTCGGCGGGCAGAAGGAGAGCGGGTTCGGCCGCGAGAACGCGATCGAGACGCTGCACGAGTTCGTCCGGTCAAAGAACATTCGCTTCCCCTCCGGTCGCGGCGAGATCCCCACCTGGCCGCCCCGCGACTGAGCGGCCGAGGCTCAGCTCGCTGAGGCCGGGCCGTCGCCGGCTGCGCGGGGCGAGGCTTGCAGCGAGTCGGCATCAAGTTCGGTGTTGCGGTTGGACTGGGGGTCGCGCTCCAGCGCCAGAGTCCCCCCAACCGTGTAGTAGGGCTTGCCGGCGATCACCAGATCCTCGGCCGGAAACCGGGTGATGACCTCACACCCGTCGCTGGTGACGATCAGCTGCTCCTCGATGCGTGCCGCCGACCAGCCGTCGGTGGCCGGCCAGAACGTCTCCAGCGCGAACACCATTCCCTCCTTGATCTCCTCAGGATGATCGAGCGATACCAGGCGGCTGAAGATCGGCTTCTCCCAGATCGACAGGCCGACGCCGTGCCCGAACTGCAGGGCGAACGCGGCCTCCTCGTCGGGGAAGCCGAACTCCTGAGCCCGGGGCCAAATCGAGACCACGTCGCCGGTCGTGGCTCCGGGCCGGATCAGGTCAATCGCCGCGTCCAGGTAGTAACGACAGCGCTTGTAGGCATCCAGAAGCGGCCGCGAGGCGCTGGACACCGCGAACGTGCGGTAGTAACAGGTCCGGTAGCCCATGTAGCTGTGCAGGATGTCGAAGTAGGCGGGGTCGCCCGGGCGAAGCGCTCGGTCGGTGAAGACGTGAGGGTGCGGGCTGCAGCGTTCGCCGGAGATCGCGTTGACCCCCTCGACGAACTCCGAGCCCATCTCGTAGAGCACCTTGTTGACCAGGGCGACGCAGTCGTTCTCGCGGAAGCCGGGGCGCATCGCCCGGTAGAGCTCCTCATAGGCGCCGTCGACCATCGAGCAGGCCATGTTCAGCAGGGTGATCTCGTCACGTGTCTTGATCACCCGCGCCTCCTGCATCAGCTGCTGGCCGTCGGCGACCTGGATGCCCTCGCGCTGGAGCGCGAACAGGACCTGGGGCTCGACCGCGTCGATCCCCACCGGCTCGCCGAGCAGGCCGCGCTGCTCGAGCTCGAGCCTGATCTTCTTGGCCACGTCCTCGGCCCGACCTGACTGTGGCGACATGGCTCCTCGCAGCGTGGAGATCCCGGCGCGCGAGCGGCCGTCGCCCAGCCACGGGTTGTAGAGCTGGTGGTGGCGAGCTGCGGACCCGAAGTCCCACATGATCGGCTCATCGCCCTGGGGCAGCAGGCAGAAGCGGTTGAGCTTGTCGGCGGCCCAGGTCCCGATGTGGGTGGCGGTGATGTAGCGGATGTTGGTCATGTCAAAGCACAGCAGCGCGCCCAGCTCCGAGGTGGCCAGGAGCGCGGTGATCCGCGCCAGGCGCTCCTCGCGCAGGCGGTCATAGCGAACGCGCTCTTCCCAGTCGACCCCCATGACTCCGTAGCTGTGCTCGCCCATCGCTCCATCCTCCGCTCTTGCAAACGTTTGCAGCAGCATAGCGACGGCCTTGACGTCCCGCAAGGCGTCGGCTAGATTCCTGCAAACGATTGCAACAAGGAGTGACTGATGAGCGGCGAGCAAGATCTGCGGCTGGGTTGGATCGGGGTCGGCCGCATGGGGCAGGCCCTGGCAACCCGGCTGCTGCAGGCGGGCCACGATCTGGGCGTCTACAACCGCACGCGATCCAAGTGCGAGCCCCTCGAGGAGATGGGGGCGATGATCGCCGACTCCCCCGCCGAGCTCGCCGACCGCGACATCGTGTTCACCATGGTCGCCGGATCTGCCGACGTCGAAGAGGTGGTGAGCGGCCCTCAGGGTCTGCTCTCACGCTCCGAGGTCGCGCCGGGGTTGATCATCGACTCGACCACGATCTCACCGGCGGCGGCCGCCGAGGTCCGCGCCGCGGCGCAGCGGCGGGGCACGGCGATGCTGGCCGCTCCGGTCAGCGGCAACCCGAAGGTCGTACAGAGCGGGCGCTTGACGATCGTCACCTCGGGTCCCGAGGACGCCTGGCTGCGGGCCAAGCCCTATCTGGAGCTGCTCGGTCGCAGCGTCATTTACGTCGGCGAGGGCGATCGGGCCAGGCTGGTGAAGATCTGTCACAACCTGATGCTCGGAGTGGTGGCCCAGTGCATGGCCGAGGTGACGGTCCTGGCCGAGAAGGGAGGTGTCACGCGCGCCGACTTCCTGGAGTTCCTCAACGACAGCGTGATGGGCTCGACCTTCACCCGGTACAAGAGCCCTGCCTACGTCAACCTGGACTTCAAGCCGACGTTCACGCCGTCGCTCCTGCTCAAGGACTTCCACCTCGGTTTCGAAGCAGCGCGTGAGCTGGAGGTCTCGATGCCCGTGGCGGCGGCCACCGAGCAGATCGTGCAGGAGATGGTCGGCATCAGCGGCAACGAGGTCGACTTCGCGGCGCTGATAGAGCTCACAGCCAGGGCATCGGGTCTGGAGCTGATCGCCGAGGACGTCAAGGTCGACGACGGCCTCAGCCCTCTGGACGGAGACCGCGTCAACGGTGCCGCCGCCGCAAGGAGAGCGGCCGCGCTCGAGCCCTGAGCTTCTAAAGCAGCAGGGAGAAGGGGCGTTCCAGCAGCTCGCGCACGCGTGAAAGGAAGCGCGCGCCGTCGACGCCGTAGAGGATGCGGTGATCGCAGGCCAGGGTGAGCTGGATCGTCTCGCGGGCGGCGATCGGATGGGCGGGATCCGATTCGATGATCACCGGTCGCAGGCGCATCGCCCCGACCGCGAGAATCGCGGCCTGAGGTGGATTGATCACCGCCGAGAAGCTGTCGATCCCGTACATGCCGAGGTTGGAGATGCTGAACGTCGCCCCCGCCAGCTCGCCGGGAGTGATCGACCCGTCGCGGACCCGGCCGGCCAGCGCGCGGGTGGTCCTGGCGATCCTCCCCAGCGAGAGCGTGTCGGCGTCGAAGATCGTGGGCACCACCAGGGAGTCCTCACCGGCCACCGCGATGCCCACGTTCACGCGTGAATAGACCTCGAATTGCGAGTCGCGATAGGAACCGTTGACCCGGGGAAAATCAACGAGGGCCAGCGCTGTCGCCTTTACGATCAGGTCGTTGAGCGACGGGAGCGCGTCCTCGGAGACACCCCGCAGCTGCTCGCGTAGAGCCACCGCTTCGGTCATGTCGACCTCATTGCGCAGCTCGATGTCGGGGACCGTCGCGCGGGACTCCGCCATCCGGCGCGCGACGGTGCGCTGCATGCGGGTCAGCTCCTGGCGTGTGGCCTGTCCCTTGGCGGTGCTCGCTTCGGCTGATGCCGGTGCCGATGCCGGTGCCGATGCCGATGCTGAAATGGCCGGCTCAGAGGGGGACGGGATCTGTGCGAGCTCATCACCGGCGCCGGGAGGTGTGACGTCGGCCGTCCCGTTGCCATTCCCGGCCGCGCGCTCGACGTCTGAGCGGATCACCCGACCCCGCGGACCCGAACCGGTCAAGCCGGCGAGGTCGACATCAAGCTCGGCGGCGATCCGCCGGGCGAGAGGAGAGGCCTTGACGCGCCCGGAAGTGGCGTCGGGCGCGTCGCGGCCCGCGGGGACACCGGGCGAGACTGACTCGGGGGGCGGGGCGCTGACCGCGGCCAGCGCCTCGGGCGAGCTTCGCTGGGGCAGCGATTCACGGGCCTCGCCCACGATTGCGATCGGCGCGCCGACCGGAACGCTGGCCCCCTCATCGACCGCGAGCGCGAGCACCGTCCCGGGGGCGTCGGCGTCGTAGGTGACGACGGCCTTATCGGTTTCCACCTCCACCAGGCCCTGGCCCGCCTGGAGCTCGTCCCCCTCGGCGACGAGCCATTTCAGAATGGTCCCCTCCTCCATAGAATCCGACAGTCGGGGCATGACGATCTCGCGGGCCACATAGTCTCCAGGACGATGACTGCAAACGTTTGCGATACGATCGTAACACTAACCGCGAAGACTGAGGAGACGGCGGTGGCCAACGTTCAGAGCGAGCAGCAAACGAGTTCGGAGACGGCCTTTCTCGACGCGTACGGCCGCATGCTGTTGATCAGGCAGTTCGAGACCGCCATGCACCGGCTCTTCCTGGAGGGCGAGGTCCATGGCACCACGCACCTCTACGCCGGACAGGAGGCCGTCGCCGTCGGGACCTGCCTCGCGCTGCGTGCAGACGACTACATCACCGGCACCTATCGCGGGCACGGCCACGCGCTGGCCAAGGGCAGCGCCCCGGGCGCGCTGATCGCCGAGATGCTCGGGCGGGTCAGCGGCGTCTGCGGAGGCCGGGCGGGATCGATGAACGTGATCGATCTCGAGCATGGACTCGTGGGGTGCTACGGGATCGTCGGCGGCTCGATCGCCGCCGCCCTGGGAGCCTCGCTGTCGGCGAGCCGCCAAGGGCGGGTCTCGGTCGCCTTCTTCGGCGACGGAGCGACCAATCAGGGCTACTTCCACGAGTGCCTGAACATGGCCAAGGTGGCGATGCTGCCGCTCGTCTTCCTGTGTGAGAACAACTTCTACGCCGAGTTCACCCCGCTCGAGGCGGCGACCGCAGGCGGCGACATCGCCGGACGCGCCCGGGCCTACGACGTCCCGTCCGCGGTGGTCGACGGCAACGATCTGTGGGCGGTGCACGCCGCGGCCAGCGAGGCCGTCCAGCGGGCGCGCGGCGGGGGCGGCCCGACGCTGCTGGAGTGTCAGACCTATCGCCACTACGGCCACTCCAAGAGCGATCCGGCCCCGTACCGGCCAAAGGACGAGGTGGAGCAGTGGCTGGAGCGCGATCCCCTGAAGCGTGCGCGCTCGCGGTTGCTGGACGACGGCGTCGCCGAGCAGCGAGTCGCGGCCGTGGAGGAGGAGATCGACGCGCTGATGCAGGCGGCCGTCCAAGCGGCCAAGGACGCTCCCTACCCCGATCCCGAGACCGATGCGGCCACGGAGTTCCGGCCATGAGCGCGCTCGAATTCCGGACCGCCATCCGTGACGCGATCGCCGAGGAGCTAGACCGCGATCCAGCGGTGATCTTCTTCGGCGAGGACATCGCGGTCGCGGGCGGTGTGTTCAAGGCCACGCCCGGTCTGTCGGAGCGCTTTGGCTCCGAGCGGGTATTCGACACCCCGATCTCCGAGCTGGCGCTGGCCGGCATGGCCTACGGTGCGGCCGTCACCGGGCTGCGCCCGGTGTTCGAGATCATGTTCGGCGACTTCATGGCGTTGCCGATGGACAGTCTCGTCAACCAATCGGCGAAGTTCTGGTACATCAGCAACGAGCAGGCCAGCGTGCCCCTGGTGGTGCGCTCGGCGGTCGGTGGCGGCGGTCGCTTCGGCGCGATCCACTCCCAGACCCACGGCACCTGGTATCAGGGGATTCCCGGCCTGAAGATCGTCTTCCCATCATCACCGGCGGAGGCCAAGGGCCTGCTCAAGGCATCGATCCGCGACGACAACCCGGTCATCTTCCTGGAGCACAAGCGGCTCTACTCGGTAAAGGGTCCTGCGCCCGAGCAGGAGGTCATACCGATCGGCCGGGCCGGCGTGCCCAGACGCGGCGAGGACCTCACCATCGTGTCGATCGGCAAGACGGTCAACGACGCGCTGGCCGCGGCCGAGGCTCTGGCTGCGGACGGCGTATCGGCCGAGGTCGTGGATCTGCGCTGCCTGCGCCCGCTTGATCTCGAAACCGTGCTCGAGTCGGTCAGCCGCACCCACCGCCTGCTGGCGGTGGAGGAAGGTCCGATGACCGGTGGCTGGGCCGCCGGTCTGCTGGGCGCGGTCGCGACCCACGGCCTGCACGACCTCGACGACGCCTGGATCCTGGCCACCGGTGAGACTCCGATCCCCTACAGCCCGACCCTGGAGGACGCGTTCATCCCGGACACGGAGGCGATCCTGGCCAGCGTGCGCTCCCGGGCCGGCGTCGGGGTCGCGTGATGGCGATCGCAACCGAGACCGAGCTCCTGGGGACCGTTCCGCGGCGCCTGTACATCGACGGCGACTGGCTCCAGACGCCTGACAGCGTGGACGTTGAGGATCCCTCAAACCAGGGGATCGTGTTCAACGCCGCCGCTCCGTTGGGGGGGCCAAGCAATCGGGCTTTGATCGCGAGGGCTGCCGCGAAGGCGGCCGCGAGGGCATCGAGGAGTACCTGGAGACGAAGTACATGACGATCGCCCGCTGATGCGGGAAGCGCGGTAAGCCCGCGAAGGCTCTCAGCCGCTGAACAGGAGGACGAAAATGCCGAACATCAGTTATGTCGATCCCGACACCGTCGAGGATCCCGTGCTCTTGGAGATCATGGAGCGAGCGCGCTCGGAGGGGACACCCAGGCCAGAGAGCCAGGCGATCCGCCTTCATCACCCGGCCGTGATGAAGGCCTTCAACAACGCCTGGGAGGAGTTCTTTCGCCAGGGCGTCACCGATCATGCGATCAAAGAGCTGTGTCGTCTCTACATCTCAAAATCGGTCGAGTGCGAGTACTGCGGCGGCCAGCGCTCGGTGGTCGCCCAGGCCCAGGGCGCCAGCGAGGCAAAGGTCGACGAGATCCTCGACTTCGAGCGTTCCGAGCGCTTCGATCCGCGCGAGCGGGCCGCGCTGGAGTGGGCGATGGCGATCGCCTGGGACCCGAGTCTGGCGGCCGACGACCTGTGGCAAAGGCTGCACGAGCACTTCACCGAGCCCCAGCTGGTCGAGCTCGGACACTTCATCGCCCTGACGCTGGGCCAGCAGCGATTTCTGAAGACCGTTGGGATCAAGCACGGGGAGGTGCTGGCTGACACCGACGTCGGCCTCGCGCCGGCCCAGGCCGAACAGCTAAGACGCCGGCGGGCGGCGAGCGCGAGTTAGGCGCGCGCCGGTACCCTTCCCGCGGGCCTCAGGGCCGCAGCCAGGAGAGAGGGAGAGGACCCGACGTGTGACGGGTCTCGCCTGGCCGGCGGCGGTGATCCTCACCGGCGACGGCGCGGTACTGACCATCGTTGGCCTGCTCGTGCCCGCCGCCGTGATCAGCGCCTCAGGGACCGCCGATCACCGGGCATTGAGCTGGCATGCCCACGTCTGGGATCCCTGGTTTCTCATCTGCGGACTGTTGAGCGCTGCGACCGAACTCTGAACCCGGCCCTATGGGCCGGTTGGCGGCCGAACGCGTCGGCGTTGCGCGGGCACCAGTGCGCTGATCGTCATCGCTAGTCAGCGCGAGGCCGGGACGGCGGCGATGTCTGGGGATCGATCGGCGCAAGGCGACCTGGCGGGTGGGGTCAAGGACATACCCATGCTCGCGGATGCTCGAGGCCCGGTCCAGAGGCGGCCGCCCCGACCTTTCCACCGTCGCGGCGCATCACAGCCGCCCGCACCCCAGCGGCTACAGCGTCCTCCGGGCCCATCTCGCCAGGATCATCCAGATATCACGGCGCGGCGTTCGCGCGAGCTCAGCCGCGCTGGCTTCAACTGTCTCAGGCACCGTGACGACCAAGACGACCGCCTCGATCGAGAACGAACCGCGCGGTGATCCCGGTCAGCCCCCACGATCCGTTGCGTGCCCGGAGCGAGACGCACCACATGCCGTCAGGTGTCTCCTCGCCTTCCGCGGACTGCGGGCCCCACATGGAGGTAAAGAGCGTCCCCGTCGACATTGACCCCTGGACGCAGCTTGAGACCGGCTACTTCATCTCATACGCGACCTTGATGTATACGCTCGAGCCTGTGCTGTTCGCGCTGCCCGGCGTCAGGACGCGCGAAGTTCAGCCGTGGCGCGAGGACGGAGAGACCTGGCGGCGACTCGAGGTCTGGTTTCCGCCCGACATCGTCGCCCACGCCCGCACGCAGATCTGCTACTTCGACGCCCGCACCGGCCTACAGCGCCGCCTGGATTATGTGGTCGAGGTCAACGGGATGTCTGACGTCGCTCACGACACCGGCGAGCACCACGAGTTTGACGGCCTCTCCGTCGCGACTCGCCGGTGGGTGTTGCCACGCCGGAGCGACAACACCGCGAAACCACCAGCTGCGAAACCAGTTTGAGAACCGCACCGCCCTCGGGCGCATCGCCCAGCCCGCCGACATCGCCCCCGCCGTGCTGTTTCTCGCCAGCGCCGCCGCCACCTACATCACCGGCGTCAACCTTCCCGTCGACGGCGGAACATCGGCATCGACCGGACAGCCCCACCTCTAACCAATCACACGCGACCATGCCCACCCAAACCGCCACCCACCCTCGCGCGACAGCCATCCGCCCCTTCAACGCCGCCGTCGGCCGCAGCCCGCGACGGGTCGTGGTCGTGATCCCGGCCAGGACGAGCACCGGCGGACGGTGATGCACACGCGCCGCGAGTTGGACGCGCGCGCTGAGCATGGCGGGCTGAGCGGCGCTGTCACAGGCGGCGCCCCTATCTGGTCTCACAAGGGCAAATGAAAACGAGAGACAGGAGTAGTCATGAAGGTCTTTGTAGCCGGCGCCACAGGCGTTCTCGGCAGAGTGCTCGTCCCGCAGCTGGTGGCGCGAGGCCACAAGGTGGTCGGGATGACCAAGAGCGCATCAAAGCAGGACCTGGTGCGCAGCCTGGGAGCGCGCCCGGTCGTGGCCGACGCGCTGGATCCCGACGCGGTCGCCCAGGCGGTGGCGTGCGCCGAGCCCGAGGTGATCGTGCATCAGCTCACGGCGCTGTCTGGGCCGATGAGCATCCGTGACGCCCGGCACCCCGACCGCTCCGCCGCGGCGATCATGACCAACCGACTGCGTACCGAGGCGACGGACCATCTCTTGGCCGCCGGCCGCGCCATGGGGGCACGGCGCTTTGTGGCGCAGAGCTTCGGAGCTTTCCGATTCGCGCGTACAGGCGGGCCGGTGCTGACCGAGGCCGATCCCTTCGATCCCCACCCGCCGGCGGCGCTGCGGACAGTGCAGGACGGGATCCTCTACCTGGAGAAGGCGGTGACCACGATCGCGTGGGGCGAGGGTCTCGCGCTGCGCTACGGCGGCTTCTACGGTCCGGGAACCTCGATCAGCCTGGCTCCCGATGCGCAGATGGCGGGACCAGTCCGCAAACGTCGGTTCCCCATCGTCGGCGACGGTGGTGGCGTCTTCTCGCACGTGCACATTGACGACGCCGCGGCGGCGACCGCGGTAGCGGTCGAGCACGGCCAGCCGGGGATCTACAACATCGTCGACGACGAGCCCGCGCCCGTGCGCGAGTGGCTGCCGGTGCTGGCGAGCGCGCTGGATGCCAAGCCCCCAAGACGTATCCCACGCTGGCTCGGGCGGCTCGCGGCCGGGGAGGCCGCGACCATCATGATGACGGACGTGAGAGGAGCCTCCAACGCGAAGGCCAAGCGCGAGCTCGCCTGGCAGCCGCGCTATGCGAGCTGGCGCCAGGGCTTTGCGCAGGGACTCGGCTAACGACCGCGCAGGAGTTCCGACTGCACGGCAGCGGCGAGGCGGGGGATGTGGTGCACGAGGGGCGTCTGCACCGGGCGCGCGAGCGGATCGAGTCCCAGAGCGCGCCTATCTGTCGACCTCGGCGTGGGTCGGGCCCGAAATCTACATGGGCGAGTGGCTGCCGGAGCCGCTCGTGGCGAGCGCCGACTGACCCCACTCGCGAGGCCGTAGATGGCGCGATCGACGCGGGCGTTGCCCCGGTCGCTGCCGCGGTTCGAGTCGGATACACGGGGCGCGTGGCTTGTGGTGTCACAGCCCGGGCCGCTGTCTTGTCTTGGGGTGTAGATGTTCTTCGATCAAGGGGTTGATGATGAGAGTGTTTGTGGCAGGAGCGACGGGAGCGATCGGCAAGCAGCTGGTACCGCGTCTGGTCGCCGCGGGTCACGAGGTCGTGGGGATGACCCGCAAGGAGTCCAATCGTGCTCTCCTCGAGGAGCTTGGGGCGACTCCGGTAGTTGCTTATGCGCTTGATCGCAGTCAGGTCGCGGAGGCTGTGGGCGGGGCGAGGCCGGAGGTGATCGTCCATCAGCTGACCGCGATCGGACCAGTCGACATGCGTCACATGGAGCGCGATTTCGCACCGACCAACCGTCTGCGGACCGAGGGCACGGACCATCTGCTCTCGGCCGCCCAGGCGGTCGGGGTGCGGCGGTTCGTGGCACAGGGGGTAGCGGGGTTTGGCGCATACGCCCGCGTCGGCGGGCCGGTCAAGGCCGAGGAGGACCCGCTCGACCCTGCGCCCGTGCGGGAGCTGCGCGCGAACCTGGCCGCGATCCGCCACCTCGAGCAAGCGGTCCTCGGGGCGCAGTGGACGGAGGGGATCCTGCTGCGCTACGGCGCGTTCTACGGGCCGGGCACAGGGCTGGCGGCGGGCGAGGAGCAGTTTGAGCTGGTCCGCAGGCGCAAGTTCCCGCTGGTCGGTGACGGTGGCGGGGTGTGGTCGTTCATTCACGTCGCCGACGCCGCGGAGGCGACGGTCGCGGCGGTCGAGCACGGCAGTCGCGGTGCCTATAACGTCGTCGACGATGACCCAGCCCCGGTCGCCGAGTGGCTGCCGGCGCTGGCCCGGGAGCTGGGCGCCAAGCAGCCGATGCGGGTGCCGCGGCTGGTTGGGCGGCTGTTCGCCGGGGAGGCCGGCGTGGTGATGATGACCGAGGTCCGCGGCGCGTGCAACGCCAAGGCCAAGCGCGAACTCGCATGGGCGCCGAGGCATCCGAGCTGGCGGCAGGGGTTTCAAGCGGCATGACCGATTCAGAGCGACTACTTGACCAGCTGCGGCCGGTCGCGTTTGCGATCGCCTACCGGATGCTCGGCAGCGTCTCTGAGGCCGAGGACGTGGTCCAGGAAGCACTGCTGCGGGTGCATCAGGCACTGCAGGCTGGTGAGCAGCTCGCCTCCCCGCGCGCGTTCGTGGCCACCGTGACCACGCGGCTGGCGATCAACGAGCTGCGCTCTGCGCGCGCCCGCCGCGAGCGCTATGTCGGCGAGTGGCTGCCCGAGCCGATCATCACCGACAGCACCGACGATCCGGCCCAGCACGCGCAGACAGCCGACTCGCTGTCGCTAGCGATGCTGGTGCTGCTGGAGAGCCTCTCCCCTGAGCAGCGAGCCGTCCTGCTGCTGCACGACGTGTTCGACTACGACCACGCACAGATCGCCGAGATCATCGGCAAAAGCCAAGACAACGTGCGTCAGCTCGCCACCCGCGCTCGACGTCACGTCGAGCAGCGCCGACCCCGCTTCCAAACCACGCGCGACCAGCAACAGGAGCTGGCCGGACGGTTCTTTGCGGCCGCCGAGCACGGCGATCTCGCCGGGCTGCAGGCGCTGCTCGCTGCAGACGTGCAGCTGACCAGCGACGGCGGCGGCCAGGTACCGGCGCTCGGGCGGTCGCTGCGCGGGCGCAACCGTGTCGCGCGCACGCTGATCAAGGGGGTCCGCCTCGCCGCCCGCCGTCCGGGCTCATCGTTGCGCCCCGTCGAGGTCAACGACGGCCCCGGAGCGCTCTTTCTCGACGCACAGCAGCGGCTGATCGCCGTATGGGCGCTCGACATCGCCGACGGCCAGATCACCAGCATCAGCTCGATCGTCAACCCCGACAAGCTCGCACACCTCGGCCCAGTCGGCGACCTCAGATCGCTACTGAGGCCGCCGAGATGAACGCCCGCGTCGCCGCGTCACAACTCGTAGCGTTTCGGACGCCGCGCTCCCATGGGCAGCCCCGCTCACCAAGCAAACGGCTCCCGGCGGTTCGAACCGCCTACGCGGCGCTTGCCTGGGTGGTCGTGTTCTTCGCCTTTCACGTCTACTGGTATCTCGGCGGATCGTTCGGGGTGGGCGGCGAGGGATACGTCGGGGGCGCGAAGCTCAAGGTCGTCGGCTGGATGGTTGAGGTGCTGGCCGTGGCCGCCTTCCCGCTGAGCGCGTGGGCGTGCCTGGCCATCGCCCGCGGATGGCCGCGCGGCAGGATGCGCCGCGCCGCGTTGATCATCGTCTGGCTCGGCTGCACAGTGCTCGTCGTCCGCGGCGGCGCCGGGCTCATCGACGACCTGACGCGCGCGGTCGGCCTGCTGCCAAACGGGATCACCGGCCTCTCACACAAGCAAACGATGGGCCCGGCGTACTACCGGTCCGCGTCCGCCATCTGGTCAGCCAACATCACCGACGCCTATTTCTTCGCCGGCGGACTTCTCTTCGGCCTACTGGCCCACCGCTACCGCCCATCTCGATCAGAGGCTAGATAAGGAGTGTTCGGCGAGCAGGGGTACGCGGCCACCTCGGTGGCGCAGATCGAGGCGGCGGCCGGCCTGTCGCCCGGCTCGGGTTGCCTGTACAAGCACCTCCGCTCCAAGGAGGCCCTACTGGCCGATGGCCTGGACCGGCTGTTCCGCGGCGTTGAGGTACTGACCGACCGGTTGGAGCCGCAGGACTCGGCCGGTTGGCCAAGCAGCTGGCGGCGGTGACGCGGGCGGGGTTCGCCGGATGGACGAGGATCGCGACCTGAGCCGGCTGTTGTTTCGGGGATTGGACTCGTTTCCCGACCTACAGCGTTTCGGCGACGGCGAGATCGGGCGCTTCCACCAGGCGACCACAACGATGCTCACCGAGCTGGCCGGTGACCGCGATGGAACCGTCGACTGGGCGGCGATCACGGTCGTGCTCCACGGCGCGACCGCGCACTTCTGGCTGCTGACCGACCTGTTCGGCCGGCACCCGACCGGGATCGACGAGGACCGCTTTGTGGCCGCCGCAGCGGCGTTGACCGCCGCGTTGAGCGCCCAGCACCCAGCAAGCCGGGGCGGGTGCCGTCGAGGCCACAGGGCAACCACCAGATCAACCAGAGAGGACACGATGAGAGCTCTGCTGGCCGGCGCCTCCGGCGCCATCGGCCTACCACTGATACGACACCTGCAGGCGTCCGGCCACGAGGTGGTAGCGATCCACCGTTCCCCACACAGCCGCGACCGGTTGCTCGCCGCCGGCGTCACGCCAATCCAGGTCGACGTGCTCGACCGTGCCGCGCTGCTCGCCGCGCTCGACGGGCACCGGTGCGAAGCGGTGATCACGCAGCTGACGGCGCTCAAGAAGGCACCGGCCATGCACAAGGACATGGCCGCGACCAACCGGCTGCGCATGGACGGCACCGCGAACCTGCTCGACGTCGCGGAGCGGGTCGGGGCCGGCCGGTTCGTGTCCCAGTCGATGGTGTTCGGCTACGGGTACGGCGACTTCGGCGGCCGGGTGCTCACCGAGGCCGACCGATTCGCCCCACCCGGCCACGGCCGCTTCGAGGAGCACCTCGCCGCGATGCGCTCCAACGAGCAGCAGGTCCTCGGCGCGCCGCACATAGAGGGGATCGCGCTGCGCTACGGCCTGTTCTACGGGCCCGGGGCGGCCAGCGAGGCGCTGATCGACGGCGTGCGCCGAAGGCGCCTGCCGGTGGTCCGCCACGGCGGGGTGCTGCCCTGGGTGCACGTCGACGACGCCGCCACGGCGACGGTCGCCGCACTCGAGCGCGGCACCTCCGGCTCGGCCTACAACGTCGCCGACGACGAGCCGGTGAGCTTCTCCGAGCTGATCACTGCGATGGCCGCCGCGCTCGACGCCCCCCGGCCCCATGTGGTGCCGTCCTGGCTGCTGACCGCGGCCCCCTACGCCAAGGCCATCATGACCGGCGGCCTGCGCGTCGGCACCGCGAAAGCGCACGCCGAGTTGGGCTGGGCACCGCAGGTGCCCTCCTACCGCGACGGTGTCGCCGAGCTCGCCCAGCACGATCGTCGCGTGGCCGCATGCCCCCCGGTCCGCAGGAAGTCATGTTCCCGGCCGAGCAGATCCTCCCGCTCCTGAAGGCGACGACTGTTCCGATCCTTCATGTCGGCGGCGACCACGACATCATCTTTCCCATCGAGAACTGGTACGCGCTCAACGGCCAGCTACCGACCCTCCAAGTCCTCACCTACCCGGAAACCGGGCACGGCCCGCAGCAGCAGCACCCCGAAGCCAGCGCTCGGCACATCGCCACGTTCGTGCGAACGACACCCTGACCGCACTATCTCCTCCCACAGCGGCCTGAACGGCGGCTCGCCGAGGTAGACGCCGCCGACGTTGGCCGGCAGCTGAATGACGCGCAGGCCGAGCTCCTCATGGGCGCGGGTGAGCTCGGCGAGCGCCAGGTCGAGGTCCTGGAGGGGCAGCGTGCACGAGCCCACCAGACGCGACGGATGGGCCCGCGCGGCCTCGGCGATGCGGTCGTTGTAGCGCCGGTTGAGCTCCAGCGCGACGTCAGGCGGCGCCCACCCCGTCGGCGTGACGGCGAGGATCGCTGAGACCAGGTGGACGTCGACACCGCGCTCGTCCATGTCGGCGATCTGGCGTGCCGGGTCCAGCATCAGGTCGTTGATGTGCGCAAACCGCGTCCCCGGTGGGGGTACGCTCGGCCGGGCGCCGAACCCCGAGGCGGCGCCGTGGGGTCCGGCGACCTCCAGCGCGTAGCTCTCGAGAAGGTGGGCGTGGACGTCGACGACCGGGCACGGCGGCCCAGACCCAACCATCATCAGCCCGCCACCGCGGTCGCGCCCCCGTCGACGACGATGTTCGCGCCGTTGATGTAGGAGGCCTCGTCGGAGGCCAGGAAGGCCGCAACCCGAGCCACGTCCTCGGGCTCGCCGGTGCGGCGCGACGGCGTGAACTCCACCAAGCGGTCGATGGGATTGGCGGGATCGTCGAAGTGGGGCTGGGTCGCCGGCGTTCGGATCATCCCCGGGCTGATCGCCACCGCTCGGACCCCATGGCCGGCACCCGCCGCGCAGAGGTGGCGGGTGAAGGCCAGGACCCCGCCCTTGGCCGCCCCGTGGGCGCTCATCGGCGCGAACATCGCGCCGCGAATCGCGGCCACCGAGGCGACGTTGATGATCACCCCGGCCTCGGCGGCGATCAGGTGCGGCCACGCCGCGCGCGAGCACAGGAACGGCAGGTGCAGCTCGTTGTCGATCGTGAACGTCCAGTCCTCGAACGGCTGCTCTCCGAACGTGCCCAGTCGCAGCCGCGAGGCGTTGTTGTACAGGATGTCGATCCGCCCGTACTCGGCGATCCCGGCGGCCACCCAGGCCTCGGCGCCTTCGAGAGTCGACAGGTCGACGGGCGTCAGCGAGGAGATCACGCCGCCGTTTGCCCGCACGGTGGCCTCGGTCTCGGCCTGCTGCTCGGCGTTGACGTCACAGCCGAGGACCTGCGCGCCCTCGGCGGCGAACACGATCGCGGCCGCCCGTCCCATCCCGCCCGCGGTGCCGCTGATCAGGGCGACCTTGCCGTCCAGACGTCCCATCCTGCTCCTCTCTCGTAGTCGTTCATCTGAGGACCAGCCCGGCGTCGGCGCTGATCGTCTGCCCGGTGATGACGGCGGCTCGAGCGGAGGCGAGAAAGGACACCAGCCCGGCGTAGTCGTCGCCGGCGAGCGGTCGCTTGATCGCCTGGGCCTCGCGAACGGCGTCAAACAGCTCTTGGGGCTGATCGGCGACCGCCTTGGCGGTGCGGGTGAGACCGGGAGAGACGGCGTTGACGGTGATCCCGGATGGCCCGAGCTCCACCGCGAGCGCGCGCGTCATTCCGACCACGGCCCCCTTGCTCGTGATGTAGGCCAGCAGACCCGGCCCCCGGGGGCGGTCGAAGGTATCGGAGGCGACGTTGACGATCCTCCCCCACCGCCGCCCCGCCATCCCGGGAGCGACCCGGCGGCAGAGCATGACCGCCGCTTCGACGTTGACGGCGAGCACTCGCCGGAGTTGCTCTGGGGTCGTCTCCGCCAGGGTCCCGCGCGTCAGGTCGGCGGCGTTGTTGACGAGGATCGAGCAGCTCCCGAGGGTGTCCTCGAGGCGATCGACGGCTTCGGCGACCTCGTCCTCGGCGAGCAGGTCGGCGCGCAGCGCCAGCGCACCCCCGCCGGCATCGGTGATCTCCTGGGCCACGGCGTCGCAGCTGGCCCGGTCAAGCAGCCCGACCACGCAGCCGTCGGCGGCGAGTGCGCGGGCGCATACGGCGCCGATGCCATCCGGCGCGGCCGCTCCGGTGACGAGCGCCACTGGCGCCCCGGGACGCTGCGCCACTGACGACATCCTCAGTGAGCCTCGCGGCCCATCGCGCCGAAGCGGGGCATGCCGGGGTGGGGCTCGAAGCGCACGCGGGCATCGATCACCGCCGGGCGGTCGGCGGTGAGCGCGCGCTCGAGCGCCGGAGCCACCTGGTCGGGCGTGCTGATCCGCTCGCCGTGGGCGCCGAACCCACGGGCGATCGCCGCGTAGTCGGTTCCGCTCAGCTCGGTGCCGAGCTCGAACCCGAGACGGCGCTGGCTATGGGCGATCACGCCCCAGGCCTGGTTGTCATGGATTACGTGAACCACGTTCAGGCGGTAGCGCACCGCGGTGTCGAGCTCGGCGACGTTGAAGCCGAACGCGCCGTCGCCGGTGAGGTCGATGACCGGCCGCTCAGGCTCGAGCAGGCGCAGGGCATGGGCATAGGGGACGCCGAAGCCGAGGTGGCCGCTGCCGGGGTCGTGAAACCGGGTCCGGGGCTCGAACACCGGAGTGAGGTCGTTGCTCCAGAAGCTCGTGTGGGCCCCGTCGTAGACGACCAGCGCGTCGCCCGGCAGCGCCTCGCCCAGGGCGCGGGCGAGCTGAGCGGGATGCATCATCACTCCGGGTTCATCGCCGAGGGTGGCGAGCTTCCCGCGGTGCGCGAGATGCTCATCGCGCAGACCCGCTCGCCATCCGGGGTCGACGTCCAGCGACGCGGGCAGCGCATGCAGCAGCTGCGCCAGCACGGCCCGGGCGTCCCCCACCAGGCCGACCGCGGCCGGACGCAGGCGGCCGATGACCGTCGGTTCACGGTCAAGATGAATGAGCTGCTGACCGGGGTTCTCCGCGCCGGCGGGCCGCATCCCGTCCCACAGCCACGAGGAGAAGCGACAGCCGGCCGCGAGCACGACGTCTGCCTCGCGCAGGGCACGGAGCACCGAATCGCCGAACACGATCCCGCCCTGACCGACCAGGTGCGGATCGTCGCTCGCACACGCCCCGATTCCCATCTGCGTGACCAGAGCGGCAGCGTCCAGGAGGGCGACCAGCGAGCGCAGCTCGTCCGCCGCCCCTGCCGCCACCACCCCTCCCCCGGCGATCACCAAGGGACGGCGGGCGCCGGCGAGCAGCCCGGCGGCCGCCGCCACCGCCTTCGGATCGGCGGGCGAACGCCCGAGCTCGAGTGCCGCCGAGACGGCATCGACCTCGCCGGCGCGACACGCGATCGCCGAACCGAGTACGTCATACCCGACCTCGAGGTGCACCGGCCCCGGGGCTCCGGCGAGCGCTTCGCGAACCGCGCGCGCCATGAGCTCCGGTATGCGCTCGGGGTGATCGATCGTGGCGCGCCACTTCGTCAGCGCCTCGAACACCCTCGGGGCGTCGAGCTCCATCAGCACGCCGTGTGCGGGCCCGCGGAGCGCTGCCGGCGTTCCCACGGTGATCGCCAGCACCGGCAGGTGATTGTTGTGCGCCGTGTCCAGTCCGCTGGCCAGGTTGAGCGCGCCCGGTCCCATCTCGGCGACGCACGCGGACAACCTTCCCGTGCGGTGGGCGACCGCCGTGGCCATGAAGGCCGCTGCCGCCTCGTGGCGCGTCCCCGTCCAGCGCAGGAGCGGCTCGCGGTCGATGGCCGCCAGCAGCGCGGCGAACTTGCCGCCCGCAATCCCGAAGACCTCGCGGATGCCCGCGGCCACCATCGCCGCGACGAGGGTCTCGGCGGCGCTGCACTCCGCCTCGGGCGAGCGCTCCCTGCCGGCCGGCGGGGCCGTGTCCAGGGTCATCCCGCGGTGGCGGGAGTGTCCCCGGCGAGCTCGTCGATGGTCACCTCGCCGAGGTAGCTGGCTTCGACGAGGTCGCGCCGGCTGCGCAGGTCGGCAGCCTTGCCTTCGAGCACGAGATCGCCGTGGTTGAGGATGTAGGCGCGATCGGCGATCTCCAGCGCCATCGAGATGTGCTGTTCGACGAACAGGATGCCGGCGTTGTAGCGCTCGGCGATCCGCCTGAGGACTGGCAGCAGGCGCTCGACGATCACCGGGGCCAGCCCGAGGCTCATCTCGTCGACGAGAAGCAGTCGGGGCTTTGAGATCAGCGCGCGGCCGACGGCGAGCATCTGCTGCTCTCCGCCGGACAGTACGCCGGCGCGGCGTCCCAGGCATTTCTTGAGCTCGGGGAGCATGTCGAGGAGCTCGTCCTGGCCGAGCGATTGCTCCGAGGGGGCGAGCCGGAGGTTCTCGCGGACGGTGAGGTCATAGAAAAGGGCGCGGTCCTCGGGGACCAGCGACAGCCCGAGCCGCGCCAGGCGGTAGGCGGCCCGGCCGCCAATCGGTTCACCGTCCAGGGAGATCGTGCCTCGGATGGGCGCGAGCAGGCCGGCGATCGTCGAGAGGGTGGTCGTCTTGCCGGCGCCGTTGGGTCCCAGGAGAGCGACCACCTCGCCCGGTGCAACCGTGAGCGACAGGCGGCGCACCGCGGGAATCCCGAGATAGCCGGCGTGCAGGTCGTCCAGGGCGAGCAGCGGGCCGCTGTCGTTTGCCGGTTGCGCGGCGGGTTTGGACGTGGTGTCAGTGTTGGGCATGGTCTTCGGCGTGGCTTCCGAGGTAGGCCTCGATGACGGCGGGGTTGGCGCGGACCTCGGCCGGGGTGCCCTCGGCGATCAGGTTGCCGAAATCGAGCACCATCACCCGGTCACAGACACTGAGCACCAGCCCCATGTCGTGGTCGATGAGCAGCACGCTGACGCCGTGCTCGGGGAGGGTGCGAAGTCGTTTACCGAGCGCGAGCGTCTCCTCGGTGTCCAGGCCGGCCGCGGGCTCATCGAGCAGGATCAGCTCGGGACGGCATGCCAGGGACCGCCCCACGCCGACGAGCTTGCGCTGTCCATGGGAGAGCTCGGTCGGATACCGGTCGGCGACATCCCCCAGGTCGGTGACCGACAGCGCCCACTCGACGGCCTCGCGCCGCTCGGAGCGGTCCGGCGCGAAGATCGCGCCCAGCGCCGAGAGCATGCTCGGGGGCTCTGAGGCCACCATCAGGTTCTCCAGCACGGTCAGGTCGTTGAACAGCTCGACCGACTGGAACGTGCGGACCAGCCCGCGCCGCGCCAGGCGGTGCGGACGCACCCCTGTCGTAGGCTGACCTCGGAAGCGGACGGTTCCCCGGGTCGCCTTCACGTACCCCGTCAGAGCGTCGATGACCGTCGTCTTGCCAGCGCCGTTGGGGCCGATCAGCCCGGTCACCGAACCTCGCGCCACCGCGAAGCTCACATCGTTGACCGCGACGACGTTGCCGTACTGCACACGCAGGGACTCGATCTCCAGGACCGGCCCGGTCTCGGCGGCGGTGCGCTCCGGGGAGGGGGCGGCCACGCTCATCGGCCGGCCACCTTGGCCCGCGCCGCCGGCGCGGTGTCAGCCGAGGACGCCTCCGAGCCGGCGGCCGCGGTCGTCGGCGCACTGGGCCGTCCGCTGATCGTTCGCATCAACCAGAGTCTGAGCTTGGTCAGCCCGCCGCCGATCTCCTTGGTCATGCCGTCGGGGTTCGCGACCGCGGTGATGGTCAGGAGCACGCCGGCGATCAGCGTCTGGTACTGGGCAAAGTTGAAGAGGTTGTTGAGGAGCGTGGGGACGAGGCCGTTGGAGGCCAGCAGCGCGCCCGCGGCCACGGCGCCGGTGATCCGGCCCACGCCGCCGACGTAGGTGATGGCCAGGATGGTGAGCGACGTCCACAGCGTGAACGTGGCTGCGTTCACGTTCTGCTGCTGGTACGCGAGCAAGCCGCCGCCGATCCCGGCGATGAACGCCGCGAGCGCGAACGCGAACAGCTTGGTGCGGGCGACATCGATCCCAATCGAGGCGGCGGCGCGCTCGTTGGAGCGCACCGACAAGAACATGCGCCCCATCCGACCGTTGCGCAGCCGCGCCACGAACAGCCCGGTAACGGCGACGATCACCACGACGAGGATCCCGAACGTGACGCCATTGGGCGACGGCTCCAGGTTGAGGCCGAACAGGTGAGGCGGAGCTACGTTGCGCCCCGTGAATCCCCCGGAGAACGAGTCGTTGTTGAACACCAGCGCGTCGAGCGCCGCCGCAGTGGCCAATGTCGTGACCGCCAGGTTGACTCCGCGCACACGGACCGAGGGCAGGCCGATCACCACGCCGACCACGACCGCACACAGGGCGGCGAGGATCAGCCCGAACGGAAACCCGATCCCCAGGCTCTGGGCGATGTGGGTGAGCATGAACGCGCTGACTCCCGCGAGCGCGTTCTGTACCAGCGAGATCTGCCCCACGTAGCCGGTGATCACGACGACCGAGAAGCAGATGCACGCGGTCACCAGCGAGGAGATGATCGCCGACTTGTAGTCGGGGCTGAAGACCAGCAGGCCGACGATGCCGATGGCGATGCAGGCGACGGTGGTGACCGCCGGCCGCCGCGGCCGGCCGACGGCCGGATTGTGCACGTCGGTGATCGTCCCCCGCGCCCCCAGCCGCCGGGCGAGCAGGATCACCGCCAGCATGATGATCACAAACGGCAACCCGTCCTCGAGCCCCTGCTGAGGCAGCCAGGTCCACACCGTCTGCAGCTTGACCAACTCGGACTGGAACATCCCGATCAGCAGTCCCGCGACCACGACCACGCTGAACGACGAGAAGCGGCCGACCAGGGCGGCGCCCAGCGCGGGCACGATGAAAAGCGTGTAGGTCCCCGGATTCAAAGTCGTGATCGGCAAGATCAGAATCCCGGCCGCCGCCGCCAGCACCGTGGCCAGAACCCAGTTGTAGGCCGCGATCCGGCTCGCCGAATGCCCCAAGAGGGCGGCCCCGCGCTCGTTCTCCACCGCGGCGCGGGTCACCAGGCCAAACCGAGTGAAGCGATAGATGGCGGCCAGCACCAGTCCGACAGCGATCGTCAGGCCCGCCAGCCAGATCCGGTCGGACGGCACGAAGAGCCCGGCGAAGTGAATCGGAGTGTCGGGCAGGATCGGCGGTGAGCTGACCGCAAACGTCGAGTAGTTGAGCACCGCGATCGCCTGCAGGGCGAGCATCACGCCGATCGACGCGCCAACCCGAGCCAGTGCGGGCGCGTTGCGCAGCGGCCGGTAGACGGTCACATAGAAGACGAGACCGAGGATCGCCGAGTAGACGAGCGTGATCAGGATCGACGGGATCGTCGCCAGCCCGTTACTCGACGCGATCTTGATCTGGTGCGGGATGACGGTCCAGGGAAGCTGCAGCTCGCCGTTCGAGCGCAGCTCGATGTACACGTAGGCACAGAACATGGCCACCGCGCCGTGGGCGAAATCCACCACGCCGGCACTGCGGTACTTGAGCACCAGCCCGAGGCCGAGCACGGCGTAGACCGCGCCGGACCCGAGGCCGAGGAGGAGGAAGAGGATGTAGCTGGACATGTGGTGAAAGAGCGCCGGTCCCGGCACCGTCTCCTCCCCGCATCAAGCGGGGAGGAGACGGCGGCGCGGGCTAGCCGCCGATGTTGGCTCCGGCGGTGTAGTTGCTCTGGATCAGCGTCGGAGTGGTTCCCTTGATCTGGTACAGGTACTCGTTGGCCGAGCAGATCGCCGGCTCCTTGGTGATCGCCTTGCCGTTGCACGTATAGGTCGTGCTCAAAAAGGCCGGATGTGTTCCCGTCTTCAGCGTCTTGAGCATGTAGGCCGAGGTCAGCTTGCTGGTGGGTGTCTTGTGGAACACCTGCCACACGTCCATCACCGTGCTCAGGCCGGCCAGCGCCGGCGAGTCGACCACGATCTTCGCCGGTGCGTACTTCGCCAAGATCGCCTTGGTCAGCGTCACGTCGGGCGTCTGGTTGGCGGCGAACAGGTCCTGGTAGGGCTCGAACCAGTACATGTTGTCGGCGCCGCCGGCGGCCGCCTTGACCACCGCGGGAGCCGAGCAGGGATCGATCGACAGCACCGGCTTGGAGTTACCCAGGCTCTTGAGCGCGGTCAGGAGCGACACGCACTGCGCCGGGTCCTCCAACAGGACCGCGTCGGCGCCGCCGCCAATTGCACTCGCCACGGTCGACGATGAGTCGGCTTGGGAGGGCGGAGACTGGTACAGCTTCACTGTGCCACCCGATGCCTTGACGGCGGGGACCTCGAAGTGGTTGGCCTGGCTGGTGCCCTGCGTGTTGCCGAGCGCGATCACCGACACGCTCTTGGCTTGCAGGCTCTTGACGGCATAGACGCCGATGTCGGAGTTGCCGCTCTGGGCGACATCATTGAAGATCACCGAGTTGGGCGCCGAAGACTCGACGGGCGTCAGATCCATTCCCCCGATGTAGGCCAGCCCCGCCTTCTTGTAGATCGGCAGGGTGTTCGAACCTGCCAGGTCGGCTCCGCCGAGGATCGCCACCGGATGCGCGGCGACGAGCTTGTTCGCACACTGCGTCGAGGTGGCCGGCGACCCGTCGGTGAGACACAGGTCCAGCGAAATCGGATGGCCGTCCAAGCCGTCACGGTATTCGTTGACATAGCTGATCGCAGCCTGCGCGGCTTGGCGGAGCTCGGGGAAGGACGCCTGGGGATTGGTCTCAAGGTTGACCATTCCGAAGACGACCGGCTTGCCCTTGGCCGGATTGGGTGTCCCCAGCGCGGACGTGTTGGCCGCAGCGCTCGTCGTGGCGCTGCTCGCGCTCGTCGCGCTGCTCGACCCCGAGCCAGCGCTGGAGCTCGAGCTAGAGCTCGAGGAGCTCCCACAGGCGGTCAGCCCGACCGCCGTCACGGCGCAGACGCCAACGATCGCGCCTCGCCTCCTCAGCTTCGTGTTCATCTCGCCTTCCCTCTGTCGCTCCGAGCCTCCCCGGCTCAGATGTTGTGCATCGCGAACGGCAGCTAAGTGCGCGCCGTGGCGCGGAGTCTACACAGTTTCCCAGAGTGTATGCAAGTACCACTTACGTATCGTTAACACGCCCGGCGCGCCTCGCTCCTCCGATGGCGCGCCTCGCTCCTCCGATGGCGCGACGCCGGACCGAAGGTACCGACCGGCGGCGATGGGGCGCTCCAGTCCCCGACCGACCGCCTGGCCGTCAGGCGGACGAGCGGGCTCGCGCCCTGTTCACGCGCTTCGGCGGCTCGCTACCGACGTCGGCCAGGACCTGGGTGAGCGAAGTCAGCTCCCGCCCGGGCTGGAGGATCTCCGCCACCTCGAACGCGGTCCGCGATAGGTGCTGGGCGAGCAGCGCGGCCGCCGCCTGAACCTCGCCGGCCTTGACAGCGTCGAGAATCTCGCGGTGGTCGGCGGTCGCCCACGCGCTCGGGCCGTGGCCGAGATGTAGGCGCCGGTAGCGCTCGGCGTGGTCGAAGAGCTGCGACAACAGCGTGTCAAACCGCTCGCCGGCCAGGTTGGTGAGCTGGCGGTGGTACTCGGCGTGCGGGACCAGCCACCGGCGCATGTCCCGCTGCTGCGCGAAGTGGGCCATCTCGGCGATCGAGCCCTCGAGCCGCGCGATGTGCTCGGAGGACATCCGCGGCACCGACAGGCGCAGCGCCTCGGTCTCGACCATCACGCGCAAGGCGTAGAGCTCCTCCAGATCGCTGGCGCTGATCGGCGCCACCCGGACTCGGCGGTTGGGACGCGCCTCGATCAACCCTTCTCCCTGGAGCATGCGCAGCGCCTCTCGCAGCGGCGTGCGACTCACGCCGAGCTCGTCGGCCAGCGCGACCTGGGACATGGTCTCGCCGGGAGGAAGCTCGGCCTCGAGAATCGCCTCGCGCACGCGACGGTGCACGTACTCAGCGCTCTGACGAGCCGGTACTCCGTTTTCCTGCGACTCCTGCTCGCTCATGGCTCCCTCGTTGGGTTGGCTGCGCCCCTATCGACCGCATTGTAGGCGTCGTGTCGTACGGAGGTCTGATTGCATACAGTTTAGCTTTCTGTATCCTCCTCCTGTGCACCGGGATCCTGGCGACGCCCGACGACGACAAACTTCGAGAAAGCGGAGACCGAGATGAAGCTGGTCACTTATGACGATGGACGCGTGGGACACGTAGAGGGCGGCCAGGTCGTCGGTCTCGACGTGCCGTCGATGCGCGAGTACTTCAAGCGCGGCGGCGACGTCGAGCCCACGGGCGAGCCCCGGCAGCTCGACGAGGTCACCCTCCGGGCGCCGATCATCCCCCACAAGTTCTTTCACACCGCCGGCAACTTTCGCGAACACCACGAGGAATCGGCGCGCGTCAGCTGGTCGCACCCGGTGCTTCCCTGGATCGTTTTCTTTCAGAACCTGGATGCGATCATCGGTCCCGACGAGCCCATCGTGTATCCCGAGGCCCTGACCAACGAGGTCGACTACGAGCTCGAGCTCGCGGTGGTGATCGGGCGCGACGGCAAGTTCTTCTCGCCCGAGGAGGCGGCCGACTACATAGCCGGCTACCTCATCTTCAACGACATCACCGCCCGCGACATCCAGCGCGAGGAGATGAAGTCAGGCGTGTTCTCGTTCTGCAAGGGGATCGATACCTTCTGCCCGATCGGCCCGTGGATCGTGACCCCGGATGAGATCCCCGACCCGCAGAACCTGCGGATGGAACTGCGCGTCAACGGGGAGAGCCGGCAGGTCTCGTCGTCGAGCCGCATGTCGGTCACGATCCCCGAGATCATCTCCCACTACTCGCCGATGGGCTACCGGGCGGGCGACATCATCTCCACCGGCACCGTCTCGGGGGTCGCCGGCTTCTCCGACGATCCGGCATCGCTGTACCTCAAGCCGGGCGACGTCGTCGAGGCAGAGATCGAGGGCATCGGCGTGCTGCGCAACCCGGTGATCTCCTGGGCCCAGGGTCACCCCGACGCCGCGCCGGTCGCCGTCGGGCAGGCTTGAGCGTGACCACCGAGCAGACGGCCCGCGCGGTGCCGAGCACCGATCCGTTCACCGTCGACTGGTCGACGATGTCATTTGCAGAGGTGCGCCCGGGGATCCATGGCGCGACCGTGCACACGCCCCAGCTGACCGTCACCTACTACCGCTATGAGCCGGGCTCATCGTGGGAGGAGCACCACCACCCCGAGGATCAGGTGACCTCGGTGATCGAGGGCGAGATCGACTTCATCGTCGCCGGCCAGCCTATGCGCCTGCGCGCCGGTGAGCTCGCCGCGCTTCCCGGAGGGGTCCCCCACTCCGCCAGCGTGGGCGAGCGCGAGGTGCGGACCCTCAACGTCTACACGTCGCGGCGCACGCCGGCCGCGCCGGCCGCGCCGGCCTAGGCGCGATGGACGACTGGCTCGGACTCGCGGGCGCGCGCGTGCTCGTCGCCGGCGCCGGCAGCCTGGGCGGCGCGCTCGTGGAGGGCTTTGTCGAGGTCGGCGCCCGCACCGCGGTGATCGACGTGAGTCCCGAACGGCTCCAGGAGCTGGCCGAGCGGACGAAGCTCGAGGAGCGGGCGACGATCCAGGCCGACATCTCGGATGCCTCGGCCGCCCAGCAGGCGATCCGCAGCGGGGAGGCGGCGCTCGGAGGACTCGACGTCTTCGTCCACGGCGTCGGTATCAACGACCGCCGCCCGATCGCCGACTACGCCGAGGCCGATTGGGAATCGATCCTGTCGGTCAACCTGGGCAGCGCGTTCTTCACCGCCCAGGTCGCGCTCGAGTCGATGCGCGGGCGCGGGTATGGCCGGATCGTCTTCTTCTCGTCGGTCGCCGGATTGATGGGTCACCGCAACCATGGGCCCTACGCCGCCACCAAGGGCGCGATCAACCAGCTGACCAAGGTCATGGCCCACGAGTACGCGTCGGCGGGCGTGACCGTCAACGCGGTGGCCCCCGGCTACATGGAGACCAACCTGACCACGGCTTACCTCGACGCCCACCCCGCCGAGCGCGAGCGGCTCGTGTCGCTCATCCCGGCGGGGCGGTTCGGGCAGCTGCAGGAGGTGGTGGGGCCGGTGCTGTTTCTCGCCTCGCGCCAGGCCAGCTTCGTCACCGGGCAGATCTTGTACATCGACGGCGGCCGCACGGTCGTCTGAACCCCGGAGGGCAGATAACGATGAGTGAGCCGCCGCAGCGTTTTGCGGACCGGACGGTGATGGTGACGGGGGCGGGCACGGGATACGGGGCCGAGATCGCCGTGCGTGCCGCCGAGGAGGGGGCCCGGTCGGTCGTCGTGCACTACCGCAGCTCGTCCGGCGGCGCCGAGCGCACCGCCGAGCGCGTCCGCAAGGCGGGGTCCAAGGCGCTGCTCGTCCAGGGCGACATCGTCAGCTGGGAGGACATCAAGCGGATGGCCGCTACGGTCGACGATGAGCTCGGGAGCCTCGACGCGCTGATCAACAACGTCGGCGACATGGCCTCCGAGCAGGAGTCCTGGCGCGAGATAACGGAGGAGCTGATCGACCACACGCTCGCGGTCGACATCAAGGGCACGATGCTGATGATCCACGAGTTCGGCACCCGCATGCTCGAGCGCCAGCGCGGAGCGATCGTCAACATCGGCTCGACGGTGATCGTCCGCGGGTCTCCCCGGGCGCCCCAGTACGCGGCGGGGAAGTACGGCGTCGTCGGCCTGACCAAGTCCTACGCAAAGGCGTTCGCGCCTCACGTGCGCGTGAACACCTTCGCGCCGGGCTTCATGCTCACCGAGCGGGTGCTCAACCGCGCCGATTGGAAGGCCGGACGCGGCGAGCAGCTGGCGCGCGACACACCCGCCGGGCGCGTCCCCGAGCCCGAGGAGCTCGCCGGCACGGCGCTGTTTCTGGCCAGCGACGAGGCGGCCCACATCACCGGCAGCTACATGATCTGCGACGGCGGCTACAGCATGCTGGGGGCCTAGCCATGTCGCTGGCTGCGGACGGAACCCTGCTGGAGCGCGGCGCCGACAGCTATGAAGCGGCGCGCCGGGCCGCGGTCTGGAACGGCTACAAGCCCGAGCGCTATCCGAGCGCGATCGTCCTCGCCCAGACCGTCGACGACGTCGTCGAGGCTGTCCGCCACGCCCGTGACCGGGGCCTGAAGGTCAAGGCACGGTCGGGTGGGCACAGCTGGACGGCGTCGAGCGTGCGCGACGGGTCGCTGCTGATCGATTTATCCCGGCTGACGCGGATCGAGTTCGACGCGGATACGCGGACCGCGATCGTCGAACCCGGCGTACGCGGACGCGAGCTCAACGGCCTGCTCGCCGACCAGGGCCTGTTCTTCCCCTCCGGCCACTGCCCAACGGTCGGCCTCGGCGGCTTCCTCCTGCAGGGTGGCTGGGGCTGGCTGTCGCGGGTGATCGGCCCGGCCTGCATGAGCGTCGTGGGCGTCGACGTGGTCACCGCCAGCGGCGAGTTGATCCATGCCGACGCGCACGAGAACACCGACTGGCTGTGGGCCGCCCGCGGCTCGGGCGCCGGTTACTTCGGCGTCGTCGGACGCTTCTATCTCCGTTGCCATCCCCGGCCCCGTGCCATCTGGGAGGCCCACCACGTCTACCCGATGGAGCTCCGCGACGACGTCCTGACCTGGGCGCTGCAGGCCGAGCCGCAGATGCCGCCCGAGCTCGAGTTCGCGATCATGGCGACGACGCCGCGCGGTCCGCTCGGCGAAGTGGTCGAGGGCCCGACCGCGCTCGTGCTCATGTGCTCGGTGATGGCCGACTCTGACGAAGAGGCGCAGGCCTCCCTGGCGCTGCTGGACGGCTGCCCGGTGCGTGACCGTGCTCACGAGGCGATGTCCGCCCAGCCGCGCTCGTTCGTCGAGCTCTACGACGGTCCGGACTCGGTCGAGCCCGAGGGCTTTCGCTGGGCGGCCGACGGGATGTGGACCAACGCCGGCTCCGACGAGCTCGTCCCCGCAGTGGCCGAGCTGTTCGACACGATCCCTTCCGCGGCCTCGCACGTCTTCTGGTACGCCTGGCGCGAGCTGGAGCTGGCGGATGCCGCGATCTCCGTCCAGGGGACGCTGTACCTGGCGGCGTTCGCAGGCTGGACCGACCCCGCCCAGGACGAGGCGATGCTTGCCTGGCCGGTGGACCAGATGCGCCGGCTGGAGCCGCTCTCACGCGGGATCCAGCTCGCCGACGAGAACCTGGTCGCGCGGCCGGCCAGATTCCTGTCCGAGGAGAACGAGGCGCGCCTGGAGACATTGCGGGCGCAGCACGATCCCGATGGCCGTTTTCTCAGCTACCTCATCTCAGGAGGAGGGTGATCATGAAGCTGCTGGGTGTCAGCGCCGGCGCGGCCGGCGGAAGCGCCGAGATCCTGCTCAAGGCGGCGCTCATGGAGGCTGAGGCCGGGGGAGCCGTGGTCTCATGGCTGCGCCTCGATGACCTGCGGATATCGACCGGCCCGCTGTTTGAGCCGGTCGATGACGACTGCGCGTGGTTCTGGGAGCAGGTGATGGCCTCCGACGGCGTGATCTACAGCTCGCCGATCTACTCGCGCACGATCCCCGGAAAGCTGCGCCTGATCACCGACCGGGTGTTCGGACCCCACGCCGACGTCGGGTTCATCGAGCTGCTGATGGAGAAGGAGGGGGCTGGCGAGCCGGTGATCGTGCCCTTCCGTCCCGACGAGCGCGCGCTCCGCCCCCGAGTCGCCGCCTTCATCGCAGTCGGCGGCGCCCTGACCCCGCAGTGGCACACGCTGGCGCTCCCGCTGATGCACTCGCTCGCCTTCTCGCTGCGTAACGGCGTCGTCGACCAGGTCGTGTTCGCCGGTGCCGGAACCCCGGCCTCGATCGTGCTCGACCCGACGGCGGTGCAGCGCGCCCGGATGCTCGGAGCCAATGTCGCCGAGCAGCTCGGGCGCGCCTTCGACGAGGTCGAGTACCGCGGCGAGTTGGGGCTGTGCCCGCTCTGTCACCTCAACGTGATCGACGTCCGCGGCGACGCGGTGGAGTGCGCGAGCTGCGGCGCGGAGGGCCGGGCCCGGCTGGCCGACGGCGTGCTGGAGATCGACTTCCCGCCCGAGGGACTCGAGAAGTCGGTGCTGCACCCGCGGGAGAAGCGCGCCCACAGCCAGGAGATCCTCGACACCGCCGCCGCCCACGCCGCCCACGCCGATGAGATCGCGGCGGGCGCCGCGCCGTTTGCTGGGTGGGACCGCCGGATCACGCCGCAGAGCGCGCCGGTCACAGCCTGAAAAACGCGCTCGGCGGTCGCGTGCTCGAGCGCGGCGTGCTCGTCATGGGAGAGCGGGAGCGCGCGTAGCGCGGGGCGTCGAGGTACTCGCCGCGGGTGTGGGAGTTGATCACGACTCCATTCAGGTTCAGCGTGCCCGCGGCGCGCTCGATCTCCGCGGCCGCCTCCTCGGGATCTTGATTGGCCACGCAGGCCAGCCCGGCGTAGCGTTCAGGCCAGCCGCGCACGGCGGCCAGGCGATCGTTGGCCAGGCGAGCGAGCGCGGTGCCCTCGGCGGGCTCGAGCATCTGGAGGTTGGCCGCGGTCGAGATCGACAGCAGGGCGAGGTCGATGCCGGCAGCGTCCATCGCGGCGATCCGGCCCTCGCCCAGCTCCAGCGTCATCCGTCCGCGCCGCTCGCGATCGGCGTCCTCGAGCGCCGCCCCGGCCTCGCGCCACCGGCTTCCGTGGGCCGCCGGGCCGGCCAGGTACCGCTGACCGGCCTCGAGCAGCTCGGGGACGAGAAAGTGCTCCTCGACGGCGATCAGCCGCTGCTCGGAGCTCACTCGCCGCTGCTCGGAGCTCACTCGCCGCTGCTCGGAGCTCACTTGCCGCTGATCTGGACCGGCGCGGCGCGCTCGATCGACCGGGCGCCATCGGCCCCGCCGTAGACGGCGAGCGCCGTCTCATCGTCGGCGAGCGACGGCCATCCCGGCGCCTCGCCGTGCACGAATCGCCTCCAGTCCCGCGCCATGGCGGACGACACGGCCGCCGTGTCGGAGCCGGTGCCGGCCAGGCGCGCCGCCACTCCCCCGTCGCGCCAACTCGCGAACAACAGCGGCACGCTCAGCGAGTGCGTCGCCCCGAGGTCGTCCTCGGCCGACGGCTGATCGATCCGGTAACGGTGAACCGCCGCGCCCTCGACCGCCCGCGCCCGGCTCCAGCGGCGCACCGGCCCGGCGAACCACGCCTCGGTCGCGACCGCGCACAGCACGTCGTTGTTGTCCTGCGCACCGGCGGCTCGCGCCTGGTCGATCAGCGCCTGCGGATCGTCGCTGTGCGAGAGGTGGGCGACCATGGCGGCCAGGCGATCTTCGTCGGGGTCTGACCGCCGCCCTCCGGCCCGGAAGAAGAAGGTTCCCTCGTCGGCGTTGGTGCCGATCAGCACCGGAACCCCCCGGCGCATGACGGGCGCCGCCGCGGGATCGACAGGGAGGCTGGCGGGATCGATGATCGGCATCGCGCCGCCGCGGGTTCCCCGGAAGGCCGGATCGGCGAGGAGCTCCTCCTGGGCATCGACGATCGCATCGGCCGGCAGCTCGCGCAACCTCTTGATCCCGGCCCGGACGCCCGCCGCGTCGCCCAACCGCGCCACGAGCGCCTCGCTCCAGTCGCGGCCGCGCTCGGCGTCGACGACGAGCTCGTGCAGCGGCGGGGACTGCGAGACCACCCGTGAGAAGAGACCATCGGCCTCGGGAAGGCCGAGCAGATGCAGGACGCTCCCCGCGCCCGCCGACTCGCCGCCCAGCGTCACCCGCCCCGGATCGCCTCCGAAGGCGGCGACGTGCTCGGCGACCCAGCGCAGCGCCGCCAGCTGGTCGAGCAGCCCCCAGTTGCCCACCGGGGCGCCGGGCCCGGCTCCCAGAGCGGGATGCCACAGCCAGCCCAGCGAGCCCAGCCGGTAGTTGAACGTGACGACCACGGCGTCGAGCGAGACCGCGAGGTGCGACCCGTCGAGCAACGCGTTGCTCCCCCATCCGAGCGCCCACCCGCCGCCGTGGATGAACACGAACACGGGGTGCGGGCCCTCGCCGGCCGGTGCGAACACGTTGACGCTCAGGCAGTCGTCGTCGGCGGTGGGCAATGCTCCGTGCGCCCACTCCGAGAACGGCCGAGCGGGTTGAGGACACACCGGTCCGGCGCGACGGGCGTCGCGCTCCCCCGCCCACGGCGTAGGCGGCGTGGGCGGCGCCCACCGTCCCCGACCGGCGGTCGAAGCGGCGAACGGAATTCCGCGGAAGGCCACGCCACCGGCGCCGGTGCGCTCGCCGCGGACCGTCCCGAGCGCCGTGCTCACGCGCTCGTTACTCATGTCCGGCCGATCGTCGACTCGTCGGCGAGCGCCGACCAGTGACCGGTGACCGGGGGGTGCCGGTCCTCCACCATCCGGTTGCGGATCGAGCCCACCCCCTCGATCGTGACCTCGACCACGTCCCCGGGCGCCAGCACACGCGGCGGTCGGCGGGCGATGCCCACCCCACCGGGGGTGCCGGTGGCGATCAGATCGCCGGCAGCGAGTTCGGTCCACGTCGAGATGAACTCGATCTGCTGCGCGACGCCGAAGATCATCCGCGAGGTCCGCGCCGACTGCATCACCTCGCCGGAGACGGTCGTGGTCAGCTCCGCGTCGCGCCAGTCGACCTCCTCGGCGGTCACGAGCGCCGGTCCGGCGGGCAGGGTGGCATCGAAGTTCTTGCCGGCCGTCCACTGACCGCCCCGATGCTGCCACTCGCGCGCCGTGAAGTCGTTGACCACACACACCCCAAGGATGTGCGACTCGGCGTCGGCGGCGGAAATGTTGCGTCCGCTCCGGCCGATGACCACGCCCAGCTCGCCCTCGAAGTCAAACCGGTCGCTGACCGCGGGAACGGCGACGTCGGCATAGGGGGCGGTGACGGTGCTCGGGAGGCGCAGGAAGACCTCGGGCCACTCGCTCGGGCGGTTGTTGAGCTCCTCGCGGTGCGACGCGTAGTTGCGCCCGACGCAGAACACGCGGCCGGGACGATCGAGCAGCGGTCCGATCGCGACGTCATCGTCGGGCACGCCGGCCGGCGCTTCGAGCCCCGACAGGCCGGCCACGACGTCCGGCCCGGCCTCGATCAGCCCCGACAGACGCGCGAGCCTCGCGTCGCCGGTGGCCTCGGCGAGATCCGCCCAGCCGCCGGGAACGGATATCGCGAGCCCGAGATCGCCCTCGCGCTCCAGATGGGCAAACCTCATCGCCTCTCCCCTTCGCGCCTCATCGTTCGCTCCCCCTCAAGCGCCGCTGGATGCATACCGATAGAGTGTATACAAGTTGTCGATGCCTGCGTCTGCTCGCCCTTCACCGTCCGGTCGTTCTCCGTCGCCGTCCGGCCGCTCGCCCTCGGCACCCGATCTTGCCCACATCGGCCACGTCGAGCTCCTGACGCCCCGACCCGAGGAGAGCGTGCGCTGCTTCACCGAGGTCCTGGGCATGGTCGAGGTCCACCGCACCGCCGACAGCGTCTACCTGCGCGGTGAGTCCGAGTACGAGCGCTATGGCCTCAAGCTCACCGCGGCGGCCGCCCCGGGGCTGGGGCATGTGGGCCTGCGCACGCGCGACATGGCAGCGCTCGAACGCCGGGTGGCCGCCCTGCGTGCCGCCGGGGTCGACGGGACCTGGACCGACGGCGACGATGGACACGGCCCGTCGTTCTGCGTGCAGGACCCGGACGGGCACCGGCTGGAGCTCTACTGGGAGACCGAGCGCTATCGACCGACGGCCGGCGATCCGCCGCTGGCTCGTGACCGGCTCGGGCGCCGGGGAACCGCCGGCGTCGATGTCCGCCGCCTCGATCACGTCAACCTGCTCGCCGCCGACGTCCAGGCCGTGGCGGCCTTTGCCTGGCAGTGGCTTGGGTTCGCGCTCTACGACGAGGTGCGCGAGGACGACGGCTCGGCGAGCGGCGCCTGGCTGTCGCTCGGACCCCGTCCGCTCGAGCTCGTCTACACCCGCGATCGTGCCGGCGCTCACGGGCGGCTGCACCACGTCGCCTTCTGGGTGGACACGCGCGAGGAGGTGCTCCGCGCCGCCGACATCTTCGTCGACCACGGGGTGGCGATCGAGGTCCCACCGGCCCAGCACACGATCGGGCGCAGCTTCTTCCTGTACGGCTTCGAGCCCGGTGGCAACCGGATCGAGGTCACCACGGGCGCCGACCTCGTGCTCGATCCCGCCCCCCAGACGCGAACTTGGACGGCCGCCGAGCGCCGTCGGGGGATCGGCTGGGGTACGGTCTTTCCGGCCAGCTGGCACGAGTACGGGACCCCCGACGTCGGGGCGGGCTAGTGGCTCCTACAGGCTGTCGGCGAGGCGGCGCAGCGGGTCGGCGCAGCTCAGGATCCGCTTTGCCTCGCTTTGGGAGAGGCCGGCTAGGCGTCCCTGAAGCGCTGCGCCCCAGGCACGCTCGCGCGACTCGCGCGTCCGGCGGGCACGCGCGGTCGGGTACAGGCGAGCGACCCGCCCGTCGCTGCGATCGCGGCGGCGCTCCAGCAGACCACGGGCGAGCAGCGAGCGGATAGTCGCGCTGACGTTGGCAGCCTGCAAAGCCAGCTCTTCGGCCACCTCGCCCACGCTCAGAGCCGGGCGCCTGACGAGCAAGCGCATGACCTCCAGCTCGGAGGCCGGCAGGCTTTCGAACCGGCGCTCGACCTCGGCGTCGAGCGTGCGCGGTAGCAGCCAGGCCAGATCGTGAAGGACGACGGCGAGCTCGCGCGCGGCGTCGGATCTCGCTTCGTCGGCCACGATCTCCGGATCGTACCTACATATACCTACAAAGCTATAGGCAGCTTGTGCCTTCGCTCAACTGGCGGTAACATATGTCTATAGATTCATAGATATCTGGAGCGCGATGATCATGAGCACCACTTCGGCCGTCGATATCCCGCAGTTTAGTGGCGCGATCGCCACGGCGGATGATCCTGACTACGACGCCGCCCGCGCGGTCTGGAACCGCATGCACGACCGCCGGCCAGCTGCCGTGGCGCGCTGCCAGTCTCCCGCCGACGTGGCGACCGCAATCGCCTACGCCCGCGCGCACGGGTTGACGGTGGCCGTGCGCGGCGGCGGCCATTCCCTCCCCGGCCACTCGACCGTCGACGGCGGGATCGTGCTCGATCTGCGCTCGCTCAACGCCGTCGACGTCGATCCGGTTGCACGCCGGGTCAGGGTGGGCGGCGGCGCCACGCTCGGCGACCTCGATCGCGCGGCCCAGGCACACGGGCTCGTCGTCCCCGCCGGCGTCGTGTCCCACACCGGCGTCGGCGGCCTGACCCTGGGCGGCGGCGTGGGCCGGCTGATGCGCCGCTTCGGCCTCACGATCGACTCGCTGGGCAGCGCTGAGGTCGTCCTCGCCGACGGGCGAGTCGTGCGCGCCAGCGAAACCGACCACCCTGACCTCTTCTGGGGTCTGCGTGGAGGCGGCGGCAACTTCGGCATCGTCACCGAGTTCGAGTTCCGGGCGCACGAGCTGAGCGTGCTCCCGATCCTCGCCACGTTCCACCCCTTGGACCGGGCGGCCGAGGTGCTGCGCGCGGGGGAGCGATACATGGCCGATCCGGGCACGCCCGACGAGTTGCTGTGGACGAGCTTCCTGCGCCGGGGACCGGACTTCGCGCCCTGGATGCCGTCCGAGCTCGCGAACACTCGCGGCGTCATGTCGCTGATCGAGTGGTCGGGCGACGCGGCTACCGGCCGCGCGCTGCTGGCGAAGATTAGCGATGAGCTCGATCCCCCCGCGGGCGAGCTGGTCGACGTGCCCTACCTGGCCATCCAATCGGTCACCGACCAACTGCTCGCGCCCGGCACGCTTCATGCCTACGTCAAGGCCGGCTTCGCCGGCGAGCTCACTGAGGACTTCATCGAGGCGCTGATCGACTCCGGTTCACGGGTCGGCTCGCCGCTGTCGGTGATCGAGGTGCTGGCGATGGGCGGGGCGATCCGGCGGGTACCCGACGGCGCAACCGCGTTCCCCCATCGCCGGTCGCGGTGGCTGATCAATATGCCCGGCCAGTGGGTCGACGCAGCCGACACCGCCGACGAGATCGCCTGGGTGCGCGAAACCTATGCCACTCTTGCGCCGTTTCTGACCGGCGGCGCCTATTCCAACTTCATGGACGACGACGAGTCCGACGCCGCGGGCACCGCCTACGGCCAGACGCTGGCCCGGCTGGCCGAGATCAAGGCCGTCTACGACCCCGAGAACGTGTTTCGCCTCAACCAGAACATCCGGCCCGCCCGCTGACGGTGTGCTCACGGAGAAGTCCGGATATGGGGCGTTCTCTCGGGTGCGGTCGGGATCAGGACTAGTGCATGCAGATTGCGTATCTGTATAGACTTGGGCCATGCCCGCCGTCGACACGTTGCGCTGGGAGGAAACGCAGCGAGGCCTGTGGGGCCGGCGCCCCGAAGACTGGTCCGAGCTCGCCGAGCCCCAGAACACGCTGCTGTTCATCGACGCCCTGGACGAGGCGGCGGTCACCGCCGGAACCGATGTGCTCGACATCGGCTGCGGATCGGGTCTCGCCCTGTCGCTGGCCGCGCGACGGGGGGCGTACGTGAGCGGCATCGACATCTCCCCCGCGCTTCTCGCGGTCGCCCGGCGCCGGGTTCCGGACGCCGACCTGCGCGATGGTGGCCTCGACCGCCTGCCCTTCGCCGCCAAGAGCTTCGACGCGGTGCTCGCCGTCAACGCGCTGCAGTTCGCCGCCGACCCCCGGGCGGCGCTGAACGAGGTCCACCGGGTGCTGCGCCCCGGCGGACGTCTGGCGATCGGGCAGTTCGCGGCGCCCGAGCGGTGCGAGTCGACGGCGCTTCATCTCGCGATGGAGGCGCTGGTTCCGCGTCAGCGCCACGACGACCACGCTCCCTACGCCCTCTCGGAGCCGGGAGCCCTGGAGCAGGCTCTCGCCGACGCCGTCCTGACGGTGATCCTCGACCGCGAGCAGCCCGGGGAGTGGCGCTACTCGGATCTCGACCAGGCCCTGCGGGGCGTGCTCTCGTCGGCCGGAGGGGCACGCGCGATCGCGATCGCCGGCGAGGAGCAGGTGCGCGAGGCACTCACCCGGGCGCTGCAGCCGTTCCGCACCCCCGATGGAGCGTTCGTGATGCGCAACCGGTTCCGGCTGCTGGTCGCCGAGCGCCTGGCATGACCGCCCGAGCCCCCGGCGACCTGCTGCGGCGCCCCGTCAGCCATCTGGGCTACGCCGTCGACGACCTGCACACCGCCGCCGAGCGCTTTGGCCGGACGATGGGGGCCGGTCCGTTTCTGCACATCGAGCACGTGCCTCTGACCGACGTGACCTTCAACGGCGAGCCCGGCCGCTACGACCACTCCACGGCGTTCGGCCAGTGGGGGCCGGTGATCGTCGAGATCAGCCAGATCCACGAGGCCGAGCCGGCCGGACTGCGCGAGTTCTTCTCTGACCGCCGCCATCCCCACATCGGCCACGTCGGCTGGCTGGTCGACGACCTGGAGGCCGAGAGCTCGCGCCTGGAGCAGGCCGGCCTCCCGCTCGTGCACACCGGCAACTCAGGCCCGGTGAACGCGCGCTGGCACGACGGCTCGAGCGTCGTCGGGCACCCGGTCGAGGTCCTGCGCCGCTGCCCCGAGGTCCTCGGCTTCTACGACGCCATCACGAACGCCGCTCGCGACTGGGACGGGAGCCGTCCGCTGCGACCGGCACCGGGACCGCCATCGTGATCACCACCACCCACCACGTCGGCCTCTCGGTCTCGGACCTCCCGGCGATGATCGAGTGGTACGGGCGGGCGCTGGACTTCGAGCTCGAGCTCGAGTTCGAGGTCTCCGCGGTGGGCCTGCACGGCGCGATGCTCCGCCGTCCCGACGGGATGCGCCTCGAGCTCCTGCACCACCCCGACTCGAGCGGCCAGGAGCTCGGCGATCCACATCGCGCGATGCTCGTGCAGGGCTACGGGCACTGGGCGTTTGCCACCGACGACGTCGCCGCGACCCACGATGCGCTGCTCGCTGCCGGAGCCCGCGAGGTGTGGGATCCCCGCCCCGCCCCACCGCCGGCGCGGGGCAGGATGTCCTACCTGACCGACCCCGAGGGCAACCTGATCGAGCTCGTCGACGCCTGACCACATCCAAAGGAGAAGAGGCTCATGAACCCGCTGACCGCCGGCCCCGAGGCGCTGACCGAGCTCCCGGGCCAGACCGCCCCGTACGTGCTCGCCGCTGGTGGTGGGCGCGCTCACCTGCTGATAGATCAGGTCGGACGCTGCATCTCCGGCGCCGAGGAGACTCGCGGCGCGTGGTCGATGATGACCCTCAACGGCCCGGCCGGACGCCCGATCCCGCTGCACTTCCATCGCCGGGAGTGGGAGTTCTTCCTCTGCCACCGGGGCACGATGCAGCTCTGGCTAGACGAGGAAAGCCGGGTTCTCTCCGTTGGCGACTTTGGCTTCGCGCCGCCCGACACCGTTCACGCGTACGGCCTGATCGGCAACCACTCGGGGTTCATGGGGCCGATCGTCCCGGGCGGCTGGGATCGCTTCTTCGACCTCGCCGGCATCCCCTACTCGGGCAATGCGCCGTTCCCGGTCGGCTTCCAGCCCGAGATCCCGTTCGCCAAGTTCGGTCAGGCCGAGCATGAGTTCGACATGAAGTACCTGCCCGAGGCCGACTACGCCGCCCCGCGCGGCGACGCTCCCGACGACTCGCTCCCGGGCTCGGCCGAGCCCTACTTCCTGCGCTGCGGCGAGGGACCGCGTCGGCTGCTCGGCGGGATGCTCGTCACCTCGCTGTGTACCGCGGCGGAGACCAACGGCCAGCTCAACATCTTCACCGTCGAGCTGCCCCGAGGCGCCGGCGTCCCCGCCCACGCCCACGAGCGCACGACCGAGGGCCTGTTCATTCTCGAAGGCGCGGTGCGGCTGTCGCTCGACGGCGGCGACTACGTGCTCCGGCAGGGCGACTACGCCAGCATCCCGCCCGGCGCCGTGCATCGTTGGGAGGGCGACGCCTTCTTCACGAAGGCGGTCGCGATGAGCACCCCCGGAGGGCTCGAGGCGCTGCTCGAACGCGTCGGCGAGCCGACCGACCTGCACATGTTCGTCGAGTCCGCGCCCCTGTCGGCGGCCGCTCTGGGCGCGGCCGCGGAGGCCGCTGGGGGAGCCGACCTCAAACTCGCGTGACCGACCGCGGAGAGGGGCGGCCTCAGACGGGGCGACGTGAGCTCCATAACGGGCGGATACGGTTACTCGGACGCCGACGTCCGTCGCCCGGGGCACCTCCTCCGCCGGGACCCGAGGGCGTCGCCGCGCGTCAGGCGGGCTCGGGTCGCAGCCCGCCGCCGCCAAAGCGGTCGTGGTCGGCCGACATCTGCATGATCGGATACACGTACTCGCGCATCGCCTCCTCGTAGGCCCCGATCGCGTCGACCAGCTCGGCCTCGCCGCGGTCGGCGGAGGCCAGCTGCTCCGAGAGGATGGCCGCGTCGCGCAGCGAGGTGTTGCCGCCCATCCCGAACGTCGGCAGCATGGCGTGGATGGCATCCCCGGTGACGGTGACGTTGGTCGAGGGCCAGGCCGGGGTCGGGTCAAGGCGCTTGAAGTGGGCCGCGAACAGCGTGTCGCGGTCGATCCGCTCCACCAGTCCGCGCAGCGCCGGGTGCCAGTCGGCCACGGCATCGATCATGCGCTCGTGCATCTCGCGTGGGGTGTCGGCCGTCCATTCGCCGGGCGGCGGGATCGGCGTGCCGGGGATGATTCCCCCGCTGAGCATCATGTAGGGCGCGACCGGGTCGATCGCAACGTCGGGGGTCAGCGCGGCGGCGGCCTGGTCGGGGGGTCGGCGCGAGTCCATCGCACCGAGCGCGAGTGTCACCCCTTGGCGGTCGGCGGCGATCACGAAGCCGTCGAGCAGGATCGGCGGCAGCTGATCGTGGATGTCGGCCGGCAGAGGCGTGCGCGCGAACACCCCGAGTCCGCGCACGCCGGTGTCGACGACCTCGACGTCGGGTAGCAGACCCTCCCGGACCACGGAGCCCACGCCGTCGGCGCCCACGAGCACGTCGCCCTCGGCGGTCCCCCCGTCGGCGAGATGAAGGCGAATCCGGTCCCCGGCCCGCTCCCAGCTCGAGGCCGCCGCTCCGGTGTGGATCACGTCGCCGAGGCGGGCGGCGAGGATCTGACGCAGGGTGAGGCGGTCGATCGCGGTGTGCGGGCGGGGCCCCTCGTTGGGCGGGCCGAGGTGGGGAGCGGTGCTCAGCTCCTCGCACTGGTCGTTGATGACCACCGACCGCGCGCGCCGCGGCGTGTTGCGCGAGCACTCCAGGTAGAGCTCGTAGAGGTCGGCGGGAAGGCAGCGCTCGAGCGCGTTCCCGCCGTCGCCGTTTATCGTGATCCGATAGCCGGTTCGCCGGCGCAGGTCGGTGTCACGCTCGTACACCGTGCAGCTCACGCCTTCGGCGACGAGCCCTTGCGCCAGGCACAGCCCGCTCAGCCCGCCACCGACGATCAAGACGTGAAGTCGTCCCATACGAGCGGGATAATTGCATACAGAAGCCCAAAGCGTCTACAGTTGCCCGCCAATGGCCGCCACCCTTCGAGATCGCTCGCCGGAGCGGCTGGACGTGCTTGTCGTCGGCTTCGGCGCGGCGGGGGCGAGCGCCGCCATCGCCGCCCATGACCAGGGAGCGACGGTGCGGATCGTCGAGAAGACCTCGGCCGGTGGCGGCAACTGCCGGCACTCGGGTGCGTTCCTGTTCGACGTCGACGGACCCGCCGCCATCGACCACCTCGAGGCGCTGTGCTTCGGCAAGACCGACCGCAACGTTCTCGCCGCCTACGCGGCCGGTGTGCGGGAGGTGCCCGCCTGGCTCGAGAGCCTGGGCGGGCGAGCCGACCCCGTGGACATGGCGAGCTTCGGTGGGATGCTGCCCTCGTGGCCGCACTTCCCCGGCGCCGGCCACGTCAACTACCGCCAGTACGCCGGTGGAGCGGAACCCCCGGGGATCGCGCTCTGGAAGCTCCTCGAGCGCAACGTTCGCGCCCGCGGGATCGCGGTGCAGACCGACGCGCCGGCGACCGAGCTGCTGGTGGACGGCGGGACGGTTCGCGGAGCCGTCGTCGATGACGGCAGCGGTCGCCGTGAGATAGCCGCGGAAGCCGTGATCCTGGCCAGCGGCGGGATCGAGTACGACGCCGAGCTGCGCGACGCCTTCCTCCCCCTGCCGCTCGTGCCGGTCGGCCATCCCGGCAACACCGGAGACTCCGTGCGCCTGGCCCAGCAGGCCGGGGCCGCGCTCTGGCACATGAGCGCCTTCTTCGGATGGCTGTGCTTCCGCCATCCCGCCTTCCCCGCCGCGTTCACGCTCGACGTCCATGCTCCGAGCTTCATCTACGTCGACGCCGACGGCCGCCGGTTCGCAGACGAGACCGGCTGGGAGGTCCACGACAAGGTCCGCTGCTGGACCGTGTTCCTGCCCGGCAACCCCAACCATCCCCACCTTCCCGGGTACATCGTGTTCGACGAGACCGCGCGACAGGCCGGCCCCCTGCACGGCATCGTCGGCACGCCGAACGACTACGCGTGGAGTCCCGACAACTCGGCCGAGGTGGACCGGGGCTGGATCAAGCGCGCATCCTCGCCGGCGGAGCTGGCGTCGGGAATCGGCGTCGACCGCGAGGCGCTGGAACAGACCTGGTCGTCCTACGCCGCCGCGGTCGTCGCCGGACATGACCAGGACTTCGGCCGCTCGCCGCAGACGCTCGTCGAGCTCCGTCCCCCGCTGTACGCGATCGAGATCTGGCCCGGGCTGGCCACCGCCTCGGGCGGCCCTCGCCGCGACGAGCACGCGCGAGTTTTGGCCTGGGGCGGGCACCCCATCCCCGGGCTGTACGCCTGCGGCGCCGCCGGGTCCATCTGGGGCCACCTCACCGATCACGGCGGCGGCCTGACCGACGCGATCAGCTTCGGGCGGATCGCGGGCGCCCGCGCCGCGGCCGCCGCGAGCGGGCGGGCGCGCGACGGTCGCGCCGCCTCGCTGCAAGCGTCGTAACCGGCGCCGCGCGCGACTCGAGCCGCGGCACGCCGCCTCGCGCCCTTGACTGGCACGTGTTCAGCAGCGGGGTAGGGGCGGCGGCTCGTTCTCGTCGGGATCCGGGCGACGGCGCGCGAGCGGGGGAGGGCGGGTCCCCCGGCCGCGGGAAGTCTCCGTAGCTGCGCAGGAAGCTCTTGGCGTACACGTCGCCCGGCAGCAGGTCCGATTGCGGGCCCGACAATCGGGCGCTGACTTGTTTGCGGCTGAAGCCGCCAAGGTGTATGCTGGCGGAATAACTATATGCAGTTAAGCGTTCTGCATCCGTGTTAGCCAATGGGATGCAGAGCTCGTCCAACGACTGAGGGAGTGCTCATGTCTCGAAGTTGCGGGCCGGCGTTGGCTCGCCCTTGGCGGCTGCCCGCGTTGGCATGCGCGTCCGCGTTGCGCTGCTGTGCGTCGTCTCGCAGGCTTCCGCCTCGCCGAGATGGCACCGGTGGCCGTCGCTGACCGTCGGTGCTGGTCAGACCTATACCGTGGCGCAAACCACGCGCCTGCGTTCGCTGACCCTCGACCAGGGCGGGAAGATCGTCGCCCCCAGCGGTGAGAGCCTCACGCTGACCGTGAACGGCGTCGAGACGGGACAGGCGCTGACGTCGACCTACGCCACCACGACGGCGGTCGTCCCGGGGATGTATCGGGGTGACGTCGTTCTGACCGTCACCGCTGACAACACCGTGCCATGGCAGGGACTGAACTTCCTGCTCCGGCAGGGGCTGTACGTCGATGCTGACGGCGTTGAGCCCGGCGAGTCGGTGTTCTCGAACGTGCTCGGAGGTCGGGTTGGCAACACCGAGGCGGACGGCATCACCTTGCTGTCCAAAGGCCAAGCCTACGACGGGGTGTACGTGAACGATGGCACGTACACGCTCAAACACCCTGACATCTCGTTTGACGGCAACGGCCGTTCGGACTTCATCGGCGACGGCGCTGCGATCGTCGGCAACGGGCCGGACACGACGCTGGTCGTTAACCACGCCCGCATCGACAACAAAGGGACCGTTCGGACCGGAGTCGTGGCCGATAACGGCGCCAACGTGATCGTCAAGAACTCCTACATCCGCACCAGTGACGGGCCACTCCCGGTTGGCTACACGCCGACGATCGACCTGGGCTACATGATGCAGGTGCCGTGGATGCTCAGCATCGGCGGCGATGTGCGGGCCACCAACTTGCTCGGCACCGACACGAAGGCCACCTACATTCGGTCGAAGATCATCTCCCAGGGTTGGGGTGCGCTGTCCACTGACTCCGGCATGAACGGGACGCTGTCGGCGATCGACAGCTACGTGGCCAACTATGGCGACGAGGGCGGCTACGGCTCCTACGCGATCGGCAACGCCACCGAGAACTTTCTCGGCGACACGTTCGACGTGGGCACGTACGCGACGATCAATAGGGGCGGCGCCGTTCACTACGGAGACAGCACCCCGGCCGCCGTCGCCGGACTGAACGGATCGCTCGACCTCGGGCTCACCCGCCGGGAGCTGAGCCAGATCCCGGCCCGTCCGACCATCGTGCACTCGCGGCGGTTCGGCTTCATGTGGCACGGCGAGGGGTCGCTGTCCATCGATGGCGGCACGATCGTCCACTCCAAGGAGGCCACCTTCCTGGACAAGGGTCAGGCGATGCAGGTCGCCGTCGACGGCTCTCGTGGTGCAAGGCTCGACCCCGCCAACGGGATCCTCATGCAGGTCATGGAGAACGACGATCCCGGACCCGTGCCGTCGTCGAGCGTCCCGGGCCGCGATTGCTCGACGCCCCCGGGGTGCCTGATAAACACCGGGTCTACACCGACCCAACCGGAACCCCGTCCCCAGCCGGGTACGACACCACGCAACCGCAGTCCGGCGATGCCGTCGCGACATTCTCGAACATCGCTCTGCATGGCGATTTCTACAACGGGATGCGCGGCAACGAGCCGGGCGGCCCGTTCGGGCCCGGCCTGGCCGGCCTCAATATGGACCTGACGTTCGCCAACGCGTCGATCGACGGGATCATCTCGGCCGCCACGACGCACCACCTGGTGAGCCCGATCAGCTCGGCTGACTACGAAGACCTCGGTGAGGTCACCAACGCGGTGTCGCCTGTGATCAACAATGGGGTGATCATCGCGCTCAACGGTCACTCGACCTGGACCGTCCGCGGGACCTCCGACCTGAGCAGTCTCACCATCGGCTCCGGGGCCTCGATCTCCGCGCCGGCTGGCAAGACGCTCACGATGACCGTCAACGGCACGCCGACGACGATTACCCGAGGTCAGACATACACCGGCAATGTCGAGTTGGCGGTGAGCTAGGAAACCGCGCGGGCGACTGGTGAGCTCGCCCGCCCGCGAACCGGGGCCGGATCGCCAATCGTGATCCGGCCCCTCACGATCCCGGTGCCGTCAGCCGCAGACGACCCACAAGGCCGGAGCGACCCGCTTGCCACCAAGAGCAGCATCCCCGGATCCCGCGACTACGGCTCCCCCCTAGCGTCACGGGCAATACTCTTCGCGTCACGCTCAGCATCCTTCGAGGGAATCGCAGGCGAGTCGCTCCGGCTCGTCGACTTTCGACAACTGCGAACTCCAGCCGCGTTGATTGGTCGGGCGGCCCACGCTCTGCCCGGAGTGGATCATCCTGCTGATCACGGAAGCCGTCACTTGACGCCAAATTGGTGCGGGGATCCGCCGCCTTTTGCCGCCGGGATCCTGGTCGCCACGATTGTCGCAGTGATCATCGCAGTGAGCAGCGGAAGCAGCACCAGCGCCAAGCCCACCACCGCCCCCAACGCGGCAATCTCACTCAAGCAGACCTCGCTTGGAAAGACCCTAGTCGACGGCAACGGACGGACTCTTTACCTATTCGAAGGCGACCGGCGGAACGCGAGCCAACTGTCGCAGGCCGGTCAGGCAGTATGGCCTCCGTTCACTGCGACGGGCAAACCGCGCGCCCTCAGCAGAGCCGTGACTGCACGGATCAGCGCGATCAAGAAGGTCAACGGCAGTGCGCAGATCGCCTACAACGGTCATCCGCTCTATTACTACGTCGGTGATCACAAGCCTGGCAGACACTCGGTCAGGCGCTGAATCAGTTCGGCGCCCGCTGGTACGCTCTCGCACCCAGCGGCAGCGCGATCACGTCGGCTCAGCGCTCCCCGACGCCAGCGGCACCGACCGCCAGCGGCTCCAGCTACGGCTACTGACGTGGCCAGGGCGTGGCCGTTCGGCAGCAGCGGAAGGCGCGTGGGCCGCTGCGGGCCTGCCGGCGCGCACATCAAGTACAACCGCCCCCGATCCCGCTCGCCCTGGCGCACGAATGCTTGGCGGACGGCAGATCGATCTGAAATCGAGGCTCACGCGACAGGCGACTTGGCCCGAGGACGTAGAGCTCGGTCGACGGGCGGGTCAGGTGCGGCAGACGGCGGTGATCTGAAGCTCGACTCTCTCGTGCTCGCCGACGTTCCGACCCGTTCTCACGCTGACGCGGATCCCCTCACCGACGCGGTGATCGGTAGTGGTGACTTTACGCAACTGCTGCGGCGAAGGCGGCCGGCTCTGGTCGAACAGTACCCCCGAGAAACCGCGCACGAGCCGCTCGCCGCGGCGACAGCCATCGTTGTAGGTCGCGGCGCGCGAAGGGTGGAGTCGCACCTTGCGGATCCGATCAACCCGGGAGGTACCCCGTTCGGCTTGGGGGCGGTTCGCTCCATTCAGCGGAATACAGCCGATGTGGGGGCGGAACGCACCGGGGGTGGCGCTGAAGTTCACGACGAGGAAGGAGGCGTTGCCGCCGGTGATCATGCCGGCTCCGGGTCCGGAGATGAAGCGGCTGACGTACGTCAGCGGGCTGCCCCCGGTCAGCTCGTAATCGCTTCCGACGGCCAACTGGAATTCGTTGGTGTCCGGACAGCTGACGGTGGCGCCGGTCACCGCCGGCGACCTCGCAGAGCCCGCGGGAATGTCGACCCATGACCCGGCGACCGGCGTGCACTGTGTCAGCAGGAAGCACTCTCTCGTTGCGGCGGCCGTGCTGGGAACTGCAGCCGCGAACGCCGCCACGACCGCGAACGCCAGTAGCCGGGCGGCCCGGACGCGATAACGGCAGTTCGCAACGGTCCTGATCAGGCGACTCATCCTCGCCTGATTTTGCCTGATCGGTGGGAAGCTTGTCGCCACCCGCCGCTTGACCTCATCACCATCGGCTCACGGCGCTGCGCAGCGAGGGTCGGTCGGGCGGATCTCAGGCGTCCAGCTCGATCACGCTCGGGGTAGTGCGGGCGACCGCTGAACTGAGAATCTAAAGCGCGTACACGTCGCGCCCCAGCCGTGCAGGATGCCGGAGACCATTTAGGGCGTCAGCGCCCGGCTCCACCGCAGAGCTGATGTTGTTCGCCGAGTCAAGAGTGCCGCTTCGTCGCGAGGCTGTTTCATGACCCATGCGGCGTCTCGGCTTTGTGCGATGGGCGCAACGTCAGCCGAATCGTGCGGATCATTGCGGTGGCGGAGCCGCCGTTCTGCCCGGCCGACCGGCTCTCATGAGGTCGTCAGAAAATGTTGGCTGTGAAATCCGTAGACAGGCTCGCGACCAAGCAGGCGCGCGGCGGCCTTCTCGTTTCGCCCGGGGGCTGCGTCACCCGTGCAGCGCGGGCGCGTAGGAGATCCCGACGATCAGCCCCTCGCTTGTAAGCATGCGCGCGACCGTCTGGCCCCACGGCTCCTCGCGCGCGGGGTGCAGCAGCTCGTAGCCGGCGGCCCGCAGCTCCTCGCTCGCGTCCGCGACGGCCTCGGCGTCGGCGACCTCAAACTCGATGCTGGCCTGCGGCACCGGCCGCTCGGCAGGCCACTCGCTGGTTCCGAAGCACGCCTGCGCCGCCTGGGCCAGGGGCCACACCCCGAAGTGCTTTGAGCCCTCGATATTTTCGCTGTGGATGTAGTCGTCCTGGCCTTCGAGCGGCAGGCCGATAGCGTCTACGTAGAGTCGGCGGCTCATGGGTGGGTCGGCCGTGATCACGGCGACGCCGGCGATGAACTCGATCTTCATGGTCGTCAATAAAGCAGGCTATGTGAACGCCGTCTTGAACGAAACGGCCTTCCACGCCTACCGCGAGCTCCCGCCGCCGCGGGAACTGCACCACGCGCTGGCCTGCTTATGGGTGAGGTAGGGCTCGGGCCATAGAGCCACGGGGCAATGAGCGTGCGCCGGGGTCGATGTCATCTGGGCCTGATCGTCTGTCACGGGTTGAATCACGTGTTCGACACGTGTCACCGTGTTCGACACGCTCCCTGGCCTGTTCATCGGGATCGCGGTATCGATGCTGCTGCTGCTCTACCGCTCCTCCCGCCCGCGGGTCGCGACGCTCGGCCGCGGACCCGACGGGCACTATCGCGACCTTGACCGCCATCCCGACGACCAGACCGTGCCGGGCGTCGTGGTCCTGCGGGTCGAGGCCGAGATGTTCTTCGCCAACGCCGACTGGGTCCGCGCCCGCCTCCAGCAGGCCGCGCGACCCGACGACGTTCACGCTGTGATCCTCGACGCCCAGGACGTCTCATCGATCGACGTCAGCGCCGTCCAGACCCTGGACGAGTTGCACCGCGATCTGCGACGCCGCCATATCCGTCTGCTGATCGCCCGTGACATCGGCCAGGTTCGCGATGAGCTGCGTCAGGCCACCGATGAACCTGGCCTGACGCTCGTCTACCCGACCGTCCAAGCCGCCGTCGACGCCGCACAAGCGGGCGGATGACCTGTTTGCGACCAACGGTTCAGAGTGCTGGTTCGTCGCCTCAGCGGGTCCGACGAACGGGCTTCCGCTTCAGGATCTGGATTGGTGGAAGCGGAAGCGCGCGAGCTGGCAGATCGTGTCCGGCGACGCGTGCTCCAAGCCAAAGGCCAGACGATTCAGCGTCAGCCTCGACCGAGGATCGGCTCACTCGTCACGGTCGCCGGTGCCGTGCTTGTCGTTATCGCGGTCGTCGGGGTAGTCCTCGCTGGGCATCACAGCCCCGCTTCCACAGCCATCACACGACCGACAAACCAGGGCGGGGCAACGGGAACATTCGCGGCTCTGGCTCGCCCGCGGACACGCCACGATCAGATTCCGGCGGCCTTCAAGGGCCCGCTTACTCAGCATGCGCCGGCCGAGCTCGAGTTTGGCCGCAGTGCGCTGGTGATCTCAACCGCCAAGCAGCGGGAATGGCTGGTGCCGGCGGGTCGCGAGCTTTGCTCGGTGCAGGTGAGTCTGACGCGATCGGGAGGGTTTGGCGGCGGCGGGATCGGCTGTGGCCCAGCGCGCTACTACGAGCTTCACGGGCTGCAACTCGGGATGTCTCGCACCTCGTTCACCGTTGTTTTGCCCGAGCACACCAGCCCCCCCGTCCAAGTCACCTTCACCGACGGCTCGTCGATCCAGCTGAACGCCAACACAAACGGAGTCATCACCGACAACTTCGGCAAGCCAGCACGTCTCATCTCCTACACCGGCCCGACCGGCCTCCAGATCCACCTCAAGCCCTGCGCACGCCATGAACGGCGGCCGTGCCTATAGGCGCGGGCTCCTCATCTCCGTAAGCCGCGAAGAGCACTCGGACATCCGGCAGCGTCGCGCGAGATCGCCGTCGCCCGAGCCCGGCGTTCGCGGCCGCCGAGACCCCCGCGCCTCGTGACAGCGGTGGTCGGCCGGAGTCAGAGGCTGGGTACCGCGAGTCGGCGTGTGCCGCCGAGCGGCAGCAGCATGCCGTCCTGTAGCTCGCGGGCGCAGACCAGCCAGCGCTCGCCAGCCAGCAACGACACCACCGTGCCATCAAACAGCCCGCCGGGATCTTGGACCAAGCGGACCGCGATCTGCTCACCGAGCGATGTCGTGCCCTTGATCGGCGCGGTCACGATCGCCGGCACGGGCTCCTTCCAGCCGGTCCAGCGGCCGGGGGTACAACGCACCTGCATTTCGCAGATCACGTCAGCCACCGCCTCCGCTGCTGTCCAGTCCAGACCACACAGTTGCGCATAGCTCGGCGCGAGCTTGGCGATCTGAGCATTGATCAACGCTCGGCAATCCGGGTCAGAGACAGTGGGGGCCGCCTGACCCAGCCAGTGATCGGTCGGGTGACGCAGCAGCCAGCCGATGTCGACATCGTCATCGACTTCGGTGTTTTGACCGCTCTCGTGCATCTCCCGGCCGCGTTGTGCACCTCGTGGGCCAGCGTCGACGAGCTCCTCGACCCGGCGGCGCGCGGGATCATCCCGGCCGTCGTCAGGCCAGGCAGCGATCAGCGCGTCGATCCGACCGAGCAGCCGCGGGCTGTCGTCGTTGAGCCCGTGGTCGATCCCGGCGGCCTGCTGCGCCAAAACGTTACGGCGCGCCAGCGGGACGCTGGCAGCCCACGAAGCGTCCTCGGTCACGTCCGAGGGGCTGGGGGCGAGCGACCTCCGCTTCCGGCGCCGGCTGACCCTAAGCGACAGCGACTCGTCGCCTCTCGCCCCTTAGCTTTGGGCGGATCTGCGTGATTGCGGAAGTCTCCCTCGCGTTCGATTGTCCTGGCGGAGACGATCGATCTCGGTTGTGCGTCGGCCCGACTGGTGCGCGATGAAGCCTCGCTAGGCGGGGCTCAGAGCCTGGGGTCGACTGGCTCGGTTTCCATCGCGAGCACGCCGAACACGCACTCGTGCACGCGGTAGAGCGGCTCAGCGGCGACGAAGCGTTCAAGTCCCTCGATGCCGAGACTGAATTCGCGGATCGCGAGGGACCGCTTGCGTCCGAGGCCGCGGGTTCGCAGGCGGTCGATCTGGTTGGGGGCTGGGTACTCGGGTCCGTAGATGATCCGGAGGTACTCCGGTCCGCGGCATTTGATGCCTGGCTGCGCCAGGCCCTTGCGGCCGTTGGCGACGAAGCTGATCGGCTTGACTACCATGCCCTCACCTCCGGTTGAGGTGAGCTGGTGCCACCACGTAATGCCGGCGGATTCAGTCTCGGGATCGTTGACGTCGACGATGAGGCGGTCGGTGGTGGTGAACCAGCCGGGGTCTGCGGTGACGAGCCGGTCACAGAGATCAAGGTGCCAGCTGTGGTCTCGATCGATGTGGACGCCCGTCTCGCCGGCCAGAACATTGAACGGGGCGATACGCAGGTCGTCGATGCTGTCGACGGGCCAGACGTATCTGCGGTAGGAGTCGATGTACCGGTCGACGTGTTCCAGCCGCGTTCGCTGCAAGTCGATCAGCCCGGCGACGTCCAGGCCTCGGTCGGCAGCCTGGGTGAGGGCGGCGAGGCTGGCGTTGAGTCCGGCGCCGGCGGCCGCGCCGACCGAGGCGTACTGGCGGTGGATGAGCGGCATCGCCTTTGCCGACCACGGCAGCAGCTCGCAGTCGAGCACGAGCCAGTCGGTCTCGAGCGTGTCCCATAGTCCTGCCGAGTTCACCGCTGCGCGGATCCGGGCGACCGCTCGCTCGCTGCCAGCGTTGCTGTCGAGGAAGGGGCGACCGGTTCGGGTGTAGATCGCACCCGTTTCGCCGTGTTCGGCACCGAACCGTCGCGCCGCGGTATCGGCATCGCGGCACACGATCGCGACGGCGCGCGAGCCCATGTGCTTCTCCTCGCAGATGACTCGGCTGACGCCCTCGGCTCGATACTCAGCGAACGCGTCCTCTGGGTGTTCGAGCAGGTCAGATCGTTGTGAGGTGGCTGTCGGGGCCATCGTCGGCGGCAGGTAGATGAGCCATCGCGGGTCGATCGCGAAACGGCTCATCACCTCCAGGGCGGCGGCGGAGTTCTCCTCACGAATTGTGACCGTCCGTGCCAGCCGCGTCTGAACGATCCGCTTGCCGGCGACATCGTCGACGTCGAGCAGGAACGCAGGCCTGTCGCCGTTGGTGTTCTCCGCCGACTGAAGCGGCTTTGCCGGCTCGTAATAGGTCTGGCTCGCCGAGACGGAGATGAGCTGACGCTCGGGCCAGCGCAGAGCCGTCAGACGCCCTCCGAACACGCAACCGGTGTCTATGTTGATCGTGTTGTTAACCCATTCGGGCTCCATGACAGGGGTGTGGCCGTAGACCACGGTCGCGTTCCCGCGATAGTCGTTCGCCCAGGCAAGCCGTACCGGCAACCCGAATTCGTCGGTTTCGCCGGTCGTCTCCCCGAACAGCGCGAAGTCTCGGACGCGTCCTGAGGAGCGTCCCTGGTAGCCCTCTTTCATGCCGGCGTGCGAAGCCACCAGCTTGCCGTCATCGAGTACGACATGGCTGACGAGCCGGTCGAGGAAGTCCCGTACTTGATCGCGGAACTCCTGCGGCTCGGCTTCGAGCTGCTTCAACGTCTCGCCGAGGCCGTGTGTGACCTGCACGTCGCGGCCTTTGAGCTTTCGTACCAGCTTGACGTCGTGGTTGCCTGGCAGGCAGATCGCGGTTCCGTCGTTGACCATCGCCATCACGAGCTTGAGCACCCTTGGGGTGTCCGGACCACGATCACCGTAGTCGCCTACGAATACGGCGCGGCGCAGGTCGGGCGGCGTGACACGGGCCCCGTCGGCGTCGACCCTGTATCCGAGCTCACGTAGCAGCTCCACAAGCTCGGAATAGCAGCCGTGAACGTCCCCGATGACGTCAAAGGGCCCGTGGTCAGACCGGCGGTCGGTCCATAGCGGCGCGCGGTGGACCTCGGCGAAGTTGATCTCCTCAAGCGTCCGGAGTACGTGCACGCGCCGAAAGCCCTCGCGCTGGAGCCCTCGCAGCGATTTGTGCAGCTGTGAGCGTTGCTGGCGAACGACATGAGGGCCGAAGTCCCGGTCGGGGCGCGACCGGTTGCGCTGCTGGCAGATCCCTTCGGACGTATCGAGCACGATCGCGACCGGGAACAGGTCGTGTTGCTTGGCCAGGTCAACCAGTGGCCGGCGGCTCGCGCGTTGCACGTTGGTCGCGTCGATGACCGTGAACCGGGGCTGGGCGAGCCGCCGCCCAGCGATGAACTCCAGGACCGCGAATGCGTCCGGGGTTGCGCTCGGGTCGTTCTCGTCGTCGGCGACCAGGCCACGGCAGAAATCCGATGAGATCACCTCGGTCGGCGCGAAATGCTTGCTCGCGAACGAGCTCTTGCCCGAGCCTGAGGCGCCGATCAACAGGACCAGGCTGGGGTCAGGAACCTCGAGCCTCATCGGCTGAACACTGCCATCTGCGTCGGTGATCCGACCTCCGGATCTTCGGGCCCGATCGGCAGGTGGCGGACCGTGTAGCCATGCCGATCTGCGACTACCTGCGCCCACTCCGCGAACTGACCGCGCGTCCACTCAAACCGGTGATCGGGATGGCGAAACTCGCCGGCCGGAAGCGCCTCCCAGCGCACGTTGTACTCGCGGTTCGGGGTCGTGACCACTACCGTGCCGGGGTGCGCCGAGCCGAAGACGTTCTGCTCGGCGGCCGCCAGACGGGGCGGGTCGAGATGCTCGATCACCTCGACCAACGCAGCGGCGTCGAAGCCGGTCAGGCGCTTGTCGCGATAGGTCAATGGGGTGTGCAGGAGGCTGATCCGCTGTCGCTGGGCGTCGTGCAGGTCGTCCAGCTTCAGCTTGCGCGCGGCCTGCTCGAGCGCGCGGACCGAGACATCCGCACCGGCGATCAACTCGTAGTCGTCGTGCAGCAGCCGCTCGAGCAGAGCACCTGCACCGCACCCGAGATCGAGCACTCGCCGGGCGCCTGAAGCCTTGAGCGCCGACCCGACCGCGTCCAGGCGCTGGTCTCGCAGCGAAACACGCTCCTCGAGCTGATTCTCAGGACCGGATCGATCGAAGTCGTCGACCGAAGGGGCTGCTTCGTCAAGCTGCGCAAAGGCCGGGAAGAACAGCCGCGCCTGTTGCTTGAGATAGCGCCGGACGATCAGGTCGCGCTCGGGGTGCGTCGCGAGCCATCCCTCGCCTCGTCGCATCAGCTTCTCGATCTCGGCTTCGTCAACCCAATAGTGCTTGTCGTCATCCAGCACCGGCAACAGCACATACAAGTGCGTGAGCAGCTCGGCCAAGCGACATTCCCGTACCAGATGAAGGCTGACGTAACGGCTATCGCCCCACTCCGGGAACTGCGCATCCAATCCGATCGCTGTTACCTCGACCTCGTAGCCCAGCGGTTCGAACAACCGGCGCACCAGCGCTTCACCGCCCCGCGCGGGCACCACCGGAAGCGCGGCCTCCACCGGAATCGCCGAAGCCGCCAGTTCTTCGTGGCCGCTGCACGTCCCGGCCATCGCGCTCTTGAACACGCTGACCATCGCCACCGACAGGAACGACGACGCGACATAGGGCCGGTCGTTGACGTACTCCGCCAGCGCGAAACTACTCACCCCCTGGCCGCGTCGCACCAAGCCGACTGGGTCGATCTCCAGCAACAGCGCCGCCGTGCACCGCTCCACGGTCGCCTCCGGATAAAAGACATGCGCCTTCCCGAACGGGATCGAAAATGACTGCGCACGATCGGGATGCTTATGCAGCAGAAAGCCAAGATCCGTCGCCGGCCGGCAAGTGGTCGAGATCGTCAACAGCACGCTCCGAGGCTACCGCCAGAGGCATCCCAGAGCGGTGCCGCGGCTGCGGTCTTAGCACCCGCTCGGAGCCACGGAGCCCACCGCCGACTGACGTGGCCGAGGGGGCCACCACGGTGTGACTCGGGGGGCGGCGTCCGTAGTGAGTGTCCGCGGCGCGGACCTCGGCGGTCGATTGGCATCGCACCGGATGCGTCACCGAGGGTTCTTCGTTCGCCGCGGCTTGAAAATGAGTGACGTGGGCGTGAACGGCACCCCACGGGTGATCGCCCGCGCCAATGCTCCAGCTAGTCTCTGTCCGTGGAGCTTCAAGGGGCCCGGCGCCGAGGCGCGCTGTTGCGTCTTCCTCCGATCGGCGTCCTCTGGCCGATCACGGCCGTACTGGTGGCCGCTTACGCAGCCCACCAGGCTTTTGGGCTGGGAGGCCGGGGCGTTGACGGCCTCTTTGACGACTGGATCAACGATGGACTGCTGTGGTGCGCCGCGGTCGCCTGCGCGGGGGGAGCGTTGCGCGCACACCGGAGCCGCGCCGCGTGGCTGCTGGTCGCCCTCGCGCTCGCGAGCTGGGCCATCGGCGACACGATCTGGAGCATTCGCTTCGGCGGCGCCGCCGCACTGCCGGCGGCGAGTATCTCTGACGTGTTCTGGCTGGCCTGGTATCCGCTGATCGTCGCGGCGCTCGTGCTGCTGGTCCGAGAACGGGTCCCAGGCTTCGAGCTTCACCGCTGGATCGATGGCGTTGCCGTGATGCTGCTCCTTGCGACGCCGTGGGTGGCCCTGTTCCTACAGCCGGTCGCGGAGCATTCGAGCGCGTCGGGGCTGGCCGTTGTGCTCGACTTTGCGTATCCGCTGGGTGATGCGGTCCTCGTCGGGGCCGTCCTCGGGGTGTTTGCCCTGATGGGCTGGCGCCCGGGGCGGATGTGGCTGGCGCTCGGCGTCGCGCTGACGGTAGCCGGAGTTGCCGACGCGATCTCTTCCGTACAGGCTTTGGCGCATTCTCATGACCGGGCCATCTACGATGCCGCAGGGGCGGGAGCGGCGATGCTCGTTGCCTACGCCGCCTGGCAACCGCACCCGGGTCGACTCGAGCGGCGAGAGGTGACCGGGTGGCAGGCCATCGCCCTCGCGGTCGCGGCTCAAGCCCTCGCCATATCGATCCAGACGTACGCGATCTTCGACAAGGTCCCAGACAGCGAGCGCATCCTGACCGTGATCGTGCTGATCATTGCCACGATCCAGATCGTGGTCAGTCGGCCTCGCCCGCGAACCGACCCCCGGGCACAGCGAGACGTTCCAGCTTCGCCGCATCGGTGACCACGCCTGACCGGCCTGGCATCACGGAAGCGAACAACGCGCCGCCCAGAGCGCACTAGCTGCTCGTGCCGCGGGCGCCGACGTCCGTCGCGCTGCTCGTTCTCAGTAGTCGCTACGTGGGATGCCGCTCACGGGCGATGGGCGGCTACTGCTGATCGCCAACCGCAGGGCGCGACGGTCATCAGCTCGCGAAACGCGGCGTGCCGAGTGACAGAACGTGCGCGCCTCGCGCGCTTGGCCGCGGAGGTTCACGTGGGTGAGGGTGTGAGGGACTGGTGCTCCTTCGGGTGTGTGGGTTGGTTCGGAGAAGTCAGTGACTCAGGCAGGGATAAGCCTCCGCGCGCGAAGCGGCGCGCAGGCAGGCCCGACGAGCCGCGGCCTGAGATGCGGGCGGCGTGCGCCGGCCGAGCGGCTTAGGCAGGTCAGCCTGCCGTGCGCCACGTATCCGACGATGAGCGCCGCGCTCGGCTTGCTGTCCGCCACGCGCTCGCACCAGCGTTCCACGTGAGCTGCCCGGAGGCGGTGACCCGGCAGATGGCTGTACTCCACGCGACTGAGCCGGCCACGGTGTACCTCTCGTGCTGGGCGCGCGGCCGGTCGCTCGAGGTCGCCGACGTCGACCGAGCACTGTATGACGACCGCCGCCTCGTCAAGCAGCTCGCGATGCGCCGAACCTTGTTCGTATTCCGCCGCGACCTGCTAGCCGCTGCATGGGGGAGCGCCTCGGCACGGATTGCGGATACCCATCGGACCCGCATGGCCAGGGACCTCGTCAGAGCCGGACTCGCCGCTGACGGCGAGCAATGGCTCGAGCACGCCCGCGCTGAGGTGCTCTCCGCGCTCGCTGAGCACCCGGACGGCCTCTCGGCCGTCCAGCTGCGCAAGCTGGTGCCGACGATTGCCGTGAAGGTGACGGCGTCGGCCACTGACCCGTGGTCAGCGTCGCGAGTGCTGACCTACCTCCACGCGCGCGGCGACATCATGCGCGCCACCACCACCGGCCACTGGCGGACCGCGCGACCACAATGGACGCTGACCCACCACTGGCTCCAGAACGTTCCCGAGCCCTTGAGCGCCCCCGACGGCTACCGCGAGCTCGTGCACCGCTGGCTGCGCACGTTCAGCCCCGGCACCACGGATGACCTCGTCTGGTGGCTGGGCGCCACCAAATCCGTCGTGCGAGCGGCGCTCGCCGAGCTCGACGCCGTCGAGGTCTCCCTCGATCGCGGCGCCACCGGCTGGCTGCTGCCCAACGACCTCGACGAGGCGCCGGACCCCGGCTCATGGGTCGCGTTACTGCCCGTGCTCGATCCAACCGTAATGGGCTGGCGGACCCGTGACTTCTACTTCGACCGCCACCGAGACCAGCTGTTCGACAACCGGGGCAACGCGGGCACGACGACCTGGGTCGACGGCCGCGTCGTCGGCTGCTGGGTACAAGACGACACGGGCGTTCATCTCCGACTGCTGGAGCGCGTCTCAGCCCACGCGCGTCGCGCCCTCGAGTCCGAAGCAAAGCGGCTGACCTCGTGGCTGAGCGGGATCCAAATCCCGACAGGACTTCAATCGCCGGGCATGGCAGCCGACGCGGCACACGCAGCCGCTCGCGCCTGCCCTTAACCCCCGCCGGGGCAGCGTCCGGTTGTCGCACGTTCACCGAGACACGTCACCGGGCGGGTCTTACGGACATCCGTCCGGCCCGCCGTCTCGTACCGCCGGCGCTTGTGGCGCGTGCCGGTCGCGGTTCCGCTTCCCGGGATCTCACGGCGGCGCTGGCAATGGCCGTACGATCGCCTGGACCGCCCGCGGCGAGGTCGTGGCCGTCGCCGCGATCGCCTGCTCTGCACTCATGTGCTGGGCTCACCCCGGCGGACGCGGACGGCGAGCGGCAGGTCTCCAGATCGATGGGTGCGCTGGGCTGCGGAGAGCGCCCCGGCGTCTCCGTCGACGCGGAGTCCGAGCATCTCGTCGAGGTCTGACCGTCTGACGCGGTAGGCCGTCCTGCGCGGGCGGCAGCGAGTCCTCCGGATCGGATCCAGGTGAACCTCCGTCAACGCCGGTTGACGCCAGGCGACTGGCGCCGGCCGGGGCTGAACGTCAACCGGGTTGCGTCGGAGGCGGCAGAAACTCCACCTCATGGCGCGCGGCGAGCTCGACGACCGCCTCCGGAGTCTGCTCGCGGAGCGCGTCGATCGCCACGAACAGGTCAAACAGCCGGCCCGTCGGAGTCACCCAGAACAGGCAGACGACCGCTTCGCCGGATCGATTGAAGAGGCCGTGCGGCTGGCCCATCGGCAGGCGCACCAGGTCTCCCGGGCCGGCCGGGTGGTCCTCGTCGCCGCTGACGAGCGTCAACACTCCTTCGAGCACGTAGACGTGCTCGTCCTGGGTGGGATGCACGTGTGGCGGAACGAATGTCTCTGGAGGCAGCGTCGCGTGCCACGCGAACGAGCGCTCGGTGCGCTGCTTGGGCCGGTACACCTGCCCGAGGATGCTCCACTCGAGTTCATCGATCGACGCTCCCGCGCCGATCACGTCCGGAACGCTGTCAGTCATGTCGGTGCTCCTTATCGTCGGGTGGGAGGCGGGACGGAGTGGGAGGTGGGGACGGGCCGGGAGGCGGGACCGGGTGGGAGGCGGGGACGCCGTGGGAGGCGGGGACGCCGTGGGAGGCGGGGACGCGGTGGGAGGCGGGGACGCCGTGGGAGGCGGGGACGCCGTGGGAGGCAGGGACCGGATGGGAGGCGGAGACCGGGTCGGGATCGGGCACAGCGTCTGAGGTGGGGGGCGCGAAGCCTGCCTTCTGTGCATAACCGCGAACGATCGCCTCGCGCTCGGCGTGCGGGAGGACCTTCTCTATGTCGTCGAAGCCTTCGGGTGCGAGCGCTTCGACGGCGTCGATCACCCCCTCCGGGCCGCCGCTGCGATTCGAGTACACGATCTCAGACGTCACTTGCAGCCGCGCCCGCTCGTAGGCGAGCAGCGCCTCGCTCACGTCCGAGCTGTCGGCCAGCGCGTCGGCCAAGACGCACGCATCGAGGATCGCCTGGCTGGCTCCATTGGAGCCGACCGGATACATCGCGTGGGCCGCGTCTCCGAGCAGCGTCACCCGGCCGCGCGACCACTGGCCGATCGGCTCGCGGTCGCAAACCGGGTACTCCCAGAACACGGGGGTCGACCGGATCAGCGCCTCGACGTTCACCTGTTCGATCGCGAACCGCTCGACGTGCGGGATCAGCTCGTTCAGCCGACCCGGGCGCGACCAATCCTCGCGCCGGGGCGGCGGGGTGCCCTCCTCGCCGATCCGCGCCATCACCGCCCAGTTGGTGAGCCGCGAATCCTCGCCGGCGCCGGGCGCGATCGGGTACACCACGACCTTCGCCGCCATCCCGCCGGCGATGATCATCGAGCGCCCGGTCAAGAACGCCGGCCAGTGCACCGCGCCCCGCCACAACATCGTCCCGTTCCACCGCGGGGGGCCCTCGCCGGGAACCAGCGCTTCGCGGACGGTCGAGTGGATCCCGTCAGCGCCGATCAGCGCGGCGCCGCGCACGGACTCGATCGGCGCGCCGGACTCGTCCGCGAACCGCGCCGTGACCGCCTCGCCATCCTGGTCGAAGCTCACCAGCCGCCGGCCGGTGCAGATCGCGTGTGCGCCGAGCCGCTGCACGACGGCGTCTCGTAGCACGCCCTGCAGGGCGCCGCGGTGGATCGAGAACTGCGGCACGGCGTGACCGGCATCGATCCCGCGCAGTTCCCGCCAGATCTGGTGGCCGAAGCGGTTCATGTAGATCAGCTCGTAGGTCCGCAGCCCCGCCGCGTCGAGCGCATCCAGCAGGCCCAGCTCGCCCAGCTTGCCGATCGCGTGGGGCAGGGTGTTGATTCCGACGCCGAGCTCGCGGATCTGCGGCGACTGCTCGTACACGCGGCAATCCAGACCGCGCCGGTGCAGGGTCAACGCGGTCGCGAGACCGCCGATGCCGCCGCCGACGACGATGATCGGATCAGGCCGCCCCATGCCTGCCGCTCGGGTGGTCATTTCACGAGCGCCGGCAGCCGCTCGGCGGCGGTTGCCCAGACCGCGGTGCGCGGGTCGATCAGCGCGAAATGATCGACCCCTTCGAGCTCGAGCAGCTCACAGCTGTCACCCGCCCGCTGTGCCGCCGCGGCGTAGTCGCGGCTCTGCTGGACGGGCACGCGGTTGTCGGCATCCCCGTGCACGAGCAAGACCTCGACCCCGCTCGGCAGCTGCTGCAGCGGATCGGCGAGCGCATACTCGTCGGGCCGCTGCTCGGGGCCGGCGCCGACGAACTCGATCGCCGCGTTCTCGCCGATGCCCTGGTGCGCGGCCGACACGAGGTCGCACACCCCGGCGAGCGAGACCACCGCGGCGACCGCCGGACTCGAGGCCGCACAGAGCGCCAGCTGGCCGCCGGCCGAGTGCCCGATCACCAGCAGGCGCCGGCTGTCCAGGCGACCCCGGAAACGCTGGAGCGCGTTGATCGCCAGGCGCACGTCCGCCAGCGTCTGCGAAGCCCCGCCACCGCTGCCCACGCGCCGGTACTCGACGTTCCAGGTCGCCCATCCGCGGTCGGCCAGATCCGTCGCCAGCGCACTCATGATCGAGCGCGTGTAAGCGGCGCGCCAGAACCCCCCGTGCAGCAGCAGCGCGACCCGATGTGGTGGCTCGCCGGAAGGCAGCAGCAGGTCGGCCTCGTGCTCGGACTCCGGCCCGTACCGGTGCGCCTGCGGCACCGCCCCACGGGCTGCGGCCCAGTCCCCGAGCTCCCCTAGCAGCACGTCGGCGGCCGACACCGGTCGAGCATATCCGTCCCGGTTTCGTCGCTCGCGTGATTGTTTGATAGATTGGCGCGCGCCGAATCCCCGGACTGCCGCCCCGGGGAGCGGAGAACCCAAGTTTTTGGGGCGAGTCCCGCGGTGGTCCGCGGGAGGCGCACAGCGCTAGCCCGTCAGCTAACTCCGTAGGCCAAAGGCGCCAACCACGAAGCCGCGCCCGCGGAGGCTGTGCATGCGTTCACTTCTTGCAACCTTTTGGTGGTCATCGTCACGTACCTGCCCGGGACGCCGTAGTGAGCCGCGGGAATCGATGCGAGACGTGCTCAGCCGATGAAGCGCGCGGGTCGTGTCGCCGGTCTCGCGCTGGTCGGTCTTCTCTGCGCTTGCTCGAGTGCCCTGGCGGCGGGCTCGGGCGGGGCGGGACTGAGCACTCCGCGGGCGCACCAGCGGACCGTGGCAAAGCGGTCGTCGGCATCGGTGTTTGCGCGTACTCTGCGCAGGGGTCAGTCGGGCGCTGACGTCAAGACGCTGCAAACTTGGCTGTCGCAAGTTGGTTTCAACGTCCCCGCGACCGGTCATTTCGGCGCGATGACCAAGTCGATGGTGCGACGCTTCCAGCTGGCGCATGAGTTGTACCCCGCCAGCGGATCGGTCGGCAGGCGCACCGCGTCCACCTTGCAAGCCGCGGTCCATGAGACAGCCAAGAGACAACCCGTCGGCTCCGACAGTGGCAGCTCGGTCGGTTCAGATCCGATCCCCGGCTTCACCATCGAGCGCGATGACATGGGCGTCGACGCGAGCGCCCGTCCCGGCGCGGGTATCTATGCGCCCCTCGCTTCCAGACTCGTTCAGGTAATGCGCGACTGGTATGCGGGCGAACCACTACTGCTGTTTCGGTTCATCCACCCTCCGTCCGGTGCTCTCTCGGACTACTGGTACGTGGCCGAGCAGATCGACCCGGTCACGCTCGCGATCGGCACCTACTTCCGAGGCCGACAGAGGGTGGCGTCGTTCGCCCCCAGCGGGACCGGCATCGAGATCGGATGGGGATCGCCTACCTCTAACTCCCGCACTCTGGCCGGAGCCACCGATTCAGAGGCCGCCGGGCCGCCCGCCGGCTCAACCACGAGCTGGGGCGAGTCCTTCAAGAAGGCTTTCGGAATTGGATGAGCCAGGTCAGTGCGTCCTCCAGATCGGCGAGGTGCGTAGTCGGCGGGATAGGCTTGGTCGATGTCGATCGAGACGGCGGAGGAGCTTGAGCACCTGAGGGTGGTGGGCCGGGTGGTGGCGGAGGCGATCCGGATGATGCGCCAGAGCGTCAGGCCCGGGGCGACGACTGGGGAGCTTGACGAGATCGGCGCCCGTGTGTTTCGCCGTGCCGGGGCGCGGTCGGGTCCCCAGCTTGACTACGGGTTTCCCGGGGTGAACTGCATCAGCGTCAACGACGAGGCGGTGCACGGGATCCCGGGCCGGCGTCGTCTTGGCCGCGGGGACCTGGTCAAGTTGGACGTGACCGCTGAGCTGAATGGTTTCTATGCCGACGCTTGCGTGTCGGTGGCCGTCGGACCCGCTCGCCCCTCGACGCTTGGGTTGGTCGCCGCCGGGCGCGCCGCGCTCGAGCAGGCGCTGGGCGTCGCCCGCGCCGGCATGCCGATCAACCAGATCGGCCGCGCGGTGCAGCAAACCGTCAACGGGCGCGGGTACGCCGTGTGTCCGGATCTGATGGGCCATGGCATCGGGCGGCGCATTCACGAGGACCCTCCGGTCCCCAACCACTACGTCGCCGGTCACTCCCGTCCGCTGACCGACGGCTTGGTGATCACGATCGAGCCGATCCTCTCCACCGGTACCGGCGCGGTGCGCCCCAGCCATGACGGTTGGACGATCCAGACGGCTGATGGGGCAGTCTCGGCACACGTCGAGCACACCGTGGTCATCACCCACGGCGCTCCGCTGATCCTCACCGCCTAGCGCGACACGTTACCGCCCGAACGAGCCCTCGTTGCCCTGAGGCTCGTCACCCCGGGCACGGAACTTCAGCCTTCCGCGCGCGTTTCAGGACTCATGCGCATCGGCACCGACGCCCTCCACCTGTGGTCGTTTCACCGTCTGGTGCGGGTGGTGGTGCTGACCTGCGCGTTGTGCGGCCCGGTCGTCGCATCCGCCGCGGCACGCTCCCCGACGAGCCGGCGGGTGGTCCTTCACCCCCACTTCACGCACGTTCGCGCCGACGGTTTCCTGAGCTCCCGCCGCTATGTGTTCATCGAGACGGGCTCTGACGGACACGACGGCGTTCTCGTCGACGAGGTGACCGGACAACGGAAGGTACTTACGTTCGCCAGCGACTGCTGGGTCACGACGGGGGGCGACAGCCGACTGGCGCTGCTCTGCTACCCGGGCGGCCTGGCGCCCGTCACCCAGCAGCTCTACGACGTCACGACCGGCGAGACGAGCGCGTTCATCCCGGCCGGGCACTGCAGCAGCCTCCGCTCGGATACGCCTGCGGCACCGGCAACTATGACTGCCCGCCCTACATCACCGCCGTCGGGACCGATTGGGTCGCGCTCGACGTGGGTTCAGGCGACGAGCACTCCCCCGACATGCTCGCGTTCCAGAGCCTGCGGACCGGACAGGCGATCGCCGACCCGTCCGGCGGGAGCACGACCGTCAACCTCGACTCACCGGGCCTAACCGAGAAGGTCTGTACGCCGCTTACGGTACCCAGGGTCTCGTTCTCCCCGTACGGTGATCGTCCGGGGTCGCTCACTCCGGCCGGCGCGTTTGAGATCGCGGCCGGCAATGGCGGGGCCTACCTGGAGCGGTGTGGATCTCACCTGCACGAGTTCCTCACCGCGGGCGTGCTTAGCCGCTCAGCGGCACCGTCGGAGTCGACGGCAGGATGCGCCTCGCTGGCCTGTCCCCCCGACGCCAACGCGCACGCGATCATCTGGGAGGCGCCGGCCGGCCGTCTCTCCGGGATCTTTCTGCCCAGCCGGCAGCGGTTCTCGATTCCGGTCCCGGCCAGGGTGGACCCTTCGCTTGGCATCGGTGCCGATTACCAGCTCGCGCTGACGACGACCACCTTGTACCTGAACGTCGGTGCCAGACCCGGCCACCGCGGCATCTGGACCATCCCGGCCCCCACACCGCCTCCCACGATCAGCACCACCTCGCTCACCGGCCTGGCCAGCGCCAAGCCGCGCCTGAGCCTCACCGCCGCCACGACACCGTATGCGCCCAGGATCAGATCGATCACCATCTTGCTGCCTAGCGGACTGAGCTTCACCAACAACCAAAAGCTGCTCAACCGCGCCGTCACCGCATCCGGCGCCACGCTCCGAGGCCTGAAGCGATCGCGCGGGCAGCTGGCGGTGACCTTCAGGAACTCGACGGCAAAGACCACAGTGTCGATCGGGCCGGCGGGCATGGTGGAGGGCAAGCAGCTGTTCGCAACCGCCCAGCGCGGGCGCGCCTCCAAGCTGCGGATGAGCGTCACCGTCACCGACGTCGACCGCACCCAGACCACGTCGCCCCTGTCGTTCTCGATCAAATAGATCAGCTGGTCCGGTAATCGCCGTCGGTGGGGCGTCGGACGGAACGCTGCGGGTCCGCTAAATCGCCGTCGGTGGGGCGTCGCATGAAAAGCTGCGGGTCCGCTAAATCGCCGTCGGTGGGCGTCGGATTGAACGCTGCGGGGTCTACTGCTGCATCCTGCGCGGGGAACGCTAACGCTGCTGGGCAACCGCCGCCGGCTGGTTGGGCTGACGAGCGAATGCCGCCAGCGGCCGCTGACGGCCCGAGAGCCCAGGTTCGGCGACCTCGCTGCTCGCCGCCAAGTGTGATCATGTCGAGCTCGGCAACCGCGAGCAACCGGAGATCATATGAGTGACAGACCCGTGTTCATCTACGCCGCCACCTACGCGACGGCCGACGATGCCCTGGCCGACTACGAGGCGCTGCTCGACCTGCACCACGCCGACCTGGTCGGCACCTATGACGTGGCGGTCATCACCAAGGACTCCGAGGGCAAGGTCCACGTCTCCAAGCACGAGAAGCCAACCCAGCACGGCGCCTGGACGGGCATCGCGGTCGGGGCGGTCGCCGGGATCCTGTTTCCGCCCTCGATCATCGCGTCGGCCGCCGTCGGCGGGGTAGCCGGTGGCGTGGTCGGGCACCTCGCCCGCGGCATGTCGCGCGGCGACATGAAGGAGCTCGGTGACTACCTGGATGAGGGAGAGGCGGCCCTGATCGTGATCGGTCAATCGCGCGTCGGCGAGCAGCTCGACAAGGCGCTGACGCGCGCCCAGAAGACGATCGAACGGGAGATCGAAGCCGACAGCCGGGAGTTCGAGCAGGAGCTCAAGCAGGCCGAGCAACAGAGCCCGGCGAGCCAATAGAGAGGCCGTGGCGAGCTGAGGCACGCGGCGCTCCAGGAGAGGATCGAGGCACAGGCGAGCCTGTAGGACGGGTATGACCGGATCGTGCGCCCGGTCGAAACCGCCCAGCGCGATCCGTCTTTGCCGCAATCCCCGTGAGCGGCGTTTAGTCGCTGAGCGGGCGCCGACCGAGGTTCACGTCGTTTGATCCATCGGCCGGCGCCGCGTTCAGACGTTCAGCTCGTCAGGTGGCGATCGCCGAACCGTAGACGGTGCAAACGTTTCGCTTGGCGAGGGTGGTGCTGTTGTCGAACGCGTAGTTGACGGTGACCACCTTGCCGGCATAGGTCTCGAACAGGACCACGCCGCTGGCGTCGAAGTCGCCGCTGGTGGTGGACAGGAGGTCACCCCCGGTGCCCTTGACGAAGGAGCTGTCCTTGATGATGTGGGTCCGGCCGAGACCGTCGAACACGTGGCCGAACAAATCGGCATTGTGAGAAGACGAGAACGCGTAGATGATCGGCGAGCCGCTGGCGGTGCAGCGCGCGTTGACCAGCATGCCGTCCAGGTTGAACAGCGTCTTTGTCTTGCTGCCGGGGCCGCTGACGAACGAGAACGTCCTCGTCACCGGGGCTGCGGCGCTCGCGCTCGACGTGCCGGCAACCAGCAGCGCCAGCGCCATGACCGACAGGATCGACGCGCCGAATCGCGCCAGGACGAATCGCTTCATTCCCAACCTCCTCTAGTTTGATGTGGCCGCCCCCCGGCCGAAAGGGCTACGTCCGCGCCGGGATCAGGGGCGCGGCCCCGAGTTCGCGGTGCAATGTACCGGTTGACCGCCGGCCGCGTCCTGCACGCGTCGCGCTCGCTGCGCGGACCGCCCGGAAGCGCTGCATATGATCAATCGACAGAAGGGACCCACGGCCGGCCCGGGAGCCCGCGACCGTGCGGTGGCGCCTGACCGCGACGAAGGAGATGAGTAGATGGCGATGCACTTCGGCTACAAGGCCTCGGCCGAGCAGTTCGGGCCGAGCGATCTCCTGGCTTACTCCGTCCATGCCGAGCAGGCCGGGCTGGACACGATCGCCGTCTCCGACCACTTTCAGCCGTGGCGACACCGGGGCGGCCACGCACCCAACGCCCTGGTCTGGCTTGGCGCCCTCGGGCAGGCGACGCAGACGGCGACCCTCGCCACCAGCGTGCTCACCCCGACCCTGCGCTACGAACCCGCGGTGATCGCGCAGAGCTTCGGAACGCTCGGATGCCTCAATCCCGGGCGAGTGATCCTGGGAGTCGGCACCGGTGAGGCGATGAACGAGACGCCGGTCACCGCCGGCGCGTGGCCAGGGGCCAAGGAACGCCGGATGCGGCTGGCGGAGGCGATCAAGCTCATCCGGCAGCTGTGGAGCGAGGAGCGGGTCAGCTTCGAAGGCGAGTACTACCGGACCGATCGCGCCACCATCTATGACCGGCCGCAGGCGCCGGTGCCGATTTACATCGCGGCCTCCGGTCCACTGGCGGCCAAGCTGGCCGGACGAGCCGGCGACGGGTTCATCTGCACCAGCGGCAAGTCGCCCGAGCTTTACCGGCAGCTGCTCGACAGCGTGCGCGAGGGCGCGCAGTCAGCGGGGCGCGACGCCGACGGGATCGAGCGCATGATCGAGATCAAGGTGTCCTACGACCACGACCTGGAGTACGCGCGCGGAGCCTGCGGGTTCTGGGCGGCGCTGGGGTTGTCGGGAGACGAGAAGGCGGGCGTCGACGACCCGCTGGAGATGGAGCAGCTGGCGGACGCCGCGCTGGACCGGGCTCCGGATCGGTTCATCGTCAGCAACGACCCCGAGGATTGCGTCGAGCGCATCCGGCCCTACGTGGAGCTGGGCTTCGAGCGCCTGGTCTTTCACGCGCCGGGCGCAGACCAGATCCGCTTCCTGGATCAGTTCTGCGGCGACGTCCTGCCGCTGATGCGCGAGCGGTTCGCGGCGGTCGCGGCGTAGCCCGGATCGACCCGGGGCAACCGGGTCGACCCGGGGCAGCCGGGTCGACCCGGGCCGCGAGCGTCAAGTCTTGATCAGACCGTGCGGGTTGAGGACGAACTTCTTGGCCACCCCGCTGTCGAAGTCCTTGTAGCCCTGGGGCGCCTCGTCGAGCGAGATCACGGTGGCGTTGACCGCCTTGGCGATCTGCGCCTTGTCGTGCAGGATCATCTGCATGAGCCCGCGGTGGTACTTCATCACCGGGCACTGCCCGGTGGTGAAGCTGTGCGACTTCGCCCATCCGAGGCCGATGCGGATCGACAGCGATCCCTGCTGGGCGGCCTCGTCGGCCGCGCCCGGATCACCGGTGACGTAGAGACCCGGGATGCCGAGCTTTCCGGCGGCGCGGGTCACGTCCATGATCGAGTTGAGCACCGTCGCCGGCGCCTCGTGCTCGGAGTCGGCGCCGTGCCCGCGGGCCTCGAAGCCGACCGCGTCGACGGCGGCATCGACCTCGGGGACGCCGAGAATGTCCTCGATCTGGTCCTTGGGGTCGCCCTTGGAGATGTCGATCGGCTCACAGCCAAAGCTGCGCGCCTGCTCGAGGCGCTCCGGGATCAGGTCGCCGACGAACACCACCGAAGCGCCGAGCAGCTGAGCGGAGTGGGCCGCGGCCAGACCGACCGGTCCGGCCCCGGCGACGTACACGGTGTCTCCGGAGTGCACGCCGGCGCTCACCGCGCCGTGGTAGCCGGTGGGGAAGATGTCGGAGAGCATCGTCAGGTCGAGGATCTTCTCCATCGCCTGTTCCTTGTCCGGGAACTTCAACAGGTTCCAATCGGCGTAGGGCACGACCACGTACTCGGCCTGCCCACCAACCCAGCCGCCCATGTCGACGTAGCCGTAGGCGGATCCGGGGCGCTCCGGATTGACGTTCAGGCACACGCCGGTGTTGCCCTCCTTGCACATGCGGCAGCGACCGCAGGCGATGTTGAACGGCGTCGAGCAGAGATCGCCCTCCTTGATGAACTCCACGCCGGGCCCGATCTCGACCACCTCGCCGGTGATCTCGTGGCCGAGGATCAGCCCCTCGGGCGCCGTCGTGCGGCCGCGGACCATGTGCTGATCCGAGCCGCAGATGTTGGTGGCCACACACCTGAGGATCGCGGCGTGGGGCAGCTGCCGGCCGATGTTCGCCGGATTGACCCCCGGCCCGTCCTGGAGCTCAAACGTCGGGAAGTCGATGTCCTGGACCTCCACCTTGCCCGTGCCCATGTAGGCAACGCCTCTGTTGTCCGCCATCTCGCGTCTCCTTTCGAATCACCGGCGGCGCGAATCCGCGAGCTGCTCGCGCGCACCCTGTTTGAGGGCTACCCTGCGTCCCAGTTCTCAAGCCCGAGCGGGCTGGAACGCCGACGGGCCGCCGCCGCCCAAGTCCCGGGCTCGCCAAGAGCTCGTACTCGGCGACCGAGCGCGGAGTCGCCAGAGCTCGTACGGCGACCCGAGCGCGGAGGTCGCTAGAGCTCGTACTCGGCGAGCCGGGCGCGAAGGTCGCGATATCGAGTGGTGAGGGCCGCGGTTCGCTCGTGAGTCTCGCGGTGCCTCGGGTGCTGTTTGGCTCCATCCCGGCCGCTGCCCATCGCAAACGCGTACTCCCAGGAGGCCATGTGGGCCTTCAACTCCGCGCTCGCGCCGGCCAGCTCCGATCTGAGCCTGTCGAGCTCAGCTGTCAGCTCGGGATCGACGATCACGCCATTCAATCAAGGGTGGCGGACGGCGCCCTCGCCGTTGCCACCCCCGGCCCAGCCCCCGCCGGCGTGGGCCGACGGGGCCGGACCAGGGGGCACCGGGAGGTCAGCTCGAATACGGTGCGGAGCTCGATCGTGGTCGGCCAACCGCTCTCACCGCCGGACTCGTACCTATGCAGATGTCTTCGCTCACGGCCGCCCTGCAGCCGACCGCCGGCATGAGCGACCCGGCCCGGCTCGCGCCGCGGCGGCGGGGACGCGCCGATCGACGAGCCGCGCGGGCGCTGCACGAGCGTCGACCCGAGGCGATCGCGCTGGTCATGGAGGCTCACGGGCGGACGATCCTCGGCTACCTGACGCAGCTGCTGCACGATCGCGCGACCGCGGAGGACGTGCTGCAGCGGGTACTGCTGGAGGTGTGGCAGCGCGCGCAGACGTTTGACCCCGACCGGGCCAGCCTGCTGACATGGGTGTTGATGATCGCTCGGTCCCGCGCCCTGGACGAGCTTCGGCGGCGTGTTCCCGAGCCGGTGGACCCCTCGGCCGCCGCGGAGCGGGCCGCCCTGTCGGCCACATCGGAGGATGAGTCCGAAGCGATGCTCGAGCGGTGGCGGATCGCGGCGCTGCTGGAGCGCCTCCCCCGCGAGGAGGCCAGCCTGTTGCGGCTGCGTTTCTACGACGGCCTGACCCAGACCGAGATCGCGGCGCGGACCGGGGTCTCCCTGGGGACGATCAAGACCCGGATGGTTCGAGGGTTGGCGCAGCTGCGGGACCTGCTGGAGGCCGAGCAGCGTGCCGAGGTGGGCAAGTGACGCCGCGCAAGCCGAGCCGGCTTCGCCTCGATGCCGCCGAGCAGGTGCTCGCCGAGCTGGAGGGCGCGCCCCGCGCCGGAGGCGCGCCCCGCGCCGGAGGCGCGCCCGACCCCGAGGGGGGGTCGTCCGGCTCTCGGGTCCCCGCGCCGCCCAGCGATCCCGAGGCCGCCGCCGAGCTTGCGGCGATGCGTTCGATGACCGAACTGCTGGCCGAGGTGCCGGCGGCGGCCTGGGCCCCGACGCCCGCGCCCGCCCTGAGGGATTCATCGGCCGCCGGAGCTCCGGACGGGCGGCGCCGGGTCGGGCTCATCGCCGCGCTCGCCACCGCCGCCGCCGTGGTCTGCCTGGGCATCGGCTTCGGGGCGGGGTACCTGGTTCAGGGCAACAACGGCGGGTCGGGCTCACCGCGGCCGAATGTCGCTTCGGTCGTCCTTCACCCGTTGGCGCCGGGCGGAAGCTCCCGCGCCGTCGCCTACATGCCGGGCGGCGACCAGATGCTGCTGCGGGTGGCGCACCTTCCGCCCTCCCCACCGGGCACGTTCTACGAGCTGTGGCTGATGACCAACGTGCATCATCTGACCCCGGTGACCGCATTCCAGATCGGCGCCGGCGGCATGGCGCGGCTCACGCTTCGGCTTCCCGACAGCTCGAGCCGCTACCTCTACCTGGACATCTCCGAGCAGAAGATCGGCGGCGGCACCGAGCACTCCGGCGACAGCGTCCTGCGCGGCCGGCTGACCTGACGGGGCGCTGGCGGCGGCGGCCCGGCCTCGACGGCCGGCTCAGCCGCGTCCCGGCGGCGGTGGGGGCGGAGCGGTCACCCTGACCGCGGCAGTGGCGACGTTGTCCTTGAGCGTCGACTCCCCGGTCGCGGTCCCCGCGACTGCTCGGTTCATGAACCTCCGGGTGACGATCCGCGGCACCGCCCGAACCGTGATCGTCACCTTGGCTCCCGCCTTGAGCGTTCCGAGCTGGCAGACGAGACGCGGACTGGTCTTGCAGGCGCCCGCCGTCGTATGGACGCTCAGGATCGAGGACGGCCCGAACGGCTGGTCGGTGAGGCTGACTCGCTGAGCCGGGTCCGGTCCCCGATTCGAGACCGTGATGCGATAGGTGACGGTCTGCCCGAGTACGACGGCCTTGGGCGAGGGCTGCTTGGTGACGACGAGATGGGCGACCGCGTAGAACGGCGGGGGCGGGATCGGCGGTGTCGGCGGAGTCGGCGGAGTCGGCGGTGTCGGCGGAGTCGGGGGCACGGGCGGAGGCTGAGTGGTGAAGGCATCCTGGAAGGTGCAGCGAACCGAGGGGGCCTGCCGGGTCAACCTGACGGTGATCTTTCCCTGGTCGAACGGTACCGTCACGCCGTTGCAGAACACCGAGGTCAGCGCCCAGTCACCCGGGTTGGCGCTCGCCGGCAACTGCTCGGTAATCGTGTAGGAGCCGAGCCGGAGGTGGTCGGTGGCGTCCGCCGGAGTGGCGGGCACGGCGTCGGCCGGCGACCCCTCGGTGGTTGTGGTTGCGTGCTGCACGAACTGGGCGGGAGCTCCGCTGAACGGGCCGACCAGGAACGTGGCGGTTCCCGTGGCGCCGGTGGTGACCTTCGCGATCGAGATCGACCCGCGGGGGATGAACGCGTTGACGAATGTGCACGTGGTCGACTCGCCGCTGCGGACCTCCACGTGCACCGGACCGGTGGTCGGTTCCGCGGCTCCGTCACACCGGACCCGGACCAGCCGCCAGCGGCCGTCCGGCGACGACTGGGGCCGCTCGCGGATCACGTACGCGCCCGGCGCGAGCGACTCCAACGAAGGCTCGGCGTCAACGGGCACCCGGGGCTCGGTCGTGGTGGCGTGGAGGTGATGGGTTTCGCCTTCGCCGGACGCCGGCGTAACCGAGTAGCCGAAGGTGCCCACGCCACCCGTTGTCGTCTTGCGGATGGTGAGACCGCCGGTGGGCGGCACGTACTGATTGGTGAACGTGCAGGTGACGTGATCGCTATCCGCGAGATGAATCGCGGCGGTGCTGCCATTGATATCGGCGGTGCTGTCCCCGCTGGCACTGGTGCAGTTCAGCGAGCTCAGCCTGTATCCGTCGACCGAGCCCTCGGTCACATCCCAGGTTGCGCCGCCCGCCCGGTAGAAGTCCATCGAGCCCCCGTCGGTCAGCTGAAAGCCGTCCGGGTTGTACGAGAGCGTGCCGTTGAACGGGAATGAGGGGTTGTCCCCGGGGGGAGCGCCTGTTACCGCCTTCTTGATCGTGATCGTTCCGGAGGTCGGCGGCGGTTCCACGTACAGGCCGTAGCAGAACACGTGGGTCACGCCCGCCGGGAAGTAGATGAACTCGACGTTGTCGCCGTTGAGCGCGTCGGTGGCGCAGCGCAGCGCGCCGAACCCGAACTGGGGGCCGGGGAACTTGCCGACGAGCACCGGATCGGACGGGGTCCCGCCCTGAGCCCACAGCTGACTTGCGTTGCTGGCCTGCTGGCGCTGGGCCTTGGTCAGTTCGATCGTGGTCGCGCCCCGGATCCGCTGATGCCCGACCGGCCGCCCGTTCTGATCGAGCAGGCGAGTCGACTGCTGTGTCTGGATCGCGGTGCGGTAGGGGTTGGTGACGATCGACAGCGATCCCCACGGACCGGTCGACGCCCCGGCCTCGATCCCGGTGCCGAGCGTGAACTGCCAGTTGGGCAGCGGCTTGCACAGACTCTGCGGTGATGCGCCCTCGGCATCCGGGTTGACCAGGAAGCCGCTGTCCGGATACTGGGAGTCAGGCCCGAGATCCTTGAGGCTCTCCTGGATGTCGTTGCGGGCCCGGTTGGCGTAGATGTCGGTGTAAGCCGGGCAGTAACGCGCGACGAAGGTCACGTAGTAGCCCGACCCTCCGCCGAGCTTCGGGGACGCCGCCGAAGCCGACGCGGCGCATGCCAGGATGACGAGCGCGCACGCGGCCAGTGCCGTCACCAGCCGATGACGACGTGCCCAAGTGCCTGCCAACACCTCCACCGGACGCCTCACTGGCGCACACCCTACCTCGGTGGCCGCCGAATTGCGACGACTGCAGCAATACCTGCGCATTTTCTCTGCCTTCATCGACCGGCCGGCCGCGTCACGTGGCGCGCCGAGCGACACGATCACGTAGGGGCTGGTGACGCGAAAGCCGCTCGACACCTCGTTGACGTCGGCGAACATCGTCAGCGCCCGGGCGCGCACCGCCTCCATCGCCCCGGCGGCCTCCGGCGCGTCGCGACCGCCCACCCAGGCCGGATGATCGCGCAGCTCGCCATCGATGAACGCCACGGCCGATGGAGCGGTGAAGGCAAGCGCGTGCTCGGTCACCTCGACCGAGAATCCGTGAGCGCCGAAGAGCTCCGCGAGCGCGTCGCGATCGTGCCAGGCAAACGGTGGCGCGCCCGGCGTCGCGGCTCCGGCCGCCGCCAGCGCCTGGCGCCGGATGCTCATCATCTCCGACAGCGCGCCCTGCGGCAGCCACGCCGAGAGCGCGATCCGCCCCCCCGGACTCGTCGCCCGCGCGATCTCCATCGTCGCGGCGGCCGCATCCGGCGCGAGGGTGACCCCGAACACGGACACGACGACGTCGGCAGACGCGTCGGCGACTGGGAGCGCAGCGGCCTTGCCGCGGACGAACTCCACGTCCAGACGGTGAGCCGTCGCCTGTCCGCGTCCGACCTCCAGCAACCGCCGGGCGGGGTCGATGGCGACCACCCGCGCCCGTCGCTGCGCAGCGAGCAGAGCGGCGTTGCCGGTTCCGCAGCCGATGTCGACGACGCGCTCGTCCGGCGCGGGAGCGGCTCGATCGACGACCGCCGCGGCCGCGGGAAGGCGCTGCGCGGCCATGCGCTCGTACCGGCCGACGCTCCAGTCCATTCCGGAGCGTTCAGCCGTCGGCGATGATGCGCAGGATCACCGCCCGCTTGGTGTGGCCGGCGGCCTCCACCACCGCCGCGAGCTCCTCCTCACGGAGCTCGTCGGCGGCCTCGATCACGACCACCAGCGGATCGACGCCGGTCCCGGCGCCGCCGATCACGCGGCGTACCGTGGCCGGATCGCGCCGCAGCGCCTCCGGCGACGGCACCGACAGCACCACCTCACCAGCTGCGGGCGCCTCGAGACGGCCCTGGGCATCCGCGGTCCCGGCCTCGACGACGATCGTGCCGGCGGCGACGGCCGATGGCGGATCGGCGCTGAGCTGCCGGTCGACCGCGCCTCCGCGGGCGAGCTCCAAGATCACGCTCGGCGAGTCGGCCATGCCCGAACCGTATCGCTCGGGACGCGGCGGGTGATCCTCGCGGACCGACCCCGGCCGCGGCGGCTCGAAGCGGTCGTCGGCCGTGACCTGATGGACCCGGACCGCCGCCCGCTGCAGCCATCCCGTGCGTTCGGCGGCGATCGCGTCGAACTCCGGCACGTAGGGCTTGATGTCGAGCACGGGGGTGCCGTCCAGGACGTCGACGCCGGCGATCTGAAGCGTCGTGCCGCAGATGGCGAGGAGCCGAACGACCGAGAGGCCGATCGGGTTCGGGTGCCGGGGCGAGCGGGTGGCGAAGATGCCACGCTCGACGTCATCTAGAAACGGGACGACGCGGAGGCCGCCGGGGGGCCCGCGGTGCAGATGGGTGACGAGGTGCAGGTGCGAGAAGCCGGTCAGATCGGCCAGCCCGGGCTCCAGCTCGGCCCGGACCTCGATCCGCGCGCGGGTCTGCGCCGCCGCGATCGACTGCAGGGGCATTCCGGGCAGCTGGGTGAACGGCGACCGGACGACCCCGATCGGCCGGTAGGCGATCGTGTCCGGGAGCGATGGATCGTCCATGGCGGGAGCGATGCTAGGTCCCGTGTCTGAGCGGCCGGCGGCCGACCAGGCCGGCGACGGCGCGGCGCCTGTGGCCGGCACCGGCCACGCCCTCCTCGTAGCGGAGCACGTCCAGGCCCGGGAACGCGGTCCGCAACTCGCCGGGCGCCAGCAGGAAGCGCGGATCCATCCGGGGCTCGTCGGGGCCGGCTGATGGCGTGGTGAAGGTCTGCGCGACCAGCACCCCACCGGGCGTCAGCGCCTCGGCGAGCGCGGCGAACAGGTCGCGCTGCAGGTATTGGAATTGGATGACGACGTCGTAGGCCCCCTTCGGCAGCGGATCTCGCTCCAGGTCCAGCCGCTGGGCGGCGACTGCGAGCCCACGGGTCCGGGCGGCCGCGGCCACCGCTTCGACTGCGACATCCGAGACGTCGACGGCGTCAACCGAGAACCCCAACCAGGCCAGGTACGCCGCGTTGCGGCCATCGCCACAGGCCACGTCGAGCGCGATCGCGCCAGGGGGCGCCGGGAGCAGCTTTCGGTTGTCGACGAGCCATTGCGAGGGCTCTCGTTCCAGAGCATCGACCACGCCGCGCCGCGACCACCGCTCGTTCCAGCGGGTCCGCGCCGCTTCGCTCACGCCGGCGCAAACAGCCGCGGATCGGCGGTGGCGATGCCGTGGACGCCGAGCGCGCGCAACGACCGGATCGACGCTCGCTCGTTGACCGTCCACGCGTAGAGCATTCCCTCGCGGGCGGCGACCTGCTCCAGGAGCGCCGCGTCGACGAGGCGATGCTGGGCCATCAGGGCATTCCACCGCCGGGAGGCCAACCCCATCAGCACCTGAGCCCGCCAATCGCCCCAGCGCCGACTGAGGCGGGCGGCCCGGCCGCCGATCGAGATCCCGGTGCGCGCCCGCGGCTCCAGCGCCCGCAGCCGGTCCAGCACCGCCGGAACCTGCGACGAGAGCAGCGCGCGGCCGACCAGGTCAGCGCGGTGCAGGTGCTCGAGCAGAGCGGCCTCGCAGCCGCGGTGCTTGATGTCGACGTTCACGCCGACATCGGTGAAGCGGGGCGCCGCCAGGTGCTGCAGCGCCTCCTGGAGGCGGACGACCCGGGACCGGCGGGCGTCGAGCATGGTGTGGGCGAGGACCAGCTCGCCACGCCACTGGCGAACGTCGAACTCCACCATGTCGATCCCGACGCTGAGCGCGGCGTCGAACGACTCCAGCGTGTTGCCCGGCGCCAGCGCGCTCGCGCCCCCGTGGCCGACTCGCTGGCAGCTGCGCTCGCTCATGACCAACAAGATGCCAGCGGGGCTATCCGAGCGCCAGCGCCTGGCTCAGATCGGCGGCGAGATCCTCCGGCGCCTCGATCCCGCAGCTGCACCGAACCAGGTCGCGCGGGACGGCGGCGGCCGATCCCTCCACCGACTGATGGGTCATCGCCTGGGGCACCTCGATCAGCGACTCCACGCCGCCCAGCGACTCGGCGAGCGTGAACAGGCGCGTGCGTGCGGCGATCGCCGTCGCGTCCGGATGCCGAAAGCTGACCATCCCGCTGAAGCCCGGCCAGCGCACGTCGCTGACGCCCGGCGTGACGCGCAGCCGGTCGACGACGGCGGCCGCGCTGCGCGCGTGAGCCTCCATCCGCAGGTGCAGCGTGCGCAGGCCACGATGCACGAGGAAGCAATCGAACGGCCCCGGCACGGCGCCGACCGCGTTCTGGACGAACCGCAGCTGCTCGTACCAATCCCGGTCACGGGTGACGACGACGCCGCCGACGACGTCGGAGTGGCCGCCCAGGTACTTGGTCGTGGAGTGCACCACGAAGTCGGCGCCGAGCTCGAGCGGCCGCTGGTTGGCAGGGGTGGCGAACGTGTTGTCGACGGCGACGAGCGCGTCTCGCCGGCGCGCGATCACTCCCTCGATGTCGACCAGGCTCAGCAGCGGGTTGGTCGGGGTCTCCACCCAGATCAGTCGCGTCTCGTCGCGGACGGCTCGCTCCACCGCCTGAAGGTCGGTCTGACCCACCAGCTCATAACCCAGTCCCCAGCGGCTGAGCACCTTGTCGACCAGACGATACGTGCCGCCGTAGAGGTCGTCGGGGAGCACGATCCGGGCGCCGGCGCGGCAGGTGACGGTGATCAGCGCGTGCTCGGCGGCCAGGCCCGACGCGAACGCCACCGCGAAGCCGCCCTCGAGCTCGCCCAGGGCCTGTTCGAGCGCGGCGCGGGTCGGGTTGGCCGAACGCGAGTAGTCGTACTCGCCGACGAACTCCCCGGGAGCGGACTGGGCGTAGGTGGACGTCTGATGGATGGCGGGGATCACCGAGCGAAACGACGGATCCGGGTTGAGGCCGGCGTGGACGGCGCGAGTGGCGAATGCGTCGCGCCCGGGCTCGGAACGGCTCACGATGCCAGCGCCTCGAGCAGGTCGGTGCGGGTCACCAGGCCATCCGCGCGGCCGCGCTCGGTCACCATCAGCGCCTGCTGGTCGCCGACGAGCAGCTCCACCGCCTCGCGGACCGGATCCTCGCTCGAGACCGCCGGGAATGGCGGCTCCATCACGTCGGCGATCTCGGCGTCGAGCAGCGCTGGGTCCTCGGCGGCATGCCTGAGCAGGCCGCGCTCGCCGATCGCGCCGACGACGGTCGTCGCATCGTGAGCGCTGACCACCGGCAGCTGGGACACACGATGCTCGTGCAACAGTCCGACCGCCTCCCGCACCCGGAAGTGCGGCTGGACCGTCACCAGCTCCGGGAACTCGCCCGCCTCGCGCTTGCGCCGCAGCACGTCGCCGACGGTCAGGTCGGACTCGCGGTCCAGGAACCCGTACTGGCGCATCCAGCTGTCGGAGAAGACCTTGGACAGGTAGGAACGTCCGCCGTCGGGCAGGATCACCACCACCATCGCCTGCGGGTCGTCGACCTCGGCGGCCACGGCGAGCGCCGCGTGCAGCGCGAGGCCGCCCGAGCCGCCGGCCAGGATCCCCTCCGCCTGGGCCAGGCGGCGGGCGGTGAGGAACGAATCACGATCGGAGACCGTCACCCAGCGGTCGACGGTGGTCGGATCGAACGTGGCCGGCCAGAAGTCCTCGCCCACCCCCTCCACCAGGTACGGGCGGACGTTCGCCTCGCCACCCGAGTAGATCGAGCCCTCGGGATCGGCGCCCACGACGACGAGATCCGGGCGGCGTTCGCGGAGGTAGCGGACGGTCCCGGTGACCGTCCCCCCGGTGCCCACGCCGAGGACGAGATGGGTGATCTGACCGCCGGTCTGCTCCCACAGCTCGGGTCCGGTGGACTCGAAATGAGCCCGCGGATTTGCCTCGTTGGCGTACTGGTTGGGTTGGAACGCGCCGGGGATCTCCTCGGTGAGACGGTCGGCCACCCGGTAGTAGGAGCGCGGTGAGTTCGGCGGCACGTCGGTCGGGGCGAGCACGACCTCGGCTCCGTAGGCGCGGAGCAGGTCGATCTTCTCCCGGGACATCTTGTCGGGCATCACCGCCATCACCCGGTAGCCCTTGAGGCGGGCGGCGATCGCCAGGCCGGTGCCGGTGTTGCCGGACGTCGGCTCGACGATCGTCCCTCCGGGGCGCAGCCGTCCGTCGCGCTCGGCGGCCTCGATCAGGGCCACGGCCACCCGATCCTTGATCGAGCCCCCGGGATTGAACAGCTCCAGCTTGGCGATCAACTGCGGTGACAGCCCGGCGCCGATGCGCGCCAGCCTGACCAGCGGGGTGTCGCCGATCGTGTCCAGGATGGAATCGACGATCCTCGCCGTTCTCGGCTCAGCGGTCATGGACGGATTCTGCTCGCTTTTGCCGATCGACGGAAGCATGCTCGGGCGGTCGGGCAAACTGTCGCCGTGCTGTTCCCCGCCCTGGACTCGGCTTCTGATCGCACCGCCCTTTCGTTCCCGGACCGGTCGCTGACCTACGCGGAGCTCCGGGATGCCGCGCTCGGGGTGGCCGGGGCGCTGACCGGAAGCTCGCGGGTGGCGGTCATCGCGCAACCGCGGATCGAGACCTGCGTGGCGGTGATCGGTGCCCTGCTCGCCGGGGTGCCGGCGATCCCGATCAACCCCAAGTCGGGACCGGCGGAGCTGGCGCACGTGGTCGACGACGCCGACCCCGACGTGCTCGCGATCGCCGCCGGCGATGCGATTCCGGAGCAGTTCGCCGACCGACGGACGTTCGCCGTCGATCTCGATCGAGCGCACGACGCGGCCGCGGCGGGCGCGGCGGGCGCGGCGGCGGGGCGGGCGCGGCGCCGGCCGACGCGTCGGACGAGGACCCGGCGCTGATCGTCTACACCTCGGGTACGACCGGCGCGCCGAAGGGGGTGCTGATCCCGCGGGGCGCGATCGCCTCCAACCTGGACGCGCTCGCCGAGGTGTGGGGGTGGACGGAGCGCGACGTGGTGGCGCACGGGCTGCCCCTGTTCCACGTGCACGGATTGGTGGTCGGAATCCTCGGCCCGATCCGCCGGGGCGGCGGCGCGCTGCATCTGGGGCGATTTTCGCCCGAGGCGGTACAGGCGGCGCTGGCGGCCCCCACCAACCCGGCGACGATGCTGTTCGGAGTACCCACGATGTACCGGCGGCTCGCCGACGCCGCCGCCCAGTCGCCGGCCTTGGCCGGCGCTCTGGGGGATGCCCGACTGCTGGTGTCGGGCTCCGCGGCGCTGCCGAGCTCGGAGCATGCGCGGCTGAGGGAGCTGACAGGCCGCGGCGTGGTGGAGCGCTACGGGATGACCGAGACGCTGATGAACACGGCGATTCACGGTGACGCCAAGCCGGCGCCGGGGACGGTCGGCCCGCCGCTGCCGGGGGTGCAGCTGCGACTGGTCGAGGACGACGGGGTCGAGATCGAGGACTCCGACGGCGAGACGATCGGCGAGATTCAGGTGCGGGGGCCGAACCTGTTCCTCGGCTACCTGAACCGGGAGGACGCCACCCGGGCGGCAATGCAGGACGGCTGGTTTCTCACCGGTGACATGGCCACGCGCAGCGCGGATGGCTCCATCCGGCTCGTCGGGCGCCGGGCCACCGACTTGATCAAGAGCGGCGGCTTCAAGATCGGCGCCGGGGAGATCGAGGGCTGCCTGCGCGACCACCCGGCGGTCCAGGACACCGCGATCACCGGCGAGGCGGACGCGGACCTGGGCGAGCTGGTGGTCGCCTGGGTGGTGCTGCGCTCCGGCGCCGAGGCTGACGCGGACGAGCTGATCGACCACGTCGCCGAGCAGCTGGCCCCGCACAAGCGCCCGCGCGAGGTCCGGTTCGTCGACGAGCTGCCCCGTAACGAGCTCGGCAAGGTCCAGAAGCAGCGCCTCAACCGAGATTAGGTCCTATCCCGGGCCGACCACGTCAGCGCCTGGGCGATGCGCACGATCACCGCGTACGGCTCGGTCTCGAGCTGGCGCCAGGTGACCCGCATCGTGGCCATCCCGGCGGCCCGCAGCGCCGCATCCTTGCGGCGGTCGTGCTCGAACGCGCGGCGGGTGGAGTGAAACCGAAAGCCATCGACCTCGAGCACGAACCGTTGCGCGCGCCAGTGGAAGTCGACCTCGTATCCGAGCAGGCGCGAGTTGACCGCCGGGGCCGGCAGCTGCGCCTGGCGGACGAGGACCAGCAGTCGCTCCTCGGCTTCGGAGCGGGTGAGGGCCTGGCCGTGGTCGCCGTCCACGAGCGGTCGCAGGAGAGCAGTGGCGCGCCGCCCCTTCGTCCTGTTCAGCAACTCGGTGAGCTGAGCCGGCCGGAGGACGCGGTCGACGATCAGCCGGTCGTAGGCCCACTCCCGCTCGCGTGGGGTGAGAAGCTCGGCGATGTCGAGCATCGTTCGTGCCGGCGAGGTGACAGGAAGGCCGTGGCGGAGGCGGATATCTTTTTCGCGATCCAACGAGCGCGCTCGGTGGACCCGGACACGGGCCGGTGACGCCGCCTCACCGGGGCCGACGAGCACGTGAATCAGCCGGGGTCGGGGGTGGATGCCCCACATCGCGGCAGCCGTGAGGTGGCTGAGGGCGGCCCCGCGTCCAACGGCGAGCAGCGCTGCGGTCTCGGCTCCCAGCTCGGTGGGCGCGTCGTGGCCGACGACGTAGACCGTCCGGTGCACGCGACGCAGCCGACCGTGGCCGACCAGCCACGAGATCGAGCTCGAGCTCACGCCGATGGCCAGGAGCTGGCGCCGGGCGATTCGGCCGCGTTGGAGGGCGGCGACGCCGGCGATCCGCTCGTCCCGGGTGCCCGAGACTGGCGCCCCGGAGCGCACCCCCAGGACCTGGACGAGGTGCGCTGGCTGCCGCCCGCCATATTGGCGTCGCGCAGCGCGCCCCAGTCGGGACGGCGAGTTGCGCTCTGGGAGGTCAGGATCAGCCGCCACGAGCCGAGTCTGAGGGACGATCCCGGCCCACCCCTGGAAAGCCGCCGTTTTTTGACACGCCTGCCACGTTTGCGCGCAAAACGTCACGGGTACGTGAGCGCAAGCGTCAGAGGAGGAGGTGCAGGATGCGCTGGATGCGACTGGGCGGTGCAACGTTGGCGGTGTTCGCACTGATGACCTCGGCCGCCGTGGCGAGCGGCCGCTTCGTCCTCACCGCCACCCACTTCAAGACCACCCAGGGCTACGCGCCCACGTTCACCGGCAACGGCTGGCTCGGCGTCCGGGTCCCGCCGACGGGCCAGGGCTTCTCCGGCGGCAAGATCCCCGCCCAGTCCGAGCTGGCCGGCTTCTACGCCAAGCCGCGCAAGCCCAAGGAGGCCGCCGACGCGGTACAGCAGCGGGCCAACATCCCCACCTGGTCGACCCTGACCTTCTCCGACGGCGGCGCCGCGTTCTCGCTGAAGCGGGGCAAGACCACCGGCTGGCGCCAGTCGCTGGACCTGCACACCGGGATCGTCAGCACCCAGGCGACCTGGAAGGCCCCCGACGGGCACCGGACGAGACTCGCCTACCAGGTGCTGACCGACCGGGCAAACCCGCACGTCGGGCTGGTGGCACTCCGGCTCACCCCCGACTGGACCGGCACCGCCACCGTCACCGACGAGATCGACGGCGGCCCCGCCCAACTGACCGATGAGGTCAGCAAGGGGTTCGCGGCCGCGCCGGCCCAGACGTTCGTACAGGTCAGGACCCAGGGCACCGGCATCGCGGCGGCGATCGCCAGCCGGCTCGCCACCAGCGCCAACGTCACCGCCACCCCCACCGAGGTTGACGCCGACAAAAAGCAGAGCATCGGCCAGCGAGTCAGCTTCCCGGTGACCGCCGGCCAGACGTACACGCTGACCAAGTTCGTCGGCGTCGACGACTCTCAGGACACCCCCAACCCGGTGGCGGGGGCGCGGCTGGCGGCCGGCGAGGCGGCCGCGACCGGCTACGGCGCCGACGTCGCCGCCAGCACGCGGGCGTGGGCGGCGATGTGGCGGGGACGCGTCGATGTGCTCGGCAACTCCACGGTGGCGACCGACGTCAACGCCAGCGAGTTCTACCTGTGGTCGAGCACCCGGGACGGCGTCGATTGGAGCATCTCGCCGGCCGGCCTTTCCTCAAATGGCTACGACGGGCACATCTTCTGGGACGCCGAGACGTGGATGTACCCTTCGCTGCTCGCCCAGCACCCGGACCTGGCGGCGGGGATGAACGCCTACCGCTTCCAGCGTCTGGGACAGGCCAAGGCGCACGCCGCCGCCACCGCCTGGAAGGGAGCCCGCTTCCCGTGGGAGAGCGCGCTGGACGGGACCGAGCAGATCCCACCGCCGGTGTCGGTGAACAGCGAGGGTCTTTACGAGCAGCACATCACCGCCGACATCGCGCTCGCCCAGTGGCAGTACTACCTGGTCACCGGCGACCGGAGCTGGCTGGCCACCCAGGGGTGGCCGGTCATCTCCGGAGCGGCGACGTTCTGGGCGTCACGGGCCACCCGCGCCGGCGGTCGGTACCACATCGACCACGTCACCGGACCGGATGAGGAGAACCCCGACGTCAACGACGACACGCTCACCAACGTCGCCGCCAAGACCGTGCTCAACGACGCCATCGCGGCCGCCCACGCGATCGGCGCCCATCCGCCGGCGAGCTGGGCGAAGATCGCCTCCGGACTGGTGGTTCCGTTCTGGCGCAGGACCCAGGTCCATCCCGAGTACGCCGGTTACCGGTCGCAGCTGGTCAAGCAGGCCGACGTGACCCTGCTGCAGTACCCGTGGCAGTTCCCGATGCCGGCCAAAGTGGCCCAGAACGACATCGACTTCTACGTGCCGCGGACCGACCCGATGGGCCCGTCGATGGGCGACGCCGTGAACTCGATCGACACCTCCACCCTCGGCACGCCCGGCTGCTCGAGCTTCGTCTACACCGAGCGCTCCTACCAGCCCTACATCCGCGACGTGTTTCACCAGTTCTCAGAGACCAAGACCGGCGGCGCGTTCACGTTCATGACCGGGATCGGCGGCTTCCTGCAGGAGTTCCTGTACGGGTACTCCGGGCTGCGGTTCCAGGCCGCCGACGTGCGCCTGCACCCCAGCCTCGGCGGCGGGATGTCCGGCGTCGTCCTGCGCAACCTGACCTGGCGCGGCCGCACCTTCCAGATCTCGGAGGGAACGCACACCACGACGCTGCGGCTGATCAGCGGCGCCCCGCTCCCGGTGATGACGCCCTCCGGCAGGCACACGGTGCGCGCCGGTCACCTCCTGCGGGTGCCGACGGCGCGGCCCGACCGCAAACCAACCACCGATCCGGTCCGCTGCCAGGCGGCGCGAGCCAGCAGCACGCAGCCCGGCGACCCGGCGCTGGCCGCGGTCGACGGCAGCCGGGCGACGCCTTGGGTGCCCGCTTCGCTGCCGGCGACGCTGACGGCTCCGGTCCGCGCCGGCGGTCATCCGATCGACCGCGCCGTCGTCACCTGGGGCCGGGTGTGGCCGCTGGTCATCAAGCCCAACGTCCATCCCAAGCCAAAGCCGGTCCGCACGGTTCGGCCTCGCCGCTACATGTTCCAGGTGTCGAGCAACGGCAAATCGTGGCGCACGCTGGTCTCGGTGGCGGGCCAGTCGCAGCAGCAGACATCCGACGTCCTGCGATTCAAGGCGGTGCGGGCGCGCCTGGTAAGGATCAAGATCACCCGGGGCACCGGGATCAAGGTCACCAGCGGCACCGGGAAGACCAAGATGACGGCGACCGCGATGCCCCAGCTCCAGGAGCTGACGGTCGCTCGCTGAACCGCAGGCGACCGCCGGACGCGGTGGGCGACAGGCTCTGCCGCGCGCCGGTCAGACCTGGGCGCTGTCGCCGGCGAACATCTCGCGAAGCGCGATCTTCTTGAACTTGCCCGTCGCCGTGCGCGGGATCTCGTCGACGAACTCGAAGCGGTCGGGCAGCTGCCACTTGGCGTAATCGCCCGCGAGATGCTGGCGCAGGTCCTCGGCCTCGGCCTGGTGGCCGTCGCGGAGGACGATGACGGCCAGCGGGCGCTCGCCCCAGCGCTCATCCGCCACCGCGATGACCGCCGCCTCGGCCACCGCGTCGTGCGCCATCAGGCGATTCTCGAGGTCGACCGATGAGATCCACTCGCCGCCGGACTTGACCAGGTCCTTGGAGCGATCACAGATGCGCAGGTTCCCGTCCGGGCCGATCTTGACCACGTCCCCCGTGGCAAACCAGCCGTCGTCGGTGAACTTGTCCGTGCCCTGCCCGCGGTGGTAGGCGCGCGCCACCCACGGGCCCCGCACCTCGAGCTCGCCCATCGCCTCGTCGTCCCACGGGATCAGCTCGCCGTCGTCGCCGCGGCCGCGGATCTCGACGAACGGCGACGGAGTCCCCTGGCGGCTGCGGTAGTCGACCTGCTCGTCCGCGGAGGCATCGTCGAGATGCCGGGGCAGCCGGCAGACGCTGCCCAGCGGCGACGTCTCGGTCATCCCCCAGGCGTGGACGATGGTAAGCCCGTGGCGGTCGAACCCGCTGATCATGCTCTGGGGGGCAGCCGAGCCGCCGACCAGCAACATCCGCAGGGCACTGAGATCCCAGCGGTCCGGCTCGGCATCCAGCGCCTCGAGCACGCCCATCCACACCGTCGGAACTCCCGCGGTCAGCGTGACCCGTTCGCCGGCGAGCAGGTCCAGCACGCTGACCGGATCCAGCTTGGGACCGGGCAGTACCAGGCCGGCGCCGACCAGCGCCGCCGTGTAGATCAACCCCCAGGCGTTGGCGTGGAACATCGGCACCACCGGCAGCAGGTTGTCGCGGGAAGAGACGTCCTTGACATCGGGCAGGGCGGCGACCAGCGAGTGCAGGACCTGGGAGCGGTGCGTGTAGACGACGCCCTTGGGCCGGCCGGTGGTGCCCGACGTGTAGCACATGGCGGCGGCGGCCCGCTCGTCAGCCTCCGGCCAGATCATGGGCTCCGCGCCGGCGATCAGCGACTCGTAGTCATGACAACCGTCAGGCGCCGCGCCGGAGTGGGAGACCACGATCACGTGCTCGAAGTCGCGCGCGCCGCGAAAGGACTCGAACGCCTCCAGCAGCGACTCGTCGACGACGATCGCCCGATCCTCGGCGTCGTTGACGATGAAGCTCAGCTCATCGGGATGCAGCCGCGGGTTCAGAGTGTGGATCACCGCCCCCATCGCCGGGACCGCGAGATAGAGCTCCAGGTGCTCGGGCTGGTTCCACAGCAGCGTCGCCACCGGATCGCCCGGCCGGATGCCGAGCTCCCGCAGGGCCGCGGCGAGCCGGCGCGAGCGCCGCGCGCAGTCGCCGAACGTCGTCCGGCCGACCGACTCATCCGGACGCCGGAACGCGACCGCCCGGTTGCCGCTGAACGCCTCCGCCCGCTCCACCACCGCCGTCAGCGACAGCGGAAAATCGTCCATCATCAGGCCTTCGCGCATGTCTCTCCCGTCCTCAAGGTGACGCGTGGTGCCTCAGCTCGCATCTACGAGTCGGGCCGCCAGCATGAGCGTACGCGCCGGGACGCGAAAACACCACCGCCCCGCCGCTGAGATCCGACGCTCACGGGGGCGCGGCGGGCAGGCGGCGATCGGAGGGATGATGTGCCGATGACAGAGTCAGACCGCTTCACGACGGCGCTCGCCGAGCTCGCCGTGCGCCAGGGCGCGAACGTCCAGCCGGGCCAGATCGTGGCCCTCTCGTCCGAGCCCGGCAAGGAGGACCTGGCGCGGGCGATCGCCCAGGCCGCCTACGCCGCCGGAGCCAAGTTCGTCGACCTGACAGTGTTCGACGTGTATCTGAAACGCGCGCGGGCGCTGTACGCCGGCCGCGAGACGCTGAAGTTCGTCCCGCCGTGGATCGGGGAACGGGTGCTGGCCCTGGGCGAGCACCGGGCGGCCCGGATCGGGCTGTCCGGACCGGTGGCGCCACGCGCGCTGCACGACGTCGATCCCGAGCTGATCAGCCTGGACATGCTCCCGCGGGTGCCCGAGTCGATGAAGGTGCTCAACGACGCCACCACCAACTGGACGGTCGTCCCCTGCCCCACCCCCGCCTGGGCGACGCTCGTCCATCCCCGCCTCCAGGCGTCGGCCGCGCTGGACCGGCTGTGGCACGAGATCGCTCGCGTCTGCCGGCTGGACGAGCCCGATCCGATGGCGTCATGGTCGGCCCGGATCGATCAGCTGCTGCGGGTGTCCCGCGCCCTGGACGAGTTGGCGCTGCACCAGGTCCACTTCGAGGGTCCGGGTACCGACCTGAGGCTCGGGCTCCTGCCGTCGAGTCGCTGGCAGGCGGCCCGATTCCAAACCGTCGACGGGATCGAGCATCAGCCCAACATCCCGACCGAGGAGGTGTTCACCACCCCTGACCCGGAGCGAACCGAAGGCGTCGTCACGTCGACCAAGCCCCTGTTCGCGTCGGGAACCACGGTGACCGGGCTTCGGATTCGGTTCGAAGCCGGCCGCGCGGTACAGGTCGACGCCGACGAGGGCGCCGAGGTCGTGCGGGGCCTGATCGCGGCCGACGCGGACGCCCCCCGGCTCGGCGAAGTGGCGCTGGTCGACCGTGAGGGCCGGATCGGCCCACTGGGTACGGTGTTCTTCGACACGCTGCTGGACGAGAACGCGGCCAGCCACGTCGCGCTGGGCCAGGCCTACGAGATGGCGGTCGCCGATCCGGCGGACAAGGCGCGGATCAACCAGAGCGTGGTGCACACCGACTTCATGATCGGCGGGAACGAGGTGTCGGTGACCGGGGTTCTCCCCGGCGGGGAGAGGATCGCGCTGCTGCGCGACGGGATCTGGCAGATCTGATCGTGGCTGGCCACCGGCGTTGCACTAGGCTAACCGCGACCACCGGAGAGGTGCCGGAGCGGCTGAACGGGCGCGACTGGAAATCGCGTAACGGGGGTTGACCTCGTTCGGGGGTTCGAATCCCCCCCTCTCCGTCACGACCCAGAGCGCAAAAGCGAAGAACCACTGGAGGATCCTTGCGATTGGCCGATACCTCTCGTAGACTCCGTTTTCGGAAGCGCTGCCGGGGGAAAGTACGCGGTGGCCAGAACGTAGTTTGTCTATGAACCAAAGACCGGCACTTAGACTTGTAGAAGGTGGGCTGGACACCAGCGTCAACTGGCTTTGGTTCTGCGGGCATTGCGCCGCGCCCTCGCCGGGTGGTGCTCCGCCACCCCCCACCGCGCGGGTGTGCGCGGCCTGCGGGCTCGGTCTGCTGCTCGAGGCGCGGGAGGACGCCGTCCCCTCCGACCGCGACGCGTTCCTCGTGGTCGACGGAGCCCTGCTCGTCCAGGCGATGTCGCGCGAGGCGCAGTCGCTGCTCGACGTGACCGAGGAGCTGGCGATCGACAAGCCGGTCGCCGACCTGCTCGTTCCCGCCGACGCCGAGACGCAGGGGCGGACGGGGTTCGCAGCCGCGGTCGTCGACGCCGCCGACGGCCATGATCCGGAGCCCGCGCGCAGCTTCGTGCGGCCGTGGAACACCTTCGGCGTTCGGATGCGGGCCAAGATCGCCACCTGCGGACCGCCGCGGGCGGCGCTCGTGGTGCTGGAGAGCGCGCGTCCGCCGGCGCTCCGGGCGGTCACCTCGCCGTCGTAACAGTGGGCCGACAGGCCCACTTCCCCAAAGACCTCACCCCACGAGTCCCGCAGCCGGCGGGAGCACCCGCGGCGCACCGAGTCCGGCGAGCGCTTCGGGCAGGACGATCGATCCGTCTTGCTGCTGTCCGTTCTCCAGCAGCGCGATGATCGTCCGGCCGACGGCCACGGCGGTTCCGTTCAGCGTCTGCACGTGCGCCGGGCGGGAGGACGGATCCGTGTCCGGGCGGTAGCGGACGTCCAGGCGGCGTGCCTGATAGTCGGTCGTGTTCGAGCACGAGGTCAGTTCGCGGTACCGACCCTGACCGGGCAGCCACGCCTCTACGTCGTACTTCTTGGTCGCCGACGCGCCGAGGTCGTCGACGGCGATGGCCACCACCCGGTAGGGGATTTCGAGGTCGTGCATGATCGATTCCTCGATCTCCAGCAGCCGCTCGTGCTCGCCGGGGGCGGCCTCGGGCTCGACGAAGCAGAACATCTCGACCTTGTCGAACTGGTGCACCCGGAAGATGCCGCGGGTGTCCTTGCCCGCGGCTCCCGCCTCGCGGCGAAAGCAGCTGGAGAAGCCGGCGTAGCGCAGCGGCAGGTCGCCGGCGGCAAGGATCTCGTCACGGTGCAGCGAGGCCAGCGCCACCTCGGACGTGCCCACGAGGTACAGGTCGTCCTCGGGCAGCCGGTAGATCTGCTGCTCGGTGTCGGGGAGAAACCCGGTTCCGAACAGCGCCGGCTCGCGGACCAGCACCGGCGGAATCACGGGCTCGAATCCCCGCGCCGACAGCGTCTCCATCGCGTAGCGGACGAGGGCCAGCTCCAGCATCACCAGATCGCCGCGGAGGTAGGCAAAGCGCGAGCCCGACAGGCGGGCGGCGCGTTCCATGTCGATCCGGGGCCCGGCGAGCTCCAGATGATCGCGCCCCGTCGGCGCCCGGACCCCGACCTCGCGCAGGACCGTGTCGTGGTCGGGCGCGTCGGGCGCGGGCAGGTTGGGCAACGACGCCAGCACGGCGTCGCGGTCGGTCCGCAGGATCGTCTCCTGGTCTGAGAGCGCCCTCCCCCGAGCGGCGAGCGCCGCCATCTGCTCCCGTTGCTCCGGGCTCGGCGCACCCCTGAGGGCACGACTGGCTTGATTGCGCTCGGAGCGCAGCTGCTCGAGCTCGGCGGTCAGCCCCCGCCAGCGCTCGTCCAGCCCCAGCAGCCGGTCGACAGCCGCGGCGGCGTCGGGTCCGCGCCGCCCCAGGGCCGCGCGGACGGCATCCGGGTCGTGGCGGATCAGCCTGATGTCGAGAACGGCTAGCCCTCCGCTTTGGAGCGGCGCGCACGCCTGGCGGGACGGTGGTTGACCTCGGCGACCCGGGTGGCCGAGCTCCGTGAGGGGGCCACGGCGGCGCTGGCGCTGGAGCCGGCGGCGGTGGCGGTTGGATTGCTGTCCACCGCCGGCAGCGTGCCAACCGACTTGTCCTTGCACGGGACCACGCCGGACTGCACCGGCTCGTGCTGGCCGGCGTAGGTGGCGACGAACTTGGCGACGTCCTTGGCGTCCTGGCCGACGACGATGTTCTGGGGCATGTAGGCGCCCGAGAAGCCGCCGTTCTCGATCGCGTACAGCACCCGGTCCACCGGACGCTCGCACCGCTGGTTGAAGTTCGGGCCGCTGTTGGCCTGGGCGGTGCGGATGTTGGGAGCCGATCCGTAGGTGGCCGCGGCCGACAGGGTGTGGCAACCGGCACAGCGCTGGTTGAACAGAACGGCGCCCCGATGCAGCTGGGCCTGGGAGTCGGGCACCTGGATGTTCTCGGTGCCGCAGGCCGCGGTCACGGCGGCGACCGACGTCGCGGCCGCGGAGAGCACCAGGATCTTCGCCAGCCGGCTCATCGCGGACGGATCATAATCGTGTCCCTGTGTCGACGACGCGGTCAACCCTGGCGCTGCTGTGCGCGGCGCTGGTGGCGGTCGGCGCCGCCGGCTGCGACGCCACCAGGACCGTCGGCAACCGTCACACGCTGTCGATCGCACTCAGCGAATACAGCATCACCCCCCAGGACGTGCACGCGACCGTCGGGATGACCGCGATCTACGTCCACAACTACGGGCGCCTGACCCACAACCTGGTGCTCAGCCTGAACGGCCACACCTGGGCGGCCACCAAACCGATCCCCCCGGGCGAGGGGACCGAGCTCGACGCGGCGCTGATCGCCGGCAAGTACCAGATGGCGTCCTCGATCCTGTCCGACCAGGCGCTGGGGGCGTACGGAACCCTCGACGTCGGCCCGTGAAGGCGGGGAACCGCCGAGCAGGAGCCACGGCGGGCGCGGCGAAAGCCACCGTCGACCCCGGCGCCGGCTGTGCGACGCTCGCCACGAAGTCAACAGCGCGATCGTCCTCCTACGGCGGCAACCAGAGGTGCCGGCGCCGGGGATCCTGACCGCGCCGGCCCGGCCGACGCCTCGCCGGGCCCACGCTATACAACTGCGGCATGACCGGTAAGCCGGATCCCGAGCTGTTCCGGGAGGTGTTCGGGCGATTTGCCACCGGCGTGGCGGTGATCACGAGCGCGGGCCCGGCCGGCGCGGGCGGGATGACCGCCAACGCGCTGTGCTCCCTGTCGCTGCACCCGCTGCTGGCGCTCGTCTGCTTCGAGAACCGCGCCCGCACGCTGCCGATCGTGCGGGAGGCGGGTCACTTCGCGGTGAACGTGCTGGCCGCCGATCAGGCGCAGCTCGCCGGAGTGTTCGCGTCCAAGCTGCCCGAGGCCGAGAAGCTCAACGGGGTCCCCCACCGGTTCGTCAATGATGTTCCGGTGATCGATGGGTCGCTGGCGTGGGCGGCGTGCGCGCTGCGGGAGCTGATCGCCGGCGGCGACCACACGATCGCCATAGGCGAGGTGCTGGAGCTGGGCCTCGGCGGCGGCGAGCCGCTGCTGTGGTACGCCGGCCGCTATCACGGGCTGCCCCCGTCAGCCTGACCCGCGCCCCGGCGCGATCCCTCCAGCCCCCGGCTACCCCCCGGTGCCCGCGGCGCGGATCAGCAGCACCAGCATCACCAGCGCCGCCAGCACCATCACCCCGAGCTCGCGCTGGATGATCGACACCACGACCATGCGCTGCTCGGCTTCGGGCAGCTTCCCGACCGCGGCCGACGACTCCAGCCGGCGCGAGTCGAGCACCGCCTGAGCCGACGCGATCCGCAGCTGCTCGGCCACGAACGAGACCGCCACCGGCACCAGCCCATAGATCAGGTGCAGGCCGGAGACCTTCCGGCCCATCACCAGCAGGACCCCGCCGAGCGCGGCCTCGACCACGATGACCGCCTGGCCGACGCGCAGCAACTGCCAGAACAGCGGGCTCTGGCGAACCCGATACCAGCACCAGGCGCCCCACAGTCCCGCGCCACCGATCAGGGCGATGCTGAGAATGCCGACGATCATGTGAACCATCTTCATCGCGGGGTAATCCCTTTCGAGCGGTGAGCCCGGCGTCCGCGAAGATAGCCGCATTTCGCACTAAGTAACAAGTTGTTACAAGGTTTCTTTCGCTGGTGATATAAGAGGTTCTGTGCTTCGAAGCTATCTGCCGGCAATTGTGTTCCTGGTGCTCGGCGGCGCCGTTGGCGGCCTGTTCGGAGTACTGAACCTGATCACCGGCACGCGCCGGTCACATCGCAAGCAGAGCAAGACGGCGCCCTACGAGTGCGGCCTGCCGTCGGAGATCCAGCGGGGCTTTCGCTTTGGGATCAGCTTCTACCTGATCGCGATGCTGTTCATCCTCTTCGACATCGAGGTCATCTTCCTGTATCCGATCGCCGTCCAACTCCGCGCCTTCGGCACGTTCGCGCTCTCGGAGACGATCGTGTTCGTGGGGCTGCTGATGGTCGCGTTCGTCTACGTGTGGCGGCGAGGCGCCCTGGAATGGAGATAAAGCGAGAGAAGATCGGGCCCGCCTCCTCGGGGGGTTCGCCCCCTGAGGATTTTCGCGCCCGCCAGCTGCTGGCCCGCGACATGCTGCGCGGCGACCTCGAAGGCGAGGCGCTCGAGCGCTACGTCGAGCAGAGAATCATGACGACCACGGTGGAGAAGGCGGTCTCCTGGTCGCAGGGCAACTCCCTGTATCCGATGACCTTCGGGCTCGCCTGCTGCGCGATCGAGATGATGTCGATCGTCGGCGCGCGCGTCGACATCGCACGGTTCGGCTGGGAGGCGTTTCGAGCGTCGCCGCGCCAGGCCGATCTGCTGATCCTCTCAGGCCGGGTGTCGGTCAAGATGGCGCCGGTCATCCGGCGCATCTACGACCAGATGCTCGAACCCAAGTGGGCGATCTCGATGGGCGCCTGCTGCTCGTCGATGGGCGTCTTCAACAACTACGCGCTGGTCCCATCGGACAAATTCATGCCGATCGACGTGCACGTGCCCGGCTGCCCGCCCCGGCCCGAGGCGCTGATGCACGGCATCCTGCGCCTGCGCGACCAGATCCACGGTCACGAGCCCGACGGCTGGCGCGAGCGCTATGACGCCGTCGGCACCGAGGAGGTCCTCGCCGGCACCGATGACCGCGACCGCGACTCGGCGATCAACGTGTTCCCGGGAGGCGACACCGCCGGTGCCTGACGCGACCGGGCTGGAGCTGACGGCCCACGAGCTCCGCGACCACAACGCAGAGTCGATCCTCGATACCGACTTCCAACGGGGGCGGGCGGTACTGATCGCCGACCCGCGGCACGTGACCGACGTCCTCGCCGCCCTCAAGGACAAGGGCTACACGTTCCTGGCCAGCCTCCACGGCGTCGACTACTACCCCGAGGAGCCGCGGCTCGGCGTCCTCTATGAGATGGTCGACATGCGCGAGGTCGACCGGATCAGCGTCAAGGTCCGGGTCAGCACCGACGATCCGCGGCTGGCCACGGCGACCGAACTGTTCCCGGGTGCCGAGTTCCCCGAGCGCGAGGTCTACGACATGTTCGGGGTCGTGTTCGAGGGCCATCCCGACCTGCGGCGGATCCTCATGCCCGAGGATTTCGAGGGATTCCCCCAGCGGCGCGACTTCCCGGTCGGCGGCGAGCCGGTCCTGTTCACGTTCAACGAAGAGAAGTCGTACGGGAAGTGGCAGTGAACACCGGGCCGACCAAGGGGACGATCCACTGATGGCGCTCGACGCCACCGACTACCGCAAGCGCGAGGAGTCGATTACCTACGCGGCCGAGTCCGCCGGTGAGGGCGAGACCCACGAGCTGCTGACGCTCAACATCGGGCCACACCATCCCGCCACCCACGGCGTGCTGCGGCTCCTGGCGACGCTCGAGGGAGAGGTCGTGCGCGACATCAAGCCGATCGTCGGCTACGTCCACACCGGGATCGAGAAGACGGCCGAGACCAAGTCCTACTGGAAGGTGATCCCCGTCGTCGAGCGGATGGACTATCTCGCCTACTACTTCAACGCGATGTCGTTCTGTGGGGCGGTGGAGAGCCTGCTCGATCTCGAGGTGCCAACCCGGGCGCAGTATCTGCGGGTGATCCACCTGGAGCTCAACCGGATCATGTCGCACCTGGTGTGGCTGGGCACCAGCGCGCTGGATCTCGGCGCGATCTCGATGTTCTGGTACTGCTTCCGGGAGCGCGAGACCATCCTCGACCTGTTCGAGATGTCCTCGGGCCAGCGGATGCACACGCGCTACATCCAGGTCGGTGGCGTGTTCGAGGACATTCCGCCCGGCTTCGCCGCCAAGCTGCGCAAGTTCCTCGCCGAGATGCCGACCCGGGCCGACCAGTATGCCGATCTTCTGGAGAAGAACCAGATCGTGCTCGAGCGCCTGCGCGGCACCTGTCCGCTCGACGAGGAGACGCTGCTGAAGATCGGGGTCACCGGGCCGCTGCTGCGCGCCGCCGGCAACCCGTGGGACCTGCGCAAGGCCCACCCGTACTCCAGCTACGACAAGTTCGACTTCAAGATCCCGGTCGGCACCGTCGGCGACAACTACGACCGCTTCCGCGTCCGTCACGCCGAGATCTACGAGTCGGTGAAGATCATCAGCCAGGCGCTGGACGGCCTGCCCGAGGGCCCGTTCATCACGCCCGACCGCAAGGTCGCGCTCCCCCCGCGCCACGAACTGGCGACCTCGATGGAGGCGCTGATCCACCACTTCAAGCTGGTCACCGAGGGCTTTCGGGTGCCGCCGGGCGAGGCCTATTACCCGATCGAGGGACCCCGGGGCGAGCTGGGCTGCTTCGTTCGCGCCGACGGCTCGGGCAAGCCCGCGCGGGTGCACATGCGCGACCCGAGCTTCGTGCACCTGCAGGCGCTGGCGCCGATGGTCCGCGGCGCCTACATCGCCGACCTGATCGCCACGCTGGCCATGCTCGACCCGATTCTCGGAGGCATCGACCGGTGAGCTTCCGCAGCCGGGACGTTCCCGACCACGCGCGGACGCTGCAGGAGCGGCGCGGCGAGGGCGCCGACCCCGGCGGCTCACCTCGCGTCCCCCGCTTCGGCCACGGCTCGCGGGTCCCCGGCTGGGACGACGCCGTCGATCTGACCAAGGACCCCGCGGTGATCCCCGACCTGGCGACGACGCCCGTCCCCGATCACCTGCGGCGCGAGATCGAGGCGGCGATGGCCAAGTACCCGGACCGCCGCTCGGCGGCGATCCCGGCGCTGCACGCCGCCCAGGCGGTGCATGACTGGTGCTCGCCGGTGGCGATCGACCAGGTTGCCGCAGTGATGCGCCTGACCCCCGCCTACCTGACCTCGGTGGCCAGCTTCTACGACATGTTCAAGATGACGCCGAAGGCCCACGACGACGTGTTCGTCTGCACCAACATCTCGTGCTCGCTGCTCGGCGCCGACGAGTTCCACGAGGCGATGGTGGCGGCCGCGCAGGGCGAGGACATCAACGTGGCGTCGTTCGAGTGCCTGGGCGCTTGCGACATTGCCCCGATGGCGTCGGTCAACGGCGAGTACATCGGCCCGCTGACCGCCGACGACGCGCACCGCATCGTCTCCGACCTGCGGGCGGGCCGACCCGTCCTGGCCGAGAAGCAGCTCCGTTACCGGCGCTCGGTCGACCCCGACGTGCAGCCCGAATCGATCGAGTTCTCAGCGCCTGCTCATCCGGATCGCGCCGACACCGCCAGCCTGACCGAGACCACCGCGGAGACCGACCGCCCGGGGCCGGCCGCGCCGGTCGAGATCCCTCCGCAAACCAGAGACGAGACATGAAGAAGATCCTGTTCGATCGCATCGACGAGCCGGGGCTGAACACCCTTTCGGTGTACGAGCGGCGTGGCGGCTATCAGTCGCTGCGCAAGGCGCTGGGGATGCCCCCGGAGGACGTGCTCTCGCAGCTGATGGACTCGGGCATCCGCGGCCGCGGCGGCGCCGGCTTCCAGATGGGGCGCAAGGTGTCGTTCCTGCCCCACGGCGACATGGCCAAGTACCTGGTGTGCAACGCCGACGAGTCAGAGCCGGGAACGTTCAAGGACCGAGAGATCATGCAGAAGAGCCCGCACATGCTGATCGAGGGGATCCTGATCGCCGCCTATGCCGGCTCGATTCAGACCTCGTTCATCTACATCCGCGGCGAGTACCAGCTTCAGGGCGACATCCTGGAGGCCGCGATCGCCGAGGCGGCCAACGCCGGTTACATCGGCGAGCGCATCCTGGATTCCGACTTCTCGATGTCGCTGGTCCTGCACCGCGGTGCCGGCGCCTACATCTGCGGCGAGGAGACCGGCCTGCTCGATTCGCTGGAGGGCAAGCGCGGCAACCCGCGGCTGAAGCCGCCGTTCCCCGCGATCGAGGGGCTGTACGCCGGGCCGACGCTGATCAACAACGTCGAGACGCTGGCGACGGTCCCCGCCATCCTGCGCATGGGCGGCGATGAGTTCGCGTCGATCGGCACCGAGACCTCGACCGGGACCAAGCTGGTCTCGATCAGCGGCGACGTCAAGCGACCGGGCAACTACGAGATCGAGCTCGGGATCCCCTCCCGTCAGATCATCTACGACCTCGCCGGCGGGCCGCCGAGCGGCAAGCCGGTCAAGTTCTGGTTCCCCGGCGGCTCGAGCTCGCCGGTGCTGACCGGCGACGACCTCGACGTCCCCTACGACTTCGACAGCATGGCCAAGGCGGGAACGATGCTCGGGTCGGGCGCGATCATCGTCGCCGACGAGTCCCGCCGGGTGCTGGACACGATGTTCAAGGTGGCCAAGTTCTACGCCCACGAATCGTGCGGCAAGTGCGTGCCCTGCCGCGAGGGGACCAACTGGACCCAGAAGATGGTGGAGCGCATCTACGCCGGCGAGGCGACGCCGATGGACCTCGACATCATGGCCTCGGTCCAGGAGCAGATCATCGGCAACTGCCTGTGCGTGCTCGGCGATGCGATGGCGATGCCGATCGGCTCGATGGTCGTCAAGTTCCGCCCCGAGCTCGAGGCCGAGATCGAGGCCGCGCGCGAGCGCGCCGAGGGCGTCGCCGTACAGGACGTCGTCGCCCTGGGGGTGGCCGACGTGCAAGCCGGCCCGCTTCCGGTTCACTAGTAGCGGACCCCCGCCCTTGCCTGACACCCACTAGCTTCCTCCAGCCGCATGCCCCGTCCCCAGCCCAAGACCATCCAGCTGACCATCGACGGCCTCGAGGTGCAGGCCACCGAGGGCGCGATGCTGGTCGACGCCGCCAAGCACGGCGACGTCGAGATCCCGTACTTCTGCTACGAGCCCAAGCTCGGCAACCCGGTCGGCGCCTGCCGGATGTGCCTGGTCGAGATCGAGGGCATCCCCAAGCTCCAGACCTCGTGCTCGACCCCGGTCAAGGACGGAATGGTCGTCCACACCCAGACCGAGCGGGTCCGCCACGCCCAGAACGCGATCGTCGAGTTCCTGCTCGTCAACCATCCGCTCGACTGCCCGGTGTGCGACAAGGGCGGCGAGTGCCCGCTGCAGGACATCACCTTCGGCTGGGGGCTGGGCCGCAGTCGCTTCATCGAGCCCAAGCGCCACTTCGTCAAGCCGCTGGCGCTCTCCCCGCTGGTGGCGATCGACCGCGAGCGCTGCATCCTGTGCTACCGCTGCGTCCGCTTCTCGCAGGAGATCGCCGAGGACTACCAGCTGATCTTCACCGAGCGCGGCGCGCACACGTTCGTCGGCACGCACGACGGTCACCCTTACGTCGCCCCCTACAGCGGAAACATCATCGAGCTGTGCCCGGTGGGGGCGCTGACCTCGCAGGCCTACCGCTTCCGCGCCCGGCCCTGGGACATCGAGGACGCGGGCGGCATCTGCACGCTGTGCTCCTCGCAGTGCAACGTCACCTTCACCGTCCGCGACGAGCGGGTCGTCCGCGTCCTCTCGCGTGATCACGAAGGCAACAAGGAGGTGGACGACGGCTGGCTGTGCGACAAGGGCCGCTTCGCCTACCAGGCGATCCACGTCGACGAGCGGATCACCCGGCCCCTGGTGCGCGAAGCGGGCGAGCTGCGCGAGGTCTCGTGGGAGCGGGCGCTCCAGACCGCCGCCGGGCTGGCCCGCCACCGGGGCCGCGTCGGGACGCTGGTCGGCGGACAGGCGTCCAACGAGGAGGGCTTCCTGCTCGGGCGCCTCGCCCGCGAAGGCCTGGACAGCCCCGACATCGACTCCCAGGGGTCAGGCGCGCTGCCCGCCGCGCTGGCCCGCACACTGGCTGCACCCGAGCTCGGAGCGACGGTGCCCGACCTCGAGTTCGCCCACACCGTGCTGCTCGTCGGCTGTGATCCGCGTGACGACTCGCCGATCCTCGATCTGCGGATCCGCAAGGGCATCCGGCGAAACGGCGTCAAGCTGGCCATCGCCACGGCGCGCCCCACCGCGCTGGAGGCCTCAGCCACCCAGAGCCTGCGCTATCCGCCGGGCGGGGCGGGAGAGTTCGCCGCCGCCCTGGACCGTGCTCTGGGTGGCGCCGACGACATTGGCGAGGACGTCGCCGCGCTGGCGGCGCTGCTGCGCAACGGCGGCGAGGACGTGGTGATCGTGTTCAGCGAGCGGATCGGCGCGGCCGCCGCCGCCGCGGTGGGCCGGATCGCCCGCCGGCTCGGGATCGCCGACCGTCCGGGCGCCGGCCTGCTGGCGCTGCCGACCGGCGCCAACGGCCGCGGTCTGCGCGAGGCGGGCGCCGTCCCCGACGCCGGACCGGGATACGCCGAGCCTGACCGGGAGGGGCGGGTCACCGCCGAGATCGGCGCCGCGGCCGCCGCCGGCCAGCTCACCGCGCTGCACCTGTTCGGCACCGACCCGGTACGCGACCAGCCCGACCGAGCGCTGTGGGAGGACGCGCTGCAGTCCGCGGCCCTCGTCGTCGCCCACACCTCGGTGCTGACCGAGGGACTGGCCGAGCACGCCACCGTCGTCTTCCCGGCCGAGTCGCACGCGGAGAAGGAGGGCACGGTCGTGCATCCCGACGGCCGGTTGCAGCGGCTGCGGATCGCGATCGCCCACCCCGGGGAGGTCCGCTCCGGCTGGGCGGTGCTGGCCGAGCTCTGCCACCGCTGCGGACTGGACACCGGTGTCGCCCGCGTCCACGACGCGTTCGCGCAGCTGGTGGCGGCGGTGCCGGTGTACGCGGGGCTGACTCCGGAGGCGATCGGCGGCCACGGGCTGCGCTGGCCGGAGCGGCCGGAGGCACAGTCGATGGCGCTGGCCGACGGCGCGCTGGACACGGCGGCGACTCACCGACAGCCCCCGACGGCCGTGACCCCGTCCGACGGCGCGCTCGCCGTCGGCACCTACCGCCCGATCTGGGCGTCGCCGGAATGCGAGGTCTCCCCGGCGCTGAAGTTCCTGATCCCCCAGCAGCACGTCGAGCTCTCGCCGCAGGATGCAGACCGGCTCGGCGTCGCCGACGGCGAGGACGTCGTGGTGGCTCAGAATGGGACCCGGCTGCACGCGCGCGCCGCCGTGCGCTCGGCGGTGCCCTCCGGCAGCGCGTTCCTCGCCGACGGCTTGGCGTCCGACTCGGCCAACGCGCTCACCGGGGTGGGTGGGATTCAAATCCAGGTCATCAAGCCGTGAGTGTCTTCGGGACGGTCGGCTTCTACGAGCCGTGGTGGGTGCAGATCCTCAAGGCGCTGGTCATCTTCGGCGTGATCTTCGCCGTCCTGCCCATCCTCATCATCTACGAGCGCAAGCTGCTCGGCCGCTTCCAGGGCCGCTACGGCCCCAACCGCGTCGGGCCGTTCGGGCTGATGCAGCCGCTGGCCGAGATCGTCAAGTTCGCGGTCAAGGAGCCGTTTCGCCCCACCACCTCGGTGGCCTCCCTGTTCCGGATCGCCCCGATGATCGCGATCCTGACCGCGGTCGGCTCGCTGGCGCTGGTGCCGTTCGGCGACGTCCAGCACATCTTCGGCCAGCGGGTCGGCCTGTACGGGATCGACGTCTCGATCGGGCCGCTCTACGTGTTCGCGCTCGGCGGGATCTCGTTCTACGGGATCATGCTCGGCGGCTGGGCCTCGGGCTCCAAGTACTCGTTCCTGGGCTCGATGCGCGGCGCCGCGCAGCTGATCTCCTACGAGGTCTCGCAAAGTCTCGCCCTGGTCGGGGTGCTGATCACCGCGGGCACGCTGTCTCTGACCGGGATCGTCCATGCCCAGGCGCGCCTGTGGTACTTCATCCCCCAGCTGGCGGGGTTCCTCATCTTCATGACCGCCTCGTTCGCGGAGACCAACCGGGCTCCGTTCGACCTGGTCGAGGCCGACGCTGAGCTGGTCGGCGGCTACTTCACCGAGTACGGCGGGACCGCGTTCGTCGCCTACCTGTTCGCCGAGTACGCCAACATGATCGTCGTCTCCGGGATCGCGGTGACGCTGTTCTTCGGTGGCTGGCTGATGCCGTTCGGGATTCACCCGCCCGGCTGGGTCGACCCGATCGTCGTGCTCGCCAAGATGCTGCTGGTGATCACGCTGTTCATCTGGGTGCGGGCCACCCTTCCCCGGCTGCGCTACGACCAGCTGATGTCGTTCGGCTGGAAGATCCTGCTGCCGTTGGCGACGCTGAACCTGCTGGTGACCGCGATCGTGGTGGTGGCATGAGCCACCCGCACAGTGGTGGTGGCATGAGCCACCCGCACAGTGGTGGTGGCATGAGCCACCCGCACAAGGACTTCGAGAGGAGCGTCCGATGACCCCGTACGACCCCGGGCCCGACGTCGTCGAGGTGATCCGCGGTCCCGGCATGGGGCCGGCGCGCGGCGCCTACCGCGTCTTCGGCGAGACCCTGCGGGGGCTCAAGACGACGTTCGCCCGAATCGTGGAGGGGCCGACGACGATCCAGTACCCGGAGGAGAAGACGCCGGTCTACCCCCGCTTCCGCGGCCGTCACAAGCTGCACCGGTTCGAGGACACCGGACTGGAGAAGTGCGTGGGCTGCTCGCTGTGCGCCGCCGCCTGCCCCGCCGACTGCATTCGGGTGGTCGCCGCCGAGAACACGCCCGAGAATCGAGTCTCGGCCGGCGAGCGGTACGCCGCCGTGTATGAGATCAACCTGAGCCGCTGCATCTTCTGCGGATACTGCGAAGTCGCGTGCCCGTTCGACGCGATCACGATGGGCCACGACTACGAGATGTCCGACTACACGAGGTCTGACCTGATCTTCACCAAGGAGATGCTGCTGGCGGAGGCGATCGAGCGCACGCCGCTGCGGCGGGAGGGCGAGTGACCCAGGTCCTGTTCTTCATCGCGGCGATCGGCGCGATCACCGGCGCGTTCGGAGTCGTGATGCTGCGCAACCCGTTCTACAGCGTGCTCGCCCTGGTGAGCCACCTGATCTCGCTGGCGCTGCTGTTCCTGCTGCTCGAGGCGCAGTTCGTGGCCGCGGCGCAGGTGGTCGTCTACGCCGGCGCGGTGATGGTCCTGTACGTGTTCGTGGTCGCCTACATCGGCGGCCAGGACGAGCCGCTGCACCGCCCCGGCGGCGCGCTGAAGGTGCTGGCCCCGTTGTTCGGGCTGGCGCTGGCCGTCGAGCTGTGCATCGCCATGCTCGGCACCGCGCTGAAGGGCATCTCCACCAAGGGCGCTCCGATCGTCCTCGGCTTCGGGACCCCGCGCCAGATCGGGCGGCAGTTCTTGACCACCTACCTGTTCCCGTTCGAGACCGCCTCGCTGCTGCTGCTGGTCGCCGCGATCGCCGCGGTCGTGCTGGCACGGCGGCGCCGCGGTCTGGAGCCCGACGAGGAGCGCGACGTGCGTCTGCAGCCCGCTCGCCCCGCCTACACCGGGACGATGGCGGAGACCGCGGGGCTGCGGCCGGGTGGCGGCACCACTCCCCAGCCAGAACGACAGACCGAGCCGATCGGCAGCCAGACGGAACAGCCGGCCGGGACGGGCGGCCGCTCGGAGGGCGGCTGGTAATGGCGATCGGCTGGTATCTCGTCGTCTCGGCGATGATCTTCTGCATCGGCAGCGCCGGCGTGCTGCTGCGCCCCAACCCCCTGGTCCTGCTGCTCTGCCTCGAGCTGATGCTCAACGCCGCCAACCTGGCGCTGGTGGCGTTCAGCCGCATGTGGGGCGGGAACGACGGCCAGGTGTTCGCGCTGATCGTGATGGTCGTCGCCGCCTGCGAGGTGACGGTCGGCCTGGGTCTGATCGTGGCCATCTACCGCCGCCAGCTGGCGGTCAACGTCGACGAGCTCAACGAGTTGCATGGCTGAGCCCGCCGCGACCAGGCACCGCCGGTGAGCACCACCACCTACGGCTGGTTGATCCTGCTGTTCCCCGCGCTGGGGTCGGTGCTGATCGGCCTCGGGTACCGGCGCCTGCCCGCCAAGTCGGCCGGCTGGCTGGCCTCGCTGATGATCGCCCTGGCGTTCGCGGCATCGGTGGGAGCGCTGATCTCGCTGCTCGGCCACGCCGAAGGCGATCGCGAGCTCACCTCGTCGCTGTGGAGCTACGCCTCCAGCGTCGGGGTCGACGCCAAGCTGTCGATCCTGGTCGATCCGTTGTCGATCTTCATGGCTCTGGTGGTGTCGGGTGTGTCGACGCTGATCCACATCTATTCGGTCGCCTACATGGATTCCGACCGGGGCTACTCCCGGTACTTCGCCTACCTAAACTACTTCGTGTTCTCGATGCTGCTGCTGGTCCTGGCCGGCAACTTCGTGCTGCTGATCGTGGGCTGGGCGTTCGTCGGGGCCGCGTCCTACCTGCTGATCTCCTTCTGGTACCGGCGCACCACCGCCACCCGCGCCGGGATCAAGGCGTTCGTGATCAACGTGGTCGGCGACGTCGGCCTCGTGCTCGGCACGTTCTTCATCTTCCGGCGCACCGGCTCGGTCGATTACCTCAAGGTCTTCCACGAGGTGCCCATCGTCTTTCACCACAACGATCCCCAACTCGTCGCCGGCACGGTGCTGCTGCTCGTCGGCGCGTTCGCCAAGTCGGCTCAGGTCCCGCTGCACACGTGGCTCCCCGACGCCATGGAGGGCCCGACCCCGGTCTCAGCGCTGATTCACGCGGCGACGATGGTGACCGCCGGCGTGTACCTGATCGCGCGGATGCACCCGCTGTTCGAGCAGGCCACCACCGCCGCCGACCTCGGGGCGATCGGCGGCTGCCTGACGCTGCTGATCGCGGCCACGATCGCCATCGTGCAGACCGACCTGAAGCGGGTGATCGCCTACTCGACCATGTCGCAGATCGGCTACATGATCATGGGCGTGTCGATCGGCGCCTACTCGGCGGGCCTGTTTCACCTCATGACCCACGCCTTCTTCAAGGCGCTGCTGTTCATGTCCGCCGGATCGATCATCAGCGCCATGGGCGGCGAGCAGTCGCTGGACCGGATGGGCGGCTTTCGCAAGGCGCTGCCGTTCACGTTCATCTGCTTTGTGATCGGCGGCTTGGCCCTGTCGGGCCTGCCGCCGTTTTCAGGCTGGCTGTCCAAGGACGACATCCTCGGGTACCTGGACCACCGCGGCGGCGGCTTCGAGATCCTGGGCATCGCCGGCTACCTGGGGGCGCTGCTGACCGGGGTGTACACCTTCCGGATGATCTTCCGCGCGTTCTTCGGCGAGCCCGTCGAGGAGGCCCGCGAGCTGGAGCACGGTCACCTCGTCCACCACGAGACCCCGACCAACCCGCAGTCCGGCGAGGCCGAGGACATCGACGTCGGCTTCCCCGGCCCCAAGCATCACATCGCCGAACGAGACTGGGCGATGCGACTGCCAATGGCGATCCTGGCGTTCATGGCGGTCGTCGGCGGGGTGTTCCAGATTCCGGGAGTGGACCGCTCGCTCCAGCGGTTTCTGTCGCCCACGTTCGCCGGCTCGCACCTGTACCACCTGGAGCCGAGCACGTCCAGCGACTGGATCGGCCTGATCGTCGGCGCCCTGATCGCGGTCGCGGGAATCTCCGTCGCCTACCGGGTGTGGGTGGCCCGGCCGGGCACCGCGGCGGCGCTGCAGGCGCGGCTGCCGTGGCTGCACACCTTCCTGTATCGCAAGTGGTACTTCGACGAAGCGATCGACGCGCTCGTGGTCTCACCGGCGCAGTGGGCGGGGCGCTTCACCGAATCGGTGCTGGAGCAGGGGATCGTCGCCGGCGGCGTCACCGGGGGGACCGTCGGCGTGGTCCGGGCCGCCTCGGCCGCGGTCCGCCGGGCCCAGACCGGCTTCCTGCGCTACTACGCCGCCGCCGTGATCGTGGGCATCTCGGCGATGGCCCTGTACTTCCTGATCTCCGCGACATGACGCTCTCGATCCTCATCTGGGTGCCGCTGGCGCTGTCGCTGATCGCGTCCGGGCTGCCGGCGCGGCTGGCGGGCCGCGCCGCGGTGGTATGGAGCCTGGTCGCCCTCGGGATCGCGATCTCGTTCCTGGCGCGCTTCAAGATCGGCGCCTCCGGGCTCCAGTTCGTCACCGATGAGGTGTGGATCTCGGCACTCGGCATCCACTACAAGCTCGGCCTCGATGGGCTCAACGTCGCGCTGGTGGTCGTGACCACGGCGATCTTCGCCGCCGCGATGCTGTGGTCGGCGGGGCGCGAGTGGGAGCGCCCCCGGATGTTCTACTTCCTGTTCGGCCTGGCCGAGAGCGGCGTCCTCGGCGCCTTCTGCGCCCAGGACCTGGCGCTGTTCGTCGGCTTCTTCGACCTGATGCTGGTCCCGTTCTACTTCATCTCCGGAGTCTGGGGTGGGCCCGACCGGGTCCGGGCGACGACCAAGCTGGTGATCTACACGCTGGTCGGGTCGTTCTTCATGCTGGTCGCGGCGATCGCCACCGGCGCGCTGGCCTCGAGCGAGCACCACACGCCGCTGACGTTCGCGATCAGCGCCCTGCGGGGGTTGCCGCTCTCGCACACCACCCAGACCTGGGTGTTCCTCTGCTTCGGCGTCGCCTTCCTGGTCAAGATGCCGCTGGTCCCCTTCCACGGCTGGCTTCCCGACGGCTACAAGGCGATGCCGATCCCGGCGATCGCCGTGTTCTCGGCGATCCTGTCCAAGGTTGCCGCCTACGGCTTCCTGCGGATCGTGCTGCCGCTGTTCCCCTACGCGTCGGTCCACTTCCAGACGCTGATGCTGGTGATCGCGCTGGTCTCGATCCTGTGGGGCACTGTGGTGGCGTTCACGACGCCCGACGCCCGGCTCGTCGTCGCCTACTCGAGCGTCGCCCAGCTCGGCTTCATCGTGCTCGGGATCTTCTCGTTGCGACCCGAGGGCGGCCAGGGAGCACTGCTGCAGATGGTCAACCACGCGCTGGTGACGGCGCCGCTGTTCTTCTTCGTGGCGCTGCTGGCGATGCGGGCCGGCGGCTCGGAGAAGCTCGCCGACATGGGGGGGATCGCGTTCCGCGCCCCCGTGCTGGCGAGCCTGTTCCTGATCGTGACGCTGGCCACGCTGGCGATGCCCGGCTCCTCCAACTTCGTCGGCGAGTTCATGATCCTCCTCGGCACGTTCCGGGCCAAGCTGCCGATCGCGGTGATCGCCTCGGTGGGGGTGGTCGGGGCGGCGGTGTACGCCCTGCGTCTGTACATCGGCGCGATGCACAACCGGCTCAAACCGAGCGACCGCTCATTTGACATCAGCATCCGGGACGCCGCCGGGATCGTGCCGCTGGTGGTGGTGATCCTCGTGCTCGGCTTCTATCCGCAGTTCGGGCTGCGCCGCTCGCAGTCGTCACTGGAGACGGCGCTGGTCGGGACGACGGTTCAGAAGCATCACGGCAACGAGGTGGCGCAGCTGCCATGAACGTCGTGATCACAATCGCCGCCGGCGGCGGGCACCTGCACGGCCCCCACATCTACTGGGGCGCGTTCATGCCCTTCCTGATCCTGGGCGCCGGCGCCCTGATCGTGCTCCTGCTCGGGCTGCTCCCCGGCGCGGAGGCTCGCCGGCGGGTGGTGCCGCTGATGACGGTGGCGGCGCTGGCGGCGACGATCGTGATCGTGGCGACTCGCTTCGGCCATCCCGCCTCGATCATCTCCGGCGCCCTGGCCGTCGATGGGCTGGCCCTCGTGCTGGACCTGATCTTCTGCGCCGCAGCGATCGCCTGCGTCCTGCTTTCGTTTCGGAGCCGGGCCCCGGGCAGCGCCGGCCACGGCGAGTACCACTCGCTGCTGCTGTTCAGCGTGCTCGGCATGGCGGTGCTGGTCTCGGCCCAGAACCTGGTGACGCTGTTCGTCGGCTTCGAGCTGCTGTCGCTCCCGCTCTACATCCTGTGCGCGTCGGAGTTCCGTCGCGAGGGGTCGCTGGAGTCCGGGCTGAAGTACCTGGTGATCGGCTCGGTCGGCTCCGCGACGCTCGTCTACGGGCTGGCGCTGGTCTACGGGGCGACGGGCTCGACCCAGTTCTCAGGGATCGCCGCGGCGATCTCGGGCAGCGGGCTGCGCCCCGGGCTGCTCGGCGATCCGCTCCTGCTCACCGGGCTGGCGCTGGTCATCGTCGGGTTCGCGTTCAAGGCCTCGGTGGCGCCGTTCCACCAGTGGACGCCCGATGTCTATGAGGGCGCGCCGACGCCGATCACCGCGTTCATGGCGACCGCCACCAAGGCGGCGGCGCTCGGCGTCCTGCTGCGCTTCTTCGATGTCGCCGCGATCGGCGCCCACGGCACCTGGGCCCCGGCGCTGGCGACGATCGCCGCGATCACGATCATCGTCGGCAACGTCGGCGCATTGAGCCAGTCCTCGCTCAAGCGGATGCTCGGCTACTCCAGCGTCGCCCAGGCCGGGTACATGCTGGCCGGCGTCGTCGTCGCCACCCGGCTCGGGGTGAATGCGACTGTCCTCTATCTCATCGTCTACCTGATGATGAACCTGGCGGCGTTCGCGGTGATCGTCGCGGTGCAGAACGAGCGCACCGACGGTGACGATCTGTCGGGGCTGACCGGACTCGGCGCCCGATCGCCGCTGCTGGCGTGGCCGATGACGATCGCGATGCTGGCGCTCGCCGGGATTCCGGGCACGGTCGGGTTCATCGGCAAGTTCCAGCTGATCCACGCCCTGGTGGACGGGAGCTACACCTGGCTGGGGATCGTGCTGGTGATCGGCTCGATGATCTCGCTCGGCTACTACCTTCGGGTGATCGCGACGATCTGGATGAGCGCCGAGGTGCCGGCGCCGGGTCCGGATCTGACCGCCGCGGCAGGTCGCGCTGGTCTGGCGCCGATCGCCGGTGGGTCGCCCGAGGCCGATGGCGGGGACGGGGTCGGCGCGGTCAGGGTTGGCGACGGCTACCGGCCGGGCGGGCTGCGGGTGGCGAGGACGGTGCCCCACCCCGAGGTCACGCTCGTGGCGGTCGTGTTCGGAGCCGCCTCCATCGCGTTCGGGATCTTCCCCTCGCCGCTTTTTGCCCTGGCCGCACACGCCGGTCGGGCGCTGACCGGCCTGTTCTGAGCGGGCGGCTACCGCTCCCAGCTTTCTCAGATACCAGCGATCGTCCCCGGGGCCGAGAAGTTGCTGTCCTCTGGAGGTCGGCAGACCCCACAGACCCGCTCCACCGGCGCGAAGCCGAGCGACTCGTAGATGGCGAGCGCGTGATACTCGGGGTCGGCGCAGATCACCAACCGCCGGGCCCCGTTTTCCGAGGCGGCGTGCCGGGCGGCATCGGCCACCAGCCGCGAGCAGATTCCCCGGCGGCGATGCGCAAACGCGGTATCGACGGCCTGATAACGGCCCCGGCCGCCGGTGACGACGATGCCGAGCGAGCCGACCACTTCTGCGCCGTCGAGCGCGACGTACCAGGCGCCGCGGCCGGCGGCGAACAGGACGCGCAGGTCGGCGAGGCGGGCGCGGGAGAAAACGCGGTGCGACTCCTCGCCGAACTGCGCGGCGTCGCGGCCGGCGACGTGCAACTCGAGGACCGCCTCCCACCAGTCCCCGTCGGCGCCGGGCCGGGGATCGAGGGCGCGCACTTGCACCTCACGATTGGCGCGGGCGTGGGGCCGGATCCGCTCCGGCGGCGCGGCCAGGCAGACGTTGGCCTCCAATTGATACCCATGGGCGACGAACTCCTCGCCGGCGGCGCCGATTATCCCGCCGCCCTGATCCCATCCAAACGTGCGGTGCCGGCTCTCCGGCTGGACGGCGAACTCGGCCTGAAACAGGCCCTCCCAGCGGATGCGGTCGCCCGGTCTCGGCGGCTCGTCGAACAGCAGCAGGTTGCCCCAGTAGTGCGCCGGGTTGCTCGGCGAGCGCACCACCAGGTAGCCGTCACGACGCACGACGACGCGGTCGACCGGTAGGACGTCGATATCGGTCGCCCAGGCGAGGCAGCGGGGTCGGGCACCGTCGATCACGGGCTCGAGGCTATCGGCGCCGGCGCAGGCGCCGCCCCCACCGGCCGGGGCGACGGACGGATGCACCCCCGGCGTCGCCAGGCATCCGCCCGCGCCCCCGGCCGCGTTTCCGCTCCGGCGGCACGGGTAGCCCAGACCAATGGACGAACCACGCAATCCCAGCGAACAGCCGCTGCCCGGATCGGTCTCGAATCAGAATCAGGAGGAGGCCGAGCCCGGCCACGATGGCGGCCAGGAGACGCGCCGCTCGCCCGAGGACGCCCGCCGCAAGGAGAGCGAGGGATCCGGGGGCGAGTCCGGCGAGGGCTCGCAGTCGACCGGCAATCCCCGCGGCGCCGGCTGACCGCGCAACCAGGCGCTCGTCGCCGTCGGCGGTCGATGGGCGGCTCGCGCCGTCGTCGCGGCTGCGGTGGCCGTCGGGCCGCGTGAGAAGCTCAGCACGCCGTCGTCGACGCGGCCCAGGCGAAAGTCGAGCACATCCAGCGGGTAGTTCTGGTGCACCCGCCAGGGGCGCTTGACGCCCTGGGCCGGGAAGTCCCGGACCGACCGCAGCACGTACCCGGAGGTGAGGTTGATCAGCGGCTCGCGAATCGGGCCCGAGTCCTGCGCGCAAGGCGCGCAGCGGGTCAGTCCCCGGGCCCGCATGTGGTTCAGCACGCGGCAGACGTACTCACCGGTCAGGTCGGCCTTGAGCGTCCACGACGCGTTGGTGTAGCCGACGGTGAACGCGAAGTTCGGGACCTCGCTCAGCATCATCCCCCGGTAGACGAGCTTGTCGGGGAGGTGCACCGGCTCGCCATCGACCACCAGATCGGTGCCCCCGAGGGCCTGCAGCGCCAGCCCGGTGGCGGTGACGATCACGTCGGCGTCCAGCTCGCCGCCGCCGTGCAGCGCCACGCCACGTTCGGTGAACGTGTCGATCCGGTCGGTGACGATCGACGCTCGCCCGCTGCGCAGCGCCGCGAACAGATCCCCGTCCGGGACCAGACACAGGCGCTGGTCCCACGGGTCATAGGTCGGCTTGAAGTGCACGTCGACGTCGTAGCCGTCCGGCAGCGCGCGCTGTGCCCCGCGGCGAATGAGCGACTTCATCAGGCGCGGCCGGCGCCGACTGAGCTGGTAGCTCAGCGTCATCAGCGCGACGTTCTTGGAGCGCACGAGCCGGTAGGCGGCATTCGCCGGAAGCCGCCGGCGCAGCCGGACCGCGATCCCGTCCTCAGACGGGATCGACACCACGTAGCTGGGCGAGCGCTGGAGCATGGTGACGTGGCCGGCGGTGCGCGCCATCGCCGGCACCAGGGTCACCGCCGTCGCCCCGCTGCCGATCACCAGCACGCGCTTACCCGCGTAGTCGAGGTCCTCGGGCCAGTGCTGGGGGTGGACGATCGGACCCGGAAACCGGCTCTGTCCGGCGAATTGCGGCGTGTACCCGTTGGCGTACCGGTAATAGCCGGTGCACATCAGCAGGAACGAGCAGGTCAGCTGGACGAGCTCGCCGCTCGCGTCCCGGCGCACGCTCAGCTTCCACTGACCGGAGGCCGAGCACCAGTCGGCCCGGATGACGCGGTGACCGGTCCGGACCTTGTCCAGCACCCCGTAGCGCTCGGCCGTCTGGCGGATGTAGGTCAGGATCGACGGCCCATCGGCGATCGCCTTCGTCGCCGTCCACGGGCTGAACGAGTAGCCGAGCGTGTGCATGTCGGAGTCCGACCGCACGCCGGGGTAGCGGAACAGATCCCAGGTTCCGCCGATGTCGTCGCGCGCCTCCAGGATCGCGTAGCGGCGGTCGGGACACCGGCGCTGCAGGTGGCAGCCGGCCCCGATGCCCGACAGCCCCGCCCCGACCACGAGAACGTCGTAGTGGTCCGCGGGGGTGGTACGCATGCGTATCAGCCAGCATATCGTCGGTGGCCGGGGGTTGGCCGGCCGTGAGATGAGGCGATCGGCCGCATCGCCGGCTGGCGGCCAGCTTACAGTTGCACCCACCCGACCGAACGGAGCCTGAGCGATATGGAGACCTGGGACGCAATCACCAGCCGCCGCAACGTACGTCAGTTCGCCGACCTCCCGCTGGAGGCCGACGAGATCGACCGGATCCTCGAGTCCGGGCGCCGGGCCCCCTCGTCGCGCAACTGGCAGCCGTGGGACTTCGTCGCCGTCACCGACCGCCAGCAGTTGATCGCGCTCTCCGAGGTCTGGCGGGGCGGCGGGCACGTCGCCGACTCGGCACTCACCGTGGTCGTCGTCCTGCCCCTGCTGGATGACGAGAACGAGCGCACCCGGGCCAACTACGACGTCGGCCAGGCGACGCTGCAGATGATGGTCACCGCCGCCGACCTCGGCATCGGCTCGGGTCACTCGGCCGTCGCCGACCAGGACCTGGCGCGCCGGCTGCTGGGCTTCCCCGAGGACCGGGAGGCGACGATCATGATCGACTTCGGCTATCCCGCGGATCGCCCGCTGCGCCCGATCCACCAGCCCGATCGCCGTCCGTTTCACGAGGTCGTGCATCGTGGACGCTGGTAGGCGCCCGCTTCGGGCGCCGGCCGGTGGCGCCGGTACGATCGGCCGCGCGTGCGATATCCGGTAGAGACCTTCACCGACGCCGAGCGGTCACGGCTGAGCCGGCACTGCACCAATCTGGACCGCCCGGTGTTCGCGCTGGTCAACCTGCCGGAGACGCTCAAGGGCGCGCTGTTCGCCCGTTACTCGCGGTACCCGGGGACGCTGCGGCGACTGTTGCTCGACGAGTTCGCCTCGGACCTGCCCGATCAGCCTGCTTCCGGCACCGGCGCCGGCCGCGGAGCCGAGGCCGGACGCGCCGGCGAGCTGTACGAGCGCATCTTCCTGGGCTACGGCGACGACTCCGTCGCCCAGCTCGGCGGCGCCCACGTCGCCTGCGAGTGGGCCTCCAACGTCCTCACCAAGATCCTGCAGCGCCCGCGCCTCGCCGCCTACCTGGAGCAGTCGACGCGTTACATCGCCTACGACGCGCCGATGCCGGGGAGTCGTCCCGACCACCCGACCTACCGGTACTTCCGGGACCCGGAGCTGGGTCCGGAGTACGGGGCGGCGATGGACGAGCTGTTCGGCATCTACGCCGCGGCGTTGCCCCGGGTGATCGCGTGGGCGCAGGCCGAGTTCCCGCGGGCTGACGACGAGGCCGCCGGCGCCTACACGCGGGCGATCAAGGCCAAGGCGCTGGATCTCCTGCGGGGGCTGCTGCCCGCGGCGTCGCTCTCGCACATGGGGATATACGCCAGCGGCCAGACCTACGAGCAGCTGATCCTGCACCTGCTGGCTCACCCGTTGCCGGAGGCCCGGAACTACGGCGCGATGATCCTGGAGGAGCTCGAGGCGGTGATCCCGAGCTTCGTCGCCCGGGTGAACCGTCCCGATCGCGGCGGCCGGTGGATCGACTACCTCCAGACGCGGGCGCAGGCCGGGGAGCGCTGGGCCCGGCGCCTGCGACTGAGCGATGCCGCCAGCGACGACGCGCCGACCGGTCCTTCGGTCCGGCTGACCCATGTCGACGGCGACGAGGACGATCTCCTGGTGGCGCTCCTGTTCGAATCGGGGTCCAGCTCCGAGGCGGGCATCCGGCGCGCCGTGGACGAGCTGTCGGCGCCGGAGCGCGCCGCCCTGCTGGGCGATCTCGTCGGCGAGCGCTCCAACCGCCGCCACCGTCCCGGGCGAGGCTTCGAGGCGCTGCGCTACCGGTTCGAGATCGTCGCCGACTACGGCGCCTTCCGCGACCTGCAGCGCCACCGGATGCTGACGGTGCAGTGGCAGGCGCTGACCCCTGATCTGGGCGCCGACGTCCCCGAGCAGGTGGAGCTCGCGGGGGCCGGCGATTCCTACCGGCGGGGGCTTGAGATCTCGCGCCTGGCCTATGAGCGCCTCGCCGGCGCCGGGTTGTCGGCGGGCGCGCCCTACGCCCTGTGCCTCGGTTACCGGCTCCGCTTCGTCCTGGATCTGAACGCCCGCGAGGCGATGCAGTTGATCGAGCTGCGGTCAGGCCGCGAGGGCCATCCCAGCTACCGGGCGGTCGCGCGCGAGATGCATGCCCAGATCGGCGCCGTCCATCCCACGGTGGCCGCCGCGATGAGCCACGTCGATACTCAGGCCGAGCCGCGACTGGAGCGCATCCTGTCCGAGATGCGCTCGCACGCCCGCGGCCTGGTCTGACCCCGCGACCGAACCGCTAATCGCGCTGGCGCAGCTCGATCCGGCGGATCTTTCCGGTCAGCGTCTTGGGCAGATCGGGCACGAATTCGATCAGCCGCGGATACGCGTAGGCCGACAGATGATCGCGGACGAACGCCTTGATCTCCTCGGCGAGCGCGTCGGAGGGTGCCTGGCCCGCGCCCAGGACGACGAACGCCTTGACCACGTTGCCCCGACGCTCGTCGGCGACCGCCACCGCCGCCGCCTCGGCCACGGCGGGATGCTCCAGGCAGGCCGATTCGACCTCGAACGGCCCGATCCGGTAGCCGGCCGAGATGATCACGTCATCAGCGCGCCCCTCGTACCAGTAGTAGCCGTCGGGGTCGGTGGAGGCGGCGTCCTTGGTGTGGAACCAGTCGCCGCCGAACACCTCTTCGGTGTCCTGCGGAGGACGGTTCCAGTAGCCCAGCGGGTAGTGCGGGTTCGACCGGGCCCTCAGGCAGATCTCGCCCCGCTCGCCTGGGTTGACCGGCTGCTCGTCCTCGTCCAGGATCGCCACCTCCCAGCCCGGCATCGGCCGGCCCATCGAGCCCTCGCGGACCTCCATGAACGGGAAGTTGGCGCACAGCGGATATGACTCGGTGAGGCCGTAGTAGTCCAGGACGGTGATCCCGTACTGCTCCCTGAACCAGCGAATCGCCTCGGGGTTGAGCGGCTCACCGGCCGAGCAGACGATCCGGAACTTCTGGGGATAGCGGGTGCCGGCGTCGGTGATCGACATCATCGAGCGGATCGCCGTCGGGGTGCCGAACACGTTGCTCACCTGGTGGCGGGAGAGGAAGTCCAGCTGCTTGGCCGGATCGAAGCCGCCCTCGCGCTGGTAGACGGCCTGGACGGCGCCATAGCGCCACGGCCCCAGCAGCGGGGCGATTCCGGCCGCCCAGGCCCACTCGCCCATTCCGTGGAAGAGCTCGCCGTCGCGGACGTCGTGGCAGTAGACGAATTCCTCGTGGCCCAGGATGTAACGGTGGGCATGGAGGATGCCCTTGGCCAGACCGGTGGTGCCCGAGGAGTAGTACAGCTGGGCGGGGTCGTCGGCCGCGGTGTCAAGGGTGGTGAACGACGTGGAGCCGGTGCTCAACAGGTCGTCGTCCAGGATCAGCAGGTGCTCGATCAGCTCGCGCTCGATCCGCTGCGCGTTGGGCTGGTTGGTCACCAGCACCTTCGGTTGTGAATCGGTCAGCCGGTGGCGGATCCCCTCATCGCCGTACAGGACCGACATCGACAGCAGGATCGCTCCCACCTTCCAGGTGCCGAAGAAAGCCGCCGCCGTCTCAGGAGTGGGCGGCAGCAGCATCGCGACCCGATCACCCGGCGCCACCCCGTGGGCGGCGAGCACGTTGGCGAACCGATTGGCCATGTCCTGCAGCTCGCCCCAGGTCAGCCGGCGGACGTTGCCGGCGTAGTCCTCGTGGATCATCGCCGCCTTGTCGCGAGGATGGCGATCGCACACGTCGGCGGCGATGTTGTAGCGCTCGGGCACGTTCCAGCGGTGCTCGGCGACGGCCTGGTCGTACGAGGTGATGGAGCTCATGGGTCAATCATTACCGATGAGCGGCGGCCGCGCGCGGATCGCCGCGCCGCCGCCCGGTGGACCGGTGCATCGTTGCACCCGAAAGTCGGTCGACGGCGCCGGTATGCTTGGCGGCCAGGGATGAGCGTGGTGCTAGGCGTACTCGCCGGGACCGGACTCGCCGCCGCTATCGGCGTCTGGTGGCTGCTGGTCCACGCGCCGCATGCGGCTCGCACTCCAGAGACGCTCGGGATGCAGTCGGCGCTGCACGCGGCCACCGCCACTCTGCCGCACCTGCGCCGAGGCCTGGGTCCGACGTCGGCGGCCCACGCCGTCCCGTATCTGCGCGAGCTCACCGGCGCCGCTTCGGTGGCGCTCGCCGACACCCGCACGGTCCTGGCGATCGACGGCGAGGGCGGCGAGCAGGTGCGGCCGGGCGACCTGCTGTCCAAGCTGCTGGCCCGCACCCGCGACGACCGTGTCCGGATCGAGCCGCGTCTCACCTCCTCGGACCCGACTTGTCCGTTACGTTCGGCGGTGCTGGCGCCGCTGCTGGTGCAGGGACGGCGCGCCGGGACGCTGATCGTGTTCTACCGGGCCCGCGGAAGGCCGCCCGGCTCAGAGCTCCGGGTGGTGATGGAGGCGGCCAGCCTCGTGTCGGCGCAGCTGGAGCTGTCGGTCGTCGCCGAGCAGGAGGAGCGCCTGGCGCGGGCGGAGCTGCGAGCGCTCCGGGCCGAGATCTCGCCCCACTTCATCTATAACGCGCTCGCCGCCGTCGCCGGTGACATCCACGCCCGCCCCGACGACGCGCGGGAGCTCCTGATCGACTTCGCCGAGTTCACCCGTTACCTGTTTCGGGACGGACGGTCCTACGTCACCCTGGGCGAGGAGCTCGAGCATGTGGAGCGATATCTGCGCCTGGAGCAGGCCCGGTTCCGCGATCTCAGCGTGACGATCGACGTGGCGCCGGCGACGCTCGATGTCATGGTGCCGGCGATGTCGGTGCAGCCCCTGGTGGAGAACGCGGTCCGTCACGGGATCGAGCAGCGCGCCGGGACCGGCCAGGTGAGAATCGAGGCCCATGTGACCGGCGCCAACGTCGAGCTCCGGGTCCGCGATGACGGCCGCGGCATCGACCCCGACCGGGTGCCGGAGCTGCTGGCGGGGGCCGGCGGCGGCATCGGGCTGTCGAACGTCGACGGTCGCCTGCGGGCGACGTTCGGCGAGGGCTATGCGCTGCGCCTGCAGTCCGTCCTGGGCGAGGGCACCACCGCGGTGATGACCGTCCCGAACCTGTGCGGCGACCACAACGGCGGCGTAGCCGCGCTGCCGGTGCCCGAGCCGACCGGAACCGAGGCATGAGCGGCGATCAGCTGACGATCCTGGCCGTCGACGACGAGCGCACCCAGCTCGCGGATCTGGCGCGCATGCTCCGCACCTCCCCGGTGGTCGGAGAGGTCGAATGCGCGTCCGACGGACACGACGCGCTGGTCAAGGCCGCCACTCAGGCGTTTGACGCGATCTTCCTCGACGTGCGAATGCCCGACCTGGATGGACTGGAGCTGGGCCGCGTGCTCAAGCGGTTCACCGCGCCCCCGCAGCTGGTGTTCGTGAGCGCCTACGACAACGCGGCGGTGGACGCGTTCGAGCTCCAGGCGCTCGATTACCTGCGCAAGCCAGTCGGCCGCCGCCGGGTGGAGGAGGCGATCGAGCGGGTGGCGGCGGCGGTCGAGTCCTCGGCGAGCGCCGGTGGGGTGGGTGGGTCCGCATCGGTCCGGCTGACCGCGGCCGCCGACGACGATCACGAGATGATCGCGGTCGCCATGCTGCACGGCGGCTCGACTCGGCTGCTCGCCCGCGGCGCGATCCTCTACGCGCAGTCCTACGGCGACTTCGTCCGGATCGTCACCGCCGATGGGCGCTATCTGCTGCGAGCGACGCTGGTGGAGCTCGAACATCGCTGGGAGCCGGTCGGCTTCTTTCGCGTGCACCGCCAGTACGTGGCCAACCTCCGCAACGCCATCGAGCTGCGACCGATGCTGGGAGGCACGGCCGAGCTGACGTTCGCCGACGGCCAGACGATCCCGGTGGCCCGCCGGCACACCGCCGAGCTCGGGCGCCGCCTCAGCGTCTGAGCGGCGACCCGCCGCACTCATAGCTCCGTCTTAGCGGACCCTTACGGCACTCCCACGCCGGCGGGTCACGCTTCCCATCCCCGGTATGACTCCGAGACCGAACGAGAGCCCTATGACCCGTGATCAATCATCCACCGACCGCCTGCGGGCGGTCGCGGCGCAGCGACTGCTCGCCCGCCGCCAGCGCGTCCGGGCGATCCGCCGGCGCGTCGCCGGCCTGACCGTCATGACCTTCCTCGCCACCTCGGGAACGATCTTCGCTCAGCTGGTGACCGGCAACGATCCCGCGCTGGCCCGCAAGGCGGTCACGTCGGGATCCCAGTCGGCCTCGGGATCCCGGTCGGCCTCGGGGTCCCAGTCGGCCTCGGGATCGCAGTCGGCCTCGGGATCCCAGTCGGCCTCGGGATCGCAGTCGGCCTCAGGATCCCGATCGGCTTCAGGATCCCAGTCGGCCTCAGGATCCCAGTCGGCCTCAGGATCGCTCTCCCCGGTGACCACCAGCGCCTCATGAGCGCCGAGGTCACCGCGCGCTTTGCGTGCTTCGGGGGAAGCTGCACCGTGATCGTGGGCGGGACCAGCGGGTCGGTGCACGCTCCCGAGGCCGTGCTCCAGGCCAAGCGGCGGCTGCTGGCCTGGCACGACCAGTTCTCCCGCTTCAACGCCGACAGCGAGCTCTCCCGGCTGAACCGTGACCCGCGTGAGACGGTGCCGGTGTCCGAGGTGATGTCGCACTTCGTCGCCACTGCGCTGGCCGCGGCGCAGCTCACCGGCGGGCTGGTCGACCCCACGCTCGTCGGCGAGCTGGAGGACGCCGGCTACCGCGACTCTCGCCCGCCCAGCTCGGGCCCGCTGCCGGGTCGCGTGGCGCGGCGGCCGGCCAGCCCCCGGACAGCCGGCCAGGGACCGGCCGGCCCCCGGTCGCCCGCCGCCACCTGGCGACGGATCTCCGTCGACCCGCGCGCGGCTACGGTCACCCGACCGGCGGGCGTGCGCCTGGACAGCGGCGGGATCGTCAAGGGGATGTTCGGGGACGTGCTGTCCTGTGAGCTGCGCCGCCACGAGAGCTTTGCCGTCGACGCCGCCGGCGACGTGCGCTTCGGAGGCACGGGCGGGTTGCCGCGTCCGATCCGCGTCGCCAGTCCCTTCGACGGATCATGCCTGCACGTGTTCGAGCGCGTCGACGGCGCCGCCGCCACCAGCGGGATCAGCCGGCGAAGCTGGACGTCACCCGACGGCTCACCGGCGCATCACCTGCTCGATCCCGCCACCGGCCGTCCTGCCTTCACCGGCGTCGTGCAGGCGACCGCGCTGGCCCCCACCGCCGCCGAGGCCGAGGCCCTGAGCAAGGCCGCCCTGCTGAGCGGGCCCGACGCGGCCGCGAGCTGGCTGCGCCACGGCGGCGTGATCGTCGCCGACGACGGTGGCGCAGAGGTAATCGAGGCCGGCGCCAGCCGGCCATCAATCCTCGAACCGGTGGGGGCACAGCGGCGATGAGCGTCACCGATCCCGCCCCGCACCTGTTCTGGATCATCAGCCGCGGCGCCGGCACCACCGCCTTGGTCCTCTCCAGCGCCACGATCTGCTTCGGGCTGACGATGGGCGGCTCGCTGATCCGGCGCGGCGGCCCGGACCGGCGTGCGTACCACGAGGTGCTCTCGCTGTCGGTAATGGTCGCGATCGCGGTGCACGGGCTGAGCCTGATCGGCGACAGCTTCCTGCACCCGAGCCTGCTCGACGTCACCGTGCCCTTGCACTCGTCCTACAAGACGCTGTCTACGTCGCTGGGCATCACCGCGGGCTGGGCGACGATCTTCCTCGGACTCTCGTACTACCTGCGCAACCGGATCGGCCGAGAGCGCTGGAAGCTGGTCCACCGCCTGACCCTGCTGGCGTGGATCGGCGGGCTGATCCACACGTTCACCGAGGGCACCGACGCCGGCCAGGCCTGGTTCATCGTCCTGGTCGTGGTGACGTCGGCGCCCGCGGTGGTGTTGCTGGCGATGCGCCTGACCGGCAGGCGGCTGCCGGTCAGGCGCAGCCGCCCGCTGGACGGCTTGTCGCTCAGCTCTCGTCGGCGGACTGCTCCTCCTTGATCTTGCCCTCCAGCTGGGACATCACGTCGGGGTCGCGCAGCGTCGTGACGTCGCCGACCGCCCGGCCCTCGGCGATGTCACGCAGCAGCCGGCGCATGATCTTGCCCGAGCGCGTCTTGGGCAGGTCGTCGGCCCAGACGATCCGCTTGGGCCGCGCGAACTTGCCGATCCGGTCGCCGACCCGGGAGCGGATCTCCTCGACCAGCTCGTCGGAGCCCTCGCGGTCGCCCTCCAGGGTCACGAACGCGCAGATCGACTGACCCTGGTCCTCGTCGGCCTGGCCGATCACCGCCGCTTCGGCCACCTTGCCGTGGGAGACGATCGCCGATTCGACCTCGGCGGTCGACATGCGGTGACCCGAGACGTTGACGACATCGTCGATCCGCCCGATGATCCAGAAGTAGCCGTCGGCGTCCTTGCGCGCGGCGTCGCCGACGACATAGGTCTCGTTGCCGAACTTGGAGAAGTAGGTCTCGACGAACCGATCCTCCTCCTTGTAGAGCGAGCGCAGCATCGACGGCCACGGGCGCTGGAGCACGAGTAGCCCCTGGCCCTCGTCGACCGGCTCGCCGTTGCGCTCGTCCACCACGTCGGCCTTGATGCCAGGGAAGGGCCGGGTGGCCGAGCCGGGCTTGGTGGAGACGATGCCGGGCAGCGGGGTGATCATGATCGCGCCGGTCTCGGTCTGCCACCACGTGTCGACGATCGGGCAGCGCTCGCCGCCGACCACTTTGTAGTACCACAGCCATGCCTTGGGGTTGATCGGCTCCCCGACGCTCCCCAGCAGCCGCAGCTTGTCCAGGTTGGCCTTCTCCACGTACTCGACGCCCCATTTCATGCAGGCGCGGATCGCCGTCGGCGAGGTGTAGAAGAGCGTGACGCCGTAGCGCTCGCACAGCTCCCACCAGATGCCCTTGTGCGGATAGTCCGGGGCGCCCTCCCACATCACCGAGGTGGCTCCGTTGAGCAGCGGCCCGTAGACGATGTAGGAGTGGCCCGTGACCCAGCCGACATCGGCCGAGCACCAGAACACGTCCTCGTCGGGCCTGAGGTCGAACACGTAGCGGTGGGTGGCGCTGACGCCCGTGAGATAGCCACCGGTGGTGTGCAGGATGCCCTTCGGCTTCCCGGTCGAGCCGCTGGTGTACAGGATGTACAGAGGATGCTCGGCGTCGAGCTCCTCGGCCGGGCACTCCGCGTCGGCGGCCTCGCAGATGTCGTGGTACCAGACGTCGCGTCCGTCCTGCATCTCACAGTCGGCGTCGGTGCTCTTGACCACGACGATGTGCTCGATCGACTTCACGTCGCCCATGACCTTGTCGACCTGCTGCTTGATCGGCGCCGTCTTGCCCTTGCGACGGGCGCCGTCGACGGTGACCAGCGCCTTGGCCTCGGAGAACTCCATCCGCTCCTTGACCGAGTCGGCCGAGAAGCCCCCGAAGACGACGTTGTGCAGCGCGCCGATGCGGGCACAGGCCAGCATCGCGACCGCGACCTCCGGGATCATCGGCAGATAGATCCCGACGACGTCGCCCTTCTCGATCCCCATGTCCTTGAGCGCGTTGGCGAACCGCTGCACCTCGGCGAGCAGGTCGCCGTAGGTGACGTCGCGCTCCTCGCCTTCTTCGCCGCGCCAGTGGAAGGCCACCTTGTCGGCCTTCCCGGCCTCCACATGACGGTCCAGGCAGTTGTAGGAGGCGTTGATCGTGCCGTCCTCGAACCACTTGTAGAAAGGCGGGTCGGAATCGTCGAGGTCCTTGCTCGGTTCCTTGAACCAGTGCAGCTCCTTGGCCTGCTTGAGCCACCAGCCCTTCCAGTCGGCGTCGGCCTCCTCGTAGATCGACGGATCGCTCAGCAGAGCGTGCTGCCGAAACTCCTCAGGCGGCTCGAACTTCTCGATCTCCATCATCTCCTCGAGTTGCTGCTCGAGGGTCTGGTCCCCTGCCGATGCCGTGTCTGCCATGTCACGCCTCTCCTTGTACGAACTGGCCTTTGCGACGCGCCGGCGGGCGCCGGCGGGGTGCGCCGGCGCCCGGGCTGGCCGCGAATGCGGCTATGTCTGATCTAGGTATACCCCAGCCAGGCCCCGTTGATGTGAACCCGGGCTGGGTGAACTAGCGGCCGGCCAGCGGGACGACGGGCATGACCGCCCTGCCCCAGGTCGAATTGACCACGCCCGCCATCCCGGTGTACCAGGCGGCGATCGCGGTCGCGAGGCCGACCCAGCCACCGATCTTGATCGTCGAGTTCGTCAGGCTCGTCGTCCCGGCCAGCGCCGAGTTCCCGATGGCGAGCAGGATGAACGTGACCAGCAGCAACAGCAACACCACCACCACCGCTCCGGTCGTCCGCAGCGCGGCGACGAGAAGGAGCAGGGTGAAGATCGCCCACGCCCACAGGTAGAGCCCGACCGCGGAGAACAGCTCGTTCTTGGGGATGTCCGCGGCGCCGATGTGCAGCAGGATGTAGAACGAGATCCAGAACGCCCCGAAGGAGCAGAACGTCGTGGACCCGAACGTGTTACCGGTGCGGAACTCCCAGATGCCGGCGATGAGCTGGGCGATCCCGCCATAGGCCAGGGACAGGCCGATAACCACCCCGGAGGCGGTCGCGACACCTCCGCCGACGAGGCCGGTGTTGATCATGCTGAGCACGAACGTCGTCAGGGCGAAGGCGCAGAGCCCGAGGGGTGCCGGATCGGCCGGCGACCATCCGACCGACGGTCGAGCCGCAGTCGGATCCTCATCGATCGGGGCGACGTCCGCTTCGCGCGGTAGACGATTTGCTTCCATCCTCTCTCCTCCTACTCGTGGGTTGACTGCAGACGGCGCATAAGCTCACGACCGCCGCCGCACGGCGCAACCGCAGATCGGTGGACGGCCGGCGCCCGCCGCTGAGCGGTCGCCTGGGGACGATGAACGGAGACCGCCGGGGGGGTCAGGCCTCGCGGGGCGAACCCTTAGTTGCGGCGCTTGCGCTTGCGCTTCGGCGTCGTGGCCCGGGTGCGGCCGTTGGCCGTGGCGCTCGGTTCAGGAGCCTCGGCGGCCGGGACCGGTGCCGGCTTGGGCCGGAGGCCGAACAGGCCGCCACCCCCGCCGCCCCCGCCGCGCACGGCGCCCCCACGGCCGCCACCACGACCAGCGCCGCCGCCGCCGGCGCCCGCGCCGGCGACGCGACGCGCGCGCATCTCGGCCGACGATGGCCACGGCTCCGCGCGGCCCGAGCGCCACGCCGGCGGCACCCCGGTCGGCCAGCGTCCGGAGATCAGGTAGGCGACGGCCAGCAGCCAGTAGCACTGGACGACGGGCACCTGGGTGATCTGAAACAGCACGAGGGCGCCCGCGAACATCCCCAGGTAGCCCATGAACCGCGTCAGCAATCCCTGCTGCATGGCGCTCAGGCAGACCAGCACGAACGCGACGGCCACGATCAGCGCCGAGGCCTGACCCAGCACCTGCAGCGCGAGCAGGCCCGCGCCGCTGGTCAGGTGATTTGCCTCCGCGTAGGTCTGGGAGCCGGTCGTGGCGAACTCGTTGACCTTGATCGCGACCACGATCGCGTACACGACGCCGGAGAGGGCGGCCAGGAAACCGCCGATGATCGTGATGAACCTGGTGTACGGCTTGACCTTCTCCGGATTGCGCGCGCGGGCACCGCGGTACAGGTAAAGCAGCGTCCAGGCGATCGCCAGCGAGGCGACGGCGTTGAAGATGGACCCGATCAGATCCAGCGGAAAGCGCTTGTGCGCAGTCAGCAGGTCAAGCGTCAGCTCATCCACCTTGGCGTGGGGCCCTGAGAGCTGGAGCACCGATGCCGCGATCAGGCAGACGGCGGCCACCACCGCCACCGCCGCCTGACGATTGCGCACGCGGGACTCGTAGGCGAGGGTCTCGTCCGGGCTCATCGGCGGCGCAGTGTTCGCTCAAGGCTCATCGGCCGCCCAATGCTAATGGGCGGTGGGCGGTGGGCGGTCGGCGGTCGGCGGTAGGCGGTCGGCGGTCGGCGGTGGGCGGTGGCGGTGGGCGGTGGGCGGTGGGACGTTGGACGATGGGCGGCCGGCCGGCCGGCGGCGCGAGCTACCATTGCGTTCATGGAAGGAAGTGGCTTCGGCGGTCTGTTCGGCGATCCGGACGATCTGCAGCGCCGCCTCGGCGAGTTCGCCGAGCAGATGCAGGGCGCGCAGCGGCTGGCATGGGCTGACAACGCCATCAAACTCGCCGTCGATCTGACGGTTGCGGCGATGAACCGCGCCAACATCCAGGGGACCACCGAGCAGCAGGCCGAGCAGCTTCGCGCGGTCATGGCGGTGATCTTCCCCGAGGCCGTGACGCTCGTGCGCGAAGCGCGCGAGGGCCTTCAGTAGCCGGCCGATCACCGGCATCGGCTCAACCGGCGGCCCCCAGAGTGGCCGTCCTGATCGTGACGGCGGCCACCTTCCTGGCGTGGGCAGCGGGAATGGCGGTTCAGAGGACCTGACGCGCGCTCCGTCGTACCTGTCCCGGCCGGGAGGCGGTACCCGGCTGGGGGCTTCCTTCTGGTCGGCCAGCGTGAAGTCAGGGCGAGGGCGCCCCGGTTCAGCGCCCTGATAGGAAATACGCCTGAGGTCAAGCGGCGGCTGGTTGGAGGGTGACGTCGTGGCCGAGTTCTCGTAGTTTGGCGATGAGGCGTTTGGTGGCGCGTTCGGGGTCGCGGCGTTGGTAGTAGTCGCCGCCGAGCTCTTGGTAGAGCTCACCGTTGGTGAACATGTGCCAGTAGGCCACGAGCATGGCGTGCTTGACGGCACCGAGCGCGCGGCCGTGCCCGATCCGGGGACGCAGGCGTTGGTAGAGCGCAGCGAGGTAGGTGCTCTTGCTGCGGGTCGCGGCCAGCGCGGCTTCCTCTAGGGCGATCCCGAGCCACTTGGAGCCTTTGCGGGTTCGGCCGCTGCGGCGTTTGCCGGCCGATTGGTCGTTGCCGGGGCACCGGCCGGCCCAGCTGGCGAGATGCCCGGCGGTCGGGAACACGCTCATGTCGACGCCGATCTCGGCGACCATCACCTCAGCGGTGCGGCGGGCGACGCCGGTGATGCTGCTCGCGAGCTCGACGCCGGCCGCGAAAGGGCCGAGTTGCTCTCCGATCGCGTCCGAGAGCTGGGAGATCTGCTCATCCAAGAAGTCGAGGTGAGCGAGGATCGCGCCGATCACCAGCACGTGATGAGGCTCAAAACGACCCTCCAGCGCTTCTTTGAGCGCGGGGATCTTCGCACGCAGTCGACCTCTCGCGAGCTCGGCGAGAATCTCGGGATCGGTCGTGCCCGACACGAGCGCGTCAAGCATCGCGCGACCTGACGCGCCAAGGATGTCGGTGGCGACGCAGTCGAGCTTGATCCCGGTGTCCTCCAGCGCCTTGTGCAGCCGGTTGGCCTCGCGTTGACGCTCTGCGATCTGCGTCTTGCGATACCGCGTCAGCGTCCGTAGCTGCCGCTGGGGCTTGGGCGGCACGAAACTGCCGCGCAACAGACCGGCCTCCATCAGCTGGCACAGCCACTGCGCATCGCTGATATCAGTCTTGCGGCCCGGGACCTGCTTGACGTGCCGAGCGTTGCACAACGTCAGGGCAAAATCGTCCTCCAGCACGTGCCAAACCGGCTGCCAATACACGCCGGTCGCTTCCATCGCGACATGCGTCACGCCGAACGCCGCCAGCCAGTCGCGCAATGCCATCAACCCCGCGACCGTGGTCGAGAACTCCGCCAGATGCGGCTCACGAACACCGGTAGGTCCGGGAACCCGCACGCACGCGGTCACCTGCGCCTTGTGCACATCGAGCGCGGCAACACGCTCATAGATCGTCTCCACCCAGCCTCCAACGGTCGCTCATGAACACCGATCGTTGCCTGCAGGAGCTTCCAAAACAGACGAGTCTGATAGGCGCGCTCGCAGCGGCAGTCCGGGAACCCGGGGGAAGCACCCACGCCAAACTAACGACGGGCTCACAAGCACCAAGGGCAGGGCGGCGTCAGCAGGCAACCCCCAGATCCTCGCCCATTTCACCCGCCCGCGGAAGGCCGAAGGCCAGGACAACTAACGCTATTTCAGCAGCCGCGACAGCCGACGGTCCTTGAGCAGCTTCCCGTCGGTCTGGCAGGTCGGGCAGTAGCACATCACGTAGTCCTCATAGAAGACGGCCTCGAGCTGATCGCCGCAGCGCGGGCACGGCTCGCCGTTGCGCCGGTGGACCTCGAGCGGCATCGGGAGCTTGTCCGGGATCGGCAGCCTGACGTTGAGCTCGTAGTACTCGATCGCCGACCGCAGTCGCTCCGAGATCGCCGAGCGCAATCGCCCGGCCTCCTCATCGGTCAGCTCCGCGCCGCGCTTGAACGGCGACAGCTTGGCGGTGTGGAGGATCTCATCGACCCACGAGCGTCCGATCCCGGCGATCACCCGCTGATCGCGCAGGAGACCGTGCAACGGCCGCGGGGCATCCAGCAACGACTCGAGCGGCGGAGGGTCGGGGTAGGCCTCGGGCCCGAGGGTCGCGATCATCTCCTCGGCTTCCAGGTCCTCGCTGGTCAGCAGCTTGACCCAAGCCGCCTGCTTGGTGCCGAACTCACGCAGCCGCAGCTCGCGTCCGTCGGTGAGCCGGAGGAGCAGCCGGGAGGTCCGGTCGCGCAGCGAGGCGCGCGTGTCGAACAACTGCAGGCGACCGGCGGACATCAGGTGAATCAGCAGCGCCAGGTCGCCCTCGACGCCGACGACGAACAGCTTGCCGCGGCGGCTCACCCCGGTCAGCCGGCGGCCGTCCACGGCGTTCAGTGGGGGGTCGAAGGAGCGCAGCGCGTTGATCCCGGGCGTCAGCACGGATTCGATCTCGGCACCGGCGGTGGCGGCGCCGATCAGGCGGGCGGTGATCTCCACTTCGGGCAGCTCGGGCATCCTGCTATCGAGGCTACTCAGGCCTGACCAAGCCGAGCCTGGGGTTCCGGCCACTCCAAGACCGGGCACTCCGGGACCAAGCGCAGCCTCGTTCGCAGCGCGAGGTGCGTGGCGCGCGGCTACCGGGAGCTCTCGACCACGCGCTGCGCCAGGTCGTTCGCTTGGTCTCCAAGTGCCCGCCGGCTGGGCGGAGACAGCTCTCTTACGCGGTTCATCGGAATTGTTCAGGGGCCTTCAGCCTCGCTTTACGCCTCGTGAGAAGACTGGGGTTCATGAGCGACCTACTAGCAATCTTCGGAGATGCCGAGAGCGACTCGGACCTGATCACCCAGATCGGGCGTCTCCATCCCGCACGGGTCACGGTGCTGATCGAGGACGTCGACGCCGGCTGGGCGCACGACGACTCGCCCGCCGGCGTGCAGCTGCGCTGGCGTCTGGCGACGCTGATGGCGGCGATAGAGCGAGTCACCGGGGCGGCCGTGACCGGCCTCGCCGGCTCGCGCGACCAGCTGACCGGGTGGCGCTTCGACCGTGAGGTGGCCGGCCGAACGCCGGTCACCGCCTGACCGCGCGGGGCCGTGATCTGACGCCGCGCAGCGGCGCTGGGGACACCGTGGGCGGCACGGCAGCGTCCTCGCACGCTGCGCGGTGATGGTGCTTTAGGCTCCCCGGATCCATGAGCGCCACCGTCGCCCCCGACGACATCGTCCGCACCCATGCAGACGGCGCGGCCAATTCCCGAGAGCCGCTGCTGGTGATGGACCCGCTGCGCGAGTTTCTCGCCACCGGCGAGCTGGCCGCCCCCGGCGATCTGGGCGCGGCCCCGATCGGAGACGGTCACTCCAACGTGACCTTCCTGCTGTCGACGGGCGTCGTGCTGCGGCGCCCGCCCCGGGGGCCGCTGCCCCCGAGCGCCCACGACGTCCTGCGTGAGGCGCGGCTGCTGTCGGCGCTGGAGCCGACCGCGGCTCGCACGCCGCGCGTGCTGGCGGTGTGCGATGACCCGGCGGTGATCGGCGCCCCCTTCTACATCATGGAGCGGGTCCACGGCGAGGTGATCACGGAGTCGGTGCCCGACTGGCTGGACGGTCCGGAGCAGCGGGCTCGGATCGCCGACGAGCTGGTCGACGCCCTGGTCGAGATCCACGGAGTCGACTGGACGACGGTGGGGCTGGAGGGCTTCGGCAAGCCGACCGGGTACCTGGAACGGCAGCTGCGTCGCTTCAACGGCCTGTGGGAGCACAACCGCACCCGGCAGATCGACGAGCTGGACGAAGTCGGCTCGTGGCTGGCGGCCAACCTCCCCGAGTCTCCCCCCTCGACGATCGTCCACGGCGACTATCGGCTCGGCAACACCCTGTTCGTCGATCAGGCGCCGGCCCGGCTGGCGGCGGTGCTCGACTGGGAGATGGCGACGATCGGCGATCCGCTCGCCGATATCGGATACATGATGATCCATTGGGTTCAGCCGGCGGATCCGGTCAACCAGTTCACCTTGCACAGCGTGACCCGGCAGCCCGGATTTCCCACCCGCGAGCAATTGGTGACGCGCTACGAGGAGCGCTCGGCCCGGCGGATCAACGACCTGAACTGGTACGTCACGCTCGCGATGTGGAAGGCCGCCGTGTTCATGGAGGGCAACTACAAGCGCGCCGTCTCCGGCAGCACCGACGACCCCTACCTGAAGACGTTCGGTGCGGGCGTCGTCGAGCTCGCCCAGCGCGCCCTCGACGTCACCCGGCATGGCTTCTGAGTCGCCCGCCGCGCCATGGCCGACGTGACGGACCCCGTGCGCTACCGCGGCCTGCTCGTCGACTGGGGCGGCGTCATGACGACCAGCGTGTTCGACTCGTTCCGCAGCTTCTGCGAGCAGGAGAAACTGTCGGCCGAGACCGTCGGTGAGCTGTTCCGCAGCGATCGCGAAAGCCGCGAGCTGCTCGTCGGGCTCGAGACCGGGACGCTGGGCGAGGATGAGTTCGAGCGTCGCTTCGCGGTCATCCTGGGGGTCGCCCCGAGCGGCTTGATCGCGCGGATGTTCGCCGGCGGCCGGACCGATGAGCAGATGCACAACGCGGTTCGCAGCGCGCGACGGTGGGGTGTCCGAACCGGCTTGATCTCCAACTCGTGGGGCACGAGCCGCTATGACCGAGCACTGCTGGCGCAGTTGTTCGACGGGATCGTCATCTCGGGCGAGGCCGGCGTGCGCAAGCCGACGTCGGAGATCTACGAGCTCGGCGCGCGGGCGATCGAGCTCGAGCCGAGCCTGTGCGTGTTCGTAGACGACCTCACCTTCAACCTGGCGCCGGCGCAACAGCTCGGAATGGCCACCGTGCACCACGTCGACTCCGAGCGGACGATCGACGAGCTGCAGCGGCTGCTGGGGGTGGATCTTCGATGATCGCGCGGGCAGCACTCGCTCTGTTGCTGGCGGTGGCGCTGGTCGGCTGCGGCTCCAGTTCGTTGTCGAGCAAGCAGCTTCGCTCCGACGCGACCCGAACCTGCACGCGGGCGGGGCGGCGATTGGAGCGGATACCGACGCCGAAGGACCCGTCCCAGGGCGCCTCGTTCCTACGCCGGGGGATCGCCGCGATCGAGCCGGAGCTCACCGCCATGGCCCGGATGAGGCCGCCGAACGAGGCGGCGCGCCAATACGGGCGCGCTCAGACTGCCGCCCGCAAGGAGTTGGCGGCGCTGCGCTCGGCGCTGAACGGGCTGGAGGCCGGCAACGATCCGGCGGTAGCGATGAAGACGCTCCAGGAGAAGCTCGCTCCGGTGGAGCGGCGGGCGAGTGAGGCGTGGCGCGCGCTGGGGGTTCCGGCGTGTGCGCTGACCTGAGGACCTGCGTCGCCGCCGGACCGGAACGCCGCAAAGCCGGCGCCGGACCGGAACGCCGCAGGACGGCGCCCGGTGCCGCCCAACACCTCCCGCGACAACGCCACCGGCCACTCCGACGACCTCTGGGTCCACCCCGAGCACCTCATCGACGATCAACTCGGCGACGACCACGTGCTGGCGAGCATCGAGGACATCTTCAATCTCAGGCATCTCGGCTACGCGAGCCAGTCGGGGCTCGCGCCGCTGGACGCGGGGACGTTCGACGGGTTGGGGCCCTCCGGCGGCTGCCTCCCTAGAGGGTGCGCGATCGCAGGCGCTCAGTCGCGACCGCCCCGCCCGTAGAGGAGCTTGAAGAACCGCCGCAGCGCCATCGTCTGCCTCGCCTTGTACGGGAACATGTACGGCTCGCGGTTGAGCGCCCGGCGGGTGATGAGCAGCGACTGGATCTTCGTGTACTTGCGGATCCCGCCGGCGCCGTGGCGGGTGCCGATGCCCGAGGTCTTCCACCCCCCCATCGGCAGGTTCAGCGCGGTGTAGTTGACCTGGGCGTCGTTGACGCACACGACCCCCGCCTCGATCCGCCGCGCCAGCTGCACCCCGCGGTCCACGTCCTCGGTCCATACGCTCGCCTGCAACCCGTACGGCGAGTCGTTGGCGAGGGCAACGCCCTCCTCGGGATTCGCGATCTTCATGATCGGGAGCGTCGGGCCGAACGTCTCCTCTCGCATGCACTTCATCGAGTGGTCGACATCGACCAGCACCGTGGGCTCGAAGTAGCGGCCGCGCTCGGCGTGCGGGTGGCCGCCGGTGAGGACCTTCGCCCCCTTGGCCACCGCGTCACGAACGTGCTCGTCGACGATCTCCAGCTGCGGCGGGAAGATGACGGCTCCGACGTCGACGGTGCCGACCCCGGTTGGCTCCCCTTGGCGCAGGCCACGGACGGTCTCCGTCACTCTGGCCACGAACTCGTCGTAGATGGGCGCCTCGACGTAGCAGCGCTCGACCGAGATGCACACCTGTCCGCCGTTGTTCATCGACCAGTAGGCGGCGGCATTGGCGGCCCGCTCCAGGTTGGCATCGGCGCAGACGACCATCGGGTCCTTACCGCCCAGCTCCAGGTAGCACGGCACCATTGCCTCGGCGGCGGCCTTCATGACCGTCTTGCCGGTCGCGCTCGAGCCGGTGAACATGACGCAGTCGACCTCTCCGATCACCGCCGCTCCCGTGCTCCCATCCCCGGTCGCTACCGCGAAGACGTCTTCTGGCAGGCCGCACTCGCGCATCATCTCGGCCATCAGCAGTGAGCTCAGCGGCGTCACCTCGCTTGGCTTGAGGATCACGCAGTTGCCCGCCATCAGCGCCGGGATGCAATCGCCGAACGAGTTGGCGATCGGATAGTTCCAGGGGCCGATGACCCCGACGACGCCGACCGGCACGTAGCGGACGACCAGCTTCTTGCCGATGGCGACCGGGCTGTTCCACGACGGCACGCGCTCGTCGGCGAGGTACTTTCTCGCCTGCTTGGCCCAGAAGCCGAGCGCATTGACGGTGATGCCGAGATCGGCCAGCTGCGCGTCCTCATAGGTCTTGCCGGTCTCGGCGACGACCGAGTCGAGCACCCGATCGGCGTGGTCGAGCATCCACTTCTGGGCACGGCGCATGATCCTCGCGCGGCCGTCGATCCCGATCGCCGCCCACTGCGGCTGGGCCTGACGGGCGCGAGCGGCCATCTCTCGCAGCTCACCGGCGCCGAGGACCGGAACGGTCGTGATCGGCTGCCCGGTGGCCGGGTTATCCACCGTGATCGTGTTGGTCGCCGTCCCGCCGTCAGCCGGCGGCGGCGTCCGTTGCTGCACGCTCGCCATGGCTCAGGCGGGATCGAGCTCGATCGACTCGATTGTCGGTGGATCCAGCGGGCGGTCCTGCGCTCCGGTCGGGGTCCCCTCGATCGCGTCGACGGCGTCCATTCCGGCGGTGACCTCGCCGAACACCGTGTGCTTGCCGTCCAGCCACGGAGCGCCGTCGGCGGTCACGATGAAGAACTGCGATCCGTTCGTGTTGGGGCCGGCATTGGCCATCGCCAGCGCCCCGCGGACCACCTTGTGATGGTTGAACTCGTCCTCGAAGGTGTAGCCCGGGCCGCCGGTTCCCGTGCCCTGCGGACACCCGCTCTGGATCATGAAGTCCGGGATCACCCGGTGAAAGATGATGCCGTCGTAGAAGCTCTCGGAGGCGAGCTTGCGGAAGTTGGCGACGGTCTTGGGGGCCTCGTCGTCGAACAGGTTCAACTCGATCGTGCCCGCCGTGGTGTTCATGTTGGCTTTGCTCATCGCCCCACAGTAATGCAGCGGTGATCCGGGCGGCCCCCCACTGCCACCCGGATCACGCGCACTTGACCCGCGGGTATCTAGCCGGCGATCTGGATCGCGTTGATGGCGGAGGTCACGCTGACCGTTGTCGCTGGGGCGGTCCCCGGAAACGCGGTCGTGCAGGTCACCGAGCCGGTGCCCGACGGCCCGGTGGCCTGCAGCGGGATCGACGCGACGCTCGTCTGACCTGTCGTGCCGGTCGTATCAACCGTTGCGCTCCGCGTCACCGTGTTGGAGCCGACGGTCAACGTGCACGTGACTGCGACATGCCGCATCACAGGCCCGCTCGTGACGGTGGCGGTCGGGTTGGCCACCGCCAGGTACGACGATCCGGCGGGCAGAGCGACGCTGGTGACGGTGGCCGGCGCGGCTCCGCTGAACAGCGGCGCCGTGTTGTTGGTGGTGCCGAACTGAGACGGCAGGGCGCTGTTGCAAGTGACCTTGCCGACGCGGTTGATCGTGCCGATGGCCGAGCCCGACCCGCAGGTTCCGCTCACCCGGACCTGGAGCTGGCCGGTGTTGGCCCGCACGATGCCGACCGAGCTCGGCACGATCTTCTTGTAGTTGACCGAATTGTTGCGCAGCTGGTAGCTGCCGACGCTGTTGTGGGGCAGCTGGGTCGCGGCGTAACCCACGCCGCCGAGCGACATGAACAGCGCGATCGACGAGATCAGGATGGCCGGCGACGGCCGGCGGTGCAGCAGCGACTGCAAGCGCAAGGGATACCTCCCGTGGTTGGACTGGCCCGTGGGCGTTCACGTTGACAACACACCCGGCGGAACCGAAGTCGCGCTCGCTGACACGAGCCTTATGTCAGGTGCGGGCCAGCTCCAGCCGCAGGACGTGACCCCGAACCTCGGTTCCCCCGGTCTGCTGCACCACCCGCTCGGCCTCATCCTCCGGCACCTCGGCGAACGCGAAGCGCTCCAGCACCCGCACGTTGCGGACCGCCTCGCCGTCCAGGTCGGTGGCCGCGGTGATCGCGTGGATGATGTCCGATGGCTCCAGCCCGGCGGCACGTCCACCGGACAGGATCAGCTTGCGCATCGGCCCGCCGCCGTTGGCCGAGACCCGCGGCTTGGAGTGACGGCGCGGCGGCGCGGTGACCGGCGTCGGCGCGACGTGGGCGTCCTTGACCCACGGCGACAGCTTGACTCCGGCGTTGCGCTCGATCGCCTGGATGTCCCGCTGCTGGCGGGCCTCGTAGAAGGTGATGGCCCGGCCGCTGCGCCCGACCCGGCCGGTGCGGCCGATGCGATGCACGTAGACGTCAGGCGACGTCGGGACGTCGTAGTTGATCACGTGCGAGATGCCCGAGATGTCCAGTCCCCGCGCCGCCACGTCGGTAGCCACCAGCAGCGGCACGCTGCCACCCTTGAACGCGATCATCACCCCGTCGCGGGCTCCCTGGGTCATGTCGCCGTGCAGCGCGCGGACGTTCATGCCCCGGTCACGCAACGTCCGGTAGAGCTGATCGGCGCGGATCTTGGTTCGCACGAAGACGAGCGCCTGCTCGGGCCGTTCGGCCTCCAGGACCCCGATCAGGGCGGCCGTCTTGTCCCTGGCGGCGACCTCCAGCGCGAACTGCTCGACGGTGTCGACGGTGAGGGTGGCCGTCTTGACCTTGACCGTCACCGGGTCATACAGGTACTGGTCGGCGAGTCGGCGGATCTCGGGGGGCATCGTCGCCGAGAACAGCGCGGTCTGACGGCTGGAGGGGGTGAGCGCGAGAATCCGCTCGACGTCCTCCAGGAAACCCAGGTCGAGCATCTCGTCGGCCTCGTCGAGGACCACGAAGCGGCAGGTGTGGAGCACCAGCGAGTGGCGTGAGATCAGGTCCTTGACGCGTCCCACCGTGCCGACGACGACCTGCCCGCCAGCGCGCAGCTGCGCCTGCTGGCTGCGGATCGGAGCTCCGCCGAACACCGCCACCACGTCGACGCCCTTGCTCTTCCCGTATGCCCGCAGCGCCTGCGTCACCTGAATGCAGAGCTCGCGGGTGGGGGTCAGCACCAGGCCCTGGACGTCGATCTCCGTCGGGTCGACGTACTGGAGCATCGGGAGCCCGAACGCCGCCGTCTTGCCCGATCCCGTCTGGGCCTGACCGATCACGTCCAGCCCCTCCAGCAGCGGCGGGATCGCCTCCTCCTGGATCGGGCTCGGCGCTTCGTAACCGACGTCGTGGACGGCCTGCAGCAGCTCCGGGGCGAGGCCGAGATCGGCAAAGTTGGGCATTGCCGACGGAAGATAGCTTCATGCCGGCCGGGTCGGGCCCTGCTTCGCCCGTCTCGGGCCCTGCTTCGCCCGCGTCGGGCTCCGCTCCGCCCGCGCCGGGCCCTGCTCCGAACGTCAGGAAACGTGGCCGGGCGGCCGCGCCGAGCCTTGACAGGAAATGCTTCGGTACCTAAACTTCGGTCCCGAAACTTTAGTTACCGAACCATCATTTGCGAGACCATCTATGACTACCGACTCTGCCCCTGACCGGATCGACGCCTACGTGTGGCGCATCAGTGCCGTCGTCATCCTCGGCTCGATCATGTCGATCCTCGACACGACGATCGTCAACGTCGCGCTCGACACGCTCTCTCGCGAGCTGCACGCGACGATCGACAGCGTCCAGTGGGTCGCCACCGGCTATCTGCTGTCGCTGGCCGCGGTCATCCCGGTCACCGGGTGGGCGGCGCGGCGCTTCGGCGCCAAGCGGGTCTACCTGACCTCGTTGATCCTGTTCACGCTCGGCTCGGCGCTGTGCGGCCTCGCCACCTCCACCACGGAGCTGATCTTGTTCCGTGTCCTGCAGGGCATCGGCGGCGGGATGATCCTGCCGATCGGGCAGCTGATGATGGCCGAGGCCGCCGGACCCAAGCGGATGGGTCGCGTGATGAGCGTCGTCGCCGTGCCGGCGATGCTGGCCCCGATCCTCGGGCCCACGATCGGGGGACTGATCCTTGACAACGCCTCGTGGCGGTGGATCTTCTACGTCAACGTCCCGATCGGCGTGATCGCGGTGATCTCTGCGCTGCGGGTGCTCCCCAAGGTGGCGCAGCAGCGCACCGAGCCGCTGGACTACCGAGGGCTGATCATGATGGCCCTCGGGCTACCGCTGATCACCTACGGCTTGGCCGAGGTCGGCACCACCGGCAGCTTCACCGCGGCTCAGGTGGTGATCCCGATCATCGCCGGGCTTGCGCTGGTGGCGGCGTTCGCGGTCTACGCGCTGCACGTCCCGCGGCCGCTGCTGAACCTGCGCCTGTACAAACGGCCGACGTTCTCGTCGGCCTCGATCGCGATGTTCTGCATCGGCGCGGCCCTGTTCGGCGGGATGATCCTGCTCCCGCTCTACTGGCAGACGATCCGCCACGAGGACGTGGTGGTCACCGGCCTGCTGACCGCTCCCCAGGGCCTCGGCGCTGCGCTGGTGATGCCGATCGCCGGCAAGCTGACCGATCGCTTCGGCGGTGGCCCCTTGGCCCTGCTCGGCGTCGTCCTCACCGCCGCGGCGACGATTCCGTTCGCGCTGATCGGCGCCCACACGTCGATCCTGTTCTTGTGCTTCGCGATGCTCGTCCGCGGCTTCGGGATCGGGTTCGCGTTCATGCCGGCCATGTCGGCCGCCTTCGCGTCGCTGGAGCGCTCCGAGCTCTCGGACGCCACGCCGCAGCTCAACGTGCTCCAGCGCGTCGGCGGTTCGATCGGCATCGCCGTGCTCGCGGTCGTGCTCCAGCGCGGGCTCGACAACGCCCACGGCCTGTCCGCGGCCGCCTCGGCCTACGGCGCCGCGTTCTGGGTGGCGGCCGGGCTCACCGCCGTGGCGATCGTTCCCTGCGTCGTCCTGATGCGTGCCGAACGGGCCGCCAGGCGCGCTGGGAATGCCGCCGAGGTGTCCGACGAGACGCTCGCCGAGGCGGTGGCGGCATGAGCGTGGCCCCGGCCGAGCCGCACGCCGTCCCGGAGCCGGCGATGCGCGACGCCGCCTCCGAGCTCGGGCGCGCGTTCAAGGGGTGCCTGGGCGCCGTCCGGCGACTGCGCGGACGCGAGACGCGGGTGCACGGCGAGCTGTCCGACGCCCAGTACGGGCTGCTGTTCAGCCTGCGCGAGCAGACGACTCTGCCGACCAGCGAGCTCGCCTGCCTCGCCGACCTGTCCCCGGCGACGGCCACCGGGATGCTCGACGGGCTGGCCGCCGCCGGGCTCGTTTCCCGGGTGCGCTCCGAGCGCGATCGCCGAGTGGTGCTGACCTCGCTGACCGAGCACGGTGAGGCGCTCGTCGAGGAGCGCCACGCTCGCTTCGCTCCCCGCTTCAGCGCGGCGCTGGCCGAGTTCAGCGACGCGGAGCTGCGCACCGCGGCGGCGGTGCTCGATCGCCTGCACGGGATGTTCGACGAGCTCAAGCCCGCGGTGCCGGAGGATCCGCCGGCCCCGGCCCCCTGACCGTCGCGGACGCAGACCAACGGACGGCGGCTACGTGGAGCCGCCGGCCAGCTCCACCGCCTGTCTGAGCGCCTCGCGCATACTCGCCTCGTCCACGGTTCCCTGCCCGGCGATGTCGAACGCGGTCCCGTGGTCGACCGACGTCCTGATCACCGGCAGGCCGACGGTGACGTTGACGCCGGAACCGACGCCGAGCGCCTTGATCGGGCCGTGGCCCTGGTCGTGGTACATCGCCACCACCAGGTCGAAGTCCCCGCGGACCGCGCGGAAGAACGTGGTGTCGGCCGGCAGGGGACCGGTGACGTCGACGTCCTCGCCGAAGGCCCGCTCCACCGCCGGCACGATCTTCTCCTCTTCCTCCCCGTTGCCAAACAGCCCGTGCTCCCCGGCGTGCGGGTTGATCGCGCAGACCGCGATCCGCGGCGCGCGGCCGAGTGAGCGCGTCATCGCGGCGTTGCCGCGCTCGATCGTCCGGTACACCAAGCCGGGCTCGATTCGCTTTATCGCGTCGAGCAACCCGACGTGCGTCGTCACGTGGACGACCTTCAGCTGCGGCGTCGTGAGCATCATCGACACCTCCTCGGTCCCGGTCAGCTCGGCGAGCAGCTCGGTGTGCCCCGGGTAATCGCGCCCGGCGGCGTGCAGCGCCTCCTTGTTGAGCGGCGCGGTGCAGATCGCGTCGGCACGATCGCTGGTGGCCAGCTCCACCGCGCAGGCGATGTAGCGGTAGGCGGCTTCGCCTGCCTCGGGCGACAGCTCTCCCCAAGGAAGGTCGTCGGGCAGCAGGTCGAGGTCCAGGCACTGGACCGTCCCCGACCGGTAATCGGCGTCGCTCGCGTCGTGAAGCGCAACCACCTCCAGGTCGGCGTCGACGATCTCGCCGGCGGCGCGCAGCCGCTGGGCGTCACCGATGACCAGCGGACGACACCACTCAAAGATCTGCTCGTCAAGGTGGATCTTCATGATGATCTCGGGTCCCACGCCTGCGCCGTCACCCATGGTGATCGCGACCGCCGGGCTGCTCATGGCTGCTCCTCCTGTTCTTGCTTCATCGCGCTCCGGCACGCCACGAGCGCGTCATCGCCGCCGAACCCGCCTGCCTTCAGCGCCACAGCCAGGGACGCGGGAGCATCGGTGTGGGCCAGCGCGATCCCCGGCTCGAGCTCGCGCTCCAGCGTCAACGCCCGCGCCGAGATCGCGCCCAGCACGGCGCGGGCCGTCTCGCCTCCGGTGAGCACGAGCCCACCGGCCGCCTCGGCGGCCGCCGCCGCGACCGCGGCGAGCGTCTCGGTTCCCGCCCGCCCGGCATCCCGCTCGCCCGCCTCGTCCGCATCGCCCCCGAGCGTCAGCACGCAATCACATCCGCAGCGAAGCGCATCGCGGACCGCGGCGCTTGCGGTCGCCAGGTCGACACCGGCGGCGCACACCTCCACCAGATCGGGCTCTCCGTGCAGCCGGCGCAGCTGAGCCCGGGTCGCCGCCGCGGGGCTGCCGACGACGAGCAGCAGCGGGCCATCGCTGCGCTCGGAGGACGCGGTATCCGACCCCGGTCCCAGCGGGAGCAGGCCGGCGAGCCGGCGGGCCAGCCCGGCGGTTCCCATCCAGGTGACGTCGCGCCCGCCGGCGATGCCACCGCGTCCGACCGCATCCAGGTCGTCCTCGGTCTCGGCGTCGCAAATGAGGACCTCTCCGGGCTCGGCGTCACTGACGAGGTCGGGCAGTCCGCCGCCGCGCAGCTGCGCCAGTGACACCTCGCGGACCCTCAGCCCGGCGGGCGCCAGCAGATCCCGGAGCACCGAGGTGGACACCTGGGCCGCGAACTCGCTGTCCTCCAGGGGCCGGCCATCGATCAGCTGCCGGCCGCCGCGGGTGGTGCGACCGGTGGCCGGGAACGCCGGCGCGGCGACGATGCAACCGGCGTCCCGCTGATTCGCGGCGGCGCGCAGCTCGACCGCGAGATTGCCGCGAAGCGTCGAGTCGACCTTCTTGAACACCAGCTCGTCGGGCGAGACGAGCGCCATCGCGTCGCGGACTCGCCGCTCCGCGAGCTCGGGCGCAGCGTCCCGGGTATCGGTGTCCAGCGCGATCACGCTCCAGCCGGTGCGGTCCAGCGGCTCGGCGTCGAACACCACCCGCGTGCGCAGACCGCGGGCGGCGAACACCACCCCGCAATCCGCCGCCCCCGCCAGATCGTCGGCGACGATGATCAGCCGCCGCGGGGGACGCACGTTGCTCTCCGGATCACGCTGAGGAGTATGGTGGCCGGCCGCCGGGTAGCAGCTGATGGCACATGGACGAGCAGACGCTCAGCGCCGCCCAGCTGCACGACCTCTGCCTGGCCCTGCTGCTGGCGCTGGGAACGCCCGACGATCTCGCGCAGGTCGTCGCTGAGGCTCTGGTCGGCGCCAACCTGGCCGGTCACGACTCCCACGGCCTGGTCCGGATGCCGACCTACGCGCAGACGGTGCGTGATGGGAAGGTCCATCCGGATGTGCGGCCCTCGGTCGTCCGCCGCCACGGCGCCACGGCGTCGGTGTCCGCGCATCGCGGCTGGGGACAGCCGGCGGCTCGGCTCGCCGCCGACACCGCGACCGACCTGGCGCGGGCGCAGGGAGTCGGTGGCGTGGTGCTGCAGGAATCGCCCCACGTCGGCCGCCTCGGCGACTATGCCGAGCGCATCGCGGGGGCCGATCAGCTCTCGATGGTCGTCACCAACGCCTGGGTCAACGTCGCGCCGTTCGGGGGGCGCGATCGCCGGCTGGGAACCAACCCGATCGCGTTCGGCATCCCCCGCGCCGCTGGCCGACCTCCGATCGTCAGCGACTTCGCCACCTCGGTGGTGGCTGAAGGCAAGCTCCAGGTCGCGCGGGCATACGAGCGATCGGTGCCGCCGGACACGATCGTCGACAGCGACGGGCGTCCCACCGAGGATCCCAACGACTTCTACGACGGTGGGGCGCTGCTCCCCGCCCAGGGATACAAGGGATACGGCCTGGCGGTGGCGATCGAAGTGCTCGGCGGCATCCTGTCGGGCATGGCCCCGGCGATGCTCGCCGACTACGGAGACGGGAACGGGATGTTCGTGCTCGCCGTCTCGATCGGGGAGTTCGTCGAGCTCGAGCGGTTCGTGAGCCAGGTCGAGCAGATGGCCGAGGCGCTCACCGGCGCGCCGACGGCGCCCGACGCCGAGGAGATCCTGCTCCCGGGGCAGGTCGAGCTGCGGACCGCAGAGCAACGGACCAAGGACGGGATCCCGATTCCCGGCCAGACGTGGGATGCCGTGGTGACGCTCGCCGATGAGCTGGGAGTCGCCGTACCGGGCTGATCGGCTGGCCCGCGGCACGAGCCGATTCACACGATCGCGATCGGGCGGACCATCGACGCGGTCGCCCCCTGGATCTTCAGCGGCAGGCAGATCAGCGCGCAACGGTAGGCGCGGTCGGCGGCCATCTCCTCCAGGTAGGCGTACTCCAGCAGGTGCACGCCGCCGCCGCGCAGGAGATAGTCGTGGACGGGCTGAGGGTGGTTCTCGCCCGCCGACGGAATCTGCTCCACCGTCGGCGTGTCAGATCCGACGAGCACCACCTCGTGCTCCTGGAGCAGGTGCACGGCGGCGTCGAGGTCGATGCCCGCGCCCGCCCGCTGGTCGTAGCCGGTGGCGTCCGGCCACGCCGACATCGCCCCCGTCCGCACCAGGACCGCCTCGCGGCGGCCGAGCGGGGTGCCCTGATGCGCGGCCACGTCGGCGAGCTCGTCCCAGCCGATCCCCTCGCCGCCCTCCAGCGCCGGGACCCCCCGGTCGCCGGCGACATCGAGCAGCGTCGCCGCGACGACGATCGGCGGGATCGTGGCGGCGTCACATCGCAGTGCACCATGGTCGCCGAGATGAGCGTCGGGGTCGAAGCCGCCGTACCAACCATCGCCGTCGCGGACGATGTGGCAGAGGGCATCGAGATGGGTGCCGATGTGCATGCTGGAGACCATGAGCTCGGTGACGAAGCGAAACCCTCCGGGCCCGGTCACATCGTCGATGTCGCCTTGCACCACCTCCCCCCGCGGGCTGCGAAACGTCGTCAGCTGGAAGGGCGGATGGCCCTCCCAGCGATGCATGCCGGCGAATCGGCCGGCGTCGAGGTCGTAGATCCGCCCCGCGCGGACGCCGGACAGAGCCGCGCGCACGTCGTCGGGACCGAGCTGGGCGACGCGGCCGAGCTCGGCCGGCTCAGGCCGTCGGGGCGGCACGTCCGGTCCTCGTCGCGCTTCGCCGGTCGCCGGGCCCGGCTCCCGACCGGTCGGCGGCCTCCTCCTCCTGGAAGTCGAGATCCCGCCCCTTGGTCTCCACGCCGGCGAGGATCATCGGCAAGGGCATGATCAGCAGCAGCGCCGCCTGGACGATCCACCACGTGTTCCAGCCGACGTGGGCCTGCAGCTGTGTCCCCCACTCCGCCGACAACGTGTAGCCGATCAACCAACCACCGACCCAGGTGAATCCCATCCCGGTGCCCCGCAGTCGCGTGGGGAACAGCACCGGGAAGTAGCCGGCCACCAGCGCCCACATGCCCTGGCGACCGAAACCAGCCAGGAACAGGAAGATCGCCGCCACGACGATGCCGCTTGTCTTGGAGGTCTGCCAGATCAGCAGGGTGAACGGGACCGACAGCAGCACGATCGGCCACAGGCGCTTGGCCGACACCCGGTCCATGAACCACCCGCAGGAGATCGTCGAGACGATGATCGCCGCCTCGTAGGCGTAGGTGATGCCGGTGCCGCCGCCGTACTGGCCGCCGATGTCCGAGTACCACTTCGGGTACAGGAAATCCCACGTCCCCTGAGGTGCGCCGATCGCGATGAACAACCCGACGGCGAGCAGGGTCAGCTTCCGCTGGCGCCCGGCGAAGAGCCCGCGGGCGTTCTCCCGCACATCCTTGAGCCGGCCCACCCCGGAATGCTCCACGGCCCGCTTCCAGTACGGAGACTCCTCCACCTTGAGCCGCAGCACGTAGGTGATGGCGGCGAACCCGAACGAAGCGAAATACGCCCACCGCCAGCCGCCCGCGTCGGGCGCCGCGAACGTCGCCGCGAACGTGTTCGCCAGCCCGTACCCGATCCCGACCCCGGCCTGCGTGGCCCCCAGCATCAGCGAGCGATGTCGCCGGGGCGCGACCTCGGAGAGGATCGACAGCCCGAGGATCCACTCGCCTCCGGAGAACACCCCGGCGAAGAACCGGATCACCGCGAACTCCAACTTCGTCTGGGCGAACCCGGTCACCCCGGTGAGCACGATCGTGCCCAGGATGCTGTACATGAACGCCCGGCGCCGCCCGATCCACAGGTCGCTGAAGTAACCGAGCACGAGCGCGCCGAGCGCGAGACCGCCCGAGAAGATGAAGAACACGTTGCCGACGAACGTCTCGCTCGCGTGCAGCGACGGCGCGATCTGCTTCTGCAGGAAGGCGCTCAGCTGGAGATCGAGGGAGGTGACCACCCATCCCAGCACCGTGGTGGCGAGAACGATCCAGACCTGGCGGGGGATGCCCTCGGGCTGATCCGCGGTGGCGGGCGGCGGTTCGGTGGCGGGCCCATCGACCACACCGTCGCCCTACCCCGTCGATCGCGGTTTTAGTGACGATCGGTGCTTCTGCTGACCGAGACCGCCGCCGCGTGAGCGCCGGTGCGTTTCGGCAGCCGCAGGATGGGCAAGGGAGCGGTGATGAGGAGCGGAGGATGAGCGCCGCGGCGCCGTCGCGGCTGGACCGGGTGTTCGGCACCTCGCCCGAGGAGGAGTACGACCGCCGCTACGTCGCCTATCTGATCATCATCGCCGTCGCCGGCTGGGCGCTCGCGTCCTACGACTTCAACCTGCTCGTCGTCGCCCTGCCGACGATCTCCAAGGACCTGAACATGTCCCAGACGCAGGTCGGGCTGCTCGGGTTCCTCGTCTACGCCGCCATGTTCGTGCTCAGCCTCACCGTCGGCTACAGCATGGACCGCTTCGGCCGCAAGGTGATGTGGCAGGTGGCCCTCGTCGGCGCGGCGCTGTTCACCGGGCTGACGTACTTCGTGCAGAGCTTCGTCGCGCTGGTGGTCGTGCGGGCGCTGGCGTCGGGATTGGCCAACTCCGAGCTGGCGATCTCGATCACCCTGGTCAACGAGCAGATGCCCGCGGGGCGCCGCGGCTTTCTCTACTCGATCGTGCAGGGCGGGTGGCCGATCGGAGTGCTCTTGTCGGCGGGAGTGTTCCTCGGGCTCAACGGCGGGCTGGGCCTCGACTGGCACGTGGTCTTCCTGTTCGGGGTCATCCCCCTGCTGATGGTGATCGTCGGCCGTCGCTGGGTGAGGCCGGGCGAGCGCTACGAGCACATCCGGGAGATCAAGCGAGCCAAGGCCAAAGGCGACGAGCAGCGGGTCTCAGAGCTGCTCGAGGAGCACGACGTCAACGTCGACGAGGTGGAGGAGGTCACCATCCGCCAGCTGTTCGGCGAGCCGGGGTGGGTGCGCAGCCAGCTGATCCGGACCTCAATCGTGTGGCTGCTGTATTCGAGCGCGTTCGTCGCCACCAACACCTACATCGTCGTCTGGTTGACCAAGTACCGCTCGTTCTCCAACAACGCGGCGGAGGCGCTGCTCCTGGTCGCCTCGGCGGTGGGCTTCTTCTTCTACGTGATCGGCGGGGCCCTGGGGGAGCGCTTTGGTCGCCAGCGGGTGCTGATCGCCAGCGCGATCTGCTCCACGGTGCTGACGCTGGCGTTCTACTGGGTGCATGTCGTGTGGGCGATCTGGGTGCTCTACGTGTTCCTGTATCAGGTGACCAACGGCACCTGGTCGGGCACCGGCTACGCCTACTGGGCCGAGAGCTTCCCCACCCGGGTGCGGGGCACGGCGGTGGGATGGCTGGGGGCGATGTTCACCGGCGGGCTGATCCTCGGGTCGGGCATCTGGACGATCCTGATCGGCTCTCAAGGAGCGCGGACGATGCTGATCGTCGGCGGCGGCTTCGCCGTGCTGCAGCTGGCGAGCACTTTCCTGCTGCCCCACATCCGCGCCGGCCAGGAGCTGGAGGAGGTGGCGACGTGAGCGTCGACCTCTCCTCCCTGAAGCGATCGCTGACCGCGCGCGTCGACGGCGAGGTCCGGTTCGACGCCGGCAGCCGCGGGGCGTACTCCACCGACGCCTCCAACTTCCGCCAGCTGCCGATCGGTGTCGTCGTCCCCCGCTCCGTCGATGCGGCGGTGGAGGCCGTCGCCGTGTGCCGGGAGCACTCGGCGCCGGTGCTGTCACGCGGCGGCGGAACCAGCCTGGCCGGCCAGTGCACCAACACCGCGGTGGTGATCGACTGGACCAAGTACTGCCACCGGCTGGTGTCGGTCGATCCCGAGCGCCGCCGGTGCGTGGTCGAGCCGGGGATCGTGCTCGACGAGCTCAACCGGCAGCTGGCCCCGACCGGGCTGCGCTACGGGCCCGAGCCGGCGACCCATCCCAACTGCACCCTCGGCGGCATGATCGGGAACAACTCGTGCGGCGCCACCGCCCAGCGGACCGGCAAGGTCGTCGACAACACGCCGCGGCTCGACGTCCTCCTGTACGACGGGACGCGCTTCTGGTGCGAGCGCACCGACGATGACCGGTATGCCGAGATCGTCGCCGCGGGCGGCCGCCCGGCCGAGATCTACCGCCGCTTGCGCGAGCTCGCCGAGTCCTACGCCGACGAGATCCGCGAGCGTTACCCCGACATCCCGCGGCGCGTCTCCGGGTACAACCTGGATTCGCTCCTGTCCGAGCACGGGTTCGACATCGCGGGACTGCTGGTCGGCAGCGAGTCGACCCTGGTCACCGTCCTGCGAGCTGAGCTTGCGCTCGTTCCGGTGGTGCGGGAGCGGACGCTGGTGGTGATCGGCTATCCGACGGTCGCCGAAGCCGCGGAGGCAGTCCCGGAGATAACGCCCCATGACCCGATCGCGCTCGAGGGAATGGACCGCCGCCTGGTACGCGATCAGGAGCTCAAGCACGAGCACGCCAAGGCGATCGACCAGCTGCCGGAGGGAAACGGATGGCTGCTCGTCCAGTTCGGTGGCGACACCCAGGACGAGGCGGACGATCACGCGCGCCGGATGATCGACGCGCTCGCGGTGGCGGAGGAGCGGGTCCGCTTCGTTGACGAGCCGGAGCGCGAGGACGAACTCTGGCAGGCACGCGAGGCCGGACTCGGAGCCACCGCCCACGTTCCCGGTCGTCGCGACACCTGGGAGGGCTGGGAGGATTCGGCGGTCCCGCCGGAGCGCCTCGGCGACTACCTGCGCGACCTGAACGCCCTGTACGAGCAGCACGGGTTCGTGGACGACAGCGCCCCCGCGCTGTACGGGCACTTCGGTCACGGATGCGTCCACACGCGGATCCCGTTCGACCTCTACAGCGATGACGGGGTCGCCGACTACCGGCAATTCATGCTCGAGGCGGCCGATCTGGTCTGCAACTACGGCGGTTCCCTGTCCGGGGAGCACGGGGACGGGCAGACCCGGGGAGAGCTGCTGCCGCGGATGTTCGGCGACCGGCTGGTCCAGGCATTCCAGACGGTCAAGTCGATCTTCGACCCCGACAACCGGATGAATCCCGGCAAGGTCGTCGATCCCTATCCGCTGGACGCCAACCTCCGGCTCGGCGGCAAGTGGCACCCGCTGGACCCCACCACTCTGCACTTCTCGTTCCCGGACGACGGCGGGTCGTTCGTCCAGGCCGCCAACCGCTGCGTGGGAGTCGGCAAGTGCCGCCGCCAGTCGACCGACGGGGGGACCGTCATGTGCCCCTCCTACCAGGTGACCCTCGAGGAGGAGCATTCCACCCGGGGCCGAGCGCGACTGCTGTTCGAGCTGCTCAACGGCCACGGAGACGGGCCGATCCAGGACGGGTGGCGGTCCGAGGCGGTTCGCGAGGCGCTGGACCTCTGCCTCGCCTGCAAGGGATGCAAGAGCGACTGCCCGGTGAACGTCGACATGGCGACCTACAAGGCGGAGTTCCTGTCGCACTACTGGGAGGGTCGGGTGCGCCCGCGCTCCGCGTACGCCCTCGGCTGGCTCCCCATGCTCGCCCAGGTCACGGCGCGCCTGGGAATGGCCGGGGCGATCAACACGGCCACGCAACGCCCGCGGCTTCGTCGCCTGGCGACGGCGGCCGCCGGCCTGGAGCAGCGGCCGCTGCCCCGCTTAGCCACCGAGACGCTGCAGGCGTGGTCGGCAACGCGCCAATCGCCGGCCGGAGATCGCGGCCGGGTGCTGCTGTGGCCCGACACGTTCACGAACCTCATGCATCCGCACGTCGGCCGCAGCGCCGTGCGCGTTCTCGAGCAGGCGGGCTGGCAGGTCGAGATCCCCTCCCGGCCGCTGTGCTGCGGGCTGACCTGGATCTCGACGGGGCAGCTGACGGCGGGAAAGCGAGTCCTGGGCCGGACGCTGGACGCCGTCCGCGGCCACGTCCGCTCCGGCGGACTGATCGTCGGCCTGGAACCGAGTTGCACGACCGTGCTGCGCAGCGACGCCACCGAGCTGCTGCCCGACGACCCGGACGTGACCACAGTGGCGGCGCAGACGGTCACGCTCGCCGAGCTGCTGACCGAGCACACCCCCGGCTACGAGCCACCGGAGATCGGCGGCGACGCACTGGTCCAGGTCCATTGTCACCAGCACGCGATCCTCGGCTGGGAAGCCGACGAGAAGCTGCTGCGCGGCTGCGGCGTTCAGGCGCACCGACTCCAGAGCGGCTGCTGCGGGCTGGCGGGCAACTTCGGGTTCGAACCGGGTCACGGCGAGGTCAGCGTCGCCTGCGCGGAGCGGGTGATGCTCCCGGAGATCCGCCGCGCCGGCGCCGAGACGGCGATCCTCGCCGACGGGTTCAGCTGCCGGACCCAGATCGAGCAGACCGACAGCGGCGGGCGCCGCGCCCGCCATCTGGCCGAGCTGCTGGCGGCGGGTCGCAACGGCGATCGGGCGTAGGCGATGGCGCGCATCCGGACCGAGCGCATCTGGGACCTCAGCCAGCCGGTGGCGCATGACGGACCCGCCTGGGCCGAGTACGACCCACCGACCATCACCCACAACTACCGGCGCGCCGCCGAGGGCTTCAACGCCGAGACGCTCACGCTCAACACCCACACCGGCACCCATGTCGACGTTCCGTTCCACTTCGACGACGACGGCGCCACCGTCGATCAGCTGCCGCCGAGCGCGTTCGCGGCCCCCGCCGTGTTCATCGACCTGCGCGACCGCATCGGTGCCGGTCAGCCGATCGGCTCCGAGCAGCTCGAGCCGCTTCCGGATCTGCTCGCCCCCGGGGACATGGCCGTGCTCGTCACCGGCTGGGGTCAGCGGCGCGGCGTCACCGAGGAGTACCTCAAGCGCTGGCCCTACCTGGACGGTTCGGGCGCGGAGCTGCTGGTCGCGCGCGAGGTGAGCGGGGTGGGAATCGATGCCCTGAGCATCGGCGGCTGGGGCGGCCCGGAGAAGGGGGAGCCGAGCCACACCGTGCTGCTGGGCAACGGCAAGGTGATCATCGAGGAGCTGCGGGTTCCCGACGAGCTACTCGGCCGCAGGGCCTTCCTCACCGCGTTCCCGGTGCTGCTCGCGGGATGCGGCGGCGCTTGGACTCGCGCCGTCGCTTGGGAGCTCGACTGACCTTCTATGGGCGTCGCCGGCAGTGGCCGGTGCTGGGTGAGCGTCCCGCCCGTGAACCTCAGTTGGTGCCCAGCGAGAACACCGAATTGGGCTCATAGCCGTCGAACACGACGCTCTTGGCCAGCGGCAGCCGCGGACGGACGACGACGCAGTAGGACCGGCGGCCGTCCTGGCTGAGGGCGCACGTGCGGTAGGCGACGCCGGCCTCGATCGTGTAGGTGGTGGTCTGGGTGGCGTCGGCCCGGAACGTCGGCGGAGCGTGATCGCCGATGAATGCCTGGGCCCGCACGACCGCGTCGTCCAGGACGCGGCGGCCGCTCATGATCGAGTCGTGGCGCAGGAGGCCGATCGTCAACAGGCCGGCGGTGACCAGCAGGATCGCAATCGTGCCGCCGTAATTGCGCGCGACCACCATCGGCAGGCCAGGGCGCGCGCGGCGCAGCAGCAGCCCGATCGGCCGCGAGGCGAGGACGACCGCGATCAGGTTCAAGATCAATCCGGCGAGCACGCCGCCGACGAAGCTCTGGCGATCGCCGATGAACGGGCGCCCGACGGCGAGCGCCCCGTCGACCAGGGCCACGGCGATGAACATCGGCCACATCCAGGCTCCGCGCCACCGCCAGCGGGCGCGCGATAGGAGCGCACCGTCCATCGCTGAAGGGTAACCGTGGTGAGGAGTAAGCTCGCGCGGTGAGCCCATCGGCGGGCCGACCGGTGATCCCGGAAGGCTCGGTGCAGCGGAGCCGGACGGAGACCCCGTCGGCTCATCGACGAAAGGGAAACTGAACATGGCGACGGAAACGGCTCCGGCGGCCGGGTTACCGGCCGCGGGGGTGGGGCACGAGCACCTGCAACTTGAGGATCGGGTCCGCCTGCTGCGAGCGATGCTGCTGATGCGGGGGATCGAGGAGCGCGCCATGAGCCTGTACCGCCAGGGCAAGGTCCCCGGCTCCTTCTATGACGGCTTCGGCCAGGAGGCCGTGTCGGCGGGAGCGGCCTACGCCATGGCCGCGGAGGATCGGCTGTGCATCCTGCACCGGGATCTGGCGGCGCATCTCATCCGGGGCGTGACCTCGGCGCGGATCCTCTCGCAGTACATGGGTCGTGCCGCCGGAGTGACCGCGGGACGCGACGGAAACGTGCACTTCGGCGACCGGCGCCTGGGCTGCGTGGGGATGGTCTCGATGCTCCCCGACATGATGCTGGTGGCGACGGGGATGGCGATGGCGTTCAAGCTGCGCGGCGAGCGCCGCTGCGCACTGACGTGGTTCGGCGACGGTTCCACCTCCCGGGGCGACTTCCACGAGGCGATGAACTGGGCGGGTGTGCAGCGGCTGCCGGTGGTGTTCGTGCTCGAGAACAACCAGTACGCGTACTCCACGCCGCTGGACAAGCAGTTCGCGGTCGACCCGGTGCAGCGGGCGGCGGCCTACGGGTTCAGCGGAGTCACGGTCGACGGCAACGACGTCGAGGCCATGTTCGAGGCCACCCGCGTCGCCCGGGAGCGGGCACTGGCGGGCGAGGGTCCGACGCTGATCGAGGCGGTGACGATGCGGATGCACGGCCACGCCGCCCACGACGACATGAAGTACGTGCCCAAGGAGCAGGTGGCGCAGTGGCGGCGGCGCGATCCGATCGAGCGCCAGGAGGGTCGGCTGCGCGAGCTGGACGTCGACGTGGATTCGGTGCGCGCGGAGGTCGGCGCGGAGATCGACGCCGCCGCCGCCGAGGCGCTGGCCGGACCGATGCCCTCGCCCGACGACGTGCTGACCGGGGTGTTCTGCGACGGCGAGGCCGAGCCGCTGGAGGACGGTGAGGCGCCGTGGAGCGGGTTTGGCGCCGTAGGAGGTGATGCGTGATGGCGGTGATGAGCTACCTGCAGGCGATCTCGTCGGCGCTGCGCGACGAGCTGCGCGCCGACGACCGGGTGCTGGTGATGGGCGAGGACATCGGCGTGTTCGGGGGCGCGTTCAAGGTCACCGACGGGTTCGTCGACGAGTTCGGCACCGACCGGGTGATGGACACGCCGCTGGCCGAGTCGGCGATCATCGGCTGCGCGGTCGGCGCGGCCGTGGTGGGGATGCGGCCGGTGTGCGAGATGCAGTTCGCCGACTTCATCGCCTGCGGCTTCGATCAGCTGGTCAACGTGGCCGGCAAGATGCACTACCGGCAGGGGCTGGCGGTGCCGCTGGTGGTGCGGCTGCCCTCGGGGGGCGGCTTCTCCGGAGGTCCGTTTCACTCCCAGAACCCGGAGGCGCTGTTCATGCACACGCCCGGGATCAAGGTGGTGGCGCCGTCGACCGCCGCCGACGCCAAGGGGCTGTTGCACGCGGCGATCCGCGATCCCAACCCGGTGTGCTTCATGGAGCACAAATACCTGTATCGCCGGGTGAAGGGCGAGGTGCCCGAGGGCGTGTTCGAGACCCCGTTCTCGGCGCGGGTGGCCCGGCCGGGCTCGGACCTGGTGGTCATCTGCTACGGGGCGATGGTCGACGTGGCGCTCGACGCGACGTCGGATTTGGATGGAGCTTCTGTGGAAGTGCTGGATCTCCGTTCCCTGGTCCCACTGGACGCGGCGGCGATCCTGGACTCGGTGGCGCGGTGCTCGAAGGTGGTGATCGTCGACGAGGCCAACCTGACCTGCGCGGCGGGCGCCCAGGTGGCGGCGCTGATCGCCGAGCACGCGTTCGAGGACCTCGACGGCCCGGTGGTCCGGGTGGCCACGCCCGACGTCCCGATCCCGTTCTCGCCCCCGCTGGAGCAGGCGGTGCTGCCCGGCGTCGATCGCGTCAGGGAGGCGTGCCGTGAGCTCCTCGCCTACTGAATCGGTCCCCACCGACCACCCCATCGTCGACGTCACCATGCCCCAGATGGGGGTGTCGGTGGCCGAGGGCACCGTGCTCGCCTGGCGGGTGCAGGTCGGCGACCGGATCGAGGCCGAGCAGACGATCTGCGACATCTCCACCGACAAGATCGATACCGAGGTTCCGGCGCCGGCGGGCGGCGTGGTGGCCGAGATCCTGGTCGACGTCGACCAGACGGTGGAGGTGGGAGCGGTGCTGGCCCGGCTCGCCGTCGGTGACGGCGCAGCGGTGGTCGGTGACGCCGGCGGCGCTCCGGGCTCCGCGGCGGCCACTGACGGCGACGACGCCCCCGGGCCCGCGACGGCCACTGACGGCGACGACGCTCCCGGGCCCGCGGCGGCCGCGGCGGCGGCGGTCGCTCCGGCCGCCGCCACGTCTGAGCCACCGGCGGCCCCTCCCGCTCCGTCCACCGCGCCGGAGGCAGCTCCGGCGCCGGTCGTGGTGCGGGCGGACGCCGGCCGGCGCTACTCGCCCGTCGTGCAGCGGATCGCCGCCGAGCACGGGATCGACCTGAGCTCGGTGACCGGAACCGGTCGCGGAGGGCGCGTGCGCAAGCAGGACGTGCTGGCGGTGGTCGGCGGGAATGGAGCGGGCGCCGAGGCCGAGGACCCGCCGCTGCACATCGAAAGCCCGTACCGGCCGGATCCGGTCCCGCACACCGTCGTGTCCCCGTCCGGGAGCAGGCCGGCCACCGCGAGCGACCCGGCCGGCGGTGGCCTCTCGCGGATGCGTCGGCAGATCGGCGAGCACATGAAGCGCTCGCTGGACACCGCCGCCACCTGCACCACCTGGGCCGAGGTCGACATGGGCCGGGTGCAGACGGCCCGCGCCCGGCTCGGCGTCACCGCGCTGGCGTTCGTGGCGCGTGCGACGGTCGACGCCCTGCGCGAGCACCCGGCGCTCAACGCGTGGCTGAACGGCGACGCCTACGCGAAGGTCGACGACGTCAATCTCGGGATCGCCGTGTCGCTGGGCGAGGAGGGGTTGATCGTGCCGGTGATCCACCGCGCGCACGAGCTGTCGGTGGAGGGCTTGGCGGCGCGGATTCGCGACCTGGCGCGACGAGCCCGTGCCCGCGAGCTGACCGCCGACGACGTCCTGGGCGGGACGTTCACGATCACCAACCCCGGCCAGTACGGCTCGATCATGGCCACGCCGATCATCAACCAGCCGCAGGTGGGGATCCTGGACCTGGAGGCGATCGTCAAGCGACCGGTGGTGGTCACCGACGGCGACGGCAACGACTCGATCGCGATCCGGCCGATGACCATCCTCGGCCTGAGCTGGGACCACCGGGCGCTCGATGGGGCGTTGTCGGCCCAGTTCCTGGCCACGGTGAAGCGGCGGCTCGAGACGGTGGAGTGATGCAGGAGCTCTGGGTCTGCCATCTCGGGATGCTGGAGTACCGGGAGGCGCTCGCCCTGCAGGAGCGGGTGCGCTCGGCGCGGCAGGCCGGCGAGGTCCCCGACGTGATGCTGACGCTTCAGCACGCGCCGGCGGTGTACACCCGCGGCCGGCGGTCGGGCGAGGGCGAGCTGCCCATGGGCGAGGACTGGTACCGCGCCCAGGGGATCGACATCGTCGATGTCGACCGCGGCGGCAGGATCACCTACCACGGGCCGGGACAGTTGGTCGGCTATCCGATCGTCGGCGTCGCCGACGTGGTGGAGTACGTGCGGACGTTGGAGCGGGCGCTGGTGGCGGCGCTCTCCCAGGAGGGGGTGGCCGGGGTGCGCGCCCGGCCCGACGAGGGTCCCGACTACACCGGCGTCTGGGTGGAGAACCGCAAGATCGCGTCGATCGGCGTCCACGTCGCCCGCGGCGTGACCACGCACGGCTGGGCGGTGAACGTCGAAAACGACCTGGAGCCGTTCTCGTGGGTGGTGCCGTGCGGCCTGCCGGGGGTGCAGATGACCTCACTGGTGGCGGAGACCGGGCGCGCCGCCGGGCAGATGCGCTGCTTTCGCAAGCGGGCCGCGTTCGAGGTCGCCGCGGCGCTGGGCCGGCGCCAGCGGCTGGTGTCAGCGGCGCGCCTGGAAGCGGCGATCGGTGCGGTGCCGGCGCTAGCCCAGTAGGTCGCCCATCAGCTCCATCACCCCCGCCGGATCGTCGCGCAGCTGGCGCCAGGTGATGCGGACGACCCGCCAGCCGGCGCGCGTCAGGCGCTGATCGCGACGGCGGTCGCGCTCGAACGCCCCCCGCGTGCCGTGGGAGCGGCGCCCGTTGGTCTCCACGACGACCCGCTGGGTCCGCCAGGCGAAGTCGACCCGGATGGGGGGATCGCCGTCGTTCAGGGTGAACCAGACCTGGCGCTCGGGCTCCGGGAGGCCGGCGCCCCGGACGAGTACCACGAAGTCCTGCTCCAGCCGGCTCTCCGTCGGCGCGAGGCCCGGTTGGTAGACGGCGAGCGCGGCGCGGAGCTTGGCCGCCGCGACGGCGTGCGCGTTGCCGTGCAGCTGATCGTGGAGGGCACGGTAGTCCAGGCGCTGCAGCACGTCGGCCTGATTCAGCGCGCGCTCCACCCGTTCGTCCGTGGCGACGGCGGCGAGGTCCAGCAGGGTACGGGCGACCGCGGTGCAGGGGATGCCGTCGACCGTCGTGATGTCGTCGGGTGTCAGGGTGGTCGAGCGGTGGACGTCGATGCCGGGACGGTTGCGGCTCCCGCGGCCGGGGACGGTGACGTCGACCTTTGCTCGACTGGTGGCGAGCAGGCCGTGGAGGTCCGCCGCCGAGCGGTGCGAGAGCACCGCTCCCGGTCCGCAGGCGAGGACGGCCGCCCGGTAACGGGCCCGCCACGTGAGCAACGGCGGTGGGACAAGCGAGTACACGCCGCGGAAGATTCGGTGCCAGCGCCCACTGGCCGCGCGCTGCTGGACGACGCGGGCGCTGAACCCGAGCGCCGTCAGCTGCTCGAGTGGGAAGACACCGTGCTCCGCGGCGGCGAGAGCGGCGACCTGCACGTCTAAGCGAACTATTTCTTCGCTAAAGCGTGCAGGTCCCGGCATGGGTTCAAGCGTGCCCGAAAACCTGTGACGCGTGGGTCACGGAAGCGTCGGAGTAGCCTTATTACTGTGTCCGAACGGCAACATTCGACCCGGTCGCGCCTCAACCCTGGCGGGATCGCCGACGTCGGCGCCATGCTCGGCGCCGAGACGCTCGCGCACAAGTCCCGTAAGCCGCCTTGGTTCAAGGTCCCGGCGCCCGGCGGCCCCCGCTACCGCGAGCTGCAGGAGCTGATCGAATCAGAGAACCTGCACACCGTCTGTCGCGAGGCCGCGTGCCCGAACATCGGCGAGTGCTGGCAGCGCGGGACGGCCACGTTCATGATCCTCGGCGACACGTGCACGCGACGGTGCGGCTTCTGCAACGTCAAGACCGGCAAGCCGACGTGGAACGATCCGCTGGAACCGGCCCGGGTGGCGCGCAGCGTGGCCCGGATGGGTCTGCGACACGCGGTGATCACCTCCGTCGACCGCGACGACCTCCCCGACTACGGGGCGTCCGCCTTCGTCGGCGTGATCCGCCAGATCCGCCGCCAGTCGCCGCGCACCAAGGTGGAGGTCCTCACCCCCGACTTTCGCGGCGCCGAGATGCCGCTGGCCAAGGTCATCGCCGAAAGACCAGACGTCTTCAATCACAACGTCGAAGTCGTTCCGCGCCTCTACCCGGTGGCTCGACGAGGGTCGACGTGGGAGCGCTCCAAGCGGGTGCTGCGCAACGCCAAGGAGTACGGCGGTGACGAGGTCACCACCAAATCCGGGCTCATGGTCGGGCTCGGCGAGACGTTTGCGGAGATGGTCGACGCGCTGGGCGAACTCAGGGAGAGCTTCGTTCAGGTGCTCACCGTCGGTCAGTATCTGCGCCCGACCGAAAGGCACCTCCCGATCGTGCGGTACTGGCATCCGGACGAGTTCACAGAGCTCGAGGAAGCCGCCTACGAGCTCGGGTTCGAGCACGTGGCCGCCGGACCGCTGGTGCGCTCGAGCTACCACGCCGACCAGCACGTGCCCCAGTCCGAGCCGGGCGCCGGACCGCTCCGGGAGGCACTGACGGCATGAACCGGCGCCGCGCACTGCTGATCACCCTGGCCGCGATCGTCATCGCGCTGATCGTCGCCCCGGCGGCGCTGGCCGCGGCCGGCGGCGGCTCTTCGGGCTTCTCCGGAGGCGGAGGCGGCGGCGGCGGCCGCGGCAGCGGGTTCGCGATCTACATCCTGATCGACCTGCTGATCCACATCGCCCTGATCGGCCACGGCCTGGGTGCACTGGTGCTGGTGGCGCTGGCCCTGGCCTGGTTCTTCTTCGCCAGGGTCCTCCCGAAGATGCAGGAGTCCTATGCCACCCGCGCGGCTCAGCGCACCGGTGGAGCCCACAAGGCCTCTAAGCGTGAGCGTCGGGTGGAGCTGGCGGCGGCCGAGGCCGCCGAGGAGGATCCCGAGTTCGCGCCCGATCGCGTCCGCGCCGCCGCCCGGGAGCTGTTCCTGGAGATCGAGCGGGCCTGGGACACCGGTGACCGCCTGACGATGCGCAAGCTCGTCGCCCCCGACCTGCTCGTCGAGTGGGAGCGCCGACTCGACGACTTCCAGCGCCGCGGCTGGACCAACCACGTGCAACCGATCGGGGAGCCCAAGGTGGAGTACGTGGGACTCGCCCGCACCGGCAATTCGGACACCGACAGGGTGGTGGTCAAGCTCGACGCCCGGCTCAAGGACTACGTCGTCGACCGCTACGGCCGGCATCTCAAGCGCCGCGGCCAGCTCTCGGAGACCCGCCGCCTGCGCGAGTTCTGGACGCTTCAGCGCCGGAACGATCACTGGGTTCTGACCTCGATCGAGGAGGGCGCCGAGGGCAAGCACGCGCTCGACGAGCAGATCGTCGCCACCGCCTGGGGCGACGAGCGCGGGATGCGTGACGAGGCGCTGATCGAGGGCGCCGTGGCCGACCAGGTGCCGCAGGGGACCAGCATCGCCGAGGTCGCCGACCTCCAGTACGACGGCGACGCCCATTCCGCCGCGATGGACCTCAGCCTCGCCGACGGTCGCTTCGCCCCCGACGTGCTGCAGGTGTCCGCCCGCCGCGCCGTCGATGCCTGGGCTCAGGCGATCGACGGCGACGACGACCGCCTGGACGCGATCGCCACCCCCGCCGCCAAGCGCGAGCTCCTGTATGCCGGCGACACCAGCGGCACCCTGCGGATGGTCGTCCGCGGACCGGTGGTCAACCGGATCAGGGTGGTCAACCTCGACGCCGGCGCGCAACCGCCGACGATGACGATCGAGGTCGATCTGACCGGCCGCCGCTACGTCGAGAACCGCGACACCGCGGCGGTGCTGGCCGGAAGCCGCAACCGCACGACGAGCTTCACCGAGCGCTGGACGCTGAGCCTGACCAGCGACAACCGCCAGCCGTGGCGAATCACCGGCGTCGAGCAGCCGGTCGGCCTCGCCTAGCCAGGGCCTGCCGACCGCTCACGCCACCGAGCTGCCCCCGACACCCCGCGCCAAGCACAGGGGTCCCGCAGCTTAAGCTGCTGGCGTCGCGTGATCCCGTTCAAGGACAACATCCTCAACGACCGGCCGCCGGTGGTGACGCTGGCCCTGATCCTCGCCAACGTCGTCGTCTACGCGCTGGTGGCCGGCCACGGCGGTTCGCTGATCAGCGGCCCCGACGCGCACGAGCTCGCCAGATACGGGGCGACCCCGCATGCGTTCGCGGTGAAGACGGCGTTCACCAGCCTGTTCGTCAACCGGTCGATCGTGCAGCTGGTCGGGAACATGGTGTTTCTGTGGATCTTCGGCAACACGGTCGAGGACGCGATGGGGCCGGTCCGCTTCCTCGCCTTCTACCTCGCCGGCGGACTGGCGGCGATCGGCCTCCTGGTGGCGTTCGATCATGGCTCGGCGATGCCCACGGCCGGACCGGCGGGCGCGATCGCCACGGTGATCGGCGGCTACGCGCTGATTTATCCCGGGGCCCGGGTGCTGTGGCTGGTGCTGATCCCGTTCTTCTTCGGGGTCGTGGAGGTGCCCACCCTGGTCATGGTCGGCCTCTGGCTGGCGATGCAGGCGGCCTTCGGGAACGGCGTCGCCACCTACCTGGTGCACCTCGCCACGCTGGCGTTGGGCGTGATGGCGGTGCGGCCGCTGGCGGCCCGGCGCAAGCCGACCCCGCCCACCGCCGCGGCCTACCGATGAGGCTGGTGCTGCTGGCGGTAGTCGTCGTGTTCATCGCGATGGTCGGTCTCCTCACCGTGCTCGACATGATCCACCACGGGGTCAGCTGGCTCGACGTGCTGGCGATCCTGATCGTGATCCTGTTCGGCACCGGGATCATCGGAGCGCTGCTGCATCGTCAGGATTAAGGCATCATGCTGCGGTCCCGGTGAGTGTCGGCGACTCCGGATGCCGCGGTCCCGGTGAGTGTCCCGGTGAGTGTCGAGGACTCCGAGCACGTATTCGCGGCGATCGCCGGGCTGGCGTTCGACACCGCCGACTGGGGTGGGCCGAACATTCCCGCCGGGTCGGGGCGACGATGGCGCTATGACCCCGCGGGCAACCTCGCCGACGGCGGCGCGTTCGTCGCCCGCCACCCCCCGGGCCTAATCGGTGAGGCCCTTTAGCTCCGCGTGGTACGGCAGAACTACATCGCGCTCCACGATGCCGACCGGACCGTCACACGGGCCGGGCCAGGTAGTGAACGGGACGACGGGGGTCGCGCCGGAGCGTTGCGACCTCGCCGGTTCGAACGAACCCCAGTCGCTCATAGAACGAGGTCGGATCGCCGTCGGCGGTGAGCACGCCGAGGCGAAGGAAGCGACCGCCCCGGCCGGCCGCCCAGCCACGGACACGAGCCACCAGTCGCTCACCGACTCCATGCCCGCGCATTGACGGCTCCACCCACATCCCCCACAGCTGCGCGACCCCGCGCTCGCGCTCGTACCAGCCACCAGCGGCCATGCCCACCCAGCGCCCGCGGTCGATCGCCACGTAGATCACGCCCTCGTCCGCCGCCTCGCTCCAGCCCGCGAGCTCAGACCACCGCGCTTCGGGCAGGCGCGCCTCCTCTTCGACGGTCGCCGCGAAGGCGTGGGGCGACTCGGCCAGTGCGCGGAGCCGCAGCTCGCGCAGGCGGTCGACGTCCGCCGTGGCGACCGCTCTGATGGCGACGGGGCTCAGGAGATGAGATCCACGTCGATCGGGTCGAAACGGGCGAAGCGATCCAGATCCCGGACCCGAGCGCGTACCTGGGATGGGTCGATCGACTGCAAGCCCTCGGTTCCAAACTTCTCGACGTTGAAAGAGGCGAGTGCGGTGCCATAGGCCATCGCGTTGCGCAGGACGTCGCTGCTCAGCGGCTGGTCGATCCGGCTGGCGATGAAGCCGACGAAACCGCCGGCAAAGGTGTCACCCGCGCCGGTGGGGTCGATCACGGTGTGCAGCGGGTAGGCCGGCAGCGCGAAGAAGTCGTCCTTGGTGATCAGCGCGGACCCGTACTCGCCCTGCTTGGCCACGATCATCGACGGCCCCGGGGCGGCCGGATCCCGGCTCAGGACCTCATGCGCGGCGGAGATCAGATTCGGCTTGCCGGTGAGCTGCCGAAGCTCCTCGTCGTTGAGCATCAGGCAGTCGACTCGACCGATGATCGCCTCGAGCTCCTCGCGAGCGATCTCGATCCACAAGTTCATCGAGTCGAGCGCCACAAACTTCGCCGTCTCGCATTGCTCGCGGACCTGCAGCTGCAGCCCGGGCTGAATGTTGGCCAGGAACAGCACCTCCGAGGCGCGAGAGCCGGCGGACAACTTGGGGGCGAAGTGCTCGAACACGTTGAGCTGGGTTTCAATCGTGTCCCGGGTGTTCAGATCCCAGCCGTACTTGCCCTGCCAGAAGAACGTCTTGCCGCCCGCGACGCGCTCGACGTCGTCGATGTTCGAGCCGCGAGTCTTGAGGATCGCCAGCTCGGGGTCGGAGAAGTCATCACCGACCGGACCGACGATGCGGACCTGCTCCAACAGCGATGCCGCCAGGGCGAAGTGCGTGGCCGCGCCGCCGAGCATCCGATCCCGCTTGCCGAACGGGGTCTCCACCGCGTCGAACGCGATCGAGCCGACGACCGTGATGCTCATACCGCAATCTCCGCAGGCTCGGCGCGTCCGCGGTGGTCCGGCCGCGTCGCCCGAACGGTGACCGAGTTCGACGTGAACGAATACCTATGGTCGGGAGCAGCCATCGTCGGCCTCACTTTCTGTCGGCTCGTTAAGCGGCGGGCGCGCAGGTTACCGGGCGCCGGCGCGCGAGACCGGCGAGGGCGGCGGTGCCCAGGGGATCGCCGGCAGCGGTTGACGCGGCGCGTAACGCGGGTAATGTTGGCGGCGAGGGAGATCGGTCAGTCTGATGCGACGCGTCCGCGACGACGCGAGCGGTGCGGGCGGGCAGCGATCACAAAATCTCCACAGGAGAGGACACACCGTGCCAATCGCAACTGAGCTGGTCGGGTCCCTGCCGCGTCCGATGCAGCTGCAGCAGGCGTACGCCGACTATGACGAGGGCAAGATCTCGTTCGACGATCTGCAGTCTGCCCAGGACGCCGCCGCCGAGGACTCGATCAAGCGCCTCGAGTCGACCGGGGAGCCGATCGTCACCGACGGCGAGCAACGCGAATCGAGCTTTGCCACCTATAACATCACCGACACCCTGGCCGGGACCGGGCTCGCTGACGGGCTCGCCGGCGACGGGCAGTTCTTCGCGATCTTCGACGACGGCCACAACCGGCAACTGCCCCGCATCACCAAGGGCCCGTTCCGCTACAAGACCTACGCCTCCGAGTTCGTCAAGAAGAACAAGCAGATCGCCAGCCACCCGGTCAAGCAGGCGGTCATTTCACCATCGATGATGATGCTGCTGTATCCGCTCGAGGGGGAGATCGACGGCTACTCGCGAGACCAGTTCCTGCAGGACTGCGTCAACGAAGCCGAGAAGGACATCCGGCAGTGCTTCGCCGCGGGCGCGGTACGCGTATCGGTCGACTTCACCGAGGGCCGGCTGGCCAACAAGAACGACTCCCGCAACCCGTGGACCGGCAAGAACATGCTGCAGGAGTTCATCGACCTCAACAACCAGCTGTTCGCGCGGTTCAGCGCCGAGGAGCGCAAGAACATCGGGATCCACACCTGCCCAGGCGGTGACTGCGACTCCGTGCACTCAAAGGAAGTCCCGTACGAACTGCTGCTGGAGCACATGTTCGACATGAACGCGGGCTACTTCCTGATCCAGTGCGCCTCCGAGGACGACCGCGAATCCATCTATGAGATGTGCGGCAAGTACAGCCGCGAGGACGCCGACGGCGTCGCCCAGACGTGCTTCATGGGCGTGATCAACCCGCTGAGCCCCGAGGTGGAGACGCCCGAGCATGTGCGCGACGAGCTGGTCACCGCCGCCAAGCACATCCCCGTGGAGCGGTTGGGCGCGACCGACGACTGTGGCTTCTCGCCGTTCAGCCGCGATGTCAAGCCCAAGCACGGCTCGCCGGACTTCGCCCGGGACGTCGCGATGCAGAAGATCTCGGCGCGCCTGGAGGGTGCTCGAATGGCGTCAGAGGAGCTGGGCGCCTGACCAGCCAGGCGACCTAACCGGGTCACCGGCCGCCAGGCCGGGTGACCTTGCTATCAACATGTGCGTGCCGCTGCGCGCGATGCCATGGGTCGGTCGGCCGGTTCTGATCGAATTTCTCTCCGGCCCGGTCGCCGGGACGGTCAGCCGCGTCGACGAAGCCGGACGGCAGGTGGAGGTGGTCACCGAGAACGGCGATCCGGTGACCTTCACCCTGAACCGGGCGACGGCGACATTCACCGCCGACGGCGGCCAGACCGCGGCTCGGCTCAGGTTCCCGCCGCAGTCCGACCGGTGCGCCGACCATGTCTGAGACCGCGGAGATAGCACGGGTCGCCGTCATCGGCGCGGGCTTCATGGGTTCAGGCATCGCGGAGTCGGCCGCGGCGGCCGGCATCGACGTGATGTTGTACGAGCCCGAGGCCGCGCCGCTGCAGCGCTCGCGGGCGGTGCTCGCCCGATCCGTGGAGCGGGCGGTGTCGCGCAGCAAGCTGACCGACGCGGACGCGGCGGCATTGACCGAGCGAATCGCCTACACCACCGACCTGGGCGATCTGGACGGAGTCGACGCCGTGCTCGAGGCGGTCAGCGAGGACCCCCGGATCAAGGGCGAGCTGTTCCAGCGCCTGGACAGGCAGCTGCCCGAGGCCAAGTTCCTGGCGTCCAACACCTCCTCGATCCCGATCGCCGAGCTGGCCGCCTGGACCGGGCGGCCCAAGCGGGTGCTCGGGCTGCACTTCTTCTCCCCGGTCCCGGTGATGCGACTGGTGGAGATCGTGGTCGGACTGGACACCGACGAGCAGACGTTGATCACCGCCGAGACGTTCGCGACCGCGATCGGCAAACGCCCGATTCGGACCAAGGATCGATCCGGGTTCATCGTCAACATGCTGCTGATCCCGTACCTGATGGCGGCCGTGCGGATGTACGAAGAGGGATTTGCGTCCCGCGAGGACATCGACGAGGGGATGCGGCTCGGCTGCGGGCACCCGATGGGGCCGCTCACCCTCTGTGACTTCATCGGCCTCGACGTGCTCTACGCGGTGTGTGACTCGCTTTACGAGGAGTTCAAGCAGCCCCAGTACGCCCCGCCCCCGCTGCTCAAACGGATGGTCGTCTCCGGCCATCACGGCCGCAAGGCCGGTCGGGGCTTCTACGAGTACGGGTAGCCCGCACCAGTGCTGACGCGGGCCGAGATCGCCGCCGGGGCACGACAGCTGAGGGGCGACGGCTACGGGCTGCTGCTCGCCTCCAACCGTGAGGTGCTCGCCCGGTTGAACACGACGCCCTTCGGGTTACCGGTGACACCGGTGGATTTCCTGGCGGCGCCGCGCGACGACTGGTCGGTGGCCGACCTGATGCGCGTCTACAACGTCCTCAACGCCACCGCGTTCGGCGACAAGGGGATTCCGTTGCAGAATTGGGTGATGATCGATCTCGGCTTGCTGCCCTCGGCGTTCCTGCTGATCACCCTGCCGGCGCAGCGGGCGGCGACCGCGCCCACCGACGAACGGCGCAGCGCCACCGCGCGGGCATCGATCGCTCGCGTGCTCGCCCCGGTGCTCGACGAGGCCCGGCGCCTGCGCTACACCGGCCCGATCCCGGTCGCCGGATACTGCGCTGCGCCGACGCCGGTGACCGACGGCTGGGTCGGGTGGTCGCTGTGCTCGGCGATCCCGGGGATCGGCACCACCGCCAAGGGGCTCGGCCTGGAGGTCTACCGCGCCCGAACCCTCACCGGCGTCGCTCAGTTCTTCGACCGGGGATTGCGGGTGCACCGGAAGTTCGGGCGGATGCAGGTGCTGAGCGCGGTGCTCGAGCTGCACCCCGTGCCGCACACGCTGGTGTACCGCACCGAGGTCTATGAGCCGGACGAGACGACCGAGCCGACGATGTGGCTGGACTCCCGTGATCTCGCCGCACAGCGCGACATGCAGGCTAAGCTCGACGCCGGCACGAGCCGCTTCTACGTACTGTCACCTGGCCTGGTCGACGACCGGGTCCCCATCCTGGAGTGCGCATCCTGATGCCGGGTCGCAATGTCATCCTCGCCTTCTCCGGCGGACTGGACACCTCGTTCGCGCTCGCCGTCCTGGTCGACCGCGGCGAGCGGGTCACGACGGTCACCGTCGACACCGGGGGCTTCACCCCGGAGCAGCTGCGCGAGATCGCGGAGCGGTCCCGCAGCTTGGGAGCGAGCGAGCACGTGGTGATCGACGGGCGGGCGCGGCTCTACGAGCAGTTCGTGGCCTACATATTGAAGGCCAACTACCTGCGCAACGGCGTCTATCCGTCCTGCGTCGGCGTCGAGCGGATGCTTCAGGCCGAAGAGGTGACCCGCGTCGCGCTGCAGCGACGCGCCGACGTCATCGCCCATGGATCGACGGGCGCCGGCAACGACCACGTGCGCTTTGACGCCGTGACCAAGGCGCTGGCGCCGGAGCTGCAGATCGACGGGCTGATTCGTGACGAGGAGCACACGCGCGAGGAGGAGCGGGACTTCCTCCGCGCCCGCGGCCACGCCGTGTCTGACCTCGCCGCCGCCTACTCGTTCAACTTCGGGATCCTGGGCACCACGATCGGCGGCGAGGAGACCTACGGAGCGTGGGAGTACCTGCCCGACGAGGCGTGGCCGACGACCCGCTCGATCGCCGACGCTCCCGACGAGCCTGCCGAGGTGGTGCTGAGCTTCGAACGCGGGCTTCCGGCGGCGTGCGCGGTCGTCTCCGGGCCGGGCGACGCGGACCTAGGCGAGGAGGCGATCGGGGTCCCGGGCTACGACACGCTCGCCATGCTGAACCGGATCGGGGGCGAGCATGGCGTGGGGCGGGGCATTCACACCGGGCAGACGATCATGGGCATCGTCGGGCGGCTCGGGTTCGAGGCACCCGGGATGCTTATCCTGATCGTCGCCCACCGGGAGCTCGAGCGCCTGGTGCTCACCAACTCCCAGCAGACGATCAAGGCGTCGCTGGGCACCACGTTCGGCGACATGCTGCACGAGGGTCGTTACTACGACCCGCTGCTGACCGACATCCGCGCCTTCTTGGACAGCTCGCAGGAGCGGGTCACCGGCGAGGTCCGGGTGCGCCTGGACAAGGGCAACGTGATCGCGCTGGGCTGCGCCAGCCCCTACAGCCTGCTCGATGCCGGGCGCCGCCTGGGGTCCACCTACGGCCACGGGTCGACGCTGTGGAGCGGCGAGGAGGCGCGGGCGTTCGCCCACATCTACGCCACCGCCGGGGTGTTGGCGAAATCGACTGACGGCGAAACGGGCTAGGCCGCACCGAGCTCCACGATGTTCATCAGCAGCGTCTCCAGCTGCTCGAGCTCGGCGATGGTGATCGACTCCGACAGCTGATGCGGGTCACGGCCGCCGCTGGCCACCGCGACGACGTCGGCGTGGGCGGCCAGGTAGTTGGCTTCCAGGGTGGCGTGGGCCTCCTCGGCCACCAGCTCGACTCCGGGCGTGGCGGCGATCGCGGCGGTGACCAGCTCCAGCGCGCGCGAGTCCGGCGCGCCGGGAAACGGCGGGACCATGCGGCTGCGGTCACGGATCCAGTCGTGCGAAGCGCCGTGGGCGTCGCAGACGCGTTTCACCGTGGCGACGATCGTCTCGGTGGTGGCCTCGATGTCCCGCTTCGAATAGCCGCGGACCTCGCCGCGCACGAGGGCCACGTCGGGCACCGAGTTGGTCGGGGTGGCGTCGAGCGCCGCCCGGACGCTCGCGCCGGCGTCGTCGTCATCGTCGCCGAGGCCGAGCTTGCGCAGGCCGGCGGGGCTGAGCCGGGCGATCACAGAGCCGCCCACGATCGCGGCGACGCTGACGCTGCCACCTCCGGCGTTGCGCCCCAGCGGCAGCGCGGCGATGGCCTCGGCGGCCACCCGGATCGCGCTCACCCCGGCCTGCGGATTCGCCGCGGCGTGGGCGGCGCGGCCGTGGACGATGAAAGTGAACACCGTCTGACCGAGCGCTCGGGTGATCACGGTGCCGATCGGTTTGCTGCCGTCGACGCAGAACGCGGCGTCGATGCCCGGCAACAGGGAGGTCGGAAGCAGGCCGGCGCCCATCCGGCCACTCTCCTCGCGGCAGGTGAACGCTGCCGCCACGGTGGGGCGCGTTCGCGGCGGCCGTCGGGCGGTAGCGGCGCACAGACGCATCACCGCCGCCACCGCCGACTTGTTGTCGGCGCCGAGGATCGTGTCGCCGCCCGAGCGGATGATCCGGTCTTCGCCGGCGCGCGGCGACACCGGCGGAGTGCCCGACTCCACGGTGTCCAGGTGAGCGACGAACAGGTACCGGGGGGCTCCCGGCGCGCCCGGGACGGTGGCGATCAGATTGCCGGCGTCAGAGCCGTTGACGTCGCCGGCGCGATCGAACTCCGAGCCCACCCCGTGGTGCGACAGCCAGGCGCGGATCTCCTGGCCGAGCACCCGCTCGCGTCCGCTCGGCGACGGGATCGCCACCAGCTCCAGGAACAGGTCAGCGATCGAGCCATCGGTCGTGAGCACCTGCGGGGCGGGTCAGGTGGCCACCGCCGCCGGGCTCAGCTCGCCGGCCAGGTCGTCGGCGGTCATGACCTCGGAGAACATGGGGTAGTCGAACCGGATCGCGTTCTCGTGCTCCTCGGGCGAGGTGGCGGCCACGCAATCGGACAGGGTGATCACCTGGTAGCCCTTCTCGTACCCGGTGCGCATCGTCGACTCGACACAACAGTTGGTGAGGAAGCCGCCGAGCGCGATCGTCGTGATCCCGCGTGCCCGCAGGATGAAGTCCAGGTTGGTGGTGGCGAACGTGTCGAGGCCGCGCTTGCCCTCGACGATCACGTCGCCGGACTGGGGCGAGACCGCGTCGACGATCTCCGCGCCCCACTCCCCCTTGACGAACGCGGTGGAGTCGACCACGCCCTTGAGGATCCCGTAGGGATGCGTCGCCAGCTCGACGTACCCGGGGGCGAACGTGATCGGGGCGTGCACGATCGTCGCTCCCGCCTGGCGGGCGGCCTGCACCAAGCGGCGGGTGTTCTCGATCATTCCGGTCTGCTGCATCACGTCGGCCACGGCGCCGTGCAGCGCGCCGCCCTCGGAGGTGAAGTCGTTCTGGTACTCGATCAGGACCACGGCGGTCCGCTTGGGATCCAGCGGCATGAGGGCTCCTTGTTCGGGTGAGGTGCTCCGGAGACTGTAGTGGCCGGAGGGTCCGCGGAGGTCGTGGCCGGAGGGTCCGCGGAGGTCGTGGCCAGGGGGTCAGCGGAGGTCGTGGCCGGGGTCAGCCGATCACCCGGATCGGCGAGCCGGCGCGGAACGCGGCGATGTCCTGCACGACCTGCTCGTACATGTGCCGCATGCCGGGGTCGGAGACGTATCCCAGGTGAGGGAGCAGGACCGCGTTGTCAAGCGTGGTCAGGATGTGTCCGGCCGGGAGCGGCTCCTGGTCATAGACGTCGAGCCCGGCCGCCGCGATCGTCTGACCGCGCAGCGCGGCCACCAGCGCGGCCTCGTCGATGATCGGCCCGCGCGAGGTGTTGATCACGGTCGCCGTCGGCTTCATCCGCGCCAGCTCGGCGGCGCCGAACAGTCCGCGCGTCCGATCGCTGAGCACGAGGTGGATCGAGAGGAAATCGGCTCCGGTCAGCAGCTCGTCCTTGGTGACGCGGCGCGCTCCGGCCGACTGCGCCGACGTGTCGGTCAGGTTCTGGCTCCAGGCGATCACGTCCATCCCGAACGCTCGGGCCGGCGCCACCATGGCCGCGCCGAGATTGCCGAGGCCCGCCAACCCAAGCGTCGCGCCCGCCAGCAGGGTCGGGATCCCGAGCTGCCACTCGCCGCCACGCAGGCCGCGGTCCTCGATCGTCACCCGCTTGGCGGTCGCGAGGATCAACGCCCACGCCACCTCCACGGTGCTCGGCACCCCCGCGCGCTGCGGCTCGGCGGTGCCCGCGGTCCCGGAGACGGTGACGCCGCGTTCGCGCAGGTAGTCGACGTCGACCGCGGCATTGCGCATCCCCGTCGTCACCAGCAGCGCCAGCCGCGGGAGCCGCTCGAGCGTGGCGCGGTCAAACCGGGTCCGCTCCCGCATCGCCACCACCACCTCGCAGTCGCCGAGGGCCGCGGCCAGCTCCTCCGGGCCCATCGGTTTGTGAAAGAAGCGGACGTCCACGTCGGCACCGAGCGAGTCCCAGTCGGCGTAGCCGGAGGCGCGGTGCTGATAGTCGTCGAGGACGGCGACCCGGGTCACGCTTTGCAGTCTCTCAGCCTGAGGCCGACCGTAGACTGGTCATGAGCTGCCCGAGCACGCGATCTATTTCCGTCCCCCCGGCCTGGCTGGGATCGAGGCCCTCCACGCGAGGTTCGTGGACCATGCCTATCGGCCACATTCGCACCCCACGTGGACGATCGCCGTGGTCTGCGACGGGGCCGCCCGGTTCACTCTCGACGGGACCCGGCAGCGAGCCAACGCCGGAGAGCTGTTCGTGCTTGAGCCCGAGGCGGTCCACACCGGCATGGCCGCCGTGCCCGAGGGCTGGGCATACCAGGTGCTCTACGTCGATCCACCCGTGCTGAGCGATTGGGCCGAGCGCGACGGTGGGGCACCCCGCGCCGCCCGCTGGGTGGTGTTCCGGGACCCCGCGCTGCGCCGGGCGCTGCTGCGCGCGCACGCGGCGCTCGCCGGCGAGCCGCCCGGACTGGCGGTCGAGGAGGCGGTCGCCGAAGCGATCCGGCGGCTGGCCCCGCACCTGCGTTCTCGCGGCGACGGCCGCCTCCAGGAGCGCGGCGAGCACGCCGCCGTACGGCGAGCGCGGACACATCTCCAGGAGCGATGGGACCAACGCGTGTCGTTGGCCGAGCTCGCTGATGTCGCCGGCCTGAGCCGATTCGAGCTGATCCGACGCTTCCGGCAGCAGAGCGGCCTCACCCCCCATGGCTTTCAGCGTGACCTCCGCATCGGCCACGCCCGTCGCCTGCTCAGCGCGGACGTGCCGCCGGCGGCCGTCGCCGCCGCGTGTGGATTCGCCGACCAGCCCCACCTGTCCCGCGTGTTCAAACGGATGGTCGGCGTCACCCCGGGCCACTACGCCCGCGCCGGGTGAAGTCGGGAAGAGCAACAACGTTCAAGACGCGCCGTCGCCGGCACGGCAGGATGCCCGGGGGATGACAGTCGCCGAGTTCGAGACCAAGGTCGCGGTCGTGGTGCGCGACGACCTCGCCGTGTGGCAGCGTCTGAACGTGACGGCGTTCCTGATCAGCGGGATCGTCTCGCGCGCGGGGCCGGAGGTGATCGGCGAGGACTATGTCGACGGCGACGGCGCTCATTACCTCCCGCTCCTGGTGCAGCCGGTGCTCGTCTTCGAGACGGGAGCGAGCAAGCTGCAGACGCTGCGCGAGCGAGCGGAACGCCGGGAGGTGCCGGTGGCGGTATACACCGCCGAAATGTTCACGACTGGCAACGACACCGACAATCGTGCCGCCGTGCGCGCGGTGGCGACGGCGAAGCTCGACCTCGTCGGGCTCGGAATGCGCGCGCCTCACCGCGACGTGGACGCGATCGTGCGCGGCGTCAGGCGTCATCCCTAGCTCGTCCAACGCCGGGCGGATCGTCAACTCTGCGCCGCGATTGCCCGCGCGCGCGTCACAGTGTCACTCCGTCTTGGGCCGCTCCGCCCCTGATCCGGCTACCCTGCCACTGTTCAGATACAGCCTCGAGCAAGGAGTCGGGATGAACAAGACGGAACTCGTCGATGCGATCGCCAAGGACAGCGGGCTCACCCGGGCCGATTCGCAGCGCGCCCTGGAGTCGATGCTGACCACCGTGACCAAGACGCTGAAGAAGGGCGACGACGTCGCGATCACAGGCTTCGGCAAGTTCTCTGTGGCCAAGCGCGGCGCGCGCACCGGCCGCAACCCTCAGACCGGCGCTCCGGTCAAGATCAGGGCCTCCAAGAACCCCAAGTTCAGCGCCGGAGCGACGCTCAAGACCGCCGTCGCCGGACGCCGCAAATAATCACGGCGCCACCCGGGCGGCCGCGGCCCGCACCCCGGATCGGCGGCAGGGCAGGATGCCCGGCCGTCGGCTATTCGTCGCTGAACCCGGCGTCGTCGGCAGCCAGGCCGGGCTCGTCCTCGGCGGCGTGGATCGCACACAGCGTGGGCCCGCCGGCCTCGAGCACGGCCCGCATCTCGGCCTCGGTCAGCTTGGCCCCGCACTCTTCACAGCGGTCGCCGGCGGCATCGATGCCGCGTTCCTCCAAGCTCATGGCGTGAGTCTAGCCCCGGGTCGTGTCACAGCGTAGACCGTGACGGTGTCGCCGTACAGCAGATAGCTGCCCGACGGTCGCATCCCCAGGCGTTCGGCGACCCGGATCGAGCGCGCGTTCGCCGGGTCGATCAGCGAGATCAATCGCGAGGCCGCCAGCTCCGTCCATGCCCAGTCGATCGCCGCCAGCGCCGTCTCCTGGGCGTAGCCGCGGCCCCACGCCGCGCGGGCGAGCGTCCAGCCGATCTCCAGCCCGGGCCAGCCCTCGGGCTCCCACAGCCCGATCCGACCGAGAAGGACGCCATCGGTCTTGCGCTCCACGGCCCACAGGCCAAACCCCTTCAGGACCCAATGACCAGTGAACGTGGCCATCGCCCGCCACGCCCGCTCCCGGTCAACCGCCCCGCCCATGAAGCGCATCACCTCGGGATCCGCCGCCATCGCCGCATATGCGTGCAGGTCGGTCTGGCGCCAGCCGCGCATGACGGTCCGGGCGGTGTGGAGGCGGGGAACCAGATCCGTGGGCTCCGCCGCGATCTGAACCCTCCGCCCGCCTACTCGTAGACGGTCGCGCGCGCCGCGGCGTCGATCGCTCGCGCCTCTTGCACCGACACGATCTCGCGGCCGAGAGGAAGCAATGAGACCGGGATCAGCTTGAGATTGGCGATTCCCAACGGGATCCCGATGATCGTCAGGCACATGGCGATACCGGTCAGCAGGTGGCCGAGTGCCAGCCACCAGCCGCACAGCAGGAACCACAGAAAGTTCCCGAGTCCCGAGGCGACTCCGGCGTCCGGGCGCCGGATCACGGTCTTACCGAACGGCCACAGCGCGAACCCGGCAATCCGGAGCGAGGCGATGCCGAACGGGATCGTGACGATCAGGACGAAGCAGATCAGCGCGGCCAGCGTGTAGGCGATCGCCATCCAGAGTCCCGCGAGCACGAACCAGATGAGGTTGAGCAGCAGCCGCATCGATCACTCGGCGGGTCCGTGGTGGGTGACGGCAAGCGCCGGCGCCGCGCCGGGCCGCGGGACCGCCGCCAGCCGGGCCTGGAAGGCCTGCGCCACCCGCTCGGCATGAGCCTTCGCGAGCTCGGCCCGGTCACCCGCGAACAGCTCATCGATGGTGGCCCGCCACAGCCACAGCCATCGCTCGAAATGGCCGCGGCGCAGCCCGGCCTTGACGTGCAGCGCGGCGTGGGGCGCGAACGCTCCGCCGCTGTAGGAGCGAGCTCCGAGCAGGATCGTCTCCCAGAACGAGGCGATGCGAGGGACGTGGGCCTCGAGGTCGAGGTGAGCGACATCGACGAACAGCCACCCGATGACCGGATCGGCCAGCGCCCGCCCGTAGAAGGCGCGGACGAGCCGCTCGCAGTCGGCGCGGTCTTCGATGTCGGTGCGCGGCATCTGCATACCTGAAATCAGGATAGGTGGGCAGAAGATAGGTAGTCGCCGGGCGAAAAGTAGGTTGCTGTCCCGATGTGCGATCCGGGCCTGCCACCTAGGGTGACGGCATGATCAACAACGCACAGCTACTCGAGCATTTGGCACAGGCCCGCATCGAGGACATGCACCGCGACGCCGCTCACGCGAGGTTGCGCCGGGCGGTCCGCGACGACGGAACGCGAGCGGACGCCACGGCCCGCCGCCCCGCGATTCTCCCTGGAGGATTGCCGGGCCGCCTGGCCCGCTGGATTGCACGCACGGGCGGTGCCCCAGCGATCGCATCCCCCAACGTCGAACCCCGACCCAACGGGCGAGCAGTATGAACACCTACGTGATCCTCCGCCGGGAGGGATGGCAGACCCTCGACGACCTCCAGAGCGCGGGTGCGCGCTCGGCCGAGGCCGGCGAGCAGATGCCGGACGACATCCGCTGGATCCGCAGCTATGCGATCACCGAGCCTGACGGCAAGGTGGGAGCGGTCTGCATCTACCAGGCGTCCAGCCCGGAGGCGATCCGCAGCCACGCCCGCGCCGCCCGGCTCCCGGTCTCGGAGATCCTCGAGGTCACCGACATGATTGTCGTGCGGCCCGATCCCGTGCTCGTCACCGCCTGACGCGCTCACCGGCGGCCGCGGAGGACCGACGCGGCCGCCGGTCTCGGAAACGCGTGCCGAGCGCCCGGCATCGTGCCCTCCACATTCACGTGACGGCGGCGACCTCCGCCTCGATCTCGTCCGACCCAAGCGCGGGCGGCTCTTCCGTGTAGTAGTACTTCCCGCCCCGCAGCCACGAGGCGACGGCGGCGACGGCGCAGCACGCGGCCGCGAAGTAGAACGCGTCGTGGATGCCGGTCGAGAACGGGTGCGACACCAGGTTCGGAAAGAACCTGTGACCAGTGAGGAATACGGCCGTGGAGTGCGGCAGGTGGGCGAGCTCCGGGCCCAGGGTGGTCTGCATCGGGTTGTAGCCGAGGAACGCCGAGAACAGGGTGCCGACGGCCGGCAGGTGAGACACCTTGACGGCGTAGTCGTGGGGTACTCCGTGGCTGCTCAACCCGTGCAGCAGGGCCGCCGGCAGGTTCGCGGACAGTCCGAGGATGATCAGGCTGAAGAAGATCCCGATCGACAGCACCGAGGCCGAGCCCATGAACGTCGCCGTCATCCCCGCGCCGGCGCCGCGCTGGTCGGGCGGCAGGCTGTTCATGATCCCCGTCTGGTTGGGGGCGGCGAACAGGCCCATCGCGAACCCGATCACGAATATCACCAGGCCGAACACCCAGTAGGTGAAGTTGACCGGCAGGATGGTGAGCGCCAGCAGCCCGATCGCCGACAGGATCATCCCGCCGAAGGTGAACGGGCGCGCGCCGTAGTGGTCGGCAAGCCGCCCCGAGATGGGGCCGGCGATCAGGAACCCGGCCGACAGCGGCAGCATGAAGATCCCGGCCCACAGCGGTGTGTCGGAGAAGCTGTAGCCGTGGATCGGCAGCCAGATGCCCTGCAGCCACAGGATCAGCATGAACATCAGCCCGCCGCGGGACAGCGCCGACAGGAACGTCGCGACGCTGCCGCCCGAGAACGCTCGGATCTTGAACAGCGGCAGCCGGAACATCGGCTCCTTGACCCGGGACTCGATCACCACGAAGGCGATCAGCATGAGGATGCCACCGGCGATCGCCGCGATCACCCCGGGAGCGGTCCAGCCCATCGCGTGGCCGCCGTAGGGCAGGATCCCGTAGGTGATCCCGACCAGCAAGGCGATCAGGCCGACCGCGAAGGTGATGTTTCCCAGCCAGTCGATCTTGGCCCGGACGCGAATGCCGCGCTCCTGCAGCATGAAGTAGGCCCAGATGGTGCCGAACAGCCCACAGGGAACCGAGACGAGGAACACCAGCCGCCAGGCGATCGGCGCCAGCACACCGCCGAGCACCAGCCCGATGAACGAGCCCGCGATCGCCGCGACCATGTTGATCCCGAGCGCCAGGCCGCGCTCCTCGGCCGGGAACGCGTCGGTGAGGATCGCCGACGAGTTGGCGAACAGACACGCCGCCCCGATCCCCTGGATGATGCGCATCGCGATCAGCCACAGCGCCGCCGAGGTTCCCGTCATCCAGGTGATCGAGAGCAGGATCGACCCCACGGTGAACACGGCAAAGCCGAGGTTGTACATGCGGACGCGCCCGAACATGTCGCCGACCCGGCCGAGGCTCACCACGAGAACCGCCATCACCACCATGAACCCGAGCAGCATCCACAGCAGGTAGCTCGTGTTCGAGGACACCAGCGGGTTGAGGTGGATCCCGCGGAAGATCGCCGGGAGCGCGATGATCACGATCGACTGGTTGATCGTCGCCATCAGGATGCCCAACGTCGTATTCGATAGCGCGACCCACTTGTAGTGCTCGGGATGCGCTCGATGATGCTGGAGGCGATCTCGAACGGCGGCGACAGACGAGGTCAACGGGATTCTCCGATCGTGTCGAGTTGGCGGGGGTCGGTCACGCCCGGGCTCCGGAGTGGGCGCGGTCGGCGGTTTCCTCCGAGGAGCCGGCCGACGAAGCCGGGCGGCGAGGGGCGAGCACGGTGCGGATCTCGAGCCGGCGCAGCTCGCGGCGCAGCCTGTGGTTCAGCAGCGCGTCGGTGGTGACGAACGCGTCGTAGGGGCCGCTGCGCAGCATCGCCAGCAGACGGCCGGTGGTGTCCTGGCCGAGCAGGACCGTCGTCACCGGGATGGAGCCGGGCACGAACTCGGCCGCTCGGGCCAGCGTGTGGCTGGCGATCGTCCGGAAGTCGAGATCCTGGGCGGACACGCACATCGACTGCAGCGCCGCCGGCGCGAACCAGCGCATCAGCCGTCCCGGGTTGGTCGTCTTGACGAGAGTGAGCCGAGCCTGCTCAGCCGCGGCCAGCGTCACCGCGCGATCGAACGTCGACCACAGCCGGCGCTCGTCGTCCTCGAGCACTCCGAGCACGTGGTGCACGCTCACGGATCGCGCTCCTGCAGCCGGGCGATGAGCTCGTCGAGGACGTCGATCGCCCGGGCCAGGATCTCGACGTCGCCGTCGGCGAGCGCCGCCATCTCCTCGTGCACGAGCGCGCGGTACTCGGCGCGGAGGGTCTCGAATACCTCCTCGCCCGTCGGGGTGAGACACACCATCACGGCCCGCCCATCGCCCGGGTCGCTCTGCCGCGTCACCCACCCCGATTCCTCGAGGCGATTCACCAGACGGGTGATCGCAGGCTGGGTCACGCCCTCGCTCGCGGCCAGATCGGTGATCCGCCGCGGCCGCGCGGCCAGTGCCCAGATGACCCCGGCCTCCGTGCGCGAGACGGCGACGCTGGTCCGCTTCACGAACAGCCGACTCAGGGCAGCGGCACGCTGAGGCAGGGCCTCCGCGATCTCGTCCAGGTGGCGCCCGCGGGGCCGAGCAGCCATGGAGAACTCCATGCCGGAATTATATTAGAGAAGCATTCAATCGGCAGTGGTCTGCTCTACCGGAAGGGTCGAGCAGGGAGCGGGGTCTGCCCCCGGGAAGAGTCGAGCGGAAGTGCGGTCAGACGCCCAGCCGTACGGGCCGACAGCGGGCGCGATACCATCGCCCGAGTTCCGGGTGTACGAACCCGGGACCGGGACCATCACCCGTCCGACAGGATCAGTGAGCGCCGCAGCCCAGAGGAACACGCGTAGAGGTGAAGCGTGAGCACCGGTGAAGCCGACCGTTCGGCGGCGCCGCCGGTCGGGGGCGGCAGGCTCCTTGCGGAGATCACCAACCGCATCGTCGCGCTCATGCGCGAGCATTACGGTCGCGGACCGATCAAGGCCAAGACCTATGTGCTCGACAACCTGATCGTGAGCGTGCTCAGCGACGGGTTCACCGCGATCGAGCGGACGATGATGGCCGGCGGCCAGCCGGAACGGGTCCTCGAGATGCGCCGCGACTTTCAGCAGCTGATGAAGGAGCGCTACACCGAGATGATCGAGGAGCTCACCGGCCGTAAGGTGCTCGCGTTCCTGAGCCAGGCTCACGTCGAGCCTGACCTCACCGTCGAGATGTTCCTGATGGACGGGCCGGTGCCGGGCTTCGGAGCGCTGGAGTTGGTCGATCCGCCATCCCCGGAGGAGTGAGGAAGCGTGGTCGTGAGCCGGTTTCGGCTATGCTCGGCGCTGTGGAGGCCAGCCGGCGGCGCCGTCGTGGTCGTGGGATGGCCTCGATCCTGAGTAGCTCGCGCTCGTAGCGGCCAGATCTGGCGGCGATCGGGGGCGTTGCAGACAGGCAACGTTCATTCCCCACGCCGGAGCCGCTTCATGTCCGCGCCAACGCCGTCGACGTACCGCCCCGGGCAACAGGTGCTCGCCGGCTATGCCACCCCCCGCGTCGCCAGAAGCCTGGTCGACATCGGCACATCGATCGTCCCGTATCTGACTCTATCGGTCGTGTCGTACCTGACGTTGGGGCGCTCGGCGTTGCTCACCGCCGCGCTCGCTGTCCTGGCCGCCGGATTTCTCGTGCGTACCTTCGTCGTCTTCCACGATTGCGCGCATGGATCGTCGATGCCGTCCAAGCGTTTCAATCGGTGGATCGGCCGGTTCGCGGGACTGCTGGTGCTGTCGCCATACGGGCGGTGGCGCCACGACCATGCGGTCCATCACGCCACGTCGGGGGACCTGGAGCGGCGTGGCGTCGGTGACATCATCACGCTCACGGTGGCCGAGTACCAGGCCAGGTCACGGGCCGGGCGTGCCGGCTACCGGCTACTGCGCAGCCCACTCGTGATGTTCGGCATCGGCCCGATCATTGCCATGATGATCGGCCCACGGATCGCCACTCGGTCCCAGCGTCCGCGAATGCGCCACAGCGTGCTCGCCACCGACGCGGTCATCCTCGTCGTTGCCTGCGGGCTGTGCTGGCTGGTCGGCTGGAAAGACCTCATGGTGGTCTGGGCACCCAGCGCGATGCTGGCCGGATCAGTCGGCATCTGGTTGTTCTACGTCCAGCACCAGTTCGAGGACGCGTACTGGAAAGACGCCGGCCAATGGGATTACACCGATGCCGCACTGCGCGGCAGTTCGTACCTGCGGCTGCCCAAGCTGCTGCAGTTCTTTACCGGCAACATCGGCTTGCACCACATCCACCACCTCAACGCTCGGATCCCGAACTACAACCTGCAACGGGCTCACGACGAGGTCGAGATCTTTCACCAGGTGCCGACGCTGTCCCTGCTCGATGGCCTCAAGGCGGTCAACCTCAAGCTCTGGGACCAGGACAGCGGGAAACTGGTCAGCTTTGCCCAGGCCCGTCGGCCCCGGATCACCCAGTCGATCGTCGCGACCCCGCCTGTGCCGGATCCCGCGGGATCGCGCTGACGACTCCGACGTCCGGCGACTAACCGCGTCGGGACCGCGATTTGCCGTAGAACTTCGGGTATGGCCGCAGCGCAGGCAACCGCCGTCGATGCCGGTGGCCGCGAGCTCAGGGTGTCCAACCCCGACCGCGTGATCTTTCCCGCCACCGAGAGCCGGGCGGCGGTCAGCAAGCTCGACATCGTCAACTACTACGTCGCGGTCCGGGACGGGATCATGCGCGCGCTCTGGCGACGGCCGACGACGCTGGAGCGCTGGCCCCGCGGCGTGCATCCCGGAATCGTGCTCTCCACCCGCGAGAAGGGCGGCGGGGACGCCTTCTTTCAAAAGCGTGTCCCTCGTGGAGCTCCCGACTACGTGCAGACCTCCCGCATCCAGTTCCCGTCGGGGCGCCATGCCGACGAGATCTGCCCGACCGAGGTGGCGGTCGTCGGCTGGGCCGCGCAAATGGGAGCGATCACGTTTCACCCGTGGCCGGTGCGCAGCGACGACGTCGATCACCCGGACGAGCTGCGCATCGACCTCGACCCCCAGCGCGGCACCGACTTCGCCGATGCCGTGCGCGTCGCCGCCGAGGCGCGCAGGCTACTGGTGGGGCTCGGCTACACCGGCTTTCCCAAGACATCGGGTGGCCGCGGCGTCCACATCTACGTCCGGATCGAGCCGCGCTGGACTTTCACCGATGTTCGTCACGCGGCGATCGCCTTCGGCCGAGAGCTGGAGCGGCGCCTGCCCGATTCCGTGACCACCAGCTGGTGGAAGGAGGAGCGGGGCGAGCGGATCTTCGTCGACTACAACCAGAACGCGCGCGACCGGACGATCGCTTCGGCCTACAGCGTCCGGCCGCGGCCGGGCGCGCCGGTCTCGGCGCCGGTGGGCTGGGACGAGCTTCCGCAGGTTGCGCCTCAGGAGTTCACCGTCGCGACGATGCCGGCCCGGTTCGCCGCGCTTGGCGACCCTCACGCCGCCATCGACGACGTCGCCCACTCCCTGCAACCGCTGCTCGACATGTACGAGCACGATGCCGCCGAGGGCCACGGAGACATGCCGTATCCCCCCGACTACCCCAAGATGCCGGGCGAGCCCAAGCGCGTGCAGCCGTCCCGCGATCGGGACCGCCCGCGGGAATGAGCGTCCCCCCGCCCGGCGCCTGACGGGTCAGGGGGCCTGAGGCAGCTTGACCGAGCCGCGCCCGGTCGCCGGGGCCGACGGAGGAGGGACCATCGGCCCGATGTTCCCGTCGGGCGCCTCATCGAGGTCCACGATCACCGGTGCGTGGTCACTCGGCCCGCGTCCCTTGCGGGCCTTGCGGTCCACCCACGCCGCCTGGACCCGGGCGGCCACCGCGTCGCTGGCGAGCGCCAGATCGATTCTCATCCCCAGATCCTGGTGAAACATCCCCGCCCGGTAGTCCCAGTAGGTGAACACGCGCTGGTTGGGCCAGCGATCGCGGACTACATCGTGCAGGCCGAGGTCGGCGAGGCTGGCCCGCTCGCGCGGCGTGACGTGGGTTTGGCCGACGTAGGCCTGCGGATCGAACACATCGTCGTCGCGTGGCGCGATGTTCATGTCGCCGCAGACGACCGTCGCCGCCGGGCCGGCGGCAACGAGCTCGCGCAGTGAATCGAGCCAGGCCAGCTTGTACTCGTAGTGCTCGGAGCCGGGCTGGCGTCCGTTCGGTACGTACACCGAGATCACCCGGATGCCCGCGCACGTGGCGGCCACCGCTCGCGCCTCGGGATGCGGGAAGCCGGGGGCTCCGGGCAGCCCGGGGACGACATCGTCAAGGCCCACCCGCGAGAGAATTGCCACACCGTTCCACGCCGCCTCGCCGTGAGCCGCGAACCGGTAGCCCCGGTCGCCGAGCTCGTCATCGAGCAAATCGGAGAACGCGGCGTTGATCAGCTTGGTCTCCTGCAGGCAGACGACATCGGGTCGCCGTTCGTCCAGCCAGGGCAGCAGCCGCGGGAGGCGTTGCTTCACCGAGTTGACATTCCAGGTCGCGATGCGCATGGCATCTCACGGTAGACGACCGACTGCTCCTCCCGGATGACGTAAGGGTTGGCCAGGTCGGGCAGCGGATCGTCCCCTGTTGCCACCAGTAGTCGCGCGAGGCCAGGTCAGCACCCGGCAGGTTGGCGTCAGCTCACGGGCGGTGCGCTCCCACTCCCCGGCGTGCCCAGCGAGCCCGTGCAGCAACAAGACGGGTGGACCCGTGCCGCCGAAATCTCGGCATGCGAGCTCGGCTCCCATCGCGGACAGATCGGATCCCGCTCTCCATGGCGGCGACGCTAGCGCTCCAGTCGCCCCAGCCGAATCCGTGGCCGCCAATTCCCGCGCCGCCACCCCCGGGGGCCGCGGTCGGTCAGCCTCCGCTCTCAGATCGAAGCAGTCCGAAGCGGCAGCGCCGGGCCCCGCGGCGGGTGGTCGATACCGCGGTCAGGTGGTTTGGTGCTGCTGCCCTCCGTGCGGCTCGCGCCAGATGCAGGCGAGTACGGAGATAAGGTTGGGGCCCACCGTCTGCCAAAGGGGACTCCATGTCTAGCTTTTCCACTGTGAATCTGCTGGAAGTCGAGGATTCCGCGGGCGATCGCGCTCCCGGGATGGAAGCTCGGTTCGGTCGCAAGCACCTGGACTCGCGCGATCTCGGCGTTAGCCTGTTTCGGTACGCGCCGAACCTCCGCAGTCCGCGGGCTCACAGTCACCGAGAGCAGGAAGAGGCATACGTTGTCGTCGCCGGCTCGGGACGAGTCTTGCTGGATGACCAGGTCCAGGATCTTCACCAGTGGGATGTTGTACGGGTGGCGCCTGAGGTCGTTCGAGCCTTCGAGGCCGGCCCGGACGGGCTCGACATCATCGCCGTGGGCGGCCCCAAACCGCCAGACGGCGACGGTGTCCCGGGCACCGCTGAGTGGCCCACGCGTTAGCTCGCCAAGTGCCACGTTCTCGAAATCCGTTTTGCGCTCAGGCGGCGTCTGCGCGGGCCTGCGACCCGCTCGGGATCCAGCCTCCGTGGAAGGAGTCGAGCCCGCGCCATCCGGCTGCCGGGATCGCCGCCGGCGGCGTCCAAGCCGAGCGCGTCAACCGTCACTGAGCGATGGCGACAGCTGAGGTCACGATCATCGGACTGGGCCGCCCGACGCCCAGCGCGAGCGAATACATTGCGGAGATGCACCGGCGCCTTGAGCGCCAGAGCATGGTCCGCTTCACGTTGCACGCGATGGGTACCGAGCTCGAAGGCGAACTCGAAGACATCCTCGAGGTCGTCCGCGAACTGCACAACGTTCCGTTCGAGACCGGCCTGCCGCGCGTCTATACCGTGTTGAAGATCGACGAGCGTCGCGACAAGCCGTCCCAGACGCTCGAGGACAAGGTCCGCTCGGTCGAGGAGAAGCTTCAGCGCAACTCCGGCTCGTGATCGCGCCTCCCCCGAAGTGGCGTCCATACGCGCCCTCGCGCCGGCCGGGTTCCCGTCGGTCCAACGTACCGTCAATCGTGAGGGGCGACGCGCGTCCCCTCACGCTCCGATCAGCCGAGGCCCGTTCACCGCGCCCGGGTCGAGACCCCTCCGCCCACGAGCGCGGCCAACTTCTGGGCGGTCACGCTTGTAGAGTCCGGATGATGCCAAGGCGCCGTGTGGTTATCGACCATGTGAGTGTTGGCGTAAGCGACCTCGGGCGCAGCCGCGAGTTTTATCGGCGCGCGCTTACCCCGCTCGGGTTTGCCGAGATCGGGCCTTGGCGAGAGGGCGCCGAGGAGGTCGCGTTCGGTCTGGAGGAGGCAGACGACTTCGCGATCTCCACCGCGTACGGAACGGGCGCACCCATCCACCTTGCCTTTGCGGCGGACAGGCGGGAGCAAGTCGATGCGTTCTATGCGGCTGCACTTGAGGCTGGAGGACGAGACAACGGTCCCCCGGGGCTGCGGCCAGAGTATGCAGAGGGCTACTACGGTGCGTTCGTGCTCGACCCCGACGGGCACAACGTCGAAGCGGTTCACCACGGACGCTGAACCGACGCCGGCCAAGGCCGAAACGCGGTGCAGACGGACCAGAGAGACAGGCCAGTCTGTCGACTCCGGAACCCTCGGGTCCCGTCCCTCTAGCCCGGCAGATCTTCGGGCCGCTTCTTGGCGAGTCTGCCCTCGAGCAGCCCTGTCGCCTGGCCGACTTCGATCAGGTAGCCATCCGGGTCGCGCATGTAGCACCGGATCTCAGGACCGCGATCGATCGGCGGCGTCACGAACTCGGCCCCCTTTGAGCTCCACTGCTGATAGCACGCCTGGATGTCGGCGACGCGCAGGTTCATGAAGCTAGAGACCGTGTTTCCCGGCTCGTAGTTGGCGATGGAGATGTCTGGCTTGTCGGGCGTGGGGCCACCGCCCGGGTTCATGATTAGCCACGAGTTGGCAAGCTTGATGATGCACGGGTTCTCCTCCAGAACGACCTGGCCACCGAGCACGTCAGAGTAGAACGCGCGGGACCGGGCAACGTTTCGCACGGTGATGAACTGAGTGACGAGGAAGCCCTCGCTGGGGGTGGGCAGATTCTCGAAGTCAATCGCTGGCGTCTGCTCGGTCACGATTCTGGGCTCCTCGTACGCGTTCTGGACTGTGGCACAACCTGAAGGCAGCCTACGCCGACCGGACCACCACGTAGCGGGTTGTGGCACGGGGTCAGTGCTCCTTCACGAACCCCGGGGGCTCGGTGGCATCCGCCGGCGGCATGGACGATGCTGCCGCTCCAAGTCGAAGGGCCCGCGATCAAGTTCTCGCTCCCGCGAGCAACGACCTGACCCGACCGTACAGGGACCGCAGCAACGGCCTCGGCGTCGAGCGCGATGCGTTGCCGCGATTTGGGCAGACGATGCCCCGAGTAGCTTGGCGGTGCTCCGTCGCCGTCGGTGTTTGCGGCTGCTGCAGTTGCGCCGTGGTCTGGGCGACTCTCTGAGTCCGGTCGGTCATCTGCGCCCGCAGGGCCGCGAGGGGGTGTCCGGTTGCGGTGCCGCTGGACTTACAATCTACGGCCGTGTCTGACCCTCAGAGTTTTGATCTGTTCGCGGTCGAGGGGGTGTCTCACGACTCGGGCGTGTTTGATCGCGAGGCCGAGGTCGCTGGTACGCGGTGGGCGCTCGTCGAGTATTCGCCTGGTTCGGGCCGGCGCGAGTGGTGCGATACGCCGCACGCCGGCTACGTCGTCAGTGGCACGATCGTCTACCGCTTTGAAGACGGCCGTGATCCGCTCGTGGTTGGTGCCGGTGAAGCGTTTGCGCTGCCGGCGGTGCCGCGCCACCGGGGGAGCAACGAGAACGCGGAGCTGGCGAGGTTATTCATCATCGACGCGATCCCCGGCGCCTGAGGCCGGCTCAGAAGCCTTGAGGAGAATGCATCGAGTGCGGACGGCGGTCACCCCGATGGGTTGATCACGCGGTATGGCAGACGGGGGATCCGGGCTCGGATCTAGTCGGACTCAGGTCGACGATGTGCACTGGGGTGGCGCCTGCGTCTTCGGCGCCGGCCCCGCACGTGGAGTAGCTGTGTTCGGAGCTGGAGCGCTCACTCCGGGCGGGTTCGAGTGATCGCCAGCAGAGCCAGCATCTCAAAGGCGATGGCGGCCGCGTGCAGCGAGGTGATCTGGCCGGGAGAGTCGTAGGCGGGCGACACCTCGACCAGATCAAAACCCGAGAAGTCGATCCCTGCGAGCGAGCGCAAGAACGCGAGTGCCTCACGCGGGTATAGGCCGGTCACCTCGGGCGTGCCGGTGCCGGGCGCGAAGGCGGGATCGAGCACGTCGATGTCGAACGACATGTACACCTTCCCGGCGCCGGTCCGGGACCGGACACGCTCCCCGTACTCGGCGGGGCGCATTGCCTGCAGCTGTTCGCCGGTGATGACATCGAAACCCATCTCGCGCGGCACGTCGAGATCCGCCGCTGCGTATAAAGGTCCCCTCATGCCGGCCAGCACCGACCGCGACGGATCCAGTAGCCCTTCCTCGACGGCTCGGCGAAATGGCGTGCCGTGGAAGTACTTCTCGCCGTAGTACTGATCCCAGGTGTCGGCATGGGCATCCAAGAGCACGAGCGCGATCGGCCCATAGGTCGCGGCCTGGGCCCGGAGCTCACCGAGCACGATCGAATGGTCACCACCGAGGACGAGCGGCACGATGCCGCTCCGTAAGACGGGTTGCAGCGCAGCGTCGATCTGCTGCGCAGTGCGCTGTGCGTTGCCCGGAGTGATCTCAAGGTCGCCTCCGTCGATTACCGATAGCGCTCCGAACACGTCTATGCCCAGCGGCGGGTGGTAGGAACGCAGAAGCGCGGAGGCCGAGCGGATCGCCTCAGGGCCGAAACGTGCTCCCGTCCGAAAGCTCGTGGCGGTGTCGAACGGCACGCCGATGACCGCCGCGTCGACATTCTCATGGGGAAGCGGCACATGGGGCAGCCGAGCGAACGTGCGCGGGCCGGTGTAGCGTGGGGCCTTGATGGCGTCGGGCGGCCGAAAGCGTGGGGCGGGAGGACTCATCGCACGCTCCGCTGTGGGTCGGGCAATCCTGGAGCGAGAATCCAGAGAATCCGGGCACCATCCCCAGACGCCTTCCAGCTGTGGGGGACGGCGGCGCCGAACGTGAGCGCATCACCCTGCTCGAGCTTGAAGGTCTGATCCTCCACCTGGACTTCGATAACACCCTGGAGCACGAAGCACACCTCGCAGTCGCTGGGGAGCGTGTACAGGACAGCGCCACCGGAGCCGCCGCCGGCAACGGCGGATTCGAGAACTGTCACATGCCGCTCCCAGCCGGTGTGATAAGCGTGTCCACGACGTCGGCCGCCTTTGGCAGATCGGAGACCGTTGGACGGTCGCTGCGGCGCACCAGGGTTGTCGGCGGCCTCTGGAACAGGTCGGCCATCGACAGCCCCAGGGCGTTGCAGATACCTACCAGGCTCGCCACCGATGGGCTCGTCATGTCGCGCTCCACCCGCGACAGGAAGCTCTTGGTCACCCCGCTCCGCTCTGCGAGCTCACTGAGCGACAGCCGGCTCGCTTCGCGGGCGTGGCGCAGCCGGGCGCCGAAGCACACCCGCTCGTTCCCGTTGACTGCCACTGCTATGCGGTCTCCGGCTCCAGGGTCGTGCGCAGGCCGGCGGCCACGCGCAAGTCCTCGAGCGCCCGGTTGGCCTCGTGTAGCCCCGCGCGACGGCCGATGAGCCGGTCGAGGGGGAGCCGGCCGTCGAGGTAGAGGCTCGCGAGGCGGGGGAAGTCCAGCTGGGGCACGGTCGAACCATAGTTGCACCCCAGCAGACGCTTGCCCTGGTCGGCGAGATCGAACGGATCAAGCACGATCCGGATCCCCTCGGCCGGCATCCCGACGATCACGGCCTGGCCGCCGCGCCCGATGAGTCCGGGCAGCCGCTCCAGCGTCGTGGCCAGCCCGACCGGGCGAGCGAGCTACAGAAAGCGCAAGCCATTTCGTCCGGGCTGCCTCGGCGACCAAGCGGGAGCCGCACCCCGTCTCACTTTGGACGTTTCTATATAATGAACTCAATGGTTCAGTATCCTACGACCGTCGACCGCGCGTTCGCGGCCCTGGCAGACCCAACCCGCCGCGCCGTGCTTGAACGGCTCGGTGTCGGGAACGCGACGATCAGCGAGCTCGCCGAGCCGTTCGGCATGTCGCTGACCGGGATGAAGAAGCACATCCGGCTGCTCGAGGAGGCGCAGCTCGTCACAACTGAGAAGGTCGGCCGTGCCCGCAGATGCAGACTCGTGCCCTATGCCTTCGAGGGCATCACCACGTGGCTACAGCGGCTCGACCGCTTCGCGGAGGTCGTTGAACGTACGAAAGGAGCATGATGAGGACTGCCGTCACCACCCCGAACGAACTCGAGATCCGCGTCGAGCGGGTCTTCGACGCACCGCGCACGCACGTCTACTCCGTCTGGACCGATCCGAAGCTGATCCCCCAATGGTGGGGCGAGGGCACCGTCGTCGAGGAGATGGACGTCCGCCCCGGCGGCACCTACCGATTCCGCACCGCCCACGGCGTCGTGGAAGGCGAGTTTCGTGAGGTGGAGCCCCCCGAGCGTCTCGTGCAGACCTTCCAGAACCATCTGCAGACGCTCGAGTTCGAGGATCTCGGCGAACAGACGAAGCTGACCCAGACGATGCACTTCGAGACCACAGAGCAGCGCGACATGACGATGCAGTACGGCGTCGAGAAGGGCGCGGAGTGGGGCTTCGCGCGCATTGACGCGCTGCTGGAGAAGATCGCAGCGTGAGACGGAGCGAGGGCCGGGCGCCGCTGAGGCGGCGCTCGGCGACCGCTCGACCTCCGAGCCGCCGACGAGCAACTCGCCGCCGTCGTACTTCGCTGCGACCAATCCCGGCACCACCTGTTCACCGGGCCGAGGAGTCGTAGTCACTTTCAGACCTGCAAGTCAAGGTCGAGTCCTGGTACGAGTTCAAAGCCGTCCGGCAGCTGGACGGCCTGCCTCCCGGTATCCTGTTCGTCCCCCTCCCCGGTCACACGATGGGTCACTAGCAGTCGAAGTATTCGCCGCCCACGACCCCGGTGTCGCCCCCGCGGAAGCAGTTACCGTCAGACCGACCGCACACGCCTCCACGCAGACCCCATCCGCCAAGCCACGGTCGATGACGGCAAAGCAGTGAACAAGTCGGGGCAGACCAGCTACGGGGCTCACCAGCTCAGGATCACCTCCCGGTTTGTCGCCGCACCCGAATTTTCGAGTAGTGGCTGCTTCCGCCGGCTGAGGCAGTCTCGGTCCTGCTCGCCGGCGCTGATTTTCCGCATCCTTCCGGACGCCCGGCTCGCGCTCCGGTGAATGCGGCCGAGCGCCCATGCGGCCCGCCGCGTGGCGGTGGCCGCGTGGCCGGCCGATGAGCGCACTCCCGCCTGAGGCGGCGCCGCGCGCTTGCTGTCCGGTGGTGGGGACGTGGTTGCGCGACAGGGAGAGGCGGATGAGGCAGCTGGAATCGTCACCGAGCAGGGTTGACCGCCGTGGGTTCCTGGAGCGGGCGGAAGCCGCTGACGTGACATGCCTGTCCCGTCACCATCCGGCGTCGCGCCCGGGATCGGTGTGCGGCGAGCGCGGCGGTCAGGTTGAGATGAGCACGGCGGCGACAAACCCAAGGTAGCCGCAGATGATCAGCGCGCCGTGGATTCGTCGGAGTCCGCGCGCGCTGTACGCGCACGTCAACGTCACCAGGGTGAGGCCGAGCGACCACGCGGCGACCAGTGTTGCCGGCCCCGAGGGTGCGCCCAGACCCACGAGCACTCCGGGGAGCAGCAGGCCGACGGTGACGTTCAGCGCGTTGCTGTTGAGGGCGATGCTGAGCGTGGCTGCGCCCCTGCCGCGGGCGGCCAGATACAGCGCGGAGACCGCGTTCGGGAGGCTGGTCACGCCGGCCAGGATCAAACCTCCGATTACGATCTCGGAGACGTGGTGACGCGAACCGAACTTTGCGGCGGTGAGCTCCATCGCGGTGCTCGCGCCGATCACTACCGCGGTCGCGACGACCGCGACGATCACATCGCCGGCTCCCGCTCGCGGCGGGTGAATCGCCGGCTTGAGCTCCTGCGCTTCCTCGCCGATGGCCTGAGAGATCCAGTTCGCCGATGACCGCGCACGAGCGAGCTCACGCCACCGGTCAGGGGGTACGCCCGATATGACCAGGTAGGGGATCAGTACGGCGGCGGCGCAGACCAAGCCGACGCCGGGACCGGGCCCACCGAGCACGACGCTGAGACCGATCGTCGCGATGAGGGTGGCGACGATCCCTTCCAACACGATCACCCGCGGGTGCAGCCTGATATCGCCTGACAGGACGGCGGCGAGGCCGAGGAGGGCGGCGAGGTTGAACACGTTTGATCCGAGCACGACGCTGGCGCCCAGGCGCGCGTGATGCCCGAGCAGAGCGCTCACGCTGGCGGTGATCTCGGGCGCGTCGGCGGCCAGTGCGGCCAGCATCCCCAGCAGCGCCTCCGAGAGGCCAATCCGCGCTCCAATCCGCTCAAGCCGGGATACCAGCAGCCAACTCGTCGCCAGACTGACCGCTGCGGCACAGACGAACACGACCGAGAGCAGCCCATCAGCCACAGCCGCCCACCACCCTCACGCCGTCGCGCCTGGCTCGCGCGAGAGATCTCAGATTGTCGGACGGATCTGGGTACATGGCGGCCCCCTCACGGGCACGCCGACCAGACTTCCCGGCTCTCCGCCACCAAGGCTACCCGTGTCGCGTCCTCCAACTCAGTGTCGGCGGCGATGACGGCTCGCGGAGGATGCCGGATCGCTAGCGCGCGGAGGATGCCAGCTCGCCGTCGGCGGCGGCAGCGACGAGCGCGGGCTCGGCGCCGCGGACGGCCTTGTTGAGTAGGCGGTACAGCGTTGTCCGCTCATCCTCGTCAAGTGCGGAGAGGATCTGGTCCTCGATCGCCTTCTGGGCGAGGGCGGCGTGCTTTAGAACCTCTTGACCCGAGGCGGTGATGTGGACGCGGTGGCGCCGGCGATCCTCGGAATCCCGGCGGCGGATGAGGTGGCCGCGGTCTTCGAGCTCGTTGAGGAGCAGGACGACGTTCTTGGCGTCCATGCACAACGCGTCGACGAGCTCCTGCTGCGGAGCGCCGTCGTGGTCGTTGAGATAGCTGAGCGCCATCAGCAATCGCAAGTCGATCCCGAGCAGCTCGGGGTTGCTACGACGATACACCTGCTTGGCCAGGCGCGCGAGGAGCATCACAGGGCTCGTCTCGACCAGGCGTTCATCGTGGCTCATGGCCGTCCAAGTATACCGCAGATCGCATACCGTTCACAACAAAACCATAATTCCGGTTCTAGTACTCGTTGACGTAGCAGGGATGATTCGTGCTATGGTCCGTGCTCCACCAGCGATGAAGAGGACCCGATGACTGAGACAACCGCCACCGCATCCCCGAAAACCGCGCCCAACCGCTGGGCCGTCCTCGCCCTTCTCGGCGTGGCGCAGCTGATGGTCGTGCTCGACGCGACGATCGTGAACATCGCCCTGCCGTCCGCGCAGCGCACCCTGCACTTCTCCACCGACAGCCGCCAGTGGGTTATCACCGCCTACGCCCTGGCGTTCGGCAGCCTTCTGCTCGTCGGCGGCAAGCTCGGCGACCTGTTCGGGCGCAAGTGGACGTTCATCGGCGGTCTGGCCGGCTTCTCGGTGGCCTCCGCGATCGGCGGCCTGGCGCAGTCGTTCATCATGCTCGTCGCCGCGCGGGCCTTGCAGGGCGTGTTCGGTGCGCTGCTCGCGCCGTCGGCGCTCGGCCTGCTCACCGTGACCTTCCAGGGCTCGCCGGACCGGCCGAAGGCGTTCGGCATCTTCAGCGCGATCGCGGGCGGCGGTGCCTCGTTTGGCCTGCTGCTCGGGGGCGCGCTCACCCAGGCCATCTCCTGGCGCTGGTGCCTCTACGTCAACCTGGCGATCGCCATCCCTACCGGTTTCATGGCTCTGAGGCTGCTGAGCAACCAGGTGCCGCCGCACCGCCCGCGGATCGACGTGCCGGGAGTCGCGGTGGCGTCCGTCGGGTTGTTCGCGCTGGTGTTCGGTTTCTCCAACGCCGAGACGCACTCATGGTCGGCCCCGCTCACCATCGTCTCGCTCGCCGTCAGCGCCGTCCTGCTGACCAGCTTCGTGTTCCTCGAGCGCCGCGTCCCGTCCCCGCTGCTGCCGTTGCAGGTCATCTGGGACCGGGCGCGTGGCGGAGCGTTTGCGACGATCGCACTCGCCGGCTCGGCCGTGTTCGCCGTCTTCCTGTTCCTCACCTACTACCTGCAGCAGAACCTCGGCTTCACCCCGCTGGCGACCGGGATCGCGTTCCTGCCGATGACCGCGATGATCGTCCTCACCGCGACTACGGTGCAGACCCGGGTGCTGCAGCGCACCGGCGCCAGGCCGATCGTCATCGTCGGGATGACCCTCGGGATCATCGCGATGATCCTGTTCACCCGCTTGACCCCGCACGGAGCCTACGTCAGCGAGGTTCTGCCGGCCCTGCTGCTCACCGGCATCGCCATGGGCTGCATCTTCGCTCCGGCGTTCTCGACCGCGACCCTCGGGGTCGAGCGCGCCGACGCCGGTATCGCGTCGGCGATGGTCAACACGTCCCAGCAGGTCGGCGGCTCCGTCGGCACCGCGCTGCTGAGCACGATCTTCGCCAGCGCGGCCGCCGGGTACGCGACGACGCACGCCAAAACCGCCGGCCTGGCGAGCGCGGCCTCGATCCACGGCTATACGACGGCATTCGTGTGGGCCGCCGCCCTGTTTGGGATCGGCCTTCTCGTCGCGCTGTTCGTCCTGCCCTCCGATGGTGCCGCCCGGGCCGCCACAGCGCAGGGTCGGGCCGCCGCCGACCTCGAGCTCAGCGTCGAGCGCGCGTGACCATGCTCCTCCGCCACCGCGTCCGGACGCACTTAGACACCGCATACGGTTCCCGCTCAGCAAGGAGGCTCGACATGGGCCAGATACCTACCCGCTCGACCTCATCGGAGTCCGTGGTGAGCGGCGTCCTGTCGCGCCGGGCCGGAACCCGAACGGCCGCCTCCCGGCGGCGGGCGGCTCCCACGCCGGCGGCCTCGATCACCAGCGCGGCGGTCCCCGCGGCCACCGCAGCGGCGCCCCGCCGCCCCGGCGTCCTGCGGCGCTGGTCGGTCGCAGAGCTGCTTGCCGGCGCGGTCGTGCGGCCGCCGGCGGCACGGCCGCACTAGAGCGAGCGCCCGGTCCTGTCGTGAGCGCCACCGCCGCGCAGGGCAGTGAGCGCGCCGGGGCGCCGAGCTCCGCCCAACCCCTCGACTACGCCGAGCCCGGCAGCGCCGGCGAGCTCAGCATCACCGGCGACGCCGCTCCCCGCCTCGACCACGGCGTTCTGTGGCGCCGCGGCGTCACGGTTACGCTGCTCGTTCTCGCCGTGGTCGGAGCGTTGGCCGCCGTTCCGGATCTGCGTCCCGTCGCAAGCGAGATCAGCGACATGAACCCAGCGCTCGTGGCCGCCGCGATCGTGCTGGAGCTCGCGTCGTGCCTGAGCTTCGTGCTCATCTTCCGCGTCTTCTTCAGCCCCCTGGAACCGCGCGCGGCCCGGGAGCTGGCGTGGGTGCAGATGGGTTCGGGCGCTCTCATCCCCGGAGGCGGCGCGGGGTCGTTGGCCGTCGGCGGGTGGCTGCTGCACCTTGCCGGAATGCCGACGCGGCAGATCGTTCAGCGGTCGAGTGGGCTCTTCTTCCTCACGAGTGCGATCAACGTGGGCGGCCTCGGCGCCGCCGGGCTGGTCCTGTTGCTGGGAATCGGCGACGGGCCACACGACGCTCTGCGCGCCGGCCTGCCCGTCCTCGTCGCCGCTGGGGCGATCGTCCTCGTGCTCGCCATGGTGCCGGTGTCGCGACGGTTCTCCCGCGACCACCGCCGCGCCGGCTGGATCGAGGACATCGGCGTCGGCATCCCGGCGGCCCGCCGGGCGCTGCTGCACCCGAGCTGGCGTCTGTCGGGCGCGATCGGATATCTGTTCTTCGACATCGCGGTCCTGTGGGTGACGCTGGCCGCCGTCGGGCCCCTGCCGCCGGTCGCACCGCTCGTCATCGCCTACCTCGTCGGGTACCTCGCCAACGCCATCCCGGTGCCCGGAGGCGTCGGCGTGCTCGACGCGGGCCTCGTCGGAGCCCTCGCGATCTACGGGCTGCCGCTGACCCACGCCGCCGCCGCGATCCTCGTATACCACGCGATTGCGTTCTGGATCCCCGCGCTCGGCGGGGCGGCCGCATACCTGCCGCTGCGCCGTCGACTGCCGACAACCACACCATCGACGCCGGATCGACATCCTTGCGCAGAACTGCGCGCCGTGGTCGCCAGCGTCGATCCCGCGATCGCTGGTCCGTAAAACAGGAAGTGACCGAGGGAGGCGCAACGCGCCTGTCCAATCCCGCGCGAGAGCCCCAGCTCGAGCTCCCCCGAAACTGCCGCTCCTACCAGATCGCTGGCAAGAAGGTTGCAAGCACAGCCGTCAGCTTCGTCAGGTGGGGCGGCCGCGTCTCGCGCGCTCCGGTATCAGCGCCGGGAGTGTCAGACCGAAGACGTCCGCGATCCCCACGCCGAGCAGTGTCTCCACCAGGCGTTCATTGAAGCGCGCTGCCGCGTCGTGCGGATTGGAGTGAAGCAGCAGCAGAAACACCAGGAATGTGGTGAAGGCAAGTCCCCGAGATCGGTCGCTCAGGATCACTACCGCAGCGGGCAACGCGTAGACCGCGCCCAGCGTCGCCGGTGACCAGTCCCACACGATTCCTTCCGGCTGCGCCCGACGCGCATCCTCGGCAACCGCTGCCGATCCCTCGCCTGGTCCGATCTCATCAGCGGCGGCGGCTCGGTTCCAGGTCGGGCGATTCACGGCACTCAATCATGGCGGACGCAACTTGTGCCGCGGGCTACCTCGTTCGGGAAAATGTTCCCGTCTACAAGCTCGACGCGCTGCAGCGGGTCTCGGACCCAGGGCTCGCGCTGCTGTCCTTGCCAAATCTGCGGGCCATCTTGCAGCAGCTCGGACCCGCGCTGCACCCACCGGGGTGACGCATTTGAGCGGACGTAGGTGCCGGCAACCCTGAGCGGCCTCACCACGAGTGGTGCTTACGCATCTTCGGCATGCCGGATGCGGATTCCGGGCCCCGGTTACGGCGAGATCAGGCATCCTTTCGTCGCCTCAGCCGTCCTGGGTAAGGCGGCGGGCGCCTTTAGCGGGGGCCGATAGCCAATGTCTGAAATTGGCTCGAGTTGGGCGCGCCTTTCGCGCGGGGGAGAGTCAGTCGTTGATGTCGATGACCGGGGTGATATCCGGCAGTTGCTGCCCCTGATCGGAATGCTCGTTGGGAACGACAGCGGTGCCGAGGGCAAAGAACTCGATCACGTGACTGCCCCACCCGTGGTTGTTCTCGTGCAGCTTGACCTCCACGATCCCGAGCACACCACCACCGATCTCCTCGGCCTCTTTCTGCATGCGCTCCATCGCTAGCTCGCGCGCGTCGTAGAGGGCTTGGGTGTACTGCTCGAGTTCGACGTTTTGACCGGTCTGGCGCATCGATTGGAGCATCCCGCGATGCGCGACGTGATATACGCAGTTTCCCATGACCAGGCCCACAGGTCGCTTGCCGGTCTGCATCAGTGTCCAGAACGCCTGACCGGAGAGATCACTGGTGAACGGACGTCCGTTGGGCGCGCGGTGCACCTTGCCGCCCTTGTGCTTGATCGCGGTGCCGATGGCGATGAACTCCGCCATGTCCGCACCCCACTCGTAGCGCCCGACGTCCAGGCGGACGCCGACGATGCCGTCGGCGCCCAGCTGATCGGCCTCCTCCTCCATCCGCGTCATCGCGAGCTCTCGTGCCGAATACATCGCCTGGGTGAGCACCCCCATCTCTTGGCTGGCCTTCCAGTTCGACTGCTGAAAGCCGATGTGGTAGATGCTCGAGCCGACCACAAGGCCGACCGGCTCGAAGCCGGCCTTCTCGACGCACAGGTACTCGTTCACCGAGAGGTCGGACGTGAACAGTCCGCGCGCATTCATCTTCAGTCGCTCGCCGGCGTGCTCGGCGAGGCCTTCGGTACTTGTCGGGTCGTAGGTCGACATGGGTGCTCTCCTGAAGTTAGGCGCCGAGGTTGATCGACATGACAGGCTCGCCCAGAGGGGCGGGGTGGGGCTCATGCGCTCCGAGGGCGATCGCGGTGCCGAGCACGTGCATGGAGACGATGAAGACATGCTGCGTGTAGCCGGCGCTCTCGTATTCGGTGTGATCGACTTCGTGGGTTAAGGTCGAGATGACCATCTCGTTGGCGCCGGCGGCGCCAGCCTGACGCTGCACCTCGTCCATCGCGAGCCGGCGAGCGACGTAGACGCCTTGGGTGACCTCGACGAGCTCCTGGTTGCCCCACCACGAGCGCATCATCTGATTTGCCGCCCCGCTGAGCGCCACGCACACCACGGCCGTGTGGCCGATGACGCCGACCGTGGCGGCGCCGATGCGTCGCAGCATGACGACGTCCTGGCCCGACAGCGCGCACATCCGCGGTTCCGAGGCTGTCCGCGGTGCGGGGGTGTTCTCCCGTACCGCGGTGCCGAAGACGGCGTATTCCAAGTTGCCCGGATCCCCGAGAAAAGCCTTGGCGGTCATCTCGATGCCGATGACTGCATCGGCGCCTGCCAACTGCGCCTCTTGGCGCAGACGGCCGAAGGAGCGCTGGCGCGAGAGGTTCCACGGCGCAGCGAATAACGGCATCTCAGCGATCCCGCCTCCATAGCCGGCCCAACCGTAGTTCTGCCATCCGTGCTGGACGACCGAGGAGCCCATAATCTGCGCAATCGGGGTCAGACCGGACGCGTGCGCCGCCGCGTACTCCTTGGCGCTCAGATCGCTGGTGAACACTGCCGACTCCCCGGCTGCGATCCGCTTCAGGCGCTGCTCGGCGCCGAGCGGGATACCACCGCGTCCGATGCGCTCCAGGTCAACAGCCGCCGCCCGGCGCTCCTCCTCGCTGAGTGGGGTGGTCCGTTTTCCGAACAGTGGCAAAGTTTGTCGATGTTGACAGAGTCACATTACGGGGACCAAAATGCCGCGCCAGGGCTCCGTAAGCGCCTCGGCCCCCCAAGGTGCTGGCGCGTGGGACGCCACCGGTCACGGCGCGCGAGCGCGCCATGCTGCTAACGGCGTACCAGGACCCCGTCCGATCGTGCGCACCACTGCCTCGCCCCCACAAGCGGGGCTTACGGATTCACCAGAGCGGCCGCTTGACCCCGACACCTGCGCTTTGACGGTATTCAACCACCAGGCACTTCGATTTCGCCGGCCCGCGTACGCTCGCCACAAGTTCAACCTCATCCGGACCGTCGGGGCCGCTCAAAGTGCGCGGCGCGAGCAGGAGGGTGTAGCGATCCGAGAGCTCCGCTCGCTCCACGACGAGCCCCGGCTCAAGTCCGGGGGCGTACAGAACCTCAGCTATCCGACGCTCCCCGGTGGGGTCAGGTTTGTGAACAAGATCGTGACTCGATCTCGTGTCGGCATCGTTGAGCACCGTCGGCGAGCCGCTCTTCGACCCGTGAGTCGTCCGCCCGAGGCGCGCCTCCTCAGTCCATCAGCAGCGGCGGTGATGTCCGACCATGAGTGCTGATTCACGAAGGCTGAGGCGTCTGGCCGGCACGGCGACGGCGCCGCACGGCTTCTCGTTCGGCTCGCCGAAGCCCCGATGCAGAATCCGCTCGGTCGTGGCTGCAGTGGCGACGAACCAGAAGCAAGTGAAGACGGACTGGCGGGCCCTGAGCTCGCGTCATACAACCACTGTGGGGACTGGACGAAGTTCGGGGCTCCCGCTCGCTGCTCGCCGAGCAGCGTGTTGGGGGTCTCTCGCAGGGTGCCCCAGCGATACGCTTGTCGAAGTGAAGCCTGCCGGAGGCCTGAAGCTTCAGCTAACGACAGCCGACCGCGACGATCGACGTCTTCGGTCGGCTCCGGTTTCCGTGGCCGCCGTCGGTGGCGACGAGATCAAGCTCGTTACTGACTCACGTGGGCGCCTTCGCTACCGTCTGACCGCAGGGGATTACCGGCTGCGTGTGCTCCAGCACAGTCCCGCCACGCCGTTTGCGGTGGCAGATCGCGGCTGGACCACCGTTCGCCATCGTCTGCCGTGAGCGGCCGGACGGCCCGGAGGACCAGCTACGACGCGGTCACGACGGGCATCACCCATCGGCGGCTTCTGCTTTGGATTTCCGCAGCTCTCAAGCAGGACCAGCAACATCGTGGCTGCTAGGGCGACGAAGCGGCACTCAGAGGTGGGATCAGCACCTACCGCGGTCAATGGACTCCGTGTCGGTCTGCCGGCACCGGCGGGCGATGGCGCTCAAGTCCCGGCGTTGTCGGTCTTTTTGATGAGCCCGTCCCACGACCACTGCGAGATCCTCAGTCCGTCGGCACCTCGTCCGCGGACTCGTGGTAGCGAGACATCGTCGTCGTGGTCGCCCAAGCGAAGTAGTCGTGCAACACCCGCGCAAGCTCGCTTTCCCGCGCGAAGCCAACGTCGCTGAGCGCGTGATCAAAACATGCGACCGCACGACGGTCCATCTCCTCATGCGGGCCGTTGCCGCTGTGAATCCGCACAACCGAGCTTTCATTGCCATAGGCGGCCGAGAATACCTCGGGCCTCCAAGCGCCTCGGTCCAGTACGCCGCAAGCCGCTCGCTGTGATCGGGAGGAAAGCCATGACTGAACGCGTGGCTGACCACCTCGTCTGCCATCACGCGGGCATGCCAAGCCTGAGCTAAACAAAGCAAGCCCTTCTCACCACCAGCCGCTTCGCACACGGTCTGCACGGCACGATCGTAGACCAGAGCGACCACGTTGCAACCTCTGGCGCCACGCACGAAGGCACTCGGACCGTACTCGAGATCCGATCGACATCACCCGCGTTTTCTGCTCTCTCACCAACGACCAGCCACGTCGGCCGCATCGGGCGGCCGGTGGTGCTCTTTCCTTTGGCCGATCCGAGAATAGGAGCAGGAGTCAGGACGAGGCGGCCCCTGCGGCGAGAGGCTGTCGCTCAAACGATCCTGGTCAGAGGGCAGCGATCGCTGCGGGGCGCGAGGAGTTGCGTCCGGGGTCTTGTCGGGTGGCCGGGATTCAGCTGGCGGCGAGTTGGTGGCGGTAGAGCTTGGTGAGGTTGTGGGTGCTCATCATCAACCGCCACTCGGTGCGCACGGCTAACCGTCCGCGGCGGTGAAAGCGCGTAAACCCGCGGTTGTGTTTGGTGTGACCGAAGACCGGCTCGATCGTTTCCCGTCGCTGGCGGTAGAACCCGCGGCCGCGGTCGGTGTCCAATGCGTGTCGCATCCAGTCATAGAGCCCGCCGGTCCACCCCCGCCGCGGGCCGGTGCGTTTGCCGGAGTCTGGTGGGATCAGCACCTGGAGGTGCTGATCGCAGATGACGTCGTTGATGTGCTCCTCGTTCCAGTAGCCCGCATCAGCAACCACGATCTCTGGGCGGTCTGTGACGCCGGCATGCTCGAGCTCGTGGCCCATGCTCTGGATCATCGGTCGCAGATGGGAGAAGTCGCCGGGGTCGTTGGTGATCTCCGCGGCGAGGATGATCTGCTGCTCGTTGACCACGGCTTGAGCGTTGTAGCCCTGCACGTAGTTGCGCATCCCCTTCATCAGCTGCGTGTCGAGGTCAGTCAGGTTCACGCTGCCGTCGGGCACGCTGGGTGCCTGCCATGGGTTCGGCGGGCGCCCGAACCGTCGCCCGTCCTTCATCCGCCCACCAGCCCGATAGGCCTCATAGGCCCGCATCCCGCGAGATTTCGCGGCCAGATCGTCCTCCAGGCGCGCCGCGCCGTCCCGCAGCCGCTGCTCGCGGGAGCGAGCGATCGGCGTCGCGGTCTGCCAGCGCTCGGCCTCTAACCGACGGCGCGCCTCCCGCGCCCAACCCTGACGGCCCTGCACCCGATCAACGATCTGCTGAGCGTCAAACGCGTCAGCTTCGCCCTCAGCCGTCTGCTCGTCCTGGTTGCGACCCAGCTCGCGGCGCAGCCACTCCCGACGGCCCTCCGGGGTCCGCAACGCCTCCGGCAGCTCATCACCCCGCGCGTCGCCGAACTCTTCGTCCTCGGCCTCATCGGTCGCGATCGCGTCAGCGATGATCTCCCGCGCGATCTGGTCATAGTCCAGCGACCGGTCGCGGTGCGCGTTGCCCGAGACCTTCGTGCCATCCACCGCCACCACCGCCGAGCCGACCATCCCCGCCCGCGCGCACAGTGAAAGGACCGCCGCGAACAGGTCACACAACGCCGTCTCGTGCCGGGCAAGAAACCGCGCGACCGTCGCGTGATCGGGCACCACGTTGCCAGTAATCACCCGGAACGCGACATCCTGGCGACAGTGACGCTCGATCGACCGTGAGGATCGCTCACCGACCGCGAACGAGTACAAAACCAACGCCACCACTACCGCCGGGTCATACGCCGCCCGGCCATGCCCGTCCGCCCGGTAGGCCGCATAGAACGCCGCGAGATCCATCCCAACGACCGCGTCGATCACAAACCACGCCAGATGATCCTCAGGCAGCCAATCCCGCAACGATGGCGGCAACAAGAACACCTGCTCACGATCACAATCAATGAAGTTCTGAGGCATCCCAGAAGTCAACGACTCCCGCCGGACAGAACCCCTTTGTGCGACAGCCTCGCGACAAAGCGGGTGTCGACGCGCCGCGGGATGCTACTGCTGCTCATAGGTCAAGCTGGGGTGGCGCCGAGGGCGCGGAGATGCCTGGTATCTGAGCGGGGCGGGAGCGGGACGGCACGCGGCGTGGCTGTCGTTAGCCACGAGAGTTATCCCGTGACCCGCCTTCGTGCGTTTGGGTTGCGGTCGCCGTGGCATGCTCCGGGGCGTGCCAGCGGCGGCGATCTCGAAAGTCCTTTCGATTGAGTACGAGACGTTCGGCGTGCCTGGTGACCCGCCGGTGCTCTTAGTTATGGGATTTGGGGCGCAACTGGTCGCCTGGCCGCGGGGATTCTGTGAGCGTCTGGCGGCTGGAGGCCGGTTCGTCATCGCGTTCGATAATCGTGATTGCGGGCTGTCGTCAAAGCTTGACGGTCAGGGCGCGGACCTCGCCGCGGTCATCGCTGCCGCTTCTGGTGGGGATCTCGCCGAAGCGAAACGGTTGTCGGCCTACACGCTGGTTGAGATGGCGGATGACGGTCTTGGCGTGCTGACGGCGCTGGGGATCAGCCGGGCTCACGTGGTGGGATCGTCGATGGGCGGCATGATCGCTCAGACGATCGCGATCGAGCACCCCGAGCGAGTCCTGACGCTTACCTCGATGATGTCCACCACCGGCGAGCCGGAGTACGGGCAATCGGCGCCGGAGGCAATGACTGCGCTGCTCACCCCGGCCCCGGGCGACCGAGCTGGGTACGTCGACGCAGTCGAGAACTCGGTGATCTGGCGATCGCGTCGGTACCCCGAGATGGCCGCCGCTCGCCAGGTCGCCGCCGAGAGCTATGACCGGTGCTACTACCCGGAGGGGGTCAACCGCCACTTGGCAGCGATGGTCGCGAGCGGGCCGCGGGCTGAAGGGCTGAGACGGTTGGAGGTTCCGACGTTGGTGATTCACGGGCTTGACGACACGCTGATCGCGCCGAGTGGTGGCGAGCGCACAGCAGCACTGATACCGGATGCGCGGCTGCTGCTCCTCGACGACATGGGGCATGACCGCCCCGAGCCGCTCTGGCCGAGGCTCTGCGACGCGATCCTTGAGCACGCGCAGTCAGAGCGCGTTGCCTGACGACTTGGTGTCGCCTCTCCAGCAACCTTGACGCCCGGCGGCGCGCCGCGGTCCAGAAGACCATCGCCCCGTGGGCCGATCTCAAAGTGTCCGCGATCGGGGCCGAGCTGAGCGCCGCAGCCATGACAGACCAGGTCTCACGCACGAAACGTGAAGGATCCTGCTCTTCGCCCAGAAGCAGAGAAGCGACGAGGACCCGGACGAGGGTGCCCTCGCACCTCCTTCCACGCAGAGCCGGCCACGTCGCGAGCGTCACATGGGCGATGGCTCGCTCCTTCTTTGCGCGTGACCGGATCCGATGGCAGCAGTCTCAGGGTCGTGCCACTGCAGTGTGCGTCGGGTCGCCTGGTGCAGCCCAGCGGGCGACAGGCGTCCTGGGCCGCGTGTGGGACGCGGCACCGGTCGGGGACGCGTTACCGGGGCTGCGCCTCAGCGCGTTGGAACGACGCCAATTCGTGTGCGAGCTGGCGATTAAGCGGGGTGGCGTGCCGGAGAGCGGGCGGGTCGGACGTGGCGGCCCGGCCGGGGGCTGAGGATCGTCCACGCGAGCGCGCCCACAACGGCTGAGAAGACGACCGCCATGAGGACGATCTGAGTGCGAGGGTCATTGCCGGGCTCCTTGGTTGGTCAGACCGAGACCGCCGCCGCAGCGAGGACCCACGTGCGATGACCGTCGGAACAATGTCAGACACACGAGCCCAATGCCCGCGCTACCGCCCTTAGCAACCCGGGGCCACCTCGTCGGCGAGACGGATGAGTTCTGGCTTCCGCTCGGGAGCCGCGGCGACCCGAAGCAGAAGTAGCGACGTCGTGGCTGCTGCGGCGACAAGGCGAACTCCTCACGGGATCATGCGGTGCCGTAGGCGGCGAGGAAGACGTCCACCGCGCTGTCGGCGCAGCGTTTGCGCTGGGCGGCCCTCGGCGGCCGGTCGTCGCCGCTGAGCATGGCGTGGTTGAGCGGGGTCGTGAGGACGAGCGATTGGAAGTGCTTGGCGGCGAGTGCGGGGTCTTGCAGCCGTAGACGACCTTTGTCGGCGAGCTGCTTGAACGCTGTCGTCCACGCCGCAAGCGCGCGCTCGGGTCCTTGCCGTTCGTAGGCGCGACCGAGATCGGGGAACCTGCTGGCCTCGCCGATCACGAGTCGGCGCAAGCGCAGGTTCGTCGGCTGCATCACCCCCGTGAGCAGGAGCTCGGCGAGCTCGCGCAGGGGCTTGGCGAGATCTTCATCGTCGGCGAGGTTGACGATCTGCTCATAGAACGGCTGTGTGATCGCGGCGACGAGGTCGTTGACGATCTGCTCGAACAGCTGTTTTTTGTCGGCGAAGTGGTTGTAGACGGTCGGCTTTGAGACCCTGGCGGCCGTCGCGATTGCATCCATGCTCGCGCCGGCGAAGCCCTCGGCGAGGAACACGTCGGTGGCCGCGTCGAGGATCGCGCGACGCTTGCGGGCGGATCGGGACTCTGAGATTGGCTTGGCAGCGGCGGGGTCGGTCACGGCGTTCCTTTCGGGATGGCGATGAGTTTCGGGGCTGGCGCAGGTCTCCACCCCATCATGACTGAACCGTTCAGTTTACTAGCGGGGCTCGCCTAGGCCCTCCTGCACACGGTGCAGTTGAGAAGCTGCACGCGAACGATCTGACGCGGACAACACAACCACTCGAAGGAGGAAGATGATGGGCAAGATCGCGGTCCACGAATTCATCACGCTTGATGGCGTGATCGATGCGCCCACCTGGACGTTCGACTACGCATTCGATCCGAGGATGGGCGAGGCAATCGGCGCGGTCATGGGTTCCAGCACGGCGATCCTGTTGGGTCGTCGTACCTACGAGGAGTTCGCACCGGCTTGGTCGGGCCGGACGGCCGAGCAGGACCCCGGCGCCCCGTTCATGAACGACTCGCCGAAGTACGTCATCTCGTCGTCGCTGCGGCGCGCGGAGTGGAGCAACTCGACGATCCTGGGCGCCTACAGCGCTGAGGCAGTCCGCTCTCTGAAGGATCAAACCGACGGCCAGATCTACGTCAGCGGCAGCGGGACACTCGTCAGCGCGATGCTCGCTGACGGCCTAGTTGACGAGCTCCACCTTTTCGTCTACCCGTTGACGCTCGGCGCGGGCCAGCGGCTGTTCGCCCGTGACCACAAAACCACGTTCACGCTCGCGGCGAGCGATGCCTACGACAACGGCGCCCTCCACTTGCACTACGAGCCGATCGAGTAGCGCAGGTCATGCCGTGGCCACAAGCCTCACCGATCTGGTGGGGCCTAACGGCCTCAGGCAGACGCCGCGACCACCCAGCGGGGGTCGCACCCGTCCGAGCGCCTGCCATGCCTACGATCTGTTCCCGCGCCTGAGCCGGGCACACTTCGTGAGCCCGCGCAGGGTCCCGCGCAGCGAATCTATGAACCAGGAGCAAAGCATGGCTGTGATCAAGACAAACCACCAGGAAACGCAGACGATCGAAGGCTCCGAGCAGGAGCCACCATCTCGCTGATCCTCGACCGCAGCAACCCCGGGCAAGGCCCCAGGCTTCACCGCCACCCCTACGACGAGAGCTGGCTCGTGGTTGAAGGAACCGTCACGTTCCAGGCCGGACATGACCCCTGCACGGCCGGCCCGGGCGATGTCGTAATCGTCCCGGCGAACACCCCGCACAAGTTCACCAACGACGGTCCCGGCCCCTCAAGGCTCGTGTGCATCCACGCCAACCCCACCGTGATCGGCGAATGGCTGGAATAGCCGTCGTCCGCAACCAGGACGGCCCGCGAGATACGAAGAACAAGGCCGAGGCGATGGACCTCGCCCCACTCGTCGCAACCTAGACATGCGCGCCGGACGACCGATCACGCCGCGAGCGACAGCGGACAGCATGACCTCGGTGAGAGGGCCCTTGACCTCGCCGCAATTCGAGCGTCGGACCATCGCCCCGGCTCCCGTCGCTTCTCGTTTCACACACCCGCATTCACGTCGTCGGCCGAGACGGCCGAGTTCTGGCTTCCGCACTGGCCCGGAGGTTGTCCCGGGGCTTGTAGAAGTTTGAGGTGACGGCGGTCCCTCCGGCCGCGTCCGCTCCGGTTGGGAGCGTTCGCGGCGATCCCGCAAAGATCTAAGGAGGAACCGCCGTGAGTAGCAACGTACCGGTCGTTGAGGCGACTCGTGATGAGGCCGTGCTCCCGGAGCGCGTGCAGGAAGCGCTGGGCGAGTTGGTCGGCGCAGCGAAGGAAGGACTGCTCGCGCTCAGTGTGGGCGTCGGGCTCGGCGTGCTCGAAGAGTTGATGGCCGAGGAGGTCGACGAGGTCGTCGGTCTGCAGGGCAAGCACAACGCGGAACGGACCGCGGTGCGTCATGGCCACGAGGACGGGTCGGTCACGCTCGGCGGCCGTCGGGTCGAGGTCGTCGGCGTCCGCCTACTACCACCGCGCCACGGGCGCTCGCAGCCAGCGAGCCGTGGAGGACGAGCGGCTGCTCGGGGTGATCCGCCGGACCCACAAGAGCAACTTCGAGGCCTACGGCTATCGGAAGATGTGGAAGACGCTCAGACGGGCCGGGGAGACCGCGCCGCGCTGCCAGGTGCAGCGCCTCATGCGCCAGGACGGGCTCCAGGGCGCGAAGCGACGCGGGCGGCCGTGGCGCACCACGATCCCCGACCCGGACGCTCACCAGCGCCCGGACCTGGTCAATCGCGACTTCACCGCGGTCGCTCCAGACCGGTTGTGGGTCGGCGACTTCACCTACCTGCGCTGCTGGGAAGGCCGGCTGTTCTTCAGCTTCATCATCGACGTGTTCAGTCGCAAGATCGTCGGCTGGCAGCTCGCGTCGCACATGCGGACCGATCTTGTGCTCGACGCGCTGCGGATGGCGCTCGGGACCCGGCAGCTCGGCGCTGACTTTGCGCTCGGGGCGCCCGCGGGTGGGGACCGCGGACGGCGAGCACGAGGTGCCGCTGCAGACCTATCAGCACTTCGCTGACCGTGATCCGCTCGCGCGGGTGGTGTTGGAGCGGATGCTCGCCGGCGTGTCCACGCGCCGGTATCGGCGCACGCAGGAACCGGTCGGCGAGGAGATCGAGACGCAGGCGCGGTCGACGTCAAAGAGCGCGGTGTCGCGAACGTTCGTGGAGCGCACCCGCGAGGCGCTCGGCGAGCTGATGAGCCGCCAGCTAGGTGACTTGCGCCTGGCGGTGATGATGCTCGACGGGCTGGAGCTGAAGGGCCGGATGATGATCGTCGCGCTCGGGATCACCACGCAGGGCGTGAAGATCCCGCTCGGGCTGTGGGAGGGATCGACGGAGAACGCGACGGTCGCGACCGCGCTGCTCTCAGACCTGGTCGAGCGTGGCCTCGATCCTGAGCAGGGGATGCTGCTGGTGATCGACGGCTCCAAGGCGCTGCGCAAGGCGGTCCGCTCGGTGTTCGGCGAGATCCCAGTCCAGCGCTGCCTGTGGCATAAAGAGCGCAACGTGCTCGGCCATCTCCCCGAGCGCGACCGGCCACCGATCAAAGCGAGGCTGCGCCGAGCGTGGCGAGACACCGACCACACCCGCGCGCTCGAGCAGCTCCGCACGCTCGCTGACGAGCTCGCGCGCACCCACCCCGGCGCCGCCGGATCGCTGCGCGAAGGGATGGACGAGACGCTAACCGTGATCGGACTCGGGATCCGCGGCAAGCTCCGCCGCACCCTCGAGAGCACGAACCCGTGCGAGTCGATGATCGACACCGTCCGCACCACCCAGCGCAACGTCAAGCACTGGTCCTCTGGCGAGATGGGACTGCGCTGGACCGCCGCCGGGATGCTCGAAGCCGAAACGCAGTTCCGCAAGGTGATCGGCTACACCCAACTCCCACAGCTCGCCATCGCGATCGAGCGCCGACTCCACCTTCCCCAGCCCAACCCCGCCACGACCCCGGAGGCCGCGATCGCAGTCACTATGTAACGATCACACCCGGACCGCCGTCACCGAACTTCCACGGCGAACGGGGCAACCTCCTGGCCCGGCGGCCAACAGAAGCAGCAGTCGCGGCTAGTGGCTGGTGCGGCGACGACGCAGAAGTCCGCCGAGACTGGCGGCGGCTGCTGCTGAGTCTCGATCAGAGGGGAGGCGATGGCTCGATCTGGCGCGCACTCACAGATGACGCATGAGCCAGTTGCGCGCGCGTCCCATCCGCGTGCGCGACGGGTAGCTGTAGTGACCCCGGGTAATGAGCCGCCACTGCAGCCTGCGTAGAGGCGTATAGGCCACCCACAGCAATTATCCTGAGCGACGTAGTGTGCGTGGATGGGTGTCCGGATGCCGCCAAGCGCGCCGACTACCCAAGAGGCTGTCCACGACCGAGATCATGCCCCTTTCGATCCGGTGCTGCGAACTCTGTGTCGACATCCTGGCTCACGGGCCGGAGTCCGCGAGATCACTACGCCTGACTCGAACACCATCGTCGCGTCCGCGCGAGTCGCGGCTTCCGGGGCAGTGAGGCGATGATTACTTCCACGCAGGACGAATAGTCTGCTGGCGACGGTGGCCGGCCTCGGCGGCTTCTCATTCGGGTGGCCGGATTCGAGAGCAGCAGTCGAGGCGAGACCGCTCCGTCGGCGACGGAGCGGAAGCCAGATCCCGAGGAAGCATCAGCCAGTGCGCCGGCTGAGATGCACCTCCGCGAGGCGTCGGCTGACGATCAACCGGGCGACCGCCGGCTTTCGCTCCGCCTCGCACAGGAGCAGCGCGGTGCCGTCCGCCCAGCGGGAGTGCCGCAGATCGTCTCGGTGGGCGGTAGTGCGTAGCTCGTGGCCGTCGTGGCCGCGGTGGTACCCGTGCGCGGATGTGGTTGAGACCCGGCGGGCTTGTGGCCACGCCGGGTCTTACTGCTCAGCTGGGGGTAGGCTCGTAGGTGAGCGCGACGACGCCGCTCGGTGTTGGGGTTGCCTTGAGGAGCTTCAGCGGGAGCGTTTGCCTGCTGCCGCCACCGACTGCTCGCCCGGCGACGAGTACTGGGTGAACGGAGAACCGGATTTCGTCGACGAGGTGGTTCTCGAGCAGGGTTCGGCTGAGTCGGCCGTATCCGTACATCATGAGGTCACCGCCATCCTCTTGCTTCAGGTCCGTCGCCGCGGTGACGACGTCGCCGCGGATGATCGTGGAGTTGTTCCAGTCAGCGCTCTCCAGGGTCGAGGAGAACACGTACTTGCGGATCGCGTTGATCACGCCCGCGTAGGGCCCGGTCTGCTGGGGCATCACATCGGCGAAATACTCGTAGGTGCCTCGTCCCATAAGCATGCCGCCGAGAACCTGGAGGGCTTGAGCGGCTTCTTCTCCCGCATCAGGGTCGAAAGTCGCCCAGGATCGTGGGTCCGTGGTGACGCCGTCAAGCGAGACAAAAGCGGAATTGATGAGCTTGCGCATGGTTTTCTCCAGTCGCTGGTTTGCGTTCGGGTGTCAGGCGTGGGTTGTGTGGTTGGTTAGGTCGTGGCGGCAAGTGCCGGTTGGGGGTCGCGGACGCTCGTGTTGGTCACGGCGGTCGAGACCGCTTCGTGGCGGACGAGCGCGAAGATCGCCGGAAGGGCGAGCAGGCCGATCCCGCCGAGCACCCAGAGCGCCTGTTGGAACCCGCCGGTGAGTGCCGCAGGGGCGTCGTGGCCGGCGTGAAGCAGCGTTTGGGTGTGGCTGGCGGCGACGCTCGAGGCGATCGCGATCCCGATCGCGCCGCCGAGCTGCTGGCTGGTGTTCAGCAGTCCGGACGCGAGCCCGGCCTGCTGCTCCTTCACGCCGGCGAGCGCGGCGATCGAGATCGGGATGAACGCGAACGCGGTTCCCGCGCCGGCTACGACCATCGGGCCGGCGAGGTTGGCCACAAAGTGTCCGTGGACGGGCACCTGGGTGGCCCAGATCGCCCCGCCGCCGATCATGGTCATCCCTGCCGCCATCACGATCTTGGTCCCGCCGCGGGTCACCAGCGCCTGGGAGAGGCCGGCGAGCGCGATCGAGGTCAGCGACGCGGCCAGCCAGGCGAGCCCGGACTGGAGCGCGCTGTAGTGCAGCACCTGCTGCATGTACAGCGTCCCGACGAAAATGAACGCGTAGAAGCTGCCGCCCAGCAGTAGACCCGCGGTGTTCGCTCCGGCGAGCGTGCGCAGCCGGAAGATCTGAAGCGGCAGGATCGGATCGGTGACCCGGCGCTCGATCAGCAGGAACGCGGCGAGCAGAATGGCTGCCGCAGCGAGCACGCCGATCGTCCGCGTGGCGCCCCAGCCGTACTGTGGTGCCTGGGAGATAGCGTCCACGAGTGCCACCAGCCCGCCGGTGCCGGCGAGCGCGCCGGCGGCGTCAAACTTGCGCCGCACCGTGTCTAGCCGGCTTTCGGGCACGATCCGCGGCGCCAACAGCAGCGCGACTGCGCCGATCGGGACGTTGAGGTAGAAGATGTACTGCCAGCCGGCGTACCGGGTCAAAAGGCCCCCGGCGATCACTCCGACGGTCGCGCCGCCGGCGCCGAGCCCGCCCCAGATCCCGAGCGCCTTGTTGCGCTCGGCGCCCTCTTGGAACATGTTCATCACGATCGACAGCGCGGCCGGCAGCATGATCGCTGCTCCGATGCCCTGGACCGCCCGGGCTCCGACCATGAAGCCGGCACCGGTTGCCAGCGCAGCGGCCAGCGACGCGGCGCTGAACAGCCCGAGCCCAACCATCAGGATGCGCCGGCGACCGAGCAGATCGGCCGCCCGGCCGCCGAGGAGCAAGAACCCGCCGAACGTGAGCGCGTAGGCGGTAACGACCCACTGCAGGTTGGTCTGGGAGAAGTGCAGGTCGCGGCCGATTGTCGGCAGCGAGACGTTGACGATCGTCAGATCGATGACCGTCATGAAGAACGACACTGCCAGCAGCGCGAACGCTCGCCAGCGATTGATATGGGGTGATTGAGACGTCATCAGACCTCCGGTGGTTTCGCCGCCCGTTTTGGCGGCTTCACAGAGGACGTCGCAGCACCGCGCCCGAGTTGGACGGCCGCGCCGAGGACCCGGACCGGTCCGCTCGCGAGCCGCTACCGGTATTCGCTCGCGAGCCGCAGCCCTCAGTCGGCGGCGAGCGTCGACAGGCGCCTCTGCAGCTCGGCCCGCTCGACCGCGTTGGCGCTGAGCGCGATCGCTCGCTCGTACGCACGCGCAGCGGCCAGTGGGTCGCCGGCTCGGCGGAGCAGGTCGGCGTGTGCTGCGTGCAGCGGCTGGTAGCGCTCGAGCGCAGGGTCGGCCAGCAGTCGCTCGAGCAGCTCGAGCCCGGCCTGCGGTCCGACGGCGAATCCGACCGCCGCCGCGCGGTTCAGCTCAACGACGGACGAGGGCGCGATCTCGCCGAGCGCGCGGTACAGCTCCGCGATCTGCTCCCAATCCGTTGTGCCCGTGTCCGCCCCGCGGACGTGCACGGCTGTGATCGCGGCTTGCAGCTGGTACTGGCCCGGGCGGCGGAACCGCATCGCGCGGTCGAGCGCCTCAAGCCCGGTGCCGAGCAGCACGCGATCCCACCGCGCACGGTCCTGCTGGTCGAGCGCGAGGTAGCGGCCGTCCGGCGCGACGCGCGCGTCGCGGCGAGCGTCGTGCAGGAGCATCAGCGCCAGCAGCCCCCAAACCTCGGCCTCGTCGGGCATCAGCTCGCACAACAGCCGCGCGAGCCGGATCGCCTCGCCACACAGCTCGGGCCGCACTAGCCGCTCGCCCTCGGTCGCCGAGTAGCCCTCGTTGAAGATCAGATACAGCACCCGGAGAACGCCGCGCAGCCGGTCCGGCAGCTCCTCGTCGTCAGGCACCCGGTACGGGATCCGCGCGTCGGCGATCTTGCGCTTGGCGCGGACGATCCGCTTGCCCATCGTCGGCTCCGCCACCAGGAACGCGCGCGCGATCTCGCCGGTCGTGAGCCCGCCGAGCGCGCGCAGCGTCAACCCCACCCGCGCCGGCAGGTCGAGCGCCGGATGGCAGCAGGTGAAGATCAGCCGCAGACGGTCATCGACGATCGCGCTCTCCTCGTCAATGTCGGTGTGCTCCTGGCGATCGAGCCGCATCAGCTCCGCCAGCCGATCTGCTCGATCAGCCACCGACCGGTTGCGGCGCATCCGATCGATCGCCCGCCGCCGCGCGGCGACCGTGAGCCACGCGCCTGGCCGGGCCGGGACACCGTCGCGCCGCCACCCGCTGACCGCCTCGACGAACGCGTCCTGCACTGCGTCCTCCGCCAGCTGAAAGTCGCCCACATGTCGGATCAACGTCGCCAGCACCGCCGCGCGCTCCGCGCGGAACGCCGCCTCGATCGTGCCGACCGGATCCACGTTCGCGCGGCCTGGCGGCTCCGGAGAGCTCAAGACGCGCTGGCGCTCCGGTCGGGCCGCGGGATCTCGTCGTCGGCCACGATCGGCCGCACCTCGACCGACCCATAGCGCGCCCACGGCAGGCTCGCAGCGTGCCTGACCGCCTCATCCAGATCGGCGCAATCCAGCACGTAGTAGCCGCAGAGCACCTCCTTCGTGACCGCGAACGGACCATCGGTCAACTCGGTCTCATCACCCCGGACGCGCACCGTCGTGGCGCTCTCGACCGAATGAAGCGGCGCGTGCGCGACTAACACACCCGCCTCCCGCAGACTCGCGTTCACCTGATCCCACAACGGCATCTCCGCCCACCGCTGCGCCCGCTCAACCTCATCAGCAGACTCGGACCCATAAAGCAACAGCATGTACTCCGGCACGATCGCCTCCCATCGGTACGGCCGCACGATACGCGGCCACTACCCCTACGTCGCCACACGCCAGCCGTTTTGGACAGCGCCGAGGCAGGTGGACAGTCTCGTTCCGATCACCGTTGGCATACAGGAAAAACCGAACCGAGGGGCATCGATCGATGGCAACCAACAGAATTGAGCGGGACGCGTCGCTGAGCTGTCAAAAAGGCACTCCGCGGTCAATGTCACGTCCGCCGCGCGACAAGTCGTCGGCTTACCCTACTCGACGGCCCGCGCGCAGCGACGTTCGCCCCACGTCGCCCTCGCAACGTCGTCGCCGAGGAGCACTCGGGTCCAGATCCGCGCGAGAGGGGTACAGCAAGAGCGTGATCCCACCGAACCTGCTCGCGTGACGATGCCGCTCGCGACGAGGAGGAAGGGTCCGGTCCGGCAGTCGACTCACTGCCGCTCGCCGCGAGCAGATGTTGCGACCTGTGCGTCGTACCGCCGAAGTAGGTCAGCGCCAGCTCCACAGAGCTAATCTCGCAAATCGCCAAATGCTCCGTCCGAGACGCCCGTCCTTCCGACCGCGCCTGGATCGAGAGCCTGCTGATCGAGCATGGGGCTCAACGACCGTCGTCAGCGCTGGGCGCACGCTGACGCCGGCGCCCTACCGGCCAGGCTCGCGACCCGTGACGGGAGCCCGGTTGGACTCGCGACTTTCCATCTCGCTGACGGTGCGTCGAGCCTTGTCACGCTCGACGCCCTGTCGCGGGGTTGAGGGCGTGGGCTCTGCGCCGACGCCGTCGTCGAAGAGTGCACGCGGCGCGATTGCCAGCGGCTGTGGCTGATCACCACCAACGACAACCTCGACGCGCTGCGCTTCTACCAGCAACACGGCCTAAGGCTCATCGGCGTCCATCGCGACGCCGTCGATCACGCGCGATGCATCAAACCCCCGATCCCGCTACGAGGCAAGTTCGGCATCCCGATCCATGATGAGCTCGAGCTGCGGGTGCACGGCGCGTCCTGATCTGCCTCAAACTGCCCGCAATCAGGCATCAAGGCAGTCTCGGACGCGGCCGCCAGCCCGCGATCTGCCTACGCAGCACACGCAACCGCGGCGGCAACCGATCACGCGGCGGGCGCTTACGAGTGTCTGCGTGCTCACGATCGTCCGATGCATCAACGGCTCCGACGAGCGCTCTGCTCGGCGCGCCATCGCCGAGCTAACGATCGCGTTGGCGGCCACGGCATCACGCGCGTCGACGAGGTGCGGCGAGCGCTTTGCCGCTCAGTGAGAGGCTGGGTCTGGATCGGTGATGTCCGGCCGGTCGGTTTGGCTCTCGGCCGGTGGCGGGCTGACTCTCTTTGCCGCTGTCGACCCGAAGGGGGTCTGACTGGCTTTCGCTGTGTCGCCCGTCACCGACCGAGGACCGCCGGCGTGACTTGACAGGAGCGTGCCAGCGCCCCACTGAGCGGTGTCCGCCGAACGTCCGCTTCGTCAAGCTCAAACGAAGGGACGCCGCCTATGATCGTGATCGGGGCAGACACCCACAAGCGCAACCACACGCTGGTCGCGGTCGACGGGGGGACCGGCGCGCTGCAAGGGCAGCGTGAGATCGCGGCCAGCGACGCCGGATCGCTTGATGCGCGGCGATTCGCCGCCGGCCTAGACGAGGATCGGGTGTGGGCGATCAAGGATGGCCGGCATGTCTCGGCGCGTCTGGAAGCGGCGCTGATCGCGGCCGGTGAGCGGGTGATCCGGGTGCCGGCCGCGATGACCGGTCAGACCCGGAAGGTCGCCCGGCAGGCCGGCAAGTCAGATCTGATCGATGCGCGGGCGGTGGCGCTGGCGGTGCTCCGCGACGGGACCGAGAGCTTCCCGGTGGCGTTCACCGACGCCCAAGCGATGCAGATCCGCGTGCTGGCTGAGTATCGCGATCAGATCATCAGCGAGCGCACCCGGATGATCAACCGCCTGCGCTGGCATCTGGTCGCGATCGCGCCCGAGATCGAAGCCCAGCTCAACCCCGCCTCGTTGCGGGGCCCGCGGATCTGCGCGCGGCTGACGCGTCAGCTCGCGCGGCTGACCCCCAGCCCGCAACTGCGGGTCGCTCGGCGACTGCTCAAGCGCATCTCAGAGATCGTGCGCGAGGAGCGCGAACTGCTGGTCGAGTTGTCTGGCCTGATCGATGCGCACTGTCCTCAGCTGCTCGCCCAGCCCGGTTGCGGACCGGTGACGGCGGCGATCATCATCGGCCATACCGCCGGCGCGAAGCGCTTCCCGACCGACGGGCACTTCGCACGGCACGCCGGCACCGCACCGGTCCCTGCCTCAAGCGGCAACACCGTCCGCCATCGCCTCCACCGCGGCGGCGATCGCCAGCTCAACCGCGCGATCCACATCATCGCGCTCTCACGCGCCAACACCGACCCCGAGACCCGCGCCTATCTCGCTCGCAAACACGCCGAAGGCAAAACCAAGCTCGAAGCCATTCGCTGCCTCAAACGCCACCTCGCCCGCCGCATCTGGCGCCTGCTCTACACCAGCCAGACTCCGGCCGCCCCTCCCGCAGTGATCACTCGCACAAACCCGGAAATACCGACATTCACTTGATGTCATGAAGGGCCGGGGTTCCGGCGGCACGAGCGGCCTGTGTCCGTGAGGTGGCAGGAAGTCGGTTCTCCGTCCCGAACCGCATCGTTGAAGACCGCGCGGATTACGGCCGCGCGGCCGGACAATTCGAGAGGAGGACCGACCATGTCTCACCCTATGCGGTGGGTCGGCATCGACCTGCACCGCCGGCGCTCGCAAATCGCGATCATCGACGAGCACGGCGAGCTGACGCTGCAGAAGCGAATCCCGACCGGGCGCGAGACGATCCGCGAACTGCTCGGCGATCCCGACAGCACCCACGTTGCGCTGGAGGCGACCTACGGTTGGGAGTGGCTCGCCGAGCTGCTCGAGGACGCCGGCTTTGACGTACACCTCGCGCACCCGCTGCGCACCCGCGCGATCGCTGCCGCCAGAGTGAAGACTGACGCGGTCGACGCGCGCACGCTCGCGCACCTGCTGCGCACCGGGCTGTTGCCCGAGGCGTACATCGCCCCGCCGGCGCTGCGCGACCTGCGCGATCTGCTTCGCCACCGCGCGACGCTCGTGCACCTGCGCACCTCGATCAAGAACCGCGTGCACGCGCTGCTGGCCCGCCAGGGGATCCTGCCCGAACACTCCGACCTGTTTGGCACAGCCGGCCGCGGGTACCTCGCCGCCCTGCAGCTGCCCGACGGGCCCCGGCGCCGGCTCGACAGCCTGATTGCGCTGATCGGCGACTTCGACCGCGAGATCGCCCACACCACCAGCGAGATCGATCAGCGCGCCAAAGCCGACGAGCGCGTCAAGCTGCTGTGCCAGATCCGCGGGATCGGGCGCTACACGGCGATGCTGATCATCGCCGAGGTCGGCGAGGTCAAACGGTTCCCCACCGCCAAGCACCTCTGCCAGTGGGCCGGGCTCACCCCGACCGTGCGCAGCTCCGACGGCAAGGCGCGCTTGGGCCACATCTCCCGTCAGGGTTCCACGATTCTGCGCTGGGCGCTGTGCGAGGCCGCGCAGCACACACCCACCGGCGGCGGGCCGCTGCGCGCCCAATACGAACGGATCGCCAAACGCCGCGGCCCCAAGATCGCCAGAGTCGCCATCGCCCGCCAAATCCTCACCCTCTGCTACTACGGGCTGCGCGACGGCGAGATCCGCTGCCTCACCAACCACCCTGACGACAACGACGAGCTGGCGGCAGCCGCATGACCAACGCCAGCCCACCACAAGCTTGCGCTCACAATCAGGGCGCGAGGTGCAAGCCAGGGCGAGCTCGCTCCTGTGTCTGGTCTCCCGCTCATCACTGAACAGGACGGCCGCCGGTCTTGATTGAGCCCCCTGGCACCGCACGACACCCTGGTCCGCCCAGCGTGACCGAATGGATGACTGGAGCCTCCTCCCGCGCCGGACCGCAGCCCGCGAACCGGCACCCGACCACCAGAGGCCCCTAACCCGACAACCTCAAAAAAAACCGCGATCTGGATCGTCCAGGGTCAGCCCAGCCGCGCGATCCGTTCGCCCCATCCGAGCGCCCCACTGGCGCCGTGTCAGCCGGCAGATGCCGACAGCGCCGCATAAATAGCACGCCCTTCCGGACCGTTCTCAGGAGTCCCGCTACCGGCGATCGCAAGGTCTCTCCGCTCGCTCCCCCCGGCTGAGAGTCGAAGAGCAGTGCACAACGCAGGCGTGCTGCTGGACCTCGGGACGCCGTTTGATGACCGACCTTGATGACCAATCGACAGACTCAAACCTGCCACCCGAGTCCTATACGAAGAAACCCGCACCTAGCAGGCGTATTCGCAGTGGAGCCAGCCGGGATCGAACCGGCGACCTCCTGCTTGCAAAGAGCCCGCGACCCCGATCAGCTGACGGTCGGCTGGCGATTTCGCCCGTAATTGCTGGATCTACTCGGAAGCTGCAGATCGTTTATCGGCCCGATCGCGGCCGGTGCGGCTTCCATCAGGCTTCCATCCATCGAGCCACCCGGTGCGATGACTCCAACACAGCTCGAGATGATCGAAGGGCACAGTCAGCAGGTTGTCCAGCGCGGACCCGGGTGGATCATCTTCGGCAACCTCGACCAGCGCTGCATCCTCGTAGAGGCTGACGGCTGTGCCAGTCGTTCCGGTCGGCCAACGGCCGATCGGCACTCGCAGCGCGACAACGTCGTGCTCCTCGATCGCGTGCTTGGTGGTTGACATCGTCTATCGGACTCTAGAGACGATGTAAGCGGTGATCAAACGAGGCGGATCGCCTTGCCAGCGAATCTGCCATGCCGTAAGGACGTTCGCGACCCGATCGGCGCGATCCCGAAGTCCGCGCATTTGCACAATGACCTCGCAGTGGAAGCCGTGCGGGCCGGCGGGCCGGACGCCGGACAGCGGCGTCGTGCGCACGCCGGCGAGGAGCGCGTCAGCAACGTACTCCAGGTCGTCGGCTGTCAGCGCGAGGGCGTGCGCGAAGGCCTCCGCCTTTCGCCTCGGATGGCCCGGCTCTAGGGAGTATCGAGCGAGCTTGTCGTGGACGCCGTATGCCTTTTCTGGTTCCGGGAGGAGCTCGCCAAGCTGCGGTGGCCAGGACACGTGGCGATCGTGCCAACAGCGACGGACGCCCACCGCAGGGCGCTCGTGGCGATCAGCCCTCGGGCCGAACACCGAGGATGTCGCTGAACTCGGCGACCATGCGCGAGCGGCGCATCGTCCGGCGCCGCGCGTCAGACAACTCGCGGACGTAAACGGCGCGGGTGACGTTCGCGTCGCGGTGGCCGAGCAGGAATGCGACCTCGTCAACGCTCTCGCCAGCGAGCAGCGCTCGACTTGCGACGGTATGACGGAAGCTGTGCATCGACGGCAGCGTCCCGTGCGGAATGGGGACCGGTTCCCCTCGCTCGTCCAGAGCGTGGAGTGCCGGGAAGGTCGGCCGACCCTCGCCGTCGACGGCCTTGAGCTGAGCAGCATGCAGCGCTCGACCGATGTTGCGCTGGCTGAATGGACGCCCCGAGCGCGTCGCAAAGACGAAACTCTCTGGGCGGACATACGACGACACCTGCCCGCGCTCGACCAAGAGGCGAGCCAGCTGGGGTGGGATCGGGATCGTCCGCGCCGACCCATCGGTCTTGGTCGGCGTGAGGTTTCCGTGTCGGTCGACCTGGTGGGCGAACTCGATCTCCGCGTCATCGACGTCGCCGACGTGGACGTTCGCCCACGTGAGGGCCAGCAGCTCGGAGAGGCGCGCGCCGGTGAGGACGGCCACGGTGAAGAGCGTCCGGTACGGCTCGCCGGCTGCGGCGATCGTCTGCTCGAGCTCACCGCGCTCGAAGACGCGACGACGCTGCCCCTTCGACGGCTTCGGCCGCTCACATGAGAGCATCAAGGAGACGGGGTTCACGCCAGCCCAGCCAAGTCGGCGGGCGGCGTACCGGTAGATCCGGTTCGTGACGCCGACGACAATCACGATCGTCGATTCAGCGAGTCCCTCACTGCGAAGGACACGGACGAGCTCGGCGACATCATCTGGCCCGATTGCGTCGAGCCGTCGCAAGCCGAAGCGGTCGAGCAGGTGCTGCTCGACCGCGTTGCGATAGCACGACTGCGTCGCCGGCCTGAGGTCGACCACAGGCCCCTCAAGCCACCCGCCGGCGGCATCGCCAAAGCGAAGCCGACCGTTGTCCGAGACTCGCTCGCCGCGGGAGCGCTGTGTGAGCAGCGAGTCGCGCACCGCGCGAGCAGCGGTGATGCCCCATCCACCGTGCGCCAGCGCTGCTTGCCGGTCGCGTCCTTGAAGCCGACCTCGTAGACGCCCGACGCGCGACGGTAGATGTTCCGTTCGACCCGGACTCGGCGCGGCTGCTTGCTGCCATCCATGACCGACACCTATGCGGCGCGCGTCAATGTCGTTGCCAGATGCCGCGGCCGTCCGCCGGCCAGCCGCCACACATCGAGATCCGAGCGTCGGAAGTACAGCTTGCAAATTTCGCCCGTCCTGCTCCGAAGGGATCGCGCTCTCAGCCGCGAGCTTCCGAAGCGTGTCGCGATGGATCCCCAGATATTCCGCGGCGTGCCGCGAGTCGAACCACTCGTCCTGGCCGCCGGGCGTCCCCGCAGGGGATCGCTCGATCACCGCCGCGAGCCGTTCCACGACGCGCGCCGCGAGCTGATCAATCACCGCATCGAAACCGAGCTGCCGGCGGCGACATCGAGCGCAGTCGTCTGCTCGATTCCATTGCGCGCGGGTCGCTCGGCCGTCAGCCTGAGCCGGGGTGTGGCGTACGCTGCCATTGTCGTGACCTCCCAATAGGTCTCGGCCAGGCCCCGGGGTGTTCAAGCACCGCCGGGGCCGCTTCTTGCTTACAACTAGAAGCTAGCAGTAACGTCGGACAGATCCGCTTCCATTTGTAAGCTAGAGTCGTGACCATACGGGTGGCAGTCGACGACCTCATCGACGCACAAGGAGTCGCCGACATCCTGCAGGTCGCTCATCGCAATACCGTCAGCCAATACCAGCGGCGCTACGACGACATGCCTAAACCGGCCGTCGATCTCGGAGAGGGGCGGGTCAAGCTCTGGCTGCGTTCCGAGATGACGCGGTGGGTCGCGGTGCTGGACGCCAACGGCCGTACTCGTCCGGCTCGCCGTGTTCCTCGCTGATCGCGCTCCCACCGATCCCTTCGTGGTTGGCTGGTCGTAAGAGAAGACGAGTTTGCTCACTGGGTGCTCGCCCAATACCGGGGTGCATCCACTCCTCGGGGGGAGACGGGTCCGGATGACCCGTCTTCCGCCGAGGAGTACCCCCGCGGGAGCGACGTTGGCAGCGCGATGGCGTCTCGCGGGCTGACGCGGCCTTCGACCCGCCCAACCAGCCGGATGAGCCCCTTGACCGGGCCCTCGGAGAGGACGGCCGCGAACCCGGTCGGTCGTCTCGATGCCAGCGTCGTGTCGCAGAGCACGTCGGCAGCGTCACTGCACCGGTCGTCCGACCGCACGCACTTGCTGAGTCGCGTTCATCGCCGCAAGCAGGGCCCGGCGCAAAGCGGCCGGCTCGGACGCTTTGCCTACGCAGCGTGCGCACCACGCGCAGCAGACCGCCGAGGCCGGGAGCGCGCACGCCGGTGATCGCGTTGTCGCCGAAGCGCTCGCCCGGTGGGCGCCGGCGGAAACACGAATGCAATCGTCCGCGAGATGCGAGCTTTCCGCGCTTTCCGGGACTCGAGACGGGGCGCCCGAGATGCTCACCGCATCAATAGAGCAGGTCGCTTCCCTGTCAATGTTGGTCGTGGAACAAAGGGATGTGCGAGATCCCGATGATCGCGCCCTCTGGTGACTGCAGGCGGGTCACCGTTTGACCCCACGGCTCTTGGCGCGCCGGGTGCAGCAGCTCGTAGCCATCCTGCTCGAGCTCCTGTGCCGCTAAGCCGACTGCCGCGGCGTCCGGGACGTCGAACTCGATACTGACCTGCGGCACCGGCCGCCCGGCTGGCCACTGCGGCGTCCCGAAGCACGCCTCCGCGGCCTGGGACAGCGGCCAGATCCCGAAGGACTTACAACCGGCGACCTGCTCGCTGTGGAGATAGTCGCCGCCGCTGAGCGGCAGGGCGAGCGCGTCGACGTACAGCTTGCGGCTCGCGGGCGGATCCGGTGCGATGACCGCCACAGTCGAGAGGAACTCTATGTTCAACGCCACCTCCTCGTTGCGTTCTGCCCGTCAACGATCCAAGCACGTTCCGCAACCGCGCAAAGCACGAGGCTCAGTTCCCCGTCGAGATGCTCCTCGACTCACGCAAGGAATAAGAAGTGGCTGGTTCATGCAGCCATCGGGATCACTGCGCCGACGAAACGCGGCCGCTCCAAAATGGCTGCCTACTCGGCGCTCGGCGAAGCGATCTGGATCAGATTGCCGCACGTGTCGTCGAACACAGCAGTGCTGACGACGCCCATGTCGGCGGGAGGCTGAGTGAATCTCACACCGAGAGCGCTCAAGCGCTCGTACTCGGCTTCGACGTCGTCGACGGCGAGCTGCGCGAAGGGGATTCCATCGGCAACAAGTGCATCTTTGAATGGCTTCACCGCAGGATGGCCGCTGGGCTGTAGTGCCAGTTCGGTGCCGTCCGGATCCTGTGGGGAGACCACAGTCAGCCACCGGTCCGCCCCCACCGGCACGTCGTGCTTCGTCGTGAAGCCGAGCGTCTCAGCGTAGAACTGCAACGCTTTGGCTTGGTCATCGACCATCACAGCTGCGAGTCGGATCCTCATGTTTCTCCTTCCTCCGGGCCGCTTTGCCACTGCTCTTCGTCCACCCCGCAGAGCTCTCGGGGGCCTTGGCAAGCCATCGGTCTCTGATGGGCTCGAGTGGCTCGGTGTTTATGTAATGAAACTTGTAACGGCCGTCTCGCCGGATCTCGACTAGGCCTGCGCCTTCGAGAACGGCGAGGTGCTGTGAGATCGCCTGCCGAGACGAGCTGAGCCCATGGTTCGTGACCAGACGGCCGCAAATCTCGAAGAGCGTCTGGCCATCGCGCTCGGCGAGTTCGTCGAGAACGGTCCGCCGTGTGGCGTCCGCAAGGGCCCTGAACACGTCCTCGTCCACGACGTGAGCATAGGCAAGTGGGCACTTGCCTGTCAAGGGGCCTGCACCCTCCCGAGAGTCACGTTTCACCACCAAGCGCTGTTGAACGGCGAATCCGCGATGCCCCTCCTATTCGCCAGATGCGTCCGCTCGCCATCGCGGCGCCGGCCGATGGCGCGATCGCTTTCGCAACGAGTTGGTCCCAGACCTCACGATTGGATTGGCGACGAAGCGCCGCCCAGACCGCCGAGGCGCCGGCTACCGCAATGCCACGAACTCGATCACGCCAGTCGGCCGGTGCCGACGACTGTTTTGGATCCCAGCGATACGCGACGCTGGCTTGAGCTCGGCGACGACTCGCTGGGGCCGTGTTAGCGGCGCACGGGCGCTGGGTCAACGCATTCGCGGATCCGGGACGACGGGATCCCGGTAGTGCCGGTTGGGCTCTGCTGTCGGGCATGGGCGGCGGTGCCTGAGGCGCGGGCTGTCGGTCCCTGAGGCGCGGGCTGTCGGTCCCGGCACCACCGTCGGTGGCCAGGAGCGAATGTCGACTCAACCGGGGAGCTGGGCCGGCGGGAATCATCCGGTGCTGGCTGCTCGTGAACGGCGTGAATGATCTCCGTGTCGTCGATCCCTGGTAGATAGGCGGAGGTGATCCCGAGATCGGCATGTTGGATATGCCGGATATGGCGGCTGCTTGGTGGCCTTGTCGCGGTGGCGGGGGGTGGGGGTGACGCGGTGGGGGCGGAGCGGAGGTCGCCCGAAGGCGGTCGGATCGGATCGCGGCCGGGAGCATGGCCCGCCGCGGGTCGGTCCGCAGCGCGCAGCAATGCGCCGCGCTGGGTCGCCGGGCGACAGCCAGCTGCTCGGCCCGTCCGCTGAGGATCCCCCACGAACCGGGGGCTCGGGTCCGCCTTGCTGACTACTGCATGAACCGGCAACGAGGGCTGCCCTGCTCAGGGGGCGGCGCTTGTTTGCCAGCCGCCGATTGTTGTTCGTCGTCGTTGCTCCTGGGTAGAACGCCTGCCAGCTAAGGAGGCGGCAGACGACGGAGAGTTAGGTCTTAACGAATAGTTTTCATGAGACACAGTTCACTTTAGGTAGGGAAGGGCGTTGCTCGAATAACGGCCGACTGCGAGAGCGTTAGGGCGATTCACGTTCGCGCGGTGCCTTGAGAGCACGTCATAAACGCCTCATCAAATCATCGATGTGGTCACATCAACATTGGAGACATGAAGGATGAGCTTTTTGAACGTTCAAGGGCCTGGGTTCAATCGCGTCCGGCGATCGCGCTGGTTGCTTATCGCGGGGGTGGTGATTTGCGCCTGCCTTATCCCGTTCGGCGTGGCGTCGGCGACGCCCACGTCCCATCGGGTCCGCCACCATGGGGGGACCCGAGGCGGGGCCAACCACCGAGGGTGGGTTTCGACCTGGGCGGCAAGCCCCATGGCCGGTAGCACAGGCTTCTCCGACCAGACGGTGCGTAACGTCATCTACACCAGCGTGGGCGGTAAATCGCTGCGTGTCCAGGTGAGCAATACCTTCGGGTCGGCACCGCTGACGGTGGGCGGGGTCAGCGTGGGTGTCGTCCTGGACGGAGCGCAGTTGATACCGGGAACGAGCCACACCGTAACGTTCGGCGGAAAGGCATCGATTACCGTCCCGGCTGGCGCACAAGTGCGTAGTGACCCGGTAACGATGAGCGTGCCGTCGCTCACAGAACTGGCCGTGAGCGTCTACCTGCCGGACGCCACTGGCCCGGCGACCAACCACTCGGACGCGCAGCAGATCAACTACATCGCCTCGGGCGATCACACCGGCGATGCGCACGCAACCGCCTATACGAGTCGAACCGGTTCGTGGTACTTCGTCGACGGGGTTGACGTGAGCTCCGCGTCGGCTGATGGCACGGTCGTGGCCTTCGGCGACTCGATCACCGATGGCTACCTTTCGCTGACTGGCGCCAACGCTCGCTGGCCGAACTATCTAGCCCGCCGCCTCAACGCACTCTTCGGTAGCCACGCGCCGGGTGTCGTAGACGAGGGGATCAGCGGCAACCGTGTCCTGAGTGACTCCAGCTGCTTCGGAGTAAGCGCCGAGTCTCGCTTCGAGCGCGACGCCCTATCTCATCCAGGCGTGAAGGCCGTGATCCTGCTCGAGGGGATCAACGACATCGGTCAAGCCGGAGACCCGGACTCTGGCTGCACGGCCCCGAACAACCCGAATGTGACCGCGGCCCAGATCGAGAGCGGATACCGCGACCTGATCGCGATGGCGCACGCCCGCCGGGTCAAGATCTACGCCGGCACGCTGACGCCCTTCGGTGGCTCCAACGCCATTTACGGCGGGTACTACGGCACGGCGTACGGTGAGACGCTGCGCGAACAGGTCAACAACTGGATCCGGACCAGCGGCGCGTTCGACGGGGTGATCGACTTCGCCAAGGTGACGCAGGACCCCTACAACCCGCAGTACCTCAACCCGGTCTACGCCGCCAACTCCAACTCCGCATACAGCATCGACGACAGTCTGCATCCAAACGACGTCGGCTACGAGGCGATGGCGAACGCGATCCCGCTAAGGCTGCTCCTGGGCGGGCGACGCTGACAGCCGCCTGCAGAGATCACGATCCACGCGTCCGTGCCCGGCGGTCGACCGGGCACGGACGCCACGCAATCTCTGCTCGTCCACGATTCTCTATGCCAGAGGCCGCCGGGACGTAGGCCATGCGCCACACTCCGAGGGGCCAGCGGTTAACTCTCGACCAGCCCTGACAATTGCCTGCGATCGCGGGTTGCCGCGCAGCTCGTGTAGTAGTCGGAGAGTTGGTGGCTCCGGGCCCGGGTGCTCTGTTGTAGGTATGGATCGAATGACATCCGCGATAGCGGAAACTTATCTCGACACAACCAATGCGAGCGTCGCGCGCGGCCGCATCGACCAACGACCTGAGGACGATCGCGGCCCACGAGGAAGATTCAAAAGACGATCGACTGATGTTCGGCCAGGACGTCATGAGCAATCCAGCGCCCGTGCCCGCTACGGCGGATCCTGAGCAGGCTCACAACCCGGACAGTCGCGCGTTCGGAGCTCTCGACGCCAGCTCGACCTTGGTCCGCACGCCCAATATGACCGAGGTTACGCTTCGGACGGGAGACGACACACGCGGCCAAGTCCCGTCCTCCAGCCTACAGCTCGCCCGCGGTTGCGGCGAGCCACTCATGTGCTTGCTAGCAGGCCATCCGCGATGAACTGCAAACGCACCTGCTGTCGCTCGTCGACGGAGCAGCCACCCGCGTCGACGCCTGCGTCGCTGCCGGATGGGACGAGGTGGCCGAGCGTGCTGTCGGCCCCCTCTGGCGCCTGCTCCCCTGCCAAAGGAGCAACGCGGCCAGCTGCCCGGCACTAGCGCTTTCCTGCTCGAGTTGGCGCTGAACGGACGAGCGCAATGGCGACATTCCGATGCCCAGCAGGTGTCGGCGATGTTCGGCAGGCCCGATCCTCCGAGCCTGGTGCGTGCGAGGACGACCCACCAGGCTGAGCGGCCGAAGGTCTACAGGCCGTGGGTGGCCGGGATCATCGGAGCGGGGCGTTCGTGGACGGCGTGGACGATCTCGGTGTTGTCGATCCCGCGCAGGTAGACCGAGGTGATCGCGAGATCGGCATGTCCGAGTTGGCGTTGGATGACGAGCAAGGGCACGCCCTCGCGAGACATCTCGACGGCGTGCGCGTGGCGCAGCTGATGCGGCGCAAAGCGTCGCCGCACACCCGCACGGGCAGCGGTGTGGTGCAGCTGTGAGCGGACACCGGCAGGCGCCCACGCGCGGCGGCGGTCGGGCCATGTAGCACGCAGAACAACGCCCCGACTGGCAGCCTGGCCCGCACCTGCAGCCACGGCGTGAGCTGCTGCCACGCCCAGCGGTCCATCCCGACCTCGCGACGTTTACCGCCTTTGCCGCGGCGGACCAGGATCGCCCCTCGCTGCAAGTCCAAGTCGCTCTCGGTCAGCGCCAAGGCTTCGCTGATGCGCAGGCCGGCGCGCCAGAGCACGACCACCAGACCGCGGAGCCGGACCGCTTCGTTGTCGGCGCGCCGGCAGCATGCATCACGGCGATGATCTCCTCGACCGTCGGCGGGTCGGCCGGGTAGCGCTGTCCCTTGTTGCGCGGCGGGCGGCCCTGGTGAAAGCTCGACATGGTCGCGGGCGATCGACGTCGCTCGCACGCGTCGAGCTGCATGGTGGATGGCATGCGTCCTCCCTCGGACGATGGTTGACCCGCCGATCGTCCCGCCGGCCTGAGGCACGCACAGCTATCGGTCTCAGCCGGCCGTCGCGAGTGCTGTTCGCGCGAGGTACAAGCCCGCGGACGATCGGCAAACGTCGTCGGTGCATACGCAAACCGCCGCCGTGCGCCGCACCCCGAGAGTGCCGCACGGGCGACAGGGCAGGAGCCAACGTGAGGGTGCCAGTCTGCTCTCGCGCCTCACCTAGGCCCCTTAGACCATGCTCGGTTTGTACGGCCGCGTCAGCCATCGGTCGGCGCGATACGTCGATCAGCCATCCTGATCAGGCCGTCGCTCACCGTTCCGCCACGTCCCGAGAGAGCTTCTGTTCGTCGAGCAGGGAGTGGGCGTCACTGGATACACGATCGTGCTCAGGTCCTCGCCGTCCGTCGGGTGTTGGCCCCGAACAACGTTTAGGAAGGTCTACCAAGCGGCGTGCTCCGGGCTGGCCTCACGATCACTTGCAGGTCAAGCGATCGTGAGGCCGCCGTCGACTGCCATGACGGTGCTCGTCACGTAGCGGGCATCCGTGGGAATCAGCCGGCAAAAGCGACCGGCTCGCAAGGGCTACTGACTCATGGTGGATCGTCGGCCGTCGGATCTAGGGCTTGGTGGGCCAGAATCCATCGGCGGCCCTGACTGTCGCGACCCGTTGTTCGGCAGCGGTGGCCGGCGGCATCTTGCCGGTTGGCGCCGGCTCGGGGGGGCTGTCGTCGCTTCGCCCGTCGTCGGCGGCGAGGGATGGTGAGGCCGTAGATGCCGGTGTTAGGCGCCGAAGTGGCAGATGTCGGAAGAACCCCGACCGTGACGGATCAGCCGCCCGCTCCCTCCGGCTGCGCGCGCACCGGCCTGCTGTTGGCGCCCGACGTCCAGGTCGACGGCCCGCTGCTCGGCGTCACCCTGCCCCGTCGCCCCACCCCGCCGGTGCGGCCTGGCTGCGGCTACCGCGTCGACCCGGGGGATTCGAGCTCGTCCAGGTGGCGCTGCCCGAGTGATCACTGCGTCTGGGGGCGCTCCCCGATGTAGCCGCCCTCGGTGATCATCCGGAACAGCCCGCGCCCGTCCCCGCCGAAGATCATGCCCGGGCGCGTCGTCGCGTAGGCGTAGGCGACCGCGCCGTAGCGGCTCTGGATGAGGTACTGGATCGTCAGCAGCGGCCACAGCTCGTCGGCGTCGGGCGGCAGCACCCGCTGCAGACGGCTGATCCGGGTCGCGCGGTCCGAGAGCTTCTCGACCTCGGGCGGCCGCACGTCGTCGGCGGCGTCGGATCCGATATGAGCGTCGACATCAGGCGGTCCTGCGATGTCGGAGAACCCCACCGTCATCGTGGCCAGTATCTCGGGCGGCGTGTCGGGCTTGGTCTCGCGAAGCGCCCCGGTCAGGATGATTCCCCCGATCGGCGCCACCCGGGCGATCTCGAGCGCCCCCTGCTCGACGCTCTGCGGCGCGCCGGGAGCGTTGGCCGCGAGCGTCCCGATGTCGACGAGCTCCATCGTCAGCGGAAGGCGCATCTGGAACACGAGCGGGTCCTTGCCCTCCCGTGGGACCGGCCAGGTCCGGAGGGGACCCCAGCCGCCCTCGGCGTGGATGCGGTCGGCTTTGCGGTTCCAGAAGGTCCGGATCGGATTGAGGGTCATCCGCAGGACGGCTCGGGGCTCACGTGGTGCTTGATCGCCTCGCTCGTGGGATCCCCGACGACGTTATCGAAGCCCATCGCCACGGGGCGTCCGAGGTGGATGGCCGTGCTGCCGTCTTGGCCGCCAGGGCTTGGCATCGGCGATGGCCGCGTCACGGCCGGCCTGGCTGGTCAGGTCGAAACGGTCTGCCAAGCCCGGGAACTCGCCGTCCGGGAACGACAATTGCTTGGACGCGACCGGATTGAGGCCGATGTCCTGCCAGGAGTTGAAGTTCTTCAGCCCCTCCAGCCCTTCGTGGGCCGCCTCAGCCTGGCGCTCGCCGACGCCGAGCGCGTTTCAGAACTGGTCTCCGAAGGTCTTGACTTCCGATCGTCTCTCACGTGCACGCGCCCGCCGCGGAGCTCGACGTAGATCGTCTCGAGGTTGGCGCACTCACAGCGCAGCGCGAGCGGCCGGAAGCCTCCGGCGCAATCGAGCTCCGCCTGCAGGCGCTCAAGAAGGCTGCGTACGTCAGCGGTGTCCACAACGGCGTCCTTTCATGAACTCCCGGAAGATGTTTGGGCGGCGCGCTGTCACCGGAGCCGCGCCAGGCACGCGACCCGCGCCCGAGCTCCGACGGCCTATTTCGCCAGGAGGAGGAGGCATCGTGAAACCCGCCCTCCCACCTGGAAGCCAAGCTTCGCTTCTTCCGGGATCTCAGCGTCGCTCAAATCGCTGGGATATGCCCGGGAATCCTCCTCGGCGTCGTGTGGGCGAAGTACGTATCGCCCCTGGACGGCATGTGGGGGGCGATGAGTGGTGTCTACATCGCGGCGCTGCCAGTGGTCCCGGTGTTCGTGGCCAGCCAGACCGAGTTTGACCTGGGCGGCCTTTCGGTGGCGCCGAGCTGCCCCTCCGGGATGGCGTACTGCGGATAGCGCGCGCTCATGTCCGTGCGGGTGGTCAGGCGCACCGTGATGTCCATGGCCGTCTCCACGGCGGTGCCGCACACCTCGCCATCGCCCATGGCGGCGTGGGTGTCACGAACAGTCCGGCTATCACGTCTGCACCGGCATCGGCGCGGACTTCATTCAGGCCACGCGCGAGGCAGTGAGGGAGGTGGTGGAGGTGGTGGTGGCGCGCTACGGCCATGGCCGCCAGGAGGCATATGTGATCGCCTCGGTCGCCGCCGACCTGCCCATCCATGAGGTCGTCGACGTCCCCAACTCGGCCGGCTACGGGGGTGACGCCGTCACGGGTGGCCCGGGCATCGATCGCGGCGACGGACGCGATCCGCTCGGCCGCTTTACCGGCAGCGGCGGCTACGGCGCCGACAAGGAGGCTCAGGCCTGCAGGACTACGCCGACGTGACGGGACGTGATGCGATCCCCGACCATGTCCAAGCAAAGCTTCCCGACAGGCCGCAGGGCCGCTTCTACGACGGACTCGCACTCAAGCCGGACGGCACATATGAAGCGATCGAGGTCAAGAGCGGCACCGCTGCGCGTAAGGCCGCGGAGCGAGCCTTCGACGGCAAGGTCAGCTCGTCCAATCCGGCCACTGCTACCTTGGGCGGCACGGAGATCAAGATCACCTCAGTGCGCGTCATCACGTTCCCCTGATGCCCGACGTCACCCACGCCATTACGATCGACGGCCACACCTCGATGGAGGCCGAACCGTACGACTCGACGGTCGAGGCGGCGATCGAGCGCGCCGTCCGGATGCTCGACGGCGGCCGCCACTTCGCTGTCAGCCTGTGGGCGCTGCCACCGGGTAGGCCGATCGACCTGGTCAAACACGACGAGTGGCCGCAGGAGTACATCCAGGCCGCCGGGCAGGACGGTCGGCGGCTCACCGTCGAGCTGCGTCAGCGCAATGAGGCCGGCGGCTACGAGCAGTTCGTGATCGGACGCTCCGAAACGAACTCGGAGGCCCTCACCGAGACAATCTCCTGGTCGGGTGGAAGCTCTGCCGTGACACGGAGCGAGGTGCTCACGACCGATGAGGTCGTCGATCTGTATGTCGCCTACTACCACACTGGTACCGTGCCGCCCGCGTTCTCGCGCCGCCCGCTCGCCGCGCGCACCTCGCAGTAGCGCACTGCCTAGCGCACCAGGTTGCCGCGGGTGATCGGACGGTCAAGTGGAGAGCCGAATCTTGACAATCTCCTTGTCCTCCTCGTGGAGCTCAAGGTTGCAGCCCACGCCGCAGGGCCGGCGAGCGCGTTGACCGCCTGCTCCACCCGTCGACTCCCTCCTGGCAGGGCTGTTGGACGTTCCCAGGCGTCGCCAGCGACAGAGCGGGCTGGCGAACTCGAGCCGCGCTTGAACAGACCTGCTTCCACGCACCTGCGGCAGTAATCGCCACGTAGCCAGCCGCCACGCGCTGCCTATGTGTAGTTCCTGAGTAGGTTGGTCCATCCGGTGCCCCTTGGAGGCTGAGAGCTGCCAAGCACCTCAGTCCCAAGGAGGACACCGAATGAATCTGCACGCTAACGCGGCGCTCAGTCTGAAAGGCCGTCGGCAGCTCTGTCTGGCGGTGGTCCGGCGGGAGCGGACGGTGGCGGCGGCGGCCGAGGCCGCCGGCGTCAGCGTCCGCTGCGCCCGTAAACGGGTGGGCCGCTACCGCATCGAGGGCGAGGCCGGGCTGCGCGATCTCTCCTCGGCGCCGCACCGAATCCCGCACCGGACCTGCCAGCAGCGCGTCGCGGCGATCGCCGCGCTGCGGCGAGTGCGGTTCACCGGCCCCGAGATCGCCGAGGTCCTGGGAATGCCGCTGTCGACAGTGTCGGGAATCCTGACGAGGATCGGGATGGGCAAGCTCGGACGGCTCGGCCTGGAGCCCGCCGTCCGCTATGAGCGAGAACGCCCCGGGGAGCTGGTCCATATCGACATCAAGCGACTGGGACGGATCCAGCACGGCGCGGGCTGTCGGTTCACCGGCGATGCCGCCCGCAGCAAGCGGCCCACGCGCAAGGACCCCCTCGGCGTCTATCGCCAGACCGCGGGCTGGGAGTGCGTGCACATCGCTGTCGATGACTGCACCCGCCTGGCCTACGCCGAGGTATTGGCCGATCAGAGCCGACGCACCGTCATCGGCTTCCTCAGACGCGCCATGACGTTCTATGCCCGTCACGGCATCACCGTGGAACGAGTCATGACCGATAACGGCGGCGCCTACCGCTCCACGATTCACGCCGCCGCCTGCCGCACCCTCGGGATCCGCCACCTCCGCACCCGCGCTTATCGACCCCAAACCAACGGCAAAGCCGAACGCTTCATCCGCACCCTCCTCGGCGGCTGGGCCTACGGGGCGATCTACCGGTCAAGCGCCGAACGCACCAAAGCGCTTGACGGATGGCTCTGGCACTATCGCGGTAGGGACGGCCATTGCTGGCCGCCCCCCGCGCAGATCCCAGCGTGCGCGTCTAACGCACTGGGCTCCTGACTTGGGTTCTGGCGGCGAAGCGCTGGTCGGGCCAGGGATGGATGTAGCGGGCGCGAGGCAGGTACCTATCCGCGAGGCGGCGTGTCCGTTCCCAGTTCATCCGTGTCTTCTGGCTGCGACGGCGTAGTGCCGCTCGCCAGAGCCGGATGACCTCTTCGCGGAACGCGCTGACCTGATGGATGTTGCCCGGGACCGAGTAGTACGCGAGATGTCCACGCACGACGGAGCCGAGCCAACGTCCCTGCTCCTCGATGGGTCGGTGGCGGCGAGCCATCAGCGAGGCCTTGACCTGCTTTAGCTTGGCCGCCTGGCGTTTCTTAATCGTCCTGCGCCTCACCGCGAAATGTCCGTCCCTTCGCTTCGCGCAGTAGTGCGTGAAGCCGAGGAAGTCGAACGTCTCGGGCTTCCCGAGACCACGCTCGGCCCGTTGCTGGGCGGCGTACCGTCCGAAGCGGACCAGGCGCGTCTTCTCAGTGTTAAGCGCCGGACCGAACATGGCCAGGCGCCGCTTCAGGTCTTTCCTGAAGCGCTCGGCGTCAGATTGATGCTGAAACCCCAGCACGGCATCGTCGGCGTACCTCACGGCGATGACCTCGCCGCGGGCGTGCCGTGTCCGCCATTGCTGGACCCACAGATCGAAGACGTAGTGCAGGTAGACGTTGGCCAGCAGCGGCGAGACTGTCGCCCCTTGGGGCGAGCCTTCCTCGCTGGCGGTCCATCTGCCGTCCTCGATTACGCCTGCCCTGAGCCATTTCTGGACCAGGCGCAGGACCCGCTGATCCGCGATCCGGTGCTCGAGGAACTTCACAAGCCAGGAGTGATCCAAGCTCGTGAAGAAGTCGCGGAAATCCGCGTCGAGCACCCAGTTCACCTTGCGGTCCTCGATCGCGACCGTGAGCGCATCCAGCGCGTCATGCGGTCCGCGACCGGGCCGAAACCCGTAGGAGAACCCCAGGAAGTCCGTCTCGTAGATGGCGTTCAACACCTCGACCACGGCGCGCTGGACAATCTTGTCCTCCAGCGCGGCGATCCCGAGCGGCCGCAGCCGCCCATCGGTCTTGGGGATGTACACCCTGCGCGACGGCTTAGCCCGGTACGCGCCCCGCTGAACCCTCGCGTGCAGGACCTGGAGGTTCTCCTCCAAGTTCTGCCCATAGGACTCCCACGTTTCACCGTCGACCCCAGCAGCCGCCCTCGGGCTCAACGCCCGATACGCGCCACGGAGGCGATCGACATCGACGTGATGCAAAAGCGCGGTGAACCTCGCGTCCCTGTCCTTCGCGGCAACCTGCCGCACACGATCCAGCGCACTAGACGCGCTCACATCCCGGCTCTGCGTCCGGCACGCGTTTTGCTGGCCCGTGTTCCCCTTGTCCAGCCGCCTTTCCTCCACCGACTCCGCCGCCGATTCCTCGGCCTTGTTCACCAGCTTCGCAGGTACTACGCGGCTGTCTGATTCCCGACGATCGTTCATCTCAGGCTTCGGCTCGGCCTTCCCCTCGCGGCCCGCCCAGCCGTCGATACGCCACCCCGCGAACCATCCAGGACGGGGCATCATCGACTACTGACGGGCGATCATCGGGCCTCCCGGTTCTCGCGCATGGAGAATCCGCGCATGCCTGGGTTCTCAGACCGCGCAGGGTCCGCCGGCCACTCGCATAACGCGACCGACGATCTCGCCTTCCGCCTAGTTGTACGGCGTCGGCACCCCGAACTGGCTGATTTCGCGGCTCAATAGCCCCGCCTACGCGTACCCCTGTCAACGCTTCGCCGACGCCCTCACGAACGCCAACGCATGACTCGGGGCCACCGTGATTCGCTAGATCTTCGATGTAGAGCTCTCTCATCTCCTTCTCCATGCCGGTTTATCCCGGCGCTCACAACCATCACCGCAAACACTCCGCCCTCGGCCACCAACCGCCCATCGCTCGCCTCCGTGAGCGGAACCAACCTTGACGAGACTTACACCTATGCAAATCGCCTAAGATTGTCCGGCGGCCCCAACTCTCGGTGGCGCGTGCTTTCGCGGCAACACGATCGCCCGAGGCCGAGATAGCGGACGAGCGCTTCGTCGCCAAGGCAATCGCCAAGCTCGTGGCGCGGCGAGAAACGAAAGCAGTCATCCGGCCGGCGCGATCGCCGACGGCTGCCTTTGGGCTAATGCGTAAGCGTGTCGCGACCGACCAGAGGCGAGACCCACACGATCGCCTCTGGCATGGATTGGCCGAGGTCGCACGACCCGGGGTGACTTTCCCCATTGGGGCGATCGTCCGATTGATCGCGGGGAGACGATCGTCCGACACGTCGGGGCATGAGGGGTCGCGTTAGCGAAAGAGCAAGCGGCGCGACTGATCGCGGCCGCGCTTGAGGCGTCCGGTCTGAGAGCTCGCGTAGCCGGGTCGAACGACCGGTCAGACGTCTGCTGGATGACGCTTAGTGGGGAGGGTTGGGCGCCGCTTGAGCACCGTGCCCCTCGATCGATTTTTCATCGCGAGTCCCAGCGATCGAGCGCGGCCACCACCCGCTCGCCCGGCAGTGCGCGGGCGGTGATGCCGTCGCGGCCGGTCATCGTCTCGGCGCTCAGCATCGCGTTGACGATCGCCTCCTCGGTGGCTTCGATGACGGCGTGGAACAGTCCGGTGATGTAGGCGTCGGAGAGCATTTGCAGGGGCACCGTGAGGGGGCTGTCGTGACCGAGCTCGCCGGTGTTCATGCCGCGGTTGCCGGTGGCGAAGCACAGGAACAGGTCGCCGCTGGTGTGCTCACCGGCGCCGCCGGTACGGGCGACGCCAAGGCCGGCGCGCTGCGCTAGTCGTGTGCACTGGTGGGCGAGCAACGGCGCGTTGGTCGCGACGATGACGATGATCGATCCAGACCCCGATCCAACGCCCTCGTCGGCGTCGGGCAGCGGGATTTCCTCAGGGTCGATCACGCGGCCCACCGGGGCGCCGTTGATGGCCAGCCGTTCCCGTTGTCCGTGGTTGGCCTGGACCAGCACGCCAACGGTGTAGCCGCCTTCCTCGCGGGGCCGTACCCGCGAGGCGGTCCCGATGCCGCCTTTGAACCCGTGGCAGATCATCCCGGTGCCGCTGCCGACTGCACCTTCGGCGACCATGCCGTCAGTGGCGCACTCGATCGCCCGTTGGACGTGTTCGGGGCGGACGTGAAAGCCGTTGAGGTCGTTGAGCAGGCCATCCCATGTCTCACCGACAACGGGCAGCCCCCAGAAGTGCCCCGCCTCCGTGCCGCGCTGGCGTACTTCGTCGGCGATCAGCGCGTCGCGGACCACGCCGACGCTGTGAGTGTTGGTCAGGCCGATGGGGGAGGTCAGCATGCCGGACTCGCGCACCCATTCAAGTCCGGTCAGTACCGCCGATAGGTCGACGCGACCGATCCGTCATCGCGCTAGCGCCTTTCGCGCAAGGTACAAGCCCGCCTCGGCGGTATGTCGTCGGTGCATACGCAAACCGCCGCCGTGCGCCGCACCCCGAGAGTGCCGCACGGGCGACAAACCGGCACTCTCAGCGGAGGGTCGCCCAGCACCTGACCGCTTCTCGATACCCATCGGCGAGCGCGAGCACATCGAGCTGGTCAAGATCGACCAGCGTCGTGCTTAGGTGCTCTGCGCTGGGGACCGGCGCCGCGGCCTGGGAGATCTCGCAGCCGTAGACGATCACGTTGACCCAGCGGCCGGCGAGCACCTCGTAGGGCTAGGCACAGATCAGCGCGTGGACGGTCGCCGTCAGACCAGTCTCCTCCTCGACCTCGCGGACTAGGCACGCGGGGAATGACTCGCCCAGCTGCGGCCGGCCACCTGGCAGCTCCCATTCCGATCGAGTTGCGACACAGCAACACCCGGCGATCCACGTCGAGGCAGACGCCCTTGATCGTGACCGGCGCGGAGTTCTCCGCGGAGCTGTGATCGCCCAAGACCGTGGTCACGTGCTACCAGATGGGCGCTCATGAACGCCAACGACTTCCGCCTGAGCGTGGCAGCTGACAAAGCGCAAGTCCGCACGCTGATCCTCGGGATCTTTGGAGCTGATCGCTGCCGCCTCGTTGTTCGGCGGCGGGACGTTCGGGCGGTTGTTCGGGATGTTCGCCGGCTCGCTGGCGGCGCTCGGGGCGCTGCTGACGATCCCCGCCTACCCGTTGTGGTCGATCGCGATCTTCGCGCTCAGCCTCTGGATCGTCTACGGCCTCGCGGTCTACGGCGAAGACGACCTGCCAGTTGACCGCTGAGGTACCCGACCCGCCAGCGTCTGTGGGCCGGTCCTCGTTAGCGGCGCGCGCGACATTTCGCTAAGCCGCTGCTCTCGGCGGGGTGCTCGGGTACGGACTGATCCCGCGGCGGCGCTGGACGCGCGATCTCGGCAGCGCTTGGGGTTCAGGCCGAGCCGTCGCGGGCGATTCGGAACCCGACGTTGCCGGCTGAGCTGTCAGGGCTGTTGGCGATCCGCGCCGCGACGCGGTAGCGCCGGCAGTAGGACGCGTGGCAGAGATAGGAGCCGCCGCGCATGACGCGATTGGCCCCGCCCGTAGGCCCTCGCGGGTCGCGTTCAGGGCTGCTCTGGTAGTAGTGGGCCGAGTACCAGTCAGCGCACCATTCCCAGACGTTCCCGGTCATGTTGTAGAGGCCGTACCCGTTGGGCGGGTAGGCGTCTGCCGGGGCGGTACCCACCCATCCGTCGGCGCCGGTGTCGTGCGCCGGGAACGTGCCCTGGAACACGTTCATCATGTGCTGTCCGCCTGGTTCGAGCTCGTCGCCCCACGGGAACGTCGCGCCAGCTAGCTCGCCGCGGGCCGCGTGTTCCCATTCTGCTTCGGTCGGCAGCCGCGCATCGGCCGATGCGCAGTAGGCGACCGCGTCGCTCCACGAGACGTGGATCACCGGATGGCGCTCCCGCCCGGCGAGTCCGGACTGCGGGCCTTCGGGGTGGCGCCAGTCCGCGCCATTGACCTGTCGCCACCACGGGGTCGCGACGACCGCTGGGGTCGGCTCAAAGTCATCGGGGAGCAACCCGGCGAACACGAACGACCAGCCGTAACGCTCGGCCTCGGTGACGTAGCCGCTGCTGTCTGCGAACGTCTGGAACTCGTCGTTGGTCACGCACGTGGCGGCGATCTCATACGGCGCCAGTTCGACGGTGTGGATCGGCCCCTCGCCATCGCTTGCGTAGGCGATGGGTCCGGTCTCGCCCATCGCAAACCGGCCGTCGGGGACCGCGATCAGTGACGGGCTGACCGGAGCCCTGGCGGTCTGGGGTTCTGTGTGTGGCGCGAACCGGCCTGCTCCGTCGGGTGACCGGCCGGGCGTACAGCAGCTGCTCACGTCGAGACCTCGTGGGGCACGGGTTTCAGGCGGTCTGAAAGATGGTGTTCCAGTCGTCTTTCATGCTGACGATCACCCAGCCGAGCCGCCGACCGATGATGGTGATCGGCTCGTCGTCCTGGAAGGTAGCGGCGGTGCTCTGGTAGGCGAACTCACGCTGGTCGTCGTCGTGGTCGACGAGGATCGCGAGACCGCCGTGGCCGCTGGCTTGCGCCCATTCCAGCAGCTCACGGTCACCGCCGGAGTTACCGACGGCGAGGATCGGCGGACGGCCGATCTGCGACTGGATGTGTTCGAGCTTGGCGCCGCCCTCGTTGGCGCTCCCGATCTCGCTGATCGTGCGGCGCAACACCGGCAGGCCGGCGTCGTCGCGATCAAACGTGTAGCCGATCAACGTCCCGACGACCATCCCCGGCTCAACCGCATAGCAGCGCTTGCTGACCCGACGCACGAACTCAGTGCCACCGCCGGTCACGATCCCGACCGTGAACTCGCGCGCGCGCAGCTCGTCAAGCAGCTCCAACATCGGCTGATAGATCACCCCCCGGATGCCGACCTCCAGGGTCTGATGGCGGTAGCGGCCCAGGAATTCGTCGACCGCCGAATCGAACTGGACGGGGGTCTGGTGGTCAAACAGGGCGGCGAGCGCACTGGCGACCTTGGCCAGCCCGATCTCACCGATGGTCGCCATGTCGCCGTCCAGCACGGCCGCGAACTCCGGGCGATCGCGCAGCGACGGGTCATCCCGCACGCGCTGCTGCAGGGCATCGAGGAAGAAGTCGAACTGGACGTAGGTGGGCTTCTCGCACCACATCGTGCCGTCGTTGTCGAGGTAGGCGACCCGCTCGTCGACGGGGACGTGGGCAAGGTCATCCAGGAACGCCAGGATCGCGTCCCGGGTCGCCCCGGGACGCCATGACGGCAACGGTGTGCTCATGCCCGCTCCCCGTCTCGCTGATGCCGTTAGGCGGTAGAGGAGAGGCCGTGCAGCATCTTCTGCATCTGTTCCTGGACCTGGGCGTCCTCGACGTCGAACATCGCGTAGCTGATCCCGGCCGTCTGCAACGGGCGGTTGGGATACTGCGCATAGCTGGGCAACAGGCTCAACAACCGTTCGGCCATCTGCGGCGCCTGCCACGTCTTCTCCGCGAAGCTGTTCATGAAGATGTCGTAGCGCTCCTGCGGGTCCTGCCAGAGATCGAACAGCTCGGGGACGATCGCGGTGTGTCGCGCCGCGCCGCGCCAGCCCTCACGGATGTTCCAGACCGCCTTCCATTTCCCGACCCGAACCGCCCCGGGGATCAGCTCGGTCTCGGTCATGTAGAACCAGTGATCCCGCGTCGATGGCCCGTCGCCTTTGAGCAGCGCTGTCTGGTCGCAGCTGTCAAACACCGTCGGCTGACCCTCGCGGTCCTCGGTGGGTAGCTCCAGGCCGGCGAGGTTGGCGAAGGTCGCCATCAGGTCCAGGGACCCGGCGATCTCGGAGTTGCGCCGGCCGGCTTCGATCGTTCCGGGCCACCACGCGATCGCCGGTACCCGGCTGCCGCCCTCGTAGTCGGTCCCCTTCGTTCCACGGTACGGCGTATAGCCGCAGTCGGGGTAGACGTCCTGCCAAGCGCCGTTGTCAGTCGTCCAGAAGATCAGCGTGTTCTCAGCGATCCCGAGCTCGCGGATCTTGTCGGCGACGACGCCGACCCAGTGGTCGAGCTCGACCAGCGAGTCCAGGAACTTGGACTTGCCCATCGACTTGCCCGCGAACTCCGGGTGCGGCAGGTTGGGCTGGTGCAGCTTGGCGGTGTTCAGATACATAAAGAACGGGTTCTCGCCGTTGGCGTGCTCGTCCAGGTACTCGGTCGCGCGCGTGGTCGATTTCTCGTCGATGAACGGGATGTTCTTGGAGTCGAGCTTCTCGACCTCGCGCCAGTCCTCCCCGGCCGTGCCCTCCAGAGCCCCGAGCACGTTGCCCCACATCTTCATCGTCGCGGGGTCATCGAACGGGAAGTCGGGGTTGTAGGCCGGGTCGGTGTAGGTGTAGGCGTTGAGGTGATAAAGCGTGGTGTTCGACATCTCATCGAACCCGTGCGCGGTCGGCATCGAGTAGTCCGACTCCCCGAGATGCCATTTTCCGATGTGACAGGTGTCATAGCCGGCCTGCTTGAGCACGCTGGCCAGCGTCCACTCCCCCGCCGGAAGCCCGCCACCCTGGCCCGGGAACGCGACGGTCGTCATCCCGCTGCGGACCGGCAGCCGGCCGGTGACCGCGGCCGCCCGCCCGGGCGTGCAACTGGGCTGGCCGTAGAACGACATGAACTGCAGCCCCTCGACCGCCAACCGATCCAGGTTCGGGGTCGGCGCCCCCCGGTTCTCACCGCCCCCGTAGCACCCCAGGTCCCCCCAACCGACGTCATCGGACATCAACAGGATGATGTTTGGGCGCTCAGACACAACGTCTCCTCTCATCACAGCGGCACGCGCACAACGGCATCAGAGCGCGAGCGCTTCGGGGGTTCTCCGCGGTGCTCGACGGCGCCGCAGATGCGTACCTTACGATCTTCGTCTCAGCGGTGGCTTGCGCTCCGAACCCGGGCGAGCGGTGACCGGCGAGAACGCGGTCATCGGCTACCGACGGCTTCCCTGGTCAGGGGTGCCGTTGAACTCGGTGGCCGTCTGATCCTGGCTGCCCGGGTCGGGCTCGTGTGCCGCGAGCTGTGGCGGGGCGCGAAGTTCGGGCTCCTCCCAGTGGCGCACCAACGCCACGTAGCGAAAGACAAAGGCCACCCCGAACGCGATCAGCGTCGCCGGCCAAATCGACAGATGCAGACCGGCTTCACAGACGACGTAGACGGTGCTGGCGAGCACTGCCGTCCCCACAAACCATTCGCCGCGAATCAACTGCTTCGGGGTGACGCCACAGGACAGATCCACCACGTAGCGCCCGGCGGTCGCGCCGATCACCCCGATCAGAACACAGGAGATGTCAGGCAGCTTGGCGTGCAACGCGGCGTTGGCGCCAATCGCGGCGTACCACGGAAGCGACGCCGCGGTCGCGAACGTATAGATCCCCTCGCGAAATTCCTGGCCTGACCGATAGTCGATCGCGGAGGCCAGCACCGCCGCCGCGATCGCCAGCACGATGTACCACGGGTTCAGCAGCGGGGCAGGGATCCTGCCGAGGATCAGGTCGCGGCTCACCCCGCCCGCGATCCCGCCCATCAGCGCCAGCAGCACGATTCCGACGATCGTGAAGTTCCTCCAGTGATCAGGGCGGCGCACCAGCAACGCCGCGTTAAACGCGTTGGTTGTCGCGGCGATCAGATCAATGATCGTGAAATCCCCGAGCCGCAGATGACCCCACAGCCCGCTACCGACGATCAGCAGCACCCGCGACCGCCTCGTCGTTGTTGGATCCCACGCCGGCACCGATCGGTTCTGTGCCGGACCTCAACGTCAATCATCTCGTCGCTACTCAGCTCTTGCTCCCTACTGTCCGCTCACGGGTCGGGGGCTCGGTGATCGTGGCCGCAACCCGCCCGGCATCCCCGAGCCCGGAGGATCGTAATCCGCTCGGATCAGAGCTCCGAGCTTGAGCATGCCAGCTCGACAACCCGACAAGATGTCTCGCCACCAACGAGCGCCGAGTGATGCGCAGCGAGGCTCACGATCACCAGCGGTTCGTCCCTCGCCACGGCGCAAGAACCGTGTGGACGCAGCTGTCGGGCACCGTGCAGGTACGGCCGCCGCGGGTGGTCTTGCCCCTGATCGAACCCGATACGCCGGCCGGGCGGCGCTCAAATGACGAGCCGGGCTCCCGTCCAGGATTCTGAACCGCCACGAGCTCGTCGACCGACCGGACCCGCGAAACGAGCCCGGGGGTGATCCGCGCCGCTGACCTACATCCAATGTGCCCCGTTGAACGCGGATCCGCCGATCGTGTAAAGATGCTGGTCGCGAGCCGATCTCCGAGCCGCTCGACTGACGTGCAAGCTGTTGAGGAGGGTCGTCATGGCATTGGGTCATCCCAGGATCGCCGCCTGCACTGCGATCGGGGTGCTCGCGATCATCGCGGTGCTGCTGATCCTCCCGCCCCAGGCGTTCGCCGCGGGCTCGGGCTATTACGTGACGTTCGCGGCGCGCTCGTGCCCGTCCTACAGCGACATCGACGCCAATAAGGCGCGCAACGACATCCAGGAGAGCCTCGAGGACCTCGGCCCCGACTCCCCCTACAACAGCAACGGACAGCTGGTCAACCCGGCGGTCGAGGAGGCCTCACCGCAGGACGCGTGCAACCCGCTGCCGGACTGGACGTTCCCGCTCGGGACCGGCGAGCAGGGCGGCGCGTCGACCGGGCCGTGGGGGTCGCTATCGATCGTCACCAACCCGTTCGACAGCTCGGTGGTGACCGGCGCGTCGACGCTGTTATATGACCAGTACCACTAGCGTGTGCCGGGCTACCGGCTGCAGGGCGCCACGACAGTGGAGCTGACCGACGCCGAGGCCAACGCCGCTAGTGTCAGCGGGGGCCTGTGGGCCCAGGGCGGCACCCCTGAGGACCCGGTCCTCGCCGACGAGTACCCGGGGCCGCAATACGGGTTCGGGGCGCTGCGCTGCTCTGACGATGCGCTCAACGGCGACAACGTCGAGCACGTCTACTTCCCGGCCGGGGTGACGCACGTGTTCTGCTACGCGCTGTACGTCGTGCCGCCCCCGACCTCAGGCACGATCACCATCAAGAAACGCGTCGTCGACGCGCCCGCCGGCCAGGCCCCGTCATTCAAGTTCGACGGGTCGATCTCCTATGACCCCGACGGGTTCACGCTCGCAGATGGGCAGTCCAAGGACTTCTTCCGCGCCGGCGGCCAGACCTGGGACGTGCACGAGAACGCGGTCGAGAACTACAAGCTGTCCTCGGTCGACTGCACCGCACAGACCGCATCGGGCGTCGCCGGCACGAGCACCACGACCGTGCAGGATTTGACCACGTCGATCCACCTGGTCGCCAATGAGCACGTCACCTGCGTGTACACCAACACCTACCAGCCGCCAGTCGGTGGGCTGACGATCGCCAAGATCACCCGCGGCGGCGTCGGCCACTTCCGCTACACGACCGCCCCCGCCGGCGGCGCCGCCGCCCACCAGTCGACCGCGACCACCGCCACCCCCGGCGTTCCCGCAACGGCGGCGCCGGCCCTCTCGGGTCTGGCACCCGGGCGCTACACGATCACCGAGCACTCCCCAGCGTCGGCCAAGGGGCACTGGCGGTCAGTCCGCGTCACCTGCGACGGCACCAAACACCGCGCCGGACACCCCGTCCAGGTCACCATCACCCCCGGGCACACGACCGCCTGCACGTTCGTCAACGCGTTCGTCCCCGCCGCGTCGCTGTCGCTGGCGACGATCACGGTCGGCGGAACCGGGACCGCGCAGTTCCTGGTCACCCCCCAGCACAGAGCCATGCAGTATCACCAGAGCACGACGAACACCCGCCAGGCCGTCGCGGTCGACGCCACCGACAACAACCGCTCGGACTCGACCCGGCACCTCCCGTTCGGGCGCTACATCATGCGCCAGCAGGCGCCGTTGGGCGTTACCCACGGCCACTGGACGCTGGTCGCGGTTCGCTGCAACGGCCGGTTCGTCTCGTTCAGCCGCGGCGTCGCCGCGATCGCCCTGACCCCGAAGCATCCCGTCGAGCACTGCGTCTTCACCGATCTGCTCCTGCACCGGGCCCGCGCCGCCACCGCCGCCGCCGAACCCACCGACGCCCCCACCCTCCGACGCCACCCAGTCCGCCGTCACCGCCGAGCCCAACGCCGCCCACGCCGGTGACCCCGGCCGTCCCCGTCTACCCGACGACGGACCTGTCGATCGCCAAGCGGGCGCTCGATCCCGTCCTCGCGGCGGGCCAGACTGAGACCTACCGGATCACCGTGCACAACCACGGGACCGTGGCGGCCGCGCACGTGGTCGCCGTCGACCGCCTGCGCGGGAACGCGAAGATCATCGCCGTCGACCCGTCAGCCGGACGCTGCCGCACCGGCAAGCTGATCATCTGCTCGCTCGGCAACCTCAAGCCGGGCGCGAGCGCGACGATCACCGTGCAGCTCGTCCCCGACACAGCCGGCGACCACTTCGACAACACCGCACTCGTCGCCAGCGCCACCCGTGAGCAGCGCCTGACCAACAACATCGCCCGCAGCAGTATCCGGATCCAACACCCATCCAAACACCCGGTCGCCTGCCCCTCGGCCGTCGGGGCGATCGGACACGCCGCCTGCTAACCGAGCCGCCCTTTGACAACGCTGGTCGCACCAAGAGCCCGCCAGGTCGAATTGGTGGCCGAGGATCGACCAGCGTGCCACTTTTGGCTCGCGGATCAGCGAGGCGGCAGGCTGCATGGCCGGTCCGTCGGCCAAGCAGCGGCATCGGCCGTTGGCGTGCCAGGACTGCGTGCGCGCCTCTACCAGGCCGGAGCGCCGGCTTGGTCAGGAGTCGCCGACCGCGCCGATATAGCTGAGTCCGCCGACGACTCGGTCGACGATCACCGGAGTGCCGTCGGGTATCTGTCCGCGCAGCTGGCTGAGCAGTTGCGCATCCTGACTGCCGTTGCTCGAACCCTGGACGACGAAGACGAGCTTGTCGCCGTCGAACCGAGCAGTCAACAGCTGCGCGTCATGGGCGGTCGCCCAATTTGAGCCGATCCGCATCGCGCTCTGCTGCCAGTCGAACAGCTGCACCGTGCGATAGGTGCTGACCGCAAGCGCGGCGGTGACGATCGCGCCGGCGACTAACACGACCGTGTACGCGGGCCGCAGCCGGTGCCCGGCCGCGTCCTGGTGGCGGAGCCTGACCGCGCTGAACACCCCCACGCCGAGCACGATGATCGCCAGCACGTTGGTGACGAACAGCAGCAGCGCGCCGAGCGCGCCGCTCCAGTCGCCCGCATCGGCGGTCACACCAACCACCGCCAGCGGCGGTACCAGCGAGATCGCGATCGCGACCCCCGGCAGAATGTCGCCGATGTCACGCCGGCTAATCGCCGCCGCGCCCGCCAGCCCGGTGAACCCCGCCGCGACCAGGTCGATCAGCGTCGGAGAAACCCGAGAGGTGACCTGCGAATTGTGGGTCAGCGGCCCAAGCTCCGGTAGCAGCCACGCCAGCAAAGCGGCGAACCCGACCGTGACCGCGATCGCGAAAACCAGCGTCACGGCCGAGCGCAGTAGCGGCCCTCGCTCACCGAACGCGATCGCGACCGCCACCCCCTGGATCGGCGTCGCCAACGGGGCGATGATCATCGCGCCGATCACCGTCGCGGTCGAGTCGCCGATGATCCCCGCGGTCGCGATCCCCGTCGCGAAGATCAGCAGCAGCCAGAACCGGCTCTGCTTGGCATGCACGTCCCCCACCGACAGGTACACCGCATCGCGGATCTCATCGGGGGTCCGCGCGTCGCCCGCGATCAGCTGAGTGACGCTCCAAGCTCCCATCCGATCCCGGAGCCTACGAGAACATCCAAGCGTCACGCCAGCCCGACGACGCACCGCCTGGGCCGCTCGGCGCGAGGCTCACGAGCCATCGGGACCGCCGCGTCAGCTCGCATGCCAACGCGCCCGTGCTCGGCTGGGGCTGGTGTTATGTATTGATCGGCCCGGCGCCTGTTCTCGCGTCGATCAGTTCCATGCCCGCCGCCGCCACTTATCAAGAGGACACAGCCCGCTCGATGCTGCCGGTTTCACGCACCTGCGGCAGTAATCGCCACGTAGCCAGCCGCCACGCGCTGCCTATGCAAATCGCCTAAGATTGTCCGGCGGCCCCAACTCTCGGTGGCGCGTGCTTTAGCGGCAACGCGCTCGTGAGTGTGGCGCTGCTGAGGCGAGCGCTTTCTCCTGGAAGCACATGCGAGCGCCGCTGCGTAAAGCAATCGTCCGCTTCGAGCGCCTCGTCCACGGGTGCGCTCCGGCGGGCAAATCCCCGTCTGCTTGCGCTGCAACACTCAGCCCGTGGAACTCGAGATCGAGGAACGGGATCTGCTCGTGCACATCCTCGAAGCCGAGTGCGCTTGGACGCGTTCGGGCACCAGCGCCTTCGTCAAGGTAGCTTGTCTGGCGCCCAGCAACGCGACTCGGCGGTCGATCCTACGCAAGCCGAACGCGGAGCGGCCCGCACGATGGCGGGCCGCTCCACAGCTGGCTACGGGCTATCAGGGTAGCCGCACGAGGTCTTTAGTCGAACGGGTTGGCCTCCCAATGCCAGTTGTTGCACTTGTCGCCAGCGCCGGGAATGTCCTCGCACATTCTCAAACGCACGCCCTGCACATGCACGGTCGGGAACGTGAAATGATGCACGTGAACGTGGAACTGGAAACCTCCGCTGTCTGGCGTCGCATCCCGCGGACTAGTCTTCAACCGGGTAAACCCCGGATCGTTGCTGTCGGAAAGCGCCTCCTGATATTCGAGGTAAACACCATCCGCGTTGTCGAGCTCGTACGGGCTTTCGCCGCAACTAGTGTGCGGGTTCAACGTGCCGTCAACATCAAAATCGCGTTTCTTGCTGTAGAACGTCACCGTCAGATAATCCGAGCCGCACGACGGTTTGCCGCTAGGCGTCGTGAACGGCCACGTGGTGTAAGGCGGGTTACCGCTCGGCAAGCTCTGGAACGTGATGCCCGCGCCGCCCTTCGACCGCACAAACACGCGCGCTGACGCTCTGTGTCCAGAACTGTCGGTTGCCGTGTAGCTGAACGAGTCGTTGCCCCTGTAGGATTTCCCGGGCGAGTACACGCACACGCCGTTGGAGCCACACGCGGCCGTCCCATGCGCGGGATGCGCAGCAGCGCGTACGAGCCTCAGCCCGTCGCCCTTATCGTTTCGTAGGACGTTGACGGACACCGGGTTGCCGGTGCTCTTCACATTGTCGGTCACCAGGTGCAGGTTCGAATGCAGGGTGACCGTCATTGTACCTAGGTGCGTGTGAGTCTGCGTCGGGTCGGTGTCGGTGCTGTCGTCTGCACCGAACGCATAGTCCGGAGAGTCGCTTACCTGCTGTCTAAGAACGCCATTGTCTGGCACTGTGACCTCAAAGTCGGGAGCCACCGAGATAGGTCCAACGTCGCTCGAATTTCCACCGAGACCCTCACCAGGCGATACACCGATCTGGATGCCACCAGGGGCACCCCGAACTGCTACCTGCACAGGGCCCGGCGTGGACACGCTGAACGAGTCGGTGTGATCCGGGCAAGTGACCTCCTCTTGCATGGTGCCGGTGATGTGCCCGCCCACCGAGCCGGGTTGGTCGTTTGCGGGAACGGTCACGCTTCCGAACGTGACCGTCCAGTTCTCCGACTCCGTCTCGGCACCGTCAACGAGACCGTCAGGTTCGGCGCAATATTGCGGATTGGGCGCGGTAAACGAGCGGCTGTAGCTGATCGTCCCCGAGTGCAGAGTGGCTGCGCTAGCCGTACTCGCTAAGGCAAACGTTGAGGCCAGCGCTACGGTGGCGCCAGCGAGCCTGGATAGTTTCATTCTGTGGTTTCCTGTCGTTGGTTTCTCACGAGTTACAAGTTAGCCCAGCTGCGTCGGGCTGCACCCGCTACCCGCTGGACTCCAAGTTGGACCGCAGCGCCACGGCCTGTTTGCGTCGGTCAACGATCCGGCCGGCGCCGAACGCGAACGGGATCAGGAAGAACGCGGCCGTCGTCACGAACGTGACCGTGTTGCCCGTCCCGTTCGCTCAGCAAGCCAATCAGCCAAGCCCGCCATCGAGAACCCCGTCAGGAAAATCGTGGGTGCGGCCGCCAGAGGCAGAGCCACAGCCGCCACGGCGAAGACGTGGATGATCCCGACGAACAGGCGCACGCTGATCTTTGTCAGCGTCTCCTCACTCATCGCCGACCACCCACGAGAGTCTCCACACGCCCAGCCGTCCGAGCTCGCGGCCCACGACGATGTTCCGCAGCCGGTGGATCGCGGGCGCGGGATCCCGCTCCTCGATCGACTCGTTAACCACCTCGACGTCACGGGCGACACGAGCCGCCTAGTACAGCTGACTGCTAGGTCTCATTTCACCGCCCCTCTCGATCGTCCGCCCGACGGCATCGTGCACAGCCGGCGCATCTAATAACGGGCCGCGAGCGCGTGCGCTTCCGTTCCCGCGCCGAGTCGACCAGAACGAAGATGGTGACGCCCACCAGGATCACCAGACCCGCTGCGAGGCTCACGAGCCGACCTCCTCGTGGAGGAGTGCTACGAGCCGCTGCGCGACCGCTCCGGCCCGCTCAAGCGCCTCAGCCATGCCACGCTTGCTTGAGCGCATCGCGGTCGTCGTTGCGCACCGCGACGCACACGGCGCCCTCCAGCAGGTCCGAGCGGCGCGGTGGCAGCACCAAGATCCGATACTGCAGCCATGACAATACCCAGGAGGCCGCCATCGCAGTCACTGTGTAACAATCACACCCGGACCGCCGTCACCGAAATTCCACGGCGACCGGGGCAACCTCCCGGGGCTCTTCCCAAGAGCCTAGAGCGCGACGGCATTCGCCCTGCTCTGCGCGGAACCGCGCAGCTCGCTGGCGATCGCTTTCGCCGCTCGAGAGTCCTCTGAGCCTGCGAGCGGTTCGGCGACATCTGGATGGCGCGGACGGCCGGCATCGAGTGAGTGCTTTGCCGCTCAGTGAGAGGCTGGGTCTGGATCGGTGATGTCCGGCCGGTCGGTTTGGCTCTCGGCCGGTGGCGGGCTGACTCTCTTTGCCGCTGTCGACCCGAAGGGGGTCTGACTGGCTTTCGCTGTGTCGCCCGTCACCGACCGAGGACCGCCGGCGTGACTTGACAGGAGCGTGCCAGCGCCCCACTGAGCGGTGTCCGCCGAACGTCCGCTTCGTCAAGCTCAAACGAAGGGACGCCGCCTATGATCGTGATCGGGGCAGACACCCACAAGCGCAACCACACGCTGGTCGCGGTCGACGGGGGGACCGGCGCGCTGCAAGGGCAGCGTGAGATCGCGGCCAGCGACGCCGGATCGCTTGATGCGCTGCGCTTCGCCGCCGGCCTGGACGAGGATCGGGTGTGGGCGATCAAGGATGGCCGGCATGTCTCGGCGCGTCTGGAAGCGGCGCTGATCGCGGCCGGGGAGCGGGTGATCCGGGTGCCGGCCGCGATGACCGGTCAGACCCGGAAGGTCGCCCGGCAGGCCGGCAAGTCAGATCTGATCGATGCGCGGGCGGTGGCGCTGGCGGTGCTCCGCGACGGGACCGAGAGCTTCCCGGTGGCGTTCACCGACGCCCAAGCGATGCAGATCCGCGTGTTGGCTGAGTATCGCGATCAGATCATCAGCGAGCGCACCCGGATGATCAACCGCCTGCGCTGGCATCTGGTCGCGATCGCGCCCGAGATCGAAGCCCAGCTTAGCCCCGCCTCGTTGCGGGGTCCCCGGATCTGCGCGCGGCTGACGCGTCAGCTCGCGCGGCTGACCCCCAGCCCGCAACTGCGGGTCGCTCGGCGACTGCTCAAGCGCATCTCAGAGATCGTGCGCGAGGAGCGCGAACTGCTGGTCGAGTTGTCTGGCCTGATCGATGCGCACTGTCCTCAGCTGCTCGCCCAGCCCGGTTGCGGACCGGTGACGGCGGCGATCATCATCGGCCATACCGCCGGCGCGAAGCGCTTCCCGACCGACGGGCACTTCGCACGGCACGCCGGCACCGCACCGGTCCCTGCCTCAAGCGGCAAGACCGTCCGCCATCGCCTCCACCGCGGCGGCGATCGCCAGCTCAACCGCGCGATCCACATCATCGCGCTCTCGCGCGCCAACACCGACCCCGAGACCCGCGCCTATCTCGCTCGCAAACACGCCGAAGGCAAGACCAAACTCGAAGCCATCCGCTGCCTCAAACGCCACCTCGCCCGTCGCATCTGGCGACTGCTCTACACCGCCGAGACCGCGGCCGCCCCTGCCGCGCAGATCAATCACTCAAACCCGCAAATACCGACATTCACTTGATGTCATGAAGGGCCGGGGTTCCGGCGGCACGAGCGGCCTGTGTCCGTGAGGTGGCAGGAAGTCGGTCCTCCGTCCCGAACCGCATCGTTGAAGACCGCGCGGATTACGGCCGCGCGGCCGGACAATTCGAGAGGAGGACCGACCATGTCTCACCCTATGCGGTGGGTCGGCATCGACCTGCACCGCCGGCGCTCGCAAATCGCGATCATCGACGAGCACGGCGAGCTGACGCTGCAGAAGCGAATCCCGACCGGGCGCGAGACGATCCGCGAACTGCTCGGCGATCCCGACAGCACCCACGTTGCGCTGGAGGCGACCTACGGTTGGGAGTGGCTCGCCGAGCTGCTCGAGGACGCCGGCTTTGACGTACACCTCGCGCACCCGCTGCGCACCCGCGCGATCGCTGCCGCCAGAGTGAAGACTGACGCGGTCGACGCGCGCACGCTCGCGCACCTGCTGCGCACCGGGCTGTTGCCCGAGGCGTACATCGCCCCGCCGGCGCTGCGCGACCTGCGCGATCTGCTTCGCCACCGCGCGACGCTCGTGCACCTGCGCACCTCGATCAAGAACCGCGTGCACGCGCTGCTGGCCCGCCAGGGGATCCTGCCCGAACACTCCGACCTGTTTGGCACAGCCGGCCGCGGGTACCTCGCCGCCCTGCAGCTGCCCGACGGGCCCCGGCGCCGGCTCGACAGCCTGATTGCGCTGATCGGCGACTTCGACCGCGAGATCGCCCACACCACCAGCGAGATCGATCAGCGCGCCAAAGCCGACGAGCGCGTCAAGCTGCTGTGCCAGATCCGCGGGATCGGGCGCTACACGGCGATGCTGATCATCGCCGAGGTCGGCGAGGTCAAACGGTTCCCCACCGCCAAGCACCTCTGCCAGTGGGCCGGGCTCACCCCGACCGTGCGCAGCTCCGACGGCAAGGCGCGCTTGGGCCACATCTCCCGTCAGGGTTCCACGATTCTGCGCTGGGCGCTGTGCGAGGCCGCGCAGCACACACCCACCGGCGGCGGGCCGCTGCGCGCCCAATACGAACGGATCGCCAAACGCCGCGGCCCCAAGATCGCCAGAGTCGCCATCGCCCGCCAGATCCTCACCCTCTGCTACTACGGGCTGCGCGACGGCGAGATCCGCTGCCTCACCAACCACCCTGACGACAACGACGAGCTGGCGGCAGCCGCATGACCAACGCCAGCCCACCACAAGCTTGCGCTCACAATCAGGGCGCGAGGTGCAAGCCAGGGCGAGCTCGCTCCTGTGTCTGGTCTCCCGCTCATCACTGAACAGGACGGCCGCCGGTCTTGATTGAGCCCCCTGGCACCGCACGACACCCTGGTCCGCCCAGCGTGACCGAATGGATGACTGGAGCCGCCTCCCACGCCGGACCGCAGCCCGCGAACCGGCACCCAACCACCAGAGGCCCCTAACCCAACCACCCCTTGACACCAGCCGGCCCTTCATGGATGACACAGGAGCAGCGAAAGGACTCACGACGGGAGACGGCGCGAGACTGAACCCTGCGTATGCATACGCGTAGGCAACTCCGGGGTGCCGAGAACTTCGTGATGCCGCCACCATCTCGCAGCGCCGTTGCTGTGGCCGCCACCGTCCCGGTTCGGATTAGCCTCGAGTAGCACCGTGGCCGTCGAGATGTGGGCCAGAGGCTGCGGGGGCTGCTGAGACTCCGTTCAGCAGTCCCCGCAGTGTCGTGGCGTAGATCTCGAGGGCACGGCGCCCGTCGTGGGTCAGCGCGACCGAGGTCCGCGAGGCCGGTCCGCTGCCCGTTTTGCTGGTCGCGAGGTAGCCGGCCTCTTCGAGCTTGCGTAGATGCGTGATCAGGTTGCCCGGCGTTAGCTTGATCATGTCCTGGAGGCGTTTGAACGACAGCTGGTCGCCATCGGGCAGGGTGGCCAGCGCCGCCATGATCTGGAGTCGCGCCGGGACGTGAATCAGCGGGTCGACCGCCTCCGCGGTCATGCGTCCGTCCGCATCGTGTGTGTCTGAGTCCCGCGCCGCTGCCACGTGCCGATCGCCGACTCCGCCAGCAGCAACGCGCACAGCCCCACACCGTTGACCAGCCACATGCCTCGGGGGCCGGCACTTGCGCCGACGACGGCGATCAGCGCGACCGCAGCGGCGAGCGCGACTTGGCGCCAGCTCTTGTGGATCGCCGAGCGCGCCGCCCAGATGGCGGCGAGCGCGATCAGGGTTCCGTTCAGGAACACCGACCAGTAGAAGCCTACGCTGTGGTGAGCGCTGGTCGCGATCGCGATCAGCAGCACATACCAGACCAACAGCGCCGCGCCCATCGCCACAGCTTCGTTGCGCTGCACCGTCACCGAGTGGCCGCTGATGCCGGTTCGCGCTCGCGCGTAGGCGAAGATGACGGTGGCGATCCGGAGTGCGATCAGCGCGTAGAAGAACACCAGCGACGCGGGGCTTGGGCCAGTGAAGGGGTGCTGATTGCGGACGTTTAGCCACACGATCCCGAAACCGGCCAGCGCCACCACCGCCGCCACCAGCGACACCCACGGCGCCCGGAAGTCCAGCGAGCGCCGCGCGTCGGCCTGGGTCTGCGCCAGCAGGCGCGCCGCTTCGCGGGCTTCCATCCTGCTCTCCTCGGGGGTTCCGGATGACGGTCCGATGTGTGCAGTCATAGTCCACGCTCCCACCTAGAGTTTGTGACGCAAACCATAGTAGACTTTGTGGGGCAAAGTCAAGGGGCCTATGTCAGCAACAGCCACTGCCGTGTCGCCAACCTCGATCGCATAATCCGCGCGACAGACTGCGCGCGGATCGCGTCGATCCTCTCTCGATCGAGAGCCCGATGCCGACCCAAGCCACGGTCACACCGACTCGACCAGCGTCTGCTTCGAGGAGCTCTGCGCCGCGGCGCTGGACGCCAGGCCCGGCTGGATGAGGTTGCCCCCTCCTCGCAGACGCGTTCCACAGTGGTGCATCGTCGCCGCTCCGGCATTCTCAGCGTTCGACTCGAGCATCTTGCGTAGGCAAACCTTGACACGCTGGTCACCGTCGCGACGACCGCGTTGCGCGAGAAGCACTAGCGACCTGGGCGAGTCTGAGAGAGCCGCACTGCCGCCGGGCCGGCGAGACGATCGGTGGATCAACCATCGTCCGAGGGAGGACGCATGCCATCCACCACGCTGCTGGACGTCTGCGGACGACGCCGGTCGCCGCCACCCTGTCCACCTTTCACCAAGGCCTATCGCCACGCAACAAGGGCCAGCGCTACCCGGCCGACCCACCCAGCGTCGAGGAGATCATCGCCGTCATGCACGCGGCCGGCGAGGACCACGACGCGGTCCGACTCCGCGGCCTGATCCTCGTGCTCTGGCGCGCCGGACTACGCATCAGCGAAGCGCTCGCGCTGGCAGAGAGCGACCTTGACCTGAACCGCGGCGCGATCCTGATCCGCCGCGGCAAAGGCGGCAAGCGCCGCGAGGTCGGCATGGACCGCTGGGCATGGGAGCAGCTCACCCCGTGGCGTGCAGCTGCGAGCCAGGCTGCCGGTCGGGGCGTTGTTCTGCGTGCTGCGCGGCCCAACTGTCGGTCGCGAGTGGGCGCCCGCCGCCGTCCGCTCACAGCTCCACCGCGCCGCCGAACGGGCGGGCGTGCGACGTCGGTTTGCGCCGCATCAGCTGCGGCACGCGCACGCGGTCGAGATGTCGCGCGAGGGCGTGCCACTACTGGTCATCCAACGCCAGCTCGGCCACGCCGACCTCGCGATCACCTCGGTGTACCTGCGCGGGATCGACAACACCGAGATCGTCCACGCCGTCCACGAACGCCCAGCACCGATGATCCCCGCTACTCACGGCCTCTAGACCTTCAGCCTCTAAGCCCGGCTTCCTGGACTCGCCGACACCTGCCCCGAGCATCGGAATGTCGCCATAGGGCTCGTCCACTCGGGCGCCCCTGAACTACCAATGCGATCGTGCGCGCCGGCCACGCCGCGCGCTTGAGAGTGGGCGACGGCGAGAGCCGTCGGCGCCGAGGTCATTCGTCGGGAACCACGGCGGTGCGTACGCACAGGTCGCCGTAGCGGCGGGGCGTCCAGCGCTTGTCAGTCTCCTCAAATCCGATCGCCAGCTCGGTGGGCGTCCTGACTCTCGCTTTGGCTCTGCAGGGTGCTTGCAGCTGGCGCGTGCCCGGAGCGGTGACGGCGCATCCGGGTCTCCTGCTCTTGTCGCAAAGGGAGAGAGACGCGGGCCTGGTTGACAGTGGCTCCTACTGTTCGTCCGTTGCGTGAGAGATGATCGCGGCGTTCGAGTTCCCGTTTCACGACGGAGCGTACGGCCTTCGAGCGTGAGGGCGAGTTCGACAAGCGAATTGCAACATGGGCACCGAGTAGACCGCTAGTGGTTCTCGGTCGCGGCGGCAAGCCGTCGGCCTTGCTCGGGAGCGCAGCCGTCGTGCAAGTCGGTCTGGGCCACTTCCAGTTCGCGGCGTGGGGTCGTGTGCAGGGCGCCGATTGACAGCCTCGCGTCCGGGTGCACGATGCCGTAGGTGTGCAGAAGCGCGTTTACGTCGCGCCTGAGTGAGGCTGTATCGGCGGTGGCGACGAACGCGGCTGACGATTGGCACTGATTGGTGATGTCTACCATCGCGGCCTCGATCGCGGCTACGTCGCGTTGTGTAGGCGCTCTTCGGACGGGTCGCGATCCGGCGCATCCCGCCGCGGCGAGACAGAGCACGACCGTGGCCAGGCCCGCACCCAGAGCGCCCCTGTGGAGGATCCTAGGCGGGGGCCCACTCATGGGCGGCTCTCCGCGGGGGAGCCATGGCGAATCGTTGCATGTCCCTGGCGCTGGTGATCGCGTTCATGGTCGTGGGGGCTGATCCTGTCGATGAACACGGCGACGATGTACGGCTCGCGCGCTCTTCTGGGTCTCACGCGACGGGATGACGCGCAAAGAACTGGGCGTGCTCAACAGCCGCCACATGCCCGCACGCGCGAATGACGATCGACATTCTGCCCCAGATCCGGCTGCAGACGTTCTTCCACGGCGCGCTCGCGATCATCGCGGCGGGCAACCTCGGCTACTTCATGGCCAACACCTTGGCCGAATCCGGCTTCCTCTTTGGCGCGCACGATCGCATTGGTCGTTCAGCCGGCGCCCGAGTGGACGAGCCCTATGGCGACATACCGATGGCTGGGATCAGACATCCCGGGCTAACTCGCCTGGCGGCGCCGGTGCGTCGGGCCCGACGCTGCGTAGGCAAATGGCGGACGTTGGCCGTCTCAGCAATCGGCCCTGCTCTCGGCGATGAACGCGACTCAGCAAGTGCGTGCGGTCGGACGACCGGTGCAGTGACGCTGCCGACGTGCTCTGCGACACGACGCTGGCATCGAGACGACCGACCGGGTTCGCGGCCGTCCTCTCCGAGGGCCCGGTCAAGGGGCTCATCCGGCTGGTTGGGCGGGTCGAAGGCCGCGTCAGCCCGCGAGACGCCATCGCGCTGCCAACGTCGCTCCCGCGGGGGTACTCCTCGGCGGAAGACGGGTCATCCGGACCCGTCTCCCCCCGAGGAGTGGATGCACCCCGGTATTGGGCGAGCACCCAGTGAGCAAACTCGTCTTCTCTTACGACCAGCCAACCACGAAGGGATCGGTGGGAGCGCGATCAGCGAGGAACACGGCGAGCCGGACGACTCCGACCGAGAAGCCACTTCCCAGACGGAGGCTTCCATAACGCTTCCATCGAGGGCGATTCAGGAAAGGAGGAACAAGCCACGACGCCCAAAACTACCTATTCGCAGGCACTTCTGAAGTGGAGCCAGCCGGGATCGAACCGGCGACCTCCTGCTTGCAAAGCAGGCGCTCTCCCAACTGAGCTATGGCCCCGCGGGGGTGCGAGTGTAACGCCGACGATCAGCCTGCCCACCCCGGGCGCACGAGTCCCGTCTCGTAGGCGGCGACCACCAGCTGAGCGCGGTCGCGGACGCCGAGCTTGATCATCGCGCGGCTGACGTGGGTCTTGGCGGTGGCCGGGCTGACGATGAGCCTGGCGGCGATCTCGTCGTTGGTGAGGCCGGTGGCGGCCAGGGCCATCACCTCGCGTTCGCGGTCGGTCAGCTGCTCGAGCGTGATCGAGTCGGGCGGCGGCTTGGCACGGTTTGCGAACTCGGCGATCAACCGGCGGGTGACGCCCGGGGAGAGCAGCGCATCGCCGCCGGCGACGATTCGGACGGCCTCGATCAGGTCTCCAGGCTTGGTGTCCTTGACCAGGAAGCCTGAAGCGCCGGACCGGATGGCCTCGAACACATACTCATCGAGCTCGAAGGTGGTCAGGATGACGATCCGGACGCCGGCCAGGCGGGGATCGGCGGCGATCTGACGCGTGGCGGTGAGGCCGTCGCGCCCCGGCATCCGGATGTCCATCAGCACCACGTCGGGCCGGAGCCGAGCCGCGACCGTGACCGCCTGCGCTCCGTCGGCCGCCTCGCCGACCACCTCCAGGTCCTTCTGAGCATCGAGCAGGGCACGGAAGCCGGCGCGCACCAGCTCCTGGTCATCAGCGAGGAGGACTCGGATCATGACTGCGCCGGGAACGGGAGGGTGGCACGGACCCGAAAGCCCCCGCTCGGCCGCGGTCCCGCCTCGAGGGCGCCGCCCAGGGCCATCACCCGCTCGCGCATACCGGCGATCCCGTTGCCGCCGCCGGGCTCTGCCACCGAGTTCGCCGCCCGTCGGGCGCCGTCGTCATCGACCTGCACCGTCAGCTCCTGCTCCGCGTACCCGAGGCGGACGCTGGCCCGGCCGGCCTCCGAGTGGCGGGCAACGTTGGTCAGCGACTCCTGCACGATCCGGAACGCGGCCAGATCCACGCTGGTGGATAGCGGACGCCGCCGCCCCTCCACCACCAGCTCCACCTGCACTCCGGCGGCGGCGGAGCGCGCGATGAGCTCGTCGAGCTGGGCGAGCCCCGCGGTGGGAGCGCGCGGCAGCCGTTCGTCGACGCCGCGCAGCGCTCCCAGCACCGAGCGGACCTCGCGCAGGGCGTCGGCGCTCGCTTCGTTGATGATCGACAGGGCGCTGCGAGCCTGCTCGGGCTGTTCGTCGAGCAGGTGCAGTGCGACGCCGGACTGGACGTTGATCAGCGAGACGTTGTGTGCCAGCACGTCGTGCAGCTCACGGGCGATGCGGAGACGCTCCTCCTCCGCGCGGCGCCGGGCCTCCTGCTCGCGACCGAGGGCGAGCGCGGCCATCCGCTCACGGCGCCCGCGGATCAGCTCGGATCCGGCGAGCAGCACCGCGAGCCACGCCGCGAGCGCCACGGCATCTCCCAACGAGGGCGGGGTTCCGTGGCCGAACGCGGCGGGCAGCCACAGGAACATGGCCCAGCCGGCGACGATCGTCACCAGCCCGACCGACCGCCGACCCGAGACGACCACCGTCGCGAATGCGACGATCAGCGACAGGAACACCGGTCCCGCCGGGTAACCGAGCACGGCGTAGACGATCGTTGCCGCAAACACGACGGCCAGCACCACCACCGGGTGGCGCCGCCGAAACAGAAGAGCGGCCGGGCCGATCACCAGCAGCAGGATGGCGCCAGCGTTCACCGACACAGCGGTCCGGCACGGACCCCACCAACAATTCCGCGGTGAATCGTGCAGGTGACGTTGGATGAGCGCGGTCCCCAGGACCTGAACGGCGAGCACGGTGACCGAGGTGTAGATGTCCCGGCGTGAGACCCTCCGCGGTGGCCTCCAGCCGACTCCGCTGTCGCGCTCGGTGATCACAGGTGGACGATATCCCCGCAAGCGCGCCCCGACATCGGCTCGGGGGCGCAGTGGCGACTACTCCGAGCGCGGTAGGGAAGCGGTCCGGGGGCCGGTGCTGGGCGCAGCCGCAAAGCCGCTCGCCAGCCGACGACAGATGGCTGCGCTCAGGCCACGATCTCGGGAGTGCAACCCGCCCCGACGATCGGAGACACATGACCGCCGCCATCGCCCGTTGGTCCCTGAAGCATCGGCGCCTCGTCGTCGCCGGCTGGGTGCTGCTCACCGTCATCGGATTCGCCTCGGCCGGCTCGGCGACCAAGGCGCTGAGCGACCAATACTCGGTGCCCGGGCGCGAGGGGTACGACACCAACGCCCACATCCTGCGCACGTTCGGCAACGGCGGGGCCGACGCGCCGCTGGTCCCGGCGGTGAGGCTTCCACCGGCGACGAGCGCCGCTTCGCCGGCCGTTCGCAGCGGCCTGACGCAGCTGAGCGCGCGCCTGCAACGCGCCCTCCCCCGTGCCCGCATCGCTTCCTACGCGTCAACCGGCGATCGGACGTTCGTCTCGGCCGACGGCCGGACCACGTTCATGCTCGTCTATCCACCACCGGGGCCGAACAGCAGCTACGGCAGCAATCCTCGAGCGGTCCGCGCCGCCCGTGCCGCGCTTGCGGGGGCCACGGTGGCAGGTGCGCCGGTCCAACTCACCGGTCTGAACGCGCTGACCGCATCCAGCGGCGAGAAGGGTGGACTCGGGCTGGTGCTCGAGTCGCTGCTCGCCGGAGTCTCCGCACTCGTGGTGCTCGGATTCGTGTTCGCGTCGCTGCTGGCGGTGGTGCCGCTGGTCATCGCCGTGATCTCGATCATGACCAGCTTCCTGCTCGTCTGGGCGCTGACCGCGATCACCCCGGTGTCGTCGATCGTCGAGTTCCTGATCGCGCTCGTCGGGCTCGGCGTCGCGATCGACTACTCGCTGCTCATCATCGTGCGCTGGCGCGAGGAACGCGCCCACGGCCATTCGGGAGATGAGGCGGTCATCCGCGCGATGGCCACCGCCGGGCGCGCCGTCGTCTTCAGCGGCACCACCGTCGGGATTGGACTGCTGGCGCTTATGGCGCTGCCCGTGCCGTTCCTGCGCAGCGTCGGCTACGGCGGCCTGGTGATCCCATTGGTCAGCGTGGCAGTGGCGATGACGCTGCTGCCGATCATCCTGGCCCGATTCGGCGGTCGGCTCGACTGGCCCCACATCCGCACCGATCACCGCGCCAGCCGCGCCTGGACGGCGTGGGCGCGGCTGGTTGTCCGCTATCGCTGGCCGGCGGCGCTGATCGCGCTCGCGGTCCTGCTCGGGCTGGGCGCGGCCGCCACCACGATCAACCTGGGCGCCGCCACCGGTGAACCGAACACGATCAGCCAGCGCGGCGACGCGCGCGCCGGCCTGGACCTGCTGAACCGATCGGGCATCGGGTCCGGCGTGCTCTCGCCGATCGAGATCGTGGCGCCCGACAGAGACTCCGGGCAGCTCAGCGCGCGGCTGCGCGGGCTGCCCGGAGTCCAGGGAGCGGTGGCACCGGCCGCGGCGAGCTGGCACGTCGGCGACGCCGCGATCGTCGACGTGCTGGACCACACGGACAGCAGCGCGATTGTCTCGACCGTGCGTGACGCCGCCCACCGCATCGGAGCCGGAGTCCGGGTCGGCGGAATCGTCGCCCAGAACAGCGATTTCATCTCGGCCGTCTACGGCAACTTCCCGCTGATGATCGCGCTCATCGCGCTGCTCACCTTCGTGCTGCTGGCGCGCGCATTCAGATCTGTGGTGCTGCCCCTCAAGGCGGTGGCACTCAACGTGATCAGCGTAGCCGCGGCCTGGGGCGTGCTCACGCTGGTGTGGCAGCACGGTTACGGGTCGAAGGCGCTGTGGGGGATTCCCGCCGGGTCGTCAATCCCCTCGTGGCTACCGGTGATCGTGTTCGCATTCCTGTTCGGGCTGTCGATGGACTACGAGGTGTTCATACTCGCCCGTATGCGCGAGGGCTACGACTCCACCGGCTCCACCGCGGCCGCCGTCGTGACCGGGCTCAGCCGTACCGGCCGGCTGGTGACGAGCGCGGCGCTGATCCTGTTCCTCGGCTTTGTGGCGATGGCCACCGCGCCGAGTACCAGCGTGAAGATGATCGCCACCGGGCTGGGCGCCGGGATCCTGCTGGACGCGACGATCGTCCGCTCCCTGCTCGTGCCCGCCGCCGTCTCCCTGTTCGGCCGGTGGAACTGGTGGCTGCCGGCACCGCTGGCGCGAATCCTGCGAACTCCGCCCACCGCTACGGCGCTGAGCGACCCTGTGTGAACCCTGAAACCCAATGGAGAGTGAACGCCATGAATGACATGCTGCGGGCAAGCGACGCCGAGCGCGACGCGGTCGGCGAGGAGCTTCGCCGTCATCATGCCGACGGTCGGATCGACACCGACGAGCTTGGGGAGCGGATCAATCGCTGCTACAGCTCAAGGACGCGAGGAGAGCTGGATCAGCTACTCGTCGACCTACCACGGGAGCTCAAGACCAGCGAGCGATCGCCGGGCGATCAGTCCCGTCGCTGGTGGCTGGTCGCGGCGGTCTCGCTCCTGACCCTGTCCCTGGCGGCGGGTTCGGCGCACCACCACCACGGGCTCGGGGTCGTGCCGCTGCTGGTGCTGGCGTTCATGGCGTTCCGGATCCTGCGCAGACGGATCTGGCGGTAGCCGGCGGGGCGCGGGCAGGCCGCGCCGGTGGGAGTTACTCACCACCGACCGCGAGATCCAGACCGAGACCGGGGAGGTCCGGGATCCCGCCGCCTCCGACCCGGACCACGTCGCGCCGGCCCACCCGGCGCAGCAGGCTCGCCGCGAATGCGGCGCGCACGCCGGCGGCGCAGGCGACGGCCGTAGTCCGGCCCCGCTCCGGGATCAGGATCGACTCGACGTCACGGAGCCGGCTGAGGGGCAGGTGGTGTGAGCCCGCGATGTGACCGGTGGTCCACTCGCGGGGCTCGCGAACGTCGACGAGCTCGATCGCATCCTGGCGCAGGCCGTCGGCGAGCTGCTGGAGATTCCATGAGCCGGCACGTGCGACCGGAACCGAGTGCTCGTGCCAGGCGTCGAGATCAGCGATGTTGACACCCTCGAGCCGCCAGAACCCAACGGCGTGCAGCGCGCTCGCCATCTCCCGCGCCTGGGCCGCGTCGCCGGCGATGATCACGACCGGCGCCTCGGGCTCGAATGCCCATCCGGCGCGTGTGCCGACGCCGGGGGAGCTGACCGGAAGGTTGATCGAGCCGGCGATGTGGCCTTCGTCGAACTGCACCGGTAGCCGGCAGTCGAGCACGGTGACACACGCCGCGAGCAGCTTGTGGAGGCGGCGCGGATCGAGTGGCTCCGGCTCGGATGGTGACGACCCCGTGGCCCTGCGGTTCAGGCCAACGATGCGGTCGATGTTCGGCGGGCGTGAGGGCACATTGGCGGCCAGGTCATCCACGAACTGCGGCTCGGCCATCGCCAGCAGTGGGTTGTGGCGGCGCTCGAATCCCACGGTCGAGTTGGTCTTGCGGCTCAAGCCGGCGCCCCCACACAGCGAACCCCCGATATGGGCGGGCCACACCTCCACATGGTCATCGAGCGCGAGGAGGCGCCGCAGGCTGGCGTGCAGCGCCCGGGCGCCCTCGGCCGGTTCAACGGCGAGGTCCGGCCGCGCGATGTCGCCCACGAGCAGCGAATCGCCGGTGAGCACCATCCACGGCTCCGAGCTGCGCGAGAGATCGGCAACCGCGAAAGTGAGGTGCTCGGGACGGTGTCCGGGCGTCGCCACCGCGGTCAGGCAGACCGACCCGACGATGATCTCGGCGCCAGGAGCGATCACGTCGGTCCCCGACCCGTCGCCGGCCGCCGGCCGGTGGGGAACGGCGCCGGTCGCCTGCGCCAGCCGCAGGCGTCCCGAGACATGATCGGCGTGCTCATGAGTGTCGATCACGTGCGCGATCGAGAGCTTCTCCTCCCGGGCGAGCTCGAGGTATTCGCCAATGTCCCAGCGCGGGTCGATCACGACCGCCTGGCCGCCGTCCCCGATCAGGTACGAGGCACAGCCGAGATCGGGATAGAGCACTTGGCGGAAGAACAAAGAGCGATCCTTTCGGAGGAGCCAAACAGGACTAGTTCAGTGAAGTTTGTATACCCCACCCATCCGCGCGCGTCAATGGCACGAAACCCGCTCTAATTTCGAGATTTTTGGTCCACGGCGTCGAGCCGAGGCCAACCGGACCGCGCCGGTCCGGATCTGGCCTTCGAGCCGGTGCTCAGCCGTCGAAGTCGAAGTCGCGCGGGGGGCGCTGCTCGAACCAGAGGCGGTCGTGGTCCGGCGTGTCCTGGAGGAACTCGGGCGTCTCCTCCAGCACGTCCTCGTCCTCGCCGCCACGCGGCGGGAGCGCATCGTCGACCTTGTACTCGATCGTCTCGCCGTCGCCCGTGTCGGCGTCGGCGTCGGCGTCGGGTCGGGGGAGTCTCGGCGTGCTCGCGCTCTGCGGTCGCGTCCGGCTCGCGGTCGTCCGCGGGTCGCGCGCGGCGCAGACGACGCCGCGGTCGTTCGGCGGGCTCCTCATCGAACTGCTCGACATCGCCGGGAGCCTCACCTGTACTGGATGTCTCCATGAAATCCGGCGGTCCGAAGTCCTCGTTCGGGGTACCCCGGTCCGGCTTCGGGTCGGGGGGTCCCGCCGCCTCAGCTGAGGAATCGAACGCCCAATCGGTGTCTTCGTCCTGGTCGTAGGCGGCGCCGCCCGCGGTCGAAGAGTCGGCTTCGGGCACAGACACTTCCGGCGCGTCGTCCGGCTCGCGGTTGCGACGGACCGGACCGAGCGCCTCGCGCTCATCGCGGTCCACCTCTGCGGGATCCGCGCCCCGGCGGCGCTTCAGATCGAGGTGTTCTCGTATCGCGTCGTCAAGAAGACCCATGCGACAAAGCCTACTCGCCTCGGGTCACGTTAGCGGTATCTGCGGCGGGATGCATGAGGTCGTTCTCTTGATCCCGCTTCGAGGGACGAGCACCGCCGCCGGCTCTATCACCCGGGCCTAGCGCCACGGCTCGGAGAGGCCGCTCTCGGTGCGTGGAAACGACGCTCGGGACGACTACACTAGGCGCTCACCGTGCGGCCGATGCCGCCGCCCGGGGCTATAGCTCAGTTGGGAGAGCGCCTGGATCGCACCCAGGAGGTCGGGGGTTCGAGTCCCCCTAGCTCCACTTCAAGAAACCCTCGCAGCTGCGGGGGTTTCTCGTCTTGGGGGCAATCCCCGACTTGCCTTGCCTCGGATTGGGCATCAAGTCTGGGGCGCAAGAACCAAAGGCCCGGCTCTTCGTGAGCCACGCCCGTGGTGGGGCCCGAGCGAACGGGCCGGGGACAGGTCCAAGTGGTGTGGCCGCCGGAGATCAGCAGCATCTCCCCGTCGAGGCTCGGTATGAGTCGGTCCTGGCCACCGGGTCGATACGGGCGTTGTGGCGCCCCAAAGCTGGCAGCGTGTGCCGCTCGCCAACCCCCCGCAGTAGAGCGATCATCCGCGACCCCACGGATCGATGAACACGTCATCGATCCGCGGACTGCCAGAGAGGCCGGTGAACCTCAGAGACACCTGGGCGGTGCCGCCTGACAGCGCCCCCAGCACCGGTGAGCTCGTCGGCATCACCGGCGTTGGCCACCACACGAGGCCGGCGATGGCCACGCCAGCCGGGATCACCGCACTCCCGTCCACGACGCTGACCGCAACCGTTCCGCGGCCCGCGATGAAGAAACGGATCGAAGGGTAGGCCGCGTCCACGCACGTTGGTGGCGACTGGGCTGATGACCCGGCTGGCAGAGACAGCGAGAAGGAGCCGCGGGTGCCCGTTGCCGCGTAGGGCTCGCTTCCCGCGACAAGCTTGGCCCCGCCAGTCAGCGTCCACGTCGAGCTCTCGAAGTCGCCGCCGGGCGCGAGCTCGTAATGGGCGAAATCCAACCACCGGGCGAACGGCCGGCTGAGCGCCGAGCCGTTGCAGGGGTTGAGATTGATCAGAGACGGCGGGTCGACCGCTTTGGCCTGCGCGCCCGAGACGGTCGGCCCGAGGAGAGCCGCGGCCCCCAAGGTGCATGCGACCGAGACGGTCCTGATCATACGATGGGCTGAGTTGATCATTGGTCCCTCCACGGGCCGGGAAAACGTAGATCCGCCTGCTTCAAGCCGCTATCGCCACGGATGGAGAACAAGCCGCGTGAGAGCTTTATACCCGAGGGCGACGGTTTTGGATCGCGGCCGCGTTCATGCGACTGCGGCGGGGGAGACAGGTGCGTGGCCGGCGTTGTAGGCGGTGTGAAATCCGGGGTCGCCGAGCGCCGCTCGCAGTCGGGTGAGGTCAGCATCGCGCAGCCGGGCTTCCAGGCTGTCGAAGCGGGTACCGAGCTTGTCGCAGATCGCGTCGGCGGTGCCATGCAGCATCGCGGCTGTTTGCGAGTCTCCGGCCCGACTGGCTATCAATGCCAGGCCGAGGTACGCGTAGGCGACCATCACTTGATCGCCGTTGCGCTGCGCGATGGCCCGCGATTGATCGAACATCGTCCGGGCATCGGTGTCGGCGTGGTCGAGGTACGACGCGAAGCCGAGCGTGCACGACTGCAAGCTCAGGCCGCGCCGGTCGCCGATCTCTCGGGCGAGACGGACTCCCTCGGCAAGACGCGCACGCGGCACACTGATCTCTCCGCCCTCCATCTCGAGGTAACTGAGGTTGTTGAGAGAGACGAGGTACAGCACTTTGTTGCCGGCTTGACGAAAAAGCTCCAGGCTCTTCTCGACCGTGCGCGCTCGCTCTGCGTGACTCAGGTGCGGAGAGGATCCCCGCGTCATCAGAAATAGCGCCGTGAGATGCGGGTCGCCGAGCGCCCTGGCCAGGACGAGCCCTTCGCCGGTGAGTTCGAGGTTGGCCTGCTCGTTGCCTCGACTCCCGTTGACGAAGGCAAGCACGTATAGCGCCTCGGCGCGGAGGTGCTCATCGCCAACCGCACGAGCGATCGCGAGCGCCTCCTGAGCGCGGGCGGCTGCCGCGTCGTACTCACCGTTGATCATGGCGAGCAGCATGCCTGCGGCGGCCAGAGCGCGGCCGCGTAGGAGTGTGGGCTGCTGCGCATCGGGGCGGTCAAGCGCGGCGGATAGTGCCGCCGCGCCTTCAGTCCGGGGCTCCCGGTAGAGCCAGAAGTAGCACAACGCCCGCCCCAGCCGCAGTCCAGCGGCGGGGTTGGAGTCCTGGAGACTGCTGGAGATTGCGGCGCGGAGGTTGTCGAACTCGAGCTGGAGGCGGTCTAGCCACTCGATCTGGCCGTGGCCGATCAGGTGCGGCGCTGCGGTCTCGGCCAAGGCAAGGTAGTGATCGCGGTGAGCGGCGCGCAACGCGCTGGCGGCCTTCTCGCTTCGCGCCAGCAGCTTTGCGGCTGCGTAGTGGCGCACGCTCTCCAGCAACCGGTAGCGGACCGCTCCGACGTCGTCGGCTTGGAGCAGGCTCTTGTCGATCAACGCTGCGAGCCGATCGAGGACGCCGAGCTGGGAGTCGATGCCGGCGCCTGCCACCGCCTCAGCGCTGTCGAGGTCAAACCCGCCCGCAAACACCGAGAGGCGCTCGAGCATCTCCTGTTCCTCTGGGTTCAATAGCTCATAGGACCAGTCGATCAGGGCTTGGAGGGTTTGCTGTCGGGGCGACGTGATGCGATGTCCGCCGGTGAGCAGACGGAAGCGTTGATCGAGCCGATTGTCGATCTCGTCAAGCGACAGCGTGCGCAGCCGGGCAGCAGCAAGCTCGATCGCGAGTGGGATCCCGTCCAGGCGGCGGCATAGCCTTCCGGCCGCAGATGCGTTGTGGGAGTCGATGACAAAGTCCGAACGTTGCTGCCGCGCGCGGTCAGCGAACAGCTGAACCGCGTCGTACGCGAGCACGCGGTCGGGATCGGCGCGGGCCGGCGGGACGAACAGCGAGGGGACCCGATATAGATACTCGCCTTCGATCCCCAGCGGCTCGCGACTGGTCGCGAGAATCGTCATCCTCGGACAACCCCGCACCAATTGGTCGGCGACACTGGCCGCCTCGCCGATCACGTGCTCGCAGTTGTCCAGGATCACGAGTAACTGTTGGTCCCGGCACGCGGCGATCAGCGACTGTGGCAGCGATCGTCCCGGCTGCTCCGGGACTCCAAGAACGCCCGCCAGCTTTGTAGCGACGAGCGTCGCGTCCGTCAATGGCCCGAGATCGACAAACCAGGCCTCGTCGCCCGACTCGTCCAGCACGCTGGCTGCGAGCTGCAGCGCGAGCCGCGTCTTGCCCACGCCGCCGGTCCCGGTCAGCGTGATCACGCGGGCGCGCGACAGCAGCTGCCGAAGCTCGCTCAGCTGGCGCTGTCGGCCGACGAAGCTGGAGACCTGCGCGGGCAGGTTGTGACGCGCGTTCCGGTCCTCGCGCGGGCCTGACCGCGAGGACTCCGAGACCACAGCGACCGTCGGGGCGCCCGTAGCGACCGTCGAGGCGCCCGCAGCGATCATCGGTGCGAAGTCAAGCGACGCTTCCTGGCGAAGGATCGCCTGCTCGAGCTGGCGCAGCGGCGCGCTCGGCTCGATCGCCAGCTGCTCCACCAGCACCCGCCTGGCATTCTGATATGCGGTGAGCGCATCGGCCTGCCGGCCGCACCGGTACAGCGTCAGCATCAGCTGTGCATGCAAATGCTCGCGCCAAGGATGCTCCTCAACCAGCGTCTCAAGCTCGCCGACCAGGTCAGCCTGGCGCCCGAGCTCAAGATCGGCCTCGATGCGTTTCTCCAACGCCGCCAGCCGCAGCTCCTCCAGCCGCCGGATCGCCGGCTGCGCGAACGACGCGTAGGACAGGTCGTCAAGCGGAGGCCCGCGCCACAAGCCAAGCGCCTCGCGCAGCTTCGCGGCCGCCTCGGCCGGCTCGGCCCCGTCCGCCTCGCTCACCAGGCGCTCGAAGCGATAAAGGTCAAGCTCGTCGCGGTCGAGGCACAACATATATCCCGGCGTGCGGGTGACAATCCGCCCGCGAGCACCGCCGAGTGCCTTTCGCAGCTGCGAGACCCGCACCTGCAACGCGGCCCGTCCCGACTCGGGAACCGCTTCGCCCCATAGCTCCTCGATCAACCGATCAGCGGACACGACCTCGTTCACGCTGAGCAGCAGCAGCGCCAACAGCGACCGCTGCGCCCCCGCGAGCGAGACCAGATGGTCGCCATCGGCCACCTCAAGGGGGCCGAGGATTCGAAACTGCATCTGCTTAGCGATCGATTGGCGAACCAAAAGTGGCCTCGCTCATTCTCTTGCATCTGACCGACAGCCACAAGCTCCCACGCGGACCAGCCTCCTCACCGCCACGATCACGGAAGATCTACCGGTCGGCGAGCCCGGCCGCGGCGTTGGTGGGCGCTGGGGCGTGTTCCCTGGCCCCGGCGGGCCCTTGAGGCCCGCCGGGGCCGATTTAATGGGTACTGGCCGGCCAGCCGGCCGCGGAAGGAGCAGTATTCGATGGCTGCCCGAAGAACAGAAATCTAGTAGATTCGGACAGAATGTGGATCCTGGCCGCAGTAGGGGAACGTCGCGGTTCGGGACGCGTTTCGAGTCATTGTGGCGGCGGCCGCCCGACGATCCGGTCCTTTCTTGCGGGACTTCTGCCGGGCGCACGACTTTGACCTCGCCTGGGCCAGCAGGAGCGCGCCGCCACGGCGGATCGCCAGGCCGGGGGATCGCTTCGTCTTAGGGGGCTGCGTGCGCGCGCTGGCCGCCCGACGGCCGTGTCGAACTGCGGCGCCGGCGACGCCGACTTGGCTCTACCTATGCAGGCCCGCGATTCTGCACACCGTCGCATCCGCCGTGTTTCCGGCGATGAGCACGCCGTCATCGCAGCGAGCGGCTCGGCGGCGGAGTGATCACAGCAACGGGGCTGGGCTGCCGGAGATGGGTCCGCGTCGTTAGAGCGACCGCCGAGAGCAGACCTCGCCGTCGCCTGGGGATGGCGCGCCGGACGCTAACCATCTAGTCGGAGGGGGTCGAGGAGCGCTGGGGTCGGGTCGCTGCGGGGCGAGGCGGGTGAGGGCCCTGAGCAGCCGGTCTACCGAGTCTTCTGCGTCGTGGCGTGCCGCGAGCGATCGGAGGGCGGGTTCGTTGGTCGGATAGGCGTCTCGTTGGCCGGGAGGGAGCGCGACGGGGAGATCGTCGACCGGCCGCACGACGGTGATCGCGGCCTGGAGGTACTTGCGGTCTGCCGGGCGCAGCGGGCGGTCGCGCAGCACGCCCGCGATGTCTCCGTGGCGGCGGATCATCGCCGCCGCGGTCACGGCGCCGACACCTTTGAGCCCGGGAAGTCCGTCGGAGGGGTCCCCGCGCAGGATCGCGAAGTCAGCGTAGCGGCGGCCTGGGATCGAGTAGCGGCGTGTGATCTCGGTTTCGTCGATCACCGCCAGTCCCGACCGTTCCGGATACAAGACGCGCACGCGCGGATCCTCCACCAGCGCGAACAGATCCCGGTCACCGCTGGCTATCTCGACGGTCCCCGAGGCGAGTCTGGTCAGGGTGGCGATCACGTCCTCGGCCTCGTAATCGGCGACACCAACGACGTCGATCCCGATGTGTTCAAGCAGCTGGGTGATCACCGGAAGGTGGGGCACCAGCCCGGGTGGAACCGGCTCGGAGATCCGGTGAGCCTTGTAGCCCGGCATCAGGTGCACTCGCCACTGGGGCCGCCATGCCCAGTCCTCGGCGATCGCCAGCCAGCGGGGCCGGCGGTCGGCGACCAGCCGCGCCAGCCTGTCCAGGAAACCGCCGATCGCGTTCCCGTCGGTCCGCCTGGCGCGCGCACTGGCCAGCGCGCCGTAATAGGCGCGGAACATCAGGCTCGATCCATCGATCAGCAACCACTCGCAGGGCATCCCTGCGCCATTCTGCCGCGCCCGTCACGCCGGCCGTGCTCGCACCGTGGGAGCGCTGCGCGACGCGCTAGGGCAAAATGGCAACTCGCGAGTGGGCGGCCGGATCGTGATCTCCACCGAGCGTAGGCACCCGCCGCGAACGCGACCGGGGACCGCATGCGGGTGATCGCCTCTCGTTTGAGCGGGGAACACGCAGCAGCCAGCACCAGCCAAGCCGCCCGCTGAAAAGACGGACACGATCCTCCTTCGCAGTGCAGAACCAGCCGAGCCGAACGATGGCTTGGTGACAGAAGCAGCCGCCGGGTCGCTGGAGCGAAAGCAGCTGTCCGCCGGCGAGATCGCGGACGCCTGCGCTGGGCGAAGCAGTAGGACCGGGCTCACGGTCGACGCTCGAAACGCCCCGCAGACTCATTCCCAAGCTAGCGCCGAGCGAACCGCTCTCGCAATCCGTCGAATGCATGAGGCCACGCCAGCGGTCACCTCGCTGAAGAGAGTCCCGTCCACCTCTTGGGTCAGACCTATCAAGCCTATGGACGGCTGGCCCGGCTGCAGACGCACGCTCTTCAGCCGATGTTGAAAGCCCGTCAGGACCGCGCAGATCGACCCCGGTGGGCGGCGCGAGCGACGCCCACCCTCACTGCTGGTCGATCAGGACTTAGCGAGTTGGAAACTGACGAGCACGTACCCGCTGAACGTGGTCCTGAAATGCGCGAGGGCAATCGAGAGGGTGCTATTCGCGGGCACCGACACCCTCTCCTCGGTGTTGGTGCACTGCGTCTCGCGCGTAGTGCGAATGTTGCAGTTGAGCTTGGACAGTTGCCCGTTGAACATCAGGGTCATGGTGGGGCGGCTCCCGCTGGCTTCGGTCTCCGACACCTCAACGCGGAGGTTCGAGGCAATCGTGGCGACGCTGGGAGACAAAAGCTCGACAGTCTGCGTCGAGACGTTCGCGTCCGCGATGCCCTCAACCGGACCGTAGTTATAGATCGTGTTTGGCGCGACCAGCCGCGTGTGGCTGCTGTAGTACCAGAGGTTTGGCCCCGCTGGACCCCGTGTACCGGTTGCACCGGTTGCGCCGGTCGCACCCTGCGGCCCTGCGAGTCCCTGCGCTCCTTGCGGCCCGGCCGGTCCCTGCGGGCCAGCCGCGCCCATGTCACCCTTGGGACCCTGCGAACCCGCCGCGCCCGTATCACCCTTGGGACCCTGCGGACCAGCCGCGCCCGTGTCACCCATGGGACCCTGCGGACCAGCCGCGCCCAGGTCACCCATGGGACCCTGCGGACCAGCCGCGCCCAGGTCACCCTTGAGGCCCTGCGGGCCGGCGGGACCTGATGGACCCCGGGGGCCGCTCGCTCCACCTGGTCCGGCCACTCCGCGGAGACCGCGCGGCCCCACCCGGTTCCAGGAGATCTTATGTTGGCCGAGCGGGCAGCGGTCCGATGAATTGCTGAGGTTCAGCGTGTGATACGCCCGCGTGACGCATGCATACAAGCGACCGGTCGCAGATAAGCTCCGATCGGCAGCGTAGGAGGTTCCGCCGAGCGCAAGAAATACCACCACGATGGCCAGGTAATGGCGGCGGACACATGCGCCAAGGGCGCGTTTGGTACGCCGTGTGAAGTTCACGGCCGCATCAGAATCCATATCAAACATCATCGGCCTTCCTGACCGACGGGACAACCGGGACATCCCTAGACCGACCCCCCTAGATTTGGAAGTCCACGCCTTTCGTCCGGATTGAGTTTTGACCCGCGGCGATCTCGTCCGATGCTTTGCATGGGAAGCAGTACCGACTGTCTGTCGGGGAGCGCCGCCGGCAAGGCACATGGCACCGCGGGGCTTGACGCGTCAGAGCGGCGACCCCAGCCAAGAGGGTGCATAGGTTTGCGTCGTGCCGTTCACGCTCGGGAACCTCAAGGAGGACCTGGAGGACTTCGGCTCTAGGTTCGACGGCGCGCCGGACCTGGAGTTCCGCCCGGCGACCGAAGCGCTCGCGCTCGAGAAATCCGGCCTGAGCTACCAGCGCACTCGCGACGCCTCGGCCCGAAAAGTCGCGTCATGTCGCCGGCCCCTGGCCGACGGAGGGCCGTCGCCACCTCAGTGCTGCGTGCATGGCTATCGCAGCTTCTCGTATGCGTCGCGCCAGACGTGGTCATCCGGGCCTTCGAAGAACTCGTCCGGCAGACGAACGGCGCCTTCCTCGCAGGCCGACAGCAGCTCCGGGGGTCGCTGCACGGTGGCGGCGAGACTCCTGCCCACGTCGCGGCCGCGTCGTGTCCGCCCCCGATGTGTAGTTGGCTACGACGGCATGGTGGCGACCAGCCGGCGGCGCCACCAGCCTGGCTGGCGATTACGCTGGCTCCTCGGTGGAAACGAAGAACACGTTCAGGATGGCGTGGCGCGGCTCGTCGGCCTTCCGTTGACCGCTGGGTGGGGTGCGACACTGAGCTAGTGGAGCCGCATCCGACCGAAGACTTAGGCCGCAGTGCCTGTCGCACGCCGCACAACAATCCCATCCTGCCGGTGCTGTGACCTCTGTGGCGATGAGTTGGCCGCCCCGAGATTCCTCTTTCTAACCCCGAGATCACCCCTGAGGAGACGACCATGCCCGGACCGCTCAGCAACGCCCACACCGTCACCAAGCTCCCGGCTCAGGATCTCGAGCGGGCGCGCGCCTTCTATAGCGACAAGCTCGGGCTCGAGCCGGTCGAGCAGCGCACCGGCGGCCTGCGCTACGTCTGCGGGCCGACCGAGTTTCATCTCTTCAGCTCGGCGGGAGCGCCGTCGGGGGAATCGACCCAGATGGGGTTCGAGGTCGAGGACCTCGAGGCGACCCTGGCCGATCTGCGAGCCCGGGGTGTGAGCTTTGAGCGCTTCGAGATGTCCGGCTTCGATGTCCGCGGCAACACAATCGCCGCCCCTGACAACTACCCGAGCAAGGGCAGCGGCGAGCTCGGCACGTTCTTCTACGACAGCGAAGGCAATCTCATAGGGATCGCCCAGCCGGTCGGGGAGGGCGCACCACGGGGGTAGCACAGCCCGATCGTGAGTGCCGTCTGGTGTCCGCCCTGGGGACCAGCGCTCTGTTGCCCTTCTTGTTGCGGCGGCGCTCGGGTTCGTCAGGCGAGTGGCGCGATGATGTCTTCGGCCAGTCGCGACGCGACCTTGTCCGGCCAGGGGGGAGCGGCGTCAGGATGATCTGAGTGACGCCGGCATCGATCAACGCCTTGATCTGCTCGCGGGTTGCGGGAGCCTCGGTTGGATCGCTGGAGACCAGGATCTGAACCTGACGGGCGATCTCATGTGGATCCCGCCCCACAGCTTTGCAGTGCTGGTCGAGGATCCGGCTCTTGCGCCGGTACTCCACGATGTCGCCGCGCGTTGGGCAGTTCCAGATGTCCGCGTGCTGGGCAACCAGACGCAGCGAGCGTTTCTCACCGCCGGCTCCGATCAGGATCGGCAGCTGTGCGGTCGGCTTGGGTTCACATATCGCGCCCTTCAGCCAGTAGTGGTCGCCGTTGAAGTCAAACGGCGTGGGCTCCGACCACAACCGCCTGGTGATCGTGAGAGCCTCGCTCAGGGCGTCAATTGCCTCCCTGACCGGGACGACGTCGATCCCGTAGGCGCCGTACTCACGCTCGGCGATCGCGGTCAGTGCCGGATCGGCGGTTCGCGCGTACCCGGCGCCGATCCCGAAGATCAATCGCCCACCTGAGATCTGATCGACGGTGGCAGCCATCTTGGCGAGCACCGCGGGGGGGCGGATCCGGTTGGAGGTGACGATGACGCCGAGCCTGAGCCGGGCGGTTACCGCGGCCAGAGCCGAGAGCAACGTCCACGCCTCGAGCGCCGGTGCTCCGACGTCGCCACGCATCGGCACGAGGTGGTCCCACAGCCAGGCGTGGTCGAAGGCCTCGATCCGGTCGGCGTCCTGCCAGACAGCCAGGATCTCGCCGTAGGTGGTGTTGATCTGGCTGGTCTTGATGCCGAAGCTGGTCAACATGCGGTTACCTCCATTCACGCTGACGATCATTAGCCGACTAACGACATTATGGACCAGTTCCTCTTCTTGTTCACACGGGCATCGAAGCTGACGCGGGCGGCAGCTGACGAGGCGATGTCGCCCCACGGGGTGCGCGTCGGCCAGAACTTGATCCTCGAGCAGCTCTGGATCCGGGACGGCCAGAGCCCCGGAGAGCTCGCGTCAGCGCTAGGCGTCGCCACGCCGACGGTGGTCCGCTCAGCCGAGCGGATGGAGACCGCCGGGCTGCTGACACGCCAAAAAGACGCAACCGACGGCCGACTCGTACGCCTGTGGCTGACCAACATCGGCCGCGAACTGCAACCGGTCATCGAGCAGGAGCGCGCCAGTCTTGTGGACCGCGCCCTCGCGGACCTCGACCCCAACGAACGAGCCGCGCTCATCAGCGCGTTGACGAAGATCGTGCTCGCGTTCGGCGGCGACCCCGAGCCGCCGAGCAACCTCACGGGACGTCATGACGAGGCAGCCGGACCGCCAGCCGACGCTCCTAACCGCAGGCGCGCCCGCTGAACGGCACTTCTTCCGTCAGCCAGCGGCAACGGCGTAGACGGCGGCAGGCAAGTGACGCCGCCGCGCCCCGGCGGCCCAACGGCAGGTCTCCACGCCCCCGCTAGGTCGCCGGTGCGATCGCGCACCTGTCGCGGGTGTGGGCGCGAATGGAGTAGTCCCGGGGCGCTCATTTCGGCAGAGGCCGGCCTATGGCACGACTTGGATCGTGTCGCCAACCGGGCGCAGCGGCGAGCTCGAAGCGTCGTTGAGCAACTGACCTTCGGACGCAAACTGGGTCGAGCCACCGCCGTCGAGGTTCATCGCATCGACCGCGCCGAGCGAGCGCATCACGTCGGCCTCCTCGCTAAGCGTCAGCCCGGCGCTCACATCGGGGATCCCGTCGGCGGTCGCGAGAAGCAGCCGGCCGCGGGCATCGACGCCGACGAACGTGCGGGCATGTCGGTAGGCCGAGAACGTGTAGTCGTTGAGATCGCGCGGGTCAAACACACCCTCGTTGACGGCGTCGATCGCGGTGCGGCCGCTACGCAGCAGGACCGGACCGGCACTCGAAATGCTCACCCGCGGGTTGAGCGGGAGTGCCCCGCCGGACGCGGTCTGAAGCTGCTCGAACATGCTCAGGCGCTGCCCAACCTGGGCATGGGTAGTCAGCCACGCGGCGTCGGTGCCGATCGCCTGCACGGCGGAGTCGCCGGCGGGAAGCGTCCCGCCCGGCGTACCGATCGACACAACTTGCCCCTGCGGGTTGATCACCGCCTGTACGTCGGGGCCAGAGCTCGCCGCGGGCGGCAGCGGTGCCCCGAACATCGGGGTGAACAGTACGATGTCGTTCGTGCCGGTGCAGAGCGTGTTCTGGCGCGGCTGACTCGTGGGCGTAAAGCCCGTGACGCCGCAGTCCTCGGCACTGCCAGGGAGACGATTGATCCCGAGAATCCGGATCGAGTTCCCGCCCGAGCGCAAAACCGCCAGCGACGTCAGGTTCTCGATCTCGGCGGGGCGCCGGCCGTCGAGCACGAGCGCGGCTCGGTCACCGTCGGCGAGTGACTCGATCCGGCCGTTGTAGACACTGAGACCGGTGTTGACACCGCTCACAGCCGCCAGCGGCGCATCGATCGTAAAGAACCCGCCGTTCGTCGCCGCCACCGAGTTCAGCGCGGCCGACGCCGCTGGAACCGTCTGCCTGCTCGCGATCACGGATCCGTGATCGGCGATCACCTGGCCGGCGAACCGCCACGGATCGACGATCGCGACGTGCAGGAGCTCGGCGTCGGGCCCAGGCTTCGGATCGAAGCCGGTCCACTCCACGAGCGGCGCGAACCCGGCGTCGGTGAGCGCCCCGGCCTCGGTGTTGGCGTCGGCCTGAGTCGCGAACTGGCCGACACGCACGCGCACTCCCATCACCCCGCGCGGGTCGTCGGCGTAACGTGGCCACGGCAGCGCGGTTGCGCTCGGATCAAACCCGTCGGCTGTCAGCGACGCCTCCGTCTCCCGGGCCCACGCGAAGCTCCCAGCCTCCGCCTCCTCGGTGCTACCGCCGAACGGGCTCTCGGCGGGCGCCTGGATCGTCACCGTCCAATACGGGGTCGCGGTTGGGTCCGAATAGACGCCACTGAGCAGCGTCACGCCGGGCACCGGCGAGTTAGAGCTCCACTGGATCTTGTGCACGAACGCACTCGAGTCACCGCCGGCGCCGCGCGCCCGCCGAGACGAGCCCGGTCCGGCCGGGCCTGCGCCGCTCCCCCAAGCACAAGCGCGGTGAGTGCGCCCACCACCGCCGCGCACGCCGCCACCCTACGCCCCGTTCGCAAAGCGTTCTCCCAAACCAATCGTCCTCGCACGTCGGTCTCCCGTGCTCGCAGTCAAAAGTCCGCGGGGATGCTAGGCCGCGCGGCGACAAGCGTGTGAACGTGCCGTGACGCCACGCGGAAAATCTGAAGAACGTCTCGCGGCCGCACTGCCACGCCCCCCACTCGCGAGTCGCCGCACAGGACGCGTGGGCGCCGGACGACGAAGCGATCGCCCGTCAAAGGCCTCCGACGGGTGGTCTTGGGCGATAGCACCAGCGCTGCGGGCTGCAGGCAGCCGACATCGACTTGCCTAAACCAAGCCTACGCCCGCCCTCGGCCGCCGCGCGTGGCGAGCACAGCGGGTAAGCGCACTTTCGTCGACGGAACGGGTATGTCTTCACGCAGACGTGGACGGATTCCGAGACTCTCTGACGGGTAGCCATCCTCCGATGGCAGTCGGTGGCAAGCTGGATCGGTATCGCCCGATCTCGACGCTGGGGGTCGGAGGGATGGCGACCGTCCTGCTTGGCGAGGATGAGCTGCTGGGGCGGCAAGTCGCGCTGAAGCGGATCACCGCCCAGGGCGATGCTCGGGGCCTGTCCCGTCTTCGTCGTGAGGCACTGATCGGCGCGTCGGTCAGCCATCCGAACCTCGTCTCCATCTACGACATCGTCACAACTGAGGATGGCGATCACGTGATCGTCATGGAGTACGTTCCCGGAGAGACGGTGGCTGCGGCGCTCGCCCGGCAGGGCAGGTTCACCGAATCTGAAGCCTTGCGCGTGCTTGCGGGCGTAAGCAGGGCGCTCGACGCGATCCACTGTCAGCGGATCGTCCATCGCGACGTCAAGCCGGCGAACATCCTGCTCGGTCGAGGCGGCGTGGTCAAGCTCGCCGATCTCGGAATTGCCTCGGTCTCGAATTACACCCGCATCACCACGAGCGGCGCGATCGTGGGGTCCTTCAGCTACATGGCGCCCGAGCAGCTCGAAGGTCGTCCGGCGACGCCGGCGACCGATATCTACGCGCTGTCGGCCGTCGCCTATGAGCTGCTTGCGGGATGCAAAGCCCGGCCCGAGGCCAACCCCGTTGCTCTCGCGCACGCGCTCGCGACCCAGTCCCCGCCTGACCTTCGCGACGTCTGGCCGGGAGCTTCGCCGGAGGCCGCGGCCGTTCTGAGTAACGGGATGGCGCGAGACCCCGGTCTGCGACCACGGTCGGCGGGCGACCTCGTGGGGAGCTTGCGGCAGACGCTAAAGCCGGTTGGGCCCATCGCGGTCGCCGCCCCGCCGCGGCGGCGACCTGCCCCCGTCCCGCCGCCGGGGCGGAATCTACCGGTGCCGCCCGCGCGGGCGCGGACAACTGCCTTATCACCACGTCCGACGCCCACAGCGCTGCCGGCTCGGCGACCTGAGAGCGCGCCTGCCTCGGCAACAGGCCGCCGCTCACGGGCCGCAGTGTTTGCCGCCCTGCTGGCCCTTGCCGCGAGTGCTGCTGCGGTCGTGGCGATCGTCGGTTCCGGTGGCTCCCACCCAGCAGGACAGCGCCTCGCCAATGGTTCCTCCACGAACTCCCGAACGACAGCGAGCACAGCTCCCCGCTCGACCGCTCCGAGAGTCCAGCGCTCCCACCAACCCCGGCACTCGACCCACCCAGCGCACCAGCTGCAGGCTTCGTCCATCTCGAAGCCCCCGAGCGCTGCGTCCACTGGGCCTCCCGGCAACAGCACGTCCTCTGGAGTCAGCGCATCCGCCGAGTCGGCGAGCGGTGCCTCCTCCCTGTCGACGAGTCAGTCGCCGCCGTCGTCGGGCACGAGCTCGGGAGCGTCCTCAACCCCAGCGTCGTCGGGAGCGAGCTCGGCAGCGTCCCCACCGCCAGCGTCATCCGGGACGAGCTCTGAAGCGTCCCTCACCCCCGCGCCGGGGGACCCGGTTTCGGCGGTCGAGTCGTTCTACGGACATGCCGCCGCACACGAGGACGGGCAGGCGTGGGCTTTAGCTGACCCGACCTTCCGCAGCCAGCTGGAAGGCTACGACAGCTTTCAGGCACAGCAGGCCGGCGACCGCCAGATCATCTTCGACGCTGCGCGGGTCGTCAGCGAGACAGGCGATAACGCCACCGTCGCCGTGTCCACGACCTCCGTGCGCGACACCGGCACCACGCACTGCGCCGGCACAGTCGACCTAGACCGCGGCGGCTCCGCCGGCGGTTGGCTGCTGCACCTCATCCACATCAACTGCAGCTGAGGACCCTGAGTCGGCGGTGATGCCGCCGTAAGCGCGTAGGTACTGGCGGGACGGTGCCGACCTCCCCGGCGAGACGCATCCGCTTTACCTTCCACCCAGGACACGTCTATTCGCGTTCGCGCCTGCGACGATCGCGGCGAGAGAGCCGACCTAGAGCTAGGCCTCACTGTCAGGCCCGACCGAAGGCTTCGCGGCGGCATCGGCGGGCTGCCGGTCGGTGGGTCTCGCCGCCCGATGTCCACGGCGCCCGAGGTCCGAGTGAAGCTCCTTGATCCGGTCGAAAATGTAATCGGCCGCCTCTTGACGTTGGTCGCGTGTCGTCTTTGACACAACATCGAATTTGAACGGCACTCCATATTGGACCGTCACCTTCGGAAATTGCATTCGCTTCCAATTCCGGACCTGATGAGAACCGAGGATCGCGACCGGCACGACGGGAGCTCCGGACTCGAGCGCGAGCCTGCCGACACCCGGCTTTGCCGACGCCGCCAGCTCGCCGGTCCGAGACCGGGTGCCCTCGCAATACATCACCATCGCACCACCCCGATCAAGGATTCTGAATGCAGTGGTGAACGCCTCCTCATCCTGGTCTCCGCGACGAACTGGAAACACACCGCCATGGCTGTAGACCCAGCTCATCAGGCCAGAGCCGAACAGCTGAGACTTAGCCATGAACTGGATGCGGCGTCGGATAAACGCCGCCGTGAAGAAGTGATCCATGTTCGAGGCGTGGTTCGGCGCGAGGATCAGTGGCCCCGCCGGGACATTGCCGCTGTCGATACCCCGTGCACGAAACGTTGTCAAAGCATGGAGTACGGTGATCGCGCGAACCACTTCGTAAGTCGCTCCGGGCGGCCCGCCGCGAGTCCGCTTGTGAAATGCGTCGAAATACTCCTTCGGCCGCTCGTCCTTGTAGACGGACGATTTGAGATCGACGTCCGGCATACCGCGCGAGCTTATCTCCTCCCGCGCGGCTCAGCGCTGGTCAGGTCGCTGCGCGCCGGATGAGCGCAACCGCTGGCAAAGCCAGCGTCTGAAAGGAGGACTGTCGAGGAACAGTGGTTCGACGGCAAGAGCCGACCCAACGTCCAGGTCCCAGAGGGGCTGCCCGTACAGAAGCTCGGCGCATTACCGGTTCGTCGCCATGCGATGGTTGACGGGCGGCTACCTGTGCTTCTCGGCGGTCTGAGCGAGCGCCTCCTCGAGTGCGCCCTTGCTACCCGGCCTACCGGTGATCGCTAGCTCCGGAGACCAGGTGGGAACGCGGCCAACGAGAGCTGCGGCGCGCCTGCGGCCCGCGACCTCGATTGGTGCACGCTGACGGAGCTGAGCGAGCAGCCGGGTGCTGTACTGCTGCGGTGACTCCTCGGGCGCGATCGCGGGTCGATCGAACTCGAAGAACTCGACCCGCACGCGCGGGCGTGCTCGAGGAAACCGCGGGATCGCCACCGTCCCGTTGCACGCAACCCCGACGATCGTCGCCTCCGGCACCGCCCGCGCCAGGTAGCCGACGCCGCCCCGAGCCCGCAGCGCTCGACCGAGCGACCGTGTGCCCTCTGGATAAATTCCGATACATGCACCCTTGCGAAGCTCCTCAATCGCGCGGTCCAGCGCTCCGCCGTCGCCGGACCCCCGCTCGATCGGGATTTGGCCCATCCCGGTCAACACCGCGCCGAGCACCTTGTTCGTCCACATCGAGGACTTCGCCAACGCCCTGACCTGCCGACGCGCCAACGCCGCGATCCCGGTCGCCACCGTGTCCCAGTAGCTGTCGTGATCGCCGACGACCAGCAGCGGCCCCTCCAGCGGCAGCAACTCGAGGCCGATCACTCGCAAGCGCCCCCACCACACGACACCAGGAGTAGACGCGATCATCACACCGCGATACGCCGGCGTGATCCCTTTGATGCGATCCAACATCGCCTCCGCAGGCTACCCCGACCGGCGCACGAAGCTGGGTCCACCGCAACTTCATATCCGCGCGGACGCCCGGATCCGCCGGGCACGAGCGTCGCGCCGCAAGTGCTAGTCAGGTCTACGAGCCGACCATCGCTCCCGCGGCCACGCAATCGCGGGTGCGGCTGAGAGCGGACGATGCCCTGGCCGGTGAAGTGATCCTCGATTTGTTGCGCGACATCCTTCAGGGCCTTGTCCGAGCGGCCTGAAGTACGCGAGCACGTAGGTGGACCGGCGGTCGCGGGAGACCATGGGTTGTGGGTCGTATAGAACGACTGGACCTCGGCGACGTCAGGCTCCGACCCCAGGTGCGCCGCCACCTGGTCGACTCGCTCGTGGGCGGCGGGCGGTGGCGACGTTCCCCGAGCTGACGAGCGCGACCACGCCCGCGTCGATCTGGCGCCCCGCGGCTGCCTGGAAGCGGTTCGTCGCCTGCACGCTCTGGGTCGCGGAATCGTTGACGCCGTACGGCCACAGGCTCTTCGACACGCCCGCGCCGAAAACGGCGGCGATCACAGCGAAGACGACCGCTCCGAGCAGAACGCGTCGGCCGTTGGCGTTGAGGAAGGTGGCAAGCCGCGCGAGCATCGCTACGCCTCGTTGTTCGGTGGTCGGTGGGTTTCTTCCGCGAGGGCTGCACAGCCGTCACCGATACGTCGACTGGCTGGGGCATGGCTTGCTCGCCTGTTCGGTGTGACCGGTCATGGGGACTAGGGGTTGATTGAGCTATGTCGGGGGTTGCGGCCATCCAGAAGGGTGTGTCCGCCGGTCCTCGGGCGGCCTCACGTGTGGCGAGTGCTCAGACGTGCTGGCTCCCCCGGGGTACCGCTGCCGCTACGGGTGAGCGTCTAGCGAGCTCGGGTGGGACCGTCGTAGGCGTATGAGCCGATCTGCCGCCCCTGGGTGGGATCGTCGTAAGGGCGTGAGCCGATCTGCCGCCCCTGGGTGGGATCGTCGTAAGGGCGTGAGCCGATCTGCCGCCCCTGGGTGGGATCGAAGGAATGAGCGGGCGTCTCCCCTGTTGCGTCGGCCGGATCTCGGTCGAGGGATGGCCACTCTTCGCTTCCGAGGTGGTCTGGCTTGAGGTCGGGGGCGACGGCGGTTGTCATGGTGTTTGGCTCTTTCGGGATGGTTGGGTTGTTTGGCGCGCGTGGATCTCTTCAGCGGCCGGGGGGAGGATCGTCTCCACCAGCCCGGTGACGACGTCGTAGACGTGTCCGGAGACGGTGATGCGCGGGGAGATCGGCGGTGCGGAGCGCAGGCGTTCGACGTCGCGCGTGACGGTCCCCGCGGGGTCGAGGACGGCGTACTCGAGCAGGGTCCGCTCGTCGGCGCCGATCCGCTCGGCGTAGCGGCAGCGGAATGTGTCGTCGGCGAGCGCCCCGGTTCCGCACTGGGTGTGGTGGATCACGGCGACCTCGAACAGCGTCCCAGCGGGCAGCATCGTCTCCGCGAGCTGGCTGATGAATGCGACGTCGTTGATTACCTCGGGAGTGACTCGGCCGCCGACGTTGCGGACGACGATCGCGTCGCTGAGGCCGAGGCCGAGGAAGTGCGCGGGATCGACGCGCGGGTCGAGGCAGGTGATCAGGAAAAGGCGCAGAGTGGGGAAGACGACGGCGCCCTCATGACCGCCGGCGGCCGCGAACGCTCGGTTTCGCTCGAATACGGTCTCGATGTTGGCCGCGCTCGACTGGGCGCGGCTGGCCAGCTCAAACCCGGTCGCCCGGCCAAGCTCGGAGCCGGCGCCGCTGGCGGGCGCTGCGAGTTGTTGGTTGCTCATGTTGGTCTGTCTCCTGTCGCTTGGGGGGCGGGGTCAGCTGCGGGCCGCGGCGGTGGCAGGCGAGCCGAGCGCCGGCACCTCTGGCGCGTCGTCGCCACTGGTCGTGGGCTGGGCCGGCAGTAGTGCCAGCGCCATCACGGCGCCCACGGCGGCGACGCCGGCGGAGACGAAGTTGGCCGCGTGGAAACCGTTGAAGAACGCCGTGCTGGCGGCGTCGTGGAGGGCCGCCGCGAGCGCCGGATGGCCGGCGTGGGCCAGCTTGGCCGCGGCGGTGAGCGCGGCGCCGACGGATGCGTGCGCTGTGTGGCCGAGCGTGGCCGGGAGTCGCGCGGGGAGTTCGCTGGTGAGCCGGCTGGCGTACAGCGAGGCGTACACGCTGCCGATCACGGCGACCCCGAGGGTGCCGCCCAAAAGGCGCGTGGCGTCGTTGACCGCCGACCCGACACCGGCCTTCGCCTTGGACACCACGCCCATGATCGCGTCGGTCGCGGGCGCGCTGGTCAGCCCCATCCCAGTTCCCAGAACGACCATCTGGGCGGCGATCGTGCCGTAGCTGGTTCCGGCTGCTGCCGTGGTCACCCACAGGTAGAACGCCGCCATCAAGAACAGCCCGGAGGCAACGACCAGCTTCGTGCCGAGCCTCACGGCGAGCCTCGTGCCGAGGATCGAGGAGATCGCGACGAGTGAGGCAACGGGCAGGAGGCGCACGCCGGTGGAGAGCGGGCCGTAGCCCTCGAGGAACTGGAAGTACTGGGTGACCAGGAAGATGAACCCGGACAGCGCGAAGAACGAGATCGCCACCGAGACGCTCGCGGCGGTGAACCGCGCGTTGGCGAACAAGCTCAGGTCGAGCATCGGATGATCGGTACGCCGCTCCCAGGCCACGAACGCCGCGACCAGCACCGCGGTCAGCGCGAAGCTGCCGATCGTCCGGGCGCTTGACCAACCGTGGTTCGGTGCCTCGATGATCGTGTACACGAGCAGCCCGACCATCGCCGTTGACAATCCGGACCCGGCGCGGTCGGTGCGGGGCGCGTGCGGATCGCGCGAGGACGGAACGTACCCGGCGACCAGGACGCCGGCGAGCGCGGCGATCGGAGCCATCGCGAAGAAGACGCTGCGCCAGCCGAACAGCTCGAGCAGCGAGCCGCCGACGATCGGACCGAGCGCGATCGCTAGGCCCGTGGTCGCACCCCACAAGCCGATAGCCAATGCGCGTTCCCGGCGTTCGGTGAACACGTTGGTGAGCAGCGAAAGCGTCGAGGGGAACACCATCGCCGCTCCCACGCCCATCACAGCGCGCGCGCCGATCAGCTCGCCGGGGCTGTCGGTCAGCCCACCCGCCACGCTCGCCAGTCCAAACACCGACAGGCCCGCGAGCAGCATCCCCTTTCGTCCGAACCGGTCAGACAGGCTGCCCACGGCGAGTACCGATCCCGCGAACAGCAAGTTGAACGCGTCAACGACCCATTGCAGCTGCGAGTTCGACGCGGGCAACTCACGCACAAGCGTCGGCAACGCGACGTTGACGATCGTCGTGTCGAGGTTGATCACAAATGCCGCCAAGAGCAGCGAGACCAGGATCAGCGGCTTACGTTTCATGACTCCTCCTGGGGCGCGCGGTCGGACGAGGCGACGTTCCAGACGCTGATTGGCCGCGGTCGCTGCGGCGGTTCGTTGGCGGGATCGCCGAGGGCCTGAGGGCGGGACGGCAGTGGTAGAGGGCTAGCTTGCTTCACGCAAGCCACCTTCTCACGACGGTCAGCTTTTGTCAAGCAAGTCAGCTACGATTCGGGTGGTGCTCCAACGCGACTATCCAGGTCAGGTCTGCTCGATCGCCCGATCGCTAGAGGTCATCGGCGAGCGCTGGACGCTCCTGATCGTGCGCGACGCGGTCTTGGGCGTTGAACGTTTCGAGGACTTTCAGGAGAAGCTCGGGGTCGCGTCAAACGTCCTCACCAACCGGCTCAAGCTGCTGTGCGAGGAAGGCGTGCTCGAGCGGCTACCCGACGAGGAGCGCCCCGGCCGACCGAAATACGTCCTCACCGACAAGGGCCGCGAGCTCGCGCCCGCCCTGATCGTGCTGATCAAATGGGGCGACCGCCATTACCCCACGCCGGGCGGGCCGCCACGACTCACGCTTCACGCCGGCTGCGGCGGCAACGTCGGCGCCGATTTTCGCTGCGAGCGATGCGGCCAGCACGCAGGCCGCGGCGAGATCGAGCTCCCCGACGGGCCGGGGGCGCGACCAACAAGGCACTCAAGAAGCTGAGGAGGGGTGGCGGTGCCCGAGAACGCGATGGCGCGCTTCTGAGCGGCTCGACCCTGCATCACGCCTACCGGCTCAACCACTCGCACATTGTGCAGATGGAGATCACGGAGTGGAGCGGTCGCCGGGCGGCTCCCGGTATCTGCGCGCGGGTCCTACGTCCGCGCTGGCACACATCCGTGATGTGACGCACGAATCAGTTGCCGGTTCTGCGTTGCTGGCAACGCTATGGGAGAGGCATGCACCGGGGGAACTTGCGAGTCAGCCCTTTCCCACGCGAGCTGGGTGGCATGACCATGATGAGTCAGCCGCGGCGACGGAGGCCGTGGCCCCGGCGAGTGCGAACATCCGGACGTGGCACACGTGGCGATCTCGCGGCTGGCCTACGCGCATCCCGGTGGAGACCTCCTGTTCTCGGACGTGTCGTTCCGCGTGTCGCCGGGGCAGCACGTCGGGCTGATCGGCGCCAATGGGGTCGGCAAGAGCACGCTGCTGAAGATCGTCGCCGGGGTGCTGGTGCCCGACGAGGGCGAGGCCACGCACGGCGCCATCGCGGCATACATGCCGCAGGACGTCGGTCTCGGCGACGGCGAGCGAACGGTTCGCCAGCTGCTGCTGTCGCTGGCGCCGCACGCCGCACGATTGGCCGGGGAGAGCATCGCGATGCTCGAGGCGCGCCTCGCCGACGGCGACCCGACAGCGGGCATCCAGCTGGGCACAGCGATCGCCGACTGGTCGGCGTTGGGAGGTTATGAGCTGGAGGGTCGCTGGGATGCCTCATGCCGCCGGATCGTCCGCTCCTCGTTTGCGGACATCGCCGACCGGCCGGCGGTCACCCTCTCCGGCGGGGAGCGAAAGCAGCTCGTGCTCGACGTCCTGTTCGCCTCAGACGCCGACGTGCTCCTGCTCGATGAGCCCGACAACTTCCTCGATGTGCCGGCCAAGTTGGAGCTGGAGCGAAGGGTGCGAGCCTCAAAGAAGACGATCGTGATGATCTCGCACGATCGCGAGGTCCTGGCGGGGGCCGTCGACACCATCGTCACGCTCGAGGGCCGCGGCGCCTGGGTGCACGGCGGCTCCTACGCCGCCTATCCCCAGGCGCGGGAGGCACGCCAGAAGCGTATGCGAGACGCCGTGAAGCTGTGGCACGACGAGGAGCGGCGGCTGTTCCGGCTCATGAAGACATTCAAGGAGCGCGCTCGCTACGCGCCCGACTGGGCCAAGCGGGCCGACGCGATGGAGTCGCGCTGGAACCGCTTCCGGGCGGCCGGGCCGCCGCCCTCGCCCGTCGCCGACGCGGCGATCACGGTCCGCATCCGCGGCGGCGACTCGGCCCGGCTGGTGCTCGATATACGTTCGCTCGGAGTCGCGGGGCTGGTGTCGCCGTTCACCGACGAGATTCACTTCGGTGAGCGCGTCGGCGTGATCGGCCCCAATGGCTCCGGCAAGAGCGCGCTCATGCAGGTCCTGGCCGGCGACCGTGAGGCGGACGCCGGCGAGCTCAGGGTCGGTCCCCGGGTGTCGACGGGCTTCTTCACGCAGCTGCAGTCGCGCCCCGACTTCGCCGGAGAGATCGTCCTCGACATCGCGCTCCGGCAGGGTGGCGGCCTGCAGGTGGCGATGGGAGCGTTGGCGCGGTACGGGCTTGCCGGAGCCGCCCGGCGCCGCTACGACGTCCTGAGCGGTGGGGAGAAGGCGCGTCTCGAGGTGCTGATCCTGGAGCTGGAGGGCCACAACCTACTGTTGCTCGACGAGCCGACCGACAATCTGGACACCGACTCCGCGGAGGCGCTGGAGAAGGCGCTGGAGACGTTCGAGGGCACGGTCGTCGCCGTGTCCCACGATCGAGCGTTCCTGCGCACGCTCGATCGCTTCCTCATGGTGCGCCACGACGGTGGGGTCGTGGCGATGCCCGCCTACGGCCCGGCGCTGGAGGCGCTGACCAATCCGGCGGGGGTCGCGGACGTCCGGCTGGCGAAGCGATTGTCGACAGCCTGAGTGGCCCCTGGGGCAAGCGACGCCTCCTCACTTCCGTCCAGTCGCCACAGCGGTGTGATCAGCTGGTTGCGTCCGTCGACGAACGGCAAGCGTCGGGCTTGTCCTCGAGGCGCAGCGATATCGTGCGCCTCGTGAGGGTCGCCGCGCTCGGAGACCGGAATCCGATGTATCTCACACATCGTGAGATCGATGCCGCGATGACGCTCATGCCGGGCGATGTCGAGTGCGAGTGGATCGCCACGCAGAGCGAGCGGGCCGGCGACCTGCGCGAAGTCGATGGCGTCTGGCTGCTGCCTGGGACCCCGTATCGAAATAACGAGGCCGCCTACCTCGCGATCCGCCATTGCATCGAAACTCGCACCCCGTTCCTGGGAACCTGCGGAGGCTTCCAATACGCCTGCGTGGAGTTGGCGAGGACGATGGCGGACGCGGCCGGCGCAGCACATGCCGAGACCGAACCGGATGGCGCCGAGCTGGTGATCGAGCCGCTGACCTGCTCGCTGTACGGGGAGCGGCGAACGGTAGTTCCGGTGGCGGGCACCCGCCTGGCCGCGAGCTGCGGCGCAGAGCCTTTCGAGGGCTATCACCATTGCGGATATGGCCTGGCGGACGAGTTCGCGCACCGGCTCAGCGTGGCCGGTGTGATCCTCTCCGCCAGTGCCGACGATGCTGGAGTGGAAGCCATCGAGCTGCGCGATCACCCGTTCTTCGTGGCTACCGCGTTCCAGCCACAGGTCGGAGCCAGCAGCTCAAGGGAGCTGCACCCACTGATCGAGGCACTGCTCGACGCCGCTCGCGATCGATCTCACTCGTCGCTTCTGTAGCGGGGACCCGCAGCGAAGGGACGTGCCAGGGTCATGACCGTTCAGGGCTCAGTTGCTCACCGCCGCGGGGCGCCCCGTGGTTGACCGTGGAGGTGAGCAGGTCGACACCGGGACCCAGGTGCTCCTCAGCTCTCAGCGCCGGATGCGCGGTAGCCGAATGAGACCGTTGCCCCTCCTGTCGCTCGGTCGGGGTTGGATTGCGTGTGCGGCTCGATGAGGTACTGGTCGAGCCAGTCGAAGATTCGGGTCTCACGGAGCGCGCAGGCGAGCGGCTCGCAGTGCCGGCCGCCGCCCTCCCGGGCGGAGAAGCCGACGAGCTGCTTGGGACCCGGGAGGCGGTCGTAGAGCTGTCGGGATTGCCCCGGCCAGAACTGCTCGTCCTCGGGGTCGGTGATCAGCAGCGGGGTGGTAATCTGCTGTAACTCCTCGCCGAGGCGGTAGCCGCTGACGGTTTCATATAGCGCTGAGCGAGAGCCACCATTGATCCCGTAGGGTTTGCCGCGAAAGCGCATCGTTGCGGCGGTGGCGGGTGAGAACAGCTCGGCGAGGTGCATCTCGCGGTCAAATGCCTCGTGCTCGCCCTGTTCCAGCTGCAGGCGCATTGCCGGGGGTAGCGGATCGAGCCACGTGGCGGATACGTCGACGACTCCGGGGTCGACGACCGCGGCAGCCAGGCGATGCTCGAAGGCCAGCGCCCGCGGAATCCAGTAGCCGGCCTGGCTGATCCCGATGATCGCCACCCGGCCGGGGTCGACGTCGGGGCGTTCGAGCATCGTGTCGAGCACCGGTGTGAGGACCGCTTCCCAGTCGGGGCGGAACGGGATGGCCTGCTCGTAGAGGGAGGCCTGCTGGCCGGGACCATCGAACGTCATCCAGTGATAGCCGCGTTCGTCGGCGGCCGCACCGCCGTGCAGCCACATCTGCGAAGTTGCCCCGTCGCTGCCGTTGTTGACGATCACCAGCGGACGCCGCTCGCCGAGACCGGCGTCGTGCGCTCGAAAGAAATAACCAGGCAGCGAAACGTCCTCGTAGGGGATCGACACCCTCTCTCCCGGGACCGGGATCCGGTCGACGACTCGTTCCCAGCACTCCCGCTGGCGACGCCACAGCTCGAGCTCGCGCTCGCGTTCCGCCACGGAGGCGTGCGAGATCCGATACAGAGCCGTCGCGTAGTACGTGGCGGCGCGGCGATAGTGCGCCACCGCGCTGACCCGGCTGCCCGTCGCATCTGCCTGCTGGCCGGCGGCCCACGTCGCTCCGGCGGTCGTGGTCCACTCTCGCACCCAGGAGTCCGCGTCTCGGTCGGTGATCCGGCTGGCGGTGGTGAGCACTTCGCCCACATCGGCGGCCCGGCGGTAGGTGGAGCCCAGCGCGATCTCCAGCCCGAACTGGAAGTCCTCGTCCTCGAACTGGAAGTTCATCGCGCCACCTCGTCCTCGCCGGCACTCACCGCGGCAGTCCGCTTGGCCGCCCAGACGATGAGGACGATCGGCACGACCCAGTTGAAGATCGTGTTCGTCCGGCGGGTGTTGATCGCGCCGGCGAGCAGGTGCGACGGAATCATTGCCACGAACACCCACGCCCACATCAGCGTCAGTCGGCGGTTGATGTCCTTGAAGCGAGGTGAGGACCAGAACTCGCGCGGGACCGACTCGCGGGCGTACTGTTCGGTGAACGGCGTGAGCAGCAGCGAACCGAACGCGATCAACGCCAGCACCCCCGCGGCCACCGCTCGCGCGTAGCGCGCCACCCAAGCGCTAGTCGCGGGATCGGCGCTGAAGGCCACGATGGTGAAACCGGCAAACGCCGCGATCGCGCCGAGCTCGAGCACCTTGGGACGGCCGGCGGTCGCCGACGGAACTGCGATCAGCACGGCTGCCCCCAGGGCCGCGACCGCCGCGGCCTTCAGGCTGAGGTGCTGCGTGATCAGCGTGAACAGCAGCCACGGCACGAACGCGATGTAGATCCCGAACCGACGTTGGCCCTGCTTCCCAGTCCGATCCGCTGCGGTCACTCGTGTCGTCGTCATGGCTCTTGAGTCGTCCTTTGCTCGTGATCGCGTGCCTTGAAGGCACCACTCAGGTTGTCTGGCGTCAGACTGACGGGAGAAGAGTCCGCTGTCCTCAGTAGTCGACCACTGCACTTTTGGCGACTTCGGGTACCGCGACCCCGGGAGCGGGGGTTATCGTTTGCCAGCCATGTCTCGCGCTACCTGGGGTTGGTCGCTGGTGGGCCGCGCCCGGGAACTCGAGCTGATCGGTCGGCTACGCGTGGAGGGCGCCCGCGGCGTTGTGCTGGCCGGCGCCGCCGGGGTGGGCAAGTCGCGGCTCGCGCAGGAGGTGCTCGCGCACGCCGATCGCCAAGGCGCGAGCACGCGGTGGATTCAAGCGACCCGGAGCGCTGCCAGCGTGCCGCTGGGAGCGTTCGCACCGATCATCCCCGACGATGGCGACGTCGACGAGCCTCTGGCGCTCATGCGACTCGTCCGCCAGCGCCTGCTGGCTGACGATCGTGACGGGGAGCTGGTTTTGGGAATCGATGATGCCCAGCTGCTCGATCCCGCATCGGCTGCCCTGGTGCTGCAGATCGTGCAAGCCGGCGACGCGTTCGTGACGGCGACGATCCGCAGCGGAGAACCGGCCCCCGACGCCGTCGTATCGCTGTGGAAGGATGCCGGCCTGCGGCGACTGGAGCTGGGCCTGCTGTCTGGAGACGAGACCGGGCAGCTCGCCGAACGGATCGTCGACGGCCCGATCGAGCAGCTCGCGCGCCGCTGGATCTTCGAAATCAGCCTCGGCAACGCCCTCTACGTCCGAGAGCTGATGCTCGGCGCGCTCGCCGGCGGAGCAATGAGGCAGATCAGCGGACTCTGGCGGATGCCGGTGCGACCGCCGGTCAGTGCATCTCTGGGCGAGCTGGTGACGGTTCGCATGACTGGACTGGACGACGCCGAGCGCCAGGTGCTGGAACTGCTCGCACTCGGCGAGCCACTCCAAGTCTCGGAGATGATCACGATGACGGGCAGGCAGGCGCTGGAGCGAGTGGAGGCGCGCGGCCTCGTCACCGTGCGCGCCGGCGCCGGCGCCGGCGACGCCGAGGTGAGGCTCGCCCATCCGCTCTACGCCGAAGTCCTCCGGGTGGCGCAGCCCACCTTCCGCGGGCGACAGCTGCGCATGCAGCTGGCTGCGACCGTCTCGGACCGACGGTCCTCCGACCCCGCAGACGTGCTGCGCCACGCGCACTGGCTCCTCGACGCCGGCGAGCCCATTCCGACGGCGCTGGCAATCAGAGCCGGCCGAGCGGCCAATCTCACCGGCGATCCCGAGCTTGCCGTGCAACTGGCCACGGTCGCCGCGAACGGCGGCGGCGGGATCGAGGCGGCGCTCGTCCTGGCCCGCGCGCACACCATGCAAAACCACCACGAGCAGGCGGCAGCGGTACTCGCCGGCGCTGAATCCGACATCGAGAACCGCGACAGCGCATTGAGCTACCTCGAGCAGCAGATCGACGTTCTCTACGTGGGGCTCAAGCGTGCCGATGAGCTGGGTCGGCTGCTCGACCGCGCTCGCGGCTGGTGGCCGGAACCCGACTGGCGACGTCGCGTCGACCAACTACGGCCGGTCGACTACACCGAGGGGGCGCCGGACTCCATCTTCCCCAGCGACCCACTGACGGATGACCGGTCCGACCCCGAGGCACGGCGGCGGATGGCGCCGCTGCAGATCGCGCGGCTGTTCTACGCCGGACAGGCGCTGGACGCATATGAGCTGGCGAGACGCACCCGGGCCACCCCTCCGCTCCGAGACCGCAGCGACGAGCTGTCCTTCATGCTCTTCACCAGCGTCGCGCTCGAGACCGGCGAGGGATGGCAAGAGCTCCGGACGTGGGCGAGCGACGCCCTGGCGATCAGCGTGCGTCTGGGGGATCGCGCCGGCGCCGGCCTCAGCGCGCTGGCCCTCGGCGGCCTGTGCTTCTCTCAGGGCCGCTATGCCGATGCCGGTCGTTGGCTGGCCGAATCCGAGCTCCAGCTCGAGCGTCACGATGCGGGCGGCCTGCTCGCGATCACGACCTCGATGCAGGTCGGCGTCGCATGCTTCACCGGCAACCTCGACGGCATACCACCCGCGCTGGAGCGTTGCCGCGCGGCGCTGGGCGGAGCCGATCCGTTGCCCAACCAGCTGGCCTACGTCGTGCGCGCCGAGGCGTGGGCGGCAAATGCCGAGGGCGATCCACCCCGTGCCCAGGCCATGCTGCTAAAGACCGCCGAGCAGCTTTCGAACATGCCAGTGCTCGCCGCCCGGCTCACCTATGAGGCGATGCGGGCCGGGGCTCCAGCGCGCCGCGTTGCCCCCGCGCTGGCCGAGCTGGCCGAGCGCTGCGACGCGCGGCTCGTCGCGGCCTACTGCGCTCACGCGGCCGCGCGGGCTGCCGACGATGGGCCGGCACTGTTCAAGACGGCCGGCGAAATGGAGGAGATCGGGGCGTATCGCTACGCCACCGAGGCCGCCGCTCACGCTGCCGGAGCCTTCAGCCACGCCGGGCTCCAGGACAGTGCTCGCCGTGCCGCCGCTCGCAGCCGAGACCTGCATTCACGCGGCCAGGACGGCATCGCACCCCGGATAGAGGGGGTAGACAGCGCCGCCACATCCCTCACCCGTCGCGAGCAACAGCTCGTTGACCTCGCCAGCCGAGGCCTCTCCAACGCTGAGATCGCCGATCGGCTCGTCCTCTCAATCCGGACCGTGGAATCGCACCTATACCGGGCGATGCAAAAGCTTGGCGTCAGCGATCGCCGCGACCTCTGACCAGGGCCGCCCGAGGTGCCAGTGTCGCCGACAACCGCAGAGGTCGGATCGTCACCCGCGTGACCTTTATCACGCTGCGTGCACGTGGCGTCCTCTAACCTCGATTCTGATCGAAGCCTGATCTGCTCTATAAGCCGAGGGGGAATTGTATGAGTGTGGAAGCCGACTTTGGGCTATCCGGCTGGCTGTTTCAGGCCAATGGCTCCGAACTGTCCTGGGACATCACCTGGCCTGGCGTCCTGGACGACGGCCGTTTCGCTGCCGTGAGTTTTCAAGGTGACTTTGTCAACTCGCAGCTGGTGCGCGTTTCTGAGTGGTTCTCAAGCGACAGCAACGAGCAACCACATGTGGGTGAGCTTGTTCGGGCCGACTCTGAGTTCGGCAGCGCGTTCCGATTCGCGGTTGTCGTCATTCCCAGCCACTAGTGGAGGCTCATAGGATGAAACTACACGTCGTATTCAATGAAGATGGCGATATTTTGGCGGCGGCGCACCTGGGCACCGCGGCACCGGTCCGGGCGCGGCCGGTGGTCGACGAGCAGGCAGGTCATCGGGCAGCCGAAGTTTATGTGCCTGTCGATTACCGGGATTACGATCTGGCGGGCGTTTGCCAAAGGCTGAGAGTTGACGTCAAAGGAGAGCGCGCTGACCTCAAGGCGAGGAAGTGACGATCCTGAGCTCCATCAATGGCCTCAGCGGCACGTCCGCCGAGGCCACGTGATGGCGAGCGTGTCGCTTTAGACTCGATCCATGCGACCTGGATGGTCAGTCGTTGATTGCGGTGGGCGTTCTCTGGTCTACGCGGCATCACCGCGCGCGCCCGCATGTCGACGCGCGCGCGCGCGGCAGTCAGTGAGTGACCGTCAGCCCGGCATAAGCCCCCGCTGCGCCGTGCACGCCATCCCCGGTGGCGGAGACGACGAAGTCGGTCGTCGATTGGATGTTGGCGACCGTTGCTCGGAACGTGGCGCTGGATGAAACGGTGACGAGGCGGCTTGACCAGTTGAGGCTCCGGGATGAGCGGTGGGAGAGCTGGATCTGCTCGCTGCCGGAAGTGACCGGGCTGAGCTTGCCGGTGATCGTCACCCGATTACGGCGTATCTGGTGCAGCTTGCTCGCGCTCACTGCCCTTGGACCAATTGAGATCTCAAGGCGCGAGGGCTTCGGGCTGGCACCGCCGTTGGTGGTGGCGAACACCGCAGTGTCACCGTCCCTGTACTGACTGTCCGGATTGACGAGGTAGTCGTGCCCGGGGGTGGCCAAGACCGATAGTCCGAGATAGGCGTCGTCGGTGTTGTTGCTCGCGCCACCGTCGACGATCTCGGGTCGCCAGGTCCGGCCGCCGTCGGTGGTCGCCAGCAGATCGGAGCCCAGCTCGTTGTCCGGACCCTGCGCGATCATTCCGTCCCTGGGGCTGGCGAATGAGATCTCCGATATGTCGGTTGACCCGGTGGGGACCGTGGCCCAGGTAGCGCCGCGATCTCGGGTGACCAACACTTCAGCCGAGTAGTTGACCACGTAGCCGATCCTGGGATTCACGAAGCTCAGAGCGGCGATGGGCGTGCGTGGCGGCAGCGGGATCGCACTCCAGGTCGAGCCGGTATCGGTCGACTCGTACACGCTGCTGGCGTTCCACGCAAAAACCGTCCCGCGCACGGTCAGGATGTGACCGAGCTTCAGCGAGGCGACAGCCCTCCCCTTCCCGCCGGCGGTGATCTTGACGTGGCCACGGACGTCGCGGAACTTCCGCCCGCCGTCGGACGAGCGGCGGATCCCGTGGGGTCCGACCAAGAGCACGATGCCGGGCCGGGGCGCCGCCAGAGTCGTGCCCGAGCCCACCCGGGCGGGCAACGAGAACCACGACGCGCCGCCGTTGGTCGTCTTGCGCAGGACGTGGTCGGCGGCGGTGAGATAGCCGATGGCGGCGGTCGGGAAAGCCGCACCGACCAAGGGCGATCGAGTCCGAGCCCGCAGGACGGTCCAGCTCACTCCTCCGTTCAGCGTGGCCTCGAGCCGGCCGTCCTCTCCCAGCAGGTAGGCATCTCCCGGTGTCCCGCCGGCGAGCAATGGCACATCCGCGCGGGCGGAGACGATGAAGTTGGGGCGTGGGGAGACGGCGGTGGAGGACGAGCGTCCGGCATCCTTCGAGAGCACGGTCGTCCCGTCAAAGGCCGACGCCGACCGCGCTCGTCCTTGAGGAGAACGCCACATTCTGAAGCAGGCGGCCAGGGACGCTCACGATCGACCCCGACAGGCCACCGTCAGCCGTGCGGACCACTGCTCCGGATTCCTCGGGGTCGGTGGAGATCAGACAGTCAAGCGCGCCGCTGCACGAGATGTGCTCCAAGTCCAGCATCCGCGCGCCCGGGGGGAGCACGAGCGGCAGCCGTGTCCAAGTCGCGCCGCCGTCCAGCGTCCGCAACAGCGTGTCGTCGTCGCCCACCGCGTAGCCCATCTCCGGGCTCACGAACGTCAGTCCGTTGAGACCGTTGGGCGACCCGGCCACCCTTGTCCACGAGTGGGCGGCATCGGTGGTGCGCTGGATCGTGCCCGGTGAGTCATCTCCGGTGACGGCAAAGCCCTCTGTCGGCGAGATGAACTGCAGACCCTTCGCGTCGGAATCGGCTGTGGGCAGCGGGATTCGAGTCCTCACTTGCGTCGTCCGCCCTCGGTCGGCGGTGTACAGGACCCGTCCGCTCTGCAGCTCGACGAAGCCGCGGGCGGCGCTCTGGAACGACACCGCGCTCACCTCGCTGGAGCAGTCGGCGGACGAGCCGAGCGCCAGCGGGGAGAAGCTGGCGCCGCCGTTGGTTGATTCCTGAACCGCGCACTCGCCGCCCACGATGAGGGTGTCCGGACCAAGTTCCTGCACGACGCTGAGGTCGGCTAGCGTCCCGGTTCTCAGCCCCGTCCAGGTCACGCCGCCGTCGACCGACCGCAGGGCGGTGCCAAAGGCGCCAACCGCATAACCCGTCGCGCCGTGGAGAGATCCTTGCCCTGCGGCCTCGGGCTGCCCCAGAACCACCCCGAATGGCCGACTGTCACCGGAGCCGGCGTGGCCCGCGCCACGGCTGACAGCGCCAGCGCCATCGTTATCCCCACCACCAGCGACAGCGCACCCGCAAACCGGAAACAACGCGTCGCCATCGCTGAACCCCCTTCGAAAGTATCCGAATCCTGAAGCCATTTTCCCGGTGATGGCCGGGGCGCAATCTACATCGCCTGCCAACGACACGCTTGGCTTCAGGAGCCAGCCGAGCAACAATGCGGGATCGATTCCCGGACTTTGCTTTTGAGCGTTGACCTCGAGGACTGGCACCAGCTCGTCCGCCGGCGGCTGGGGCTGGCCGACTGGGAGCGCGTCGGGCCAGAGCTCGAGCGGCAGACCCATGCCCTCCTCGAGCTGTTTGACTCTCTCGGCGCCCGGGCCACGTTCTTCGTGCTGGGCCTCGTCGCTCGGACGCGGCCCGAGCTGGTGGCCGAGATCGCGCGGCGCGGGCATGAGATCGCCTGTCACGGCGATGCCCACCAGCTCGTCCACCAGCAGACGGCGAGCGAGTTCACCAGCGATCTGCGGACGGCTCGCCGCGCCATCAGCGAGTGCACCGGGACGCTGCCACAGGGGTATCGAGCTCCGGCATTCTCGATCACCGGCCCGGCCGAGCAGTGGGCGTTTGCGGTGCTGGCCAGCGAGGGGTTTGCCTATGACTCGAGCCAGCGCGCAGCGCGTGGCCCGCGCGCGCGGCCGGCGCACGAGCCGTTCGGCCCCCACCTGGTGGCGCTGCCGGCGGGCGAGCGGCTATGGGAGCTCCCGGTCGCCGCATGTGAGCTGCACAACATCGCCCTGCCGGTGGGCGGCGCCTCCTACTGGTCGCTGATGCCAAAGTCGCTGACGCTATGGGGGCTGGGAAAGGCGCCTGCGTACGCCGGTCTCTATCTTCATCCGTATGAGCTCGGCCCAGATCGTCTGCGTCTTGACCTGCCGCCCGGCGTCGGGCCGCGACGGCACGCGCAAGCGGCGCTGCGGACGGCGCGGCGTGAGCTGGCCCGACGACAGGCGCCCGGGACGCTCCGCACGATCGCGAAGCACTTCGAGCTGATTCCATACGGGGAGCTTCATGCCAGCCTCAGCCAACGCTCCTGCACGGGTACGCCGTCACTTCCAGGCTAACGCCAGATCCTTCGACGACCTCTACGAGGATCAGCGGCCGCTCACGCGGCTGTTGCGCCCAGGGTTGTTCCGCCGCCGGGCGCTCGCCGTCCAGACCGTCGCCGAGCGCCACTCTCCGCGGGTCCTCGACGTCGGCTGTGGCTCGGGGCGAATCGGCGAACACGTCCTCGCGGCCCGCGCCGGGGAGTATCTCGGGATCGACTTCTCAGAGCCGATGATCGATCTGGCCCGCGTGCGGCTCGAGCGGTTCGACGGACGCGCCTCCCTGCGGGCCGCGGACTTCCTCGCCTCGGAGATCCCGGGCTCCTATGACGTCGTCCTCGCCCTCGGCCTGTTCGACTACCTGCCGGAGCCCCACATATTCACTAGGAAGATGTTCGCCCTGTGTGCTGACAATGGCTGCCTCGTGGCGTCGTTCCCGCGGTGGTCATTGGTGAAAGGGCCGATCCGCAAGTTCCGCTACCAACGGATCAACGACTGTCCGATCTTCAATTACACGCGGCGAGAGCTCGAGCTCCTGCTCGGCGCCTCGGGCTTCGCGCCGCTGGAGATCACGACCAGGAGCAGCGGCCACCTGGTCCGCGCCCATCGCGTCGGCGTCGGGACCTAGGTCGCCTCTGGACGGCGTCAACCGGGCCCTCGCGCGCGAGACACCTCGGGCGGCGGCCCGAGCCGGTGGCGCTCCAGCGATAGCAGCAGCCGCCGCAGGATCGCCTCCAGCGACCGCAGCTCAGCGGGGGTTAGACCGGCGAGCAGCCGGGCCTCGTTGTCCATGTGCCGCTGCGCGAGCTCGTCGACGATGTGCAGACCGGCCGGAGTCAGGCGGACGAGCAGCCCGCGACCGTCCGCGGGATCGGGCAGCCGCTCGATCAGCCCCGCGTGCTCGAGGCGGCGCAGCCGGTTGGTCATCGCCCCCGAGGTGCGCATCAGCCCGCGGTACAGCTCGGTCGGCGACAGCTCGTACGGCGGTCCGGCACGGCGCAGGCTGGCCAGCACGTCCCAGGAGCTGCGGGCAAGTCCATAGTGACCCATCAGCTCGTTGGTGGAGTCGTCCAGGTAGGCCGCCAGACGTCCGACGCGGGCGACGATGCCGAGCGGCCACGTGTCCAGGTCGGGGCGGACCGTCTGCCACTGCGCTCGTACCTGGTCTACGTGATCGGACGGTCCGGGCGGAGCCGGCGGTGGCGGTGGTGCTTCACGAGGTATCTTCACGTTGAGTTACCTGCTAGATTCGTCTTGACGCGAAGATACCTTCCAGGAGGCGGCGATGGGTTCTCGACAGGCGATCGGCGGCATCCTGGCCCGAGCTTCGAGGCTCAGCGAGCGGGCCCAGGATCAGGACGGCTGGGTCATCGACCGGCTGTCACGGTCGGTGATCCGTCCATTGCAAAGCGCGCAGGTGGCCCCCGCGCGGCAAGCGGCCGACACGAGCAGCGATGACTTCGACCTCGTGCTGTGGGAGCTGGCCCAGGACGCGACCAAGTTGCGGGCCGGCAGCGACGCGCCGCCGGCGCTGGTGGAGGCGACCGCCGCGCTTCAGGACCTGACGCTGGCGGTGGCCGGCAACGAATCTGCTCGAGCGCAGCGGCGCGCGAGGCTCGGCGAGCTTCAGTCCGCAGTCACATCCGCGATCCACGTCAGCGACAACGGACCCTACCTGGCGACCAACCCGGCGCGGGTCGAGGACTGGCTGGGCTGTCGCATCGAGACCGCCCCCCAGCTGGCTCTCTGCCGCTGCGGGCAGTCCAAGCTCAAGCCCCTGTGCGACGGAAGTCACGCCGAGGTCGGGTTCACCGACGGCAAAGACCCGGGGCGGGTGGCGGATCGCGATGACACCTACGTCGGCCAGCAGGTGACGATCCTGGACAACCGCGGAACCTGCCAGCACTCGGGGCTTTGCAGTGACCGCCTGGCGACGGTGTTCCGCGTCAGCGAGGAGCCGTTCGTCGCTCCCAGCGGCGGGCGGATGGACGAGATCATCCGCGCCGTGCGCGACTGCCCGTCAGGGGCGCTCAGCTACGCGCTCGACGGCGTCCAGGCGCGGGCCGACGTCGACCATCACGGGGTCCGGGAGCCGACGATCCAGGTCATCCGAGACGGCCCGTACCGGATCGTCGGCGCGATCCCGTTGCAGGGTCACGACGGCGGCGCGGTGCCGCGCAACGCGGGAGCCTCGGCGGAGCACTACGCGCTGTGCCGCTGCGGCCGGTCCCAGAACAAGCCGTTCTGCAGCGGCATGCATTGGTACGTCGAGTTCCACGACCCGGTCCCCGATCCCGGCGCTACCCCGACGATGTTCGAATGGGCAGGCGGGCTGCCGGCGTTGACCCGGATGACCCGCCTGTTCTATGAGAAGTTCGTCCCTCAGGATCCGCTGCTCGCGCAGCTGTTCGCCAATATGTCCGCCGACCATCCCGAGCGCGTGGCCAAGTGGCTCGGCGAGGTACTCGGCGGCCCTCGGCTCTACAGCGAGGACTACGGCGGCTACCCGCGGATGCTCTCCCAGCACATCGGAAAGTGCCTGACCGAGGACTGGCGGCGTCGCTGGGTGGAGCTGCTGCTGCGATCCGCGCGCGAGGCGGGGCTGCCGAACGACGCCGAATTCCGGTCGGCGTTTCAGTCCTATATCGAGTGGGGTTCGCGGCTCGCGGTCGAGAACTCGCAGACGGGAGCGACTCCGCCCGAACACATGCCGATGCCGCACTGGGACTGGAACACGGCGGCGGGTCCACCCGGCAGCCGAAGCTCGGCGCTCGCGCCCGCGCCGCCGCCCGCGGAGCCGGTCGTCCTGCCCGCCGCGGATGAGCCGGTCCGGTTCGAGAAGCACATCCGGCAGCTGTTCCGGGAGCGGGATCGTCGTTCGATGAGCTTCGTGTTCGATCTCGGCGCCTACGGCGACGTGCGCGATCATGCCGCGGAAATCCTGCACCGTGTCCGCAATGGGACGATGCCGTGCGACGGAGCGTGGCCGAGCGAGTGGGTCGACACGTTCGCGCGATGGATCGACACGGGGATGAAGGCCTGAGCGTCGCCGCCGGCGGCCGGCGGCCGGTGGGCGGCGGGCGGTGGACGGCGGGCGGTGGACGGCGGGCGGTGGGCGGCGGCCGGTGGACAGTGGGCGGCGGGCGGCTACGGACGGTGGGCGCCGGGCGGCAGCCGAGCGGCGATGCTCAGCCGGTTCCAGGCGTTGATCGCCGCGATCGCGAACAACAGAGCCGCGAGCGTGTCGGAGTCGAAGGTCGCGGCCGCCTCCTCGTAGACCTCGTCGGGAACCGGCGCCTCGCCGACCCGGGTGACCGCCTCGGTCAGAGCTAGTGCCGCGCGCTCCGGCGCGCTGAAGAATGGGGCCTCGCGCCACGCGCTCAGGACGTACAGGCGCTGCTCGCTCTCACCGGCGGCGCGGGCGTCCCGGGCGTGCATGTCGATGCAGAAGGCGCACCCGTTGAGCTGGGAGGCCCGGACCTTGACCAGCTCGTGCAGGCGCGGGTCCAACTGCGCCGAGACGGTGCGCCCGAGGTGAACCAGATCACGGTAGGCCGCGGTGGCGTGGGCCCGCAGGTCCAGGCGCGGCCCTAGGTGCCCGTTCACCGCCGTGGCGCTCAGATGCTCTGGGTCGCCGAACAAAGCTTGGGCGCGGCGAGCGTCTGCCGGAAGACGCTCGCCGCGCGGGTGACTCGGCCGGGCGCCGCCGGCGGCGCAATCCGTTCGCGCCGCGCAATGGCTGCGCGGATGACCGATGCGTCCCGGGAGTAGGAGAGGGAGGACGCGTTCACACCTGCATCATCGGTCGCCCGGCCGGTTCTCGCGCCGGAGAGCGACCCCGGGGTTAGCCGGACCGGTCCCGGGGATTTGCACCCGCGAACGGACCGGAGTCGGCCCTCATGCCGTCGGCCAAGCCCTGACCAGACCGCGGGCTCCCGCGCCCCCCTAACTACGCAACGCCTCCGGGAGCGCATCGCGGGATGCGATGTCCAACTTGCTGTAGACGTGGCTGAGATGCCACTCGACCGTCTTGGTCGTCACGTACAGCACGTTGGCGATCTGGGGGTTGGCGCGGCCCGCCGCGGCCAGCTCGGCGATCCGCCGCTCGGTCGGCGTCAGTGCGTCGGCGCCGCTGAGCGCGACCCGGCGCGGCCGGGCGCCGCTGGCGCGCAGCTCGGCGAGCGCGGTCTCGGCCAGTGGCCGGGCGGCGAACCGGTCCGCGAGCTCGAGTCCGTGTCGCAACGGCGGGCGCGCCGCGGCTCGCTCGCCGGCGCGGCGCAGCGCACCGCCCAGCTCCACCAGCGCCCGGGCGTACTCGAGCGCAGCCGGCGAGCGCTCCAGCACCGCCACCGCCTGGCGCAGATGAGCGACACCGGCCTCTCCGCCGGCGATGATCCCGGCCACGCGCAGCGCCTCGCCGACCGGGGTGCTCACCCCGGCGCGCCGCGCCTCGTCCTGGGCGATTCGCAGATGCTCCGCCGCCCGAGGTTCGTCGCCCGCGAGATGAGCGGCGAGCGCCGCCACCCGGCGCCACGCGAACATGCCGGGGTGCCAGAGCCGGTACCGATCGGCCAGGTGACGGCCGGCCGCCTCGAAGCTGGCCAGCGCCGCCGCGGGCTCCCCATCGATCAGAAAAAGCCGCCCGCGCGCCTCGAGCACGAGCGCGCGGTCGATCCCGGCGGGAGCCGCCTCGCCGAGAGCGACCGCCTCGCGAGCTGCGTCGATCTCTCCGGCCTCGATCCGGGCGTGCGCCAGGATCGCAGCGCTCCAGCCCTCCATGGTCGCCCAGCCCGAGCGGGCGATCTGGAGCGCCGCCTCGGCGTCGGCGATCGCCTCGTGCAGGCGGCCGCGCCGGTAGTGCACGAGCGCTCGCCAGTGCCGCGCCGCTCCGGCCGCCACGAGCAGCCCCTGGGTACGAGCGGCCTCGAGCGCCGCCGCCAGCGCCGCCTCGGCCAGCTCCAGCTCGTCGACCTGAACCAGCGCCGCGACCGCGAAACCGAGCGGTCGCCCCTGGGTGACCGGCTCGATCAGCGGATCCCCGGCCAGAGCCGCTCTGACCAACTGTCGCACCAGCTCGGGGGACGCCCCGTCGTTTGCCTCGCGCAACGCCAGCTGAGCGCACAACGCGGGGTTCTCGGGTGGCCGGCCCGTCCGGGCACGCTGGCGCAGCGGCTCGATCTCGGCGATTGCCCCCGGACGGGCGACCGGATCGAACAGGGCGGCGGCGAAGTAGCCGGCCTCGAGCATCCCCCACAGCGGATGCTCCGCTGAGAGCTCGGCCATGCCCCGCCGCGCCACGGCGGCGGCACGACCGAAACGTCCCTGCGCGGACAGCAGTCGGCACAGGGCATGGCTCGCGTTGGCCCGCTGGTCCGAATCGGAGATCAACGCCAGCGCCCGGTCGAGCCGGTCGGGAGCCTGCGGCTCGCCATCGGCGGCCTCGGCGTAAGCGAGATCGAGAAGGATCGGAGCGATTGCCGCCTCGGTGGGCGGCTCCGCGAGCGCCCGGCGCAGGAGCGCGGCGGCGCCGGTGGATTCACCGCGGGCGAGCGCCGCCCGGGCCGCGGACCGCAGCACGCCGACGCTGCGGGGGTCGGCCTCGGGTCTGGTGAACAGCAGGTGACCGGCGATCGACTGGTCGTCGGCACCGCTTGCCTGCAGCAGCTCCACCGCCCGCCGATGGGCGCGTCCGGCGGCCATTGCCCCCATGTCCTCGATCACCGCGGCGGCGATCAGCGGATGGCAGAACGAGAGTGGCTCACCGGTCTCCAGCAGCCGGGCGCGGGCGAGCAGGTCAGCGGTCCGCTCGGCGGCCTCGATGTCCAGCTCGGCCAACGCCGCCACCTGGCCAACGTCGGCGCGATCGCCGAGGATCGCGCAGGCCCGAGCGAGGCGTACCGCCGCCTCGGGAAGGCGACCGAGACGTAGCGTGGTGGCGCGGAGGACCTCGGCGGGGACCATCCTGCCGACGCGGGCGGCGGAGCGTCCGGAGGGTGCGATCGCGTTCGCGCGGAGCTCCTCCACCAGGGCCTTGACCAGAAACGGGTTGCCGCCGGTCGCCCACCCGCAGGCGCGGACGAACGCCGGATCCGGAACCGCGCTCAGCGACGCCCGCAGCACCTGGCCGACGGCCGTCATCGTCAGCGGAGCGGGCTGCAGGACCGCTCGACCCGCCCTCTCGTTGAGACGCAGGAGCGGCTGGGCAGGAGGCTGGGGCTCGCCGGTGCGGACGGCGACGACCATGGCGATCGACAGCTCGTGCACCCGATCGGCGAGCTGAGAGAGGAAATCGAGCGACGCTCCATCCGACCACTGGGCGTCGTCGACGGCGATCAGCAACGGCAGCGGATCGGCATCCTCGTCCAGCGAATCCCAGACGATGTTGGAAGCCAGCCAGCACAGCCCCGCGATCAGCGACGCCTTGCGCTCGCCGCCGGCCAGCGGCTCGTCGATAGCCGCCCCGTCGAACAGCGGCGCCGCATAAGCCGCCGGCCCCCGCAGCAGGCGCTCGGCCCGGGCGGCAGACGGTTGCAGCTGCGGCGAGAAGAGCTGAAGGGCGACGCCGAAGGCAAACGCCCGCTCCAGCTCGGCCCCCCGGCCCGACAGCACCCGCATACCAGACGCGCGGGCGCGGGCCCGCGCCGCCGACAACAGCCGCGACTTCCCCGCGCCGGGTGGGCCCTCGACGACCACGAGCGTTCCCCGCCCGGCGCGAGCGCTCTCCAGCGCATCCTGTACCGCCGCCAGCTCGGCTTCCCGCTCGAGGAGATCGATCGGCGGCGAGAGCTCGGGCCAGCGCGCCGGGCTCCCATCGACGTCTGACTCCTCGCTCACCGCGGCCATCGGATCGCGGCGGATCGCGGCAGTCATCGGCTCCGCCCCGGGTCCCTTACCGAGGGCGCGCAAACGTGATGGCTATCGACTGAGATCACCGGCTCCCGAAGATAGAGTCTGCCGCGTCCGCGGACTAGGTCCAATCGGGCCCGCGGAGCATGGACCACTACGCCGAGGCGGCCTCGGGACGACGCCCGCCTAACACCGGGGCGTCGCCATGAAAATCCCGGGGTGGTCCTCCGGCGCGAGGCCCGGAATCCCAGACGATCATCCCCGGCCATGATGTCGACCCGGTCACGTCTGCGCCGAACGCTGGCTCGCCTGCGCCAGGTCCGTGCCGACGCCGATCACGGTCAGAGCCGGCGGTTCGAGATCCGGACCGGTGTCGGCTCGCGTCTTCCGGCGCCACAGGTGAGCGTCGAGGACCTCGAGGCCATCTATGCCATGGAGCTCTCGGATGAGCCCGCCGGACACCCGCGGCGATGGCCAGGGCGATGATCGAGGGGCAACGATGAAATTCGTCGATTTCGAACCGCATCTGGATCCCGTCGACCGGCTGCTCGAGCTCTACTGCGAGTGGCACGAGAGCTGCTGGGACGTGCGCGGCGCCTACGACAACTTCGGCACCACCGGCTCGTCCGATCGCGCGCTGGCGTTCGCCGCGTATGCCGCCGCGCTCGACCGCGAGGAGTCCGTCGCCCGGGCTTACGCGGACCAGGTCAGCGTCGTCACCGCCCTCGCCACGGCTGCCAACCCGAACGCGTGTAACACGCGCATGTCCAAGATGTCCAAGGAGAACTGTCCTTCATGAAACGCATGACTCAGTGGTGTATCGCGCATCGTCGGTGGGTGGTGACCGCTTGGGTCGTCATCGCGGTCGTGACCACTTTGGTGGCGGGGGCGGTGGGACGCCAGTACGCGACGGATTTCAGCCTGCCGGGGACGGAATCTCAGCGGGTGGTGGATCTGCTGCACAAGGAGTTTCCGGCACAGGGTGGGGATGTCGACACGGTTGTGTTCCATACCGCCACCGGAAGCGTCAGGGATGTGAACGTGCGGTCCGCGATCGCGCCGTTGCTGGCGAAAGTGAAGACGATGCCGCATGTGGTGAGCGTGCTCAGCCCGTATGGCCCCGCGGGGGCGGCGGAGATCTCCAAGGACGGGCGCACGGCATTCGCCACGATCAACTACACCAAGCGCGCCAACCTGTTGCCCGACAACACCGGCAAGCCGGTGCTGGCGGCGATCGACCAGATTCACGTGCCGGGGCTGCAGGTGGCGGCGGGTGGACAGGTGATCGAGCAGGCCGAGGGATTCAGCGTGGGGCCGGCGACGTCGGTGGGGGTGATCGCCGCGTTGGTGATCCTGTTGTTGACGTTTGGCTCGCTGCTGGCGGCAGGGATGCCGCTGATCACCGCCGGGTTGGGCTTGATCACCGGGATCGCCCTGGTCGGGTTGGGGACTCATGTCACCAGCATGTCGAACATCTCTCCCGAGCTGGCGATCATGATCGGGTTGGGGGTCGGGGTCGACTACGCCCTGTTCATCGTCACCCGGTTCAAGGAGAACCACGCCCGTCACCCGGATGTCCAAGCGGCGATCGTCGGGGCGATGGACACCTCGGGAAGGGCGATCCTGCTGGCCGGAACGACGGTGATCATCGCCCTGCTGGGGATGTTCGCCACCGGGGTGACGTTCATGTACGGGCTGGCGATCGCGTCGGTCCTGGCGGTGCTGACCGTGCTCGCCGCGTCATTGACGGTGCTGCCGGCGCTGCTGGCGTTCTTCGGCCAGCGCCTGGTGCGCCCGTCGCGATCGGCGCGCCGCCGCGAGGCGGCCGGGCGAGCGCCGCGGGGGTCGGCGTGGCGGCGGTGGAGCATCACCGTCCAGGCCCGGCCGTGGCCGCTGGCGATCGTGTCGCTGGCAGTGATGCTGGCGTTCCTGATCCCGTTCTTCGGGATGCGCCTGGACGCCTCAGACGCCGGTAATGATCCCGCCGGCACCAGCACCCATCGTGCGTTCACGCTGCTCGCCGACGGGTTCGGCGCCGGCTTCAATGGGCCGCTGCTGATCGCCGCTCAATTGTCCGACCCCGTCCAGAAGACCCAGCTGCCGGCGCTGAGACGCGCTGTCGAGGGCACTCGGGGGATGGTGGCGGTCACCCCACCCCGGCTCGCGCCGTCCGGCAGGGTCGCGGTCATGGAGGCCTACCCGAGCTCCGCCCCCCAGGATCAGGCGACCACCAACCTGGTGCACCGTCTGCGCGACAGCGTGCTCCCCCCGTTCGCCGGCAAATTCCAGGCACGGCCCCTGGTCGGCGGATTCACCGCCGGGTCGATCGACTTCTCGGGCGTCCTGGCGGGCAAGCTGCCGCTGTTCATCGGGATCGTCGTCGTCCTGTCCGCGCTGTTGCTCCTGGTCATCTTCCGCTCGCTGGTGATCCCCGTCCAGGCCGCGCTCATGAACCTGCTCAGCATCGGCGGCGCGCTCGGCGCCACCGTGCTCATCTTCCAGGACGGCTTCCTCGCCGGCGCGCTGGGGGTCACCAAGGGCCCGATCGAACCCTGGATCCCGGTGCTCATGTTCGCGGTCGTGTTCGGCCTGTCCATGGACTACGAGGTGTTCCTCATCTCCCGGATCCGCGAGGAGTGGATCAAGCACCGGGACGCCACTGTCGCCGTCGCCGATGGGATCGCGTTCACCGGCAAGGTCATCAGCGCCGCCGCCGCGATCATGATCTGCGTATTTCTGTCGTTCATGCTCGGCGATGAACGCTCGATCAAGGAATTCGGCTTCGGCCTCGCCGCCGCCGTGTTCCTCGACGCGCTCATCATCCGCTGCGTCATGCTCCCCGCCGTCCTGGAGATCCTCGGGCCTACCACCTGGCGCCTCCCCCACTGGCTGGACGCCCGCCTGCCCCGGATCAACATCGAGGGCTCGGAGGCGCGCATCCCGGTCGATCCCGACGAGCGCCCGGCGGATGACGTGATCGAGCCTGAGCCGGTGCAGTCCGGGTGAGCGGCGCCGGACGCCGGCGCGGTCAGGCCCCGGCGGCCCGGGCCAGCTCCCGTACCGCGCGCGGGATCGCCGGCTCGGCGATCAGGCCGTAGCCCAGCAGCAGCGCCGGCGCAGTGGGACCGATCACCGAGCAATCGCGGTGCAGGGTGTGGATCGCGACTCCGCGCCTCGCCGCCCCGGCGGCGATCGCGGCCTCGTCGGCGCCGTCGGGAAGCCAGACGATCAGGTGCAGTCCAGCCGAGGCGCCTCCGATGCGCGCCCCCGGGAGTCCCGCGACCAACGCGGCGACGAGGGCGTTGCGGCGCTCGTGGTAGCGCCGGCGGGTGCGACGCAGGTGCCGGTCGATGTCGCCGCGCGCCAGCATCGTGGCGTAGGCGGCCTGGCCGAGCACGCTGGGCATCGCCCGGGTGACGCCATGCTGCGCCGTCGTGTCGGCCGCGAGGTGCTCGGGCACCAGCAACCAGGCGAGACGCAGCCCGGGAGCCAAGGTCTTTGAGGCGGTGCCGACATAGGCCACGCAGTCGGGCGCCAAGCCCTGCAGGGAGGCGATCGGCTCGCGGTCGAAGCGATACTCGGCGTCGTAATCGTCCTCGACGATCAGCGCTCCGCTGCGCCGGGCCCACTCGATCAGCTGCGCGCGCCGCGTGGGCGCGAGCACGCTGCCGGTCGGATATTGGTGCGCCGGCGACAGCACGACCGCGTCGACCCCCGTCTGCTCGAGCGTTCGCACCACCAGGCCGTGGTCGTCGACGGGGACCGGGGCAACCTCCAGCCCCGCCTGCTCGACCCCCTGCGGGATCGCCGACCACGCCGGATCCTCCACCGCGACCCGGGTGGCGCCCCGCGCCCGCAGGGTGTGCCAGAGGATCGCCATCCCCGCGGTCGCGCCCGAGGTGATGAGCATGCGTTCGGGATCCGCCACCACGGCCCGCACCCGCCCCAGGTAGTCGCTCAGGGCGATCCGCAGACGGCGGTGCCCTCGCCGCGATCCGTAACCGAGGGCGGCATCGGGGAGCTCGCGCAGCGCCGAGGCGGTGGCCGACTGCCACTCGCGCCGCGGGAAGAAGGACAGGTCCGGCACCCCACTGCGCAGGTCGTACCGAACCCGATCGGCGGGCGCCGGCGCCGCGCGGGTGGTGCGTCCCGGTGGCGCCAAGCCGTCGATAACGCGGGTGGCATCGCCGGATCGCGCCACCAGGTAACCCTCGGCGACCAGCTGTGAGTAGGCCTCCACGACGACGCCGCGGGAGACCTGGAGCTCCTCGGCGAGCCGCCGGCTCGACGGCAGCCTGAGCCCCGCCCGCAGCCGGCCCGAGCGAATCGCCTGGCGTAGCTCGCGTTCCAGCTGGGCGCGCAACGGCGCCGCTCGGTCCAGGTCCAGATGGATGTCCATGGGCGTGGCGGAGGCTAGCCTGCCCCCTTTCGAGATCAGCCGGCGAGGGCCGCGATCACGTCCCTGGAATGGGTCACCGGCAGCCGGTTGCCCTCCAGCTGGATTCGCGACCCGGTGGCGTCGTCGATCAGCTCCAGCACCCGCACGTTGAAGCGCTGATGAACCTTCACCGTGATGCCCGCCCGCGGGACCTGGAACGCGAGCTGGGTGGGTTCGCTGTGGCGGCTGGCGCCGGCGAACCCGTAGACCGTGCTGTCGGACACGGCGACCAGCATGTTCGCCGGAAGCCCCGACGCCGCGTCGACCGCGCGCTTTCCCGCCAGCGAACCGGCAGCGCCCCCGATGGCCTCGCCAACCCCGCCCAACAGGCCACCGGCATCACCGCCGGCGAACCCCCCGACGAACATCCCGCCGGTATGGCCGCGCGGCTGGAACTGACCGGCCACCAGGATCTGGTCGTCGATCCCTCGCGCGCTCAGCGCCTCCTGGGTGAGCGCCACCATCTTCTCCTCGGACATCCCGACCTCCAGGTAGACCGCCAGCTGAGTCCCGATCCTAACCCGGCTCAGTCCGGCGGTGGTGTGCGCCGCCCGCGGTCTTTTGGGGTGCGCCTATCGGCGCAGTGTTTGGGTGGTGGGCGCCGCCGGCGCGGCGGTCATCCGGCGCTCGTCGCCGCGGCCCGGCCGATCTGCGGCCCCAGCTCCGCCAGCCGCCGCGCGGCGGCGGCGATCGCGTCGGCGTCGATCCCTGCGTCGGCGAGCAGCTCGGCCGGCTTGCCCGAGCCCGGCAGCTGCGAGACCGCCAGCTTGACCACCCGGGGGCGCTCATCGGAGTCGGCGAACGCGCTGAGGACGGCTTCGCCCAGACCGCCCTCGGCCCAGTGGTCCTCCGCCACCACGAGCCGGCCCCCGGTGGCCTGGGATGCAGCCGCCAGCGTCTCGGTGTCGATTGGCTTGACCGAGTACAGGTCGATGACCCGCGCGTTGATGCCGTCGCCGGCCAGCGTGTCGGCCGCCTTGATCGCCTCGTGCAGGGTCACCCCCGCGCCGATCAGGGTCACCTGATCGTCGTCGGATTCGCGCACCACCTGGGCGCCACCGATCCTGAACTCCTGATCGGGGGAGTAGAGCGTCGGCAGTCCGGCGCGGGTGGAGCGCAGGTAGGAGATCCCGTCGTGGTCGGCCATCGCCGCCACCAGCTTCGCCGTCTGGTTGGGATCGGACGGATACAGCACCACCGAGCCGCCCAGCGCCCGGAACTCGGCCAGATCCTCCAGCGCCATCTGCGACGGTCCGTCCTCCCCGATCGACACGCCGGCGTGAGACCCGTTCAGGCACAGCTTGGCCTGCGAGATCACCGCCATGCGGACGAAGTCGTAGGCCCTGGACTGGAAGGCCGCGAACGTCGCCGCGAACGGCGTCCAACCGCGGACCTGGAAGCCGACCGCGGTGGCGATCATCATCTGCTCGGCGATGTAGGCCTCGAAGTAGCGCTCCGGAGTCTTCTTGAGCACCTCCTCGGTGTGCGTCGAGTTGCCGACCTCGCCGTCGAGCGCGACGACGTCGCCGCGGCGGCGCATGACCGCGGCCAGTCCCTCGCCGAAGGCCTTGCGCGTCGGGACCGGGTCGCCGTCGATCTCGTAGGCGGGAAGCGAGACCGAGGAGTCAGTCTGGAAACGATGCGGGGTGCCGGTGCTCTCGGGCTTGGCCACGTCGACGTGGATGTGAGGCAGGTCGCCGAGCTCCTGGATCGCCTTATCGGGATCCTTGAGCGGCTGACCGTGCTTGCCCTCGACATTGGCGGTTTCGGTGGCGCCGTAGCCCTTGATCGTCCGCGCGACGATCATCGTCGGCTGACCGGCCGTCGCCGCCGCCTCGGAGAACGCGTGGTCGATCGCGGCGATGTCGTGGCCGTCGATCTCGATCGCGTGCCAGCCGCCCGCCTCGGCCCGCTTGGCGTAGGAGTCGAGGTTCCAGCCGTGCATCGTCTCGCCGCGCTGGCCGAGACGGTTGACATCGACGATCGTCACCAGGTTGTCCAGACCGTAGACGCCGGCGTGCTCCACCGCCTCCCAGACCGAGCCCTCCGCCATCTCCGAGTCGCCGCACAGCGTCCACACGCGGTAGGGCAGGCGATCGAGCTCGCGCGCGCACAGGGCGATCCCGGCGGCGATCGGCATGCCCTGGCCCAGCGAGCCGGTGGCGACGTCGACCCACGGCAGCACCGGGGTCGGGTGGCCCTCGAGCCGGGAGCCGAACTGCCGGAAGGTCAGCAGCTCCTCGTCGCTGATCGCGTCGGCAGCGCGGAACATCGAGTAGACCAACGGCGAGGCGTGACCCTTGGAGAAGATCAGGTGATCGTTGTTGGGGTTCTCCGGGTTGTCGTAGTCGTAGCGCAGGTGGCGGGCCATCAGCACCGCCATCAGGTCGGCGGCCGACATCGACGAGGTCGGATGACCCGAGGAGGCGGCGGCCGCCGCGCGGATCGAGTCGATGCGCAGGCGCTGGGCGAGCTGATGGATCTCTTCGTTGGTCATGGGGCCTTCCTCTGATCAGGGCCGTTCCGCGGGACGTTTGCGCGCGATGCGACCGCCTCGAACATCGGCGGCGCTGCTTGAGTTGATAGCACTCGGGCGGCCGCGGGCTCAACCGGAATGTGATCGGCTCGCGCTCGCCGGAGCGTACGATTAGCGTATGACTGCGCTTGGTATCACGCTGCTGGTCGTGGGAGCGCTCCTGGCGGTGGCCGAGGCGCACTCTCCGAGCCACGGGATCGCGGGCGGGGTCGGCGTCGTGGTCATGGGCTTGGGCGTCGTTCTGGCGGTCAGCGGACTGGGCGCGGGCATCCTGCTCGGACTGCTCGGAGGCGTCGCTCTGGCGGGCGCCGGCGCAGGCGCGCTGGGGTTCTCGCTCAAGCACGGCCTGGCGGCGAACCACCAGCGAGTGCGCACCGGCGCTGAGGGAATCGTCGGCCACATCGGCGTGGTCCGCACCTGGACCGATTCGGCGGGCAGCGTCGACCTGGATGGGGCGGTGTGGCGGGCGCGCCGCTCGGCCGCCGCCGAGGACGAGCCGCCGGAGCTGCACGCGGGCGATCCGGTCGTCGTGGAGCGCCTCACTGGACTGACACTGTCGGTGCGCCCGGCCGAGGAATGGGAGATGCTCTAGATGCTCACCGTCATCATCGTCATCGTCGCAGTGCTGCTGGTGATCGGGCTGACCGCCCTGGCCAGCTCGGTCCGCGTGCTCCGGGAGTACGAGCGCGGCGTCGTCTTCCGGCTGGGGCGGCTGATGAATCAGCGCGGCCCCGGGCTGCAGCTGCTGATCCCGTCGCTTGACCGGATGGTCCGCATCAGCCTGCGGACGGTGACGCTGACGATCCCGCCTCAGGAGATCATCACCCGTGACAACGTGCCCGCGCGCGTGACCGCGGTCGCCTATTACCGGGTGATCGATCCGAGCAAGGCGGTCACCGAGGTGGAAAGCTTTCAATCGGCGACGCTGCAGATCTCGCAGACGTCGCTGCGCTCGGTGCTCGGGGTCGTCGACCTCGACACGCTGCTGTCCGAGCGCGAGCACCTCAACGAGTCCCTGCAGCACGTCATCGACGCGCAGACCGAGCCGTGGGGGATCAAGGTGACGACCGTCGAGATCAAGGACGTGGAGATCCCCGAGCGCATGCAGCACGCGATCGCGCGCCAGGCCGAGGCCGAGCGCGAGCGCCGGGCGCGGATCATCAACGCCGAGGCCGAGGCCCAGGCGTCCGCCAAGCTGGCCGAGGCCGCCGACGTCGTCGGCCGCAACCCGGTGACGCTGCAGCTGCGGTACCTGCAGACGCTGCGCGAGATCGGCGGTAACTCGACGATCGTTTTCCCGGTGCCGGTCGACCTGATGAAGCCGATGTTCGACGCGCTGGGGAACCGAACGGCGGCGGCCGCCGTTGCCCCCGACCCGGCGCTGGCACCCGAGGCCAGTCCGCACGATTCCGCGGCGGCGCCCGAGGCCACTCCGCTCGATCCCGCGGCGGCGCCCGAGGCCGCCCAGCTGGACGCCGTCTCCGCCCCCGAGCTGGACGCCGTCTCCGCCCCCGAGCTGGACGCCGTCTCCGCCCCCGAGCTGGGCGCGGGGCCGGCCGAGCGCAACGGGCGCGCCAACGAGTCCGAGGCGGTCGACGCTCCGGGCACCCCGATTCCTGAGCCCCGCCGTCGGCTCCCGGGTTCCAGCGACTAACCTCAGCCGCCGTTATGGCGGCTCGCGCAGACATCCGCAACATCGCGATCATCGCGCACGTCGACCATGGCAAGACGACGCTGGTCGATGCCCTGCTGTGGCAGTCGGGCGCGTTTCGCACCGGGCAGACGGTGGCCGAGCGGGTGCTCGACTCGATGGACCTGGAGCGGGAGAAGGGGATCACGATCCTGGCCAAGAACACCGCGGTGCGCTACGGCGACGTCAAGCTCAACATCGTCGACACCCCGGGACACGCCGACTTCGGCGGCGAGGTGGAGCGGGGGCTGACGATGGTCGACGGCGTGCTGCTGCTGGTCGACGCCAGCGAGGGGCCGCTGCCGCAGACCCGCTTCGTGCTGCGCAAGGCGCTCGAGGCGCGGCTGCCGGTGATCCTGGTCGTCAACAAGGTCGACCGCCCGGACGCGCGCATCGACGAGGTCGTCGACGAGGTCTACGAGCTGTTCCTGGACCTCGACGCCGACGAGTCGCAGATCGATTTCCCGATCGTCTACACCAACGCCCGGGCGGGCCAGGCGTCACTGGATCCGGCCACGTCCGGAACCGACCTGGAGCCGCTGCTGAGCCTGCTCGTCGACCACGTGCCGGCGCCGGAGTTCGACCCCGACCACCCGCTCCAGGCGCACGTCACCAACCTCGACGCCTCCCCCTACGTCGGCCGCCTGGCGATCTGCCGGGTCCGCCACGGCACGATCCGCCGCGGCGAGACCGTCGCCTGGTGCCGGGCCGACGGCACGATCCAGCCGGTCAGGGTGTCGGAGCTGTACGTGACCGAGGCGCTGGCGCGGGTGGACGCCGACGAGGCCCGGGCGGGCGAGATCATCGCGGTCGCCGGAATCCCGGAGATCACGATCGGCGAAACGCTCGCTGCCGCCGACGACCCGCGGCCGCTGCCGGTGATCACCGTCGACGAGCCGTCGCTGTCGGTGACGATTGGGACCAACGGCTCGCCGCTGGCGGGCCAGGACGGCAACCTGCTGACCGCCAGCCAGATCCAGGCGAGGCTGGAGCGTGAGCTGGTCGGTAACGTCTCGCTGCGCGTGCTCGACACCGAACGGCCCGACGTGTGGGAGGTGCAGGGCCGTGGCGAGCTGGCGCTGGCGGTGCTGGTGGAGCTGATGCGCCGCGAGGGATTCGAGCTCACGGTGGGCAAGCCGCAGGTGGTCACCCGTGAGATCGACGGCCACGCCCACGAGCCGGTGGAGCGGATGAGCGTCGACATCCCCGAGGAATACGTCGGCGTGCTCACCCAGCTGCTGGCGCTGCGCAAGGGCCGGATGGAGCAGATGGTCAACCACGGCACCGGCTGGGTGCGAATGGAGTACCTGGTTCCGGCGCGCGGGATGATCGGCTTTCGCACCGAGTTCCTCACCGAGACCCGCGGCACCGGGCTCGTGCACCACGTCTTCGATCGCTGGGAGCCTTGGCACGGCGAGCTGCGGACCCGGCCGACCGGCTCCCTGGTCGCCGACCGGCGCGGAACGGTGGCCGCGTTTGCCCTGTTCAACCTGCAGGAGCGGGGGACGCTGTTCGTGGAGCCCGGCGACGAGGTCTACGAGGGGATGATCGTCGGCGAGAACTCGCGCGCCGAGGACCTCGACGTCAACGCCACCAAGGAGAAGCACTTGACCAACATGCGCTCCTCCACCGCGGACGAGCTGGTCCGGCTGGTCCCCAAGCGCGAGCTGTCGCTGGACCAGGCGCTCGAGTTCCTCCGCGCCGACGAATGCGTCGAGGTCACCCCCGGCGCGGTCCGCCTGCGCAAGCTGACGCTGGACAGGACCGCGCGCCAGAAGCTGTCCCGCTCCCGGAACCGCGAGCAGGTGCTGTCCTGAGCGCGATGGCGTCGCCGCCGGTCCCCCGCCGCCGCGCGCCGGCGGCGGTCGCGGCCGGGCTTGCGATCCTTGCGCTGGTCGTTGCCGCGTGGTTCGCGGTGGGGATCCGCCAGGCGGTGAACACGGACCGCGCCAGCGCGATCGTCACCGCATCCGGGACGGTGGCGCCCGGCCAGGCCCGCCACGCCGAGTCGCTGCTGTCCGCGGCGGCCTTCCTCAATCCGGACCGCGAGGTGGACCTGCTCCGTTCGCAAGCGGCGCTGGAGCGGGGCGATCTGCCCCGGGCGCGAGCTCTGGCCGCTGCCGTCACCCGTCATGAGCCGCTGAACGCCGAGGCCTGGGCGCAGCTGGCGAGAGCCTCCCGAGGGCTTGCGTTCGCCGCCGCCCTCCGGCACGTGACGAAGCTGGTGCCGCCGGTCAGGCACCAGGGGTGAGCTCGCCCGGCGCCCCGGACCCGGCGATCTGCGCCGGATGCCCGCCGGCGCGCCGCCCGCGCCACGGGCGGGCGGGCACGGCGACCTCGATCGGCACGCGCGCCCGGTGGCGCGCCCGGTGGCGCTGTCGCCACGCCGCGGGCAGGTGGGGTACGGCGGCGGCGAGCGCGGCGAGGTGGGGGCCCAGCCGACGTTCGCGGAGCGCGTGCCACGCCCACCCGCACTGCCGGTAGGCGATCAGGGGCAGCCAGCGCGCCGGAAACGCCTTGGTGATCAGGATCAGGGTGTTGCGCGCTACCAGCCGTTCGGGGCCGCCCCGGAGCTGATGGGCGGACCCGCCGCCGGCGTGTCGCGCGACCACCGGCTCATACCAGCAGCTCCAGCCGGCCAGACGCAGCGCCAGCGCCAGGTCGACATCCTCGAGGTAGGCGAAGTAGCGCTCATCGAAGCCGCCGGCGGCGAGCAGGGCGCCCCGGCGATACACGGCGGCGCCGGCACAGGCGCCGAACACCTCTCCCGGCTCATCCCAGCGGCCGTCGTCGAGCGCGAACCGGCCGCGCTGCTCGCAGGCGCCGTCGCGACGGAGAATGTCGCCGGCGTCGTACACCCGGGGCGGATCCTCCATCGTCAGCAGCTTGCAGGCGATCGACGCAGCCGCGGGGTGCGCGGCGAGCGCGGCGGTCATCCGCGCCAGCCAATCCCCCGACAGCACCACGTCGGTGTTGACCAGCGCCACCAGCTCAGTCGAGCTGAGGGCGATCCCCCGGTTGACGGCATGGGCGAAGCCGGTGTTGACCCCCAGCTCCAGCAGGTTGACAGCCAGGCCGGCCGGGCCCCCGCGCAGATACTCGATCGAGCCGTCGCGCGATCCGTTGTCGACCACGATCACCTCGGCCGGCCCCGGCCGCTGCTCGGCGATCGCGGCCAGGCAGGCGGGGAGCCAGCGCCGACCGTTCCAATTGACGACGATCACTGAGACCCCGGGGCGAGCGCCGGTCATCGCGCCGCGGAGCCGGCCGGCGCCAGCGCGTCGATCAGGCGCCCGAGGAGAGCGTCGTCGAGCGACCGGCTCCAGTCGCTGCTCCAGTTCACGTGACTCCCGTGGGCCCGGCGCTCGGCGTCCTGCGCTCCTGCGGCCGCCTGGCCCAGTGCGGTGACGATCGCCGGCAGCGACGGCTCGGCGACGATCAGGTTCGGCGAGATCGCCGCCAGCGCCTCCGCCGTCTTGTTCTCGAAGCTGTTGGTGACGGCCAGCATGCCGGCGGACGCCATCTCGATCGGCACCAGGCTCGGGTGCGGCGTGTACATGAGCGCCAGCCCCACGTCGTGCTCGCCCAGCACCCGAGCGTAGGCCGCCTGATCCCGGCGCGGCAGCAGCGTCAGCGAGGCACCCGCGCCCAGCGGGATGTCCCGACCCCGTCCCACGGTGCCGATCCCGTGCAGCTCCCAGCCGGCGAAGGCGCCCTCGGCGACCGCGTGCGACAGCGCCAGCGTGCCGAGCTCGAACATGTTGCGGGCGGCATGGGGCTCGGGCCGGGCATAGAACAGCACCCGGCGCGGCCCGGCGCGGCGCAGCGCCTGCGGTGACGGGGGCGGGATCGCGGTGATCGCGTTCTGAAACGACGCCGAGCCCGCGTCGCCCGCCGGCTCACCCCGCGCGTAGACGCCGATGCGATGGCGCCGGAAGTAGTCGCGCAGCAGCTCGCTGGAGAACAGCGCGAAGTGCTCGGACCGGTATGAGTCCGCGGCGAGCGCCGCGTAGCTGCCCATCGGGAACGTGAACGGTTCGTACTCCTGGATCAGGTAGCCGAACCGCGCGCCGCCCGCGATCGCGGTGGCCTGGCGGGCGATGTGGGCGGTCCACCAGGTGGTGGCGACGAAGCGGTCGGTCTCGCTGATCTCGATCTGCGCCGACTCGCGGCCGAACGTGACCTCGACGTGATCGAACAGCCCGGCCAGCCCGCTGTAGGACTCGACCTGACCGCGGTAATCATGGGCCAGCGGGCCCACCGGGTCGACGGTGACGAGCCGCACGCGGTGACCCAGCAGCGCCAGGCGCCGGGCCAGGTTGAACTTGGCGATGTAGCCGGCGAACAGGTGGCGCAGCTCGAGCGTCGGGATCAGGACGTTGATCCGGGACGGCGCCGTCTCGGACCGCATCCAGGGCAGCGGCGCGATCTTCTCGGCGACGGCGTTGGCGCTCGGTTCCAGCCCGCGCCGGCCGGGAGGCGCCACCAGCGTCGGAGGCGGGAGCGCGTCGAGGCGCAGACGGGTCTGGGGCCGGTCGCGGGCGGTGAGCGCGACCAGCCGGCGCCAGACCAGGGCGTGCAGCAGCATCCATTCGGCGCCCAGCGTCTCGGGGGTGCCGGCGAGCTCGCGGCCGCCACGCAGCGCAAAGCGAACCAGCGAGACCGGCGAGTCGGCGGCCGTCAGGAACCGGTCCAGCTCCCGCCGCTTGCCGCCCGTCATCCGCGGTCCGCAGCGCAGCTTGAGCACGGTCGCGAACTGGACGAGCCGGCAGTAGTCGACGAAGTAGTGCAGGCGCCACAGCCGCACCCGCTCCGCCGGCTCACGCCGCCCGCGAACCCGCTCGCGCAGCGAGGGCATCTGATTGGCGCCGGCGTGGCCCAGCGACGCGTCACCGTGCTGCACGTAGTCGTACAGCGGCCGCGCCACGTACTCGATATCGCCGAGCGCGCACGCCACCAGCCCCAGCCAGTGATCGTGGAAGTGGGCGAACTGGGCCGGCGGGAACGGCAGCGCGGAATCGAGCAGCTCAGGGCGAAACAGCGACGCGGCGCCGGTCACCGCGTTGGCGACGAGCAGCGACAGCAGATCGGAGTGGTTGTTGCGCCGCCGGCTCCACCACGTGTCGGAGATCAGCTCGCCGGCGCGGGAGACGACCCGGGCGTCGCTGTAGACCAGCTGGCAGCGGCCGAGCGCCGCCACCAGCGTCGCCAGCTTGTCGGGGTGCCAGCTGTCGTCCTGGTCGGCGAGCGCGACGAGCTCCGCCTCCGCCGGGACCATGCCCAGCGCGCGCTCGAAGTTGGCGTAGAAACCGAGCCGGCGCGGCGAGCGGGAGATGACGAAGCGGTCGTCGCCGGCGACCGCCTCCTCGAGCACGCGCCGACCGGCCGGACTCGAGCAGTCGTCGCTGATCAGGCAGATCCAGTTCGAATGGGTCTGGGTTCGGATCGAGTCGAGCTGGCGGCGCAGGAGCTCGGCCGGCGGGTCGTAGGTGGCCATGCAGATCGCCACCGTGGCCTGCCGGGACCCGGCGGCGAGGGTGGCCGGGGCGGCCCGGGCGGCCCGCGCGGACGGCGCGGACGGCGCGGGCGCCGGTGTCACCGAGATCCGCCCGAGCTCCGCCACCGCCTCGCGGCCGTCCCGTAGCCGGGCGCGCAGCTTCAGCTCCACGGGCCCGGTGACCCGCGGTCCGCGGATCGGCACGACCCCCCAGAACCCGCTGCGGTAGCTGTGAAGGCCCGGGTCCGAGACCGAGTCCGGGTCATGCTCGACGCCGGCCGTGGCGAACGGATCGAGCCCGGGATGCAACGCGCGAAACGGATCCAGGCGGGGCATGCCGGCCGCCATCACCGGTTCGCTGCGCTCATCGACGACGAACTCCAGGGCGGCGACCGGCGCCTCCGGGCAGTAGCACCAGCCGCATACGAACAGCGCCGTGCCCCGTCCAACGGCGAGCTCTGAGGGGAGCTCGGATTCAAGCGTCACTCGCAGCGGCGGGCCGGACATGGCGAGCAAGGGTAAACCGGTTACCGTGCCGCGATGGCGCGCGCGGCGGACGACCAACGGGCGCGGATGTGGAGCGCCATCCACGCCCGCCACCCCCGGCTGCGCGCCGCGCTGGTCGCCGACGCGCAGGTCACGGCGCGGTTTCGCGGCGAGCGGCCCGAGTTTCGCTCGCGGTCAGACGCCGCGGTCCAGATGCTGAGGCTGGCGCTGGTCAGCGACGCCTTCCTCGGCCAGGCTCTGTACCGGGTCAAGGCGAGGCTGCAGGCGCGGGGCGTGCCGGTGCTGCCGCGGCTCGCCCACCGGCTGGCGATCATCGTCTGCCAGATATCGATCGGCGATCCCGTGGTGATGGCTCCGGGCGTCTACATCATCCACGGCCAGGTGGTGATCGACGGCCTGGTCGAGATTCAGACAGGAGTGGCGATTGGTCCGTTCGTGACGATCGGGCTACGGGCCGGCGACGTCCGGGGGGCGACCATCGAGCGCGACGTGAGCATCGGCACCGGGGCCAAGATCATCGGCGGGGTGCGGATCGGGGCCGGGGCCCGGATCGGCGCCAACGCGGTGGTCATCAACGATGTCCCCGCGGGCGCCACCGTGGTCGGCGCCCCGGCCCGCCCGACGCCGCGCTCGTATCAGGGTTCAGGGAGCGGTCGTCCTCAGTAGCTTCGCCCCGGCGATCAGGTACGCGTTGCCCTTCTGGTCGCTGGTCACCGTCGCGTCGAGCCGTGACTTCGCCACCGTCTTACCCTGCGCGTCTTTCAGGTCCTTCACCAGCATCGACGCGACTGGCTCTTCTCGTAGGCGGCGGGGCCGTCCCGAACCTTCGTCTGATCTCTGGAGATCTTCGCGATGCCTGCCCCTGGACATCGATACCCGGCTGGACGATCGATTCCCAGTACCTGCTCCGCTTCGCATCAGCGGGCATCGAGGTTCGGCGACCCCCCCGGAGACTGTTGATATAAGTTGGCGGTGCGATTGTTCGGTCGCAAGGCGCCGGCGGGTGATCACGACGCCGCCGCGGCGGCTCCGGTCGGACTCGCCGATCCTCCGCGCGACGACTTCCCGGATGACGAGCAGACCGTGCTGGCGGAGATCAGCCGCCTCCGTGAGATCAACCTCGCGCAACCGCAGCTGACCACGGAGCGCGAGCTGCTGCACCTGCGCAACCTGGCCGGGATCCGGCGGCTGCGGGGCGCCGGGGACGCCGGCTTCGCCGAGCCCGAGGCGGGGATGCTTCCCGCGGCGCAGGGACTGCCGGAGCTAACCGCCGCGCAGCTCACGCCCGGGCTGCTGCGCGCGGCGATCCTGCGGGACGGCTGCGCTCTGGTCCGCGGCCTGATCGGGCGCGAGCCGGCGCTGCGCTTCGCGCATGGGATCGATCGGTCGTTCGCGGCGCGGGAGCAGCGCGATGCCGGCCACCCCCACGACGCGGGCTACTACGACGAGTTCACACCAGATCCGCGAGTCGGCGACGAGCTCGAGCGCGGATGGATCAAGCTGGGCGGCGGCGTCCTCGGCGTCGATTCGCCGGCCCTGAATTTTCAGATGATGGAGCTGTTCGCGAACGCGGGTCTGCCCGAGCTCGTCGCCGGCTACCTCGGAGAACCACCGTTGGTCACCGCCCAGAAGACGACGCTGCGCAAGGCCGAGCCGGCGGTGCCCGGCGGCTGGCATCAGGACGGCAAGTTCATGGGCCCAGTGCGGGCGCTGAACCTGTGGCTGTCGCTGTCGCGCTGTGGCGACGTCGCTCCCGGGTTGGACATCGTGCCCCGGCGCCTGGATCAACTGGTCACCACCCAGACCGACGAGGCGATGCTCGACTACATGGTCTCGCAGCGGGTGGCCGTGCAGGTCGCCGCCGACACACCGATCCAGCGCCCGATCTTCGAGCCCGGCGACGCACTGCTGTTCGATGAGCTGTTCCTGCACAAGACCGGATCCGATCCCGGCATGCCCGAGTCGCGCTACGCGATCGAGAACTGGTTCTTCGGCGGCTCCGGCTTCCCCGCCGACTACGTGCCCCTCGCCGTCTGAGGCGGCCGGCACGACAGCAGCATCCATAGGCGAATGACGAAGCTCCCCGCGGATCCTGGCATCGAGCTGGAGCCCTACGACTCGCCCAACCATCCGCTGGCGCCGTGGTTTCACCAGTTCCGGCGCGAGCGTCGCGCCCATCGCCTGGTATCGCCGGCGAGCGGGGCGAGCTCGACGCGGGCGATCGTCACGATGGTGCACAACGAGCCGGTGTTCCTCCCGATCTGGCTCGCGTACTACTCCAGGTTCTTCGCCGCCGACGACATCTACGTCCTGGACAACGACTCGACCGACGGGTCCACGCGCGGGACGGGCTTCGTCCGCATCCCGGTGGTGCACGACAGCGTCGACCACTCGTGGATGGTGCAGACGATGCAGGCGCTCCAGCACCAGCTGCTGAAGCGCTACCGGATCGTCGTCGTCACCGACGTCGACGAGATCATCGCGCCGATCCCGGGGTGCGGCGGCCTCGGCGCCTACCTGGACGAGTTCGGCGAGGAGTGGGTCAACTGCCTCGGTTACGAGCTCCTGCATCTCCCCGAGCGTGAGCCCACGCTGGACCTGAGCCGGCCGGTCCTGCGCCAGCGCCGATGCTGGTTTCACAACGGCGCCTACGACAAGGCCGCCATCGCCACCGTGCCGGTGCGCTGGCGACCCGGGTTTCACGGACGCGAGGACTTCCAATGCCGGTTCGACCCCGATCTGCGCCTGATCCACCTGCACCGCATGGACTACGGGATCTGCCTGGCGCGCCACCGGACCAGAGCTCGCCGGCGGTGGGCGGAGCGCGACGCCGCCGAGGGATGGGCGGCCCACAATCAGATCGTCGACGAGGCGGCGTTCGCGCGTTGGTTTACCGCCGATACCGGGTTCGCCGGCTTTGCCATGCAGCGCGAGGAGATCCACCCGGCGTGGCGCGGCCTGGTCTGAGCCGGGGCATCACCGGGCCCGCGGTCACGCGGCTGCGGGCCGCGCGCGACGAGTTGCGCGACCGGCTCGCCGGTCCCGATGCCGCCTCCGGCGCCGATCAGTGGCAGCGGGAGGTGCTCAACGCCGCCGTGCGGGAGCATCTGCAGCGATTGACGCCGTCCGTCCGTGATGCCGCCGAGATCAGCGGCGCCGCGCGGGCCGGCTACGGGTGGCGGAGCTTCGTCAGCCTTCAGCATCCCGAGTTCGACCTGTGCGCCCCGCTGCACCCGGCGCTGGCGCTGCGCTTCGACGTCGTCATCTGCGAGCAGGTGATCGAGCACGTGATCGATCCCTGCGCCGCCGTCCGCAACCTGCGAGGCCTGTGCCGCCCGGGCGGCCACGTGATCGTGTCCACCCCGTTTCTCATCCGGGTGCACGAGCTGCCCATGTTCGGCATGCGCGATTACTGGCGGTTTACGCCGCACGGGCTCGCTCGGCTGCTGGAGACGTCGGGGTTGGTGGTCGACAGCGTTCACTCGTGGGGCAACCGCGGCTGCGTGACCGCCAACTTCGATCGCTGGCCCGCCTATCGCCGCCGCCACTCGCTGCGCAACGAGCCCGACCTTCCGGTGCAGGTGTGGGCGTTCGCCCACGTTCCGGCGTGAGCGCCGGTTACTGTTAGCCTCGGGGCGCGGGCAGCTGCCCGCAGAGGGAATGACCAGAGCCATGACCGCTGCGGAGACGAGCCTCACCACGTCGCCCTCCGCCACCGCGGGACACGACCGTCCGCCGGCCTCGGCGCCGGTGGCCATCGAGGCACGCAATGTGTGCAAGACGTTCCGGATCGCCGAGCACCGCGTCGACACGCTCAAGGAGCGGGCCGTCCACCCGTTGACCCGAGCCGAGTACCGGGAGCTGCACGCGCTGCGCGACGTGTCGTTCGACGTGCGCCGGGGCGAGTTCTTCGGGATCGTCGGCCGCAACGGCTCGGGCAAGAGCACGCTGCTGAAGATCCTGGCCAGCATCTACCGAGCCGACGCCGGCAGGGTGCGGATGGCCGGACGGGCGGCGCCGTTCATCGAGCTCGGCGTCGGGTTCAACCCGGAGATGACCGCGCGGGAGAACGTGACCCTCAACGGGGTGCTGTTCGGGCTCAGCCGCCGCCGGGCGGCTCGAATGCTCGACACGGTCCTGGACTTCGCCGAGCTGCGCGAGTTCTCGGCCCTGAAGATCAAGAACTACTCGTCGGGCATGATGGTCCGGCTCGCGTTCGCGATCATGGTTCAGGCCGATGCCGACATCATGCTGGTGGACGAGGTGCTGGCGGTCGGCGACGCGGCGTTCGGGCAGAAGTGCATGGACGTCTTCTACGAACGCCGCGACGCCGGCAAGACGATCGTGCTCGTGACCCACGACATGGCCACCGTCCAGGCGCTCTGTCATCGGGCGATCGTGATCCACGACGGCGAGCTCCAGTACGAGGGTGATCCCGAGCAGGCCGCGTTGCGCTACTACCGCCTGAACTTCGGCGGGGCTGAGCACGAGATCGGCGAGGCGGGCAAGCCACCACCCGAGCTTCCGGTGGCGCTCGATCTCAACGCGCGTCTGCTCTACGCCCGCCTGTTGGACGCGGCGGGGACGCCGGTGGCCAACCTCGAGCAGGATGCTCCCCTGCGGCTCGATGCCGTGGTGCAGGCAGCCCGGGCGCTGGTCGATCCGACGTTCGTGTTCCACGTGCGCAACGTGGACGGGGTGGTGGTGTTCGCGTTCACGCGCACCATGTCTGAGGTGGTGGACGCCGGCCGGCGCATCCGGCTGGAGGGCGAGATCGAGAACCGGCTCGTCCCCGGCAGCTACACGCTCGAGTGCTGGATCCGGCAAGACCGCCAGAGCGGTGACATGGCCCTGCAGCCGATGCGGCTGCTCAAGTTCGTGGTCTACGGGACTGCCCCGCGCCATGGCCTGGTGACGATGCGCGCCGAGCTGGAGCCGGCGGTCGACCCCGAGACGCTGCCATGAGCGGCACCGCCGCCGAGCCGGTCCTGCGCGACGTGCCCGGCCCCTCCGCGCTGGGCGGCGGCTGGCGGCGCTCGGCGGAGCTGCTGTACATCATCGCCGTCAACTCGTTCAAGCTGACCTACTTCGGCACGGTGCTCGGCTACCTGTGGTCGCTGGCCCGGCCGCTGCTGCTGTTCGCCGTCCTGGTGACGGTGTTCACCACGGTGTTCCACGGGGGCACGGTCGCCCATTATCCGGTGTTCCTGTTGATGAACATCGTGATGTTCGGCTTCTTCCAGGAGGCCACCGGGACCGCGGTCGGATCGGTGGTGGGACAGGAGTCGATCGTACGCAAGACCCAGTTCCCCCGGCTGGTGATCCCGCTCGCGGTGGTGCTCACTGCGCTGTTCAACCTGGGCCTGAACCTGGTTGTTGTGCTGATCTTCCTGCTCGCGTTCGGGGTCGACCCGGTGTGGACGTGGCTGCTGTTCCCGGTGGCGCTGGTGGCGCTGGTCGTGCTGACGACCGCCTCGGCGATGATCGTGTCCTCGCTGTACCCCCGCTTCCGCGACGTCGCGATCATCTGGACCGTCTTCTCGACGGCGCTGTTCTATGCCACCCCGCTGCTGTACTCGGTCGATCGCCTCGGCCACCACGACACGCTGCGCTTCCTGATCGGGCTCAATCCGCTGTCGCCGATCTTCGAGCTGCTGCGCAAATGGATCATCCAGCCGAGCGCCCCTGGGCCGGCGGCGGTGGCCGGCGGGTACCTGCCGCTGCTGGCGCCGGCGGCGATCTACATCGCCATCTGCGTGGCGGCGGTGTGGATCTTCAACCGTGAGGCGCCGCGGATCGCCGAGCAGCTCTGAGCGGCTGCGCTCGGGGGATCGCCCCGGCAGGGGGACCTCGGGGCACAGCCCATAACATTCGCGCCTTGGCGGGCTCCCCGATCGAGATCGACCCTTACTTACACGATCCGCTGCGGTGGGGGGCGTCGATGGCGCAGCATCACGAGCTGATGCTGCGCTGTCTGGACGCCGTATCGCCGCGTTCGGTGGTCGAGGTCGGCGCCTACGCCGGGGACCTCACCCGGGTCCTGGTCGGCTGGGCGCGGCAATCCGGCGCTTGTGTGATCGCAATCGATCCATCGCCCCGGGATGAGCTAGTGGGGCTCGCCGCCAGCGCCGGCGAGCTGGAGCTGATCCGCTGCACCAGCCTCGAGGCGCTGGGCGAGGTGAGCCTGCCCGGCGTGATGATCATCGACGGCGACCACAACTACTACACGGTCGGCCGGGAGCTGGCGCTGATCCGCGATCGCGCCGCCGACGGGACGCTCCCCCTGCTCCTGCTCCACGACGTCGGCTGGCCGCACGGTCGCCGCGACGACTACTTCGACCCGCAGCAGATCCCGCCCGACTTCCGGCAGCCGGTCGCCGGCGCCGGGATGGGAATCGCTCCCGGAGAGCCCGGCACCAGCCCCGGCGGACTTCCCTATCCGGGCTCGGCGGCGCGCGAGGGCGGTCCGCGCAACGGGGTCCTGAGCGCGGCCGAGGAGTTCGTCGCCGGCGACGACCAGCTGCGCCTTGCGGTGGTCCCGGCGTTCTTCGGCCTGGGCGCCATCTGGGACGCGTCGGCCCCGTGGGCGCAGCAGGTGGCTGAGATCCTCGCTCCGTGGGACGCCAATCCGCTGCTGGCGCGGCTGGAGGCCAACCGCGTTCGCCACATCGCCGGCGAGCACGCGCTGCGCGTCCAGCTGTGGACGCTCCGGGAACGGCAGGCCCGCCAGGAGCAGGTGCTGGGCCGGTTGCTGCGGTCCAGCGCCTTCCGCATCGCCGAGCAGCTCTCCAGACTGCGGGTCAAGGCCGGAATCGCGCCGGCGGAGTCGGTGATCTCACGCGGTGAGATCCGCCGGGCGCTCGAATGTCGTCGTATTTGCGAACGGGGCCACTAGCCTCAGGCGCGGCGGCGGGCCCGCAGGGACCGGCGCCACAGGTTCAACTCCCGTAACGGCGTCGTCGCCCGCCAGGAGAAGGTCGACGTCGCGGCATCGACCGTTTCCTGGAGTCGCTCGATCCGGGCGTCGAACGAGAGCCGCCGGGAGTAGGCGACGGCGCGCGCCGCCTCGCGCTCGGCCTCCGCCCGGCGAGCCCGGGCGACGAGATCCGCCTCGGCGCCGGGCGTGCCGATCAGCTCCGCGTCCCACCGCCGGGCGAACGCGATGTGCGCCTCCACCCAGAGCTCCATCTCCTTCACGAGCTCGAGCGGCCGATGCTGGATCACCCGAGCGTCGAAGGTGACCACCTGCCGTCCTGCGGCGCGCGCCCGCAGGCAGTAATCGAGGTCGAAGCCGTACCCGAGCTCCAGTCCCTCGTCGAACCGGAGGTTGACCACCGCCCACGGCGACAGCGCCAGCAGGAAGCCGTCGACGGCTTGCACCGTCGCCGGCGGGGGGCTCGGGTGCGTCCACGCGTACGCCGGTACCTCCCCGCCGCCGCTCTCGGGGTAGCGTTGGACGATCTGCCCAGCGTTCACCTTCCCCTCCCACCAGGCAATCGATCGCACCCCGGTGGCTCCGGCGCAGCCGGCGACGGCGACGTCGGGCTGGGCGAATACGGCTCGCAGCTTCCCGCACAGCCCGGGATCGGCGATCTCGGCGTGGGGGTGAAGGATGACCAGCGCCTCCAGATCGGCGTGGGCGGCGGCGGCATCCAGCAACAGGTTGCAGCCCCGGCCGATGGTGCCCGCCGCGGCGAACGCGAACACCGGCGAGTCGGGCTCGGCGGCCCGCCGGATCCCCGGCTCGGCGTACCGGCGGTAGGCGTCAGGCTCGCCGACGATGACCCCGAAGGCGATCATCGTCGCGTTCGAGGGGTCGCGGGGGGACCGGGGGGCCGCCGCCGTGCCCGGTCGCGGAGCGCCGCCCACGCCGGCTCCGCCCGTCGCAGCGGTTGGGTGATCCGCCACGAAATGCTGCCGGTCGTCTCGGCGAGGATCTGCTGAAGCTCGCGGACCCGCGCCTCGAACTTGAGCTGGTTGATGTGGTCGACCAGCCGCGCGGCGTCGCGCTCGGCCTCCGCGCGGCGGGCGCGTTGTAGCCAGGTTCCCGCCGCCGCGCCCACGTCCGGCATCCGCCCGTGCCACTTGGCCGCGATCGCCACGTGCGCGTCGATCCACGCTTCCCGGTCGGTGAACGGGATCAGCAAGTGGTTGTGGATGGCGCGGAAGTCGGCGGTCACGACCTTGCGCCCCGTTTCGCGCACCTGGAGACAGAAGTCGAGGTCGTAGCCGTGCAGCGATCCCAGCGCTTCGTCGAACCTGATGTGGCGCACCACCCACGGCGACAGGACGAGCAGGAATCCGTCGACGGTGTCGACCACGCCGAGCCGGGCGTAGGGCGGCGCCTGTGACCAGTCCCACGAGAATCCGGGGAGGTCGCCGCCGCCGTGCTCGGGATAGCGATGGATGAACGACGCCTGTGACACCGAGCCCTCCCACCAGGCGATGCTGCGCACCCCGATCGCCCCGACGCAGCCGATCACCCCCACCTCTGGATCGGCCAGCTCGCGGCGGGCGATCTGGCAGAAGTCGGCGTCGACGATCTCGGCGTCCTGGTGGACCAGCACCAGCGCCTCCAGATCGTCGCGCCCCGCCGCCCGGTGAAGCAGCGCGTTGTAGCTGGCGCAGATCGACCCCACCGACGGCAGGGCGTAGACCTCCGACCCGGGCTCGGCCGCGCGGCGAATCCCGGGCTCGGCGACATCGCGGAACACGTCGGGCCGGGTGACGGAGCAGCCGAAGGCGATCATCGCGCGGCGATCATCGAGCCGATCCGACCGGCAGCCCGACCGCCGGCGACGACCGGCGGTCGCCCGTCCGGCCGAGCAGCGACCCGGCCAGGATGGCCGCCACCAGCGTCACCGCGGGCATCTGCCAGTCCCAGTCCAGGGGACTGTGGGCGAGGTACACGACCAGCGCCGCGATCGGCCCGGCGGCGGCCGGCGTCGCCGCCAGCGCTCGCGCCGCGGCCAGCGCGATCCCGGCGAAGCATGCGAGCAGCAGCGCCTCGCCGACCACCCCCAGCTCCGCCAGCGTCTGGAGCTCCAGCGAGTGCGCGTCGTGGGCGAACTCGTTCACCGCTCGCCAGCGCAGCCAGTCGACGCTCCACCCACCGGCGCCGACGCCGTAGACGGGCGAGGACGCGAACGCGCGCAGGGCGACACCCCAGTAGTCATACCGATTGCTCTGCAGCGTCACCAGCCGGTTCGCGTTGCCCGAGAGCGGCGCCGCGGCGCCGCTGGTCTCGCGAGCCCCGATGACGATGGCCACCGCCAGCCCGGCGCAGACCAGGCCGGTGGCGATCAGCGGGGCCCGGCGAGGCAGGCGCAGCCGGCCGGCCGGTCCCCGCTCGGCGAGCCGGCGCTGGGTGAGTGCGGCCGCGACCATCACCACCACCAGCACCGTCAGCGTGATGGCGCCCTCGCGCTCCCGGGTGGTCAGCGAACCAACCAGGCCGGTGACCGCACCGGACGGCGCCGCCGCCGCGGCGGCGAGCACGCCGGTGGCCACCGCAACCAGCATGCCGCCGAGCTGCTCGCGGCGCGGCGCGATCACGATCAGGGCGATCAGCCCGGCGACGCAGGCGAACAGCGCCCCCCGGCTGAACGAGATGTACAGCCCCAGCCCCAGCGGTGCGGCCGCCGCGGCGGCGGCGCTGCGCAGTCCCCACGGCCGCTCCGGGTCACCGGTCAGGCGAGCGCAGAGGACGAATCCGATCGCGGCGAGCTCGCCCATCGCGTTCCAGTAGGTGAGCGGCTGCTCGAGTCGCCCCTCCGCGCTGACCGAGCGGGCGAACGTCAGGAGACCGGGCACCAGACGCTCCGACAGGCCGTAGCCGATTACCACCAGAGCGCCCGCCGCCAGCGCCGGCTCGACCCACCGCTGCGCCGGCGGAGCACCGAGCAGCATCGACGCGGCGATCAGCGCGCCGAGGTAGAGCATCACGAGCTGTCCCGCGTGGTAGGCGTCGCCGGTGATCGGCGCCCACAGCATCGACAGCAGGGTCCAGCCCGCCAGCCCGGCCAAGCCGCCGATCGCCACTCCCGCCGCGCGGTTGCGCGGCACCGCCCCGGCGACCAGCGCGGCGGCGACCGCCACCAGCAGCCAGGCGCCGAGCCCGGCCCACGTCCGTGGTCCGGCGAAGTACCCGCCGCTGAAGAACGCCAGCGCCGTCGGTCCCGCCAGCAGAACGCCGCCGGCGACGGCGACGACGGCCCGGCGGGCGCGCGCGCCCGATCGTGCGCCGGTTGCTGCGATCATGCTCAGCGCGGTGCGGCTGGGCGGGCCCGTCTCACCAGACGGGCGTCGGCGGGAAGCTGGCGCGCCCCGCCAGCGGGGCGCTCATCGGGGGCCAAGGCGGCGGCGACCTCGCGCTCCATTCCGCGCCGGAAGCTGCCGGAGTCAAAGCGCGCGGCCTGGCGCACGCACGCCTGCGGATCGACCGCGGACTCGTCGAACGACAGGACCGCCGCCGCCAACTCAGCGGCGCCGCCGGACCAGAACGTGCCCGTGGCGCCCTCGACGATCGTCTCCAACGCCCCGCCTCCCGCCCGGGCGATCACCGGCCGGCCCGCCGCCTGGCTCTCGACGGCGACGATCCCGAACTCCTCCACTGAGGTCAGCACCAGCGCCCGCGCCCCCTGCAGCGCCTCGGCCACGTCGGCGTCGGCCAGACGCCCGGCGAAGCTGATCGACGGCCCGGCGATGCGCCGCAGCCGGCGTGCGTCGGGGCCGTCGCCGATGATCATCAGGGGAAGCGAAAGCGAGTTGAACGCTTCGATCGCCACGTCGAGCTGCTTGTGGGGCATCAGCTCGGCGACCGCCACGTAGTACTCGCCAACCGGACCGGGCGAGAACCGGGTGGTCTGCACCGGGGGATGGACGATCGTCGCCTCGCGCCCGAAATAGGCACGGATTCGCGCCTGGGTGAGGCTGGAGTTGGCGACATAGCGGTTGGTGCGCTGAGCGGCGATCCAGTCCCATTGCCGCCACCGGCGAAACGTGAAGCGCAGGGCTCCGCGGGTGATCGGGTTCCGGCGCCGCGCCAGCGTGCTCTCGCGATCGTTCCAGGCGTAGCGAAACGGGTTGTGGCAGTAGCTGACGTGGATGGTCTGCTCGTGGCAGAGGACCGCATGGGCCCACGCCGACGAGCTCGACACCACCAGGTCATACCCCGACAGGTCGAACGACTCGACCGCGGCCGGGTACAGCGGCAGCAGCGCGCGGAAAGTCCGCGCCGACGGGCGCAGACGCTGCAGGAACGAGGTGGTCACGGTGCGATCGGCAAAGCGCCCGTCGGTGCCCTCCTCGTCGTACACCGCGGTGAAGATGTCGGCGTCCGGCCACATCTCGCACAACTCGGCGAACACGCGCTCGGCACCGCGCACGTCGAGCAGGAAGTCGTGGACCAGCGCGACCCGCGGTGCGGCCAACGAGAGTACGGACTCACTCCCCACGGCGGCGCAGTCTATGGGGCGGGCTCCGGGGGTGCGGCGGACAGGCGCCGCGAGAGGCTCAGCGATCCTACGGGCGGGCGCATCGGCAAAGCCCGCGGGGCCGCGGGACCACACGCCACCGGGAAGGCCTCGAGTGGGCGGGAAGTGCCCGGTTCGCGCACAGCCACAGCGCAGCTTTGCCACCGCCACTCCGGCGCTCGCCGGCGGATAGCCTGCCCCGAGTTGGCCCGGCTCTTGTTCGTCAGCTATTCCGGCATTCTCGGCGGCGCCGAACGGGTGCTGCTCGATTTCGCCGGCGGCCTGCCGGGCGAGGCGATCATCGCCTGTCCCCCCGGTGACCTGGCCGAGCGGGCGCGTGCTGCCGGCGTTCCCGTGTTGGCGCTGGCAGAGCGGCCGTTGGCGCTCCGCGCGAGCGCGCCGGCGCGGTTGCGGGCGGGCGTCGCCATCGCCGGACACGCGCGTGATCTGCGCCGGCTGAGCCGCACCCTGGCGCCTGACCTGGTCGTCAGCTGGGGCATGCGCTCGGCGATCGCCCGGCTCCTCGGCGCAGGCGGGCGCAGATACGTCATCGCGCACCACGATCTCCTTCCCGGCCGGCTGATCGGCGCGGCCGTCCGGGCCGCCGCCGCCCGCGCCGCGCTGGTGATGGTGCCGTCGCAGGCCGTCGCCCGCGACCTCGACCCCCGAGGCCGACTCGGGGACCGGCTGCGCGTCGTGGCCCCCGGAGTCGACATCACTCGCTTCGCCGGAGAGCAGGCTCCGGTCTCGCCGCCGGAGATCCTCGTCCTCGGCGCCGTGACCGACTGGAAGCGGCCGGACCTGGCGCTGGAGGCGGTCGCGCTCGCCCGCCGCCGCCTGCCCGACCTCCGGCTGCGACTCGTCGGCGGGCCGCCGGCCGGCGAGACCGCGCTGCTCGAACGCCTGCGGGCGCGGGCCGAGCAGCCCGATCTGGCCGGTGCCGTGGAGCTCGCCGGGCCGCTGGCGGATCCGGCCCCGGCGCTCGCCCGAGCGACCTGCCTGTTGCACTGCGCGCCGCGGGAGCCATTCGGGCTGGCGGTGCTCGAAGCCCTCGCCGCGGGCCGCCCGGTGGTGGCATCAGCCGCATGCGGGCCGCTCGAGATCGTCGATTCTCGCTGCGGCGAGCTGTACCCGCCGGGCGACGCGACGGCCGCCGCGGCGGCGCTGGTGGCCCTCGTCACCGACCCCCGCCGGGCGACGACGATGGGCGAGCAGGGTCGCCGCCGGGCGCGGCAGCGATTCGACCTGGAGGCGGCCCGGACCCGGTTTGCGTCACTCGCCCGCGCCGCCGTCGGCCCGCGGGCGAGCCCGCGCCCGCGTGCGGCGCCCAGCTCATTGGCGGTGGTCACGGTCACCCACGACTCGGCGCCGGCGCTGGAACGGCTGCTGGGCTCGGTGAGCCGCCGGCTGCCCGGGATCGAGATCGTCGTCGTCGACTGCGCGTCGCGCGACCGGAGCCTGGAGGTCGCTCGGGGCCACGACGGGGTCACGGCGATCGAGCTCGGGGAGAATCTCGGCTTCGGCCGCGCCTGCAACCGTGGGTTGGCGCACGTGCGGGCGCCGGTGGCGGCGCTGCTGAACCCCGACGTCGAGCTGCTCGACGACTCTCTGCTCGAGCTCGCGGCCGAGGCGCTGCGCCGCGACCGGCCGCCGCGGTTGCTCGCCCCCCGGGTGCTGAACAGCGACGGCGGTCTGCAGGACACCGTGCATCCCCGTCCGGGGTCGCCGGCGGACCTGATCCGGTCGCTGATACCGCCCGCCGCCGTTCCCGGGCGCCCCGGGGTGGCGCTCGCTCCGTGGCGCGCGCAGCGTCCACGGCGGGTCGGCTGGGCGGTTGGCTGCGCGCTGGTGGCTCGGACGCGGACGCTGCGCGAGCTGGGTCCGTTCGACGAGTCCACGTTCATGTACGGGGAGGATCTGGAGCTCGGGCTGCACGCCCGCCAGCAGGGGATCGCGACGTGGCTGTGGCCGTCGGCCCGGGTCATCCACCGCCGCGCCCACGCGACCGGCCCGGCGTTCGGCGGCGAGGCGTTTCACCGCCTGGCCCGTGCTCGCCAGGAGGCGGTACACGGCCGCCTGGGCCCGCGGTGGGCCGCGGTCGATGCCGGGGCGCAGATGATCACCTTCGCGTCCCGGCTGGCGCTCAAGCGGATGCTCGGGCGCCCGGCAGAGCGGGAGCGGCGGCAGCTGCAGGCGACCGGATCGGCGTGGCGCCGCGGTTGGCGGTGACGGCGAGCCGCCGGCGCGGGTGGCGGGCCGCCGGGATCGTGGCCGGGCTGGTGGTTGCCGCCGCGGTGGCGCTGCTGGTATCGGGTTCCGGTCACCGTGCTCGTCAGGCCCCGCCGCCCGTCCCGGCCGCGCCCGACCCGGGACTCCCGGCGCCGGCCGGCGAGGCCTACGGGGTCAACGTGAACCGGCTGTTCAACGACATGACGCACTCTCCGGCGCAGATATCGGCGCAGCTCGCCGCGCTGCGGGCGACGGGAGCGACGCTGGCCCGCAGCGATTCGCTGTGGGAGGCGGGCGAGCCGACGCCGCCGGTCGACGGCCACCACCACTACGACTGGGGGTTCGACGATCGGATCGCCGGCTCGCTGGCGGGTCACGGCCTCACCTGGCTGCCGATCCTCGACTACTCGGCGCCATGGGCGCAGTCGATTCCCGGTCAGGACCACTCGCCTCCCAGCTCCGACGCGGATTACGCGGCGTACGCCGCCGCGTTCGCGGCCCGCTACGGGGCGGACGGCACGTTCTGGCGCGAGCATCCGGAGCTGACGGCGGCGCCGGTGAGGACGATCGAGATCTGGAACGAGCCCGACAACGGGGAGTTCTGGACGCCGTCGCCGGACGCCGGCCGGTATGCGGCGCTGTACCTGGCGGCCCGGGCGGCGATCGACGTGGTCGATCCGGGGGTCAGGGTGATCGTCGGCGGCCTTACCAACCCGGCGGGGTTCCTCGCGGCGATGGTGGCGGCCCAGCCGGCGCTGCCGGGTCATATCGACGGCGTCGCCATACATCCCTATGGCCCACCGGACGTCCTGGTGGCCAAGGTGAAGCGCGCGCGGGCGGCGCTGGCGGCGCTCGGGATGGACGCGGTGCCGCTGTACGTGACCGAGTTCGGGTGGACGACGGATCCGCCGGGGGCGCTGGACTACGCGCCCGCGCGCCTGCGGCCGGGATACATCGTCCGGGCGTTCGCCGACCTCGGTCACCTGGCCTGCGGGGTGGCGGCCGACCTGCTCTACACCTGGGTGACGCCGGAGCGAGATCCCCGCAACAGTCAGGACTGGTTCGGGATCGCCAGCCCGGAGAACGCCGGGACTGCCACCCCCGGGATCACCGCGCTCACGGCGGGAATGCGGGCCGCCGCGGGGTCGTCTTCGAGGACTCCGTGCCGGCCGTGACGACCAGACCTATCTGACGCAGCTGGTGGCCACGCGCCCCTTGCGCCGGCACCCCTCGAGGGCCAGCGCACCCCGTCGGAATGCGCCCAGCGCGGGCTTGACGGTGATCCGCCCGGCGTTCAGCCGCAGCAGCCCGGCGAAGTTGAACGCCTGCGTGCCCCGCTGTTCGTCGCCGATCCACGTGTAGTAGTAGAAGCCGGCCAGCCGGAGCGCCGCGCGCTGCCGTCCGAGGAGCGGCAGCAGCGTCGTGATGTCGCGCGCCTGGCCGGCCTCGGTGGTGTCGAAGTCGTAGCGGCTCGAGGTCTGGCCGCTGGCCGACGGCCAGCTGACCTCAGTGGCCAGCATCGGCTTGGCGCGGTCGCCGAACCGGTTCATCGCGTCGCGCACGAAGTGCAGGTACCGCATCACGTGGGCCGGGGTCTTGGTGAACCCGTTTACGGCGGCGAAGTCGAACAGCCCGCGGGCGCCATGGATTCGGTAGATCTGTCCCAGGGACCTCCAGGCGAGATTGGTGAGCGCGCCGAGCACGACCTTCGCGCCGGGGTCCGCCCGCTTGACGGCGGCGTGAGCGGCCCCTAGCAGCGCCACGTAGCTGCGGGCGAACGGCTGCCTCCAGTAGTACTTGATGTTCGGCTCGTTCCAGATCTGCCACATCCGGATCGGTCGCTTCGGCACCCCCGAGTGTTCACGCCAGAAGCTCCCGTGTGGCCCATAACGTCCGATCAGCGCAGTCAGGAACGCGGCGTAGGGAGCGGTCCGCCGCGGCGTCGCCGTGCCGTTGTTGTTCGCGAGCGCGTCCCACGAAGGCGCGTAGAGGACCGTCGGAAGAACGGACAGGCGAGCCTTCGCGGCGTCGCCGACGATCATGTCGATGGTCGCGAAGTCGGTCGGCCGCCCCCCCACTTCGCTGAACTGCGACCTCTGATCGGCGGGAACGTCGGCCATGCTCGCGTACGGCTGGGCCGCCGCCCAGCTGAAGGCGACGCGGATGCTCTGGACGCCGCTGGCGACCATGGTCGCAGTCTGGCGCCCGAAGTCGATCGGCGTGCCCGGGGTGAGCAGTGGCCCGTCCGTGTCGACTCCGACAAACCCCTGCGGAACCGGAGTCGTCTGCGGCTGGCGGAGCTTGCGCTTAGCCGGCGCGGCGACCCCGGCCGGGGCGAATCCGCCACCGACGACGGCGCCGAGGACGAGCGCGGTGAGGACGATGAGCACCCGCAGCCTGGTGGGCCGGCAGCGGTCCGCGGACATCCATGCGCGCAGCACCATGGCGGCGCAGTGTAGGGCGCCGGCCAGCTTGATGAGCAGATGACGCCTACGCGGAACACCCGCTCGCACAGGCTGTTTAGGTTTTGCGCACAGATTGTTGGGTAGCCATAAAACCATGATCCTCCTCCTCAACATCCTTCTCGACACCGTCGTCCTCACCGTCGTCGTCGGCGTACTGGTCTGGGCCATCCGCACCGTCCGTCCGGAGCGACGGGCGCGGCCGGTGCGCCGGGCGCCGCCGGTCCCGATGCCGCCCACGCCGCCCTGCGCTCCGGCGCGCGGTCGCGGCAGCGGCAAGCGCTCACGCGGGCTGGCGACGAGCCGAGCCGCATACGCGCGCAGCGTGCGGTCACGCGGCTAGGGCTGCCGGCTCGCCGAGCCGCCTTCAGCACGCGAGGCGGAGCGGTGCGACGGTTGAAGTTGCGCGAGCTCGCGCACCGACAGCTTGGCGGCCACGTCACGCGGTTCGAGCTCGTCCTCAGCGGCCGGACGGCAGGCCGTCACACCGAGGCGTTCGGGCTAACCTGATCCCTGGGCCCGCGCCGTTCATCGGCGCCCGCCGATCCTCGGTTTCGAGCTGCAAGATTTGTGCGCCCGGCCATTCCGGCGGGTAGTCAAGCTCGTGACGGCGAAACCGAGCTCGCCGACGCGGCGACCACCAGCGCCGCCCCGAATGTTCCACTATCTCGATTGGATGCCGCAATGAACTTTGGCCAGCAGAAGGTTGTGCAGTACCTCAACGAGGCGCGGGCGTCCGAGGACGCGCTCATCCGCGTGCAGCAATCGCAGATCGCGATGACGCCTCGCGGCTCCTACCGGACCGCCCTGGAAAATCATCTCGGCGAGACTCGCCGGCATTCCGCCCGTGTCGGCAACCGCTTGAAGGAGCTGGGTGGGTCGTCAAACCCCGTCACCGCGGTGTTCGGATTCTGGGAGGACGTCCTGGGCCAGGCGCTGGCGCTGGGCAAGACCCCGCTCGATCTGCTGCGGGGGTCCGGAGGCGAGGAGAAGGTGCTCAAGAACGCGAAGGACACCTGCGCCACCGAGGCCCTGGAGATCGCGACCTACACCGCGCTCGCGCGCCTCGCCCGCGATATCGGCGACGATCAGACGGCGGAGTTGGCGAACAGCATTCTCGCTGACGAGGAAGCGATGCTGGCGCGCGTGAGACGCGAGATTCCCAAGCTGGCGGATGCCGTCGTCGGCGCCGAGGTGGAGGGTGATCCGTCCTACGACGTCACCGAGACCGGTGCCGCCGACGTGGTGCGTGAGGCCGCTGCCGCGACACGGCAGGCGGCTCGTAAGACCGGCTCGACCACCCGACGCACCGCGCGCCAGGCCCGCCGGGTCCCCGGCGTGAAGCAGGCCGAGGGACAGGTCAAGGGCGCCTTGGCGGAAGCGGGCGACCTGGCGATTGCCGACTACGACGGCCGCACCGCCGAGGAGATCGTGGGCAGGCTGCCGGGCCTGTCACAGATCGACCTGGCCAAGATCGACACCTACGAGCGCGCGCACGAGAACCGGACGACGGTCCGCAATCGCGTGAAGAGTCTGCGCGGCGACGAGCCGTGGGCGGGCTACGACGAGATGACGGCCAGCGAGGTGCAGGCCGCCCTGTCGGACGCCGACGACGACGGTGCCAAGCAGGTACGCGACTACGAGCGGTCTCACAAGAATCGTTCGGGCGTCCTGAAGGCTGCCGAGCGCGAGCTCAGCAACGCATAGACGCGGCGGATACGGCTGCGGGGTTGGTCACCGGCACCGCAGCCGGCACCGCAGCCGGCGCCGCAGCCGGCACCGCAGCCGGCACCGCGGTCACGCAACGGTCCTGACGACCGTCCACCGCGACGGCAACCTGCGGTAGCGCTCGATGGCCTCCTCGATCTGCACTCAGGCGCGGCTGGCGCGCCGGCGAAGCACGAGGCCACCCGCGATCAGCGCCAGGCCCAACGCACCGGCCAGCCAGCTGTCATAGCCGGTGTACGGAAGCTGTCCGGCGCTGGACCCCGACGCGGCAGCCGCCGTGGTCGCGGTGGGTTCGGCGCTGGAGGTGGTGGTCGGATCGCTGGTGACGGTCCCCGTGGTGACGGCGGCGGGGGCGCTGGTGGTCGTCGGCGCCGGCGCCGGTGCGGTGGCGGGAGGTGGGCTGGGGGCGGCGGTGCTGGTCGGCGGCGGAGCGTTGGAGTGCGTCGGCGTCGAGCTGCCGAACGGATCGGTGTACTGCTGATCACCGGCCGACCCGCCGCCGCCGGCGGCCAGCGTCACGGCGGGAACCGAGAGCGCGAGCACACCGAGAAGCAGCATGCAGGTGACCAGACGACGTGGGACGCCCACGGCGGCGAGTATGCCACCGCGGCCATCGCGCGGCGGCAGCGGGTGGGGAGGCCTCACCTCGAGTGGACGGCGGCGGGGTGCACCAGGCGCCGGGCGGCGACTCGGAGCGTCGACGTCGGGGTCGTGCTGACGGGCGTCCCCTCGTAGGTGACACTGAACGCAGTGCCGTCCGCGCTCAGAGCCGAGGGAACGGCGGTCGCGAGCACGCCGGACGCGCCGCCCTGGGTGACGAACCGGCGGCCGGCCTCGGCGAAGTCGATCCGGGTCGTCGACCACCGCCGGTCCCGGATCGAGCCGGTGTGGCCCGCGGTCGACGTGGCGGTGGCGGACCGGAAGTTCGCCGACCCGAAGTCGGCCAGGGGCAGGGTGTGGCAGGCGGACGCCTGGGCGCAAACCGACGGCGCCTCGACGATCCACTCGGCCGATCCGGTGTCGACGCTCGAGGCGGTCAGCCGCCTGGTGAAAGCGCGGTTCCGGGTGAGGTCGCGCAGCGCCAACACGACCTGATGACCGATCACCGACACGGCGGCGCGGATCCGGTCTCCGGGGTGGACGGTGAAGCGGATCGTCCGCGAAGCCGCCGGGACGAGCTCGTACCAGGCGGTCGAGATGTGCCGGCCCGATCCGGCGCAGTCGTCCTCGGTGCCGATCTGCTCCAGCGCCTTCGAGGACACGCTGTAGCCGCCGAGCCCGACCCACACCGCCGAGTACGCCGGCTGTCCCGGCGTGCAGGTGAGGGTGGGCTGAGTCCAGGTGCCGAGCACCTCATCGAACCTCACGCCCGAGCGATGGGCCGCGTAGCCGGCCCAGTTCGAGCTCTGGCTGGTGTCGGCGAGGGCGGACGGCGCCCACACCAGGGCCAGCGCCGCCAGGGCAGCGCCCGCGGCCAGCGCCACCGGCGAGAATCGGCGAGCCCCGCGGAACCGGGCGCGACGAGGGTGCCGGATGGTCACGATCTGCCCGCCGCGGCCAGGATCTCCGCCGCCTTGCCCTTGAGGTCGTACATGGTGATCTGAGTCCCGTTGGATGTCAACGTCACCCGCGTGCCCACCCGCTCCGCGATCGAGAGTGCCGACGAGCTTCCCTGGCGGCTGTCGCGAGGGCCGGCAAACCCCTGATCGCCCTCAGCCAGGATCCAGCGTAGACGACCATCGCGTACTTCCATAGCCAGCCACGAGGCGGATACCGAACTTTCACGCCCAGAGAAACCGCCGAGACCGGCGACAGTTGCGCGGGAGGACAGGATCGCCGCGGCGGCGCTGCTCTGACTCTCGACGCCGAGGGTGCCACCGCCGTGGGTATCGGCGTACCTGACCGCCGCCTTGAGGCTCGTGGTGTCGCCGCCGAAGCCTGCCCCGCCGGGGCCGCCCGGGGCGCCCGAGCCGCTGCGTCCGCGCACCCCGCCGGCGAATGGTCTCGCGACACCCGGCGCGCCCGCGGCCGACGCGGACGGTTCCGCGACACCCGGCGCGCCCGCGGCCGACGGGCCACCGAACGGCAACCTGCGACCGCCGGCAAACCCGTGCCGTCCGCCGGGACCTCCGAATCCACCGGCGGCGGCGCTCGCCGGTCCGCCGGCCGGGAACGTGGCGCTGGTGGCGTGACCCAGTGTCTCCGCCGCCCACGTGGCCGGCGCCGCCATCAACGCGGCCAGCGCCACGGCGAGCACGAGCATCCTGATTGCACTCGACAGCCGCAAGGCGAGCGCCACCGCGCCGATCACCACGAGGCCGATCACCAGCGGCTTGGCCCACACCAGGTCGCCCGAGATGTTGCCGAGCACGACCAGCTCGGTGATCGCCCCCGCGACCAGCGCCGCCGGGGCGAGGATCCGCGCGGCGCGACCGCCGGACACGATCTGCCCCACGCCGGCCCCGATCAGTGCCGCCGTGAACGGAGCCAGGAAGGACACGTAGTAGGGATGAAAGATCCCGCCGGCGTAGCTGAACACGACCGCGGTGACGGCGAACGCGCCGCCGACGGCGATCAGCCATCCAGTGCGGGGATCGCGGCGCCGCATACGGGTGGCGACCAGGACCCCGAGACCGGCGACGATCGCGAACCCGAGCAGCCACCCGGCCTGGTCGCCGAGGCCGGACTGCAGCAGCCGGAAGACGCCGGTGGCGCCACCGAACGCCGAGCCGCCACCGCCTCCGCGCAAGCCGGCCGTCGGGGCGCCGGTCTGGCCGGTGACCCGGCCGACGCCGTTGTAGTTGAAGATCAGCGACCAGATGCTGTTGTCCGACGTGCCGGAGATCCACGGTCGATCGGCGGTCGGCGTCAGCGTGACGAGCAGTGGCCAGGCCAGGCCGACGACCGCCATCGCGATGCCGCCGACGCTCAGCTGGCGCAGCGCGGCGATTCGGCAGCCGGACGACTCGCGCGCGGCCCGATCAGGCGAGGCTGGATGCCGAGTGGGCCGCTGGCGCGAGGGGGCGACCCACAGGTAGGCGAGCGCGATCCCCGGCACCACGAACAGGGCCACCGCCATCTTGGTCTCGAATCCCAGCCCGACGCAGATGCCGCTGAGCACCAGCCACCGCGTGCGCCCATCCTCGAGGGCCCGCACGACGAACCACAGCGCGGCGACACAGCAGAGGACGAGCAGCTCATCCGGGTTGTTGTGCCGGGATACGCCGACCGCGATCGGGGTGGTCGCCAGCGCGACGCCGGCGACGAAGCCGGCCGGGCGGCCGAAGCGGCGCCGGGTCAGGTCGTAGATCAGCGCCGCCGCAGCCACGCCCATCAGCGCCTGGGGCACGAGGATGCTCAGCGGGTGAAAGCCGAAGATCCGGACCGACAGCGCCTGCGCCCACAGCGCCAGCGGCGGCTTGTCGACCGTCATCAGCCCGCTCTTGTCCAGCGAAGCGAACAGGAAGTCGTGCCAGCTGCTCGCCATCGAGCGGACCGCGGCGGAGTAGAAGGTGTTCGCCCAGCCGTTGATGCCGAGGCCCCACAGGTTCAGGATTGCCGCGACGGCGATGACGCCGAGCAGCTCGGGCCGCGCCCGCAGCGCCGACAGGAACCGGGGGGCGGGCCGCGACCAGGGCCTGGCGGTGCGCAGCGGCACGCGATAGGCGCTCATCGGAGCAGGATCCGTTCCGGGCAGACTCGCCATGTTCACGACTGGTCGGGGGCGCGGTGCGCCTCGGTGTAGATGCCGGCGGCCACCAGCAGACCGGCGGCGGCGGCGCCGAGCGCCGACGTGGAGCGGATGAGTACGGCCATGGTCGTCTCCTTGGCGAGATGGGCGAGAGGGGCGAGAGGCCCGGTCAGCATCCGGGGGCCGGCGAAGCCATGGCGAAGATGTCTCTAAGCCGGGTGTAGGAGCGACACTAAAGTAGGTTTGAGGGCCCCTCTTGACCTCAGGAGCACACGCATGTCCGCCACCCACAACAGCTTTGATGCCCAGGCCACGCTGAACGTCGGCGACCGCTCGTACGAGATCTTTCGCCTGGACGCCCTGCAGCCCGGTTTCGACGTCGCGAGGCTTCCGTTCTCGCTGAAGATCCTGCTCGAGAACCTGCTGCGAAACGAGGACGGCGAGTCGATCCGGGCTGAGGATGTGGAGGCGCTGGCGCGCTGGAATGCCCGGGATGAGCCGTCCCAGGAGATCGCCTTCACCCCCGCCCGGGTGGTGATGCAGGACTTCACCGGCGTCCCCGCCGTGGTCGACCTGGCGGCGATGCGCGACGCGATCAGAGACATGGGCGGTGACCCCAACAAGATCAACCCGCTGGTTCCAGCCGAGCTGGTCATCGACCATTCGGTGCAGGTGGATGCGTTCGGCTCACCCCAGGCGTTCCAGCGCAACGCCGAGCTGGAGTTCGAGCGAAACCAGGAGCGGTACGCGTTCCTGCGCTGGGGGCAGGGGGCGTTTCACAACTTCAGCGTGGTGCCCCCCGACACCGGGATCGTGCACCAGGTCAACCTCGAGTACCTGGGCCGGGTGGTGTTCGTCGACGAATCGGATCCCACCCACCCTCTGGCCTATCCCGACAGCCTGGTCGGCACCGACTCCCACACCACGATGATCAACGGGCTCGGCGTGCTCGGTTGGGGGGTCGGCGGAATCGAGGCGGAGGCGGCGATGCTGGGTCAGCCGATGTCGATGCTGATCCCGCAGGTGCTTGGGTTCAAGCTGACGGGCGAGTTGCCGGAGGGCGCCACCGCGACCGATCTCGTCCTGACAGTGACCGAGAGGCTGCGCGAACGTGGTGTGGTCGGCAAGTTCGTCGAGTTCTACGGCGCGGGACTGGCCGGCCTGCCGTTGGCCGACCGGGCGACGATCGGCAACATGTCGCCGGAGTTCGGCTCCACCTGCGCGATCTTTCCCATCGACGCCGAGACGGTGCGCTACCTGGAGTTCTCCGGGCGCCCGAAGCAGCTGATCGACCTCGTCGAGGCCTATGCCAAGGAGCAGGGGCTGTGGCACGAGGAGGGCACCGACGAGCCGATGTTCTCAGACCAGATCGAGCTTGACCTCGGTGACGTGGTGCCGAGCATCGCCGGCCCCAGGCGCCCCCAGGACCGCGTCTCGCTGACCGAGTCCAAGGCGGCATTCCGGATGGCGCTCGAGGACCTGCTGCCCGACGACGACGGCGACGGCGAGGACGATCTGCTGGCCGATTCGTTCCCGGCTTCGGATCCCGTTTCCACGCACGTTCCCAACGGCGACGGCCACGGCCCCCACGGGGGCACCGGCGGGACTCAGGTCGCCGATCGCCCGCAGGTCCATGCGCCGGTGACGCTGGCCGACGGCACCGAGACCGAGCTCGACCACGGTCACGTCGTGATCGCCGCGATCACCAGCTGCACCAACACGTCCAACCCGTCGGTGATGCTGGGGGCCGGCATCCTGGCCCGCAACGCGGTGCAGCGGGGGCTCACCGTCAAGCCGTGGGTCAAGACCTCGCTGGCGCCCGGCTCCAAGGTGGTGACCGAGTACCTGGAGCGGGCCGGCCTGGACGAGTACCTCGACGAGCTCGGCTTCAACCTGGTCGGCTACGGCTGCACCACCTGCATCGGCAACAGCGGGCCGCTGCCCGAGGCGATCTCCGACGTGGTCGGGGCCGAGGATCTGGCGGTGGTGTCGGTCCTGTCGGGCAATCGCAACTTCGAGGGCCGGATCAATCCCGACGTGCGGATGAACTACCTTGCCTCACCGCCGCTGTGCGTCGCCTATGCGCTCGCCGGGACGATGGACATCGACCTCTACGACGAGCCGTTGGGCGAGGACCCGCACGGTGAGCCTGTCTACCTCAAGGACATCTGGCCCGACTCGAGCGAGGTCGGACAGACGGTGGAGGAGGCGGTCCAGTCCGACATGTTCCACCGCAGCTACAGCGAGGTGTTCGACGGCGACGAGCGCTGGAGCTCGCTGGAGGTCCCGACCGGGGACAGCTTCGCCTGGAACGAGGATTCGACCTACGTGCGCCGGCCGCCTTTCTTCGAGGACCTGCCGGCGCAGCCCGAGCCGCTGTCGGATATCGAGGACGCCCGGGTGCTGGCGCTGCTCGGCGACAGCGTCACCACCGACCACATCTCGCCCGCCGGCTCGATCAAGCGCGACGGTCCCGCCGGCAGGTACCTGATCGACCATGGCGTCGAGCCCCGGGACTTCAACTCGTACGGATCGCGACGCGGCAACCACGAGGTGATGATGCGCGGGACGTTCGCCAACATCCGCTTGCGGAATCAACTGCGAGGTGAACGGGGACCCTTACCCGAAGGCGGCGTGACCGTCTACCTCGGCGACGGCGACGGCCAGGGGGACGAACTCTCGATCTACGACGCGGCCATGAAGTACATCGCCGCGGGGGTTCCGCTGATCGTGCTCGCCGGCAAGGAGTACGGGTCGGGCTCGTCGCGCGACTGGGCCGCCAAGGGGACCCGGCTGCTCGGCGTGCGCGCGGTGATCGCCGAGAGCTACGAGCGCATCCACCGCTCCAACCTGGTCGGCATGGGCGTGCTGCCGCTGCAGTTCGCCACCGGCGACACGGCGCAGTCGCTGGGCCTCACCGGCACCGAGACGTTCACGATCGCCGGCATCGCCGACGGCGACGCCGTGCCCCGAAAGCTGACCGTCACCGCCGACGGCAAGGCGTTCGAGGTCACGGTGCGGATCGATACCCCCAAGGAGCAGCGCTACTTCCGCCACGGCGGGATCCTCCAGTACGTGCTCCGGGAGCTGCTGGATTGATCGGCGGGCGATAGATTCTCCGCCCATGGCCACTCCAGAGCTACTGCAGGCGCTGCTGACCGCTGCCGGGCCGTCGGGCCACGAGACGGCGCCCGCCCAGGTGTGGCGCGACGGCTGCGCCAGGTTCTCCGACGATGTCCGCGTCGACGCCGTCGGCTCGTCGATGGCGCGCGTGCCCGGCACCACCGACGGGCCGACGCTGGCGATCGTCGGCCACATCGACGAGATCGGCGTCCACGTCTCCCACATCGACGACGACGGCTTTCTGCGCTTCGGGGAGGTCGGGGGCTGGGACCCGATCGTGCTCGTCGGTCAGCGGGTGCGCGTCGCCACCCGCGGCGGCGATGTTCCCGGCGTCATCGGGCGCAAGCCGATCCACCTGATCAAGTCCGACGAGCGCGACAAGGCGCCCAAGATCAAGGACCTGCACATCGACATCGGCGCCAAGGACGGAGCCGAGGCCCGGGAGATGGTCCGTATCGGCGACGTCGCGGTGATCGACGCAAACCCGGTGGAGCTGCCCAACGGGCGACTCGTGTCGCGGGCCATGGACAACCGGATCGGCTGCTACGTCGCCGCCGAGGCGGCGCGGCTGGTTTCGCTGGACGGGGGCGCCCCGGGCGACGTGGTCGCGCTCGCGGTGGCACAGGAGGAGACGGGCTTCGGCGGCTCGCGGACGAGCGCGTTCGCGCTCGATCCCGATCTGGCGATTGCCGTGGACGTCACCTTCGCCACCGATCAGCCGGGGATCGAGCTGGGGCCGATGACCAAGCACCCGCTCGAATCCGGGGCGGTGATCGGCCGGGGAACGACGCTTCACCCGCGGATCTCCGAGCTCCTCTACGACGTCGCCGCCGAGCAGGACCTCCCGTTCACGATGGAGTCGATGGGGCGCTCCACCGGCACCGACGCCGACGCCTTCTACGCCGCGCGCGCCGGCATTCCCACCGGCCTCGTGTCCGTCCCGCTGCGCTACATGCACTCGCCGGTGGAGCTCGTCTCGCTGGCCGACATCCAGGTGGCGGCGGAGCTGATTGCCGCGTTCGCGCGCCGGCTCGAGCCCGGCATGTCTTTCCAGCGCTAGTGGTTTCAGTTCGTAGGACGGCGACACCGAGAGTGGTCGCCGGCGGATGCCGGGCGCGGACGCAGGATGCGACGTGGCGCCGCGCTGCACGAGCATCCAAGGACAACCCGATGACCCGGGTCCACCCCGCCCGGGCCGATCAGGCGAGGCGGGATGCCGAGCGGGCGGCAAGCCCGAGCCGGCGGCGCCGGGGGCCGCTCGAATGTCGTCGCACCTGCGAACGGGGCCATTAGGTGGCGCCGCTTCTCCTCCTGTTCGACATCGATGGAACGCTCGTGGGTCAGGCCGCCGAGGCGCATGCCCAGGCGCTGCGCGAGGCGATCCAGGAGGTGCACGGCGTCGATGCGCGCACCGTCCGCAGCCAGATCTCCCCGGCCGGCCGCACCGACGGGGAGATCGCTCGGCTCCTGCTGCTCGCCTCCGGGGTGTCGGCGCGGAGGATCGACGAGCGCGCCGCCGACGTGCGGGCGGCGTGCTGTGAGGCCTACGCCCGGCTGTGCCCGCCGGATCTGTCGGACAAGGTCCTGCCGGGGGTGATCGATTTGCTGGAGTGGCTGGACACACGCGCGGACACGCGGCTGGCGCTGGTCACCGGCAACTACGAGCCGGTGGGCCGGCTGAAGCTCACCCGCGCCGGCCTGCACCGGCACTTTCCCGCCGGCCAGGGCGCGTTCGGCTCCGATTCCGAGGATCGCGCCGCGCTGCCGCGGATCGCCCGCAAGCGGGCCGGCGCCGACGGGATCGCGCACCCGCGGAGGCGAACGATCGTGATCGGCGACACGCCCCTGGACATCGCGTGCGCCCGCGCCGACGAGCTGCGCTGCTTCGCCGTGACCACGGGTTTGTACGGGGCCGAGGAGCTGGCGGATGCCGACGGTGTGGCCACTCACCCGAGCCAAATGCGGCAGCTGCTGGAAGCCGCCCTCGCCTGAAAAACAGGTGGCGCGTCAGCGCTACCTTGCCAGATCAGTTGCGAACGAGCTTCTTGTAGGTGATCCGGTGAGGCCGGTCGGCCTCGGCCCCGAGCTGGTCGCGCCTAAAGCTCTCGTAGGCCTCGAAGTTCCCCTCGAACCAACGCACCTCCGAGTCGCCCTCGAAGGCGAGGACGTGGGTGGCGATCCGGTCCAGGAACCAGCGATCGTGGGAGACGACCACGGCGCAGCCGGCGAACGCGAGCAGCGCCTCCTCCAGCGCGCGCAGCGTGTCGGTGTCCAGATCGTTGGTGGGCTCATCGAGCAGCAGCAGGTTGCCCCCGGTGCGCAGCAGCTTGGCCAGATGCAGGCGGTTGCGCTCGCCGCCGGACAGCTTGGCCACCTTCTTCTGCTGGTCGGTGCCCTTGAAGTTGAAGCCCGCGACGTAGGCACGGCTCGAGACCGTCTGCTCGCCCAGCGGAATCTGGTCCTGGCCGCCGGAGATCTCCTCCCACACGTTCTTGTCGGGATCCAGCGCGTCGCGCGACTGATCGACGTAGGCGAGCTTGACCGTGTCGCCGAGTCGCAACGCGCCGGCGTCGGGCTGCTCCTGACCGGTGATCATCCGCAGCAGCGTCGTCTTCCCGGCTCCGTTGGGGCCGATCACGCCGACGATCCCGCCCCGGGGCAGGGTGAAGCTGAGGTCGTCGATGAGCATCCGGTCGCCGTAGGACTTGCGCAGGTCGTCGGCCTCGACGACGACGTCGCCGAGCCGGGGGCCCGCCGGAATGTGGATCTGCACCTGGTCTAATTTGACGTTGCGGTCCTGGGCGAGCAGCGCCTCGTAGGCGTTCAGCCGCGCCTTGGGCTTGGTCCGCCGCGCCGAGGCGTTGAGCCGTACCCACTCCAGCTCCTGATCGATCGTCCGCCGGCGGCTTGACTCCTGGCGCTCCTCCTGGGCCAGCCGGACCCGCTTCTGCTCCAACCAGCCGGTGTAGTTGCCCTGATACGGGATCCCGCGGCCGCGATCGAGCTCCAGGATCCACCCGGCGACGTTGTCCAGGAAGTAGCGATCGTGGGTGACGGCCACGATCGTCCCCGCGTAGTCGCGCAGGTGCTGCTCCAGCCAGGCCACCGACTCGGCGTCGAGATGATTGGTCGGCTCGTCGAGCAGCAGCAGGTCGGGCTGGCCCAGCAGCAGCCGGCACAGCGCCACCCGGCGGCGCTCGCCGCCCGACAGCATGGTCACGTCGGCGTCGGGCGGCGGACAGCGCAGCGCGTCCATCGCGATCTCGAGCGTCGTGTCCAGGTTCCAGCCGTCGACGGCGTCGATGCGCTCCTGGACGCGGGAGAACTCGTCCGCGGTCTCCTCGGCGTAGTTCATCGACAGCTCGGTGAAACGATCCAGCAGGGCCTTGGTCTCGGCCACGCCCTCCTCGATGTTCCCGCGCACGTCCTTGTCCGGGTCGAGCGCCGGCTCCTGCTCGAGCAGGCCCACGGTGGCGTTGGGCGCAAGCTGCGCCTGGCCGTCGAATTCGGTGTCGACCCCCGCCATGATCTTCAGCAGGGTCGACTTGCCGGATCCGTTGTAGCCGAGCACGCCGATCTTCGCCCCGGGATAGAACGACAGCGAGATGTCGGCGAGAACCTCGCGATCGGGCGGGTACCGGCGGGAGAGCTTGTGGGTGGTGAAGATGTACTGAGCGGACATTGCCCCTCAGGATAGGCGGGCTTGTCAGCGAGGCGGCCTTGTCAGCGAGGCGTGGCGAGAAAGCGAGGCGTGGCGAGAAAGCGAGGCGTGGCGAGAAACGGGACGGGTGGTCCCGCCAGCTGCCAAGCCTCCTGTGCCGGCCGGCTCAGAGGCCGGCGGCTGCCTTCAGCTGCTGCGCCTTGTCGGTGCGCTCCCAGGTGAAGTCCGGGTCGTCGCGCCCGAAGTGGCCGTAGGCGGCGGTCTTCTGGTAAATCGGGCGGTGCAGCCGCAGGTAGTCCCGAAATGCCCCCGGCCGCAGGTCGAAGTGCTCCCCGATCAGCCGCAGGAGCTCCCCGCGGCCGAGCTTTCCGGTGCCGAATGTCTCGACCATCACCGAGACCGGGCGGGCGACTCCGATCGCGTAGGCGACCTGCACCTCGAGCCGGTCGGCCAGGCCGGCGGCGACCAGGTTCTTCGCGACGTAGCGCGCCGCATAGGCGGCTGAGCGGTCGACCTTCGACGGATCCTTGCCGCTGAACGCGCCGCCGCCGTGCCGGGCCATCCCGCCGTACGTGTCGACGATGATCTTGCGACCGGTCAGCCCACAGTCGCCCATCGGACCGCCGATCACGAACCGGCCGGTCGGGTTGACCAGGAAGCTGCGCTGCAGCTCGTTGGCGTCGTACATGCCCTCGGGGAGCACCGGGACGACGACGTGCTCCCACAGGTCCGACCGGATGCGCCCTTCGGCGCCCTCGGCGTGCTGGGTTGAGATCAGCAGCTTCTCCACCGAGACCGGCCGGCCGTCGGCGTAGCGCACGCTGACCTGGGTCTTGCCATCGGGGCGCAGGTAGGCGAGCGTCTCGTCCTTGCGAACCTGGGCCAGCCGCCGCGCCAGCCGGTGGGCGAGCGCGATCGGCAGCGGCATCAGCTCCGGCGTCTCGTTCGTCGCGTAGCCGAACATCATCCCCTGATCTCCCGCCCCGGCGACGTCGAGCTCGTCGTCGTCGCTGGCCCCGGTGCGCGCCTCGAACGCCGCGTCCACCCCCTGAGCGATGTCCGGAGACTGCTTGTCGATCGCGTTGAGCACCGCGCACGTCTGATAGTCGAAGCCGAACGCCGCGTCGGTGTAGCCGATCCGCTGGATCGTCCCGCGCACGACCTCCTGGATGTCGACGTAGGTCGACGTGGTGATCTCGCCCGAGACGACCACCAGACCGGTGTTGACCAGGGTCTCGCAGGCGACCCGAGCCGTTGGGTCGTCGCGCAGCACGGCGTCCAGCACGCCGTCGGAGATCTGATCGGCGATCTTGTCCGGGTGACCCTCGGTCACCGACTCGGAGGTGAACAGAAACTCATTCTCGGCAAAGCTCATCGATGGGGGCTTTCCTTGCGCTTGCGGGTGATCTCCAGTAGGTACGCGACCATCACATCGGCGGATCCGAACCTCAGGTGGTAGGCGTCGGAGTACTCCTCGACCCGGGAGATCTGGTCGTTGCGGGTGTTGAAGAGGTCGGAGAATTCGAAGAACGAAAAATCGACCACTCGCGCCTGATAGCCCACCCGGTCCAGCAGCTCCGCGGTGCGTCGTTGGCCGATTATCGACAATTGCATCATGTACGCGGTGCCGTCGTCGGCCAGAGCCTCGGGCAAGACGCGGATCAGGTGGTCGAGCAGGTTGCGTCCCCAGTAGTCCAGGGGACGGTGAGTGGTGACCTGCTCGAACGGATCGACCGGCGTCTGGTACAGGCTGGCGACGATCACGTCGTAGCGCTCCTCCGGAACCCATGGATACAGATCCTGGGCGGCGCCGCTGACGCGGTCGGCGACACCATTGCGAAACGCGTTGGTCAGCGTGTTCTTGACGGCCGCCGAATCGATGTCGATGGCATGGACGTGGGCGGCGCCGTTGCGCGCCAGCTGCACGGTGAGCAGGCCGCTGCCGCAGCCGACGTCGAGACATCGTTGATGGGCGCCGACGCCCTCCCGGTACAGGTACTTCCAGGCGAGGAAGCTGCCCTGGGTGGGCACGAAGACGCCCTGCTCGACCTCGATCTCGGGCACGTCGAGCGGGAACATCTCCCGTCCGCGGGGGTCGGCCCACGACGGCGGCTCGCGCCGCCTGCCGCGGGCGCTTCCGTTCTCGTCGCTGCGGACAGCGGGCCGGGCGTGTCCGGGCTTGGTGCCGGCCAGCGCGGTCCGGGCGGCGAGCAGATGCTCCGGGCGCACGCCACAGCAGCCACCGATGATCTGTGCGCCCTCGGCGCGCCAGTCCAGTGCCAGCTCCGCGTACTCCTGCCCCTCCACGCCCGGCTGCACCCGCCATCCGGCGGCCGACAGGTAGCCCAGGTTGGGGTATACCCCGAGGGGCAGATCGGTGAAGTCGCGCAGCCAGGAGAGCATTCCGGCCACGTGGTCGGGGGGGATGCAGTTGATCGCCAGGGCACCGATCCCCATCTCCTCGAACCGCCGTGCGGCGCGTCCGAACGCGTCCCCCTCGGGTCCCCCCCAGTGCTCGCCGTACACGCCACAGACCCCGTGACGGCAGCGCCGGAAGCTGAGCCACACCGGGATCCCGGTGTCCAGCAGGGCCTCGACGGTGGCGTAGGTGGAGCTGCGGACCAGCGACATCGTCTCGAGCAGGATCAGGTCGGGCGGGGCCTCCTCGAACGCCCGTGAGAGCAGGGCGATCGTCTCCCGGCCGTCCGAGCTGTCGACGTCGCCGTTGAGGCTGAACGCAATCGCCACCTCGTCGCCTCGACCGGCGTCGACCGCCGCATCCCGGGCCAACGTCACCGCCCGGCGAGCGATGTCCATCCAGTGCACCGGCTGAGAAGACTCGGCGAGGGCGACGGCGCCGTCGCGCAGGGCGGTCGGTAGGCCCCAGGTGTTGGTGCAGACCACGTCGCAGCCGACGTCGATGTAGCCACGGTGGACCCGGGCGACGTCGGCGGGCGCGTCGAGCAGAGCGGTCAGCCCCCACACCGGCTCGTCGGCCTCGGGCGGACCGCCGGTCACCTTGATCAGCTCCGTCCCGTTCGCGCCATCGAGGATCACGCACTGGTCGGTGGCGATCATCCGGGTCAGCCGGGCATAGCGGCCCGCCGCGGCGGGCTGGGCGGCGCGGGTTGACGCGGTGGGTGGGGTACCGGTCGACGGGGTGGATGGGGTACCGATACCCGCGGGGCGCGATTGCGTGGTCAATCTCTCCAACTCCCTGTTCACTTCCTTGACGCTCCAGTGCAGCGGCCGGCATTCGCGCCGGCCGCGTCTCGAACAGCTTCATGGCCCGCGAGCCGCCGTGCCACTCTCACACTTCCTGAACGACCTAGACTTTCGAGTAGGCCACCTGACTGGTGCAGAGAGGGTGCTGCCGATCGGGATGTCTACCGCTGGAACATCTCATTCTATATGGTAACTCCTACCCAAAGAGCAGGGTCAAGCGATCAGAGGAGCGGTACTTTGCTGATGGTTTGTCGATACCCGCCTCGTTCGAGCCTCATCCCGCGGTGCCGCCGTCGCCGCTGGGGCGCGCCGACGGCGTGGTCGTGGTCCACGATGGACGGGCGATCGTGGCCCACTACGGCTCCGCCGCGGGAGAGCTCGCCGCGTGCGTGAGCGCCGTCGGTCTGGCCGACCGCTCCGGGCTCGTCAAGCTCGCCCTCCACGGGCCGAGTGCCGAGCTACGGCGGCTCGCAGCGGGGCTGGCCGGCGCCGTGCCGGAGCCGGGCGGAGTGGTGTTCAGCGGCGGAGCCTGGTGGTGTGCTCCGAGTCTGCAGCGGCTGATCGTCCTCTGCCCGGCGCGGCCGGGCGAACGCGTATCCGGTCGGCTGCGAGAGTGGGCGGCCCGGCGGCCGGCGGTCACCCTCGCCGACCTCAGCGCCGATTGGGCGGCGGTGGCGGTGCTCGGCGCCCGGACACGGCCACTGCTCGCGGACCTCGGGGTCTACGGCGAGTCCGGAGATCCCCGCCGGGTGCACCCGTTCACGGCGCGCGCCATCGCCGGCGCCGAGGTGCTGTGGCTGCTGGAATCCGATTGCCGGGCCACGGCGCTGATACCGCGGGCCGGCGCCTGCGCGGTGTGGAACGCGATCGAGCGCGCCGGTCGCCGGCATGGGATCTGTGCGGTCGGCGAGGAGGCGGTGGCGCGCTACGCGCTGCTTCGCCGGCGGGTGCAAGCGCCTTAGGCATCAGCGGCGCAGCTCGCGGGCGACCGCCGCGATGCGGGCGAACCCGCGGTGGGGACGATGGCGCGCGCGGGCGCTGACCGAGTCGACGCCGACGCGGCGGCCGAGCGGGTGCTGGTCGACCTGCTGGCACTGGAGCGCGAGATCCTGGAGCTCGATTACGTGCGGCGCAGCGACGCGCTGGAGCGGGTGTCGGACGCGATCCGGCGTCTGGGCGAGATGGCCTCGACGGACGCGATTCTGAGTCGGGCGGCGGCCGAGCTCGGCGACGGATCCGAATTCGATCGGGTCCTGATCAGCGAGGTCGCCGACGACCGGATCCTGCCGCTGACGATCTGGGCCGGTGAGGAGCAGACCGCGGCCGACGCGGCCGTGGCTCAGATAGGGCGGGCTCCGATCCGGTTGGAGTACCCGTTGCTGGAGTACGAGGTGGCGCGGCGTCACGGAACCGAGGTGGTGGCGGTCGCCACCGCGGGCGCGCGCACGCCGGTGTCGCTGACGCGCTGGTTGGGGTGGGATTCGTACGTGGTGGCGGCGCTGACGGTCGGCGGCGAGACGATCGGGCTGCTGCACGCCGACGCCGCCGCCAGCTCTCGCGCGGTCGACGCGCTCGACGCCGAGGTGGCCACCCGCTACGCCGAGGGCCTGTCCGGAGTGCTCGAGCGGGCGGTGCTCCGCCACACGCTCGAGCTGCATCAGGCCGAGCTGAGTGCCGCGGTGCAGTGGCTGAGCAACCGCCTGAGCCGGCTCGAGGACGCGCCGGGGATGGTCTCTCCACGGCCCGGCGATGCCCGGGAGGTCGCGACATTGACCAAGCGCGAGCTCGAGGTGCTGCGCCTGCTCGCTCGGGGAAACACCAACCGGGCCATCGGCCAGGCCCTCGTCATCCGGGAGGGCACCGTCAAGTACCACGTCAAGAACATCCTGCGCAAGCTTCAGGCGACGAGCCGGGCCGACGCGGTGGCCCGCTTCGTCCGGGCGGGCGCAATCGAGCCGGGCCGATGAGCGTTCCGGCCTCCTTCAGGGCATTCGGCGGCCCGCTGGACAGCCAGCTGTACGAGCGGCTGGCGTCCGCCGCGCTCGCCGCTCAGCTGCTGCTCGGCGTGGAGCCCGATCCGGGCACGGCGGGCGATCCGGCGCGGCTGCGCGACCTGATCGAGCGCCTCACCGAGCGCCTGGTCAGGACCCGCGGCGAAGACTCCAGCACGGCCGTCCGCGAGCAGGAGGCCACCTTGGAGCGCCTGCGCGATCGCTACGACACCCGCTTTCGGGCATTGGCCAACGTGCACGCGGCGATCGACGAGCTGCGGGCGATCACCTCGCCGGCGGCGATGCTGTCCCGCGCGCCGATGGCCGTGTGCGGCGCGTCCAACCTGACGCGAGTGCTGTTGACCCTCACCGGCGAGGGACAGCTGGTGGCGCAAGCGGCCTATTTCGCCGGGGACGCGGCTGGGGGCGCCGCGGCGGTCAAGGCGCTGCGCGAGGACCCGGTCAGGCTCGAGCATCCCCTGATCGAGACCGAGCTCCTGCGCCGGCGTCGGGCGACGATCGTCGTCGACGCCCAGGTACACCCGCGCGTCGACCGCCGGATGCTCGAGCTGATGCGGTGGAGCTCGTACGTCGCCGCCCCGCTCGTCATCGGTTCGCGCGTGATCGGCATGCTGCACGCCGACCGGGGCAGCGGGCACCGGCTGGACGTGCTCGATCGAGATGTCCTGTGGGAGTTCACGAGCCTGCTGGGTCAGGCCTACGAGAGCGCCAGCCTGCACCGCACGCTGCGCCGCGAGCGCGAGCAGATGCGCGAGTTCCTCGACTGGGTGGGCGCCCGCTCCGGCGAGTTGATCGACGCCCCCATCCGGCTGGCGACGATGCAGCGGCCGCCGGCGCCACGGCTCACGCCTGAGCTGCCGGCGCCGGCGTCACCCGGCCGCGACGACCGGGCGGTGTTCGAGGGGCTGCTGACTCGTCGCGAGCTCGAGGTCCTGCGCCTGCTCGCCGACGGGCAGTCCAACCGGGCGATCGCCGAGGCGCTGGTGATCGCCGATGGCACCGTGAAGTTCCACGTCAACAGCATCCTGCGCAAGCTGCGCGTCGCCAACCGGGCCGAGGCGGTGTCGCGCTATCTGCGCCTGCTGGGGATGCGGGCGCCGTAGCTTGCGGGTCCTGGCAGCCCTTCTCGCGCTCGTCGCCGTCGCCTGCATGTCGCTGGCGATCGTCGGCATGGTCACGGGCCGTCCGAGCGACCGCGCCGGCTGGGCGCTGCGAACGGCCGCGGTAGTCTGCTTCGGGGCAGCGGTGGCGTTGAACGTGGTCGCCCACTGACCGCACGAGGGTGCGGGAGCGTTGCCGATGCCGCTCGGTGGCGGGCACTTGGCGGACGAGCGTCGCATTCAGCAGCGGAGCTGGTTCGATGAGCCCGCTAGCGGGATCCGTAGGCCACGCCAGCGCTAAAGCCGCAGCGCTTGCCCCCGAAGTGCCCACCCGAACCAGATCACCACAGACGCCCGACTCCCCACAGCCACCTATGCCCACGTGAACCGCACGCTGCGAACCCCCCTGCTGGCACTGGCGATCTGGGTGTTGATCCCGGCATCGGCGTCGGCCTTGGCCTCGGCCTCGACTTCGGCGGGTGCGGTCACCTACGGGCTCGGCGATGCGCCGGGAACGTTCGCCCGTTGCGTCGACGCCGCGGCGCCGTGCTGCGACGACACGACCGCCAGCTGCCCCGAGGCGGACGTGTCCGGCTACTACGACAACGGGCTCTTCCGGGTGCTGACCAGCCCCTCGAGCCGGCACCGGATCACCCAGGTCCGCTTCTTCGTGAATTACGACGCGATCCAGGAATGGAACGGCTCCACCGCATCCCCGGGGTGCCGGTTCTCCCGTGTGCTGGACCAGTTCTGGTACGACCCGGCCGGACGCCTGCACCCGGCCGGAGAGAGCTGGAGCGACCTGCGGACCAGCCTGATCGAGGCCGGCGCGGAGGGCTTGACCCCCGTCGTCTCGATCGCCGGCTACGGCCTCCCCGCGGCAAGGCCGGACTGGGATCAGCCCGCGCCCGATCCGACGACTATCGGTGGCTATTGGGAGTACCGGTGCGGGATCCAGGGGATTCTCAACGCGGTGAGCCGGCTCCCGGCCGCCGATCAGCCCCACATCTGGGAGGCGATGAACGAGCCCGACCTGCTCGACGTCTACACCGGCGACGATCGGGCCACCGAGGCCTCCTGCAGCCCGAGCCTGGATGGAGCCGCGGATGGCGCGGCCAAGGCGGCGTGCGACTACGTGATCGCCGCCGCGCAGATCCACCAGTTCGCCGGACACGCCGCCGACACCGTGATCGCCGGCGTGTTCGCCCATCCGGGGATCGCCTATCTCAGGCCCTACGCCACCCTGCTCGCGCACCAGACGCCCGGTACCGCGTATCCGGCAATCTGGTCGCTCCACGACTACGAGGACGTCACCGCGTCTTACGCGGGACCGGTGCTGGGTCCGGTGCGGTCGTTTGACCGGGCGCTGCACGCCGAGTCGGGCGGCGCCGCGCACGAGCTCTGGGTGACGGAGGCCGGAACCTGGCTGACCGACCCCAAGCCGGTGGTCGGCTGCGGCGTCGCCCCGGGTAGCCGGGAGCCGCTGGAAGCTTGCCTGAGCGGACACCCCGCCCGTCAGGCGACCGCCGCGGCGGCATTCTTCGCGCTCCCGTCGGCCGGCGTCGCGGTACCGATCACGCATCTGTTCTGGTACCAGTGGCAGGGGGAGCCGGGGTGGGACTCGGGCATCACCGACGCCGCCGGCGCGCCGCGGGCGCCCTGGTGCGCGTTCTACGGGGGCGGGATCTGCGGCGGCGACCCTAACGCCGCCTGACGACGTCAGCGCTCCGGCGGCCCTGCGATGGTGTCGCGCGGTCGCTGTCACCCAGGACCGCGCTCGCAGCCGCGATTGCAGTTCTCAGCCGGCTGGCACGGTAGTCGGGTTCGACGATTGCGATCACACCCAGCGCGGTGTGCCCGAGGTGCTCAGCCAGCGTTCGTGCGGCGGCGTCGGCGTCGCCGACCACACACGCGTCGATGATCGACTGGTGCTCGGCTCGTCCGGCGGTGTAAGCGCCCGAGGCGTGCGTCGTGTACAGCCGCCGATACCTGGCGGCATGGTCGGACAGCTGGCGGATCAGCGCGGTCATGCGTTCGCCGCTTTGACTCACGAAGATCTCGTGCAGCGCCCGGTGCGGGATCTCCCACGCCTCGAAGTCCTCTCGCTCGGCGTACTCGCGCATCCGCGCGTGGTGATCGTGCATCACGGACAACTCGGCGTGACGCAGCCGTGGCACGGTCAGCCGGATGCCCATCGATTCCAGCGAGATCCGCTCCACGTAGAGCTGCTCCATGTCCTGTACCGAATAGCCCGCCACGCGCATCTGCCGCCGCGGTTGCGCATCGAGCAGCCCCTCGTGCGCAAGCATCCGCAACGCCTCGCGCAGGGGGGTGCGGCTGACGCCGAGATACCGGGCCAGCCGCACCTGCGATACCTCGTCGCCGGGCGCGATCTCGCCGCGTAGGATGGCCATGCGGATCCGGTCATGAATCGCGTCCACGCTCTGACCGTCGATCGGGAGCTCTTCCCCCGCGTATCCGTCCAGGAAGGTCACCGAAGACCGGCCGGTGGGCAAGCGACTCCGCGAGCGTTCATCACCGCGCGAGCGCCTCGCGGATCGCCTCGGTCGAGTCCGCGGGGCTCTCGAGTGTCCAGAAGTGCCCGCCGGGGATGTAGCGGACGTGGACGCTCCGAGCGTTGGGGATGTAGTCACGCGCGTCGGTGTAGAACTCGCGCGGTTGGCTGCGGGAGTCGGCGCCCTGCAGAAGCGTCACCGGACAGCGCCAGGCGTCCAGGAGTCGCGTCCGGCGCTCGATCCACTCTTTGCGGAAAGTCGACGAGAGGAAGTAGCGAGGCACGGCACGTGTCGTTCCCGGAAACGAGAATTCCTCGATTACGCGTCGCATGTCGGAATCGGCCACCGGCAGGTTGCAGACGAATGCGTACACCCAGACCGCGAAGCGCTTGGGGTCCTCCATCAGTCCCGACCACGGCGCCTCGGCGAACAGCTGATCCTGGGGAGCGAGCACCGGATTGAAGTGGTACAGGTGCTGCTCGCCACGCCCGTACCTGAGCACGCGGTCGGGATGGTCGGCGACGATGTAGTCAGCCTGAACGGTGCCCCGATCATGCGTGATCAGATTGAACGTCTCCAGGCCGATGTGGTCAAGCATCGTGAACAGCTGACCGGCGGCACCAACGTGGCGGTAGTCGCCTCGCTCCTTCTCGGATTGCCCGTAGCCCTTCAGGTCAACCGCGATGCAGCGGTAATCCGGGGCCAGGGCAGCCATCTGGTGATGCCACTGGAACCACGAATCGGGGATCCCGTGCAGGAACACGACGGGTTCGCCTTCGCCGACCTCGACGTAGTGCCACCTGACCAGCTCATGGTCCCCGGGCGCTTCGACGAAATGATGGGTGAACGTCTGCCCGTCGAGCATCTCGGTGTCGCCGTCGTGGTTCGGCTCACGCGTTCGGACGTCGGCGAACTTCTCCGTCTGACGGTTCACCAGCTCGTCGTCGGGAACGAACGTCTCCAGCGCGCGCTGGGCACGCTCGGGAAGCTCGGTGTACTGCAGGTCGGTGGCGGTGGTGGTGGTCATCTTGTCTCTCCTCGGATCAGTCCTGCGTGACGAACAGCAGCTCCTGCGCGACCTCGCGGTGCAGGCGCAGCAGCGGTACGACACTGTCGCGGGTCCGCCGGCCAAAGCCACACTCGGTGGCCACGCCCAACGACCCCGGCGCGTGCCGGCGCGCCGCGTCCAGCCGCGCCGCCGCACCCTCGAGCCCATCGACCTGATGGACGAGGCCCAGGAACAGCTGCGCGTCAGGCGCATCGAGCTCGTCCAGGGGGGCGAAGTAGGCGTCGTCGCGGCGATCGACCGGCACCGGCATGTGCAGCCAGTCGACAGGGCGCCCAGACTCGGTCACTGCCGCGTTGGCCATCCGGGTGAGCAGGCCCAGGTCCGACGGCTGGACGATGTGATGACCGCCCAGGTCGCCGTAGCAGAGGTGGTAGCCCAACAGCGCCTCGGTGGGAACGATCGGCCCGATCGTCCGGAGCATTTCTCGGTACCGATCCCATGCCCGACCGTCGGCGGGAAGCCACGGGTAGGCGCCCTCGTTCTCCATCACCTCGTTGCACACGTCCCATTGGATCGCGAGGTCCATGGGCGGAATCGCCTCGACGATCTCGGCGACCTCGCGGACCAGGGCCCGGGAATACGCCTCGCACACCGGCTCGTAGTCGGTGCTGTCGTCCCGGAAGAAGGCAGCGATCCCGCCGGGAGGCGTCGGCAGCGCGACCTGGAAGCGGACGTCACTGGAGATCTGTCCGGCTTGGCGCAGATCGGCGAACGCGATGTAGGACTTGATCGCGGCCTCGGCGTAGAAGAGGCGACCGAATCTCAGGTTCTGCACTCCGTCGCGGACGCGGAAGTTCCACAGATCCGCAAAGCCGCTCGGGCTCCACTGCTGGACCCCGTCGACGGGGCCCGGCCGCTGGAGCGTCTCCAGCTGCGGGTGCGGGTGGTGCACGAAATACGCCTGGTAGTTGATCCAGTTCGTCCGGTAGCCGGTCTCACCGTCGGGCAGGGCGGCCACGAGGCCGCCGAGCTCGTTGGCGCACACGGCCAGCACCTCCTCGGCGGTGACCAGCGGCACGCTGCCGACCAGCATCACCGGAGCATCGATACGCGGCATGGTCTCTCTCCCTCGTGTTGGTCCGACGGCCGTCGATTCAGAATATAGAGGCTGCCGACAGCCTGTAGACAGTTGTGGAAGACTTCCCGTGAGAGTCGCCAATCATGCTGCGAGGTGAGTGCTGATGCCGTCGATCGATCTCTACTGGTCCCCCGGCTCGTGCGCTCGGGTGCCGTTCATCGCACTCGAGCACGCCGGAGTCCCGTTCGAGCTCCACGTGCTCAATCGGTATGTCGGCGATCACCAGACGGCCGAGTACCGCGCGATCAACCCCAAGGAGAAGGTGCCGTCGATCGTGCTCGACGGCTGGGTGATCACCGAGAACCCGGTGATCCAGACCGTGCTCGCCCGTACCTTCCCCAATGCCGGTCTGCTCCCGACCGGCGACGAGCGGGTTGTCACCGAGGCGATGTCGATGATGGCCTGGTTCGCCAGCGGGATCCAGCCGGCGGTCGCGCGCCAACGGTTCCCCGGGACGTTCTCGGATGGCGACGAGGCGAGCCTGGAGCGCATCCGCCTCGTGGCGCGCAAGGAGCTGGAGAAGGCATTCGCGATCCTCGAGGCGCGGCTGGCTGATCGCGACTGGCTGTTCGGCGACTGGTCGATCATCGACGCCTACATGCTGTGGCTGTGGTTTCGGGCGGTCGGCTCCGGCATGGACCCCGGCCCCTTTACCCGGTGCGCCGATCACGCCCGCCGCAACGAGGCGCGACCCGCCGTCAGCCGAGTCCTGGATCGCGAGGAAGCGGAGTTCGCTCGGTTCCAAGAGTCCGGCACGGTGCCGGCCGTCATCCCTCCATTCCAGGTCGGCCGCACCCCGATCGAGGTTCGCGCCGGCGCGTAAGGGTGCGCGCAGGACTGTGCGTGCCTAAGTCACCGCGGAGCGGTTTGCCCGGTCAGAGGTACCCGGCGGGCATCGTGCCGTGGGGGCCGCCGGGCTGCATCACTCCGGCAGGAGCGCCGAGTGATCGCAGCAGCCGGCTGGCGGACGCTCCCGCGGCGCTGGACCAGCCCCCGGCGTCGCCGCTTCCGGGGATCTGCCCGCGGCTGGCGGCGAGGGTGGTGCCTCCGTCGCCGATCGACCAGCCGGTCTCGATCCCGCTGCCGCCCTGGAACATCTCGCCGATGGGTTCCCCGGCGGTGACGGTCTGCCCGGGGTGGACCGCGGGGGCGATGTCCTCGGCGAAGTACCAGTCCTTGCCGGCGTAGGGGCCGGCGGTGAGCTTCTCCTCGATGAAGGTGCCGTTGGGCCAGCCTGAGTTGTGGATCGCGGTGATGTGGCCGTCGCCGATGGCGACGAGCGTGCCCGAGCCCGAGTAGTCGACGCCCATGTCGATTCGTTCGGGGATCAGGTTCTGGATGTGAGCCAGCGGGTTGACGTACCCGGTAGGGGCGACACTCCCGCAGACGGCGGCGAACATGGTCGCCGCGCTCGTGGTCGCCGCGCTCCCGCCGGCTTTTGCCATGCCGGCGGCGTAGTAGCGCTGAGCGGCCGAGAGGACTTCCGCGACGTACCACTGGGCGTGGTTGTAGCTGAAGATCGCGCGTTGCCAGTCGGTGGGGGCGCCACTGACACGGAGAAGGTTGGCGGCGGAGAAGATGGCGTCGGCCGGGTTGTCCCAGCCTCGGGGACCGTCCGGCGCCTTGCCCCCGGCCGGGGTGACTCCGTAGGCCGCCCAGCTCGCCGGCTCGAACTGCATCCAGCCGACGGCACCGGCGCTCGAGGTCCCCAGGTCCTGTCCGAAGTCACTCTCGATCCGGTTGATCGCCGCCAGCACCGCTGGGCCGTGCGGGCCCAGCCCGTACCTGGTCGCGGCCGCCTGGTAGATCGGGATGAGCTGGGCGGGCACTCCGCCGACGGGTCCGGCCGCTGAAATCGGGGCGCAGGACGATCCCGACGCTGTCGCGCCGATCAGGAGCACCACCAGCACGAGCCCCAGCCCCGAGCTGAGCACCGCCCCGAAGCCGCCGAGCATCAAGGCCGACCCGAGCGGAAACGAAGATCGGTGAGCGCCGGCGGCCACCGGCCGACGGTAAGCGCGTGCGCCGCCCCCGGCTCGAATTGGCACTGATTTGTTGCAGATCGGCGAGTGCCGCCGGCCCGCACCCGTCCTCGGATGCTCGCTAACGTTTCTCTGTCATGCCTCGCATCCTCGACGTCGAATCCGCCCTGCTGCTGCTGGAGCTGGAGCCTCCATTCGATCAGCGCAAGGTTCAGCTGGCGCGACGCCGGATGGCCAAGCGCTGGCACCCCGACATCGCCCCGCCGGGGCGCCGCCACGAGCACCAGCGCCACCTCCAGGCGATCAACGAGGCGGCGGACGAGCTGGAGCGTCTCGCCGAGACCTCGCGCGGCGGCAGCGTCAGCCGCAACGCGGTCAAGGCATCGGCGGCGGCGACCCGCCGGGCGCGCGAGGACGCCGGGCGGCGCGCCTATGAGAACGAGCAGCGCGAACGGGAGGCGGCGGCCGATCGAGCCAAGCACGATCCGTTCGGCTCCCGCGTCCCCGACCACTCGGTGGTCCATCGCTATGCCCGCTGCGTGTCGTATCCGGAATGGGGCGTGGGCACCGTGAGCGGCATCTACTTCTCCGGCGACGACGACGATTCGCAGCAGTGGGCGCGGGTGATGTTCTCCGTGGGGGTGCGAACCGTACCCGCCGGCTCGCTGCAGTTCGTCGACTTCTCCAAGCCCGATCCCGCGGCCGACCGGGTGCAGCGGTTCATGACCGCGGCCCAGCACGCGCTCGCCGAGGGCGATGCCGCGCTCGCGGCGCAACGACTCGTCTATGCCCGGGACGCCGAGCCCGAGAATCCCTCCGTGTTGCGGCTGCTGACGGCGGCCTTCTGGCAGGCGGGCAACCTTCCCGCCGCCGCCCGGACCGTCCGCGACTGGGCCCGGGTCGACACCGACCGCCCCACCCCGGAGCGCTTCGCCTCCCGCATCTATGAGGACATGGGCGCCGTCGACCTGGCGGCGGAGGCCGCTGGGCGGGCCGCCGATCGCGCTCCCGCGGACCCCTCGGCGTGGGAGCGGCTGGGGCGCCTGCGGCTGGTTCTCAACGACCGTCCGGGCGCGATCAGCGCGCTCGAGCGGGCCCGTCTGGTCGGGCCGTCGGTCGACGGGCTGGTGGACCTGGCGCTCGCCCACCATCTCGCCGGCGATGTCGGCGCCGAGGTGTCGGCGGCTCACGCGGCGACGCTGATCGAGCCCGACTCGCCACGCGCGTGGTCAGCCTACGCCCACGCCCTGGCGCGCACCGACCGGCTGGCCGAGTGCCGCGATGCCTGCCGCCACGCCCTGTCGATCGGCAAGGACGTGGAGGTGTCCGAACTGCTGGCCCGGGTGCAGGCGGCCACGCCGCGCGGCCTGGCGGAGCGCAGCGCGGCCTGACCGTGCCGTCGCCGCCGAGGCCGCTGCCGATGGCCGTCGCCAACTGCGCGTTGGACGAGGCGGAGGGGCGCGAGCAGCTTGCGCGGTACCGGCGCCTGGGAGAGCTGGCGTGTGGGGTGCAGCGGTCCGATCTGGAGTTGACGGTGGCATTCGGCACCGATGTCGATGCGGCGTTGCTGGGGCTGCTGGCGCGGACGATCGAGGTCGAGCGGCGCTGCTGCCCGTTCTTCAGGCTCGACTACGCGGCGGCGGAGCGGCGGTTGACGATCGCCGTGGCCGATCCGGTCCGACGATCCGCACTGGACGCGATCGCGAGCGCGCTCGCGCCGGTCGCGGTCTAGGACGACGCGACCGAGCCCTCGCGCCCGCACACGGGGCAGGACTCCTGCGGGCGCAGCGGCCGGCCCCCGCAGGCCGGGCACTGCTCCAGCTGCTCGAGCACGCCGAGCAGCTCGCCGACCCGGCACACCAGCAGGCGCTCCTCTTCCACCTCGATCCAGGTTCCGGCGGAAGCGGGGAAGACGACGTGGTCGCCGGGCTTCACCGGCATACGCACGCCGACGTGATCCCACCAGTCCAGCCCCGGGCCGACCGCGAGCACGATCCCATGCTGCGGCGGGGGCTCGTCGGACCCCGGCGGGACGAGCAGGCCGGAGCGGCGAATGCGATCCGGGTCAAGCTCCTTGATCACGATCCGGTCAAACAGTGGCCTGAGCTGGCTGCGCATGGTGGGTTCAGATGATAGGCAGAGCCGGGACGGCCCTGGCCGGGAGACTTGTCGACGCTGCCCACCGCCGGCCCAGACGAGCATCGAGAAGCCGGCGTGGGGCGGTTCGCCGCTCCTGTTGCTCCGGTCCGCGGCCGTCGCGATCCGCGGTTCGCGGCCGGACCAGGTGTATCGCCTCGACGACCGGGAAAGGTGACAAATCGTGATTGCGAGCTGCGGATTTGTCACCAGCCCGCCGCCCAGGCGCTCCCCCGCCCATACCCTTCGCCGAGAACCGTCCGCCTCAATGCATACGGTTTCCGGTATGCGTCTCATCGTCGCAAGGTGCTCCGTTCAGTACGCCGGCCGGCTGTCCACCACACTCCCCGAAGGCATCCGTCTGCTCATGTTCAAGGCCGACGGGACGTTCATGGTGTGGTCAGACCACGGCAGCCAGAGCGTCAAGCCGCTGAACTGGATGACACCGCCCACCGTGATCGAGGAGCAGGACGCCGCGATCGTGGTCCGCCGCCGGGCCGGCACCAGCGAAGAACGGGTCGAGATCTCGCTTCACGAGGTCCTGTCGGACGTCACCTACGAGATGGGCACGCCCGGGGCGGGCGTAACGCTGGCCAAGGACGGGGTGGAGGCCCACCTGCAGGAGCTGCTCGCCGACGCCCCCGAGTGGTGCGGCGACGGGTTTCGCCTCGTGCGGCGCGAGTGGCCAACCGATATCGGACCCGTCGACCTCATGTGCCGCGACGCCGATGACGGATGGGTGGCGGTGGAGATCAAACGCGTGGCCGGGATCGAGGCGGTGGAGCAGCTGACCCGGTACCTGGAGCGGATCCGGCTCGATCCGGAGTTCGGGCTGTGCCGCGGCGTTCTCGCCGCCCAGGTGGTCAAGCCCCAGGCGCGGGTGCTGGCCGGAGCGCGGGCGATCGACTGCGTCGAGGTCGACCTGGCGGTGCTGCGGGGCGAGCGCCAGCCGGACCTGAAACTGTTCGCCGCATGACCGATCCGCTTGGCGAATGACCGATTCCGAGTCCGCGGTCCTCACCGATCGCCGCCCGCGGGTGCTGGTGATCACCATAAACCGCCCGGACCAGCGCAACGCCATCAACGCCGCCGTCGCCGCCGGCATCGCCGCCGCGCTCGACGAGCTCGATGCCGACCCCGAACTGTCGATCGGCGTGCTGACCGGCGCGGGCAGGGGATTCTGCGCCGGTATGGATCTCAAGGCATTCGTGGCCGGGGAGTCACCGCAGGCCGAGGGCCGCGGGTTTGCCGGGATCACCCAGCGGGCGTCGGTCAAGCCGCTGATCGCGGCGATCGAGGGCTTCGCGGTCGCCGGCGGGCTCGAGGTCGCTCTGGCCTGCGATCTGATCGTCGCCGCGCGCGGGGCGCGCCTCGGAATCCCCGAGGTCAAGCGCTCGCTGGTGGCCTCCGGCGGCGCGCTGCTGCGCCTGCCTCGGGTGCTACCGCGAAACGTGACGATGGAGCTGGCGCTGACCGGCGACCCGATCGCCGCCGAGCGAGGCTACGAGCTGGGGCTCGTCAACCGCTTGACGGAACCGGGGCAAGCGCTCGAGGCGGCGCTCGAGCTGGCGGAGGCGATCGCCGCCAACGCTCCGCTGGCGCTGGGCGCCAGCAAGCGGATCATCACCGAATCCGTGGACTGGCCCGAGTCCGAATTCTGGGCCCGGCAGGGGGAGATCGCTGGGCCGGTGACGGCCTCCGAGGACGCCCGCGAGGGGGCCACGGCGTTCGCCGAGAAACGCTCGCCGGTGTGGAGGGGCCGCTAGTCCTCTCCCCAGGCGCTCGCCGAGACACGCTCGCCGGTGCGGAGGGGCCGCTAGTCCTCTCCCCAGGCGGTCGCCATCACCGTGCGGGCGCCGCCGTGGTCACGGTGCTCGCACAGGTAGATCCCCTGCCAGGTCCCGAGCGCCAGGTGCCCACTGCTCACCGGGAGGCTCAGCTCCGGGCCGAGCAGAGCGGACCTGATGTGGGCCGGCATGTCGTCGTCGCCCTCGAGCGTGTGGGTCCAGTAGTCGGCGCCCGCCGGCACCGCCCGATCGAACCAGGAGGCGAAGTCACGGCGCACCGCCGGCGACGCGTTCTCGTTGAGCGCGAGTGACGCCGAGGTGTGCTGGAGCAGGAGCGAGAGCATGCCGACGCGCAGCTCGGCCAGCTCGGGCAGCGCCTCCACCACCTCCGGGGTGACGATATGAAAGCCGCGCGGCCGGGGCTGCAACCGGATGGGGCGCTGGATCCACCTCACCGGGTCATTCCGGGAGGCGCGCCGGCCCCATGTCGACCCGCTCGCCGCGGAACGGGACGCCTTCACGCTCCAGCCGCCGGCGCTGACGCCGCCCTTTGGCGAGCGAGCCGTCGGCTCGAACTATCCGGTGCCAGGGGACGTCCGGGTCGTGGCACGCGGCGAGCACCGCGCCGGCCACCCGCGGCGCCCCCGGCGAGACGTCGCCGTAGGTGCGCACGAAGCCCTCAGGAGTCGCGCGCACCCGCGCCAGGATCAACGCCGCCCGGCGACTGCGCGAGGTCTCCGCGGCGGTCTGCACCGGCACAGGATCGCACCCGCGGCCACTTAGGGTGTGAGCACGATCTTGCCCCGGGTGTGATTGCGCTCCAGCTCCCGGTAGGCGTCTCGGACCCGGTCGAGCGGGAACACCTGGGCGATCGGGATGTCCAGCTTGCCGTCGGCGACCAGCTCGGCGAGCTTGCCCAGGACCTCCGCGCTGGCGCCGGCGGCGCTGCCCTCGGCCTTGACGCCGTGCTTGGAGACGGCCTCGAAGTCGGCGATCGTATCGATCCGGTCCGGCGCCACCCCGAGCTCGAGCGCGAGCTCCACGTAGCCGCTCCCGACCGTGTCGATGAACGCGTCCACCCCGTCGGGCGCCGCGTCGCGAATCCGCTGCGCCACGCCGTCCCCGTAGGCGAGGGGCAGCACGCCGTGGTCGCGCAGCCAGGGGTGGTTGGCCTCGCTGGCCAGGCCGATCAGCTTGGCGCCGGTGAGGTATGCCAGCTGGACCGCGATCGAGCCGACACCGCCGGCCGCGCCGGCGATGACGACCGTGTCCCTGGCCGTCAGGTCCACCGCCCGCACGGCGGCATACGCCGTCACCCCCGCGACGAACAGCGCGCCCGCCACCTCCCACGGCACCTCGCTCGGCCGGCGGGTGGCGTGGGCGGCGTCGACGACGACGAGCTCGGCCTGGCTGGCGCGGTTGTCGGTGAAGGCGATCACCTCGTCGCCGACGGCGAAGTGGTCGGCGCCGTCGCCCGTCCGCTCGACGACTCCCGCGAGGTCGCTTCCCTGGCCCGACGGGAAGGTGGCGGGAAAGCGGTCGGCCAGCATGCCCTCTCGGATCTTGGATTCACCGGGATTGATCCCGGCCGCCTTGACCCGGACCAGGAGCTGGCCCGGTCCGGGCACCGGCGGATCCACGTCGACCACGTTCAGGACATCGATGCCGCCGTACTCGTCAAATCTCACTGCTCGTGCCATCACCGGCTCCTGGTTGGGGGTTCGCGGGCCTACGAATCAGCGTAGGAACCTGCCCGCCAACCCTGACCGGCGGCATCGGCACCGCCAGCACAGCTCGACCCGGCGGCTGGTGATATGGTCGCTCCCACCGCACCCTTTATCCCTGCAAATGCAAGAAATCTTGCAACGCGGGCGCCGCAGCCATGAGTCATCTCCCACGCACCGTCGCACTCCGTCGTCTCGCCGCTGCGGCGGCGATCCTGGCGACCGCCGCCGGGCTGGTGGCGCTGACCGCGGGCGCGGCTCGGACATCCGCGGCCACGCCAAACCTCGGGCGGCTGCAATCCGCGCTCGGTCAGGAGCAATCCCACCAGCAGAGCCTGGGGGCGAGCATCGGCTCGCTGAACCGGTCGATCTCGTCGCTCGCCGCGCAGATCACTCTCGTCCGCCACCGGGAGGCGGAGGTAAACCAGGAACTGGCCAACGACCGCGCGCGGCTGGCGCGAGTGCAGGCGTCGCTGGCTCAGGAGCGGGCGCTGCTGGCCCGGCTCCGCCGCCGTCTGGCGCGCGCCCAGGCGGCCCTCGCCCGCCAGCTCGTCTCCAGTTACGAGTCAGCCAGGCCGGACCTGGTGTCGGTCGTGCTCGAGTCAGGCGGCTTCCGGGACCTGCTCAACCGGCTGAACTACCTTGGGGACGCCCAGCGCCAGCAACAGTCGATCATCTCGGTCACCCGCGCCGCCCGGGCCGCGGCGAGCGCCGCCGCCGCCCGGCTGGCCAGGCTGGAGCAGACCGACCGGCGGATCACGGCGGCGACCCAGGTCCGCGCCCGCGCGCTGGCCGGGATGAACGAGCTGCTCGGCACCAAGCAGGCGGCGCTGGGTCGTGCCCGAGCGGCCCAGCAGCAGGAGCTGGCGGCCAGCCGGGCCCGCGCCCACGCGCTTGACCGGCAGATCTCCCACGTCCAGGCCGAGCAGGCGGCCGCCGCCGCCGCGGCGGCCCAGCACGCCGTCGACTCCGGTCCCGCTCCCCCCAGCGCGGGCCCGCTCGGCCCCTCCGGAGGCTCGGGCGGCTGGGTGATCCCGTATCCGATCGTGCTCTGCGAGTCCGGCGGGCAGAACGATCCGCCCAACAGCGCCGGCGCCTCCGGTTACTACCAGATCATTCCGAGCACCTGGCAGGAGTACGGCGGCACCGGCCCCGCCGCCTACCTCGCAAGCAAGGCCGAGCAGGATGCGGTGGCCGCGCGGATCTGGCGAGGCGCGGGACCGGGCGCGTGGGACTGCGCGGCGATCGTCGGAATCCACTGACGCGCCGGCCGCGTCCCGGCGCCGCTGTCGAGGTTGCGCGCGGGGCGCCGACACCAACTAACCTGCGGCACTCGTGATCCGCTCGCGGGCTGCCAGAGCGATCCTCGTCGGCGCGGTGCTGGTCGTGGCCTTCGGGCTGCGCTTGGCGTTCGTCGAGTCGGAGTCCTACCGGGCGGTCAACGATGCGGGGACCTACAACCGCCTCGCCGGCGAAATCGCCCGCACCGGTGACTACGACGTCGGCAACGGGCCCCGCACCGGCGCCGGCGGTTCTCACGGCCCGACCGCCTACTTTCCCCCGGGATTCCCGTACTTCCTGGCCGCGGTCGACCTGATCACCGGCCACCAGGGTCACCGGCAGGCGATCGGACCGGAACGAATCGCCCAGACCGTGCTGGGCACCGTCGCCGTCGGCCTGATCGGTCTCGTCGGCTTGGAGCTGTTCGGCGGGATGACCGCGCTGGCGGCAATGGTCCTCGCCGCCGTCTACCCCGTGTTCATCGAGCTCTCGGGCACGCTCGTCGCCGAGAATCTGCTGATCGTGCTGGAGTTGGCGGCGGTATGGACGATCCTGCGGGCAGGACGCTCGGGACGTCCCTACCTGTGGATCGCCGCCACCGGGGTGCTGCTCGGGCTCGCCTCGCTGACGCACGAGAACGCGCTCCTGTGGCTGCTCCCGCTGGCGTTCGCGTCGTGGACTGTGACGCGCCGGCGACCCCGGCGACCCAACCGCACCCGAGCTCGCGGCGGCGCCCTGGCAGCGCCAGCCGTTCTCATCCTCTTCACGATCGCGACGATCGCTCCGTGGACGGTGCGTAACGCAATCGTCATGCACCACTTCATCCCAATCTCCGACGAGACCGGCATCACCCTGGCCGGCACCTATAACCCGGATGCGGCGAATTTCCAGCCAGTCCCGTACAAGTGGCACTACTTCGCCCGGATCGGTGAGGACGCCGAGCTGCAGCGCACGGCTTCGCGATATTCGGAGGTCCAGCTCGAGGACAAGCTGCAGACGCAGGCGCTGAACTACATCGACGCCCATCCGCTGGCGCCGCTGAGCGCGGGCTTTCACAACGTGCTGCGCATGTTCGAGCTCGAGGGCTCGTATGCCTGGCACGCGTCGGCCCTGGCGGTCGGACTGCACCCGAAGACCGCCCGCATCGGCGTCATCGCCTTCTGGCTCTACTGCCTGCTGGCGGTGGCCGGGCTGTTCACCCGCCGCGTTCGCGAGGCGCCGCTGTGGCTGTGGACGTTGCCCTTGCTGTACGCCCTCTCGATCGTGTTCGTCAACGTCGAGACGCCGCGCTTCCGCGAGCCGATCGACCCGTTCCTGATCCTGCTCGCCGGGTGCGCGGTGAGCGCGGCGCTCGACGCGCTAGGACTGGGCGGTACGCCAGTCCGGCGTCGTCGGCGAACGTCCCAGCTGACGGCCCACCACGCTTAGCTGATCCAGGTGATCGAGCGCCTGCCCGGAGCCGACGGCGACGCAGGTGAGCGGCGAATCGGCGCGGTAGACGGGCATCCCCGTCTCGGCGGCCACCGCCTCCGGGAAGCCGCGAACGAGGGTGCCGCCGCCGGCCAGCAGGATCCCGTCGCGGGCGATGTCGGACGCGAGCTCGGGCGGGGTCTGCTCCAGCGTGTCGCGGATCGCGTGCAGGATCTCACGGATCGGGCCGGCGATCGCGGACCGGACCTCCTCGGAGCGCAGCGGCACCGCCGTCGGCAACCCGGTCACGAGGTGGCGGCCGCGCACCTCGGTGACCTGCTCCTCGGGCAGGGGGATCGCCGATCCGAGCTCGATCTTGATCGCCTCCGCGGTGGGCGAGCCGATCGCGAGCTGGTAGACCGAGCGGATGTAGTGGGCGATCGCCTCGTCCATCTCATAGCCCCCGACCCGCACCGAACGACTGATCACGATCCCGCCGAGGGAGATCACCGCCATCTCGCTGGTGCCGCCGCCGACGTCCACGACCATCCGCCCGTACGGCTCCTCGATCGCCAGCCCGGCGCCGATGGCGGCGGCGATCGGCTCCTCGATCAGGTGGACGCGACGAGCGCCGGCGGCGAGCGAAGCCTCCTCCACCGCCCGCTTCTCCACCTCGGTCACGCCCGAGGGGGCGCACACGATCAGGCGGGGATGCGCCATCCGGCGGTCGAGCACCTTGCGGATGAAGTACCGCAGCATCTCCTCGGTGACCTCGAAGTCGGCGATCACGCCGTGGCGCAGCGGCCGCGTGGCCGAGATCGTCGCCGGGGTGCGGCCGATCATCCGCTCCGCGTCGGCGCCGACGGCGTGGACTTCTCCCGTCGACAGATCGGACGCGACCACCGACGGCTCGGAGACGACGATGCCGCGGCCGCCCACGTAGACCAGCGTGTTCGCGGTGCCGAGATCGATCGCCATGTCATGGACGCCGAGGGTGGGCGCGAAGTGGCGCCGGGAGTTGTCGCGACGGGAGCCGTCCCTACGAAACCGGATGCGAACAGACTGTCAGATGGCGAGCGACGGCGGGCCGCCGCCGGCCCGGCGCCCGCCACCCCCGGCAATGCCCGGGAAGGCTCCCGCGACGACCTAGTGCTGCGTTCCGAAAGGTCTTTGCTGGTCTGGTGAGTGACGGGCTAGCCCCGGCCGGGTGGCGGCTTCGGCGGCGCGACGTAGATCGTCGCCCGGCCGCGGGCGCTCGGCGTGTTGCGGGCGCGGACGGTCGCGACGTTACGGATCGAGCGCGCCGCCGCACCGGTCACCACGGCGGTGAAGCTCACTGTCCGGGAGGCGAGCACGTCGAGCGTCCCCAGCGTCCGGCACAGCGTCCGCCCGTGAGCGGTGAAGCCGTGCGCGGAGGCGACCGCCAGGCCCCGCGGAAGGGCGTCGCAGAGCCTGACGCCCAGCGCCGAGTCCTCACCGATGTTGCTCACGCGCAATCTGATCGCGACGTGGGCTCCGATCGCGGTGTGCGAGGGGACGGCCTGCTTGCGCAGCGTCAGCCGGGTCCCGAGCACTCCCGGAGGGCCTGGTGGTGGGATCGGGGGCGCGGGGGGCTCAGGCGGGCCCGGAGGACTCGGCGGGAGCGGCGGCGCGGGCGGGAGGGGATGGTTGGGCACGACCACGCGGGTCAGGGTCATGTCGCGGTTGGGATGTGGGTCAGGCACCGGCTCGGGCTGATCTCCCTGCACCGTGGCCACGTTCGCCAACAGCGTTCCATCGGCCGCGGTGGCGGGGACGCGGGCGGTGATCGTCACCGTCACCGAGGAGCCGGCGGCCGGGGTCGGCGGAACGCTCGCCGCAGTGCAGGTGACCGCTCCGGTGGCTCCCACGGGCGGCGTGGTGCAGGTGACCGACGCCGGCGCCGAGGCGCCGGTGAACTGGACGCCGGCGGGCAGTTGGTCGGCGAGGATGAAACCAGTCGATGTCCCGGGTCCCCAATTGGTGGCGGTCACCCGCCAGCTCACGGTGTCTCCCGGGGCGACAACATTCGATGACACGGTCTTGACGACGCCGAGATCGACCGCCTGGGGTGGCGGAGGCGTCGGCGGAATGACGATCGTCGCCGGGCCGCAGCCGGTGAAGACCACGTCGGGCTCGTCCTCCGAGTTGGAGCGGTAGCAACCAGTGTTCACCAGTGGTGCCGGGGTCGAGCCGGGATTGGTCGCGGTGACGGTCGCCGTGAACGTGTACGAGAACGATCCGTCTGCGACGAGCGTGCCGACGTCGCAGGTGATCGTCCGGGTGGTGCCGGCATAGCTGCACACGTCCCCGGGATTGGTGGTGAACCCGGCGAAGTCGAGTCCAGAGGGCAACGGATCGCTGATGACGAGGTTGGTCGCTGACGCGGTGGGACCCAGTGGATCGTCGGCCGCCCGTTGTGGGTTGGTGACGGTCGTCGTGTAGTTCACCGAATCTCCCAACGAAGCCTGGGAGCGATCCGCGACCTTGGTGATCTGGACGTTGGGAGCGCGGATCAGCGTGTGGAACACCAGCCCACCGAAGAAGTAGGTGTCCCCGACGGTACCCAGGCACACCGAGGCGCCGGTGGCGTTGTTCGCAATCGTGCCCTGTGGCAGATCGACCGTCGACTGGTCGAACCCGAGCTGATTGCCGTAGTCGGGGGTGCGGTTGCCGAGGTCGACTCCGCCGGTCGAGATCGTGCTGTTGAAGAAGTTGTCGACCGGATGCAGCACGTCTGATTGATGGGCCAGCCCGGTGCACGAGTCGCTGAGGTCGCCGAGCGCCAGGTAGTCGCCGGTGATCGCGCGGTCACCCTCGTAGGTCCACGTCGTCAGGCGGGCGTCGACGTTCCCGCTGGCGGGCGTCTGGAAGCCGGTGAAGTCCAGCGGGCCGACGACGAGCTGCTGGCCGCTCTGCACCTGGACGAAGTCGAACCCGTCAAACAGGGTCACGTTACGAAATGGCGCGGTGGGACTCTCCCACGCGATCAGCAGGGTCCAGCCGCCGTGGCGGTTGTAACCGCGGCCGGCCTGGACATTGGCGACGGTGACCGTGACCTGCTTGTCAGCGGAGCGTCCATGTCGCTTGGCGGCGGCAAAGTCGGCGCTGAGCTCCGGCGTGACATCGGCGCGGACCTGATAGGCGTAGCCCGGGCTCTCCCCGGGTTGGTTGTACCAGCTCGGGATTCCCGCCCAGACGCCGTTGCGCGTCGGGTCCGTCGCGTCGATCGTGGTGTACGCGCCCGAGCCGACCCGCATGTCGACCGTCTTCCACTGCGTGTTGGTGTCCGGATTGGCCCCGCCGGGTGCATCGTCAGACGCGCCGTTGTCGGCCCCGACCCCGTGCGCGAGGTCAGCGCCCCAGTACAGGTAGGCGCGCACGACCCGCGCGTCCCCCGGGATCGACACGTTCGCCGTGCTGGAATCGAAGTGGCCGCCGCTGGGATCGACGTTCACATAGACCATGTCGTGATCGTTGTTGTTGGCATTCAGGCACGGCTCGGTGGACAGCGTCCGACGCCTGCGAGGCTTTGAGGTCCGATGCCGACGGGCGGCCGAGACGTTCTCCGGACAGGTGAGCAACGTGTTACCCGTGGTCGTCACGTCTCCGCGGAGGTTGGCCGAGAAGGTAGGTGTCGTATTCGAGGCGAGCCGGTTCGCTCGCCTGTTGGAGATGAGGTGGCGGACCGGTGAGTTCGGCCAGTGAGCGATGCGGTGAGTCTTGGCGGCGGCCGACGCGGACAGCACGAGCAGGCTCAGGAGGGTGGCGGCGACCGTCCAGCGCATCGGCCGACCCCTCAGGCGCGGGCGGTTCCCCAAGCCCGAGTGAAGTGATCCTTTGGTTCCCACCAACCCTGCCTCCCCTCGACAGCCACAGACACAACTGCCATTCGGCGCCGAGAGCGTATCTGATCGCACCTGGATACGCGAGGGCGGCAACCAAAGTCGCATCCGGCGCGCGGTGGTGGCGGCTCGAGGTGCCATCGGGGCAAGCCCACGGCCTGCCCGGCGGGGCCGCGGTACGGTCAGCTCAGCGGGACGGCGGGTGAGCGGGTGCGGCGGCTCAGCGGTGGGACGTCCGCACGACGAATTGCTTGACCGCCGAGCGCCCGGTCATTCCGCCGGCTCGCGGGGTCACCACCGCCCGGTAGCTGCCGGGCGTGAGCGGGTGGCGGAGCCGGCCGGCGAGCGACACGTGGTTGCGGCCGGCCCGATCCCTGTGGGCGAAGTGGGCGATCCTCACCAGGCGCACGCAGCGTGCGGCTCGCGCAACGGGCTTCGAACCCGCCGGGATGCAGCGCGTGCCGTGACGCAGCCCGGGCATCCCGCGGAAGATCTGGAGGTTTGAGCTCGCCGACCGGCTGTCGGTGTAGTTGATCGTCGGCCAGCGTGCGTGCCGGGCGAAGGTGATCGTCAGCGCCGACACCTTCAGGTGCCCGTTCGACGGCGAAGTCCCCCCGCCGGACTTGGCGCCGCCTCCGCCCGAGCTCCCCTGGCCCGAGCCCGAGGACGACCCGCCTGCACCGCCGGACCCGGATCCCGAGCCCGATCCGGACGGGTTGCCTGCGCCTCCGGGCGCCGCCGCCGCCGCGATCTCCGCGGGCGTCAGCGCCCGGTTCCAGACGGTCACGTCGTCGATCGCCCCCCGGAACCCGCGCGATGCGCAACCGGGGTAGTCACCGATGTAAAAGTCGTTGGAGCTCCGTAGCAGGTACTCGATGTTTCCCGGATACGGGGTGCCGGAGCCGATCTCGGCGCCGTCCACGTACAGCCGCACGGTGGTGCCGTCGAACGTCCCGACGGCGTAGTGCCAGCTGCCGTCCCAGACCCGGGTGCCGGCATCCGGCGACCGCTCGTACTTCGTCCCGCGAGCGCGCGACACGTAGAATTCCAACCCGCCGTTGGGTCCGGAGTAGAGCCCATAGGACGCCGCCGAGCACCCCGTTGCGCCCTTGGCGACGATGTAGCGGTAGCCGCCGGGGCTGGAGGACTGCTTGATCCAAGCACTCACGGTCACGGTGGAGACGGGCTCCAGAACCGAGTTGTCGATGATCTTGACGCCGCTGGAGCCATCGACGAAGTCCAGCGCGCTCCCCGCGATGCCCGAGGTCCAGGCGACATCTCCGAACAGGGTCCCGTTGTTGCCATTGCCGGAGCTGTCGGCGACCTGGGTGCCCTGCCCCTCGTTCAGCTTCCACTGCCCGACGGGCGCCGTGGTGGCGGCGGCCGGCGCGGCGAATGCGGCGGACATCAGGATCAGGAATGCGATTTGGGATAGCCGGCGCATGGTCTCCTACTTTCCGGTGTGTTGGACCGTTGGGTCTGTTCGCGTCCCCGGCCTGGACGTCGTCTGACGAGCAACGGCTGAGCCGAGGGCCAGCTTGCGGCCGTCGGCCGCGGACCGGTAGAACTTTTTTTTCTCAGCTGAGGGCTCACCGGCTCGCCGCTCAGCTTGCTGGGGTTCTGCGAGACCTCGCGGTGGGGGTCCACCGCCGGCCGCGGACTCGCCGCACCCAACCAATCGGGCGAACCGCGGGGCCGGGAATGAAGTTCCGACGCCGGACCACCACGACGGAGCGACAGCGCCCGGGCTGATCGTGGTGGCAGCCGGCTGGGCGCGATGCTGATGATACGTCAGGCGGCTGAAGCCTCGCTCGCCTGCTCCTCTTGAACATCGCGCACGAGATCGTGGTTGGCGTCGACCCTTGTCGCGCGCCGCCAGCTGGGGCGCGGGCCTCAAGTCAGGGTCTAGGTCGTCGTGGTCGGGACGAACATAGCCCCATCGCCGTAGATCGACATCGACGACGCGACTACGAGCTTGGCTACGTCGGTGGGGGATGGTGACCGACGCGCGGCATGTGCGGCCTCGCCGGCCCGTGAACGCCTATGGGTCACTGCTCAGGCGCGCCTGAGCACCTCAGGTATGCGGAGTTAGTAGCCGCTCCACTGATACCAATCTATAAAGCGGTTATCGCTGGATATTCTCGCTTTACTGGTATCGCTGGCGGCGATGAGGTAGCAATCCACCCACCCGAGGTTACGTAGCCACGTCTCGTTCTCCAGCCAGTACGAGCGGTTGTTGTTACAGCCCTGAATTATCGCGTTGCGTGACGCTCAGTCCGAGGCAAAGACTGGGGTGGCGGACGTCCTCGAACTTGAAGCAGTTCGCGCGGCAACCGCAGCCAAACGGTAGGCAGTCCGAGGCGCTGAGCTCGTACCAGTGGTCGTCGCTCGCGCGAGCAACGGTACAGCCATACCAGGTTGCCAGAGTGTCGTGACCATCCTTGACATCGATGAATATGACGGCGCGTTTCTCAGATGGATGGTCACCACCGGAGCCGCCGATGCTGTAGCCGGTGCCGTCAACGCCAGGCAATTCGCCACCGCGATCGCAACCGGCAGCAAGGTAATCAGGGCACGCCTACACACCCATTCGTAGCTCGCCTTAACCTCTCAGCACCAACCGAACGTCGTCGCGACGATGCTTCGCCGTGGTTGCCGCGTCAACGCACACCTTCGGCTAACGCTCGCCGGGGAGCTTGCCCGGATACTGCGAGATCTGATGGCGGAGGTCCAGCGCCGTGGTCAGGATCCGATGCTGCTCGGTGGCGTGAGCGATTGGGTAGCCCTCGCCCGACGCCGCCCGCTCGGGACGGCCGATGTAGCCGAAGTTGAGGTGCTCGGGCAGGACCTGGAGCAGGCGCGGCGACATGAAGGCGCGGGCGCCCATGTTGCGCGGCTCCTCCTGGACCCAGACGACCTCGCTCAGGCGCGGATAGGCGGCGACCAGCTCCATCAGCTCGGACTGGGGGAACGGATACAGCAGCTCGACGCGGCCGAGGGCGACGCCGGGACTCTGCGCGCGCGCCTCCTCAGCGGCCAGCTCGTAGTAGATCTTCCCGGTGCACAGGACCAGGCGGGTGACCTGGTCGGGATCTGAGTCGGGATCGCCCAACACCGGCTGGAAGCGGCCGTCGACGAGATCCTTGACCGTGCTGGCGGCCTGAGGCAGGCGCAGCAGGCTTTTCGGGGTCATGATCACCAGCGGACGCTGCTTGGCGATGCGCGCCTGACGGCGCAGCAGATGGAAATACTGGGCCGGCGTGGTCGGGTTGGCGACGCGGATGTTGCCCTCGGCGGCGAGCTGGAGGAAGCGCTCCAGGCGAGCCGAGGAGTGCTCGGGGCCCGAGCCCTCATAGGCGTGGGGGAGCAGCAGCGTCAACCGACTGGTCTGCCCCCACTTGGCCAGGCCCGAGGTTATGAACTGGTCGACGATCACCTGGGCACCGTTGACGAAGTCGCCGAACTGGGCCTCCCACAGCACGAGCGTCTCGGGTCCCTCCTGCGAGTATCCGTATTCGAAGCCGACGCAGGCCATCTCCGACAACGGGCTGTCGTGCAGCTCCATCGGCGCCAGCGCCCCCGGCAGGTGCTGCATGGCACAGTGCTCCTGCCCGGTCTTGGGGTCGTGGAGTACGAGGTGGCGTTGGCTGAAGGTGCCGCGCTCGGTGTCCTGGCCCGTCAACCGGATCGGGATCCCCTCGGTCAGCAGCGACGCGAACGCCAGCGCCTCGGCGTGCGCCCACACCACCGCCGGCCGCGTCGGGTCGTCCAGCGCCTCACGGCGGCCCTCCAGCTGCTTGACCAGCTTGGGATGGATGGTGAACCCGTCGGGCACCGTCAGCAGCTCCTCGTTGAGCACCCTGAGGCGATCCTCGGCGACGGCGGTCTTGACCTCAGGCGACGGAGTGCGATCCAGCTGATACTCGCCGGTGGCGTGCTCGAGGTCCTTGGCCGCGGCGATCCGCTCCTTGAGCAGCTGGTGAGAGTCGCTCAGCATGGCCCACACCGCGTCGGTCATCTCGGTGGACTCCTGCTCGGAGACCACGCCCTGGTCGACCAGCTGGCGGGCGAACAGCTCGCGCACCGACGGATGCTGCTTGATCACCTGGTACATCTCGGGCTGGGTGTAGGCGGGCTCGTCGGCCTCGTTGTGACCGAAGCGGCGGTAGCCGATGAGGTCGATGAGCACGTCGTGACCGAACTCCTGGCGGAACGCGAACGCCAAGCGGACGGCGCTGATGCAGGCCGCCACGTCGTCGGCGTTGACGTGGATGATCGGGACGTCGAAGCCCTTGGCCAGGTCCGAGGCGTAGGTGGTGGAACGGGCGTCGTCGGGGTCGGTGGTGAAGCCGACCTGGTTGTTTTGAATGATGTGGACGGTGCCGCCGACCGTGTAGCCGTCGAGCGCCTGGAGGTTCAGCGTCTCGGCGACCACTCCCTGTCCCGGGAAGGCGGCGTCGCCGTGCAGGATCACGGGGATCGCGGCGTTGCAGTCCTGGTGCGCATGCGGGCCCTGGCGGGTCGTCTGCGCCGCCCGCGTGGCGCCGGAGGCGACCGGCGCGACGAACTCCAGGTGCGAGGGGTTGGACTCCAGGCGGACGATGATCGACTCGCCGCCGGGCAGCTGGTAGGCGCCCTGAGCGCCATGGTGGTACTTGACGTCTCCGGTGCCGCCCTGAGGCAGGGTGGTGATCGGCTCCAGCGTCGAGGAGCCCTCGAACTCGGCGAAGATCGAGTCGTAGGCGCGACCCAGGTTGTGCGCCAGCACGTTGAGCCGGCCGCGGTGCGCCATCCCGATGACGACCTCGCGGGCGCCGCGGGTGGCTGAGAGCTGGGTGAGCTCGTCGAGCATCGGGACGGTCATGTCCAGCCCCTCGACCGAGAACTGCTTCTGCCCCAGGTACGCCTTGTGCATGAAGCGCTCGAAGGCGTCGACCTCGGTCAACCGCCGCAGGAGCGCCTTCTGCTCGTCCACGGTCAGCGGACGGCGAAACTCGCCGGACTCGATCGCCTCGCGCAGCCACAGCCGCTGGCGATGGGACGCGATGTGCTCGATCTCGTAGGCGATCGTGCCGCAGTAGGTCTCGCGCAAGTGCGGCAGCGCATCGGCCAGCGTCGCCCCCGGCACGTACATGCGCAGCACGTGGGCCGGGATCTGGGCCATCAGCTCCGGGGTCAGCCCGAGCGGTCCCGGGTCCAGCGACGGGTCGCCCTCGGCCTCGCGGCCGAGCGGATCCAGCTTGGCGGCGAGATGGCCGTGGGTGCGGTGGGCCTTGAGCAGCGAGGTGGCAGCCTGGACCGCCGCCATCAGCTGCTCGTCGTGGGCGGCCGGCGCGGCCTCTGCCTCGCGGGCCGGGGCCGGCGCCACGGCCGCCGCGGGGGCGGGCGCCGCCGGCAGCTGCCCGAGCGCGACCCCGAGATCGGCGAACACCCGGTCATAGAAGCCGTCCTCACCCTGCAGCAGCGCCTCGATCTGCGCCAGGAATCGCCCCGACTCGGCGCCCTGAATGATCCGGTGGTCGTAGGTGGAGGTCATCGTCATGACCTTCTCGGCGCGGATCATCGCGGCGATCTGCTCAAGGCCGACCGGGTAGGCGATCGAGCCGGTGGCCACAATCGTTCCCTGACCGACCATCAACCGCGGGACCGACGCCACCGTGCCGATGCCGCCGGGATTGGTCAGGGTCAGGTTGGCGCCGCTGAGATCGTCGGCGGTGAGGGTGCCCGACCGCGCCTTGTCCACCAGGGCGTCGTAGGCGTTCAGAAACTGGTCAAAGCCCAGCCGCCCAGCGTCGCGGATCACCGGCACCATCAGCGTCCGCGAGCCGTCCTTCTTCTCCACGTCGACGGCCAGCCCCAGATTGACGGCGCCGTCGTCGTGCCGGTACGGCTTGCCGTCGATCTCGGAGAAGTGGTGGGCCATCACCGGCATCTCGTCGGTCGCGACGCGGGCGATGGCGTACCCGATGAGATGGGTGAACGACACCCGCCGGCCGGCTTCCTTGAGCTGCTTGCGCCGCGCGTCCAGCGTGGTGACGGTGAGCGTGCGAAACGACGTGGCGGTCGGGATCGACCGGCTCTGGTCCATGTACCGGGCCAGCGCGGCGCCCCCGCCCTTGATCAGCGTCGCCGGCGCCTCCCCCGCCGCGGGCGCGGGCGTGGACGGGGATCCATTTCCCACGGCCAGCACGTCGGCCTTGGTGATCCGGCCACCGCGGGCGCTCCCCTGGACGCCGCTCAGGTCGACCCCCTCGGCGGCGGCCACCCGCCGGGCGACCGGCGAGACGTTGGCCTTGCCGTTGGCGGCGGGCGTTGTCGGCGCCGCCGGGGTGGTTTGGATCGGGGCGGGCGCTCGCGCGCCCGTTGGTGTGGTGGCGGGCGATCCCCCCGACGGCGGGCCGGCCGCCGGGCTGATCCGGCCGATCACCTGGCCGACCGTCACCGTCTCCCCCGCCGCCGCGAGGATCTCGACCATCGTCCCCGAGGCGGGGGCGGGAAGCTCCATGTCGACCTTGTCGGTCGAGATCTCCACCACGGTGTCGCCGTCGGAGACGGTGTCGCCGACCTTCACCGACCATTCCAGGATGGTGCCCTCGGTCACCGACTCGCCGCCGGTGGGGGTGACGATCTCCACGGTCTCACCGGAGGCCTGCTCAGCCGCGGCGAGGCCTTCGGCCTCGTTGGCGGCGCCGGCGGCGGCCTCCTCCACGGTCGTCGGCGGCGACTCGCCGGAGACCGGCTCGGCGTTGACCGCGGCGGGCGCAGATCCGTTTCCGTCGGTGGCGATTTCCGCGAGCAGCGCGCCGACTCCGACGGTGTCGCCCTCGGCAGCGTGCAGCTTGACGACCGTACCCGCGACGGGGGACGGAACCTCCGCGTCGACCTTGTCGGTGGAGATCTCGACGATCGTCTCGTCGGCGGCGACGGCGTCCCCGGGCTGCTTGTGCCACTGAAGCACGGTGCCCTCGGCGACCGAGTCGCCCATTGCCGGCATGACGACCTGAACAGTGCTGGTATCGACCGCCATCAGTCCCTTGCTCACTCTACTGCGTTGCTCTCGGCCGCCGCCGGTCTGCAATCACGAACCCGATCGATCCCGCGAACGGCCCCAGACCCCCGAGAACCGCGACGGTGACGGCAAGCCAGTACGGGATGATTCGCCGCCGCGCCGCCGCGATGCAGATCAGCGACATCGCGATCCATATCACCCCGTGGGCGAGGCCCAGGATGAAGGTCTCCGGCTGAGGACTGCCGAGCGCGAAGGCGCACACCAGCAGCCCCAGATAGACCAGCGAGTGGGTGAACGAGGCCACCTCGAGGCGGCCGAAGGTGATCCATCGCATCAGGGCGAGGCCGAGAGGAGCGCCGCGGTCCGCCGCAGCGGATCGTCGGCATGCTCGGGCCAGCGCGAGGGGTCGGCCGGCCACCAGGCGAACTCGTCGTGCTCGGAATCGGGCGTCACCGATGCGCCCTCGGCCAGCCACGCCATCCCCACCAGCATCGCGATCCCGTTCGGGAGCCGGATCAGCGCCTCCGCGCTCAGCCGCTCCGGCGTCACCGACCATTCCTCGGCCAGCTCCCGCGCCAGCGTATCGGCCGGGTTCTCCCCGACCTCCACCGAGCCCGCGGCCCCGAGCGCCCAACGTTGGGCCCAGGTCGCCACCCACGCCGCGCGGCGCCCGGCGAGCCAGCGCCCGTCGGCGGCGCGCACCACGCACAGCACCGACAGGCTCTGCATGGCGTCGCCGGAGAGCAGCCGCAGAGCCCACCGGACGGGCTCGCAATCGAGGCGCAGCAGCTGGTCGTGCGCGTCGTAGGCCCGCAGCCGGGCGGCCAGACCATCGTGACTGGGCGAGCCGCGGCCACGCAGTTCGGCCAGGGCCAAATCGGCGGCGGCGACCACTGCCGGGTCAAGCGTAAACGGCTCGTCGTGCCAGGTCGTGGACACGTCCTGCGGCCGCCACGGGCCACGCGCGAGGATGCCGGAGGCGGGGGACATGGCTACACCGTATCCAGCGCCGGGCGACGTGGCCGGCGGTTCTGGCCTGGGTTCAGCCGGTCGACTCCAGGCGGCGCAGCACCGCCGGCGCGGAGGGCGCCACCCCAGGCGGCAGCCGGCGCAGGACCTCGTGCCAGTCCGGGTTGACCGCCAGCGCCGCCCGGATGTGGTCCAGGCCAGCCTCGATGTCGCCCCCCTGGGCAGCCCCGAGTCCGGCCCAGAAGCGCAGCTCATCGGCCTCGGGGGCGTGGTCCGCTGCCTCCAGGTACAGCCGCGCCGCCTCGTCGTGGCGTCCCGCGGCAGCGCGCTCGTCGCCGAGCCCGGCCAGCCGGTAGGCGTCGCTGAGGTCAACCAGGCGCGCCAGCTCGTCGAGCGGCTCCGGGTGGTCCTCGACCCGCAGCGAGGTCACCGTGTCCCACGGCTCCCCGGCGGCGGGGACGACGATGATCGCCGCCGACTGACGGCCGCGCAGGTCTCCGCCCTCGGCCTCCGCGGCGCGCAACGCCGCCAGCAGACGCGCGGTGAGGCTGCCGGCGACGGCCTGGAATGCACTCAGCATCGCCGGCCACACCCTCGCTGAGGCCATGATGTTGGCCTGGCAGGACACCGCCTCGCCCTGGACGTCGCCCGCGAACTTCATGCAGTCCGATCCGGTGTGGGCGGCCGCGGTCCCGGCGGCGTCGACGATCGCCACCTGACGGGAGGCGGCCTGCGGGTCGGCCGCCACCAGGCGCTGCAGGGCGGCCGCGGCGGGCACGCCCCGCGCCAGCAGATCCAGGCCGCGCGGCCCGTAGGCGGCCTCGGCGAAGGACTGGGTGGCGACGGCGCCGATCCCGGCGCGGGCCCAGGGGACGATCGGGCCGACCGAGAACCAGTGCGACTGGACAGCCACGCCCAGCTCCCCCGTGGCCGGGTCGCGAGCGACGATCGAGTAGGTCACTGCGCCAGGGTACGGTTGAAGCGGCGTAGCGCCAACGGCACACAGATCGCCATCAGCAACCCGCACCACAGGATCATCGCGATCTCGGGGTGATCCAGCTGCCAGGACCCCCCGCTGTGAAAGCCCGGCGTGGTCAGCGAACGGACCGTCGCCACCAGCGCCGAGATCGGATCCCAGTCGGCGATCGCCCGCGGGACGGCGTCCATGCCGGCGATCGTCACGAACGTCCCCGCCATGAACGTGAGCGGCAGGATCACGATGAAGCCCATTCCCTGGACCGCGTCGGGCGAGCGCACGAGCATTCCGAACAGGACGCCGCACCAGGTGAAGGCGAACATGCCGAGCGTGAGCAGCCCCGCCAGCTGCACCGCGTGGGCGACGGTCAGCTGCGGATTCCAGCCGAGGGCCAGGCCGACCGCTGCGGTGATGACCAGGCCCAGCACCTGTTCGCAGAACTGGCCCAACACTTGGCCGCTGATGATCGACAGCGCCAGGAAGGCGTCGTCCAAGGTCGGCCGTCGCAGGGCGATCTCGTCGACGCCGATGCCGGATGCCTGCACCACCTCGGCGACGCGGGCCAGGTCGGCGACCTCGTCGGGGGCGGGAATCGACAGGGTCCGCTGCTCGCCCAGCCGCGACAGCTCGAACCGTTTGCCCAGCACCGCCGACAGGTCCTCAAGAGCGGCGCTGTCAGCGGCGATCACATCGACGCGCTGCTCGCCCACCTGCCCCTTGAGCTGGGCCGGAGTGCCCGAGGCGACGGAGCGACCACGGTCGATCAGGACGACGCCATCGGCGAGCGCGTCGGCCTCCTCCAGGTACTGGGTCGTCAGCAGGACCGTCACCCCGTCGGCGACGAGCGCACGGATCGTCGACCAGACGATCTGGCGGCTGCGCGGGTCCAGCCCCGTGGTGGGTTCGTCGAGGACCAGCACCCGCGGGCGGTCGATCAGGCCGGCGGCGAGATCGACCCGCCGCCGCTCGCCACCGGACAGGTTCTTGACCAGGCGATCCCGGAAGTCCCCGATGTCGAACCGGTCGATGAGCTCGTCGGCGATGCGGCCGGCGGTGGAGCGGCCACGGTCGCGCAGGCGCGCCATCAGGATCAGGTTCTCGCGGGCGGTCAGGTTCTTGTCCAGCGCCGCGAACTGGCCGGTGAGCGAGATCAGCTCGCGCACCCGCGCTGGCTCGCGGACGACGTCGTGCCCGGCGACGCGGGCCCAGCCCGAGTCCGGGGCCAGCAGCGTCGCCAGCATCCGCACGGTGGTGGTCTTGCCGGCGCCGTTGGGACCGAGCAGCGCCACGACGCTGCCGACCGGCACCTCGAAGTGCAAGCTCTGCACCGCCACGAACTCCCCGAACCGCTTGGTCAGCTCCTCGGTTTCTATAGCCCTTTCGTTCATGGTCCGTAAATGTACAGGCACTGAAAGAGTACTGCAAGTGAAATCTTGCTTGATAGGATCGATCCGGGATGGCCGACGTACCCGAGACCGAGCCGGCGCAGGCGAATCGCCCGCCCGCGGGCGGCGAGGACGAGGTGCTCGACGCCGTCGCCGGCGACGAGGTCCTCGATCGCCTGATCACCGATGTGATGGGCGACAAGGTCGCCGAGGTGACGCGGAGGTTCCGGCGCGCCCAGGAGACAAGGTATCGCCACGCCCATCCCGACGAGGGGCTGCGCGAGCGCAAGCGGCGCCTGACCCGGCAGCTGATCTCCGACGCGGCCACCGCCCTGTTCGCCACCCGCGGCTTTGACAACGTCAGGGTTTCAGAGGTAGCCGACCGGGTCGGCGTGTCGGAGAAGACGATCTACAACTACTTCCCGACCAAGGAGTCGCTGGTTCTCGACAACACCGACGAGGGGGTCGAGCGGCTGGTCCGGGCGCTGCGCGAGCGCCGGCCCGGCGAATCGCTGACCGATGCGGTGGTCCGCGCCCTGCAGGACGACACCATCCAGTACTACGACGCTCCGGACGAGCTGATCGGCTTCATACCAGCGTTCCGCGAGATGATCGAGACCACGCCGGCGCTCAAGGCGGCCTGGCTGGAGCTGCACGACCGGCTGGCCACCGTCGTCCGCGAGGAGCTGTCGGCGCTGGCCGAGGTCGACCCCAACGCCCCGGAGCCGACGATCGCGGCCCGGGCCCTGGTCGGTTTGACCGAGGTCGCCTTCGAAGCTCAGATCCGCCACATCGAGCAGGGGCTCCGGGGCGAAGATCTCCGCCGGGCCGTCGCCACCGACCTGATGCGCGCCGCCCGCCTGCTCGAGACCGGCCTGTGGTCATTCAACCTGCTGACCCGCGGCGCCAGCGCCAAGCAGCAGGCGCTCCAGGCGGCCCAGGCCGCCGACGAGGCGCGAGCCCAGGTGGTCAAGGCGCTGCGACAGGCGCGAGCCGCCTGGCGTGACCTGCGGGCCGCAAACCGCGCGGCTCAGCGCCAGCAGCGAGACGCCGCCCGCGCCGAGCGGCGATGAGGACCGTCGCGGTGCTCGGTGCCGGCGGGGTCGGAGGCTTCGTCGCGGCCGCACTCAACCGTGCCGGAACCGACGCGATCGTCATCGCCCGGGAGCAGACCGCGGCGCTCCTGCGCGACGACGGTCTGACCGTGACCAGCAGCGTGCTCGGGGACTTCACGGCGAATCCGCGGGTGGCCAGTGAGCTCACCGACGAGGTGGACGCGCTGCTGGTGGCGACCAAGGCGACGAGCCTGGGTCCGGCGCTGGAGCGGATACGCGCGGACCCGCGGCTGGTCGTCCCGCTGCTCAACGGACTCGACCATCTGGCGCAGCTGCGGACGCGGTTCGGCGACCGGGTGGCCGCGGGGGTGATCCGGATCGAGTCAGACCGGCCCGCGCCGGGGGTGATCGTGCAGACGAGCCCCGGCTGCCGGGTCGACATGGCGACCGCGGACGCGTCACTGCGTCCGGCGCTGGAGGCGCTGGCCACGACGCTGCGCCAGACGGGACTCGAGGCCCGGATCGGCGACAGCGAGGGTCAGGTGATGTGGTCCAAGCTGGCGCGGCTGTGTCCGCTGGCGCTGACGACCAGCGCCTCTGACCGGCCGATCGGCTTCGTGCGCTCCGATCCCCGGTGGCGCTCGGCGCTGGAGGGGGCGATCGAAGAGACGGTCGCGGTCGCCAATGCCGACGGGGCGGCGCTGGCGCCCGCGGCCACGCTCGCCGAGCTCGACGCGGCCCACGCCGAGCTGGGGTCGTCGATGCGGCGCGACATCGCGGCCGGCCGCGAGACCGAGCTCGACGCGATCGCCGGAGCGGTGCTGCGCGCCGGGCGGCGCCATGAGCGGCGCTGCCCGACGGTGCAGTGGCTGACCGAGCGGGTGGCGATTCGAGCGGGCGGCGCTCGGATCGGCTAGTACCGCCCGATCGGCGGGCCGGCCCGCGCTACAGCGGCGGCCCGATCGGCGCGCCGGCCCGCGCTACAGCGGCGGCCCGATCGGCGCGCCGGCCCGCGCTACAGCGGCGGCCTGATCGGCGCGCCGGGAGCCTCCACCGTGACCGGCTCCTCGGAGGCGACGGCGTCCACCACCTCGACCTCCTCCATCTCGCCGGCGCCGTCGTGCTGGCCGTCGCACAGGACGCGGAAGTTGCCGGTGCCGCCGCCGTCGGCCTGGAGCACGATCCCCGGGAGAATCTCCTCCCCCTCCTCCAGCCCGAGTCGCTCGATGTCGAAGTGCGCCATGCCGATGCCCCAGCTGCTGTGATCGGGGTTCTCCCGGTCGTGCGCGGCGACGCCCTGCGCGAAGCGCTCCAGCAGCTTGGCCATTGACGCGGTGTCGACCACGCTTAGCTCCGCTCCAGGATCTCGATTCGATAGCCGTCCGGGTCGCGCACGAAGCACAGGCGGTTGCCGCCCTCGCGGATCGTGTACGGCGGGCGCTCGGGCTCGATCCCCTGCTCGGCGAGCCGGCTCAGCGCGCCGTCGAGGTCCTCGGTGGTGATCGCGATGTGTCCATAGCCGGTGCCGAGGTCGTAGGGCTCGGTCTGGCCGTGGTTGAAGGTCAGCTCCAGCCGCGGGTTGTCGCCGTCCTCCGGCAGGTTCATGAAGACGTTGGTCGCCTCGTCGCGGATCGGGACGCGGCGGATCTCGTCGAATCCGAGCGCCTCGTAGAACCGAACCGACCGATCGATGTCGGTGATGCGGTAGCACGTGTGGATCAAGCTCATGTCCGGTGAAGGCTACCTCGATGCGTCCGGCCACGGCTACCGGGCGGGCGGGGCCGATACGCTCTGTGACGTGATCGTCGAGCGTTCGATGAACGACCAGTGGCTGTCCAACACGTACGTGGTCGCCGACGAGCTCGGGGGCAGCGCGGTTCTGGTGGACGCCGGGGGACCGGTGGCGCCGCTGTTCGATTACCTGCACCGCGGACAGCTGGCGCTGACCCACGTCGTGCTCACTCACCGCCACCACGACCACGTGGCCGAGCTGGACGCGATCCGCGAGCGCTTTCCCGATGCCCCGGTGCTGATCCACCCGCTGGAGCGCGAGGAGGTTCCCGGAGCGACGGCGACGATCGAGCCCGGCGAGACGATCACCAGCGGAGCGATGCGGATCGAGACGATCCACACCCCCGGTCACACCGCCGGGATGCTGTCGCTCCTGTTCGACGGGACCGACGTGTTCACCGGCGACACCCTGTTCAAGGGATCGGTGGGCGGCGTCCGCGCCCCCGGCCACACCACCTATGACGATCTGAAGTCATCGATCATGGACAAGCTGCTGGCGCTGCCGGCCGGCACCCGGATCCATCCCGGCCACACCGACCCGACGACGGTCGCCGGCGAACTCGAGCACAACCGGTTCGTCCGCATCTGGCGCGGGGTCGACCCCGAAGGCGACCAGTCGTGCACCGCGATGGGCGAGCCGGCAACGCTGATCCTGCTCGGCGACGACTACGACGGCGGCCACAAGGCGTGGGTGCGCTGGCCCGACGGCTCTGATGACATCGTGCCCGGCTCTCAGGTGAGTCAGGGCTAGCCCACCTCGTGCCACAGGACAAGATCCCCACCTCGCGCGTGGGGCGGACCGCCAGGATCGGCGGCCTGGCGGCCGGCCAGGCGATCCGCCAAGCCGGCACCCGGGCCGCCAACGTCGGCCGCGGCGCGGAGGGGCGCCAAGCGGCGCTCGAGCGCCGGCAGGTGGAGGCCGCCGAGCAGATCGTGGCCGCGCTGGGCACGATGAAGGGCGCGGCGATGAAGGTGGGTCAGGTGCTGTCGTTCCTTGACGTCGGGATGGTGCCCGAGGAGTACCGCGAGGAGTTCCAGCGCAAGCTCGCCGTGCTGCGGGACGCCGCCCCCACGGTCACGTTCAGGGACATGCGCAAGGTGATCGAGGAGGAGCTGGGCGAGCGTCTGTCCGATGTGTTCTCCGACTTCGACGAGACGCCGATCGCCGCCGCGTCGATCGGCCAGGTGTACCGCGCCCGGCTGACCGATGGCCGCCGGGTCGCGGTCAAGGTGCAGTATCCGGGGGTGGCGGCGGCGGTGCGCGCCGACATGCAGAACCTGGGGCTGATCCTGCGCCTGGTCAAGCGAATCGCTCCCGGCATGGACCCCAAGGCGATCGGCGAGGAGATCCGCTCCCGGGTCGGAGAGGAGCTCGATTACGAGCTCGAGGCCGCCAACCAGCGCACCCTGGCCCGGATCTTCCGCGGCCATCCGTTCATCGTCATCCCCGACGTGATCACCTCGCTGTCCCACGAGCGGGTGATGGTCTCTGAGTACATCCACGGGACCGGGTTCGAGGAGCTGCGCGGCTATCCCCAGGCGGATCGGGACCGGATCGGCGAGATCCTGTTCCGCTTCTACTTCGGCTGCCTGTACCGCCACGGCCAGTTCTCCGGCGATCCGCATCCCGGCAACTCGATGCTCCTGCCCGACGGCCGCATGGCGTTCTTCGATTTCGGCCTGTTCAAGCGCATGCCGCCCGGGGCGGTGACGCTGGAGATCGAGGTCGCCCGGGCGATCATCGAGGGCGACAGCGAGCGGATCATGCAGCTCGGAACCGAGGTCGGCTTCTTCAAGGACCCCGGTAAGTTCAATCCGGATCGGGTGCTCGCCCACTTCCGGGCCGCCACCTCGTGGTACACGTGCGACCGGGAGATCGAGCTCACCCCGGACTACGCCACCCAGGTGCTGATCGACATGAGCGACCCGCGCTCGGAGTATTTCGGCTACCTGCGCCACGAGTCGGCGCCGCCGGATCACATCTTCGGTCGGCGCATGGAGGTCCTGACCCTGGCGGTCATCGCCCAGCTGCACGCGCGCGGCAACTTCCACCGGATCGCCCGGGAGTGGTTCTACGACGATCCGCCGGCGACCGCGCTCGGCCGCGAGGAGGCCGACTTCTACCGGCAGCAGGCCGCCTGAGGGAGCAGCGGGCGGTCGGGTCGGTCGGTTGGTTGGTGGGTTCGGGCGGGCCAAATCGCCGACACCGGGGCGCCCGGCGATCGGTGTGGCGCCGATCCCGGAAAACGGGTCCAACCGCCGTCGCCTCCCGGATCAAGCCGTAGCGTGGTGGATTCACTCCGGCGAGGGTGGTGGACGACTGATAGAGCCCGCCGTCACACCTCCTGAACCTGGAACAGGCTGGTGGTGCCGGGCCGCCCGCTGGGCAGACCAGCGGTGATCCCGATCCGCTGGCCGGGCGCGACCCAGCCGAGCTCCACCACCCGGCGGGCGCTGTCGGCGATCAGCTCCTCGGTGACCTCGTGACGCCGCATCGGCGCCGCCTGCACGCCCCAGATCAGATTGCAGCGCCGGACCGTCTCGCGGCCCGGCGAGAGGCAGTAGATCGGCACGGCGGGGCGATGCGCCGAGATGAGTCGAGCCGAGCGGCCGGACAGGGTCGGCACCACGAGCGCGGCCAGACCGAGATCGCGGGCGGCGGCGCAGGCGCTGTAGGCGATCGTGTACGCCGGGTCACGGGCATCGCGACGCACGCGGCTCTCGTTCCAGTCGCCGTAGGGGAGCACGCTCTCGGTGCGCTCGGCGATCGAGGCCATCATCGCCACCGCCTCCACCGGGTAGGCGCCGATCGCCGTCTCCTGGGAGAGCATGACGGCGTCGGTTCCGTCGAGGATCGCGTTGGCCACGTCGGTGGCCTCTGCCCGCGTCGGGCGCGAGGAGGAGACCATCGAGTCCAGCATCTGGGTGGCGGTGATCGACGGGCGGGCCAGCCGGCCGGCGATCCGCAGCAGCTGCTTCTGGACGATCGGCACGTCCTCGATCGGCAGCTCGATCCCGAGGTCGCCCCGCGCCACCATCACCACGTCGGCGGCCCGGATGATCTCCTCGGCCGAGTCCACCGCCTGCGGCTTCTCGATCTTGGCGATCAGCGGCAGACGGGTGTGGCGGCGAACCGACAGGATGTCGTCGGCGGTGCGTACGAACGACAGCGCCACCACGTCGACCCCGATCGACTCGCCGAAGCGCAGCATGTCGAGGTCCTCCTCGGGCACGGCGGCCAGACCGCGCGTGGAGCCGGGAATGTTGAGGCCCTGACGGGAGGCGACGGTGCCCCCGATCTCGACCACCGTGTCGATCTCGCAGTCGGCGACACGCACCGCCCGCACCCGGAGGCGGATGGCCCCATCGGCGAGGTAGATCACGTCGTCGGGGTCGACCGTGTCGGCCAGGCCCGCCCACGAGACCGACATGCGCTCGCCGTCGCCGGGCTCGCTCGTGCCGCACACGAGCATCAGCTGCTCGCCCGGCTTGAGCTCGGCGATGTCGTCGCGCAGCGGGCCGATCCGCAGCTTGGGGCCGGGCAGGTCCTGGAGGATCGCCACCGGACGCCCCGCCGCCTCCGACGCCGCCCGCACCACCGCGACGTTCTCGGCATGCATCTCACGGTTGCCGTGGGAGAAGTTCAGGCGGGCGACGTCGAGGCCGGCGTGCACCATCGCCACCAGGGTGTCGAGGTCACGCGATGCCGGGCCGATGGTGGCGACGATCTTGGTGCGGCGCATCCGCGTCACGCTACACGGCACCAGGGGAACGACTCGTTAATAAACGGGGCTCAAACCCGGAGCGTTCCGCCTTCCACCACCGTCTCACCGTCGGCGCTGAGGCGACCGCCTTCGCGCAGATCGCAGATCAGATCCCAGTGCAGCGCCGAGACGTTGGTCCCGCCCGTCTCCGGGTACGAGCGCCCGAGCGCGAGGTGGACGGTTCCCGCCATCTTCTCGTCGAGCAGGATGTGGCCGGTGGCCCGGTCGATGCCGGCGTTGGTGCCGATCCCGAGCTCGCCGAGGTAACGGGCGCCGGCGTCGGTGGCGAGCGCCGCCTGCAGGTAGTCATCGCCGCGGTCGGCGCCGGCGTCCACGACCTCGCCGTCCCGGAACGTGAGCGCCACGCCGCTGACGGTCACGCCGCGCGGGCCGGTGGGAACGGTGAACCGGATGGTCCCGGTGGCCGAGCGCTCGTGCGGGCCGGTGAACACCTCACCGCTCGGCATGTTCCGGCGGCCGTCGGAGTTGATCCAGGTGCGCCCAGCGACCGCCAAGCGCACGTCGGTGCCCTCGGCTTCGATCCGGATCTCGTCGGCGTCGGCCAGGCGCCGCGCGAGCTCGGCCTGGCGCACGCTGAGCTCTCGCCACGCCTGCACCGGGTCCGGACGATCCAGGAACAGTGCGCGGGTCACGAACGCCGAGTACTCGCCCGAGGCCATGCCCGCCTGCTGGGCGAGCGCCGGCGTCGGCATCAGGGTGCCGGTCCACCGCAGCGCCAGCGATGCCTCCTGGAGCGGCTTGCGGGCGGCAGCCACCCGGGCGACCAGCGCCGGATCGATATCGGCGAGCTCGGTGGTGTTAGCCGGCGCGTCGATGCGGACGAAGGCATCGGTGGCAGCGGTCAGCGCCAGGTCGGTCGGCGGCGGCTGCGAGCGATGGCGCTCGGTGCCGTGACGGTAGAACTCGGCCGCCAGCGACGGCGGCTCGAGCCGGACGTAGGGCCACCCATCGCGCTCGAGGATCGCGCGGTGCAGCGCTACCGCCAGCGGTTGCGCCAGCGTCGAGGAGTAGACCCCGACTCGATCCCCGGCCTGGACCTGCACGCACCAGTCACACAGAAGCGCCGCGAAAGCGGCGCTGTCAAAAGAATCGTTCGGGAGAGCGGTCAGGGCGCCTCCAGCTCCGGGAAGTGCTCGGCCACGTGCGCGCGGAGCGACTCGAGCACGAAGTCGCGCTCCACGCCCGAGGCCAGCCGGTAGCGCCCGACAAGCTCCTTCTGGCGCCCGATGGTCAGCCCGGCGATCGTCCACGCCACCGCCAGCCGCTCGAACAGCAGCTCGATCGCCCGCTGCCGGGCGTCCTCCCGATGGTGGCCGCCGGCGAGCACGTCCGCGTACTCGCGCCGCGCCGCCGGCGGCAGCGAGCCGCGGAGCACCAGCACGTTGTCCTGGGGATCGCGGTACTCGCTCACCGGCGCGGCGAGCTTGGTCCGCTGGCGGTGACGGCGACCCACGTGGGCACCTACAGCGGCGCAGCGGACGCCCGGGGAAGCTGACCGGCGACGTCCCCGGTAACTGGATTGGCGTGCGCCGCCCACACCGCCGACGGATCCAGCGCCCCCAGCTTGCGGATCGACACGCGCGCCTGCTCGACGTCGGCATCGGCCGTGTCGAGGTCGTGTGCGGACCCGGCCGCGAAGCAGCGCTTGGCGATCTCCGACGTGGTGGCCATCGAGTCGCCGCAGTGTACGCATCGTCAAATATCGTGGGGGAGTGCGACCATCGACACGCGGGCGAGAGCTCGGCCGCGGCGAGCGCGTGCTCCCCGGCCTGTGGCGGCTGCGACTCCCGCTGCCGCTGCCGGGCGTGCCGCATTGCAACGCGTGGGCGATCGCCTCCGGTTCCGGGTTCGTGCTGATCGACACCGGCATGCACGAGCCGGACTCCATGACCCAGCTCGAGCGCGCTCTGGATCAGGTCGACCTCCGGCTCGAGCAGGTGCGGCTGTTGGTCTGCACGCACGCCCATCCCGACCATTGGGGGCAGGCGGCCCCGATCGTGGAGCGGGCGGGGTGCGAGCTGTGGATGCACCCCAACCACGGCCGGGCGTTCGCGAACGTAACCCATCCCGAGACCGCGCTGGCACAGCGGCTCGAGGTGGGGCGCCAGAGCGGCGTGTCGGAACGGGCGCTGGCCGAGTACGCCGAGCGCAGCAAGACGCACCCGAGTGGGGTGGCCGCCGTGATCGAGCCCGATCGTCCGCTGGTCGACGGCGTCGAGGTCGAGACCGACCTCGGGTCCTGGCGAGCCTATGAGACCCCGGGACACGCTCCATCGCACGTGTGCCTGCACCAACCCGAGCGCCGGCTCCTGATCTCCGGCGACCACGTGCTGGGCCGAATCTCGCTGTATTTCGACTACGGCTACTCCCCGAACCCGGTGGGAGAGTTCTTGAGCTCGCTGGACCTGGTCGACGGCCTCGACGCACGGCTGGCGCTGTCTGGGCACGGCAAGCCGTTCGTCGACGTGCACGGCCACATCGAGGCCAATCGCCGGCTCGTCCGAGAGCGGCTGGCACGCGTGCTCGCCGCGCTCGCCGACCGGCCGCGCACTGCCGTGCAGATCGCCCCCGAGATCTACGACGAGCCGATCAGCCCCGCCAACGGTGCCTGGTTCCTGCCCCAGACGCTCGCCTACCTGCGCCACCTGGAGCAATCCGGCCAGGTGCGCTCCGAGCCCGACGGGGGCGCCGAGAGGTGGAGCGTGCGGTGACCCCTCAGCCACAACCTTGACACGAGCTTGTCAAGGTTGGTAGGCTGCTCTCGTTGAGGATCGATCAGATCATCGCGGAGGCGCCGGCGCCGGTGTTCTCGTTCGAGTTCTATCCCCCCAAGAGCGATGCCGGGGAGCGCGTGCTGGGACTGGCGTTGGAGTCGCTGCGCCAGCTGGAGCCGGCGTTCGTGTCGGTCACCTACGGCGCCGGCGGGAGTTCTCGGGAGCGGACGCTGGACCTGACCAAGTGGATCAAGCAGGAGCTCGGGATCGAGGCGATGGCCCACCTCAGCTGCGTGGGCTCCACCCGCGAGGAGCTTCTCGACGTGCTCCAGGACATGGAGCGGGCCGGGATCGAGAACATCCTGGCGCTGCGCGGCGACCCGCCGCGGGGCGAGATCGGCTGGACGCCGCATCCCGGCGGCCTGCACTACTCGACCGAGCTCGCCGGCCTCATCCGGTCGCGCTCCGACGCCTGCATCGGCGGGGCCTGCTTCCCCGAGGTCCATCCCGAGGCTCCGGATCTGGCCCACGATCTACGCTTCCTCAAGGACAAGATCGACCACGGCGTCTCGTTTTTGATCACGCAGCTGTTCTTCGACACCGAGCTCTATTTCCGGTTCGTCGACGAGGCGCGGGCGGCCGGCATCGAGGCTCCGATCCTCCCCGGGGTGATGCCGATCACCGACCTGCGGCAGATCAAGACGATCACCGGCATGTGCGGTGCGACGATCCCGGAGTCGCTCCGGGAGGCGCTCGAGTGGCGCTCGCACGATCCCGACGCGGTGCTCCAGCTCGGGGTCTCCTACGCCACGCTGCAGTGCGCCGAGCTGCTCGCTCGTGGCGCGCCCGGGATCCACTTCTACACGCTCAACCGCTCTCACGCCACCCGTGCCATCCTGTCGGCGCTGCGGCTGCATCGCCCGTGGGTGGGGCGCGAGGTGGTCAGGCTCAGCGCGGCGGCGTGATCGCGAGCGCGGGGCGGGCGCTCAGCGCGGCGGCCTGATCGCGAGCGCGGGGGCGGGCGCTCAGCGCGGCGGCGTGATCTCGAGCGCGTGGGCGACCGTTGGCCGCCCGTCCACCTCGTAGCGCACGTCGACCTCGTCGTTGCGCCCGTAGGTGCCGATCCCCCAGAAGCCGAGGATCCAGGCCCAGCCGCTCAGCTTCCGTCGCACCAGCTCTCTTCGGAACAGCAGCTCTCCGCCGGTGACGCGATAGTCCGAGCCGAGCTCCTGGCGCACGCCGTTGACGTAGACCTCGTACGGCGGTCGAACCCCCGGAGGCAGCGGTACGCGCCACTCCTTCACGTCGCTCCCAGGTCGCCGGCGACCAGCGACATCACGGTCACGTCGATCCGATGACCACGCTCACGGAGGAAGGCTCGCAGCACCCCCTCGTCGCTGAACCCGGCCCCGCGCGCCGCGCCGAGCATCGAGACGTTGTCGGGCTCGGTCAGGACCTGCACCCGCTCCAATCCGCAGTCTCGGAGCAACCAGCATCCGGTCAGCCGGAGCGCCTCCGTGCCCAGCCCGCGGCTCCGGATCGCGGGGGCGATCCAGATGCCGACCTCGCCGCGGCCGTGATCCCAGTCGACGTCGTGCACATCGACCTGCCCCTGGCACTCGTCAGAGCCATCGGCGAGGATCGTCAGCCACACGCCGGTGCCGGTCCGGCTGTCGTGCGCGCTCTCCTCCACCCGCCGCCCGAGCTCGGCTCCGCTGGGCGGGCGCCGCAGCCCGAGCCGGGCGTGGAGCTCCGGGTCGTCCTGATGGGCGATCAGCACCTCCGGGATGTCCCGCTCGGCCGCGGGCCGGAGCCGGACCGCGGAGCCGGCGAGCGGCTCGTCGATGGCGGGAAAGGACGGCATGTCGGGATTGGACCGTACTCTGCCCAAGGTGCCCGCAGCCGACACTCAGACGCCGGGGGTCGCCGCCTCGGCGGTGGCCGCCGCCGGCCCCCTCGACGAGCCCGAGATCGCCTACCGGGTCAGGCGCTCGGACCGCGCGCGCCGCGTCCGCGTCACCGTCGACACCATCGGTGTGGAGGTGATCCTGCCGCGTCGCGCCCCCGAGCGGGAGGCGGCGGCCGCGATCCGCGAGCTCGAGCCGTGGATCCGGCGCCGGGTGACCGAGCTGGAGCGGGCGCGGGCGGCCGTCGCCGCCCGGGGGGACGCCGTTCCCTACCTCGGCCGGCTGCTCGCCGTCCGCAGCGAGCCAGGGCGGACTCGGGTTCACCGGCGAGGCGACGAGCTGCTGGTCCCGGCGGGCGCGGCGCGCGAACCGGCGCTGGAGCGCTGGTATCGGCGGGCGGCCCACCACGAGATCGCGCCCCGGCTGGAGCGCGCGTGTGCGCTGGCCGGAAGCTCGTACTCGACGCTGACGATCCGAAGTCAGCGCACGCGGTGGGCCAGCTGCTCGCGCAGCGGCGGCATGAGCTTCAACTGGCGGCTCCTGCTCGCTCCGGAACCGGTGCTCGGCTACGTCGTCTGGCACGAGGTCTGCCACCTGCAGGTGCCCAACCACTCGCCGCGTTTCTGGGCGCTGCTGGGGCGTCACTGCCCCGACTACCGTGAGCACCGTCGCTGGCTGCGGCGTCACGGCCAGACGCTGGTCCTGTGATCACTCGGGCTCGGTGAGCGCGCGCCGGAGCGCCGCATAGGCGCTGTCGGAATCCTGAACCTCGATCACCGCGCGTCGCACCCGCCCCCGGTATGCCTGGACCGAGCCGTCGCCGTGCACGTCGACGCCGGCGCGGACGGTGGGCACCAGCCGTTCGGGGCCGGCCACCTCCAGCCGCGCCACCACCTGCTCCGCCGGCGCGTATTGCTTGAGCTTGGCATCGACCACCTCGTCGGGCGCGGTGGCGGACAGCTGGCGGCCGCGGGCCTCCAGGGCGTCGAGCGCAGCGCCCACATCCGCGAACGAGCGGCGCTGCACCTTCGGGCCGGCGCGTACGGTCAGCTTCCAGCGCACGCGGCGATGATCGCAGGAGCTCCGCCTTCATCGTCCGCGACTTCCGGCGAGAGCGCGACGACGTTGACCGCGGCGCCCACCGGGAGGTCGATCTCAAGCTCGGAGATCGTTCCCGTCCGGGTGCGTCGGGCCGACCCCGCGGCCAGCGCCTCCAGCAACCGGTGAACGGCGGCGTTGTCGGCCAGCATGGTGGCCCGAAACCGCCTGATCCCACGGCTCACCGCGGCGGCCGCCAGGCAACGGGTGAGCGCCTGCCCCAGGCCCTGGCGCTGGTAGGCGTCGCCCACGACGATCGCGAACTCCGCGACCTCCGGATCCTCGGGGAGCCGGATGTAGCGGGCGACGGCGACGATCGGCTCGTCGGGAGCGACGGCCGCCGGCAGCGTCGCCACCAGGGCGACGTGGTCCGCTCCGTCGATCTGCACCAGGTACCGAGCGTCGGCGGTGCTCAATTCCGGCTTGGCGGCCAGGAACCGCCGGTAGCGCGATTCCGGCGACAGCCGCGCGTGCGAGGCGCGCAGTCGCTCGCCGTCATCGGCGCGGATCTCGCGGATCGTGATCTGGCGGCCGTCGCGAAGGACGTAGGTTCCCATGGTTCGAGGCTAGACGCCCACATCGTCGCTTGCGTGCAGGTGCGCACATACGTTCGCCTCGGCGTGCGCGTGCGTAGGTGCGCCCGTGCGGCTGGCGTCAGGCGAGGTTGAACGGGTCGCGCGTGGCGCCGGTGAGCTCGATCCAGACCGTCTTGAGCTCGGTGTACTCCCGTAGCGCCTCGAGGCCGTTCTCGCGTCCCAGCCCGCTGGCCTTGAAGCCACCGAACGGGGCCATCGGCCCGACAGCGCGATAGGAGTTGACCCACACCGTCCCGGCTCTCACCCCGAGCGCCATGCGGTGCGCGCGCTGGACGTCACGCGTCCAGATCCCCGCGGCCAGGCCGAAGTCGGTGTCGTTGGCCAGCCTCAGCGCCTCCTCCTCGGAGCCGAAGCGGATCGCCGCCGCGACCGGCCCGAACACCTCCTCGCGGGCCAGCGTGCTCTCGTTGCCGACATCGCCGAACAGGGTCGGCTCGACGAAGAAGCCGTCGGCCAGCTCGGGCGCCGCCGGCCGCCCGCCGCCGCTGAGCAGGCGAGCGCCATCACTCCGTGCCCCGGAGATGTAGGCCTCGACCTTGTCGCGGTGCTCCCGGAACGCCACCGGCCCCATCTCGGTGCCCGGTGCAAGCGGATCACCCAGGACGACGCCGCTCGCCCGGGCCGCTACCCGTTCGGTGACCTCGTCATAGACGTCCTCGTGGACCAGCACGCGCGATCCGGCCATGCAGGTCTGGCCGGTGGCAGCGTAGATGCCGGCCACGATCCCGTTGACCGCGGCTTCGATATCGGCGTCCGGGAACACGATGTTCGGCGACTTGCCGCCAAGCTCCAGGCTGACGTGGGCCAGGTGGGAGGCCGCACCGGCCATCACCGATGAGCCCACCGCAGTCGATCCGGTGAATGCGACCCGGTCGACGCCGGGATGCTCGGCCAGCGGCGCGCCCGCCTCGAAGCCGAAGCCGGTGACTACGTTGAACACCCCGGGTGGGAACCCCGCCTCGTCGACCAGGCGCGCGAACTCCAGCGTCGACGCCGGCGCCTGCTCGGCGGGCTTGACCACGAACGTGCAGCCGGCGGCCAGGGCCGGCGCCAGCTTCCACGTCATCAGGAGGAGCGGCGAGTTCCACGGGGTGATCGCCCCGACGACGCCGACCGGCTCGCGCACCGTGAAGATGAAGAAGTTGGACCGGTCGGCGGGGATCGTGTCGCCGTGGAGCTTGTCGGCGGCGCCGGCGAAGTACTCGTAGTAGTCGGGCAAGCCGCGCAGCTGGCCCTCCATCTCGCGCAGCAGCTTGCCGTTGTCGATGCTCTCGACCACGGCCACCTCACGCGTCCGATCGGCGATCAGCGCCGCCAGCCGCCGCATCTGCCGGCCGCGCTGGACCGCCGTCATCGACCGCCATGGGCCGGCGTCGAACGCGTCGCGGGCGGCGCGCACCGCCGCATCGACGTCTTCGGCCCCCGCCCGGGGCAGGATCGCCCACGGCGCGCCGGTGAATGGATCAATCGACTGGAACGTCTCGCCGGACCGGGCCTCCACCCATTCGCCGCCGATGTACATCCGGTAGCGGCGGGGTGGTCCCGACGGGCGGGTCGGGACCGCTGACGCGTCGTGGGTTGAAGCGCTCACACTCGATGCCGCCGGGCCGGCCCCGCGACCAACGGCGCTAGGCGCGTTCGCCGATCGGCACGTACTCCTGGCCGCGTCCGCCGGTGTAGATCTGGCGCGGGCGGCTGATCTTCTGCTCCGGGTCGTCGATCATCTCCAGCCACTGAGCGATCCAGCCGCTGGTGCGGCCGATCGCAAACAGCACCGGGAACATCTCGACCGGCATGCCCAGCGCCTCGTAGATCATGCCCGAGTAGAAGTCGACGTTGGGATACAGCTTGCGATCGATGAAGTAGGAATCCTCGAGCGCGATCTTCTCCAGCTCGGTGGCGATCTGCAGCAGCGGGTTGATGCCGGTGACCTCGAACACCTCGTCGGTCGCCTGCTTGATGATCTTCGCCCGTGGGTCGAAGTTCTTGTATACGCGGTGGCCGAAGCCCATCAGCTTCTCGTCGCCCTTCTTGACGCCCTCGATGTAGGCGGGGACGTTCTCCTTGCTCCCGATCCGGCGCAGCATCCGGAGCACCGCCTCGTTGGCACCGCCGTGAAGCGGGCCGTAGAGGGCGGCGACGCCGGCCGCCACCGCCGAGTACGGGTCGACCTGGGAGGAGCCGACGCTGCGCACGGCGCTGGTGGAGCAGTTCTGCTCGTGGTCGGCGTGGAGGATGAACAGCACGTCGAGCGCGTGCTCGAGCCGCGGGTCGGGCTCGTACTTGAGCTCGGCGACCTTGTAGATCATCGACAGGAAGTTGCCGGCGTAGCTGAGGTCGTTGTCGGGATACACGTAGGGCATGCCCCGGTTGTGGCGATACGAGAACGCCGCCAGCGTCGGCATCTTGGCCAGCAGGCGGATCACCTGGATGTAGCGCGACTCCGGATCCTTGATCGCCGCGGCCTCGGGATAGAACGTCGACAACGCGCCGACGGAGGCGAGCAGCATCCCCATCGGGTGGGCGTCGTAGCGATAGCCCTGCATGAACTCCTTGACGTTCTCGTGCACGAAGGTGTGGATCGTGATCAGGTGATCCCACTCGTCGAGCTGCGGCTGGGTCGGCAGCTCGCCGTGGATCAGCAGGTAGGCAACCTCCAGGTAGCTGGATTTCTCGGCCAGCTGCTCGATCGGATAGCCGCGGTACTCCAGGATTCCCTTGTCGCCGTCGATGTAGGTGATCGCCGACCGGCACGACGCCGTCGCCATGTAGGCGGGGTCGTAGGTCATCAGGCCGAAGTCGTCGTCGGCGGTCTTGATCTTGCGCAGCTCGGTCGCCCGGATCGTGTTGTCCTCGATCGGGATCTCGTACTGGCGGCCGGTTCGATTGTCGGTGACGGTGAGGGTGTCGCCGGACGTCGCTACGCCGCCGCCATCCGTCGATTGCTGAGTCTCGGTGGTCATAGCACTCCTTGACGCGGTTGGTGGCCGCCGGCGTCGGTCAGGCGCGTTGCGACCTTCTCCGAAGATGCTAATACGCGCGGGCCCGCGCCCAGGGTGGGGCGGCCGAAAGGACTAGCTGGTGAGGATCGCGGCGCCGATCGTGAGCACGATCATGATCAGGCTGACGCCGATCACACCCCGCTCGCCGCGCTTGCTGTAGGGGAACTCCGGCCGGTTGAGCCCAAGCGTGGCGAGTACCACCGCCCACACCACCAGAGCGCCGCCGATGATGTAGAAGGGGACCTTCGAGGTCTCCGCGGCCGTGATCAGCAGGGGCGACATCGCCGCGAGCCTAGCCGATCGTCGGGCGGCGCGGCGGCGTCGCGGCGGGCGCCCGATCACTCCTCGTCGCCCGGCGCGGCCCGGTAGCGGCTGGCGGTCGCCGCGCGCTGGCCCTGGTAGTGGCTACCGAGATCGGGGCTGCCGTACGGGCGCTGAGCCGGCCGGTCGAGCGTCATGAACGACAGCTGGGCGATCTCCAGCCCCGGATAGAGCTTGATCGGCACCCGGGTCAGGTTGTTGAGCTCCAGGGTCAACGTTCCCCGCCACCCGGGATCGCAGAAGCCGGCCGTGGCGTGCACGATCAGCCCCAGCCGGCCGAGACTCGACTTGCCCTCGATCCGCGCGACGATGTCATCGGGCAGCTCCACCCACTCCAGCGTGCGACCGAGGCAGAACTCTCCGGGATGGATGACGAACGACTCGCCCGGCGGGACGACGACCTCCTCGGTCAGGTTGTCCGGCGGCCGGCGCAGGTCGATCGCCGACGCTCGGTGGTTGTGGAACACGCGAAACGAGTCCCCCAAGCGGAGATCGACGCTCGCGGGCTGGACCAGACCGGGATCCCAGGGATCGATCCGGATCCGGCCCTCCTCCACCAGCCGGGCGATCGTCCCATCCGACAGGACCGACGCCGGCGCGCCGGCCGCGACGTCACCATTCATCGGAGACGAGTCTGACGGGGCCGGCGGTCAGTGGCCCAGCGTGCGCGCCCGGGCGCGAACGCTCCGCACCCGTGACGGCGGCGCGGGCGCCGGGTCGCCGTGCGGACCGCGGCGCGGACGCCGGGGGAACGGCTGGCGAGGATGCCGCTGGTGGCGCCGCTTGATCCCGCCGTCGTCGTCGGAGGACGGCTCCTCGGGCTCCTGCCTGATCGCCCACCAGACGATGTAGATCAGCGCCGCGATCGGCAGCTTGAGCGCCAGCATCAACCACAGAAATCCCCACGTCACAGGTGTCCGATCCTACCCATTCTCGGCGGCGAAGAAAAGGGCATCCTCAGTGGATCGTCTGCGAGCGCACCGCGGTCGTCCCGGGCGCCGCCCGCATCCGGTCACCCGCCGCATCCAGCAGCGGTTCCGGTGACACCTCGCCGGCGACCCAGCGCCCGAAGATGTCGACCTGCACCTCGGATTCGATCGGGATCTCGGCCGGGAGATACGCGTAGGCGATGGAGCGCTCGACGGTATAGCCGTAGCCTCCGGTGGTCACCCTCCCGACGATCTCGTCGCCGACGCGCACCGGCTCGTTTCCGAGGGCCACCGAGCGCGGATCCTGGAGCACCAGGCAGCGCAACAACCGGCGCGGCGGACTCAGGGCATCGGCGCCGATGAACGATCGTTCGTCGCGCACGCAGAAGTCCAGCCCGGCCTCCAGCGGGGTCTCGTCTGCGGTGATGTCGGCCGCCCACACCCGATAGCCCTTCTCGAGCCGGAGCGACTCGATCGCGCGGTAGCCCCCGGCGACCAGCCCGTGGTCCCGGCCCGCCTCCCACAGGGTCCGCCACAGGCCGGCGCCATATTCGGTCGGGCAGTAGAGCTCCCATCCGAGCTCGCCGACGAACGTCACCCGCAGCGCCCGGACCGGCACGTCGCCGACGGCGATGTCGCGCATCCGCATGTAGCCGAAGTCAAGCGGGTCGGCGGTGAGCGGCGCCAGGATCTCGGCGGCCCGAGGTCCCCACAGGGCAAAGCAGGCCCAGCGCGAGGTGACGTCGCTCAGCGTCACCGACCCGTCGCCGGGCAGGTGGCGGCGGATCCAGGCGGCGTCGTGGGCGCCGAACGAGGTTCCGGTGACGATCTGGAACGTCTCCGGCGCCACTCGGGTGACCGTGAAGTCGCATTCGATCCCGCCGCGGCGGTTGAGCATCTGGGTGTACGTGATCCGGCCGACATCGCCATCGACGCGGTTGTCGCACAGGCGGGCCAGCAGCCCGGCAGCTCCGGGACCCGACACCTCGAGCTTGGCGAACGACGACTCATCGAACAGCGCCGCCGCGGTCCGCGTGGCCAGCGCCTCGGCGCCGATCGCCGGCGACCAGTGGCGGCCAGCCCACCCGCGCGGGCGCAGATCCGCATCGCCGGCCGCGGCGTTGGACTCATACCAGTTCACGCGTTCCCAGCCCGACTTCTCGCCGAACGCGGCGCCGTGATCACGATGCCAGGCATAGGCGCTGGAGGTCCGCAGCGGGCGGCCCGCCTGACGCTCGTGACCCGGGTAGCGGATGTCGTAGTAGGTCTCGTACACCTCCTTGGCGCGGGCGAGGGTGTAGCCCGGCGACCGGTACTGCTGCCCGAACCGGCGGATGTCCATCTCCCACACGTCGAGCGACGGCTCGCCGGCGACGATCCACTCCGCCATCACCTTCCCGATCCCACCGGCGCCGGCGAGGCCGTGGGCGCAGAATCCGGCGGCCACGAACAGCCCGCCGACGTCCGACTCGCCGAGGCAGAACTCGTTGTCGGGGGTGAACGCCTCGGGGCCGTTGATCAGCCGGGTCACCGCGACGTTCTCCATCGCCGGGACCCGCCGCGTCGAGTTCTGCGCGATCTCCGTAAACCGCGGCCAGTCCTCCTCCAGCAGCCGCCCGTTGAAGTTCGGCGGGATCCGGTCCAGGCGGTGCTCGTCGAGTGACCAGGGGGCGCTGTCGCGCTCGTAGCCGCCCATCACCAAGCCCGCGCCCTCCTCGCGGAAGTAGACGAGCAGGTCGGGATCGCGCAGGGTCGGCAGGTGGACGATGTCCCCGCCCTCCCCGCGGTCACGAAACGGCTGGGTCACCAGGTACTCGTGGGCGAACGGGATCACCGGCACGCGGATCCCGGCCAACCGGCCGATCTCGGCGGCGTACATGCCGCCGGCGTTGACCACGAGTTCGGCCTCGATGTCGCCCCACTCGGTGCGCACCCCCCGCACCCGCCCGTCGCGGACCATGATCTCGTTCACGCGCGTGTGGGTGAACACCCGGCACCCCTCCTGGCGGGCGCCGTCGATCAGGGCGTAGGTGAGCAGCGAGGGATCGAGGTAGCCATCGCTCGGCAGGTAGGAGGCGCAGCGCACGCCGTCGGTGGCCATCAGCGGAAACAGCGTCTGCGCCTCCGCGGGTGAGAGCAGCTCGAGCGGCAGGCCGAAGGTTCGTGACCACCCGACCTGGCGCATCACCTCCTGTTCGCGCTCCTCGCTGCATGCCAGCCGGATCCCGCCGCACTCCACCCACCCGCAGTCAAGCTGGCGATACAGCGCCACCGAGTCCATCATCATCCGCGTCAGCGACACGCTCCCGCGCAACTGGCCGACCAGGCCTGCGGAGTGGAAGGTCGACCCGCTGGTCAGCTCGTCGCGATCCAGCACCACGACGTCCCGCTCGCCGAGCCGCGTCAGGTGGTAGGCGATCGAGGCCCCGCCCACCCCGCCGCCGATGATCACGACGCGCGCCCGGTCGGGAAGCTCACGCGGTCGCGCCATTCAGCCACTCCGGTAGTCGGGGATCGTCAGCGCCGCCCCGCAGGCGGGCGAAGTGGCGCTCGGCATACCCGTCGAAGTCGAAGGGCAGCTCCGAGATCGACCGTTGGACCACGCCCCAGGCGGCCTCACGGGCGTCGGAGACGAGCATCATCAACCGCAGGGCGGCGCGGCGCCCCGGGGTGCACGCCTCATCGAAGTACGCCTCCAGCAGGCGGTCCTGCGCATCGGATGCGAGCTCGTTGTTGATCGCCAGGTTGCCGAGGTCGAACAGGCGGTGGCCCATCCCGGCGTACTCCCAATCCACGAGCACGGCCCGGCCGGGATCGGTGTCCGCCGCCAGCAGGTTGCCCGGGAGCAGGTCGTCGTGGCAGGGCATGGGCTCGGTCAACGGCAGCACCGCGGCGATCCGCGCCACCAGCGCCTGCGCCTGCCGGTAACCGTCGGGCAGCGTGCCACCGCGCGCGGCGACGATCTCGGCGTAGACCTCAAGGAGATCGGGAACCCAGAAGCGCACCGGCAATTGCAGGCCGCTGTCGTGAAACGCCCGCAATGCGCGGGCGGCGCTTCCCGGGTCGGCGCGCAGTCGATCGCCGTCGATCGGCCCACCGGGCAGCCATTCCGTGACCAGGCACTCGTCGTCGGCGGCAACCAGCGGCGGCGCGATCCCGAGCGCGGCCGCGCGCTCGGCGGCGATGCGCTCGGCTCGCCGGTCGATCCCGAGCAGCTCGGTGTCGCGGCCGGGCAGGCGCACGACGCAGTCGCGGGTGCCGAACCGCACGCGGTAGTTGCGATTGGTGATGCCGCCGTCCAGGGGCTCGGGCGGCGTGCTCACGGCCCCGAGGCGGCCGGCGAGACGGGCGAGGATCGGGCCGAGTGGATCCGCGGGCTCCCCCATGGGCGGAAACCTAGCCGTCAGACCCGGTTGGTGTCCCGGCGATACGCGTAGGTGGCGAGCGCGGTCAGCGCCACCGTCCAGCCGACGACCACGACCCAGCCGGTCACGCCCCACACCGACCCGCCGGTGGCGATCCGCCCCGCCTGGACGAGCCAGTAGGACGGGAGGCACTGCCCGACGTCGTGCAGGAAGCCGTGCGTCACCGGGAACCAGGTTCCGCTCACCAAGGCCAGGAGGGAGACCAGACCGCCGGTCACGGGTCCGAGTGAATCCACGTTGAGCAGATGTCCGAGCCCGATCCCGAGCGCGGCGAACGGCATCAACCCGACCAGGATCAGCACCGTCATCTCCAGCCAGCTGTTCGCCGACAGGCTCACGCCCATCGCGATGCCGGCCAGGTAGAGCAGCACCATGGTGGTGAACGCCAGAGCGTAGGAGGTGATCACCTTGGCCCGCAGGTAGGCGCGAGCGGTGAGCGGCGTCACTCGCAGCTGGCGGGTCCAGCCGTCCCGGCGCTCGCCGGCGATCCGCGTCCCCGCCGAGATCATCGACATCTCGGTCCCGAACGACACCAGTCCCGCCATGTAGTACAGCGCGATGCCGATCCCGGTGCCGCCGAAGTTGTGGTTGCCGGCCTGCGGCGCCACGATCACGACGTACAGCACCAGCGGGAAGCCGAGCGAGAAGACGAGGAAGCGGCGATTGCGAAATGCCCGCAACAACTCGTACCGCGTGTAAACGGCGCCGTTCATCGGGACGCCTGCGCCGGCGCGGGCAACGGCTCCCGGGTGTCGTCGCCGGTGTCGCCGGTCAGCTGCAGGAAGGCATCCTCGAGCCCGGCGCCGGTGACCTCGATGTCTCGCGCCGACGCGTAGGTCCCGAGCAGCGCGCGCAGCGCGGCGTCGGAATTCGAGCAGCGCAGGATCACGGAGTCGCCGTGGCGCTCCGCGGTGGCGACGCCGTCGTACGCCAACAGCTCATCGACCGCCACCCGCGGCAGCGTCGCTCGGATCGTCCGGGTGCCGACGGCCGCCTTGATCTCGGTCGTCGGACCATCGGCGACGATCCGCCCGTGCGCCATCAGCACCGCGCGGTCGGCATTGGCGTCGGCCTCCTCGAGGTAATGGGTGGCGAACAGCACCGTCTTGCCGCGCTGCGCGAAGTTCCGCATCGTCGCCCAGAACTCGCGCCGAGCCTCCACGTCCAGCGCCACCGTCGGCTCGTCGAGCACGAGCAGGGCGGGATTAGCGACCAGGGCCGCGGCGAACCGGACTCGTTGGGTCTGACCGCCGGACAGCTTCTCGGTCCGCTGTCCGACGATCTCGGTCAGCCCGGCGAGTGAGATCACGTCGTCGACGTTCAGCGGCTCGGGGTACAGGGACGCCATCACCACGATCAGCTCGCGAACCGACAGGTCGCGGATCAGCGCCCCGGTCTGGAGCATCCCGCCGACCAGTCCGGCGTCCACCGCCTCCCGCGCCGACCGATCGAACATCGTCACCGTGCCCGCGTCGGGGCGCGTCAGTCCCAGCAGCATGTCGATGGTCGTCGACTTGCCCGCGCCGTTGGGGCCGAGCAGGGCCACCGTCTCGCCGTGGTCGATCGACAGGTCGATGCCGCGAACCGCGTTCACGGTCCGGTGGGCGTTCTTGAAGGACTTGGTCAGCCCGCTCACGCGGATTCCCGATTGGACCACGACGCTCACATTGTCAGATGCGCTGCCATCACTTTGCCTTCCCCGCCTCGTGAGTTCCTATACGGTGCGCGCGTGACGTCGGATAGGAGGGTGGATGCGTGAATCTTGACGAGCTCAGCCGCCGGATGGACGCCGGGGAGATCGACACCGTGCTGCTGGCGTTGTGCGACATGCAGGGCCGCCTGGCCGGCAAGCGGCTGACGGCGCGCCACTTCGTCGAGGAGGTCGCCGACCAAGGCGCCGAAGGTTGCAATTATCTGCTGGCGGTCGACGTCGACATGAACACCGTGGAGGGCTACGCGATGTCCTCCTGGGAGCGGGGCTACGGCGACTTCGTGCTCCGTCCGGACCTGAGCACGCTGCGCTCGGTGCCGTGGCAGGAGGCGACGGCGATATGCCTGTGCGACCTCGCCTGGGAGGACGGCTCCGACGTGGTCGCCTCGCCGCGTCAGGTGCTGCGCCGGCAGCTGGATCGCCTCGCGCAGCGGGGGTGGCGGGCGAGCGCCGGCACCGAGCTCGAGTTCATGGTGTTCCGCGAGAGCTACGAGTCGGCGTGGCACAAGGCATACCGTGACCTCGAGCCCGCCAACCTCTACAACGTCGATTATTCGATGCTCGGCACCGCCCGGGTCGAGCCCCTGATCCGGCGAATCCGCAACTCGATGGAGCAGGCCGGCATGGCCGTGGAGAACTCCAAGGGGGAGTGCAACTTCGGCCAGCACGAAATCAACTTCCACTACGCCGACGCGTTGCGCACCGCGGACGACCACGCCATCTACAAGAACGGAGCCAAGGAGATCGCCGCCCAGGACGGAATGGCGATCAGCTACATGGCGAAGTTCAACGAGCGCGAGGGCAGCTCCTGTCACATCCACTTCTCGCTGGCGGATGACTCGGATCCCACCCGCCCGGTGTTCGCGCGCGAGCGCGAGGTGTTCGAGTCGTTTCTGGCCGGTCAGCTGGCCTGTCTGCGTGAGCTGACCCTGCTGCTCGCCCCCAACATCAACTCCTACAAGCGCTACGCTCCGGGCTCGTTCGCGCCCACCGCGGTCGCCTGGGGTCAGGACAACCGCACCTGCGCGCTGCGCGTCGTCGGCCACGGGCCGGGGCTGCGCTTCGAGAACCGGGCCGGGGGCTCGGACCTGAACCCGTACCTGGCGCTGAGCGCGCTCGTGGCCGCCGGCCTGCACGGCGTCGAGCAGGGGCTCGAGCTCGAGGCCGCCTACGAGGGCAATGCATATCTGGCCACCGACAAGCCGCGCCTGCCGACGACGCTGCTCGAGGCCCGGGACCTGTTCGCCACCAGCGACGTGGCCCGGGCGGCGTTCGGTGACGACGTGGTCGCCCACTACGTCAACGCCGCCGATGTCGAGCTGGCGGCGTTCGACGCCGCCGTGACCGATTGGGAGCGCTTCCGCGGATTCGAGCGGCTCTGAGACGGCGGCCGTCTGCGCCAGAATCCGAAGCGCCATGAGTGACACCACGGTCGGGGCCCAGCCGGTCGCCCCGCTTCAGGCGATGTTCGCCCCGGTGCATTCCCAGACCGCCTTCGAGGAGACCGTCGAACGCCTGGGAACGGCGATCCGGCTCGGCCTGCTGGCGCCGGGCGCACGGCTGCCAGCCGAACGTGAGCTGTGCGCGCGGCTCGGCATCGCCCGCTCCACCCTTCGCCAGGCGCTGGTGGCGCTGCACCAGAGCGGCCACCTGCACGCCACTCGGGGGCGCGGCGGCGGCACCTTCGTGGCCGATCCACTGCCCCCGGCCGCGCCACCGTCGCCGGAGCTGCTCGCCGGGTGGCGCGATGTCTGCGACAGTCGGATGGCGGTGGAGGTGGGCATCGCCGTCCTCGCCGCCGAACGCGCCGTCCCCGGCCCCTTGCTCGAGGCATTGGACGGAGCGGTGGTGTCGATCGATGGGATGCTCAACGACTTCGCCAGCTATCGCCAGGCCGACGTTCGCTTCCACGTCGGCCTCGCCGAGCTCACCGGCAGTCCCAAGCTGATCAAGCTGATGACCGAGACCCAGGGGGCGATGAGCCACCTGATCTCACACATCGCCCACCCACCCGAGGTCCTGGACTCGGCCAACGCCCAGCACCGGCGGCTGCTGGCGGCGGTACGACGCCACCACGAAGCCGGCGCCGCCGGCGTGATGACCGAGCACCTCCGCGCCACCGAGTACATCCTGGCCGCCCTGCTGCCCCGCGGCTGCTGATGCCCCGTCCGCGCCCGGGGTGGCCTCCCACCGTCTGACGGGCCACGGCGCCCGGCTCGCCCCCGCGCGCAGGCTTGACTTGCCGCCGCGCGCCAGCGTATGTTTCCCCGCATAGAAGGACGGATCACCAGACCTTTTGTCAGGAGGGCCGGATGAGCACAGGGACCGAGGGCCTGACACGCGACGAGCAACGTCTCGCCGAGATGGGCTACAAGCAGGAGCTCAAGCGCGGCTGGAGCGGCTTCTCCAACTTCGCGATCTCGTTCTCGATCATCTCGATCCTGGCGGGGTGCTTCACCACCTACGGGCAGGCGTGGCTGAACGGCGGACCGGTGGCGATCTCGATCGGATGGCCGGTGATCAGCCTGTTCATCCTGCTGGTGGCGTTCTCGATGTCCGAGCTGGCCTCGGCGATGCCGACCGCCGGCGGCATCTACTACTGGGCGTCGAAGCTGGGGGGACCTGGCTGGGGCTGGTTCACCGGATGGTTCAACCTGATCGGGCTGGTGGCGGTCACCGCCTCGGTCGACTACGCCGCCGCCACCTTCCTGAACTCCACCCTGTCCTTCTACGGCTTGCACCTGTTCGGAGTCAACTTCGCGACCACGAGCGTCCAGGCGTCGCTGCACCACGTGTTCGCGCTGTTCGCGCTGATCCTGATCATGCACGCCTTGATCAACATCTTCTCCTCGCCGCTGGTGGCGCTGTTCACGCAGGTCTCGGTGTGGTGGCACGTGATCGGGGTCCTCGTGATCATCGTGCTGCTGGTCGCGGTGCCCAGCCACCACCAGAGCTTCACGTTCGTGTTCGGCCATCGCCAGAACCTCTCCGGGTTCAGCCACAACATGTACTGGTTCTACGTGTTGCCGCTCGGCTTCCTATTGACGATGTACACGATTACCGGCTACGACGCGTCGGCGCACATCTCCGAGGAGACCCACGACGCGGCCGAGGCCGCGCCCAAGGGGGTCTGGCGATCGGTGTTCTACTCGGCCGTGTTCGGCTGGATGGTGCTGTTGGCGCTGACGTTCGCCGCCACCCACACGAAGGCGATCGATGCCGCCGGCGGTACCTCACAGTCGATCATCGAAACGGCGCTGAGCTCGGCGGCGGCCAAGGCGGTGCTCGTCATCTCCACCATCGGCCAGCTGTTCTGCGGGATGGCGTGCGTGACCAGCTCCAGCCGGATGACGTTCGCGTTCTCCCGCGACGGCGCGGTCCCGGGCCACAACCTGTGGCGGCGGCTGAACGGCCACCGCACGCCGAGTTGGGCAGTCGTGTTCGTGGCGGCGTTCGCGTTCATCATTACGATCCCGGCCTACAAGGGCAATCACGCCGGGCTGCCCGTGGCGTTCCTGGCGGTCACCTCGATCTCGGTGATCGGCCTCTACATCGCCTACACGATCCCGGTGTACCTGCGCTGGCGGATGGGCGACTCGTTCGAGACCGGCCCGTGGACGCTGGGGGCCAAGTACAAGTGGGTGAACCTGATCGCGATCATCTGGGTCGCGATCTGCGTGATCGTCTTCTGCCTTCCGTTCACGCCGGCGGCGGTGCCGTGGAACAGCAGCTTCAGCTGGTCGTCGTTCAACTACGCGCCACTGGTGACAATCGTGGTGATGATCGGAGTCACCGCCTGGTACCTGGGCTCCGCGCGCAAGACGTTCAAGGGCCCGGTTCGCACGATCGAGTTCGCGGAGGACGGGGTCACCGTGCTGGATCCCGAAGCCGGGATTGTCTAGCGCGGAGACGCTGGCCGTCGTCGAGCCCGCCACCGAGGCGGTGCTGGCGGAGATCCCGCGCGCCGACGCCGGCGACGTCGACCGGGCGGTGGCGCGCGCCACCGCCGCGTTCCCCGCCTGGCGGGCGGTGTCGCCCGCCGATCGCGGAATGCTGCTGCGAAAGCTGTCGGACGCCGTGGGCGAGCACCACGAGGAACTGGCGCAGCTGGAGGCCCGCAACGCCGGCAAGCCGATCGCCGACGCGCGCGGGGAGATCACCATGGTGGCCCAGGTGTTCGGCTACTACGCGGGCGCGCCCGAGCGGCTCCTCGGCGACTTCATCCCGGTCAGCGGCGGCCAGGCGTGGACGGTGCGCGAGCCGCTCGGCGTGGTCGGCCTGATCGTGCCGTGGAACTTCCCGCTGGCGATCGCCTCCTGGAAGCTGGGCCCCGCCCTCGCCGCCGGTAACACGGTCGTCCTCAAGCCGGCGGAGCTGACCCCGTGCAGCGCGCTGCGGCTGGCCGAGATCGCGCTCGAGGCGGGACTGCCCGAGGGCGTGCTCAACGTCGTGGCCGGCCCGGGAGCGACCTGCGGGCGACGCCTGGTGGAGCATCCCCAGGTGGCCAAGATCGCGTTCACCGGCTCGACCGAGGTCGGTCGCTCAGTCGCCGCCGGGGCGGCCGAGACGATCAAGCGGGTGACGCTGGAGCTGGGCGGCAAGTCGCCGAACATCATCTTCGCCGACGCGGACCTGCCCGCGGCCGCCGCCGCCGCGCCGAGCGCCGTGTTCGGCAACGCCGGCCAGGACTGCTGCGCGCGCTCCCGGATCCTGGTGCAGGCCGAGGCGGTCGACGACTTCATGGCCGCGCTGGAACCGACGGTGACCGCGCTCCGCGTCGGCGACCCATTGGACGAGGCGACCGAGATGGGACCCCTGATCTCGGCCGACCAGCGCCGCCGCGTGGCGTCCTACGTGGACGACGACGCGCCGGTGGCGTTTCGCGGCCGCGCCCCGGACGGCCCCGGCTTCTGGTTTGCGCCCACCGTGCTGAGCCCGGTCGACCCGGGAGCGCGCGCCGCCCGCGAGGAGATCTTCGGACCGGTAGCGGTGGTGATCCCGTTCCAGGACGAGGCGGAAGCCGTCGCGCTGGCCAACGACACCATCTACGGGCTCAGCGGCTCGATCTGGAGCGGCGACGGCGGCCGGGCGCTGCGCGTCGCTCGGGCGCTGGATGCCGGTGTGCTGTCGATCAACTCCAACACCTCGGTCCGCGTCGCCACCCCGTTCGGCGGGTTCAAGCAGTCCGGCTACGGACGCGAGCTCGGGCCCAGCGCTCTCGACGCGTACACCGAGGTGAAGTCGATCTTCTACGCGACAGCCGGATGACTCACGCCGCCGACTTGCAAGCGCGTCAGGATGACGAGCGGAGGCGATCAACCTGAGGAGGTTGCACGGGAAGGTGTGCGTGATCACCGGGGCCGCCGGCGGGATCGGCGCCGCCACCGCGGCGGTGTTCGAACGCGAGGGGGCGCGCGTGGTCGGCGTGGACGTGCGCCCCCACTCGGTCGGGGAGCTCCCGCTGACCGCCGACGTCACCGAGGAGGCCGCGGTCTCGGAGGTGTACGCGCGCGCGCGCCGCGAGCTCGGTCAGATCGACGTGCTGTTCAACAACGCCGGCATCTCGCCGACCGACGACGCCTCGGTGCTGGACACCGGGCTCGAGGCGTGGGAACGGGTTCAGGCGACCAATCTGCGCAGCGTCTTTGTCTGCTGCAAGCACGGGATCCCACATCTGCTGCACGGCGGCGGCGGCTCGGTGATCAACACCGCCTCGTTCGTGGCGACGCTGGGCTCGGCCACCTCGCAGATCTCCTACACCGCCTCCAAGGGCGGGGTGCTGGCGCTCTCCCGCGAGCTCGGGGTGCAGTTCGCCAAGCGGGGAGTGCGGGTCAACGCGCTCTGCCCCGGCCCGGTCGACACGCCACTGCTGCGTGAGCTCTACGCCGCCGATCCGGTGGCGGCGGAACGCCGGCTGGTGCACGTGCCGATGGGACGGTTCGCGCTGGCCGATGAGATCGCCAACGCGGTCCTGTTCCTGGCCTCGGACGAGTCCAGCTACGTCAACGCCACCGCGTTCATGGTCGACGGCGGGATCAGCGGCGCCTACACCACCCCGCTGTAGGCGGAGCTCATCTTGCCCTCGGCGGCCGCCGGCCGCCGCGCCGCTCCGGTCAGAGCGACGCCGATCCCCAGCAGCACCCAGCTCGTCGGGTCCTCGAGGAAGTCGGCGTACAGCATCGTGTGAAAGACCAGCGCCACGAACGCCGCGGCCACCGCCGACCGCACCGGGTCGCCGCGCGCGCGGTGGAGCAGGCAGACGATCGCGGCGATCACGAAGGCGAGGTAGGCGATCTCGCCGATCAGCCCCTGCTCGGCGCCGATCGTGATCGGGATCGTGTGCGAGGCCGACAGCGACGTGGCCAGATGGCGGTTGTGCGAGCGGTACTCGGCGGAGAACGACCCCGACCCGTAGCCCCACCCCGGCCGGTCGGCGAACAGCGACAGGCCTCCGCTGACGAGGTTGCCGCGGCCGCTGGAGGCGCCGTTGACTCCCTGGTTGAGGCCGAACGTGGTTGGCGAGACGGCCACCGCCAACGCGCCCAGCGCGATCACCGCCAACACGACGACGAGCGCCCGCGAGGGCCTGAACCGGAGCGCCGCCAGCACCGCCAGCCCCACCAGCAGCGCCCCCAGGCTGGAGCGTGACAACGTCAGCACGAGACACGCCCACAGCACCGCCAGCACGACCGTCGCCGATGTCTGCTCGCGCTGGGGCCGGTGGTAGATCAGGGTCACCGCCACCAGGACCATCACCAGCGCCAGATAGCGGCCGAAGATGTCGGGGTCGAAGAACACCGAGTTGACGGTGAAGTAGGTGTGCAGGTCGTTGGCGACCACCAGCTTCGAGTTGAGGATGATCGTCTTGGTGGCGTACTCGAAGAACCCGACCACCGAGAACAGGACGGCCAGCGCGGCGGTCAGCGCAAGGCATTGACGGACCAGCCGCGAGGTCCAATCGAGGTCGCGCAGCAACCGGTACAGCAGTGCGAACGGTACGTAGAAGAACACCATGTTCTGCAGCGCCTTCTCGAAGTCGGACGAGTATGCGGCCTGGATCGCGTAGAGCACGACGTAGAGCGCGAGCAGGCGCTCCACCCAGTCGCCGAGTTGGGCCGCCCCGCGGGGCGGCGTCTCCGGTGCGCCGCGGGCGCTCGCGTCAGGTCCGCGCAGCGACGCGTAGATCCACGCCAGCGCTCCCGCGGCGACGACGAAATACAGCGGCACGAGCAGGTTCGCGGTGGTCCCGCCGGACTCGATCGGGACCCGGAACGGCAGGGCCACGACCGCCAGCGGCGCCACCAGTGACGGGCGGCGGTGAAGCAGCGCGGCAGCGGCGATCAGGATGGCGATCAGCACCACCGCCCCCACCGCCGCCTCGAGCGGGTGACGATGGACGAGACGCAACTGGGGCGAGTCCCAGATGTCTGACAGCAGCAGCACCGGGGCGAGCACGAGCGCCCCGAGCATCCCCCCCGCCCGCAGCCGACGATCGCGAGCCACGAGCACTCCCCCGGCCAGCAGGGCGACGACCACCACGCCCGTCTTGGGCAGGGGTCCGGTGAGGGCGGCGAAGGCGATCACTCAGACTGGATCATCCACTACCCTCTTGCCTCATGCCCTCTGCGAAGCTCGCGGTGGCCGTCGGGCTGGCCGCACTTTCGCTGTCAGCGTGTGGGACGACCTCCAAGCCGGAGGCCGGCACGCCCAAGGCGATCGCCAAGATTCAGAAGGGTCTCGATGACCCCCGGAAGAAGCACATCACCTGCTTGGAGCAGGAGCACATCGCGGTGCGTCCCGTGCAGTTCACCGTCGCCGGCCGCAGTCTCCCGGGGTTCCAGGTGGGGAGCGCCCCGTCAGGCCCGACGGTGAGCTTCGAGCCCACGGCGGGCGCCGCCCAGAGCGTCCAGATCTACGGCCAGTCGCAGGGCGCCGAGGTGATCGGCTCCGCTCTGCTGTATCCCAATCAGGCCTCGGACAAGCTGCTCAGCCAGGTCGAGGATTGCGTGGCCCAGGGGGTCTCGGGTTGATGCCGAGACGGTCGCCGGCCCAGGTCGTGTCGGCCTCCACGACCGAGTTCCCGCCCGCCGCCGCGCGTCCGTCGCGGTTCGCCACCCCGGCGCGGTCGACCACTGGCCGGCTGTTCTCGGCGCGCAACTTCTACATCGGGTTGGCCGTGGTGGCGCTGGCGGTGGGCGCCCTGTCGCTGCTGATCCCCTCGACCCCCAGCTATGACCCGTGGGCGTGGATCGTGTGGGGCCGAGAGATCGTCCACCTCAAGCTCCACACCACGGGCGGACCCTCCTGGAAGCCCCTGCCGATGATCTTCACCACGATCTTCGCCCTGTTCGGCAAGGCGGAGCCGAACCTGTGGCTGATCGTCGCGCGCGCCGGGGCGTTCGCTGCCGTGGTGATGGTGTTCCGGCTGTCGTTCCGGCTGACGCGCCAGATCGGCAGCTACTTCACGAGCCCGGGGCAGACGTCGAGCCGCCTCATCGGCTTGCTGCCGGCGCTGCTGGCCGGGGCGATCGCCGCCGTCGCGCTGGCGCTCTCCGGCGGCTACGTGTCCGACAACGCGCTCGGGTACTCGGAGGGCCTGGCGACCGCGCTGATGCTGGTGGCAATGGAGCGCCACCTGGACGGGCGGCCTCGTCAGGCGTTTGCGGTCGGGTTCCTCGTGGCACTCGATCGGCCCGAGATCTGGCTCTTCTGGGGCCCCTACGGGCTGTGGCTGTTCTGGCGGGATCCGGGCGCGCGCAAGCTGGTGATCGCGTTGTTCGCGCTGATCCCGGTGTTCTGGTTCCTGCCCGAGTACTGGGGATCCGGCCATTTCCTGCGCGGGGTCAGCCGGGCCCAGCACCCGCGATCCAACAGCCTGGCGTTCGCAAAGAGCCCGTTCTTCTCGGAGCTGGAAGACGCCGCGTGGCCGACCATCCTCCTGCGGATCAAGATCGCCGCGGCGGTCCTGGTGGCGGTCGTGGCGGTGGTGCTCGGACGACGCTGGCGCCGAGACGGCCTCTCCGGGCTGCAGACCCCCCAGGCGCGGGCGCAAGCCGCCGCCGCGATCGCCGGCTTGGCCGGCGTGGCGTGGTTCCTCGTGATCGCGACCATGACCCAGATCGGCTTCTCGGGCAACAACCGGTATCTCGTGCTCGGTGCGGCGCTGGTGGAGGTCTGCGGCGCCGTCGCGTGGGGCTGGGCGGCGCAGGAGGTGGGCAACCTGGCAGCGACCGCCGTCAGGGGCCGGGAGCGGGCCGGGCAATCCCTGGCCCAGATCTGCGCGCTGATCGGCTGCGGCGCGGCGACGCTGGTGTTCCTGCTGGTGCCCAATTGGATCGGGCCCAACCTGGTCTCAATCCCACGCACACATGGCTCGCTCGTCTACCAGGCAGACTTGCGCAAAGGTGTGAGCACATTAGTCTCGGAGTACGGCGGCCCGTCCAAGCTGCTGAGCTGCGGAAGCGTGATGACCGAGGGCTTCCAGGTCCCGATGGTGGCTTGGACGCTCGGCACCCACACCGTCCAGATCGAGGCGCCGGCGGCGGCCGGCAGCCAACCCGGTCCCGCGCCGAACGTGATCCTGCAGGCCCGCGACACCCGTTCCGCGACGCTTCTGCCGTACCTGTCCACCTGGCCGACGGTGCACTACCACTACGTCGGCAGCAGTGGCCCGTTCCACCTGTTCACCCACTGCCAGAGCTAGTCGATAGTGGCCACCGTCACCGCTCCTCAGCCAGACGTCGGCGCTCCCGGCGGCCCCGAGGATCTCGCGCCCCGCCTCCCCGACCGGCTGGCCCGCGTCCCCGCGTGGCTGTGGATCACCGGCGGCCTGCTGGGTCTGATGACGCTGTCGGCGTTCCTGCGCTCGCGTTACCTCGGCGGTCAGTTCTGGATGGACGAGGCGATCACCACCGGGATCTCGCTGCACAAGCTCACGGCGATCCCGGGCGTGCTGCGCTACGACGGCAACCCGCCGCTGTACTACATGCTGCTGCACATCTGGATGTCGCTGTTCGGCTCCTCAGAGACGGCCACGCATTCACTGTCGCTGGTCTTCGGACTGCTGACGATCCCCGCCGGCGCGTGGGCCGGGTGGGCCCTGTTCGGACGCCGCGCCGGGATCATGGCGGCGCTGCTGTTCACGTTCAACGCATGGCTGACGGCCTACGCGCAGGAGACCCGGATGTACGAGCTGATGGGTCTGCTCGGGGTGCTGGGGACCGGGGCATTCGTGCTCGGCTTCGTCTATCGCCGCCGCCGCTACCTGCTCCTGTTCGCGGGCGCGCTGACGCTCATGCTGTACACGCATTCGTGGGGGACCTTCTTCTTCGCGGGCTCGGCCATCTCGCTGATCCCCGCGCTGCTGACCTCGGACGATCGCCGCGGGCTGCTGCGCGACGCGGTGATCACGTTCGTCGGCGCCGGAATCCTGTACCTCCCCTGGGTCCCCACGCTCCTGTACCAGGTGGCCCATACCGCCGCCCCGTGGGATACGGCGCCTCGCTTCGGCGCCCCGATCCAGATCTCGCGTGACCTGCTCGGCGGCGACCGGATCACGATGATCCTGGTGTTCTCGGCGATCATCGGCCTCGGTCCGCTGTGCACCCGGTCACGCCGCCGCACGCGAGAAGCGACCGTGTTGTGGACGCTGATCGCGCTCCCGGTGGCCACCCTCGGCCTCGCCTGGATAGCCTCGCAGGTGAATCCCGCCTGGGCCTCGCGCTATTTCGCCCCCGTCCTCGGTGCGCTGGTCCTGCTGATCGCCTGGGGCTGCGCCCGGGCCCGCCTGCTCGGGCTGATCGCGATCGCGCTCTCCATCGTGTTCCTCGCCAACCCCTACTCCTACGCTCCGAAGTACAAGTCCGACGTGCGCAACATCGCGGCGCAGCTCGGCCCGCTGCTGCGCCCCGGCGACGAGGTCGTGGTCGGGCAGCCCGAGCAGACCCCGCTCGCCTGGTACTACCTCCCTGGCGGGCTGCGCTTCGCCAACACCGCAGGGCTGGTCAAGGACCCGCGCTACATGGACTGGGTCGACGCGCTCAAGCGACTGACCCACACCAATCCGCGGAGCACGCTGGCGACCGTCCTCGCCAGCATGCGCCCCGGCCAGCGGCTGCTGTTCGTCCGACCGCTGACCGAGGGGGCCCAGAACTGGCAGGCACCATGGACGGTGATGGTGCGGCGCCGCTCGGCGCAGTGGGGCCAGCTCCTGACCGGCGACGTCGCCAACGGCACCCTGAGAAGCATCGCCACCGCGCCCGACAACTATCCCGGCGCCTGCTGCGTGGCCGACAGCGCCGTGCTCTACCAGAAGACCTGACGACCGCGCCCCCGGACGCCACCGGCGCCCGCCGCTTGGATCGATGACCACCGCCACCCCGCCCAGACAACGCTCGCGCCCGTCGCTCCTCGGACTCCCCCCGATCCGCGAGCTGCACGCCCCCGCCTGGTTTGACCGGCTGCCCCGATGGCTGACCACCGGCGGAGTCCTGCTGGTCCTGATCTTGATCTCAGCGGTCCTGCGCTCACGGACCCTTTCCGGTCAGCTGTGGTTCAGCGAAGCGAACGCGACCGGCGTGGCCTCCAATTCTCTGAGCGCGCTTCCTGGGGCGCTCCGGGCGGCCGGATCTTCGCCGCTGTACTACGTGCTCCTCCACTTCTGGATCGACATATTCGGGTCCGGCGAGTCCGCCACCCACGCCCTCTCGCTGCTCATCGCCCTGTCGACGATTCCCGTGGCGATGTGGACGGGGTGGAGTATCGGCGGGCGCCGCGCCGGTTTCTTCGCTGCCGTGCTGTTCGCGTTCAGCTCGTTCTTGACGCGCTACGCACAGGAGACGCAGCCAATCGCGCTGATGACGTTGCTCGGCCTGCTGGCGACCGCCGGCTTCGTGCACGGGTTCATCTACCGACGGCGCGGCTTTCTCTGGCTGTTCGCCGTCGGATTGGCGCTGATGCTCTACACCGAGGGAGCGGCGCTGCTGTTCTGGTTCGGCGCCGCCGTGGCGCTCGGGCTGGTCGCCTCGGCCGCCGACGAGCGGCGCGGGCTGGCGCGCGACGCCGCCCTGTGCTTCGGCGGTGCCGCGATCGTCTACGCCCCGTGGCTGCCCACCAGCCTGCACCAGATCGCCCACGACACGTCGCCCTGGCACGACGCGCCGCTGCTCGGCGCGACGATATCCAGTCAGCTACTGGGCAGCGAGCGCGTCGACGTCACCCTGCTGGTGGCGGTCGTGATCGGGATCACCCCGCTGGTCACCAGGGCCCGGCGGCGGTCGCCCGAGGCACTCGTGATCTGGTCGGTGATCGTGATTCCGGCGGCCGCGCTCCTGCTGACGCGCGTCCTCGGGTTCTTCATCCCGGTGTGGGCTTGGCGCTACTTCGCGCCGATCGTCGCGCCGCTGCTGCTGCTCGGGGCATTCGCGTCGGCGCGCGCGCGGCTGGTCGGGGTCGCCGCGATCGCGCTGTGCGTCGTGTTCCTGGCCGACGCGGGGGCGTTTGCCCCGTCGTACAAGAGCGACATGCGCGACGTGGCGGCCGAGGTGGGACCGTTGCTGCATCCCGGCGATCTGGTGGTCGTCGGGCAGCCCGAGCAGACCCCGCTGGCCTCGTACTACCTCCCGGGCGGGCTGCGGTTCGCCGACCCGATCGGCCCCATTGCCAACCCCACCTACATGAACTGGGCCGACGCCCTGGGCCGTCTGCAGGCCGCCGATCCCCGGGCCACGCTGGGCCCCCTGGTTGCTAGTCTCAAACCCGGCCAGCAGCTGCTTTACGTGCGTCCGTTGACCGAAGGCGTGGCGAACTGGAAGGAGCCGTGGACCCAACTGGTGCGGCGGCGATCCGCTCAGTGGGGCGCGATCCTCGCCGGCGACACCGCTGACGGAACGCTAAAACTGGTGGCCTGGGCGCCCCACAACTACCGACCCGCCTGCTGCGTGGCCAACAGCGCGACGCTCTACCGGAAGGCCTAGAAGGACACGGACACGATGACCGAGATCACATCGACAAACCCCTCCCCGGGCCCGGCGGGCGGGGACCAGATCACGCCCGATCATCCGGTCGTCGTGCTCGGCGCCGGACCGGCGGGCCTGACCGCGGGCTACCTGCTGGCCAAGCAGGGCAAGCCGGTGATCGTGCTCGAGTCGACCGACCAGATCGGCGGCCTGGCCCGCACCGAGACCCGCGACGGCTACCGCTTCGACCTCGGGGGCCATCGCTTCTTCACCAAGGTCAAGGAGGTCGACGACCTCTGGCACGAGATCATGAAGGAGGAGTTCCTCAAGCGCCCGCGCCAGAGCCGGATCTACTGGAACGACAAGTTCCTCGAGTACCCGCTGCAGGGCATGGACGTGATCAGGAAGCTGGGCCCCGTCGAGCTCACCCGCTGTCTAATTTCCTATTTCGTTGCGGTCGTCAAGCCCAAGGGGCGCGAGGATACATTCGAGGACTGGGTCTCCAACCGCTTCGGCAAACGGCTGTACCAGCACTTCTTCAAGACCTACACGGAGAAGCTGTGGGGCGTCTCGGCGCAGGACATCCGCGCCGAATGGGCCGCCCAGCGGATCAAGGGGCTGTCGTTCTTCAGCGCGGCCAAGGCGGCGTTCTTCGGCAACGAGGGCAACAAGATCAAGTCGCTGATCTCCGAGTTCAACTACCCGCGCTACGGGCCGGGACAGATGTGGGAGCAGATGGCCGCCGACATCCACGAGCACGGGGGCGAGGTGCGCCTCAACGCTCCGGTCACCCGGCTGCGCATCGAGGGCGGCCACGTGCTCACGGTTGTCGCCGGCGGCGAGACCCTCCGGCCGGCGCATGTGATCTCGTCGCTGCCGCTGCGCACCACCGTGGGCATCTCCGAGCCGGACGCTCCCGGCGAGGTCCGCGACGCCGCCCGCGGTCTGCGCTACCGGGACTTTCTCACCGTGTCGCTGGTGATCGAGGGCACTTCCGATCTGTTTCCGGACAACTGGATCTACATCCATCAGCCGGGCGTGCGGGTCCTGCGGATCCAGAACTTCCGATCGTGGAGCCCGTGGATGGTCCCCAACGAGACCGACGCCTCCGTGGGCATGGAGTACTTCTGCTTCGAGGGCGACGATCTGTGGAGCATGGCCGACGACGACCTGGTGGAGATGGCCAAGGGCGAGATCCAGAAGCTCGGCCTGGCCCGTGCCGATCGGGTGAAGTTCGGGTTCGTGGTCCGCGTCCACAAGGCATACCCGATCTACGACGTCGAGTATGGCGAGCGGGTGGCCAAGATCCGCGAATGGCTCGCCGGCATCGACAACCTCACCCAGGTCGGCCGCAACGGCCTGCACCGGTACAACAACTCCGACCACTCGATGCTCACCGCAATGCGGGCGGTCGACAATCTCGTGCTCGGGACCCACCACGACATCTGGTCGGTCAACGTCGAGAGCGTGTACCACGAGGAGCGGAGCGAGAACGAGGATCCCTACCGCGACCCGCCCTCAACGCCGGCGATGGAGCAGCCCCTGGCGTCCGAGCGGTGATGCGGGGCGTCAGCTGGTGGCGGCGTTGGTGGGCGGCCGGGTGTCTGGCGGCGGTCGCCGCGCTGTCGACCGGGCTGGTGGCGCCGGTGGCGGCGCTCGCCGATCACCCGGCGGTCAAGGCCTCCGGGACGGTGACCGGCACGTCGGGGTCGGGGGGCGGCGCGTCGGGGTCGGGGGCCGGCGCGTCGGGGTCGGGGGCCGGCTCCGGCGGCGCGGCGGTTCCCGGAGCCACGACCACCGGCAATCCTCTGTCGGGCGGCATCTCGCCGTTCGCTCCGCTCCCCACGACTTCCACTACGACGACGGCGCCGGCCGTCACCAACGCCACCACCAACACGTCCGGTAGCAGCAGCCTCAGCGGCAGCGCCGCGCTGGTGATCGCGATCGGCGCGATCGTGGTGCTGGGCGGCATCGCGCTGTTCATCTGGCGCGACGCCCGGCGGCGGGCGCCGGTACGGGGCGCGCATGCCGATCGCGGCATCGCCGCCGAGGGCCGCCGGGCCGGCTCCAAGCCGCCACCCAAGCCCCGGAAGCTGAGCCCGACCGAGCGAAAGCGGCGCAAGCGCGGGCGAGCCCAGCGGTAGCCGGCCAACGGACTCGGTTCGTCGGTCCCGGCGGGGCCGGGGGGGCGGATGCTGCCGACGCTGGCGACGCAGACCCCGAGTCCGGTTACGTCGCGTCACCCAATTTCCGCCTCGCCCGCGACAGCTGGCGCTCCACCGTCCGCTCGGTCGCGCCCGTCTCTCCCGCCATCTCGGCGTAGCTGAGGCCGATCGCCTGGAGCCAGACGAGCCGGCGCTGCCGCTCGTTCAGCGCGGCGAGCGAGGCGAGCCGGACGCGGAACTCGACAAGCTCGTCAGCCGACGCGACGGTCATCGCCCGCGGCAGGTCGCCGGCCTCGTCCAGCAGCGCCTCCAGCGACGTGTCGCGTCTCTCACGGCGGATCAGCTTGAGCGCCTCGTGAAGTGCGGTCGTCACCAACCAAGCGACCGCGGTGTCCCGGCGAATCCGATGCCGATGGTCGATTAGACGGCTCCACGCCACCTGGCATGCGTCCTCGATGAGGGGCTCCGGTGCCCGCACGCCGCTGCGCACCAGCCGATTGACCTTGGCGGACTGCTCCGTGTAGAGACCGGCCACGTCCGCGATCTCGTCAAGTACCGGTTCGTGAGCAGCGACAGCCATAGGATCACCTCTTGAGACTAATTGAGTCTGTTTATTTACGTTTTACTCTAACGATTATCCGTCCCGTTGTGTAGGCTCTAGGCATCTCAATTGGCTCATTTAGGCTCTCAGGAGGTAACACATGATCGCGAGCCCGCTGGCGGTGGTTGCAGCCCATCCCGATCTGCGAGGGCTGCCGGGCAGCAATGTCTTGCAGCAGATCGTCAACGGAGCCGAGGCGTGGGCGCTGGTGATCGCCCTGCTCGGGGCGTTTATCGGAGCCGGGTTGTGGGCCGTCGCGTCACACAGCCACAATCACCACTACGCGGCGCGGGGACGGATGGCCGCACTCGTCTCGGGCGCCTCGGCGCTGGTCGTCGGCGCCGCGCCCGGCCTCGTGAACTTCTTCGCTCATCTGGGGGCGACGGCTAAATGAGCGTCGGGGTTCGGTCGATCGCGCTGGCGACGTTGCTCGTCGTCGTCCTCACCTGGGCCACGCCCCAGCCGGCGGCGGCCAGCGTCGGCGGGACGCTGTGCTCGCTCGGCGCCCTCGTGAGCGGAGTCGTCGGCAAGGCCTGCACCCTCGCCACCCACGCCGGCCAGGTCCTGGGAGCCGGCAAGAAGCTTCTGGGTGGCCATCTCGGCGGCGCCGTCAGCGCATTGACCGGCAGCGGAGCCGGCCGCGCGGCGACGGCGGCGGTGGGACTCACCGCAGTGGTGACAGCGGTGGTGGGAGGCGCCAAGTACCTACTCAAGGAAACCGTCAAGCTGATCGGGTCTTCGACGGCGCCGAACCTGAACAGCACCTGGTTCTCCGCCTTCTACTGGCGCATGGCGGCGGTCTCGGCGCTGCTGACGCTGCCGTTCCTGTTCGCGGCGGCGATCCAGGCGTTGATTCGCTCCGACCTGGCACTGCTGTTCCGCGCCGCGTTCGGATATCTGCCCCTGGGCCTGCTGGCGGTCGGGGTGGCCGCGCCCCTGACGATGCTCCTGCTCGCCGGCTCGGATGAGATGTCGACGGTCGTGTCCTCGGCGTCGCAGGACGCCGGCGGCGAGTTCCTCACCAAGGCCAGCGAGCTGACCGGACTGATCACCGCCGGCAGCGGCACCCTGTTCGTCGGCTTCTTCGTCGGCCTGCTCACCGCGGCGGCGACGATCACGCTGTGGGTGGAACTGCTGATCCGCCAGGCCGCCGTGTACGTGATCGTGTTGATGCTGCCGCTGTTCTTCGCGGCGATGGTCTGGCCGGCGCGGCGGATCTGGGCGATCCGTTCCGTGGAGCTGCTGGTCGCGCTGATCCTGTCCAAGTTCGCGATCGTCGCCGTGCTGGCGCTCGGGGGCGCCGCACTGGGGCACACGCTGCTGCCCGGACCCGAGTCGATGCTCGCCGGGGCGACGCTGGTCCTGCTGGCCGCCTTCTCCCCATGGGCGCTGCTCCGGCTCCTGCCGTTGCACGAGCTCGCCAGCGCCGCGGTGGGCGGGCTGCGGCCCTCGGGGAGCCACGGACCCATACCCCCCTTGGAACGAGCCGATGCCGCCGCCGACGCCGCTGAGCCAGATCCGGATCCGGCGCAGCTGACCGAGCGGCTCCGGAATTCGGGCCAGGAGGCGCCGATCTATGTCCCCCAGAGCTGGGACCAGCAGCCGTCCACCTATGTTCCCGAGGCTGCGCCACCCGCGGGGATGAGCGGTCGTTCCGACTCCGCCGAGCGTTCGTCCGACGGTGAGCCAACCGCCGGGCCGACGGTGCCGGTTGCTCTCATCGGTGATGGAGGGCAGGCCGAGAGCACCGGCGAGGGCGAGCCGCCGACCACCGGTCACTCCGGGGGCGGAGCAGCCGACAACTCAGCCCGCGCGCGATTGCCCGGGATGGAGGGGCTGTGGCAGGCCGGAAACGGAGAGTGGCGGTCCCTGGAGGTGCAGGACGCGGACGAGTTCGCATCCGACCGCCCGCTCTTCGACGCCGGAGCGATTCCGGAGCCCGGCGGGAGCGCCGGTGGCCCGGTTGCGCCGCCGGAGCCCGCGCCACCTCCCGCCGTCACCGACGCAGGCCGCGCGGACCCGGTCGCGCAACCGCCCTCGGAGCCGGGACAGGTGCAGCCACCCGCCGCCGGGGAGGCGCTGCGGCCGCCCACTGCCGCCGGGGAGGTGCTGCGGCCGCCCACTGCCGCCGGGGAGGCGCTGCGGCCGCCCACTCCCGAGCCGCTCGGTCCCGATCGCACCCGATCGGCGGCGCCCGCCGACTCGCCCCCGGCGCAGGACGACGAGCGCCGGTGAGTCCTGCCCCCACGACCTATTCCTTCGGGCCGCTGGAACGGCGCGGCATCCTCGGCCCGGTACGAGCCGGCCAGGCCGGCGTGGTGGCCTGCTCCGGCGTGGCGGCGATCGTCTCGCTCGACATCTCCCCCTCGGCTTCAGGTGTGCTGGTGGCCGCGATCTTCGTCGTGCTCGGGATCGTCGTCTCGTTCGCGCCCATCGGCGGCCGCACTATTCAGGAGTGGCTGCCGGTGACCATGGCGTTCCTGATCCGCCGCCGCGACGCCCGTCGATTCCGGTCGCCGGTCTGCACCGCCGGCATGCTGGTCGGCGGCGGTGGAAGATGGCGCGATCCCGCCGCCGTACCACCCGGAGCCGTACGCGGCATCCGGATTGTCGACGCGCCCTACCGAGGTGGGGACATCGGGGCGCTCTCGGAGCGGTCGGGCAGGCGGCTAACCGCGGTCCTGGTGTGCCGCGTCGGCGCGTTCGCCTTGCTCGACCGCGAGGCCCAGGAGCGCCGCCTGGCGCGGTGGGGCCTGGTGCTGGCCGCCTGCGGCGGGACGGCGGTGAGACGCCTGCAGTGGATCGAGCGGACCGCGCCCGCCCAGGGCGACGAGCTCGCCCGCTGGGTCCACACCGAACGCGATCCGGCGATCCCCCTGCGCGGGACGCCGATGATCGAGTCCTACCTGGAGCTCATCTCCAACAGTGCTCGCGTCTCTCAGGAGCACGAGATCCTGCTGGCGGTCCAGGTCGACGGCGGCCGCCTGCGCGAACGCGGCGCTTCCACGCCGATGCAGGCGCTGGTGGAGCAGACCGAGCGGGTGGCTCAGGGCCTCGAGGCGGCGGAGATCCGGGTCCTCGGCGCCCTCAGCGCGGGCCAGCTCGCGCGCACGCTGCGAACCGCGTTCGATCCGTTCGCTCGCGCCGAGCTCACGGCGCTCGAAGCCGCCGACCCAGAGCGCGACGGGCTCAGCGATGTCAACAGCTGGCCCCTGGGAACCAACGAGGCGTGGGATCACTACCAGAGCGACGGGGCGCTGCACACCACCTACTGGATCGGCGGCTGGCCGCGGATCGACGTCTCACCCATGTTCATGGACTCGCTGTTGGGCCACTCCGGCGCCGTGCGTACCGTCTCGGTCACGTTCGAGCCGCTCCCGGTCGACCGTTCCACCCGGGAGGTGGAGGCGGCGATCACCCGAGACCGGGCTGACCGGGAGCTGCGCAGCCGGTTCGGTCAATCCGAGACCGCTCGCCAGCGACAGGCGGTCGAGGCGACGCTGCGCCGCGAGGCCGAGCTCGCCGCCGGCCACGCCGAGGTCCGCCTGAGCGGGTTCGTCACCGTCTCCGGACGAGACCGCGATGAGCTGCGCCGGGCGTGCAGCGAGGTACTCGAGCACGCCGCGCGCGCACGGCTGGAGCTCCACCGCCTCTACGGCCAGCAGGCCGAGACGTTCACGTTCACCCTCCCTCTCTGCCGAGGACTGCGGTGAGCCTGCGTGTGACCGAGCGTCCCGGGCATCGCTGCACGACCCGACACGCCCAGGCGATCTACCCGTTCGTCAACCCCGGCGGGCTCGGCGGGCGAGGGGTTTACGTGGGGCGAGATTCCGGTGGCGGGGCGTTCTGCTACGACCCATGGGTCCTGTACGGCGAAGGGACGCTGGACGATCCGAACGTGATCGTGCTCGGCAAGCTGGGTCAGGGCAAGAGCGCGCTGGTCAAGAGCCTGCTGTGGCGCATGCTCCTGTTCGGCCGCCGAGCGTTTGTGCTCGACGTCAAGCGTGAGTACGGCCCGCTGTGCGACGCCGTCGGGGTGCGGCCGATCTCGCTGGTTCCCGGGGGCGGCGTCCGTCTCAATCCGCTCGCTTCGCGGCCCGAGGAGCACGCCCAGCTGGAGCTGCTGCGCGCGGTCACCGTCGCCGCCCTCGGCCACCCGCTGACGCAGCTGGAAGCGGCCGCCCTGCGCGAGGCCCTGCGGGTGGTGCGGGCCCGCGGCGCCGGCGAGCCGACGCTGCCGGAGATCGCCGCCGTGCTGTTCTCACCGGTCGATGCGATGACGCGCGCGCTGCAGACCAATGCTCCGGCGCTGGCCGCCGATGCCCGTCGCGCCGCTCTCGCGCTGCAGGACCTGTGCGAGGGCCCGCTGCGCGGGATGTTCGACGGACCGACCACACCCGGCTTGGCGCTCGACGCCAAGCTGCTCGTGCTCGACCTGCACGCGGTCCGGGACTCACCGGCGGTTGGGATCCTGATGGCCTGCGCCAGCGCCTGGATCGGCGCGTTGCTGGCGCGAACGGCCGAGCGGCCGGGGCGAGAGCGGCTGATCAGCGTCGCCGACGAGTCGTGGAAGATCGTCCAGCACACCGGGCTCGGCGAGTGGTTTCAGTCCAACTTCAAGCTCGCTCGGCAATTCGGCGTGATGAACCTGGTGGTGCTGCACAAGCTCGCCGATCTCCAGGCCGCGGGCGATGCCGGTTCCCGGGCGGCGCGAATCGCCGAGGGACTGATCGCCGACGCATCGACGCGGATCGTCTATCACCAGGATGAGAGCCAGGTGCCGTTGACCCGATCGTTGCTCGGCCTCTCCGAGAGCGAGGCGCGCCTGATCTCGATGCTGTCCGCCGGCCAGGCGCTGTGGCGCGTCGGCACCCGGTCGTTCGTGGTCGCCCACCATCGATCGCGGATCGAGACCCAGCTGACCAACACCGACGCGGGCATGAGCACCAGCCTGAGCGGGATGCGCCGCGGATGAAGGGCGAGCGATCACCGGCGCTTTCCGACGGGACGGTGCTGATCCTGATCGGCGGCGCACTGGGGCTTGGCCTGGCGGTTTGGCTCTGGGGCGGGATCGCCGGGGTCTTGTTCGGGCACGGATGGCCGCGGATGTCAGCCGCTCAGCTGCCCGAGGTGATCGCCCGCCTGCCCATTCGCTTGAGCCATCCCGCCGCCGCATGGCCGCGGACGGTGCGTCGCCTGCTGCCCGGACCCGCCGGTTGCTACGCCGCCCTCGGGCTGCTGGCGGCACCGGGAGCGGCCGCGGTAACCGCAGCCGCGCGGACCGGACGGATGGGAAGCCTGATGCGCTCGATCGGCGAGGGCCAGAGGGGCGGCGCGCGGTGGGCCGGGCCCAGCGAGCTGCGGGCGTTGCACGGCGGCGGGCGCGGCGGGCGCGGCGGGCGCGGCGGGCGGCTGGGCCTCGGCCGCTGCCGGGGACGGCTGCTGCACGCCGAGGAGCGCCATGCGGTGGTTGCCTTCGGCCCGCCCCAGTCTGGGAAGTCGGCGGGATTGGCCGTCCCGGCGCTGCTCGAATGGGAGGGGCCTGCGATCGCCTCTTCGATCAAGACCGATCTATTGGCCTGCACCGAGGCTCGTCGCCGCCGGCTCGGCCCGGTGTTCGTGTTCGACCCGTTCGAGCTGTCGGCCGGGGCGGCCCACACGTGGTCGCCGCTGCGTGCCGCATCCAGCTGGGACGGTGCGCTGGAGGTGGCCTGGCGGCTGGCCGCCGCCGGCGAGCTGGACCAGCGCGGCGTTGAGGGCGGCGATTTCTGGGCGATCGCGGCCGAGCAGCGGCTGGCTCCGCTCCTGTTCACCGCGGCGCGCTCACGGGCCGGCATGGCCGCGGTGGTTCGCTGGACCTACGGGCAGGGCGCGCGCGATCTCTACGAGACGATCTCCACGCTCACCGGCACGGCGCAAGAGGAAGCGGAGGTCGAAGACGTGCACGCGGCCTATGACGCGCTGCGCGCGTTCGAGTCGCAGGCCGATCGCACCCGCTCGTCGATCGAGGCCACCGCCCAGGGACTGTTGCGGGCCTACCGCTTCGCGCGCGTGCTGCGCTCAGCACGCTCCTGCGAGATCACGCCCGACTCGCTGCTGCAGGAGCCGGCGACGCTCTACCTGATCGGCGATGCCAAGGCGTCAAAGCTCCTGCGGCCGATCTTCCTCGCGCTGTTGTCGGAGGTGGTGGATCGCGCCTACGAGCGGGCCACGCTCGCCGGCGGCCGGCTCGAGCTGCCGCTGCTGCTGTGCCTCGACGAGGCCGGCAACGTGGCGCCGCTGCCGAACCTGGCCGAGGTGGCGTCGACGGCCCCGAGCCACAACATCCAGCTGATGTCGATCTTCCACGATCTAGCCCAGGCCCGAAGCCGGTACGGTCGCCAGGCCGAGACGGTCGTCAACAGCCACCGGGCACGGATGCTCCTGCCGGGCGTGGCCGACTTGGAGACCCTGCGCTACTTCTCGGGCTTGGCCGGCGACGAGGAGGTCCGGGAGACGACGCGCACCACCGGAGCCGGGGGCGGTACCCGCACGGTCGGAGTCCGCCGGCGGCCGCTGGTCGCGCCCGAGGCCCTGCGCCAGCTGGCGCCCGGGCACGCTCTGCTTGTGTACGGGCGCGTCCCGCCGGTGGTGGTGCGCCTGAGGATGTGGTTCGCCGACCGCCGCCTGCGGCGACTGGCGGCACCGTGATCCAGCCAGTCGACCCCCGGCTGCGGAGACCGGCGGCGCCGTGAACTGGCACGGCCCCGACGAATGGCCCGACGACCTCCCCCGGGACGATGGCTGGTCCGAGGAGGAGGGCGGCCGCTGGCCGCTGACCTGGCGGGGCCTGCTCCCCCGGGAGCGGTGGCTGTGGTTCGAGCGGCTGTGGAGCGACGTCTGCGCGCTGCGGGATCGCTACCGGCTGGCGATCAGATCGCAATGGTGGGAAGACGAGGTGCAGGTGGAGGCACTGGCCGCTCTCGCCGCCTGGACCGACCGTTACGACTCCGGCGAATGGGACGATCCACCGGGCAAGCTCGCGCTGCTGTTCGACATCGAGCGCGTGGCCCAGCTGCTGCGCGATGGGGTCGATCCGTTTCATCCCGACCGCGACCGGGTTGCGTTCGTCCGCCATCTGGTCGACCTCGGCTGTCAGCCACCGCCGGGCCGGAGGCCGCCGCCGTGAGCCGTCGGGCGCAGACCGCGGCCGTGAGCCGACGGGCAGAATCCCTTGGGTATGAACCGCGCGGACGGACACGGGCGCCCGGGTTTTCCCCTCGGCGCGTCGGTCACCCTCCAGGAGCTGGACCGCGACCCCCACCCGGTGCTCGCCCGGTTGCGCGAGCGCGAGCCCGTGTCGTGGCTGCCCAGCCTCGACGGCTGGCTGGTCACCCGGCATGACCTGGTGTTGGCGGCGATGCGCGACGCCGAGACGTTCACGGTGGATGACCCGCGGTTCTCGACCGCCCAGGTGGTCGGGCCGAGCATGCTGAGCCTCGATGGGCCGGAGCATGCCCGCCATCGCGCGCCGTTCGTCGGCCCGTTCCGCGCCGCCGCGGTCGCCGGGCGGTTCGGCGACGCCGCCGCCGCGCAGGCCGAGGCGCTGGTCAAGGAGATCCGCGCCAGCCGCCCGGCGGGAGCCGCCGAGCTCAGGCGCGCGTTCGCCGGCCCGATGGCGGCCTCGATCGTCACCCGCGCGCTCGGCCTCAGCTCCGGAGAGGTGACCGAGGTGCTGGCCTGGTACGACGCGATCGTGGCTTCGGTGACCCAGATCACCGCCGGCGGCGGCGCCACCCCGGCAGGCGCACAGGCCTACGACGAGCTGAGCGGGCGGCTGCGGTCGGTGATCGATCACGGCGACGCCTCGTCGCTGCTCGGGGCGGCGGCCGCAGCCGGGCCACTCTCCACCGAGCAGGTCATCGCCAACGCCGCGGTGCTTCTGTTCGGGGGGATCGAGACCACCGAGGGGATGATCGCCAATGCCGCGCTCCACATCCTGCGACGTCCCGACCAGCTGGCGGCGGCGGGTGGGGCCAGCGACGAGCTCGACCGGACGATCGATGAATCGCTGCGGCTCGAACCGGCCGCAGCGGTCATCGACCGCTACGCAACCGCCGACACGCAGCTGGGCCATGCAGGCATAGCCGCCGGCGAACTCGTCCGCCTCTCGATCGCCGGCGCCAACCGTGACCCGGCCGTCTTCCCGGATCCCGATGCGTTTCACCCGGCCCGCTCCAACCTGAGACGGCACGTCGCCTTCGCGCAGGGGCCGCACGTGTGCGTCGGGGTTCACCTGGCCCGTCTGGAGGCTAGGACCGCCCTGGCGGAGCTGCTGCGCGCCCTGCCGGATCTGCGTTTGGACCCTGACCGGCCCGCTGAGGTGCGCGGGCTGGTGTTCCGCAAGCCGTCCCGGCTCGACGTGCTCTGGGGCTAGGGGGTCTCACCGGAACGTTGTGCCTGAAAGGGCGAGGTCCGGGGGCCGCCAGGCAAGGACGCAGGAGCCGTGGCGCAGCGGAGCTGCGCGAGGCTCCGAGGACGCGGCATGGCGGTCATCCGGGGCCGCCATTTCGGGTGCAACGTTTCGGTGAGGCCCACTAGTCGTCGTCCTTCGCCGGGTGGCGGCGAAGCGCCCGCAGCTCGCTGAAGAGCCCGATCTCCGGGCCGCCGATCAACGACCACGACCGGGCGATCCCGATCAAGAAGCAGATGATCACCAGAATGGCGAGCGTGTCGACCCCACCCTTGTCATGCGGGCGGTCGCTTATGTGGATCCCGTTGAGGAGCTGGAGCACGAACACGACCACCAGGACGACGAGGAAGATGAAATCGCCGATGTCGCTCCGGTGCACGCCGCGGACGCGCACCAGCGACAGCAGCGAGGCGATGACGAACAGCAGGCCGACGATGGACACCGAGATCGCGGTCGGGCCGTCCGGGTGGCCGGGCAGCAGTGCGAACAGCGAGATCACCAGCGCGTTGGTGAAGGCGGTCAGCGCGGCCGAGGCGCCGATCCGCTCGAGCTGTGTCTCTCCCGTCTCGGCCAGCCGCTCCTGGGTCACCGAGACCGCGACGAACAGGAGTCCGACGAGCGCCCCGGCGACTCCGGCGCTCGCCGCGAAGAACTCGTGGAGGCTCTCCGGGGTCACGAACTAACGCGACGCGCGAACGCTCACGAACGTTCGACCATCACCGAGGTGGCCTTCACCGTCGCCGTCGCCTCGACCCCGGGCGCCAGCGCCAGCTCCTCCACCGAGTCGCGGGTGACCGCGGCGGTGATCAGATAGGGACCGGCCTCGATCTCGACCAACGCCATGACCCCGTCGACTTCCACCGATCGAACCACCCCGTTGAGGCGGTTGCGAGCCGACAGCCGCCTGCCGGTCTCGTGACGCTGGGGACGACGGGTCAGGCGACGGACCTCCGCCGCCGAGACCATGCGGCGGTTTCGCTCGTCCCGGAACGTCCTCAGCTTTCCCGCCCGATCCCAACGTCTCAGCGTGTCGGCACTCACGCCGATCGCGACGGCTGCCTCGCCGAGGGTCAGATTCGCGTCCATGGCTCCAAACATCGCATAGGAGCCAGCCCGCTGCCACCCGGTTCGCTTTACTGGTGTTATGACTAGAGAGGATCGAACGTGAAGCTGAGTGCGCGTAACCAGCTGGCCGGAACCGTATCCGAGATCCGCCGCGGCGAGGCGATCGCCAACGTCGTGCTCGATGTCGCCGGCCAGCGTCTCGTCGCATCGATCACCGTCGAGGCCGTGGAGGAGCTCGGACTCGCCGAGGGCAGCCGGGTGACCGCCGTCGTCAAGGCCTCGGACGTGATCATCGCCACTGACTGATCAGCCCGTCGGCCCAACCGACGAGCCGTAACCATCAACCAGAAGGAGAGGCCGGCATGCCGCTGACTGCACGCGAGCAGGGGAGAAGGCACAACCGCCCGGTGGCGCTGCCGGCGCAGCAGATCGTCGAGGCCGAGCTGCCGATCGACAGCCTCCCGGACACCGGCGTGGGGGTCGATGCGGCGTACGAGCTGATCAAGTCCGACCTGCTGCTCGACGGGCAGGCCCGGCTCAACCTGGCCACCTTCGTCACCACCTGGATGCCGACCCTGGGCGCGGCGCTGATGGCCGAGACCGCCGACAAGAACATGATCGACAAGGACGAGTACCCGGTGACGGCCGAGCTCGAAGAGCGGTGCGTGAACATCCTGGCCGATCTGTGGAGCTCGCCCGAGCACGAGAGCGCCACCGGCTGCTCCACCACCGGCTCGAGCGAGGCGGCGATGCTCGCCGGCATGGCGCTGAAGTGGCGGTGGCGTGACCGGATGAAGGCCGCCGGCAAGCCCGCCGACCGCCCCAACCTGGTGATGGGCGCCAACGTGCAGGTCTGCTGGGAGAAGTTCTGCCGGTACTGGGATGTGGAGCCGCGGCTGGTACCGATGGAGGGCCACACCTACCACCTCACCGCCGAACGCGCGGTGGCTCGCTGCGACGAGAACACGATCGGCGTGGTCGCCATCCTCGGCTCCACCTTCGACGGCAGCTACGAGCCGGTGAAGGAGATCGCGGATGCCCTGGACCAGCTGGAGTCCGACCGCGGGCTGGACATCCCGCTGCACGTCGACGCCGCCTCCGGCGGGTTCGTCGCGCCGTTCCTGGCGCCCGAGCTCGAGTGGGACTTTCGCTTGGCCCGGGTGCAGTCGATCAACGCCTCGGGCCACAAGTACGGACTGGTCTACCCCGGGGTCGGCTGGGCGATCTGGCGCGACAAGGCGGCCCTCCCTCGCGACCTGGTGTTCGACGTCAACTACCTCGGGGGCCACATGCCGACGTTCTCGCTGAACTTCTCACGCCCCGGCAGCGAGGTGGTGGCCCAGTACTTCATGTTCATGAGCTTCGGTCGCGAGGGTTACACCGCGATGATGCGCACCTTGCAGGAGATCGCGCTGCGTCTTTCGTCGGAGATCGCCGAGATGGGCCCCTATCACCTCATCACCGACGGCAGCGATCTGCCCGTGTTCGCGTTCGCGCTCAAGCCGGAGGTCAAGAACTACACGGTGTTCGACGTCTCCGACCGTCTGCGCGAGGGGGGGTGGCTGGTGCCAGCGTACTCCTTCCCGGAGAATCGCCAGGACCTCAGCGTGCTGCGGATCGTCGTCCGCTCCGGCATGCACCTCGAGATGGCGGACAAGCTGCTGGACCTACTGCGCGACAAGACCGAGCGGCTGCAGTCGCTCGGTTCACCGCTGCCGGAGCCCGACGAGGACAACGCGACAGCGTTCGCACACTGAGCGCCGGTCGCTCCACCGAGACCCCGCGCGTACGCCACCACGCGGGCCGGCCGTCAGATCACCTCGGCCAGCGACCTGCCGGCGGCCTCCAGCTCGGGCAGGGTGGAGGCCTCGATCACGCGATCGAGGTCGAGGATCCGCGTGCCCATCGCGTCGAGCTCACGGGTGCCGACGACCGCGTGACACGGGACCCCTGACTGACGCGCCCGCGTCGCCACCTCGGACACCACCTTGCCCGCCAGGCTCTGCTGGTCCAGCCTGCCCTCCCCGGTGACCACGGCCCGGGATCCCCGCATGCGCGCGTCGAAGCCGACGGCGTCCAGCACGTAGGCCGCTCCCGGCACGAGCTCGGCGCCGAAGGTGGCCCACAGGCCGCCCGAGAGTCCTCCCGCGGCCCCGGTCATCGGCATCCCTCGCGGGTCTTTGGCCAACCGGCGCGCGAGCGCGTTCAGGCGGTCGGTGAGCCGGCGCACCTCCGCCTCCGTCGCCCCCTTCTGGGGACCGAACACCCGAGCGGCGTCCTCGAATGCGGTGCGCACATCGCAGAGCACGACCAGCTCGACGCCCTCAAGCCCGCCGCTGCGCTCGATCGCCTCAATCGCGCCCTCGCCACCGTCGGTCGTGGCGCTCCCGCCGACGCCGAGGTATACGGTCCCGGCCCCGGCCTCGACCGCGGCGGCAATCAGCTCACCCGTCCCGGTGGTCGTCGCGGCCGATGCGTCGCGCTCTTCCTCGTCCACGTGATGCAAACCGCTCGCCGCGGCGGCCTCCACGATCGCCACGTCGCCGGCGATCGCGAAGCGGGCCTGGACGGGTCGGCCGAGCGGGTCGGTGACGTCGGCGTCGCGCAGCTCGGCGTCGAGCGCCAGGGCGAGCGCCTCCATCGTGCCCTCGCCGCCGTCGGCGACCGGACACAGCTGCACCTCCTGTCCGCCGGCCACCAGGCCATCCCCGATCGCCGCCGCCACCTGCGAGGCTGTGAACGTGCCCTTGAACGAGTCCGGCGCGACCAACACGGTCTCGGGGACGCCGCGGATCGGAGTCATGCCGCGCGCCGCGGGGTCGTCAGCCGGCCGGCTCGAGCAGGAAGACCGGGATCTGGCGATCGGTCTTGGTCTGGTACTCGGCGTAGTCGGGCCACACCTGCAGGGCCCGGTCCCACCACTGCGCGCGCTCCTCCCCCTCCAGCACACGCGCGGTGTAGTCGCCCCGGGATGTCCCGTCCTGGACCTCCACCAGCGGATGGTCGACCAGGTTGCGGTACCAGGCCGGATTCTCCGCCGCCCCGCCCTTCGAGGCCACCGCCGCATAGCGACCGTCGTGCTCGATGCGCATCACCGGGTTCTTGCGCAGCTTGCCCGAGCCCGCGCCCACCGAGGTCACCACGATCGTCGGGACGCCGCGCAGCGTCGTGCCGCGGGTCCCCCCCGAGCCCTCGTACTCCTGCACCTGGTCGCGAACCCACTTCGCCGAGCTCGGCGCGTATTCACCCTGTAGCGGCATCTCGTCTCCTTGTTGTCGTGGTCATGACCGCATCTGCTCCAGCCGGCACGCCTGCGGCGGCTTGTCGTCTCGCCAGCGCAGGATCCGGGTTCCGTGGCGGATCCGCCCGCCGCTGGCGTGGTCGAAGGTGACCTCGACCACGAGCTCGGGACGCAGCGAGATCCACTCCAGCTCCCGCTCGCTCTGCCAGCGGCTGGGGTCGCCGTGACCCCGCTCGCCGGTCTCGTACGGCGCCAGCCGCTCCACCAGCGCGCGCTTCTCGGTCGCCTTGAGCCCCGAGGAGTGGCCGACGACGTGCAGCTCGCCGGCGCCGTCGTAGAGGCCGAGGATCAGCGAGCCCACCGTCCCCGCCTCCTTGCCGGGACGGTACCCGGCGACGACGGCGTCGATCGTGCGCACGCGCTTGACCTTGACCATGCCCTTGCGCTCGCCGGGCCGGTAGGGCGCCCGCAGGTCCTTGGCCACCACCCCCTCCCCGTCGCGCAGCCAGTCGGCGGTGGCGTCCGGATCTCGGGTCAGCGGCGTCAGCCCGATCCCGCTCCGGGCCAGCTCCTCCAATGCCGACCGCCGGTCGGCCAGCGGGAGCGAGAGCAACAGCGCGTCGTCTTGCGCCAGCAGGTCGAACGCGACGTAACGGGCCGGCGTCTGCTCGGCGAGGAGCTCGATCCGTGACGCCGCAGGATGGATCCGCTGCTGCAGCGCCCCGAAGTCCTGCTGGCCGTCCTCGGCGTCGATCACGATCTCGCCGTCGATCACATAGCGCCCTGGGGCGAAGGCGAGCTCGGGAAAGTAGCGCCCGAGCGGCTTGCCGCTGCGCGACTGGATCACGAACTGGTCCCCGTCCACGAACGCGATCGCCCGGAAGCCGTCGTACTTCGGTTCATACGCCCACGGCTCTCCGAGCGGCAGCTCTTTGCCCGAGCGGGCGAGCTGCGGCTCGATCGGCGGCTGGAGGGGGAGGGTCATGGTGGGCCGATGGTAGCCGTGGCGGGCAGGTGGGGCCGATAGGATCAAGCGATGGCCATCGCGCAGGTGACCGCCGCCGAGCAGGAGTATCTGGAGTCGCTGTTCTGGCTCTACGAAGCCCAGCTCCCGATGACCGGCGCCAACCTCGCGCGTGCGATGCGGCTGTCGGCGCCGACGGTGCACGAGATGCTCGGCAGGCTCGAGCGCGACGGCTACATCGAGCGCACGAGTGGACGCGGGATTGCCTTCACCGAATCCGGGCGCGACAACGCCGAGCAGATCGTCGGACGCCACCGGATGATCGAGCGCTTCCTGACCGATGTCGTCGGGGTGCCTTGGGATGACGTCCACGAGGAGGCGGAAAAGCTCGAGTACGCGATGACACCCCGGTTCGAGGCCTACATTCGCGGCGCGGTCGGCGATGCCACGACGTGCCCGCACGGCCACCCGATCAAGGTCGGCGCGCGGATCGACGGCGTCCCGCTCGCCGACTGCGAGATCGGCGCCCGGGTGACGATCCTGCGGTTCGAGAACGAGGCCGAGGATCTCCTGCACTACCTCAAGGAGGCCGGGATCGAGCCCGGCATGCAGGGCGCCGTGGCCGCCAACGACGGCGAGCAGGTGCAGGTAAACAGCGACGGCGCCAGCGCCAGCATCACCGCCAGCGTCGCCGAGACCGTGTCGGTGCTGGCCGATCCCTCCCCTCCGCCGCGCACCGCGCTGCCCGAGCAGCTGGTGCTCGGGCGCGAACGCTACGGCCGCTGAGGCGGGGCCGCCCGGCAGCCGGAGGCCACCGCGGGCGCCCGGAGCGGATAGGGTCTACTCCACTGTCGGCTTCTCAGGAGGGCCTTCTCACATGAGCGATTCGATCGTGGTCGGCACAGACGGGTCGGACACGGCAAAGCTGGCCGTGGCCGAGGCCACGCGACTGGCCAAAGCCCTGAACGGCGAGCTCCACGTCGTCTCCGCGTTCGAGCCGCTCCGCGGCCGGGTCACCGGAGCCCCGGAGGGCGCGGCCAAGGTGTGGGCGCCGCTGCCCGACGATCAAGTCGACAGCATCCTGTCCCAGGCCGAAGCGTCGGTTCGCTTCGCCGGGCTGCCGGTGATCCGGCACGCGGTGCAGAGCGGCGATCCCGCCGATGCTCTGCTCACCGTCGCCGATGAGGTGGGGGCGACGATGATCGTCGTCGGCAGCAAGGGGATGCATGGCGCCCGCCGGCTCGCGCTGGGCAACGTGCCCAACAAGGTCTCGCACCGGGCTCGCTGCAGCGTGCTGATCGTCGCCACCGAGGCCGCGGCCTGAGCCGGTCTCAGAGCCCGGCGCCACCCGCCGCGGACCGGCGTCACTCCGCCGCCGGCGCGGCGAGCTCGCGATCCGCTGCCAGCCATCCTCGGATCAGCTCGTACACCGCAGGGTGGTTGAGCAGGTCGAAGTGGTTGGCGGCGCCGAGGTGGGCGTAGTGGTCGACCGGGAAGCGCCGCCGCCGCACGCCCCGCTCCTGTGACCAGGCGCTCGCCTGCAGCACGAGTAGGTCACCCACCAGCCGCCCCACGGGCGCGTCGGCTTCCCGGGAGACGGTGGCGCTGACGAAGTAGTGGTTGGCCGTCTCCAGATACGGCACCACGGTGGCGGTGTTGCTCCAGAGCGCGTCGGGATCGTGGCCGACCCAATCCTCGTCGACGACGTATCCAAAGCCGAGGTCCTTGACGCCGGCGCTGCGGATCCTGATCGGCGTAGAGAGAGGTCGCGTCTCCGGGAGCAGCGACGCGGCGTGGCAGGCCGCGTTTGCGGCCCGCTCCAGGGGCGCGCCCCGGTGGGGCGACCCCAGCATCAGGACGTGGCGGACGCGTTCCCGCCACCCGCCGGCGCCACCGTAATGGCAGGCTCCGCGGAGCACCAGACCACCCATGGAGTGCCCGATGAGCGCGATCTCGTCCACCGCCACCGGCCAGCCGGCGGTCAGCTCGTCCAGGACCTGCGCGAGCCGGCGACCGTTGTCGGAGATGTGCAGGCCGCTGTTGTAGCGGACGTACACCGGCGTGTAGTGCAACTCGGCGCGGAGCCGGTCGCCGTAGGGAAGGTGGCGGTCGGCGCGCCGCCGCCAAGCGCTCTCGGTCTCGGCCAACCCATGCACGAACACCGCCAGCCGGGGCGTCGCGTCAGTGAACGCGGCGGCCACGGATTCGCGCTCCAGCGGCACCTCGCGACCGCGGCGGCGCACCGCCATCGGGATCTGGAGCGCGCTGCCCTCCCGCCGCAGCCGGTCGCCGTACAGACCGTTGATCGCCCCCACCAGTGCCCGACCGGTCGGGGTATCGGTGATCGAAGCCGCGTCGTCGCCGCGAGCAGCGCCGAGAGTGCCGGCGCCGGCGCGAACGAGCGCGCCCGACAGCACCCGAGCCGCCGCGTAGGCACTCCCGGCGATCCGGTCGTGGACGACGCGCACCGGCGCCGCCGCCGGGCCTACCGCGTCGAACACCCGCTGGGCGACACCGGCGTGGACCTCGCCCGCCTGCGTCGCTATGCCGGCGGCCGCGCCGCCGGCCAAATCCCCCAAGGCTGTGAGCTCGTCACGCCGCATTCGCGGACGAGCTGAGCTCGTGGTAGGCGTCGGCGAGGCGCCTGACGCCGTCCTCGATCTCCGCCGGGGTCACGCCGGAATAGGCCAGCCGCAGCGAGGACTTACCGCCCTCCAGCACGAAGTCGCTGCCCTTGACGAACTGCACCCCACGCGCCGCCGCCGCATCGAACAGGGCGGCCACGTCGGTCTGCTCGGGAAGATCGACCCAGAGGAAGTATCCACCCTGAGGGGGAACGAAGCGGGCGTCGGGCAGGTGCTCGGACAGCGCGTCGCACAGGGTCTGGGCCCGCTCGCGGAGTGCGACGCGGACGGTCTGCACCGACCGCTGCACTGCCCCCGAGCGGCAGAATTGATTGACGATCGCCTGCGCCACCATGTTGGGCGAGATGTAGGTGCTGGTGGCGATCTTGACGATCCGCGCGATCAGCTCGGCCGGACCGACGAGGTAACCGACCCGGATGCCGGGGCACACGGTCTTGGAGAAAGAGGAGGCGTAGACGACCGCGTCACCCCCCATCGACAGCATCGTCGGCAGCGAGTCACCCTCGAACCGCAGCGACACGTACGGGTCATCCTCGAAGATCGTGAACTGATGCGCCCGGGCAAGCTCCAGCAGCCGCTCGCGCTTGGCCGCCGACAGGGTATAGCCGGCCGGGTTCTGAAAGTTGGGGATGATGTGGGCGAGCCGGGGCTGGGAGCCGGTCTCCAGCACGCGGCTCAGCGCGGCGGTGTCGATCCCGTCGGTCTCGAGCTCCACCATGCGGACATCGGCGTTCCGGTTGCGCAGCGAGAGCAGCGTCCGGTCGTACGTCGGCCGCTCAACGATCACGGTGTCGCCCGCCTGCACCAGCGCGTCGAAGAGAAACGCGTCGGCCTGCATCGAGCCGTTGGTGACGAGCACCTGCTCGATGCTCACCTGGTGTTGCTCGGCGATCCACTCGCGCAGAGGGACATAGCCGACGGCGGTGCCGTAGGCGGTCATGCCGCCGGGATCGAGCGTGAACGCCTGCTCGGCAGCGGCCCGCAGCCCCTCGACGTCGACGATGTCCAGCGACGGCGCTCCGCGGGCGAACGAGATCGTGCCGGCCATGGCTGGAAGGCTAGTGGCCCCGCTAGAGAAGTGCCGCGGCGGCTTCGGCCACCTGCGTAGGGGTGCGGCCGACGCGCACGCCCTTGCCCTCCAGCGCCTCCGCCTTGGCGGCCGCGGTCCCGCGCGAGCCCGAGACGATCGCCCCGGCATGACCCATCGTCTTGCCCGGCGGAGCGGTGAAGCCCGCGATGTAGGCGATCGTCGGCTTGGTCACGTTCTCGGCGATGAAGTCGGCGGCGCGCTCCTCGGCGTCCCCACCGATCTCGCCGCACATCACGATCAGCTCGGTCTCGGGATCCTCCTGGAACATCCCGATCACATCGATGAAGTCGGTGCCCGGAACCGGATCGCCGCCGATGCCGACGATCGTCGAGTTGCCGAAGCCGCTCTGGGCGAGCACGTTTCCGATCTGGTAGGTGAGGGTTCCGGAACGGGAGACCACGCCGACGTTGCCGGCGCTGAAGAAGGCGGCGGGGATGATGCCCACGTTGCCCTTGCCCGGAGACAGGATCCCGGGACAGTTGGGACCGATCAGGCGGGCGCGCCCGTTCTTGCGCAGGGTGTTGTAGACCCGCAGCTCGTCGTGGGCGGGGACCCCCTCGGTGATGCAGATGATCAGCTCGACGCCGGCGTCCTCGGCCTCGAGGATCGAGTCGGCGGCGAACCGGGGAGGCACGAACACCATCGCGGTGTTGGCGCCAACTTTGTCGACCGCCTCGTGAAACGTGTTGAAGACGGGGATCCCGTCCACGTCCTGCCCCCCCTTGCCGGGGGTGACGCCACCGACCACCTGCGTGCCGTAGTCACGGTTGCGCAGGGAGTGAAACGTTCCCTCACGGCCGGTGATGCCGCTGGTGCACAGCCGCGTCTCGGTCCCGACGAGGATGCTCATCGCGCGACGGCGGCCAGCTGCACGACCCGGGCGGCGGCGCCGTCCATGGTCGACTCCGAGTACACGTTGGGCAGCTGCGCGTCGGCGAGCAGCTTGCGTCCCTCCTCGCCGTTGGTCCCGTCCAGCCGCACCACGAAGGGCACATTCGGTCTGATCTGCGCAAACGCCTCGATCAGTCCCTTGGCGACCTCATCGCAGCGGGTGATGCCGCCGAAGATGTTGAACAGCACCGCCTTGACCTTGGGGTCAGACAGGATCACCTCGACGGCGCTGGTGATCGCGTCGGCGCGCGAGCCGCCGCCGGCGTCGAGGAAATTGGCGGGGGCGCCGCCGGCCTCGGCAACGACGTCGAGGGTCGACATCACCAGGCCGGCGCCGTTGCCCAGGATGCCGATGTCGCCGTCGAGCTTGACGTAGGTGACGCCGCGCTCCTTGGCCATCTGCTCCTGGGGATCCTCGTTGGACAAGTCGCGCAGCTGGGCGTTGTCCCCGTGACGGTAGAGCGCGTTGCCGTCGAGGGTCACCTTGGCGTCCAGGGCTCGCACCTCCCGATCGGGAGTGACGATCAGCGGGTTGACTTCGACAAGCGTCGCCTCCTCACTGGTGAACACCTCGTAGAGCTTGGCCAGCATGGCGCCCACCGGCCGCACGACATCGGCGTCGACACCGGCCTCGAACGCGAGCCGGCGGCCATGGAAGTCCTGGAAGCCCAGCAGCGGGTCGACGTGAAGGTGGGCGATCGCGTCGGGATCCTCGTCGGCGACCTGCTCGATGTCCATCCCGCCCTTGGTCGAGAGCATCACCAGGGGCGCCTTGGCCGAGCGATCGAACACCACCGACGCGTAGTACTCGGCCTCGATCTCAGAGGCGCCCTCGATCCACAGCTCGCGGACGGTCAGGCCACGGATGTCCATCCCGAGGATCGCGCGGGCGTGCTCCTCGGCCTCCCGGCGGTCGTTGGCGATCTTGATGCCGCCGAGCTTGCCGCGGCCGCCGATCTGGACCTGAGCCTTGATCGCACACGGGTATCCGATCTCGTCAGCGGCGGCCACCGCGTCCTCCACCGTCCGCGCCGGCTGTCCCGCCGGGACGGGAACGCCGTGACGGGCGAAGAGCTGCTTGCCCTGATACTCGAGCAGGTCCATGGCGGCCAGCCACTCTATTGATTTCAGGGGTCGGGGGACACCGGGGGTGCACCAAGACGCAGGGCCGGGTTACCGCATGGCATCATCCGCGCTCATGGCGATTCCGAAATCGATCTCGTTCGTGACCTTCGACGTCTACGGGACGCTGATCGACTGGGATACCGGGGCTTTCGAGGCGTTCAGCGCCGAGGCCGAGCGCGACGGATTCACGGTCGAGCGCGACGAGCTGCTGCCCTTGTTTCACGAGATCCAGCAGCAGATCGAGGCCGGATCCTATGAGCTGTACGCCGAAGTGCTGCGGCGCACGGCGGTGCAGATCGCCAAGCAGCTGGGATGGCCCCTGGAGCCGTCACGGTCGGGCTTCCTGCCCGATTCGGTGCACCGCTGGATGCCGTTCAAGGAGACCAACGGGGTGCTCCAGAAGGTCGCCAAGGGCTACAAGGTCGGGCTGATCTCCAACATCGACGACAAGCTGCTCGGGCAGACGCGGCGGCACATCCCGCTCGACTTCGATCTCGTGGTCACCGCCCAGCAGGTCCGCTCCTACAAGCCCGACCCGGCGCACTTCACCGAATGCGAGCGACGCATCGGCTCCAAGAAGGGGTGGGTCCACGTCGCGGCCAGCTACTACCACGATGTGGAACCGTGCCTGAAGAAGAAGATCCCGGTCATCTGGGTCAACCGCACCAAGCAGCAGCTGGAGTCCGGGCAGAAGAAGCCCGACGCCGAAGTCGCCAACCTGCGCGAAGCGGCGAAGCTGATCGGCGTCTCCTGACGCCCCCGACCCGGCGGCCCCAGTGGTTTTCAGTTCGTAAATATGGCGACACCGAGAGTGGTCGCCGGTGCCTGGCGCGGACGCAGGATGCGACGAGCGGCAGCGCGGCACGAGCATCCGAGGACAAAGCCGGGCGCCGCCGGAGGCCGGTCGAATGTCCTCCTGTCTACGGACGGGGCCACCTAGTGCACCGCTAGTGCAACGCTCGCGAGATCTCTTGGCGCTCTGGCGGCGTCCGGACGCACCTGGACAGCGGCCGTCGGCATCCATGTACGCCCGGTACGAGGAAAGCCGGCGGCCGCGCCCAGTCACGCCCAGCCCCTCGCCAGACCATCAAAGATCTGCCGGAACGCGGCACTAGATGCGCGCCCTCGCTCTGCACGCCGACGCGATCGTGTTCGTCTCCGACGTGTGGCAGACGACGTGCACCGCGCTGCGCGGTGGCGACGAGGGATTCGTGATCGATTCACCGGTGTATCCAGAGGAGCTCCGGGCGCTGCCCGACGTGCTCGAGCAGGCCGGCTTTCCCGTGTCGGGCCTGCTCGCCACCCACGGCGATTGGGACCACCTGCTGGCCCGAACCGCGTTTCCGGGAGCCTCTCTGGGCTGCCCGGAGTCGACGGCGGCGCGGCTCACGGCCGACATCGGCGACGCACAACGCAAGCTGCGGGCATTCGACGCCGAGCACTACGTCGACGGCCGGGCGCCGCTGGCCCTGGGATCGCTGCAGTCGCTGCCCGTGCCGGGCCGGCTGGAGCTCGGCAGCGCCCACCAGCTGGAGCTGCACCCCGCCACCGGTCACACCGAAGACGGAGCGGCTTACTGGCTGCCGTGGGCACGGGTGCTGATCTGCGGCGACTATCTCTCCCCGGTGGAGATCCCGATGTTGTCGGCCGGCGGCTCGGTCGTCGCCTACCAGGCGACGCTCGAGCGGCTGCGCCCATTGGTGATGGAGGCGGAATGGATCGTTCCCGGCCACGGAGCGCCGATCGACTCGGTCCGGGCGCAGTCCATCCTGGTGCAGGACGGCGCCTACCTCGAGGCGCTGGTGGCCGATCCGCTCAGTGCCGAGCTGCCGGCGCGGATGCGGGCGAGCGTCCCGCAAAAGCGCATCCACGCCGATAACGTTGCTCTGGTGAAAGGAGGAGTCGCCGAGTGACGCCCGGCGCGCGCACACGGTCCGGTGGCCGGCTGGGACCGTGAAGCCAGATTGGGACCTGTCAACCGGGGGACAGCAACTATAGGTAAGCAGTCGATCGCGTCGTTCCCGGACACTCACTGTTCTCTTACAAGACCCGGGGGGTCTAAACCGTGAAGATTGTGAAGCTGGGGCTGGTCATGGGGGGTCTTGCGAGCCTCGCGATCGTGGGTTCAACGGCGTTGGCCGCGGCCCCGCCCGCAGGCGGACCTATCAAGGTATTCGTGACGAATGTGACGAATACGAAGTCGAAGATCCTCGTCACCGGAGCGATCGGTGACTACGGCACCACCGTCGCGGTCGACAAGAACGGGAAGGTCGACTCAAACGGGGCCTACCAGAAGGTCACGCTCAAGAAGGGCGGCTTCTGGGTCAACGCCACTGCGCTGAACAAGAAGCTGAACAAGTCCCAGCCGCAGGTCAACAAGGCGACGTGCTCGGTGGCGTTCACCGCCAGCGCGCCGACGAAGCTGTTCAAGGGCAGCGGTCTCTATGCGGGGATCAGCGGAACGGTGAGGATCACGGTGACGTTCGCCGGGATTGCTCCGCGCTCCGCCAGCGGGCAGTGCCGCGCCACCGCGCAGCCGTTGGGGTTCTACCAGTCGATCACCGGCACCGGGAACGCGAAGTTCTAAGTCATCAAGCTGAGGCTCGGCGCGGCCACGCGCGGCGCCGAGCCTCCGTCCCGCGCGGCGCCCCGGTCTCTGTCCGCAGCTCGTGATCGGCGGGCGTGTCGGGCGCTACTCGGGCCGGGCGCCTAGTCGGGCCCGGCGCCTACTCGGGCCGGGCGCCTACTCGGGCCGGGCGCCTACTCGGGCCGGGCGCCTACTCGGGCCGGGCGCCTACTCGGGCGCAGTGGCGCTGATCACGGCCAGCGTGTCCCCGCTGGCGACCGACGCCCCCACCGCGATTGGCAACTCCGAGACCTTGCCCGCCTTGTGCGCGCTGATCTCGTTCTCCATCTTCATCGCCTCGATCACGCACACCAGCGCGCCCTCCTGCACCTCGGCGCCCGCCTGCACCGCAACCCTCAGCACCGTGCCCTGGATCGGCGAGGCCAGCGTGTCTCCGCCACCGCCTGACCCGCTCTGGCGCCGGCTGGGCCGCGGCGGCCGGCGGCCGGCGGCGACTGCCGCCCCCGCGGCCGGTCCGGTGCCGTTGGCGACCGCACCGCCGGTGAACGGCGGACCGATCACCCTGACGTCGAAGCGCTTGCCCGAGACCTCGACCGTGTAGGCCTGCTCGACGTTGGCCTCATCCGGCTCCCCGTCGGGAGCCCCGCCGTCGGTCGACGGGAAGGCCAGCGCTCTGAGCCAGTTGCGGTCCTCGATCAGATCGCGACACGTCTGCGCGTTGGCCCACTGCGGGGTCGCCAGGATCGCCTTGTGGAACGGGATCAGCGTCTTGAGCTGGGTGATCTCGTACTCGTCCAGCGCCCGGAGCATCCGCGCTGTGGCCTGTTCACGGTCGGTGTCCCAGACGATCAACTTGGCCACCATCGGGTCGTACATCGGCGAGATCTCCGATCCCGGTCCCACGCCCGAGTCCACGCGCACCCCGGGTCCGGCCGGCTCGCGATAGGCGCCGATCACTCCCGGCGCGGGCGCGAAGTTCCGGCTGGCGTCCTCGGCGTTGATCCGGCACTCGATCGCGTGGCCGCGGAGCAGCACGTCGGCCTGCCGGATCGACAGCGGCGCGCCGGCGGCGACGCGGATCCCCTCCTTGACGATGTCGATACCGGTGACCATCTCGGTGACGCAGTGCTCGACCTGGACCCGCGTGTTCATCTCCAGGAAGAAGTACTCGCCGTCCTGGAGCAGGCCCTCGATCGTCCCCGCACCGCTGTAGTTGACCGCGGCCGCGGCCTCGGTCGCGATCTTCCCGATCCGGGCGCGTAGCGCGTCGTCCACGGCCGGCGCCGGCGATTCCTCGATCAGCTTCTGGTGGCGGCGCTGGAGCGAGCAGTCTCGTTCGCCGAGGTGGATGACGTTGCCATGGGAGTCGGCGAGGACCTGCACCTCGACGTGGCGCGGGTCGGGCAGGTAGCGCTCCAGGTAGACGGTCCCGTCCCCGAAGAACTTCTCTCCCTCGCGGGCCGCGCCCTCGAACGCGTCCTGGAGCCGGTCCTCGGCAAGCGCCACCCGGAACCCCTTGCCGCCACCGCCACCGGCCGCCTTGACCGCGACCGGATAGCCGATCGTGTCGGCGATCACCCGCCGGGCATCGTCGATCGAGGCCACCGGCGACGTGGTGCCGGGAACGATCGGGACCCCCGCCCTCGCCATCAGCTCGCGTGCGCGGGTCTTTGACCCCATCGCCTCGATGGCCGAGGACGGCGGACCGATGAACACGATGCCGCGCTCCTCGAGCGCCCTGGCGAAGGCGGCGTTCTCGGCGAGGAAACCGTATCCCGGATGCACGGCCTCGGCACCGGATTGGTTTACGACCTCCACCAGCTTCTCGACCGACAGGTAGCTCTCGCCGGCCGGAGCGGGACCGATCAAGTAGGCCTCGTCGGCCCGCTTGACGTGCAGCGCGTCGCGATCGGGCTCGGAGTAGACCGCCACCGTGGCGATGCCAAGCTCCTGGCACGCCCGCACGATTCTGACCGCGATCTCGCCGCGGTTGGCGATCAGCACCTTCGAGAACATGCCGCGGGGACTCTACCGGGCACACCCCCGAGAGACCGAGCGAGGCTGGCGACGACCGCTGGGCGCCGCGGCAGCTGCGCAGCGCGCACGCGCCGGAGGGACAGCTCCGCGAGCGAGGGACAGCTCCCCGAGCGGGCGAGCGGCTCCGGAGGCCCAGCGGAGCCGGGGTTGCGTAGCTGCCGACGTGGCTCGTGCCCCCGCTGGCTGGCAGACCCCTCGCCTGGCAGAACGGTTCTCGCTGCTTCCGCGGTGAAAATCCCCGACGCGGGCGCTACCGGGCGGCCGTGTGGGGTATTTGCCCCGCACGGGTGGGCCAGATCGACGACGCGCTCCAACCGGAGCCGAGGTGTGGTTGATTTCGCCCACGTGGCCGTCGCCGTGGCCGGCGGTCATGGGCCGGCCCGCCTGGCCAGCCACCCAGGCCGGGGAGGCGAGGGCTGACGCTGCTCGGGGGGCGCGACCCGGCGCCGCGACCCGGAGGTGGTGAGCAAACCGCCAATACGCCTCGAAGGGGAGCCGAGCCGGATGGGAGCGCCCGGGGCTGCGGCTCGGAAACGAACCGCGCAAGCCCGCCCCTCGGCGGTCCCGGCAACCACGTCCGCGACGGCATGCCAGAGCCCCCGGGCCCCCGTCCCGCCCCTGCTGCGTACCCTTGCACCCAAGAGTGGACATCGCCGCCTCCCCCCGCAAGCGCCACGCGCTCCAGCTTTTCCAGGAACTGCCCCGCTTCTATGACCAGATGGGCGCCGTGCTCAGCTTCGGCCAGGACCCGCGCTGGCGCCGGGTGATGATCGACGCGGTCGACCCGCAGCCGGGACAGAGAATCCTCGACGTGGCCACCGGCACCGGGATGGTCGCGTTCGCCCTCGGCCGCCGCGGCGCCGACGTGACCGGGCTGGATCAGAGCGATGCCATGCTCAGCGTCGCCCGCGCCCGGCTCACCCAGCTCACCCAGCGTGGTCGGGCGCCCGGGCGGGTCACCTTCACCACCGGCGAGGCCGAGCGGCTGCCGTTTGCCGATGAGGAGTTTGACGGCCTCACGTTCACCTACCTGCTGCGGTACGTCGACGATCCACCGGGCACTCTGCGGGAGCTCGCGAGGGTGGTCAAGCCTGGCGGCCGGATCGGGATGGTGGAGTTCGGCGTGCCCGGCCGGCCGCGGCTGCGGGCCCTGTGGCGGGTTCACACCCGCGTCGGGCTCCCGCTGCTCGGCCGGCTGGTCTCGCGGGCGTGGTACGAGGTGGGCCGCTTCCTCGGTCCCAGCATCGAGCGGTTCTACGACCGCGAGCCGGATCTCGTCACGCTCTTCGCACAGGCCGGCATCCGCGACGTCACCCGGCGGCGGATGAGCTTCGGCGCCGGTCTGGTCATGTCGGGGGTCCGCCACGGCGATCACGCCTAAGCTCGATCGACCCGAGCCCGACCGACCCGAGCCCGCTCTCGAGCCCGACCGACCCGAGCCCGCTCCCGAGTCCGGCCGACCCGAGCCCGACCGACCCGAGCCCGCTCCCGAGCCCGACCGACCCGTGCTCGATCGACCGGCCTTCTACGCCCTGGCTCCGGGCGGCTGGCGAGACCTGGTCACGCTCCTGCACCCCCCGTACACGGCGTGGCACCTCAGCTACGTCGCGCTGGGCGCGGCGGCTGCGCCCGTGCTGTACGCGAACCGTCTGTGGGCGGCGCTCGGCGCCTTCTTCCTCGCCGTCGGCGTCGCTGCTCACGCCCTCGACGAGCTCGCCGGGCGCCCTCTGCAGACCCGGCTGAGCCGGCCCGCACTGATCGCGCTCGCCGCGGTAGGTCTGGGTGGCGCGGTCGTCATCGGGGCGATCGGAGCGGCCACCATCTCGCCGCTGCTGATCCCCCTGGTCCTCGGGGGAGCGTTCCTGGCGCTGGCCTACAACCTCGAGCTGGCCGGCGGCCGCTTCCACAACGACGTGTGGTTCGCCCTCGCCTGGGGCGGATTCCCGGCGTTCACCGGCTACTTCGTCAACGCGCTGCAGATCCGCCCGGCTGGCCTGCTCGTGCCCGCCGCCTGCACGCTGCTCAGCCTCGCCCAGCGTCGGCTCAGCAAGCCGGCACGCGAGCTGCGGCGTCGCACGGTCGAGCTGCACGGGACGCAGCGACTGCGCACCGGCGAGACGCGCGAGCTGACCGCGACACAGCTGGCCGAGCCGCTGGAGGGCGCCCTGCAGGCGCTGTGGCTCGCGATGGTGCTGCTCGCAGTGGGGCTGACCGCCGTCCGCCTCTGATCGCAGAACCCTCAGCGCGCGCTGATGATCATCCCGGCGGCGACCGTGTCGTTGGTCGTCTCGTCGATCAGGATGAAGCTGCCGGTGGTGCGGTTGCGCGCGTACGGGTCCACGACCAGCGGCGCGCTGCAGCGCAGCTGGACCCGGCCGATCTCGTTGAGCGCCAGCTCGGCGGCGGGCACGTGCTCCAGCGTGTTGACGTCGACGCGGTGGTGGATCTCCTCCACGATCGCCCGGGCGCTGCGGGTGGTCTGCTTGATCGCGTAGCGGCCGCGGGGCTGGAGCGGCTTGTCGCTCATCCAGCAGACGAACGCCTCCAGGTCACGAGCACTCACCGGCTGGTCGTCGGGCTCGACGATCATGTCCCCGCGGGACACGTCGATCTCGTCGGTGAACCGGAGCGCCACCGACATCGTCGGGAACGCGGCCTCCAGCTCGCCACCGTGGGCGTCGATCGCGGCGATCCTGGTCCGCTGGCCGCTCGGCAGGACGGTCACCTCGGATCCCGGGCTGAGGACTCCCCCGGCCACCTGGCCGGCGTAGCCACGGTAGTCGTGGTGGTCATCGCTCATCGGCCGGATCACCCACTGGACGGGGAAGCGGACGTCGTTGAGGTTGCGGTCCGGGGCGATCACCACGTGCTCGAGGTGGTACAGCAACGGAGCCGCGCCGTACCACTGCATCGCGTCCGAGCGCGTCACCACGTTGTCGCCGTGCAGGGCCGAGATCGGGATGAACGTGATGTCCGGGATCTGCAGCCGGGCCGCCCAGCCGGTCAGCTCCTCGAGGATCGCGTAGAAGACGTCCTCGTCGTAGCCGACCAGGTCCATCTTGTTGACGCACACTACGAGGTGGGGGATCCGCAAAAGCGACGCGATGTACGCGTGGCGGCGGGTCTGCTCGGACACGCCCTTGCGAGCATCGACCAGGACCACGGACAGGTCGGCCGTGGAGGCGCCGGTGACCATGTTGCGCGTGTACTGCTCGTGGCCCGGCGTGTCGGCGATGATGAACTTGCGCCGCGGGGTGGCGAAGTACCGGTAGGCGACGTCGATCGTGATCCCCTGTTCGCGCTCGGCGCGCAGCCCGTCGGTGAGCAGGGCGAGGTTCACGTATCCGTCGCCCCGGCGCTCGGACGTCTGCACCACGTGCTCCAGCTGGTCCTCGAAGATCGACTTGGAGTCGTGCAGCAACCGGCCGATCAGGGTGCTCTTGCCGTCGTCGACCGAGCCCGCGGTGGCGATCCTCAGCAGCTCGGAGTTGCGTCGGCGGATCGAGTACCCGTTGCCGGAGCCGTTGTGGCCGTTGTGGCCGTTGTGCTCAGAAATAGCCTTCACGCTTGCGATCCTCCATCGCCGCCTCGGTCACCCGGTCGTCGGCGCGGGTCTCGCCGCGCTCGGTGATCCTGGTGGCGGCGATCTCGGCCACCACCGCCTCCAGTGTCGCCGCCCGCGAGCGCACCGCACCGGTGCAGGTCATGTCTCCCACCGTCCGGTAGCGGACCGATTCGGAGAACGGGGCCTCGCCGTCGATCAGCTCGACGAAGTCGTTGTGGGCGTACAGCATCCCGTCCCGTGCGAACACCTCGCGCTCGTGCGAGAAGTAGATCGACGGGATCTTCAGCCCCTCGGAGCCGATGTACTGCCACACGTCGAGCTCGGTCCAGTTGGAGATCGGGAACACCCGCACGTGCTCGCCCTTGCGAATCCGTCCGTTGTAGAGCGCCCACAGCTCCGGGCGCTGGCGCTTGGGATCCCATTGGCCGAAGTCGTCCCGGAACGAGAACACGCGCTCCTTGGCGCGGGCGCGCTCCTCGTCGCGGCGGGCGCCACCGAAGGCGGCGTCGAACCCATGCTCCTCGAGCGCATCGAGCAGGGTGGTCGTCTGCAGCCGGTTGCGGGAGGCGCGGGGGTGGGGTGGGACGAATTCCTCTACCACGCGACCCTGATCGATCGAGTCCTGAACCGAGGCCACGATCAGCCGCTCGCCGAGCTCGGCGACGATCCGGTCACGGAACTCGATCACCTCGGGGAAGTTGTGGCCGGTGTCCACATGCATGATCGGGAACGGGAACTTGCCCGGGGCAAACGCCTTCTCGGCCAGGCGGAGGAGCACGATCGAATCCTTGCCACCGCTGAACAGGAGCACGGGGCGCTCGAACTCGGCAGCGACCTCTCGGAAGATGTGGATCGACTCGGCCTCGAGGGTCTCGAGGTGCGAGAGCTCGTATTGGAACGGGTTCACGTGATCGGCAGTGTTGAGAGTTTGTTAGCGGAACATAGCGGGACGGTGTCACGCCCCCGTCAAGCTAGATGGATTCCGCACTCCGTTTTGTCCTGACCGGTCCAGCGCCCTTCGCGGCCGGAGCCGGGGAGCGTGCACGGAGCGCAGCCGATCGAGGAGTACCCCTCGTCGTGCAGCGGGTTGTAGGGCAGGTCGTGGGCGAACACATACCCCCAAATGTCCTTCTCAGACCAGTCGGCGAGGGGGTTGAGCTTCCAGATGCCCCGCCGCTCGTCGCGCTCGAGCTTGGGCGCCGCGGCGCGGGTCGGCGCCTGCTCGCGGCGGATTCCGGTGATCCAGGCGTCCACGTCGGACAGCGCCTCCTCCAGCGCCGCGACCTTGGCGACGCCGCAGCAGTCGGCCGCGGTCCACGGCGCGCCGGGGCGGCGCGCGTCGATCACGGTAAAGCCGATCGGGAACCGGTCCTCGAAGCGCTTCCAGGTGGCCCGCGTCTCGGCAAACAGGACGCCGGTGTCGATCGTGAACGCGCGAATGCGATCCCGCCCACCCTCGATCTCCGACAGCATGTGCAGCAGCACCGACTCCTCCTTCTGAAAGGAGCAGGCGACCGTCAACCGCGGCGCAAACCGCTGCACCGCGTAGGCGATGACCTCCTGCGCGGTGGCGTTCTCCAGATCAGGCACAGTGGCGTTCAAACCGCGCACTCCCCCTCCCCGCGCTGGACCTCGAAGGGTGCCTGCCGGTTGAAGTCGATGAACTGGCTCATGTTCTGCAGATTGAATTCGATCGGCATCGTCAGATCCTTCACGCGCCGCTCGAATTCCGGCGCGCCGACCCGGTCGACGAAGGCCTGGAACGGCTCGCCCCCGTGACGGTCTGACTCGTAGAAGCGTAGCCAGCGATCCACCGCCTCGGGAACCCGCTTGGCCGGCAGCCGGGCCTTGAGCCGCTGGCCGTAGCGGACGACGCCGCCCTCGTAGCCCCCACCGATGTGGGGAATGTAGGCCGGAATCGTCCTTTCGCCGACCTTGATCGAGGCGCCATAGAAGCCGATGTCGGCGATGTGGTGCTGGCTGCAGCCGTTCGGGCACCCGCTCATCTTGATGTGGATCCGCCGCGTCAGCCGATCCTGGATCTCCATCTCCGCGATGCGCTCCGAGACGGCCTGATTGAGCCCCATCGAGCTGGTGATCCCGAGCTTGCAGGAGTCGGTGCCGGGGCAACTGACGACGTCGGAGATCTCATCGGCGCCGGCCTCGCCCAGCTCCAGCTCGGTCAGCGCCTGCCAGACCTCGTACACAGACTCGTCCCGGACCCAGCGCAGGACGAAGTTCTGGTGCGCGGTGGTGCGGGCAAAGCCGCCGGAGTACCGCCGCATGATCTCGCCCAGGCCGCGCAGCTGCCCGGGGGTGAGGTCCCCCCGGCGCACCTTGACCTCGACGGTGGAAAATCCGACCTGACGTTGGGGCGAGACGTTGGACTGCAGAAAATGGTCGAACTGCCGGCGGTCGCCGTTGGGGCTCGCGTACCCGGCGCCCGGCGCCGGCGCAGCGGCCTCCTCGTCGTAGTCTGACCGGATCTCGTCCAGCGAGAAGTCGCGCTCGGCCACCCACTCACCCTCCAGCTCCGCCTGCACCAGGTCACGGAAGGCGTCGATCCCGATCTTGTCGATCAGCACCTTGATCCGGGCCCGGGCGCGGTTGACGCGGAGGAAGTCCTGGCGATCAAAGATCCGCATGCACGCCTCGGTGACCTTAAGGTAGTCGCCGTTGTCGAGCTCCACGAACTCGTACAGCGTCGGGGCGATCCGGGGCATGATCGAGGTGCCGCCGCCGACCCGGACCTCGACTCCGCGCACGCCGTCGCGCTCCCGGGGGATGAACGCCATGTCGTGGATGCCGGTGATCGCGTTGTCGTCGTCGGTCGCGGTGAACGCCGTCTTGACCTTGCGCGGCATCGCCTGGGTCGTGGGATGGCGCACGAAGTAGCGGACGTAGGCGCCGGCGTAGGGGGTGATGTCGAAGTGCTCACCGGGAAGCGTGCCCGCCCGGGGGTCCCCGGTCACGTTGCGCATCGTGTTGCCGCAGCCCTCGCGCGAGGACAGGCCGGCGTCGCCGAGCTCACGGATCAACGCCGCGGCGTCGGGCAGCGGCACGTGGTGCATCTGGATGTTCTGCCGGGTCGTGATGTGGCCCTTGCGCAGCGGCACGTAACGCTCGATCACGTCGGCGAACGCGTCCAGCTGATCCGGCGTCACTCCCCCCATCGGCAGCTTGACCCGGACCATCTGCACGTCGGGCTGACGCTGGCCGTAGACGCCCTGCTTGAGGCGGAACTTGATGAACTCGTCCTCCTCCAGCTGGCCTTTCCGGTAGCGCGTGGACTCGGTGTCGAAGTCGTCGAACTCGCGCTCGAGGATCGGGATCACGTGTCCGGGGACGTTCTCCACCACCTCCGGGTTCTCCAGCGAGCCGGTACGGGGTGCGGCGGATTGAATCGAAGCGGGCTCCATCGGAGGTCCTTCCGGCTGGGGACGGTCGTCGCGCCCGGAAAGGGCTTCCGAACAAACTACCAAAAGCCGATCTGGGTTCAGATGTTTTGGTGGCGCGCAGTCCGGCGAACCCCTCCGCGGCGGGCTGTTCCGGGCAGGATCCATCGCGCTGCGCCGAGGCGTCGGGCCAGCGGCGACGGCACGCTGGCCCGCCCGCCGAAGCGAAATTAGGTCGGGCAGGCCGTCGTGCTGGTGTCGGTCAGGGAGATGACGTGCGGCCGTCGTCCGTGATGGACGGTGACAGTGCCGCCCTCACCAGTCAAGTCCGGGTATCCGTCTGAACAAATTGTCGAGCAGGTTTGGTCGCTTCTGAAGCCGGCGAATCGGAGGGTGGGCAGGACGCTCCGCCTCGACTCCACGCCGCCTATCTGAGCCACGCTACAGCCAGCCGGAGTGCGGCTGCGGGCTGCGCGAGACGCCCTCCTGCAGCGCGGCCTGCTGCCAGCGGCTGGCCTGCGGCGCCGGTGGCGCGGGCAGCGGCGCCGTCGCCCGCATGAACCGCTCGATGGCCGCCACCACCGCAGCCGCCTCCTCGGGCGACGCCCCGGGCGCGACGATCGAGAGCTGGGGCCGGCGGTTCACAGCGGGATGTTGCCGTGCTTGCGCCGCGGCCCCGGCTCGCGCTTGGTCTGCAGGGTGTGCAGCGCGGTGATCACCTTGGGTCGGGTCTCGTGAGGGATGATCACGTCGTCGATATAGCCGCGCTCGGCCGCCACGTACGGGTTGGCGAAGTGCGCCTTGTAGTCCTCGATCAGCTTCTGGCGGCGGGTGTCGGGCGTCGGCGAGGCGGAGATGTCCCGGCGATAGATGATGTTGACCGCGCCCTCCGGGCCCATCACCGCCACCTCGGCGCTCGGCCAGGCGAAGTTGAAGTCGGCCGCCAGGTGCTTTGACCCCATCACGTCGTAGGCGCCGCCGTAGGCCTTGCGAGTGATGATCGTGATCTTCGGCACCGTCGCCTCGGCATAGGCGTACAGCAGCTTGGCCCCGTGGCGGATGATCCCGCCCCACTCCTGGGTGGTGCCGGGCAGGAAGCCGGGCACGTCGCAGAAGGTGATGATCGGGATGTTGAACGCGTCACAGGTGCGGATGAAGCGCGCCGCCTTCTCCGAGGATTCGATGTCCAGCACGCCGGCCAGCTGCGACGGCTGGTTGCCGACGACGCCGACTGAGTAACCGTCCAGCCGGGCGAGGCCGCAGACGATGTTGCGCGCGAAGTGCTCGTGGACCTCGTAGAACTCGCCGTCGTCGACGACCAGCCGGATGACGTCGCGCATGTCGTAGGGCCTGTTGGGGCTGTCGGGCACGACCGTGTCCAGCTCCGGGTCCTCGCGCCGCGGGTCGTCGGTCGGGATCATCCGCGGCGGGGTCTCGAGGTTGTTCTGGGGCAGGAACGAGAGCAGGTAACGCGTGTCCTCGATGCACTGGTCCTCGTCGTCGGCGGCGAAGTGGGCCACCCCGGACTTCGAGTTGTGCGACATCGCCCCACCCAGCTCCTCGAATCCGACCTCCTCGCCGGTGACCGTCTTGATCACCTCCGGGCCGGTGATGAACATGTGCGAGGTCTCCTTGACCATGAAGACGAAGTCGGTGATCGCCGGCGAGTAGACCGCGCCGCCGGCACACGGACCCATCACCAGGCTGATCTGCGGAATCACTCCGCTGCAGCGAACGTTGCGCAGGAACACATCGCCGTAGGCGCCGAGCGACACGACCCCCTCCTGGATCCGCGCGCCGCCCGAGTCGTTGATGCCGATCACCGGACAGCCCAGCTTGGCCGCCAGATCCATGATCTTGCACATCTTCTCGGCCATGACCTCCCCCAACGAGCCCCCGAAGACGGTGAAGTCCTGGCTGAAAACGCACACCCGGCGGCCATCGATCGTGCCGTGGCCGGTGACGACCGCGTCCCCCCACGGCCGGTTGCGCTGCATCTCGAAGTCCAGCGTGCGGTGGCGCACGTAGGTGTCGAGCTCCTGGAACGAGCCGGGGTCGAGCAGCTTCTCGATCCGCTCCCGAGCGGTCAGCTTGCCCTTCTCGTGCTGCTTGGCGACCGCGGCCTGCGTGCCGTGATGGATCACCTCGTCGCGCAGCTCCTGCAGCTGGGCGAGCTTCTCCTCGAAAGTCTCGGGAGCCTTCTCACGCATTCCGCCCGAGTCTATGGGAGATCGTCGCCGGTCAGGCGCGGGAGTACGGGCGATGGTGGGCGCGGCCGAGGCTGTCCAGTGCCATCGGCAGCGCCTGCGCGATCGTGGTTGGTTTTGGTGGGGCGGCTTGCGCCGCCGGTGCGGCTTGCGCCGCCGGCTCGGGGTCGGCGCTCCGGCCGGCCGGTCCGCGGCGGAGCATCTGCCTGAGCCCAGACCACCACCCGGGGCGAGGCTCCGGGTCGGCCTCCGGCTCTATGCGATCCGCCGCTCGTCCGGGGACGTTGGCCGCGCCGGTCGCCCCGGTTGCCGTCAGCGTGACCCGCGTGCCCCATCCCGCGGGCTCGAGCCGCACCGTGCCGCTAGCGGCGACGCCCTCCCAGGCAACGGCGGTATCGGGCTCGAGCTTGGTGATCCGGATCTCGCCGAACGCTCCCAGGTGCCGGGTCAGCGATGCCGCGTCGCTGCACTCGGCCCACAACTCGGGCGTCGACTTGACGAGCGTTCGGCTGCTCTGGTGCTCCGTCATGCAGGCGTGCTTCGCCCGCTCGGGCCCGAGTCCTCCGTGCCACACGCCGTGCAAGCCGCATTCCGGCTAGTCCCGCCCGGCGCGGGCGACGAGGCCGTCGAGGATCACGTCGATCGCGAACCGGAAGCGCGCGTCACCGTCGCCGCTGGTCAACTCATCCGACAGCGCTGTGATGTTGGGGAACGTCGCCGGGGGCAGCGCGGCGAACGCCTGGCTGAGGCGATCGACCAACGCGCTCTGCTCCGCTTGCGTGGTTCCGCGCTGCTGGTAGACGGCGGTCTCGACCGCCGACGCGGTGGTGATCAGCGGCAGGATGTCGCAACACCAGGCCGCATCCTGATCGCGCACGCCCCCGGCACGCAGCAGCGCCAGCAGGTTCTCGGCGAACCGCAGCGCGCGCTCGCCGCTCGGCGGGTTGGCCACGGCGACCTCCGCGATCCCGGGATGGGCCTCCATCGTCTTGAGCACCGCGTCCAGCAGCGCGTGCACCTGCTCGCGCCAGCGCGCCGGATCGGGCGGCTCGAGCGCAATCATCCCGCTGACCCGATCCAGCATCGCGTTGCGGAGCTCGTCTCGGCTGGAGATGTAGACGTACAGCGACGCCGGCCCGGTGTCCAGCTCGGTCGCCAGACGGCGCATCGTCACCGCGTCCAGCCCCTCGGCTCGGAGGATCCGCAGCGCCACGTCGAGGATTACGTCCTCGCTCAGCGGCGGCTTGGCCGGGCGGTCGCGGGTGCTGCGCGAACGGGGTGGCGACTCCACGCATGGATCCTACTTGACACGATCGTTGTTCGTGACGTACGGTGTTCGTTCCGAACGCTGTTCGCCCTCGACGAAAGGAACGCGATGAGCACCGTCGCCGCCGATCCAGCTGAGCTCACCTCCGGCTCGCCGGCCGCCGCGCCCTACCGCTGGCGCTGGGTGGTCCTCGCCGTCGTCCTGGCCGCCGAGATCATGGACCTGATGGACTCGACGATCGTCACCATCGCCGGCCCGTCGATTCGCCGCGCGCTCGGCGGCGGCGCATCCACCCTGCAATGGCTCAGTGCCGGCTACACGCTGGCGTTCGCGGTCCTGCTGGTGACCGGCGCCCGGCTAGGCGACATCTTCGGCCGCCGCCGGCTGTTCCTGGTCGGCTCTGCCGGCTTCACGCTGATGTCGGCCGCCTGCGCAGCGGCGCCGTCACCGGGGCTGCTGATCGCGTTTCGCGTCCTCCAGGGCGCGTTCGGGGCGCTGCTGATCCCGCAGGGCTTCGGGATGCTCAAGGAGGTCTTCCCGGAGAGCGAGATGCCCAAGGTGTTCGCCACCTTCGGGCCGGTGATGGGCCTGTCGGCGATCGCCGCTCCCATCCTGGCCGGCGTGCTGATCGACGCCGACCTGTGGGGGACCGGGTGGCGCCTGGTGTTCCTGATCAACGTCCCGGTCGGCGTGTTCGCGCTGGTCGCGGCGCTCCAGGTCCTGCCCCGTGGCGCCTCACATCCCGGGGTCCGCCTCGACGTCCCGGGCATGACCCTGGTCGGCGGAGCCCTGGTCGCCATCATCTACCCGCTGATCCAGGGACGTGCCGACGGTTGGCCGCCGTGGATGTTCGTGGCCCTCGGCGGCGGAGTCGCGCTGCTGGCGATCTTCGTGTGGTACGAGCGCCGGCGCCCGTCGGCGCCGCTGATCGAGCCGAGCCTGCTGCGCAACCGCACCTACACCAGCGGGATCGCGGTGGCCCTGGCGTTCTTCGGCGCGTTCGTCGGCCTGATCCTCGTCATCTCGCTGTTCTGTCAGCTCGGCGAGCGGTTCTCGCCGATCCACGCTGGGCTCACGCTCGTGCCGCTGACGGTCGGCATGGTGCTGGGCATGCTCGCCTCCTTCGCGCTGGTCGGCCGGATGGGCCGCCATCTGGTCCACATTGGCGTGGGGCTCGTGGCCGCCGGCACTATCGGGCTGGCGATCACCGCGTCCGGCGCCGACTCGGCGAGTACCGCGGACCTGGCTCCCAGCCTGTTCTTGGTCGGCGTCGGCTCCGGATTGAGCTTCGGCCAGCTGTTCGACTTCATCCTCGCCGGCGTGGCCATGGACGAGGTCGGCTCGGCGTCAGGCGTCCTGAACGCCGTCCAGCAGCTGGCGGGCGCTCTGGGCGTCGCCGTGTTGGGGACGGTGTTCTTCTCCAAGCTGACCGACGGCCATCTGGCCACTGGCTCGCTGGCGACCACCTGCTGGGTGTCCCTGATCCCGCTGGCGATCGCGTTCGCGCTCGTCTTCCGGCTGCCGATGCAGGCCCGCCAGAATGGCCAGCCGTGAAGGACCTAGGAGCCGAGATGAACCGCCATGAAGAACACGGTCAGGAGCACGACGAGCTGGAGGGCGAGGCCGGCCAGCCACAGGATCCGGGTGCCACCGACGTACTCGCGGCTCCAGGTGGCGCTGGTGCGCCGGCCGCCCCCCGGGACCGCGGTCGACGCGAGGTCTCGCTCGGCGATCTCGGCGAGCCGGCCGGAGCGCGGGATCATGATCGCCCCCTCGATCGCGCCGATCACGATCACGGCGGCGAGCCCCCACTGCACGTAGAACCGGCTCCACTGATGCAGGTCGGTCGCCAGATAGATCCCGGCCAGCAGCACGATCAACAGCCCCGGGTTGACGAGCACCCGCCCCACCCGCTGTCGGTTGCGCAGCAGCCATGGGGTGACGCTGGGATCGGTGCGAGCGGCGGTGGCGAGCAGCAACGGGTAGGCGAAAGTGATCCCGAACCCGACGACGGCGGCGATGATGTGGATCGCCAGCACGACCGACGGGAAGGTGATCGTCGCCGGGGGCACGGCGGGGGCGTCAGTAGGTCGGCTGGTAATCGCCGAACACGTCGCGCATCGCCCCGCAGACCTCGCCGATCGAGCAGCGATCCTTGAGGGCGGCCCGCAGCACCGGGAGCATGTTGTCGGTCCCCCGGGCGCAGGCGCGGATCTCGTCCAGGCGCCTCTCCACCACCTCCGCGTCGCGATCGGCCTTGAACGCCTTCAGGCGGCCGACCTGCTCGCGCTCTGACTCGGGGTCGACCCGCAGGGTGTCGGGCACCTCCGGCGTGTCCTGCACGAACTTGTTGACGCCGACCACGATGTCCTGCTCGGTGCGGTAGCGCTCGTGGTACCCGAACGCGGATTCCTCGATCTCTGACTTGATGAAGTCGATCGCCTGCACCGAGCCGCCGAGCTCTGACACCTTGTCGATCAGCTCCTGGGCGCGGCGCTCGATCTCGTCGGTCAGCGCCTCGATGAAGTAGGACCCGGCGAACGGGTCGACCGTGTCGGCAGCACCCGACTCGTAGCCGATGATCTGCTGGGTGCGCAGCGCGATCTTGGCGGCACGCTCGGTGGGCAGGGCAAGCGCCTCGTCGAAGCCGTTGGTGTGCAGCGACTGGGTCCCGCCGCACACGGCGGCGAACCCCTGCAGGGCGACGCGGACGATGTTGTTCTCGGGCTGCTGCGCGGTCAGGGTGACACCGCCGGTCTGGGTGTGGAAGCGCAGCCGCCACGATCGCTCGTCCCGGGCGCCGAAGCGCTCGCGCATGATCGCCGCCCACATCCGCCGCGCGGCGCGGAACTTGGCCACCTCCTGGAACACGTTGTTGTGGCCGTTGAAGAAGAAGGCCAGCCGCGGCGCGAAGCGATCGATCTGAAGGCCGGCGTCGAGCGCGGCCTGCACGTAGGCGATCCCGTTGGCCAGCGTGAACGCGACCTCCTGCACCGCCGAGCAGCCCTTCTCCCGGAAGTGGTAGCCGCTGATCGACACCGTGTTCCACTTCGGCACCCGCTCGTTGCAGTACGCGAACAGGTCGGTGGTCAGGCGGATCGCCCCCGCAGGTGGGTAGATGAAGTTACCGCGGGCGATGTACTCCTTGAGGATGTCGTTCTGGGTCGTCCCGCGCAGCTGCTCCGAGGCGACCCCCTGCTCTTCGCCGACCAGCTCGTAGAGCAGCAGGAGCACGCTGGCCGGGGCGTTGATCGTCATCGAGGTCGAGACCTGATCCAGCGGGATCTGATCAAACGCGGTGCGCATGTCGTCGATCGTGTCGATCGCCACCCCGGTGCGGCCCACCTCGCCCAGGCACCGCGGGTCGTCGGAGTCCAGGCCCAGCTGCGTCGGCAGATCGAATGCCATCGACAGGCCGGTGGACCCGTGCTGGAGCAGGTACCGGTAGCGCTCGTTTGACTCGGTGGCCGAGGCGTAGCCGGCGTACTGGCGCATCGTCCACAGCTGCTGGCGGTACATGTCGCGATGCACCCCGCGGGTGTAGGGGTATTCCCCGGGGCGGCCGAGCCGCGCTTCGAGATCCGCCGGGAGATCGCGTTCGTCGTAGAGCGGCTCGATCTCGATCCCGGAATCGGTGAAGTGGCGGGGATCGTCGGGACCGACGATCGGGGCGATGGTGCGGTGCTCGTCGGCGGTGGCCATCGTGTCAGCAGGTTACCGGCGGCCGCCGGTCACAGGACCTTGGACAGGAAGTCCCGGGTCCGGTCGTGGCGCGGGTTGCCGAGCACGTCGGCCGGCCGGCCCGACTCCACCACCACCCCGGCGTCCATGAACACGGCGGCGTCGGCGACCTCTCGGGCGAAGCCGACCTCGTGGGTGACGACGATCATCGTCATCCCGTCACGGGCGAGCCGGCGCATGGCGTCCAGCACCTCGCCGACCAGCTCGGGGTCGAGCGCCGAGGTGGGCTCGTCGAACAGCATCAACTTCGGTTGCATGGCGAGCGCACGGGCGATCGCCACCCGCTGCTGCTGGCCGCCGGACAGGGCTACGGGATAGGTGGTCAGCTTGTCGGACAGCCCGACCCGGCTGAGCAGCTCCTCTCCGCGTTCACGCGCCTGCTTACCGGAGAGACCCGACACCCGAATCGGCGCGAGGGTGACGTTCTCCAGAGCGGTCATGTGCGGGAACAGGTTGAACTGCTGAAACACCATCCCGATCTCGGCCCGCTTGCGCGCCACCTCCTTTTCGTGCAGCTCGTGCAGCTTGCCGCCGGTCTCTCGGTAGCCGACGAGCTCTCCGTCGACCGACAGGCGACCGGAGTTGATCTTCTCCAGGTGGTTGATGCAGCGCAGGAAGGTCGACTTGCCGGAGCCCGAGGGGCCGAGCAGGCACATCACGTCGCCGCGCCCGACTTCCAGGTTGATCCCCTTGAGCACCTCCAAGCGCCCGAAGCTCTTGTGCACGCCCTCGGCCTTGACCATCGGGTCGATCATCAGTGGCGGCCCATCCCGAAGCGCAGCAGGCGGTTGCCCTCGATCCCCGCCTGCGCGCGGGTGAACCCGCGTCCGAAGCGGCGCTCGATGAAGTACTGACCGACGTAGGCCACGCTCGTCATGGCCAGATACCAGATGCTTGCCACTATCAGCAGCGGGATCGTCTGGTACGTCGCCCCGTAGATCTGCGAAACCTCATAGAACAGCTCGGCGTAGCCGATGAAGTAGACCAGCGAGCTGTTCTTGAGCATCGAGATCGTCTCGTTGCCGGTCGGCGGCAGGATGACGCGCATCGCCTGCGGCAGGACGATATGGCGCATGATCTGAAGCCGGCTCATCCCAAGCGATGACGCGGCCTCGCCTTGGCCTTCGTCGACTGCGATGAAACCGGCACGCGCGATCTCGGCCATGTATGCGCTCTCATTGAGGCCAAGGGCCAGGATGGCGGCGTCGAACGTCGTGATGACTGTGTTCGCGTTGCCGTGGATCAATGCGGGCCCGAATGGGATCCCGATCGCGATTATCGGATAGAGCGCGGCGATGAATTCCCAGAACACCACCTGTACGAGGAGCGGAGTTCCGCGGAAGAACCAGATGTAGAGCCAGCTCGAGCCCGAGATGAGCGGGTTCGGAGACTGGCGCATGACCGCGAGGACTATGCCCAGCAGGATGCCGATCGCCATCGCGATGACCGTCAGCAGAAGCGTGCCCACGATCCCGTGCAGGACGCGGGAGTCGAATAGGTAGTGCCCGACGACGCCCCATTGGAAATTCTTGTCGGTGACTATCGAGCGGATGATCGACGCACCGATGACCACCACGATCACCGAGGCGATCCATCGGCCCGGGCGCCGCACCGGAACGGCCTTTATGTCCTCGGGCCGCTCCGGTGCATCCGTTGAAAGCTCGGAGGTGCTCACCTCAGAGCCATAGTCTGCCGGTTATGAGGTTGCGCCGTCGATCTTGACTTTCGACGCCGGAATCGCGCCGCCGGAGATTCCCCACTTCTTGAGGATCGTCGCGTACGTTCCGTTGTGCATCAGCACTTTGAGCCCGGCCAGCACCGCCGGGGCGAGTCCGCTCTTCTTCGGGATTGCGAGACCGTAGGGGCCGGTGGCTATCGTCGGACCGACGATCTTGAGCTCGCCGTTGGTTTTCTTGACCTGGTAGTCCGCGACCGGCGAGTCCAGGAAGCCGAGCTGCGCCCGTCCGCTGATGAGAGCGAGGTTCGCAGCATTTTGATTGGGGAACACGACTACCTTCACCGCCGGCTTACCCGCCGCCGTGCACTTCTTGCTCTGGGCTTGAGCATCCATCTGCTCGGTGGTCGTGCTCTCGACGGCGACGCTCTTGCCACACAGTGCGGAGAGGCTGGTGATAGACGTCCCTCCCGAGCTCTTGGTCAAAAACGACTCGCCCGCCAGGAAGTAATCGACGAAATTGACGACCTTCTCGCGCGCCTTTGTGTCGCTGAAGGAGGACGCGCCCATGTCGTACTTGCCGGCGGCGAGGCCTGGGATGATCGCGTCGAAGGTCACGTTGACGACGTTCGCCTTGAGCCCCATCAGCGCGGCTAGCGCGTGGCTCAGGTCGGCGTCCATCCCGATCACCGTGTGGCCATCGGACGCGATGAACTCGTTCGGCGCATAGCTGGCGTCCGCCGCGACCGTCAATGTCCCCTTCGATTTGATCGCCGCCGGGACGAGCTTGGTGACGACTGCGTTGGCGCCGGCGGCGGCGCTCGACGAGGCGGTGCTGGTTCCGGCAGCCGAGCTGGTCGCCGCCGACGACGAAGACGACGAGCTGCTGCTCCCACATCCGACGATTACGACCGCGCACAGCAGCGGCGCCGCGGCGGACAGCCATGTCCTGGCACTCATAGCGCTCCTTCTCATTTGAGGATCTCCCAAAACCCATCGCCAGCATAAGCAACATCGTCCCGGCGCGCGCTTGTCGAGGCTCGTGTGTAACGGTGGCGTAGCCTTGGAGCGATGAACGTCACCGTCCGCCTGTTCGCGGGTTTGCGCGAGCGCGCCGGCACCGACCGCTTGGCGCTCGAGCTCCCGGACGGGGCGCGCGTCGCCGATGCACTGACCCGGATGGGGGACCTGATCCGCGACGTCCCGGTGGTGATGGCGGTCAACCAGGAGTACGCCGATGACGGCCAGTCCCTGTCCCCGGGCGACGAGCTGGCGCTGATCCCGCCGGTGTCGGGCGGCTCGGTGGGGACGCTCCACGTCCGGGTCACCGATCAGGCGCTGAGGCTGGACCCGCTGGTGGACGGCGTCAGCGACCCGCGGGCCGGCGCCGTGGTGACCTTCACCGGCGTCACCCGCCAGGTGCCGGAGCTGGACTACGAGGCCTACGTGCCGATGGCCGAGCGACAGATGGAGCGGATCGTGCAGGCGGCGATCGACCGCCACGGCCTGTGCGCGGCGGCCGCCGAGCATCGCGTCGGGGCGGTGCCCCTATCCGAGGCGTCGGTGGCGATCGCGGTGTCGGCTCCCCATCGCGCCGAGGCGTTCGCCGGGGCGCGTCAGATCATCGACGAGATCAAGGCGCGGGCGCCGATCTGGAAGCGTGAGGCCGGGGACTGGGTCAGCGGATCGCGCCCACCCGTCACGCCCGCCTGAGCGCGCGGCGATAGATTGCCGCTATGTCAACCTGCCTGGTCACCGGGGGAGCCGGCTTCCTCGGATCCCATCTCTGCGAGGAGCTCCTGCGGCGAGGTAACCGCGTGATCTGTGTCGACAGCCTGGAAACGGGCTCGCTGACGAACATCGCCCACATCCGCTCCGATGATTTCGTCCATCTCAACCTCGACATCATCGAGCCCTACTTCGTCGACGAGCGGATCGACGTCGTCTTCCACCTCGCCTCGCCGGCGTCGCCGATCGATTACCTGCGGCTGCCGCTGCACACCCTGAAGGTGGGCTCCTACGGCACCCACCACACCCTGGGCCTGGCCAAGCGCCACCGGGCGCGCTTCCTGACGGCGTCCACCAGCGAGGTGTACGGCGACCCCGAGGTCCACCCCCAGCCCGAGAGCTACTGGGGCAATGTCAACCCGATCGGGCCCCGCGGCGTCTACGACGAGGCCAAGCGCTACGCCGAGGCCCTGACCATGGCCTATCACCGCCAGCAGGGGGTGGACACGGCGATCATCCGGATCTTCAACACGTATGGCCCTCGAATGAGGCCCCACGACGGCCGGGCGATCCCGACATTCCTGCGCCAGGCGCTCCAGGACCGGCCGATCACCGTCTTCGGCGAGGGCTCGCAGACGCGATCGTTCTGCTATGTCGACGACCTGATCCGCGGCATGATCGCGCTCGCCGACTCGGGTTACCACTACCCGGTCAACGTCGGCAATCCGAACGAGTTCACGCTGCTGCAGCTGGCCGAGACAGTGATCCAGGTCACCGGCTCGAAGTCGCAGATCGTGTTCGAGGCGCTCCCGGTCGACGATCCCCAGGTGCGCCAGCCGGACATCTCGCTCGCCCGCGAGCTGCTGCAGTGGAGCCCGGAGATCGATCTCCGTGAAGGACTGGAGCGCACGATCGAGAAGACCGGCGCGGAAAGCCTGATCGGCGACGCCCGGTAGACCGGCTCGCCCTCCACGCACGATCTTCCGCGCCCTCGGCTTCCTCGTAACTTCTCGGAGCGGATACCGTTACGACATGCGGGGCCCCGGCAAAGACCCCTGCACAGCGTGACAATCGAGCACAAAGAGGCGGTCGAGAGCCACACGAGCGTCCGGGCCGACGAGGCCCGGCGCCCGCCGCTGCCAGAACGCGACGTCAGGCGCAAGCGGGCCCCCCTGGTGACGTTCCTGCTGCGTAAGGAGACGCTGCGCAAGGTGATCCGGGTGGTGTCGCTGCTGGCGATCGACTTCGCGGGCGTGGCGGCGGCGATCTACACGGCGATCGCCATCAAGCTAGGCGTGCGCGGCCAGTTTGGCTTCGGCACCGCCTGGAGCGACACGCGGACGTCGCTGGCGTTCGCCTACCTGCTCACGGTGCTGATGTTCGCCCGCCTCGACCTGTATGCGGATCGCCCGCGCCGCCCCGGGCTGGTGAAGATCTCCGCCGGGCTGTTCCAGGCGACGGTCATCGCGCTGGTGTTCGCGCTGGCCACCGGGCACCGCTTCCAGAGCTACTACATCTTCTACGGCGCGCTCTGCTTCGGGATCGCCTATATCACCGGTCTGCGGGAGGTGTACACGCGGATCACGGGCTCGCTGCTCGAGCGCGCCGGCTACCGGCGGCGCGCGTTGCTGGTCGGCTCGGGCCGGCACATCGAGGAGGTGGCCCACGCGCTGGGCAGCCGCGCTCGAACCCGGGTGGAGCTGGTCGGTTACATCTCGCTCACCCCGCGGCCCCAGAACGGGCTGCGCTCGCTGGGACGCCTCGACGAGCTTGGCCACGTGCTCGGCGACGAGCGGATCGACGAGGTGATCATCGCCGATCCGGATTTCCCCCAGGAACGCGCCGTGGACCTGGTCGATCGCTGTCATCAACGCGGCGTGACGGTGCACGTGGCGCCGTCGACGATGGAGATCCTGATCGACCGCGCCGTGTTCATGCCGGGTGAGTCGGTGCCGCTGTTCACGTTGCGCCCGCCGGTGTTCGAGGGCGTCCAGTACGCGGCCAAGCGGAGCTTTGATCTGATTCTGTCGACCGTCGGGATGGTTCTGATCTCGCCGGTGCTGCTGACGATCGCGCTCGGGATCAAGGTCAGCTCCCGGGGCCCGGTGATCTACCGGTCCGTCCGCCCGGGGATCGGCGGCAAGCCGTTTCGGTGCTTCAAGTTCCGCACGATGCGCGAGCACGCCGAGCACATCCAGGCCCATCTCGAGCCGCTCAACGAGGTCTCCGGCGCGCTGTTCAAGATCCGCGACGATCCCCGGATGACCCCGATCGGCCGCCTCCTGCGACGCTTCTCCCTGGACGAGCTCCCCCAGCTGGTCAACGTGATCCGCGGTGAGATGTCCCTGGTCGGCCCCCGGCCGCTGCCGATGCGGGACTTCGAGCGCTTGGAGGACTGGCACAAGAAGCGCTATCTAGTCCTTCCCGGGATCACCGGCCTGTGGCAGGTTTCAGGCCGCTCGGAGCTGGACTTCGATGACCTCGTCCGCCTGGACTTCCTCTACCTGGAACGCTGGTCGATGCTGCTGGACCTGTCGATCCTGCTCAAGACGATCCCGGCCGTGCTGACACGACGCGGGGCCTACTGACGGCGTCGCCGCGGTACGGCGGGCGGCCCTAGTACTCTCGGGCCGCGCATGCCACCCACCGACCGCTTCGTGATCAGCTTTGCCGCCGAGCCGCCCCAGGAGGCGCTGCCCTACGGCCGCTGGTCCGACACCCTGCGCGAGCACTTCCTCGCCGCCTGCCGCGAGATCGACGCCGAGGGAGAGGACCTCGGTGAGGCGGGCGAGATCGCCTGGTTCCCGGACCGGTCCTATTCAGGGCGCACCTACGTGCCGGCGGTGGCACGCACCACCACCGGCTATGAGCTGTTCGGGTTCGTGTCGTTCAGCGAAGGCTCCGGGGGTCCGAGCGACTTTCAGACGCGAGCCGACTTCACCGCCGAGACGGCCGAGAGCAACCCCGACTGGAAGCTCGACCTCAACGACGACGTGGTCGCCAGCTGGCGCGGCGAGCAGGGCAACGTCGCCGCGATGACGCTGGTGTGGGGGGTGCCGATGATCCCCGGCGGAGCTGTGGTCACCGCCGAGCTGGCGAACCTGGCGGTCGACCAGTGCCAGCTCATCGACGAGCGCTTCACCCTGCTGGCGCCCGACAACTATCGCTCGGATTTCCTCGAGGTCCGGCTCTGGGACGGGCGCGGCAACGAGCTGGCGGCCGAGTCGCTGTACGTCGACGACGGCGACGGCGAGGACGACGGCGAGGACGACGAGGAATAGATCGCCGGCCTGCGCCGGCGGCTTGATCACGGAGCCGGGGCGCTCGGCGTCGGCTCGGGTTGTGGCGGCCGCGGGGCGAGGGCGACCGGCAGCTGGCGCGCCACCTCGTCGTCGGTCAGCGGGAAGTGGCAGGCGGCCACGCTGCCACCCGGCTTGGCTTCCAGCGGCGGGTCCTGCTCGGAGCACACCGACTGTGCCTTGGGGCAGCGGGTGTGAAAGCGGCACGCCACCGGCGGGTTGGCCGGGCTGGGCACGTCGCCGGTCAGCAGCTGGCGCTCACGCTTGCCGCCGGTCGGATCCGGAACCGGCACCGCGGACAGCAGCGCTCCGGTGTAGGGATGCCGCGGCGCGCTGTAGAGCACGTCGCTGGGCGCCAGCTCGACGATCCGGCCGAGGTACATGACGGCCACCCGATCGCACATGTGCCGCACCACCGACAGGTCGTGGGCGATGAAGATCAGCGTCAGGCCCATCTCGCGCTGGAGCTGGCGCAGCAGGTTCAGGACCTGCGCCTGAATCGAGACGTCAAGCGCCGACACGGGCTCATCGGCGACCAGCAGCTTCGGCTCCAGCGCGACGGCGCGCGCCACGCCGATCCGCTGGCGCTGACCGCCGGAGAACTCGTGGGGATAGCGGTTGTAGTGCTCGGGATTGAGCCCGACCCGGTCCATCAAGTCCTGCACCCGCCGCTTGCGCTCGCCGGCGCCGCTGTACAGCCCGTGGATGACAAACGGATCCGAGATGATCGAGCCGACGGTCTTGCGGGGGTTCAACGACGAGTACGGGTCCTGGAACACCATCTGCATGTCCCGGTGCAACGCCTTCAGCGTGTCCCCCTTTGCCGCGCCGATATCACGACCGTCGAAGGTGACCGTGCCGGAGGTCGGGTCCATCAGCCGGCAGAGCAGCCGCGCCGTCGTGCTCTTGCCGCAGCCGGTCTCGCCGACGATGCCCAGCGTCTCCCCCTGCTCGACGTCGAACGAGACGCCATCGACCGCCTTCACCGCGCCGATCTGGCGCTGCAGGATGAGGCCACGCTTGATCGGGAAGTGCTTGACGAGGTCTCGGACCTCGATCAGGGGGCTCATCGGCCGCGGTCCTCCCGACCGTAGAACTGCGGGCCGGGAGGCCGCTGCTCGAATTCCTCGGGTGACTCGCTGTCGACCAGGGACTGCTCGAATCCGGTCTCTTCGGCTCCCTCACTGGTCTGGCCGGCCGCGACGGAGTCGCCGGGAACGGCGCGCTCCGGGGAGGTGGCGGCGAGCCGCTGCAGCGACTGGGGATCTCGGCCGGCCCGGATCCCGTCCCAGATCCGGCTGCGCACCGTCGAGTCCAGCAGGCAGGCGGCGACGTGGCCGTTGCCCCCGTCGACCGGCTCCAGCTGCGGGTCGACGCGCTTGTGGGCGTCGCGGACGTAAGCGCAGCGCGGATGGAAGTAGCAGCCGCTCGGCCGGTTGATCAGGCTGGGGGGACGGCCGGAGATCGGAACGAGCTCCTCGTCTCGGGGGCTGTCGAGGCGGGGGATCGAGCTGAGCAGCCCCCAGGTGTAGGGATGCTGCGGCGAATTGAAGATCTCCTCCGTGGTCCCGCGCTCGACGATCCGGCCGGCGTACATGACCGCGATGGCATCGGCGATTTCGGCCACGACTCCCAGGTCGTGGGTGATGATGATGATCGCCATGCCCAGCCGCTGCTGCAGGTCCTGCAGCAGCGCCAGGATCTGGGCCTGGACAGTCACGTCGAGAGCGGTGGTCGGCTCGTCGGCGATCAGGAGCTTGGGCTCGTTGGCCAGCGCCATCGCGATCATCGCCCGCTGGCGCATGCCTCCGGAGAACTCGTGCGGGTACTGGTCGATGCGGCGCTTGGGATCGGGGATGCCGACCAGGTCCAGGAGCTCGGCGGCCCGGGCGCGCCCGGCCGAGCGCGAGATACGCCGATGCGTCTGCATCGCCTCGACTAGCTGAAATCCCACCTTGTAGAACGGATGCAGCGCCGAAAGCGGGTCCTGGAAGATCATCGCCATGTCGTTGCCACGGACCTGGCGCAGCTTGTTGTCGTCCATCGTGACCATGTCCCGGCCGTCGAACACGATCCTTCCCTCGATCCGCGAGCCGCGGCTGCGGGTGAGCCCGAGCGCGGTCAGCGAAGAAACGGTCTTGCCCGAGCCGGATTCGCCGACTATGCCCAGAGTGCGGCCCGGCGCCACCGAATAGGAGATTCCATCCACGGCATGAACGATGCCGTCGGCGGTTCGGAACGAGACACGCAGATCATCGACGGTGAGCAGCGGCTCCCCCGACACGGCCACGGCGCCGGCTGAGTCGGTCACGTGTATCGAACCCTGGGGTCGACGTACGCGTAGGCGATGTCGACGATGATGTTGGCGACCACGATGAACAGCGCGGCCAGGATCACGGTTCCCTGGACGATCGGGAAGTCGGAGTGGATGATCGCGTCGTAGTTCAGTCGACCGATCCCCGGGATGTCGAACACGGTCTCGGTGATCACCGCGCCGCCCAGCAGCGCGCCCACGTCGAGGCCGAAGATCGTCAGCACCGGCGTGATCGCCGAGCGCACGCCGTGACGCCAGATGACGCGCCGCTCGGTCAGGCCCTTGGCCCGCGCGGTGCGGATGTAGTCCTCGCCCATCGACTCGATCAGGCTCCCGCGCAGCACCCGTGAGTAGATCGCCGCCGAGGTCGCCGCCAGCACGAACCACGGGAGGATCAGCGACGTGAACCAATGGACGGGGCTGACGGTCAAGCCGACGTAGCTGTCGGCTCCCGGAAAGATGTGCCACTGCCCGATGTCGTTGGCGAAGAAGAACAGCACCAGCAGCCCGAGCCAGAAGACCGGCATCGACACGAACACCAGCGCGACCCCCATCGAGAAGCGGTCGACCACCGATCCCCGCCGGATGGCCGAGACGATCCCCACGGGGATGCCCATCAGCAGCCAGATGACGGCCGCGCCCACGGTCAGCGACAGCGTCGCCGGCAGGCGGTCCCGGATCAGCCCCAGCACGGAGGCGTTGGAGTAATAGCTGTAGCCGAAGTTGAGGTGGAGGATTATGTTCTTCATGTACACGTAGAACTGGGTGTAGAGCGGCTTGTCCAGGCCCAGTTCGTGCCGGATGTAGGCGATCGTCTGCGGGCTGCCGTTGCGGCCGGCGCGCAGGACCGCCGGGTCCGCCGACGGAAACACGTTGAAGAACACGAACGTCAGCGCGCTCACCAGGATGATGAGCACGATCCCCCAGAGGATGCGGCGGATGATGTAGGTGGCCATGTTGTCTTGGTCTTACTTGAGAAGTGAAGGTGCGGACCCCGCCGTCGGCCGGCGGGGTCCGCAAGTGAGGCAGGGCTACTTCAGCGAGGTAAACGCCAGGTCCCAAACCCCTTCGTTCCACAGCATGTTGACGCCGGCCACGTTCTTGGACTCGATGTTGGGCTGGTTGTCGAAGTCCTCCGGCACGGCAACGGCCTGATCGACGAGCATCTTGTCGACGTTGGCCCACGCCTGCGCGCGCGCTGTGGGATCGATCACCAGCGCGGCCTTGGCCATCGCGGCGTTGATCTTCGGGTCGTTCTGCTGGCTCCAGTTGGAGTTGTTGGTCGGCACGATCGCCGGCCCGTAGAACGTCGGGTACAGGATGCTCAGCGGGTCGCTGAAGTCACGGATCCAGCCCGCGGTGGGGCAGGAGTCGATCTCCTGCTTGGGCACGCCGCAGTACTTGGAGTACATCGTCGACTGGTCGACGCCCGAGATCTTCGCCTTCAGGCCCAGCTCGGTCATCGCGTTGCCGACGATCTGGCCGATCGCCGGGCCGTTTCCGCCGGCGCCGTAGACGACCTGCACCGTCTGATTGCCCGTGTACTTGCCGCTGGGATAGCCCGCGGCCTTCATGTACTTCTTGGCGACGGTCAGGTTGCCGGTGACGCTGGTGTTCCAGGGAACCTGAGGCCCGGCGTAGCCGCCGGCCTGCTGGAAGCCGACCGACGTCGGGTAGATGAAGTGCGTCGCCGGCTCCGCCACCAGCGAGCCGCCGCGGGCCTTGACGATCGCCGAGCGATCCAGGGCCGCGTACACGGCACGACGGATGTTGACGTTCTTGAACACGCCATGCTGCGTGTCGAGGGTCAGATAGTGCTCGCCCGACCCCGTGGTGAACGTGATCTGCGACGGGTACTGCTCATAGGCCTGCTTGACGACCGCCTGGGCGACGGTGTCCAGCTGGACCGAGTTAGAGCCCTTGAGCACCTGCTGGCCGATCACCGTCGAATCGCCGCCGACGTTGACGTTGATCTGGTTCAGATAGGCCGGCCGGAAGTCGGTCTTGGGATTCCAGTTGGGGTTGCGGACGAGCGTCTCCGACTTCCCAGGCTGATAGCCGATGCCGGCGATCTTGCCGGTCTTGTCGGCCTTGACCATGTACGGCCCGGTGGCCAGCAGGAAGGTGGTCCCGTAGGTGGTCGGCGAGTGCTTGTCCAACGGAGCCACGAACGACGCAGGTAGCGGCGCCGACAGCGGCAGGCTGAGCGCATCGATCACGGCCGGCGCGCCCGGCTTGGTCAGGTGAAAGACGATCGTGGTCTTGTTCGGGGTCTGGATCCCCGGTAGCGGCCCGCCCTTGTAGCTGGGGCTGGTCGAGCCGACGAGCGGCGCCGGCGAGCCCGCGCCGAAGTACGCCGGCCAGTAGGCGTTGCCCACGTTGGGGTTAGCGCCCCGCTCCAGCGCGAAGGCGACGTCCTGCGCGGTCACCTCGCGGTTGACCGGTGGGCTGAAGTGCACGCCGGTGCGGATGTGGACGGTGATCGTCTTGCCGCCGTCGGTGATCCCGCCGTTGGCCGCCGTGGGAATCGCCGTCGCCAGGTCCGGGCGCAGGGTGGTGGCCGAGTTCGGCGGATACGAGAACAGCGGCCGCTGCGTCGCCTGGATGATCTGGTAGTCCAGCGAGTAGTACGCCTCGCCCGAGTCCAGGTGCTCATAGTCACCGTTCGAGAGCTCGGTCAGCGTGCCCCCTTTCTTCTTGCCGGTCAGCTGCTGGCCGGCCGGGTTCTCGCCCGCCTTCAGCGGGATCGACGGTGTACTGGTGGTGCCTGAGCTCGATCCTCCCCCGGACGAGCTACTCGAACTGCTGCCGCCACAGGCCGAAAGCCCGACGGCGAGCAGCCCGGTGACCGCCGCGGCGATCAGGCTGCGACTTCCCCTCATAGGGTTGCCTCCTCTGGTGTGTTGGGCGCGATATGCGCATGTCAGCGCGGCTCCCCGGACTCATCGTGAGTCCCCGCGCGGGTTCAGAGCGTCCAGCAGCCCGTCGCCGAGCAGGTTGAACGCCAAGACGGTGAGCAACAACGCCGCTCCGGGAAAGACCATGTACCACCAGGCGGCGGGCGGGCTCAGATAGTTCGAGGCGTCGGAGATCATCTGCCCCCAGCTGGCCGTTGGCGGCCGGATGCCCACGCCGAGGTACGACAGGCCTGCTTCGAGCAGGATGTTGGTTGGGATCAGCAGGCTGGCGTAGACGATCAGCGGCGCCACCAGATTGGGCAGGATCTCCCGGAACAGGATCCGCCGGTTAGAGGCGCCCAGCGAGCGCGAGGCCTCGACGAACTCCTTCTCGCGCAGCGACAGCACCTGGCCGCGGGCGATGCGGGCGATGTAGGTGAAGCTGCTGATCGTGATGATGAACAGCACCGTCCCGATCCCCGGCTGGATGGCGCCGCCGACGCAGCCGCGCACGCCGCAGGCGGCGCCGATGCCGAGACCGAGGACGAGCACCGGAAAGGCGAGGAACACCTCGACGAAGCGGCTGGCGATCGTGTCGACCCAACCTCGGTAGTACCCGGCGAGCAGGCCTATCACCGTGCCGACGAAGGTCGCCAGGGCCGTGCCAATGATGCCGACCTCCAGCGAGATGCGAGCGCCGTAGATCACTCGGCTAGCCACGTCGCGACCAAGCTGGTCGACGCCGAACGGATGCGTGCCGTTCGGCCCCAGCGGACTGCCGAACGCATCGGTGGCGTTGGGGTCCTGGGCGTTGGGGCCCGGCAACCCGAGCAGCTTGATCACCAGCGGTGCGAAGATCGCCACCACGATCAGCAGCAAGATGAACCCAGCCGAGACCATCGCCACCTTGTCGGAGCGAAAGCGCCGCCAGAACAGCTGGCGCGGCGAGCGCGCGGCGATGTCGCCCGTGACAATCTCGGCGGCCCCGAGCGGGCCGGCGGGGTCGGCAATCAGCTCTGAGGTACCGACGCTCATCTTCTGGACGGCAGGCCGGAAACCGGCGAACGGCGCCCCGGCACCTTCGCGCCGCGGGCTCGCGACATCAGAGCGCGACCTCGCGCCGCACCTGCGCAACCTCCATGGGCGGGATCGAAGCAGATCCGGGGTCGGCTGTCACTAAACATTAACGCTTCCTCAACGATCGTCTACCCGGTGGCGAATGTTTACCCTCACCGGGCCGGCCCTCGTAGCTCAATGGACAGAGCACGCGCCTCCTAAGCGCGGGATGCAGGTTCGATTCCTGCCGGGGGCACCTTCCGGGTTCCCAGCGAGGGCAGCATTGTATGGCCGCGCCGCCATCGGCGCGCCGTCAGCGCCCGTGCTACGGTCCGCGCGTCCTCGTGTCCGAGAGCACGCTGCAAGCCGCACCGTCCCCGTCCTCGCGCCGGGATTCTCCGCACACCGCTCCACCGCCGCAGTCCGGGATGGGGCGGGCGCTGGCGAGCCCGTACCTCGGTTGGGCGGTCGCTATCGCCGTCATCCTGATCTCGGCGGCGCTCGTGGTTTGGGCACGGACCCGCCCCGGCTTCGATCCCTACGGCTGGATGACCTGGGGCCACCAGACGATCGTGGGATCGCTGGACACCAACGCGGCGCCCTCGTGGAAGCCGCTGCCGTATCTGTTCACCGTCGTCTACGCGCTGACCGGCCACCACGAGCTGCGCCTGTGGATGATCACCTCGGCCGCCGTCTCGCTCAGCGGCGTCGTCTTCGCCGGACGGGTCGCCTACACGCTGACCGACGCGCCGCCGGAGCGGCGCTGGGCCGCCTGGGCGGCCGGAATCTTCGCGGGGCTGGCGCTGCTCGGCATCCAGAACTACTTCCACTACATCCTCAGCTCGCAGTCGGACCCGATGATCGTCGCGCTGTGCCTGGCGGCGGTCGACTGCCATCTGCACCGTCGCTACCGGACCGCCTTCTTGATGGGTGCGCTGGCCGGTCTGGGACGGCCCGAGGTGTGGCCGTTCCTCGGCCTGTACATCATCTGGGTCTGGATCCGGCTTCCGGCGGCGCGGACGCTGCTGGTCGGCGGGGTGGTGGCGATGGGGCTGCTGTGGTTCGGGATTCCGGCGCTGACCTCGCGGACGCCGTTCGTGTCCGCCGCCAACGCGCTGGACTCCGGGCGGCGGCTGACCAGCGATCAAGTCGGCGGCACGATCCGCCGGTTCCTGGACCTGCACCAAGTCACGCTCGAGGTGGCGGCGCTGCTCGCTGTCGTGCTGGCGACGTGGCGGCGCAACTGGGCGGACCGCGCGACGCTGGTGCTGGCGGCCGGAGTGGTCGGCTGGGTGATCGTGGAGATCGCGTTCGCGCTACACGGGTGGCCCGGGCTGGCGCGCTACATGTTCGAGCCCGCGGGCGTGATGGTGGTGCTGGGCGGGATCTGCGTCGGCCGCCTGCTGGCCGACCCGCCGCGAATCGGGGAGGTGTCGAGAGCGGTCACGGGCTTCACCGCGGTGATCCTGGTGGTGGCGCTGGTGGCCAGCCTGCTGCCGGCCGCCGTGTCGGCGGCGCGCGCCGAGCACAAGGACCTCACCGTCCAGCGGGTGCGCACCCGGGAGCTCGGCCTGCTGAGCTCGGTGGTCGCCCGGCTCGGGGGGGCGGCCCACCTGCGGGGCTGCGGCGAGGCGCTCACCCGGCTCGAGTATCAGACCGCCCTCGCCTACACGCTGGGCGAGAACGTCAGCCAGGTCGGCTTCAAGTTCGGGCAGGCGATCGGGCACGGCAACCCGATCATCCTGTTCACGCCAACCATCACCGGAGTCGGCTGGCACGTGCAGGCGGTCCACCAGGACAAGCCGGAGTGCCGGTCCCTGCCGACGAGTTGAAAGCCCGCGCGCGGCGGCCGGCAGCGGGGAGCCCGTCTGGTGGGTCCCGCTAGCTGAGCCGGTCCGGGCTGAGCCGGTCCGGACGGTCCGGGTAGACCTCGTCGATCGTGGTCAGGGCCACGTACGGAGCCCCGGCGGCGCCCTCGATCGCCGCCGCGCCTCCGGTCAGTCGATCGCAGATTGCGAGCACGCCGCACACGCTATGGCCCTCTTCTCGGATCGCCTCCAGAGCGCGGATCGTCGAGCCGCCGGTGGTGACCACGTCCTCCACCAGCATGCAGCGGTCCGCGGCGTCCAGTGGCGGGCCCTCGATCCGCCGCGCCAGGCCGTGGTCCTTGACCTCCTTGCGGACGAAGAAGGCCTTCACGTCGGCCCCGCCGGCGAGGGCCGCGCAGGCGATCGGATCCGCCCCCATCGTCATGCCGCCGACCGCCGTCGCCGACCACTTCCGAGCCTGCGCGGCGACCAGTTCGCCCAGCGCGGCAAACCCGTCCGGCCGCAGGATCGCCCGCTTGGCGTCGACCAGGTACTGAGCCGTCGCCCCGCTGGTGAGCACCACCTCGCCGATCACCAGGGCGTGCTCGCGCAGCTGCGCGAGGAGGCGCTCCCGCGCCGGGATCACTCTGGCGGCGCTACCGGTAGACGTCGACGCGGTCACCGTAGGTCAACCAGTGGAACACCCCGATCGCGTCGATGATCGGCAGGCGCATGCAGCCGTGACTGGCTGGATAGTCGGGCGCTGGGTCATAGCCGTGGATGGCGTACCCGCGATAGAAGAAGCTGGAGTAGTACATGCCGTCGGGCAAATAGCCGGGCACGCGGTAATAGACGTGGTAGCGCCCGAGAACGGTCGGGGTCGAGGGCTTGCCGGAGCTGATCGGGTAGATGCGGTAGACCCGGGACCCGTTGATCAGCGCCAGCGTCTGGTTGGCGAGGTTTCCCTCGGCGTGCTTGCCGTCGCCCGGATAGCGGACCTTGAACGCGCCATGACCGTCGAGCAGCGCCGTGACCGTCCGGGGATCGACGCTCTGGTTGCCCTCGCCCCAGCCCAGGAGGCGGTGGTAGGCATTGAGGGCGAGGCCGGTCCGCTCGTCGTAGACGCCGGTCTGCGGGACGAAGACGTGGAGCGCCGCCAACCGTTGCTGCACCAGGTCGACGAGCGGGCCCTTATCCCCGAATGAGGCGTGCATGCTGAGGGCGGCGTACGCCCGCTGGGCGGAGAAGCCGGTCATCGCCGCCGAGCGGCGGTGGGTCACCTTGACCCGAACGATCCCCGGAGTCGGCGCCCGCAGCGTCAGCGAGAAGCTCCCGTACGGCTGACCGGCGTCCGGCTTGAGCGCGAGCCGGTCCTGCTTGAACGCCTGCTTGCCGACGGAGGCCTTCACCTGCACCGATTGACCGGCGACGTAGGGACGCACATAGCCACGAATCTCCACGCTGCGGCCGGACACGGTGACGGAGTCGTGGTGAACGGTGAACGCGCCGTTCAGGTAGAGCTTGGCCCTGGCTGTCTGGGGCGGTGTCGGCTCCCCGGCCTTCGGCGTCGCCGGCGGAGTCGTGGGGGTGGTGGAGCCATCGGCGAGGGCGGCGCCGGCGCACGTCGCCAGCGACACGATCACGGCGGCCCAGGAAGCGATGCAGACGGCAAAGAGGCGACGCACAGTGAGAAAGTAAACCAGTCAACCGTCTCCGTCACGCCGGACGGTCAGATGGGCTGCGGCTTGCGTGCCGCCAGCGGGCCGGTGAGCACCCCGATCACCAACCACGAGGCCGCGATCAGACCGAGGATCGCGAGAGCGCTCCAGCTCAGCTGGTTGATCCCCAGCGCCAGCGCGTTGTTGGCGCTGTGCAGGGCCATGCAGGGGTACAGGGAGCGGGTCTTCCACCGCACCAGACATAGGACGAAGCCGAGGAAGCCGAGCGGAACCAGGTACTGCGACGACGCCGACCCGGTGTGGGCCAGGCCGAACAGGATCCCGGTCAGCACCGCCGCCACCCACGGCCCGCCGTCGACGCGACCGAGCCTGATCGGAAGCTTGCGCAGCGTCCCGAAGATGAACCCGCGGAAGAAGAACTCCTCGGCCATCGGGGCGATCGCGCACACGAACACCGAGGCGGCGATGAGCGCCGCCGTGCTGTGGGTCGCGCCGAGCTCGCTCGGGAGCTTGTCGGTTCCGCGCAGATTGAGCAGCGCGCTGTAGATCGCCGTGAGCCCGTAGTAGGCGACGGCGGCGAGGACGAATGCCTTGACCGCCGTTCCCGGCGCGACGCGGCGATAGCCGAACTGCGCCGGCCGGGGACGGCCGCGCCACGCCGCCAGCCACAGCGCCACGCCCACGAACCCGAGGTCGAAGACGATGTCCCCGATGATGTTCGCCGCCGGGCTGGGATGACTCAGGCTGGAGCCGCCGACCTGGGCGACGACATCCACCAGAATCGACGCGACGGAGCCGACGAACAACCCGAGGATGATGGCGGCAGGCGCGGTCCACAACGGCCACGAGACGCGATCGTCGTCGAGCTCGGCAGGCCGGGGCGGCGCCTCGTCGACGGCCGGCTCCACAGGCGACGGGGGCGAGGACGGGGGCAGCGGCATCGATGATCAGGTTAGGCCCACGTGAGCTCCTCCAGGCCGCCGATCGTTGCCACATCGGCCGGAGCGCCGGTCTCCGGAGAGCCGCCCGGCGGTTCGCCGTCGCGCCGCAGCAGCACCGCCGAGATTCCGCAGGCCGCGGCGCCGCGCACGTCCTCCTGCAGGCTGTCGCCGACGTGCAGGGCGCGTTCGGGAGTCGCGCCGACCAGCGCCAGCGCATGACGGAAGATCGCCGGCGCCGGCTTGGCCGCGCCGACCGCCGCCGACGTGACCACTCCGTGCAGCAGCGGGGCGAGACCGACCAGCTCGAGCACCTCCAGCAGCGACACGTCCCAATTGCTGACCACCACCGCACGGATCGCCCGCTCCCGCGCCCGGACCAGCATCTCCCGCGCGTCGGGATATGCCTGGAACGTCAGCGAGTTGAGCAGCACCTCGGTGACCGCGTCGACCCGGGCAGCGGCGAGCCGTTCATCGGCGGGCAGCGCGTCGCGCAGGACCTCGGCGCAGTCGCGCCGGAGCGCCGACAGGCCCTCGCCGTCCCGGCCGCGGGCCATGTTGACCCGATAGAAGGCGATCTCGGCGGCCAGCGCTCGTGTCGCCGCGGCCAGCGACACCTCCACACCGAGGCGAGTGGCGAGCTGCCGGCGCAGCACGGGCGCGGGCGGGACCAGCGCCACCAGCGTTCCCAGACCGTCGATGAGGAGGGCGTCAAGCTCGCCGCTCAGGGGAGAGGTCCTGCCGACGCCGTGCCGGGAATCCTGCATGGCGTCAAGCGTTGCAGGACCGGGAACCGGGGGGCCGAACAGAGCTTGGAGGCTACACTCGCTGATCGACGGCGGGTGGGCGCCTCGCGTCTGCGCCTGACGCCCACTGGACCCGAAATCGCCCATGAATCGACGTGAGAGACAGCGCCGCCGCCGGCGCAACCGCGGATCGACGCTCAAGCGGTTCGTGGCCATGACCGGGGTGCTGGTGGTGTCCGCTCTGGCGCTGGGGGCGCTCGGGGCCGCCGGCTGGGTGGTGAACGTCGCCCACTCGGCGCCGAATCTGAGCTCGCTGCACCCCCACATGCCCGGGTCGCCTTCGCAGGTGTTCGCCGCCGACGGCACTTCGCTCGGCTACATCTGGGCGCCCAGCATCCATACCCCGGTGGCGGGCAGCGAGGTCCCGCAGCGCCTCAAGCAGGCGACGATCGCAATCGAGGACCGACGCTTCTACCAGCACGGCGCCCTCGACTACCAGGGCATCCTTCGCGCCGCGCTCAAGGACGCGCTCAAGGGAGGCTCCACCGGCCTGCAGGGCGCATCGACGCTCACCATGCAGCTGGTCGACAACACCTACCTGCCCAACAGCTACAAGGCGCACCACGATCTCAAGTACAAGATCGTCCAGGCGAAGCTGGCCGAGCAGCTCGAGAACAAGCACTCCAAGAACTGGATCCTGGGCAGCTACCTCAACGATGTCCCGTACGGCACGGTCGGGGGTCAGACGGCGTACGGCGTGGCGGCCGCCGCCAAGATGTTCTTCGACAAGCCGCTCGGGCAGCTGACGCTGGACCAGGAGGCGCTGCTCGCCGGGCTGCCCCAGGCCCCCTCCGAGTACAACCCGTTCATCGATCGCGGCGCCGCCCGCCACCGTCGCGCCGAGGTCCTCCAGGCGATGGTCACCGCCAAGGACATCTCACAGGCGCAGGCCGACCAGGCCGCGCACCAGCCCCTCGGCGTCAAGGCCGACACGGCCATGCAGGTCCACCAGGACCCGTACGTATTCGATTTCGTCGAGCAGCAGGTCGCCCAGGACCTGTGCCCCAAGGATCCGACGCACTGTAAGACCCTCCAGGACGGCGGGCTGAAGATCCACACCACGATCGATCTCCGCAAGCAGGCGCTCGCGCTGCAGGCGATCCGCAGCCACGAGTCGCTGCTGGCCGGGCAGAACCCCGCGGGAACCGCCGCGGCGGCGCTGGCCTCGATCGACGACCAGAACGGTCACATCCTGGCGATCGCCTCCTCGGCCAACTACGCCCAGACCAAGTTCGACTACGCCACTCAGGGCCACCGTCAGCCGGGCTCGTCGTTCAAGACCTTCGCCCTGATGACGCTGATCCACGATTACCACGGCGATCCCAACAGCACCTACTACACGTCGAAGTTCCTCCCCGCGGGCTGGCTGTCGGCCGATCCGACCTGGTCGGTGCACACCGCCGAAGAGAGCTACCAGGGCAACATCAACATCACCAAGGCGACGATCGTCTCCGACAACACCGTCTACGCGCAGCTCGCCGCCGACCTGGGCTGGGGCAAGCTGGACGATACGGCCCACGCAATGGGCGTCACCTCGCCGCTCAACGCTCTGCCGGCGGAGGTGATCGGCGGCTTGCGGATCGGCGTCACGCCGCTGGAGATGGCCGACGCCTACGGAACGCTGGCCAACGGCGGCACCCACATCCCGGCGACGATCATCGGCAGGGTGGTGTTCCCCGACGGCAGCTCCAAGAACTACGGCGACCCGAAGCGTACGACCGTGTTCCCCTACGACGAGGCGTACGAGGGGACCAGCGTCCTCAAGCAGGTGGTCACCAGCGGCACCGGCACGGCAGCCAACTACGGCTGTCCGGTGGCCGGCAAGACCGGGACCGCAAACGCGCTGGAGAACGCCTGGTTCGTCGGCTACTCCCCACGGATGTCGACCGCTGTCTGGGTCGGCTACCCGCAGGGCAACCTGCCCATGGCCGACGGCTTCGGCGGCACGCTGGCCGCACCGATCTGGCAGGCTTACATGGCGAGCGCCTCCAGCGGCTACTGCGGCAATTGGAATCCCCCGAATCCGCCGTTTCACGGCACCGCGTTCTTCGGTCAGCACTCGACATCGGGGTCCTCGGGGACGACCCCGGGACAGGTCACCAATGGCGCCGGCACCTCCCCGACCGCGAGTGGCGCCACCGGGGTCACGACGAATTGACGCCCCGGCGCGGGAGGCTGCTGGTAGCGTTACCGCCTTCGATCGCGCGAGCCCGCGCGCGGCAAGGACAAGAGGCCTGAAGGAGCGAATGCCAAAGGAAGAGAAGGTCGAGCTGGAAGGAGAGGTGGTCGAGGCGCTGCCCAACGCGATGTTCCGCGTCAAGCTCGACAACATGGATCGCGTCGTGCTCGGCCACGTGGCCGGGAAGATGCGTCGCTTCCGCATCCGGATCCTCCCTGGCGACCGGGTCCGGGTGGAGCTGTCGCCGTACGACCTGGATCGGGCGCGGATCGTCTACCGCCATCGTTAGCACCGGCGCCGCGGGCGCCTGATGGTGCGCGAGCTGGAGCTGATCGACCGGCTCGAGCGGCTGTTCGGACCGCCCGGGCCCAACGTGCTGCGCGGCCTCGGTGACGACGCCTCGGTGGTGCGCGGCCGCGGCTACGCGGTGACCTCGGTCGACAGCGTCGTCGACGGCGTCCACTTCCGCCGCCCGGCGCTCACCCCGGCCGAGATCGGCCACCGGGCCCTGGGCAGCGCCGTCTCGGATCTGGCCGCGATGGGCGCGGCGCCGGGGGAGGCCTATCTCGCGCTCGGGGTGGCTCCGGACCTGACGCTGGAGGAGGCGTTTGCGCTGGTGGAGGGCGCGCAGCGGCTCGCCGCGGACTGCGGCGTCACGATCGCCGGCGGTGACGTGACCGCTTCGGCGGTGCTCACCGTGGCGGTGACGGTGGTGGGCTGGGCCGACGATCCTGGCGAACTGGTCGGCCGCGACGGCGCCCGCCCCGGGGACCTGGTGGCCGTCACCGGCTCCCTCGGGGCCGCCGGGGCCGGACTGGCGCTGCTGGATGGAAGGGCCAGCCTGGATGGCCCGGTCGCCGCGGCGCTGCACGAGCGCTTCGCGCGCCCGCAGCCGCGACTGGCGGCGGGACGAGCCCTCAGCGAGCTGGGGGCAACGGCGATGATCGACCTGTCCGACGGCGTCGCCAGCGACGCGCGTCATCTCGCGCGCCGGAGCCGTGCCCGGCTCGAGCTGGACCTGGCCGCGCTGCCGGTGGCCGAGGGTGTCGCCGAGGTGGCGGCGCAGCTCGATCAAGACGCGAGCTCGTTCGCGGCCACCGCGGGTGATGACTTCGAGTTGTGCGTCTGCCTGCCGGCGAGCGCCCGCGCGGCGGTGCAGGCGCATTGGGCCGACATGCCGGACCGCCCCCCGCTGTCGTGGATCGGGCGCGTCCACGCCGGCGCCGGCGAGGTGCAGTTCGCCGGCGCCACCGGCGAACTGGCCGGTTACGAGCACTCCTGGTGAGCGCTCAGGAGCGGGCCGGACCGAGCGGCAGCACGGACTTCAGCCGGGCGAAGATGACGAGCCGCTGAGCGGCGCTGTAGAGCGGAGTGCAGGCGGAGAGCACCAGTCGCTCATAGCCGACGTCGTCGATCACCGAGGTCTGGGTGGGGGCGACGACCCGCTGGTACTGCACGACATAGGTGAACTTGCCGTAGGGCATCTTCACGATGATGCGATCGCCGTGGCGCAGCTCGTTGATGAACCGAAACGGCGCCAGGTAGGTGGTGCGGTGGCCGGCGATCGCCACCGTCTGTCCCATGCCGGGAAGTCCGGTCGATGGATAGTGTCCGGGCCCCTCCTGGAGGCTGCGGGTGTCGGTGCCCTGCACGACGTTGTAGCTGTCGCCGAGACGGGGGATCTGGATCTGGCCGATCGCAGCGCCGGCGCTGACCTGCTTGCGCTCCCGTCGCGCCAGGTAGGCGATCCGCTGCTTGTCGGCGCCGATGTGGTGCAGCGCCTGCTCGTCGCCCTCGGCCAGCGGGGCTGTGCGATAGCTGAGGTAGCGCCGGTCGACCTGGCCCCGCATGATCACGCCGATCGCCGCCGTGACCGGTTCCTGCCACGCGAGGGTGACCGCGGCATCGAGCACGAGCAGCAGGCCCGCGAGGATCAGCACCGAGGAGATGTCACGGACCACCCGTCGCATCCCCGATGAGCTCCTAACGCCGAAGCGCCGATTTGGTGCCGCCGAGTGAGCCCGGGCCCGCATAGGTGGTGGGTCCGCGCACGGTGACCGCGGCGGGCGTCACCCGCGGGCGGCGGACCGCCAGCACGGTCAGTACGGCCGCGGTCACCAGGCAGCCGAGCACCACGCTCCACTCCAGTACGGCCAGCGGGCCGACGCCGTGCCCGGCCAGCAGCAGCACCGCCTGCCACACCAGGTCCACCGGCCCATAGCCGAAGCTGTTGGCGTAGTAGAGAACCACCAGGACCACCGGCACCAGGCCGACCAGGACGAGTCCCACCCGCACCGCCGCCGGCACGCGCAGATCGGGGGTGACCCCCCAAAGCCACAGATGCAGCGCCGGGATCAGCAGAAGAGCGGCGAACGGGTTGCCCAGCCAGATCACGAAGGTGACGGCGCAGAGCACGAGCGGGAGCGCCGCCACCGCGCCGTTGCTCGGGAGATCGGCGGACGCCCCGCGACGCGACTGCGGGGTCGCGAGCGGCATCCGCCGGGCCCACCAGCCGACCGCGACCGCCGACCCGATCGCCACCAGGGCGGCCACCCCCATCACCGCGACGCCGTCCGCGTGCAGCGGCACGGCCCCCGGCGCGACCGGTGCCGGCGGGGCCGCCCCGATGACCCCGAGCAGTCGCGCCACGAGCACGACCAGCGCCGCGAGCACGAACGGGACCGCGGCGGCGATGACGAGCCCCAGAGAGCGCCAGACCGAATGTCCGCGGCGGTGGGCGCGGGCCACCGCGTCGATCGTCGTCAGCATCACCGGCACCATCAGGGCCAGCGCGAACAGCGAGATTGCCCAGCCGGGCACCACCTTGCCGCTGAGCAGCAGGTAGGCGGACGGCGCCGGGACCGTCGCGCCGCTGTCCAGCGCGGAGATCGTCTGCAGCACGGCGCGGCCGATCCCGGTGAGCTGTGCCACCGGGGCCAGCGCGGCGTCAGGTGCCGGACCCTGCTCCCCGGAGAGCGTGAGCGCCAGCGACGGCATACCCAAGGCCCCGAAAGGGGCCTGCTCACCGAGCGTGAACGGAAACGCGAGACGTGCGAACTGGGCGCCCACGCTGGTCCCGGAAACCGCGAGCGGGGTCTGGTTTGAGAGCGCCGACGCGATCGTATTGCGCAGGAGCGGGGGCGCCACCACCTGCCGCGTGGTCCACGGGACCAGGATCGGCTGACGGACGTGGGCACTGGCGAGGTCGCCGAGCACCACCACCGCGTCGACCGGGCCGGCCAGCCTCTGCGCCAGCGCCGTCGCGCCGGCGGTTCCCTGCGAGGCGGTGGTGGAGGCCAGCACGACCGTGCGGTTGAGCGTCTCACCCTCCAGATCACGAGCCAGCTCCATCAGCGTCGCGGTTCCGGAGAGGCTGGCCAGCGCCGGCGAACCCAGGGCATCGCGATGGGCCACGATCACGATGCTCCCGCTCAGGCGCCCCGGCCGGATTCCGATCACGTTCTCCAGCGTGCGCGTGCCGTCGACCGTCCGTCCCGGGAACGTGTCGGTGGAGACCGCGAACCCGTGGGACTTCAAGCTGTTGCTCACCTGCGTGGCGAGCGCGTCGTCGCCCTCGGATCCGGGACGGCGGCTGGGATCGGCGGCGGCGACCGAGGACATCGTCGAGTACACGTTCTGGCCGTTGAAGACGTCGGGGGCCAGCGTCGGACTCAGTGCCCCCTGCTGATCGCGCAGCGAGAAGGCGAGCACGACCAGCGCCAGGGCGGCGACGATCAGGCCGTTGCGGTAGATCCGCGGAGCGAGCATCGGCAGAGGTTATCTCGGCCCAAACTCGCTGCTCATTACTCTTATCTGGTTGACAGAGACGACAGTGCCGGAACGTGGCGCCCGCATCCTGCTCGTCGACGATGAGCAGTCGATCCAGACGCTGCTCTCGTATCCCTTGCGCAAGGAGGGCTACGACGTGGTGCAGGCGACCGACGGTCGCCAGGCACTGGAGCGCTTTGACGAGCAGTCGTTCGACCTCGTGGTGCTGGACCTGATGCTGCCGCGGGTAGATGGGCTGGAGGTGTGTCGTCGGCTGCGGAGTCGCAGCGCGGTGCCGATCATCATCCTGACCGCCAAGTCCGAGGAGATCGACAAGGTCGTCGGACTCGAGCTCGGCGCCGACGACTACATCACCAAGCCGTTCTCGCTGCGGGAGTTCTCGAGTCGCATCAAGGCGGCGCTGCGGCGCGCCGAGCTGAGCCGGCCCGACCAGACGATGCCCGACGAGGCGCCCTTGGAGATTCGCGAGCTGCGGATCGACTTTCCCAAGCGTACGGTCCGCGTCCGCGGTAACGACGCCCAGCTGACCTACGTCGAGTTCGAGATCCTGTCGGCGCTGGCCCGCTCTCCCGGGCGAGTGTTCACGCGCGACATGCTGCTGGCGCGGATCTGGGGTGATTCCGCCTACCGTGATCCTCGCACCATCGATGTCCACATCCGGCACCTGCGCGAGAAGGTCGAACGCGATCCCAAGGATCCCGAGTATCTGTTCACGGTTCGCGGGGTCGGTTACCGCCTGCGTGACACCGACCCCTGGTAATCCGCCGGTCGCCCCACCATGAGACTGTCGCTGAGCAACCGGCTGGCGCTGGTCTTCTTCGCGATCACCCTGCTCGCCATCGCCGCGCTGTACCTGTACATCGCCCCCGGCCTCCAGAGCCGGCTGATGGGGCAGAAGCTCACGGCGCTGGCCGCCACCGCCCGCAACCGCTCGGGGCCGATCAGCCGCGCCGTGGGCAGCTCGACCCCGTTGCCGCACCTGCGGCGCATCGTCGCCCGCACCGGCGGGGCATCCGGCGCCCGGGTGACGCTGCTGTCGGTGAACCGTTCGCAGGGGACGCTTCAGCTCCCCAAGCTGGCCGACTCCGGCAATCCCGCCGCCAGCGCGGTCCTGCACTTCGGGCTCGCCTATCGGGCTGTGGCCGCCCGGCATCTGCTCACCGGGGTCGAGACGCGAGCGTCGGGCGGGGTGGCCGAGGCCGCCTACCCGGTGTTCTACGCCCCCCGGGTCGTCGGCTGGGTGATCGTCTACTCGGCTCCGGTCGCGGACGTGATGCGGACGGTCAGCACCGTCCGGCACGAGATCCTCGTCGCCGGTGGCATCGCGCTGCTGCTCGCGCTCGTCGCCGGCTACCTGGTGGCGCGGGCCCTCGCCCAGCGGGTCAACCGGCTCGAGCTCGCTGCCAAGCAGGTCGCCGCCGGCGATTTCCGGACCCCGATCCCGGTCGACTCCACCGATGAGCTGGGCCAGCTCGCGGTGGCGTTCAACGAGATGCAGCAGCAGCTGCTGGCGATGGAGCAGGCACGCAAGAAGTTCATCGCCACCGCCTCCCACGAGCTGCGGACGCCGGTGTTCTCGCTCGGCGGCTTCGTCGAGCTGCTGGAGGACGAGGAGCTCGACGCCGAGACCCGGCGGCGCTTCCTGGACCAGGTCCGAGATCAGGTCCGTCGGCTCGGCAAGCTGTCGGTGGACCTTCTGGACCTGTCGCGCCTGGAGTCGGGCTCACTGGAACTGCGGCCCGAGGAGGTCGACCTCGGGGAGCTGACCCGCTCGGTCTCCGGAGAGTTCGAGCCGACCCTCGCCCAGCGCGACTCGCGCCTGGAGCTGCGACTGCCGGGCGGGCGGAACTCGATCCGGGCCCAGTGCGACCCGGTGCGGGTCGCCCAGATCGTCCGCATCCTGATCGACAACGCCCTGACCCATACGGCGCCGGGAACCCAGATCGTGGTCACCGCCGGTCGCCGGAACGGCCGCGTCCGGGTCGCCGTGCGCGACGACGGCGAGGGGATCGACCCGGGCGCGACGCAGCGGATCTTCGAGCCGTTCTACACCGCCGACGACGGCCAGGGGTCGGGGCTGGGGCTGGCGATCGCCTCCGAGCTCGCCGGCCGGATGTCCGGCCGGCTGTCGGTGGCATCGATCGCCGGGGAGACCACGTTCACCTTGGACATCCCGGGTTGACGGTGTCGGCGCGGCCGGGCCGCCGGGGATCCCCGCGCCGCCTCGAGATTGTCCGGTCCCCGTGGTGTCCGGGGCTTTTCACCCACCCGCCGCCGCGGCCTCAGGGCGCCCAGTCGTGCAACAGCTTCAGCCAGACCTCGCTGCGGGTGGGGAAGGACGGGATCGCGTGGATCAGCCGCTGCAGCGGCACCTCGCCGACCACCGCCACGGTGGCGGCGTGCAGGCTGTCGGCCACGTCGGGGCCGGTGAAAGTGGCCCCGACGATCACCTCCCGCTGCTCGTCGACGACGATGCGCGCCCCCGAAGGCGCGCCCTTGCCGATGAAGCTGGCACCCGCGGTGGCCCCCACGTCCGCGTCGACCGCGCGGGCGGGAATCCCCGCGGCGAGCGCCCCGTCCAGCGTGTGCCCGACGGCGGCGACCTGGGGTTCGGTGAAGACGACCCGGGGCGTCAGCTCGCCGTCCCAGATCGCGCTTGCCTCCCGGTTCATGATCGTGGCCACGGCGACCAGCGCCTGGTACTTCCCGGCATGGGTGAGCAGCGCCCGGCCGTTCACGTCGCCGATCGCGTACAGCCACTCGCGATGAGCGGGGACCGTCACCCGCATCTGGTCATCGACGTCGATCGTCTCGCCGGGCGCCAGCGCCACCGTGTCCAGCCCCAGGTCGCCGGTGTGCGGCTTGCGGCCGACCGCGACCAGCAGCTCGTCGCCGGCGACCGTGTCACCGGTCTTCAGAGTCAGCTCGAACACGCCCGACTCGGTGCGCTGCGCACCGATCGCCTCGGCACCGAGGCGGACGTCCACGCCGCGGTTCTTCAGGGACTCCGCCACCTGCTCGCCGGCAAACCGCTCCTCGCCCGCCAACAGGCGCGGCGCGACCTCTACCAGCGTGACGTCGGAACCCAGCGACGACCACGCCTGGGCCAACTCGCAGCCGACGACCCCGCCGCCGACCACGATCAGGCTGCCCGGGACCTGCTCGGCGGTCGTCCCCTGACGGTTGGTCCACGTCGCCAGCTCGGGCAACCCCGGAATCGGCGGAACCGCCGCACCACTGCCGACCGCGATCACCACCGCCCGCCGCGCCTCGAGCATCTCGTCGCCCACCCGCACCCGGCGCTCGCCTTCCAGACGCGCCTGTCCGCGGACGAGCTTGATGCCACGTTTCTCCACCCACGGAAGCTGAGCGCCGTCGTCGAGGCCGTGGATCACCTCGTCACGGCGAGCCAACGCGGCGACTGGGTCCAGACGGCCGGTCACCGCCTCGCGGGCGCCGGGGACCCGGCGCGTCTCGGCGAGCGCCTCGGCCGGGCGCAGCAGCGCCTTGGACGGCATGCAGGCCCAGAACGCGCACTCCCCGCCGACCAGCTCGCGCTCGACCAGGGCGACGTCCAGTCCCTCCTCGGCGAGCCTACCGGCGCAGACCTCTCCGGCGGGGCCGGCCCCGATCACGATCGCGTCGTGCTCACTCATCGTCGCGGGAACGGTAATCGACGCGGCGCTGGTGCGGGGCGCCCGCTCAACTGTCTATGTCACCTCGCGCAGGCGCCCCGTCTCCACCTCGTAGACGAAGCCGCGGACCGACTCCTTGCGGGGGATGAACGGCGACGCCTTGATCCGGGCGATCGACTGCCGCACGTCGCCCTCCAGGTCGCTGAACGCCTCGGCGGCCCAGGACGGCCTGATCCCGGTCTCCTGCTCGATCGCCGCCTTGAGCTCGTCGTCGCTGAACGTGAGCATTCCACAGTCGGTGTGGTGGATGAGGATGATCTCCTCGGTGCCCAGCAGCCGCTGAGAGATCGCCAGCGAGCGGATCTCGTCATCTGTGACCACACCGCCGGCATTGCGGATGACGTGGGCGTCGCCCTCCTTCAGGCCCAACGCGCCGTACACGTTCAGGCGCGCGTCCATGCAGGCGACGACCGCCACCTGCTTGCCGGGCGGCAACGGCAGATCGGCCTTGTCGAACGAGGACGCGTAGCTCTCGTTGTTCGCGAGTAGGTCGTCGGTGCGGCTCACGGGATCTCCTTCGTTTGGTGGCGCCGTCGGCAGTGGAACCTATCAAGTGCACTGATCTTGTCGAATTTGTCGCCCACGCTAGGTTCCGGGATGTGACCGCCACGCTCGCGTCCTCGTCCGCGCGTCGCCGGCTCGTTGGTGATCTCGCCGTCGAGCTGCGCGAACGGGTGCTACCGGAGCTGGGGGCGCTCGCGGGGCGGCGTCACGCCGGCGACGCGGCCGGCGGCGACGTCACCTTCGCCATCGATGAGATCGCCGAGGACGCGCTGGCGCAATTTCTCGCCGATCGGGCGCCGCGGGTGGCGTTCTACTCCGAGGACCGCGGGCTAGTGGCCACCCCCGACGCGACCGACGTCCTCGTCGTCGATCCCATCGACGGGACCCGGCCGGCACTGGCGGGGCTGGAATCGGCGTGCGTGGCCGTCGCCCTGGCTCCGCTCGGCGACGGCGATCCGACGATGGGCGACGTCTCGGACGCCTGCGTCGTCGAGATCAAGTCCGGCGATCTCTTCCTCGCCTCGGCCGGCGCCGGCGTCGTCCGGTCCACCCGTCCCGTCCGGCTGAGCCCGAACACCTGCGTCGCCAAGATGTTCTGGAGCTACGGCTTCCGCGGCCGACCGACTCGCCCGACCGCCGAGCTGCTGGCCGAGCTGATCGACGCTTCCTCGGTCGGCGGCGGCACGTTCGAGCTCGGCTCCCAGGCGTTTGCGATGACCCGGATCGTCACCGGCCAGCTCGACGCGGCGGTCGAGGTCGGGTCGCGCATGATCGACGAGATCCCCGGGATGCGCGTCGAGTTCGAGCGCGTCGGCGAGGGTCAGGTGCTGAACAACTCCCCGTATGACCTGGCCGCTCCATGGCTCTGCCTGCGCGAGGCGGGGGGCACGATCAGCGACGGCTGGGGTCGCTCGCTGGAGCGCCGCCGGCTGCTCGGGACCGGCCACGAGTTCCAGATGTCGTCGATCTCGGCGGCCAATCCAACGCTGCACGAGCAGCTGGTGCGTGCCGTGGACGCGGGCATCGAGCGGCTGCGCCGGCAGCCGAACTGAGATTGCGGTTATCGTCTGAGGGGACCGCGATGTCATCTGACACCCCCCTTGTCCTCGTCTCCAACCGCGGCCCGGTGACGTTCCAGCCGGGAGGGGAGATCAAGCGGGGCACCGGCGGGCTGGTCACGGCGCTGATCGGGCTCGCCTCGCACCGGCCGGTCACCTGGGTGGCCTCGGCGATGACCGACGAGGACGTGGAGACCGCCGAGCGACACGACGGGCGCCCGTTCCCCGTCACCTCGCCCGAAGGCGACGAGTACCGGGTGAAGCTGGTCGCGTCCGACGCTCGCGCCTACGAGGGCTTCTACAACATCATCGCCAACCCGCTGCTGTGGTTCATCCAGCACTACCTGTGGGATCTCTCCAACGCGCCGGACATCCGCCGCAACGAGACCGAGGCGTTCGAGTTCGGCTACAACGCGGTCAACGAGGACCTGGCCCGGGCGGTGCTCGAGGAGATCGAGGACATCGAGCGGCCGGTGGTCATGGTTCACGACTACCACCTCTACGTGCTGCCGGGCCTGATCCGGCGCGAGCGGCCCGAGGCGTTCCTGCATCACTTCGTCCACATCCCGTGGAGCCAGTCGGACTCCTGGCGAGTGCTCCCGTCGATGATCCGGCGCGAGATCTACGACGGGATCCTGTCCAGCGACATCATCGGGTTCCACACCCGGTCCTACCGGCGCAACTTCCTGCAGTGCTGCGAGGACCTGATGGGGCTCGAGGTCGACCACGAGGCCGGCGTCGTCCGGGTGGACGACCGCGAGGTTTGGGTGCGGGCGTACCCGCTGCCGATCGACTCGAGCGCGATCCAGGCGGTGGCGGCGCGGCCGCGCGTGCACGAGTTCGAGCGTGAGCTGCTGCGACGTCGCCGCGACCACTTGATCCTGCGCGTGGACCGGGCCGACCTGAGCAAGAACGTCCTGCGCGGGTTCAGCGCCTTCGACACCTTCCTGGAGCAGCACCCGGAGTTCCGAGAGCGGGTCACGTTCATCGCCCAGCTGATGCCGTCCCGGACCGACGTGCCCGAGTACGCCGAGTACCTGGAGCGGATCGAAGCGGTGGTGGCGATCGTCAATCATCGCCACGGCTCGCCGGACTGGATGCCGATCCAGCTCAAGCTGCGCGACGACCTGGAGGAGGCGGTGGCGGCCTACAAGCACTACGACATGCTGATGGTCAACGCCATGTTCGACGGCATGAACCTGGTGGCCAAGGAGGGGCCGATGGTCAACGAGCGGGCCGGCGTGTCGGTGCTGTCCGAGAACACGGGCGCACACGAGGAGCTCGGCGAGTTCGCCCTCTCGGTCAACCCGTTCGATATCCAGGAGCTGGCCGACTCGATCCACGCCGCGCTGACGATGCCGGTCAGCGAGCGCCAGCGCCGCCACGACGGGCTCATCTCGATCGTCACCGGGCGCGACCCGGGCGACTGGATCGACGAGCAGCTGGCCGACATCCGGGCCAAGGAACGCAGCCTGGAGCAGGCCTCCTGACCCGACGGGGCGGGCACGATCAACCACACCGGCTTTGGTCGGCACGATCAACCACACCGGCTTTGGTGGGCACGATCAACCACACCGGCTCCGCACTCGGGCGCGTGGTTGGTTTCACCCGCCCCGGGGGCACTATCGACCACGCACCGGCCCGGGCGGCGGTGCGTGGTAAGAAGCTCCCACCGCGTGCGACTTCATCCGCCGCGAGCCAGCCTCGCGCGGGGAAACTCGACCCAAGTCAGTTGAGCCAAGTCAGTTGAGCGTCCGGCGCTCCCGGAGCAGCTCGATATACGACGCGATCCGTCGCTCCCGGGCCTTCTGAGTCTTGACGTTGTGCAGCCGGTACAGGAACGCGTAGCGGCGCGTCCCGGTCAGCGTCTCGAAGAACTCCCGCGCGGCCGGCTCGGCGTCGAGCGCCTGCCCGAGATCGTCGGGGACGGTGGCCCGGCTCTGGGGCGCGTAGGCCGCGTCCCAGCGCCCGTCCGCGCGCGCCGCCGCTATCTGGGCGCGGCCGGGATCCCGCATCCGGCCGGCCGCGATCAGCGCTTGCGCCTTGCCGCAGTTGACCTGCGACCACTTGCTGCGGGCGCTTCGCGGCGTGAAGCGCTGGAGGAAGAACGCCTCATCGAGCGGGCGCCTCTGTCCATCGATCCATCCGAAGCAGATCGCCACGTCCAGCGCCTCGGAGTGCCACACGGTCCGCACGCCCGAGCTCTTCCTGGCGATCTTCAGCCAGACGCCGGGATCGGCGTGGTGGGCCTCCAGCCAGCGCTCCCAGGCGGCGGCGTCGTCGAACTGGATGATCGGCAGCTGGGGCTTGGCGGAGGCGGGCATCGGCCGATCTTGACAGGGACGGAGTTCTCCCCAGGGGCCTCCGAGCCACCCCCGCGCCTCGAGCCGCGCCGAATCGCAGCCGCTATAGTCGGCCGCCGGTTCATCGGGGTTCCCCCACCATCGCCATGCCTGAGCAAACGCGCCTATACGATCTGATGCTGGTCCTGTCCACCACCGTGGAGGACGAGCGTCGCGCCAAGATCCTCGCCGACGTCGAGTCGCAGATCACCGGCAACGGCGGCGCGGTGTCGCGCCAGGACGACTGGCACACCCGGCCGATGGCCTATGAGATCCGCCATCAGCAGGAGGGCGAGTACCACCTGCTGCAATTCACCACCGGCTCGACTGATCTGCTGGAGGCGCTGTCGCATAATCTGCGGATCGATGACGCGGTGCTCCGCTTCCGCATCATCAGGGTGCTGCCGGGAACGCCGCCGCCGCCCGACTCGGCGCCGCCGGTGCTCGCCGGCGGTCCGTCGGCCGCGCCGGCCCCCGAAGCCTGATTCGCGCCGCCGCGGCCGGCACCCTCACGCAACCGTCACATGAGTGACGAGGGTGTGCCGAGGGCGCAACGATTCTGTCCATTTTCCGCTGAGCCCCGGGGTTGCCGTCTGGCGCAGCCATAGACTCGATCGCGAGCTTTCAAACTTCCCGAAAGGAGCCAGCAGATGGCAGGCACCAACATCAACCGGGTGATAATCACCGGCAATCTGACGCGTGATCCCGATCTGCGTTCGGTTTCGTCGACCGGCAACTCGGTGTGCTCGCTGCGCATCGCCTGCAACGGCCGGCGCAAGAACAGCGACACCGGCCAGTGGGAGGACCAGCCCAACTACTTCGACGTCACCGTCTGGGGAGCCCAGGGCGAGAACTGCGCCAAGTTCCTCAGCAAGGGACGCCCCGTCGCCATCGATGGCCGTCTGCAGTGGCGCGAGTGGACCGACAAGGACGGCAACAAGCGTCAGTCGGTGGATATCATCGCTGAATCCGTGCAGTTCCTCGGCGGGCGCGACGACTCCGGCAATGGGAACGGGTTCGCCAGCAGCGCGCCTGCCACGGAGAGCGATGTCCCGATCGACACCGGTGACTTCGAGCGCACCCCGGTGGGGGCGGGCGCGGACGAGGACATCCCGTTCTGACGGCAGACAAACGACAATCGAGCTAGGCTGATCTCAGTGGCAAAGCAACGCAGACGACCGGTACGCCGGCGCGATCGGAAGAGTGGGCCGACTTCGACCCGCCGGAAGTCGTGCCCGTACTGCCGGGACAAGATCGAGCAGGTGGACTACAAGGACGTGTCGATGCTGCGTCGCTTCGTCTCCGACCGCGGCAAGATCCGCTCGCGACGGATCACCGGCGCGTGCCGTCGTCACCAGAGCCAGGTGGCGCGCGCGGTGAAGCGAGCGCGTGAGCTGGCCCTGCTGCCCTACGTAGCCGAAGGTAGCGGCGATCATCGTGGCGGCCGCGGCGATCGCGATCGCGATCGCGACCGCTGAGCGAGAGACGATTCGATGCCGCAGGCGATCCTGCTTCAGGATGTCGATGCGCTCGGTGAGCGGGGGACGGTCGTCGACGTGTCGGCCGGATATCTGCGCAATTACCTGCAGCCCCGTAAGCTCGCCGAGCCGGCCACGGACACGTCGATCAGGGTCGCCCAGCGCCGGCAGGAGGACGCCGAGCGGGCCGTGCGGGAGGCCGAGGAACGCTCGCGGGAGAGCGCCGCGGTGCTCGGACGCACGGTGTTGACGATCCCGCAGCAGGCGGGCGACGACGGACGGCTGTTCGGCTCGGTGACGACCCAGGACATCGCCGACGCCATCCGCGACGCGCGCGGGATCCGAATCGATCGTCGCAAGATCCACTTGGATGAGCCGATCCGGAACGTCGGGACGTACATGGTCGTGGTCGAGGTCGCCGACGAGGTGACCGCGGCGGTCAAGACGATGGTCGTCGCCGCTTAGGCCGACCGGGGCGACCGGGCTGACCGGGCCCGCCCGGCGCCGCGTCGTCGACCAGGACGCCGACGTCACCGCCTTGACGGCGGTGGAGTTGGCCCGCGTCTGACTACGATCTGCCCACCGGCTCGCGCTTCGAGCCGACTGATCGACGAGGTTGCGGGAGGAGAGCAGCGATGGTGCAAGCGCCGTATCTGGTTGGAATCGACTTCGGGACGGGGGGCGTCCGGGTCGGCATCTTCGACGGGGAGGGCACACCGCTCACGTTCTCGGGCGTGGAGTTCGACACCGCGTACCCACGCCCGGGGATGGCCGAGCAGGACCCGGACGAGTGGTGGGAGGCGCTGGTGCAGGCCATGGGTCAAGCCGTGCGGGAGGCGGGTGTGCCCAGCGAGGAACTGGCGGGCATCTCGGTGGACGCCACCTCGTCCACGGTGGTGGTGCTGGACGACGAGGGGCGCCAGCTGCGGCCGGCCATCATGTGGATGGACGTCCGCTCCTCAGAGCAGGCCCGACGCATCGCCGAGTCGGATGATCCGGCGCTGAAGTACAACGGGTTTGGGCCCGTTTCCGCGGAGTGGGGGCTGCCGAAGGCGATGTGGCTCAGGGACAATGAGCCCGAGACCTACCAGGCGGCGGCTCACGTCTGCGAGTGCGTCGACTGGCTGATCCACCGGTTGACCGGGGAGTGGGTGTTCTCCTTGGATGTGGCCAGCTCCAAGTGGTACTACGACCGCGCCGAGGGAGGCTTTCCCGAGACCCTGTATGAGGCCGTGGGGATCGATGATCTGCTGGGGAGGTTCCCGCCTCAGGTGGTTTCGATCGGCGAGGTGGTCGGCGGCCTGCGCCGGGAGGTCGCCGAGGAGCTGGGCCTGCGGCCCGACATTCCGGTGGCGGAGGGGGGTGTGGACGCCCACGTGGGGGCTCTCGGCCTGGGAGTGGTGGAGCCGGGCAAGCTTGCGCTGATCACCGGGTCGTCGCACGTGATGATCGGCCAGGCGGCGCGGCCCATCCACAGCACCGGCTTCTGGGGCGCCTACACCGACGCCCTGATCCCGGGCCAGTACACCATCGAGGCCGGGCAAGCCGCGACTGGCTCGATGCTGGCGTGGTTCAAGCGGCACTTCGCCGGGGAGGCAGCCGGGGAGGCCGAGCGACGCCAGATCGACACCTACGAGGTCCTGACCGAGGCCGCCGCCGAGATCCCCGCCGGCTCGGACGGGCTGATCGTGATCGACCACTTCCAGGGCAGCCGCACTCCGGTCAGCGACCCGATGGCCCGCGGCATGATCTGGGGGCTCACCCTCGCCCACGGCCCCGGCCACGTGTTCCGGGCCCTGATCGAGGGGGTCTGCTACGGCACCGAGCTGATCCTGCGCTCGATGCGCGCCGAGGACTTCGAGCCGCGCCTCAACGTCGTCTCCGGCGTCCCGACCCAGAACGAGCTGTGGATGCAGATGCACGCCGACGTGTCCAACGTCCCCATCTCGCTGACCAAGGTCAGCGAAGGACCGGTGCTCGGCTCGGCCATGCTGGCCGCGGTCGGCGCCGGCATCTATCCCGACATCCCGGCCGCCGCCGAGCACATGGTCCACACCGAGCGCACGATCGAGCCCGACCCGGACCGGCACGAGGAGTACCAGTTCTACGTGGACAAGTACGAGGAGACGTACCAAGCGATGCAGGGCCTCATGCGCGAAACGGTCACTCACGCCGAGCAAGCGCGGTCGTCACCCGCGTCCGGCGGCGACTCGGCCGATGAGGCGGGTGGCGAGATCGGGTAGCCAGCAACGAGAATGATCCGGTGCACGACAGGCAGCGCATGAGCTCTGTCCAGCGGCTCGGCGATCACGTGGTGGTGCCCACGCGGCTCTTCGATGCCTACATCTTCGACCTCGACGGCACGCTGTACCTGGGGCGGGATCTGCTTCCCGGAGCGCGGCGGCTGCTCGACGAACTGCGGTCACGGGACCGCGCGGTGCGCTTTCTCTCCAACAACCCGACCCGGGACCGGCAGGCGTATGTGGACAAGCTGAACGAGCTGGGGATCGCCGCCGATCTCGACGACGTGGTCAACACGGTCGTGACCATGGTCCACTGGCTGCGCACCCACCATCGCGATGCGGTCGTGTTTCCCATCGCCGAGGCCCCGCTCGTCCAGGCGCTTGACGCGGCCGGCATCGCCATGTCGGACGACCCGTCGGAGATCGACATCGTCATCGCCAGCTACGACCGGGGATTTGACTACCACAAGCTGCAGGTGGCCTTCGACGCCATCTGGTTTCACCAGCGGGCGATCCTCGTCGCCACCAATCCCGACCCGTTCTGCCCGCTCGACGGCGGGCGCGGCGAGCCCGATGCCGCCGCCGTCATCGCCGCCATCCAGGCCTGCACCGGCACCACCCTGCAAGCCAACACCGGTAAACCCGATCCCATCATGGCCGCCGCCGCGGTCGAGGGGCTCGACGTCGAGCCGGCCGGCTGCGCCATGATCGGCGACCGCTTGTCGACGGACATTCGCATGGCCCAGGACACCGGCATGGCGTCGGTCCTGGTGCTCACCGGAGAGACCACGGTGGCCGACTTGGAGGCGCTCGCGCCGGCCGACGCCCCGAAGTACGTCCTGGACCGCGTCGACCAGCTGCTGCCCCAAGAGCTCTGGGAAGAGCTCGGCTGGAACGCCGAGGACAGCTGAGCCCTTGCCGCCGCCGGTGACCAACGGCCCGCCCGAGAAGCCGCTGGGTGTGTCGTGAGGTGGTCTGAGATCCGGTCGCTGGTGCGGGTGGCGCGCCCTCCTGCTCCGTATGGCGTCGGCGCGCTGGCACGGTGTTACAGCATCGAGGATCTGGCGGGCGTGGCTCGGCGGCGGCTGCCGACGGGCGCGGTGGCGTACCTGGAGAACGGGGGCGCCGGGGAGTACACCCTGCGGCGCAACCGGATGGCGTTCGACGAGCTGGAGATCACGCCGCGGGTCCTTCAGGACATGAGCCGCCTTGACACCGGTGTGACCGTGCTCGGCAGCCGCGTGCCGCTGCCGATCGCGCTGTCGCCGGTGGGAGCACCCCGAATGTTTCACCACGAGGGAGAGCTGGCCGTCGCTCGCGCGGCCGGCCACGCCGAGATCCCCTACGCGGTCTCGACACTGGCCACCCAGCCGGTCGAGGCCGTGGCCGCCCACGCGGACGCCCCGTTGTGGTTTCAGCTGTACGTCTGGGGCGATCGCGGCGAGATCAAGGAGGCGGTCGCCCGCGCCCGCGCGGCCGGGTTCCGCGCGCTGTTGTTGACCGTCGACACGACGGTGCGTTCCAGGCGCGAGCGCGAGTTGCGCGCCGGGGTCAACCTTCCCACGCCTCACCTTGGCCTTCGTACGGTCGCCGAAGGGGCACTGCACCCTCGCTGGGCGTGGCGTTTCTTGACCTCCGAGGCGATCGGGTTCCCCAACCTCGGCGTTTCGCCGGCGGCCTCGCGCGCCAGGCTCGACCACATGTTCGACGGCACCGTGTCCTGGGCGGACCTGGACTGGATTCGCGACGCGTGGGACGGGCCGGTAGCGCTCAAGGGGATCCTGAACGCGGAGGACGCGCGCCGGGCCGCCGCCGAGGGGCTGGATGCGATCGTGGTCTCAAACCACGGCGGCCGGCAGCTCGATCACGTGCCGGCCGCGATCGATGTCCTGCCCGAGGTGGTCGACGCGGTCGGAGATCGGCTTGAGGTGCTGTTCGACTCGGGGGTGCGCCGCGGCAGTGACATCGTCACCGCCCTCGCGCTCGGCGCGCGGTCGGTGCTCATTGGCCGCGCTCACCTGTACGGGCTGGCGGCGGCCGGCGAGGCGGGGGTCCGGCACGCCATCGACATCCTCGAGCGCGAGCTCCGGATCACCATGGCACTCGCCGGCGCCCGCCGCATCGCCGACCTGGAGCCAGGCCTGATCCGGGGTCGGCACGATCCGGTAGCCGCCCCGCACTGAACCCGAGCGAGCCGGCGCGAGCCGGCGCAACCCGCCGAGCCGCGCGCCGGCGGGCGAGAGCACAAACCTCCGCTGCTTGCGGAATGGGCGAGGACTTGCCGCCGCCGCCGGACCTATTCTCGATCCCCCTCTCATGAGCGCCGTGCAGAACATCGCCGTCCCGCCCCACAACCTCGAGGCCGAGAAGTCGGTGCTGGGCGCGGTGCTGCTGGACGAGCGTCACCTGCACTCGCTGCTGGTGGAGGAGCAGCTGCGGCCGGAGCACTTCTATCGCGAGCAGCACGGCGCGATATACGCGGCGATGCTGGAGCTGTACGAGGGCGACGCCAAGATCGACCATCTGACGGTCTCCGAGAAGCTGCGCCAGCACGGCGCGCTCGATGAGGTCGGCGGCACGGCGGCGGTCGATGAGCTGTCGGGTTGGGTGCCCGCCGCCGGCCACGCCCGCGAGTACGGGCGGATCGTGCACGACAACGCCAAGCTTCGGGCGCTGCTCACCACCTCCTACGAGATCCAGGCCAGCGTGCTCTCGCGCGAGGCGCCGGCCCGTGAGCTGGTCGAGCGAGCGGAGCGCTCGGTGCTGGAGGTGGCCACCGACGACCGCCAGAAGAAGATCCGGTCGATCGCCGACATCCTCCACGAGGAGACCGACAAGCTCCACCGCCTGTCGGTCTCCAAGACGGCCCTGACCGGCACCCCCTCCGGATTCAAGGACCTGGACGAAAAGACCGGCGGCTTTCAGCCCGGCAACCTGATCGTGCTCGCCGCCCGCCCGTCGATGGGCAAGTCGGCGCTGGTGGCCAACATCGCCGAGAACGCGGTGCTCGCCGGCCACGCGGTGGCGCTGTTCTCCCTGGAGATGTCCGAATCCGAGCTCGCCCAGCGGTTCGTCGCCTCCCAGGCGCGGATCAAGGGCGAGGACCTGCGGCGCGGCCGAGTGGCCGAGCAGCGGTGGCCGAAGATCCTGGAAGCGTGCCAGCGCCTGGCGGAAGCGCCGCTGTTCGTCGACGACTCGGCCGACACCGGCGTGCTGGAGGTTCGGGCCAAGTCCCGCCGGTTGCACGCGCAGGTCGACAACGGGCTGGGGCTGATCATCATCGACTACCTGCAGCTGATGCGCCATGAGGGCCGGATCGAGAGCCGGGTGGAGCAGGTCGGCCAGATAAGCCGCAGTCTCAAGGGGCTGGCTCGGGAGCTCAACGTGCCGGTGATCGCCCTGTCGCAGCTGAGCCGCGCGGTGGAGCAGCGGGGCGGTGAGAAGAAGCCGATCCTGTCTGACCTTCGTGAGTCGGGCCAGATCGAGCAGGATTCAGACCTCGTGATGTTCATCTACCGCGAGGAGTACTACGAGCGGGAATCCGAGCGTCCAGGTGAGGCCGACATCATCATCGCCAAGCACCGCAACGGGCCGGTCGGAGACGTGGTGCTGACCTTCCAGAAGGAGTACCCGAAGTTCATGAACTATGCCGGCGAGCGGTTCGCGGCATGATCGGGGAACGCCGCCGGGAACGGCTGGGGCGATGAGCGACGCGTGTCCGTTTGCGCTCTGCGACGGGTCGGGATTTCGCTACGACGACGCCACCAACACCGCGTATGACTGCGCCTGCCGACCCCAGCGCGTCGCCCGGGCGCGCGCCCGCAACCTCTCGGCGGTGATCCCGCGCCGCTATCGCGACGTGGCGTTCGAACGCCCACCGGTCACCGACATCGACCCGCCGATCGTCGCCGCCACCCGACGCTACGCCGCGACGATCGAGACGCAGCTGGATCGCGGCCGCGGCCTGTGGTTCATGGGCCCCCCGGGCACCGGGAAGACCACGCTGGCGATGCTGGTCTCCCGGGCCGCATCGGACGCCGGGCGGACGGTGGCGATCTATTCGCTGCCGCGGCTGCTGAACGAGATTCGGGACACCCATCGCGCGGATCGTTCCCACATCGACCTGCTCGACCGCCTGACGCGGGTGGATCTCCTCCACATCGACGACGTCGGCGCCGAGCGCTCCACCGACTGGGTGCTCGAGGAGCTCTACTCGATCGTCAACGCCCGCTACGAGGAGAGGCGCTCGATTGTCATCACCACCAACATCCTGGACCGCGATGCGCTCTGCGACCAGATCAGCGCCCGCACCGTGTCCCGGCTGACCGAGATGTGCGACGAGCTCCCCCTGCTCGGCCACGACCACCGGATGGATCTGCGGACGGCGTAGCCGGACCGCAATCCGGCGACGCCGGACCCACCCGCCCTAGACTGGTGCGGCGATGCCAGGAATCGTCGTCGTCGGCGCCCAGTGGGGCGATGAAGGGAAAGGGAAGGTCACCGACATGCTCGCCGAGCGTGCCGATGCGATCGTGCGCTTCCAGGGGGGCAACAACGCCGGGCACACGATCGTCCGCGACGGCCAGACGTGGAAGCTGCACCTGATGCCGTCGGGGATCCTGCATCCGGGGAAGCTGTGCGTGATCGGCAATGGGGTGGTGATCGACCCCAAGGTGCTGACCGACGAGCTCGACGAGCTGCGTCGCCGCGGCGTGGAGACGAGCGCCCTGCGGATCTCCGCCAACGCCCACCTGATCATGCCCTACCACATGATGCTCGACCACGCCGGCGAGGCCAAGCTCGGCAAGCTGGAGATCGGGACGACGCGGCGGGGGATCGGTCCCTGCTACGCCGACAAGGCGGCCCGGCTGGGGATCCGCGTCCAGGACCTGCTCGACGAGAAGATCCTCAAGAAGAAGATCGTCGCCGCGTTGGACCCCAAGCGCCTGTCGCTGCGGCCATTCGCCAAGGACCCGCGGCTGGACCTGCAGTCGATGACCGACGAGTACCTGACCTACGGCCACGTGCTGGAGCCCTACATCGCCGACACGTCTCGGCTGGTCCTGGCGCGCCTGGATCGTGATGAGATGGTCGTCTTCGAGGGCGCCCAGGGCGCGTTGCTCGACATCGATCACGGCACCTATCCGTTCGTCACCTCCTCCAACCCGGTCGCCGGGGCGGCCTGCATCGGCGCCGGCGTCGGTCCCAAGGACATCGACGAGGTGTGGGGCGTGGCCAAGGCGTACGTCACCCGGGTCGGGGCCGGCCCGTTCCCGACCGAGCTCGACGGACCCCTCGCCGATGAGATCCGCGAGCGAGGCGGCGAGTACGGAACCACCACCGGCCGGTCCCGCCGGGTCGGCTGGATGGATCTGGTGGCGCTGCGCTACGCGGCTCGCCTGAACTCGCTCAGCGCGCTGGCGATCACCAAGCTCGATGTGCTGGCGGGCCTGGATCCGATCCGTGCCTGCGTTCGCTATCGCGGGGCCGAGGGGGCCGAGTTCGATTACTTCCCCTATCACCAGACGGTGCTGCACCACGCCGTCGGCGAGTACGTGGAGATGGCCGGGTTCGACGACGATCTCAGCGCGTGCCGAAGCGAGGAGGAGCTGCCCGAGAACGCCCGCGAGTACCTGCGCTTCGTATCGGAGTTCGTCGGGGTGCCGATCGCCCTGGTCGGCGTCGGCCCGGGCCGAGAGCAGGTGATCTGGACCGGCGCCAGCGAGGGGATGGCCGGCAGCGCCGGCAACGGCCGGGTCGCCGGCTGACCAACCGGCCGGCGGCGGCTGCCCAGACCCACCTGGCGGCTGCCCAGACCCGCCCGGCGGCGGCTGCCCGCCGGCCGGCGCGGCAGTCGCCGCGCGCGGCCGGCCTCACTGCCAGCGCTCGAACAGATCCTCGTCGGCGACCCGGCGGGCCACCCGGGCCGGCACCCCCATGACCACCGCCCGCTCGGGGACATCGGCGGTGACGACCGCGCCGGCGGCGACGAACGCCTCCTCGCCGATCACGACGCCCGGAGTCAGGACGACACCCCCGCCGATCCGGCAGCGCCGCCTCAGCACGGCCCCGCGCAGCGCCTGCCCGGGCACGTGGCGCCCCATCGCGTCGTCGTTGGTCATCACCACGCCCGGGCCGATGAACACGTCGTCCTCCACGATCGTGCCGGCGGTCACGTAGACGAGCGTCTGGATCGACACCCGCGCGCCGACCTGGGTGTCGAAGTCGATCGTCGAGCCGCGGCCGAGCACCGAGCGCTCGCCCAGCACCGAGCGCTCGCGCACCTGAGTCTGGTCGCCGACGATCGCCGCGCGGCCGACCTGGGCGCCGGCGTAGACGACGGCGCCGGCGCAGATGGTGACGTCGTCCTCGACGACGACCGGTCCCACGGAGCCCGCGGCGCTCGAACCCGGCCGCAGCCGGGGACGTTTTCCGACCACGGCGCCGTCCTCGACCAGGCAACGTTCGCCGATCACCGCCCCGGCATGGATGACGGCGCCGGCGTCGACCCGGCTGCCGGCAGAGATAACCGCACCGTCGTGGACGACGACTCCCGGCCCGAGCACCACGTCGGGAGCGACGCGAGCGGCGCGGGACACGAAGGCGCCGTCGTCGCGCCTCCCCGGCGGCTCACCCGCCATCGGCGGCGGCTCACCCGCCATCGGCGGCGGCTCAGACGCCATCGCGTCGCTGACCGGCATCGAGTGAACGCTGAAGCGCCTCCAGCACCCGGACCACGCGCAGACCGTCGGCCCCGTCGGAGCGGGGGCGGGTACCGCTGCGAATGCATTCGATGAAGTGCTCGCATTCGATCCGCAGCGGCTCGACGTTGCCGATCCGCGGGGAGAACACGTCGCCGCTGCGGGTTATGTACTCGCCGTAGGTGCGGGCGTCCTCGTCGAACCCCTTGTCGTACACGCTCAGCTTGCGCTCCAGCTCCATATCGTCAAAGGTTGCCATCCGCCGCGATCCAACGACCGTGAAGCGTCGCTCCTTGTGCGGGTCCAGCCATGACAGGTGCAGATGCGCCGTCAATCCCGACGGGAAGCGCATGAAGCAGAACACGACGTCCTCGACGCCGTCGCGGACGTAGGACTCGCCGCGGGCGATCAGCTCGTTGGGCTCTTCGCCGGCGAGGTACAGGACGACCGACACGTCATGGGCGCCGAGGCTCCAGAGGGCGTTCTCGTCGGCGCGCAGCTTGCCCAGGTTCAGCCGGTTGCCGTAGATGTAGAAGATCTCGTCGCCGAGCTCGCCGGAGTCGGCGAGCTCCTTGAGCTTGCGTATCCCGGGGTGATACTCGAGCAGATGGCCCACCATCAGCACTCGATCGCCGGCCGCGGCCACCGCGCGCTCGGCCTCCGCGGCGGACTGGGCCAGCGGCTTCTCCACGAAGCAGTGCTTGCCCGCCTCCAGCACCGTCACCGCCAGCGCGGCATGGGTCGCAACCGGAGTGGCGAGCACGATCGCGTCGAGAGAGGGATCGGCCAGGAGTTGGCCGATCTCTGATGTGGCCCGGGCGCTCGGGAACATCCGCGTCACCCGCGCGCGGGCGGCGGCGTCGGCGTCGCACACGTAAGCGACCTCGCACCCGGGAATCGCGGCGAAGTTCCGCGCCAGGTTGGGGCCCCAATAGCCCAACCCGACCACGCCCACCGACACCTTGAGCTCGCTCATCGACGTCACGCTCTCACTGGCGCAGCAGTCTAAGCGCGTCGACCACGCGCCCGCCGGCGCGGCCGTCGCCGTAGACGGGCGGCGCGGCGAGCGGCCGCGCTGTGCCGAGGGCATCCAGAGCCCGGTCCAGATCGAGATCGACGAGCACGTTCCACCCAAGCTCGACGGTCTCCGTCCATTCGGTGTTGGCGCGCAGGGTGATGCACGGGACCTCGGCCAGATACGCCTCCTTCTGCAGTCCTCCGGAGTCGGTGACCGCCGCGCGCGCGTTGCACAGCAGCGCGGTGAGCTCAAAGTAGCCCAGCGGCTCGGTCACCGTCACCCCCGGCGCCTGCGATAGATGCCCCAGGAGCCCGGCCTCGCGGAGGCGACCCGCGGTGCGCGGATGCAGCGCCAGCAGCACCGGCAGCGCCTCCCTGCCCACCCCGGTCAGCAGATCGACCAGGCGCCGCAACCGATCCGGGTCATCGACATTGCCGGCCCGGTGTGCGGTGGCGAGCACGTAGTCGCCGCGCTCGAGGCCGTGGCGCGCCACCAGGTCCAGCCGCTCACGGGCCCGCGGCTGGATCGCCAGCGCGATGTCGACCATCACGTCGCCGACGAGCTCGGCGCGTCCGGCGACCGATTCGCGCGCCAGGTTGGCCATCGCCACCTCGGTGGAGCACAGCAGCAACGAGCTGGCGTGATCCACCAGCACCCGGTTTAGCTCCTCGGGCATAGAGCGATCGAACGAGCGCATCCCCGCCTCCACATGGGCGACCGGAAGCCCTGCCTGAGCGCCGGCGAGCGCGCCGGCCAGGGTGGAGTTGGTATCGCCGTAGACGAGTACGACATCGGGCCCGACCGCCCCCAGCACGGGCTCGAGCGCACCCAGCATCCGCGACGTCTGCGAGCTCGCCGAGCCCAGCGCGATCTCCAGCTCGTGGTCGGGGGCGGGGAGGCCGAGCTCGGCGAAGAACACCGCCGACAGGCGATCGTCGAAGTGCTGCCCGGTGTGGACCAGGATCTCCTCGTGTGCGTGCGCCAGCGCCGGCGAGACCGCCGCCGCCTTGATGAACTGCGGGCGGTTTCCGATCACGGTGAGAACCTTCAACGGCGGCCTCCGGCCTCAATGCAACCGAGCGCTCAGGAGCGCAGCTGCGCCGCAATCCGCTCTGCCGCGGCCGCCTGCGCCCGCTCGCTCACTGGCCGCGCCCCGTCGAAAGTGTGATCGTCGATCGCCACCACCGGCTGCACCTCTCGGGTGGTCGAGGCCAGGAACACCTCCTCGGCGCCGTACAGCTGATCCAGCGTGCACACCTGCTCCTGCGCTCCTGCCACCTCGATCAGCAGCGCGCGGGTGATCGAGGCCAGGATGTGATCCTCGAGCGGCGGGGTGAGCAGCCGCCCCGCCTGCACCCAGAAGATCGAGCTCGTCGGGGCCTCCAGCACCCTTCCGTGCGGCGTGACCAGCAACGCCTCGTCGAAGCCCTGCTCCCGCGCGAGCCGGCTGGCGAGCATGTTGGCGCCGTAGGAGAGGGACTTGATGCCGTCGAGGATCCGCGTCGGCGCGTAGGTGACCGACATCAGCCGGACCTGCGCCTCATCGTGGCCGAGCGGCTCGGTCATCAGCAGCCGGCGGCCCCCGCGGGTCACGATGATCCGCAGGCATTGATGGTCAGGGCCCACCCCGGCCTGGGCGAGCAGACGGTGGGCGTCGGCGCGCACCGCCTCCACATCGAGCGGCAGACGAAGATTGGCCGCCGAACGGTTCAGGCGGGTCATGTGCGCCTCGAACGCGTAGGGCGCCCCGTCATACACGCGGATCACCTCGAACACGCCGTCGCCGCGGACCAGCCCGTCGTCGGTGGCCGGGATCATCGCCTCGGCGACCGGCATGATCTCGCCGTCCAGGGAGGCGAGCGACTGGGCGCCGACGGGGCTCATCGTGTCACCCGCGACACCCATTCCGGACGCGTCCACACCTCCGCCAGGCGGATGATCGTCGCCGCTGCCGCGGCCATGTCGTGGAGGGACGCCCACTCGCGCACCGAGTGGAATTCGTGGCCGCCGGTGAAGATGTTCGGGGTCGGCAGCCCCATCTCGCTGAGCCGCGAGCCATCGGTGCCGCCGCGGATGGGGATCCGCACCGGCGTGATCGCCTCGGCCGAGATGGCCGCTTCGGCGGCGTCGACGATGTAGCCCACCGGCTCGAGGTACTCGCGCATGTTGCGGTACTGGCGGCGCGCGTCGAAGTCCAGCTCGGCGCCGGGAGCTCGGCCGACCACGTCTCGCGCCGTCTCCTCCAGCAACGCCAGGTGCCGTTCGAGCGCCCGCTCGTCGAAGTCGCGGACGATCGCCTGGAAGGTGGCCTGGGCGGTGGTGCCCCGCAGCACCGTCGGATGGATGAAGCCCTCGCGCCCCGATGTCGTGTCCGGGGTCAGGCGGTCCGACGGAAGCTCGGCCACGATCTCGGCGGCGAGCCGCAGGGCGCTCACCAGCTTGCCGGTGGCCTGGCCGGGGTGCACGTCGACGCCGCGGATGACCACTCGCACCTCGTAGGCCGAGAACGTCTCGTCCTGTACCTCGCCGAGCTCCGAGCCATCCATGGTATAGGCGCACTCCGCGCCGAAGCGCTCGATGTCGAACAGGGTCGCCCCCTCGCCGATCTCCTCGTCCGGGGTGAACCCCACCCGCAGGGTCGGATGGGGAAGCTCGGGGTGGGCGGCCAGGTGAGCGACCGCAGCCACGATCTCGGCGACGCCCGCCTTGTCGTCGGCGCCGAGCAACGTGTCGCCGCTGGCGGTGACGATGTCGTGCCCGCGCTTGGCCGCCAGCTCGGGGATGACCCCGGGGTCCAGCCGGGTCCCAGCTCGCGGCAGGGCGATCACCCCCCCGTCGTAATCGCGATGGACGATGGCCTGAACCCCGGCGCCGGGCACCTCCGGGGTGGTATCCATGTGCGCAATCAACCCGACCGCCGGCCCGTTGCCGGCACCGCCGGGGAGCGTCGCGGTCACGTAGCCGTTGCCGTCGAGCTCGGCATCGGAAAGGCCCGCCGCGGTGAGCTCTGACACCAGCAGGCGTGCCAGATCGAGCTGGCCGGGCGTGCTCGGCGAGCTCGTCCGGTCGGGCTTGGACTGGGTGTCGACTCGGACGTAGCGCTCGAAGCGAGCGAGCACGTCGGGGGCCAGCGCGGCGGCGAGATCGGAGGTGTAGGCGGACGGCATCTAGATCACCAGTATTCCAGCCGATCGCGCTCCGGGGGTGCTTGGCGGCGGCACGCATGGGGTAGGTGGGCGATCGGGGTTACACATCCAAAGGAGGGACGGGAATGCTGCTGGTCTTAGCCGTCGTGCTGCTGGTCATCGCGATCGCCGGCGGGGTGATCATTCACCCGATTCTGTTCGTGCTCGCACTGGTCGCGTTGGCCCTCTTCTTCGCGGACCGCCGCCGGGTCTAGATCGGCGGCGCGGCGTAGCTTCGGCGCAGCGCTTGCCCACCGCGTAACTGGGTAGCCAGATCCCGTGGACACGCCTAAGCTGCAATGGAGCGAAGCCGAGGTGCGGGACGGGGTGCTCACGGTGCAGATCGCAGGCGACCGGCCGAAGGCCTGGGACGGGATGTTCGAGCGCACCGTGGCCCTCCTGCACGGAGGCGACTGGGACGAGGTCGAGCTCGAGTCGGGAAAGGTCCGCGTGAGCGGCCTTCGCCAGGGCGATGAGGAGGCTCTGCATCACTTCCTGGAGGGAGTGATGCAACAGACCAACGCCTCACACCCCGACGTCGGCGGCGACGAGGAGGACGAGGACGACAAAGAGGGCAGGGATGGCGAGTCCACGACCGACGAGTCCGAGGACGACGCCGACGCGGGGATGACCGGTCGCTTCCGGGAGCTCGGCGCGGATTGACGACCGCAATCGCGAGCCCGGTCTCAGTCCGCCGGCGGCGGCTGCGACGCTCTGACTGCTCGAGTCCAGGGTTGCGCCGGATCCGCCGGGGCCGGGGCTTCAGCTATCTCGATGAGCGCGGGGAGCGGCTCAGCGATGCCGAGGATCTGCTTCGGATCAAGGAGCTGGCGATCCCGCCGGCGTGGCAGGACGTCTGGATCTGCCCGGACCCGCTGGGGCATCTGCAGGCGACCGGGATCGACGCGGCCGGCCGCAAGCAGTACCTGTACCACTCGCGCTGGCGCGAGCTGCGCGATCGCCAGAAGTTCGAGCACATGGTCGACTTCGCCCAGGCGCTGCCGCACCTGCGCCGGCGGGTGCTGACCGAGCTGCGCCGCGACGACGAGCTCGACCGGACGCGAGTGCTGGCCTGCGCCATACGGCTGCTCGACGTGGGCCTGTTCCGGATCGGCAGCGAGGAGTACGCCGACGAGGAGGGCGGGGTCGGACTGGCCACGGTGACGAAGGAGAACGTCACCGTCTTCGCCGGCGAGGTGACCTTCGACTACCTGGCTAAGAGCGGAGTCAGGCGTCTTCAGGCGGTCCAGGATCCGCCCGTCGTCGAGGCCATACGCGCGCTCATGCGACGGCGATCGGGAGGAGATCAGCTGCTGGCCTACCGCGAGGATCGGCGCTGGCACGATCTCCGCTCCGAGCAGATCAGCGACTACCTGAAGTCCCTGATCGGCGAGCAGTACAGCGCCAAGGACTTTCGGACTTGGAACGCCACCGTGCTGGCGGCGGTCTCGCTGGCCGCCGATGGACGCTGGGCGACGACCAAGCGGGCGCGCAAGCGGGCGATCGACGGCGCCGTCCGGGGGGTTGCCGAGGTGCTCGGCAACACTCCCGCGGTGGCCCGCCGCGCGTATATCGACCCGCGCGTAATCGATCGCTACCAGTCGGGCTGGACGATCGGAGGCGAGCTGGACCGGATCGGGTCGCTAAAGGGACCCGACGACCGTCGCCGAGCCAGACTCGAGCGGGCGGTGCTCGATCTGCTCCACGACGACCGCGGCTCGGATGCCGTCGAGCGTTTCGCCGCCTCTGCTGCCTGATCGCGACGTCCGCCTCCGGCCGTGCCGGCACCCGCGGCCGGCTGAAAGCCGGGCACCATAGGTCACATCACGCAGCCCAGATCAGTAGGCTCGTCAGGGTGCATGACCAGCTTCGGGTAGACGTGAGCACAAACGGCACGATGACCGTGGTCGCCGTCGGCGGTGAGCTCGACCTGGCCTCCGGGCCAGAGCTCGAGTCCGAGCTGGATCAGATCAAGGGGCCCGAGACCCAGCTTGTGGTCGTCGACCTGCGGGAGCTCGGCTTCATGGACTCGACCGGGCTCAGCATCCTGGTGCGCGCCCACCAGCGGCTGGCGGGCGAAGGGTGCGAGATGGCGCTGGCGAAGGGCTCGCAACAGGTGCAGCGCCTGCTCGACCTGACCGGCGTCGCCGAGCGTCTCCGACTCGTCGACGCGCCCGAGGAGCTGCTCGACCGCCACTAGCGGCGGTGGTCGATCACCACCACCCGCAGCCGCTCGGCATCGTCGGCCTCCTCCACCGTCACGTGATCGGACAGCAGGATGAGCGGTGAGGCGGGGTGATCGCTCGTCCTGACCTCGAGCCGGGAACCTGTGCCCTTGCGAAACGGCCCCACGACGAGCTCCAGCCGCCGGTCCTCGGCTACGAGGCTTGCCTGGATGCGGGCGCCGGCAGCGGCGCTGGCGGCGTGCGCCGCCAGGGTGTCGGTGATCAGGTACACGTCGGAGAAGCGATCCAGCGAGAAGTGCGCCGTGGCCGCCAGCGTCCGGGCGAGACGACCGAGCACCCCCGGCAGCAGCGTCACCGGCGACAATGAGACTGCGACCGCCCCGGTGGTCGTCGTCGCCATCTGTAGGTCGGGCGCCGCCACCGGCGGCACCGCGAACAGGCTCCGGCCGTCACGCCGAGCCGCGAAATCCATCCGCACCTCGGTCCCGCCCGCCGTCCCCGGGTCGAACTGCACGCTCTCGGTGAGGGCGCGGATCACCGACATCCCGATCCCGTGGCTGTCGTCGCCGGCGGGAGGCGGCACCGACATTCCGACTCCCTGATCAGCCACGGTCACTCGGAATCGCCCGTCGGCCACGAACAGCCCCACCTCCATCGGCCCCGGGTCGCCCCCGTAGGCGTGGAGCACGACGTTGTTGCAGGCCTCGCTGACCGAGGTCTTCAGGTCATCGAGCAGCTCCGGGTCGATCGCCAGCAGCTCGGCGACGCCGCTGAGCATGCCCCGGACGATGGTCAGTGTCTGGGGCCTTGACTCGAGCGCCAGGCGCACGGTGGAGCTCTCGGTGGTCACCTCTATACCGAGGTGATTTCCGAGCGCGCACGCCGGCAAACGAGCATGCGCCGCCGCCCAATCGGTTCAGCGGTCAGGCCTCGGTGATCTCGGACAGATGCGTGACGGCACGGCGGAGGATCCGCGAGACCTGCATCTGGGAGACACCGATTCGCTCGGCGATCTGTGTCTGCGTCATGTCCTGCACGAACCGCAGCACGAGGACCTCACGCTCCCGACCCGGCAGCTGCCGGGCCGCGACGGCGATGGTGACACGTTCGTCGGCGAGCCGGAGGCTGGGATCGTCGTCTCCGAAGGAATCGACGAGCGTGCCGCTCTCGCCCTCACCGTCGTCGTAGGGCGCATCCAGTGAGGAAGCATGGTGCGCCCGCGAGGTCTCCAATGCGTAGAGGACCTCTTCGATGCTCAGCTCCAGATATGTGGCGAGCTCGGAGACGGTTGGCGCCCGGTTGAAGCGAGCTCCCAACAGATGGGAAGCCTCCTCCACCTTGACCGCCCGCTCCTGGGCCCCCCGCGGCACGTGCACGGCCCAGCCGAGATCCCGGAAGTAGCGCTTGAGCTCGCCGAGGATGGTCGGCACCGCGAACGATGAAAACGCGGTCCCGCGGCCGGCATCGAATCGATCGATCGCCTTGACCAGCCCGAGGCTGGCCACCTGCAGTAGATCATCGAACGGCTCACGCGCGCCGTTGTAACGTCGCGCCAGCTTCCGAGCCAGCGGTAGGAACCGCGCCACGAGCTCGTCGCGAGCCTGCCGATCTCCGTTCTGGTGCCAGCGGCGAAACAGGACTTCGTTGGGGACGTGACCGGCGGCGGTTAGGTCGGGTCCTCGACGCGGCTGAGTGGTGACGGCGGTGGCTGTGGTCATTCCAACAGGCCGTACCCGGTTTCCCGCAGTTCCAATCATCCTCCCGATATCTCATCATTCTCTGATCTGGCCTTGAGCGCACCGCCACCTTCGCGCGCCATGCTGCGCGCCGTGGCTGAGCACCCCGAGCCGCTGCGCGTGCTCGTGGTCGACGCGGACGGTGGCCCGTCGACCACCCGATCGCGGCGCCGCCCGCGCCCCTGATGCGGACGTGTCATCTGGAGGCGGATATCTCGGCTGCGGTTGACACACGTCGGGCAGGCCCACGGCTGAACGTGGTGAGAATGGGCGCCGGCAGGGGTTAGCCTGAGCTGTCTGCGCCTTCCCCGCCTGCTCCCTGACCTCTCTCCGTTTCGTGACAGCCGCGATCTGCGGCTGGTCGTCGGCGGCGAGTTCGTCGCCAACATGGGTGCCCAGGCCACGCTGGTGGCGCTCCCGTTCCAGCTGTACGTGCTCACCCGCTCGCCGCTGCTGGTCGGGCTGCTGGGCGCCGTCGAGCTGGCGCCGCTGGTCACGATGTCGCTGCTCGGAGGGGCCATCGCCGATCGCTTCGATCGGCGGCGGCTGCTGCTCGGGGTCCAGGCCGGCGTGCTGATCGCTGCCGGCGGACTCGCCGCGGCGGCGTTCGCCGGCCATCCCACGGTGATCGTGCTGTACGCGCTGGGCGGCCTGCTGGCCGGCTTCAACGCGCTCCAGAACGTCGCCTTTACGTCAATTGTTCCCAACCTGATCGATCGCGAGCGGCTCCCGCGGGCGCTGGCCGTCAACTACGGCCTGTTTGCGCTCACCATGGTGCTGGGCCCGGGCTTCGGCGGCCTGCTGATCGGCGCCTTCGGCGTCCAGGCCGCGTACACCGTCAACGCCGGCTGCTGTCTCGCCGTCGTGTTGACGGTGTTCCCGATCGCCGCCCAGCGGCCGGCCCCGCACATCCAACACGACCGGGTGCTGCGCTCCATCGCCGAGGGGCTGCGCTACGTGCGCGGCAACCGGGCGCTCATCGGCTCGTTCGCCATCGACCTCGTGGCGATGACGTTCGGCATGCCGCGGGCGCTGTTCGCCGTCCTCGCGGTGAGCATCTACCACGCCGGCGCCGCCGGCACCGGAGTTCTCTATGCCTCTGTCTCGGCGGGAGCGACCGTCGCCGCGCTGCTCACCGGCTGGCTCAATCACGCCCGGCGCCTGGGCCTGATCGTGATCTGGGCGGTGGTCGTCTGGGGTGCGGCGATCGCGGCCACCGGCGTGATGGGGTCGCTGTGGCTGGCGGCGGCGATGCTGGCGGTCGCCGGGGCCGCTGATTCGGTGAGCGCGGTCTGCCGATCGACGATCAACCAGACGGTCACCCCCGACCACATGCGGGGGCGGATGTCGGCCGTGTTCACGCTCGTCGTGACCGGCGGGCCGCGACTCGGCGATATCGAGTCCGGCACCGTGGCGGGGGCCGCCGGCGTCCGCTTCTCGGTCGCGTCCGGCGGGCTACTGTGCATGCTGGGTGTGATTGGAATCGTGATCGGGTTCCCGCAACTGGCCCGCTACGACGCCGCGGATTACCGGCGGGGACCGGCGGGCGAAGCCGGCGAGTCGCCGCCCGCCCCCGGCGTCGATGCCATACAAGCTGTTGAGGTAAGCTGAACAACTTGTATGGGCTCTGCTCGCTCTCGGCGCACCATGGATGATCGTGGCTACTTCGACGATCGCTCGGCGATCAGACACGTCATGCGCGAGCGCGCGCTCGCGCTCTCCGGCCCTCGCGCCCTGCTCATGCAGGCCGCCCATCCGCTGGCCGTCGCCGGCCTGCTCGCCCACTCGGACTCGTTGGAGGATCCCTACCTGCGTCTCGCCCGCACCGCGAAGGTCCTGAACACCGTCACCTTCGGTCCGCGGTCCGAGGCCGACCGGGTGACGCGCCGGGTCCGAGCCATGCATCGCGCCGTCCGCGGGCGACTCCCCGAGGCGGTCGGGCGGTATCCCGCCGGAGCCGCGTACCGCGCCGACGATCCCGAGCTGCTGTTGTGGATTCTGTACACGCTGGTGGACTCGGCGGCCGTCGTCTATCGCACCTACGTCGGGCGCCTCAGCCGATCGCGGCGGGCCAGTCTGTGGGAGGACTACCGGGTGGTCGGGAGGCTGTTCGGCCTACGGCCGACGCAGATGCCCGCGACGCTGGCCGAGCTGGACGCCTACGGACAACGGATGCTGTCGGGCAACGACATCCACGTCGGGGATTGGGCCCGGCGCCGCGCCCGCAAGATCGTGCTCGAGCCTCCGGTATCGGCGCTGCAGCGACCGCTGCTGGAAACGGTGAACTTCATCACGATCGCGCTGCTCCCGGATCGCATCCGCTCCGAGTATGGCTTCGTGCCACTGCCGCCGGTGGCGGTTCGCAAGGCGATGGTCGGCGCCGGCGCGCTCTACGTTCGCCGGGGCGTACTGCCGGTGCTTCCCGCGCACATCCGCCAGGTCCCGGCGGCGCGGCAGGCCGCCTGATCGGTCTCCCAGCGCGCGGGAAGACATCATCGGCGATAGCGTCCGCGCTGTGACCCGAGTCGCCGTCATCGGCCACGTGGAGTGGGTCGACTTCCTGCGGGTCGAACATCTCCCCGTGCGCGGCCAGGTGCAGGCCGCCGAGCGGGAGGCCACGCATGCCGGCGGCGGCGCTGTGGTGGCCGCGGCCGTACTCGCGGAGCTCGGCGCCGAGGTCGACTTCTTCTGCGCCCTGGGCCGCGATCGGGACGGCGAGGCGACGATCGCCGAGCTGACCGACCGCGGCATCGCGGTGCACGCGGAGCGGCGCTCGGAGTCGACCCGAGGAGTGCTCACGCTGGTGGACGGCGACGGAGAGCGGACCATCGTGACGGTCGGCGAGCGTCTCCAGCCGCACGGATCGGACGACCTCCCGTGGGATCTGGTGGGTCGCGCGGATGGTGTCTATCTCACCGCGGGAGACGCGGGCGCCATTCGGCACGCGCGCGACGCGGCGGTGCTCGTTGCCAGCCCCCGGATACGCGAGCGTCTGGACCTCCCGGACGCCAGATTCGACGCCCTGGTGTTCAGCGCTTCCGACGAGCACGAGGTGCAATGGGCGCAACGGCTTCACGCGCAGACGCGACTCATGGTGGCCACCGAGGGCGCCCATGGTGGGCATTGGTGGGGGGAGAGCGAGGGTCGGTGGCAGGCGGTGCCGCCCCCCGGGCCGATCCAGGACAGCTACGGATGCGGCGACTCCTTCGCCGCCGGGTTCACGTTCGGCCTGGCCGCCGGAATGGCGCCACAGCAGGCCGCGGAGACCGGTGCCCGCTGCGGAGCGGAGATGCTGACGCGGGTGGGCGCGCCCTAGCGAACTAGCCGCGGGTCAGGCGTCGGTCGGCCGCGGCGCGTACCGGTGGTGGAGCATCAGCGCGTTCCCGTCGGGATCGGTCAGGAAGGCCATGTGACAGACCCCGGTGTCGAACGTGTCGCCGGCAAACTCCACGCCGGCCGCCTCCAGCTTCGACCGCGCCGCCGGCATATCGTCGACGTGCAGCGCGATCGGGTTGCGGTTGGCGTGGAACTCCATGCCCATCCTCTCGGGTGAGATGAGGCTGAGCGTCAGGTTGCCGGTCTCGAACTCGGCGAACCCGCGATCCGGACGGTAGGCCGATCGCTCGAGCCCGAGGGTGTCCCCGTAGAACGCCGCCGCCGCCTCCAGGTCCCGGGTTGGGATCCCCACGAAGTCGACTCCCCCGATCAGCTTCTCTGTGACTGCCATCGCGATCTCCTTTGTCGTCCACTGTGTCGATCTGGGTCAGATCTTGGCGCCTGTCGGCGACTTCCGTCTTCTCCTGATGGGAACATGTGTTCGCCTTGGATGAGCCCACAATACTCCACGCCGACCTCGACGCGTTCTATGCCTCGGTCGAGCAGCGGGACGACCCGTCGCTGCAGGGTCGCCCGGTGATCGTCGGCGGCGGCGTCGTGCTCGCCGCCAGCTACGAGGCCAAGGCGGCCGGCGTGCGAACGGCGATGGGCGGAGCTCGCGCCCGGGCGGTGTGTCCGCGGGCGGTGGTGGTGGCTCCCCGGTTCACGGCCTACACCGAGGCCAGCCGGGCGGTGTTCGAGGTCTTTGCGCAGATCTCGCCGGTGGTCGAGGCGTTGTCGATCGACGAGGCGTTCCTGGACGTGCGCGGGCTGCGTCACATCTCGGGGTCGCCGAGGGAGATCGCGGTCAGTTTGCGGCGACAGATCCGGGAGGAGGTGGGGCTGGCGATAACCGTCGGCCTCGCCGGCACCAAGTTCCTCGCCAAGGTCGCCAGCGCCGTCGCCAAACCCGACGGGCTGCTCGTCATCCCGATCGGTGGCGAGATCGCGTTCCTGCACCCGCTTCCGGTCGAGCGTCTCTGGGGCGTCGGGCGGGTGACCGCGTCCCGCCTGCACGCCCTCGGCCTCGACTCGGTCGGCCAGGTGGCGCGGCTCGGCGAGCCGGCGCTGATCGAGTTGCTCGGACGTGCCGCCGGGCGGCAGCTACATGCCCTCGCGCACAATCGGGATCCCCGCCGGGTGCGGCCGCGCCGGCGGCGTCGCTCGATCGGCGCGCAGCGCGCCCTGGGGCGCCGGACCCGCGCTCCCGGGGAGCTCGAGGCGTCCCTGCTGGGACTGATCGACCGCGTCTCCCGCCGGCTGCGGACGGCGCGACGTGCCTGTCGAACGGTCGTGCTGCGGCTCCGCTTCGACGACTACTCGCGGGCTACCCGCTCGCACACGATGGCGCAGGCGACCCAGCGAACGGCGACGCTGCTCAAGGTGGCCCGCGGCCTGCTGGCGGCGTGCGGGGCGGTGATCGAGAAGCGCGGGCTGACCTTGATCGGGGTCGCGCTGACCAATCTGTGTGACGCCGCGGCGATCCAGCTGGCGCTGCCGTTCGACCGCGCCGCCGGGCTGGACCGCACTCTGGATGAGCTGCGGACGCGGTTCGGATCGGGCGTGATCTCCCGCGGGGCGCTGGTGGGACGGGACCGGGATCCATGGATGCCGCTGCTGCCCGACTGACCGGGGACCGGGGCCGCTGCTGCCCGACTGACCGGGGACCGGGGTCAGGACTGCAGGTCGGCCAGGCGCCGCCGGAGGAACCGCGCCTCCACGTCCGCGTGCGTCAGGTGCAGCGCCCGCCGATAGGCATCCGCCGCCTCGTCGGGTCGGCCCAGGCGGCACAACAGCTCCGCGCGCGTCGAGTGCAGGTAGCGGTAGTCGCTCAGGCTCTGATCCAGAGCGTCGGCGATCGACAGCGCGTCCTCCGGCGCTCCGGCCTCGGCGACGGCGACTGCGCGGTTGAGCTCCACCACCGGCGATCCCGTGAGCAGCGAGAGCTCCTGATACAGGACGGCGATCTGGAGCCAGTCGATCGGGTCGCCGGTCTGCAGCGCCGCGATCGCCGCCTGCAGCACGTACGGGCCCCGTCCGCGGAGGGCGAGCGCGCGGTCCAGGTCGCCGCGGCCCGCGGCGATCTGCGCGTGATCCCAGAGACGACGATCCTGGTCGGCGAGCCGGACGAGCTCACCCTCGGTGAACCGGGCCCGGCGGCGGGCGTGGTGCAGCGTCATCAGCGCCAGCAGAGCGTGAACCTCCGGCTCGTCGGGCATCAGCGCGCGGAGCACGCGGCCGAGTGACAGCGCCTCGGCGGCGAGGTCGACGCGGCCCCCGTAGCCTTCGTTGAAGATCAGGTAGACGACTGCCAGCACCGCCGCCAGGCGCTCCGGGAGCACGGGCGGCGGCGGAACGCTGAACGGGATCCCGGCGAGCTTGATCTTGGCTCGGGCGCGCGACAGCCGTCGCTTCATCGTGTCCGGGGAGACGAGGAACGCGCGGGCGATCTCGTCGTTGCTCAGGCCGCCGAGCGCACGGAGGGTCAGCGCCACCTGCGCCTCGGTGGACAGGGCAGGGTGGCAGCAGGTGAACAACAGCTCGAGACGCTCGTCGCCGATCGTCTCGTCTGATGGATCGCTCAGCTCATCGTCCACGGCTTCGGGCACTTTCAGCAGGCGGGTCTTGCTCGCCATGGTCCGCTCACGCCGGATGCGGTCGATCGCACGGTGGCGCGCTGTCGTGATCAGCCAGGCGGCGGGGTTGGCCGGCGCACCATCGTGGGGCCAGCGTTCGGCCGCCACCGCGAATGCCTCCTGGGCGGCCTCCTCGGCGCGCTCGAAGTCGCCGAGGAAGCCGACCAGGGCCGCGACGACGCGGCCCCACTCATCGCGGAAGACGCGATCCAACAACCGCTACATCTCCACCAGCGGACGCACCTCCAGGGAGCCGCCCAGGCGGGCCGCGGGCACGCGTGCCGCCAACGCGATGGCGGAATCGAGGTTGTCCAGCTCGAAGACGTAGTAGCCGCCGAACACCTCCTTGGTCTCGGCGAACGGCCCGTCCGTGGTCAGCGTGTCGCCGTTGGGCGCGCGAACCGTGGTCGCCGTCTCCACCGGAGCGAGCTGGGCGCCATCGACGAATCCGGGCTCGTCGCGGAGCGCGTAGTACTCCCGGGTGATCGACTGACGTTCGGCCTCGTCGAGTCCGTCCATCGATCCGGGCTGGGTGTAGATCAGCAGGGCGTACTTCACAACTACCTCCCTTGTCGGGCTTGCTTTTCCTCGTCAAGACGGACAGGCGCCACCGCAGGGGACAGAGAAGCACGAAATTGCGGGCCGCCGGTCGGCCCGGCGGTTCTCGGCCCGGGGCGCTAACCGCGCGGCGTGGCGATCAGCACGCGGCCAACCGGCTCATACTCAAGCCGATCGGCGGCCACCACCGCAGCGGCGTGCCCGGCGAACCGCTCCACGAGATGGATGGCGAGATCAATCCCCGACGTGATCCCGCCGCTGGTGACGACGCTGCCGTCATCCACCACGCGGGCGTCGGCGCGCACGTCGGCGCCCGCCCCGGCCAGATCGTCGAGCGCCTGCCGGTTGGTGACCGCCGGGCGGCCGGCGAGCAGGCCGGCAGCCGCCAACGCCATCGCACCGGTGCACACCGAAGTCACCACGGTTCCGCCCTCGTGGAGCCGCGCGAGCAACGCCGGGAGCTCGCCGCCGCATTGCGCTCGGACTCCCGAGGTACCGCCGTCGAGCCAGCCGCCGCCGGGAACCACGACCAGCCCCGGCTGGGACCCGAGCTCGGCCTCGACGTGTAGCTGGAGCCCGTGGGCGGAGCGAACGGTCGTCGGCTGCGACGGCGGCCGCACCGCCCGCGCAGGAAACCCGGCCGCGACCAGAACCTCGAGCGGCGCCACCGCGTCCAGGTCATCGAAGCCGTCGAAGCACAGGACCTCGCAGGCCGGGAGTGGTTGGCTGTGGCTCATGGCGAGCATGCTGACGGGCCGGCCGCGCTCTGGCAAGCCCCCGGCCGGAGCCGGGCTCCGGCACATCCCCGTCGCCATGGTCCTCGGCTTCGCCGAGACAATTACCGAATGCCCGCTGAACCGGAGCTGCGCCGCGCCACCGTCGCTGACCTGAACGCGATGTTCAGCCATATCCGAGTCGGCTTTGCCAGCTATGTGCAGTTCGCGCCTCCTGGCTGGCAACCGCCTCCGGTGCCCCTGGACCGCGGGCTGGCCGAGGATCAGGTGTCAGATCCGGCCGCCTGGACGATGATCGCGGTCCTGCCCGATGCGACGCTCGGACACGTCTCGTTCCGACCGGCACGCGAGCGTTCCGACTCCCGTTCGCCGGGGCGACGCCGCCCGCTCGTACCTGGGCTGGCGCACCTGGGTCAGCTGTTCGTGGTTCCGGATCGGTGGGGGACCGGGCTTGCCGGACGCCTGCACGATGCCGGCGCCGCTGAGATGCGGGCTCGGGGCTTCACCGAGGCGCGGCTGTTCACGCCGTCGGCGCACGCCCGGGCGCGTCACTTCTATGAGCGCCGGGGGTGGATGGCCACCGGCGATTGGTTTCACCCCGAGCTGCGGCTGATGACGATCGAGTACCGGCTCGCGCTGAGCTCATAGATCGGCGGCGCCCGACGCCCCCGGTCGGGCCGGCCCGGCGACGGCCGATCCTCGACCCCCTCGGCCCGCGGACCCGCCGACCCGCCGCCGACCCGCCACCGACCCGCCGCCGACCCGCCGCCGACCGCCGCCGACCCGCCACCGACCCGCCACCGACCCGCCGACGACAGTCGAGTGGCGCTACCTGCCGGTTGCCCCGCCGGAGGCGGTAAACGCGGGCGGCTTGGCCCGACGGGCGACCGTCGGCAGCGCCACGCGGATCTTGGAGAACCGGACCGCGCCCGTGTTCCGCTGGGTTTGGTAGGCGACGGTGGTCGCGGCGATCTGCACGGTGAAGTGCTCGCCCGGCCGGTCGGTGGCGGCGACGATCTCCAGCGGCTCGGTGATCGTGTGGCTCGCGCCGTTCAGCCTGACCGGGATGGGCGTCACCTGGTTGCCGAGCAGCTTGCCGGTCGCGTCGTCCACCACCTGGGCATAGACGCTCGTCCTCGCCGGCTGCCCGGCGGCGGCGAGCCCGCGGTAGGTGAGCGTCAGGCGAGCCGCGCCGACCACGAGCGTCGCGTGGGTGGGCGCGTGGAGCCTGAGGTTGACGGCGTTGGCGGCTCGGGCGGGCGTGATCCCGGCGGCGGGGCCGCCCAGTGGGCCGGCGCTGGGGTCGGGCGCCACCGGACCTGACCCGCCGGCGTCGCTCAGGGTGAGCGTTCCCGCGCCGGTGGCGGTCAGCGGAGCCCCGGCGGGGAGCGGATACGCGCCAGCGGTGTGCTCGGCGCCGTCCTGATCGGCCCATTCGAATGTCGGCCCCGTCTTGACCCGCGGCTCTCGCTTGAGGTAACGGTCAAGCCACGCGACCGTGTCCGAGGCGATCAGCGACGTGTCACCCGGATGAGTCAGGCAGATCCCGTGGCCCCCGCAGAACCACAGCATCTTCACCGGGACGTGGTGCCGGCGCAGGATTACGTAGTTGTTCACCGCCTCCTGGAGCGTGAACAGGTTGTCGGCCGTGCCCTGGATCAGCAACGTGGGGGCGCGGATCCGGCCGACGAGCCGCCCCGGCCCGCGGCTGGCGAAGAACGCACGCTCGGCGGCGGTGATCGGCCGGCCGAGCGCATCGGCGTGCGCGGCCTCACCGATGATCGGGTTCAGCCGGCCGACGGCGTTGCCCGCGAGGTAGAGCAGGGTCGCCCAGCCGAGCTTGCCGGTGTTGTTCTTGTCCAGGCTGGTGACGAGCGAGTGCCAGGCGATGGAGGGCACGATCGCGTCGATGCGACGGTCGATCGCCGCCGCCACGAGCTGGATCCCGCCGCCGTAGGAGCCGCCGGCCATGCCCACCCGGGGATCGCCGGAATGGTCGAGCTCGGCCTGCGGGCGACGCGCGAGCCAGGTGATCATCGCCGACACATCACGACCCTCGTATCTCGGACTGTCGACCTCGACGGTGCCTCCGGAGGCGCCGAAGCCACGCGGATCCCACGTCAGAACGTTGAATCCGGCCCGCCGTAGCGTCCCCACCCCCACCGTTCCGACGCTGGGCACGGTCGAGTCGTTGGCCTTCGTGTCTCCGGCCGAGGCCCAACCCGGTCCCATCATCACCGTCGGCGCGCGGCGGCCGGCACGCAGCCCGGCGGCCGTGAAGAAGTTGACGTGGATCTTCGTGCCGTCGAACGATGTGACGGTGGCGGTTTTGCCCGCCGCGACCGCCGGCAGCGCCAGATTGCCCGCGGCGACCGCCGGCAGCGCCAGCGTCCCCAAGGCGACCGCCGGCGGCGCCAGTGTCGCCAACGCGCAGAAGATCCCCAGGCTCAGGCGGCGGTTCATCCTTGACTTCTCTCCTCTCACCCCGGCTGGTGTGGACCGACGACGGCGCAAGCATAGCCGCGTTCAGCTGGGCCGGACGGGTCGCCCCAGCGCCAGGCCCCCTGCCCGACGTCAGCTGGACCGGGCGGGTGGTGCCAGCGCCAGGCCTCCCGCCTCACCCCACGCTCCCCGGGCGCGGAACGCCGGCACGAGCTCGCTGGTGACCACCCCGCCCTGGTCGGTCACCTCGTCGACGATCTCAAACCAGTCGCCGATCCGCGCCGGCGTGTCGACGACGACCGTCGTCGTGGGAACGTGGCGGCGCAGGGACAGCAGCTTGTCGCCCTGCGGAGGCCGGTCACCGTGATAGCCCCAGATCCCCTGCAGCACGGTCGCCCCGCCGGCCTTCGCCCGCCGCAGCCGGCGCACGAGCTCGACGTACAGGGGACGGCCGGCGTGGCGGGTGTCGTGGTCGGCGTGGACCATCAGCTTCACCCAGGTACTGAGGCTGGCTTCATCGGCGTGCGCCATCTGCTGAGGCGCGGCCAGCCGGCGTCCGTCGACCTTGCAGATGCGTACCCGCTCCAGGGTCAGCAGCGGACGCTCGAGCAGCTCAGCGATCCGAGGCAGGAGCGGGCCGAACTCGGCGCCCGGGCCGACGGCGATGATCATCAGCGGCACCTGCGAGTTGCCGGCGAAGAACCGCGCGCGCTCACGCACCCCGTGGGCGGTCCCGTCCACGCCGAGCAGCACGGTGGCACTCAGGAGGCCGTGGCCGCGCAGCAGCTCGGTGATTGCCACGAACGTGGGTCGGCCCGAGGCGCGCTCGTGACGCCCGCAATAGATGGTCAACTTGGACGCCTCGTGCAGCTCCTCCGGCAACGCCACCTCACCGATCCGCCCCGTCAGCATCCGAGCCCGCTCCAGCGTGAGCAACCCGTGCTCGGTCACGGCTCCGATCTCAGGGAGCGCGGCCTCGATCCGAGGGCGCGAATCGACGCCGACGAGCACCATCGGCAGGTCCTCGGACAGCGTCAGCAGGCGTTCGGTCTGCAGCACCTGATGAAGGCCGAACCCCTCGCTGCCCCGCATCAGCACGCTGGTCTGCAGAGCGTGGCGCTCGCAGATCTCCACCAGCGCCTCGCCGAGAAAGCGTCCCTCCGAGCGGTCGCGCTCGGCGAAGTACGCGGTCAGCTTGAGGCAGTCCTCGTTCACAGCGCGGCCCCGATGGCATGCCCGGCGGCCACGGCGGCGAATCCGCACACGAGCGATCCCACCAGGTTGGCGCCGGCGAGCGTCAGCTGGTCGTCCTGGCTCAGGCGGTGGGACTCGAGCATCCAGGTGGACAGGGTGGTGTACGACCCGAGCGTGGCCGTGCCGGCCAGGATCAGCGCGTTGCCGGTGACCGCCGCCCCTACCAGGCCTCCGAGCGCAAGCGCGCCGGAAAGGTTGACCACGAGCGTGCCCCAGGGGAACCGGCCGGCGCCCGCGCCCTCGCTGACCAGACCGTCGACGGCGAATCGTGCCGTCGCTCCGGCCCCACCGAACACAGCGACGAGTATCCAGGTCCCCAGCGTCACAGGAATGTCCGCACCCGTCTCACCGCCGCCGTCGCCGTCGCCACCGCGATCGCGCTCGCCACCAGCGTCGCCGCCGCGTAGGCGATCGCGAGCGTCCATCGATGGGCCCTGGTCATCTCGTAGAGCTCCACCTGCACGGTGGAGAACGTAGTCAACGCCCCGCACAGGCCGGTGCCGAGGAACGGGCGCCGATAGGCTGAGGTGGGCAGGCGCTCCTGCAGCCGGGTGATGAAGTACCCCAGCAGAAACGAGCCGATCACGTTGACGGCGAATATCGCCCATGGCCAGCTGCGCGGGTTGTCGGGGAACTGCTGGGCGAGCCCGGTGCGGATCAGCGCTCCCACGATCCCGCCCGAGAAGATCGCGGCCAGCTCTCGGCGGTCGTAGTGCAAAACAGGTTCGCTCGGCGGTTCGTCGCGGTGGCCCCACCCGCGACGACGTTGCCTGAGGTGCCGCGGCCATGCCATCGTAGCCCGAGGAGTGCGCGCGGCGCCCGGATGGCTCGCTACCCCGCCCGTGGCGTTCCCCGTGCCAACCAGCCACCGCCGGTCGACCCGTGCAACCGAGGAGCCGCCATGGAGATCACCCGCAACCGCCCCGACAGTCAGCCCGGTCCCGATAGCCGCTTCTCAGGGACAGTGTGGCTTGACGAGATCGCGATGGCGCCGCCGCCGGCGCGGCTCCGGGCCTATACCGTCCACTTCGCTCCGAGCGCCAGGACCGCCTGGCACACCCATCCGCTCGGTCAGGTGATCCACATCACCGAGGGAGTCGCCAGGGTGCAACGGGACGGTGGTCCGATCGAGACGGTGCGGGCGGGTGACACGGTGCGCTTCGACCCCGGCGAGCGTCACTGGCACGGCGCCGCGCCGAGCGCATTCATGACGCACGTCGCGATGTATGAGGCCGACGACGACGGGGTCGAGGTGGATTGGGCCGAGCTCGTGACCGACGCCGAGTACGCCGGCTGAGCCGCGGACGTGTTGCGATGCCTGACTGGACGGGTCGGCGGGAAGAGGGCTAGGCCGCACGGCCGCGCGCCCCGAGATCGAGCTCGTAGGTCTGGCCGATGAGGTCGACGCCGAAGCTGTGATGGGGTTCCTCGCCCACCAGCTCGAACCCGTGGCGCAGGTAGATGCGACGGGCGGCGGCGAGTGGATGGTTGGTCCACAGCCGGACCCGCCGGTAGCCGGCGTCGGCGGCGAAGCGAAGCGCCGCCTCGACGAGTGCAAAGCCGAGCGCCTGGCCGCGGGCGCTCGGATGCACCAGCAGGATCCGCAGCTTGGCGGTTCCGGGATCATCGTCGGGAACGCAGAACACGCAACCGACTCGCCGGCCATCGCGCTCGGCCACCCATGCGGCGTTGTGGGCGCGGTCGTCGTCGGCGGCGAAGTCGGCGACGATCCTGGCGACGAGCGCCTCGAAGGTGGTGTCCCATCCGAACTCCTCGGCGTAGACCTCGCCGTGGGCCATGACCACCCAGCCGAGGTCGCCGGGCCGGCCGAGCTCCCGGATCCGAACCCCCGCCACCCGCTCGTCCACCGTCATCGCGCTCACCTTCCCGGATCACTGAAACAGTCGTGTCAGTAGGCTATCCGATCATCTCAACCGCCATCACCCGATGAGAGGCAACGGATGACCCAAGCCACCACCCGATGAATGGCGCCGGATGACCGAGACCACCCCCGTCACCTCGGCCCGCCGGGACGAACTGCTCGAACGGGCCTACGCCTATGTGCTCGCCCACGGACTATCCGGCATGTCGCTGCGACCGCTGGCGGCGGCCATCGGCAGCAGTCCTCGGGTGCTCCTGTTCCTGTTCGGCAGCAAGGACGAGCTGGTGCGCGCCCTGCTCGCGCGGGCCCGCCGAGACGAGGTGCAGTCGCTCGGCGACCTGGGGACAGGCAACCGTCTCGACCTGCCTCGCATGGGCGCCGAGGTCTGGCGCTGGCTATCGGCCGAGGAGCATCGCGGCGTGCTGAAGCTGTGGACCGAGAGCTATGCCCGGGCGCTGATCGAGCCCGACGGTCCCTGGGCGAACTTCGCCGTCGGCACCGTGAACGACTGGCTCGGGCTGCTCGCCGATGCCCAGCCACCTCGGCGCCGCCGGACCCGCGCCGGCGAGACGGAGCGCACGCTGGCCCTCGCCGTGCTGCGCGGCGCGCTGCTGGACCTGCTCGCCACCGGCGACGTGGCGCGGACCACGCGCGCGGTGCACCGCGCGCTCGCCGGGTACGGTGAGGGCGATGCTCCACCTGCGCCCGATCGAGCCGGATGACGCGCCCGGCCTGCGCGAGGTGCTCTCCGATCCCGAGGTGGCGGTGTGGCTACGGCCACGGGGGAAGAGCGGCCCGTTCTCATTGCAGGAGTGCAAGGCCCTGGCGCGGCGCGACGTCGCCCACTGGACGGCCCATGGCTTCGGCGCGTGGCTGGCGTGGGACGGCGACGCGTGCGTGGGGCGTGCCCTGCTCAAGCACTCGACGGTCGGCGGACGGGGCGAGGTGGAGATCGGCTGGATGGTGGGACGGCGCCACTGGGGCACCGGCATCGGGACCGCGCTGGGACGGCACGTGCTGCACAGCGCGAGCGAGCACGGGATCACCAATGTCATCGCGTTCACCCGGGAGGACAACCTCGCCTCCCGGCGGGTGATGGAGAAGCTCGGGATGGGCTTCGAGCGCCCCTTCGAGCATGCCGGCTGGGCCCACGTGCTCTACCGCAGCGACGGCGGCTCGCCGGAGCGGTGCGGGGTTCGTTTCGGTATGCGCTACCAGGTTCCATCACCCGCCGACCCGCGGAGGAAGTCGATGTAGCGCGCCGCCGAGTGGGCCAACACCTGCTTTGCGCCTGCGGCCAACACTGGGGTCCACCATCCGGCGTAGACCCGATCGAACTCGTACGGCTCCACCGCGGCGACCACCCGCCGGACAGCCGGCTCGGGCAGCGGCAGGCGATTGGGGGCGCTCCAGGCGAACGTCAGCCGGTCCGCCCCCGGGGTCACGAACATGGTGTCGCCGGTGAGCAGGGTCCCTCGAGACTCGGCGCCGGCCGACCAGTGCACCACGGCGCTGCCCGGGAAGTGACCGCCGCATTGCACGAGCGTGACTCCGGGGAGCACCGGAAGCGCTCCCGACCACTCCCGGACCGCCGGATCGGGGCGCTGCAGCCAGCCGCGATCGGCCTCCGGGAGCAGCACCGGCGCGTCGAAGGCGTGGCTCCATTCCACGATCGCCCCGTACATGTGAGGATGGCTCGAGCTGACCGCGGCCAGCCCGCCGACGTCCCGCACCGCGGCCACCGCCGACCGGTCGATGAACGGCGACGGGTCCCACAGCAGGTTCCCCTCCGGGGTACGAACGAGCAGTCCACGCTGACCGACGCCCACGGACTGGGACAGGCCGATGCCGATCAGATCGGGCTCTAGCTCACGGACCTCGGTGTGACAGCCGGCTGCGGCCAGGCGCGCCATCGTCGTCCACTGCTGACCGTCGGCGGGCACCCATTGGCGCTCGTCTTCGCATAACGGGCAGCGGTCGGGCGGCGCCGACGCGGACGGGAAGTTGGCGCCGCAGGTGGGGCAGATCCAGATCGACGGGTCTGGCATCAACGCCGAAGTCTGGCATCAACGCCGAAGTCCGCCGCACGAAACTCGAGTGTTGGTCGCCGTCAGCCGAGGAGTCGCGGCTGCCACGATATGCATATGGACGACGGGCGGCGATGGGAAGCCGGCAGGGCGGCTGACGGCGGCGGCGCCATCGCTGCCGAGTGATCGCAGCCGGGATCCTGCTCGCGTTCTGCGCGGCGACTGCCAGCGCGTTCGCGATCGTGCTGCAGGCCTCCGGGGCAGAACGGACACCCGCCAGCGAATCCGCCCGTTTCGCGCTGCTGGCGCGGCTGTGGCACCGCCCACGATGGCTGCTCGGAACCGGCTTGATCGTGCTCGCGTGGCCGCTGCAGGTGATCGCTCTGGCGTTGGCCCCGATCACCGTCGTCCAGCCCGCGCTCGCCTCCTCCCAGCTCGTGCTCTTGGCGGTCGCCCGAATCCAGCTGCGCGAAGACGTCGGGCTGCCGGCGGACTCGGGGCGCTGGCGATCGTCGCCGGGGTGAGCATCATCGTGGTGACCGCGCCACGACACTCAAACGCGGAGCCGAGCGCGCTGCGTCTGGCGATACCGATGGCGATCGTCGGCGCCGCCGGAGTGCTCGCCTATCTCATCTGCCGCCTGCGACCGCCCGGTGGGCTGCTGCGGGTGATCGGAGCCGGCCTGGCCTACGCCTGGGTCGACTTCGTCGACAAGCTCCTGTCCGACGCGTTCTCGACCAGCCACTGGGGCCTGGCTGCGATCTGGCTGGCCCTCATCCTGATGATCGGCGCGTTGGCGTTCCTGCTGGAGAACAGCGCGCTCGCCGAGCGGCCGGCGGCGACGGTGGGTCCGGTGATCGGCGCGATCCAGGACCCCCTGCCGGTGCTCATGGCGTTGTGGACGGGCGCCGAAACCTGGAGGTCCGGCCCTGAGGCGATCGCGGCGCTGGCGATCGGGTTGACGCTCGCCACCGTCGGAGCGGCGATGCTCGGCCGCCATCAGGCGGTGGCCAGGGTCGCCGCGCGGGCCGCGAACGAGTCGGCGCGCTGAGGGACAGCCCCAGGGCCCGCCGAAGAGGGGGAGCCAGCGGGCCCTCAGAGCTGCCCCAGCCCCCACTACGAACTTGTTCGAAGCGATCGGCGAACTGGATCACCGCCGATCGCCACTAATTCTGAGAAGAAGCCGTGGCAGCGGCGGCGATCGGCTCGATCGCCGGCTACCCCCCCGACGCGGCCTCCCGGACCAGCCGGGCCAGCTCCCCCGACGCCACCAGCGCGATCAACGGCTCGAGATCGGACGGATAGGGAGCGCCGCGCCCGGCGAACCCGACCCGCTCCCGCACCAGGCCGAACGTGCGCGCGGTGAGCTGTCCCAACGTCGCCGCCGGGCGCAGCTCGATCGCCTGCGCGGCGCACAGCAGTTCGATCGCCACGATCCGCCGCCCCAGCGAGACCTGCTCGGCGAGCCGGCGAGCCGAGAGGGGCGCCATCGTGATCCGGTCGGCGATTCCCTCCTCGGGCGTGGTCGTGGCCAGCTCGAAGGAGACCGGCGCAGCCAGCAGCCGCGCCTCCGCGGTCAGCGCATGCGCCGACCACGAGATCGCTCCCAGCCCGCCGCGGACGAGCCCCACACCCTCCGACAGGCCGCCCGGCAAACCGGACAGCGGCTTCTGCAGCAGCTTCATGGCCCGCTCCAGCGTGGCGGTCACCGCGGGCGCAAGCGCGATCCGCAGGAAGTCCGCAGCCGCGGCCGTCGGCAGCGATTCGTAGTTGCCCGCCGAGATCACCAGGTCCTGGTCCGAGAGCACGACGGGATTGTCGTGATGGGCGTTGAGCTCCACCGACAGCTGCCCCTCGGCGAACGCCAGAGCGTCGCGGGCCGCGCCGCCGACCTGGGCGATGCCCCGATAACTGAGCGGATCCTGGAGGTTGCGGGCGGTACCCGGCGCCCATAGGCCACTGCCGGCGAGCGCCGCCCGCAGGCCCGCCAGCTCGCGGCGCAGGCCGGGATACGGCCGCAGCTCCCCCACCGCCGGATGCAGCGTCGAGAGGTTTGCGGCGAACCCTTCCAGACAGAGCGCTCCACTCACCGTCATCGTGTCCAGCAGGTCGGCGGCATCGGCGATCGCCAGCGTCGCCAGAGCAGTGGAGAAGGAGTTGTTGTTGACGAGCGCCAGACCCTCCTTGGCCTGTAACTCGTGTGCGCCGAACAACGCATGGGCCAGATCGCCCAGGGGCGCGAGATCGGCCTCACCGCTGGATCCCAGCAGCCGCACCGGCGGGCACTCGCGATGGTTCAGCGCGTCGACGAGTCGATCGGCGAGCACGGGTCGGACCCCGACGCTGCCCTTGGCGAATCCGTTGGTCAGCCGCAGCATCGTCGCGCGGACGACGTCCTCGGCGACGAGCGGACCGTGGCCAACGCGATGGCTGTCGATCAGCGCCGCGTTGAAGCTCTCGATCTGCGCGGTGACGACCCGATGACGCTTGTGCTCACCCAGGCCGGTGGTCATCCCGTACACCGGGTCGCTGCGGGCCAGGACCCGCTCAACCCGGGCCCGGCTGTCCGCCATCCGCTCGCGCGCTCGCGGCGACAGCGCCACCTCGGCGCCGTCCCGGGCGACCGCGACGACGTCATCTGAGACCAGCGACTCGCCATCCAGGACGACAGTCATCCACTCCACCTAGCCGGAGAAAGGGGATTGTTAGCACTCGCCAGGTCGCGACCCGACCGGGGCGGCCAACGTTTCAGGGACTGACCCACGGGGGCAGGATTGCAGCCAAACCAACCGGCGGGCCGACAGGCCCGCCCCCATCAAAACCCGAAAGGAAGTCACGATGCCAGCCAAGGGACATGCCGAATGGAAGGGCGAGCTGAAGACCGGCACCGGGTCGTTCACCGCCGGCGACAGCATCAGCGGTGACTACTCGTTTCAGTCACGCTTCGAGGACGGGGCCGGAGCGAACCCCGAGCAGCTGATCGCGGCAGCGCATGCCGCGTGCTTCTCGATGGCGCTCTCGGCGGCGCTCGCCGATGCGGGGACGCCGGTCGAGTCGGTGCAGACGGACGCGACGGTGACGCTGCGGTTCGTCGACGACGCTCCCACGATCACCCGGATCGAGCTCTCTACGGTCGGCCGGGTTCCCGGGATCGACGAGTCCGCCTTCCAGCAGGCGGCGGAAGGCGCCAAGGTCAACTGCCCGGTGAGCAAGGCGCTGGCCGGCGTGGGGGAGATCGCGCTCCGGGCGTCGCTGGCCTCGTAGAGCGCAAGGGCCGGCCCGAGTCGCTCGGCGACCGTCCTGCCGGTGATCCTGCAAGAAAGCTACCAAACCCGGCGGCCCGAGAGGATGTTCAGCCTCGGCGAAGTAATCCGGAGACGACCCGTGGCCGCCGGGGTCCGGTGGCCGCGCTGACCTCCCGAACATATCGCCGATGAAGAAGATCCTCCTCGCCCTGCTGATCACGCTGGCCTTGCCCGCCGCGGCCTCGGCGGCCGAGACCGCGCCGACGCATCGCTGTCTTGTGCCGCTGTCGTCGTTCATGTCGCTGACCGCCACGCAGAACGTGACGTGCCCCAAGGCGCGAGCGCTGAACGCCTACATGGCGACCCACGAAACGCTGTCCGGCGCGTTTCGGTGGCGGGCGGCCACCTGGACCGGGATGGTCTACTCGCGGGCGCACAACTACACCTACATGGTCTACCGGCACGATGCCGAGACGGTCTGGATCGTGTACCCCGGCCCCGCCAGCTGATCCTCCGGCGGCGATGAGTCTCCGTGGCTGCGCGGGTCTCAGGAGACGTGATCCAACCGTTAGGAGGATGTCATGACAGGTAGCCGCAGTCACTTCGACAAGGTCGGAACCGTGGTGGTTCCGGTGTCCGATCAAGAGCGCGCCATCGCGTTCTACACCGAGCAGCTCGGCCTTACGGTGCGCACGGACATCCCGTTCGGCAACGAGTATCGCTGGGTCGAGGTCGCCCCGGGCGACGCGGTGACCACGATCGCGATCGTCCCGCCGCCCCCGGGAAAGCCGAGCGGCAACGCCGAGACCGGCATCACCCTGCAGACCGGCGACATCGACGCCGCCCACGCCGATCTGAAGGCGAAGGGCGCCGACGTCGACGCCGAGGTGAGCCGGATGGGCGACCCGGTCCCGCCGCTGTTCTGGTTCCGCGATCCCGACGGCAACACGCTGATGGTCGTGGAGGTCAATGACTAGCGGGCGCCGCGTGAAGACCGGCAGCGGTTGACCGTCGCATGTGACGGTCAACCGCTGCCCGGGGTCTGGTGCGGAACTTCCCGTAGTCAGGGTCGTTGGTGCTGCGGTGAGGCTTTCGCGCTTGGGGGAGCCGCGACGTCGATGAACGCAGCCCCGCGGGTCGCGGCCGAGCCGCTGCCCGCCCGCCTGGGCAGGACGGCTCGGTTTCCGTCCTGGCTGGTCGTCGGCCTGTGATGCCTGGCGGTCGCCGGGTTGGCGGACGCGGTGCTCGAGCACGAGCGGGGCATCACCGGCGATGAGCCGTTCTACGTGTGCATGGCGGCGCATCCCGGCGGCGCGCACAGCTTCCCGTATGCCTACCGGATTGCCGTGCCGTGGCTGGTTCACGTGCTGCCCTTCTCCCAGGTCGTGTCGTTTCAGTTGCTTGCGCTGGTCGGGATCGCCGCCGGCGGCGCGGCCTTGTATGTCCTGATGCGGGACTTCGACATCTCGAGGCGGCTGGCTGGTCTGCTGGCGGTTGGGTTCGCGGTGTCTCCGGATCTGCAGGTGGTCTTGCTCCGGCATGGGCGAAGCATCGACCCGGCGTCGATTCTCGTGATGGTCATGGGCTGCCTGTTCATCGTCCGCCGCCAGAAGCTCGAGCTTGCGGCGACGATCCTGATCGGCGTTGCGGTGAAGGAGACGGGCCTGTTCCTGATCCCGCTCGCGTACGCGGTCTGGGCCCAGCGGCTCCTCGACCGCCGAGCGCTGCGCGACGTGGCGCTCATCGCCGCGGTTCCCATCGCCGCCTACATCGTGCTTCGAACCACGATCTCGGCCGTGGGGAATCAGTACACGCCGGGGTACGGCGGTTCGTTCCTCAAGACGCGGATCGACGTCATCCGCCAGGTTTTCACCGGCACCGAGCTCAGACGGCTCGCCTACGCGTTCGGTCCGCTCTGGCTCCTGGTGCCGTTCGCGCTCCGCAGTGTCCCGTTCGCCCGGCGCGGCCTGGTGTTGGTGGCGCTGTGCGTGATCTCGATGAGCGTGTCGTTTGACGCCGGACGGATTATCTTTATCGCCGCTCCCGTCTTCTACGTCGCCGCCGCGTCGGTGGTTACCCATCGGCGTCGCCTGGCGCTCGCGACTATCGTCGCGTGGTTCGCGCTGGACATCGGTTACATGGCCTACATGCAGGTTCACGGTGTCGAGCATGGCCTCGACACGACCGTGAGCAGTCGGATCCCCGTGTACTAGAGAGCGAGGCGGCGGCGAGGAGCCATCGGGCTCCTACCGCAGTGCCCAGGGCAGGCCGTCCCAGCTTCCAGGCGGCCGGGCCGCCAGCCGTGAAACGGCGCGTACGCCTCGCGCGAGACGTCCGTCTCGGTCTGGACTCCCGCGCCGTGGCGCAGCGCCAGCTCCGACCGCACGTAGGCGGTGTCGCGCGGCTCGGTGCGCGCGCCCGCCATGAAGATCACGCAAGGGCCATCCCCCGCCCCGAGGAAGATGTGCTCCGTGCCCGGCGGGCAGTGCACGAAGTCCCAGGCACGGAGCGGGCGCTCCTCACCCTCTATCAGCAGCAGGCACTCCCCCGCCAGCACCAGGAAGTCCTCCTGGTTTGCCTCACGGTGGTAGAGCCCGTTCGGCTGCCCCGGCGCCAGGACCGCCACCGTGTATCCGATCTGCGCAAACGGCGCGGCATCGCCTTCGAAGATGCACGCTTCGCCGAACTGCTCGCTGGTCACCCACGCCGCGTCGGAGACGCTTACGATGAACCAGCCGCCGTCGGCCGCCACCCGCCCCGCCTCGGACTGCTCCATGTGCCGCTTCGGGGATCACCGGCTGGCAGGGTACAACCGACTCGCTCGTCGTGGCCGTCGGTGGCGAGATGATCGTCCACCCGGACGCGACTCACGGCGCGCTGGCTGACGGTCACAGCGCCCGGGCGCGGCACGTCATACTCGATCACCGATGACGGCGCGCGAAGTGGAGAGGGCGGCGGCACGGCTGGCCGAGAAGCGGCAGCGGGCGGAGCATGAGATCGTGGTGGCGGTTGCGGCCGCGGCGCTCTCACTGGCGTGCACGACCTTCTCGGTGCGTTTGGCCGTTGGCTGTGCCGCCGGGGCCATCGTCGGTGGCCTGATCGCCGGCGTCACGTCGACCAACCGGCGCACGCTTCTCGAGAGCCTGGCGCTCGAGCCGTCGGCCTACGCGATCCCGGAGGTGGCAAACCTAGGCTCCCGGGTGACGGCGATCGATCAGCGGGAGCAGCTGGCCTCCTGGATCCGGTCGCTGATCCGCGGCAACGAGCAGCCGCTCGAGCTTCACCTGCGCGATCGGACGCGCGCTCATGCTCCGGAGCTGGAGGCGGTCGCCCGGGAGATCTCGGTCCCGGCGGCGGACGTGCATCCCGCCAGTGCGATGGCGTGTCGCTGGCTGCTCACGCGCCCGGTGCAGAGCCCGCTGTACAACCCGAACCTCCCCGAGGAGGACCTGACCGCGATTCTGCTGCGGATTCGAGCCGGGATCAGCGATCCGGTTACGGCTCCGGGGTGATGATCGCGGCCAACCCAGTTCAGGAAGCCCGGCGGCTACTCGAGCGGCTCGACGAGGCGTTCGAGCGGCTCGAGCGCGCGCCCGACCGGTTCGGCAAGGTCGCCCTGGCGATTCGCTGAGCCGCGCTGCCGCACCGTAGCTGTCGGTCTCCGCACCCCATCTGAAGCGAATAACCTTGAGGCGTGAGTCAAGCGAAACCGCGAGGCAGCAGTGTCGCCGGCACCACCGATCAGGCGCGCCGGGTAGCCATCGCGTGTCAGGGCGGCGGGAGCCACACCGCCTTCACCGCCGGCGTGTTGAAGGGAGTCCTACGCGAGACGGCGTCCTCGGGATACAGGATCGTGGGGCTCAGCGGGACTTCGGGAGGGGCGATATGCGCGCTCCTGGCCTGGTTCGGGCTACTCGGCGGGGACCGGGAGCGGGCAACCCGGCTGCTCGATGACTTCTGGGCGGATAACTCGGCCACCGCTCCCCACGAGCAAGTCCTGAATGCCTGGTTGACGTGGGGCAGTCAGCTGCAGAACTTCGTAGCCACCCCCGCGCTGAGCCCCTATGACAACCCGTTCTCACCGGCGAGCCTGGAGGAGTTTCGAGCGTTGCTGCTGCGGCAGGTCGACTTCGACCAGATCCAGGTTGACCCGGACGCGGCGCAGCCGATGCTCGTCGTCGGGGCGGTTGACGTGCTGTCGGGTGACTTCAGAGCGTTCAACAGCAGGCGGGAGCGGATCTCGGTCGACGCGATCCTGGCGTCGGCGGCGATCCCCAACCTGTTTCGCTCGGTACACCTCGACGGCGGAACCTACTGGGATGGCCTGTTCTCCCAGAACCCGCCAGTTCGAGAGCTGATCGATGCCGATCCGGATGAGATCTGGGTAATTCAGATCAACCCGAAGGAGCGGGATGAGGAGCCGCGCACCGTCACCGAGATCGCCGACCGGCGCAATGAGCTGGCCGGGAACCTGTCCTTGCACCAGGAGCTGCACTTCATCGAGAACATCGACCGCATGCTGGAGGAGGGACAGCTGGCGCGGGATGGCAAGTACAAGCCGATCGTCGTGCGGGTGATCGAGCTGGCGCGGTCTCGCCTATCGCACTCGCTCGGTACCGCCTCCAAGCTCAACCGGGACCCGGTCTTCATTCGTGACCTGATTGCACATGGTGAGGAGCGTGCTGACGAGTTCTTCGTCGCCCTGGAGTTCGAGCACGCCTGGCGCAGCCGGGACCCGGACGCGGTGATGGAGTTCTTCACTGACCGGTCCGAACTGGTGTCTTCCTCTCCGTTTCCGCAGCTGAAGCCGCGAGTCGGCCTGAGTGAGATCCGTCGGTTTGTGGTCAACCACCTGACCAAGGATGTGACCTTGGACCTGAACCACAAGCAGATCGCCGGCAACCGTGTCACCTGGACGGTGAGGGTGGGCGATCGTGAGCGATCCCCGCGGGCGCGCGGTGTTGCCCAGGCTGTTTTCCAAGATCGCCAGGTCAGCCGCCTTCGTCTGGGTGGCGCCGATGGGGCGGCTGGCCTCTGAGACCGGAGGACCGCCGCCGACTGAGATCGGAGAGGACTGAGGCCGAATGCACGAAGGCGGGCAGGCGCCGCCGATGGGGCGACTGCCCGCGGCAGGACTCCGATCCAGCGGCGCTCGCAGCTGTCGCGCTCGACTGAATCCGGTGACGAGGGCGGCGCCTGGTTGACCCACCGCCCCCGGAACCCGGTGGCGCTCCCGCGCCGAGGCGCTGACGCGGATCGCTGCCTCGACGCGGTGGCGAAAGCTTCCAACTCGCGTGGACGGTGTGAGCGACCGGTGACGACACACTGCCAATGCGAGCAACGTCGGTTCGTGGAGCACGCCAGAAGAGAGGTTCTGGGTCGAGTTTCTGCGCGGCCTGAAGCGCCGCGGCCTGTCGGAGCTACGTCTGGCTATCACCGATCAGCACGAGGGCCTGAAGGCGGCGGTGGCGCGCGTGCTCGGCTGCCCGTGGCAGCGCCGCACTGGGCATTTTTCACGCGCGACATGGTGATGCACTGCCGTCGCGATCAGCGAGGGCTGGTCGCCGCCGCGCGGCGCGGGCGCCATAGCCGGCTGTCTGCAGCACGTCGAGCGCGCGCCCCACCGGCTCTCCGTAGAGCCCGATGAGCTCGCGGCCCTCGTCCCCGGTCAACACGCTCGGAGCAAGGTCCCAAGCGCGCCGGCAGGAGTTGGCCGGCGAGCACGCGTACCGTCCAGTTGTCCTCCAGCTGGTCCACGCGCTCGGCGAGGTTGGGCGGGGCCACGCCGGCGCGGCGGCTGCGCAGCGCCACCAACCGCCAACGATCCACCCCGCAGCAGCGTGGCGCGCGCCTGCCCGACCCGCACGGACACGGGTCCTTCCGGCCGGGAGGCGACCCGGGGGCATCGGGATTGATGTGCTCAAACTCCATCTGCGCGCAGCCTTTACGCGCTCGGGGCTTTGAGAAGGGCGGCACTCAGCGCACAAAGGGTGGCGTGTTTCGGGCAAGACGAACCCCCCCAGGCGTCGCCAGGGCAGGGTGGCGTTTCGCGCAGGCGGCCCCGTAGAGGCCTGGATGGACAACGATGTCGCCTCTGCCGCGACCCAGCTATTCGGCAGCGGTCCTCGGTTGTGCTGTCACGCATTGTGTGCGAGGCTTGCGGTACGTGACCGCGCAAGGTTCGGTGCAAGTGTGGCGGCGAGGCTGCGCTAGGGCGTGGTCTTGGCGTCTGGCGCCCGTGGTCATCGGGCTGATGCTGTTGACGGGGGCGGTGGACGCGGCGCAGGCGCGCGCCTCCGGTTGCAGTCAGGTTCTAGGCACTGTGACCTGCACGTTCTCGTCGACGGGCGCCGAGCAGACGTTCCTCGTCCCGGCGGGCGTGAACATCATCTCCGTCAACGCGGTCGGCGCGCCCGGAGGCAAGCTGACCGATCTCAACTTCGGCTCGGTGCCCGGAGGCTCAGGCGCGGTCGTGACCGCGTCGCTGCCGGTCACCGCCCCCGAGACCCTGTACGTAGAGGTTGGCGGGGCGGGTCAGGACTATGGCTATTCCGGCACGCCGGGCTTCAACGGCGGCGGCCAGGGAGCCTTCTTCGCCCCGGGTGGCGGAGGTGCATCGGACGTGCGTGGGACTCCCCGCTCGGCGGGTCTCAGCTACGATACACGGCTGCTGATCGCCGGCGGGGGCGGCGGCGCGGGCGATGCATCGCGAGAACCGGGTCCAGATACCGGGGGCGGTCACGGAGGTTCGGCCGGCGCTGCCGGTGGCACCGCCAATGCCGCCGACTTCGATTTGACCGGCGGGGGCGGGGGTACGGCCGGCTCCGCCACCCGCGGAGGCGCCGCCGGCCAGGGCGGAATACCGGGTGCCGCATGCGCCGCCAACCTCGACCCGCCGGGATGCACCACCGGGAAGAACGGCACCGCCGGGATGCTTGGCGCCGGAGGTGCTGGCGCTTCTGACAGCATCAGGGAACCGCCCGGCGGCGGCGGCGGGGGTGGCGGAGGCGGTCTGTACGGCGGCGGCGGCGGTGGAGCCGGCGCCTATGGCTCATACCATGGCTTGGACGCGTCAGGGCCCGGTGGCGGTGGTGGCGGCGGGGCGTCGCTGGTCCCGGCCGGCGGCTCGGTATCGCCGAACACGGGCAACCTGCCTCCCGAGGTGACGATCAGCTACGCCGCCCCGGCCGAGTTGGGCGCACCTCCCGGGGTGCCGAAGCTACACCTGGCGCTGGCCGGACCCCGCGCTGTGACCGCCGGCAGGTTGGCCAGCTTCCGGATCACGGTCACCCGCCGTGGCCCCCGCACTCCAGTCGGCAACGTGCGCATCGTGAGCCGACACGCCGGACACCCGCTGGGCCACTGGCAGATCTCGGCGCTGAAACCCGGTCACTCCCGCACGCTGCATCTGAGGACGAGGATTCCCAGCAGCGAGCGCCGCCGTTTCTGCGTCACCGTCACCGCCACAGCGAGGCACGCTCGCGGCACGTCCGGCCGGGATTGCGTTGCCGTCGTGGCGGGAGGAAGAGGCTGAGCTGCCGACAGGCGATTGTGGCGGGATAATGCCCGGGTGTGTGCCGAAACATCAGGACGCTTCACAACTTCGAGCCGCCGGCCACCGAGGACGAGGTCCGAGCCGCGGCGCTTCAGTACGTACGCAAGATCAGCGGCTTCACCAAGCCCTCTCGCGCCAACGAGGCGGCGTTTGCGCCCGCCGTGGGTACCGTGGCCGCCGTATCGGCCGAGCTTCTGGCCGAGCTGACGACCACGGCGCCGGCCAAGGACCGCGAGGCCGAGGCGGCAAAGGCGCGCGCCCGCGCGGCCGAGCGGTACGCCGCATAGACAGTCCCGGGATATCTCCCGTCCCGGCGAGCTGGCGCGCACCGACGCCGAACGTCTGCGGCTAAGCAGCGGCGATCAGCTCTAGCGCCCGGGGCTTGTGGGCGTCGTCGTCGATCGCACGGGCGAACCGCTCGCCGCCCGGGCGGATGGGTCGCTGCCAGTCGCCGTGCTCCGCGATCGCGTTGACCGGCGCCCACTTGCTGCCCGGCGCGTTGCCCTGGGTGTCGCCATGCAGAAGCTCGACGATCCGACGCTTGGTGTCCTCGCGACCGCGGCGGGTCCGATCGGTGAGGCGATCCTCGGTGCCCGAGGGATAGAGCGCGTCGAGGACGCGCTGCAGCTGACGCAGGTGCGTCTGGTGGACGCGCCGGGGCGAGCTGTGCGGGCTCGTCGTCGAGGTCGATGGGTGGCGTCATGTGGGTGGCGAGCTGCGGATCCGTTGTCGCACCACGGACGGTGCGCCGGTGCTGGCGCCGGCGAGGTGGACGGACCTGCCGCTCACCGTGGTCGCTGAGCGCGCCCCGGCGGCCGGTTTGATCGCGACGCCCGCTGGTTGGCGTCGGTTCGCCGCGGTCCTGAGGGGTGTGAAGGAGCGGCGTCCGTCAAGCAGGCGAGTGTGCGTGGAAACGATGGAGGTGTCGATGTCGGGTCAGTTGGCGCTGGAGCTGGTCGACGAGCGGCGGGCGCCGGCGGCGGTGTGGGAGACGCTGCGGCCGGCGGTGCGGGCGAAGGTGACGGTGATGCTGGCGCGGTTGTTGGCGGCGATGGTCGAGGAGGCTCGCGATGAGTGAGCTCTCGAAGATCACCGACCGTCATCGCCAGCGTCGCGCGGTGGTGTATGTCCGCCAGTCAACGCCGGGGCAGGTCGAGCGCCATCTTGAGTCAGCGGCCCGCCAATACGCGCTCGCCGAGCGTGCGGTCGAGCTCGGGTGGCCGGCGGGCTTGGTGCTGGTGGTTGATGAGGACACCGGCCTGTCGAGTCGGTGGGCGCACGCCCGGATCGGGTTTCGCGAGCTTGCGGCCGAGGTCGGGCTCGGGCTCGGGCACGTTGGCGTAATCCTGGCGCTTGAGGTTTCGCGGTTGGCGCGCAGCAGCGCCGACTGGCATCAGCTGCTGGATCTGTGTGTGCGCCGACGAGACCGGTGAGATCCGCCTCTCGCCCGATGAGCGGATTCGCGCGGCCATCTGGCGGGTGTACGCGCGTGGGGCCGCGGTGGCTCGGCAAGCCAGGTCGTTGCCGAGCTCGCCCGCGAGGGACAGCTGCTCCCGCGCCGGGCGATCAGTGAGCGGCGGGTGCGGTGGGTTGCGGCGGATTATGGGTCGGTCCACGATGTGCTGACCAGCCCGGTGTACGCCGGCGCGTACGTGTTTGGGCGCAGCCGGCAGGTCAAGACGATCGGCCCGGATGGGAGCGTGAAGGTATCGGTGGTCAAGGTGCCGGCTGCGAGCGAACGCCCGCCCGCGTGGCGAAGGCGGCGGCGCGGCTCGCGAGGGCTCGGCGCTGCTGCAGGGGTTGTTGCGCTGCGGCAAGTGCGGGCGCAAGATGCTGGTGACCTACTCGGGCATCCACGGTCGCACTCACACCTACCAGTGCTCGCGGACCCACCAGATGCAAGCGACCCGCCGGCCGTGCCAAACGATTGGCGGACTGCGCCTGGATAGCACCGTCATCGGCGCGTTCCTTGAGGCGTCAACCCGGCCGGGGTCGACCCCCGCGGCCGTTGACCAGCTCGAGACCGAGCACGCCGAGCGCTGGCGGCTGCAGGCGCTCGCACTCGAGCGTGCCGAGTTCGAGGCGGAGCGACGGCGCCGCCAATTCGACGCCTGCGAGCCCGAGAACCGGCTCGTCGCCCGCTCGCTTGAGGGCGCCTTCGAATAGGCGCTCGCCGAGGCCGAGCAGCAACGCCGCACGCTCGATGAGCTGGACCGGCGTTGCCCCGCGCCGCTGACCGAGGTAGAACATCGCGCGTTGCGGCGCCTGGCCGGCGAGCTGCACCGGGCGTGGAGCGCGACGAGCACAAGCGATCGGGATCGCAAGGAGCTGTTTGCGTGCGCTGCTTGACGACGTTGTGCTGAATGTCGATCGCGAGCGAAATGTCGGGATGGTGGAGCTGCTGTGGGAAGGCGGCGCCCGGACCGTGCTTCCGGTCCGCCTGAAGTTCACCGGCATCAAGCGCACCGGCACCCGCCCGCAGCTGATCGACCTCATCCGCCGCCTCGCTGAGCACTCAAGCGATCCCGAGATCGCGATGTTCCTCTCAAAGCAAGGCTGGAACAGCCCGGTTGGGCTGCCGTTCACCGCCGCCCGCGTGAGGGGCATCCGGGAAAGGGCGGGCATCCCGGCCGCGCCGCGCATCAAGCTCACCGACCGCGGTGTGTCGATCAACCAGGCCGCACGCGAGCTCGGGTCACCACGATGACGATCCGCCGGTGGCTGGCCGAAGGGCTGCTTCCCGCAGAGCAGGCCGCGGAGCACGCGCCGTGGCGGATCCGGCTGACCGCCGAGGTCAGGGACCGCTTCGTCCCAATCGTGCCCGACGACGTCACACTCGACGCGGCCGCGCGGCAGCTCGGCGTCGCACGCCAAACGGTCCTGAACCAGGTTCGCTCCGGCCGCCGCAACGCCGTCCAGGTCGTCGAGGGCAACGTAGCGGGCTGCGGATCGAGATATACGCCAGCGAACAAGGCCTACTTGCACATCCCGTCGCGGCACATTGACGATGATGCCGCCCGCCGCAGATCAACCCCGGTTCTACCGCCTGGACGCACGAGCCTCCGCCCCGTGCAGCGCATTACCCGCGGCACCGGCACGGCTATCGTTCCGCGCTAAGAGCAGGAGTCTGGGCGAGACTGCCGAGTGGGCGACAATCCGGCAGTCTCCGAGCCCGCAGCCGAGGCGGCTGCGGTCGTCGGCTGGTCGTCTCTCGGCCCGCCGGGTCACGTTTGCGTCGGCGACCTTGCTGTGACCGGCTATACGATCACGTTTCTGAGGGAAAACGTGACTCAACGCGCTTTCGAGCTACTCGTGGGCGTGGCGTTTCGCAGCCGTACGATCCGCGTTAGTTCTGAGGCGGATCGGCGGGCGGGCGGCCCTGTTTGGGTCGGTTCTTTCCGGCGTGGGCGTCGATCTTGAGGCCCACGAGGCGGCGGACGCTTTCGGCGAGCACATCGTCTAACGGTGGGCGTGGGAAGTCCGGACGGTCGATCTGCAGCAGCGCCTGGCCGTGAAGGGCCGGCCAGAGGAGCGCGGCGATCAGAGCCGGGTCGGCGTTGTCATGGGCGGCTCCGGTCTGCTGGCAGCGGGCGATCGCCGCGATCAGCGCCTCGTAAGCACCGCGGCTGGCGGACCCCACGGCGCCGTAGGCGCGCGTGAACACCGCGGGCGAGAGGTCGGCGCCGAACATCAGGCGGTAGTGGCCTGGATGGGCGATCGCGAACTGCAGGTAGGCACGGCAACGCGCGATCAGAGCCGCGGCGGGGTCCTCGATCTCGGTGATCGCCGCGTCTCGGACCGCAGCGAGGTCGGCGAAGCTGCGCTCGACGACAGCCACCTTGAGCTCGTCGATGTCGGCGAAGTGCAGATAGACAGAGGTAGCGGCCACGCCCACCCTCGCTGCGACCGCTCGCAGCGAGAGCTGGCCGGCGCCGCCAGCTTCGGCGACCAGCGCGCTGGCTGCCTCGATCAATTCCTCACGTAGCCGCTCGCCCTGCCCGCGCGGGTTGTTGCCCCGCCGCCGGGCGCTCGGTCCGGCTGGGCTGCTGGTCGTCTGCGTCATCGCTTGCTCCTGACCCGAACAGAATTGAGTTTACAGCTGTAGCGCAACGTATGCTAGGCTACGGCTGTAGTGCTAAGCATAGAAGAGGGCCCTGATGACCGTGATGAGTGACCACCTAGACGCGTCGCGGCGTCGGCTCGCGCTGCGAGCTGCGCTTCGCCGGCTGCACGTAGGCGATCGCCGTGGCGCGGGCGTCGCGCCGAACTCGACCACGCACCGGCTGCTGCTCGCGGCAGGGCTGCTCGGCTCGGTGCTGTTTAACCTCACGTTTCTGCTCGCCGGGGTGCTGCGGCCCGGCTATGACTCGTTGCGCCAGCCGATCAGCGCGCTGAGCCTCGGCCCCGGCGGCTGGGTGCAGATCACCAACTTCATCGTGTTCGGGCTGCTGACCTGCGGCTCGGCAATCGGCTGGCGCGCCACGCTGGCCCCGGGCATCGCCGCTCGCAGCTACCCAGCGCTAAAAATCCTGTCCGGGCTGGCCCTGATCACCGCCGGCGTGTTCAGCCAGGACCCTGCGCTCGGGTTCCCCCACGGGGTGCCAAGCCCGGCCAGCCCCACCACTCACGCCCAGATTCACAACGCCGCCAGCGTCGTGAGCCTGCTGGCGACGATCGCCGGGCTGCTCGTCTTGGCGCGGCGCTTTCGTCATGAGCCTCACTGGAAGGGCTGGCCTCGATACGCGGTCCTCGCCGCGGCGCTGATGATCGGTTTCCTCGCGGCGTTCGGCGCCACCAACAACGGCGGTCCGGGCGGGATGTTCGAGAAGCTCGCCACGATCACTGCTCTGGTGTTCTCGATCGCGCTCATCGGCCGGCTACTCACCCACGACGCCCGCCTCTCTGGACCCCCCCGCCACAACCCAGAAGAATCAGCCATGACCACAGCGCCCGCCCCCAACCACACCGTCGCCCCGCACGGCTCGCCGGACACAGCGACGCAGTGGCCCCGGTGGGTAGCACCGGTCGTGATCCTCGGCGCGCTGCTCACCGCCATCGGCGCCGTGACCGCCCTGCTCGCATCAGGCGAGCACCTCAACACCGCCGGGCAGAACTACGCCAACTACTTCGTCACCCGCAACCTCGCGATGGCCGCGATGCTCGTCGTGGCACTGGCCCTGCGAGCCCGCCGGAGCCTCGCCGCCCTGATGGCCCTCACCGCGCTTATCCAACTTCTCGACGCGATAACCGCCACCACCACCGCACGACTCGGGCTGATCCCGATCGACATCGCATTCGCCGCCGTCTTTCTCCTCGGCGCCGCGCAGCTATCCGGGCAGCGACTCCGACGCCGCAGCGCCGGCCAACGCCCGCCACCCCGCAACACATCACCAAACGCCCGATGACGACGCTCGTCCGCCGAAGGCGACATGATCACGTTTTTGACCGAAAACGTGACTCAAGCGGCTTTTCGGGCTCGCTCGGGCCGCGTTCCCGGCCGCGCGGTCGCGAGGCTTGAAGTGACAAGTTGGCTTGACAGGCACGTCATGTAAAGCTAGCTTGTCGTTCCGTGGAGAATGAGATTCGCCAACTGCGCGGTACACGCGAAATCTCGCAGGCTCATCTGGCCCAGGCGATGGGTGTCTCTCGCCAGACGATCAATTCGATCGAAACCCAGCGCTACACGCCATCGCTGGCGCTGGCGCTCGCCCTCGCTCGATTCTTCGAGAAGCCCGTAGAGGAGGTCTTTCATGTCAACGGCACCATGTAGCCCCAATCGCAAGGCCACGTCTCGGTGGTTCATGCCGCTGTTCAGCGTCGCGCTCGGAGTGATCATGCTCGCCGCGTTTTGGATCGGTGGTCATGTCGGCGACGGCCTGGCCGCGCTGGGCGTCATGACCGCCGTGGGGCTGGTCTTTCTGGTCGGAGGGCGCAGCGAGACGATTCGCGGGCTGCGCGGCGACGGACGCGACGAGCGCTTCGCGATGATCGACCTGAAGGCGACCGCCGCGGCCGGCTTCGCGGTCATCCTCGCCGTGATCATTGGGTTCCTGGTCGAGGTCGGCGAGGGCCATAGCGGCAGCCCCTACACGTGGCTGGGCGCGATCGCCGGGATCGTCTACATGCTGGCAATCGGAGTGCTGCGATCCCGGACGTGAGGGCCAGCGCCCCAGCGAAAACTCTGATCGGCCCGTCAGTTGGGGCTCATCGCGCTTGATCCGGCAAGAGAGTCACGTTCTTGGACATTTTCGTGATTCGGCGCAACGAGTAGCGTCGGCGCTGCTGCCGTAGGGAACCAACGCGCGGCGAGCGTGCTGGTCCTGAAGACGACCGGGGGCGGACTTCGCCGCTAGGGACTGCTGCAACAATCACGCACCAGCAGTCGCGTCGGCGGCGCCGGCTGGCGCCGCGTTGATCTCTGCTCTCTATCTGGGAGCGACGAGAGCACAGCCAGCGGCTCGTTGCCGGTCCGGCGACGAAGCGGCAGCGCGATGGTGGCCCGTGGAGCGGTGGTCCGGCCGTGGCGAGACGCGATCGCGCTGATGGTGGGCGCGCGCGACACGGTGGTCGCGGCGGCGTCGCTCCTGCCAAGCTGTTTGGATGAGTGATATCCGTAGCCCCACGGTCATCGTCGCCGACGGCGTGGCCATGCCCCTGCTTGGCCTGGGCACCTGGGAGGCGTCTGATCACGAGGCCTACGACGCTGTCCGCATCGCGCTTGACCTCGGCTACCGGCTGATTGACACCGCGACGATGTATGGCAACGAGGCGGCGGTCGGCCGTGGCGTGCGTGATCGCGGCCTCCCGCGCGAGGAGGTGTTCGTCACCACCAAGCTGCGCGCCAGCGATGCCGGGCGCGAGCGAGAGACGATCCACGCCAGCCTCAACGCGATGGGCCTGGACTACCTCGACCTGTGGCTCATCCATTCGCCGGTGGCGCGCGGCTCGGGCGCCGGCACCTGGCAGCGGTTCGTCGAGGCGCGCGACGCCGGGCTCACGCGCGCGATCGGCGTCAGCAACTACAGCCCGGCCGAGATCGACGAGCTGACCGACGCGACGGGCGTCGTGCCCGCCGTCAACCAGATCGAGTGGACGCCCGCCCACTACGACGCCTCCACGGTCAGCGCCCACCGCGACCGCGGCGTGACGCTTGAGGGCTACAGCCCGTTTAAGGCGGCCGACCTGCGCGACCCGGTCCTCACCGCCATCGCCAACGACCACGGCGTGACCGTCCCGCAGATCATCCTGCGCTGGCATCTTGAGCACGGCTTCGTCGCCATTCCCAAGTCGACTGACGCCGGGCGGATCGCTGAGAACTTCGATGTCTTTGGCTTCTCCCTCGCCGGCGAGGTGGTCAAACGGATCGATTCTCTCGCCGGCTGAGCGCCGCCACAACGCCAAGACGTATCCGGAAGGCGATCCCCGTCTCGACAGCCGCCGCAGCGATCGATCGCTTCGCCTTAAACGCAACACCAGGCGTCTCGGCGCCAGATCCGCACTAGTTGAGGACTTCCGCTTCGGCGCGGCCGGCGAGGAGAGCAACAGCCGGGCGCTGATGGCCGGTCCAGCGACGGTGCAGAAGCCAGCGTCAACTGCCGCCGACTGCTCCTACTCGATCAACCGGGCTGTTTCCACTGCTTGAGCGGGCGGTGTCGCTCTCGCCTCGAGCCAATACTCCGGCCCGGCCGATCTCTTCCCTGCCGCACTGCCCCGGGCGCTGCGATGGGTTATTCGGCGTGCGGTGGGCGGGGTGGGCTTCGGTTGCCACGCGGTCGTCTTGTGAGCGCCAGGCGCGACCGGAGGGCGAGGACCTATAGTCCGCTCGGTGCTGGCGGCGCTCGCGGTCGTTATCCCGCTCGGGCTGGGGGGAGCGGTCAGCCCGGTCATCTTGACGGCGCAAACCGTGCTCCTCGCCGGCCCCGACGGTGGGAGGGCAGGGGTGCGCTACGCCGCCGGTGTGGTCCTCACTACGCTCGTGATTGTCGTCGCCATCGTGCTGTTCGGACGCGCGGTCTCACTCCCGACCAGGCCGCACCTCGACGCGACGCTCGACGTCGTTCTCGGCCTGGTCTTGGTCAGCGTGGCGGTTCTCGTCGTCTCGCGACGGCGTCGGGGCGGGTCGCCGAGTCGCGAGGGCGGTGACGACCGGAGTGTGAGTGGCTCGCGCCGGGCTCGGGCGGCGTTTGCGTTCGGCGTGTTCGCCATGGCGACGAACGTCACGACGCTGGCCCTGATTGCACCGGCCGCCAAAGAAATCTCCAGGACTCAGGTTGAGGTCGCACCTGAAGCGGTGCTCGTCCTCGTGCTCGTCGGACTGGTTTCCATGCCCGCTTGGGTGCCCTTGGTCCTGACGAGGGTCGCCCCCGGTCCCAGCCAGCGGGGGCTCACTGCTCTACGCGATCAGATCGCTCGCCGCCGTCGCGGGTTCACCCTCGGGCTGCTCAGCGCCGCCGGGCTGTTCTTCATCGGACGCGGGCTCATACGGCTGCTCGGCTGATGATGCTGCCGCGGCGCGCGTTAGTCGACCGTTGCATCGCGGGGATTTGCGGCAGCAAGCACGGCGGCGCGCTTGAGGCCCAGCAGCGTTGGTGCGGCCCGTTGGAGCGGGCCCGCTCGGCGTGATCGCTCGGCGGCGCTCTCTCGCCTGATCGGAACAGTCGGCGCCATGCCAGATTGCTGCATTGGGCTAATTCCGACAGTCAACGCTGCCCGAGCAGACTGCCGGATTCTCAGTGTGATGCTGGGTAGGCGTTGCGCCGTTGAGCGCGCGTAGTGGATTGTCCTTGACGGCTTCGGGCTGACCCTTGCTGCTTTGGTCGCCCCCTCGGGGGGCTGACCTGTGCGTGAAGTTGTCGCCCGTTGCCGTCAAGGACGTCCTGGCGTGACCTGATAGAAGCGTGGCAGCGCCTCCACTGAGGAATGTCCGTCAGGAAGTCCGCTTCATCTCATCAGCGAGGGAAGGGACAAGACCAGATGGTGACGATCGGAGTCGATCCGCACAAGCAGACGCACACCGCCGCGGCGGTCAATCAGCTCGGCGTCCAGGGCGCGCATCTCCACCGCGCCAGCACGGCCGGCCGGGAACGGACAGCTGTTGGAATGGGCTCGCGCGCTGGATGAGCGACGGGTGTGGGCAGTCGAGGACGTCCGCAACGTCTCCGGCGGCCTGGAGCGATTCCTCATCGATCGCGGCGAGACGGTCGTGCGCCTCGCGCCCCAGCTGATGGCTGGCGCTCGCCAAGGCGCGCGGACCCGGCGGCAAGTCAGATCCGATCGACGCGCTCGCGATCGCGCGCGCCGCGCTGCGCGAGGGGGTGAAGAATCTCCCAACCGCCCGGCTGACCGGCCCGGAACGTGAGATTCGCATGCTGGCGCTCTATCGCGAGCGACTGTTGGACATGCGCACCCGTCTGATCAACGAGCTGCGCTGGCAGCTGCACGACCTCTGGCCCGAATGGGAGATCCCCGCCAAGGCGCTGATCCATCCCGGCTGGCAGCTGAAGGTCGCCCGGCGGCTGACCCGCGCTGAGCAGACCATTCAGGTCATGATCGCTCGTGACATGGTCCGCCGCGCCCAAGAACTCTCGCGCGCCACCAAAGACCTCTACGCGAAGATCGCCGCCCTCGTTCGCCAGGTCGCTCCCCAGCTGCTGGCCGAGCCCGGGATCGGCGGGCTGCTCGCCGCGAAGTTCATCGGCGAGATCGCCGGGATCGACCGCTTCACCACAGACGCCCAACTCGCCCGCCTCGCCGGCTGCGCCCCGATCCCCGTCTCCTCCGGACGATCAGACCGCTACCGCCTCGATCCTGGCGGCAACCGCCGCCTCAACAGCGCCTTCTACATGCTGGCGATCATCCGGATCCGCACCGACCCCCGCACCGCCGTCTACTTCGCCAAGCAGCGAGCCAACGGCAAGAGCAAAAAGGAAGCGATCCGCAACCTCAAACGCCACCTCGTCCGCCGCGTCTACCACCTCCTACACGACCCCAACACCGTCCCGACCACCATCTGCTTGACATAGAAGACTCACGCACCAGCAGGCACCTCGGCCGGCGGCCGCGGCGGCGAGCGGACTGCTGCTATCGGTCGGCGGCCGACCGAAGCAGAAGTCGCGGCCTCACGGCTGCAGGGGCGACATTGCAGCAGTCTCAGGCGCGGACGGCAGGTGAAGCGCTGCGTATTGGACGAAGCACGACCCGGCGGCGGGCAGGATCGAGGCCTGGGTGGGGACGAGCTTGAGGTAGTGGTCCGTCACGAACGTGAGCACGATGAACACCACCCGTAGACCACGAACAGGATGTCGAAGCCGAAATGCCAGTGGCGGGCGATTCCGATCGCCCCGCAGCGCCTGGTCACGAAACTCCTTGACGACCTCCGCGTCGCTGGGCGGTTCGCCGCGCTCGCGGGGTGCTCCGGGCTCGCCGAACCCGTCGCCGTTGCTGGTCATCTAATACTCCTCGGAATCACGGAGTGTTCGAGACGAGATCAACCGCAATTCACGTGAATACCCAGCCGCGGAGGGGATTAATCGGATCCGCGGGGCAATCGTTCGGAGGCTGACAGCCGGGCAGCAAACGAGGCGAGAGGCTCCCTTGGCTCCGTGTAGGGTCGATCGCCATGGGTATTACCCGCCTATGCATCAGGACGGCGAGATCATCACCCCTTGGCGGAGGGCGAAGCGACCCATGGTCAAGGTGGCCGGGCCATATGGCAGGCCAGCGCATCCAGCGGTCGTCGTCGTGCCTCTGGGTGCGTGGACGAGCAGCTTGGTGCTCGACGTGGGATCGCGAGCCGGGGGACCGCCGGAGGCGCTGGCCACCGGATCCTCCTGGCTCATCGGCGTCGGCCTAACCGGGGCGGTCCCAGCCCTCGTCCTCGGCTTCCTTGACCTCATCCAGGTCCCCGCGGGCACCAGGACGATGCGTCTGGGCCTCACCCACATGGCGCTTAACGTCACCGCCACGACCCTTTACTTCGGCGGTTTCCTGGTGCGCCGGCATCGCACCCCGGACGGCCACGGGGTTCCGTCGAGCCTCATCGGCATGTCGGCGACGGCGTTTGCCTTGCTCGCCACGGCGGGTCATCTGGGCGGCAAGCTCGCCTACCGCTACGGGGTGCGCGTGGCTAACGAATCCGACCAGCGAGACGGTTACGGACAGGCGGGGGCGGTGGCTTGAGGCCGGCGTCCGTCAGCGAAACCGGCCGCCGGCGCCTGGCCTGGATCGTCCTCGGCCTTTGGGTCGCCACCGAGGCCACTGGCGCGCACATGGTCCGCAAGTTCATTCGGGGCGGGGGACTGCACGACGAGAATCTGGAGACCACCTATCCCGCGGGACTGGTGGCCAACGGCACCCTGGGCACGGCAGCAGGCGGCCTGTGGGTGCTGTATCTGCGGACTCGGATCCGGACGCTGGCCTGGGCGGCGTTTGGCCAGTTCGCGGCGGCCATCGCCGCCGGGACCGCGCTCGCCGTGCCGTGGCACCTGGCTAAGCGAACCGGCCGGCCGTCGCGTCGATCCGGTGGCCCGGAGGCGCTTCGGTACCATCTCGTCGTCGAGGTCGCCCACGCCGTCTTGGCCTGGACAACCGCCATCCTGGCCGGCATCGTCGCCTGGTTGTCCTGACCCCGGTCCCCTTGTGCGCCGGCCGACCGCCGGGCTCCATTCGGCGCCGCCGCTTCCGCATGATCCGTGGCCCCCGTTCGACGCGATTGGCGAGCCGATCGCCTTTGAGATGCGGAGCCAGGAGTGGCTGCTTGAGTCCCGGTATTGATATTGGTTCGCCCGCGCCGGCAGAACCCGCATTGCAACACCGGGACTTGACCGACGGCGAGGGCAGTCGTGCTCTCGGCCGGCAGACGCCTCGCCACGAACACACCGCACCTTCGTCGACACGAAAGCCGGGCGCCCGGTCTCTGGATCGTTCGGCACCCGCTCGTCGCCAGATCCAGGTGCGGGGCGACGGCGTCGACGACGGTCGGGGCCCGGAGATCGACAGACCCGCTTTCACGCATTCCGAGGCGTCTCGGCGTCCGCCGACAGAGCCGGCGGGACTTCCGGCTAGGACCGTGAGCAGCATCCGGTCCCTGACCGCCCCGTCGGGGACGAGGCAGCAGTGAATGCGATGTGTGGTCGGTTCCGGCGCGGCTTGGAGGCTGCGCAGGCTCGCGCCAGTGAGACGGTCCTGCTGGGGCGTACGCTGAGGCCATGTGGAGTGAGCGGGACGGGATCTGCGGTAGGTGGCGACGCTTTTTGGGCGAGTCGATCACGGTGGGGTTGATCGCGGCCCTGACGGCGGGCTGCGGCTCACAGGTGCCTGCCGGCCACCAAGCGGCTGCAAGCTCATCCGTGCGCTCGGCTGTCTCCATGTTGGCCGAAGCTCCGAATTACGCGTATCCGGCGATCGCGACGGGCATGTCGAATGGCTTTAGCGCGGTGTGGGATGGGGACGCGGGGGTGATGTCCGCCTACCTTTCTGCCCGTAGGCGTACCTGGTCAAAGCCATCACGCCTCGCGGGGAGGATCGCTGAACAGTCTGGGGTGCAGCTCGCGGGCTCGCCGTCGGGCGCGGCTGCCGTTGTCTGGGCGAACGGGTCGACCGGCGTCGCTCAGGCGCGGTATCGCATCTCGGCGCGAGGTACCTGGCAGCGGACGACCACGCTCTTCTCCAGCCGTCGCTGGGCGGTCAGCAGCCCAGAGGTCGGTGTCGATGCCCGAGGAGACGCGTTCGCGGTGTGGCAGGTCGGAAATGGCGCGATTGACGTCGCCGAGCATCCCGCCAGTGCAGACTCATGGTTGGCGCCGACCACGGTGGTGAAGAACCCGCGAGCCGGGCTGCTGGGGTTCGCGGTCGGCCCATCCGGGACAGTGGCGCTCGCTTGGACTCGTTACCTGGGTGGCGGGATCCAGGGCCCGGGACGAAGCCAGCTGTACGTGAGCGTCAGACCGACCGGCCAGGCGACCTGGCGCTCGGCGCGGCACCTCGGCGCCGCGGGAACAGAGATGCTGCAGAACGATGGGCCGCCCCCCTTCCTCCCCGGTCACCAGGTCGCAGTCGACACGCGCGGCAGCGTCTTCGTCGTCTGGCAGTGGCCGCACCGCGGGACCTTCTATCCACGCGTCGGACTCCTGACCGCGACGGGCCACGGGTACAGATCCCGAACGGTGTCGCTGCCACGCTCAGGCCGCGATCCCGTGATCGCCACCGACGAGCAAGGATCGGCAACCGTCCTGTGGGAGGGCCCTCAAGACATCGGCAGCTACCTCTGGGAGGCCGACATCTCGCCCCAAGCCCGGGTGCTGGGCGTACACCGGATGGGTCACGGCTCCGATGCGATGATCGCCATGGACGATCGGGGAGACCTCGTCGCCTCCTGGAGCGGACCCGACCGCGTCGCCGTTCGACCCGCCGGTCGTCGATGGTGCCCGCGGATCAGCCTTCAAGGGGAGGGCGACTCCGAGCCGCCGCGCGTCGCGATCGCGAGCAACGGCGTCGCCCAGATCATCTGGCAACAGGGATCGGACACAAAGACCGATACCGAGCTGTACGCGCGCACTGTGACCCGCTGCCGCTGAGCTCGACCCACGACGGCAACGGCTGCCGCTTCCACGCACCTCCAGGCGTGTCGGCGACGTGGACAGCCGTCCGCACTGCTGCTGCTCTCGGTTGGCGGCCGACCGAAGCAGAAGTCGCGGCCTCACGGCTGCAGGGGCGACATGCAGAAGCCGCGTGCGCGCCTGGGGTCTCGTACCCGGATAGAGCTGCTGACGGGCCCTAGCATCTTTTCCGTGAACCAGCAGCTTGAGCCCGTTCCGTGGCGTGGAACTCTGCTTGCCACAGGGCTGGCGACGGCGGTCACGGTGCTTGGGGTAGTCCTCGGCGTCGCAGTTGCGCCCGGTTACTTCGGGCTGACCGCGCTAGGAGTCTTCGGTCTGCTCGCGGTGGCAGCGATTTCTTTGTTCCGAGCGATGCGACCAGCGCTGCGGCATCCGGTGCTGGCACGTCGCGGCTATCACTGGACGACGTTCTTCATCCGCAAGATCGGAGACGGGCCGTCGTCGTCGTCCGCAACGGGAGGATCCGCGGATCAGGCGGAACCTCCACGCACTACGGACAGCCCGCGTGGCTGACGCCGCCGCTTCCGAATTCAGTCACCCAACTCTTGAAGCGGCACTGACGCCCTCTGAGTCGCATTCGCGACGAACCGGCAGTCTGTGAGGCCAGGCTCGTCCCGTTGCGCGTTGCCGGGCCTGCTGGTCTCTCCGGCCGCCGGGTCGCGTTCGCGCCGGCGATCCGGCCGTGGCCGGCTATGCGATCACGTTCCTGGGGGAAAACGTGACTCAACTTGCAGGGGCGACTATCGAGGCGGGTCGTCGGCCCCGAGACGACGTATTGGATCCCGCCACCTGCGGTGTGCAGCTGGTTGGCGGTGAGCTGGCGCGCGACCTCGCGGACTTCACTTAGACGACGTTCGCGCGCTGGTTGCGACCCTCCGATCCTTAATTCTCGCGGCAGTCCTGATCAGCCTGCTGATCATGGTGGGCGTCCCGATTCTCGTCGTGCTGCTCGCACCCTGAACGAATTACGTGGCGCGCCGCCGGACGCACCTGCGTCTAGCTGCCAGCGACGGGACTCAGTACGGCGAAGTCATCTAGCGGAAGTCCAACAGAAGCGCTGGGGTCATCAGGGGGGATGCGACAGACGAGGTAGTGCGACATTACGTGCTCCAGACGGATTGGACTGCGGTCCAGTCAGGATCGCGCTGAAGGGTTCCGCGCGCCAGGCACCCAAGGTGTCATTCACGCCACCCCCGCCGTCTCGACCCGGCTGGTAGCGGGCTCCGTGCGTGGGGGTGGTCAGAGCCAGCCCTAGGGGGGCTGGCAGGACTCTCCCCGCCGCGCGATGCTGATGCCAACTTCGCAGGACACACCGAACAACCACCATCAAAGGAGACCTACTCATGAACCCCGACTACATCACCGTCAGCGGCACAACGGACGCTTTCACGCAGGTGTTCGAGGATCTGTCTAACCCCGCGCCGGTGTCTTTCAACCCATATTACGACTATTGGAACGATCTGGACGACCTGACGTGGGTCGCTGATGACCATCCCGGGCGTCGACGCGACGGTCGCGTTGTCGCTGGTCGCGGCGGTCGGTGACTTCCAGCGCTTCTCGCACCCGGAGCGGTTGGTGTCGTATCTCGGTCTGAACCCGCGCGTCAAGCAGTCCGGCGCTCAGGCCGCCAGTCACGGCAAGATCACCAAGCAAGGGCGGGCGCATGCCCGCGGGATGCTGGTCGAGGCCGCGTTCACCGCTGCCCGGACCCCGGGACCTTTGCGCGCGTTCTTCGAGCGCGTCCGCGCCCGGCGCGGCACCCAGATCGCGATCGTCGCCACCGCCCGCAAGCTGGTGTGCCTGTGCTGGACGATGATCGAACGCGGCGAAGACTACGCCTTCGCACGCCCGTCGCTGACCGACAAGAAACGCCGGGCGCTCGAGCTGCGCGCCGGGCTGCCGTCCCGCCAGGGCCGCAAAGGCAACGCCGCTGCGGACTCCCTCAAAGAAGTCCGCCGGCGTGAGCTCGAACTGGCCAACCAGGCCGAACACGCATACCGCCAGCAAGTCGCCGACTGGCAAGCCAACCGGTCCTCGAAAGAGGGCGTGGCCGCCGCCAACGGGACGCGACTGAAAAGGCCCTCTGCGGGGCAAGCTGCGCGGCAGGCATCAGTCCCAGAACCTGCGCTTCGCTCGGGGGTCGACCACGCCCAGACCACAGCCTAAACCCCGATGACGACCGTTCACAAGCCTGCTCCCCCTTGAATCTTTCATCCGTCGTGTAAACGACCCGGCGGACCTCCTCAGGGAACGCCATGAACGCGATCACGTACTCCCAGGCGGATCGCCACGCCTGGCCGATGATCGGCAGCTGCTGGCCCCACTTCTGCGCAAACGCCTCGAGCGCCACCAGGGCCGGGTCGGGGTTGCTCGCGGTGTCGATCGGCTTGAGGTCCTTCACCACGGCGTCGTATTGACGGCGAGGCACGTACTGCAGTGACTGGCGGATGAGGTCAACGATGCAGGTCTGCACCGCGGTCTGCGGGTATATCGCCTCGATCGCCTCCGGGAACCCTTTGAGCCCGTCGACACACGCGATCAGGATGTCTGAGACGCCGCGGTTCTTGAGGTCGTTGAGGACCTGCATCCAGAACTTCGCGCCCTCGTTGGCCTCAAACCACATCCCCAGCACGTCGCGCTCACCGTCTATCCGGATCGCCATCGCCAGATAACAAGCCCGGCGGTGCCCGCTGCCGCCGTCACGGATCTTTAACACCAGCGCGTCGAGGAACACGACCGGGTAGACGTCATCCAGCGGCCGGGTCTGCCACGCGCGCGCGTCGTCTATCACCGCATCGGTCACTTTGGAGATCAGCTCGCGGCCAACCTTGACCCCGTAGATCTCCCTGCAGGTGCGCCTCGATATCCCGGGTTGACAGCCCGCGGGAGGAGAGGGCAACGATCTTCTCGTCAAACCCCTCAAAGCGCCGCTGACGCTTGCGGACGATCTGCGGCTCAAACGACCCGGCCCTGTCTCGCGGCGGGTTGAACTCCACCGGCCCGTGCTCGGTGATCAACCGCTTCGGGGTCGACCCGTTGCGCGTGTCGCCCGCCCCGCCAGGCGGCTCCTGATGAGGCTCATCGCCCAGCTGGTCAGTCAGCTCGACCTCCATCGCTCGCTCCAGCAGCCGCTTCGTCAACTCACCCAGAAGCCCGCCCCAGCCAGCGATCTCCGTCTCGGTCCAAGCCCCGGACAGCAACCCGTCGATCAACTCATCAGAAAGGAGGGCTCTGACCTCCTCGGAAAGCTCGCGACGGGGCCCCGAACGGCGCGCAGCGCCAGCGCGTCGCTTCGCTCGACCTACGACCTCGCTACGCGCCACGCCGGCGCTATCCAGCTGTTCCGGAATCTCATCCAACCTGCTTGTGATTGCGGTCGACATCGATCTCCTTTCGAGATCCGATGCCTACACAAAAGCCCGGACACTCCCAGGCGACGCCGATTCCGCAGAGTTGAGCAGCCTAGAAGTACTTGGCCCTCCGATCGCGACGCTTCTGGATCCACGCAACAGCAGCGACCTGGGCCGGCGACCGAGGCGCCGAGCGGACTACTGCTCCCGGTCCGCAGGAGAGCGAAGCGGCAGTGACGATCTCGCGGCCGGGTTGGCGACGGAGCAGAAGCCAGCCACTGCACTGACCCACTGCTGCTGTGCCTCGAAGCGGAAGCCGCGCCTGAAACCATGCGCGCAATGTGGACAACGGTGGTCGAGTGGGCGGAGGAGCACTCTGGCTAGTGGTGAGCGTGGGCCTCACAGCGGCCGAGGAGGAGCGCTACACCAGCGCGATGGTGTTCGTGTCGGGCGTCCTTGGAGGCGCTGACGGCGAGCCGCTTGGGTACCCGATCGTCAATCACGACGCAGCCGGCCCCACGCCATCGTCGAGCACGCGTCGCTTCTCGAGGTCAAACTCGGTCGTGGTGAGCGCACCCGCATCGCGAGAGGCGCGAGCCGCTCGAGCGATTCAAGACGCACGTCGGACGCGGGCACAGCAGCGGGTGAGATCGTGATCGCGCGCCCTGCGGCGGGTCCGGCGTGGCGGGTCGCCGCGCGCCTGGCCGTAGCCGGGGCTGCGCGGCGCGCTGCTTGCTCTAGTCGCGCGCGAAGGCGGTCGCGACGTCGAGCTCGAGGTCGTGATACGGCGCGCCGGTGACGTCGATGACGACTTCGGTGATCGTGCCGCCGCGGAACGTGAACGGGGGCTTGTAGTCCGCGGAGACGGGTTGGCCGGTGTCGCGGCCGGCGCAGGAGCCTTCGCCGGCAAGGGTGAAGTAGGCGGGCTGCGTCTTGATGCGTGCTTCGGCGACCTGGTCGTCGCCGATGTGGAGCGTGGCGATGCCCGTGGGTGAGCCGCCCTCGGCGTGGCCGTCGATCTCGTAGCGCACGCCGAGGATGCAGGGTCCGGTCGGGAAGGGCCGGTCGCTGGAGAGCTTCTGCTCGATCTCGCCGAGCCAGTTATAGACGTAGTGCAGGCGCCCGGCCTTGAGGTAGAGCGCGTGGCCGCCGAACCGCGCGCCCAGCGAGTAGAGGATGCCCTGCGCGCTGGAGTCGTCGATCGTGACCTCGGCCATCACGGTGAACGAGCGGCCGTGGAGATCGACGAGCCCGGAGCGCTCCGGCACCTCGGCGCACCCCGGGTACAGCGTCATGCGGTCCCGGCCGCCGGCCAGGCCGGGACGTTGGATGGCCAACAGCTCGCCGGCGTCGCGGTCGTCCAGCGGAAGGGCGTGGCAGCGCTCTGCTTCCTCTGTCCACAACGCCTTCAGGCGTTCCAGCCGCTCGGGCTCGGCGGCGGCGAGGTCGTTGGTCTGGTTGCGGTCCTGATCGAGGTGATAGAGCTCCCAGACGTCCTGGTCGTAGTGTCCCCAGCCCGAGGGTGCGACGGCGTGACGTGTGCAGGCGTGCCACCCCTCGCTCCAGATCGCCCGTGTGCCCAGCATGCAGTAGAACTGCTGCTCCTTCGGCGCCGGCGCGCCGGCGTCACCGAGCACCGCGCGGAAGCTCGCGCCTTCGATCGGACGCTGGACGTGGCCCTTGATCTGCGCGGGTGCCTCGATGTCGAGCAGGTCGTAGAGCGTCGGGGCGATGTCGGTGACGTGCACGTACTGCTCGCGCGTCTCGCCCCGGGCGCTGATGCCGTTCGGCCACGAGATGAGCAGCGGGTCGGCGACGCCGCCCTCGTAGCTGGCGTAGGTTTTGTACATCTTGAACGGCGTGTTGAACGCCATCGCCCAACCGTTGGAGAAGTGCGGATGGGTGGACTCCGACCCGAGCTCGTCGAGCATGCGCAGGTTCTCGTCAAGGTTCTCGGGCAGGCCGTTGTACCAGCGGTTCTCGTTGACCGACCCGTTCGGGCCGCCCTCGGCGCTGGCGCCGTTGTCCGAGAGCGCCACGATGATCGTGTTCTCCCACTGGCCGGACTGCTGCAGGTAGTCCAGCACCCGGCCGACGTGGTGGTCAGTGAAGCTGGCGAATCCGGCGTAGACCTCCGCCTGGCGCACAAACAGCCGCCGCTCACCCTCGGACAGGGCGTCCCACGGTTGCACCATGTCAGACGCGTTCCACGGCTTGCCGTCGGGGCTGGTGACCAACGCGAACGGGTTGATCGGCGGCAACTCGGTGCCGGCCGGCATCATCCCGAGCCGCTTCTGGTTCTCCAGCACCACCTCGCGATAGCGCTCATAGCCCATGTCGAACACGCCGCGGTAGCGGTCGGCCCACTCCTTCGCGACGTGATGGGGCGCGTGGCAGGCCCCCGGCGCGAAGTACGTGAACCACGGCTTGTCGGGCGCGGTCGCCTTCGCATCGCGGATGAACTCGATCGTCCGATCGGCCAGGTCCGCCGACAGGTGGTAGCCCTCAGCCGGTGACGCGGGCGGATCGACGAGGTGGTTGTCGTAGCTCAAGCTCGGATACCACTGGTCGGTCAACCCACCCAGGAACCCGTAGAACCGATCGAACCCGCGCGAGAGCGGCCACGTGCGCTTCGATCCCCCCATGTTCATCTCAGCGACCGGCGAAAGGTGCCACTTGCCGATCGCCATCGTGTTGTAACCGCGCTCGACCAGCACCTCAGGAATGAACCCGTTCTCGGGAGGGATCAGGCACGAGATGTTCGGAAAACCGTCCGAGAACTCCCCAATCGTGCCCATCCCGTTGCTCTGCGCGTTGCGCCCCGTCAGCAGGCACGAGCGCGTCGGCGAACACAACGCCGTCGTGTGGAACTGCGTGAACCGCATGCCGGCATCGGCAACCCGCCGCATGTTGGGCATCTCGATCAAACCGCCATACAGGTCCCACGAACCGAATCCCATGTCGTCCCACACCACAAACAAGACGTTCGGCGCGTCCGCCGGCGCCTGTGGCTCGACGAACGGATCCCAATCCGCCACCGAATCCCGTACATCCAGACTCACGCTGCCCTTGAACTGAGCCGACACGCCAACCTCCGGAGTCCTGATCCGCGGCCGTGCCGGGATCACACAATTGTCGCGCGCGCCGCGCGCCGCGCCCGTCGCCTTCGACATTATGAACAGCCGAGTGAGCGAGCCTCACCCCGACCGGGTGATCCCGTTCGCGCCGCGGAGTGCTGCAACCGTGATAGGCGCTGGAGCTCCATCGCCGCTGGCGAAGGCCTCACGTCCGTGCTCGGCGAGCCAGCCGCCGCGCACCCGGTGCATCGACTCGGCGCCAGCAGGTGTCGTAGACGGTCATGCCAACACCTAGCGCTCAAGCTTCGCATACGCGCTAACGCTGCGGCCAAGACAACGTTGCTGGCGTGCGAAGTGGCGGGCCGCCGCATAAGGCTTCGCTTCCCCTCTCGCCTAGCAGCGACGCCCGCAGTTTACCGGCCGAGGACCGCTGCTTCCACGCCAAGCGGCAGTCTCAAGGGCGGAGTCCGAGACTGCCCAGACCACGCAAGAGCACGGGTGTCGCCGCGCGATCCGTCCTGATCTGGGACTGCTGCTCTCGGTTCGCCGGCGAGCGAAGTGACAGCGCCGTCCTCGTGGCCGGGTTGGCGACGTTCCAGAAGTCTGCGCGGCGGTGCGGTTGCTGCCGCGACTCGACTACCGCTAGCGTGGGGCAGCGCAGGGCAGGTCAGAGCGGGTGATCCGCTAGTGCAGGTCGGCGCTCTCCGGGGTGCCGGCGTGGTCCCAGGTCAAGGTGTCTGAGGAGAGCCGTAGTCCGGTGAGCAGCACGGGTCCCTGCTGGCTGATCGGATGCTGTGAGGTAAGAGTGTCCAGGACGTGGATACCGCTGCTGTCGCCGGCGAGGATCGCCTCGGTCTGCTCGGCCTGAGTGATGCTGTAGTCGGCCGTGGTCGTATGGGCGGCGGTAAAGCCGTTGGCGTTGATGACAACGTCCTCCAGGCTGCTGGGGCACCCGCCCTCGTAGTCAGGGCAGCCGATCTGCTCCCCTCCGAGCTGATGGTCGATGAGCCCGGTGTCCAGATCAAAGACCTGGACCAGATAGCGCGCTCCGCCGTAATGGGGGTCCTGATCGTGCTCCACCAGCGCGGCGTAGCGGCCGTCGACGGCGGCGTCGCTGACGGTGCTGGTGCTGTCCTCGCTCTGGAAGTTGAAGCGCTCGAGGACATGTTCGCGGCCGGTGGAGCGCAGGCATCCCATATAGGTCGGCGCTTTCAAGCTGTAGCCAGGCACAGGAGCGCGACGGCTGGTCACCACGGCGGCTGGCGTGGTGGCGATCGTCGTGGTTCCCGGTGGGGCGACGCAGCCGGGGGTTGGTTGAACGGGGATGGGCTGCCAATCGACGGCCACGCCGTGCAGCCGCCCAATGCGTCGCGCCCGGCCGCCAGACGCGCTCATCACGCTGAGGGCATGGCCCGCAGCGATGAACGCGATCGATTTGCCGTCCGGAGACCACGCGGGAGCGCTACCGCGCGCCCGACGACTCCCGAGCCGCTGACCCGCTGCGACCAGGGTCACCCAGCCGGCGCGGACGATCGCCAGCTGAAAGCCATCCGGCGCCCAAGACGGACTGCTGCCCGGCCCAAGCGAACGCATCGAGCCCGGTCGTCCCACCCACACCTGGCCTCGGCGGACGACCGCCAGTTCACCGCGCGACGACCAGACCGCGTCGGTGATGCCGCCAGCCGCCAGCACCGCCTGGCGGATCCCGTCGATCCCGTATTCAACGAGCCTGCCCTCCCGGACGACGCTCACGAGAGCCGGGCTGGTCGAGAACGCCGGCGTCGCGCCCGGGATGCCGGCGCAGTCAAGACATGACCCATCCGGATAGACGAGCGAAACTTGTCCTCTAGAGGTTGCCGCGATCACGCGCCCATCAGACGACCACCGCGGCCGCGTCAGACCAGCGCACCTTCCGCTATCGGCGCACACCCGCCGCTCCACCCCGGTGCGCCAGTTCACCAGCAGCAGCCCCGAACCCCTCGACGGCTGGACCGCCAACAGACCATCACGACCGGGAAACGCGGCCGACGCCGATGAGGATCCCCATGCCGCCACCACCACGACCCAACACGCAACGATGAAACACCTCACGACCGCGAGAACGCACCCGGCTCTGCAGAGTTGCGCGGAAGGCATCCGATGCAAGTGATCGACAGGCGAGCCCTGATGGCTGGGAATCCCTGTAGCGCCCGCGGTTGCCCGGCCGAAGGCTTCGCCGCGGGGCAGCCTCCGCGCAGCGAGCACGTCCACCATTCGTCGATCCATCTCGCGCCGTGATCGGTCCACCGAGTCTCGACGGCACCGGGGTCGTCGACTACGCCCAGTGGGAAAGCCAGGACGCCTTCACGGCGCCCGGTCAATGGCGAGGATATGTTCAGCAGGATCCGCGGCTTAAGCTCGACGACGGGTGCTTGCCAGGTCCCGTACCACAGGCGGAGCGTCGGGTCGACGTCGGCGCCGGCGATCGCGGTGTGAGAGCCGGGGAGCGCGCCGTTGGGCGGGTTGGCCGGCCAGTTGGTGCGGTCCTATCAGCCACGGCGGCCTGGAGGCTCGCCAGCATCCACAACAGTCCGATCGAAGGTCCCGGGTATCTCAGCGAACGTCTTTGATCAGACGTGCTGATTCGAAACAGCCCAACGGTGTTTGTAGCTTGCCGGCCCACCAACAAGAACGTTGAGGGAGTCGTCCGGGCGACGCGGCCGGCCGCGGAGGGATCTGGTCGCCGCGGGCTTCTTCCTGACCCGAGAAAGAGATGCGATGTCCTTTATGAACTGCCCGCGATGCGGGCTCAGCGTTCGGCTGCGCGCTCCCTATCTGAGGTTGGAGTGCTGCCCGCGCTGTCTCGCCCGCAGGCGAGCTTCGGTCCAGATGTACATCTCGGAGCGGCCGGGAGGGGTTGAGGTTGGGCAGGGACCGCCTCCCGCCGAGGGCTGGCATGAGGGCGCGGCGAAGGTCCCAGCGGGGAAGGAGTTCGGACTCAAAGTCCCGCTGAAGCGCGGGGACAGCGAGGTCTAGCTTCGATCACGGCGCCGCGACCCGGAGACGTGACGGCCGCGACCCGGAGACGTGACCACCGCCATTCTGACGAGGCTCGGCTGTGCGAGGCCGGCTCCCCTCGGACCGGTTGGCGCCGCGCCGGCGAGTCTGATCCTCATCGGCGCCGTAGAAGCGCCGGATCTCGCCGTGAGCGAACTGAGCACACCCTAACTGCCCCGCGCCGGCGCGCCCTCGAGCCGGAATGTCGGCGTGAAGTGCGGGTCGGTCAGTGCCGGGCGATCGAGCGCGAACGGCGCGATGGGGTAGTCGCTGGAGCCGGTCAATGACAACTGCGCGAGCGCGTGGCCGATGACACCCGCGAACTTGGCGGCATGTCCGGCGCCGATGCCCAGGGCTATCCGGGGATGGCCGGAGACCAGATCAATGACGAAGCCGCGGTCGGGCGGCATGTCATACACGCAGCTCTTGCTGTACAGGATCGGCCCGATGGCCTGGGGCAGGTACTGCTCGGCGAAGCGCTGGATGTAGAGCTCCTCATCGTGATCGATCTCATAACTGCGCTCCTCCAGCGTCGTCCAGGCACCGCGCATGTCACGCGAGAGCTTGACCGCCACCTCGCCGTACACCGGAAAGCCGTAGAAGAGGTCGTCGCCGTGCCAGATAAAGACCGGGAAGCAGTCGGAGGCGAACTGTCGCAGGTGCGGAGTGGCGAAGTAGGTGACCTGCTCCTCTGACAGGGTCATCGGCCACGTCAGTCCAAGCGCGCCGGCGAGCCGCGGCAGCCACGACGCGACGCAGAGAACGGCGCTTTCAGCGGTGTAGGTCTCGTCACCGGCGACAATCGTCACCCCGCTGTCAGTCGAGCCGATCTCGGTGACGCACGTGTCGGGCTTGACGGTTGCCCCCATCTCGCGCGCGCGGGCGAGGTGCGCGGCATTCGCGCGGCGGATGTCGACCAGGCCCGTGTCGCGCTGGTACATCGCGACCACGTCGTCGTCGATCCGCCACTGCGGATAGCGCCGGCGGATGGCGGCGGCATCGAGGTCGTCCCAGTCGATCCCGGCAGCGCGCAGCGAGTTGCGGTAGTTGTCGATCTCGTGCACCCCGTCGGTGCCCTGGCGCGCGAGATCCAGCCCGCCGGTCCTGACCACCAACTGCAGGCCGGTCTCGTCCTCCAGCTCGGCCCAGGTGGCGTACGCCGACGGCGTCAACGCCGTGTAATCCGACGAGTGATAGGAGTGGCGGATGATGCGCGAGTGATCCTCCGACGATCCCCGCTGATGGCCAAGCTCGAACTGCTCGAGCACGAGCACATCACGGGCGCCGGATCGCGCCAGCCAGTACGCCGCGGCCGCCCCCAGGGCACCGGCGCCAACGACGATGTGCGAGTAGCTCCGCACGGCCCCGCGAGCTTACCGGCCTCCAGAGCGGCATGAAGCGTTGGCGCTCCCCGATGCCGAACCTACCCGAGTCCTACGGGTGGCGGGACGATGGGGACGATCCGCGGGCACAGGCGGGCACCTGCGGAGCGAGCGGAGTCCGCCCCGGCGGTAGCGGTTATGCATAGTCTCCCAGCCGCCGAGCGTGGCACCCGGAAGTGAAGCGGGAGTGTCCTGGTCCGGCCGCGACGCAGTTCCGCGATGGGCCAGCGCATGGTTTTGGGCCGGTTGTTGGTTGCATTGGCCGTCACGCCGCCCTGGACGAGTAGGTGCCAGAGTGAGGACAGGATACGATCGCGGCGGCCGGCCCGACGGTTGCGGACCTGGACGCGGTAGGTGACGGTGGCTCCGGGGCGGACGGTGCGTGGCCCGCGGAGCGAGAGCGCAAGTCCCTGGTGGGCGGGAAGCCGCGTGGGGGCAACGGTTTGCAGTGCGCTGATCGCTCCGGCACGGTTTCGGACGCAGCGCCACAGAGTAGGGAGCGAGACCGTCCTTTTGAGCCGTCCGTCGCTGATCTGCAGCTCGGTGTCGAGCGTGAACGGTGGCGTGTGTAGGGCGTCTGATGCCGGCAGCGCATGGCAGGCGGCAGGGACGCTCATCGCAACACCGGTCACGCCCAGGCCGAAGGACAGCGACCGGTGAGCGGACCGGCCCAGGGTCAGCCGAGCGAGCGGTTGGGCGCCCGCGCCGCTTCGAAGCACGCCGGTCTGGCCGTGGCCGGTCAGGCGCAGCTCGACAAGCGCCCGCCCCGACGGCCGGCGCGCCAGCTCGTCCCCGCCGTAAAGGTCATACAGCAGCCGTTCGGCCACCACGCTGGCGTCCGCGAGGCGGAAGGCGCGCGGGAGAGTGATCCTCCCGGTGAGCCGCACGCTTCCGCGGTCGCCGATGCTCGCATGACCGCTGGAAGACCCCACAGCCACAGGGTCCCCGGAGTAGTTCGCGAAGTTCCACCCATTGAGCGGGCCGCCCGGCAGGCTGACGCTGTTTTCCTCCTTGACACCCAGATTGCATCCAAACGTCCAGGCCGTGCTCGTATTGCCGGGCGTGTAGGCGCACTCCGGTGAGACTGCACCGAAAAGTGTCGATGCAAGATCCGCGGGCATTGTGGTGTAGTGACATGTATAGAAGCTGTAGTTACCGTTGAAGTCGCTGTGGCACGGCGTGCCCAGCGGGCGACTTGACTCGTAGGGCGGAGGCACGAGCGCGGTGAAGTTCGCGCCGCCGCCGACGACGCCCTGTTGTTCGGCAGGTCCGTCACAGTCGTCAAGCGGGTTGGGATATCCCGGCCGGCAGTTCGTGATCGTGTACCGGGCATACAAGGTGGGCAGCAGCTGCTTATAGACCCACAGGGCAAAGCCCTCGTTGGCGGCACTCGTGAGTCCGGCCGCATCGGGGTTCCAGGTGCCGCGTGATCGCAACTGAGCGATCAGAGTGAGCAGCGCGCCGTTCTGGCGTACCTGTTGGCTTTGCACGCTCAGCGCCTTGTCGACCTCGGTGACGGCCGTGGCGAACTTGGCCTGCAATCCGCTGTAGGTGGTGTCGAACTTCGACGTGAGCGTGGATGACGCCGAGGGGAGGGCGCCGACAACGGAGGCAGCGACCCCCAGCCCGGCGCTCGCGGCGCTGCCTCCCGGGACCACTCCCGCGATGGCTCCCGCGATGCTCAGGACGGTGGAGAACATCGCCTTGATATCAAACCTCGTCTCGTTGCCGGCGGCGCCCGCAAGCTTGAGTTGGCTGCCGATCGCCGGCAGCTCGGCGCCTTGGGCAAGGAATATGTTGTGGCGTAAGTGGTCCAGCTGGTCGAAGAAGGCGACGACCTGTTGCGCGGAGTAGATCTCGCTGAGTATCTCGTTGACCACCGCCGTCCAGTCGGCCGCAGTAAACCCGCTGGTGCCCTGAGGTGGCGTGCACGCCTTGTAGCTCGGCGGGTTGACGGTGCTCGGTGGCTCGGGGCAGCCCGCGAACGAGAGAATCCCCTGCTTCCCCCCCAGGCGATCGAGATCGCCGGCCAGCGGGGCGTTCTCGCCGGTCCAGACGTCGCGCACCGAGGCATCGCTGGCGGGGATCACGCCGGAGGCGTGGGCCTCTGCGTTGAGCGCCTTGAAGGCGTCCCCCTGCTGGCCGCCTGAGAACTGCGGATACGAGCCCTGGGCGTCTTGAGGCAACCAGCTCGTCCAGCCGCTATTGGGCTTGAGATCGTAGAACCACGTGCGGATGCCGTAAGGCCCGCGGGCGATCACCGCTTCGCGCCCGTCACCGGTGACGTCGCCGGTCTGGATCGTCGAGTAGTACTCCGGGTGGTTATCCCAGAGCTCGCCGGACAGTGCGAGCGGCGTCGCGGGCTTGAGCTTCGTCCACGCGTCCGCTTTCGCGTCATAGGACCACGCCTGCAGTCCCGTCCCATCCAGCGCGAGAACGTCGTCGCCGTGCTTGCCGCCGTCGATGTTGGCCGTACGGATCGACGCCCACATTCCGGGCTTCAGAGCGGGGTCGTCGCCGGCACCTCCCAGGTCCGTCAACGTCGCCAGCGGTTGCCAGGTGAACTTGTCGGGCGAGAGCTTGTAGACGCGAAGGCCATCGCTCAACCGCCCGAGCATCTCCTGCCCTGGCTGGCCATCTATATCGGCGAACCGCAGTGTCTCGTAATACGAGGGACTAGCGCTGAAGCAGCCATGCTTCTGCGTATAGCAGTCGGGCGAGACGTCGACGTCGGAGAACTGGCCCGGGTTCGGTTTGGTCACGAGCGTATGCCACATGACGCTGTCCCGGTAAGCGGCACGAACTCCACCCGCATCGCGGTCAACGATCACCGGCGTCGTGCCGCCCGCTTGATTCGGCAAGCTCGCGGTCTTCAGATCCAAGTATTGCGCCTCGTCGCCGGTGTATGGGATGGGCGGTGCAGAAGGGTCCTTGACGAACCTCGAGCCGTCCCAGTCGTACACCACCACTCCCGACCGCGACTGCGAGATGAGCTCTGCCTTGTGGTCATGGTTGACATCAGCCGTCTGGATGGTGAGGTAGAGCGATGGATCGGTCCACCCATCGGCGTCACTGAACGGCCCGTCCTGAGACACCAGCGACCAGCTCCCACCGTCGATGCTCCTGCTTCCCGCCGGCGGCGTGTACTTGTACACCCGCATCCCGTCGTGAAAGCGGGCGATGATTTCGCGAGCCCCGTTGCCGTAGAGGTCGGCGGTCTGGATCGTCTTGTAATACTGAGGCTGGGTCCAGTTCGGGCCGGATTCCGAAGGCAGGGGCGAGCGGAAATCAGTCAGCACCTGGGGAAGGCCGCTGGCGTCGACTGCTGGTCGCCACTGCCCCAGGGTGGTGTCGAACTCCCAGATTTCGATGCCGTCGTCGTTCCGGGCGATCAGCTCGTCTTTGCCGTTACCCGTGAGATCGGCGAGCTGGATCGTGGTGTACTTCGAGGGATCACTCCAGCCCGCCGCGTCGCCCCAGGCCGGCAACTGGAACGCCGGGCCGCAGGCGCCGTCATATGACTGGGCTGCCAGCGAACAGTCCGCGGCCTGCGCAGTGGCCGGAATCGAGAACGCCACTACGACCGAGGCCCAGGTCACCCCGACGAGGATCAGCCGTCGATGGCGACTAGCCCGCCGCGCGCGAGCAGTCAGCCACGCGACCAGGGGCCTCACGAGCGGCAACGTTCGTTGTTGTGCGTGACCATCGGCACCGGCTTCGTTTGCTTGCCTTCTTTTGCTGGGTGGGATCGGCACGGACGTTTGCAGCGCTTTGAGCAGCCGGATCCAGCCCGGGAACTCGAGGGTCGTTTCGTCCTCGGCACTAGCGCGGCCGGTCAGCGACCCGTGGCGTGCTCCAGCTCGAGGAGGATCTAAATCGGCCTGTCGGCCATCCGAACATGATCAGCGCCGTGGCCGGGCGGCACAATAGGGGCATCCCTATACCGACCCCCAATCTTTCGCTCTCGGGCTGCCCTGCGGTGCCCGATGCGAGGCATCGGTGCCTGCGGCTATCTGGGAAGGGTTCGGGGCAGTCCGAAGTGGGACAGGAGGCTGCGCTCGCCGAACCATGTGATGGCGGAGATGCGGTCTTGGGTGAGCGTGAGGACGATCAGTCCGTATGCACGGGCTATCGCAGCTTGCGCGTCGGGGAGGTAGCAGCCGAAGGCGGGTTGGCCGTTGGCGCGGGTGGACACGAGCCGGAGGTGCCCGCCGCGGCGGCCGGCGCGGTCGTGGAGGAACCGGGCGATCGCCTGCCCGCCCTGGTACTCCCACGGTTCGGGCGGCATTGTCAGCCAGGCGTCGTCGGTCAGGAGGGAGATGACGCCGTCGGTGTCGCCGCGCTCGACCGCAGCGGCGAACCGGCCGGCGAGTTCGCGCTCGGGTCCAGATCTCGGCAGGGGCGCGCGCTCGCGGCCGCCCGGGGCTAGCCGTTCATCCAAGGACGCGCGCGCCCGCTGCAGGGCTCCTTTGACCGAGGCGTGGCTGGTGTCGAGCATCTCGGCGATCTCGACAGTGTGAAAGCCCAGCGCGTCGCGGAGCACGAGCGCCGCCCGCTGGCGAGGTGGCAGATGTTGCAGTGCGGTCACGAAGGCCAGTGCGACGGACTCCGCCGTGTCGTAGCGTGCCTCCGGCCCGGGGGTCTGGTCCGCGAATCCTTGGAGGAGGGCGTCGGGGTAGGGCTCAAGCCAGATCGGCTCGGCCCTACGAGTGGGCTCGGGCGGCTCGACCATCGAAGGCACCTCCTGTGGCCGGCGCCCGCGGTCGCGAAGCGCGTTCAGACAGTGGTTGGTCGCGATCCGGTACAGCCAGGCGCGCAACGAAGCGCGACCCTCAAAGCCCTTCAGCCCGCGCCAGGCCGCCAGAAGCGTCTCCTGCAGCTGGTCTTCGGCATCCTGCAGCGAGCCGAGGATCTGGTAGCAGTGCAGCCGAAGCTCGCGCCGGTATGGGTCGATCAGCTCGCGGAACGCGTGCTCGTCGCCCGCGCGGGCGCGCGTGAGGGCGTCTTCGGTCACGGCCGCCCGCCGGTCTGAAGGTTGGGGCTCATTCGCATCACTTCTAACGACACCGGCCGACGGTCAAACGGAACGGCCAATCGACCGTTCCGTTCTCGGCGGCGTTGGGGTCTCTATCAGCAGAACTGCAAAACGGCTAGTCGCTCTCCGGCTGGCTCCACCAGACGTAATTGAGACCCGAGAAAGGAGCAAGCATGAGCAGTGAGAATCGCAGTCAGCCACAAGCCGACGACCACGATGCAGCAGTCCGCGTCGTGGTCGACCGGGCAACGTTTCAGGCCGAGCTAGATGCGCTGCGGGTCCGAGAGAAGGCGCACACGCATGAAGGGGACGCGATCGCCGCGGCCCGTCGCCGACTCCCGATGGTTGAGGTCGACTCCACCATCGAGCTGATCGGCCCGCATGGGCCGGTCACGCTGCTGGACGTGTTCGAGGGCCGACGGCAGCTCGTCGCCTACTACTTCATGTGGTATCCCGGGCAGGCCGCCGCCGAACAGTGCGAGGGCTGCACGCGCTACACCACGCAGATCGGCGAGCTCTCCTACCTGCACGACCGCGACGTCACCTACGCCACGCTCTGTCAAGGCCCCTACGAGGAGAGCGTGCGCTACCGCGACTTCATGGGCTGGACCATGCCGTGGTACTCAGCCCAAACGTCGCTCGGCACGCTGCTCACCGGCCGCCGGATCGGCAGGTATCACCTGGTGTGCTACCTGCGGGACGGCGACCGGGTGTTCGAGACCTACTGGACCAACGGCCGCGGCGTCGAGGCGATGGACATCAGCTACCCGCTGATGGATCTGACCGTCTACGGCCGGCAAGAGCCTTGGGAGGACTCGCCCGCCGGCTGGCCTCGACGCGAGGAGCACAACTATCGCGCCAACGGACGTCCCATCGCCCAATGGCCCCGCATCGAAGCCGGGCGCTCGGATGACCTCGGAACCGCCAGCCCCTGACAGACGCCATAAGAGCAGATGAAACGATGTCCGATCATCGCCGGCGCGGGCGCGATGCCAAAATCCCGGTCGCCGTTCGCGTCAGGACTCCTCGCTAAACGGGATCGCTTCGCCATCCGGGGAGGAGTCCATCACATCATTTGGGTTCCGCTTGCCCAATAGTCCTTGAACGCGTGTTCTCAGGCCCTGGTTGGTGATCAGCCAGCCGATCATCGCCGCTGCCGCCAGCAGAGCTATCCGCCGCGGCCACGGAGACTTCTGCTTGGGCGCGTTTTCGCTGACCGCGCCGAACAGCTTTCCGGTGGCGGCCACGGCCGCGGTCACCCGGCGGCGCAGCTTTCGGTCCTGCACTGCCTCGCGCACGTCCTGGCCGCGAGCTCGTCGATAGGCCGCGCGGGTTGCGTCCGCGGCTTGACGCGCCCTGGCCTGGACGTCCTGGTTGGTGAGCAGCTGCCCGGCGTAGGATCCCACCGCAGCCGCTCGGTCAGTCAAAGCCATTTTCATCTCCTCTTCTGTTGATCAGACCCGCGTCGCTCCAGGTCCTGCGGTACTGGCGCCGTCGCGGCATGGTGCGCCACGGTTCGTTTAGAAATTCGGCAGGCCGTCGGCTTCCTGGTCTATGTGACCGCAGCTCATAACCGCGGTCGGTGCAAGGTAGGTACCGGCGAGCTCGTCGATTCCGAGCGGCAACTGCGCCGGTGGCGATGCCTACAGGCCGGGGATGTCACCGCCGAGCTTGGAGATCAGGTCCTGGGGGTTGAGACCGAACTTCTTCAGCAGGTCGGAGTGCTGGTCGGTATCGACCTGGTCGGGCAGCTGCTGCTTGGCCTGGTCGACCTGATCGCCGTGACCCTGCTGCTGCAGCATTTCCAGGATCTTGTCTTTGGGGATCTGCATGGTGTTCCTTTCCTTCGGGTTCGGTAGTTGATCTCGGACGGCTACGCGGTCCGCGACCGTTTGCTGGGCTTGGGCTCTGAGCGTTCATCGAGCTGAATTTCGCGTTCGGCGCCCGGGGTGCCGTCGCGGAGCTGGCGCGAGCGTTCGCGCTCGGCGTTGATCTCGGCGCCGAGCAGGATGGCGACGTTGGTGATCCACATCCACACCAGGAAGATGATGATTCCGCCCAGGGTGCCGTAGGTCTTGTTGTAGGAACCGAAGTTCGCGACATAGAAGGCAAACCCGGCGGAGGCGACCAGCCACACCACGACCGCCAGCGCCGCGCCCGGGAAGATCGACTTCAGGCTGCGCAGCTGGGCATTGGGGGAGGCGTAGTACAGCAGCGCGATCATGAACATGACCACTATCAGCAGGACCGGCCATTTGGCAATGTTCCACACCGTGACGGCGCTGGCGCCGATGCCGATCGCCGAGCCGACCTTGCTGGCCAGCGGCCCGGTCAGGACCAGTGCCACCAGCACGACCGCGAGCAGCACCACCAGCACGAACGTGACCAGCATCTGCAGGGGACGCAGCTTGATGAACGAGCGGCCCTCCTCCACCTCATAGATCACGTTGGAGGCGCGCATGAACGCGCCGACGTACCCGGATGCCGTCCACAGCGCAGACGCGATCCCGACAATGACCAGCACCCCGGCGGTGCCGCTGCTGTTGGTCAGTCCCTGGATCGGCCCCTTGAAGGTCTGGGCGGCCGAGGCCGGTCCGATCGAGGTGACCAACGTGGTGAGCTCTTTGGTGACGGTGTGCGGGTTGCCGACCAGTCCGACGAGCGCCACCAGCGCGAGCAGGGCGGGGAAGACCGACAGGACCGCGTAGTAGGTCAGCGCCGCCGCCGAATCGGTGAGGTTGTCTTCAGAGAATTCAGTCAGCGTCCGCTTGACCGTCTGAAAGGGCGAGCCGGTGCGAGGGTGTGCCGGTCCCTCCGGTTGGCGTCCCGAGCGCTTCTCATCGCTGCTGGCAGCGGATGGCTGCTCGGCACTGGCGCCTTGCGACCGAGTGGCGCCCGAGCCTGTCGGTTGGCTCCGGTCGGCGGTGCTGGACTCAGCGCCGCTGGGCTGGCCGTCGTCTGCGGCGGGTCTGGACATGTCTATTCCTTTACTGGTTCTCGGCGAGGAGCTCAGCTGCGGCGGGATGGGCGCGTGGCGCGCTGCTGGATGTCGGCGAGGTCCAGCTCGCCCCGGTAAAGCGCGGTGGCGGCGTAAAAGACGGCGGCCCCGACGAGGCAGAGCACGGCATCACCCAGGCCGAAGGCGATCCAGGCGGCGACGAACAGGAAGCCGAGCAGGCCGGCGAGCTGTTGGGGGGTCATGAGAGTTCCCTTCTGGTTTGTCGGTCATATCCGGTCAGCGTGACGTTGACCGGGAGGTGGGGCAGTTCGTGGCGCTCGAGATCGGCGGTGACGCGCTGGCGCACGTCTCTGAGCGTGTCGGCGGCGGTGCTGGCGCGGCGCGCACCGATCGACAGGTTCAGCTCCTGATCGCCGAGCCGACCGGCCGCGGCGGTGACATCGGGGTTACCGCGCGCGGCGAGCTCAGCCACACGCTCGATCGCGCGCGGCTTGACGATCGTCGTGCCGCGCTCCTGTTCTTCAAGCGCGACATCACCCCGGGCCAGATAAGGCCGGGGGAGCTCTTGAAATGCGAGATAGATGAACAGTACAAACGCGATCAGGCCGGCGAAACCGGCGATGAACCGCACCAGAGTGGTGAAATCTGACTGCTGGAGGTTCACGACGTCGTTATAAAGGCTGCGATAGGCGCTGAGCGAGTTGACGGTGTGCGGCGAGACCTTTACCGACAGCAGCACCACCATCAGCCCATACCAGAGCAATGCCAGTGCGAGCACGATCGTCAACGCGCGGACCAGGTAGGCCAGCAGCGGGGTGCGGAGATTGATCCGTTGGCGGATCACTGGACCCGCTCCCCGGCTCGCCCGAGGCGCACCCGCACCCGCGTCCGCAGCCCGAACGGGTCGCTGATCGTTTCGAGCCGATCGGTGACCGCGCGCTGCACCTCGCGGGGGTCGCTGGTTCTCGCTCGCGACGCCGTCACCTTTAGCCGTCCCCGCGTACCCCGCCGAGACAGAGCCAGCCGTGGGCGTTTGACGCTCGTCGCGCCGGGGGCCTGCCCGGCCAGGGCCCGTCCCATCTCCTTCAGCGTTCGTGGCTGGACGGCCAGCGTGCCGGCGCCGCTGTCACGATCAAGGACCGCCAGGCGCTGCTTGGACGGTCTGAGCGTACCGAGCAGCAGTAGCAGGCCGAGCAACATCGCCGCCACGCCGCAGCCCAACGCCAGGGCAGCGGTCGGGCCCGGACTCGCGATCTGGTTGAGGAAGTGCCCAACGTGCCGACGGACGCTGGGCAGGTCAAGCAGCCGATCCGGGCGCGCAGAACCAAGACTGATGAAGCCGTCGAAGCAATACAGCGCGATGCCGAGCCCGACCAGGGCCAACGCCAGCATCAGCAGCGCTCCGACCAGCCTCGCAGAAGCCCGCAACAACACCATCTAGTCGTCCTCCATGCCACCGAGGGCAGCCACGTGCACGTCAACCCTGTCGAGCGGGATCCCTGCCAGGGATGCGCTCCGCGTGACCGCATGCTTGACGAGCTCACCGAGCGCCGGCAACGGAACCAGCGCACACACCAGGCGCAGGGAGACCTCATAGCCACCATCTCTGGTGGCCGCGCAGATCACGCCCTCAAGGCGCTCACCCCCACCCGCGGTGATGAACGACCCCATCGGCCCGATATCGGTGCCGATCACCCCCGGGACGCGTAGCGCAGCGTCACGAGCCAGCCGGGCCAGACGAAACCGCTCTGACCCGGCCGCACCCGGCAACCCCGGCTCGGGGTCAGCTGACAGGCTCATCGGCTGCTCCCCGGCTACTGAACCCGGGAGGGCTCGTCGTCGCGATCGTCGCCGGGCAGGTGCAGATCGTTGACCGCCACGTTGACCTCGGTGACCGACAGGCCGGTGATCCCCTCGATGCGCCGGACCACGTTCTCGCGGATCTGCTGCGCGACCCGCGGAATCGACTCGCCGTACTCGATCACGACAGTCAAATCGACCGCCGCTTCCTGCTCGCCGACCTCCACCGACACTCCCTGGGTGCTGCTGTCCTGACCGGGCAGACGCTGGGTGACCGCGCCGAGGGCGCGAGCCACCCCGCCGCCCAGCTGAAACACGCCGCCGACCTCACGGGCGGCGATGCCCGCGACCTTGGTCACCACCGGGTCAGCGATCGACGTCTGCCCCTTGTCGGTCTGAAGCCCCCCCGTAGGCGCGCTTCGCCGGGTGACCGATGTGCCCATCCCGACGCTGCTGCCCGCAGCCCCGGTGCCCGCAGCCGGGGCGTCGGTCGCGCCTTTCTCCACTGGTGCATCTGGCATGAGTGATCCTCCATTGATAGTGATTGGGACGCCGGCCCAGGCGGCCGGCGACGGTGTTCCGTGACTTCGAGGCTGTGGTGTGAGCAGGGGATCGGCCGGCGACCCCGCGAGCGGACCGCAGCGCGAGATGCCCGCCACCCCCGTGAGGCGAGCATCCACGCCAACCACTCGATCTAGCGCTCGAGCCGGCCCTCCGTGCCTTCGGTCTCGATCTGCTCCTTGCGGACCTCTTCTGAGACCTCGCGCTCTTCGGAGATCAGGTCCTTGTCCATCCGCACGCGCTCCTTGGGGACGACCCGCTTCTCGACCACGGGCTCTTCCTCGTGCAGGACGACCTCGTGCTCCTCATCGGTCAACTCTCCGCCGGTCATCGCCGCGTCGCGATTCGCGTCGGTGACGGGCTCGCGCTCGATGCGAACCTCTTCCCGCTGCACCGGAACCGTCTTGGTCACGTTCTCGGTCACGATGTATTTACGCAGCCGCGCGCGGCCGGTCTCGCGTTGCCGGGTGCCGACCCGCAGCTCCTCTTCAGACCGCGTCATCGCATCATCGGTCTCGGGTCCGCTTACGTCACCGCCGACCGTCCCCCGACCGACTCCCTCGCGGCCGGTGGACTCGCGTTGGCCGGTGTCGGGCGCGCCCTGAGCGGTGGTCGACCCCGCGCTGGTGTAAGGCACCCCGTAATGCTCAAACAGCCGCTGCTCCTCCTGCTCAGACAGCTCCCCGTCATTCTCGACCCCGGGGGCGTCCTTGACCTGGTCCTTGGTCACGTCGGCGCGGACATCTTCGCCGTCCGGCGACGCCCCCGCCAGCGGCACGAAATTCGACTTGGTGCCAAACAGGCCGCTCGACACGGTCGCCCACTCGGGCTTACCGGTGTCCGGGTCCTCGTAGATGTCAGCGATCTTGCCGATCCTTTCGCCATCGCTACCGACCATCGTCCGGCCCTGCCACTCATACGCCTCAGTCATCTCAGGCATCGCTAGATCTCCTTTTCGAGATTCGTGGTTATCGACTTGTGTACGTCCCTCGCCGACGGCGAGGGTTCTTCGGCGCGCGCTTCTCGAGAAGACGCGCGAAGGTTGCTGATCTGCGGAGTCACCGCCCAGGGAGCGGGTTTGACCTCCCCGCGTCCCGGGGCCGGGTCGTCATAACCGCATCCTGTCTTGAGCATCAGCGAGCTTCTCCTGGCCGCACCAGCTAGCGCCGCCGGGCCGCCACGTCCGGGCTCCCACCCCGGTCATCGAGCTGCTGCTGGGCCCGGTTCTGGGCCTGCTCGGCCCGCTGTTGACCACGCTCCCGGCCGGTCTGCATGTCCTGCTTGACCTGATCTGTGTTCTGCTGACCCTTCGCGTAGGCCTGGCTGAGCAACTGACCGGCGACGTCACGGCCGCCCAGTCCAAACGCCAACGCGGTCCCGAGGGCGACCGAGCCAAGCAAGGCGATATAGGTGATCTGCACGATCGCGGGAGCGATCCTCAGCTCGCTGAGCACCATGAACACGGCGATCGCCATGATCAGGCTCGGCACCGCCGTGGCCACCACCTTGCCGGTGGGGGTGTCGCCCATCAGCTTGGCCACCGCGCCGCCGATCGCCGCGGCCAGCGCGCCAGCGATCACGAAGATGATCACCGCCGCGATCACGTTGGGCAGATAACCCAGCACCGTGTTCATGAACGCGGTCACCGCCGGGATCTTCAGCGCGCCGATCGCCGCTGAGAGCACGAACAAGAAGATCAACCAGAACACCACCCCGCCGATCAACGCCGACGGGCTCGCGCCCGGACTGAACTTCTCCACGTACCGGCCGCTCTGCCCCGAATGCAAAGCGTGATCGAGCTGGGCCTTCTGCAACAGCTTGGTGACGATCCCCTTGACCACCCGAGCGATCAGGAACCCGACGATCAAGATCACCAAGAACCCGAGCAGGTTCGGGATAAACCCCAGCAGACCGTCCAGAGCTTTCTGCAAGCTCTGAGCAATATGAACGGATGCGGACGCGAACATTCCTCTTCTTCCTTGGGAAATTGGAGCCGCACCCCAGACGAAGAACGGCCGATCTAGCTATTAAGACTGCGTCGCCGCCCGATTGGTTACAAAACTTCGCGGTTTGGCCAAGAAGTGGGCACGCTAGTCCGGTTGAGCCGCGCCAACAGGGACTATATGAGGGGGATATGCGCTCCAAGGACCCTGATCGCCGGCTGATTGGGGCCAGAGCGCCGGTTCTTTGACCCGTGCCGAGGAAAGCGCTACTTTTCGTCTCGCACTCGCTACCCTCGCGACATCCTCCCGAACCCTCGCCTCTTCAGAGGACTGCGACCGCTTCGAGTAACCGTGAGCAACGACGGGAGGCCAGCCGACCGATGGGAAATGTGGGCGACGCCAGCCACGACGATGATCAGAGCCCTCGCGCGGCCACGCGCACGGGCCCCGAGGGTCTCATCGCCCGACGGCGCCGGTCTGATGCCGAGCTGAACTACAGCCGGCTGATCGAGTCAGCGGTCGAGCTTCTCGAAGAAACCCCCGCCCCCAGCATCGACCAGATCGCCACCCGAGCCGGGATCACCCGCTCGACCATCTACCGCCACTTCTCCAACCGCAACGAGCTGCTGCGCGTCGCCCGACGCCAGGCGCTGGATACCTCCAACCTCGACGCGCACGCCACCCCGCTCGACACCGTGGCTCGCGACACCGCGCTCGAGGACGAGGTCGGGGAGCTGCTCAACCAGGTGCCGCCGCATCTGCTCGGCGACCAGATCGTGGCCGAGGCGCGGCGGCTGCCCGGCGCTTCATCGGCCGCGGTCTACCTGGTCGACATCGACGGCTCCCGGCTGCTGCGCTTCGCCGGCTCTGAGGAGTTTCCGGGTGAGCTGCCCGCTCCGCTGGCCATCGGCCCCGAGCTTCCCCGGGAGGGGATCGCCAACCTGCGGCGGATGGTCGCCGAGCAGCTCCCAGGAAGCGTCCCCGCTCCGCTGTACCTGCGCGGGCGCGCGATTGGCCTGCTGCTCGCCGTCGACGCCGACGAGGCAAAGCTTGACATCCTGGCCCGGCAGGCAGCGGCCGCGATCAACCTCGCCGAGAAGTACACCGACGGGATCGCCCTGTGCCGCCGCCGCAAGCCGATCAGCGCCGCCGGCGAGATCCAGCAGAACCTGCTGCCGCCCCGCGTCATCCAGATCGCGGGCGCGGCCCTGGCCGGCAACGTGCTACCCAGCTACGACGTCGGCGGGGACTGGTTTGACTACGCCGAAAACTCCGATGGAGCGTGGCTCGCGGTCGCTGACGCCACCGGCAAGGGACCCACCGCAGCCAGTCTCGGCGCGCTGGCCTTGGGCGCGTTCCGCGCCGCCCGGCGAAGCGGCGCAAACCTCGAACAGGCGGCCGGCGCCATCCACGACGCAATCACCGCGGTCAACGAGAGCCGCGCGGTTGTCACCGCGATCCTCGGGCGCTGGCACGGACCGACCGCCACGTTCAGCTGGATCAACTGCGGGCACCCGCCGCCCGCCCTGATCGCCTCCGATCGGGAACTGCGCCCGCTTGACTCAGCAGACGCGGGGGCGCTCGGGGGTGCCGACAGCGGCCCAGACTGGACCGCCAGCCACGCCCGGCTCAGCGCCGGTGACCGACTCATCCTCTACTGCGATGGCATCACCGACCGCCCGACCCAGTCCGGCAGACCATTCGGGCTCAAAGGCATCAAGGCCGCAGTCGCGCAGGCTTTGAGCAGCTCTGCCGCCGCCACCGTCAAGGCCATCGAGGACGCCGTCAACAATGCCTCCTCAGAAGCTCTCGACGACGACGCCACCCTCCTCGTCCTGGTCCCGACCGACAACTCCACCCGCATGCCGCCCGTAAACCCTGAACCATGACAAACCGACCGCGGAGGATCCGCCGCGTAACCCTTCCGAGACTGCGGCAGTCCTAATAGCCTGGAACCCATCTCCCACCACGGACGGGAGGAAAGACCTGGCATGCCCGCAGTTATCGAATCACCCCACGCCACGGCTATGAGCGATACAAACACCCTGACGACCGACTCAGACGAGGTCCTGGTCACCAGAACCCTTCACGGCGAGCTGGGCGCTTTTGAGCAGCTAGTGCAACGCCATCGCGATGTGGTCTTCAGGGTCGCGGCCAGGATCGTGGGGCCCGAGGACGCCGCCGACGTCAGCCAGGACGCGTTCCTGCGCGCCTTTCACCGCCTGGATCGATTCAAAGCCCTCGCCCCGTTTCGCCAGTGGCTGCTCCAGATCACCCACAACGCAGCTAGTGACTCGCTCGCGCGCCGCCAACGCCACGCGATCGAAACGCTCGACGAAGAGGACGCACCGTCTGACGCCGACCCCCGTCGCCAGCCCGTCTCCGAGCTCGAGCGTCGCGAACGCCAGGAACGCCTCGAGCGCAAGCTCCGCCTGCTTCCCGAGCCCTATCGCAGCCTGCTCGTGCTTCGCGACCTCGAAGAGCTCGCCTACGGTGAGATCGCCGACGTGCTCGACATGCCGCTGGGCAGCGTCAAGGGGCGCCTACACCGCGCCCGCGCGGAGCTGATCGAAGCATTACGCAACAACACCTATGACTGGGAGCTGCCACGATGACCGCCGCCGGCGAACCCCCCGAACCCCTCAGTCCCGCCGAACGGGGGCTCGAGGAGCACCTACAGCTACTGCGCGCTGACGCTCCCAGCCCGCCCGCGCCGCTGGTTGGCGACATTCTCAAAGCCGCGCGTTGGCAACACGCCGTGCGCCGCCCGCTGCTGGTGGTCGGCGCGGTCGCCGCCGCCGTCAGCGACGCCATCCGCCTCCTCCTCGGCAGCCCGTCAAAACGCTCGTGATGTCCGTGGCCGTATCGGTGCTCGGCCAAGCCGGCCAAGCCTTGGGCGGGTTCATACCGCGCCTGGGCGGCGCGCTGGCGCTGCTGGTGATCGGCCTGCTGCTCGTCCGCCTCCTCTGCCGCCTCCTCGTCTCCCTCCTGCAACGCCTCGGGGTGGACGGCCTGGCCGACCGCGGAGGCGTCAGCCGGGTCCTTGAACGCGCCGGCCTGGGCAGTTCGCTGGCGCGCGTCATCGCCCGAGCGATCCGGATCGCCCTCTCGCTGATCGTGATCTTCGCTGCGCTCTCCCTGCTGGGCCTGCAGTTCCTCAGCCAGTCGCTCAACCAGGGCGTGCTCCTCCTACCCAAGCTCCTGCTCGCCGCCGCCTTGGTCCTTGCCGGCGTCGTCCTCGCCGGCTTCGCTCGCGACCGCGTGGACCGGCTCACCTACCAAATGGACTTCCCCCTCCCCCTCGGGGGCCTCGCGCAGCTCACCGTCCTCACCGTCTTCGGAATCCTTGCCGCCGCCCAGATCGCGATCTCCCTCGAGATCCTGCTGATCCTGATTGCGATCCTGCTCGGCGCGGTCGCCGGCATCTTCTCGCTCGCGTTTGGACTCGGCGGACGCGACGTCGCCCGCGCGCTCAGCGCCGGACGCTACCTGCGCCACGACTACACCATCGGCCAGGAAATCAGCCTAGGAGACGTTCGCGGACACATCACCGCGATCCAGCCCACCACCACCGTCCTCGATGCCGGCAACGGCCAAACCCTGCGAGTCCCGAACCACCTGCTCATGGAGACGATCGTCACCGTGCACGCCGCGGACGAGAGTGACAGCGTGTGACAGCCCCCGCCGACTCCTCACCGATCGCCAAGGTTGTCTCACGGCTCATGGACCGCTGTGCCACAGCATCCCGGCCGCCTCTGCGCAGGGACGGGTCGGAGAAGGGTTTTCCCTCGATGACTTACGCGATCCTCACGAACCGAGGCGACTCACGTTCTACGGACATGAACTCACTCCGCCACCGCTCCGTCCCCAGCCCGGTCGGTCCCCTGTTGCTCATCGCCGACGACACCGACCGGCTGTCCGGCCTCTACCTCCCCGGCCATCAGCGCGGACCGAGCCCCGCCCCGGGCGTCCATGACACCAGCGGCGTCCTTGACCGCGCGGCGACGCAGCTCGACGAGTACTTCGCCGGAGACCGGACGACCTTCGACCTCCCGCTCGTGACGGCCGGAAGCCCCCTCCAAGAGCGAGTCTGGGCGCAGCTGCGGACCGTGCCCTACGGCGCGACCACCACCTACGGCCAGATTGCCGCCCGCCTGGGCTTGGGGCCGGGCGCCGCGCGCGCGGTCGGCGCGGCTAACGGTCGCAACCCGCTATCGATCGTCGTGCCCTGCCACCGGGTCGTGGGAGCGTCAGGCACACTGACCGGCTATGCCGGCGGCCTGAAGGTCAAGCGCCACCTCCTCGATCACGAGGCACGCATGGTGGGAGCCACCCTGCCGGTATGAGAGTTCCCGCTGTGCTCAGCGCCGAGTACATCGCTCAGCGCGAATCAGCTCCGTGCGAAACATCTTTTCGCCAAGGGATCCGGGGCGGACGCCTCGTCGGCCGCAATCCGCGAATCGGTCATGCGTTCCTCCTTCGGCTCTTTGCACCAGTTGCCGGCGAGGCCTCGGCGGCGCATTACCCCGTGGCGTCCGGCTCACGCCGCGCCGCTGCTGCGAGCTTGTCCCCTCGGTGGCGTGGGAGTACGTTCTCCGCATGAGCTCCCTACCCCACACCGAGTATCGAAATCTGCTCCTCAAAGCAGACGGCGCGGCGGCGCGGATTGTTCTCAACCGGCCGGAGAAGCGCAACGTGCTGTCGCTCGAGCTGATGGAAGAGATGATCGCGGCGCTGCGTGAGGTCTCCGCGCAGGAATCCGCCCGGGCGATCGTGATCGAAGCAGCCGGGCCAGCCTTCTCCGCCGGCCACGACCTGTCAGAGATGATCGGGGAAGAGCGAGATGTGCTGGATCGCCTGTTCGACGCCTGCACGGCGATGATGGAGACCATCCACGAGCTTCCTCAGCCCGTGATCGCGAAGGTGCACGGCATCGCGACCGCCGCCGGCTGTCAACTGGTCGCTGCCTGCGATCTCGCGGTCGCGGCGCAGGGGACGCGCTTCGCCACCCCGGGCGTGAAGATCGGCCTGTTCTGCTCGACCCCAATGGTCCCGGTGTCACGAGCGGTAGGACGCAAACGGGCCATGCAGATGCTGCTCACGGGCGAGCCGATCGATGCTGTAACCGCCCTCGACTGGGGCCTGATCAATAGCGTGGTGCCGCTCGAGGAGCTCGAAACCGCAGTTCTCGAGCTGGTCCAGGCGATTGCCCGATCAAGCTCATACACCGTCGCGACAGGGAAGCGGGCGTTCTACTCCCAGATCGATCAGAGCGAGAAGGTCGCCTACGAGCACTGCAAGCTGGTTATGACCGAGAACGCGCTCGCGCCTGACGCGCAGGAGGGGATGGAGGCATTCCTACAAAAGCGCCAGCCCGTCTGGCGCGGCGAGTAGCTCATCGGGGCAAGCCCGCCGGCCACGGAAACCCACCAACCAGAGGTGATCCGGGAAGAGCGAGATGTAACGGATCGCCCGTTCGATGTTTTCTCTGCGGTATGTGGTCACGTGGGTCGTCGGGCGCCCTGGATCGCGGCGGACGCTCTGACCGGTTCGGCCCCCCGACCTCCGCGACGCGGATGTCGAAAAAGCGCGGCGACGAGTACGGCGGCGGTGAGCCCGCCGGCCGCCATCAGTTCGAGCCCGTGGTGATAGTTGGCGGTCCGAATGACGCGGTGATCGCGATCTAGGATCGCGACTCCGCGGGGGAGCGCGATCTGCGCGACATGTTCAGCACCCCGGCCCCGTTGGACGGCGGTCGGGTGGGAGCACGCCCGCGACCACGCCGCACAACGTCGCCGAGTCAGGCCGAGGCATCTCGCCGGAGGGTAACTCCGCCTGTTGTTTTAGCTCGGGCGCCGGGCCCCCTGGTGCAGGAGGAAGAATCGGATCATCTCTGCGGAAGCATCCGGGCCCTGAATGTCGGTGTAGGACCCAACCGGGCTCCCGCCATACCAGGCGTGGCCGCCGCCGTGGACGATCCAGGACTCGGCGACGGGTACACCCTTGGTGTTGTGGTGCACGGTGCGGGTGAAAGAGCGGCCGTTGGCGCCGGTTGTGGTTAGCGGGCCGTCCTGGCTGGTGATGTCTCCTACCGCCAGTCGGGAGGCGATGAGCGTGTCGGCGTTGGCCGCCGCCACGGTCGTGTCTCGGTCGCCGTGGAAGACGATCAGGGGCACTGCACTCGTGGGGGTCAGTGTCCCACCGGTGCGCATCGCCGCGAACGCGGACCCGACATCGTGGGCGGCGCGATAGGCGATTCCGGAGTGCACCCCGACGGCGGCGTAGAGGTCAGGGTAGGTTGCCGCCATGACCGCGGCCATCGCGCCGCCGGCGGAGAGCCCGGCGACGTAGACGCGGGTAGCGTCAACCGCCAGATCGCGCATGATCTGGCGGGTGATGCCGGCGATGATCGCCGGCTCGCCTGTCCCTGTCTGCTGATGGGCGGTGGAGAACCAGTTCCAGTAGCCGCCGTGGTTGGCGCTGCTTGACTGCTCGGGGTAGGCGACCAGGAAGGTGTGGCGCTCGGCAAGATCATTCATGCGGGTGCCGGCCGCGAAGTCCGCTGCGTCCTGGCTGCCGCCGTGGAGCATGACGACGAGTGAAACGGGCTGGCCGGTGTAGCCGGTGGGGACGTAGAGGTCGTAGCTGCGCGTTCCGGCCGCCTCGGCGTGGGTGAGGTGGCGAAATTCGCCGCCCGGGGCGGCAGCAGCGGTCCTCGCGGCGTCTGACCGAAACGACGTTGCTCCGCTGGACAGCCCGGCGAGGTTGGTCATGGGCGGCAGGTTAGGCAGCTTGGTTTTGGTTTGGCCAACCCGGCCGTCCGGTGGTGCGGCGTGGCCACCCGGTGCTCGCCTGGCGACGTCATCGCCGCCGTCCTCGAGCGGTCGGCGAAGGCGGCCGAGGGCGTTGCCCGGCTCACCGAGCGCGGATGTGGCCGGCGGGGTGCTGCCAGCACCAGCCAGGCCTTGCCGCAGAAGCGCAGAGGCCTCGGCCAACCGTCCGGTCTGAGTCAGCCGCAGCGCCTCGGCCATGGTGGTGTTCGTGTCGTTGTTCATCGCGTGTCCTTTTGATGGATAGTCGCCTCGCGTCCCGGGATCGGTTCCCGGGGCGTCGATCTACAGCGGTGCCGCGCTCGGAATGCCGGCGCGCGGGACAATCAAGTGGTGCGCGGGGCCAGGGCTGCCTTCACCGCGCGGGGCGCCCGAAACGCGCCGAGCACCTCAACCGCGGCGATCGTCGCCAGCGCGAGCTCCGGGGAGACGTCGTCTGCGATGCTCGCCAATCCCAGGACGCGCAGCTCCACCATGCGCCCCGAGTCGCGCAGCTCCTCGAGGTCGCGGCGGCTGTAATGCTCGCTCCCCAGGATGAGCTCGCGCCGAGCCACGGTGCTCTCCACGCTGCTTGCCCGGCTCTCGATCTGGCGGCGGATGGCCGTCCGGATGAAGTCCGTGCGGTTGGAGAAGAAGCCCTCGCTCACGAGCAGATCGATCTGGCCCAGATCGACCAACCCGACATTGATCGTGATCTTCTCGCTCTTCTCGATCTCGGACGTCTTCTTCAGCCGCAAGATGTTCGATTTTGGCTCCATCTCGTGGGCATCCTAGCACCATCCACTGAGATGGTGCACAGATGCCTCCCGCGGCGGCCCGCGAGCATCGCGGCGACGTTTACCGACGAGCCGACCCGCACGGCGACCCACTTCGCCCCCCCGCACCCAGGCGCATGATGTCGCGCCGGTCGCTTGGACGACTCTGCCGGTTCGGGTCCGTCAGCTCGAGAAGCAGTCGTCCTCGCTCGTGCTCGGGCGGCGAGGATGCGGCAGTCTCGTTTGCGCCGATTGGGCTAACGGGAGCGAGACCAGGAGCCGTCTCATCCCGAACGCCTGCCGGAGCGTTCAGGAGCCCCTGGCACAGCCGGCCGGAACGGAACTACCCACTCGTCGAGCCCTGGTCGCGTCGGGTCAGGACTGCAGGAAAGCCAGCAGGTCGGGATTGATCGTGTCGGCCTGCGTGGTCGGCATGCCGTGCGGGAAGCCCTTGTATGTTTTCAGCGTCCCGTTTTGCACGAGCTCCGCAGACAGCGGTCCGGAGTCGGCGTAGGGGACGATCTGGTCATCGTCGCCGTGCATCACCAAGACCGGCACCGTGATCTTCTTGAGGTCCGCGGTGAAGTCGGTCTGGGAGAAAGCGACGATGCCGTCGTAGTGGGCCTTCGCTCCGCCCATCATTCCCTGGCGCCACCAGTTCTCGACGATCGCTTCCGAAACCTCCACGCCGGGCCGATTGAAGCCGTAAAAGGGGCCTGATGCGAGCGTCCGGTAGAACACCGACCGGTTGGCGAAAAGCTGGACCTGAAGATCGTCGAACACGCTCTTCGGCAGACCGCCGGGATTGGCGTCGGTCTGCACCATGAGCGGCGGCACCGAACTGATCAGGACCGCCTTCGCGACACGGCCGTCGCCGTGGCGGGCGATGTAGCGCACGACCTCGCCACCGCCCGTGGAATGTCCAACATGGACGGCGTCCTTGAGATCGAGATGGGCAGTCAGCGCAGCCAGATCGTCTGCGTAATGGTCCATGTCATGACCGTCGGCGGTCTGACTCGAGCGTCCATGCCCACGCCGATCGTGGGCGATAACCCGATACCCGTGCTCGAGAAAGAACAGCAGCTGAGTGTCCCAATCGTCGGCCGAAAGGGGCCAGCCATGGCTGAACACGATCGGTTGGCCCGAGCCCCAATCCTTGAAGAAGATCTCGGTCCCATCGGTGGTGGTGATGGTGCCCATGCAGTGCCCTTTCTCGGACTGGCGATGACGGCGCGATGTACGAGCCGTAGCGTAACCGTCAGCTTGGTTGCGGAGGAGTGTGATCGGCCGTGCGCTTCGGGCTGCGGGAGACGTTTCTGTAGCGCGGTCTGGCGCGACCCGAGAGGTCCTGACGGTGCGCGATCGTCGCGCCGGGCGGCGGGAGGGGGGCCTTCGCCTCGCCCCCGCCAGCGCGGCGCCGTAGGTATCAGACCGATAGAGCCTGCTTGTGGTCTCGGGTCAGCTTGCCCGGGAACTCATCCAGCGCCATCGCCGGCCCGGGCACGCTGTCGAACGTCCGCCCGACAGGGCGGCCGCGTTCGAGCACGGCGGGCCGGTCATGAGCCGGAAGCAGGAACCGCGAGCCGTTCACCGCTTTGCGGATCGCTGCCTTCTCGCCGCGCTTCGATCCGCCGTGGTTGCCGGTCACCGCGGGATCCTGCTCCATCACCTGCAGGTACGGATGATGAAGTTGATGTTCCACGTCGTAAACCACGTCGCCGCAGATACAGGCGATGCCCTCGTCGGTCTCGACCAGGACGTTCATCGATCCCTCGGTATGTCCGCCCGCCACCTGGCAGCGAACGCCCGGAATGATCTCCTCGAATTCAACCACCTCCAGATCCAGCAGGCGCAGCGCACCCGGGTGGTGCAGCCGGTCGATCAGATGCTTGATGTAGTCGGCCGGATACTGCTCGCCCATCAAGCCCGAGGCGGAGTACTCGAGCTCCTTGCGGTTGATCACGACTGCTGTCCCGTCCATCGGGAACTTCGAGTCATAGCCGGCGTGGTCGATGTGCAAATGCGTGTGCAGGACGTAGCGCACGTCCTGCATCGCGAGATCATGCTTGGCGAGCTGCGTCTCCATGCCCTGCCCGTCGCGCCACCATCCTTTCATCCCCAGGTTGCTCATGATCTCCGGGTGGCTGAAGCCCGTATCGACGACAACCGGAGCCTCCCCGCCGGTGATCAGGAAACCGAGTGTCGGCACCTGTTGAGGGCGGCCGGGGTCGTGCGCCAGCACGAGAAAGCTCGTGTCGAGCTCGATGTCTCCCAGGTCCAGCACCTTCACTTCGAGGCCCATATCCTGCTCCTTTCCTCGAGGGCTCGCCAAGGTTGCCTTGACAGCAGGATTCCCGCGAACGCCGCCAACGACTCAACGCTCGCCGGCCTACCCCGCGGGGGCAGCCTTCCCCATCCTCGACGTCCGCCGACCGAGTCGGCTCCGACCGTAGATGCTCGGTCAAATGATTGCGACCTCGTGGACGAGCGGTGCGGCAGCAGGTCGGTCGTGGGCAACGCTGGCACTCACGCCCAATCGCCCCGCCGCCGCCGACGTGGCGTAGACGAGGTGACCCAGGAATCCGGGTCGCAGTCGGCCCAGCTCAAAGGGCCGCGCTGCTGCATGATGGACGACCTCGAAGCTACCGGCTCCTCGGCTACCACTCGATTCAGCTCACCGGGAGCGGTGTCACATACATGGTCAATGACAACCTCTCGCGGACTCCAATCAGCGCATGAACAAGCTTGGCCTTTTGTGGAGCTGGCTCGATCTGCGAGACGCGGCCACGGCTAGCGGGACGGCAGAATGTCGGGGATGCCTGACTCCGACGTCACCGCCCCAGACCGCTTTCGCTCCTTCGTTGAACGGATCGTCGGTCACGCCGAGGCCAAGCCGGATCGGATCCTGGTCAGCGCGCCCGGCCGGGCGCTGACCGGGCGGGAGTTCTCCGGGCTGGTGGCGCGGCTTGCGCGGGCGCTGGAGGCCTGTGGACTCGGTCGCGATATGCGGGTGGCGATCCTGGCGACGATCTCGCCGGAGGCGTTGGCGGTGCGCTACGGGGCCGCGTCGCTTGGATGCGCCACCGTGTTCTGTCCTAGCACCGGCGACTGCTCGCGTCTGCGTCAGTTCCTCGGGCACGTGCGGGCAGACGTGCTGGTGGTGTTTCCGGAGACGGCCGCCGCGGCGGCAAGCGTGGTCCGCGACGGATCGGTCGGGTCAGTCATGTCCGTCGGCGCGGTGGTGAGCATCGACGTCGACCTGTTGGCGTTAGGCGCGACGATGCCCACCGGTTCGGTCACCGGCCGGACGGCCGCTGATGACCTCGGGGTGCTCGTATCGTCGGGCGGGACGACCGGGTTCTCGAAGGCCAGTCGTCGGAGCTTTGCGGCCTACGGCCGAATGGTCGACGCGGGGCCGGCCCCGCGCCGGCGTCAGCTCGTGTGCACCCCGCTGGCCTATGTCGCGCAGGTACTCGTGGATCAGGCGCTGGTGGGCGATGGAAGCGTGGTGATGCTTCCCCGGTTTGACCCCGCGGAGGTGCTGCGGACGATCGCGGCGGAGCGCATCACCCACCTGGGACTGGTCGAGCCAGCGCTCGTCGAGCTGATCGACCACCCCGATCTCCCCAGCACGGACCTGTCATCCCTGGTGGCGATCAGTCACATCGGGGCCAACGCCCCCGCCAACCTGCGCCGGCGCCTGCTCGAGCGAGCCGGTGCGGTGTTCGCCCATCCCTACGGAGCGAGCGAGGCCGGGATCATCAGCGTGCTGGCGGCACCCGAATACGACCTGACGCACCCCGAGCTCCTGAGCACGGCGGGCCGCCCGCTGCCGGGGGTGGAGGTTCGCGTCCAGCGGGACGACGGGACGCCGGCTGCTGCCGGTGAGCCGGGGTTGATCGTCGTGCGGTCGGCGGCGGCGGCCGATGGCTACGACCTCGACACCGCGCCGGCGACGTTCATCGACGGCTGGTATCACACTGGCGACCTCGGCCTGCTCGACAACGACGGGTACCTGCACATGCGCGGCCGCCGGCAGGACCTACGCACCATCTCCGGCCAAGCCGTGCTCCCACTCGATGTGTCGAACGCGCTCTGCTCGCATCCTCGCGTGCGCTACGCCGTGAGCGTCCCGGCCGAAGCCCATGCGGGGGGTTTCGGCAGCGTGGTACAGCTAGCTCCCGGCGCCGGACTCGGCGAGTCAGATCTGCAGGCGTGGGTCCGCGACCGCTACGGGCCTCATCTGGTGCCCGAGACCATCATCATGCGCCGGGATCCCGACGACCGAACAGGGCAAGCCAGACCGCAATGTGATCAGTGGCATGCTGTTCGGCCGCGATGTGGCGCCCGCCGCGCACGGAGCACCCGCCAGCGAGGGCGGGATATGACGCGGCGCGGGTGGCCCGCGTCTCGATGCAAGTCAAATCGTGGATTGCCCTCCGAGCATCGACACACCGGCCCTCGCTGCAGTGTGAAGGTGTCAGCTCCCCCGACGAGCTGCTCAATCGGCGACGTGGTTGGCGACCAACAGTCCATGCGGGTCGTAGGCCCGGGTCACGGCGGCGAGGCGGTCGGCCACCGGCGCGGTGAACGCGCCGCGCAGGCTCCCGACGCGTTCGTCGAAGGTGAGCAGCGAGCCGCGCTCTCCGATCCACGGTGACATCCGATCTCGCAGGACGTCGTGGCCCTTGTTGAGCGCGACCCCGTGTCCAGGACTCGCGCATCCGATGCACAAACCCGAGGAACATAGAGCCCGCGGCGCCTCCCGAGACGTGCGAAGGCGCTCGTGACGTGGGCGGCGGATCGCCTGAGCGGCCGCCACCTAGAGCCCGAGACCGGATTCAAAAGGTCCGCCCGCCGATCAGCGCCGGGCGCTATGGCTCCACGATCTTGTTGCACTGCGTGTCGGCAGCCTGCTTGAGCGAGGCAACGGGGATCTTCGCGGCGGCGTTGAGGCAGGCATGCTTGGCCGTGCTGAGCGCGGCGCTCACGTTCGCGTTGCTCGTGGAGATCTGATTGCAGGCCTGTTCCGCGATCGACCGCGCGCTCGAGTTTTGGATCTTCTTCGTGGCTTCGAGGCACTTCTGCCTGGCGGCCGCAACGGCGCTTCCGGAGCCGGCGGTGGTGGAGGCCGCCGTCGACGAGGTCGACGACGAGGAGGAGGTGCTCGAACTGCCGCATGCGCTGAGAGCGGCCGCGACGACGAAGAGCAGGACGAGGAGCGACGAGCGATGAAGGATCATGTCCCCATCATCGCGCAAGCGGCCGCGGACTGGTCGACTGCCCGGCGGAGGCTTCGGTGGATCGGAATGGGGGCACGAGCATCGACGAGATCGCCGCTCCGGGCACGACGATCAACGTCGCCGACCACGGCTGGGCGCAGCACTCCGAAATCGAAACCTTGGCGGCTGAATCCTTCACGAGCTGGGTCAACTCTCATGTCGCTGACGGTGTCGTCGATTGCGCGCTCGAATGCGCGCCATGCGATCGCGAGCCGGTGCGCCGGGCAATGGTGGCGGGAAGCGTGGCGTCGCGGTGGGGGAGGAACGGGTTGAGGGTGCGTCTCACCTCAGACGGCGACGACCTCGACCCCGGCGGACTCGAGCACCCGCACCCCGGCCGCCGGCGGTTCAGAGAGGTACGCGGTGTCGACCTGGGCGGCGGGAACGATCACGTTCAGCCCGCGTTCGGTGAACTTCTGCGGCTGGGCGACGAGCAGCACCGATCGAGCGCGCTCGATCATCGCTCGCTTGACCTCGGACTCCAGCGGGTCAGGGTCGGTGAGGTAGCCCTCCGTCTCGATTCCCTTGACTGAGAAGACGATCCGATCGACGAAGAAGCGTTCGATCATCCGCACGGTCTCGGCCCCGACAAAGGAACGCGTCAGCTTCCGGAAGCTCCCGCCGATGCCGACGAGGTCGATCTGCGGGACCTCGGCCCCACTCACCAGGGTCATCACCGGCAGGGAGTTGGTGAGCAGCGTCAGCGGGATGGCGAGCTCCAGGATCTCGCGCACGACGAAGTAGGCGGAGCTGGAGGAGTCGATGAAGATCGTCTCGTTGGGCGTCAGCGTCTCCGCCACGGCCTTGGCCAACCGGGACTTGAGGTCGGTGTCCTGCTCGACCCGGCTTTGGAAGGAGTCCTCGTGGCGGGCAAGATCCGGGAGCATGGCGCCTCCGTGGGTCCGACGCGCGTAGCCGCTCTCGGCGAGGAGGGCGAGATCGCGCCGGGCGGTCATCGGCGACACGTCGAATTGCTCCTCGACAGCGGCGACGCTGATGCTCCCCTGCTCTCGCAGTAGCTCGAGAATCATCCGCCGTCGTTCGGCGGGCACAACCGGTCGCTTCTCCTGCGGCAGCCCCGTCATGCGAACAGGTTCGCACATCAGGGGTGCGCGTCAGCTGCCGGCATCGGGAAACAACGTGTCGGTGACGCGCGTGACGAACAGCGAGGTCCGCATCGTCGGCCTATCGCGGGTAGGCTGCGGCCACCCCACCGTCTACGTTGAGCAGGTTGCCCGTCGTCTTGCCGGACCGCTTGGAAGATGCGAAGTGCAACACGGCGCGGGCGACATCCTCCGGCAGCACGTTGACGCCCAGGGTCGTCCGGCGCCGGTAGTGCTCCTCCAGCTGGTCGGGTGGGATTCCGTACGCGTCGGCCCGCTCCGAGCGCCAGCTGGAGTCCCAGATCCGTGACCCTTGCAGGACGGCGTCGGGATTGACGGTGTTGACCCGGATGCCGGCCGAGCCCCCCTCCTCTGCGAGGCAGCGCGCGAGGTGAAGCTCGGCCGCCTTGGCGCTCGAGTACGCCGCGGCGTTGGGCCCGGCGACGAGCGAGTTCTTCGACGCGACGAACACGATCGCTCCGCCGCGGTCCTGTGACTGCATGACTCGGAAGCCTTCGCGGGCCACCAGGAAGTAGCCGGTCACCAGCACCGCCTGGTTGCGCTGCCACTCGGCGAGGCTGGTCTCGGAGATGGGCGCGCTCGAGGCGATCCCGGCGTTGGAGACGACGATGTCCACGCCACCAAACGCGCGGATGGCATCCGCGAACGCGGCGGCGACCGCATCCTCGGTGGTCACGTCGCCGCTGACCGCCAGGCCAGCGGCGCCGTAGGGCTCGGCGGCGGCGGCGGCACCCTCCCCGTCGATGTCGAAGCCGACGACGCAGGCGCCGAGCGTCGCCAGCGCGTCCATGACAGCCCGTCCGATGCCGCCGGCGGCGCCTGTCACCAGCGCGACCTTGCCTTGCAGTTCGCCGGGAGGAGGTGCCAGCGACAGCTTGTAGAGCTCGAGCGGCCAATATTCCACGGCGAAGCTCTCGGCCTCGGTGAGCGAGACGAACTCGGATACCGAGAAGGCGCCGGCCATCACTTCGATTGCTCGGTGGTAAAGGTCGCGCGAGACATGCGCTGCTTTCGGCGTGTGGCCGACGGCCACCATCCCGGTGTTCTGGATCAGCACGACGCGCGGGTCGGGATCCGAGATGTGATCATCCGGTCCCGCGTTGCGCTCGAAGTAGGCCTCGTACTCGGCGCGGTATTCGTCGGCACACCGTCCGATGCGCGCGCGCAACTCGTCGATCGTGTCGTGGGCGGGATCGAAGTCGACCCACATGGGGACGCGCTTGGTGTGCACGAGATGGTCAGGGCACGCGGCGCCGATGGTCGCGATCGCGGCACCGTCGCGCGAATCGACGAGCTCGCAGACCTCGGGTGTCAGATCCGAGATCAGGATCTTGGCGTGCTGACTCGAGACCGCTCCGCGCAGGGCCGGCAGGACCTGCTGCAGCGTGGCCGCCCGGGCGTCCCCGTCAGGTCGCGTGTCGGCGGACGGGCCGCCAAACCGGCCGGCGCCATTGCGGCGGTTGTTGACCAGCTCGGCCGCCTGGTTGCACACGGCCACCGTCTGCTCGTATGCCTCTCGGGCGGTCTCGCCCCACACGACGAGACCGTGCTTGGCCAGGACCACGAGCCGCAGGTCGGGACGAGCGCGAACTGCCTCCCCCACCTGTTTAGCCAGGGTGAAGCCCGGACGGATGTAGTCGATCCAGGCTGCGCTGTCTCCGAAGCACTCGGCGATGAGTGCCTTTCCGTCCCGTGCGCAGGCGAGAGCATTGATCGCGTCCGGATGCGTGTGATGAACATGGGCAGCGGGAACGAATGCGTGTAGGAGAGTCTCGATCGAGGATCGCGGCGCCGCGGGATCGAGCTGACAGCGCGCCAGGTAGGCCACCATGTCTTCATCGCTCATCTCGGTGCGGTCCAGAAGCGGCAGGATGTCGTCCAAGCGCAGCGGGGTGAAGTCCTTCGCCGACATCGTGGCCAGGTCGCTGCCGGACCCCTTGACCCAGATCGCGGAGACCTCGCGCCCCAGGTGGTCGACCGCGGTGCCCTTCGCCGAAGTGTTCCCTCCGCCGAAGTTGGCCAGTGCCCGGTTGGCGCCCAGCAGATGCGACGCGAACAGCACTTGATCGAGTGTCGTCTGCGCTTGGGCGGCCGCGTGCTCGTCCCATTGGTTGGGAACGGGGGCGACGATTGGTGTTGCGATGCTCATGCCTGCACCTCCGCGGACGCCGGGGCGGTGGCTCGCTCGGCGGCCATCCTGGCCGTGTAGCCGCTGGTCCGCAGCCGCGACAGCGGATCGGCGGCCGCTCCCAGCTCCTCGCGCACTGTGGCGCACAGGGGACGGACGTCAGTGCTGTACGCCTCCATCAGCAACGCGTGGGCGCCGAGCACGTCACCGTCGAGTTGGGCTGAGGCAAGCGCTGGACGGTCGATCAAGAGCGATCGCGCGTAGGACTCCTGCAGGTTGAGCACGCTCAGCACCATGGCCTCCATCTTGTTCTCGACGTTGTGGGACTGATCGATCGTGAGCCGCGGCAGCGCCGCGCCGCCGGTGCTCAGCTCCGAGAAGATCGCAAACAGCTCCAGCGGGTTGACCGAGCCAACGATGAGGTCGTCGTCGGCGTACTTGCGGTTGTTGAAGTGAAAACCGCCAAGCCGCCCCTGACGCTTCAGAATCCCGACGATCTGCTCCACGTTGACGCCCTGCGCGTGGTGGCCGAGATCGACCAGGACACGCGCGCGGTCCCCCAAGCCGAGGCAGAGAAGCAGCGCTGACCCCCAGTCGGCGATGTCGGTGGCGTAGAAAGCCGGCTCGAAGAACTTGTACTCGATCAGCAGCTCCTGAGCGTCCGGCAGCGCGGCATACAGGCTGGCGAGCCCTTCCTCCAGACGCGCGCGGCGAGCGAGCAGATCGTCTTGACCCATGTAGTTGGTGCCATCCGCGAGCCAGAGCGACTGGGCGGTCGCCTTGCACTCGGTGCCGATCGCGACACACTCGAGGAGGTGGGCGAGCGCCTTGCGTCGTATTCCGGCGTCCGGATTCGTGATTGAGCCCAGCCGGTAGTCCGGGTCCTGGAACAGATTCGGATTGATGGCTCCCGGACGCAGGCCGCTCGCCGCGATGTGCTCCGCCAGCTCGCTCAGGTTCTCGACCGCATCCCACGGGAAGTGCAGTGCGACCGCCGGGGCCGTGCCGGTCAGTCGATGGACCTCCGCCGCGTCATCGACCCGCTCGAACACCGTCCGCGGACGCCCCGACGCAGGAAAGACGGCAAACCGCGTACCTGAATCCCCGTAGCCCCAGGACGGTGTCTCGACCTCAAGCCGCGCGAGCGCACGCTCGACCTCGGCCACATCGTGCCCGCGGTCGCTCAGGTGCTCGGTCACGTGCTGGTAATCCCTGTCACTCACTGACTCTCCTTCCCGGTTAGGCGGGCGCGGGGACTGGCTTGGCGGCAGCACTCCCAGTGACCTTGAGGAAACGCTCATAGATGTCCCGCACTGGTCCGGCGGGACCCGGCTCGAACCGGCGCAGCGACACCGACCGCGTCACCACCTCGCGCACCTGCACGACATCCGACAGCTCCCCCACGGCCAGAGCCTGCACCAGGACATTGCCCATCCCGGTCGCCTCGACGGGACCGGCCATGACCTCGCGCTGGAGGACGTCGGCGGTCAGCTGGCAGAGCAGCTGGTTGCGGGCACCGCCGCCGACGACGTGGACGGTAACGATCCGCCGGCCGGTGACATTCTCCAGCTGCTCGAGCACCATGCGGTACTTGCAGGCCAGCGAGACGAGAATCGAGCGCAGCAGCTCGCCGTCGCCGCTCGGCGAGGACTGTCCACCGGCAGCACAGAGCGTCGCGATGCGGGCCGGCATGTCACCGGTGTGCAGCAGTGAGTCGTCATCGGGGTCGAAGAGCGGGACGTCGGGCCGGGCGGCGGCCGCGAGCGCATGGAGCTCGCCGTAGTCACGGTCGATGCCGCGCGCGCGCCAGGTCCGCCGGCACTCCTGCACCAGCCACAAGCCCATGACGTTGCGCAGCAGGCGGGTCGTGTCGCCGACACCGCGCTCGTTGGTGAGGTTGCAGGCGGCGGCGGCGGGTCCGAGCTCGGGCTCCTCGAGCTCGACGCCCAGCAGTGACCACGTCCCCGACGAAAGCACCGCCGCGTGCTCTCCACCAATCGGGGCAGCGACAAAGGCAGAGGCGGTGTCGTGACCCGCGACAGTCCGGACCATCGTGCCGCCCGCGGATCCGGCCCGATCGGCATGACGCGCCAGCATCGGGCCGATCTCGGCGCCCGGAGCGACGGCCGGATGCTCGAACGGGAGGTCGGGCAGCCCGAGGCGGCGAATCAGATCGACCGCCCACCGGTTGCCGCGCGCCTCGAGCAGTCCGGTGGTCGAGGCCACGGTGAGCTCGTTGACGAGAGTGCCGGTCAGCCACATGCCGAACAGATCTGAAACCAGCGCGATTCGCTCCGCGACTTCGGTGGCGCCGCCCGGGTGCTCGGCGGTCAGCTGGTAGATGGTGTTGATCGGCATCGTCTGGATGCCGGTGCGCTGGTACAGCTCGGCTCGGCTGACGCGCGAGTGAGCTCGGGCGATGACCGCGTCGGACGTCCGCTCGTCGCGGTAGCAGAATGGCTGCCCGAGCATCCGGTCTCCGGCGTCGAGCAGGGTGTAGTCACATCCCCACGCATCGACGCCGATCCCGTCCAGATGGCCGCTCGCGGCGGCGTTGCCGAGACCATCCAGTGCCTCGGTGAACAACGTCGGCAGGTTCCAGTGCAGCCCGTCGGGGAACCAGGCCGGCGCGTTGACGAAGCGGCGCACCACCTCCAGGTCGACGCGCTCTCCGTCAAACCGGCCGAGGACGACGCGCCCGCTCTCGGCGCCGAGGTCGATCGCCGCAAGCCGAAGCGGGTCAGGCATCGGCCGCCGGTTTCGCGGCCGCAGCCGGGGCCGCGCCTCCTCCTCGCCGGCGCGCCATCATCTCGCGCCCGCGACGGCCGAACTCGGCGAGATTCGGGATGAGGACACTGAGAATCAGAAGTCCCCCGGAAACGACCTGGAAGTCGTTCTCGTTGAACGAGCTCGTCAACAGCAGCGCGCTGCGCAACAGCGCGTAGATGAGCGCCGCGAGGACGACACCGAGGATCCCGCCTTTGCCGCCGAAGATCGAGACGCCTCCGAGCAGGACGATCGTCACCACCTGAAGCTCGAAGCCGATCCCGATGTTCTCGGCGGCGGAGGACAGCTCGAAGGCGTAGAGGATGCCCACCGCCGCACATACGAACCCGGACAGCACGAACAGGGACATCTTGATCCGCTTGACTCGAACGCCGGCGTGAAAGGCGGCCTCCTGATTGAGGCCGATCGCATACAGCGAGCGACCGATGGGGCTCATTCGCAGCATCACGCCAGTGATGATGGCGAGCACGGCGAAGATCGCCACCGACCAGGAGAGGGACGAGATCCCGAGAAAGCCGTTGATCCCGACGCTCGTGAGGCTGGTCGGGAAGTTCGAGACCGACAAGGGTCCGAGGATGACGTTGGCCAATCCGCGGTACAGCGTCAGCGTGCCGATCGTCACCGCCAGTGACGGCAGGCCGACACGGGTGACGAGGAATCCGTTGATCGTCCCCGCCACGATTCCCATCAGCAGGCAGACGACGATGATCAGCGGCATCGACCAGTGGTGCAGCCAGAGATCGCCCATCAGCTCAGCCGACAGCGCGAGAATCGACGCCACCGACAAGTCGATCTCGCCGGTGATGATGATCAGCGTCATCGGCAGCGCCATGATCGCGAGATCCCCGATGTTCGTCGACGTCGTGAACAGGTTGTAACTGCTGGTGAACTGCCCCGAGATTGAGACGCCGAGAACGAACACGGCCGCGAGCGCCACGACGAGCGCCGAGTCCCACCGCAGCACACTGCGCAGGCTGTCGGCGGACACGAGGCGACGGCGGTCTGCAGACACTGATCGTTCAAGCGCCAAGATGACTCCTCCGTTTGCGAAGGGCAGCCGCCAGCCGCAGCTGGATGCCCCGGTCAAGCGTGATCGCGACGAGCAGCAGCAGCCCCGCGATCGCCTCCGTCCACAGCGACGGCACGCCCAGGACGTTGAGCGCCACATTGATCGTCTGCAAGAGCAGCGCGCCCAATGCCGCGCCGACCACGCTGCCGCTGCCGCCGAAGATCGCCACTCCGCCGACGACCACTGCCGCGATGATCTGCAGCTCCAGCCCGGTGGCCGCGGTCGCATCGATCGTGTTGTACTGGGTCGCCCAGAAGACCCCGCCGAGTCCCGCGATCATCCCGCTGAGCACGAACGCGAAGAACACTCGCCGGGACATCGGGATTCCCGCCAAGCGTGCCGCGACAGGATCTGAGCCGACCGCGTAGAGATCCCGCCCCGACCGGTAAGAGCGGAGATAGTAGGCGGCGATACCGACGAGGATCGCGGTGATCCAGGCCAGGTCCGGGATGCCCAGGGTCGTGGCGTGGAAGATGTTGATGAACGAGTTGGGCAACGAGTTGGCGACAACCTGCCCGCTGCCGACGATGATCGTGTCGACGCCGCGGATGATGTAGAGCATCGCCAGTGTCACCACGAGACTCGGCACCCGGCCGACCGCGGTGATCGCCCCGGTGACCAGGCCGCAGGCGAGCCCGACCCCGATCCCCACCAAGAACACGATGACAATCGAGGTCCCGGGATGGGCCTGGAACATATTTGCCGAAACGTAGGCCGAGAGACCGACGACCGAGCCGACCGACAGGTCGACATTGCGCGTCAGCACGACGAACGTCTCGCCGATCGCGACCAGCGCGTAGATGACAGTGTCGGCGAGGATGAACCGGATGTTGGATCCGCTGAGGAAGCTCGGCTGGATCAGATACGTGACGAGGACGAATAGCGCGAGGATGACGACGATGCCGAACATCCGGGCGCGCAGGACAAGGTCGACCAGGCTCCGCGGGTTGGTGAGCGCTCCGGCGTCGTCCGCCGGGCTGGCCGCCGGCATCGGCGTTTGGGTTGTCGTACTCATGCCGCCCCCTCCGTCCGGGCCGTGGGGGAAGGGGCCCCGGTCGCGGCGGCGACGATCTTCTCCTCGGTGGCATTCGTCCGCGACAACGTGGCGGTCAGCCGGCCCTCGCGCATGACAAGGATGCGGTCGGCCAGGATGAGGACCTCCGGGAGCTCGGACGAGATGACGAGGACGGCGACCCCTTCCGATGCCAGGGAGGAGATGAGGCGATGCACCTCGGCCTTGGTGCCGATATCGATTCCGCGGGTCGGCTCATCGACGATCAGCACCGCCGGCTTGCGGGCCAGCCACTTCGCGAGCACGACCTTCTGTTGGTTGCCGCCCGACAGCGATGACACGGGGTTGGTGATCCGCCCATACTTCACCTGCAGCCGCGCCGCCCACTCGGCGCCGAAGCTGCGCTCAGCCCGCGCGAAGATCAACCCACCGCGCTGGAGTCGGCTCAGCGACGTCAACGCGATATTGCGCGAGATCGACTCCTCCATCACCAGCCCCTGCTGCCGGCGGTCCTCCGGCACAAATCCGATCCCGGTCCGCATCGCGGCGACGGGCGAACCCTTACCCAGTGGCTTGTCGCTGATCTGGACCGACCCGGCGTCGTAGCGGTCGATGCCGAAGATGGACCGCGCAACCTCGCTGCGCCCGGCGCCCACCAATCCGGCGAGCGCCACGACCTCGCCCGCCCGCACCTCAAACGAGATGTCGAGGAAGACTCCCTCGCGGGTCAGCCGGTCAACCTTGAGGACGGTCTCCTTGGGGTGATGAGCCTCGTGCTCGGTGTAGACGATGTCGCGTCCCACCATCGCACGTACGAGGTCGTCTGGGGTCAGCCCGGAGAGTGGGCGGGACACGATCAGCCGTCCGTCGCGCAAGACCGTGACCCGCTGACAGATCGCGAACACCTCCTCCAGACGGTGGGAGATAAAGACGATTGCCGCTCCTTCCGCTCGCAGGGTCTCCACCACTCCGAACAGCCGCCTGGCCTCGACGGGAGACAGTGCGGCGGTCGGCTCATCCATGATCAGGACGCGAGCCTGACGCGTGAGCGCCTTGGCGATCTCGACGAGTTGCTGCTCGGCGATCGAGAGACCGCGAGCGATGCGCTCAGGATCGATGGGCACGCCCAAGCGCTTGAAGACCTGCTCCACCTCGCGGTCCATCGCGCGCGAGTCGATGCGCCGACCGGCGCGGAGCGGCTGACGACCAATGAAGACGTTTTCCGCCACCGAGAGGTCAGGAAACAGCGTCGGCTCTTGATAGATGACGGCGACTCCGCGGTCGGCGGCATCGCCGGGGCCGTGCAGCAGCACGTCGTCTCCGTCGATCGTCAATCGGCCTCCGTCAGGCTGATGGACGCCGCCGAGGATCTTTACCAGTGTGGACTTGCCGGCGCCGTTCTCTCCGACCAGCGCATGCGCCTCCCCGGCGTAGAGATCGAGTGACACGTCCTCGAGCGCGTGGACTCCGGCGAACGCCTTGCTGGCGTGCGACAGCGAGAGGACGGGCGCCGCGGTTGGTGCATCATCGCTGACGGCGGGAGTGGCGAGAGTGGGCGGAGAGCTCATGGGTACCGTGACGAGTTGGGGGTGAGTGGCCCGGAGCGGACGCCCGCCGGGGAGCGGGCGCCCGTATCGAGCAGGTCGTTGGTTTCTATGTCCTAGAAGTTGAACTTGCTGATGTTGGCTTTGGTAAAGACGGTCGGCGGGCCGAGGATCACAGTCTTGTCGGCGCCGATCGTGAACTTGCCCAGCTTGCCGGCGGTGAAGCTCTCACCAGCCGCGCCCGTGATCTTCTTCGAAGCGAGGTTGACCGCCGTGTAGCCGGCGAGATAGCCAAGCTTCGCCGGATCCCACAGCTCAAACCCCTTGACCGTCCCGTCGTCGACGAACTTCTTCATCGACAGCGGCGTTCCGAGACCGGTCAGCTGCACCTTGCCGCGATACTGCGGAGTGTCGAGCACCCCAGCGGCGGCGAGAATGCCCACCGTCGTCGGCGAGATGATGCCGGCCAGATGCGGGTAATGCTGGAGCAGACCGCTCGTCACCTGAGCCGCCGTCGTCGGATCGTCGTTGCCGTAAACGGTCGAGACCAGCTGCATCTTCGGGTACTTCTTCAGCTCCTGCTTCATGTACCCGATCCACGCGTTCTGGTTCGTCGCCGACGCGGCCGCAGACACGATGCCGATCTGCCCCTTGTCATGGAGCTGCTTCGCCAACAGGTCGACTTCGCTCGTTCCAATCGCCGCAGTCGATGCCTGGTTGACGAACATGTCACGACAGGTCGGCGCGTCTGAGTCATACGTCACCACGGTGATCCCACGCGCCATCGCCTGCTTCAGCGTCGGGCACAACGCCGACGGATCGGTCGCCGACACGATCAAAGCGTTCGCGCCCTTGGAGATCGCCGCCTGGATCGCCGGCAGCTGCGACGCAGACGTCGCCGCCGAGCCGCTGGTCTCTGTCCCCTTCGCTCCAAGCTCCTGCAGCGCCAACAGGGCTCCGCCGGTCTTGACGCTGTCGGCCACCGTGAAGTAGTTGTTCCCGAGGTTCTTCGGGATCACGAACACGTTGAGCCCCTTCTTGAGGCCACCGGAGGAGCCGCTGGCCGCTGCACTCGACGACGAGCCGGCCGACGAGGACGAAGACTTGCTGGAAGAACCACAGGCGGCGACACCGACAGCGGCGGCGATCGCGAGGACAGCTCGGCCAGACCAGCGGAAACGGCGGGCGCGGACGGCACGCGCCTCTAAATGTTGCATGCGGCGACTCCTCTGAGTGCTTGACGGGACACGCTCGTCCGCTCTGCCCGACGGCGATGCGACGAAAGGACGCTCGCGGCCGACGGCAGGATGGGAGGGAACGTCATCCGCGCGGCGTCTGCGCTCAGCAGAACCCGACGGCAACGCGAAACATGAATGGCCCTGCCACGAATGGCGGTCACTTCTCGCCTCTCTCCCTCAGAGCAAACGAACAGACTCGATCAAATCAGATCATGTTCAGCGCTGTCAAGAGCAGGATGGAAACAATTGGTCGGCCTGGATGGTCCAATAGCGATCGGGTGGGTGGGAGTTTGCGTGCGATTCCATTTGCTTTTCTTGACATCACTCAGCGTTGGCCGTTACGTTCTCGTGGTGCCTGACGGCATCTCCGCTTCGCCCGCCGGTCGGCGGATCTGCTTTCTCCTCCGGATCCGTCCCGAGCGGGCGCGGGAATACCGAACGCGTCACGCGGCCGTCTGGCCCGAGATGCTGGACGCGTTGCGTGAGGCCGGTTGGCGCAACTACTCCATCTTCCTGCGCGACGACGGGATGCTCGTCGGCTACCTGGAATGCGGGGACTTCGAGGCGGCCCAGGCCGCGATGCAGAGGACCGGGGTCAACGCCCGCTGGCAGGCCCAGATGGCGCCGTTCTTCGAGCTCGAGCCCGGAACCGCACCGGATGCGGCGATGACGCCGCTGCCGGAGATCTTCCACCTCGATTGACGCACCCACGGGCAGATCCGTGGCCGAGGAGCTCGCGCGGCTCTCGTGGTCGAGGTCGACCCGCGGCCGCTTATAAGGCGGTGAGCCTCAGCGCGAAAAGATGATATCTTATGGATATCACTTTTATGAGGTAGTTCACGTGGAGGGATCATGAGCCAGGACGTCCAGCCATACCGCCCGCCCGAGGCGACCCCAGTCGGGCATTCCGGGACCCGTGTCGAGATCCGTGAGCGCCCAGCCTGGGCGATCAACGGCTGGATCGGCGTGCTCGTCGTCGCCGTGTGCGTCGCGGCGGTGGTCGTGCTCGCCGGAACCTCGGTGCCAGCGATCGCCGTCGTGCCGGGCGTGGTCGCTCTGCTCGTCTTGACCTCGCTGGTGATCGTGCAACCCGGTCACACGAAGGTCGTCCGGTTCTTCGGCAGCTATGTCGGGACCGTGCGGCGCACCGGCCTGTGGTGGATCTTGCCGCTGGCGGACCGGCGGAGCCTCAGCATTCGGGTCCGCAACTTCGAGACAAACCATCTGAAGGTCAACGATGCTGACGGCAACCCGGTGGAGATCGCCTGCATCGTGGTGTGGCAGGTGGCCGATACCTCGCGGGCGGTTTACGCAGTCGATGACTACGTCAACTTCATTCAGGTCCAGGCCGAGTCGGCGCTGCGCCACGTCGCGACCACCCACCCCTACGACGATCCCGCCGGTGAGGGCACCTCGCTGCGCGGCTCGACCGACGTCGTTGCCGGAGAGCTCGCCCAGGAGGTCGCCCAGCGGGTCGCGATCGCGGGGGTGGAGATCGTCGAGGTGCGCATCAGCCATCTTGCCTATGCGTCGGAGATCGCCCAGGCGATGCTGCGCCGCCAGCAGGCCAACGCGGTCGTCGCGGCCCGCTCGCGGATCGTCGAGGGCGCCGTGGGGATGGTCGACCTCGCCCTCTCACGCTTGGATGAGGAGGCGATCGTCGAGCTCGACGAGGAACGCAAAGCGGCGATGGTGAGCAACCTGCTGGTCGTCCTTTGCGGCGACCAACCGGCCTCCCCGGTCGTCAACACCGGCACGCTTTATACGTGAGTCGCGAGCGCAAGCAGGTCCCGTTGCGCCTGGATCCCGCCGTTCACGACGCGCTGGCCCGGTGGGCCGCCGATGAGTTGCGCAGCCTCAACGCCCAGATCGAGGTGCTGCTCAGGCGAGCCCTCGATGACGCGGGCCGGATGCCCAAGCAGGCAAGCGCCATACCCCGCCGCGGTCGCCCTCCCACCCGGAGCGCCTGACTGCCGGCGGCAACACCATCGCACGCACACGGGCGCTCCCCACAGGCAAGCGGGATACCGATCAACACAGAGCCGGAGCGGTTGATACAGCCCAGGAGCCAGCTCGCATCACACCCGCTTCGTCGCCGGCTCAGGTCCCTCGTCCCCCCTGCTGCTTCCGCACTCAGCGATTGCGTTTGACAGGGCTGGTCCTGCCAGCTACCTTGCATAGCATGGAAGCGCGTGGTGAGGCGACGATTCCCCAGCTGCGGCGGGGGGTGCTGGAGTTCTGCGTGCTGGCGCTGTTGCGCGACGGCGAGCGCTACAGCTTCGAGCTGGTCCGTGCCCTTGGAGATGCCGAGGGGCTGGTCACCAGCGAGGGCACGCTGTACCCGTTGCTTGGACGGCTACGCCGTGACGGGATGGTTCGGAGCACCTGGCGGGAATCTGCCTCCGGACCGCCGCGGCGTTACTACCGGCTCACTCGAGAGGGTGATGCGGCGTTGCGAGCGTTCGCCAGCAAATGGGCGGAGTTTCGTGACAGCGTCGATTCTCTGATGGAGCTCGGGGCCACGGCATGATCAACCCCGGCCTTCATCCACTGGCCGAGGACTACCTGCAACGGCTGCGACAGGCCGGACGCCAGTTGCCGCCAGACCGTCTGCGTGATCTGCTGGGCGAGATCGAAGCGCATCTGTCTGAGGCCATTCCTCGTGGAGCCTCAGATCATGACGCGCTTGAGGTATTGGAGCGCTTGGGCCCGCCGGGCGACATCGTCGATGCCGAGCAGCCTCGCCTCCCGATTCCCGTCGATCGTCGCAGCTGGCGCGAGTGGGCGGCGGTCATCCTGCTACCGCTCGGGGGCTTGCTGGTTGGGGTGGGTTGGCTGATCGGGCTGATCCTGCTGTGGAGCTCGCGGCTGTGGACAACCCGGGACAAGTTGATCGGCACCCTGATCGTCCCCGGCGGAATCTCGGCCGCGTTATGGATGGTGCTGGTGCTCACAGGCACCGGCACGAGCTTTCGGAAGTGTCGCGGGTTCGCCACCCAGGTGAATCCGTCCACTGGGGCCGTGATCAGACCTGGAACCCTTCACTGCGCACGTAGCAGCGGACCGAGCTTGGCGCCGACCGTGTGGCAGATCGCGTTGCTCGTGTTCTTCGTCCTCGGCCCGATCGTCTCCGCCGTCTACCTGGCCCGCCGTGCTCGCCGGCGGCCCGCAACCGTGACCACCGCACTCCGTTAGTTCACTCCCGCTTGTCGCTATTCAAGCTGTGACCGAAGGACTCTCTTCTACGGGGTCGCGGAGTGTGAGCGGCAGCTTCGCCTGCCACGGTCATCGACACTGAGGCCTTGGGCGGGACGAACCTCCGCGGGTGGCAGCTCCCGAGCGGCCGCACGCTTGCGCCTACTCGGTGAGCTCGACGAGCTCGATGCGCATGACCTCGTGTTGCATGAAGGGGAGAGTGTCGAGGCGGGCGCGCGCCGCCGCTTCCGACTCGGCGTTGAGCGTCATGTATCCGCCGGCACCGTCTGCTCGCAACAGCAACTGCTCGACGAATCCCTCGTCGCGGAGGTTGCTGGTTTGTCGCTGCTCGGCGGAAAGCAAGTGGGGAATCTGGGGATCAGCCGGATCCCAGGTCCCGATCATCATGAGCTTGATGGCGCCCTCCTCGTATGGGGTTAATGATCCGTTCCCTCAGGCGTTGGCGAAAAACAAATACCCAAGATCCTCGGCGTCGTTGACCGGCTTTGCCCGCGATCCTGCCGACCTCCGGCTCGGGCGCCGGCGCGTCGGAGATGAGTCCTGGCTTTGAGCCGGCACGATCAACCGCCGGACCATCTCCGGTTGGGCCAGACTGTCAAACAGAACCACATCGCGGTCAGCTGCGAGCACCTCGGGCACCGCCGGGTCCCAATCATCCATCGTCCCGCGGAACCGCTGACACACAAGCAACGGGGTCCCACCGCCCGGCCCCGCGACGGAACGCGTAACGACCAGGCCTGCCGGTCACAAACTGCGTCCGTGGAGGACCAAACCAGTCGATCCCGGGTACGTGGCGAGGACGATCAATCGGTGCGTCGGGTACGGAGAGCACCCTACCGTTCACCGCTCACCGCTCCGGCAGGGCGTGCCGCAAAACGCGCAGGTACGTATGCCCGCCGTCCGACAGTCAAGCGCTTCTGCCTCGGCGCCATTGGTAAGACAGCTGCTCTCGGCTGGGACCGAGAGTGCGAGCAGGTCGCCCGCCCCGAGCGCAATATGTTGCGATGATCCCGAGGGCGCGCGGCGCCGGATCCAGACCAGCGGAATGTCGCCGAGGCGCTCACTGGCGGGTGATATGCGGAGGCACCGGAGCGACCGTCGGCTGAGCCCCGCCTCCGCGAGTTGCGAGCGCTGTTCTGGTGTGCTCAGCCGGATGATCGAACGATCGTTCTCAGTGTGCTTACGATCTCGGGGTAGGCCGGGTCGGGCGCGAGGCGGATCGTGTGTGCCCCCTTCGCGCCAGGACCAGAGATCACGCGATAGCGGTACTCCGGCGACCAGGGGTGCAAGGAGATGCCGTAGAAGATCCGGTCGGCCCGGTAGCTGAACACCAGATGGCTGCCCACCTCGCCCCCGCCGGGGTATGACGGCGCGAGGATCAGCTGGCCGTCACGACCCGCCCAGCGGACGTCCCCGAGCAAGATCGCCCGCTCGGGATGGCTGCTCTGCAACAGCGCGTCGCTGAGATGCTGTGGCGGGCCGCCCGGTAGCGCGAACGGAAGATCGGATCGCGCGGCCGCGCCGTAGATCAGGACGTGAACGAAATACGGCGGCGCGGGCGGCAGGATCGAGTTAGTGGTGTCGTCTGTGTCGAGCGTGCCTGGGAGGAACCCGACGGTGAGATAGCTCCACTGCGCCAACCGGCATCGGCGGCTGGTCAGAGGCACGGCGCTCATACTCGGCCGACCACTGCAGCCGGCAACGACCTCAGGACGCATCGCGGTCCGGACCGGCATCGGGATCAACCGAGGACACGCCGCACGCAGCAGCCATCCCCGCACGCAGACCGCCCGGGCCGGTGCAGGAACCGCAGCGACCGACACGACGCCCGCCACGCCAGAGCGAGCCGACGACGACGTCGACGTCGACGTCGACGCAGCCAACCTTCCTCCGCCGCACGCGGGAATTAAGACAGCCGCCATCACGATGATCACTGTCGTGCGGCGTCGCGCACGCATCCGCCACATGGTGGCCGATCTCACCCCACCACACACGGCCGGACCGGTGGACCGGCGGCACCGCTCTCGTCGTGATCGGGCGGTCGCCATCGCGATCGTGCGCCGCACGCGAGCTTCCCGGCCCAGCGAGCGCCGCCTGCTAGCAAGAAGGGCAGCATCTGCGTACGGCGGCAAGTTGCGCTTTGACGACCGGAGCGCGACACTCGCCGCTCGCGGTGAAACCAATTCCCGTGGCCCGCGAGCCGGGGCAGGTCCCACCTCGCTACTGCAGCTTGGCGTTCCGTTTGTCGGTCTCGTGGCGTTCGAGCCAGAGGCGGTTGTCGAGGCCTCCGACGAAGGTCGTTGGTGTTTCGACGCCCCGGGTGACTCGGTGGCAGGGTGCCACGATGGGGATGGGGTTGGCGCCGATGATCCAGCCGAGGTCTCCAGCCGACCTCGCGGTGGCGAGGTGCGTATACGAGCGGTGGCTGGCGTATGGGATCGACTCGGTCGCTCTCAACCCGGTTGCGCCGGATGACTCGAGAAATGTCCAGTCGACGGCCCACTCCACTTGCTCTGTGTTGCCGGCGAAGTAGTCGTGGAGCTTGCCGGCGGCACCGGTGAGGTGGCGCCGGGCCGCCTGGCTGCCGCGACGGCTGGTGGCGTGAGCACGGAGCGCATCGAAGTCAGCGTGATGTTCGAACGCGACGCGGGTCAGGCCCTGGGGGGTGGCGGCAAGGAGCAGGGTCCCCAGCGGCCCGTCCACTGCCGCGGTGGCCGTGCCGGGCGCGGCGAGCGTGTCGGCGGCAGGTCCAGACCGCGAGATGGCACGCACTCCAGCTTTCAGGCCGGCCTCGTAGTCGTTGCAGTCGGCGCAAATGCCTTCGGCGCGCGTGTCGATCCGCTCGATCGAGAACCCCGGATCGGTGATCTCCTCCGGATTCTGCAGGCCACTGATGAGGTCGAATACGCGCAGGCAAACGCGACAGCGAAAGTGCGGATGGGGGGCGGTGTTGGTCTCATAACGCACCGGCTCCGGGGCTCCGTATGCAGACAGGAGCCCCAACTCACTGAACTCCGCCAGCGTGGCGTAGACCGTGCCGCGGCTCAGGTCGGGGAGCGACTCCGCTGCGCGTGCGTAGACCTCATCAGCGGAGAGATGCTCGGTGGCACCGCCCTGAAACGCAGCCAGGATGGCACGGCGCTGGGGTGTGCTGCGCAGCCCCCGCGCGCGCAGCAGCTCGCCAGCTTGATCTGACCGCAGACTCACGGATTCATTGTGGCGGGCGAATGAGATGTTTGGGAGCATCGACCGGGGGGAGTTCCTTGAGCGGACATTGTCCTATCTGGAAGTTATTCGTGTTCTATCCAGGAGTGACCGCATGATCTTGCGAATCGACCGTCTTCAGACCGAACTGCCGCCGCCGTCTGCCCCGGATCCGGACGGCGCGTCCGCTGTTCAGGAGTTGCTGGGCGGCAAGTACGGCGAGATGTCGACGTTCATGAACTACACCTATCAGTCGTTCAATTTCCGAAACCGCCAGGGCGCCCGACCCTTCTACGATCTCGTGGCCAGTATCGCCGCCGAGGAGTTCGGTCATATCGAGCTCGTTTCGGCGGCGATCAACACGATGCTCACCGGGGCGGCCGAGGGGGAGCCGGGAGAGCTCGGTGAGCTGGGCGCCGTGAAGGGCGTGCGCAACACCCAGCACTTCATCGCCGGCGGTGCCGGGACACTGGTTCAGGACTCAAACGCCAAGCCCTGGAACGGCGACTACGTGTTCTCCTCCGGAGACCTGATCGAGGATTTGACCCACAACTTCTTCCTCGAGACCGGCGCCCGCAACAACAAGCTCAAGGTGTATGAGATGGTCGAGCATCCGGCGGCCCGGGCCCTGACCGGGTACCTGCTGGTTCGCGGCGGAGTGCACCAGGTCGCCTACGCGCGGGCGATCGAGCGTCTCACCGGGGCCGATCTGATGAAGCTGTTCCCCTCGCCGCGGATTCCGACCGACAAGATCCCCGAGTGTCAGCCGCACATCAAGCGCGGCGAACACCTCAAGCTCTATCGCTTCTCGCCCGACGACTACCGGGAGATCGCGGCCGTGTTCAATGGTCCCCATCCAGAGACCGGCGAGGACCTTGTCATCGCCGAAGAGGTCTCGCCGGAGGGCGCACCGCCGTTTGACCTGCCGTCTCAGACGGCAGTGTTCGCGCCCGGACCGGATCCGGAGATGCTCGCGGAGGTCTCGGCCAAGCTGCGTCAGGGAGCTGGCATGTCGGCCAAGCCCAGCGGCGTGGTCGCCAACGCATCCAACGGGAAGAGCGTCGTCGACAAGGTCAAGGACGCCGTCACCTAGGCGTGCGCCCCGGCGGTGGCGCCCGCGGATGCCGGGCGCCATCGCCGCTCACACCACCGGCACAATCGAACACGGAAGGGCCGGCCAGGCAGGACGTACCCATCCAGAGGAGAAGTTGGCGGAGGTTCTCGGGCACGCATAGACCCGCCCAGACGGCGACCCCTAAGGCCGTGACCCTCGCTCGCCACGAGGGACGCGACATTGCTCGAAGTGATGCAGCAAGTGGGAGACGAAGCAGCGGCCCGTCGAACGAGATTGCCCGGATCGGCCAGTTGGCTCTCCCGCTTCAGCCGGCACACGTGGAGGCAGTCAGAGACGCTCGCCTGCCGCGTTCGCGGGGGATACGTCGCTATCGCAGCGCAGCCCGTGCTGACCGCACGGGAGACCATCCGGCGCTGGCGTCCAATCCACCGCATGTGTTCGAGCACTTGCGGCAGTCCTCGTGAATCAGCGCCAGCCGCGCAGAAGGACTTGAGAGGGCATCTGGCGGTTACGCTTCATGGGCAAAATGGCCGCCAACCGCGGGGTGGGTTTCTTGGCCGGAGCGAGTGCGAAGTGCTCGAAAGGCTGCTGGCCAACGTGCGGGAAGGTTGGGCTGGATCGGCTCCGACTCGCCGAGTTCGGAAACGGTTCGCGACACGCACTACGGAGTCGGTATGGGACGGGCGAAAAGTCATCACCGCACACCCCCGGTTCCGCTCGAGCGGTCGCGATAAGCGACCGCGGTCGAGTACCGCGAAGGCCGAGAGGACCTCGAGACGGCGCGTCCAGGGACCGTGGCAGCTCTGCCTAGTCCGCGAGACCGGATCCCAATTGCGCCCACTAACCAGGTGATCTATGCTCTGACCGTGCGGTCAAAGATCGAGCCGGCCGGCCACAAGCGTCTGACTTTCACCGGCGCTGCCCGGCGGGCGCAGCTCGTGGGCGCGGCGATCGACACGATCGCCGAGGTGGGCTACGCGCAGGCCTCGCTTGCTCGCATCGCCCAGCGCGTGGGGATCAGCAAGGGGGTGATCGTCTACCACTTCGACAGCAAGGAGGATTTGGTCAAGGCCGTCGTCGTCGAGGTGCTCTCGAAGGCGCGGGAATACATGGTCCCCCGGATCGAGGCCGCATCGGGCGGGAGGGCGAAGCTCCGCGCGTACATCGACTCCAACGTCGGCTTTATGGGCGAGTACCGGAGCCATTTGATCGCGATCGCCGAAATCGCCCGTGGCGCCCGTGACCCGGCCGGCAATCGAATGGTCGATGCTTACTCGCTGGAGGCGGGTACGGCCGCTCTCACCCAGCTGCTGGCGAGCTTTCAGGCAAGCGGCGAGTTCCGCTCTGACTTCGACTCGCGGGTGATGGCGGAGACGATCCGTGCCGCGATCGACGCGGTCCCCCGCCGGATGGCGGACAAGCCCGAGCTGGACGTCGACGTCTACCGCCGGGAGCTGGCGGACCTGTTCGATCTGGCCACCCGGTGCGAAACGACCCGGACGGGAAGGCGACGGCGATGACGGACGACGCTCCGGGGTCGCGCCCCCAGGCCGTGGAGGTGACCCACCTCCGCAAGACCTACGGCGAGACCGTGGCGGTGGACGACATCTCGCTGTCGGTGGCCGAGGGCGAGATCTTCGGGATCCTCGGCCCCAACGGGGCGGGGAAGACGACCACGGTGGAGTGCGTGATGGGGCTGCGCTGCCCCGACGCCGGCTCAATCCGGATGATGGGCAAGGACCCGACCAGAGACCACGAGGACCTTCACACGATCCTCGGCGCGCAGCTGCAGTCCGGCGCCCTGCCGGCCAAGCTCCGGGTTTCGGAGATCATCGACCTTTACCGCTCCTTCTACCGAAGGCCGGCCGATATCAGCGGGCTGGTGCAGGCGCTTGGGCTCGCCGACACGCGCCGCACGTACTACCGCTCGCTGTCGGGAGGGCAGAAGCAGCGGCTGTCGATCGTGCTGGCGCTGATCGGTGCGCCCCGAGTCGCGGTGCTCGACGAGATGACGACCGGTCTGGACCCGCAGGGGCGGCGCGACACGTGGGACATGATCGAGGGCGTCCGCGACCGCGGGGTGACGATCCTGCTGGTCACCCACTTCATGGAGGAAGCCCAGCGGCTGTGTGACCGCGTCGCGATGATTGATCGCGGTCGGGTCGTCGCCCTCGATACCCCCGCCGGACTCGCCACCCGCGCCAGGGGCGGAAAGCTCGTCCGCTTCATCCCCTCCACCTCGTTTGATGAGCGGCTGCTGAGCGACCTTCCCGAGGTGACCTCAGTCGCGTACGAGGGCGCCCGCGTCGTTGTCACCGGAACCGGGGAGCTCGTCAACGCGGTCATCCTCACGCTGGCGGCGGCGGGTGTCAGCGCCCACGACGTCGAGCTGGACTCCTCGACGCTGGACCACGCCTTCGTGGCTCTCACCGGCGGGCATGGGGTGCAGCGGGGCGTGCCGACATGAGCCGGCGCGACTCCTCGCCGCCGCTCGTGGCGTTCTGGAAGCTGGTCGTGTGCGAGGCCAGGCTGGCGTGGCGCAATCCGCGTGGCCTGGTGATCGGCATCGGGCTGCCGATAGTGATGCTGGTCGTCTTCGGCGAGCTGCCCCACGCCCAGCTGCACCGCGCCGCCCTGGGTGGCCTGACGCGGTTCGACGTCGAAGCGCCGGTTCTAGCCACACTCGTGATCGCGGCGTTGGCGCTCGTGAGCCTACCGGGACCGTTGGCCACCTACCGCCAGGAGGGGATCCTCAGGCGCCTGGCGACCACGCCGCTGCCGCGATCCTGGGTGCTCGCCGCCCAGATGGTGATCAACCTCGGCCTGGCCGTGGTCGGATTGACCATCGTCTTCGCCCTCGGCCACGTGGCGTTCGGCCTTGTCATCCCGCGCAGCCCGGAGGCACTGGCGCTGGCGCTGGCGCTGTGCGTCGCAGCGCTGTTCGCGATCGGCCTCGCGATTGGCGCGGTCGTGCAAGTGAGTGGCCTGCAGCTGGTCAGCGCCGGTGTCTTTTTGCCGCTGGTGTTCTTCGCTGGGCTGTGGATCCCCCGTCAACAGATGTCAAGCGTGCTGCAGCACATCAGCGACTACACCCCGCTCGGCGCCGCCGTCCAGGCCACCCAGGACGCGATCCAGGGCACATTCCCGCCGACCAGGCCACTGCTGGTGATGGTCGCCTACACGCTCATCTTCGCCCTCGCGGCGGGGCGACTCTTCCGATGGGAGTGACCCACCGCCCAGCCACAACTCAACCCCACGAAAGATGGAGCCCGCATGTTCACCATCACAGTTCCTAGAGACAACGTCACCACCGACGAGGTCACCGACGCGTTGCGTACTGGCCTGGACCCTCGCTACGAGGTCGTCCCCGGGATGCGGATGCCCCGCACGCCGCTGTTCGGTGCACCGCGACCAGACCGGCCCGAGCTCATCCTCGTCTCCGCCAGCCCCATGGTCAGAGCCCAGGTCAGGATCATCCGCCGACCGCGCCAGACCGACATCCGCGTCACCCCCGGAGGCCTGCTTGGAGACCTCCTTATGAACACGCTCGGGATCGCCCCGAGGGTCCGGCGGGTGCTCCGCGATGCGCCCAGCCTCGGGTAGGGTCCGGTAACCGAACCCCAAGCAGAAGCGCCAACATGCACCTCGCGCCGCGAAAGCAGGGGGAACGTAGACGTCGTCGTCGAGCCAGTCGCGCGCTTCGCCAAATCCAGGTCACGCCAAACGCTCGGAGAGTTGGACAGAGGCAACGTCCGTTTTGCTGCCGCCGAGGGCGCCCGACGCGCCCGATCGGGATGTCGCCATTCCGGCACTCGATCAGACTGCCGCTTGCGGCGGCGGGCCCACGAACCCGACGTCTGGCAGGCGCCGCTGCCAGAAGTCGAGCAACATGCCCATGATCCCCGCGACAGCTCTCGTCAACGTCTCTCGCCGTCACGGCTACCCACGAGAATTCTCAGGCGAGCCCGGGTGAGTCGCAGTCACCCTCCCTGGGTGAGCCGTCTCGGCCGCGAGCCCGCCCGCTCGTCACCGAGGCGCAGCACGTCCGGGCGATCTCGAAGCACGAAACCTGCTCAGTCGCCCGAGGGCTGTGGGCGAGCGACTTCCGCTTCCGGCGTCGGCTGGCCTTGAGCGGCAGCGACGCGTCGCGTCTCGACCCGGAGCTCGTGACTGCTGGTGCGTGGAAGCCGGTGTCTTCAAGAGCCGATCGAGGCTAACGCGCCCGCTGCTGCTCTTGGCGCGAGGAGCCGAGGGCAGGAGTGCGGCAACGGTAGCCTCGAAGCCGTGTTTGACCACGTGGGGATCAGGGTGTCCGATCTCGGCGCATCCGAGCGCTTCTACCGCAGCGTGCTCTCCGTGCTCGGCGTCGAGCCGAGCCACGCAGACGCCGAGCTGGTCGAGTGGGCGGATTGGGACATAGGTCCGCCGGATCGCGAGCACCCTCTGACCCACGGCCTGCACGTCGGCTTCCGCGCGCCGGATCGCGAGGCCGTCGGCGCCTTCTGGCGGGCGGGGATCGACGCTGGTTACTCGGATGCCGGCGCCCCGGGGCCGCGCACGATGTACGGCGCGGACTACTACGGCGGCTTCCTCCGCGACCCGGACGGCAACAGCATCGAAGCCGTCCATGGCGACCGTGAGCACGCCGTGGCCAACGGCCGCATCGACCACCTGTGGCTCCGCGTCCGCGACCCGCAGGCGTCGCGGCGCTTCTACACGACGATCGCGCCGCACGCCGGCCTCCGCTTGGCGCACGACGCCCCCGATCGCGTGCAGTTCCGGGGCGAGGACTACAGCTTCTCGCTCGTGCGCGACGAGGGCCCGCTCACCGAGCACGTCCACCTAGCGTTTGCCGCGGAGGCGGATGCCACCGTGCGGGCCTTCCACGCCGCCGCGCTCGCCGCCGGCTACGAGGACCACGGGATGCCCGGCGAGCGCGCCGTCTATCACCCGGGCTACTACGGGGCGTTCGTGCTCGATCCAGACGGCCACAACGTCGAGGTCGTCAACCACAACCGCTGAGCCATGGCCAGCGAGCGCTCGGGATCCGGTTGGGACGGTCGCGCTCGAAGTGTCGAACGCCTCGGCAAACGGTCAGCGCGATCAGCTGCGCCTTGAGGTCGGTCCCGCCAAAATCTAGAGGCGTACGGTCGGCGCTGACCGCACCGGTTCAAGCGGGCCGCAGGCCGTCGAGCATCCGCTCGAGGGTGGCGGCTACGGCCTCGGTCGCGTCCGGTTCGCGCACCACGAGCAGCGCGGCCTCGTCGATCGCGCCCATCAGCAGGTGGGCGAGCGGCTTGACCGCGACCGGCTCGATCTCACCTGCCTTTACCGCGGCGGCGAGCACCGCCTCGGTGAGGCCGAGCCCGTTGCGCTCGGCAACCTCGTGCCAGCGCTCCCAGCCGAGTACGGACGGCCCGTCGATCAGCACGATGCGTTGCACTTCGGGTGTTCGGCAGGCTTCGAGGAAGACCCGGATGCTCGAGCGCATCGCCTGAAACGGACTCGCCGTGCCGCCCACTAGATCCGCGATCCGGCCGGTGAGCTCCTGCTCGACCTGCTCGTAGACGGCGATGAACAGATCCTCCTTGGTTGGGAACTGGTGGTACAGCGCGCCGCGCGTAACGCCGGCGCGGCGGACGATCTGCTCGGTGCCAACGGCCGCATAGCCGTGGCGGGCGAACAGCGACCGGGCGGCACGGAGGAGCTTGGCTCGCGTGGACGCGGAACGCTCCGCCTGACGGTTGACAGTCATGCAGTATGTATGTAAGTTAGATACAGTATGTACGGAAGACAACTTGACGATAGAGGAGGCCGCGGACATGGAGCGCAGCATCCAACTGCCGCAGGGCACGATTCATTACCGCGAGGACGGCGACGGCGCCCCGATCGTGTTCGTTCACGGTCTGCTGGTCGACGGGCGGCTGTGGCGCCGGGTCACCCCGCCGCTCGCGGCGGAGTACCGGTGCATCGCTCCGGACTGGCCGCTCGGCTCACACCGGACCGCGCTGGCGGCCGACGCCGACCGTAGTCCGCGCGGCATCGCGCACCTGATCGCAGACTTCCTCGACGCCCTCGAGCTCGAACGCGTGACGATCGTCGCCAACGACACCGGCGGCGCGATCTCACAGATCCTCGCCAGCGAGCGCCCCGAGCGGGTCACCGGGCTCGTGCTCACCAACTGCGACTGCCTGGAGAACTTCCTCCCGCCGGTCCTGCGGCCGCTGCAATGGCTCGCCCACGTCCCGGGCGCCTATCAGCTGCTCGCACGCGCGATGGGCTCCGCGCGGCTGCGGCGCTCGCCGCTGGGTTTCGGGATGCTCACCCACTCACCGATCCCCGACGAGCTGACCGCGGCCTGGGCCGCGCCGCTGCGCCGCCCGGACATCCGCGCCGACGCGATGGCCACGCTGAAGGCGATCGACAAGGACGACACGCTGCGCGCGGCCGCGGCGCTGGGAGAACGGCCGCTACCGACGTTGCTGGCCTGGGCGCCGGATGACCTCATCTTCCCGATTCGCTTCGCCGAGCGCCTGCAGGCGATGATCCCCGGCGCCCGCCTCGAGCGGGTCCGAGACAGCCGCGCGTTCATCCCCGAAGACCAGCCCGAGCGCCTCGCCGAACTCATCGCCGAGTTCTTGAACCCCGGTGAGCCCGCTCGGGCTCCCAGCCGCGCCGAGGCAGTGGACTCGACCGGCGCCTGAGCCGGCACTCGCGACTGGTGAGCGGGCGCACGCAGGCGGTGCCCGAGCGGATCAGAGCGTCGCGTGCCTTGGATCATCCGGTGGCGTCGTCTGCGGCTGGGTTGTCTGGCGGCCAACGCCCAAATAGCGGAATTGTCGCGCGCAACCATCGCTGGATTCGGCTGGCGCCGGCGGTGGTGATCGAGATCCGCTCGTCGTCATCCTGTTCGGAACGGCAGACCAGCAACTGCTGATCGCGGAGTGCGTGAACGGCGTCGCGAAGATCGTCGCGATCGCACGCCAAGGCGCCCACGAGCGACTCAAACAACTCGCCGGGGTCGGTCCCGGCGCCGTCCGGTGGGCCGAGCACCAGGTGCAGGAGCAGTTGCGTCTGGAGGGGCTCCAACGATCCCGTCGTTGAGCGATCGAACACCCGCCGCGTCAAGACGCCAGCGCCAAGCACGGCGAGGGCAATCGAACGTACCCGCCACCCCAGCTCAGCATCAATGGCCGACGCCACCGGTTCGTCGTCGACCGGCGACAGCGCAGCGGCGGCGACGGTTGGCGGCGACGGGACTGAATACTTCGATCCAGCCCCCGACACCCACCGGATCACGTCGGTGCGGATCTTCTCGGAGTCGGCGTCAAAGTCGCGCAGGATCCGAGCGGCGACACCCTCGTGCTCGCGCACTAGACCAAGCAGAATGTGCTCAGTGCCGATGTAGTTGTGCCCCAGGCTCAACGCCTCGTGCAGCGCCAGTTCCAGGACCTTCTTCGCCCGCGGGGTGAACGGGATCTGGGCACAGGTGACCTCCTCACCGGAGCCCACAATCCGGACCACCTGCGCACGGACCCGCTCCACCGTGATGCCGAGCGACTCAAGCACCCGCCCCGCGACTCCCTCGTCTTCTCGCAGCAATCCGAGCACGATGTGCTCAGTGCCGATGTAGTTGTGCTTGAGGGTCCGGGCCTCTTCCTGCGCCAAGACGACCACTCGGCGAGCTCGCTCTGTAAATCGCTCAAACACCGAACTCCCCCGACAGTCAGCACCACCAGGCAAAACCAGGACGACGATCAATTATCACGGCTCCTTGGGCTCCCCACTTATCGCCGAATGGAGTTATGCGCGCCCCCCTGCTTGACGCCGCGATCGAGCCAAAGCAGCGGTGCGGCTGGCGTTTGCCGTTGCCAGCTAGTGGTTCGTGAGCGCAGAACTGCTCGGCGGGCCGGAACGTGCGCCTGGTCATCCGCAACCGGCAGAGTTTCGCACGAACCATTTATCTGGATCGGATGTCTGCTGTTGACTCCCGCCGCCTGGGACAGCGACGCCAGACCGCAGACAGCTCGACTGCGTCAATGGGTCCGCGTCAGGGAGACTGGTCGGCGTCGATCATTCCGGTGCGGCGAAACCACGCGTAGAGCACAGCGCATGAGGCGATCAGGCTGCCAATCCCCAGCACTGCGAACGCCCAGAAAGATGTGATGTGTCCGACCAGCCAGCCGAAGTTCATGCCGAAGAACCCGGTGATGAACGACAGCGGCAAAAAGATCGTCGCGATGATCGTGAGCTGCTTCATGGCGTCGTTCTGACGAACACCGAGCTCGGTCTGTTCGAGCGAGATCACCGCCATGTTGGCCTGCAGCACCACCGCCAGAGAATCTCGTTGCCCGAGCACCTCCTCGTTGACGAGCTTGAGGTGATCGTTGACATCGCGAAAGAACGGGACCAGATGGTCATCCACCTGCGCGTAGCTGCCGCGCTGAAGACTCTCCAACGGAGCAAGAAGGGGATGCACCGCGCGATAGAAGTCAGTCGCCTCACCACGTAGCCGGTAGATCCTCTCGGTGGCTGCCGGCGATCCTCCAAACACCGTGGCCTCGACCTCATCGACGTCCTGCTCTAGTCCCTCGATCACCGGCACATAGTCATCAACGATCTTGTCCAGGATCGCCCACAGCACAGCGCTGGTTCCGTACTCGATCAGATCCGGCCGCCGCTCGAGCTGCCTGCGGGCCTCGCTCAGCTCGCTGGCGACTCCCTGACGAACCGTGATCACAAACCGACGCGACAAGAAGATCGAAACCTCGCCGAACCCGACCTCCTCACGCTCATCGACATAGGCTGCGGTGCGCAGCACCCCAAACAGGACGTCGGCCTCGTCGTATTGCTCCAACTTAGGCCGCAGATGAAAGGACCGCGCATCTTCCACGGCGAGCTCGTTGAGGCCAAACTTGCGCTGCACCTCGGCCAGCTCATCAGCGTCGGGCTCAACCAGCTCGATCCAGACAAAGCCGCGCTCATCCTCCTGACTACTAACCTCCGCTGCCCGCTCGATATCCATCGCATCCCCATCCTGCCGCTGCCCATCGCGATAGTGGGCACAGTCGACGATCACGCCGAACCTCCTTGGTCAACCGGTATTAGGGTTCCAGCCCAACAGCACCTTCGGACGACGATCTGTCGGCTGACGCTACGGGCTTGGGCCAGCGATCGGGCCGCGAGGACTCGCAGAAGCGCAGTCCCGTCACAGAGGCTCGACGTCGACCAACATCGGTACAACCTCGCCTTCGATAGACCGTGAGCGCGTCAGCCGGACTCAACGACCGTAAACGCTGCCGGCGCAGAACGAACCGGGCCTACCGCGAAGCGCCTCCGAGACTGCCGCTCGTTCGCGTACCGGGCTGCGATCGCGGCTTCCGCGCTTCCTCCTGGCTGACGCGCCGCGACAGGTGGATCCGGCGGTCGTCGGTCGGGGCGAGACGCCCGGTCTGTGTGGAAGCAGTCGTCTCAGGGATCTGGTTCCGGCCGCTCCGTCAGCCCGAAGCCGTAGCGAGGCTCCGGAGCAAAAATCGGCCGAGCCTCCTGATCGTTCGTCGTCATGCGTCGGAGGCTATGTGAGGGCTCGCGCTCAGTCGACGCAGGCTGCCGCTTGGATGGATCCAGGGCAGTTGACGGCGTCTTCGGCTGGCTGCTGCCTTGTCGCCTGTTCCGCCATCATCTTGGCGCTGCTGCTCTAGCTGGTCGCGGGCCTGGAGCGCAAGCGCGATGGCCGGCCGCTGCGGCCGATCATGGGGCTACGAGGTCTGTCTACTTGCCGGCGACACCAACCGTTCTGAAAACGCCCCAACTACGTGGCGAGAGGCAGCCTAGAATCGCGGTCATGGAGGTAGAGATCGGCCAGACCGTCTACGTGCCCGACCCCGATGGACAACCGGTTCGGGGCACGGTGATCGCCAGAGGCCAACCGGCAGACGCGGTCGAGATGAACGTCGACGGCCACGTCGTGAAACGCGATGTCGCGATCGTCCGCCACGAAGAGGGTCAGTCACAGGGCTTCGTCGCCCGCGTCCCCTACGAGGACCTCAAGGCCGACGCGAACGAGTAGTTACCCGCTGAGCGCGGAACAAGATGGATGGCCAGCGCCGGTCAGTTCGGCGGGCGGAAGGTAGCGGTCGCGGCCCTGCGCATCGCCTCCTGTGCCTCGTTCATGTCGAGGAGCGCAATGGTTTCGGTGCTGATCTGTCCGCTCGCGCCGACCGCCATCCCGAGCGCGACTACAGCGACGTTGTCCGGCGCCTCTAACAGGAACACGCCATCGTGCTCGCCAAACGCCCACCAGATGCCGTGCAGATTGCATCCAAGCGACTCGGCGGCCTCGGCGGCGACCGCGCCGCGGTCGTGCGGGTTCTCGATCATCGCCTTTATCGCCTCAGCAGAGTATTTGAAGCGACCTAGATAGAGCGGCACGTCAGCCTCCAATCGTCGCGAACGTCGTGCGCCGATTCTCTTGGAGGAACCTGGCGATGGCAAGACTCCGAGTCTGCGTGCGCCGGAGCGGAGAGACCAGCAAGACGCAAAGTCCGAGGACGACGGAAGGGGGAGACGCTGGCTGGGTGAGACTGACCAGGGGACGAGTCCGTGGTCCGCGGCCAGCTGACGAACCCGCAGCCGAGGCCCCCGTCGAATCGTTTCCCGGCCGGACACGGCCTCCGGCCTCATCCGTCGCTCGCCCCGGTACCGGGGCCACCGCCGCGAGCGGAGACCAGCCGCGATCCGGCGGCAGTCCGAGCCAGCCGGCGCGACGTCCTCGACACGCTGGGGCCTGTGTTCCACGGTGCCGATGTCCACAAAGGACCACGGCGCCACCACGCGCCGCCCCGATTATCGTCCCGTGCACCGTCGGATCCGGGACAAAACTTGTGCGCCGGAGGCTGTGCCTGGTTGAGACCACGAGAGGGCGGGTAACGACGGCGACGCGGGGCCACAAGCGCAAAGAGGAGAGAGGCGCATGTCCGCATTTAGCATCCCTCGGCTGGTCGGCCGTATGCTGGCCAGGCGATGGTCGCTCGTTGGTCTCGCCGTCGCGGCGCTTGCCGCCGCGGCGGTCGCAAGTCAGCCGGCCCGGTCGGCCACGACGCCGCTTCAGGTCACGGTGTCGGCCGCCAAGTCGGTGTATCTCGTCCACGCTGGTGACACCGCACAGCCCGGCATCGTCCTGACGACGGCCGGCGGCCAGCCACTGGACCGCGCCGTCACCGTCACCTATCAGACGGGCGGCATCCTCCCGGTCGGTAGCGGGTCGGCGCAGCGTTCACTGGCGTCGTCGGCCGTGGCGGGCACCGACTACACGTCGGCATCGGGCAGCATCACCTTCCCGGCGGGCACGGCGTCCGGCACCACCAAGACGTTCTCGGTGACGACGCTGCCCAGCCACACGCCGTCGGAGGCCAAGACGATCAACATCACGCTGTCGAGCACCGACGCGACAGCAGACGTCACCAGCAGCCCACCGACGATCGTCATCGACGCCCACGGCTTCCCGTACCTCAACGCCAACCTGCCGATCGCCCGGCGTGTCGCCGATCTGATGTCGCGGATGTCGCTGGCCGAGAAGGTCGGCCAGATGACGCAGGCGGACAAGTCGATGTTCACCGACTCGTCGACGACGAGCAACAACTCGATCAACAACATCCGTGCGTGGCTGCTCGGCTCGCTGCTGTCCGGCGGCGGCGACGTTCCGACGCCGAACACCCCGACCGGGTGGGCGGACATGATCGACAGCTTCGAGGCGCAGTCGCTGGCCACGCCACTGCAGATCCCGCTCATCTACGGCCTAGACACCGTCCATGGCGACAACAACATGGCGGGTGCGACCATCTTCCCGCACAACATCGGGATGGGGGCGACCCGGAATCCTGCCCTCACCTTCCAGGAGGGTGCGGTGACCGCGGCCGAGACGCGCGCCACCGGTCCGCAGTGGGGCTTCGCCCCGTGCATCTGCGTCGCCCGCGACGATCGCTGGGGCCGGACGTATGAGTCGTTTGGCGAGGACCCGGCGCTGGTCAAGAGGATGGAGACGGAGATCTCCGGCTTCCAGGGCCTCAACCCTCAGGCGACGAGAAGCACCGCCTCGTCGCTGAGCAGCAATGACCACATCCTGTCGACGGCCAAGCATTTCGCCGGTGACGGTGGGACCCAGTACGGCACCGGCGACGGAGGAAGCTTGGGGAGCCCGCCGTCCTACCCCATCGACCAGGGCGTCGACGTCATGAGCTCGCCGGAGTTCATCCGGGTGCATGTCTCGCCGTACGTGACCGCTGTCCGGCAGCAGAAGGTCGGTTCGATCATGCCGTCGTACTCGAGCGTCCAACTCGACGGCGCCTCCTGCCCGACGAAGATGAGCGCTGATAAGCACCTGCTGACGAACGTCCTGAAGCAGAAGATCGGCTTCAAGGGCTTCCTGATCAGCGACTACAACGCGGTCAACGAGATCGGCGACTCCCGCTCGTGCCCCATCCCGTCGCCGCTGCCGCCGGGCGTGCCGGACACGTACAGCTACCAGATCGGCGTCTCGGCCAACGCCGGGATGGACATGTTCATGGTCCCCAACACCTACCAGACGCTGGAGACCGACCTGACGACGCTCGTCAACAACGGCTACGTCTCGATGTCGCGCATCGATGACGCGGTCCGCCGGATCCTGACCCAGAAGTTCGAGCTGGGGCTGTTCGAGCACCCGTTCACCGACCGCAGCAACATCGGCCAGGTCGGCGACGCGGCGCACCGGGCGGTCGCGGCCCGGGCGGCCGCCGAGTCCCAGGTCCTGCTCAAGAACGCTCACCACGTTCTGCCGCTGTCGGCTCGGGATCACATCTACGTCGCCGGTTCCAACGCCGACAACCTCGGCGCCCAGACCGGCGGCTGGACGCTCACATGGCAGGGTCAGCCGGGGCCGATCGCCGATCCCGGCACGACGATCCTGCAGGCAATCAAGGCCAGGGATGCGAACGTCACCTACAGCGCGGACGCGTCATCTCCGACCTCAGGCAACAACGTCGGCGTCGTCGTCGTCGGCGAGCATCCGTACGCCGAGGGTCAGGGCGACGTCGGCTTCAACGCATATAAGGCGACGAACGGCAACATCGCCGACCTCAACCTGTCGGCGGCCGATCACGCCGCGGTCGACAAGGTCTGCCAGGCGATGCCGTGCGTGGTCATGATCGTGTCCGGCCGACCGATGACGATCACCGACCAGCTCGGTGAGATCGACGGTCTGGTGGCCTCATGGCTGCCGGGCACCGAGGGCGAGGGCGTCGCCGCGACGCTGTTCGGCCAGGTGCCGTTCACGGGACAGCTGCCGCAGTCGTGGCCGCGTACCCTGAGCCAGGAGCCGATCAACGTCGGCGACCCCAACTACGACCCGCTGTTCCCGTTCGGCTGGGGCCTGCGCACCACCTCGGTGCGCGACGACGTGCTCGCCGCGCGGGATGCGCTGTACGGGGTTCGCGGCTTGAGTGGTGCAAGCGGACAGTTGGCGGCGCTGGCCCGGTCTCGTGGTGCCTGGAAAGGCGACGGCTCGGCTCGTCGGCCGGCGGTCGTCCTGGCGACGATCGGCCGGGTGGCGCAGCGGCTGTCGTCCAGCGGCGCCGACTTCGCAGCCGAGGAAGCGGTGGTGGCCGTCGCCCGCGATATCGCGCAGGCAGAGGTGGTCAGCAACGGTGGTCCGGATGCCCGGACATCGCGCCTGATCGCCAACGCCGATCACGCATTGCTGGCGGGTCATCCGGAGCGGGCTGTCGCCTTGCTCGTCCAGGCCGCCGGCTGACGTCAGAGCGCATGTAGGTTCACGGGTCGAGGCTCTCGTCAGGGGGCCTCGACCCGTTGTCGTCTGGTGGTGGAGCCGTGGCTTGGGATCGGCACACGCCCCGGGTGACCGGATATGAGCCCGTTGTGACTGCCCGGCGGAAGAGTGGATCGTCCGCCGACCTCGGGGCATATCGGGACATGGTTCGCGAATCGGCGCGTCCCCGAGCACGAGAAAACCCCGCCGCAGCGGGGCTACTGAGTGGGCCGTGGAGGAATCGAACCTCCAACCTTGGGATTGAGAGTCACCCATTTGCAGGGCAATTATCGTAAGCACGGGCAGTTCGGGCCGTCTGATTCCAGTTAGTTGTCCTGGCCTTCGGCCTTCCGCGGGCGGGTGAAATGGGCGAGGATCTGGGGGTTGTCTGCTGACGCCGCCCTGCCCTTGGTGCTTGTGAGCCCGTCGTTAGTTTGGCGTGGGTGCTTCCCCCGGGTTCCCGGACTGCCGCTGCGAGCGCGCCTATCAGACTCGTCTGTTTTGGAAGCTCCTGCAGGCAACGATCGGTGTTCATGAGCGACCGTTGGAGGCTGGGTGGAGACGATCTATGAGCGTGTTGCCGCGCTCGATGTGCACAAGGCGCAGGTGACCGCGTGCGTGCGGGTTCCCGGACCTACCGGTGTTCGTGAGCCGCATCTGGCGGAGTTCTCGACCACGGTCGCGGGGTTGATGGCATTGCGCGACTGGCTGGCGGCGTTCGGCGTGACGCATGTCGCGATGGAAGCGACCGGCGTGTATTGGCAGCCGGTTTGGCACGTGCTGGAGGACGATTTTGCCCTGACGTTGTGCAACGCTCGGCACGTCAAGCAGGTCCCGGGCCGCAAGACTGATATCAGCGATGCGCAGTGGCTGTGCCAGCTGATGGAGGCCGGTCTGTTGCGCGGCAGTTTCGTGCCGCCCAAGCCCCAGCGGCAGCTACGGACGCTGACGCGGTATCGCAAGACGCAGATCGCAGAGCGTCAACGCGAGGCCAACCGGCTGCACAAGGCGCTGGAGGACACCGGGATCAAGCTCGACTGCGTCGCCACCGACATCCTTGGCGCGTCAGGTCGCGCGATGCTTGACGCGCTCGTGTCGGGCACGACCGATCCCGAGATTCTCGCCGAGCTCGCGAGAGGTCGACTGCGTGCGAAGATCCCCGCGCTCAAAGAAGCGCTGGAGGGTCGTTTTGAGCCTCATCACGTGCTGGTGATCGGCGCGATCCTCGCTCACCTCGACTTCTTGGATGAGCAGATCTCCCAGCTCTCGGACGCGATCGGAGAGCAACTCGGCCCTTTCGCGGCCGGCGTCGAGCTCGCGAGCAGCATCACCGGCGTCGCCCGCCGCACCGCTGAGGTGATGGTCGCCGAGATCGGCGTCGACATGAGCGTGTTCCCGACCGCCGGGCATCTCGCCAGCTGGGCCGGCCGGTGCCCCGGCAACGACCAATCGGCCGGCAAACGCCGCAGCGGCCGAACCCGCAAACGCTCCAAGTGGCTCGGGATCGCCCTAGAGGAAGCCGCGCTGGCCGCGACCCGCAGCAAGAGCACCTACCTCGCTGCGCTCTACCAACGCCTGCGTCCCCGGATCGGGCACGGCCGCGCGCTCGGTGCCGTCAAGCACGCCATGCTCGTGGCCTACTGGCACATGTTCACCAACGGTGAGCTCTACCAAGAGCTCGGCGGCGACTACTACCAACGCCGCGACCCCGAACGCGCCACCAAACGCCTCATCGCCAAACTACGAGAACTCGGCCACGACGTCACCCTCCAACCAGCCGCCGCTTGACCTCAGGCGTATTTCCTATCAGCGCAGGTCAGAATTGCCGAGTTCGGGACAAGTGCGCATCGATCAGGCCAGACAACTCGACCAGCAGTTCGCGCTCCTCGCGCACGATCTCTGAGATGCGCTTGAGCAGTCGCCGAGCGACCCGCAGTTGCGGGCTGGGGGTCAGCCGCGCGAGCTGACGCGTCAGCCGCGCGCAGATCCGCGGGCCCCGCAGCGCAGCGGGGCTAAGCTGGGCTTCGAGCTCGGGGGCGATCGCGACCAGATGCCAGCGCAGGCGGTTGATCATCCGCGTGCGCTCGGTGATGAGCTGATCGCGATACTCAGCCAACACGCGGATCTGCATCGCTTGGGCGTCGGTGAACGCCACCGGGAAGCTCTCGATCCCGTCGCGGAGCACCGCCAGCGCCACCGCCCGCGCATCGATCAGATCTGACTTGCCGGCCTGCCGGGCGACCTTCCGGGTCTGACCGGTCATCGCGGCCGGCACCCGGATCACCCGCTCACCGGCCGCGATCAGCGCCGCTTCCAGACGCGCCGAGACATGCCGGCCATCCTTGATCGCCCACACCCGATCCTCGTCCAGGCCGGCGGCGAATCGCAGCGCATCAAGCGATCCGGCGTCGCTGGCCGCGATCTCACGCTGCCCTTGCAGCGCGCCGGTCCCCCCGTCGACCGCGACCAGCGTGTGGTTGCGCTTGTGGGTGTCTGCCCCGATCACGATCATATGCGGCGTCCCTTCGTTTGAGCTTGACGAAGCGGACCTTCGGCGGACACCGCTCAGTGGGGCGCTGGCACGCTCCTGTCAAGTCACGCCGGCGGTCCTCGGTCGGTGACGGGCGACACAGCGAAAGCCAGTCAGACCCATGGGGTCGACAGCGGCAAAGAGAGTCAGCCCGCCACCGGCCGAGAGCCAAACCGACCGGCCGGACATCACCGATCCAGACGCAGCCTCTCACTGAGCGGCAAAGGACTCGTCCGGCCCCAACGCGTCAGACGATCCCCTGGTCGCCGAAGCGTTGACTCGGTCCGCGGTGACGGGATATGGAAGCGATCGTCAGCCGGATGCTCGATGTCGCGCGTTTCGGAGCCACGGATGCAGGCGACGGGGCCGGCTGCCGCATTACGCCGGAAGCAGTTGTCTCGGCCGAGTCGAAAGCGAGCGGCGAGAGTGCCGGATGTGCGTGGAAGGAGAAGCAATTCCGGCCGGCCATCGTCTACCGAGGGGTGGCGCTTCGACGGGAGCGGCGTATGTCTTCGCGAATGGGTCAGGACCGGGCGCGGCGCGGGGACGGTCAGACCCGTTCGGCGAACTGACGCGCCGAAGGGTGGTCCGGCGCGGTACTTCGGGCGCATCAGCTGATCAGCTGGGTTGCTGCGTCGCGGGCTTCGCGGACGTGATCGACGAGGGGGCGGTCATCGTCTGCTTCTGTCCAGCGGGTCAGCGCTGTGCTGGAGATCGTCGTTGCGAGCTTGCCTGCCACGGTCGCCTTGAGTGGGTCGTGGCCGGCGCTCACTAGGGTGTCGGTGATCGCCGCGGCGATTTCGGCCTGCTTGCGCAGCTCGCGCTCTTGCAGCCCGACGTCGGTTGCGACGATCGCGCCGCGCTGCCGGAGCTCTTGGCGGTGACCTTCGAAGAAGTTTTTGGCCATTGTCTCGATGCCCCAGGTGAGCATTTCCATCATGCTGAGTGAGGTCGGGGCATCCCGGAGCAGATCGGCGACTCGCTGGGGCACATCTTCCTCGCCTGTGAACAGGACTTCGCGTTTGTCGGCGAAGTGACGGAAGAACGAGCGGGTCGTCAATCCAGCGCGTTCGGCGATTTGCGGAACGGTGGTCTGTTCAAAGCCGCGCTCGGCGAACAGCTCGAGTGCGGCCCGTTCGAGGCGCTCGGGCGCATCTGGTTCCCAGCGGGGCATGGCCACAGGCTAGCGCCATGACAGGCAATGTCGTTATGATGACGTTAGATGTCGTCCACAACCATTGGAGATCGCGCTGTGTCAGACGAGGTCATGATCCTGGGCGCGACCGGCCGCACGGGGCGCGCGATCGCCGCGCGGCTCGACGCCCAGAACATCCCGCTCGTCCTCTTCGGTCGCGACCGCGGACGGCTGAAGCAGGCCGCCACCGCGCTGAGGCAGACGCCGCGAGTCGAGATAGGTTCCCTCGATCAGCTCTCGCAGGTGCTCGCCGCCCGCCCGACGGCTGTCGTCATCAACACGGTGGGTCCTTTCACCTCAACCGCGGCGACGGTGATCGACGCACTCCCGGCGAACACTCACTATCTCGACCTCTCTAATGAATATGCCTCCTTTGAGTCAGTCTTCTCACGCGACGCCAGGGCTCAGCGCGCCGGCCAGACCCTCGTGGCCGGCGCTGGCTTTGGGGTCGTCTCGACTGAGAGCGTGCTGGTCGCGCTGATTGACGGGCAGCCGATCCCGACGCGGGTGCGCGTCGATGCGTTGCCGTCGGTGGCCAGTGCGGGTGACGTGATGGGTGCCGCCCTGGCCGGCAGCATCGTCAACAGCCTGCCGTTCGGACGCCGGCAGGTGCGCGCCGGCAAGCTCGTAAGTACGCCGATCGACGACACCCCCGCCCCGCTGGTAACCCCCGACGGGGATCGGGTCACCAGCGTCAACTTCCCCAGCGGCGACCTGCTCACCGCCTGGCGCGACAGCGGGGCGGCGAACGTCATCTCCGGCTCTAGTGAGGTGCCAGCGGGCGCAGTGATCCGCTATGCGCTGCCCGCCCTTGGCGTGCTGGGGCGCTCACCACGCGTCCGGCGGCTGCTCGCCCGTCAGATGGCGAAGACCAAGCTCCCCGAGCGGCCCCGTCCGCGCCCGCATTCCTGGGGCCATGCCACGGTCGTCTTTGACGACGGTGCCGTTAGCGAGGGCTGGCTGCGCGCTGGTGAGGCGATGGACTTCACAGCCGCCGCGGCGTCCGAGGTCGCCAGACGCCTCTTGGCCGGCGATGGCCGCCCCGGGACATACACGCCGTGCACGCTGTTCGGCGCGCAATTGGCCGAGGCCGCCGGGGGCGAGCTTCTCCTCGGTTCCGAGCATCCCACCAGCGGAGAAGGAGCACACCGGTGAGCGCGACGAATCATGCTGCCCGACTGACCGGCCGCCCGGGACATCTCGAGGTCGGCCCAGCGCCGTACCCGACCCCCGGTCCGCAGCAGATCATCGTGCGCAACGCTGCCGTCGCGATCAATCCGGTCGACTGGATCATCCAGATCTCCCGGGCGCCGGTCTACCCGTGGATCAAGCAGGGCGCCGTGCTCGGCTACGACCTAGCCGGCGAGGTCGTCGAAGTCGGCGCCCGCGTCACCCGCTTCGCCGTCGGAGACCGCGTGCTCGGCCTCGCGTTAGGAGCCGAGAAGGACCACAAGACGCCGGCCGAAGGCGCCTTCCAGCTCTACACCTCCGTGGCGGAGAACGTGGCCACACCGATCCCGGACGACCTCAGTTTCACGCAGGCCGCAGTGCTACCGCTGGGCCTCTCAACCGCCGCCTGCGGCCTCTTCCAAACCAAACAGATGGGGCTGACGCTCCCAACCGCCGCGCCGGTGAGCGCCGGTGAGACGGTGCTGGTCTGGGGCGGATCGACCAGCGTCGGGGCAAACGCCATCCAGCTCGCCGTCGCTGCCGGATATGACGTGATCACCACCTGCTCACCGCACAACGACGGACTGGTGAAGTCCCTCGGAGCCAGTCAGTCCCTCGACTACCACAGCCCAGCGATCGTCACCGAGCTCGTCGACGTATTGCGCGGCCGTCAGGTTGCCGGGGCGATCTTGCTCGCGACCGGCTCGGCGCTGCCGTGCCTGGAGGTTCTGCGCCGCTGTGACGGCAGGCGCTTTCTGTCCCAGGCAGCGGCGCCGGTATCGATGGCTGGATTGGCCGATGGCCGTTTACCGCTGGTATTGCTGAGCTTCGCTCAGGCGGGCGCCCGCACTCAGATCTCCGCCATGAGCAAACGGATCCCCACCCGCTTCATCCAGGGCGCATCCCTGGCCAAGGACAAGGTCGGGCCGGCCGTCTATGAGGCCTTCCTGCCATCAGCGCTGGCCGAGGGCCGATACCACACGGCGCCCGAGCCCCGGGTGATCGGCCGCGGCCTGCAAAGCATGCAGGCCGCGCTCGATGCCCAACGAGCGGGGGTCTCCGCCCAGAAGCTGGTTGTCACCCTCGGGGACGCTCCCGCTCCTTGATAGAGAGTGCGGCCGAAGGAGCTACCTTACACCGCCATACGCATCGGATCTGCGATCGAGCGACAGCCCAGAGCTACGACCTCCGGTCTCAACATCAACCACAGGACGAATTTCGAGCTGTACGCCGACATTGAGTCCGGGACCTCCGGTTCGTCGCGACAAACCGGCGGTCTGCTCCTAGCCTTGATTTTCCGCGCGTCCCGGGTCCGGCGGTGCGTGGTCAGGATTGCTCGAGCGGCTGTCTGCGGCGGGCGGCTCCGATCGAGGATTAGCCAGCCGCGGAGACCGTGAAGCTGCTATGGAGTGGGGTCGCGCGTTCTGAGGAGCCTACGTAGACGGTGTAGGCGCCGGGGGCGATGACCCACTTGTTGAGCGTCGTGTCGAAATAGCCCAGCGGGTGGGCTCCGGCTTGGGGTTGGATGGTTACCCGGGCGGTGTCCGTCGCGCCAGCGGCGATGCGCACCTTGGTAAATCCGACCAGTCGCTTGGGCGGCTCTCCAGTGCTGCGGGGTAGTCCGAGGTAGACCTCGGCGACCTCAGAGCCGGCTCGTTGGCCGGTGTTGGTGATCTGGAACTGGACGTGGATCGGAGCGGTAGCCGGATTGCCGGTGGGCGTGACGGCCAGATGGCTATAGCGGAACGTGGTGTAGGACAGGCCGTAGCCGAAGGGGAACAGCGGGGTGATCCCGGCGGTGTCGTAGCCCTTGTAGCCCACGTTGATGCCCTGCCCATAGACCACATTGAGGTTGCCCTGGGTGGCCCACGGATTGTTGGTTCCCGGGGGCACCGCGGTGTCGCTGGTCGGGTAGGTGACGGTCAGCTTGCCCGATGGGTTGACGTCGCCCCAGAGCACGTGCGCCAGCGCCTTGCCCTGCTCCTGGCCACCGAAATAGGTCTCGACCACGGCGGGGACCTTGCTCAGCCAGGGCATGGTGACCGGTCCGGAGTTGGCCAGCACCACGATGGTGTGGGGGTTGGCGGCGGTGACGGCCGAGATGAGCTCGTCCGCGCTTTGGGGCAGGTGCAGCGACACCCGATCGCGCTGCTCACCCTCGAAGGTGCGCACGAACACGATCGCCACCTGGGTGGTCTTGGCAGCCGCTGCCGCCTGCTGGATCGCCGGGGACTCAGCGCCAGGCGGAGTACTCCACTCCAGCAGCAACGTTCCCGGCTCCAGGCCAGGAGAGAACGGGTGGTCAGCCTGGTAGGTGATGTGCAGAGTGTGGGTCTGCCCGGCGACCAGGTGCAGCACCGGGGAGGCGGCGTAGGACTTGGTCTCGTCCGCGCCGGTCATGGTGATGATCTGCTGCCCATCCAGAGTCAGCGTGGCGTCGCCGTAGCCGGTCAGCGCCAGCGTGTAGTCCCCGGTTGCCGGGGCGGTGATATGCCCGTCATAGACCACCGACTGCTGCGCGGACGGATTGGCCCCCGGCGGGACTGGCACCTGCGACGTCGCTCCTGACCACCCCGGGAAGTCGGTGAGGAAGCCGTTGTCGTAGTTGACCTGCTTCTCGACTCGAATCGTTGACGGCGACCCTTGGAAACTAGGGTTATCCCAATAGTCGGCCTCCAGCCCGGTACCGACCCCGTTAGTCGGCGACAGCACGCTGGAGGGGACCGTGGTCATGTCCGGGGTTTCGAACATCGACGCGCCGTTGACCGGGTCGTTGCCCGGCACCCAGTTCGCGCTGGCCGAACCGGCCCGGGAGAGGATGCCCTGCAGCACGGTGGTCGACTCGGTCGGGAACACGTACGGCGACCCTGTCGGCGCGGCCAGGAAGTTCGCGTCCGCGCCGACCACGGTGATCGACTTGGTAGCGTTGCTCAACGGCAGCGTGTTATTGCTGTTCTTCAGCAACGTGATCGCCTGTTCCTCGGTGTCCAGCGCCACCTTGTCGTCCTTGGCCACGGCGATCGGATGCAGCGTGTAGGCATGATCAAACAGCCCGATTCGGAACATCGTGCTCAGGATCCGCAGACAGGCCGCATCCAGCAGCGACTCGGGCACCTGGCCACTGGTGACCGCATTTAGCAGCGCCGGGCCGTACACGGAGTCAGTCCCGGTCTCCATGTCGGTCCCCGCCCGCAAGCCCGGAATCGTGTCGTGCAGCGCGCCGAAGTCAGTCAGGACGAAGCCGGTGAACTTCAGCTGCGTCTCCAACAGCTCGCGCAGCGTGTACGGATTCTCACACGAATACTGGCTGTTGATCTGATTGAACGAGCACATCACCGCGCCAGGGTTGGCCTGCTGGTCAACCGCCCCGAACGCAAGCGTGTACACCTCTCGCAGGGTGCGCTGATCAACGATGTCGTTCTGGCCAAACCCCCGATTCGTCTCCTGGTTATAGGCGGCGTAGTGCTTGAGCGTGGCGATCACATGCTGAGACTGCACCTGGCGCACGTAGGGAGCGGCGATGTCGGCGTTTAGGATCGGGTCTTCGCTCTCAGTCTCGTCAATACGCCCCCACCACGGGTTATTGACGATGTCGACATCCGGACCAAGCAGCACGTTCTGAGCGGTGTCAAGCACCTCATCGGTCACCGTCCGGGCATACGTCGGCACCAGCGGCAGATCCCAAGTCGCGCCCAGAGCCTGCATCGACGGCAACGCGGTCGCCGTCGAACCGGTCGCGGCCAACGACCAACCCCGCGAAGCCACGCCCGAGCTGGAGTCAGCCATCTTCAGGGCGGGTATCCCCAAGCGCGGGATCGCCGCGTTGTAGTACGCGTACGGAGCCTCGCCCTGATTGCTGGTCATCAAATCGACCTTCTCCGGCAACGTCATCTGCGCCAGCAGCTGCACCGCCCGCTGCTCAGGAGTCTGCGCCGCGTCTAACCACGGGCGCGCCGCCTTCTGCGCCGCGCTGGGTGCCGCCAATGGCGCGGGGGCAGGAGCCACTGCCGCCCTGGCCGCCAGTTGGGCGCGGCTCAAGTGCGAAACAGAGTTAGGTGCTGCCGCTGCGGCGGCCGGGCCGGCCGCCGCTACCAACGCTATACCCGCAGCCAACGGCCACAGCCTGATGCCGCGCCGCCAAGGCCGGCGAGCGCGATCACGAACTCGACCCGGATCGGCCGCAGAGGCCACGGCACTCTGCTGACGCGCAGACCTCGACTGAGATGCAGACATGCCAGCGCTCTCCTCTCACGGCAATCCGGTCACGATCGCCTCTCCCACGATGATCGCCGGATTCCACACTCTCTCCGCAGAGGAAACAGAGCATTCGCCAAACTGCACAGGTTTAGCCCAGCATCCTGCCGCACGCGCCCGAAGAGCTGGCTCGCGGCCAAAAGCAGACCCAGCGATCGGTGCTGGGCAAGGGATCCCGTCGCACCTCCTTCCACGCGAGGCTGTCGGACAAACTTGAGCGGTTATACGAAAGCTACAACCGCGATTTCAGCCGACCCCGTGTGCGCTGGCCTCCCGGCCAAAGCGACCTCATCGCGACGGAAAAGCCCTGACGCGTGATCGCCGATTTGTCGTCGAAGCACAAGAACTTGACTCGGCCCAAGGTTTGCGCGACAGCCTCACGCAAATCCGGCAGCGGCGAGGCTGAAGCGCCGCGTCCGAGGGTTTCGCTCGGGAACGCGTGCAGCCGCGGTCAGATCGCTACGTTCGCTGTCGGCGATCGCGTAGTCGAAGCGAGCCCACCCTCCAACCAGGTGAGCTACCGAAGGGGAGGCGAGTGACGAGCACGCGGAGAGCGCGAGGGGGACCTAACCGGTGCGGCACGCCGCGCCCAAACTGATCGGGTAGCCGGGGCGGTTGCCCGCCCCGGCTCCCACAGAACCGTGCGTGCGGTCGTCGCACACGGCTCTTCGGGACGGCGGGTTGTGAACCCCGCCGCCGGCCGGTTATCGACCTTGATCTATCCACATAGCGCCAGTTGTGGCGGGTCGGGGGCGACGGTGTGCTGGTGTGCCCGGTGGTGCAGATCGACCGCGAAGACGAGCCCGCGCTTGGCGAAATACGCGTTGCGCAGGCCGTGGTCGACTGCGTGCGCGTGGCTCATGGCCCACCAAGACCGTTGGCCTTGATAGATCTGATGCCACGCTGCCTTCCGGTTCACGCCAAGCATGACGAGGCGCTTGGCGATCGTGCGTCGGCGTTTCCAGTGGCGCAAAATGATCGCGCGCAACCGCCGCCGCAGGTGGGCGTCGATCTTGCGCATCATCTGCATCTCCGAGGCAGAAGCGATCCCGAAGAAGCCGTGCCAGCCACGCAGCCACGCGTTGATCCGGGTGATGCAGCCCTCCAGGCTGTCGCCCCAGGTGCGTGGGGTGAGCTGACGGATCCTGTCCATCGCGTTGCGCATCGTGCGCCCGGAGAGCAGGACCTCCACGACCCCGGACCGCGGATCTGACCGCAGCCGAAAGCCGAGGAAGTGGCAATCTTCAGGGCGGGCGACGGCCGACTTCTCCCGGTTGATCTTCAGGCGCAAGCGCCCTTCGATGAACCCGGTCAGGCCGGTCATCACCCTGTGCCCGGCCAGTTCGCTTCGCACGTAGACGTTGCAGTCATCGGCATAGCGAACGAACCGGTGGCCACGCCTTCCGAGCTCTTGGTCGAGCTCGTCCAGCACGATGTTCGAGAGCAGCGGCGAGAGCGGCGAGCCTTGCGGCACCCCCTGCTCGTTCGCGATCACGACCCCGTCCAGCAGCACCACCTTGGCCTTCAGCAACACGCCGATCAGCACAAGCAACCGGCGGTCATGGACTCGCTCTGCGAGCTTGGCCATCAACCGCTGGTGACAGACCCGATCAAAGAACTTCTCCAGATCGATGTCAACCACCCACCCGTACCCATCTCGGACATGCTGCTGAGCCTCGGCGATCGCCGTGTGGCAACTCCGTCCCGGCCTGAACCCGTGGCTCGAGTGGTGAAAGCTCGGCTCCCAGACAGGCTCGAGCGTCTGCCTGACCGCCTCACACACCACGCGGTCGATCACGTTCGGGATCCCCAGCCCGCGCTGCCCACCACCCACCTTGAGGATCATCGCCCGACGGATCAAGCCCGGGCGATAGCTCCCATCAAGCAGACTGGCGGCCAGCTTCGGACCGGCGGTCGACCACTGCTCGCGCAGCATCTTGACCGTCTGCCCGTCCGAGCCGGGCGCTCCCTTGTTCAAGACCACCTTCTGAAGCGCGTCGGTCAATCGATACGCAACCTCCTCCATCGACACGGGCGTGACCTGCTCTGCGTTGACGATCGCCTTCGGCTCCCCCGCTGCCCGATCCGTCCCGGACCGGTCCGGGACCCTGCTGCGGCGTTCTGCTGTTGCGATCGGCAGGCACAGCTGTCCCACCGCTTGATCAACCGGGACCGCCTTCCCTTGCCCACCGCCGGTGGGCTGGACGGGCATTACCCCGCCGTCCGGTACTACGCGGTCCTCTGACTTCTGCTGGGCCATCGAGCCATCGTCCTCTTCGTTCTCCGACCTACCAGCCCACCACCCGCGGGCTGGAACCCAGCAGATCTCCAGGGATAAGACGCAGAGATTTCGTCGTGATCACGTCGCCACTACGCCCGCGGGACCGACAGGAACCGGGCATCGCTGCCGAAGGCCAGCTCACCCACCCACGGAACGCCTTACGGCGCTTCACTCTCGTTCGCAACCACAACGCACCTATGGCTTCCTCCAGACACGCCCTCACGGAAGCCCCGCAGCGCCAACCCAGGCCGCACTGGGACCGCCCGGTGAACTCCGAGCCGCGCCCTTGCCTCTTCGATGTTGGGTTCCCCCTGTCAGGGCCCCAGGTCAGGACTTCCACCTCCGATCTCATACGCCATGCCCTGCGTACCTCAGCGCCCCTCGCCCTACGGGCTCGGCGTCGCTTCACAGTTCGGGCGCGTAGCTCGCGAAAGCTGCTCGCGGTTCGCTTCTGCCCTGTTGCCCAGCGGGATCGCAATCACCCGGCCGCCGAATAGCGCACGGTTCGAATAACGCTCTTGCGCCAGTTAGGAGGCCCACGCAGTCGCCGCCATGCTCGCCAACGGCCTGTCGGAGGACGGCGCCGCTCAGGCACTGGGGTGGCCCAAAGCCCGGGTCACCGCCCGGATGAAGCTGCTCGAGCTTCCCGAGCCAGCACAGCAGATGGTCGGCGCCGGGCAGATTGCCCTGAGTTCAGCAGCTGCGGACCATCGGCCAGGTGTCAGCACCGCTGCTTGACGCGCTGATCGCCTATCTGGCCGACGAATGGGCCGCCGAGCGGCTGGTCCGGGAACCAGGGTGGGTGCTTGACGCGGCGCTCCGCGACAGCGGTGCCACGGTGTTCGCTGAGCATCTCACCCGCGTTGACGGGCGCGACGTCGCGGCGCTAAAGCTCGGTAAGAAGACCGAAGCGCTCTATGAGCGGGCGGTGCAACTGGCGCGCCAGCTTGATCGCTACGCCTACGGCGCCGATGTCCGCTTCGCCGACGCTGAGGTCGACCAGGCGCGAGCCGCCGGGGTCGCGATCGAATTTGACCACGGCGCGCCGCTGATCGTTGACCGCTCGCTGTATCGCGAGCTGGTCAAGCAGGCGATTGCGCGCACCGTCACCGAGCTCGAAGCCCGCGTGGTCGATCGCGCCGCCGCGAAGAAGGCCGACCGCCACGCCAACGCCCAGTTGTCCGTCGACCCGGCCGCCGAGGCGCGTCGCGACGAGCAACGGGCGGTGCGCGAGATCGCCGAGCGGGCTCACGGCGTCAACCTCGATCTCGGCGCCAGCTTGCTCAACGGGCTGGCCACCATAGATCCGTCAGATATGGACGTTGCGCGATTTTTCTGTCTGGCGCTGTTGGGTGCCGACTATGACCAGTCGCCCTACTCCCAGACCGGCGAGCGGGTCACCCGGCTGGCGATGTCAGGGATCCGGCTGGTGATCGGCGACTTTCGCGCCGACGTCACCAAAAGCCGGAAGGACGGGTCCCGCGGCGCGCTGCGCATCGACTACGGCGACCCGCATAAGCCTGGAGACGCGGTCGCGTGGCTGTGGAAATTCGTTGGCGCGGCTCGCTCGGCTTCGGAGCTGTATAGCCGCACCCTCGTGGTGGTTGCAGCAGAGCAGTACGCGTCGCGGCTGGTGGTGCCCCAGAGCCAACGGACGCCGGCGATCGGATGGAGCTCGCACAAGGACCAGGCCGCCAAGGCGCTGAAGAAGCTCGCCGGCCCGCACCTGCCGGCGTCGCTGGGCGAGCTGGAGAAGGCGGTGGCGCGCGCACACCGCGACTACGACGCGGCCGTCAAGCGGATCCAGGAGCAGGACAAGCGTGAGCGCGCGGCGACCGTAGATGCCAGCGTCGAGGACCACGTCGACGTCGACACCGCCTCCCATGTGGATGAGATCAACGAGCGAGAGGTCGACGACGATCTCGACCTCCACGACGAGCTCAAGGACGTCAACGCGGGCTGACTTGCGCATGCGGTCGCTCGGGCAGGGACGCCCGAGCGGCCGTAAATCCGGGAGTCCGATAGGTCACGGACAGTCCTCCGAAGCCCGCAGACCGCCTCTCAAGAGCTCGATTCTCACCCGCAGGGGCCCAAACGGGCACTTCCAGCGCGCGAGGCGCCGGCTGGCGCGTCCAACGGCCGCCGCGACGTGGGTCACACACGACCAAGACACGGTAGGAGGCGCGCGGCAGTTCGGTGCGGGAGCCGGCGGGCGGGGCATGTTCGCACGCCATCCGGGCGTGCGGCCCTCGCCGCGACCGGCCCCGCACCGAGCAGGGCCACAGATCAGAAAGGCATCTCATGCCCGCCGGAATTGCCAGCCGCGATTCGATGTTCTCGGTCCGCACGACCCCATGGCACGGCCTCGGCGTCGTCCTCGATCAGCCGCCGGCAACGATCGCCGAAGCAATCCACGCCGCGGGGCTTGATTGGCAAGTGCAGCGCGAACCGATCGCCATCGACCGCGGCGACGCCGCCACCGTCAACGACTGGTGGGAGGCGCGGTGCGAAGAGATCCCCGGCTACTACGCGACCGTCCGCCAGGACACCCGCACCGTGCTCGGGATCGTCGGCGAGCGCTACCGGATCGTCCAAAACCACGAATCGTTCGCGTTCGTGGACCAGCTGCTCGGGTCAAGCCTGCACTTCGAGACTGCCGGCAGCCTGCACGGCGGACGGCGCGTCTGGGTGCTCGCCACCCTGCCCGAGCACGTCGAGGTCGGTGGCGACCCCGTGCGCCCCTACGTGCTGCTCATGAACAGCCACGACGGCTCCACCGCGGTGATCGCCGCCAACACCCCCATCCGGGTGGTCTGCCAGAACACGCTCAACTGGGGCCTTGAGCGCGCCCGCCAGAAGTTCTCGATCCGCCACACCGAGCAGATCAGCCGCCGCGTCCACGAAGCCCGCCGGATACTTGACCTGTCGATCAACTACTACGAGCAGTTCAAGACCACCGGCGATCAGCTCGCGTCTCAGTCCTGCACCGAGCGCCAGCTTCAGCGAGTCCTTGACGAGCTTTACCCCTCCGGGCACCGAGGATCGCCTCACCGACCGTGCGCGCCGCGGCCGCGAGGACACCAAGCGCCAGATCGTTGGCCTGTTCCTCCACGGCGACACCCAGGGCAACGCGCCGGGCAGCAAATGGGCAGCGGTCAACGCGATCGTGGAGTACGGCGACTGGCAGCGACCCATCCGCCACGGCGGCGAGCGGTTCGCGCGCACCGTGGACGACGGCGCTCAGAAGACCCGGGCGCTGGAGCTGATCAGCGTCGCCTAGCGCAGGCGTGATCGGGGGGCCGGTGCGGCATCGCAGCCGACCGGTCCCCCGTCACGCGCTGGCGATCCCGCGGCGCTCCAGCCAGCCGACGAGGAGCTCGTCGACGCGACGCAGCCCCGCCCGATCGCAAAGCTCGATCAGCGCCTCGGCGCCCGCGCGGGCGCTCGGGCTGGGCAACACCTCCAACGCGGCCAAGGTCAGCTGCGCGTCACCCAGGCTCAACTTGTATTCCAGCGTCAGGCGACTTCCCCACCGGGCCTTATTCGTAAGTCAGAGGCAGGCATGACATTTTTCCGCCGCATGTGCATTCAAGGACATGTCCTCAAGCAGGTATGCCTCGTGCCGGTTGCGTCGTCGGTCGGGCAACGGCATCGGTGCCGGGAGCTCAGCCAGCCGAGGTCTCGAGCGGCCAGCCCACAGCTTCCGTTTCGAAACTCCGACGACCAGAGCACCAGGCCGGCACTTCGCTGCCCACGCGGCGACGACGTAGTGGAGTGTCCCACAAATAGCTGATTCTTGGTGGTAGAATGAGGTATGCGCGCTGCTACTCCTGCGCTTCCCGTCACCGATGAGCAGCGTTCGGTGTTGGAGAAGCTGATCCGTTCGCGCACGGCGCCGCACCGTGATGTGCTGCGCGCGCGTGCGCTGTTGATGGCCGCCGACGGGTTCGCGAACACGCGAATTGCGGCGGAGGTTGATGTGTCTCCCGCGACTGTGGCGAGTTGGCGTGAGCGATTCGCCGAGGATGGTCTGAAGAACTTCTCCGCGGTCCGGGCCGGAAGAGGTCGCCGGCCGTCGATCCCGCCGGCAAAGGTTGAGGAGATCGTTCGGCTCACGTTGCACGAGACGCCGCCGGGTGAGACGCACTGGAGTTGTCGGACGATGGCGGCCAGGACGGGGGTGTCCTCCTCGACGGTGCAGCGGATCTGGTCTGCACGAGGCATCAAGCCCCACCGGGTCGAGACGTTCAAGCTCTCCAGCGACCCGCGGTTTGAGGAGAAGCTCGTCGACGTCGTGGGGCTCTATCTCAACCCACCGGAGAAGGCCGTGGTCTTGTGCATGGACGAGAAGAGTCAGATCCAAGCATTGGATCGCACCCAGCCGTCGCTGCCGATGAAACCGGGTCGGGCGGGGACGATGACCCACGACTACAGGCGCAATGGGACCACCACCCTGTTCGCTGCCCTGGATGTCCTGACCGGCTCGGTGATCGGCCAGTGCCTGCCACGCCACCGCCACGCCGAGTTCCTCACGTTCCTCAAGACGATCGACCGCCAGGTCCCCAAGCGCCTCAAAGTCCATCTGATCCTCGACAACTACGCGACCCATGACCACCCCAACGTCAAGGCCTGGCTCGCTCGGCACCCGCGGTTCATCCTGCACTTCACCCCAACCAGCTCAAGCTGGCTAAACATGGTCGAGATCTTCTTCGGCCAGCTGACCGACAAAGCGATCCGCCGCGGAATCTTTCACAGCGTCCCGGACCTGATCGACGCGATCGAGACCTATCTCGCCGCCCACAACGACAACCCCGAGCCATTCAAGTGGATAGCCACAACCGACCAGATCCTCGAGAAGGTTCGCCGCGGACGAGTCACCCTCGATGCAATCGCCAGCTAAAACCGGGACAGTCCAGTAGGAGTCTGCTCTGGGGGAGCATGCCGACAAAGGGACCATGGCCGCACGAGCCGCTCAGCCGTCAAGACGTGTAGCGAACGTTGACGTTGTTGATCGCGCCGTTGAAAGGGAATGGTGCGCGGTCCCAGTAATCCAGGGAGACGCGGCCGCCGTGGCAGACGCCGATGTCCAGGCAGTCGTTGGCGGTGAATAACAGCGGGGCGCTGACCGGCACGACCCCGGATGCGACCTCGTCGTCGTTGACAGTCATCGTGATGTTCAGCGGCCCACCGGGTTTGACCTCGACGTAATCGGTCGAGATCTGGATCTTCGCCGTTCCCGTAGGGACAGGCTGCTCGGTGCGGATCTTGGTTCGCATCAGGATGAACAGGTTGTACTCGTAACACAGGTACCCATCATCGATGTAGGCGGTCAGCCCGCCGCTGGAACTCCCCAGTGCGTAGAGCACGCCGTTGGGGTTCTTGGGCAGTTCGGCGTCGATCGTGACGAGATTGGCGCGGTTCCCGAGCGCGGGCGCGCAGAACTCCGGCATCCGGATGATGTCGGGACCGAGGTTCCACTCGCGGTAGGGCGTCGAGATCCGCAGTTCTGGGTGATACACGGGGATCCATAGGCCGCCGCCGATCGGGAAGGCGCTGTTGCGGGCCGCCTCGATCGCGAATATTTCCTTAAGCTGGACGAGCTTCTCGGGCATCTGGGCGGCGAGATCGTCGGCTTGTGACCAGTCCTCGTCGAGGTGGTAGAGCCGCCACTGGTCGTGATCGGGCGTCCAGTCTGCGATACCGGGCGGCAGGCCGGGCACCCATGGGAGTCGAGGGCCGGTGGCCGAGGCCATCCATCCGTCGTGGTAGATCGCGCGGCTGCCCATGATCTCGAAGTATTGGGTGATCAGCCGGCCCGGCGCGCCGGGCTCGTCGAACGTGTACGCGAAGCTGACTCCGTCGATCGGGTCCTGCGGGATGCCGTTGACGACCCGTGGCGGGGTGATCCCGATGACGTCGTAGATCGTCGGGACGATGTCGTTGCAATGGTGAAACTGGGTGCGCGGGGTGGCGTCGGGGGTGATGTTCGCCGGCCAACGAACCGCGAGCGGGTTGCGCGTCCCGCCCAGATCGGAGGCGAGCAGCTTCATCCCTTGATATGGGGTGCTGCCCGCCCACGCCCAGCCGGCGTGGTACTGGTTATCGACCTTCGGGCTGCCGAGCAGGTCAAGGCCGCCCATCTGCTCAAGCGTGTTGATGTGCATGTCGACCGTGGTCGGGATCCCGTTTTGGGCCAGCAGCTCGCTGATCGTCCCGTTCTGACCCTCACCGGAGGAGCCGTTGTCACCCCAGATGTAGAAGACGAGCGTGTTCTCCCCCAGCCCGAGGCGGCCGATCTCGTCGATCAACCGGCCGGCCTGCACATCGGCGTGCTCAGCGTAACCAGCGGCAACCTCCATCAGCCGGCGCTGAAACGGGCGCTGCTCCTCGGGAATGTCCTCCCACGCCGGCATCTGCGGATCACGCGGGGTCAACTGCGCGTCGGCCGGAATCCACCCCTTCTCCTTGGCCCCGGTGAACACCCGCTCACGGTAGGCGTCCCAGCCATCATCGAACTTCCCCGCGTACTTATCGGCCCACTCTTTGGCCACGTGGTGGGGCCCGTGCAGGCAGCCGGTGGCCCAGTACATGAAGAACGGCTTGTCAGGCTCATACGCCTGGTGGCGATGCAGCCAGGAGATCGCATCGTCGGCCAGGTCCTCTGAGAGGTGATACCCCTCCTCCGGGGTCTTAGGCGGCAACACACTCGTCGTGTTGCGCACCAGATTCGGCTCATACTGCGACGCCTCGCCGGCAAGGAACCCGTAGAAGTACTCAAACCCGATCTCCGACGGCCAGTTGTGAAACGGGCCGGCCGTGGTCGTCTCGATCGCCGGGGTGTTGTGCCACTTGCCCCACGCCCCTGTGGCGTACCCGTAGTGCTTGAGCACCTCGGCGCTGAGCGCGCTGCTCTTGGGGATCTCCCCGGCGTAGCCGTCCCAATCGTTGGCCAACTCAGCGATCTGGCCGTTACCGATGCGGTGGTGGTTGCGCCCCGTTAGCAGCGACGCCCGCGTGGGTGAGCACATCGCCGTGGTGTGGAACCGGTTGAAGCCGATCCCCTCATCACGAATCCGGCTCAGCGTGTCCGTTCTCACCTCACCCCCGAACGTGTCGGGCAGCCCCGGACCCGCATCGTCGATCAACACGATCAGGATGTTCGGGGCATCCTCGGGCAGCCGCCCACGCTGGACACGGTTTTGGTAGGTGGACTCCTGCATCGTCCGCCCGGCGTGACTTGCTGACGGCGTCGGCGGGAACGGCAGCACATCTTGAGCCGGCAGCCTGACCCGACCTAACGATCCCTCGTTTGTTTTGCTGCCTGCGTCGCTCGCCACGATGCACTCTCCTTTGCGCTGGTCGACCTTTGCCCTGCTGCTCAATCCTGCCGCCACTGAGTCAACTACGCATCACCTCGCCAGGATGACCAGCCCACACCGATGGGCCGGGAACTCTTGTGATGGTGCGTTTCGGACATCATGGAGCTCCTCCGTCGGGCTGGAAGCGCCCGTCAGCGTATCGACGGCGCAGTTGGAGCAGTTCTCCGTGTGCGGCGGCCAGTGCGGCCTCGAGCTCGGCGACCTCTTCGCGGTGACGGCGCTTCGCCTCGATGAGCCGAGCGCCAAGCTCGCGGATGACCATGCTCGGCGACCCACTGGGAGGCGTGGGAGTCGGTGCCGCGGCGGCGTGCCGCGGTTGGGATCGGACCTGCTCGATGCGGGCCCGTAGCGGGGAGGTGCGGTAGAGGAAGTCAGGCGAGCAGCCAGCCAGCCGCGCGACTGCGCGGAAGTTGACCGGCTCGCCGTCGCGCACCAAGGCGTTCAGCGCCCGTTCCGCGCGGTCGACGGCATCGTGGTGCTTGCGCTGAGCGGCAGCGCGAAGGTTGTCGGGGTTGCCGCGCTCAGTCATCGACCTGGGTGCGTGCTGGGGTTCCCGCGCCACGAACCGCTTGGTCGAGGCCGAGCTCGGCGTGGTCGAGTGCGGCGATGATCCTCTGCAGCGCGCGTTGCTCTTGGCGGCGCTGAGCCAGCCAGACGTTCTTGTCGCTCATCTCGCGTCCGGTCTTGGCGCGAAACGTCTCGCGGCGGTGTTCGATTAGCTCTCCGAGTCGTGTGAGCTGTTGGGTGTGCTCGGCCAGGTAGGTCTGGTCGGTGGCGAACTTGTCGCAGGTCAGGCAGGCGTTGCCGCGCTCGCATGCTTGGCGTGGGGGCAGCAGGCACAGCCCGTTGGGCAACACCCGGTCGGCGCGCTGGTCGAGTTCGAGCAGGTCGTAGAGGTCGCGCGGGTCGAGCTCGAGCTGGCGGCCGTCGGCGGTGATCTTCTTGTAGCGCAGGAATTCGCGCTCGTGGGTCTTCTGCAGGGTCTGGGCGTAGTGCATCGTCATCGTCGGGGAGAGGTGGCCGAGGTAGCGCTGCACGACGTGCAGCGGCACGCCGGCGTTGATCAGGCTGGTCGCCTTGGTGTGCCGGAACCGGTGGGTCTGGCCGACCGCGACCCGCCGGTTCTGGCTGTCGCGGACCTCGATGCGGTCACCGAACTCGTTGAGCTTGCCGGCGAGCGTGGCGACCGGGTAGGGGAGCCGGCCGTAGCGGTTGCGTTGGGTCGCCACGAACAGATAGCGCGGCCGGGCGTCTGGACGCTCGGCCCGCCGAGCGATGAACTGGGTCGCCCAGTCTTGTTGGGCGCGGATCAGCGCGACGACGTCGCGGTCGACCAGGATCGTGTCCGGCGCGCCTTGGATCTTGGTCTGCTGATAGCGCAGCTTCGCGACCGCGCCGTCCTCATCATCGCCGCCGGCGGACAAGCCGGGGAGTGGCAGTAGGCACTCGAACTCCAGTAGACACAGCTCGCTGACGCGACGGCCGGTGAGGGCCAGAAGCATCAGCAGCCGCATCGCCTGCTCATCGCCGAGCCCTCCCTGGCTTGGCGGGTCGCCGAGGAGTTGGACGTTGGCCATGATCTGGCTCAACGCCGTGTCATCGAGGTAGGCGCCGTCGGGTGGGGTGCGCGGCTTGAGCGGTTTCTCCCCGATTCGCCACAGCCGCGCGTGCTCGTCACCGAGGTAGCGCCAGCGGTGATCGCCGAGCTGGCTGGCGGCTTCGTGGTGGTGGTCGGCCATGAACGCGTAGAACTGCTCGACATCTCCCATCACGTGCACCAGATAGCTGTCAGACAGCCGCCCGCCACGGTTCGGCCCCGTCACGGCACGCAGACCGCGGAGATATCCCAAGAAGTCCAACGCCAGCAGCCGCAGGTCACTCGGGCGTTCGGCCAGCGCGGGGTGATCGACCCCGGCCGCGGTCAAGAAGGCGCTGAAATGCTTCAGGCCGGTCACGCGGTCATAGACAGTCGACCAGCGCGACATGCCGGTCTCCAGGCCGACCTTGCCATGCCAGCGCAGCCCGGCACGGAGCCAGGCCTGTTCGATCGCAAGGAAGTTGATCATGTTCTTCGCGGTCGGCTCGTGCGCGCGCACCGGGATCCGTGCGTCCAAACGCAGGTCCCAGACCTCGTGCTCCCACCACTCCCGCGGGTCATAGACGAGATGCAACAGTCGATAACAGGCTCTGAGCGCCCACCGCGCCGGCTTCATCCCTGACAGCCGCAGCCCGCGCCGCAGGGTCGCCTTGGCCATCGCGCGTTCCCACTCCTCAAGCGACCTGCCCATCAGCGACACCGCCGCCGGGCGGTCCGCGGCGCGATCGTCTGCGTCGATGTCTGAGAGACGGTGCACGAGGGCGACATAGGCGCCGTGGATCTGACCGCCCTGATCGATCGCGCGCCACAGACACCACGCCAGCTCGTGTCGCATCGGCTCAGGCAGCGGTCTCAGATCAAGGTGCTGGAACGTCTGGCGCCATGAGAACCCGGGGTGACCGCCGGTCGACACAGCGTCAAACCGCTCCAGTCGCAGTGGCTCCGGGATCTGTAACCACAGCTGTTGGCAGATCTCCCCGCGGTAGTCGCCGCACAACCGTGCGGCCAGCTGGGCGCTAATCGTCGGCAACAGGACGCCTCCATCCTTCGGTGAACCGGCGCCAGTCGGCGACCGCTCGCAGCTCGGCGTCCTCGGTCACCCACGCGTACAAGTTCTGGGTGGTTTGCACGTCGCGGTGCCCCAGGCGACGGCTGACGACATGCAGCGGGGTGCCCGCCAACAACAACGCGGTCGCGTGCGTGTGACGAAACCAGTGCGGTGTCCAGCGCTCAGGGACCCGACCCGCGAGTTGTCGGCGCAGACGCCTGACCAGCGACGCGACCGTCTCGGCGCGCAGCGGGGAGAACCGCGGCTCTCGCGCGAGGTTCACGAACAGCCACCAGCCGTCCAAGTCCTCGACGACGAGGTCGATCCCGTGCTCGACCAGCGCGTAGAGATACTCGCCGTAGAGACGATCAAGCTCATCGGAGATGAACAGCCGCCGGTAGGCGCCGCTCTTGACCCGCAGCCCATGTGGATGCTCGCGCGGGACGATCTCCACAAACGGCGTGTCGCCCCGGCCGGTGTGCCAGTCACGGTGCTGAACCCCGAGCGCCTCCCCGAGTCGCAGTCCGGTCTCCTCTAACAGCGCCCACAACAGGCGGTCCCGCAACGACCCAATCCACGTTCGCTGCCCGGGATCCCAGCTGGCGCACGCGTCCTTGATCAGCGTGATCTGAGCCGGCGTCAACGTGGGCGGCGGCAGCTGCGCGGCCGACCGGGGCGCGATCACACTGCGGACCGACCCTTGCCGGCGAGCCAGGTGCTCCAGAAACGGCCGGTAGGAGCGTCCCCGGTCAAATACTCGGGTGTAGAGCCGCGAGGCTGCCTCGACGCCGTTGAAGTGCTGGTAGCGATAGAACGCGCTCACGGCGTGCAACCGCACGGCGATCGTCCTCTCTGAGAACCGCGCTGGCCGGCGCTCGACCGAGACGACACCGGGCGGATCGCCGCTGCGTAACCAGCCTAAGAAACGTCCGAAATCCTCGACCGACACCCGGTCCCAGGCCAGGCCTGTCAGCTCGAGGAACTCCCACCACAGACCCATGGCCCGCGCGTAGGACTTCACCGTGTTCGGCGACAAGCCCCGGACACGCAAGTACTCCAGAAACGCCTCGACCGGCTCCACCCGCCGGTGATCGGTGCCCAGCAGCGTCCACGTCCGCTCACCGCCCGGCACATCAACCCGCTGCACCCGCACCGACACCACAACCTCCCTCCACCCCGGGGCCCCCCGGGGACGCGCCGCCGCCGCACCGGCTCGTCGCCCTACGGGCTCCTCACCCGCGCGACGGCGAAACAGCCTCTCCAAGCCATCGCCACCCGGCCAGCTCCATCTAGGACGCCATACCGGATAGCTCCGTCTCCGACGATCTTGCACCGGCCTCCGGACGGAACACAGCCTCATTGAAGACGTCCCAAGCGCCTGCCGGATAACGGGCGGCCATCCGGGAGAACGAGTCGGGCTCGCGGTCCAGGAGCGCGAGAAGAATCGCGAGCGCATCCTCGAGGCCGACCGGGCCGGGGAGCTCGGCGACCAAGGCCCGGATCTGCGTAGCGCTGCACCGTTCGTTGGCGATCGCGCGCTTGAGCCTGACGATGGCATGGCCGTCCGAAGTCACGAACACATGTTCGCATCAACTCGGAAACGACAGACGGCCGAGGATCAGCTCTGCTCTTGGCAGGTGGAGCGCGGGCAACCCCTCTCACCCTGGCCCCGCCGGCGCGCCGGTCAAGCGATTATCCGAACGTTCGGATAATCGCTTCTATGCGAAGTCGGGCGTTATCTGAACTTGGTGGTTGACGGTCGACGCCCTCAGGGATGAGGTGGGCGTTTTGGTTCGGATAACTGGGCCTTCGCGGGTGGGGGGTGGGCATGCTCCAGCCAAACAACGCCGCTGACGGCTGTCAGGGAGTCCCGTCAGGGGCGCGCCGTTAGGCGCGGGCCGAAGGCCCAACCTTGACGACCGGCAGCGGTGTTGTAGGCGTGTCGGGGCTGCCCGCAACCCACCGCGAGAGGCGTGAGCGTCCGTCCGGTCGCTGCGGGTACTCAGCGACGAGCTGCCGGGGCGGCCTGGTTCGGAGGGCTATAAACGTTCGAGGAACGCCAGGAGTTGGTCGGGTGGCTTGTAGCGGCCGGGTGGGGTGCCGGTGGGGGCGGTCCGGTCGATCGCTTGCTGTTTGAGCTGGTTGTCGGCGTGGAGGTAAATCTCGGTCGATTTGGTGCTCTGGTGCCCGAGCCACAGCGCGATGGTGTAGATGTCGACGTTCTCGGCTCTGAGCAGCATCGCGTTGGTGTGCCGCAGGGTGTGCGGGGTGACGCGCTTGGCGTGCAGCGACGGGCACGCCTGCGCGGCGGTGGCGGTGTGCTTGTCGAGCAGCGCCGCGAACGCTCTGGCGGTCAGCGGTCCGCCGCGGCGGGTCGCGAACAACGCCTCGTGCAGCTCGCCTTTGCGTTCGCGCAGCCACGGGTCGAGGACCGCGACGGTTTCGCGGGTGAGCACCGCGCTGCGTTCCTTGCGGCCCTTCCCCAATACCCGGAGGTGTGCTCCGGTGCCAAGCAACAGGTTTGCGATCGTGAGGTTCACGAGTTCCGAGACGCGCACGCCGGTCTCGATTGCTGTGAGGAGCATCGCGTGGTCGCGGCGTCCGAGCCAGGTGGCTCGGTTGGGCGCGTCGAGCAGCGCGTCGATCTCGGGCCGGTCGAGGTAGGAGATCATCGTTCGCTGGTGGCGTTTGGTCGGGATCTCGATCACGCGGGCGATCGTGGCGGCGTGCTCGGGGTGGCGCAGCGCGGCGTAGCGGTAGAGCGAGTGGATTGCGGCGAGCCGCGCGTTGCGGGTCTTGGGACTGTTGCCGCGGTCGTGTTCGAGGTGGTTAAGGAACGCGCCGATCAGGGGCGCGTCGAGATCACCGAAGTCCAGCCGGCATGGTTCCGTGCCGATCTGCTGTTGGGCGAAGGTCAGCAGCAGCCGCAGCGTGTCGCGGTAGGCCGCGATCGTGCAGGGGCTGGCGTTCTTCTGGGTCATCAGCCGGTCGGTGAACCAGGCTTGGAGGGTCGGCGCGAGCAGCGTCATGAGCGTCCTCCGAGCGCGTTGTCGAGCCGGTTGGCGACGAGCGCCATCAGCTCCGGCGATGCTTGGAGATACCAGTAGCTCGAGCTCGGGTTCAGATGGCCGAGATACGTGGAGAGCAGCGGCATCGCCTGGTCGATGTCAACGCCGGCGTGATGCCAGCCAACCAGCGTCCCGACAGCAAACGTATGGCGCAAATCGTGAGGGCGTCGGTGCGCGTGCTCATGTCCAGGGGGCGGGTCGACGTGCGCGATCAGCTCGCGAAACGTCTTGTGAAACCGGCGGCCGGTGATCGGCGTGCCGGCCGGGCTGATGAAGAACGCCGACGTGTCGGGCCGCGGGCAGGCCCGGTCACGCAGCCGGGCGTAATTGCGCAGCACCCCGGTGGTGGTGTCGTGCACGGGCACGTCGCGGTGGCGTCGTCCTTTGCTGTCACGGATGTGCAGCACGCTTTGCTCGAGGTCGACGTCGTCGCGGTCGAGCGCCAGCGTTTCCCCGATCCGCGTGCCGCTGGTGGCCATCATTCCGATCACGGTGCGATACGTCGCGCCGCGCAGCGCGGGCGTCAGCGCGGCGGCCGCTGCGATCAACTCGCTGATCTCCCGCTCGCTGTAGATGTAGGGCGCGTTGCGGGGCTGGCGGGCGTGCAGCAGATCGACGGGCGGGATCTCGGTGGCCGGGTCGATCGTCGCGAGATAGCGCGCGAACCCGCGGACCATCGAGAGTCGTGCCATCTGCCATCGGCCGCTGACGGCCGGCCGCCGCGCCCACCGGACCGACAGCTCGACCGTGACCCGTTCCACGCCCGCTATCTGCAGGAACGCGACGAACTCCGCGAGCAGGTCCCCGTCCTGCTCGAGCTTGAACCCGAGGTGGCGCCGGACATGGAGATACTCGGCCAGCCGATCTTCCAGGACGGTCATGCCGCACCGCCTTCGGGCCACGGCAGCGCGAGCGGCCGCAGCGCGGCATAGTCGACCTTGGCGTAGATCGCGGTGGTGCGCAGCTGCACGTGGCGTAGCACCTGGCCGACTTCCGCCAGCGAGCAGCCCGCCCGGAGCATCTGGGTCGCGGCGGTATGACGCAGCCGATGCGCCCCCGCCCGCGGGATCCCCGCGCGTGAGCACGCCGCGCTCACGACGGTGCCGACGGCCTGCCGGGTCAGCGGCGCGTCCGGGGCGAGCATCGCGACGAACACGGCGCGCGACTGGACCGGCGGGCGGCGTTGCAGGTACGCGGCGAGCGCTTCGCCGACATCGGCCGGGAGCGGCAGCCGATCATGCCGCCCGCCCTTGCCGCGCACCAGGATCTCGTCGGCGCGCCAATCGATGTCCTGCAGCTGCATCGCCGCGACCTCGCCGCGGCGCAACCCCAACCGCACCAGCAATAACACGATCGCGTAATCGCGACAGTCGACCGTCCGCCGGCGATCGCAGCTGCCAGGAGCTTGACGACCGCTTCGGGCTCGAGCGCGCGCGGCATCGCACGCCCGCGCATGTCAGCGATCTTCGGGACCGCCCACCGAAGCGGCCTGTCGATCCGCCCCGTCACGTGCAGATACACCAGGAACGGGCGCAGCTTCGCGACCATCCCACGCGCGCCGCCGTCGGTCAGCCGCCGGCACTCAACCGCGACGAACTCGCTCACATCAGCCGCCGAGAGTTGTTCGAGCTCGAGTCCGTCATAGCGACCCACGCGATGCTCAAGGAAGACGCGTGCCACGCGCTCATAGCCAGCGATCGTCGTCTCGGCGAGACGCCGCTCGCGCGACAGATAGCGGTGGTACTCCTCGAGCAGACGATCAACCGGCAAGAACACCGTCGATACGTCCAACAAGGGCACGACCCCGATCCCGATCAGATAGTCCAGCGGCAGCCGCACGCTCGACGCCGCCGTGTAGGACCGGTAGCCAGCCGCACGGCGGGCGTCCAAGAACTCGTCCACCCGCTCCGGATCCAACTCGGCGACCGGCAACCCCCGAGCGCCCAACCAACGGCTCAAAGCCCGGAACTGCCCGAGCCGATCGGCCACCGCTCCCGGCCGAAACCCACGCTCCACCAACCACCGGACATACCCCGCCTCAAACGCTGACAACGGTCCCGACGACACCAGCCCGCCCATGAACAGCCTCCTCGCGATCGATCAAGTGAGGGCAGAATGGACGAGCTCAAACCGACAGACCGGCACGGCTGCCGCGGGAGAGACGGGCAACCGGGGCGGTGAGAGCGCGCGGGTGCGGTGACGCACTCGAACCCGAGCCGGAGTTAGACCGACCGGATTGCGGTCTTGACCAGTGGCGGGCTCGGGACAGACGCGACTGGCAGCCCCGATCGCCGCCCGCCACGACCATGAGACGGAGCCCGCCCCGGGCGTCCCGCAGCCGCGAGATGGCGGTGGTCGCGGTAGCAAGAGCCCAGCTGGAGCGACCGCGTCTTCGTCGTGTGGCGCGGCTACACGACTCGTGCCCGCTGTACGAGTAGCGGCCGGAACGGTCCCGATTGCGGGGCGGCTTGGTTTGATCCCGAGCTTGACGGCGACGCGAGTTTCCCGAGGGTGCTGTTGAAGCAGGACGGCAGTGGCGGCTTCATCGCTCCTCCGGCGAGGAGCAGCCGGCCATCGTCGCTTCGGCCGATACCGATGTATCCCCAGTCGCCGGGGTCCATCTTGCGACTCCCGGCCCGCGTGAACGTCCACCGCAGTTGAGGGTATTGCGAGGGCTTCACCGGGTAAACAAACCCGCCGTTGGACGCGGGGCAGGCATCAGTGATCGGGATGAAGCGCACCGGGATGCCCAGCTCTCTGAGATGCGTGTTGATTGGCCCGATTGCGGTGCGCAGGTTGTGCACGGTGACGGTGACCGAGCCGTCGGGATGCTGGACTAATGCATAGGCTGACGGCGTCGCAGTGGTCGCGCTGATGAGAAGAACGACTGCAGCTGCGAGCGCGACTGCGGCTGCCGTTAGCCCAACAGTGATCGTTACCCGTCGCCGCCGCTGCGGGGTCTGACCCGCGATGGTTCGCACGATCGGCATGTCGATGTCATCGGCGTTGAACTCATCAGCCAGGTAATCCCACAATCGTTGTTCGAAATCAGTCATGTAGCGCTCCTTCTCGTCGTAACCGGGCGTGCGCTCGGTGGAGTCGAACGCGCAATGCCCCCGGGGAGGTTCCGAGGGTCTGAGCCGCCTCGCGCGGCGTCAAGCCAGCAAGATCAACGAGCTCGACCGCCGACCGTTCCAAGTCCGGCAACCCCGCACAGCGGGCAAGCAACCGGCGTCCATCAGCTTGCGCGTCGATTCTGCGAGCAAGGTCCTCCAGCTCGTCTTCGTGAAGCAGCGGGAGCCCGGCGAGGCGCTCAGCGAGCCGCCGCCCCTCCAACTCTGCCGCATACCAGCGCGCGAATACGCGCCGAGCGATCGCGAACAGCCACGCACGAGCCGTCCCGCGAGCAGGATCGAAGGTCCTCAGGGATCCGATCGCTTCCACGAAGGTCTCAGAGACCAGGTCGGCCACCAGTTGCGGCTCGTTGACCCGCCGTGCGAAGAAGGAGGTGACCTCACCGACATTGTCGCGGTATGCCACGGCAAACGGCGACGTCGCAGCGTGGTGGTCGGTCGTGCTCACGGAAGAGAATTGGGCGAAACCGGCCCTAGCGTTACAACATCATTCGATAAGGGATCAGCCCCGCTATCTCGACTGCCTGACCACGCAGACGTTGTGGGCTCGCCCAACATCCAGAACGGCTTCAGCAGTCCGGCGTCGACCCGGAGTGCCTTCGCAGCGACCGGACGGACGCTCACGCCTCTCGCGGTGGGTTGCGGGCAGCCCCGACACGCCTACAACACCGCTGCCGGTCGTCAAGGTTGGGCCTTCGGCCCGCGCCTAACGGCGCGCCCCTGACGGGACTCCCCTGACAGCCGTCAGCGGCGTTGTTTGGCTGGGGCATGCCCCCACCCCACCCCGCGAGGCCCAGTTATCCGAACCAAAACGCCCACCTCATCCCTGAGGGCGTCGACCGTCAACCACCAAGTTCAGATAACGCCCGACTTCGCATAGAACCGATTGGAGGCCCGCTCGCCAGAGCCTCGCGTACGGCAGGGGTGATTACCAATCGGTTGACAGATCGCGCCTGATGGCGAGGCCGGGGTCGGGGCATGCCCGCACCCCACCCCAAGGAGCCCCGCATGGCCCCCACGCCTCCCACCAGCCGCCAGCTGAACTACCTGCGGTCGCTGGCCAACCGGGCCGGTCAGACGTTCACTTACCCCCGGACGAGCCAACAGGCCAGCGCTGAGATCGACCGGCTCAAGCACACCCGGCCCAGCTCCCGGACCGAGGTTCGAATCGAACGCAAGCAGATCGCCGATCAGATCGCGACCGGGCCCGCCGACAGCGCGCGCTACCGGCCAGACGAAGTCAACGGCTATGGGTCTAACGCCACCTGGGTGCAAAACCGTCCCCAGGAGCCGACTGTCCTCGAGGACCCCGGGCCCAGCACACGACGGCCGGCGCCGAAGGTGGGCAAGCGCACCGCTGGCTCGCTACACCATCCCCGCCGGCGACCGAATCCTCTACGGTCAGCGCGTCGGAGACACGGGTGTTCGTGTGACCGATCGTCCCGCCGGCGCTGCTGGGCCCGGCACCCGCGCATATCTGGTCGAGTCAGGCCTCACGCTCAAGGACGAGCTCGACGGCCTGGTCGCCGACTATCTCGCGACCGCTGAGCGGCTCGCCGTGGTGCCGATGAGCATCAACCCCATGGAGACCTATCTGGAGATGATCGCGTGAACCTCACCCCGCCAAAGCGGTTGGCGCTGCACGGGTAGAATCCGTCTCGTGTCGACCCAGTACGACAAGACGCGCTGGCCCAACCCTGAGGACCCGTTCGAGGTCCGTTACGCCTGGTCACAGGCTGTCAGCCCGGGCGAGCGCTGGGCGTGGGCTTCACATCACGCGCTGCCGCGTACCGATGACGATCTCTCGGTCTTAGCCGGCGGCGATGGGCGACCGGCCACCCGTGAAGAGATGCTGGCGTTCGTCGCGGGCGAGCAAGACCGTATCGCTCGCCGCAGCTGACCCGCGACGGTTTCACCATGGCCGATATGGAGTTTGATGTGTTGGCGATCGTCGACGCTCTGCAGCGCCACGATGTCGAATACGTCGCTGTTGGGGGATGGGCCGCTTTGCAGCACGGCGCGTCGCGACCCACCAACGATTTGGACATCTGCCCGCGATGGACCGCTCAAAATCTTGAGCGGGTCGCGCGTGCCCTGCGCGATCTCGGCGCTGAGATTCTGATCGCGCCGGGTCAAACCGTCGCGGTCCCGCTGATCGACGGGGTGCTCATCAGCCGCATGCACATCGGCAACTGGAACACTCAGGCCGGTGGTCTAGACGTCCTCAAAGAGATCTCGCGGGCGACTCCACATGATCTCGTTGGCTACGCCGAACTCGCTACCCACGCGACCGAGATTGACCTCCACGGCCGACGCGTGCGCCTCGCCGCGCTGGACGCCGTGGTCCGCTCCAAGGAGGTCGCTAATCGCCCCAAAGACCACGAAGCACTCGGCGAGCTGCGCGACCTACTCAAACGCAACGCCAGCAAAGCCGATCCTCCATGACGACGCTGGTGCCCAGCCCATCAACGGAAAAAGCGGAAGTGCCATCGCTCCAGCGAGACGGCCGCCAGACTGCCGAATCTGCGTGAGAGCAGAACTGATGGCGGGCCAGGTTGGGCCGGGGGATTTGGAGCCGTAGGCTTACTTCGAGAAGCCGGTCGCCCGGCTCCGACCTAGGCCGCGAGCGCCACTCGGGTCACGAAAATGTCCATAAACATTCATGGGCGCTGGCGCCCTCCCCGGCGGATGAAAATGGTTGAGACTGGGGCGGTCCGTGCTGAGGTCGCGTCACAACCGCCGTGTTGAGGCCGTCATAAACAAGACCCGGGAGCCCGGGTGGTACCCCGGACTGTGCTGCGAGCACGCTAACCAACGTCTGAACAATTTGGCTCCCCTCGGACACGCTGGTGATCGATCCGAAGGGAGCAGGCGATGAGACGGATGCTGGAGCGCTGCGCAGCGCTTGACGTGCACAAGAAGGCGGTGACCGTGAGCGTCCGGACGCCCGGCGCCGATGGCGAGCGCGAGGAGCGGATGGTCGAGTTTGCGACGATGGCGGCGGATCTGCTCGGGTTGCGCGACTGGCTCAAGGAGCTCGGGGTCACGCACGTGGCGATGGAAGCCACCGGCGTCTACTGGAAGCCGGTGTACTACGCGCTGGAAGACGAGTTTGAGCTGCTGTTGGTCAACGCCCAGCACGTCAAGAACGTTCTCGGTCGCAAGACCGACACCCAGGACGCGCAGTGGCTATGCCAGCTACTTGAGTGCGGGCTGCTGCGCGCGAGCTTTGTGCCGCCCAAGCCGATCCGGGCGCTGCGCGACCTGACCCGGTATCGCAAGACGCTGATCCAAGAGCGCCAGCGCGAGGCCAACCGGCTGCACAAGGTGCTCGAGGATGCCGGGATCAAGCTCTCAAGCGTCGCCACAGATGTGCTTGGCGTCTCGGGCCGGCAGATGCTGGGCGCGCTGCTGTCGGGCACCCGCGACCCCGAGGTGCTGGCCCAGCTGGCCAGGGGCAAGCTGCGCGCCAAGCTTCCCGCGCTGCAGCGAGCGCTGGCCGGGGATTTTCAGCCCCACCACGCGCTGATCGTCTCCCAGATCCTCGCCCACCTGGACTATCTCGATGAGATGATCGCAACGCTGACCGAGGAGGTCGAGCGGCGGCTGGCTCCTTTCGCGCACAAGGCTGAGCTGCTGTGCACGATCCCCGGTGTCGCGGCGCGCAGCAGCCACGTGATGATCGCCGAGCTCGGCCCCGACATGGGCCGGTTTGCGAGCGACCGGCATGCCGCCAGCTGGGCGGCGATCTGTCCCGGCAACAACGAGTCCGCCGGCAAGCGCCACTCGGGACGCCCCCGCAACGGCAACCCCTACCCCCGCGTCGCGCTGGCCGAGTGCGCCAACGCCGCCGCACGAACCAAGAACACCTACCTACGCGCCCAATACGAGCAGGTCAAACGCCGGCGCGGGCACAAGAAAGCGATCATCGCCGTCGCCCACTCGATCCTGATCGCCAGCTACCACATCCTCAAAGACGAGATTCCCTACCACGACCTCGGCGGCGACTACTTCGCCCGCCGCGCCGACCCCGACCGGATCGCCAAACGCCTGGTCGCGCAGCTCGAACGGCTCGGCCACACCGTCACGCTCCCAACGTCAACGGCACAGGCGGTGGTCGCAGCCCAGCGTGATTTTCTAACCAACGTGATCATGTCGCCGGCGACGGACTCACCTGATCGGCGGTCACCGAGCTAATCAACTCGGTGCGCCCAGCCCTCAGTTCAGCAATGAGTATCGCGGTCGGCCGCCGCGGCCGTGCCAAAGCCGGCGGGAGCGCAGTCAGAGCAGACTTCGCCGGCCCATGCCTCGCGGCCCTCGTGCACGGCCAGGCCGGCAATGCTCAGCCCGATGATCGGATCCAGCCACCACCAGCCAAGCGCGGCGTTGGCGAGGAGGCTCACGAGCACGCCTGCCGCCGCGATCGCGCACAGCCATGACTGGGCGGCGTCGCCGGCGGTGGCGGCGGAGTCAAGCTGCGCGGCGACTCGGTCCTTGGCTCGCGCGAGCAGAGGCATGACGATGATCGCGCCGATCGAGACGCCCACCCCCAGCCAGCTCGTGCTCGGATGCGAGCCATCCGCCAACGTCCGGATGCCGTCGTAAATCAGATAGAGGGCAAGCGCCGCGAAACACCCGGCGATCAGCTGCTGAGCGCGGCGCTCAGCGGTCTCGCTCTGACTCCGCACTTCCGTGAAGCGCCAGATGATGATGCTCGCCGAGGCCAGCTCGATCAGTGAATCCAAGCCGAAGCCGAGCAGGGCCACCGAACCGGCGATCAGGGCAGCAATGATCGCTGCGCCCGCCTCGACCGCCATCCAGCCGACGCTCAACCACGACAGGACTCTGGCGCGGCGCACGAGCCGACCACGCTCGCCACGAGAGGCCGAGAGAAGAGGCGGGGAGGGCGGGCTCGTGCTCATGCCGGATGTTCTCCCGCGAACTCGCGGTTATGAATCGTCAGCCGTCAGCCAAGACGGGCTGGCATCCGCATGAGCCAGCGGCGTGGGTCTCACTACAGCAATCGGCCTTGCTGGCCGGCTCACAACAGGCTGCCTGAGCTTCGGAGTCGCAGCACGGGCCTGGTTTGCGAGCGCGGACGATCGCCGCCGAGGCACGTTCGTGCACGCGGTGGGTCGGCTGGATCTCGATCTGCTCAAACCCGGCGGTCTGGAGCGCGGTGCGGAATTCGGCTTCGGTGAGCGCGCCGGCGACGCAGCCGGTCCAGGCGGCCATGTCGGCCTTCGTGGCCGCGTCCATGTCGGGGTCGGCGATCACATCGGAGATTGCGAAGCGGCCTCCGGGGCGCAGGACGCGGGCGGCTTCGGCGATCGCCTGGGGCTTGTCACCGGAGAGGTTGATCACGCAGTTGGAGATGACCACGTCGACGCTGGCGTCGGGGAGGGGCATGTCCTCGAGGTAGCCCTTGACGAACTCGACGTTGCTGACGCCGGCGTGGGCGGCGTTGGCGCGGGCGAGCTCGAGCATCTCATCGGTCATGTCCAGCCCGATCGCTTTGCCGGTGGGAGCGACCCGCCGAGCGGAGATGAGCACGTCAGCGCCGGCGCCGGAGCCGAGGTCAAGCACGGTCTCGCCGTCCCGGACATCAGCGACCGCGGTCGGGACGCCGCAGCCCAGCGACGCGTCGACGGCGGCTGCGGGCACGTCCTGGCGGCTGGAGGCGTCATACAGCGAGCCGCCGAACACGCCGGTCTCATCCGCCGGGCTGCCGGTCAGCGACTCCGGGCCACAGCAGCCTGATTCGGATTCCAGCGCGCGCGCCTGGTCATAGGCGCCGTTGGCGGCGGCCTTGGCCGCGTTGGCGTAGCGCTCGCGGACGGTCTCGCGAATGTCGTTGGTCAGCTCAGCCATGCCGATAGCTCCTTTAGGGCGTCGGGGATCACGTAGTAGTAGGCCCACAGGCCCTCGCGCTCTGAGCCGACGATCCCGGCCTGGCGCAGCACCTTGAGATGGTGAGAGACGGTGGGTTGGGCGAGATCGAACAGGGGGACGAGCTCGCACACGCAGACCTTGCCGGCGTGCTTGCGCAGCACGTCGACGAGTTGCAGGCGGACGGGATCGCCGAGGGCTTTGGCGATGCTCGCCATCCGGGCGGCGTGGTCGCGCTCGACGTCGGGGTAGACGACGGGCTCGCAGCACGGCTCACCGGGCGGCCGTTTGGTCTTGGGGGTGAGTTCCAGATCGACGCTCATCGATATACAAATACCGATTGAAGTGATGACTGTCAATGGATAATCTCGTGGCCATGTCCCACTCCGGTCAGTCAGCGCCGCTGCGCCGGGTGGCGGTGATCACCGATATTCACGGCAATCTGCCAGCGCTTCAGGCGAGCCTTGTCGCGATCGAGCAGATCGGCGTGGACGCCATCTACTGCGGCGGTGACCTCGTGGGCTACGGTCCGCATCCCAACGAGGTGTGCGCGGTGATCGCCGAGCGGTCGATCCCGACGATCTATGGCAACTACGACTACGCGATCGCCCGCGACCTTGAGGACTGCGGCTGCGCGTACGTCACCCTCCATGACCGCGAGCTGGGCCAGCAGTCGGTCACCTGGACGCTCGCCCACACCGATCAGTCGGCGAAGGAGTTCATGCGCGAGCTGCCGTTCGACCTGCGTTTTCAGATGGGGGACGTGGCGGTGCATCTCGTGCACGGCTCGCCGCGCAAGGTCAACGAGTATCTGTTTGAGGACAAGCCGGCCCGGCTGTATGAGCGGCTCGCGGGCGCCGAGGACGCGCGGGTGCTGGTGTTCGGGCACACCCACCAGCCGTGGATCCACACCTACGGCGGGGTGCGGTTCGTCAACTGCGGGTCGGTGGGTAAACCCAAGGACGGCGACCCGCGAGCGGCGTTCGCGCTCCTCCAGCTCGACGCATCGGGCGCGCTGCAAGCGTCGATTGAGCGGGTGCCCTATGACGCTGAGGCGGTCGCGCGAGCGGTCAGCGCCGCCGGGCTGCCGGGGGAGTACGCCGAGAAGCTCGTGACTGCGGCATGAACGAGGAGACGAGACATGAAGTACGTGCTGTTCGTGTGCAACCACAACGCCGGGCGCTCGCAGATGGCCCGGGCGTTCTTTGAGCGCTACGCCCCCGTCGACGTCCAGGCGGAGTCCGCAGGGTCAAATCCAGCCCAGCGGGTGTGGCCGGAGGTGATCGAAGTGATGCGCGAGCTCGACATCGACCTCTCAGCGGTCAAGCCCAAGCGGCTGACGATCGAGATGCAGCTGCACGCCGATTGGGCGGTCACGCTGGGCTGCGAGGAAGCCTGCCCTTACGTACCCACCGTCGTCGACGCCTGGGATATCCCCGATCCAGCGGGTCGGCCGATCGACGAGGTCCGCGCGATCCGCGACACGATCGATGACCGGGTCAGAGAGCTGGCCGAGGAGAAGATCGACGCGATCCGCTCTGACCCCACCGCGCATCAGTTCCGTTTGGCCAAGCTGCTGCCGGCGTTGGTCGACGAGTTCGGCGAACGCCACCCCGCGGAGACGATCCGGGGATGCGCCGATCGCATCCTCGATGACTACGACGACGTCCCGGTCCGCAGCCACATCATCACCCTCGCGCACAAGCGCACCCGCGACTGTCTCAGACAACCACACTGCAACTTCCTTGAGCTGGCGTGAACGACACGCCGCGCCTGGTGATCGTGGGCGGCAGCGACGCCGAGATCTCGGCCGCGCTGCGCGCCCGCGAGCTCGTCGGGTTGTCCGTGCAACGGTTCTGAGACGGCGTCGTGCTGATCCGCGCCGAGCGCCCGCCCTCCACCCGTGTCGGACCCGCCAAATAGCGCGTCAAGAATCCCGCCATTTAGCGCGCAACTTCACACCTGACCACGGAGGCAGCAATCTGCGGCTTGAGTCACGTTTTGCTCCATTTCGTGACGATATGGCGCGGTGCGGACGAAGGCGCGCGGTCGGTCGAAGTTCGGTGCGCTGGTCGGTGTCACGGGCGGGGCGCAGCCCCGTCGTTCCGCTCGTGACGCCGTTTCCGACCTGAACGTCGTATGTCGCGTCTCGATTGTGCAGCTGCACCGAGAAGGGCCACTGGGATAACGACGACCGCTAACCCAAAGATCAAGTACGCGAACGTATGAGGTCCCCAAGGAGCTGCAATCACCACCGCGCCGGCCGCAACGATGAAGACAAGCTCGAGCGCACCTCCGATCAGCGCACGCCGGCGACGCTCAGGTGGGATTCTCGCGAGGGCATACCGCCCGCCGCGCCAGAGCGCGTAGTAGACGACGGCGGTAGCGGCTAGGACGACCACCATCGCAGCCAGGATGAAGAGCCCAACCACGATGCTCATGCCGTAGTTCTACCTGGCTGTGGCGGCCGGCTTGATCCAAGCGGCAGGCGGTGAGGTCACGTTTTAGCTCATTTTCGTGACCATATAGCGGGTCAAACGTCTCCGAGAGTGCGCGTTCCGCGCCTGACAGGACGGGCAACGGGCCGTCCCGTAAAGGGTTCTCAATGAGAACGACGACGCGCTCCTGCAGATCGTTGTCGACGAGCTGTTCGCCGGCGGCCTCGGCGAGTGGCGCCGCAGCCGCGAACGGGCGCGTCTGGGTCACTTGGAACTTCGCGGCCGGATCGGCCGAGCAGGCGTCACATCGGCTAGCCGATGCGCGTGACGATCTGGCTTGAGAACGAGAGGCTGGCGATCTTCCAAGCGCCGCTCGGCGTCTTGGCGAACCTCATGGCGACCCCGCCACCCGATCCGGACGTAACCCGGGCGGTGGCTCGGTCTCCCCGGATGACGACGTCCGTGACCCTCTGAGCGGCGAGGACTCGCGCATAGACGTGGTCTAGCAGCCGGTTGTCGACCAGCGCTCGCATCGCGGCCTCGCAGTCGCCAGCGATCCGAGGCTGGCGATCGAGGACAAGCTCGCGAGCGGCCTGCGGCGTGTAGGCAGCACATAAGGCTCGAACGTCATGATGCTCACCGGCGACCAGAGGCGCAGCGGCAGCAGCCACGATCAGCTGGACGCCTTTCCGATCGCTGCGGTCTCGACAGCTCCGAGGGTCATACACGCGCTGGCCTCTCGGCGCCAGCGGCACGTAATCGAACCAACCACAGCCGTGCCTGCCCGCGGTCTTGGCCGATGAGCTTGGGCTCGTGAGCGCGTAGCCGCCCACCGCCGCTGAGGCCGCTACGACCAGCGCAATGAGAACGACGTAGCGCCGCATCAACCCAGGATACGACCGATCCCGGGTCGCCTCAGCCCACGATCTTGGGATCCTGCGGACGGCCCCGATGCCGAGCTACCGCGCCCTCAAGGGCCCGAAACTCGTGCGCTGGTTACCTGTCTTGCGCCCCTTCGCTCATAGCGCGCTACTCCGGTGACTGGCGGCCGCTGCAGGGAAGGAAGGGCCGGTTGGTGTCCCATTGGACGTGGCGGTGTTCGTGATCGAAGCTGACCCAGCCGACGCGGCACCTGTCACCGAGTTCGTCGCGCAGCCGCTGGCAAAGCGCCCGTCCGTCGCGGTCGATCGTCTCCCAGGCTGGCGCCGGGACCGGTTCGGCAGGCCCGGGAAGCATGCCGTTCTCAACCTCGTCGAAATGCATCTCTTGTCTCGCGAGCTGCTCCCAACGACTTGCCCAACCGCGAACGGCGGATCGTGTGTGTTCGCCGATGGGGAGCCGGTCAAGGCTGACCATGCTCCCGGTCGTGGCGTCCCAGATCGGGTCGGCGCTGTAGTCAGGCATGAACAGGAGCTCTGTTGGCACGGAAGTCAGGATGCATCATTGGGGGTCGACGAGCGGCTCGCCGCGTAGACCTCAGCGAGGCGTCACTGCGCGAATAGTCACGTTTTCGGCCACAAACGTGACGATTTGGCAGGCCCGGGTATGCCGGTGAGGCTTTATCCGGTGGCGTCGTCGACCTCTGGGCGGTCGGGTGGCCAGCCGCCGAACAGTGATGCTGTGCGGCGCAGCCAATCGGTGATCTGGGCGACTCCCTCGGTGGTGATGGCGACGCGATTATCGTCCTCGGGGTACACGACCAGGCGCTCCTCGATGAGGGCTCGGACGAAGTCGCGAAGCTCATCGGAGTCGCAGGCTAATGCGCCGCTGAGCGACTCGATGCCCTCTCCAGGTTGGCTTGCCAGTTCGGTTCCGGTCTCGAGAGTCAAGTGCGCGAGCAGCTGCATCTCAAGCGGCTCGCGCGTTCCCGTCCTATCGGGAGAGAACGCCGAGCGGGCGAGCACCGCGGCACCGAGTGCCGCGAGCATGATCGAGCGCCCCCGCCAACCGAAGTCAACCTCGCCCTCCGGCTGGTTCAGCGGCGCGCCCGGACCATCAAGCCTCGGTCTGGGGAGCGGGCGACGGCTGATCTCAGCTTCGGGTCCCGCGAGCAGTCGCATCACCTCGCCGCGCACCTCGTCGGCGTCGACGTCGAGCGCGACCAGCACTTGGGCGACAACGCCCTCAGGCTTGTGCACGGCTGCGAGCAGCAGATGCGCGGTGCCGACGTAGTTATGGCCCAGGTTCAGCGCCTGATCTAGCGAGGACTCAAGCACCCGCTTGCCACCCGCGGTAAACGGGATCTGACCCGTGGTCGGCTCCTCCCCGGAGCCGACCATCCTGACCACCTGCGCGCGGACGCGCTCCACGGTGATGTCCAACGACTGCAGCACCCGCGCGGCCTGCCCCTCCTGCTCACGCAGGAGGCCGAGCAGGATGTGCTCGGTGCCGATGCACTCATGCCTGAGCGTCCGCGCCTCCTCCTGGGCCAAGACGACGACCTGGCGAGCGCGCTCGGTGAACCGCTCAAACATGTCCCCAGGATCCCACCCCGCCACCTACCGCTGGACTTCAAGGCTCGATCTGCTGCAGAAAGCGCCCATAGTCACGTTTTAGCCCAGGAACGTGATCGTATAGCCGGTCACGGCGAGGTCGCCAGCGCAAACGTGACCCGACGGCCCGAGAGGCGAGCCGAGCCGACGACCGCAGTCGGCTCGGCTGCGGCCTCGGACGCTGCCGCATTGTCGCCCACTGGGCAGTCTCGGCTGACGTCGCGAGCCGTGCCGGTAGACGATCGCTGAGCGGCACGCGCCCGCGCTCGCGGCTACTCCGGCGTAAGCGGCTTGACCATGTCGACGACTTCGTAAGCCAGGCCGTCGTATAGACGCTTCTCTCGTCGAACATCGGTGAAGCCAAACCGACCAAAGACCGGCGCTGCGCGAAGAGAGGCGATCGCCGTCAGTCGCAGCACTTCACTGGCGCGAGCGAGTGCTTCGATGGCCTCGTAGAGCCGTCGTGCAACACCTACCCCAGCGTGCCGGGGGTCGACGTACAGCTGAGCAACTTCCGTGCCGTCGAGGCTCGCCCACCCGACGAGCTGATCACCGGCTTCGGCGACGAAGCCGGTGGTCGTCGTGACCTTGCGGCGCAAGTCAGCCTCGGAAGACGCAGCGGCCCAAGCCTTGAGCGCGTCGGCGCCGTAGAAGCCCGCAGCGGACTCGATTATCGCCCGCTGCCGGAGCCGAAAGACCGCCCCGACGTCTTCGACCCTTGCACGTCGAACGCGATAATCACAGATTGGCGCCCTGATCACTGATGCAGAATTTTCGCGGCGAAGTACAAACGCCCGTCCGGCGGGTCGATCCGCTTACGGCGCTGGTGAGGCGGCTGAGTGCGTGGAAATGATGGGCCCGGGAGCATCTCCGCATAGAGCGGAAATTCACCCCGTGGAAAGGGCGTTCTCGTGGAGGGCACGATCGCTCCAGCGGAAGGTCGCGAGGCTGCCGCCTTTGCGTGAAACCGGCAGCATCGAGCGGGCTGTGTCCTCTTGATAAGTGGCGGCGGCGGGCATGGAACTGATCGACGCGAGAACAGGCGCCGGGCCGATCAATACATAACACCAGCCCCAGCCGAGCACGGGCGCGTTCGCACGCGAGCTGACGCGGCGGTCCCGATGGCTCGTGAGCCTCGCGCCGAGCGGCCCAGGCGGTGCGTCGTCGGGCTGGCGTGACGCTTGGATGTTCTCGTAGGCTCCGGGATCGGATGGGAGCTTGGAGCGTCACTCAGCTGATCGCGGGCGACGCGCGGACCCCCGATGAGATCCGCGATGCGGTGTACCTGTCGGTGGGGGACGTGCATGCCAAGCAGAGCCGGTTCTGGCTGCTGCTGATCTTCGCGACGGGGATCGCGACCGCGGGGATCATCGGCGACTCGACCGCGACGGTGATCGGCGCGATGATCATCGCCCCGTTGGCGACGCCGATCCAGGGGGTGGCGGTCGCGATCGCGTTCGGTGAGCGAGGGCCGCTGCTGCGCTCGGCCGTGACGCTGGTTTTCGCGATCGCGGTCACGGTCGGGTTCGCCGCTTTGCTGGCGTGGCTGCTACCGGAGCTTGGGCCGCTGACCCGCAATTCGCAGGTCACCTCTCGGGTTTCTCCGACGCTGATCGACCTGGTCGCGGCGGGGTTCACCGGGCTGGCGGGCGCGGCGGCGATTAGCCGGCGTGACATCGGCGACATTCTGCCGGGGGTCGCGATCGCGATCTCGCTGGTACCGCCGCTGGCGGTGGTTGGCGTGACCGCCGATGCGGGCGACTGGAGCGGCGCGCTCGGCGCGCTGCTGCTGTTCGTCACCAACGTGCTGGCGATCATCGTGCTCGGCGTGGGGGTGTTCAGCGCGGTCAGGCTCCGCCACCAGGACGCGGCCGGGCACCGGCTGCGGCCCGCGTACACGGTCGTGTTAGTCGCCGGCGTGATCGTCACCGCCGCGCTTGCGGTCAGCACCTATCGCACGGTGCAGCTGTTCGACTGGCAGCAGAGCGCGAAGCGGATCGGCTCAAATTGGGCGACCGCCCACGACGCGCAGCTGTTGACTGCTCGGTTCGACGGCGACAAGCTCGTCTTCGTCGTCCAGGGTTCGAGCAACGGCAGTCAGGATGCGCAACTGCTCAGCCAGCTGCGCGGACAGATACCCGACGGCACTCCGGTGATCGTCGACCGAGTCGTCGGCGGACTCAGCTATATCGGCGCGGTCGGCGACTCCTGACCAAGCCGGCGCTCCGGCCTGGTAGAGGCGCGCACGCAGTCCTGGCACGCCAACGGCCGATGCCGCTGCTTGGCCGACGGACCGGCCATGCAGCCTGCCGCCTCGCTGATCCGCGAGCCAAAAGTGGCACGCTGGTCGATCCTTGGCCACCAATTCGACCTCGCGGGCTCTTGGTGCGACCAGCGTTGTCAAAGGGCGGCTCGGTTAGCAGGCGGCGTGTCCGATCGGCCCGACGGCCGAGGGCAGGCGACCGGGTGTTTGGATGGGTGTTGGATCCGGATACTGCTGCGGGCGATGTTGTTGGTCAGGCGCTGCTCACGGGTGGCGCTGGCGACGAGTGCGGTGCGAAGTGGTCGCCGGCTGTGTCGGGGACGAGCTGCACGGTGATCGTCGCGCTCGCGCCCGGCTTGAGGTTGCCGAGCGAGCAGATGATCAGCCTGCCGGTGCGGCAGCGTCCCGCTGACGGGTCGACGGCGATGATCTTCGCGTTCCCGCGCAGGCGGTCGACGGCGACCACGTGCGCGGCCGCCACGGTCCCGTGGTTGTGCACGGTGATCCGGTAGGTCTCAGTCTGGCCCGCCGCGAGGACGGGATCGAGCGCCCGCTTGGCGATCGACAGGTCCGTCGTCGGGTAGACGGGGACGGCCGGGGTCACCGGCGTGGGCGGCGTTGGGCTCGGCGGTGACGGCGGACTGGGTGGCGTCGCAGGGTGGGGGCGTCGGTGGGTTCGGCGGCGGCGGTGGCGGCGCGGGCCGGTGCAGGAGCAGATCGGTGAAGACGCAGTGCTCGACGGGATGCTTCGGGGTCAGGGCGATCGCGGCGACGCCGCGGCTGAACGAGACGAACCGGCCGTTGCAGCGAACCGCGACCAGCGTCCAGTGGCCGTGGGTACCGCCCAACGGCGCCTGCTGGCGCATGATGTAGCGCCCGAACGGGAGGTGCCGGGTCGAGTCCGAGCGGTTGTTGTCGGTGGCGTCGACCGCGACGGCCTGGCGGGTGTTCGTCGTGCTCTGGTGATACTGCATGGCTCTGTGCTGGGGGGTGACCAGGAACTGCGCGGTCCCGGTTCCGCCGACCGTGATCGTCGCCAGCGACAGCGACGCGGCGGGGACGAACGCGTTGACGAACGTGCAGGCGGTCGTGTGCCCGGGGGTGATGGTGACCTGGACGGGGTGTCCGGCGCGGTGTTTGGTGCCGTCGCAGGTGACGCGGACTGACCGCCAGTGCCCCTTGGCCGACGCTGGGGAGTGCTCGGTGATCGTGTAGCGCCCGGGTGCCAGACCCGAGAGGGCCGGCGCCGCCGTTGCGGGAACGCCGGGGGTGGCGGTGGTCGCGGTCGACTGGTGGGCGGCGGCGCCGCCGGCGGGGGCGGTCGTGTAGCGGAAGTGGCCGACGCCGCCGCGGGTGATCTTGGCGATCGTCAGCCCACCAACTGGCGGCTGGTAGGTGTTGGTGTACACGCAGGTGACGTGCTCATTGGCGACCAGGTGGATCGACGTGGTCAAATCCTGCACGGTCGTGGTGCTCGTGCCGGCGACGCCCGATGCGGTCTGTGCGGTGCAGTCGACCGAGGACAGCTTGTAGTTCTCGACCGCGTTCTCGTGCACGTCCCAGGTCTGGCCGCCGGCGCGGAAGAAGTCCTTGGACTGCCCGTCTGCGAGCGTGAACCCGTCGGGGTCATAGGAGATCGACCCGTCGAACTTGAATGACGGGGCCTGGCCGGCGGGCGCGTCGACGACGCGTTTCTTGATGGTGATCGTGCCTGAGGTCGGGGGCGGCACGACGTACAGCGCGTAGCAGAACACGTGCGTCACCCCGGCCGGGAAGTAGACGTGCTCGACGTTGTCGCCGTTGAGCGCATCGTCAGAGCAGCGCAGCGCCCCGAACCCGTATTGCGGCCCCGGGTACTCGTCGGCGAGGACCGGGTCCTCAGGGGTGCCGCCCTGGGCCCACAGGCCCCCGCTGACACTAGCGGCGTTGGCCTCGGCGTCGGTCAGCTCCACTGTCGTGGCGCCCTGCAGCCGGTAGCCCGGCACACGCTAGTGGTACTGGTCATATAACAGCGTCGACGCGCCGGTCACCACCGAGCTGTCGAACGGGTTGGTGACGATCGATAGCGACCCCCACGGCCCGGTCGACGCGCCGCCCTGCTCGCCGGTCCCGAGCGGGAACGTCCAGTCCGGCAGCGGGTTGCACGCGTCCTGCGGTGAGGCCTCCTCGACCGCCGGGTTGACCAGCTGTCCGTTGCTGTTGTAGGGGGAGTCGGGGCCGAGGTCCTCGAGGCTCTCCTGGATGTCGTTGCGCGCCTTATTGGCGTCGATGTCGCTGTAGGACGGGCACGACCGCGCCGCGAACGCACGTAATAGCCCGAGCCCGCGGCGAACGCCTGGGGCGGGAGGATCAGCAGCACCGCGATGATCGCGAGCACCCCGATCGCAGTGCAGGCGGCGATCCTGGGATGACCCAATGCCATGACGACCCTCCTCAACAGCTTGCACGTCAGTCGAGCGGCTCGGAGATCGGCTCGCGACCAGCATCTTTACACGATCGGCGGATCCGCGTTCAACGGGGCACATTGGATGTAGGTCAGCGGCGCGAATCACCCCCGGGCTCGTTTCGCGGGTCCGGTCGGTCGACGAGCTCGTGGCGGTTCAGAATCCTGGACGGGAGCCCGGCTCGTCATTTGAGCGCCGCCCGGCCGGCGTATCGGGTTCGATCAGGGGCAAGACCACCCGCGGCGGCCGTACCTGCACGGTGCCCGACAGCTGCGTCCACACGGTTCTTGCGCCGTGGCGAGGGACGAACCGCTGGTGATCGTGAGCCTCGCTGCGCATCACTCGGCGCTCGTTGGTGGCGAGACATCTTGTCGGGTTGTCGAGCTGGCATGCTCAAGCTCGGAGCTCTGATCCGAGCGGATTACGATCCTCCGGGCTCGGGGATGCCGGGCGGGTTGCGGCCACGATCACCGAGCCCCCGACCCGTGAGCGGACAGTAGGGAGCAAGAGCTGAGTAGCGACGAGATGATTGACGTTGAGGTCCGGCACAGAACCGATCGGTGCCGGCGTGGGATCCAACAACGACGAGGCGGTCGCGGGTGCTGCTGATCGTCGGTAGCGGGCTGTGGGGTCATCTGCGGCTCGGGGATTTCACGATCATTGATCTGATCGCCGCGACAACCAACGCGTTTAACGCGGCGTTGCTGGTGCGCCGCCCTGATCACTGGAGGAACTTCACGATCGTCGGAATCGTGCTGCTGGCGCTGATGGGCGGGATCGCGGGCGGGGTGAGCCGCGACCTGATCCTCGGCAGGATCCCTGCCCCGCTGCTGAACCCGTGGTACATCGTGCTGGCGATCGCGGCGGCGGTGCTGGCCTCCGCGATCGACTATCGGTCAGGCCAGGAATTTCGCGAGGGGATCTATACGTTCGCGACCGCGGCGTCGCTTCCGTGGTACGCCGCGATTGGCGCCAACGCCGCGTTGCACGCCAAGCTGCCTGACATCTCCTGTGTTCTGATCGGGGTGATCGGCGCGACCGCCGGGCGCTACGTGGTGGATCTGTCCTGTGGCGTCACCCCGAAGCAGTTGATTCGCGGCGAATGGTTTGTGGGGACGGCAGTGCTCGCCAGCACCGTCTACGTCGTCTGTGAAGCCGGTCTGCATCTGTCGATTTGGCCGGCGACGCTGATCGCGTTCGGGGTGGCCTTTGTCTTTCGCTACGTGGCGTTGGTGCGCCACTGGGAGGAGCCCGAACTTCGCGCCCCGCCACAGCTCGCGGCACACGAGCCCGACCCGGGCAGCCAGGATCAGACGGCCACCGAGTTCAACGGCACCCCTGACCAGGGAAGCCGTCGGTAGCCGATGACCGCGTTCTCGCCGGTCACCGCTCGCCCGGGTTCGGAGCGCAAGCCACCGCTGAGACGAAGATCGTAAGGTACGCATCTGCGGCGCCGTCGAGCACCGCGGAGAACCCCCGAAGCGCTCGCGCTCTGATGCCGTTGTGCGCGTGCCGCTGTGATGAGAGGAGACGTTGTGTCTGAGCGCCCAAACATCATCCTGTTGATGTCCGATGACGTCGGTTGGGGGGACCTGGGGTGCTACGGGGGCGGTGAGAACCGGGGGGCGCCGACCCCGAACCTGGATCGGTTGGCGGCCGAGGGGCTGCAGTTCATGTCGTTCTACGGCCAGCCCAGTTGCACGCCCGGGCGGGCGGCCGCGGTCACCGGCCGGCTGCCGGTCCGCAGCGGGATGACGACCGTCGCGTTCCCGGGCCAGGGTGGCGGGCTTCCGGCGGGGGAGTGGACGCTGGCCAGCGTGCTCAAGCAGGCCGGCTATGACACCTGTCACATCGGAAAATGGCATCTCGGGGAGTCGGACTACTCGATGCCGACCGCGCACGGGTTCGATGAGATGTCGAACACCACGCTTTATCACCTCAACGCCTACACCTACACCGACCCGGCCTACAACCCCGACTTCCCGTTCGATGACCCCGCGACGATGAAGATGTGGGGCAACGTGCTCGGGGCTCTGGAGGGCACGGCCGGGGAGGACTGGCGCGAGGTCGAGAAGCTCGACTCCAAGAACATCCCGTTCATCGACGAGAAATCGACCACGCGCGCGACCGAGTACCTGGACGAGCACGCCAACGGCGAGAACCCGTTCTTTATGTATCTGAACACCGCCAAGCTGCACCAGCCCAACCTGCCGCACCCGGAGTTCGCGGGCAAGTCGATGGGCAAGTCCAAGTTCCTGGACTCGCTGGTCGAGCTCGACCACTGGGTCGGCGTCGTCGCCGACAAGATCCGCGAGCTCGGGATCGCTGAGAACACGCTGATCTTCTGGACGACTGACAACGGCGCTTGGCAGGACGTCTACCCCGACTGCGGCTATACGCCGTACCGTGGAACGAAGGGGACCGACTACGAGGGCGGCAGCCGGGTACCGGCGATCGCGTGGTGGCCCGGAACGATCGAAGCCGGCCGGCGCAACTCCGAGATCGCCGGGTCCCTGGACCTGATGGCGACCTTCGCCAACCTCGCCGGGCTGGAGCTACCCGCCGAGGACCGCGAGGGTCAGCCGACGGTGTTTGACAGCTGCGACCAGACTGCGCTGCTCAAAGGCGACGGGCCATCGACGCGGGATCACTGGTTCTACATGACCGAGACCGAGCTGATCCCCGGGGCGGTTCGGGTCGGGAAATGGAAGGCGGTCTGGAACATCCGTGAGGGCTGGCGCGGCGCGGCGCGACACACCGCGATCGTCCCCGAGCTGTTCGATCTCTGGCAGGACCCGCAGGAGCGCTACGACATCTTCATGAACAGCTTCGCGGAGAAGACGTGGCAGGCGCCGCAGATGGCCGAACGGTTGTTGAGCCTGTTGCCCAGCTATGCGCAGTATCCCAACCGCCCGTTGCAGACGGCCGGGATCAGCTACGCGATGTTCGACGTCGAGGACGCCCAGGTCCAGGAACAGATGCAGAAGATGCTGCACGGCCTCTCCTCTACCGCCTAACGGCATCAGCGAGACGGGGAGCGGGCATGAGCACACCGTTGCCGTCATGGCGTCCCGGGGCGACCCGGGACGCGATCCTGGCGTTCCTGGATGACCTTGCCCACGTCCCCGTCGACGAGCGGGTCGCCTACCTCGACAACGACGGCACGATGTGGTGCGAGAAGCCCACCTACGTCCAGTTCGACTTCTTCCTCGATGCCCTGCAGCAGCGCGTGCGGGATGACCCGTCGCTGCGCGATCGCCCGGAGTTCGCGGCCGTGCTGGACGGCGACATGGCGACCATCGGTGAGATCGGGCTGGCCAAGGTCGCCAGTGCGCTCGCCGCCCTGTTTGACCACCAGACCCCCATCCAGTTCGATTCGGCGGTCGACGAATTCCTGGGCCGCTACCGCCATCAGACCCTGGAGGTCGGCATCCGGGGGGTGATCTATCAGCCGATGTTGGAGCTGCTTGACGAGCTGCGCGCGCGCGAGTTCACGGTCGGGATCGTGACCGGCGGTGGCACTGAGTTCGTGCGTCGGGTCAGCAAGCGCTGCTATGCGGTTGAGCCGGGGATGGTCGTCGGGACGTTGATCGGCTACACGTTTGATCGCGACGACGCCGGCCTGCCGGTGTTGCGCCGCACGATCAGCGAGATCGGGAGCGCCAACGAGGGCGGCGCCAAGCTCGAACACATCCAGTCGCAGATCGGCCGTCCGCCGATCCTCGCCGTCGGTAACTCCGGCGGTGACCGTGAGCTGCTGGAATGGGCGCAAGCCAGCGGCCACGGCGGTCTCGCGATCCTCGTCGACCACGACGACGACCAGCGTGAGTTCGCCTACCAGAGCACCGCCGCTACCTTCCAGGACGACGAGCCGATCACCATCATCGGTCGGCGGCTCGGCTGGGTGATCGTCAGCATGAAAGACGACTGGAACACCATCTTTCAGACCGCCTGAAACCCGTGCCCCACGAGGTCTCGACGTGAGCAGCTGCTGTACGCCCGGCCGGTCACCCGACGGAGCAGGCCGGTTCGCGCCACCCACAGAACCCCAGACCGCCAGGGCTCCGGTCAGCCCGTCACTGATCGCGGTCCCCGGCGGCCGGTTTGCGATGGGCGAGACCGGACCCATCGCCTACGCAAGCGATGGCGAGGGGCCGATCCACACCGTCGAGCTGGCGCCGTATGAGATCGCCGCCACGTGCGTGACCAACGACGAGTTCCAGACGTTCGCAGACAGCAGCGGCTACGTCACCGAGGCCGAGCGTTACGGCTGGTCGTTCGTGTTCGCCGGGTTGCTCCCCGATGACTTTGAGCCGACCCCAGCGGTCGTCGCGACCCCGTGGTGGCGACAGGTCAATGGCGCGGACTGGCGCCACCCCGAAGGCCCGCAGTCCGGACTCGCCGGGCGGGAGCGCCATCCGGTGATCCACGTCTCGTGGAGCGACGCGGTCGCCTACTGCGCATCGGCCGATGCGCGGCTGCCGACCGAAGCAGAATGGGAACACGCGGCCCGCGGCGAGCTAGCTGGCGCGACGTTCCCGTGGGGCGACGAGCTCGAACCAGGCGGACAGCACATGATGAACGTGTTCCAGGGCACGTTCCCGGCGCACGACACCGGCGCCGACGGATGGGTGGGTACCGCCCCGGCAGACGCCTACCCGCCCAACGGGTACGGCCTCTACAACATGACCGGGAACGTCTGGGAATGGTGCGCTGACTGGTACTCGGCCCACTACTACCAGAGCAGCCCTGAACGCGACCCGCGAGGGCCTACGGGCGGGGCCAATCGCGTCATGCGCGGCGGCTCCTATCTCTGCCACGCGTCCTACTGCCGGCGCTACCGCGTCGCGGCGCGGATCGCCAACAGCCCTGACAGCTCAGCCGGCAACGTCGGGTTCCGAATCGCCCGCGACGGCTCGGCCTGAACCCCAAGCGCTGCCGAGATCGCGCGTCCAGCGCCGCCGCGGGATCAGTCCGTACCCGAGCACCCCGCCGAGAGCAGCGGCTTAGCGAAATGTCGCGCGCGCCGCTAACGAGGACCGGCCCACAGACGCTGGCGGGTCGGGTACCTCAGCGGTCAACTGGCAGGTCGTCTTCGCCGTAGACCGCGAGGCCGTAGACGATCCAGAGGCTGAGCGCGAAGATCGCGATCGACCACAACGGGTAGGCGGGGATCGTCAGCAGCGCCCCGAGCGCCGCCAGCGAGCCGGCGAACATCCCGAACAACCGCCCGAACGTCCCGCCGCCGAACAACGAGGCGGCAGCGATCAGCTCCAAAGATCCCGAGGATCAGCGTGCGGACTTGCGCTTTGTCAGCTGCCACGCTCAGGCGGAAGTCGTTGGCGTTCATGAGCGCCCATCTGGTAGCACGTGACCACGGTCTTGGGCGATCACAGCTCCGCGGAGAACTCCGCGCCGGTCACGATCAAGGGCGTCTGCCTCGACGTGGATCGCCGGGTGTTGCTGTGTCGCAACCATCGATCGGAATGGGAGCTGCCAGGTGGCCGGCCGCAGCTGGGCGAGTCATTCCCCGCGTGCCTAGTCCGCGAGGTCGAGGAGGAGACTGGTCTGACGGCGACCGTCCACGCGCTGATCTGTGCCTAGCCCTACGAGGTGCTCGCCGGCCGCTGGGTCAACGTGATCGTCTACGGCTGCGAGATCTCCCAGGCCGCGGCGCCGGTCCCCAGCGCAGAGCAGCTAAGCACGACGCTGGTCGATCTTGACCAGCTCGATGTGCTCGCGCTCGCCGATGGGTATCGAGAAGCGGTCAGGTGCTGGGCGACCCTCCGCTGAGAGTGCCGGTTTGTCGCCATACCAGCACTGTTGACGAGGCGGCTGCTCGCCCGCTGATCCGGTGTTCCTCGGGGCGCAACGGCGGACGCATCGCCAGCAACGAGGACTACAAGCCGGCGTTAGACGGCAGCCTGCTCCTCCGCTTGGGCGCGGTGCGCCGCCAGGTGGCGATAGAGCGTCGCCTGCCCAACCCCGAGCTCCGCGGCGATTTGGCTCATCGTCAGCTCGCCGTTCTCGCGCATCGCGACGGCGGCGGCCAAATTGCGTTTGGTGACCGTCGAGGGCCGTCCCCCCGTGCGGCCGCGGGCTCGGGCCGCTTCTAGGCCAGCGCGGGTGCGTTCTTGGATGAGCGAGCGCTCTAGCTCCGCCAGGGCGGCGAACAGCTGCAGCTGAAAGCGACGCATCGCGCTGCTGGTGTCCAGCGGCTCTGTGAGCGAGCGCACCGCCACTCCGCGCTGGTCGAGGTCAAGGACGATTTCGATCAGGTGACGCAGGCTGCGGCCCAGCCGGTCGAGCTTCCACACCAGCAGCGTGTCGCCGGTCCGCAACCGATCCAGACACCGGTCCAGCTGCGGGCGTGAACGCAGCGATCCCGACCCCACGTCCTGGTAGACCCGGTCGACGCCGGCTTCCTGGAGGGCGTCGAGCTGGAGGGCGAGGTCCTGGCCGTCGGTGGAGACGCGCGCGTAACCGATCATCTCGTTCATTGCGACAAGACGCTCTCAAAACCCTCGGACGACATGGCAACCGGCCCGGCGGTATTGAGAGGACTTTCGGGAGACGCCCGTGGCCAACGGCCATCGGAGGTCCCAGGTCGTCTGCACTCTCATTTACTCCGCTCTCGCTAACGATCGTTAGCGAGAGGCTGGCGGAGTATCTACGACTTGATCTTGACCCGCGATGCCTGGTGCCTTTACCGGAGCCCCGTGGGCGCGGCTTCGAGCTGCTTCTGGTCTTGGCAGGAAGCGGCAGCCTGATCGAGAGTGCCCGAATGGCGACTTTGCGGAAGTCTCAGCGTCGTCGCTCGCGCTGCTGCTTGTCGTCCGCTGCAGCAGCGGCGAGAGCGTGATCGGCGCTTGCGCAAATCGGGAGAGCAGGCGTGATGCGGTCGATGGCGCTTGGGACCTACCACCGAGCACGGCGGCAAGGACGCCGATTGTCCGGCTTGAGCGCGGGTCTCCCCTAGCGTGGCGACCGCACGGGGCGCGACCATCATTCGGCATGCCGACCATTAGCCGCTTCCTGGGCATCGTGATCGCGATGTACTTCGACGACCACGGGCCACCTCACTTTCATGCCCGCCATGCGGACGGAGCGGCCAAGGTTCGGATCGACACGCTCGAGGTGATCGACAGCAGCATGGGGCGCCGGCAGCTGCGGTTCGTGCTCGCCTGGGCCGAGCTGCATCAGGACGAGCTGCTCGCGAACTGGCAACTCGCGCGTGCTGGTGAGACACTGCGGGAGATCGAACCGCTGCGATGATCGAACTCACCCCAGACATAGCGACCGTTTCGGTGGTGCGCCACGGCGTGCTGCGTCTGACGTTCGCCGACGGCCTGGTTGGCGACGTCGAGGTGCTCGACCGGATGCGTGGACCCGTGTTCGCTGAGGCTCGAACGACCGGCGGATTCGTGCGAGTGACCGTCGATCAGGAGACCGGTACCGTGGTGTGGCCCGGCGGGGCTGATCTTGCGCCGGACACGCTGTATGAGCGGGTCCGCACCGGCGCGTGGCCCGAGCAGAACGTCGCGGCCTAAGTCAAACCGGCTCTCCACCGACCCGTGTCGGCGCTCATCACGGCGCCCCCGCTTTCCGCAAACGCGGGCTCTGCACAACGACCTGGAGCCGCCTGCCGCGTCGTCAACGCGAGTGCAAGGGGCTCAGCTCGGCGTTGAGCTACGGGGGTTCGGTCTCTTCGTCGTCACGCGAGGCGGGAGGCTGCTGTTCGGATGGCATCGCCCCGCGGCCTTCCAGTTGACGTCAGCCGGTGGGTCCAGTGTTGGTGGGGAGGCCTGGACTGACAAGTCGGGTCTCGTAGGCGAGGACGACTGCTTGGACGCGGTCGCGAACCCTGAGCTTGATGAGGATGCGGGTGACGTGGGTTTTGACGGTGGTCTCGCCGATGATCAACTCGGCGGCGATCTCGCCGTTTGTCTTGCCGGTCGCGACCAACCGGAACACTTCGAGTTCTCGCGGGGTGAGTTCATCGAGTTCGGGCGCGGGAGCTGTGGGGGCGCGGGAGGCGGAGAACTCCTCGATCAGGCGGCGCGTGATGCTGGGTGAGAGCAGTGCGTCGCCCTCCCCGACTGTGCGGATGGCGGCGACGAGCTGGCGGGCGGGCACGTCCTTGAGCAGGAATCCACTCGCTCCGGCACGCAGCGCGTCGTAGACGTACTCGTCGCGATCGAATGTCGTGAGGATCAGCACGTTCGTCTTGGAATCGTGGTTCTGGGCGAGGATCCGGCGGGTGGCTTCGATGCCGTCGAGTTCGGGCATGCGGATGTCCATCAGCACGACGTCCGGGTGCAGCTCTCGCGCCAGGGAGACGGCTTCGGCTCCGTTGCTCGCCTCGCCCACGATCTCGATATCTGTGGCGGTTGCCAGGATCATCCGGAAGCCGTCACGGATCAGCTGCTGGTCATCGGCGATCAGGACGCGCACGCTCACGTGATTGCTCCTTGCATGCCGCGCGGCATTCGGGCGACGAGCTGCCAGCCAGGCTCGCCGAAGACCTTGTCGTCAACTGCGCCGTCGCATAGCGCGATCCGCTCGCGCATCGCGCCGGTGGGCCACGCATTCGGTCCGGGGCAGCGGGCGGTGAGCCGTAGCTCGAGATCCTCCTCGCGAAACCGCAGCGTGACACCCACGGTGGGTGCTGGGTGGCGGCGAGCGCTCTCAAGGGCGTCCTCGAGGATTCGGTAGAGACCGAGGTCGACTCCGGCCGCCAACGTTCCCGGCTCACCGTCCACGTGCAGTTCGACCGGCTGACCACGCTCGCGCGCGCGTTGGATCAATGCGTAGACCTGAGCGACGCCCGGTTGCGGCTCGCGCCCTGGTGGATCGTCGGCGTGGCGCAAGACTCCGAGGAGGCGGCGCATGTCTGTGAGCGTCTGGCGGCCGGTGTCCTCGATCGCGCCCATCGCGACGTCAGCTCGCTCAGGGTCGTCGGCGAGCATGCTGCGGGCACCCTCGGCCTGAACGACCATCCCCGCGACGCTGCGTGCCACGATCGCATGCAGCTCGCTCGCAATTCGCGAACGCTCGCCGGCGACGGCCAGCTGCGCCCGGTTCTCGCGTTCGGCCGCCAGCCACCCGGAGGTGCGCTGAAGCTCCGAAGTCAGCGACCTGTGCGCGCCGATCGCGCGGCCGGCGGCCCACGCCGCGCTGATCGTGAAGGCCGCGCCGGCAAGGTTGCCGATCGGCTGGTGTTGCACGATCAGCACGCTGATCGCTGCACTTCCGAGCAAGAATGCGAGTCCGAGTACGGCCTGGCGTCGGGGCAGCCAAGCCGCGACTGTGTATGCCGGGACGAGTAGGAAATACGCAGCCAGCAGCGGCGAGTGGTCAAGCGGCGTGAGGTACGCGTTCATCACCGCGGCGAGCGCCCCGACGACGAGGAGGAACCACAGCGGCGAGCGCCGGCGCCACACCGCCGCCAGCGCGACGGCCGCCACGGCCAGCATGTTCAGCGCGATCGGACCGTGACGGCGCTCACCGATCAGCACGCCGATCTCGAGCGCCACCAGGAACACCCCGGCGCACGCCGGGTCAAGCCAACGCCAGCGCAAGCCGCGATCGGGGCCGACCGGCAAGCGGTCACGGCTGGCCGGCGAGGTGACCGGGTGGGGCGCAGGACCGATGCCATCCATTGGAATGCGCGCGCGGACCTCAAAGCCGTGCGCCTCGGTACGCCCCCCGGCGTAGACCTCCCCGCCGTACAACCTGACTCGCTCATTCATACCGACGAGCCCGTGCCCGGCTTCTCGGTGGTGGTTGCGGTCGGGCGCCGGGCCGTGGCCGGTGTCGGAGACCTCCAGCTCGAGGAAACCGGCAACGACGGCCACGTGCACGCGTGCGCGCGCGGGGCCAGCGTGCTTGATCGCGTTCGTCAGCGCCTCCTGCACGACACGGTAGGCGACCAGATCCAGGCCCGGCGATAGCGCCTGCAGCCGACCGTCGACGCGCACGTCCACCGGCAGCCCTGCGGCGCGCGCGCGGTCGACGAGCGCATCCAGCTGCGAGAGACCGGGTGCAGCCGAGCCCACCAGCGCGCCGTCGCCCCGGTGCAGCACGCCCACGATCCGCCGCAGTTCCACCAACGCGTCACGGCCCGCGCCCTCGACAACCCGCATCGCATGCCGCGCCCTTTTGATATCGACGCTCGCGATGCCGCGGGCGCCGCTGCTCTGAAGCACCATCACGCTGACGTCGTGCGCGATCACGTCGTGCAGCTCGCGGGCCATCCGATTTCGCTCCTCGGCCGCCGCGCGGCCCGCGCGGGCTTCCTGGGCCTCCGCCAGCCGAGCCGTGCTCGCCTCGAGCTCATCCGTGAGCTCTCTGCGCGTCTCGAGCGTGCGTCCGAGCGCGAACGGCAAGCCACCCAGCAACGCCCAGGCCCCGAGCACGGCGCCGACCGAGCCGCCGGGTTGGGAGTAAGAGATCACCACGACTCCGACCAGCCAGCAGGCGAACACCACCGCCGCGCCGAGCATGTGCTCGCGGCCCCGCGCACGGCGGCCGAGCAGATAGAAGTTCAGAGCGATCGCCGCTACCTCGAACGCGCCGCCCCCGGTGTAACCGCTGGCAAGCTGGAATGCCATGAACGCGGTGACCGCGAGCACCGTCGTCAGCCACGGGTTCAGTCGCCGCCAGGCAACGCTGCCGGTGAGCACGATAAGCGGCACGATCGCCAGCTCGTCCGGTCCTCGGTGAAGCTGCGAGGAGGCATCCGCAAGCGCCCCGGCGGTGAGCAGCACCGCCAGCACCACGTCGATCACACGCAGATCGATCGTTCGTGCCCGCGCGATCAAGCTGCGTCCAGTGCCCACACGCGCACGCTAGCGCCACAGTCAGCATCACGCATCCGACCCAGCGACGACTCGGGTCCTACTCGAGTAGGACCCGAGCCCCGTCAAATCACCGCCCAGTCCACACAGGTCCTACCGCCGGCTGACGACAGCAGCGCCACCAACTGAAACGCTGGCGCCAACCAATCAGGAGGCCAGCATGTCGAACACCGCAGATTCACTGACAGCCCTCAGCCGCCGGACCTGGATCGGCTTGGCCGTGGCCGACGTGGTGCTGTTTGTACTCGCCAACCTCACCGCCAAGAACAGCAGCCACCCCGGCACCGCAAGCAACCTGTTCTTCGCTGCGTTCGTGATCGGCGCCGTGCTGCTGATCGCGCTGGCGATCGCCGCCGTGGTCAAGTCGCGACGGGGAGCGTCGCGATGAACCCGATCTGGAGAGCGGTAGCCATCCTCGCCGCGGTCGCATCGATCGTTGCTCTCGGCATTACGTCCGTGAGCAGCGCCGCCAGCTCGGGTCTGCCGACGCTGACGCTCGCTCTGAACGGACGGTCGGTTGATGTCAGCGGCGCGCTCCAGTCCGGGGCGGTGAACGTCGTCTCCAAAGTGAGCGTCCAGCACACCGAACCGGTGCTGATCCGCCTCAACCAGGGAGTGCCGTTCTCGGCCTTTGCCCAGGCGGGTGCGGCGATCAACGCCCACCACGGAGATCTCAACTATGTCAGCCCGTACGGCTCGATCGTATTCGACGTCAGCGCCGACAAGGGAACCACCAGCGCACAGACAACCCTACAGCCCGGCAACTACCTGGCGGTCGATCTGAGTAGCACCAATCCCGACCCCCCGCACGCCACGTTCGTGATCAGCCAAGCGCCCCAGCCCGCCTCGCTTCCCAAGCCGGGCGCGACAATCAGCGCGATCGACTTCGCGTTCCACGGCCCGAGCACGCTCCACGACGGCGAACTTGTGCGATTCCAGAACAGCGGCTTCCTCGTACACCCGATCCAGGGGATCGGCGTCAAGAACGCCAAAACCGCCCGACGGCTGACCGCCCTCCTGCGTGCCGCCAACGACCGGGAGGCCCCGAAGCTCGCGATCAGCTCGCCGGAGTTCGCCGGACCGCTTTCACCCGGCGGCTTCCAACAGGAGCTGATCACTGAGCGACCGGGCCTATACGTCCTCGCCTGCATCCTGCGCACCCAGGACGGCCGCGAACAGACCCAACTCGGCATGGAACGCACGATCCGGATCGTCAGGTAAGCCGTCGCCCTGATGTTGCCTGCCTACGGCTACCGACCGTAACGCTCGAGCTGAGTACCGCGTTCACTACAGAGCGGGTGGCCGGAGCCACGGCGATCCGGCACCCGCTGTTCGCCAAGGGCGGGAGCCGGGCCCCTCCTTCTCCTGGGCGAGCGGAAGCCAGGCTCGGCGCTGACCGCGCCGCCGCTTGAGACGATAAGCAGCAGTGCTGCCGGCCGGCGCCGAGAGTGCCCGTTTCACGCACCTCCAGGCGTGTCGGCGACGTGGACAGCCGTCCGCACTGCTGCTGCTCTCGGTTGGCGGCCGACCGAAGCAGAAGTCGCGGCCTCACGGCTGCAGGGGCGACGGAGCGGAAGAGATCTCGTCGCTGTTGACCGCCCAGGAAGGAGCCGACGGATCGGTGTCCGGCGCTCAGCGGGATCTGCTCAGGACTTCGATTGCCGCGCCGAGGAGCTCCGCGCTGTCGTCCCGGTATCGCCGGCTTCGCTCGGGGCGGGTGGCGGGTCCGCGGGTTGGGAGCAGGATCGCGCTGGGATTGCTGGCCCAGCTGTGGTGGTTGACTCGGCGCACGCCGCGCCCGGCGGCGCGGATGATCGTCTAGCCCAACCCATGCACCGGAACCTGGCTGGCGTGCAGGGTCCAGGTGGCGATCCGGTGAGCGCCGTCGACGGAGGCGGTGACCGTGACCGGACCGTCGTGGTAGGGGGTCAGGGGCGGGGCGATGGCCCGGCCGTGCTGATTGGTGGGGATGGTGACGCTGACGTGAGGAACATCGGCGCGGGCGGCCACGCGGCGTCCGAGGTCGGCCATCAGCGCGGCGCGGTGGCGGGCGGCGGGAAAGTCGGCGTGGTGGCGGGCGACGGTGAAAGTGACCGCTACTCCGGCGCTGACCCGATCACCGTCACGGTCACGAACGGTCGCGACCAGCCGGGCCGGGAACGCGTGTCCGGTCGTGGCGTGCTGACGGTTGCCGCTGGTGTCGGTAACCGCCGCCGGCCGTCCGGGGAGGACCGGCAGCCTGAACAGCGCGGGGTCGGCGCGGCCGCGGATCTGGGCGTCGATGGCAACCACGCCGGTGCGGGGCCCGGCAACCAGTGCCGGCGGATGAAGGATGCCCTGGGCGTCGCTGGCCACGGTGATCTTGTCGACCGGAGGCGTGGTAGCCCACTTCGCCCCCCCGGTCGCGGTCAGATTCACCGCCGTGCTGGGGACGGGATTGCCGTAGCGATCGGTGACCGTCGCGGTAAGCCGCTCGGGGAACGTCGAGTCGATCCCCGTGCTTTGATCGGCGCCGAGCAGCGGCGTCACCGCGACCGGCCGGTCGGGCCGCAGGATCACCGGAACGCTGAGCGGCGCCGGCGGCACCGTGCCCGGCGGCGGGCCGATCACCACGAACGCCTCACCGGCGGTGGTGCCGGCAGACAGCGCCGGCGCGCGGGCGACACCGCTCGCGTCGGTGCTGACGCTCGTCACGTCAGGTCGAGGAGAGCCCTCGAAGGTGCCGGCGGCCGGCCGGCTGGCCCGCGAGAAGAGCCCAACCGTCTCGCCGAGCGCGGGTGCGCCCACGAGGTTGGTGACGCGCACCGCGAACGCGCCGGTCGGGATCAGCGCCCCGACCGTGCCCGTCACCGAAGAAGCAGAAACCAACGTCAGCGCCCGGTCGGTCGCGGCGGCGATATGCTCGGTAAACGACACCGGGGAGGCGCCCCGCACCCCTGCGGTCACGGTCACGGTTCCCGCCGCCGGGCCGGCGACCAGGCGGGGCGCCGTAGCGACCCCATCCTCGTCGCTGTAGGCCGCTACCGGTCCCACACCGCCGCTGAACTTCGCGTTGCCGCCGCTGAACTTCGCGTTGCCCGAGGTGATCTGAAAGAAAACTGCGTGCCGGGCGATGGGCCCACCGTCGTAGGCGACTCGCACCTGCAACGGCAGCGGCAGCGGCTGGCCGGCCACGCCCTGCTGCCGGTCGCCATCAACGACCTCAAGCATGTTGGGAACCAGCGGCCACAGCTGGTTCATGGCGATCGCGTCGGCCACCAGATCGGTCTGCTCGACAAAATCGCCGGCCAGAATGTTGCCGTACCGCCGCGCGTTGCCGGTATCGGCCAGGAACGCGCGGTAGAAGGCGGCCAGCGTGTCTCGGGTGGCCGGCAGCGTGTAGTCGTGCAACGGCAAGGCAAAGCACTGCAACGTCGTGGTCGATTGCAAGTAGGACGCGTAGAAGCCCGACCGCAGCGGATGATTTGCTTCATACTGGTTCGGGCCGCCGTCACCGCCGCCCTCCGCGCTGACCTTCGCCCGCTCAGACAACGCTCCCAGCACCTGTGCGCTCACCCCCGGATAGGTCTGGAAGTACGCTCCCGGGTACGGCCCCGCCTCGCACTGGTTGGCGTAGTAGCTGCCAAACGCGCGATTTTCTCCCTGGGCCGCGTCCGCGGGCGGCCAGGACTCGCCGGTGCAGCGCGCGTCATCAGTCATCACATGAGGATGGCCGGGCAGCGACCACAACTGGCCGTAGGTCGCCTGATAGGGGTCGCTCACCCCCAGCTTCGTCAGATCGCTGGGCTGCAGCAACTGGCTACCCAGCGCCCTTTTGAAGTTCTCGCAGTCCCGTGTCGGGAACGCCGCCCCGGTGGTGTCGATGGTCAGGTTAAGCAGGATCAGCTCCCGCTCATGGCCCGGCGCTGTCGCCCACCGGGCGATCTGATCAAGCATCTGACCGAACCGCAGGTTCTGCGAGACATAGGCGCCGTGATAGCCCCAGTAGTCCGCGCCGGCGGCGCCACCCCAATCCTTGTACTTGACCCGCAGGTCAAAGAAGCGGATCCCGTCATTCAGCGCCTGGGTGATATCGATGTCCTGCGTCCCGGCGTAATAAAAATCCGACAGCTGATCCCGCAGCCCGTAGGTGGCCGCGTCATGCGAGCCCGGAATGATGATCCCGTTCAACGGCCGAGCCTGAATCCACCGCGCCTCATCAGCCATCCAATGCTCAGGATTAATCACCGCGCCTGCCGCTGCAGCAACACCCGGCGCCGGCGAGGCCGCCAGCGCACTCCCCGGCACGACCACCAACCCCACACACAACGCCACCAGCCATCCATCCAGCAGCCCCCTCTTGCTCAAGACCGCCGGGCTGCTCCTCGTCACGTCAGCCGCCCTGGACGCCAACGAGACGAGCAGACTTGCCGGCACCGCAAGACCCAGTGCGACAGCAGCCGCCCGCAACCACCGTCTAATCGACGAGAACATGAGCGTGAACGCTTCCAGGATCAGCACAAGCTAACAACCCCCAGACCAACCACCAACCCGCGCGCTCTCTTGACTGGAAACGATGGCTTGCTCCTAGGCCACCGTTGGATTGCCCCCAGGCGCGTAGCCGCTCGAAGACAACGCTGATCCCGGTCATCCTGCCGAAGCCGCGACGGTTAAGGGCTTCTTGCTCACGCGCCGCCAGAGAGCACAGTCGCAGCGGCAACGGCGGCTGCAGTTGTCCACCGCTGCATTAGGCCGCCGAGAAGCCAAGGCGCAAGCAGCGTCTGGAGACCCGCCTTGGCGACCGAGCGGACGTCACGGCTGAGCGCCACAGACTTCCGCTTCGACCCGATCGTTTGCAACGGACCTGCTAGCAGACGGGCCGATGCGTACTCGCTTTCTGCGCTTCGCGGGTCGCTCGGCTGCGGCCGGAAGATACCCGCCGTCGGGCGAAAGCAGAACTCGCTTCTGCCAGTGGGCTTGGCAACCGGGAGCTACCAGACGTGTGGGACCAGCCGCCAGGTCCGGGCATCGTGATCGCGGTAGCTCCGGCCTAGACCAGCGCGCAGGCACGCTTCTTCGAAGTTGATGCGGATCAGGACGCCGACGAGCGGGATCAGTAGCAGTGCGCCGACGCTGAGCCAGTTATCCAGCGCGATCCCGATGCCGGCGATCGCCGCTCGAGAGATTCCCGCTAGACGGTGTCCTGGCAGCGGTCGGGAGCGCCTTGACAGTGTTCCGCGGTCTAAGTAATCTGGCCGATCTGCTTTTGGAATCGCGTTCAAGAATGCTTTTGGGTTTTACCTGCATAGACGACTTCGGTGAGCCCAAGAGATAGCCACGCCGGCGGTCATGCGGCGGTGGTGCGTCACGAGAGGAAGGCCATGCAGAGCGAATTGATTGTCGCGGAGAGCGGATCGGTGGCCCCGACAACCACAGCCGGGGGTTCGAAGGGCTTAAAGACGGGGGCGATCGGTTACGCCACGAACATCGTCATCGCGGTCGCCGGGACAGCACCGGCGTATAGCCTGGCGGCCACGCTCGGCTTCATTGTCGCGGTGGCCGGCGTCGGGACCCATGCCCCCGCTGTGTTGATCGTCTCGTTTGTCCCGATCCTGCTCGTTTCGCTCGCCTACCGCTACCTTAACCTCGCTGATCCCGACACGGGCACGACTTTTGCCTGGACGACACGGGCATTCGGCCCGCGACTGGGCTGGGTCAACGGCTGGGCTCTGATTACCGCTGACGTGATCGTGATGGCGTCGCTCGCGGAGATCGCGGGCGTGTACAGCTTCCGGCTTGTCGGCTGGACTGCGGCTGAGAACTCAAACCTCGCGGTCATCCTCGCCGCAGTCGCCTGGATCGCCCTCATGACATGGATCTGCTACCGCGGCATCGAGATCTCGGCCCGCGTCCAACAGCTGCTGCTCAGCTTCGAGGTCCTAATCCTCGCCATCTTCGCTGTCGTGGCGCTGGTGAAGGTGTACAGCGCGCACCCGGCCGGTGCGATGCACGTGTCGGGGTCGTGGTTCAACCCGTTCGATCTCAGCTTCAGCTCACTGATCGACGCGGTCTTGCTCGGGATCTTCATTTACTGGGGCTGGGATGCAAGCTGCTCGGTCAACGAGGAATCCAAGGATCCGACTAACGGGCCCGGGAAGGCCGCGGTCCTCTCAACCGTGCTGCTCCTCCTGATCTACGTCCTGGTCACCACGGCGGCGCAGGCGTTTGGGGGCACTAGGCCGCTGGTTGCTAACCAGTCTGACGTCCTGTCTCATCTTGGCGGTGCCGTGTTTGGCTCCGGCATCCTGTCGAAGCTGTTGGTCTTCGCTGTGCTTACCTCGGCCTCGGCCTCGACACAGACGACGATCCTGCCATCAGCACGCACGGCGCTGTCGATGGCCCATTGGGGAGCGATCCCCGAGGTCTTCGGCAAGGTGCACCCGCGCTTTCAGACGCCAAAGTGGGCGACACTCGGAGTCGGGGCGGTGGCGCTCGTGTGGACCGTCGGGCTGCTTGCGTTGAACCCCGACCAAAACGTGCTCGGCGACACGATCTCCGCGCTCGGCTTCGCGGTCTGCTTCTACTACGGCTGCACTGGCCTTGCCTGCGGCTGGTATTACCGGCGCCAAATCCTCACGAGCGCGCGGCGCTTGCTGCTCGTTGGCCTGCTGCCGTTCGCGGGCGGCATGATGATGCTCGGCATCGGCGTGAAGGCCTACTTCTACTACGACAAGCCAGGCAACAACTACTCGCACGCTCTGCTCGGAATCCAGACACCGGTCCTCGTCGGCATCGGTGGCCTCATCCTGGGTGCGGTCCTGATGCTCGTCTCCTGGCCCATCATGCGCGCCTACTTCTCACGTCGCTCCGAGACAGCGGACCCCGCAATCCTCAACGACGCCGAGGTGTGAACGTCACGCGCGCCACCAGGCGAACCCTGCCGAGGGGATGACACAAGTGCTTATCACCGACCGGTGTCTCAGGCCGCGTCCGTTCTGCGCCGGCTACGTCTTCCAGCGAAGCTCGGTCCGAATCATCTCTCGGCAGATGTCAAGCATCTTCTGGCGGTCGATGTGCGGCGAGCCGTTGACGACCTGGATGGTGAGCCCGTCCATCAGTGCAGAGAATCGCAACGCGAAGCTCTCGACGTCAATGGTCTCGAGCTCGCCCGTTTCGCGGCCGTGCCGAAGAATGCCGCAGAGCATTTCAAGCCACTGATCTTCGAGTCGCTGCACCTGCTGCGCCACGTACGCGTCGCGCGGCGCGAGTTCCCATGCCTCGAGCCACAACAAGAACTGGAAGTCTCCCGGGCCAGTCGGAGCGGCTGTCTGGAGCAGGTACTCCAACCGGTCCGCGGCCGTCTCGATCTTGGCGGTGTTCGCGAGCACATCCTTACGCAGGTCGTCCTCGACAGTCCGTAACGCATGCAGGAAGAGATCGGCTTTGCTCTCAAAGTAGTAGAGAACGTGACCTGGACTGATGCCCACTCGCGCGCCGATGTCAGCGATCCGGCTCTCGGATATGCCCTGCTCGGCCATTACCTCGATCGCCGCTCTTACAAGGGTTTCTCGACGTGCGGCGCGTTGCGTTCTGGTGTTTGCCATGGCCGTTAGCGGAGGACTTCTCGTGAGCTCCATTTGGGCGACTTGAATGCTTCCCTCATCGCGTGTACATTAGCGACATGTATTTGGAACCCGAATCCAAATTGGCTTTGGGACTTTCCATCACGCCGATACTAAGGATCCGCGAATGGCCGCAGAAGCCCAGCAGACCCAGATAACTCCGCGTGCGGCTGGACTGGTCGCGCCCGCACGGACAGACCGCCACGATCACACGCTTGTGGCATGGCCAACCGACCGTGATGTTTGGGGTCCGTACCGAGATCGAGCAGTCGAGGAATACGCGGCGCTGGTGCGCACGATGGCTCGCTTTGAACCGGTGAGAGTGGTTGCCGATCCTGCCAAGGCGGACGAGGCACGTCAGTGCTGCGACTTCGCCGGAGTTGATGTGCTGGAGATCCCAATAGACGACTCGTGGATTCGAGACAGCGGGCCGATCTACCTCACAGACGAGCGCGGCGGCGTGGCCCTCGTGCAGTTTCGCTTCAACGGCTGGGGAGAGAAGTACGTGCCGTATGACCGCGACGCCGATCTTCCCCGTCAGTTGGCGGCGGCCTCGGGGATGCGGGCCTACAGCTCATCGCTGGTTATGGAAGGCGGCGGATTCACGGTCGATGGCGAACGGACACTGATCACGACCGAGTCGGTGGTTCTGAACCCAAACCGCAACCCGGGGTGGACGCGTGAAGAATGCGAACACGCACTGCGGGAGAGCACAGGGGTCGAGAAGGTGATCTGGCTCCAGCACGGACTATGCGAGGACCGCGACACCGACGGCCATTCCGATAACGTCGTGCAGTTCGCGGGACCGGCGCGCGTGATCGTTCAATCCGCCCCCGACCGTTCGAACCCGAACTGGGAACCGTTGCGCGAGAATGCCGCCCGTCTGCGCCGGGCCACCGACGCGCAAGGCCGTCAGCTGGAGGTCATCGAGGTTGCCCAGCTGCCGTACACCGAGCCGCTCGATGGTGAGCGCTACGCGGTTCCCTACGTCAACTTTTATCCCGTCAACGGTGCGATCATCGTGCCGCAACTCGATGCTCCCGGCGAGCAGGACGCCTACGCCCTCCTGGCCGCCGTGTTCCCAGATCGCGAAATCGTGGGTGTTCCGAGCGTCATCCTGGCCTACGGCGGCGGCGGAGTCGGCTGCGTCACCCAGCACGTTCCAGTCGGCGCGGCCCTTTCCCCGGACGGCTGAGCGGCGGCGGAAGGAGCTGGGTGGTGACCTGGACTCCACGGCTACCTCCCTCACCGTCAATGACCCCGCTGCTTTGCGCGACAGCTTCGCGACATTGCGGAAGCGATCGATCGCCACGGCTGCTCTCGCGCGTGGTGGTGGCCAGGGGGTTCCGCCGCCTCCTTAGCCGAGTGTCGTAGGTGGGTGCTGCAAGCGTGGGTTTAGGTTGTTGTGTGCTGGTTGGTGTCGGCGGTCACGATCGCCCAGCAGAATTCGGCGAGGTGGCGGACGACGGCGGCCGAGCGTCTTGCGTTTGCCGCGCTGGGTGTCCAGGCGCCGCCAGAGTTGATGCAGTCGCTGCTGGGCCTTCGAGGCGATCGCGATCACCGCGGCGGGCTGTTCTATCTGGCGGGCTTTGAGTCTGGTGGCGAGCCGGGGCGGGTGGCGGTAGTGCCAGGCGGCCTGAGGTTGTCCCGGGGCTTGTAGAAGTTTGAGGTGACGGCGGTCCCTCCGGCCGCGTCCGCTCCGGTTGGGAGCGTTCGCGGCGATCCCGCAAAGATCTAAGGAGGAACCGCCGTGAGTAGCAACGTACCGGTCGTTGAGGCGACTCGTGATGAGGCCGTGCTCCCGGAGCGCGTGCAGGAAGCGCTGGGCGAGTTGGTCGGCGCAGCGAAGGAAGGACTGCTCGCGCTCAGTGTGGGCGTCGGGCTCGGCGTGCTCGAAGAGTTGATGGCCGAGGAGGTCGACGAGGTCGTCGGTCTGCAGGGCAAGCACAACGCGGAACGGACCGCGGTGCGTCATGGCCACGAGGACGGGTCGGTCACGCTCGGCGGCCGTCGGGTCGAGGTCGGGCGCCCGCGGGTGCGGACCGCGGACGGCGAGCACGAGGTGCCACTGCAGACCTATCAGCACTTCGCTGACCGTGATCCGCTCGCGCGGGTGGTGTTGGAGCGGATGCTCGCCGGCGTGTCCACGCGCCGGTATCGGCGCACGCAGGAACCGGTCGGCGAGGAGATCGAGACGCAGGCGCGGTCGACGTCAAAGAGCGCGGTGTCGCGAACGTTCGTGGAGCGCACCCGCGAGGCGCTCGGCGAGCTGATGAGCCGCCAGCTAGGTGACTTGCGCCTGGCGGTGATGATGCTCGACGGGCTGGAGCTGAAGGGCCGGATGATGATCGTCGCGCTCGGGATCACCACGCAGGGCGTGAAGATCCCGCTCGGGCTGTGGGAGGGATCGACGGAGAACGCGACGGTCGCGACCGCGCTGCTCTCAGACCTGGTCGAGCGTGGCCTCGATCCTGAGCAGGGGATGCTGCTGGTGATCGACGGCTCCAAGGCGCTGCGCAAGGCGGTCCGCTCGGTGTTCGGCGAGATCCCAGTCCAGCGCTGCCTGTGGCATAAAGAGCGCAACGTGCTCGGCCATCTCCCCGAGCGCGACCGGCCACCGATCAAAGCGAGGCTGCGCCGAGCGTGGCGAGACACCGACCACACCCGCGCGCTCGAGCAGCTCCGCACGCTCGCTGACGAGCTCGCGCGCACCCACCCCGGCGCCGCCGGATCGCTGCGCGAAGGGATGGACGAGACGCTAACCGTGATCGGACTCGGGATCCGCGGCAAGCTCCGCCGCACCCTCGAGAGCACGAACCCGTGCGAGTCGATGATCGACACCGTCCGCACCACCCAGCGCAACGTCAAGCACTGGTCCTCTGGCGAGATGGGACTGCGCTGGACCGCCGCCGGGATGCTCGAAGCCGAAACGCAGTTCCGCAAGGTGATCGGCTACACCCAACTCCCACAGCTCGCCATCGCGATCGAGCGCCGACTCCACCTTCCCCAGCCCAACCCCGCCACGACCCCGGAGGCCGCGATCGCAGTCACTATGTAACGATCACACCCGGACCGCCGTCACCGAACTTCCACGGCGAACGGGGCAACCTCGGCGGCCTCGACCAGTAGCCGTCGGGCGTGCTGGGAGCCGAATTTGGTGATCGCTCTCTGCCGGCGGGTCTGCCCTGAGCTGTGCTACGCGCCGCGATACTACGTCCGGCTCTGCGAACCGGCCACAGTCGATGCCGTTGTCGAGCGAAGCAAGTTCCCTGGGACTGCGCGCCACCCTTCGCCGCAGCATGACGGGCCGGACACGAGCATCGCGTCAGCGGCGTCGCAGCGAATACCCGCGCAAACGCGAACGCAGGGCAGGGCGTCGGCGAGAGCAAGAAACCCAAGTCTTGCCAAACCGCGCCTCGGTGCTTGCAAGGCGGTGCTAGCGGCTACGCCGATCCACCAGTCTCAGCCGAAGGCGCCGCACTGCCGAGTCCACGCACCTCCAGGCGTGTCGGCGACGTGGACAGCCGTCCGCACTGCTGCTGCTCTCGCTTGGCGGCCGACCGAAGCAGAAGTCGCGGCCTCACGGCTGCAGGGGCGACATTGCAGCAGTGTGCTCAGGCGTTTAGGCTTACGCCCGCCAGCCCTGGCGGTGGAGGGCCGCCGGTCTCCGGCGGGGTGGCGCGGGCGTTGACTGACGATCCCGGCATGGTTCCTCGGGACAAGGAGCGCCTTCTCCTCGCCGGTGCAAATGAGCTTGCTGATCGCGTTTGGCGACCAGCTCCGGTGGATGGGGCTTCAGCCGATCTGACGGGCTTGGGCGCCGCCGCCGCGAAGGTTCTCATGAAACTGGAACTCGGTCGCGGTGATCTAGGGGTGGCCGACGGAGACGGTGATGTTTTCAACAACGCGAGAGGATGCTGAGCAGTGATGGGGTTGAGATCGTCGATACCGAGCACCAGGCACCCGCCGCCCTGCCAGCGTGGTTGACGAGCACGTCGACCCCCGTCGGACGCCATGACCGCGTCGATCTGCCCGCACCTGCGCGGGGTCGCACATGTCGGTGGCGCGGCCGCGGCCGCGCCCAATCGTGGGCGAGCGCCTCGATTCTCGGTCCTCCCGGCAGGGAACAAATGCGCGGTTCGCGCTGACGATGAGCGCGGGGACGGCTCCGGTATCAGAGGATGCTTAGTGACGATGACGGTCCTGCCGACAAGCTTCATCTCGAGGAGTTTGACGCTCAGATCGCGGGGTAAGTGCTTCTTGTCACGACGGGTAGCTGAGGCAGGGAGGTGTCTATGAGATGGCATCGAGTGTTGACGGTTGTCATTGGCTTGGTGTCGATGCTCGCATTCTTGGTGTCGATGCTCGCGTTTCCTGCTGCCGGTTGGGCGGATCCTCAGGATCATCCGGTCGCGGCGTGTCCGCCGGGAGCGAGCTCGCTGACCGTGGCGTCCGCGACCGTCGGTACGTATCGGGTGGGGCCGTTTCACATGATTCTTGCGCGACGCCGCTTGACGGTGAATGCCGGGGGTCGGGTGTTGTGGTCCTCTGTCACTGGTGTGCCGTTCGCGGGTGCGGCGCGAGGCGTGGTCCAGTTCGCCGACGGCGGCGGCTTCTATCGCGTGCACGCCGCCTTCTCGCGCTGCTGGCGGCGGCAGCGGGTGCTTCACGCGAGCGCGACTCGGCGTCGGTTGACGCTCACGGGTTCGCTGGGACGCAATGCCCGGTTCACGCTCACCTTCTCGGTTGTCTCGAGCGCGCGGCTGGCGATGACGGTGAACGTGGCGGCCCCGGGCGCGACGACCGTGCTGCTGACGGCGGGTTCTCCCGCTCACGAGGCGGTGCACGGGTTTGGCGCGATGACGCGTTGGAACCTGAAGGGCGGTGTCGTCCCGGTGATCACTCGTGAGCAAGGCGTCGGTCGCGGTGAGCCGGGCGTCACCCAGGCCGAGAATCAGCTCACACCACCGGCGGGAGGCGCGTACAACACGACCTATGCCGTCGTTCCCCAGTACCTCACGAGCAGCAATCGAGGGTTCTTCTGGACCGATGATCAGTACGGCGTGTTCGACCTTTCCCGGTCAGATCGGATCACGAGCCAGTTGTGGGCGCGCACCATGCACGCGCAGGTCCTGCGCGGTCAGACCCCCGCTCAGCTGATCGAGGCCTACACCCAGTACGCCGGGCGGATGAAGCCGCTGCCCGGTTGGGTTGATCGCGGCGCGATCGTGGGCATCCAGGGCGGCACGGGCACGGTGCTGGCGCGGGTGGCGGCGCTCCGCGCCGCGGGTGTGCCGCTGGCCGGCGTCTGGCTTCAGGATTGGGTCGGTCAACGGACGACCTCGTTCGGGAGCCGGTTGCTGTGGAACTGGACGCTGAACCCCATGCAGTACCCCGGATGGGATCAGATGGTCGCGACGCTGCGCCGGGAAGGGATCAGGGTCCTGACGTACGTCAACCCGATGCTCACCGACACCGGCGTGCCGGCGGGCGAGCCGAACCTGTTCGCTGAGGCCGCCGGGCGCGGCTACCTCGTCCGCAACCGAGACGGGGGCCCGTATCTGCTCGATCAGGGCGGGTTCTCCGCCGGCCTGGTCGATCTCTCCAACCCCGCGGCGCGACGGTGGATGATCGGTGTCCTGCGCGACATGGCCAACCGGTTCGGCGCGAGCGGTTGGATGGCTGACTTCGGCGAGCAGACACCCTATGACGGCGTGTTCGCCTCCGGGACCGGGGCCTATTGGCACAACCGCTACCCCGACGCCTGGGCGCAGCTGCAGGCCGCGGCCCTACGCGGCACTGACGTCGTCGACTTTCACCGCTCCGCCTTCACCACCAGCCCCCGGTACGCACGGCTGTTCTGGATGGGCGACCAGCTGGTCGACTGGAGCGCCCAGGATGGGATGCGCTCCGCGCTCACCGGAATGCTGTCGGCTGGCCTATCCGGCTTCGCGCTCAACCACTCCGACACCGGCGGCTACACCACGCTCGCCAGCCCGCTGGTCACCCGCTCCGCAGAACTGCTCGAACGATGGTCTGAAATGAACGCGTTCGGAGGCGCCATGCTCCGTACCCACGAGGGCAACCGGCCCACGCTAAACACTCAGGTCTATTCCACGCCGATGACCGCGCGACGGTTCGCTGTGTGGGCCCGGGTGTTCCGTGCGCTCGCTTCCTATCGCCAACGACTCGAACGCCAAGCATCCGCGACCGGATTGCCGATCGTCCGGCCTCTGTGGCTCACCTGGCCGCGGCTCGGGTCTGTCACCGCCGAGTTCACCCTCGGCAGCGACGTGCTCGTCGCGCCCGCATTCGCGCCCGGGATCACCCGCACCCGCGTGACCCTCCCCCCCGGCCGCTGGGTCCACGCGTGGAGCGGCCGCACCTACCACGGCCCCCGAACCATCACCGTCGCCTCACCGCTGGGGCGACCCGCGGTCTTCACCCGCCCGGGAGCATTGCGACAGATCATCGCCACGGCAGCGGGGAGCAACCCCTAGCCGCGTCTTACGGAGGCGGCGATCATCGACCCGGGTAGACGGACGCAGGGGAGGGACGCGCTGACCCGGTCGGAAGGCGAGACGGTCAAACAGACAGCGCACCGATAGCGCGGCGGGCTCTGCCCGGGAGGGCCGCGAGTCGCCACCGGACGATTTGGTCCCGAGCCTGGCGTTATTTGGCGGCAGCGTCGCCGTGGCTTAAGAGAAGTGGGAGCCACCTCGTTGGCCGAGACGGCCGAGCTCTGGAATCCGCTCCGAATCCGCCGCGGACCAAGCAACAGCCTTCCCGACGTCGCCGGGTTGGCGACGGAGCGGAAGCCCAGGACCAAGCGCCGCAGAGTTCCGCTTCGACCCGATCGCTTGCACGGCAACTGCTAGCACCTGGACGGATGCATGCTCACTTTCCCGCGCATAGGAGGGACGGCGCGCCGGCGAGGGGTTGCGTCCAGTTACCGCTGTAAATTCGCTGGCGGTTCAGGTTCCCGGGTGGGGAGTCTAGGCGGCTGTGACCTCCTGGTCGAGCGTGTCAGGGTCGGCTTGGTGGTATTTGATGCGGTAGAGGTGTTGGCGGTCGACGTCGGTGAACGTGGCGCCGTTGCTGGCGTGGCTGAAGAACAGGTCAAGCACGGCCCAGACGAGTGAGAGGCAGCTGCTCTCCCCGGGGAAGCGGCCCATCACCTTGGTGCGCCGGCGGACCTCGCCGAGCGAGCGTTCGAGGAGGTTGGTTGAGCGCCAGCGTTCGCGGTGTCTGAGCGGGTAGCGCAGGTGCACGACGAGCGCGTTGAGGTGGTCTGAGAGGCAGCCGGCGGCGGACTCGTAGCCGCCATGCTCGAGCTTTGAGATGAGGACCTGGAGGCGGAGCTTGCCGTCCTTGACGCTCGTGGCGTCAGTCAGCGCTGACCAGTAGTTGAAGCGGATCCGGTCGTGTTCTGACTTGGGCAGCTTGGCTATGAGATCGCGCAGGCGGTGAACCGCGCAGTGTTGACGATCGGCGCGCGGCCAGATCTCCTCGACCGCTCCGGTCAGCCCGGGCGCGCCGCAGCGACGACCAGGCGCGGGGCAGCCAGCCCGCGGCGGATGAGATCGCGGCCGAGCTCGAGCCAGTCCGCCTTGGACTCGCGCATCCCCAACCTTACGCAAACCAGCTCCCGGTGGCCGTTCTCGGTGATTCCCCAGGCGCAGATCACGCCTTCCTTCAGACCGCTCAGACGGACCGGCAGGTAGATCGCATCGAGGAACAGGACGACCAGCTGGACGTCGTAGAGCGAGCGGCGACAGAACGCTTCGAACCGCTCGCGCAGCTCCGCGCAGATCGTGGCCACCGTCGACTTCGATGTCTTCCCGAGCCCGGCCTCCTCGCACAGCGACTCGAGGTCGCGCATCGATAGACCGCGGACGAACCCGCCGATGATCAGCGCCTTGAGCGGATCAGTCCGCAACAGCCGCCTGCAGTGCCACTTCGGGAACAGCTTAGAGACGAACGGGATCGCCGCCTCCCGGGCCTGCGGGATCTCGATCCGCAGCTCACCCTCCGCGGTCTGCAGGTGGCAAGGACGGAAACCGTTGCGCTTCCCCGGCCCGGCCTCGGGCCTGCGCTCGAAGCGACCGCGACCAAGCCAGGTGTCGAACTCCTCCTCGACCGCCCGCTGGATGATCAACCGGGCGCCGAGCCGACCGAGCTCGGACACCATCTTCTGCGGGTCATCGACCAGCCCCCGCGACAGCAGCTTGTCGATCTCAGCTTGTATCTCCGCCGACGGCGGTACGGTGCGTCTCACGGCGTAGGCCTCCTTCATCGTCTGGCAGGACTTGAGGGAACCTACGCCGTCGCTCTGACGGCACCCGACACGTATTTACAGCAATTCTTGGACGCGACCAGGAGCGGTGCAGATGCGTGTCGTGAGGTCAAAGCGGGAGCGTGGCGAGTCGTGCCCACTGCTCCCGCTAGTGCTCGGCACGGCGATCGCCAGTCGGGCGCTATGGCGGCGGCGATCCGGCTGAGGTTGGTCTTGGCCCTGCCTCAGGGATCGCGATCAGCGCCGTTGCCTGGATTCGCTCGATCAGCGGCCCGGCCTCTAGCTGCGCGCGGAGAGCATCGTTCAGGTCGGCCCCGAACCGAGGTTCTCGGTCCGGGGGCAGCGCCGATTCAGACATTGCCGAGCGCAGGTGCCCGGCGATGTACGTCAGGTCAACCTCGTTCTCGAAGGCGTGCTCGACGACCTCGACGTGGGCATAGCGGCACCGGCGCAGACGGGGCGCTCGCTGCTGCTCGAGCGTCGCGTGATCCGTGCCACAGGTCGCGCTCACGGACCCGCCAACCCACCGCTCCAAGAACGCGCGCAACTGACGTGACCAGGCTGAGTTCGAGAGCCACATCGGTGGGCCCTGGCTGACGATGATCAACGCGCCGCCGCGCCGCAACAGCCTGCGAGATTGCATGAGGACGTGATCCCCGTCCATCCAGTGCAGCGCGTTGGCAACGGTCACGACCCCAAGCGAACGCCCACAGACCTTCGCGATGACGGTCAGGTCGTGATCGGCCGCGAGCACCGGCAGCACGTTGTCAAGCTTCATTGTGGCCAAGCGCGCGCAGACCCATGAGCATGTCCGGCTCGGGGTCAGCGGCCAGCACCGACCTCACATGTCGGGACAATGGAATGGCGACCTGCCCCGTCCCACAGCCAAGGTCCAGCGCCACATCGAGGTCGGTGAGATCAGCCGCAGAGACGGCCGCCTCGATCAGAACATCAGGGACATCGCGACGGTGTGCCGTGTAGTGCGACGCCGTCTCGCCAGTGAATCCGCTGGCCGCATCGCTCACCAAAACGTGCCCCAATACCAAGTAGAAGCTCTGAGCTCGATTCTGCGCGGGCTGCGCCGGGAGCGGGGTTGATCTGACGCAACCATACGGTTGCACAATACGACACGTCGCCGCATCTGCAAACCGGAAAGCAAGCCTCTTACCGATCGATCGGCTTTCCGCGCTCCTCGCCAGGAGCGCCACCGATGCAGACACGCGCCCAGCCGGGTCGCGCGGCTACGACTGGAACCTGGCTTGGGGTGCAGGAGCCGCGCCCCTACCGCACCGCCAGAAGGACACGGTCAGAGACCAGTTGCCAGATGCTGCCGACCTCGGAGAAGCCGGCTTCGCGCAGCGCCGCGATGTGGGCCTCAAAGTCGGGGGTGCGGGCCGGGCGGCGCTTGGTGGCAAGCAGCGCCTCACGGTCTCTCACTAAGGGCGCGAGCGCCGGCTCGTTCGATGCGGCCTCCCACCACTGTTCGGCGGTTTCGATCCCGCGCGTGGCGAAGGCGGAGTCGCTCCACTGGTCATCGAGAACCCGCTGGCTGAGCCGCTCCAGGGTCGGGGTCTCAGGACCAAAAGCCAAGTGGTCAGCGTTGAGAAACACGCCGCCTGCCGGCAGAAGGCGGCCGAGCTCGTGGTAGAGACGAGTGAGCGGTTCGGGCTCCAGCCAGTGCAAGGCGGTCGCGCTGAGCACCGCGTCGATGCGGGCATCGCCCAACACTCGCAGCCATTCGCTTGACGCCAAATCAGCCTGAGCCCAGGTCAGCCGACCGTCGACCGTCCCAATTGAGCCCTGCCCAATCGCCAGCATCACCGGGTCCATGTCTACCGCGATCGTACGCGCCTCAGGGAAACGGGCCAACAGCCGTTGACTGATGGATCCGGGCCCCGAGGCAAGGTCCAAAGCCACGAACTTCCCCGACAGCAGCTCGCCGAGCACGTCCAGCATCGCCGTGAAGCGTGCTTCGCGCTCGGGAACGTAGCCCTCCTGTTGCCTGTCCCATCGCTGAAGCCAATCGAGCCAGTCCACGTCGCGGTGCAGTTCGTCCCTCATGCGCAGCGCCCGATTCTTTCAGAGCGCACGACGTCTACTACTGGAAGCCCGCACGGGCAGCTTCGGCCGGGTTACTCGCTGCCTGGCAGGTCGAGTGCGCGCAGGCGCGCCGGGTCGGCGAGCACGTCGATTTCGATGAGACGGCCGTGGGCTACGGTAAATCCGGCGACGGCGAAAGTCCGTGCCCGAGGGGCGACGATGACACCGGCGGCGCCGTTTACGAGCGCGGGTCGTGCGGCGGCGACGAGCGGTATGAACGTGCGCGCTTGCTGAAGGACCGCGTGCGCGCCTCGCACATCGATCGCCGGCTGGATCGTGCCGCGGTCGACGCGCAGCACCACGTCGGGGTCGAGCACCTCGAGGAGGGCGTCGAAGTCGCCCTCGCGGGCGGCGGCGAGAAACGCCTCGACGACTTCGCGCTGGCGTGCGAGGTCAGGGTCGGGTGTGGGTGTGGCGCCGCGTACCCGGCAGCGTGCGCGGCTGGCGAGTTGTCTGGTCGCCTAGGGTGATCGTACGACGAGCGGAGCGACGTCCTCGAACGGGACGGCGAAGGTGTCGCGCAGCACGAACGCCAGTCGCTCGCCGGGCGTGAGCCTCTCGAGCACCACAGCAGCGCGAGCCCGACAGAGTCGGCCACCAGCGCTTGTTGCTCAGGATCGCTCTCGTCAGCGGAGGTCACGATCGGCTGCGGCGAAAACGAGAAGCCTGCCGGCGCCGGGGGAGGGCGATCGGGTGAGACGCTGGCGGGCTTGATGTGAGGGGTAGTCGTGCTTGGGAGATGCGTCGAATTGCTTCGGTGCCTTCGCTTTGGCCGGCGCTGCGCTGAGAGCCGCAAGGCGTCCCACGGCGCGGCGCTGCATCGCAACTTCACCATCCGGTGCGCGTTTATGGCACCGGACGCTAATTTTGGCCTCGAGGAGGGGCTTATGCGCGGGATCTTCGTCTCTCTCGCGGCGGTGACCGCCGCTTGCTTGGTGGCTGCCGCCCCGGCGGCGGCGTCCTATGAGGCCGGCTCCGCGCCGCTGGTGTGGGAGCAGCAGACCTGGAGCAACGACAGCGGTAGTCAGAGCGCCGCAATCCTGGACGGGAACGGAACGCTTACCTCCTGCGAGAACACGACCGGGGGTCAGCTTTGCAGTTTGGACGCCCGACAGTCTCTCCCGACGGTCACAGCGTCATCGCCAGCCGGCATCCCCAGGCACCCGGCTTCCCCGCTGCAGCGGTCGGCCCGGGCAGGCTCATGCTGCTCGGCGCTGACGGGAGCGATCCGCGTACGCTGGCGCAGCTCACCGCCAGCGACACCCAACCTGCGTTCTTGCCCGGCGGGCAACGGATCGTGTTCGCGGGCCGGCGAACGCTCAAGTCGCCGTCAGAGCTCTATGAGGCCAACATCGACGCCACCGGTCTGCGGCAACTCACGCTTCGCGGCGGTTCGTGGGCGGCGGCGTGTGCCAACGGCGCGATCGTCTTTCAGCGAGACGCCGACCTGTGGCTGATCCCCGCCCACGGCAACCACTGGACGCGGCTCATACGCGGCGGATCGCAGCCCGACTGCGCGCCGAATAGCCGGCAGGTCGTCTACGTCACGCGTCACCAATCCCGGCTGGCGCTGATCGGCCTCAACGGGCACGGTGGGAAGGTCCTGCCTCACGGCAGCGGCGTCCGCGAGGAGTCCGACCGGCCGGCCACGCTCAGCTCGCCGACATTTTCCCCCGACGGCCGGAGTATCGCCTACCTGCGGACCTGCGATGTGCTCCAGCAGGATGGCTCGCGCAACGAGCTTGACGTCACCGATGTGAGCGGCCGGATCCGCTCCCGCCGCGACATCGCCGACCAGGCCGGCGGCAGCATAGGCTCCGACGCTCAGCAGAGCGTCACGCAATACGTCGGTTGGTGAGCGACGACGCGGCAACCGCACCGCCGTCAGCGCGCCAGAGTTTCATGTGAACACCTAATCCCCACCAGCCTGCCTGGCGAGACTGGCCCCAGATCCGACGTGGCTAGTCTACTCCCTGAACCGATCGACTGGCAGCTGGAGACAGCTAGTAGCAATCGGCTGCGATGGTAGCTGTGCCCGGCTAGCCCACCGCGCACGATCGGCAGGCAATTGAGGACCTGGCACGATCGCCTCGAATCCGGAGCACGAACGACGAGGACTCTGGCTTCGTGCGTGGGCCGGGCTTAGCGGTCTCTCCTTCGGTCGATCCCGAGAGCAGCAGCCGTAGCCTCGTGGCTGCATAGGCGACGATCGAGCTGTCTGCGAATAGGCGGTGTCGACGGCGTTTGCGTTGTGAGACGGCCGGGCGGCTGGCGGTGGTGTGGGGGTGCTGGTTGGGGTTGGCCGTCCTGCGATCCGCCTGCTCAGCTTTTTGGTGGCGGCCCGACTGGTCGCCAGCGAGCGGCGAGGGCAGGCTCTGACGCGGGAGGTTGCGGGAGGTCTTTGATGCCGTGAGCGCGCAGCGCCTGCAGCATCAGCGCCAGGTAGCGATGCCGGAGTGCCTGACCGTGATCAGGGCCAGGCAGATCGACAAAGCTGATCATCTCTAGGATGAGAGTGATGTCGGCTGGGGTGACGTCTTGCCGCAGCGCGCCGGCGTCCTGGGTGCGGCGATGAAGCTCGTTGGCGAGATGGCTTGCCTCGGCGGCGAGGCGTGCGAGTTCGGCGGTCGGCTTGAAGCGGCCGGCGAGACGCTGGGCGAGCGCCTGGCTGTGACCGTCCAGGACCCGGTGCATGCAGCGGCTAAACACCTCCGCACTGTCGCCGTTTTCCTCCAGGGCCGTCCGTAGATCCGCGATGTAGCGCGTCAACCCGTCTCGGGCGAGTTCGCGCAACAGCGTCTCCTTGCTGGCGTAGCGCCGGTACAGGGCGCTGATCCCGACCCCGGCCGACTTAGCCACCTCGGCGATTGGTGCCGATGGATCGGCGAGGAACACCTCGCGCGCGGCGAGGAGGATCCGGCCGTCGTTGAGAGCTGCCTCGGCGCGTCTGCCCCCTAGATCCCGAGCCGCACCGGTCATCGGGACCAGTGTAGCGGAACGGTTCATTCCGTTCTGATAGGGTACGGCGCATCGTCCCCTACCTCCAAAGGAGCATCCATGGACTATCGCCTTGAGGTCGTCGGCGTCCCAGTCAGCGATGTCGATATCGCTGCGAGGTTCTATGCCGACGCGATCGGGTTTCATCTGGACCACGACGTGACGCCGGCACCGGGAATGCGGGTTGTGCAACTCACCCCGTCCGGCTCGCCTTGCTCGATCGTGATCGGCGACGGAATCCCCCTCGGAGACCCAGGCACAACAAAGGGACTGCAGCTCGTGGTCGAGGACATCGACGCGGCTCGGGCAGAGCTGTCCGGACGCGGGGTCAAGATCGGCGACGTGCAACAGCTCGGCCCCGTAGGCAGTCCAGGGTCCCGCTTTGCCTTCTTCCAGGATCCAGACGGAAACGGCTGGTCGCTGCAAGAGCTCAAACGCTGATTCCGCGCGAACAGCGGCGCTTGAAGACAAACAATCGAATGGGCTCGGGAAACCTCCCTCGCGAAAGCTCCGAGGCCCGAAGAGAGGGTTCAGATGGGCCAACCAGTTGTGCATTTCGAAATCACCGGGCAGGACCCGAGCAGGCTGCGCAGATTCTTCGGCGATCTCTTTGGGTGGACATATGAGATACGCCCGTGGCGTCGGCTGTCTCCGATCCCGACGACTACGGGTTCATCGCTCTGCTGACCGCAAAGGACGGAGCCGGGATCCGCGGAGGAATCGGCGGCGGCCCGGGCCATCAGCCCCGCGCGCTGTTCTACGTCGGTGTCGACGACGTAACCGGGACCGTTGAGTGCGCCGAGGAATTCGGCGCAAGTCGGAGGATGGGACCACACACAGCGCCGAACGGCCTCGTAGTCGCGCACTTTGCCGATCCCGAGGGCAATCTGATCGGACTCGCGGGAGGCTGAACACCAGACGCGTCGCGCCGAGATCAAGCACCCGGTGCCTCGACGAGCGCCGTGTTCTGCGGCCACGACGAAGCGCACCGCAGACGACTATCGCGCGGCGCCCGCTCGCCCATGCGGCACACACGACCCAGACTGCTCCATTCACGCACAACCGATCATGAGATCCCGCGTGTGCGCCTCGATCGACAGTGCTGCTTCGATCGAGGCGACTCGCGAAGCGGAAGCGGTGCGCTCGTGCCTGCAAGGGCGACAATCCGGCAGTCTCCGAGGCCGCAGCCGAGCCGGCTCGGTCGTCGGCTCGGCCCGGCTCTCGGGCCGCCGGTTCACGTTTGCGCTGGCGACCTCGCTGTAACCGGCTATACGATCACGTTTCTGGAGCAAACGTGACTATTCGGGGTTTCGAGGTTGGTGGAGGGCTCGGGCTATGCCAATCGACTTGAGGCTTCATGATTTCGCAGATGCCTGCAGTGAGGCTCCGATCGTGGCGGCCGGGGGACGCGCCGGACGTTGCGTCGATGACCCAGGACGAGCATGTCCGGCGTTGGTCGAGCATGGGCCACGATGTCGAGGCGTGGATCGAGCGACAGCGCTCGGAGCTTCGTGGTCCATCGCGCGCGGTCTGTCTGCCTGAAGACGATCGGGCGCTGGGCAAGGTCGCGCTCAGAATGCCCGGCCACGCCTCGCCTGCGACGACCTGTGAGGCCGTCCTCTCCTCCGATGCCCCAGTCGGCGAGTTGAGCTACTGGCTCGTTCCCGATGCGCGAGGGTGCGGCCTGGCCCGTGCCGCAGTGCAGACGATGATGGAATCGATCGTCGCCACCACCGAGCTGCGGTCAGTCGTCCTCGATGTCGAGGTGACCAATGTCGCTCGCTGCGCCTGGCGCACCATCTCGGCGCTCAGCGCCGCAAGCCCGAGCGAGTCGAGCTCGATCGGCTGGGCAACCCGAGCAAGCTGGTCGTCTTCGTCCTTACCGTTCACGGCTGAGGTATGGGGGTCAGCCGTCTGGAACCCCCACTCGGTCACGTTTTTGGCCGAAAACGTGACTCAACGCGTATCTGGGCTCGGGTGTCGAGATCGGTGGTCACGTGGCCACCTACGTGGTCGACGTTAGGCGTAAGCAACGCCGACCTTCGACACCCTGACGTTCTCCTCGACCTGACTGATGAAATCCCGCGGCGACGACCGGACGCAAGGCGTCGCAGGAAGATCACCGACGCTGAGCTGGTGTGCCTGGCGGGCCCGCAGATCCTGCGTCTCTAGGGGGAGGTGATCGTCTTGAGCACCGTGCCGGATGCGGACCGCCAGACGAGCCTGTCCGGGAAGCCGACGTCGGGGAACCGTTGTCCTGGGTTATGCAGGATGAAGACGTTGTTGATCACGAGCACGGTGAGTGAGTGCCCTGGGTATCGCCCCTTGTAGTAGAAGGTGACGCTGCGCACGCCGTCGGGGGCGAGACCGTAGACCACGGGCACGCCGGTCGGGGCGCCGCTCGAGAGCGTGCGGCCCTCTTCGATCTGGCTGACGCTGTAGCCGCTGCAACCACCGTCGCCGTTGCCGGTGCCGTTGAGCGCGAGCAGGCAGACACCGGGATAGGGATCGGTGCTCCCTCGCTGATGGGCGAGGTAGCGCGGCTCGAGTGCGAGGGTGCCGGCGCGGAGCTGTGGTGGGATCTGCGGAAGCTCCTCGCGCAGCGCAGATTCTTGCTCGCGATAGCAGCGTTCGGGCAGGGGCGGGTTGAGATTGACGTTCTCGGCCGGAGCGAGGTAGTAGTTGGCTCCGAAGCGGTGGCGAGCTTTGCGGATGTAGCGGACGTAGACGCCCTTGACCGGAGGGATCGTGCCGTTCGGGTAGACGTGTCGGTTCGGAGGCCCGATGATCCGAGGGGGGAGCCGGTCTGACGGCGCGGCCGGGCGTCGGAGCACGCCGAGGAGGGCCAGCGTCGCGGCGCTCGGCGAGCCCTGACTGAGACTTGGCGTGCGGCCAGGGTCGCCGCCAGGCGGAACGGGCGAACAGGCCGGGTCGCGGCGGAAGGCTGTGCCTTGGGCCTTCTCGAGATAAATGATCTCTTTCCGCTGTGTACGAGTCAGGTGAAGGAATGCGGGTGGGCCAGAGGCGGCCGGCGGGGTACCTCCCGGCGGGCCGGTCGGCGCGTTCAGCTGCTTGTGCCGGATCAGCACGAGCGCGAACACCGCGACCGCGATGCTCGTCCCGACGGCGAGGAGGACGGGGATCCCGCGAGCTATCGCCCGCGGCCAGGATCGTCTGCGCTGCTTCCGAGGGTCGGGTGGCGCGACCCTGACTGCGCGCTCGAACCCTTCGCCGAGCTCCTGAAGGACGCGGATCCGCTGATTCATGGTGTACCTCGCTCGTGAGACAGGACCGGTTCGAGCGCGACGGCCAGTGCCCGAAGCCCGCGCGAGACCCGTGCGCGAGCGGTCGGCTCGGTGGTCCCCAGCCGCCGCGCGACTTCCTCGTAGGGCAGCTCGTCCACGACCCGCAGCTGCAACGCGTCTCGCTGGTCGTGGCTGAGCTTTTGCAGTTCGGCGCCGAGCGTGGAGCGCAGCGCCGAAAGCCCCGCGGCGCGCTCGATTTGGTCGATGTCGTCCTCATGCAATGTCGGCAACGTCACGCCCATCCGACGCAGCGCACGACGCTCGACGTGTCCCCGCCGCAGATAGCGCCCCAGTTGGCGGCGGGCGATCGTGAACAGCCACGCGCGCACCTCCTCGGGACTATCGATCCGAACGCCTGACCAGCCGCGCCACGCCTGCGCGAACGTCTCGGCGGTCAAATCCAAAGCGACTTCGACATCCAGGGTGCGACGAGTCAGAAATACGAGGACCGCTTCGGCATCGCGCTCATACAGCGCGATGAATGCATCGGATTGAGCCATTGCATGCCTAGATTGCCGCGAGCCCTTTTTTTGTGACGACCCTCGGTCACTTCGGCAGCTTGGGCTGCCAGCGCGGAGAATGACCCAGGTCAGCTGTCCGCCGTGCAATGAACCACCAGCTACCTCGCCCTCACTCGTCGCCCCCATGCAGGCCAGCGGCGAGGCGATGAGCTGGATCAGCGCCGCGAACGCCACCGGCGTCGGAGTCGGCTACATCCTCGCCGGCGCCACCCTGCAACGTGCCGGCACCACGGCGGCGTTCCTTGCTGTGACCGCATTGCTCGCCCTCGCGACGCTCACGCTGCTCGCCCGCCAGACGACACTCGCCGCGTAGCCAACGTCTCGTGTCGGTTGAGAGCCATCCGGCACCATCGAGACGGTCACGATTTTGACCGAAAACGTGACTCAAGCGGTTTTGAGCCATGCGTGAGCCGTCTGGGTTTGAGGGCGCCGGACGAGGAGCTGCGGAATCTGTCCGCTTGTCACGGTGTGGGGTTGTGGAGGTCTAGCTTGTTGATGCTGAGGACTTGCAGAACGCTCAGGCGTTGCATAGTCCCAGAGCCGCCCCGGACGACCAGCCAGGTGTTGCCGACGCGCCGCGCGCTCAGGCTGGCGTCAGCGAAGCCGACGGCGGACGGGTGTCCTGGCACGGGGCGGGCGCCGGGGATCGGTCCGAGCGCGGCGCCGGGATGGCGGGCGTCGAGCAGAATCGCGGCCGTCATCGGCCAGTCGTGCAGGTAGTACTCAGTCGAGACGCACGACAGGAAGAGCTCGCCGACGTAGTTGGTGACGGTCGGAAGGCTGGTCATCGTGGAGCCCCATTCCGCTCTTAGTCCAGGTAGGCCGTGCTGGCCAAGTTCGCAGACTCCGGGGCGGGGCTGGGTGCGGCCGTGGTAGGACGGTTCGTGGATGCTGGGGGTGACTGCGCTCGGCGCCTGCCAGAAGGACCAGCCTCGGACATACTCCGAGCCGGTCCCGGTGAAGGTTGTCGGGATCACGTGACCGGCAGCATCGAGCGGTAGCAGCGCTGTCGTCGGAATGGCTGTCCACCGCGGCCCGGAGCCAGGCCCAGGCGTGGGAACGCGCAGGCGAGAGGCGATTGGCTGCCTCGGCCGCCAGCCAACCGTGGGCGTCGGCGCACGGGCGGGCAGAAAGAACACCGCTACCCGGTCTCCGGCGGGAAGCAGCGAGGAGGTGACGGTCCGGATCGTTCGATTGCCGATGCGAATCGTCGCGACCTGTGGGCCGGTGATGACCGATCCGACCGAGTCGCCCTTGGTCTTGGCGCCGCTGGGGGGGTTCCAGGGCGCTACTCCGCTGCCCTGAAAGACGGGGGCGCTCGTCGTTGGGTAGCCACCGCCACCGCCGCCGCCCAGTCCGCCAGCAAACGGCGGCCCGGTGTACGCGGTCCAGACCGCCCACCCCGCCGAACCCGTGGACAGGTCTGGGGTCACCCGGATGCTGTACCGGTAGCCGGCCACTGATATAGGCCCCGCTCCGCGGAACGGCGTCACCCGGCCGGGGATGCGACCGCTGAGGGGCTGCGACGGGCTCGCGGTCAGCGACACCACCGCTGCCGCGGCGGTTCCGGACACCACCAGCGCCGCCAAGACCACCACCGCTCCGTGCGGCCGCCGGCGAATCCAAGCCCAGCGCCGCCGTGCAGGGTTCAGCTCGGAGCGGGCGGCGGCGCTCACCAGCTCAGCGCGCAGCCTGTCAAACGGGTCGTTCATTGCTTCGCCTCCAGGTTCGCTCGCAACGACTCCAAACCACGCGAGACCCGCCTGCGCACCACCTGCTCAGAGCAGCGCAGACGTCCTGCGATCGGGGTGTAGGACTCATCGAGCACGACCCGGCGCAACACCGCCTCGCGTTGATCGGCGGGGAGCGAGCCGAGCAAGGCGCGCAGGTCGCCGCGGCCAAGCTCGACGATCCGCGTCAGCTGCTCGTCATCGAGCTCCACCGCCGCCATCCCCAGCCGGACCCGGCTCGCGGCTTCGACCTGGCCGCGTCGGGCGGCATCGATGATCAGGTTGCGGGCGATCCCCAGCAGCCAGCCAACCGCCGGACCGCGTGCCGGATTGAACTGTGTTCGCCTCTCCAGCGCTCGCGCGAATGTCTCGGCGACTAGGTCGAATGTCAGCTCCGGCTGTCCCACCCGCAATGCCACATACGAGCTGACCGCGGCGAGATGCCGGTCATAGAAGTTGCCGTAATCGCTCGGCTCGCCACTGGCCAACAGCTCCGCATCCGACCGTTCGCCCAGCTCCATACACCCTCTACGACTCAGCCCGCCGATTTGTGACCGCGACGATACGCCCCTTGCAACGGATGACGGCCGGGAGACCTGACTGTGCGCGATCAGGACCGGCTTCATCGCCGGCGTTGCCGCCCCGCCGTCGTCGCGATCCGGATGATCTGGCGCTCGTAGATGCGGCCCGCCAGCGGTTAGGCGAGCAGTTGCCGAGGCGGATACCGCGACGCCTCCCGCCACGGCCAAAACAACCAACAATCACCGCTGCCGCCAGCCATCTGCGCGGCGGCTCCTAGCTCGACTGTCACGCCACCGATCCCGATGTCCGGCACCGGCGACATGATCACGTTGGTTAGAAATACGCGTGCTCTATGTTGCCCCGCTTCCGGTGCATCGCAGCATTTCATCCGCCGGGGAGGGCGCCAGCGCCCATGATTGGTTTATGGCCGAAAACGTGACTGTGGCTGCAGGTGGCGGCTGCTGACGGTTCGCGGCGAGCAGCGCGTCGACGAGGCTCGTCCTCAAGGCTCGTCCGCCCGCGGAGGTGGCCGGGTTGACGCCTTGTCACTGCGAATCTCTGCGGGCGGGTCTTACCGACACCCGAGCCCACGAGCGCCGCGCAGTTCCGTCAGGTGCAGGCACAACGCCCGGATGAGGTTCAGCTGACGCGACTGACCGTGAGAATCCTCCCCTGGTTCAGGTGGGCGGCCGGCCTCGATGAGGTTCAGGATCTGGGGCCGACTGGCGTGCGTGGGCGCTTTGACGATTCGGACCTCGACGTCGGGGAGGTGTCGCAGCCGTCGCATCGCGGGGTGGGCAGGCGCGCGCGGGACTCGTCTGCGGGCGGGTAGGAGAACCAGATCGAATGCGTTGTGCCCAACCCACGCTGGTAGGGGTGGGTGGCGGCCGTCGAGTAGTAGGACAAAGCGGGCGTTCTCGGCGTCGGGACCCAGGAGCTGAGCGGCCTGATGGAGTTCGGCTGCGGCGGCGTCGCGTACGGCGCGGTTATAGGCGATGGGCGAGGCGCCACAGCAGTGCGGGCCGGTCGCCTGCGCGACGATCGCGACGACCGTCAAATCGATGGGCTGGCTCGCGCCGAGCGTGGCTGCCTGCGCGAGCACGGCCGCTCCGCTCGCCCCCGGTTCGAAGACCGCCACGATTCTCAACCTGGAGCGCGTCTCGCTGTCGTTTCTGGCAGGGCTGTGACCGACCGTCGTGGCTGGAGTCATCACCGATCCAAGACTACGCCTGCACCTATCTCGGTCTCGCCTTCGAGTGCCCGCTCGAGCGTGAGCTTGTCAAGCCCGTCGGCGCGATCGGTCAAACGTGGCTGATGGTCGATAATCAGCGCAGCCGAATCCCCGCCAATCTCCACGCGTGTGCTTAGCCCGGATCCACCGATCGGCAGGATCGGCCGCATGGATCACGCGATTTGGCTGGTTGCAGGGTCGGCGGGCGGCGGCTGAGGCGTGATCGGCGGCGCGCGGCTGGTTCAGCGATGTTGGGTTGGTGAACGGGATCCAAGGGTCAACCCTCGCGATGGTGCGATGCCAGAGATTTAGACTCATCTGAATGTTCGTCATCCGGTTCGGGCCCGACGACCTCGCCGAGGTCCACGGGGCAAGGCCTCACCGTTACGTCGTGTAAGCGCCGCGCGAGGTTAGCCAGGTGCGTTGTGCTGCGCCGGAACGGCGAGCAATCAGGGGAGGTGACGCTGACGCTCCCGCGCCTGCCGCGCGACATAGGCTTCGAAGTCGCGTTCGAACCTCGGCCACCAGCTGGGTCCACTACCGTCACTGCCGTCCGCGAGTGCTACTGGAGGTCCAGCGCCTGGTCTATCCGAGTCCTCGACACCGGATCGGGGCGTCATCAATTCGGCGAACGCGTAGAACCAGATCACCAGCGTTACCGCCGCGATGATTCCCTCCCATTGAGGTCCGGCGTTGGCTCCGACGACCAGCACGCTGGCAACGGCAGTCACCAGGGCAAGCATGTTGGCCAGGACACGCGGACGTCTTGCTCCACCTCGCCCGGCGAGAACCCAGATGGTCAGCGCCATTGTGGCGGCATCAGTGAAGATCGGTACGAACCTCATTCACCTATGGTCGTACCCTGTCCAACCGGTCCTCATGCCGCCCCGGTCCGCCGACGAACATCCCGCCGGTCCCACCTCCAGCGGCTGCTGGAGTATCTCGGCGCCCCTCGAGCCGGCGAAGCTCGGCCAAGTGGATCCGCTCGCAGCAGGCGGCCGACGCCGCCTGGCCGACCAACGCCGGCGGACGCGGTGATCTGTCGATGAAGCTCGAGGCCGGTTGGCCTGTGCGTCGGGGCTGACCCGCTTGGGGTAGAGCTCCAGCCCGGTCTCGTCGAGAGCCTCGATGCCGAGACACATGTACGTGAGACCAAGCCGTTGCTAGCGCTCGAACACGTCGGTGTTGCGCAGCAGCACATCTGCGTGCGTCTCCAGGTAGTAACGCTTGAGGATCCGTCGCCGCTCGACGTGCGCGGCGAGACAACCGGAGAGGGATCCAACCCGGCTACGTTTCGTAGGTATACCGGTGCAGGTGGCGCACCGCCGTGGTTGTGGAGTTCGCGTCAGCCCTGCAAGTGCGCGACGACGCGGACTCTCGTGAGCGTTAGCCTACGCACAATCTCCACCCGAGAGGCCGGCTGGAGGAGTAAGGTACCAACGAGCTCGCGGCCGGGTTTCTCGGGTCGGTGAGAGTTTCATATGGCTTCGGAACGGCGACGATCAACCCTCCGGTCGTTGGTTCGCGTCGGGGCATTTCGTCAAGCCTTCAAGAGCGGATTTGATGTCGTATATGAACTGTCCGCGGTGCGGACTGAGTGTGCAGCTTCGGCCGGATCGGCTGGTGTGGGAGAGTTGTCCGCGGTGCCAGGGCCGCCTAGGCATCGAGATGCCGATCTATGTCTCCAGTCGCCGCCTCTGGCCGTCCCCAGGCAAAGGCGGCCACCGGCCCCTAGCGGCTTGCCGCGGTGGCGGCCCAACCGCAGGATTGGCGTGGCTGATCCCGGGCCGCTGATCATCGACTCCCAGCCCATCCGGGACGGCTGGCATTTGCTGTTGCGCGGTGAGCTTGATTTGGCGACCGCGCCCGCGCTGGAGAACCAGCTGCGCAAGCTTCAGGATCCCCCGGCGCGGCGTCTTGTGCTTGATCTGCGCGAGCTGTCGTTCATGGACTGCTCGGGGCTCCGGGTGCTGGTGGCGGCGCAGCGTCACGCCAACCAGACCCAAGTTCGGCTGGAGGTCCTCTGTAGTGACGGGCCGGTCCAGCGACGGTTAACGTTGACCGGCTTCGAGCAACTGCTCAACTTCGCTGAACGGCCTTTCGGGCGTCGGCGGCCGCCCCGAGATGCCGGCGTGAGCCGGCGGATGGAGGACCAGACCCGCCGCCGCGTCGCGGTGTTCACACCTGAGGGCCCAGCCGACTCAGATACCGTCGCCGAGCTGCACCACCAGATCCGTCAAGCGGTCGCGGACGGTCATCGCCGGGTGATCCTCGATCTGCGCGGCGTGCCCGCAATGAGCCCGGCGATCGTCGGCGAGCTTGGTGCAGCGCTGCGCACCGCTGGCGCCGGCGAGACGAGACTCGCGGTCGTCACCGCCGATGTACTCCTCCAGGATGCTCTCGTGCTCAGCGGTATCGATCGGCTTGAGCTGCACCGGACGCTCACGGCCGCGCTCGCCTCGCTTCATCCCACCCCATTCGCGCCCATCGCTCGGCGGGGCGGCTTGGCGCGCCGGCGCCCGAGCCGCCACTCCGTTCGCAGGATCTTGAGGGTAAGCACCCCCGTGATCAGCAAACCGACCCACACCTGGCGAAAATCACAGGAGGACAACAGATGAGGCAGACCTTCGATCCCACCGCTGGACGAACCGCGCGACGGATTCGACAGCACCCGAGCGATCCACATCGGATCATGGACCCCACCGACCCCCGGTGCGGCGAGTTTCGTCCGGAGCAGACCGACCCCGCTGGCAATCCGCCGCGGAGGTTGGATCTCACCGCTCCACGAACCGGTCGGTCCCGGTCTTGAAGCGAACGCGTGCAAGCATTGGACGCGAACGCGTGCAAGCATCGGACGCCGGGTCACCGGCGTTCTTCGCCTACGCCCCGGATCCATCAGGGTCCTGGTGCGGTGATAGGAGTGATCATGAAGTGCTACATGGACGCCCAATCCGGCACCGAGAAGGATGCAGTGGCCGTGTGCCACGGTTGCGGGATGGGCTTATGTCTTGACCACACGGTAGAGAGCAAACCGCCGCATCCGAGTGGGCGCATACCTTGGGAAGGTGGTGGACACATCCGGCTGCTGTGCCCGCGGTGCGCGAAAGCGCCTGCAGACACCACATAGGCTGGCTCAGCTAATCAGCGCCGACCAGGAGAAGTCACTCGCTCCCCATCCCTTGGCGTGTGAACGGGTGGTAGGAACTCACCGCGAACGGTAATGCTCGATCCAGTCGTGGTGAAGCCACGATCTCGGGTACCCCGCGTGGGCCGCCGACGACGATTAGCCATGCCAGGCCACGAGGGTGGCTGGATCATCGCGGTCAGGAAGTCCTCGCGCGAGCGGACGCTGTGGACGATCCCGCGGATCCGGCTCACCGGCTCTGCCCCAGAAGATCGTGTGACCGATGAAGCTGCGAGGAGCGTTTCGAGCTCGGCCACGCGCGCTCGGAGTCGAACCCGTCGCGACGCGATCGCGGCAACGCTGGAGTACCAATACGACTGCCACGGGCAGCGACCCGCGCTCGGAGTCGTGTCGGGGTAGGGCAGCCCGTCGCAGCATCCCTTCCCGGTTGTTTCGCTCGGGCTTTGCGCGGCAGATCTCGCTCAGCGTCGAGTGGGTCTTCTCGCTGGATCATCAGCGCGAGGCATCCTCTTTCCTTGTTTCATCCCAACGAAACCTCGACTATGCGATCGGACTTGCTGGCCAGCAGCTCGGCTGTCGCTTCGTCCTGCTCGAGGATCCGTTCGGCGATCGCGGCCGGTGTCCTGGTCATCGGCACGCTGCGCGATCCCGGCCAGCACGTGATAGGCGGCGATCTCGAGATTCTCGAATGCGTATGCGGTCATCGCCAGCTTCGCGGGGTGGTCGAGTGCCGAGCTCGCGGCGAGCTCGATTTGTGGGGCTCGCGTCCCCGAGGTGACCGAGGCGTCTTCATCGTGCGCGTCAAGTCGTGCGGCTATGTCTCGGGCGTGCGGTTCGGTCTGCAGCCGGTGGGTTCAATAGATCTCCCCGAGGTTCTCATCGCCGGCATTGTCGATGCACCTGCTCAGGAAATCCAGAAGCTGTCGCTCGTAAGTGAGCGGAATGGTGACGCGCACTCCGTCGGGTGAGACGCGACCGAAGCGTTCGGCGAGCAGCCAGAACAGGGATCAACAGGCGCTCGTAGGCGCGCGGCAGATGGGTCACTGCCTGGGTCAGCGCGAGGTAGCGTGCCCGTTGCGCGACGCGGCTGACGATCCGGCTGGTGACGGTGGGCCAGCGCGTGATGCGCAACGCGAAGGCTGTGTTCAGGACAGCGAGGCGAGTCGGCTTGAGCACCAGCCATTGCACCGAGATGGAGAAGGGCGCGTACTCGCCGTCGGTGTCCCAGGGGCGGATCAGGTCGCTGGGGCCGAACAGCTCGCAGGCCGCGCGCTTGCCGAGGGTGACCTTCCGGATCAACAGGCCGTCGATGAGCAACAGTCCGAGCCATCCGTCGTCGGCGGCTCGGGAGATCTCGGTCGGATCCCAGCCCCGGCCGTCGAGCTCGATGACTGCGGCCACGGCTGCGTGTCGAGCGACTTGGAGCTGTTCGCCCTCCAGACCGCCAGCGAGATCAGGGTCCGCGTTCAGTAGCGAAACCTGGTGCGCCGCGCCTTTCAGGAAGCCGGCCATTCGGACAGCAACCCTAACCCAGATTCCCAGCTCTCCACACACGGGCGGTTGTTCGCACGCGAACCGGGCGAGTATTCGAGATAACCGTTGGTGCAGGCCGCTCCTGGCGAACGGGGAGACGAGGACTGAAGAGTCATCTCACGAGAGGAGCGCAGCATGTCAGCCACAGCATCAAGCGTGCGGCATAACGGGTCAGAACCGGTCACGGTCAGGTCCGCGGTGCCGTTGTCTGCGCGCTTGGCCGACCCGGTCCCGGTCGGTCTGGCCGGATTCGGCCTGACAACGTTCATGCTCAGCATGATCGAGGTTGGGTTGATCAGCAAAAGCACGCTGCCGGTCGTGCTCGGATCGGCGCTGGCTTACGGCGGCATCCTGCAGCTGCTGGCGGGGATGTGGGCGTTCGTGCGTCACAACACGTTCGCGGCGGTCGCGCTGGGTTCCTATGGCGCGTTCTGGATCTCCTACTGGGCGCTGAACACGTTCTATTTGACCAAGATCCCTGCATCCGAACAGGCCGCGGCATTGGGTCTGTTCTTGATCTCGTGGGCGGTCTTCAGCTTCTATATGTGGATTGTTTCGTTCCGCGTCAATGTCGCGGTGATGCTCGTGTTCCTCACCCTGTGGCCGGCCTACCTGCTGCTCGGCCTGGGCACCGTCAACGCGTCGACGACGCTGACGCACATCGGTGGCGGGTTCGGGATCGCGACGGCGCTGATCGCGTGGTACGTGTCCTTCGCCGAGACGCTCAACAACACGATCGGGCACTCGGTCGCGCCGCTGGTGGGGCTGGGATCGAAGGTCGTCGATCAGCCGCCCCACTCCGTACGCGAATACGAGCCGATCACCGAGCCGGCAGGCTCAACAAACTAAAAGGAGACAACCGATGACCGATCCAACCGCTGGACGATCGGCGGAGACGCGGCGCCACGCCGAGCTCGACCCGACTCGCCCCTGTGCCCCAGGGCCGGAATGCGACCGCGCTCACGAAAGCCCGGATGAACCGGAGATTGCTGCGCCTCGTGACGTGACCGCAGGCCGGTCCGCGGGGACGGCATGGAATGCCGAGCAGGACCCGACGCGCGGGCGCTCTGCCGGCAGACCCCGCACAGGTGGATCGCGCGGGTGAACGCTGAACTACCTGCCGGGCGCGCCCGCGCCCGGCAGGCACGTCCACCTCAGCGTCTGCTGGCGAACAGCGCTCCGGGCCGGCGCGTGTCGCGCCACTGCACGCAGGTACGGGTGCGGTGGTGATGACGACTCAAACATCTCTTTATCGCGGAGGACTTCATGCCTGACACCGGTGCCGGTCTGCCGCCTTCCGGGTTGGAGGACGAGGCTTTGCCTGGCGAGGGCGGAACGTTCGCGCACTTCGCGAGGGTTAGCCTACGCACAGTCCCCCTTTCCGAGCCCTGGCTGGGGTTGTAGCGTGAAAGGCATGCTCGCGGCTCGGTTTCTCGGGTCGGCGAGACCTTTTAGTAGCTCAGGAACGACGGCGATCAAGCTCTGGTCGTTGACTCGGTCTTAGGCATTTCGTCAAGCACTGAAAAAAAGCGCGGGATGCGATGTCTTATTTGAACTGTCCGCGGTGCGGGCTGAGTGTGCAGCTTCGACCGGGTGGGCTGGTGTGGGAGTGTTGTCCGCGGTGTCGGGGACGGCTGGGGATCGAGGTCCCCGTCTATGTCTCCAGCCGCCGTCCCTGGTCCCCGCCTGCCAGACCGCAGCCAGCGGCCGCGGATCGGATCGCCACCGCGGGACGCGGGGGGATGACCATGCCTGACGTCGGTCAGCTAACCCTCGATCATCACCCTATCGGGAAGGGGTGGCGCTTGGTGCTGGGCGGCGAGCTTGATTTGGCGACCGCGCCGGTACTGGAGGAGCGGCTGCGCGAGCTCCAGGACACCGCGGTCAGGGTCGTGGTTGATCTGCGAGAGCTGTCGTTCATGGACTGCTCAGGGCTCGGGGTGCTGGTCGCGGCGCAGCGACACGCCCGCCGGGTCCACGCGCGGGTGGAGGTTGTCTGCGCCGCCGGGCCGGTTCAGCGATTGTTGACGATGACCGGCATCGATCAATTGCTTGAGTTTGCTGAACCGTCGGCTGGCGGCGATGGTGGCGGCGGGGAGACCGGAGGCAGGAGCCGGGTGCCGGTCGATCAGACCGGCGCCGGGGTGGCGGTGTTCACACCCGAGGGTCCGGTCGACACAGACACGGTCAGCGACCTGCATGATCAAGTCCGGGACGCGGTGGTGGACGGTCATCGCCGGGTGATCGTCGATCTGCTGGCCGTGCCGGCGCTGAGCGCGGAGATTCCCGGTGCGCTTGGCGCCGCGTTGCGCGCTGCGAGTAGTGGTGCGGCGAGGTTCGGGGTGGTGACTACCGATCTGCGCCTGCAGGATGCGCTGGTGCTCAGCGGGATCGCCGGGCTTGAGCTTCACCCGACGCTGACGACCGCGGTCGCCTCGCTTGATCTGACCGCGATCCAGCCCCGTCGCTCGGGCCGGCGGGCTGGCCCGACGGCGGCGGTTCAGCCACCATCGCGGATTGCCGCGTCTCCGGGATGCTCGGCGGTGATGACGTGAGGGGCATGAGCAACCCGGCCCATTCCTCGCGGATGGTGGCGGTGTCCGCCGGCGAGCGGCCGGTTTCCCTGTCCGGGGTGGCGCTGGCGCGGCCGACCGTCGCCGTGCTCGAGGTCGACCCCGACCTGGCGAGCGGGCTGAGCGCCGCGCAGCTGGCTCAGGCGCGCCGCTACGCGATCGCCGAACCGTGTTCGCTGCCGGCTGGGATCCATGACCCCGAGGTCGTGTTCGGGGATGAGCTGTTTGGGGTGCTGATCCTCGACGGGTTGCTGATCTCCCGGGTCAGCCTCGGTGACCGCTGCGGCGCCGCGCTGCTCGGACCCGGTGCGATGCTCACCCCCGCAAATCACGCCGCCGCCAGCGCCTCGCTGCTTGCCCCGGTCAGCTGGCGGGCACCCGAGCCAGTGCAGCTGGCGCTGCTTGACCAGCGGTTCCTAGCCGCGATCAGCCACTGGCCGCCCCTGGCCGCTGCGGTCATCCACCGCGTCAGCGACCACGCTCACGCCCTCGCGTTTAGTCTGGCGATCCACTGCCTGCACCACGCCGAGGCAAGAGTCCTGGCGCTGATGTGGCATCTCGCTGACCGGTTTGGCAACGTCACCCGCGACGGCACCCTGGTCCCGGTCGCGCTCAACCACTCCGCGATCGCTGAGCTCATCGGCACCGCGCGACCCTCCACTACGCTCGCCCTCGGCAAGCTCGCCGACCAAGGGCAGCTCACCCGCCTCCCCGACCGGCAAGGGTGGCGACTCAACCGACCGCCGCCACAGCAGCTAACTGACCGGCGGCTGAGCCACCGCCTCGAGAGCCTGGGCGGCGGGACGCCGGCTGCGCATCAGCGCGCGGCTAGGTAACGCCGGCGCCGCCCGGCGGTATGCCCGATACTGGCAGAGCATCTACAACCGTCTCAGAAGCGAGGATCTGATCGATGACCGGCTGGTTGGGGGGTATCAGCTGACCGGCTGGATACGTGGTGATGCAAGCGTCACCGGTCGGTGGCCTGACGTCTTTTCCGCCGGTGGGTGGCGGGAGAGCCAAGCGGCTGAGTCTGCTAGTCCCATCGGTGGGCTGGCGGAAGTAGGACCCTCTCCTCCCAAGCCGGTCCGGCGGGCCGCCCAACAGGGCGTACCGCCGGGTGTTCCTATGAAGACTCCGTGGTTTGCTGAGCGCTGGCGTGGGGTTCAAGGAGAAAGCTTTCGACCGCGACGTCGGGGTCGAGGTGGTTAGCGCTCAGGAACGCGATCACCTTGCGGCCGGTGAGCTTCTCGACGCCTTCGCGCAGCTCGGGACCCATGGTCTGCTGGCAGGCCTGGCGCATCTCTAACACCAGCTTGGCTTTGCTGTCTGAGACCAGGCTGCGCTCGCCCTTGGTCAGGAGTCGCGCAGCATCACGGTGACCAGGTCCTCGTTGATCGAGGTCCAGGCTTTGGTGGGTCCGCGACCGGTGTAGGTGTTGAGCAGCTGCACGACCAGCGTGGAGATCCGCGCGGCGACCGATGGCTGGGGGGGGGGAACGGCCCGGTGGTGCCCGACATGGCCGGCCGCCTTTCTCATCTTCTGCCCTGTCGCAGGATCCCGGGAAATAGCAGAGCTGAAGACGGTGAGGACCGTGACCCGGGGATCAGCGTTCTCGGCAGTTCGACCTTGACGGTCGCCCCCCGAGAACTCGGTGGCGTCCCACAGTAGCGAGCCGCTCAGCCCCCCGCTGGTCAGGCCTCCCGGGAGTAACGGAACAGGAACGCATGCTAGGGGTTGCAGTAGTACGGCGCGTCCGCCGACCAGCCGGTCAAGCTTAGTGACGACGAGGGTGTCGCCGGCGCGACCGGCGGGCGAGGGCTTCGCGGAGCCCGGGTCGGTCGCGGTGGGTGCCGGTGAGGCCGTGGTCGACGTAGATGCGCTCGGCGCCGACGTCGAGTGCGTGCAGCCCATCGCGTTGCGCGGTGAGATCTTAGGCGTCGGTGGAGACGCGCGCATCGCCGATGAGCAGCCCGGACACAGACCGAAGTGTGTCCCGTATGTCGGACGTTCACCGGGCACTTCAGCGGGCGGGTCTTACGGGACACCGCGAAGGCGCCGCAACGCTAGGGCCAGCGGTAGGCAGGTGTGTGTCCCGGTAGACGTTCGGCTTGCGGGAAACGATGCGACCGCGTGTCGCGTGTGGCGCTCGCCGGCGTAAGGTCGTGGCGGATGCATGACGCGGCTGAGCCCGAGGTGGGGTTTGAGGAGATCTACGCGCGAGCAGGCGATGATCTCGCAGCTGTTCCCTGGGCGTCTTTGGCGCCGCATCCAGCGCTGCTGGCGTGGCTCGATAGCGAGCCTGAAGCCTCCCTTCAACAAGCGCTGGTGGTTGGCTGTGGACTCGGTGACGACGCGGAGGCAGTCAGCCGCCGCGGCTATACGGTCACGGCGTTTGACATCGCACCGACCGCGATCGCGAGGTGCCGGCAGCGGTTCCCGGGGTCCCGGGTCGAGTATCGCGTCGCGGATCTGTTTGCCCTGCCGGATGCGTGGCGCGGGGTGTTTGACCTGGTCGTCGAGGTCCGGACGCTGCAGTCCCTACCCCTCGAACAGCGAGCCGGCGCCGCGGCGGCGATCGCCGGAACGGTGGGGCCCGGCGGCATCGTGTGGGTGCGCTGCCTGGCGCGCGATGACGCCGAACCGGTCACCGCTCGTCCGTGGCCGGTCAGCCGGCGCGAGCTCACTGCCTTCGCAGATACCGGCATGCGCGAGCTGACCTTTCGCGAGGAGCAACGCGCGGGGAAGCGCGGCCGTTTTTTCACCGTCGTCTACCGGCGCGACTGACCCGGAGTCCCCGGACGTGACCCGTGCCCAGCTCGTCCAGTTCGTCTGCCGACGCGGCCTTGCCGTCGTCGCGACGCGCGTCCCGGACGGCTCACCTCAGGCCGCGCTGGTCGGGATCGCGGCCACCGACCGCGGGGACCTGGTGTTCGACACCGCCGCACAGTCGTGCAACTGCCGCAACCTGCGCGCATTCCCACGGGTCGCCGTCGTCGTCGGATGGGACGACGAGGTCACCCTCGGCGAAGGAGACGCCGACATCCTCGGCGGCACCCAACGAGACCGCTGCCTGGCCGCCTACGTCCAGCAGTATCCCGACGGGAGCCAGCGCGCCGAAGACCCCGGCATCGTCCTCGTACGCATTCGGCTCGACTGGGGACGCCTCAGCGATTACCGCTCGGCCTAGTTCGGGACCGAGGACCTGATGCTCAGCGACTGACCACCCGGCGCAGGCCTCGGTCTCCGACGGTGTCGCGATCACCCCCCGGCAATGCCACACAAGGATCGGTTCCACTTGCGGAACGTCGGTGCGGACCCGACCATCTTCGGGTTGGTAGCTTCAGGATGGTGAACGAGCCGGTCGTCACGAGGCCCTACATGCCCGGGTACGGCACTCTTCCGGCCGAGGAAGGGACAGGCCTTCTCCCGTGGTGCTGGGTGGAGGAGAGGCTGGTTCGCTCGCATGACTTCTGGTTGGCCACCGTGACCCCGTCAGGGGCTCCTCACCTCATGCCGGTCTGGGCGGTCTGGAATGACGACGGACTCTGGTTCAGCAGCGCCAACGGCTCCCGCAAGGCGCGTAACCTGGCCGAGCGGCCCTGCTGCACCGTGTCCACCGACGATCCTCTCGAACCCGTAGTTGTGCAGGGTCAAGCTCGTCGCTTCACCGACCGAAGCGCCTTGGAGGGCTTTCTGGCCGCGGTGAACGCCAAGTACGGAACCGAATACGGCATGGAGATGGTGGACCTAGCTTGCAACAGCGTCTTCGCCGTGAGCCCGGACTGGGTGTTCGCCTTGGATTTGAAGGACTTCACCGGCTCCCCGACTCGATTCGTATTCGGAGAAGACTGACCGGCAGCTGTCCGTCCTCCCCGTAGCCGGATCCTGATCCGAGCGTGGTCGATGGACCTCGTGGTGCTGCTGCTCGAGGCACGAGCGGTGGCGGTTGATCGACCTGCTCGGTGTCATCCCTGTGGCGGCGCGGCACGAGCTCGTCGAGCTCCAGCTCGGCGTATCCGCGATTCGTCGCGTCAAGCTGCCCTTCGTCGCTGAGCAGCCCGCCGAGCATCCAGTCGACGCGGTCGCCGAGGAAGGCGTAGTTGGCGGCGATCGCCTGCTCGATCGTCGAGGGTGGGCCGAGCGCCAGGTTGACTTTGGCCTGCGAGGCGGGTGTGCCTGGAGCGAGGTCAGACCTCGCGCGCGGATGTTCCGGGCGCTGTTCGCTGTGAGCGCAGCGATCGTCGGGCTGGCGTTGACGGTACGACGGAGAGCTCTGCGATGGCGCGGTTGGCCCACTGGAGACTGGCGCGGTGGATTGCGATTCCGTGGTCGAGGGCGAGCGGGGAGTGGCGATCGCCGAAGTTGGTGGCCGCCGTGTATCGCTCAAGCTCGACGATGAATGCCCTCAGCGCCTCGCGCAGGCTGTGCAGGAAGGTGACGACCTCCCGTTCCGAGAGCAGCGACTCCATCATCACGAAGCGCAGGAGGTGCAGGCCGAGGTCGCGGGCGATCGTGGCCGGATCGACGGGCGAGCGGACCCACTGCCGATGGACCGCGCGGCCCGTCTGGGTGGGCTCATACACGTAGCGGGTGCGCCCCGTCGGGTGGCTGGAGCGGGCGGGGGGCCGGGTCACGAGCAGGCCGTTGCGCTCCAGGCGACGCAGCGCCGGGTAGAGCGCCCCTGAGCTGGGCTGATAGATGCTGATCGGTGTGACCGTGAACTTTTGCTTTAGCTGATAGCCGGTCGATGGCGCTGCGCAGATCATGCCGAGCAGGATGTGCTCGAAGTCGGTGAGCTGTCGGTCGGTCACAACGGAGAGGCTACTTGAGCTATAGATCGAATCGACTTATAGTTACCGGCGACAGGGCGTACGCGACCCCCGAGTCTCCGAGGGCGGGGCGCTGAGGCTTGAGGAAAGGAGCGGCATGCCGCAGGTCAAGGTCGCGCGGCAGGGTGTGTCGGCGGATGAGGCGGCCGCGGTGATCCGGGCTGGACTCGGCGATGATGTTCAGGTCACGCCCGAGGGGAGCGCCGAGCTCACCGTGCGCAAGGGCTTTTTCTCGCGCGCCAAGGTGCAGATCAGCTCCGATCACGATGGGACCCTGTTTGACGTCAAGGGCAGCGCTCAGGCCGGCCCGATCATCATGTTCACGCTGCGCTACCGCAACAACCGGGGTATCGGCCGTGAGGTGGCGGCGGCGCTCGAGGCGGGCCTCGGGTGACCGGGCTGGGGTCATCGACGGGCGGGGCGGCGACTCGAACCGGCCGCGTCGCTGTGGCCACCGACTCGTCGCTGCCGCGCGCGGTCGATCTTCGCGGCGTGCACAAGGCGTTCGGGAGCGTCCGGGCGGTTAGAGGGATCGATCTGGCGATCGAGCCCGGAGAGGTGCTCGCCTTCCTAGGACCCAATGGCGCGGGGAAGACGACGACGATCGACATGATCCTTGGGCTGTCTGATCCGACCGCCGGTGAGGTGCGCGTCTTCGGCCTGCAGCCGCGCGCGGCGATCCGCCACGGGCTGGTCTCGGCGGTCATGCAGTCCGGGGGCCTGCTCAAGGACCTCACGGTGGGCGAGACCGTGCGCTACGTCTCGACGCTGTTCCCAGGGAGCCGCCCGACAGACGAGGTGCTGGCGCGAGCCGGGATCGAGCAGATCGCGGATCGCTTGGTGGGCAAATGCTCCGGTGGCGAGCAGCAACGGTTGCGATTCGCGATCGCGTTGCTGCCCGACCCGGAGCTGTTGATCCTCGATGAGCCGACGCAGGGCATGGACGTGGAGGGTCGGCGGGGATTCTGGAAGGCGATCCGTGAGGACGCCGCCGAGGGCCGCACCATTCTGTTCGCGACACACTATCTGGAGGAGGCGGATGCCTACGCGGATCGCATCGTGTTGATCCGCGCCGGTGAGATCGTGGCCGACGGCACCGCGGCGCAGATCAAGAGCCTCGCGGCTGGTCGCACCGTCCGCGCCACCCTGCCCGGCGCAGACCAGGCGACTGTGCGCCGCATGCCGGGGGCCGATGACGTCGAAGTGCGCGGCGACACCGTCTTGATCCACTCAAGCGATACCGACGTGGTCGCCCGCCATCTGCTCAATAAGACCGCGGCCCGCGATCTGGAGATCACGGCGCGCGCACTCGAGGACGCATTTATCGCTCTCACCAGTAGCGAGGGTGCGGGCACGCACGACCAGCACGCCCGATCGGGGCCAGCGCGATGACCGAGCCCGCACTCGGCACCGCCCTCACGCGCCCGACGCCGCCGCGCGGCGGCTTCAACGTGACCGTCTTGAGGCTGGAGGTACGCCGCCTGCTGCGCAACCGTCGAACGCTGATCTTCACGCTGATCGCGCCGGTCATCTTCTTTTTGATCTTCGGGCTAAACAGTGCCTATGCCAACAACCGATCCGGCCGTGGCAACGTGTCGGCGTACGTGATGATCAGCCTCGCGCTATACGGAGCGGTGCTCGCGACCACGAGCGGCGGCGCGATGGTCTCGATCGAACGCGCGGCGGGCTGGAGCCGCCAGCTGCGGCTCACGCCACTGCGCCCGACCGCCTACATCCTCACCAAGATGCTCAGTGCGCTGGTGCTCGGCCTGTGCTCGGTGCTGGCGGTCTACATCGTGGGCGCGATCACCGGCAAGCCGTCGATGCCGGTGCACACCTGGATCATCACCGCCCTGTGCCTGTGGATCGGATCGCTGCTGTTCGCTGCGTTCGGACTGTTCATCGGCTACCTGCTCCCCTCTGAGAACGTCATGCAGATCATCGGCTTCGCTCTGATGCTGTTCTCCTTCGGCGCCGGCGTGTTCATCCCGCTCAGCCAATTCTCGCCCACGCTCAGGAGCCTGGCCCAGTTCACGCCGCTCTACGGTCTCAGCCAACTCGTCCACTTCCCCCTCCAAGGCGGCAACCTCCACGCCAGCTGGCTGATCAACCTCATCGCCTGGCTGGTGATCTTCGTCGCCGGCGCCGCCTGGCGCTTCCGCCGCGACACCGCACGCGTATAACCGTTCCCGGTAGGGGATCCGCTTACGGCGCTGGTGACGCGGCGTGAGTGCGTGGAATGATGGGGCCGGGAGCATCTCCGCATAGAGCGGAAATCTCACCCGGTGGAAAGGGCGTTCTCGTGGGTGCTGTCCCGGAGCCGCTGGGACACTTCGCCCTTGGAACTGGCGCCCGTGGCAGAGCTTCGGCGAGCGACGTGGCCGTGGGAGACGCTGGAGGATCTGGAGGCACAGGAGCTGCGGCTATACGCGCTGGGGTGGGGTGATCATCTTCCGGTGGAGGTGCGCGAGCGCATCGCGGTGCTGCACCGCCGGCGTGTGGAGCTCGCAGCGCAGTTGGCGGAGCGGTGATGGCGGGCAGCGCGGTCCGGAACCGGTCGGCGACGGTGACGGTGGCCTCGCCGCGCGGTCGAGTGGAGATCGTCGCCAGGAGGTGCGGGGGCTGCGTAAGGGCAGCGGCTGGGAGTGGGAGTGGGTCGCACGGCGGCGGGGTCAGATGGAATGGCGCCAAGCGACCAGCGCGCGGGAGGCGATCCGCCAGGCGACGCTGGTCGCCGCGGGGCAGCATCCGGCGTGGCTTGCGCAAGCGGCGGCACGTGCCGAGCGCGAGCTCACCGCTTCGAGCCATTCCATGGAGGAGGGTGGGGATGCGGCTTGAGGGCATCCAGGCGGGGGATATCGTCGAGGTCGCGCATCGCTCCGGCCGGCGGTTTCTCGCGGTGGTGACGGGCCCGGCGCCGGGTGGGCTGGCGATCACGCCGGTGGATCGCAAGCAGGTGACCTACTACTCGTGTCGCGCGCACGAGGTGGCGGTGCATTGGGCGCGTAAAGGTCGCCCACGCGCGACCGAGGAGCCGGCCGAGCCGTCGGTGATGCAGCTCGAGCTGAACACCACCGGCCGGTGAGCGCCCTGCCGCAGCGCCGCGACGCAGCGGTTGAGGGCCGGGAGCTGGAGGTGGTGGTCGGGGAGCTGGTCTCCTCGACGGCGGGGCTGGTGGACACGTTTTGCCTGACGCGCCAGAAAGCGTCGACGGCGGCGACATACCGCAGCGCGTGCGGGCGGTTCGTCGGCTGGCTGGCGGACGGTCACGGTCCGCAGGTTGGGCCCGAGCAGATCACGGTGAAGGCGCTGGCGGCCTATCAGCAGCAGCTGCGCGACACGGGGCGTCGGAGTTCACGGTCCGCAGGATCGCGCCGCGATCAACACGTTTATCCGCTGGCTGGTCGACCACGACGCGCTCGACGCTCGCCAGGCTCGCCTGGCGCTGTCGGTGCAATCCCCGCGTCCCTCCGACGAGGACGCCCGGCGGGCGATCATCGCGCTGAGCGTCGAGGAATACGAGCAGCTGCTCACCCACGCCCACGCTCAGGTGGCCGGCGATCCGCTGCTGGGGTGGCGCGACGTCGCGATCATCCGCACCTTGGGGGAGTGCGGGCTGCGCGCCGAGGAGCTTTGCCAGCTGGAGCGTCGCGACTACCGCCCGACCCGTAAGGGCGCCGCCAAGCGCGAGCTGCACATCCGTCACGGCAAGGGGTCAAGAATGCGATCGGTCCCCGCCAGCCACAACGTCCGCCGAGCGGTGGTCCGCTGGGATCAGCTCCGCCGCCAACAGATCGACAGCAGCACCTTGCGGGCGGGTGAGCATGATCCGTTGTTCGTGACGATCGGCCTGCGCCGCCACGACGGCGGCTACTCCGCGCTGGGGCGTCGGATCACCTACGACACCGTTGCCGAGGTCCTCAAACGCCTCGGCGAGCGCGCCGACCTACCCGCCGAAAAGCGCCACCCGCACGTGCTCCGCCACACGTTCGCCACCCGCTACTACCACCACCACCACGATCTCGCCGGCCTGCAACGCCTCCTCGGTCATGCCGACATCCGCACCACCATGCGCTACGTGCACCTCCCTGAGGACCTGCACGACAACGTCGAAGCCGCGTTCAGCGACGGGCTCGCTCTCGATGAGGACACCGAGTCGGGATACCCACAACAAGCCGTGCGAATCGTTGACCGTACGCAAGGTAGACAAGGCAAAGCACGTTAATCAGGCCAGGAATGGGTCCGATGGAGGTGCTTAATGAAGCGTCTAGTTCTCTTGGCAGGCTTGGTCGGCTGCCTCGCCGCTCCGTCTCTTGCGTCTGCTGGCGCGCGATGCACGATCCCGTCTTACGGCGGTTTCATCAAGTCCAGCAGGCTTAGCGGAGCCTCGTGCGCGACCGCTAACGCGGTGTTGCGTTGGTTCGTGCACCACGAGGTACTGGGGCATTCCTTCCGCTTCCGCGGGCAGGTCTGGCAGGTCTGGAATCCTTGGTACAACCGGTATCGCATCCAGACCGACTTCCGGCACGGTCGCGGCTCGTTTTCGATCATCACCTTGCCGTACGGAGGTTGATCGATGAGGCGCCTGGTGGTTACCGGGCGCTGGCCCGGCGCCGCGCGCAATCGGATGTTGAGGCAGCCGCGGTGGCATAGTCACCACCGTGAGGTTGCGGTTATGCCGGTCATGTTGACATAACGGTTGCCCGCTCATCAGGTCGTCGGTCGCACCACAGCGACCTGTCGGCGGTGCTCGGGCTGCTGGTTCTGGCGGGATCCAGAAGTCTGTGCTCGCCGCTCGCGGCTGTCGAGGGTTCTGCGTGTGCGTGGATGGGGAAGTCTCGGGGTACCCCCGGGCTCAGCTACCGTCGAGCGATGCGACTCAACCACAAGCGGGCGCTGATCCTGGGGGGTGGGGGGGCGGGAATTGGCCGGGCCGTCACGCGCGCGTACGCCGCCGCGGGCGCCTCGATCGTTGTGTCCGATATCGATTCAGCGGGCGCGGAATCGGCGGCCATCGAGGTGCGCGAAGCGGGCGCAGCCGGTCACGCGCTCGGCGGCGACGTCCGCTCCGCGGCTGAGCTCTACGCGATGATCGACAACGCTACGGACACCCTGGGCGGCTTAGACATTCTGGTGACCGTCGTCGGCGGCCAGGTGGCGTTCGTGCCCGCAGTCAAGCTTCACGAGATGGCTGACGAGGACTGGGACACGGTGTACGAACTGAACCTCCGCTACGTGTCACGGGCCGTCCGGGCGACCCTGCGCCACTTTCTCAAGCAGGGCACCGGCGGAACGATCGTCAGTATCGGCTCAGTGACCGGCTTCATGGCGGCCCCGCGCCAAGCGGCCTACGGCGTCGCAAAGTCTGGTTTGTTGAGTCTGGCGCGAACCGTAGCCGCCGAATACGCCGCGGATGGCATCCGTATGAACGTCGTCGCTGGTGGTGCGATCGCTACTGCAGCGTCCGGTAACGAATCGGCCCCTGGATGGGTCGAAGAAATCCCTGTCGGCCGATACGGCCGGCCCGAGGAGCTCGCAGGCGCTGCGGTCTACCTCGCAACAGACGAGTCTGCGTACGTCACGGGCCAACAGATCGTTCTCGACGGGGGTGTCTCGACCCGCGGGCCGTTCGGCTAACCGGCGTTTGCTCGAACGCTTTGCTCGACGCCAGCGACACATCGCAGCCGTACCGCACGCGACCGCAGAGCTAGTCCACGTCGCTTGGCTGCCAGCCGCAAACGAGTCCACAGACCGCTGACGTCCAGCACCCGGTAGGCAGCGTCGCTGCTGCTTAGTCGCCGGACCAGCCGTCTGCTCTTGACTGCTGCTCTGCGTGCGGCTGCGCCAGAGCAGAAGTCCAGACCGCCGTGGATCGGGTGGCGACACGCCTGCTGGTACGTGATAGGAGAAGTCTGGCTGCTAGTCATTCGAGGGTTGGTGTGAGAGGCTTCGCGGGCGCGATCTACGAGCGATAGGGGAGGGTTTGCGACCGAAGAGATCCAGCGGGGGGCGTTGCCGATCGCTGATGTGGAGTCGGCCACGGCGGTGTTTTATGACGCGAAGGACCCGGATGCGGCGTATGCGCCGATCGCGCCGCTGCGTCCGCCCGAGGGCGCGCCGAACGTTCTGATCGTGATGCTCGATGATGTCGGGTTTGGGGCCTCGAGCGCGTTTGGGGGGCCGTGTGAGATGCCGACCGCGGAACGGTTGGCCGCCAAGGGGTTGAAGTACACGCGGTTTCACACCAGGGCGTTGTGTTCGCCGACCCGGGCGGCGTTGCTGTCGGGCCGCAACCATCACACCGTCGGGATGGGCGGGATCACGGAGATCGCGACGTCGGCGCCCGGGTATAGCTCGTTGCGGCCGAACACGTGCCAGCCGCTGGCGGAGATTCTGCGTCTGAACGGGTACGGGACGGCGCACATCGGCAAGTGCCACGAGGTGCCCGTGTGGGAGTCCAGTCCCGCTGGGCCGTTTGATCGGTGGCCGAGCCCGGGCAACGGGTTTGAGCACTTCTACGGGTTCATCGGCGGCGAGACCAACCAGTACTACCCGGCGTTGCACGACGGCACCAAGGCGGTCAATCCGCCGGCCACCCCGGAGCAGGGATATCACCTGATGGAGGACCTCGCCGATCGCGGGATCGCGTGGATCCGCCAGCAGCAGGCGCTGACCCCGGACAAGCCGTTCTTCATGTACTTCGCGCCCGGCGCGACCCACACGCCGCACCACGTACCCCGGGAGTGGGCCGATAAGTACCAGGGGCGGTTTGATGACGGCTGGGACGCGCTGCGTGAGCGGACGTTCGCTCGCCAGCAAGGAGCTCGGGGTGATCGGCGCCGACAGCGAGTTGACCGCTCGTCACGACGAGATCCCCTCATGGGAGGAGATGGACGACGCGCGCAAGCCGGTGCTCGCCCGCCAGATGGAGAACTACGCCGGCTTTTTGGAGTTCGCCGACCACCACGTCGGGCGGTTGATCGACGCGCTCGAAGCGCTGGAGATCCTCGACGACACGCTCGTCTACTACATCATCGGCGACAACGGCGCCTCGGCCGAGGGGACGATCAACGGGACGCTGAACGCGATGACCGGCCCCAACGGCGGCAGCGATCTGGAGTCGGTCGAGTTTGTGCGCGACCACGTTGATGAGATTGGGACGCCTGGGTCCTATCCGCACTACGCCGTCGGGTGGGCGCACGCGCTGTGCTGCCCGTATCAGTGGACCAAGCAGGTCGCGTCGCATTGGGGCGGGACGCGCAACGGGACGATCGTCGATCACCCCGCGAGGATCGACGCCAGCGGCGAGCTGCGCCACCAGTTCACGCACGTGATCGACGTCGCCCCCACGGTGCTCGAGCTCGCCGGGCTCCCGGCGCCGACCCAGGTGCACGGGGTCACCCAGAAGCCGATGGCATCAGCATGGCCTACGGCTTCGGTGACGCTGACGCTGACGAGCGCCACCAGACCCAGTATTTCGAGATGTTCTGCAACCGCGGGATTTACCACCAGGGATGGAACGCAGTCACCAAGCACCGCACCCCGTGGAACTTCGGTCATGTTGAGCTGTCCTTCGACGATGACGCCTGGCAGCTCTACGACGGCTCCAGCGACTGGACCCAGGCCCACGACCTCTCAACCGAACACCCCAACAAGCTGCACGAGCTGCAGCGACTGTTCCTGATCCAGGCCGCGCGCGCTAACGTGCTGCCGCTCGATGACCGCCAGGCCGAACGGATGCTGCCTGAGATCGCCGGGCGCCCAACCCTGATCCAGGGCACCTCACAGACCTTGTATCCCGGGATGGGCGGACTGAACGAGAACTGTGTGCTGAACGTCAAGAACCGCTCCCACCAGATCACCGCCGAGATCGTCGTCCCGGCCGGCGGCGGCGATGGGGTGCTGGTCAACCAGGGCGGGATGACCGGCGGCTGGAGCCTGTACCTCAAGGACGGCAAGCCGACCTACACCTACAGCTTCTGTGGACGTGAGTTCTCGACCGCCGCGGCGCCGTCGCTGCTGGACGCGGGCGAGCATCAGGTCCGGGTCGAGTTCGCCTACGACGGCGGCGGCCTGGGCAAGGGAGGTGTCGCCACGCTCTACGTCGACGGTGACCCGCGGCCGAGACCACCGTCAAACGAACCCACATTCAGCTGTTCACATTCGACGAGACCACCGACGTCGGACGCGACACCGGCGCGCCGGTCACTTCCGACTACCCGGCGGGCCACAACGCGTACACCGGCGAGATCCGCTGGGTCCAGATCGATCTCGGCGACGACCCACACGACCACCTGATCACCCCCGACCAGCACTTCCAGATCGCGATGACCCGCCAATAGCCGCGAGCGCCCCGCCGGCTGCTGCTCTGAAGCTCGACCTGTTTGAAGCCGAAGCGCGCCCCCATCGGCCACCGACAACTGGGGACCTCAAGTTTCGTACACGCCCATCGCTGACGGATCGACCGAACGGCGCGCAACAGCAAGACTTCTCGCTTACGTGCAGCCGTGAGCGCGAGGCTTCCGCTGGGCCGGTCGCCAACGCAGAGCAGCAGCGGGTCGCCGCCCGAATCTGCCGGCCGAGGTGGCCGGTGGTGTGTGGAAGCAGCAGTGTTCGCTTCGGTTTGGGGTTCTCACGGCTCGGGGTGATGTCTGGTCACCCCGGATCTTCCGATGCTTCAGGGAGGGCCGCAAATTTCAGCGACAGAGGAGGCCGGCGATGGCGTCAACAGGGGTTGAGAGTCCGTCCGCCGATCTGATTGAGCTGGCGGTTGAGGCGTTCTTCTACGGGTTCGCGATGGTGTTTGACCTGCAGGAGGTCAAGCGGTTTACCGAGGCGTCCCGGCTTCGCCGCTGAACGTGTTCGGGCATGCCACCCAGCTCGCCGGGCCCGACGATCGGTTCGTGTCGATCAACAATGACACGGTCTACTCGATCGCCAACGTCGACGTGAGCGGCGGGCCGGTGAGCTTCCGGGTTCCCGATTGCGACGGCCGTTACTACGTGATGCAGTTTGTCGACGCTTGGACCAATAATTTCGCCTATGTGGGCCATCGCGCGACCGGGACGGCGGCGGGCAGGTTCCTGCTGGTGTCGCCCGACTGGGTGGGGGAGACCCCAGAGGACGCGACGGTGATCCGTTTTCCGACCTCGGTGGCCACGATCCTGGGGCGGTGGGCGGTCGCCGGGGAAGCCGACCTGCTTACCGTCCGCGAGTTACAGCAGCAGCTGGAGCTGACGCAGACCGCGGCCGGTAACGGTCTGCCGGAACTCGACCCCGGTGTCTCGGAGGATCTGCGGTTCTTTGAACAGCTGCGCGTCTGGATGCAGGCGTTTCCGCCGGCTGGGCGCGATCTCGCCTATCAGGCCCGGTTTGAGCCGCTGGGGCTGTTCGCGACGCAGTCGCCCTACGTCGACCCAGACGCCGATCTTGCGGCCGCGCTAAAAGCCGGTCTGGCGCAGGGCCAGGAGAAGATGGAACAGGCGCTCACGCACAGCAGCAGCCCTGAGCAGAACGGCTGGCAGCTCACCTACCACGTATTTGACTACAACCTCGACTTCTTCGAGGTCGGCGCGGTCGACGACCAGCAGTGGAAGCTTCCCGACGGTCCCCGGCGCTACATCGAACGCGCGCTGGCGGCCCGCGCTGGGCTGTGGGGCAACCACGGCTATGAAGCTGCCTACGCGATGGTCTACAACGACGGCGACGGCAACCCCCTCGACGGGTCGCACCGCTACGAGCTGCGGTTCTCCTCACCACCGCCGTGCGACGCGTTCTGGTCGGTGACGATGTACGAACCCCGGGGTTCTTCCTGGTCAAGAACCCGATCGACCGCTACTCGATCGGTGATCGCACCCCCGAACTGCACACCGCCGAGGACAGCTCGCTCACGATCGTCATCCAGCATGACCAGCCGTCAGAGCCCGAGCGCGCCCGTAACTGGCTGCCAGCCCCCGACGGCGGGTTCCGGCCGCTGTTGCGCATGTACGAGCCGCGTTCTGTGGTGTTCGACGGCAGCTACGAGCTGCCACCGATTACCCGCGTCGACTGACGCAACCACCGACCGCTAAGCAAAGGCTTCTGCTTCGCCGCCAATTGGGCACTCTCGGCCGGCGGGGCAGCGCTGGCGATTGCATAGGTAAAGCCCGCTGGTCCGTGGACTTGACCCGTTTTCGACGACACTTGAACACTTCCGGTCGTAAGCCGGGGAAAGTGAGGTTCTGGTGCCGAGAACGAGGCCGCCGTATCCGGAGGAGTTCCGCCGCGAAGCGATCCGCTTGGCGCAGCTGGGCGATAAGCCTCAGCGCAGGCTGGCGAAGGATCTGGGGATCTCAGACGTCACGCTCAGGCACTGGCTCAAGGAGGAGAAGGCTGCTGGGGGCGAGCGGCCGGGTGGCTTGAGCCGTGACGAGCGTGAGGAGCTCAACCGGTTGCGGGATGAGAACGCCAAGCTGCGGATGGAGCGGGAGATCTTGCGAAAAGCGGCGGTCTTCTTCGCGAGGGAGGACGACGGGCGGTAGGCGAGGTGTACTCGTTGATCGCCGCGGAGAAGACGAACTTTCCCGTCGCTGTGATGTGCCGCGTGCTGGGTGTGAGCCGGACTGGGTTTCATAACTGGGAGCGCCGGGCGCCGTCTGATCGGGCGCTGACTGACGCGTGGTTGATCGAGAGGATCAGGCAGATCCATGCTGAGAGTCGGGGCGTGTATGGGGCACCGAGGATCCACGCCGAGCTGCGCCTGGGGCACGACGTCCGCGTCGGCCACAAGCGCGTGGCCCGGCTGATGAAAGCCGCCGGTATCTCGGGCGTCAGGCCACGAAAGCGGTTCAAGACGACGATCCGGATCCCTGGGATCACGCCCCGCGACCGATCTCGTCGAGCGGCAGTTCCGACCCGGCCGGCCCAACGCCTTGTGGGTCGCGGACATCACCTACCTGCGCACCGGCGAGGGGTGGCTGTACCTCGCCGCCGTGCAGGACGCGTTCTCCCGCCAGATCGTGGGCTGGTCGATGGCGACCCACATGCGCGCCCCGCTCGTGGTCGACGCGCTCCAGATCGCCCTCGCGCGCCGGCGCCCGGAGCCCGGGCTGATACACCACTCCGACCAGGGTGGGCAGTACGTCTCGCTCGCGTTCGGCCGGGCTGCGCATGCGGCCGGGATCGCGGTCTCGATGGGCTCCCGCGGCGACGCCTACGACAACGCCGTCGCCGAGACCTTCTTCGCCACCCTCAAAAAAGAGCTCGTCAACCGCCGCCCGTGGCCGTCGCGCCTCGAGCTGCAGTCCGCCGCGTTTGAGTACATCGAGGCGTTCTATAACCGCCAGCGCCGCCACTCCACCCTCGGGATGCTGTCCCCCGTCGCCTATGAACAACTACGACTCTCGCCGCTCGGTGGTTGAGATCAATCGCTCGAATAACAACAATCAACAGACCAACTCGGTGTCACGCGAACCGGGGCAGGTCCACCGTTGCTCGCAGACGTGCGCTTTGCGCGCGAGAACGACTCGCTCGGCAGCGGAATCGCCCGCGAGCACTTGGCCGCGATCGGGATCGTCAGCTCGCGAAGGGGCGAAGGTGCAGCGACAACGTTTTCAACAGTCCACAATGCCCCCGGGTGACACATCCGGAAAGGCGCGTGGAACCGTGACCTACGCGGCCGCGGGCTCGCGGACCGTCCGCCGCTCGATCTTCGTGCCTGAGGCCGGCTCGGCACAGCCGTAAAGAACATCCGGATCGAGGTCGACGTCGCCGGGCCATTCGATCGTCCGCGACTCTGGGTTTACGCGGACTTGCTCGAACGCTGACCGGTCATCGCGGATCCGCGCGAGCACACCCCCGCGCACGAGGAGTCCGCTCACGTCGACGTCCTTGACGGCACCGTCGGAGAAGCGCAGGCGAAGCCAACGATCCTCCAAGGGCTCGACGCCGGTGATCTTGATCAGGTGGGTCATGGGAGCGGAGCGATGGTCTGTAGGGGCTCGAGCGCGACGCCGCGGTCGAAGTTGCGGGCGAGCTCGTCGCGGTGTTGCTCGAGCCATTCTCGCACCAGGCGGAGCGCTCGGCCAGGCAGCAATCCCGCATAGACATCGCCTGTCGCGATCACGATCAGCGCCTCCTGCCCGCCATAGCGCGCATGGAAGTGCGGTGGAGCGTGATCGTCGAAGTACATCTCGATGTCGATCCCGTAGAAGGAACTGATCCTCGGCACGTCACCAATCCTCACGTCGTCGACGGACGCCCACACACGCTCCACCCCCGAACAGCTCAGGCATACACTCCACGCACTTCTCGTGCTGAAGATGTCCGAAGACGTCCATGGATGTCGAAACCGGCCGTCCTTGCAGGGGATATGCCAGCGTCGCCGAGCGTCCGAGAGGTCCCACTGGCGCCTGTCCCGGACATCTCCGGACGTCTTCGGACTTGTGCCTGCAAGTCGGGGGTTTTTCGTCAGCCGGGTCATCGAGTGTCAGGAACCGCCTCGTCCGCCGGCTGAGCGACCGCGAAAGCCTCGGCGACCAGCGCGGCGTCCGCGTTGCGCGGGGCGTAGTGGAGGTAGCGCATGGTCGTCTGAATGTCAACGTGGCCCATCCACTCCTGGACCCGGCGGATGTCGGCCTTGGCGATCATCCGCGTGCCGAAGGTATGGCGCAGATCGTGAAAGCGCAACGACGGCAGACCAGCGCGACGACGGCAGACCAGCGCGAGCGAGAGCATTCTTGTAGCGCCGCCTCAAAGCCGAGCCGTCCACGTAGTCGCCGCCGGTCCCGGCGAACACCAGGTCGTCGTCGCCCACCCAATGCTCGCGTCTGCCGACAGACGCCAGAGCTGAAGCCACGTCAGGCGCCATCGGCACCGCCCGCACCCTTCCCGACTTCGGAGTCGTGAGCTGACCAAGGTAGTAACTGGCGCGTACGCGAATCGTCTGGCCTACGAAGTCGACATCACGCCAGCGCAGCACGAGCAGCTCCCCCATCCGAAGACCGGTGACCGCAGCCGTCAGGAACGCCGCCCCGTCCTGCTCCGACGACGCCGCGCGGACGAGCGCCCACATCTCTCCGGGGAGAAGACCTCGATCTCGCCGCTGCTGCGACGCGCGAACTTCTCCACGTCGGCGGCGGCGTTGACCCGCAGGCCGTAGACCCTCTTGGCTCGCCCGAGGATCCCGTGCAAACTGGATCAGCAACTTGTTGCGAGTCGCGGCCGAACCCTCGAGCCCCCCAGCCAGCGCTCGATCGCCTCCACGGTCACGTCCTCAACGGCCATCTCGCCGAATGCCGGCAGCAGATGCGCCTCGATAGCCGAGCGGTACCCCCGCAGGGTCGACGGCTTTCGGCCGCGGTCGTCGCGTACGTGGCGCAGGTACTCGGCGGCGGCGTCGGCGAACGTTGCCCCGGTGCGCACCATGCCTGGCAAGGTCCCGCGGCGCGCCTCGTCCAGAGTCTCGCGCAGCCAGTCCTCGGCCAGGGGCTTGGTGAAGTAGCCCGTCGGCGGCCTTCCACGGTCTGTCCATGCCGGTCCTAGCTTCTTCTGGACCTGCCGGCCCTCGGGCAGCCTGTATTTCGCATACCAGGCCGGACCGCGAGCCCGCTCGACTCGAAAGACGTGTCCCGTCGGAGGCCGGAAATCGCCCGCTATGAGCAATCGTACGCCGACCTCGGGGCATATCGGGACATGGTTCGCGAATCGGCGCGTCCCCGAGCACGAGAAAACCCCGCCGCAGCGGGGCTTCTGAATGGGCCGTGGAGGAATCGAACCTCCAACCTTGGGATTAAGAGTCCCCTGCTCTGCCAATTGAGCTAACGGCCCTCGGTCCGCCGATGTTACTTCGGCCCTGAGGCCTACGCTCAGCAGGATTGGGCCAGGCTCGGGTCCGTCTTGGCGGCGGTGATCTCCGACTGCAGCTGCTTGCGGCTGGCCTTCGGAACCATGGTCAGGGCCTTGGCGGCGGCGAGATCGCCCTTGCGGGTCTGCTTGGCCGCATAGGCCGAGATGGCAAGGCATTCAACCCCCTTGACCGACCCGGGATCGGCGGCCGACGCGATCTCCCAGGCGCTGGCCTGGTTCGCGTACTGGCCGAGGGTCCCGTAGGTGTTGGCGGCGAGGATGGCCAGATTTCCGGTCGGCTTGTTGGTGAGCTTGAGGTACCGCTGCCAGGCAGAGGCAACGCCCGCGAGATCCTTCTTACCGTCCGCCGTGTAGGTGTTGGTGGACGAGTCGTAGCCGCTGCTGGAGGCGTTCTCCCATCGCGCCGAGACGAGCGCGCCCCAGGCCGCCGGGCTGTTGGGGTTCTCCTCGGTCTGGCGCTGCGCCTTCTTCACCTGCTGGTTGATCACCTGTCCCTGCTGGTTGCTCGAGCCGCTGCCGGTGAGGCCGTTGAGCAGCCCGCCGCCGCCGGTGCCGGTGCCCACGCCGAACAGGATCAGTCCCCCTCCCATCAGCACGGCCAGACCCAGGTAGACGGCCTGTACGCTCCGCCGGCGGCCGCGGCTGCGAAGGTCGAACAGCATCGGTCAGTCAGACTCTCCGGGCTGGCTGAGGGTGATCAGCTCACGAGCGGCGCGTCGGGCGTCACGGCGATCGGCGAGTTTGAGCAACACGATGCTGGCGAGGAAGAGGATGACGAGCGGGGCCGTCTCCAGCGCGGTGGTCACGGGATCCGCCCCGGGCATGGCCGCCGCGATCACGGCGATGATCACCGTAGCGTAGCGCCAGTGCCGGGTCAGAGTGCTGCCGTTTATCACGCCGAGCTGCCGCAGCGCCAGGAGCGCCAGCGGCATCTGGAAGGCGAGGCCGATCGAGCCCATCGTCAGCACCTCGAACGAGTACAGCGGCTTGGCCTGGACCAGTGCGTTGAACTGGTTGCTGTTGTAGCTCTGGAGGAAGCGGATCGCCGGCGTGAGCACGATGAGGTAGGTGAAGACGACGCCGGCCACGAACAGCGCCGGGGCCGCCAGCATCACCGGGAGGGCAACCCTCCGCTCCGTCGGGCTCAGTGCCGGGATCACGAACGCGTATGCCTGGTAGAGCAGGAGCGGGAGCGTGAGCAGCAGCGCGAAGTAGAAGCACACGGTCAGGGTGGTGGTGAACGGTTCCCCGACCCCGATCGTGATCGGCACGTTCTTCGGCGTCTTCTGGGGCAGCGCCTTGGCCGCCGCTTGCACCTGCTGCGCCGCAGCGGCCAGCTGCGTCCGCACGGTGGGCGATAGGCTCGGCGACTGCGATACGGCCTTGAATGCGCCGGCGGCGCTGCCGAGATGCTTGGCCGCCGCGACGTTGTCCCCCGTCAGTCCGCCGAGGTGGTTGGGAGCGGTCTTACTCGGCGCCGGCAGCGGCTTGTTCAGCAGGGACAGCAGGTGATTGTTCTGCCAGTAACAAAGCCCGAAGGCGACGATCAGCGCCGCCCCGCAGATCATCAGCCGGTTGCGGAGCTCATCGAGGTGATCGACGATGCTCAGCCGATCCTCATGCCCGATGGGCCGCAGAACCTTCGCCATCGGTTGCCCCCGCCGGCGCTAGGAGGAGCGGTCGGATCCAGACGAGCCGCCGGATCCGGGTGTGGCGGCCGGCTCGCTCGAACTCGGCTTGGACTCCGGCACAGCCCTGGCCTCGGTCAGCGCTTGCTTGTCCTCGTCCTTGGACTCGCCGGTAATCCCTTCCTTGAACTCGCGCATGCCAGACCCCAGGCCCTTCCCGATACCGGGGAGTCGCTTCGGCCCGAGGATCAGCAGGACGATGATGAGGACGACGATGATGTCAACCGGCGGACTTCGGAACATTGGTCACGGCCTCTCCAGATGTGGGAAGACAAGGGTATCGGTCTACCGACAGCGTAGATGAGTAAACGCCGGAGATCGCCGACAAGGCCGTAAAACCGCCGCGCGAGCATCCCTGCCGCGCACTGAAGAGGCTCCAAAGAATGCCTCAAGGGCGCGGTTACGCCGCCGATACTACAGGCGAGTAGCAATGAGCAACCAACCGATGAAGAACCCACCTGACCGCCATTCCGTCCGTCGAATCGTGCTCCCCAGCGGGCGCACCATCGAGGTCATCCGCTTCACCGGAGAAGCCGCGGCCCAGACCGAGCTTCACATCTGCCCGCAGTGCGCGTCCCCTCTGGTTCAGCCGATCGACTGGTCAGAGGCGGAGCGCGGTGGCTGGGAGCTGGTGCTGCAGTGTCCCAACTGCCTCTGGGTCGACGACGGCGTGTTCAACTCCGAGCAGGTCGCCGCGCTCGAGCAGCGGCTCGATGAGGGCGTCACCGCGATGCTCACCGACCTCCGCCGCCTCACGCAGGCGAACATGAACGACGAGATCGAGCGGTTCGCCGCAGCGCTCAACGCCGATCTGATCCTGCCCGAGGACTTCTGACGCGACGAGCGCCCTACGCGCGCTCATGAATAGCGCTCGACGACGCCGTCGGCGATCAATGCCAGGGCGGCTCGCTGTCGCAGCGGCAGGTCGGGCAGCGACTCCTTGGCCAACGCGACGAGATCGAGCGCGCGACTCCGGGCAGCCTCGAGGGCGCCGGTCTGAATGATCCGGATGCAGATGCCGGCCGCCTCCTCGGCGGTGCGGATCGAGCGGGGGTCCACCGCGCGCAGCTTCGGATCGCGGTCGCGGGCAATGATCAGGGGGAGGTTCACGGTCCCGTCGAGCAGGTCGGCACCCTGCGGCTTGCCGGTGCGTTCGGGCGGCCCGGACACGTCGAGGACGTCATCCAGCAGCTGGAAGGCAAGCCCGATCCGCTCGCCGAAGTCGGCTAGTGCAGAGGTCCGGTTCCCATTCGAGGTTCCGGCCGGTTCGCGGCTTTCGATCGCGCCGAGCTCACACGCAGCCCGGAACAGGACCGCGGTCTTGAGCCGGCAGCGGTCCAGGTAGCGCTCGATCGCGACTGCCCGCCACGCGTCGGCACGCTGCATCAGCTCCCCCGCGGCCAGCTCGGAGGCAGCTCGCGACAGGACCCGCACGGCCGCCACCGACCGCGACTGTTCCAGCTCGGCGAACGCGCGGGAGAACAGCAGGTCCCCGGTCGCCGTCGCAGCCAGGCGTCCCCCGGACGCCATCACCGTGGGCCGGCCCCGCCGCAGCGGTGAGCCGTCGAGGACGTCGTCATGGACCAGGGTGGCCGAATGGATGAGCTCCACCGCCACCGCCGAGCGAAGCAGGGCGGCGGACTCCGGGGGAGGAGCTCCCGCCGCCAGGAACAGGAGCAGCGGACGCAGCCGCTTGCCGCCCGCGGCGATCGTGTCGCCGGCGTGGCGAGCCAGCAAAGGCCCGTGACCGGTGGCGAGCTCCTCGAGCCGCTGCTCGAGCTCGGTCATCAGGCGGGTCGCCGGCTCTCCCCCGGCCTGGACCACCGCCTGGGCGGCGGCTTGAACGGCGCTCACGCCTCCACCACCAAGGGCACTAACCGACCTCGCCGACGTGCAGGGCGATGATTCCTCCGGCGGTGATCAGGTAACGGACCGATCGCAATCCAGCTGCCCACATTACCGAGGCCAGTTCCGCCGGCGGCGGAAATCGCCTGACTGAGTTGGGAAGGTAGTTGTACGCATCGGCGTCCCCGGCAAGCCGGCCCAGCGTTGGAACGACCCGCTCGAACCACACTTCGAAGAAAGTCGAGAGCGGCGGCCGCGTCGGGGTCGTGATCTCCAGCACCACCACCCGCCCACCCGGCCGCACGACCCGCACCATCTCGGCGATGCCGCGGGGCAGATCCGAGAAGTTGCGGGCGCCAAAGCCCACTGTGGCGGCATCGAATTCGCCATTCCCGTAGGGCAGCGCCAGCGCATTGGCCGCCTCGAACCGCATCGCGACGTCCGTCCCGTGCCCGGCGCCGGCATCGGCCTTCGCCCGCGCCAACTCCAGCATCCGCTCCGAGAAGTCAACTCCGACCACCACCCCGCCGGGAGCCACCCGCGCCGCCAGCTCGAACGCCAGATCGCCGGTGCCGGTGGCCACGTCGAGCGCCCGGCTCCCCGCCTGGAGACCCGCCAGATCGGCGGCCCGCCGCCGCCACTGCTGGTGCAGGCCCGCCGTCATGACCGCGTTCATCCGGTCATAGACGCCGGCGATCCGATCGAACATCGCCCGAACCTGGGGCTCGGGCAGCGTACCCGGGGTCGGGCGCCCCGCGGCGTCGGGACCGCGGCCGCCGGAGCCTTCCGACCCGGGCGCCCGATCGGCCCCTCCGGCCGGCGAAGGTACGCTCGCCGTCATCTCCCGCCCGCCTACCGGCCTACTGGAGATCGGACAGGAAGGTAACGAGGTTGTTGAACTTCTGCGGCGAGTTCCGGGCCAGACCCTCGAACGACGGCATCGGCGCGGTGGGGTTGCGCAGCGTCGAAGCGATCGCCTGCGGGCGCCGGGTCGCGCCGATGTGGGTCAGCGGCGGCCCGGGGCCGTTGTTGCCGTTGGAGCCGATCACGTGACAGGCCAGGCATCCGGACTGGCCGACCACCAGCTCCCCGGCCCGGAAGGTGGCGGCCTCGGAAGCGCTCAGCGACGACGGGGGCTTCATGTCGACCGAGTTGGGCGAGCCGGTGTTTGCGCCGGAGTAGGTCAGGAACGCCATCGCGAAGATCGTCGTCAGCCCGGCGGCGAGCGCGATCGGCCGGCGCTCGATCCGGCGCTCGGGGCTGCGGTCGTAGAACGGCAGCAGGAACAGCAGGATCATGCAGATCGTGGGGATCCCGATCGTGGCCATGTCCGTGAACTTGGGGACGTTCTTCATCACCCGCAGGACCTCGAACAGGAAGAAGAAGTACCAGTCGGGCCGGGGCACGTAGGTGGTCGTCGTCGGATCGGCCTTGGGCCCCATCTCGGCGCCGAACATCGCCGCCAGGAAGATGATCACGATCATGACGAGCACCGCCATGATCGAGTCCTTGGCGACCGCGTACGGGAAGAACGGCTTGCCCTGGTTCTTTAGCAGCGAGTAGTCGCGGAGGTAGGTCTCCTTCTCAGCCTGGTTCATCCGTGGTCGTCTCCGCTCAGACCTGCGCCTCGCGCAGCTCGGGCTCTTCCTCGGCGGTCAGCCACGGCGGAGCCGAGATGCCCAGCTTCGTGATGAGGTACAGATGCGCGCCGATCAGGGCAGCGATGAGCCCCGGTATGAGCAGCATGTGGATCGCGTAGAACCGCGACAGGGTCGTCGCCCCGAACTCGGGCCCGGCGCGCAGGAAGTCGGACAGATACGGGCCGATGAACGGGCCGGTGCCGTTGATGTTCACGCCGACGATCGTCGCCCAGTAGGACCGCTGGTCGAACGGCAGCAGGTACCCGGTGAAGCCCATCGCCAGCGTCAGGATGAGCAGCACCACTCCGATGATCCAGGTCAGCTCGCGGGGGTACTTGTAGGCGCCGAAGAAGAACACGCGCGCCATATGCAGGAAGATCAGGATGATCATCACCGAGGCGCCCCACTTGTGCATGGCCCGGACCAGCTGGCCCAGGAACGCGTCATCGGTGATGTATCGGATCGACTCGTACGCCCCGCCGTTGGCGTTCGGCTGGTAGAACATCGCCAGGAACACCCCGGTGACCGCCTGGCTGAGGAATGCGAACATGGTCGCCGAACCGAGCGTGTAGGCCCAGTTGATCCCGCGAGGGACCTTGCGGAACATCAGCCAGCGGATCCCGCCCGAGAGCGAGGTGCGCTCGTCGATCCAGTCGACGACGGTGACGCCGGCCTCGACGGCGGCGTCCACCGGCGTCACGGTGCCGTTGCCGTTCTCACCGGCGCGCTTGGGCTGGGGCCGGAGGGCCTTGGGGATGGGAGGAGCGGGAAGCTTGGGCATGGTGCAGACGTTCAGCTCTTGGGCAAAATCGATGTGTCGAACCGGGACGGATATAGATATTGCCCGATCCCGTCCAGCGGCTGACCCGGGTCGCGGGGCGAGAACCGCTCCAGCTCGGAGTTGACCGAGTAGCGCGGCCCGATCTCGACCAGGCCCGATGTCTTGTTCAGCCGGGTGTAGAAGCGGTCCAGCGGGCGCACCGGCGGGCCCCCGGCAACCATCCCGCGGAAGTCGTAGACGCCGCCGTGGCACGGGCAGATGAAGCGCTCGGCCGCGCCGACGAAGCGGACCGGACACCCGAGGTGCATACAGCGCGACGACAGCGCTACCCAGTGGTTGTACTGATCCTCGGGCTCGGTGTCGATGGCGGGATCTCGGGTGCGGACGTAGGCGATCGAGTTGCCGGCCTCCCCGATCCCCTGGACGATCACGATCACCTTGGTCGCGTACGTCTTATCGGTGAAGTCGTCCGGCGGTCCGATCGGCTGCCAGTTGAAGGGAACGCGGCTGAAGATCGGCCCGATTGCGAAGCCGAGGGCAGGCAACGTGAAGGCCATCGCCGCGACTGCTCCCGAGCCCTGGGTGACGACGTTCATGAAGCGACGACGGTTGACCGTCTCGCCCGCGAACGCGCCCGGCATCTGCCGGTCCTCGGTGTACTTGGATTTGCTTCCTTCTTTGTGCCGATCTGCCACTTGCGCCTTCGATCAACCGCAGATAAACGACATTGAACGCGCCGGTAAGCCTATAGTCAACAAAGAGCCGAGAGTCACATGCTCACCGCTGTGGACCGCTCCAGAACCGCGTCCCGAGCCCGCGTCAGCGCCTCGGTGGCGCGCCGATCTCCGGCCCGCGCCAGCGCCTTTGCCGCCTCGTACTCCGCGGTCCGTCCCCAGCCGATGGCGGCGGCCCCCGCCGCCCAGATCGCCTCCGCCAGCCGTGGATCGGATCCTGCCCGGGCCTGGGCCAGCAGCGAGATCAGATCGGCCAGCTCGCGCACCGCGTCGAGGTCGCCGAGGTCAGCCAGGCGCGACAGCCCGAGCGCGTACAGCTGGTCACCGAGCAGCAGCGCCAGGTCGGGGTCCGCGCATCGGACCAGCCGGGGCGAGCCGTAGTGAAGGAGCGAGCCCTCGAAGATCATCTCCAGCAGCAGCTCGTACTCGCCCTCGCGCCCAGCAGCGCGGGGGCCGCTCGCGGCCAGGTGCGGTGGATGGGGCACGCTCGTCTGCGGGGCGCCGGCCGCGGCGTCGGGGCCGGGTGCGGCGACGGCGCCACCTGGGACCTCGGCGCCACCCCAGCCCTCGGCACCATTCAGTGGGGAAGGCGCCACCAGCTCAGCCAGGGTGCCTCCTTGCGCCAGCAGCGCCGCTTGCAGGCTGATGAGCGTCATCGCCGCAACTGCGCGAATGCGGCGGCGGCCGCGTCGAGGGTGCGCTGCACCTGCTCGGGTCCGTGGGCCAGCGACGGGAACCAGGCCTCGAACTGCGATGCCGGCGCATAGACGCCATGGTCCAGCAGCGCTCGACACCAGGCGGCGTAGGCCTCGGTGTCGCACGCGGTCGCGGCCCCGTAGCTGTCGACCGGGCGCTCGCTGAAGAAGACGGTCATCAGTCCGGGCATGCTCTCTACCTGAACTACGACGCCGGCATCCTGCGCGGTTGTCCGCATTCCGGCGGCGAGCGCGTCGGTGGTCTCGGCCAGTTCCCGGTAGGCCTCCTCGTCGAGCAGCGCCAGGGTGGCGAGCGCGGCCGCCACCGCCACCGGATTGCCCGACAGCGTGCCCGCCTGGTACACATCGCCGGCGGGCGCGATCCGCTCCATCAGCTCCCGAGACCCGCCGTAGGCGGCGGCGGGAAGGCCGCCGCCGATGATCTTGCCCATGAGGGTCAGGTCGGGCAGGACCCCAAAGCGCTCCTGCGCGCCCCCCCGGGCCACCCGGAAGCCGCTGATCACCTCGTCGAAGATGAGCAGCGCTCCGTGCTCGTCGGCGGCGTCGCGCAGCAACGTCAGAAATCCCGGAGCCGGTGCAACGACGCCCATGTTGGCCGGCACCGGCTCGGCCACGATCGCCGCGAGCTGGTGACGGCGGGTCGCCTCCCGGAGGGCCGACGGAGAGTTCCAGGGCACGATCACGGTGGCGTTGGCGGCCGCCGCGGGCACCCCCGGGCTGGCTGGGATTCCCTGAGTGGCCAGGCCCGAGCCGGCTTGCGCCAGCAGGCCGTCGACGTGGCCGTGATAGGCGCCCGAGAACTTGAGGATCTTGTCGCGGCCGGTGACCGCGCGGGCCAGGCGCAACGCGCTCATCGCCGCCTCGGTCCCCGAGGAGGTCATCCTCAGCATCTGCACTCCGGGGATTCGCGCCACCACCTCGGCGGCCAGGTCCACCTCGGCGGCGGTCGGAGCGCCGAAGCTGGTCCCGTGGGCCGCGGCATCCGCGACGGCGGCCACCACCACCGGGTGGGCGTGGCCGGCGATCAGCGGCCCCCAGGAGCACACCCAGTCGACGTACTCGTTGCCGTCGACGTCGCGGATCAGCGGCCCCTCGCCGGAGGCGATGAAGATCGGATCGCGCCCGATCGACCGCATTGCACGCACCGGGGAGTTGACCCCGCCGGGCAGCACCTGTAGGGCGCGCTCGTACAGCTGCGCCGAGCGCGAGGTGTCAACCACGAGGCCGTTCACACGCCGGCGTGTTCGCGTTCCCAGTTCCGGTAGTCCCCGGTGAAGTAGAGCAGGCGGATCTTCTTGAATTCGGTGGAGGAGTACAGCGTGTCTCGCTCGTGGATCCCCGTGTCGGCGGCGATTGAATCCAGGATCGCGTCGCACTCCTCCTTGGAGCGGCCGTGGGCCATGGTGAACACCGAGTACGGCCAGTCGTGGTAGGTCGGCCGCTGATAGCAGTGCGAGATGCCGCGGAACGAGGCCATGCGCATGCCAAGCTCCATGATCCGCTCGTCGGGAACCTTCCACACGCCCATCCCGTTGGCGCTGAACCCGGCGCGCCGGTGAAACAGGATCGCCGCCACGCGGCGCAGCAGGCGGCGCTCCTGCATCCCCCGCAGGTGGTCCAGCAGCTGCTCCTGGGCCACTCCCAGCTCGGCGGCGGCGGGAGCGTAGGGCTCCGGGATCACCGGCATGTCGCCCTGCAGCGCCCGGATCACGGCGCGGTCGAATTCGTCATACGGCTGGGGCTCGGTCTCGGCCGGCGCGGCGGCCTCCGCCGCCTTGGCCAGGGCCTCGGTGCCGGCCTCCATCTCGAGGTCCATACGGATCTTGAACAGCTTCAGCGTCGGCAGCTGCCGCACCGACTCGGCACCGGCGAGACGGGCGAGGACATCGAGCGTGCCCTCCAGCCCGAGCGGGGAGTTGGGCTCGGTGGCGATCGTGAACCAGATGTTGAACTCGTGGTTGCGCAGGTAGTTGTGCGAGACGCCGGGGTGGGCGTTGATGATGTTGGCGGCGCGCCACGGGTTGTCGGGATCGACCTTGGCGGCGACCAGCATCGACGAGTAACCCAGCGCCCGCGTGTCGAAGATCGGCGTGACCTGGCGGATGATCCGCTCCTGCAGCAGCCGGGTGACGCGACCCATCGCCTCCTCCTCGGTGATCTCGGCCGCGGCGGCTACGTGCTGGTACGGGCGCGGGGCGATCGGGAACTGGCCCTGCATCAGGTTCAGCAGCCGCTTGTCCAGGTCCTGAAGCTCGATCGCAGCGCCGTGCTTTCGGCTGCGCAGCTTCGGGCCGTGCGGACCGCCCGCCGGGGCGCCGCCGATCCCGTCTTCGGTGGTCTGAGAGGTGTCTAGTGAAGCCATCGCGCGGCGTCCTTAGCGTGGTAGGTGATGATGATGTCGGCCCCGGCACGGCGGATCGAGGTCAATGCCTCCAGCACCGCGGCGCGCTCGTCGAGGTAGCCGGCGGCGGCGGCCGCCTTGAGCATCGAGTACTCGCCGCTGACGTTGTAGGCGGCGACGGGCAGCGACGTCTCGTCCTTGATCCGGCGCACGACGTCCAGATACGGCAGCGCCGGCTTGACGATGAGGATGTCGGCGCCCTCGTCGACATCCAACCGGGCCTCCCGCAGCGCCTCGGCAGCGTTGGCGGGATCCATCTGGTAGCCGCGACGATCGCCGGACACGGGCGCGGAATCGGCGGCCACGCGAAACGGTCCGTAGAAGGCGGAGGCGAACTTGGCCGAGTAGGCCATGATCGGCGTGTCGGTGAACCCGTCGTCGTCGAGCGCGGTTCGGATCGAGCCCACCCGGCCGTCCATCATGTCGCTGGGCGCGATGATGTCGGCGCCGGCGCGCGCCTGCGAGACCGCGGTCCGCGACAGCAGCTCGAGCGTCGCGTCGTTGTCGACGGTGAGACCGTCCCTACCGGTCCTGACCACGCCACAGTGCCCGTGGCTGGTGTACTCGCACAGGCACAGATCGCAGATCACCACCAGCTCGGGATGAGCCTCCTTGATCGCTCGCGTGGCCAGCTGCACCACGCCCTCGTCATCCCAGGCCCCCGACCCCTCCTCGTCCTTGACCGCGGGCAGGCCGAACAGGAGCACCGCCGGAATCCCGAGCGCCTGGGCCTCTCCGGCCTCGGCGACGGCGTGGGCGATGGACAGGTGGTCGACGCCGGGCATCTCCCGGATCGGCTCGCGGCGATCGACGCCGTGGGCGACGAACATCGGGTAGACGAAATCGCTGGTCTGGAGGCGCGTCTCACGCACCAGACCGCGGAGTGCGCGATTGGCGCGAAGCCGGCGCAGGCGGGTCTGCGGGAACGACATAACTGTTGCCCGAGCATACCGGCGTGCGCCGGGTGGACGGGCGAGCTAGACCAGGGTCCAGAGCTCGATCCGCCGGTCGCAGACCAGACCGGCCTCGACGTACGGGTCGGTGGCGGCGAACTGCTCGATGTGCGACGGCGGCACCCCGCGCCACGCGATCGCGCCTCCGGAGGGTGGCGTGCCCAGCGCACCCGCCATCACGATCCGCCCCGCGTCTTGCTCGGCGCGGATCCGCTCCAGATGTGCCTCGCGGTAGGGGCCGCGGCGGTCGGCCATGTCGTCGACGTAGCGGTACAGCAGCAGGTAGGTGTCGGCGTCGGCCATCCTCCCGCCGAAACCTAGCGCGAGTGCATGCGCGACGCCGCGCGAGCGCTACGCTTGTCGGAGATGAGCAACCTCGATCGACGCCGCGGCTACACACCGCGCAAGACGCGTGAGCAGCGGGCGTATCGGCTCGTGGTCGTGGGCGGCACCGCGGGCGCGATTGGCGTCGTCAGCCTGGTGCTGGCCGTGGTCGGGGTGATCGGACTGACCCTGCCGATCCTCGCCTTCATCCTCACCGCGGTCTGCGTCTTCGCGTTCCTGCGCGCCACCGGCCAGCGGTAACGGCCGGCCCGGCCGGGCAGCGGCCCCTCAGCCGAGAGTGGTGACCCGCGGCTCCAGGGAGGCGCCGCAGGCACGGCAGTAGGCGTCCTCACCGTCGGCGTGCGCGCCACAGTCGGGGCAGATGTCCGCCCCCGCCGGCGCGTCTGGGGACCCGGACTCGCCGGGCCCCATGACCCCGAGCCCGACCCCCCGGGTGCCCCAGGGCTCGAGAACGAGATGGTGGCGGAGATAGAGGACCGTCTCCCGGATCACGGAGATGACCGGCAGCGCCACGAGCGCGCCGGCAATCCCATAGATCTGGTAGCCGATCAGGAGCGCGAGGATGATCACGATCGGGTTGATCCGCAGCGAGATCCGGAATACCTGCGGGGCGACGACGTGGCCCTCGAGCTGCTGGAGCGCGATGAACAGGAGAATCAGCCACACCGCGCTGATCGGGCTTTCGAACAGGGCGACTGCCACCGCCGGGACCGGCCCGATGATCGGGCCGATGTAGGGGATGAACTCCATCAGCCCGTAGAAGGCGCCGAAGAAGACCCCATATTTCTCACCCGCGGGGAACACCCCCAGTACCCCCAGGATCTCCAGCGCGGCGGCGGCGCTGGCGCCCATGACGAGGCTGAACAGCAGCTGGCCCCGCACATAGCCGGAGACGGCGTGCTGGACGAGCAGCGGATAGTCGTCCTCCGGGGTGCCGTCGCCGGGCGGCATGATCGAGCGGATCAGCCGACCGATCTGATGCCCGTAGACGAGCAGGTAGATCGACAGCACCAGGATCAGCACCAGGTCGAACCCGACGGTCACGACCCCCGACAGCAGCGACCGCCCGAACGAGACGATGTCGCCCGAGCGCTTGAGGACGTCCTTCTGCAGCGTGTCCAGCGCGGTCTGCCCCTGCTTTTGGAAGTGGACGTGGACGCCGTGGCGATCCAGCCAGTCCTGGACGTTGACGAGCTCGTGGTTGGCGTCGCGAACGATGTCCGGGAAGTTGTGCTGAAGGTGGCTGATCTGGGTCGTCACCGGGCTCGCCAGCAGGAAGCCGACCCCGGCGATGATGATCACGCCGGCAACGTAGACGACCGGGATGGCCAGCCCGCGGGGAAGCCAGCGCTCCAGCAGACGCACCGGCGGCGCCAGGATCAGCGCCACGAGGCCGGCCACGATGAGCACCAGCAGCACCGTCCCGGCGGCGCGGGCAAGCGCCCACAGGGCGAGCAGGGACAACGGCAGCACCACGAGCTGCACCCAGCGGGGAACCACCACGGGTGCGGGCGGACGGACGACCGACGTCACAGCGGCCGGGGATGGCTCACCGGCGGCGACCGGATCTGCTCCGGCGTCGACCCCCGTCGCGCCCGGGTCAGCGCCGCCCTCCGGATCTCCTCCACGGCTGCGCCGCACCGGGCCTCCTTCCTCCACGGACTCGGGCGACGGCTCGCCCTCCGGCGCTCGCCCGGCCCTGGCACGCAAGCGGCCCCGTGCACGCATCACCTGAAAGTATGAGGCGCACGCCTCATGGACACGTCCGTCAAGATCCTGTTCGCCGGAGACATCGTCGGCGGCCTCGGAAAGCGCACCTTGCTAGGCCTGCTACCCCGCCTGCGCGAGCGCTGGACTCCCGACTTCGTGGTCGCTAACGGCGAGAACGCGGCCGGCGGCCTCGGGATCACGCCCAAGATCGCCGACCAGCTGTTTGCCGCGGGCGTCGACGTGATCACGCTTGGCAACCACACCTACCGCCACCACGAGATCTATGAGTACCTGGATCAGCGGCCGGAGATCCTGCGGCCGGCCAACTTCCTGCGCAGCCAGCCGGGCCACGGGTGGTGCGTGGTGAACCGTGACGGGATCTCGCTGGGAGTCGTGTCGTTGTCGGGAAACCTGTTCATGAACGCCGGTCGCCCGGCGTTCTCCGAGGCCGACGCGGCGCTGCATGCGCTGCGCGACCAGGCCGACCACATCCTCGTCGACATGCACGCCGAGGCCACGAGCGAGAAGGTCGGGATGGGCTGGTTCCTGGACGGGCGGGTGACCGCCGTCGTGGGCACCCACACTCACGTCCCGACCGCTGACGCGCGGGTCCTCCCCGGCGGCACCGCCTACATCACCGACGTCGGCATGACCGGTCCGCGTGGCGGGGTGATCGGCGTCAAGCGGGAGCAGGCGATCGAGTCGATGGCGACGAAGATGCCGGTCCGGTTCGAGACCTCGACGGACGACCCATGGCTCAACGCGGTGCTGATCACGACTGCCGCGCAGCCGTGTCGCGCTGCGTCGATCGAGCAGCTGCTGGAGCCGGCGCTCGGGGTCAGATGACGGTTTACGGTGACGCGATACGGATGCGGATCGGCGGCGGCCCGGTCGGCCTCACCTCCGGCCACATCTGCTCCACCGGCTGCCGCCGCGTCGGATGGCTCGCCAGCAGGGCGAGGATGACGAGCGGATAGAACCAGACGATGTAGGGATACAGCCAGTAGTTGAGCGTCAGCTGCAGGGCGATCAGCACGCCGGCGCCGAGCGCGGCGACCTCCACCACCCCCCGGCGCGAGGGCACGAAGGCGACGGCGATCGCCAGCGCGACGACGGCGCCCTGACACAGGTGCTGAACGATCAGGGGGATGTCCCACAGGCCCCAGACCGAGAACGGGGTGACCCGGTTTGACTGGTAGGCGATCGAGTCGTGCCAGAACAGCGTGAGGTCGGACTTGATCAGCACCGGGATCATCACCACCAGGACGGTGACGGCGAAGGCGAGCCCGAAGCCGATGATCGCGCGCCCCCGAGGGCGCTCACCGGTTCCGCGCAACAGCAGCGGCGCCAGCGCGAAGGGGGCCAGCTTGGTCATCCCGGCGAGCGCTGCCAGCACGCCGCGGCCGGGGGCCGACGTGATCGCCAGCAGCGCGAAGACGATCGTCGCGGCGACGAGGCCGTCGTTGGTGTTGGAGTTCAACGCGAACAGGGTGAACGGGTAGGCCGCCCAGCAGTAGGCGAGCACGATCGCGAGCGAGGTGCCCTTCAGGCGACGGCCGAGCAGGAACAGTCCGAGGAGGGTGAGCAGGTCGAAGCAGATGGCGGCGGCGTGGGCGGCGGGAAGCGAGTCCCAGGTGCCGCTCCACCCGAAGATCAACCGAAACGGGACGTACAGGTAGTAGCTCACCGGCCCGTAGGTGTCGCCGTACATGTTGTCCTGGGGCCAGTGGCCGTACAGCGGGACTCCGTGGATCAGCTTGTCGGCGCCGATCACGCCGGCGTAGCCGACGTCGATGACGTTGGAGTTCAGGAGGTTGAGCCCGATCCGGAACGCCATCAGGAACACCGCGCCGGCGGCCAGCCAGGATTCCGGGACCACCGGCCGCAGCGGCTGGCGGGGCCGCCCGCGCCCGAAACCGAGCAGCAGCATCCGCACCAACAGGTAGATGAGGAAGGGATAGACGAGCGGGACCGACAGCCCGATGTCCCCGTGGTTGAAGAACGCCAGCGAGATCGAGAACCCGACCAGCATCACCAGGTCCAGCAGGAGCAGCGAGGGTCGGCGCCGCCAGGGCACGAACGGCGCCACCAGCAGCAGGCACAGCGGGACCCAGATGTACCAGGCATTGACTCGCCGGCCGAAGGCTCCGGGATAGCCGCGTGCCATCGACCACGCCACCTGATAGCCGGTCCACGCCTGCGTGACCAAGCCGGTGGAGTCGTCGACGTACACCTGGAGCAGCTCGCGCTGCGGCTTGGTGTCCGAGAACCAGCTCACCTGCCACTGGCCCGGCCCCTTGGTGTACTCGTAGGGCTTCGCCTTTGGGTGCTTGCGCAACTCGGCCTTCGTCCGATAGTCCGCGGACGCGATCTTCAGCACTTGGGCCGCCGTCAACCGATAGCCGGCCGGCGGCTTGTTCATCGAGCTGACCAGCACCGGCGTGTCGGGACTCGTGGCGGTCTTGGTGACCACGGTCTTGGTCACCGTCCGGACCGACGACGCGACGGATGATGTGTGACCGGCCGTGGCCTGCGCGGTCGGAGTCCAGGTCAGAGCAAACGCCAGAGCGGCGAGCAGCGCCACCACCGGCGGCGTCCGCGCCCGGCGCCCGGCGTCTAGCCCCGGAAGCTCCAGAGCTTCTGCCCGATGAAGTTGAGCGGCGTCGCGGCGGCGATCGAGATCGCCTGGGAGACCACCTTGGCCATGCCGGCGCCGTCGACCAGCGAGATCAGGACCACGTAGCTGAAGCCGAACGTCACCAGGGAGACGGCGAAGAACCTCACCGCCTGTTTTCCCGGATGCGCCTCCTTGGTGTGGCTGAAGGTCCAATGCCGGTTCCACCAGAAGTTGTTGAGGACCGAGACGACATACGCGACCACCGCGGCCACCTTGTAGTCGATCCCGAGCACGTGGACGCACAGCGCGAACACCATCAGGTTGACGAGATAGCCGGTCGCGCCGACGCTGGCGAATCGGATCAGCTGAAACCAGTTGTGAGGTCTGAGCACTCCGTGCCGGACGCGGCGATGGAAGGGCAGCGCGACGATCGGGGTCAGCTCTTCGGGCATCGGGCAAATGTAGCCATCGAATGTTGGGAGACCGTAAACGAGGCCATTGCCTAACGACTTGCTAATTCGGCGGCGGCCTCCGATCCTAAACCGAAATGCTCGCGGATCATCGGGGCGATGTCACGTAGGGACCACTGCTCCCGCGCGTCGCGGGAGTCGGGGCCGGTGCCGCACCACAGCAACGCGCCCAGGGAATCGGAACGATGCAACGAGCCATGCGAGCCGCCGCCGACGTGATCGGATCCGCCCCAGTCCACGAACTCGTAGCCCGGCGCGGCCGACAACAGGATGTCGCCGGCATTGGGGCAGTTCAGCGCCGCCCACGCCCGGGCCAGCGCGTCGGGGTACTCGGTGCTGAGGATCCGGCCGTCCTGGATCTCGGCGCGGAGGACGCCGAGGTCCCCCTCGACGCTCCAGCGCTTGCCGCGCGGGTCGACGAGATCCCCGCCGGGGGCGAAGCGAAGCTCGCCGCGGCGGCTGTGAACCACCGCTGTACCGTCGCGTCGCCACAGGGTCAGATCCACGCCCTCCAACTCGCCGAGCACCTCGCGGGCCCGGCCAAGGGTCTCCGCCGCCCCATCGGGTTCGAGGGCGTAGACCATCGCCGAGCGCTGCGCGGGGCTGAGGGCGAGCTCCGCCGCCACCGAGGGCGACGCGTTGGGGCGCGCCACCTCGAAGTCGGCAAACGCCAGGTCCAGCCGGATCCGCTCCTCAACGGGCGCCTGGGAGTGGTCGGAGCAGACGATCACCGCGTAGTTGTCCAGGAACTCGTCAGGGCCGCCCGCGGCGTGCATGAGACGTTCCAGCTGGCGATCGGCCTCGGCGAGTGAGGTCACCTGGGCGTGCGGCCCGTTGCGGTGCGAGTAGGCGTCGTTGTCGGGCAGCGAATACAGCATGAAGTCGAACAGATCGCGCTCGACCAGGTAGGACCCGACGCAGCCGGTGTGCTGATCCCGCGCCCCGGGGAGTCCGAGCTGGCCGCGACAGCCGGTCCGCCGCGAGGCATACAGGTCGGCGTAGAACAGCTCCTGAGGCCCGTCGATCGTGCGGCGGAACAGGGTGGAGGTGATGATCCGGGCCAGCGCCGACTCGTTGGCGACCTCGTGCTCGTGACGTCCCCGGTAGATCAGGTAGGTGGTGCCGGCGGTACGAACGTCGGCGTCATCGAGCGACTCGAACACGGTCTCCACGTCATGGGAGAGGTGGTCGGCGTTCATCCGGTAGACGGTGTCGGTCAGCGACCGGAGCACTCCGAATTGGCGCGATGCCGAAAAGCTGGACCCGTACTCGATGTAGCGCCCCTCCTCGCGGTGATACCAGTTCATGCTCGGGATCAGGTGCTCGTCGGGACCGACGCCGGTGGTGATCGTCGCCGCGCACACCGGCGTCACTGAGGGGAACGCGGCGACGCAGTCGCCGACGTAGACACCTTCCTTGAGGATGCGCGCCATCGCGGGGGCACGACCTGCCGCGATCACGCGCTCCAGCATCGCCGGCTTCATCGCGTCGATGACGACGAGCACCAGCTTCTTGGGCTCGCCCGGCAACGGGCTACCTAGCGCAGGATTCGCAGGCCGGCGTACTTCTGCTCGCCTCGAGCGCGCCCCGCGAACAGCAGCCACATCAGCAGCGCGAGCACGACGAGCCCCACCGGGGGCAACAGCACCGACAGCACCGCCGCGATCAGCGCTGTCGCCTCACTGAACAGCGGAAGCGCGCCCGCCGTCTGGGCGTCGAGCCGCGCTCGTGCCCGAGTCAGCAGCGGGACGGTGGCCAGGATCCCGATCGCGGCGCAGATCACGCCGCCGACCAACCCGGGCCAGATCGCGTAATGCCCGCGCGCCAGGGAACCGCCGAAGAACAGGGCTCCGATCACCAGGCTGCACGCCCCGATCGCCAACGCCACCCGGCGCTCCTGCAGTTGCGCGGCGGCGGCCCGGCGCTCGGTGAGAGCCAGCAGGGCGATCCCGATCACCATCGCCAGCAGGAAAGGGCCCTGTTCCAGAAAAGAGTAACTGGAATGGGCGAAGTCGATCTGGATATCGCCGGCGGCCAGCCCCCCGACGGCGAGCGCGGGCAGGAATGGACGAATGCCCACTGCCGCGGCGATTCCGATCCCCTGGAAGATGTCGAAGACGAGATGCACCGTGCTGTACCGTGGGCTAGTGCTTCCCGGCGTGTACACGATCGCACCGAGAGGGGTGCCAGGAAGATGCATGGCGAGGACGCAGGAGCCGACGTGCAGCAGCGCTGCACGAGGCGACGAGGACGAAGCCAGGCGCCTCCTGGTGGCGCTCGAATGCGGTCGTGTACGCGGCGGGGAGCACTCACCGTGACGATAGACGAGAGGGCAGCGTGAGCCCGGACGGGCTGCAGCGCGGCGACTCGGACTCCGCCCACACCGGCCGGGAACTCGATCCCGCCCCGCACCGCCCACGGTCCACGACACGAGACATCCAGCGCTACGCGTCATTGTTCGCGGCGCGCACCAAGGTGATGCGCTCATCCGCGATGCGCGACCTGATGGCGCTGACCGAGCGCGACGACGTGATCTCGCTCGCCGGCGGACTCCCCGACACCTCCACCTTTCCGGCCGACTCCTATGCCGCGCTGATGAGCACGATCGCCGGCGAGTCATGCGCCCGCGCGCTGCAGTACGGCCCGACCGAGGGCTTTGACCGAGTCAAGACGTGCATCGCCGAGGTGATGGCCGCCGAGGGCACGCCGATCGACACCGAGGAGCTGCTGGTCACCACCGGCGGGCAGCAGGTCATCGATCTCGTCTGCAAGACGCTCATCGACCCCGGCGACGTCGTCGTCACCGAGGCTCCGACCTATCCGGGCGCGATCCCGACCTTCTCCGCCTACCAGGCCGACGTCGTCCAGATCACGATGGACCGCGACGGGATGCGCATCGACGAACTCGAGGCGACGCTCGAGCAGCTCGAGCGCAGCGGGCGACGCCCCAAGTTCATCTACACCGTCCCCAACTTCCACAACCCCGGCGGCGTGACCATGTCCGCGGAGCGGCGACACCGGCTCGTGCAGATCGCCGCCGCCCGCGAGCTGCTGGTCCTCGAGGACAACCCCTACGGCCTGCTGCGCTACGAAGGCGAGCCGCTGCCGACGCTGCACTCGCTGGACGACGAGTTCGTGATCTACGCGAGCACGTTCTCCAAGATCCTCTCCCCCGGCGTCCGCCTCGGCTGGGCCGCCGCGCCTTCACCGATCCTGCAGAAGATGCAGATCGGCAAGCAGTCCGCGGATCTGTGCTCGTCCTCGATCTCGCAGTACTTCGTGAGCGCCTACTTCGAGGCCGGTCCATGGGACGACTACGTCCGCTCGCTGCTCGAGATCTACCGCCGGCGCCGCGACGTGATGCTGGACGCGCTCGCCGAGCACTTCCCCCGCGAGGCGGAGTGGACCCATCCCCGGGGCGGCCTGTTCATCTGGGCGACGATGCCCGACTACATCGACACCACCGACCTCCTCGCCCGGGCCTTACGCGAGCACGTGGCCTTCGTTCCCGGTCGGGCCGCGTTCGTGGACGGGCGGGGCGGGTCCGCGATGCGCCTGAACTTCTCGGGCGTCGGGGAGGATCAGATCCGCGAGGGGGTCCGGCGGATCGGCGAGGTGGTACGCGAGCAGGTCGCCATGTACGGCACCCTGACCGGCGCGCGCTCACCCGTCGAGCCGGCGCGGGAGGACCCCTCCGGCAAGCGCGCCCAGTCGGCAATCTCGGTGGATCGTCTGGCCGGCGCAGCGGCCCGGCGACCGCCGGCCCGGGAGGCGGTGCAGGAGCTGGCCAAGATCCTCCCGCTGCCCGCAAAGCGCAAACGCGCCGGATGAGCAGAGTTGCCGTCCTGAAGGGCGGGCGCTCGCTCGAGCGTCAGGTCTCGCTTCGCTCCGGGGCTCGCGTACAGGATGCGCTCGAGCGTCTCGGCCACGAGGTCCTGCCCATCGACGTCGGCCCCGATCTGGTCAGTCGTCTGGAGAGCTGCCGCCCCGACGTCGCCTTCGTCGCGCTGCACGGGCGCGACGGCGAGGACGGCACCGTCCAGGAGCTGCTGGAGGTGATTGGGATCCGCTACACCGGCTCGGGCGTGTCGGCCTGCATCCGCGCGGCCGACAAGGTGCTGGCCAAGCACGCGATGCGCGACCACGGGATCCCCACTCCGGACTTCTACGCCTTCAACGAGACCGCGCTGGGGGCCCTGGGCGCCGCCCAGGCACTGCCCGCGATCGAGGACCGGCTCGAGTTCCCGATCGTCGTCAAGCCGGCGCGGCAGGGCTCGGCGCTGGGGATCAAGTTCGCCCGCACCGCCGCCGACGTGCCGACGGCGCTGGTGGCGGCCTTCTCCTATGACCGCAAGGTCCTGCTCGAGCGCTACGTCGCCGGGCGCGAGCTGGCGGTCTCGATCCTGGACGACGCCGAGCCGGGGCGACCGCCGACAGTCCTGCCGATCGTCGAGGCGGTGCCCGAGGAGGAGGACTTCTACGACTTCGAGGCCCGCTACGAGATCGGACGCACCCGCTTCGTCTGCCCGGCGCAGCTCGATCCTGGGGTGGCCGAGAGCGCCCGCCAGATTGCGCTGGAGACCTACTCGCTGCTCGGCTGCGCCGGGTTTGCCCGGGTCGACCTGATGCTGGCCGGCGACTCGGTTCAGCTCTACGTGCTGGAGGTCAACCCGATCCCGGGGCTGACCGAGACCAGCCTGCTGCCCCAAGCCGCCGAGGCGGCCGGGATCTCGTTCGATCAGCTGGTGGAGCGGGTGCTGGCGGCGGTCGTCGTGCCCGCCTGATCCGTCCCGGACCCGCCTGATCCGGCGGGTGGTCCGGGCCGAGGACCTACTCGTCGGAGGCGAAATCCTCCGGCGTGACCTGGTCCAGGAAGTCCTTGAACTTCTCGACGACCTCCTCGGTGTCCTCGACCTCGTGCTCGAACTCGATCGCCGACTCGGTGATCACCTCGTCGGCAGCGAAGATCGGGGCGCCGGAGCGAACCGCCAGCGCCAGCGCATCGGATGGGCGGGAGTCGATCTCCAGATCGCGGCCGCCGGCCCGTAGGCTGATCGAGGCATAGAACGTGTTCTCCCGCAGCTCGGTGACGGCCACGCGGGTGCACTCGACCTCCAGCTCACCGAGCATGTCGGACAGCAGGTCGTGGGTCATCGGGCGGGGGGTGGACGCGCCCTGCAGCTTCATCAGGATCGCCGCCGCCTCCGGATGGCCGATCCAGATGGGCAAGAACTTGTTGCTCTCCACGGTCTTGAGCAGCACGATCGGCTGCTTGCCCACCATGTCGAAGCTCACGCCGTAGATCACCATTTCCTGCAACGCTTCGCTCCTCGTCGGGTCGGGCAAGTATAGGCCTCCCCATCCCCACCACCGCGGCTGCGGCGGCGGGCGCGGGCGGATCGACCGGGCGCCGGCGCCTCTCCACAGGCGGCCGATGGTAGCGTTGGCCGGCCGGGTCCCGAGCCCGGTCCGCACCGCGCGTCCTCCGACCCGGTCGACGCCGAGAACCACTGCAAAAGGACGACCGTGAGCACTTCAGAGACCTCGGGCCTGGTGACCGATCTGGCGGGTCTGCAGGAGCTGGCCGGCAAGCACGCCGGCTACACCGAATGGCGTGAGATGGAGCAGGAGCGCGTCGACATGTTCGCCGACGCGACCGATGACCACCAATACATCCACGTCGACGTGCAGCGGGCCAAGGAGTCGCCGTTCGGCGGCACCATCGCGCACGGATTTCTGACCCTGTCGCTGGCCTCCCCGGTCGGCACCGAGCTGGTCCAGGTCACCGATGCCACCACCGGCATCAACTACGGCTTGGACCGGGTTCGCTTCCCGGCTCCGCTCCCCGTGGGCGCTCAATGGCGCGGCGGCGCCGAGGTGCTGGAGGTAACGGAGATACCGGGCGGTGTCCAGATGAAGCTCCGGGTCACGATCGAGGTCAAGGGCTCGGACAAGCCGGCGATGGTGGCTGACACCCTCGCTCGCCTCTACGCCTGAGCTTCGGCCCCGATCCAGGGGCGATGCAGTGCGATCATCGTCGTCTCGGCTGATCTCCATCACCCGCCGCGCGACCGCTTAAATGAGTGCGCCCCGGAACCGGCGGGATATGAGGCCGGAGCTCGGGGCGCGCTCGAGGGAGGAGAGGTACTGCGTCAAGGACTATGACGGCCAATGCGTTAGCTGTCCAAGACGAGTACGTCGAGTAACTTATAATGATCCCTTATGGAACTTCGGCAGCTGCGCTACCTGGTCGCGCTCGCCGACGAGCTCAACTTCACGCGGGCCGCGGCCCGCGAGCTCGTCGCCCAGCCGGCGCTCTCCCAGCAGGTGCGGCGGCTGGAGGACGAGGTCGGTCTCGCCCTCGTCGAACGCACGACGCGGCACGTTTCGCTGACCGAGGCCGGTGAGGTGCTGGTGGCCCGGGCGCGGCGGGTCCTGACGGAGTTGGATGCCGCCGGCACTGAGCTCCAGGCGCTCCGCGGCATGGATATCGGGCACGTGACCATCGGCGCGATGCACACCATGGGCCCCGTCGACCTGTCGCTCGTGGTGGCGCTGTTCCGCGATCGCCACCCCAATGTCAGCCTTCGGGTTTGCGAGCAGTCCAGCGAGGAGATGGCCGAGATGCTGCGGGTCGACGAGCTCGACCTGGCGTTCCTGTCGGTCACCGAGCGCATCGAGTCCCACGGGCTCGGGCTTCATCAGCTGGTCTCCGAGGCGCTGGTGGTGATGCTGCCGCTCGACCATCCGCTGCGCGGCCGTCAGGTCCGAATGGCTGAGCTCTCAGACGAGCAGTTCATCTCGTTCCGGCCCGGCGCGCGCCTGCGCGAGCTCCTGTTCGCCGCCGGGCGCGAGGCCGGCTTCGAGCCGCGGGTGACGCTCGAGTCCAACGAGAGCGAGCGCGTTCGGCGCCTGGTGGCGCGGGGGCTGGGCGTCGCGATCCTGCCCCGCTCCGACGCCGAGCGGCCCGGAGCCGACGTGGCGGTGGCGCCGCTGGTGGAGCCGACGTTGCGCCGTGACATCACTCTGGCGTGGCGAGAGGGCCGGCGGCTGGCGCCCGCGGCCGGCGCATTCCTCGATCTCGCGCGGGAGACGTTCGAGGAGATCGAGCCGGCCGAGAACGCGATCGAGAAGCTGTATTTCTAGCCCCGCCCGCGCGGCAGGCGACTTAGGCAACCCTTAGCTCACGTACAAGATCTGCTTCGCCTCGACGTTCATTCTCCGCAAGCTTTCCTTGAGTAATTCGAGGGCTGACGGGGAATCCCAATCTGGGGGAAGTGCCCCAGTCCGCACCCCAACTACCGGCGAGAGCTTAGTTCGACAACCGTCGTACTAAGTGGTATGATTATCGGCGGAGAAAACCCATGCGAGACACGGAGAAAGTCCTGAAACCCTTTGATAAAGATGCCCGCGACGCCGGACAGGAGCGCGAGCATCACGACAACAACAACCAGCGCCCACGCACGCGCGGTGAGCACGGTCCGGCCGCGGGGGTCCCCTCGCGTCGGCGGCAGCCGCGGCGGCGTCCGGCCCGTTCTGGCGAGCATCGCCAGACGGGTGACGCACGCGTGAGCGCCGGCGCCGGCAGCGGCGCCATGACCGAGAATTCACTCGACCTGTTCCTGCGGGCGGCCCGCGCGCACGCGTTGCTGACCGCCGAGGAGGAGATCGAACTCGCCAAGCGCATCGAGCGCGGCGACCTTGAGGCCAAGGAGCGGATGATCAACTCCAACCTACGGCTGGTCGTCTCGCAGGCGCGTCGTTACCAGGGGCACGGCCTCCCGATGGAGGACCTGGTCCAGGAGGGCATGCTGGGCCTGATCCGCGCGGTCGAGAAGTTCGACTGGCGGCGCGGGTTCAAGTTCTCCACCTACGGGACGCTGTGGATCCGCCAGGCGCTTCAGCGCGGCCTGCAGAACCACGGCCGCACGATCCGGCTCCCGGTGCACGTCGCCCAGCGACAGACCAAGGTGCGCAAGGTGGAGAGCGAGCTGAGCACCAAGCTCGGCCGTGAGCCCACCGACGAGGAGATCGCCGCCGAGGCCAAGCTCGACGTCGAAGAGGTCGCGGAGCTGCGCGAGCTGACCCGCGGCCTGACGAGCCTGGATCAGCCGGTCGGCGAGGATGGCGAGACCGCCTTCGGCGACCTGCTCGCCTCAGACCGCCCGGAGCCGGTGGAGGAGGTCGAGCAGGCCGAGCGCCAGGAGCTCATCAGCGGTGCCGTGGCACAGCTGCCCGAGGCCGAGCGCAACGTGATCCGGCTTCGGTTCGGCCTGGTCGGGGCGGAGCCGCTCAACCTGCGCCAGACGGGCATCGAGCTCGGCATCCCGCTGAGCAAGGCGCGGGAGCTCGAGCAGCAGGGCCTGACCCGGCTGGCTCGGAGCAACGACCTCGAGGAGCTCCGCCGGGCGGCCTGAGGCCGCGGCGGCACCGCCACCCCGGGGCCCGCAATCGCTTAGAGCGCCGGTCGCGCGAGCGCAGTATGGCTCCCGCGGCCGGCGTTCGTGCTTTTGACGGGACCGTTGGGGGGTTGAATTCAGGCGTCCGGTCGGCGGGGCCGGGTGGGCGGGCGGTCCGGCCGGCTCTCGTCGGCGAACGGGTCGCTGTCCAACGCGGCGAGCGCCGCCGCCCCGGCGGCGCGGCCCGCGACGGCATCGGGATCAGGACGCAGTCGCGCCGAATAGATCGACGGCGCGCCCAGCCGGCGGGCGATCACCGTCGCCTCGGTGACCGCCAGCAGGGTCGGCACCATCAGGGAGTCGAAGTTGCGGGTCAGCTCGAGCACGAGCACGAGACCGGAGAGCGGTCCCTGCATCGACGCCGCCAGAAACGCCCCGCCGCCGATGATGGCGTAGCTGCCGGGCGCGGCTCCGGGCCAGATGTGCGTCCACACCGTCCCGAGGATGCCCGCGAGCAGGACCCCGACGGTCAGCGTCGGGGTGAACAGCCCTCCCGGAGACCCGGCCCCCAGACAGCCGGCGGTCGCCAGCGGCTTGAGCACGAACAGAACGCAGAGCAGACCCAACGACAGGCTGCCGAGCGCTCCCAGCTGCACCACCCCCTTGCCGTTGCCGAGCAGCGCCGGGTATTGGATCGAAACCACTCCGAGGATGCCGAACACCACCACCGGAGCGGCGAAGCGTCCCCAGCGACGGGGGCGCATGCTCGCCGCGAAGGCGATCAAGCGCACCCATGCGATCGACACCACGCCGATCACCGGCCCGGCGAGCGCGGCCCAGACGAGCTGCGCGGGATGGACCACGTAGGCGGGGAGGCGATACGTGGGCGACGTTCCCAACCAGATCCAGGCGGTCGCGGTGGCGATCACCGAAGTCGCCAGCGCGGGCAGCACCAGGGGCAGCGCCACCGTACCCAGCAGCACCTCCAGTGCGAACAGGGCCCCGCCGAGGGGAACGTTGTAGACGGCGGCAAACCCGGCGCCGGCGCCGGATGCGACGAGCAGCCGTCGTTGCCAGATCGGCAGCTGCCCCCAATCCGAGAGGCGGCTGGCGGTGGTGGCTCCGACCAGCTGGGGTGCCGCCTCGCGCCCGAGCGAGACGCCCAGGCCGACGGTGATGATCGACAGCACTGCCTGAGCCAGGCTGCGGATTCCGGCCATCCGGCCGCCCTGCAGCCACACCCCTTCCGCCACCTCGGTCCCGCCCGAGACCGGGAGCCGGTGCAGGACCACGGAGCCGACCCCCACCAGCACCGCGGCCACCAGCAGCGCGACGACGTGTCGCCATCCCGCCGCCGCCTGCACTCCATCCAGGAACGGCCCGCGCCGATACCCGTAGGCGATGTGCTCGACGAGGTGCAGCAGCCCGATGAGGGCGGCGGCGGCGGCGCCGGTGATCACGCCGAGGATCACCACGATCGTCCAGAAGCGGGCGCTGTAGCTGGCGACGATCCCGCGGCCGGTGACGTTGGCCTGAAGCGAGAACCAATTCCGGCGGGATCGGCGCCGCTGAGCCGGCTCCGGGGAGGGCGGGATCTGGGTCGGAGGGGAGCGGCGCTCGGCGCTCAAGGTGGACCGGCGGCGGCGGTGAGATCGGGTCGCTCGTCGTCGTTGGCCTCCCGCGTCAGCGGATGCCCGAACCGGCCCCGGCCGAGGACGCCGCCGTCGACGACACGGATCACCGGGTCGGCCCCGAATCGGGCGAGCAGGCTGGCGGCCACCGCGGCACGCTGTCCCCAGCCACAGGTCACAGCGTTCGGACGGCCGGGATCCACAGATTCGGGCGCCGAGTCGATCTCGTGCCAGCCCAGCTGCCCGGACGAGGCCCACCCGAGGTCGTCGTGGGTGATCTGGCGGAAGATCATCGGGAATGGCTCCTGAGGCTTGGTCGGCCTCGGCAGACCATACGCTAGGCTTGCGCCGTGTCCTCGCTCCGCTACCGGCGCGTGGTGGTCAAGCTCAGCGGGCGTGCATTCGCGGGAGCCGCACCGTTCGGGCTGGACTCCGGCGCGCTCGGCTATGTCGCCGATCAGCTGATCGAAGCCCGCGCCCTGGGCGTGGAGGAGGCCGTGGTCGTTGGGGGCGGCAACTTCTTCCGCGGCAACGTCGCCGATGAGTGGGACATCGAGCGGGCCGAGGCCGACAACATCGGGATGCTCGGCACCGTCATGAACGGGATCCTCCTGCGCGGGGTGCTCAAGCATCGCGGGCTGGAGGACGTCCGGCTGATGACCGCCCTGCCGATGCCATCCATGGCCGAGCCGTTCATCCGCCTCCGCGCCCTCTCCCACCTGGCGCGCGAGCGCCTCGTGCTGCTGGCCTGCGGGATCGGTCAGCCCTACGTCACCACCGACTATCCCGCGGTCCAGTACGCGATCGAGCTGCGCGCCGACGCGATCCTGCTGGCCAAGCACGGGACCGACGGCATCTACGATCGCGACCCTCGTAAGGAGGCCGGAGCGCTTCGTTACGACAGCCTTGGCTACAACGACGTGCTGGAACGCGATCTACGCGTGATGGACCAGGCGGCGATCGTGCTCGCGCGCGACTACGAGCTCCCGCTGCACGTGTTCGACTTCGATGAGCAGGACGCCATCTCCGCCATCTGCTGCGGGGAGAACCGCGGCACCTACATATCGCCGGCGACGAAGCTGGTCACCTCCGCCCCGGCGTCGGTCGGCTGAGCGCAGGCCAGCCGGGTCGCTCGGGCCCGACCGGGTCAGCCGGGTCAAGCCTCCAGCTCGCGGCCCGCGGCGGCGAGGGCCTCGATCAGCTCCGCCAACGATTTCGCGATCCGGCCCCCGCTGTCGACGATGAACGTCTCCAGCTGGAGGTTGACGTCGACGGCGTCCTCCCCGTTGCGGCGCAGGTCCGTGCGCAGGCCGAAGCAGCGAAGGCCGAGCGCTGCGGCGTAGCCGACCTCGGCCGCGGTGCCGGAGTCCAGCTCCTGACCATCGAGATCGGCGGTGAGCAGCGCGCACGACCTGATCGCCTGCGCGTTGCGCCGGCCAAGCGTCAACGCGAGCTCTCGCGGACTTCCCTGTCGGTGACCGTCGGCCTGGTCCTCAGCGGCCGTCAACGCCCACGGATCGACCGGCTCCACCACCGCGGCCAGGGCGGGCAGGTACACGCGCCGGTAGTAGTCGCGTCCGGATTCGGTGAAGCCAAGCGGGCCGGCGACGTAGCAACGCGGGGCCATTCCGCGAAGGTTACGGTTGCCAAGACGGTCTGGCCGCCGCCGGTCCCCGCCTAACCGGCCCGGAAGATCCGCTCCAGCTGGTCGATGACGGCGCCGGAACGGTCGTCGAACTGGACGTAGGACAGCCCGGTCTGGATCTCGAACAGCCGCCGGTTGGCGTGGTTGCATCCCGCCCAGGCGCGGCGGGCGCGGCGGAGGAACTGCCGGGCGCGTGAGGTGGTGGTGATCATCTCGTGGGCTCCTTGGTTGGTTGGTGGGCCGGGTCGGCACCCTCGGCTTTCTCGAGTCTCGGCTAAGGACCCATCGGGCACATCGGCAATTCGCTGCCGATCACGGGCGTCGACCGCTTAGCTGGCCAAGGGCGGGCGGTCGATGCGGTCCGGGCGACGAGCACGTGCGACCCGGCCACGGCGACCGTGGTGTAGCAGCCGTGAATGACCCCGTTGGAGTCCACAACGGATGATGTCGACGCTGGATCTCTTGACCGCGGGCGGGGACGGCGCAGCCGCTCGCGGTCCCGAGCTGATCCGCGTTCGGAGTTCGACCGTTGGGTGTTGCAGTAGTCGACTACTGAAGACGCGTGGCTCGACGCTGGCCAGTTTTGGTCACCTCAACCAATCAGGTCTGCCTTGGACCTGACTACACGACCACCAGGACTGGAGCCATCATGTCTGTATCGAGCGTTGGGCCGGATCACGCCGCCACAAAGGGCGGAGGGATTTATGTGGCGTTCGTGCCCTGGGTGCTGTTTACGCTGATCACCCAGCACGTCTCGCTGCCGGCCGCGGCGGTGGTCGCGCTCGCGGCGTCGATCGCGATCAGCCTGCCTTCGATCCTTGCGGGTCGCCCCAGAGTGAGTGCTTGAGCTCGGAGCGGTGCTCGCGTTTGCCGGCGGGTTTACGGCCGTGGCGTTTGCCACGGACCCGGCCACCGGCGAGTGGGTGGCCGGTTACGCGCGTGCTGTCGCCGCGGGCCTCCTCGCGTTGATCGCGTTGGGTCGTTGCTGGTCGTGCCGTTCACCGAGCAGTACGCCCGCGAGTCGGTGCCGCGCCGGTTCTGGTCCTCGTCTGAGTTTCAGCGTGTCAATCGACGTCTGACCGTGATGTGGGCCTGGTTGTTGGTCGCGATGATCCCGTTTCGCGTGATCGCCGGAGCGATCCACACCCAGCGCGCGAACCTGCTCTTGAACTGGCCCACAAACTCAGACCCGCGCGGAGGGAGAACGGTGGGCTCAGCGCTCTTGGCCTCGTCGCAATTTGAGCCGGCAGAGCGTCACAGTGTCACCGCGGTATCCGGTTGGCGGATCCTGGCTATCTGGCGCCGCCAGCTCTGGGAGCTGCCGGCGATCAACCGGGCGAGCATGCTCCGCGCCGGTGGGACGGGTCCCCAGAAGGCGTGGCGGGTTGAGCGGCGCGGCAGGCGACATGGATAGACGGCGGCGAGAACGGGGGTAATGGATCCCAGGCGCCGACGTCGCGGATCCCCGCGCCGTGCTCGTCGCGCAACAAAAGAAGATGGACCGCTTCCTAGTGTCAGGCGAGGCGGACGATGGTTCGTGAATGAGAAGTGACGACACGCTCACGTAGGCGCCTGTGCTCCTCAACACGCGTTCGCTGGCTGGTGCTCTCGGTTTGCTCTCGGAAACCAGCAGCTCACCTTGAGGTCCCGACCCCCGCGTCCCGCTCGGAAGGACGTGCCTCAATTGGCGCGCCTGCGAGGTCGCATATGATCGCGGCCACACCGGCTAACAGCGCTCCAACACGATCTGCAACCGGTCCCCCAACCTGGCAGACCGACGATACGTGCGCGACAGGGGAGGGCGGATTCATGACGCGACCGAAATTCAAGAACGACGACTTCGAGTTCGGGTATGAGATGGCGCTGGGTAGCGTTTACCGCGGGTATGCCGACGCCGGGGAGGTACAGGCGACGGTCGCGCGGATCAACGACGGCGACGCTGACGCATGGGTGGCGGAGTGGTGCGCGACCGCCGAGGCGATGGAGTCCGCTGCACAGGACGCGGAGGCCGGCAATCATCGCGTCAGCGTCCACGGCCTGTACCTGCGGTCAGCGAGCTACTACTCCACGGCGCTGTACCTGATCACCCACTCAAACCAGGCCAGCCGCCAGCCGGAGATCTGGCGGCGTCATCGCGCCTGCTGGGATAAGGCGGTCGACTCGGCGTCGGTTCCGGGGGAGCGGATCGAGATCGCCTATGAGGGCACGACACTGCCTGGCTATTTCTTCCGGGCTCCGGACGCCCAGCTAGGTGAGAAGCGCCCGCTGGTAGTCATAAACAACGGCAGCGACGGCGCGACTTCCGACATGGCGCTGTTTGGTGGGATCGCCGCCAACGAGCGCGGATATCACTGGATGACCTTTGATGGTCCGGGTCAGCAGGCGAGCTTGTTTTTGCAGAACATTCCGTTTCGGCACGACTGGGAGGCGGTGCTGACCCCCGTGGTGGACGCGATGGTGGCGCGATCAGACGTCGATGCCGACCGGGTCGCGGTGATTGGCATCAGCCAGGGCGGTTACTGGGTGCCGAGGGCGCTCGCATTTGAGCATCGCTTTGTCGCGGCCGTGATCGATCCCGGCGTGGTGGACGTGTCCACGTCGTGGACAGCGCAGCTGCCGGGCTTCATGACCTCCCAACTGAAGGATGAGAGCAAGAAGAAGGCTTTCGATCAAGAAATCGGCTGGGCCGAGCGGCTCTCCAAGTCGGACCGCGCCACCCTGCATTTCCGCGGCGAGCCCTACGGCGTTGATGGTGAGTCTCGGTGGGACCTCTACCAAGAGGTGATGAAGTACAAGCTCGGTGACGAGGTCAAGGACGTCACGACGCCGGTCCTGATCACCAGTCCCGAGGATGAGCAATTCTGGCCCGGCCAATCCGAACGTCTGTACCAAATGCTGCCGGGCGAGAAGCAACTGGTGAGCTTTACGGCCGCCGAGGGTGCCAGCCGTCACTGCGAGCCGATGGGATTGGGCATCCGCGACGCCCGCATCTACGACTGGCTCGACGAGTATCTGCGCACTCGTCCGGTCTGAGCTTGTCACGGGCGATCGCTTCAGGACACCAGCAGCCGTCTCGTGGTCGCCCGGCCAGACTCCTCCATCGTCGCCCGAGCAGCCACCAGATCAGCGCTGCCGCTCCGGTCGCCAGAGAACCGAGAGCAGCAGTCCGTCCGCCGCCCCGTACGCCTGTCCTGGTGGCTGCTGGTGCGCGGATGCAGAAGCGGAAATGTTGAGCCGCAGGCAATCTGCGATGACGCGACGAGCGCCAGCCCGGCGTGCGATGCGTCTCAGGCGACTCGATTAGATTGGTCGCGTGGCGCGCCAAACGCCGGGCGTCGCAGGCTATGGGGTCGTTGGGCACGCCCCACGGGTTGGGTTGGCGACGGTGCCGTTGGGCATGATCGTGTCGCAGAAGATCGTTCCCGTCAGATTCGCGCCTGTGATGTTGGCGCCGATGAGCGAGGTTTGGCTGAGGTTGGTGTCGGTGAGGTTGGCGCCACGGAGATCGGCGGCGGCCAGGTTTGACTGGCTGAAGCGTGCGTGGCTGAGGTTGGCCGCGCGCAGATCGGCGCTGTCGAACACGCTCGTGCGAGCGTCTGCGCGGGCCAGGTCTGCGCCTCGTACGTCCGCGGCGACCGCCACCGCTAGGCCTAGCGAGGCGCCTCGCAGCGACGCGCCGCGTAGATTCGCGTGCACGATCGAGGTCCCGCCCAGCCTGATCTGGTTCATATTCGCTCCACGTGCGTTGGCGTAGGCGATATCGCCCAACTGCAAGTTGGCGCCGCGGAGGTCAGCGCCGGCCAGATCGGAGTAGGCGAGAAAGCCGCCCTGCAGGTCCGCGCGTTGAAGGTGCGTGCCCCTGCACTTGGTGAACGCCTGCACGGTGCAGCGGCGCACGCGCGTGCCGGAGGCGACCTGATGGCCGAACTCCAGCGCGTAAACCGCCGGGAAGAACGGGCTGGTGTTCTGGATCGGGATCGGCTTGGCGCTCTTGGGTGGCTTGGCGCCATGCTGGCCGGGACACAGCCCCTTGCGCGGAGCGCGGACCTGGCCGTCGGGCATCAGCGTCTTGCAAAACATCGCGCCCTTCAGCCGTGCGCCGGTCATGTTCGCGCCGCTGAGATCCGCGTTTGAGAGGTTGGCAGCGCGCAGATCAGCGCCGCGCAGGCTGGTGCCGTTGACGTCTGAATCCGACAGGTTGATGCCCCGCATGTCGGCGCCGCTCAGATCAGCTCCCACGATCGCGCCGAAGTTCAAGTCGGCATGGCGCAGGTCTGCGCCGCGCATGTTGGCGTCGGTGAATCCCGCGAACGTCAGAGAGGTGTGATCGAGATTAGCGCCGGCGAAGTCGGCGTCGACCGGCGCGGTCCCGACAAAGCTAACGCCGGCCAGGTCGGCGGCGCGAAAGTTGGTGTGGGTGAGCTGCGCTCCGGCCAGCGAGCTGCCCGCCAGGTCTGCGGCGGCAAAGCCACCGTATGGAACAAACGCCCCGCTGAGGTTCTGGTTGCTCAGTAGGACGCCGGGACAGGACGCCCGCGGGAGAAACACGCAAGTCCCGATCTTGGCGCCGAACGGCACCGCCTTCTCGTTCTGTGCGTTTAGCAGCTGCCAATACGGGTTGGTCGGGCGGACCAAGAGCTCCTTGGGGGCCGCCGACGCCGTCGCGGCCGTCATCGCCGAGGCGGCAAGCGTCGCCGCACCGAGGAACATCCATCGTTTGAACATCGTTCTCCTTCTCAGGATCGTGGAAGTGATGGCGCGTCGCCGGCCCAGTCACACCGGACCCGCGGCCCGTCGCTGACATCGCGCTCACCACAGACTCGCGCCCAACAGATTTGTCCTCGGGATCTCGCTACTGCATCTCGCCGACGATGTTCGCATAGCCGGCGCGCGCGACCAGCAAATCCAGCGCCGTCGCGCTTCTGGCGCGTCTTGCTTGAAGCGGGCAGCACACGTCCGGTCCCGGTACCAGCGCCAGCCGGCGAGCACCCCGGTGCCGAGACCGAGTGCCCAAGCGCGCCGCGCGTTTCCCACCGTGACTTACACACGCGCCCACCCCCCGAGCGCCTGCGGCGCTTCCGCATCGTCACCGCTGCGGCCTCGGGCTCGAGAACGAAAGATGTCGCGAGCGGGCCTCGGGAGAGTCGACTACCGGGGCAGCTGATCTAGCGCGCTCGCGCCGAGATCGTTTCTGCTCGCAGTGGGCCAAGCCCTGATTGGACCAGTCCGGGATGTGCTTACGGGTGAGTTTTTTGGATCGGCAGGTCGCATAGGAGCCACCATCACCGTCGCCGTCGGCTCCTCTTCGGCAGCACCTTTTCCAGGCGGGTGCTATGCGCCTACCGTAGCCTCGTGGCTGATGACCGACACGGCTTTCACTGAGCGGGACCGGGTTCCGCAGCGCTGGATTTGTAGGTCTTAGCTGTTTGCTGTGTGTCAGCGATTGTCTCTAACCGTAGAGCGGCGAGAGCTTCGAGCTCGGCGGGTGGGAGATCGCCGATCGCGGAGTGCAGGCAGACCGTGTTGAACCAACCGAGGTATCGACGTTCGCGAGCTCCAATTGGGCCTTGGTTTGCCAGACGCGGTCGGCGACCAGCTCGGTCTTCAGCGAGTCCACGAAGGACTCGGCGACGGCGTTACCAAGCGCGTCGCCGACCGATCCCGAGCCGCCCCGCCAACGGCGGGATAACGCCTAATAGAAGTTCCGGCCCCGCAGTCAAAACCGGTAACCCCCGCCTCCCGCCTCGTGGCACAGAGCGCGCCGTTGGTGGCATTCGAGCGTGGGCTGGGAATTCTGGCCGCAGGGCCAGCACCACAATCGACAGTACTCCTATCGCGGACGTTTTGGGCGAAATCCCAACATTCGTCGTAACTTCGACGAACCAGGTGCGAAAGCGGCTCCAGTCAGTGTTCCTACAAAAACGTGCTCGAATAGCCGGTGCGGCGCGCCCATGTGCGCAAACGTGACCGAATGACGGGTGTGTGGCCGCTCCACCAACGCCAGTGAGCTGACCACGGCTCTTTAGTGTGCGCGTGTAGAAAGGGGCGCGGCTGGCTGGTCGCCCGCGGGGGCCTGGGGCGCGAGGATCGCGAGCAGCTCGCCGAGTAGCTGCGCGTGGGGGATTGGGTCGGGCAGCGGAAGGTCTCGATGGACCGTGTAGTGGTTGCGGCGCCCGCTGCGCCTCCGCGAGACATAGCCCGCAACCACGAGTTCGTCGACGATGCGGTAGGCAGCACGCTCGGTGACGCCGACCCGCTCGCCGATCTCGCGTAATCGCGCCGCCGGGTCCTCGGCGATGCAGAGCAGAACGCGGGCGTGGTTGGTCAGAAACGACCATGCCGGTGCTTGCCTCGAGGGCGGCATCAACGGAGAATAGCTTTTCTAGAAACCAATGTCATGTATAGTGGTCGTCAACCTAATGAAAGGGGGCATCGATGCCCCACTACAAGTGCGCGAGGTGCAAGACCCGCCTTCGCGTTTCAGGTACTCCTGCTGAGCTGGTGGGGGACCTGTGCCCCGGGTGTGGTTCCCTTCTTGAGCCGGTAACCGACCTCGCGGACCTAGTCGGTTTTCGAAGCATCGAGCGCTTCGATGACTCGGCCGGGGCCGTGCGAGCCCCGGGGCACCAGCGCATCTCAGATCGTGTCGATGAGTTCGTTACGCGCCTCGCCGAGCGGCGCGAGCGCGATCTTCTCAAAGTCGAGCGATGGTTCGGTGACGACGATCCCATTGCCGCTCCCGCCGCACTGGCACCGGAGCCGTACCGATGAGCGCCGCTGCTAAGCAGAGACATCACCGCCGGTGCGCTTGCCAGCACGAGTTCCGGCTGGTCGGCGGCGGGCTCTATCGCCTGTACGTTGAACTCTCAGACTCCGCGCCAACGGGATCGGTGATATCGGGAGCATGTCCAGACTGTCGCCGTCCGCTGCCAGGCAAGCACGTTGCCTAGCCCGAGGACACCACAGATCGAAGACGACGCGATTCACGCTTTGGTGGCCCGCTTGGCCCGCCCCCTCGGCAGCGAAGGCCACGTCATCGAGCGCGCTGCGATCCTGGCCGAGGGGCCTGACTCCGCGGCGATAGAGGCCTGGATCCTTGACCATGCCGGGAGGCCTGAGCGGATCGAGTCGAAGAATCTGCCCGGATTGCATAGCCATCGGCTCGCCAAACCCGCCGAACAGGACCGTGCGGCACGTCGATTCGTGCTTCCCCTCGGCGTTCTATGACGCGATGACCCCGGGCCTCGGCTGAGCAACACCAACAGGAGGTCGAAGATGACGGCAAAGAACACAGTGACCACGTCCCTGCGGCCAGTCAAACCGCGACTCAGCGCGGCCGAGCGACGTGCAGCCCAGATCACCACCCTCGCGACCAGGCAAGCCGAGCTCAAACACGAAGCGGCGCAGCGACGGCTCGCGCGTGAGCGCGACGACGCATCGCCATCGCCGAAGTCGCGCAAGAACACCGCCGCCCAGCGTCCTGGCGCGCTGAACAAGCGAACTCCCTAGCCAGGGCGGCACACATTAGCCCGACCTCGCCTCGCCCCAAATCCGCCGCCGTCACCAACGCCTTGCACGGATATCACTCAAGCCCATGGTTACTCTCGAATCTAATCTTCACCTGGGGCTTTCACACGCATACAAGTGCCCCACGCCCCACCCGAGGGGACGGCGGTCGGGTCGGACGCCGGCGGGCTCGTGAGTACGGAGGTCTCGGCGTGATTGGAAAATGAACCGCTGCAGTGACGGCCGCAGCGTCGGTCGACTGTCGCGATGAGCCCGGCTTGCATTCCCTCCTGAACCGGCTGGGAGTCTCCTGCAGGGCGGTGGCGTGGTGTTTGCCCCGATCGCCGGTGAACTTCGGTGACGACGGTCCCGGTGTGATCGTTACACAGTGAATGCGATCGTCACCAACAGCGTCCCCTGCTCGGGATCCAGGCCGCGCTCCACGAGGTTTGAGAGCAGCGCGGTCGCGACCGTCGCGTTCTCGCTGCTGCCCTCCCACAAGCCGAGCGGGATCTTGACGGCCTCGATGGGGATCCCGAGCGCGACGACCATCATCGCCCCTTCAGCCCCAGCCCGTCGAGCATCATCACCGCCAACCCCAGGGGCTTGGACCGTGGTTGCGTGCCCAACGGCTGCCTGGGGCCACGGCTGCGGCTGGCCGGACTTTTTCCGGCGCGCCTCGCAATCCTGATGCACCCGTCATGCACCCTTTGCCCCTCCCGAGAGACACGAAGCCTGGCTGGACGGTCAGCCAGATTGTCCCTATTTGCAGGAAGGTCTGGAGAATGGGCGATCCAGGACTCGAACCTGGGACCTCTTCCTTATCAGAGACCCGAGGGCAGGTATACGGGCGTCCACGACCGTCCCTCTGAGGGGGTATCTGGCCTGCAAATGCCGCTGTTTGATCCTGATCGGCTGGACCGCTCGTGACCCGCGTTTCCCGGGTTGGTGTGTCCGTTTTGTGTCCGCACTGGGGGACATACGGATCGTGTTGACGATCGGCAAGCTGGGCGCGAGTCGGGGTCAGCTGGCGTATTACGAGGCGCAGGTGGCGGCGGGGATCGAGGACTACTACGCCGGTCGCGGCGAGGTCGCCGGGATGTGGTGCGGGAGCGGCGCGGCCGCAGTGGGGCTGGCGGTCGGTGGACGAGTTGAGCACGTTGGGTTCTTGGCGCTCATGCAGGGCCGCAGCCCGGTCGACGACACCCTGTTGCGTCGGGTTGGGCGCAGCTCGACGGTTGCGGCGCTGGATCTAACGTTCTCGGCGCCTAAGAGCGTCTCGGTCCTATTCGCAATCGCCGACGATCACGTCAGCGGGGCGCTGCTTGAGGCGCACGAGCGGGCGGTGGCGCAAGCGCTTGGATATCTGGAGCGCGAGGCGTGCGTTACCCGCCGCGGACATGGCGGGACGGAGTCGGTAGCGGGGGAGGGGTTTGTCGCGGCTGGGTATCGGCATCGGATGTCGCGCGCGGGGGATCCTCAGTTGCACACCCACGTCTTGGTCGCCAACCTGACCCGCGCTGACGGTCGGTATACGGCGCTGGATGCGCATCCGCTGTATGAGCACAAGTCAGCGGCGGGGGCGGCGTATCGGGCGGTGCTGCGCGCTGAGGTGCGGGAGCGGCTGGGATGGGTGTCGTGGCGGCCGGTGGCGCGGGGGTTGTTTGAGATCGAGGGGGTGCCTGAGGCGGTGCTGGAGCATTTCTCGACGCGGCGGGCGGAGATCGAGCAGCGCGCGCTGGAGCTGACCGGGGTGGCGGATGGGTTGTCGCGGGAGCGGATGGAGGGGATCGCGCTGGCCACTCGCCGCGCCAAGCAGTATGGGGTGGAGGGCTCGACGTGGCGCGAGCAGGCGCGGGCGCGGGCCGCCGAGCACGGCTTCGGACAGGCTGAGCTGGCGGCGTTGCAAGCCCGGCCGGCCGCTGATGTCGAGCCTGTCGATCTGGCGAGGCTAGCGGTGAGACTGTCGGGGCCGGAGGGGTTGACCGCGAATCACAACACGTTCGCGCGACGCCACGCCCTGGCCGAGATCGCCAGCGCCTATCCGGAGGGAGCGAGCCTGGGACGGCTTGACCAGACGACCAGCGGCTATCTCGCCGACTCCTCGGTGGTCGCCTTTGGTGCGCCCGACGGTGGCGTGCGGAGGTTCACGACGGTCAGTCTGCTGGCGTGCGAGGAGCAGATCATCACCGGTGCGGCGCTACGGGCCACTGAAGCGACCGGGATCGTCGACCGCAGGCTAGTGGACGGGATGCTCGCCGGCTGGGCGCCGGCGCTCAACGCCGAGCAGGCCGACGCGGTCCGGGCCCTCACCACCAGCGGCCGCGGCATGGAGGCGGTCCAGGCGCTGGCCGGCACCGGGAAGACGACGCTGCTGGGGGCGGTCGCCGGCGTCTATGAGCAGGCGGGCTGGCGGGTGATCGGTGCCGCCCCGACCGGTCGCGCGGCCCGCGAGCTGCGCGACACGGCCGCCATTCCCGCCGCGACCATGCACACGCTGGTCGGCGAGCTTGACCGCACCGGCGGATTCGCACCCCACACCGTGCTCCTGCTGGACGAGGCGGGGATGGCGCCCACCCGGCTCACCGCCCGGCTCCTGGCGCACGCCGAGCCGGGCAAGGCCAAGGTGATCGCGGTCGGCGACCCTGGGCAGCTGCCCTCAGTCCAGGCCGGCGGGTGGCTGGCCGCGCTCGCGCGCCAGCAGCCCAGCCTGACGCTGCGCCAGGTGCTGCGCCAACACGACCCTGCCGAGCGCCAAGCCCTCCAGGCCCTTCACGACAGCCACCCCGCCGCCTACCTAGAGCACAAACAGCCCGACCTCACCGTTCACGACAGTGAAGACGCCGCGCGGTCCGACGTGGTGGCGCAATGGCATGACGCCCAGCGCGAGCACGGCCTCGCCGGCGCGGTGATGATCGTTCGCGATAACGACACCCGCGAACGACTCAACCACGCCGCCCGCCAAAGGCTCAGACACGACGGCAGCCTGCCCGGCCGCAGCGTCATGGTGGGCGACCGCGAGTTCGCCGCCGGTGACCGGATCATCGCCCGGCGCAACGACCGCCACGCCGACATCGACAACGGCACCCTCGCCACTGTCCTCGAGATCGGCGACCGCGCCCACCGGATGATCATCCAAACCGACCGCGGCCACCAACGCGAGCTTGATCTCGCCTATGTGCACCGCCACGTCGAGCACGCCTACGCGCTCACCGGCCACGGCGCCCAAGGCGCCACCGTCGAATGGGCCGCCGTCATCGGCCGCCCCGACGAGTTCACTCGCGAATGGGCCTACACCGCGCTCTCTCGCGCCCGCCAGAGCACCCGGCTGCACGTGATCAGCCAGGCCGACGCTCACGATCGAGAGCGCCAGCAATACGCCCCAGAACCCGCTGACCAAGCCCCCGCCGAGACCGTCGCCGCGTTGCACCGCGCCATGGCCCGCTCAGAAACCGAACCCCTCGCCATCGACCACGACCATCAAGCCCTCATCCGCGCGCTCGGCCATCATGCCTCGATTCAGCTTGAGAACACGCCAATAGTCGGTCGGCTCCCGCCGCGCTCCCCGAGCACCAGACCCGCAATGGCTCGACCCGGAGCACTCGGGCAACCGCTCCACACCAACGGCCGCGGCCTCCGCATCACCTGAGGCCGAACGATCTGACGCCGGAACAGGGTCGGCCATATCCGGTTTACGGAGACTGCTCGATCCGGCCAAGAGCAGCAGCATGCAGGTCCAACCATGACGCCGGCGAGACTGCCGGTGGTGCGTGAAGGCAGCAGTCTGGAGCGCACGAGTCATCGCGTTTCAGGGTTGGCTTCTCGTCAGCCGTATCAACCGCGATACCCCGGCTTCGGTTGACTGGAGGTTTCAGCGAATGTAGGTTTCGTCTTCATGCGGCGGGCTTTGGCTGTGGGGGCGTTGCTGGTCTTGGCGATCGTGGGGATGGCGGCGGCCGAGGCCCAGGCGCAGCCGTGTCCGGCCGCCAACCCGTCCTATGACGGGCCGTGCGGTCCGACGTTCACCGTGCCGGCGTGGGGAGATGGTGGTGGTTGGACGGATCCGTCGAAGTACTCGACGATCCAGTTGGCCGACATCAATGGCGACGGCCACGATGAGCTGCTGGCCCGTAATGACCAGGGTTTGGAGGTGTACTGGTTTGACACGACGTTGGGTCAATGGCGCCCCCAGGTCGACGCCGATGGCGTGCAGCAGGTGCTGCGTGACTTCCGCTCGCCGTTGCCATCGGACGAGGGGGCGCCCGGCCTGACCTCGCAGGGGACTACGAACTGGAAGCAGCCCTACTACTACTCGACGATCCACACGGGGAATGTCGACGGCGACCCCGGGGACGAGGTGTACGCGCGCTTCGCGGACGGCCTGCACGTCTACAAGTACGTCCCCCCGAACGGATCGACAAGCATCAACGGGGGAAGCTGGCAGCGGATCGCGGCGGGCGGCCCATTCAGCGACGCCGTCGGCGGCGACGACCCGAGCATCTATTCGACGATCCACCTCGCGGACCTCGGCCTCGCGGTTCCGGTCTTCTTCGGCCGGCGGCGCGCCACGAGCGCCGACCCGTCGCCGGTCCGCTACGGCGGGCTCCTCAACGGCCAGTGGGGGGGGACGGACCGCCTCGAGAGCCTCTTCCAGCAGCCGTTGTACCCGTTCGGCGACGCTGCCTGCGGCACCCCGGCGTGCTATCTGAGTATCCAGGCTGCCAACGTCGCCCCGGTTGGCACGGTCCCGGACTTCTCCACGTATCCGCCTGAGGGCACGGTGTACGGCGATCCCAACCAGATCCTCCTCCGGACCGCGGCGGGGGTGTCGGCGTGGACCCAAGGCACGATCGGGCTGGCCGACGGCTCCGGGTTGCCGTGGTTCGCGATCGGCCCGGCGTCCACCTACCCCAACGGCCTGGGGTCGACCGACAATCCGGGGCCGTTCGCCGACCTCCCGAGCGCGGACTGCCCGTTCTCGGCCGCGGGGGCGTCGGGGCCGGGCAGCGGCGACTGCCTGGGCACCAGCCCGTCCTACTACGAGACGCTTCAGGCCGCCAACGTCGACGGCCGGCCGGGCGATGAGCTGTTGGCGCGTGCCAGCGACGGGCTGCGCGTCAAACGCTGGAACGGTGGTGGCTATGACTCGCTGGCGACGCTGCACGCGCTGGCTGGCGCCGGAGGGAGCATCCCGCCGGGCGTTTGGGGATCGATTCGTACCGGGGACATCAACGGGGACGGCAAGGCCGACGTGCTGTTCGTGGATGCCGCGGGCCAGCTGGAGGCGTGGACGTATAACCCGGGCGCCAACCAGTGGAGCGAGCTCCCGACCAGCACGCCGCTGAACCTGGGCACCGATTTCGTGAACAACCCTGCGTATTACGACACGCTGCAGGTTGGTGACGTGAACGGTGACGGGCGTGCTGATGTGGTGGCGCGCGGCCCGTTCGGGATCCGCACCTGGTTCTACTGCAGCGGCGGGGCCTCGCAGGTTCCTGGGTGCGCCAGTCTGCATGGTCAGAGCGGCTGGTCACGCTACCTCCCCGATGGCTATGCGGGCTTCCCCGCCCGGCAGTGTCCCGTGGGGGTTACCGGGCCGTGTGGGCAGCAGGGCGCCTTCACCTCGTTGACGAAGCTGGCAAAGAGCGACAGCGTGATCCCGCAAAGCGCATCGAGCGTGCGCGATGTGTGGACGGCGGAGAACGCGCCGCAGCCCACCGACCTGACGTCGCTGCAACGGGGCCTGATCTCGATCGCGAACTGCACGGGTGCGGTTCCCGGTAACCCGCCGAGCTATCAGGCGTGCACCCCGCCGGCCGACAGTGCGGGCTTTACCGCCGCGGAATGGACCGCGGTGGTCAACGAGATGCTGGCTGAGAGCTACAACGCGCTGCAGGTCGTCAACCTGTTCGCGCAACTCGACAGCATGCGTCAGAGCCTGTTTATCGCGCAGAACGCGGCGCTGCCGGCGATCGGCGGTGACCTGGGGCTGCAGGCGGCGGCCGACAGCACCGCCACGTTCAGTCCACAGAGCTTCTTCGCCGGCGCTACCGGGATCGCTGCGTCGCTGGCGGGGATTTCCCAGCCGGAGATTAGCGCCGCCCTCTGGGTCGCCTCGGAGCTCATCTCGATGCTGCCTTCGGCGTCGCCGACCGCGATGAGCACCTTCCAGACCACCTACGCCGGCCTGCAGGGAAAGTTCGCCCAGATCGTTGGGGAGACCGAAAAGGCGCTGCAGACGCAGAGCCAAACCGTACGACAAGACGGGGGCCTGCTCAGCCTCGTCGGCCAGCTGCGCGCCAGCGGGACGTGGGCGCTTGACACGATCGGGATGACCAGCGCCGCGAATCAGGCGTTCGCGATCTGGGTGTACCAGACCCTGATGCCGACGGTCTATGACCGGTACGCCATCACCGACTGCTTCACTGGTTTTCGCAACAGCGGGAACACGTGTACAGGTGTCCCGGCCGAACCTGGCGTTATTGGCGGCGGTCAGAACTTCACGACGATCGGCCAGCGACTCGACCTCCAGGCCGGCGTGCCGTGTGTCCAGGGGAGCGTGTATTCCGAGTGCTCCTACACCACCCCGCCAGCGGATCTCATGACCCAGATCTGGGGGCCGGTGTCAGACACGTGCACCTATCAGCCGGGCAACGCGGGGACCGCCTGGACGTTCGGATCGTGCTCCGCGGGCGTCGACCCACGCTCGAGCATCGGCGCCAACACTTGGGACTTCAACAGCTATTCCGGAGACTTCGACGTCAACGGGCCGGTCCGTCTGGGAGCACAGGCGGCCGCCGCGCGAGACCCGCTACCTCCGATCGTGCTAGGCCGCGGCCGGATCGGACGCCGCGCCGGGAAACGCGCGTTCGCCCTCGTGAGCGCCACCACCGTCTTACCGCGCGGTGTTCGGCTCGCGGGCGCGTCGGTGCGCCTGAACCGCCTGCTCTTTGAATCCGCCGGCCGCGGTGAGCTGGCACCACCGCGCGCGGGCCGAGCGGCGCGGCCGCTGAAGCTTCGACGCCGCGGGGGCGGCATGTTCGTAGCGAATGCCCCCAGTCATCCAGGAGTGCGCTTGGCGCTGCGCCGGTCCGGAAACCATGCCCTCGTGACGGTGACGCTTCGGATCAGCGCCTCGCTGCTGCGGGTCCCGCAGGCATGCATGGCGCTGCCAGCCGCGATCGCCCCGCGCGCGCTGCCTCACGTCGAGCTCATGACCGAGCTGGTCATCAACGACGGCCATATCCGCAGGCTGGTGCGCTTGACTCACCGCTGGCGCTGCGCGCGCGACGCGCGCGGCAACATTGATCGGCTGGTCAGCGAACGCCCGCACCGCTACCCCGCGCGTGGCGGCCTGGTCCTCACCCTGCACGGCCCGCGCCGCGCGCAGCCCGGAACGCCCGCTCACTATGTCGCCGTCGTCTACAACCGTCGCACCGACCGTCGGCGCCTGCGCTCGTCGCTCTGGGACGTCGTGGTCGACGCCCGCCGCGGACGTACTCTGCGCGTCCACGAGCTACGCCGAGGCCGCGATCGCCGCCTCAGCTTCTTCCGCCGCTTGACTCCTCGCCAACGTGGACGCTACTGCGTCGACGTCGTCGCCACCGCGCCCGGGGCCAAGGCCGTACGAGCACAAACGTGCACGTCGATCACGAACCCGTCTCCACCCCCTATCGGTCTCGGCTGAGCCGGCGATCCTCGAGCAGCAATCGTCGCGTTTCTTAGGTAGGAAGTGTTCAACCGCTGGTCCTGGCGAGGCCGCCAGCGCAAACATCACGAGACAGCCCGACAGACAGCAGGCAGAAGACCAGCAGCCGGCTCGGCGCCAGCCGCCGAGACTTCTGCAATGTCGCCGCAGCGGCCACGACGACCGGGCTACTGCTTCAGTCGTGCACCGGCCCAGAGCAGAAGTGGGCTATCGACACCGATCCTGCCGGGACACGCCTGGTGGTGCGTGGAAGGGAGCAGCGAGGCGTTCACAGTCGGCGTGAGTTGCCGACCGCGCAGCCGATCGTTTCGGCCCACGTGCGCTAACGAGCACGTTCATGGCCAAGCAGTCGTCCGGCGCCGGCACCGGCCGGCGCGCCCTCTGTCGCCGAAGCGATCACGGGAGGCTCTGAGACCTGAGGGACGCAAGCGATCGTCGCGTCGCGCTAGAGCGCGGTGTCATCAGGCGTGGACGTTGCGTGGGCGTTGGGCGCGTCGGCGTGCGAGGGCCATGCGTAGGAGGTATCGGGGGGTGGGTGGGATCCAGTGCAGTTCTCTGGCCATGCCGAGATCGTCCGGTTGTGCGCGGTGTTCGGCGATCTTGCCGTCGCGTAGGGTGAACCAGTGGATCTGACGTTGAGTGAATCGATGGCCTGTGGGTGGGAAGACGGTGAGCGAGCCATCGGCATCCCAGGTCAGGAACTCCCCGGTGTGCCGGCCGCGCATGATGCTGCGCGCGACCACGTCGTTGCCGTCGACGACGACGTGCTCGACCGTGAAGTCAAGTTCGCCGAACGCTGCTCGCAGCCAGTCCGAGGTGGCTCGGAAGCCGTCGGGGCCGGCGACGCGTGCGGCGGGGGGCTCGGCTTGGGCTTCGTGGTTGATCGCGTCGGCGGTGTAGTGAGCGTCGAGTCCGTCGCGGCTGCCGTCGCCCAGTCGACGAAACGACTGGGTGATCGTGTCGATCGCCTGCGCGCGAGATGTGATGCCGCCATCCGTTTGCATAGGGTGAAACCCTAACGACATGACGCAACGTTCGCCAGTACTCCGGCAGTACGACAGCTCGCGCCGGCAGGCCAAAGCGCTGCAGACCCGCAGCGGATCCTCGCGGCCGCCCAGACGTGCTTTTGAGACCGAGGGGTGGTCAGCGACGACGATGTCGCCTCGCCGATGACGCCGCCGTCTCGGTCAAGACCATCGAAGGGCAATTCAAGACCAGAGCCGCGCTGCTCCGCCGTCGTGGACTGGTGATCCGCGGCGACGCCAGCAACGTCCCAATCAGCGACCGCGAGCCCGTCGTCGCGATGCGACAGGCCACCGACGCCCCCGCCTTCCTCGCGCTTCACGCCCACCAGGTCAGCACTGTCCACCAGCGGTCAGCACGCGTCACGGCCGGGATGCACGGTCCATCTCGTTCGCCATTATCGTCTGCGGCGTGGACGGATCGCTCGGGCTGATCGAGTTCCCGGCGGATGATCCCGAACGAGCGCGTCGCTTCTGGTCGGGCTTGCTCGGCGCCGAGTTGACCGAGCGCGGCGAGGCCGAAGGCCGCGGCTGGCAGACCCGCAGCGGGGCTGCTGTGCTCGGGGTGCACGAACGTGGAGCCGGTCCGGGCGACACGGCTTCGCTGCCCTACTTCACCGTCGCTGACTTGGGCGTCGCGCTCGAGCAGGTCACGGCGCTTGGGGGGAGCGTGATCCATCCCGGTCGCGGTGGGCAATCTGTCGGGACTCCGAGGGGAGTCCGTTCGGCCTCGCACTCCGGTGAGCACCTGCTGGTTCAACGGATCGCTCGCTGATGCCCCTCGGTCGCAGCGCCGAGACCGCTCCCGAAGCGGCCTAGCGTCGGGTGCCGTCGCCCGGCTGCATGCAAAGCAACGGCTGGGCCGTATGCAGGCAGCGATCACCGCGATTCTCGTCTCTTGGCTCGCCTAACCGCTCGATCGCTCTTGCGCAGCTCGCACGGCGTGCTGCCTACCTGCCCGACCGAGCGCAACCGCCCGTCCTGCAGCACCGCGACCTCGCAGAACTTCTCCTCGCCGTGTATTGCGCTGGGCTGGGCCTGCCGTTCATCATCACTGGCCTGGCGTTCGGAACCGCAACCTCGGCCCTCGCCGTGGTGAAGCGCCATTACCCCGTGGTGATCATCGCCGGCGGCGGAATCCTCATCTTTATGGCGGCCGCATAAGATCTCAGCTCTGCCGACTCAGATCAATGTGTTGCTCTCTCCTGTGAGATCCTGGCCTAACACCGCTCGCAGATAGAAAGCGCTAGCTGCTGCATTGTCGCGAGGCTGTCGGAGAATTCCCGGGGTCCGGCGACTTCTCCGACAGCCTCTCGCGGTTGGGGCAGTCTCGACGAGACGGCTGCTCTCGGCCCCGAAGCGGCTACGTGAGGAAGGCGGCGTCTCACACGGGATCGGCTACCGGACGGGCGGGAGGCCAGAGCAGTTCGGTCTCGGCTCGTCCTTGGTGCCCAGAGCAGAAGCGGTCGGGTGGGCTGATCGTGCCACTCGGGTGAACCCCAGTTGCGTGGCACAGAGGTCGTCGTGGGCGGGCCCGTCTGCATGTGGTCTCCCGTAGCCTGCTGGCATGTCGGTGTGGGACGAGAGCGGCGGCGGGCAGCCTGGGTTGGGCACCTTGCTGGAGGTGCTGCATGGTGCCGGGTCGTTCAGCACAATCCGCGTGACGTTTCGGGTCTGGCGCCATAGCGAGCGTTCCGGGGCTGCGTTTCTCGCGGCGGCCGAGGAACGCGGTCGGCGCGGGGCGTCGATTCAGACGGTCACGGGGCGCGGTCGCGGAGAGGAACCCTCCGAGCGGGTGGAGACGTTTCGTATCTGGCGTTCGAGCGGTCGGGTTCGCGAGGAGCAGCACGGCGGTTCGCGGGACGGCTATTACGGGGTCCGAAACGGTGAGCTGTGGTGGTCGTGGGATGAGACCATGGGCGCGGCCAGCAATGAGGATGACCCGAGTGTCGGCAGCGGGATCGGCGAGCAGCTGTCGGTCATGCTTGATCCCACGCCGCTGCTCGGCGCGTTGGAGTTTCGTGTTGTTGGCTGCTCTCAGGTCGCGGGGCGGCGGGCGATCACGGCGGAAGCCACTGCTCGTAAGTCTGACCCCCGGCGTCCACCACGGGCTTTTGAGCTGCACCAGCTCGGCAGCGGGGCGGATCGATATCAGCTTGAGGTTGACGCTCAGCGCGGCGTTCTGCTGCGCGCCGTCGCGTTGTGGGAGGGAGCGCCGTTTCAGGAGATCACGACGGTCGAGATCGCGTTTGATGAGTGGATCGACGAGAAGCTGTTTCGGTTCAAGGCGCCCGCTGGCGAGGAGGTGCACCCCGTCGGGCAACGTGCACGTCTACAGCACATCACCACAATCGAGGCGCAGCAACGCGCGCCGTTCACGGTCCTGATCCCCGACCGCATCCCAGGCGACTGGCACATCCACTGCGTCTTTATCGAGCCGTCGGTCAGGCCTCCACGGGAGGCCAGTGTCGCGCTGAACTACAACTCAGATGATGGGCACCAGAGCGTCTCACTCTCGCAATACCCCGCTTCGAACAAGCCGGGGCAGTACGACCTGATGATAGCCAACGAGGATTGGCCGTGGCAGACGATCACCCACGACGGGATCGCCGTTCAGGTCAGACGGGGCGGGTCGCAGTCTCAGGCGCATATCGAGCGCGACGGGACGTTCGTGTTCCTGAGTTCAGAGACGCTCACCGAGGATCGGCTCGCCAGCCTCGCCGCGGGGCTCAGGCCCGCACCGAGCGAACCCAGCTGACAGCCACCAGCGAATGCCTCGACGCTGACCGCCGACTCGATCGCAGATCTTGGGCTCCGCGAGCACCTGCCGGAGCCAAACCGTCACTCCTGCAAAGTCGCCCAGGGAGCCGTCGTGACGCGACTGCCGGTTGGGCCTCGCGGATGGGCGAAGCAGCAGCGTCGCCGCTTCGCCCATCCGCCGGTCGTTGATAAGGCCGACGGTGTCGCTCAAGCCGGGGCTAGAGGGTCAGTCCTGCGGTCGCGGGAATGGTCGGCGGCCGTCGGGGACGGTGTCGATGATTTCGCTGGGGTCGATTCCTTGCAGGTAAGTCGAGGTCGTCCCCAGGTCGGTGTGGCCGAGTTGGCGTTGGATGATGTTGACCGCGACCCCTTCGCGGGCGAGCTCAACGGCGTGGGCGTGGCGGAGTTGGTGGGGCGCGAACCGCCGCCGGACGCCTGCGTCGGCAGCCAGCTGTCGCAGTTCAGCGCGGGCCGAGGTGTCTGACCACCGCCGGCCGCGGGTGGAGCCGTCGATGACGCAGAACAGCGGTCCGGGTGGCAGCCCGACGCGGTGCGCGAGCCAGGCGTTGAGTTGCTCGAACCCGAACTGGTCCATCCCCGCCTCGCGACGCTTGTCGCCTTTGCCGTGGCGGACCAGCAACGAGCCGCGCCGCTCATCGACGTCGGTCTCGTTGAGCGCCAGCGCTTCGGAGATCCGCAGCCCGCCCCGCCACAAAACAGCGATCAGCGCGCGGATCCGTAGCCCGTGGCGACCCCCGCCGGCTTGGCGCATCACGACGATGATCTCCTCTGGTTTGGGCGGGTCGGCGGGGTAATCCATCCCCTTGTTGCGGGGAGCGCGACCCGCGAGATAGCCCGGAAGGGTGGCGGGGGATCGCCGCCGTCCCGCGGCATCAAGCAGCACGATCGAAGTCTCAGACATGAGCCTCTCCTTTTAGAGAACCGGCGTCCTGGCCAGTCCGACGCATCACCAGCATCCTCAACCGGGACCGCCGTCCGGCAACCGATCACTTCTGGTCCGCGGCCTCGCCGACCCAGAGCAGCAGTCGATCCGCATCCGTTAACCCCGTTACTGACCACCGGTCGTGCGTGAAACCGGCAGCATCGAGCGGGCTGTGTCCTCTTGATAAGTGGCGGCGGCGGGCATGGAACTGATCGACGCGAGAACAGGCGCCGGGCCGATCAATACATAACACCAGCCCCAGCCGAGCACGGGGGCGTTCGCATGCGAGCTGACGCGGCGGTCCCGATGGCTCGTGAGCCTCGCGCCGAGCGGCCCAGGCGGTGCGTCGTCGGGCTGGCGTGACGCTTGGATGTTCTCGTAGGCTCCGGGATCGGATGGGAGCTTGGAGCGTCACTCAGCTGATCGCGGGCGACGCGCGGACCCCCGATGAGATCCGCGATGCGGTGTACCTGTCGGTGGGGGACGTGCATGCCAAGCAGAGCCGGTTCTGGCTGCTGCTGATCTTCGCGACGGGGATCGCGACCGCGGGGATCATCGGCGACTCGACCGCGACGGTGATCGGCGCGATGATCATCGCCCCGTTGGCGATGCCGATCCAGGGGGTGGCGGTCGCGATCGCGTTCGGTGAGCGAGGGCCGCTACTGCGCTCGGCCGTGACGCTGGTTTTCGCGATCGCGGTCACGGTCGGGTTCGCCGCTTTGCTGGCGTGGCTGCTACCGGAGCTTGGGCCGCTGACCCACAATTCGCAGGTCACCTCTCGGGTTTCTCCGACGCTGATCGACCTGGTCGCGGCGGGGTTCACCGGGCTGGCGGGCGCGGCGGCGATTAGCCGGCGTGACATCGGCGACATTCTGCCGGGGGTCGCGATCGCGATCTCGCTGGTACCGCCGCTGGCGGTGGTTGGTGTGACCGCCGATGCGGGCGACTGGAGCGGCGCGCTCGGCGCGCTGCTGCTGTTCGTCACCAACGTGCTGGCGATCATCGTGCTCGGCGTGGGGGTGTTCAGCGCGGTCAGGCTCCGCCACCAGGACGCGGCCGGGCACCGGCTGCGGCCCGCGTACACGGTCGTGTTAGTCGCCGGCGCGATCGTCACCGCCGCGCTTGCGGTCAGCACCTATCGCACGGTGCAGCTGTTCGACTGGCAGCAGAGCGCGATGCGGATCGGCTCAAATTGGGCGACCGCCCATGACGCGCAGCTGTTGACTGCTCGGTTCGACGGCGACAAGCTCGTCTTCGTCGTCCAGGGTTCGAGCAACGGCAGTCAGGATGCGCAACTGCTCAGCCAGCTGCGCGGACAGATACCCGACGGCACTCCGGTGATCGTCGACCGAGTCGTCGGCGGACTCAGCTATATCGGCGCGGTCGGCGACTCCTGACCAAGCCGGCGCTCCGGCCTGGTAGAGGCGCGCACGCAGTCCTGGCACGCCAACGGCCGATGCCGCTGCTTGGCCGACGGACCGGCCATGCAGCCTGCCGCCTCGCTGATCCGCGAGCCAAAAGTGGCACGCTGGTCGATCCTCGGCCACCAATTCGACCTGGCGGGCTCTTGGTGCGACCAGCGTTGTCAAAGGGCGGCTCGGTTAGCAGGCGGCGTGTCCGATCGGCCCGACGGCCGAGGGGCAGGCGACCGGGTGTTTGGATGGGTGTTGGATCCGGATACTGCTGCGGGCGATGTTGTTGGTCAGGCGCTGCTCACGGGTGGCGCTGGCGACGAGTGCGGTGTTGTCGAAGTGGTCGCCGGCTGTGTCGGGGACGAGCTGCACGGTGATCGTCGCGCTCGCGCCCGGCTTGAGGTTGCCGAGCGAGCAGATGATCAGCTTGCCGGTGCGGCAGCGTCCGGCTGACGCGTCGACGGCGATGATCTTCGCGTTCCCGCGCAGGCGGTCGACGGCGACCACGTGCGCGGCCGCCACGGTCCCGTGGTTGTGCACGGTGATCCGGTAGGTCTCAGTCTGGCCCGCCGCGAGGACGGGATCGAGCGCCCGCTTGGCGATCGACAGGTCCGTCGTCGGGTAGACGGGGACGGCCGGGGTCACCGGCGTGGGCGGCGTTGGGCTCGGCGGTGACGGCGGACTGGGTGGCGTCGGAGGGTGGGGGCGTCGGTGGGTTCGGCGGCGGCGGTGGCGGCGCGGGCCGGTGCAGGAGCAGATCGGTGAAGACGCAGTGCTCGACGGGATGCTTCGGGGTCAGGGCGATCGCGGCGACGCCGCGGCTGAACGAGACGAACCGGCCGTTGCAGCGAACCGCGACCAGCGTCCAGTGGCCGTGGGTAACGCCCAACGGCGCCTGCTGGCGCATGATGTAGCGCCCGAACGGGAGGTGCCGGGTCGAGTCCGAGCGGTTGTTGTCGGTGGCGTCGACCGCGACGGCCTGGCGGGTGTTCGTCGTGCTCTGGTGATACTGCATGGCTCTGTGCTGGGGGGTGACCAGGAACTGCGCGGTCCCGGTTCCGCCGACCGTGATCGTCGCCAGCGACAGCGACGCGGCGGGGACGAACGCGTTGACGAACGTGCAGGCGGTCGTGTGCCCGGGGTGATGGTGACCTGGACGGGGTGTCCGGCGCGGTGTTTGGTGCCGTCGCAGGTGACGCGGACTGACCGCCAGTGCCCCTTGGCCGACGCTGGAGAGTGCTCGGTGATCGTGTAGCGCCCGGGTGCCAGACCCGAGAGGGCCGGCGCCGCCGTTGCGGGAACGCCGGGGGTGGCGGTGGTCGCGGTCGACTGGTGGGCGGCGGCGCCGCCGGCGGGGGCGGTCGTGTAGCGGAAGTGGCCGACGCCGCCGCGGGTGATCTTGGCGATCGTCAGCCCACCGACTGGCGGCTGGTAGGTGTTGGTGTACACGCAGGTGACGTGCTCATTGGCGACCAGGTGGATCGACGTGGTCAAATCCTGCACGGTCGTGGTGCTCGTGCCGGCGACGCCCGATGCGGTCTGTGCGGTGCAGTCGACCGAGGACAGCTTGTAGTTCTCGACCGCGTTCTCGTGCACGTCCCAGGTCTGGCCGCCGGCGCGGAAGAAGTCCTTGGACTGCCCGTCTGCGAGCGTGAACCCGTCGGGGTCATAGGAGATCGACCCGTCGAACTTGAATGACGGGGCCTGGCCGGCGGGCGCGTCGACGACGCGTTTCTTGATGGTGATCGTGCCTGAGGTCGGGGGCGGCACGACGTACAGCGCGTAGCAGAACACGTGCGTCACCCCGGCCGGGAAGTAGACGTGCTCGACGTTGTCGCCGTTGAGCGCATCGTCAGAGCAGCGCAGCGCCCCGAACCCGTATTGCGGCCCCGGGTACTCGTCGGCGAGGACCGGGTCCTCAGGGGTGCCGCCCTGGGCCCACAGGCCCCCGCTGACACTAGCGGCGTTGGCCTCGGCGTCGGTCAGCTCCACTGTCGTGGCGCCCTGCAGCCGGTAGCCCGGCACACGCTAGTGGTACTGGTCATATAACAGCGTCGACGCGCCGGTCACCACCGAGCTGTCGAACGGGTTGGTGACGATCGATAGCGACCCCCACGGCCCGGTCGACGCGCCGCCCTGCTCGCCGGTCCCGAGCGGGAACGTCCAGTCCGGCAGCGGGTTGCACGCGTCCTGCGGTGAGGCCTCCTCGACCGCCGGGTTGACCAGCTGTCCGTTGCTGTTGTAGGGGGAGTCGGGGCCGAGGTCCTCGAGGCTCTCCTGGATGTCGTTGCGCGCCTTATTGGCGTCGATGTCGCTGTAGGACGGGCACGACCGCGCCGCGAACGTCACGTAATAGCCCGGGCCCGCGGCGAACGCCTGGGGCGGGAGGATCAGCAGCACCGCGATGATCGCGAGCACCCCGATCGCAGTGAGGCGGCGATCCTGGGATGACCCAATGCCATGACGACCCTCCTCAACAGCTTGCACGTCAGTCGAGCGGCTCGGAGATCGGCTCGCGACCAGCATCTTTACACGATCGGCGGATCCGCGTTCAACGGGGCACATTGGATGTAGGTCAGCGGCGCGGATCACCCCCGGGCTCGTTTCGCGGGTCCGGTCGGTCGACGAGCTCGTGGCGGTTCAGAATCCTGGACGGGAGCCCGGCTCGTCATTTGAGCGCCGCCCGGCCGGCGTATCGGGTTCGATCAGGGGCAAGACCACCCGCGGCGGCCGTACCTGCACGGTGCCCGACAGCTGCGTCCACACGGTTCTTGCGCCGTGGCGAGGGACGAACCGCTGGTGATCGTGAGCCTCGCTGCGCATCACTCGGCGCTCGTTGGTGGCGAGACATCTTGTCGGGTTGTCGAGCTGGCATGCTCAAGCTCGGAGCTCTGATCCGAGCGGATTACGATCCTCCGGGCTCGGGGATGCCGGGCGGGTTGCGGCCACGATCACCGAGCCCCCGACCCGTGAGCGGACAGTAGGGAGCAAGAGCTGAGTAGCGACGAGATGATTGACGTTGAGGTCCGGCACAGAACCGATCGGTGCCGGCGTGGGATCCAACAACGACGAGGCGGTCGCGGGTGCTGCTGATCGTCGGTAGCGGGCTGTGGGGTCATCTGCGGCTCGGGGATTTCACGATCATTGATCTGATCGCCGCGACAACCAACGCGTTTAACGCGGCGTTGCTGGTGCGCCGCCCTGATCACTGGAGGAACTTCACGATCGTCGGAATCGTGCTGCTGGCGCTGATGGGCGGGATCGCGGGCGGGGTGAGCCGCGACCTGATCCTCGGCAGGATCCCTGCCCCGCTGCTGAACCCGTGGTACATCGTGCTGGCGATCGCGGCGGCGGTGCTGGCCTCCGCGATCGACTATCGGTCAGGCCAGGAATTTCGCGAGGGGATCTATACGTTCGCGACCGCGGCGTCGCTTCCGTGGTACGCCGCGATTGGCGCCAACGCCGCGTTGCACGCCAAGCTGCCTGACATCTCCTGTGTTCTGATCGGGGTGATCGGCGCGACCGCCGGGCGCTACGTGGTGGATCTGTCCTGTGGCGTCACCCCGAAGCAGTTGATTCGCGGCGAATGGTTTGTGGGGACGGCAGTGCTCGCCAGCACCGTCTACGTCGTCTGTGAAGCCGGTCTGCATCTGTCGATTTGACCGGCGACGCTGATCGCGTTCGGGGTGGCCTTTGTCTTTCGCTACGTGGCGTTGGTGCGCCACTGGGAGGAGCCCGAACTTCGCGCCCCGCCACAGCTCGCGGCACACGAGCCCGACCCGGGCAGCCAGGATCAGACGGCCACCGAGTTCAACGGCACCCCTGACCAGGGAAGCCGTCGGTAGCCGATGACCGCGTTCTCGCCGGTCACCGCTCGCCCGGGTTCGGAGCGCAAGCCACCGCTGAGACGAAGATCGTAAGGTACGCATCTGCGGCGCCGTCGAGCACCGCGGAGAACCCCCGAAGCGCTCGCGCTCTGATGCCGTTGTGCGCGTGCCGCTGTGATGAGAGGAGACGTTGTGTCTGAGCGCCCAAACATCATCCTGTTGATGTCCGATGACGTCGGTTGGGGGGACCTGGGGTGCTACGGGGGCGGTGAGAACCGGGGGGCGCCGACCCCGAACCTGGATCGGTTGGCGGCCGAGGGGCTGCAGTTCATGTCGTTCTACGGCCAGCCCAGTTGCACGCCCGGGCGGGCGGCCGCGGTCACCGGCCGGCTGCCGGTCCGCAGCGGGATGACGACCGTCGCGTTCCCGGGCCAGGGTGGCGGGCTTCCGGCGGGGGAGTGGACGCTGGCCAGCGTGCTCAAGCAGGCCGGCTATGACACCTGTCACATCGGAAAATGGCATCTCGGGGAGTCGGACTACTCGATGCCGACCGCGCACGGGTTCGATGAGATGTCGAACACCACGCTTTATCACCTCAACGCCTACACCTACACCGACCCGGCCTACAACCCCGACTTCCCGTTCGATGACCCCGCGACGATGAAGATGTGGGGCAACGTGCTCGGGGCTCTGGAGGGCACGGCCGGGGAGGACTGGCGCGAGGTCGAGAAGCTCGACTCCAAGAACATCCCGTTCATCGACGAGAAATCGACCACGCGCGCGACCGAGTACCTGGACGAGCACGCCAACGGCGAGAACCCGTTCTTTATGTATCTGAACACCGCCAAGCTGCACCAGCCCAACCTGCCGCACCCGGAGTTCGCGGGCAAGTCGATGGGCAAGTCCAAGTTCCTGGACTCGCTGGTCGAGCTCGACCACTGGGTCGGCGTCGTCGCCGACAAGATCCGCGAGCTCGGGATCGCTGAGAACACGCTGATCTTCTGGACGACTGACAACGGCGCTTGGCAGGACGTCTACCCCGACTGCGGCTATACGCCGTACCGTGGAACGAAGGGGACCGACTACGAGGGCGGCAGCCGGGTACCGGCGATCGCGTGGTGGCCCGGAACGATCGAAGCCGGCCGGCGCAACTCCGAGATCGCCGGGTCCCTGGACCTGATGGCGACCTTCGCCAACCTCGCCGGGCTGGAGCTACCCACCGAGGACCGCGAGGGTCAGCCGACGGTGTTTGACAGCTGCGACCAGACTGCGCTGCTCAAAGGCGACGGGCCATCGACGCGGGATCACTGGTTCTACATGACCGAGACCGAGCTGATCCCCGGGGCGGTTCGGGTCGGGAAATGGAAGGCGGTCTGGAACATCCGTGAGGGCTGGCGCGGCGCGGCGCGACACACCGCGATCGTCCCCGAGCTGTTCGATCTCTGGCAGGACCCGCAGGAGCGGTACGACATCTTCATGAACAGCTTCGCGGAGAAGACGTGGCAGGCGCCGCAGATGGCCGAACGGTTGTTGAGCCTGTTGCCCAGCTATGCGCAGTATCCCAACCGCCCGTTGCAGACGGCCGGGATCAGCTACGCGATGTTCGACGTCGAGGACGCCCAGGTCCAGGAACAGATGCAGAAGATGCTGCACGGCCTCTCCTCTACCGCCTAACGGCATCAGCGAGACGGGGAGCGGGCATGAGCACACCGTTGCCGTCATGGCGTCCCGGGGCGACCCGGGACGCGATCCTGGCGTTCCTGGATGACCTTGCCCACGTCCCCGTCGACGAGCGGGTCGCCTACCTCGACAACGACGGCACGATGTGGTGCGAGAAGCCCACCTACGTCC
>CAWEVV010000003.1:0-2119489 GCA_963812635.1 uncultured Actinomycetota bacterium | reverse complement strand
AAGGTCGCGGATCAGATTGTGTCCCTGGTGTCCGAGTTTGGCCTGTCGCTCTCGCCCGGGCGACAGCCGTTATGCCAGCCGTAGACATCGACTCGCCCGTCGTAGGTCGCGACGAGCAGTCGCCAATTGGCGATCACAGGAGAGTGAACTTGTTGTAGATGAACCCGAGGTTCTTCGCCTCGGAGTCCCAGAGGACGCGCAGCTGCCTTGATCCGTCAGGGAACGTTCCGAACTGAGTGGCATCGTAGGCAAGCAGGCGGCCCGGACCGACCTTCACGTTCGTCATCCCAGGCAGGGGATCACACACCCGCGGAGCCTGCCATCACAGCCGGCGCTCGCACCAGGAGCCTCAGCCGTGACGCTCAATTAGTCTCAGTTAGCTCTGAATGCTAGTTTCGTGGCATCGTCCATGATGCGCTCATCGAGGAGATCGGTCGGCGCCTCGCCGAGGCGGCGCCGCACCGATCTCGGGTCGTGCTGTTTGGCTCCCACGCCCGCGGCGATGCCCGAAGCGGCTCTGACCTGGACGTGCTGGTCATCGAACCCTCGGTGGTCGACGCCATCCAGGAGTCGGTGCGGTTACGACGTCACCTGCGGGGCCTGGGCGTGCCGGTCGACCTGCTGGTCGTCGACCGACAGGAAGCGGATCGTCGCTCTACCGTGCGGGGGACGGTGGTAGAGCGAGCCCTCCGGGAAGGGCAGGTCCTAGTTGACAGCTGAGGAGTCAGAGGAAGCGGCGCGGTTGCTCAGGGCTGCTGGCTCCGACCTTCGAGCGGCTCGTCTTCTGAACGCCGACACCGGCCAGTCCAACGACGTGATTGGGTTCCATGCGCAGCAAGCGATCGAGAAGGCGCTCAAGGCGGTCCTGGTAGTGGCGGGAGAGGAGATCCCCTACACCCACGACCTGGCCTTCCTCCTCGACACCGTGACCGAGCAGACTGACACCACCCGCCGGCAGTCGTCCAGGCCGACTGGCTGACGCGCTGGGCGGTCGCGGCACGGTACGGGGCGAGTGACGCATCGCTCGATCGTGAAGCTGCGGTCACGGTGGCCGAACAGGCCGTCGAGTGGGCGACGCAGGTCGTCGCGGACAGGCCCTGCCGCAGGAATTGATGCTGCGGCGGCGTGTCGATCGTGTCGGCAATGTATCGCCCGCCCGGTCCGGTTGCAGGCGACATGGCTCGAGGGCAATCGGAGTTTGGGAGAGTCGTTCGGCCGATAACCCGAAGGCCGAGGTTGGTCTGGTGCCCGGGTCTTGGGTACGAGTGGCCTGGGGTAGACATGTCTGCTCCCGACGCTCGAGCGCCTGATCGCCAACGCGGTAGCGAGTGAGGTCAGCGCGCCGTGGGCATTGACCGTTGAAGCGACCGAGCCGTCTGGTTTGAGCACCCGGAGCGCCTCCTCCACCGCGCACTCGTGCTGGCTGATCTGAAGGTCCAGCTCGTGGCGGTGCCGCGGACGGCGGCCAGGTCGCTGGCCGCCGATGGTGTCGTGGCGGTGAGCTCGCGCAGCTCGCTCTGCACACGCTCGAGGCGCTGGCGGATCTGCGATCGCCACCGACTGGGTCTCACTGGCGCGCGGGCCTCCACTGCGCTGAGTGCCCGCGATGGCCCGGTCAGTGTGTAGCTACGGCACTCGCGGTATCTCAGCGGCGGCTCGGCGCTCAATAACCACAAAGCGACCGGGGGAACGCCATGTGGAGAGACCTCGCTGTGCCATTCCAGAACCGCGCCGTCCCGCGCGCCCAAGCGCGAAGGCGGCGGTGCGTCGCCGGCAGCCTGCGCAACGTCGTCGCCCAGGCAACGAAGAGCGAGAGGATTTTGAAGCGGCGCGGATTGCTGCTCGTCGACCGGGTCCTGCCGGTGCGAGCGGAGCTGTTGGAGATCGCCGACCTGCTGGATCGCAACTACGAGGCAGATCCAAGCGTGGTCGATCAGCTGTACCGGCTGTTGACCGATGGGTGCGAGAGCCCGCTGTTCAACCGCAGAGTCCACGCGTCGGAGCTGCGCGCGGCGCTGTTCTCTGCGCGCTGCAGGCTCACGGGCACCGATCCGGAGGACCTCACTGACAGTGGCGAGATCGACGACGCAGAGCGCTCGAAGATTTCGTGGCTGCACGGTGAGATCGGGGCTTGGAGATGACGTCGGCGGTCTTGGAGCGCGCCCGCGCCGCCCCGGAGCGGTGCCTCGGGTCGCTTGGATCACCTGCTCGGGCTGCCGCTCCTGTTGACAGCTGCAAAACCGGGGGAGCGGGAAGATGGCCATAGAAACGATCGGCAACGGGCTGGACCGCCCGGCGTACCCGTCTCAGCGGATCGCCGGGGTGCGCGCGCTGAAGGGGCTGGTCCTTTACGGCGCGACGCTCACGTTCGCCGCGCTTTACACCTACTTCATCGTCGAGATCAGCTTGGCCAGCCCGGGGGCGCCGCCGAAGTTCGATGCCGCCCTCGTGTCCACGGCCGCAGCGCTGGCCGGGATCCTCGGCTCCGCGTTCGCGCTCGCGGTCGGAACCGAGAGCCGGGGGACGTCGAGCACCCCGGTCGGGCGTAAGCACCAGCAGCGAAAGTTGCTGGCAGTGATCGGGCAGGCGATGTACGCCGACCCCAGGGACACGTCGTCAGCGAGCTGGCCCAAGACGTTCGGGATCTGGGTCTATGCGCTCGTCGCCGCCGCGGTGGCGCTCACCTACGTGCTCAACCAGCACGAGACGCCGCCTCAGATCAAGGCGCTGGCGGTGGCGTTCGGCGGCTACGTGCTCGCGCTGGTCACCGCCGAGTACAAGAACGGCAACTGACGCCGGCGCTCGGGCGAGCCGGCGAGCATCGGTCCGGCGCGGGCGAGCATCGGTCCGGCGCGCGGGCGGCCATCGGTCCGGCGCGCGGGCGGGCATCGGGCCCGGCGCGGACCGTCAGTGGGTCCGGCGCCAGGGGGTGACCCGGTGCCACGCGTGTCGGCGATACTGCGTCACGTGGATCTCGGCATCGAGAACCGGGTCGCGCTCGTCGGCGGCGCCAGCCAGGGAATCGGCCGCGCCGTCGCCGAGGCACTGAAGGCGGAGGGCGCGCGGGTCGCGATCACCTCGCGGGACGCCGACAAGATCGCGGCCGCCGCCGAGCAGATCGGTGCCGAGGCAGGCCTGCCGTGGGACAGCGCGGACCTCGCCGGCGCCAGCTCGCTCGTCGGCCAGGTGCAGGACCGGGTCGGTCCGATCGACATCCTCGTAACCAACACCGGCGGGCCTCCCGGAGGCCCCGACCCACTCGCGTTCACCGACGAGCAGTGGGAGGAGGCCCACCGCACGCTCGTGCTCGCGCCGATGACGCTGCTGCGTCTGGTGCTGCCGGGGATGCGTGAACGCCGATGGGGGCGGGTCGTCGGGATCGCGTCGTCGTCGGTGCGCGAGCCGATCGCGGCGATCACGCTCTCCAACGCCGAGCGCGCGGCGCAGCTTGGCGCCTACAAGACGCTGGCGTCGCAGGTCGCGACGGACGGAGTGACGATCAACACCCTGCTCACCGGACGGATCGCCACGGACCGAGCGGCCAACCTCGCCGGTTCGATGGACAGGGCCGAGGAGGCGGCGTCCAGAGAGGTTCCCGCCGGCCGCCAGGGTCGTCCTGAGGAGATGGGCTGGGCGGCGGCGTTCCTGTGCTCGGAGCGCGCCGCCTACATCACCGGGACCACGCTCGCCGTCGACGGCGGCATGCTGCGCGGCGTTTGAATCGCCGCGCAGCGGTCTTGTCCCGCTCAGGTGGCGTAGGTGGAGGTCACCCAGTCCTCGCGACCAATGAATCGCCGCTCGCGCCGGGACCCCACCCGCGGCCGCGACTGGATCTGCTCCCGGCGAGAGTTGCGCCTTCGTGTCGGTGACGTGCTGCCAGCCCTTTGACGTGGCCGGGTCGAAGACGGAAGATGTAACCGCCCGAGGCGAGCTCGAACGGCTTTCTCACCCGGTTCTTGAAGTCGACCTCGTCGGGATGAACGCCACGTTTTTTGAGACAGCGACGCCCCGGTGCCGCGCCACGATCATCGATCCCAAGGACCGGTCCAAGCGGTGATCCACTGCGAGGTCGATCACGACGACGAAGCCGCCGGCAAGCAGGCGGCCAGCGACGCGGTCAGGCCGCCTACAAGGTGATGCAGATGATGGATGCGCCGGAGCCGAAGACGTTCACGCTTCCGGGGCAGATCACCCATACCGTCGTCCAGGTGCACCCTCGGGACTGACGGTCGCAAGCCACCCGGAGATGCCCATCGAGAAATCCCACATCCGGGGGTGCACATCCAGTATTCTCGTCCGCACCAGGGGACCTTCGCGCAGGGGTGGAGGACCGGATGCCAGTCAGAGATTGGAGGGGCGGACGATGCCTCGCTGCTGTGTGTCGATCGATGACGGCCAGGGGAATGTGGTCGTGTACGTAGAGGTGACGATGGACGACCCGAACCAGGGCAAGGTGGTCGTGACCGATATGGCGCAACAGGCGTACGACTCCGCGGTGGGCGGCAGTCCGCCGAGCAATCGGGTGAAGTTCCACACGTTCAACGTGCCACCGCATCTGACCACGACGCTCATCCAGCAGCACAGCGGCCCTCTACCGTGACCTAGCGGGCTCCACCCGAACGTCTCACCGGTCGAGGCGGCCCCGGATGGCCGCAGGCTCTTTCCTCGGATCCTCGTGCAACGCTGCTGCACGTCGGATCCTGCGTCCTCGCCTGACGACCCCTGGGACTTGCCTCTCCCGGCCAAACGTTCGGGGCGCAGCCCACTAGACCTGGCGGCGCCTCTCCCGGCCAAACGTTCGGGGCGCAGCCCACCAGACCTGGCTGCGGTGGCCGACTCCGTAGGCTTCTAGTTGCGCGGCGCCAACCCGACGCGCTCCGCCACCGCCGCGGCCATGACGCGATTGGCGACTCCGAGCTTGCCCAAGATGTGGGAGACGTGCACCCCGGCGGTGTGCGGGCTGATGAACAGCGTCTGGGCGATCTCCCGGTTGGTCAGGCCGGCGCCGAGCAGTCGCAGCACCTCCAGCTCGCGCTCGGTCAGGTCGAAGGGGTTGGGTTCACGCGCTGAGGCCGAGGCGCGATCCGCAGCGGGCGCTTCAAGGCTCAGCCGAGCGCGGCGCGCCAGCGCCTGCGCGTGCTGATGCAGCGGCTCGGCACCCAGCTCGAAGGCCAGGGCCGCCGCCGCCTGAAGCGCTGATCGCGTGTCCGGTCGCGGCCCGCGAGACAGCACCATGGCCTCGGCGCGGCGGAACTCGCAATAGGCGACGCGGAAAGGGTTGTCGTGGGCTCGCCACAGGCCGGCTGCCCGCAACCACATGTCCGGATCGGGCGTGCGCGAGGCGCGGGTCGTCTCGGCGACGCAGCTGGCGAGGTGAGCGCTCGCCTCCGGCGGGATCGCGGCGTCGCCGGGCGCGTGCACCAGCTGCGCCAGACGATCGTGATGGCGTCGAGCCCCCTCGGCTGCCAGCTCGGCGCCGGCGAGGTCGTTGCGAGCCAGGGCGAGCTCGGCCAGGTCGGCCTCGGCTCGCGCCCCGACCGAATGCAGCACCGGGATGTGCAGGAGGTTCTCCCCGGGGCCGAGTAGTCGCAGGCCCTCGGAAAGCCGGGTTGCGGCGGCGTGAGGGTGACCCTGCCACAGCTCCAGCTCGACGTACCCGCTGTAGACGGCCGGCACGAACTCCACCAGGTCGAGCGCCTCGGAGAGCTCCGCGGCGGCTTCGAACTCCGCCCGCGCCTGGTCGAAGCGGCCTCGAGCGGCGTGGAGCCGGCCGGCGACGCTCATCGTCCACAGCTTCGCCGGACGGTGGAGATCTCGCAGCGCCAGCTCAGCGAGACGCTCCTCGAGCTCGTTCCAGCGCCCGAGGCGGAGCAGATCGTCGGCGGCGTTGGCGGCCATGAAGTTGCCGTAGGGGACAGCGCCGCGGCCGATCGCGACCTGTTCTCCCTCCAGCATCAACTCGAGCGCCTCGAGGATCCGCCCCTCGAGCCGCAGCACCTCCCCGAGATCCAGGTAGATCTGCACCAGGTCCTCGGTACTGCCGGCGCGGCGAGCCAGCGCCAGCGCATCGCGGAGCTCCCGCTCCCCGGCGTCGGGCTCCCCGAGGAACGCCATTGAGGTGCCCAGCAGCGCGCGCGCCGAGCCCTCGGTCGCCAGCGTGGCATCGCCGCCGGCGAGCTCGATCGCCGCGGCCGCCTTCGCCCGCGCGTCCTGCCAGCGTCCCAGGAACGAGAACGCCAGCGCCTCTCCGACGTAGAAGCGCATCCGCTGCGCCGTGTCGTCCTCGGAGATCAGCTCCAACCCGCGTCCGTAAGCGGCCAGTGAGGCTTCGGTGTCCCACGGCTGATAGCGACCCAGGCGCTCGTACAGCGCCGCCGCTCGCAGTGGCTCGGTGGCAGCGTCGACGCTGTCCAGGGCGCGCTGGCAGAGGTCATGAGCGAGATCTGACTCGCCACCCCAACGGGCTGCCTGCCCCGCGCGGGCCAGCAGGCTGACCCGGTCCAGAGCACAAGCCTCGGGAGCCGGCGAGTTCAGCTCCCACAGCTCGATCGCGCGTTGGAAGTGCGACAGCGCCTCCCCGTAGCCGAACACGTGCTCGGCGGCGACGGCGGCCTCGATCAACGCCGGCAGCGCGCGCTCCGGCTCGCCGGCGAGCTGCCAGTGGTGGGCCCGCTCGGCGGCGTTTTCGTCCGCGGGCGAGTGAGTCAGGGCTTGCGCGATCCTGCCGTGCAGGGGAGCGCGCTCCGCCGGAAGCAGGTCCTCGTAGACCGCTTCGGCGACCAGGGCGTGGCGAACGCTGTAGTGACCGGTGCGACGGTCACACGTCAGAACGTTGTGATCGATGCACTGGCGCAGTGCCGCCCAACACTCGCGGCGGGGCATCTGCGTGGCCTGCTCGATCAGCGCCCCGTCGATGGGACGGCCCACCACCGATAGCAGTTGCAGCACCTCGCGGGCGGACACGTCCAGGCGGTCCACGCGCAACAGCAGGGCATCCTGCAGGGTCGCCGGCAGGCCCTCCGCCTCCGATCCGCCGGCGAGCAGCTCCTCGGTGTAGAACGGGTTGCCCTGCGCGCGCCGGAACAGCCGACGAACCAGCTCGCGTGAGGGTGGGCTACCGAGGATCGCCTCCACCTGTCCTCTTGTGGCCTTCTCGCTCAGCGGCGAAAGCTCGATCCGCGTCACCCTGTCATAGCGCAGAAGCTCGGCGACGAGCGCGCGCACCGGATGTTCACGGTGAAGCTCGTCGGATCTGAGCGTGGCGATCGTGACCAGTTGCTCTGACCGCAGGCTCTGCGCCAGAAACCGCAGGAAGTCGCGAGATGAGGTGTCGGCCAGGTGAACGTCCTCGATCGTCAGCAGGACGCCGCGGTCCGCCGACAGGTTTCGCAGCAGGCTGAGAATCCACCCGAACAGCCGCGACTGGCCGAACCGGTCATCTGTGCTGATCTCCGCGGGAGCCTCCTGAACGCTGTCGGGAAACGCCCGCGCGAGCTCGCGCCTGGCCTCGACCGACAGGGCGGCGAGAGCGGCGTTCAGATCGACCGGTTCGGCGCCGCGCAGCGCGGCCGCGATCGGGGCGTAGGGAAGCTCCCCGACGGAGAGCTTCAGACACTCGCCGCGCAGCACCAGCATGCCGCGGTCCTCGGCCGTCGTCTCCAGTTCCCGCGTCAGCCGAGTCTTACCGACACCGGCATCTGCGGTCAGCAGTATCAAGCGCGGACGATCCTGCTCTGCTTCGGTGAGAGCCAAGCGCAGCGACCCCAGTTCCGGCTGCCGCCCGGCGAGCGTTGGACTCGAGACATTGCCGTCAGTAGCCCAGCTTGCTGACCCCATTTTCCCCCGCCGAAGGATACCGATCGCCACCGGGCGCGGCGGCCGGCTAAGTACCTCCGGGATCCAAGATAACGAGGTCTCGGGCCTTCGGATAACGAGCCTGCCCGATGTGCATTTCCCCTGGTCTCTCTAGGTTTCAGGACGTCAAGTCAACTAGCGGGCCAGACGCAGACGGCCGCGGGGTGGGGGATCCATGTACACCAACAGCCACATCAGCCAGCTGCACGCAAAACAGCGTGTCGACGAGCTGCAGCGCGAGGGCGCGCGCAGCGCGCAACCCGCGTCACAGGGCAAGCCGGTCACCGAGCGCAAGCGCCGTCTGCGGCGGCGTCGCCCGGCCACCCAGCTGCGCGTGGTCAAGGGGGCGGGTCGATGACGGCCACGACCGCCGCCGGCCGACTCACCGGCGAGCAGGTGGCGGCGCTGGTCGCGTCAGCCGCCGAGGGCGACACGGCGGCGTGGGACTTGCTGGTGCGAGAGTTCAGCGGCCTCGTCCGGGCCGTCGCCCGCTCCCATCGGCTCAGCGATGCCGATGCCGGCGACGTCGCCCAGGCGACCTGGCTGCGGCTGTTCGAGCACCTGGACCGCCTCAACGAGCCGTCCCGGGTAGGCGCCTGGCTGGCCACGACCGCGCGCCGCGAGTGCCTCCGAGTGCTTCGCGGCGCCCAGCGTCAGGTGTTGATCGGAGATGACACCGAGTATTGCGAAGGCATCGAGCCGCCGGCGGACGCCGCCCTTCTGACCGACGAGCGCCACTGCGCGGTACGGCGCTGTTTCGCCCGGTTACGCGGGGCCGATCAAACGCTGCTGAAGCTGTTGATGGCTGAACCACAGCCGGCCTACGAGGAGATCTCGGCGGCGCTGGCCATGCCGATCGGGAGCATCGGTCCCACCCGGGCCCGGGCGCTTCATCGGCTACGCAACGAACTGGACAGCGAGGGCAGTCTCGCCCTGCTGTCGGCCTGATCAGACGGGAGACAGACATGCTCGAGAACAGAGAACCGCCGATCACAGAGGCTGCCCATCTTGAGCCCGAGGATCCGTACGCCGCCTGGATCGAGGCCGAGAGCGAGTGCGAGCGTTCGCTCCAGGAATGGTTTGCGGCCGAGCCGAGCGCGCGTCGCTCCGCCTACTGCGTCTACCGTGCGGCGCTGGATCGCGAAGAGGCGGCCGCCCGCGATCTGCAGCGCCGGCCGCGCTCCGGCGGCTCACAGCCCGACTTTCGTTGCCAGGTGAGGGGGCGGGTTCGATGACCGGAGTGTCAGTCACCTATGCGCTGGAGCGGACCGAGTGGCGGCGGGAGGTGACGCCGGCCGCCGCGTCGCCGGTCGCTGCCCCGCCGGCCGGGCCCGCGACTGGGTCATCGGTCCGGCGGGCGAACCGACCCTATGCCGACCACGTCTTCGCGACGCCGGTGGTCCGCGAGCTGTGCCGGTTCAGCGGCCACGCGCCGGCGCCGGCGCCGGCGCCGGCGCCCGCGCGCAAGCCGCCGCTGCCGGCGGCGGAGTGATCCTTGTATCAGGCGGGCGGGAACGGACTCTTACCACCAGCAGGGGGCGCAGGGGGATAACCACAAGCAGGGCGCCGCGAGGGGGTCGCGGCGCCCTGCGGGTTACCGACTCAGCATCGGCTGCCGTTCATGGCCGGAGCGCGCGGGACCGAGGTCGACCTCTTCCATCTGCGACGGCGCTACCCGATCCAGCGCACGTGCCCTTCCCACTCTCGGCCGCGCAGCTGCTTCTTCTGGACTGTCCCGGTCGAGGTCTTGGCGAGCTCGGCGATCTCAACCGCCCGGGACGTATGTAGCCGGGGAGACGCTTTTTCGCGAAGTCCAGGTGTCCTCCTCGGAGGCATCGGCGCCATCGACCAGCTCGACGAAGGCCTTCGGCCGCTCACCCCATTTCTCGTCGGGCATGGAGACCACGGGGTCCGCTGCGACGGCGGGATGCTCGGAGACTGTCTGCTCGACTTGCAGCGCGAATATGTCTCGCGCGAGAAGCTCAGCGGGTTCAGCCCGCTTCGATGAGCGCCCCGCACGTCAGGAACGTCAGCGATCCCGGGTCATCCATCCCTCTCCTCAGCAGCTCCTGAATCTTCCCGCTTACGGACTAGAACTCACCCCCCGCGGACCGGTTTGCGCACCGGGTGCGCGCGGGTACGACTGCGAGTGCTACCGCGTACCGCTCTGGAGGGAGGGTCCATGTCGAGGCACCGGATCGCATCCGGGGGAATTGCTGGTATCTGTGCCGCCCTGGTGCTGGCCGCCGGGGCGACCGCGGCGACTACGGCGACCGCGAACCCGAAGGCGGTCCCAACCACCGCTACGGTCCACAACCCGCCGGCGACCGGCGAAGCGCCCGGCGGCCCCGGAGCGACCTCCTACCTCGACGAGGCCCGCAAGGATTGCTTCGGCACGGCGCGCAACACGAATTCGAAGGTGTGGTTCACGGTGGCCGACGGGGTCCTGTCGGACGTGTTCAGTCCGTCGATCGAGAACACGAACGTCAGCACCGTGCAGTACATCGTCACCGACGGGCGCACGTTCGCCGATCTGCAGCAGCGGGACATGACGTACTCGGTCAGGTCGCTAGATCGCAGCGGGATGGTCTGCCAGGTGACGAGCACCGACGCCGCTCACGGCTTCCGGCTCGTCAGCGACTACATCACGGATCCGGCCCGAGACAGCGTGGTGGTGCACACGACGCTCGAGCCGCTCAACGGCGACCGCCGCTCGTTCGCGCAGCTCAAGGTCTACGTTCGGTACGACGCGACGATCGACAACACCGGCGGTGGCGGCGCCACGAACGGCGGCCCCAACGACGCGACCGTCGATCCGGCCACGACCGCGCTGGTCTCCTCCGACACCAACACCCCCACCGGCCCGTTCGCGGCGCAGGTGGCGGGCGCGCTCGTCGCCAACCGGCCGTTCCACGCCGAGTCGAGCGGATTCGTCGGCACAACCAGCGATGGGCTCAGCCAGCTCGACACGTACCACCGGCTGCTGAGCACCTACCGATCGGCCAATGACGGCAACGTCGAGCAGACGGCGCTGATCAACACCAGGCCGGGTCGGCAGTTCACGCTCGGGCTCGGGTTTGCGCCCGGCGCGCAAACGGCGATCGACGCCGCGGTCGCCAGCGCGCACGAGCCGTTTGGCGACACCCTGTCGCGGTACGAGGCGGGATGGCGGGGCTACGACGCACGGCGCAACCCGCCGCCCCGCCACCTGGCCGGATTCTCTGCCGCGCAGACCGCCGCGATGCAGCGGACCTACTGGGTGTCGGTCAACACGATCAAGGCCGCCGAGGACAAGACGTATGCGGGCGCGTTCGTAGCGTCGCCGACCGATCCGTGGGGCCAGTCCGTCCCGGCGAGCACAACCCATGCCGGCTGGACGTATCGCGAGGTGTTCGCCCGCGACAGCTACGAGACGTTCACTGGCCTTCTCGCCGACGGCGACCGCGCCAGCGCGCGAGACATGGTGCAGTACCTGTTCGACCGCGTCCAGCAACCCGACGGCAGCTTCCCGCGTGACTCCGAGCTTGACGGCTCCGTCGCCCCCGACACGTTCGGGCTCTCCGAGATCGACGAGGACTCCTACCCGCTGCTGATGGCCTGGGAGGCGGGCCTCGCCGGCAACATGGCCTTCTACCAGCAGCACATCCGCCCCGCGGCCGATTTCATCGTCGACCATGGCCCGAACTACGGCGTGGAGCGGTGGGAGGAGCACCCTGGCTACTCGCCGTCCACCCTAGCCGCCGAGATCGCCGGGCTGGTGGCGGCGAGTCACCTGGCCGCCGCGGCCGGGGACACGGCACGTGCGCACCTCTACATCGCCACCGCGGATGACTACCAGCGCAACGTCAAGAAGTGGACGGTGACGACCACTGGCCCGTACGCGCCGCGGTACTTCATCCGTTTGTCGCCGACGGGCGATCCCAACACCGCCGAGACGTATGCCCTCGGCAACGGGAGCGTCGCGAGCGTCGACCAGCGCCGGGTGATCGACGCCGGGTTCCTGGAGCTGACCCGGCTCGGCGAGCTCTCGGCCACCGACCCCGACGTGCAGGCTTCGCTGCGCGTGGTCGACTCGGTACTGGAGCGCCAGACGGCCTCCGGTCCGGGATGGCACCGCTATGGGATCAAGGCGGCCGGGAGCACCGACGGCTACGGCGACTGCTATGAGCCGGATCCGACCGACTGCTCGCCGACCGGCGCGCCCTGGTTCCCGAAGGGCGTCGGCTCCGGCCACCTGTGGCCGCTGCTCGACGGCGAACGCGCGGAGCAGGACCTCCAGACCGGCGACGCCCCCGATCCGACCCACCTTGCGGTGACCCTGCAGCGGATGACCTGGGGCCTCGGGTACGTTCCCGAGCAGGTGTGGGAGGACCCAGACGTTCCCGCGTCGCCGTTCGGCACCGACCCGACGACGGCGTCGATCGGTTTCACCAACGGCCAGGCCGCCGGCTCGGCTACACCGCTGATCTGGGGACAGGCGCAGTACGTGCGGCTGGTGCGCGATCTCCAGACGGGGAGCCTGCTCGACCAGCCGGCGATCACCAGCTCGCGGTACGTGCGCAACGGGCCGCCCAGCGTGGTGCCGGTGACGATCAGCTCTCCGGCCCCCGGCGCGACCGTGACCGGCTCCACGACGACGGTCACCGGGACGACGAGTCCAGGGGCTCAGGTCACCGTGGCGGCGGGACAGCCGGGCTCCAGCACCAACGCCACCGCCGTCGTCACCACCGTCGCCGGCTCGGACGGGGCGTTCCACGCCACGATCCCCACGCCGAGCGGGACGACCGTGATCACGACGACCGCCACGACGACGGACCACGACACCGGCTGGGCTCAGGTGACCGTGTCCGCTCCCTAGCTTTTACGCCGGTCGCGCCGGTCGTGCGCCCGCTCAGCCCACGGCGCGATCGGCGGCGAGCGTGCTGGCCCGTGGCGCAGGCACTTTCAGCCAGCGGAATGCCGGTGGGTGGCGGCTTGACACCGTCCCCCCCGCCCTTCTAGATTGCCGGGCCTCATGTTCCCGGGGGAGAGGGTTGAGATGACCCATACCTGCGCTACCGCCAAGGATCGGCGACAAATCTCGCCGTATCAGAAAGCCGCCCGCGTCGGACGACGCGCGCTATCCGCGATGGTCATCATCGCCACCGCCGCGCTCGTGCTCGGTGCCTGCGGGGGTGGCTCCGGCAGCGGGAGCGGGAGCGGCGCCGCCGCCGCCGGCACGCTCAAGGCGCCGGGGCTGTACGGCAAGCTGCCCTCCGCCGGCACCGCCACGCACGGCGGCACGATCACCTATGGGCAGCTGAACGGGTTGACGCCGAACTACATCTTCCCGATCATCCCGTCGGGGAACGCAAGCACCATCACCGAGCAGTGGCAGCAGGTGATGTGGCTGCCGCTGTACAACAACTTCGCCTACGGAGCCTCCCCGGGGATCAACTACGGCCTCAGCATCGCGAACAAGCCGGTGTTCAGCGACGGAGACAAGACGGTCACGATCCAGATGAAGCAGGGCTACAAGTGGAGCGACGGCAAGCCCGTCGACGCGCAGGACCTGCTGTTCGACGTCGCCCTGCTGAAGGCGGCGGTCGCCGAGAGCGCCGCCAACTGGAGCGCGTTCACGCCGGGCTACTTCCCCCAGAGCCTGGCCAGCATCAGCGCGAGCGGGCCCTACACGGTCGTCATGCACCTCAAGCGCGCGTTCAACCCCGGCTTCTTTCTCAACAATCAGCTCGCGGCCGAAGTCTTCCCGCTGCCAAGCCGAGCCTGGAACGTCGCCGCGGCGGGCGGCCCCCACCTGAACTGGAACGTGCCCGCCAACGCCAAGAAGATCTACGACTACCTCGGCAAGGCCGGCGGCCAGGTGAGTGGTTTCACCACCAACCCGCTGTGGAAGATCGCCGACGGCTCGTTTGTCCTATCGAGCTTCAGTCCCGTCACGCAGTCGTGGACCATGAAGGCCAACCCGAGCTTCGGCGGGAGCCCGAAGCCGCACGTGGACTCGATCCGGGGCGTCACCTACACCGGGATCACGCCGATGCTGAACGCGATGCGCACGGGGACTCTCGACATCGGGTCGATCGACTTCTCCCAGCTCGCCGATGTCTCCAGCCTGAAATCCCAGGGCTACAGCGTGTTCGGGCTGCCCGACTTCGGCTGGGCCGGCGTGATCTGGAACTTCAAGGACACCACCGACCACTTCGACAAGATCATCGCCCAGCCCTACTTCCGCCAGGTGATGGCGATGCTGGTCAACGAACCGGCGATCATCGCCGGGATCTATCACGGCGCCGCCGGCCTCGCCTACGGTCCGGTTCCATCGGTCCCGAAAACGCCTTACGTGCCCGCCAACGCGGTCAAGCCGCCGTACCCTTACAACCCATCGAAAGCGGTGGCGACCCTGAAGGCCCACGGGTGGCACGTGGTTCCCAACGGGCAGACAACGTGCGCCAAGCCCGGCAGCGGGCCGAACCAGTGCGGGGCCGGCATACCCGCGGGCGCGCCGATCTCGTTCGCCTGGTACACGCAGACGGAAGCGTCCGGGCCATATATACCCCTCACCGACGAAGCCGTCACCTCGGAGGCCAAGCAGGCGGCCGGAATCAACATCGCGCTTCACCAGAAGACGTTCAACTACATCGACAGCAACTTCAACGATGCCGACCCGTCGGTGGCGAAGTACACGAACACCTGGGCGGTCGAGAACTTCAGCGGCTACGCCGACAACCCCTACCCCACGCAGAACGCGATCTTCAACACCGGCGGCTCGTTCAACAGCGGCGCCTACACCGACCCGAAGATGGACAAGCTGATCAACGCGTCGGTGTACGGCACGGACCCGAATGCGGTCACCAAGGAGGCGGCGTACGAGACGACGGCGCTTCCGGCGCTGTTCCTCCCCAATTACGACCTCCTCTTCGGGGTCGCCAAGCGGGTCGGCGGCGCGCCGCCGTCGTACCTCAGCCTCACGCAGTACGGATTGTGGCCACAGTTCTGGTGGGTGAACAAGAAATAGGCCCGGCGGTTCCTCCGACGGACCCGCGGCCGCCTCGATGACCGGCTACATCATCCGGCGCGTTGCGGTGGCGATCGTGATCACGATCGGGATCGCCGCGATCACGTTCGAGCTGCTGCACCTGATCGCCGGCAGCCCGGTCCACCAAGTGCTGGGGCGCGGCGCGAAGCCCGCCCAGATCGCGGCGTGGAACAAGGCGCACGGCTACGACCGGCCGCTGATCGCCCAGTTTTTGACCTACCTGGGCAACCTCCTGCACCTCAACTTCGGCTACTCCTACAAGCAGGGACAGAGCGTCTGGACGCTGTTCAAGCAGAACGCCGGCCGCAGCATCTACCTGTCGGGCTCCGCGCTGGTGCTGTCCCTGCTGATAGCGATCCCGATCGGGATCGTCCAGGCGGTCAGGCGCAACACCATCGGCGACTACACGTGGACGACGCTGACCTTCGTGCTCTACGCGATGCCGCCGTTCTTCCTCGGCATCATCCTGATCGACGTCTTCGCCCTCCGGTTGCACGTCTTCCCGCCGCTCGCGCCCACCTCGATCACCTCCACCTGGCAGGCGATCACTCATCCGCGGGACTTCGTCCTGCCGATCGTCACGCTGACCGCCGTCAACATCGCGTCGTTCAGCCGTTACATGCGCTCCTCGGCGCTCGACAACCTGGCCCAGGACTACATCCGCCTGGCGCGCGCCAAGGGCCTCTCGCAGCGTGCCGTGCTCTACCGCCACCTGCTGCGCAACGCCTGCCTGCCGATGATCACGCTCGTCGGCCTCTCGATCCCCGATCTGCTCGCCGGCAACCTGCTCGTGGAGGTGCTGTTCAACATCCAGGGCCTGGGGCTCCTGTTCTTCAACGCGCTGCAAAGCGGCGACTATCCGATCCTGCTCGCCTACACCGTCCTCGGCGGGATCCTGACCGTGCTCGGCAACCTGCTGGCCGACATCGCGGTGACCGTGGCCGACCCGAGGGTCCGGGTTTGACCAAGAAGGATCTGAAGCCGCTGCTCGGAGCCGCCGTGCCGTTCACCGGACACGACCTCTCGGCGGTGACGATCGCCGAGGGCGGAGAGGTCCAGTCGCTGTCGAGCGGCTGGAGACTGGCGGTGCGCGAGTTCAGCGAGAACAAGGTCGCGCTCGCCGGCGTCGGGATCCTCGTCTTCTTCGTGCTCGTGTGCTTCGTCGGGCCGCTCTTCTACCACACCAACCAGTCCCTCACCCAGCCTCTGAACACCAACTTGGCGCCGGGCGCGGCAAGTCCGCTCGGCGGCCACGCCGGGATCCTCGGGACCGATGAGCATGGCTTCGACGAGCTCGGGCGGATCATGGCCGGGGGCCAGGCGGCGCTCGAGGTCGGCCTGTTCGCCGCCGTCATCGCGACGGTGATCGGGACGTTGTACGGCGCGATCGCCGGCCTCTCGGGGCGCCTCGTCGACGGGATCCTGATGCGCTTCGTCGACATCGTGCTGTCGATCCCGTTTCTGTTCATCGTGCTCGTGCTCGCCACCAAGTACAGCGCGACGGTGGTTGAGGTGAGCCTGCTGCTGGGATTCTTCTCCTGGCTCGTCCCGGCGCGGCTGATCCGCGGCGAGGTGCTCACCCTGCGCGAGCGGGATTTCATCTCGGCGGCCCGTGTGATGGGCAGCGGACGCACACGCCTGATCTACAAGCACCTGATCCCCAACGCGCTGTCGGTCGTGATCGTCAACATCACGTTCCTGGTCGCCGACTCGATCCTCGCGCTCGCCTACCTCGGCTTCCTCGGCTTCGGGCTGCAGTACCCCACGGCATCGTGGGGCGACATGCTGGGCAACGCCGACACCAACATCTCAAACGGCCAGTGGTGGCTGGTGTACCCGGTCGGATTCTGCCTGGTGGCGGTGGTGATGGCCTGCAACCTCGTCGGCGACGCGCTCCGCGACGCGTTCGACGTGCGGCTGCGGCGGCGTTAGCGATGGCGATCACAGACGGCGGGACTCGCGCGCTCGAAGTGACGAATCTGAGCACGCACATCAAGCTGACACGCTCGACGGTCCAGGCCGTGGGGAATGTCGACCTGGCGATCGACGTCGGCGAGACCCTCGGCCTGGTGGGCGAGTCCGGCTGCGGCAAGTCGATGCTCGGGCTTTCGATCCTCGGCCTGCTCCCGAAAGGGGGCAGCATCCTGAACGGCTCGGTTGCGCTGGGCGGGCGCGAGCTCGTCGGCCTGCCCGACGCAGAGCTGCGCAAGCTCCGCGGCAACGAGGTGGCGATGATCTTCCAGGATTCCCAATCGTCGCTGAACCCGACCAAGACGATCGGCGAGCAGGTGGCGGAGCCCGTGCGCCTGCACCGCGATGTGTCGCGCAAGGAGGCGAACGATCGGGCGCTCGAGGTGCTCGAGCTGGTGGGGCTCCCCCAGCCGCGCGAGCGCCTGGGCAACTACCCCCACCAGCTCTCGGGAGGGCTGCGCCAGCGGGTGATGATCGCGATCGCGCTCGCCTGCGAGCCGAAGGTGCTGCTCGCCGACGAGCCGACCACCGCACTGGATGTGACGATCCAGGCACAGATCCTGGCGTTGCTCGACGAGCTCGAGGATCGCCTGGGCATGGCCACGCTGCTCGTAACGCACGACATGGGCGTCGTCGCCGGCCGGGCCACCCGGGTCAGCGTGATGTATGCCGGACGAATCGTCGAGACGGCCTCCACCGAGGAGATCTTCAGCGCGATGCGTCATCCATACACCCAGGCGCTGCTCGGCTCGATCCCGAGACTGACTCAGGACAACCGCAAGGCGCTGGTCAGCATCCGCGGCCTTCCGCCCGACCTCACGAACCCTCCGATGGGCTGCCGCTTCGCGCCGCGCTGTCCTCACGCGACGGACCAATGTCGTGAGCAGGAACCGCCTCTTGCCGGCAAGAACCCCGACCACCTGTTCGCCTGCTGGCACCCGGTGGACGGCCCCGTCGCCGCACTGCCGGAGATCGCGACTCCGGCGGCCGCGCGGGCCGATCCCGCACCACGCGCCAACGGCCGCCTTCTCGAAGTCGCCGACGTGGTTCGCGAGTACCCCGTCACAGCGGGCGCGATCCTCCAGCGCAAGGTCAACTCGGTCAAAGCCGTCTCGGGAGTGACCCTGCACCTGGACGTCGGCGAGGCACTCGGACTCGTCGGCGAGTCCGGATGCGGCAAGACCACACTCGGCAAGCTGCTCGTCGGCATCGAGAGACCCGACGCGGGTCGGATCACCCTGGAGGGTCGAGATGTCTTCCGCGCCAAGGGAAAAGAGCTGCGCCGCCGGCGCCGGGACCTCCAGATGATGTTCCAGGATCCGTACGCGTCGCTCGACCCGCGCATGCGGGTTCAGGCCCTCCTGCGCGAGCCGCTCCTCATCCAGAGGATCGGTCGCCGCAAGGAGCAGGATCACAAGATCCGGCAGCTGCTCGATGAGGTCGGCCTTCCCGTCAACGCCCTCGACCGCTATCCGCACGAGTTCTCGGGCGGGCAGCGCCAGCGCATCGCGCTGGCCCGAGCGCTGATGCTCGAGCCCAAGGTGATCGTCGCCGACGAGCCAGTCAGCGCCCTCGACGTCTCGATCCGTTCGCAGGTCCTCAACCTGATGAAGCGCCTTCAGGCCGAGCATCAGCGGGCGTCGGTGGTGATCTCGCACGATCTGGCGGTCGTCAAGTACCTCGCCGACCGGATCGCGGTCATGTATCTGGGGAAGGTGGTCGAGCTCGGGACCGGCGATGACATCTACCGGCGGCCGGCTCACCCCTACACGGACGCGCTGATCAAGACGATCCCGGTGCCAGATCCCGCCGCCGAGCGGGCAAAGACGGATGTCGGCATCCGCGGTGAGCTTCCCAGCGCGATCGATCCTCCGTCCGGGTGTCGTTTCCGGACGCGCTGCCCCCGGGCGCAGGCGCTGTGCGCCGAGCAGGAACCGCTGCTGCGGCAATTCGGGCGTACGCATCAGGCCGCTTGCCACTTCCCGCTGCACGAGCCCGAAGTCGACGGCCTCCCTCGGCTGCACGAGCCCGAGGTCGACGGCCTCCCTCGGCTGCACGAGCCCGAAGTCGACGGCCTCCCCCGGCAGGAGCCCGAGGACGACGGCTGACCCGCAGGGTCTACGCGGTGATCCCCATCGCGTGCAGGATGAACGCCTGAATCTCAGCCTCGGAGCGCAGCCGAGCACTGCGGCCCGACGGCCCGGAGTGAGCGCCGACACCGAGCTGCGCCCGGAACAGCAGGTCTGACCCGGCGGTATCCGTCGCCCGGAGCCGTGCCACCCACTTGGCCGGCTCGTGGATCGACACCCTCGGATCGTGCACGGCACCGGTCACGAGCAGCGCCGGTCGGCGGCCGGATGGCGGGTTGTCGTAGGGCGAGTAGGAGCGAATGCAGGCGTAGTCGCCGGGATCACGCGGGTCGCCCCACTCATCCCATTCGTTGACGGTCAGCGGGATGGAGGCGTCGAGCATGGTGGTCAGGCAGTCGACGAACGGCACCTCAGCGATCACCGCGCGCCACCGGTCCGGGCGCATCGAGTAGACAGCGCCTTGGAGCAGGCCGCCGGCGGAGATGCCCCGGGACACGATCCGGTCTCCATCTACCACGGCCGGCCCGCCGCGGCCGGCGAGCCGGTCGGCGACCGCGAGGTAGTCGGTGAACGTCGTCGGCTTGGCCCGCAGTCTGCCCTGCTGCCACCACTGCCGACCACGTTCGCCGCCGCCGCGAACGTGGGCGATCGCGTACACGACGCCGCGATCGAGCAGGGAGGGAAGGCTACGGTCGAACTCGGGATCGAGGCTGATCTCGTAGGCGCCGTACCCGTGCAGCAGGCAGGGCGCGCTGCCGTCGAGCGCGGTGCCGGCCCGCCGAGCCAGCGTCACCGGGATCGACGTGCCGTCCGGTGCCGAGACGTCGAGCCGCTCGGTCACGTACCGGTCGGGGTCATAGCCCGGAACCTCCATCCGCTTGAGCAGATGTCTCGTCCCGGTGTCCAGGTCAAGCTGATACCAGGCGAGGGGATCGATCAGGGACTGCTCGCTGATGATCACCGAGCCCCGGTCGTAGTCCTCGGCGTGCTCCACGCCGATCGAGCCCGCGGTCACGCTCGGCGCAATCTCCCGGACGTCGTCTCCATCGTGGCCCGTGATTACGAGCAGCGGCCCACCGTGCCGCCGCACCGTCAGCACCAGATGGTGGGCCAGAACGTCACAGCGCAGGAGCCTGGTGTCGTCCCTGACCGGGGCGATCGCCGGGCAGTTGACGGGGTTCCATTCGGCGCGGATGGGCGTCGCGAGCCGCGCTCGCATCAGCGTGAACTCCTCCGCCCCCGAATTGGTGACCAGGTAGATCATGCCGTGGCCGTCCGCCGCGTCGCGCGCGTGATCGATCCGGTACTCGGTGCCGCGGTGGCGCGGCGCGACGAGCACCGGGTCATCCAGGGGCCGCCCGAGCGGGATCACCCGGACCTCGGTGGTATCGCGGGACTCGGCGGTGATGATCGCCAGCTCACCGCTGCGCGAGCTGTGCAGGGTCAGCTCGAACCTCTGGTCCGGCTCCTCGAGCACCAGCGCGTCGCCGCTGGCCGGCGTCCCCACCTGGTGGCGCCATACCTGGTGGGGCCGGTTGAGGTCGTCGGGGACGAGGTAGAACAGGTACCGGGAGTCCGCGGACCAGGCGACGCCGGGATAGCTGCAGGCGATGACCTCGGGCAGATCCTGGCCGACCCGCAGGTCTCTGACCCGCAGCTCATAGACCTCCGCGCCGCTGGTGTCGGCGGACCAGGCGAGCAGGGCGCCGTCGGGACTGGGCTCGCGGACGCCGATCTCCGCGAAGCCGGTGTCAGCGGCGACGAGGTTCTCGTCCAGGAGCACGTGCTCGGAGCCGTCCCCGCTGCGCGACCTGAGCAGCTGCAGATTGTCGCTGTCCGGCGGCATCCTCGTGCGGTAGGTGAATTCACCGCGCGGCCAGCTGACCGAGTCGTCTGACCCGCTGGGGGTCCGGCTGACCGCCTCGGACGTGAGCGTGGTGGCCAGCCCCGCCAGGTGCCGGCTGTGGGCGTCGTAGTACGTCCGCTCCGCCACGAGGTACTCCCAGAGGACGGGTTGCTCAGGGCTGCGCATCCACGCGTAGTCGTCGGTGATGCTCTCGCCGTGTAGCTGGCGCACCGACGGCACGCGGCGCGCGACGGGCGGCGCCGGCAGCCGGTCCGGCCGCGCCACATCGCCACCGCTCGTCACCGCTTCACCGCCTCGCCCCATGAAGCCGCCAACCTACTGGACGCAGGTGAGCCTCACAAGTGATAGACAAACCCCGTGCTAACACCGGCCGGCGGCCTGCAGCAGCTGTCTCACCCGCTCGGCTGGCAGGCCGTAGGAGGTGTTGCCGTCCCGTCCGGTGACGGTGGACGCGGCCAGCATGCTGTTCAGGACCGCCTCCTCGGTCGCCTCCACGACCGCGGCGAAGAACGGGTCCAGGGCGGACCCGGTCAGCGCGGCCGGCGCCCCATCCGCAGCGGGACGTGCCCCGGGAGCGGCACCCCGCAGGCCGCGCAGACCGGTCGCCATCGCCAGGAAGATCTCGCCGCTGCCGTGGCTGGCGGTGGAGCCGGTCCTGGCCAGCCCCAGCCCGGCACGCCGGGCCAGCCGCGCGCACGCGGCGGCGTCCAGCGGAGCGTCGGTGACCACGACGACGATGCACGAGCCCGCCGGCGTAGGGGGCGCCTCCGGCTCGCCGCCCACCGTCGGCAGCAGTCGGCCCACGGGAACGCCGTCCACGGTCAGCCGCTGCCGATCGCCGAAGTTGGAGAGCAGCAGCACCCCGACGGTGTGCCCGGAGGCAGTCACCCGCGACGCCGTACCAATCCCGCCCTTGAACCCGAGGCAGCTCATTCCGGTCCCGGCGCCGACCGCGCCTTGGGCCGGAGCGGGCCCGGCCGCCGAGGCCCGGGCGGCGGCGAGAGCGGCACCGACGTCGCCAGGGGTCACCTGCATGCGGCGGGCATCGTTCAGGAAGCTGTCGTCGCATTCGGCCACGATCGGGATGATCACGTCGTCGCAGCCGATCCCGGAATCCTCCGCCATCAGCAGCTCGCAGGCGGCGTCGTAGACCCGCCCCAGCTGCATGGTCGACGTCAGGAACACCGGGGTCTCGGCCAGGCCCCACTCGCCGGCGGCGAGGAACCCGGTGCACTCCCCGGCGCCGTTGAGGACGGCGCCGCCCGCGGGCACCGGGCTGCGGAACAGGTTGCCGCCCAGGTCGACGACCGTAACTCCGGTCCGGGCAACCCCGCCGCCGCCGGGCGGCGGCGGCTCGTCCCGCCACACGGTGGCATGGCCCACGCCCACGCCGGCAACATCGACGATCGATCCGGTCGGGCCGCTGGGCAGGATGCCGATCTCGATCCCCAGGTCAGCGGCGCGTGTCACGCGGTGATCATTACGCACCGGCGGGGGGTGCCGCCAGCGGCGCCGGCGCCCGAGATCTCGTGAGCGGCGGGTCGACGACGACGCCGGGTCAGGCCGGCCCGGCGCGGGGCCTGCTCGGCATGCCGGTGGTGTGGCATCCCGACTGCCTGTTGCACGAGCCCGACGGGGAGGTCTGGCTCGGCGTCTGGGAGACCGGCACCGAAGTCCCGGAGCGCGCCGCCGTGCTGCTCGACGCCCTCACATCGGCAGGCGCGGCGGTGACCCCGGCGACGGGGCACGACGACGGCGTGATCCTGGCGGTCCATCATGCGGCGCTCGTCGATCACCTGGCCACCGTCTGGGATGACTGGGCGGCGGCCGGCTACCCCTCCGATCACGACCGTCACCGGGTGGTGCCCTACATCTTCCCGACCGACGGTCTGCTGTCCGAACTGCCGCTTCGGTCCCCCGCCGCCATCCACGGGCGGGTCGGGAGGTTCTGCTACGACACGATGACGCTGATCGGTCCCGGGACCTGGCGGGCGGTCCGGGCGGCGGCCGACGCGGCCCTGACCGCGGCCGACCTGGTCGGCGGAGGAGCGCGGCCCGTCTACGCGCTGTGCCGCCCGCCCGGCCATCACGCCGGGCCCAGCGCCCACGGGGGGTCGTGCTACCTGAACAACGCGGCCATCGCCGCGCAGGCACTGCGCCGGCTGGGCGCGGCGCGCGTCGCCGTCCTCGACCTGGACGCCCATCACGGCAACGGCACCCAGGCGATCTTCTATGGCCGCGGTGACGTGTACGTCGGCAGCCTGCACGTTGATCCCGGGGCCGGTTGGTTCCCGCACTACGTCGGCTACGCCGGCGAGCGGGGGGTCGGCGACGGATTGGGCGCCAACCGCAACCTGCCGCTGGCGCCCGGCACCGGCGACTCGGGCTGGCTGGCGGCGGTGGACGTGCTCTGCGCCGACGTCCGTGCCCGGGGCGCCGACGCGCTCGTCGTCTCGCTCGGCGTGGACGCCGCCGCATCCGATCCGGAGAGCCCGCTGCGGGTCAGCGCGCGCGGCTACCGCGAGGCGGGCGAGCGGGTAGGTGCGCTCGGGCCGGCCGTCGTCGTCCAGGAGGGCGGCTATGACCTCGCATCGCTCGGTGAGCTGGTCGTATCGGCGCTGGGGGGGCTGGCGGCAGGGCGTCGCTGACGCTCGCCGGCCTGCGCCGGGGCGATGCCGCCCTGGCGAGCCGGGTCACCAGCGAATAACGTACGTGCATGGCCTGGAACAGCGACCCGGTGGTGGTGACCGTCGCTCCGACCGGGGCGGATGTGTCTCGCCAGAACAACCCGAACATCCCCTACACCCCGGCCGAGATCGCGCAGCAAAGCATCGAGGCGGCACAGGCGGGCGCGTCAGTGGTCCATCTGCACGTGCGCGAAGATGACGGGACCCCGAGCGGCCGCCCGGAGCTCTTCCGAGATGTCATGGCCCGCATTCGGGACGGCAGTGAGCTGATCACGATGGTGTCGACGGGCGGCGCCAACGACATGACGATCGCGGAGCGGACCACCGGCTTGCAGGCCCGGCCCGATCTGTCGGGCGTCGAATCGGGGTCGATGAACTTCGGTGACGAGACGTTCATCACGCCGCCACCGGCTGCCCGCGGGATCATCGAGCGCGCCACGGAGGCCGGGATCGGGCTCGAGGTGGAGGCATTCGACCTTGGCCATGTCGTCAGCGCGGTCCGGTGGCTGGAGGAGGGGGTGATCCCGGGGCCGATGCGGATCAACCTCGTGTTCGGAGTGCCGGGGGGGATCGACGCCTCTCCCGAGGCGCTCGGCGCGATGCTCCGGCCACTTCCGCCCGAGACCTTCTGGACGGTGACCTGCGTGGGACGCCAGCACCCGAGAATGCTCGCGCTCGCGCTGCTCTACGGCGCGCCCTGCATCAGGACCGGGCTCGAGGACGCGGTGTACATCAGCCGGGGGGTGCTGGCTCCGTCCAACGCGGCGCTGGTCAGCTCCGCGATCGAGCTGGCCCACGCGGTGGGTCGCGAGGTCGCCACCCAGCAGCAGGCACGGGCGCTGCTCGGGCTCGCGTCGCCCGAATGAGCTCGCTGATCGAAGCGCTCGGCACCAAGCGGGTGCTCGAGCCCGCCGGCGCGCTGCCGCAAGCGGCGCAGCGGTTGGACGCGACGCTGCCGATGCAGCGCTACGAGATCGAAGTCGACGTCGACACCCTCTGCCTCGACTCGACCAGCTTCCGCCAGCTCGTCGAGTCAAACGCCCAGAGTGTTCAGGAGGCGATTCTGAGCATCGTGGCCACGCGCGGCAAGATGCACAATCCAGTCACGGGGTCGGGCGGCATCCTGACCGGCACCGTCCGTGCCGTCGGCGACACGTTCCGGGATCCGCCGCCGATCGGCTTGCGAATCGTGACGCTCGCGTCGCTGACGCTCACCCCGCTGCGACTGGAGGCGATCCGGCACCTCGACCCCGATAGTCCTCACGTGTCCGTCACCGGCACCGCGTTCCTGCCATGGACGGCGCCGTGGACCGCCTATCCGGAGGACACGCCATTCAAGGCCACCCTGGCGGCGCTGGACGTGTGCAACGCGGCGTCGCAGACGCGCGCGCTGATCGACGAGGACACGCGCAGCGTGCTCGTGCTGGGAGGCGGCCACGCAGGCTTGCTGGCGCTCGCCGCCGCACGTGACTCGTTGTCACCGGCGGCGCGTCTCGTCCTGATCGACGCCGACCCCAGTATCTGCCGGCGGGCGCAGGGCCTCGGACTGTGCGACGTTGCCATCTCTGTCGACCTGCGCGACGCCGTCCAGGCGCTCCGCCGGCTGCAGGAGGCCGAACTATCCCGCGCCGATGTGACGGTGGTGGTGGTCAATGCTCCCGACTGCGAGGCGGCGGCGATCCTGCTCACGGCGGATCACGGCACGCTGCTGTTCTTCTCGATGGCCACCTCGTTCACCAAGGCCGCTCTCGGATCGGAATCCATGGCCTCCACCGCGCGGATGCTCGTCGGCTCCGGTTACGCCCCCGATCGTGGCGCCTACGCCCTGGAGCTCGTCGCTCGCGATGAGCGGCTCGCCCGCGCGCTCGGCGGCCTGCCTCCGGGCTGATCCGGACGCCCAGTCGTATCTCAGGCCGAGCGCAACCGGTCCCTTCGGCCCACGACAAGCGGCAATCCGTATTGGACGGAGGCGGCGGCAATTGCACTATGTGTCTGTGTGATCTATATATGTCACCGCGATGACGGACCGGGCACCGCGTCACTGGCCACTCAACATCGAGACGTGAGGAGCTCGCGGCGCAGCAGGCACGTCTAAGCGCCCGCGATGGCCGTGGTCGGGGGCGCTTCCGGGTCAGAGGAGCGAGGAGAAATCGATGGCAGGGGACACGACACTCGACCGGCTGAACGCGATTGCGCACATCGTCGTGGTGATGATGGAGAACCGGTCGTTTGACCACATGCTCGGGTACCTGAGCTTGAAGGAGATGCCGGCTGTGGGGGGTGCGGTCGGACAGCGGATGGGCGAGATCCATGGGTTGACCGGCCCGGAGGTGAACTTCAACTCCGCCCCGGACGGTAGACGGATTCCGATCCACGCGTTCAACGCGGACGCTCACGATGTTCAGCGGATGGGTGAGGCGCTGAAGAAGAGCCTCGATCCCGACCACTCGCCTGCCGGCGTCGCCAAGCAACTCGGCGTCGAGGCCGACGGTCGTTACCCGATGGATGGTTTCGTCAAGGCGTTCGTAGAATCACGCCATCCGGCGGACCAGGTGGGCGAGGATCTCTGGATGGTGCCCATGGGCTACTACACCGCCAAGGATCTCCCGGCCTACGACTTCCTGGCGCGTCAGTTCTGCGTGTGCGACAACTGGCACAGCTCGATTCCGGGTGACACGTGGCCGAACCGGCTGTATTCGCTGGCGGGCACCACCTCTGAGCCGGCGCACGAGGACTTCTTCGAACGGTTCAAGCACCTCTTCTCATCGACGCCGCTGGGAGGCGCCCCCATATTCGACGTCGCGGCCTTCACGCATCAGCTCGACGACTCGCAATGGCGCTGGTACTCCCACGATCCGGCGACCCTTCGGGCCGCCGACGCGCATTACCGAAGCCCTGACGACCTCAAGCGGGCGAACTTCGCGTACTTCGATCGAAAGAAGATGAGCGTCGTCACGGAGGCCACGGAATCCCTGATCGTCGGGCACGACAGCTTCCTCGACGACGCAGCCAAGGGCGAGCTGCGGGAGGTCTCCTGGATCGACCCGAACTTCATCGATCTCAACATCCTCGATCCGAACTCCAACGACGATCATCCACCGACCGACATCCGCGCCGGCCAGGCGTTCATCCTCGAGATCTACGACGCGCTCACCCGCAGCCCGGTCTGGCCTGACACGATGCTCGTGATCGTCTACGACGAGCACGGCGGGTTCTACGACCACGTCTCTCCGCCTCTGATCGACGACGGATCTGGCTATCGCTCGCTCGGGGTGCGAGTGCCGGCGATCGTGGTCGGCCCGCGCGTCAGACAGTCGGTCTGCCACGAGACCCTCGACCACACCGTGTTGATCAAGACGATCTTGAAGCGGTTCGCCAAGGACCCCGCCCAGGCGATCGGGCGCATGGGAACAAGAGTCGCGAACGCCGCAGACCTCGGCATCGTGCTCGAAGACCAGCCGCGTCACAACATCCCATCCCATGACGACGCGCGGTCGGCGATCGACCAATGGCGAACCCAGGCTGTCGCTCAGCGTCGCGCCGCGGTCGACCAGGCCCGATCGCCCGCGCCAGACGGAGCCGGACACGACCTGGTCCTGCAGGACTTCCAAGAGCAATTCGCTCGCTTCGCGCTCCCCATGCGCCGGGTCCTCCCGCCCGGCCAGCCCTGAGCCGGCTGTCGACCCAGCTCGGCGAGGATCTCGGTGTTCGCACTGGCGTTCGTCTACTTCCTGGCGCCGGAGACCAGGAAGCGGCCACTCGAGGAGATCGAGGAGTATTGGGAGCAGGGTCGTCGCCGGCGCCCGGCGAGGCGCCGGCAGAGACGGTCGGCGCCTCCTGAAATCGCCGCTCAGCGTGCTCCGGGCCGCGTGACAGCAACCGCGGCGGCGGCCACCCCGGCGTTCACGGCGTCGTCGAGTGCCGCGCCGCGCGCGAGCGCGGCCGCCAGCGCACCGGCGAGTGCGTCCCCCGCTCCGGTCGTGTCGATCACCTTCTCGACGGGTTGCGCGGGCACCCGAACCGCACGGCCCGCCTCGGCAAGCACCGCCCCTTGCGCCCCGAGAGTGATCACGACCGAATGCGGACCCAGGCCAAGCAGGCGCTCAGCGGCCTTCTCCACGCCACCGACCATGTCCTCGTCCAGGAGGAGCGCAGCCTCGTGCTCGTTGACCAGGAGCGGATCGAGCCCGTGAAGCATCTCGGATGGCACGTTCTGCACCGGTGAGAGCGTCACCACCGGCCGCGCGCCAGCGCGAGTGGCCAGCTGTACCGCAGCGGCCACCGTGGCGACCGGAACCTCCAGTTGAGCGAGCATCACCGAGACTGAGGTGAACACGTCAGCTTGTCGCTGCACCTCGTCTCTCCCGACCCGCGCGTTGGCTCCGGGATCCAGCACGATCGTGTTCTCGCCGTCGGGCGTCACGGTGACATACGCGGTACCGGTGGCCACGTCGGGCAGGACCTCGACCAGCTCGATTCCGACTCCTTCGTTCCTCAAGTCCTCGAGCATGCGCTTCCCGGCGGGGTCCTTGCCGACCCGGCCGATGATCCGGACCTGGGCCTCGGCGCGAGCTGCCGCCACCGCCTGGTTGGCACCCTTGCCACCGGCTCGCCTGGTCACCTGCTCGACCGTCAGCGTCTCCCCAGGCTTGGGCGCTCCCGGAACACGAAGCACGACATCCTCGTTGATGGACCCGATCACCAGGACATGCCGCAAGATTCTGCTCTGGAGCAGCGTCCTGCAGATCATCGCCTTCATCCCGTTCATCTTCCTGCACGTGACGTTCGCTATCGCGCTGTTCAACGTCCTGCTGTTCGGGGTCGGTGCCGGGATCGGTCAGCAATCGCTGTTCCAGCTCTGGAGCGGCGAGATGTTCCCCACGCTCCTGCGCTCCACCGCCCAGGGCCTCATGTTCGGAGTCGTCCGCATCTGCCTCGGGGGATGGATCCTCCTGCTGCCGACGGTCGAGAAGGCCGGCTTCAGCACGCTCGCCGTCGTCCTCGCCGCGCTGCTCCTCGTATCGGGTGCGATCGGAACCGCCTTCGCGCCCAGCACTCGCGGCCAAAGCCTCGACGAGGCGGGAACGGCGGACGTGGACGCTCGAGGTCAGCCAGACGAGCTGCAGATCGTCTAGACCCGAGACGGCGATCAGTAGACGGCGAGGAGGCCGCGCCCGGTGAGGAGGATGCCGACTCCGGACAGCCCGATCATCCCGATCTGGCGGCCGTGGCGCGCAAACCACGCTTTGAACCCCACGACGGCCGCCTGCGTCCACTCTCCCGCGAACACGGAGGCGAGGAGCGCCCCCTCGAGGAGAATCTGCTGCATCACGCAGAAGTAGGTGATGAGCAGCAGGACCGTGACGATCGGTGGGTGCAGATGCGAGATGTGACCGAGCGCGTTGACGTAGCCGACGCCGGGAAAGCTCACCGCGGCACCGACCACGAACGTCACTCCAGCGGAGCCCTTCTCGAGCATCCGCGTCTGCCAGGGCTCCTGAGCTTGTCGGTTGCTCGCCCGGGCCTGCTTTCGGCGGGCCCGCCAGGCCCGGAGCGCGGCGTCGCGCCCGGTTGCCATGGTGAGGGCGACCACGAGCACGAGCACCCCGACCGCGATGTCCCCGCTCGGACTCAGGACGTGGGTCGAGCCCGCGACGGCGCTCGACCCATGCAGCGAGAAGACGATCGCCAGACCCGAGGCGATGCTCGAGGTATAGGCGCCCAGAAGGTAGCTCAGCATGAGCCGCTTTGGATGCGGGAGCAGCAACATCACCGTTGTGGCGACGAGCAGCGAGGGGTTCAGGGTCGCCAGCACCGCGGCGAAGAGGACTATTGCCACGTCTCGGTTCATGCGGCGACGTCGATCGCGTTGAAGACCGCAGTGTGAGAGTCGACCTGCTTTCCGGCCAGGAGGCGGATGACCGAGATCCCGGAGCAGGAGTCGCTGCACCCCGTCGCAGTGGGCGCGTCGGGGACTCTGGCGCTCGCTCGCCACCGGGCCACGACCAGGTCGTCCTCGGCTATCTGGTCTTCGATCTTCACGTAGAGGTCCGTGTACCGACGCCGGCTCGTCGACACGAGCCGGCGAACGCCCTCAGGCCCGGCCACTCCTTCATCGAGCCAGGCGAAACGGCCCACGTAGTCCGCGCCCACCAGCTCGTTGATCAGATCGAGCCGTCCCTCGTTCCACACCGCCTCGACGAACAGGAGGACCTTGCGCTTGTTGAGCTCGCTGACGCTCGTCATCACGCGGAATGATCCGGGAGGGCCGGCGGCGTTCACAAGGGAGGATCCCCTCATGTTTCCCCGCGGGTTTTGTCGCCGGCCGTGGGCACGCGGTGTATCGTCGGGTCGTGCTGTCCATTGCCGCGGGAGCGTTGCGCGAGCGCGAGCGCGAGCTTGGGGTGATGCGCGAGGGCCTCGATCGTGCGCGCGCCCGGGAAGGAACCCTGCTTCTGATCGAGGGGCCTCCCGGCGTTGGCAAGACCGAGCTGGGGCGCGAGGCGCGTGCCACGGGCGAGCAGGCCGGGATCAGGCCGCTGACGGCGAGGGGTTCGGAGCTCGAGCAGCCGTTCGCGTTCGGAGTCGTGCGCCAACTCCTCGAGCCCGTGATCACCGGTGCACGAGACCGCTCGGACCTGTTCCGCGGCGCTGCCCGGCCAGCCGCGCGCCTGTTCACGCCCGACGAGCGCATGTCGCCGGATGAAGACGCCGGCTTCGAGGCGCTGCACTCCCTCTACTGGTTGATCGTGAATCTGGCCGACCAGGGCCCGCTGCTGATCCTGGTCGACGACTGCCAGTGGGCGGACAGTGACTCGCTGCGGTTCCTGAGCTATCTCGCACAGCGAATTGAGGGCCTGCCGATCGCGATGCTCGTCACGAGCCGTCCGGCCGATTCCCTGGCGTCCGACGCGGCGTCTCTCTGGTCACAGTTGATCTCGCGTCCCTCGGCAGTCGCTCTTTATCCCCGACCGCTGAGCGAGTCCGCCGCCGTCGAGCTGGCGCGGGAGCGCCTCGGTGCCGAGGCAGACGACGAGTTCTGTCGTGCGTGTTATGCGGCGACGGGCGGCAATCCGCTGTTTCTCCGGGAGCTGCTTCAGGGCCTGACCGCCGCCGGGGTCGTGCCATCGGCTGCCGCGGCGAGCGCGGTTCAGTCGGTCGGACCGGCCTCTGTCAGCCGCTTCGTTCTGCATCGACTTGCCGCACTCGGGCCATCGGCAACCGAGCTTGCCCGCAGCGTCGCCGTGCTCGGCGACGAGAGTGAACTGCAGCTCGCCGCTCGCGTATCGGGTCTTACCGTGGTGCAGACGCGAGGCGCGGCCGACGACCTCGTCCGCGCTGACATCTTCGCCCGCGGTGATCGCCTGGGGTTTGTGCATCCGATCGTGCGGGCGGCCTTGTACGACGACCTCGTGCCCGGCGAACGTCACACGCGCCACGCCGCGGTCGCCGAAGCATTGGACGCAGCGGGCGCTCCGCCTGAGCGCATCACCGCCCACCTGCTGCTGACCACGCCGACCGGCGACCAGCGTCGGGTGCAGACGCTCAAGTCTGCCGCGATGGGCGCTGCGCATCGTGGCGCTCCACGCGCAGCCGCCGAGCGTCTGCGCCGAGCGCTCGCCGAGTCTCCGGACGAGCAGGAGCGGGCGGAGATCCTGACCGAGCTCGGCCGCTGCGAGGTGGCTGCAATGCAGTTCGCGGCCGCCGAGGAACACCTGCAGGCATGCCTGGAATCAGCCGCGAACGTGACCACTCGAGCGGACGCCGCGTCGTGGCTGGCCCGGTGCGCGATCGTCTCGGGCGGTCGCTCGCCCGAGACGGCGGTCGAGGCGCTGGCATCCCTGGCTGACGAGATTCGGCCGCTCAGCCCCGAACGCGCGCTCGACCTGAGCTCGGAGCTGGTGATGCTCGCCACGCTCGTCCCGCGCCTGCGTGGCCGCCTTGACCCGCAGCTGCGGCGATTCCGTGTTCAGGCATGCGGTCATCCCGGCTTCGAGGCGGTGGCGAGGATCCACAGCGCCCACGAGCAGCTTCTACTGGGCGGCTCGGCGACAGCCGCCGCCGAAGAGGTTCAGGCGGCGCTGATGGAAGGGATCCCTCCGAGTGCGGAGAACGCCGCCGGGCTCCTGGCACTGTGGACGCTGCGGCTGAGCGAGCGCTATGAGCTACCGCTTCGGTTGCTCGACGCCGGGTTGGAGCGCGCCCAACGTGAGGGCCACGCAACCCGGCAGGGCATCATCCATGGGCAGCGCGCTGCGCTCGCCCTCGCGCAGGGTTCACTTCACGACGCACAGGTCGAGGCCGAGACCGGATTGCTGCTGGTCGAGCCGCCGCACTTCCTGTTCCCGCAGCTCATCGCGGTGGCGATCGTCGTCCACATCGAGCGCGGAACTCTTGCCGAGGCGCTCGACCTGGCCCGGACGGGCGAGGCGCCGGGGGTTGGCGATCACAGCCCGTACGCCTACATGGAGTTCCTCATCGCACGCGCGCGGCTGCGGATCGCTCAGGGTCAGGTGCGCGAAGGCGTCGCGGATCTCCAGTGGTGCGGCGAGCGGCTGGAGGCGCTCGGAGTGCTGTGGCCGAGCGACTGGAGGGCATACGCCACCGTCGCCCTTGCCTCGCTGGACGACAAGGAGACCGCGGCGAAACTCGCCTCCGAGCAGCTGGAGATGGCGCGACGCGTTGGAGCGTCCGGGGCGCTGGGAGCGTCGTTGCGCGCGGCTGGCCTCGCGGCCGGTGAGGATGAGCGGCTCGGGTTGCTCGAAGAGGCGGTGTCGGTTCTGGAGAGCAGCCGCCTGCGGCTGGAGCTGGCTCACGCGCTCGCCGATCTTGGCAGCGAGCTGAGCCGCCTTGGCCGGCGGCGCGAGGGCCGTGACGCCCAGCGCCGCGCGATCGGGCTCGCTGACGCGTGTGGCGCGCTCGCGCTCGCTGAGCGTGCTCGAGCGGACCTCCAGGCGGGGCCGGGCCGGCGTGCGCGAACCGAGCTGACGGGCCGCGGTGCGCTGACCGCCGCGGAGTGGCGGGTTTGCCGCGAAGCTGCGGACGGACGCACCAACCGTGAGATCGCTCAGGCACTGTTCGTGACCGAGAAGACGGTCGAGCGCCATCTCAGCAGCGCGTACCAGAAGCTCGAGATCCGATCTCGCTTCCAGCTGGCGGCGGCGATCAGCGAGTAGCGGTTAAGCCCGCGCCTCAGCGGGACCCCCAAAAAGGTAGGGAAAACACGCGGGGTTCCCCTCTTGTGGGCGGCCGGGGGCCAAGCGGACGATTGCGGCAAGCCAACGCGAACGACGGCCAAGCCGCTGTCGAAGAGGAAGGGGTCGGGCCATGACACGTGTGCTCTATGCGGTAGCGCGGTTCTGCACGCGGCAGCGGTACTTGGTGCTGGTGATGTGGCTGCTGGTGACGGTTGGGCTCGTCGCCGTGTCACACCAGGTCGGCGACAACACGAATGACAGCCTCACGCTGCCTGGCACCAACAGCCAGCGCGCCACCGACGCGCTCAGCAAGTCGTTTCCCGATCAGGCGAACGGATCCAGCCCGATCGTGCTGCACGTCACGGGCGGGAAGCTGACCGACTCCAAGTACTCAGGTGCGGTCAACCAGGCGGCGGCCGACGTGGCGAAGGCACCCTATGTCGCCTCGGTCGTCAACCCGCTCACCCAGCAGGGTGCCTCAGCGCTGAGCAAGGATCAGTCCACCGGCTACCTCTCGGTGACCTTGTCGGTCGCTCCGGGCGCGCTGTCAGTCGGCGATGCCCAGAGGATCATCGACGCGGCGGACGGGCCGGCTCACCCGGCGGGGATCCAGGTGGAGACCGGCGGCCAGCTCGGTCAGAAGGTGTCCAAGCCCTCCACCGAGTCCAGCGAGCTGATCGGCATCATCGCCGCCATGTTGATCCTCACCTTCACGTTCGGGACGGTGGTGTCGATGTTCCTGCCGATCCTCGGCGCGATCATCGGGTTGGCGGCGACGCTGTCGATCGTCCGGATCCTCAGCCACGCCATGACCGTCTCCACGGTGGCGCCGACGCTGGCCACGATGATCGGCCTGGGCGTCGGGATCGACTACGCCCTGTTCATCGTCACCAGGCACTTCCGGGGCCTGGACGACGGACTGGAGTTGCGGGAGTCGATCGCCCGCGCGGCCGCGACCTCCGGCGGGGCGGTCGTGTTCGCGGGCGGAACGGTGACGATCGCACTGGTCTCGCTGGCGGTCGCGAACATCCCGCTGGTCACCACGATGGGGTTGATGGCGGCGGTCGCGGTCGTCGTCGCGGTCCTCGTGGCGGTCACCCTGCTGCCGGCGATGCTGGCGATCGCCGGTCCGCACATCAACTCGCTGCGCGTCCGTGGCCGCCAAGCCGACCTCAAGCCTGGCCTGTGGTCGCGGTGGGCCAACGGGGTCGCCCGACACCCGGTGGTCGCGGGGGTGGCGGCGTTGGCGATCCTGCTTCCGCTCGCGATCCCGCTGCTGTCGCTCAACCTGGGTCAGAAGGACGTCGCCGCGCTGTCCACCTCGACCACCGCCCGCCGGGCGTACGATTTGATCTCGACCGAGTTCGGTCCGGGCGTGAACGGACCGCTGATCGTGGCAGCCTCACTGGCCTCGCCCGCGAAGGGGACGAGCGACCCCCGCCTGACCGGGCTGGAGCAGGACGTCTCACACACGGCCGGGATGGTCGCAGTCACCCCGATCCAGATCGACAAGGCCGGCACCACGGCTTACTTCAACGCAATCGCCAAGACCGGCCCCTCTAATCAGGCGACGGCCGATCTGGTGGACAAGCTGCGCTCGAGCGTGATTCCCGGGGCGGAGAAGGGCACCGACATGAAGGCGTACGTCGGTGGCACGACCGCCGGCAATGTGGATCTCGCCTCGAGCATCTCGAGCAAGCTCCCGCTCCAGATCCTGGTCGTGATCGCGCTCAGCTTCCTGCTACTGGTGCTCGCCTTCCGCACGGTCATCGTCCCCGTCCAGGCGGCAGTCATGAACCTGCTGTCGATCGCTGCCGCCTATGGCGTCCTCACCGCGCTCTTCCAATTCGGCTGGCTGCACAGCGCGATCGGGCTCGAGGGCTCGGTACCGATCGTGTCCTACGTACCCCTGTTCATGTTCGCGATCCTGTTCGGGCTCTCGATGGACTACGAGGTGTTCCTGGTCAGCCAGATCGAAGAGCACGTCCACGCTGGTGAGGACAACAGGAGCAGCGTGGTCAAGGGGCTGATCACCAGTGCGCGCGTGATCACCGCCGCCGCGACGATCATGGTCTTCGTGTTCGGCGCCTTCGTGCTCAACGGCGACCCGACGGTCAAGCAGTTCGGGATCGGTCTAGCGGTGGCGGTGATCCTCGACGCCACGATCGTTCGTTGCCTGCTCGTCCCAGCCCTCATGGTCAAGATGGGGAAGGTCAACTGGTACCTCCCCGGCTGGGTCGACCGGCTCCTACCCCACATCAGCATCGAGGGCGCGGAGTTCTTCAAGAAGCGCGAACGGCATAGGCGAGATGAGCTCGAACAGCGTGAGCCGAATGGTGTTGCAGCGCTGGTCGGCCGCGATGAACAGGATCACCAGCCGGATAGTGTGACGGTACCTGCCTACCCAGATCCGGAGTGACGGGCGACTCCCTGCACCCCGCCCCCGGAGACCGTCACCGGCGACCCTCAGCTGACCAGCGTCTGTCGCCTCGCCGGTGAGGGCCAGGGAGCTGCGCCGGCGGCGGTGTTGATCCGAGCGTGCGCCGTGCTCGAGGTCGCGGGGATCGCGACGTGGACCCGTTCATCGGCCAGCGTCCACTTCAAGAGCTCGGTTGCGTCGAATCGCCTCGCTAATGAACCGCCGCCCAGCGGGCGCATCGCTATGACACCGAGGTCCAGTTCGGCGGCGAGGGGCAGGATGCGCTGCTCGGCACCGCGCTCCAGCGGGTTATACGGCACCTGGATCGCATCGATGCGGCCGGTGCGCATGACCCGCTCCAGTTCGTCAAACGCGCTCGCCGCGTAGTGCGTCGCGCCGAGGAACGCGAGCCGGCCCGCCGCCCGCGCCTCGTCGAGCCAATCGAGGTGCTCCCGCCACGCGACCAGGTTGTGCACCTGCTCCAGGTCGACCCGCCCACCAAAGAACCGGAGCTGAGCTTCGAACTGACTTCTCGCCTCGGCCGTTGAGCTCGTCCAGATCTTCGTCGCCACCCAGGCATCCGGTCGGCGATCGCCCAGCGCCCGACCGAGCACTCCCTCGGCACGGCCGTACATCGGCGAGGAATCGAAGAACCGCGTGCCGCCCTCCCAGACGGCATCGACGACCTCGGCCGCCATGCTCTCCTCGCCGGGGCCGACATCGAAGGTCTGCCAGGTTCCCAGCCCCACGACCGGCACCTTCCACCCAGTGCGTCCGAATCGACGGCGCTCCATCCACGAGAACCTAGCCCATCGCCCCCCACCACCGCCGGGGAGATCGGAGTCTCGGATCAGGTCTTGCTGTCGGTGTACGCCGTCCGAACCAGCGCCAGGACGTAGCCGGCAAAGGCGACGGCCAGCGCCTTGACCGCGCTGGGCGTCTCGCTGTGATTGGTGATGTAGGTGATTGCTACGGCGCTGCCGACGACGGCATAAGCCCAGATGCCAAAGCTCTTGGGCCAGCTTCGCGTCTCGGTATTGCTGGGCTCGAGGGAGAGCAGGATCCGCAGGCGCGCTTTGAGCTTCTTCGGCGTGCTCGACGCGCGGGCCAGTGCCCGCCTCGGCTCCGGGTTGGTGGCAGCCGGGTTCGTCGGGACCCCGATCTCGAGCGCAAAGGCCGAGCCGAGGATTCCGGCGAGCGCGGCCGCCGCCGTCACCGTCGCCCCATCCAGGCCCGGTGGGTGCGACGCCCGAGCGCTCAGGATCCGGACGATGAAGGAGACGTACAAACTGGCGAAGCTGAGGATTGCCGCGTACAGCAGCAATCCCTTGAGCTCGGCGAGGCCGGCGATCGTCCCGACACTGGATGACGTATCGGGGATGGCCTCCGCCTTTGTGGGTGGCTCGGCCGCCGCGCCGGGCGCTGCGCCATTCTGCTCATCGGTGCGGATGATGGTGTCGTTCATGGTCCTTTTCCTCTGCTCCGCCGGGCGGTTTACCCGAACGTCTTGCGCAGCGTGGCGACCGATATGTGGGGCCAGCCGAGGATCGGCGCCGCGGGCGGCGCTCCGAGGATCCCGAAGTTCAGCATCGTCATCTGCGCATACTGCAGTTGCATGAAGTGCTGCCCGCCGGGGCGCGTCACCTTCTCGATCCAGAAGGTCGCGTACACCAGCGAGGTCAGCGCGTTTGGACCGACCGCTCCGGTCGGCTCCCCGCCCTCAAGGAACAGGATGTTCTCGATGCCGCCCGCTCCGTCGGTGACGGTGACGACCGAGAAGGGGCCTTCGGGCCGGTTGGGCTGTTCGCGGAAGTTGATCGTCCGCTGGGTGGCCACGTTCAGCGCTACTCCCTGGAACGTGTGGCCGTCGTGCACCTGGTTCTCGACAGTCGCCTGGAGGATCTTGATCGGGTCGTCCACCACCTGTTGCATCGCGATCCCGTTGATCGCCGGCGGTAGCGGCGGTTCGGTGGTTCCGAAGGGGGTGCGTGGATTGGTCGCCGAGTCCGGGACCGTCAGGTCGTACTCCTGGAATGGTGGCACCGGGGGGGTGGCCGCCGCCGCGGTGAGCTTCTCGGAAGACCCCGCGGCGTTCAGGGTAAGCGGCTGACCGGGCGCGATCGGGAAGGGGGTGCTATTGAAGGACGGGAACACCGAGAACGAATATGGAGTGGCCCCGGCGGCCAGTACCGGTGACCCCGAAAAGCGCGTCGCGCCGCCCTGCGCGAGGATCGAGTTGCCATGAGGAATGTTCCCCATGCGCGCCACGATCCGCCCTTCGGGCGGCGGGTCCTCAGGCGGATAGGTGGTCTCGCCCTGTGTGACCCAGATACCCGGCTCGATATGCAGCGCGCCACCTGTGGACGCATCGCTGATCTTCTGCAGGTAGGTGAGGCCGAACAGCTCCAGATCGTCCTGGCCGAAGCCGCGATTGGGGATCGAGGAGCCGATCGGGTCGACGTTCAGCGTCTCGCGCGTCTGATTTAGCTGCAGGTAGAGGGGCTCGTTCCCTTCGAAGTTCGGGCGAGCGATCAAATTGAAGCCGGGACCTCGCCAAGTTCCGGCCAGCTCGGCCAGCAGCCCGAGATTTTGATCTACGGTCCCGCTGTCAGGCGTGATACGTACAGAGGAAATGGGCATCGTGATGCTCCCTTCATCCAGGCACAGTGATGGTCAGAGGTGAGCCGTGTGGCGATCTGCGTCACGCTGGCGCGAGCTTGCCGCTCACGCCGCTGCAGCCGCGCGGGCGTGATCACGAATTCGTGGCCATGCCATCACCCCTCTACCAACCCCGGTCTCCGTTTAGCCCCTACACACCCGGGAGAGCGTTGCCGAAGGCAGTCGCCGTAATCCCAAGCTACGGGATGCAGAATAGACACGTGGCGATAACCCAGATGATCCACCACGATTTTGCGCAGTTCAATGGCGAAAATCTCCCACCAACGTCATGCCATATCCGGGACGCACGGCACCGGCACCCGGAGCGGTGCTCCGGGCAGCTGCCACCGCAGGAGCGAATGCGCGTCAGCGCACGCGTTGAGCATCGAGCCCCGAGGCCGCCGGGCCATCAGGACTGAGCACTCGAAGCGCTTCCTCGAGCGCGCGCTCGTGCTGGCTGATCGCGAGGTCGAGCTCGTGGCGGTGGCCGCGGACGGCGGCCAGGTCGCCAGCGGCCGATGGGGTGGTGGCGGTAAGTTCGCGCAGCTCGCTCTGCAGACGTTCGAGGCGCTGGCGGATTCGCAGGGGCGCCTGGCGGTCGACTTCGTAGACGCCCGGCTTGGTCGCCTTGCGGACGACCGGCGACCGGCTCACCTGCGTGAGGAAGACGGCGACCGGATCTTTGCCGGCCACCGCGTATCCCGTCTCCTGCAGCAGCTCGTACCAGCGGCGGTAGTGGATGGCCTCGATGCGCCGGGGCTGTGCGACCACGACCTTGACGGCGGCCTCGCGGATCGCGGGACCGCGCAAGACCTCCGGCTGGGCATTCGAGCGTGGTTCGCCGAAGGCCTCCGTGGTGGCCACGGCAGGCATCGGCGGGCTCCGGACATCGGCGGTCCCGCCGCTCGCCCGAGGTGCACCGGTCAGACGCGCAAGCACCGACAGCCGCTCGTCTACGCCGGTCAGCGCCGCGTCGATTTCGCCCAGCTCAGCGAGCAGCGCCTCCCGGCGGCGGGTGATCCGCTCGCGCTGGCGGACGAGATCCGCCTGGTCGGCGGCGGCGGCGCGGAGGAGGCGGCTGGAGGGATGGGGGAGAGAGACGCTCATGCCGGGGACTGGTTCTACCGGGAGCGCCGAGTCTCCAATGTGCGCCGGATGTTCATAACCACGGCTGCGTAGCAAAGAGACCGCCACGTAGCTGCGGAGAACCCTGTGGACGAGCACCGGGTTTCCTCGCAAATAGCGGCGAGACGCCCGCGGGGCACGCTGTTGACAACTCCGCCGTTCGCAAATTCCGGAATCCGCGGCGCCATCCGGTTCCGTCCGACGCTCGCGTCATTCTGGGCTAAGCGATGCCACGTAGCTCTATGGAGGAACGCGTATGACTCTCGTCGACCACCTGACAGCGCCGGATCTTTCCTCGTGCTCCAGTGAAGGCGGACCGTCGCGGCCCGAGCTTGCTCAGGCAGATGAGCTCGTCGCCGACCTGGCGGCGCTCGTGGATGCGGGGCTGGTGGAGGTTCGCCGGCAGCTCGGCGGCCCACTTCGCTACGGCGCTGTGACTGATCCTGGCGATGCCGGGGAATGACGGGCGCCCTCGTCGGGAGATCTCTAAGGACGCGCCGGATGCGGACGCTGATCGCTGGGGTCGTGGCGAGCGCCACGCTTGTCCTGGTGGGATGCGGCACCGGAACGAGCGTGACCACCGACGCCGCCACCCGACGATCGCTTGGTGGATCAGGAGAGCTGCGCCTCTCGAAGGCCACGGATGATGTTGTTCAGCCTCAACCTGCGCCCGATTCCTGCCACGCGATCGGCTCCGGCCTCTACGCCCGGCCGGATCCGTCGTGCACGCCGGGGGTGCTGAATCCCGAGGTCACTCCGGCGACGATCCAGCACACGATCTGCGCCGGCGGGTGGGCGGCGACGGTGCGACCGCCGGAGGGCATCACCGAGCGGGAGAAGGCGGCAAGCATGACGGCCTACGGCGACGCCGGACCGCTACGTGCCTATGAGTACGACCACCTGGTGCCGCTGGAGCTCGGCGGCGCGACCAACGATCCCCGCAACCTCTGGCCCGAGCCGGGAGCTTCGCCCAATCCGAAGGACGGGGTCGAAGACGACCTCCGGCGCGAGGTGTGCGATGGCCAGATGTCGCTGAGGGATGCTCAACGCGCGATCGCCACCAACTGGGTTTCACTGGCGCGGCGGGGGTCGGCGGGGCGGGGCGGCCGGGGCGGCCGGGGCGGCCGGGGCGGCCGGGGCGGCCGGGGCGGGCGGGGCGGCCGGGGCGGGCGGGGCGGGGCGCGAAGCTACGTGCCGAGCTGTTCGACGGCCGCCCGCGCCACGTCGTGTTCCTCCATCAGTTCGCCTCCGCGGTCGACGGCGGCGACGAGCGCCGCGTGCGCGATGCCGAGGGTGGTGCGCAGGTTGCGCCCGGTGCGCGTGCGGTTGAGCTCGGCGAGCGACTCGACCGCGGCGTCGGTGACCGCCTGCTTCCGTCCGGCGTCCACGGCCAGGCGGATGCGGCGATCCAGGATGCGCGCGAGCTGGCCGCTGACCACCGGCGGGACGGCGATCAGGCGCTCGAGCGCCCCGTGCTCCCGTCGCGCCCTGTCGAAGGCCGGCATCTGCAGGTATTCGGCGTGCACGGCGACGATCAGGCCCGCGTGCAACTCGGTGAGCGATCGGAGGATGGGGCCGAAGAACCCGCCGACGAGCTCGTCGCGCGTGCGGGAGCTGCCGAGCCGGCGGGTGAAGCTGTCGGAGTCATCGACGACGATCACCGGCTGACGATCGGCGGCGCTGATCGCCTCCAGCGCCCGATTGACGTTCTCCAGCACCTCGCTGGCCGGCCGCTGCAGGTCGACGCCCTCCAATGTCGAGGTCACCTCCCGGGAGAGACCGCCGGTTGCTATCCAGAAGGTGGCCGCCAGCCTCGCCGCCAGCTGACGCTCGCGGCCGGGGAGGGGCCGCCGCGCGGCGGACGCGGTCAGGATCGCATCGCGCTGGCGCGGGGTGAGCGCGCCTGCGCGCTCCGCATCGCGCACGATGCTTTGGATCAGGTGGGCGGCGAACCGGCGCACGTCGAGCACCACCTGGTCGTCGTCGAACGCGACCGAGACCCAGATGGGCGCAATCGTTCCGTTGGGGTCGTCGAGCGCGTAACGGAGCACGCTCGTCTTGCCGCACCCGATCGGCCCCTGGACGCCGATGCGCTCGCTGCTCTGCGCAGCGCGCACCACCGCGCTCTCGCAGCCGCTGCGTCCGCGATCATCGAAGGCGACGTGGTAAGCCCGCATGTCGACGTGCAGCGGGCTGCCATCGAAGGCGTGCGCGTCGAGGAGCTGGTTGAGGACCTGGTTGCTCACGCCGACGTTCTCACCGCGAAACGGCGGGCCGGCCGGCCGCGCCGGCCGGTCTCGTGCTGCTCGAGTGTCTCAAGCAGTCCGGCGGACTCGAGCTTGTGCATCAGCTGGCTCGCCCGCTGGCGGCTCGCGCCCAGCTGGCTCAGCATCCGCGCATCCGACGCCGCGGCCGGTCCGTGCGCCGCGAGGTACTCCACCAGGACCCGCGCGAGTGGACCTCCCACGCCGGCGGCCCGCGCGACGAGCTCGTCGGTCGCCATCCCGGTCGGCGGCCGACCAGCCTGGATGTCGGATGCGGCTTGCAGCAGCCGACGCGGATTCCCGCCGCCGGCCGCGATCGCCATCTCGACTTGCGCTGCGGAGAGGTCCGGCAGGTGGGACCGCAGAAGCCTGGCTGAGTCGGGCGCCGGTAGTGAGCACAGCTCGATGACGCGTGCAAAGAACGCATCGGCGGGTGGTTCCCGGTACAGCGGCCCGGCGCCGGCATCGCCGGCGACGATCCAGCTGGCGCCCTCCAGCGCCCAGAGTTCGTCGCGTAGGCTGCCGAACACGCCGTGGGCGACCGCGGGCGCGATTCCGTCGATCATCAGACACACCTCGCGGTCCAACGCACCGAGCCGCTCCCCCAGCAGATCAACCAGCTCCATCAAAATCGCGGGGGCGACGACCCGGCCGAACGGCCCGTCCGGCATCGACAGCGCGCGCAGATCCTCGATCCAGCGCGCCCGTGGGCTCTCCGGCTCGGCGAGGCGCTGCAACCGCGCCACCAGCACTCCCAGCAGCTGCGCGGGATCGCGCGCGAGCCCGCCGCCGACCACCACCGCCTCGCGCCGCGGAGATTCTCGCCCGAGGAGCCAGGCCACGTGGTTGAGCAGCGAGGTGCGCCCGCTGCCGGGCTCACCGAGCAGCAGCACCGGCTCTCCGGCGCTCACCGATCGCATGATCTCCCGTGTCTCCCGCGCTCGGTCGACGAAGCGCCGCTGCGCGGCGCGCGACCTGACGAGGGGGCTGATCACCATGTAGCAATATTAGCAGAATAATTCTGCTAATTCCTAGCACAACCTGACGACCATCAGCACCGGGCGGACGCCCGGGAGCTGGTCAATCACCCAGTCGCGATTCCGCCGCCACGCCGCTCGCCCTCGCCGCTTCCGCCACGCCGCTCGCCCTCGCCGCTTCGGCGACGGCGTCAGCGACGGCGGTGACCACTTGACGGTTGAACACGCTCGGGATGATGTAGTCGGCGTCCAGCACGTCGTCGGTGACCACCGCGGCGATCGCCTGGGCGGCGGCGAGCTTCATCTCCTCGTTGATCGACCGGGCGCGAACGTCGAGAGCGCCGCGAAACACGCCGGGGAAGGCGAGGACGTTGTTGATCTGGTTGGGATAGTCCGATCGACCGGTGGCCATGATGGCGACGTGGTGGCCGACCGCCTCCACGGGCACCTCGGGCTCCGGGTTGGCCAGGGCGAAGACCACCGGACGCTCCGCCATGCTGCGCACCGCGGCTGCGGACACCGCCCCGGGCCCGGACACGCCGACGAGCACGTCCGCGCCGGCCAGCACGTCATTGGCCATGCCCCGTTCATCGTTTGGGTTCGTCCGCTCGGCGACCGCCTTGCGAGCCGGGTCGAGGCCGGGCCGGTCGGCATAGAGCGCCCCATCGATGTCGCACACCACGATGTTGCGGATACCGCGGGCGAGCATGATCTCGGCGCACGCCACGCCGGCGGCGCCGGCGCCGACTACGACCACCTTGACGTCCTCCGCGCGTTTGTTCACGACCCGGAACGCGTTCATCAGGGCCGCCAGCACCACGATCGCCGTCCCGTGCTGATCGTCGTGGAAGACCGGTATCGGCAGCTCGTCGCGCAGACGGCGCTCGATCTCGAAGCACCGCGGCGCCGAGATGTCCTCGAGGTTGACCGCGCCGAACGTGGGCGTGATCGCCTTGACGAACTCGACGATGGTGTCGGGATCCTTGGTCGCCAGGCACAGCGGGTACGCGTTGATGCGGGCTAACTCCTGGAACAGCAACGCCTTGCCCTCCATCACGGGCATCGCCGCCTCAGGACCGATGTCGCCCAACCCGAGCACCGCGGTTCCATCCGAGACGATCGCCACGGCGTTGCCCTTGATCGTCAACGACCACGCCTTCTCGATGTCGTCGTGGATCGCCCGGCTCACGCGGGCCACGCCGGGCGTGTAAGCCATCGACAGGTCATCCCGAGTCCTCACCGGGATGCTCCCGGTGACCTCGATCTTTCCGCCGAGGTGCATCAGGAAGGTGCGATCGGAGACGCTCTCCACCGATACGCCGTCCAGCTCTCCGACCGCCGCCACGACCGCCTCGCCGTGCGCCGCGTCCACGCACGCGACGGTCACGTCGCGCACCACCTCACCGCCTTGCACCCGCACCAGGTCGATCGCTCCGAGGATCGCGCCGGTCTCGCCGATGGCGCCGGCGACCCGCGCGAACGCCCCCGGCCGCTGCTGCAGGTGAACGCGCATCGTGATGCTGTAGCTGGCCGACGGCTGCCCGTCGCGGGCGCGGGACGTCGTCTGACCCGGCACCGGCTCCAGGCCCTCCGAGGGGGCCGAGACGGAGGCGTCGTCAAGGCTCACGACCCGATCCTACCCTGCCCGCCGACGCTCACTCAGCGGGTGCGGAGCGGGCGCGGCGGAGCAGGTCCTCGGCCTCGGCGACAGTCACCACGTCGCCGTACCTGCTGTCGATGTCGAGCAGGCTGGCCTCGTGCGGCGCGGACGCGCGGTCGGCCACCGCCTCCCGCGGCACGACCACGCGATAGCCGTGCTGGATCGCGTCGACCGCCGTCGCCCGCACGCAGCCCGAGGTCGACGCTCCGGTCACGATCACGGTGTCGCACCCGTGCGAGGCGAGAAGCGCCGACAGCGGCGTCCCGAAGAACGCTGAAGCGAACAGCTTGGCGAGGACCGGCTCGCCGTCTCGCGGGGCGATCCGGCGGTCGATCTCCGGCCAGCGCGTGCCCGGCTCGAGCTGGCGCAGCGCCGGCACCTTCGCCAGGAACGCGGCGGCCACGCGGGCGGCGGCGGCGTCGTACTGCACCGTGGTGAACGCCACCGGGCAACCGGCTCGCCGGGCCGCGGCCAGCAGCCGGACGTTGGCGGCGACCGCGTCGTCGGCGGCGCAGTGCAGCGGCGAGGCGGGATCGGTGAACGCGTAGTTGAGATCGACGATCACCAGCGCCGGGCGATGGCCGGCGCCCGAGCGCCCACCGAGCCCGCGTTCGGCGTACAGCCGGGCTGACACCTCGTCCACGCGCTGATCCTACCGCCGGCCAGTTTGCATGCAATCCGGCGGCTGACGCGGCTGGACAGGCGGGCCACACAGCAAGTAGCGTATGCAAAATGGGTGCAGGAGAGGCGACCCAGACGCATGCGACCCGTGTCGCCGAGGAGTTGCGCGAGGCCATCCTGGCGGGGCGACTGGCCCCGGGCGCGCGGCTACGCGCCGAGACGCTCGCCGAGCGGCTCAGTTCCTCGCGGACACCGGTGCGAGAGGCGCTGCTGGTGCTGGCGCGTGAGGGACTGGTGGAGATCGAGCCTCGCCGCGGCGCATCGGTGCGCCCGTTCGACGCCGCCGACCTGGCCGACCTGTATGAGGTCCGCGCGCTGATCGAACCCCACGCCGCGGCGCTCGCCGCGCACCGCATCGATCCCCGGCAGCTCGGCCGCCTGGGGGAGAACCACGCGCAGTCGCTCACTCACGATGCCGGCGACGACGCCAGCGTGTCGGCGCTGCTGGCGCTCAACGACGAGTTCCACCGGATCATCGTCGAGGCCGCACGCTCACCGCGGCTGACCGCCGCCATGAGCGCGGTCAGCGGGGTGCCGCGCGTGTTCCGCTCGTCGTTCTGGCGCGAACCCGACCAGCGCGAGCAATCGCTGTTCTGTCACCGGGAGCTGGTCGGCGCGATCAGCGCCGGCCGGGGCGAGCTGGCCGGCACGGTGATGCGCATGCACATCCAGGGGGCCGGCGCGTTCCTGTCGGAGGTGATGGAGCGGTGACGGCTGAGCCGGCGCCCAGGGCCGCCGCCCTGTCCGCGCCTGTGTCCGCCCGTTTGGCCGATGGCCCTCTCCAGGGCCTGCGCGTGCTGGAGTTCGGACAGCTCCTGGCAGGGCCGTTCGTCGGCACCCTGCTCGGCGACTTCGGCGCCGACGTGGTCAAGGTGGAACCGCCTCCCAGAGGCGACGCGATGCGTGACTGGGGGCGCCTGCGCCACCGCGAGCACTCGCTGTGGTGGTCGATCCTGGCCCGCAACAAGCGCTCGATCACGCTCAACCTGCGCACCGATGAGGGGCAGCGCATAGCCGCCCAGCTGTCCACCGGGGCCGACGTGGTGCTGGAGAACTTCCGTCCCGGGACGATGGAGCGCTGGGGGCTCGGACCCGAGGACGTGCATGCGATCAACCCCAGGGTCGTCTACGCCCGGGTCAGCGGCTACGGGCAGACGGGCCGCTACCGGGATCGGCCGGGCTTTGCGGCCGCCGGCGAGGCTTTGGCCGGCCTGCGCTACATCAACGGCTATCCGGACCAGGCTCCGCCCCGGTTCGGCATCTCCCTGGGCGACACGCTCGCCGCCCAGTCGGCGTTTCAGGGGATCCTGATGTCGCTGTACGCGCGTGACGTCCGGGGCGCGGAGGGGCAGGTGGTCGATGCGTCGATCGTGGATGCCTGCTTCGCCGTGACCGAGTCGGCGATCCTGGAGTACGAGCAGACGGAGACGGTCCGGCAACCCACCGGCCCCCGCCTGCCGCGGATCGCCCCCAGCAACGTGTACCGGTCAAAGGATGGCAAGTGGGTTGTGATCGCCGCCAACCACGACACGCTGTGGCGCCGGCTGGCCACGCTGATCGGCCGTCCGGAGCTGGCCGAGGATCCCCGGTTCATCGATCACCATGCCCGCGGTGAGCACGAGGACCTGCTTGACGAGCTGATCGGCGGCTGGGCGCAGCAGCACACCGCGAACGAGCTCGACCAGCTGGTCAACGAGGCGGGCGTCGTGTGTGCCCCTGTCTACGACGCCGCCGATGTGTACGCCGATCCGTACTTCCGCGAGCGCGGGCTGCTGGTGTCATACGACGATGAGGTCCACGGCACGATCAGCGGACCGGGTGTCGTTCCGCGGCTGTCGCTGACACCGGGACGCGTGCGCCAGCCGGCCCGTTGGACGGTCGGCGCGGACACGGAGGCGGTGTTGCAGGAGCTCGGGGTGGAACCGACCCGTATCACCGAGTTGCGAGATGACGGCGTCATCTGAGGGCTCGCACTAGCGGCAACGACTGAGGGCTCGCACTAGCGGCAACGACAGGAGCGGCGTGATGGGATACCGGCTGGGAGTAGATGTAGGAGGAACGTTCACCGACGTGCAGATGCAGGACACCGACGGCGGCGACGTGACACTGGTCAAGGTGCTGTCCACACCGGCGGATCAGTCGGTCGGCGTTCTCGACGGTGTGCGTGAGGCGTGCCGCCGGGTCGGTGTGTCGCCCAGCGAGCTGGAGCTGATCCTGCACGGCTCCACCGTCGTCACCAACCTGATCCTGGAGGGCAAGGGCGCGCCGTGCGGCCTTCTGACCACTCCCGGTAACGAGCACATCCTCCATCTGGCGCGCGCCTGGACGCCCGGTCCCCTCTACGGCTGGATGGGAATGATCAAGCCCGAGCCGCTCGCCGCGTTGTGGAACACCCGGGGGATCGGCGGCCGGATCGCCGCCGACGGCACCGAGGTCGAGGCGCTGGACGAGGACGGGGCGCGCGCGGCGCTCCACGAGCTGGTGACCGCCGGCGTGCAGTCGGTGACGATCGGGTTGCTCAACTCCTACGTCAACCCGGAGCACGAGCGGCGCGCCCGGGACATCGCCCGCGCCGCCCATCCCGATCTGCCCGTCTCGATCTCCTCGGACCTCGTGTCCGAGTACCGGGAGTACGAGCGGACCCTCACCGCGGTCCTCAACGCCTACGTCCAGCCGCAGGTGATCAGATATGTCGATGGCCTCGAGCGGCTGCTCCACGACGAGGGCTTCGGCGGCCGGCTCAACGTGGTCCGATCGGATGGGGGCACGATGAGCACCCGGGCCAGCAAGGAGCGGCCGGTGGACACCGCGTTCTCCGGCCCGTCCGGAGGTGTGGTCGGCGCGGCCTGGCTCGCGCGGCGCATCGGGGCGCCCAACGTGCTCACGCTCGACGTCGGCGGCACGTCGACCGACGTCTCAGTCTGCGTGGATGGCTCGGTCACGATTCGCCGCGACGCCCAGCTGGGCTATTACCAGTTCCAGTCCCGGGGAGTGGACGTCCACAGCGTCGGGGCCGGGGGCGGCTCGATCGCCTACCTGACCCCGGTCGGGGCGTTGCGCGTCGGGCCGCAGAGCGCGGGCGCCGAGCCCGGGCCCGCCGCCTACGGTCGCGGTGGCACCGAGCCGACGGTGACCGATGCGAACGTCGTCTTGCACCGGATTCCGCCTCAGACCAAGCTCGCCGGCTCGCTGGCGATCGACGAGGATGCGGCACGGGCCGCGGTGCAGAGGATCGCCGACGGCATGGGGGTCGACGTGACCCGGGCGGCGCAGGCGATCATCGACATCGCCAACGAGAACATGCATGCCGCCCTGCGCGTCGTCAGCATCGAGCGCGGCTTCGATCCACGGGAGTTCGGGCTCGTGGCCTTCGGCGGTGCGGGACCGTTGCACGCCAATGCCCTCGGTCGCCTGATCCACGCCGACCCGGTGGTGATCCCGGCCACACCCGGCGTGCTGAGCGCGTTCGGGTTTCTGGTCGCCGAGGTGCAGAACGAGTTCGCGCGGACCTTCCTGCAGGTGACGCAGGACACGCCCGCCGCGAGCCTGCACCAGGCGCTGACCGAGCTTGCATCCGACGCCGCCGACTGGCTGACGCGAGAGGCGGTGCCCGCCCACCAGCACTCGTTTCGCTTCTACGCCGACTGCCGTTACTACATGCAGGACATCCAGGTCCCCTGCACCCTGGAGCTGCACGAGCTGACCGACGGCTACGCGACGGTGGTGCGCGAGCGGTTTGAGTCAGAGCACCGGCGACGCTACGGCTTCGAGCTGGACGCGCCGATCGAGATCGCCACGCTGCGCGTCGTCGGCTCGGCCGCCGCCGGCGAGGAGGTGGTCAACCCGAACGGGCACGGCGAGCGCCGGCGGTCTGACCCCCACTGCTCGGAGCCGGTGTTCTTCGACGGCCAATGGCGCGCGACGGGGATCTATGAACGCGACCGGCTCCAGGCCGGACAGCAGCTCACCGGGCCGGCGATCGTCGAGCAGCAGGACACCACCACCGTGATCGAGCCCGGCTACGCCGGCGCCATCGACGGGTACGGCAACATCATCATTCGCAGAGCGGAGGGCATTTGACGATGGGCGTCACCGAGCGGCAGCTTCCGGACTTCGTGCGCGAGCACCAGATCGACCCGATCACGCTGGACATCATCGAGAACACGCTGGCCAACGCCCGCTACGAGATGGACCGGGTGCTCGAGACCACCGCGGTGAGCCCGGTCATCCGCGAGCAGTCAGACCAGTTTCCGCTGATCGCCGACCGCCACGGCCGGATGGTCATCGGCCAGTTCGGCAGTGCCATCCAGACGATCCTCGATCATTCCCCATATGCCGCCGCGGACCTGCGCGACGGCGACGTGATCGCGCTCAACGACCCCTACATGTGCGAGGGCTCGATCTCGCACACCCCTGACCTGCTGATCCTGCGCCCGATCTTCTACGAGGATCAGCTGGTCGGCTATGCCTCGCAGTGGGGCAACCTGATGGATGTCGGCGGCACCGCGCCGGGCTCAATGCCGATCACCGCGCGCAGCATCTACCACGAGGGCATCCGGATGCCGCCGCTCAAGCTGTATGACGGCGGCGTGCTCAACCGCGAGCTGCTGGCGCTCTTCTGTCACAACACGCGGATGCCCAAGGAGGTCGAGGCCGACATCAAGGCGATCGCCGCCGGCACCGCCGCCGGGGCGGCGCGCGTGATCGAGCTGTGCCAGCGGTTCGGCAGGGAGACCTATCTGGAGGCCTGCGACGCGATCCTGGACCGCACCCGGCGCGGCCTGATCGAGCTGATCCGCACGCACCTGCCCGACGGCGAGCGGTTCGAGTTCGAGGACTACGCCGACGACGACGGGCTCGGCAACGGCCCGATCAAGCTCAGGCTCGCCCTGTGGCGCGACGGCGACCGGCTTCACGTCGACTGGACCGGCACCGACCCGCAGGTTCCCGGCTCGGTCAACTTCCTCCTCAACATCGAGATGTTCAAGATGTTCGCCGGCGTCTTCTTGATCATGGCGTTCGCGCCAGACCTGGTGTTCAACGACGGTTACTACGACCTGATCGAGGTGACCATCCCTGACGGGTGCGCACTGCGGCCCCGGTTCCCGGCGCCGCTGGGCAACCGGCTGAGCCTGATGGCGCGCCAGTTCGACGTCGTCGACGCGGTGTTCTCCAAGGCACTGGAGCAGTTCGCGGTCACCGGCGGCTACGGGACGAGCCCGAACTTCGTGTACTCGGGCACCGACAAGAACGGCAACGACTACCAGATCCTCGAGATCCTGTACGGCGGCATCCCGGCGCGGCCGTTTGCCGACGGCCTGGACGGCCACTCCTGGTGGCCGCTGTTCAAGGCGGTCCCCACCGAGTACCTGGAGAAGTACTACCCGCTGCGCGTGCTGCGCTACGAGGCTCGTCCCGATTCAGGCGGCGCCGGCTATCACCGCGGCGGGCACGGCGTGGGCAAGACCTACGAGTTCCTCGCCGACGGGCTCGTGTCCTACCAGGACGACCGCGCCCAGACCTTCCCGTGGGGCCTGCAGGGCGGACGCCACGGCGCCCCGTCCAACAAGACGCTGATTCGCGTCGCCGACGCGACCGAAATCTCGCTCCCCTCCAAGGTCGAGAACCTCCCGGTGGCTCGCGGCGATCGGCTCGTGTTCTGCACCGCCGGCGCCGGCGGCCTCGGCGATCCGTTCACCCGGGAGCCCGACCGCGTGGCCACCGACGTCCGCGCCGGCCTCGTGACCGTGGCGGCCGCGCGCGACCAGTACGGCGTCGTGGTGTCCGCGGTCGGCGAGGTCGACGCGACGGCCACCGCCGCCGCGCGCGAGCGAACGGGAGCCGCGGCGGAGGCGGGCGAGCAGTTCGACTTCGGGCCCCTGCCCGACCCCGCCGAGCTGGTCCGCCGGATCGCCGACGAGCGGCGTGACTTCGACGCCTGGCTGGCGGCGGACAGCCGGGAGGAGGTGGCAGCGCCGGCCCCGGGTCGGGATCAGACGTGAGTGCCGCGGTCGTCGTCTGCGACGTCGGTCCGCGTGATGGCCTCCAGAACGAGCCGGTCGCGCTGGCGCCGGCCACCCGGGCGCAGTTGTGCCGTCGTCTGGCCGCGGCGGGGCTGCCCCGGGTCGAGGCGGCGAGCTTCGTCAATCCGGCGCGGGTGCCCCAGATGGGGGGCGCTGAGGACGTGCTCGGCGCTCTGGATCCCGGCGAGGACACCGTCTACGCCGCGCTGGCGCTGAACCCGCGCGGCGTGCAGCGGGCGATCGACGCCGGGGTCGTCGAAGTCCATCTCGCCTATCCGCTCACCGACAGCTTCGCGCGGCGAAACCAGGGCATGACCCTGCAGCGGGCCAGTGACGCGACCGAGTCCATGATCGCCACCGCCCACGCCGCCGGCGTGCGGGTGACGGTTACTCTCGCCGCCGCTTTCGGGTGCCCGTTCGAAGGCGCGGTGGACCCCGGCGTGGTCGGCGAGCACGCCCACCGGATGGCCCGCGCCGGCGCCGACGAGCTGATGCTGGCGGACACGATCGGCGTCGGCGTGCCGGCTCAGGTTCGCCGGCTGCTGCCCGATGTGGTGCGCGCGTTCGCCGGTCGCCCCGTCGGCCTGCACCTGCACAACACGCGCAACACCGGTTACGCCAACGCGGTCACCGGGCTCGAGCACGGCGCCACCGTCCTCGACGCCTCGATCGGTGGCCTGGGCGGGTGCCCGTTCGCGCCGAGGGCGACCGGCAACATCGCCACCGAGGACCTCATCTATCTGCTGGACGGCGAGGGGGTCGACACCGGCATCGACCTGGTGGCGCTGCTTCAGATCTCGCACTGGTTGGCCGAGGTCACGGGACGCGAGCTACCCAGCCTGCTCGCCCGCGCGGGACCGTTCACGCCGGTCGCGACCTGAACTGAGCGAATCCGCGCGGCGCACGGGGGTGGCCATATCGAGGTGGCGTTTGTCTATCCCACTAGGGTTACCATTAGCCAGATGGCTATAACGGTGACCCAGCTCACCTGCTTTCTCGCCGTCATCCGCGGCGGCTCGGTGACGGCGGCGGCCGACGAGCTCGTCGTCACCCAGCCGTCCGTATCCTCGGCCATCGCGTCATTGGGGCGTGAGCTCGGCTGCGACATGTTCGAGCGGGCCGGGCGGGGAATCAGGCTGACCGAGGCCGGTCGGGCGTTCGCCCCGTTCGCCGCCGACGTCATCGGCCTGCTCGGGAGTGGTCGTCAAGCGGCCTTGGAGGCCGCGCAGCACGCCTCGCGCCGGCTGCAGATCGCCGCTGTCACCACGGCGGCCGAGTCGTTCGTCCCGCCGCTGATGCGCAGCTTCTCCGCGCAGCATCCCGAGATCGAGCTCACGCTGGACGTCGGCAACCGCCAGGCGATCCTCGATCGCGTCCGCGCCCACACGGCCGACGTGGCGATCTCCGGCCAGCCACCGGCCGACGAGCGGCTCCGAGCCGAGCCGCTCAGCGACAACCAGATCGCCTGCATCACGGCGCCCGACGATCCGGCGGTCAGCGGGGGACCGATGGCGGCCGGCGATCTCGCCGACCGGGTGTGGCTGCTGCGCGAGCCCGGGTCGGGCACGCGCACGCTCAACGAGCAGTTCCTGGAGTCGCGGGGACTGCGCCCGGAGACGCTCACGCTGGGCTCGAACGGCGCGATCAAGCAGGCGGCCCGCGTCGGGCTGGGAATCTCGCTGCTGTCTCGCGCTGCCGTCGAGATGGAGCTGGCCACGGGCCGGCTCGGCGAGATCGGCCTCAGCGACGGTCCCGCCACCCGGCCGTGGTTCGTGCTGCGCTCAGCCGTGGGTCCCGCCAGGCCGACCGTCGACCTGTTCATCGAGTTCGCGTCTTCGGCGGCGATGACAGCGACTGCGGAAGCGCCCTAGGCCCAGAAGCTCGCCACCGGCGTGCGGGAGCGGCCTATGCGTCGGGAAGCGTGGCGACCGCCGTCGCCTCGCGGTCGGTGCGCGTGCCGTCGGCGCCGACCGCGACCGCGGCGCGGGCCGTGACCAGCTGGTACAGGACGAGCAGCTGGGTGAGCGCCAGCGATTCGGATCGGTGCAGCTCGGTGCCGACGGTGAACTCCCCCAGCCGATCGGTACGCAGATGGCTGGCGAAGTGCATCCGGTCCCAGACCGCCTCCTGGATGGTCGCGCCCAGAGCGGCGTCGATCGTGCCGGGGATCCACAGTGAGAGCTCGGAGCCGCGCTCGTGCAATGTGATCCCGTCCGAGCCGGGCGCGGCCAGCGGTGACAGATCGGGATGGACGAGCCCCGGTCGCATCACCACCCGGGCGTCGAGGTGCTCCTGGTCGCCCCGGTCGCCGGGCATGAACGAGATCACCAGATCGGCATAGCGCCGCTGCGGGCGGATGTAGGCCTCGGCATCGGCCTCGCGCCGATCCAGCTCCTCCAGCACCTGGTCGGTGGTGTAACCCCGCCGCGAGCAGTCGCGCTGCACCTTCCAGCGGCGGCGCAGGTCCTCCGGGGGGTCCAGGTAGACGCGAACGTCGTAGACGTCGCGCATCGCCTCGGTGTGAAACCCGAGCAGCCCCTCGACGATCGTGAACTGCGCCGGCGCCACGTACTCGGCCGCCTCGAACGTCCCGTCACGATGGCTGTAGACCGGCTTGAGGATCGCGTTGCCCGCGCACAGGTGCTTGAGGTGCTGGGTGAGCACGTCGAGGTGGTTGCCGTCGGGGTGCAGCGGGGTGAGCCCGCGCTCGGCGCGCTGATGGCGGTCGTAGCGGTGGTAGTGGTCGGCGGAGATGTGCGTCACCTGGTCCTCGCCCAGGATCCTGACCAGGCCCCGGGTCAGCGTGGTCTTTCCGGCGGCCGAATCTCCGACGATGCCGAGCAGGATCGGACGGGGCATCAGACCTGGACGGTAGCGGCGGCGTCAACCGTCGAGGCCGGCCGCGCGACCGCGCTGCGGCCGGCGATCACCGCCACTCCGACGTCCGCCGCGATCACCCGCGGGACGACATCGAGCACGGACTCGGTGGCGCAGTACGGGACGTCGGCGCCGAGTCCGGATGCCCGCAGGACGCGAGCATCCGCACTCTGGCTCAGCGCCTCCAGGGGCGTGGCGAAACCGCGCGCCACCGCCTCGGCCACCCGGGCCGCGTCGGTCCGCGGGCCGGTGAGGGCGGCGCTCAGGCGCCCGGCGACGTAGGTGTCCTCCAGAGCCACGGCGCCGTCGGTGCCCGCGCAGACGAGCTGCAGGTCACCACCCACACGATCGTCGCCGCGCAGCGCGGTCACCACCGCCGCCAGGTTGCGTAGACAGGCGAGCATCACCTCCGGTGCCAGTCGCGTCGCCGCCACGATCGCCGGGGCGCCGTTGGTGGTGGCGAGCACCAGCTCGTCGCCGTGGCGATGAGCCGCCTCGCGCGGAGAGTTTCCCTGATCGAACCCCGGCGGCTTCAGGCAGTGCCGCTCGCCGGCGAGCACCCGGCTGCCGCCGGCCAGCGTCTCGGCGTGCTCCACGGCATCGGTGCACAGCACCCGCTCATACCCGGCAGCCAGCGCTTGCGTGGCCACGGACGTCGCCCGCAGCACGTCGATGACGACGGCGACGTCGCAGCGCCGCAGGTCGGCGCGGGTGAACGCGACGTCGATCACGCAGCGATGAGTGCCCGGACGAGGGTCATCCGGTCCGACGCTAAAGCGGCGCTCCGTCGGCAACCAGCGGAAGATGAATGAGATCCATAGACATTTGGCTATTTCCCGGCCGCCCGCCGCCCCGCCGCCCGCCGCCCGCCGCCCGCCGCTCCGCCACCCGCCGCTCCGCCACTCGCCGCTCCGCCGCCGGCCGCTCCGCCACCCCCCGCTCCGCCGCCTGCTGCCCGCTGCCCACCATCGGCCAAAGACACATAAAGAAAAGCCATGCAGCATTGAGTTATTATTGCTTGACGTCTATGCCAGGTGCCGGTTAGCTTGGACGAGGATCTCGACCGAAAGGCCCACCCGACATGACGCTGACGGAAGACGTACACACTGGTCACCAGCGCGATCGCTGGGCCGCGGGCGTGACCCCATACGCCGAGATGGGCTATTGGGATGCCGATTATCAGCCCAAGGACACGGACATCCTATGCGCGTTTCGGATCACCCCCCAGTCCGGTGTCGACCCGATCGAGGCCGCCGCGGCGGTCGCCGGCGAGTCCTCCACCGCCACCTGGACCGTGGTCTGGACCGACCGGCTCACTCCACACGAGCACTATCAGGCCAAGGCCTATCAGCTCGACCCGGTGCCCGGGATCGAAGGCCAGTACATCGCCCGGATCGCCTACGACATCGACCTGTTCGAGGAGGGATCGGTCGCCAACCTGACGTCGTCGATCATCGGAAACGTGTTCGGCTTCAAGGCGCTCAAGGCGTTGCGCCTGGAGGACATGCGGATCCCGGCGCACTATCTGAAGACCTTCCAGGGGCCGCCTCACGGGATCGTCATGGAGCGTGAGTACCTGGACAAGTTCGGCCGCCCGCTGCTCGGAGCCACCACCAAGCCGAAGCTGGGCCTGTCGGCCAAGAACTACGGACGGGTCGTCTACGAGGCGCTGCGCGGAGGCCTCGACTTCACCAAGGACGACGAGAACATCAACTCGCAGCCGTTCATGCGCTGGCGCGACCGTTACCTGCACGCGATCGAAGCCGTCAACCGCGCCTCGGCCGCCACCGGCGAGGTCAAGGGTCACTACATGAACGTGACCGGCGCGACGATGGAAGACATGTACGAGCGCGCCGAGTTCGCCAAGGAGATCGGCAGCGTGATCATCATGATGGACCTCACCGTCGGCTACACGGCGATGCAGTCGATGTCCAAGTGGGCGCGACGCAACGGCATGATCCTGCACCTGCATCGCGCCGGCCACGGCACCTACACGCGGCAGAAGTACCACGGCGTCAGCTTCCGGGTGATCGCCAAGTGGTGCCGGATGATCGGCGTCGACCATATCCACGCCGGAACCGTCGTCGGAAAGCTCGAGGGCGACCCGAACATGATCAAGGGCTATTACGACGTGTGCCGCGAGCGCTTCAATCCGGTCAACCCGCAGACGGGGATCTACTTCGACCAGGATTGGGCCTCGCTGGCTCCGGTGATGCCGGTCGCCTCCGGGGGGATCCATGCCGGTCAGATGCACCAGCTGCTGCACTACCTGGGGGAGGACGTGGTCCTCCAGTTCGGCGGGGGCACGATCGGGCACCCGATGGGGATCGCCGCCGGGGCCACCGCCAACCGGGTCGCGGTCGAGGCGATGATCAAGGCCCGCAACGAGGGCAAGGACTATTACTCCGAGGGCCCCGACATCCTCCGCAAAGCGGCACGCGGCTGTCCCGAGCTCGACGCGGCACTCGAGGTGTGGAAGGACATCACCTTCAACTTCGAGTCCACCGACACTCCGGACACCGTGGCCACCGCCACCGTCAGCCGCTAGCTCGGCCGAAAGGGAGAACCATGAGGATCACTCAAGGGACATTCTCGTTCCTGGACGACTTGACCGACGATGAGATCGCGGCCCAGATTCGTTACGGGCTGGAGCATGGGTGGGCGATCATGCTGGAGTACACCGACGACCCGCACCCTCGCAACAGTTACTGGGAGATGTGGAACCAGCCTGAGTTCGACCTGACCCCGGACGAAGTCGACGTTGCCATGCGGGAGGTCAGGTCGTGTCGCGAGGCCTACCCCAACCACTACGTGAAGGTGGTCTGCTACGACAACTCGCTCGGCCGCCAGAGCTCGCGGCTCAGCTTCATCGTCAACCGTCCGGTGCAGGAGCCCGGCTTCCGCCTCGAGCGTCAGGACAAGGCCGACCGCCAGATCCGCTACAGCGTTCACGCGTACGCGACCGAGCAGCCGGTCGGCCGGCGGTTCGGCAACCCCGGCGATCTCGCCAGCACTCGCGACCCGGCGGGCGTTCAGAACGCGACGCCGGGCCGCGACTCGCCGCTGGCTGACGGCGCCAACCCGTCGCAGAACGGGATCGCGATCTCCACCGACGAGGGGATCGGAGAATCCTGATGGTCCCTCGTGGCCTCGACACCACCGGTCGCCCGCTCGATCCCCGCGCCGAGACGGTCGTCCCCGGTCGCGCCCGCGGGCTGCATCCAGGCGACCGCGGCTCCCCGGCGTTCACCGATGAGTTCGCCGGTCGCGTGATCCGGCCCGCCCACGACGCCCGGTCCGGGTCGGCGATCGCGGGGGTCGATTTCTCGGCTGCGGTCCATGACGGCGAGGCGGACGTGGAATCCGTGGTGCAGAGCTCGCGGGTGCACGAGGTGCTTGACGAGCTCGATCGCGATCTCGTCGCCATGGCGCCGGTGAAGGCCCGCGTCCACGAGATCGCCGCGCTGCTGGTGATCGACCGGCTGCGCGACCAGATGCAGCTCGGGTCACAGCCCCCGACACTGCACATGAGCTTCACCGGCAACCCGGGCACCGGCAAGACGACCGTCGCCTTCCGCATGGCGGGCATCCTTCACCGCCTCGGCTACATCGAGCACGGGCACATGGTGTCGGTCACGCGGGACGACCTCGTCGGTCAGTACGTGGGGCACACGGCGCCCAAGACCAAGGACGTGATCAAGCGCGCGCTGGGCGGGGTGCTGTTCATCGACGAGGCCTACTACCTGCACCGGCAGGAGAACGAGCGCGACTACGGCCAGGAGGCGATCGAGGTCCTGCTGGCGGTGATGGAGTCCGAACGACAGAACCTGGTGGTCGTCATGGCCGGTTACGAGGACCGGATGGAGGAGTTCTTCCGCGCCAATCCGGGGATGGGTTCGCGGGTGGCTCATCACATCCGGTTCCCCGACTACGACGTCGACGAGCTGGTTGCGATCGCGCAGCTGATGGTCGCGCGTCAGGGCTACACGATGAGCGCCGACGCCGGGCGCGCGCTGCGCGAGTACATCGAGCGGCGGGTGCGCCAGCCTCGGTTTGCCCACGGGCGCAGCATTCGCAACGCTGTCGAGCGGGCGCGCATGCGGCAGGCCACCCGCCTGTTCGAAGCCCACCGCAGGCTGACCCGCCACGATCTGGTCACGATCGAAGCCGACGACATCCTCCAGAGCTCGGTGTTCAGCGAGGCGACAGCGTGAACTCGCGTCCGATCATCCTCGGCGTCGTCGGTGACTCCGCCGCTGGCAAGACGACGATCACGCGCGGCCTGGTGCGGGTCCTGGGCGAGGACCACATCGCCCACATCTGCACCGATGACTACCACCGCTACGACCGCCGCCAGCGATCCGAATACGGGATCACGCCTCTGCATCCGGACTGCAATTACCTCGACATCATGGCCCAGCACCTGACGCATCTGCGTGACGGTGAGGCGATCCTCAAGCCGACCTATCGCCATCACGACGGCACCTTCGGGCCGCCGGTCTACGTCGCGCCCGAGCGCTTCACCCTGATCGAGGGGCTGCTCGGCTACTACCTGCCGGAGATGTGCGACGTCTACGACGTGCGCGTGTTCCTCAACCCGCCCGAGGAACTGCGGCGGCGCTGGAAGGTGCAGCGCGACTGCTCGCGGCGCGGCTACACCACCGACCAGGTGCTGGCCGAGCTGGACCGGCGGGAGCCCGATTCCGAGGCGTTCATCCGCCCGCAGCGCCGCTACGCCGACATCCTGGTGTCATTCAAGCCGCCCAGCAGCAACGCCGACCAGGATCAGATGCACCTCGACGCCGAGCTGACGCTATCCGATGGGCTTCATCACCCTGACCTGGGCCCGTTCATCAACGGCAGCCCGGACGGCCTCACGATGGTGCAAAACGGCGCGGATCGGATCCTGCACATCCCCGGCGGCGTCGACCCGGATCACGCGGCGGCGATCGAGGGGGCGATCTGGGCGCGGATGCACTTCGCCACCCACCTGCGCGCGCGGCGCCTCGGCGAATTCACGATCGGCACCGAGCTGTTTCGCTCTGAATCGCTGGCGCTCGTGCAGCTGCTGATCCTGTACCACCTGGTCACCGCCAAGGCGGCCGTCGCACTCGGTCAGATCAGCGCCCGCAGCGACGACGCGGCACCGGACGAGAACGGCGGCGACCGCCAGGACGAGGGTCGCGTGCAGTCTCCTTCCAGCGCCTGACCACCGGCCGCTCCCGCCGACGCAGGCGAGCCCGGCGCGGCTTGATCAGACGGCGTTTCACCCTTAGGCTGTGCGCGCGGTTCGGACGGGGTGAGGCGCGGGATGATCCCCAGGCGGACGCGAGAACCAAGTGTCGGATGATCAGCTCTTGTGAGCTTGGGAGGGGACGTGGACGAGGCACCGAGAGACGGCGACCGGTCGCTGCTGGAGGAACTGTGGACGACGCCGGTCGGCCGCCGGTGGGTGTTGAAGGCGGGGCTCGGCTCGGCGCTGGCGGTGACAGCCCGAATGTATGGAGGGCCTGCGGTCGCGGCGGCGGCGAAACCGAGGAGCAAGCGGACCACTGCGACCGACCTGCAGTTCGCGCTCGGAGCGGCACACCACCTCTCCGACCTGGAGTTGGTGGCCGGAGGCTCGCGATACAAGCTCAGGCGCCACACCGAGGCGTCGCGCCGGGCGCTGAGGGCCACGGGCGGGTTGTGGAAGGCGCTCGACCTCGCCGCGCTCACCCACTATGTCGCGAAGGTTCCGCTCCCCGCCGAGCGCGGGATGCTGCTCTCCGTCCATGGCCGCCGGGGCAAGCATGAGGTGGTGGTCTCACAGCTGTGGCACGCCCCCAGCCAGGCGACCCAGGCGCTCGCCGGTGCCTCGCATCGCCTCACCGGCTCGCTGGGCCACGTGGCCCCGTCCGCGCGCCGCCTGAAGGCCCTGGGCCTGGGCAAGGCCGACATCCAGACCGCCGCCCAGGTGGCCGAGCTCGACAAGATCGGCGACACCTACCAGACCGCGGTGGCGCTGACGATGTGCCATCCCAACGTGGCGACGATCGATCCCACCGCGACGGCGGCGACCAAGTCGCTGCTGGGTCAGACGCCCGCGGTGCAGGCGCTCGGGCAGTACATCGCCCAGATGCATCAGCAGGGCAAGGATTTCGCCAGCCTCGTGCCGGCCACCGATCCCAACGGCAAGCCCAGCCAGATCAAGATCGGGACTCTCACGACGTCGTTCTCCACGATCAAGCTCAACGGCACCGACTCCGGGTTCATGGATGCCACGAAATCCTCGGTCTCGGCCGGGGTGGTCGGTGTTCGTAACACCGGGACATTGGGGGCGGTGATCAACCAGCCGCTGGATCAGGCGCCGAGCGCGTCGACGAAGACCTGGGTGCAGCCTCAGGGAGTGGTCTCCACCCCGCAGCCGTACACGGTGTCACTGAAAGCCGGCGCCGGGATCGACATCAGCATCAAGAACACGGGCACGCTGTTCGGGACCAAGACGGTCGCCAACGGCAGCTACGCCAATGGCAAGGTGCCGCTGAAGATCTACAACAACTTCGTCCGCTGGCTCTACGTCTACGTGCAGTACCTGGGGGCCAACGGCGAGAATCTGTCAGCCAACCCGAGCGCCACCTTTCCGGACACCAAGTACTCGAAGGCGGTGGCGATCGTACCCCAGGTGTTCACCGTGCTCGGGGTCCCGCTGTGGGACACCAACACGGTGGAGGTCTCGCTGGAGTTCCCCGAGGGCGCGCACACCGCGCGGCTGCTGTATTGCGGCTTGGGATCCGACATCAACGGGGGCGGTTGGCGCCAGTACTTCCCCAGCAACGCGTACCCCGACAGCATCGCCCCCACCACCGAGGTGCTGCTGCCGGCCCTCACCACCGCGATCATGTCGATTGGCCTCAACGTGTTTGCGCTCGCCGCCGACGTCGACATCGCGGTGACCTGGAAAACGCTGAACAAGATGTTCGCTGACGGGCCGGTCGCCCTGGAGGCGCTTCAGCAGGTGCTACGCGGGGCCATCCCGCTGACCGCCACCGAGACTGCCACCGTGGCATTGGCTTCGGGCGGGGCGACCTATCTCGACATCACCAACAGCGGGGAGAACGTCAACAACCTGTGGAGCATCCTGCTCGGTCTGGGCACGGTGATCCCCAAGATCATCTTCAATCCCAATGGGCTGGCGCTCTGGCTCACCGTGGGATCGGCGCTGCTCGCCGAGGTCGCGGCCGAGAAGCTGCTCGACGCGATTCCGTTCGTCGGGGAGGTGGTGGCGATCGTCTCGGCGATCGGCGACGTGGCGACGCTGGCGGAGGTGTGCGCGGAGACGATCGTCGCGCCGTGGGTGATCGAGAACGAGGTGAGCTTGACCTATCCGGCCAAGATCACCATTTCGCGTGATCCCCGCAGCTCGACCTTCCCGGCCACGGCCACCTCGTGGCGCCTCGAGGCGCTCATCGATGGGACGCTCGCGCTGCAGCCGATCACCGGTCAGATCAACCAGGGCGGCAAGATCCAGTCCAATCCTCTGGTGCTGAACGTCACGGCGCCGTTCGGCGGTCAGAAGATCACGTGGAGCCTGGTGATGCTGGATGCGTCAGGCAATCAGGTGGGGACCGGGGTCTCGCCCCAGTTCACCAACAACGATCCCGGCCACCCCGCCTCGACGGTCGCCTTCGCGATCACCGAACTGCCGGCCACGATCACCGCGACCACCGTGTTCGAGCGCGCCGACACGACCACCTACAGCGCCTCCGCCGGCGGCTACACGTGGTCTGACCAGGTGACCGACACCGGTACGGTGGCGAGCACCGGCATCCAGGAGGTGACCGGGGCGACGGTGGCGACGCTCGCCGGAGTGGCCGGGGCGGTCTGGAAGCAGAACGATCGTTACTGGCTGCGGGGGGTGCCGCTGGCGCAGAACGGTGCCACGATCAAGCTCCAGGCGGCGACCAAGGAGGGCTACGCCCGCCGGCCGTTCCTGTTGCTCGACGCCTTCGTGGCGCCGTCGGATCTGGCCAATCACGTGCTGCTGGAGCCCGATGCGACCTCGGACGCCTATCACATCCGGACGGTGAGCCTGGATTCCGTCACCGGCAAGCTGTCCTGGGACTCGACCGTGTCTCACGGGACGTTCACGCTTCCGGTGTCGGCGGCCGCCCTGCACTCCTCGGGGAGGGTGGTGGCGATCCACACCGACTCGGGTCGCTTCGCCTGGCTACAACCGGCCGCCACCCCGCGGCCGGCCCTGGCCGCCTACTCCGCCGGCCCCGGTACCCAGGTGGGTCTGTTGAGCTCGCCGATCGCGCTGGCGGTCACCAACCCGGGGGTGGTGCTGGTGCTCGAGGCCGCCACCTCGCAGCTGGCGGCATTCGATCTCAACGGCAACCCGGTGCAGTACTTCGAGGCCTCCACCGCGCTCCGCCCCCGGCGCCAGCCGGCATTCACGGCGACTCGCCGGCGCCGTCTAGGGGATAGCCCGGCGCTGCAGTACACCCTGCCGCTGGTCTCCACGGGAACCTATCTCGATCTGGCCGTCGACGGAGCCAGCCAGATCTACGTCCTCTATTACACGGGCGACGGCAGCGCCGTCAGCGACTACCACGTGGACGTGTACACCCCGACCGGGGCGACGCTCGACACGCACAGCCCCGGCGTGAACATTCCGCATCTCGCCGTCGACTACTGGCGAAGCATCTTCGCCGCCAACTACGACCCGCTGACCCAGCAGGGCACCACGGTTGCCCACATCGATCCCGCGCTCGGCGTCGCCGAGCCCTCGGTGAGTCGCTTCGACCCCCGCCAGCCCGCCTTGGGTAAGCCCCGGCCGAAGAAGCGTCACCACAAGCCCAAGAAGCACCATCATTCCAAGCCACCCCCCGTCGGACTCGGATGAGCTCACGCCGGAACCCGCTCCGGTATCTCATCCTCCTGGCGGCGCTGGCCGGGGGCCTGACCTGCGCTTCGGGGGCCGCGGCCGCGGGTGGCGGCGTCCAGTGCCTGCGGCAGCAGACCCCGCCGGCGCCCGCCCCCGGAGGCGCGGTGTTCGCCCGCCCGATCAGCGCCGGCGGCTCGGATCCGAACGTCGTCGTCGTCCCCGCCGGCTCGAGCTGGACGGCGAGCGGGTCGTGCGCCGGCAACGCCACCGCCGCCCAGGTGATGACTCATCCCACCTCGATCATGGTCGGATCCGGCGCGGCGGTGCTGCTCAAGGATCAGCCCGCAGGACTGACCTCGGCCTGGGGAGCGCAGGATGTCACCGCCGATGATCCGGCCCCGGTCCTGTTCCCCGGACGGAATGACTGGACGACCACCGAGGCCGACGTCGTCGATCCGTCCTACCTGCTCAACGTCTACAACTCGTGCCGCGCGTGCGCGCTGTCACGGATCAACTTCACGCCGATCCAGGGGGTGTTTCCCAACCTGATCGCCTACGCCGGCGATCTCACCGGAGCCGATCTCAGCGGGGCGACACTGAGCGGGACGTTTCAGGGGTGGAACTTCACCGGAACCGACCTGAGTGACGCCGTGGTGAACGGTGCGCTGGTCGGATCGATGCTCAACCACACGATCGTCGACGGCACGACGTTCGCCGGCACCGACCTCCGTGGCACCCAGCTGACCGCGCTTCAGTACGGTGTGCCGCCCCGTTTCGTCGGGGTGCGCGTCGGCCTGTACAACGACGCGTGTACGACATTCAGGAACACGGACCTGGCCCGCGGAACGTTTGACCCGCTGAAACCGGACCCGGGGTGCGAGAAGACCCCGCTGTTCCCCAACAGCTCCGTCCCTCTCGGCCTGGTCTATTCGCTCCTCGTCGCCGAGCACGCCCCAGTCGACTTCGCCAACGCCCAGCTCGTCGCCACGTCGGCTGACCGCTCCGCGCTGGCCGGCGCTGACCTGAGTGGGGTCAACCTCGCCGGCGCCAGCTTCACCGGCTATCCGGCCAATCTGTCCCAGACGAAGTTCGACAACGCCTCGCTCCAGCGCACCGCGTTCGCTCTGGCAACCCTCTCGGGGGCCACGTTCAGCAACGCCAACGCGGCCGGAGCTTCATTCGAGGGGGCCGACCTCGCCGCCGGCGGCAAGAGCAAGGCAGCCAACTTCTCGGGGCCGCAGACCAACCTCCAAGGGGCTGACTTCGTCGGCGCCAACGTCAGCGGCGCCGGCTTCGTCGGCGTCGATATCTCGAACGCGGTGTTCTCTCGGGCTCTGGCCGTGGGCACCGACTTCAACGGGGTGCGCGCCGAGAACACCGTGTTCAACGGCGCTCACATCTACGGTGACGGCCAGGCGTTCGACAGCGCCACCGATCTCCGGGACGCCGACTTCGGCGGCGCCGTGCTCGCCGGCAACGTCGACCTCGGGGGCGGATTCGACTTCACTCACACCGACCTCACCGGAGCGAAGTTCGACGGTGCGCAGTGCATCGGCTGCAACTTCACCGGGTCAAAGCTGGCGCAGGTCAACTTCGAGGGGGCCTACCTCCCCGGAGCCATCCTCTCGGGGGTGGTCAGCTTGACCAACGCCAACTTCGTCGACGCCTGGCTGTACTGCGGCGACCAGGCCAACAGCTCGTGTCCCAGCGTTCCCGGTTCGCCGCCCCGTTGGAGCTGGCCGTTGGCGCTCGGCTCGGGCGAGGCCTACGGTCCGGTTCCGTTTCCGGCGACGAACCTGACCGGGGTCTCGCTCGGCGACGTGGCCGTCTGTCCCGACGGCAAGGATGGCTCGGCCAATCCCGCCGGCTGCGCCGGGCACCTGCTGCCGGACCCCAACCACGCGCCGGCGATCCCGGCGGCGTGCTCGGCGGCCGGCCCGGAAGCCTGCCCGACGGCTACTTCAAACGTGTTCGATGCCACGTCGGTGGGCTCGCCCCTCTCGGTGGTACCCGCCACGCCGCCCACCTGGGCGACCCCGCTCACCGGCCGGGGGTACTACGCCGGCTTTGACGACGGCACGATCCGGCACGTCGGCGCCGGGGCGGCGCAGGTCGTCGCCGGGCAGCCCGGAAAGCACTGCGCCACCCCGACCGCCGCGTGCGGAGACGGAGGCGCCGCCGCCAAAGCGCTGCTGGGCAGCCCGGCGAGCCTGACCGTCGGCCTCGACGGCTCGGTGTACGTGGCCGATCCGTCACTGCATCGGGTGCGCCGGATCGATCCCGCGGGGACCATCACCACCGTGGCCGGCAGCGGCACGCAATGCACTGGCTCGGCCGGCAGCTGCGGCGACGGTGGCCCGGCCACCGACGCCGCGCTGGCCGGTCCCGACGGAGTGTGGATCAGTCCCGGAGGGGGTCTCTACATCGCGGATGGCACCCGCGGCATCCGGGAGGTGGCGCCCAACGGCACCATGAGTACGATCGGAGCGGCCAACTTCAACGTGCAGAGCGTCGTCGGCGACCCCGACGGTGACCTCTACGCCGCCACCAGCAACCCGGATTACCTGATCGAGATCCCCAAGGGCGGCCAGGTGACAAAGGTCGTCGGAACCGGCACCAGCGGCTACAACGGCAACACGGACTCGCTCGGCCTGCTGTTGCCGGGGACCTCGGTGCAGATCAACCACCCCGAGAGCCTGTCCATGGCCCGCAACGGCGACGTCGTCTTCGCCGACACCGCCAGCAGCCTGATCCGCGCCTACGTCCCGAGCTCCGGCCACGTGATCGACGTTCTCGCCGGGCTGGTCACCAACGGCGCTCCGCAGCAGGGCTTCAACGGAGACGGCCATTGGGGCGACCAGACCGAGCTGAGTCGCCCCCTGGGGGTCGCGGTGGCCAGCGGCTCCCTGTACGTGGTCGCCGACAGCGGCAATCGCCGGGTTCGCCAGTTCGGGCCCAGCCCGCTGCTCGCGTCCCAGCGGCTCGGCCGGCCCGCCCCGGTCACCTGCCAGATCAGCCTCTCGGCCGCCGGCCAGGGCAAGCGGGGGAGCGACCGGAGCCGTGGCCACGCCGCCAGGTGCACCCGCAGCCGCCTGCTGGGCGCGGTCAGACGGGCCAAGGGCGTGCTCGTCCTGGCCACCATCTCGCGCGGGCGGGTCATCTACGCCACGGGGAGCAGCGTCGCCCGCGGACGCCGACAACTACGTCTGGTGCTCACCGAGGTGCGGCGGCTGCGCCGGGGTCGGTACACGCTGACCTTGCGCACCCACCGGCGCCACCGGCGGATCGCGATCCGCCGGATGAAGATCACGGTCCGCTGACGCTGCGACCCACCAGGTGAGGATCAGACCCGCAAAGACCGCCGGGCGGCTGAGCTCAGCGACCAACTCGGACGAGGTTCACCAGCTCGTGGCGGGTTCTCCAATGCCGTCCGTGACGCTGGCGGAGGGTCAGCGTATAGCTGCCGGGCTTCAGGTTCCGACGCTCGTTCAGGGCCAGCCGCAACTCACCATGAGCGCTGGTCTGCGTCGTGCCGGTCCCGTAGGTGACCCGGCCGCGGGCCAGCGTGGCCCGGGTAGTGGCGCCGGTTCGGGTCAGCTTCAGCGATCCGGACCGCACACGGGCGGTGCAGGTCGGCGCGCGGGCGGTGAAACCGAGTCCCGTCCGGCGCACGGGGGTATGGCAGCTGAGTAGCGCCACCTTCCTTGTGCGCTTGCTTCCGGCACCCAGTGACGCGCCCGCCTGACCGCCGGTCAGCTTCACGGCCGGCGGTGAAATCGCCGTGTTGGCCAGGAGCGACATCGTCCCCGTCCGGGTGCCGGTGGCCTGGGGGTTGAAGCGCACGCCGACCTGGCAGCTCGCGCCGGGCGCCACCGCCGACTGGCAGCGGTTGCCGATCAGGAAGTCGCCCGGGTCAGCGCCGCCGAGGAGAATGCCGGAGACGAGCAGCGGGGCGGAGCCGTTGTTGGTCACGGTCAGGATCTGCTCGGCGCCGGCGGATCCAACCGTGCCGACGCCGAAGCTGAGCGCGCTGGTGCTCTCATCGGCCGTGGGCGCTGCATAGGTGAAGGACACTCCCGGCGGTGCGGTGGTCAGGTTGGGAGCGATCACCGTGGTCACGAACGGGCTCACGAAGCTCGAGCCGCCCCCGCCGCCACCGGTGACGAATATGCAGAAGCCGCCTCCGCCACCGCCGTAGTAACCTCCGCCGCCCCCGCCGCCCCCATCGGGATTGTCGCCATTCCCAGCGGGACACGTTCCGGCCCCGCCGGCGCCGCCGACGCCATAGGCTCCGGCGTGGCCGTCGTAATCGCACGCCGGACCACAACCGCCGCCCCCGCCGCCCCCGGCGGTGAGCGTCCCGGCGCCACCGCCGGCGGCTCCGCCCGGTGAGCCCGAGGATCCTCCGTTAGCGGGGGTGAAGCCGGAGGAGTTCCACGTTGCGGCGCCACCGCCGGCGCCGGCGACCACCAGCAGCCCGGGAAATCCCGGTGACGGGGAGGCGCCTCCGACCAGCGAAGCACCGCCACCGCCACCGCCTCCGGTGTGGCCGGCGGGCGCGGTACCCCCGCTGGCGCCGCCGCCGAGGCCGCCCGGCCCGGCGGCCGCCGGCGCACAGTTCCCGCCCGGCCCGCCGACGCCGGCAAGCAGCTGCTGGCCGGACGTGACCGCCACCGACACGGTGACGGCGGCGGCTCGGCCGCCGCTGGTCCGCGCCGGGGGACAGGCGCCGCCAGGGGCGCCGACGACGACCGCGGTCAGGCTGGAGACGCCGGCCGGCACGGTGAACGAGTATTCGCCCGGAGAGGCGAACGTCGTGGTGGTGGTCGCCGCTCGCGCCGTCGCCGCGCCGACCGCCAGGATCGCCAGCAGGCTGAGCACGCCGACCAGGCACGGCACGCGGAGCGCGACGCAACGACTGCCCGTCGATCGAACTATCGGTTCCACCTCCCGCTCGTCACGCGCGACCTCCGCCGCGGTTGATGCTAAACCAGCGGCCGGCTTTTCGCTGCCGACCGGTCGATCGCGTCACGCCGGCTGTGTGATCGGGGACACCTCACCGGCAAACCTGCAGCAAAATTCACCTTTCGGTCCGGTTGGATCGGTAAGTTTCCTCCGGCACCGGAACCCGGGAGGAGAGGACGAACTTTCTAGCTGCCCCACCTGAGCATCGCCGGCCGGCGATTGGCGCCCTGCTCGCGCTCGCGCTGATCCTGGGCCTGGCGCTGGCCGTGGCCCCGGCCGCCCGAGCCGACCGCGCCTTCACGGCCCGCTTCAGCCGCAACGCCAACGGTGACATCGCAATCACCGGCAACACCCTGGAGACGTGCTCGGCGGGCGCCGCCGGCTGCTCCGACGCCCGCAAGGGCGGAGGATCGCTGCTCAACAACAACAACTTCGTGATGGAGCGAGTCGACGTCGACCAGGACGCGGCGACGTTCGACTCCTCGTCGGCCCGGCTCGAGCTCCCGGATGGGGCCCGCGTGCTGTTCGCGGGCCTGTACTACGGGGCGCGCACCGACGCCGGGACGCGGGGCAAGGGCGCGCCCGATGCCTCGCCGGCGGCGTCACGGACGGTCGACCTCAAGCTCCCCGGAGACTCGGGCTACACGCGACTGGGCGACTCCGGCTCGACGCTCGATCAGAGCGCCGAGGTCAAGGGCGCCTATCAGGTGTTTCACGACGTCACCGATCTGGTGCGGCGGGCGGGGGCGGGCGAGTACACGATCGCGAATGTCCAGTCGGCGACCGGCGAGGACCGGTACGCGGGCTGGGCGCTGGTCGTCGCCTACGAGGCGGCCGGCGAGCCGCCCCGCAACCTGACCGTGTTCGATGGCCTGCAGTCGGTGACGACGGGCAAGCCGGCGGTGACCATCCCGGTCAGCGGGTTTCAGACGCCGCTGGGTGGCCCGGTCCGGACCCGGCTCGGGTTCGTCGCCTACGAGGGCGATCTCGGCAGCGCCGGCGACAGTGCCGCGCTGGACGGCCAAGCGGTGGCCGACGCCGTGAACCCCGCCAAGAACTTCTTCGACAGCGGCGTCTCGGTCGACGGCAGCCCGTTCACTCGCAAGTCTCCCGACTACCGCAACCAGCTCGGGTTCGACGCCAAGCTGGTCCGGGCGGACGGGCTGCTTCGCAACGGTGCGACCAGTGCCGACATCGCGCTGAAGACGGCGAGCGAGCAGTACTTCCCAGGCGCGATCACGTTCGCCACCGACCTCTACGCGCCCGATGTGCACGCCGTCAAGCACGTCGAGAATCTCACCCATCCCGATCGCCCGGCTCAGGCCGGCGACCGGCTTCGCTACACGATCGAGTACCGCAACACGGGGCTCGAGGCCGCGCAGAACTTCACCGCCCAAGACGACCTCCCGCGGGGAATCAGCTTCATCCCGGGCAGCCTGCGGATCGCCGACCTGGCGGCCCCCGCCGGCGATCCCACCGATCTGGCGGGCGACGATCTCGGCGAGTACGACCCCGCCGGCCGCACGGTCAAGTTCTTCCTCGGCGCCGGCGCATCGCCGGGACAGGGGGGCACGGTCGCCGCCGGCGGCCAGCCCGGGAGCACGGTTGCGGTCGGCTTCGAGGCCGAGGTCGACCCGGGGATCCAGTCAGCGCACGAGATCTCCAACACCGCCGGCGCGAGCTTGCTCGCCGGCACGCTCGGGACGACGTTGAGCGCGATCTCCAATCCCGCCCCCATCGCGGTCCAGCCGAGCGAGCATCCCCCTCCCGAGGCCGACCTCGCCGTCAAGGAGACCGAGACCGACGCCGCGATGACCGGGGCCGGCGAGATCCAGGACGCGGTGACGGTCCGAGATCTCGGCCCCGATGAGGCCACGGACGTCGTGATCGACATCACGCCGCCGCCCGGTGCGGTGATCGCGGAGGCCACCACCGATGCCGGAACGTGCGAGGTCGGCCCGGGCCGCGTGACCTGCCGGCTGGCGCCCTTAGACGACGGCGGATCGGCCCAGATCGACCTGGTGGAGATGGTTCCGGTCCAGGACGAGATGGCCGGAGCGATGAACGAGGTGACGGCGAGCGCCGCCGAGCTCGATCCCAAGCCGGGCGACAACGACGCGGCGGCGACGGCGCCGCCCGAGCCGGTGCTGCCGGCGGCCGACGCCGCCAACCTCCAGACGACGGTGAGCGCCGACCGCTCCTCGGTGCTCCTGGGCGGGACGGTGACCGACACGATCACCGTCCACGACGCCGGGCCCGGCCCGGCGGTCGGCGTCGACGTGACCGGTGCCCTCAGCTTGCCCGCCGCCGTGGTCGCAATCCACGCGCCCGGCGGCGACTGCCGGCAGTCGCTGCCGCTGCGGTGCCGATTGCCCGACCTGGCGGCCGGCGCCTCGGCGAACGTCTCCCTGGTGCTGCGCCCGCTGCGGGCCGGCCGGCTGATCGACACCGTCTCGGCCAGCTCGGACCGCGTTGATGACCGGCCCGGCGATGATCTCGGCGAGGTCACGACCCTCGTGCGCCGCGCGCACACCCAGGTACGGCTCGGCGTCCATCTGAACACCCACCAGGCTCGAGGCGGCGCCAGGATTCCGGGTTTCGTCGAGCTCACCAACCAGACCTCGGTGCCGGCAGTGGCCGCCACCGTCTGCACCCGGCTGGGCCTGCCGCTGGAGCTCGTGTCCGCGCCCGGCGCGGCCCGGCGCGGCGGACGGCTGTGCTGGTCGGTGCCGACGCTCGGCGCCCATGCCTCGCGGAGGTTGCCGTTCGTCGTCGCGCTCTCGCCCACCGCGGGCCCGGGGCGGCGCCTGACCGTTCCGGCGAACGTCACCGGCGATGACTTCGCTCCCCGTCGGGGGCTGGTCCGGATCACGGTGGCGGGCAACGTCAACGCCTGCGCCTCGAGCGCGACGGTCGGTCTCGCCCGGGCCCGGATCGCCTGCTGATCCGGATTGACGGTAGTGGCCGGCGGGTCGCGGGCAGCAGGCTTCTATGGCGGGTACGACCGCGTGGGTTCTCGGTGATCAGCTGACGGTGTCCAATCCGGCGCTGGACGGCGCCGACCGCGTGCTGCTCGTGCAGAGCGCCGCCGCGCTGCGGGCCAAGCGGTTTCACCGCCAGAAGCTGCACCTGGTGCTGGTGGCGATGCGGCACTACGCCGACGACCTGCGCCGCCGTGGCCTCGACGTGGAGCTGGTCAGGGCGGAGAGTCTGGGATCAGGGCTCCGGCAGCATGTGAGCCGCCATCGCCCGGAACGGGTGCGGCTGATGGCGCCCAAGAGCGCTGCGGGCAGGAAGGCGCTGGCCAAGCTGCCGCGAGTGGAGCTGCTCGCGGACACCATGTTCCTGACCGATCCGGTGCAGTTCGCCCGCTGGGCCAAACCGAGACGCCGCCTGGTGATGGAGGACTTCTATCGCGGCCAGCGGCGACGGCTGGGGTTGCTGATGGACGGCGACGAGCCGGCCGGAGGACGATGGAACTTTGACCCCGAGAACCGGCAGTCCCCGCCGGCGACGGGGCGTCCGCCGCGGCCGTACCGCCCGCGCGAGGACGAGCACGACGAGGCGGTTCGCCACGAGCTGGATGCGTTGGCGGTGCCGACCTGGGGCGAGGACGGACCGCGGCTCTGGCCCGCCAATCGAGCGCAGGCGCAGCGGGCGCTGCGGCGCTTCCTCGAGCACGGGCTGGCCGAGTTCGGCCCCTATCAGGACGCGATGCTCGGCGGCGAGCGGACGATGTGGCATTCGCTGCTGTCCTCGTCGCTGAACCTGGGGCTGTTGTCTGCGCGGGAATGCGCGGAGGCGGCCGAGAGCGCCTACCGCGAGGGGCGGGCGCCGGTGGCCAGCGTCGAAGGGTTCATCCGGCAGCTCATCGGCTGGCGCGAGTTCATCTGGTGCATGTACTGGCACCTGCAGGACGAGTGGCCGCAGATGAACGCACTGGACGCGCGGGGACCGCTCCCGGCCGTGCTGGAGGACGGCGACACCGAGATGCGTTGCCTGTCGGAGGCGGTCGGCGGGCTGCGCCGGACCGCCTATGCCCACCACATCGAGCGCCTGATGCTGTTCGGCAACCTGGTGCTGCTGTGCGAGACCGAGCCGTCGCACGCGCTCGACTGGTACCACCGCGCGTTCATCGACGGCTATGACTGGGTGATGGCGCCCAACGTGCTCGGGATGGCGACGTGGGCCGACGGCGGACGGATGATGACCAAGCCGTACGCGGCCAGCGGGCGCTACGTCGACCGGATGTCAGATCATTGCGGCCGCTGCGTGTACGACCCCGGTACCCGAACCGGCGACCGGGCCTGCCCGTTCACCACCCTGTACTGGGATTTCCTGGCGCGCCACCGGCGGCGGTTCGCCGGGAACCCTCGCATGCGGATGATGCTGCGAAACCTGGACCGGATCGACGCGCCGCAGCTGGCCGAGATCTCGCAACGGGCGGGGCGGTTGCGCGCGAACTTCGACGCCTGAGCGGCCCGGTTCGCAAACACGACGACATCCGAGCGGCCTCCGGCGGCGCCTGGCTTTGTCCTGAGCCGGCCGCGCTACGTGTCGGCGGCGATCACGGCACGGGCGGCGTTGTGCCCCGGGATACCGCTGACGGCACCGCCGCGCCGCGCCCCGGCGCCGCAGATCCACACGTTGGGACGCTCGGTCTCCCCGCCCCACCGCCCGATCTGCTCGTCGGACTCGGCGAACGGCCAGCTGAGGTCGCGATGGAATATGTGCCCGCCGGGCATCCCGAGCTCGGCCTCGATCTCCACCGGAGTGTGCGCCTCCAGGCAGAGCTCGCCGTCCGGCGTGCGGAGCACGCAATCCAGGATCGGCTCGGCCAGGACCGAGTCGAGCGAGCGCAGCGTCGCCGTGACCGCCGCGCGCTTGGCCGTCACGTGGTCTGAGGCGAACAACCGGGCGGGCATGTGCAGCCCGAACACGGTCAGCGTCTGCGCCCCCGCCGCCCGCAGCTCCGGGCCGAGGATGCTCGGATCGGTGAGCGAGTGGCAGTAGGCCTCGCACGGCGCGAGCTCAGGGATGTCGCCGGCCGCGGACTGAGCAAATGCAGCAGCCAGCTGGCGGGCGCTCTCGTTGACGTGGAACGTCCCCGCGAACGCCTCCTCCGCCGACACCGCCCGATCGCGCAGCCTCGGCAGCCGCGACAGCAGCAGGTTGAGCTTGAGCTGCGACCCCTCGGGGGCAGCCTCCGCGGCCGGCGGCGGATCGCCGATCAGCTCGCCGAGGACCGCCGGGGCCACCCCCGCCAGCAGGTGGCGGGCCTCGTGAACGCTCCCGTCAGCGGTCGTCACCTTCACCCCTGCATCCCGCGCAACGACTGCCACCGCCGGCGCGCCCAGGCGCAGCGACGCGCCCGCGCTTGCCGCGGCCGCGATAAGCGCCTCCGAGAGCGCGCCCATGCCCCCGACGGGAACGTCCCATCGGCCCGTCCCGTTCCCGATCACGTGGTACAGGAAGCAGCGATTCTGGAGCAGCCCCGGGTCATCGAGCGCCGCGAACGTCCCGATCAGCGCGTCGGTGGCGACGATCCCGCGCACGACGTCGCTGGCGAAGCCATCCTGCAGAGCCTCGGACAGCGGCCGCTCGAACAACTCGGTCCACGCGCGCGAGTCGCCGACGCGCCGGCGAAACTCCTCGGCGGAGAGCAATGGCTCGGTCAGCGTCGCGGACACGCGCTCGGCGACGCCCGCCGTCATCTCACCGAACCGCGCGAGTGCCTCGAAATCGGCGTCGCCGCCGACGGTGCGCGCAAACGACGCGCGGCTGTCTCGCTCGTCATCGCTGACCAGCACCCCGGCATCTCCCCACGGGGTGTACGACGAGACGCGCCGGCGGCGTAGCTCCACGCGCACGCCGAGCTCGGCCAGCAGCCATCGCGGAAACAGGCTGACGAGGTACGAGTACCTCGAGATCCGGGCGTCGACCCCAGGGAACGGCGACGCGGAGACGGTGGCGCCGCCGGCCGCCGCGGCCCGTTCCAGGACGAGCACTCGCCTCCCGGTGCGGGCCAGCATCGTCGCCGCCACGAGGCCGTTGTGCCCGGCGCCGACGATGATCGCATCGAGCTTGGGCATCGCAGGCACGATACGCTGCCGGCCACTGCCGGCCCCGGCCAAGCATGACGAGAGGAACGCGAATGGACGCCGTCAATCACCAGGTCCGGCTGGCCGCGCGCCCGGTCGGGCTGCCCGAGCCCACCGACTGGGACCACACCGAGGACGCTGTCCCCGAGCCCGATGACGGCGAGGTGCTCATCCGGGTCAAGTACCTGTCGCTGGACCCGGCGATGCGGGGCTGGATGAACGCGGGCCGCTCCTACGTCCCGCCGGTGGAGATCGGCGAGGTCATGCGGGCCGGCGGGGCGGGCGAGGTCATCGAGTCGCGCCATCCCCGGTTCGAACCCGGGGATCACGTCACCGGCGTCACCGGGGTACAGGAGTACGTCTCGATCCCCGGCGAGCAGCTGATCAAGGTCGACCCCGACGTCGCGCCGCTGCCGGTGCACATCGGCACGCTCGGAATGCCCGGCATGACCGCCTACTTCGGGCTGCTGGAGATCGGCCGGCCGAAGCCGGGCGACACGGTCGTCGTCTCCGGCGCCGCCGGGGCGGTCGGCGGCATCGTCGGCCAGATCGCCAAGCTCAAGGGCTGCCATGTGGTCGGGATCGCCGGCGGCGAGGCGAAGTGCAGTCACGCCGAGGAGCGGCTCGGGTTCGACGCGACGATCGACTACAAGTCAGACAACGTCACCAAGGCGCTGCGTCAGCACTGTCCCGACGGCATCGACGTCTACTTCGACAACGTCGGCGGCGAGATCCTCGACGCGGCGCTGGCGAATCTCGCCCGCGGCGCCCGAGTGGTGATCTGCGGCGCGATCTCTCAGTACAACGCGACCGAGGGGATGCGCGGTCCCGCCAACTACATGTCGCTGCTGGTCAACCGGGCCAGCATGACCGGCTTCCTCGTGTTCGACTTCGCCGACCGCTACGGCGAGGCGGCGGCCGAGATGGCGGGGTGGCTGGCCGCGGGCAAGCTCAAGACATTCGAGGACGTGGCCACGGGCGGTGTGCAGAGCTTCCCCGACACCCTGCTGCGGCTGTTCCGAGGCGAGAACACGGGCAAGCTCGTGCTGGAGGTCGCCCCGGCGTAGACCCGCTCGCCGCGGCCACGCCGCCGCGGCCACCCCGCCGCGGCCACGCCGCCGCGCCCACCCCGCGGCCACCCTGGAGACCGAGCCCGGCCCGGGAGGGGGTGGATTTTGCGCCAAATTCAGATCCGCGGGCCGGATCTGGTGCGTAACCCACGGCCCCGAGCGACCAGGACGAGTTCCCGCCCGCGGTGGCGGCCACCGACGGCGTCTCCACCTCGGGTGGCAAGCTTGATCCGACTCACGGCGTAGCTGGGGCCCGGAAAAGATCGCTCGTGAGACCGTTGTTGTGACGGGGCAGCCTCCGTAACTTGCGGACCGCGCGGATCGGATGAAGGGCCGCCGGGGGCGTTGCCGACCGGGGCGCCGGCGTCTTTCGACAATCCCAACCCCGGAAGAGGACATGACGCAACAGATCCCCCATCGGACAACCGCGAGTCCGACCGCGAACGGGCCCGTCCGCCGCCGGATCGCCCGCGCCGCGACCAAGGTCCCCGAGATCACGATCATCTTCTGGGTGCTGAAGCTGCTGAGCACCGGGATGGGGGAGGCGATGTCTGACTTCCTCGGCCAGAAGAGCGTGCCGATCGCCGGGTTCATCGGCATCTTCGGGCTCTGGCTGGCGCTGCGCCTCCAGCTGCGCCAGACCGAGTACCGGGCTCCCTATTACTGGTTCGCGGTGATGATGGTCGCCATCTTCGGCACCATGGCCGCCGACGGCGTGCGCGACGGCGCGGGCATCGGTTACGCCGTGACCACGCCGGTCTTCGCCCTGATCACCGCCGCGATCTTCTACTTCTGGTACCGCAGCGAGGGGACGCTGTCGATTCACAGCATCACCACCCGGCGCCGCGAGGGCTACTACTGGGCGGCGGTGCTGGCGACGTTCGCGCTCGGGACCGCCGCCGGTGATCTCACCGCAATCGCACTGCACCTCGGGTTCTTCGCCTCGATCTGGCTGTTCGCGGCGCTGATCGCGATTCCGGCGATCGGCTGGTGGCGTTGGAACCTGAACCCGATCCTTGCCTTCTGGCTCGCCTACATCACGACCCGACCACTCGGGGCGTCGTTCGCCGACTGGTTCAGCAAACCGGCCAACGGTGGGCTGGGCCTCGGGGATGGGGCGGTCAGCGCAATCGCGTTGATCGTCTTTATCGGCTTGGTGGCGTATGTGACGATGACCAGGTCCGACGTCCAGCCGGCCCGGAGGACCCACCGTCCCGTCCCGCGGGTGCCGGCGCTCGCTCCCGATCCCGAGTAAGCCCCGGCGAGAGCCAGCGCGTCACGATGAGGTCTGAACCGGGGGTTTCCGTGAAGTCGCAAGCCGCTCTGCTGCGGCCGGCCAGCCGCCACTATAGGGGGATGAGCGAACACTTCGAGCAGCTGTTTTTGGGACCCTGGACACGGGTGCGGCGTCTGGCAGTCGCCCCATGCGAAAGCCCATCCGCATCAGCTCCTGGTCATCGGCGAGGAGCACACCGATGGTCATGTCAGCGCTCCGCGACGTCGGCATCCAACCTCAGGTGCACCCGCCAGCCACCCTGTGACATCGGCCCCGCCTCGAGCTCGCCCCAAAGCGGCGGCTCGCTCGCGCATGCCGCGCAGCCCGCGGCCGCCGACGGTGAGAACTTCGGACATGACACCGTCGACGGCGTTGCTCCCGGTATCGATCACCTCCAGCTCCACCTGGTCGCAGTCGCAGCACAGCCGTAGCTGCGCGCGGGCGGGACGGCCGGCGTGCTTCAGGGTGTTGGTCAGCGCCTCCTGGGCGACTCGAAGTCGGCCAGCTGCACCCCGTCGGCCAGCTGGCGGGGGCACCATCGATCTGCGTCGACACCGGGATCCCGGCGGCGTTGACGCGGGCGATGAGATCGTCGAGCCGCTCCAGCTGGCCCCCGCCCATGTGGTTGTCACCTGTCAGGGTCAGGGCGAGTGGTTCGCCGCAGGCGGGCCGCGCTCGTGAACAGCGGCTTGAGCTGACGGTGGGCCAGGAGCGCGGGAGCGGCCACGAGCAGGAAGTTAAAGACGCGGTAGACCAGGACCGCCGCCAGCGCGGGGGCGAGCGGCTGGCGCACCCAGTAGAGCGAGTAGGTCATCAGCACCTCGGTCAGCCCGGCGCCGCCGAGCGGGAGCGAGCGGCGCGTCGCGGCGTATCCGGTGGCGTAGGCGATGATCACCTTCCCCGCCCCCGGATCGAGGCCGAACGTCCGCAGAGCCGCGTAGAAGGCGCAGATGTCGGCCGCCCAGTACAAGACGGTCCCGAACCAGGCGCCGACGTAGGTACCGGGGCGCGTGATCAGCATCCGTAATACGGCCACCGCCTCCAGCGCCTGAGCCACCAGATCGCGCCGCTTGCCGCGGATCCGGGACAGTCGCTGTGCTCGGTCCGGAACGCTCGCCCACACCGCCAGGGCCAGCCCCGCCGGCACGGCCAGCGCCCACGGCCACAGCAGCGACGGCATGACGTCGGCACCGGTCGCGAGCAGGACGATCGCCGTGGCGCACGCGGTCGGCGCGAGCACCGCCCATTCCAGCGCGCCCAGCGCCAGCACCCGCACCCGAGCGCTGCGTTCGTCCTCGTTGATGGCATGCAGCGCCTGCTTGTCGATGCCGAAGCCGCCGGCGAGCGAGAACGGACCGAACCCGGCCACCACGATTCGCGCCACGGTTGGCATCTTGAGCGGCAGGTGGCCATGCACCCGCGCGATCGATCGGTACGCGAGCATGTAGGCGGGGTAGGTGAGCAGCTCGGCCGCCGCGATCACCGCGATCCACGACGCATCGAGATCGTCAAAGGCTCGGCCGACGGCATCCGCCCCGGTGACGCGGGCGATCGCCAGCACGGCGATCGCGGCGATCGCGGTGGCGAGCCCGGAGGCCACGAAGGGCCGCTCGCGAAGCAGTCTTCGCACGGCAGCGACGATACCCGGGCTCCCGCCGCCGGTCGCCGGTCCGCGTCTGCGCGCCGACCTGGGGTCCGTGCCCGCGCCTCGTGGTCAGCCCACGAGCACGTCGAGCAGCGCGTCGTTCCAGACGCTGAGGGCCTTGGCCCGCTGGGTGAAGCGGTGCAGCGGGTACTCGAGGGTGTAGCCGATCGCGCCCGTCACCTGGTGGCAGGCGGCGCCCGCCTCGGCCACAGCCGGGCCGGCGTGAGCCAGCGCGTCGGCATCCGGGGCCTGCACCGCCAGCAGGCTCACGCCCCGCACCGCCGTGGCCGCCCCAGCCAGCAGCTGCTGCACCGGCGCCAGGCCAGCCAGCGTGCTCCCGAATGATCGGCGCTGGCGCACGTAGTCCACGGTGAGCTGGATGGCGCCGGCGCCGATCCCGGCGAGATAGCCGACCGACGCCGCCACCCACGCGTCGAGCGCGATCGCCCACGCCCGCTCGGGGATCGCCGTGGCGGTGCCGAGCTCCCGCATCCGGTGCACGTTCAGGCCGTCGGCCGACGGGCACGGGTCGGCCCGGATGACCGGTCGGCGCGCCGGCCGGCCGCCATCGCGGGTGACGACCGCGCGATCGGGACCGAGGCAGCGGACGAGGTCGCCGGCGACGGGAGCGCCGCCCAGCAGGCGGTCGAGCTCGTGCAGCGGCGCCAGGCGGCGGCCGAGCTCCACGGCGCCTCGCCCGGCAGCGCCGATCAGCGCCGGGTCCTCGGCCACCGTTGTCCACCCGATCTCGTCCAGCGCGGTCGTGAGCCGCGGCGAGTGGTCGCCGGGGCGACGGCCCGGGGTCCAGTCCGACGGGGCGATCGGCAGGTGGCGCTCGACGACGCCGGCCACGCTCTCGGCAAATGCCTGCGCCTCGACCTCGCCGCTCAGGTCCGAGGTTGCCGGCATTGCGCCAGCACCTCCTCGGTGTGCTCGCCCAGCGCCGGCACGGAGCGCTGCGCCGGGGTGACCACGCCATCGATCTTGAACAGCGAGCCGAGCAGCCTGACGTCGCCGACTCCGTCGCGATGGACGGTCTGCACGAGCCCGTTGGCGCGGACCTGGTCGTGCTCGAACAGCTGATCCAGCACCCGGACCTCCGCCGCCGGAACACCGGCGGAGCGGAACCGCTGGACCCAGGCATCGGCCGGCTCACCGGCCAGGCGCCGTTCGAACTCCGCCGCCAGGGCCAGGCGCTGCTCGCGCTCGGCGGGGCTCGCCGGGGGCGCCTGCGGATTGGCGATCCACCGGTCCTCGAGCCCGAGCACGCCAGCCGCGGCGGCGCGCTGGCGCTCGTGGAGGCAGGCCAGGACGAAGAAGCCGTCGGTGGCGGCGTACGCGCGGTAGTACGGCTCGAGCTCGTCGGCGGCGCTCTGGGCGCGGATGTGGCCCTCCAGATCGTCGGCCGTCGCCAGCGCCGGCCGCGAGCTGCCCGGCTGCCCGTCAATCCGGTCCACCTCCGCCACCGAGACGAACCGCTGGGCCTGGACGGCGAGCGACGCTCCCAGCAGCGAGATCTCGAGGCCGGGGGCGGCGTCCCGCGGACGGGCGACCAGCCCCGCCAGGACCGCGATCGCCGCCAGCAGGCCGGCGGTGAAGTCGGCCATAGCGATGCCGCCGGCGCGCTGGGGGACCGGGTCGGCCGCGTGCGCGTTGGCCAGCAGCAGCCCCGACAGCGCCTGGGCGACGAGGTCGAACGCGGTGAGGCTGGATTCCCGGCCGTCGCTGCCCAGCGCCGAGACGCAGCACCACACCGTCTCGGGATTGGTCTCGCGCACGGTCTCGCGGTCAAGCCCGAACTGCTGCGCCCGGGCCGGCGGCAGGTTGTGCAGCACCGCGTCGGCCGTCCGGATCAGGCTCTGGCTGGCCCGACGGCCGTCGCCGTCCTTGAGGTCGAGCACGATCGAGCGCTTGTTGCGGTTCAGCGCGTAGAAGTAGCGGCTTTCGCCCTCGGCGAACGGTTCATATCGGCGCCAGGCGTCCCCGGCCGGCGGTTCGACCTTGATCACATCGGCGCCGAGGTCGGCGAGCAGCATCCCGGCGAACGGCCCGGCGACGTACTGGGCGTACTCCAGCACGCGAATCCCGTCGAGCGGCAGTCCGGCGGTGTCGGACGTGGCGGTCATCGTGGGGGGCAGCCGAGCTCGCGCCGGGCGATCACCGAACGCTGGATCTCCGCGGCGCCTCCGGAGATGGTGGTGGCCACCGCGGCGCGCTGGAAGGCGGCGACGCGGCCGGGCAGCGTGCCGGTTCCCTCCTCCAGCAGCCCCTCCGGACCCAGCAACGCCACGGCGAGGGCGGCGACGCGCTGCATCAGCTCGGCCACCGACAGCTTGGCCATCGAGCTCTGGGCGCTCGCCGGCCGGCCCTGCTCCAGCAGCCGCGCCGCCCGGCGGCCGTGCAGCCGCGCCGCCTGGGCGGCTCCCCGCAGCCGGCTCAGGGCGCGCCGGCTGGTCGCGTCGCCGGCCAGCGGCGCCAGCGCATCCAGCAGCCACAGCACGGTGCCGACCTTCTCGCTGGTCACCCGCTCGTAGTCGAGGGTGCCCATCAGCACGTGCCAGCCGCCGTGCAGCTCCCCCACCAGATTCTCGGCCGGGATCGCGACGTCCCGAAGCTCGAGCTCGCCGAGCGTGCCCCCGCCAAGCGTCCGGTGGGTGCCAACCGTGATGCCGGGAGAGCTCATGTCGGCGACCAGCACCGAGATCCCGCGGTGGCGCTCCCGCTCGACGTCGGTGCGGACGGCGAGATACACCCAGTCGGCGTACTCGGCGCTGGACGTCCAGATCTTGCGTCCGCTGACGATGAAGCCACCGTCGGCGGGGCGGGCCCGGGTGCGCAGCGACGCCAGGTCCGATCCGGCGTCGGGCTCGGAGAAGCCCTGGCAGAACAGCAGCCGGCCGGCCGCCACCTCGGGCACGAGGCGCTCCTGAAGCTCTCGGCTGCCGAAGCGGAGCAGCGCGTTGCCGATCGTCTTGACCGATAGCAGGTAGCCCGAGAGCGGGAGCCAGTGGTATCCGAAGCGCTCCTCGCAGGCGAGCGTGTGCAGCGAGCTCAGCCCCCGGCCGCCGAGCTCGGCCGGCCAGTGAACGCCGATCCAGCCGGCCTCGCCGAGCGCGCGATAGACGGCCGGTGAGTCGCCGTCGGAGGGCATGCCCTGGTAGCGCAGCTGCGGCTCGCCGGCGGTGGAGTTGCTCAGCGAGGCGGCGAACTCGTCCGCGGCTGCCGCCAATGCCGACATGCCGACGGCGCCGGCCGGCCGCGCCGCCAGCGTCACCGACGTGCTCCGGGAAGGCTCATCTCGCGGTCGATCGCCGCCGCCGCCTCGCGCAGGCCCCGGGTCAGCTCCTCGCGAAACCTCGGTGTCGCCCGGCCGGCGGGCAGCGATACGTTGATCGCCCCGGTGCCGGGGCCGTCGATCCAGCGGACCGGGACAGCGAGCGAGACTAGGCCGACCTCGTACTCCTCCACCGACAGGGCCACCCCGGCTTTGGCGGTGGCGGCGAGATGCGGGACGAGCTGCTGCCAGGTCGTCAGCGTGTAGTCGGTGCGTCGCTCGTAGGGCTCGGCGCCGAGCCCGCCGCGGGCGACGTCGGGCGGCAGCCGGGAGAGCAGGGACTTGCCCAGCGCGGTGCAGTGAGCGGGCAGGCGCATGCCGACCGTCGCCCGCGAGGTGAGCAGGCGGTCACCCGACTCGCTGAGCAGGTAGACGATGTCGGCGCCGTCGAGAATCGCGACGTTCACCGTCTCGTGCACGCGGGCGGCCAGCCGCAGCAGGTGCGGCCGGGCCAGCTCGGGTAGTCGCAGCCCGTCCAGCAGGGCGGGGACGAGGCGAGTCATCTCCAGACCGAGCCGGAGCCGCCGGGTCGCCGGGTCGCGATCCAGCCAGCCGCGCTCGGTGAGCAGGGCGGTCAGCCGGTGCACCGTCGGCATCGGCAGCCGCAGGGCGTCGGAGATCTGTTTCTGGGAGAGGTGGGGTCCTGCGGTGGCAAACAGCGTGAGCACGTCCAGTCCCCGCGCCAGGGTACCGACCGAGCTCTCGTTCAGTGAAACTTGCTTTCGCATATCGACAGCGGTTACTGTACGGTCCGCATGAGCTCCCGTCAATCCCAGGGGTCCGCGCCCTCGGTGTCCACGCCCCAGGTGTCCTCGCCGGATGTCGCCGCCCGCCCCGTCCGGGTGATCGACAACGACCGGATCGATCTTCCCGACGGCGTCCGGCTCGCCGTCCGGGTGTGGGTGCCCGAGGACGCGGAAGCGCGTCCGGTGGCGGCGATCCTCGATTCGGTGCCGTATCGGCGCAGCGACGGAACCGCGATCGGCGACGCCGACTGGGGCACGTACTTCGCCGGTCACGGTTTCGCGTTCGTGCGGGTGGACATCCGCGGCAGCGGCGACTCCACCGGGGTGCTGCTCGACGAGTACACCGACCAGGAGCAGTCCGACTGCGAGCGGGTGCTGGAATGGATCGCCGAGCGACCCTGGTGCACCGGCGCGGTGGGAATGATCGGGATCTCCTGGGGCGGCTTTGCCGCGCTGCAGATGGCGGCTCGCCACCCGCCGCAGCTGCGGGGGGTGGTGGCCATCCACGCCAGCGACGACCGCTATTCCGACGACGTCCATTACATCGGCGGCTGCGTGTCGGCGATGGACATGACCCAGTGGGCGACCTCGATGCTGGCCTACCTGAGCCAGCCCCCCGATCCCGCGGTGGTCGGCGACGGATGGCGCGCCGCCTGGCTGGAGCGCCTGGAGAACGCGCGTCCCTTCATCGAGCCGTGGCTGAGTCATCAGCGACGCGACGCCTACTGGAGGCAGGGCTCGGCGTGCGAGGACTACGCCGCGATCCACTGTCCGGTGTTTGCGGTGGGCGGTTGGAGCGACGGCTACCGAGACATGGTCCTCCGGATCGTCGAGCACGTGGCCGGTCCTGCGCGCGGGCTGATCGGGCCCTGGGGCCACACCGCGCCCGAGCGCGGCGCACCGGGGCCGGCGATCGGCTTTCTCCAGGAGTGCGTGCGCTTCTTCGCGGCGGCCCTGGACGGTGCGGACAACGGGTTCTTCGACGAGCCCCGCCTGATCAGCTACGTGCAGGAGCCCGTGACCCCCGCCGGCGGCCACGTCCAGCGGCCCGGCCGCTGGGTCGCCGACCCGGCGTGGCCGTCGCCGGCGATCGACCCGTGGCGCTTGCACCTCGGGAGCGACGGGCGGTTGACGGCGGACGATGCGTCCCCCAGCGGTCCGCCCCGGTCGCTGTGCGGTCGCCAGACGACCGGCGGCGACGGCGGGGTGTGGTGCGGTGACGGCAGCCCCGCCGACTTCCCGCTCGACCAGCGCGCCGACGACGGTGCCTGCCTGTGCTGGGACAGCGAACCGCTGACCGAGCGCATCGAGCTGCTCGGCCGCGGCGAGGCGATGCTCGCGGTCAGCGTCGACCGGCCCCAAGCGCTGATCGCCGTGCGGGTGTGCGACGTGGCACCCGATGGAGGCTCGGCGCTGATCGCCCGCGGCCTGCTCAACCTCAGCCGCCGCGAGGGTCATGACCGCACGGTGCCGATGCCGGTCGACGAGGCGGTGCAGGTGCGCGTGCGCCTACAGTCGACGGGCTATGCGATCCCCGCTGGCCACCGGCTGCGGATCGCAGTGTCGGACACCTACTGGCCGTGGGCGTGGCCCAGTCCCGAGGCGGTCACGCTGACCGTCGACGGGGGCCGGCTGACGTTGCCCCTGCGGCGCCCGAGCCCCTTGGACTCAGTGCTGCGCCCGTTCGCGGCGCCGGAGCATGGCACTCCGTCGGCCAGCGAGACGACGATGCTGCGCCCCGGGGGCCGGAGCCTGCGCCGCTCGCTGGCCACCGGCGAGACCGAGATCGAGTTCGACTGGCACCCTTCGCGCACCCGGATACTCGCCACCGACACCGAGATGGGCGAGGAGAACGTGACCGTCTACCGGATCGTCGAGGGCGATCCGCTGTCGGCGACCGTCGTCTGCCGGGTCACGGTGAGCCTGGTCCGTCCGGGATGGAACATCCACTGTGTGGCGATCAGCACGATCACCTGTGACCATGACCGGTTCACCGTCACCACCGGCCTGGACGCGTTTCACGACAACGTCCGCATCCATGCCCGCACCCACACCCACCACTTTCCCCGCGACGGAGTCTGATGACCCTTACTCAGCCACCCACCGGCTCCGCCGGCCGGGACACGCTCCCGTGGTCCTGGTACTCCGATCCGGCTGTCCTCGCCCTCGAGCTGGAGCGCATCTTCCGCCACTCCTGGCAGTACGCCGGCCACCTCGGCGAGCTGAACGGAGCCGGCAGCTACTTCGCCTCGGCCACCGGCCCGGTGCCGATGGTGATCACGCTGGACGACGACGAGACGCTGCGGGGGTTCGTCAACGTCTGCCGTCACCGCGGAGCCCTCGTCGCCACCGACGCCAGGCGGCGGGGAACGCTGCAGTGCCCGTATCACGCCTGGACCTACGGGCTGGACGGCTGCCTGCGGGCGGCGCCGCGCGCCGGCGACGACCCCGCCTTCGACGCGAGCCGGCTCGGGCTGGCGCCGGTCGCGGTCGGCACCTGGGGACCGTTCCTGTTCGCCAATCCCGACCCCGGCGCCGAGCCTCTGAGCCAGGCTCTCGGTGACCTGCCCGACGTGGTCGCCGAGCACGGGCTGGACGTCGATGAGCTGCGGATCAACCGTCGCGTCCACTACGAGATCAAGGCCAACTGGAAGATCGCGCTCGAGAACTACCTCGAGTGCTACCACTGCCCGGTCAATCACCCCGGCCTGGTCAGGGTGATCGACGACCGCCGGCTCCAGCTCGTCGCCGACGGGTTGCGGACCAGCCAGTTCGCCCCGATCCATCCCGCTGCGCTGGAGGGTCGCGGGCCGATCGAGGCGCGCGGCGAGGTGGGGGCGGCCCAGAATCACCTCTGGTTTCCGACGCTCAAGTTCAACGTCCTGCCCGGGCACCCCAACCTGTCGATCGGACCGCTGTGGCCCACCGGCCCAGACACGTGCGCGGGTTATCTCGACTACTGGTTCGCCGACAGCGCCGACGCCCGGTGGATCGATGAGCTGTTCGTGCTCGACGACCAGATCGGCGCCGAGGACACCGCGCTCGTCGAGGCCGCCCAGCGGGGGACCAGCAGCGGGATGATCGAGCACGGCTGGGTGCTCGGCGGCGTCGAGACGCTGATCGGCCACTTCCAGGATTACGTGCGGGACCGGTTGCACTAATCGCCGGCGGCGAGTTCGATCCGGTTAACAACCCGGCGGCTCGCGACCTCTACAGTTGGGGCGGCACACGGATCCTCTCTCCTCGGAGTCGCATGATGATTGGGCTGACGCGTTGGTGCATCGCACATCGCCGCTGGGTGGTAATCGGTTGGGTAGTGATCGCGATCGCGACCACGGTGATCGCCGGTGCAATCGGGCGCCAGTACGCGACGAACTTCAGCCTGCCGGGCACCGAGTCCCAGCATGTGACGGATCTCCTCGCCAAGGAGTTTCCCACGCAGGGCGGGGATGTCGACACGTTCGTGTTCCACACCGCGTCCGGCAGCGTCAGGGACCCGCGTGTGCGCGCCGCGATCACGCCGCTGCTGCAGAAGGTCTCGGGAATGCCGCATGTGGTGAGCGTGCTCAGTCCGTACAGCCTGCGAGGGGCGGCGGAGATCTCGAAGGACGGCCGGACGGCATTCGCGACGATCAACTACACCAAGCGCGCGAACCTGCTGCCCGATAACACGGGGAAGCCCGTCCTGGACGCCGTCAATCAGATTCACGTGCCGGGGTTGCAGGTGGCGGCCGGGGGGCAGGTGATCGAGCAGGCCGAGGGATTCAGCGTCGGGCCGGCGACCTCGGTCGGCGTGATCGCGGCGTTGGTGATCCTGCTGCTGACGTTCGGGTCGTTGCTGGCCGCCGGGATGCCGCTGATCACGGCGGGCCTCGGGTTGATCACCGGGATCGCGCTCGTCGGGCTGGCGACGCACATCACGAGCATGTCGAACATCTCACCCGAGCTGGCGATCATGATCGGGCTGGGCGTGGGGATCGACTACGCGCTGTTCATCCTCACCCGGTTCAAGGAGAACTACGCCCGCAACCCAGATGTCGCCGCGTCGATCACGGGCGCGATGGACACGTCGGGGCGGGCGATCCTGCTCGCGGGGACGACCGTGGTCATCGCCCTGCTGGGGATGTTCGCCACCGGGGTGACGTTCATGTACGGCCTGGCGATCGCGTCGGTGCTCGCGGTGCTGCTCGTGCTCGCCGCGTCGTTGACGGTGCTGCCGGCGTTGCTGGCGTTCTTCGGTGAGAAGGTGGCGCGCCCCACCCGGTCCGCCCGGCGGCGAGAGGCGAAGGGACAGGCGCCCCGCCAGTCGGCGTGGCGGCGGTGGAGCGTCACCGTCCAGGGCCGCCCGTGGCCTCTGGCCGCCGTGTCGGTGGCGGTGATGGTGGCCTTCCTGATCCCGTTCTTCGGGATGCGCCTGGACGCCTCAGACGCCGGCAACGACCCCGCGAGCACCAGCACATATCACGCGTTCAACCTGCTCGCCGACGGGTTCGGTGCTGGGTTCAACGGACCGATGCTGATCGCCGCCGAGCTGTCTGACCCGGCTCAGAAGGCGTCGCTGCCGGCGCTGCGCAGCGAGCTGCAGCGCACCCCGGACGTCGCCGCGGTCACCCCGCCGCGGGTGTCACCGTCGGGGCGGGTCGCGGTCATGGAGGTCTACCCGCACTCGGCGCCCCAGGCCGTGGCGACGACCAACCTCGTGCATCACCTGCGCGACGATGTGCTGCCGCCGTTCGCCTCCAAGTTCCAGGCGCGGCCGTTGGTCGGGGGGTTCACCGCGGGGTCGATCGACTTCTCCGGGGTGCTGTCGAGCAAGCTGCCGCTGTTCATCGGGATCGTCGTCGTCCTCTCCGCACTGCTGCTGTTCGTCATCTTCCGGTCGCTGGTGATCCCCATCCAGGCCGCGATCATGAACCTGCTGAGCATCGGCGCGGCGCTCGGGGTCACCGTGCTCATCTTTCAGGACGGGGTCTTCGCCAGCGTGCTCGGGATCTCCAAGGGCCCGATCGAACCGTGGATCCCGGTGCTCATGTTCGCGGTCGTGTTCGGTCTGTCGATGGACTACGAGGTGTTTCTCATCTCCCGTATCCGCGAGGAATGGGTCCGCCGGCGCGATGCCACCCAAGCAGTCGCCGACGGGATCGCGTTCACCGGCAAGGTCATCAGCGCCGCCGCCGCGATCATGGTCTGCGTGTTTCTCTCGTTCATGCTCGGCGACGAGCGCACGATCAAGGAGTTCGGGTTCGGGCTCGCCGCCGCCGTGTTCCTCGACGCGCTCGTCATCCGCTGCGTGATGCTCCCCGCCGTCCTCGAGATCCTCGGACCCGCGACCTGGCGCCTTCCCCACTGGCTGGACATGCGCCTCCCCCGGATCAACATCGAGGGTCACTCGGCCGAGGCCGAGGGACTCGACAGCCAGCTGGCGGCGATGAACGGCGCGGCGGACCAGGAGGAGAGCTCCACCCGCACCTAGGGCAGCCGTACTGGCCGTTGCGGTTGGCCGGTAGCGTGTCGCCGATGCTTTCCAGCATGCCTGTCCCGCCGGTGGAACTGGCGATGCGAGCTGGTTGTGTTTCCGGTTCGGATGTCGAGCGCCTGGAGTACTTTGATTGGGTGGGCGCCGTTCTCAAGCAGGCGGTGCTTTCCGCGTTACCGGTGGACTGGACGTGGGAGGGGCGCCGAGCGCTTGACTTTGGCTGCGGGACGGGGCGAGTTCTCCGTCATTTCAAAGACGAAGCGCAGCGGAGCGAGATCTCAGGATGCGATATCGATCAGGCCAGCATCGCGTGGACGCGTGAGCGGTTGGCACCGCCGTTTTATCCCTTCGTGGTTTCAGAGACTCCCGGCCTGCCTCAGCGGGACGGGTATTTCGACCTGGTGTGGGCGCTGTCGGTGTTCACTCACTTGACCGAGCACTGGGCGGGATGGTTGCTGGAGCTACATAGGGTGCTCAAGCCGAGCGGGTATCTCATCGCGACGTTCATGGGCGAGAACATGGCCGCGAATCTTGGGAGCGGGGGGTGGAATGAGAACCGGGTCGGCATGCTGGTGACCGGCGCCGGTCGCCCATGGAGTGAGGGGGGTCCGAGCGTTTTTCACTCCGAATGGTGGCTACGCGCTCATTGGGGTCGCGCCTTTGACGTGAGCAAGCTCGAGCGCAATCAGGGAATGCCAGGCACCCACGGACTGATCGTCCTGCGCCGGCGTCCAGTGCGATTGACGCGATCTGAGCTCGAGAGGGCTGAGCCGGACGAGGCCCGGGAGTTGGCGGCAGCCGAGCAAAACCTGTCGGAGCTGTCCGTCGAAAACCAGGCTCTCCGACGCGAGATAGCCGCGCTCCGAGCCGGCAACGAAAGCAGGGCGACAGCACGGATAGCCCGAGGCGTCGAGCGGTTTGCAAGGAGTGCGCGCAGGGCGTTCGGAAGTCGTAGGCAGTAGACCGAGGGTCAGCTGGACCGCGCCCGGCCAGGCTCTGCGAGGTACTGGGGAGGCGACCGAACCGCGGCAGGATGCGGATCGGGCCCAGGCGAGCCCGGACCTGGCCGGCATCCCGGACCCACCGCCAGGTCCCGCCGGATACCCGACCCGCGGTCGCCGGGGCTCAGAGGGCGGTGCGGGCGCCGCGCAGGAAGTGGGCGGTCGCGTCGGCGGTGAGGTCGTCGAGCTGGTGGGGCTCGACCATCCCGCCGGTCACCAGGGCAGCGATGCCCTGGACCAGGGCGAACAGGACCAGCCCGACGGGCTCGATCTCACCCGCCTGGAGCAGGCCCTCCTCCTGGCCCTGGAGGATCAGCTCCAGCATCACTGAGAACGCCCGTTCCATCGCCGCGTGGAGCTCATCGCCGTCTGCCTCGCGATGCTTGGCGGCGAACATCAGGTCGAGCAGTGCCGGGTCACGGGTGGCGAAGCGGATGTAGGCGGCTGCCGTCGCGCGCAGCCGGGCCTCGAACTGGTCGCCGGCCCGGTCGGCCGCCGCACGCAGCTCGGCGCCGAGGCGGGCGAAGCCGTTCTTGGCCAGCGCGTCGAGGAGCGCCTGGCGGTCGGCGAAGTGGCGCCGGGGGGCGCCGTGGCTGACCCCGACCTCGCGCGCCAGCTCGCGCAGTGACAGCGCGTCGACGCCGCGCTGGCGCACCGTCGTCTCCGCCTGCTCCAGCAGGGCGGTCCGCAGGTTGCCGTGGTGGTAGGGGCGCTCCGCCATCACGGGAGCAGGCTAGCGCCTGAAGTTGCCCTTGACAACATTGTGGTCGACGTCTACATTGTTGCCTATGACTACTTTCACTACAGCTCAGGTTCCCGACCTGGCCGGACGGACCGCTGTCGTCACCGGCGCCAACAGCGGCATCGGCCGGGCCGCCGCCACCGCCCTGGCCGCCCACAACGCCCGCGTCGTCATCGCCGTACGCAACACCGACAAGGGCGACGCCGCCGCCGCCGCGATGCCCGGCACCACGGAGGTGCGCCGGCTCGATCTCGCGAGCCTCGCCTCCATCAAGGAGTTCGCCGACGCTTGGGATGGCGAGATCAGCCTGCTCATCAACAACGCCGGGGTCATGATCCCGCCGCTGTCTCGCACCGCGGACGGATTCGAGATGCAGTTCGGCACCAACCATCTCGGTCACTTCGCGCTCACCAACCGGCTGCTGCCGCACGTCACCGGCCGCGTCGTGACCGTGTCGTCCACCGGACATCGGGTCGGCAAGATCGACTTCGACGACCTCAACTGGGAGCGCAAGCCGTACCGGGCGTGGCGCGCCTACGGGCAGTCCAAGCTCGCCAACCTGCTGTTCACCGCTGAGCTGGCGCGCCGTCTCACCGAGGTGGGCTCATCGGTGCAGGCCAATGCCGCCCACCCCGGGTACGCCGCCACCAACCTCCAGTTTCACAGCGAGCGCCGGGTGTTCGACATCATCAGTCAGATCGGCAACCGCCTGATCGCCCAGGATGAGGTTGGGGGGGCGCTGCCGACGCTCTATGCGGCGGTCGCCGACGTTCCCGGCAACAGCTTCGCTGGGCCGGGCGGCTTCATGGAGCAGCGGGGGGCGCCGAAGCTGGTCCGAAGAAGCGCCGCGGCGACGGACATGGCGGTCGCCAAGCGCCTGTGGGACGTCTCGGAGCAGCTCACCGGCGTCAGGTTCCCGCTGACCGAGAGGTCAACCGCCGCGTCCCAGCCATAGCCGGATCGCGCCGCGGGGCGTCGGTCTGCAGCCACGCGGCGGTGACGGTGTTACGCAGCACCCAGATGTCGGTGATCGGTCCCACCCCGCCCGGCACCGGGGAGACCGCCTCGGCGACCGGCTCCACCGATGCGGTGTCGACATCGCCGACCAGCCGTACCGTCCCGTCCGCGGTGGTGACGGCGTTGATGCCGATGTCGATCACCAGGGCGCCCTCCCGCACCAGGTCCCCCGTGATCAGCCTGGGGACGCCGACGGCCACGATCAGGATGTCGGCGCCGCGGGTGTGCTCGCCGAGGCGGCCGGCGTCATAGGTGTGGCGGTGGGCCGAGATCACGGTCGCGTTGCGCTGTAGCCCGAGGATCGCCGCCGGCTTGCCGACGTTGTTGGAGCGGCCGACGAGCACCAGGTCGAGGCCGTCGTAGGCGGTGGCGGGGTCGCGCCCGACCGACGCGGTGTAGCGGTCCAGCATGTGAAACGCCGCCGCCGGCGTGGACGGCACGAACCGCGGCATGCCCAGCGACAGCAGCCCGGCGTTGAGCGGATGCACGGCCTCCACGTCCTTGAGCGGTGGCAGCGCGGCGAACACCCGTGACTCCGTCAGGTGCGGCGGCAGCGGGCGGAGTACGAGGATCCCCGTGATCTCGGGATCGACGTCGAGCTCGGCGATCTTTCCCACCACCTGGCCCAGCGTCGCGTCGGCCGGCAGCTGCACCGGACGGGAGGCGATCCCCGCCGCCCGGGCGCCCCGGTCGATCCGGCCCTGGTACACCTGCGCCGCCGTGTCGTCGCCGACGAGGATGGTGGCGATGCCCGCCCCGCCGGCGAGCTGGGACAGCTCCTCGCGCAGCGTGTCGGCGAGCTCCTCGGCGTAGGCGCGACCGTCGATCAGCATCGCCGGCAAGCTAGCGCAGCGGCAGGGGTTGGGTGAAATCCGGACCCATCCTCCCAATCTCACCCACGGCCCGCCCGCGGCTCAGGGCACGGTCACGCCCTGCGGCGTCACTGCGGCTCAGGGCACGGGCCCGGGCAAGGCCCTGCGGCGCCACCGCTGCTCAGGGCACGGTCACGCCCTGCAGCGTCACCGGCCCCTGCGTCGGGTCCAGCTCGGTGCCCTGCGACACCCCGTCCGGAGTGATCGTGTCCATCACCTCGGGCACGGTGTCGGGACCGACGTGGCAGATCGAGGCGGTGTTGCCCGCGGCGCACACGCCGAACGTGTACTTCTGAGGCGTGGCGGTGAATCCGCGCAACGGTGGACTGCCGGAGCCCTGGCCGGTCAGGGCGACGGTGAACACCCACCCGGAGCCGACGCTGCCGAACGTCGCCCGTGGCAGGATCACGGTCGCGGTCCCGCTCGGGTCATCGACCACCAGCTGAGCAGCACCCAGTGAAGCGCCGGACGAGTCCGTCCAGACGACCGGCGCGAACCCCTGGGCTTCGATCCGCTCGCTCCAGGCGTCGGCCGGCGCGATCGTGTAGTTCATCTGCGGGTACGCGGCGGCGGTGGAGGTGCTCGTCGCGGCCGGGTTGTGCACGTACAGGTCGAGCAGCTGGGCGCCGAAATCGGAGCCGAACGTCGCGACGAGATCGCGGATCTTGACCTGGACGTAGACGTCGCTGGCCGTTTGGCTGACCTGCATACCGGTCAGGTCGAACGACCCGGAAACGAATCCCGAGTAGGTGGGGTAGACGTACGTTCCCGGCCCGTTGTCGTCGCCGGTGGGGTCGGTCACGCTCAGCACGGTCGTGCCGGGCAGGGTGACATTGGTCACGTACTCCTGGGCGTAGCCGGTGCTCCGGCCCTTGGTGGCGGTCACGGTGATCGTCGTCGAGCCGAAGCTCGTCGGGAGCGACAGCGACCAGGTGCCCGACCCATCGGCGGTGGTCGAGGCGGTCGCCGCGGTGCCGCCGCTCGCGCCCACCGCCTCGGCGTCCACGGTCGCGCCCGCCGAGGTCGTCCCGGTCACCGTCACCGTTGACGTGGTCACGCTCGATCCCGGCGCCGGAGCGGTTATCGACAACGGCAGCGAGCCCGGCATCCCGCGCCTGACGTAGCGCGCGGTGACGATCCGCGGTGTCTCGAGATCGCGGCCCGCGCTCAGGTCCAGGGCCAACCGCGCGTACTGCGCCTGGGCCCAGGTGAGCGGGCTCGCCGAGCCGGCGGGCTTGCCATTCACGAAGCCGATCGACGCGGTCAGCGGATCGCTGCCGTAAGGCGAGGGCGCGAGGTTCGGATCCTCCCACGCCTGCTCGGGCTCGAGGCCCTGTCCCGACTGCATGTTCTGCATCGACCGCAGCAGGGTGCGGGCGAACGAGGTATCGCTGGCGGCGACCTCGTACTCTCCGCGCTCGCCGCTGAGCACTGGCCACAGATGGCCGGAGCCCGTGTCGGTGGGAGGCCACGGAGCCCCGGTGGGCGAGCAGCTCGTCGGATCGGGCACGTAGCAGTCGCCGTAGCCGTCCTCGGAGCCCGGCCCGCTCGTGCCGTACCGGTAGAAGCCGGGACCGCTCCGCGTCTGACGCTCGATCGTGGCATCGACCACGCGCAGCGACGCTCGCACTGTCGGGTCGCTCGCGGGAAGGATCCCCAGGCGCACGAGCTCGAGGAAGCCGGCATCGACGACCTGTCGCTGATCGACGGTGATGCTGCCGTTGCCGAGGTTCAGGGTGTCGGCGGCATTGGGGTCGCCGGTCCTCGCCAGCCGGATGAAGTACCGCGGGGCATACGGACCGGTCGTCGTCACCGTCCAGCTCTTGATGTTGCGCGCGAAGTCGTCGGCGGTGGCCTGGTACAGGCGCGCCCGGGCGGTGTCGCCGTTGACGGCGGCGATGTGCGCCGCCGCCGTCAGCCCGGCGATCTCGGCGGCGATCGTCGACGGCGAGTATCCGGATTGCTCTTCCCAGCGCTCGACGCCATCGGACGGGCCATGCGCGATCAGGAAGTCGGCGGCCGGGATCACGTGGTTCACATACAGGCCGCTGTCGCCGGCGAGCCCCGACTGCCAGTCCATCAGGATCGGATAGGAGGTCTCGTCGAGCTGCAGCCCGCCGGTGTCGGGCGCCGGCAGCCCGTTCTCCAGCGAGTTGCGGGGCATCGATCCATCCGGCTGCTGCTGGCGCTCGAACAGGAAGCGCGTGGCGTCACGCGCCGTGCGCACATCCCCGGCGACCAGCAATCCGGTGAACGCCTCGTACAGGTCGCGCGCGAACACCTCGCGGTAGGAGCCGAAGTAGGTCGGCTTTCCGCTGGTCAGCTGCCCGGCTGGAACCGACTGTCCCCACGGCGAGGCCAGCCCGGCGGCGATCGCCCCGGGGAAGGTCTTGTCCTCGGAGGCCTTGACCACGTTCACGGACTCGTAGTAGCGCTGTACCGCAGACCGGCCGAGCCGCGGCGAAGGCCGTCGCAGCCGGGCGTCGTAGCGCGCCCAACCCGCCTCATACCTTCGCCGGGCCGTGGCCAAGCGGTCGGTCAGCGATCCCGCCGCCACCCGCAGCGCCTCCGCCTGGGTCGTGCCGAAGCCGAGCGCCAACTCGGTGGACGTGCCGGGACGGATTGGGATCCCGGCGGTCAGCGCGACGTGGCCGTCCGGCGCCGAGTCATAGGTCGTCAGCTGGTGGGTCGAGTCAAGCATCGTCAGACCGTCGCTCGCGGTGTCGGCGTAGCCGACGCTGGCGCTGGAGAATCCGCGTGACGATTCGAGCGCCTCGTAGGTCGGGACCGCGTAGTCGCGGTTGGTGGCGTCGGTGGTGGTGTTGGTGTTGAACGCCACCGGCACCGAGCCACCCTGCCAGTCGGCGATCGTGGCGCTGTTGGCGCCCGCGTTATCAGTGCCGCCGCCGCCGGTGCCGCCGGCCAGCGGATCGAGCCGCGCGTACAGCTGGTCGCCGGCGGGGCCGGCGAAGCGGGTGCGCATCAGCACCGTGTCCCGGGACGGGTCGGCGATGTAGGTGGTGGTGATGCGATAGCCGTGGGCGGCGTCGGACGCGACCACCGTGCACGACATCCCGCTCGGGTCGGGGACCACCCGGTAGGTCATGTCGCGGGTCTGCAGGTCGGTGAAGCTGCTCCCGTCGGTCACCAGGTACTGGAGCGTGTGGACATTGGTGGCGTCGACGGTCGGCCAATACACGTCGGACAGGACGCCGTCGGCGACGGTGAACCACACCTTGGAGGTGGTGTTGCGCGCGGTCCCGACACAGTCCTTGCGGGCGAGGTCGAAGTAGCTCTCAGAGCCGGGAGAGCCCGGGGCGACACCCGCCGCGGCGGCGCGTGAAGAGGCCTCGGCCGGAGTGGATGAGACGCACGCGCCGAGCATGCCAGCGAGCACCGCCAGCAACAGAAAGCGACGTTTCACGACCTATTCCTCCTCATACCTCAGGGTCTGTGGCACCCGGATGCCCTGGCACTGCGCGCCCAGAATACGCGCCCCGCCTCAGATCGCCAAACCACGCGCCGATTGGCGCCTTCTAGCCTCAATCGGGATGCTCGCCGACCCCGCGTTCACCGGGATGGTGCTGGATCGCGCTGCGACCGAGCGCAAAGATCCCGCCTGGGTGGCGCGGCTGCTGGAGGATCCCTCCAGCCGTGCGGTGGCCGCGGGACACGACGGGGTCCTGATGCGCGAGGGCGACGCACCCGAGCTGCTGCGCACCCGGCCGGCGCCGGGCTCGGAGCCCATCCTGCTCGGGCTCGATCGCGTCGGAGCGGTGTTCGCCGTCGACCTGGACTCGCTGACCCCGCAGCAGCGATCGGCGGCGGTCGATGGCGCGGAGCTGATGGGTTTGCGCGACGCCGGCGCGGTCCTGCCGCCCGCCGAGGCCGGTCTCGCCGCCTACGTGATGGCGCTGCTCAACTGGCATCGCCGGCATCGTTTCTGCGCCAACTGCGGCGCCGTGACCGCGGTCACCGAGGGCGGCTATGAGCGGCGGTGTCCGCGCTGCGGGGCACACCACTTCCCGCGGACCGACCCGGTGGTGATCATGACCGTCGAGCACGACGGCCGGCTCCTGCTCGGGCGCCGCGCCGGTTGGCCCGCGGGGCGCCTGTCGGTGCTGGCGGGATTCGTGGCGCCCGGCGAGTCGGCCGAGGAGGCGGTCGTGCGCGAGGTCATGGAGGAGTCGGGCATCCCCGTCCGCGACCCGGTGTTCGTCGCCTCCCAGCCGTGGCCGTTTCCGGCGTCGCTAATGCTCGGCTTCCACGCCGAGTCAGATGGTGGCGACCCGGTGCCGACCGATGGAGAGCTCGAGGAGGTCCGTTGGCTGGCGATCGACGCGATCCGTCGCGCCATCGCCGGGGAGGACGTCGGCTTCCAGCTGCCCCCGCCGGTGTCGATCGCCCGGTTCCTGATCGAGCACCGGGTTGCGCGGGAAGGCTGAGGCCGGGCGGCCCTGCCGCGGCAGGTCGCGACGCCCATCGCCCGCGGGCCGGCACAAATCCCCCACACCCTCCCTAGCCGGCCGGGGTGGGGGGCTTCCAAGCCCGCATAGCGGACCAAATCGACCACGCCTCGCCGAGCGGCCCGAGGTGTGGTTGATTTCGCCCGGGGCGGGATGACGAGGTGGAGATGGACCAGGTATCGCTGGGCTCGGGCTGCCTGGGCTGGGCTGTCGGCCGCGACCGCCCCAGCTCAGTCGGCCGCGACCGCCTCCGGCTCCTCCGCGCGTGCAGCCTCGGCGGGCACCGACCGCCGAGCGAGCAGGAAGTAAACGGCGCCGCCGAACAGCGCGCCCATGAACACGCTGAGGTCGGCGCCGCCGGTGGCCTGCGACAGCGGCCCCTTCCAGACGGTCGTGTCCAGCCACGATGCCGCGGCCAGCATGCCGATCGCCTGGGCGACGATGCCGGGGATGTGCACGCCACCGTTTCGCCAGTAGACGCCGGCGCGGGGGGTGAGCAGCGCCCGCGAGTCGTACCGCCCGCGGCGCAGTGCCCAGTCGGTCAAGTAGATCGCGACCCACGGCGCGATCCAGATGATCATGAACAGCAGGAAGTCCTCGATGAAAGTGTTGAACGACGAGCTGAACACGGTGAACGCGGTCAACCCGCCGGCGACGGCGGTGTCGATCAGCACCGTCTGCCAGCGCCTGATGCCGGGGATGATCGCCTGCAGGGTGAGGCCGGACGAGTACAGGTCGACGCTGTTGATCGCGAACAGCTGCAGGATCACGAAGATCAGGTAGGGGACGAGGAACCAGCCGTGGAACGCGTGGGGCAGACCCGAGATGGGGTCGCTCGCCGACGCGACCGCCGTCGCCACCGCCGCTCCCAGCAGGCTCAGCAGCGTCGACGGGACATAGCCGCCCAGCGCGACCGACCACACGATCCGGGACCTGCTCGCGTTCTGCGGCAGATAGCGCGAGTAGTCGCTGGCGTTCATCACCCACCCATAGCCGCCCGCCGACAGGGTCAGCGCCAGGGCGATCAACATCGTCTCCCAGTTGCCGTTCGCGCCGGCCCCGAGATGCGCCTTGGGCAGCGCGAAGATCGCCAGCAGGATGAACAGCACCACGAACGGCACCACCAGCATCCGCAGCACGCGCAGCATCGCCCGGTGGCCGAACAGCGGCAGCAGCAGCTGGATCGCGGCGGCGGCGACGACGAGGATCACCTTCAGGCCAGTGGAGGAATGGATCCCCGCCTTCGACGCCAGCGCCAGCCCGGCCAGCACCACCAGCGCCAGTCCCTCGGTCTCATAGCCGACCTGGGTCATCCAGTTGAACACGGAGACCGAGCGCGCGCCGCGGGGTCCGAACGGCGCCCGGGTGATGGCGAACACCGACGTTCCGGCCGCCGGTCCCTGGAGGCTCCCGATGCCGGTGACCAGGTAGGACAGGTTGCCGACGACGATCACCAGCGCCGCCTGCCAGAACTTCAGCCCGAACGAGATGATCAGCGCGCCGTAGACGACGTATTCGACGTTGAACAGCGCCCCCGCCCACATCCACAACAGGTCGGCCGGCCGCCCACGACGCTCCGCGACCGGGATGTAGCCGATCCCGCGCGACTCGAAGGCGGGCTCCTCGCCGACCGATCCACCGGGGGCACCGCGTGGTTCATCGAGCACCGTGGAAGTCACAGTCACGGCCATACCCGCTGCGGATTCTGCGTCAACCTGCCCGCGGGTTCCATGTGCACGTGGCCAAACCGCCCGCGTCCGCTCCTAGCCTCGGCTCACCTCACCTCCACCGGCACGTACGTGAAACGATCGACGTCCACCAGCCCACCGTCGGTGAGCCGCAGCTGCGGGATCACCGACAACGCGATGAACGACAGCTGCATGAACGGTTCCTGGATCGTCGCCCCGAGCCGCTCCGACGCGGCCCGACCCAGCGCGCCGATCTCCTCGGCCACCTCCGAGGCGCTGCGGTCGCTCATCAGGCCGGCCAGCGGCAGCGCCACCTCGGCCAGGACCACACCGTCGAGCACCGCCACCTGACCACCGCCGAGCTGCGCCAGCCGCTCCACCGCGGCCGCCATGTCCTCCCCCGAGGTGCCGACCACGACGACGTTGTGAGCGTCGTGGGCGACGGTGGACGCGATCGCACCCTGCCGGATTCCAAAGCCGGTGACAAAGCCACGCCCGATCCGCCCGGTCCGGTGATGACGCTCCACCACCGCCGCGTGCACGACGTCCTCGCCGGGCCAGATCTCGAGCTCGCGGTGCTGCGTGGTCAGCCCGTGGCTGCGAACCCCCACGGCGCGCACCCGCCGCCCGGGAGGCGCCGGCAGGACCAGGGCGTCGGCATCGGGAAGTGGGCCGATGTTGACCGTGTCGCGCAGCAGCTGTGGCGGCGGCGAGGCCGGAACCGAGCCGGGGACGATCCGCCCGTCGGCGGCGACCTCCTGGCCCGCCTGCCACACCCGGGTCGGCGCCCACGAGGCGAGCTGCGCGAAAGCGAGGATGTCGGCCTGATGGCCCGGTCCGAGGCTTCCCAGGTGCGCCAGACCGTGGTAGCGCGCCGGGTTGGTGCTGGCGAGCAGGATCGCGTCGACCTCGCTGATCCCGGCACGCACCCCCAGGCGAGCGCAGTCGTTGACGTGCCCCAGATCGCGCAGCGTGTCGGCCTCGCGGTCATCGGTGCAGAACGCCGCCAGGTCGGTTCCGTGGGCGACGACGGTCGGCGCCAGCTCTCGCAGATTCTGGCTCGCCGACCCCTGGCGCAGGAACACCCACATGCCCTTGCGGCGCTTCTCCTCGGCCTCCGTCAGCAGCGTGCTCTCGTGGTCTGACTCCACGCCCGCCGCCAGATAGGCGTCGAGCATCCGGCCGGACACGCCGGGGCTGTGGCCGTCGACCCGCCGCGGGCCCGCAGCGGCGATCCGCGCGAGCATCTCGGGCTCGCCGGCGATCACCCCCGGGAAGTCCATCACCTCGGCGACGCCGATGGCGCCGTGGCGGTTCACCAGCTCGCGGACATCCGCGGCATCCAGGGTCGCCCCCGAGCTCTCGAACCGGGAGGCGGGAACGCAACTGGAGGCATAGACGGCGAACGTGAACGGCAGCGGCTCGGCCGCCCGCATCAGCGCCAGGATTCCGGGCACGCCGAGCACGTTGGCGAGCTCGTGGGGATCGGCGGCGACCGCGGTTGTTCCCAGCGGCAGCACCGTGCTCACGAACTCGTCGATCCACAGCTTCGTGGACTCCAGGTGCATGTGGGCGTCGACGAACCCGGGCGTGAGCGCGGCCCCGTCGACATCGACCACCTCCACCGCGTCGCGCTCGCCCCAGCCGGCGATCACCCCGTCGGCGATCGCCAGCGACGTGTCGATCCATTCCCGGGTGGCGTCGGCGAAGACGCGGCCGCCGGCGATGAGCAGGTCCGCGGGCTCGTCGCCGCGCGCCACCGCCAGGACCCGCGGACTGGCCTGAGGTCTCGCCATTGCGCTTGCACTGTTCCACAAACCACGTAGGGTGCGCCGATGCTGGCAGTCTTCGGGGCGTCCCGCCTACGGTGCAGAGCCGGTTGGCGGGCGGCGATCGTCGCTACCGTCGTCGGCCTCGCCCTGATCGCCGCGCCCACCGCGCTCGCCTTCACCGTCGGGGTGACGGTGACCGGCACGCGCCAGGGCAGGCCGATTCCGGCCGGATTTCTCGGGATCGCCTTGGAGTACCGTGCGATCCCGGGGCTGGCCGGATCCGTGAATCCGGCCGGCGTCGATCCGGCGGCGGTGCGGCTGATCGACAACCTGACGCCGGCGGGGCGGCCGGTGCTGCGGATCGGCGGCCAGAGCACCGATCGGACGTGGTGGCCGGTGGGCGGGATGCGCCGGCCGCTCGGGATCACCTACAACCTCACGTCCGCGTGGATGAGGTCAGCCCGGGCGCTGGCGGAGGCAACCGAAGCCAAGCTGATCCTCGGCGTCGGCCTGGAAGCGAACCGGCGGCGGATCGACGCCGTCGAGTCCCGCAAGCTCCTGACCGGGGTGGGCCGCCGGTACGTCGACGCGCTCGAGATCGGCAACGAGCCGGAGCTGTACACCCTCGTGCCCTGGTACCGCAGGCGCAACGGCCGCCCGATCCCGTGGTCCAGCCACGACGGCACTGAGGTCTTCGCGCGGCCGCCGGGATTCGGTCCGGTCCAGTTCACCGGGGAGTTCGCGCAGGCCCTCGGGACGCTGCCGCGGGTGCCGGTCGCCGGGCCGGTCACCGGCACGCCCTCGTGGCTCCATGCATTTCGCCGATTCGTGTCGCCGGGATCGCGCGTCCGGATGGTCACCTGGCACGCCTACGGCCTGAACAACTGCGTCACCGACCCCTCCTCGCCCCAGTACCCGAGCATTCCCAACCTGGTCAGCCTGCCCGCCTCACGCGACACCGCCGACGGTATCGCCCCCTACGTGGCGCTCGCGCACCGATATGGCGCCACGTTCCGAATCGACGAGATGAACTCGGTGACCTGCAACGGACACCTCGGGGTCAGCAACACGATGGCCGCGGCGCTGTGGATGACCGACGCGCTGTTCACCGTGGCCGCCCACGGCGTCGACGGCGTCAACATCCACACGTTTCCCGGCGCGGCCAACGGCCTGTTCGACTTCCGCCGATCGCGCGGTCAGTGGCAGGCGACGGTCCATCCGCCTTACTACGGCGCGCTGATGTTCGCCCGGGCGGCGCCGGCGGGATCGCGGCTGCTGCGCACCCGATCCGGCGATCAGGCCCGGATGCGCTCGTGGGCGACGCTGGCGCCGGATCACCGGGTCCGGGTGCTGCTGATCAACGACAGCCTGACGAGCCCCGCCCGGGTGCTGGTGCGGACCCAGTGGCGCGGGGCGGGAAGCGTCCAGCGGTTGCGCGCGCCCGGCGCCGGCGCGACCACCGGGCTTGAGATCGGCGGCGAGAGCTTCGGCGCACACACCGCCACCGGTGTGCTGGCGCCGCCCCGACAGCAGACCGTGACGCCGCATTCGGGCGCTTACGCGGTGACGATGCCCGCCGCCAGCGCCGCGCTGCTGACGCTCACGCCGGGCGGCGGGTCTGCGCGGTGACACGTGGTCCGCCTCGTCCCGGGGTGCGCGCAGATGCGTCCTCGTCCCGGGGTGCGCGCAGATGCGTCCTCGTCCCGGGGTGCGCGCAGATGCGTCCTCGTCCCGGCTGCCCGCAGATGTGTCCTCCTCCGGGGTGCGCGCAGATGTGTCACGTGAGTGGATCGTCGCCCGGGCCGCCGGGGTAGCTTGGATCTGAGTGCTGACATTCCTGGCCCAGTTTCAAAATGCCCGATCGCTACCTCGGCACGCGAGCCTGCTCGGGCCGTTGGAGCTGATCGGTTTCGTCATCCTGGTGGCGGCGGCGGCGGTGCCGCTGCTGGGGTTGATTGCGACGCGAGGACGCGGCGTGGTGCGCTCAGAGCGCGGCCGGCGCCGGCGGATGCGCGCCGCGGCCAACGCCGAGCGGCGCGCCCGGGCGCTGATGAGCGAGCTGTGTCCGAACGGCTGGCGGGCCCAGATCACGCTGTTCTCCGAGGGCGACGAGGTTACCCGGCGAACCTCGGACGGCGAGCCGGCCCGGGTGGCCCTGGACTGGACCGAGCTTCGAGACGGGAGCGGCCGCCCAGCGGTGATGCGCCGGGTGTGGGGGAGGACGATCGGCGAGGCCCTGGACGCGATGGTCGCCGACCGGCGCACCGACGAGACACTCGAGCAGATCGAGCACCGGGCCCTCGCCGACGGTCTCAGCTGGCCGGACCGGTAGGCCTCGGCGTAGAGCTCGCAGCGTGCGATCAGCACCGCGCTCAGGAGCCGTCGCGGAGAAGATGTGCTCGAGCGTGCCCTCGCCGGCACCGCTTGCCTCCTTCGTCTCGGCGTCTGAAGCGACCGCCGAGCAGCCGTGGCTCAGACCGGGAAGCCCGCTTGCGCACCCGGACGATCGTATCGGCGTCCTCCGCGCGACCGCCCGGGCGGCCGGCGGCCAGGCCGGTACCGCCGCATACACTCGCGGCCATGGATTTCGGAGTCGGATATTTCCCCACCCACGACGCCGTCGGTCCCGGCGAGCTGGCCCGTCTGGTGCAGGAGCGCGGCCACGAGTCGCTGTTCTTCGCCGAGCACACCCACATCCCCGCCGCCCGGGAGAGCCCGTATCCGGGCGGGGGCGAGCTGCCTCGCAAGTACAGCCACTGCTACGACCTGTTCGTGGCGCTGACCGCGGCCGCGGAGGCGACCACGAAGCTGCGCGTGGGGAGCGGCATCTGCCTGATCATCGAGCGCGACCCGATCACCACCGCCAAGGCGGTCGCATCGATCGACCAGCTGTCGGGCGGACGGTTCGAGTTCGGGGTCGGCGCCGGCTGGAACCGCGAGGAGATGGCCAACCACGGCACCGACCCCCGTCGCCGGATGGCGATCATGCAGGAGCGGGTCGAGGCGATGAAGGCGATCTGGACGCAAGACGAGGCCAGCTACTCGGGCGAGCACGTCAACTTCGAGCGGATCTGGTCGTGGCCCAAGCCCGCGCAACGGCCGTATCCGCCGGTGCTGATCGGGGGTTTCGGCCCGACCGTGCTCGATCGCGTGCTCACCCTGGGGGACGCCTGGTTTCCGAACTTCGGCCCCGACAACCTGCTGGAGCGGGTGGCGGAGCTGCGGTCGCGGGCCGACCGTCACATCGACGTGATGGCGATGGGGGTTCCCGCGGAGGCGGTCGCGCTGGAGCCGCTGGCGCAGGCCGGCTTGAAGCGCGTCGTGCACTGGATCCCGTCGGGGAACCGCGCGGTGGTGGAGCGGGGGCTCGCGGGTTGGGAGTCGGCGATCGCCGAGCTCAACGGCGAGGCGTGACCTCCGTGCTCGACGGCGAGGCGTGACCTCCGAGCAGGCGCGGGAGCGATTCGCCGCGGCCCGGGTGGCCCGGCTGGCCACGGCGGGCGCCGACCGGCGTCCGCACCTGGTCCCGGTGGTATTCGCGGTGCAAGGCGACCACGTCTACAGCACCGTCGACGCCAAGCCCAAGCGCACGACGTCGCTGCGGCGGCTGGCCAATGTACGTGAGAATCCGGCGGTGGCGCTGCTCGTCGATCACTACGACGACGCCGACTGGGGCGCGCTGTGGTGGGTGCGGGCCGACGGGCGCGGGCGGGTGCTCTCACCGTCGGTGGCCGAGGCCCGCCACGCGATGGCGCTGCTGCGTGAGCGGTATCCCCAGCAGGAGGCGGTCGGCGCCGTGCTCGCGGTCGACGTGCACCGCTGGAGCGGCTGGTCGGCGCGGTAGCCGCCGAACATGCCGGGTTGAGGGGGCGACCGCGGCGAACATGCCGGGTTGAGGGGGCGACCGCGGACGTGTGGAGCCCTGTGGCTGCTGCGCAACCATAGGTTCGCATCACCCCTCGTCCGCGCCTCCGGGATCGGCCAGCCGGTCGCGCTCGTCGCGCGTCGCCCACTCCAGCAGCGCGTCCAGCGAGAACACGGCGTCGTCGATGCCGGCGTGGAGATCGCCCATCCGCGCGAACCGTGCGGGCATGGTCCCGATCGTCAGCTCGCGCGGCTGCACGTCGTCGATCTCGTCCCAGCGCAGCGGCGCCGATACCGTTCCGTCGACCACTCCCCGAGCTGAGTACGCGGACGCGATCGTGTGGTCGCGGGCGTTCTGGTTGTAGTCGACGAACACCTTGTCGGGCTCGCGATCCTTGCGCCACCAGGTGGTGGTCGCGTCCGCCGGGGCGCGCCGCTCCACCTCCCGGGCGAACGCCAGCGCGGCCCGGCGAACGTCGCCGAAGCCCCACCGGGGCTCGATCCGCACGTAGATGTGGATGCCCGAGCCGCCGGAGGTCTTCGGCCAGCCGACGGCGCCGAGCTCGTCCAGCACCTCCTCGGCGACGTGGGCGACGCGACGCACGCAGTCCAGCCCACACTCGGGCATCGGATCGAGATCGATCCGCCACTCGTCGGGATGCTCGACGTCGGCGCGCCGCGAGTTCCAGGGATGGAACTCGACGGTCGACATCTGCACCGCCCAGACCACGCTGCCCAGCTCGGTCACGCACAGCTCGTCGGCGTGCCGGCCGTAGCGCGGGAAGGTCACCCGGACGGTCTGCACCCAGTCCGGCGCGCCCCGCGGCAGCCGCTTCTGGTGCACCTTCTCGCCGTCGACGCCGCTGGGAAAGCGGTGCAACATGCACGGCCGCTCACGCAGCGCCCGCACGATCCCGTCGCCGACGCTCACGTAGTAGCGGGCCAGGTCGAGCTTGGTCTCGCCCCGGGCGGAGAAGTAGACGCGGTCGGGATTGGAGATCCGAACCGTCCGGTCGTCCACGGCCAGCTCCACCGCCTCGCTCTTGTCGGTCGCCGGCGCCACACCCGGATGGTCGCACGCCGGCCAAGCCGGATGAACCGGCCAACGGCGGTCGGTCGCGTCGCCCGGGCGGGCTAGAGAGAGGTGAGCCCGAGGCTGGTCAGCAGGATCGCGGTCACCCAGAGGCGCCGGTCACTGCTCAGCGCCGCCAGCGGGATCAGCCAGGCGATGTACCACGGCATCAGCATTCCGGCGCAGACCAGCAGGCCGACGGTCGCCCAGCCTGCCGCGGTGATCCAGTCCAGCTCGCCGACCCACACGCGGTGCAGGAGCCACACGAGGCCGGCGACATAGCCGAGGTGGAGCACGAGGCCGACGGTGCCGTCCAGCCGGCTGAGCCCCAGAGCGTTGAGGATGAAGCCGGGGATGCTGTGGAAGCCGCCGCCGTTCTGGATGTGCTGCAGGGTGCCGACCAATTGCAGCTGGCCCGAGCCGAACAGGACCAGCCCGAGCCCCCCGAACAACAGCACCGACGCCGCGGCGCCGGCCACGATCCGGGCTCTCCCGGCGGTCGCCACGCGCCTGCCGGCGCTGGCGGCGATCGCGAACGGCAGCAGCACGCCCGCGGTCAGCTTCACCGCGGTGGCGGCGATGATCATCGCACCGCCGGTGCCCTCCCGCTGGCGCAGCAGCACGTAGATGCCGGCGACCAGGAGCGCCAGCATCAGCAGGTCGTTGTGGCCGCCGCCGACCCCGTAGATCGCGATCACCGGATTGAGTCCGACGAGGGCGACGGCCTTCACCGGATCGAGCCCGCGGAGCTGCGCCGCGTGCCAGACCAGAACCACGATCGCCAGGCACGACAGCGCGGCGATTGCCTTGTAGGCGAACACATTGGCGGCGATGGTCAGGCCGGCCAGGGGATAGCTGAGCGCGGTGAACAGCGGTCCGTACGTGGTCGGGGTGTGGAGCCACTGGACGCCGACGAGCTGATACAGCGGGTCGAACGCGATCGCGTGCGGCCCGTGCAGGTAGGGGTTGAGGTTGTAGATCGACCCGAGCCGGCCGTAGGCGATATAGCTGAACAGGTCCGTCGAGAGCAGGGGCGGGGCGAGCAGCACCAGCGTGTTGAGGACGGCGATGCTGATCAGCACAGCGCGCCGGGAGAGGTGGTTGGAGGCCCACAGCGCCACGGCGTAGAAGACGAACATCAGGATCAGGGCCGCGACCATGCCGACAAAGCCGATGTTGAGCTCGACGTGGGAGAAGATTCCGTCGATGCCGACGTGCGAGAAGGCTCCGCCCAGCCATTCGGGGACGGGGCGGAGCGATTGCGGCAGAAACGCCTGCGTGTGCGCTGCCGACAGCGTGATCATCAACGCGGTGATCAGCAGTCCGCCCAGGCCGATCAGGCCCGTCGGCGATGACAGGCGCGAGCGGGTACGCGGGTCCGCCGCGCTCAGCTCGAGCGCGCCGACGGGGGGTCCGGCTCCAACCGGCTCGCGAGCCCTCATCCCACCGATGATGGCAGCCCGACGGGCGGAACGTCGGCCGCGCGTGGCGGATGCCGCCGATTCGGCCCCCCGTGTAAAGACGGCGTCAGCTCGGAGCGGCGAGCCACGCTTGCCTGCTCCTGGTGCCGATCCGCACGAGCAGTGCCCGGCAGCCAGCCGGGCACTTCGCGACCAGCCGCGAGCACCCCGACGAGGCGTGGCTCGCCGCCCCGATAACCGGGCGCGAGCGAGCCGCGCGTCGCCGAGGTCGCGTCGCTCGGTCCCGAAGTGCCCGGTCGCAGGCACGCCCGGCGTCATGCCGCGCGGGATGCCGCCGGGGACGGCTCCCAGCTGATGCGCACGTCGATGTCGGCGAACTCGGCGTAGCGCCTCCGGGTGAGCCGGTGCGGGATCGCGTCGACCACGACGTACTGCGCGGGCGCCCACAGGGCGACCCAACCGATGACGACGATCGCCTGACTCACGCCGGCGACGAACACGTCTTCGGTGAGCCGCTCGAGCGCCGTGGAGACGATGATCGTCGCCAGGAACACGACCGTGCCCACCCACGCCGTGACGCGTTGCCGGCGGGAGAAGTGCACGGCGTGGCGATAGGGACCGGCGAACGTCCTGATGCTGGAGCGTACGGCGGCCACGACCGCACCCGCATCGGTCGTCGCCCGGTCGCTGTCGGGTGCGTAGATGGTCAGCGAGGCCGGCCGCTTCGCGCGGACCAGCTCCCAGGTGTCGATCAGATAGCCCCGCACCTCCTCGCCGAGCATCCGTCCCGCCACCGGCCGGGCGTCGAACTCGGAGAACAGCGCATCGATCGAAGCGACTCTGATCGCGAACTCGCCCTGGCCGATCGGCGAATCAGAGGCCGACACCCGTCCTGGCATCGGCAGCAAGGTTAGGGAGCGGCCCGGATGCCGGGAAACGCGGCGCGCAGCGCCAGCTCGGTCGACCAGAACGCGAGCTCGTCCCAGGGGATCTCCTCTGGAGCGAACCGGCGAACCTCAACCGCCTCGGGCGTCATCTTGGGCTCGCCGAGGGCGCGGGCCAGATACACGATCAGGACCACGCGGTCGTTGGCCCGCGAGTAGACGCCGACGAGATCCCCGAGCTCGATGGCGATGCCCAGCTCCTCGTCGGTCTCCCGGTGCGCCGCGTCCGGAACCGACTCGCCGAGATCGACGAATCCGCCGGGAAACGTCCACAGCCCCCGGCCCGGATCAAAGCCGCGGCGCAGGAGGATCACCCGTCCCCGGTCATCGACCGGGATCGCGCCGGCGACCGGCTTCGGGTTGTAGTAGGCGGCGTAGCCGCAATGCGAGCAGGTGATCCGCTGCGGGAACTCGACCTCCGCCGGCTGGCCGCACCGCGGGCAGAAGCGGGCTTGCGCCAGGGCGGGATTGAGCGCCGCGTCCATCGGATGATCCTAGGCGCCGGGTGAAGCCCTGAACCCGCGGGTCAAGCCAGCGGCGTCTCGTCCAGTTGGGCGGTCAACTCGGCCACCGACTCGTATACCCCGGCGACGCCGGCGTCTTCGAGCTCGGCGGCGCAGAAGCCTCCGGTCATGACCGCCAGCATCGACACCTTCGCCTGCTGGGCGGCCTCGGCGTCCCAGGGGGTGTCGCCGATCATCACCGCGCTACGCGGAGCGGCATCGACGCTGGCCAGCGCGGCACGGACGAGGTCGGGCGCCGGTTTGGTCGCTTCGACGTCGGCCGACGTGGTCCAGCCGTCGGCGACCTCGCGGGCGCTGAGCAGCTCCAGATAGTGATCGACCTCTCCGGCCTTGGCCGAAGAGGCGAACACGATCTGGTGGCCGCGGCGCTTGAGCTCTGAGATCAGCTCCCGCGCCCCGTGCATCGTCTCCACCTCGCCGATCAACTCCCGGTAGAGGATCTCTTCGGCGGTGCGGATCACATCGCCGTCGCGGCGTTCGGTCTCGTCGCTGGTCAGGGCCGAGATCAGCTGATCGCCGCCCATCCCGATGTGACGATGGATCCGCCAGATCGGCAGCACCAGCCCCTGCTGACGGAAGGCGCGGTACCACGCCAGGGCGTGCTGGTAGTTGGTGTCGACCAGGGTTCCGTCGATGTCGAGAATCGCGAGCATGTCTGCTGCCCTACCCGCCATTCCCCGCGGCCTCACCCGATCGATCCGATCAGCCGCTGCTCCGCGCCTCCCGGATCAGCGACGGCAGCTTGACGATCAGCTGCGATCGCTGCTCCGCGCCTCCCGGATCAGCGACGGCAGCTTGACGATCAGCTGCGGGAGGTCTGACCGCGAAGTCGACAGCGCTTCGCTCAGCGCCGGCGCGGCGCCCGATTCGAGCGCCGCGCCGTGACCGACGAGCAGCCGCTCGGGGGAGTGCGCACCCAGCGCCGACCGCGGCGGGGTAAGACGCAGCATGGGGTGGACGCCCACCCGACGCCCGAGCCCGAACGCCGGAGCGGTGCCGACCGCCTCGGCAACGACCAGCGTCCGCTCCGCCGCCCACCACAGCGCCACCTCGCGCCACCAGCGTTGCGACAAAACCGGCACGACCGCAAACGGGCTGTCGGGGATCGCGACCGGGATCCGCAGCCGCGGCACGCCGAGCCGCTGGGCGATCTCGACACAATCGCGGTCGTGGCGGTCCAGCAGCTGGATCACCGCCGCCGGGCGCCCGAGCTGCCCGGCAGCGTCGAGCGCGACCTCGTCCGCGAACGGATCGATCAGCCACACCCGTCCGTCGTGGCGCAGCGCGTGGGCGGCCCGGCGCATCGCGCTGCTCTCGACCCAGGTGAGGCCGACGGAATGCGATTCGATGGAGCTGGTCATGGTGAGGACGTAGCATCCCATGCTCGGTGACCGAGCCGCCCGGAGACGACCCGATCCTCCCGCGATGGCCGCCGGGCACGGTGCTGATCCTGGTCACCGCGGGGGAGCGCCCGCACGCCATCCCGATCTCGGCCGCTGTCCGCGCCGGCGACCGGCGCGTGCTGCTGGGACTCGCCCGCAGCCGCGAGTCGCTGCGGCGGCTGCAGCAGGATCCGCACGTGGCGCTGGTGATCAACGCCGGCGGCGACGTCACGGTCACGGCCTACGGTCGCGCGCAGGTGCATGCCGAGCCGGCCGCCGATGGGGTCGCCGCGGTCGACCTGGAGGTGGAGCACGTGCAGGATCACAACCGGTCCACGTTCGTGATCGAGTCCGGCGTCGGCTGGCACTGGACCGATGCGCAGGCGCGCACGCGCGACGAGCAGGTGCGCGAGGCTCTGGAGCGCCTCGCCGGCGATTGATCCGCGGGCGCTACTGCAGGTCGGCGCCGTTGAGGTGCCAGAGTCCGTCGAACCCGAGATGCTCCTCGGCGGCCACCCGCCCCAGCTGCTCCCGCGCCTCGTCCAGCCCGATCCCGCAAACCGTCGCCACCTCGACTGTGGCCAGCGGCTCCCCGGCCCACTCCAGCACCTCGCGGACGCCTTCGGGGTCCGGGCGCCGTGGCGCGTCGGGCGCCAGGTTGGCGATCGCCACCTCGTAGGCGGCCAGCGGCTGGAAACCGGGTACGGCGAGCTCCGGGCCCGCTCCGTCGGCCTCGATCTCATATGAGGGGCAGGTGTAGCGGTAGCCGTCATCGGTCCGGGCGAGCTTGTGCGCGAGCGCCACCGCTTGGCGCCCCGGCTGACGCGAGGCCGCCAGATCCTCGCGCAGCAGCGCCTCGGTCTCGGGCTCGGTAAGCCACCGCTCCAGCGCGTCGGGATCGACGCCGGCGCGTTGCGCGGCAGCTCGGAGCGTCTCCGGCTCGTCCAGCATCCATCCGGAGAAGTGCAGCACCCGGAGCACTCGCAGCATCGCCCGCTCGCGCTCGGGCCGGTGACGGCGGACGGCGACGACGGCGCGGCAGGCGGGCACGGTCCCGGCGACGCGGGCGCGCAGGCCGGTGTCGATCGGCATGTGATGCTCGTGCGATAGGCGGCGAAACGAGCTCGACAGACGCTCCGGCGTGAAGCCGTGATCCGCGTAGACGCTCGAGTCCTCGGCGAGGCCGACCATCCTCAGCTCCCACTGCAGCTGATCGCCGTAGAGCCAGTCCAGCCGGCGACGCGACGGCTCGGCCGACCACGCGAACGGGCACGCGGGATCGGTGTATTCGGTGATCTTCAGTTCGGGCATGTACCCGGGATGATCGCAAAGCAGATCCCCCGGCCAGCGCCGGGGTGTTCGAGCACGGCGCACTTGTGGGTCTCACCGGAACGTTGTGCCCGAAAGGGCGAGGTCCGGGGGCCGCGAGGCAAGGACGCAGGAGCCGTGGCGCAGCGGGGCTGCGCGAGGCTCCGAGGACGCGGCATGGCGGTCATCCGGGGCCGCCACTTCGGGTGCAACGTTTCGGGGAGGCCCACTAGGCTCCACACGTATGCCTGAGCTGCCCGAAGCCGAACGCGCCCGCGGCGTCCTCGAGAGCGTCGTGGGCCGGCGGATCGCCCGCGTCGACGACTCCGACACCTACGTCTCGCGGCCGCATTCTCCGGGCGAGATCGCCGACGCGCTGGTCGGGCACGAGTTCGCCAGCGTCCACCGGCGCGGCAAGTTCATGTGGCTGGAGACCGCCGACGGCCCGGTGCTGGGACTGCATCTTGGTATGGCCGGCCACATCGTCTTCGACGGTCTCAACGACACGACGCCCTATGACCGGTTCGCGATCGAGTTCGAGGACGGGACGCGGATGGCCCTGCGCGACAAGCGTCGCCTCGGCCGGGCCGTACTGAATCCCGACTACAGCCACGTGGGCCCCGACGCCGCCGGCATCGGGCGCGACGACTTCCGCCGGCGGATCGGCTCGGGCGACACGGCGATCAAGGCCCGGCTGCTCAACCAGCACGCGATCTCCGGGATCGGCAACCTGCTCGCCGACCAGGCGCTGTGGCAGGCGCGGATCGCCCCGCAGCGGCGCACCTCGTCGCTGTCGGACGACGAGCTGGACCGCCTGCGGCGGGAGCTGCGCTCGGCCGTCCGCTCGGCGATCCGCAAGGGCGGCGCGCATACCGGCAAGTTCGTCCCGGCGCGCGGGCGCCAGGGAACCTGCCCGCGCTGCGGCCACGCCCTGTCACGCGGGGTTGTCGGGGGCCGGACCACCTACTGGTGCCCGGTCTGCCAGCGGTGACGACCGGCGCATCGGAAACGTGCCGGCGACCACCACGCTGCTGAGCTGGAACGTCGCGGGCCGGCGGGCGAAGCTGGCGGCGCAGGGTGAGCGGGTCGCCGCCACCAACGCGGATGTGGTCTGCCTGCAGGAGGTCACCGCCCGGACGGTGCGGCCGTGGACCGAGCTGCTCGCGGGGGCCGGGCTCGAGCACGTGGCGAGCGGCGAGATCAGCGTCGGCGCCCGTGACCGGCCCCTAATCACCCTGACCGCGGCGCGTCGTGCGCTGGAGGTTGTCACCGTTGCCGGGGTGCCATGGTCAGAGCGGGTGCTGGCGGTCCGCATCGATGGGCTGGAGGTGGTCAACGTGCACTCGCCGATCAGCAGCAAGCCGGGCCTGGCCAAGGTGCTGACCCACGAGGCGGTCCGCGGGCATCTGGAGCGGGCATCCGGCGCCCGGCTGGTGTGCGGAGACCTCAACACCCCGCGCAAGGAGCATCCCGACGGCCGCGTCTGGACGTTCGCGCGGACCCGGGCCGGCCGGCTCCGACCCGAGCGGGGGAGTCGGTGGGACGAGGCCGAGCTGGGATTGATCAAGGGACTGGAGCCGCTCGGCTTTCGGGACGCCTTCCGGGAGCGGCACGGGCTCGCCCGGCGCGAGAACAGCTGGGAGTGGCAGCAGTCGGGCGGGGGATACCGGCTGGATCATCTCATCGTGTCGGCGGAGATCGCCGTCGATCAGTGTGGTTACCTACACGAATGGCGGCGGGACGGGCTCTCGGATCATTCGCCGCTGCTGGGCACGGTCGCGTGGGGGGACCGGTGAACGGGAGCCGCCTGGGTCGGTTGCCCGGGCTGGCGCTCGCGACCGTCCTGATCTCGCTGATGGCCACGGCGACGGCGGGCGCCAAGCTGCGGGTTACCTGGCGCAAGAGCTATGCCGCGCCGGGAACCCCGGCCAGATACGACCTGGGTCGGCGTGATCAAGGTGGGCGCCCGGCACGCCCGCAACGTGCTCGTGCTGGAGCCCGGGACCTCGGCGGGGAGCGCCTACTTCGTGCCGCTGGCGAGGTGGATCGTGTCCCGGGCACCGGGGTGGCAGGTGTGGTCGGTGGAGCGGCGCGAGAACCTGCTCGAGGACCAGTCGATGCTCAACCGCGCCAAGGCGGACAGGGCGAGCGTGACCGCGCTGTTTGACTACTACCTGGGGTATCTGCGAATCCGAGCATCACGCGACACATCCGCCCGGTGCCCGACGCCAGGGTGGGCTTCGCCGGCCAGTGGGGGATGAACGTGGGTGCAGGACCTGCACACGGTGATCGCCGCCGCGCGGAAGCTCGGCGGAAAGGTCGTGCTCGGCGGTCATTCGCTCGGCGGGTCGGTCGTGACCGCATACGCCGCCTGGGACTTCGGCGGCCGCCCGGGAGCCGACGGACTGGGGGGCTGGTCTACGACGACGGCGGCAGCTCGGCGACGCCGGTGACCGCAGCCGCCGCCGCGCAGCAGCTGCACGCGCTGCGGGCGAGGCCCCGTGGCTGGCGTTCAGCGGCGTTCCGGCCCCCGAGCTGGGTCTGTTCTCGGCGGTCGGGTCCACCGCCGCGTCGATCGCCACGCCACCTACGCCCACAACGATCCGGCGGCGGCCTACCCCACAAACGCGTTCTTCGACAACCTGATCAGGTTCCTGGGCAAGATCGCCGGCCACGCCGCCGGATTCACCGGTTAGGGAGCCGCTGAGTCCGCAATAAGCATCGGCGGGTGGCGCGCCGGCTTGCGCGGATCGGACGGGCGGGCTGCTATGCCACGGCCATGGCCATCATCGAGCCGCCCCCGCAGACGGTCAGCGCCGAAGACGACGAGCCCGATGCACTGCACCGGCGAATCACTCGCCGAGATGTGCTGCGCGCGGCGGGCGGCGCGGTCGTTCTCGGCGGCGCCGGATTGGGCGTCTACCGCGAACTGGCGGCTTCGCCTCACCTGATCCCCGCCCCCATGGCCCCGGTCCACGCATTCCGGTCCAGGCCCGACCTGCGCCCGGCGACCACCACCGTGGTCGGCCGCAGCGCCATTCCTGGATATCTGTTCATCGGCCCCGGGACCGCCGAGGGATCGCAGGCCGGCCCGCTGATCGTTGGCGCCGACGGCCAGCCGGTCTGGTACGCGCCGGCGCCGCCCAAGCACTGGCTGACCAACTTCAGGGTCCAGCGCTACCGCGGCCAGCCGGTGCTGACGTGGTGGGAGGGCGTTGTCGCCGGCGGCTACGGCGAGGGTGAGGGCGTGATCGCCGACACCTCGTATCGCGAGATCACTCGGGTGCGGGCGGTCCACGGGCACCGCATGGACCTGCACGAGCTCCAGCTGACCGACGCCGGCACGGCGCTGTTCACCTGTCACCCGCGGATCGTCGACGTCGATCTCTCTCCGATCGGCGGACCGAGCTCGTCCCGGACGTTGGAGTCGATATTCCAGGAGGTGGACATCGCCACCGGCCGCCTGCTGCTGGAGTGGCGAAGCCTTGACCACGTCCCGGTGAGCGATTCCCTTCGTCAGCCCTCGGCGACCTTCGACTACTTCCACATCAATTCGATCGACGTGATGATTGATGGCAACCTGCTGATCTCCGCGCGCGACACCTGGGCCGCCTACAAGCTGGATCGCCGCCGGGGCGAAGTGATCTGGCGCCTGGGGGGGAAGGGCAGCCAGTTTGAAATGGATCGCGGCAGCCGCTTTGCCTGGCAGCACGACGCCCGGCAGATCGACGCGCGGACGATGACGATCTTCGACGACGGGTTCGATGGGGTGGTCAGGACCGAGCGCCGGTCACGCGGCCTGGCGCTTGACATCGACGTGCCCGGGCGGCGCGTCCGCCTGGCGCACGCCTACCGGCATCAGCCGGGGCTGTCGACCCCGGCGATGGGTAACGCGCAGCGGCTGGGCGACGGGCACATGGTGCTCGGCTGGGGCGATCAGCCGTTCGTCACCGAGTTCAACGCGCACGGCGACCAAGTCGCCGATCTGCGCATGTCCAACGGGCAGCACTCATACCGTGGGTTCCGGCTGCCCTGGTCGGGCTCGCCGACCGAGGCGCCGGCGCTGGCCGCGACCCGAGAGCCGCCGCGCGGCCGGTCGGTGCTCTACGCGAGCTGGAACGGGGCCACCGCGCTGACCCGCTGGCGGATCTACGCCGGCGCCCGCGCATCGGATCTACGGCCGATCGGCACCGCCCGGAGACGAGGATTCGAGACTCGGATCGAGCTGGGTGCGGGGGAGGGCTATGCCGCGGTGGCGGCGGTCGATGCCAGCGGGGACGAGCTGCGACGCAGCGCCACGATTCGCCTCTGATCGCACGCCGTCGTCGCCGATCGTGTCGACGCCGCCAAACACCAGACAATTCCTCTCTCCGGGGCCTCAGGCCACCCGCAGAGGCCACCCGCAGACCTCTCTCCCGGGGCCTCAGGCCACCCGCAGACCTCTCTCCCGGGGCCTCAGGCCACCCGCAGACGGGCCGACCCGGATCCGAGCTCGCGGGCGCTGTCGACGAACGCCGCGAACAGCGCCGCCTGCTCGGTCCGATCCACCAGGCACTCGGCATGCCACTGCACGCCGATCACGAACGGCCGGTCCGGCGCCTCGATGCTCTCGACGGTGCCGTCGCCGGCTCGCCCGCTGATCACCAGGCCGTCGCCGAGCCGCGCGACTCCCTGGTGGTGAAACGAGTTGACCTTCACGCGGCCGGTGCCGAGGGTCCCGGCCAGGGCGGTGCCGCCGTCCACCGACACCCAGTGCGTGGCCCGCGATCCGCCCTCGTGCTGGCGATGGTTGACCGAGGTCCCGTGGACATCGGGCAGATGCTGGTGCAGCGATCCGCCGCGGACCACGTTCAGCACCTGCATGCCCCGGCAGATCGCCAGGATCGGCAGCCCGCGGTCGTCGGCGGCCCGCGCCAGCGCGAACTCGAACTCATCCAGCTCGGTCTCCACCGGGCCGGTCGTGGCGTGGCGGCGCTCGCCGTAGGCGAGCGGATCCAGATCCGGGCCGCCGGACAGGCAGACGCCGTCGAAGCGCTCCAGCAGCGAATCCACCAGCACCGGCGACAGAGGCGGCACGACCACCGGCATCGCCCGCGCCGCTTCCAGCGCCTTGAGGTACCTGAGGCCGAGCGCCATCTCGTGCTGCGGCGGCTCGCCGTGCGGCGTCGGCCGTACGGTGTCGGCGCCACGGACCTCCGAGGTGGTGACGGCGATCAGCGGCCGGGCATCGCTCGATTCCATCTCAGCTCAGGATCTCCGGTTTCGACGTTCCGAAAACGACCGACCCTCATCTCGATGATGCGCCGCGAGCCGGCTATACACAGCACGTGTAGAAATAGTTCCACAAGCTGTTAGGCATTCATCCTCGAGGAAATAGGTGCAAGCAACGGAGACGCGGCTCTGGCAGCTCAGGCCTCGCTCAATCCTCGATTCAAGGAAGCGGCATCGTGATCAAGACACTTCGTAAGCTCGGCGTGAGCAGCGAGTTCGCCTACGTCGCCGGGTTGGCCTCGATCGGGGCGAGTATCGCCTCGTGGGCGACGTCTCGCAGCCAGGAGAAGGCCGGCCAGGATAAGGCCGAACGCTGGGGCATCTTCGTCGGACTGTGGGCGCCGACGTTCATGCAGATCGGCAACGCCCTCAAGCTCGAGGAGAAGTAGCCATGGTCAAGGGAGTCGCCACCGTATGGATCCCGGTCCAGGATCTCGATCGCGCCGTCGCCTTCTACGGTGACGCGCTCGGCCTGACGATCACCAAGACCACAGACGGCTGGGCGGAGGCCGACGCCAATGGGTTGCGGCTGGGACTCAACGCCCGCGAGGGCGAAGGAGCCCGCGGCAGCGGCGGTCCGGTCATCACGTTTCAACCTGAGGGCGAGCTCGAGGAGGCCAAGCGCGATCTCGAGAGTCGAGAGGTGCACTTCGCTGCCGACATCTCTGAGCATCCGTGGGGCAGGGTCGCGACGTTCAAGGACTCCGAAGGCAACGACCTGCAGCTCTACGCCCCGCCGCGCGGATCCTGAGGTCAAGGCGACGCGAGGCGGGTGGTTCCGCCCCATGGGCCGTCGCCCACCGGGCCAGAGAGATCAAGAGAAGGACAGCGTCATCCCCGAGCCGGGGCTCGTCGGCCCCCGGGCCGGCTGCTGCGCGGAGGCAGCGGTCCGAGGAACCGAGCGCTCCGCGCAGCAGTGGGGCTAGGCTGCGCTTGCCGTCTGCGGCAGGCCTGACAACGCCGCCTGTTCGAGCAGCCCGTCGAGCTTCTGAGCGGCGGTCTGCTCCTGCTCGAGGATCCGCTCGGCCAGCTGTCCGGTCTCGTGGTCCCCGGCGCGCTCGGCGACGGCGCGCAGCATCCGGTAGGAGGCGATCTCCAAGTGCTCGGTTGTGAACGCCTGGATTGCGACCTTGCCCGTCGTGTCCGGCGCACCGCCCGACATCGCGCCGGTCAGCGCCGCAGCGCCCTTCTGCACCGTGTCCTTGAGCGTTGACGGGGAGGCGTCCAGGGCCTCCAGGCGCTGGCGCACGAGGCGCTCATGCTCCTCGGTCTCGGTCAGGTGCTCGCGCAGGACCTGAGCGAGACGCTCGTCCTCGACGCTCTCTGCGCCAGTTCGCAGCTGCGAGATGGCGTTCTCCTCAGTGCTGTGTACGTCGGTGAGGTACTTCACGATCTGCTCCTGGATGTCCTCGCCGGGCATCGGGCCTCCTTGTGGTTGGTGTCTTTGAATCTCAAGCTGTCCGGTTCGTGAGTCAGCAAACAAGTTGTAGAGATAAAGTACACAGAGTGTTAGGGCAAGGGTGCCGTGGGTATTGCGAGCGCACCCGTCCACAAGCCGCGTCGGATCCTCTTGAGACGACGCGTCTGTACGACCCAAGGAGATCTCACGATGAGGACCCTGGCCCTGGCGTGCGCGTGCGCCTTCGCGATCGCCGTGCCGGCGGCAAGCGCCCACGCGCCCGCTCACACGCTCAAGCAGACGACCCCCACCACCACAACCTCGGCCTTCGACCAGCAGTTCGTCAAGAGCTCGATCCAGACCGACCTTGCCGAGATCGGTGCAGGCAAGCTCGCCCTCGCCAAGAGCCACAACACCCCCGTCCGTAAGCTCGCGCAGCGGCTGATCATCGATCACACCAAGCTGCTCGCGAGTGCGGCGACGCTCGCGCGCCAGCTCGGCATCGCGATTCCCAACGCGCCGGCCCCGACCCAGGTTTGGGCGGCGAAGATCCTGTCCACCCTGAACGGCCGCGCCTTCAACCACTGGTATTCCAGCCTGGAGGTCTACGGCCACCAGCAGAGCATCCAGCTGGCGACCACCGAGATCCAAGCCGGGACCAACCCCGTGGTCCGTGCGGCCGCCAAGACCGCGCTGCCGATACTGCGCTTTCACCTGCGCCTCGCCACAGCAGCCCTGAAGGCCAACCCCGCACCGCCTCTCGTGTCGAAGACGGGAATTGGATTGGCCGGGTAACGACGGAGCGGACTACGGACGGAGCGGACTACGGATTGGACCGAAGCAGGCGGCCGAGTGTCCACGGCCCTGCAGGTGCTGAAGTCCTAGCCCAGCCGCCGTGTTCCGGCGGGCGAGGTGCCGCCCGCCGGGACACCGTGGCAGAGCATCACCGCCACCGTCGCCAGAACCTCCTGCGGTGAGACAGAGATGCTCTAGGGATGCTCCACCGCAGCGTTCCTGTCTCGTCCCCGGCGAGCGACGAGACCTCGCCAAGGTTTGGTTCGACAAGATCGCCGCCGCCATAGCCCACCGGCCCCACTGGTGCCCGGGTAGACTCCCGGCCAGTCAGGGACCTCGTCAGAGAGGACAGTCATGGCAGCGGGAGACCGCGTTCCGGTCGCCGGCAGCGAGCGCGCGCTGGTGGCCGGCGACAACCGCGTCGGGGAGGTGGATCCGGACGCCACGGTCGAGGTGACCGTGTACCTGCGCCCGCGGGCGCAGGCCGATTGGGTCGACGCGGAGGCGGAGCGCCCCCCGGCCGAGCGCCGCCGGGTCGCGCGCGAGGACTGGGCGGCCGCCCACGGCGCGAGTGAGGCGGATGTGGCTTTGATCAGGTCGTTCGCCGAGAGCTTCGGCCTGACCGTCACCGGCGTCGACCTGGCCCGGCGGACGGTCAGCCTGCAGGGGCCTGTGCGGGCCGCGGTCGATGCCTTCGAGGCGCAGGTCGTGGGCCGCTACGCGTCGCCGGGCAGCGACCGGAGCTACCGGGCGCGTACCGGCGGCTTGACCGTGCCCAGCGAGCTGAGCGAGATCGTCGCCGGCGTGTTCGGGATCGATGACCGGCCCCAGGCCAGGGCGCGGATCCGGTTTGACCCGCAGGCCCAGACGTCGTTCACTCCGGTGCAGGTCGCGCAGGCGTATGCATTCCCGACCTCCGCCACCGGCACGGGCGAGACCGTCGGGATCATCGAGCTGGGCGGCGGCTACAGCACCAGCGACCTGGCGACCTACTTCGCGGGGCTTGGCCTCACGACGCCGACGGTGACCTCGGTCAGCGTCGACGGCGCCAGCAACTCCCCGGGCGCCGACCAGAATGCCGACGGCGAGGTGATGCTGGACATCGAGATCGTCGGCGCGGTGGCGCCCGGCGCCGCCATCGTCGTCTATTTCGCGCCCAACACCGACCAGGGCTTCCTGGATGCGGTGTCGACCGCGGTTCACGACACCACCCACAAGCCCTCGGTGGTCTCGATCAGCTGGGGCCAGTCGGAGGACGCCTGGACCGCTCAGGCCCGCACCGAGATGGATCAGACGCTGACCGCGGCGGGCGCCCTCGGCGTGACGGTTACCGTGGCGGCCGGCGACAACGGATCCACTGACGGTGTCAGTGACGGCCAACAGCACGTCGACTTCCCCGCCTCGGCGCCGCACGCCCTGGCCTGCGGTGGCACCACGCTGCACCTGAGCGGAGAGCAGATCACCTCCGAGACCGTGTGGAACACTCCAGGCGACGGCGCCACCGGGGGCGGCGTCAGCCGCCAGTTCGCCCTGCCCAGTTACCAGTCAGGCGCCCAGGTGCCGGACAACGTCGACAGCAACTCAGCCGGGCGCGGCGTTCCCGACGTGAGCGGCGACGCCGATCCGGGGACGGGTTATCGCATCCGTGTCGACGGCGCCGACCAGACGATCGGCGGCACCAGCGCGGTCGCTCCTCTGTGGGCCGGGCTGACCGCACTGCTCAACCAGACGCTCGGCGCTCCGCTGGGGTTCGCGCAGCCCCGGCTGTATCCGCTGCTGGGCACGGCGGCGTACCACGACATCAGCCAGGGCAGCAACGGCGCCTACGACGCCGGCCCGGGGTGGGACGCCTGCACCGGTCTCGGCTCGCCCGACGGCGCCGCGCTGGCCTCGGGGCTGGCTTCCGGCTGATCGGTCCACAGCCGCCGGCCCAGACCCGACGCCCGCGCCACCGGCCGGGCTACGGCGGCCCGAACCGCCTCCTCGGTGCCGGCGAGGATCAGCCGCCGCCGCGCGCGGGTGGCGGCCGTGTACAGCAGCTCGCGGGTGAGGATCCGCGAGCCCGGCTCGGGGAGCAGCACGGCGGCCGCGTCGAACTGCGAGCCCTGGCTCTTGTGGATCGTCATCGCATACACGGTGTCGACCGGCCCCAGCCGGGCCGGGCTGTGCTCCACGATCTCGGCGCCGCGCAGGAACGCCGCCGCCACCCGATCCTCTGTGCGGACGACGACCCCGGTGTCGCCGTTGTTGAGCCGCAGCTCGTAGTCGTTCTCGTTGATCAGCAGCGGCCGGCCGGGGTACCAGCGATCGGTCGGATCGAAGTCGTGGATCTCGGCCGCCAGCCAGCTCTCGATCCGCGCCGTCCACGTCGACACCCCGTAGGGTCCGCGGCGGTGGGCGCACAGGATCCGGAAGGCGCCGAGCGCGTCCAGCGCCGGCTCCGGCCGGCCTTCCCGCGCGGCCGCGAGCATCGTCCGCGCGGCGCTGACCGCCGGCTCGCGGACCTCGCTGAGCGCGGGCGCCGCGGCGATGTCGCCCTCCAGCCAGCTGACCCCTTCCGGCGGGTCGCGCAGCAGCGCGATCACGCGGCCGCCGTCCCCGGAGCGGATCGCCGACGCCAGCCTGGCGATCCCGCCCCCGAAGCGGTGCACGCGGTCAAGGACGACGATTCCGGGGCCGCCACCCTGTGGCGCCCGGCCGACGATGTCGCCGAGAACCGCGCCGGCCTCGATCGATGCGAGCTGACCGGGATCGCCGACCAGGACCAGCCGCGCGGCTCCGCGCAGCGCCTCGATCAGCCGCGCCATGAGCGACAGCGACACCATCGAGGTCTCGTCGACGATCACGACGTCGTGGGGCAGGCGCCGGTTGCGATCGTGGCGAAACCGGCTGTTGCTGCCGGGGCGCCAGCCCAGCAGCCGGTGGATGGTGGTGGCGGGGAGCGCCAGCAATTGGTCTCGGATCTCGGCGGCGACGTCCAGCTGGCCGGCTTCGTCGTGCACGGCCTCGCCCAGCCGCGCCGCCGCCTTACCCGTCGGCGCCGCGAGCGCGATCAGCGGGAAGCGCTCCCCTACGGCTTTCGCCTGCTCGCCCAGCAGCGCCGCGATCCGGGCCACCGTGGTCGTCTTGCCGGTGCCGGGGCCGCCGGCGACGACGGCGAACCGGCGGCGGACGGCGGCCTCGGCGGCCTGGGATTGGCGCCCGGCGGGATCGCCGACGAACAGGCGCGTCACGCCATCGCGCAGCAGCTCAGGATCGATCCGTGGCGCCGGCCCGGCGGCCATTGCGCGCAGCGATCGGGCAACCTGGACCTCCTCGGCCCAATAGCGATCCAGGTACAGCCAAGATCCGTCGAGGTGCAGGGGACGCGCATGATCGGGGCGAGCGTCCTCGCCGGCGACGAGAGGATTCGAAGCGACCCTCCTGATCCACTCCTCCGGTTCCGGCCACGCCAGCGTCGCCAAGTCGACGGGCTCGTCGGCGTCGACCGCCGCCGTCTCGCGGATCTGCGACAGGTCGACGTGCACGTGCCCGAGCCGGGGGGCGCGCACGGCCAACGCGACCGCCAGCAGCACCGCATCGTCGGACTGCCCGGCCAGGCGCGCCAGCTGCCGCGCGACGTGCACGTCGGCGTTGGCGATCACCCCCGCGCGGTTGAACTGGCGTAGCAGGCCGGAGGCGTGGCGCACCAACCGGACCTCGAACGGGTCGGGCTCGGCTGCCGCCGGCGGCTCGGTCGCACCCGGCGGCGTCGCACCCGAGCTGATCGGCGCCGGCTCGGTCACGACTCCTGCCCTCCGGCATCCAGCGCGTCGCTCAACGCCGGCACCAGTCCCGCGGGGGCCGGCCAGCTGAAAACGCCGTAGGGCACGCCGTCGGCGGCGGTAGGCCCCTCGGCTCCGCTCATCCCGCGCACGAACAGGTAGACGACGCCGGCAAGGTTTTGCTCAGCTCGATAACCCGGTAGCCGCCAACGCAGGAACCGATGCAGGGCGACCGCGTAGAGCAGCGCCTGAAGGGCGTAGTGGTGGCGCAGCATTTCGAAGCTGATCGCCTCGGGTCGGTAGTGGTGGCTTGTCAGCGGCTCATCGGGACCGCCGAGCCAGTTGGTCTTGTAGTCCAGGACGGCAAACCTGGCGGGCGGTACGCGCACGACGAGGTCCAGGCTCCCGGTCAAGAAGCCGCGGACGCTCTGGCGCAGTGCGCCGTCATCGAGACGCTCGGCGTACCCGGCCAGCGGATCGTCGGCGCGCATGTGCCCGCGCAGCACGTCCGCGATCCGGCGCAGCGTGACCCAGCCGCTGGGCTGGTCGCCGCCGGCCAGCGGGAGCTCGAAGCCGAGCTCGTCGAGGCGGTCGTCCCGCTTGACGTCGCGCAGCCGGGTCCCGTTCAGAACCGGGCCAAGCGGCGTGTCGATCACCGCCCGCAGCCCGTTAGCCAGCGCCGCCGGCGCGCCGATGTCGACGGCGCGGCGGCCCTGGACCTCCTCGATCCGGGCGATCAGCTCGGCGTCGATGTCGGGCGCTGCGAAGTCGGTGGCCTCCATGACGTGGTGCACGAACGTCCCGACGTCGACCCCGGGGGGCACGCCGGCGAGCAACGGCGGCGCCGGTCCGGCCTCCGTTGCCGCCTGTCCGGTCATCGCCGCCCGCCCGATCATCGGCGACCGTCCGGCCGCCCCCGCGTCCGCCGCCGCGGGCGCCACGGGACTCTCCGCCACGGGCTCATCGGCGAGCAGGGGTTGCTCGGGCTCGCTGGTGACCCACGCGTCGCGGCTGGCGGCGGTGATGTCGCTGTAGGAGGTGCGCCGCCAGCGGACGTCCAGCGTGCGGCTGAACTGGGATACGGCGAGCTCACCGGTCCTCGGCAGCGCTGCACTCCAGTGCGCCGCGGTGGCGGGCAGCGCCGAGTGCTCGACGCTGATCCGATCCCGGCCCCCGGCAGTCTCCGCCAGCTTGCGCAACCGGGCGAGGACGGCGGCGTCGGCCGGCGTCGAAGATCCGCTCGCCGCGACGTCGCCGTTGGCCTCGCGGGCGAACAGCAACCGTCCCAGCGGGGAGTTGCGACTCTCATACGAGCCCGTCCACCACACGATGGCCTGGTGGCGGGCCCGGGTCAGCGCCACGTAGGCGAGCCGGAGGTCCTCGCCACGCTGCTCGGTGATGAACTGCCGCCGGTGGTGGTCGTAATCGTGGCCCTGCAGGGCCACGTCGATCGTCCGCTCGTCGTCGGCGGCCGGATCGTGAAAGAACACCGGCCGGACCGGCTTCTCGGGTATGTAGCCCGCCTCCCACAGGAACGGCAGGTAGACGATCGGGAACTCGAGCCCCTTGCTGCGGTGAATCGTCAGGACCTGAACCGCCTCGGCGTCGGACTCCAGCCGCCGGCTGCGCTCCTCGTCGGCGGTTTCCGCCTCGGCCTCGAGGATCCGCCTTCGCAGCCACGCGGTCAGCGCGGTGGGGCCGAGCTGCTCGGCAGACGACGCGGCGTGCAGCAGTTGCCCGAGATGGCGCAGATCGGTCAGGCGGCGTTCGCCGTTGGCCTCGCCCAGGATGCGCGCCGCCAGCGCCGGCGGGGTCCCGTCGCGAGTCACCGTCTCCAGCAGCGCCGCCACCCCGCGGACGCGCAGGACGCGCGCCCAGTCGTGCAGTCGACGATGGACCTGTTCCCAGGCCCGGGAGTCGTCGTCGGCGGCCGCCAGCCGCTCCGCTGACCAGCCGACGAAGCGGGTCAACGCCGCCGAGTGTGCCCGGGCGATCGACGCCGGCCGCTCGAGCGCCTCGAGCAACCGCAGCCACTCGCGCGCGGATTCGGTGGCGAACACGCTGCCCGCGCCGTTGATCACCGCGGGCACCCCGGCGTCGTCGAGCGCTTCGCGGACCATCGCCGCCTGGCGGTTGGTGCGCACCAGCACCGCCAGATGCGCCGGGCGGATCGTGTCGGGGCCCCGATCATCCGGCCGGCCGGAGGCAACCCGCGCGCCCGAGCTCAACAACCCGACGATGTCGGCGGCGACGTCGCGGACGACGTGCCGGCGCGCCTCGGCGGCTCGCGAGAATCCTCGCGGCGTTTGCGGTAGCTCGTCTCGCAGAGCAACCCGAAAGCGCAGAGCCGCCCCGACCGGGGCGCCGGTCAGCCGCGTTTCCTGGTGCTCGGGCGCGGCACGAACCTGCCGGTAGGCGATCCCGGGGTGGCCGAGGCTGGCGCCGGCGAACAGAGCGTCGTGAGCGTCGATCAGGCGCTGGTCGCTGCGCCGGTTGATCTGCAGCGTCGCCCGGTTGTCGGCGGCCCGCGCCGCCTCCAGGTAGGCGTACACGTCAGCGCCCCGGAAGGCATAGATCGCCTGCTTGGGGTCGGCGATCAAGACCAGGGTGGCGGCGCCCCGCCCGAAGGCGAGCTGCATGATCTGCCACTGCGCCGGATCCGTGTCCTGGAACTCGTCGACGAGGACGACGTCGAACCGGCTGCCGAGCGCGTCGGCGGCGGCGGGCCCGCCGGGGCCGGTGAGCGTCGCCTGCAGCCGGGTGACGAGATCGTCATAGGTCATCACCCGCATCGCCCGCTTGCGCTCGTCGAGCTCGCTGCGCGCGATGCGGGCCAGGCGCTCGCGCATCTCGGGGATGGGTCCGGCGGCGCTGGTGATCCGCGCCGACGGGTTGTCGATCGCCGCCCGGGCGATATCGGCGGCTTGCGCGCGATCGAACGGCGGCGGCTCGCCGCGGCTGAAGCGGCGCACGTACAGGTCGTCGACGACGTCGGCGATGACGTCGGACAGGTCCTCGGCGAACGTCACGTCGGGCTCGAGGTCGCCGGCCACCCCGAGGCCGCCGAGGACCTCCTGGCAGAAACCGTGAGTGGTCGCGATCGTGGCCGCGTCGAAGCTGGCGATCGCGCGGGCCAACCGCTCGCGCCGCTCGGCGGCGTCGGTCCGGGCGAGAAGCGCCACCACCGGATCATCGGCGGCGGTCTCGGCGGCGCCGGCGAGCCGACGCGCCAGACCCCGCTCCACGCTGACCAGCCGCTCGCGGACGCGCTCGCGCAGCTCTCCGGTCGCCATCCGCGTGAACGTCACCAGCAGCAGCCGCTCCAGCGGGACCCCCTCGGCGACGTAGCGCGCGGCCAGCGCGGCGATCGTGTACGTCTTCCCGGTGCCGGCGCTGGCCTCCAGAACGGTGACGCCCGTGGGGAGAGGGCCGCAGATGTCGAACTCCAGCGGCGCCAGCATCAACGTACCGGTCACCGGGAGTTGACCTCCTCCACCGCCAGCAGGTCCTCCCACAGCCGGACGGCGTAGCGTCCGAGTCGCGAGCCCTCGGTCGGGCTCCAGCCCTCGCCGGACTCGTCGGCCCTCGGCGCCGGCTCCATCAGCTCGGCGAACGCGAGCTGGCCCCCCAGCGCCAGCTGGTGCTCGGGGTCGCGATCCTCGTGATCGAAGTTCCACTCCGACTCCCACTCACCGGCGGCGGCGACGACCGGATCCTGGCCGTTGCGCGCGGCGGCGGCATAGGCGGCCGAGGTGAGGCAGAACAGCGGTAGCGGCTCGCGCATCCCGCGGTCATAGAGATCCACCAGCACTCGCAGACGATCGGTCGCCACCGCTGCACGGCGCGTCGCGTCGGCGGCCGCCGGCGGAATCCGCGCCACGCGGACGTCGTCGCGCCCCGCTGCGCGCCCGACCGTCGCCGAGGTGAGCGTTCGCTGCGGCCACGTGGCGCTGAGCGCGAGCAGACGCGCCCAGGCCCCCAGGCGATGCCGGGCCGACACCCGCGAGAAGGTCGCCGCCAGCAGGACGTCCCCGCTGATCCCCGCGACGGTGCCGGTGAGCAACCGGCCGTCGCCCAGGTCGACCCGGACATCGATCGGATCGGCTCCCGGCCCGCCGGGGGCGAGCGCCGTAGCCTCTGCGACGATCGCGCTCACCACCGGGCTCAGGCGCTCGATCACGGGTTGCCCGAGGATGCCTGGGGGCAGCGTGCCGCGCGCGATCTCGGCGAGGATCGCGGTGCGCTCCGGCACACCGTGAAGCCGGGCCTCCAGCAGCCGCTGGCCGACTCCCCAGCGCTGCAGCCCGTCGAGCTCCACCGACAGCGAGTCGTCGATCTCGTCGCTGCCGGTGCGCAGGCTCACCCCGAGCCGCTGGCGCAGGAAGGCGCGCACGGGGTGCTCCAGGAACGCGATCAGGTCGGCGAGCTCGACGATCTGTCCGGACTGGGGGGCGAGTGGACCGGTCAGGAAAGGGCGCGGGACGGCCCGGGGACGGCTGAGCGCGTCGGCTCCGGCGAGCGCCGTCGCGTCAAAGCTCCAGGGCTGTGCGCCGCTGACCGCGCCGGCGATGAAGTTGCGGGGATCGAACGGCTGCAGCGGATGGCGCACGATGACCCGGTCCCGCGCCGGGCCGGTCCGGGTTCGGGCGGTGGCGTCGATGATGTCGAGGAGCTCGCCCACCGGGACCGCGGCGGGACGGGGTGCGTTGGTGCGCTCGTCGTTGCCGGTGTAGGTGATGACCAGTCGCTCGGTCGCGGCCATCAGCGCGTCGAGCAGCAGCTGGCGATCCTCGCTGCGCGGGTCGCGCTCGCCGACGTGGGGGTCTCGCAGCATGATGTCGTCGCCGTCGCGCGGCGCCTTGCGCGGAAACGCGCCGTCGTCGAGTCCGAGCAGGCAGACGATGCGGTGCGGCACCGAGCGCATCGGCATCAGCGTGCACACCGTCAGGTGGCCGGTGCGGAAGTTCGCCCGCGTCGGCCGTCCCGCCAGGCGGTTGGCGAGCAGCGCCCGGATCTCGGCCGGCGCCAGAACCGGCGACGCCGCGTCGCCGGCCTCGAGAACCATCTCGTCCAGCACGCGCTGCAGCTCGGCACGCTGCCACCGGTCCCGGTGGCTGGTCGCGGTCAGCGAATCGGCCGCGTCGGCGATCGATGCGGCCCAGTCGGCGAGCGGCTGGGGCGCTCCCAGCGACCCGACCGCCGCCCCGACCCGCTCGACGAGCTCGGCGAAGCGACCCGCCAGATCGATGGACCGGCTGTCGACGTCGTCGAGCGGGAGCGTGCCGGCGAACCGGCGCTGGCCGTCCTCGGTCATCGTCACGCCCAGCAGGAGCCGGTCGAGCCCCACCTGCCAGGTGCCGCCGGCGACGCCCTGCAGTTTGAACGGAGCGCGGTGGGGCGCGTCCAGCCCCCAGCGGATTCCCGCCTGGGCGATCCAGTCCTGCAGCCGGGTGAGGTCGTCATCGTCGAGCCGGAACCGGCGCCGGACAGGCTCGCGATCGGCCAGATCCAGCATCTGAGAGGCAGTCAACCGTTGCTCGGCCAGCTCCAGCAGCTCGGCCACCACCCCGAGCACCGGGTTGGTCTGGCGCAACGAGCGATCGGCCAGGCGGACGTGAAGGTCGATCGTCTCCGACGCCGCTGGTAGGTCGCCGTCGCTTCCCGCCGCCGTCTCACCGGCCCCGAAGGTGGCTCCGATGAGCGGCGCGAACGTCTCGATGTCCGGGCACATCACGATCACGTCGCGGGGCTCGAGCGTGGGATCCCGCGCCAGCGCGTGCAGGATCGCGTCGCGGACCACCTCCACCTGACGAGCACGACCGTGGCAGGAGTGGATCTCAAGGCTCCGGTCCTCCTCGCGCAGCTGCCGGCGCTGATCCGCCACGCCCGGCAGCGGCGCCCCGGGGGCGGGCGAATCGCGCCGCACCCCGGCCTGGATCTCGCCGAGCAGCGTGTCGGAGGCGGAGGGTGAGGGGTACAGGTGCTCGACCGTCGCCGCCGTCCCCGCGGCCTGGGCGAGAACGAGCTGCATCTCACGCGCGTCGCGCCCCCAGGATGCCAGCAGCCGATTGCCCGGCAGCGTCGCCGTGGCGTCGTCGCACCGCCGCCGCACGAGGGGCGCGCCGTCGGCCAGCCTCACGCCCATCTCGTCCCAGAGTGCGGGCGAGGGGTGCAGCAGGAAGAGGTGCACGTCACGACCGACCGCCAGGGCGCGCAGGACACGCAAGTGGCCGGTCGGAAGCCGAGTCAGGCCGAACAGCGACAGCCGCTCGGGGAGCTCCAACAGGCCGGGCTCGGCCGCGATCCGATCGCAGGCACGTTCCGCGCGCTCAGCGACATCCGCCGCGCCGATCCGGGCCCGTAGACGTCGCCACAACTCCGCCTGCCAGGCGCTGGCGGCGGGAAGGGCGACGCCCGCGGCATCGGTGTCGGAGCCGCGCGCCCACGCGGCGAGCATCTCGGGGCGGTGCAGGGCGTAGCGGTCGAACAACGCCGCCAGATGGCGGACCGCGGTCAGCCGCCGGGCCTGTCGGACGGGATCCGCGCCCGATTCGCCGGCGCCGAGATAGATCGCCAGCACGGCAAGCCACGCCTGACCGAGGGACTCGTCGACGACCTCCAGCAGCCGCCACGTCGATCGTTCGGGAAGCCATGGGTCCCGCGCCGGATCGAGCTCCGCCGCGGTGGCCACCGCCTCGGTGAGAAGCCGGTGCGGAGACGGGAACCGAACGTTGGCGCAGACGCCGTCGGCGCGGCCGGGGCGAGCGCCGAGGATGGTCGACATGCGTTGGGTCAGCCACCGCTCCATCCCGCGGGTGGGCACGGCGACGACGTCGGGCGCCAGCGGGTCCGGCAGGGGGTCCGAGAGCAACTCGGCGAGCCCATCGGCGAGGGCATCGGCTCGAACGGCTCGGTGGATGCGCAGCACCCTTCAGAGAGTATCCGCCGGGGCGGCGGGCTCCCCCGGGTGTGACCGGCTGACAAAGGTGCAAGTTCTTTGTGTATTTCGCTTGCATTCGCCGCTGACCTGAGTTACCCTGACCACGTCCTCGTTGGAGTCACATCTATGCAACGCACTGTCAACACCTTCCTCCCGAACTCGCTGAAGCCGCCCGTCGGCATGGCGCCTGCGTGCGCGCCCCGCATGGGCGACTGGACGCTCATCGCCGGCGGGTTCGACGGCTCGGTGGTCCGGACCGCCAACGCCCGGACCACCTCTGCCCTTGCCACGAGGGGCGCATGCTGATCAAGCACTGCGCGCACTGACTCGAAGCAAGGGCGACCCGGAGGGTCGCTTTTTTTGTGCCCGATCACGTATCGAAAGGTTCTCGGAAATGATGCTCAACTCAAGATCTGCTCAGGCCTGACCGGCCTCGACCACGCAGCGCCCCGTCCGTGAGTGACACTCACGCTCAGGTGCGTCACTTGCCCCTGCGTTGGAACTGTCACCCCGCAAGCGCGGACGGTTTCACCTGTCAAGAATCAGATACACGGGATCCTCACATGTACCAGAACCGAGACGAGCTCATGCTGTTCAGCCGCACCGGCCGGTTCCCGCCCGCGACGCGGGCCGGCCCGGGCCACCGCTTGCCCGCCTACGAGCAGGATCTGATCAGGCTCCGCGACCGGGGCGGCCGCCTGCGCCGGGTTCTGGCCCGCCTGCGGCGCCCGGGACCCGGCGCAAGCCCAACTCCCGCGGCCGCGCCGAGCATCCGCGGGTACGCGGATCGTGAGTCCTACCTGGAGCTCGAGTTCGCGGTGGGCTTCGCGATGGAGGAGGAGAAACTACGTTGAGCGAGGGCCGCCCCAGCGGGCGGCCCTCGCTTCCTGCCTGCCGACCCAGCCATGATGAAACCGGGTAACCAAGCGTAGTTATGGCAGACGATGAGGTAGTCATGGCAGACGATGAACCGACCGCCACGCCGCAGTTAGCCGGAGCCGGTTGCCGATGAGACGGCTCGGTCGGTCTGGTCTCCGTGCCGCAGCCGCCGTGGCGGCGGCGGCGATCGCCGCGGGCGCGAGCGCGTCGACAGCCATGAGCCGGCCCACCGAGACGACGACGGCGGCTGCCTGCCCGCACCGGGCGCCGACCAGCCTCTCGCCAGAGCGCTGGGCAGCCGCGCATCATCAGCTCGCGCCGTCAGGCCTGAGCACCATCCGACTGTGCCGCTACTCCGGCTCCAACGCGCACCCTCGTCTGACGCTCGCGAGCTCGCGGCTGCTCAAGCGTCCCGCGCTGGTGCGACAGCTGGTGAGTGAGTTCGACCGGCTGCCGTCGCTCCGCGGCGTCGTTGCGTGCCCGGACGACGATCTGTCGCAGATCCTCGCGTTGCTCGTCTATCCCGGGGGCCGCGAGCTGACGATCAGCGTCGGCTTGACCGGGTGCGAGACGGTTACGAATGGCGGGCTTCGACGGACCGCGGCGGGGATGGGTTCGCCGCCGGCGTTCGGGCCGCAGCTGGTCGCCCGGCTCGAGCGCCTGATCGATGAGCGTCTCGCCCGAGACGGCAACCTCCGGGGATACGACCGCTGACCCGACGGCTCCGGGCGCGGCCGGATCGCACGCCGGTCCTCGCAGCCACTAGATTCCGTGGCTCGCGATTGGCCCGGACGGCCGGATCGGCGATCATTTCACCACGCGGCTGCTGCCGCGTTTCCCAAAAAACGCCAAGTGCCCTCCGCGCCCGACCTATCCGGCACCGCCCTGGACGACCGCTACGAGCTCCACGCCGTGATCGGCGAGGGAGCGTTCGGCCGCGTCTATCGGGGCCGCGATCGCCGGCTGGCGCGGCCGGTGGCGGTCAAGGTGATCAAGCCTTGGTGGACCGAGGACCCGGAGTGGGCGGCGACGTTCGAGCGCGAGGCGCAGCTGCTGGCTGCAGTCAGCGACCCCGGGATCGTGCAGATCTTCGACGTCGGTCACGCGTCCGAAGGGCTCTACTACGTGTCCGAGCTCGTCGAGGGCGAGAATCTCGCCAGCCGGCTGCGCCGGGGACCGCTCCCGCCCTGGGAGGCCTGCGGCCTCGCCGTCCAGCTGTGTCGCGCCCTGGCGCGGGCCCACTCTCAGCGGGTGGTGCACCGCGACGTCAAGCCGGCGAACATCCTGCTCTCCGCGCAGGGGCGGGTGAAGGTCGGCGACTTCGGCGTGGCCCGGTTGGCCGAGGGCAGCACCGATGGGAACGGAAGCCACCCGCCGACGATCGTCGGCACGCCCAGGTACATGGCACCAGAACAGGGTCGGGGGCGGCCGACGACGCCCGCGACCGACGTCTACAGCGTGGGCGTGGTGCTGTACGAGATGCTCGTGGGGGAGCCTCCGTTCAGCCACGGCACCGTGGTGGAGCTCGCGCTGGCACACCTCCAGGACCCGCCGCCGCCGCTTGCAGACGGGTTGCCCGCGCCGTTGATCCAGATCACCGACCGAGCGCTGGCCAAGGATCCGGGCGAGCGCTACGCCGACGGTGGCGAGATGGCCGAGGCGCTGCTCGATGCCCGCCGGCAGTCGGCCGGGGGGCGGCGCGTCCGGTCCGCCCCCGCCCGCACCCGCAGCACTCTCCACGCTGCTCGCCGGGCCCTGGTCCCGGCCGGGGCGGGCTCGATGACCGGCGGCGGCGACGGCGGGCCCCAGCGGCCGGTCGATACCGAGCACCCGACGGCGCGGCTCGCGTTCGCGGCGTCGCCGCCACGCCAGCCCCCTCGCCCTCCCGCCCGCCCCGCCCCGCCACCGCAGCCGGACGCGACCCGCCCCGCCCCGCCACCGCAGCCGGACGCGACCCGCCCCGCTCCGAAGCTCTCGCCGCGCCGCAACGTCAACCCTTCGGGTCGCCGCCGAGCCGCCGCCGCGCTCGGACTGGTGGTGGCGCTGCTGGTGGCGATGGGGACCGCGGCGGTGGTCCTGGGTTCGGTCAAATACACGCGGGTTCCCCGGCTGACCGGGCGCAGTCACAGCAACGACGTGGCCGCGGCGCGGCGCGCCCACGTCCATCTCCGGTTCACCCGGAGCTACGCGAACGCCGCCTCAGGCACCGCGATCGGCCAGCACCCGAAGGCGGGCGCGCGGGTCACGCGGGGCACCAGGGTCCAAGTGGTCCTGAGCCGCGGGCCGCGCCCGGTGACCGTCCTCTCCGTCGTCCACCAGACCGCCGCCGACGCCCAGGCTTCGCTGCGCGGCCTCCGGCTGCACACGGTCACCCGCGGCGTGCCTGCGCCCGGCGTCACTCCGGGCACCGTGGTCGGTCAGCGGCCGGCCGGGGGTCACACCGCGCCGGTCGGCTCCACGGTTACGCTGTCGCTGTCCGAGACCCCGCAATGGCGCTCGGTGACCACGTTCTCGGGCTTTGGCTCCGGGCCGTTCCCGATCATCGGCGAGCGCTGGCGGATCGTCTACCGGATGGCGTTCGAGGGCACGTGCTCGTGGATCCTGTTCTGCTCCGGCCCCAACGCGCACGTACGCAACGCCTCCACCGGCGCCGCCGTCACCAGCTTCGGCATGAACGATGGCGCCGAGCAGTCGCGGACGTTCGTCACCGGGCGCGGGCGCTATGAGATAGACATCAGCCCCGGCGGGGATCACGCCGGGTGGTCGATGCAGGTTCAGGACTACTACTGAGCGTCGCGTGGCCGGGGTCGTGGGGCCGGGGTCGCGTGGCCGGGGTCGTGGGGCCGGGGTCGCGTGCCGGGGTGGCGTGGCCGGGGCGCTGGTCGCGGACCCACTTGACTGCGCCGGTCAGACCGGCCGAGAATGGGACCAACCCAACGCCTGAGGGAGGGCGCGATGAGCACCTATGACTACGTGATCGCTGGGGCGGGCTCGGCCGGCTGCGTCCTCGCCGCGCGCCTGTCCGAGGACCCGGATGTGACCGTCTGCCTGCTCGAGGCCGGACCGCCTGACGCCGCCGACGAGATCCATCTCCCGGCAGGGATACTCGCCGTGGGGACGAGCAAGTACGACTGGTCGTTCATCTCCGACCCCGAGCCCGGTCTCGCCGGGCGCCAGCGCTACCTCCCGCGGGGCCGCACGCTCGGCGGTTGCTCGTCGAACAACGCGATGATCTACATGCGCGGCAACCGCGCCGACTACGACGAGTGGCAGGCGATGGGTCACCGCGGCTGGGGCTGGAACGACGTGCTGCCGTACTTCATCCGCGCCGAGGACAACGAGCGTGGCGCGAACGAGCTGCACGGTGGCGGCGGACCGCTGAGCGTGATCGACGGTCGCAGCCGCTATCGCACCTGCGAGGCGTTCATCGAGGCGGGCGAGCAGGCCGGGCTGGCCCGGACCGACGACTTCAACGGTCCCGAGCAGGACGGGGTCGGCTGGTATCAGCTCACTCAGCGCAACGGGTTGCGCTGCTCGGCCGCGGTCGCCTACCTGCATCCGGTGCTGGGCCGGGAGAACCTGACGCTGATCCCCGACGCCCACGTCACCCGGGTGCTCCTCGATGGCCCGCGGGCGACCGGCGTGGAGGTCGACCGTGGCGGCGAGCTCACCGAGATCCTGGCCGAGCGCGAGGTGATCCTGTCCGCGGGCGCATACCAGAGCCCGCAGATCCTGCTGCTGTCCGGCGTCGGACCCGCCGCCGACCTGGCGCTCGTCGGGATTCCGCCGGTGCACGAGCTGCCCGTGGGGCAGGGGCTGCAGGATCATCCGTCCACCTGGATCACCTACACCACCGACCAGCCCTCGCTGCTGACCGCCGAGACCCAGGAGAACCTGGCCCTGCTCACCTCCGAGGGTCGCGGCCCGCTGACGTCGAACTTCGCCGAATCGGGCGGCTTCCTGCGCACCGACTCGCGCCTGACCGCCCCCGACATCCAGCTGCACATGATCCCGCTGCTGTTCCCGGAGGCGGGCGCCGCCGAGATCCGGGTCGACGGCTGGGCGCTGTCGGCCTGCCTGCTGCGCCCCACCAGCACCGGCTTCGTCAAGCTCCGCTCCCGGATGCCGACGGCCAAGCCGCGCATCCTGCACAACTATCTGGTCTCCGCCGAGGACCGTGCGGCGCTGGTGCAGGGCCTCCGCCGCGCCGTGCAGATCGCCGGGGAGCCCGCGCTCGCCGACGTCACCACCGGGCCCTATGGCGCGCCCGCGGGCGACGACGACGCCAGCCTGATCGCCTTCATCGAGCGCCACACGACCACGCTCTACCACCCGGTGGGCACCTGCGGCATGGGCCGCGTCGTCGACGACGAGCTGCGGGTGCTCGGGATGGAGGCGCTCCGGGTGGTGGACGCGTCGGTGATGCCGACGGCGGTTCGCGGCAACACCAACGCCCCCGTGATCATGATTGCCGAGCGGGCCGCGGACCTGATCCGGGGGACGGCGCCACCGGCGACGGCGACCTCCAACGCGTCGGCGGCGGCGACCTCCAGCGTGTCGGCGGCGGCGACCTCCAGCGTGTCGGCGGCGGCGACCTCCAGCGTCTCGGCGCAGTAGGCCCCATCGCCCGGCGCCCATCGCCGGGCGCTCGGCGCGCGGTTCCCCGGTCAGTCCAACTCGTCGAGCACCAGCGTGCGCTTGTGCTCGGCGCCGTCGCGGAGCACGGTCGCGGCGACCGAGCGGCCGATCCGCTCGTGAACCATCAGGCGCTGCAGATCGCTGGCGTCGCGGACCGGTTCTCGGTCGAGCTCCAGGATGAGGTCGCCCTGGCGCAGCCCCGCTCTCTCCGCCGGTCCGCCCTCGACGACCTGCACGATCTGGACCCCGGCCCGGCGGCCGACGCGTTCGGCGAGCGCCGCCGGCAGCGGACGCGGGGCGACGGCCACGCCGAGATGGGCTCGCCGCACACGTCCGACGCGGATCAGGGTGGAGATGATCACGCGCGTGGCGTCGTTGATCGGCACCGCCAGGCCGAGGCCGATGCCGGCGAGCGCGGTGTTGATCCCGATCACGTGGCCGGCACCATCGACGAGCGCTCCGCCGGAGTTGCCCGGGTTCAGGGCCGCATCGGTCTGGATCACGTTCTCGACCATCCGGCGCGGGCCGCCGCGGGCGCCGACGGGGAGCGAGCGACCGAGGCCGCTGATCACCCCGGCGGTCACCGAGCTGGCAAAGCCGTTCGGATTGCCGATCGCGACCACCAGCTGACCGACGCGCAGGCCGTCAGCATCGCCGAGCGTGGCCGGCGCGAGGTTGCCGTCGTCGGCGCGCAGCACGGCGAGGTCGGAGAGCGGGTCGGCCCCGACCAGCGACACCGGCGTCTCGCGGCCGTCGCTGAAGCTCGCCTCGCCCCGGCGGGAGCCTTCGATCACGTGGGCCGAGGTGACGATGAAGCCGTCGGCGGAAATGGCGACGCCGCTACCGGCGCCCATCGCCGCGCCGCGGCGGGTGCGACGGCGCACCTGGAGGTTGGCGACGGTGCCGGCGAGGGCGTCGGCGACCGCGATCACGGTGCGCGAGTAGGCATCGAGTGCGGCGGCGGAGGCCTGCGCGGCGGTCGGGGCCTCGGGAGTGAGAATGCCGTTGTTACTTGACATGCAATAATCGTACAACAACTGTTTCGATTCAAGCATTTGGAGTAGAACATGTCTGATGGTCTGAACCCCGTCGCACTGGCCGACACCGTTATCAGCGTTGCCGCCCATCTCGAGGCCGAGCTCGAGGAGGCGCTCGCCGAGCACCGCCTCACCCGCCCGAGCTTCCTGGTGCTCGACGCACTGGAAGGCGCCGAAGGGCACACGCTGAACCAGCGCGACCTCGTGCGTCGCGTGCGCAGGACGTCCGGGACCCTCTCGGTCCGCCTCGGGCGGCTCGAGCGAGCCCGCCTGATCGAGCGCGAGCCCGATCCCGGCAACCGGCGCAGCGTCACCGTGACGCTGACCGAGCGGGGGCTGGCACTGGTCCGTGCAGCGCGCCCGGCCTACGCGGAGCGGGCGCAGCGGCTGGTCGCCGGGCTCGACGACGCAGCGGCGATCCCGCTCGCGCGGCAGCTGAACGCATGGCTGGCGTTCTTCGAGCCGGCCGGCGAGGGCGAGACCCCACGGCTCGGCATTGCGGTCGCGACCGCGGCGGTGGCCAAGCGGATGCGGCGTGCGGTCGGCCTGTCCGACGAGCCCGGAGTCCTCGTCGTCCGGGTCCGGCGAGACGGCCCCGCCGACGCCGCCGGGGTCTTGCGCGGCGATCTCGTGACCCGCGCCGGCGATTGTCCGGTGCGCTCGGTCGGCGACCTGGAGCGTGCCGTCCGCCATGCGGACGGCGGGCTGACCCTGAACGTGCTGCGCGGCGCCGAGGGGCGCGAGATGGAGGTGACGATCCCCGGCGAGACCGCCTGAGCGTGCCGAGCCCGACCGCCTGAACGCCTGGACGACTCGGCCGCCGCTCGCGAGGCGGCGGCCCGAGCTTGGGGCTTGCGCCTTCAGTCAGGAGCCGTCAGTGCAGCAGCACCCGGACCGCGATCACCATCAGGCCGAGCACGCATCCGAGCCCGGACTGCACCGCCAGGGCCCAGCCGGTCAGACCGGAGCGGACGCCGATCACGATCTCGATCGCGATGATCGCCGCCACCGAGCACCACACCGCCACGGTGACGCCGGTGCTCAGGCTGGTGCCGGCGATCCAGGAGACGAGCAGCGCCACCACCGGGACGGCCGCGCCGAGCAGCACGGTCAGCTCGTGTCCCGCCGACCGGGCCATCTCGCGGTAGTCGAAGTGCTCCCCGCGCTCCAGGCGCCCCCCGGTGAATCGCGCGTAGGACAGGCTGATCCAGTAGGCGGCGAGCGCCACCAGCACCGCGCCCATCGTCCTCGGGTAGGTCTCGCGAACGGCGCTCTCCGCCGAGAGCAGCGTCGCCGCCAGGATCGTCCCGTAGACCAGGCCGGCAGGATTGGGCATCGGCGGATTCTCGCCTGCCGCCCGGACCTCTGCGATCCCAGTCGCGTCCAGGAGCACGCTCGCCTCGCTGCGGCGGGCGAAGACCCAGCTCTTCAAGGCCACGTATCGGGTCACCGTGGCCAGCAGGCTTGCCGCCACCAGCACCGCGACCTCAGCGGGCCGGACGGATGCGGGTCGATGCCGCGCAGGAGTAAAGGACCCGGCGCGCCGTCAGCGCCAGAGCGAGCGCGTTGGCGCCGTCCGGACTAATCTAAAGGACCCGGCGCAAGAGCAGGTACAGGAGCGCGTAGCCGAGCGTGGAGATGACGCCGATCGTCAGGAACCGCGCGATCGGGGAGCCCAGGCGCAGCCGGACGACCCCGCGCAGGTCGGCCATCGCGGTGGAAACTATGTCCACCCGCGAGTCGGGATCGTCTACCCAGTCGACCGCCACCTCGTGGATCCGCATGCCGCGGCGCTGAGCGAGGATCAGCAGCTCGGTGTCGAAGAACCAGCCCTGATCCTGGATCTCCGGCAACAGCTGGGCCGCGGCGTCGGCATGGATCGCCTCCAAGCCACACTGGGCGTCGGAGAAGCGGGCGCGGAGCACGAGGTGCAGCAGCCGGTTGTAGGCACGCGAGATCAGCTCCCGCTTGGCGCCCCGAGCGACGCGGGCGCCCGGCGCCAGGCGACTGCCGATCGCGACCTCGCTGTGTCCGGCGATCAGCGCCGAGACGAGCGGCAGCATCGCCCGCAGATCGGTGGAGAGGTCGACGTCCATGTAGCAGTACACGTTGGCGCTAGCGGCGCTCCACGCGGCGCGGAGCGCCCGACCCCGGCCCTTGCGCTCCAGGTGCAGGACGGCGACGTGGTCCAGCTCGAGGGCGATGCCTCGCGCGATCACCGGGGTGGCGTCGCTGCTGGCGTTGTCGGCGATCACGATCCGCCAGGCGTAGGGCATCGCGTCACTCAGATACCGATGCAGGCGCCGGATCGAGTCCTCCAGCGTGGCCTGCTCGTTGTGGACCGGCACCACGATGTCGATCCGGGCGGCGGCGGGCGCCGGGCGCGAGGGCGAGTTGACGGTGAGGGGCGCGATCGTGTCGGTCATCGGACCGGTCGCGAATCGGAAGATGCGACCGGGATTCGGCATTCCGGCCGCGATGAAGCCCGCACGATGAACTGTCTAAGACCGGCATCTGAACCGGTCAGCCGCCGATCTGAAGCCGTCGCCGAGTTCGATAGCGTCCGCGTGGATGTCCTGGCACCGCCGGTTGGCCGGCCCCTTCTTCGTGTTCGCCGGCGCGATGCACTTCGTCGCTCCCCGGATCTACCACCGGATCATGCCGCCTTACGTGCCCGCGCCACGGGCGATGGTCTATGCCAGCGGCGCCGCCGAGATGGCCGGGGGAACCGGCCTGATGGTGCGCCGCCTCCGGCGACCGGCCGGGTGGTGGCTGATCGCGACGCTGGCCGCCGTCTTCCCCGCCAATCTCCACATGGCGCTTCATCCCGACGAGTACCCGGCGGTACCCGGCGGCGCCACGACGCTATGGGCGCGCCTTCCGTTCCAGGGCGTGTTCGTGGCCTGGGTGATGAGCGCGATGCGGCGAGGCTGATGCGCACCGGGCGATCCTTGACCCGGCGCGGCGCGTGAGCGGCGATCGCCACCAGCTGCGCCCGCGCGACCCCGAGATTCGGGCCTACAGCATCGAGCGCCGACCGGGATTTGCCGAGTGCGCCCCCTCGGGCCGGGTGCGCCTGGACGCGCTCGCCTGCTGGCTGCAGGATGTCGCCTTCGCCGACGTCCAGGACGCCGGGCTCGAGGACGTCGCGGTATGGGTGGTGCGGCGGACGCGCATCGTCGTCAACCGGTTCCCGCGCTTCGGCGAGCGCTTCGAAGTGACCACGTTCTGCAGCGGCGTGGGACGGATGTGGGCCGAGCGTCGCACCGACATCGTCGGTGGCGCCGGCGAGCGCCCCGACGTCGAGGCGGTCTCGATCTGGGTTCACCTCGATGCCGCGCAGGGACGGCCGTGGCCGCTGACCGAGGCCGAGCTGCGGACCTACACCGGCACCGGCCCGCCGCGGCGGGTGACGGCGCGGCTGCGTCATCCGGTCCCCGACAGCCCTGCCGGGAGTGGCGCCTGGAGCTTCCGCGCCACCGAGCGCGACATCGCCGACCATGTCAACAACGCGGCCTACTGGCGGCCCCTGGAGGAGGAGCTGCTGTCCGGATCCGACCCTGACCCGGCCCGCCTCGACGTGGAGATCGAGTACCGGGCGCCGGCCCAGCCGGGTGAAAAGCGAGTCCTGCGCGACGGCAACTACCGCTGGATCGTCGGTGAGGACGACGAGCTGCATGCCTCGTTGCGGCTGGGCGGCCCCGATGGCCGCTGACGCCGAGGCGATCCTGCGTGGCGCCCGCCGGCCGCTGGTCATCGGGATGGGCGGCGGGGGAGACGTGGTCGGGGCGCTCGCCACCGCCGAGGCGCTGCGCCTGTACGACGACGCCGACCCGCTGGTCGGAGGGCTCAGCTGGGAGCGGCGGCCGATCGACCCGGTGCCGGGCCCGCGCCGCAGCGATGAGATCGAGGGAGCCTGCGAATTGGCCCCGGGGATTCTGCAGGCGGGGCCGCAGACCAAGGTCCGCGGCCGCGACGTCTACTTCGCCGAGGCGCGGATGGCGGCGTACCTGGACCGCCCCACGGTGCTGATCGACATCACGGCCGGCGCCGCGGCGGTCGCCGGCGGGTTGGAGCGGGCGGCCGCGGCGCTGCACCGCGATCTGATCGTGCTGGTCGACGTCGGCGGCGATGTGCTCGCCCAGGGTGGGGAGCCGGGCCTGCGCAGCCCGCTGTGCGACGCGATGATGCTCGCCGCCGGTGGGATGCTCGCCGCCACCGGGCAGCCGATGCTGCTCGGCATCTTCGGGATCGGCTGCGATTCCGAGCTGACCGCCGCCGAGGTGCTGGAGCGGATCTCGTGGGTGGCGCATGACGGCGGTCTGGGCGGCGCGCGAGGGCTGACCGAGCCGGTCGCCCGGCGGCTGGAGGAGGCGATGGCGCTGGTCAGCACCGAGGCCAGCGCCCAGGCGGTGCGCGCCTTCCGGGGCGTGAGCGGGACCGTCACCATCCGCGGCGGGCAGCGCCGCCTGGAGCTGACCAGCCTGGCGGCGCAGACGTGGTTCCTCGACGTTCCGGTGACGATCGGGGCCGCCGGCCGGCTGGCGCGAGCGGTCGCCGGTGCCGTCAGCCTGGAGTCGGCCAACGACGCGCTGCACGAGCTCGGCGTCTCCACCGAGCTCGACCTGGAGCGCGCCGCCGCCGCTGGCTGAGGCGGGTGTGGGAGATAAGGGACGAACTGCTTCCCCTCTCCCAAACCCTCACGTGGTGAAGACGATCTTGCCGACGACCTCGCCGTCGAGCAGCTCCCGGAAGCCCTCGCGGGCCTCCAGCAGCGGCAGCGTCTCGTGCAGGGTCGGCCGGATGTCGCGCTCCAGGCAGAAGCGGATCAGGCGCTCGAGCTCGTCGCGCGTGCCCATCGTCGAGCCGATCACCGACAGCTGCAGGAAGAACAGCCGGGTCAGCTCGGCGCGTGGGGTGTCGCCGGACGTGGCGCCGCAGACGACGATCTTGCCGCCGGGCTTCAGCGACCTGACCGAGTGGGCCCACGTGGCCTTGCCGACGGTCTCCATCACCGCGTCGACGCGCTCGGGGAGCCGGGCGCCGGGCTCAAACGCCTGGTCGGCGCCGAGCCGGAGCGCCTCCGCCCGCTTGGACTCGGAGCGGCCGGTCACCCAGACCCGGATGCCGGCAGCGCTGCCGAGCGCGGTCAGCCCGGTCGCCACGCCGCCGCCGGCGCCCTGGACCAGCACGGTCATGCCCGGGGTCACGCCACCCCGGTCAAACAGCATCCGGTAGGCGGTCAGCCACGCGGTGGGCAGGCACGCGGCGTGCTCGAACGACAGCTCTGAGGGCTTGGCCAGCACGTTGCGCTTAGGGACCGCGACGCGCTCGGCGAGCGCCCCCGGATAGCGCTCGGACAGCAGCGAGCGGCGCGGGTCGAGCGTCTCGTCTCCGCGCCAGGAGTCGCTGGTGATAACGGAGTGCACGACGACCTCGTTGCCGTCCGGGTCCAGGCCGGCGGCGTCGCAGCCCAGGATCATGGGCAGGGCGTCGGCCTTGAGGCCGACGCCGCGCAGGGACCACAGGTCGTGGTGGTTGAGCGCGGCGGCCTTGACGGTCACCGTCGTCCAGCCCTCGCGCGCCTCGGGATCCGGGCGCTCGCCCACCTCCAGGCCACTCAGCGGGTCGTCGGGATTGATCTCGGAGGCGTAGACGGCGAGCATGCTCTGCCGGGCACGGTACCCGGAACGGCGCCCCGACGATCACCGCCGCATGCACTGCCCTCGCGCGGCCGCGACGCCGTCGTCGTGCCGCGCTGCCACAATCGATGCCATGGCCAGAGTCGTCGCCCGCGCCAGCGCCCAGGTCGCGGCCGCCCCCGAGCGGGTGGTCGAGTTCCTCAGCGACTACCGCGAGAACCGAGAGGGCATCCTCACCGACAACTACACCGCGTACCGCGTGGAGCAGGGCGGCAGGGGCGAAGGAACGGTGTACGCGTACCACTTCGCCGCCGGCGGTCGCGAGCGCGACTACCGCCTCCAGGTCCGCGCGACTCCGGGAGGGCTGCAGGAGTCCGACCAGCTGTCGTCGTTCGTGTCGACGTGGAAGGTCGAGCCCTCGCCGGGCGGCAGCGAGGTCACGCTCGAGAGCTCCTGGGACGGCGCCGGCGGGATCGGCGGCATCTTCGAGGGTCTGTTCGCCCCGATGGGGCTCAAGCGGATCTACGCCCGCGTGCTCGAGCAGCTGGGCAACGCGGTTCGTGGCTGAGCCCGGCGTCGGACCGTCAGGCGCCGGTTCCGGCAGCGGTCCGCCACCGGGACCGTCAGGCGCCGGTTCGGGCAGCGGTCCGCCACCACTGGGGCGTCGAGCCTTCCTCGGTCTCCTCGGTCAGGCGGCCGCCGGCGCGGGGGCCGCGGGCCTGCTCGCCGGATGCGGCGGCGGCTCGCACTCCTCCACGTCGCGCTCCACGCCGACGCTCACCCCGGCGCAGCGTGCCGCGCAACAGCGAGCGGCGGCCCGGCGGGCGGCCCAGCATTTTCATTCCCGCCCGGATCTGCGCCCGCCCAAGGTGACCGTCGCCACCGCGCCGGCGATCACCGCTCTAAGCGCCGCGGCGACACAGGCCGACGAGCTCGTGTTCACCGACACTCACAGCGGACCCGGCCAGCAAGGCCCGCTGATCATCGACCGCCAGGGCCGGCTGGTGTGGTTCAAGCCGGTCTCCGATCACGGCAGCGCCAAGCGGCGGGCGTTCAACCTCCGGGTGCAGACCTATCGCGGGCAGCCGCTGATGACCTGGTGGGAGGGAGCCATCGTCGCCGCCCACGGCGAGGGCCATTACGAGCTCTGGGACCAGCGCTACCGCCGGGTTGCGCAGGTCCATGCCGGCAACGGGTACCGAGGCGACCTGCACGAGTTCCTGCTCACCGACCGCGGCACCGCCCTGTTCACCTGCTACGGCCAGACGGAGGGACAGATCCCGCAGCACCACGGCAGCGGCACCCGCCGCGGGGCGTACTTCTACGGCGTCGTGCAGGAGGTCGAAGTGGCCACCGGCAAGGTGCTGCTGCAGTGGCGCAGCGTCGATCACGTCGCCGTCGAGGACTCCTATCACCTGCCACCGCCGCCCGATCCCCGGGTCGCTTGGGACTACTTCCACGTCAACGGGATCTCCGTCGATCCCTCAGACGGCAACCTGCTGATCTCCAGCCGCAACACCTGGACGATCTACAAGGTCCATCGGCGCAGCGGCGAGGTCATGTGGCGGCTCGGGGGCAAGCGAAGCGAGTTCCACGTCCCCGCGCAGGCGCACTTCGCGTTTCAGCACCATGTGACCGCGCATCCCGGGGGCATCCTGAGCGTCTTCGACAACGAGGCGGGCCCCCCGAACGAGGCGCGCCAGTCGCGCGGCCTGGTCTTGCACATCGACGAGCACCGCCGCCGCGTCCGGTTCGTTCGCGATTACCACCACCAGCCGCCGGTGCTCTCGCCGGCGCTCGGATCGGTCCAGCAGCTCGACGGAGGGCGCGCCTTCGTCGGCTGGGGCGACGCGAGCTACTTCACCGAGTACGACCGCTCCGGGAAGGTGGCGCTCGATGCGCGCCTGGCGCCGGGCTCGATCTCCTACCGCGCGTTCCTCGAGGCCTGGACCGGGCGGCCGCGGACCCGGCCGCGGCTGGCGGTGGCGCATGGCTCGCCGGGGACTCGGGTGCACGCGAGCTGGAACGGCGCGACTGAGCAGCGCCGATGGCGGGTGCTGGCCGGAGCCCATCCCGCCGCCGTGAACCCCCGCACCGTCCGTGACGTGGCTGGATTCGAGACCGAGATCGCGCTCCCGGACAACCCGAAGTGGGTGGCGGTGGAGGCGCTCGACGCCGCCGGCAAGGTACTCGGGCGCTCGGCGCCGCACCGGGTCTGACCGCAATTGACGATCAGGGCGTGGCGACCGGGCTGGAGACCCCCAGCGAGCGCCCCCGGCCGCCGAGCGCCTCGGTCGCCACATACCGCGGGGTGTGGTTGAGCGCGATCGCGGTCTCAAAGCCGGTCAGACGGGAGCTGGCCACCGGCCGCAGTGCCGTGGGGCGGCTGCCGCCGAGCACGCGCCAGTGGGCCACCTGAGTCGCGCCGTTCCAGCTGGCGTAGACGGTCAGCTTGTCCTTGCCGGCGGCGCGGACGCCCACCGACGGCTCCGTGTCCGGCGATCCGTGCCACTTGAACCGATAAGCGCGATAGCTGGAGTTGGCCCCGACGAAGCGGGCGTCGAACACCGTCTGGCCCCGTGAGTTGAACTCCGTTATGAACGGCTGTGCCCCCCAGCCGACGAGGGCGTCGCCGTTGGGTTGCGCCTGGACGTCGCCCTCGGCCGGCGCCCGGAGCGCCGGGCGGTGGAGGTCCTGGCGGACGAGGCTCGCCGTGTGGTCGACCGTGTCCAGCGAGAGCGCGATCGCGCGTGACTGCTTGTGCACCGCCGGCGGCCCGGCGCCGTTGTCCAGCAGCGTGATGCGGCCATCGGGCTGCATCTGGGCGTCGTGCGGGAAGGCGAAGGATGCGCTGTGCCCCATCTTGAAGCTCGATGCCCTACCGCCGAGCGCCCACACGATGGCGCCGGTCTGCTGCGAGACGTCGTACGCCGCCCAGGTGTTGCGGCCGGTCACGATCAGGCTTCCGTCGGGAGCGAGGTGGACGGCATCGATGTGGAAGTAGTCGTAGCGCTGGCCGGGTCGGGTGGGCGCGGGCTGATGGCTGGCCGTGACCGGGACGTGGTCAAGGCTGTCCCACTGGTACAGGACCAGCCCGGTGGGGATGTCGATCTCCTGGACGACGGCGTCGAGCACGATCTCCCGCGTGGAGCCGTGCTTGACTCCGGAGGCGTCCCAGTAGACCGGGTAGTAGGCGGTGATCAGCGCCGCGCTCTGCGGGGTGAGCTGGAGCTCGTGGCGGTCCGCGGCAAGCCCGTTGCCGGCCTGTACCGTCGCGATCGGCTCGTAGGCGCTGTTGTAGATCTCGCCCTGGCCGATACCGATGCCGCCGCCGGTGGCGGTCCCCTGCCACCAGGTCAGAACGGGTTGGTCCTCGTAGCGCTGAACGCGGAAGTCGGTCGCGGTCTGGTTGCGGGGCAGCGCCTTTGACCAGATCAGTCCGCCGCGCGGCCCGAGGATCTCCGGACCAGACTGCTCGGGCCCCCGCTCGGGCGCGAGGAACAGATCTCCCGAGGCGGTGGCGCGGCCGGGCTGCCTGGTCACCTTGACCGCCGCCGGCGCCAGCTGCGGGGCGGAGACGAACCGGTCGACGTCGCCGGCGACGCGCCGAGCCCGGGCGGGCGCGGCGCCGCGAATGGCGCCGGCCGGCGTGGCGATGGTGAAGCTGAACGCGCCGCCGTTGCCGCCGGCGATCGGCAGGTCGGTGTCGACCGTGACCTGCTCGCCGGGATCGAACGGCTGGGTGGGCACAAAGCTGCCGCCCATCCCGTCGGAGTCGGAGAGGACCCGGCCGGCGTGCCCGCCGCTCTCAGATCCGGTGACGACGATCGCCCCCAGCTGGCTGGCCGGAACCCCCCGGAAGCTGATCTGGGTGGTCGGCGCCGCCACCCGGCCACCCGGCACCGGGAACACGTCGACCACGCCCGACTCCGCCCGTGAGCTCGCCGGCAGCGACAACGCGGCGACGAGGGCGAGCGCGATTGCGAGCCATGGGAGGATCGATCGCGGGCGCGGTCGGAACGGGACGGGCATGGTCGTCTGCCTTCGGGCGTCGCCGGACCGCGGCACGTCAGGCGGCGGTGGCGATATGCGAGGCCGCCCAGCAGGACTGGCCGTCGTGACAGTTCTGCAGGGCCAGCAGCTCGGCGTGCAGCACCGAGATCTGCGCTGGGGTGAGCTCAGCCGCCAGATTGTGGAGCTCGTAGGGGTCGGTGCGCAGGTCGTAGTACTCGCGCTCGCCGTCGGCGTATTCCACGTACAGGAACTGCTTGCTGCGGATCGCCTCGTAAGACGGGGGATTGCCGCTGGCGTGGTCCTGGGCGTCGGGGTCGCGCCGATCGATCGCCGGGCCGTGATGCTCCACCAGGATCGCGTTGCGCCAGTCCGGAGGGGTGGCGCCGTCCAGCAGTGGCATCAGGCTGTGGCCGTCGCACTCAAAGCGGGTCCCGCCGATCGCCGCGAACGTCTTGGCGAGGTCGATGTTCTCCGCCATCGCGTTGGTGCTCTGTCCCGCCGGCACGCCCGGCCCGGCCACCACCAGCGGCACGTGGATGTCGGTGTCGAACGCGGTCAGCTTGCCCGGCATCAGCCGGTACTCACCGGTGTGCAGGCCGTTGTCGGAGCTGAACACGATGTAGGTGTTGTTGAGCTCGTGGTCGGCGGCCAGGGTCGTCTCGATGCCGGCGATCATCCGGTCCACCGACTGCACGTCCTGAACACGTCGCCGGAAGACGCGGTTGATCCGGTGGATCTGATGCTGGTGCAGCGGGGGATGATCGGCCAGCCAGTCGGGGGCGGCGGTCGGCATCTGGTCAAAGCTGGGGGGCTCGGGCGCGGTGAGTCCAGGGAAGTCGTGGGCGTCGCGGGGCGCGGGCACGTACGGCGTGTGCGGGGCAAACGTGGCCAGCTCCAGGAAGAACGGCTGGCCGGACGCGGCCGAGCTGTCGATGAACCGCTCGCCCTTGCGGGCGAGGACCCCGGTCAGGTAGTCCTGGGGCCGGTGGCCGTAGTAGTGGACGGTGCCGTTCTCGTCCATCGGGTAGTCGAACTCGTTGTAGCCCCAGCCGGCCACGTCCCACTGGTTCCATCCCGGGGGGATCTCGGACGGCGGGATCGGCGACCGGCCGTGCCCCTCCAGGTAGCCGTTGAGGTACTTGCCCATCATCGCCGTCCGGTAGCCGGCGCGCTGGAGCGCCAGGTTGAACGTGCGGCGCTCGTCGTGATGGGCGTAGAACGCCCGGATCCCGCCCACGGCCCCGGTATTGGTGTACACGCCCGTGTCGTGCGGGTAGTTGCCGGTGAAGATCGAGGACCGCGACGGGCAGCACAGCGAGTCCGAGACGAAGTAGTTGTCGAACGTGAGGCCGCGTCGCTGCAGGGCCTGCACCTGCGGCATGTATCCGACCAGGTTGCTGGACAGGTCATCGGTAAGTACGAACACGATGTTGGGCCTGGTCGATGCGGTCGATCCAGCGGACGAGCGGCGCAGCGATGACGGGGCAGCCGAGCCGGGGCCGGCCGCCACTTCGCGGGCGGGCGCCGCTGCCGGCGTCGGGTGGCGATGCTCACGCCCCGAAGCGGGGCCCGACGTGGCGACGAAGGCGCCGATCAGCGCCGCGGCGACGATGATCAGGCCGGGCACGCGCCATGCCCGGCCCCCCGACCGAAACGGCCGGAGCGCTGTCTTGATCGTGCGCATCGGTGCCGACGATAAGCGCCGTCTGCGCTCCCGGAGGCCCCGGCAACCGACCCCTAACCACCCCGAACCCGAGGCTAACCTCGGGCTAACGCCGGTCGGGCTTCAGGCGCGCGTGACCCCTGGCCTCTCGCGCCAGGTGACCGGCGCGGGACGGGTCAGTCCCAGCACCTCTCGCGCCAGGTGACCGGCGCGGGACGGGTCAGTCCCAGCTCCCGATCGGGAACTTGATCGCCGCCTGCGCCGCGGCGATCCGAGCGATCGGGACCCGGTAGGGCGAGCAGGAGACGTAGTCGAGGCCGGTCTGGTGGAAGAACTCGACCGACTTCGGGTCCCCGCCGTGCTCGCCGCAGATACCCAGCTTGAGCCCGGGGTGAGCCTCGCGGCCGACCCAGGCGCCGAGCCGGACCAGCCAGCCCACGCCGGGCTCGTCGATCGTGTCGAACGGGCTGCGGTCGATGATCTTGCGCTCCAGGTAGATGGGGACGAACTTGGACTCGACATCGTCGCGGGAGAAGCCGAGCGCCGTCTGCGTCAGGTCGTTGGTGCCGAACGAGAAGAAGTCGGCGAACCGGGCGATCTTGTCGGCGGCGAAGCACGCCCGCGGCAGCTCGATCATCGTCCCCACCGTGAAGTCCTCGCCGATCTTCAGCCCCTCCTCCTCGCCGACGCGCCGCACCAGCTCGCGCATGATCTCGATCTCCTGCTCGTAGTCGACGAGCGGGATCATGATCTCGGGATGGGGCGCCTCGGCGGCCGCCTTGGCCGCCCGCAGGATCGCGTGGACCTGCATCTCGTAGATCTCCGGATACAGGATCCCGAGCCGGCAGCCGCGCGTCCCCAGCATCGGGTTCTCCTCCGAGATCTCGTGGACGCGGTCCAGCAGCCGTTCCAGCTCCGGCAGCTCATCGGACTCCTCGATCCGAGCCCGCTCCAGCTGGCCGGCCAGGTCCTCGGCGTTGGGCAGGAACTCGTGCAGCGGCGGATCGAGCAGGCGGACGGTCACCGGCAGCCCCGCCATCGCCTCAAAGATCCCCTCGAAGTCCTCCTGCTGTACGGGCAGCAGCTCGGCGAGGGCGGCGCGGCGCGTGTCGGCATCGTCGGCCATGATCATCGCCCGCATCTTCGGCTGGCGATCCTCGGCCATGAACATGTGCTCGGTGCGGCACAGCCCGATCCCCTGCGCGCCGAGCTCCCGGGCGCGCGCCGCGTCTTCGGGCGTATCGGCGTTGGCGCGCACGTCCATCCGCCGCAGCTCGTCGGCCCACTCCAGCACCTTCTGGAAGTTCTCGTCCACCCGCGCTTGGACCAGCGGCACGTCGGCGGTGGTCACGCACCCCTTGGTGCCGTCGATCGCGATCGCGTCGCCCTCGTGGAGCTGAGTCCCATCGACGCTGACCGTCTTGGCGTTCAGGTCGATCGCCAGCGCCTGGGCGCCGACCACGGCCGGGAGGCCCATTCCGCGGGCCACCAGCGCAGCGTGCGAGGCCTTGCCGCCCTCGGATGTGAGGATCCCCTTGGCGGCGTGGAAGCCGGTCACGTCCTCGGCCTCGGTGAACGGACGCACCAGGATCACGTCGCGACCCTGATCGGCGGCGGCCACCGCATCGGCGGCGGTGAACACGATCTCGCCCTTGGCGGCGCCGGGCGACGCGTTGACGCCGCGGGCGAGGACGTCGAACTCGGCCTCGGGATCGAAGGTGGGGTGAAGCAGGGCGTCCAGCGAGTTCGGATCGATCGTCTGCAGCGCCCGTTCTCGGGTGAGCAGCTCCTCGGAGACCGCGTCCACCGCGAACCTGACCGCGGCCTGGGCGGGGCGCTTGGCGTCGCGGGTCTGGAGCATGTACAGCTGCCCCTCCTCGACGGTGAACTCGGTGTCCTGCATGTCTTCGTAGTGGGCCTCGAGCGTGCGCAGGATCTCCATCAGCTGGTCGTGGACGTCGGGCATCCACTCCTTCATCTCGGCGATGTCGCGCGGGGTTCTCACGCCCGAGACGACGTCCTCGCCCTGGGCGTTGGGGAGGAAGTCGCCCGAGGGATCGGGCGCGCCGGTGACCTCGTCGCGGGAGAACGCGACGCCGGAGCCGGAGGTGTCGCCCTTGTTGCCGAACACCATCTGCTGCACGTTGACCGCGGTGCCCCATTCATCGGGGATCCGGTTCATGCGCCGGTAGTCGACCGCCCGCTTGCCCAGCCACGAGTCGAACACGGCCCGGATCGCCAGCCGCAACTGCTCCTCCGGATCCTGGGGGAACTCGTCCCCGGTCTTCTCCTGGTAGATGTCCTTGAACGCCTCGGTCAGCTCGCGCAGCGCGTCGACGTTCAGCTCCGTGTCGTCCTTGACGCCGCGATCGGACTTGGCCGCCTTGATCGCGTCCTCGAACCGCTCGCCCGGGATCCCGCGCGAGACGTTGCCGAACATCTGCACGAAACGGCGGTAGGAGTCCCAGGCGAAGCGCTCGTTGTCGGTCGCCCGCGACAGGCCGACCACCGACTCGTCGTTGAGGCCCAGGTTGAGCACCGTGTCGAGCATGCCCGGCATCGACTCACGCGCGCCCGAGCGGACCGACACCAGCAGGGGATCGTCGCGGTCCCCGAGCCGCTTGCCGGCCATCTCCTGCAGCCGGTCCAGCGCCTCCGCCACCTCGTCGGCCATGCCCTCGGGCTCCTCGCGCTCGGCGCGCATGTACTCCACGCACGCCTCGGTGGTGATCGTGAACCCCGCCGGCACGCGCTCGGGCCCGAGCACCCGCGTCATCTCGGCCACATTCGCCCCCTTGCCACCGAGCAGCTCCCTCATCTCCTTCGAGCCCTCGGCGAAGTCATAGACCCACTTAGGCACCAGGCACCGATCCTACCCGGGATCGCGCTTCGTCAGACGAGCGGCTGGACTAGCCACGCGGCCGCGGAATCAACCGTCTAGTGGGCCCCCCCGAAACGTTGCACCCGAAATGGCGGCCCCGGATGACCGCCATGCCGCGTCCTCGGAGCCTCGCGCAGCTCCGCTGCGCCACGGCTCCTGCGTCCTTGCCTGACGGCCCCCGGACCTCGCCCTTTCAGGCACAACGTTCCGGTGAGACCCACTAGGCCGTGGCGGTCGCCGGCTCGCGCGGCGCTAGGTCGAACATCTCCGCCAGCAGCTCGTAGGAGCGCCGGCGCACGTCGTGGTCGTGGGTGATCGTCACCGCGATCACCTCGTCAGCCTGGTAGGCGGACGCCACCTCCTCGATCCCCGCCCGGACCCTCTCGGGCGAGCCGACGACGCCGCGCCGCCCCGGGGGATCCCCGGAGGCGGTCAACCGAGCCTCGCGGGCGAGGAACTCGAACGCTCGGTCGGGCGGCGGGACGGCGATCAGCTGTCCGCGGCGCAGCAGCGTGAACGTCATCCGGCTGCTCGCGGCGAGAAACTCGGCCTCCTCGTCGGTGGGGGCGACCAGCGTCCAGATCGCGACCGCCGTCCGGGGCGCCTTGAGGTCACGCACCGGTGCGAACCGATCCCGGTAGAGCTTGGCGATCTCGGAGCCTCGCGGGTTGATGAAGTCCGCGAACGCGTAGCGCAGCCCCAGCTCACCGGCCCAGATCGCGCTCTGCTCGGAGGATCCCAGCAGCCACGGCACCGGTAGCTCGGGCAGGCCGGGGAGGGTCGCTGCCAGGTGGCGGAACGGATGGTCGTGCGGCAGGTCGTCCTCGAAGTAGGCGAGCAGCTCGGCCAGCTGCTGCGGGAAGTCGTCCGGAGCCGCCTGCCGGCGGTCGCGCTGGAGCGCGAAGGTGGTCAGCGGGTCGGTGCCGGCGGCGCGGCCGAGGCCGAGGTCGATCCGGTCCGGGAACAGGGCGGCGAGGATCGTGAACGACTCGGCGACCTTGAGCGGGCTGTAGTGGGGCAGCATCACCCCGCCGCTGCCCACGCGGATCGCCTCGGTGGCGGCGGCGATCGGCCCGATCAGCACCTCGGGGCTGGGACCCGCCAGCATCGGGCCGCCATGGTGCTCCGCGACCCAGTAGCGGGTGTAGCCCAGTGCGTCGGTCAGCCGGGCCAGGTCAATCGTGTTGCGCAGCGCCTGGGCTCCGGTGGAGCCCTTGGCGATCGGGGACTGATCGAGGACCGAGAGGAGCACGGCTTTGATGGTAGAAACCCCCCCATGCCGGTCACCACGCGCGGGCTTCGGGAGGTCGTCGCCACCCGGTACGTGACCGCGCTGCGTGAGGGCGGCTCGCTTCCCGGGCTGGTGGAGGCCGACGACGACGGGCTCTATGTCGCCAAGTTCTGCGGCGCGGGTCAGGGGCCGCGCGCGCTGGTGGCCGAGGTCATCGTCGGCGAGCTGGCCCGCCGGGCGCAGCTGCTCGTCCCCGAGCTGGTGACGGTGGCGATCGACCCGCGGCTGGGTGCCGCCGAGCCCGACCCCGAGATCCAGGATCTGATCACCGCCAGCGCGGGAACCAATCTCGGCGTCGACTTCCTGCCCGGCGCGCTCGCCTACACGCCGGCGGGGGCGTGGCAACCGGCGCCGGAGCTCGCGGCCGAGATCGTCTGGCTCGACGCGCTGGCCACCAACGTCGATCGGACCGCGCGCAATCCCAACCTGCTGCTCTGGCACGAGCGCCTGTGGCTGATCGATCACGGAGCCGCGCTCTACCTCCAGCACGGCGGCCTGGACCCGGCCGACGCGGATCGCCCGTTCCCGCTGATCGCCGAGCACGTGCTCCTGCCTCGGGCCGGGTCGATCCTGGAGGCGGGCGAGCGGATGCGAGCGCGCCTCCGGGAGGGTGCGGTTCAGTCGGCGGTGGAGCTCGTCCCCGGCGATTGGTTGCGCGGCGCCGACGCTCCCCAGGTCTACGCCGAGTACCTGGTCCGGCGGCTGGCCGGCGGAGGCTTCGCCCAGGAGGCCGAGCGTGCACGATGTGAACCCACCCACCCCTAGCCCGTTCACCTATCTGATCCTGCGGGTCGTCCCCAGCGTGGAGCGGGGCGAACGCCTCAACGTCGGCGTGGTCGTGTTCTGCCGGCAGCGAGGGTTCCTCGGCGCGCGGGTGGCGCTCGATGCCCACCGCCTCGCCGCCCTGGCGCCGGAGGTCGACGTGCGCGAGCTCGGCGAGCATCTGACCGCGCTGGTCCGCGTCGCCGAGGGCGCCCCGGATGCCGGACCGATCGCCGCGCTCTCCCAGTCCGAGCGGTTCGGGTGGCTGGCCGCGCCGTCGAGCACGATCGTGCAGGCGTCGGAGGTGCATACCGGGCTGACCGAGAACGTGGCGGCGACGCTGGAGTCGCTGCTCGCGCGGCTGGTGGCGCCCGTCAACAGGTAGCCGACCGGTTAGCCGACCTCGGCCTCCTCCTGGAGCTCCTGATCGATCTCCTCGAGGCTCCGGCCCTTGGTCTCGGGCAGGAAGCGCCGCAGATAGAAGAAGCCGGCCAGGGCAAAGGCGCCATAGAGCCAGAACATGCCGGTGGTGGTGATCGTGTTGATCAGCGTCAGCACGGTCAGCGAGATCACGAAGTCAAGGCTCCAGTGGGTGAGCACGCCCGCGCTCGAGCCCTTGCCGCGCACCTCGTTGGGATAGACCTCGGAGGTGAACAGCCAGATCGCGATCCCGAGACTGGCCGCGAAGGCCGCTATGTAGACGCACAGGCCGACGACGATCAGGGCGCCCACCGTGCCGTGCTGAGAGGGAAGCAGGTAGAGCGCCCCCAGCGCGGCCAGCGCGACCGTGAGCACACCGACGCCGACCAGCACCAGGGGGCGGCGGCCGACCCGGTCGATGACCAGCAGCGCGATCAGCGTCAGCAGCACGTTCATCGTCCCCACGCCGACGGATCCGAGGATGGACGCGCTGCTCCCAAACCCGGTCTGGTGAAGGATCGTGGGCGTGTAGTAGATGACCGCGTTGACGCCCACCAGCTGGTTGATCGCGGGCACTCCGATGCCGACGCGCAGGGCCGGCCTCAGGTTCGGTGCCAACAGGTCGCGGAACCTGGTGGTGGACTCCGCCTCGATCGTCTGCTTGATCTCTGAGACCTCATCGTCGACCTCGTCCGCGGGCCGGGTGCGCTCCAGCACGTCGTGCGCCTCGTCCTCGCGGCCGGCGCTCAACAGCCAGCGCGGGCTCTCGGGCACGGTCAGCAGCCCGGCGAACATGAGCAGCGCGGGTACGGCGGCGAGCCCCAGCATCCACCTCCAGCCGTGAGAGCTCGCGAAGGCGTAGCCGACGCCGTACGCGCACAGGATCCCGACGGTGATCAGGAACTGGTTCATCGAGACCAGGCGACCGCGCTTCTCCTTGGGGCTCATCTCGGCCAGGTAAGGCGGAACCGACATCGACGAGGTGCCAAGCCCGAGGCCGATCACGAAGCGGGCGATGACCAGGGCGACGGCGCTCGGCGCCGCCGCCGACGCCAGCGCGCCGAGCGCGAACACCGCGGCCGCCGCCATCAGGGTGCGCTTGCGCCCGAGGCGGTCGCTGATCGCGCCGCCGATCAGCGCCCCACAGACGGCGCCCAGCAACAGCGAGGCGACCACCGCCTGCTGGCCGAAGGAGCCGAGGTGAAACTGGGACGTGATGTAGAGCAGCGCGCCAGAGATGACGCCGGTGTCGTAGCCGAACAGAAAGCCGCCGAGCGCCGCGATGACCGTGATGCGCCCGACCGTGCGGGCGACGTGGCCGTTGCCGGAGTCGCCGTCGGCGGGCGATCCGGAGCTCCTCGACTCGCCTACTGATGATGAAGGCATGTTTCCTCCCTCCTCCGGGCCTGCTGCCCGTTCTGCGCACAGGTCAATCCACCGTCATGATGGTGTCGTGGCGGAGCTGTACGGCGGCGTGGAGACGGGAGGAACGTGGTGCGTCTGCGCGCTCGGGGCGGGGCCGGGCGAGATCGTGGACCGCCAGCAGTTCCCGACCACCGCTCCGTCCGAGACGCTGGAGCGCATCGTCGAGTTCTTCGCCAGCCGTGACGCTCCGACAGCCATCGGCATCGGAGCGTTCGGCCCGGTGGTCGTCGCCCGCGACTCGCCGAGCTGGGGTCAGGTGACCACGACGCCGAAGCCCGGCTGGCAGCACACCCAGGTGGCCACCGTGATCGAGGCGCGCCTGGGCGTGCCGGTCGGCTTCGACACCGACGTCGGCGCGGCCGCGCTGGGCGAGCAGCGGTGGGGGGCCGGCCGCGGTCTAGAGAGCGTTTGCTATCTGACGATCGGCACCGGGCTGGGAGCGGGACTGGTGATCGACGGGCGCCCGTGGCACGGACTGGTGCACCCCGAGGTCGGGCACCTGCGCATCCCCCACGACCACGAGCGCGACCCGTTCGCCGGCAGCTGCCCGGTCCACGGCGACTGTTGGGAGGGACTGGCCTCGGGCGAGGCGGTCGCCCAGCGGTGGAGCGCCGCGCCCGAGCAGCTCGGCGACGACCATCCGGCCTGGGCGCTGGAGGCCGAGTACGTGGCGCTGGGGATCTTCAGCATCGTCTCGGTCGTCTCGCCGCACCGGGTCATCGTCGGCGGCGGGGTCGCCGAGCGGGCTCGCCTGCTCGGGATGGTCCGCGATCACCTGCGCGAGCTCAACCGTGGCTACCTGGACACTCCGCGGCTCGGGTCAGAGATCGACAGCTATGTCGTGACCCCCGAGCTCGGTGACGATGCGGGAGTGCTGGGCGCCATCGCTCTGGCGCAGCTGGCGAACGCGAGCCGGTAGACGGCGACGCTCAGCCGCGACGCATGAGCCGGCCGACCGCGTCCATCAGCTCGGCCGTCTTCTCGTCGCGCGCTTGCGCCGTGTCCGCCCCGATCACGCAGTGGTGGGCGTGGTCGTCGAGGAGACCGAGCGCCCCCTTGTCCAGCGCCGCCCGCGCTGCGGAGATCTGCGTGAGCACGTCGATGCAGTAACGGTCCTCCTGCACCATCCCCTCGATCCCGCGGATCTGGCCCTCGATCCGCCGCAGGCGGGCGAGGAGGTCTCCCCTGGTGGCGGTGTAGCCCCGAGCCGGCATCTACCACATGATACGGGTACCCCGTAGGGGTAGCCTGTGGGAGATGTCCGTGATCGACTTCATCTGGCATGTCGTGCGCGACTCGCTGCTGATGGCCTGGGAGGTCTGGTGGGCGCTCGTGATCGGCTTTGCCATCTCGGCGGTGGTCCAGGCCTGGGTCCCGCGTGAGCGGGTGCAACGCAGCCTGGGAGGCGGAGGAGCCCGCGCCACCAGCTGGGCGACGGTGCTGGGCGCCGCCTCATCGTCGTGCTCGTACGCGGCGGTCGCGATCGCCCGTTCGCTGTTCGCCAAGGGCGCCCCAGCGGTCAGCGCCCTGGCCTTTCAGTTCGCCTCCACCAACCTCGTCTGGGAGCTGGGCCTGGTCCTGTGGCTGCTCATCGGGTGGCAGTTCACCGTCGCCGAGTACCTCGGCGGGATCGTGATGATCGCGCTGATGGCGCTGCTCCTCCGGGTGTTCGTCAGCCGGGGGGCGGAGCAGGCGGCGCGCCGCCACGCCCGGGCGGCCGACGCCGGCCACCAGCACCACAGCGCCGCCTCGGAGGCGGGTACCTGGCGCGATCGGCTCACCTCCACCGCCGCCTGGTCGGATGTCGCCGCCAACTTCCGCGGCGACTGGCAGATGCTGTGGCGCGAGATCGGCGTCGGCTTCCTGCTGGCCGGGTTCGTGGCCCAGGTCCCCAACCACGTATTCCAGTCCCTGTTCGTGCGCCATGCGCCGAATCCCATCCCGGCGATCGAGAGCGCGATCGTCGGCCCGATCATCGCGGTGCTCAGCTTTGTCTGCTCGGTTGGCAACGTCCCGGTGGCGGCGGTTCTGTGGTCGGGCGGAATCGGTTTCGCCGGCGTCCTGGCGTTCCTGTTCGCCGACTTGATCGTGCTCCCGATCGTCGCCATCTATCGGAAGTACTACGGGGCCGGCTTCGCCGCCCGGATCACCGTTCTGATGTTCGTGACGATGGTGCTCGCCGCGCTCGCGGTAGCGGGCGCGTTCTCACTGCTGGGCTGGGTCCCGACCGGGCCGCGCCCGAGCCGCGCCGACATCTTCGGCGGCGTCCACGTCGACTACAAGCTGGCCCTGAACGTCCTCGGCGCGGTCATCTTCGGCGCGCTCTTCCGGCTGGCCAGCCGCCGCCGGACGAGGCACCGGGAGCAACTCGCGCACTGAACAGCCCGGCCGGTCAGACCGCCGCAACGACCTCCGGCGCACCCGGCGAGCGCTGCGCCACCTCGGCCGGACGCTGCGCCACCTCAGCCGGACGCTGCGCCACCTCGGCGGGGCGCTGCGCCTCGGCGCCGGCGGCGCGGTCCGCGTGCACGATCAGGACCGGCACCGGGCTGTGGTTCAGGGCGTAATGGCTGACGCTGCCCAGGAACTGCGCGCTCAGCGCGCCCCGGCCGCGCGAGCCCACGACCACGAGATCGTGCCGGCCGCCCTGGATCCGCTCCAGCAACCCCTCGCGGATCGGCTTATGAGTGAGGATCTTGGTCACGGGGATCGACGCGGGAACGCGATCGACCGCGTGGGCCAACGTCCTCGCCGCCTCGTCGGCGAGCTCGGCGGCCAGCGACTCGACGTTGGCGGCGGTCGCCGGAGTGCACGCCCAGCCCGGCGGCCGGGGGATCGCGGTCAGGATCGTCAGCCGGGACCCCTCCGCATCAGCGAGATCGATCGCCTCGGTGAGCGCCCGCTCTGCGTGAGGTGAGCCGTCGACGCAAACCAGGATGTCGTGGAACATGGCAATCACTCTCAAAAAGATATTGGCATAGCAAAGATTAGCATGACAAGCAATGCTAGGCTGACATGATGGAGCTGGAGCCGGCAGCCACTGTCACTGGATCCGAACAGTTCCTGGAGGCGTTTGACTCGCTTGCCCAAGCGGTGCGCCGGGCGCGGGGAACGGCCCCGCAGGGGCAGGTCGGCTCGCTGACCCTGTCCCAGTACGGGCTGCTGTCGCCGCTGTCGGCCACCGCCCCGGCGCGGGTCTCGGACCTCGCGGCCCGGGCGGGGGTCGCGCCGTCCACGGCCACCCGGATCCTCGACGCGCTGGAGCGCCGGGCGATCGTGCGGCGCACCCGCTCTCAGGCCGATCGCCGCGGCGTCGTGGTGACGCTGACGCGGCAGGGCCGCGAGGCGCTGGCGCGCCATGACGAGTGGATCCGGGGGCGCCAGCTCGCCTTCTTCGCCGCGCTGCCCGGGGATGAGCGGGAGTCGGTTTCCGACCTGCTGGTCCGGCTGGCGGCGCTGATCGACGAACTCGGTTCCGGACCGGCTGACTGAAATCCCCGGGCCCGAGGCGGGCTCAGGGATCAGTTTCACATCTGGGCAACCACCGCTCGGCCACGGCCTCGTATAAACGGGGGTGTCACTCGCCGGGCGCCTACCTCCTCGGGCGCCCGGCGAGTCGGGCGCCCGGCGAGCGCCGGGTCGCGCGAGGTTACACATCTGTAGGCAAAACCCCCCGGCTGTCGGTTTCTGGCCAGTCGCGGGTGGCATCCGGCGCGCAAATCACCGACTTTCTCCAGAATGACTTCGATCTTGCCTCTCGAGTCAGAGATCGCCGCCCCGCCGGTCGCTGCGCGCTGCGGAGCGGTGGCCGCCTCGGTCGGAGTCAGCGTCCCGGAGACGGTCGTCACCAGCGCGGAGATCGGCGCGCGCCTCGGCGTCGGAGAGGACTGGATCGCTCGGCGCACCGGGATCCGGTCTCGTCGCGTCGCCCGGCCCGACGAGCGGCTGTCGACCCACGCGGCGGATTCCGCGCGCGCCGCACTCGTCCGCGCCGGCGTCGACCCGCTCGACGTTGACCTGGTGATCGTCGCCACCACGACCGCCGACGAGGTGATGCCGAACACCGCACCGGTCGTCGCCCACGCCCTGGGCGCCACCGCCGCCGGCGCCTTCGACGTCGGCTCGGCCTGCACCGGCTTCTTGTCAGCGCTGGCGGTCGGCGCCGCCCAAGTCGAGGCGGGCCGGTCGCGCTGCGCCGTGGTCATCGGCGCCGACTTCATGTCTCGGATCACCGATCCGATGGATCGGGCCACGGCCTCCGTGTTCGCCGACGGCGCCGGAGCGGTGGTGCTGGAGCAGATCACCGGCCAGGGCCGGATCGGTCCGGTCGTCCTCGGCTGCGACGGCGCCGGCGCCGGCCACATCTACGCCGGGCGTGGTGACGGCAAGATCGAGATGCGCGGCCACGAGACGTTCCGTGAGGCGGTCGCGCGACTGACGCTGTGCACCCACCAGGCCGTGCGTGCCGCCGGCGTCAGCCTCGACGACATCGATCTGTTCGTCTACCACCAGGCCAACGGCCGGATCCTCTCGGCCGTCGGCGATCGCCTCGGCCTGCCGCCCGGGCGCGTCGTCGACTGCATCGGCGAGTACGGCAACACCTCGGCGGCGACCCTGCCGCTGGCCCTGGCCTTCAGTGAGCGCGAGGGGATCCTCTCCCCGGGCGACCGGGTGTTGCTCGGCGCTTTCGGCGCGGGGTTCACCTGGGGCGCGACCGTTATCGAGTGGGGCCGTCGGTGACCGCCGTTCTCGCCACCGCCCGCGCCGCTGAAACGCTGGCGCCGCTCGAGCGTCTCGAGTCGCTGTGCGACCACGGGTCGCTGCATCTGATCCGCAGCGAGGTGATCTCCGCCGCCATGGGCGCCAAGGCCCGGGCCGGCGATGGCGTGCTCGGGGGCTCGGGCACCGTCGGCGGGCGCCCGGTCTTCTGTTATGCCCAGGACTCGGGCTACTCCGGCGGTTCGCTGGGCGAGGCTCATGCCGACACGATCGCCCGTGTGCTGGAGCTCGCCGCACGCGGTCGCGCGCCGGTCGTCGGCTTCGTCTCCTCGGGTGGCGCCCGGATGCAGGAAGGGGTCGCGGCGCTGGGCGGCTACGGACGGATCTTTCGGCGCACGGTCCAGCTCTCGGGTCGCGTCCCGCAGATCTCGATCGTCACCGGGCTCTCGGCCGGCGGCGGGGCGTATGCGCCGGCGCTGACCGACTGGGTGATGATGACCCGGGACTCGAGCATGTTCCTGACCGGCCCCGGCGTGGTGCGGGAGGCGCTGGGCGAGGTCGTCGACGCCGAGCAGCTCGGGGGGCCCCGCGTCCACGAGCGCAACGGCGTCTGTGACTTCGTCGCCCACGACGACCTCGACGCCACCCGGCTGGCCCGGGAGCTGCTCGGCTACCTCCCAAGTCACCGCGACGCGGCCGCGCCGGCGATCGAGCGCCGCCCGCCGAGCGGAGTTGACCCGGGCGAGCTCGTGCCCTCGCAGCCGCGCCGGGTCTACGACGTCCGCGAAGTGATCGGAGCGCTGGTCGACGGCGGCGAGCTGCTCGAGATCTCAGCCGGGTGGGCACGCAATCTCGTGACCGGCTTCGCCCGGATCGAGGGGCGGACGGTAGGGGTCATCGCCAACCAGCCGCGCCACCTCGGCGGCGTGCTGGACGCGGCCAGCTCGGAGAAGGGGGCGCGCTTCGTCTCCAAGTGCGACTCGTTGGGGCTCGCCCTGCTCGTGCTCGTCGACACCCCCGGCTACATGCCGGGCCTGCGCCAGGAGGCGGCCGGCGTGATCCGCCGCGGCGCCAGCTTCGTCCACGCGTTCGCGCAGGCCACGGTGCCCCGCATCACGGTGATTCTGCGCAAGGCGTTCGGGGGAGCTTTCATCACGATGAACTCCAAGGATCTCGGCGCCGACTACGTGTTCGCCTGGCCCCAGGCCGAGATCGGCGTCATGGGGGCGCGTCCCGCGGTCGGGGTGATCCACCGGCGCGAGCTCGCCGCCGCCGAGGACCCCGAGGCCGAGCGCGACCGCCTGGCGGCCGAATACGCCGAGACCCAGTTGCGCCCCGAGGTCGCCGCCGCGCGCGGATTCGTGGACGAGCTGATCGCGCCGGAGGATACGCGCGGGCGGCTGGTGTGGGCGTACAACTCGCTGGCGCGGGCGCGATGACCGTTCCGTCGGGTGACGTGCTGCTGACGGGCGCGACCGGGTTCGTCGGCATGGAGCTGCTCGAGCGCTACCTGGAGCGCACCGACCGGCAGATCGTCGCTCTGGTCCGCGCCGACGACGCCGACGCCGCCAGGGCCCGGATCGAGGCGGTCCTGGACAACCTGTTCGGGGCGGGCGCGCACCTGCGCCGCGATCGCGTGGAGGCGATCGCCGCCGACATGACCCGCCCGGACCTGGGCCTGGACCCGGTGGCGCGCGAGCGGATCGCCGAGCGGGTGACGACGATCATCCACAGCGCCGCTTCGGTGTCGTTCACGCTGTCGCTCGACGAGGCGCGGGAGATCAACGTCATGGGGACCCGCCGAATGCTGGAGCTGGCCGAGCTGGTCCAGGCACGTGGGGGACTGGATTGCTACGGCCACATCTCCACCGCGTTCGTCGCCGGCACGCACCAGGGCGGCTTCGCCGAACGCGATCTCGACGTCGGCCAGTCGTTTCACAACTCCTACGAGCGCTCCAAGTTCGAGGCCGAGCGGCTCGTCCGCTCGCGCGGGGACTTGCCGTACACGATCCTGCGTCCGAGCATCGTCGTCGGCGACCGCACCAGCGGCTGGACGGCCGCGTTCAACGTCCTCTACTGGCCGCTGCGGGCGTTCGGGCGGGGCCTGTTCACCGCCGTGCCGGCGGTCCCGTCGGCGCCATGCGACGTCGTCTCTATCGACTACGTCGCCGACGCCACGTTCACGCTGTGTGAGCCGGGCTGTGACACCGGGGTCACCTACCACCTGACCGCCGGCCCCCACGCCTCCACGATCGGCGAGATCGCCGGACTGGCCAGTCGCTACTTCCGCCGTCCGATGCCCCGGGTGCTGCCCCCCGGCGAGTTCGCCGAGCTCGTGCTCGGGAGTGCGGAGCAGTCGGCGCTCACCGCCGGCAGCGAGTACTTCCCGTATCTGTCGATGGGCGCGGTGTTCGAGGACGCCGAGACGCGGGCCCGCCTCGAGCCCGACGGGATCACTGCCGCGCCGCTGCGCGACTACATGGATCGTCTCCTGGATTTCGCCACCCGCAGCCGCTGGGGCAAGCGGCCGATCGCCCGAGTGGATGCGATCGCGCCCGGGGCGTACCCGCTGCGCGCGGCGTCGTAGGCGGCAACGCTCCACCGGCATCGGAGGCGGCGACGCGTGGCGGGTGTCGCCAACCTGACAGGCTCGGCCCGGCCGTAGACTCCGTGCCCGTGGGCCTGGAGAGCTGCGGGTCAGCGACGACGTGTCGGCGGCGAGCTGGATCGCTCCGCGATTGACCGGCGGCTTCGGTGCCGTTACCCCGGCACTTGCCGAGGGATATCCCGCCTACGTCCGCGTCTGCCATCCAGCGTATCTCGACGGAGGAGTGGTCACCAGCACCAGGCCGCCGAGGTGATGCAGTTTGACCATCGTAATCGGGGCTAATGTGCATCACTCCCGGACGCCGCGCACGTCGCCCCCCAATGGGGGGTTGTCCGCGTCGCCGGGTTGCTCCCGCGGGCACGCCCGGGAGATATTGCGGCGATCAACTCGCTGGTGGACATCGCGCGCTTTCGCCCGGACGATCCCGACGCGCTCGTTCGCGCCGCACTCGCGTGTCCGTTCTGCCTCCAGTCCGAGGCCGTGGACGCCGACGAGGACCTGGAGGGCTACGATCCGTCGGTTCGATGCCGGTGTCCCTCCTGTCAGGCGCGGTGGCGCGTATACCTGGCGCCCGACCAGGCGCTGCGGATCGGCCTGATGCACCCCAACGTGCACTAGCCCGGCGCCCGCGTCCTCATGAGGCGGGCGGCCCTTGAGCGTGGACGCCTCGACCGGCCGGCCGACCGGCCTCGGGATCGAGGCTCTCGAGCTGTTCGTCGAGGTTCTCTCCCAATCGGAGCCCACCGCGAACGTCGACGGCTTCTATGCGCGATTGTGCGACGCCGTCTGCCGGCTGGCCCGGATGCGCCGGGCGCTCATCTTCCGCTACGACAGCGCCGATCGCCGGGTCCGAGCGGTGGGGGCGCACGGGATGGACATCGACCGGTTCGCCCACGCCCACATCGGCGTCGACTCGGCGCCGATCGCCGCCCGCGCGATTCGCGAGGACCGGGTCGTGGAGGTCGTCGGCGACCTCAGCGGCCAGGTGCCCGACGAGTACGCCGCGCTGGTCTCCGAGCCGGCCCGGCTGGTGTGCGCGCCGATGGCGGCGGCCGATCGGGCGTTCGGGGTGATCCTCGCCGATCGGCTGATGTCAGAGCCGCCGCTCGACGACGCCGACCGCAGCCTGCTGTGGACGCTGGGCAAGGCGGCGGCGCTGGCGTCGGTGGCGGGAATCGCCTCCTCTCAGATCGAGAAGGCGGGGCAGCTGGAGCAACGAATCGATCTCGCCCGCGAGATCCACGAGGGGGTGATCCAGCGCCTGTTCGGGGTCTCGATGGCGCTGGACGGGGACGGGGCCCTGCCCGAGCCGGCCCGGCAGCGCTGCGCGAGTGAGACGCAGGCGGCGCTGACCGACCTGCGCGCCGCGCTCCAACGTCCCCTCGGCCGCGCCCCGCGGGCGACGCGAACGACGCTCATCGCCGAGATCGACCGGCTTTCCGGGTTCCATCCCCACCTCGGCCTCAAGCTGGAGGCGGGAGGCCCCGAGGACGTGCCGCCGGCGCTCGAGCCGCTGGCCCAGTCGATCCTCATCGAGGCGGTTCGCAACGCCGACAAGCACGCTCGGCCGACTGGGGTGAGCGTCCGCCTGGGCCGGTCCGGTGGGGCGTTCTGGATGGACGTGGTCAACGACGGGATCGAGTCCCCGCGCCGGCACGCCGGGATGGGACTGCGGTTGGCCGCGCTCGAGGCGCTGCAGTCAAACGGGGTGGTGGAGTTCGGCGAGCGCGAGCCGGGAACCTGGCAGGTGAGGCTCGTCGTGCCCCATGACGGCGATGGATGAACCCCAGCGCAGCCCCGAGCGGCTGCGGGTGCTGGTCGTCGACGACCACGATGTCGTGCACTGGGGGTTTCGGCTGATGCTCACCCAGCAGCCCTGGGTGGAGCGCTGCGTCAGCGCCCACACCGGACCCGAGGCCGTCAAGCTGGCCACCCGGTACCGCCCGCACGTCGCGCTCGTGGACCTGTTCATCGGGGAGGAATCCGGGGCGGAGGTGTGTGAGCGCCTCCGTGCCGCCGAGCCGGCGACCCGGGTGCTGCTGTTCTCCGGCGCGGGCGAGATCTCCCCGCAGGCGGCCCGCGCCGCCGGCGCCTCGGGGTTTGCCTACAAGGACTGGCCGGCGCGCAAGATCGCCGGTGCCGTCCGGATGGTCGGGCTGGGCAAGACGGTGTTCGAGCACCAGGAGCGCCAGGGCGCCCTCGGGCTCTCCGACCGGGAGCGGGCGGTGCTGGAGCTGATGGCCTCCGGCGCCACCAACCCCGAGATCGGCGCTGCGCTGCACCTGTCGCGCCACACGGTCAAGGAGCACTCCAGCTCCGTTTACCGCAAGCTCGGAGTCCGCAATCGCACCGAGGCGGTCCAGCGCGCCCAGCGGCTGGGTCTGCTGCCCTGAGCGGGTGTACGGCTGGGGTCGCGGGTCCGCAGCAGCGCGCGGCGGCTACGGTTGGCGGATGCGCAGGAGCGCCAGCCATGGGAGGCCCCGCTGGACGCCGGTCTGAGCGAGATCGCCCGCTTTCTGGCCCAGCGTCCGCCGTTTGACGCGCTGGCTCCCGATGAGCTGGCCGCAGTGGCCGCTCAGGCGGCGATCGAGTTCCATCTCCGCGAGGCGGTGATCCTGTCCGAGGACGGCGGCCCGGTCACGTTCCTGCGCGTGATCCACAGTGGCGGCGTGGACATCACCCACGACGGAAGGCTGCTGGACCTGCTCGGCCCGGGCGACGCCTTCGGCCACGCCGCGATGCTCTCGGGGCTGCCTCCTGGGTTCGAGGCCCGGGCATCCGAGGACACGCTCGTCTACCGCATCCCGGTGCAGGTCGCGCGGCCGCTGCTGGACCGGGCGCGCCGGCGAGAGCTCCGGTCGGGTGCCACCGATCCCGCCTACCAGCCGGTGGTGAAGATGATCCGCGCCGCCACGGTGACCTGCAAGCCGTCGGAGAACATCGGCTTCGTCGCCGAGCGGATGACCGCGATGGGGGCCAGCGCCGCCGTGGTGGAGCTGGAGGACGGGGGCATCGGGATCCTCACCGATCAAGACCTCCGGGCGCGGGTGCTGGCCGTCGGACGCTCGGGCGCGGTCCGGGTCGACTCAGCGATGACCGCGCCCGCCTACGTCGTCTCGCCCGGCCGGCTCGCCGGCGAGGTCCTCTACGAGATGCTCGAGCGGGGAATTCGTCACGCCCCGGTCGTGTCCGAGCGGGGCCGGCTGATCGGGGTGGTCGAGGATGGTGACCTGGTCGCCGCCCAGCCACGGGCGTGGTTCGGCGCCCGCCGGGCGATCGAACGCGCCCGCAGTCTCGAAGCGCTGGCCCGGGCCGCGGCACGGCTGCCGGGACTGATGCTCGACCTCCACCACTCGAGCGTGGCGGCGCTGGAGCTCGCCCCGGTGCTGTCGGCGCTCGTGGACGCCCTCACCCGCCGCGCGATCGAGCTCGTCTCGGCCACCGGCGAGCCTCCGCCGGCGGGAAGCGTGTGGGTATCGATCGGCAGCCAGGCGCGGCGCGAGCTGACGCCGGCGTCGATGCGCCGCGGCGCGTTGATCCACGCGGCGCAGGCGGCCCCCTCAGCAGAGTGGCTGGGCTCGCTGGAGTCAGCGCTGGGCGAGTGTGGCGTCCAGCGGCCGGCGGTGGCACGCGACGCCGAGGCGTGGACGGCGCTGGCGGCGCGGAGGGTCGGCGCACCCGGACCCGATCAGGCGCTGGCCCTGTGGGTGCTCGCCGACCGGCGCGTCCTGTGGGGGGCACCGCTGGAGCCGTTGCCCGACATTGACGGCGAGCAGCGAGCCCGGCTGATCGATGCGCTGGCCGCCACCGCGTTCACGCACACGCTCCCCACCGGTTTTGACGCCGACGCCGTGCTCTCCCGGGAGGGCCGGCACCCGCGGCTGAACATCCGCGAGGCGGCGATCGTGCCGATCGCGGCCGTCGCCCGGTGGGCGGCCGCGGTGGCCGGCGCCGGCGAGGGCTCGACCCCGGAGCGGCTGCGCGGCGCCGCGCTGGCGGGCGTGGTCGGCGACGACCAGGCGCAGACGTTGATCGAGGCGTTCGAACTGGCGCTGGAGCTGCGGATCGTCCACCACCTGGAGCAGATCGCCGCCGGTCATGAGCCCGATGACCTGCTCGACGCCGCGGAGCTGCGGCCGCTGACGCGGAGCCGCCTGCGGGAGGTGTTCCGGGCGGTCAGCACGGTGACCCGGGAGCTGGCGCCGTGAGCCCCATTGCCCCCACCACCGGCGCCGCCAGGGGGGGACGCCGTTGAGGCTGAGCCTCAAGCGCGGCCAGGCGGCGGCGCGCCGCCAACCCAGCCAGGCGGCCGCCAGGTTCGCCCAGACGCCCCAGCCCGATCCCGCTACCTCGTGGCGCGAGGCCGAATGGTGCGCGATCGACCTGGAGCTGACCGGCCTGCATCGTTCCGACGAGATCATCGCGATCGGCGCGGTGCCGATCCGCGCCGGCGCGCTGATGCTGGGCGAGTCGATCTACACCCTGGCCCGACCCGAGAGCCCGCCCAAGCACGCCGCCGTGCTGGTGCACAAGCTGCGCTCCGTGGACCTCGCGCAGGCCCCCGCGCTCGAGCAGGCGGTCGATCTACTGCTCGAGACACTGGCCGGCCGGGTGCCGGTGTTCCACACCGCGATCGTCGAGCGCAGCTTCCTGGGCCGTGAGCTGCGCCGCCGACGGCTGCGCCTGCCCGCCGACGCCGATACCGAGGCGCTGGGCCGGGCGTGGCTGCGCGAGCGCGACGGAGTCGTTCGCGGCGGGCTGCCGCTGTCCCGGCTGGCCGCGGTGCTGGGGCAGCCGGGCGAGGATCCCCATCACGCGCTCGGCGACGCGCTGACCACCGCGAAGGCGTTCATCGCCCTGGCCAGCCACCTCGACGCCGCGGCCCCCCAGACGGTGGGATCGCTGCAGGCGGGCGAGCGGGCGCTGACGGGAGCCGGGACGCGGCGCCTGGGTCCGGGATGAGAGAGATGGCGCGGCGTCAGTACAGCTGCAGGTAGCGGTCCAGCTCCCATTGCGTGATCTGCTCGTGGGCGGCTTGGGCCTCGCGGCGTTTGACCTCGATGAAGTAATCGACGTAATCACCGTCCCGGGTGCTGCCGAACGCGGCCCGCAGCGGCTCGTTTGACTCCAGCTCGCGGGTGGCGTCCAGGAGGTTGGCGGGCAGCGTCGCGATCCCCTGAGCATCGCGCTCGGCGGCGGCCAGCTTGTACAGGTTGGCGCCGTTGGGCTCGCCGGCGTCGAGCCCGCGGGAGATTCCGTCCAGGCCGGCCGCCAGCATTGCCGTCGCCGCCAGGTAGGGGTTGCAGGAGCCGTCGACGGTGCGGTCCTCGATCCGCCCCGGGGCCGGAACCCTGAGCATCTGGGTGCGATTGTTGTAGCCGTAGCTGACGTAGGCCGGGGCCCACGTGGCGCCGCTGGTCGGCGCGCCCACCACGAGGCGCTTGTACGAGTTCACGGTCGGCGCGGTGATCGCGATGTAGGCCTGGGCGTTGGCCTTCAGCCCACCGATGAAGTTGTAGCCGAGCTCGCTCAGGCCCAGGCCGCGCGGATCGTCGGACGGCTCGCGCTCGAACACGTTCTCGCCGTCCTTCCACAGGGAGACGTGGAAGTGGCAGCCGTTGCCGGTCAGGTGCGCGAACGGCTTGGGCATGAACGTGGCGATGAGCCCACGCTGCTGGGCCAGCGACTCGACCATGTACCGGAAGAAGATGGCCCGGTCACACGTGGTCAGCGCATCGGCGTACTGGAAGTTCTGCTCGAACTGCCCGTTGGCGTCCTCGTGATCGGTGGCGTAGTTGTCCCAGCCGAGGCTCGTCACCGCCTGCGAAACCTCGGACACGAAGTCCAGATTGCGCGTCAGCGCCCGCATGTCGTAACAGGGCTGCTCGAGCGTGTCGAGCGGGTCGGCCAGCTCCAGGGTTCCGTCGCCGCCGCGCCGCAGCAGGAAGTACTCGAGCTCGGCGCCGACCTTGAGCTCGTAACCCTCCTGCGCCGCGCGGTGCAGCGCGTTGCGCAGGATCGTCCGCGGGCAGTAGGGCCACGGCTGCCCTTCGACGGTGACGTTGCAGGCGAAGCGGGCCACCGTCGGGCGCCACGGCAGGATCGTCAGCGTCGTCGGGTCGGGCATCGCGATCATGTCGGGATCGTCGGGGCCCTGGCCGATGTCGCCGGCGGCGAACCCGGCGAACCCGGCGCCCTCCGTCAGCAGGTCGTCCAGGTGGTGGGCGGGAACCAGCTTCGCGCTCGGCTTCCCGTGCATGTCGACGAACTGGGCGAACAGGAACTCGATCCCGTTGTCCTTGACGATTCGCCGGACGTCGTCTTCGTTTTGCGGGGCGTCAATCATGGCCGGAGGTATATCCCGCGGCGGTGGTGCTGCACAATGGTCCATGCACCCCAGTTAGCGCCTCCGGGCATGTGCGACCCGCACATAGCAGACCATCTCGAACACCATTGGCACTGAGCGCCGGATCCTCCTCCACCCCGATCACCAACGAGCTCCACGGACTCCGCGAGGAGAACCGCACGCTGTACGGGGTGATCAAGCTGGTGTCCTCGTCGCTGGAGATGGCGCCGATGCTCCAGGGCGTCGTCGACCTCGCCACCGAGGCCACCGGCTGCCACGCCTGCTTCATCTATCTGCTCGAGGAGGGGCAGCTGAGCATCCGGGCCGCCTCGCCCGTCTACGGTGAGGCCGTCGGCAACGTCCGGTTCTCGGTCCAGGAGGGGCTGACCGGGTGGGTGGCGCGGCACCGTGCCCCCGAGTTCATCCGCGATGAGGCAATGGCCGACCCGCGCATGAAGTACGTGCCGCTGCTCGAGGAGGAGCGGTTTCAGTCGATGGCCGCCGTGCCGATCCTGTCGCGGGGCGGGGAGACGATCGGCGTCATCGTGCTTCACACCCGGGCCCCTCACGAGTTCGCCGAGGACACGCTCAATCTGCTCATCCACATCGCTTCGCTCGTCTCCGGCGCGATCGAGAACGCGCAGCTCTACGACCGCGAGCGCCGGCGAGTCGACGCGCTCACCGGCCTGGCGCAGCTGGGTCAGCAGGTGGCCGCCGCGGCCGGCCCGGCCGAGCTAGGTGGAGCGCTGGTGCGCGGCACCGCGGCGCTGATCGGAGCCGACATCTGCCAGCTGCTGCGGTCAGACGGCGACGACGACGGCGTGACCCTGCTGGCCACGTTCCCCGAGACCGCCCCCGCTCCGGCGATGACCTCGGCGGCGGAGATCGTTCTGGCCGGTCTCGAGCAGCGATCCGGACGTCGGCCCGCCGCCCAGCCGCTGTGGCCGGGGGAGCCCTTCGCCGACGTGCTGGTCACCCCCCTGGCGGTGGGCGACGAACGGGTCGGGGTGCTCTGCTCGGGATCGGCGGCGAACCGGACGTTCGGCGACGAGGACGCCGAGATCGCCCGGGCGGTGGCCCATCTGGGCGCGGTAGCGCTCCGGCGCGCCGAGCTGATCGAGGGCCTGACCAAGGCCAACACGATCAAGGACCTGTTCGAGGCGCTGGCCGCCGGCGCCACCGCCTTCGCCGCCACCAAGGCCGCCGAGATCCGCTGCGAGCTCACCGCCCCATACCTGCTGCTGCGCGCCGAGCCGGCCGGCGATCGCGACCAGTCCTCCGGCGAGTGGCGGACGGCGGCCGAGGAGCTCGGCCGCGGTCTCGCGCAGCTGGCGCCGCGCACGGCGATCGAGGCCGGGCCGGGGCCGGTCCGGGCCCTGCTGGCGTTCGGCTCGGTGCAGCGCTCGGCGACCGACGAGCTCCTGCGCCAGGTTCGCGAGCTCGGGCAGCGCACCGGTGCGGTGATCGGCGTCAGCGAACCGCGGGATTCGCCGGCGGATGCGGCCGGCGCCTACCGCGAGGCGCGTGACGCGGCGACGATCGCCCACGCGCTGCTGGGCGACGGCGGAGCGATCGCCTACTCCCAGGTCGGCGCCTACCGGTACCTGGTGCAGATCGGCGTCGACGACGCTCCGCGGGATCGGATGCGCGCCGCCGTCGATTTGCTGATCGGCTACGACCGCCGCCGGCGCACGGCGCTGCTGGACACGCTCGAGCGTTACCTGTCAGAGCGACGCAGCGTGATCGAGTCAGCCCGCGCGCTCTACATCCATCCCAACACGCTGCGCCAGCGGCTGGGCCGGATCGAGGAGCTGACCGGCCTCGATCTGAACGAGGACGACCTGCTGTCGCTGGAGCTGGCGATCAAGCTCGCCCGGCTGCACGGCCGGCCGGACGCGAACGCCTAGCGTTCCCGACGGGGCTCGTCGGCGACCAGGAACACCGGCAGCTTGGCTTTGCGGCGCACCCGCTGGGGCTCCTGGGTCCACATCAGGTTGCCCGAGACCCGGTTGCGATCTGGGTCGGCCGCCATCACGATCGCCTCGCAGTCCTCCTTGACCGCTTCCACCAGGATCTTCTTGGTGGCGTTGCGGGTGCCGAGCACGTGCCCGTCGGCCTTGATCCCCCGGCGCTCGAGCCGCCGGATCGTCTTGGCGACGATCTCGCGCTGCTCCGCCCATTCCCGCTTGGTCGGAAGCAGGCCGGGCGACGGCATCCCGAAGGCGGTGCCGTGCACGCGGGCGATCGTGAACACGTGCACGGTGGCGCCCGGCGTGGCGGCGAGCTCGACCACCCGGGCCACGGCGGCGGGCGGGATCGGCCGCCCCTCGGAGGCGAGCAGGATCCGCTGGAAGCGGCTCGGGTGGGTGGGGCGCGGGCCGGCGGCGCCTGGGTGGGCGGAGCCCGGGGGGGCCGGGGGCGAATCCCCGTCGCTCACCGATGAGGTGGCGCTCACGTGCCGGCGCCGCCCGGCGCCACCTCCGCTGTCCTCGGCACCGGCTCCGGCGGCGCCTCGCGGCGGTCCTCGATCCGCTTGCGCCAGTAGTACAGCGGCAGATACAGCAGCAGCACGCCCCAGCCGATGAAGTAGTAGGGCAGCGTCGTCGTGCCCGCCGCGTTGCATTTGCACGAGGCATACACCGGGCCGCCGTAGAAGTAGATCACCGCGTACAGCAGCGCGATCGCCAGCGCCACGTACTTCATGAATCCAGGCAGCCTGAACGGACGGCGCACGTTGGGCCGGTGCTTGCGCAGCAGGAAGTAGCCGACCAGCACCGGCAGGAACGAGGCCAGATAGCCGACGTTGGAGAGCGTGTAGATCTGGACGGCGCCGCCGGCGAACACGACCAGGATCGAGGCCGCCACGTTGAAGAGCATCGCCCGGTGCGGCACGCCGTGGTGGTTGGTGCGCTGGAAGAACTTCGGGAACTGCCCGTCGGTGGACATCTGGTGCAGCGAGCGGGCGGTGCCGGTGATCGCGTTCAGCGCCGACAGGATCAGCGCCAGGATCAGCATGACCGCGATCAGCCAGTTGAGGATGCTGGAGCCGGTGCCGGTGCCGAACACCTTCGAGGCGAACGTGACGAACATCGTCTTCGGATCGGTGGAGCTCGAGCCGAGAGCCGACAGGCCGATCACGATGATGAATGCCACCGGGATCATCGTGTAGATGAACAGGCCGTACAGGCCCTCCAGGTTCATCGCGATCTTGGCGTCGCGATCCGGGTTCCGGGTCTCGCCGATGTAGCAGGCGGCGGCCTCCATGGCGATCACGTTCCAGGTGAGCAGGAACGAGAAGGCGATGTACAGCGTCAGCCAGTTGTGACCGAACAGAGAGCTGAAGAAGCCGCTCCCATTGGTGTGGCGGAAGTGGAACAGCTGGCCGAAGTCGACCACCGACGGATGGAAGATCCAGCTGATGGCGAGGAAGGTCAGCGGGATCATCGACAGGATCGCCAGCGCAGTGGCGAAGAAGGTGCCGAAGCGCAGGCCGCGGACGGCCGGAATCGCCAGGATCACTAGCCCGACGATCGATATGCCCAGCGTCCACCACGAGATCTTGGTCCCCAACGGGGCGAACGTGCCGCTGGTGAGGTTGAAGCGATCGGCGATGTAGAACGAGGCCAGGATCATGTTCAGCGGCGCCACCGGGAACCAGCCCAGCCAGTAGGCCCACGCGGTGAACCCGTTCAGGTGCTCGGCCAGCCGAGGCCATCGATCCTTGTAGGCGGGATAGGCGTAGGCGGGGAGCCCGCCGGAGCGGTCCGGCATCATCGCCGACAGCTCGGCCAGCAGCAGGCACACGAGATAGCCGGTGATCGTGATGATCACGATCACCGGCACGGAGGCGGCCCCCAGCTCGGTGACCATGACCGGCGCGATGCCCGTGACGAGAATCGTTCCCGCCAGGCCGATGACGAAGGCTCCCCACCAGTTGGTGGTCTTCGCCAGGCCTGCCGATTCGTAGACGAGCTCGTCTTCGAATGGCCCGGGCGAGGTCATTTCATCCGGCATTCGCCCTCCAGGTCCGCGGGTGCATGATGGCCCTACCCTGACATGTCGCCGGTGGCCTGCAAGGAGCCAAGCTAACACAATTGCCGGACGTGACATGGAGCACCTGGACACATTCCTGGCGGGTCACCCGCCGTTCGACGAGCTGGCGCCGGAGCACCTGCGGGACGTCGCGGCCGAGGCGGTCGTCCTGGAGCACGCCGCGGGCGCGGTTCTGCTCGTGGAGGACGGTCCCCCGGCAGCCGGGATCTGGGTGATCCTCTCCGGATCGGCGGAGGTGGTCCACGAGGGCGAGGTGATCCAGGTGCTCGAGCCCGGGGAGTGCTTCGGCCACCCGTCGCTGCTGACGGGGATGGCGCCCGCGTTCACGATCCGCCTCCGCGAGCCGTCCCGGTGCGCGCGGCTGCCCCCGGCGGTGGCGCGCCGCCTGCTCGCCACCGAACCGGGCGTGGCCTACGTCGCCCGGACGATGCGCCAGCGCCTGACCCGCGCCGGCGACATCGTGCACGGGCTCCACGAAGTGGGCACCACCCCGGTGTCGGCGATCATGCGCCCGGCGGTGTTCGCCTCGCCCGAGGACACGGTCGCCGCGGCGGCGGCACGGCTGGGCATCGACGGGGTGCAGGCGCTGCTCGTCTCACTCGGCGACGACGCCCTCGGGATCGTCACCGACGCCGACGTTCGGAGCGCGGTGGCGGGAGGCGGCGTGTCCCCGGACGCCCGGCTGCGCGAGCTCGCGCGTTCGCCGGCGCCGACCGTGCCCCTGGGTCAGCTGGCCATCGAGACGACCGTCGACATGCTGGCGGCCGGGGTGGATCAGCTGGTGGTGATCGACTCGGGGCGGGTCTGTGGCGTCGTCTCCGCCTCCGATCTGCTCGGGCTGGAGGCGTCGAGCCCGATCGGCCTGCGTCACACGATCCTCGGCGCGCCCAACCAGGAGGCGCTCGAGCGGGCCGTCTCGCACCTCCCGCAGCTGTTCGTCGCCCTCGTGCGGGCCGGCGTGCCCTCCCGGGACCTCGGCCGGGTGCTCAGCCTCGCCCACGACGCGGTGGTGACGCGGCTGATCGACTTCTCCATCTGGGGCAACGGGCCCGCGCCAGTCCCGTGGGCGTGGCTGGATCTGGGCAGCGTCGCGCGCCGCGAGCTCACGCTCGCCTCCGATCAGGACAACGCGCTCGCCTACGCCACCCCCCGGCGCGACGACCGCGCGTCGGCGGATGCCTACTTCCAGCGCCTCGGCGCCGATGTCAACTCCGGGCTGGCCCGGTGTGGGATCGGGGTCGACAACAACGGGGTCCTGGCCGCCAATCGCCTGTGGCGGATGACCAAGCCGGACTGGCTTCAGACCTTCGACGAGTGCCTGACCGAGCCCGACGAATCTCACCTGGTCCGGGCGACGGTGTCGTTTGACTTCCGTTCCGCGGCGGGAGGCCTGGCCATCGGCCCCGATCTGACGGCGCGGATCCGCTCGGCGCGCGAGCACCCCCAGTTCATGCGTCTGATCGCGCGATCCGCCGCCGGGTTCCACGTCGCCCTCGGCTTCCGGGGCCAGCTCGCCACCGCTCGCGACGGCCGTCTCGACGTCAAGCAGGCGGCGATCATCCCGCTGGTCAACCTGATCCGTTACCACGCCCTGTCCTCGGGGGTGACGATCTCGCCGACGCTTGACCGGATCGAGGCAGTGGCGGCCGCCGGAGGACTCGAGCCGGCCGTTGCCGACGCCCTGATCGAGGCGTTCGAGGTGATCACCCGGGTCCGGTTCGAGCATCATGCGCAGCTCGTCGCCGCCGGCCGGCCGGCCGAAAACCGGATCGATCCAGCGGCGATGACGCCGATCGCGCGGTCCGATCTGCGCGAGGCGCTGCAGACGGTGAGACGCGCTCAGCGGCGGCTGCCGGTCTAGCTCACGGCCGGACGACACGCCCCCGGGTGTGGCGCGCAATGCCACATTTGCACCGGAAAGTGTGCGCCCCGCCGCCATTGGAGCGGAGCGGGTCAGGCCCTACGCTGGACCCATGTGCGGCATCGCCGGCCTCTACGCCAAGAACGAGGCGCTGCGCTGCCAGCTCGGCGCACATCTGGCGCGGATGCTCGACCAGCTGTCGTTCCGCGGGCCCGACAGCGCCGGCGCCGCCTTCTATCGCGATCCGGCGCCCGACGGCTGGTGCAAGGTGTCGCTGCGCACCACCGTCGCGGCGGAATGGGCCGAAATCGGCCCGGAACTCGCCGGCGAGCTGGCGAGCTGGTTCGGCGACGCCGCGATGACCGGGACCCGCGCCACCCACGCAACGTTCATGGTCGACGCCGACGCCGACGCGGTCCGGATGTGGCTGCTGGAGCGCCATCCCGAGCTGACGCTGATGAGCGCCGGCACCGCGATCGAGATCTACAAGGAGGCCGGGCCGCCGTCTCAGTTCGTGCGCCGGTTCGGCCTGGACGAGATCGATGGCAGCCACGCCCTCGGCCACACCCGGATGGCGACCGAGAGCCGGATCAGCGCAGAGCACTCGCACCCGTTCTCCACCGGCCTTGACCTGTGCCTCGTGCACAACGGGTCGCTGTCCAACCACAACCGCCTGCGGCGATCGCTGCGCCGCGAGGGGATCCGCTTCCAGACCGACAACGACACCGAGGTGGCCGCCGGTTACCTGACCTGGCAGCTGCGCGAAGGGGCCACGCTCGAGCAGGCGCTCGAGGGTTGCCTGGACGATCTCGAGGGCTTCTTCACGTTCGCCGTCGGCACCGCCGACGGCTTCGCCGTGCTGCGCGATCCGATCGCCTGTAAGCCGGCGGTGATGGCCGAGACCGGCGACTGGGTGGCAATCGCGTCCGAGTACCGGGCGATCGCCGTGCTTCCCGGTGCGCAGGACGCGGTCACGTGGGAGCCCGAGCCCGGCCGGGTGTACAGCTGGGGCACCGCCCTGGTGGGGTGATGGCCGCCACTCAGGCCAGGGCCGCCGAGGCGCTGCGCTTCGACCTGCGCGCCGACTCGGTGCGGGCGCTGAATCGGCGGCTGCACTCCGCGTCGGGGCCGACCCGGGCGCTCATCACCCACCCCGACGGCCGCCACAGCATCGCGGTCGGCTTGCACTCAGACCACGAGGTGGTGATCGACGGTCACGTCGGCTACTACTGCGCCGGCATGAACCAGCGCGCCGCCATCCGCGTGCGCGGGAACTGCGGCGTCGGCGTGGCCGAGAACATGATGTCCGGGACGGTGATCGTCGAGGGCTCGGCCAGCCAGGCGGCGGGGGCGACGGCCCGCGGCGGTCTGCTGGTCATCCACGGCGACGCCTCGGCGCGATGCGCGATCTCGCTCAAGGGCGCGGACGTGGTGGTGCGCGGATCGGTCGGGCACATGAGCGCGTTCATGGCCCAGAAGGGCTGCCTGGTGGTGTGCGGGGACACCGGCGAGGCACTCGGAGACTCGCTGTACGAGGCGCGGCTCTACGTCGGCGGATCGGTGGCCGGACTCGGTGCCGACTGCGTGGAGAAGGAGATGCGCGCCGAGCACCGCGAGCAGCTCGCCAGGGTGCTCGCCCGCGCCGGCATCGACCTGGAGCCGTCACGGTTCCGCCGCTACGGCTCCGCCCGCCGGCTGTACAACTTCAAGGTCGACAACATCGGGGAATACTGACCGGTGAGCGTCCCGGATCACGATCGACCGCAGCTGCGTGAGTCGGCCACGTTCGACCGCCACACGATCGCCGAGATCCAGCGCGCCGCCCGCGAGGGCACGTACGACATCCGCGGCTTCGGCGCCAAGCGGCGCGTGCCGCACTTCGACGACCTGCTGTTCCTGGGGGCCAGCGTGTCGCGCTATCCGCTGGAGGGTTATCGCGAGCGCTGCGCCACCGACGTCACCATCGGCACCCGGTTCGCGTCCGAGCCGGTGAAGCTCGACATCCCGATCACGATCGCCGGGATGAGCTTCGGCGCCCTCTCGGGCAACGCCAAGGAGGCGCTCGGCCGTGGCGCCAGCGAGGTCGGCACCTCCACGACCACCGGCGACGGGGGGATGACGCCCGAGGAGCGCGAGCATTCCGACAAGCTCGTCTACCAGCTGCTGCCGTCGCGCTACGGGATGAACCCCGATGACCTGCGCCGGGCGGACGCGATCGAGGTCGTCATCGGCCAGGGCGCCAAGCCGGGAGGCGGCGGGATGCTGCTCGGCCACAAGATCTCCGACCGCGTCGCCGCGATGCGCGATCTGCCGCCGGGGATCGATCAGCGCAGCGCCTGCCGGCATCCCGACTGGACGGGGCCCGACGATCTGGAGATCAAGATCGAGGAGCTGCGCGAGATCACCGACTGGCGGCTGCCGATCTACGTCAAGGTGGGGGCGAGCCGCACCTACTTCGACGTCGCGCTGGCGGTCAAGGCGGGCGCCGACGCGATCGTGCTCGACGGGATGCAGGGAGGCACAGCGGCCACCCAGGAGGTGTTCATCGAGCACGTCGGGATTCCGATCCTGGCGGCGATCCCGCAGGCGGTGGAGTCGCTGATGGAGCTGGACATGCACCGCAAGGTCCAGCTGATCGTCTCCGGCGGGATTCGCACCGGGGCGGACGTCGCCAAGGCGCTGGCTCTCGGCGCCGACGCCGTCTCGATCGGGGTGGCGGCGCTCATCGCCCTCGGCGACAACGCGCCCGAGCACGACGCGCAGTACGCCGAGATCGGCTCCGCCGCGGGCTACTACGACGACTGGCAGGCCGGCCGCGATCCGGCCGGGATATCCACCCAGGAGCCCGAGCTGGCGGCGCGCCTGGACCCGGTGCTCGGCGGGCGGCGGCTGGCCAACTACCTGCGCACGCTGACGCTGGAGGCCCAGACGCTGGCTCGGGCCTGCGGTAAGTCGCACGTCCACGCCCTCGAGCCCGAGGACCTGGTGGCGCTGACGATCGAGGCGGCGGCGATGGCGCGGGTGCCGCTGGCCGGGACGAGCTGGATCCCCGGTCTATCGCCGATCACGCAGTGAGCTCACCCTGGTGGCGCGCGCGGGCGCCACCAGGTGAGCCGTTCTCGTGGTTAAGGCTGGACCAAGACGGGCGTCGTGACGTTGAAGAACCGGTTGTGCCGGATCGTCGCGGTCACGTTGCCGCCGGTGCCCAGCCAGATCCCGGTGTCGTTGTCGAAGATCCGGTTGCCGGCGATCTTGATCGACACGGGGACCGCCCCGTAGACGAGGACGCCGACCGTGTTCGTCGGCGAGTTCGGTCCCGCGTCCATGTCGGGGTCGAGGTTGTTGGCGCCGATCGCATTCCGGATGACGCGGTTGCCGCTCAGATCCTCGAATGTCCCGGGCGCGATCGGGTGGGCGTGCAACGTCACCCCGCCCAGTCCGTTGCCGGCGATGTAGTTGCGGATGACGAGGTTGTCGTATGACGCGCTGCCGGCCGACGCGTTGGCGAACACGACGCCGGCACCCTCGCCCTGGACGCCGTTGCCGGTGATCCAGTTGTCGGCGATAACGTTGTCGTAGTCCCCGCCCTTGGCCGGCTGGCGGTTGCCGTTGGCGTCGAGCGCGAACGGGTTGTGGCCGGGGACGGTCACGCCGCAGTCGAACACGTTGTCGGTGACGATGTTGTGGGCGATGAGGTTGTCGTGCGTGGGCCCGAACTCGTCGGTGAGCAGGACTCCGCCGCTGTTGCCGCTGTCGTAGTTGCCGCTCACGACCGAGTCGTACACGCTCATGAGGTGGATGCCCTCGCCGCAGTCACCCGGGACCGGGCCGGCGGGGTTGCACTGCGGATACGGCGAGTTGGGTGACTCGGCGCCGCCCGTGTCGTTGCCGGTCACTCGGTTGCCGGTGATCGAGACGTCGCTGATCGAGCCGCCGGCGAGCGATCCGGTGGCGAGGATGCCCTCGCCGATGGCGCCGGTCACGGTGAAGCCTGAGACCTGCACCCTCCCGGACTTGATGGTGATCGCCGCCAGGCAGGGTGCGCTGCCCGGGCCTGACGGGCCGAGCTGGTCGCAGATGCCGTTCGCGGTCGCGGAGCCCTGGATCGTGGCGCCCAGACCCCGCAGCTTCAGCGGCTGGGAGATGATCACGTCCTCGGCGTACGTCCCCGGACACACGATGACCGTTCCGGCACGTGCCGCGGCGTCGACGGCGGACTGGATCCTTGAATAGGCGGCGGTGGCGCAGGAATAACCGGCGCCTGCCGGGCTGCCGGATGGGGAGACGAAGAGCGCCCCGCCGCGGCCTCCGCCGCCCGGATGCCCCCAATCGTGGTGGCCGCGCTCCGCGGCCGCGGCGACACCGCATTGAGCGGCGGCAAGAACCGCGCAGCTTGCAAATGCCAACAGCAATCGGTTGATGCGCAGCGTCGGACAGCGGAACCCGGTCATGGTGCTCTCCTATCTGTTGTGAACCCCGGTGTGCGCACCGCCCCCGATGGCGGTGCTTTCCTGCGTTTCCCCTTGACCTGACACTAACGGCGCGACGCGCGCCGTGTCAACACCGGTTACACCTCGACCTCGCGGCCGTCCTCCCCCCACATCGTGTGAAAGGTGCCGTCGCGGTCGTCGCGCTTGTAGGTGTGCGCCCCGAACAGGTCCCGCAGCCCCTGGATCAGGCTCGCCGGCCCCCGGGGCCGCCGGTACCCGTCGTAGTAGGCCAACGAGGACGAGAACGCCGGCGTCGGGATGCCGAGCTCGGCGGCCCGGCCGACCACTCGGCGCCACGGATCCTGCGCCTCCCGCAACGCCTCGGCGAAGAAGTCGGCCAGCATCAGGTTGGCCAGCGAGGGCTCGGCGTCGTAGGCCTCGCGGATGCGGTCGAGGAAGCGGGCGCGGATGATGCAGCCGCCGCGCCAGATCGTCGCCATCGAGCCGAGGTCGATGTTCCAGGCCTCGGTGTCGGCGGCCGCCGCCATCTGGGCGAAGCCCTGCGCGTAGGACACGATCTTGGAGGCGTAGAGCGCGTGCTCCAGGTCGTCGGCCAGCGACTCGTCACCGCCCGGCCCCGCGCCGCTCGGTCCCGCGAGGACGTCGGCGGCGTGCACGCGCTGCTCCTTCAGCGCGCTCAGCGTCCGCGCGAACACCGCCTCGGTGATCCCGGTGAGGGGGACCCCGAGCTCGAGCGCGTCCTGCGCCGTCCAGCGGCCGGTGCCCTTCTGCTCGGCGGCATCGAGGATCACGTCGACCAGGGGCTTGCCGGTGGCCTCGTCGGTCTTGGCCAGCACCCGGGCGGAGATCTCGATCAAGAACGACTCGAGCTCCGAGCCGTTCCACCTCTGGAAGCGATCGGCGATCTGCGGGACGTCCCAGCCGACGCCGTGGCGCAGCAGGTCATAGCTCTCGGCGATCAGCTGCATGTCGGCGTACTCGATCCCGTTGTGGACCATCTTCACGTAGTGCCCGGCGCCGTCGGCGCCGACATAGGTGCAGCACGGCGTTCCGTCGACGTCGGCGGCGATCGCCTCGAAGATCGGCTTGACCGACTCGTCGTAGGGCTCGCGGTCGCCGCCGGGCATGATGCTCGGCCCGTTCAGCGCGCCCTCCTCGCCACCGGAGACGCCGACGCCGAGAAACCGGATCCCCTGCTGCGCGAGCTGGTCGTGGCGGCGCTGGGTGTCGCGGTAGTTGGCGTTGCCGCCGTCGATGAGGATGTCGTCGCGATCGAGGTGCGGTGCGATCTCGTCGATCACGGCGTCGGTCGCCGGGCCGGCCTGGACCATGCTCATCAGCACCCGCGGCCGGGCCAGCGCAGCCACCCACTCGTCGGTGCTCTCAAAGCCGCTGATCGGCCCCTCGGACCCGTGCTCGTCGACAAACGTCGTCATGCGGCTGGTGGTGCGGTTGTGGACCGCGACCGGGATGTCGTGGTGGGCGACGTTGCGGGCCAGGTTGGCGCCCATCGTGGCCAACCCGGTGAGGCCGAAGTGGCGGTCGGCGGAGGCGGAGGAGGTCATACCCGGAACTTAGCGCTCGCCCGCGCCAGAAACCTGCAACCTCCGGTTGCGCTTGTGCCAATGTATGGCAACCCATGGTTGCGCGAATCCGAGGAGGTCGACGCATGAGCTCGCATCTGACCGGTACCCGTGAGCAGCACCTGGCGGCACGGCTGGCGCTGCTTGAGGACGAGAAGGAGCTCACCCGCTGCAGCGACGCGCTGGCCCGGCGCCGGCGCGACCTGCCGTGGGTGCCGGTGACCAAGCGGTACCGGTTCCAGACGCCGGGCGGGGAGGCGACGCTTCACGACCTGTTCCACGGACGCTCGCAGCTGCTCGTCTACCACTTCATGATGGGTCCGGAGTGGACCGAGGGCTGCCCGGCGTGCTCGTTCTGGGCCGACGGCTTCGACGGCGTCGCCGTGCATCTCGCCCACCGCGACGTGACCCTGACCTGTGTCTCGCGGGCGCCGCTGGACCGGATCGACGCCTACAAATCGCGGATGCGGTGGAGCTTTGACTGGGTGTCTTCGTCGGGGAGCGACTTCAACTTCGCCCACGGCGTGTCGTACACGAGCGACGAGATCGCCGCGGGCGCGACCCACAACTTCACCGGAGCCGCCCACGGCGAGGAGCACGCCGGCCTGAGTGCGTTCGCGCTCGTCGACGGCACCGTCCATCACGTCTACTCGTGCTACGCCGCGGGCTCGCGGCGTTCAACGTCGGCTACCAGCTGCTGGATCGCGCGCCGCGCGGGCGAGACGAGGACGCCTTCGCCGTGCCGGCCCGGTGGCTGCGGCGCTACGACGCTTACCCGGATGCGGGCCCGGCCCGCCGGGCCAAGGTCGCCGCCACCGAGCCGGCCAGCAGCATGACGACCCCATAGACGCCGGGGACGGCCGCCGAGCCGCTGCCGAACGCCTGGGCGGCGAGCGCCGCCGCCACCGCGAAGTCGCGCATCGCGATCGCGAGCCCACCGGGTAGGGCGGTCTGCGGCGTCGGCGCGAGCCGCCGGCGCCACAGCTCGGCGAGCGCCGCGGAGACGAGCAGAAAGGCGAGGCCGGCGAGCAGCGCCGAGCCGAGCCCGTGCGCGCCCCGGGTCCCGCTCAGCGCCGCGTAGACGAGCGCCGCCACCGCCACCGCGGCCACCCCCTCGCGCTCGGCGTCGTGCGCAAGCAGCGCCCGCTCCGTCCGCCCGGCGGTGCGAATCGCGACCCCGGCGATCAGCGGCAGGATCACCACCAGCGCGAAGCGACCGAGCAGATGCCCCGCGCCGCCGTGACTCACGTGCCCGGCGAGTGCGCCGATCGCCGCCGGGCCGGCCACCGCCGACAGCACCAGCGAGCCGGTGACCGCGCCGAGCGCGATCGTGGCGTCGGCGCCGGCGAGGGCGACCAGGCCGACCGATGCCACCTCGGAGCTCGACAGACCGACCGCCAGCAAGCCGTCGCGGGTGCTGCCGTCAAACAGCCGGCCGAGCAGCCAGGCGGCCGCCGTGAGAACGACCAGCGGCAGCACCGACAGCGCGATCACCGCGCCGGCGTGGCGCCGCAGGCGGGCGAGCTCCGGCCACGAGATCCCGAGCGCGGTGGCGAGCACGAGCAGCGCGAGCAGCAGGTCCGATCGCCCGGCCACCGCCGCCGAGGGAACGGCGATCCCCAGCCCGGCCCCGACCAGCGCCAGCGGGATGAGCGCCCGGGGCGCGGCGGCGAGCGGGTTCACGAGCGCATTGGGAGACCGGCGACGCGGATGGGTACCGTGAGGCTCATGAACTACCGCACGCTAGGAACCACAGGGACCATGGTGACTCCGCTTTGCCTCGGGGCGATGATGTTCGGGGACTGGGGCAATCAGGATCACGACGACTCCATCCGCATCATCCACCGCGCGCTGGACGCCGGGATCAACTTCATCGACACCGCCGACGTCTACTCTCGCGGCGAGTCCGAGGAGATCGTCGGCAAGGCGCTTTCGGGAGGCAAGCGCGACGACGTCGTCCTCGCCACCAAGGTCCACGGCACCATGGGCGACGACCCCAATCAGTTCGGCAACTCGCGGCGCTGGATCATTCGGGAGGTCGAGAGCTCGCTCCGACGACTCGGGACCGACTGGATCGACCTGTACCAGATCCACCGTCCCGAGGCCGACACCGACATCGACGAGACCCTGGGGGCGCTGACCGACCTGGTCCGGGCCGGCAAGGTCCGCTACGTCGGCTCCTCCACCTTCCCCGCCTCGCAGATCGTCGAGGCCCAGTGGATGGCCGAGAAGCGCGGCCGCGAGCGCTTCGTATGCGAGCAGCCGCCCTACTCGCTGCTGGTGCGCGGGATCGAGGCAGACGTGCTCCCGACCGCGCGGCGCTACGGCATGGGCGTGATCCCGTGGAGCCCGCTGGCCGGCGGCTGGCTGTCGGGCCGCTACCGCAAGGACGCCGACGCGCCGAACTCGACCCGCGCGCAGCGGCTCCCGGATCGCTACGACCTGTCGCGGCCCGAGAACCAGCGCAAGCTCGACGCCGCCGACGCGCTGGGGCGGCTCGCCGACGAGGCGGGAATGACGCTGATCGAGATGGCGCTTGCGTTCGTCATCAACCACCCGGCGGTGACTGCGGCGATCATCGGCCCGCGGACGATGGAGCACCTGGAGTCGCAGCTGACCGCCGCCGACGTGGAGCTGTCCGACGAGCTGCTGGACCAGATCGACGAGATCGTGGCGCCGGGCGTCAACATCAGCGCCGCCGACGCCGGCTGGGCCAACCCGGCACTGGAGCCGGCCAATCGCCGCCGGCGCGCGTCACGTGTGTCATCCGAGGCCGCGATATCCGGCGCCAGATGACACACGCCCCTCAGAGGTGCAGACGTGACGCGGTCTCCGGGCTCGCGGGGAAGAAGGCTTCCACGGAGAGCTCGGAGACGGTCACGTCGGCAGCCGTCCCGAAGGTGGTGATCGTGCTGAAGAACGTGAGCTCGCCGCCGTCGGGGGTGGCCAGGCAGAGCGGCACGGTGATCGCCCCGGCGTCCGGTGGCTCGGGCGGCTCGGGACCGGGGTAGGCGACGAGCTCCTCGTACAAATCCTCCATCACCGGGTCGCCTGTGAGCTTGATCTCCCGCTCCAGTCGGGCGAGCAGGTGCCCGCGGTACTCGCCGAGGTTGAGGATGCGCGGGGCCACGCCGCGGGGATGAACGGCGAGGCGCAGCGTGTTGACCGGCGGCACGAGGAGCTCGGACGCCACCCCCTCCAGCAGCGGGCCGAGCGCGCCGTTTGAGGCGACGAGGTTCCAGTGACGGTCGACGGCGATCGCCGGGAACGGCTCGTGGCCGTCGAGCAAGCGGCCCAGGGCGTCCCGGATGTGGCTCAGGTCGGGGTCATCGAGCGACCGCGCGCTGTAGTGGGGGGCGTACCCGGCGGCCAGCAGCAGCTCGTTGCGCTCGCGCAGCGGGACGTCGAGGCGCTCGGCGAGATGGAGCACCATCTCGGGGCTGGGCCGGGAGCGGCCGGTCTCGACGAAGCTGAGATGCCGCGTCGACACCCCCGCGTCCAGGGCCAGCTCCATCTGACTCAGCCGCCGGCGCTGTCGCCAGTCGCGCAGCAGCGGCCCGACCCGGCTCCCGGAGACGATCGTCACCATCACGAGCGTACCGCCGCCGGGAGCAGGCGAGTGAGCCCGGCCACGACCAGCAGCGTTGCCGCCAGCACCCCGACGCTGAGCTCGAACGCGCGGGCGAAGCCCCCGTTCAGGGCGCCGAAGAAGACCACTCCGATCACCGCCACACCGATCGCGTTCCCCACGTTCTGGGCGGTGGCCAGGACGCCGGCGGTGGCGCCCGCGTGCGCCGGCTGCATCCCGGCCATGATCAGCGTCGCCAGCGGCGTGATGCCGAGGCCCATGCCGGCGCCGATGAGGAGCAGGCCGGGGACGAGGATGGCCACCGATCCGCCGACGCCCACGATCGCCACCGCGGTCAGCAGCGCCGCGTGACCGGCGGCCAGCACGAGCGCGCCCACCGCCAGCACGCGGCGGCCGTGGCGCTCGGTGAGCTCCGGGGCGCGCAGCGAGGCCGCCAGATATGACACGGCCAGGATCGTGAACACGAGCCCGGAGTCCAGTGCGCTCAGCCCGCGTCCCTGCTGCAGATACAGCGACAGGATCAGGAAGAACGACGCCTGCCCGCACCAGAACACGAGCTGGGCGGCGAGGCCGGCGACGAAGCCGGGCGCCCCGAACAGCGCGGGCGTCAGCAGCGGCGCGCCGCCGCGGCGGGCCAGCCCGCGCTGCTGGCGCACGAACGCGCCGAGGATCACCGGGGCGACCGCCAACGAGACCCACGTCCACAGCGGCCAGCCGTGGGCGCGCCCCTCCACCAGCGGCAGCACGATCGCGGTCAGGCCGAGGGTCACCAGCACGGTGCCGACGGCGTCGACGCGGCCGGACTCGGGGGCGCGTGACTCGGGCACGCACCGCCGGCTCGCGACCAGCGCCAGGGCACCGATCGGCAGGTTGATCAAGAAGCAGCTGCGCCAGCCGAGGCCCAGCGGGTCGGCGCCGATCAACAGGCCCCCGATCAGCTGCCCGGAGACGGCGGCCAGGCCCATCGTCATCCCGTAGGCGGCCAGGGCGCGCAGCCGGTCGGCGCCGACGTAGACGATCCCGATGATCGACAGGACGTTGGGCATCAGCAGCGCGGCGGCCGCGCCCTGCACCAGCCGGCCGGCGACCAGGACGGTGGGAGTGCCGGCGACGCCGCAGGCGGCCGAACTGAGGGTGAACAGGATCAGGCCGGCCGCGAACACGCGGCGGCGGCCGAAGCGGTCGCCGAGCCGACCGCCGGTGATCAGGAAGACGGCCGCGGCGAGCCCGTAGCCCGCCGCCACCCATTCCAAGGCGCCGCTGGACGTGTCCAGCCCCGACACGATCGAGGGCAGCGCGACGTTGACGATGAAGAAGTCCAGCACGACCATGAAGGTCCCCGCCAGCACGACCGGGAGGGCGAGCCAGCGGCCGGCGGGGGCGCCGTCGAGCAGCGGAGCCGGGGTGGATGGGTCAAGTGCTTGTGTGGTCATGGCCGGCCACGGTCCCAGCCGGCGGTCGCCGCGTCGATTACCTGGCGGGTAACGGGTCCCGACCGAACTCTTCGCGTTCTCCTACGAACCTCCGACGCGCGGGGACGAACGTCTGTCCCCACCACGATCCAAGGAGGTGAAAATCGTGACCCACAAACTCAGATCGCTGCTGACGGCGCTGGCGCTCACCGGCGCGCTGGCGGGCGGCGGCGCGGCGATAGCAAGCGCCGCCTCGTCGACCAGCGCCACCACGCCGTCGACGAGCAGCACCACGCCGGCGGCGAAGACGGCGCCGGGCGCCGGCACCACGACGTCCCGGCCGCGGGCGCCAGGCGCCACCGGGCGGCCGGGCGCCGGCCACCACTGCAAGAACATGTGATCGCCCCGCAGGGCGATCGCATCTAGCCAAAACCGTGTAGGGCCGGCTCGCCACCAGTGGTCGTGCCCGTAAGTACGACCACTAGAGCCGGCCCGCGCGGCGAGAGTCGAGCGCGTCGATCATCAGCTCCAGCATCCGCGGCCACTGGTCGGGCTCGACCCGCCGGGCGGCCCGGGTGGCCGCGAACAGGAGCCGGAGATCGAGCGTCGTGGCGTCGGATCGCAGCCGGCCCTCGGCGCGGGCCTCGTCGAGAAGCACCTCGAGCGCCGTCGCCGAGCGCGCCGCCGCCGCCACCACGTCGGGATGGTCGGCGACCGCGATCCGCGCCTCGCTCATCAGCCAATCGGCGCGCTGACCCGAGACCAGCGTGGTCAGCATCTCGGTCAGCGCCTCCCAGCGGGTTCCGGCGCGCTCCCGGGCCGCGGCGGCGGCGGCGACGATCTCGTCGTGGCGGCGGGTGACCAGCGCCGCCAGCAACTCTCGCTTGGAGTGAAAGACGCGATACACGCTGGCCACGCCCGCGCCGGCGGTGTCGGCCACCGCGCTCATCGGCGCCTCCAGCCCGTCGCGGGCGAACACCTCGGTCGCGGCCTGCAGCAGCCGCTCGCGCTTGGCCGCGGCGTCGAGCCGGGACCAGTCGCAGCGCAGTCCCTCGGTCCCGGCGAGCTCAGCGTCGGGGGGCGGAATGATCATTCCGCTAGAGTAGCCGCGGTGTCCGCCGCCGCCCACCGCGATCACGGGGTCCACCCCAGTCTGATTCTCTCGGTGACGGCGCTGGCGGGGCTGGCATACGCGATGCTGAGCTCGGCGGTGATCCCCGCGCTGCCGGCCATCCAGCACGCGCTGCACACCAGTGAGACCGGCGTGACCTGGCTGCTGACCGGCTACCTGCTGTCGGCGTCGGTGGCGACCTCGATCCTCGGCCGGCTCGGCGACATGTACGGCAAGGAGCGCCTGCTGCTCGTCACGCTGGTCATCCTCGGCGTCGGCACCGTGATCTCGGCGCTGGCGACGACGCTTTTGCCGATGATCGTCGGTCGGATCATCCAGGGCGCCGGCGGCGGAATCTTCCCGCTGGCGTTCGGCATCGTCCGCGACGAGTTCCCGCGTGACCGCGTCGCCGGCAGCATCGGGATCCTGTCCTCGATCCTCGGCGTCGGCGGCGGGATCGGGGTCGTGCTCGGTGGCCTGATCGTGGAGCACCTCGACTACCACTGGCTGTACTGGATTCCGCTGGTCGTCACCGTGGCCGCGGCGGTGTGCACCTGGCGGTTCGTGCCCGAGTCGCCGATCCGCGTTCCCGGCCGGGTCAACTGGCTGGCCGCCGCGCTGATGACGACCGGGTTCGTGTGCGTGCTGGTGGCGATCTCGGAGACGATCACCTGGGGGTGGGGCTCGCCCAAGACGCTGGGCCTGCTCGCCGTCGGCCTCGTCGTCTGCGCCGCCTGGGTGCTGGTCGAGGTGCGCAGCGATCAGCCGCTGATCGACATGTCGATGATGCGGGTGCGCGGCGTGTGGACGACCAACCTGGTCGCGTTCCTGCTCGGCGGCGGGATGTATGCGTCGTTCTTGATCTATCCCCAGTTCGCGCAGCTGCCCAAGAGCACCGGCTTCGGCTTCGGCGCCTCGGTCGTGACCGCGGGGCTGTATCTGCTGCCGGCGGCGCTCGGGATGAGCGTGCTCGGCTCGGCGGCCGGCCGCGTCGCCCGGCGCTACGGCTCCAAGGCGGCGGTGATCGTCGGCAGCGCGATCACCGGTGCCTGCTTCGCCTTTCTGGCGATCGCCCACGCCCACCCCTACGACATGCTGATCAGCGCGCTGCTGATGGGGATCGGAATCGGGCTGGCCTTCGCGGCGCTCGGCAACCTGATCGTGGAGGCGGTGCCCCCGGAGCAGACCGGCGTGGCCACCGGGATGAACACCGTGATGCGGACGCTCGGCGGCGCCCTCGGCGGCCAGATCGTCGCCACCTTCATCGCAAACCACGTCGCCCACGGCGAGCCGACGGTGACCGGCTTCACCGAATCGTTCCTGCTGCAGGCCGCGTTCCTGGCGGTGGCGGTGGTCGCCGGGCTGCTCGTGCCCGGGAAGCGGCCCGCGCCGGCGGCGGCGGGCGAGTTCGCCGGCGTGCAGGAGGTCGGCTAGCCGATGCCGCGACCTCCCCGGAGGGGCGCCCGAAGCGATCCGCGCGGCCCCAACTACAAGTGGATCGCGCTCTCGAACTGCACCCTCGGCGTGCTGCTGGCGACGCTCGACGCGTCGATCACGCTGATCGCGATGCCCGACATCTTCCGGGGCATCAAGCTCGACCCGCTCGTTCCCGGCAACAGCTTCTACCTGCTGTGGATGATCCTCGGTTTCCTGGTCGTATCCAGCGTGCTGATCGTCAGCCTCGGCCGGCTGGGGGATATGTACGGCCGGGTACGGATCTACAACCTCGGGTTCGTCATCTACACGGCGGCCTCGCTGCTGCTCACGATCGACTGGTTGACCGGCAAGGAGGGGGCGCTGTTCCTGATCGTGTTCCGGATCGTGCAGGGAATCGGCGCCGCCTGCCTGCTCGCCAACTCGGCGGCGATCATCACCGACGCGTTCCCGTCCAACCAGCGGGGGATGGCGCTCGGGATCAACAACATCGTCGGCGTCTCCGGCATGTTCGTCGGACTCGTGCTCGGCGGGCTGCTGGCGCCGATCAGCTGGCGGCTGGTGTTCCTGATCTCGGTGCCGGTCGGTCTGTTCGGCACCGTCTGGGCCTACCTCAAGCTCCAGGAGCTGTCCAAGCCCAAGCGGGCTCGGATCGACTGGCTCGGCAACATCACGTTCGCGCTCGGCCTGATCCTGATCATGATCGCCGTCACCTACGGGATCCGGCCGTATGGCAGCTCCGCCACCGGCTGGGCGAGCCCGCGCGTGCTGATCCTGATCGGCAGCGGCGTGGCCTCGCTGATCGCCTTCGCGATCGTCGAGAGCCGGGTCCGCGACCCGATGTTCAAGCTGCCCCTGTTCAAGATCCGGGCGTTCACGTTCGGGACCCTGTCGACGTTTCTGTCGGCGGTCGCCCGCGGCGGCCTGATGTTCATGCTGATCATCTGGCTGCAGGGGATCTGGCTGCCCCTGCACGGCTACGACTTCACCCAGACCCCGCTGTACGCCGGGATCTACATCCTCCCGCTGACGTTTGGGATGCTGCTCGCGGGCCCGACCTCGGGCTTCCTCTCCGACCGCTTCGGGTCGCGGCCGTTCGCCACCGGCGGCATGATCGGCGCCGCGATCAGCTTCGTCGCGCTGATCCTGCTGCCGGTCGACTTCTCCTATCCGGTGTTCGCGGCGATCCTGTTCCTCAACGGCGTCTCGATGGGGATGTTCGCGTCGCCCAACCGTGCGGGCGTGATGAACAGCCTGCCGCCGGGCGACCGCGGCGCCGGCGGCGGCATGAACCAGACGTTCCAGAACTCGGCCCAGGTGCTGTCGATCGGGATCTTCTTCACGCTGATGATCCTCGGACTGGCGGCGACGCTGCCGCACGCGCTGTCCTCCGGCCTGCGCGCCAACGGCGTGAGCGCCGGCACCGCCCACGCCGCCGCCGCCCTCCCGCCGGTGTCGATCCTGTTCGCCGCGTTCCTCGGCTACAACCCGATCCAGCACCTCCTCGGGTCCCACGCGCTCTCACAACTCAGTGCCCACCAGCACGCAACCGTGCTCGGCCGCTCGTTCTTCCCGCACCTGATCTCGGCCCCGTTCCACACCGGCTTGCACGAGGCGTTCGCGTTCGCGATCGGGGCGTGCCTCGTGGCGGCGCTGGCGTCGTGGTTCCGGGGCGGTCACACGCCGCGGCCCGACCAGCCGGACGAGGGCCAGAGCGTCACCGCCCGTCGCTCCCGCACGCTCGCGGAGCAGCGTCCGGGGACGCGCGTCGCCGGCTGACCGCGCCTCGGGGTCCGCGAGAGAATCCAAGGCGGAGCCGTCGATCTCGGCGCCGCGCTGCGAGAGGCGCGACTCCGCGCTTGTTCTCGTGGGCCGTCAGCCCCCGCCGAGGCGCTGGGCGAGGCGGGCGAGCGTGTCCCGGGGGGCGGTGATCACCATGTCGGAGCGATCCCAGGCAAGGTGAAGCCTCTGCCGCAGGCCGCGCCCGGCGAGCTGGGCGCCGCGCAGCGCGGACAGGCGATGCTCCTGGGCAAAGCCCGGCCCCTGGGCGGTCTGCGGGACGAAGATGAAGCGCTCGGTGGTGACCGCGACAAAGCCGCCGACCTCGTCGGCCTGTACCGCCAGGAACTCGGTGACGCTCTCGCCGCCGGCAAGGCCGACGCCCCAGCCGGCGAGCATCTCGGGCACGGTCGCCGGCGCCTGCCGCGAGCCGGAGATCAGGCTGGACAGCAATCCCCCGAAGGTGGTCGGCGAGCCCGGCGCGGCGGCGCCCGGGCGGCGTTTCGCTGACCACGCCGCGGGTGTGGCGGGGCTCGGCGCAATCACCAGAGAGCCGTCGCGCCGCTCTTCCAGGACCACGTATTCGCCGGCACGATCACCCGTCAACGTCACCCGTTCGGGGGTCGGCGAGCTCATCCGCGGGAGTCTGGCACGGGACCGAGCTCGCTCCGTGCTGGCCAGCCAGCCAGTATGATCGCCGCTCGGGTCCACGCCGGGCGCAGGGCGCGCGAGCGTGGCGGAGGCGGAGGCGGAGATAAGGAGTGCAGCCGTGACATCAACCCGCAGCGACCTGGATCAGGTGCTGGTCATCGACCGCGAGCATTGGCTGGACGGCCCGCCCCACGCGCTGTTTGCGCGCCTACGCAGTGAGTGTCCGGTGCACTGGAGCGCCGGGGTCACCGAGTATCCCGACGAGGCGGGCTACTGGTCGGTGACTCGCGCGCAGGACGTTCACACGGTGAGCCGCGACTGGCGAACGTTCTCGTCGGGGACGGGCATCACCGCCGTCTCGGACCTGTTCATGGAGCTGATGCAGGCGATGTTCATCGGCATGGACCCGCCCAAGCACGACCGCCTGAAGATGCTGTTCCAGGCCGGCTTCACGCCACGGCGGATCGCCGCGCACGAGCCGGCGATTCGCCACATCGTCTGCGACGTGCTCGGCCGCCTCGACGGCCGCGACACCTGTGACCTGGTCATCGACGTCGCCCAGCCCGTCGTTTCCCGGGTGATCGGCAGCTTCATGGGGATTCCGCCCCAGGACGACGCGGTCTGGGCCCGGCTGATGAACACGTCGCTCGGCGCCGGCGATCCCGATCTGGCCCCGGAGGGGATCCAGAGCGTCCTCGCCAACGAGATTCCCGAGATCTTCCGCCGCTGCTCGGAGATGATCGCGCAGCGGCGAGAGCAGCCCACCGAGGATCTCACCTCCGTCCTGGTGCACGCCGAGATCGACGGCCAGCGGCTCGAGGAGCACGAGATCGTGATGGGCTTCTTCCTGCTGGTCGCCGCCGGCAACGACAGCACCAAGGCCACCTACTGCAGCGGGATGCAAGCGCTCATGGAGCACCCCGACCAGCGCGCCGCGGTGCTACACGACCCGGCGCTGATCCCGAGCGCGGTCGAGGAGTCGCTGCGGATGTTCCCGGCGTTCGCCCACTTCCGCCGCACCGCCACCTGCGACACCGAGCTCGCCGGACAGCCGATCCGGCAGGGGGACAAAGTGCTCATGTGGTACGTGTCCTCCAACCGCGACGAGAGCCGCTACGACGATCCAGACCGCTTCGACGTCCGTCGCGAGCCCGAGCATCAGGCGTTCGGCGCCGGCGGGCGGCACTTCTGCCTCGGCGCGGCGCTGGCCCGGCTCGAGCTGCGGGTGATGTTCGAGGAGACGCTCGCGCGTTATCCGGAGATGGCGCCGGCGGGACGGCCGACGGTGGTCGAGTCCGGGTTCGTGAACCAGCTCAAGACGCTCCCGGTCAGCCTCGGCCCGCGGCACTGAGTAGGGCTCTGGAGCCGACATGTGGCGACTGAGTTGCCGCATGGGAACCCAGATGCGTCACGTTCCCTCCCGGCTGCGGTGAGCTGACTAGCGCCAGTCCGACCACGGCGACAGCGCCGCGGCCGCCTCCTCGTCGGCGCGGATCACGTGCATGACCGCGTTGACGAGCGCCAGGTGGGTGAACGCCTGGGGGAAGTTGCCCAGGTGGCGCCCGGTCAGGGGATCGATCTCCTCGGCATACAGGCCGAGCGGGCTGGCGAACCCGAGCAGCCGCTCGCACAGGGACCGCGCCCGGTCGAGCTCGCCGATCTCGCACAGGGCCGAGACCAGCCAGAACGAGCAGATCAGGAACGTGCCCTCCTTGCCCTCGAGCCCGTCGTCGGTCTCGTCGGTCCGGTAGCGGAGGACCAGGCCGCCCTCGGTGAGCTCGTCGGCGATCGCGAACACGGTGGCCCGGATCCGCTCGTCGTCGGGGGTCAGGAAGCGCATCAGCGGGAGCAGCAACAGCGCGGCGTCGAGCGCGTCGGTCTCGTAGTGCTGGACGAACACGCCGCGCGCGTCGACGCCGTGCTCCAGCACGTCGGCCTTGATCGCCTCGGCCGCCTCGCGCCAGCGGCTGGCGCGCCCGAAGTCCTCGCGCAGCTCGGCCAGGCGGGAGCCGCGGTCGCAGGCGACCCAGCAGAACACCTTCGACGAGGTGAAGTGCTTGGGCTCACCCCGGCTCTCCCAGATGCCGCGGTCGGGCTCGCGCCAGTGCTCGATCGCCTGCTCCACCTGGCGCGAGAGGATCCGCCAGGTGCGGTCGTCCAGGGAGTCACGGCTGCGGGTGTGCAGGTAGACGGAGTCGAGCAGCGCGCCCCACACGTCGTGCTGCTCCTGCTCGTAGGCGGCGTTGCCGACTCGAACCGGCTGGGCCCGCTCGTAGCCCTCGAGATGGTCCAGCACGTGCTCGTCGAGCTGGCGCTCGCCATCGAGTCCGTACAGCACCTGGAGCTTCTCCTCGCCGGCGGCGACGTCGGCGATGAAGTAGAAGAAGTCGTTGGCCTCCCACTCGAAGCCCAGCGACAACAGCGCCCACAACATGAACGTCGAGTCGCGGATCCAGCTGTAGCGGTAGTCCCAGTTGCGCTCGCCCTGCGGCGTCTCGGGCAGCGACGTGGTGGCGGCGGCGAGCAGCGCGCCGCTGGGCGCGTAGGTCAGGCCCTTCAATGTGAGCGCTGAGCGCTGCAGGAACGTCCGCCAGGGATGGTCAGGGAAGTTGCCGCGATCCAGCCAGTGCTGCCAGTGGTGGGCGGTCCACACCATCCGGTCGTAGGCCTCGTCGATGTTCCGGGGCGGGGCGTGCTCTGACCACGACAGCGCGCAGTAGACGAGCTCGCCCTCCTTGAGCAGGTGCCGGGCGGTCGCCCGCGAGCCCTCGAACCCGAGCCGTAGGTCGGTGGTCAGCGTCAGCTGCACGTTCCCGTCGCGGCTGGCCGCCACCCCCTGGTTGTAGCCGTCGCCGGTGTAGCGCCACTGCGCCGGATCGCGGCCATAGTCGAACTTGGGCTCGCAGTCGAGCAGCAGCTGGACGTCGCCGTTGACGCAGCGGACGATCCGCAGCAGGACGTGGTCGGCGTCGTAGTCGGTGGGAGCGCGGCGGTGGGTGTGAGAGCGGTCGTGCTCGTGATGCCAGTTGCCGATCAGCAGCACGTCGGAGACGACGATCCAGCCCGAGCCCGTGCCCCAGCTGGTCTCCAGCACCATCGTGCCCGGCAGGTAGCGGCGAGCCGCCGGCACCGACACCCCGTCGGGCGCCAACCGAAACCAGCCGGCGTCGCGATCGAGGATCGCGCCGAACACGCTGCCCGAGTCCACCCGCGGCAGGCACATCCACTCCACCGCGCCCGAGGGCGCCACCAGGGCGAGCGTCTCGCAGTCCGACAGGAACGCGTACTCGGCGATCGGCGGGAACGAGCTGGTCCCGAGCCGGGGGTCGTGCTCGCGCTCCCGTGACGGCGCCTTCGGCCCCGGCTTCGGCCCCGGGCGGCTGCCGGATTCGGTTCGGGCGGTGTCCTCGCGCAAGCGTGCAGTATCGCTGTTGTCGCGGCGAACTGAAAGCCCCGAGCGCTCGGTTTCACCCGCCGGTCAGCCGAACAGGCCGCCGAGCACCGCGAATGGACTGCGCGGGACGTTGTCGTAGATCTCGCGCATGTTGGTCTCGACGTCGACCTTGGCGCCGGCGGGAACCTCGTCCCGGATCCGCTGTGCCAGCGCGTTGGCGCTGTCCTCGTCGTTGGCGCCGATCATCACCCAGTTCCAGCGGTGGATGTTGGGCAGGCCCTCGGAGTACAGCTGATCTGACAGCTTGCCGGCCTCCCGGCGGGAGTTGCACTCCACGCGGACCTCGAACTCGGGATAACCCTGCTCGGCCGACTCCTGGCGCTCCTGCACCACGCGCTCCTCGCGTTCGGACTCGGTGGCGGCGGCATCGATCGGCAGGGGGGCGTCGGGGTCCTCCCACGCCTCGGCGGTGGGGTGCCAGTGCGCGAGCGTGACCTCGAGCGGCCACCCGTGCTGCTCGCCCAGCCGCCGGATCAACCGGTCGGCTCGCTGCGCCTGCTCTCGGGTTCCCGTGTAACAGAACACCTCGGGACCGTCCACGGACACGACGACCCGATCGTGGAACGCGCTCTCCAGGTCGTGCTCCAGCTCCTGTCCCGACAGCAGCTCGCCCAGCTGTCGCGCGATACCGCCCTCCCGCAGGTCGATCTGCAAACGCCAGTCGTCGTTCATCGCACGAACATTATTGGGTCGGGCCTACCGGCCCGGTGTCACGTGGTTGCTTGGGTCAGGCCTACCGGCCCGGTGTCATGTGGTTGCCGGCGGACCCCTCGATCGTCGTGCGTAGGATGAGGCTGAGCATGAGTTCAGGTAACCGAGGATTTGCGGCGTCGCTCGGCGGCGGCGGGGCGGGCGGTATGCGCGCGCTGCACGGCGGCGGGGCCAAGAAGCCACCACCGCTGATGGATCCCACGCGGCAGCGTGACCGACACCGGATCCTGGCGCTGTTCAGGCCCTACCGCTTCCGGCTGACCGCGGTCCTCGTGCTCATCGTCATCTCCGCCGGGGTCAGCATGCTCAGCCCATTCCTGCTGCGCGCCGCGCTCGACACCGGTCTGCTCCAGCACGACGCGACGGTGCTGACCCTGACGGTGGCGGGGATGATCGCCGTGGCCCTGTTCTCCAACGCCACCAGCGTCTGGCAGACCTACATCTCCAACGTCGTCGGCCAGAGGGTCATGCACGACCTTCGTGCCGCCGTTTACCAGCACCTGCAGAGGATGTCGCTGGCCTTCTTCACCCGGACTCGCACCGGTGAGATCCAGTCGCGCATCGCCAACGACATCGGCGGCCTGGATAGCGTCGTCACCACCACCGCGACGACGATCGCCGCCAACGCCACCACCGTCCTGGCGTCGCTGGTCGCGATGTGCCTGCTCGATTGGCGCCTGGCCATCTTCTCGCTGGCGTTCGTCCCGCCGTCGGTGTGGATGACCCGCCGGGTGGGCAGGATCCGCCGCCGGATCACCACCGAGCAGCAGAAGCGCCTGGCCGACATGTCGGCGCTGGTGGCCGAGTCGCTGTCGGTGTCCGGGATCATGCTCGGCAAGACGATGGGCCGCGGCGAGGATCTGGCCGGCCGCTTCACGCAGGAGTCGAAGGGGATCGCCGACCTCGAGGTCCGCAGCCGGATGGCGGGACGCTGGATGATGGCGACGATCCAGTTCATCTTCGCCGCCCAGCCGGCGGTCATCTACTGGCTGGCGGGGCAGTCGTTCATCGGCAGCGGGATCTCGATCGGCACCATCGTGGCCTTCACCACCCTGCAGACGCGGCTGCTGTTCCCGATCAACTCGCTGCTCGGCGTCCAGGCCGACATGGAGTCCTCGCTGGCGCTGTTCGACCGCATCTTCGAGTACCTGGATCTGCCGATGGACATCGTCGAGTCAGAGCATCCGGTGACCCTGCGCCCCGAGGAGGTGCTCGGCGAGGTCAGGCTTCAGAATGTCTCCTTCCGCTATGGGGCGGAAAACGATCCCGGCCACCCCGAGGGCTCGGACTGGACGCTGCGCCACGTCGACCTGGTCGTCCCGGCGGGCACCCGAACGGCGATCGTCGGCGAGACGGGCTCGGGCAAGACGACCCTCGGCTACTTGGTGGCTCGGCTGTACGAGCCGCAGGAGGGCCGGCTCACGGTCGACGGCGTCGACATCCGCCAGGTGTCGCTGGCGTCGCTGGCTCAGACCGTCGGCGTCGTCTCCCAGGAGACGTACCTGTTCCACGCCAGCGTGCGCGAGAACCTGCGCTTCGCCCGGCCGGACGCGACCGACGCCGAGATCGAGGAGGCGGCCCGGACGGCGCGGATCCACGACCTCGTGGCCTCGCTGCCCCAGGGGTATGACACGGTCGTCGGCGAGCGCGGCTACCGGTTCTCCGGCGGCGAGAAGCAGCGCATGGCGATCGCCCGCACCGTGCTGCGCAACCCGCCGGTGCTGGTGCTCGACGAGGCGACCAGCTCGCTGGACACCCAGACCGAATACGCCGTGCAGGCCGAGCTCGAGCATCTCGCCGAGGGGCGGACCACGATCACGATCGCCCACCGGTTGTCAACGGTCCGCGACGCCGACCAGATCCTCGTCCTCGACCACGGCCAGATCATCGAGCGCGGCACCCACGAGGAGCTGCTCGAGCGCGGCGGCGCCTACGCCTCGCTGGTGGCGCGCGACGTCACCGAGCAGGAGCTCCTGGAGGACTGAGGGCTCACACCCTGACTGCTCACCGCAGCAGCCCGCGGGAGATGACCAGCCGCTGGATGTCCGAGGTGCCCTCCTCGATCTCCTCGAGCTTGGCGTCGCGCATCCACTTCTCCACCGGGTACTCCCGCGAGTAGCCCCATCCGCCGAGGGTCTGCACCGCCGCCCAGGTGCACCACATCGCGGTCTCGGAGGCGTGGAGCTTGGCCATCGCCGCCTCCGACGTGACCCGCTCGCCCCGGTCCAGCATCTGGGCGGCGCGCCAGGTCAGCAACCGCGAGGCGTCGACGCGCAGCGCCATGTCGGCGAGGCGGAAGGCGACCGCCTGGTGCTCGGCGATCGGCTTGCCGAACTGCTCGCGCTCCCGGGCGTACTCGACGGCGTACTCCAGGGCCGCCCGAGCCAGGCCGGTGGCCGACGCGGCGAGCGTCACCCGGGAGCGGTCGAACGTCTGCATCAGCCCGGAGAAGCCCTGACCCTCGGCGCCGAGCCGGCGGTCCTCGGCAACGAACAGGTCATCGAGGAACAGCTCGGCGTTGGGGATCGCCCGCTGGCCCATCTTTCGCATCGGCGGTCCGCAGCGAAGCCCCGCGTCGTCGCCGGAGACCAGGAACGCGGTGACCCCGCGATGGCCGCTGCCCGGTGCCACGGTGGCGAAGATCACATAGAGCTCCGCCACCCCGCCGCCCGAGATCCACGCCTTCTGGCCCGACAGCACGTAGCCGCCGTCGACCCGGCGGGCCCGGGTCCGGATCGAGGCGGCATCCGATCCGCTCTGGGGCTCGGTGATCGCCAGCGCCGTCATCGGCGGATCGGCGGCGGCCAGCGGCGACAGCCACCGTTGCTTCTGCTCCTCTGAGCCGAGCACCAGCACCGGCTCGGCGAAGAACCCGCCCGAGGTGATCAGGTTGCCGATCCCGCTGCAGCCGTGCGACAGCTCCTCCTGGACGATGCACGAGGTCAGGCAGTCGGTCATGCCGGCGCCGCCGTAGGCCTCGGGCAGCATGAACGAGGTCAGCCCCAGGGTCGCCGCCTTGCGCCACACCTCGCGCGGGACCTCGACGTCCGCCTCGTCGACGGCCAGCGAGATCGGCCGGATCTCGCGGGCGGCGAAGTCCCGGCAGACGCGCTGGATCTCGCGCTGCTCGTCGGTCAGCTCAAGCATGGACCGCGGACTCCGCCACGTCGTAGGACAGCAGCTGCCCGGACCCGCGCTTGCGAACCTCGTTGGCGATGATCATCCGCTGGATCTCCGACGTGCCCTCCCAGATCCGGTCCACCCGGATGTCGCGGTAGAGGCGCTCCACCGGGTTCTCGCGCATGTAGCCACGCCCGCCGAAGATCTGCAGGGCCCGGTCGATCACCCGGCCGGCCGCCTCGGACGCGGTCAGCTTGACCATTGCCGCCTTGGCGTGCAGCAGCTTGCGGGGTAGGCCGGCATCCGCCTCCCACGCCACCTGATGGGTCAGCGTCCGGCACAGCGCGATGTCGCAGACGCTGTCGGCGATCATCGCTCCGATCAGCTGATGCGAGGCGATCGGGCCGCCCGACTGAACGCGCTGATTGGCAAAGTCCGAGGCCAGCGTCAACGCCCGCTCGGCCGCGCCGGTGGCGCGGGCGGCAATCATCAGCCGCTCCTCCACGAACCACTCCCGGGTCAGCTCGTAGCCGCCGCCGACCTCGCCCAGCACCTGGTCGGCCTCGATCCGGACGCCGTCGAAGACGAACTCGGGGTGCTCGAACACGAACGTGTGCATGTAGGCGGGCGTGCGCTTGACCGACACGCCTGGCGCGTCCTTGTCGACCAGGAACAGCGTGGGCGCCCGCTGCGGCCCGGCCAGCGCCTGGACGATCAGGAAGTCGGCAACGTCGCCCACGGTGACGAACCACTTCTCCCCGGTGAGCCGAAATCCGTCGCCATCGGGGGCCGCCACCGTCTCGATCAGCGACGGATCCGAGCCCGCCTTCTCCTCGGTGACGGCAAAGCAGTCACGCCGGTCGCCCCGAATCGCCGGGATCAGGAACCGCTCGCGCTGCTCCGGGGTGCAGTGGCGCAGCGCGTTGGCGGGGCGCCAGACGGCGTCCCACAGCGCATTGGTCAGCTGACCGAGCCGCTCCTGGACGATCACCTGATCGAGGACCGAGAGTCCCTGGCCGCCCCACTCGGTCGGCATGTTGATCGCGTTGCACTCGTGCTGCAGGATCAGCTCGCGGATCTCGGCCAGGCAGGCGTCGGGCAGTCCCCGCCCGGCCTCGCACGGCTCCTCGTAGGGGATGATCGCCTCGGTCAGGCGGGTGGCGCGGTCGCGCAGGGCGAGCTGCTCAGGGCTGTAGGTGAACTGCACGGTCTCGGCTCCTGTGTGGATGGTCGGTGGCACGAACGAAACGCGCGTCGAGGGCGAGGGCCCCGGCGGGCGTGACCAGCAATGGGTTGACCTCGAGCTCCGCCAGCTCGGGGTGGGCGGCGGCGACCCGGGAGAGGGCGGACAGCGCCGTGGCCGCCGACGCGACGTCGACCCCCGGCCGGCCGCGGACACCGCGCAGCAGCGGGGCACAGCGCAGCGAGTACAGCATCGTCTCGGCGCCGGCGACGTCGACGGGCGCCAGCGCGACCGCGGTGTCGGCCAGGATCTCGGTATAGACGCCGCCGCTACCGACGAGCGCCACCGGTCCGAAGCGCGCGTCCCAGCGGGTTCCGACCAGCAGCTCGATCCCATCGCCCACCGGCGCCATGCTCTCCACCGAGCACTCCGCCGGCGCCAGCCGCCGCTGCACGTCGGCGTAGGCCTGCTCGAGACCGGCGGCACCCTCGATTCCGGTCACCACCCCGCCGCCGTCCGATTTGTGCAGTCGCCCCAGCGCCTTGAGCACCACCGGGTAGCCGATCTCGTGGCCGGCGGCCAGCGCCTCGGGCAGGCCGGCGACGGTGCGCTGGCGGACGAAGGGCACGCCCGCCGCGGCGAGCAGCGCCCGCGCCGCCGCGTAGCCATCGCCGGCGACGGGGTCGCCCGGCAGGGGAAGCTCGGGTATGTCGGAGCGGCCGCGGACGCCCTGATGCACCAACCGCGCAAGAGCGCCCGCCGCCTGCTCCACCGCCTCGTAGACGGGCACCCCGGCCGCGCGGAGCGCCGCCGCCGCCGGACCGGTGGGATACATCGTGTGCACGACGATCGGCCGCTCGGTGGCCCTCGCGACCTCGCCGATCAGCTCGGCGACCCGCCGCTCCTCGATCCCGACCTCGGGGCCGTACTCGGCGTAGCCCCCGAAATAGCCGGTGATCAGCAGCGCGTCGGCCTCGTTCTCGCGCAGCAGCTGGAGCGAAATGCGGTCGAACGCGTGCACGTCGCGCTCGGCGGCGCCGGCCAGGTCCACCGGGTTGGAGACGGCCGCCGCGGCGGGCAGCCAGGTCCGCAGCGACGCCTGGGTGGCCGGCGACAGCTCGGTCAGCTCGAGACCCACGCCGGCGGCGACGCCGGCCGCGATCCCGCCGTGGCCGCCGCCGTCGGCGATGACCGCCACCCGCCGGCCCGGTGCCGGCCGGCAACGCAGCAGCGCCTGGGCGGCGTCGATCATCTCCCGCGGGGTGTGGACGCGCTCGATGCCGGCGGCGCGGCAGGCGGCGTCGATGGCGGCGCCGTCGCTGGCCAGCGCGCCGGTATGAGAATGCACGGCGCGGCTGGTGGCATCGCCCTGCTGTATCGCCAGGGCGACCACCGGCTTACCCGTCTGGACGGCGGCGGCCGCGGCCGCGGCGAACGCCCGCCCGTCTTTGAAGTCCTCGACGTAGAGCGCGATCAGCGCGGTCGCTTCGTGCGCGGTCAGCTCGGCGACGATCTCGGTGGCGCCCAGGTCGGCCTGATTGCCCAGCGACACGAAGCGCGAGAACCCGAGCCCCTCGGGCGCGGCGAGCAGCCCCAGCTCCAGCGCGAGATTGCCGCTCTGCGAGACCAGTCCGATCGCCCCCGCGGGGAGGGGGTTGGGAATCAGCTCCAGCTGCTCGGCGGAGTCGAGCACCCCCAGGCAGTTGGGACCGAGCAGTACCGCCCCGGCGTCGCGGACCCGCTGTGCCAGCGCGGCGTCGAGCGCCGCCGACTCGGTGGGCTCGCCACCGCCGGCGGTGATCGCCACGATCGCTCGCGCCCCCACCGCCAGCGCATCGTCCACGGCTCCGGGCAGCGCCGCCGCCGGCACCGCGATCACCACCATGTCGGGCCGGTCCGGGAGCGCGGCCAAGGACGGGAAGGCGCGGCGGCCGAGGAGCTCGCCGGCCCGGTGATTGACCAGATACGCCGGGCGGCGCGACTCGCCGCGCAGCGCGCCGCGCGCCAGCCAGTTGCCCCACTTGCGGGGATCCTCGGAGGCGCCGACGACCGCGACCGAGGCCGGACTGAACAGTGCAGCAATGGATCGACCGCCCCTCCGGTCACGGTTGACTTCCATGGCCCGCCCGAATATAACCGCAGCTTGAAATCGCCGTTTGGAGTCATGGTTTCATCTTGACCAGCGAAGTCAGCACGCGACCGAAGCGCCGGCTCGATGCGGTTCGCCGGCCTCAGATCCTGGCCACGGCGGTGGAGCTGGTGCGCGAGAAGGGGCTGTGGAGCGTCCGCATCTCGGACATCGCCAAACGCGCCGGGATGAGCCCGACCAGCGTCGTCTACTACTTCGGGACCAAGGATCAGCTGCTGGCGGACGCGATCACCGGCGCCGATGACGCCTTCTACGAGCCGGTGCTCGGCGAGCTGGCGGCGCTGCCGGGCGCGACCGAGCGGATCGCGTGGTTGATGGTCCGCTCCAGCACCAGCGACTGGCTGCTGTGGATGGAGCTCTGGGTTTACGCCCGCCACCATCCCAGCACCGCGGTCGCCCAGCGTCGCTTCCAGCGCCGCTGGCGCCAGACGATCCAGGACGTCGTCGCCTACGGCGTGCACACCGGCGAGTGGAGCGTGTCCGATCCCGCCGCCGTCGCCCAGCGACTCGCGGCGCTGACCGACGGGCTGGCCGTCCACATGGTCCTGGGGGACCCCGACCACACCCGCCAGCGCTACGTGGAGATGACGCTGGTCGCCGCGGCCCTCGAGCTCGGGTGTGACCTGGCCGTGCTCCAGCGCGCCGCGGGGGCCTGCCCCTCACCGGAGGCGACTCGATGACCGGCCTTACCATCGGCCCGGTCGACGGCGCCCGGCTCGGCGTCCACCGCTCGCTGGCGCCGCTCGGCGCGCTCCCGCACATCGCCCGAGTGCTGGACGCCGCCAGTCCGGCCAACGAGCACGAGGCCGAGGTCGCCGCGGAGATGCTCGCGGTCGACGCCACCAGCTTCGCTGAGATCCGCCGGCGGGCGGGCGGCGACTCGTCCCGGATGGCCGACACGATCGCCGAGATCGTCGCCGATCACGGCAAGCTCCAGAATCCCTGGACCGGCTCCGGCGGAGTGGTACTGGGACGGGTGACCGCGATCGGGGCCCAGCGCCACGGCGACGCCTTCGCGATCGGCGACCTCGTCGTCCCGCTGGCGTCGCTGATCGCCGTCCCGCTGGCGCTCGACGAGGTCGGTCCAGTCGATCCCGACAACCCGCACGTGCCCGTCCGCGGGCGGGCGATCGTGACCGGCAGCATGCTGTGCGGGCGGGTCCCCGCCGACCTGCCGCGTGGCGTGGCACTGACCGCGTTCGACGTCTACCCGGTGGCCTCCCACGTCCGTGAGCTGGCCGCGCCGGGTTGGCACGTGCTGGTGCTGGGCGCGGGCCACGCCGGCCTGCTGGCCGTCGCGGCGGCTCGCGCCGCGGTCGGTGACGGCGGCACGGTGACCGCCGTCGACCTGTCCGCGGATTCGCTGCACCGGGCGCGGACGGTGGAGCCCGGCGTCATCGCGATCGGCGCCGACGTCACCGATCCGCTCCAGGTCACCGCGGCGCTGGCCGAGCATGACGCCGGTCCGGCCGACCTCACGCTGCTGTGCACGAGCGTCGCCGAAGCCGAGGGGACGGCGATCCTGGCCACGGCGCGGCGGGGGACGGTCATCTTCTTCTCCACGGCGACGCGATTCGCGGCGGCGGCGCTCGGCGCCGACGCGGTCGGCAGCCAGGCACGGTTGCTGATCCCGACGGGTCTGACCGATGACCGCGGCGAGTACGCGCTCTCGCTGCTGCGCGAGGTGCCGGCGCTGCAGGCGGCGTTCCATGCCGGAGCGACATCGTGAGCGACGCCGGCCCGATCCCACAAGCGCCACCCGAGGAACCCGCGCCGTCGATGGCCGGCCTACCGCGAACCGCCTACGGCGAGCACACCTGGCTGGAGCTGCGAGAGCTGTCGCGCCGTCCCGACCTGGTCGTGGTGATCCCGACGGCCACGCTCGAGGATCACGGCTACCACCTGCCGATCGACACCGACGTCCGGCTGATCGAGGCCATCGCTCGCGTCGCGGTGGAGCGGTTCAACCGGCGCGGGGAGGGAGCGGCGATGCTGTTCCCGACCGCGGTCCACGGCTACACGCCGCATCACATGGACTTCCCGGGAACGGTCACGTTGCGCTGGAACGTGTTCGTGGAGTCGCTGCTCGACAGCGGTCGCAGCCTGTGTCGTCACGGCTTTACCCGGATCCTGTTTCTTAACGGTCACGGCTCCAACGCGCCGCTGGTGGAGATGGCGGCCCGGCTGATCAACGTCGAGCACCGCGGCGCGGTGGCGACAGCCTCCACCCTCTACCTGACCACGCCCGCGTCGACCGAGCTGCTCGCGCAGGCGCGTGACAGCGGGCCGGGCGGAATGACCCATGCCTGTGAGCTCGAGACCTCGCTGTATCTCGCGCTGGCGCCGGAGCTGGTCCAGATGGACAAGGCGGTGCGCGAGATCCCCACCTGGAGCGCGAACGTCTGGAGCGACTGGCCCGGGGCCGGGCCACTGTCGTACATGCCCAACTGGAGCGGGCTGACCCACTCAGGGGTGATCGGCGACGCCACCGTCGCCACGGCGGACAAGGGTCGCGTGCTGCTGGAGCGGGCCCGCGAGGAGGCGGTGGACTTCATCGCCGAGACGTCGGCCCGCCCGCGTGATCCCGGTCTTGACCACCACGATCCCGAAGGGAGGCGCAACGGTGGCCGGTGAGGTGACCCTGGTGGCGCTGACCAAGCGCTTCGCCGATGTCGTGGCGGTGGATGCGGTGGACCTGCACGTCAACGGAGGCGAGTTCTTCTCGCTGCTCGGTCCCTCCGGCTGCGGCAAGACGACCACGCTGCGGATGGTGGCGGGCTTCGAGGAGCCGACATCGGGACAGATCCTGCTCGATGGCGTCGACGTGGCCGATCGGCCGCCGTACAAACGCAACGTCAACACGGTGTTCCAGAGCTATGCGCTGTTCCCGCACCTGCGCGTCTACGACAACGTCGCGTTCGGGCTGCGGCGCGCCGGCGTGGGCAAGAGCGAGGTGCGCACCAGGGTGGCGGCGGCGCTCGAGCAGGTGGAGCTGACCGGACTTGAGCGGCGCAAGCCGGCCCAGCTGTCCGGCGGCCAGCAGCAGCGGGTGGCGCTGGCCCGGGCGCTCGTCCTGCGTCCGGCGGTGGTGCTGCTCGACGAGCCGCTCGGGGCGTTGGACGCGCAGATCCGGCGCAGCCTGCAGGTGGAGCTCAAGGCGCTGCAGGAGCAGGTGGGATTGACGTTCATCTACGTCACCCACGACCAGGAAGAGGCGCTGACGATGAGCGATCGCCTGGCCGTGATGCACGACGGCCGGATCGAGCAGCTGGGACCGCCCAAGGCCGTCTACGAGCAGCCCGACACGACGTTCGTCGCATCGTTTCTCGGGATCTCCAACATGCTCCACGGGATCGCCCGTGAGGGTGGCGGCGATCGCTGCGTCGTGAGCATCGGAGACTTCGAGCTGCACGGTCCGCAGCGGAGCGCGGGGACGCGCGGCGAGACCCGGCTGATGATTCGGCCCGAGCGGGTGCGCCTCGGACCGCATGCCGCGACCGGAGCGAACCGGATTCCCGGGATAGTCGAGCGGGTCGTCTACCGCGGCAACGCCGATCAGGTGTTCATCCGGCTTCCCGGAGGCGATCAGGTGCAGGCCCTGCTCCAGAACACGGATGGGGAAATGGCGCCGGCGGTGGGGGATGCGGTGCAGCTGCACCTGCCGGCGGACGCGCTACGCGTGCTCGCCGACACGGGCGCGCCGGAGATGGGCAACGGATCACAGGCGGCGGGGCCGGTCGGTCCCGACACAGCTGGTCAACCGGAGGAGGAGACGTCACATGCTGGAAGTGAATCGACGTGATTTCCTGGGGGCGGGAGCCGCCCTGGGCGGCGCCGCCCTGCTCGGCGGGTGCGGCTCGTCGGGCGGCGGCGGTAGCAGCTCCGCGGCCAAGACGACCCCGCTGAGCAAGCGGCCGCCGATCGCCAAGGAGTCCGGCAAGCTGTCCATCCTGGAGTGGGGCGGCTACGAGGCGGGCGGGACGGCGGCCCAGACGTCGGGCTTGTGGGCCGGCACCCCGTACACCAAGGAGTTCGGCAAGCACTCGGTGGTCTACACCTACATCGTCAACGACGATCAGTCGCTGAGCAAAGCCGGGACCAGCGGCCCGTTCGACATCATGCACCCCTGCAACGAGATGCTGCAGAGCTTCGTCTCGCAGAAGTTGATCCAGCCGTGGGACACCAGCCTGCTGCCGAGCTTCAAGAACCTGAACCCGTTCCTGGTCGACAAGGGCCAGATCGACGGCAAGCAGTACATGATCCCGTGGGACTGGGGTTATGCCAGCCTGCTGTATCGCTCCGACAAGATCGCCGCGGCGGACGCGACCGGCTGGGAGCTCGCCTGGAACCCGAAGTACAAGGGGAAGATCTCGCTGTGGAACGGCAGCGGCTCCAACATGGAGGTGGCGGCGCTGAAGCTGGGCCTCACCAACGGCGACGCGATGGACAAGATGTCGCCGAGTCAGATCGCCCAGGCCAAGAACGAGCTGATCAAGCAGAAGCCGCTGAACAAGTTCTACTGGACGAGCGAGTACGGCCAGATGCAGCCGGCGTTCAAGTCGGGTGACATCTGGATCACCTACTCCTGGCAGGACGCCTACGTGGCGATGTCCAAGGCCGGGCTGCAGGTCGCCTACCTGAACCCGAGCCAGGGGAAGCTGAGCTGGTTCTGCGGCTACACGCTCGGCAGCCAGACCAAGAACTTCTTCCACGCCCACAAATACGTGGAGTCGTTCATCAACCATCACGCCTGTGTGCAGATGACCAACCTGTTCTACTACGGCACCGCCGACAGGACGATCAAGCCGAGCGAGGTTCAGGATGCGAAGCTGGCCAAGCAGCTGAACATCGGCAACCCGACGGCGATCGAGGCCTCCGACGTGCACCTGCAGAGCTATCAGCCGAGCCGTCCCCAGTACGAGCTGGCGTGGCAGGAGGTGCTGGCGGCCTGAGCGCGACCCACCCAACCCAGGCGATCACCCCGGTCCGGCGGCGGCTGGGGTGGTTGAGCTCGCGGTCGCTCGCCCGCATGCTGACGGCGGCGGCGCCGAGCCTGTACGTGATCGCCGTCCTGATCGTCCCGGTCGTGCTCATCGCGCTGTACAGCTTCGGCCTGATGACGAACGTCGTCGGCGTGCACACGGCGTTCTCCACCAGCGACTGGTCGGATTTCCTGACCGGCGCCGGAAACCCGTTTCGCAGCCGCTTCTTCACCTCGCTGATCGTCACCCTGGTCGTCTCGGGCGCGGCCGTGCTCGGCGCCTACCCGCTCGCCTACTTCCTGGCGTTCGTGGCCGGGCGCCATCGTTACACGGTGCTGCTGGCCGTCCTGGCCCCGTTCTTCACGTCGTATCTGCTGCGGGTGATCGCCTGGCAGGTGATCCTGAACAACAACGGGGTGATCAACACCGCCCTGTGGCAGCTGGGGCTGCGGGCCAACGGCCACGCGATCTCGTGGCTGATCTACTCGAAGTTCTCGGTCGCGCTGGTCCTCTTCTACGCCTGGGTCCCGTTCGTCGCGCTGCCGATCTTCGTGGTGCTGGACAACCTCGACCGCCGGCTGCTGGACGCCGCCCACGATCTCGGGGCCAATCGCTTCACCACGTTCTTCCGGATCACGCTGCCGATGAGCCTGCCGGGGGTCGCCGCCGGTTTCGTGTTCGTCCTGATCCCCACCACCGGCGAGTTCATCGCCCCCCTGCTGGTCGGCGGCCCGTCGAGCCAGCTGTTCGGCAACTCGATCCAGGCATTCTTCTCCGATACCCCGGACTGGAATTACGGCTCGGTGCTGGCGCTCACGCTGGTCGCGGTGGTGCTCATCCTGCTGGCGCTGTTCGGCCGCTTCATCAGCGCTGACCTGACGCAGGGGGAGACCGCATGAGGCCGGTGGGACGGCTCGGGCGCGGCGCGCTGTCGACGTACTTCGGGCTGCTGGTGGTGTTCCTGTACGCCCCGCTGATCGTCCTGACGGTGTTCGCGTTCAACGCCGGCAACATCCCGTCGCTCCCGATCAAGAGCTTCTCGACGAAGTGGTTCAGCACCGCGTTCTCGGACACCACGCTGACCTCGGCGCTGCTGCGCAGCCTGCTGATCGCGCTGGTCAACGGGCTGGCGGCGACGCTTCTGGGGGTGATGGCGGCGGTCAGCCTCGCCCGACGCCGGCTCGCCCTGCGGCGGGTGGTGGTGGTGCTGATCCTGATCCCGCTGGTGGTGCCCTACATCGTGCTCGCCGTCGGTCTGGTGGTCCTGCTCCACGAGCTCGGGATCGCCACCTCGCTGGCGGCGGTGCTGGCCGGTCACGTGGTGATCTCGCTGCCCTACAGCGTGCTGGTCATCCTGCCGCGGCTGCGAACCCTGGACGCGTCGATCACCGAGGCCGCCTGCGACCTCGGCGCGTCCGAGCTCAAGGCGTTCGGGCTGGTGACGCTGCCGTTGCTGGCCCCGGCGCTGTTCTCCAGCTTCCTGATCGCGTTCACGATCAGCTTCGACGAGTTCGCGATCGCCTCGTTCCTGGCGCCGCCGGGCTCGCCCACCTATCCGGTGGTGCTGTATTCGAGCAGTCGTACCCCGGCGCTGCTGCCCGAGGTGATCGCCATCGGGTCGATCGTGATCGCCGTGTCGCTGGCGCTGATCGTCCTCGCCGAGGTGGCGCGGCGGTGGTCGGAGCGACGCATCGAAGCCCTCAGCCAGGCGCCGCCACTGACCGCGGGATGAGCCGAGTCAGGTTCGGTCCGCGCGCCGGGGCATTGGGCGTCACGCTGGCGCTGGTGGTGGTCGCGCTGGGGGTGGCGGGCTGCGGCTCGTCCGCGGGTTCGGGACCAGCCCCGGGTACGGCCTCCGCCTCGTCCCACGCAGATGCGGCAGCCCCGACCCTGCCGGCGGACGCCGTCGCCTACCTGCCCAGCCGGCGCAAGGCGCTGGACGCCGCCTTCCTGGCGCGCGAGGCCCAGGCTCCGGCGCTCACCGCGGCCCTCGCCCGCTGGGGCTTTTACGCCGGCGAGGACCGGTACTTCCAGGGCGAGTCGCGCCGGCTGCAGCTGGTCGACTCGCGCACGCTGCGCTTCCGCACCGGATCGGGTGCGAGCGGCTACGTGGACTTCATGCGCGGTCATCTCGACGCCTACCTCGGGTCCTACCCGAAGCTCCACCGGTTCTCATCCCAGGGGCGCGCCGGGTTCCTCGCCGCCGGCCAGGAGTGCCAGTGCCATCTCGCCGATCCCGCGTTCCTGGCCGCCGTCGCCGGGCGGCGAACGGTGACCTGGCTGGAGATCAACGGGCCGGGGGCGACGCCGCGCACGCTGCGGTCGCTGATCGCCCGGGCGCCGTAAATCAGGTGGCTGGGCTAAGTGGCCCCGTTCGTAAATACGACGACATTCGAGCGGCCTCCGGCGGCGCCTGGCTTTGTCCTCGGATGCTCGTGCAGCGCTGCTGCACGTCGCATCCTGCGTCCGCGCCAGGCACCACCGGAGACCACTCTCGGTGTCGCCATATTTACGAACGGAACCACTAAGCAACGCGTGCCGCGAGCGTTGCCCGGGCTCTGAACGCGGCTATCGATGAGGCAAGGGTGTACGCAAGCGGCCGCCGGCGCTTCCGCTGCCGAACGGGATGGACGTATGCGCGTGCACCGGATGTAGTCAGGTCAGCGGGATGGTCGTCCTCGCGGCCTGACGACCAATCCGCACGTCCTACGGCACCGCCCGCGGCGGCCCGACGGTGAGCAGGTTCGCCTGCACTCTGGCGAGATGGGCTTCCATCACCCGGACGGCTTGGTGGATATCGCGAGCACTCAGAGCGTCCACCAGCTCGACATGGTCGGCCTGGTACGCCGCGCGGCGCTCGCGGGAATCGTTGCGCAGCTTGAGATTGCCCCAGATCTCACCGTGACGCGCGTGCTCGACCACCTCGTACATGGCCAGCAGCAGCTGGTTGCGACTCGCCACGACGATCGCATGGTGAAGCGCGAAATCCCACGCCTCGAATTCGGCGGCGTTCTCGGCCCTGCCGCCGCCGTCCAGGCAACGACGCAGCTCGTCGAAGTCACGCTGAGTAGCCCAGGCAACCACCAACGGCAGCACCTGCGGCTCGATGAGTCTCCGTGCCGCCATGACGTCGGCCGGCCCCACCTCCGCGACATCCCGGGCTCGAGCCAGCAGTCCGGACGTTGCCTGTGCGCCCTGGGACTTGAGGAAGGTACCCCTACCGACCTCGCGGGAGATCCTGCCCTCTGCCTCGAGCACTGCGAGAGCGTGGCGGACCAGAGTCCGGGTGACCGCGAAATCCGCGGCCAAGCTTCGTTCGGTCGGAAGCCTTCCCGACGGCGCGAAGCCGGGATCCTCACAGCGAGCGAGGAGGAGCTCGGCCAGGTCACGACCATAGGCCGGTGGCTGTGGCTGTGGCTGTGGCTGAGGGGTGGAAGAGATGGTCATGGCTGCTCCCGACCGGCACGCGCTCCCGTCCGACACGATAGTAAAGCCGAGATGCGCAGTTGCCGGCAACCAATCGGACCGCTGGGTGAGATCACGGATCCTTAACCGCAAGAATTTGACTTGAAATCCGGGCTTCTGTAGCTTCCAACCAATCCGACGCATCGGACCGAATCCGGTTCGGGAAGCGAATCTCCTAGAGGAGAGGAGACATATCAGTCGTGCGACTTGCCACGGTAATCGCGGACGGGAGGGTACGTCTCCACGTTCGCGGACAGAGCGGCTACGTGGATGTCGGGAATGCCACCGGGGACGATCGGCTGTCGAACCTGGACGCGCTTCTGTCCGGCGGCCCCGAGGTTCTGGAGCTGGTGCAACAGGCTTCCGAGCAGGAGGGGCGGGCGCTGTCGGAGGCCGAGTACGCGCCGGCAGTGCCGTCCCCCCAGCGGATCCTGTGCTTCGGTGTCAACTACCTGGAGCATGCGCTCGAAGGTGGTCGCCCGCCGACCAAATGGCCGGAGGTGTTCGTGCGCGGCGCAGACTCGGTCGCCGCTCCGTACGGCGAGCTGGTGAAACCTGCCCTGACCTCACGTTTTGACTTCGAGGGGGAGCTCGGGCTGGTGATCGGACGCGGAGGACGCTACATCCGCGCCGAGGATGCCCTGTCGGCAGTCGCCGGCTACACGATCGTCATGGACGGAACCGCGCGCGAGTGGCAGCGGGCGTCCAGCCAGTGGACCCCGGGAAAGAACTTCGATGCCACGATGCCGATCGGTCCCGAGCTGGTCACCGTCGACGAGGTGGATGCCTCGGACCTGCAGCTGACGACCACGCTCAACGGTGAGGTGATGCAGTCGGCCAGCACGGCACAGATGATCTTCGACGTCCACAAGGCAGTTGAGTACGTGTCCTCGTTCACGACCTTGCGCCCCGGCGACGTGATCGCCACTGGCACGCCCGGCGGAGTCGGGTTTGCGCGCAAGCCGCCGGTGTGGCTGCAACCAGGCGACCTGATCGAGGTCGCCATCGATGGGCTGGGCCGGATCGCCAATCGCGTGGTGGACGAAGAGGGTGGCCTGAGCGACTGGCCATGGGTACCCCCGACTTCAGATAAGGCCACGCTCTAAAACGAACTGACGCGGCAAGAGGAGAGCACTATATGTGGGCAGGCAAATCATCAGCGGGATTACGCCGCGCCTTGCTTACGGCGATGAGTCTGGCAATGCTGGCGCTCATGGCCGCCGGGTGTGGGAGCAGCTCCAGCTCCAGCTCGGCAGCGGGCGGCTCGGGAAACTCCGGCAGCGCGAGCTCAGGCTCCAGTCTGACGATCGCAGATGTCGCGCCGTTCACTGGGACCGACGGCGCGCTGGGCCCGACCTATCTGGTCGCGTGCAATGCCGCGACCAACGCCATCAACGCCGCCGGCGGGGTGCTCGGCCATCAGTTGAACTGCAAGTCGGTCGATACCCGCGGCGATCCGGCTGACGCCGTGCCTGCGGTACGCCAGCTGTACGCGTCGACCTCGAACGTGGGGTTGATCATCGGCTGTACATCGGACGAGGCCGCTTCGGTCGTCCCAATCTTCGGTCAGAACAAGACCGTCTCGTTCTGTATGACCGGTCAATCCGAGTTTGACCACGTCAAGTTCCCCTATTTCTACCGTCTCGTCCCCCCGGACCTGTCGGAGTCCTATGCGATGGTGGCGATCGCCAAGGACAAGGGCTACAAGCGCGTGGCCCTGGCGTTCGGCAACGACATCGGGTCGCAGACGTTCGTGGGGCCGGCGATCGCCGCCATCAAGCGGGCGGGAATGACCCTGGTCGCCAACGAGACGCTCGACCTGAACTCCACCACCTTCCGGACGGAGGCCGCCAAGATCGTGGCCGCCAAGCCTGACGTCGTCCTGACCGAGGCGCTGGGGCCAACCGAGGCCTCGTTCCTGTCCGAGCTCAAGCAGCTTAACGGCGGCAAGATGATCCCGGTCATCGGCACCTCGGCGACGATCTCCCCGGACTGGTACAAGTCTGTTGCGGCCGCCGTCGGAGCCAGTACGCTGGCCTCCAACTTCTCGGCTGACAACCTGGTGACCGAGACGTCGGGCCCCGCCTTCAAGGCGTTCTCCAAGGCGATGCTCGCAGAGAAGGGCAAGGTGGGCAGCACGGGCGACTTCACCACTTACCTGACTGCACCAGGGGCGGTTCACCTGTATGACGGAATCAACCTGGCGGCTCTGGCGATGGTTGCTGCCCACAGCACCTCGCCCTCGACGTTCACGCCGTACATCCTGAAGATCGGCAACGGGGTGTCGGGCGCCACGGTGGTCCACTCGTTCGCCGCGGGAGCCGCAGCGCTCAAGCAGGGCAAGCAAATTCGGTATGTGGGAGCCGGTGGCCCGACCAGCTTCGACGCCTATCACGACTCGCCGGGCCTGTTCCAGGTCAACACGTATTCGCCCAGCGGTGCGGTGAAGGTCACCGGAAACCTCTCGACCACCCAGTTGCGCTCGCTCGGACTCTGAGCAGCACGTGGTCGTCGGCGCCAGCATCCTCGTCACCTCGGTCGGGTTCGGCTTCGTCACCGCTGCCGTCCTGGCCTTGGCGGCGGTGGGATTCACCCTGCAGTTCGCGGTCACCAACGTGCTCAACCTGGCCTACGGTGGAGTAATGATCGTGGCCGCGTACGCGGCCTACGCGCTCAACAATGCCGGCGTGAACATCTGGATCGCCAGCCTGGGAGCGATCGCCGTCGGCGCGCTCCTGTCGGTGTTCCTCAACAACGTCATCTATACGCCGTTCCAGCGCCGCGGCAGCTCCGCGATCGCGATGGTGATCGTGTCACTGGGGATGACCCTGATCCTGGAGTTCGGCACCCAGGCGGTGGCGGGCGCGACCAACGTCTCCTACAACATGAGCCAGGGAGCGACAGTGTCGCTCGGTTCGATCCAGCTCACCGTCGTCCAGCTGGTGCTGATCGGGCTGAGCGTGATCGTGATGCTCCTCGTCCACGCGCTGATCCGATACACCAAGCTGGGGAAGGCGATGCGCGCCACAGCTGCCAACCGCGGCCTGGCCCGCAACTGCGGAATCAGGACCAGTCGCGTCGTGATGCTGACCTGGTTGATCAGTGGCGCACTCTGCGGCCTGGCCGGAGCGACGTTCGCGATCAACTCCGGCACGTTCGGCGCCACCAGCACCGACATCTTCCTGGTCCTGATCCTGGCGGCGGTGTTTCTCGGTGGTCCCGGCCAGCCCTACGGCGCGATGCTCGGAGCCCTGGTGATCGGGCTCGCCACCGAGGTTAGCGCGGCGGTAATCGTGTCTGACTACAAGGACGTGGTCGCGTTCGTGATCCTCTTGGCGATGCTGGCGGTCCGTCCCAGCGGCCTGCTGGGGGCGCCGGTCGAGGCGGGACGGGTCTGAGCCCTTGGCCTATTACATAACCAACCTGCTCGTCTACGCCGGCGTGGACGCGATCGCCTGCCTCGGCCTGAGCCAGCAGTTCGGCGTCGGCGGGGTCACCAACTTCGGCTTCATCATCTTCCAGGCGGCCGGCGCCTACACCGCGGCCGTGCTCTCGCTCCCCGCATCCAGCGCCAACGGAGGTTTTCAGCACTACGTCCTCGGTTGGAACCTCCCGTTCCCGTTGCCGTGGATCGGCGCGGCACTCGTCGGCGGACTCCTCGCGATTCCGTTCGCGTCGATCGTCGGGCGCCGGCTGCGCGGAGACTTCGCTGCCGTCGGCCTGCTCGTCACCGCCGTCATGTTCAACCTGCTGGTCAACAACTACGTCCCACTGTTCAACGGCGCCGCCGGGCTGTCACTGGTGCCATCTCCGCTTCAGAGCTCGTTCAATCCGCTCTCGAGCACCTACCAGTGGGGCTACGGGCTCGCGGCCATCGCGTTGGCGCTGGGCACCTACTGGTTCGTTCAGCAGATAACCCACTCACCGTTCGGCCGGGCGCAGCGGGCACTACGCGACAACGATCTCGTGGCCGATTCGCTCGGGAAGAACCTGCGCTCGCTGCGGACTTCGTCGCTGGTGATTGGCGGAGCCATCGCCGGTCTCTCCGGCGGCGTCCTCGTCGGCTTCATCAACCTGTGGGATCCGCAGGCGTGGGGCTACGCCGAAACGGTGGTGCTGTTCGCGGCGGTCATCATCGGAGGTCTCGGCAACCATCGCGGAGCGATCCTGGGGGCGATCCTGGTTCCAGTCGCCTTCGAGGAGGCAACGCGCTACATCCCTCCGGTGTCCGGCAACCCGAACCTGATCCCCGCCCTGCAGTGGGTGGTGATCGGCGGCCTGATCCTGATCTTCCTGTGGTTCAGGCCCCAGGGCATCTTTCCCGAGCGCCGGCGCAAGCTGTCCACCCGGCCGCTTCCGGCGGACACCACGCCGGCGGGAGCTCTGCCGATGGCGAACGGAGCCCCCGTACGGGAGACGAGTACCCACGACCTCCCGGCGGAGATGACGTCGCTGCCGGGGGAGACGGCCTCATCGGCAGCCATCCGCGAAGCGCGCGCGGCGGTCGCCGGTGACGGTGCGACTCATCTGGAGGTGGTCCTGGAATGCCGCGATCTGGTGCGTACGTTTCAGGGGGTGCCCGCAGTCGACAAGGTCTCGATGGCGTTCCAGCGCGGCCACCTCACCGGCATCATCGGCCCCAACGGCGCTGGCAAGTCGACGGTCTTGGCCATGCTTGCCGGGACGCTGCCCGCCACGAGCGGCCAGGTGTTCCTCAACGGCGAGGACGTCTCCGGCCTGCCGGCGTACCGCCGGGCGCGCCTGGGACTGATCCGAACCTTTCAGCTGGCGAGCGAGTTCAAGCGGCTCACGGTTCTGGAGAACCTGGTGACGGCAGTTCCCGATCAGCGCGGGGAGACGTTCCGCGGAGCGCTCATGGGCCGTCGATTCTGGGGCGCCCAGGACGGGGCGGCGATCGAGCGCGGCCAGGACATGTTGGAGCGCTTCGGGCTGCTGGCGCTGGCCGATCGTTACGCCGGAGACCTCAGCGGCGGCCAGCGCCGACTCGTCGAGATCATGCGCTCGCTGATGGCGCAGCCCGACGTGCTGCTGCTCGACGAGCCCATGGCCGGCGTGCACCCCCGGCTGGCGCACCAGCTGGGACTGGCGCTCGTGCGCCTGTGCGAGGATGGCATGAGCGTCGTCATGGTCGAACACGAGCTCTCGATCATGGACGAGTTCTGCGATCCGGTGTACGTGCTCGCCGACGGCAAGGTGCTCGCCGAGGGAACGATGGCCACGTTACGGGCCAAAGAGGAAGTCGTGGAGGCTTACCTTGTCGGCTGATCCGGTCAGCGCGCAAGCCCTGACAGCCGACCAAGTGGAGGGGATCGGGTTGAAAACCGAGGAGCTGAGCGCCGGCTACGGCGGCAGCCCGGTCATTCACCGCGTCTCGATCTCGGTAGCCCCGGGCGAGATCGTGTCGATCGTAGGGCCCAACGGATCCGGCAAGAGCACGCTGCTCAAGAGCATCGTCGGTGTCGTCGAGGTGCTTGCCGGGAAGGTGCTGATCGGCGGGCGCGACACCACCGGCTGGCCGTCTGAGAACATCGCCCGGATCGGGGTCGGGTACGTCCCTCAGACCGACGACGTGTTCCCACCCCTGACCGTCCGAGAGAACCTGGAGATGGGCGGTTACCTGCTCAAGTCCCGGCGGGTGGCGCCGCGCATCGACCACGTGATGTCGGTATTTCCTGCGCTCAGCCAGATGGCGGGGCGCCGGGCCGGCAAGCTCAGCGGCGGCGAACGCAAGATGTTGGCCATGGGCCGGGCGCTCATGTTGGCCCCGGCGCTGGTCGTTCTCGACGAGCCGACGGCGAACCTCGCTCCGATCATCGCTCACACCGTCCTGGAGGAGCACGTCCGCCAGCTCGCCACGACGGGCGCGTCGGTGCTGATCGTCGAGCAGCGAGCCCGCGCCGTGCTCGAGATCTCGAACCGCACCTACGTCCTCGGGGGTGGCGAGCTGCAGATGGAGGGAACCCCAGCTGAGCTCACGACCAGCTCCGAGTTCGTCGAGTCGTTCCTCGGCGGCGGCCGGCGCGCACCGTGAGGGGGTCTAAGGGCCCGAAGGCGCCGCCAGGGCGCCGTAGGGCTCGCGGCCCTCCAGCACGGCGAGCACGGCCTCGGCGGCCATCCGGTACGGCGCGGTGGCCGACTCGGGCGAGTACCAGGCCGAGTGGGGGTTGATCACCGTGCGGGGCCAGGCCAGCGCCGGTTCGTCGGCGGGCGGCGGCTCCACCGGCAGCACGTCCAGTGCGCAGCCGCCGAGATGGCCGGACCGCAGCGCCTCGCCGAGGGCGCGGTGATCGACCAGATCGGCCCGCGCGCAGTTGACCAGGTAGGCGCCCGGCGCCATCAGCGCCAGCTCGGCCGCGCCGATCATCCCCCGCGTCGCCGGGGTCAGGAGCGCGTGCAGCGTGACGACGTCGGCGCCGGCGAGCAGCTCCTCCAGGCCGACCATCTCCACGCCCGGCGCCGCGGCCACGCCGGGATCGGACCCGACCACCCGCATGCCCAGCGCAGATCCCCGCCGGGCCACCTCATGGCCGATCCGGCCGAGCCCGACGATCCCCAGGGTGGCGCCGGCGACCCGGCGGGGCGGGGCGGGGGCCTGGTCCCAGATCCCATCGTGCGCGGACCGATCGAGCAGCACCACGCCGCGCAGCAGCGCCAGCGCGAACGCGATCGCATGCTCGGCGACCTCGTGATCGCAGTAGCCGGGGCAGTGGGTCGCCCACGCGCCGGCGGCGGCGATCGCCTCCAGATCGAGGTGATCGAAGCCGGTGGCGGTGGCGGCAACGATCCGGACGCCGGGAAGCTGCCCCAGCTCGGCCGGCCCCACCCGGATCTCCGGCGGCACGAGCACGGCAACCACATCAGGGGCGGCGGGAAGCCGGGTGCCACCGTCCACCCGCACATCGGGGTGGCGGGTCAGGACCCGAGCAACCGTGTCCGGCTCCCCGGCGGGGTCGAGCAGCACCACCCGGCTCATCGCTTCAGCGCCTGCGCCAGCCGCTCACCGACCGTGTCCATCAGCGCCTCCTCACCGGTGGTGACGCGCACGTAGCCGGGGAGGCCGAACTCGGTCCCGGAACGGATCAGGATCCCCTCGCGAGCCAGCGTCTCGGCGATCCGCAGGTCGTCGTCGGCGAGCTCCAGCAGGACGAAGTTGGCGTCGGAGGTCAGGGCACCGACGTCCCGTCCGGCGAGCGGCGCCACCAGCCGGTCCCGGGCGCGGCGGACCTGATCGCGCCGCGCGGGCAGCTGATCGGTCCGCTTGAGGCTTGAGATTCCGGCCGACAGCGCGGCACGGTTGACGTTGAACGGCTCCTGGACGGCGTTCAGGCGCGGGGCCAGCGACGCGGGCACGAGCAGGTAGCCGAGCCTCAGCCCGGCGAGGCCGAAGATCTTGGAGAACGTGCGTAACACGACCACGGCTCGGCCGGCCCGGATGTCGGCGAGGCGGTCGATCCGGTCGCCGGGCTCCACGTAGTCGCAGTAGGCCTCATCGGCGACGGCGAGACAGCCCTCCGGCAGCGCCGCGAGAAACTCGCTCCATTGCGCGGCGTCCAGCCGCAGCCCGGTGGGATTGTTGGGATCGCAGATCCAGACCAGCTTCGCGTGCTCAGCGCGGGCCGCCGCGGCGATTGCGGGCAGATCGAGGGCCAGGTCGGGGGACCCGACCCGGACGATCCGCGCCCCGGCGACCGCGCACGCCTGGGCGTAGAGCCCGTACGTCGGCCGGGGGATGACGACGGCGTCGCCCGCTTCGACGAAGGCGCTGATCAGCGCCAGGGTCAGCGCCTGGATCCCGTGGCCGGGGATCACCTGATCCGGGTCGGCCCGCGCCCACCGGGCGATCGCCTGGCGCAGCTCCTCGTAGGCCTCCTCCGGGTAAGTCCACACCGAATCAAGCTCGGCGGCGACGTCCTCCAGAACCCCCGGAAGCGGACCGAACAGGTTCTCGTTCCAGTTCAGGCGGATCATGTCCTGGCGGCCGAACCGCGCCTTGACCTCGGCCGCGCTGATCCCGGGGACGTAGGGGCCGACCTCGATCACCGACGGGCGCAGCAGGCGATCGAACCCAGTGGCGCTCATCGCGTCGGGAGGGCGGTCGCGATTCGCTGGCGCAGGACGACCGCCGCCGGTCCCGGCTGGCTCAGCGCCCAGTCCAGGTGCTCGCCGAGATCATCCGGGGCGGCCACCCGCACCGGCACCCCGAACCCGGCGGCGACGGCGGCCAGGTCGACGCCGGGAAGCTCGACCGCGGTCGTCTCGCCGAAGGCATCGCGCTGGTACTCACGCAGGATCCCGTAGCCCGCGTCGTCGACGACCAGCAGCTTGGCGGGCAGCCGCTGCGCGGCGGCGGTACCTAGCTCGGCCAGGCCGTACTGCAGCCCACCGTCGCCGACCACCGCCAACGTCGGTCGGCCGGGATTGGCGATGCAGGCGCCGAGCGCCGCCGGCCACGCGTATCCAAGCGTGCCCGACCCGAGCGGGTACATGAACTGCTGCCCGGCGGCGAGCCGGAGATGCGGCGCCGCCCAGTAGCCGAGGATCGTCATGTCCCACACGGTGATCGCGTCGGCGGGCAGCGCGCGTTCGATCGTCGCCAGCAGGCGCAGCTCGGTGTCGCGGTCCTGGGACTCGAGCCCGGCGCGGATCCGCCGCCGCAGTTGCGCCATCCGAGCGGCGGCATCCGAACCAGACCTCGGCGACAGCTCGCCATTCAGCGCTCGCAGCGTCAACTTGGCGTCCCCCACCAGGGCCAGCGCGGGATAGGTGGCGCCGGCGCGCTCGGCGGCGGCATCGAGGTGGATCAAGCGGCCGCCGAGCGCCAGCTGGTACTGCCCGGTGGTCTCGGCGCCAAGCTCGGTGCCGACGCAGAGGACGACATCGGCCGCCGCCAGCAGCTCCTGGAACGCCGCCTCGTCGCACCCGCTGCCGGCCGACAGCGGGTGATCCTCGGGGAGCGAGCCCTTGCCCATGTAGGTGGTGGCCACCGGGGCCTGCAGCCGCTCCGCCAGCTCGCGCAGCTCCGGTTGCGCGCCCGACCGGATCACGCCGCCCCCGGCCCAGAGCACCGGTCGCTCGGATTTCTGCAGCAGCTCGGCGGCGCGCCGAACGGCATCGGCGGGCGCCGCGCGGAGCTCGGGAGGCGCGGTGATGTCAGCGGGTGCACCGGCGTCGCCGGCGGGCGCCGTGAGCAGGTCGACCGGAATCTCCAGGTACACGGGCCCGCTCGGCGGGGTCAGCGCGGTGCGCCACGCCTCGCTGAGCAGCCCGGGAATCGAGTCGGCGGTCTCGGCGCGAACGGCGCGCTTGACCAGCGGCCGAAACGACGCGAGCTGGTCGGTCAACTCGTGCAGGTAGCCGCGGCCGCGACCCACCATGTCGCTGGGGATCTGGCTGGATATCGCGACGACGGGGACGTGCGCGCTGGCCGCCTCCATGATCGCCGTGAGCGAGTTCAGCGCTCCCGGCCCGGTCGACAGCAGCAGCGGGGCGGGCCGGCCGCAGCTGCGGGCATAACCATCGGCGGCAAATCCCGCGCACAGCTCGGTCCGGGTCCCATAGGCGCTTATCGGGCTGGTCCGCAGCGCCTCCCAGATCGCCAGGGAGTGGATCCCCGGTACCCCGAAGGCCGCGTCGGCGCCGAGCGCCGCCAGCGTCTCGGCCACGAGGTGGCCGCCGATCCGCGCGGTCGGGGCCTGCGTGGCGGTCATCGCCCGCCCGCCGGCATCAGCCGGTTCAGCCGGTCGGCGTCGGCGCCCAGCTGCTCGGCGGCGAACGACATCAGCAGGGCGCGCATCCGCTCGGGCGTGCTCCAGCGATAGCCGACCACGGTCTCGAACCCGAGCCCGTCGACGAGCGCGATCAGCCGCTCGGCGACCACGTCAAGCGGCGCCACCGGCGCGAACTCGCCGCCGGCCGCCCCCTCCCGGATGACGTCGAAGAAGAACGACCGCCAGCGCACGGACAGGTCCTCGAGCGCGGGCAGCCGCTCCGGGGAGCGCAGCACCAGGGTCCACATCTCGATCCACAGCACGTACTCGTCGCGCCGCGCCCGCGGACGGGCGTACGGGATGGCGAGGTCCAGCAGGGCGCCCAGCCGCGCGGTGGCATCAGCCCCACCGCCCGCGGCCGTCTGCAGGCGTGCGAACAGCCGGTCGGTGGCCCACCGGAGCGCCGCGACCAGCACCTCCTGCTTGGAGTCGAAGTAGTAATGGATCGTGCCGGTGGAGGTTCCGGCAGCCCGCGCTATGTCGCCGACGCGGGTGTCGGCGAGTCCGCGCTGGACGATCGCGGAGCAGGCGGCGGCGAGGATCTCGTCGGGACGTGCCGGGTGGCGCAGGGGACCGGCGGTGCGACGAAGCTTGATGGAGGTGGCGCCGGCGGACATCCATTCGCGACCTTAACTGACGGGTCAGTCAAAGTCAACGAGCCGTTCGGGTTGCTCAGCCGCCGGCCCGGGTTCCCAGGGCGGCGATGGTTCCCTCCAGGACCGCCTCCTCGAGCGTGCGAGGGCCGAGCACGTCGCCGGCCCGGATCGCGCCGGGATGCGACTCGAGCGCACCCCACAGCTCATCGTCGGGGATCCGGCCCTGCGCCAGAACGAGCCAAGCCACGTCGGGCAGCGGCCGCCGGCGCCCCGAGAACACGTGGCGCAGGATGACCCCGTCGCCGTCGACGCCGAGCTCGAGGTGGTGCAGGATCTCCACGCCGAGCTCGTCGAGGCGCGACAGGTAAAGGTTGCGCTGGTACTGGTGCAGGGTCTCGCCCGGGACCGGTGCCGCACACGCCAGCGTCACCGCGGTTCCCGCCTTGGCCAGGCGCTCGGCGGCATCGAGTCCGTCCCAGCCGCCGCCCCAGTCGGCGACCAGCGCGGTTCCGCCGAGCTCCTCCGGGGCGCGAATCGCCGCCCAGGCGGAGATCGCCGAGATCCGGGTCGCCGGAAGCTCGGGCTGGTACGGCCGCGCCCCGGTGGCCAGCACGACGAGCTCGAAATCGCCGGCCAGCTCGGGCCCGGCGGGCGCCCCGAGCTCGCAACCGACGCCGGCGGCACGCAACCGGGCAAGCGTGGAGCGTCGGTAGCGATCCCACAGCTCGGCGTGGGCGGGGGCGCGGCCGGCGAGCCGCAGCTGGCCGCCGAGCTCGGGCTCGCGCTCGATCAGCGTCACCCGGTCGCCGGCGCGGGCGGCCTCGATCGCGGCGGCGGCTCCCGCCGGACCCCCGCCGATGACCAGCGTGCGGCGCCCGCCGGCCGGCTTGGTTGCGGCGCGCGGGGGCAGGATGCGTTCGCGTCCGGTGCGGGCGTTGACCGCGCAGCCGATCGGCACGCCCGCGTGGTAGTGGCCGATACACGACTGGTTGCAGCCGACGCACTCCACCACCTCGTCGGGGCGACCGCGAAGCGTCTTGGCGATCAGGTCGGGATCGGCGATCAGCGCGCGGGTCATCCCGATCAGGTCGGCGGTGCCGGCGGTGACGATCTGCTCGGCGGCGGTCAGGTCGACCACCCGGGTGGCCGCGACGATCGTGGCCTCCGGCACCGCGCTCCGGATCACGGCCGCGGGCTCGACGATCGCACCGGCGGGCACGGGCGGGGGAGGGGCGATCCAGGTCGACGCCGCCGGATAGGCGGAGTGGCCGAGCACCAGCGAGACGAAGTCGACCAGCCCGGCGTCGTGCAGCCGGCGGGCGATCTCGCCGCACTGTGCGCGATCGAGGCCTCCCGGCACCAGCTCGTCGGCTGACAGCCGTACGCCCACCGCCATCGCCCCGGCGGCTTCGCCGCGGACCGCCTCCAGGATCTCGATCGCGAACCGCATCCGAGCCTCAAGACCGCCGGCGTAGGCGTCCCCGCGGCGGTTGCTCAGCGGCGAGAGGAACTGGGCCGGGAGATAGCCGTGCGACATCGACACCTCCACGCCGTCGACCCCGCCGTCGACGGCATAGCGGGCCGCGGTGGCGTAGCCCTCGATCAGCTCGCCGATCTCGTGGCTGGTCAGCGCGCGGGGCTCGGACTTGAACCGCAGGCTGGGTACTGCCGACGGTGCCACCGCGGGCGCTCTGGGGGCGCTCGAGATCTGCTCACGGCCGCCGTGAAACAGCTGGACGAACAGCCGGCAGCCGTGGTCGCGCAGCGCGCCCCCGAGGCGGCGGTAGGCGGGCACGATCTCGGGCGCGAAGCCGCCGATCGTGTGCGCCGTGAGCAGCCCGGTCGGGTGGATCGCCGTCGCCTCCAGGAAGACCGCCCCGACCCCGCCGCGGGCGCGGGCCTCGTGATAGGCCAGCAGGTCGTCGGTGGGGAGGTGGTCGTGGACCAGGCTCGTCTGGTGCGAGGTCGAGACCACCCGGTTGCGCACGGTGACCGGCCCCACCTGGATCGACGACAGCAGCCCGGGAAACTGGCTCATCGGCTGGCGGCGGGAACCTGCTCGGCCTCGGGCCAGTCGGGCTCCTGCGGGGCAGCCGGCCGGTCAGCGGCGGCCGGCCGGTCAGCGGCGGTCGAGTCAGCGGCGGCCGGGCGGTCAGCGGCGGTCGAGTCAGCGGGCCGTTCCCGAGCCGCCTCGTTCATCGGCCCCAGCCGCGCCCGGGCCACCGGTATAAGCGTCAGCGCCATGATCGCCGCCAGCAGCAGCAGCGGCACCGCGTCGCTGGTCGCCTGACTCAGGTTCGCCGCCGCCGGGGCGCCGATCGTCTCGCCCACCGCCCACGCCAGGTTGAGCATCATCGTCGCCACCACCAGCGGGACGCCGATCCGCTCCGCCGTCTCGGTGATGATCGCCATCGCCGGGATGGTGTACGCGGTCAGGGGGCCGCCGAGCACGATCACGCTGATGATCGCCAGCCCGATGGCCGACGCGGGCAACGGCAGCGTGGCCATCAGCACAGCGGTCGTCGAAAGCCCCAGGCACAGCGGCAGCCCCGGGCCGCGGCGGTCGACGAGGCGACCGATCGGACTGGCGATTCGGGTGCTGATCAGCGACGCCACGAGGAACGTGGCCCCGATCAGGATGCCCGAGCCACCCAGCCGCGAGAGGCGCAGCGGCAGCAGCGTTCCGGTGGCGCCCAGCGTCCCCGCCTCGAGCAGGATCAGCCAGGAGCCGAGCAGGATCCGCGGACTGCTTCGCACCTTGCGCAGGGAAGCGATCCATCCCTCTTCGGACTGCCACGCCGGCGGCTCCGGGTGCCGTCTGGCCCAGGCGGCCAGTCCGAACGAGACCGCCCCGACCAGCGAGAACACCGGGCCGGTGCCGACGGTCACGGCCAGCGTGCCGAGAATCGGGCCCAGCAGCGTGCCGAAGATGGCGGCAGCGAACACCTTGCCCAGGACGGCGCCGCGGCTCTCCCGCGGAGCAACGGCGATCACCCAGGTGAGGCCGCCGCCCCAGATGAAGCCGCAGCCGGTGCCCTGGATGAAGCGCAGCGCGTCGAGGATGCCGATCTCGGTGCCGAAGCCGAAGGCCACGATCGAGACCGCGAACAGGAGCAGGCCGATCAGCGTGGTCCGCCGGACGCCGGCGCGGGAGGCGATCCACGCGCCGAGGATCGAGCCCGGGATGATGCCGGCGGGATAGGCGGCGGCGAGCAGCCCTACCCCCGGCTTGGACGCATGCAGCGCATGGGCGTAGTGGGGCAGCACCGGCGTGACCGCCGAGTACATCGCCGACTCGAACAACAGCAGCGTGCTGATCAGCACGACGATCGGCTGCTCGGGGCCGCCGCCGTCGCCGGTGAGCGCGGCCCGCCGGAAGCGAAGGATGTTGAGCACGGCGGTCATCGGTCCGCCACCAGGGCAGCGGCCAACCGCCGCAGCCGGGGCCCGAGGTCATCCTCGGCGCCTGCGGCCAGCTGCCCGATCAGGAGCCCGTCGGCGGCGGCGAGCAGCAGCTCCGCATCCTCGCGAGGGTTGATCGAGCCCGCGGTCTGGAGCAGACGCTCCAGCGTCACCAGATAGGCCTCCGCCCACCGTCGGGCGATCTCCCGCAGCGCGGGGCGGCGGGCCGCCTCCAGCAACAGCGCGTAGGTTGCCATCAGGGAGCTGCGGCTCGCCTGCGAGCCGTCCGTGCACGACTCGGAGATAGCGGCCACGACCGCGTCGAGCGGATCGAGCGGGTCCGGGGAGCCGGCGTCGGCGGCCTGCGCGGCGAAGGTGAGCAGGCGGGCGGTGTCGCGCTCGGCGGCCAGCTCCAGCGCCGCCGTCAGCAGGTGCTCCTTGGACTCAAACCAGTACGTCGTGGAGGCCAGCGGGAGCTCGGCCACCTCGGCGACCCGCCGGTGGGTGACCGCGTCCGGTCCCACCTCGGCCACGATCCGCAGCACCGCCTCGAGCAGCGCCTCGCGCCGCGCGATGCCGCGGGGGCGAGGGGACTTGGGGGTGGAGGTGGTGGTGGTCGCCATCGGTACAAGTGTACCATTTTTGGTACAGATGTACCAGTACGCGCCCGCGGAGCCTCGGCCCGCGGGTCGACTGGGTGGTTCCGGGTCGCTCCCGGTCAGCCGGCGAGCAGGCGAGCCAGCTTCGCCGGCGTGTCTTCGTCAGGGAGCGGCGAGTACAGGATCATCCGCTGCTCCGGAGCCTCCTGCGGGTTGAAGACCGCGTGCTCGAACAGCATCGTCCCGACCACCGGATGCAACACGGTCTTGCGGCCGACCGCGGTGTGAGCGACCTCGTGGCGCTTCCACGCGCGGCAGAACTCGGGGCTGGACTTGCGCAGGGTGTTGATCAGCTGGTCGAACTGCGGGTCGCCGATGTGGCGGGCGCTGTCGGCGCGGAACTTGGCCACGAGTAGGCGGCCGCTGCGCTCCCAGTCCGGAAACAGCTCGCGGCGGGCGGGATCCATGAAGTGCATCCACACGTGGTTACGAGCCGCCTTGGGCACCGCGTCGAAGTCGCCGAACAGGGCACAGGCGGCGGAGTTGTACGCCAGGTAGTCCCAGCGGCGACCGAGCACGAAGGCGGGATTCGGGCCCAGGTTCTCGATCAGCCGCCGGATGGTGGGCCCCACCCGCTCGTCGGACTTGCACGGCGGCGGCTCCTCGCCACGGCCCAGCAGCACCAGGTGGGTGCGCTCGGCCGGCGTCAGCCGGAGCGCGCGGGCGAGCGCCTCGAGCACGTCCAGGGAGGCGCGCACGTCACGGCCCTGCTCCAGCCACGTGTACCAGGTGGCGCCCACGCCCGCGAGATGCGCGACCTCCTCGCGGCGCAGGCCGGGAGTGCGGCGCCGGCCGCCGCCGGGAAGCCCGACTTCCTCGGGCTTGAGGTGGGCGCGGCGCTTGCGCAGGAAGTCGGCGAGCTCGTCGCGGCGACGCTCATCGGTGGCGCCAACCATCTGCGAGGCCGGCAGCGAGCGAGCGTCAGGGGCAATGGGGGGAATCTCTACTACCAGGATAACTCCTTCTCTTGTACCTGGATAACCATGATCGCATCATGCTCTCATGATCGCAACCAGAAATCTCCTGCGGCGGCGGCTGGCCTCGACGAACGCCCTCCTGGCAGTGGTGTGCCTCGCCCAGTTCATGGTCATCCTCGACGTCTCGATCGTGAACATCGCGCTGCCGTCGATCCGCGACGGCCTCGGCTTCTCGACAACCGGCCTGCAGTGGGTGGTCAACGCCTACACGCTCACCTTCGCCGGCCTGCTGATGCTCGGCGGCCGCGCGGCCGACCTGCTGGGTCGCCGGCGCGTGTTCCTGGTCGGAACGGCGATGTTCGCGCTGAGCTCGCTGGCCTGCGCCGTGGCCAGCTCGCAGGGGCTGCTGATCGGGGCTCGCGGCATCCAGGGAATCGCCGGGGCGATCACCTCACCGGCGACCCTCTCGATCATCACCAGCACCCTCCCCGAGGGCCGCGAGCGAAACCGCGGGCTGGCGCTGTGGGGCGCGATGGGAGCGCTCGGCGCCTCTTCCGGGGCGCTCCTCGGCGGCGTGCTCACGCAGTCATTGGGCTGGCAGGCGATCTTCGCGGTGAACATCCCGCTGGGCGCGATCGTCGTCGCCCTCGGCCTCATCGCGATCCCGGCGATCGCGCCGATCACGGACCGGGGAAGGCACTTCGACGCCCTCGGGGCGACGCTGATCACGGCCAGCCTGATCGGCATCGCCTTCGGGATCGTGCGCACTGACACGCTCGGCTGGGGCTCGACCGGAGTGCTCGCCCCGCTGGCCGCCGGTGTCCTCCTGCTCGGCGCGTTCGGGTTCGTCGAAGCCAGGGTCGCCCGCTCTCCGCTGGTCCCGCTGTCGATCTTCCGCATCCGCCGGCTGCGCGCCGCCAACCTGATCGTGCTGCTGATGTACGGGGCGAACTTCCCAGCATGGTTCTTCATCACGCTCTACCTGCAGCAGGTGCTGCACTTCGACGCGATCGAGGCCGGGCTCGCGTTCCTGCCGATGACGCTGTCGATCTTCACCGGCTCGACGCTGGCGCCCGGAGTGGTGGCTCGATTCGGCTCGCGGCCGGTGATCGTGGTCGCGATGACGACGATGTCGGCCGGCATGCTCATGCTCAGCGGCGTCGCTCCCGGCGGCACCTATGTCGGTGACGTGCTCGCCGGCTCGGTGCTGACCGCGATCGGCATGGGCTTCTCGCTCGTGCCCGCGACGATCGTCGCCATGCAGGGCGTGGCGCGGAGCGAGAGCGGCGTGGCGTCCGGCCTGCTCAACACCTCGCGGCTGATGGGGGGCGCGCTCGGGCTGGCGATTCTGAGCACGATCGCGTCGACGCAGACGCGCCACGACGTCGGCGTCAGCGCCGCCCGGGCGCTCACCGACGGCTTCGACCTCGCCTTCACGGTGGCGATCGGCTTCGCCCTGGTCGCGGCCGGGGTGGCCGCGGTGTCGCTGCGGCCGGTGGCCGAGGTCGCTGAGGCCAGACCCGCCGATGTTGACGGAGTGGGGCTCGCATCGGTGGAGGCCGACGAGCCGCGGCTCGCCGCCTAGGCATCGACGAGACCCCACCCAATCAGGACAAAAGCTGACCGCCATTGTCCATAGGGTGCCTGGTGTTCGATCAACCACCGGTGAGGAGCTCGGAATGGACATGAAGTTGGAGCTGGTCGCGGTCCCCGTCACGGATGTCGACCGCGCGAAGGCGTTCTACACGGACCAGGTCGGCTTCCACGCCGACCACGACCACACCGTCAGCGACGAGATGCGGTTCGTGCAGCTGACCCCGCCAGGGTCGGGCTGCTCGATCGCCCTCGGCAAGGGCGTGGTCGACTCCGAGCCAGGCAGCCTCGCCGGCCTGCAGCTGACCGTGGGCAGTGCGGCCGAGGCGCGCGGCGAGCTCGCCGGGCGTGGTGTTGACGTCTCCGACGTCCAGGAGTTCCCATGGGGGAAGTTCGTGTTCTTCAGTGATCCCGATGGGAACCGGTGGGCGATGCAGGAGATCCCGCTACGTGGCTGAGGCGGTCGGCGGCGGCGGCGTGCCGAGGTCATGCCGCCGCTCCGCCCGCCCCTCCACCCGCGAGAGCGATAGAACACGCAGTCGCCGGCCTTCGTGTGAAAATCTCATGCCAGAGTTGACCTGAGTCCGACAAGCCGCCGCTCTCGCCCGCGTAGCGCGGGCATTCTCCTGTTTCGGCACGCTGGAGCCACGCCCGAGGTCCTGCTGGTGCACCCTGGTGGCCCGGTGTGGGAACGCCGCGACCTCGGCGCGTGGTCGATTCCGAAGGGCGAGTACGCGGAGGACGAGGAGCCGCTGGCGGCGGCCCACCGTGAGTTCGCCGAGGAGCTGGGGACCCCTGTGCCGGCCGGTGACGTGCTGGAGCTGGGCGAGATCCGGCAGAAGTCGGGCAAGCTGGTGAGCGCCTGGGCGATCGCCGGCGAGCTCGACGTCACGCGCGTCCAGAGCAACACGTTCACGATGCAGTGGCCGCCGAGATCGGGCCAGATGCGCGAGTTCCCCGAGGTCGACCGAGCGGAGTGGTTCGGATTGGCCCAGGCGCGGGCCAAGATCAACCCCGCCCAGGCGGCGCTGATCGACCGCCTGGAGCAGAACCTGGGCTCCTGACGTCGGCGGGTTCATACACTTGAGGCATCAACCACCTAGAGCTCGAGAGGCGCCTCCCCAGATGATCACCGCGACGATCTATTCCGACCCCGCGTGTCCGTGGGCGTACTCCGAGAGCCCCGCCCTCAGGGTGATCGAGTGGCGCTACGGCGATCAGCTGGACTGGAAGCTGGTCCTGATCGGCCTCACCGAGAGCTCGGAGCAGTACGCCGCGCGTGGCTTCACGACGTTGCGGGGCGCGCTCGGCCAGCTCGCCTTCCGGCGTTACGGGATGCCGTTCTCGCCCGCTCCCAAGCCGCGTCTGAGCGCCACCGCCCGCGCCTGCCGGGCGGTAGTCGCCGCCCGGCTGGAGAATCCCGGCACCGAGTGGTCGGTGTTCCGCGCGCTTCAGCTCGCCAACTTCAACACCCCGCTGGTCCTCGAGGACGACGAAGCGCTGCGCGACGCGCTGGACGGCCTGCCCGGCGTCAACGCGGCCGCGGTCGTGGCCGCGCTCGATTCCCCGCAGGTCACCGAGGCCTACGAGGCCGACAAGGCCGACACGCGGACCGCCGCCGGTTCCGCGGCCGAGTTGCAGGGCAAGACCGCCAGCAGCGACGGCCCGGTGCGCTTCACCGCCCCGTCGATCGTCTTCTCGTCGAATGGGACCCGTCTGGTGGCCGGCGGGTTTCAGCCGGTCGAGGCCTACGACATCCTGGTCGCCAACCTCGATCCGTCGCTGGAGCGCCGCCTCCCACCGGAGGACCCGGAGACGCTGCTGGAGCACTTCCCCGACGGCCTCACCACCCAGGAGGTGGCGGCGCTGATGACCCACGGCAACGACGCGCCGGACCGGCGGGCGGCCGAGACGGCGCTGCTCGGCCTGGTCGCCGACGGCCGGGCGACGCGGCGGCCGATCGGCGACGACGCCCTCTGGCTCGCCACCTAGGCGGCCTGCGCGTTCTCGAAGATCGCGGCCAGCCCCTGGCCGCCCCCGATGCACATCGTCTCCACTCCGTAGCGGGCGCCGCGGCGGTGCAGCTCGCGGACCAGGGTGGCCAGGATCCGCCCGCCGGTGGCGCCGATCGGATGGCCGAGCGAGATCCCCGACCCGTTGACGTTGACGCGCTCCAGGCCGTCCCGCAGGTTCCACTCGCGCAGCACGGCCAAGGCCTGGGCGGCGAACGCCTCGTTGAGCTCGATCAGATCCATCTCCTCCAGCGACAGGCCGGCTCGCTGCATGGCCTTGGCCACCGACGGCACCGGACCGATGCCCATCGTCTTGGGCGCGACGCCGGCCGCCGCCCAGCTCACCAGCCGGGCCATCGGCTCAAGCCCCAGCTCGGCGGCCTTCTCGGCATGGGTGACGATGCAAATCGCGGCGCCGTCGTTCTGGCCGGAGGCGTTGCCGGCGGTCACGGTCGCCTCCGGGTCCTTGCGGGACATCACCGGGCGCAGCGCCGCCAGGCTCTCCAGAGTGGCGTCGGCGCGGGGATGCTCGTCGCGGTCGATCAGCCGCGAGCCTGACTTGCGGTCCTTGACCTCGACCGGGACGATCTCCTCCGCAAACGCGCCGCGCTCGTGGGCGGCGACGGCGCGCTGGTGTGAGCGCAGGGCGAGCTCGTCCTGCTCCTCACGGGGAATCGCGTACTGGCGGCGGAGGTTCTCCGCCGTCTCGATCATCCCGCCGGGCACGGGGTACTTCTCGCCGCCGGCGGTCACCCGACCCCGGACCAGCCGGTCCTCCAGCATCGCCCCGCCCGACCGCGCGCCCCAGCGCAGATGGGTCGAGTAGAGCTCGGTCTGGCTCATGCTCTCGGCGCCTCCGGCGAGCACCAGGTCGGCCACGCCGGTCTGCACCTGCATGCTCGCCTCCAGCACCGCCTGCAGTCCCGAGCCGCAGCGGCGGTCGATCTGCAGCCCGGGAACCTGCACCGGGAGCCCGGCGTCGAGCGCGGCCACTCGACCCAGGGCCGGCGCCTCGCCGTTGGCGTAGCCCTGGCCGAGCAACACGTCGTCGACCTGCTCGGGCGGGACCCCGGTGCGATCCAGCAGAGCCCTGATCACCGTGGTGGCCAGCTCGGTCACCGCGACGTCCCGGAACATCCCGCCGAAGCGGCCGACCGGTGTCCGCAGCGGCTCACAGATCAGGGCATCGCGCATGAGTCGGGCAGCTTAGCTGAGCTTCGGCCACCTCCAAGCGCCTCGCTCCGGTGGCGGCCGCGTCACTCGGGGATCGATATGTGGCCGGGCTGGGCGGCGACCCGGGCGATCCAGTCGCGGACCGCCGGGTAGGGCTCGAGCGAGAAGCCGCCCTCCGGCGCTACGTGGGTGTACGCGTACACGCACATGTCGGCGATCGTGAAGCCGCCGGCGGCCAGGAAATCGTGGTCGGAGAGGCGGCGCTCGAGCGCAGTCAGCGTCCGCTCCCCGCCCGCCTGCCTAGCCTCGCGCTCGGCGGTTGGCGGGTGGATGCCCGCCAGCTCCCAGAAGCGGACGACCGCGATATTCGGCTCCAGGTCGTACTGCTCGAAGAACATCCACTGGAGCACCTCGGCCTGCCCGAACCGGTCCGCGGGCCACAGGTCCGTGTCCAGGGCGAAGTAGTAGAGGATGGCGTTGGATTCACCCAGATTGCGGCCGTCGTCGAGCACCAGAGTCGGCACGCGCAGTGACGGGTTCAGGCCGCCGAGCACGTCCGGGCGATCGGAGCGGTCGAACACGCTCAGCTCCCGGCGCTCGTACTCGATCCCCAGCTTGGCCAGGATCAGCCGGACCTTGTAGCAGTTGCCGGAGACCATGGCGTTGTAGAGCAGCATCGCTAGCGCTCGGAGGAGACGGGTGACGGGACTGCCGCCGGCGGCGGACTCGCCGGCGCCGGGGCCCGCTCCTGGAGGACGCGAACGCCGCCCCTGGGGGCCAGCGTGATCACCCGGAACTGGACCTTGGCCGGCCGGCGGTCGACGGCTCGCAGCGCGGTTCGCTCGAGCACGCGGGAGAGCACGACGCGCATCTCGGTCGTCGCGAAGCTCGCCCCCAGGCAGCGCCGGGTGCCGCCGCCGAACGGAACCCAGGTGTACGTGTCGGGCGGGTCGTCGGACAGGAAGCGCTCCGGCAGGAAGCGCTCGGGATCGGGAAACAGGTCGGCCCGGCGGTGGATCGTTCGGATCGACGGGTTGATCTCCACCCCCACCGGGATCTCGTACCCGGCGAGCCGGAACGGCTGTTCGCGAACCACCCGGCCCACGCCCGGGATCACCGGGCGGATCCGCAGCGCCTCCTTGACGATCGCGTCCAGGTAATCGTCGTCTCGCTCCTGGGCACGTTGCCGGACTCGGTCGTCGTGGAGGAGGAGATCGAGCGTCCACGCCAGCCCGGTCGCCGTGGTCTCGTGGCCGGCGAGCAGCAGTGTCATCAGCTCGTCGCGAATCTCCTCGTCGCTGAGCCCGACGCCGGCCTCGTCGCGCGCCAGCAACAGCGATGAGAACACGTCGTCGCGGTCGGCGAGCCCGGGCTCCTGGCGGCGGCGGGCGATCTCGGCGAACAGGATCTCGTCGACGGCCTGCTTGCGGACGCGGAACTCCCGCGCCGCCCGGCGCTCGTCGCGACCGCGCGTCACCGCCGAGAGCATCATCATGCCGCGCGGGCGTGACAGCGGCTCGACCATCGAACGCAGCCGCAGGCGAAGCTCGTCCTCGGCGGCGGGGTGGGCGGGGTCGTAGAAACCGAACACCGCTCGCAGGATCACCCGCAGGGTCAGCGATTGCAGGCTGGTCAGCAGCGAGAACGGTTTACCCACCGGCCAGCGATCGATCTCGTAATCGGTGCACTCGCGCATCGCCTCGATGTGGGCGAGCATCCGGCGGCCGTGGAACGGCGGCGTCAGCAGGCGGCGGTGGCGAAGGTGCTCGGTTCCGTCCAGCAGCAGCACCGAGCGCCGGCCGAGGATCGGACCGAGCAGGGCGTTGGCCTCGCCGGCGTGCAGCCGGTCGTTCGAGCCCTGGAAGAGGTCCTTGAGCAGCTCGGGATCGAACACCATCACAAAGCGCTGGTCGAACAGCGTGCCCAGGGTGATCGCGTCGCCATACCGTCGGCGGCACGCCTCCAGAAAGCGCGCGCCGCCGACCATGAAGCCGAGCGTCTGGAGCGCGCGGGGCAGCCGCGGTCCGGGGGGCAGAGTGGCGGTCATCGCAGACGATCGTGCCACACCGGCCGGGTCGGCTCACTGATTCTGGGGACGCTGCGATGCCGCGGCCCGTTCACCGAGGTCGGCGAGCGTGAGCTGGTGGACCGGCGGCGCATCGAGCACCTGCCGGCAGGTCACGTGCAGCTCGGCATCCACGTGCAGCAGCTCGCCCGAGTGCAGCGGCCGCCACCCGGTGTCCTCGTCCATCCGCTCGGTGGCGACCACGACCGCCGGGCGCCGGGCCAGCTCGCCCGACCTGACCCGGATGCTCGCCCGGGCGCTGGAGTGCTCCAGGTGGCGGTCGCCGCTGGCGCCGCCGGCCTCGCGGTTGAGCACGAACAGATCGTGCGTGTCCGGATAGCGCAGCGCCCACAGGTCGGTCGGCGTGATCAGCACCAGGTTGATCGCGAACACCGGGAGGTTGGCGGCCACCCAACGGGCGGCGGCGGCGATCGCCTCGGCGACGTCGCCCGTGCGCTCCGCCTCCCGTGTGATCAGCGCGAACAGCCGCTCGGAGTCGGTGTCGCCGGCGACCAGCGACATGTCGTTGCCGAGCTCCTGCTCGAGGCGCGGCAGGTCCTCGATCACCCCGTTGTGGGCGAACAGACGCCCGTGCTGCTCGAACGGGTGCGTGTTGCGCGCCACCAGACCACCGGTCGACGCGTAGCGCACGTGGGCGACGAACGTCGGTGAGCGCAGCGACTTGGCCTCGCGCGCGAACTCGCGATCCCGGTAGGCGGCCAGCGGCTGCTTTGACACCAGCGGGCGACCGCCCGGGGCATAGCTGCCCACGCCGGTTCCGTCGGGCTCCCGGCGGCTCTGCCGGGCCAGGGAGTCCGGCGCCTCCAGCAGCCAGAAGGTGGCCTGAACCGGTTCACGGCCTCCGCTCATCGCAAACAGGCGGCACATGGTCAGCGGCGACCGTAGCGCGCCCGCCGGGACTTCCGGTCTGTCAAAGTAATTTCAAGTTCGTCTGCGATCCTCGGTCGCGTCACGAGAAAGGCGGATCCCTAGATGAAATTCCTGCGCACAGCCTCCACCGGCCGCCTCGCGGCCACGATCGCCGGCCTGCTGATCGCCATCGGCGGCGGGACAGCGATCGCTGTCGCGGCCACCGGCAACGGCCCCGTGCCCAAGTCTCAGCCACTGGCCAAGGCGATCCACGACGCGGTCACCGCACGCTCGGTCGCGGGGATCACCGCCGACATCAAGTTCACCAACAACCTGATCGACTCCTCCGACTTCACCGGCGACACGGTCAACCCGATCCTGCAGGGCGCCACCGGACGGCTGTGGCTCGGGGACCATCGGCTGCGGTTGGAGTTGCAGTCCGACAACGGCGACGCCCAGGTGGTCGTCGACAACAACTCGTTCTGGATCTCCGACCCGTCGTCGCAGACGGTGTACGAGGGAACGCTGCCGGCCGACAAGGGCAAGTCCGACGCGAGCTCGGGGAACGGGGTGCCGACGCTGGCGCAGATTCAGTCAGAGCTCAATCGCCTGATGGCGCGGGTGACCGTGAGTGGCGCCGCCACCGGCAATCCGACCGACGTCGCCGGGCGGCCGGCCTACTCGGTGTCGATCTCGCCCAAGCACTCCGGTGGCCTGCTCGGCTCGCTGGCGCTCGCCTGGGATGCCGCCAACGGCACCCCGCTGGACATCGCCGTCTACGCCCGTGGCAACGCGACGCCGGTGCTCGAGCTCAAGGCAACCGACATCTCGTACGGCGCGGTGGCGGCGTCCGACTTCGCCATGACGCCGCCGGCCGGCGACAAGGTCGTGAAGGTGTCCTCCGTCCCCGGTACGCAGAAGCAGGCGCGCCACAGCAAGCACGCCGACGTGCACGGCGTCTCCGCGGTGGCCGGCGCGGTGCCGTTCAAGCTCTCCGCTCCGGCGTCGCTGGTCGGGCTGGCGCGCCAGAACACGACGTTGCTGGATTGGGGCGGCACCCCGGCGGCGATGGTCACCTACGGCCGCAACCTGGGCGGGCTGGTCGTGATCGAGCAGCGCGCGCACGGCGGCGCCTCGAGCCAGGCCGGCGGCGAGGGCGGCCTGTCGCTGCCGTCGGTGTCGATCAACGGCGCGACCGCTCAGGAGCTCGACACCGCTCTGGGCTCGGTCGTCCGCTTCACCGCGAACGGGGTGGCGTACACGCTGCTCGGCTCGACGCCGCCGTACGCCGTCGATCGCGCGGCCCGGCGGTTGACGCCGGCTCGGTGACCGCGGCGCCCGACAGCTCGGTGTCAGGCGCGGTGGCGGAAGGGGCGGATTTCACCCCCTCCGCCGCGCCGCCGTTGGAGGTCCGCGGCCTGGTCAAGCGCTACGGGGACCTGACCGCCGTCGGCGGAGTCGATCTCACGGTGAGAAGCGGCGACGTGTACGGCTATCTCGGGCCCAACGGCGCCGGGAAGACGACCTCGCTGCGAATGATGCTGGGGCTGATCCGGCCGACGGAGGGAAGCGTGCGCCTGTTCGGCCGCGACCCGATGGAGGGCGTTCGCGCTCTGGAGGGGGTGGCCGGGTTCGTGGAGGCGCCGACCTTCTATCCGTACATCAACGCGCGCCGCAACCTGGAGATGCTGGCCGCCTACGACGGAAACGGCGCCTCGGACCGGATCGACCAGGCGCTGGACACCGTCGAGCTGACCGGTCGCCAGCGCGATCGGGTCGGCGCCTACTCGCACGGCATGCGCCAGCGGCTCGGCATCGCCGCCGCTCTGCTGCGCGACCCCAAGCTGCTGCTGCTTGACGAGCCGGCGACCGGCCTGGACCCGGCGGGCATGCGTGACATGCGCCTGCTCATCCGCCGCCTGGCCGAGCAGGGGATGACGGTGCTGCTCTCCAGCCACCTGCTCAACGAGGTCGAGGACGTCTGTAACCGGGTGGCGATCGTGCGCTCGGGCCGGATCGTCTATGAAGGCGACATCGCCGCGCTCAAGCGCGGGGCGAGCGGGCGGGTGAGCCGGTACCGGCTGCAGACCACCGATGACGAGCGCGCGCCGGCGGTCTGCCGGGCTCAGCCCGGGATCACCGACGTCCGCGTCGATGACGGGCGGATCTCGTTCGCCGCCGACGAGACCGCCGTCAGCCTGCTGTCCCAGGCGCTGGTGGAATCCGGAGCCCTGATCACCTCGATGGCGCCGCAGACGGTGACGCTCGAGGATCTGTTCTTCTCCTACACCGAGGGCGATGCGGCGGCGCCGCCGATCGATCCCGACCCGCCGAAGCCGGCGCCCGCCGCGGAGACAGCCGGCTGATGCCCGGGGTCGGCACCGTGTACCGGTGGGAGCTGTTCAAGCTCCGCCACCAGAAGCGCACCTACATCGGACTCGGCGCCTCGTTCATCGTCCCCATCCTGTTCGTGATCGCGCTGCACCTGCGCCATTCCCAGAACCACGGCGGGTTCGCGTTCTCGGACTATCTGGACCGCAGCGGGCTCGCGGTGCCGCTGGTGATCCTGCTGTTCGGAGCGGTGTGGATGTTCCCGCTGATCACCGCGCTGGTCGCCGGCGACATCTTCGCCTCCGAGGATCACAACGGCACCCTGAAGACGATCTTCACGCGGTCGCTGGAGCGCTGGCAGCTGTTCACCGGAAAGATGCTGGCGGCCAGCACCTACGCGGTGACCGCGATCCTCCTGTGCGGCACCGTCGCCGTGGTCGCCGGAAGCATCCAGTCGGGGTTCAACTCCTTGCAGAGCCTCTCGGGGACGATCGTCTCGGCGCCCAAGGCGCTCGAGCTCGTCTACGTCAGCCTCCTGATCTACCTGATCCCGATCGCGGCGATCGTGTGCATCGGACTGCTGCTCTCCTCGATCACCCGCAACAGCGCCGCTGCCGTCGTCGGCACCCTGATGATCTCGTTGCTCATCCAGCTGATCGGGATCCTGCCGGGTCTCGGTGGGCTCCAGCCCTACCTGCTCAGCACCCAGTTCAACGCCTGGCAGGGACTGCTGCGCACCCCGATCGACTGGAACCCGATCGTGCAGGCGGCCTGGGTGTGCGCCCTGTACGGGATCCCGGCGCTGGCGGCGGCGTTCCTGGTGTTCATCCGGCGCGACGTCGCCGGCGGCTGACGCCCTCCCCCGGGGCGGATGTCCGGCGGCGATCTGGAACGGGTGCTGGTGGTCGACGACGACCCGCCCCTGCAGCGCATGCTGAAGCGCACGCTGGCCGCCGAGGGGTTTGCGGTGACGGTGGCGGGCGACGGGGGCAGCGCGCTGGCGGCCGCCGAGCGGTTCGCCCCCGACGTGATCGTGCTCGACGTGGGGATGCCGATTCTGGATGGCCTGGCCGTGTGCCGCCGGCTGCGCGGCAAGGGCCTGGCGACGCCGATTCTGATGCTGACGGCGCGGGACGCCGTCGCCGATCGCGTCGCCGGCCTGGAGGCCGGGGCCGACGACTACCTGGTCAAGCCGTTCGCGATCCAGGAGCTGGTCGCTCGATTGCGAGCGCTCACCCGGCGCGGCCGTCCCCCGGAGTCGATGTTGGCCTACGCCGATCTCACCCTCGACGTCGGCGCCCGGACGGCGGCACGGTCGGGCCGCCAGCTGGAGCTGACCGGCCGCGAGACGGCGCTGCTCGAGCTGCTGCTGCGCGCCGCCGGCCAGATCGTCACCCGTGAGCGCGCGCTGGCGGAGATCTGGGATGACGCCGCCGAGCCCAACGTCGTCGACCGCTACGTCACCCGCCTGCGCCGCAAGCTCGGCGAGCCGCCGCTGATCCGGACGCTGCGCGGCGCCGGGTTCGTGCTGCGCGCTTGAATGCGAGCGTGTCAGCGGTTCAGCACGCGCACGGCGAGTCCGTCCTGATACAGCGCAAAGCGGTCTCCGCCCAGCTCCTTGGCGCGGTACATCGCGCGGTCGGCGCTGCGGATCACCCCCTCGATCAGCGCTTCGGGATCGGTGACGATCGTCACGCCGGTGCTCACCGTGACCGCCCGCCGCTGCCCGGAGAGCATCGCCGGTCGGTTCGCCGAGCGGGTGATCCGCGCCGCCACCTGCGCCGCCGCCCGGCGGCTGCCGAGTCCCTCGAACAGGAACGTGAATTCGTCTCCACCGAACCGGGCCACCGTATCCATCGGCCGCAGCAGCTCGCGGAAACGATCGGCCAGGATGGTGAGCAGCCAGTCGCCGGCCGCGTGGCCGAGCGTGTCGTTGATGTGCTTGAAGCAGTCGACGTCGAGGAACATGACCACCACCGGGTCGCCGGTCCGGCGCGCCCGGTCCAGGGCGCCGCGCAGCCGATCGACGAACAGCGCCCGGTTCGGCAGCCGGGTCAGGGGATCGTGCAGGGCCTGCATGGCCAGGGCGACCTCGGCGCGCTTGCGCTCGATCGCGTAGCGGACCGCCCGGTGCAGGCCCGGCGGGGTGAGCTCTGCCTTGCGCAGGTGGTCCTGGGCACCGGCCCTGACCGCCGCGACGCCGAGCTCCTCGTCGGGATCGTCGGACAGGACGATGATCGGGATGTCGGGAGCGGCGGCGGCGAGCGTCTGCAGCGCGGTGCCGGGCTGCGCTCCGCCGGGATCGTCGAGCAGCACGCAGCAGGCCCCGTGGCTGGCCAGCTCCCGGGCCGCATCCGCAGCCGCCGTCATCGGGGTCACCAGCAACCCGCCGGTGACGGCCGTGCCCAGCATCTCCGTGATCATCGTCGCGACCCGCGCGTCGTCCGCCACCAGCAGGACCCTTGCGGGCTTGCCGGATCCGTCCAGCTCCTTCGCCACCTGGCCAACCTCCGTGTTGCCTTCGGCGAAGACTTTAGCCGCCGAGTTACGGCACCGTCACAACCGGGGTGGTCCGAGCTTGCCTGAGTGGTTGCGGTCGCAGGTACGGCGCCATTCGAGCGGCCTCCGGCGGCGCCTGGCTTTTTCCTCGGATGCTCGTGCGGCGTCCGGAACCGCCAGGTGGCCGACGCCGCGCTTGCTCTGGGCACGGATCGCCGTCGCTGCGGCCGCCTCGATCCTCGCCGCGATCGTGGTGTTCGGGGCGGTCACCGTGGTGCTCGTCGATCGCGAGCTGCGGTCGTCGCTGGAGTCGGCGCTGCGCCAGCGAGCCCAGGAGGTGGCCCAGCTGGCGGTGTCGGCTCCGGGGGTGCTGACCGATCCCGGCGCGCTGGAGAGCCCGGTGTCCGGCCGCCAGATCTCGGTCGAGGTGCTCGACGCTCACGGTCGCATCGTGGCTCGGTCGCTCACGCTGGGGGCCCAGCTTCTCCCCGATGACGCCGTCGCCCGCGCCGCCTGGCGCCAGGGCCGCACCGGCGCGCAGGACATCACCGTCGGCGGCCGGCCGATGCGGATGTACGCCGCGCCGATCGCCGACGCCGGCGGGGTGGCCGCCGGTGGCGCCGTGCTGGTGGCGTCGGACACCAGCGACATCGCCCACATCACCGGCCGGCTCAGCGTGCTGGTGGCGCTGTGCGGTGCCGCGGTGGCGGTGCTGGCGGCGATTGCGGCGGCGATCCTGGTCCGCCGCGGGCTGCGGCCGCTGCAGCGGCTGGCGGGCGCGGCGGGTGAAATCGAGCGCACCGCCGATTCGTCGCGCCGGTTGCCGGAGTCGTCCGCCCCCGACGAGATCGGACAGCTCACCGGGGTGCTGAATCGGATGCTGTCCTCTCTGGAGCAGGCCCAGGCCGGCGAACGTCGCTTCCTGGCGGACGCCTCCCACGAACTGCGCACCCCGGTCACGTCGCTGCTGGGCAACGCCGAGTACGCGGTGCGCCACGGCGCCGACGCCGAGGTGCTGGAGGAGCTGCGCCACGACGCCGCCCGCCTGGCGTCGCTGGTGGATGCGCTGCTCGCGCTCGAGCGCGCCGGCGCGGCCCCGGCGACGGCGCCGGAGGCGGCCGAGCTGGTGGCGCTGGACCGGCTGGCGCGGTCGGTGACCGAGGGCTACGACGCCGGCCGGGTGCGGCTCGGTCACGCCGACGCGGTGACGGTCCGCGGCGAGGGGGAGGCGCTGCGGCGTGCCCTGGACAACCTGATCGAGAACGGGCTCGTCCACGGGCCCGCTGGAGGCTCGGTCACCGTTTCGGTGCTTCGCGACGGAGCGGTCGCCCGGCTGTCAGTGGCCGACGAGGGCGCCGGCCCCGACCCGGCGCAGCGGGAGCGCCTGTTCGAGCGTTTCTGGCGCGGCGAGGACGCGTCCGAGCGCCCGGGAGCGGGGCTCGGTCTGTCGATCGCGGCGGCGATCGCCGGCCGCCACGGGGGTCGCGTGTCGGTTGACGGATCGACGTTCACGCTGGAGCTGCCGGTCTGGTTGGTCTAGCCTCGCAGCCGGGGCGGCGGTCCGATCTCGGCCGGCCGCTGGGCTGAGTGCTCGCGTAAGGTCTTCTGCCACCAGCCGACGCTGCGCCACTCCCCCAGCTTGTAGGCGATGTCCCGGTACACGCCGACCGGAACGAAGCCGAGCGATTCGTGCAGCGCGACGCTGGCGTCGTTGGGCAGCGTCACCCCGGCGCAGAGCTCGTAGTAGCCCTGGCGCCGGAGCAGTCCGAACAGCGCGGCGTAGAGCGCGCGGCCGATTCCCTGGCGGTGGTGGTCGGCGGCGACATAGACGGTGACGTCGGCCGACCAGCGATAGGACGCCCGCTCGTGGTGGCGTGATCCGTAGGCGTAGCCGACGAGCCCGCCATCGACCTCGGCGACCAGCCAGGGGTGGTCGCGGGACACGATCCGGATCCGCTGCGAGAACTCGTCCGGCTCGGGCGCCCGCTCCTCCAGCGATGCCACCCCCCGGCTGACCGCCGGCGCGTAGATGGCGGCGCAGGCGACGGCGTCGCGGCCGGGGTCGGCGTGACGGATCAGCATCGGCGCGCACTCTAGGAAACGGCCAGCGCGGCGCGGATCCGGTCGATCGTCTGGATGGCGGCCGCGGGCGGCGCCGGTGCGCCGGGCAGGCGGCCCGGGACTGCCAGGCGCAGCGACGAGGTGAGCAACGCGGCGCCCGCCGCGCGAGCGTCCGTCATGGTGATCGGTGCCTCACCCGCCTGCAGGCCGAGCCCGGGGGCGAGCTCCAGCAGTCTCGCCCGGGTCACCCCCGGCAGGATCCTTCCGTCGGCAGGCGGGGTGGTCAGCCGATCTCCGTCAAGGATCCAGAAATTCGCCCACGCCGCCTCGAGAACGGATGAGTCGCCGTCGACGATCAGCGCCACCGGTGCCGAGTCCGGGCGCTCGAGCAGCCGGCGATCGCGCCACTTGTGGCCGCCGAGTCCGCCGGGAACGACCAGCGGCGCGAGCGTGACCGGCGCAGTGGCCACGGCGGCGGGTGAGGTCTGGAAGCTGAGCACCAGGCCTCGTGCCGCCGGGGCGGCGTCGATGCGCAGCCGGTGCTCACCGGTGAGGGCGGCGGCCCGCGCTCTCACCTGCCCGTCCAGCTCCCCGGGCAGCTCCTGGCCGTACACCTGGCGGACCGACCGGGCGAGCCGCTCCAGGTGCGCGGCCGCGGCCTGCGCGACCCCGTCGCGCACGCGCAGGGTCTCGAACACCCCCCGGGCCGGGTCGGGCCGGTCAGGCGGCTCGGCGGACATGCGAGGGTCGCGTCGGCTGGCGATCCACGCGCACCGAGCTGCCGATCGCTGCGGCGATCGGCCGCGCCTTGGTCAGCGCCTCCTCCAGCTCGCGGGCCGGTGTGGAGTCGGCGACGATCCCGCCGCCGGCGCCGAGCCACAGGCGACCGCCGCCGAGCTCCAGGGTGCGGATGGCCACGCTGCACTCCAGCCCGGCCAGCGGGCTGGCGAATCCGATCGCCCCGGTGTAGACCTCGCGGCCGGTCCGCTCGAGCTCGGCGATCACCCGCAGCGACTGGACCTTGGGAGCGCCGGTCACCGAGCCCGGCGGGAAGGTGGCTCTAAGCACGTCGGCATCGCGGGCTCCGGGGCGCAGCTGCCCGCGGACGTAGGAGACGAGATGCCACAGCCCGGGATGAGCCTCGGCGGTGGGGCGGCGGGGGGCCACGATGCTGCCGTACTCGGACACGCGCCCGAGGTCGTTGCGCATCAGATCGACGATCATCACGTGCTCGGCGGCGTCCTTGGCCGAGCCGCGCAGCCGCTCGAGCGCCCTGGCGGCGATGTCGGGATCCCGATCCCGGGCAATCGTGCCCTTGATCGGGCCGGTGACGATCTGTCGGCCGCGGCGGCGCAGGAACAGCTCCGGGGAGAGGGAGGCGATGCCGCCTCCCGGCGTGTCGAAAGCGGCGGCGTATGGGGGGTGGACGCGCTTGGAGGCGGCGCTCAGCAGGTCGGTCGGTCGCCCCTCCCAGTTGGTCTCCAGGCGCAGGCAGATGTTGGCCTGGAAGATCTCGCCGGCGGCGATCCGCCGGCGGCATTCCGCCACCGCCCACAGGTGGTGGTCAGCGGCGTCGCCGCCCAGCCGCAGCGGCGGCGGGGTGGCCCCCCGGGCTCCGCTCCACCGGGGCTCGGTCGCCAGCAGCGCTCGCAGCCACTCCAGCCGCTCGGTGAGCGCGTCGCGGCGGTCCTCACCGGCCAGCGCCTCGAACCACCACCGACCCTGGCGGTCGAGGCGGAGCACGTTGTCGTAGTAGGCGAGGTGGAAGTCCGGCAGCGCCACCGGCCGCCACGGGGTCAGCGGCACCCGCTCGACGCGGGCGGCCAGCCGATACCCCAGCCAGCCGAACCAGCCGCCGCCGATCGCGCCGTCGGGGATGCCGCGCGGGTCGCCGATCGCCGGCACCTGGTCGAGCAGCGCGAACGGGTCATCCCCGTCTCCGGCCATCCGGATCGGGTCGCAGCCGACGATCGCGCCGCCGCCGCCCCACGCGCCGATGAGCGCGAACGGCAGCGCCTGCTCGCTCACGCTGTGAAGTACGCGGGCCGGCGCCAGCCGGCAGCGCAGCGGCACGCGAATCAGGGTGACCGCCTCCGGCGTCGGGAGGTCCGGCGCGGCTAAGGTCCACTTGACCGACACGTCACAGATACTGTACGAATTGGTTCGATGACCGCAACACTGATCGACGGCAAGGCCATAGCTCAGCAGGTTCGCGGCGAACTGCGAGACGCGATCGAAGCCTGGGCGGCCGGGGGTGGGCGCCGGCCGGGCCTGGCGACCGTGCTCGTCGGCGACGACCCCGCGTCGGCGGTGTACGTGGGCGGCAAGCAGCGCGCCTCGGTGGAGGTCGGGATCGAGGGCTTCCGCCACGATCTTCCCGCTGATACGCCCGAGGCCGAGGTGGAGGCGCTGCTCGTCCAGCTCAACGCCGACGACCGCGTGTCCGGGATCCTCCTCCAGCTCCCCACCCCGGCGCACATCGACGGCTCACGGATGACCACGCTGATCGCAGCCGCCAAGGACGTCGACGGGTTGACGCCGGTTTCCGCCGGGCGGCTCGCCAAGGGACTGCCGGGGCTACGGCCGTGCACGCCGGCGGGGGTGATCGAGCTGCTGCGCCGCCACGAGGTGGCCCTGGAGGGAGCGCAAGCGGTGGTCGTCGGTCGCTCGGATCTGGTCGGCAAGCCGGTAGCCGCGTTGCTGCTCGCCGAGAATGCGACGGTGACGGTGTGCCACTCGCGGACGCATGACCTGCCCGAAGTATGCCGCCGCGCCGACATCCTGATCGCCGCAGTCGGGCGCCCCGAGATGATCACCGGCGATTGGGTCAAGCCGGGGGCGACCGTGATCGACGTCGGCATCAACCGCACCGAGGCGGGCCTGGTCGGCGATGTGGAGTTCGCATCGGCGGCCGAGGTCGCCGGGCTGATCACGCCCGTGCCGGGCGGCGTCGGGCCGATGACGATCGCGATGCTGCTGCGCAACACCCTGCTGGCGGCCCAGGCCCAGGTCCAGGCCCAAGCCCCGGCCCAGGTCCAGGCGCAGCCCCAGCCCCAGCCCCAGGCGCAGGCGCAGGCGCCGGTCCCGCGCCCCGCGGTCGCCTAGCTTCAGCTGCCGCTCGCCGTCGCGGGTGGAAAAGGCGCCAAGCTCCGACGGGCGCCTGCGGATTTGTCACCAGCCTGCCGCTCAGCGTGGTCAACGCAACAAGCCTCGGCGCGCCGGGTCGGATTTTGCGCAAAATCCACCCCGACACCGGCCGGCGGCGGGTACCCCGAGGCCGGCCGGCGGCAGGTACCCCGAGGCCGGCCGGCGGCCGGTACCGGGGACCGGCCGGTGGCCGGCGTCTCGTGTCAGGCGCTCCGGGCGACTGCCGGCTCCTCGGCCAGCACCGCGTCGAGCGCCGTCAGCACCCGCTCGGCCACTGCCACCGAGGCGTTGTCGCCCATCAGCCCGATCCGCCACATCGCCGGCGCGCTCGGGCCGAGCCCGCCGCCGATCTCGATCCCGTGCTCGCGCAGCATCCGCGTCTGCACCGTCTTGGCGTCGATGCCCTCCGGCACCCGGACCGCGGTCAGCTGGGGCAGCCGGTAATCGGGCTCGGCGAGTAGCGCCAGGCCGCGGGAGCCCAGCTCGTCCTGAAGGAAGGCGCCGGCGTCCCCGTGGCGCGCCCAGCGCGCGGCCAGCCCCTCGGCGGCGACCTCGCGCAGCGCCTCGTGCAGCGCGTAGATGTGGAGCACCGGCACGGTGTGGTGATAGACGGGCGGGCGCTTGACCCAGTAGTCGTGCAGCAGATGCAGATCGAGCGAGTAGGGCAGTGCGTACGTGCGCGCCTCGATCCGCTCCAGCGCGCGGTCGGACACCGCCACCGGGGACATGCCGGGGGGCGCGCCCAGGCACTTCTGCGAGCACGAGTAGGCGAAGTCGATGCCCCACCCGTCGAAGTCCAGTTCGATGCCGCCCAGCGACGTGACGCAGTCGGCCATCAGCAGGACGTCCCGGCCGCGCAGGGCCGCGCCGAGCTCGGCCAGCGGATGCCGGACGCCAGTGGAGGTCTCCGCGTGCACGACGCACATCAGCCGGGCGTCCGGATGCTGCTCGAGGGCCTCGAGCAGGCGGTCGTTGGGCACGTGCTCGCCCCAGTCGGCTTGCACCACGACCACCTCGGCGCCGAGGCGCTGGGCGATGTCCACGACCCGTCGCCCGAAGAAGCCGTTGACGCCGATGATGGCCACCTCGCCGGGCTCCAGCAGGTGCGCCAGCCCCGCCTCCATTCCCGATGTGCCGGTTGCCGACAACGGCAGCACCAGCCCGCCGGACGCCTGGTAGGCGCCGCGCAGCAGCGAGACGACCTCCTCGAGGATGCCGGCGAGATCGGGATCCAGGTGGCCGAGCAGCGGGCGCTGCATGGCGGCCAGCGCCGCGCGAGACACGTTGCAGGGGCCGGGGCCGCACAGCAGGCGCTCGGGCGGGTTCAGAGGCGGGGCGGTGTCGGTCATGGGCGCACTCTAAGCGCTTGGACAAATTCGCACAAATAACTTGCATCCGCGCGGCGGACCCGCTCTACTTCGACCCGGGATGGGACCGACCCGCACTCGACTGCACCGCTCCGAGCTGGCCGTACCGGGCAGCAACGTCCGGATGTTGGAAAAGGCGCCGACGCTCGGCGCCGACATCGTGATGCTCGATCTGGAGGACGCCGTCGCCCCCGACGACAAGGCGCAGGCCCGGCGCAACGTGATCGACGCCCTGCGCGAGCTCGACTGGTCCGGGTGCTCGGTGTCGCTGCGCATCAACGGCCTGGACACCCACTACTGCTATCGGGACATCGTCGACGTGGTCGAGTCGGCGGGCCGGCACCTGGACTCGGTGATGATCCCCAAGGCGTCCGGGGCCGGCGACGTGCACATGGTGGCGACGCTGCTGACCCAGATCGAGGACGCGATCGGGCTGGAGCGGCGGATCGCCATCTGCGTGCTGATCGAGACGGCGATCGGCATGGTCAAGTGCGACGAGATCGCCGCCGCGTGTCCCGAGCGGATGGAGGCGATGGTGTTCGGCGTCGCCGACTACGCCGCCTCGTTGCAGAGCCACACGACCTCGATCGGCGGCACCAATCCCGACTACGCGATGCTGGCCGACGCCGCGGACGGCCAAGGCGCAGACGGCAAAGGCGCGGACCGCCAAGGCGCGGACGGCCACGGCCCGGACGGCCACGGCGCGGACGGCCACGGCGCGGACGGCGACCAGGCCGCCTCCGACCGGCGGGCGCTGCATCTCGGCGATCAGTGGCACTACGCGCTGAGCCGGATCGCCGTCGTCTGCCGGGCCTACGGTCTGCGGCCGATCGACGGGCCGTTCGGCGACTTCACCGACCCGGAGGGGTATCTGGCATCGGCCCGGCGCGCCGCGGTGCTCGGCTACGAGGGCAAGTGGGCGATCCACCCGGCCCAGATCGAGCTCGCCAACGACGTCTTCACCCCCTCGGACCACATCGCCGAGAAGACCCGGCGGATCATCGCGGCGCTGGAGGAGGCCGCCGACCGCGGCCAGGGAGCGGTGTCGCTCGACGGCCGCCTGATCGACGCCGCCTCGATCCGGATGGCCCAGAACCTGCTGGCCAAGCTGGAGCAGATCGAGGCCCGGGACCAGGGAGGACCGCCGCTGCGGCGCGCCGCCGGCGGCGCGCCGACTCAGGGCTGACCACGCCGGCGCCAACCGCCCCCCACGGGCGGCGCGCCAACTCAGGCGTGAGCCCGCGCGTCGGCGACGAACGCCTGGGCAAGCGCGGATTCCCGCCCCGCCCGCGTGACCGCCACCAGCTCGGTGTCCGGGGCCCGATTCAGCGGCCGGTAGGTGACGCCGTCCAGCGCCAGGTGGGCAACCGACGCCGGCACCGGGGAGACGCCGATCCCCGCCGCCACCAGCCCGATGATGGTCAGCATCTCCGGCGCGTACTGGACCACGTGAGGAGAGGTGCCGGTCGCGGCCAGCCGGCCCGTCAAGAGATCGTGATAGCCCGGCGCCTGGCTGCGGGGGAAGAGCACGAGCGGCTCGCCGGCCAGCCGGGCGAGCGGGATCCGCCGCAGCTTGGCGAGCTCGTGGCCGGCGGGGATGGCGGCGATCGTCCGCTCGCGGATCACGATCTCGGTGCGCAGGTCGGCGCCGGCGTCGATCGGCGGGCGGACCAGCGCGACATCGATGACACCGGTCTCCAGGGCGCGCAGCGCCTCCACCGTGGAGCGCTCGCGCAGCTCCACCTCGACGCCGGGACGGGCGCGGCGAAACCGCTGCACCGTCGCCGGCACGATCGACAGCAGCGCCGAGCCGACGAAGCCGACGCGCAGCCGACCGACCTGGCCGGCGGCGATCGCGCGCGCGGTGGCGGCGGCCACGTCCAGCTCGGCCAGCATCGCCCGGGCGTCCCGCAGGAAAGCCTCCCCCGCCGGCGTCAGCTCGACTCGGCGGCGGGTGCGCTCCAGCAGCCGGACGCCGAGCTCGTGCTCGAGCGCGGAGATCTGCTGGCTGAGCGGCGGCTGGGAGATGTGCAGGCGGGCGGCCGCGCGGCGGAAGTGAAGCTCCTCGGCGACGGCGACGAAGTAACGCAGCTGACGGAGCTCCATGTCAGATCACTGATCCGCCTTTCAAATCAATACATCCTAATTCGATATTGGACAGGATCAACCGTCGTGGCCTAGCTTCCCCGTCATGTCGTTTGTGCTCAGGTGCCCCAACTGCGGGGTGCGGGAGGTGACGGACTTCGGCTTCGGCGGCGAGGTGTCGGCGCGTCCTGACCGGAAGCCGAGCTTCCGCGAGCTGAACACGTACAACTACTTCCGCCGCAACGTGGCCGGTGTCCAGCGCGAGTGGTGGTTCCATCGCTCCGGCTGCCGCGCCTGGTTCGTCGCCGAGCGCGACACCCGCACCAACGAGGTGATGTTCACCGCGCTGCCCGGCGAGGCTCCCGCGGACGAGCCGGGAGGCGAGGCGGCCATCGTCCCCGCCCAGGCCGGAGGCGATCTGCTGTGAGCCGCCTCGGCGAGCAGCCCGGCGAGCGCATCGCCCGCGACCGGCGGATCAGCTTCACCTTCGACGGCAAGCCGGTGGAGGCCTACGAGGGCGACACGATCGGCTCGGCGCTGTACGCCGCCGGCCGGCGCACCTTCGGGCGGTCGTTCAAGTACCACCGCCGCCGCGGCCTCATGTGCGTCGCCGGCCAGTGCCCCAACTGCATCTGCGCCGTCGACGGTGCTCCCGGCGCGCGGGCGTGCGTCGAGCCGGCGCGTGACGGGATCGAGGTCACCCACGTCAACGCGCTGCCCTCGCTCGAGGTCGACGCGATGCGGGCCACCGACCTCGTCGGCGGACCGTTCACGCCGCCCGGCTTCTACTACAAGACGTTCATCAGGCCGCGCCGGCTGTGGCCACTGTACGAGAAGATCCTGCGCAACGCCGCCGGGTTGGGCAAGCTGCGCCACGAGCAGCCGGAGCGCGAGTGGCGCACCGAGTACCGCCGCCGCCATGCCGACGTGCTGGTGACCGGCGGCGGGCTCGCCGGCCTGCACGCGGCGATCGCCGCCGCCGAGCTGGGCGCCGACGTGGTCCTCGCCGACGAGGGCGCCGAGGTCGGAGGCCAGCAGCTGGTGCAGTCAGATCCGCAGCCGATCCGCGAGCTCGCCCGGCGGGCGCGCCAGGCGGGCGTGGAGATCCTCGAACGGGCATCGGCGCTCGGCTACTTCGATGGCCTCGTCGCCGTCTGGCAGGGCGACACGATGCATCAGGTGCGTGCCGCCAAGCACGTGGTCGCCACCGGCACCATCGAGCAGCCGCTGGTATTCGCCGGCAACGACCTGCCGGGCGTGATGCTGTCGGGCGGCGCCCGGCGGCTGACCTCGCTGTACGCCGTGAAACCAGGACAACGAGCGGTGATCGCCACGACGTCGGACCGCGGTCTGCATGCGGCCGCGGCCCTGCGCGCCAGCGGAGTGGAGATCGTCGTGGTCGCCGACCTGCGCCCCGACGCGGGCGCGCTCGCAACCGAGCTGCGCGGCGCCGGGATCCCGGTGTTCACCGGCCACACGGTGATCGAGGCCAAGGGAGGCAAGGGCGTGGAGCGGGCGGTCATCGCGGAGGTGGGTGGGGTCGGGTCCCGCGGTGACGAGCACGGGTTCGACTGTGACCTGGTGATCATGTCCGGCGGAACGATCCCGGCGAGCTCGCTGCTGCTCCAGGCCGGCGGACAGAGCGCCTACGACCCCGCGCGCGGGCACTTCGCGATCTCCGAGCTGCCCGACGGCGTCTACGCCGCCGGCGAGGTGGCCGGCGGGGACGCCGACGAGGCGGTGGCCATCTCCGGCGAGCTGGCCGGGCGCGAGGCCGCGCACGCCCTGGGCCACGGCGACGGAAAGTCCGACCAGCGGATCACCGAGATCCAGGCCCAGCTCTCAGATCAACCGGCCGCCGACGTCGTGGTTGCGCCGGCGGTGAGCGGAACCGGCCGCGGCAAGTGCTTTGCCTGCTTCTGCGAGGACGTCACCAGCAAGGACGTCCACCTCTCGATCGAGGAGGGCTATGACTCGATCGAGCTCTCCAAGCGATACACGACCGTCACCATGGGCCCGTGCCAGGGCCGGATGTGCCAGCTGCCCGCGGTGCGGCTGATGGCTCAGGAAACCGGCCACAGCCTGGCCGACGTCGGCACCACCACGGCGCGCCCGCCCTGGGTGTCGGTGCCGATGGGGATCCTGGGCGGCCGGCCCGCGGAGCCCGCCAAGCGCTCGGCGATCCACAACCGCCACCGCGAGCTCGGCGCCACCGTCAAGTGGGCCGGCGACTGGCGGCGCGCCTACGACTACGGCGATCCGGAGGGCGAGGCGCTGGCCGTGAACCGCACCGCCGGCCTAATCGACGTCTCCACGCTCGGCAAGCTGATCGTCCGCGGACCCGACGCCGGCGAGTTCCTGGACCGGCTGTACCCGAACCGATTCTCCAACCTCAAGCCCGGCCGGATCCGCTACGGCGTGATCAGCTCCGACGCCGGCCGGATCGTCGACGACGGCACCGTCTGCCGGATCGACGACGAGACCTTCTACGTGACCACCACCTCCAGCGGCGCCGGCGCCGTGGAGGAGTGGTTCTCGTGGTGGCTCGCCGCCTGGGGCGACCGGGTCCAGCTGACCGACGTCACCCAGGGCCTGTCCGCGGTCAACCTCGCCGGACCCCGGGCGCGCCGGATCATGGGCGAGGTCACTGATCTCGACTGCTCCAACGAGGCGTTCGCCTACCTGGACGGCAAGCAGGCGCGAATCGCCGGCGTGGAGTGCCTGATCCTGCGGATCGGCTTCGTCGGCGAGGTCGGCTACGAGATCCACTTCCCGTCGGCGTACGGCGAGCACATCTGGGACGCGCTGATGGAGGCGGGCGCCCCGCACGGGCTGCGGCCGTTCGGCCTGGAGCCCCAGCGGATCCTGCGCCTGCAGAAGCTGCACATCCTGGTTGGCCAGGACACCGACTCCGAGTCGACGCCGTTCGCGGCGGCGATGCCGTGGATCGTCAAGCTCGACAAGGAGCAGGACTTCATCGGCAAGTGGGCGCTGGAGCACTACTCCCAGCAGACTCCGGCGACCGCGCTCGTCGGGTTCACGATGACCAACGGCGCCGTGCCCACCGAGGGCGCCGTGGTTCTCGACGCCGCCGGCGTGCCCGCCGGGCAGGTGACCAGCAGTCGCCACTCACCGGTGCTGGGTCAGACCATCGGGATGGCCTGGGTCCCCGAGCCACTGGCTCACGACGGCGCCCGAATCACGATCTCCGACGAGGGCCGGCAGCTGAGCGCGGAGATCCAGACGCAGCCCTTCTACGACCCCGAGGGCGAGGTGCTGCGCTCGTGAACCTCGATTTCCTGACCGCCGGCACCGCGGCCGACGGAGCGGTGGCTCGCTCGCCGATGGAGGGGATGGCCCGCGCCGCCGGCGCGCGGTTCGAAGCCCGGGACGGATGGAACGTCGCCGTGGAGTTCCCGCCCGGTGGGTCTGACAGGGTCGGTTGGACCGATACGTCGCATCTGCCCAAGCTGGAGCTGCAGGGGCCGAGTGAGGCGATCGACGCGGCGGCAGGAGCCACCCTGGGCTTCGGCACGGCCGTGCGGGAGGATGGCGCGTGGTGGTGCCGGCTGACGGAGAGGCGTGCGCTGATCGTTGGCGCCTCCGCGGCGGCGCGGGAACGGGTGGGCGCGGCCGACGAGATCAGCGCGGTCGATGTGAGCTCCAACTTCGCCTCGCTGACGCTCACCGGGCCCCAGGCCCGCGAGACCTTCGCCCGCTTCTGCGCGCTCGATCTCCGGCCCGCGGTGACCCCCGTCGCAGCGCTGCGACCGGGCTCGATCGGCCGTCAGCCGGGGATCCTGATCCGCGAGGGCGAGGAGCGCTACCTGATCCTGTTCGGGTGGGCTACGGCTGAGTACATGTGGTCGGTGGTGGCCGACGCCGGCGCCCATCTCGGCGGTGCTCCGATCGGCGTGGATGCGCTGGGCCGGGAGGGGCGGGTGGGTCCGGTACGCGAGCCGGCAGCGGAGGCCGGGCGTGCTTGACATCTTCCGCAGGCGGCGGATGTGGCGCCGCCAACGAGAGCTCAAGAGCTCCTACGACGTCGTCATCGTCGGCGGCGGCTCCCACGGCCTGGCCACCGCCCACTATCTGCGCGACCACGGGATCAAGGACATCGCGATCCTGGAGAAGCGCTACATCGGCTCCGGCGCCGCCGGGCGCAACACCACGATCCTCCGCTCCAACTACAAGACCCCGGAGGGTGCCCGCTTCTACGACGCCAGCGTCAAGCTGTACGAGGGCCTGTCGCAGGACCTGAACTTCAACCTGCTGTTCTCGCAGTGCGGCCACCTGACGCTGGCCCACGCCGATCGGGCGATGTTCGTGATGGCCAATCGGGCCGAGGTCAACCGCCTGAACGGGATCGACAGCCGGCTCATATACCCCGACGAGATCAAGCGACTGGCGCCGGCGATGCAGGTCGACAACCCCAACTCGGCGTTCCCGATCATGGGCGCGCTGTATCACCCGCCGGGCGGGATCATCCGCCACGACGCCGTCGTCTGGGGCCTGGCCCGCTCCGCCGATCAGGGCGGCGCCGAGATCCACCAGAACACCGAGGTGCTGGGGATGGAGCGCTCCAACGGACGGATCACGCGGGTGAAGACCAACCGAGGCACGATCAACGCCGGCCAGGTGCTCAACTGCACCGCCGGCTGGAGCACGCTGATCTCCGACATGGCGGGCGTCCCGCTGCCGATCACCACCCACATCCTCCAGGCCTGCGTGACCGAGCCGATGAAGCCGCTGCTGGACGTGGTCATCGTCTCCTCGCAGATGCACGTCTACATCAGCCAGACCGACCGGGGCGAGTTCCTGATGGGGGCGGAGATCGAGCCATGGACGACCTACCGGATGAACGGGACGCTGAACTTCCTGCAGGACGTGTGCCGGCACACGCTGGAGCTGTTCCCCCAGCTCGAGCGGGCCCGCCTGCTGCGCAGCTGGGCCGGGCTGTGCGATCTCAGCCCGGACTACAGCCCGATCCTCGGCCAGACCGAGGTTGAGAACTTCCACATATCGGCCGGCTGGGGGACGTACGGCTTCAAGGCCGCCCCGATCGTCGGCAAGACGCTGGCCGAGCTGGTCGCCACCGGTCGGCAGCCCGATCTGATCGAGCCGTTCAAGCTGGAGCGGTTCTACGAGGACAAGCTCGTGTCCGAGCTCGCCGCCGCCGCGGTCAGCCATTAGCCCAGCCCAGCCAGTCGCCACCAGGAGAGGGATGAGATGAAGTCAAGCCTCGAGATCGCCCAGGAAGCGGTACTGCAGCCGATCGAGACGATCGCCTCCGACGCCGGGCTGGAGTCCGACGAGATCGAGCCCTACGGCCGCCACAAGGCCAAGATCGCGCTGTCGGTGCTCGACCGGCTCGCCGGCCGCCCCGACGGGAAGCTGATCTGCGTCACCGGGATGACCCCGACGAAGGCGGGCGAGGGTAAGACGACGACGCTGGTCGGCCTCACTCAGGGGCTGGGCGTGATCGGTAAGAGCCCGGTGGCCTGCCTGCGCGAGGCGTCGGTCGGCCCGGTGTTCGGGATCAAGGGTGGCGCCGCCGGCGGTGGGCTGACCCAGGTGGTGCCGATGGAGGACCTGAACCTGCACTTCACCGGCGACATCCACGCCATCGGCGCCGCCAACAATCTGCTGGCGGCGATGATCGACGCCTCGATCCTGCACGGCAACCCGCACAAGATCGACGCCCTGCGGATCGGCTGGCGCCGCGCGGTCGACATGAACGACCGGGCGCTGCGCCAGATCGCGGTCGGACTCGGCGGCCGCGCCAACGGCTATCCCCGCGAGACGGGCTTTGACATCACCGCCGCCTCCGAGGTGATGGCCATCATGGCCGTCGCTCGGGACCTGCAGGATCTGCGCAGGCGGATCGCCAGCATCACCGCCGCCTACAGCTACGACGGAGCGAAGGCGATCAGCGCCGAAGATCTCGGTGCCGCGGGGGCGATGACGGTGCTGCTCAAGGACGCGATCAAGCCGAACCTGGTCCAGACGCTCGAGGGCCAGCCGGTCCTGATGCACTGCGGTCCGTTCGCCAACATCGCCCACGGCAACAACTCGCTGATCGCCGACCTGATCGGCATGAAGCTCGGCGACTACGTCGTCACCGAGTCGGGCTTCGGCTCCGACATGGGGATGGAGAAGTTCTTCGACATCGTCTGCCGGTTCGGCAAGCTGACCCCGTCGGCCGCGGTGCTGGTCACGACGGTCCGGGCGATCAAGCACCACTCGGGCGTCGAGGACGATCCGCGGGTGGACCGGGCGGCCAGCCTGAACGCGATCGAGGTCGGTTTTGCCAACGTCCGCCGTCACCTGAACACGATCCGGACGTTCGGCGTGCCCGCGGTGGTGGCGGTCAACCGCCGCCCGGGCGACACCAACGAGGAGGTGGAGCTGGTCAAGCGGCTCGCGCTCGAGGCCGGCGCGTTCGCCGCCGAGGCCAACGAGGGCTTCACCAAGGGGGGCGCCGGCGCCGCCGATCTGGCCGGCGCGGTGGTCGAGGCGTGCGAGCAGCCGAACACGTTTCACCAGCTCTATCAGGACGACGAGCCGATCCAGGACAAGATCGAGGCGGTGGCCAAGCGCGTCTACGGCGCCCGGGACGTCTACTTCTATCCCGAGGCCGAGGCCAAGATCGGCCAGTTCACCCGCGAGGGGCTCGGCCATTTCCCGGTCTGCATGGCCAAGACGCATCTGTCGCTGTCGTCGGATCCGACGCTGCTGAACGCGCCGGAGAACTTCACGCTGCCGGTCCGCGACATCCGGGCCTACACCGGTGCCGGGTGGCTGGTGCCGCTGTGCGGCGACATCACCCAGATGCCGGGACTGGGCAAGACGCCGGCGGCGCTGAACATCGACATCGACGATCAGGGCCGGACGGTGGGGCTGTTCTAGCCGACGACTCGGTACGCGACGTACTGGCGCGGTTCGCGGCAAGGACGCCGGCGCCCGGGGGTGGCAGCGCCGCCGCGCTCACCTGCGCGCTGGCGGCGGCGCTGGCCGAGATGGTGGCCGGCTTCGCTGACGCGGAGGCGGCCGGCGCCGCCCTGACCCGGGCGGGCGAGCTGCGCGAGCGCGCGCTCGAGCTCGCCGAGCGCGACCTGAGCTCATATCGATCGGTGCTGGACGCGCTGCGACTCCCGGCCGAGGACGATCGGCGCGCGCCGGCGGTGGCAGCGGCTCTGTCGAGTGCCGCCGAGGTGCCGCTGGAGGTGGCGCAGATCGCCGCCGAGGTGGCGGCGCTGGCCGACCGGCTGGGCAAGCACGTGGGCCGCCACCCGACCGGCGATGCGATCGCCGCGGCGGTGCTCGCCCAGAGCGCGTGCCAGGCGGCGGCGGTGCTGGTGGAGCTCAACCTGAAGGAAACCACGGATGTCCGTCCGGAGCGGGCAGCACAATTCGTCGCCGACGCATCTGTCGCCCGCGATCGAGCGCTGGATATGGCGCGCGAACGCCGATGAGCCCGCCAGTCGGGAAAAAAGGAGGTTCGATGCGACCCCCCTCAGCGCCGCTCACGCCCGTGAATCAGCCGGCCGCCAGGCCGGCCCCCAATCGAAGACCGAGTGAGCCCAAGCGCGGTCCCGGGGACAAGCCGGTGCGCAAGCGCAGCCTCAACGAGGCCGCTCACAAGCTCCCGCGCTGACCGCCGCTTGACCGCACGCCCCCCGCGGCAAATACGATTGCTCCTCAGAGCACGTTGAGGAGCCGGTGAGATAGCACGCGGAGGATCACCTCGAAAGGGCAGCGGGATCGTTGCCGAGGGCCTGGTGGGGAGCGGGGGGAGCAACCGTCCCTCGCTGGTGGACGGCGCCGAGAGCGCGCTGCGCAACTGGCTCGCACCCGGGCGCCACCGCTCGGGTGACCGATTGCCGCCCGAGCACGAGGTGGCGTCGATGCTCGGCGTCTCCCGGGGGACGTTGCGCAGCGCGCTCCAGCGCCTGGAGGAGAGCGGCGAGATCGTCCGCCGTCAGGGGAGCGGGACGTTCGTCGGCCGGGTGGCGGTGCCGACCACGTTCGGGGAGCGGCTGGAGCGACTGGAGCCATACTCCTCGGTGGCAGCGCGGCGCGGACTGAAGCTGTCGGCGGTCGACCTCAAGCTCGAACGGCGGACCGTCGACGGCGAGGCCCGGGAGGCGCTTGGCCTGGAGCCCGACGCCAGGCCGATGGTGGCCTGGCGCACGCTGGTCGCCGGCGGATCCGCGGTGGCGGTGATGTTCGACGTCGTGCACCCGTCGATCGCCCTCCCCGACATGGAGGTCCTGCGCGGGGAGCTGGAGCGTGGGCAGATGATGCTCGACGTGCTGATCGGAACCGGCGTGCCGGTCACCTACGCCCGCACCCGGGTGATGCCGGCGTTGCTCACCGGACGGGAGCGCGCCGGGAAGCTGCTCGGGATCCGTGGCGCGACCGCCGGGCTCGAGCTCGAGGAGTTGATCTTCGCCGGTCGCGACCAGCGCGTCGCCTACTCCCGGGACCTGTTCGCCCCCGGCGGGATCGAGGTGATGGTGATGCGCTCGCTCGACTCTCCCCGGCCGGCGCGGATCGCGGGCGAGGACACCGTGGCCGGCACCGGGTCAAACGGCGGGCGCGGGAGCCGCGCCGGTCGCGCGGCCGGGCGGGCGGCCGGACGGGCGGCGGGTGGCCCCGGTCGGTAGCCCCCGGTGACCGCCGACCGCGCCGGGCGGGCGGCCAGTGGCCCGCGCCGGGGGGTGGGCTCGGTGATGCGGGCCACTCAGCTGCTCGACGAGCTCGCGACCAGCGACGCCGGGCTCGGGGTCAACGAGCTGGCGCGGCGGATCGGCGTCAACGCCAGCACCGCGTCACGGCTGCTGGCGACCCTGCAGGCGGCGGGGCTGGTGACGCGCGCCGACGACGGCGGCCCGTACCGGCTGGGGCTCAAGCTCGTGACCCTGTCCGAGCGGGTACTTCAGCAGCTCGACGTGCGCCAGCTGGCCCGGCCGCTGCTGGCTCGGTTGGTCGCGCAGACGGGCGAGACGGCGACCCTGTCGCTGCCGGGGGAGGGCGAGGCGGTGACCGCCGACTTCGTGCCCTCGCCCTCCAGCGTGGTCAGCATGGCATTCGTGGGGCGGCCGAGCATTCCCCACGCCACCGCTACCGGGAAGGTGATGCTCGCCAACGCCGCGCCGGGCGGTCCGGCCCCGATGCCGGAGGCATTGACCGCGTTCACGCCGCGGACGATCACCGACCCGGCGGAGCTCGCCGCCGAGCTTGCGACGGTGCGGAGCCGGGGGTGGGCGGAGGCCGTCGGCGAGCGCGAGGCCGATCTGGCGGCGGTGGCGGCGCCGGCGTTCGGCCGCGCCGGGGAGCTGGTGGCGATCCTCGGCGTCCAGGGTCCGGCGGCGCGGCTGCCGGCGGGGACGCGGCGGGCGCTGCGCGAGCCGTTGATGAGCGCGGCGGCGGAGCTCAGCCGCGCCCTCGGAGCGCCGCCGCGGTAGGGCGGCGCCGGGCGTCAGCTCCAGGGGTAGGGGCTATGCGAGACCGGGTGCAGGTCCCCGGTGGCGAAGCGCTCGTAGCGGAACGGGTGCAGCAGCGAGGAGTGCTCGCCGCCGATCACCCGGGCGATCTCCCTGCCGACGGCGATCATCTTGTAGCCGTGGTTGGAGTCGGCGGCGACGAACACGTTCGGGCGCATGTAGTCGAACACCGGGAAGTTGTCGACGGTGAACGCGCCGACGCCGCCGGAGCGGGCCTGGCGGTACCGGCCGCGGGCGCCCTCGAATCGCTCCAGGCAGTGCGACAGCGACGCCGACCACATGTCCGGGAAGCCTGGGTCGACGGTGCCCGTGGGGTACGGGTCCACCTGGAACTCGGGTCCGACGGTGAGCGGCTGGGCGCCGCCCTGGACGCTGTCGCGGTCGGGTTTGAAGTACACGCCCCAGAACTCATCGGTGATGAGCGTGCCGTCATCGGCGCGCAGCGGCTGGTCTGAGTCGACGTGCAGCACCGGCGAGGATCGGCCGTCGTTGGTGACGAAGATCGAGGGGTCGAAGCCGGCCTCGCCCTCCTGCAGATACCAGTAGGTCCACATCGGCTGGTCGGTGACCAGCTCACCGTCGGGCTGGCGGACGTCCAGCCGGTCGGGGAGACCCAGCATCGACCACAGCGAGGCAATCCACGGTCCGACCGCCACCACAACCTGGTCGACGGACACGTCGCCGGCGCTGGTGTGAACGGTGGTGACCGCTTCCGATTGGTCGGTGTCGAAGCCGCGTACCTCGACGCCGGTCTCGATCCGCGCCCCGGCCCCGCGGGCCAGGTCGGCGAGCCCCAGCATCGACTCCCGGTTGAACGCGTATCCGCCGGCGCGCTCGTGCAGGCAGACGCTCAACCCCGGAGCGCGCCAGTCGTCGTAGAGCGAGCGCATGTGGTCGGTCACCGCCGCGGTGCCGACGTACAGCTCGGAGGGATAGCCGATCCGCTGCTGGCGCTCGTGGACGGCGGTCAGGTCCTGCACCTGAGCGGCCGGTCCCAGGGCGATGTACCCGCTCGGGTGGTAGTGCAGCGCCTCTGGCTCTGACTCCCAGACCTCCACGCAGGCGGCCATCAGCTCCTGCATCGCCGGCTGGAAGTAGTTGTTGCGGACGATCCCGCAGGCGATTCCGGAGGCCCCGGCGGCGACATCCGTCTTGTCGACGACGAGCACGCTCTCCCCCTGGCGGGCGAGGTGCCAGGCCGTCGAGAGGCCGTGGACGCCGGCGCCGATGACCAGCGTCGGGACGGAGGAGGGGAGGCGGTCGGACACTGTTTCTCCTTGAGGTGTTGCCTAAGACGCAATATAATTGGGGGAGACGCAATAGAGGGTATCGCGCGCACCGGGCGGGCGTCAAGCGCGGCGCTTGCGGTCGACCCGAGCGCTTGGTATAAACGCGCCGTGTACCAATTTGTCCAGTCGCGCCGCGGTGGGTATGAGAGGTCGGCGGCACGGTGGACCGTCGGCCCGAGCGGCCTCGGCGCCAGCCCCGGCCTCGGCCTCGGCCTCGGCCCGGCCTCGGCCCGGCCTCGGCGCCGTCGCCGAGGCGCCGAGGCGCCGCCACGCGCGTGAGCCGCTGATCTAATGCGAAACGGCTGCCGGCGCCGCGGCAGCCCTGGGAAGGAGTGGTGATGGCGACAACAATCCAGGAGCCGCAGTTCGGTGGCAACGTGGAGTCGGTGCTCTCCAGCCCGCGGATCACGCCCGCCTCTCTGACGCTGGAGGAGGCGCGCCACGCCCCCGGTCGCGCCGAGAAGATCGAGCAGCTGACGCGGCGGATCGAGGCCGAGGGGATCAAGTACGTCTTCTTTCAGCAGGTATCGGTCACCGGCCGAGTGATGGGCAAGGGCGTCGTCTCCTCGTTCTTCGCCCAGGTCGCCGAGAAGGGCTACCAGCTCGTCTACGGCGCCACCGCGAACCTGTTCACCGACCGCTACGGCAACTACATCGGCTTCGGTCCCGAGGAATCGGAGCTCGCCGCCGTCGCCGACCTGGACACGTTCGCGGTGCTGCCGTGGGATGACCGCGTCGCCCGCGTGTACTGCGACTGCTACGACACCGAGTCAGGCGAGCTGCTCGATGCCGACCCGCGCCAGAACCTCAAGTCGATCGCGCACGAGTTCGAACAGGAGCTCGGTTATCAGTTCCTGATCGGGATCGAGCCGGAGATGATGTGGCTGCGCAAGCCCCGCGAGGGCGAGGAGCCCCAGGGTGTCACCAAGCCCTACTGCTACCACATCCACCAGTTCGAGGAGCTGCGTCCGGTGCTGCTCGACGTGGTCGACTTCGGGCAGCGCCTCGGCCTCGACATGAGCTACGGCGACCACGAGGACGCCCCCGGCCAGCTGGAGCTCAACTTCCGCTTCGACCGCCCGCTGCGCACCGCCGACAACATCACCACCTATCGCCAGGTGTGCGCCGCCGTCGGCCGCAAGCACGACCTGCTGCCCTCGTTCATGCCCAAGCCGTTCACCGGGGTCTCGGCCAACGGTCACCACCACCACTTCACGCTGATGGACGACCGGGGGACAAACGTCTTCTACGACCCCGACGGCCCGGCCCAGCTGTCGCAGTTCGCGCGCCACTTCCTCGGCGGGATGCTGGAGCACTTCCCGGCGCTGATGTGCGTCGGCAACCCGACGGTCAACTCCTACTGCCGCATGTGGGACACCGGGTTCTGGGCCCCGATCTACAAGAACTGGGGCTGGCAGAACCGGACGACCACGGTGCGCGTGGCGTCGGGCGGCCGGTTCGAGTACCGCGGCGTGGACTCCTCGTGCAACCCGTACCTGACGGTGGCGACGCTGCTGCGTGCCGGACTGGACGGCGTGCGCCGCGAGCTCGATCCCGGCCCGCCCCAGCAGGGCAACACCTACGACCTGCTGAAGGAGGGCGCGCAGATCGAGAAGGTGCCCGACAGCCTCGGTGCCGCACTCGAGGCGCTGGCCGCCGACGAGGTGATCCGCTCGGCCATGCCCGGGCGCCTGTACACGGTCTTTCACCACTACAAGCGCGACGAATGGGAGCGGTACCTGGCCGCGGTCACCGACTGGGAGCGCAACGAGTACCTCGAGGTCCTGCCCTAGTACGCCGGGCGGGGCTCTACAGGAGAGACGACATGTGCGGAATCGCAGGGATCATCTACAAGAACGGGAACGGCGCCCACCGCGTCGGCCGCGACATGACCAGCATGCTGCAGTCGATGAAGCACCGCGGCCCGGACTCGACCGGCTACGCGCTGTACCACACCCCCAGCCACGAGCTGACGGTGCGCATCAACCTGGCCGAGTCGACCGCCCCCCGGGATCTCGACTTCGCCGACGACGTCCGGCGTCGGCGCCGCGAGGTCGAGTCGCGGCTGCGCGCCGCCGGTGCGATGATCAAGGGCACCGAGGACGCCAACGAGTACACATTCACCGCCACGGTCGCCTACGACGGGGAGCTCAAGCGGCTGGCCGACCACATCGAGTCGGTGCCGCACACCGAGGTGCTGTCCCTGGGCCACTCGCTGGAGATCGTCAAGGATCTGGGGGACGCCCGGACAGTCTCCTCGTCCTACGGCCTCGACGAGTACTTCGGCTCGCACGGGATCGGCCACGTCAGGATGGCCACCGAATCCGACGTCGACATCGCCAACGCCCATCCCTACTGGGCCTACCCGTTCTCCGACGTCGCCGTCGTCCACAACGGGCAGCTGACCAACTACCACCAGTGGCGCCGGCGCCTGGAGGCCGCGGGCCATCGCTTCGCCTCCATGTGCGACTCCGAGATCATCGCCGTATATCTGGCCGACCGGATGGCCCGCGGCGACTCTCTGGAGGACGCCATGCACCATTCCCTGGAAGATCTGGACGGCGTCTTCACCTACATCTGCGTGTCCGAGGACGCACTCGGCGTCGCCAAGGACGAGCTGGCGGCCAAGCCGCTGGTCCTCTACGAGGGCGACGACATGGTGGCGCTCGCCTCCGAGGAGATGGCGATCCGGGCCGTGATCGACCACGAGATCGAGACCTATGACCCCTATGAGAGCACGGTGATGGTATGGACACGGTGAGCACGGCGGCCGGCCAGCGGCAGCCCGATGAGCCGCAGTTCGACGCCCGCGGGTTGGTCGAGCTCAACGCCCGCGTCCCGCGGGTGGCCGAGATCGACGGCGGCCGGGCCACGTTCGACGCCGGTTCACTGACCACCCGCCAGATCAACCTCGAGCTGCGCTGGCTGCTCTACGAGGAGGGCGTCCGGGAGGTGACCATCCTCAATCCCGCCGCGCGGCACTCGCTCGGCGCCGGGCTGCTGACGCGCTGCAAGCTGCGGTTCGAAGGCAGCCTGGGCTACTTCGCGCTGGGGATGATCGACGGACCCGAGGTCCACATCGCCGGCCGGGTGGGCTGGTCGGCGTGCGAGAACATGATGTCCGGCGTGGTCGTGATCGGGTCCAACGCGGGTTCGCTGACCGCCGCCGCGATTCGCGGCGGCGACGTGGTCGTCAAGGGCCAGGTCGGCGCCCGCACCGGGATCGACCAGAAGGGGGGGACGATCATCGCGCTCGGCGACGCCGGGTCGATGACCGGATTCATGATGCAGCGCGGCCGTCAGATCATCTGCGGCAACGTCGGCCCCGGCCTGGGTGACTCGATGTATGACGGCGAGCTGTACGTCGCCGGGAAGGTCAAGTCCCTGGGGATCGACTGCGTGCCCGGCGAATGGACCGACGCCGACAGCGAGCTGATCGAGCGCAAGTTCCGCATCTACGACCTCGGCGCGCCGCCGCACTTTCAGAAGTTCGTGTGCGGCAAGAAGCTCTACAACTACGACTCGCTCGAGCCATCCGAGCGCAAGCTGGTCCTCTAGAGGAGGTGACGGTATGGCCACCGCTGACGAGAACGCCCCGACCGCCCGCAACGTCCTCGGGCACTCGAGCATCTTCACGCCCGAGGTCATCGACGACATCCACGTCAAGTCCGAGCTCGGCCGCTACCGGATGCGCGGCTTCTCGATGTTCAAGAAGATCCCGCACTGGGACGAGCTCATGTTCATGCCGGGGACGCTCACCCGGTTCGTGATCGAGGGCTACCGCGAGAAGTGCCTGACCAAGACCGTGCTGGGGGCGCGCTTCGCGTCAAAGCCGATCGAGCTCGACATCCCGGTCTACATCACCGGCATGTCGTTCGGCGCCCTCTCCCTGGAGGCCAAGATGGCGCTGGCCAAGGGCGCCTCCATGGCCGGCACCGCCACCTGCAGCGGCGAGGGCGGGATGATCCCGCCCGAGCGCGACCTGTCGACCAAGTGGTACTACCAGGTGATCCAGAGCCGCTATGGCTTCAACCCCCATCACCTGATGCTGGCCGACGCCTGCGAGTTCTTCATCGGCCAGGGCTGCAAGGTCGGCCTCGGCGGCCATCTGATGGGCCAGAAGGTGACCGAGCAGGTGGCCGAGATGCGCTCGCTGCCGGCCGGGATCGACCAGCGCTCACCGGCGCGCCATCCCGACTGGCTGGGCCCCGACGACCTGTCGCTGAAGATCCAGGAGGTCCGCGAGGCCACCAACTACGAGATCCCGATCCAGCTCAAGCTGGGCGCCGCCCGCGTCTACGACGACGTCCGCATGGCGGCCAAATGCGGCCCGGACATCATCTACCTGGACGGCGCCGAGGGCGGCACCGGGGCCGGTCCCCACACCGCGTCCGAGGAGACCGGGATCCCGCTGATGTCGGCGATCCCCGAGGCCCGGCGGGCGCTGGAGGACGTCGGCCTGGCCGATGACATCGACCTCGTCGTCGCCGGCGGGATCCGCAACGGCGGCGACGTCGCCAAGTGCCTGGCCCTCGGGGCCGACGCGATCGCCATCGGCCATTCGGCCCTCATGGCTTTGAATTGCAATAAGGAGATCCCCGGCGTCACCGACTACGAAGGCACCGTCGGGGTGCCTGCCGGCCGCTGCTACCACTGCCACACCGGACGCTGTCCGGTCGGCATCACCACCCAGGATCCCGAGCTGCGCAAGCGGCTGGTGGTCGACGACGCCGCCAACCGGGTCTACAACTTCCTGCACACGCTGACCCTGGAATGCCAGATGCTGGCCCGGGCGTGCGGGAAGACCAACGTCCATTCGCTGGAGCCCGAGGATCTCTGCGCGCTGACCGTCGAGGCCTCGGCGATGGCCCGGGTCCCGCTGGCCGGCACCGACTACGTCCCGGGGGTGTCCGAGGAGCGGACGCTGGCCCGGATCGAGCGCCTGCTCGAGCGCCACGTCGCCAATCCGATCGACTACCTCGATCCGGTGCAGGCAGGGGCCGGGGAAGTGGGTGGCGCTCAATGACCGACGACATCACCCCGACGGTCGACCGCGACGGGGGGGCCGACCTGGGCTCGTTACCCGACGCCCACGAGATCCGCCGCATCCCCGACGAGCCGGAGAAGGTCTACGCGATCGACGCGGAGTACCTGTCGGGGCGGCGATTTCCCTATCAGGAGGACATCTCGCTGGTGGAGGATGTGGACCTGGTCGCCGCCACCCCCGGCGAGGACATCAACTGGCTCGAGGACATCACCCTGCTGTCCGAGGACGGGGTGCCCGCGGTGTTCGACCGCTACTCCAACTCGTTCATCAAGGTCTATTTCGACATCCCCGAGGGACGCGAGGACGAGTTCGCCCGCAAGGTGCTGATCAAGCACCTGCAGAGCGGCAACTCCTACGGGATCACGCTAAAGGATCGCCATGCCAAGTTCCCTCAGCCGTCGCTGGGACCGTGGGTGGAGGACTCGGCGATGGTGGGCACCGGCTATCGGCCCTCGGTGCTGGAGGGATGGGAGCCTCCGGAGCATTGAGCACGGCCGAGACTGCCGCCTAACCCATCCGGTGTCGCCTCCTGAACCCACCGCGGTCGCGCACGTAGGCCCCGAGCGGGTAGGTCCGGTATCGCGGTCGGGGCAGCTTCTCCATCGTGATGAAGCCCGGCGGGGCGTTGATGACGTCGGGGATCCGGTTGACGAGCTGCGTGACCGTGGTCATGCCGGTCGGGACGGCGGGATTGGAGAGGTGCAGCTCAGGCTCGCCGGTGACGGTCCAGTCGTTGACGTCGGCCTCGCCCTCCAGATACAGCCGGCCGGTCATCTCGAACGTGAGCGTCATCCCCTCGTTGGTGAGGACCGTATCGACGTCGGTGAAGCCGATCACCCGTCCGGCCTGCACAGTCACGTCGAGCGCCTGGGAGGCGACCGGCTGCTGGGCGACCTCGGGCCGCGTCGTTGTGGACTGCTCGGCGACCGTCACGCCGAGGTCCTCGACGAGCGCGCCGAGCGTGTTGCGGCCGAAGCTCGGTGGGCGGGCGGTTTCGGCCAGCCACGTGTCGAAGTCCTCGACGGTCGTGTCGACACGCTGATCGCGAACCACCTCGGGGCCGAAGTCGTCGACGTTCCAGCTCGCCTTCCCGGTGACCGTCTCGATCCGGTGCGCGGTCGCCAGGACCATGCTGACCAGGTTGACCCAGTAGACGTCCTGGTGGCCGGTGCCGGTGATCGTGACTCCGTTACGGCGCGCCAGCCGGTCCAGCTCGGCGCTCTGCATCGGCGAGGTGTTCCACGGATACAGCGCCTCCTCGGAGATGGTGATCGCGTTGACGCCGTGTTCGGCGCAGCGATGAAGGTGCTCGTACATGTCGGTCATGTAGCTGGCAATCGCGATCACGGCGATGTCGGCCCTTCGGGTGGACAGGACACGCTCGGGATCGTCCTCGATCAGCACCCCGGTCTCGTAGCCGAGCCCGGCTACGTCGCCGAGGTCGCGGCCGACCTTCTGAGGACTGCGCGCGAGCGCGCCGACGATGTCAACCCCCTTCTCCAGCATCAGTCGGGTGGCAACCGAGTTCATCGCCCCGACGCCGTACACGATTGCCTTGATCCGCTTCATTCGGCTCTCCTTCGATCGCGGGAGCGGGCACCACTCGGCGGCCCGGGCCGCAGCATAAAGCGGGCGTCAAGCGGACTGGATGCGGCCTTTGGATCAGGAAACCCCCGACGAACCGGCGGCTGAGCGAGAATAGGATCCCGAATCGGAGGAATGACTACACATGGCAGAGAATCTCGGTGATGGCGCCGGTATGAGGGCGTTGGACTCGAACGGAGAGGCCCAGGCGGAGTTCGTGGCGCACTGGCGAGACGCGGCCTACAGCTGCTACTCGTCGGGGCACAAGTTCTGTCGTGAGGTGTGTCCGGTCACCCAGGTCACCCGGAACGAGAACCACAGCCCAACGGCGTTTCACGCCAACGTCGTGGCGATGGAGCAGGGCCTGCTCGACGTCGGCGACGTTGCCGAGGACTACGTCCACTGCACCCAGTGCGGCGCCTGCGAGCTGCGGTGCCCGAACACGCTGTTCACCGGCGACTTCTACCGCTACCGCACGCGCACGGTCCAGGTCGTGAAGGCGATGCGAGCGCTGATGGTGAAGTCGGGACACGAGCAGCCGGAGTGGAAGCGGTGGATCGAGCGCCTGGTGGTGGCCGGCAGCGAGCCGGTGCTCGGCGAGATACCGATTGAGCAGGAGCATGTCGCCGACTGGGCGGCCGGGCTGGATCTGCCGGTCGGCGGCGAGACGGTCCTGTTCGTGGACTGCGAGGCGGCGTTCTATCGCACCTCGTACGCCCGGGCGATCGCCCAGCTGCTCAAGGCCGGCGGCGTGCAGTTCGGGCTGATGCGCGAGCAGTGGTGCTGCGGCGGCCCGGCCGCGGAGATGGGCTACGTGCAGCAGGCGCGCTCGTTCGCCGAGCACAACGTCGCCGACTGGCGCGCCGTCGGCGCCCGGCGGATCATCGCCGCCGACCCGCACGACTACATCGCGTTCACCGAGGACTACCCGAGCTACTTCGGTGACGCCTACGAGTTCGAGATCGTGCTCGCGATCGACCTCGTCGCCGAGCTGGTGCGCGACGGCCGCCTGACGCTCGACCGCCCCATCGATCGCACCGTCACCTACCACGACCCGTGCCGCCTGAACAAACGCAAGGGCGTGCACGCGGCGCCGCGCGAGCTGTTACGGGCGGTGCCGGGGCTGAACTTCATCGACGTCGATCACGTCACCCAGTGGTCCTATTGCTCGGGGGCGGGGGGAGGACTCCCGATCGAAAAGCCTGAGCTGACGGCGGAGATCAGTCGCCGGCGCGTCGCCCGGGCGGCCGACCTCGAGGTCGACACGCTGGTCAGTGCCTGCCCATGGTCCGAGCGGCCGCTGTCGGCCGCCGGAGACGACCAGGGGATCGCGGTGATGGACCTGTTCGAGCTGGTCGCCGAGGCGGCCGGGATCGAGGTGGGCGGCCGCACCGGAGGCGAGGCCGCGATGCAGGAGGGGGCACGATGAGCGTCGCCACCAAGGCCGCCGTCGACGACGGCGTCATCGACGAGCTGACCGCGATCATCGGCGACTCCAAGCGGGTGCTGCCGAACATCAGCTCGCGCGTGAACCGCACGCGGACACCCGCCCCGTTCCCGGTCCACCGCTGGGCGGATTTCCTACCCGACGTGGCGGTGCTGCCGACCACGGCGGAGCAGGTCTCCGGCGTGGTCAAGCTGGCCAACCGACTGGGGATCCCGGTCGTCCCGCGCGCCGGGGGCACGGGGCTGGCCGACGGCGCCGTGCCGCTGCGCGGCGGGATCGTCGTCGACGTCAAGCTGATGAACCAGATCAAGGAGATCGATCTCGCCGACCGCACGGTGACCGTCGGCACCGGGATCAACATGCTCAAGCTCAACGAGGAGCTGCGGCCTCACGGGGTGTTCTATCCCGACGATCCTGCCTCCTATCCCTGCTCGATCGTCGGCGGGCGGATCGGGACCGGCGGCTGGTCGCTGCTGGGCGGCCGCTTCGGACACACGCGCGATCTGGTGATCTCGATGCAGCTCGTCCTCCCGACCGGCGAGATCATCGAGGTCGGCGACGGCGGCGGGCGCAAGCTGCGCAAGTCCTCGACCGGACTCATGCTCAAGCAGCTGTTCATGGGCCACCAGGGGACGCTGGGGATTGCGACCGAGGCGACGCTCGAGCTGGTGACCCGGCCCGAGTGCCAGTTCTCGGCGTTCTTCGCCTACGACGACTACATGAAGGCGTACCGCACGATCGCGCGGCTGGCCCGCTCGGGGGTCGCCACGCTCGCCGGCGTCGTCCTGTTCGACGAATGGAAGCTCCGCTATCTGCGGCGTGACGACGAGGCGTACATCGAACAGCCCGAGGATGTGAGGGCGGCGGTCGCGGTGGCGCTGTACGGCAAGCGGATCGAGGTCGAGCCGGCCAGCCGGCTGATGATGGAGCTCGGCCGCAGCGAGGGCGGGCGGTATCTCGGCGACGAGATCTCCGGCGGGGACTGGGCGTCGCGCCACGACCGCTACGCGACGCCGCTGCACGGGCGCCGGCGCGACGGCCAGGTGGTGCCGATGTGCTGGCACTGCGAGGACGCGGCGATCCCGTACTCGGCGCTGCCGCAGGTGCGCGAGGAGTGGCACGCGCTCGTGGCCAAGTACATGGAGCGCTGGGACATCTTCGACGACTGGGGGATGTTCGCCTACACCAACGGCTCGTTCAAGCCCTGGGGGGACTACCTGGTCGAGCTCGACGTCGGGATCTGGGAGCAGGAGCTCAACGACGAGAACTGGGCCGCGTGGGTCGCCCTCAAGCGCGAGATCGCCGAGGTGTCGATCAAGCACGGCGGTTCGATCACCGCCTGTCACGGGGCCACCCGCGCCGGCGACGCCGAGCTGGTGCCGACCGAGATGGGGTCGGCGTGGCCGGTGGTCAAGGCGATCAAGCGCACGCTTGACCCCAACAACGTCATGAACCCGGGCAAGCAGTCGCTCGACGAGGCCTACGAGGAGGTGACCGGATGAGCATCTGGCGCCTGGGCGACCAGCGGCCGCCCGAGCCGCGCAAGGTCACCGATGAGGTGGTCATGCGGTTTGACCACATCTACGAAGTGGAGCCCAGCCTGATGGAGCACTTCCCCCAGCAGGATGTGCCGGCGTGGGATACCAAGCGGATCGTCGCCAGTCGCTGGGAGTACCTGGACTGGATGCACGACCACTTCGCCGACGAGGTGCTGTTGGCCGGCCTGGAGTCCGAGACCGGGTTCGGCGGGGGACCCGAGGAATAGCGGATGTTCCCTGCGCTCGCATGACCTACCTCGATTCGCTGTTCGGGTGCAGCGGCTCGACGGCAGTGGTGACGGGGGCGACGAGCGGCCTGGGAGCCGCGAGCGCGATCGCCCTGGCACGCGCCGGGGCGAAAGTGATCGTCAGCGGCCGCGATCGCGACCGCGGCGTGGGGGTCGTCGCCGAGATCGCGGCGGCGGGCGGGAGCGCGGAGCTCGAGCTCGCCGACGTCTCGGACGCGGAGGCGGCGGTCGGGCTGGCCGATCGCGTGCTCGAGCGCCACGGGCCGGTGGACATCCTGGTCAACGCCGCAGGCGTGTTTAGGCGTGCCGACGCCGTCGGGGTCACGCTGGAAGAGTGGGAGGCGCTGGCGCGGTGCAACGTCACCAGCACGTTTCTGCTCTGTCAGCGCTTCGGGCGCGCGATGATCGAGCGCGGTCGGGGCAAGATCGTCAACTTCTCGTCCACCGACGGCTTTCTCGGCGTTCCCGAGCAGCTCGCCTACAACGTCAGCAAAGGGGCGATCGTTGCCCTCACCCGCACGCTCGGAGCGGAGTGGATCCGCCACGGCGTCAACGTCAACGCGGTCGCCCCGTGCGACTTCGCGACGCCGATGATCGCCCCGTTTCTCGATCAGCCGGAGTACCGCGAGTGGATCATGGACGCGATCCCGGCGGGGCGGGTGGGACAACCCGACGAGATTGTCGGCGCAGTGGTGTTCCTGGCGTCGCGCGCCTCGGACATGGTCGTGGGCCACAACCTGCTGGTCGACGGCGGCCGGACGGTGATCTGACCGCCATTACGCCGGTACACTGACCGCGATGGCGGCGCACCAGACCGAGCTCCCCCGCTCAGTCCGCAAGGGTCCCCTGATCACGGTCACCTGCGAATGCGGCGAGGGTGCAAAGCTGCACTATGGCGAGCGTTGGCGCTGCGAGAGCTGTGGCCGCCGGTTCGACACCAACAAGATCCCGGTTCAGGAGTACGCCGCGATCCGGCGGACTCAGGTGCGCTACCGCATTTTCCCGCTGATCTCAGGCCTGGTCCTGCTGGCGGCGGTCATCGTCTTCTTCGTCGAGGGCAGGGCATTTGCCGCGGTGATCGCGGTGCCGTTCCTCGTGGCTTCGTGGGCGATGTTCGGCCGTCCGTTCTTTCGCTCGCGCTATCGCGCCGCGCTCGGCAAGAACCTTCCGACCTGGGAGATCAAGTCGGATTAGGGTCCGGCGAGCGCCGTCTGCGCCTGCCGGCGGACTGTCACCTCGACGCCGTGCACCGTCGTGCTCGCGCCCATGTCGCTCGGGGTGCCGGGGTTGAGCGCGTTGACGTTTGCGCCTCCGGCCGCTCGCTTGGGCCACCGGCCCTTGGGTGAGTAGACGACTCCACGAGGCAAATCGGCAGACAGGGTGACGGTGAGCGTCAGCCTCCCCACGGAGCTTTCGAGGACCGCCTCGTCGCCATCTTCGAGCCCCCGCTCGGCGGCGTCCGCGGGATGCATGGCCACCGTCGCCGCGCCGATCCGGCGGGCGATCTTCGGGTCGTTGGCGAAGCTGTCGTTGAGGATCCACGGCGAGGCTGGGGTCAACAGCCGCAGGCGACCACCCTCCGGCCGCGGATCGCTGTCCGGCATCGGGACGCGCGGGTGGCCGTCCGCCGCGGCGGACGCCGAGGCGATCTCCACGCGCCCGCTCGGCGTCGGGAACCGGAGGTCCGCGAACTGCACGCGCGGCTCATCGCCGATCCACACGGTGCCTCGCGCGGCAAGCCCGGCGAAGTCGAGGCCGACGTCCGCGCGCCGCAGGACCTCGGCGATGACCTCGGCGTCGGTCTCATGAAGTTCCGGCTCCCGGTAGCCAGCGGCAGCGGCGAGACGGCGGAAGATCTCGGAGTTGGGCAGCGCGTCCCCGGGCGGCTCGGTGGCTTTGACCTGGGCCGAGAGGCTGTGGTGGAAGTAGGAGGCGACGAGGTCGTCGCACTCGAGGAAGCTCGCCGCCGGCAGAACGAAGTCGGCGAAGTCGGCGGTGTCGGTGGCGAACAGGTCGACGACGACCGTGAACAGGTCCTCACGGGCGAGGGCGCGTCGCAGGCGCTCCTGCTCGGGGTTGGAGGCGGCGATGTTGATGTTCCAGCAGAACAGCGCTCGAGCGCGGTCGCGGTCCTCCAGGCGCGATGCCAGGTCCATGTGGCTGACCGCGGCCGGGTTGGAGCGGGACAGATGCGCGGCCATCAGGTAGTCCTCGTCGATGCCTCGGCTGTCGGTCCCATTGAGATACAGCAGGCCGCTGCCAGGCTTCCCGAGGTTGCCCGTGACCGCCGGCAGCAGCGCAACTGCGCGAACCGCGTTGCCCCCGCGCGGCTGGCGCTGGAAGCCCTGGCCGATCCACAGCAGCGACGGGCCGGCGGCATACATTCGCGCGGCCTCCTCGATCAACTGCGCGGGTACGCCGGTGACCTGCTCGCCCCAGCTCGCCGGGCACTCACGGAGCAGCGGGACCAGCTCCTCGAAGCCGGTTGTGCACCCCCCGACCATCTCGGCATCCCACAGTCCCTCGCGATGGATCGTGGCGAGCAGGGCGAACGCGAGCGCGGCGTCGCTTCCCGGGAACGGCTGCAGGTGCAGGTCGGCATCGCGTGCCGACGGGGTGCGAACCGGGTCCACCACGATCACCCTGGCCGGAGACTCCGGCAGCCAATGCTCGTGCTGGTGCGGCGCCGACGCCGACGGGTTGGCTCCCCACACCAGGATGCACTCGGAGTCACGCGCCGTCCGCGGGTCGAAGCCGTCGAGGGAGGTGCCGTAGACGTAGTCGAGCGCCACGTGCCCCGCCTTGTTGCAGATCGTGTCCGGATCGACCTCGGTCGCGCCCAGGCGATTGAAGAAGCGCATTGGGAAGAAGTAGCCCAGCAGTGCGAAAGTTCCGGTGTAGTGGGCGTTGAGGATCGCCTCTGGACCTGGATCGGTCGCGACCGCGCGCAGGCGTCGCACGATCTCGGTGATCGCCGACTCCCAGGAGACTTCCTCGAATTGCCCGCTGCCCTTCGGTCCGTTGCGCCGCAGGGGTGTCACGAGCCGTGCGTCCGGATCGCGCAGCACGCCGTTGTATGCCGTGGCGCACTTCACGCACAGCCGCCCCCGGCTGACCGGGTGGCGGCGGTCGCCGCGCACGTGACGGATCTTCCCGTCGCGCTTGACGACCGCGACTCCGCAGGCGTCATAACAGTCGCGCGGGCACGTCGTCAACACGACCTCGTCGCTCGTTGCTGGTGGCGATTTCGCTCCCGGGTTCACCGCACTCAATCCAGCCGTGCCTCGCCGCCCGGCTCCCGGGTCAGTGGACGATCAGCACGTCGCAGTGGACCTTGTGCGCCACCGAGTCGCTCACGCTCTGCCCGAGCAGGCGGCCGATCACATTCGGTTCATCGGTTCCGAGGACGATCAGGTCGGCAGCGCGGTCGTGGGCGAGCTGCGCGATCGTCTTTGCCGGGCGCCCGATCGCCGGGAGGTAGTCCGCGTGCAGGCCCTCGCCCTCGAGAAATGCCCTTGCGTGGTGGAGCTCCTCGACGTGCTCGGCGGGCGTGTCGGTCGGGTCGATCGGGCCCGCCGAGCGCCCGATGTTCGTCAGGACCGGCGCCACGCTGGTGACGATCAACTCGGAGTCGAACGCCTTCGCGAGCTGGGCGGCTCGCTCGAGCGCCCGCTTCGCCGGGTCGGACTCGTCATAGGCGACGACTATCTTCTTCATCTCGGTCAGGCCACCGGCACGGCTTCAGATGCGTCCTGGGGAGTCCATCCCGCCTGGATCAGGGCGTCCCGATCCGCTCCCTCGGGCATCGTTGGCGTGGGCTCGGTCCAGTGGATGCGCTCCTTGTCCTGGACGATCCGCCGGTAGAAGAACAGCAGGATCGAAGCGACCAGGATGCCGATTCCGATGAAGAAGTCCGTCCAGGATCCGTAGCCATTGAGGTGCGGCGCACCGGCGCCCACCACCAGGATCACGGCGTAGTAGACCATCAGGGCACCGGCCATCGCCACCCACAGAGCGCTGACCCTCAACGGTCTCGGCCAGTTGGGCCGATCCTTGCGCAACAGCAGGAATCCGCTCATCGCGAGCACGTGGCACAGCACGTAGCCGATGTTGCTCATGTACAGGATCGCAAGGTTGCTGGAGATGAACAGGATCAGGCACGTGTTGACGACCAGGTCCACGGTCATCGCTCGCCCGGGAACGTGCCAGCGGTTTAGATGTCCCAGCTGCTTGATCGTCAGACCGGCCCTCGAGATCCCGTACAGCGCGCGTCCGGCGTCCGCGGTCGAGCTCCCCATCGACAGCAGCAGTGACAGGATCAGGAAGATCAGCAGGACGTCGGTGGCACCCTTGCCCACGATCGTGTTGAAGGCCGATACGTAGGATGCGTTGGCGAGGATCGCGGAGGTTCCCGGAACGCCGGTGAAGCCGCCGAGCCCCAGGGGCAGAAGAATGTAGACCAGCAGCGAGAAGGTTCCGGCGCTGCGGAGTGCGATGGTGCTGTCGCGCTCGTACTTGTATTCGGGTGTGAACGTCGCGCAGACCTCTACGCCGCCCGCCGACCAGGTCATGATGAACAGCCAGACCAACGCGACCTTGACGCCGCCCCATTGGGTGCTGGCCAGCGCCCAGTGGACGTTCGAGGAATGCCAGTGGCCGGTCACCCAGGGCCCGAACATGAGCACCGCCAGCGGGATCATCATCAGCACGCCGGTGACGTAGGTGAACCAAGCAAACGGTCGCACGCCGAAGATGTTGCACACCCACACGAGCAGGATGCAGCCTATGCCGATGAAGTTGAACAGCTGCAGGTGCACGACGCCGTCGTAGACGGTCCAGTTCGAGCCCGGGAACCACTGCGCCTGGATCAGCGAGCCGATGATGTTGCCGAAGATCGAGAGCACCACGGACCAACCGATCCAGTAGCCGAACGTCGCCACCGGGCCGACCAGCGTGGTGTACCGGCGCCAACCTTCGTTGGCGTACAGCGAGATCCCGCCGGACCGGCCGGGGAACATCATCGCCGGCTCGGAGTAGATCCACACCGAGAGCAGCGCGACCAGAGCCGCGATTCCCCACAGCACCGTCGCCCCGATCACCCCGAGCGCGCCGTACGCGCCCAGCAGCGAGGCCAGCAGGAAGCCGGGGTTGGCGAGGGCGATCGTGAAGCCGTCCCACCACCGCAGGGACTTCAGGAGCTGTCGTTCCTCGACGACTGCTGTGGCCATAGCTCAATCCTCTTTTCGGTTGAGTCGTTCCCGGCGCGGCGTGTCTCTCCAGGCTCCCGGAGCCCGGCTGTCGAGCGTTATACCATTTTGTACAACGAGGGTCAATTTCGGACTTTCGCGCACCTAGCGGGAATTCTGGGGCCTAGAATCGCCGTCGAGCGATGGCAGAGACAATCGATCGCCCTCGCGACGGCGCGACGCTGCCTGGCGCGGCCCGTAGCCGGCCTGGACCGGTGGTGCTCGGCACGCTTTCGGTGCGAGTGGACGCCAACGCGGAGCGGATGGCGCTGCAGAGCGCCCTGGAGGCGGGAGTGGGATTGATCGTCGCGAACATGATCAACCTGCCGTCATTCCCGACGACCATGATCCTCGCCCGTGAGTACGCGACGCTCCCGCACGAGGAGGACCTCGACGCGGTGCGCGCGACCGCCGCCCGCGCGGCCGCGCTCGGGATCCCCACCGAGCTTCTGCGCGTCTCGAGCAAGCGCCCGGTCACGGCGCTGCTCGAGCTGGTGAACGAGCGCGAGGCCGGGCTGCTCGTCTTCGGACCCGACCCGCAGCGCACCCCTCGGGTGCGCTTTGCGCTCGCCGCCCGCGCGGTTCGCCAGCGTGCGCCATGCCTGGTCTGGGTGGCTCCCGACGGCTGAGTGGGCCCCCTAAACTCGCGGCCACGGCTGGGCGCCGGATCGGGGTCGATTCTGTGGACATCGTCAGCCAAAAGCTGTAGAACACGCAGTCTGGACGAATTTGTCCGACGTCGATTAGGGAAGAGAGATCCATGCCGCGCGATCCCAAGTACGACATCCTCTTCGAGCCGATCCAGCTCGGCCCGAAGACGCTCAAGAACCGCTTCTACCAGGTCCCCCACTGCATCGGCGCCGGATCCGAGAAGCCCGGCTTCCAGGCCTATCACCGCGGCATGAAGGCCGAAGGCGGCTGGGGCGCCTGCTGCACCGAGTACTGCTCGATCCACCCCGAGTCAGACGACACCTCGCGCGTCTCGGCCCGGATCTGGGACGAGGGCGACGTGCGCAACCTGGCCGCGATGTGCGATCGCCTCCACGAGTACGGCGCGCTGGCCGGGATCGAGCTGTGGTACGGCGGCCCCCACGCCCCCTGCATGGAGACCCGGGCGACGCCGCGCGGTCCCTCGCAGATCGCGTCGGACTTCGAGTTGAACATCTTCCCGCGCCACATGGACAAGGACGACATCTCAACCGTCCAGCAGATGTACGTCGACGCCGCGCTGCGGGCCCGGGAGGCCGGGTTCGACATCATCTACGTCTACGGCGCCCACGCCTATCTGCCGTTCCAGTTCCTGTCGCCGTTCTACAACCGCCGCAGCGACGAGTACGGCGGCTCGTTCGAGAACCGCGCCCGGTTCTGGCGCGAGTCGCTGTCCAAGGTCCGCGAGGCGGTGGGCGACGACTGCGCCATCGCCTCCCGGTTCGCGGTCGACCATCTGCTCGGTCCGACCTCGATCGAGGTGGGCGAGGACGGCATCCGGTTCGTCGAGTACTGCGACGATCTGGTCGATCTCTGGGACTTCACCGTCGGCGACATCGCCGAGTGGGGCCAGAACGCGGGCCCCTCGCGGTTCTTCGAGGAGAACCACGAGAAGCCCTACACCGGCCAGGTCAAGGCGGGCAACCACACCAACAAGCCGGTGGTCGGTGTCGGGCGGATCACCAACCCCGACACGATGGTGGCGATCATCAACTCGGGCCAGTTCGACATCATCGGTGCCGCCCGCCCCTCGATCTCCGACCCGTTCCTGCCCAACAAGATCGACGAGGGCCGCCTCGAGGACATCCGCGAGTGCATCGGCTGTAACCAGTGCATCTCACGCTGGGAGATCGGCGGCCCGCCGATGGTCTGCACCCAGAACGCCACCGCGGGCGAGGAGTACCGTCGCGGCTGGCACCCGGAGCTCTTCCATCCGGCGGCCAACCGGGAGAAGGGCGTGCTCATCGTGGGCGCGGGTCCCGCCGGGATGGAGTGCGCGATGGTGCTCGGCAAGCGCGAGATGTCGGCCGTGCACCTCGTGGAAGGGGCCAACGAGATCGGCGGCTGCGTCAACTGGATCTCCAGGCTGGGGCATTCCGACGGCAAGGAGAACCTGGCGCGGGGCACCGCCCGCGGATTGGGCGAGTGGAGCCGGATCGTGAACTACCGCCAGATCCAGCTGGACAAGCTGTCAAACGTGGAGGTGCATCCGAAGTCGCGGCTGAGCGTCGAGGAGGTGCTCGGCTACGGGGCCGAGATCGTGATCGTGGCCACCGGCTGTCACTACGCCACCGACGGGCTCAACGCGGCGACGCACGAGCCGATCCCCGGCGCGGACACGTCGCTGGACTGGCAGTTCACGCCCGATCAGGTGGTGACCGGCGAGAAGGAGATCGGCAAGCGGGTGCTGGTGCTCGAGAACGAGGCGTACTTCATGGGGGCCTCGGTGGCGCAGAAGCTGGCCGGCGAAGGCCATGAGGTCCAGCTGGTCACCCAGGCCGGGGACATCGCCAGCTACATGGAGTACACGCTGGAGGCGCCGATGCTCCATCGTGACCTGCACCGGCTCGGCGTCGGCATCCACACCTACACGATGCTGGAGCGAATCGAGCCCGGCGTGTGTCACGCCTACAACGTCTGGAACCCCGCCCACAAGGAGCAGTTCGAGGTCGACAGCGTGGTGTTGTGCACGGCCCGGATCTCCGACGACGAGCTCTACCGTCAGCTCAAATCAGATCCCGCCCGGCTCCAGCAGGAGGGCATCGAGTCCGTCTACGTGATCGGTGACGCCGCCGCGCCGCGGATGATCGTCGACTCGATCTTCGACGGCCATCGGCTGGCGCGGGAGATCGATTCGCCGCATCCCGAGATGCCGCTTCCGTTCATCCGCGAGCGTCGTCTCTGGGGCGACAGCAGCAACGACGACTACCGCTCCCAGCTGCTGAACACCGTCGATGTCGGGTAGCCGCCTGCCGGCTCCGAGCGGGTGGTCGAGATGAAGATCGTCGTTCCCGTCAAGCAGGTGGCCGCGCTCGACGACGAGTTCGAGCTGCTCGAGGACGGCTGCGGGGTGGATCCCGACTTCGTGCAACGTGATCTGAACGAGTGGGACGCGTTCTCGCTGGAGGCGGCGTTGGCGCTGCACGAGCGCGACGGCGACGGCGAGGTCGTCGCGGTCACCGTCGGCGACGAGGAGGCGGACGAGGCGCTGCTCGGCTGCCTGGCCCGCGGCGCCGATCGGGCGCTGCGGATCTGGGACGACTCGCTGGGGGACGGCGATCCGCTGGCGATCGCGCGGGTGCTCTCCGTCGCCGTCGCCGCTGAGTCGCCGGACCTGGTGCTGTGCGGGGTGCAGTCATCCGACGCGGTCAACGGCGCCACCGGGGTGGCGCTCGCCGCTTACCTGGACATGCCCCACGTCGCGGTGGTCAAGCAGCTGGAGTTCGATGGGGCCGGGTCGACGGCGACCGTCAAGCGCGAGCTCGAGGGAGGGCTGGTGGAGGTCCTGCGCGTGCGCACCCCGGCGCTGCTGACGATCCAGACCGGAATCAACGAGCCGCGCTACGCGAACCTGCGAGCGATCAAGCAGGCCCGGGAGAAGCCGCTGGCGGTGACCACTCCAGAGCAGCTCGGCATCGACGATGACGCTCTGGCGGCGGCCGCGGGCGCCCGGCGGCGAGGGCTGCGGCCGCCCGATCGCGGCGCCGGCGCCGAGATGCTGAACGGCTCCTCCTCGGAGGTCGCGGCCCGGATCGTGGCGATCGTGAGTGAGAGGATGAACGGATGAGCGACGTGCTGGTGATCGCCGAGACGCGGCGAGGCGAGCTGCGGGATATCTCCCTGGAGCTGATCGCGGCCGGATGTGCGTGCAAGACGTCCGCCGGCGGTCGCCTCCAGGTTGCGGTGATCGATCACGAGCCGGAGCAGTTTGCGGCGGCCCTGTCGGCCGACGGGGTCGACGAGCTGTTGCTCGTGCCCACGCCGGAGGAGCACTTCGAGGCCCACGTATCCCAGAAGGCGGTCCAGGAGCTGGTCGCCGCCGAGCAACCGGCGCTGGTGCTGCTGGGTCACACTATCGACTCGCTTGGCTTCGGCCCTGCGGTGGCGGCGCGAGCCGGTCTCGGCTTCGCCTCAGACGTCACCGGGATATCGTGGGCCGACGGACCGGCCGCCCAGCGGGGCGCCTACGGCGACAAGCTGGTCGCCGAGCTGGAGTTCCCGGGTAAGGACTGCGTGCTGCTGATGCTCCGTGTCGGCGCGTTTGAGCCGGCGTCCGCCCGACCGGACTCGGCGCCGACGCGGGTGGTGGAGCTGGCGCTCGACGGAGCGGCGGCGACCGAGCACGTCGGCTTCGAGGAGGTGCCGGACACCGGCGTGGACATCACCAAGGCGCCGTTTTTGATGTCGATCGGCCGCGGCGTCGAGGACAAGGACGAGCTCCCCCGGTTCGAGGCGCTCGCCGAGCGATTCGGGGCGACCCTGAGCGTCTCGCGTCCGCTGGTGGACGCGGGCTGGATGCCGAGTGCCCGTCAGGTCGGTCAATCGGGCAAGACGGTCAAGCCCCGCGTGTACCTGGCGCTGGGGATCTCAGGCGCCGTCCAGCATCTGGCCGGGATGCGCACCGCGGAGACGATCATCGCCGTCAACACCGATCCGGAGGCGCCCATCTTCGGCGTCGCCCACTATGGGGCGGTTGTCGATTTGTTCGAGGTCGCCGACGAGCTGGAGCGGGCACTGGACCAGCAGTGACGCTCCAGGTCCTGCTTGCGGCGACGAAGACTCGCGCGGTCTTCTGGCATTTCGTACCGTGGTTGAAGGTCGTCTGGTACGTGCTGGCGGTCGCCTCGGTGGGCGTGTTCGTGTACGGCGTGGTGGCGCCGGTGGTCAAGTACCGTCGCGGCCAGGGCGGCCCGTGGCCGCCGTACCCGTGGCGTGAGCTGCCGCGGCGGCTGAGCGCCGGCACGCGGCTGCTGCTCACCCACACCACGATCGGGCGCCGCGACCACACGGCGGGCCTGGCGCATCGCGCCATCTTCTACGGCTTCATCGTGCTGTTCGCCGGCACCGTGGTGCTCGGCTTCGACACCGACTTCACCACGCCGGTGTTCGGGTGGAGCTACTTCCACGGCAACTTCTATCTGATCTACAAGGAGATCCTGAACCTGTTCGGCACCGCGCTGATCGCGGGCGTGCTGGTGATGATGATCCGTCGGGCGATCGTGCGGCCGCGCAAGCTGGATTACGCGCGGCCGGATCGCGCGCCCGACGACCCGCAGTACGACCGCCGCATCTACCGCATCGGCGACTGGTGGTTCGTGATCGCGCTGCTGATCATCGCCGTGACCGGGTTCCTGCTGGAGGGCGTGCGGATCGCGATGTCTGACCCGGGGTACGGCGGCACACAGTTCGGCGGCTGGATCGTGGCGCAGGCGCTGACCGGGGTGAGTGATTCGACGCTCGCCGGGCTGCGGCACGGGCTGTGGTGGTTTCACGGTCTGCTGGCGATCAGCTTCGTCGCCAGCATCCCGTACACCAAGGCGGCTCACATGCTGAGCAGCTACCTGAGCCTGTCACTGCGCGACCCGCTGGCTGGTCGCCGGCTGGCGCCGATCCCGGCCGACCGCGCGGCCGAGCCGGCCGGTTACGGGGCGCTCGCTGACTTCAGCCCGCTGCATCTGCTCCAGCTCGACGCCTGCACCAAGTGCGGCAAGTGCCATCAGGCGTGTCCGGCGAACGCGACCGGCCGTCCGCTGTCCCCGCGCGACGTGATCCTGGAGCTGGGCGAGCAGTCAAACCACGCCGCCGCCGGCGCCGGGATCGGGGGCGTGCTCGGCGCGCTGGTCGACGGCCGCGCCAACGGCGACGGCTTTGCGGCGAGCGTGATCGGCCCCGACGGCGTCCGGGTCGAGACCCTGTGGTCGTGCATGCAGTGCAACGCGTGCGTGGAGATCTGTCCGGTCGGGATCGAGCAGGCCCCGATCATCAACCAGATGCGGCGGCGGTTGGTGGAGGACGGGGAGCTGGACTCCAACCTGCAGTCCACGCTGGAGGTAATCCACAAGTCGGGCAACTCGTTCGGCGAGAATCGGCGCAAGCGCGGGCGCTGGACCCGCGAGCTTGACTTCGAGGTGCCCGACGCGCGCAAGCAGGCGGTCGACGTGCTCTGGTTCGTCGGCGACTACGCGTCCTTCGATCCGCGCTCGCAGCAGATCACGCGCGCGCTGGCGCGTCTGCTGCAGCGTGGCGGGGTGAGCTTCGGGATCCTGTACGACGGCGAACGCAACTCGGGCAACGACGTGCGGCGCGTCGGCGAGGAGGGGTTGTTCGAGTCGCTGGCCGAGCAGAACATCGCGACGCTCGCCGACTGCGACTTTCAGCGCATCGTCACCTCAGACCCGCACTCGCTCAACACGCTGCGCCACGAGTATCCGGATCTGGGTGGCGAGTGGACCGTGATGCACCACACCGCGCTGCTGCTGGAGCTGATCGAGAGCGGCCGGCTCCAGGTCGGGGCGCCGCTGCGCTACGGCGTGACCTATCACGACCCGTGTCACCTGGGGCGCTTCCAGGGCGAGTACGACGCGCCCCGCCGGATCCTCGAGCTACTCGGTTGTGCGCTCGTCGAGATGCCCCGCAATCGCGACAACTCGTTCTGCTGCGGCGCCGGCGGCGGTCGCATCTGGATCCCCGATCAGCCCGGGCAGGAGCGCCCGTCGGAGAATCGCATCCGCGAAGCCCTCACCCTGCCTGACGTCAAGCTGTTCGTCGTCGCCTGTCCCAAGGACGTGACGATGTACGAGGACGCGATCAAGACCTCGGGCAACGCCGACCGGATCGAGCTGCGCGAGCTGACCGAGCTGGTGCAGGAGGCGGTGGTGGGCAGCCCGGCGCTGGCGACCGCCTGAGCGCCGCCCCGGGCGATTCGGTCCCCGTGGGGGTGGTGCCCCCAAAACCCCAGACGGTCGGCGGCTGCGGCTGCGGCTCGCGGGGCTCGCCAACGAAGACACGTGCACCGTTGAAACAACCGGCTACCAGTTAGCCGAGCGAGTCTTTGCTGAAGACGGCGGCAGCGAGTACCGCAAGCTGGGATCGGCCCTCGTGCGCCTGGCGGCAACGCGTGCCTGCGTGCGTGTAGTTGAGCGCGACCCCGAGCTCGCGGCGCAGTCGGTGCAAGAGGGATATGTCTCCCTGATCGGCGATCTCTGGCTTGCCACCACGAGGCTGAATCTTCGTTCCCCCCGGCAATGGGGCGCACTCAAGGGCTCGACATCCGCTCGAGGCAATCGAGCGGCTTACCGACGCCCTGACCGACGAGCGCCGGCAACTAATGGCGGCCGCCGAGGACCGTCGTGCAGCTGAGCGTGAGCGCGAGGAAGCCCGCATTGAGGCGGCGCGGCTGCAAGTAGAACTCGAGACGCACCGTCATGCGGCGGCGGAGCGAGTGCAGGAGGCCATCGCCGACCGTGACTTGTTGCGCGGGCAGATCGAGGAGATCGCCAGTGCGGGGCCCATCCGTGCGCTCAGGCTGCGTCGCCGTCTACGGGCTGGACACCTCGACGCCTGAGCGTCAGCAGGCGCTCGTTGGCCCAGATCAGCTCGTTCTACGGCATCACGATCTACATGTATTGGCGAGATCATGCTCCGCCGCATTCCACGCCCAGTACGGCGAGCACTGGGCGCAAATCACGATCGAGGAGGGACATCTGCTCGCCGGCTCGCTGCCGCCGCGGGCGCTGCGGATGGTGCGGGGTTGGCGCCGTTCCCACGAGAACGAGTTGCGCGAGAACTGGGCGCGGGTGCAGAGGCCCGAGCCGCCCACTCCCGTGCAGCCGCTGCTCTAGCATTCTTCCCGTGGTTCTCCGAGTCACCAATGTGGAGCCCTTGACGGCTACCGCCTACGAGTCAGCTTCAACGATGGGGTCGTGCGCGAGGTCGACTTCTCCGAGGACCTCGCACATGCCGAGAGCACGATGGCTGAGCCGCTGCGCGACCCCGCCTACTTCCGTCAAGTCAGAGTCGATGAGAGCTCGCGCACGATTGTCTGGCCCAACGGATTAGACCCTGACCCCGAGGTCCTCCACGGCGACTTCGAGCCTGTACACGGCGACCGGATCGTCGCTGATCCAGCGACGGGGGGCCCTGTAGAAGGCTTGCGACAGACGACACGACTGTCGTGTCGCGTGTCGCAATCATCTCGTTACGCCCCGTCCCAGCGGCGGGCGCGCATGGTGTCGATGACGTGGATGGGGGCGACGTCGCGCAGGTAGCGATCGGTGATCGCCAGGCTGGTGTGCCCAAGCGCGTCGCGGATCACGTTGATCGCGGTGCCCTCGCGGGCGAGCTCTGAGGCGTAGGTGTGTCTGAGGCCGTGGGCGTGCACCCGCCGCTCGACGTGGGCCTTGGCGGCCAGGCGGGGGAGCAGCCGCCGGACATAGGAGGCGTCGATCCGGCCGCCGGCCAGGGTGCAGAACACCGCGCGCGCGCCGGGGGAAAGCCGCCGGCGACGATCTAGCCAGCGCGCCAGTAGCGCGCTGGTCTGCTCGTCAACGCCGACGGTGCGGCTCTTGTCGCCCTTGCCGTGCCGTACCCGCAAGGTGCCGGCCTCGAGGTCGACGTCGCGCAGCTCCAACGCAAGGGCTTCGGAGATCCGCAGGCCCGACCGCCACAGCACGGCGATTAGCGCGCGGTTGCGCACTCCGGTCGGCGCCCGAGTCGGGCACGCCTTGATCAGCGCGACCGCTTCGGCCTCGCTCAGCACTTCCGGTGGGCGTCGGCGAGGCCTCGCAGAGGAGAGAGAAAGCGAGGACCCCGCCGGCGGCTCGATCATCGCGCGCCGGCCACCGCGCGCTGGCACGTCGGGCACTGGCACCCCGGCCCCCGCAGATCAGGCCGATCTCGGTGCAGCCGCGACGGCCTCGCGGCCACGCGGTTGTCGTCTCGCAGCCGCGCGGCGTAGCCGGTTTGCTCAGCGAGCGTCCCCGGCGGACCGTCTTTGACTTCGCGATCTGTGCTCATGCCCCTGATCTTTTTCAGGCCCCCCAGACGGAATGATCACGTTTACGTGCATAAACGTGACCGTAGAGGGAGGCGCGGACGGGATCGCCGCAGGCGCCGGCGATCGAAATCAGTCGGTCCGCTCAGCTCAACAGCCTATGGTGCAGGCATGCGGCGCTGGATGAAGGCCCTGCCCGTCGTCGTGGTGACGGCCGCGGCGATGTCGTTTGCGGGCTACTCGCTCGCGCAGGCAAGCTCACGGCCGCCGACGATCGCCGCGTTCTGCTCGACGCACACCTCTCGCGCAGGATTCTGGTGGTCCTACGCCGGCCAACTCACCTTCGCGCAGATCGCCGTCAACGCCGCCCGCTGGAACCATCGTCAGTTTGAGGCGGTGGCCAGCGCCCTGTGCGGGATGCTTCACCGCATCAACGCCGGACACACGGTACTGGTGCCCAACCCCAAAGCACCCGCCCAGGCGCGTATCCCGATCCGCCGCGCGCAGATCCGCCATGCGATACGAGAGCTCGAGCGGCTCCCAGACGCAACGTAGCCAGCGATAGGCTCGGGCGAGTCTCTGGATGAGCGACTTCTTCGAGCCTCCCCCACCGCCGCCGGCCGAGCCTGACGAGTGCTATCGCTCGCCACCGTGGGTCGCTGCGCCAGAGGGGACGTTGCCGGGGGTGGTGGCACTTGAGCTGGTGCTGGCGCGCAACGAGAAGGTCGCGGTGTGCGTCACCCGCCTGGCGGGCTACCCGACCGGGTTTGAGTTCGATCTGGTGACGATGGCCGCGCCAGGACAACGCGAGCTCGACCTCGACCCGATGCTGTTCGGCCGGCGTCGTCGGCTCGTTCGCCGCGGCGAGCAAGAGCTTGACCCCGAGCTGCTGCGGATCGGAGTGCAATTCGCAGACGGCGCCAAGGCGACCAACACCGGCGGCTTTTACCACGACCAGGAGCCGCCTGCCGGGCCGGTGATGCACTCCGGCGGCGGGGGAGGCGGGGGCAGCAGCTGGCGACAACACATGTGGGTCTGGCCACTGCCGCCGCCTGGGCCGGTCGCGTTCGTGTGCGAATGGCCGACCGTCAAGATCCCGCTCTCGCGCGCAGAGCTTGACGCGCAGACGATCCTTGACGCCGCTGGACGCGCCCAAGTGATCTTCCCCGAGCCCGACCACAGCTCATCAGAAGGCAATTGGACCTCCTACGCTCCGATTCAAAACATCCGGCCATCGGCCCAGCCGCCTGTCGAATAATCACGAAACTGTCCATAACGTGATCATCTCGCTGCGTCGGACAGTCTTTCTCGGCCAGTTCAAGATGATCTCTCAAGACCAGAAGCGGCTCGCCGGAGCACCATTTCTTTACCGAGCGGCCAGGGATGAGCTAATCCTGCCCTGGCGGCCGCGCGCTCTGTAGGTCTCAGCGTGTGCCGGTTGCGTACTGGATGATCGACAGGTCAGTCAACCACTCAACCGGGGCGATGTCGTCGGTGTAGACCCGCCCGCCCCGTAGCGCCTGCCCTAGGCGGCCCGCGACTGCGGCCAGCAGACCCTGCAGATCCTCGGGTACGCGCGCATGGGTGGCGATCATGCGTCCGGCCGAGAGCGTCCGGGTGCTGGCCAGCACGAGCGAGTTGGTATCGCTGAAGTGATCGCGGACCACAACCGGGAAAACCGACCGCAGGGTCGCCGAGACTACCTGCTCGAGCGCGGTTGACTGCGGCAGGTGCCCGACGTTGACGATGAACACGCCGCCCGGGTTCAGATGCGCTCGGACGGACGCGAAAAACTCGTGCGTGATCAAATAAAACGGAATATATGGCTGGCGGAAGGCGTCCAGGAAGATCGAGTCGTAGTGCGCGCCCGAGGCCTGCAACCACGGCCGGGCGTCGGCGGTGTAGAGGTTCAGCTTCGGTCCACGCAAGCCGAAATAGCGCTTGCCGATAGTGGTCAGCTCGCCGTCGAGCTCCACGGCGTCCACCCGGGTCGACGGGAAATAATGGCCGTAGGCGCGAGCGATGGTGCCGGCGGCGTCGCCGAGGATCGCTATCCGGCGCGGGGGCCCGGCACCCCCGGCGAATGGGAGCGTGAGGAAGTCGTCCCAGTAGCCTCCGGTCAGATAGCTTCCCGGCCGGTAGAGGGAGTGAATGGCGACTCCCTCGTTGAGCTGCAGCCAGCGCACGCCGTCGTGGAACTGAACCACCCGTGCGTACTGGTACGGCGTCTCGGTCTCGATGATGACCCTGCCGCCCTTCACGTCAGACCCGATCGCCGCGGGGGGAATCACCAGCAGCCCGGCGACGACCGCCGGAACAAGCAGGAAGCGCCGCAGCTCGAGACCGGGCGCAGCGACAAGGGCCAGCCCTAGCGCGAAGACGATGAAAGTCCGATGGGTGCCGATCAGCGGGATCAGCAGCAGCGCTGCCAGGAACGTGCCCACCAGCGAGCCGGCGGTGGAAATGGCGTATAAGCCGCCAGTGACCTTGCCAGTGTCAGCCACCTCGACGACGGTCAGCCGATTGGCGTAGGGCGCCACCGCGCCCAGCAGCAGGACAGGGATCGCCACCAGCACCAGGACGGCGACCAACGATCCCAGAAAGCCGCCCACCGACAAGGCTCCGAGCGCCTTCACCGATAGGCGCAAGAACGGGTCCGCAACGAAGGGGACAGCGGCCAACAGCACCGAGGCCAGCAAGACGATGGCGCACAGTCCTCGCAGATCGGCGCGCCGGTCGGCCAGCTGGCCACCGATCGCGTAGCCCGCCGCCAGCGCCACGAGCACGGTGGCAATGGTGTTGGCCCAGATGATTGTCGAGGCGCCGAAGTACGGTGCTAGCAGGCGCGCGGCGGAGATCTCGGCCCCAAGGCTGGCGGCCCCGACAACGAACACGATCGCCCGTAGGAGCCGCGGCCGCCGAGGGGCGGCGGGTGCCGGCGCCGGCGAGGAGGTCAAGCGGGGCGCGGTTTCCGGCGCCGCGCGGCGGATCGCCTGGCCCATCGAGTCAGGTTAATGTGTAAATCTTGATGCTGCGCACAACTCGGCTGTCTCTCGGGAACTGCGACAAGTCCGGCTCCCTGTGCCAAGCTCGCCTCCAATACAAGCACCGCGAGCTGAACGCGGCGCCCCCAGGGACAGCCCGGGGCACCCTGAGTCACGTTTTTACTCATATACGTGATCATGTCGCCCCGACGGACGGCTCTTCCGGGACCTGCGTCGCTGATGCCAGCCAGATCGACAAGCTCCGCGACCCTGCCCGCCGCCGCCGCTGCTGACGAGCCTCTAAGGGCGTCATGGTTGTCCGGCTGGGGCGTAGTCTGAGTGTGGTGACTTCTCGGATGTTGCTGATCGGGTTATGCGCCGCGCTCCTGTTGTCTGGCTGCGGGCAAACATCGAGTTCGCGATCGAGCGCGGCTTCCGTCCCAGCCGCGCCGGGGGGCCAGGCTTCGGCGGTACGATCTGGAGGAACCACCCAACGTGTGAGCCAGTCACGTAAGGGCATCACGCCCGCAGCCACGGAAGCGCAGCAAACGCACCCAACGATCACCCCCAGACGCGGCGGGGCGATCACCGTATTCATGCTGCATCTAACCTCCCGCGTGCCGCTCGGGCGCCACGGCTCTCGTATGGCCCTCTACCGCATCACGCTCACCGGCCCCCCCGCCGCGGGATGCATACCCGAGAACACGCCGATCGTTCGAAGCGGTTTGATCGGGCAGCGCCTTCAGGTGGTGCTCCATCCGCCAGCGGCCTTGTGGTGTCCCGGCGATTACAGCGCAACCGTCACGCTCGAGCAGGCGCCTTACTGCCCAACGTCTCAGCGATGCCCCAAGTTCCGGAGCGAACGCCTCGTCGTTGGGCGGGTCACCTGGAGCGTCGGGAAGACGCCGAAACCCGCTTGAACAAGCAGCGAACGACAACCCCGCGCCACCGGTGGGTAAGCGCCACCGGATGAGGCGCAAGCCACGGACGAGAACGACGACGCCGAAACAGCACTCTCGAAGTCACTCAAGGTACGCGCAGGTGACGAGCTCGACCTCGAGCACACCGACAGCCACAGCTCGATGGCCTTCGTGAAGCACGAAGGCCATGTGCCAGCGACAGCTTAGAGCGTCGCCAGATCAGGTTTCGCGCGGACGGGCTCGCTGATGTCACCAGTTGCTGGCGGGGCCGGCGAAACATCTAGACGCACCGCTCGCCGGCCGGACCTCAGCGGAGGTCCATCTTTGCGGCTTGAGTCACGTTTTCGGCCAAGAATGTGACCGTTTAGAGGGGTTCGGATGATTCGGTCGATCATCCCGCTCGGCCTGCTACCTAACCGCGTTCTCCCCGCGACGGGTGGGTGGGTGTGAGCTTTCGGCTAGCAGTCCGATCGAGGGCCCGCTGCTTACCGTGCCCGGAGCGTGTCGATCGCGAGTTCGAGGTGCCGGTGCCAGTCGAAGCCGGGGCGGTTTTGGGTCATTGTGGCGCACAGGCCGCACATCAGCATCGCGATGTCGTTCGCGCTGACGCCGGGGCGCATCGTCGCGGCGTGCTGGGCGCGAGCGATCAGCTGTGCGGTGAGCGTGTTCAGTTCGTCTTGCTCGGTTTGCACCTGGGCCCAGATGTGGTCTTCGACACCCGTGAGCACGTGCTGCATGCCGGCGTCGCGTGCGAGCTCGTCCGCGTTTCGGCGCAGCATGTTCGCGAACACGGCGAACGGCTCTCCGTGGCGCTCCAGCGCCTCGCGTGCGCCGGCAGCGAAGAGCCGGAATTTCTGGCGCACGAGTTCGACCATTAGCGCCTCTTTGGTCGGGAAGTGGCGGTAGACGGTGCCGACCCCGACGCCTGCGCGGGTGGCGATGTCGTCCATCTGCGCGTCGACGCCGTACTCGCCGAACACGTCCCGGGCGTTCTCGAGGATGCGCTCGCGGTTGCGGCGCGCGTCGGCGCGTAGTGGGCGCTCAGTTTCGGTTGGCGTCATAACTTTTCATCCCGGTCCTTGACAATCGGAATCGTCGTTCACTATAGTCGATGACGCAAACGGAACCGGAGGTCAGCTTCCAATGACATCGATCAGCCCGCCCCAGACGCCGCCGCTGTACACGCCCCGCGCGAAGAATCTCGCGCTGATCCTGTTGGCGATGACCCAGTTCGTGATCGTGATCGACGCCTCGATCGTCAACGTCGCGCTGCCGTCGATCGGCGCGCACCTGCACTTCGCGCGGGCTGACCTGTCGTGGGTGGTGAACGCATACGTGCTGACCTTCGGCGGGTTTCTCCTGCTTGGGGGGCGGATGGCCGACCTGCTCGGGCGCCGGCGCATGTTCATGCTCGGCCTGGTGGTGTTCTCGCTCGCCTCGTTCGCCGGTGGGGTCGCCCAGTCCGAAGGCTGGCTGATCGCTGCCCGCGCGGTCCAGGGCCTAGGCGCGGCGATCGTCTCGCCGGCGGCGCTGTCGATCATCACGGTCACGTTCGCCGAGGGCGCCGAGCGCAACCGCGCGCTCGGGATCTGGGGTGCGGTCGCCGGCGCCGGAGGCGCCGCCGGCGTGCTGCTCGGCGGGATCCTGACCAGCGGTCTGAGCTGGCGCTGGGTGCTGTTTGTCAACGTCCCGATCGGAATCGCCGCGGCGCTACTCGCCCCGCGGACGCTGCGCGAGAGCCGCGCCGAGGACGAGGCGCAGACGTTTGATCTGCCCGGCGCGGTGACCGTCACCGCCGGCCTGTCGCTGCTCGTCTACGCCGTCGTTGACACGGTCAACTCCGGCTGGGGGTCGACGGCCACGCTGCTGCGCCTGGCCGGGGCGGCGGTCCTGCTGATCGCCTTCCTGGTGATCGAATGGCGCTCGCGCCACCCGCTGATGCCGTTCTCGATCTTTCGCCTGCGGACACTCAGAGGAGCGAACATCGTCGGGCTGCTGATCGGCATGTCGCTGTTCTCGATGTTCTTCTTCATCTCCCTCTACCTCCAAGACGTCCTGCACTACTCGCCGATCAAGACCGGGGTCTCCTACCTGCCACTCGCGGTCGGGATCATCCTGTCCGCCGGAGCCGCCTCCCAGCTCGTCACCCGCGTCGGCTTCAAACCGCCGTTGATCGCGGGGATGCTGCTGGTCGCCGGCGGGCTGCTGTGGTTCTCACAGGTCCCAGCAGACGGATCGTTCGCCGCGGACGTGCTCGGCCCGTCGCTGCTCGCCGCCGTCGGGCTCGGACTGGCGTTCGTGCCAGTCACGATCGCCGCCGTGACCGGAACCAAGCCGCGGGAGGCGGGCCTGGCCTCCGGGCTGATCAACACCTCCCAGCAGGTCGGCGGCGCGCTCGGGCTGGCGATCCTCGCCACCGTCGCCAACAGCCGCACCCAAAGCCTGTTTCACGCCGGCGTCCACAGCTCGGCCGTCGCGCTGACCAAAGGCTTTGACCGCGCGTTCCTCGTCGGCGCCGGCCTCGCCGTCGCCGGCGCGATCCTCGCCGCCGTGCTCATCTCCTCGCGCGACAGCCACCAACACTCACAAGCGGCCCGCAGCGGCGAGGCCGAGGCGGCGGCCGTCGGCGCCGATGCCGCAGCCGCCCCCGGTCTCGCGGGCTGAGCGCCTCAGTCGATCCGGTGCTCCTAGACGCCTAACGAGATCAGCTGGCCCAGCGTGGCGTCGCGGGGCAGAGCTCCAGCCCGCGGGAGCTGAGCCCACTCCAACAAAGCACCCGCCCTTCAGCGCGCGGGGTGCTCCGTCCCCGATCGACCGCCGCGCTCGGCGCCAAACTCACCCGAGAACCCGAAGGTCACGAATTCGGCCAAGAACGTGACTCAATAGCGGGGCCAGAGGGCGGGTTGAGCGCAAACGTGACTCGACGGGGCGAGAGCGGCTGCTTGGCGGCTGGCGTCCGGGGCAAGAGGATGGCTGGCCTCGCCAGATCATGGGCTCGTGCCATGGCCAGCGAACTCAGGAGCTGGACGAGGTCAACACTTGCAGGACCCTGGGCGCGCGCGCCCGCCATCAATCCTTAGTGCGGCGGGCAAGCGGAACGACGAACCACAGGTCGGCAACTGGTTTGAGTCGAGTGGACTGACCCTGCCGTGCGAAGCAGTCCGGGGTCGTGAGGCGCCATCTTCACCTCACGCCGTTCGCTGAGCTCAGCACTAACGCGGAGGGTCGCGGCCGCCAATGCAGAGGACCGCTAAAGGCGGACGGTGGCGGTCCGGCTTATCCGGACCGCCTCCTTGTTCCGTTACGGCAACGGGCTCAGCTGATACTGCGGGGTGTTGCCGATGCCAAAGAAGGTCGAGAGAAGGTTCCCGCTCAGGCCCACCACGTGGTCGATCAGCGGATCCCCGGGGCCGGTGATCGATGGGGAGTAGTTCGTCAAGGGATTCACTGTCGGGGTGGGCAGCGTCGACCACTGCACCTCGGAGGCGTACGGGTGACCTGGCAACGTCTGGAAGAAGAAGAAGATGTTGCTCGGGAAGGGTCCCCGGACCCCGCTGCCCTTCGTGCGCGCCAGCCGGAACAGCGTGCGCACGTCGTGAGACTGATCGGCTGCGACCCAGCTCGCCGTCTTGCTCACCATGAACCCGTAGAGCTCGTGCCATTCCGGCCGGTTGCCGTTGCGGGTGGTCTCGAAGTGATCATGGGCCGGAAGCAACATGTTGCCAGCCTGCGGACCCAGCACCCGCGAGAAATCGACGCGCGAGGGATGATCCGTGCAAAGCCCGGGGTGCTGGCACTCCGGCTTGAGCGCGGGCCACACCTTAGTCAACGGACCCGCAGGAAACATGAGATAAAGCGGATCGGTGTACCGTCGACCTGCGACCCCCGGCGGAAGCCGACGCGCTCCGGCGCCAAACTCACAACCCGTGCTCGCGCGGCTCCTGACCGTGAGATCACAGAAATAGCTCTGGGTGTACAGCAAGCTGACGATGCTGCCATTGAGCCCCGTCTTGACGTCGACAGTCATGTCTTGACAGATCGGCTCAGGCAGCCGCGAGTTGCACGTGTGCTTGAACGGCTGGTAGGTAACCGGGTTTTGCGGTGCCGGACCAAAGCCGCGACCGAGGGTGTTGGCAGAACTCGACGCGGCGATCGCGAGCACCGCGAGACCAGCCAGGACGAGAACGCGGAATATGGGCCGGTTGGGAGAAATGCGCATTACTCTCCGGGAGACGAGTCGTTAGGGGAAACCGATCGGCGGCGCGCAGCGAGCGCCTCGACCGCGGACCGGTTTCGCTACCCAACGAACACAGCAGCAAACGAGCCGAAATGAGAGCTTCTTAATCCCGACTCACTACGCGCCTCATCGCCGGCTCCCCCTAGATTCCGGTGCCGGCCCTCCGCAGCTCGTTGAGCAGTTCGCAGTGTTGTGATCCAGTCGTTGCGGAGGCGACTCTTCTCGCTGGGCTTCCTCCGGTCGGCTCGCTTTGATTCCTGCGCCGCCATCGGGTCCCTCACCGCGCGATCATAAGCAGCGTGAGGCCAGGCGACGGCACCACAGAGCAAGGGGGCGATATGTGCGGCCGGGGGCGTCGCGCGCACTGATCGCGAGCTTGCTAGGCGTTTTTCGGTCACCGACTCGGTTGAGACCCCCGGTCGGACGCCTCGCCGACGGAGGCTAAGACGCTCCAGCTCTAGCTTAGGTCTTCGACCCGTGATGGTCTTCATGATGAACGCTTGAGCGGTGGGTGGGCGCTTTCGATCTGGGTGTTCTCCACGTCCGAGCGCACCGTGATGGCAGATGACTGCTAATCAACTAAGCCCGGCTCCGGCCCATCCTGCGGACGGGTTAGGGTGCTGCGGAGATGGCTTTGACGAGCTCCCCGGCGCGGTCGGGGTCGATTGCTTGGGCGAGGTCGGCTTGGCTGATGACGCCGATCAGCTTGTGGCCGTCGATTACCGGCAGGCGCCGGACCTTGTGCTGGGTCATCGTGTCCAGCGCTTCGTCGACGGAGTCATCAGCGCCGATGGTGATCACCTCGCTCTGGGTGGCGAGCTCGGCGGCGGTCACCTGGCCGGGGTCTTTGCCTTGGGCGAGAACCTTGACCACGATGTCGCGGTCAGTCAGCATCCCTTTGAGGCGATCATCCTCGCCGCAGATCGGCATCGCGCCGACATCTCGGTCTGCGAGCTGCTTGGCGGCCTGCGCCACCGTTTCCTTCACCCCGATGCACTCCGCTCCGCCACTCATCACGTCACCGGCAGTCTTGGCCATGGATCCCTCTCCCTCTCCCGTGTTGGACTACTGACCCATCCGGCTTACCCGTCCTGACGTGCCAGCAACCGGGCGTGCCACACTCTCGCTAGCTCCCGCCAGCGATTGGCGAGCGGGGGCGTCTTGCGCCTTCGGCGGTGTCCCGCCTTCCCCTCTTCCCGGCGCCGGAGACCATTGCACAGGGGAAGGCGAGATCGGACGGCGATGACCGTCCTCACCGATGAACAGCATCCGCAAGGCAGCTCGCTGCCGACAGCGATCTCAAACGCGATCGTCCGGCTGTTGCGCGAGTACACCGGGCGAGGACCGACCAAAGCCCGGACCACGATCCGCGACAACGTCGTGGTGGTGATGCTCGAGCAGACCCTGACCAAGGGCGAAAAGTCCCTCGCCGCCAAGGGCCGCGGCGAGAAGGTGATCGAGATTCGCCACGAGTTCCAAGAAGCGATGCGCGAGGAAAGCAGCACCCAGGTCGCGCAGCTGACCGGCCGGACCGTGACCGCGATGCTCAGCGCCAACCACCTCGACCCCGACCTCGCCGCCGAGATCTACGTGCTTGACGGGCCGCCCAACTATCACGCCACGAGCTTGCCACCGATTGCCGCTACCGCGGAGGGCGAACCGGCCGCGTCACCTCAGTAAGAGCGGGGCCCCGGATTGGGAATCCGAGGCCCGATTTAACTGAGAGGAAGAAACACGCGAGGTGCCGCAGCGGTTCTGTTACCCAGACGCAACTTCGCTAACCACCCTGCCGGTCGCGGGCCCGTGCTCGCGCCGCTCTGACCCGCCGCGTCGGGTGCGTTGATGAGCGCCGAGCCGACAATCTCATCGTGAGTCGCCCTGAACTCAAAGCGCCAACGCCGCGGTCCCGGCCTTCGCCTCCTTTAGCTGCGCGGGCGGCGCTTCTCGGTGTCGTAGATCGGGAACGGGGCCACCGTAGCGCCGACCGTGCCGTCGCCCACCGCCACCTCCAGCCGCTGTCCGTCCTGCACGAGGTCACGGTCGACGGCGGTCATGGCGATCACCTGCATGTCGAACGTCGGGCTCTGGCAGGGGCTGCGCACGATCCCCACCTCCCGACCCTCGTGTGACACCGCCGCGCCGTACTCAGGCACGTCGTCGCCCTCGATCCGCAGCGTCGTCAACAGCCGGGGCGTGCCCTGGTCGGCGATCCTTAAAAGCGCGTCGCGGCCCACGAAATCGCTGGTCTTGTCCAGCTTGACCACCTTGTCCAGCCGCACCTCGAACGGGTCGGTGTCGTGGGGGAAGTAGTCGATGTCCGGGAACAGCAGCCCGGATTCGATCCGCAGCGTCTCGATCGCCGACAGCCCGATCGGGCGCACCCCGTGGGGCTCGCCCGCCCGCAGCACCGCGCGCCACAGCTCCGGGGCGTCATCGACAGCGCAGTAGATCTCGAAGCCGAGCTCCCCCGAGTACCCCGTGCGCGACAGCCAGCAGGGGACACCGCCCACCCGCACGCCGTCCTGCACGAACCGGAAGTAGCGCAGGGCGCCGACGTCGGTGCCCTCGGTGATCGGCCCCAGCACCTCGCGCGCCTTGGGCCCCTGCACCTGCAGATGCGGCATCTCGGCGGTTCGATCCTGCACCTGCACGTCGAGCCCGCGGTCGGCGGCGACCTTCTGAAACCAAGCCAGGTCGGAGTCGTAGCTGGTGATCGACAGGCAATGGTCATCGGCGAGCCGGAAGACGGTGCCGTCCATGATCATCTTGCCCTGCTCGTCGCACAGTGCGCCGTAGCGAACCTGACCGATCTCGAGCGCCGCCATGTCGTTGGTGAACAGGGTGTCGGCGAGCGACACCGCATCGGGACCGCGCAGGTCCCACTTGCGCAGCGGCGACTCGTCCCACATGTTGCACGCCGTCCGCGTGGCCTGGTGCTCGCCCACCGCGTCGCCGAAGTCCGCGGCCCACGCCCAGCCCTCCCAGTCGGTCCAGGTCGCGCCCGCCTCTCGCTGGACCGGGTCAAACGCGGTGCGGTGCAGGTCTCCGGTCGACATCTACTCACCCCTCATTTGATGAATTTGTTCAAACCGCCGCGGATTTATACCGCATGCCCGGCTCGCGTAGGGGGTCACTACGGGCTTCCGATTGAGCAATTGGCGAAATCCGACGAGTGGCTGGGCGTGACTGACGCGACCCGCTCGCCGCGATCGTACTGGTGGTACGTGAGGGCGAGCGGGTCGCGTCAGGCGCGTCCAGACGCCGTCGGAGCCGTCAATTGCAAAGTCGGAAGCCCTAAGGTGACGCGCGTTATCCCCGGCCACGGATCCTCTCCCCGCGCCGGCGCGCGCACGCCGCACTGATGGGCGTTGCTCTCGGCCTCGGCGCTGCCCTCTGCTGGGGGCTGGCGGACTACTTCGCGGCGATCGCCTCCCGGAGCATCGGCGCGCTGCGCGTCGTGCTGGGGTTTCACCTCACCGCGCTGATCCCCCTGACCGCGCTGGTGCTGGCGACCGGGGCGCTGGCGCGCCCCGACCTGATGCAGGTGTGCGTGCTGGTGGCGGTCGGCGCGGTGGGATGGCTGTCGTATCTCGTGTTCTATCGGGCGCTGGCGATCGGTCCGATCTCGGTGCTGAGCCCGATCGTCTCCGGCTACGCCGCGGTGACTGCGCTGCTGGCGGTCGCCTTCGCCGGCAGCCGCCTTTCGGTCTGGCAGGCGCTCGCGGTCGCGCTCACGATCCTCGGCGCGATGTTCGCATCGGCGGACGTTCGCGAGCTGGTGCGGACGAGAACTCAGCGGCCCTCGGCGCTCGGGCTGGTGCTGGCGCTATGCGCGATGGCGCTGCTCGGGGCGTTCGTGTTCGGAGTCTCCTACTATCGCGGCCGGATCGGGTGGCTGGCCCCGATCTTCCTCGCCCGGGGGTTCGCGACGGTGTTCCTGCTCGGCCACGTGCTCATCGACAAGGGGCCGCGGTGGGTCGTCCACGGCGATGAGCCCGCGCGGGGCGCCGCCGGCCCCGTGCCCGGTGCCGCCGAGCCCGCGCCCGGTGCCGCGGAGCCCGCGCCCGGTGCCGCGGAGCCCGCGCCCGGTGCCGCCGAGCCCGCGCCCGGTGCCGCCGAGCGCGCGCCGGGTGCCGTACAGCCCGTTCCCGCCACGGCTCGGACACGGAGACTGGCGGCGATCATCGCGCTGCTCGCGCTGGTGGACACCGGCGGCTACGTGTGCTTCAACCTCGGGGTCGGACACGCAGCGACCGCGATCGTGGCCGCAGCCTCCGCCCCATACGCGGTCGTGCCGATCATCATGGGGGTGTGGATGCTCCGGGAGCGGCCAACCGGCGCCCAGTGGGTGGGCGTCGGCCTCGTGGTCGCCGGCGTGGTCGCCCTCGGCGCGGTCAGCTGACCGGCCGGCGGTCCACGTGTCCGCCGGCGCCCCACCGCCCCGGGTGGCCCCGGAGCGCGTCCGGGGCCACCGCGGGTGCGGGCCTTGGCTAGTGGCGCTTCTTGAGCTCTGGCAGGAAGGCCAGACTCTGGAGCGATCCGGTTTTGACTCGAGTCCGGCTCGTCCGGTACCGAGTCGTCCGGGGTCCGGCGGCCCGGATCGCCGGCAGCAGGCTGCGCATGGAAACGGCCCTGTAGCGGCTACTGCTCGGTGGATTGACGGCCGGCGGGTAGAACTGCGTCGCGGGATTGGCCTGCAGGAAGTCGTAGGCCAACGTGCCCGCGGGAACCTCAGGTCGATCGGCCGCCTGCCACGGCACCACCTGCCGGAACGCCTCCCAGGCAGCCGTCGGCGAAGCGCCGAAGCTGCGGGGGAGGCCGAGGGCCTGCCCCTGGATCTGGCGGATGTTCATCCATTGAGTGGCGGTGAGGAGATCCTGTCCTTGTAGCCAGGTCAGGTCGTCCACCATGAGCCGCGCCTTGGCGACCTTGATCCGGCTCCCCGCCTGGAGGTCCTCGACCGTCGAGACGATCGAGTTACCCTGGGCGGGAACCGGGTTCTGCAGCGTCTGGATCTCGGCCATGAGATCCGCCAGCGCGTAGTCGTCGGCGCCGCCGGCGGCATTGGTGAACGGACCGGACGGCAGGGTCGGATCGTTGGGTGAGATCACGGTGAAGAACGTGTTCTCGAATCGCAGCGGGACCATGTCGTCGTTGACGGCGATGTTCGCCAGTGCGTTAGTGAGGGCCTCGATCTCGTTGTCGATCGGGTACGGATCCCAGTTGGCGTTGGACATGATGTAACCGTGCCGGCAGCCGGTCGCCGGTCCCACGCCACCGCCGACACAGGCGCTGTCATCGGGACCGCCCTTGACGTAGTACTGCATGAACCACGGCGTGCTCAGCTCCGGCGACGAGCGCGGAGACCAACCCGGGGTCACCGCCGGGTTGTGGTCTGAGGAGTTCATCTGCGTGCTGAGGTCGTTCTTCAGGTTCGCCCACGCCTCCCAGGCCGAGCCATCACGCTCGCTGAGCGCCCGCAGGCTCTCGGGGTCCTGGATGATCCGCGTGGGGACGCCGTTGTTCGTCTGATCGATGTTGAACAGATAGCTGCCGCTGATCTCGTCCATCACCCGTGACGCGTCCCCGTTGAGCCACGAGAACGGGCGATTGAACTGAACCGGCGCCGAGATCGGCGTCACGCTGCTGTTCATGCCGTCCAGCTCCATGGCATAGATCAGGTCCTGCCAGTTGAGCATGTGCTCGGCGTCGTAGGCGAGCAGCCCCGCCTGCCCCACCGAGAACGCGTTCGTGCTCGTCAGCGCCGCGTCGTCGGCAGCGAACGGCGCCCCCGGCGCCTCCTTCTGGGCGGGCTGATCCTGCAACGGCCGCAGACCGGCGCGGGCCAGCGCTGCGGCGGCGGACATCCTCACCCCGTGGTAATAGGCGTCGCCGGCGCCGACCATCGTGGCCTCGACGTTGCCCATCTGCGGCAGGTCGCCCTCGCCGGGGGACCCGCGGGACTCCACGACCGGCGTCACGTCCTTGTTCAGCAGGTCGATCAGCATCTGCGTCAGCTGCGGCGTCGCCGCCTCATAGGACATCGTGTTGACACGCTCGGCCATCATCGCCCGGACGATCTCCTCGTCAGAGACCTCCGGACCGACGCCGCCGCGAGCGCCCGCCTGGAACGTCTGCAGCCCGCTCTGGAGCAGGTAGTCACGGTTCGAGCACGGGTTGCCGGTCTGCGGACAGGTGGCGGAGTCCGATGTCACCTGCGTCGACAGCGGATCGCCCTGGAAGATCACGTCCTGCCGCCCTGCTCCGGGGGCGCGGTTGAACCAGTAGATCGGGACCCCCTCGCGAGATCCCTCAAGGAGGAGGTAGTAGGCGTTCAGCGATCGCTGGCGAGCCGCCTGCGACAGCTGGACTTTCGCGCCGTAGCGCGCGATCGACACCAATTTGTCGATGGTCAGGTTGTGACCATTGAGGGTGTACGTATGACTGGCGTCACTCGGGGTGATCGGCGTGTACGCTGAAGCCGACGCTGCTTGGAAGGCAAAGGCCATCGCGCAGACGACAACCGTCACGCCGAGAGTCAAGGTTCGCCTCGGGCGAGTGTACAAGTGAGCTCCTAACACGTTTGAACGTCGCCTCCGGTCCTCAACGTGTAAGCGGAGCTGTCAGCAGCTGTCGATGGATGTCGCTCAGAGCACCAGCCGGATCCGAGACACACGGAGCCGCCGCGACATCAACGATTACCACTGCATCGCTGGACAGCCTTCCCGCGTGCACGCCAGCAATACTTAGACAACGTGTGTTGTGGTTATGACAGATCTGACCGCGCGCGCCTCAATGGTGACGGGCAGGCGATCCGGAGCCGGATCTGAAACAGGCTGTTAGATGCGCCACAGCCTGGGTCCCTCCTCTCTCTCGGCGGACACGAAGAGACGGTGAAGGTATCACCGTACAAAGGCGGATGCAACAATTTGTACAGACGCGGTCAACGCCCGCCTCACCTGTACGCCAATCACCGGCGCCGGGCCGGCCACCGGCGACGCCGGTAGCCGCAGCGCGGTCTCGTAGGCCCCGGGGCGGCATGGTGTCCCTGGCCGCTCGGCCCCTGGCGCCACCGACGGCGGTGATCGCCCGCCGGCGAACCCTGGGTCCTGTCGATCCGGCCGCCGCCCGTTCGTCTCTTGGAGGACGATTCCCCAAAAGGAGGACAACATGAAGTACATGCTGCTGATCAACCTCGGACCCCGGGCCCGCGATTGGAAGAGCCTGCCCGAGGAAGAGCAGAGCCAGATCGCCGCGGGCTGGGGGGCGGTCAACCGGACCCCCGGGATCACCCCGGGCAACCAGCTCCAGCCGCCGGAGACCGCCACCACGGTGCGGGTGCAGGATGGCAGGACTCTGACCACCGACGGCCCCTACGTGGAGACCAAGGAGGCGCTGGACGGCTACTGCCTGTTCGAGGCCGACGATCTGGACGCGGCGATCGAGCTCGCCGCCAAGATGCCGGGCGCGGCCATGGGCGGCGCGGTCGAAGTCCGTCCGATTGCCGAATGGACGCAGTCCTAGACCGGGTCTTCCGCGACCAGTGGGGGCGAGTCCTCGCTGGCCTGGTCGGCTTCCTCGGCGACCTGGATCTCGCCGAGGACGCCGCCCAGGAGGCGTTCGCGGTGGCCGCCGAGCGCTGGCCGCGGGACGGGACCCCCACCAACCCCGGGCTGTGGCTGATCACGACCGCGCGCCACCGTGCGATCGACCGGATCCGCCGGCAACGGACGTTGGAGGCCAAGACGCGGCTGCTGGAGGTGCCCGAGGCCGCGGAGGACCCAACGGATATCGCAGACGACATGACGTTCCCCGACGAACGACTCGAGTTGGTGTTCACCTGCTGTCACCCGGCGCTCGCCACCGACGCCCAAGTGGCGCTGACCCTGCGTACCCTCGGCGGCCTGACCACCGAGGAGATCGCTCGTGCGTTTCTGGTCACCGACGCGACCATGGCGCAGCGGCTGGTCCGCGCCAAGCGGAAGATCAAGGCCGCCGGGATCCCGTTCCGCGTGCCCGCCGACCACCTGCTGCCCGACCGCCTCGCCGCCGTGCTGGCGGTCGTCTACCTGATCTTCAACGAGGGCTGGACCAGTCGCAACGAGCTGTCGGCCGAGGCGCTGCGGCTGGGTCGCGCGTTGGCCGAGCTGATGCCCGACGAGGCCGAGGTCCACGGGCTGCTGGCGCTGATGCTGCTTCATGATTCGCGCCGCGCGGCGCGCCTGCGAGACGGTGAGCTGGTGCTGTTGGCCGATCAGGATCGCTCGCTGTGGGACACCGGCGAGATCGCCGCCGGGCGCGAGTGTCTGGACCGGGCGCTCGCACTGCGCGGCCATGGAGCCTACGTCGTGCAGGCCGCGATCGCGTCGCTGCACGTCGACCAGCCCCGCGACTGGCCGCAGATCGCCGCTCTGTACGCGGAGCTGAGCCGGTTGACCGACTCCCCGGTGGTGGCGCTGCACCGGGCGATCGCGGTCGCCGAGGTCGACGGCCCCGCGGCCGGGCTGCAGATCATGGACACGCTCCCGCTCCAGCGCTACCGCTACCTGCACTCGAGCCGCGCCGAGCTGCTGCGGCGGCTGGGTCGGATCGAGGAGTCACGCGAGGCGTACGCCCGCGCGCTCGAGCTGTTCACCGAGAGCCCCGAGCGGCGCCGCTTGGCTCAGAGGATGGCCGAGCTCCCCGAGATCGACCGCAGGCTCGCGTGATCTCAGATCAGGTGCGGCCGACCTTCCGAGCGGGCTGGACGCTCGCGCCGGCGGCCTCTGGCCACGGCAGAGCGCCCTGGGCGGCCGCGACCTGATCCAGCGCCGCCAGGATCTCCGACCCGGCGGCAACGGTCCTGCCCGCCTCGCGGTCGACGTGCAGGAGCATGTGCTCCCCGGTGGCGATGACCACCTCCCCGGTGCCGCCGGTGCCGCCGGTGCCGCCCGCGCTGGCGCCGGTGCCGCCGGCGCTGGCGCCGTCGCCACTGCCGGTGCCGTCGCCGTCGCCGTCGCCGTCGCCACTGCCAGTGCCGTCGCCGACGCGGAGCAGCTCGTGGAACAGGTGCAGTCGCTTGGCGTCGAACCCGAGCAGCCGGGTGGCGACCCGCAGCCGGTCACCGCCGCGCGCCTCGCCGAGATGGCGGATGTGGCTCTCCACCGTGTAGTAGGAGCGGCCGCTGTCGATGTAGGGCCCGACGATCCCGATCTCGCGCAGGAACGCATCGGTCGCGTCGGCCAGCACCTCCAGGTACCGGCTTTCGGTCATGTGGCCGTTGTAGTCGATCCAGTGCGGCGCGACGAGCGCCTCGTGCGCCACCAACCGGCCGTCGGCCAGCCTACGATCGGCGATCGACTCGCCGGCTTGCTCGTACAGCGCGCGCTCGGTCCGCGCCACCACCTCGCCCGCACCCCAGCCGACGCCGGCCAGCCCGCGGAGGACGGCGACCAGGCCGTCGTCGCGTATCCGCTCCAGCTCAGCGATCGAGCGCCCGCCGGCCTGGGCGTCGGACTCGGCCACGAGCTTGTCCAGCAGCTCGTCGTCGAGCTCGGGCACGTCGGTCAACCGAGTCCACGGCAGTTGCAGGGCGGGTCCGAACTGGGCCATGAAGTGGCGCATGCCCGCGTCGCCCCCGGCCAGGCGGTAGGTGAGAAACGTTCCCATCGCCGACCAGCGCAGGCCGGCGCCGAAGCGAATCGCATCGTCGATCTCGTCCACCGTCGCCACGTCGTCGGCGACCAGCCACAACGCCTCGCGCCACAGGGCCTCCAGGAGACGGTCGGCGATGAAGCCGTCGATCTCGCGGCGGACGATCAGCGGGCGCATCCCCACCGAGCGGTATATGTCGGCCGCGCGCTGGATCGTCTGCGGCGAGGTGCGCTGCGACCCGCACACCTCGACCAGCGGCAGCAGGTACACGGGGTTGAACGGATGCCCGACGACGAACCGCTCCGGCCCGGCGATGTCGACCGCCAGCGCGGACGGCAGCAGCCCCGAGGTGGAGGTGGCGATGATCGCCTCGACAGGCGCCGCTCGGCTGGCCTGCGCCAGCAGCGACACCTTGAGCGCCTCGCGCTCGGGAGCACTCTCCTGGATCAGCGTGACATCCTGCACCGCCGCCTCGACGGTGTCGACGAGGGTCAGCGAGCCTTCAGCCGGCAGCGGCGCCAGGGTCAGCCGACCCCAGGCCCGCCGCGCCCGCTGCACCGTCTCGTTGGCCGCCTCGATGGCCGCGGGCGAGGGATCGAACAGATGGACGTCGCTGCCCGCGAGCAGGAACCGGGCCGCCCACCCACCGCCGATCACGCCGGCGCCGAGAAGCCCCACGGTTCCGGGTGCGGTCTCAGCCACGGCCGCGCAGCGACAGGCGCTCGCGCACCTCGTCCGGGCGCAGGACGCGGACGTTCATGGCGCTCAGGATCACCGCCGCGCGCTCCACCAGCTGTGCATTGGTCGCCTGCTCACCGGGGCCGAGGTACAGGTTGTCCTCCAGTCCGACGCGAACATTGCCGCCGGCCAGGACAGCCATGGCGACGTAGGGCAACTGCATCCGGCCGATCGCGAACGCCGAGAACATCGCCCCCGGGGGCAGCGACCCGACGAGCGTCAGCAGGGTCGCCGGGTCGTCGGGGGCGCCGAACCGGATCCCCATGCACAGCTGGATCAGGACCGGATCGTCGATCAGCCCCTCGGCGATCAGATCCCTGACCATCACCAGCTGACCGGTGTCGAATACCTCCAGCTCGGGTCGCACGCCGAGCTCCCGCACGCGCTCGGCCATCGCCCGCAGCATGTCGGGGGTGTTGACCATCACGTAGTCCCCACCGGCAGCGAAGTTCATCGTCCCGCAGTCCAGCGTGCAGATCTCGGGCGCCAGCTCGGCCACGTGAGCGAGCCGCTCGTGCGCGCCGGCCATGTCGGTCTGGGCAGCGTCGGGCGGCAGCGGGGCGTCGGGGCCGCCGAGCACCAGGTCGCCGCCCATCCCCGAGGTCAGGTTGATCACCACGTCGACATCGGCGGCCCGGATCAGCGTCACGGCCCGGCGGTACAGCGCCAGATCACGCGATCCCCGTCCGGTGGCCGGATCGCGCACGTGGAGGTGGGCGATCGCGGCACCGGCCCGCGCCGCCGCGATGGCGGACTCCGCGATCTCCTCGGGGCTCACCGGCACGTGAGGGCTGCGCGAGGTGGTATCCCCGGCGCCGGTCACGGCGCAGGTGATGAACGCCTCGGTGTTCACCCCCCGAGCGCGGCCTCGACGGTGGGCGTGTTGGCCAGCAGCCGCCCGGTGTACTCCGCGCTGGGGGAGGTGAACACGTCCTCGGTCGCGCCGTTCTCCACGATCCGTCCGTCGGTCATCACGACGACGCGGTCGGCGATGGTGCGAATCAGGGCCAGGTTGTGGGTGATGAACAGCATGCTCAGGCCGGTCTGCATCCGCAACTCGCGCAGCAGCTCGACGATCGCCGCCTGGACGGAGACGTCGAGCGCGGAGGTGACCTCGTCGCAGACCAGCAGTGACGGTTCGGCGGCGAGCGCCCGGGCGATCGCCACCCGCTGGCGCTCGCCCCCGGAGAGCTGGTCGGGATAGCGGTTGGCGGCCGCCGAGGACAGCGCCACGCGCTCCAGGCACTCGCCGACGCGACGGCCGGTCTCACGCCGGTGGGCGGGGAAGAACAGCTGCAGCTGGCGGGCGATGGTCTGGCCGACGGTCCGGCGCGGGTTCAGCGACGCGTACGGGTTCTGGAACACGTACTGGATCTGCTTGCGCGCCTCCGAGGTGCGCCCGCGAGCCCCCTCGGCCAGCCGCTTGTCGGCGAGCTTGATGTCGCCGGTCCAGTCGCTGTGCAGGCCGGCGATGCAGCGCGCCAGGGTCGTCTTGCCGCTCCCGGACTCTCCCACCAACGCCACGCACTCGTTGCGCCGCACCGACACGTCGATGTCGAACAGCACGTGGTTGGAGCCGTAGTTGGCATTGACGTCATCGACGACGATCACGACCTCACCGGCCTCGGCCGCCGCCGCGTTCTCGCCGGTCGTCGGCAACTCGCTCGGGGCGTCCTGGGCGCGGTAGCAGCACACTCCATGGCCGGGCTCCAGCTCGGTCTCCTCGGGGAACTTCTCGATGGCAGCGGTCGATCGCCAGGTCGCAGCGGGGATTGAAGAAGCAGCCCGACGGGCGGTTGCCCGGCAGGGGCGCGCGCCCCGGGATTCCGACGACGGCGCGCCTGCCGGCCAGGTCGGGCACGGCGCGCAGCAGCTTGCGGGTGTACGGGTGGCGAGGCTGCGAGAAGATGGCGTCCCGCGGTCCGCGCTCGACGATCCGCCCGGAGTACATCACCGCCACGTGGTCGGCGAGCTCGGCGACGACCGCGAGGTCGTGGCTGACGTAGACCGCGGCCACGTCGTGGCTGCGGCACAGCTCGCGCACCGTCTCCAGCACCCTCGCCTGGGTGGTCACGTCCAGACCGGTGGTGGGCTCGTCGCAGACGATCACGTGCGGCCGGCACGCGAACGCCATCGCGATCGCCACCCTTTGCTGCTGACCGCCCGACAGCTGGTGCGGGTAGCGCCGCAGGAACTCGTCGTCATCGGGCAGCGCCACCTCCTGAAGCGTCTCGCGGATCCGGGCCCGGCGTTCGTCGGCGCTGGTGTCGCCGGCGTGGGCCTCGAGCATCTCCGACAGCTGCCGGCCGATACGTAGCGCCGGGTTCAGCGCCGTGCCCGGATCCTGGGGGATGTAGGAGACCGTCCCGCCGCGCAGCCGGCGCAGATCGCCGGCCGCCATCCCGGCCAGGGGACGGCCGTCGATCAGGATCTCGCCGCCGGTGACGCGACCGCCGGGACGGGTGTAGCCCATCAGCGCCATCCCCACCGTGGTCTTCCCCGAGCCCGACTCGCCCACCAGTCCCAGTACCTCGCCGGCGTGGACATCGAGGGCGATGCCCTCGACGATGTCGGCCCCGGTTGATACGAGATCGATCTTCAGCTCGCGGACGGTGACCGCGGAGGGCCGCTGCGCAACGCTCATCTCACTCTCCTCGGTCGATTCCGATCGCCGCTCGGGCGTACCCGTCGGTCAGAAGGTTGGAGCCGATCGTCAGCAGCGCGATCGCGATCACCGGCAGCAGCACGCCCCACGGCTGGACGGTGACCGACAGACGGTTCTCGTTGATCATCAGCCCCCAGTCAGAGGTCGGCGGCTGCAGGCCCAGCCCGATGAAGTTGATGGCGGCGATCAGGCCGACCGAGTAGGTGAGCCGCAGACCCAGCTCCACCAGCAGCGGGCTGGTCACGTTGGGCAGAAGCTCGCCGAAGATGATCCGTCTTCGGGGTTCGCCGACGGCTTCGGCCGCCTTGATGAAATCTCGCTCCACCACCTGCTGGGCGGCGCCGCGAATCACCCGGGCCACGCGGGGGGCGTGGGAGAGACCGACGATCAGGATGATCAGCGGCACGCTGGGCCCGAACGCCGCGAGCAGCAGCAGCGCGAGCACGATCTGCGGGAAGGCCATGAACACGTCCGAGATCCGCATCATGATCTCGTCGGTCAGGCCGCCCATGTAGGCGGCGGTCAGGCCGACCACCAGTCCCAGCCCGACTCCGATCAGCGTCGCCGCCACCGACATCCCCAGGACCGACCGCCCGCCGTAGAGAAAGCGGCTCCATACGTCCCGGCCGAGGGCGTCGGAGCCGAACAGCAGGCCGCTCTGGCCGGACGGGCTGTTGGGCGCCGAGACGAACTGGGTTGGCGAGTGGGGGGCGATCAGCGGACCGGCGAGTGCGACCACCACCATGAGCACGAAGATCGCCAGCCCGATCCGGGCCCGCCATTGGCGCAGGGTGGCGCGGACCAGCACCGACCACTGGCGCTGACGCATCTCCGGCGCGGCCGCGGCCGCGGCATCGATCGTAAGCTCCGGGGTGCTCATCGTCCCGCCGTCCTCAGCCGGGGGGTGACGACGATCGTCAGCAGATCGGCCATCAGGTTCACGACCACGTAGACGGCGGCGATGATGATCGCCAGCGCTTGGACGACCGGCACGTCGCGGTTGCCGACGGCGTCCACGAGCGCGGAGCCGATGCCGGGATAGGAGAACACGAACTCCACCACGACCACGCCCCCCGCCATGTAGGCCAGCTGCAGCGCCGAGACCTGGATCGCCGGAACGATCGCGTTGGGCACGGCGTGGCGCCAGATCACCGCCCGGTTTGGAAGCCCCTTGAGCCGCGCCATCGTCACGTATTCGGACTCGAGCACCTCCACCATCGAGGCCCGCATGATCCGGCTGATGTAGGGCGTGACCGCGATGATCAACGTGGCGGCCGGCAGGATCACCACCTTGGGCACGTTCCAGGCATGCTCACCGGGCGGGACGATCGACACCGCCGGGAACACGTGCGAGAGATTGGTGGCGAACAGCAGCACGAGCCCGATCCCGATCACGAACTCGGGCAGCGCCGCCAGCGCCAGCGTGCCGATCGACAGCACGTGATCGGTCGCCTTGTCCCGGCGCACCGCCATCCACACGCCGAGCGCGATCGACAGCGGGATCGCCACGATCGCCGACACCAGCACCAGGAACGCCGAGTTGGCGAGCCGGCCGCTGATCAGCTGGCTGACCGGCTGCTGGGTCGCCGCCGAGGTACCCAGGTTGCCGCCGAGGATGCCGCCCAGCCAGTGGAAGTACTGGGAGACCACGCTCTCGTTGAGGTGCAGCTGCTGGGTGAGCGCCGCGAGCCGGGCGGGGGTCGCGTTGCGGCCGAGGATCGCCGCCGCCGCGTTGCCGGGCAGCGCCTGGGTGGCCGCGAACACGACGATCGAGACCAGCAGCAGCGTCAGCAGCCCGAGGAGGATCCGTCGCAGCAGGAATCGGCTCATGGCGTCGTCTCCCGCGTCGCCGGCCTACGCCGTGAACCCCACGTTCTTGAACCAGTAGTTGCCGAGCGGGAACCCGGACTTCGCCTCCACGAAGCCGGTCACCTTGGAGCTGTAGCCGTCGATCTGATTGGAGAAGTACGGGATGATGTAGCCGCCCTGGGAGTACTCCATCTGCTGGGCCTGGTGCAGGATCGAGATGCGCTTGGTCTCGTCGAGCTCCGCCCGGGCCTGGTTGATCAGCTTCTCGAACTTCCCGGCGCCCCAGTGGGTCTCGTTGAACGGGGAGCTGGGCAGGCTGCCCTGGGCGACCTGGGGCAGGTACTCACGCGTGGCCCAGAAGTCCTGGGCGAACGGCCACTTCAGATAGTTGCTGGGGGCATAGAACGTCCCGGTGTCGACCTTGCGCAGCGACACCTTGACTCCCGCGGCCGAGGCCTGCTGGGCGAACACCTCGGCGGCCTGGACGACGCCCTGGAACACCGGAGCGGTGACGAGCTGCACGCTGAGACCGGAATGACCGGCCGCCTTGAGCAGCGACTTGGCCTGCTCGATGTCCTGGTGGCGCTGCGGCAGCGCGCTGTCGTAGGCGGGATCGAAGGGCGAGTACAGGTCGTTGGCGACGCGTCCCTGACCGGACAGCACCTGCTCGACCATCTGCGGCCGGTTGACGATCAGCCGCATCGCCTGACGGACACGGACGTCCGAGAACGGCGGCGCGTCGATGCGCATCGTGAACGGCTGCCACTGACCGGTGTGGGAGATCAGCACCTTGAGCGACGAGTTGCTCTGAACCTGGGAGATCTGGCCCGTGGGCAGGTTGTCGATCGCGTCCACCTGGCCGCCGAGCAGTGCGTTCACCCGCGCGGTGTCATCGGTGAAGTCGATGATCGTCACGCTGTCGGCGTAGGGCTTGCCGTGCTGCCAGTAGTTGGGGAACTTCTTGAACACGCTCTGCTGTCCGGGCGTGAAGCTCTGGTACATGAACGCGCCGGTGCCGACCGGCTTCTTCGGGTCATAGCCGACGGGCACGATCGCATTGAAGTATTGGCCGAGGTCGTCGAGGAACCCGGCATTGGCGAACTTCAGCGGGATCCGCAGGCTGGACGTGGACAGCTTCTTGAGCCCCTTGAGGTCGATGTAGCCGATCGATGCGGCGCCGACCTTCGGATTCTTCGGGTCGAGGATCCGCTGCAGCGAGAAGATCACGTCGTCGGCGGTGACCGACTTGCCGTTGTGGAACTCGATCCCGGGACGGAGCTTGACGACCCACGAATCGGCCTTGCCGTGCTCGGCCTCGATCGACTCGGCGACCATCATCTCGAGCGGACCGAAGCTCGGCGGACGCACCGCCAGCGGCTCGTACAGGTTCCAGCAGCGCATGATGTCGGTGTCCGCCGTGGGCAGATGGGCGTCGATCGTGTCCTTGGCGCCGCCGCCGGTGGCGCCGATGCTCAGCGATCCGCCGGGCTTGATCTTGGCCGTGCTCACCGGACTGGAGCCGGCGCTGCTGCTCGAGCCACCGCTGCTGCCGCCACAGGCGGCCAGCAGGCCACCGGCGGACAGTGCGGCGCCCCCGGCCAGCGCGCCGTGCAGGACCTGACGACGGGTGATGCCGTCGCCCGACGTGTTTTGCTCAGTCACCCCAGGCTCTCCTCGTTTGGATGTGGTCTTCAGACAAGGCTCTCCGCGCTTGTCAGCCGGTCCGCGTAGCGCGTCGCCTCGGCGACGATCAGGTCGACGGTCAGTTGCAGGTGGTCCCGCACCACCTCGCCGGCATCCAGGTCCCGTGACTCGATCGCGTCGAGCAGCGCCTGATGGTCTCCGACGTAATCCGACACCGAGTAGACCGGATGCCAGTGCAGCAGCATCTGGGACTCGGCAGCCAGCGGCTCATGGGCCCGGCTCAGCCGTGGACTGCCGGCCAGCCCCACCAGGGCGCGGTGAAAGTCGATGTCCGCCTCGATCAGCTCCTGCGAGGGCGTCTCGCGGCAGTCGTTCGGGCAGGCGTCCCGGATCCGCTGCGCAGCGGCCCGCAGGGGAGCCACGTCGAAGCCGTCCGGATCCTCCAGCAGCACCCCGACCGCCGCCACCTCCAGCGCGGACCGGGCCCGGTAGACGTCGATCACGTCCTGGACCGAGATCCCCCGCACCCGTGCGCCGCGATTGATCTCGATGACCACCAGACCCTCCTGGACCAGCTGGCGCAGGGCCTCGCGGATGGCGCTGCGGCCGGTCCCGAACGCCGACGCGAGCGCCGCCTCCGGCAGCTGCTCCTCCGGCTTGATCCGGCCGGCGAGGATCGCCGCGCGCAGCTCCTGCAGCACCTGATCGGTGGTCGAGCGACGCTGCACCGTACCCAGTCCCCAAGCGGTCTTTCCAGGCAAGTTGTCGACAACCTACTCCCGGCTGTCGTCCGTGTCAACAACGTGTGAACTTTCCCACCCGCGTCCGGCCATTTCGACGGGAGTGTCACTTTCCCGGCAAGCGACGGGAAGCGTCGGTGCCGGGGCTGATCGGCGACGCTGCCGGTCACCGGATCGCCAGCGCGCGCTCCGGCCGATCGGTGATCACCGCCGCGACGCGCGGGTCGGTCGTCAGCTCGTGCAGCGCCCGCCGATCGTTGACCGTCCACACCCAGTTGTCGAGCCCCCGCTTCGCCGCCCAGGTCAGCGCGCCCCGGCGGGCGAGGCTGAGGTGGGGGGCGAGGAAGTCGGCCGCGGCCGCGCGCATCCGGCCGTCCAGGTCGAGGATCCGGCGGGGGGCGACCAGCAGTCCCGTCCGGGCGGCCGGGGCACAACGCCTCACCTGGGCCAGGACCTCCTCGCGAAACGAGGTGAGCACATATTGCTCAGGCTCCAGGTGGCGCGTCACCGCCGCCATCGCCTCGCTGACATAGCCGCGCTCCTTGAGCTCGACGTCGACGATGATCCGGCCGGCGGCGGCACGGAGCACATCCTCGAGCAGCGGCGCCTGACCGACCTTCATCCGCGCCTGCACCTGGCTGTGCTCCAACCGTCCGACCGGGCGCAGGCGGACCCAGGCGTCGTGCACGATCACCAGCCGGCCGTCCGCGGTGCGGCGGACGTCGATCTCGATCGCGTCACAGCCGAGCGCGACCGCTTCGGCGACCGCCTCGAGCGAGTTCTGCGGCGCCGTTCCCCAGACGCCGCGATGCGCGACCACCAGCGGGGCGGCTGCCCCGCACCTCACGGCAGCCGCAGTCGCTCCGGGCCGCATTGGCGCTGAGAGTAACGCCATCCCCGGCGGCACGCGTATGCTCGCGAGCCCCATGGCTGCCGACCCGCGTCCCTGCTTCCTGGTGCTGATGGCCGATCAGCTGTCCGCGCAGTGGCTGCCCATGTACGGCCACCCGGTCGTCCGGGCCCCGAACCTGAGCGCGCTGGCTCGCGACGCGACCGTCTTCGACAGCGCCTACACGCCGTTTCCGCTGTGCGCGCCGGCGCGGGCGGCGATGCTGACCGGCGGCCACGCGTCCGATATCGGCGTCTATGACAACGCCGCCGAGCTCCGCGCCGGGGCGCCGACGCTCGCTCACGGCCTGCGTGCCACCGGCTACCACACCGCCGTCGCGGGGAAGATGCACTTCGTCGGCCCCGACCAGCTGCACGGCTTCGAGGAGCGCCTGACCACCGACATCTACCCGGCCGACGTCGATTGGACGCCGGACTGGAACCGCCCGCTGGACCAGCCGCTGCCGTGGTACCACACGATGGAGAGCGTGCTCGCCCCCGGGATCTGCGCCGCCGCGATGCAGACCGACTACGACCAGGAGGTCAGCTTCCAGGCGGTCCGCGCGCTGCACGACATCGCCCGCGACCGCGCCGACCAGCCGTTCCTGCTGTTCGTCTCGTTCACCAACCCGCACGACCCGTGGGAGATCCCGGCGCGCTATTGGGAGCGCTACCGGCGGGAGGAGATCGACGATCCGGCGGTAGCGGCGCTGCCGCTGGACGAGGTCGATCCGCACAGCCGGCGGCTGCGGGCGATGTGTCAGGTCGACGCGGCCGGACTCACCGCCGAGCAGGTCCGCCGCGCCCGCCACGGCTACTACGCGGCGGTCAGCTACCTGGACGAGCGGATCGGCGAGGTGCTGGGCGCGCTGGACGATTCGGGCCTGGCGGACCGCACGACGGTGCTGTTCTGTGCCGACCACGGAGAGCTGCTCGGCGAGCGGGGCCTCTGGTACAAGATGTCGTTCCTGGAGCCCTCGGCCCGGGTGCCGCTGATCGTGCGTCGCCCGGACGAGCGCCGAGCTCGCCGCGTCACCGCGCCGGTGTCGCTGCTCAGCGTCGCTCCGACTTTGCTCGAGCTCGCCGGCGTCGACAGCGACGCGCTCGCCGGTTCCGGGGTGAGCCTGACCCCGGCGCTGAACGACGGCGCGGCACTGCCGGCCGGTCCGGTGGTGTCTGAATACCACGCCGAGGGGGTGCAGGCGCCGGCGGCGATGATCCGCTCCGGATCCCACAAGCTGATCGTCTCGCTGGAGGATCCCGACCTGCTCTACGACCTGCGCGAAGACCCCCACGAGCGCCACGACCGCAGCGGCGACCCAAGCTACGGGCCGGTCGCGGCGGCGCTGCGCGGCGAGCTCGAGCGCCGTCTGGACCTGACCGACATCGACCGTCGGGTGCGGGAGAGCCAGCGCGAGCGCCGGCTGATCTCCCGGGCGCTACAGCAGGGCCGCCACGCCTCCTGGGACTATCACCCGCCGGCGGCCACGCGCTACGTCCGCCATCGCGCGGATCTCTACGAGCTCCAGCGGCAGGCCCGGCTGGACAGCGGCGTTCCCGAGTAGTAGTGGCCGCCCCCGCAGATACGCTCGCATTCGAGCGGCCTCCGGCGGCGCCTGGCTTTGTCCTCGGATGCTCGTGCAACGCTGCTGCACGTCGCATCCTGCGTCCGCGCCAGGCATCCGCCGGCGACCACTCTCGATGCGACCGTACCTACTGGGACGACCACTAGCCCCAGGCGGCGGCTACGAGGTCATTCCGCCAAACTGGCCGCCGGTGATCCCGAGCACCTGGCCGGTGATGTAGTTGGCCCACGGCGTGCACAGGAGGAACACGCCCCCCGCCGCCTCCGCCGGCGACCCCGGACGCCCGAGCGCGATCAGGTTCGGGGCCAGCTGGCGCAGCTGCGGCGGAATTCCCAGCTGCACCGTCTGCCCGTCGATATGCATCGTGTTGTCCTGCGCCTTGTCGGCGGTCAGGCGAGTCTCGATGTACCCGAACGCCACCGCGTTGACGTTGATCTTGAACTGACCCCACTCCTTGGCCAGCGTCTTGGTCAGTCCGACCACCCCTGATTTGCCGGACGCGTAGTTGGCCTGTCCGGCGTTGCCCATCGTGCCCGAGATCGAGGACACGTTGACGATCTTGCGGAACACCTCGATGCCCTGCTCGCGCTCTCGCTTGGCCGGCTCGCGCATGTGCGGGGCGACGGCGCGACACATCCGGAACGGGACCACATTGTGGATCTCGATCATCCGCTGGAACTGGTCGTCTGACATCTTGTGGATCGGGGCGTCGATCGTGTACCCGGCGTTGTTGACGAGGATGTCGACCTTGCCCCACGCGCCGATCACCTCCTCCACCAGCTGATCGCACATCCCCGGCTTGGTCAGGTCGCCGCCGAACACGATGGTCTCGCCGTCGATCTCCGCGGCCGTCTGCTCGGCGATGTCGCCATCGAGGTCGTTGATCAGGACCTTGGCCCCCTGCTGGGAGAGCAGCTCGGCCGTGGCCCGGCCGATGCCCCGCGCCGATCCGGTCACGACCGCGACCTTGTCCTCAAGAATTGCCACTCGCCACTGCCTTTCGTCGATTGGGATGGAGATCTTGCCAGCGCCGACCCCGCGGGGACGATACGGTGCCGTCCATGAACGCCCCCGACTGGCTCGCCGCCTACGCCGACAAGCTGGGCATCCCCGCACCGACCAAGGACGAGCTCAAGGCGGTCCTGGACCTCGCCGGCGAGGCCGCCCACCAGTCGCAGCGGATCGCCGCCCCGGTGGCCTGCTGGCTGGCGGCGCGGGCCGGGGCGGACCTGGAGACGGCCATGCGGCTGGCCCGCGAGGTGGACGCCGACGGCTGAGCCCGAGTACGACCTCGTCCTGTTTGGGGCCACCGGCTTCACCGGCGGACTCACCGCCGAGTACCTGACGCGGGCGCGGGGGGCGGTCGGATGGGCGCTGGCCGGTCGCAGCGCCGCCAAGCTGGAGGCGGTCCGCGAGCGGCTCGTCCAGATCGACCCCGCGGCCGCCGACCTGGCGCTGCTGATCGCCGATATCGAGGACCCCGACTCGATCCGGCGCGTGGCCGAGTCGGCCCGGGTCGTGATCTCGACCGTCGGCCCCTACATCCGCTACGGGGAGCCACTCGTCGCCGCCTGCGCCGCCGTCGGCACCGACTACGTCGACCTCGCCGGCGAGCCGGAGTTCGTCGACCTCATGTGGCTGCGCTACCACGAGTCGGCGCGACGCACGGGAGCGCGGCTGGTCCACTGCTGCGGCTTTGACTCGATTCCCCACGACCTCGGGGTCCTCTACACGGTGTCGCAGCTTCCAGAGGACGTCCCGACCAGGGTCGAGGGCTTCGTGCGCGCCGCCGGCGGGATCTCCGGTGGCACCTATCAGTCGACGGTGAACGCCCTGGGGCGCCTGCGCGAGGGCCGGCAGGTGGCGCGACAGCGTCGAGCGCTGGAGGGACCGCCGGCGGGGCGCAAGATCACCGGGATCACCGGACCGCCCCGCCACGACGACACCGCCGGGGGCTGGATCATGCCCGTGCCGACGATCGATCCGATCGTGGTGCTGCGCTCGGCCCGGTCGCTCCCGCGCTACGGCCCCGAGTTCAGCTACGGGCACTACTTCGTCACCAGGTGGCCGTGGACGCTCGCCGGCCTGGCCGCCGGCGCCGGCGCGCTGGCGGCGCTGGCTCAGCTGCCGCCCACCCGCCGCGCTCTGCTCATGCTCAAGGATCCCGGGGACGGGCCGGACGCCGAGCAGCGGGAGAAGGCCTGGTTCAGGGTGCGCTTTGCCGGCCGGGCCGCCGGACGGCGCGTTGTCACCGAGGTCAGCGGCGGGGACTCCGGCTATGGCGAATCGTCGAAGATGCTCGCCGAGGCGGCACTGTGCCTGGCCGAGGACGAGCTTGCAGATCTTGCCGGTCAGTTGACCCCGGCGGTGGCGATGGGCGAGCCGCTGATCGATCGGCTGGTCCGCGCCGGGATCCGGTTCGCGACGATCTCGACGTGACCGATCTGGGTGGCCGTTGCGCGGGCACTCTTGGGACCAAGCGACGCGGTTCGGCGCCCCGCGTCGACCGCCGCCTTGTAGGGCGGCAGGTAGTCGTTGAGCGTGTCCTGCGGTGCCCACCCGACGGGCCCATCGAACCACACTCCGCCGGCCGCGCGGTGCTCGTCCGCTAAGTGCCCGCACCGGTCGCCCCCGCACCGGTCGCCCCAACCTGAACAGCCCTTTGAGCTCGGCGAACATCTTGCTCGTGATCGACACGGCGCACTCCGGCACGGGCCGGGCGTCCCGATGCTTCTTATGGAGTACTTACGAGTGGCCGGTCATGCTCATACGGTGCGGGTCCTGATCGCCGAAGACGAACTGAGGCTGGCCGATGCGATCGCCCGCGGGCTGCGCCGGCAGGGGTTCGCCGTCGATCTGGCGCCCGACGGCGAGCAGGCGCTGGTCAAGTCCCGGATCGTTCGCTATGACGTGCTCGTGCTCGACCGCGACCTCCCGGGCGTCCACGGCGACGATGTCTGCCGGGCGGTTCGCGACGAGCGGCCGGATACGGGAATCCTGATGCTGACCGCCGCCGGAGCGCTCGAGGACGTGATCGAAGGGCTGTCTCTCGGCGCCGACGACTACCTGCCCAAGCCGTTCCGCTTCGCCGAGCTGGTGGCCCGGATCCATGCCCTGGCTCGCCGGACCTCGCCAAGTCGCCCGCCGGTGATGCGCCACGGGGACCTGGAGCTCGATCCGGCCCGACGGCGCCTCACCCGCTCCGGTCGCGAGCTCGACCTCGCCCGCAAGGAGTTCGCGGTCCTGGAGGCACTGATGGCTGCCGATGGCGCTACCGTTTCCGCCGAGCAACTACTCGAACGCGTATGGGACGAGCACACCGATCCGTTCACCAACGTCGTACGGATGACGATCATGACGTTGCGTCGCAAGCTCGGCGATCCGCCGGTCGTCCAGACGGTGATCGGGGTGGGTTACCGGATGGCGTGACGCCCACGCCGCCGCGGGCGTCGCGGTGGTCGCGCTCGCCCGCGCGAACGATCCGGTTGCGGCTGACCGCGCTCTACGGCACGGTCTTCTTGATCACCGGCGCGGCGCTGCTCACGGTCGGCTACTTCTTCGTGCGCAGCAACCTGCGCACCCACCACAGCTTCCGGGCCGAGCTCATGCGGCTGGGCATCCCTCCGGATCGGGGCGAGTTCGGGTTCCCGCCGGGCTCCGCCGAGGCCAAGCTGATCCATTCGGTGCAGAGCCAGATCCTCGGCGGGGCGCTGCATCGGCTGCTGATCGAGTACGGGGTCGCGCTCGTCGTCATGACGGCCATCTCGGTGGTGATCGGATGGCTGCTGGCCGGCCGCGCCCTGGCCCCGCTGCGCGAGATCACCGCCACCGCCCGGCGGGTGTCCAGCGAGAACCTGGGCGAGCGGATCGCCCTGCGCGGCCCAGCGGACGAGCTCAAGGAGCTGGCCGACACGTTCGACGGGATGCTCGTTCGCCTCGATGGGGCGTTCGCCAGCCAGCGCCACTTCGTCGCCAACGCCTCCCACGAGCTGCGCACCCCGCTGGCGATCATGCGCACCGAGGTCGACGTGGCCCTCGCCGACCCGGACGCCAGCGCCCGGGAGCTGCGCGAGATGGGCGAGGCGATTCGCGACACGGTGGACCGGTGCGAGCGGCTGATCGCCAGCCTGCTGCTGCTCGCCCGCAGCGAGGCGGCCGCCGGCCGCGAGGAGCCGGTCGACGTCTCGGCGCTGGCCGCCGACTGCATCACCGACCTGTGGGCCCGCGCCCAGGAGGCGCATATCGACATCCGCGACGACCTGGAGCCGGCGTGGACGACGGGCGATCCCGGGCTCCTCGAGCGGCTCGTCGCCAACTTGGTCGACAACGGCATCCACCACAACCAGCCGGGTGGCGGTGGCTACCTCCAGGTCAGGACGCGGACCGACGGCGAGTCGGTGGAGCTGCTCGTCTCCAACCCGGGGCCCCGGATCCCGCCCGAGCAGGTTCAGGAGCTGACCGAGCCGTTTCGCCGGCTCGACCGTGGGGCGGGCGGGTTCGGGCTCGGGTTGTCGATCGTGCATTCGATCGCTCGGGCCCATCAGGGAACGGCGACGCTGACCGCGCCGCCCAGCGGAGGTCTCCAGGTCAACGTCACCCTGCCGCGGCTGCGGGCGGCGCCGGCGGGCCGGCCGAACCCGGCAGGGGCGGTGCGGGCCCCGCAGTGACGCCGCCCCAGGGTCCTCTTACGGAGAGCTGACGGTGGGCGACGTACGCTGCGGTCATGTCGCGCTGGCGCCAATCAATCCGAGACGACGAAGCGCGTGACTCAGGCATCCCCGCGCCGGGTCGCGCCGACCGCTGCCTCCGGGCGTCTGCCGATGGCGACGAATGTGCGCCTCGTCGCCGGCGGAGGAGACCCCTCCGCGCAACCTGAGGTGCCGGCGGGCGCCCGGGCCACGACTCCCGCCCGGGCCTCCCCCGCCGGGCCTCAGGGAACTCACTTTGCCTGACCGCCCGACCGCCTGACCGTTGAGCGAGGCCTGCGCGCGCCGGCCACCGCCGCGGGTCTACGATTGCACGCGATGTCCGACGCGCCGCAGCTGCTGTGGGAACCATCCGAGGAGTGGATGGGCCGGGCGACGCTGACGCGCTTCCAGGAGTGGCTCGCCGCCGAGCACGACCTGCGGTTCGAGGACTACGACGAGCTGTGGCGGTGGTCGGTCAGCGACCTCGACGCCTTCTGGTCAGCGGTGGTGCGGTTCTTCGACGTCCGTTTCGCCGAGGGCGGTGAGGTGGTGCTGCGCGATCGCACGATGCCAGGTGCCGAGTGGTTTCCGGGCTCGCGGATCTCCTACGCCGAGCACGTGTTCCGGGGCAAGGACGAGAGCGAGGTGGCGATCCGGCACGCCTCCGAGGTTCGCCCGGAGCTGGGAGAGTGGACCTGGGGCCGGCTGCGATCGGAGACGGCGCAAATCGCCGCCGGGCTGCGCGAGCTGGGCGTGCAGGAGGGTGACCGGGTGGTCGCCTACATGCCCAACATCCCCGAGACGGTGGCGGCGTTCCTGGCGTGCGCGTCGCTGGGCGCGATCTGGTCATCGGCGGCGCCCGAGTTCGGCGCCCGCAGCGTGATCGACCGCTTCGCCCAGGTGGAGCCGAAGGTGCTGCTGGCGATCGACGGCTACCGGTACGGAGGCAAGGATTTCGACCGCCGGGAGATCATCGACCGGATCGCCTCCGAGCTCCCCGGTCTGGAGCGAACGGTGCGGTTCGGCTACCTGGACGGGTCGGGCTGGGAGGAAGGGTTTCTCGGCGACGGGGATCTTTCATTCGCCCAGCTGGCGTTCGATCATCCCCTGTGGGTCCTGTACAGCTCCGGGACGACCGGGCTGCCCAAGCCGATCGTCCACGGCCAGGGCGGGATCCTGCTGGAGCAGGTCAAGAAGATGAACCTGCACCTCGACGCGCAGGCGGGCGACCGGGTGTTCTGGTTCTCCACCACCGGCTGGATGATGTGGAACTTCCTGGTCGGGGTGCTGCTGACCGACGCCTCGATCGTGCTCTTCGACGGCAACCCGGGCTATCCGGACCTCGGGGTGCTCTGGGATCTGGCGCAGAAGGCCGGGATCACCACCTTCGGGACCAGCGCCGCGTTCATCGCCGCGTGCATGAAGGCGGAGGTGGTGCCCGGCGAGGGGCGCGACCTCAGCGCGCTGAAGGCGGTCGGGTCGACCGGGTCGCCGCTCTCGCCCGAGGGCTTTGCCTGGGTCTATGACCAGCTCGGCGCCGACACGTGGCTGTTCTCGACCTCGGGCGGCACCGACATGTGCACCGCGTTCGTCGGCGGCGTCCCGCTGCTGCCGGTGTATCTCGGCGAGCTCCAGGCGCGATCGCTGGGCGCCTCGGTGCAGGCGTGGGACCCCGACGGCAACGAGCTGACCGACGAGGTGGGGGAGCTGGTGATCACCGAGCCGATGCCCTCGATGCCGGTCTTCTTCTGGGGCGACGAGGATGGGTCGCGGCTGCGTGACTCCTACTTCTCGATGTACCCGGGCGTGTGGCGCCACGGGGATTGGATCAAGATCACCCCCCGCGCGACGGCCGTGATCTCCGGACGGTCTGACTCCACGATCAATCGCGGCGGCGTCCGCATGGGCACCAGCGAGATCTACCGTGCGGTGCTGGAGGTGGACGACGTCGTCGACGCGCTCGTCGTCGATCTGCCGCGGGAGGGGACCGACGGCTGGATGCCGCTGTTTGTGGTCCTGCGCGAGGGGGCGTCGCTGGATGACTCGCTGATCGACGCGATCCGCCGCCGGATCCGCGAGGACTGCTCCCCGCGCCACGTCCCCGACGAGATCCGCCAGATCGACGACGTGCCGCGGACGCTGTCGGGCAAGGTGCTGGAGGTCCCGGTGAAGCGGATCCTGATGGGGACGCCGGCGGCGGAGGCGGCGTCGCGGGAGTCGCTGGCCAACCCCGAGGCGCTGGACGTGTTCACGGAGCTCGCTCCGGAGTGAACCTCGGGGCCGAGATCACGGTTGCCACCGTCAGGATCACCAACGCGCGCCTCCGCGACCGGCCCCAGCGGAAGGCCGCACGATTGCGGGAGATACGCGGGCAGCGGGCCGTCCTAGCCTCCTCTTATGGACTTCTTCCCGAATTCTGAAAGGTTCCTCACGGGTGCGTGGTCCTATACATGCAGGAAACCCACAGTTGTCATCAAGGAGAAAGCACGTACGCCATGAAGAGCCTCAGCCGATGGATCCCGGTCATCGGCGGCGCCGTCGCGGGGGGTGTGATCGCGCTGGTCATCGCCGGCACGAGCGGTACCACGCACGTGACGACGACCGTCGTCGCGCCCGCCAGGGCGACCAGCGCCTCCAGCGAGCCCACTTCGTTCAAGAGCGCGGGCGGGATGAGCATCAACCAGATCTACCAGGCCGCCAGTCCGGGGGTGGTCGACATTCTCGTCACCTCGCAAACCCAGTCCGGCTACAACCCGTTCGGGGGCGGCGGCACCCAGAAGCAGGAGGGTGAGGGCGCCGGAGTCGTCTACAACGACAAGGGCGACATCCTGACCGACGAGCACGTCGTCTCCGGCGCGACCTCGGTCAAGGTGACCTTCCAAGACGGCAAGACGGCCGCGGCCAAGGTCGTCGGCACCGACCCGTCGACCGACGTCGCCGTGATCCACGTCGACGTGCCGGCCTCCGAGCTGCATCCAATTCAGCTGGCCGACTCCTCCACCGCCCAGGTCGGCGACCCAGTGGTGGCGATCGGGAGCCCGTTCAGCCTGCCCGAGACGACCACGGCGGGCATCGTGAGCCAGACCGGGCGCAGCATCACCGCGCCCAACCAGTACACCATTCCGAACGCGATCCAGACCGATGCGGCCATCAACCCGGGTAACTCGGGCGGCCCGCTGCTCGACGCTTCCGGCCACGTGCTCGGCCTCAACGACCAGATCGAGACCAACAACACCACCGCCGGCGGCGAGGGCTCGAGCTCGGGGGTCGGGTTCGCGATCCCTTCCAACACCGTGTCCCGGATCGCGGGTCAGATCATCGCCGGTCACAAGATCCAGCACGCCTATGTCGGCGTCGAGCTCTCCGCCACCTCCTCCGGCGGCGCCGACGTCACCAAGGTGACGCCGAATTCCCCGGCCACCACGGCGGGGATGCAAGCCGGCGACCTGATCACCGCCGTGGACGGCAAGACGGTGACCTCCACCGACCAGTTCATCGCGGCGATCAACAACGACACGCCGGGCGAGACGGTGAAGCTGACGGTCGATCGCCAGGGTCAGACCAAGCAGATCCAGGTCAAGCTCGGCAACCGGCCGTCGCAGGCGCCGAACGCCGGCTGACCGATTGAGCTCTCAGGCGCTCGCGGTTCCCGCCAGACGACGGCGGTGGGTCGCGAGCGCCATCGAGATCGGGCCGCCGATCACGACGAGCACGATCACCAGCGGAACCAGGACGCCATGGCCGAACGCGGTGGCGAGCGCGTAGGCGCCGGCGCCGAACAGCCCAGCAATCGGCAGCGTGATTACCCAGGCGACGGCGATCGTCCCGGCCACCCCCCAGCGCACGGCCGACAGGCGCTTGGCCGCGCCGGCGCCCATCACGCCGCCCGAGATCACGTGGGTGGAGGACAGCGGGTATCCCAGGTGAGACGACAGCAGGATCACGAACGCGCCCGATGCCTGGGCGGAAAACGCCTGGGCTGCGTCCATCTTGATGATGCGGCTGCCGACGGTGCGGATGATCCGCCAGCCACCGGCGTAGGTCCCCAGCGAGATCGCCGTCGCCGAGAGCACCACCACCCAGATCGGTACCGATGCGTGGTGGGGGCTCAGGGTGCCGTGGGCGACCAGCGCCAGGGTGATCACGCCCATCGTCTTCTGGGCGTCGTTGGTGCCATGGGCGAGCGCCAGCGCCGAGTTGGAGATCAGCTGGCCGAAGCGAAAGCTCCGCGTCACCGGCCCGGGACTGCGTTGTCCGAACAGGCGGTAGACCACCACGATCACCAGACCGGCCAACCCGAAAGCGGCCACGGGGGCGACCAGGGCGGGGAGGATCACCTTGTTGACGATTCCGGCGCCGTTGATGCCGCTCCAGCCGACGGCGGCCAGCATCGCCCCGATGACACCGCCGATCAGCGCGTGCGAGGAGCTCGAGGGAAGACCGTAGGCCCACGTCAACAGGTTCCAGGCGATCGCCCCGATCAGGCCGGCGAACGCGATCGTCTCGGTGACCTGGGTGGCGTCGATGATGCCGGTGGCGATCGTCGCGGCGACGTTCAGCGAGATGAACGCGCCGGCGAAGTTGAGCACCGAGGCGAGCGCGATCGCGGTCCGCGGCGACAGCGCGCGCGTGGAGATCGACGAGGCGACGACGTTGGCGGTGTCGTGAAATCCGTTGGTGAAGTCGAACGCCGTCGCCGCGACGATGACGATGACGAGCAGGAGTTCGCTGTGCACCAGTGCAGGTCAGCTGCCGGCGCTCGCCGCGACCTGAAGCGTGCGCTCCATCAGCTCGTCGTGCACGCTGCGGGTGCGTCCGTCACGGCGTGTCCAGCTGCCGTCGGAGGCGAGGGTCCAGGCGTAGGTGTCGTCGGCGAGGCAGCGCTCCATCGTGTCCTCGAGCTCGGCCTGCAGCTCGGGACGCTCGATCGGCGCCAGCAGCTCGACCCGGGTGTCGAGGTTGCGCGGCATCATGTCGGCCGAGCCGATGTAGTAGACGTGGTCGTCCCCTCGATGGAAGGAGTAGATCCGTGAGTGCTCCAGGAACCGCCCGACCACCGACACCACCTCGATCGTCTCGCTGACCCCGGGAACGCCGGGAAGCAGGCAGCAGATCCCGCGCACGTTGAGCGCGATCGGGACCCCGGCCTGCGATGCCCGGTACAGCGCCTCGATGATCCGCTGGTCGACGAGCGCGTTCATCTTCATCGCGATCCGGGTCTCGCGGCCCTCGCGGTGGGCGTCGATCGTGCGGTCGATCTCGTCGATCAGCGGCTGACGCAGCCACGTCGGCGCGATCAGCGTCTTGCGCTGCGGCTCGGGATGCCCGTAGCCGGTCAACGTGTTGAACAGGTTGGCGACCTCCTCGCCGAGCTCCCGATCGGTGGTGAAAAAGCCGAAGTCCTCGTAGAGACGGGCGTTCTTGGCGTGGAAGTTGCCGGTCCCGATCATCACGTAGTTGCGCACCGCGCCGCGCTCGCGGCGCACGATCAGGATTGCCTTGGCGTGGGTCTTCAGTCCCGGGATGCCGTGGACGACGTGGGCGCCGACCTCCTCCAGGGCCCGCGACCACCGGATGTTCTGGCGCTCGTCGAACCGGGCCTTGAGCTCGACCAGGCATACCGCCTGCTTGCCCTTCTCGGCGGCCTCGATCAGCGACGGGACCAGCGCCGAGTCATCGGAGGTCCGGTACACCGTCATCTTGATCGCCAGCACGTTGGGATCGTCGACCGCCTGCTGGACGAACCGCTCGACGCTGGTCGTGAACGACTGGTAGGGGTAGTGCACGAGCACGTCGGAGGCGCGCATCATCGCGAACATGTCCGGCGCCACGTCGCCTTCGGCAGGCGCGGTCATCAGCCCCGGCTGGGTGACCGGCGACCACCCCGGCCAGCGCAGGTCGGGCTTGTCCTTGATCGAGGCAATCTGCCACAGGTCGCCGAGGTCCAGAAGACCCTCGACGTCGTAGACCTGCCCCTCATCGACGTTGAGCCACTCGATCAGCCGGGAGCGCAGCGCCGGATCCATGCCGGCGCCGACCTCGAGCCGGACGACCTCGCCGAAGCGGCGGCGCCGCAGCTCGTCCTCGACTGCCTGGAGCAGATCGTCGGCCTCGTCGGAGACCTCGAAGTCGGCATCGCGGGTCACTCGGAACAGGTCGTAGCTGAGGATGTTCATCCCCGGAAACAGCGAGTCGAGGTGGCGGGCGATGATGTCCTCGAGCGGGATGAACGTGTCCTTCTCGATCTCCACGAACCGGGGCACAACCTCCTTGGGCACCTTGACCCGGGCGAACGCGTCCTGATCGGAGTCGGGGTCGTGCAGCCGCACGATCAGGCTCAGCGAGAGATTGGAGATGTATGGGAACGGCCGGCCGGCCCCGACGGCCAGCGGCGTGAGCACGGGAAAGATCTGCTCGCGGAAGTGCCGCTGAATCGCCTCCGCCGGGGCGCCGGACTCGTCGCAGCTGACGATCCGGATGCCCTCGTCGCACAGGGCGGGGCGCACCGCCCGCGAGAACTGGTCGGCGTGACGGCGGTCCAGGGCGCGGACCTGACCGTGGAGCCGCGCCAGCGTCTCGGTCGGCGACAGGCCATCCGGCCCGCGCGCATCGATCCGGGCATCGACCTGGTCGTGGACGCCGGCGACGCGGACCATGAAGAACTCGTCGAGGTTGGTGACGAAGATCGCCAGGAACTTCAGCCGCTCGATCAGCGGCAGCGACTCGTCCTCGGCGAGCTGGAGGACGCGGTCGTTGAAGTCGAGCCAGGACAGCTCGCGGTTGACGTACAGCGAGCGAGCGCGGAGATCCGGCGCCACGGCGCCGGTCGCCCGTCGTAGCCGCGTCTGAGCGCCGGCCAGCCCGGTCGCCTGCGCCGGCTCTGACCCCACCTCGGTCACGCCACTCGCTGACCGGCGATCGCGCTCAATTCGAGCGGCCGCATCAGCACCATGAGCTCGCCCTTGGCGATCCCGGCCAGCCCTCCCTTCTTCATCCTCGCCTGCGTTCCCGTCAGGTCGTGGAGGGTGAGCGTGAACGACGGATCGTGTCCGACCAGGAGCACGTCGCCGAGCCCGGCAACGAGGTCGTAGGCGTCGAACGGCTCACCGGAGAGCCGACGCTCGACGGTCACCTCGACGCCGAGCCGGCTGCACGCGTACTGCGCGGTCTGGAGCGCGCGCAGCTTCGGGCTCGACAGGCAGGCGTCGATACCGACACCGAGTTGCTCCAGGGCACGCCCGGCGGCCTCGGCCTGGTTGATGCCACGCTCGGTCAACGGACGCTCGTCGTCGGGGATGCCGTCCGCCGCCTCGGCGTGGCGTAGTAGCCACAGCATGCGCACACTCTACGCGCCCGGACCGAGGAAATGCACCAAGTCGGCTGCGGGTGGATCGGCATCGGCCGCCAGGCTAGACCCGGGCGCCGCGCCGGTCGTGAAGGTTCGGTGACGGCCGCCGATCAGCCGATCAGCAGATGCCGGCCAAAGACGCGCTCGAAGGCCTCGTCGTCGCCGTAGCGCTCGACGCTCCAGCGCGGCAGGGTCAGGTCACCGCCGGCCTTCAGGTGCAGGTCGACTCCGTCGCCGTTGGTGTCCAGCCGGGCCTCGGAGACCGATTGGTCACGGCCGCGCTCCAGGTGCTCGGCGAGGCGCAGGATCACCGCGCAGCGTTCGAGCAGCTCCTCGTCTCCCTGCCGGGTCACGTCCTCGATCACGCCGAGCTTCGGGATGCCCTTGCGGTGATAGCGCGTCATCTGGGCGATGAGGGCCCGCTCGCGAGGGTCGAACCCGGGCAGCCCGGCGGTCTCGATCAGATACCGCGAGTGCTTGTGGTGGTCGTCATAGGCGATCGTCATGCCGACGTCGTGGAGCATCGACGCCGCCCACAACAGCTCCCGCTCCCCGTCCGCAGGGTCAAACAGGCCGCTGTCGACGAGCGAGTCGAACATCTGCAGGGACAGCTTGGCGACGTGCTCGACGTGGGTCATGTCGGACTCGTACTGGATCGCGAGGTTGCGGACGGCTGCCTTGCGCACGTCGTCGAACAGCGGCTCGACGGGATCGAGGAGCGTCCGCGCGAAGAAGACCCCCTCGCGCAACCCGGCCTCGGTCGCCTCGATCCCGTCGAACCCTCCGAGCGAGACGACGATGTCGAGCACACGGGCCGCGGCCAGGATGATGTCGCCGCGGCCGTACTTGATCCCGGGCACCTCGCTGCGCTCCGCCACCGACACGCCCGCCAGCTGTGTGGCGAGACCCGACAGCATCTTCGGTGTGATCACGAAGCCCTGGACGCCGAGATCGAGCGAGCCGCGAGTCGCCTCCGCCGCCGCGGCCAGGTTCCGTACGGCGCCGCCGATCCCGACCATCCGCGGGCCCGACGACGCCAGCCAGTCGACCCCCGAGACCCTCTCGGTGACGAACTCGCGGAGGCGGGCGAGCTCCTTCTTCTTGGCCGGGCCGTCGCCGGGCAGGAACTGCTCAGTGATCCGGACCGCGCCGAGCGGGAAGGACACCATCTCCCGGGCGTGACGATCCACGACGTGGATCAGCTGCATGCTGCCGCCGCCGATGTCGAGCACGACACCGTCGGTCAGGGTGGTGGAGTTGACCGCGGCGACGTAGCCGAAGCGCGCCTCGTCCTGGGCCGACAGCGTCTCGATCGTCAGCCCGGTCGCACGCTCGGCGTCGGCGAGGAACTGTGCGCCGTTGGCGGCATCGCGGATCGCGCTCGTGGCGACGACGTGGACGTCTTCGGGGGCAAGGTGATTGGCCCGGCAGAACCGGGCGAACACGCCGAGCGTCTCCAGGCCGCGCCCGATCGACTCGTAGCTCAACCGGCCCGAGGACGCCAGCCCGGCGCCGATGCGAACGGTCTCGTACAGCTCGTCCGTCAGCTTCCACCACGGATCGGGCGGGTCTGAGTACGTGAACACGACCAGCCGCCAGGAGTTGGACCCGAGGTCGACGACGGCCACCTGACGGTTGCGGTGTCCCGCCTGAGCGGTGGCGCGGGTCGTTCGCCAGCTCACGAGTAGCTCACGATTGCATCATGGGGCGCTGCCCGGACGGCTGCGCCGCGGCGACCCCGCGTCGTGCGAGAGCGACCCCGCATCGTGCCGAGAACATGGACGGTGGGCGGGCGCGGGCTCAGGCGGCGCGCGAGCCACCGGCGGTGGCGCGCTTTTGCTTCGGCGGCAGCGGCGCGGGCGTCGGCGGCGGCGGCGCGAGGTCCGAGACGGTCAGGTACCGGACGATCGCCCCGATCAGCAACACGGTCAGGATGACCGCGCTGGAGACACACCATTCGCAGATGGCGTGGATCGAGAACAGCTCGCGATAGGTCAAATACGCGCTGAAGCCGAAGCCGATCAGCGTCAGCCCGAGCGTGGCCAGGCGGGTCTCCTCCCGGTCGGGTGCGATCAGCGAGGCGACGATGCCGACGTAGCCGATCAGCCCGAGCAGCGCCACCGGAACACCATCGAGCTTGGACCACTGCGACGTCTGCACCTTGACGCAGGACTGGCCCGCCGTGCAGGCGGGGCTGAGCCCTGCGTAGTGGACGATCGTGAGATAGGTGGCGACTCCGAGGCCGATGAGCGCCAGCGCCAGCATCAGCGTACGGAGCGAGAACCTCACGAGACGGATTTAATCGCAGACTCCAAGGTGCCGTAGTCGGTGTCGCCGACGATCGGCTTGGCCTGGCTGATGCCTTGGACCACCAACGTCGGGGTGGAGTCATAGCCCTTGGCGGCGGCCGTCTGCATGTTCTGGGTGACCTGGGTGGTGAGCGATGAGTTCTGCCGGTCAGCACTCCACCGGCTGTAGTCGAGCCCCGGGACCTGCTTCGCCAGGCCGCCGAGATAGCTATCGGTCACGTAGCTGCTCGTCTCGTCGCCCTGCTCGTGGTAGAAGAGCTCGATGTAGTTCCAGCCTCGCTTCTGCTGGCCGGCGGCGAGCGCCGCCGCCTGGCTGGACACGAACATCGACCCGTTCGCGGTTGACGAGGCGGTCTCGAGCGGCTGATAGACGATCTTGACCTTCCCGCTGCGGACATCTTTGGCGATCAGCTGCTGCTCGGCGCCGAGGGCGAAGTCCCGGCAGACCGGGCACACCAGGTCGCCGTATTCGGTCAGCGTGACCTTGGCCTTCGGAGAGCCCAGCCGGTTGCCGCTCTGTGGGATCCCGGCGAGCAGGTTGTCGACGGTGGCCGCCGCCCGTTTGGCGGAGGCGCTGGTCGGCGCCGGCGCGGCCGAGCTGCTGCCGCCGCTGGAGACGACGATCGCCACCACGATTACCGCGATCGCCCCGATCACCACCCCGCCGAGGGTCTTGAGCCGGCGCTCCCGGCGCACGCGCTCGGCGCGCGCCCGCTCCTCGGCGAGACGCCGCTGGCGGGCAGCTTCTTTTTGCTCCTTGCGTGAGGCCATTTCGAGTGTCGGCGGGGCGCGACGTGCCGGCGCACTCCAACTCCCATCAGGATAGCGTCGGCTTGATTAGCCGACGATCAACGCCGGCGATGGGTTTGGGAAGCCGGCGAGGCGCAGTTAGGCGCTGTTTGCATGTAACTATCTTGTGACGAGGGCGCGGTCGGCCGGAGTCGCCGGGAGGCGTGGGTTAGAGTGCCGGCCATGTCGACTGAGCGCAGCGAGACGCTGCCCGGAGTCGCCGGTTCGACGCAGAGAACGCAGAACCGCCTGCGGCTGGCGGTGCTCGACCGCGATCCCGGCTTCATGCAGGTCCTGTCCAAGCGCCTCGATGCGCTTGGTTGCGAGTACCGGCCGCTCTCGGCGCCGCTGAGCGTCGACGCGCTGGTCACGATGCGCCTGAACGCGCTCGTGCTCGACCCAGCGATCCTCGGCCCGACCGGCTGGAGCTACCTGGAGCAGGTGTGCGCGCGCCTTCCCGGGTTGGCCGTCGTCGTCTGCACCGGCCCCTCGTCTGTCGCTCAACGCGTCCGCGGGTTACGGCTGGGTGCCGATGCCTGGATCACCAAGCCGTGTCACGCCGAGGAGCTGATCTGCGTTATCGAGGCGGCCGTCCGCCGCCATCGCCGCGCCGAGATGCCGGCGCTGGAGGCGGCCACGAGCTTCGGCGAGATCACGATCCGCCCGGACCTGTACCAGGCCTACGTCAACCAGGCGAGCCTGGAGCTCACCGCCCGCGAGTTCGAGATCCTGCACCTGCTGTCGGACTCCGACCGGGTCCTGCGGCGCGAGGAGATCTACGAGCGGGTGTGGGGCTATGCGATGGCCCACGGCGATCGCTCGGTCGACGTGTTCGTCCGCAAACTGCGCCAGAAGCTCCGGACCGGCTCGCCCCGGTGGAGCTACATCCACACCCATTTCGGTGTCGGCTACCGGTTCGCCCCCGAAAACGAGACGAGCATGGTCGAGGCCGAGCTGGATCTGCTCGCCCGGGACGTCCAGCCCGGCGAGCTGGACTCCGCACTCGCCGGCTAGCAGCTCAACGCGGGCCGAGCCTGGGTTCGCTCGCCCGCCGGCGTTCACAAAGCGTTCACGCGCCTGTCACGAGTTGGTAACGCCCGTCTCAGCGCGCGAGATCAGCATTCGCGGGAATGATCCAGGCGACAGAGGCGCGCGGGGAGGTTCTGGACGTAGGGCCGCTGCAGATCGTGCCCGAAGAGCACCTGGCACGCGCCGATGGGCGCACCCTGATGCTGTCGATCCGAGAGCTCCGGTTGCTCACCGAGCTGGCGCGCCGGGCCGACCACATCGTCACCCGCGAGGAGCTGTTCGAGCTGGTGTGGGGCCGGGAGATGCGGATCCGGGACCGCTCCGTGGACGTGTACGTGCGCAAGCTGCGGGTCAAGCTGGAGGCGGCGCTGCCCGAGTGGCGCTTCATCCACACCCACTTCGGCCTCGGCTATCGCCTCGCCGCGGAGTCCAGGCAAGCTCCACATCTTCGTTTTACATCTCATTAACAACTGACGGCCGGCAGCCGCCGACACTCTGTCTGACCAATCGACAAGGAGAAAGACGTGCGCAGAAATCGTATGGGCGTGGGCGCGATGGCACTCATCGCGGCCGTCGTGATAGCCGCCTGTGGCTCGAGCAGCAGCAGCAGCTCTTCCAGCAGCAGCGGCGGAGCTGCCTCGAGCGGATCCTCGTCGAGCTCCAGCGGGCCGGCGACCGTCAACGGCGCCGGATCGACGCTGGCCCAGCCCATCTATCAACAGTGGGGCTCCAACCTCAAGTCCCAGGGCCTGACGATCAACTACAACGGGGTGGGCTCCGGAACCGGCGTGGCCGACCTGCAGACGGCGACCGTCGACTTCGCGGGGAGCGACCCGGCGCTCAAGCCGACCGACATCAAGGGAATGAAAGGGCCGGTCCTCCAGTTCCCGGTCGCGTTCGGGGCGATCACGGTGTCCTACAACCTGCCCGGGATCAAGAGCGGGCTGAAGCTCGACGGGCCGACGCTCGCGAGCATCTTCAGCGGCAAGATCACGAAATGGAGTGACCCGGCGATCACGAACCTGAACCCGGGCGTGAAGCTCCCGAGCACGTCGATCACCGTCGTGCACCGGTCCGACTCCTCGGGCACGACCGACGGGTTCACCACCTACCTGTCCGACGTCAGCCCCTCCTGGAAGTCGTCGATCGGCGCCGGCAAGGACGTCAAGTGGCCCGGCGGCACCGGCGCGGCGAAGAACTCCGGTGTCGCGGCGGCGGTCAAGCAGACCACTGGAGCCGTCGGCTACGTGGAGCAGGCCTACGCGCTGCTCAACGGCTTCACCTACGCCTCGATCAAGAACTCCGGCGGCAGCTACGTGCTGCCGACGATCGCGAACACGTCGGCGGCGGCGGTAGGGGTCAAGGTCCCGCCGGACCTCGGCATCTCGACGATCAACTCGGCCAACAAGGCCGCCTACCCGATCGTCTCCCAGACGTTCCTCGACGTCTACACGGACCCGTGCAAGGACGGCAAGGCCAGTTCTTCGACGGCCCATGGCCTGAAGTCGTTCCTCGCCTACGCGCTCGGCGCCGGTCAGCAGACGCTCGGGTCGGGCGGGAGCAAGCTGCCCTACGCGCCGCTGCCGTCGTCGCTGGCGGCGAAGAACAACGCGCAGCTGAAGAGCATGGTCTGCAACGGCTCGCCGATCTCGTAGGGCGATACAGCTAGGACCGAAGCACATGGAGGCAAATGCCACCGCCGCCGGCGGCCGCTCGGCTCTCGAGCGGTCGCCGTTGGGGCGGCTCCCCGACCAGGCGCTGCAGCTGGGGCTTAGCGCCCTCGCCGCCCTCATCCTGGCCCTGCTGGCGTACTTCTTCGTGCGGCTGATCGGACAGTCGACCGATGCGCTGAACAAGTTCGGGGCCAGCTTCGTGCTCGGCAACGATTGGGACGTGAGCCGCAACATCTACCACGGAGCGGCGCTCGTGGTCGGAACGCTGGTCACGTCGGCGATCGCGCTGCTCATCGGCGTTCCGGTGGCGGTGTCGACGGCGCTGTTCCTCAGCGAGCTCTGCCCGCGCCGCGCCCGCGGCCCGCTCAGCCTGCTGGTCGACCTGCTCGCCGCGGTGCCGTCGGTCGTCTACGGACTGTGGGGAGTGTTCGTGCTCGGGCCGAAGCTCGAGCCGGTGGAGAAGTGGGTTGCCAACACGTTCTCGTTCATCCCGTGGATCGGCGGCGGGGGGAGCTCGATGACCCCCGGGAACTACTTCATCGCCGGTCTGATCCTGGCGATCATGATCCTGCCGATCGTCTCCGCGATCGCCCGCGAGGTCATCGCCACCGTGCCGTCGGAGAACAAGGAGGCGGCACTGGCGCTCGGGGCGACCCGCTGGGAGATGATCCGGATGGCGGTCCTCCCCTACGCCCGGCCCGGGATCACCGGCGGGGCGATGCTCGGTCTCGGCCGGGCCATCGGGGAGACGATCGCGGTCGTGCTCGTGATCGGCAACGCGCCGACGATCGGCCACCACCTGTTCAGTCAGGGGTACTCGCTCGCGGCGGTGATCGCCAACGAGTTCGGCGAGGCCGCGAACACGCCGATCCACGCCTCCGCGCTGTTCGCGGCCGGGCTCGTGCTGTTCGTCCTCACCCTCCTGGTGAACATCCTCGCTCGTTGGTTCGTCGCCCGCGGGACCCGGGGAATGCGCTCCGCCGGCGGCGCCGCCGTCGGCACCGCGGCCATCGGTGACGCCCAGTGAACGGGCTGACTTTCTCCGAGACGGGCGCCCGCCGGCGCCGGACGGACAGGATCATGCGGTCGCTGCTGCTCGCGGCCACCGGGCTGGCGCTCGTTCCGCTGATCCTGATCATCTACTACCTGTTGTACAAGGGGCTGAGCTCGTGGAGCGGCAGCTTCTTCACCACTGACCCGAACGGCAACTTCTTCGGCAACCCGGGTGGCATTCGCAGTGCGATCTTCGGCACCCTGGAGATCGTCGGGCTGGCGACGCTGATCTCGGTGCCGATCGGGATCGGGGTAGCGCTGTTCCTGACCGAGTACGGCAAGGACTCGCTGTTCGCGAACGTCGTGCGCTACTTCGTCGACGTTATGACCGGCGTGCCGTCGATCGTGTTCGGCCTGTTCATCTACATCGTGCTGGTGGTCGCGCACGTCGGAGGCTCCGGCTTTGCCGGCTGGAAAGGGTCGCTCGCGGTGTCGCTGCTGATGCTCCCGATCGTCGTCCGCTCCGCCGAGGTGGTGCTGCTGCTCGTCCCCTCGAGCCTGCGCGAGGCAGCGCTCGCCCTGGGGGCGCCCCGCTGGCGGGTGGTCACCCGAGTGGTGCTGCCGACCGCCAGCACCGGTCTGGTCACCGGCTCGCTGCTCGCCGTCGCCCGGGGCATGGGCGAGACGGCCCCGCTCCTGTTCACCGTCTCGGTCGCGTCGGTCGTGACCGGCAACCTCAATTCGCAGATGAACACGCTGCCGGTCCAGATCTACCAGGACATCACCAACCCCCGCAACGCGATCGTCGATCGCGCGTGGGGCGCCGCACTCACGCTGGTGGCAATAATCTTGATCCTCAACCTGATCGCCCGGGCGGTCGCGCGAAGGAGCAACATGGCATGAGCACTCGAGACACGACGAGCGAGGAAGCCACGAGTAACGAACCAAGCCAGACGCCGACCGCCGGGGAACCGCCCGAGCGCGAGGGATCGGCGCCCGACGTCTCCTCGCCCAGGGATGGCGCCCGCGCCGGCCACGGCATCAACGTCAAGGACCTGAACGCCTATTACGGCCAGCAGCACGCGGTCAAGAACTGCGACATCGCCTTTCCCGCCAACGAGGTGACCGCGATCATCGGGCCGTCGGGCTCCGGTAAGTCCACGATGGTCCGTTGCATCAACCGGATGCACGAGGAGATCCCCGGCGCCCGGGCCGAGGGGAGCGTGACGCTCGATGAGCTCGACGTCTACGCGCCCAACGTCGATCTGACGGCGGTGCGTCGGATGATCGGGATGGTGTTCCAGAAGCCCAACCCGTTCCCGACGATGTCGATCTTCGACAACGTCGCGGCCGGTCTGCGGCTCACCGGCACCAAGAGCAAGAACATCCGGGAGACGGTGCACCAATCGCTGCGGGCCGTCGGGCTGTGGGGCGAGGTCAAGAATCGGCTCAACGAGCCCGGCATCGGGCTCTCCGGCGGGCAGCAGCAGCGTCTGTGCATCGCTCGCACCGTTGCCATCGAGCCCGAGGTGATCCTGATGGATGAGCCGGCGTCGGCGCTGGACCCGATCGCCACTTTGAAGGTGGAGGAGCTGATCGACGAGCTCAAGGAGCGGTACACCATCGTCATCGTCACCCACAACATGCAGCAGGCGGCGCGGGTCGCCAACTCGACGGTGTTCATGCTCGACGGCGAGGTGGTGGAGCATGCCCCCACCACCGACATGTTCACCAACCCCAAGGACGAGCGCACCGAGCGCTACGTGACCGGGAAGTTCGGCTAGTGGCCGCTTCCACGACCGACCAAGGCGACCGCTGATGCAAGAAACCCGTCATCAATACCGCTTGGCGCTCAAGGAGCTGGAGGACCAGGTCCTGGGAGGCCTGGACCTGGTGGTCGGACAGCTGGACCGGGCCCTGGAATCGGTCAGCTATCAGGATGTGGAGCTGGCGGCGATGGTCGTCGCCGACGACGATCGGATCGACGGGCGCTATCTGGAGGTGCACCAGGGGATCCTGTCGCTGCTGGCGCGCCAGTCGCCGGTGGCCGGCGACCTGCGGATCGTGGCCGCGCTCCTGCACTCGATCCGCTGCATCGAGCGGATGGGCGATCAGTGCGTCAACATCGCCAAGCTGGTGCCGCTGTCGGGCCACGAGTCACCCAAGGACAAGGACATCCTGGACTCGATCGAGCGGATGGGGCAACTCGCCCGCACCCAGGTGTCAGAGGCCAGAGACGCGCTGAAGAATCGCAACGTCGAGCTCGCCCAGGATCTCGCGCGTCAGGACATGGAGATCAATCGCCTCAACCGGGCGATCTTCCGCCGCGCGGTGGAGGTCGGCGACGACCTGGAGCTGCGGGAGTGGGGGATGTACATGATCCTGGTGGCGCGCTGTTTGGAGCGCGTCGGCGACAACACGGTGGAGATCGCCGAGCAGGTGGTGTTCGTCGTCACCGGCCTCTTCCGTGAGCTCGCCGACCAAGCCGCCTCGGCCGAGGCCTCGGGCAGCGCCTACTAGCGGGGAGCCCCACTAGCCGGTCCCCGCGCTCCGGGACGGTGGACGGCGACAAGCTCTATCCACGGGGCCAATGACGGTCTCTGAGCGTGCGGCTTACTTTGTGCGCATGAGCGCACGTCCACCGCAGATCGTGGCGTTCGGCGGAGGTGGCTTCTCGATGGAATGGGGCAACCCGCTGCTCGACGATCACGTGCTGGCGCTCACCGGCGTGCCGCGGCCCAGGGTGTGCTTCCTGCCGACGGCCAGCGGCGACGCCGACCATTACGTGGTCCGGTTCTACCGGGCGTTTCCGGCCTGTCGCTGCGAGCCCTCGCACATCTCGCTGTTCCGCCGAGAGACCGGCGTCGGCGACGCCCGGGCGCATCTGCTCGATCAGGACCTGATCTACGTCGGGGGCGGCAGCCTCGTGTCGCTGATGGGCACCTGGCGAGCCCACGGGCTGCACCTGGCACTGCACGAGGCGTGGCGGGCCGGGGTGGTCCTGTGCGGCGGCTCGGCCGGTTCCCTGTGCTGGTTCACGCATGCCGTGTCCTCGTTTCACGAGGGGCCGGCCCGCCGCCTCGAGGGGCTGGGCTTCCTGCCGTGGAGCAACGCGGTTCACTACGCCGATGAGCCCGGCCGGCGCTCGGCGTACCTGGACGCCGTCGCCGACGGGATGCCGCCCGGCTATGGAGCCGGCGACGCCGCCGCGCTGCACTTCGTCGGCACCGAGCTCGCCGAGGTCGTCTCGTCGCGTCCGGAGGCGCGGGCGAGATACGTGTTCGCAGACGGGGCGGGAGGCGCCGCCGAGCGGGAGCTACCGGTGCGCTATCTCGGCGACGCAGAGCCCGCCGCCGGCCTCGGCGCGTCCGGGTTTGGGACCCCTGTGCTGGCCGCGTGAGCAGCAGCGCGCGCCGGTGGTGCGCCGAGCGGGTATCTGCGGCATCCTGGACGCCGGTGCCAGATCCATTGCGCGACGATCGACGGCGGATCCTCGCCATGGGAGGCGGCGGATTCACGATGCAGGACCGCAGCACGGCGCTGGATCGGCTCGCCCTGACCCTGACCGGGAAGTCGGTCCCGAAGATCTGCTTTCTGCCGACGGCCAGCGGGGACGAGCGCGAGCAGACGACGCGGTTCTTCGAGCGCTTCTCGGCGTGGCCGTGCGAGCTGAGCATCCTGTCGCTGTTCGCGCTCGGGCGCGACCGGATCGAGCCAACGCAGCATCTGCTGGCGCAGGACGTCATCTACGTCGGCGGTGGATCGATGCGCAACATGCTCGCGGTATGGCGAGAGCACGGCGTCGACCTGGCGATGCGGACCGCTTGGGAGCGCGGGATCGTGCTCGCCGGACTCAGCGCGGGCGCGATGTGCTGGTTTGACGGCGGGATCACGATGAGCGGCGGCATGCCGGCGCCGGTCCTCGGACTCGGGCTGGTGGGGGGCAGCATGTCCGTGCATCTGGACGGCGAGCCCGAGCGGCTACCCGCCTATCGCGCGGCGATCGCCGCGGGTGAGCTGCCGGCGGGCTACGCCGTGGACGACGGTGCCGCATTGGTGATCTGCGGCACCAAGCTGAGCTCGTGCGTGAGCTCGCGGCCGGGAGCCCGAGTGATCCGGATCCGCGCCGACGGGTCCGGCGCCACGCTGGAGCAGCCGCTGGCGGTCAGGGGGCTCCCGGGCTCGCTGACGGTCGACGCTCCCGCGGTCGAGCCGCACGCGATCTCCGAGCTGAGGGCGCTGCGGGCGGGCCGGCGCCGCTGGGATTAGGCCGGTGCTCCGCAGCCGGCGGTTGGCTGCCCGGCAGCCGGCGCCGGCCGGCGCGGAGCTGCTCGGCCGTGAGACTGCGGCCGACGCGCCGAGCTGCGCGTAAGACGCGGCCATCGCCCGGATCGCCGCTTCACACGAGGCGCGACCGGGCCGCTATCGCGTGCGTCGCGTGCGCCGGTCGGCTCGGAGCGCCATGAGCAGATCGCGGCTGCGCAGGAGCAGCAGCAGCACGGCGACCAGCACCGCGGCCGCGATCAGGATCGTCAGCAGGAGCATCCGCGAGCTTGCACCGCCGCCCGCCCGGGCCGGACTGGAGGCACTCAGCGGGTGGCCGGCCGCAGCGGCGAGCTTGGGCACCGCGACGAGCGCCGCATCGGCGAGGTACCGGCCCCTTCCCAGGGGCTTGGCGAGCGAGCTCAGCGCGCGCCGGGCGCTCGGGCTCACGCCCTGGATGCCGTAGCCGCTCGGCATCACCACCAGCACCGGTTGCTTGCCGACGAAGCTTATCTCCCGATCCAGGAAGTCAGCGTACGCCTGCGGCTTGTCGAACAGCGCGGGGATCGCGCCGAGATCGACCGGCGAGTTGATCAGCGCCACCTTGATCCCGAACCCGGCCCGCTTGGCGGCGTCGGTCACCCCGTTGAGCTTCTCCTGGATCGACTGCGGGACCGCCGGCACGTACGGGTAGAAGACGTTCTGGGCGAGCAGCACATCGCTGGCGGGATCGCCGTCGGCGCGGGCCAGCGCCGGAGTCAGCGCCGCCGCCAGCAGAAAGGCCGACAGCAGGCTGGCGAGGCGGCGGGCCATCGCCGACATTATCCTCAGCGTTCGTGGCCTCGCGGAAGTCGACCAAGACCCACAAGCGGCGCAACCCGTCATCTCCCCCGCGCGCCGTCGCGTCGAGCCGGCGGGAAGGCCGCGTCCAGCGTCAGGCGCAGGCGGAGGATGAGCGCCGGCGCGCCGGGCGACAGCTGGGCCGGGAGGGCGAGCGGCCCGAGGGCCCGTTCGGCGGGCTGCCGATCTCCGAGCTGGCGATCCTCCTCGGACTGATCGCGGCCGTGGTCGGCTTCATCCGCGGCGGCGGGCCGGCCCTGGTGGTCGGGCTCGTCATCTGCGCGCTGGGCGTGATCGAGATCACCGCCCGTGAGCACTTCTCGGGTTACCGCTCGCACACCGCGCTGCTGTCGGCGATTCCGGCGGTGGTCATGGAGGTGGGGCTGGTGCTGGCAATCGGCGAGCCCCACGACCGTGCCTTGCTGCTGCTGGCGGTGGTGCCGGTGTTCGCGGGACTGTTCTGGTTGCTGCGGCGCAGGTTCCTGGCGGCGCGGCAGGCGAGAGTGGCCAGGCTGGCCCGCCCGCCGGGCCCTCGCAGCCCCGCCTGATCGACCCGGCTCAGCTCGTTCGTACCGGTGCGGGCGCGGAGGTCCGCTCGGAGTCGGTCGTGGGCTCGGAGTCGGTCCCGCGCCCGGAAGCGGTCGCGGTCTCGGGCTCGCCATCGGCGTCGACCGGAGCGGCCGTCCCGGGGAGCCGCAGGGTGAACACGGCGCCGCCGTCGGGCGCGTTGGTGACCGACACGCTGCCGCCGTGCTGTTCGGTCACCTGGCGAACGATCGCCAGCCCGAGCCCGCTGCCCTGGCGTCCGCGCGAGTTGCGCCCGCGGAAGAAGCGGTCGAACACGTATGGCTGATCGGCGCGGTCCACCCCCGGCCCGTGGTCACGGACCGTGACCCCGTCCGGTCCGACGCGCAGCTCGACGGTCCCGCCGGCGGGCGAGTGCCGGGCGGCGTTGTCGAGCAGGTTGTTGATGGCTCGCTCGAGGCGTTCGGGGACTCCGTCGACGATCGTCGGCGCAAGCTCGGCCGCAAAGCGGATCCCCGGCGCGTTGCGCCGCGCCCGGGCGAGCGACTCGGCAGCGATGCCGTCGAGCCTCGAGTCCTCGGTCTCGGGACCGGGCTGGTCGCCCCGGGCCAGCTCGATCAGGTCGTTGACCAGCGCGCTGAGCTCCTCGCTCTGCTCGACCACGTCGGCGAGCAGCCGCTGCCGGTCCTCGGGATCCAGGTCGCCGCCCTCCAGCAGCACCTCGATGTTGGTGCGCAGGCTGGTGATCGGGGTCCGCAGCTCGTGCGAGGCGTCGGCGACGAGCTGGCGCTGGGCGCGCATCGAGTTGTCCAGCGCGGCGCGGGAGCCCTCCAGACGGTCGAGCATCGTGTTGAAGCGGGTGGCCAGCCGGCCGACCTCGTCGTCGGCGTGAACGCGGATCCGCCCGCTCAGGTCGTCGGTCTCGGCGATGTGCTGCGCCGCCGCGGCGACCTCGTTCAAAGGCGCCAGCACGCGGCGGCCCGCCACCCGGCCGAGGAACGCGGCCACGGCGATGCCGCCGGCCAGCACCAGGGCCAGGACGAGGCGGAGGTTGGAGAGGATGTTGTCGACCGATCCGAGCGGCCGGGCGATCTGAACGGCCACCGGCGTGCCGTCCAGCAAGGCCGCGTGGAACGTGATCACGCGGAGATGGCTCCCCCCGACCGAGACGTCGTTCAGAGTGGTCGACGAGCGATTCTCGGCGATCGAAAGCGTATTGGAGGTGACGGGGATCGTCAGGCCGCCCTGTGGTGGTCCGATCAGCGACCCGTTGGTCGCCACGAGCTGGGCGTACGGAGCGGGGCCCCCGGCGTTGGGGGGAAGGCTGCCGAAGCCGCCGCCGACGTTCAGGCGGCCGCTGGCCGCGACGGCGCCCTCCTGGCCGCGCAGCGCCGTGTCGACCTGCCCCACGAGCTGGTCGCGGACGACCAGATAGCAGATCACCACTGCGGCCAGGACCGCCACTCCAACCGAGGCGGCGGCGGCCAGCGACAGGCGCTTGCGCAGCGACACCTATCCGCCCTCAGTCTCGCAGGACGTAGCCGACCCCGCGCACCGTGTGCAGCAGCCGCGGCTCACCACCGGCCTCGGTCTTGCGGCGCAGGTAACCCATGTAGACGCCGAGCGCGTTGGAGGTGGGGCCGAAGTCATAGCCCCAGACGTTCTCGAAGATGGTGGAGCGGGTCAGCACCTGACGCGGATGGCGCAGGAACAACTCCAGGAGCAGGAACTCGGTTCGCGACAGCTCGATCAGGCGGTCGGCGCGGTGCACCTCGTGGGCCACCGGGTCGAGCACCAGGTCGGCGTAGCGCAGCACCTCGCCGTCGGCGCCGTCCCCCGAGCGCCGCAGCAGGGCTCGCAGCCGCGCCTGGAGCTCGCGCAGCGCGAACGGCTTGACCAGATAGTCGTCGGCGCCGACGTCCAGCCCCTCGACGCGGTCGTCGACCGCGTCGCGGGCGGTCAGAATCAGCACGGGGGTGCGGTCGCCCGCCTTGCGCAGGCGTCGACACACCTCGAGCCCGTCGAGCTTGGGCATCAGGATGTCCAGGATCACCGCGTCGACCGAGCCGTCGGCCAGCACGTCGAGCGCCTCCTCACCGTCGGTGGCGAGGGTGACATCGTGGTTCTCGAGCCGCAGGGCACGCTCGAGCGCCCGCCTCACGGCAGGCTCGTCGTCGACCACCAGTACGCGCGCCATGATGGAATCATCCCGCTTGCCCGTAAAAGTTGCTGAAGAAGCCTCTGCGATGAGCCCGGACAAGCTCCATTCCTACCGCGCCAAACGCGCCTTCGACACCACGCCCGAGCCCGCGGGCGATGGGACGGCCGCCGGTGGCAGCGGCCGGTTCGTCGTTCAGGAGCATCACGCGACGCGGCTGCACTGGGATCTCCGCCTCGAGCACGACGGCGTCCTGGCGTCGTGGGCGATCCCCAACGGGATCCCGCCCGATCCCGCCGACAACCGGCTCGCCGTCCACACCGAGGACCACCCCCTGGAGTACCTGGACTTCCACGGAGAGATCCCGGCGGGGGAGTACGGGGCGGGCACGATGCGGATCTGGGATCGCGGCAGGTTCGACACCCACCTGTGGGACGACCGGAAGGTCGAGATCACCTTCCACGGGGAGCGTCTGCAGGGCCGCTACGGCCTGTTTCCGATCGGCGCGCGGGGACGCGAGGGGTCGGAGAAGGACTGGATGATCCACCGCATGGATCCGCCCGCCGACGCCGGGCGAGAGCCGATGCCGGAGCGGATCCTCCCGATGCTGGCCGGAGCCGGGCAACTGCCCCGAGACCAGGCGCAGTGGTCGTTCGAGGTCAAGTGGGACGGGGTGCGCGCGATCGCCTACGTCAAGCCCGGCCGGTTGCGGCTCGAGAGCCGCAACCTGAACGAGATCACCGACGCCTACCCGGAGGTGCGCGGCATCCTGCGCGACCTCGGGATGCGCGAGGCGGTGTTCGACGGGGAGATCATCGCCTTCGACGACTCGACCCCGCCCACCCCGAGCTTCGAGCGGCTGCAGCGGCGAATGCACGTCACATCGGCCAGCGCGATCCGGCGCCTGTCGTCGAGCACGCCGGTGGTGTACGCGATCTTCGACCTGCTGTATCTGGACGGACACTCGCTGATGGCGCTGCCCTACTCCGAGCGGCGCGCGCGGCTGATGGCGCTCGGTCTCGGCGGCCCCGCCTGGCGAGTGCCGGCGGCCCACCCCGGCCGGGGGCAGGGGCTGCTCGATGCCACCGAGGCGCAGGGGCTGGAGGGGATCGTCGCCAAGCGCCTGGACTCCCGCTACGAGCCCGGCCGACGAACCGGCGCGTGGCTGAAGATCAAGCACACCCGCCGCCAGGAGCTCGTGATCGGCGGCTGGCTGCCGGGCGAGGGACGGCGGACCGATCGGATCGGGGCGCTGCTGATGGGGTACTGGACCCGCCCACCCGACGGCGACGAGGCCCCCAGGTTCCGCTACGCCGGCCGTGTCGGCACCGGTTTCACCGACGCCACGCTCACCGAGCTGCACGGGCGGCTGGCGCCGCTGCGGCGGGACACCACGCCGTTCCACGCAGCCCCCAAGCTCCCGCGCAACGCGGTGTTCGTAGAGCCGGACCTGGTGGCCGAGATCGAGTTCCGAGAGTGGACCGGGGAGGGGGTGATGCGGGCGCCCTCCTACAAGGGGCTGCGCGACGACCGGGAGGCGGTACAGGTGGTGCGCGAGGCGGCGCCGGTGGAGGCGGAAGTCGCCGAGGCGGCCGATGGCCGCGATGTCGATAGCACACCGGCCGACGGCGGCGGCGTCGATGGCACACCGGCCGGCGGCGGCGTCGATGCCACCCCGGCCGACGGCGGCTTCGATGCCACCCCGGCCGACGGCGGCGTCGATGCCACCCCGGCCGACGGCGGCTTCGATGCCACCCCCGAGGCGTTGTTCGAGGAGGTGGAGCGGCTGCCCGACGGCGGCCTGGCGGTCGTCGCCGACGGCCGCCGGCTGAAGCTGTCCAACTGGGACAAGGTGCTCTTCGGGGCCACCGGCTTCACCAAGGGCGACCTGATCGCCTATTACGCCCGCGTCGCTCCGGCGGTGCTGCCCCACCTGCACGACCGCCCGCTGACTCTCAAGCGCTACCCCAACGGCGTCGACGCGCCTTACTTCTACGAGAAGCAGTCACCCGCGCATCGGCCCGAATGGGTGCAGACGATGCGGATCGGATCGATCGACTACACCCTCGCCCAGGATCGCCCGACGCTGATCTGGCTCGCCAACCTGGCGGACATCGAGCTCCACACTTCGCTGTCGCTCGCCCCGGCTCCGCCGGTCCCCACGATGCTGGTGTTCGATCTGGACCCCGGCGCGCCGGCCGGAATCCTGGAGTGCGCGGAGGTGGCACTGGTCCTGCGCGGGCTGTTCGCGGCGCTCGGCCTGGAGAGCGTCGTCAAGACGTCGGGATCCAAGGGAATGCAGCTCTACGTCCCGCTCAACGGGGGCGCCCACGAGGATGGGGGGGTCACCTACGACCAGACCAAGCCGTTCGCCCGCCGGATCGCCGAGCTGCTGGAGCAGCGCCTTCCCGAGCTGGTCGTGTCCCGCATGACCAAGCGGCTGCGCCGCGGCAAGGTGCTGGTCGACTGGAGCCAGAACGACGACCACAAGACGACCGTCAGCGTCTACTCGGTCAGGGCGCGCGAGCGGCCGACGGTATCGGCGCCGATCACCTGGGATGAAGTCCAGGCCTGCCGTGATTCCGGCGACCCGGAGCTGCTGAGCTTCGAGACCGATGAAGTCCTGGCTCGCGTCGGCCGTGACGGTGATCCGTTTGCGATGTTGCTGTTCACCAGACAGGACCTTCCCCGGGTCTAGTGCCCTCACTAGGATCCTCTCCGATGGACCAGATCCAACTGCGAAATCGACTCCTGGTGGCGACGGGGATGTGGAAGGAGGCGACCGGCGAGCCGCTCCCGCGGATGGCGCCCGGCGACCCCGCCGACCAGATCCAGAGCTTCGAGCTGCGGCTCGTCGATCGCCTGTGGGAGAGCGCCACGCCCGAGAACGCGCGGGAGATCGCCGATCGCACCTGGGACCTGGTCCACGACCGCCCCGACAACGACCCGGTCAAGCTCCGGGTGGTGGAGTGCCACGAGGCGCTGGCGCGGATGACCCGCCTGGGCGACTGACGGAGGGCCCGACCCTCGCGTTCCATGGCCATGCGCCATCAGCGCCATTACACCCTTGAGCAGGCGATGGCCGTCCGCGAATGGGTGGCCCAGCGCGTGCATTGGGTCAGGGAGGCTCGGGCGAGGTTGGTCGCGCTCGGGCCCGGCGCGGCCGACGCCGTCGCCGGTCTGAAGCTGGATTCCGGCGGGACGTATCCCGGCCGCGAGGTGGCGCGGTCGCTGGTGGAGCTCAGCCGCGCTGCCGGCGAGCTGCAGGCGGTCGAGATCGTCCTGCGCGACATCGATCGGGGGCTGATCGACTTCCCGGCGATTGCGCCGGATGACTCGGGCGCCGCGCATGATTGTGGCGGGGCCGGATGCCCCGCCCGCGGCACGCCCGACGGACAGGAGGTCTACCTGTGCTGGCTGATCGACGAGGAGGACGAGATCGGCTTCTGGCACGAGCCCGACGCCGGCTTCGGGGGGCGACGGCCGCTGTGAGCGCGCCCGGCTACGGCGTCACGACCGGCGGCGTCTCCGCGGGCTCGGCTCGTGGATTCTGCTCCAGCCCCGCTGCCGCGTAGGCGTCATTCTGGTCGAGCGTTTCGTGGGACAGGAGCGCCGCGACCAACGAGTCGAGGTTGGCGCGGTGGCCGGTGAGCGACTCGGTCGCCTCCTCGTGAGCGGTCTCGACGATCCGCCGCACCTCGTCGTCGACCATCCGCTGGGTCTGCTGCGAGGTCTCCGAGGCGCCGGGGAGCAGCGGCCCCTGGCCGTCGGCCGGGAGCACCGCGATCGGCCCGATCGCGGGGCTCATCCCCCAGCGGCCGACCATGTGGCGTGCGATCCGCGTGAGCTGCTGGATGTCTGACTCGGCGCCGGTGGTCAGGTCTCCGAACACCACCTCCTCGGCCACCCGACCGCCGAGCGCGACCTTGATCTGAGCCAGCAGGTGGCGCTGGTCGAAGTTGAAGCGATCGTCGTCGGGAGCCGAGAAGGTCACCCCCAGCGCCTGGCCGCGAGGGATGATCGACACCTTGCGCACCGGGTCGGCGCCCGGGGTGAGCATGCCCATGATCGCGTGACCGGCCTCGTGGTAGGCGGTTCGACGCCGGTCCTCGTCGGAGAACATCACCTTGCGCGCCGCGCCGAGCACGATCCGCTCCAGCGCGTCGGTGACGTCCTCGCGGGCGACCCGCTCGTGGTTGCGCTTGGCCGCCAGCAGCGCCGCCTCGTTGGCGACATTGGCCAGATCGGCGCCGACCATGCCGGGGGTGGCGGCCGCGATCGCCGCCAGGTCCACGTCCGGTCCCAGCGGGACCGAGCGGGTATGGACGCGTAGGATCGCCTCGCGGCCGGCGCGGTCGGGCGGCACGACGACCACCCGGCGGTCAAAGCGCCCCGGCCGCAGCAGCGCCGGGTCGAGCACCTCGGGCCGGTTGGTGGCCCCGAGCACGATCACGCTCTCGCGGGGGCTGAACCCGTCCATCTCGGTCAGGATCTGATTAAGCGTCTGCTCGCGTTCATCATGGCCGCCGGACAGGTTGGGACCGCCCGCCGCCCGCGAGCGGCCGATCGCGTCGAGCTCGTCGATGAAGATGATCGCGGGCGCGGCCGCCTTGGCCTGGGCGAACAGGTCACGCACCCGCGAGGCGCCGACGCCGACGATCATCTCGACGAACTCCGACGCCGACATCTGAAAGAACGGGACCCCGGCCTCGCCGGCGACCGCCCGGGCCAGCAGGGTCTTCCCGGTGCCGGGCGGCCCCGACAGCAGCACGCCGCGCGGGATCCGCGCCCCCAGCTTGAGGTACTTGTCCGGCGCCTTGAGGAAGTCGACGATCTCGGTCAGCTCCTCTTTGGCCTCGTCGATGCCGGCGACGTCGTGGAAGGTGATGTGCTGGTCGGACGCCTCCACCCGCCGCGCTCGCGAGCGACCGAACGACATCAGGCCGCCACCGCCGCCGCCCGCCGCCGCCCGCCGGATGAAGAACACCACCAGCAGGATGATCAGCAGCGTGGGGCCGAAGCCGAAGATCAGGCTCTCCAGGATCGACGGCCCCTGGTTGGGCGCCTTGGCGTCGATCGTCACCCCCTTGCTCACCAGCAGGTCAGACAGCGCCTGGTTGTTGGCGAACGAGGGGACCTGGGTGGAGAAGCTGGTGGAAGGGGCAACGCTCTTGTCAGCGGACGGATACCGGATCGCCTGCTTGAAGTCTCCGTTGATCGCATCGCCGGTGGAGGAGATGTCGGAGACGTTGCCGTCCTTGACCTGATTGAGGAACGTCGGGTTGTAGGGGACCTTGATCGGCTGATTGGTCTTGAGCGCCTGCGACGAGATCCACAGGTTGAGCCCCAGCAGGACCAGCACGATCCCGCCGATCCACCACCACGAGCGACGCGAGTTCGGTGGCCGGGCCGGGCGTCGCGCCCCCCGGCCGTCGGGGGAGGGGGTGACCCGCCAGCCGTTCGAGCCCGGCGCCGGCGGCCGCGCGCGGCCGCGCTGCTCAGGCGGGTGCGGAGCGGGCGAATCGGGCATACGGTGATTGTGGCAAGGGGACCGTCGCGGCCGGCCGGGTTGGTCTCGCGCGCGTGTGCGCTACGCGTGCGCGCGCGTGATGTGATGCATCGAGGCGGTCGGGGGACCATCGAGGCGGTGGGGGGACCATCGAGGCGGTCGGGAGCATCTGGGCGGTCGGCGAATCACGCTTCCTCGAGCGTGGCACGGAACATCTCGGCGCCGTGGACGCCGGCGCCGAGGGCGAGCGCCTGATCGGCGAGCCAGCGGTCGGAGGTGACGACGCGGACCAGCGCCGGCGCCGGCTCGAGACGCAGGCGCCGGACGATCTCGTCGTCGGCGGCATCCCGCCGGGGACGCGGCGCGTGCGCCACCTCGATGACGGTGGAGCGGATCGGCGGCGAGGGCTTGCGCTCGAACACCACCACGACGTCCGCGCCCTCCACCGCCGCCCACTGCTCGAGGAGGTCGACGAGGCGGAGCATGGCGGCGTCACGGTCGCGCCACCAGCCGTCCGGCCGGGTGCCGATCACGTTCATGCCGTCCACGTACCAGCGCATCAGCCCTCCTGATCGGAGCCCCACCCACCCCGACGGTCGCGCTTGCGGTCAGACTGCCGGCGCTTGCCCGCCTGGCGCCGGGCCACCGACGCGCTGGTGGGCCGCGTCGGGCGCCGCTGGCGCCGCGGGGCGAGCGCCGAGCCCAGGCGATGGGCGAGCCGCGCCACGGCCAGTTCGCGGTTTCGCGTCTGACTGCGCTCGTCCTGGGCGACGGCGACGACGCGCGGGCCCAACCGGGCCATGATCCGGCGTTTCTGCTCGTCGCTCAGCGCCGTGGAGGCGGCGACGTCGAACGACGCCTCGATCCGCGACGCGGTCTTGTTGGCATGCTGGCCGCCGGGGCCGGATGAGCGCGACGCACGGATGGTCACCTCGCGCAGCGGGATGCTGGTACCGGGACGCAAGTAGATGGGATCGTCCATGCAGAGGAGATGATGACCTGTGTTCAGCCCGTGAACGTGGCGGGCGACAGGGGATCCGTATCGCCGCCGTGCTACCTTCCCCGCCTGACAAGGCTGATCGAGGTCTCGATCGGCGAAGAGCAGGTGCAGGCCTCGGGGAAGTAACACCTCCGCGGTAGCAGCACTGCAACACCCGGAGGGGAACTCCCACATGCCAACCGGAACAGTCAAGTGGTTCAGCGACGAGAAGGGCTTCGGCTTCATCACGCCCGATGAGGGCAGCCGAGACCTGTTCGTGCACCATTCGAGCATCCAGGCCGACGGTTATCGCTCACTCGCGGAGGGCGCCAAGGTGTCCTACGAGGAGGAGGCGGGGCCCAAGGGCCCGAAGGCCATCAACGTCCAGAAGGTCTAGCAACCGCTCTCGGAACCGGGTTCACCGAGCGGTGAGCCCGGTCGAGGGTTAGGCGGGCGGCCCGGTCAGGTGGCCGACTGGACGACGATCTCATCGCTGGCCACCGGGGCGGGCACGCTCGTGCTCGCCGTCGCCACCTACGGCTCGGTCAAATCGGCAAATCGTTCGGCGCGCGTCGCCGAGCTGTCGCTGCTCGCCGGCGTGCGACCGGTCCTGATCCCCTCGCGGGAGAGCGATCTCATGGAGCGGATCCGGTTCGGCGACGGCGTGATCCTGAACGTGCCCGGCCACGGAGCGGCGATGAAGTTCGAGAACGCGGTCGTCTATCTCGCGCTGGCTCTCCGCAACGGGGGTAACGGCCTCGCCGTGCTGCACGGCTGGCGTGTCACCGCCCAACCGCGCAACCAAGCGGTGAGCCACGGCACCCTGCTGCGCGAGGAGCCCGCGCCTGGCCCGCTCGGCGAGCTCCAACCGTCCGAGCTCAGCGAGTTTCGCCGCCAGCAGCTGGACCTGTACATCCCCGCGGGGGACACCGGCTACTGGCAGGGCGCGCTGCGCGATCCGCACGAGCCCGGCTACGCCGAGGTGCGCGAGGCGATCGGGGCGGACTCGGGGCTGTGGATCGATCTGCTCTACGGCGACTACGAGGGCGGCCAGCGGACGGTGGTGCGGCTCGGCGTCTCGCCGTGGCCCGACACCGACGGCGAGCGGGCCTACGCGCTGCGTTACTGGAACGTCGACCGCGACGACCCGCGCTAGGTCTGCTCCTCGTCGTCGTCCCGATCTGAGTCCTCGTTCCGGCCGGTGTCCCCGTCGCGGTCGGTGTCCTCGTCGCGGTCGGTGTCCTCGTCGCGGTCGGTGTCCTCGTCCCGGTTGGCGTCCTCGTCGCGGTCGGATTCCTCGTCCCGGTCGGGTTCCTCGTCCCGATGGGGGTCTTCGTCACCGTCGGAGCCCTCGACCGGCGGAGGGGCACCCGGGACCGAGTCATCGCGGCGCTTGCGCTCCCAGTCGTGGCGCACGTCCTGGATCTCTCCGTGCAGCTTGCCGCTGCGCGCCGCCAGCTCATCGGCCTCGCCCTGCAGCTCGTCGCCCAGCCGGTCGGGATCCTCGCGTTCGGTCATGGCCACAGAGTCACCGTTGTCGGCACGGCGCAAACCGGTTTGGCCGTCGGACGCGACGGTTATCATCGAGAGATACAGGTGAAACGGGAGTGGCGCGGATCAACGGGGGGGAGATGACCAAGGGGGTCGAGGAGCTCGACCGAGTCATCATCCGGTTCGCCGGTGATTCCGGCGATGGCATGCAGCTCACCGGCAGCCGGTTCACGGACGCGACCGCCGTCGTCGGCAACGATCTGGCGACGCTTCCGAACTTTCCGGCCGAGATCCGGGCGCCGGCCGGAACGCTCGCCGGGGTGTCGGCGTTCCAGATCCATTTCGCCTCGAGCGACATCCTCACCCCGGGCGACCACCCCAACGTCCTGGTGGCGATGAACCCCGCCGCGCTGAAGGCGAACAGCGCCGAGCTGGAACGCGGCGCCACCATCATCGTCAACGAGGACGCGTTCACCCAGCGCAACCTGGAGAAGGCGGGCTACGACGCCAACCCGCTGCAAGACGGTTCGCTGAGCGAGTATCGCGTGCACCGAATCCCGATGAGCACGCTCACGACGCGTGCCGTGGAGGCGATCGAGGGCGTCTCCACGCGCGATGCCGGCCGGGCCAAGAACCTGTTCGCGCTCGGGGTCCTGTCGTGGCTCTACGGCCGGCCCACCGACGTGACCAAGACCTGGATCGAGCGCAAGTTCGCGCGCACGCCCGCGGTGGCGCAGGCCAACCTGACGGCCTTCAACGCCGGCTGGTCGTTCGGGGAGACCACCGAGCTGCTCGACGTCTCCTACCGGGTCGCCCCGGCCACCGACGTACCGCCGGGCACCTACCGCAACATCAACGGGACCACCGCCCTGTCGCTGGGGCTGATCGCGGCCAGCGTGCGCAGCAAGCTGCCGCTGGTCCTCGCCAGCTATCCGATCACGCCGGCGTCCGAGCTGCTGCACGAGCTGTCGCGTCACGCCGCGATCGGCGTCTCCACCATCCAGGCCGAGGATGAGATCGCCGCCGCGGGGATGGCGCTCGGCGCCTCGTTCGGGGGCCGCTTGGGGGTGACCGCCACCAGCGGTCCGGGAATGGACCTCAAGGCCGAGACGATCGGCCTCGCCATCATGCTCGAGCTGCCGCTGATCGTGATCGACGTCCAGCGGGCCGGCCCGTCGACCGGGATGCCGACCAAGACCGAGCAGTCGGACCTGCTGATGGCTCTGTACGGCCGCCATGGCGAGTCGCCGCTGCCGGTGATCGCGCCGAGCACCGCCGGCGGCTGCTTCGGCGCCGCGTTCGAGGCGGCGCGGATCGCCATCCGGTACCGGACGCCGGTGATCCTGCTGTCGGACACCTTCCTCGCCTCCTCGTCCGAGCCGTGGCTGGTCCCTGAGGTGGTTTCCCTGCCGGCGATCGACGCCGAGTTCGCCACCGCTCCCGCGAACGGCTCCCCGCCCTTTGCGCCCTACAGCCGGAACGAGCGCCTGGCGCGGCCGTGGGCGATTCCCGGGACCCCCGGACTCGCCCACCGGATCGGCGGTCTGGAGAAGGCCCACGGCAGCGGCAACATCTCCTACGACGCCGCCAACCACGAGCGGATGACCGAGCTGCGGGCGGCGAAGGTCGCCGCGATCGGCACCGAGGTCGGGCCATTGGTCGTCGACATCGAACCGGACCCCGCCCGCCCCACCAACCTGCTCGTCCTCGGCTGGGGCTCGACCGAGGGGTCGATCCGCGCCGGAGTCAGGCGCGCCCGCGAGGCCGGACACCGCGTCGCCTGCGCCCACCTGCACCACCTCAACCCGCTGCCGGCGAACACCGGGAACGTGCTGCGCTCGTTCGAGCGCGTGCTGGTGCCCGAGCTCAACAGCGGCCAGCTGGCGATGCTGCTGCGCAGCCGGTTTCTGGTCGACGTCGAATCCCACTGCAAGATCCAGGGCCAGCCGCTGTTCGCGGGCGAGGTGGCCGATCAGATCGCCGAGCGCCAATGAGCGCCACGCTGACCAAGACCGACTTCCAGTCAGACCAGGAGACCCGCTGGTGCCCCGGCTGCGGCGACTACGCAGTGCTCTCGGCGGTGCAGCAGTTCATGCCCGAGCTCGGCATCCCCCCGGAGCGGATCGTGTTCATCACCGGGATCGGCTGTGCCGGACGGTTTGCCTACTACATGGACACCTACGGGATGCACGGCATCCACGGCCGCGCGCCGGCGCTGGCCACCGGGCTGGCCACTTCGCGTCACGATCTCTCGATCTGGGTGGTGAGTGGAGACGGCGACGCGCTGTCGATCGGTGGCAACCATCTCATCCACGCGCTGCGGCGCAACGTGCCGGTCAAGATCCTGCTGTTCAACAACCAGATCTACGGGCTGACCAAGGGTCAGGCGTCGCCCACCTCCGAGCTCGGCAAAATCACCAAGTCGACGCCGTTCGGGGTCGCCGATCACCCGTTCAACCCGATTGCGCTGGCGCTGGGCGCCGAGGCGACGTTCGTGGCCCGGACCATCGACCGCGACCGCCATCACCTGACCGAGGTGCTGCGCGCGGCCGCCGCCCACGAGGGCGCGGCGCTGGTCGAGATCTACCAGAACTGTCCCGTGTTCAACGACGGGGCGTTCGCGGCGCTGACCGACAAGGAGATCAAGGCCGCCCATCAGATCCGGTTGGCGGCCGGCGAGCCGGTCCGGTTCGGCTTCGACGGCGAGCGAGGCGTGATCCGCGGTGCGGACGGTTGCCTGGCGATCGTCGATGTCGCCGACGTGGGCGAATCGGAGCTGGTCGTCCACGACCCGTCGCGCGCCGATCCCGGCCTCGCTTTCTCGCTCGCCAAGCTCGCCCAGACGCCGACCGCGCCCACGCCGATCGGGATCTTCCGCGACGTCGACCGGCCGGTGTTTCGCCGCGGGGCGACCGAGCCCGCCACCGAGCCCCAGCTGTCTGACCTGCTGCTGGCCGGCGATACCTGGACCGTGGCCTAGTAATCGCGGCTTTTCATTAGGGGGGCCGGCTTCGCCGGCCCTGGTTGGGTTACCGGGGCGCCGCCAGCTCACCGCGGTTCGGGTTGGCGTGCCGCGGGCTCGGCTTGATGCGGGCTCGGCTTGATGCGGGCTCGGCTTGGCGCGGGCTCGGCGTGGCCCGGGGCGCCGACCGGCCCCGCCTCCACGCGGACCGACCTGCGTACGGCGACAAATCCGGATCCGGCGCCGGGATTTGTTGCCGATTACACGCCCAGCATGGAATTCTCGACGAATCGTCGGGCGCGATCCGGATTTGTCGCCGAGTGCATGCCGATCGTGTGCGCCGGGCGGTGTCAGAGGCGCGCCGGGGGGTTGGCGCCCGAGCGGCGTGCCGGGGGGGTTGGCGCCCGAGCGGCGTGCCGGGGGGTTGGCGCCCGAGCGGCGTGCCGGGCTGCGCTCGTCGGGCTCGGCCGTGGATTTTCCGCCAATCCGACGCCTCCCGGAGGTTGTTGCGTTAGCCACGGTGAGCGGCAGGCTGGTGACAAATCCGCGGGCGCCGCCGCGATTTGTCACGTTTTCCCGTCGTCGCGGCGATGGCCGGCCGCGGCCGCGGACGGGGGGTCCTCGTTGTGAGAGGCGCGGAGTTCTCAGGCTCAGGGCTCGGCGACGTGGCCGCCCTCGGGCTCCAGCGGCAGCCCGGCCGCATCCCACGCCAGCAGCCCGCCGGTCATGTTGTGCGCCTCGTATCCGGCGTCGGCGAACGCCTGGCTCGCCATGCCCGAGCGGGCGCCGCTGCGGCAGTAGAACACGACGGGCTGGGACCGGTCGATCGTGTGCGCCTCGTCGCCCAGCCGCGCGAGCTCGATCAGCCGGCCGCCGGCGATCCGCCCCGCGTCGTGCTCGTGGCGCTCGCGCACGTCGATCAGCTGGATCGAGCCGTCGGCGAGGCGCTCCGAGACCTCGCGCGGGGTGTAATCCTCGGCCATCAGCTCAGCCTAGCGTTCCGCTCTAGTATTCCGCGGTGGCGGAGACGCTCGGCGAGGGTGGCCGCGCGCCCGTGTCGTCCGTCACCGAGCGGACTGTGGCCGCGGCCACCAGTGACGTAGGATCCACCGCAGGATGTCGGCGCTGTCAGAGCTCTACGCCGTCCCCCGGGAGCACCTCGATTTCCGGGAGACGATTCGGGAGATCGCGCAGGAGCGGATCGCCCCTCGGGCGGCCGAGATCGACGAGCAGGCCGCCTACCCGCACGACCTGCGCCGGCTGCTCGCCGAGCAGGACATCCTCGGCCTCCCGTTCGACGCCGAGCACGGGGGCACCGGCACCGGCACGCTGATGCTCAACATGGCGGTCGAGGAGATCGCCAAGGCGTGCGCCTCCACGGCGCTGATCCTGATGATCCAGGAGCTTGGCACGCTGCCGATCAAGCTGTTCGGCTCCCCCGAGCTCAACGATCGGTTCCTGCCGCGCTGCGCCTCCGGACAGTGGACTCCCGCGTTTGCGCTGTCCGAGCCCGAGGCCGGCTCTGATCCCGGTGGGATGATCACGCGGGCGGTCTTAGACGGCGACGACTGGATCATCGACGGCACCAAGAACTGGATCACCAATCTCGGCATCGCCGACTTCTATGTCGTGTTCGCCGTCACCGACCGCGACGCCGGGCACTCCCACGGCATCACCGCCTTCGTCGTCGAGGCCGACCGGCCCGGCTTCAGCGTCGGCAAGCTCGAGCACAAGCTCGGGATCCGCGGGTCGCCCACCGGCCAGCCGATCTTCGACGGGGTCCGGGTTCCCGCCGAGAACGTCATCGGCGAGGTCAACGAGGGATTCAAAGTGGCGATGGGCACGCTTGACCGTTCGCGGCTCGGCGTCGCCGCACAGGCGCTCGGCATCGCCCAGGGCGCGACCGACTATGCCGCCGCCTACGCGGCCGAGCGCCGGCAGTTCGGCAAGCCGATCAACTCGTTTCAGGCGATCCAGTTCAAGCTCGCCGACATGGAGACCCAGTGCGCGGCGGCGCGTGAGCTTCTGTATCAAGCGTGCGCCAAGGTCGACCGCGGCGACTCCGATATCGGCAAGTACTCGGCGATGGCCAAGCTGTTCTGCTCAGATGTGGCGATGCGGGTGACCGTCGAGGCCGTCCAGGTGCTCGGCGGCTATGGCTACGTCAAGGAGTACCCGGTGGAGCGGATGATGCGCGACGCCAAGATCACCCAGATCTACGAGGGCACCAACGAGATCCAGCGGCTCGTGATCGCCCGGGCGATGCGCTAGCCAGATGCCCGGCAGCGAACCAACCCTGCGTCGCGTCCTCCTCGCCTCCGTGGGCGCGCTCACCGTCGGCTTCGGGGCGGTCAGCCTGGCCACCGGCTTCAGTGACTCGTTCCCGGTGCGCCTGCTGCAGGGGATGGCGATCTTCGCGGCCGGCGCTGCAATCATCGGGGGCGCGGTCGTCCTGGCGCTCGTCCACCTGGGGGGTTGGCGTGGGGAGGGTGGGGAGCTGCAATCCGAGGAGGCATTCGAGGCGATCGTGCAGCGGGCCGAGCGGCTGGCGGCCGAGGGATACAACCCCGCCGCCCCCATCCCAGACGACTACTTCATCGCCGATCCGGCCGACGAGCTCGCGACCGCCGTCGACGGCGAGGACAGGTTCCGGGCGCTGGTTCGCGCGGCCGTCGACGACCTGCCGCTCGAGTTTCACCGAGCCCTGGAGCACGTCGCGCTCGTCATCTCCGACGGTGGCGCCCGGCGCGGCGCCTACGGCCTGTACGAGGGCGACACCGTCGCCCGCGACTTCTTCCACGATCGCATTGTGATCTTCCGGGACACGCTGATGCGTGACTTCGGGCACGATCCCGAGCTGCTCAAGGCCCAGGTGACGCGCACGGTGCGCCACGAGCTCGCCCACCACCTCGGGTGGGGCGAGAAGGGCGTCCGCGGCCTCGGTCTGTGATCCGCCGCTAGTGGCCCCCTCCGCAAATACGGCTCGCATTCGAGCGTACTCACGGGGACGACCACCAGACAAAGGAGAAGCATGCCCGAAGCCGTGATCATCGACGCCATCCGCACGCCGATCGGACGCGCGGTGAAGGGATCGCTGAAGGCGGTGCGCGCCGACGAGCTGGCCGCGCTGCCGATCCGCACCCTGATCGACCGCAACCCGGACGTCGACTTCACGCAGACGACCGACGTCCTCATGGGCGCCGCCTCGGGGGTCGGAGAGCAGGGCTACAACGTCGGGCGCAACGCCGCGCTGCTCGCCGGGCTCGACCATCACGTGCCCGCCTGCACCGTCAACCGCTTCTGCGCTTCCTCGCTGATGACGATCCGGATGGCGGCGCACTCGATCCGCGCCGGCGAGGGCGACCAGTACATCGCGGCCGGGGTCGAAGCCGTCTCCCGCGCCGGACTCGGAGCGGGGATGATGGAGGAGGCCCGGAGCCCCAAGCTCGATGGTTCCGACGGATCGCTGTACGACGTCTACATCCCGATGGGGATGACCGCCGAGAACGTCGCCGAGCGCTGCCGCGTGACCCGGGAGCAGCAGGACGAGTGGGCGGTCATCTCCCAGAACCGCGCGGTCGCGGCGCGCGACTCGGGCCACTTCGACGCCGAGATCGTTTCGGTCACGGTGCCCGCCCACACCGAGACCGATGCCGACGGCAACGAGACCGACGTTCCCGAGACGGTGGTCTCCAGAGATGACGGTCCCCGTCCGGGGACGACGATGGAGGGGCTGGCCAAGCTCAAGCCGGCGTTCAAGCCCGACGGCAGCGTCACTGCCGGCAACTCGTGTCCGCTCAACGACGGCGCCGCCGCGGTGCTGGTCATGTCCGACGAGAAGGCCGACCGGCTCGGCCTGGCGCCGCTCGCCCGGATCGTCGCCTCCACGGTCGCCGCCATCCGCCCCGAGATAATGGGGCTGGGTCCGATTCCGGCGATCAAGGCGCTGCTGGATGAGACCGGGATGACGATCGACGACGTCGACATCGTCGAGATCAACGAGGCGTTCGCGGCCCAGATCGTGCCCTGCCGCGACGAGCTGGGGATCCCGGAGGACAAGCTCAACCCATTCGGCGGGGCGATTGCGCTCGGGCATCCGTTCGGGATGACCGGCGCCCGGATCATGACCACGCTGCTCAACGGCCTGCGCGCGGTCGACGGGCGCTACGGGATCGAGGCGATGTGCGTCGCCGGAGGGATGGGCCAAGCGATGCTGATCGAGCGCCTCTAGCGGCACCCCGCCGGCGGCCTCAGAGGTCGCGGGCGAGGCGGAGCCCCGAGAAGATCTGGCGCCGCTGCGGCAGGTCCCAGTTGCGGAAGGTGGCGGCGGCGACGCGCGGCCGGGTCGCCCACGCGCCGCCGCGCAGGACCTTGTACCGCGGGCCGAAGAAGACCTCGGAGTATTCGCGGTAGGGATACGCGGCGAAGCCGGGATAGGCCGTGAAGTCGCTCGCCGTCCACTCCCAGACGTCGCCGATCATCCCGAGGCAGCCGGATGGGGATGCGCCGGCGGGAAGCGAGCCGGCGACGGCGGGGCCGCCACCACGCTGATCCAGGTTGGCGTGGACGCCGGGCACCGCCGGCTCATCCCCCCACGGGTGGGCCCGGGCTCGCTGCTGCTCCTGGTCCCAGGTCGCCGCCTTCTCCCATTCCACTTCGGTGGGAAGGCGGCCGGCATGCGCGCGGGCGAAGGCGTCGGCCTCGAACCAGGAGATGTGGACGACCGGGCGGTCGGGATGCAGTGGCACGAGCCCGGACACGCGCCACTCCGACCGATGGTCGGCCGTCCAGCTCTGCGGTCGGGTGATGTCGTAGTCCTCCTTCCAGGACCAGCCTTCATCCGACCACCATTCGCGCCGCTCGTACCCACCTCCCTCCACGAACGTCAGGTAGGTGGCGTTGGTGATCGGCGAGCGCCCGATCAGATATCTCCGCACGTCGCTGCGGTGGCGCGGACGCTCGTTGTCATAGGCGAAGCCATCGACGGGTGCGCCGATCGTGCACTCGCCCGCCGCGATCTCCACCATCTCGAGCCCGGTCGAGCGCAGGCGCGGCGGATCGCCGGCGAGCGCGGCCGGCGACGGCAGTCCGGTCAGCTGCGCGAGCTGGATGGTCTGCAGCATCGTCTCGTTGTGCTGCTGCTCGTGGCGCAGGACCAGTTCCGGGATCGAGCCGTCCCCCGTGCCGCGGGCGGCGAGCACCTCCAGCGTCCGCTCGCGCACGTCGCGCAGGTAGCCGCGGGCCTCGTCCGCGCCCAGGAAGGGCAGTGCCCCACGGCCGGCCCGCGGTGTTTCGGACGCGTCATAGACGTCAGCGAGATCCTCGCGCAGGAGCGGACGCCCGCCGTGGCGATGGACGATCCACAAATCCTCGAACGCGGCGATGTGGCCCAGGTCCCAGACCAGCGGGCTCATCAGCTTGGAGTGAACCCGCTCCAGGTCTGAGTCGGCGACCGGCCCGACGAGCTCGAGCGTCCGCTCCCGCGCCTCGTCGAGAGCGGCCGCGAACGTGGCGTCGCCGGCGGCGACGGCGGCTGCCTGGATGCCGTGCATCCGTTGATTCTGGCAGCCGCGAATCTGGCCAAACCGTCAGCGCCGAATGCCGTAGCGCAGGTAGAGCGAGTCGGCCTCTCCCAGCACCCACTTGAGCTCCAGCGGCAGCGGCTTGACCAGGGCCTGATCGGCGGTGATGGCGAGCTCGGTGCCGGCGGCGAGCACCGCTGACAGGGTCAGGAAGAGCTCGTCGGCGACCTGCTCGCGCAGTAGGCCGGCGAACAGCGTCGGCCCACCCTCGCACAGCAGCAGGCGGATGTCGCGCTCGCGGCGCAGGTGCGCGAGCGCCGCCGCCATCGTGGTGTCGGAGGTGGGAAGGCGAACGATCTCCACCTGCGCCCGCACACCGGCGAGGTCGACGTCGCCCGGGCTGTACACGACCACCCGGGCCTCGGGATCTGCGAACAGCGGGATGCCAGTGGGCAGCTCGCCGCCGCGGGTCACGGTGGCGAGGATCGGTTCCGCGGCCAGTCCGCGCTGCTGGCGTTCGCGGCGCAGCTCGGGGTTCTTGATCACGCGTCCGTAGTTCTCCGTGCGCAGCGTTCCGGTGCCGACCAGCAGAGCCTCGGCGACGCCCCGCAGCGCTCGAAAGATCTGCCGGTCGCCGGGATCGCTCAGTCCGCCTGAGCGGCCGGCCAGGGTGGCTCGTCCGTCGGCGCTGGCCACGAAGTTCACGATCGTGTACGGGCGGTCGTCCGGCGCCAGCTCGGCCAGCTTCAGACCGGCGATCAGCTCCCCGGGCTGCACCTGCGCGGGCGCCGGAAGCAGTCGCTGCACCGGGCTCAGCGCTCCGGGCGCACACGCTTCGCGATCTGGCGCCCCGGGTTCACGGCGCCGAACCTACCAGCTGGGGCTCACCCGGAAATTGCTGGACCGTCCGTTTCCACCACCAACTCCCGCGCGAACCCGTAGGCTGCAGCGTGTGACCTCCTCGGCGAGTGCACGGCCGGACCGAAATCTGGCGCTCGAGCTGGTCCGGGTGACCGAGGCGGCGGCGCTGGCCGCGGCACGGATGGTCGGGCGTGGCGACAAAGAGGGCGCCGATCAGGCGGCGGTGGACGCCATGCGCGACGTGCTGGACTCGGTGTCGATGGACGGCGTGGTCGTGATCGGCGAGGGGGAGAAGGACGAGGCGCCGATGCTCTACAACGGCGAACGGATCGGGGACGGCACCCCGCCGAAGGTGGACATCGCCGTCGATCCGCTGGAGGGCACCCGGCTGACGGCGCTCGGCATGCCGAGCGCGCTCGCGGTGATCGCGCTGTCGGAGCGGGGCTCGATGTTCGACCCGGGCCCGTGCGTCTACATGGAGAAGATCGCCGGCGGTCCGGAGATCGCCGATCTGCTCGATCTCGACCGGCCGCTGGCCGAGACGCTGTCGCTGATCGCCGAGCGCAAGCTCTCCGACATCCGCGACGTGATGGTCGTGATGCTCGATCGCGAGCGCCACCACGAAGCGATGCGTCAGGTGCGCGAGGCCGGCGCCCGGGTGCGGTTGATCACCGACGGCGACGTGTCGGCGTCGCTGCTGGCGGTGAGCGAGAACTCTCCCGTCGACCTGCTGTGGGGCATCGGAGGGACCCCCGAGGGCGTCATCTCCGCCGCCGCGATCAAGTGCATCGGCGGCCAGCTGCTCGGGCGCCTGTGGCCGCGCGACGACGACGAGCGCGACGCCGCGGTGCAGGCCGGCTATGACCTGGACAAGGTGCTCACCTGCGATGACCTCGTCGCCGGCGACGACGCCTTCTTCTCGGCCACCGGGGTCACCGACGGGGACGTGCTCCAGGGGGTCCGCTACCAGAGCGACCGGGGCGCCAGCACCGAGTCGATGGTGATGCGCTCGCGGTCGGGCACAGTGCGGCGGATCTCCGCCCGCCACGATCGAGCCAAGATGCGGGCGATGGGGATCACCAGCTACGGCTGATCGGCTGATCGGCCAGCAGGCCGACCTTGGAGCGGGCGAGGTTGAGCTTGGCGAGCGAGCGCAGGAACGCGTGGGTGACGAGCACGTGCACCGCCGACTGAGTCATCTCGTAGACGGGCGTGCTGAAGCCGACGGCGATCGACGGATAGAAGTTGGCGACCTCGACCTCGATCAGCAGGTCCTCGCGACCGTCCGGACGAGGTGGCTCGCGCCGCACGTCGAGCGCCAGAAAGCCACAGCCCCGGCCGGCGCGGGCGACGAGCAGCCCGTCACGAATCCGCCAGCTGACCGCCCCGTGGTCCTCCTCGACGGTGTACTCCGGGGCGTCGAAGCGCAACAACGTCAGCGGGGGGGCGAGCAGCACCACGCGGCGGCTCTCCTCGGTGTAGATCACGCGGATCAGCTTGAGCGTGACCCGCGAGAGAAAGCGCCAGTAGGTGCGCGCCAGGTTCTCGAGATTCGCGGCATTCCAGATCCGGTCCAGGTCGGCCGCGTCCAGGGTCAGCTTCGCCGACTGCAACGAGCGGACGGCGCCGTCGCGGGCGATCACCGTGGACCTGCGCGGCGAGACGATCACCGCGTGGGCTGGCAGACGGCGGCGCCGGCGACGCCGCGCCACCGCGACCAGTCCTGACAGCGCCACGACGAGCAGGGACAGAGGTGCCAGCATGGGCTGAGTGTTACCCGGCTCTGAGGGTTGACGGGGTGAGGGTTGACGGGGTCAGGCGGCGAGGGCCTCGAGTGCGACAGTCGTCCCCATCGCGATGAGCCCGTCGCCCGCCGGGATCATCGCGAGGGCGTCGGCGTTCAGCAGCGAGGTGAGGATGTGTGAGCCCTGAGCGCCGGTGGGGAAGGCGAGCGCCCCGGCGCCATCGTCCTGGAGACGGACGCGCTGCGCCTGCTCGCGGAGAGGGTTACGGCGAACCTCGGTCCCGAGCCGGGCCTCGGAGCGCGGCGGACGCGGAGCGGGCGCTCCCTGCATCGCGGCCAGGGCGGGCGCCACGAACAGGGAGAAGGTGACCACGGCCGAGACGGGGTTACCGGGCAGTCCGAAGACCAGCGGGCCGTCGGGCACCAGGCCGAACCAGGTGGGCTTGCCGGGTTGGAGGGCGACGCCCCAGAACACCTCCCCGACGCCGAGCGCGCTCAGAACCGGCTTGACGTGATCGTGCGGCCCCACCGACACCCCTCCGGACATGATCACCACGTCGGAGCCGGCGAGCGCGGCCGATACCCCGGCCTCGGTGGCGGCGCGGTCATCGGGCAGCCGCCGCGCCGGGGCGGTGGCCGCCCCGGCCCGCTGGGCGAGGCCGGTCAGCATCGGGGCGTTGGAGTTGTGGATCTCCCCGGGGCCGAGGGGTTCGCCGGGAGCCCGGAGCTCGTCGCCGGTGCACAGGACGGATACGCGAGGCCGGCAGGCGACGGTGACCCTTCCGACGCCGGCGGCGACCGCGGCGCCGAGCTGGACCGGGCCGAGGACCGTACCGGGCGCAAGCACCGTCGCGTCGGCGCGCATGTCCTCGCCCGGCGCCCGGATGTGCTGCCCCGGGACGATCTCCACTCCGGTCTCGATCGATGAGCCGCCGTCCGAGCGGACGTCCTCCTGCGGGATCACGGCCGTCGCCCCCGGCGGCACCGCACCGCCGGTGGAGATGCGGATGGCCTGACCGTCGCTCAGCCGGCCGTCGGCGGGTGAGCCCGCGCGCGACTCGCCGACGATCGCCAGGATGCGCCCGGCCGCCCCGGCGGTCACCGCGTACCCGTCCATCGCCGAGCAGGGAAACGGCGGTACGTCGCCGGCGGCGCTCACCTCCCCGGCGAGCACCCGTCCCAGGGCCTCGTCGACGTCGACCGGCTCGGAGGGCAGCCTCACCAGCGAGTCCAGCACGAGCTGCCGGGCGGTGGTGATCGGGAGCAGGGGAGCGGCCATCGCAGTCGCGAGCCCGCGGGGCGGCGGGCACGCCGCGGCTCGGGTTCCCAGCATATTCCGACGCGTCCCCGGGCCGCCGGCGACGGGCGGGCCCAGGGCCCACGAAAGAATTATCTCGGCGGCGGAGCCGCCACCAATTCTCTTGCGGACCCTCAGCCTGCAGGCAGCGAGACGGCGCCGACGCGGGCGACGCCCGCGGCCGTGACACCGAGTGCGTTGGCGGCGGCCGCGGTCAGATCCCAGTCGCGTCCCGGGATGTACGGACCGCGATCGATCACCGGGACCGTCAGCGTCCGGCCGTGGTAATAGAAGGCCACCCGGGTCCCGCACTTCAGCGTCTTGTTGGCGACGCCGAGGGTGGTCGGACCCAACGTCTTACCGCACGCGGTGTGGTGCCCGTAGAGGCTCGGGCCGCCGTACCAGCTGGCCAGCGAGGGGCGGTACACGGTGGTCGTCAGCGCCGGCGTCACCGCGGCGCTCTGGGCGAGCGACCGCGAGGAGACGATGGCGCGGATCGAGAAGCGGCCGATGTGGTTGGTGGTCCACACGGCTGAGAACGAGCCGTTGGCGCCGACGGTCGCCGACACGGTCGGGGCCCAGGTCCAGCCCGTCTGGTGACCTGACCGCTCGATCTCGATCGTGTCCCCGGCGAGGTTCGAGGCCGCGGTGCCGCGGAAGCGCAGTCCGCCGCGCAGCATCGCTGAGGCGCTGGTGGAGAGGGTGATCCCGTTGCCACTCGTGGTGACGGTGACGTTTCCGCGGCCCACCGAGCTGCCGACGGTCTGGCTGCTCGCGGACTGACCGGCGGTGCTCGGGACGGGAGCGGGTGCGGCGGGCGCCGGCGTCAGGCCTGAGCCCCCGGACGGACCGGCCGCCATGGCGCTGGCCGGCAACGCGAGCAGCGCGCAGACGAGGGCGGTCACGGCATGGGCATAGCGGCGTCGACTGTCGATCAAAGAGACCTTCCTTGTCGTCGTGCCTACGAGGTGAGCTGACGGGCTCGCGCCTGGGTGGCGCTACGGTCCATCTGTGGGACCGATTCGCCCCGGCGGGTCCAGAAGACCCGCAGGTGGTTCCCCCGTCGACCCGCTCCGGAGAGGGGGCCGTTCGGCTGGTGGCGGCAGTATACGCAGACTCCGCAGACGGATGCATTGCTGACAGAGGAGATGCAGCGACGGCGTCGAAGGCGTGGCGGGCCGCCGCTATCGGTCGCCGCTCGGGAGCGGCCTCGACCTGGTCTCAGGGGCGGGGGAGGCGCGACAGCGCGCCTCGCAGGGCGCGGGCGCTGAGGTGGAGCCCGATCTCGGCCAGCTCGGCGGCGGCCTGTACCGCGGTGGAGGCCGGACCCGGCGCCGGCTCCGGCGGCGTCGGGCGAGGCGCAGTGGCTACCGTGGCCGCGGCCGGAGCGGAGGGCGCGCTCGGGGCACTGGCGGAGGACACCGTCGCCGCCGCTTGCTCGGCGCTCGTGGCACTGGCGGAGGACACCGTCGCCGGCCGCTTGGCGCTGCGGCGGTGCGGCCGCGTATGCGGCAGCGAGCCGATGACTCCGGGCTCAGGGGGGTCGCCCACGGCTCAATGATCGCGCACCCCGGTCAAATTTCGAGCTGAAATCTGAAACGCCTCGGGCCGTTGTACGTATTAAGGCTCTAGGTTGCAGCGCGGCCGACGGCTACGGAGACCGTCAACATGCCGCTCGCACAGGCCCGGCAGGCACCCGGCCGATTGACTTCAAAAAATATAGTGACTATATTTTGGTGCCTGTGTTGGAGTAGCGGTCGTGCGCTCTCAAAAGCGCCTCAGCAAGTCTTTTTGTACTGAGGGAACGGCACCACCATCGTGCCGTCACCAACGACGGAAACGGAATCAGATGTCTGTAGCGGAACTGCAGGAACTCGAAGAGATCAAGGGACTCGTCAACCGCGGCCAGCAGCTGGGCGTGCTCACCTACTCCGAAATCGCCGGAGCCGTCGCTGAGCTCGACCTGGATGAAGCTGACGTCGAGGAGCTGCACGGCTTCCTGGAGCGCGCCGAGATCGAGCTCGTGGAGGAGGTCGATCCGGCCCTGGCCGCGACCGAGGTGGAGCGCGCCCCCGACAAGCGCGGGCGGCGCAAGGCCAAGACCGCGCTCGACCTCAAGCCGGACATGACGACCGACTCGCTGCAGCTGTTCCTCAAGGACATCGGCAAGGTCCGCCTGCTCACCGCGCAGGAGGAGGTCGACCTCGCCAAGCGGATCGAGCGCGGCGACCTCGACGCCAAGCAGAAGATGGTCGAGTCCAACCTACGACTCGTCGTCTCGATCGCCAAGAACTACCGCAACCAGGGCCTTCCGTTCCTGGACCTGATCCAGGAGGGCACGCTCGGCCTCGTCCGGGCGGCGGAGAAGTTCGATTACCGCAAGGGCTTCAAGTTCTCCACCTACGCGACGTGGTGGATCCGTCAGGCGATCGCTCGCGCGCTCGCCGACAAGGCCCGCACGATCCGGATCCCGGTCCACGTGGTCGAGAAGCTCAACAAGATCGGGCGCGCCGAGCGCAAGCTCGTCACCGAGCTCGGCCGTGAGCCGACCGCCGAGGAGATCGCCGAGGTGACCGGCATTGAGCCCGAGGAGGTGGAGTCGATCAAGCGCTCGGCCCAGGCTCCGGTGTCCCTCGAGAAGCCGGTCGGCGACGAGGAGGAGTCCGAGTTCGGGCAGTTCATCGCCGACGAGCGGGCCGAGTCGCCCTACGAGCGTGCCGCCGAGATCCTCACCAAGGAGGCGCTGCGCGAGGCGCTGGAGAACCTCAGCTATCGCGAGCGTCGCGTACTCGAGTTGCGCTACGGACTCGGCGGTGAGCACCCCCGCACGCTCGACGAGGTCGGCCGCACGTTCAACGTGACGCGCGAGCGGATCCGCCAGATCGAGAACCAGTCGCTGAAGAAGTTGCAGTCGCTCGCCGAGGCGCAGAAGCTGCGCGACGTCGCCTAGCCGGACGTATAGCTGGGCGCAGACGTCCGGCCGTCCGCCCGCGGGGGCGCCGGCGGACGTTTCGCGTGGCGAGACCCTAGACCTTGACCGTCCGGGACCGGCCGAGGATCTGCCCCTTGCCGTCGATCGCCTCGACGGCGGCACAGGCCGGCGCGTGTGGGAGCGCGATGTCGGTCTCGAAACCGGCGAGGCGGGCGACGCCAATCGTCTCCAGATGCTCGGCGTCGCGACCGCCCAGGACGGCCCAGCCGGCTACCTCGGTGGCGAAGTTCCAGCTCGCGTGCAGCGTGGCGCCGGCGCCGGCGCGGGACACCGCCAAGGTCGGTGAGGTCGCGGGGCGGCCGGTCCAGGTCTGCTTGAACGCGCGGTAGGACAGCGTGCCCGGGGTGAGGTGGCCGTCGAACAGGACGGTGCCGTCGCCGGCGTACTCGGTGAAGTAGCTGGAGGTGCCCCAGCCCATGAAGGTGTGGCCGTGGGTCAGCAGCTGGACGCTGCCCAGCGCGTCGGAGAGAACGCTGGGGCGATGGAGGAACTGCCGCACCAGCCGCACCCGCCGTGAGCCCTCGTCGATCGCCAGGACCAGGCCTCGCGACTGGCTGGCCTCCCGAGGCGGTCCCGCCTCGTTGTCGAAGATCGTCATCGTTCCGCCGGGATGCAGGGTGATGTGGTGCTGAAAGTAGAAGCGGGTTCCGGGTCCCATCCGAAAGTTGCCGCCCTTGCCGCCCAGCTTCCAGATCACCTTGCCCGTCTCGCGGTCGACCTTGTAGCAGGCACAGGTGTTCCGGCTCGAGATCACGAGATTGTTGTCGCTGGGATCGATCGTGATCGCGTTGACGTGGAAGTAGTCCCAGGTGTTCTTGGGGTTGGACGGCGGCTGGTAGTAGGACTCGCCGAGGCCGACGTGCTGGTCGCTGCGCCACTGAAACAGCACCCGGCCGCTGGCGACGTCGACCTCCTGAACGACGCCGTAGAAGTAGTTGCCGCGCCGGCCGGTGCCGGGGAAGGTGCCGGTCGCCCGTCCGTAGCAGGTGAACAACGCGGTGCCCTGGTCGGTGAGCATGAACTCGTGCAGGTCCCCCTGGTACCCGTTGCCGGCGTGGACCTGGGCCACCGGGTGATAGCTCTCGTCGTAGATCTCGTAGTGGCCCTGCCCATGGGCGGATACCACGCCGCCCTCAAACCAGGTCATCACCGGCTTTCCCCGGTAGGTCTGCACGCGCACGTTGAACGCCCGCTGCGCCGGAGTCGGCTTCGGCGTCAGCGGCATGAAGCCCACCAGCCGCCCGGTCTCCGAGAGGATCAGCGGTCCCTGCTGGGCGAGACCGCCATGGCAATCGGTGAATATCCGGCCGGGCACCACCTTCCTGGCCGGGACATCGATCACGATCTGCGGCGGCCGCAGGTCCGGACGGGAGCGGAAGTGCTGGACCCCCTTCCTCGTGAACCCTCCCGCTCGCGAGCGCAGGGCCGGTGCAGACGTCGCCTTGACGCCAGCCGACGCATGCGACGACGAGCAGCCGGCGACGGTCAGCCCGGCGCCGGTCCCAACCGCGATCGCGCCACCGGCGATCCGTAGGAACTCGCGCCGGCTGGCGTCCCCGCGATCGCCGACCACGGCCCGGGCCACTGCGGCCGGTTCGCCGCCGCGTGACTGAGTTGATCCGGCATCGCGCCGGCGTCCAAGTTGATCCATCTCACTATCGATATCGAGTCAGACCCCATCGCGCGTCGGTCGAGCCATTTCCGCTTACGCTCGCCGTACACTGTCTTGACGTTGCTATGACGTTAGCTTTACGTTAGCTTGATTCGCTCGTCGCTAGCTTCGCCGTCGATGTCCCCCTTTCGCGCCTTCCAGTGATGAGTCCTGTTCACGCCCAGCGAAGCGCCCGGGCGCTGTGGCTGCTCGCCGCCACGATCGGCGGGCTCGCCCTCGCGGGCTGTGGCGGTAGCAGCGCCGGCAGCAGCTCGAGCTCGGCGGCGGCGGCATCGGGCTCGACCGCCGCTGTCAAGGTCTCCAAGCTGCCCGGCTACGGATCGGTACTGACCACCGGGTCGGGCAAGACCCTGTATCTGCTCTCCAGCGACCCGGCCAAGGGGAGCAAGTGCTCGGGATCGTGCACGTCCCAGTGGCCGCCGCTGACCGCGAGCGGCAGCCCGAAGGCAGGGCCGGGGGCCGATGGATCGATGTTGTCGACGTTCAAGCGCAGCGACGGCAGGCAGCAGGTCTCCTACAACGGGCACGCGCTCTACACCCACGCGGGAGCGGGTGCCACCTCAGGCGCGGGCGTGGCCGGCGACGGCGGGGTGTGGTACCTCGTCTCGCCGTCGGGGAGCGCGGTCAAGTCAACCGCCAGCGGCGGCTATTGACCCGTTCGGCGCCAGCGCCGGCCCTCGGGCCCGTTCAGCCCACGAGTGACCCACCGGCGTCGCCGCGAGGCCGGTCATCTGGGGGAGGGCCGCGAGGATGAGCGTCAGCGTCCGCAGCCCGCAGCCCCCGCCGGCGCCCGATACTCCCACCCAGCCGCCGGAACCCCGGCTCGGGTTGCTACTCGGCGTCTGCTGCGTCGCGCAGTTCATGGTCATCCTCGATCTGTCGATCGTCAACGTCGCGCTGCCGTCGATCCAGTCGAGCCTCAAGTTCTCGGCCGCGGATCTGCAGTGGGTGGTCGACGCCTACGCGATCATCTTCGCCGGCTTCCTGATGCTGGCGGGTCGCGCCGGCGATCTGTGGGGGCAGCGGCGGACGTTCGTCGCCGCGCTGGCGCTGTTCTCGCTGGCATCACTCGCCGGAGGCGTAGCCCCCACCAGCGGCGTGTTGATCGTGGCTCGCGGTGTCCAGGGGCTGGGCGGCGCCCTTATGGCGGCGTCGTCGCTGGCGATCATCACCGCGTCGTTCCCCGCCGGGCCCGCCCGTCATCGCGCCGTCGGGCTGTGGGGCGCGATGAACGGCGCCGGCGGCGCCGCCGGGGTGCTGCTCGGCGGCGTGATCACCCAGGAGCTGACCTGGCGCTGGGTGCTGTTGATCAACGTCCCGATCGGGCTCGCCGCCGTGGTCGTGGCCCGCTCGGTGGTCGTCAATCGCCGGTCGGCGAAGCGCCGCACGTTCGACCTCGCCGGAGCACTCGTGCTCACCGCCGGATTGCTGATATCGGCGTATGGCGCGGTGACGGCGGGCAACGACGGCTGGGGCTCGGCGGACGCGCTGATCCCGATCGCCATCGGCGCGCTGTTGCTGACGGTGTTCCCGCTGGTCGAATCACGGTGGGCAAAGGACCCGCTGGTGCCGCCGAAGTCGTTCACCCGGCCTCTGCGCAACATCAACCTGATCGTGCTGCTGTTCAGTGCGGCCCTGTTCCCGATGTGGTACGTGGGCTCGCTGTACCTGCAGCAGGTGCTCGCCCTGACGCCGTTGACCACGGGTCTCGTGTTCCTGCCGATGGCGCTGGCGATCTTCGCCTGCGCGTCCCAGGCCGGTCGAGTGGTGAGCCGGGCCGGGGTGCGGCCGACGCTGGGCGCCGGCCTTATCCTGATGGCCTGCGGCATGGCGATGTTCGCCCGGATCGGCGCGAGTGGGAGCGCCATCCAGTACGTGGTCCTCCCGGGAGTGCTGACCGCGATGGGAATCGGCTTTTCGATCGTGCCCTCGACGATCGCCGCGACCCAGAGCGCCCTGACGGGCGAGGCGGGGCTGGCGTCGGGCCTGGTCAACACGTCGCGTCAGATCGGTGGCGGCCTCGGGCTGGCGGTGCTGATCTCGATCGCGACCCAGTACACGAGCCATCTCATCGGTGCCCAGCATCCGACCCCACAGGCGCTGACCGATGGTTTCCGGTTGGCGTACCTGATCGGCGCCGGGCTGGTCGCAGTGGCCGCGGTGCTGACCTTCATCCTGTTGCCCGGGGCGCAGGCGCAGGCGCAGGCGCGCGCGATCGGCGGGCGCCGCGTCGTCGGCGCCGCGGTCGCGGTGGTCGCCGGCTTCGCGGTGATCGAGTTCGCCGTGCCGCGCTCGCAGGCACCGCCGATCGGCGCCTACACCACCAACGGCGCCTACAGCTTCGTCTCGGCACCGGGGCTGCACCCGCCCAAGCTGCAGATCGAGACCGAGACCGCCGCCGGCGCGCACCTTCCCGGCTACGTGATGATGGCCAACTTCTACGACCTGAATCACCCCCCACTGGTGGGGCAGAGCGGCCCGCTGATCTCCGACAGCCAGCTGCGGCCGGTGTGGTTCAGGCCGTTGCCGACCGATGTCGTGGCCTCCAACCTCCAGGCGCAGACCTACGCAGGCCGGCCGGTGCTCAGCTGGTGGCAGGGCGACGTCACCCCCACCGGCGCGATCAACAGCGGCGAAGATGTCGTCGTCAACGATCACTATCAGCGGGTGGCCACGCTCAAGGGCACAGACGGCTGGGTCCTCACCCTGCACACGATGATCATCCGCGGTCACGACGCCTGGGTGACGGCGAACAAGAACCTTCCCACCAACCTGTCCGACGACGGCGGGGTCAGCAACGGTGTGCTGACCGATTCGGCGGTGCAGGAGTACGACCTGAGGACCGGGAGGCTGCTCTACACCTGGAAGGCGTCCGATCACATCCCACCCAGCGACTCCTACACCCAGCCCCCGTCCAACGGCTTCCCGTGGGACGCATACCACATCAACTCGATCGCGATCAACGGCGACGGCACGTTCCTGGTCTCGATGCGCAACACCTGGGCCGCCTACCAGGTCGACGCCAGGACCGGCAAGATCATCTGGACGCTCGGCGGCAAGCACACGAGCTTCCGGGTCCCCGTCAAGGACGAGTTCAAGTGGCAGCACGACGTCCAACTGCACCCGGGCAACGTCGTGTCGCTGTTCGACGATCACTGCTGCGACATCACCGGCGCCGATCAGTACCTGCCGGCGACCGGCCCATCGAGGGCGCTCGAGCTCAAGCTCAACCCCGCCACCCACACCGCCACCCAGGTCGCCGAGTACTCCCACGGCACAACGTTTCACTCGCAGTACATGGGCAACCTCCAGATCCTGTCCGACGGCGACGCCCTCGTCGGTTGGGGCGAGGTCCCGTTCGTCTCCGAGTACACGAAGGTGGGCAAGTTGATCTTCGACGGCGCGATGCCCGTGCCCGACATGAGCTATCGCGCCTACGTGCAGCGCTGGGTCGGGTCCCCCCTGTACCCACCCACCGGGGCGGCCCGGGCGGTGGCCGGCAGGACGACCGTGTATGCGAGCTGGAATGGAGCCACCAAGCTTGCCGCATGGAAGGTTCTCGCCGGCACCGGATCCGGGCAGACCATCGTCGCCCGCCACGCCCGCAGCGGCTTTGAGACGGCGATCCCGGTGAGGACGGCGCCGCGGCGCTACCGGGTACAGGCGCTCGACGCCTCCGGGAAGGTGCTCGCGACCTCCCAACCCTTCGCGGCGACCGGATGAGGTGTAGCCGGTGACCGCCACCAGGCCCGACCGCCGTCTGAGTCGCCGCCAGTTCCTGCCCGCCGCCGCCGGCGTCGCCGCCGCGGGCGTGGGAGCGGTGGTCGGCTATGAGGCGCACGGATCAAAAGCGTCCAAGCCCACGTCTCCGCCGCCCACCCCGGCCGCGTCGTCCGCGCCGGGCGCCGCCTCCGGCGCGGCACGGAGCTTCGTCACCCGCCCGGATCTCCGTCCCCCATCGGTGAAGATCACAACGATCGCTGACGCGACGTCGGTGCCGACCACGCCCCGGTTCTTCCTGCTCGCCCCCAACAGCTACCTGCCCGGGAGCGCCGTCGCCCAGGGGCTGATGATGCTGGATCGCCAGGGGCGGCTGGTGTGGTTTGCGCCGGTGAGGACGGGAAAGCCATTTGACCTGAACATCCAGTCCTACAAGGGCAGGGACGTGCTGACCTGGTGGGCGGGCCAGGTGACCGGAGCCCATGGCGAGGGCGCCGGCCAGATCGCCGATGGCTCCTACCGCGTGATCAAGGCGGTCCGCGGCGGCGATGGGCTGGTGGCCGACCTGCACGACCTCGTGCTCACCTCGGCCGGAACCGCCCTGATGACCGCGTATGAGACGACCAGAACCGACCTGTCTTCGGTCGGGGGGTCCCGCACCGGCCGCACGTTCGTCGGCCACGTCCTGGAGATCGATCTGCAGACCGGAAAGGTCCTGCTGGACTGGAACAGCCTCCAGCACGTCGGCGTACCGGAGAGCTACGCGGCGGTGCCGGGCAAGCGGGGCGACGCCTACGACTACTTCCACATCAACTCGGTGTCGGAGATGGACGACGGCAACCTGCTGGTCTCGGCGCGCAACACCTGGGGCCTGTACAAGATCGACCGGGTGACCGGAGCGGTGCTGTGGCGGCTGAACGGCAAGCGTTCGGACTTCAGCCTCAGCGGCCCGGCGCGCTTCTACTGGCAGCACGACTCGCGCGCGTACGGTGACTCGATGATCACGGTGTTCGACAACGCCGGGCCGCAGAAGGAGAAGCGGTCACGGGGACTCCTGCTGTCGGTCGACCCCACGGCCAAGCGCGTCGACCTCACCCAGGCCTACGACCACCCCGCGGGGTTCCTCGTCAACACCCAGGGCAGCATCCAGCGGTTGCCCGACGGCCGGGTGATCGTCGGCTGGGGCGATCAGCCCTACTTCTCCGAGTTCGCCGCCGACGGCACGCTGCTGCTCGACGGCCAGCTGCCGTTCGGCGTGCGCTCCTACCGCACCTACACCGCCGACTGGGTCGGACGTCCCGCCGATCCCCCGCGCGTCGTCGCCCAGGCCAACCCCGCCGGCGGCTTCGTCGTCTACGCCAGCTGGAACGGGGCGACCGAGATCGCCAACTGGGTGGTGATGGCAGGCGCCACGCGATCCGCGCTGGCCCAAGTGGGCTCGCAACGATGGAGTGGCCTGGAGACGGCGATCGCCGTCAACTCCGGCGGCCCCTACTTCCAGGCGGTCGCCGTCGACGCGCACGGGAACGAGCTGGGGCGCTCGGAGATCGCGTGATGGATTCGATCTCCTGCAGCCCCAACGTCACCTGGCAGGAGGGGAACCTCTCCCGGGCGCAGCGTTGGGACGCGCTGGATGCTCGCGGCGCGACGGTGTGGCTCACTGGGCTGCCGGCAGCCGGAAAGTCCACCATCGGGGCCGCTTTGGAGCAGCGGCTGGTCGCCGCCGGACGCTTCGCCTATCTCCTGGACGGCGACAACCTCCGTCACGGCATCTGCGCCGATCTCGGGTTCAGCGCCGACGACCGCGCCCGCAACATCCTCCGTGCGGGCGAGATGGCGCGGCTGTTCGCCGACGCCGGCGCGGTGGCGATCGTCGCCCTGGTGTCGCCGCTGGCCGCCGCCCGCGATGAGGTCAGGGCGCTGCACGCCGATCGCGGGCTGAGGTTCATCGAGGTGTTCGTGAACACGCCGATCGCGGTCTGCGCGCGCCGCGATCCCAAGGCGCTGTACGCCCGCGCCCGGGCCGGCGAGATCCACGGTTTCACCGGCGTGGACGATCCCTACGAACCGCCGTCGCACCCAGAGCTGGTGCTGAATCCCGAAGTCGACGTGCGCGCTGCCGTCGACGCGATGCTCGCCCTCCTGAACGCCGACGATGAAACGGCCGACTACGCGGTGCAGCGGCGGCCACACCGCCGGGTGCCGACGTCCGCCGGGGTCATAGCGAACCACGAATCGAATGGAGCTCGCCGATGAAGGTAATTGGAGCCGGCCTGCCACGCACGGCCACGCTCTCGCAGAAGGTCGCCCTGGAGATGCTGGGCTTGGAGCCGTGCTACCACATGGTCACCGTGCTCGCCGATCTCGATCAGGCCGCGCGCTGGCGAGCGGCGCTGGACGGCGAGGTGCCGGTGGCGGAGATCCTCAATGGGTTTGAGGCGACGGTCGACTGGCCGGGGTCGTTCCTGTGGCGCGAGCTGGTCAACGCCTACCCGGAGGCCAAGGTGCTGCTCAGCGTCCGCGACGGCGACGCGTGGGCGCGGAGCATGCGCGACACGGTGTGGGGGGTCGTGTACGGCGAGATCCTGATCCGGCACCTCTCCGACGCCCGGCGGACGATCGATCCGCAGTGGAACGGCTTCATGGAGATGATGACCGAGCTGTGGCAGCGCAGCGGACTGGTCACGGACACCGAACCGACACTGGAGGGGATGAGTGCGGCGATGGCTCGCCACAACGACGAGGTCGTGGCCGGGGTCGCCCCCGCGCGCCTGCTCGTGTGGAAGCCCTCCGACGGCTGGGAGCCGCTGTGCGAGTTCCTGGAGGTGCCGGTTCCCACCCAGCCGTTCCCGCGGGTCAACGACAGCGCCCAGTTCGCCGACCGGATCGTCGACGGCGCGCTCGCGGCGATTCAGGAGCACCGCCTCGCCGAGGAGGACTCGCTGGCCGCGCACTGACACGCGGGGCCGCCGCGAACGGAGTGCTGGTGTGGCGCGGATCCATGCTTCAGTTCGTGAAGCATTGCGCTAGAATGGTAGTCCTGATGGTCGACAGAGACACGTGTCCGGTGTGCCGGACCGCCGAGGTGGTATGCGGCAAGTGGACTTTGCTGGTGATCCGCGATCTGGCCGAGGGCCGGTCACGATTCTGCGAGCTCGAGCGTTCGCTGGCCGGGATCAGCCCGCGGACGCTGTCGCTGCGGCTGCGCGCGCTGGAGGAGGAGGGCATCGTCGAGCGCCAGACCTTCCCCGAGGTTCCGCCGCGTGTCGAGTACGTGCTCACCCCCAAGGGACGGGCGCTGGTACCGCTGATCGAGGACATGCGCGCCTACGGGCGCGAGTGGCTCGGCGTCGACTGTGACGCGGAGCTCGTGGTCGACGGCGACCGCGAGCCGGCGATCGCCGCCGTTTAATCGCCCCTCAGCAGGATCCGCGGCGCCGGCGGAGAATCCGCGGTCGTGCGCAACATCAACCTCCACCGGCTGCTCGAGGCATTCACCGTGGACGCGTCGAGCCGGCTGGCGGCGGAGACGGCCGGCGGGGCGGAGATGCCGTTTGAGCTGGCCGAGGAGCGGGGCGCGGGTCAGGTACCGCTGTACTGCTACCGACCGCTGACCGGAGAGTTCATCCGCCAACGGATGGCCACGCTGCGGACGCTGCACAGCCACGCTCCGGCGTGCCGCGCGCTGGCGGAGTCCGAATCCCTGGACGTATACCTGAGCGAGCACGGCGTCAACGTGCCGGCGGACTGCGGCGCCCGCTGCGAGCTGGCCCTCAGCGTGTTCCTGGACTCCGTTTTCGGGCAACGGACGGGGTTCGGATTCGAGCCGGCGCTCTTCGAGGCCGCCTATGCCGAGCTCGAGCGGGCGCTGTACGAGGCGTACTGCACGGTGACGGTGATCGCCCCGCTGCTCGGCGTGGCGCTGGATCCCGGCACCATCGAGCTCGCGCTCGGCGGCGGCCTGTCGCTGATCCGCGGCGACGCGCTCGCCGGGGCACCGGCGGAGGCGGTTTGGGGCGAGAGCCAGGAGCCCAACCTGCTGGCGCTGCTCGCAATCGATCAGGAGCGGTCGGGCCGTCCGCCGGTGTCGATCGCCCGAACCCGCTTCCGCGGGCTGCTCAGCGCCCTGCGCCTGTTCGAGCGCGGCGGGTACTCGATCGGTCCCGTCGGCTGGGCGCGGACCGACACCGGCAGCTGGCGCTCGGTGGCGATCGGTGTCAGCGGCCGCCCGCGGCGGCTGACGCTGGTCCCGGCGGCGCAGGAGGAGGAGCTGCGCGCCTTCTGCCGGCTGATGGCTCGCACTGGACCCGGCGCCGAGCTGGGCTGGGCGCTGGCCAGGTTCGAGATGGGCTGCGAGCGTCTGGCGGCCAGCGAGGCGCTGACCGACTATCTGCTCGCGGTCAGGGCGCTGCTCGAGCCCGAGGGCCCGGAGAGCGGCCGCCTGGCCCAGCGCCTGGCGGCGATCTGCGCCCGGCCCGAGGATCGGGCGGGGCTGGCGGAGCGGATCGCCCGCGCCACGACGCTGGAGCGGGCGGTGATCACCGGCGTCGCGCCCGCCGGCGCCCGCGTCGACGCCCTCGTCGGCGAGCTCGCCGAGCATCTGCGCGCGATCCTCCGCGACGCGCTGTGTGGGCACCTGGATGCCGATCTGGTCGCGGTCGCCGACGATCTGCTCGCCGAGGCCTCGGCCGCGTCCGCCGGGCGCCGCTAGCGCCTCCGGATCGCTAAGCTAAAGAACGACCGCTCCCTACTCGGTCTCGATCTGAGGCCGGGAGTGTTCTGCCCGCCAGGCACGACACAAGTAAGTCCTGGGGCTCGTAAGTAGTCAGGGGGAGCGCGATCACAGCGGCGAGCGGGCTCAGGCCCGCTCGTTCTGTCTTCGGTGGCGACCCACTCCCGTTAGGCTCTCGGGACGATGGCCGAGGACCCCCTCATCTGCATGGTCGAGATCCCGATGGGAAGCCGCAACAAGTACGAGTACGACCCCGCGCTGAAGGCGATCAAGTTCGACCGCTTCGTGTCCGCCGCAGTCGTTTATCCGACCGACTACGGGTTCATCCCCGACACGCTGGCGCCCGATGGGGACGAGCTGGACGTCCTCGTCTGCGTGTCGGAGCCGACCTTTCCCGGCTGCCTGGTGCCGGTGCGGCCAGTCGGTCTGTTTCACATGACCGACGAGAAGGGCAACGACGACAAGATCGTGTGCGTGCCGCTGAACGACCCGCGCTGGAACGTCCACAACGAGCTCGAAGACCTGCCCCAGCAGCTGCGCGACGAGATCTATCACTTCTTCACCGTCTATAAGGACCTCGATCCCGACCGGCTTTCCGAACCTCAGGGCTGGTCAGACCGTCAGTCGGCGCTGGACGAGATCTCCAAGGCACAGGAGCGCTTCCAGGCCGAGACGCGCTGAGCGCCGAGGCTCCCGGATGTACCACCTCGAGCTGCGCCAGTTCCCCCACGTCGCCCGAGCGTTCAATCTGAGCCGCGAGGAGCTCGACGTCCGCTTCGTCGCGCCGTGGGCCGCGGGCTCGATCGTCGAGCACGCCGCGCGCCAGTGGTCGCCCGAGCGATCGCGGCTGACCATCCTGCACGGCCCGGAGCTGCGCGCCGACGAGCTGGGCATGGGTCGCGGTTGGTCGGCCGCCAGCAAGAGCTCGGAAGATGTCACCGACGCCCTGCTCGCCGAGGCACGGAGGGGCGCGGCGGCCCGCCCGGAGGTGGAGGCGCTCAAGGACGCCGTCCACGCTGTGGCGGCAACCCCGATCGGCTTCCCGGACGTGATCGCCCTCGTCGCCGCGGCGCATCCGCAGTGGCGCGCCAGCGAGCAGCTGGGACTCGCCGAGCAGGCGGTGTGGGAGATGCTGCACCAGGGCCGGCTGACGATGCTCGCCGGCACGGAGGTCGTCGTTGCCGAGCGCTGGCAGGGGATCGTCCTGCGCTGGGTGAGCTGGACCGATGGCGGTCCGGAGGCGTTGCGGCTCCAGGTTCCGGGCGACCGGGCGGCGCCGTCCGGGTAGGCGATCCGCCGCGCTGAGTGGCCACGTTCGCAAGTACGAGATTCGAACCCAACCACTAAGCGATTACGTCGGCGATCAGCCGCTCGCGCTCGGCATCGGCCGCGAACAGGTAGCGGTGCACCCGCAACAGCCCCTCGACGTCGTGGACATCGTCGTCGAGGTAGGGGACGAGCAGCGGCGGTTGGCCCCCGAACGCCTCCTGGAGCCGGATGATGTTCCGGGCGTCGCGGCGCGCCAGCCGGTGATAATCGGCGAAGTTGGCAGTGACCCGTGCCGCCAGATCGGGGCCGAGGGCCACGTCGAGCTCGCCGAGCAGGTCGTCGGCCTCGGCGTCGCCGAGCATGTCGTGGTGGACCCGGTTGACGATCACGCCGGCGAACGGCAGCCGGCTCTGGCGCAGGGTCTCACGGAACCAGATCGCCTCCCCGATCGCCTCCGGCGCCGCCGAGGTGACGAGCACGAACGCGGTGGTCGGAGCCTTGAGCATTCGCTCCACCTGGGCCGCCCGCTCGCTGAAGTCGTCGGTCATGTCCCCGAGCAGGGCAAAGAACGTCGACAGGTCGCTGATCAGGTCGACTCCGGTGACGCGGCGCAGGGCGCTCAGCAGCGGCGCCGCCCCCCGTCCGATCACCCGCATGCCCAGGCCGGTGGGGCGGATGAACGCCCGCAGCGCCCGTCCCTCCATCACCGACATGAGCCGCCCGGGCGCGTCGAGGAAGTCCAGCGCGTTGCGCGACGGAGGCGTGTCGAGCACCAGCAGGTCGAAGTCGCCCTCGCGCTCCAGCTCGTAGAGCTTCGCCACCGCGGTGAACTCCTGGGATCCCGAGACGGCGGTCGACAGCTCCCGATAGACGCGGTTGGCCTTGATCTCACGCGCCCGCTCCGGGTCGGGGGCGACGCGCTCGATCAGCTCGTCGAAGGTGCGCTTGGGGTCGAGCATCATCGCCCACAGCTCGCCGTCGCAGTGAAACCCGACGCCGGCTAGGCGCTCGGGCTCGACGCGCCGGGGCTCGTTGGCCAGCTCCTGCAGACCGAGAGCGTTGGCCAGCCGTTTGGCGGGATCGATCGTGACCACCGCCACCTTGGCGCCGCGGGCCGCCATCCCCAGCGCGATCGCCGCCGAGGTGGTCGTCTTGCCGACGCCTCCGGATCCGCCGCAGACGCAAACGCGCTTGCCCTCCAGCAGATCAGCCACGCTCATGGCCGCTGAGTCTAGGATCAGCCTCGTGGCCCCGTTGGCATGAAGATCCTGGCGCTCTACGACATCCACGGCAACCGCGAGGCTCTGGAGGCGGTGCTGGGCGATCCGCGGGCGGCGGGTCCCGACGTGATCGTGGTCGGCGGCGACGCGGTTCCCGGGCCGTTTGCGGCGGCGGTGCTGGATCTCCTGGAGGCGCTCGCCGTCCCGGTTCGTTGGGTGCGCGGCAACGGGGAGCGCGAGGTGGCCTCGCTCGCCGCCGACCCCAGGCCGGTGGGCGACGACATGCCGGCGGTCACCGCGGCGCTGACCGCCGCCGAGCTCGGCGAGGAGCGATCGCGCCGCCTCGGCGGGCTCCCGCTCACCGAGGAGGCCGACGGCGTGCTGTTCTGCCACGCCAGCCCGCGCCGCGACGACGAGCTGCTCACCCGGCTGTCGCCACCCGAGCGGTGGGCGGCGGCGCTGGCGGGGGTCGGCAGCCGGCTGGTCGTCGCCGGTCACACCCATCAGCAGGACGATCGCGACGTCGGCGGCGTGCGCTTCGTCAACGCCGGCAGCGTCGGGCTGCCCTACGAGGGTGACGGCGCCGCACGCTGGCTGTGGATCGCCGACGGCGTCCCCGAGCTGCGCCGGACCGCCTACGACGCCGCCGGCGCGGGTCGGCGCCTGCTGAAGGACGGCTGGCCCGACACCGAATCGGTCGATGCCGCGCTGGTGGCGCCGGTCGAGGCGATCGTCGTCACCCGGTTGTTCGAGGACCGTGCGGGCTGACTATCCGCTCGAGCTGGTGCTGGTCAGGTCGAGCAGCTGATCGCCGAGCGACTCGTCGTGAATCTCGGCCACGCTGACGCCGGGATCGGGCAGCACGCGGAGGGCGTCGGCGGGAAGGTCTACGGTGACAGGCGTTCCCTGGCGGTAGGGGAGCGCCGCCCCGTCGTTGCGGACGAGCGTCTGGAGCGCAGAGCCGTTGCCCAGGCGGAGGAAGATGTGCGTCGTCGAGCCGAGGAAGACGAGACGCTCGACCATCCCCGGCACGTGGTTGGCACCAGTGGTCTCCCGCGCGTGCAGGTGGATGCGCTCAGGCCGGATGGCCACCTTCACCGCGCCGGTGACGTCGAGCCGGCCGGCCTCGGCCTGGAGAGTGAAGTCGCCCAGGCGCAGGCGGCATGGCCCCCGCCCGTCCCCGCCGGGCTCGACACGAGCGTCCATCAGGTTCGACACGCCCAGGAAGTCGGCCACGTAGGCGTCGGCGGGCTCGTTGTAGACCTCCTCGGGCGTGCCGAGCTGGACGATGCGTCCGTGGTTCATGACGGCCAGGCGATCGGACATCGTGAGCGCCTCCTCCTGATCGTGGGTCACGTAGAGGAAGGTGATTCCGACCTGCTTCTGCAGCACGCCCAGCTCGACCTGGAGCGTGCGGCGGAGCTTGGCGTCCAGCGCCCCCAGCGGCTCGTCGAGCAGCAGGACCGACGGACGCAGCACCAGCGCCCGGGCGAGCGCGACGCGTTGCTGCTGACCGCCCGAGAGCTGGTTGGGGCGTCGCTTCTCATACCCGGAGAGCTGGACCAGCGCCAGCGCCTCGGCCACCCGGCTGTTGCACTCCGACTTGGGCACCGACTTGTACTTCATGCCAAACGCTACGTTCTCGGCGACGGTCAGGAACGGAAACAGCGCATAGCTCTGGAACACCGTATTGACGTTGCGGCGGTGGGGCGCCCAACCGGCGACGTCGGTGCCGTCGAGCAGGATCTTGCCGCTGGTCGGCGGCTCGAAGCCGGCGACCATGCGCAGCGTGGTCGTCTTGCCGCAGCCGCTCGGCCCCAGCAGCGAGAAGAACTCGCCGGGCTGGATCTCGACCGAGATCTCCTCGACGGCCGTGACATCGTCAAACCGCTTGGTCAGTGACTCGAGCTTGACATTTCCTCCACTCATTTCATTCCTCTCACATGCCGGCGATGCCAGTCAATGCCTCGGTGCCCTCCTGCGTCCGCTCGCCCCGCGTCATCCACCGGTAGGCGACAAAGCCGATCAGCGCGACGATCAGCGAGATGACCAGCATGATCGTCGCCAGCGCGTTGAGCGACGGCCCGCTCAGCCCGCCGTGAACGTTGGAGTAGATCAGCACCGACATCGGCTGCGTGTTCGCCGTCGAAGAGAGCTGCTCCACGATCACGAAATCATCCACCGTGCTGGCGAACACGAGCACGGCGCTGGCGAAGATGGCCGGCATCAGCAGCGGCACCAGCACCCGGCGGATGGCCCCCATCCGGGATGCCCCGAGATCCGCCGCCGCCTCTTCGTAGCTCCGCCCGATGGTCACCAGCCGCGCTCGCACGATGATCGCGGGCCAACTCAGGTTCCACACCACCAGGCCGGCCACCTCGGCGGTCGTACCCAGGCGGATGAACGTCAGCGCCTGGGTGACGAGCAAGAACAGCGCCACTGCCAGCAGCAGCTCTGGGATCACGAACGAGAAGATCATCACGAAGTTCAGTCCGTTGGCGGTCCGGCTCCGCCAGCGGTCGATGCCGATCGCAAAACCGACCCCGATCGGGACGCAGATCACCGTGGTCAGTCCCCCGAGGACCAGCGTCTGGATCACCGCGTGATGGAGGCTGGGGTTGTGCAGCACGGACGTAACCTGGCTGCCGACATACCACTTGGTGGAGAAACCCTGCCACGTGGCCTGTGATGCGCCCTTGTTGAACGAGAACAGCACCGCGATCCCGATCGGGACGATCGACCAGATGATGTACAGCCAGGTGAAGCCTTCGAGTGCCCACGGCCGGCGCCATGGGTTTCCCCGGCGACGGCCCCGCGAGGAGACCGGCTCGACCCGTGAAGGGGTTGATACCGCCGTTTGCGCCGTGCTCGCCATCAGGCCATCTCCCGCGAAGCCCGAGCGGTGCTGACCACGTAGTAGACCATCGGGATCAGCAGGACGACCAGCAGCATCAGCGCCAGCACGGCGCCCTGCCCGGTTTCGCCGGGGGAGTTGAGCTGGCCCTCGATAGCGTTGCCGATCGTGGTCGTCCCGGGCGCTCCGGAGAGCAGCTGGTTGGTGAAGTAGTCGCCCAGCATCGGCAACGCGGTGATGAACGTGCCGGCGATGAGCGCCGGCTTGCTCAGCGGGACGGTCACCCGCCGGAAGGCCCGCCACTTGCTGAGCCCGAGATCTCGGGCGGCCTCGATCAGGCTCTGGTCGATCCGGTCCAGGAAGGCGTACAGCACGAGGATCAGGTACGGGATGTAACCGTAGACGAGCCCCAGGATGACGGTCGCTGACTTGCCGCCGAGCCAGTCGGTGCTACCGGGCAGGCCGAAGAACGACAACGCGCTGTTGAAGAAGCCGTTCTGCTGGAGCAGATCGATCCAGGCCAGCATGCGCATCATGTAGCTGACCCAGAACGGCGCGATCAGCAGGACGAGAAACAGCGTCTTGCGCCGGCCCGCGTACCGGGAGACGAAGTACGCCACCGGGTAGGCGATCGCCAGCGAGATCACCGTCGCGACCGCCGTGTAGAGCAGCGTCCGCAGCGCCGGGGGGCCGAGAAACGCTCCGCTCCCCACGATGTCGTGCCAGACCACGGTCAGGTTGGCGCTCGACCAGTGCAGTGGATTCCAGGTCGGGACTGGCGTTTGGAAGAACGCGTTGACCCCGCCCGCGGCCACCGCCAGCATCACGTAGAACGGCGCCACGAACAGAACGAGCAGCCAGATCGCTCCCGGCGCCGCCAGCCCCATCCACAGCCACCGGCTTCGCCGCAGCTGGGTGTCCTGCGACCGGCCCATCGCCCTACCCTACAGCCCCTTGGAGAACGTGTTCCAGGTGGACTCCCAGGTCGCGAGGGCCGCCGGAGGCAGTTCGAGCTGGAAGACGCCTTTTCGGAAGTACTCCGGCAGCACGACCGTTGAGGTCAACTGCGGAGGCAGCAGCTTTTCGGAGATCAGGCGTTGCGGGGTGACGGCGCTCAGCGGCTGCATGTAACCCACGTAGCTGTAGTTCTCCAGCGCGTTGCCCACATCGAGCAGGTAGTCGATGAACATGTGGGCCAGGACGGGGTTTGCGCCGCTGGTCAGGTTGACCATAACGTCGTTGGCGACCGGACCCTTCTTGTCGGTCGGGAACCAGTAGCCGAGCGTGTCCACCGAGGTGCCCTTGGGCAGATATTGGTATGAGGAGGCCATGTCGCCCGACCAACCGTGGTGAATCCATGTCTTCCCGGTTGGGATGTCGGTGTAATCGTTGTTGTCGATCCGCACGCTGGTCAGGGCGGAGAGCCGCGACAGGGCCTTGCCGGCCGCCTGGATCTGGGACGTGCTGGTGGTGTTGACGTTCAGGTTCCCGGCGCGCAGCAGCGCCAGGCTGATCGTCTCCCGGTCATCGTCGAGGACCGCGACCTTGCCCTTGTACGGCGCTCCCTGCCACGGCATGTTCCACGACGGGGCCAAGTTCACCTTGTCCTTGCGCCAGGCCATGCCCGTGGTGTAGATCGAGTACGGCGTCGAGTACCGCCAGTCCTGGTCGTAGAACGGATTGCGGTAGTCCGACCAGGTGTTGGCCATGTTGGGGATGTAGCTGTGGTTGAGCGGCCGGATCATCTTGGCGCCGATCAGCTGACCGAGCACGTCGACGGTCGGGAAGAAGACGTCGAACTTGAGCTGCCCGCTGCCCAGCTTGGAGATCGCTTCCTCCATCGTGTTGAACGTCGTCAGCGAGTAGTTGCAGTTGTGCTTCTTACAGAAGTCCTTGATCACCTTCTCGTTGATGTAGGCGACCCAGTTGTAGAGCTGCAGGGTTGCGCCCTTCTCAGGGGCAAGGCCCGCAGCGATCGGCTTGTTGTCGGAGTACAGCGGCCACTTGACCGGGTTGTTGGGACGCGCCAGCGGCATGCCGCCGCTGCCGGTGGCACCGGTGGCGTTCGAGCCCGATCCGCCGCAGCCGGCCAGCAGTCCGCCAAGCGCGAGCCCGGCCCCCGCGCCGAGCAGCTGGCGACGAGAGATCGCGCCCTCCTCCGGCTCGGGCCGGCGCCGGATTCCTCCTTCAGACCATCCCTCACGTGGATGCATGCCAACTCACCTCGCTCACTCCTTTCGCGTCCCGCTCAAGGACGCCCCCATACGGCTCGTGATCCACGAAGATCGCAGCCGAGCTCGCTCGATGCAAGGGCCAGGCAGCGGTCCACCATCCGCTCGGCGGTGACGTCGGGCTGCCCGAGCGTGACCTGCACGCCGAGGCCGTCGAGCAGGCCGCTCAGCGACAGCGCGAAGTCGTCCGGGTCCGCGCCGTCGGTGAACTCGCCGGTGCGCTGACCCTCGCGGACGATCTGGGCGATCAGCGCCCGCTGGCGGCGGTCCAGCCGGAAGTAGGAGCTGCGGACGGTGGCGTCGCGCCGGGCGCGCACCCAGATCTCCATCCACAGCGTGTAGTCGTTGAGCCCCCCGGGGCCGAGGCTCGTCTCCTCGATCAGGGCCACGAGCTTGTCGCCGGCGTGCTCGAATTGATCCTGACCCTCGGAGAGCCGCTCGTAGAAGCTGCGATCGGCGTACTCCACCGCCTCCTCCAGCAGGCGGTCCTTGGACTCGAACCAATACAGGATCGCGGGCGAGCTGGTGCCCGCGCGGTCGGCGATGTCCCCGATCCGGGTGTCGAACAGGCCGCGCTCGTAGAGCACCTCGGCGGCGGCGGCGATGATCTGCGGCTTGCGCAGGTGTTCGACCTTGGGGCGCGGCATTCGTCTCCTCAGCAGTCCCGGATGCATATACTGAACCGCGAGTCAGGAAATTACTGCGGCGAACCGTCGGCTGTCAAGCCGCCACCGTTGAAATCGTGCAAGGAGGTCGCTGTGACCGATGTGGCGGTGCTGGGCGCCGGTCTGGCCGGCTTGGCGGCGGCGCGCGACCTCATGCGCGGCGGAGCGGACGTGGTCGTCTTGGAGGCCCGCGACCGCGTCGGCGGCCGGGTGGAGGCGGTGGCGCTGCCGGATGGGCGCGCCGTGCAGCTGGGCGGCGAGGTCGTCGGCAGCGGGCACTGGGCCTATCTGGAGCTGGCGGACGAGCTGGGGCTGACGATGGAACCCAGCTACGTCGCCGATCCGGGCGAGATCAGCTGGGGGCTGCGCGAGAGCGTGCACGTCGGCGACGAGATCCCGTGGATGACGCCCGCCGAGCGCGCCGACAACGACCGGATCGAGAGCGAGTTCGCGCGGCTGGCGGCCACCGTCGATCCCGAGGACCCGTGGTCCCATCCCGACGCGCGCCGGCTCGACGAGCTCAGCCTCGGCGCGTGGCTGCGCGAGCAGGGCGCGCTCCCGGCGGTGGCGCGCCGCCACGTACTGGCCTCGCTGTCGCTGTCGTGCGACGGCCCGGAGCGGACCTCGCTGCTGTCGGACCTGCGCAAGCAGGCGTCGCTGCCGGGCGGCGGCTTCTATGACGTGGCGCAGTGGGAGGGACTTCGCTGCGCGCAGGGCTCGGCCGAGGTCGCGCTGCGGATGGCGGCCGAGCTCGCCGACCGGGTGCGGCTGCGCTCTCCGGTGACCCGGATCCTCGTCGACGGTGCCCGCGGGGTGACGATCGGCGTGGGCGGCGGCGACGGCGACGAGGTCCGGGCCGAGTCGGTGGTCTGCGCCATTCCCGCCGGACCGCTGCGCCACGTCCAGATCGGTGGCCTCAGCGACCCGCGGCTGGCCTCGCTGCGCGCCCAGCGCAACGCCCTGGCGGCGAAGGTCGTGGTCGCCTACCTGGACTCGTTCTGGCAGCGGACGGGCCAGAACGGGCTGGCCGAGGCGGAGTGGCTGTTCGGCTCCACCTGGCCCCAGCGTCCCGGGGTGCTGTCGCTGCTGGTGCCCCCGGAGCGGCTGTCGGCGTTCCTGGCGGCCCCCGAACCGGCGCGCCGGGGGGTGATTCTTCACGGGCTGGAGGCTCTCTACGGAAAGGGGGCCCGGACCCCGATGGCGGTGCTGGAGCGCGCCTGGGGGGCGGACCCGTTCACGCTGGGCTATGTCACCAGCTGGGCGCCGGGGGACGTGATGCGGGTCGGCCCGCTGCACGGCCGCCACGAGCCCCCGTTCTACGTGGCCGGCTCAGATCACTGGGTGGCGGGGTACATGGAGGGCGCGGTGCGGACGGGACGGGCGGCGGCGCGAGCGGCGCTGGCGGCGGGCTCGGCGGTGGTCTGAGGCGCGTCTGAGCGCGGTGACGGTGCACACCGGTGCGGGCGATCGTCCCCGGGATGCGGCGCCGCAGCCCCGCACGCCGGAGACGCGGAGGCGCATGGGCGATCGCACTCAGTCCGAGTAGGCGGCCCCCATGCCGGCCGCCGCCGGACGCCCAAGCCGGGCGGCCAGGCGCCCCTCGGTGCGATGCTAGGGCCTGACCGCCAGCTTACCGCCGCGGGCCTCGGCCTCGCCGACCGCGGCCGCCCCGGCGACGAGCCGCTCTCCCAGGCCCAGCTCGTGAGCCAGCGACGAGTCCACCGCCCGCCGCGCCCGATCCAGCGGCAGCGTCGCGTCGCCGATCAGCGTGCGCACGCCGTAGCCGTCCAGCAGGGCGAGCGTCTGGTCGGCGACCGCCTCGGGATCGCAGCGCGCAAACTCGCCGTTGGCGATCCCGGCGCGGATCTCGTCGGCGAACCAGGCGTGCAGCCGGGCATACAGCTCCTGGGCCACCAGCCGAAGCTCGGGGTGGCGGATCGCGCGCAGCCACAGCTCCACCCACAGCACCCAGTCCTCCCGCAGCCCCGGTGTGCTCGGCAGGCACTGCTCGATCATCGCCTGCAGACGCTCGGCGTGCGAGGCGCGCTCGGGTAACCCGGTGTCGATGCGGACATCGCCGGCGTGGTGGTAGGAGTAGTCCAGAGCCTCGGCCAGGAGCGCGTCGCGGCTGTCGAAGTGGTAGTGCACGAGGGCCGTCGACACGCCCGCGTCCGTCGCGATCCGGGCGATGCGCACGCCGTCGATCCCCTCGCGCGCGATCCGGCCGACGGCGGCCGACAGGATCCGCTCCCGCGCGGCGCCGCGCCTGCCCGCCGCCGGCGTCACGCCTCGGTCAGCGCCGGCGCCAGGTCGGCCCGGATCCGATCGGCGAACCAGGCGACGCCGGCCTCCCGAGCCGACAGCGGCCCGCAGCGGTAGCCGCGCGTCATCAGACCCTGCTGCACGTTGTCGACCAGGTCGATGTCCTCGTCCAGGACCAGCGTGTTCAGCCGCTGGTTGGCCCACTGCACCAGGCGCGTGCGCGGGTCGGCGCCGTGCGGCCGGTAGGACGCGGATACGTCGCGGGTGCGGGTCACGCCGTCCGGGATCAGTTGCCAGGTGCCCACCTGATCGGGATACAGATCGATCGTCGTGTTGGGGTAGATGTAGGCGTAGCGCCAGATGCGGCGATCCAGCCCCGGCATCGGCCTCACCAGCTGGGCGTAGAGGCGCTCGAGCCGGTTGCTCGAGGGCTTGTCGCGCAGCGGCGCGTCGAACCACACGTAGTGATCGTGCACCTCGACGTCGTAGTGCTTGTAGTCCAGCATTCGCATCAATCCCGGGTGGGCGATCGGGATGTGGTAGCCCTCGATGTAGTTGTCGGCGATCACCTTCCAGTTCGCCGGCTGGCTGCCGTCGGCAGGGGCGAACGGCCGCAGCGTCTCGATCCGGTAGGGGGCGAGCCGCTGCGGCAGGTCGCCGACCAGGTCCGCCAGCGGGGTCGCGTCCGCGTCCAGGTTGACGAACACGAGGCCGCACATCTCCTCCACGCGGGCCGGCATCAGGCCGAGCGCGCTCTTGTCCAGGCGCTCGCCGAAGGCCATGCCCTCGGGTACCCCGATCAGGCTCCCGTCCAGTCGATACGTCCAGCCGTGGTACCGGCAGCGGATCGCCGCCTTGCACTGACCGGAGCCGCTCAGCAGGCGCGAGGCGCGGTGGCGGCAGACGTTGCGGTAGGCGCGCAGCTCGCCGTGCTCGTCGCGCACGACCAGCACCGGCTGGGTCCCCGCCGACGCGGTGATGTAGCTGCCGGCGCGCGGCAGCGAGGAGACGTGCCCGGCGAGCTGCCAGGTGCGCTCAAAGATCAACTCCTGCTCGGCCTCGAGCAGAGCCGCATCGGTGTACAGCCGCGGCTCGAGCGCAAGACCGGACGGGGTGGGCGGGGCGACGGTGGAGTCCATATCCTCAATCCTGACTTTGTGATCAGTTGCTGTAGTCTACCGGCCATGGTCAAGCGCGCCACCTGGCTGTCGGTGACCCCGGAGCCCGAGCGTGAGCTGCCCGCCGCTGTGGCCACGCTCACCGCCGGGCGCCGTGTCACCGGCGACGCGGTCGCCGCCGAGCAGGCGCGGATCGAGCGGCTGGTCCTCTCCGGAAGCCAGCGGCGCTGGTTGGACTACCTGCACGACGTGGTCGACCAGATCGAGCCGGGACTGAACAGCGCCGATCCGGACGTCAGCGCCGCGGCCCGGGTGGCCACCCTGGTCCTCGCCAACCACCACAACCTGCTGCTGGGGCTTCCCGGCGCCGGCGCCAGCCTGACCGCAATCGACCGCGCCCGGCTGCAGGCCTTCAACGATCACCCCCCACACCGAGGAGCCGCATGATCACCACCATCCCTCCCGCCGAGCTGACCGACGAGCACCTGGCGCTCGGACAGCGAGCGCGCGACTTCGTGGAGCGGGTGCTCCTGCCGCTGGAGGAGACCGCCGAGAACGCCGGCGGGCGATTGCCGCAGGCGACGGTCGCGGAGATCCAGCGCGAGGCGATCGCCGCCCGGCTGCAGGGTGGCCGGGTCCCAGTCGATCTCGGCGGACAGGGGTGGTCGATGACCGAGTGGTTCGTCGTCAACGAGCAATTCGGCCGCGTCACCAACGGCCTGCACTGGCACGTCCCCAACGTCTACAACGTGTGGGTGGAGGCCGATCCCGACCAGCTGCGGCGGTACGTCGAACCGGCCCTGCGCGGCGAGGGCGGCGACGCCTACGCGGTCACCGAGGCGCAGGCCGGATCGGACACCACTCAGATCGCCTCCACCGCCGTCGCCACCGACAGCGGCTGGCGGATCAACGGCGAGAAGTGGTTCGTGACCTCCGGCGACGTCGCCCGCGTGCTGATCGTGATGGCCAACGTCGTCGACGGCGGGCAGCGGCTGCCGACGCTGTTCCTGGTCGAGCCCGGAGCGGCGGGCGTGGAGTTCGTCGACGACCCCCGCTTCACCCACAACTACCCACACGGCCACCCGACGATCCGGTTCACCGACGTGGAGGTGGCGGCCGACGCCGTGATCGGGGGCCTCGGCAACGGGGAGGAGCTCCAGCGGCGCTGGTTCACCGAGGAGCGGCTGGGGATCGCCACCCACGGGCTCGGCGCGATGTGGCGGTTGCTCGACGAGACCACCGACTGGGCGCTGACCCGCGAGCAGGGCGGCCGGCGGATCATGGACTACCAGGGGATCTCGTTTCCGCTCGCCGACTCGGCGACCGACGCCGCCGTGGGGCGGCTGCTGGCGCTCCAGGTGTGCGCGATGATCGACGGCGGCGGCGATCCGAAGCTGATTCACGCCAAGGCGTCGATGGCGAAGCTGTTCGTCTCCGAGGCCGCCGGCCGCTGCGCCGATCGGGCGGTGCAGGCATTCGGCGGCCGCGGCTACATGCGCGCCAACGCCGCCGAGCGGTTCCTGCGCGAGCTGCGCGTCGATCGCATCTGGGAGGGCACCAGCGAGATCCAGCGGCTGATCATCTCCCGTGCGCTGGAGCGCCGCGGAGTGCAGGCGACGATCCATTGACTGCCGTGATCGACCCGGCGGCCGCTGTCAACCTCGGGCGCCTGATGCGCCCGCGCTCGATCGCGGTCGTGGGGGCGACCGATCGCCCCGGCAGCTACGCCGGTGAGACGCTCGTCAACCTGGAGAAGATGGGGTTCCCCGGCCCGGTGTGGGGGGTCAACCCGCGCCGCCGCGAGGTCATGGGCCGCGCCTGCGTGCCCACCGTCGCCGACCTGCCCGAGCCCGTGGACGCGGTCGTCGTGGCCATCCCCGCCGGCGGCGTCGCCGCCGCGATCGATCAGGCGGGGGCGCGCGGCTGCCGGGGCGCGGTCGTCTTCAGCGCGGGCTTCGACGAGGTCCCATCGGGCGCGGGACACCACCGGGACCTGGTCGCCGCCGCCCGCCGCCACTCGCTGCCGGTGTGCGGACCCAACTGCAACGGGATCGTCTCGCCCTGGTCGCGCACCGCGCTGTGGGGAGACGCGCTGCAGGCGCCCGAGCCCGGACCGGTCGCGCTCGTCTCCCAGAGCGGCAACGTCGCCGTCAACGCGCTGGCGACGCGCCGGGGTTTGAGGTTCCACACGGTCATCGCCAGCGGGAACCAGGCGGTGCTGTCGGCCGACGACTACCTGCAGTTCCTCGCCGGCGAGGCAGGCGTCGGGGCGGTGGCGCTGTATCTCGAGGACGACGGCGGACCCGGGCTGATCGACGGGTTGGCCGCCTGCGCGGACGCCGGCGTGCCGGTGGTCGTGCTCAAGGTAGGGCGGTCGGCGGCCGGCGCCCGCGCCGCCGCCGCCCACAGTGGCGCTCTGGCCGGCGACCAGCGGGTGTTTCGCAGCCTCATCCAGGAGGCCGGGGCGGTGTGGGCGGATGATGTCCACGACCTGTTGGAGCTGGCCAAGACCATCGCGGTGCGCCGGACGGCGGCGGCGCCGGCGGCGGCGGCGAAGCCGCATCCGGCGGCGAAGCCGCATCCCGCGGCCGGGCTGGCGATCATGACGTGCTCGGGCGGGGACTCGGCTCAGGGCGCCGACGAGGCGCAGCGCCTGGGTCTGGAGCTGCCCGGCCTGGCGCCCGAGACGCGGGCGCGGCTGGCCGAGCTGCTGCCGTCGGCGGCCACGGCTTCCAACCCCCTCGACTACACGGCGATGATCTGGGGCGACGTCGTCGCGCTCGGCGAGCTGGTGCGCGCGCTCGGCGAGGACCCGGCGATCGGGCAGGTACTGGTGTTCTACGACCAGCCCCACGGCCTCACCGGCGCCCCCGAAGAGTCGTGGCGGGCGGTGCGCGAGGGGGTGATGCTCGGCGCGCGGCTCAGTCCGGTGCCGACGATCGTCTCCTCGACGCTGCCCGAGCTGCTCGACGACGCCGCCGCCTGGGAGTTCGCCCGCGCCGGAGTGCCGGCCGCGGCCGGCCTGCGGACGGGCCTGCGCTGCGCCGCCGCGCTGCTCCCCGCTCCCGGCGAGGGGCCCGAGCGGCTGCGCCAGATCGCGGCCGCGGCACGGTTGTTGACCGGTTCGGACGCCCGCCGGCGGGCCCGTCCCATCGCCGAGCACGCCGCAAAGGCGGTGCTGCGCACCGCCGGCATCGCCGTCCCGGAGGGGCGGGTCGTGGCCGATGCCGAGGGCGCCGCCGCCGCGTTTCACGAGCTTGGCGGTGGAGCGGTGGCGCTCAAGTGCAGCTCGGCGCTCGTCGCGCACAAGTCAGACCTCGGCGGGGTGGCGCTCGGCCTGGCCACCGAGGCGGAGGTCCGGACCGCGTATGCGCAGCTGGCGCCGGTGGTGCAGGCCCACGACGGAGTCATGCTGGTGGAGCGGATGGTCCCCGCGGGCCTGGAGGTGATCATCGCCGCCCACTGCGAGGGAATCGTCCCGGCGCTGATCGTCGGCTTCGGGGGCGTGTGGACCGAGTTGATCGACGACGTGGCGGTGATCCCGCTCCCGGCCGATGCGGAGCGGATCGAGCGGGGGCTGCGCGCGCTGCGGGGAGCTTCGTTGCTGTTCGGCGGCCGCGGCCGCGCCGGGGCCGACGCCGCGGCGACGGCGTCGCTGGCGGCCGCGATCGGGCAGCTGCTGCTGGACCGGTCGCTCGCCACGGTGGAGTGCAATCCGGTTCTGGTCGCCGCTCCCGGCGCCGGAGCTGTCGCGGTCGACGCCGTCATCGCGGAGTGGGTGCCGGATGCCTGACCGTTATGACGTCGTGGTCGTCGGCGGCGGCTTCGCCGGGGTGACCGCCGCGCGTGAGTGCGCGCTGCGCGGGCGCTCCACGCTCCTGCTGGAGGCGCGCGACCGGCTCGGCGGCCGCACCTGGAGCGCCGACTGGAACGGCCATCGCATCGAGTACGGCGGCGCCTGGGTGCACTGGCACCAGCCGCACACGTTCTCCGAGATCACCCGCGCCGGACTCGGGGTGACGATCGGTCCCGACGCCGAGCGGGCTCACTGGCACGTCGGCGGCGAACGGCGCTCCGGATCCATAGCCGAGCGCGACGCGATCGCCCAGCGGGGCTGGGATCGCTTCGTCGACGGCGTCCGCGAGGCGCTGCCCCAGCCCCACGCGCCGCTGGCCGCGATCGACCGGCTGAGTCGCTTCGATCGGCTCAGCATCGCGCAACGCCTGGAGCAGGTGGAGCTCGACGACGAGGAGCGGGCGGTGCTCACCGCCGAGCTCGAATCGCTGGCCCACGCGTCAGTGGCGGACGCCGGCGCGGCGGCGGTGCTGCGCTGGCATGCGCTGTCGGGCTACAGCCTGCGGTTGACGCAGGAGACCGGCGGCCAGGTGACGATCAGCGGCGGCACCGACGCGCTGGTCGGCGCGATCGCGAGTGCGGCGCCGTTTGCGCGACGGCTGTCCACGCCGGTGGCGGCGGTGACGGCGCGCGGCGATCACGTCGAGGTTCACACGCGTGCTGGGGACGACGTGTCCGCGCGGGTGGTCGTGATCGCGGTCGCGCTGAACACGCTCGGGGCGCTCGAGTTTGCACCCGGGCTGCCGGAGGACAAGCGCGCGGCGATCGCGCTCGGGCAGGCCAGCCGCGGGATCAAGCTGATGGTCCGCGCCCGCGGAGAGGCGACGCGGCAGAACGCGATCCGGCCCGGGCACCCGTTCGGGTATCTGGACAGCGAGGAGCTCGACGGCGACGGGACTCAGCTGATGATCGGGTTCGGTCCCGACGCCGCGGGCTGCGACCCCGGCGATCTGCCCGCGCTGCAACGGCGGTTCGAGGAGATCCTGCCCGGCTACGAGGTCCTCGACGCGACCGCCCACGACTGGCTCGCCGACGAGTTCTCACGCGGCACGTGGGCGATCCACCGGCCCGGCTGGTACGAGCATCACCACGCGGCGATGCAGCGCCCGGAGGGCAGGCTGATCTTCGCCGGCTCCGACATCGCCGACGGCTGGGCCGGGTTCATCGACGGGGCGATCGAGTCCGGGTTGCGGGCGGGCGCCCGGGCGGCGGAGCTCAGCCGCTGATCGCGGGGCGGCGGGAGCTCAGCCGCTGATCGCGCGGGCGGCGAAGCTCAGCCGCTCATCGCGGGGCGGCGGGAGCTCAGCCGCTGATCGCGCGGGCGGCGGGAGCTCAGCCGCTGATCGCGCGGGCGGGCGCGGGCGAGGTGACCGGCACCGCTTCTGAGCGCGTCAGTCCGGCGTGCAGCCAGTCGGCCAGCTGCTCGAGCTCTGGGCGCCCGAGCTGCTCGGCGAACAGGTAGGGCAGCTCGATCAGATCGGTGCCCAGACCCTCGCGCAGGCGCTCGGTCTGCTCTCGCTGGATCTGGGCGCGGGCGTGCTCGGAGACGGCGGCGCGCAGCGCGGCGCCGGCCAGGGGTCCCGCATCCCGGCGGGCGCGCTTCAGGTTCCTGAGCTCCGCGGCGCTGAACCGCTGCGGATAGCACGAGTTCATGACCGTGGCCTCGAGCGACAGCCCGTCCTCCGCCAGCGCGTCGCGCAGCCACAGCGTCTCTGAGACCGGCATCTCCTCGGCGGCGGCGACCGCCACCACGGCAGTGAACGCGGGATCGGCGATCGTGGCGGCGATCGTGCTCGCCTGGTGGGCGATCGGGCCCACGCGGGCGATGTCGGCGAACGTCCGTGGCGTCCGCAGGATCCCGACGCCGTGCCCCGCGGCGGGGGAGTCGACGATGACGAGGTCATAGACATCGGCGCCGCTGGTGCGTCGCTGGGGCTGGGCCAGCTCCCACACCTTGCCCATGCTGAGCAGCTCGCGCATCCCCGGGGTGGCCATGGCGAAGGCGTGGAACAGCCGGCTCGAGCCGAGCGTGTGACCGACCGGACCAGTCTTGACCCGGAGGTACTCCTGCATCGCCCGCTCCGGATCGATCGAGATCGTGAACAGGCGGTTGGCGATCGGCACCTCGGTGAACGGCTCGCCCGACTCTTGCCACGCCTGACGGACCCGCTCCTGACCCGCCAGCTCGGCGACGATCGTGCGGCGGCCGTGGCGAGCGGCGAGCAGGCCCAGGGCCGTGGCGACGGTGGATTTTCCGACACCGCCCTTGCCGGTGACGAAGATCAGGCGTCGCTCCAGAAGTCCGGGCACAGCTCACCAGACCATAGCCGGGAGCGCCCGGGCGCAGGATGGCGCGGGCGGGCAAGCCGGCGCGCCGGGGCGCAGTACGGCGCGGGCGAGCCGGCGCGCCGGGGAGCAGGACGGGGCGGGCGAGCCGGCGCGCCGGGGCGCAGGACGGCGCGGGCGAGCGGGCACTTCGCGACCAACCGTGGTCCGCCATCGCCCGCGTGGTCCGCGACCCCCAAAACGCCCGGCGGGCAGAGGATTCCGACCCTGGCGTCCGAATACAGGCGCGTATGAGTCCCGCAGCCCATCGGAGACAGTCGCCAATGTCCACCCCCCAGGTGATCGCGCTCGCCAACCAGAAGGGCGGCGTCGCCAAGACCACGACCACGTTGAATCTCGCCGTGGCCTTCGCCGAGGAAGGACACCGCGTGCTCTGCTGCGACATGGACCCGCAGGGCAACCTGACGATGTCGCAGGGAATCGATCCCGACACGCTGGACAAGTCGATGTACGACGTGCTCGTGCATCACATCTCGATCCGCGAGGTGATCCGCAAGCGCGAGGTGGACGTCGCGTGCGCGTCGATCGACCTCGCCGGCGCCGAGATCGCGATGTCGACGATGATCGGCCGCGAACGCTCGCTGCAGAAGGCGCTCAAGGAGGTCACCGACGACTACGACTTCGTCTTCATCGACACGCCCCCGAGCCTCGGGCTGCTCACCATCAACGCCCTGACCGCCTCGGACAAGGTGATCGTCCCCGTGCAATGCGAGTATCTGTCGATGCGCGGGCTCGTCCAGCTCCAGAACACACTCGGGATGATCAGAGAGAACCTGAACCCGGATGTGGAGATAGAGGGGATCCTGCCGACGCTCGTCGACCTCCGCACGCTGCACGCAAAGGAGGCGATCGAGTTGCTCGAGGAGAACTTCGGGGATCAAGTTTTTGCCTCCCGGATCAGAAAGACCGTGCGTTTTGCGGAAGCACCGGTAAAAGGCATGTCGGTGCTGAAGTACGATCCCGACGGTCTGGCCGCTCATGCCTATCGGCAGCTCGCTAAGGAGGTCCTCGCAAATGGCAACCGGTAAGCGCGCGAGCATGCGTGAAGGCCCGCTGGCGGAGCTGTTCCGCAAGACGGCGGACTCGGCCTCCGAGTCGTCCGCCCCCGCCGCACCGGCCGCCCCAGACCAGACATCCGACCCGGACCTCGCGCCGGCCGCCCATTCCCCTGAGCCCGCCGCCCCCGAGCGGTCATCCGCCGCCCCCGAGCCCGCCGCCCTCGAGCCCGCCGCCCCCGAGCGGTCATCCGCCGCCGAGCCGTCATCCGCCGCCCCCGAGCCGTCGCCCGCCGCCGAATCGCGCGCGCGGTCGACCCCGCATCCCTCGCTCGAGGCCGACGCGCTCACGCCGGCTCCCGTCGAGCCCGAGGATCGCCCGATCCCGTCGGCGCAGGAACGTCTGCGCCAGGCCTTCTCCGCCGATATCCCCGAGAACGTGCTGGAGCGTTCGGCGCCGGCCCCGTCCGCGCCCGATGTGTACGCGCGTGAGGTGGACGCGTTCCCGCAGCCCGCGGCGACCGGTAAGCCCGTGCTGCGCGTCGTCGGCGTCGGCGGCGCCGGGGTCAACGCCGTCAACCGGATGGTCGAGGCCGACGTCGCCGGCGTCGAGTTCCTGGCGATCAACACCGACTTGCAGTCCCTGCAGCTGTCGGCGGCCGACGAGACGCTTCACATCGGTGACTCGATCACCCGGGGACTGGGTTCGGGCTCGGATCCCGACCTCGGCCGCCGCGCCGCCCGCGACGAGTACGACCGGATCAAGGCGATGCTGCGCGGTTCGGACATGGTGTTCATCGCCGCCGGCGCCGGGGGCGGAACCGGCACGGGAGCCGCGCCCGTCGTCGCCCAGATCGCCCGCGAGCTGGGGGCGCTGACGGTCGGCATCGTCACCCGGCCGTTCCAGTTCGAGGGTTCGCGCCGGAGCGAGCAGGCCGAGGCCGGGATCGCCGCCCTCAGCGAGGAGGTCGACACCCTGATCGTCGTCCCCAACAACCGGCTCCTGTCGGTGCTGGATCGCGGGGTATCGATGGTGGAGGCGTTCCGCGTCGCCGACGACGTGCTGCGCCAGGGCGTGCAGGGCATCTCTGACCTGGTCACCCTCCCCGGTCTGATCAACCTGGACTTCGCCGACGTGCGCACGATCATGTCCGACGCCGGCACCTCGCTGCTCGGCATCGGGATGGGCACCGGCGAGCGCCGGGCGATCGACGCCGCCGAGCAGGCGGTCGCGTCGCCGCTGCTCGAGACCAGCATGGAGGGCGCCCGCTCAATCCTGCTGTCGATCACCGGCGGTCGCGACATCTCTCTGTGGGAGGTCAACGAGGCCGCCAAGGCCGTCGCCGAGGCGGCTCATCCCGACGCCAACATCATCTTCGGCGCGATGGTGGACGACAAGCTGGACGACCAGATCTGGATCACGGTCGTGGCCACCGGGTTTGGCGACCAGCGCCGCCCCCGCCGCGGCGAGGAGCCGATGATGGAGGCATGGCCGCGGGCCGGCGAGCCCCGCCGGCGGCTGCGCGAGCCGGTCGGCGAGCCGCGGGTGAGCCGCATCCGGGCCGGTGAGCTAGACGTTCCGGAATTCATGCCCCGCCGCTGACGGTCGAATAGCCATCGCCTGGCGGCGTCCTCGGTCGCTCGTGTGCCGGCGCACACGTCGCCTGCGTCCTGACCAGGCTCGGCTCTCGACCGTCAGTACCGGAGCGACCTGTCGCCTCGCGGACATGATTGCCTCTGGCCGATGACCCCGGCCCGCACCGCACTCGGCGTCGTGGCCGCCGGCCACCCCGTCAGCGCCCGCGCGGGAGCGGACGCGATGCGCGCCGGCGGCAACGCGGTCGACGCCGCCGTGGGGGCGATGCTCGCCTCGTTCGCCTGTGAGCCCCTGCTGACCGGGCTCGGGGCCGGGGGTTACATGCTGGTGGTCTCCCCGGAGGTCCCGGAGCCGACCCTGCTCGATTTCTTCGTCGAGGCCCCGGGACGTGGCTTTGATCCCGCTCGGCGCTCGGCGCTGATCCCGGTCCGGATCTCGTTCGGCGACGCGATTCAGGTGTTCAACATCGGCGCGGGGTCCGTGGGCACTTTCGGGATGCCGGCGGGGGTGCGCGAGGCCGCCCGTCGATTCGGGCGCCTGCCCTTGACCCAGCTGGTGCAGCCGGCGGCGGCGCTCGCCCGCGACGGAGTGGCGCTCAACGCCCAGCAGGCGTACATCGTCGAGATCCTCGCCGGCATCGTCACCTCCACCCCGGAGGCGGCGGCGCTGTTCGCCCCCCGCGGGCGGCTCCTGCATGCCGGGCAGCGGCTGCGCCAGCCCGAGCTGGCCGAGGCGCTCGAGCGGCTCGGCGCCGAAGGCGCGGAGCCCTTCTACGAGGGCGACATCGCCGCCGCGATCGTCGGCTGGCTCCAGGAGCGCGGCGGCTGCGTGACCGGCGCGGACCTGGCCGCCTATGAGGTGGTCGACCGCGAGCCGATCCGCGCCGCCTACCGGGGCCGCGAGGTCCTCACCAACCCACCGCCATCGGCCGGCGGGATCCTGATCGCGCGAGCGCTGGCGCTGCTGGACGCCGCCACCGAGCCGCCCGCTGCACCCCCGGTGACCCGGCTGGTCGACGTGATGGAGCACACCCAGCGCGAGCGAACCCCCGAGTTCCTCGCCGGCCTCACCGATCCCGGCTTCTCAGAGCTGTTCCTGAAGCGCTCGGGACGGCTGGGCTCGACCACGCACATCGCGGCTCTGGACCGCGACGGCTGGGCGTGCTCGGTGACGTGCTCCAACGGATCGGCATCTGGGGTCATCGTGCCCGGCACGGGTGTACACCTCAACAACATGCTCGGCGAGCAGGATCTCAACCCCCTCGGCTTTCATCGCCATCCACCGGGGCGGCGGATGCCGAGCATGATGGCCCCCACCGTCGTCCTGCGTGACGGGGCCGCCGAGCTTGCGGTGGGCAGCGCCGGCTCCAACCGAATTCGCTCGGCGATCCTGCAGACGATCATCCGCTCGATCGACGACGGCCTCGAGGCCCAGGCGGCCGTAGAGGCGCCGCGAGTCCACTTCGAGGAGGGTGTCGTCTACACCGAGCCGGGCATCGACACGGGCTCGCTGGAGCGCGCCGGGCGCGTGCTCGGCGCCTTCCGCGAGCGCAACCTCTTCTTCGGCGGAGCCCAGGCGGTGGCCCGTGATCGGGCCGGCGCCTTCTCCGGCGGTGGCGATCCCCGGCGAGGCGGAGCCGCGATCGTGGTCCACGCCTGATGCGGGGGCGCCGGCTGGCCGCCGCCGCACCGGCGGCGATCGCGGCGGCGATCGCGGCGGTGCTGCTCACCGGCTGCTTCGACGTCCAGTCGCCCGACCTGTTCCTGCTCACCCGCACAAGCAACGGCCACAGGCTCACGTTGCTTGTCAACAGCTCCGGCACGATCAGCTGCAACGGGGCCAAGGCCAAGCCGATCTCCAGCTCCGTTCTGATCCAGGCCCGCGATCTCTCCGACGATCTCGCCAAGGAGGCGACCGCCAAGCTGAGCATCCCGGCGACCCCGAGCACCGTGAACTACTTCAAGATCAAGATGGAACAGGGCACCGTGAAGTTCCCTGACCGTGCCGCCCAGGGCCACAAGGCGCTGGCCGAGGCCGAGCTGTTCGCCTTGCAGGCCGCGCAGAAGGAATGCGGGCTCGGTGGATGAGAGCCCTCTCATTCCAAGCTGCCTGACCTCTTTACTCTCACGGCTAGCCTTCGCAGCTTCGTGCTCACCTTCGCTTCCAGTCTGATCACGACGTTCCAGGCGATCGTCCTCGGCGTCATCCAGGGCGTGACCGAGCTGTTTCCCGTCTCCAGCCTCGGTCATACGGTGCTGCTCCCGACGCTGTTTCGCTGGGGCAACATCGTCGCGTGGCAGTCGCAGCCCGAGTCACCGTGGCTGGCGTTCGTGGTCATGCTCCACGTCGGCAGCGCCATCGGGCTGCTGATCTACTTCTGGCGAGATTGGGTCGCGATCGTCAGGGCGTTCTTCGCGACCGTGGCCAAGCGCCGGATCGAGACTCCCACCGAGCGCTTGGCGTGGCTGATCATCGTCGCCACGATCCCGGTGGGGATCCTCGGGCTGGCGCTGGAGAAGATCATCCGCGAGGCGTTGGCCAAGCCACTGGCCGCCGCCATCTTCCTGATCGTCAACGGGTTCATCCTGCTCGGAGCCGAGCGCTACCGGCGACGGGCGGAGGTGCGCGAGCTGGCCCGGCGCCAGGGGCTGAACGCGGAGGGCGCGCGCAGCCTGAACACGCTGGAGTTCCGGGAGGCGGCGGTGATCGGAACCGCCCAGACGTCGGCCCTGATCGCCGGCATCAGCCGCGACGGCGTGGTCATGACGGCGGGATTGGCTCGCGGCCTGGACAACTCGGATGCCGCCCGGTTCGGCTTCTTGCTGGCGACACCGCCGATCCTCGCCGCTGGTCTCCTCAAGATCGGCGATCTCACCGGGCCCAACGGCAACGGAGTCCGGGGCGCCGCGGTGATCGCGGCGATCTGTGCCGCCATCACCGCCGTGTTCGCGGTGCACTTCCTCACCGGCTACTTCAAGCGCGGGAACCTGCGGCCGTTCGGGATCTGGTGCATTCTGTTCGGTGCGTTCATGGTCGTGTTCACGCTGGTCGCGGGAACCCCCGCCCCGTAGGCGGCCGGCCTCAGCCCGCCCCGCCGGCAACCCGCCTCAGCCCGCCGCGGCCCCGGCGGCCCCGCCTCGGGCCGCCCCGCCGGCCACCCGCCTCAGCCGAAACGGACCTTGCCGTTGGAGCGCGCCCGGGCCTGGGCGCGGTCGACGAAGTCCAGGCGCTTGGTGGCGGCGCGGAACAGGCGGGTCACCAACCGCAGCCGGGCGTTCTCGGAGCGGAGATCGAGCAGGCCCTGCTTGGCGTCGAGCCCGAAGTCGACGGTGGCCGCCATGTCGTAGGCACCCATCTGATCGAGCTCCTCATCCTCGGGCTCGCGATCCGTGGCCCGCTTGACCAGGTCGGCGTAGGCCGCCCGGGCATTGCCGGCGAGCTGCGGGTCGACCTCATCGACGCGATCCTCCACGAACTCGATCACCCCGGCCGGATACGGCAGATGAGCCTGGCGCTCGAGCACCCGAAACGGCCGCGTCCCCCGCGCCAGCAGGTTCATCCGCCCGTCGTCCATGCGCTCCAGCACGCGTTCGATCTCACAGGCGCACCCGACCTCGCGCAGGCCGTCGTCGGACATCCAGACGATTCCGAACTCGGTGCCCGCTTCCAGGCACTCGCTCATCATCGTCTTGTAGCGCTCCTCGAAGATGTGGAGCGGCACGAGCTCTCCGGGCAACGCCACCAGCGCCAGCGGGAACAGCGGGAAGTCGTTGGCGACCTCGTCGGTCATGGGGCAAGTCTAGGCCCCGCCAGGCTTCAGCCGGCCCGCCTGCGCCCCCCGGTCACGCCCGCCGCGCGGTCAGCAGCAGGTTGTAGAAGATCGAGGCCGGCAGCACCGGCTCGAGCAGCCGCTCGTCCAGGCGCTGGAGCAGCAGGTAGCCGTGAAAGGCGTACTGGCGCCACAGATTCGGCACGTCGCCGGGATCGGCCGACGCCTCGAGTCCCCGATTGAACCAGCCGAACCAGTTGGCGATCAGCTCCTCGCCGCGCACGGTCACGTCCCCGAACCCGGCGCGGCGAGCGTACCCGGCGAGCTCGGCGGGGTCGAAGGCGTGGATGTCGACGAACTGCTCGAGATCGTGGTCGTGGTCCTCGGTGGGACAGGCTCCACTGCTCGCGCCCGCGGACGACCGCCCCGGCCCGGCGCCGATCAGCCGGCGCCACAGGGGGGCGACCGCACTGGCTCCGCGCTTGGGCACCCCGGCGAGCCGGTCGCCGAGTCGTGACGGCTCGCCCGCGAATGCGATCCGTCCGCCCGGCGCCAGCACGCGCCGGAACTCGGCGAACGCCCGGCGCAGGTTGGGCAGATGGTGCAGGACGGCATGGCCGAGGACGAGATCGAAGCTGGCATCGGCGAACGGGAGCGCCTCCGCGTCGGCCCGTTCCGCCCTCACCTCCAGCCCCAGGCGCTGGGCGTTGCGGCCCAGGGCGGCCACCATCCCGGGGGAGATGTCGGTGCAGGTCGCGTCGCCGACCACGCCCGCCTGCAGCAGGTTGAGGCTGAAGTAGCCGGTGCCGGCGCCGATCTCCAGCGACCGGTCATAGCCGTCGCGCAGCTCGCTTCCGAGCAGCTTGCGCAGCTTGCCGAGGACCTGGCCCTGTCCGACCTCGCCGAAGTCGATGCCCCACTTCGAGTCATAGCTGTCGGCCGCGACGTCGTGATAGCGGGTGTTGACCTCACGGATGTCGTCCGCGCTGCGCAGTGCCTCCATGCCGTAAGGCAGATTACCCTTTCGCCCCGTGGCGGCGAGTGCCTATGTACAGCGCGATCAGCCCCCGGGGGTGCCCCCGCTGGAGCTCACCGGCGAGCGCACTCTGCCCGACGTTCCCGCCGAGAACTACTGGTACCGGCGCCATCTGGCGGTGTATGAATGGATCGGCGCGCGGGTGATCGGAGGGCGGGTCCTGGACATGGCGTGCGGCGAGGGTTACGGCTCGGAGGTGCTCGCGCGGTCGGCCGCGACGGTGGTCGGCGTCGACGCCAACCCCGAGGCTCACGACCACGCTCGGGTGCGCTACCGCCGCCAGAACCTGAGCTTTGCCCGGGGGCTGGTGCAGACGTTCGGCACCCCGCGGGCCTACGACGCGGTCGTGTTCCTGCAGACGATCGAGCACGTGCCGGATCCGACCGCCGTGCTGGAGCACCTGCGGTCGCTGCTGGCGCCTGGCGGGATCGCCTACGTCTCCACGCCGAATGTGCTGACGCTGGCACCGCCCGGCGCCGCCAGGTCCGGCAACCCCTGGCATGTCAGGGAGTACCGCGCCGAGGAGTTTCAGCGGCTGTGTCGCGGCGTGTTCGCCGAGATTGAGCTGCTGGGGCTGTTTCACGCCCGCAAGCTGCGCCTCCACGAGCTCGCCCTGTCGCTCGGATGGGACGCCGTGCACTCCCGGCTGAGGCTCACCGAGTGGTTCTACGATCGCTTCACCCCGGCGATCGCATCCAGTGACTTCGCGCTGCGCACCGGCGGGTTGGATCGCGCGCTGGACCTCCTCGCGATCTGCGGTGCCGCGCCGGGGTGACCCGCCGGTGGCCGGCGAGCGGCACCGCGAGGGCGAGCTGGCGATCGTCCTGCACACCCACATGCCGTACGTCGAGGGCTTCGGCACGTGGCCGTTCGGCGAGGAATGGTTGTGGGAGGCGATCGCGACCAGCTACCTGCCCCTGTGCGATGTCCTGGATGCGCATGCGCCGGCGCCGCTGACCCTGTCGCTGACTCCGGTCCTGTGCGACCAGCTCGAGCAGCCGGGCGCGGTGCAGCGGTGCCTGCGATTCCTCAACGAGATCCGACCCGAGTCCCATCGCCGCGACGCCCGCGAGCTGGACGCCGCAGGTCGGGGCGCCACCGACCTGGTCGCCGAGCTCGAACGCTCGGCGGCCGAATATGCCGCCGCGGCCGCCCGGCTGCAGGCGCTGGCGACCGGCGGCGGCCTGCTGGCGGCGCTCGGCGCGCATGCGAGCTGGACCTCCGCGGCGACGCATCCGATCCTGCCGTTGCTGGCGAGCGACGCCGGCGTGACCACGCAGCTGTTGACCGGGGTCGCGTCTCACCGGCGTCGGTTCGGCACCTGGGGCGGCGGCTTGTGGCTGCCCGAGTGCGGTTATGCCACCTGGCTGGACCCGTTCCTGAACGAGGCCGGGGTGATCGGCACGTGCGTCGAGCTGACCCGGGTGTTCGGGCTCGGGGATTCGCGCCACCTGACCCCGTGCCAGCCGAGCGGCGGGCCGCTGCTGTGGCCGATCGATCGCCAGGTGATGGCGCTGGTGTGGGGCCGGCGCGGCTATCCCGCTGCCGGCGCCTATCGCGACTACCACCGCTACACCACCCATCGCCACCGCGTCTGGCGCAACGACGGCGGCGCCTACGACCCCGCGGCGGCGAGTGCGCAAGCCCGCGCCGACGCGCTCGACTTCGTGACCCGCGTGCGTCGGCGGGTGGCCAACGGGGGCGTCTGCGTCTGCGCGCTGGACACGGAGCTGCTCGGCCACTGGTGGTATGAGGGGGTGGAGTGGCTGGCCGGAGTGCTGGCCGAGTCTCACCGGCAGGGGCTGGCGCTGACCCGGCTCGACGACTCGCGCCACCGGCACGCGCCGGCGCCGCCGCCGGCCGACCTCGGGGTCACCAGCTGGGGCGAGGGCGGGGACCTGCGGACCTGGAGCGGGCCCCGGGTGGCCGATCTGGCGTGGCAGGCCCGGTCGGCGGAGCTGCGGATGCTGGCGGCCGCACCGGTCGTTCCGGAGCGAGCCTGGCGTGAGTTGCTCGCCCTGCAATCGAGCGACTGGGCATTCCTCGCTCACCGCGAGCTGGCCGGCGACTACCCGCGCGAGCGCGTGCGAGCCCACCGCCGCGCGATGGACGGCGCCCGCGCCGGCAACCCGGGGATGGCCGCACCGGCAGTCCGTGGTCTGGCCCCGGACTTGACCGGCTGGGGTGGGTGAGCCGTCACGCTGGGCGGTGCGGTGCCCGGGGCCGCTCAACCCCAGCGCAGGGTGCGCGGCGCTGTCCGCATCCGGATCAGCTTGGCCGGGATCCCGCCGACGACCGAGTTGGGCGCGACGTCGCAGGTCACCACCGAGCTGGTCCCGATCACCGAGTTCTCGCCGATGGTGACCCCGCGCAGCACGCACGCCCCGTACCCGATCCACACGTTGTGGCCGATGGAGACGTCGCGCTTGTAGATCCCCTGCTCGCGGATCGGCCGCTCCACCTCGACCATCCCGTGGTCGAAGTCGATCATCATCACCCGGTCGGCGATGATGCACTCACGGCCGATCGAGATGTGCTGGAAGGCCGAGATCGTGCATTCCTGGCCGAGCACCGACTTGGCGCCGATCGTCAGCTCGCCCTCGTGCACGCGCACCTTGGTGCCGTGGCCGATCCAGGACCAGCGACCGAGCGTGACCACGGCCTGCTTACCGATCTCGAACTTCACCCCGGGGCAGACGAAGCACATCCCGTCGGTTCGCAATCGCCCCCGCCAGCGCAGCTTCAGCCACAGCCAGCGCACGAACAGCACGAGATACCCACGGCTCAGCATGTGGTTGGCCCGGGCGAAGCGCAGGAACGTCAGCCAGCCGCCGCCCAGCGGGGGAGGCTCGCCGCGGATGACGACGGGCAGCGGCGGAGTGGCCAGCCGGGGCCGCTCGATGTCCGGTGTGGCGGCCGAGCGCACCGCAGGATGGTAGGCCCTGGCGTGGGTCAGCCGTCGGTCAGCAATCCGGTGAGCGGGCCGAGCAGCCGCGCCGACCGACGCGAGGCCCCGGGGAGCTCCAGCAGCCGGTGGGTGGGAGGCGCTCCGGCGCGGCGACGCTCGAGCTGCTCGTTGGCGATGGGTCGCCATTGCTCGTCGACCAGGCTCACCGCGGAGGCGGCGTCGACCTCGGCCTCGTCCATCTCCAGATGCTCGGCCCACAGGCGCACGCGCGTGGAGCGAGCCAAACCCGCGTCGTCGGTGACGACGCACATCTCGGTGTCGTTGAACAGCGAGTGCGCGTTGAGGTTGGCCGACCCGACGATCAGCCAGTGGTCGTCGATCACCGCCACCTTGGCGTGCACGTACACCGGGTCGTCCCGGGCTCCGCCGGGTGACAGGGCTCGGATCGACGCCGCCAGCATCCGCTTGGCGCCGCCGTCGGCGTCGATCAGCACCCCCACCTGGCCGCTCGAGTCCTCGGCGCCGTTGTTGGCCTTGGCCGGGAGCAGGATCACCACCCGGAAGTGGGGCGTCGGCGGGTTGCGCAGCTTGTCGGCGATGATCGACACCAGCTCCGGCGCCCACAGGAACTGGTTCTCCAGGTAGATCAGCTCCCGGGCGCCGCGCAGTGCCCGCAGGTAGCTCTCGAAGATCCGGAACTCGCCATCGGGAAGCGCCTCGTACATGTCCTCCTCGACGGTGCGCACGACCTGTACCGTGGAGTCCCCGGCGGGGCCGGGGCGCGGCGGCGCGAGCAGCCGCTCGCCGGTGAGCTCGCGCCACCGCAGGCGGAAATGGTCGTCGACGTCGGCCACTGCCGGTCCGCGCAGGCGGGTGGCGACGTCGTGCCATCCGAGCCGGCGCCGGGCGTGGTGGTCTGGCCGGTCGTAGCGATCGCCCGCGGCGTCGGTCAGGTCGATTCCGCCGACGAACGCCAGCTCGCCGTCGATCACGATCGTCTTCTCGTGATGGCAGTGAAACGGATGCTCGCGGGGGTCGGCATGGGCCTGGATGCACGTGTGGTGGGTGAGGTTGGCGAGCGTCGCGGAGACCTCCGAGCGGGTCGGGTGAAACACCGGCACGGGCGCGCCGGCCCAGACCAGCACGCGCACGTCCACCCGCTGCGCCAGCTCCGCCAGCAACACGCCGATCGCCCCCTGGGGCCGGCCGCGCACCAGCTCGAAGGCGGGTGCGATGTGCCAGCCGGTGACGTGGACGTAATGCTTGGCGTCGGCGAGGGCGGCGGCCATCTCCGGCAGGGCATTGGCGCCGTCGATCAGCACCTCCAATGAGCAGCCGCCCCGTGGCGCCGGGTCCCCGGATGCGAACACCCCGTCGCTCAGGGGCTCATACAGCCGCCCCCAGCCGTGGCTCTGCAACCGCCGACGGTGCTTGAACTCCACCGCGGCTTCGACCCCGTCGCCCACGACCGAGTCGACGTGCCCGAGCAACGAGCTCATCGTCGTCACCGTCCACCCCCAGCTTCGCCCTCCATGACACCTGGCATCATGGCGGGCCGTCGATGAGCCCGACCGACCGATCCCTCGCCGAGCGCCTGCTGGACGGCGACCGCCGCGCGCTCGCCCGCGCCATCTCGCTGGTCGAGAACGACGATCCCGAGGGTTGGGAGCTGGTCCGCGAGGTCTACCCGAAGACCGGCCGCGCCGCGGTCGTCGGCGTCACCGGACCCCCCGGCGTCGGCAAGTCGACGTTGCTCGCCGCCATGACCAAGCACGAGCGCGCCCGCGAGCGGTCGATCGCCGTGCTCTCGATCGATCCGTCGTCGCCGTTCACCCGGGGGGCGCTGCTGGGGGACCGGATCCGGCTCGCCGATCACTTCCTCGATCCGGGAGTGTTCATCCGCTCGATGGCCAACCGCGGCGCGCTGGGGGGACTGAGCGAGGCGGCGCTGCAGGCCGTCCTGCTGATGGACGCCTCCGGCCGCGACCTGGTGCTGTTGGAGACCGTCGGGGTCGGTCAGGCCGAGGTGGACGTCATCGATCACGCCGACACAATAGTGCTGGTGCTGATGCCGGGCTCGGGCGACTCGATCCAGGCGCTCAAGGCGGGCGTGATGGAGATCCCCGACGTGATCGTCGTCAACAAGGCCGACCATCCCCTCACCGACACGATGGTCAGAGAGATCAAAGCGGTTCTGGCGCTCGGCCCGCAGGGGGACTGGCCGGTGCCGATCGTTCGCACCGAGGCGGTTCGGGGCGAGGGCGTGGGCGAGCTCGCCGACGCGCTGGCCGCGCACCGCGCCCACATCGAGTCGGCGGGGACCCTGTCCGAGCGCCGTCGGCGCAATCTGCTCAGCGAGGTGCTGGCGATCGCCACCAACCGGATGCGGCGGGAGCTGGAGGAGTCGGTGCGCGAGGACGAGGCGGTCCGCGAGCTCCTCGATCGCGTCGTCGCCCGCGAGCTGGACCCGGCGAGCGCGGCGGCCACCATCCTCGAGCGCGAGGGCGTGGCTAAGGCCCCGTAGAGGAATTCTCCTACGGACCCTAAAAGCTGAGCGCCAGCTCGGTCAGCAACCGCACGCCGAAGCCGGTGCCCCCCTTGTCCAGGTAGGGCTTGCGTCCGTGGTCGGCGACCGCGGCGATGTCCAGGTGAGCCCACGGGACGTCGGCGGCGAAGTGGTGGAGAAACTCGGCTGCGGTGATCGCCGACGCCTCCCGCCGCTCGGTTCGATTGCTCAGCCGGGCGTCGCGGCCCCGGACCATCTCGGCGTACTCGGGGTGCAGCGGCATCCGCCAGACGCGCTCGCCGGTCCGCCGCGCGCACGCGCCGACGAGCTCGGCGAGGGCGTCGTCGTTGGCCATCAGTCCGGCGTAGACGGAGCCGAGCGCGACCACGATCCCACCGGTCAGGGTGGCGACGTCGACGATCGCGTCGCAACCCTCGCGCCGGGCGTAGGTGATGCAGTCGGCGAGCACGAGGCGGCCCTCCGCGTCGGTGTTGTTAATCTCCACCGTCGTCCCGTCCAGCGCCGAGACGATGTCCCCGGGCCGGACGGCGCCGCCGCTGATCATGTTCTCGGTGGCGCCGACGACACCGAGGACGTTGACCGTGGCGTTCAGCTCGGCGAGCGCGGTCAGCGCCTCGATCACCGCAGCGCCGCCGGCCATGTCGAACTTCATGTCGAGCAGCCCCGTGTTCGGCTTCAGCCACAGTCCGCCGCTGTCGAACGTCACCGCCTTGCCGATCAGCGCCAGCCTCCGCGCCTGCGGAGGTCCGCCGTCGTAGCGCAGCACGATCAGCCGCGCGTCCTGATCCGATCCCTGGGCGACGGCCGCGAACGCGCCCATGCCCAGCTCGCGGATGTCTGACCCGTCGAGCTGGGTCGCCGTGATCGAGTCAAACCGCTGGCCGAGCGCCATGGCGTAGTCGCCGAGCGCGCTCGGGGTGAGATCGTTGGCGGGGCGGTTGCCGAGATCCCGGGCGCGGTTCTGGGCGGTGGCGATCAGCGCCGCCCTGGCCACGACCTGGCTCACGTCGGCCGCCGCGCTGACGATCAGCCGCTCCGGGGGCTCCGCGTCGGGCGCGGCGGAGTGTCGATAGCGGTCGAAGCGGTAGCCGCTGAGCAGGCTGCCCTGAACGAGCCCCTCGGCGATCTCGGTCCCGGTGTCCTCGGGAAGCTGCCAGCAGAGCGTCCGGGTGCCGCAGTCACGCGCCCGGCGCAGCACCAGCGCTGCCGCGATCCGCGCCCGCTCGGCATCGAACTCGTCGCGGGCGCCGAGGCCGATCACGATCATCCGGCGCCCGTGCGAACGGGTCTGCGCCAGGTGCTTGAAGGTGCGCCGGGCCTCGCCGGAGTCGAGCAACTCGCGCAGCGCTCCGTCGATGGGGGCGTCGCCGGGCTCCTCGAACACGCCGGTGGCGATCGTGTCGGCGGCGGTCGCGGAGGGCTCGCCGGTGATCGCGTCCACGTCCACGGCGCGCCACGTTACCAACGGCCGTTCCGGCGATCTGTCTCACCTTCGACTGGTGCGCCGCCCCGCAAAACGGGTACGAGACCGGAGACTAGGATTCATACTCCGCCCCGCGACACCGGAGACGCAACGATGCCCAAGACAGTGATCCTCTCGGCCGCCCGGACGCCGATCGGCAAGCTCGGGGGTGGCCTGTCCTCGCTCGACGCCACGGAGCTCGGCGGTACGGCGATCAAGACGGCTCTGGAGCGCGCCGAGGTGGCGCCCACCGAGGTTCAGCACGTGATCATGGGTCAGGTGCTGCAGGCCGGACAGGGTCAGATCCCGTCCCGCCAGGCGCAGATCAAGGGGGGCATCCCCAAGGAGGTCTCCTCCGAGACGATCAACAAGGTCTGCGCCTCGGGCATCCGAGCCGCCGGGATGATCGACACCGCGGTTCGCGCCGGCGACCTGGAGGTCGCCGTCGGCGGCGGCATGGAGTCGATGTCCAACGCTCCCTACATGCTCAAGCAGGCTCGCTTCGGCTACCGGATGGGCGACGGCAAGGCGATCGACGCGATGATCAACGACGGCCTCACCAACCCGTTCTCGGGCAAGCACATGGCTCAGGAGGCATCGGAGGTGGCGGCCGAGCTCGAGATGACCCGCGCCGACATGGATCGCTGGGCGCTGCGCTCGCATGAGCTGGCGGTGAAGGCCACCGACGAGGGCCGGCTTGCCGAGGAGATCGTGCCCGTCACCATCGAGTCGAAGAAGGGGGACACCGTGGTCGAGGTCGACGAGGCACCGCGTCGCGACGCGTCGCTGGAGTCGCTGGCCAAGCTGCCCCCGATCTTCATGAAGGACGGCTCTCACACCGCAGGCAACTCTCCGGGAGTCAACGACGCCGCCGGCGCGCTGGTGCTCGCGTCAGACGCCTGGGCCAAGTCCAACGGCAAGACCGCGCTGGCGACGATCGTCGCCCAGGGCGCCGTCGCCGACGACTTCCCCTACCTGGCACGGACGCCCGCCAAAGCGGCCAAGCAGGCGCTGGCCAAGGCGGGCCTGGACGCCTCCGACATCGACCTGTGGGAGATCAACGAGGCGTTTGCCTCGGTCACGCTGAACTCGATCCGGACCCTCGGCATCGACGAGGACAAGGTGAACGTCAACGGCGGCGCGGTCGCGCTCGGCCATCCCATCGGCGCCTCCGGCGCCCGCATCCTCGGCGCGCTGGTCCTCGAGCTGCGCCGGCGTGGCGGCGGCCTCGGCTGCGCCGCGATCTGCTCCGGTGGCGGCCAGGGCGACGCGGTGATCGTCGAGGTCGATGGAGGCTGACGCCGGCGACAGCGGTACGGCCGGGGACTCCGCCCCCGGCAATGAGGCGGGCGCCGCACGCGGCGCCGCCTTCTTCGACCTCGATAAGACGCTGATGCAGGGTTCGTCCGCGTTTCAGTTCGGTCGCGCCGCCTACCGCGCCGGGTTGCTCGACCGCCGGCAGCTGGTCTCGGATGCGACCGCGAACCTCGTGTTCCGGCTGCGCGGCGCCACCGACGCCGACTCGACCGCTCTGCGGGAGCGCATCGCCACCTCGCTTCAGGGCAAGCGGGTCGTGGACCTGGAACGGCTCGGGCCCGCCGTCCTCGGGGCGATCCTGCCCCGCATCTACCCGCAGATGCTCGCGCTCGCTCACGAGCACCAGGACGCCGGTCGTCGCGCCTACATCGTCACCGCGGCATCCGCCGAGCTGGCCGAGATGCTGGCCCGAGTGATCGCCTTCGACGGAGCGGTCGGCTCGGGCGTATCGGAGGTCGTCGACGGCGTCTACACCGGGCGTCCGGCCGGCGCGTTCGTGTACCGCGCCGCCAAGGCGCGGGCGATCGAGGGGCTCGCCGCGCGCGAGGGGATCGACCTCGGCGCCTCCTACGCGTACTCGGACTCCGAGTCTGACCTGCCGATGCTCGAGGCGGTGGGCCATCCCGTGGCCGTCAACCCCGACGCCACCCTGGCCCGCATCGCCCGGGAGCGGGGGTGGGACATCCTGCGCCTCGATTTCCTCGGCCGCCGGCTGAAGACCGCCATGGCCCTGGGCGCTGCTGCGGGGGCGGGCGGGATCGGCGGAGTGACGGTGGTCAGGCGGCGCAGGCCGCGCGACGGCGACCGGCCGGTGCCCCGCCGGCGTCCTCGATCCGCGTGATCGTATGAAAGACTGGGGTGATGTCCGCCTCCGATCGCAAGATCCGCGTCGTCGTCGCCAAGCCGGGACTCGACGGCCACGATCGCGGCGCCAAGATCATCGCCCGCGCTCTGCGTGACGCCGGGATGGAGGTCATCTACACGGGGCTTCACCAGACGCCGGAGCAGATCGTGGAGACGGTGATCCAGGAGGACGCCGACGCCGTCGGGCTGTCGATCCTCTCGGGAGCGCACATGACGCTCGTCCCCCGGATCATGGAGCTGCTCTCCGAGCAGGGGGTGAACGACGTCCTCGTCACCTTGGGGGGGACGATCCCGTCCGACGACGTGGACGAGCTCAAGGCGCTGGGCGTCGCCGAGGTGTTCACGCCCGGGGCGCCCACGCAGCAGGCGATCGACTTCATTCGCGGCGCCGTCCGCGCCTGAGGAAGGGCGAGGATGCCAATGCGGGCCCCCGCCAGGACGTTCGCCGACGCGGGCCGGTCCCCCAGGTCGCCCGCCGAGGCAGCGCCAGTCGTCGCCACGACGCCCGCCGAGGCGGGATCTCCCCGCACTACAGCGACCGATTGACTCGTCAGTCAACGAGTATGATCGACACGCACCGTCAGCGCAGAACCGTGAGCAGTCGGGGCCGATGCTCCGCTCAGGACACTCGATAGGAGGCCACACTTGAAGATTTGCGTCCTGGTGAAAGAGGTTCCGGATGCCGCCGTCGAGAAGCGGATCGATCCCGCGACGGGGCGCATGGACAGATCCGGCGAACGAAACCTCAACCCCTACGACACCCACGCCATCGAAGCGGCGATGCAGATCCGCGAGGGCGGTGTGGCGGAGGTCGACGAGATCGTCGCCGTCACCATGGGACCGGCGACCGCGACCCGGGCCCTGCAGAAGGCGGTGTCGCTCGGGGCCGACCGGTCGCTGCATCTCTCCGACGATGCGCTGGCCGGCTCCGACGTCGCCGCCACCGGCTACGCATTGGCCAAGGCGCTGGAGTCCGAGTCGCCTGACCTCGTGCTCCTCGGCCAGCAGTCCGATGACGGCGAGTGCTACACGATCGGCGCGGTGGTCGCCGACCACCTGAAGATGCCGTCGCTGACCCAGGTGATCAAGATGGACCTCGCCGATGACGCGCTGACCTGCGAGCGCCAGGCCGAGTACGGCTACGACACCGTGCAGGTGACGCTGCCGGCGGTCATCTCGGTCGGCGACGCCATCAACGAGCCGCGCTACCCGTCGCTCAAGGCGATCATGGGCGCCAAGAAGAAGCCGCTCCAGACCGTCGCCGCCGGCGACATCGGCATCGACGGCTCGCTCGTCGGCGAGGGCGGCTCGCGCGTGCAGTGCGGCGAGTTCCACGATCCTCCGGCCAAGGCGGCCGGCCAGATCATCGAGGACGAGGACACCAACGAAACCGTCGACAAGATCGTCGCGTGGCTCGACGAAAGGAAGCTGATCTAGTGAGCGCTCTGCACTGCACGCCCGGAGGAGACCACTGATGGCCGACGTTCTGACCTACGTCCTGCACTACGAGGGCGAGCTCAACAAGAACTCCCTCGGCGCCGTCTCCGAGGGCGCCGCCCGCGCGGCCGAGATCGGCGGCGAATGTCACGCGGTCGTCGTCGGCGGCGACGATCTGAGCGACGAGCTGTGCCAGACGCTGGGCGACTACGGTGCCACCAAGGTGTTCCGCGCCCACGGGCCCGAGGGACTGGCGCAGCCGGTGGTCGACGTGATGGCCAAGGTGATCGACGAGGGCGGGCACGGCTATGCGCTGTTCGGCGGCGGCCTGCTCGGCTTCGAGATCGGCGCCGGCCTCGCCGCCCGCAAGCAGGCCGGGGTGACGATGGAGGTGACCGCGGTCAAGGCCGTGGACGGCAAGCTGGTCGCCGAGCGCCCGATCCTCCAGGACTCGAAGATCTCGGTCTCGCACTACCGGGGCGAACTGGGGATCATCATCGGGCGCATCAACGCGTTCGAGGTCGCGGAGCGCGACGCCGGCCCGGCCGAGGTGGTCGACGTCGATGTCGAGTACTCGCCCTGGTCAAACCAGGCCAGGATGGTCCGGCGCGGCGAGCAGCGAGGCGCCGACGTGGACATCGAGGGCGCTGACATCCTGGTCGCCGGCGGTCGCGGCCTCGGCAAGGCCGAGGGCTTCGAGCTCGCCGAGCAGCTGGCCCAGGCGTTCGGCGGCAACACCGCGGTCGCGGCGACCCGGGCGGTGGTCGACGCCGGCTGGTATCCCTACGCCGCGCAGATCGGCCAGACCGGCAAGACCGTCTCACCGAAGCTGTATCTGGCCGCGGGGATCTCGGGCGCGATTCAGCACAAGGTCGGGATGCAGTCCTCGGAGAACATCGTCGCCGTCAACAAGGACGCGAACGCGCCGATCTTCGAGTTCTCCGATCTCGGGATCGTGGGCGACCTGAACAAGATCCTGCCCAAGCTCGCCGACGCGATCAAGGCCAAGAAGGGGAGCTAAGCCGTGAGCAACGGCAACGGTGCCCACGCGCCGAGCGAGTTCCCGCCGCCGGTGGACTCCGTCAAGGAGTTCATCAAGCACGGCTGCGACGCCGAGGACGAGCGCATCGACGTCGGCGTCGCGATCGTCGGCGGCGGCACCGCCGGGCTGGCCTGTGCCAACCGCTTGCTCCAGTTGCTGGGCGACGACGAAGCGCTGATGGAGAGCCTCGGCGAAGTCCCGGTGGCGGTCATCGAGAAGGCCAAGACGTGTGGCGCGCACAACCTGTCGGGCGCCGTGATGCGGCCGGGCCCGCTGCAGGAGCTGTTCCCGCAGCTGTCTCGCGAGGATTGGCGCAAGCAGCGCTTCGCCTTCGGCGAGGTGACCAAGGAGGCGGTCTACATGCTGCCCACCGCCAAGACCAAGCTCCGCATCCCGCCCCCGCCACCGTTTCGCAACCACGGCAACGAGGTGGTCTCGGTGGCGGCGCTCGCCCGCTACCAGGCCGAGCAGGCCGAGGAGGGCGGCGCCTACATCCTCACCGAGACCGCGGCCACGCAGCTGATCGTGGAGGACGGGACCGTCGTCGGCGCGCGCTCCGGCGACAAGGGTCGCGGCAAGGACGGGGAGCCGCTTTCCAACTTCGAGCCCGGGACCGACATCAAGGCGCGGGTCACGGTGCTCGCCGAGGGCTGCTGGGGACACCTCACCGGGGCGGCGATCAGAGAGTTCGAGCTCGGCGACGGCCGCGAGCCCCAGGTGTGGGAGCTCGGCGTCAAGGAGGTGTGGAAGGTCCCGCGCCCGCTTGACCGGATCATCCACACGATCGGCCCGTGGCCGCTGAAGCTGTCGGCCCGCTATGGCCAGATCGGCGGTACCTGGCTGTACCCGATGAAGGACGAGAAGTCCGGTGACGACCTGGTCTCGATCGGGTTGGTCGTCGACCTCGAATACGCAGACGCCACCACGTCCGCTCACGACCTCCTGCAGCAGTTCAAGCTCCATCCCCTGGTCAAGGGAATCCTCGAGGGCGGGGAGCGCGTCGCCTGGGGCGCCAAGGCGCTGCCCGGCGGTGGCTACTGGTCGATGCCCAAGCTGTCGATGCCCGGCGCGGTGCTGGTCGGCGACTCCGGCGGAATGGTCGACACCGTCGCGCTCAAGGGCGTCCATCACTGTCTCCAGTCGGGCAAGCTGGCCGCCGAGGCGATCTATCAGTCGCTGAAGACGGGCCGGCCGCTTGGAGCCTACGAGCAGGCGGTCGAGGACTCGACGATCGGCAAGGAGCTGTGGCAGGTGCGCAACACCCGCCAGCCGTTTCAGAAAGGGTTCATCAAGGGCGGCCCGATCGTCAACCTGGCGATCGCCTCCAAGGGCCGGCTGCCGCGCGGGCGGCTGCCCTGGCATCGCAACGACGAGCGGCCGCTGTTCGTCGGCGACACCCGCCAGCGGTACCCCAAGCCCGACGGTAAGTACACGTTCGACAAGCTCTCGAGCGTCTACATCAGCGGCAACGCCACCCGTGACGACGCCCCGAACCACATTCGCGTGCACCGCAACGTCCCCCGCGAGATCGCCGAGGGCTGGCGGTGGATGTGCCCTGCCGGGGTCTACGAGATCGCCGACGACGCCCCCGTCACCGGGTTGGTCGACGTCACCGTCAACTACACCAACTGCGTGCAGTGCGGGGCGATCACCGCCAAGGGCGGCCGGCTGACGCCTCCCGAAGGCGGCGACGGCCCGCTGTACACGATCACCTGAGGCTGAAACTTCTGCGGGCGTGAACGGTTAATGACCGTGCATGAAGTCGCTTCGCCGCGCCGCCGCCTCGCTGGTCCTCGCCGCCCTCGGCCTCGTGGGCGCGTGGGCGCCGGGGGTCGCCGGCGCGCAACCACTCCGAGCTCAGCTGGCGCAATTTGCCTGCACCCACGCGCTGGATCCGGCCAGCCGGTCGATCTCGGTCCGGGCGGTGACGCGTCCGGTGCCTCAGACACGGCGATTGGCGGTGAAGTTCGACCTGCTGGAGCGCAGCCCGGGGTCGGGCTCGGCCAGCGTGATTCACGCTCCCGGCCTCGGCACCTGGATCACCCCCACCGACCCCACCTTGGGACAGCTACCGGGCGACGTCTGGCGGCTGAACAAGCAGGTATTCAACCTCGACGCGCCGGCGGTCTACCAGTTCCGGGCGACGTTTCGCTGGATCGGCGCCCACGGTCACGTGCTCGCCTCCACGGTCAAGCTGAGCCGCAGCTGCCGCCAGCGTGAGCTCCGTCCCGACCTGGCCGTCGAGTCGATCGCCGTCACGCCGGGCGCCGGGCAACCGGGCGGCGACCTGTACACGGCGGTGATCGCCGACCGCGGAGCCAGCGGCGCCGGCCCCTTCGAGGTGCTGTTCGCCCCCGGCGACACGTCGACGCCCAGCATCGACACGATCCAGTTCCTCGGCTCCGGCCAGACCCGAGCGCTGTCGTTCATGGGACCGGTGTGTGACCCGGCCAATCCCCCGTCGGTGACCGTCGACGCCGCCCGCCAGGTCGACGACTACGACCGCACCAACAACGCGCTGCGAGCCGACTGCACGGCGGCCGTGTCCAACCAGCCGGCCACGCGACCGACGCTAGACTTGATGAGACGATGAAGACCGAGATCCACCCCAACTATCAAGAGGCGCACGTGCGCTGCACGTGCGGCAACGAGTTCACGACCCGCTCGACGCAGTCGGACATTCGCGTCGAGATCTGCTCGGCCTGCCATCCGTTCTACACCGGTCGTCAGAAGCTGGTCGACACCGGCGGACGGGTGGAGCGCTTCCAGCGTCGCGTGGCCAAGGGCCGCCGCAACGCGCGAGCCGCAACGGGCTGAGCGTCGCCTGAACTGAGATGAGCCGCGGCGGGGGCGACGTGGGCGACCAACCCCTGACGGTCGCGCGCGACGCCCCCCTCGGCGGACAGGCCGTACTCGAGGGGGTGATGATGCGTGGCGTCTCCACGTGGGCCGTCGCCGTCCGCAAACCGGCCCCCGACGACTCCGGCTCGGAGCCGGTCGGCAGCCCCGCCCCCGGCGAGATCGCCGTCAGCTCGTTTGGGATCGTCTCCCGGGCCAAGCGTCACCGCATCTACCGGCTGCCGGTGATCCGTGGCGTGGTGGCGCTGGTCGAGTCGCTGGGCATCGGCCTCCGGGCGCTCGGCATCTCGGCCAACGCGCAGCTCCCCGACGCCGATCAGGAGATCTCCGGCGGAGCCTGGTTCGGCACCGTCCTGTTCTCGCTCGCGTTCGCCGTCGGCCTGTTCTTCGTCGTGCCGGTGGGGGTGACGAGCCTAGTCAAGCATCAGCTGGGTTCTTCATGGTTGTTCTGGCTGGTGGAGGGGGTCCTGCGGACGGCGATCTTCCTCGGCTATCTCACGCTGCTGTCCCGGGTACGCGACCTACGCCGGGTGTTCGAGTACCACGGCGCCGAGCACAAGGTGATCTCGTGCTTCGAGGCCCGCGACGAGCTCACTCCGGAGCGGGCCCGCCTGTACTCGCGGCTGCATCCTCGCTGCGGGACGAGCTTCCTGCTGATCGTCATGATCATGGCGATCTTCGTGTTCGCCCCGATCGGTCTGCCCGCGTGGTGGATCCTCGTCCTGACCCGGATCGTCGGGGTGCCGGTGATCGCCGGGTTGTCGTTCGAGGTGATCAAGTGGGCGGGTCGTAACCGCGGCCGCCGGTGGGTGCAGTGGATCATGTATCCCGGGCTCCAGCTGCAGAAGCTGACCACGCGCGAGCCAGACCCAGATCAGCTCGCGGTGTCGATCGCGGCGCTGCGCGCGGTGCTGGCGGTCGAGCAGCCGGGGGAGGCGAAGGCCGAGGATCTGATCGGAGTCGAGGTCGTCGCCTGAGCGTGCCCCTTTTCGGGGAGGCGGTCGAAGGGTACTTAACCCATACACGTAGCGCCGACCTGAAGGAGACACATGTCTGGTGGCACGACCGATAAGGCCAAGGGACGGGTCAAGGAAGCAGCCGGGGACCTGACCGACGACGAGAGCCTCAAGAACGAGGGCAGGGTCGACAAGGCGAGCGGCTCGCTCAAGGACACGATCGGCGACGCGGCCGACAAGGCCAAGGACGCGGTCAATCCCGACCGTCGAGACTGATTTCTCGGTGTAGCGGCCCGGCCGCGGCGCGGTCGATCGCGGCGCGGGACGGGCTCCTACACTCGCGAGGGTGATCGTCGAGCTCGTTACCCAGCTGGAGAACCGGTTCGGGGAGCTCGAGAGCGAGCTCTCGGACCCGGAGGTGATCGCCGACCGCGAGCGCTTCGCGGCGGCGAGTCGCGCCTACCGTGAGCTGGAGCCGGCGGCTCGCCTGGCGGTCGAGTATCGCCGCGCCGCCGATGACCTGGAGGGCGCGCGCGAACTGCTGGACGAGGACGGGGACGACTCCGAGCTGCGCGCGCTGCTCGAGACCTCCCGGGACCGGATGCAGTCGCTGGAGGAGGAGATCCGCCTGGCGATGGTCGAGCGCGACCCCAACGACGACAAGAACGTGATCGTCGAGATCCGCGCCGGGGTCGGCGGCGACGAGGCGGTGCTGTGGGCGGGCGACCTGTACCGGATGCTGACCCGTTACGCCGAGCGCCGCGGGTGCAAGGTCGAGCCGCTGTCGATCGGCGAGGGCACCTACACGTTCGCCGTGAAAGGCGACGGCGCCTACTCGGTGTTCAAGTTCGAGGGCGGCACCCACCGCGTTCAGCGCGTCCCGGAAACCGAGTCTCAGGGGCGCATCCACACGTCCACGGCCACCGTTGCGGTGCTGCCGGAGGCCGAGGACGTGGACGTCCAGATCGATCCCAACGACCTGCAGATCGACGTCTACCGCTCGTCGGGGCCGGGTGGCCAATCGGTCAACACCACCGACTCGGCCGTTCGGATCACCCACCGGCCGACCGGGGTCGTTGTCTCCATGCAGGACGAGAAGTCCCAGCTGCAGAACCGCGAGCGGGCGATGCGCGTACTCCGCGCGCGGCTGTACGAAAGGGCATTGGCCGAGCAGCAGGCCGAGATCGGCGCCAGCCGTCTGGCCCAGGTCGGGACCGGCGAGCGCGCCGGGAAGATCCGCACCTACAACTTCGGCCAGCAGCGGGTCACGGACCATCGCATCAACCTGCGCGCCCACAACTTCGACGAGATCCTCCTCGGCGAGCTCGACGAGCTGACCGACGCGCTCGCCGACGACGAGAAGCGCCGGCGGCTGCAAGAGCGCGCCGTTGGCTGAGGCGACCGCCGTCCGCTCGATCGGCGCCGCCTTGACCTGGGGCCGCGAGCTCCTGAACCGGGCGGGCTCCGATTCGCCGCGGCTGGATGCCGAGCTGTTGCTGGCCTTTGTCTTGGATGTGGGCCGGGAGCGGCTGGTGATCGACCGGAGCGAGCGGCTGTCGGAGCCGAATTGGGGGCGCTTCGAAGCGTTGCTGCTCCGACGGGCGGCCCGGGAGCCGGTCGCCTACATCCTGGGACGGCGCGAGTTCCGGCGGTTGACGCTGGCCGTCGACCCACGCGTGCTGATCCCCCGGCCGGAGACCGAGCTGCTGGTGGAGGTCGGGTCAGAGCTCGATCGCGGTGCCGAAGTGCTCGATGTCGGGACGGGCAGCGGCGCGGTCGCGCTGGCGCTGAAGGACGAGCGTCCCGATCTGATCGTGCGCGGGAGCGACGTCAGCGCGGACGCGTTGGCGGTGGCCCGGGGCAACGCGCGGCGGCTCGGTCTGGATGTGGAGTTCGTGGAGGCGGATCTGCTCGACGGGATCACCGATGTTCCGAGGGCGGTGCTGGCGAACCTGCCGTATGTGTCGCTGGGCGCGCCGCTGGCGCCCGAGATCTCCCGCTACGAGCCAGCCGGGGCGCTGTTCGCCGGCGGCGACGGACTCGATTTGGTGCGGCGGCTGGTGGCGGCGGTCGCCGATCGCTCGGTCGGTTTCCTGGGGCTGGAGATCGGCCCGTGTCAGTCGACGGCGGTGGCGCGACTGCTCGGGGATGCCGGCTTTACCCAGGTGCGCGTGCGGCCCGACCTGGCGGGCCTGAATCGCGTGGTGGTGGGTAGGACTTGACCGGACGCGACAGCGAGGCATTCGAGCGCTGCATGAGCGTGGGCGGGATCGCGATATTCCCCGCCGACACCGTGTACGGCCTGGCGTGCGATGTCCACAATCGGATGTCGGTGGAACGCCTGCACCGGTTCAAGCGCCGGTCGCTGGCCAAGCCGTCGGCGGTGATGTTCTTTGACCGGGACCTGGCGCTGGCCGCGCTGCCCGAGCTCGGCGCTCAGACCCAGGCGGCGCTCGAGCGGCTGCTGCCGGGCGCCGTTTCCGTCCTGCTGCCCAATCCCCGGCGGCGGTTCCCGCTGGCGTGCGGCGAGGACCCCTCGAGCTTTGGACTGCGGGTGCCGGTGGTGCCGGCGCTGGCCGGAGTGGCGTGGCCAGTCCTGCAGTCGAGCGCCAACCTGGCCGGCGGGCCGGACGCGCGGCGGCTGCAAGACGTCGCCGAGCCGCTTCGCGCAGGCGCCGATCTCGTGATCGACGGCGGCGAGCTACCCGGCACTCCGTCGACGGTGGTCGACCTGCGGACTTATGAGGAGACGGGCTCGTGGCGCATCGTCCGCGCCGGGGCGATCCCCGAGTCAGACGTGGCCGCGGCGCTGGACCACCAGTTCCACTTCCACCCGTCGACGTACATGGACGCGATCCGCGGCGACATCCCGGTGTACGACCGGCTGCAGGACGAGCTGGCCGGGGCGAGCGGCCGCGGCGCGCGGCGGGTGCTGGAGCTCGGCACCGGCACCGGCGAGACCGCGCGGCGGTTGCTGGACCGCCACCCCGAAGCATTCCTGGTCGGCGTCGACGAGAGCGCCGGGATGCTGACCAAGGCCGCGCGATCGCTCCCCGGCGAGCGAGTTTCGCTGCGAGTCGGGGCGATCGAGGCGCCGCTGCCGTCGGGGCCGTTCGACCTGGTCGCGAGCGCCCTCTGCGTCCACCACCTGCCGGGCTTGGAGAAGCGCGCGCTGTTCGGTCGCGTGCGGGCCGAGCTGGCCCCGGGTGGGCGCTTCGTGCTCGCAGACGTGATCGTCCCGCGCGACGCGGCCGATGCGAAGATCCCGTTGTCGGAGGGCTATGACCATCCCAGTCCGCTGGGGGACCAGCTGCGCTGGCTGGCTGAGACCGGATTCCAGGCCCGGGTGGTGTGGGAGCACGAGGATCTCGCCGTCGTCGTCGGCGACGTGCCTTCGGCTGTAGGATCGTCGGCGTGAGCACCGAGCTCCCCGCGGACTTCCTGCAGCGCCCGCTGGCCGAGGTCGATCCCGAGATCGCCGACGTCCTCGCCCGCGAGCTCGAGCGCCAGCAGCGCACCCTGGAGATGATCGCGTCGGAGAACTTCGCCCCGGCGGCGGTGCTCGAATGCCAGGGCTCGGTCTTGAACAACAAGTACGCCGAGGGGTATCCCGGCAAGCGCTACTACGGCGGCTGCGAGTTCGTCGACGTCGCCGAGCAGCTGGCGATCGACCGGGCCAAGTCGCTGTTCGGCGCCGAGCACGCCAACGTCCAGCCGCACGCCGGCGCCCAGGCCAACACCGCCGTCTATCAGGCGCTGCTGGAGCCGGGTGACACGCTGATGGGGCTCGAGCTGTCCCACGGCGGTCACCTCACCCACGGGATGAAGATCAACGTCTCGGGGCGGCTCTACAACATCGTCGCCTACCACGTCGACCGCGAGACCTCGCTGATCGACATGGACGAGGTGGAGCGCCTGGCCCACGAGCACCGGCCGAAGATGATCGTCGCCGGCTGGTCGGCGTATCCCCGCCAGCTGGACTTCCCGCGCTTTCGGGAGATCGCCGACTCGGTCGGCGCCTTCCTGATGGTCGACATGGCCCACTTCGCCGGGCTCGTGGCGGCCGACCTGCACCCGTCGCCGGTGCCGACCGCCGATGTGGTCACGACCACGATCCACAAGACGATCGGCGGTGGCCGCGGCGGGATGATCCTGTGCAAGGCGCAGTACGCGCGCAAGATCGATTCCGCCGTGTTCCCGGGGCAGCAGGGCGGCCCGCTGGAGCACATCATCGCCGGCAAGGCGGTGGCGCTGCGGATCGCCGCGTCCGAGGCGTTCCGGGAGCGCCAGCAGCGGACCCTGGACGGCGCCCGGGCGCTCGGTTCCGAGCTGCTGTCCGCGGGGGGTGGAGTGAGCGTCTTGACCAAGGGGACGGACGTCCACCTGATCCTGGTGGACCTGCGCGAGTCGCCGCTGGACGGCAAGCAGGCGGAGGATCGCCTGCACTCGATCGGGATCACCGTCAACCGCAACGCGGTGCCGTTCGACCCCCGACCCCCGGCGGTGTCGTCGGGGCTGCGCATCGGCTCGCCCGCCCTGGCGACCCGCGGGCTGCAGGTCGACGATTTCGTCGCGGTGGGCAAGATCATCGGCGCCGTGCTGACCGCGGGGGATGGGTTCGAGGATCAGCGGGCCGGGCTGGCCGAGCGGGTCGAGGCGATCGCCGACCGCTACCCGCTGTACGCGCAGCTGGGCGCGCCCGCGGTCGTCTGAGCGCCCTTCCGGGGGTGCACGGGGCTGCCGCGGCGGCTCTCCCGAGTGTGCGCTCGCATCTCGAGCATGCGTTTGACGACAAATCCGGATCGCGCCCTGAGATTTGGAGGATCTTCCATGCTGAGGATGGATCGGGCGACAAATCCGGGCGGCCGGTTCGGATTTGCCGGGTTTTACAGGTCGAGGGCGACGGTGGGCGAGGCCTGGGGGAGGTAGCGGGCGCCCAGCACGGCCTCGTGCACGTCCGGCAGCTCCGAGCGCTGGGAATCGGCCGCGGTGCGATCGACCATCGCCTGTCGGTGGGCTCGCTGCACCGCGTGCTGCCTTCGGTGCTGTCGCTGGTTCATCCGGTGCTGGAGCCGCTGGCGCGGGAGACGGCGGCGCTGCTGTACGCCGGCGACGACTGCGTGCTCAGCCACGGAACGGCGGCGGCGCTCTGGGGGGTTGCCCCGGCTCCCCCCTTCGTGGCCCTCACGGTTGTCGGCCGCGGCGTTGAAAAGCAGCCGGGGCTTCGGGTCCATCGGGTCCGAACCCTCGACGCCGGCGACGTCCGGATGAAGCATGGCTTCCCGGTCACCGCCCCCGCCCGCACGATCATCGACTTCGCCGCCGCTCACCCGGCGGACGCCGTGGCCCGCGCCCTCAACGAGGCCCGGGTGCTCAGGCTCGTCACCGACGCCGAGCTCACCGCGGCGCTCGGGCGTTGCCCGGGCCGCACCGGGACGCGGTGCGTCCGGCAGTTGCTGGCCGCCGAGCACGGGCCCGCGATAACCCGGTCAGAGGCCGAGCGCCGGCTCGAGAGGCTGGTCGCCGAGGCCCAGCTGCCACGGCCTCAGTGCAACGTCCGGGTCGAGAACCACCTGGTCGACGTCCTGTGGCCGCTCCAGCGGCTGGTCGTCGAAGTCGACGGGTACGGGTTCCACGGCCATCGCCGGGCGTTCGAGAACGACCGGCGCCGCGATCAGGCGCTGGCCGCGGCCGGCTACCAGGTGCTCCGGGTGACCTGGCGCCAGCTCTGTGACGAGCCGATCGCCGTCGCCACCCGGCTGGCCCAGGCCCTGGCGATGGCGACGCCCCGGCCTCCGCAGCGGGGGACGGGGTGACGGAGGCCGGGGTAAGGCTGACGGAGCTCCAGGGGTGCGCCGGCGCCAGGTCGGCACGGGTGCGCGCGCCACATCCACGTCAGTCGGCGGCGGCTGGCATGCTTGTCGGGCATGGGCTACATGGATGCCGTGCTCTCGTTCGTGGTCGCGGCGGTGATCGCGGCGGCGCTGACGCCGGTGGCGGCCGGGCTGGCGCGGCGCGTGGGTGCCGTGGATCGGCCCCGGGAGCGGGGGCTGTCGACCCGAGAGACCCCGCTGCTGGGCGGGTTGGCGATCCTGGTCGCGGTGCTCGTCGCCAGCGCGATCTGGATGCCGGACACGATCCACCTGCGCCACACCGCCCGCGGGCATCCCGGCAGCGCCGGAACCGTGCACACCTGGACGGTGCTGGCGGGAGCGGTGCTGATCACGCTGGTGGGCGCGATCGACGACCTGCGCGACCTTCCCCCGATCGTCAAGCTGCTCGGTCAGATCGGGGCGGCGGTGATTGCGGTGAAGGCCGGCGCGGTGGTCACCGACATCACCCTGCCGTTCGTCGGCGGGCTGCAGTTTCCCAATGCCGGAGGGTTTCTCACCGTCGTCTGGCTGGTCGGCCTGATGAACGTGGTCAACTTCTCCGACGGGGTCGACGGGCTGGCGGCCGGGCTGTGCGCGATCGACGGCATCGCATTCTCGGTGATCGCGTTCGACCTGTCGGTCAACGGCGCCGGCATCCTGGCCGCACTGACCGCCGGCGCCGCGCTCGGCTTCCTGGTGCACAACTTCTATCCCGCCTCGGTGTTCATGGGCGACGCCGGCGCGAACCTGCTCGGCTATCTGCTGGGGGTGACGGCGCTCGTCGGATCGCTGAAGACCAACGCGGTCGTCGCCCTCGTCGTGCCGCTGGTGATCCTGGTGATCCCGTTCCTGGACACCGGCTTCGTCGTCGCCAGGCGACTGAAGTACGGCCGCAAGCCGTGGGTGGCCGATGCCAGCCACTTCCACCACCGGATGGCGCAGATCGGCTTCTCCGAGCGCAAGACGGTGGCCTACCTGTACGTGTGGTCGCTGCTGATGGCGGGGTTGGCGGTGGCACTGCGCCTGATCACCCATCACGATCGCCACCAGGCCGAGTGGATGGTGTTCCTCGCCGTGCTGGCGGCGATCTGCCTGGTCGCCAGCATCTATCTGGTGTACGTGCTGGAGATCTTCAAGTTCAAGGGCGTGCGCGCGGCGCAGCTGCGCACCGTCGATCCCCAGACCAGCGAGCCCGAGATCGAAGACCAGGTCCGCAAGGACATCGAGACCGGCGAGTTCGAGAGGGTTCCGTAGATGGAGAAGGCCAACCTGGCCGAGCTTCGGTCGTTCGTCACCGCCGACGGCTCCGCGATCCGCGAGCTGGCCGGTCCGGCGTGGACGCGGGCCCGGCACCAGAGCCTCGCCGAGGCGACCCTGGAGCCGGGTGGCGAGACCGCCGAGCACTTTCACCCCCGCGCCGAGGAGCTGTACTACTTCGTCGCCGGCGAGGGACGAATGCGGTTGGGCGCCGAGGAGGCGCCGGTGACCGCCGGGGATTGCGTGGTGATCTCGCCGGGCACAGCGCACAAGCTGTGGAACACCGGTGACGGCCGGCTGGTGCTCCTGTGCTGCTGTGCGCCGGCCTATTCCGACGACGACACCGTGATGACCGGCGGATAGAACCGCTGGCGGGACTCTCCAGAACCCAGCGCGCGGGTCTCGCGGTCGTCGTCGTCCTCGTCGTCGCGGCCGGCGTGGCCCGGTACGTGAGCGGCGTCCCCCACGTGGTGGCGTTCGTGGTCGCCGGCATCGCGCTCGCCGGGGTGGCCTGGATCGTGTCGTTCGCCACCGAGCAGGTGGGGCAGCGCTTCGGCACCGCGACCACCGGTCTGCTGCAGTCGACGCTCGGCAACCTGCCGGAGTTCTTCGTCGTCCTGTTCGCGCTCAACGCCGGCGAGCGGATTGTCGCCGAGACCGCCATCCTGGGCTCGATCCTGGTCAACGCACTGCTGGTGCTGGGCCTGGTGATCGTCGTCGGCGCACTCCGCTCCAGCGACGGCGTCATGCGCTTCAGCCCGCGCCTGCCCAACGACACCGCCACGCTGCTGATGGTCGCGAGCTTCATCATCCTGCTGGTCGGGCTGGCCAACTCGGCCAACGACCCGGCCAGCCGCCACGTCAAGACGATCTCGATCATCGGCGCGGTGGCGATCCTCGCCGCCTACGGCGTCTGGGTGCGCCAGTACCTGACCACGGAGCAGGCCGCGGACCCCTCCCGGGAAGGGCCTCGGCTGCCGACGGGCCTGAGTCTCGGCCTGCTGGTGGCGGCGGGCGTCGGCTCGGCGTTCGTGTCGGACTGGTTCGTGCACGCGCTGGAACCGACGATCCGTACGCTGGGCATCTCCAAGTCGTTCGCCGGGTTGGTGATCGTCGCCACCGCCGGCAACGCCGTGGAGCATGCGGTCGGCGTGGTGCTCGCGGCGCGGGGGCAGTCGGAGCTGGCGATCTCAGTGGTCAAGAACTCGGTGGCCCAGATCGCGGCGTTCCTGTACCCGGTGCTCGTGCTCGTCTCGCTGCTGACGGCGACCACGCTGACGTTCGCGCTCGCGCCCGTCTACACCGGGGCGCTGATCGGGACCGCCATCATCATCTGGCAGATCACCGGCGACGGGGAGGCGACCCCGTTCGAGGGCACGGCGCTGATCGCTGCGTTCGTGATCCTGGCGACGGTGGCGTGGTTCGAGACCTGAACGTCAGCGCGCGTGATCCTGGTGACGGCGCCGGACGATCCCGAGGTGCTATTCTGACGTTTACGTAAGAATAAATTTGACTCCTCGAGAGGGTGACCGCGGTTGTCAGTCCTAACTTCCCCACCGGCGCGGCGCCCCGGACCTCGCCGCCGGCTCGGCGTCCACGCCGAGCACGATTCCTACAAGTGGTGGGCGCTGTCGTGCACCAGCCTCGGAATGCTGCTGGCCACGATCAACTCGGGCACGCTGATCATCGCGCTGCCCGACCTGGAGCGCAGCCTCCACACCAGCCTGCTCGAGCTGGTGTGGGTGATCCTCGTCTACATGATCGCCTCGACCGTGCTGGTCCTCAGCGCCGGCCGGCTGTCTGACCAGTTCGGGCGCAAGAAGGCCTACGTCCTCGGCTTCGTCGTGTTCGCCCTCGCGTCGCTCGGCGCCGGATTCGCCGGCAACGGGACGCAGCTAATCCTGTGGCGGATCGTGCAGGGGATCGGCGGCGCGTTCCTGTTCGCCAACTCGGCGGCGATCGTCACCGACGCGTTCCCCAAGGAGCAGCTCGGGCTGGCGATGGGCACGAACACGATGGTGGCCGCGATCGGGCTGGTGATCGGGCCGGTGCTCGGCGGCGCGCTGGTCGCGATCTCCTGGCACTGGGTGTTCTGGTTCAACGTGCCGTTCGGGCTCGCCGGCGCCCTGTGGGGCGTCGCCATCCTCCGCGAGGTCACCGGGCGCTCGGAGGACCGGTCGTTCGACTACCTGGGCACGACCACGTTCCTGCTCGGGCTCACCGGCCTCGTCTACGGAATCTCCAAGGGCGGCATCGGGGGCTGGACCTCGCCGCTCGTCATCCCGGCGCTGGTCATGGCCGTCGTCCTCCTCCCGCTGTTCGTGCTCATCGAGAACCGGCAGAGAGCCCCGATGCTCGATCTGACCATCTTCCGCAATCGCCTGTTCTCGACCGCCTCGGCGGCCGCCTTCGCCAACGGGCTGTCGCGGTTTGCCCTGATGTTCCTGTTCGTCTTCTACTTCCAGGGCGTGCAGGGCAACTCGCCGATCCTCGCCGGAGTCAAGCTGGCACCGCTCGCGCTCGGGATGCTGATCGCCTCCCCGCCCGCCGGGATCTGGGCCGACCGCCGCGGCTCGCGCACGCTCGCGGTCGCCGGCATGCTCGTCAGCGCCGCCGGCCTGGCGCTGATGACCACCCTGGGACGTGACACCAGCTACGTCTGGCCCGGGATCTACATGTTCGTCGTGGGAGTCGGCTCCGGAATGTTCAACTCGCCCAACACGGCGGCGATGATGGGGAGCGTGGCGCCGCACCGGCGCGGCATCGCCGCCGGCGCGCGGGTCCTGGTGCAGAACACCGGCGCGGTGATGTCGATCGCGTTCGTGCTCGCGGTGGTCACCTCGGCGGTGCCCAAGCAGGTGCTGTTCAAGGTCTTCTCCGGGCTGGCCGAGCACATCTCCACCGCGCAGCTGTCGCCGTTCATCGCCAACATGCACACGGCGCTGTGGTGCCTGGCCGCCGTCTCGCTGATCGGCGCCGCGATCTCCGCCGCGCGGCCAAAGGAGATCGGCACGGCAACCACCGAAAAGCGCTCCGGCGAGCCGCAGACGGCGATCTCGTGAGCGCCACGGCCACCGACCAGGCGCGGTTGCGGATCGGCGAGCTGGCCGAGCTGACGCAGACGACACCGCGAACGATCCGCTACTACGAGGAGATCGGGCTGCTCTCGGGCGCCGCGGAGCGCGAGCTGGGCAAGCATCGGGCCTACACCCAGGCCGACGTCGAGCGCGTCCGCGAGATCATCCGCCTGCGCGATCTGCTCGGCCTGTCGCTGGATCAGCTGTCCCAGCTGCTCGAGGCCGAGAGCGCGCGGGCGCACCTGCGCTCAGAGCTCAAGCAGACGCAGGCGCCGGCCGTGCGCAAGCGCATCCTGCAGGAGCTGCTCGGGCATATCTCGAGCCAGCTGGAGCTGGTTCAGGGCCGCCTGACCGCGCTCAACGAGCTCGCCGCCGAGCTCGCCGACAAGCAGCGGCTCGTCAAGGAGCGGATCCGCGAGATCACCTAGTAGGTCCCCGCCGCCTTCCGGCCCTCCCCGGCGCGCCCGGCGGCGGTGAGAAGCCGCCACGCCTTCGCGCCGGCCCGCTAACCTGCTTCTAACCATGACCGGCTCTCCACTACCCTCCTGGTAGTGGCGCGCCGACCGGGTCGGCGCTGAAATCAGGCAACGCCGTTTAGCGCTGCGCCGATAGCCTACGCGCCCCTCAACCTAGTAGCTCACCTTGCGAAGAAGCGTCAGCAGACAACATGACGAACAGCAGTCGGCACCCCGCAACCGGCCGGGACGTAGCCGGAGCCGGAGCCTTGATGCTCTCGGTCAACGCGCTCTGCGCCGGGGTCGGTGCCGCCGTCGGGGCGCTGCTGGGCCCGGTGGTGCCGCTGGCGGTGGCGGGATTTCTGATCGGCTTTCTGGTGGGGATCCGGGTTGTCGCTAAGCGCTTCCACGACATCTGAGCCCACGGTGAGCGTGCTCAGCTACTTCGACGTGCTGGTCGTGGTGGTGGCCGCTCCGATCATGATCCTGATCGGCGTGCCCGCCTCCGGCTACGCGATCGGCGCCGGCGCGTGGATCGCGCTGCGCGCGGTCGGGATCGGCGTCGACCGCGTCGCCTCCGCCACGACAACGCTGACCAACCCGGCCATCGGCCTGCGCCTCGGGTACATGCTCGGCCGGCTGTTCGCGCTCGCGATCGCGGTGATCATCGCCCGCAAGTCCTACGGCCAGGACGCCGGACTCACCTGCCTGGCGGTGATCGTGCTCGCCTTCACGATCCAGCTGACGACCTCGGCGCTGAACCGTCCCAAGTCGAGCGCGACCCGGCGCAGGGCACGATGAGCAACACGCGAAAAGTCATCTACGGGGTCCTCGCCTTCTACCTGATCGGGATCGTCGCGCTGATCCTCATCTTCGGGTTCGGGCACAAGAACAACGAGTTCCAGATCCAGAATGAGTTCAAGCTGGTCAACTGGGTCAGTCTCGGGGTATTCAGCATCAATCGTGCGGTCGTGTACCTGTTCCTGGCGGCGATCGCCACGGTGGCGACGATGATCTTGATCGCCCGCCGGATGCACCAGCGGCCCAACCGGATCCAGACCGCCGTGGAGGTGCTGTTCAGCCTGATGCGCGACAACATCACCCGCGGCAACATGCCGGACTCGATGGCGGCCCGGTGGTTCCCGTTCCTCGGGGCGCTGTTCCTGTTCATCTGGTTCAGCAACCTGATCGGCTACCTCCCGCTGCCGACCAACTCCCAGGAGACGTTCAACGTCTTCGGCGCCCACATCCCGTCGTTCGCGCTGTACGCCGCCACCGCCAACATCTCGGTCCCGCTCGTGCTGGCGCTCGTGGTGTTCGTCGCGTTCAACTGGGTCGGCATCCGGGCCCAGGGCCCGATCGGATACGTCAAGAGCCTTGTGCCCGCCGGCGTGCACGGCCCGATGCTGGTGCTGGTCTTCCCGCTCGAGGTCATCTCCACCTTCATGCGACTGATCTCGCTGACCGTCCGGCTGTTCGCCAACATCCTCGCCGGCCACATGATCATCCTGTTCATGGCCGGCGGCCTGGCGGTGATCCTCGGGCTCTCGTTCCTGGGCTGGTTCACGCTGCCGTTCGGAGTCATCATCTACCTGTTCGAGCTGGGCCTGATCGCCACGCTGCAGGCATTCATCTTCGCCATCCTCGCCGCCATCTACATCGGCGGCTCGGTGACCCACCACTAATTCAAAAGGAGCTGTCTTTAGTGTTCGTTATTCACGTCCTCTCGCTCGCCGCCTCCTCCGGGGTCGGCGCCGGACTCGGGATCGGGATCGGCGGCGGACTCGGCGCGCTCGGCGCCGGCGTCGGCATCGGGATCATCTTCGGCAAGGTGATCGAGTCGGTCACCCGCCAGCCGGAGATGCGCGACGAGATCACCGCCATCCAGTGGCTCGGCTTCGCTCTCACGGAGGCCGTGTTCTTCTACGGGCTGGTCGCCGGCCTGCTCTCCTACGTGCTCAAGTAGATGGCCGCCGATCTCGTACCCGCCGCCTCCAGCGGCTCATTCCTGATCTCGCCGAACGTCGGGCTGATGGTGTGGACGCTGCTGCTGTTCGGGGTGTCGATGTACCTGCTGTGGAAGTTCGCGTTCCCGCGCATCTCCGACGCTCTGGACAAGCGCCAGCACGCGATCGAGGAATCGATCGACCATGCCGAGCAGACCCGCAAGGAGGCCGACCAGCTGCTCGCCGATTACCGTGAGCGGCTCCACGAGGCGCGCGGCCAGGCGGACGAGATCGTCGCCCGGGCCCGCCGCGCGGCCGAGACCCACGAGCGCGAGGCCCAGGACGAGGCCAAGGCCAAGCGCGACCAGCTGATGGAGCAGACGCGGCGCGACATCCAGTCCGAGACGCGGCGCGCGATCCAGGAGATCCGCTCAGAGGTCGCCGACCTGACGGTGATGGCGACCGAGAAGGTGACCCGCAAGACACTCGACGAGGACGACCAGCGGCGGCTGGTGGAGGATGCCCTCTCCGAGCTCGACTTCAGCTCGCTGACCGCCGGTGGCGGCGCGGAGAACAGGTAGACGTGGAACAGATCTCCCAGGTATACGCGCGCGCGTTGTTCGAGGTCGCGCAAGAGCGCGACTCGCTGGATGAGATCCACGAGGAGCTGGGCGCATTCGCGGACGCGATGCACGAGAACCGCGAGCTGGCGGTCTTCTTCTTCTCGCCCTACTTCTCGGTGCAGGAGAAGAAGGAGGGACTGGCCCGGACCGTCCGAAATGCCGACCCGGCCTTCGACAACTTCCTGCAGGCGCTCATCGAGCGCCACCGGATGCCTGCCATCTTCCGAATCCGCACCGAGTTCGAGTCGCTCTGGGACGAGGCGCGCAAGCTGCTGCCGGTGCGAATCACCAGCGCGGTGAAGCTCGACTCCGACACCGTCTCAAGCCTCGTCAAGCGGATCGGTGAGCAGACCGATCGCGACGTCGAGGTCTCCACCGACATCGACCCCGACATCCTCGGTGGGGTGGTGCTCAGAGTGGGCAACGTGATCCTCGATGCCTCGATCAAGAACCGGCTGGAACAACTTCGAAAGCAAGTAGCGCACAGTTGAGGGGGCAAGCCCTCCCGACGACCCCCCCAAGGAGCCCGAACACATGGAGATAAAGCCCGATGAGATCACCTCGATCCTCAAGAGCCGGATCGAGGGCCTGGAAACCTCGGCGGCGGAGCTGACGGAGGTGGGGACCGTGCTGTCGGTCGCCGACGGAATCTGTCGCGTCCACGGCCTCGAGAACTGCATGTCGTTCGAGCTGCTCGAGCTGCCCCACGACGTGACCGCGCTGGCGTTGAACCTGGAGTCCGACAACGTCGGGGCGGTGCTGTTCGGCGAATGGGAGCAGATCTCCGAGGGCGACACGGTCAGGCGCACCGGCCGGCTGCTCGACATTCCGGTGGGCGAGGCGCTGCTGGGGCGGATCGTCGATCCGCTGGGCAATCCACTGGACGGCAAGGGACCGATCGAGACCTCCGAGACGCGGCCGGCCGAGCACAAGGCGCCGGGCGTCGTCCAGCGTCAGCCGGTCAAGGAGCCGATGCTCACGGGACTGAAGGCGATCGACTCGATGATCCCGATCGGCCGGGGACAGCGCGAGCTGATCATCGGCGACCGCCAGACGGGCAAGAGCTCGATCGCGATCGACACGATCGTCAACAACCAGGATCGCGACCTGGTCTGCATCTATGTCGCCATCGGGCAGCGCAAGGCGACCGTCGTGCAGCTCGCCAGCGTCCTCGAGGAGGCCGGGGCCCTGGACAACACGATCATCGTCATGGCCGCCGCCGACGAAGCGGCGCCGATCAAGTTCCTAGCGCCGTACGCGGGATGCGCGATGGCCGAGCACTTTCTCTACAACGGGAGGGCGGCGCTGGCCATCTATGACGACCTGACCAAGCACGCCTACGCCTACCGCCAGATGTCGCTGCTGTTGCGCCGGCCCCCCGGCCGCGAGGCGTATCCGGGAGACGTGTTCTATCTCCATTCGCGCCTGCTGGAGCGCGCGGTCAAGCTCAACGACGATCTCGGAGGCGGGTCGCTGACCGCGCTGCCGATCATCGAGACCCAAGCCGGCGACGTGTCCGCCTACATCCCGACCAACGTGATCTCGATCACCGACGGGCAGATCTTCCTGGAGCCCAAGCTGTTCTACTCGGGGGTCCGGCCGGCGATCAACGTCGGCATCTCGGTGTCGCGCGTCGGCGGCAACGCCCAGATCGCGCCGATGCGCAAGGTTGCGGGCACGCTGAAGCTGGAGCTGTCGCAGTATCGCGACCTCGAGGCGTTCTCCCAGTTCGGCTCCGAGCTCGATCCCGACACGCAACGGACGCTGGCCCGCGGCGAGCGCCTGGTCAAGACCCTGAACCAGGCCGAGCGCCATCCGATGCCAGTCGAGGAGCAGGTGGCGCAGGTGTTCGCCGCCACCAACGGCTACATCGATCGGATCGAGGTCGACAAGGTGGAGCGGTTCCTCGCCGGGCTGTCGGATTCGGTGCGGGGCAACAACTCCGATCTGCTGGAGAAGATCGCCGGTGGCGACTGGAGCGACGAGACCCGCAATCAGCTCGACGAGGCCGTCCGGCAGTACGCCGAGGACTTCGGGTACGACCTCGACGAGGAGGGCCATCCTCTGGAAGAGGAGGGCGACGACGAGCCCCCGCCGGCGCGTGGCGGCGGCGAGGAGCCCGAGCGCGAGAACGGCGGCGACGACGAATCCAGCCAGGAGCGCGAGAAGGAGGACGAGGCCGTACCGGCTTAGCCGGTCGGCCCCCATCATCAGATGGCAGCCTCCCAGCGCGCCGTTCGCAACCGGATCGGCGCGATCAAGAACATCCAGAAGATCACCCGGGCGATGCAGATGGTCGCCGCCGCCCGGCTGCGCCGTGCCGAGCAGCGGATCGAGGTGCTGCGGCCGTACGCCGATGCCATCCGGCGGATGACCCGGCAGGCGGCCGCGGCCGCCGGCGACGTGCCGCGACTGCCGATCCTGGTCGAGCACGATTCGATCGACACCGTCGGCCTGCTGATCGTCGCCGGGGATCGCGGCCTGGCCGGAGCGTTCAACTCCAACGCCGTGCGCGCCGGCGTCGCCGCCGGCCGGGAGCACGCGCGGGAAGGCCGCTCGGCCGTGTACTTCGCCTCCGGCCGCCGGCCCTCGTCATCGCTGACGTTCCGCGGGCTGGAGGTCGCCGACAGCTTCACCGGCTTCACCGATCGCCCCGCCTACGCCGACGCGCGCCGGATCGCCGAGCGCCTGATGGCCGCCTACGTCGACGGCGACGTCGATCAGGTGGAGATCTTCTACAACGGCTATATCTCCCCGCTGTCACAGGTGATCCGCCGGGAGACGCTGCTGCCCCTGCAGCGGGCGACGGTCCTCGGCGAAGGAGAGGACGGATCCGAGGACGAGAGCAGCACGTCGGACGACGGCTCGGGCAAGCACGCGCTCGTGGAGTACGAGCCCGACCCCGAGGAGATCCTCAAGCGACTCGTGCCCGACTACGTCGAGATCTCGATCTACCGCGCGCTGCTCGAATCGACGGCGTCCGAGCACGGGGCGCGGATGACCGCGATGCGCAACGCGTCGGAGAACGCGAAGACGCTGATCGACGACTACACCTTGGAGATGAACCGGGCCCGCCAGGCCGAGATCACGCAGGAGATCATGGAAGTCGTGGCCGGCGCCGAAGGCCTCGGATAAGGAGAAACCACTCATGTCTGCCTCAAGCGAAACCGAAACCGAAACCACCCCCACCGAGCAGGAGCAGAACGTCGGGCGGATCGAGGAGATCCAGGGCGTCGTGATCGAGGCCGTGTTCCCGGACCGGCTGCCGGAGATCAACCACGCGATCCGCGTCCGCCGGCCCGAGGCCGCCAAGGCCGAGGAGGACGAGGACATCGCCGCCGGCGAAGACGACTACCTGGTCTGCGAGGTGCAGCAGCACCTGGGCGACGACCGGGTCCGCGCGGTGGCGATGGACACCACCGACGGCCTGGCGCGCGGCACCCAGGTGATCGACACCGGCTCGCCGATCACCGTCCCCGTGGGGCCCGCCACGCTGGGCCGGATCTTCAATCTGCTGGGGGAGCCGATCGACCTGGGCGAGCCGCTCGACGAGGACATCGAGCGCTGGCCGATCCACCGCGAGGCGCCCAACGTCGAGGCGCTGACCCCGACGACCGAGATGTTCGAGACCGGGATCAAGGTCATCGATCTGCTCGCGCCGTATGCCCAGGGCGGCAAGACCGGGCTGTTCGGAGGCGCCGGCGTGGGCAAGACGGTGCTCATCCAGGAGTTGATCCACAACCTGGCCCAGGAGCACGGCGGCCTGTCGGCGTTCTGCGGCGTGGGCGAGCGCTCGCGTGAGGGCAACGACCTGTGGTTGGAGATGAAGGAATCCGGCGTGCTCGACAAGACGATGCTGGTCTTCGGCCAGATGAACGAGCCCCCCGGGGCCCGCATGCGGGTCGCCCTCTCGGGCCTGACCATGGCCGAGTACTTCCGTGACCACGAGGGTCAGGACGTGCTGCTGTTCATCGACAACATCTTCCGCTTCGTCCAGGCCGGCTCCGAGGTGTCGGCGCTGCTGGGCCGGATGCCCTCCCAGGTGGGCTACCAGCCGACGCTCGAGTCCGAGATGGGCCAGCTCCAGGAGCGGATCACCTCGACGCGCGAGGGCTCGGTGACCAGCATCCAGGCGATCTACGTGCCCGCCGACGACCTCACCGACCCGGCGCCGGCCTCGGTGTTCGCCCACCTCAACGCGACCACGACGCTGTCGCGGGCGATCTCCGAGAAGGGCATCTACCCGGCGGTGGACCCGCTGGATTCGACCTCGACGATTCTCAAGGCCGAGATCCTCGGCGACGAGCACTTCGACGTCGCCAACCGCGTCAAGGAGGTGCTCCAGCGCTACCAGGACCTCCAGGACATCATCGCGATCCTCGGAATCGACGAGCTGTCCGACGAGGATCGGGTGACCGTGCAGCGCGCCCGCAAGATCGAGCGCTTCCTGTCACAGCCGTTCTTCGTCGCCGAGCAGTTCACGGGAACCCCGGGCAAGTACGTGCCGATCGCCGAGTCGATCCGGGGGTTCAAGGAGATCCTCGAGGGCAAGCACGACGACGTTCCCGAGCGGGCGTTCTTCATGAAGGGCACGATCGACGAGGTGGTGGGCGAGTCCGGCGGCGAGTCAGACGAGGAGTCGGACTCCTCGGACGAGTCCGCCGACGAGGGCAATGGCGATGAGCGGTCGGGCCCCTCTGACGAGGGCAATGGCGATGAGCAGGGGTCCGAGAACGACGACGCGTCGGGCACGGAGGCCGGCTAACCGCCGATGGCCGAGCACGAGAAGTTCCCGGTGGAGATCCTCACCCCCGAGGGCGAGGTGTTCGCCGAGGAGGTCCAGATGGTCTCCACCAAGACCGCGGTCGGGTCGATCGGCGTGCTCGCCAACCACGCGCCGCTGCTGGCGATGCTCGATCCCACCGAGCTGCGGCTCTACCGGTCGGACTCCGACGTGGTCTCGTTCGCGCAGTCCGAGGGCTACCTGCAGGTGGGCGACAACCACGCCTTGCTGCTGGTGGAGGAGGCGCACGAGCCGGACGCGCTGGACGCCGGGGCGCTGCGCGACCGGCTGTCTGCGGCCGAGCGCGAGCTCGAGCAGGCGGGGGAGGACAGCGAGCGGCGGCGGGTGGCGGCGCGCGACCAGCGCCGGCTGCAGGCGTTCCTGCGCATCGCCGAGGGGAGTTAGATGGGCGGCTTCGCCGCCCTGGTGATGGCGTCGGCGTCAGCTCCGCGGCCTAACCTGTTGGGGCGATGACCGAGGAGCTGGTACTCGCCGCGCGGCTGGTCGGCTACGAGACGTCGCAATCCGACGCGCTGATTGCGGCCGCAGGATTCGTCAAGGGGTGGCTCGAATCCCGGGACATCGAAGTGCAAGACTCCGATCACAACGGATTGCCGGTACTGGTGGCCGAGGTCGGCGCCCGCTCACCGGCGGCGCCGAGCATCGTCCTGCACGGCCATCTCGACGTGGTGCCGGGGCGCTGCGAGCAGTTCGAGCCGCGGGTGGAGGGCGACCGTCTGATCGGGCGCGGCGCTTACGACATGAAGGGCGGACTCGCCGGGATGATGTGCGCGCTCAAGGATGCCGCGACCCAGGAGGAGGTCCACGTCCGCCTCGTCTGCGTCGCCGACGAGGAGTCCGAGGAGATCGACGAACGGTCGACTGACGCGGTGGTGCAGCGCGGTCTCGGCGGTCAGTTCGCGATCACCGGCGAGCCGACCAACATGCACATCGGTGTGCAGGCGAAGGGCGTGCTGGCGATGCGGATCGTCGTCCACGGCCGGTCGGCCCACAGCTCCACCCCGTGGCTGGGCGACAACGCCGTGCTCAAGGCGGTCGACGTGTTCCGGGCGATCGAGTCGCTGCCGTTCAGCCGCGAGTCCTCGGAGATGTTCGACCGCCCGTCGATAAATCTCGGGCGGATCGCCGGCGGCGACGCGCTCAACAAGGTGCCCGATCGCTGTGAGATGGCGGTCGACGTGCGCTACCTGCCCGGCCAGGATCCCGGGGAGCTCCTCGCCCAGGTGCGCGCCATCCCCGGCATCGACGTGCAGCGCACGTTCATCTATCCACCGGTGACGGTATCGCGCACCGATCCCTACGTGCAGGCGCTGCGCGAAGCCGTCGCCCGCGTGACCAGCGGCGAGGTGATGAGCGTCGGGCGCGACGGCGCGTCGGACGCGGCCGCGTTCATCGAGGCCGGGGTCCCGGCGGTCGAGTTCGGGCCGGTCGGCGGCGGCCACCACGGGCCGGAGGAGTGGGTCTCGGTGTCATCGCTGCAGCGCTACCGCCGCGCGCTCACCGAGTTCGTGACCGCGCTCCCCGGCCGGCTGGAGCTGGCCCGGCGTTCCGCGGGCGCCGCCGGCCTGTGGGCGATCCCGGGAGGATCGTCGTGATCCCTCGCACCCGGGGCGGCATGCTGTGGCGCTTTCTGCTCGCCACCGTGCTGATCGTCGGTGCCACCGCGACGACCACCGCCGTGGCCGGGCTGCTGCAGGTCAAGGACCTGGTCAACTTCATCTCGGTCAATCCCGGGATCGCCAGCAAGCAGATCATCGTGGCCAAACCGGGAAAGCCGCAGACGATCCTGCTGATCGGCTCCGACCATCGCGCCGGCACGCCGGTCCGGGGCGCCAACACCGACACCATGCTGCTGGTGCGCCTCAACGCCGCCTCGTCGACGATCAACGTGATGTCGATCCCCCGGGACCTCCAGGTGAACATCCCCGGCTACGGCACCAACAAGCTCAACAGCGCCTACTCCGACGGGGGCTACAGCCTGCTGATCAAGACGATCCGGGACAACGTGTTCCCGGGCTTCCACCCCAACCACATCGTCGACACCAACTTCACCGGCTTCTCGGACCTGGTCGACGCGATCGGGTGCGTGTACTCCGACGTCGACCACCGCTACTACAACCAGAGCCAGCCCGCTCCCAGTCCCGACAACTACTCGTCGATCGACATCCAGCCCGGCTATCAGAAGCTGTGCGGCGACAACCAGTCGATCCACGGGGCGCTGCCGTTCGTGCGCTTCCGCCACACCGACTCAGACATCGTTCGCAATGCTCGCCAGCAGGACTTCATCCGCTGGGCCAAGGACCAGTACGGCGCGACTCAGCTGGTCAACAACCGCGACAAGCTCCTGCGGATCTTCGGCAAGTACTCGACGCTGGACAAGGAGCTGCAGTCGACCGACGGCCTGCTCAACCTGTTCAACCTGGTGGCATTCTCCGATGGCGACACGATCAAGCAGGTCCCGTTCCCGGCCGAGTTCCTGCCGTGTACGACAACGTCGTGCTACGTCACCGCCACCCCCGCCGCCGAGCGGGCAACCTACGCCCGCTTCCTGGCGCCGACGCGCAAGTCGCAGGTCAAGCACAAGGCGACGCCCAAGTCCGCCAAGGGATCCCGGCACCTGGCCGCGATCCCCACCGCCGGGCTGACCGCCGACCCGACCGACGGGCGCGCCCAGGCGGCGCAGCTGACCCACGCCGGCATGCCGGTGTACTACCCCCGGCTGATCCAGACCAACTCCTTCTACTGCACCGGGCAGTTGAGTAGCTGCCTGGACGGCGAAGAGCCGGCCACCGCCTACGCCCACTCCTACCCGCGCGAGTACCGGATCCCCGGCCGGCGCGGAACCACCTACGCCGCCTACCGGATGACGCTCGCAATCAACCCTTCCCTCGGCCAGTACTACGGAGTCCAGGGCACCACCTGGCGCAACCCGCCGCTGCTGTCCAGCCCCAGTGGAACCCGCACGATCAATGGACGCAAGCTGTACCTGTACGCCAACGGCGGCCGTCTGACGACGGTGGCGTGGCACAACGGCCCCGACACCTACTGGATCTCGAACACGCTGACCACCCAGATCCCCAACGGACAGATGGTCGGGGTGGCCGCTTCACTGACCCGGGCCGGCGGCTGAGAGACGGCGGGCGGCGCCGGCCGCCGCTGCCGCCCCGCTACTCTCGTGCACCTCATGTCCACGGAACGCCAGCCAATCGCCGTGATCGGAACCGGGTACGTGGGCCTGGTCACCGCCGCCGGGTTCGCCGAGCTCGGCAGCGAGGTCTGGTGCGTCGACGTCGACGCCGACAAGATCGCGCGCCTGCGGCGCGGCGAGATCCCTATCTACGAGCCCGGCCTGGCCGACTCGGTGGCGCGCAACCGGGAGCGCCTGCACTTCTCCACCGAGCTGGCGCCGGCGCTGCAGAATGCCCGGCTGCTGTTCGTGGCGGTGGGGACGCCGCCGACCTATTCGGGCGATGCTGATCTCTCGGCGGTGCACGCGGTGGTCGCCGCGATGCCCGCCTCCGACCGGCACGCGCTGGTGATGAAGTCGACGGTCCCGGTGGGCACCGGCGCATCGATCAAGCGGATCTTCGCCGAGCACGGCAAGGCCGGCTTCACCTACGTCTCCTGCCCGGAGTTCCTCAAGGAGGGCTCGGCGCTCCAGGACTTCCTGGCGCCCGACCGGGTCGTGATCGGCGACGACGGCAACTGGGGTGGGGACGCGGTGACCGAGCTGTATCACCCCCTGGACGCCCCGGTCGTCCGCACCGACATCGCCTCCGCCGAGATGGTCAAGCTCGCCGCCAACGCGTTCCTGGCGACCAAGATCTCGTTCATCAACGAGATCGCCAACGTGTGCGAGGAGACCGGCGCCGACGTGCTCGAGGTCGCCGCCGGGATGGGCCTGGACCAGCGGATCGGCAGGCACTTCCTGAAGCCCGGGATCGGCTTCGGCGGCTCCTGCTTTCCCAAAGATGTTTCGGCTTTGAAGCAACTCGCCGGCAACTCCGGATACCACTTCCAGTTGCTGACGTCGGTGATCGAGGTCAACGAGCTGCAGAAGCGGCGCGTCGTCGGCAAGCTGCAGAAGCATCTCGGATCGCTGGTGGGCAAGCGGGTGGCGCTGCTCGGCCTGGCGTTCAAGGCCAACACCGACGACATGCGCGAGGCGTCCTCGCTGGTCCTCTCGGGACGGCTTCAGGCCGACGGCGCCACTGTGCGGGCCTATGACCCGATTGCCGAAGAGGAGGCGCGCAAGCTGATGCGGGGGGTGGAGTTCGCCGACTCGGCACTCGACGCGGTCGACGGCGCCGACGCCTGCATCTTGGTGACCGAGTGGCCGGAGTTCGCGCAGCTGAACTGGGAGACGGTACGCGCGCGGATGACCGGGGACCTCGTCGTCGACGGGCGCAACTTCGCCGACCGCGAAGCCGTACTGGCCGCCGGGCTGATCTACGAGGGCATCGGGCGATGAGCCGTCGCGCTGCGCCGGGGAGCCGAGGTTGCAGGCGCTGATCCTCGCCGGCGGGGAGGGGACGCGGCTGCGGCCGCTCACCTCGACCGTGCCCAAGCCGGTCGTCCAACTCGTGGACCGGCCGTTCATCTCCTACATGATCGAGTGGCTGCGGGGCCACGGCATCGATGACTTGATCCTGGCCTGCGGCTTTCGGGCCGACCGCGTGCGCTCGGTGTTGGGCGACGGCTCGTCGCTCGGCGTCTCGCTGCGCTACGCCGAGGAGCCGAGACCTTTGGGCACGGGCGGCGCGCTGAAGTTCTGCGAGGACCTGCTCGACGACCGCTTCTTCATGCTCAACGGCGACATTCTCACCGACATGGATCTGACGGCGCAGCTGCGCCAGCACGAGGCCACCGGGGCGCGAGCGACGCTCGCCCTGATCGGAGTGGAGGATCCGTCCGCCTACGGGCTGGTCAGGCGCGGCGAGGACATGGCGGTGCGCGAGTTCGTGGAGAAGCCGAGCACCGATGAGATCGACACCCACCTGGTCAACGCGGGCGCCTACATCCTCGAGCGCGACGTGCTGGGCGAGATGGGGCCCGCCGGAACCCGGATCTCGATCGAGCGCGAGGTGTTCCCGTCGCTGGTCGGCCGCGGCCTGTACGGCTACGAGGCCGGCGGATACTGGTTGGATATCGGTACCCCCGAGCGTTACCTGCGGGCGACGTTCGAGATCCTGGAGGGAGAGGTGATGACCGAGGTCGGTCGACGGATCGCCGAGGCCGGGGGAGTCCTGTGGGAGGGCGACGCGGGCGGGGTGTCGGGCGCGGTCCATGGCCCCGCGCTGATCGGTTCCGGGTGCCGCGTCGCCGCGGACGCAATCGTCGGGTCGCGGTCGGTGCTCGGCCGCGGTGTCACCATCGGCCCGGGAGCCCACATCGACAGCTCGGTGCTGCTCGATGGCACCAGCATCGGCGCCCACTCCCGGATCGCCTCGTCGATCATCGGGCCCGACGCCACCATCGGGGATCGCTGCCATGTCGCCGGCCGGGTGGTGCTCGGGGAGGGCGTGAGCGTGGGGGCCCGCAACACACTGCTGGCGGGGATCCGAGTGTTCCCGGGCGTCGAGCTTCCGGAAGCGGCGGTGGCATTTTGAGCCGGGCGGCACCCTCGTGAGCGCCCGCGATCTGAGCCGAGAGGCGATCGCGCAGCTCGACGGCACGGGCCAGCTCGGCGACGTGCTCGCCCTGCCCGAGCATCTCCGCGACGCGCTGTGGCGGGTCGAGTCGGCCAACGTGGCAGCGCAGGACTCTGCCGGCGGGCTGGTGGTGGCCGGGATGGGAGGCTCGGGGATCGGCGGCCTGCTGGCGGTGGCGGCGCTGGGGGATCGGGCCTCACGGCCGATCACCGTGCATCGGGGCTACGGCTTGCCGGCGTGGACGACGCCCGACGCCACGGTGTTGTGCGCCAGCTACTCCGGGGAGACCGAGGAGACGCTGGCCGCCTACGAGGCCGCCGGAGCGCTCGGCGCGCGCCGCGTCGTCTCCACCACCGGCGGCGCGCTGGCGGCGAGCGCTCGCGCCGACGGCGTTCCTGTGATCCCGCTGCCGGGCGGCTTTCAGCCTCGCGCCGCGGTCGGCTACGCGCTCGTCATCGCGCTCGAGGTGGCGGCGCTGGCGGGCGCCGGGGAGGGCCTGCGCACCGAGATCGACGTGGCCGCCGTGCACGCGGAGCGATTGGTCGCCGAGTGGGGGCCCGACGCCCCCGATGACTCGCTGGCCAAGGCGCTGGCCCGGTCGCTCTCCGAAACGACCCCTCAGATCGCCGGCGCCGGGCTGACGGCGCCGATCGCCTACCGGTGGAAGACGCAGATCAACGAGAACGCCAACTCGCCCAGCTTCGCCGCCGAGCTGCCCGAGCTCGACCACAACGAGATCGCCGGCTGGGAGGGCGCCCCCGAGCTCGGCCGGTTCAGCGCCGTGTTCCTGGACGACTGCGATTTGCATCCTCGGGTGCGGGCCCGGATCGGGTTGACGCTCGACGTGATCCGCGAGCAGGGCGCCGCGGCCACCCACCGGGTGCAGAGCGTCGGCACCGGCCGGGTGGAGCGGCTGGTATCGCTGGTGCTGCTCGGCGACCTCGTCTCGCTCTACATGGCGATCCTGGCCGGGCGCGATCCGGCGGCGATCGAACCGCTCGATCGGCTCAAGGCCGCGCTGGCCCGGCAGACGACCTAGCGGGAAGGTGCCGACCTCCCCGATCGGGAGGGGTTTTCCTATCCTCCGGGGGTGGTCGAACCTTGACACGCCCGTGATAAGGTTGATGCGCATGCAGGCCCTGACGATCAACGAGGCGGCGGCGACCACCGGGTGGTCGCCGCGGATGCTGCGCTACGTCGAGCAGACGGGGCTGGTCGCCCCCGGGCGATCGGCTTCGGGCTACCGGCTTTACGGCCCGGCCCAGCTGCAACGGCTGCGCACGCTCAAGGAGCTGCTGGGCCGGTTTCAGATCTCGCTGTCGGACGTCGCGTTCGCGAGCCGGCTGGCCGACGAGCTCGAGCTGCGCCACGCGGTGCAGGGCTGGTTGCAGTCCGAGGCGAGCCGTCCCGAGCACGTCGAGGCCGCCGACTGGCTGCGGTTCGAGCAGGAGAAGCACGAGCGCCTGCTCGCCGCCGCGGCCGCGTGACCGCCGCCCGCCCCGGTTGCGCGGCGGAGGCTGGGGAATCAGATAACGACACCTGGAGAGATGATGAGCACCACCGTCGCCAAGACCGATTTCAAGGTTGCCGATCTGTCGCTGGCCGGGTTCGGCCGCAAGGAGATCTCGCTGGCCGAGCACGAGATGCCCGGGTTGATGGCGACGCGGCGGGAGTATGCGGAGAGTCAGCCGCTGAAAGGCGCACGGATCACCGGTTCGCTGCACATGACGATCCAGACGGCGGTGCTGATCGAGACGCTTGTCGCGCTCGGCGCCGAGGTGCGGTGGGCCAGCTGCAACATCTTCTCCACCCAGGATCACGCCGCCGCCGCGGTCGTCGTCGGTCTCGAGGGGACGCCGGAGGATCCGCGGGGCATCCCGGTGTTCGCCTGGAAGGGGGAGACGCTTTCGGAGTACTGGTGGTGCACCGAGCAGGCGCTGACGTGGACGGACGGCGACGCCCCGAACATGATCCTCGACGACGGTGGCGACGCGACGCTGCTGGTCCACACCGGCGCCCAGTACGAGGCCGCCGGGGAGGCGCCGGACCCGGGAACGGCCGAGAACGAGGAGCATCGGGTGATCCTCGAGCTGCTGGCGCGGTCACTGGCGGAGGATCCGCAGCGGTTCACCCGGATGGCGGACCAGATCAAGGGGGTGACCGAGGAGACGACCACCGGGGTGCACCGGCTGTACCAGTTCGCGCGTGACGGCCGGCTGCTGTTTCCGGCGATCAACGTCAACGACTCGGTGACCAAGTCCAAGTTCGACAACAAGTACGGCTGCCGCCACTCGCTGATCGACGGGATCAACCGCGCCACGGACGTGCTGATCGGCGGCAAGGTGGCGGTGGTATGCGGCTATGGCGACGTCGGCAAGGGATGCGCGGAGTCGCTGCGCGGCCAGGGCGCACGGGTGATCGTGACCGAGATCGATCCGATCTGCGCGTTGCAGGCGGCGATGGACGGCTACCAGGTGGCGCGCATCGAGGACGTGCTCGGCCAGGCCGACATCTTCGTGACCGCCACCGGGAACAAGGACGTGATCACCGCCGAGAACATGTCGCAGATGAAGCATCAGGCGATCGTGGGCAACATCGGCCACTTCGACAACGAGATCGACATGGCCGGCCTCGAGAAGGTGGCCGGGATCGAGCGGGTCAACATCAAGCCCCAGGTCGATGAGTGGGTGTTCCCGGGCGGGAATACGATCATCGTGCTCTCCGAGGGCCGGCTGCTGAACCTGGGCAACGCCACCGGGCATCCCAGCTTCGTGATGTCGAACTCGTTCACCAACCAGGTGATCGCCCAGATCGAGCTGTTCGCCAACCGCGGCGAGTACGCGACCCAGGTCTACACGCTGTCCAAGCAGCTGGACGAGAAGGTCGCGCGGCTGCACCTCGACGCGCTCGGCGTCAAGCTCACCGAGCTGTCCGGAGAGCAGTCGGCGTACCTCGGCGTTCCCGTCGAGGGTCCGTTCAAGTCCGAGCACTACCGGTACTAGAGGCGGGGCCGGGCTTTACCGGCACACGCCGTGGCGCGAGCGACGCTTCCGCCCCATGATGTAGCCGACCTCGCACTCGCGGGCGACGGCGAATCCCGGATCGCCTGGGCCGCGGGGCAGATGCCCGTGCTCGCGCAGATCCGGGACCGATTCGCCGCGCAGCGGCCGCTGGCGGGCGTGCGGATCGCCGGCTGCCTGCACGTCACCGCGGAGACGGCCAACCTGGTGCGCACGCTTCAGGCGGGCGGCGCGATCGTGGCGCTCTGCTCGGCCAACCCGCTGTCGACCCAGGACGACGTCGCCGCGGCGCTGGTCCTCGAGGACGGCGTCGAGGTCCGAGCTCTCCGCGGCGAGGATCTCGACACGTACGTGGAGCACGTGATCGCGCTCCTGAAAGGCGATCCGCAGATAACGCTCGACGACGGGGCCGACCTGCTCGTCACCGCCCACGCCCGCGGCGGCGAGGTGGTGGACGGCCTGATCGGCGGCACCGAGGAGACGACCACCGGGCTCGTCCGGCTCCGACGGCTGCATGACGAGGGCAAGCTGCGCTGCCCGGTGCTCGCGGTCAACGAGGCCCGCACCGAGCGGGCGCTCAACGACCGCCACGGGACCGGTCAGTCGGCCCTGGACGGGATCGTGCGGGCCAGCAACGTGCTGCTGGCGGGCCACACCGTGGTCATCGTCGGCTACGGCTGGGCGGGACTGGGTGTCGCCGAGCGGGCTCGCGGCGCCGGCGCGGCGGTGATCGTGTGCGAGGTGGATCCGCTGCGGGCGCTGGAGGCGCGGATGGCCGGCTACGAGGTGATGCCCGCGCTCGAGGCGGCCGCGCGCGGCGACGTGTTCATCACCGTCACCGGCTCACGCCGGGTGCTCCGCGGCGAGCACTTCGACCGGATGAAGGACGGCGCACTGCTCGCCAACGCCGGCCATTTCGACGTCGAGCTGGATCTCGCCGAGCTGTCGGGGCTGGCCACCGGCGGCACCCGAGCAGTCCGTCCGCTGGTGGAGCAGTACCTGCTGGCGGACGGACGCCGGCTGAATCTGCTCGCCCATGGCCGGGTCGTCAACCTCGCCGCCGCCGAGGGTCATCCCGCGGCGGTGATGGACGTCTCGTTCGCCCTGCAGGCGCTGAGCGTGGAGGAGCTCGTGCTCCGCCGGGGGGAGCTCGCTCCCGGCGTGCACCCGGTGAGCACGGCGACTGACCGCCAGGTCGGCCGGCTCAAGCTGGCCGCGCTGGGAGTGCGGATCGACGAGCCGACGGCCGAGCAGGAGGATTACCGCGAGTCGTGGGCGTGATCGCCGCCGTCGGCTCGGGTAGCCTGGGTCCATCATGGAGGCAGCGAGCGCCAACGGCGGGCTTCGCGGCGGGATCGATCTCGGCGGAACCAAGATCGAGGCGATCGTCGTCGACGGTGGCGACACCGTGCTCGGGCAAGCGCGCCGCCCCACCCCGACCACGGGCGGGCCGGCCGACGTCGCCGCCGAGATGGCCCAGGCGCTCACTGACGCCGCCGACGCCGCCAAGGTGAGGACGTCGGCGCTCATCGGAGTCGGCATCGGTTCGCCGGGCGATGTCGACGAGCGGGCCGGCACCGTCGCCAACGCCCGCAACCTCCCGGGCTGGATCGCGCCCTACCAGCTGGCGCAACCGCTGTCCGAGACGCTCGGCACGAAGGTGTTCCTCGGCAACGACGTCCAGGTCGCGACCCGCGCCGAGTTCGATCTGGGGGTGGGCAAGCACCACAACTCGCTGCTCGGCGTGTTCTGGGGCACCGGAGTCGGCGGTGGCGTGATCCTCGACGGTCACATGTGGCTGGGCCGCGGCGCCGCCGGCGAGATCGGCCACATGGTGGTCAAGATCGACGGCGCCCACTGCACCTGCGGGCGCCGCGGCTGCATGGAGGCGTATGCCGGCCGCGGCGCGATGGAGATCCGGGCGCGCAAGGAGCACGAGAAGGGCACCAAGACCGACCTGTTCAAGATCATGAAGCAACGCGGTCGCGACCGGCTGACCAGCGCCGTCTGGTGGCACGCCTACGAGCACCAGGACGCCCTCACGCTCGAGCTGCTGGACCGCGCCGTGGAGGCGCTCGGCGCCGGCATCGCCTCCGCGATCAACCTGCTCGACATCGAGGCGGTGGTCATCGGCGGCGGGCTCGGCGTCAGGTTCGGCGAGCCGTTCGCCAAGCGCATCGCCGCCGCGATGATCCCCCACCTGCTCAACGATTCCCGGCCGCCGGCCGTTGCGGTCGCGGCGCTCGGAGATCTCGGCGGGGCACTCGGCGCGGCCCTGCTGGCGCGCCCACCGCAGAACTAGCGTTACCTTTCCGATCGCCGGTGCACCATCGTCCCTGGCGGTCGGTGGCCGGCTCTGGGAGGATGCCGATCCGCAGCTTCGGCGATGGGTCCGGGAATCGAGGGAGGAGGAGAGGCACATCGACCGCCTGGAGAGCACCACTCAAGGTCTGAGACGGCACTCCGGTGCGGGTCGTCGCCGCCTGGCCGACGGCGGGCAGAGGCGCGCCAGCCCGGTGGCGCGGGCGGCGGCCAGCGGCGCGCTGATCCTTGCGCTCGTCGTCGTCGCCCTGGTGGTGCTCGGCGGAGGCGGTAGCTATGACCTGACGGCCGACTTCCAGAACGCAAGTGGACTCGTCACCGGCGACAACGTGCTGATCGGCCCTGCGGCGGTCGGCACGGTGAGCTCGATCGGGCTCACCGCCAACGGCATGGCCACGGTCTCGATGTCGCTGCACGGGGACGTCGGGCAGCTGCATCAGGGCACCGTCGCCCGAATCTACGAGGACTCGCTGTCCGGGATCGCGAGCAAGTACGTCGAGCTCGAGCCGGGGCCCAGCCAAGCCCCCACCATCCCCGAGGGCGGGCGCATCTCGGTGACCCACACCTATTCGGCGGTCAACATCGACCAGCTGTTCAACACCTTCGATGCGCCCACCCGAGCCGGCCTGCAGGGCTTCATCCGGGGTGAGGCGACTTCGCTGAAGGGGAAGGGCAAGGAGGCAAACCGAGCGCTTCAGTACCTGGCGCCGGGACTGCAGAGCACCAGCCAGGTGACCGCCGAGCTGACCCGGGTGCAGCCGACCTTTGACGCGCTGGTGGTCAAGGGCGCCCAGGCACTCCGGGCGCTGGCCTCCCGCAGCGCCCAGCTCTCGCAGCTGATCTCCAACACCAGCACCGCCACCGGGGCGATCGCCGGTCAGAGCCAGGCGCTGCAGCAGGCGCTGGAGCTGCTCCCGGGGACGCTGCGACGGTCGACGACGACGTTCGCCGGCCTGGAGCAGACGTTGAACACGCTCGATCCGCTGGTCACGGCGTCCAAGCCGGCGGTACGCCGGCTTCCGCAGTTCCTGTCGTCGCTGCGGACGCTGGAGGGCGTCGCCACGCCCACGGTGGGCGAGCTCAACGCCCTGATCCACAACCCGTCCGGCGCCGGGGACCTGACCCAGCTGGCGCTGGCGACGCCGGCGCTGGAGCGGATCGCCCGAACGGCCTTCCCCGAGATGACCCGGTCTTTCGCCGACTCCGGCAGCCAGGTCGCGTATCTGCGCAACTACACCCCGGACGTGGTCGCGGCGCTGACCAACCTTGGCCAGGCGAGCGCCTACTACGACGCCAACGGCCACTACGTGCGAACCCAGCCGGCGCTGTTCCCGTTCGCGCTGAACTCGCTGCATCAGCTGACCACGCAACCCCCCTCCCAGCGCTACAACGGCGTGCACGTCGTCCAGCACCGCTGTCCGGGGAGCGCCGCGCAGGCGTCGCCTGACGGCTCGGCTCCGGAGCCGGTCCCGGGCTGCGACACGACCTCGGTGCCGCCCGGACCGTGAGACGGATCGCGCTCATCTGCGTCGTGCTGGCGGTCGCGGCCGTCGCCGGGGCGGTGGCCCAGGGCTCCTCGGGCTCCGGCGGTGGTCCGTATCTGGTGCGCGGGATCTTCGATGACGCCTCGTTCGCGGCGCGCGGCGAGGACGTCCGCATCGCCGGCGCCAACGTCGGCAGCATCACCGCGCTGGGCGTCACCTCGTCCAAGCGCGCCGCGGTCACGATCTCGATCACCAACCCGCAGTTCGCCCCGTTCCACGGCGATGCCCACTGCACGATCCGGCCCCAGTCGCTGATCGGGGAGGAATACGTCGATTGCAGCCCCGGGACCCCCGGCGCGGCGCCGCTGTCGCTCATCCGCAAAGGGCCGGGCAAGGGGACCCACTACCTGCCGGTCACGCGGACCAGCTCGCCGATCGACTCCGACATCGTCCAGGACATCTCCACCGAGCCCGTGCGCCAGGCGCTGGCGGTGATCATCAACGAGCTCGGGACCGGGCTGGCGGCGCGGGGATCCGACCTCAACGCGGTCATCCACCGGGCCAACCCGGCGCTCGGCAACACCGACAGGGTGCTGCAGATCCTCGCCCGTCAGAACCGGGTGCTGGCCCAGCTGGCGACCGACTCCGACACCGTGCTCGCTCCACTGGCGCGCGAGCGCCGCCAGATCGCCGGGTTCGTCACCCAGGCCAACACCACCGCGGTCGCCAGCGCCGCCCGCGCCCAAGACATATCGGAGACGTTCCGGTTGTTCCCGACCTACCTGCGCGAGCTGCGGCCGTTGATGGCCGATCTCGGCGCGCTGGCGGATCAGGGCACGCCGCTGATGACCGAGCTGGGCTCAAGCGCCGCGGCGGTCGGTCACCAGTTCGCCAACCTGACCCCGTTCGCCGGCGCGGCGCGCACGGCTCTGATCAACCTCGGAAACACCGCCCAGCAGTCACAATCCGCCCTGGTCGCCTCCCTGCCGCTGGCCCAGCGCCTGGACCAGGTCGGCACCGCCGGGCAGCCGGTGGCGGCCAATCTGAACAAGCTGACCGCCAGCCTGAACACCACGGGCGGGATCGAACAGCTGATGGCGCTGCTGTTCAACGGAGCGGCGGCGGGCAACGGCTTCGACAGCCTCGGCCACTACGTCCGCGACGAGCCCATCGTCTCCAGCTGCACCAACTACGTCACCCGATCGGTGCCGGGCTGCACCTCGAACTTCTCCGGGGTGAGCCCGACCGAGGCACCGCGGGCCGCGGCCGCGCGGGCACCGGGATCGGCCAGCGCCGCGCCTCGAGCGACGGCGACGGAGACGAGCGGCCGCCGCCGGGCAACCGGCGAGGCGGACCCGGGCAGGACGGCGACCGGGAGGATCCCGGATGACGGCGTCGTCGCCGAGGCGGTGCGTTCCGCCGGCGATGCGTCACACACCGCCGCGTCCCTGAAGGGGCTGATGGCCTACCTGATGGGGACCGGCAAATGAGTCGCCGCCGCCGCGAGCCGGTGTTCGCCGCCAACCCGGTGCTGATCGGAGCGCTCACCGTGCTGGTGACGATCGTCGCGGTCACGCTGGCCTACAACGCCACCAACGGGCTCCCGTTCGTGCCGACCTACTCCCTGCACGTCCAGGCGGCGAACGCCAGCGAGTTGACTCACGGCGACGACGTCAACATGGGCGGCGCCCGCATCGGCGTCGTCTCCAGCGTCACGCCGGAGCGCACCGCCGACGGTCGCCCGATCGCGTCGCTCAACCTCCAGCTGCAGAACAGCATCAAGCCGCTGCCGGTCGATTCGAGGTTCACGGTGCGGCTCAAGGGCGCGATCGGGCTCAAGTACCTGCAGATCACGCTCGGGCACGCCAAGCGCGGCTGGTCGGACGGAGCCACCGTGCCGATGCACCAGGAGAGCACCGAGGTCGACTTCGACCAGGTCCTGTCGATGTTCAATCCGCCGACCCGGGTCGGCGTCCAGCGGTCCACGATCGGCTTCGGTGAAGCGCTCGCCGGCCGCGGCTACGACCTCAACAACGCCTTCGGCGCGTTCGTCCCGCTGCTCGGGAACCTGGCTCCGGTGGCGCGCAACCTGGCCTCGTCCCGGACGAACCTGGCCGGCTTCTTCCGCGGGCTGGAGAGCTACGCCGGGGCGCTGGCGCCGGTGGCGCAGACCCAGGCGAGCCTGTTCGGCAACCTCAACACCACCTTTAGCGCCCTGGCGAGCGTCGCCGTCCCGTCGCTCCAGGACACGATCTCGCGCACGCCGCCGATGTTCGCGGCGACGATCGCCGGCGGCCCGGCGATCCGCTCGTTCATCAACGACACCGCCAAGCTGTTCGCGCAGCTGCGTCCCGGCGCGGCACAGCTGCCCCGAACCGCGCCGGTGCTGGCGAGCACGTTCGCCATCGGCGCCAAGAACCTGCCGGGCACGGCGGCGCTGGACCGGCGGACGACCGCGCTGTCGCAGACGCTGGGCCGCTACGCGCAGACGCCGGCGGTCCAGCAGGGACTGGATCGGCTCACCCTGACCCTGTCCAAGCTGGGGCCGCCGCTGGCCTTCCTCACCCCCGCCCAGGCGTCGTGCAACTACGTGACGCTGTTCTTGCGCAACACCTCAAACCTGCTGAGCGAGCACGTGAGCCAGGGAACGCTGCTGCGCTTCGTCCAGGTGGCGATCGAGGATCTTCCGGGGCGCGAGTCGGTGCCGTCGAGCAAGCTCTACACCGGCCCGGTGAGCGGGGCGTCGGGCCCGGTGCACGTCAACCCGTACCCGTACACCGACTCGCCGGGCCAGCCGGCCGCGTGCGCCGCCGGCAACGAGCCGTTCATCAACGGCCGGGCCGTGATCGGAAACCCGCCGGGCAAGCTCCCCCTCAAGACCGAGGTGACGAAACGGAGCGGCGGATGAGACGCCACCGCCCGCGGGTGAGCAACCTCGCCGCGGGGGCGATCGCCGGCGTGGCGATCCTGATCGTCTGCTACCTGGTGTTCGGCGGCTCGGTGCCGTTCACCGGATCGCCGTTCGTGCTCCGGGCGACGTTCACCGTCCAGACCGAGCTGCACCTCGGCTCCCCGGTCCGGATCGCCGGGGTCGACGTCGGGACGGTCACCGGCGTTCATCGGGTCTCGGGAACCTCGCCGGCGGCGGTGGCGACGATGACGATCCAGCCCAACGGGCTGCCGATCCATGCCGACGCCACCGCCGACATCCGGCCGCGGCTGTTCCTGGAGGGCAACTTCTACATCGACCTGCACCCGGGAACCCCGGCTACGCCGAGCGTCTCCTCGGGCGACACGCTGCCGGCGTCGCAGACAACCGGCCCGGTCCAGCTCGATCGGGTGCTGTCGGCGCTGAACTCCAACACCCGGACCAACCTGCAGACGCTGCTGCGGGGCCTCGGAGCGTCGCTCAGCGGCCGGCCGACGGCCGCGCAGGACGCCACCCAGGACCCGAGCGTGCGCGGGCTGACCGCGGCCCAGGCGCTGAACAAGTCGCTGAACTATGCCGCCGGCGCGTTCAAGGCGTCGACGATCGTCAACGGGGCCCTGCTCGGCCGCCGGCCGCACGACCTCTCCGGAGTGGTCGCCGGCAACGCCCACATCTTCACCGCGCTCGCCTCCGATCAGAGCGCCCTCGCCGATCTCGTCACCAGCTTCAACAACACGATGGGCGCCCTGACCGCGCGCCAGCACGATCTGGCGACGACGATCTCACTGCTGCCGCCGCTCCTGCGGACCGCCAACCGCACGCTCGGCCCGCTCCAGGCGTCGTTCCACCCCACTCAGGAGTTCGCCCGCGAGCTGACCCCGAGCGTCAAGCCGCTCGGGCCCACGATCACCGCCGGGCTGCCGTGGCTGGCCCAGTCGACGGCGCTGATGTCCCGCCGGGAGCTCGGCGGCCTGCTCACCGCGCTGACCCCAGCCGTCCAGAACACCGCCACGACCCTGAGCTCGTCCAAGGCGCTGCTCAGCGGATCGGACCAGCTGGCCGCGTGCTTCGTCCACACGCTGATCCCCACGGGCAACGAGCGGATCGCGGATCCGCCGCTGACCACCGGCCTGCAGCTCTACCAGGAGCTGTTCCAGTCGGCCGTGGGGCTGGCCGGCTCGGCGCAGAACTTCGACGGCAACGGCCGCTATGTCCGGGCCAGCACCGGCGGAGGATCCGAGCGGGTCGCCACCGGCCCGTTCCCGGGAGGCACGGGAGGCGGCCCGCTGTACGGCAACGCCGTGCTGACGCCGCTGGGAACCCGCCCCGCGTACCCCGGCAAGGCGCCGCCGCTGCGCCGCGACGTCGCCTGCCTGCGCAACGCGCCGCCCAACCTCAACGCCGCCAAGACCGGAGCCGGGCCGTGAAGCGCGCCATCATCACCCATCGGGTCGACTTTGCGGCGATCGCGGCGCTGATCGTCGCCGCGATCGCGGTCACCGTCTACATCCTCAAGCACCAGCCCGCGTTCGTGTTCGGGCAGAGCTACTACACGGTGCGCGCCGACTTCGCCACCGCGGCCGCCGTCACCTCGGGGCAGGGGCAGGCGGTGACCATCGCCGGCGTGCAGGTCGGCCAGGTCGGCGGAGTCTCGCTGCACGACGGGCACGCGGTGGTGACGATGAACATCTACAAGCAGTACGCGCCGATCTACCGCAACGCGACCGTGCTGCTGCGCCCGCGGACCCCGCTCAAGGACATGTACCTGGAGCTCGATCCCGGCACCCGGTCAGCCGGCGCCGTGCCCAACGACGGCGTCCTGGGGACGGGCAGCACCCAGCCCGACGTCGACGTCTCCGAGATCCTTTCGTCGCTGGACGCCGACACCCGCAACTACCTCATCCTGCTGCTGTCCGGAGGCGCGCAGGCGTTCCATGATCCCGGCGCCGCCGGCGCCGCGCCGAGCCCGCAGGCGGTCTCCGACCTGCGGGGTACGCTCAAGCGCTTCGAGCCGCTGGACCGGGACACGCGCACGTTCGCGCAACTGCTGGCGACCCGCCAGAGCCACATCCGGCGGTCGATCCACAACCTGAACCTGGTGGCCGGCGCGCTCGGCGGGGTCGAGAGCCAGCTGGCGTCGCTGATCCGCGCCTCGGACACGAACTTCGCGGCGATCTCGGCTCACGACGCGCAGCTGGAGTCGACGCTGTCGCTGTTCCCCGGAACGCTGCGCCAGACGACGCAGACGCTGGGCAAGGTTCAGACGTTCGCGAACGCGAGCACCACCACGCTGACCCGGCTGCAGCCGTTTGCCCGCAACCTCGGTCCCGCGCTGCGCGCGTCGGAGCCCCTGTTCAAGGACACGACGCCGGTGATCGCCAAGCAACTGCGCCCGTTCTCGACGGCGGTGCAGCCGCTGGCGCGGACGCTCGCCCCGGCGGCGGCCAAGCTGAACGCGACGATCCCGAATCTGACGAGCTCGGTCGGCGTGCTCAACGCGCTGTTCAACACGCTCGCCTACAAGCCCGGCGGCGGTCAGCAGAGCTATCTGTTCTGGGGCTCGTGGCTGGCGCACATCGCCGACAGCCTCACCGACGCCCAGGACGCCGACGGGCCGTTCGTCCAGGGGATCTTCATGGGCACCTGCGCCGAGCTGAACTTCTTCGAAGGCACGCTGCAACCCAACAACCAGTCGCTGGGCGTGATCCTCGACCTCCTCAACGCGCCCCCGCTGGCGCAACTGCCCGGCGTCACCCAGATTCCGGGCACGACCCAATACGCGTGCCCGAGCTGATGGGGGCGACCGGATGAACAAGCAGAGGCCCAGCAGCCTGGCGATGCTGACGATGGTCGCGTTCACGGCGTCGTGCGTCGGGCTGCTGATCTTCCTGTGGATCTCGTTCGGCGGCTCGCTGCCGTTCGCCTCGCAGGGATATCGGTTCAACGTCGAGTTCGACCAGGCGGTGGAGCTGGCCCCGGAGGCGCAGGTCCAGATCTCGGGGGTCCCGGTGGGGCGGGTGGTCAGCGTCGGGCTGGATCACCGCACCGGCCTGTCGCGGGCGGTGATCGAGATCAATCGCCAGTTCGCGCCCCGGCCGGCCGACACCCGGGCGATCCTACGCGCCAAGACGCTGCTGGGCGAGACCTACGTGGAGCTGTCGCCCGGCAACCCGCACGGCCCGAAGCTACCCGATGGCGGCACCCTGCCTCGGGCGCACGTGGCGCCCACGGTACAGCTGGATCAGATCTTCTCGGCGCTCGACCCCAAGACGCGCCGGGCGTTCCAGACCTGGATGCAACAGGCGGGGGTGGCGCTGACCAACCGCGGCGAGCAGTTCAACGCCGCCTTCGCCGACCTGTATCCGTTCGCCACCAACGTCGATTCGGTGCTGGCGGTGCTCGACCACCAGGGCGCCGCCACCAGCGCGCTGCTGCGTGATGGCGGCCAGGTGTTCTCGGCGCTGAGCCGGTCTCCGGCGACGCTGCAGAGCTTCGTCGCCAACAACAACGCGCTATTCACCGCCACCGCGGCGCGCAACCAGGACCTCGCCGACACGATCCGGGCGTTCCCGGGGTTCCTGGCGCAGACGCGGGCGACGATCACCCGGCTGACCACGTTCTCCGAGAACGCCCATCCGCTCGTCGACGAGCTCCGCCCGGCGGCGGTGCAGATCACCCCGACGCTGCGCAAGCTGGCGGTGCTGGCGCCCGAGCTGCGCGACCTGATGGTGAACGTCGCCCCGCTGACGGCGGCGTCCGCGGCCGGATTCCCCGCCCTGGAGCGCTTCCTGAACGAGAGCGTCCCGTTCTTGGCTGCGCTGCGGCCGTATCTCGGTCAGCTCGAACCGGTGGTCGACTACATCGGCACCTACAAGCGCGAGATCGCCGCGTTCTTCGCCAACAGCACCGCCACCACCGAGGGCCAGCTGGCCGGGGCGTACGGGGGCAACCTCCACTACATCCGGATCTCCAGTCCGATCAACCCCGAGCTGCTCACGCCCTATCAGCAGCGCCCGTACAGCAACCGCAGCAACGCCTATATGGCGCCTGGAGGCTACAACCAGCTGACCCGAGGCCTGGAGACGTTCGGCCGCTACCTGTGCACCAGCAACCCGCTCCCGACGTTTGCGCCGTCGCTGTCGCAGACGACAACCTTGGTCACCGGCCAGGTGCTGACGCTGGCCCAACTGCTGTCGAAGTACTACTACACCGCGACTCCGGGTGGTCCGCCGTGCCGAGCCCAGGCCCCGCTCGGCAGCCTGACCACCGGTCAGATGCAGAGCTTCCCGCAGCTGCAACCGCTTCCGTGAGCCCGCCGCTCCACCACAGCCCCTACATTCGATAGCCATGTTTGGCGCCTGAGCAGAGCGCCTGCGCCCCCGGCGTCACTTACCCCAGCCCACGCCGGCGGACCCCAGACCGCTAGGCAACCTCGAACCGCTCCTGCCGCTGAGCCTCGCGCTCGGATTCGCTCAGCATCCGCACGAACACGACGACCAGCGCGATCCCCATCACGATCGACTGCTCGAGGGCCATCAACAGCCCCGCCATCGACTGATCCTCGGACGGCGACAGGCCCCAGTAGTGCGGGTGGTGCTCGTAGAAGGGATAGAAGGAGGCCGGCGCGAACGCCAGCACGATGCCGAGCAGCCCCACCAGCAGCTTGGTGGCGGCCATATAGGCGACCGGACCCAGGCCACTGAGCCGGTACCGGTTGCGGATGGGCGAGAGCAGATGCCACCAGTACAACGTGCCGGCGGCGGCGAAGCAGAGATGCTCGAAGGCGTGGACGGTGGTGTTGTGAAGGGCGGCGTCGTACAGGGCCGGGATGTGCCACGCCCACATGAAGCCGACATACGCGACCACCGCGAACGCCGGGTGGGCGAGATAGCCGGCGCGCCGCTCGACCACGTTCAGTCGCCGGGTGATCGGACGCAGCAGCACCTTGTTGAGGCCGAGGATGAGCAGGATCGGGGCGACGTCCAGAAGCAGGATGTGTTGGATCATGTGCATCACCAGCAGCTGGTCGCCGAGCACGTCGATCGGGGAGACGAGCGCCCCCAGCACCGCCACCAGCCCGAGCGCGAACAGCGCCATCCTCCCGTAGCCGGGCCGGTGGGGAATCGGATCGCGCCCCCCCGGCCCACTCCGGGCACGGCGCCAGCCCAGCAGATACACGACGGCGAGCGCGGCGACGCCGATCAGCACCGACGGCTCGAGCGTCCACTGGATCGTGGGGGCGACGTTCGCAGGCAACTCCGGCACATTGTGGCGCTCGACAAACGCCTCGGGCCGCAATAACCTCGTTTTCACATAGATCCACGCTCAAATTCGGGAGGTTGATCGATGCGTATCCAGGTCAAGGGACGCAACGTTCACGTCTCAGACGACGTGAGGGAACACGTCAGCAAGCGCTTCCGCAAGGTGGGAAGACAGGTGTCTGAATTGGCGGAGCTCGAGGTGGAGCTGATCGAGGAACGTAACCCCGCGATCGCCGACGACAAGATCGCGGAAGCGACCCTGCACCTCAAGGGGGTGACTCTCCGGGCCCGCGACGCGTCAGGCGATCTCATGCACTCGATCAACCTGTGCGCCGACGAGCTGGCGGTGCAGGTCAAGCGTCATCGTGACAAGCGCCGCAAGCGACGCGAAGCGAGGGCGGAGCAGGTCGCCCCCGGGGACATCTCGTCGGCGGTCTGACCGGCCGCCGGTGGGGCGGCGCGGCGGTCCGCCGGTGAGCTGACCGGCCGCGCCCGGCCCTCGGCGCCCGCGCTACCCTAGCCTCATGTCCTTCCTGGACCGTGCGCTTCGCATGGGCGAGGCGAAGAAGTTCAAGACCTACGAGCAGCGCGTCGCTCGCATCAACGCCTTCGAGCCGGAGCTGGAGCACTACTCCGACGCGGAGCTGCGCGAGGCCGCTGACGAGCTGCGCGAGCGCGCGCGCAACGGCGAGTCGCTCGAAGATCTCCTCTACGAGTGCTTCGGTCTCGTCCGCGAAGCCGGCAAGCGCTCGATGGGCATGCGCCACTTCGACGTCCAGCTGATCGGCGGCATGGTGCTGCACGACGGGGCGATCGCCGAGATGAAGACCGGCGAGGGCAAGACGTTGACCGCGACCCTGGCGGTGGTCCTGAACTCGCTCGGGGGCAAGGGCGTGCACCTGGTCACCGTCAACGACTACCTGGCCCGCCGTGACGCGTTGTGGATGAAGCCGATCTACGACCTGCTCGGCGTGAGCGTCGGCGTGCTCCAAAACATGCAGCCGTTCGAGGAAAAGCACGCCGCCTATGCCGCCGACGTCACCTACGGGACCAACTCCGAGTTCGGCTTTGACTATCTCCGCGACAACATGGCCAAGAGCCTGGAGGAGAAGTTCCAGCACGGCGGGCGCGGCAAGACCGAGGACGGCCGGCCGAGCTATCACACCTACGCGATCGTCGACGAGGTCGACAACATCCTGATCGACGAGGCGCGGACGCCGCTGATCATCTCGGGCGCTCCCGAGCAGGCCGCCGACCTGTACGCCAAGTTCGCGCGGCTGGCCCCGCGCCTGGAGGCCGGCAAGACGCCCGAGGGCATGGATCCCCGTTCGAAGAAGGAGTTCGTCGCCGACTTCGACTACGAATTCGAGGAGAAGCACAAGACGGTCTCGGTCACCGAGCAGGGCGTCGCCAAGGCCGAGCGGTTCATGGGCATCGACCACCTGTATCGCGCCGAGAACGGCCACCTCGTCAACCATCTGATCCAGTCGCTCAAGGCACAGTCGCTGTACAAGCGCGGCTACGACTACGAGGTGATCGACGGCGAGGTCAAGATCATCGACGAGTTCACCGGCCGCATCCTGGAGGGGCGGCGGTGGTCGGAGGGCCTGCACCAGGCGGTCGAGGCCAAGGAGGGCGTCCGCGTCCAGGAGGAGAACCAGACGCTGGCGACGATCACGCTGCAGAACTACTTCCGCATGTACGACAAGCTCGCCGGCATGACCGGGACGGCCCTGACCGAGGCCACCGAGTTCATGAAGATCTACGAGCTGCCGGTCGTGCAAATTCCGACCAACCAGCCGATGATCCGCGACGATCGCAACGACCAGGTCTACAAGACCAAGGACGGGAAGTGGGCTGCGGTGGTCAACGAGATCTCCGAGCGCCACACCGCCGGTCAGCCGGTCCTGGTGGGGACGATCGCGGTTGAGGTCTCAGAGCTTCTCTCCGAGCGCCTGACCAAGCGGGGCATCAAGCACACGGTGCTCAACGCCAAGCCCGAGCACGCCGCTCGCGAGGGCGAGATCGTGGCCGAGGCGGGCGCCCCCGGCGCGGTCACGATCGCCACCAACATGGCGGGCCGCGGTGTCGACATCAAGCTCGGCGGCAACGCCGAGCACCTCACCGGCCTGGAGCTGGCCAAGCTCGGCCTCCACTCGGGGATGCCCGACTACGAGGAGCATCTGGCCACGGTGCTGCCGACGATCGAGCAGCGGATCGAGGAGCAGCGTGAGCAGGTGGTGGATGCCGGCGGGCTGGTCATCATCGGCACCGAGCGCCACGAGTCACGCCGGATCGACAACCAGCTGCGCGGCCGCTCCGGGCGTCAGGGAGATCCCGGCGAGAGCCGCTTCTTCCTCTCCGCCCAGGATGACCTCGTCCGGCTGTTCGCGGGCGAGCGGATCTACAAGATCCTCGATCGCCTCGGCTCGACCGACGACGAGGGCAACGAGGAGCCGATCGAAGCCGGGATGCTCTCCAAGCAGATCGAGAAGGCGCAGCGCAAGGTCGAGGAGCAGCACTTCCTGATGCGCAAGCACACGCTCGAGTACGACGACGTTCTCAACCAGCAGCGCGAGGTCGTCTACACCTACCGTGACGAGGTGCTGGAGGGTCGCGACATGAGCGACGCCGCCCGCGAGGAGATCGTCGGGCTGATCGAGCGCCTGGTCGACGAATACACCGCCGGCGAGTTCGTCGAGGATTGGGACGTCGACGGGCTGATGCGCCGGATCGAGGAGATCTTCACCCCCAGCGCCGAGATCGAGGTCGACGACCCCAGCCGGGTCGACCGCGATGATCTCACGGTCCGCCTTCAGGAGGAGGCGCTGGCGCAGTACGACCGGCGCGAGCAGGAGCTCGGCGAGGAGCTGATGCGCAACGTCGAGCGCTACCTGCTGCTGGAGATCATCGATCAGCGATGGCAGGAGCACCTCTATGACATGGACTACCTGCGCGAGGGCATCCACCTGCGCGGCTTCGCCCAGATCGAGCCGCTGGTCGCCTACAAGAACGAGGCGTTCGAGCTCTTCCGCGATCTGATGAACAGCGTCTGGGCCGACTTCGCGCGGCTGATCTTCCACGTCGAGGTCACCTTCCAGGACGAGAATGGCGCCGCGCCGCCACCTCAGCGCAGCCGCCCGAGCTCAGCCTCGAGCTCGGCGACCGGCGGCGGGCGGGTCAGTTATTCGGGCGGGGCCGCGAACCAGCCGAGCGCGGTGGCGATGGCCGCGGCGGCGAGCGGCGCCGGCGAGGCGTATCCCGAGGAGATCGAGCCGATGGCTCCGGTGCAGCAGCGCCGGGTCGACGACGCCCAGCAGATCGGGCGCAACGACCCGTGCTGGTGCGGGTCGGGTAAGAAGTTCAAGAAGTGCCATGGCGCCTAGTGGGCCTCCCACTAGCGGCGCCTGAGCAACCGGGCTAGCCCTGCTTGACGTACCGCACCCGGTGCGGGGAGATCACGTACTTCCTGCGCACCTCGCCGGCGCTCTTGTACGGGTAGTCCTGGCCGATGTAGACGTGGGAGAGCCGGTCGATGTGGTCGTCGGCATCCTCGCGGGTGCCGCTCGCCGTGCCGCGGATCTCGACGTACTCGTAGGGGTTGCTCTGGTTATAAACGAGCGCCGTGACCTGGGGGTCGCGGTCGAGGTTGGTGGGCCACTGACGGCCCTCGGCGGTGTTGACCGCCAGCTGCCCGTCCTCGAGGCTGATCCAGGCGACGGCGCTGAGGATCGACCCATCCTCGTTGTGCGTCGAGATGATCGCGGAATTGGGGCCACGCAGCAGCTCACCGACCGCGGGATCGTTCAGCGACGCCATTGGCGGGAGCATAACCAAGAGCGCGGGACCGTCGGGTTTGTCGCCCTCCCGATCGGGAAGGACGAGCGCAGATGACGGCCGCCAAGCGCCTTTCGCTGCGCGGGCCCTCGGACCCGGCCTTCGACGAGATCCTCACCCCCGACGCCCTGGAGTTCGTCGCCGAGCTCGAGTCGGAGTTCGGCGGGCGCCGCCGCGAGCTGCTGCAGGCCCGCGAGCGCCGGCGCGAGCGGCTGGCCCAGGGGGAGACGTTCGGATTCCTGGAGGAGACAGCGTCGGTGCGCGACGGCGACTGGACGGTGGCGCCGGTCCCGCCGGCTCTGGCCCAGCGGTGGGTGGAGATCACCGGGCCGACCGACCGCAAGCTCGTGATCAACGCCCTGAACTCCGGCGCCGACGGGTTCATGGCCGACTTCGAGGATGCCAACGCGCCCACCTGGCGCAACATGGTGCTGGGGCAGGCCAACCTGCGCGAGGCGGTCGACCAGACGATCTCCTACGACGGCTCCGACGCAAGCCACTACCAGCTGGAGGACGAGCCGGCGACGCTGCTGATGCGCCCGCGCGGCTGGCACCTCGCCGAGCGCCACGTGCGCCTCGGCGGCGAGCCGATCTCCGGCGCCCTGTTCGACTTCGGGATGTACTTCTTCCACAGCGGCCCCGGTCTGCTGGAGCGAGGCCTGGCCCCGTTTCTGTACCTGCCCAAGCTGGAGTCGCGGCTGGAGGCGAGGCTTTGGAACGACGTGTTCTGCCTGGCCCAGGACCTCGTCGGCCTGCAGCGGGGCACGGTCAAGGCGACAGTGTTGATCGAGACGCTGCCCGCTGCGTTCGAGATGGACGAGATCCTGTACGAGCTGCGCGACCACAGCGCCGGGTTAAACGCCGGGCGCTGGGACTACATCTTCTCCGCCATCAAGTGCTTCCCCGACCGGCCGGAGATGGTGCTCCCCGACCGCGGCGACGTGAAGATGACGGTGCCGTTCATGGCCGCCTACACCGACCTGCTGGCGGCGACGTGCCATCGCCGCGGCGCCCACGCGATGGGCGGGATGGCGGCGCTGATCCCGTCGCGGCGCGACGAGGCGGCCAACGCCCGCGCGCTCGAGGGCGTGCGGGAGGACAAGCAGCGCGAGGTCAAGCAGGGCTACGACGGAACCTGGGTCGCTCACCCGGATCTGGTACCGGTGGCGCGCGAAGTATTCGAGCACGGCCTGAACGGCGCCCCCAACCAGTTGGAGCGCCGGCGCGACGTCGCCGTGACCGCCGCTGATCTCCTCAGCCTCCAGGCAACTCCGGGGGAGATCACCGAGGCGGGGCTGCGCACCGACGTGAACGTCGGCTTCCAGTACGTGTCGTTCTGGCTCGGAGGCCGCGGGGCCGCCGCGATCAACTCCCTGATGGAGGATGCCGCTACCGCCGAGATCTCCCGCGCCCAGATCTGGCAGTGGGTCCACCACGGGGTGGCGCTGAGCGACGGGCGCACCGTGACCGCCGATCTGGTGCGTCAGGTGCTGGACGAGGAGACGGCGAAGATCCGCGACGAGGTGGGGGATGAGATCTGGCAGGCGGGCCGCCCCAACGAGACGCGGGCGATCTTCGAGCGGGTGGCGCTGGAGGAGCCGCTCCTGCAGTTCCTCACGCTCGCGGCCTACGAGTACCTCGATTGAGTCAGCGCAGCTGACGGCGCGTCGTCGCGATAGTTATCGCGGGCTTCCAGCGACCCTACCGCTCCGAGAAGAAGCTGTTCAGCCGACGCCTGCCGGATCGCCCGCAGGCAGAGCCCGGAGGAGCGGTTGCTAGTGTGGACGCCGATGGCCACCGCACCCTCAGAGCCGCTCCCCCAGCGCCTCGCGGCGATCCGCGGGCAGCTAAAGCTGCTTGCGGACTATCTTTGACCCTGCTGAACTGGCGGGGCGCCTCGGCGCGCTCGAGGACGAGATGGGGGCGGCCGGATTCTGGGATGACCAGGAGCGGGCGGCCCGAGTCAGCGCCGAGCACTCGCGGGCGACACGGAAGCTGGCCGTCTTCCGGCAGCTCGAGTCAGACGTCGAGGACCTGGAACCGCTGGCCGAGCTCGCCGAGGAGGATCCGGAGATCGCCGCCGAGCTGGAGGACCAGATCGCAGGCGTGCAGGACCGCTTGGCGGCCCTCGAGGAGGAGCGCCTGTTCTCCGGCCGCTATGACGCCGGCGACGCGCTGGTGACCGTCAACGCCGGCGCGGGCGGCACCGACGCCCAGGACTGGGCCGAGATGGTGCTACGTATGGAGATGCGCTGGGCCGAGAAGCGCGGCTTCGGAGTCGAGCTACTGGAGGCGTCGCCCGGGGAGGAGGCGGGCATCAAGTCGGCGACCTTCCGCGTCCGCGGGGAGAACGCCTACGGCCTGTACGGCTCGGAGAAGGGGGTGCACCGGTTGGTGCGCCTGTCGCCGTTCGACTCGGCCAACCGCCGGCAGACGAGCTTCGCCGGCGTCGAGGTGTCGCCGGTGGTGCAGGAGGCGGCCGACGTGGAGATCGACGACGACGACCTGCAGGTCGACACCTACCGCGCCAGCGGCGCCGGGGGCCAGCACGTCAACAAGACCGACTCGGCGGTGCGGATCACCCACAAGCCCACCGGAATCGTCGTCCAGTGCCAGAACGAGCGCTCCCAGTCCTCCAACAAGGCCGAGGCGATGGCGATGCTGCGCTCCAAGCTGGTGGAGCTGGAGGAGCGCAGGCGGCGCGAGGAGATCGCCCGCGAGCGGGGCGAGGCGCAGGACGTCAACTTCGGCTCCCAGATCCGCTCCTATGTGCTGCACCCGTACACGATGGTCAAGGACCACCGCACCGACTACGAGATGGGCGACGCCAACCGCGTGCTGGACGGCGATCTGGACGGATTCGTCCGCAGCTACCTGCTGAGGGCCGCCAAATGAGCGCCGCCGGCGACCGGTTCGACGACGGCGAGCTGACTGAGCTGCGCGACGGCGCGCTCGTCTCCGAGCCCCAGCCCGATCCACCGGTGGGCCGGCGTCCCCGGGAGCTTCCGACCGCGCCCTACCTGGAGGCGATCGTCTCCTACGGCTTTCGCGGCTCGGTCCGATTTCACGTGCCGGGTCACAAGGGCGGCCCCGGCGCCGATCCGGGTCTGCGCTCCGCGATCGGCGAGCGTGCGCTGGCGCTCGACATCTGCCAGGACATCGAGGGGATCGACACCGGTCCGGCGCCGACGCCCTATGAGCGGGCCGAGGAGCTGGCCGCGGTCGCCTATGGCGCCGACCGCACGTGGTTTCTCACCAATGGCGCCACCCAGGGCAACCACGCCCTGTGCCTGGCCCTGGCCAAGCCGGGCCAGCACGTGCTCGTCCAGCGCAACTCGCACGCCAGCATCGTCGACGGGTTGGTTCTCAGTGGGGGGATCGCCAGCTTCGTCTCTCCCGAGTACGACGCCGAGCTCGGTATGGCCCACGGGGTCACGCCCGAGGCGCTGGCGGCGGCGCTTCACCGGTCGCCGGAGATCGGGGCCGTGTTCATCGTCTCGCCCACGTATTACGGCATGGCCGCGGACATCCGCGGCTGCGCCGAGGTCGCCCATGCCGCGGGCGCCGCGCTGGTCGTCGACTGCGCCTGGGGCTCGCATTTCGGCTTTCACCCGTCGCTGCCGGAGTCGCCGCTGCGCCTCGGCGCCGACGCGGTGCTGGCGTCCACCCACAAGATCGTCGGCAGCCTGACCCAGTCGGCGATGCTCCATGTCGCGAAACAGAGCTCACCCCCGCTGATCGATCCCGAGCAGGTGGCCCGTTGCATCCGGCTGGTGCGCTCGACGAGCCCCAACTCGCTGCTGCTGGCCTCGCTGGACAGCGCCCGGCGCCAGCTCGGCGCCCACGGCGAGGCGCTGCTGGACCGCACGATCGCCGCCTCGGCGCGGGCCCGGGAGGCGATCGACGCGATTCCCGGCTGTGCCGTCGTCGGCGAGGCGATGGTCGGACGTCCCGGGATCGCCGGCTGGGATCCGCTGCGGATCGTGATCGACGTCCGCGGCACCGGCTCCACCGGCTATGAGCTCGCCGCCGAGCTGCGGGCCGCCTACGACATCTACGTGGAGCTGGCCACGCACGCCACGTTGGTGCTGGTACTGGGGATGGGACAGCCGGTGGACCCGCTGGAGCGCTTCGCCCACGACTTCGCCGAGGCGGTGCGGATGCTGTCCCGCCCCGGAGAGGCGCAGGCGATCAGCGCCCCGCCCGCGCCACTCGAGCACCAGACGGTGGTCCCGATCCGCGACGCGTTCCTCGGCGAGGGCGAGACGGTGTCGGTCGACGAGGCGGTCGGACGGATCTCCTGCGAGTCGATTGCCGGCTACCCACCCGGGGTGCCGACGCTTCTGCCCGGCGAGCGGGTCACGGCCGAGGTCGTCGCCTATCTGCGCACCCTGACCGCGGCCGGCGCCCGGCTGCACGGCGCCGCCGATCCGACGTTCGCCACCATCCGGGTGCTCGCCGGGGCCGAGCACCTGCCCGCCGCGATCTCCACGGCGACCGCCACCACCGCCTGAGCCGTCTGAGCCGCCCGCGCCGCGTGAGCCGACCTGCGCCGCCTGGAGCCGACCTGCGCCGCCTGGAGCCGCAAAATGCCCTAACGCCGGCGGTGCTCGCCCCTGTGCACACCAGATTGGTTGGGGGGCTGGACGTCGGATCGCCGCCTATCCTCGAAGTCGATGCTGCAGACTCCGACCGCCGACCTCGTGGCCCGCGCGCTGGCCGAGGATCTCGGTGGCGGAGATGTCACCACCGAGGCGACGGTGCCCGCGGCCGCGCGCGCCCGGGCGGTGATCACGCAGAAGGCTCCCGGCGTCATCTTCGGGCTGGGCGTGGTCGCCGAGGTGTTCGGCTGCCTCGATCCGGATGTGGTGATCGAGCGCCTGGTCGACGAGGGGAGGTGGCGTGACGGCGGCGAGGTGGTGGCGGTGGAGGGCCGGGCTCGGGCGCTGCTCTCGGGCGAGCGAACCGCGCTGAACTTCCTCGCTCGGCTGTCGGGCGTGGCCACGCTGACGGCGCGCGCGGTGCAAGCGGTTCATGACATAGAACCCCGTCCACCCCGGATCCTGGACACGCGCAAGACGACGCCGGGCCTACGTCAGCTGGAGAAGGGCGCGGTGGCGGCCGGAGGCGGCACCAACCACCGCGCCGGCCTGTACGACGCGATCCTCATCAAGGAGAACCATTCGGCGCTCGCCGGCGGGGTGGGAAAGGCGGTTGCGCTCGCCGCGGCGCGTGCTCCGTCGCTGCCGCTCGAGGTGGAATGCCGCACCCTGGCCGAGGTCGACGAGGCCCTGGCGGCGGGGGCGTCGCGGCTGCTGCTGGACAACATGTCCCCGGCCGCGCTCCGTCGGGCGGTGGATCACGTCGCCGGCCGGGCGGAGCTTGAGGCCAGCGGCGGCGTGACCCTCGAGACGCTCCGGGAGGTCGCAGAGACCGGCGTAGACTTCATCTCAGTGGGTGCGCTCACTCACAGCGCGCCGGCTCTAGACCTCTCCCTCCTCCTCCGGCCAAAGCCATGAACCTTCCCATGCTGAGCGCGACCGAGGCGCCGCTGCTGCTCGAGAACATCCCCGCCCTCAAGGACGAGGTGCGAGAGCTGGCGGCGGCCCGGGGCGCCGTCATCCTGGCCCACAACTACCAGCTGCCCGAGATCCAGGACGTGGCCGACTACGTCGGCGACTCCCTCGGACTCTCACAACAGGCGGCGGCCTCCGACGCCGACACGATCGCCTTCTGCGGCGTGCACTTCATGGCCGAGACCGCCTCCATACTGTGTCCCGACAAGCGCGTTTTGATTCCCGACCCGGATGCCGGCTGCTCGCTGGCGGACTCGATCACCGCTGCCCAGCTGCGCCAATGGAAACGGCAGTTCGCCGCCGCCGATCCGATCGTGGTCATGTACGTGAACACCACCGCCGAGGTCAAGGCCGAGACCGACTACTGCTGCACATCGGCCAACGCCGTATCGGTGGTGGAGCACATCTATCGGACGCACGGGGAGGACGCCGAGATCCTGTTCGGACCCGACATGTTCCTCGGCGCCTACGTCGAGAAGACGTTGGGCCGGCCGATGCACGTCTGGGACGGCGAGTGCCACGTACACGCCGGCATCAAGCCCCACGACATCGCCGCGGTACGCGCAGCCCACCCCGAGGCCGACTTCCTGATCCATCCCGAGTGCGGGTGCTCGACCAGCGTCATGGAGTACGTCGCCGCCGGCGACATCGCCGGCGAGGGCGTGCACATGCTCTCCACCGGCGGGATGCTCGGCTACGCGCGGGAGCGCCAGTCAGAGCGCGGCGATGCCGGTGGCACGGCGATCGTGGCCACCGAGACCGGGATGCTGCATCCGCTGCGCCGGGCAGCGCCCGACGTCGAGTTCATCGCCGCCAACGAGGCCGCCTCCTGCCGGTTCATGAAGATGATCACGTTGCCCAAGCTGCGCGACGCCCTGCGCGACGACGTTCACGAGGTCAAGGTTCCCGCCGAGATCGCCGATCGCGCCCGGTTGCCGATCGAGCGGATGGTCGCGATCAGCTAGTCGCCGCGGGCCGGTGTCAGCTGAGCGGTCCGTCCGGGCTGACGGCGAGTCCGTCCGACGCGGCGCGCGCTCCCGGATCGCCGACGTCCTCGTACAGCAGCACCCCGCGCTCCACCACTCGCTTCACGGCGGGAGTCGTCGTCCGCCTGCGGGCGAACTCGTCGACCGTGTAGCAGTGCACATCGGCGGCGTCGCCCATCTCCATTCCGTCCCACAGTGAGCTGGCGTGGTAGACCCGCTCCAGCCACGGCATCCCGTCAAACGCGGAGGAGACGAGCAGGACCACGTACTCGGGGCCGCGCTCGCGCTGCGGTGGCGCGCCCCGCGAGTCATCGACTCGGGCGCCCCCCAGCATCACCACCTGCAGCGGCCAGCGATCGCTGATCCGGCTCAGGTAGCGCTGCAGCTCGGGCAGGTTGAGAGCGGCGGCCAGCTCCACTGCGCTCGATTGTGATCGCTAACCGAGCCGGCGGCAAATGCGCGGCTCAGTATCGGGCGATCGCGGCGATCATGCGACCCTCGAGCACCAGGGCAGTCCAGTTGGCCGGCCCGTCGATGAACAGCCCGAACGCGATCGTGTGATGGCGCCGGCTGTGGCAGTACCCGGCCAGGTTGGTGACGTCGTTCAGCGTGCCGGTCTTGGCGACGCAGTGGCCTGCGGCCGGAGTCTTCACGGCTATCGTCTGCACCGTCCCCGTCCGGCCGACGACCGGTAGCGAGTCCACCAGCTCGCGCCCGACCGGTGTGCCCGAGAGCTCACGCAGCAGATCGACGATCTGAACCGGTGAAGTCCGATCGGCCCGGGCGAGACCGGATCCGTCCAGGATCTTGGGGTGCAGGCCGTAGGTCGAGCTGACCGTCTTGGATATGACCCGGGCGCCGGACGAGATCGTGCCGCCGCGGCCGAACAGTGCCCCCAGCTGCTTGGTGAACAGCTCGGCGAACAGGTCGTCGGAGGGCACATCCATCAGCTTGGTCATCACCGACATCGGCGGCGAACTGACCATCGCCAGCACGTTGGCGCCGTGCCGGGGGAGGCCGGCGTGCCGGGAGGCGCGAGCGCGCATCCCCGAGCCGCGCATCGTCAGCACGAGCTCGCGGGCGGCGAACGTCGCCGGAGAGAAGTGGGCGATGGTGCTGCCGTGGTCGTAGGTCAGGGCGCTGAGCTGACCGCCGAAGTCCGGCACGTCGGGCGCGTAGTCGGTGATCAGGCCGCCGCGGCGGCGGTCGAACAGCGACTCGTCGCCGTACACCCAGCCGGTCACCCGGCGAATGCCGTGGTGGCGCAGCTGGGTGACGAGCTGGTTGGCGGTCGGACCGTAGCCCCTCAACCAGGTGTGGTTGAACGTGGCATCCCCGTAGGTGGGATCGCCGCCACCGCGCAGGTACAGGTCGCCGTGCCAGACGCCATGGCGCAGCTTCCCGTGTCCCAGGATCGAGGTGTGCAGGCGCGCGTCGGGACCGAGCTTGAGCATCAGGGCCGTGGTCGTCCACAGCTTCTCCACCGAGGCCGGGGGACGCCCGATCCCGACGCGCCGTCCGTACAGCTCGGCATGGTCGCCGAGGTCATAGACGAGCGCGCCGCTGTCGGGCCCGGCCGCGTGCAGCGCCCTGGACATCGCCGCCCGCAGACGAGCCTCGGCCGGCGTCGACGCCACCGAATGGCCGGCGACCCTCAGCGGTGGCGGAGCCGGCTCGCGGCGGCGGGGGGCAGGTTGGGTGCCGGTGCCGACGATGGGCGATCGAGCGGCGACCTGGGTATCACGTCGGCTGGTCTGGCTGAGGGTGCCGCTCAGCGCCAGCGTCACCGCCGCCACCACGATGATCAATCCCAACCCGACGGCGAGCCAACGTCTCAGGCTGCTTCCAGCTCCTGCACCGTGTGTGGTCCCACGCAGGCGATCGACAGCTCGTCGGCGACCCTGGCGGCGATCTCGCGGACCTCGCCGAACGTCACCCGATCCAGTAGCTCGATCGAGGTATCCGGATCGGGGTCCTCGCCGAAGACGATCGTCTGCTGCGCGGCATACCTGGTGACCGCGCCGGTGTTCTCGAAGGCGAGCGTGCGCGCGCCGGCCGCGTACGCCCGGGCGCGTTTGACCTCGCCCTCGGTCGGGCCCTGCTCGCGCAGTTCGGTGACGATGTCGCGCATCCGCCGGTAGGCCTCGAGCAGCTTGCCGGATTCCAGGCCGGCCGACAGCTGCAGGATCGGGACGTCGGCATAGGCGTGAGGGAAGGCGCTGACCGAATAGGCGAGCCCCCGCTGCTCACGGATCTCGTCGAACAGACGCGAGCCCATCGACCCGCCCAGCAGGGTCGAGTACACGGTCAGCGCGGCGCGCTGTCGGGGGACCCGCACGTCCACCGTCGGCCGGTAGGAGAGGCGCAGGTGCGACTGGTTGGAATCGCGCTCGCGCACCATCACCCGCGGCTTCGGGGCGGGCGCGGCGGCGAACGGCGCGGGCTCAGGGGCGGAGAGGAAGCGTGCGAACAGCTCGTCAAGGGCGCCGTTGTCGCCCAGCGCGTCCAGGTTGCCGACGGCGAACGCGGCGCCGCGCGCCGGTGACCAGCGCCGCGAGCGGAACGCGAGGATGCCCTCGCGGGTGAACGTGTCACGCAGGTGCTCGGTGGTCCCGAGCACCGGCCGTCCCAGCGGATGATCCCCGAATACGGCCTCGTCGATCAGATGCTCGGCGAGGGCCGCCGGCTGGTCGTCGGCGCGGGCGATCTCCTGGACGACGACGCCGCGCTCGCGGTCCAGCTCGTCGCCATCGATCCGGGGCCGCGCGACGAAGTCGGTCAAGAGATCGGCCGCCTCGAGCCCGCGTTGGGCGCGCGCGGTGATGTGAAACGCCACCAGGTCGTGGCTGGTGTAGGCGTTGAGCACGGCTCCGATGCCCTCCGCCGCCTCGTTGACGTCCCGGTAGGTCGGAAACTTCTCACCTCCCTTGAACACGAGATGCTCGAGGAAGTGGGCCATGCCGTTCTCCTGCGCCAGCTCGGTGCGGGCGCCCGCGTCGAACGCCGCCAGGATCGTCACCGCCCGAGTTCCCGGGACCGCGATCCGGTGCAGTCGCAGCCCGTTGCCAAGTGTTGACACCGTCATCGAGGCCATTTGGTGCCACAACGGTAGCGCCCGGTCCGGTGCCCTCGCACCGGTTGCGATTTCTCCTGCAAATCGACCAATCCTGCAAATCTCGTTGCAAGGCGCCCTGAGCCAGGACAACCGGCACGGGCGGCCGCTAGGCTGCGCGCACTCCATGACGACACGATCAAACATCACTCGCCGTTCGCCCCGCCGAACGCCGGATACATCCAGTCATCCTCGTCCCGCTCCGCGTCAGGACGGCCGGAGACGCCCGGTGATCGAGTTCCGCAACGTCTCCAAGTTGTACGCCGGCGACGTCGGCCTCGATCAGGCGACGTTCTCGATCCAGCGGGGAGAGTTCGTCTTCCTGGTCGGAGCGACCGGGTCGGGTAAGTCCACGCTGATGCGGCTGCTGATCAAGGAGCTCGAGCCGACCGGTGGCGTGATCCGCGTGGCCGGGAACGACCTTGACCAGGTCAGTCGCAAGCGGGTTCCGTACTTCCGCCGCAACGTCGGGGTGGTGTTCCAGGACTTCAAGCTGCTGCCGCACCGCAATGTCTACGACAACGTCGCGTACGCGTTGCAGGTCACCGGCGGCGGGCGCAAGGAGATCCGCGCGAAGGTCCCCGACATCCTGCGGCTGACCGGGCTGTCGACCAAGCTGCACAACTTCCCGGACCAGCTCTCGGGCGGGGAGCAGCAACGGGTGTCGATCGCGCGGGCGTTCGTCAACCACCCGCCGCTGCTGCTCGCCGACGAGCCGACCGGGAATCTGGATCCGGATACGAGCATCGACATCATGCGCCTGCTCTACCGGATCAACCGCACCGGCACAACGGTGCTGGTCGCCACCCACGACCAGACGATGGTCGACAAGATGCGTCGACGCGTGCTGGAGCTGTCCAACGGGCGGATCATCCGCGACGAGGCGGCGGGTCTGTACACGCGCGACGAGACCACGCGCGATCTGGCCAAGCGCCTGCGCGCCCCGTCGACGCGTCCTCCGGGTCTGTAGACGATGAAGCTCGGATTCTTCCTGCGCGAGGCGGGTCGCGCCACCCGTCGCAGCGCCGCGCCGAGCTTCGCCGCGCTGGCGACCGTGCTGGTGACCCTGCTGGTGCTGGGCGTGTTCATCCCGATCGTCCAGGCCACCAACGGCGCCGCTGACAGCGTGCGCAGCCGCGTCGAGGTCGACGCCTACCTGAAGACCAACGCCAACGCCGCCGACGTGGTCCGGGTGCGCCGGGAGCTCCTCAACGTGCCCCACGTCAAGTCGGTGCAGTTCGTCTCCAAGCAGGCCGCCTACGAGCAGCAGTCAAAGCTCGATCCCGCGGCCTACAAGCTGCTGGGGGCGAACCCGCTCCCCGACACGTTCCACGTCATCCCGGACAACCCCGGCAACGTGCTGTCGGTTCGCAACGCGCTGGCGCCGCCCACCGCCGGCGGCGGGACGGGGACGCTTGACCCGATGATCCAGAGCGTCTCCAACAAGCGGACCGACACCAGGAAGATCCTCGAGGTCACCAACCTGGTGACGATCACCGCCGCCGCCCTGACGGTGCTGCTGACGATCGCCTCCATCCTGCTGATCGCCAACACGATCCGGCTGTCGCTGTACGCGCGGCGCAGGGAAGTCGAAGTCATGAAGCTGGTTGGAGCCACGGATTGGTTCATCCGCTGGCCATTCGTGATCGAGGGCATCGTCGTCGGCGCGGTGGGGGCGCTGCTGGCGATCGCCGTGCTCGGAGTCACCAAGCTCGCGCTGCTCGATCCGCTGGCGCAGAATTGGAGCCTGATCGCCTCGCCGCGGACGGTCGCGTTCCCGATGCTGATCGCGATCCTGATGGGAGCCGGGGTGCTCGTGTCGGCGCTGGGCTCGGGGCTGTCGCTGCGCCGCTTCCTGCGGGTCTGAGCGAGGTTTGTTGCGAACGCGGCACTAGCCGCGGATTCCCGGCTCGCCGGACGGCCGGAGGCGGGCAGCTACCCTGAGAGCGGCAGATGTACACGCGGCGCAAACGCTCTCTCTGGCCCTGGGCGCTCGTCGGGGTGGTCGTGCTCCTGATCGGCGTCTGGTTCGGTGGGCACCCGAGCTGGCTGCCGAAGCCGATCCGCAGCGCGTTCGTATCCCAGTCGGACAACGACAAGCTCGTCAACCAGGTTCTCGGCCTGCTGTCCAAGGACTATTACCGCAAGGTCGACCGCTCCACCCTGGTCAACAAGGGTCTCACCGCGGCGGTGGCCAGCCTCAAGGACCCTTACTCGCACTACTACGATCCGGCCCTCTACCACTCCTTCCAAAGCGAGGACAACCCGCACCTGTCCGGGATCGGCGTCGACATCAAGGTGGCGCCGCAGGGATTGCTGGTTCTCGGCGTGTTCGACGGATCGCCGGCGGCCCGAGCCGGCCTGGCCCGCGGCGACGTGATCACCCAGGTCGGCTCCACCTCGCTCGCCAACCGTTCCCGCAAGTTCTCGGCGTCGCTGATCAAGGGACGTGCCGGCACCCGGGTGACGCTTACGGTTCTCCGCGGTCGGCATCGCCGGGTGGTGTCGATGGTCCGGGAGGACATCGCCGTTCCGGTGGCCGACGGGCGCATCCTCGACTACCACGGCGTAAAGCTCGGCTACGTGGCGCTCTCCCGGTTCACCGCCGGCTCGGGCGACGAGGTCCGCGCCCAGGTCCAGCACGTGCTCAAGCTGGACGCGCGCGGGCTCATCCTGGATCTCCGCGAGAACGGCGGCGGCCTGCTCGAGGAGGCGGTCAACGTGGCCAGCATCTTCATCGCCGACGGCACGATCGTGTCCACCGACGGACGCGCCCAGCCACGGCAGGTATACATGGCCAAGGGCGACGCGCTGGCTCCGCACATCCCGATGGTGGTGCTCGTCGATCAGGGCACGGCGTCGGCGGCCGAGATCGTCACCGGCGCGCTGAAGGATCGCGGCCGGGCCACGGTGGTCGGCACCCACACCTACGGGAAGGGCGTCTTCCAGGAGATCGAGCCGCTCCCCAACGGAGGCGCGCTGGACTTCACCGTCGGCGAGTACTTCACCCCCAATGGCCAGAACCTGGGCGGGGGTGGCGTCAAGCAGGGCCCCGGCATCCAGCCCAACGTCTACGCGTACAGCAAGCCGGGCACCCGCACCGACTCGGCGCTGACCGCCGCCGAGCGGACCGTCGCCGCCAAGCTGCGGTGACCGCCTCCGCCGCCGACTCGCGCTCCGGGACGCGCGTCGCTGTTCTCGCCCGTCAGGGGAAGTTCCTGGTCGCGGAGCCGTTCTTCGGGCCCGGCCCGAGGGTTGTCGTCAGCCGTGACCGGCGCGCGGCTGTGGGCGACCTCGTGATGCTCGGCGCTCGGCAGGCCAACGGTCGCGCCGGATCCCGCCGGGCGCAGATCGCTCGCCGACTCGGCCGTCCCGAGGTCGCGCGGGACGTGATCGGCGCGTTGCTGCTTCACCGCGGCCTGAGCGGCGGATTTGATCCCGCCGTGGAGCGCGAGTCGCGGCTGGCCGCCGAGCGCGACCAGGAGCTCGAGGGCCGTCGCGATCTGCGCGATCTGCCGACGTTCACGATCGACCCGGCGACGGCGCGCGATTTCGACGACGCCGTCTCGGCGGTGACGCTCGATGACGGTTCCTGGCGGGTCTGGGTGCACATCGCCGACGTGTCCGCATACGTGGCCCCTCGCTCGCTCGTCGATCGCGAGGCGTACCGCCGCGCCACCAGCGTCTATCTGCCCGGAATGGTGGAGCCGATGCTGCCCGGTCCGCTGTCGAACGAGGCCTGCTCGCTGGTGCCTGGCGTGCCCCGCTTCGCGGTCACGGTGGAGATGACGATCGCCGCCGGCGGCGTGGGGCGAGCTTCGATGTACCGATCGGTGATCCGCTCGGTGCAGCGCCTGGACTACGACCGGGTGGACCGGATCTTCGGCGGCACCGAGACGGCGGCCGAACCGTGGGGAGCTCCGCTGGCGGCGGCCCGCGCCGCGGCGGCGGCGCTCGCCGCGCGGCGGGAGCGGGGGGAGGGTCGGCGCGGTCGCGGTGAGGTGATCCTCAACTCCATCGAGCCCGAGTTCGGGTTCGACGGCGACGGCAACATCGTGGCCGCCGAGTTGACGGAGCAGACCGAGTCACACCGCCTGATCGAGCAGCTGATGATCGCCACCAACGAGCAGGTCGCCAGGTTCCTGTCCGACCGCAAGATCCCCACGCTGTACCGCGTCCACGAGCGACCCGATGCGCCGGCCGTCGAGCGGCTGATCGACCAGCTGCAATCGCTCGGGGTCCCCACGCCGGCGGTGCCAAAGGGTCACCTCGCTCCGCAGCAGGCGGCGGACCTTGTGGGGGAGGCGTCGGTCCTGGTTTCAGATTGGGTGAACCGCACCGGGCACGGCGGGCGCGGCCTGACCAGCCTGGTGCTGCGCTCGCTCAAGCAGGCCTACTACGACGCCCGCAACCTCGGTCACGCCGGGCTCGCCTCCCCGAGCTACTGCCATTTCACCTCGCCGATCCGGCGCTATCCGGACCTGATCTGCCATCGCGGCCTGCTGTCGGCGATCGCCGGCGAACCGGCGCCGGACGCTTCCTGGGTAGTGAGCGCCGGTCCGTGGGCGTCGACCCGGGAACGCGAGGCGATGACCCTGGAGCGCGACGCCGACGACATCGCGCGCTGCTTCTTGCTGGACGGTGAGCTGACGAATGGGAGGGACCGTGACGCCGTATTCGCCGGGGAGATCGTCGGCCTGATCGGGGCGGGCGCGTTCGTCGCCTTCGGGGATGGACTTCAGTACGAGGGGCTGCTGCCGGTGCGGCGGCTGCGCGGCGATTGGTGGGAGCTCAACGAGCAGGCCACGATGCTGGTGGGCACCCGCAACGGCGGGGCGATGCGGCTCGGGGATCCGGTGAGCGTCCGCGTCGAACGGATCGACGCGCCGCGGGGTAGGGTGGATCTCAGTCCCGGCGACCCGATCGACGGGTAAGCGCACATGGCCAAGGGCAAGAAACGCAAGGCGGCACCCGGCGACGTCGCCACCAACCGACAGGCGTCATACCGTTACAGCCTGCTGGAGCGGTTCGAGTGCGGTCTCGTGCTGACCGGGACCGAGGTCAAGTCGCTGCGCGAGGGCAAGGCACAGCTCAAGGACTCCTACGCGATCGTCCGCGACGGCGAGGTGTGGCTGCTGGGCCTGTACATCCCCCCCTACGGAGCGGCCGCACGCGATAACCACGACCCCGAGCGCCCCCGCAAGCTGCTGCTGCACCGGTCCGAGATCGAGCGGCTGGTGGGGCGGACGCACGAACGCGGCCTGACCCTGATCCCGACGCGGATCTACTTCTCGGGTCCGCGCTCGCGCGCCAAGGTCGAGATCGCGCTGGCCAAAGGCAAGGACCTGTACGACAAGCGCCAGGCGATGCGCACGCGCGAGATGGCCCGGGACGTCCAGCGTGAGCTGCGCGAAGTCGGACGCTAGGTGCGCAAGACCCGAGCGATGCCCGGGCGGCCGGCAGTAGTATTAGCAACGGCATGACCATCGGCACGTCCATCGTCTTGATCGCCGTCGGCGCAATCCTGAAGTGGGCGGTGACCGCGCACGTCAACGGCTTCAACATCCAGACCGCCGGAACAGTTCTGCTCATCGTCGGGATCCTCGGCCTGTTGCTGTCGGTGTTCTACACGTTCTACTGGGGGCGACGCGCGGCCGAGCCTCCGGCCAGGCGCGACCCCCGCGACAGCTACTAACGCGCCTAGCCGAACGTGCGGGGGAGGTGAGTCGCGTCCATGCCGATCACCAGCAGCGCCACGAGCGCCAGGTAGATCGCGCCGATCAGCAGCCGGTCGCGGGGCGCGACGCGGTAGTAGGCCTGCTGGTCAGATCCGCCGGCGCGCCGCTGCTGCCAGCGGCGGTAGGTCTCGTAGGCCGTCACCACGGCGATGATCAGGATGATCGGATTGGGGAACAGGATCGCCAGCGCGACGATCCCGGCGAGGCCGGCGAACCACATCCACGGGGACATGGCGGCCATCGCGCGGCCGCCGTCCAGGGGCACCACGGGCAACAGGTTGAACAGGTTCAGGAACAGGCCGGTGAAGGCCAGCGCCCGCCAGTAGTCGTGGCCGGTGAGCTGCCAGATCACGAGGCAGGCACCCGAGCCGATGCTGCCCAGGATCGGACCGGCCAGCCCGACCTTGGCCTCGGCCAGAGCGCTGTCGCCCAGCGAGCGGGCGCTGATCACCGCTCCCAGGAAGGGGATGAACATCGGAGCACTCGCCCGGATGCCCATGCGCCGCAGCTCGATCACGTGGCCGAGCTCGTGCACCAGCACCAGGATCACGAACCCGATCGCGAACCCGAACCCCCAGATCGACGCGTAGGCGGCGACCGAGACCGCCATCGAGCCGGCGGTGACCAGCAGCTTGACCTTCGGAAGCAGCAGGATGATCGCCTTGAGCTTGGCCAGAAAGGCGATCAGCGCCGCGCCCAGCGGGGCGATCCGTCGCTTGAAGAACGACTCGCGGTGGCCTCTGACCGGCTCATCGGGGCCGGCCCAGTGCGGCTCGCCGGAGCCGTTGCCAGGCGCAGGCAGACCGTCGAGCGGATAGCTCGGCGGCGCCGGAGTTCGGTCTGGAAGCAGCGGGGTGCTCGGTTCCATCGTCTTCACGTTGATTGTGACACCCGCGCCCCGAGACTTACGCAGCTCTTCAACCCGGCCGCCGTGGGGTCCCCCGAGAACACCAAGAAGAGATCCGGATCGGGGTCCTCACCGCCGGCTGGCAAACGCGTGGCGCCCCGCGCGTTTGTCGGACCCCGCGAGTGGGTAATCGCCAAGACAGGTCTCGCGGAGACGAGATCTGGCCTCCAGCGATCAACGCGGTGGTCGGCGGCAACCGGGAGCCTCAGAGATGCCACAAGCCAGACGCTCGAACGACGCTCGGAATGGCGCGAGTAAGCCTGCGAGCAGCGCGCGGAGCGGGCGCCGGTCGAAATCCGCCGCCGCGGGCAATGGAAGCAGTTCGCAGTCTCAATCCACGACGCAGCTCGAGGGGCGTCCCCCGGCTCCCGAGCCGGACGTCTTCGTCGACGTGCCCCATGTCCGGGTCGACGAGATCTCGCTCGAGGTCGATCGCCTCCAGGCCCATCTCGCGTTGCAGACGAAGCTGGCTAATCTGCTCCACCTCGTTGCCGGTGCTCACGTGTCGATCGACACTGTGAAGTTGGACATCAAAGGTGTCGAGGCGCAGGCGATGCTGAAGGTCCGCCTCGAGAACGTCTACGACATCCTGGACCGCGCGCTGGCGACGATCGACCGGAACCCGGAGATCCTTCAGCAGGTGCTGGACACCGCCGACGACGCGGTGCAGACGACGGGCAAGACCGCCGATGACGCCGTTCGCCCCGGCGGGGCTGTGTCGAACACGCTGGGCAGCGTGGGCGATTCCCTCGGTCAGCTCACGAGTGGTCTGGGGGACACGCTCGGCCAGCTCACCAGCAGCGTCGGCGGTGCGTCCAAGCAGCTGACACAAAAGGCCGGAAGCGGGAGCTCCAAACCTAAACGTGCGGGTATGACCACCGGAGTGACGGCTTTGGGGGCAGGACTCGCCGCGGGTCTCATCCACCTGGTGCGTGAGCGACGTAGCTCGCGCCGGCTGCTGAGCTGGAAATGAACCGGGGCGAGCGCCGGCAGGACATCTCCGCGTTGGGGGATCTCGAGATCGACGCCCAGGTCAGCGCCCGCGAGGTCGAAGTCCGTGTCGCCCCGCGCCGGGTCGCGATCGAGCAATGGGGGGCGCCCGGGCTGGACGGAGTGCAAGAGAGCGATCGCGAAGGCCTCCCCGAGACCCTGCGGTCCGGCGATCGCTGTCGCGACGTGCTCGTCCGCTTCAGGCTTGCCGCCAGGCTGCTGCCGCGCCCGGGGAACGAGGATCCGTCGCGGCGAACCGGCTGATCGAGCACCCGCGCGGCCGAGTCCGAGTGCAGCTGGCGAGCGCTATCGCAACCACCCCGTCCGGAGAGCTGATGAGACCCGCCCAGCAAGCTCGATCAGGTGAGCCTCATCACCGGCGTCAAAATCACCGTGTCGCTTGTCGAAGAGCTGGATCGCCCCGAGACCGCTGCCGCTTGCGGTGGTCAACGACGCGGCAAGCCAGCCCCGGAGCGGTAGCTCCACGGCGGCTAGTCGGAAGGCCGGCTGGCGGGCGAGCTGTTCGCCCTCCATTCTGACCACGCCGTTGCAACGGTGGAGAAGCTCATAGATCCCACACAGATCCAACCAGCGGCTGAACCTCGTCCATGGACGCATCGGGTCCGGCGGCGACACCGCTTCGATGGCGCGGGGACGCCCGTCCAGCGCCACGGTAGCGAGGCAGCATTCCGCGCCAAGCCGCTCCCGTGTCGCCTCGACGAACCCGCCCAGCATCGCCGGGAGGGGCCGAGGCCCGCCGACAGGCGGCGTGTCGGAGGAGGATGCGAAGTCCTGAGTCGAGAAGTCGCGGGTTCTGTGTGTGCCCCGGATGGGTTGAAGCCGGAGGTGGTGCGGCATCGAGTCGTGGAGCGAACCGTTCAGGTCACTCATGCCACACCACCGGCTCTACGCGAACCCCATCGAGAAGCAGGCCCCGTGATGTTGGCGGCCATGACGTCGTTCATGCTGTTGTGTTCGCCGTGGTTCGCGAGAATCATCGCGACTCCATCGAGCATCGCCGCGCCGTGGGGACCGACTCGCCGGTCGGGATCGAGCTGGTGCACCTTCACTCTGCTGTAGACTACTACGTCCCAATATCAGACGCCAATGTCTCATAAAGCCTCTAGTTGTTCCAGCCCCCTGAGAAGGTGTTCGTCGTGTCACTCGACCATTCGTGGCACGCGTGCCCCCCCCGGCAGGACTGCGCGGCAGATTCAGCCGACGGGGAATGCGGTTTACAACAAGCGGGAGCTGATCGAGCTGGCGTGCGGCACCGGAATCGAGGCACGCAATTACGATGACCCAGAGCGGGCTCGTCGACGCAATCGCGAACGATGGGCAACACCCGTGGACAGGAGCCAGGTATGAAGCTGCCCCATAGGAAGAGCCGCGTGGAGCGGCTGGTCAAAGCGATCAATCCTCTCGACCGATCCCGGAAGAGCAAGTTCGGGCTGCCCAGCAGCAGCTCGATCGCTATCCCTCAGGATCAGGCTGTGAAGGCAGGCCTGATCGCCGGAGGGATCGCCGGGGGGATAGCCGCTCTGACAGCGGCAAGCGCCGGCATCTCCGCATTGAGGCGTCCGACGCGAACGAGAGGCGATTCGTAAGCTGGTCGCTCGTTGGTCAAGCAGTCGTTCACGGCAAGGTGATCCGTGCATGCTGGTGACACGCCCGAGACGGTCGGCGAAGCGCTCCCCTGTGGCGCACAAGAGGCTCTGGTCGGTGAAGGAGATCGTGCGCCTCCCGCCCATCGCTGGACGGCCTGCCGCGCCGGGGAACGGCGGCCGGCCGTCCAAGGCGCTCGTTCGCCGGGAGGGCAGATGCGCAGACGCCTGCGGGACGCCGCGGTGCCCGCGACGCGCAGCATCCAAGTGCATCGGGTAGGTTCTGGTCAGACAGAATCAGGCTTCGATCCCGGATGAAGTGTCAGAGGAGGGACATATGAGTCGCGCCCAGCCAATGCAGTGGCTCTCACACCGGTTGAAGACCGGCCTAGCCGATCTCCCGGAAAACACCGTGTGGCTCGTCGAGCGGGCACGCGCGGCCGTCGAGTACAGCCGCTCCAGCGAGCCGGTCACGGCTGGGACCCGGACTGATCGGCGCGATAGCCGGGCCACGGCAAGCGTTGCCGTACCGTCCGCGGATTCCGTGGAGAGTCGAATGAATCGAGCACGAGCCGCAGCCGAGGAAGCACAGCGGACCGAGGAAGAAGCACTCGTCGCCTCGCAGGTCGCCAAGGACCAATCCGACCATGCTCGCCAAGTGGCCGAGGCCGGCCGAACCAGGCTCGCGCAGACAAAGCGAGAAGCCGATCAGGCGGTCACGGAATGCGAGGCCGAGGCTCGACGCGCGGCCGAGGAGGCGGTCAAGCGAGAGGTCGCGGCGGCGCGCGCGAACGTCGACGCGCGGGTGCAGGCGGTCGAGAGCCAAGTCGAGGAGGAGACGGAGGCGGTACGTCAAGAAGCGAAGGAGGCCCAGGAGCACGCTCAGGAGCTCGTTGCCGAGGCCGCGCATCAGCTGCATGAGGCCCGGCAGCTTGCTCAGGAGGCGAGGGAGGCAGCTGTCGCAGCCGCCGAGGAGGCGCAGCGGGCCGCCCAACAACTTCAGGCCGCTGCGAACGAACAGCTGAGGGACGCGGAAGCCAGGATTTCTGAGGCTGACGTCGTCGGTCATCAAACCACCGTCACCGCCAAGCGGGCGGTCAGGGATCTGCAAAGCGACCGGCTCGATCCTGACCTGGACTCGCAGACCAAGGCGGAGTTGCTCGATCTGGCGTCGGCGATGGATATCGATGGCCGGACCACGATGAGCAAAGCCGAACTGGTCTCCGCGATTGCCAAGACATCGCGCGCGAACAGCTGACCGGGAAAGGACGTAAGGATGAAGCCACGAGATCTTTGGCACAGAAGGACCGGCTGGGAGCGAATGCCGGATGTAGTGAGCAACATCCCGCGCGTCTTGAACTCGAGTCTGGCTGCAGTAGATGCTGCGCGGATGGCGCTTGACTCGACGATGAACGCCGTCGATGCCGCAAAGTCGGGCTCCAGAGCCAGCCGCTCGGTCAAGGTGGAAAAGTCAGGCGGCCGATCGCCGATCCGCGGAGGACTGCTCGTGCTCGGCGGCACCGTAGCCCTCGGGCTCGGCAGTGCTGCGGTTTCATCGATGCGACAACGCGAGTCGTGGAGTGACGACGCCTCCGTGTCGTGGAATGACGACGCCTCCGAGTCGTGGAGTGACGACGCCTCGCTCACGACGCAAGAACGCGAGCCCTCACCCGGCGATGCGTCGTAAACGCTTTATGGCGCTTCGCGGCTTCGATGCCCTGTCATTGACGCGCAGCTAGATCCAAGCCGGTCCGGACACGCGCCGTGCTCAAGCTCCGCAGGCCACAGGCCAAGCCACTGGCTGACCCTTGCAGAACGACGATCCTGCCTCCAAGTGATGGTCCCTCCACAGGCGGCAGTCTTGTCGCCGGAGGCTCGCGGCTCTCAGAGGGGACGATCATTCACGCTGCGGTTCGAGCTCAGGTCTTCGGCCTCAACCTGGTCAGACTGGAGGCGAGAATCGAGGCGGCGCCAGCGCAGCTGAAGAAGGTGGAGCGGCTCCTGCCCTCGCTCAGCCCGCCAACCGCAGCCAGACCGACGACGAGTTCCGACAGCGATCCTGAACGGTATGGCGAGCAGGGGTGGCACCTGCCTGCGGAACGAGAGCCGATTATCGGCAGCAAGCTGGGAGAGGCTCTGGACCTGCTCAGTGAGGGCGCGGCAAGCTTGGCTGCCGCGCGCGAGTAGCAAGCTCTCCGGCGCGGCCTGGGCCTGCCAAGGCAATAGGCAAACTGCGATGACCCGGGTGCGCGGTGGGGTCCGGCGGCGGGCTCTGGGAAGGCCGGCACTCGCGTGATTGCCTCATGCGAGTTGCGCGCATCCCGGCGGCCATGATGAACCGGCCTATCTTTGGGGGCCGTAGGACGACGGGTCGGGGACCCAGTCCACGCCGATGGCGTTCGGATTGTCCGCGAGCCGGAAGTCGTTGTTCGCCGGGTCCGTGAACAGCGAACTCGTGTCCGAGATCGCGCTGGTGAATGTGTCGCCTGGACCGGGCGAGAGGTAGTTCCTTGTGTAGGTGCCGAATAGGTTGTCGCTCGTGGTCATCGCCGACGTGAACGCCCCCTCCGCGCCGCCCTGGTCGTCATCCTGCGCACGGAACTGGTTGACCACGTTGTGGTTCACGTTGATGTTCGATGGCGGTAGATAATCCGGATTCCCGTTACCGACCAGCCTCAGCTGAGACCTCAGGAACAAGCCGGGCTCCACGATGGTGTTGTTTGCGATCGTGGCGTTCTGTGGCGAGTAATACTGGGCGAACACGGCGGTCGAGCAGCCGCCGCATGCCGGGTTCTCGCTCGCGTTCTCGTCGTCCACCAGGTTATCGGTGATCGCGTTCGTGCCCGTTATGTCGCCATCCTTGATCATGAACAGCTCGATGTTGCCGTGGTGGAACCAGTTGTGGTCAATTGTCAGGTTCGAGCCACCGTGGACCGTCTGGATGCCATCGTTGTGGTTCCCGTTCTGATAGATGTCGTAGATGTCGTTGTCGGCGATCGTCAAGTTATTGAAGCCCTTCACCTGGAACGCATCCGCGCCGCTCGCGTCGAGCGGGCCGACGAGAGAGTGCTCGATCGTGACGTTCTGGATCAGTGGATAGTTTGCCGTCCGGCAGCAGCCGCCATCCACCGGATGGCGAGACCCGTTCAGCATGAAGCCGTCCGGGCCGCCCTGTGACGTGTCGTGATCGAACAGCAGGTTCTCGGCGCCGGCCTCGACCTGGAAGCCCTGCGACACCGTGTTTGTGATCTGGACGTCGCTCGGCGCCGTTCCGCCATTTGCCCTCGTGCCCAGCTCGGTGTTGCTGGTGATGTTCAGACCGTCCAGATGCAGGAAGTCGCCGGACGAATCGATGTGCAAGCCCGCGAGCGCGACCGTCCCCGGCCCGTTTTGTGCCGAGATCGTCACATAGCCCGTCCTCGCCGCCGCGAGCGTCAGCGTCCCGTACGAGCCCGGTGCAATACAGATCGTCGAACCGTCCGGCTTCGAAGCCGCGTCAGAGACCACGTCGGTCAGGCTCGAGTCGACAACCGTGCAGTCCGCCGGCGGGGGAGGCTGGCTCGTCGTGCCGGTCGTCGTTGTGGTCGGCGTCGAGCTTGTCGTGGTGGGCGCATCCATCGGAGAGCTCGAGGAGGACGTGCTGGTGCTCTCGCCGAGCGCAACGCCGCTGACCATCTGGGTGTCCGCACCGAACTTCACCGGCACCACCTGCACGTCATAGCTCGTCCCGTTCGACAGTCCCGAGCTCGTCGCTGGCCGGGTCGCGCCCGGACTGCGATGCTTACCTACCGCGCCAACCGCCATCGCGCAGCCCAGTATCACAACGGAGAAGCCGACGATTAGTGATGTGAACGAATGGTGTCTCATCATCGGTTGCCGGCGAAGGCGGTGATGAACACGTCGGCGGCGCTGCCGACCGCCACGGTGGCCGAGAACGACAGGCCGGCGCCGACTGGGGCCGGGGGCCGGGCGCAAACACCAGGTTGGGCACGCGTACTGTTCACCGTCATGCGCCTCCTGCCAAGGCATCGTGACACCGCCCGCTCGGTGCCGGTGACGCCAAACCCTAAGACTCGAATCTCGCGGGAGCGGTGGCACAGCCGCTTTGAGCACTTTTGGAGTCAAAAACGTGCACATATCGCCAATGGGTGACCTGCCGGCGGTGATCGGTGACCGGCGCGACGGGACCATTCGAGGCATCTCGGGGCGGGCTCCGCGCTCTCAGCACCTGCACAATGGCCACAGGGAGCGGCCTTGACTTCTGCCCTCCGCGTCGATCGCCGTGCGCCGGTGCCGTTCCCCGGGGCTGTGCCGCGACGGCTTTGGCCGCCAGCCCTCGCCGGACGCCGACTGCCCATTGCGGCGCGACCCCTCGCCGCCGCCCCGATCCGCTCTGGTCTTGGCGAGACCTCCCGAATGCACGGCCGCCGTCGCCGTACAGATTCTCCAGGCCCACGCCGGCCGTGCCCGGCGGAGGGGAGTGGAGCTCCCGGCGGAGGGGAGCGGAGCTCCCGGCGAGGATCCGCGGCCGCTGCCGATCGGCGGCCAGTCGCTGAGCCGGGCTAGGATCCGCGGCCGCTGCCGATCGGCGGCCAGTCGCTGAGCCGGGCTCCGCCGGCGGGAGCTGCAGCGGTCGCCGAGAGCCGGATCGCCGACGTGGGTGATGCCTATACTGAGATGACAACAACCCCAGGGGACGACAGGCTTCGACGTGGTCGGCTCGTGGGGGTGGTTGCGAGTCGAGGTCCCGGGAGGCCTCGTAAAACACCCGGGACAAAAATAAGTGCGGACTCTCATGAGTTCCGGCTCCCGGCTCTCGCTGCTTAGTCAGTAGAGCCCTGAGTCTCCCGACCTCCAGCTCGCCTACGGCGGAGTCCTCGGGATCAAGCAGTAGGCTCGCCCGGTGAGGCCCGCTCCCGCCGATCCGGGGAGATCTTTCGGAGCTGGTCCCCCGCAACCCAGCCGGCGAGGCGAGCGGGGGACGAGATCAGAGCGCCGGCTACGCTCGTAGACGCCACCTTGCACGCGACCGCGGACGCGGGTTCAATTCCCGCCGTCTCCACCTCGCGAAGTATTCGAACCGCCCTCCGCACCTCCGGAGGGCGGTTCTTCTATTAGAGAGGGAAGGCGGTCCGACGCCCGGCGTGTGCAGACGGTCCGCCCGCCGGTTCCGGGCTTCGCCGCCGGCGCTCGGATCCTCGATGGCCGTGGCCCCCGCTTCCGGTGCGTGGCCCGCGCTTCCGGTGCGCGGCCCGCCCTCCCGGTGCGCGGTCCGCGCTCCCGGTGAGCATCGTCTAGTTCCGGGCGCGGATCGCGAGGAAGGAGCCGTGGCCGGTTGCGTAAGTCGTCAGCCGGAAGCCGTCCAGCGTGGATTAGGCGCCAAATCGTGATCGGGCTCCCGAATTTTCCGCGGAACGCACGCTGGAGGTGGATTTGGCGACAAATCGCAGAGGCGAATCGGGATTTGTCGCTTTATCCATGGCCCGCGGGCTCTGGTGCAACCCCGTGCCGGCCAGCCGCGGCCGCCGACCGCGACGGGGAGCCGACGGCGTCGAGCCCCAGCTCCCAGCTCGCCCGCTACTCCTCGCGGCTCGGGAGCACCGCCCCGGGATTCAGGAGATGATCCGGATCGAGGGCGTTCTTCAGCGAGCGCATCGCGGCCACGTCCGCCTTCCCTCGAGCGCGCTCGAGCCAGTGTGCCTTCTCCACCCCGACGCCGTGCTCGGCGCTGATCGTCCCGCCGCACGCGAGCGTCAACTCCAACACCGCGTCGTCCACCCGCGCGTCGTCCGGGGCGGCCCCGAGCACGTTCACGTGTACGTTGCCATCGCCGAGGTGGCCGAACAGGATCACGCGTTCGCCCCCGGCCGCGCGAACAACGTCCGGGACCGCGTCCAGGAACCGGTCCAGCTGGCCGAGTGGGATGCCGACATCGAGCTTGTGCGGGATGCCGGCCGCGTTGATGGCATCGGTGTGGCCCTCGCGGAGCCTCCAGAGACCCTCGCGACCGGCCGTGTCGTCGGCCACGAGGGCGTTCCCGATGTCCACGCTCTCCAGCGCCGCCGCGAGCTCCTCGGTCGGGTCGGTCAGACCGGCGCACTCCGCCAGCACATACATCGGTGCGGGCGTGCGGATGGGCGACTGGCGGCGCTGGTGCTCCAGCACCAGCCGGAGGCCCTCGTCGACAAAGAAGTCGCAGCTCTCCAGCGTAGGCGCCGCGGTCCGGAGGGCCGCGAGCAGCTCGGCGGCTTCCCGAGCGGACCCGACCGGGACGAGCGCAGCCACCCGCGCCGGGAGCAGCGGGTGCAGCCGCCAGCGAACGCGGGTGATGATGCCGAGCGTTCCCTCCGAGCCGACGAGCAGCGCGGGGAGGTCATAGCCCGCGTTGTCCTTGCTCAGACCGTTGAGCCGCGAGATCACCGAGCCGTCGGCCAGCACCGCCTCGAGCCCGACGGTGTGCGCCCGTGCGGTGCCGTGGCGCAGAGCCCGGGCGCCTCCCGCGTCACAGGCCACGACGCCGCCCACGGTGCACGAGTCGCGGGCGCCGAAGTCGAGGCCTGCGTCCTGATCGGCGGCGTGGGCCGCTGCCTGAAGCGCCGCCAAGGTGGCCCCGGCGCCGACCGTCACCTGACCGAGCGCCGTGTCGACCTCGCCGACCTCGTCCAGGCGCTGGAGAGAGATGACGACCTCCTGATCACGCGGAACGCCTCCGCCGACGAGCCCGGTGTTCCCACCCTGGGGCACGACCGCCGCGCGGTGTCGTGCGCACGCGGCCATCACGCCGGCCACCTGCGCGGTGTCGCCGGGGCGAACCACCAGGCGAGCTGCACCCTCCCAGCGGCCGGTGTAGTCGCGTTCGTAGGAGGACGTCAGCTCAGGATCGCTCAGCACATGCTGAGCACCGACGATCTCCGCGAGAGCGTGCTCGAGGCCCATGGCGGGTAGCAACTACCCAGGGTAGGAACGACTCACAACAGGAGGGAGAGCGATGGCTTCCGATCACGAGACAATCGTCACGATGGAGGCCACGCCGGTGAAGTTCGGCACCGGAGCCTCTGCCGACGCCGGTTGGGAACTCAAGCGTCTCGGAGTCAAGCGCGCGATGCTCGTCACCGATCCCGGCGTCGCCGCCCTCGGCCATCCCGAGCGCATCAAGGGATTGATCGAGGCGGAGGGCATCGAGGTGGTCGTCTACGACCGGGCGCGGGTCGAGCCGACGATCGACTCCTTCCAGGACGCCGCCGACTTTGCCATCGAGCACGACGTGGACGGCTTCGTCTCGGTTGGGGGCGGCTCGAGCATGGACACCGCCAAGGTGGCCAACCTGGTCTCCACCCACCCCGCCCCGGTGATGGACTACGTCAACCCGCCGATCGGCGAAGGGAAGAAGCCGCCGTCCCCGATCAAGCCGCATCTGGCGATCCCGACCACGTCGGGAACCGGGTCAGAGGCAACCACGGTGGCCGTCCTCGACATCCCGGACATGAAGGTGAAGACGGGGATCTCGCACCGCTACCTTCGGGCGACACAGGCGATCGTCGATCCCGATCTCACCCGCTCGCTCGCCCCGGAGGTCACGTCTTCGACGGGTCTCGACGTCGTCTGCCACGCCGCCGAGTCGTACCTCTCCAAGCCGTTTGACACCCGTCCGCGGCCCGAGTCGCCAGACGACCGGCCGCCCTACCAGGGCTCCAATCCGATCGCCGACGTGTGGTCGGCCAAAGCGCTCGAGTTCGGCGGCCTCTACCTGCGCCGCGCCGTCGCCGACGGAGACGACGTCGAGGCCCGCGGCTTCATGATGCTCGCCGCGACGATGGCCGGCGTCGGCTTTGGCTCGGCCGGCGTGCACATCCCGCACTCGTGCGCGTATCCCATCGCCTCGGTCAAGCACGAGTACCAACCGGCCGGTTATCCCGACGACCACCCGTTTGTCCCCCACGGGCACTCGGTGATCGTTACCGCGCCGGCCGCTTTTCGCTTCACCTATGACGCCATGCCCGAGCGACACCACAAGGTCGCCGAGCTGCTGGCCGGCGAGCCGATCCGGGATCCGGGGCCGGACACCCTGCCGGACATCCTGCGCCAGCTCATGAAGGACGTCCAAGCCCCGCGCGGAGTGGCCGAGCTGGGGTACTCCGAAGACGACATTCCGACGCTCGTCGATGGGGCGATCAAGCAGCAGCGGCTCCTGGCAGTCGCCCCCAAGGAGGTCGGAGAGGACGACCTCCGTCACGTCGTCACCGCGTCGATGACCAACTGGTAGTGAGAAACGAGAGGACCTCACCATGTCAACCGGAACAGACCTGCGCGAGCATCACACCGCCGCGGCAGCGCACGTACCAGACGGTGTCAGGCTGCACATGTTCGAGTGCGGCACGCTGAAGTGTCACGTCGAGAACATCAAGTTGAACCAGGGCCTCGGCGAGGAGTACGAGATACCCGTCCCCTGGTTCCTCGTCGAGCACCCCGCCGGATTGGTGGTGATCGACGGCGGCAACGCCGCCGAGTGCGCGGAGGATCCTCGCGCCCATTGGGGGGCGACCTGCGACGTCTACTGGCCGGAGATGACCTCCGAGCAGGCGTGCGTGCCGGCGATGAAGGCCGCCGGCTTCGATCCCGCCGATGTGCGCTTCGTGCTGCAGTCGCATCTCCATCTCGATCACACCGGTGCGCTCGGGAGGATCGACGAGTTCCCGAACGCCGAGGTGATCGCGACGCGCAGCGAATACGAGTACGCGTTCGCGCCGGACTGGTTTGCGGCGGGCGCGTACATCCAAGAGGACTTCAACAAGCCCGGAGTGTCCTGGGCGCTGCTCGAGGACACGGAGGACGGCTACGACGTGTTCAGCGACGGCACCATCCGCTGCTGGCGCACGCCGGGACACGCGGTCGGCCACCAGTCGTTCGAGGTCACGCTGCCGAACTCGGGGGCAATGCTGCTCACCGTCGACGCGGCCTACACCATGGATCACTGGGAGGAGAAGGCACTGCCCGGGTTTCTCGCCTCGGCCGTCGACACGGTGCGTTCGGTAAAGAAGCTGCACCGCATCGCCCGCCGCAGCGGAGCCACGGTGGTGACCGGGCACGACCCGGACGCTTGGCCGAGGTTCAAGCACAGCCCCGAGGCGTACGACTAAAGGCCCCGGCCGGCGGCGGGCGTCTGGTCACGACGCGCGCCACCGGCGGTCCTGGGGGAATCGGACGAGGAGCGCAATCATGAGCGTTTACGACGAGCGGCCGTGGCTGGCGCGGTACGGGTCGGGCGTCCCCCACGACATCGAGCCCGAGCACGCGACCATGCTCGCCGCCTACCAGGCGACGGTGGATCGCAATCCAGAGAAGGCCGCACTTCGGTACTTCGACTCGGCGATCAGGTACCGGGAGCTCGATGAGCTGACGGATGCGCTCGCGGCGGGGCTCCAGGACGAGGGGGTGCGGCCGGGTGAGCGGCTCGCGGTGTACCTGCAGAACGTGCCGCAGTTCGTGATCGCGATGATCGCGACGTGGAAGACCGGCGGCATCGTGGTCTCGGTCAGCCCGATGCTCAAGCACAAGGAGCTGACCGCCCAGCTCGTGGATTCGGGCGCCACGGCGCTGATCACGCTCGAGTCCCTGTGGGCCGGGGTGGCGCGCGAGGTCGTAGCCGATACCCAGATCCGCACGGTGATCACGACGTCGGAGCTGGACTTCCTTGACGAGGTGCCCGAGCTGCTGGCCGGCGCGAGGCGGCAGCCCGACGAGGACGTGCTGGATCTGATGGTGTTGGTGGAGCGGTTTCGGGGGCGGCAGCCTCGCGCTGCGACGTTTGGCGCCGACGACATCGCCTTCCTGACGTACACGTCCGGGACGACCGGGCCGTCCAAGGGCGCGATGAACAGCCATCGAAACGTCGTCTTCAACGCCCAGGCGTACCGGGACTGGATCGGGCTCGCCGAGGACGACGTCACGTTCGGCGTCGCGCCGTTCTTCCATATCACCGGATTGATCGGCAACCTGGCCGCGCCGCTGCTCACCGGCATGCCGATCGTGATGAGCTATCGCTTTGACGCGGATGTCGCGCTCGAGCTCATCGAGCGCTGCGGCGCGACGTTCACGGTGGCGGCGATCACGGTGTTCATCGCGCTGATGACCGCCGACACCGCAGGCGAGCGCGATCTGTCGAGGTTCACCAAGATCGTCAGCGGCGGCGCGCCGATCGCGCCGGCCACGGTGCAGGCGTACGAGCAGAAGTTCGGCAGCTACATCCACAACATCTACGGGCTGACCGAGACGACCTCACCATCGCACTGCGTGCCGATCGGGACGGATGCGCCGGTCGACCCCGACTCCGGGGCGCTGTCGGTCGGCGTGCCGATCTTCAACACCGTCGTCCGGGTGGTCGATGACGACGACAACGACGTGGAACCCGGCCAGGTCGGTGAGTTCGTCACGTCCGGGCCCCAGGTCGTCTCCGGCTACTGGGAGCAGCCGGAGGAGAGTGAGCACGCGATCCCGGGCGGCCGGCTTCACACCGGAGACGTCGGGTTCATGGACGAGCAGGGCTGGTTCTATCTGGTGGACCGAAAGAAAGATCAGATCAATGCGGCCGGCTACAAGATCTGGCCACGCGACGTGGAGGACGTGCTCTACGCCCACGATGCGGTCCGGGAGGCCGCGGTGGTTGGCGTCCCCGACGAGTATCGCGGCGAGACGGTCAAGGCATTCGTCAGCCTGAAGCCCGGGCAGTCGGTGACCGAGGAGACGCTGATCGCGTTCTGCAAGGAGCGGATGGCCGCCTACAAGTACCCTCGCCAGATCGCGTTCGTCCAGGAGCTACCCAAGACCGCGAGCGGGAAGATCCTCCGGCGCGAGCTGCGCGACGAGGAAGTGAACCGCTCGCGAGGGTGAGGCGCGGCCCATCTTCTCGGCCGTCAAGAGGGACGCTGCGCGGCGGCGTCCGGCACGCCCACCTGCGGGGCGAAGACCCTGGCGCAGATGGCGTCTGCGAGCGTCGTGGCGGCAAGGTGGTGGGCGTCGGAGACCCTCCCCAGGTGCAGGAGAGACTCCGTCTCTGACGCGACGCCGCCATCCCCGAGGCGCAGAGCGAGGGCAACACCAGGTTTCACATCGCTGGCGGCGAGTCCCACCGCGACGTTGACCAGGTCATCCGACGTCACCGCCGCCACCGCGGCGCAGTGGCGTACGCCGACGCGCTCAAGCGTCGCGCGATCGTCCCCCCGGCCGATGACGACGGGAAAGCCGGCGTCGTGCGCCAGTCGCACGTACGGAGCGTCCGGACTCACTTCGACGGCGGTAACCGGGATGCGACGCTCGCGGAGCGTCTGGGCGAGCCGGACGCCGACCTGCCCGACCCCGACGAGGACCACGTGACCACGGGCGGGCGCGGTGCGCCGTCCAACCACCGTGGTCAGCCGCGGCCGACTCAGCCTGCGCACGAGGGCGGCGGTGAATACCGCGATGAGCACCAGCGCCGCGACGATGTTCACGGTGGAAACGATCTTGAACCATCCCGGTGCGGACGGGCTCGCCGGAGCATCGGCTACGGTCGCGATCGCTCGCGTGCTGAAGTAGACGCCGTTGAGCAGGTTCTCGTGCAGCGCGCCCATCGAGACGGCGGTCTGCACGATCAGGGCGATGAGAAGTCCCACGCCGGCGCCGACGAGAAGCCGCAGCGCGCTGTCGACCACCCGCATCCCATGACGCCAGCGAGGGCTTCCCGTCGTCACCGCGGAGCAGTGGTCGGCGAGCTCGCGGGCGACGAGCTCCGCCGACGAGACGATGTTCACCGACGGGACCAGCTGACGCAGCCGGTGAGTGAGCGTCCTGTCAAACAGCGTGACCCACAGCGGGATGTCGGGCCGCACGTGTCCGCATAGAAGCGTGAGCCGCAGCGCCAAGACATCGTCGCGCGTCACCACCGCGACCGCGGCCCAGTCGCCGGCGAGAACCTTCGTGAGCTCGGCATCGGAGTCAGGCGAGACGGTTTGTCCCCGCGCGCCTGCCTCCTCGAGCGTGCGGACGAGGGCGTCGCCGAGGCCACCGGGCTCGCTCAGAACAAGGACTCGAGGCCCCGCACCCAATATCGTGTCGCTTCCCGGCGACGTTCAGGCCACCGTGGGGAGCAGGGTCGCATCGGCCAAGCGTAACGCGGGCGCTACCGCCGGCTCTCGGCGAGACGCACGGCGATGAGTTTCTTCACGAGCGCCTTGCGCAGAGGCCGGTCGACGGGGAAGTGCAGGGAGCTCTTGGTCATCGTGTAGCCGTCTAGCTCATCGGAGAGCTGGCCGAGGACCGAGCCGCTGAACGGCAGGTAGCTCAGGTGAGTCTTGAACGCCGCAAAGCCGGCGATCGTCCTGCCGTGTACGCGGAAAGCGGGAACGCCGTAGGAGATCACCTGTTCGGCTTCCGGGACGATCTCGAGAATCGTGCCGCGCAGAGTCTGAAGTACGGTGCGCTGCGGCTCCTCCACACCGACCAGGTATTTGTCAACCTCGTCAGCCGACACGTTCGCGCAGTCTAGGGAAGCCGCGGCGCATCTACGAACGCATCCCAGACCAGCACGTCCGGCAGGGGTCAGCTTCTGCCCGAGGATGGGTATCGGTGCAGGGACAGATGCTCGCGAGATCCAGTTTCTGGCCCAGCTTCTTCGCCCGGATCGTGGGCGGTTTGCAATGGGACCCGTCGGCGATCGACCTCGCGCCGGATGCCCGCGCCTGGTCTCAGCTGCCGGAGGCGCGCCGACGCCGTCTGACCACGCTCCTGACCGGCTTCTGCGTCGCCGAGGATGCCGTCTCCGAGCACCTGGCTCCGTTTACCGCTGCGGCCCAGCGCACCGCGATGGCCTCCGACAACACCCTGGTGTCGTGGGTCTTCTTCCTGCAGCGGCGCGACGAGGCGCGCCACGCGGTGCTCTTCGACCGCATCGCCGCCGAGGTGCTCGGCCTGCCCGGCACGACCCCGGATGAGCAACGCGCCGCGGCCCGGGCCCACGTCCCCGCCGGCGTCCTCGAGCTCTTCGAGGAGCGGCTGCCCGCGCTGGCCGGCGAGCTCGCGGCCGGGCGCACCGGGCTGGGCGAGGGCATCGGCCTCTACCACATGCTGCTCGAGGGGGTCGTCCTCGACGCCGGGCAGCACGCGTTGCTCGACGACCTGGCCGACGACGCTCTGCCCGGGGTCTGCGAGGGCGTGCAGCGCGTCCAGCGCGACGAGCGCTGGCACATCGGCTTCGGCCTGCGCTGCCTGGCCGAGGCGCGGCCCTCTCCAGAGCTGATCGATGACCTGCTGGCGCGGGCCGAGGAGGCCGGCACGGCGTGGGGCGAAGCCGTCCCCGCCGCCACGCGCGAACGCATCGTGGCCATGTGTGCCCGACGGCTGTCGGTCGCCGGTCTCAGAACGGGCCCGCGGGGCGGCGTAGCCCCGGCTTCACCCCTCGGGCCGGCGTAGGCGGTCAAAGTGGCCAGCGACACGGGGCCGCGCGCCGCCGCCTCCTGCGCGCAGCCCCTTGCTGCCGCCTCGATCAACCGATCAGCGGCTGCAGCCCGGCGGCGGCGACGATCAGATAGACCCCGACCCTGGCCGGCGATCTGCCCACGTCCCCGAGGGGACGTGGGCAGGCCGCTAAACCGCTTTCACCGCGGCGCTGCTATTCCGGGAGCGCGAAAGCCAATACGGCGTTTCCGGCGCGCGCGCCGAGCATCGCGGGCAGGAAGCCCTCGACCCAGCCGCCCCAGCCGGTGGGCACGACGACGAACTGCCGGCCATCGACGCTGTACGTCGACGGGCTGGAGTGGTGACCGCTTCCGCACTGGAACTGCCACAGCTGCTCCCCGGTGGTCGCGTTGATGGCGTTGAACTTGCCGGAGGGCTCGCCGGCGAACACGAGGTCGCCCGCCGTGGCCAGCACCGACGCGCACATGGGCTGCTCGTGGCGCCAGCGCCACCTCTCCTGGCCGGTCCGCGGGTCAAACGCGCTGATCGACCCAGCGACGTCCTCGCCGTCGACGGCGACGCCCGCGCCCCAGTACGGGATGCTCTCCTTGAACTCCCGCCGGCGCCGCGTGGCCGTGGCGCCGATGTCCTGCACCGGGGCGTAGAGCAGCTCGGTCTTGGGGCTGTAGGCCGCGTGCGTCCACTCCTTGGCGCCGGCCGGCCCGGGCCAGAAGTGGACCGGGTCCCCTTCCGCCTCGGGGAAGACCTTGGCCGTCACCTTGCCGCTGGCGTCGATTTCGCCCCACGTGATGCGGTCGACGAACGGCACGACGCGGACGAGCGAGCAGTCGGTGCGATCGAGGATGAACAGGTACCCGTTCTTGTCGAAGTGCGCGGACAGCTTCTGCCCGTCGAGGTCGAACAGGATGTTCTCCATCGTCGAGTCGTAGTCCCACACGTCGTGCGGGGTGTACTGGTAGTGGTCCAGGATCTCGCCGTTGTCGGGGTTGACCGCCACGACGCTATCGGTGAACAGGTTGTCGCCCTCGCGCACCCCCCCGTCGAAGTCGGGGCACGGGTTGCCGGTGTTGAAGTACAGGCGGTTGAGGTCCGCGTCGAACGTGGGCGTGATCCAGCAGTTGCCGCCGCCCCGCTGCCACGCCTCGCCCTCGGCGGGCCAGGTCTCCGACCCCGGCTCGCCGGGCTTGGGCACCATGTAGCAGCGCCACACGCGCTCGCCGTTCTCCAGCTTGAAGGCGTCAGCGTGGCCGCGCACCCCGAACTCTCCGCCGGAGCTCCCGACGATGACCATGTCCTTGACGATCAGCGGGGCGACCGTCGCTGACTCCCCGGCCCGCACATCGCCATACACCTTGTCCCAGACGACGTTGCCGGTCTCCGCGTCGAGCGCGAGGACGTGGGCGTTGAGCGTGGTGACGAACACCTTCCCCTCGGCCACCGCGCATCCGCGGTTCACGTTGCCGCAGCACAGCGACACGTCGTACGGCGACGCGTGCTTGTAGCGCCACAGTTCGTGACCGGTCTTGGCGTCCAGCGCCCAGACCCAGCCGTCATACCCCGTCAGGAACATGACGCCGTCGACCACGATCGGAGCGGCCTCCATCGAATACGTCCCCGCCCCCGATTGCATACCCACCGTTCCGGCCTGGAAGACCCACGCCGGCGTCAGGCTCTTGACGTTCGAGGCGTTGATCTGGTCGAGCAGGCTGTAGCGCTGCCCGTCGTAGCCGCCGTAGTACGTGATCCAGTTATGCGGCTCAGCCTCGCGAGCCTTGAGGATGCGCTCGTAGTTGACGCTCTTGGTAACCGCCGGCGCCTCGCCGACCACTTCACTGAGGCCCGTTTGGCTAACGGCATGACCAGCTTCGACATAGGTTGCCATCGACTTCTCCTCTCTACGGTTGCGGCTGGGCGGGGCGGTCGAGCTTCGCCTCGGGGGGCGCGTCCCCCGAGACGACGATCGACCCGGTCAGCCCACGCCCCTCGTCGTTGCCGGTCGTGGAGCCATAGAAGTATTGCCCCGGGCCGTCGAGGTCGATGGTCGCCGTGCCGTGCGAATGGTTCACCATCCAGAGGAACTGGGCGTGACCGTTGCTCGGGAGGACCGCGCAGTGCGTGTTCTTGTCGTCGTTGTAGAGGTCGAGGTCGAGGGTGCCCCCGTGGGGCATGATGAGGATCCCGGGGTCGAAGATGAGTTCGTCCTCGTTGATCCGGATAGTGGCGTGCATGCGCCCGTCGGATCCCTCCTCGGCGTGGCCGACGTTGCCGGTGCCCATGACACGACCGATGGTCGTCCCGTTCTGCTTGGCCAGACCTGGCTCATCGCCGATGTGCGTTACCTTCTCGGCGGTTGCGCTCACGGGGTGCCTCTCCTCTCTTCCGGGAACAAACGGGAGCCACCCTAACACCGCGGCGCGTGTCGCTCAAGGTCGGTGTCAGCAGGATGTGTCTGGGGACACCCGAACTGGCCCGGTCAGCCCAGCGCGATCGAGTCGGCGCCGGCGACGCGAAGGTGGTCGAGCGCCGTGCCGCCGGACTCGCGCAACCTCATCACCTCCGCCAGCACCGCATGCCGCCCGCCCGCCAGCGCGTCGGCCAGCAGCGCGCCACCATGCGCGGCTGCGCTCGCCCGTCCCGGGTGCAGCGCGATCACCGGGGCGATGTCGCCCAGCGACGAGGCCAGGGCGGCGATCAGCTCGGGCATGCGGGCGAGGCGGCCGGAGACGACGATCTCGCGGGGCGCCGGCAGGCTGACCAGCAGCCCCCGCACCGCCTTGGCGGCGGCCTCGAGCAGCGCCGCCCAACCATCGGCATGCGCCGGTGAGGCCCACAGCGCGCCGAGATCGGCGATCCGAAGAGCGCCCGTCGGATCCAGGGCCCCGCCGGTGAACAGCGTGCGCTTGCCCAGCGCCGGCGCCAGCAGGTAGGCCAGCTCGCCGTCCAGCGCGCCGGCGGCGCGCACGCCCAGCGGCCCCGAGGATCCGCCCACGCCGTCGACGATCTGGCCGTCGGCGATCGCCAGCGCGGCGGTGAATGCGCCCCCCAGCTCCAGCAGCACCATCGCCGTCTCGCGCGCCGGGATCGCCCGCCGACCGGATTGGTCGACGATCGCATAGGCCGCCGCACATACCTTGTCAGCGGTTCCCAGGTCGATCCGGTTGTACTTGCGGTGGCTCGGGACCGACGGCAGGTGGATCACGCCGGGACCGAACACGACCGGCAGGCCGCTGCCCGCCAGGGCCCGCAACAGCGACCGCATGCCGCCGACACCGGCGTCCTGGCCACGCTCGTCGGGCCGCACGAGCACCATCTCGGCCAGCTCGCGCTCGCCGACGTCGCCGGCCGGTACCAGGGGCAGGCCGTAGCCGCTCGGACCGTAGACGAGGTCATAGGGTCCGTGACGCGCGAGCGCTCGTAGCAGCGGGGCGCAGTCCTCGCTGAGCGAGCCGGTCGGAAACACCTGCTCGACGACCGGCTCCCCGTCCTCCAGGATGCACAGATCGAACGACACCGTTCCCGGATCGACGCCGGCTACCCGGGGCATATGATTGGGCGATGAGCGACAAGCGGACGTACACCGACGAAGAGATCCCCGCCAAGCTGTCCGAGCTCGGCCTGAACGAGTGGTATCTCGAGGGCAACTGGATCCGGCGCAAGTACAACACCGACGGCTGGCCGACGACCCTCATGGCGGTCAACCTGGTGGGATACCTGTGCGAGGCCGCCGGGCATCACGCCGACCTGAACGTCACCTGGGGCAAGCTGTGGGTCAAGCTGGCCACGCACTCGGCGGGCGGCATCACCGACAACGACTTCACCCTGGCGCGCAAGATCGAGGACACCGTGCTGTGGCGGCCCGAGCCCGACAGTCCCCTCGACGGGCCGATGGGCAAGTTCGTGTTCTCCAAGCCGACCGCGGGCGCCCGCAGCTGAGCGCGCCGGGCCGCGGCCGGCGGGCAGGGGAGGCGGACCTCTCACAGCACGTCCAGGGCGACGTCGTAGACGCCGTCGAGATCCAGCACCGTGCCCTTGGTCTCGAACATCCGCTGCACGCAGGCCTTCTGCAGCTTCATCTTGGGACCGCCCACCGCCAGCGCCCCGAGCTTGAGCACGCCGTCCTCCTGCACCAGGTCGTCGTCGCGGGCCACGCCCTCCACCCCCGCGGGCTCGGCCGCCGAGTAGTCGACGACCACCCGCAGGCCGTCGACGTGCGCCCACCCGCTGCGGCGCAGGATCTGCGTGCCCGCGGGACCCGCGGCGAACACGGCCACGTGGCCGGCGAGCGCCGCGTCGAGCTCGTCGCTGGACTCCGGTTCGACGACCTCGAACCCCGCCTCCTGGGCGGTTGGGACACCGGACGCCCGGCGGTGGCGGCCGTCCATCACATCGGGCGGGAACGTCAGCACGGTCACCTCGGCGCCCTCGCGCCGCAGTAGCTCCGCCGTGCGCAGGCCGACCGGCCCCACGCCGATCACCGCCCCGCGGGCGTCCTCCAGCGAGACCGTGTCGCGGACCCGGGCCAGGGCGGCCGCCGCGGTCGTGTTGGAGCCGTCAGAGTCCAGCATGATCGACGGTTCGAACGGGTCGAAGAACAGCTTCTGCGCCGCCGCGAACACCGCCTCGCCGTCGCGCACGTTGGACCCGCCAACCCAGAAGGCGGTGTTGGCGAGGCCATCGGGGCCGCGCGGGAAGATCGCGCCCTGGACGATGTCGTCCAGGTTGTCGGTGGTGATCTCGGCGAACCCGAGCACGACGTCGACGCCGGCGTCGTAGGCGGCGATCGCGTCGAACGGACTCGGGTGGGAGTCGGTGTCGAGTTGGATCAGGATCTTGTTCATCGAGGGTCCTCTCGTCGAGGTTCGGGGAAGCTGTACAGGCCCCAGTCCAGGGGCCCCTCCTGGCGGTAGTTCTTGCCCAGCCCGCGCGCGATCGTCGCCTTCATCAGCTCCTTGCCGAGATAGAAGGCGTGCGCGGCGTCGTCCACGTCGAGCTGCTCGAACACGCGATACATGTTCGTCTCGCGCACGAAGCGGTCGCCGTTGAACGCGTACAGCCAGTCGGCATCGGCGAACAGGCGGTAGTTGGGGTCTGCGACCTGCGCCTGCATGGCGCGCAGCTCCTGCTCTGAGGGGGCGCGCATCGACTCGTCCCGGCTCGTCACCAGTCCGGAGTCGATGTGCTTGGGCGGCCGCGCCTCGCGCTGGGCAAGACGCATGATCTGCGCGGCCAGCACGGTCTCGCGCACCGCCCCGCGCGCCCACCCGATCACCTCGGTCGTCAACACCGCGCCGATGCCGACCTCCTGGCAGAAGCCGATCAGCAGCGCGGTCACCCCGGTCGAATCGGCCTCGGTGAGCTCCGTCAGATTGCCGATCCCCATCAGCAGCTCGGCCTCGGGGTGACGGCGGCGAACCTCGACGTAACGCGCCAGAGACGCGGCGAACCCGGAGTTGATGGGAGCCAGGATCGAATCGAGCAGGTATGGACGGCCGAGCTGCTCCATGTGAGCGGCCATCCGGTGCAGGCCGTCGAGGTCGTCCGGTTCCTCGGTGATCAGCACCGGCGTCGCCCGCAGCTCCTGCGCCAGGTCGATCGTCTCCGGCGTGAGACTGAGCACGTAGTCCACGCCGGCGGCGTCCGCCATACGGATGTGCTCGGGATCGAGCGTGTCGATGCTGAGCGACAGCCCGCACTCGCGCAGCGCCGCGATCGTCGGCGGTCCGTCGGCCAGCCACGAGCGATCCAGAGACAGGCCGAGGTCGATCACGTCGGCCCCGGCCGCCCGGTAGCCCTGGGCCCGGCCGATGATCTGCTGGCGTGACAGCGATTGCACGTCGTTGATCTCGGCGAACACGCGCACGTCACGGGGACCGAGCTGCGCCCGAACCGCCTCGCGCCCGTACCACTCCGGTAGCGTGCGGACGTCGGCCGGCCCCTTGCGCACCGGCAGGCCGGTGGCCTGCGCCAGCGTTTCGACGTCGCCCTCGCACAGCCCCGGAATCACGATGCTGTCGACTCCCGGCGGTGGGCGCAGGCGCTTGGCGATCCAACGCGTGGTCATGAGCGCGGCGACTGAGATGTTCATCACGGTGATCTGGTGATCGATACCCAGCTCCGACAGGACGCCACGCAGCGCCGGCTCGGCGAGGCGGCCGGTGAGGAACAGCGTGTCAGCCAACTGCGCCGCCGTTGACGTTGACCGCCTGGCCGGTGACGAAGGCGGCGCCCGGCGAGGCCAACCAGACGGCGGCGCCGGCCACGTCCTGCGGCCGGCCCCAGCGGCGCATTGGGGTGTGCGCGGCAACCTCTTCGTAGAAGGCGCGGTCCGCACCCGCTCCGTACGCGGTCTCGATCCAGCCGGGGCAGAGCACGTTGACGCGCACGTCGGGGGCGACCGAGCGCGCGAACGATTTGGAGAAGCCGAGCACCCCGGCCTTGACGGCGGCGAACAGCTCGGGATCGTCACCCGCCATCCCGTCGATGCTGGCGTGGTCCCACCCCAGGTTGAGGATGCAGCCGCCGGGCCGCATGCGGGCGGCGACCAGACGGGAGCAGCGGATCGTGCCCTTGAGGTCGAGCTCGAGCAGCGCCTGCAGCTTGCGCTCGGCCGGCCACCCGCCGGCGTCGCCGGTGAGCACGTCGGCGCCGGCGTTGTTGACCCAGACATCGACGTTCCCGAGAACGTCGAACGCTTCCTGCACGATGGAGGTGCAGCCGTCCAGCGTGCTCAGGTCTGCCCGCAGGGGCGGATGGCCGGGGCCGAGCTCGCTCGCGAGCGCTCGCGCCGCCTCCGACGAGCGCGAGAAGCCGATGCCGACGTGAGCGCCGGCGGCGGCGAAGGCGCCGGCGATCGCCCTTCCGATCCCGGAGCTGGCTCCGGTGACGACGGTCCGCAGACCGGCGAGCGGTGGCTCTCCGGTCTGCGCGGTCAACGGCTCAAGGCCGGCTGGCCCTCGGCCCCCGAGTCCGGCGCTAACCCTCGGCGCCCCCGGCGAACGGGTGACGCGCGTTGGGCGCCTCGGCGATCACCGTGTCGACGCTCGGCTCACCCTTGACCGCCCGCGCGATCGACTGCTTCACGGCCTCGTAGTTGTAGTCGTAGATCTTCTTGTCGTCGGTGGCCTCCCAGTGGATGAACACGCCGACCACCAGGCACAGGTCGTCGGCCTGGTCCTTGGGGATGACGCCCTCGGCGACCGAATCCACCACCGCGCGGGCGACGGCGGCCTGCGCCGGGCCGAACAGCTGCACCGCCTGCTTCTCGCCCTTGATCGTCACCTTGTTCGAGATCACCGTGTCGGGCTTGGCCGGGAGGTTCGGGGCGACGACCGCCAGCAGGTTGGTGTGACCTTCCTTCTCGTTGGTGAAGGCACTGGCGAAGGCGGCGCCGACCGGTCCGTTCTTGGAACCGATCAGTAGGTCGATGTGGGCCAACTCGTTACCGTCGCCGGTCAAGGCCTCTCCGGTTGCCAGGGTGATGGCCATGCTGTCTCCCTCTCTCGTATCGTGACGCGGGTGAGTGCAACCCTAGCTCACTCGATACCCAGCCGGGATCTAATCGAGCACCATGTCCAGCTCGCCTGCCTGCTGGAGGTATCGGCCGCCAAGCCCGGCAATATCACGCCGGCTCACGACTTCTGCGACACGACCTACACCGACATGGTGCGCTCGGCGCTCGCGCTCGGTCCCGTCCTCGCCGGCCGCCGGGCGGGCGAGCGCGGCGTCGGTCAGCTCATCGCTGACGGGGTGCGGGCGACCGCCCGCGTCGCCGGCGCCAACACCAATCTGGGGATCGTGCTCCTGTTCGCGCCGCTGGTCCGCGCCGCCACGACCCGGCGGGAGGACGAAGCGCTGCGATCGGCCACCGAGAGAACACTCGCACGGCTCGATGTCGACGATGCCGCCGCCGCGTTTGCGGCGATCGCCCAGGCTGCACCCGGCGGGCTGGGCGAGGCGCCCGAGCACGACGTCAGAGCTCCCGCGCGGGTCTCGCTGCGCGAGGCGATGGCGGCTGCCGCGCACCGCGACAGCATCGCCTCGGAGTACGCGACCGGTTACGCGATCGTGTTCGACACCGGCCTGGAGTTGCTGGCCGACGCGCTGCGCACCGGCACCGGCACGCTCGATGCGATCGTGTCACTTCACCTCGGCCTGCTCGCCTCCAACCCCGACAGCCTGATCGCGCGCAAGGCGGGGACGGAGGCAGCCCGGGCGGTGACCGCCGCGGCTCGCGAGGTGCGCGCCGGGACGCGCACGCTGCAGGCCTTCGATGCCTCGCTGCGCGGACCCGACCACCGGCTCAATCCCGGAACGACCGCCGACCTGGTGGCGGGCACTCTGCTGGCCGCGCTCCTGTCGGGAGTCCGGCTGCCGTGAGGATCCTGGTTGTCGCCGTGAGCGCCCGCATGCTCGCCCAGCTGGCGGTGGCCGATGGGTATGAGGTGACCACCTTGGACCGGTTCGGTGACGTCGACCTCCGCGCGGTCGCCCCCGGTGCCACGGCGCCGAGCAACGACGCCCTGGCGGCGCACGCCGCGGGCGTCGACGCCGACGCCTTCGTCTACGGCGCCGGCCTGGAGAATCGGCCCGATCTGGTGGAGCGGCTGGGCCAGGGACGGGAACTGCTGGGAACGCCGGCCGAGCTGCTGGCCGCCGTGCGCGATCCGTGGGCGATCGCCGCCGCGGCACGGGCAGCGGGAGCGCGCGCACCCGAGACCCGGTCGATCGACGACCTCCCCCAGGCCGCCGGTGGCGGGAAGGGCGGGTCCGATCACGACGGATGGCTGCGCAAGCCGCGGCGGGGCGGCGGCGGGCGCGGCGTGCGCCGGTGGACCGGGAGCCGGCTGCGGTCCAGCGAGATCCTGCAGCGCCGCATCCTCGGGCTGTCCTGCTCGGCGGTGGCGATCGGCGACGGTCGGCGGGCCGCCGTGCTCGGCCTCACCGAGCAGCTGCATCGCTCACCGGGATTTCAGTGGACGGGCAACCTGGCGCCGCCGCGCCTGCCCGAGAGTGAGCGGAGCGAGCTGCGCGTTCAGCTGTGCGCGGTCTGCGCCGAGGTGGCGGCTCGCTTCGGCGTGCGTGGCGCCTTCGGCGTCGACGCGATCTGGGACGGGCGCCACGCGTGGGTGCTGGAGGTCAACCCCCGACCCCCGGCGGGGCTGGAGCTGTTCGGGCCCGGGAGCTTCGAGGCCCATGTCCGGGGGGCGCGCGGTCTCGGTCTGCCCACCGTCGATACGCCGCCGGCGACGCGATGTGCGAGGGTGAAGCTCGTGCTGTTCGCCGACCGCGATCTTCGCGCCCCCGATCCCGAGTGGTGGCCGGCCGACCTGGTGCGCGACATCCCCCACCGGGGAGAGACGATCCAGCGCGGCGCGCCGGTGTGCACGCTGATCTCGGACCGCGCCGACGCGCCGGAGCTCGCCGTCCGCGGCGCGCGCCTGCTGGCCGCGCTCGCCGAAGCCGACGCGGTGCTCGCCCATGGCTGAATCCGCCTCGGCCACGGCTGGGCGAGGTGGGCGGGGCCAGGTCACCTGCGCGGGCTGCGGTCTCCTGTGCGACGACGTGACCCTGGAGCACTCTGGCGATGAAGTGCGCCTACAGCCTCCGTGCGGCCTGGGCGCAGAGTGGTTCTCGGCGCGCCTGCGCCGGCCGGGCAGCCAGCCGGCGGCGACCATCGGCGGTCAGCCGGCCGACGTCGAGGCGGCGCTGACCCGGGCGGCCGAGCTGCTGCGGGAGGCGCGCCGGCCACTGGTCCATGGCTTCCACGCAGGCACCGTGGAGGATGCGCGGGCCGCGGTCGCCCTCGCGGATCGGATCGGAGCGCGGGTCGCGACCGACGCGGTGACCGGGGCCTGGCCGGGCGCCCCGGCGGCACCCCTGCGCGGGACCTCCACCGCCACCCTGGGCGAGATCCGGGATCGCTCCCGGGTGGTTGTCATCTGGCGCGAGGATCCCGCGATCACCCATCCGCGGCTGCTCGATCGTCTCGGCTTCGCCGGCGACCTGTCCTCCGGGCGCGGCGGCGAGCGCACGCTCGTGGTCGTCGATGACCGCGATACCGCCACCGCGCGGCGCGCCGACCTGCAGCTCCGCTGGCCGCAGGAGCGTGACCTGGACGCGCTGAGAACCGTGCACGCACTCCAAAGGGGACTGACGGTGCGCGACAGCGAGCTCGGATCGAAGTTGCGCGGCCTGCTGGAGCGCGTCAGCGCCGTACCCCACGCCGCCTTCGTGCACGGACCCGGGCTCACGGCGGGTACCGGCGGTCAGCGCCGCGCGCTCGCGCTGCACGAGCTGGTCCGCGCGCTGTCTGACCAGCGCCACGTGGTCACGCTGGCGTTACCAAGCGCTGCCGGGACCACCGGGGCGCAGGATGTGCTGGCCTGGCAGACGGGGTATGCGGGGAACGTCGACTTTGTCAACGATCATCCGGAGCTCGTCACCGCAGCCCGGCCGCTCGCCACCGGCGAGGGCATCGACGTGTGCCTGCGCGTCGAGGGCGCCCCTGACGAGCTGCCCGAGGGCATGACTCAGATTGCGCTGTGCAGCATGCCGGTGGAGGGCGTGGAGGTGTCCATCCGCACCGCGGCCGCCGGGGCGGCGGCCCCCGGCACCGCCCACCGGCTCGACGGGGTCCCGCTGACGCTGCAGGCGCCGTTTCACGACGATGCGCCGACGGCGGCGGTGCTGCTGGCGCGGTTGCTGGCCGAGATGCGGCGATGACGGCGATCCGGATCAGCCGCGGTCAGGTCCACGACCCCGCCAACGACGTCGACGGCGAGCTCCGCGACGTGTGCATCCAGGACGGCAAGGTGGTCGCCGAGGTCGGTCCCGACGCCCGGCGGATCGACGCCCAGGGGATGGTGGTGATGCCCGGCGGCGTCGATATCCACGCCCACATCGCCGGTCCCAAGGTCAACGCCGCGCGCAAGCTCGCCCCCGACGAGCGCCGCGACGAACCCCTGGACCGGACCGAGATCCTGCGCTCGGGCACCGGCGGGCTCGTCCCCTCCACGTTCGCCACCGGCTACCGCTACTCGCTGCTGGGCTACACCACCGTCGTCGAGGCGGCCGCTCCGCCGCTGGCCGCCCGCCATGTGCTCGCCGAGCTGCGCGACACGCCGATGATCGACAAGGCCTTCCTGATCCTGATGGGCAACAACCAGGTGCTGTTCGAGCTGATCCGCGAATCCGGCGGAGCCGTCTCGCCGCAGCTGCGCGACGCCGTCGCGTGGTGGCTGGAGGCGACCGGCGGCTACGGCGTCAAGCTCGTCAACCCCGGCGGAGTGGAGCTGTGGAAGCAGAGCAACGGGCACATCGACTCGCTCGACGACACGGTGGCGGGTTATCAGGTGACGCCGCGCCAGATCCTGGAGGCGATCGGGGGGGCGGTGCACGAGCTCGGGCTGCCCCATCCGGTCCACATTCACGCCAACAACCTCGGCGTTCCCGGCAACGCCGACACCACGCTCGACACGATGCGCACGCTGTCTGGACGCCAGGCGCACTTCGCTCACCTGCAGTTCCACAGCTATGGCGGGAAGCCCGAGGGTCAGCCACGCTCCCGGGCATCCGAGCTGATCGAATACCTGGGCAGCCATCCCGAGATCACCGCCGACGTCGGCCAGGTGATGTTCGGGCCGGCGATGACGATGACCGCCGACGCCCGCGTGTCGGCGGTGCTCCGCGACCTCGATGGCGGCAAGTGGTGCAACCACGACACCGAGGTCGAGACCGGCTGCGGGATCGTGCCCTACACCTACCGGGCGGGCAACTACGTCCACGCCCTGCAGTGGGGCATCGGGCTGGAGCTGTTCCTGTTGGGCAAGGACCCGTGGCAGGTGATGCTGTCCACCGATCATCCCAACGGCGGCTCGTTTCTCAGCTACCCGAAGCTGATCCGCCTGTTGATGGACCGCGCCTTCCGGGAGGATCAGATGGGCCGCGCCAATCAGAACGCGATCCAGCGCACCGCGCTGCCCGACGGCCTGGACCGCGAGTACACGCTGAACGAGATCGCGATCATCACCCGGGCCGCGCCGGCGCGCCGACTCGGGCTGCGCGACAAGGGCCACCTCGGCGTCGGCGCCGACGCCGACGTGACCATCTACCACGATCGCGCCGACCGCGAGGAGATGTTCGCCACTCCCCGCTACGTGATCAAGGGCGGTGAGCTGGCCGTCGAGGACGGCGACTTGCGCCGCGCCGACGACGGACTGCTGCTCAGCGGCCGCGCCGCGTTCGATCCCGACGTGACCCGCGTGCTCGAGCCGCTGTTCGGCGAGCGCTACACAGTGGCGTTCGAGCACTACCCGGTGCGCGACCCGGCGCTGCGCGAGCCGGCGCGGATCGTCGAGGCCGCCGGATGACCGATGCGTCGACGCCCACGGGCTCCTTCACGCTCGGCGCCACCCAGGTGCAGGACACGTTCGCCGAGGCGTTCCCGATGCGTTACGCGCGGCTGGTGATCACGGCCGCGACCGCAGGCTGGGCGCTCGAGGCGGCGCGGTCGGCGACCGGCTTTGCCACCTCGGTGATCGGCTGCAAGTGCGAAGCGGCGATCGAGTGCCCCGTCACCCGGACGCCGGACGGCCGGCCGGGCATCTCGGTGCTGCTGTTCGCCATGGACCGCGAGGGCGTCGGCAAGCGCGTGCTCGACCGCGTCGGGCAGTGCGTCATGACTTGCCCGACGACGGCGTGCTTCGATGGTCTGCCCCGGGCCGAGAAGCGGGTGGCGCTCGGTTCCACCCTGCGCCACTTCGGCGACGGGTTTCAGGCCAGCAAGGTGATCTCCGGTGAACGGTTCTGGCGGATCCCGGTGATGGAGGGGGAATTTCTCGTCTGCGAGTCGGTCGGGGTCGGCACTGGCGTCGGGGGCGGCAACCTCGTGATCGGCGGCACGGACGAGGCGCGCGCGCTCAGCGCCGCGCAGGCGGCGGTCGACGCGGTGCGCGACGAGGGCGTCGTGCTGCCGTTCCCCGGCGGGGTCGTGCGCAGCGGCAGCAAGGTCGGCGCGCTCACGTCCTCCGCGATGCCGGCCTCCACCAATCATCAATTTGCCCCCACGTTGCGCCGCCAGATCGACGACTCGCTCGTGCCCGACGGCGTCGGGGCGATGTACGAGATCGTCATCGACGGCATGTCCGAGGACAAGGTGCGCGAGGCGATGCGCCGTGGGCTGCACGCGGCCGCCGGCGCGGGCGCCGCCCTTGTCACCGCGGCCAACTTCGGCGGGGGGCTGGGAGAGTTTCACTTCCCGCTCACGGAGTTGCGCGATCCGCCATGACGCTGCAGCTCGTCCTGCGAACACTGCCCCCCGGACGCGTCGACGGCTCGGTGCTGACGCCGGAGCAGCTGCGCGGACGCGGCGCACGCGAGGTCGCGGCGCTGACGCTGCGCTCCGGGCGCCTTGCGCTGCCCCTCGGCGAGCTGTTCGACGTGGTCGGCACGGGCAGCGATCACCTGTTCGTCGCCGGCGACCTGCGACCAATCGACCGGATCGGGCACGGGATGGCGACCGGGCACCTCGTGGTCGACGGATCGTGCGGGGACCACCTCGGCGCCGGGATGTCCGGCGGGGAGATCTTCGTGGCCGGCGACGTCGGCGCCTGGGCAGGCGCGGAGATGCGCGGTGGAAATCTCACGATTCGCGGCAACGCCGGCGATCGGCTCGGCGGTGCCTATCCCGGCACGCGGGCGGGGATGAGCGGCGGCGAGATCGTGATCGCCGGCGACGCGGGCCAGGAGGCCGGTGCCGGCCTGCGACGAGGACTGGTGGCGATCGGCGGACGGGCCGAAGCAGGTGCCGGGTTGCGGATGCTCGCGGGAACCGTGATCGCGCTGGGCGGGGTCGGGCCGGAGGCCGGGATGGGCAACAAACGGGGCAGCATCGTCTCGGGGAAGCCGGCGCGGCCTCTGCCCGGATATACGTTCGCCGTCCGCTATACGCCGCCGGCCCTGAGGCTGCAGCTGCGAGAGCTGCGGAGGAGGTACCTGTCGATCGACGACGCGCTTCTGAGCGGGCGTTGGGCACGCTGGTCCGGGGACCAGACCGAGCTGGGCCGGGGCGAGCTGCTGATCTTCGACGAGGAGGAGAGCCTGTGAGCCTGTCCATGAACGAACGTGCCGCCACGCTGGTGGATGCGCTGGTCGCCGACGCCGGCGCGCTGGGGATCCAGGTCCGCAACTTGGACTCAGGCGCGCGCCTGGTGGATTGCGGCGCGGAGGCCCGCGGCGGGCTGCAGGCCGGCCTGGGCTTCGCGGCCGCGTGCATGGGGGGGCTGGGCCGGATCGACCCGCTGGCGGTGCCGGTCGGCGAGCGCACCTGGCCCGGCGTCGGCGTCGCCGTGGATGAGCCGGCGGCCGCCTGCCTGGCCGCGCAGTACGCGGGCTGGAAGCTCGAGCACGACGACTTCTTCGCGCTGGCCAGCGGCCCGGGCCGCGCCCTGGCGCGCGTCGAGGACCTGTTCGAGGAGCTGGCCTGGCGCGAGCAGGCCGACCGGGCGGTCCTGTGCCTGGAGACCCGGCAGGCACCGCCGACCGAGATCGTGGACGAGGTGGCACGCCGGTGCGAGCTCCAGGCGTCCCAGATTACGTTCCTGATCGCGCCGACCGCCTCGGTGTGCGGGTCGGTGCAGGTCTCGGCCCGCGTCGTCGAGACCGCGCTGCACAAGCTGCACGAGCTCGGCGTGGACCCGGCCCGGGTCCGCAGCGGGTGGGGTTGTTGCCCGATCGCCCCGGTGGCCGCCGAGGATCCGGCCGCGATCGGTCGGACCAACGATGCGGTGCTGTACGGCGGCACCGTGCACCTGTGGCTGGAGGGGGCCGACAAGGAGATCGCCGAGCTCGCCCAGCGCCTGCCCTCGGCGGACTCGGAGGCGTTCGGCACCCCGTTCGGGGAGCTGCTCGCCGCCGCCGACTGGAACTTCTATGACGTCGATCCGATGCTGTTCAGCCCCGCCGCGGTCACGCTGACCAGCACCGAGTCCGGGCGCGCCCATCACGGCGGCCGACTCGCGCCCGACGTGCTCGAGCGCTCGTTCACGCGTTGACCCCGCGGCTGCGCGTCGGCGTCCTCGGCGCGACCGGCTCGTGGCATACGCGCTGCCTGATGGGCGCCCTCGCCGCCCGCGGCCACGAGGTGCTCGCCATCCCCGCCACCCGCCTGCAGTCCCAGATCGACGAGCACGGACAGGTGCACGTGCTCGGGCCCGAGGGCGCGGTGCTGGATGCGCTGGACCTGCTCGTCGTTCGCGGACTGCCCCGCGGCTCGCTGGAGCAGGTGATCTTCCGCATGGACGCGCTGCACGTCCTCGCCGAGCACGGCGTCCGCTGCGTCAACGGTCCGCGCGCGATCGAGCGCACCGTCGACAAGTCGTGGGCCTCGGCGGTGCTCGCTCGCGCCGGCGTGCCCACTCCGCCGACGATCGTCTGCGAGAGCTACGACGGCGCGATGCGCGCGTTCGCGGAGCTGGGCGGCGACGTCGTCGTCAAGCCGCTGTTCGGCGCGATGGGCTCGGGCATCGCGCGTGTCGAGGAGCGCGACGTGGCCCACCGGGTGTTCCGCGCCCTGGAGCTGGAGCGGACGGTGTATTACGTGCAGCGCACGATCGCTCCCGCCGGCCGCCGCGACCTGCGCGTGCTCGTCGTCGGAGACGAGATCGCCGGCGCGATGGAGCGCGTGACCGACTCGTGGCGGGCCAACATCGCGCGCGGCGCCCGTCCGCGCGCCGTCACGCTGAGCCCGGCGCAGCGCAGCCTGGCACTCGCCGCGGCCGCGGCGGTCGAGGCCGACATCGCCGGTATCGACCTGCTCATCGCGCCCGACGGCGAGACCGTTGTCCTGGAGGTCAACGGCATCCCCGGCTGGCAGGCGCTGCAGTCGATCTGCGCCGACGACCTGACGCGGCGGGTGATCAGATCCTGCGAGGCGCTGGTGTCGTGACACCAGTCACGGCGTAACCCGTCCCTCGTGCAGGGCGGTGGCGACGAGGGCGCCGGTGGCCCCGGCGGACTCGAGCGCACGCAGGTCGTCATCGTCGCGCACGCCGCCGCCGGCGTAGATGGCAAGCTCGGGAAGCGCCGCCGCCAGCTGGGCCACGGCGCGCAGCGGCGGCCCCGTGCCACTGCCCACGCGGGCGACATCGATCACCAGCAGCTCGTGCACCCCCAGCCGCATCGCCAGCGGCGCGGCGGCGGCGGGGTCGTGGCCGGCGAGCTCGGGACGCGGCGAGATCAGCCTTCCGTCGCTCAGGTCGACGCTGAGGACCAGCGGCGGCGCCGGCCGCCGCAGCGCTGGCGGGAACGCATCCGGGGCGTCGGGCCCCAGCGACTCGGTGCCGACGACGTTGCGCGCCGCTCCGGCGCCGGCCAGCGCCGACGCCCGCTCGGGGGTGGTGGCGCCGGCGTCCACCCACGGCTCGGCCACGGCCGACACGGCGGCCAGCGTGGCCGCGTCCGCCGGCTCGCCGGCGAGCGCTTCCAGATCGGCCACGTACAGGGTGCGGGTCCGGCAGACCCGGCACAGCGCCCGGGCGACCGCCACCGGCTCGCAGCCTGCCACCAGCGGGCTGCGCAGCGGCGCGTAGTCGGCGCGCTGTCCGCGGCGGGCGTGCACGACGATGCCGCCCTTGAGATCAATGACCGGAACGATCCGCATCGTTCCGGATCGCTCACGATCCCTGCGGCGGAGGGAGAAGCTCGGTTCGAGATTGCGGGGCGAGGGCCTTCGCCCGGGCGATGAAGGCCGCTTGACCGGCATCGTCGAGCGCCGGCGGGGCCTCGGTGCGATGCGCAACCGGGACGCCGACGGCACGAAAGAACTCAGTCAGCTCGATCTCTCCTTCGAGGATGCTGAACATCTCCTCGAAGTTTTGGCGATGGGGCGGAGGTCCGCCGGCTGGAGGGACGTGCATGTCGATCAGCGTATATCGCCCCGCCGTGTCCTGGCCGGAGCGCAGGAATCGTGTAGGTGTCACCGACCACGATTGTGCCCGCCGAGGTGTCTACGGTTGTGGGGCTGGGCGGGTTTGCTCGGGAGTGAGCGGGTGGCCGGTGGCGGTGGCGAGGTCGTGGCTGGTGGGCGCGTTATCGGGGTCGATGAATGTTTGGATGAGCAGGCCGTCGATGGTGGCGATCATCACGGATGCGAGGTGGCGGGCGTCGTTGGGGTCGATCGCGTCGTGGAGCGAGTCGGTGAGCAGGCCCGCGACGCGGTCGCGTTGGCGGTTGTAGTGCGCGGCGAGTTGTTCGCGGAGCTCCGGCGAGCGGGCGCTTCGTGCGAGCGCTTCGATGTAGGCGTGGTAGTAGGGGCGGATCGAGTCGTATTCGTCGAGTACGGTCCGTAGCGAGTTCGTCAGCGCCAGTGGCCCGGGGCCCGGGTCGGTACGGGTGGCGTGGATGATCGCGTCGGCCCATTCCTCAAGGGCGAGTCCGATCGCTTCGTTGAGGAGCGCCTCTTTTGAGCCGAAGTGGTATCCGATCGATCCGAGGTTGGTGTTCGAGGCGGCGACGAGGTCGCGCGCGGTGATGTTGCCGTAGCTGCGGTCACGCAGCAGCGTTCGTGCCGCCTCGAGCAGCTTGGTGCGATGAGTTGACCGGTTGGAAGTGGACATCTCGATAGAACGTTGTATAATACGCTGTCTTACACGTTGGTCAAGCATTGGGAGGGATAGCAGATGGCGGTACCGCCACCCGCCGGATCAGAACCAGTGGTTGGGAGGCCCGGGATCAAGCAGCCGGCGCTGCGGCTCGCGACAGCCGACGACGTCCCGCGGCTGGCGGGCGTGCTCGCCGACGCGTTCATCGACGACCCGCTGTTCACGTGGCTGCTGCCGGGCAGCCTGCGGCGGGCGCCACGGCTACGAGCGATGTTTGCGGTTGAGATGGAGCAGTACGTACTGCCGAACGGGGGGACCGTGTGGACGACTTCCGGGTACGACGGCGCGGTGACCGAACTGCCACCCGGCGCCTGGGAGATGCCGAAGTCCGCGACGGGCAAGGAGGCGCTCAAGTGGGTGCGGGCGTTCAGGATGCGATTGTCGCTCGCGATAAGGGTGCAGCGCGCGATGGCGGAGCGACACCTACGTGAGCCCCACTTCTACGTGCGAACCGTCGGGGTGCGTACCGCCCTCCAGGGACAGGGCGTGGGATCGGCGCTCATGCAGCCGACGCTCCAGAGAGCCGACTCGGCCGGGCTACCGGCGTACATCGAGGCCAGCAGCGAGCGCAGCGCAGCACTTTACGAGCGGCTCGGCTTCGTGCACATGGATGTGCTTGAGCTGCCGGAGGGCGGACCGCCGCTTTGGCGTATGCGTAGGCCTCCGGCAGGGGCATCGCGGGCCGAGGCCTGAGCTGACCTCGATCGTGACGCCGACTTCGCTCCTTCGCGCGGGAAGCAGAAGCCGGCGCCCTGAAGGGCCGTCGGAGTTGGATGCGGAATGGCTCGGCGCGTAGGCTCAGATGGCGTTGAAGATTTGATCGGAAGGAGACGTGCCATGCGGTGCAAGAGCCTCGTTGTCGGCGCCGGTCTCGCGATTGGCGGCCGGTCCCTGATCCCCCGACTGCTGGTGTTGAAGTTCGGGCGTGATGTCAAGAAGCTGAACGCCGGTGATCACTCGAGCCTGCTCACCGCCTATGCCGATGACTTCGTGTTGCACTTCAACGATGGTGACCATCGCTGGGCCGGTGACTGGGTGGGCAAGGCCGGCATGGATCGCTTCCTGCAGAACTTCACGGCGGCGAAGATCCAGGGCGAGATTCAAGAGGTCGCGATCAGCGGCCCTCCGTGGGCGATGACCCTGTGGGCTCGGTTTGACGATCACGCCACCAGCCCCGACGGCAGTCGCATCTACGAGAACCGGACGGTGCTCGTCCTGCGCACGCGGTGGGGCAAGATCGTCGAACAAGAGGACTTCTACGTCGACACCGACCGCATCCTCGCTTTTGACCGCAAGCTCGCTGAGCTGGGAGTCGATCCGGTGCCCAGGCCTTCCTGAGCATCGCCGCGACGACCACGAAGACCGTCCTCGCCGAATCCCCTAATCCCCGACCCACCACTCACCGATGCCGGTGACCAGAAGGTCCGCCGGCTCGGGCCGGCCCGGCCGACAACGGCGGCTCGCCCGGAGGCCCACCGCCGGGTCTGGCCCGGCTGCGCTGCACGCGGACGATGCGCCGGGCGCGCGCCACTCGCGCTTCGTGGTCAGACGACTGCATCCCTTCACGAGCGGGCGCTACACCCTGGTGATCAGGCGCGCGAGGACTCACCCTGGAGTCCGCCGTATCATCATCATCATCCACGCACAGCGTACGCACGCTCGGCGACCACGACCATATAGCCGAAAGCCCCCGCGATTCACCGGGTGAGAGCATGAGTCCCGGATGCGGCCACCCGCGCCGATGCCCGCACCCCGCCAGCCGCCGGTCCCGGTGATCGGGCTCGACATCGGCGGCGCGAACACGAAGGCGGCGGTCGTCGACGGCGACGGGCCGGTCCGGATCGTCGCCGAGCCATTCGAGGTGTGGCGGGCGCCGGAGGCGCTCGCCGACGCGATCGCCTCCGTCGTCGGGCGACTGGGGCTCGATCGCGCTCCGGTGGCACTGACCACCACCGCGGAGCTGGTCGACGTGTTCGCGAGCAAGCGAGAGGGGGTGCTGTACGTGCTCGACGCCACCCGCCGGGCGCTGCCCGGACGCCGGCTGCGCGTCATCACCAACGCCGGTGAGCTGGTCGAACTCGGAGCGGCGCGGGCCGAGCCGCTGCGCTGCGCCGCCGCCAACTGGATGGCGACGGCGCTGTTGGTCGCCCGCTCGCTGCCCGACGCCATCCTCCTCGATTGCGGCGGCACCACCACCGACGTGATCCCGATCGTGGCCGGCGAGGTCGCGGCCCGGGGACGCACCGACGTCGAACGGCTGCTCGCCGGCGAGCTGGTCTACACAGGCGCGCTGCGGACCAACGTCGCGGCGGCGCTCTCGCACGTGCCGATCGGCGGCGAGCCGTGCCCGGTGTCCGCTGAGCTGTTCGCGATCAGCGCCGACGCGCACCTGCTGCTCGGCAATCTGACTCCGGCACGGTGCACCTGCAGCTTCCCCGACGGCCGCGGTGCCACGCCGGCTGAGGTGCGTTCCCGGCTGGCGCGCCTGGTCTGCGCCGATCCCGAGCAGCTCGCCGACGCTGATCTGGAGGCGGTCGCCTCCGCGGTGGCGGAGGCGCAGGTAGCGGCGATCGCCGCCGCGCTTGGCCGCGTTGCCGGGCGGCTCCCCTCCGGCATCGAAGTCGTCGCCGTCGGCGTGGGCGCGTTTCTGGCCCGGGCGGCGGCGGAGCGCTGTGGGCTCCCGGTCCACCCGGTTGCGGTCCACCCGCTCGGCGGCCAGGGCGGAGCGGTCGCCGCCGCGGTCGCGTTGTCGGTACTGGGCCGTGACTGGCCGTCGGGTCCTGGGCCGTGAGTGAGCCACGCCGGCCAAACCTCGCTCCGGTGGTCGTCAAGATCGGCGGCGGGCTGCTGCGGGCCGATGGGCTGGCCGGTCTGGGCCGGGCGTGCGCGGAGGCGACCGAGATGGCCCGGCGCCGGCCGGTGCTGGTCGTCCCCGGGGGCGGTCCGTTCGCCGACGCTGTGCGGGCGGTCGACGCGCGGGTGGGCCTCGCCGACGGCCTCGCCCACGCGCTGGCGTTACGGGCGATGGATCAGCTCGGCGTGCTGCTGGGTCCGCTGCTGCCCACCGCAGAGCTGCTCACCGGACTGGTCGCACCCCGCGCCCTGGCCGTGCTGGAGGCGGCGCCGGCGTTCCGAGACCGGCTCGAGGTGCCGGAGTCATGGGCGGTCACCAGCGACTCGCTGGCGGTGCTGGCGGCCGCTGCCATCGGGGCCGAGGAGGCGGTCCTGCTCAAGCCGGTCGCCGGGGTGCTCGCGCGATGGCCCTCCGGCGAACTGAGCGGGTGGGAACCGATTCCCACTTTGACCGCCGCCGAGCTTCGGGCGCTGCAGGCAGGTGGTGGCGGGCGGGCGGTCGACGCCTACCTGCCCGATGCAGTGCGCCGCACCGGAGTGGCTGTCGTCGTGCGCGAGCCAGGAGGGACCGGAACGCGAATCAGCCCGGATTAGGGCACACACAGAAATTACTGACGGTTTGTCCGGCCACCCCCGCGGCGCTGGACGCCACCCGCGATGCTCAACGTGCCAAAGGCACGCCTGCGCTCGCGTACGGCGTCCAGCATCCACGGGTCGGACCGTCCAATTCCGCCACTAATTCCTGCGCGCACCCTTAGGACCCGCCCGCCCCGCGACCCGAAGCTCGGCGACCGCGACCGCCACCAGCTCGGCGTCGAGGTCGGCCGCCCGGTCGCCACCGCGACACACCGCCGAGCGTACCCCGACGATGTCCGCGGCCACTCTCCCCAGCTGTCCCCGGGTCAGCCGTCCGGCGACGCCGAAGCTCGCGCCCGCCTGGCGCGTGCGCTCGATCAGGTCGGTCAGCTCGGCCTCGGACAACCATCCGTACAGGCCTGCGCCGTGCTTGTCGAACGTGTCGACGAGCGCGCCCGCGACCCCCGTCCGAGCCACCAGCTCGGGCAGCCACCCGGGAGCCAGCGCCGGGGGGTCGAGCACCTCGGCGTCCGCATACGCGGCGGCGATCGCCGCCGTCCCGGGTCTGACCGCGTCGGCGACGGCGCTCATCAGGGCCACGGCGTCGTCGAGCTCGCGCACCCCGCGCAGCCCGACCTTGACGAAGCCGGCGCCGCTGAGCGCGGCGCCGTGCGCGGCCAGCGCGGCGGTGTGCGGGAGGTTGGGCAGATCACCCAGCGCCACGCTCACGGGGGCGGCGCCGTCGACCGCCCGGAGCACCTCGGACAGAACCCGCGGCGACGGGGCGCCGAGCGCTCCTTCGCGCGGATCCTTTACGTCGATGATGTCCGCCCCGCCGGCGAGAGCGAGCCGCGCCTCGGTCGCGGACACGACGCTGACCAGCAACCTCATGCCGGCGTCCGCTCCGAGGCGCCGGGCGCGATCCACGCGCCCCGGCGATCGAAGTCGACCACGCTGACCTCGGTTCCGGCCCCCGCCGTGACCCGCAGCCGGTCGGCCACGTCGGCGGCGAGCTCGGGGTCATCCACGATCCCGTAGACCGCGGGGCCCCACGAGCTCTGTCCCACCGCTCCGACGCCCAGCGATACCAGCGCATCGACCAGCGGAGCGGCGCGCGGATGAAACACCCCGCCCTGCTGGGCGGCGAACACGGATCCCATCTCGCGCTGGATCTGGGTGAGCGCGACGCCGAATTCGTCGATGTCTCCAGTCAGCAGGCCGGGGAGCAGGGCGGTCAGGAGCAGCCGCGACACGCCGGACTCGGCGGCCCCTCGCTCGTGCAGGTGACCGAAGAAACGCTCCTCGGCCATGCCGGAGAGCCCCTCGGCGGCCAAGGGCAGCGCGAGTACGCACCGCCACTGCTCCGGCATCGGATGACGTGCCACCAGCGGGCTGATCCAGCCCCGATCGGGCAGCCCGGCCTCGACCACGAGCCCGGGGGCGTCAAACGTCCAGCACCCCACGCTGGAGCGCGCGCCCCGGCCGCTCGCCCTCGCCAGCTGCTCCGGCCCGGGGGAGACGCCGGCCAGGCCGGCGAGTCCGCGCGCGACCGCCAGCCCGAGTTTGGTGCCGGACCCGAGCCCGACGTGGGGCGGGATCGCTCTGTGCACATTGATCTCGGCGCCCCCGCGCAGCCCGAACGCTGACCACGCCCGCCGGGCGAAGGTCGTCGCGCGGTCGGCCTGGGCACCGGCCACCACGACCGCGTCGGCGCAATCTTCGCCCACGCGCCCGGCTCGCTGCACCCGCTTGACCGCCACGACCACCCGCGGGGACTCCACCCCCACGCCGAAGCCCCCAAAGCGGCGCGTGCCCACGCCGGCCGGATCGAGCATCCCGAAGTGCAGTCGCGCCGGCGCGCTGACCACGATCTCGGTCACGTGCGCTCGGCGACGTAGCGGCGGACGTAGGCCATCGCCGCGCGCTCGCGCGGTCCCGCCGTCTTGTCGACCAGCACCTGGAGGCGATCCAGCTCGGCCCACACGTGCTCGATCCCCAGCCACCTCAGCCGCGAGGCGAGGATCGACGCCTCGACGGCGGCGTGCCGGGCGCGGCACAGGCCGAGCGGCGGCAGCGTACCCGTCCCGGCGGCCACCACCTGGGCGCGAACCCGGGAGCGCGCCATCCCATTCTCGCTGGGGGCGATCTCGGTCACGACCACCTCTCGCCAGGAGGTGGCATCCTCGATCACCGAACCGGCGACCGCGCTGGCGGGGCGCATGCCCGGGCGAGGGTGGCCCAGGGCGGCCTCCACGAACAGGAGCACGTCGTCGGTCAGATGTACGACCGCTTCGCCGCGAAACCGCAGGTTCTTGAGCGTGCGGGTGGTGTCAAACGGCCGGAAGACGAGCTCCTGCACCCCCCAGCGCACCCCCATCGCGGCGCAGTTGACCGTGCCGTCGCGCCCGGTCGTGGTCACCACGGTCTCGATCAGTGGCGCCGGTTCGCCGGTTTCAGCCGACAAGGCTGAACAGCTCCTGGCGCGTGCGCGCGTCGTCGCGCAGCGAGCCGCGCAGCGCCGAGGTCACCGTTCGGGCGCCCGGCTTGCGCACGCCGCGGATCGTCATGCACATGTGCTCGGCGCTGATCACGACCCCCACCCCCCGCGGCCGCAGGTCCTGCTCCAGCCGGTCGGCGATCTGCACCGTCAGGCGCTCCTGGAGCTGCAGATCCCGGGCAAATGCCTCGACCACCCGCGCCAGCTTGGACAGCCCGATGATCCTGTCGCCCGGCAGGTACGCGACGTGGGCCTGACCGTGGAACGGCAGCAGATGATGCATGCACAGCGTGTGGAACGGGATGTCGCGCACCACGACGAGCTCGTCGTAACAGCCGTCGTTGGGAAACGTGGTCGAGGCGAACTCCGCGGGCGTGACCAGCTCGGCAAAGGAGGCGGCGACCCGGCGCGGTGTCCCCTCAAGCCCCGGGGAGTCGACGTCGGCGCCGATCGCGCGCAGCAGCTCCAGCGCGGCTTGCTCGGCGGCGGCGAGATCAAGCTTGGAGGCGTCGACGACGCGTCCGGGCGTGGGCGGGGCCGCAGCTCGTGGATCGCGATCCCCGTCGTTCATCGCGCCAGCGTAACGCTGAGGCGCGTCGCGAGCTCGACCAGCAGGCGCACCCCGTAGCCGGTGGCGCCGCGGCCGAACGCGTCGCCCCGATCCTCGTCGAGCAACGCGGGGCCCAGCATGTCGACGTGCGCCCAGGGTCCCTCACCCGCGAACTGCGCCAGGAACGTCGCGGCGACGATCGGGAAGCCGAAGCTCTTTCCCGCGGTGTTGCGCAGGTCGGCCACCGTCGAGTCGATCAGCGGTCGATAGCGCGGGTGAAGCGGCCACGGCCAGGCGAGATCCCCGCTGGCGTTGCCCGCCGCCACGACCGCCTCCCGCCACGACTCGTCGGGCGCGAACACGCCCGCGTAGAGGTCGCCCATGCCGGCGCGCATGGCGCCCGTTAGGGTCGCCAGGTCGACGAGGTGCGTCGCCCCGGCGCGGCGGGCATAAAACAGCGCGTCGGCCAGGATCAAGCGTCCCTCGGCGTCCGGATTGGTCACCTCGACGGTGAGCCCGGCGGCGGTCCGGATGACGTCGGTCGGCCGCATCGCCGAGCCGCTGAGCATGTTCTCGCAGGCGGGAACGACCCCGGTGACAGACACCGGGAGCCCGAGCTCGGCGATCGCGCCCAGCGCCGCCACCACTGCGGCGCCGCCCGCCATGTCCGCCTTCTGGCGGATGATGTCTGACTGCGGCTTGAGGAAGTAGCCGCCCGTATCGAACGTGACCGCCTTGCCCACCAGTGCCAGGCGCGGGGACCCCGAGTCACCCGTCCCGCCGGGCGGCTCGTGCCGGAGCACGAGCAGGAGCGGCCGGGCCGGGCTGCTCGCGCCGACCGCGGCGAGCGCGCCGAGGCCCGCCTCCGCCGGATCGATGATCTCGGCCACCAGCCCCGGGAACCCGGACGCCCGCTCGGCGAGCCCCGCCGGTGAGACCACGTTCGGCGGCGCGTCGACGAGCTCCCGCGCGGTGTTGGTCCAGCGCGCGATGAGCGCTGCGCGGTCAGCCACGGCGATGCGGTCCTCGTCGCAGCCGCAGATCACGAACCGCTCCACGCCGCGCGGCACCTCACCGCTTCGCCACCGCCGGGCGTCGTAGCCGCCGAGAACCGCGCCCTCGGTCAGAGCCCTGACATGCTCCTCGACTGACAAGGGGAGGGACGGATCGAACGCCCAGGCGACCGTCCCGCCCCCGCGGCAGGCGCGGACCGCCCGCGCGGCGGCCGTGCGCAGTCCCTCGACGTCGGGCGTGAGCGCGAGCACAGCCAGTGGGATGCGATCGCGGTACACGATCGCGATCGGATCGGCCTCCGCGACCGCGCGCTCGGGGGCGTCCAGCCGCGAGGCCGGCGCCCCCACCGCCGCTGCGACTAGGTCCGCGCCGACCGCGCCGGGATCGGCCTCGGTTACCTCTACCTGCATCGTATGGCGGCGATCATCTGGTGTCCGCGATCGTTCGGTAAGGTACAGCCACGTCACTCTAATAGGGAGGCTTTTCATGGCGTGGATGAAGCCCGAGTTCGAGTTCGTCGACCTTTGTTCCGAGGTCACCTCCTACCTGTACCACCGGTAGTCGTCTGAAGCCGACGTGGCCCCGGGCACCCGCCGGGGGCCACGTCAAGCACCTCTCGCAGCGTGCGCGTTCGCGTCCTCGGTTCGGCCGCCGGCGGAGGGCTTCCGCAATGGAACTGCCGGTGCGGAACCTGCGAGGCCGCTCGCGCCGGCGTGCGGGCGCAACCGCGGACGCAGTCGTCGCTGGCGATCCGGGGTGACGAGGGGCCGTGGTTTCTCGCCAACGCCTCGCCGGACGCGCGCCAGCAGCTCGAGGCGCTGACGCCCCCGCGGGCGGACGGGGTCCGGGCGTCGCCGATCGCGGGGGTGCTGCTGACCGACGCGGAGATCGACCACACCGCCGGGCTTCTGCTCCTGCGCGAGTCGGCAGCCCCGGTGCGGGTCTTCGGTCCTGCCGGGGTCGAGCGGGCGCTCCGGCACGGGTATCCCGTGCTGGCGATCCTGGAGCGCTACTGCGGGGTGCAATGGCAGACCCTGGTGCCGGAGCGGTCGCGGGCACTCGAAGGATCGAGCCTCGAGGTCGAGTCGTTCGAGGTCGGCGGCGACGCGCCCCGCTACCTCGATGGGTCAGGCGTGGAGCTTCAGGCGACGGGGTTGCGCGTGCGCGATCGCATCGGGGGCGGCGTCGTCACCTATGTCCCCGGTCTCGCCCGCCTGGATGGCGCCGTGCTTGCCCGCTTTGCCACCAGTGATCTCGTGCTCGTCGACGGGACCTTCTGGCGCGAGGATGAGCTCGTCGCCCCCGGCATCTCGGCGCGCAGCGCCCGCGACATGGGACACGTCCCGCTGTCGGGCGCGGACGGAACGCTCGCGGCGCTCGCCGGTATCGAGCGACCGCGCAAGGTCCTCGTCCACATCAACAACAGCAATCCGATCCTGCTCGAGGACTCGCCCGAGCGCAGTGCCGTCACCCGCGCGGGCGTCGAGGTTGCCTACGATGGCCTCGAGATCGAGCTATGACCGAGAGCGCCACCACCCAGATCGACGAGCCCGGGCCGGCGCGGCCCGACGAGTTCATCGCGGCGCTGCGAGCGCAGGGCACGCGCTACCACAACCTGCACCCCTTCCACCGGCGAATGGACGGGGGAGAGCTCGTGCCCGAGGAGCTGCAGCGCTGGGTGGCGAACCGCTTCTACTACCAGAAGTGCATTCCGCTCAAGGACGCCGCGATCGTCGCGAACTGCCCTGAGGTCGAGGTTCGGCGCGAGTGGATCCAGCGCATCATCGACCACGACGGCACAGCCGACGAAGCCGGCGGCATCGACTCGTGGCTGGCGCTCGGCGAGGCGCTCGGCGTCTCGCGAGCAGAGCTGGTGTCCGAGCAGCACGTCCTCCCCGGGGTGCGCTACGCGGTCGATGCCTACGTGAACTTCGCGCGCCAGCGGCCGTGGATCGAAGCGGTCGCGTCATCGCTCACCGAGCTCTTCGGGCCGGCGGCGATCCGGGTCCGGCTCCAGGCACTCGAGCGGCACTACGACTGGATCGACCCCGCGGGGCTCGAGTACTTCCGGACACGGCTGGTGAAGGCGCCCCGCGACGCCCAGTACGCGCTCGAAATCGTCGTCGAGCGTTGCCGAACCCGGCACTCGCAGCAGGCGGCGGTCGCGGCGCTGCGCTTCAAGACCGAGATGCTGTGGGCCCAGCTCGACGCGATCGACCACGGCGATACCCAGCCGCCGGCGCCGGGCGCATGAACCAGCCCCGCCTGGTCACCGGCGCGCGGCTTCGCTATGACGAAGTACGCGAGGAGCACGTTCTGCTGGTCCCCGAGGGCGCTGTCCGGCTCAATCGCACCGCGGCGGAGGTGCTCGAGCTGTGCGACGGGGAGCGCTCCGTCGACGACATCGTCGGTGCCCTGTCCACGCGCTACGACGGCCCCGACCTTCGCGATGACGTTCGCGGGCTTCTCGACGCCATGACTCAGAAAGGACTCGTCGTCGATGCCGCAGCCTAGGCCGTTCACGCTGATCGCCGAGCTCTCCTACCAGTGCCCGCTGCACTGCCCCTACTGCTCCAACCCGCTTCACATCGGCGCCGAGAAGTACCGCTCAGAGCTCGAGACGGAGCACTGGATCCGGGTATTCCGCGAGGCGAGCCGGCTGGGCGTCCTCCAGCTCGCGCTCACCGGCGGCGAGCCGATGCTCCGCCGCGATCTGGTGGCGCTGTGCGCGGGCGCGCGCGACGCCGGCCTCTACTCGTCGCTGATCACCGCCGGGACCCTGTTCACCCGCGAGCCGGCGGAGGCGCTCAAGGCAGCCGGACTGGACCACGTGCAGATCTCGATCCAGAGCCCGGATGCGCAGGACAACGACCGGATCGCGGGAAACCGATCGTTTGCGAAGAAGATCGCCGCGGCGCGCCTCGCCAAGGAGCTCGACTTCCCGCTGACGATCAACTGCGTGCTGCACCGGCAGAACCTGGACCGGATCGAGGAGGTGCTCGATCTCGCGCTCGATCTCGGGGCGCAGCGGCTCGAGCTCGCCAACACGCAGTACTACGGCTGGGCGGTCGCCAACCAGGAGGCGCTCCTGCCATCCTGGGAGCAGCTTCGGCGCGGCGAGGAAGCGGTCCACCGCTTCCGCGAGCGGGTCGGCCCCAAGCTCGACGTCCTCTGGGTGCTCCCCGACCTCTATGAAGAGCTGCCGAAGCCGTGCATGGGCGGCTGGGGCCGGACGGCTATGGTGATCGCTCCCAATGGCGACGCGCTGCCCTGCCAGGCGGCATCGACGATCCCCGGGCTGCAGTTCGCCAACGTCCGTGACCATGACCTGGAGACGATCTGGAGCGAGTCCGACGCCTTCACGCGCTTTCGGGGGACGGACTGGATGCACGAGCCGTGCCGCACGTGCCCGCTCGAACGACAGGCGCAGGACTGGGGCGGCTGCCGCTGCCAGGCGCTGAGGCTCACCGGCGACGCGGCGGCCACGGATCCGGTCTGCCGGTTCTCGCCGCATCACGACCGTGTCGTGGCGGCGCGCGAGTCGGCCCAGACCGAAGATTTCGTCTACCGCACGATGAAGCGGCCGGTGCGCACCTGAACGCGAGGGATCGGCGTGTGCTCCATGACGCACGGGGATCGCCGGACGTCCCTACGGCGAGGCCAGCATCCTCTCGCCGGCCGCCCAGCGTCACACGATCGCGGTCGAGGATGGCGGACTCGCGCGTCGCCTACGGCGCCGAAGCGGGCAGGCACTCCGGCTTCGGGAAGCCGTGCAGGACCACGTGGGCACGAGGCTCCTGGGTGGCCGATATCGAGAATGAGCTGCAGCGGTCGACCACCGTTGGGAACGAGACAGTGAACCCGCCGCTGCCGGTCGCTACGGCGGTTGCAATGAGCGTCCGTCCGTCGACCAGGCGCACGTGCACCCGACGGCGGGGCTGAAAATGGCGTCCGCTGACGGTCACCGGGTCACGGCGGGTGAGCCTCAGGATCGGAGCCGCACGTCTGCCGGGTGCGGCCGACGCGTCGCTCAGCATCGATGCTCCGAGGACCATCAGTCCGAGCGCGGCGCCCACGGCCGCCGCGCGCCGACGAGCCGACCGGGTCCGCGGCATCTGCATTCACATCACCTCTCGACCAGCGTACCGGAGCGGCGGGCCCGGTCGAGCCAGGCCCGCCGCCAGTTGATCTGTAGTTAGTGGCGGTTGCCGGAAGGCACCCCCAGCGTTGCCGTGAACGTGTCCTCGTCGTTGGCGGTTTCGCCGTTGGTCTCCGTCGCGCCGCAGAGGGTTGGCGGATGGCCGGGCGTGGCACTCCCCGGACACACGAACAGGTCCGGCGACCGCGTGTCAGACCAGATCGGGTGGGCCTTGTCGATTGCCGCCAGACCGACGTAGTCGCCGTAGAACTGACCACCCGCCGGGCCTTCGAACTCCGTCGGTGCGGGCATCGAGCTGGACGTGACCCGAGTCTGGCCGAAGTCGACGAGGTTCGTGCTCCCGGAGAGGCTGAAGTCCGACGAGCCATTGAACTCGTCCCGGCCGTACTGGCGATCGTAGTAGTCGACGGCCAGCTGCCCCCGGCTCGTGAACGCACTCCACTGCCAGTACTGGTCGGTGTGCGCCTGCCCGCGCGACTGCGTGACGACCAGTTCCTTGCGGGGATCGGTCGTCGTGCCCGTAAACGACGTGCCGCCGTTCGTCGACACCCCGAGCAGGATCTTGTTGCTGCATGCCCCCGGCGTCTTGACGCCGGTGTAGGTGGGGTTGCCGTCGGCGGCGAAGCCGGTTGGCACGCACCCATTGCTCTCGTTGGAGTACCGGTTGATGTAGGAGCCGAATGCGACCGTCACCCGGTTGGAGTTCTGCGGATCCACCTGCCCCGACGGGTAGTTGGTGGCACGGAACACCGACACGGTCGAGGAACCCTTTTCGGGCACGCATGAGCGTCCGGGATCGGCGCCTGCACCCTGGTAGGTATCGCAGTCTGGCAAGTCGTAGTAATCGCTGACCTTCACCGGCGACGAGAAGCTCTGGCCGCCGTCGGTCGACTTCGACAGCAGCACCTGGTAGTGGTTGTCGCTGCCACTGGTGGGCTGATTGTTGAAGTTGTCATAGGCCACGTACAGGTTGCCGTCGGGACCAACGAACGGATCGGAGAACTGGTTCTCATTGCAGGCCCCATTCGGCGTCGCGGCTCCGAAGGTGTTCGTGCAATTCGGGCTGTCCTTGCTGACCAGTGTCCGGTTGCTGAACGTCTCGCCGAAATCGTCGGAGTGGACCTCGTAGATGTAGGCCGTCCCGTCGGCGGCGAACTCGGTCCAGGTCACGTAGATGCGATCCCGGTACGGGCTGCGGGCGTTGTCGTCGACGGTCATGAGCGCCTTATCCTCGAGCACGCCACTGGTCCCGGTGGGATCGAAGAACACCGTGGTGTAGCGACCGGGGAAGTTCCAGGAAGCGCCGTTGTTCTGGGTCGAGCGGAAGATCACGAACGAGCTCGATTGGTCGGGATTCGGCGAGGCGACCGTCCCGCGGTTGAACAGCTGACAGCTGAGATAGGCGTTGCCGCGGGTGTCCCATGCCACCGAGGTGTCGCCACCGGCCTGCCAGTACTCGCGCGCGAATCCCCCCAGGCCCCTGGTGAAGCCGTTGGGCACCGTCGAATCGGCCCAGCTGCCGCCACCGTCCAGGGAGAAATGGGCACCGCAGGTCCCGTCGCCGCGGACGTAGTTGTTGTCGCTGGCGACGAGATGCCGGGGATCCATCGGGTCCTGGGCGATCGACGGCTCGTTGTTGGCCTGCGCCCGGCCTTGCAGGTCGGGGTCGGAGATGTTCAGGCAGTTCTGGTTGACCTTCACGTCGGCGCCGAAGTGCCGTGAGCATTGACCCTGGGCTGACGGCACATACGTGCCGGTCCCGCCGCCACCTCCGACGGCTGTCTGATACGACTTCGGCGGGGTGAACGGGGCACCGTCGGGGCCACCGCCCTCATCGTCGCCGGGCGCCCGCGTTGACGACGATGGGCTGAGCGCGCTCGCCAGCGCCTGGGAAACGATGCGTTTCTGAATCTTGTTGAGACGCCCGTAACTCATCGGCTTGCTGGCGCTCGCGTGCGATTGCGTCAACAACAACAGCAGGCAGACGGTGCCCAGGAAGCCGGCGAATGCCAGCGGAAGCGCAACACGACGTTTGGAGGACATCAGACTCCTATGCGATCGGGCTTACCAGGCCGGGCCGCCAGCGCCTCATCCGATCCTCGCCTTCGTGGGTCTGACAAGAGCTCCCGCGTGCTCCGCTTCTGGCTTGGACACGGCCGAGAACCGGCTCCTCCTCCCTCCTTTCGCTCGCCTCCCCGGAACGGTCGCGCGCGCAGCCTACTTGGCGGCGCACTCGCGATCCAAGAAAAACGTCAGCGTTACGACAGCGCGGGTGGGGCAGAGGCCTCGCTGCCGGCGCAGCATGGCGAGGTCGAGTCCCGCACGACCGGCCCTCGCGACGCATTGAGCTTGATAGACCTCTACACGATGGCTATTCTAGCTAGATCATGCTGGTGGCCACCATCACCGAAGCCAAGAACCGGCTCAGCGCGCTGATCGATCAGGTGCGCGGTGGCGAATCGGTGTTGATCGTCGACCGCGGCATCCCCGTCGCCCGGCTCGAATCGGCGGTGGGCTCCGACGTAGGGGATGACGGGAGGATCGCTCGCCTCGAGCGCGCGGGGCTGGTTCGTGCGGCCCGACAGCCCCCCGCACCCGAGATCGTGTCGGCGACCCCGCCCGGTCTCCGGCGAGGCACGAGTGCCGTGGCGGCGCTGCTCGAGGAGAGGCGAAGCGGACGTTGAGGTTCTGGGACAGTTCGGCGGTCGTCCCCCTGCTGATCGGCGAGGCGACCACCGAAGCGATGCAGGTGATCGCCGCCGACGACCCCGGGATGCTCGTCTGGTGGGCGAGCGAGGTGGAGTGCGAGTCAACGATCGCCAGGCTCGAACGGGACGGGGAGCTCGAGAGCGAGGCGACGGGGGCCGCCATCGAGCGCCTCGATGCGCTCGCCAGCCGCTGGCACGAGGTGCTGCCCGGCGAGGTCGTCAGACGCACGGCGCGGCGCCTGCTGCGCGTGCATCGTCTTCGCGCCGGGGACGCGCTGCAGCTGGCGGCGGCGATCGTCGCGGCCGAGGGGCAGCCGGTCTCGCTGGAGCTCGTGACGCTCGACGACCGCCTGGCCGATGCCGCGCGTCGTGAAGGATTCCGCGTCCGGGGCGAAGCGTCTGATCTGCGCTAGCTCACCTCGCGTTGCGCAGAGCTCTGGGCGTGCTCCAGTGTCACCGCTACGCCCTCGGTGCTCCAGGTCCGAGCCAGCCGAGCAGCCCATTCGTTCACCATCCGCGGATCGTCGGGTGGCGTCTCCACCAGGACGAGCTCGGTCACGCCCAGCTCGGCGAGGCCGGACACGTCGCCAGGCCGACCTCCCGCGAGGGCGACCGCCAGCTCCAGCTCGCCCACGTCGCGTCCGAGCCCGCGGCACAGCTGCCGTAGAAGCGCGATCCGCTCGCCGACCGCCTCCACGTCCGGCAGGTAGAAGCCGTACCAGCCGTCTCCCATCTCGGCGACGCGCCGAAGCGCGGCGTCGCTGTTGCCGCCGACCACAACGGGGATCTGCTGGTCCCGGACGGGCTTGGGGTTGACCCGCACATCGGAGAAGGCGACGAACTCGCCGTCGAAGGAGGCGACATCCTCGCGCCACAGCGCGCGCATCGCTCGCAGGTACTCGGAAGCGCGCTGGCCGCGCCGCGCAAACGGGACGCCGAGCGCGGCGAACTCCTCGCGGGACCAGCCGACGCCGATCCCGAGGGTGAGCCGCCCGCCGCAGAGGACGTCGAGACTCGCCGCCCGCTTGGCCAGCGCCACCGGGTTGTGCTCGGGCAGCAGGAGGACGCCGGTGGCGATCCGGATGCGCTGAGTGGCGGCGGCGGCAAAGCTAAGAGCCACCAGCGGATCCAGCCAGTCGGCGTGCGCCGGCACCGCGATCTGGCCGTCTTCCGAGTAGGGATACCGGGATTTGGCGTGGTCGGTCATGACCACGTGCTCGCCCGCCCACAGCGTCGAGAATCCGGCCGCTTCGGCGGCCAGCGCAACCGCGTCGATCACCTCGCGACGCGCTCCCGGCCCGATCCCCAGCGCATGCAGCCCCAGTCTCATCGATCAAGATGCTCCCACAGCCCGGACTGGCGGGCCTCCCGAAAACGCGGGAACCCAGTCGAGTCAGCCCGCCGCCGGCTCGCCGGTGCTGGCCACCCGTTCGATCAGGTCGGCCGCGGCCAGCGTGCCCGGACGTGTTCGCAGCCGCTCGCCGGCCGCGGCGGCGCGTTGGCGCAGCTGCGCCGAGTGCAGCACGGTGTCAAGCGCATCGAGCAGCTGGTCGCGCTCCAGCTCGTAGGTGGGCAGGCGGAGGCCGTACCCGGTCTCGTGCACGCGCTGGGCGTTGTCGTGCTGGTCCCAGAAGATGGGCAGCGCCAGCATCGGCTTGCCGAACCACAGGCACTCGGTGACCGTGTTGTTGCCGCCGTGGGTGATCACGGCATCGACGTGGGGCAGCACCGACGCCTGGGGCAGGAACTCGGCGCCGAGCATGTTGTCGGCGAGCGCGTACTCGTCGTGGCGGGGGCCGCGGCTGACGACGTAGCGACACGGAGTGTCGGCCAGCAACCCGACCAGCAGGCGCATCAGCTCGACGTCGGCGGAGCCGAGCGAGCCGAGGCTGAGGTAGACCAGTGGACGGCCGTCGTCCGCGGGCGGCTCCCAGGGATCGTCGGTGTCGCGGACGCTGGTCTGCAGGTTGTGCCAGGTCGGCCCGAGAGGCCGGCCGCGGGGATAGTCGAGCTCCGCCGGAAACAGGTACAGGTTCAGCCACGGCGAATCGTGGATCATCTGCAGGTCCGGAAGCGGCGGAGCGCCACGCTGGACGCAGAAGTCCGAGAACGAGGCGTGGAGCGCGCCGACCTGGCGAGCGTACTGCGCCCGGAACGGTTTCCACCCGGACGGGTCGCCGAGGGGCAGCCCGGAGAACGCCGGGGGCAGGACGGGATCGGCGATCTCCAGCGGGTTGCAGGAGACGATCCGCACCCACGGCCGCTCTCCGGCGGGGATCGCCGGAAACGCGCAGACGTTGTCCTCCACGATCGCGTCGGGCTCGATCTCGGCGAAGATCTCCCGCAGGCGATCGTCGACGTAGCGGGCGCCGTCGGTCAGCGCCTGCCACGTCGGCAGGATGAAGCTCTCCAGTTGCTCGAACGTGCTCGCGCGGAACACCGGCGCCGTGTCGCGGATGAAGTCCTTCCAGAACTGGCCGGGAGCCTCGGGCACCTCCGGCGCCGGACCCAGGCGCATCAGCCGCTCCTCGAAGCCCTTGGCCTGCAGCCCGCCGGCGAACGACTCCTCGACCACGAACACGACCCGGTGCCCGCGGCGCCGGAGAACATCGCCGATGCCTACGCAGTTGTTGGTGGGACCGAACGCGCCCTCCGGGAAGAAGACGATCGTCCGGCGGTCTCGCGCGTCGATGACCCGGCAGCCTAACGCGGCGCCTGATCGGCTACGGCAGTGGTCCGGGGGCGCCGCGCTCGAGCGCCGCGTTGGCCGCGACCAGCGCCACCTCGGCGGCGAGATTGAGGGCGCCGAGTCCGTTGACCAGATGCTTGAGCAGGGCCGCGCGGTTCGACGTCTCCGCTGCCGGTGAGGAACCGGAATCCATCGGCACCGCACCATCGGGAGCCTGCTGGGCGAAACCGATGCCGCCGGCCGCGGAGGCGAGCCCGCTGATCACCACGGCGCCGACGGAGATGTCCTTGGCCAGGATCAGTCGCCGCTTGCGGGGCGTGGTCGCCAGCCGGCCCGTCTCGTCGCCGCGGGCGGCCAGCCACCCGGCGACCAGGGCGGCCAGGGCGGTCGAGTTGACGGTGCCGTACCGGCGCCAGGCACGGTTGAGGACGACTCCCCGCTCCTGCTTGTCACTGACGTCGGTCAGCGCCGGGTGCATCGCCACCCGGCCGAACAGATTCCCGCCCAGCAGCGCCGCCAGGGCGGCGTCCTGAGCGAACTGCGAGACCACGGAACGCACCCGGCGGGGCGGGATGGCCGCGACGGCAGCGGGTCGCCGGCGAGTGGGCAGCAGATTCATGTTGCGCCGCCTACCCGGCCACCGGCCGCCATCAAACCGAGGGTCAGATCTGCTTGAGCGGGACCGCCGCCTCCGGGGTGGCGATGTGGAAGCTGAAGCTCTGCTCCAGGTAGAAGCGCACGACTTCGCGGTCGTAGTCCTGGTAGCCGATCGAGAGATCCTGGCCGGACTCGAACAGGAAGTCGCCACCGCGCATGCTGACGACGACCGCCCCGTCCACCCCCGGCGCCCAGATGATCTCGCCCTCGACGATCTTGCGCAGGTGATCGAGCAGGGGGTAGCCGCCGTTCTCGGCCGTCTCGACCACCCGCTTGAACTCGTCGCTGCCCAGCGCCAGGGCATAGGGTCCGGCGATCCCGCTGCGCAGCAGCAGCTCGACGGCGCTGGCGACGGGCCGGGGATAGCTGCTGGGCTCGGCGCCGAGCTGCAGCCCCTGGTGCGGGGACGCGTCGGCGATCCCGGTCATCGACGCCTCGGGCCAGCCGTGAAACACCGCCCGGTTCTCGGCCACCGCCATCTGGTGGGCGGCGCGGTCCAGCGAGTCCACATCGGTGTCGGCCGCGCCGCGATCGTCGTCGCGCAGCTCGGAGCGTGAGATCTCGAAATCGGCCCGGACCTCGACCAGTGGCAGCACCCGCCGTTGCACGGCCGTCACGCCTTGGCAGGGGGCAGCGGAGACGGGGGTGATTCGGCCGAGGCTGGTCGCCGAGTACTCCCATCCGCGGGGTCCGGAGAAGTCGACCAGCTTGCGCGCGGCGAGGGTCACCGCGAGCCGCTCACGGGCCTCGTCGTCGAGCAGCCTCCAGTTGGAGTCGCTGATCGGGGCGTGGGAGCGAAGCAGATGATTGCTCATCGCGTTGCCCCCTTCAGGCTGCCTATGCCCAGCGAGCCGGTACCGTCGTCGCCGCCGGCGCCGCCCCCGTCCTCGGCTCCAGCCTCGGCCTCGGCGGCCTCGCCGTGGGCGACGATGTCGCCGCTGCGAAACAGCACTCCCTGAGCAATCTCCCGCCACGTCGGAGAGCGGCGCAGGAGGAACTCGAGGTCCATGCTGAAGTGCTTGAACTCCTCGCCCTGCGCGTCGCGCATCACCGCGGACGCCTCGGGATCGAGCTCGATCGCGAGCCGCTGCTCATACCAGCCGATCGCCTCGGCTTCCTCGGTCAGCGATGCGCACAGTCGGGCGAAGGTGCGAGTCTCGGTGGGAAGCTCCTCCGGCGGCTCGTGATACTGGTCAAAACCCATCTGTTCTCCTGTCGCGGTGGCTGTCGGGGCAACGCTACCCAACCCGGGCGGGTCGGACCCCGGACCGGCCCGGCTATCTATGAGATCATCGCTGAAGTGGCCGCCGACCAGCTCATCTCTGCCGACCTCGCCGCCCGGGTGGCGACGGCGCCGATCGCCGCCACCGGACTGCTCGCCGGGTTCGCGGTCGCGGTCGCCACCGGCTCGCGGCCGCTCGGGGGCGTCGTCCTCGCCGCCTGCGGACTGGGCTGCATCGCCATCTGGCTGCGCCGCGACGGGCGCCGGATCGCCATCCAGCTGACCGCCGCGGGCGTCCTCGCGTTCGCCCTCTCACATGTCCTCGGGCTGCTGATCGGGGCGTGGCCGTCGGTGCTGGTGGTGGCCGCCGCCACCGCCGCCCTGTGCTGGCGGCTGTCGGATTCACGCCGCGGGTCGGGCGGGAGCGCTTAGCCCCCGAGCTGCAGCTGACTGACCGAGAACGTCGCTCCATCCGGCGCCGCCAGGACGGTGCGGCGAAACATCGGCTCCTCGTGGGGTGCGACGACCACCGTGCCGCCCAGCTCCGGGGCCTTGGCGGCGGCGGCGTCGGCATCCGCGATCCAGAAGTCCACGCTCCACCGCGATGACGGCTCGTCGCTGCGCGCCATGGCGGCGACCACGTCGCGCGGCACCGGCTGCCCGGGCTCACCCCCGACGTATCCGGGCAGGCGGAAAAGCCACAGGCTGCCGCTGCCGCCGTCGCCGCCGAACGCCTCCGCCCTCCATCCGAACAACTCGCCGTAGAACCGCTGCGCGTCTTCCGGATCCTCGGTGCTGAGCAGGCTCATCGCCCACGCCGAGGGCTCGTTGATGCGCGCCGCGCCCGGCCGCACTCCGGCCTCCCAGGCGCAGAACGCGGCGCCCGCCGGATCGGCGATCACCGCCTGGCGCCCGGCGGGAGGGGCATCGAACGGCTCGATGATCAGCGACCCTCCGGCGTCGACGGCGCGCGCCGCGGTGACGTCGACGCTGTCGACGGCCACGTGGGTGTTCCAGGCGGCGGGAGCCGGCGCGCTCGCCGCCGCGCCGATGCCGGCCACGTCCGCGCCGTCCAGCCGCGCGACGAAGTAACCGCCGCCCGGGTCGCCCGGCATCTCGCCGGGCCCGGAGAACTCCCAACCGAAGATGCCTGCGTAGAACCGCAGCGCGGGATCGAGGTTCTCGGTGATCGTGTCCACGAAGCACGGCACCCCTGCCGGGTAATGGTCGCGTTTGCTCATGAGTCGTGATCCTCCGCTCGTGGGGATTGAGGTCGGAATATCCTACTCTATGATTGGAGAAAGCGACTAAGGAAATTCGACGCATGGTGGCAAGACGCACATATGGCGATTCATGCGGGATCGCCCGGGCGCTCGACATCGCGGGCGAGCGCTGGGCATTGCTGGTGGCGCGCGAGCTGCTCCTCGGTCCCAAGCGCTTCACCGACCTGCGCGCCGGGCTGCCCCGGGTCACTCCCGACGTGCTCGCCCAGCGCCTGCGCGAGCTGGAGGCGGCGGGGGTGCTGCGCCGGCGGACGCTCCCGCCCCCGGCGGCGGCGCGCGTCTACGAGTTGACCGAGTGGGGCGCCGAGCTGGCGCCGGTGCTGGTCGGGCTCGGGCGCTGGGGCAGCCGGGCGCCGCTGCCGGACGGCGCCGGGCCGCTCGGTGCCGACGCCGCAATCGTCGCCCTGCAGAGCACGTTCGATCCGGGCGCCGCCGACGGCGTGGACGAGCGCTACGAGATCCGGCTCGGCGAGCGGACGTTCCGCCTCGGCGTCGGAGACGGCCGGCTCCAGGTCGGCGAGGCGGCGACGGACCCCGCGGTGACCATCGACACCGACACGGCCACCCTGGCCCAGGTGGTGTGGCACGGCCGCCCGCTCCAGGACGCGATCGAGGCAGGCGCGATGCGGGTCGTCGGCGATGCCGACGCGGCCCGTCGACTGGTCGGGCTGTTCGCCGCCCCGGTCCCGGTGTGACCGGTCAGAGGCTCTCGGCGCGTCGTCTCAGGAGACGGCGCTCGGCGGCGTTCTCGGTCAGCGACGCCGCCCGCACCAGCTCCGCCCGCGCCTCGGTGCAGCGACCCAGGCGAGCGAGCAGGTCCGCGCGGACGCTGGGCAGCAGGTGGTAGTCCGCCAGCGCCGGTTCTGCGTCCAGCGAGTCGACCAGCGTAAGCCCGGCCGCCGGGCCGTACGCCATCGACACCGCGACCGCCCGGTTGAGCTCCACCACCGGCGACGGCGCCAGCTCGGCGAGCGCGTCGTAGAGCGCGACGATCCGCCCCCAGTCGGTTTGGGCCGCTGTGGCGGCGCGGGCGTGGCAGGCGGCGATCGCGGCCTGGAGCGTGTACGGGCCAAGCGCTCCGTCGAGCCGATGCGCCCGGTCCAGGGCCCGCAGGCCGCGTCCGATCAGGACTCGATCCCAGCGTGAGCGATCCTGGTCTGAGAGCAGCACGGGCTCGCCGACGGCCGTCAACCGGGCGCGCAGGCGGGAGGCCTGGATTTCCATGAGCGCCACCAGGCCGTGCACCTCGGACTCGCCGGGGAGCAGCTCGGCGAGGATGCGTCCCACCCGTAGGGCGTCCTCGCACAGCGCCGGGCGCATCCAATTGTCGCCGCCGGTGGCGGCGTAGCCCTCGTTGAAGATCAGGTAGATCACCTCGAGCACGGATCCGAGCCGGGGGCCGAGCTCAGTGCCGGTCGGCACGCCGAGCGGAACCCGGGCCTCGGCCAGGGTGCGCTTGGCGCGGACGATCCGCTGGGCCACCGTCGCCTCACCGACCAGGAACGCCCGGGCGATCTCGCGGGTGGACAGCCCGCCGAACAGGCGCAGCGTCAGGGCGGCGCGGGCGCTCGCCGACAGGACGGGGTGGCAGGTGGCGAACAGCAGGCTGAGCCGGTCGTCGCCGATCTGATCGTCGCGGTCGGCGGCGTCCTGGAGCTGCTCGCGTGCCAGCTCGCGGCCGAGCTGCTCGTGGCGGCGCTCGGCCATCTGCCGGTGGCGCAGCTCGTCGATCGCGCGGCGCTTGCCGATGGCGGTCAGCCAGGCTCCCGGGTTCTCCGGGATGCCCGACTCCGGCCACTGCTCGAGCGCCGCCAGCAGCGCGTCCTGGGCGAGGTCCTCGGCCCAGCCGACATCGTGGACCAGGCGCGCCAGCCCGCCGATGACCCGGGCCGACTCGATCCTCCAGACGGCGTCGATGGCGGCCGCCGCGTCAGCCCGGGGCCGGGTCGTCAACTCGTCGGCCATCGCCTCACTCGGCGGGCTCGAAGTCAGACAGCTCGTACACCTGGCGAACCTCGATCACGTCGCCGTCGGCCGCTGGGCACCGCGAGGCCCACTGGACCGCCTCCTCGCGGGAGCGAGCTTGGATCAGCCAGTAGCCGCCGATCAGCTCCTTGGACTCGGTGAAGGGACCGTCGGTGACGGTCGGCCGGCCGCCGCGAAACGAGACGCGAGCTCCCTTGCTCGGGGGTTGCAGGCCGTCGAGGGCGAGCAGCACGCCGGCCCTGGTCAGCTCCTCGTTGTACTTCGACATCGCCGCGATCGCCTCGGCATCCGGGTGCCAGGTCTCATCGGTGACGTCGGGCATCATGATCATCATGAAGCGCATGGCGTGACTGCTCCTTTTGGGGTGGGGGCTTACATCGGAGACGGATCGGCTCCGCGTTTAACCCGACGTCGATCATTCGCACGCAATTTCGACACCCGGACCAAATAGTGGGGCTACTAGTCTGGAGGACATGGCATACACGACCGCCGAAGGCAGGGAGCAGGTGCTGACCGATCTGGCAGTTGCCATCGAGCACATCGCCGATGCCCTCGCCAGCCTCGGCGAAGCCTACGAGCAGCTGGACGAGCAGCACGCCGACATCCTGGAGGCGGAGCTCTTCCGGCCGGTCCAGGCCGCCTACGGCCGGGCCCAGCGAACCCACTCGGAGTTTGCCACCCGCACCGGGCTACGCACGCGGTCGTTCGCCGCGCACTCGCCGGGCGTGCAGTCGCAGTCGGTACAGCAGCTCATCGAGCGGGCCGCGGACGCCAGCGAGGACGCCGACCAGTCGATCGCCGATCTCCAGGACTCGATGCTGCCGGTGGAGGTCGGCGATCCGGAGCTTCGGGCGGGGTTGTCCCAGGTCCGCGAGACGCTGACCACCGTGCCGGGGCGGGCTCGGGCGCTGGTTCGCACCGTCGGCCGCTAACCGGGGCGGCAGCCGCCCGGGAACCCGGGCCGGCCGCGGCAGATCGAGTAGGTTGCCGGCATGAGGGAGGGGAGGCTGGGCGTCGCGGTGACGGCGTTGCTGACGGCTACAGCCTTCCTCGGCGTCGCGGCGGCGTCGAGCCGGGCGGTGGCGAAGCCGGCGCCCGTGGCTCACGGCAGCGTGGCGCAGGTCTATGCGGTCGGCCTGCGACCGGGGCAGACGGTGGCGCTGGTCACCCGGGCGGGCAAGACGGTCGCGGATCGCCGGCCCGACTCGCTGGGCGGGATCGTGTTCCGGCACGTCGCCCCGGGGAGGGGCTACCGGATCCGCATCGCCGGCAAGAGCTCCGCCGCGGTCACGGTGCTGCCCGACCGTTCGGCGCCCCCGAGCACCCGGATCTATGACCAGCGGCTGCCGCGTAGTGGCTACGGCTATGTGCGGACCCGCGACGGGACCCGCCTGGCGATCGACGTCCGGCTCCCGGCCGGGGCGCCCGCCCCGACGGCGAAGTACCCGACCCTCGTCGAGTACGCGGGATACGGCTACGCCGATCCGGCCGGCGCCGAGAACGGGATCAGCGCGATCGCCACGATGCTCGGGTTCGCGGTCGTCGACGTCAACATGCGCGGCACGGGCTGCTCGAGCGGATCGTTTGACTATTTCGAGCCGCTCCAGAACCTGGACGGATACGACGTGGTGGAGGCCGTCGCCCGCCAGCCATGGGTCCTCGGCCACCGGGTGGGGATGCTCGGCATCTCCTACGGCGGGATCAGCCAGCTGTTCGTCGCCGCCACCGACCCGCCGCACCTGGCGGCGATCGCGCCCCTATCGGTGATCGACGACACGGCGACGACGCTGTACCCGGGCGGCATCCTCAACACCGGCTTCGCGGTCCCGTGGGCGCAGCAGCTCCGCCACGACGCGCTGCCCGCCTCGCCCACCGGCGGCCAGCCGTGGGCGCTGCACCGCATCCGGGCCGGCGATCGGACGTGCCGGGCCAACCAGGTGCTGCACGGCGAGGCGCCGAACCCGATCGCGATGATCCGCGCCAACCGCTACTACCGGCCATCCGTCGCCGACCCGCTGGCGCCGGCAACCTTCGTGCATCGAATCCACGTGCCGGTCTTCCTCGCCTGCCAGTGGCAGGATGAGCAGACCGGAGCGCACTGCCCCGAGGTCGCCCAGGACTTCACCGGGACCCGCCGCAAGTGGTTCACGTTCACCAACGGGCTCCACATCGATTCGCTGGATCCCGACACGTTCGTCCGCTGGTACGACTTCCTGGCGCTTTACGTGGCTCACCGCGCCCCCCGGCTGTCGCCTGCGGTCAGAGCCCTGGCGCCCACCTTGTTCGCGCAGGCGATGGGGATCCCCGGGATCACCCTGCCGCCCGATCCGATCCAGTCGGCCCCGACCTACGCCTCCGCGCTGACCGCCTTCCAGCGGCTGGCGCGGATCCGCGTGCTGTTCGACAACGGCGGTGGGAGCTCGGTGGCGGGGACGCCGCACCCCGGCTTCGAGCGGTCCTTCTCCCGCTTCCCGATTCCCGGCACCACGGCGCGCTCCTGGTATTTGAACCGCGGCGGAGCATTGACCGCCAGCCGGGCCATGCGCGGCCAGAGCGACACATTCACCTGGGATCCGCGCGCCCGGCCGGCGACCAGCTTCACCGGCTCAGACGACGGCGCGCCGGGGGGCCTGTGGACGGCGACGCCCCCCTACCGCTGGCGGCCCAGCCCACCTGGAGGCGCCGCGGCCTACGTGACCGCGCCGCTCACCGGAAACGCGGTCGTCATCGGCGGCGGCGCCGTCCAGTTGTGGATGAAGGCGTCGGCGCCGAGCGTCGATCTCCAGGTAACGGTGTCCGAGGTCCGGCCGGACGGCAGGGAGACGTTCGTGCAGAACGGCTGGCTGCGCGCCAGCGCCCGCACGCTCGATGCGGCGAAGAGCACGCTGCTGGAGCCGGTCCCGAGCCTGCGCCGCTCCGATGCGGCCCCATTGCCCAAGGGCCGGTACACGGAGCTGACGGTGCCGCTGTACTACGAGGGCCATGCCTACCGCCGGGGCTCCCGCATCCGGCTGACGATCCAAGCTCCCGGCGGCGATCAGCCGGTTTGGGCGTTTGCGGCCACCCGCCCGCGGGGAACGGCGCGGGTCTGGATCGCCCGCTCCGAGAGATTCGCCTCGCGGCTGATCCTGCCGGTGGTGCCGGGGGTGAGCCTGCCCACCCGCTTGCCACCGTGCCCCGGCCTGCGCGGCGAGCCGTGCCGGAGCTACTCGCCCTATGCCAACCGCTCGCGCCCCCTCGGCCAGCCCCGCCTCACCGGCACGCGCCGCGATCCATAAAGAGATTCTTATGTGCGCCGGGAGACGAGCCAGTAGGATCGCCGCCACGCCATGGGACCGGATACCCCTTCCGCGGTTGCGGCGCCCGTGACGCCCGAGGCCGCGAGCATCGTCTCGCCGCCCCCAGCCAGTGCCAAGCTGGCCGCCGGCGAGGTTCGCGCGGTCAAGATGCCGCTGGTCGATCGGATCGCCAGCGCGGTCGTGACCGGCGCTCCGCCCATCCTGGTCGGCCTCGGCATGTGGCTTGGCTGGAGCAATGGCCTGCTCGTCTGGCAGGACCTGTTGGTGCTGGCGATCTTCTACATGGTCATCGGCTCCGGCATCACGGTCGGCTTTCACCGGCTGCTGACCCACCGCAGCTTCAAGACCAGCCGCCTGGTGCGGGCCGGGTTTGCCGCGCTCGGCTCAGCGGCGGCCGAGGGGCCGGTGATCGACTGGGTGGCCACCCACCGCAAGCATCACCAGTTCTCCGACGAGGCCGGCGACCCGCACAGCCCGCACCTGGACCACGGCGACGGCTGGCGAGGGCAGGTGTGGGGACTGATGCATGCCCACATCGGCTGGGTGTTCTCGGACATGGAGGTCGCCGACGAGACGCGTTACGCGAAGGACCTGCTCGCCGACCCGTGGCTGAGATTCGTCGATCGGACCTTCGTGCTGTGGGTGGCGCTGGGGCTGGCGGCGGCGTTCGGGCTCGGCGTGGCGCTGACCGGGACCGTGACCGGGGGGCTTACCGCGCTGCTTTGGGGCGGCGCCGCCCGGATCTTCTTCATGCATCACGCCACCTTCAGCATCAACTCGATCTGCCACTACTTCGGGCGTAGCGACTACGACACCGGCGACGAGTCGCGCAACGTGTTCTGGCTGGCGATCCCGACCTGGGGCGAGGCGTGGCACAACAACCACCACGCGTTCCCGACCTCATACCGCCACGGCCTGCGCCGCTGGCAGCTGGACCCGTCGGCGGCGATCATCCGGGGCTTGGAGCTCACCGGCCTGGCGTGGGACGTCGTGCGCATCGATCCGGGTCGCGTGCAGCGCAAGCTGGCGGCGCAGCAAGCCTGAGCTAAGCTGCCGCGGCCTTGCCCTTCGCCCGCACGGCCCCCCTGTGCCGCGAGCTGACGGCCGCCCTCCCGCAGCGCCCGTTCGCGATCCGTTTCTGGGACGGCACGCTCGTGCCGGCCACGCGGCCGGGCGCCCCCACGTTCAGCTTCCGCTCGCCGCAGGCGCTCGCCCACGTCATCCGGGCCCCCGGCGAGCTCGGGCTGGGCCGGGCGTACGTGTTGGGTCTGATCGACACCGATGACATCGAGCGGTCGCTCCGGGTCGTCGACACCTTCCAGCCGCCGCGACTGTCGGTGGGCCAGCTGGCTCGACTCGGGGTGGCCCTGATTCGCGCCTGTGGGTTGGTCTCACCGCCCCACCCGCCGGCGTCGGAGCTGCGTCTGAAGGGCGAGCGCCACACCCTCGGCCGCGATCGGCGCGCGGTCCGCTACCACTACGACGCCGGCAATCAGTTCTTCGCGCTGTTCCTGGACGCATCGATGACCTACAGCTGCGCCTACTTCAAGGGCGGCGCGACCAGCTTGGAGGAGGCCCAGCAGGCCAAGCTGGACCTGGTCTGTCGCAAGCTCGGCCTCGAGGAATCCGAACGCGTCCTCGACGTCGGCTGCGGGTGGGGGAGCTTTGCCATCCATGCCGCCCGCGACTATGGCGTCCAGGTGCTCGGCGTCACCCTGTCGGAGGAGCAGGTCAGGCTCGGCCGCGAGCGGGTGCGGGAGGCCGGCCTGCAGGACCGGGTGGCGCTGCGCGTCGCCGACTACCGGGAGCTGGCCGCCGAGTCGTTTGACGCCATCTCCAGCATCGGCATGGTCGAGCACGTGGGGGAGGAGCGAATCGATCTCTACATGCGCACGCTGAACGGGATGCTGCGCCCCGGCGGCCGCCTGCTCAACCACGGTATCGCCAAGCTCACGGACTTCGACACCAAGGACGAGGGAGCATTCTCGGAGCGGTTCGTGTTCCCGGACGGGGTGCCTTTGCCGCTGTCGCGGATCGTGCTGGCGATGGAGCGGACCGGCCTCGTGGTCAGGCACGTCGAGGGGTTGCCCGAGGACTACGCCGAGACGCTGCGCCACTGGATCGAGCGCTTCGAGGCGCGTTACGACGACGCGGTGGCGCTCGCCGGCGAGCAGCGGGCGCGGGTGTGGCGGGTGTACCTGCGCGCGGCCCGGCTGGGCTTCACCACCGGCTGGGCCTCGGTCTACCAGGTGTTGGCGCACAAGCCGGCGGGGGGTACGATCGGGACGTGACGACGGTCGCCTGCCAGCAGCTCGCACCTGTGCTCGGCGACCTGGACGCCAATCGCCGTCTGTCGCTGGACGCGATCACCACCGCGGTTAGCACCGGCGCCGACATCGTGGTGCTGCCCGAGCTGGTGACCTCCGGGTACGTGTTCGAGTCGATTGACGAGGCGGCCGCGGTGGCGATCCCGGCGACCGACGCACTGTTCGCGGAGTGGGCGGCGCGGGCGGCGCCGGGCGGCGCGGTGGTGATCGGCGGGTTCTGTGAACGCGCCGGCGATGGCGCGATCTACAACAGCGCCGCCGTCGTCGACGGCTCCGGTGTGATCGGCGTCTACCGCAAGGCCCACCTGTGGGACCGCGAGAAGCTGTGGTTCGCACCCGGGGACGATCCACCGCCGGTGTTCGACACGCCCGCCGGCCGGATCGGGGTGCTCGTCTGCTACGACCTCGAGTTCCCTGAGATGCCCCGGATGCTGGCGCTCGCCGGCGCCGAGTTGATCGCCGTGCCAACGAATTGGCCCCGACAGCACCGACCGGCGGGGGAGCGAGCGCCCGAGGTCACGGTCGCGATGGCCGCCGCCCGCGTCAACCGCGTGTGCGTCGCGTGCTGCGACCGGACCGGGACCGAGCGCGGCCAGGAGTGGACCGCCGGCACCTCGATCATCGACGAGCAGGGCTGGGTGCGGGCGGCTCAGACCGGGGTGGGAGCGGCCACGGCGACGCTGCACCTGGCGCGGGCGCGGGACAAGAGCTACACCGAGCTGGCCGACGCGGTCGCCGACCGGCGACCCGAGCTCTACGCCGCGGTCACCGCGGCGTATCGCACCCCCGTCTGAGCGCAGTTGAGCTCGCGCGGGGCCGGGCGCGACTCAGGCTCGGGCTCAGGTGGTGGCGGCGGTCGTGTCCGGGGCGGGCGCCTGCGGGTCGGCCGCGTCGTCGGCCGCGGGCTCCGAGGCCGGCGCCTGCTCGGCGACCACGTGCGCGCCGGCGGCACCGGCGGCGCCGAGCAGCAGTGCCAGGATGGCCCACACCGGGCCATACATCCGGCTGCCGCGGGCGGCGTCGACCGACGGGCTCCCTGGGCCGGTCTCGGCCAGCGCCAGGACGGCGGCGATCAGGACGAGGTTGTACTCGTAGCCCTGGTCGGTGGCCCAGGGGCCGTTCTTGAGATGCACACGGTTGATGGCGGTGAGCATCACCGACGTCAGTGTCGCCGCGGCCAGCGGGGTGGCGGCGCCGAGTACCAGCAGCGATCCCCCTCCGGCCTCGGCGGCGCCGGCGGCGAGCGCGTGGCGCTTGCCGGGGCGCAATCCGAGGCTCTCGAACATTTGGCCGGTCGCGTCCGGGCCGTGGCCACCGAACCACCCGAACAGCTTCTGAGTGCCATGTCCGAAGAAATAACCGCCGACGACAACGCGGAGAAGCAGGCGTCCAAATTTCATATCCGCACCTTATCAGAAAGTTGTGTACGCAACCGATCGGCCCTCGCGCCGGTTGCTCAGGGAGGAGTATCTTCCCGCATCAGCCGTCACCGAACCAGGAGGAGTGGGAATGAGCAGCACCGTCAATGTGCGCCTGCACGTGAACGGCGTGGAGCACGCCCTCGAGGTCGAGCCCCGTCTGCTGCTCGTCCACGCGCTGCGCGATCGCCTTGGGCTGACCGGCACGCACGTCGGCTGCGACACGTCGAACTGTGGCGCCTGCACCGTCCATCTCGACGGCGAGTCGGTCAAGTCGTGCACGGTGCTCGCCGTGCAGGCCGACGGCGCCGAGGTGACCACGATCGAGGGCATGGGGACCGAAGACAACCTGCACCCGATGCAGGAGGCGTTCTGGAACAACCACGGCCTGCAGTGCGGGTACTGCACGCCCGGGATGATCATGGCCGCGACCGCGCTGCTGGCCGAGAATCCGGACCCGACCGAGACCGAGGTGCGCCACGCGCTCGAGGGCAACCTCTGCCGCTGCACCGGCTACCACAACATCGTCAAGGCCGTGCTCGACGCGGCCGGCAAGTCCTCAGAGGTGACGGCGTGAGCGTCACCGATCAAACGCCGAGCGGCAGCGTCGGCCGCGAGCTCCGGCGTAAGGAGGACCCGCGGCTGATCACCGGGCGTGCCCGCTACGTCGACGATATCTCCCTGCCGGGCACGCTGTGGGCGGCGTTCGTGCGCTCGCCCGAGGCTCACGCGAAGATCGTCTCGATCGACACCTCGGCTGCCGCCGCCCGTCCCGGGGTGCGCGCCGTGTTCACCAACGAGGACATGTCCGACCTCGGCGGCCCGCTGCCGATGGCGTGGGCGCCGCCCGGGGTGGAAGTCAACAATCCCGAGCACTGGCCGCTGGCTCGCGGCAGCGTCAAGCACGTCGGCGATCCGGTGGCGGTGGTGATCGGCGAGGACCGCTACGCGGTCACCGACGCCGCCGAGGATGTGGTGGTGGAGTACGACCCGCTGCCGGTGGTGGTCGATCCCGAGGCGGCGATCGCCGGGGAGGGCGGGCGTTTCATCCACGAGCAGTTCGGCACCAACAAGGTGCACGAGTGGTCGCTGGCCGGCGGCGACGTCGAGGCCGGGTTCGCGGAGGCGGACGTGATCGTCGAGCGGCGGGTGGTCAATCACCGCATCGCCGGGGCTCCGATCGAGTGCCGCGGGGTGCTCGCGGACTACCGCGCCGGCTCCCTGACCCTGTACTCGGCGACTCAGGTGCCGCACTTCGTGCGGCTGTTCATGGCTCTGCTGCTCGGACTCGGGGAGGATCGGGTCCGGGTGATCGCGCCCGAGGTCGGCGGTGGCTTCGGGCAGAAGCTCCAGGTCTACGGCGAGGAGCTGCTCGCCTGCTGGGCGTCGCGCAAGCTCGGCCAGCCGATCAAGTGGATCGAGTCGCGCTCGGAGAACATGTCGGTCGCCCACCAGGGCCGCGACCAGATCTCCCAGGTCAAGATGGGGGCCAGGCGAGACGGCACGATCACCGCCTTCCACGTCAAGATCCTGGCCGATTTCGGGGCCTACAACATGATCCTGACGCCGCTGATCCCGTCCTTGGGGGCGTTCGTGATGGGCGGTTGCTACAAGATCCCCAACGTCCAGACCGACATCACCGGGGTGTTCACCAACAAGTGCCCCACCGACGCGATTCGCGGCGCGGGGCGCCCCGAGGCGACCCAGATGATCGAGGTAACGCTGGATCAGCTCGCCCACGAGCTGGGCATGGATCCGCTGGAGGTGCGCCGCAAGAACTTCATCCCCAAGGAGGACTTCCCGGCCGCGACCGCCACCGGAGTGATCTACGACTCCGGCGACTACCACGCCACCCTGGACAAGCTGATGGAGCACGTCGACGTGCCGGCGTTTCGCGCCGAGCAGGAGTCGCTGCGCCAGTCGGGCACCTACCGCGGGATCGGGTTCTGCACCTGGACCGAGATCTGCGGCCTGGCACCGTCACGGATCACCGGGCCGGACGGCGTCGGGGTTCAGGCCGGTCTGTGGGAGTCGGCGATGGTCCGCGTCCACAACACCGGGGCGGTCACCGTATACACCGGCACCTCGCCCCACGGTCAGGGCCTGGAGACGGCGATGGCGCAGATCGTCGCCGACAAGCTCGGCGTCGATCCCTCGGTGGTGGAGGTCGTCCACGGCGACACCTCGCTCGGGCCCGAAGGCCGCGACACCTACGGCTCGCGGTCGCTGGCGACGGGCGGTGAGGCGGTGGCCAAGGCCACCGACAAGGTCGTCGCCAAGGTCAAGGCGATCGTCGCCGCCGAGCTCGAGGCCGCCGTCGAGGACATCGACGTCTCAGGCGGCAAGTTCTCGGTGCGAGGGTCGCCGGACAAGGGCATGGGGCTGGCCGACGTCGCCGGCGTCGCCTACGTCGGCGCGGTCCCCGAGGGCATGGAGCCGGGCCTGGAGGAGACGATGTTCTACGACCCGGAGAACTTCGTGTTCCCGTTCGGCGCCCACGCCTGCGTCGTCGACGTGGACGTCGAGACCGGAAAGGTCAAGGTGGTGCGCTACGTCGCGGTGGACGACTGCGGCAAGCCGATCAACCCCATGCTGATCGAGGGTCAGATCCACGGCGGCGTGGTCCACGGCATCGGCCAGGCGCTGTACGAGCGCGTGCATTACGACGCCGACGGTCAGCTGGTCACCGGTACGTTCGTCGACTACGCGCTGGCGACGGCGGCCGAGCTGCCCAGCTTCGAGACCGACCGGACGGTAACCCCCTCGCCGGTGAACTCGCTCGGCGCCAAGGGAGTCGGCGAGGCCGGCACGATCGCCGCCTCGGCCGCGGTCACCAACGCCGTCATCGACGCCCTGCGACCACTCGGGGTGGACTACATCAACATGCCTCTGACCCCGATGCGGGTGTGGCAGGCGATCGCGAACAGCCAGGGCGCGAGCCCGGAGGGAGGCCCGCAGTCATGATCCCGGCCGAGTTCGATTACGCCGTTGCCGAGTCGCTGCAGGACGCGATCAGCGCCCTGGTCGATGGCGGCGAAGACGCCAAGCTGCTCGCCGGCGGGCACTCGCTGCTCCCGCTGATGAAGCTCCGGCTGGCGGCCCCCTCGCTGCTCGTCGATATCCGCAAGGTCCCGGGTCTGCACGGGATCGAGCGCCAGAACGGCCACTGGCGGATCGGAGCGCTGACCACTCACTCCGTGCTCGAGCATTCGCCCGAGCTGGGGGTGGTGTCCGCGGTGGCGGCGACCATCGCCGACCCCCAGGTCCGTCACCGGGGCACGATCGGCGGCTCGCTGGCTCACGGCGACTCGGCCTCGGACCTGCCCGCGGCGATGCTCATCACCGAAGCCGAGGTGACGCTCCAGGGCCAGGGCGGCCAGCGGACGGTGGCCGCCGCCGACCTGTTCGAGGACTACATGACGACGGCGGTCGGTCCCGACGAGGTGCTGACCGAGATCCGTCTCTCGGCGCTGGATGGGTGGGGCCACGGTCACCACAAGTTCAATCGCCGCAGCGAGGACTGGGCGATGGTCGGGGTGACCGCGGTGGTGAAGGTCAACGACGGAACCTGTGAGGACGTGCGCATCGGCCTGACCAACATGGGGTCGGTGCCACTGCGGGCGACCGCCGCCGAGGAGGCGCTGCGCGGTCGGGAGCTGAGCGACGAGACCATCGCCGCGGCGGCCGAGCAAGCCGCCGAGGGCACCAACCCCCCGGCGGATCTGAACGCCAGCGCCGAGTACAAACAGCATCTGACGCGCGTGCTGACCCGGCGGGCGATCACGGACGCGCTCGGAGGGGCGGGATAGACTCGGGGACAAGGTGACGCTCGCGGAGCTTCAGACGGTCGGAGCCGCGAGCGAAGCCCTCGCGGGGCAGGGATATCTGGCAGATCGCCAGCTGGCGATGGCGGTCAGCCTCGCCGTCGTGCTCGAGCAGCCGCTGCTGCTGGAGGGCGAGGCGGGCGTCGGCAAGACCGAGGTGGCGCGGGCGCTGTCGGCCGCCATTGGGGCAAAGCTGATCCGGCTGCAGTGCCACGAGGGCATCGATCTCCATCACGCGGTCTACGACTGGGACTACGCGCGCCAGCTGCTCGCGCTCCGCGCCGCCGAGGGCGGGGTGGACGAAGGCGAGCTATTCTCCCGCCGCTTCCTGCTGCGCCGGCCGCTGCTGGAGGCGCTGGAGTCAGATCCGGCCCACCCGGTGGTGCTTTTGATCGACGAGATCGACCGGGCCGATGACGAGTTCGAGGCGTTCCTGCTGGAGTTCCTGTCGGACTTCGCGATCACGATCCCGGAGCTGGGGACGATCACCGCGCAGCGCCGCCCGATCGTGCTGCTCACCTCCAACCGGACGCGGGAGCTGCACGACGCGCTCAAGCGCCGCTGCCTGTATCACTGGATCGACTACCCGACCCCGGAGCGCGAGCGCGAGATAGTGCGTACCCGCCTTCCCGCGGTACCCGAGTCGATCGCGCTGCGCGTCGTCGACGCGGTGGCGCGATTGCGCGAGCAGGGAGACCTGTACAAGCTGCCCGGGGTGGGGGAGACGATCGTGTGGGCACAGGCGCTGCTGGCGCTGGGCGACGAGGCGACGCTGGACGAGACGCTCGGGGTGGCGCTGAAGGTGCACGAGGATGTGCTCCGCGTGCGCGATCGCGGGGTGCTCGAGGGTGTCTGAGACCTCCTCGGTGGACATGACGCTCGCGCCGCTGGCGCCTAGCGGCGACGTCCTGGTCGGCCGGCTCGGGGACCTGACGGCCGTGCTCCGCGCCCAGGGGTCGCGGGTCGGCGTCGGCGAGGTGCTGGGCGCGGTGCGGTGCCTGGACGCGGTCGACTGCGCCTCGCGGGAGGACGTGCGCCTGGCCCTGCGGACGATGCTGTGCTCGGCGCGCCGGGACCTGGAGCGCTTCGACCTGGCCTTCACCGCGGTGTTCGGCGATGGCCGATTTCCGGACGATGGGGATCCCCTGTCCGAGCTCGGCCAGATCGAGAAGGCGGCGCTGCCCCGGATGGGCGTCGCCGATCCGGGCGGCGGGCAGGTGGAGCCCGGGGCCGAGCCGGTACCGGCCGCCTACAGCGACGTCGAGCTGCTCCAGGAGAAGGACTTCGCCCGTTACACCCCCGCCGAGATGGCGCTGGCGCGGGAGCTGATCGCCCGCCTCGCCCGGCGCCACCCGACCCGGCTGTCGCGGCGGACGCGGCCGTCGCGTCGCCGCGGTCACGTTCCGGACCTGCGCAACACCGTCAACGCCTCGTTGCGAACCGCCGGGGAGCCGGTGCACCGCCGCTGGCGGGTCCCGACCCGCCGGCCCCGGCAGGTCGTGCTCGTGTGCGACGTTTCGGGCTCGATGGCGCCGTACGCGCGGATGCTGCTGCAGTACATGCACGCCTGCGTGGCGGCGCGGCGCCGGGTCGAGGCGTTCGCGTTCGGGACCCGGCTGACCCGGATCACCCAGGAGCTCGCCGGACGCGACCACGACCACGCCCTGGAGCGCGCCGCCGCTGTGGTCACCGACTTCTCCGGCGGCACCCGGATCGGGACCGCGATGGCCGAGCTCAACCGCGTCCACGGCCGCCGGCTGGGCCGCGGCGCGGTGGTGGTCATCCTGTCCGACGGCTGGGACCGGGGCGAGCCTGAGCAGCTCGAGATCGAGATGGCGCGGCTGCGCCGGGCCGCCCACCGGCTGGTGTGGCTCAACCCGCTCGCCGCCCATCCCGACTATCAGCCGCTGGCCCGCGGGATGCAGGCCGCGGTCCCCCACACCGACCGGCTGCTGGCCGGGAACTCGCTGGCCTCGCTGGAGCAGCTGGCGGAGATCCTGGAGGAGATGTGAGCGACGGTGACTGGCTCGCCGAGTCCGAGCTACACGGTCCCGCGTTCGTCGCGCCCGAGTCGCCTCCGAAGCTGATCCTGTTCGGAGCGGTGGAGCTCTCCGGCGCGCTGAGCACGCTGGCGCGGGCGACGGGCTGGCGCTCCTACGTGGTCGACCCGCGCTCGCGGTTCGCCACCGCGGACCGGTTCCCGCACGCCGACGGCGTGATCGTGGAGTGGCCGCCCGAGGCGCTCGCGCAGCTCGGGATCGACGAGACGACCGCCGTCGCCATGCTGACCCACGACCCCGTCCTCGACGATCCGGCGCTGGAGATCGCGCTGCGCTCACCGGCGATGTTCGTCGGTGCGATGGGCTCCCGGCGGACGCAGACGGCCCGACGCGAGCGGCTTCTGTCCCGCGGGCTGAGCGAGACGGAGCTGGCGAGGCTATCGGGGCCGATCGGATTGGACCTGGGCGCGCGCACCGCGGCCGAGACCGCGCTGTCGATCCTCGGGGAGGTCGTCGCCGTTCATCACGGTCGCACCGGCGGGCGATTGAGCGCCGGGGAGGGATCGATCCGGGAGGTCGGGGTCTAGATGACCTCTGGCGACCGGATGGCCGGCCTGGTGCTGGCCGCCGGGGGCGGCAGTCGGTTCGGCTCCGGGCCGAAGCAGCTCGCCGATCTGGGCGGCCGACCGCTGCTGGAGTGGGCGGTGAGCGCCCAGTGCGCCGTGCCGGCGCTGGAACGCGTCCTCGTCGTGCTCGGTGCGCACGCCGACGCGATCGCCGCCGAGGTGGAGTTCGGGCGCGCCGAGATCGTCGTCTGTCCCGAGTGGGAGTCCGGCCAGGCCGCCTCCCTGCGCCGCGGCCTGGCGGAGCTTCGCTGCGCTTCGAGGGTCATAGTCACCCTCGGCGACGCCCCACTGGTCACCCCGGAGGTGATCGCCCGGTTCGCGCGCGAGCCCCCGCGCGCCCGCGCCGTCTACGGCGGCCGCCCCGGGCATCCGGTCGTGCTGGGACCCGAGGAGATCGCCGCTCTGACGTCGCTGGACGGTGACGAGGGCGCCCGCGGTCTGCTGCGGGGAGGGCCCGTGCTGGAAGTGGGGCACCTATGCTCCGGGCGCGACGTCGATACCCCTGAAGACCTGGAGGAGATCCGAGATGAAGCTAGAGCAGTCATTTGAGGTCACCGCCCCGCTGGAGCGGGTGTGGGACGCGCTCATCGACGTCGAGCGGGTGGCGCCGTGCCTGCCGGGCGCCGAGGTGACCGGACGCAACGACGACGGCACCTACAACGGCACCTTCAAGGTCAAGATCGGGCCGACCGCTGCCGCCTACAGCGGCAAGCTGGAGATGCAGCAGGTCGACGAAGGTAGCCACACCGCCACGATGAACGCCCAGGGCACCGATCGTCGCGGCCAGGGCGGTGCCAAGGCGGCGATCGTCTCGTCGGTCAGCCCGGCGGGGGAGGGCTGCACCCAGGTCAACGTGGCCACCGATTACCACATCACCGGGCGGCTGGCCCGGTTCGGACGCGGCGGGATGATCGAGGAGATCTCCAACCGGTTGCTCAAGGAATTCGCTTCAAACCTACAGGCGATGCTGGCGGCGGGGGGCGAGGCGGCTGCGGCGCCGGCGGCCGAGGCCGGGGCGGCGGAGGCCGAGGCCGGGGCGGCGGAGGCGGCGGCCGGCTCCGCCAACACACAGGCTGCGCCCGAGCCCGAGCCGGCCCCTGAGCCCCAGGCCGAGGCTGCCGCCGAGCTCGAGCCCGAGCCCTCGCCGGCTGTCGAGGCCGCGGCCGAGATGGAGCTGGCCGAGGTCGTGCCCGAGGCAGGCACCGATTCCGAGCCGCCGCCTCCGCCTGAGCCGGCGCCCGCCGCGTCCGAGCCGCCGCCGCCGCCGCCGCCGCCACCACCACCACCACCACCAGAGGCCGCGCCGGCCCCACCCGCGGCCGCCACGCCGCCGCCACCGCCACCAGCGGCCGCGCCGGCCCCACCCGCGGCCGCCACGCCGCCGCCACCCCCACCACCACCGGCGTCACCCCAGGAGAACGAGCCGATCCAGGGGCTGTCGCTGATGGGATCGGTGATCTGGTCGCGGGTGAAATCCAACCCCGCGCAGGTCACCGGGTTGCTGGTCGGGATCCTGGTCGTGCTTCGGCTTCTCCGCCGCCGAGGCTGATGCTCACCGCCGGCGCCACGGGGCCGGCCCGATGCAGGTTAACATCATGATCGGGGCTGATCTGCATCACCCGCGCTGCCGCTGCCACCGGGTGGGTCAGGCTCGCCCGGGCGGCTCGACGAAGCTCGCCGCCGGCTGCACCGCCACCAGACCGGATGGGTTGATCATCGGATGGGTCCGGTAGTAGTGGGCGCGGATCTCGTCGAAGTCGACCGTCTCGGCCACCCCCGGCCACTGGTACAGGTCCCGCGCGTAAGGCCACAGGTTGGCGTACTCGACGAGCTTGCGGAGCGAGCACTTGAAGTGGATCTGGTAGACGGCGTCGAAGCGCACGAGCGTCGTGAACAGCCGCCAATCCGTCTCCACCGGCTCGGCCCCGAACAGGAAGCGGCGGTCGCCGAGCCGGGCATCGAGCTCGTCCAGGGTCCGAAACAGCGCGGCGACCGCCTCCTCATAGGCCGACTGCCGGGCGGCGAAGCCGGACCTGTACACGCCGTTGTTGACATCGTCGTAGATGTGCTGGTTGAGCGCGTCGATCTCATCGCGCAGCCGCTCGGGATACAGCTGTACCGGGTGGGCGGCCAGCGGGGCGAACACGGTGCCGAGCATCCGGAGGATGTCCTCTGACTCGTTGTTGACGATCGTGCCGAGCTCCTTGTCCCACAGCACCGGCACGGTTACGCGGGCGTCGTAGGCCGGGTCGGCGGCCGCGTACGCCTCGGCCAGGTAGCGCCAGCCGTTGAGTGGATCGACGTAGCCGTCGCCCGAGAACTTCCAGCCCCGGTCGTCGCGCAGGGGATCCAGGAACGAGACGGCGATCGCGTCCTCCAATCCCATCAACCGGCGGCCGATCAAGGTTCGATGCGCCCATGGGCAGGCGCGGGCGACGTACAGGTGATACCGGCCGGCGGTCAGCGGGAACGGGGTGGATCCGTCGTCGGAGACGAAGTTGCGGAAGCTCGACTGCTGGCGCTGGAACGATCCGTCCTCGCCGCCCTCGCGCCCCAGGGTGAACTCGCGTGCGGGTGTGCTCATCGATCCAGCGTACGCTCCCATGGTGATGACCGATCAGGCGGCCAGAGCGCAGCAATTCCGGGAGCTGCATCAGCCCGGCCGGCCCCTGCTGCTCCCCAACCCGTGGGATGCCGGCTCGGCCCGGCTGTTCGCGTCACTTGGCTTCCACGCCCTGGCCACGACCAGTAGTGGATTCGCCGCCACGCTGGGACGGCTCGACGGCTCGGTGACCCGCGAGGAGGCGCTGGCGCATTCCGCCGTCATCGTCGCGGCGACCGATCTGCCGGTCTCCGCCGATCTCGAGAACGGCTTCGCCGACGCTCCCACGGGGGTAGCCGAGACTGCACGCGGAGCCGTCGCCGCCGGTCTGGCCGGATTCTCGGTGGAGGACGCCACCGGCGACGCGGCGAGGCCGATCTTCGAAGCGGAAGAGGCGGCCGAGCGGGTCCGGGCCGCCACCGAGGTCGCCCACGGCGGCCCGGCGCAGCTGGTGGTCAGCGCGCGGGCCGAGAACTACCTCCACGGCCGGCCGGATCTGGACGACACGATCGCCCGCCTGCAGGCCTACCAGGAGGCGGGAGCCGATGTGCTGTACGCGCCGGGCCCGACCGATGCCGAGGTGATCCGCGCGATCGTCACGTCCGTCGATCGTCCGGTCAACGTGCTCGTCCGCCGCGGCAGTCCTTCGGTCGCCGAGCTCGCCGAGATCGGCGTCTCCCGGATCTCGGTGGGCGGCGCGTTGGCGTTCGTGGGGGTCGCCGCGGTCACCGCGGCCGCCGTCGAGCTGCGCGATCAGGGGACCTACGGGTTCGTCGAGAGCTCGGCCGCAGGCGGCGCGGCCGCCCGGGAAGCCTTCGGCGACGACCGGGGATGATCGCGGTCAGCGCTGACCGAGCTTGGGAGGCTGATGGAGGTCAGGCGGCGGCGCGCAGCGCGGCCCGCGGTGGCCGCTCCACCGGCTCTTCGACCCGGACCGGCAGCTCGTGCCGAGCACGGGTCCGCACTCGGGCCGCAGGTCACGCTGATCGTGGGACCTCGACTCCCAGCGCCCGGGCGATGCTCGCGGTTGCATCACCGGAGTCGTCGACGACCACGATCTGGTCGATGGCGCCGCAGTCGCGCAACGGCGTCAGGGCTCGGAGGATGGCTGCGATCGTGCGCTCCTCGTCGCGCGCCGGAAGGCACACCGAAGCGGTATCCCGACGCTCGACCGCCAGCCGCTCGGCGCTGAACTGCGAGTGGTGGAAGGTGCGGCTGCGTTGCCAGGACCGGAGTTGGATCGACATGTCGGCGGGAGGAGCATGACAGCCGCGACTGATGGGCAGGGAGCGTTGCGGCCCTGCCGTTCATTAGCATCTGGCGCGAGACGGCGGGGGCGGGTCGGCATGTCCGAGGACCCTGGGCCTTGCGAGGAGCCATACGTGTCGCATACTCACTTGATCTGTAGGGGTTTCAGCGGTTGACACGGAGCCTGCGCCTCCCTGCGTTCCGGCGGCTGCTGGAGGCGTATCTGATCAACGAGCTCGCCTGGGCGGTCGGCACTCTGGCGCTGTCGGTGCTGGTCTACCGCAGGACGGGCAGCGCGATCGGCTCCTCCGCCTTCTTCATCTGCTCGATGGTGGCGCCGGCGCTGCTGTCTCCGGCTCTGGTCGCCCGGCTTGACCGCTCACCGCCTCGGTTGGTGCTGCCCGGCCTGTACGCCGTGGAGGCAGTCCTGTTCGCGGTGCTGGCCTGGACGACGAGTCATTTCGCACTTGCCGCGGTGCTCGCGCTCACCCTCGCCGACGGAGCGGTCGCGACCACGGCGCGCGCACTCGCGTCGGCAACACGCACGGACATCCTCAAGCCGCGTGACCTCCTCCACGAGGGCAACGCCGTCACCAACGTCGGCTTCTCGATCATGTTCATGGCGGGGCCGCTGATCGGCGGGCTCGTCGTCGTCGCCGGCGGGACGATCGCCGCGCTGCTGGTCAACTGCGGGTTGTTTGCGCTCATGGCCGTGGTGCTGTCCGCGACCCGCCTGCCCGATGCCAGGCCGGAGCCGGGCTCGGTACGGGCCCGGCTGCGTGCCGGGCTCGCCCGTACCCGGGTGGACCCGATGCTCGGCCGGCTGCTGCTGATGCAGGCGGTGGGCCTGGTCTGCTTCACGGTGACGGTCCCGATCGAAGTCGTCTACGCGCAGCACACTCTCAACGCGGGCGCCGGCGGCTACGGCGGACTTCTCGGCGTGTGGGGCGGTGGCGCGGTTGTGGGCAGCGCGGCGTTCGCGCGCTGGCGACGCCGGCCGCCGGCGACGCTGATCGCTGCTGCTGCCGCCGCCCTCGGAGTGGGATTCGCGGTGATGAGCGTCGCGCCGTCGCTGGCGGTGGCGCTGGCCGGCGCCGCGGTCGCCGGGGCGGGCAACAGCGTCGAATGGGTGGCGGCGCGGACCGCCATCCAGCAGCGCACGCCGGACCGCTGGATGACGCTGATGATGAGCCTGACCGAGTCGATCTCGCTGTTGGCTCCCGGCATCGGGATCCTGCTCGGAGGCGTGATCACAGCGCTGAGCAACCCGCGCGTCGCGTTCGCGGTGTCGGCGGCCGGCTCGCTGCTGTTCGCGGCCGCGGTGCCGTTCGCGTTCCGGCGCGGGCTCACGGTGCCGATGCCCGAGTCGGAGCCCGCTGACATCTCATCGGAGGCGGAGGCGACCGACCCGCGCGGCAAGTCGCTCGTTTAATGCACTCCTGCGCATCAGCCGGGATCGGTAGCGTGCGGGCCGCCTGCATCGACATCGGCTCCAACACGACGCGGCTGCTGGTCGCCGATCACGTCGGAGATCGGCTGGTGGAGATCCACCAGGAGCGTGCGTTCACTCGCATCGGCCGCGGACTGGCGGGCTCGGGAACGATCGGCGAAGCGAAGATCGGCGAGGTCGTCGCCGTCGTCTCAGGTCAGCTGGCGCGGGCCCGCGAGTGTGGCGCGCAGGAGCTGCGTGGCGTGGCCACCGCCGCGATCCGCACCGCGACCAACGGCACCGAGCTGGTGGCCGCGATCGCCCGTCACACCGGCCTGGAGGTTGTGATCCTGTCCGGTGAGGAGGAGGCGCGGCTGGCATTCACCGGAGCCGCGGCGATGCTCGCGGCGGTGCCCAGCGGCGACCTCGGGGTGATCGACGTCGGCGGGGGGTCGTCGGAGATCGTGGTCGGGCGAGCGCCCGCCGACGTCAGATGGTGGACATCGGTGGCGATTGGTTCAGGAGCGCTGACCGACCAGTGCCTGGCCGGCGATCCTCCCCGGGCATCCGAGATCGCGGCGGCTCGCGCTCGGATCACCGGCGTGCTCGCAAGCGTGTCGCCTCCTCGGCCCGAGCTCTCGGTGGCGGTGGGCGGTAGCGCCACGTCACTCGCCCGGCTCGCCGGCCCGGATCTCGACGTCGCCGCGCTGGCCCGGTCGCTGGCGACGCTGATCGAAGAACCGGCGGCCGAGGTCGCGCGGCGGTTTGCGATCGACTCGCAGCGGGCGCGCCTGCTGCCCGCCGGGCTGCTGATCCTGGAGGCGATCGCCAGTCGGCTCGGAGCGGCCCTGCGGGTTGGCTGCGGTGGCATCCGCGAAGGCGTGCTGCTAGAAGCTCTCCGAGGGTGAGCACCGATCCCGCCATCCCGCCGGGTCAGGCGATCGCCGATATCCGGGTGCGCGCGCCGACGCGCGGCAACCGACGCCTCGAGCGGCTGCTGGAGGCGGTCAACGCCGACGATCAGGTCAAGGCGTGGTGGCACGTCTCCGCGGTCAACGCCACCCGCCGCCTGGGCATGTCGGATCACTCGTGGGTGCACGTCCAGATCGTGCTCAACATCGGTTTGCGGCTGTCGCGCCTGCTGTTTCGCCGCGGCGTCGTTCCCAGCGTGGTCGCCGACTACGCGATGGCCGAGCGCGACGCCGAGGTGGTGGTGGCGGCCGGCTGCCTAATGCACTGCGTCGGCATGTCGATCCATCGCGAGGATCACGAGCGCTACAGCCTGTTCCTGACGGCTGACAAGCTCAGCTCCCTGCTGGCCGGTGCCTACGAGGAGCCCGAACGGTCGATCATCGTCGCGGAGACCCTGCACGCGATCATCGGTCACCGCCGCAACGGGGCACCGTTCACGGTCGAGGCCGGAATCGTCCGCGTCGCCGACGCCCTCGACATGGCTCGCGGGCGCTCGCGGGTGCCGTTCGAGGCCGGCCAGCAGAACATCCACTCGCTGTCTGCCTATGCGATCGAGGACGTCAAGATCTCGCCGGGCCGTGACCGCGCAGTCCGGGTGGAGATCGCGATGTCCAACAGCGCCGGCATCTTCCAGGTCGACGAGCTGCTGGCGGAGAAGCTGCGCGGTTCGGGCCTGGAGGAGCACATCGAGGTCATCGCCCGGATCGACGCCGAGCACGAGCAGCGCCTGCTCCAGGTGTTCAAGCTCTGATCGCGGCCGCGGACAGCGGCCGGCTACCAGCCGCCGCGCCAGTCCGCGTTGGTCTCGCGCGCCTTGACGGCATCCTCGCGCGCGTGCTTGCGCTTCTCGAGCCGCCACTGGATCACCGAGAACAGGATGATCACCGCGGGAAAGAACGCGATCGTGATGAACATCGCGCTCGTGATCTGGGCGTCCGTGGTCTCGCCCCACCATCCCTGGCCGGCGTCGTCGCGGGCCAGCGCCACCGGCGCAAATACGAGCAGAGTGCCGGCGAACACCGTCAGGGCAATCATAAATCGGGCGCGGCGCATCTGCCCTGACAGCGTACTGGATCCTTAAGCCGCCGCGACCCGGTGGCGGGCTCCGACGGCGGCGATCGCGGAGATCAGCGCCGGGTTGTATTCCGCCATTGCGGTGGCCACGTCGAGATGATCGATTGCGACCTCGAACACGGTGGCGCCGACGGCACGCGCCAGCTCGCGCTGCTTGGCGGGGTTCACCGCGGTGTCGCGGCTGGTCAGCACCATCGCCGCCGGGACACGGACCGCGTGCAGCCACGGCCGGGAGTCGAAGCGGCCGAGCTCGCGCCCGGCCTGGGCGATGTTCCGGGCCTCGTGGCGCATCAGCTCCGACAGCCACCATGCCGTGCGCTCGTTGACGTCGATCCGGGAGCGCTTGAAGCCGGCGGTGTAGAACCACCGCGGCGCCAGCGCGATCATCACCCCGAACGCGCCCATCCACTTCCACACCCTTCGCGTCTCCGGGTCCTGGAAGTGCTGGCAGGTGGCGCTGAGCACTAGCCCGGAGACGACATCGCGATGGTCGCGCGCCATCAACTGGGCGATCGTGCCTCCCATGGAGTACCCGACGACGGTCGCCTCCAGGTCCAGGTGGCGCAACAGCGCCGCCGCGTCGTCGGCGCAGTCGAGCAGCGCAAACGGCTCCAGCGGGCGCAGGCCGCGCCCGTGGCCCCGATGATCGAGCGCCAGCACTCGATAGCCGGCCGCGGTCAACGGCTCGTAGGCGCCGGACCAGTTCAGGTCGGCGCTGACCAACCAGCCGTGGAGCAGGAGCACCGGCGGGCCGTCGCCGCCGGTGTCGCGCAGGAAGAACTCGCCGCGGCCGGGAACGAGGACGGTGCGCGCCGGGGGAAGGGGGCGGGGCGGGATCGGTGGATAGGTGGGCCGGCGCAGGAACGCCATGCTAGCCAGGGCGGTTCGCGGCCTACCATCTGGATCGTGGCGGTGGTGATCGCATCGGATCTTGGTAAGGACGTGGCCGGGGAGCCCCTGCTGCGCGGGATCTCGTTCAAGCTGGAGCGGCGTGACCGGATGACCCTGTCGGGGCGAAACGGCGCCGGCAAGACCACGCTGCTGCGGATGCTCTCGGGGGAGGCGTCGATCGATTCCGGGGAGCTGGTGCTCGGCAGGGGCGTGAAGGTCGCCCTGCACGACCAGCGGCCGCCGCGCGAGCGTGGCGTGTCGCTGCGTGACTACATTCTGTCCGGCGCGCCGGAGCTCGTCGCCATCGAGCAGGAGCTGGCCGGGCTCGAGCAGGCGATGGCCGACGGCGCTCACGATGCGGCGACGCTCGACCGCTACGCCCGGGCGCAGGCGCGGCTCGAGCACGCGGGGGGCTACGGCTGGCGGGATCGTGCCCTGGCGACGCTGCGTGGACTCGGCTTTCGCCACGTCGCCGATCTGGACCGGTCGCTGGACACGTTCTCCGGCGGCGAGCTGACCCGCGCCTCCCTGGGCCGTGCCCTCGCCGGCGCTCCCGACCTGCTGCTGCTCGACGAGCCGACCAACCACCTGGACATCGAATCCCTGGAATGGCTCGAGACTCACCTGGTCAGCCTCGATGCCGCGATCGTGCTCGTCGCCCACGACCGCTGGTTTCTGGAGTCGGTCGGCACGTCGGTGCTGGAGCTGGAGGCGGGCCGGGGCCGGTTCTTCGCCGGCACCTGGCACCAGTGGCGTCGTGAGAAGGCCGCTCGTGAGCTGGCGCTTGGCCGGGCGATCGAACGCCAGCAGGCCGAGATCGACCGGCTGGAGCGGTTCGTGACCCGGTTTCGCGCCGGAACCCGAGCGCGTCAGGCCCAGTCCCGGGTCAAGAAGCTCAACCGGATGGAGCGGCTCTCCGCCGATCCGACCGACGGTGCCGCTCTGGATTTCGCGTTCAAGCCGCCGGAGCGCAGCGGCCGGGTGATCTTCGAGCTCGAGCACGCCGACCTGTCGGCCGGTGACAAGCAGCTGCTGCACGACGCCGAGATGTGGCTGGAGCGCGGCGAGCACGTCTCGCTGGTCGGCGCCAACGGTGCCGGGAAGACGACGCTGATCGAGACGCTCGCCGGCCGGCGCGAGCTGGTCGACGGAAAGCTGCGCACCGGCCACAACGTCAAGGTCGGGTTCCTGTCCCAGCACGCCGACGATCTGGTGAATGGAACCGCCCGCAACGTGGTCGAGGCGGCGCAGCATGCGACGGGGCTGACACCGGGGAAGGCCCGGGCCCTGCTGGGACGCTTCCTGTTCTCCGGCGAGGACGCCGAGAAGCCACTTGACGGCCTCTCCGGTGGCGAGCGCCGCCGCCTGTCGCTCGCGATCCTCGTCCACTCCGGTGCCAACGTCCTGATCCTCGACGAGCCCACCAACCATCTGGACCTGGAGAGCCGCGAGGCGCTGGAGGCGGCCCTGCGGGCCTTCCCGGGATCGCTGCTCCTGGTGTCCCACGATCGGGCGCTGCTGGACGCGATCGGGACGCGCACGGTCGCGCTCGAGGGCGGTGAGCTGCACAGCTACGTCGGGGGGTGGCCGGAGTACCTCCGGGTGCGGGCCGAGAGAGCCAAGGCGCCGGCCGCGCCCAGGCCGGCCGCGGGTTCCAGGCCGGCCGCGGGTCCCGAGTCGGCCGCGGGTCCCAGGCCGGCCGCGGGTCCCAAGGCGGCGGGGGGTGGCAAGAAGCGCAACCCACCGAAGGCGAAGTCCGGCGCGAACGGGCAGCGCGGCCTGGAGAGCCAGATCGAGGCCGCCGAGGCCAACCTGAAGGCGGTGGAAGACGAGCTGACGGATCCCGCCGCCTGGTCGACGCCGGAGGCCACCGCGCGCTCCTCGGCCCGCCACGATCAGGCCAAGCGGGCGGTTGCCGAGCTGTACGACCGCTGGGAGGCCGTTGCCGGCTGAGGGACACGCACCCTGAGTGGTCGGACCCGTCACCGGGCACAACTACACTCCGAGCACAATGGCCCAGCCCGCCCAGGCTTCGGCTCTGCGGATCGCGCTGATCGACGACGACAGCGGGTTGGTCACCGTATTGGACCGGCGGTTTGCGGCCCTGAGGTGGGACAGCCAGGTGATCGGCTACGCCGCCGATCCCGAGCAGCTCACGGCGCTGAAGATCCATGCGCTGATCGTCAACCCGGCGATCACCGGGCTCGGCTACATCGAGTGGGTGTCGGATCGGATCCCGGGTCTGGCCCTGCTCGTCTGCAGCCGGCCGGCGCCGGTCGCCGACCGGGTGCGGGCGCTGCGCACCGGCGCCGACGACTGGATCACCAAGCCGTGCCATCCCGAGGAGCTCGTCGCCAGGATCGAGGCCGTCCTGCGCCGCCGGCGCACCGGCGAGCTTCCCGCCCAGGATGAGGCCACCCTCGCCGGCGAGCTGGCGATCCGCCCGGATCGCTTCGACGCCTATGTCGGCGGGGTCGCGGCGACGCTCTCCCGCAAGGAGTACGAACTGCTCGCTCAGCTGTCGTCCGTCCACGGCCGGGTGCTGGAGCGCGAGGACATCTACCAGCGGGTTTGGGGCTACACGATGGCGCGCGGGGATCGCTCCGTCGACGTGTTCGTGCGCAAGCTGCGCCAGAAGCTCGAGGCGATCTCGCCGGGGTGGAGGTACGTGCACACGCATTTCGGGGTCGGCTACCGATTCGCCGCCGAGACGGTGGACGGCGCCGCGCCGGTCGCGACGACCGCGCCCGCCGCGCCGCCGGTCGCGCCTGAGCCGGCGCCGCAGCCGCCCGTCGCGCCGCCGGTCGCGCCTGAGCCGCCGCGGCACGCGCCGGTCGCACCTGAGCCGGCGCCGCCGGCGCCCGCCGCGCCGCCGGCGGCCGCCGCGCCGCCAGTCGCACCCGAGCCGGCGCCCGCCCCGCCCACCCTCTCCTCGCGGCGGCGTACGCTGTCGGTATGACCGCCAACCTCCGCAACATCGCGATCATCCTGGTGCTGGCCGCGCTGGTCGCGATCGTCCCGGGCGGCGGCACGGCGGCGTCCGTCCTGCTGGCGGCGGTCTACCTGGTGTTCCTGGGTGCCTTCGGCTGGGTGGCGTCGATCATGTACCGAGAGCATCGCGGCGCCCTGTACCTGCTTGGCGATGGCCGGCGCGCCCTGCTCTACGCGGCGGTCGCCGCGCTGGCGGTCACGGTGACGGCCACGCACCGGCTGTGGCACACGCCCGCGGGTTCGGTCGCCTGGCTAGTCGTCGTCGGCCTGTCGATCTACGCCGTGTGCGCTGTGCTCTGGGCCGCGCGCCGGTATTGACGCCATCCCGGCCGCTCGGCGCGGATATCGCCGCCGGCACGTACACTGCCGCCGCCGTGAGCAGGGCGACGCGAGAGATGGTCTCCGACTGGCTGATGGCGCTGTCCGGTCCGATCCTGCTGGGATCGCTGTTTCTGACCTGGAGCCATCAGTTCTCGGCGGGGTTCCTCGCCCGGTACGGGGCCACGGCAGCGGTCCAGGGCATCCCGCGCGACCCGACCGCCTGGCAGGTCTACTCGGCGGCTGACGTGCTGCTCGCGCTGGTGGCCGGCGGGCTGCTCGTCGTCGCGCTGTGGGGCGGGCGCCGGCGGCGGCTGGCGGTGGGGCTCGCCCTCGCCGTCGCCCTGGCGTTCACCATCCATGCCCTCGTGGTGCCGCCGACAAACAGCGTCTCGGTGTTCGACCCGGGGGCGAGCCCGCCGGGGTACGCGGCCAACTCCCCGGCCGCGGGTCCCGGCGAGCTCGTCGCGCTGGTGGCGCTGATCATGGGCGCCGCCGGGGTGGCGATCTCGTTCACGGCCGATTAGCCCCGGCGGCCTCGCTCAGGACCACCGGCCCCTGCCAGGGTGCACATGGCGCCAAAGGCCCCCGCCAGGGTGCATATGGCGCCAAATCTGGATCGCCCTCGGTCCTATCCTCGAATCAGCAGATGGCAGTCTTTCCCGCCGACCGTCGCCGCGAGCTCCCGGACGAGCCCGGCGTGTACCTGTTCCGTGACGAGCGCGGCAAGGTGATCTACGTCGGGAAGGCGAAGTCGATCAAGAAACGGGTCGCGTCGCACTTCTCCAATCCGAGCACGCGCGCCGGGCGTGACCTGGTGCCGATGATCCAGCAGATCGAGGCGCTGGTCGTGCAGACCGAGTCCGAGGCGCTGCTCGTGGAGCAGAACTTCATCAAGCAGTACAAGCCGCGGTTCAACATCCGGCTGCGCGACGACAAGTCGTATCCGTACATCGCGATCTCGCTCGACGAGGAGTTCCCCCGCGTCTACTTCACTCGCGAGCGCCACCGGCGAGACCGCGCCTACTTCGGGCCCTACAGCAACGCCAAGCGGGTGCGATCGACGCTCGAGGTACTGGGCAAGGTGTTCATGTTCCGCTCCTGCGACGGTCCCGAACCCGGTCGGCGCAGCGGCTCGCCGTGCCTGGATTACTACATCAAGCGGTGCGAGGCACCGTGTGTCGGCTATGTCGACCGCGAGGGTTACCGCAAGGCGATCGACGGCGTGATCGCCTTCCTCTCGGGCCGCTACAAGGAGATCGAGCGCGACCTCAACCACGAGATGAGGCTCGCTGCCGAGGAGCAGCGCTTCGAGGACGCCGCGCGCGAGCGCAACCGGCTGCGGGCGGTCCGCTCGCTGCTCGAGCGCCAGCGCGTGGCCCACGAGGGCGACGGGTCGATGGACGCGATTGCCGTGGCGGTGGCCGAGAGCGAGGCCAACGCCCAGGTGTTCCAGATCCGGGACGGCGTGCTGTCGGACCGCCAGAGCTTCTATCTGGACAACACGGCGGGGGCAGAGCTGGCCGAGGTCGCCGAGGCGTTCATCCTGCAGTACTACGCCAGCGCGATGTCGGTGCCGCCGCTGGTCATCGTCCAACGCGAGCTCGGCTCGCTGCCCGCGCTGGCCGAGGCGCTGTCGGCGCGGCGCGGGGGGCACGTGGAGATCCGTCCGGCGGAGCGCGGCGACAAACGGCGGATCCTGGAGTTGGCCGAGCGTAACGCGAAGCTGGCCATCGACCAGGAGAAGCTGCGCTCCGAGCGCCGCCGCCAGCAGCGCGTGGAGGCGCTGGACGGGCTCCAGCACGCGCTCGGGCTGGACACCATCCCGCTGCGGATCGAGTGCTTCGACATCTCGACGCTGATGGGCACCAACACCGTGGCGTCGATGGTGGTATTCGAGGGCGGAGCCCCCAAGAAGTCCGACTACCGCCGGTTCCGGGTGTTCACCGTCGGGGATTGGGCGGTCAACGGCGATGGCGACTACGGTCCCGACGACTTCGCGGCGATGGAGGAGGTCCTCGGCCGGCGGATCAACCGTTGGGAGCGGCAGCGCGACGTCTCGCCGCACGACAAGGACTACGACCCGAGCTTCGCCGCGCTCCCCAACGTCATCGTCATCGACGGCGGCCGGGGCCAGCTTGCGGCCGGGCTCCGGGCGCTGCAGGCCTTCCGCGACCGCGGCGTGACCGTGATCTCGCTGGCCAAGCGGATCGAGGAGGTGTTCATCCCCGGTCGCGACCTGCCGCTGGTGCTCGCCCACGACACGCCCGAGCTCCAGCTGCTCCAGCGCGTCCGCGACGAGGCCCACCGGTTTGCCATCACCCACCACCGGATCCGCCGCGACCGGGCGATGACCGCCTCGGTCCTGGACGACCTGCCGGGCGTCGGGCCTGCCCGCAAGCGAGCGCTGCTGGCCCATTTCGGGTCGCCGGACGCGATCCTGGCCGCTTCCCGCGAGGAGCTGGAGTCGGTGCCGGGATTACCCGGCAAGCTCGCCCGCGAGATGTACCGGGAGCTGCACAAGACCGGGGTCTGACTCTGCCCCGGAGATCGGGAGCGGCACAGGCTCTCGGTGCGAACTAGCCAGGCGGCTCAGGGGCTCGTCTTGGATGGGCTGCCGCCGAGGCCGCCGCCACCCGAGCCGAGACCGCCGCCACCCGAGCCGCCTGAGCCGCCTGAGCCGCCTGAGCCGCCGATCGTCATCAGCGTCGCCGAGCCCGGCGCGAGCGGCACCGTGTAGACGCCGCCCGCGGGCGCCACCGGAGTGGTGCCCGGCGTCGGTAGCGTCCCGGTGGTCGTCTCGGCTCCGTACGACTGCCCACCGAGGGTCACACCGGTGGTGGAGCTCACGTTCGGGGCCTGGAGCGTCTCCAGCGAGCCGGCGGTGGTGGCCCCGGGAACCGAGACCTGGACGTCGTGCTCGTTGAGCGTGTCCTGGTTGATCAGCGTCACCCGGATCGCGCCGTCGGAGCCGCGGGTGGCCCACACCTTGACCGGCCCGCTGGACGCGGTCACTCGCAGCAGCCGGGCTCCCGGCGGGAATGCCTGGGCGAACATCTGCAGTCCGTAGTACTCGGGGTGGACGAACGCCTGCCAGGCGCCGGAGGAGGTGTGCGAGACCGTGAACAGCTCGTAGTTGGAGCCGGGGAGCATGTGCAGGTTGACCCCGTCGACGCCGACCTGCGCGAAGTTGAACATCGTGTCCAGCGCCCACAGCGCGGACGCGAACGTGTCGCTGACGCCCTTGCCCCCTTGGCACGAGGCAGTATTCATCTCGGCGACGCGGAACGGCAGCCGGTGCTGGTGGGCGGTCCGGACGTAGCCGGCCATCGGCGCGGCCAGACCGGCGGACGAGCTGTCGGCGAGCAGGTTGGTGATCGACGGAAAGCCGGGATCGCTGGGATCGGTGATGCAGGCCCGCAGCGCGTAGCGGTGGTAGGTGACGAGCTTCAGCCGCTTCTCGCCGGAGATGAAGCGGCCCAGGCCGCGCATCCACGCCGGTCCTGAGGTCGCCGGTCCGGCCAGCGGCAGGTTCGGCAGGGTCTGGCTCCACTGGGTGAACTGCTTGGTGTACGCGTTCAGGTCATAGCCGCGGCCGCGCGCGTGATAGATGTGGCCGCGGCGGTCGCGGTACCACGGGAACACGCCGTACAGATCCGGCTCGTTGCCGATCTCGAGGGCGTCGATGTACCTGCGGCCGATGCCCTCGGTGAATGCCCGCGCCTCGGCGGCGGCGATCGCCGGCCGCCCCGCAGCGAGGTTGATCCCCAGGATCAGCTTCGCGTCCAGGTCTCTGGCCAGGGCCTGGGTCGTGCGCAGCCAGCCCTGGGTGATCGGGTAGTAGATCCCGCCCGGCGGGACCATCCCCCGGATCGGCCACCAGCTCCCGTCGGTGCTGTCGCCGCCGATCCGGATCACCGGCGACTGGCCGGGGGCGAGGCCGCGGAGGAGGCCGAGCAGCACGGGATCGACGGTCCGCGGATCGCGGCCGGTATAGGTATGCAGCGCCCGGTACTCGAACGAGACCCCGACGAAGCCGGGCGCCATGGCCTGGCCGCTCGGGGTCGTCGCCACAGTCGCGCCGATGACGTCGGCCTGAGCGGCGACGGCCCCGGGCACTGCGAATCCGAGCGCCGCCACGATCGCGATGCAGACGCGGCGGCGAAACACGCGGGCCATGGTGGCACAGGTCCGACGATCGTGCGCAGAGGCAAGCGCCATCCCCGTCCGCCGCAGCCGTCAAGCTTCAGGTGGATGGAGGCGTCGGCACTAACCGATCTGGTGGTCATCACCGGGTTCTCCGGGGCCGGGAAGTCGACGGCGATGGCCGCCTTCGAGGACGAGGGCTACTTCTGCGTCGACAACCTGCCGTCGGAGATGATCCGGTCGCTGGTGGACCTGTTCGTGCACGTCGGGTCCAAGGTCGCCCGCGCCGCGGTCGTCTCCGACGCACGCGGAGGGAGCTATTTCGAGGGGCTGGCCTCGATGCTGGAGGGTCTGCGCGCCAGTGGGGTGAGGCATCGCGTCCTGTTCCTGGAGGCCGACGAGGAGACGCTGTTGACCCGGTACAAGGAGACGCGCCGCCGCCATCCCCTGGCACCCAGCGGGAGCGTCACCGACGGGATCATGCGCGAGCGGGAGCTGCTGGCACCCCTGCGGGCTCGCGCCGACGTCGTCATCGACACCAGCCAGCTGACGGCGGCGATGCTGCGGCGCAAGCTGACCGACGAGCTGCTGCCGACCCGGACCCCGGGCCGCCTGGCGGTGACGTTCCAGAGCTTCGGGTTCAAGTACGGCGCCAGCCGCGACGCCGATCTGCTGTTCGACGTGCGCTTCCTGCCCAACCCCCACTACGAACCCGACCTGCGGCCGCTGACGGGAGCGGATGCCGCGGTGGTCCGGTTCATCAACCAGGAGGGCGCTCTCGACGCGTTCTACGAGCGCCTGGATCCGCTGCTTGACTATCTGCTGCCACAGTATCTCGCCGAGGGCAAGGCGCACCTGGTGATCGCCATCGGCTGCACCGGGGGCAGGCACCGATCGGTGGCGATCGCCCGCCACCTGGCCGACCGCTACGGCGACCAGAGCGGGTACCTGATCGACGTGGTCGACCGTGACGTGGACGAACCGGCGTGATCGACCACGTCGGCTACGAGGTGTCGGACCTCGACCGCAGCGGCCGCTTCTACGACGCCGTGTTCTTCGCGCTCGGCGCCCGGCGGATGCTCGACAACGAGCGCGTGGTCGCCTACGGCGTCAACGGGCCGCTGATCTTCTTCACCGAGCGAGGGCGGCCGCCGGCGCCCGGCTACGGCCACCTGGCGCTCCAGGCCAGCGGCAAGGCGGCCGTCGACGCGGCGTATCGCGCGGGGCTGGACCACGGCGGGGACGACGACGGGCCGCCCGGCCAGCGCCCCCGGTATGGCCGGCGCTACTACGCCGCCTATCTGCTGGACCCCGATCGCCTGCGGGTGGAGATCGTCTCCCGCCGATAGCCCAGCCTCGTGTCGACCCGAGCGGCGCCCAAACCTCCGCGGCGCCTGGTGGGCCTGGTTCGCAAATACGACGACATCCGCGCGGCCTCCGCGCCTACGACTCCAAACCACTTAGATAGCCTGTCCCAGCCGGCATCGGCGCTCGGCGCCGGACGTTTTGATCGAACCTCAGGCGGGCAAGGAGGCAGTGCTCATGGCTGTACGCGTGGCAATCAACGGCTTCGGCAGGATCGGCCGCAACGTCTTCCGCGCCGCCTACGAGCGCGGCGCGGACATCGAGTGGCTGGCGGTCAACGATCTCGTCGACCCCAAGACGATCGCCCACCTGCTCAAGTACGACTCCACCTATGGGCCGTTTCCGGGCATGGTGGCGGCCACCGAGGCGGGCCTGTCGGTCGACGGCAAGGAGATCCGGGTGCTCGCCGAGCGCGACCCGGCCGCGCTGCCGTGGGGAGACCTCGGCGCCGACGTGGTGATCGAGTCGACCGGGTTGTTCACCGACCGCGAGAACGCCGCCAAGCACCTGGAGGCCGGCGCCCAGAAGGTCGTGATCTCAGCCCCCGCCACCGATCCCGACGTGACCGTCGCCCTCGGGGTCAACTTCGACGAGGTATACGACCGCGAGAGCCACCAGGTGATCTCCAACGCGTCCTGCACCACCAACTGCCTGGCGCCGGTGGCCAAGGTGCTGCACGACACGGTGGGAATCAAGCACGGGCTGATGACCACGATCCACGCCTACACCGCCGACCAGCGCCTCCAGGACATGCCCCACCGCGACCTGCGTCGGGCGCGGGCCGCCGCGGTCAACCTGATCCCGGCCTCGACCGGAGCGGCAAAGGCGATCGGCCTCGTCATCCCCGAGCTGAACGGCAAGCTCAACGGGTTCGCGGTGCGCGCCCCGCTGCCCACGGGCAGCGTCGTCGACCTGACCGTGGAGGCATCGCGGGAGACGAGCGTGGACGAGATCAACGCGGCGCTGAAGGCGGCCGCCGACGCTGGGCCGCTGCAGGGCCTGATGGTCTACACCGAGGACCCGATCGTGTCCTGCGACATCATCAAGAACCCCGCCTCGTCGATCGTCGACTCGCTGCTGACCTCGGTGATGGACGGAACCATGGTGAAGGTCGTGGCCTGGTACGACAACGAGTGGGGCTACTCCAACCGCGTGTCCGATCTCGTGCAACGGCTGCTGTGAGACAGCTCTCGGACCTGGGCGACCTCCGGGGCAGGCGGGTACTCGTCCGGGTCGACTTCAACGTCCCGCTCCAGGATGGCGAGATCACCGACGACATCCGGATCCGGTCCGCGCTGCCGACGATCGAGGCGCTGCGCGATGCCGGCGCCAGGCTGATCCTGGTCTCGCACCTCGGCCGGCCCCAGGACCGCGAGCCGGAGCTGTCGCTGCGCCCGGTCGCCGAGCGCCTGTCGGAGCTGCTGCGGGCTCGGGTCAAGCTCGCTCCCGGCGCGCGGGGACCCGCGGTCGCCGAGCTGGTGCACGAGCTCGGCGACGGCGACGTCCTCGTTCTGGAGAACATCCGCTACGAGCCGGGGGAGACCGACAACGATCCGGAGCTGGCCACCGAGCTGTCCGAGCTGGCCGACGTGTACGTCAACGACGCGTTCGGCGCTGCCCATCGCGCGCACGCCTCCACCGAGGGCGTCGCCGAGCACATCGCCGACCACGCCGCCGGGCTGCTGCTGGAGCATGAGGTCAGCACCCTTCAGGGACTGCTGGACAATCCCACGCGGCCGCTGGTGGCGGTGCTGGGGGGCGCCAAGGTGAGCGACAAGATCGGAGTGATCGGGGCGTTTCAGCGCGTCGCCGACACGATCCTGATCGGGGGCGCGATGTGCTTTCCGTTCTTCAAGGCCCAGGGCCACTCGGTGGGCGCGTCGCTGTGCGCCGACGAGGACGTGGAGCTCGCGCGCCAGGCGATCGCCGCCGGATCCGACGATACGGCCACGATCCAGCTGCCCTCCGATCTGGTGACCGCCGAGCGCTTCGCCGCCGACGCGACCGCCGTCCCCCTGGACGGGGTGGACGTGCCCGCGGGGATGATGGGACTCGACATCGGTCCCCGCAGCGCCGACGCCTACGCCACGCTGATCGCCACCGCCGGCACGGTGTTCTGGAACGGGCCGATGGGCGCGTTCGAGCTGGCGCCGTTCGCCGCTGGCACGCGCACGGTGGCGGAGGCGGTCGCCAGGAGCGCGGCGGTGACGGTGGTCGGCGGCGGCGACTCGGCGGCCGCGTTGCAGCGCTTCGGGCTCGCCGACAAGGTGACCCACCTGTCGACCGGCGGCGGGGCGTCGCTGGAGCTGCTGGAAGGCCGGACGCTCCCGGGCGTGGAGGCGCTGCGATGAGCGCCGACTCGACGTACTCCCGGACGCCGCTGATCGCCGGCAACTGGAAGCTCCACAAGACCGTCGAGGAGGCTGAGCAGTTCATCCAGGCGCTGCTCCCGCGGGTCTCGTCGGTCGACGGGGTCGACGTGGCGATCTGTCCGACCTACACCGCGCTGGAGGCGATGGTGAACTCCACCCGCGGCTCGCGGGTCGCGGTCTACGCCCAGAACATGCACCAGGACGACGCGGGCGCGTTCACCGGCGAGGTGTCGGCACCGATGCTCACCGAGCTCGACGTGCAGGGAGTCATCCTCGGCCACTCCGAGCGACGCGAGATGTTCGGGGAGACCGACAAGGCGCTGGCGCTGAAGGTGCCGGTGGCGCTGGAGGCGGGACTGCTCCCCGTCCTGTGCGTCGGCGAGACCGAGGAGGAGCGCGAGCGGGGTGACACCGAGCGAAAGCTCCGCCACCAGGTGCAGGAGGACCTGGCGCGGGTCGACCCCGAACGGTTGGGGGAGATCGCGATCGCCTACGAGCCGATCTGGGCGATCGGGACGGGGGAGGTGGCTACGGCGGAGCAGGCCCAGGAGGCGATCGCGTTCGTGCGGGCGCTGGTCGCGGATCGCTCCCGCGAGCAGGCGCAGCGCACCCGGATCCTCTACGGAGGCAGCGTCAAGCCCGACAACGCCGCCGAGCTGCTGGCGCTGCCCGACGTCGACGGCGCGCTGGTGGGCGGAGCGAGCCTCGACGCCGAGCACTTCGCCGGGATCGTCGCCGCGGTCGCCCGGTGAGCGGCTCGTCCGGGCCGGCCGGCCTGCCCGTGCCGCGGGCGGCACTGATCGTCCTCGACGGCTGGGGACTGGGCGATCCCGGGCCGGGAAACGCCGTCGCGCTGGCCCGGACGCCAGTGTTCGACGAGCTGTGGTCGCGGTTTGCCACCACCACGCTGACCGCCTCGGGACGCGCCGTCGGCCTCCCCGCCGGCCAGATGGGCAACTCCGAGGTCGGCCACCTGAACCTCGGCGCCGGAAGCGTGGTGCAGCAGGACCTCACCCGGATCGACGCCGCTGCCGAGAGCGGCACGTTCGCCGACAACGGAGCGCTGCGCGAGGCCTTCTCCGGCGCCGAGCGCGTCCACGTGATCGGGTTGGTGTCCGACGGCGGGGTCCACTCGAGCCTGGAGCACCTGCACGCGCTGATTGCGCTCGCCGAGTCGCTCGACGTGCCCGATCTGGTGATTCATGCCTTCACCGACGGCCGGGACACGCTGCCCACGTCGGGCGCCGGCTTCCTCGAGCAGGTGGAGGCGTGGATGCGGGAGAGCGGGCACGGGCGGATCGGCACGGTGGTGGGGCGGTACTACGCGATGGATCGCGACCAGCGCTGGGACCGCGTCAAGCTGGCCTACGACCTGCTCGTCCACGGTCGCGCCGAGCACTGCGCGGACAGCGGCGCTCAGGCCGCCCGCGACGCCTACGAGCGCGACGAGACCGACGAGTTCATCCGTCCGGTGCGGGTGGGGGATGAGGCGTGTATCCGGCCCGGCGATAGTGTCCTCGGCCTCAACTTTCGTCCCGATCGGATGCGCGAGATCACCCGGGCGCTGGCCGAGCCGGGCTTCGCCGAGTTCGATCGCGAGGGCGCCGAGCCGGTGGCGCGGTACACGGCGATGACAGAGTACGAGGAGGGCTGGCCGTATCCGGTGGCGTTCGCGCCGCAACGGCCGCAGACGACGCTCTCCGGAGTGATCGCCGCCGGTGGCGGGCGCCAGCTGCACGTCGCCGAGACCGAGAAGTACCCGCACGTAACGTACTTCTTCAACGGCGGCTCCGAGACGCCGTACGACGGCGAGGAGCGCGAGCTGGTGCCGTCGCCGCGCGACGTGCCGACCTACGACCACAAGCCGGCGATGAGCGCCCCGGAGGCGGCCGCGGCGTTCGTGGAAGCGTGGCGGCCCGGGTCGGAGGACGGATACCGCTTCGGGATCATCAACTTCGCAAACGCCGACATGGTCGGCCACACCGGCGTGATCGAGGCGGCGATCGAGGCGGTGCAGACCGTCGACCGGTGCCTCGGGGAGGTGGTGGAGGCGGTGCTGGAGTCAGGCGGGGCCTGCCTGATCACGGCCGATCACGGCAACGCCGACAACATGCTCGAACCCGATGGCAGCCCCAACACTGCGCATTCGCTCAACCCGGTGCCGGTGATCGTGACCGCGCCCGAGCTGTCGCTGCGCGACGGCGGCGTACTCGCCGATGTGGCGCCCACGCTGCTGCAGATGCTCGGGATCGAGCAGCCGGACGAGATGTCCGGCCGGTCGCTGATCGAGCCGTCGCCGACCGCCGGGTAGGGGCTACCCGGTGCGAGCCGCTGGCGCGCGGCCGGGCACGATCCACCACACCGGCCGCGTCGCCCCGGTGCGCGGGGGATCTCACCCGGACGTCCGGGTCGAATCGACCACACCCCTCGAGGGCGGCCCGGGCGTGGTTGATCGCTCCCACGGCCGATCGGTCTCGGCGGGGGCACGGCTCTGCTGATCAATCTCCGCCGACAAAAGACTTGACACTGCTAGACTAAGATTTCATAATGCTCACAGCAGTAGTTACGAGTCTTCACCAAGGGAGGTTCTGATGGCACTTATCCGCTGGGAGCCGGTCCGCGAGCTGGGCACGATCCAGAACGAGATGAACCGGCTGTTCAATAACTTCTTCGACACCCCCACCCCCACCGCCGCCAACGGCGGATCGGTGCGCCGCTGGCTGCCGGCGATGGACCTGGTCGAGACCGAGAGCGATTTCGTGCTCCGGGCCGACCTGCCGGGCATGTCCGAGTCCGACGTCAACATCGAGCTCGAGGACAACGTGCTGACCATCTCCGGTGAGCGCAAGTCCGATCACGAGGAGGGCAAGGCCGGCTATTACCGGGTCGAGCGCAGCTCGGGCTCGTTCCGCCGGTCCCTGACCCTTCCCGAGGGGGTCGATCCCGAGTCCGTCCTGGCGACGTTCGACAAGGGCGTGCTGGAGGTGACCGTCCCCAAGCCGGCGCAGCGCACGCCGCGCAAGGTCCAGATCTCGGTCGGCGCGGGTGGTGGCGAGCCGGAGGCGATCGAGGGCGCCGCACACGCCGCCTCCGGGCACGACGAGGCCCCCGAGGTGTAACGCCCCGAGGTGTAACGCCCCGAGGTATAACGCCCCGAGGTGTAACCCCCCGAGGCGTAGTTTCGGCAGGCTCCGCGGGGTCCGGACGCAAGCTCCGGACCCCGCGCCGCATTCCTCGTCGCGAGCTGGTACCCCCGTTCGGTGGGGCCTACGCCCCCCGGGGCGCTCAGCGCGTGATTCCGGTGTGGCCGAGCGAGTAGCGACCCGGCTGCGGCCATACGCAAAGGCCGTGCGGCCCCTCGCCCACCGGTATCGCGGCCCGCAGGCGACCGGTGCGCGTGTTGATCGCGTACACCACGGCGTTGTAGCGGCCACTCAGCCAAAGGGTGGAACCGTCCGCGGAGACACCGCCCATGTCCGGGCTGGCCGGCAGCGGAAGCTGCCACGTCTCGACCACCTTCCGAGTCCGGAAGCTCACCACCGAGACACTGCCCGCCGTGCGGTTGGACACGTACATGACGCGGGCGTTGCGGCTCGGGTATAGACCGTGGGCGCCGGCGCCGGTGTGCAGGAAGCCGAGCACGCGAAAGCTCTCCGGATCGATCTCCCACAGGCCGCCCGCCAGCTGGTCGGCGGCGTAGAGCGTGCGTCCGTCGGGAGACAGCTTCACATCCTGCGGGCTGGAATCCCCGTGGTTGAGCACCAGCGTCCGGATCACCCGCTGGGTCCGGAGATCGACCTCCACCATCATGCCGCTGAACTCGCAGCTGGCGAAGGCGTAACGGCCGTTGGCGGAAAAGTCCATGTGGTCGATTCCGCGGCAGGTCGGGATATACAGCGAGTGGACCAGGCGCATCGTGTTCGGGAGGCGGAAATCCAGGCGCTGGAGGCGTTCGGCGACGACCATCGCGTACTGCCCGTTCGGGGTGAAGTACAGGTTGTAGGGATCCTCGACCGGAATCGCGCGCCGCGGAAGCCCGGTTCGGGGATCGATCGGGGTGAGGCTGTTGCCGAGGTCGTTGTCGACGTACAGCGTCCTCAGGTTCCACGCCGGCGTGACGTGCTGGGGGAGAGTGCCGGTGGGAAACTGCCTGACGATCTTCAGCGTCCGTTGGCTGATCACGTCGACGGTGTTGCTGAGGCTGTTGGGCACGTAGACCAGAGCCGGGTCGCCGCGGACGACCGGGCTCAGGTTGCCGGCGGCCGCAGCGCGATAGACATCAACGGCGGCCGCCGGATCGCGGCTCGCCGGCGCCGCGGGACTCGGCACATGCGCGGACTGAAAGGCGCTGGTGGGCGTGTGGTGGGACGTGGATCCACAGCCCGCGAGACCCACACACGGCGGCGACCGCGAGCAGAGTGGCAACGCGGCGGGCGAACACGCGGCCAAGTCTTCCCGCCGCCGATCAAGCCGGCGCCTGCACCCGGTGAGAGTATTCACAGGTGAGGCCAGCCTCCGGTTGGCTACGCTCGCGGCCATCGTTGCTTGCACGTTCAACAGATGGGCGCCGCGGCGGGCGGCGCTGGCGGTGCTGGCGGGGCTGCTCGGGCTCGCCCTGCTCCTGGCCGGGTGCGGCGGCTCCGCTGCCAGCTCCACCACCGCCGCCACGACGCGGGCAGCCAAGCGCGCTCGGACACGACCGGCCACCGACCCGAGGCTGACGTACCGCCGGCTGTACTCGCTTCCGGCGCCGCTGCGCGATCCGGCGGCCGCGGCGCTCGGTGGAAGTCGGTTCGTGATGCTGGGCGGGCTGGACGGCGCCGACGTTTCGAGCGCCGGCATCTTGGTCGCCGACCGGCAGCGGGTGCTGCACACGGGGACGCTTCCCGGCCCCCAGCACGACGCTCAGGCCGCGGCGCTCGCCGGCAAGGTCTACGTGTTCGGCGGCGGCTACACGACCGAGCTCGCTCACATCCTCAGCTATGACCCGGCCTCGGGGGCGGTGGGCCAGGCGGGCGCGCTGGGGGTGGCGCAGTCAGACGTCGCCGTGGCCCAGGCGGGCGGCACGGCCTACATCGTCGGCGGCTTTGACGGCATCAGCTATCTGAACACCATTGTCGTCTGGCGTCCGGGGTCGACCCCGCGGATCGAGGCCCACCTCCCGATCGGGCTCCGCTATGCCGCGGTCGCGGTAGCCGACGGAGGCCTGCTGGTGATCGGCGGCTCGACCCCCGAGGGCGCCAGCGACGCCATCTACCGCTTCGACCTGGTGACTCACCGGGTGCGGCGGATCGGGACCCTTCCCCACCCGACGACTCACGGCAACGCCGCCGCGCTCGGGGCCAGCGTGTACCTGATCGGCGGCCGCGGCGATCTCCTCAACGCCCAGACCGCCGCCGTGTACGCGATCGATCCGATCACCGGACGGGTCCGGCCCGCGGGACGCCTGCCGACCCCCACGTCGGACGCAACCTCGATCGCCATCGGCCACGCGGTCATCGTCGCGGGTGGCCAGTCACCGACGGCCACGTTGAGCGCGGTCGGCGAGCTGGTCCCGGCCGGCGCGGGCTGACCAGCCGCGGGTCAGCCGCCGCCCCCGCCGCCCCCGCCGCCCCCGCCGCCCCCGCCACCCCCGCCACCCCCGCCACCCCCGCCACCCCCGCCGCGCTCGGCGTCGATCACGAAGTTGACCACCGCCCGCAGCTGAGCGGGGGTGAGGGCGTGGGGAACCGGCATCTCGCGGGCCAGCTGGGTCATCTGGGCGCGAGACGAGTGGAAGTGCAGCAGGTCGCCGCCCTGAAGCTGGGGATCGTCCTGGCCGGACAGCGAATGGCAGCCTGAGCAGGCGCCGGCGAACACGACCCGGCCCGCGCCGGCGGACGACCGCGCCCTCGGCCGCGCCGAGCCGCACGCCGCCGACGCCAGACATACGGCCGCGCAAGCGGCCGCACCAATCAACCTGATCACGGCGCGGGACGGCATCGGCTCAGCCTAGGCCGGTCTCGCGCCGCCCTGAGCGCGTGGGTAGGGTCTCGGCGGTGTTCACGGTCGCCAGCCGGTCCCCCGATTCCCGCGCCCGCACCGGCACGCTGCACCTCGCCCACGGCGCGGTCAGCACCCCGGCGTTCGTGCCCCTGGCCACGCGCGGTGCGGTCAAGACGCTCGAGCCGCGCGATCTGACCGAGCTCGGCTATGAGATGGTGCTGGGCAACACCTTCCATCTGTTCCTGGCGCCGGGTCCCGACCTGGTCGCGGAGCTCGGCGGCCTGAACCAGTTCATGCGCTGGGACGGCCCGATCATCACCGACTCGGGCGGCTTTCAGGTGTTCTCGATGGGCCACGGCGGAGTCGCCGACGAGATCAAGGGGCGGCGGGGATCCGGTGGGGGCGACTCCGCCGGCACCGTCCTCGCGATCGAGGAGGCGGGGGTGCGGTTTCGCTCCTATGTCGACGGCGGCGAGCGCTTCCTCGGGCCGGAGACGTCGATGGCGGTGCAGGCCGCGCTGGGCTCCGATATCGCGCTCGTGTTCGACGAGTGCACGCCGTTTCACGTCACCCGCGACTACACCGCGCGCGCGATGGAGCGCACCCACCGCTGGCTGCAGCGCTGCCTTGACTGGCACGAGCGCGAGGGGCCCCCCGGCCAGGCCGTCTACGGCATCGTCCAGGGCGGGGTGGAGCACGACCTGCGCATGACATCCGTGGCCGCCGTCGCCGGCAGCCGCTGCGATGGGATCGCCGTCGGCGGCTCCCTCGGCCAGGACAAGGCCCAGATGTACGAGGTGATCGACTGGAGCACGGCGGAGCTGGAGCGCGTCGCGCCCGACCGCCCGCGCCACCTGCTCGGGATCGGGGAAGTCGACGACCTGATCTCGGCCGTCGGCCAGGGCATCGACACGTTCGATTGCGCGATGCCGACGCGGCTGGGTCGCCACGGGGTGGCGCTCGTCCCCGATCCGGCAGCGCGCTGGCGCGTCGATCTCGTCAAGGGAAGCTGGCGGAGCTCATCCGAGCCGATCCTGGACGGCTGCCCCTGCCCGGCGTGCGCGGCCGGATTCTCGCGCGCCTACCTTCACTACCTGCTGCGCGCCCACGAGCTCACCGGGCTGCGGCTGGTGACGCTGCACAACCTGAGCTTCATCGCCCGGCTGATGGCTGATCTGCGCACCGCGATCGATGCCGGCCGGCTGGGCGAGGTCTCCGCGCGGCTGCTCGCCGGCGCGGCGCCGGGGGCTACTTCGTGTACTTGTTGACGAGGCTGCGTAGCTGATTGATCGCCGACTGGGCGTCCTGGGAGATGACCTTCTGATAGTGGACGACCGTGCTCGACGTGCTGTTGGCGATCAGGAGCGCGGCGATCACGATCAGCGCCAGCACCGCGACCAGCGCCAGCAGCGCCATGAGGCGCCGCAGTCCGCGACGGCCGCGGGTCGGGCGCGGCGGGGCGGCGGACCGACGGGTCGGCGCCGCCGCCGGCGCCTGCGGCGGCCGCTCGGGCTGGACCTGGCGGGGCGCCCGGACCACCGGCGTCGCCGGACCGGCCGTGCGCGGAGCCACTCGCGTCGCCGCCGTGCGCGCCTCGGGCACCACCCGCGTGGCGCTCGTCGCCAGCCCGGCCGCGGCGGCCGGCGCCACCCCGCGCGCTCCATCGCGGAGCGACGCGGCGAAGACCATGGCGTCGCGGGGACGCGACCGCGGGTCGATGGCCAGCGCCACCGCCACCGCCTGGGCGAGCGAGTGCGGAACGTCGGGGCTGAGGTCATCGAGCGGAATCGGCGACTCGCGCTGCTGCTTGAGGGCGAGCTCGGACAGCGAGCCGGCCTCGTAGGGGAGGCGTCCCGAGATCAGCTGATAGGTGACGACGCCGAGCGAGTAGAGGTCGGCCTGGGGGCCGGCCTCGTCGCCCCGCGCCTGCTCCGGGGAGAGGTAGGCGGCGGTCCCGAGCACCGAGCCGACCTGGGTGATGCTCGATTGGTCGGTCGCCCGGGCGATTCCGAAATCCGCCAGCTTGACGACGTCGGAGTCCGAGACGAGCAGGTTGCCCGGTTTGACGTCGCGGTGCACGACCCCGTTACGGTGGGCGTAGTCCAGCCCGCGGCACGCCTGGGTGACGATGTCCACCGTCTCACCGACGTCGAGGTGGCCACGGTCGCGCAGCAACTCGGCGCAGGAGTTGCCGGTGACGTGCTCCATGACGATGAAGTGCTGGTGGTGCCCGGAGTCGAATCCGAAATCGAAAACCTGCACGATGTTGGGGTGCACGAGGCGAGCAGCGGCGAGCGCCTCGCGGCGAAAGCGCGAGACGAAGGTCGGATCGTCGGCCAGATGCTCGGCCAGCAGCTTGAGGGCGACGTAGCGCTCCAACCGGTTGTCGAAGGCCAGATGAACGGTGGACATCCCGCCCACGCCCAGGCGACCCTCGATCTTGTATCTGCCGGCGATGGTGGTCGTGCCCGTCATTGTCCATTACCGCCCACGCCGTTGCCACCGCTGCCATTCCCGTTGCCGCCACCGTTGTTGCCACCGCCGCCGTTGCCGCCACCCGGGGGAATACCGGCGCCGCCGTTGGAGGTCGGCGAGGTGCCCGTGGCCGGAGGGTTGGTGGGAGTGCTCGTCGTGGTCGTGGTCGTCGTCGTCGTCCGGTTGGTCGTCGCGGTGGAGGGGGTTGTGAGCGTAGTCGAGGTGACGGTGGGGCTCGTCGGGGTGCTCGTGGTCGTGGTCGATGTGCTGGTGGACGTCGTCGACGTGCTGGTGGTGCAGTCCGCGCCCTGAAGCTGGCTGACCGTGTCGGCCCCCTGACTGAGGTTCTTGGCCAGGGTGGTGTCCACGCTGGACGGGAGATTGGTGATCGCGTTGGTCAGCGCCGCGGCCGCGCTCGCCGCGGTGCCGCAGTCACCGGAAGCCAGCGCCGAGGAGATCGAGTCCAGCTGGCTGTTGATGCTGCTGCTCTGCTGGGCCGAGAGCAGGCCGGCGCCGCCGCCACAGGCGACGACGAACGCGGCCGCGAACCCAAGGCCGCCGGCCAGGAATGCTCGGGTGCCAAACCCCATCGGCCGCCTGACTTTAGAGGCTGTCCGGATTTCGTTGAAGTTAGGCCTTGGGGCTCCCGACTTTTGCAATTGACGGCTCCGACGGCGTCTGGACGCGCCTGACGCGACCCGCTCGCCCTCACGTACCACCGGTACGATCGCGGCGAGCGGGTCGCGTGTCACGCCACTCGTCGGATTCCGCCACTTGCTCAGTCGGAAGCCCTTAGCGGGACTACCCGCCCGGTCAGCGGGTGCTACTGGCCGTAGAGCAGGCGCTCGGCCAGCGAATCGGGCAAGCGCGCGGCGCGGATCGCGGCCGCCGCACCCGCGATGTCGTAGTCGGTGCGGCGGTAGATCGCCCGCCATTCCGAGAGGTCAAGCTCCATCCAGGCCGCCCGCGGGTCCCCGTCCCGCGGCTGGCCGACGCTACCGGGATTGACCAGCCACTCGCCCTCCTGGAGGTCGAGCTCCTCGCCGTCGCCGCGGGTCTGGCCGGTGGCCGCCTCGCCGGAGGCGCGGGAGAACGACAGGGCGACGTGCGAATGGCCGATCAGCGACACCCGCCGCTGCTGGACGTCGAAACAGAGCTCCGCCTGCAGCGGCGAGAGCACGTACTCCCATACCGGATCCCGTGGGCTCGCGTGGTAGAGGGCGACCGGCTCCTCGACGTTCACCGGCTCCAGCCCATCGAGGTAGGCGCGCGTCTCGGCGGCGATCTCGTGCTGCGTCCAGGTCGCCGCCAGCGCCGCTCCGCGGGAGAACTGCTCCAGCGGGATCGTGCCTCGGACGCCCAGGTCGTGGTTGCCGGCGAGGCAGACGGCGGCGCCTTCCCGGGCCAGGGCGACGCAGGCGTCCGGGTCGGCGCCGTAGCCGACGAGATCGCCCAGGCACCACATCTCGGCGCAATCGGTGTCGGCGATGGCGTCGAGCACCGCGTCGAAGGCCTGCCGGTTGCCATGGATGTCGGAGACGATCGCGACTCGCATGGCTACAGTCTCGCGGGTGAGCCGCCCTTCGCGCTGGAACGCCCTCTGGCCGGTGCTCGCCGCCGCCGCGGCGGCTGACGGGGGTCGCCGGGTCCTGACCCCGCGGACGCCGCCGGTGGCGCCCATCCGCGTCGACCTGAGCACGTACTTCAGCGCCGCGGAGATCGCCCGTGGCCGCCGGTTCGCCCGACCTCAGCTGGCCCTCGGCCTGACCCGGAGCGCGATCGACCTGAGCGCGCTGGCGCTGGTCGCCCGCCGGCCGCCGCCGGTGCTGCGCCGCCGCTGGACGCGGCCGGTAGTGGGTGGCGCGGCCGGCGCGGCCGGCCTGTCGCTTGCCCTGTCGCTGCCGTCCCTGCCGCTGCGAGCCGTCGCCCGGCGGCGGGCGATGCGGGTCGGGCTCGACACCCAGTCCTGGAGCGGGTGGGGCGGCGACCTGGCCAAGGCGAGCGCCATCCAGACCGTGCTCGCCGCCGGCGGGGGCGCCGCCGTGGTCGCCGCGACTCGGCGTTACCCCCGCGCCTGGTGGGCGCCGGTGAGCGCGGGGGCGGTGGGGTTCGGGGCGGTGCTGGCGGCGCTCGCGCCGGTGGTGCTGGAGCCCATCTTCAACGACTTCGAGCCCCTGCCCGAGGGTGAGACCCGCGGCGACGTGCTGGCGCTGGCGCACGACGCCGGAGTGCACGTGGGCGAGGTCTACTCGGTCGATGCCAGCCGCCGGACCACCGCCGCCAACGCCTACGTCAGCGGTCTGGGCCCGACCAAGCGGGTCGTCCTCTACGACACGTTGCTGGACCGCTATGGCCGCGACGAGATCCGCCTGGTCGTCGCCCACGAGCTCGGCCACGTCCGCCACCGCGACGTGCCGCGCAACGTGCTCTACGCCGCGATCGTCGCCCCGGCGACGGCGCTGGCCGTCCAGCGGGTGAGCGAGCAGCTGAGCGCGGAGCGGGGGACGTCGGCGGCGCTGCCGGCGCTAGCGCTGGCTGCGGCACTGGTCAGCGCGCCGATCGGGTTGATCGGAAACCGCCTGTCGCGGGCGATCGAACGCCGCGCCGATCACTTCTCCTTGGAGCTGGCGGGCGCGCCGGACGCCTTCGTCTCGTTTGAGCGGACGATCGCGTTGCAGAACGTGGCCGATCTGGATCCGCCACGCTGGGTGACGCGGCTGCTCGCCACCCATCCGCCGACCGCTGAGCGGATCGGGGCGGCGGTGGCGTTCGCCCAGGCCGCCTGAGGGGCGGGGGTCAGTCGGGGGCGCGGAGCACGATCACGCAGTTCTGACCGCCGAAGCCGAACGCGTTGGCGGCGGTGACGCTGATCTTGGTCTGCCGTGCCCGGAGTGGGACGTAGTCGAGATCGCACACCGGGTCCGGTGTGTGCAGGTTGATCGTCGGCGGGAGCACGCCGTCGCGGATGGCGAGCAGGCAGACCATCGCCGACAGCGCGCCGGCGGCGCCGATCAGGTGGCCGACCATCGACTTGGGCGAGCTCGCCGGCACGTCGTCGGCCGCGTCGCCGAGGGCGATGCGGATCGCCCGCGTCTCGGAGGCATCGTTGGCGCGCGTCCCGGTGCCGTGGGCGCAGATGTAGTGAAGCTCGGCCGGCGTGACGTCGGCGTTACGCAAAGCCAGCTCGATGGCGCGGGCGGCGTGGGCTCCCGACGGCTCCGGGGCGCTGATGTGAAACGCGTCCGAGGTGAGCGCGCCGCCGGCGATGGTGCCGTAGGCGGTGGCGCTGCGCGCGCTGGCGTGTCCGGCGGACTCCACCACCATGACGACCGCGCCCTCGCCGAACACGAACCCGTCGCGATCGGCGTCGAACGGGCGGCTCGCCTCCTCGGGGGCGTCGTTGCGCTCCGACAGCGGGCCCATCAACGACAGCCCGGCGAACATCGCCTTGGCGATCCCGGCGTCGGTGCCGCCGGCGATGACCACGTCGGCTTCGCCGCCGAGGATCAGCCGCCGCGCCTCGAGCAGCGCCGCCGTGCCGCTGGCGCAGGCCAGGGCGCTGGCGTTCACCGGGCCGTGGGCGCCGAGGTCGATCGCCACCTCGCAGGCCGCCATGTTCAGGATCGTCGACGGCACGAAGTACGGGCTCAGCTCGCGCGGGCCGCCCTCCAGCAGCGCGCGCACGTTGCGCTCGGTCTCGGGACCGCCCCCCACCGCGGCATTGACGATCACCCCGGTGCGGTCGGCCTCGGCGGCGGCATCGTACCCGGCGTCGGCGACCGCCTCGCGCGCGGCGGCCACGGCCAACTGGCTGAAGCGCGCCGAGCGCCGCGTCCGCTTGGGCCCGAGCAGCGTCTCGGCGTCGAAGCCGCGCACCTCGCCGGCGATCTGCACCGGCAGGTCCGATGCATCGAAGCTCTCGATCCGGCTCACCCCGGAGCGTCCCTCCACCAGCCCCTGCCACGTCTCGGGCGCGGTCAACCCCAGCGGAGTGACGGCGCCGATCCCGGTCACCACCGGGTCGTCGCCCTGCTCCCGCGCGGTCACGGCCGCCGCTGCCGCCCGCTCATGGCCGCTGGAGCCGGCCTTCGGCGGCGTCGCGCACGGCCTGCTCGCGCAGCTGGTAGTGGACCTTCTTGCCCGTCGCGGTCATCGGCAGCTCGGGCACGAACCGGTACGCCCGCGGCCGCTTGTAAGCGGCCAGCATCGGATGACCACGACAGTGGGTTTCGCAGGCGGCGGCGTCGAGCTCCGGGTCGGCGGCGACGACATAAGCCACCACCAGCTCGCCCCAGCGCTCGTCGGGCACTCCGACGACGGCCGCGTCGGCGACGCCGGGGTGCTCGGCGAGCACCGCCTCGACCTGGGTGGGATGGACGTTCTCGCCGCCGGAGATGATCATGTCGTCCTTGCGGCCGACGATGGTGACGTACTCGTCCTCGTCCCAGGTGGCCAGGTCGCCGATGTACAGCCAGCCGTCGCGGAACCGGGCGGCCTGCTCCTCGGGCTGGTTGACGTAGGCGTAGCCGGCCTTGACCGAGCGCACGACGACCTCACCGACCTCGGCCCCATCCCGGGCGGCGTGGTCGTCGGGCTCCGCCGAGCGGTCCTCGTAGATCCGGACGACGGCGACATCGTCATCGGTGCAGGCGCGGCCGGCCGAGCCGGCGTGCGCGGGCAGGTCAGACGGGCGCAGGAACGTGTTCCAGAAAGCCTCGGTGGTGCCGTAGCCGTTGAAGATCCGCTGCGTCAGCACCTCCTGGTAACGCAGGCAGGCGTCACGCTCCAGCGGGGCGCCCATCGTCACGATCCCGTTCAGCGTCGACAGGTCGCGGGGACGCGCCTGTTGCTCGGCGGTCAGTAGCGCCAGGTTGGTGGGGGCGCCTACCAGGAACGTCAGCCGGTGCTCCTGCACCCAGTCCAGCACGGTGGCCGGATCGAACTGGCGCAGGGCGACCGCCTCGGCACCGCAGTACAGCACCGGGTTGGGGCCCCCGGAGTAGAGGCCGCCGCGGTGAAACCACGGCGTCATGTTGAGCGTCCGGTCCTCGGGGGTGAGCGGGAAGTGCATGATCACGTCGTGCGCCGAGAGCGCGTCGACGAGCCCGCTCAGCGACACCCCCTTCGGCATCCCGGTGGTGCCCGACGTGTACAGCCGGGTGGTCTCCGCGTACGTGGTCACGCCGGGCCAGGCGAGCGGGGGCACGGACGGGCCGCTGAAGAGCTCCGCAAACGAGACGCGGGCCGGCGCGGCCGCCGGATCGTCGCCGACCACCGCAACCAGCTCGGGCGCGTGCTCGGAGCGCGCCAGCGCGGCGGCCGCGGTCTCGGTCAGCGTGACGTCGTAGACGAACCCGCGCGGGCGGCTGTCGTTCAGCACATGCGCCACCTCGCCGGGGGAGAGCCTGAAGTTGATCGGCGCCGCGATCGCGCCCAGCCGCTGGGCAGCCAGCCACAGCAGCACGAACTCGCCCCCATTGAATAGCGAGAACACGACCGTGTCGCCCTCGCGCACGCCGGCTTGGGCGAGACCGGCGGCAAGCCGCCCGGTGTCCGCCCAGAGCTCGGCGTAGGTCCAGCGCCGGCCCGTGGCGGGGTCGTGCAGGGCGTGGCGAGTGGCGAAGCGGTGGCTGTTTCGCGCCACGCCGGCCAGGTAGGTGAAATGCCGCTCGAACACCTCCCGGAACGACGACGGGTCATACCGGTACGCGCTGCCGTCGGTCAACCGCGGGCCTCCGCCGGCGCGGGCCGGAGTCCCGCATACAGGCGAGAACGGACCTCGGCCAGCCGCTCGTACTGGACGAGCGGAGCGCGCCCCAGCGGCATCAGCACGAACTCCGAGGCCCCGGCCTGGCGGTAACGATCAAGCTGCTCCACGGCGCCGTCGATGCTATCCAGCAGCGTCCAGCGCTCGACCTTCTCCAGTCCCATGCGGTACTGGCCCCGGATGTGGGCCTCGGCCTCGGCCCGAGCCCGGCCGCGATCGTCGTCGACGTTGACCCCCACCAGCAGGGCGGTGCCCGGACACGGCCGGGCAGCCTGATCGGCGAGCTGCGCCAGCAGGGCCGTACGCTCGGCCAGCCGCCGCGGGGTGAGCCACATCGGCAGCCACATGTCGGCGTGGCGCGCGGCGCGCCGGATCGCCGGTTCGCCGCGGCCACCGACGTACAGCGGCGGCATGGCGGGCAGTGCCGGTTCCAGGCCGGGCGAGGTGACGCGCACGCACGTGCCCCGATAGTCGACCGACCGGCCGGTGATCAGGTCGCCGATCACGTGGAGCGTCTCGTCCAGCCGCGCCCCCCGTTGCCGGATGGGCACGCCCGCGGCGGCGAACTCCTCCGGGAACTCCCCGCCGACGCCGACCCCGAGCAGCAGCCGCCCGCCGGACAGGACGTCGATCGTGGTCAGCTGCTTGGCCGTCCACGCCGGCGGGCGCAGTCCGAGGAGCATCACGCTGAAGCCGAGGGCGATCCGGCGGGTGACCGCGGCCGCCGCGGCCAGGCACGAGGGCGCATCCAGCCCGGGCGCCGGACAGGCGAGATGGTCGCCGACCCAGGCGGCGTCGAAGCCGAGCTCCTCGGCCAGCGCAGCGGCGGCCGCGACCGGGGGCGCTCCCCCCGCGCGCACCGCGTCGAACGTGGGGAGCAGGATCCCGCAGCGCGGCACCTCGCCCATCGTCATCGAGTTCTCGGGCTCGCCGCCCGCGTCCGTCGCGTCCACGCTGCCTACGCCGGCGGAGGCCTAAGCCTCGTCGTCGGCACCGTATTCGGGCGTGCCCGCATCTCCGGCGCCACCCGGGCCGAACTCCGGCAGGTTCTTGATCCCTTCCCGGGTCTGCCACTTGGAGTAGTTGTCCTGCATGGCGTCGATCAGCTCCCGCATGAACCGCGCCGACAGGTTGACGCGGCTGACGACGACGCCGGGAATCTCCTCATCCTCGACCTCGTGATCGACGCGGGCGAACGTGATCGTGAACTCGTAGTCGGAGTGACTCACGTTCGCGAAGTTGGAATAAACGCCGGCCATGATGTCCGGCGAGAAGTGGATGTTGATGTGGCGTTCGGGCGTGTTGGGATCGTCCATATGCCCGTAGTATCCCATTGTGCGGATCGTCGTCGTTGCCGTGGGGAGGCTGCGTCCTCCGTTCGCCGACGACGTGCAGCACTATCAGAAGCTGCTGGCGGGTCACACTCGGCTGGAATTGGTGGAGGTGCGCGAGGACGATCAGGTTTACCGTCGTCTGCCGGACCGGGCGTTCGTGTCGCTGCTGGATCGTCACGGGGAAACACCCGACTCATTGCAGTTTTCGCGGTTCCTGGAGGAGCGGCGTCGCAGCGGTCGCGACCTCTGCTTCGTGATCGGCGGCCCGTTCGGGCTCCAGCTGGACCACGTCGATCACCGGCTCTCGCTGGGTCAGATCACCATGCCCCATCAGCTGGCGCGGGTGGTGCTGCTCGAGCAGCTCTACCGTGGCCACAAGATCCTCGCCCGCCAGCCCTATCACTATTAGGAGCCTTCGGAGCCCTTGGAGCCGGAATGCCCTTGCCGACACACGAGCGCCATCCCCGCCTGACGCATCGTCAGGCGCTGGAGCAGCGCGGCCGGACGCGACGCGAGCTGCGGATGTTCGTGCGGCGGCTGGTGTTCCTGCTGGCGGCGCTGGTTTTGATCGTCGTGATCGGCACCGTCGCGCTCTCGATCACCGAGGGCACGTCGCTGGCCTACTCGTTCTCCTGGGCCATGGACACGGTGACCACCCTCGGCGCGATGGCCGACCCGCGCGACACCGCCGGCCGGGTGGTCATCGTGGTGCTCGAGCTGTTCGGCATAGGTACGCTCTTCTACGGGCTGGCGACCGTGGCGGAGTTCTTCGTCTCGGGCCAGCTCAGCGGCATGCTCGAGGAGCGACGCAACCAGCGCATGATCGATTCCTACTCCGATCACTTCATCATCTGCGGCTTCGGCCGGGTCGGCCGCCAGGCCGCCCGCGACCTCCGGCTGGCCGCCGTCAGCTACGTGGCGATCGACAGCGATCAGTCCCACCGGGAGGTGGCGGAGTCACTCGGGGTGCGCTACATCGAGAGCTACCCCGCCGACGACGAGGTGCTGCTGAGCGCCGGCATCGAGCGGGCCCGGGCGGTGATCGCCTGTGTCGATTCGGATGCCGACAACATCTTCATCACGCTCACCGCTCGGGAGCTGCGCCCCGACATCCTGATCATCGCCCGCGCCTCCGCCGAGGACTCCGAGAAGAAGCTCCTGCGGGCGGGCGCCGATCGGGTGATCTCGCCCTACAAGACCTCCGGATCCGAGATGGCCCGGGTGGCGCTGCATCCCCAGGTGGGTGGCGCCGTTCAGGTGGCCGACTACCGGATGGAGGAGATCGAGGTGCCGGCGGCGTGCGCGGGGGTCGGGCAGACGGTGGAGCAGGTCCGCGGCGACTCGGTGATCGTCGCCGTGCGTCACACCGACGGCCAGCTCGAGCCGCAGCCCGCGCCCGAGACGGTGATCGACAGCGGCGACATGCTGGTGGCGATCGGGTCCCCGGCGGCGCTCGAGCGCCTGGAGACGCTGTTTCAGCCCGTCTCGGTGCCGAGCGCGTGACCTCGCCACTGGCGCAGCTGCGCGCCGCGGTGACGGGCGCGGCGGGAGCGATCGTCGACGGTACCGCGGCGGTGCCGTCGCCGGTCCGGTTGGATCGCCCCAAGCGCGCCGGGCTGGGCGACTACTCCACCAACATGGCGATGCTGCTGGCGCCGCGGCTGGCTCGAACCCCGCGGGAGGTCGCCGACCTCGTCGGCGCTTCGCTCGCCGAGCGACTCGGAGGCGAGCTGGTGCGCTTCGAGGTGGCGGGGCCGGGCTTCCTGAACCTGTTTCTGTCCGACGACTGGCACCGCCGGGCGCTGCGCGACGTGCTCGAGGCGGGGGAGCGGTTCGGCGCCGGCGGCGCCTCGCCGGCGCGCCGGGTGCTGGTGGAGTTCGTGTCGGCCAACCCGACGGGACCGCTGGTGGCGGCCAGCGGGCGGCACGCCGCCTACGGCGACGCGCTCAGCCGGATCCTCGCGCACCATGGCCACGCGGTCTCGCGCGAGTACTACTTCAACGATGCCGGCACGCAGATCCGCCTGCTCGGCGAGTCGGTCCAGGCGCGCGCGCGCGGCGAGGAGGTGCCCGAGGGCGGCTACCAGGGCGACTACATCGGCGAGCTCGCGGACGCTATCGCCAACGTCGACACGCTGCCCGCGGCGGAGGCCTCGGCCCAGTCGGTGGCCCAGCTGCTGGCCCAGATCAAGGCGACGCTCGAGCGCTACGGCGTGCACTACGACCAGTTCTTCAGCGAGCGGACCCTGCACGAGGGATCTCCCAGCTACCTGGATCGGGCGCTGGCCATCGTCGCCGACGGCGGCAACAGCTACGAGTCAGACGGGGCGCTGTGGCTACGCACCACCAGCTTCGGCGACGACAAGGACCGGGTCCTGCGCCGCTCCGACGGCGCACCCACCTACCTGGCCGCCGACCTGGCGTATCTGCTGGAGAAGCAGGAGCGCGGGGTGGAGCTCCAGCTGCTGCCGGTCGGCGCCGACCATCACGGCTACGTAGCCAGGATGAAGGCGGCTTACGCCGCCCTGGGTGGGGATCCGGAGGTCCTGGAGCTGCCGATTCTTCAGTTTGTGCACCTGATCTACGGACAGGCGCGGGCCGCGATGTCCAAGCGGCGGGGTGAGTTCATCACGCTCGACGATCTGCTCGACGAGATCGGCGTCGACGCCACCCGCTTCTTCATGCTGCAGCGCTCCCACGACCGGACCGTCGACCTGGATCTGGAGCTGGCTCGCCGGGAGTCGCCGGAGAACCCCGTCTACTACGTGCAGTACGCCCACGCCCGGATCGTGTCGATGCTGGGTCGCCTGTCGGCCGAGCGGGTGGGGGACGCCCTGGATCCGGCTGCGTCCTGGGGCTCGGGCTCGGGGTCGCGCTCGGGTGAGTTGCATCCCGCCGAGCGGGGTCTGATCCAGGCGCTGGTGGCGTTTCCCGACGAGGTGGCCGAGGCGGCCGATCGCCGGGCGCCGCACCGGATCGCCGCCTACGCGCTGGAGCTGGCGCAGCAGTTCACCGCCTTCTACCGCGACTGCAAGGTGGTGGGGGCCGATCCGGCGTCGGTCGAGTCGTTGCGGATCGCGTTGTCGCAGGCGTCGCGCCAGACGATCAAGCTGGCGCTGTGGTTGCTGGGGGTCGGGGCGCCCGACTCGATGTAGCCGTCGTGGGTGAAGACCGGCCAGCGAGGCCGGATTCACCCAGTCGGTCATTCCTGGCGCGCGAGATCCTCTTCGAGGCGCCGGGCGTCAGCGGGGTTGGGAGCGGCGGGGGCGGCGCGCGGCCGGCTCGCGGCGGCCCGCGCCCGGCGGCGCCACCTTGGAATCGTGATCACGAGGACCCCGACGCCGAGGATCAGGACCAGTGGCGGGATCACGTAGATCAGGATGTTGAAGCCGTGGGCGGGGGGGAGGGCGAGCACGGACGGCCCGTACTGCGCGACCAGGTCGTCCTCGATCTGCTTGCGGGTCTTGCCCGTCGCGATCAGCGTGCGGATGTACTGGCGCTCGGAGAAGGCCTCGGGCGACTGGGCGACCGCGAGGGACTCGTGGCAGGCGACGCACATCACGTCGTTCTCGATCTGGGTGAACGATGCGCGTGGGGCGGCTGCCAGCGCGGTCGGGCTCAGCGCGGCGGCGAGCGCCACCGTCAGCGCGACATTGAGAGCAGCCTTGAGCGCACGCCGGTGACGCTTCACGAGCGCTCGGACAGGATGTGTGGGAGCGTCTGGCTCAGCCACTTGTCGGTCACCGGGAAGCGCTGCAGCGCCTGGATGCGACCTTGGCGGTTGATCACGAACGTCTCGGGCACCCCGGTGGTCCCGTAGGACCGGACGAAGTCACCGCTGACGTCGCGCAGCACCGGATAGGAGATGTGATACCGGTGGACGAACTGCTCGGACGCCGACGAGTTGTCCAGGTAGGTCACGCCGACCAGGGTCGCGTCGTTCCTCGCCAGCGTGTGCTGCTCGCGCGCGAGCAGGGGGGCCTCGGACTGGCAGGGCTGACACCACGAGGCGAACACGTTGAGCACCACCACCTTGCCCCGGAACTCGGCGAGGTTCATGCTTCCGGATCGGCCCAGCACCGGCAGCTTCTGGTGTGCGTTGGGGGCGATCGGAAACTTGCCGTGGGCCACCAAGGCGTCGATCGACGAGGAGTCGCTCTGGTTCGAGACGCCGAACGTCAGTAACGCCAGCAGGGCGATTGCGGCAACAGCGATCAGAGCGGGGATGACGAACCGGCGCATACGCTCCGGATGGTAATGACCGCCGGTTTCGGCGAGCGCCGGCACCGAAGTCCGCACCCCGGCGCTTTAGAATCGCCGCAGCGCGGACGTAGCTCAGTTGGTAGAGCGTCGGCTTCCCAAGCCGGATGTCGCGGGTTCGAGTCCCGTCGTCCGCTTCAGAGACCCGCGAACAGCAGGGATCGCGACCGGCGTCTGCAGACCGGGGGAGCCGGACCGGTGGCTTTCGCGCGCGGGTCAGACCCCTGACCCCGCGGACGCGCCGGGCGCGATCGCGGCCCGGGGAAGCTGGCTCACGTTGCCGGGGGCGCGCCCAGCGCCGCCGAAATCTCGTCGAGCGCTTGATTCTCGGCGTCGCTGATCTGCTTGCCGCCGATACCGAGAAACCCGCCCTCCTTGTGTGCGCCGGCTACCGCCTGCGCGACGGTCATCACGAATTTCTTGTAGGCGTCGGTCTCCGCAGCCGTCGACTTCGCCTCGACGATCCCGATCGCCTCATGCAGCTGCTGCGCGGAGACCGCAGGTATGTCTCCACCTGCTTCCCGGAGGCGGTCTGGATCGATCGAAGGCGGCGACTTGACCAACTCGTCGAGCAGCTCACTCTCGCCATGGTGCTCGCGCGCTTCCTGATAGGCGCGACTCATCGCCAGGCTCTCACGAAGCGTTCCGCCACGGTCAGCGCTGATCACGCGCATACCGGCGTAAAGCGGTCCGTCAACGACGGTGGACCACTCCTCGGCGTTGAAGTCAGCTTTCCTGGTCACGTGGGTCCTCTGCTGTAGTTGGGGCAGTAGATGAACGGCGTTATCGACAGGTCGCCTTTCTACCCGACCCGGAAGGCGCCTATCACGGCGACCGTGATGGGGGGCAGCCGTGGGACGCGGCGCGACAGACCTCCGCGTACAGCAGCTCGGTGCTCTCAGGCGCAATCACGCGCACCACGTCCCTGGTTCGATCCGCCGACGCCACCGAGGGCGAGTCGGCCGAGACCGCCGCCACGCCCGACCTCCGGTGCGGGTGTACCCGCGGGAAGCGGGCAGCGCGACGATCCAGTTCGCTGGCAACCTCGCGGTCTCGGTCCTTCGCAACCTGCCGGCGCCTTGTCCGGGTTCGCTCGCGGGCTGCGTGAGAGACGACAGCCGAGTCGGGGTATCGCTCAGAGCCGGCGAGGCTCGGCCATCATGTCGCCGCCGGCATCGCCGGCATCGCCGGTGTTGACGGTGCCGTCGGGTTCGATGAGCAATACCTGGGTCTCGTCCTGCGCATCAGGGCGATGCTCGACCCCGGCCGGGACGACGAACAGCTCGCCGGGATCGAGCTCCACGTCTCGATCGCGAAGGTGGATCGATATAGCCCACGATTCCGGGCTCGTAGGGCCGCTCCAGCAACGCAAGCTTGTCGACAAGCCTCACCTTCTCGGTCATCTCATCCCTCCCATGCTCAGAAGCGTACCCGTGACCGGCCGCTGCTTACGCGGCCGGGAACGGGCGCGGAGTGTCAGGGAAGGGTGACGGTGGTGGTGGCGGCGTTGTTGTGGAGGTAGGGGTCGGGGATCTTGGTGGACGCGGTGCCGGCGGCCAGCTGCTGGGCGCCGTGGGCGCCGTGGTTGGGGGTGATGGTCGCGACGTAGGTGATCGATCGCCCGGGAGCCAGGCTGGCGGCGTAGTAGCCGGCGGCGCGTCCGTGGAGGGTGATGGCACCGCCGGGGGCGGCGGTCACGGTGAGGCCGGAGCTGACGGTCAGGCCGGTGGCGATCGCGGTGGCGGTGGACGGTCGGTTATCGGTGACGGTGATGCTGGCGGTGAACGATCGCGGTCCGGGCTTCGCGGGCGCGGTGATGGTGACCGCCAGGTCGGCGGACGATTTGGTTGCCGGGGCCACGGTGATCGTGGTCGGCGGTCCCAGGGTGGCGTTCGCGGCGTTTTCGGTTTCGACGACGAACTGATAGCTGCCGGGAGTGGTCGGTGTCCCCGACAGGACGCCGGTGCTGGGATGCAGGCTGAGCCCCGGCGGCAGGGCGCCGCTGGCCACGGCAAAGCGAGCCGCCGGCTCGCCGGCCGGTGTGACCGCGGTGTAGGTGTACGCAGGATAGGCCGTGCCAACGGTGGCGGCCGCCGGCGGAGTTTCGGCGCCGAACGTCGGCGCCGGGGCGTAGACGGCCACTCCGGTCGGGCCGCCGTACGGGCCGGACAGGCCGGTGATCACGGGGGTGGGGGCGCCTCCACCCGCGGGGACCTCGAACACCTGGCTGTCGCCCTTGTCGACGATGAACACGTCCCCGGCGGCGTCCAGCGCCACTCCCCTGGGATCGTTCAGACCGGCAGCGACGGTGATCTGGGCGCCGCCACCCGGGGGAACCTCCACCACCCGGTTGTTGCCGGTGTCGGCGATGAACACATCCCTGGCGGTATCCACCGCCACCCCCTCCGGGACGTACAGGCCGGTGCCGACGGTGGTCGGGGCGCCGCCTCCGGCGGGGATTTCCATCACGTTGTCGAAGTCGGCGACGAACACGTCGCCGGCGGCGTCGACCGCCACCCCCGTCGGGTTGTCAAGGCCAGTGGCGACAATGGTCTCAGGGCCCCCGCCGGCGGGGACCTCCACCACCCGGCCGTTGAAGGTGTCGGCGATGAACACGTCCCCGGCGGCGTCGACCGCCACCCCCTCCGGGTAGTTCAGGCCGGTGCCCACGGTGGTCTGGGGGCCGCCGTCGGCGGGGACCTCCACCACCCGGCTGTTGTCGGTGTCGGCGATGAACACGTCGCCGGCGGCGTCCACCGCCACCCCGAACGGGAACGACAAGTCGGTGCCGACGGTGGCCTGCGCGCCCCCGCCGGGGGGCACCTCCACCACCTGGCTGGCGCCGTATTCCGCGACGAACACCGTGCCCGGGGTCAGCGCGCCGGCCGCGGTGGCGGCCGCCGCCGCCGGAGCGGCTGTTCCCACCACCTCGCCCGCGATCAAACCGCCGGCGACCAGAGTCGCCAATACGCGTGCCCAACCGGCCCCCCGCCGGCCCCGACCCTCAGCCTGCCCACCCGTACCGTTCACGGTCAAACCCCTCTCTGCGACGGCATCTTGAAACCCCCTGGCTCCCGATGACCCACTCGACGCCCTGTGACCCCGGAGACACTGAGGATCCCCGCTCGGGAGATTCAGGGGCGGACCTTTTTAGTCACGTTTTCGCTCAAGAACACCACCGCATGTGCCGCCGCGCAGGAGGAGCCGCTGCTTTGCCCGGCGGCACCGAGACCAGCTTGATGGCGCTCTGCGGGAGGCGGCGCGACGACATATCGCTCGGCGAGGCTGATGCGCCGGCTCGCGATATGGGTATCACTACGCTGGACCAAGGTAACCTGATCTAATTGAGCCAGCGCTTTCCTGAAATGGACTCGGGAGAAGGGGTAGTCGAGGAGCCGATCGACGCACGGCGCTATGTCGAGGCGCTGAGGCGGCATGCCGGGTTGATCCTGGGGCTCGCGGTCGGGGTCGCGGTGCTCGTGCTGCTGGTGTCGCTGGCGCTGCCGAAGAGCTATACCGCGACCGCTGAGGTCGCCCCCTCAGTCCAGGCGACGCAGAACGCCGCGTCGGGATCGACGACGACGCAACTGAATCTCGCCACGCTCCAAGCGTATGTCACCTCGCCGACGGTCCTGGCCACCGCCGCGCAGAAGATCGGCGGGGAAACGGCGGCGGGCCTGCAGCAGAAGATCACGACCTCGGTCAACGCGAGCGCGAACATCGTCGACATCACTGCCACCGATGCCAGTGCCACCCGCGCCGCGCAGATAGCCAACGGCGTCGCCACCGCATTCCTGAGCGTCCGCCAAGCCGCCGAGCGAGCCCAGCTCACCGCGCAGGCCGCCTCGCTGACGCAACAGATGCAGGCCTCCAGGGCCGCGGGATCCACCGGTCTGGCGGCGGCGCTGGAGCAACAGATATCGAACATCGAGGCGCAGGGGGCGAGTGCCGGCTCAGACCTGCAGCTGCTGGCGCTCGCGCCCGTGCCGGGAAGCGCCAGCAGCCCGCGTCCGACGCGCGACGCATTCTTCGCGTTCGTCGCGGTTCTGTTCATCGGAGTGCTCGCGGTCAGCGCGCGAGAGCTGCTGATGCCGAGCATCTCAGGCGGTCGTGAGCTGAGCGTCCTCACCGGAATGCCGATCCTGGGGCGGGTTCCACGGGTCGCAAACGGGCAGCGCACCGGCCGCGTGGCAACCGATCCCGCCGAAGCCGAGGCCTACCGCTTTCTCTCCAAATCGCCCGAGCTGTCCGCGGGATCAGACCGCCCTCGGCTGATCGCGGTGACCAGCGCCGGACGCGGTGAGGGCAGAACGACCGTGGTCAGCCGGCTCGGTGCGGCGTTTGCCGAGAGCGGCAGCAAGACGCTGCTGATCTCTGCCGACCTGCGCCGGCCGGCGCTGGATGCGGTATGGGGGTTGCCGCCCGCCGACGGGTTGAGCGGCGTGCTCAGCAGCCCCAACGGCAACCGCGGGGCCGCCGAGTCGGACCATCTCGAGCGCGTGGACGAAGACCTCTACGTGCTCCCCAGCGGCCCGCCGCTAGACGATCCCGCCGCCGTCCTCACCAACGACGTGGTGCGATCGCTGTTCGAGCGCCTCCGCCAGCTCGACTTCGAATACGTGCTGTTCGATCTACCGCCGCTGATCGCCGTCGCGGAGACGCAGTTGTTCGTGCGCCACGCCGACGTGGCCATGCTGGTATCCATGGTCGGCCGGGCCGACGCGGAGGAGCTGTCGCAGACTCGGGAGCTGCTCAGCCGTCTCGCGGTGGCGCCGGCTGGGATCGTCGTGCTGCAGGGGCGGGCCGAGCGGCGTCACCTCCCGATGAGCCTCGGTCGGATATTCGGACATCGCGATGGTCCGCGCCGGAAGAGACGGCGAGCCCGTGCCCGGTCCCGGCCGGCGACATCCCGGGAGCCGACCCTCTCGGCGTCGAGCCACGACGCTTCCCAGCCGCCATGGCCGGAGGCGGCCCCGCCCCCGTCGCGCCCCGGCGCCCCTCAGCCGGTCGCGTCCCCGCGGCCGACCCTGCCGGCATTGGGCCCCGAGCTTCCCCACCGGGCGGCCTTCACCGAGGCGGCCCTGCCGGCGGGATCGCCGGCGCCGTCCCGTCCGGTGCGCCGGCGAACGCGGCAGCAGGCGGCACCTCCGGCGCCCTCTGAACCGGCGGCGTCCCCCGACTCGTCCCGTTCGGCGTCGCGCCGCCGAACGCGCCAGAAGGCGGCACCTCCAGACCCATCTCCGTCGACGAGCTCTCCTGAGCCGCCGGGACCGGCGGCGCGCCGGCAAAGACGCCCGAAGGTGTCAAACCCCGAGCCGCCCCCGCCCAAATGAGCGCTGCAACCAGCCAGAGGTGACGCCAGTGCAGCGTATCGATGACCGCGCTGTTGACCAGCAGGCCACACCAGGCCGCGAGCAGTGCCGCCGAGCCGATGCCGTAGGTGTCGCGGCCGCGCAGGGCGTTGCGGGCGGCAAAGCCGAGCGTGCCGAGCACCAGGGCGAGCAGCAGCAGCAGACCGAGCGGCCCCTGCTCGGCGAACGCGCGCACGTACGTGTTGTGCGTCGAGAGCGGCAGGATCACGTCGACCTGGCCGGGACCCACGCCGAGCAGATGGTGCTCACCGAGGCTGATGCCGGCGGCCTGGGCACCGAACCGGGACGAGTCGTAACTCTGCAATCCGGCGCGCTCCTGCAGGAAGGAGCCCGATCCGGTGATCGCAATCGCGCCCACCCCGCTGACGAGGGCCACGAACAGCACGGCGAGCAGGCGAGCCGTCGTCCGCGTGCTGCGCCGTCTCAGCAGCAGGACGGCCAGCATGACGACGAGCGCGACGACGAGATTCAGCCAGGCTGCGCGCGAATAGGAGAACAGCACCCCGAGCGCCAGCAGGATCACCCCGGCGAGCTTGAGTCGCCGCGGCGCTGCGAGCAGGCGCGGGTTGACGGTCTCCTCGAGCAGGATTAGAAGCGCCGGGATGAGGAACGGGCCGAACACGTTCGGGTCCTTGAACAGCCCCTGGGCGCGTCCGTCGAACAGCAGCGAGCTGCGGCCGGGGATCGGCGCCAGGATCGCCAGGATCCCGAGCATCGCCGAGATCAGCGCAGCGGCCAGGTACCAGACCATCACCTGCCGCGCACGCCGACGGCTGCGGACGTAGCCGGCGAGCCAGACGGCGAACACCGCCAGATACAGCGTGATGCTGAAGAACGACACCGCTCTCCCGACGCTGACCGAGTTGACGGCCGAGATCACGTTGAGCGCCAGCTGCGCCGCCAGCAACCCGAGCACCACCGACGGCACTCGCCTCGCATGAAACCGGCCGGTCAGCGCGCCGACGGCGATGACCACGGCGAAGACCGCGTCGGTCGGTGCCGGCTGGAAGCTGACGACGGCCAGCAGGAGCAGCCCCAGCGAGATCGCCGCGTGATAGCGGACGAGGACGAGTCCCACGACCGCCATGGCGGCGAGCGCGCCGACAGCGACCAGCGGCGGCGAGGGCAGCGCCGCGCGCGTGAGCAGGATCGCCAGCACCATCGACCCGGCGATCGCCGCGCCGAGGCCGACGACGATGCGACGCCGCGTCGGCATCGGACCGGTCCGCCTAGATGTGGCGTAGATGCTCATATCGCCCGCGATTGGATGATCGCGTGGCGCGGCCGGCGACGCAAGCACCACAACTCGAAGCATCGCTGCTGAAGGGCAATGGCACCGCGTCGCGAGCAGCTGCACCTCGAGCCCACGGTGCTCTACGCCGGCAAGGCGGCGTACACCCACGCACGCTCTCTCTGGTGGCGGGCGCGCACCGGCGGGCGCGCCGACACGGCCGGGCTGCGAATCCTCGCCTACCATCGGATCTCGCCCGACCGGGACGAGCTCGCGGTCGAGCCGGGGAGGTTCCGCGAGCAGATGGAGCAGCTCGCCGCCGCGGGCTATCGCGTCGTCGGCGCCGCCGAGGCCGCCGAGGCGCTCGGGTCGGCGCAAGCGGGCTCCACGATCGGGCTGACGTTCGACGACGGTTATCAGGACGTGGTCGACAATGGGCTGCCGGTGCTCGCCGAGCTCGGCTTTCGCGCGACGATCTTCCTGCCGACGGGCGCGATCGACGGGACGCATCCGTTCAGCTGGTACGAGCGGCCGCCCCCGTTGCTCGACTGGGCGACGATCACCGAGCTCGATCGCGCCCCCACCTTCGATTTCGGCGCCCACACCATCACTCACGCCAATCTGCTCGCCCTCGGTGACGCAGCGGCAGCACGCGAGATCGCCGGCGGCAAGCAGATCCTCGAGGCGCGACTCGGGCACCCGGTCACGGCGTTCTGCTACCCGGCGGGACTGTCCGGAGAGCGCGAGCGCGATCTGGTTCGCGCCAGCGGGTTTGCGGTCGCGGTCGGCGCCGAGCCGGGCCCCAACCGCGTGGACGCCGACCGCCTGGCACTGAGACGCGTCGGCGTCGGACCCCGGGACCGCCTGCTGGATTTCCGGGCGAAGGTCGGCGGAGGCCACGACAGCCAGCCGCCGCTGCGCTCCGTCTACCGGGCGCTTCGCTTCGGCAGCCCGCGCTCGTCGAGCGATCCCCGCTCCTTGATCAAGCGGCCGTAGAGCTCGAGGTGGGCCTGCCGGAACCGAGGCAGGTCGTAGCGTTCCAGAGCCGTCTGGCGCCCCGCTCGGCCCATCTTCTCGCGCAGTCCGCGATCGCCGATCAGCCGCGACAGCGCGTCGGCGAGCTCGGTCACCGCCCCCGGTGTCACGAGAAGCCCAGTTTGCTCGTCGTCAACTATCTCGGGCACGCCGCCCACGGCGGAAGCGACCACGGGCAGACCGACCGCCATCGCCTCGAGGATCGACACCGGCATGCCTTCGGAGCGACTGCTGCAGACGAATATGTCGGCTCCCGCGAGCAACCGGGGGACGTCGGAGCGATCGCCGAGCAGCCGGACGCTGTCGCTCAGCCCCAGGCGCTTCAGCTCGGCGGCGACCCTGGGGCGATCGGGACCGTCACCGATCAGCGAAGCCCGAAACGACCCGGGTTCGAGCTGCGCCAGCGCTCCGGCCAGCGTGATGAAGTCCTTTGGTGCGCGCAAGCGTCCAACGCTGACCAGCTCGACGACGCCACTCCGTGGCGCCGCGCGCGGCAACGCGCCGACGTCGACCGCGTTGGGGATGACGAAGGTGCGATCGGCGCGGCAGGCGCCCGCCGCCAAGCCGGCGACTCGCTCGTACTCCGCCACGCAGATGGTCGCGCTGGTGAGGGGCCGCATCGCGCGCTCGGCCAGGCGATAAAGGCGACCCGGGAGGCCGGCGTAAGCCGCGAACGCCCAGCCGTGGACGGTGAAGATCCTGATCTGGGCACGCGCGAGCCAGGCGGCCAGACGGGCGAGGATGCCGGCCTTGGAGCTGCTCGCATGGACGATGTCGGGGCGGTGCCTGCGAATCAGCCGTACCAGCTCCGCCAGCCCGAGAGCGTCCCGCCACGGATTGAGTGCGCGGCGCACATGGCGGAGCGGGACGAACCTGATCCCGACCGCGCCAGCCGCGTCCGACAGCGGGCCGGAGCCGTGAGCGGCCAGGGTCGTCTCGAAATGCTCCGCCACGGCCGGGAGCAAAGCCTCGACATAGCTCTGCGCGCCACCCCGCTCGGCGAGCGTGATCACCAGCAGCAGCCGTGGTCGGCGGTTGCCGGTCACGCCATGCCGGCAACCAGCTCGTTCATCGTCTGCACGCCGTGGCTCCAGGTGAATCGGTCACGCGTCTCGGCATCGCCGGAAGGGAGGGTCGCGTCGCGGGCCAGGACCCGGCCGATGTGGTCGGCGAGCTCCGCGTCGCTGGTGGCGACTACGCCGAACCGGTTGTCCGCGATCAAGCGCCCGGCGAGCGAGTCCGGGTCGCCCCAGGCGATGATCGGCCGGCCGGCCCCGATGTACTCGAAGATCTTCATCGGCAGCGCGGTTCGGTCGCTGTCATTCAAGGGCAGGATCAGCGCGTCGGCGCTGCACATCCGCGTCAGCAACTCCTCCCGGGCGATCGGATCGCTGGCCATGACCAGATCGCCGACGCCGAACCGATCGGCCTCGAGCTGGGCGCGCTCGGTCACGCGCCCGATGAACCTGACCTCGAGGTCCGCCGCGGCCAGCTCGCGTTCGCGTCGCACACCCTTCAACGCGGAGAACAGCGGCTCGAGGTTCTGGCTTGGGTACAGCGCACCGGCATAGAGGAGAGTGACCGGTCGGTCGGGTGCGGGACCGCGGCGGATAGCGGCGAAGTCGTTCGGGTCAAAGCCGCTGTAAAGCGTCGTCGCCGGCCTCCCGGTGCGCCGTCTCAGCTCATCGCTCATGGCGTCGTTGACGCTCGTCAACCGGGTTGCGGCGGCAAGAGTGCGATCCTCCATGAAGACGTCGATCGCGTCGCGGAGGCGTCCGTTGCTGCGGTGGGGGTTGAGCGCCCACAAGTCGTTGATGTCGGCCACCCAGGGGCGCCCGGCAACGACCATCCGCGCGGCCATGTGCGCTGACGCCGGCCCGGTGCTGACGATCACGTCGTGGCCCCGGCCGTGGCGCCACGCGGCGGCCACGGCACCGGGAATCCAGATGACATAGCGATCCGGAACCGTGGTCCGCGCGACGATCTCACGTAACGCCGAGTTGCGGGGCTCCCCGCCCGGCGTCCGCGACCGCGGTAGGTCACGTAGCTCGATGCCCACTCGCCGCGCATGCGCCTCAGCGTCGGCCCACGGCGTCGGGATCACCTCGACGCCCTGCTCGACCCGTCGTTCGTTCCCGTCGCTGCGCGCGCAGACGACGGTCACCGGATGCCCGCTGGCGCGCAGGCCCGTCGCAATCGCGTGCGCCCTGACCCCAGCCGCGCCCGCCACGCCCTGCGGGGGCCGGTAAAGCGCGGTCATCATCAGCACACTCGGTTTCAAGATGCCCCACGAGGAGAACCGGTCCCGGGCGCCTACTATAGGCGGAGGCGAATGTCAGGGTTTCTGGTGGAAAGCCGGACCAGCTGAGGGGCATCGTGCACACCGTTCGGTGGTTGGCGCTGTCAAGCATGCTGCTGATCGCCGCCGGCTGCGGCGGATCGGGGATCGCTGCTCGCACGGCGGGCCCGGTGGCCAGCGTGTCGGGCAGGATCGCTCCGGCGCAAGCCCCTGCGCACGCGAGACGGGACGCGCTCGTCGTCGCCTATCGCGGGCCGCACACGCTTCGCGGACGGACCATCCTGCGGGCGAGGGTCAGAGATCACGCGCGGATCGTGGCCGTCACGTTCATGCTCGCCGGAAGACCGCTCGGGACCGTGACCCAGGCACCATGGGCGCTGGACGTAGATGCCGCCCTGCTACCAGACGGGCCGGCCTCGCTGGAGGTGGCGGCGGTGGATCGGTTCGGCGAGCGGACAGTGTCCCGCCCGGTCCACGTGCGGGTCCATCCGGGCGGCGAGCACTTCCTGCGGGTCGCGCCTGGTCGGCGCCTCGCGCCCGCGCTCCGGGCGCTGGCCCACGGTTCGACGACGGTTGAGCTGGCGCCCGGCCGCTACCCGCTACGTCAGATCGTGCTCGGGCCGGGCGCCCGGCTGGTCGGCTCAGGGCCGGCGACGATCCTCATCCCCCGACCCGGGACGGACGGGGTGGCGATGCTGAGCACCCGCAGCGACGACGTCCGGATCTCGGACCTCAGCGTCCTCGGGAGCGGTCGGCGACAGGACGCGGTATCGATCGGCGACGGGGCGAGTGATGTCCGCGTCCAGCGGATCGAGATCTCGGGGGTGAGGGCGAACGGCGTCGCCGTCTGGGGCGCCCACCACGACATATCGATCCAAGACTCGACGATCCTCGGCGGCGGCACCGCCGCCAACGCGGGCGTCTTCGACGCGGGCTCCGTCGACAGCGGCCAGACCAGCGTCGTGCGCACGCAGGTGAGCGGGTTTGTCGGCTACGGCGTCCTGTTTGCGCAGCGCTTCTACGGGCTCCGATCCGCCGCGCTTGACAATCTGGCATTGGACAACACGATCACCGACATCATCGATCCCCACCGCCACGACGGCACCGATGCCGGCGGGATCTGGACCGGGGGTGTCGCGGCCGCCATCATCGGCAACGTCATCTCTGGAGCGGGAACGGACGGGATCGAGACGGTCGGCTCCTCGACCTCGGACACGATCGTGGACAACCGCGTGCAGAGCACGCCGGTGGGGATCTATCTCGAGCATTCGACGAACCGCTCGTTGGTGCAATCCAATCGGTTGTCGAACGTCGAGACCGGCATCAACGTGGAGTGGCGTCACGACGGGGGCGGCTCGAACGCAAACACCTTCGCCTACAACCAGATCGCGGCCAGTCTGGTCGGCGTGTTCGTCGACGTTGGGGAGGACGCCAATGCGATCGTCGGCAACGTGTTCGGTACCCCACCGGCGACGCCGGTGATCCTGCAGGGGTCGTCTCACAACACGGTCCGCGCCAACATGGCGTGCGCCGCCGGCACGGCGCCGTTCGTCGTTCAGCGGGCGGCGCGATCGCAGACCGGTGCGTTGGCACGATCGAGCGACAACCAGTTGGTCGACAACGAGCGCACCAGCCCCTGCAGAGCCCCCTGACGCCGGAACGGCAGCGGCCGGAGGCGTCGGCGCGCAACCGCGCCACGGCACCGTGGGGCGCAATTCCGTCCGCGTCCTGATCAGCCAGGTCTCCGGTAACAGCGGCTACTTCGCCGCGGTTCTGCTGTTGGCGCGCGCGCTCGGCCCGACCGAGCGGGGGACGGTCGCCTTCATCACCACGACGGCCCTGGTCACCTCTCAGCTGGCGAACCTCGGCGTCAGCTCGGCGACGAGCGTGTTCGCGGCGCGTTCCCCGTCGCTGCGCCCGGCGCTGCTCGCGAACATCACGCTCGTGACGCTGGTCGGCGCGACCGCCGTCGCCCTGCTCGCCGCCGGGCTCCTGGTGTTCGTCCCCGGCGTGCGCCCGGAAGGCATCGGGGCCGCTTCGCTGGCGTTGATGGTGCTCGGGACGACGGCCGGCGCGAGCGCCGCCGCCGGGTACGCGTTTCTCCAGGGATGCCGCCGCTTTCGACCCTACTCCTACGTTCAGGCCACGCTGCCATGGGGGTATGCCGTCGTGCTGGCGATCGTTGACGTCACCGCCGGGCTCACGATCGTGCGGGCGATGGCGATCTGGACCGCGACCCAGGCAGCGGCCGGTGGGCTGCTGCTGTCGGCGGCCGCCTCCGAGACCGGCTGGACCCGCCCGAACATGAGGGTCCTGCGCGACTCGGTGCGCTTCGGGTTGCGGGCGTGGGTCGGCAGCCTCTCGCAACTGCTCAACGCGCGCACCGACCAGATCATCATCGGGATCATCAGCACCGAGGCCACGCTCGGCATCTACGCGGTGGCGGTGAATGCGTCGGAGGTCCTCTACTACCTCCCCAGCGCGGTGGCCACGGCGCTCCTGCCGGCGGTCGCCGCCGGCGACCCGGCGACCCGGCTGGAGCGCACCCTGCGGGTGTACCGGGCCATCCTGCTGCTCACGCTGGTCCTGATCGCCGTCGCCGCCGCGCTCGGGCCGGTGCTGCTGCCACTGGTGTTCGGCGATGCCTATCGGCCCGCCGTCGTCCCGTTCCTGATCCTTCTGCCCAGCGCGATCGGCTTTGCCACGATGGCCGTGTTCACCGGCTCCAGCCTCGCCTCGCTCGTGCCCGGTCTCTCGTCACTCGGCCCGCTGGCCGCACTCGTCTGCCAGACGACGCTCGACCTGATCCTGATCCCGCGCGCCGGCGCCAATGGCGCCTCGATCGCCGCGAGCGTCGCGCTGCTGGTCGGCGGTGCGGTAGCCGTCTCCCTGTATCGCTGGCGCTTCCCGTTCGCCTGGGGTCTGCTGCGGCCGCGGTTGGGGGACGTCAGCACCATCCGGTCGCTCGCCCGCAGAATCCTGCGTCCTCCCGCGACGGCGCCATCGTGATCGATGTCGAGATCGTCGACGAAGTCGCTCCGCTGGCGCCGGAGTGGGACGCGCTCGTGCAACGGCTCGGTGTCGGGCCGTTTCGTTCCCCGGACTGGATCGCGGCGCACTGGTCCGCCTTCGGCACCGGACGACTCGCCATCGTCGCGGTGCGTCGCGACGGGCGCCTCGGCGCGGTGCTCGCGCTGGCGCGACGCGGGAGCACGGCGCGATCGGTGACCAATCCGCAAACGCCCGCGTTCGGGGTGGTGGCCGAAGACGACGTGCTGGTGGCGCACGCCGTCGCCGCCCTCCCGGCGCAAGGTGTCTCGCGGCTCAAGTTGTGCTACGTCGATCGCGAGGATCCGCTCGCCGGCGCGGTCCGTCAGCATGCGCGCGCACACGGTCAGCTTCTCGCCGAGCGCGTGATGCTGCGCTCCCCATACATCGAGCTCGACGGGACACTCGACGAGTATCGCGGGCGGCTGAAGTCGTCATTCCGGGCCGACCTACGGCGGCGCAACCGGCGGCTGGGGGAGCAGGGCGACGTGCAGCTGGACGTGCGGGATGGCTCGTCGGCGCTGGAGCCGCTCCTCGCGGAGGCGTGGGGGCTGGAGGCGTCCGGCTGGAAGGGCCAGCAGGGAACAGCCGTTGCCGCGCGTCCCGAGATCCGGAGCTTCTACACCGACGTCGCCCACCGGGCCGCGGCTCGCCGACGGCTGCGGCTGTACTTCCTGCGTCTCGATGGGACGCCGATCGCGGTCTTCTTCGCGCTCGAGCAGGGACGGGTGCTGTACCTGATCAAGGGCGGGTTTGACCCCACCTACGGGCGGATGTCACCGTCTCAGCTGTTGCTGGGGCGGGTGATCGAGCGGGGATTTGCCACGAACGTCGCCCGGATCGAGCTGCTGGGGGGCGATGAGCCACACAAGGTCGTGTGGAGCGACACGGTCCACGAGCGCGTTGCGCTGGAGAGCTTCGCGCGCTCACCGCTGCGCTGCGTGCAATGGGCGGCGTACGCCCACGGGCGTCCCCTCGCTCTGCGGCTTGGCTTCGATCGTGCCCTCCGGCCGGTGCGCGACCGCGGTCGGATGGCGGTGCAGACAATTCGAAGGTTTGAGGGTTTTCATAATTCCAAGGAGGGGTTACGCTAGGTGTAGGACCCGGGGGGCGATGGGTTTGACACAGAGCAGGAGGTGACGGTATGTCGACGACTGATTCTTCCCGGCAGCTGCTGGCGATCCAGGCCGACAAGTTCGAGCGATGCTTCTCGGAGCGCGCGTTTGCGGTGCGCCACGAGCTCGCCGACCATCCGCTGCTGACGCTCGACGCGATGGCCGAGCTCGCCGATCGGCTGCCGTTGAAGTCGATCGAGCGCCACCGGGCCGATCTGCCGCTGCTGTCTCCCGGCCAGCCTCCCGAGCTCGAGGGGCCACCGTCGCAGACGGTGCGCGAGCTCGAGTCCGGCAACGCCTGGATGGTGATGTGGTACATCGAGCAGGTGCCCGAGTACCGCGGGTTGCTGGATGCCTGTTTGGACCAGGTGCAGAGCTTCGTCGGAAAGCGCCACGGCGGGATGCGCTACCGCAAGGCGTACCTGTTCCTGTCGGCGCCGGGCGCGACCACTCCCGCCCACTTCGACCCCGAGCAGAACCTGCTGTTGCAGATCCGAGGCACCAAGGACTTCAGCGTCGGGCGCTTCGCCGGGCCGGGTGACCAGCAGGCCGAGCTCGATCGGTATTTCGACGGCGGCCACCGCAACCTCGACCGGATGCCGCAGCTCGAGGCAACGTTCCACATGGAACCTGGCGACGGCGTCTACGTACCTCCGTTTGCGCCGCACTGGGTGCACGTCGGCGAGCAGGCTTCGATCTCGCTGTCGATCACGTTTCGCACGCGCGCGAGCCTCGAGATGGAGCGGGTCTCGCACTTCAACGCCCGCATGCGGCGCCTGCATCTGTCGCCGCATCCGCCCGGGACCTCCCCCTCACGGGACCGTCTCAAGGCGTCGATGATCGAGAGCCTGAGCGCGCTGCGCCGCCATCGCGGCGACGCGGCTCACGGCGACCCCGGTGGTGCTTAGCGCCGCAGCGCGGACCGAACCCGCCGGGCGGGGGCGAGGCCGCGGTAGTAGAGGCGGTTGATCGCCGGCGAACGCTTCAGCCGCAGCCGGGCGCGCACCTGGGCTGTGGTGGCTCGGGCCAGGACCTGCCCGCGGAGGCCGCGTGGAAGCCCCACCAGACGGTGCATCGGCTCGAGCCCGTCGGCGAGCTCGAGCTTGTAACGCTCGCCGCCACCGAGGAACTCGACCCGGCGAGCGCCCTCGCCGGCGGCAGCTTGGATGGCGTCCAGCGTGTTCACCAGACCGGGGGAATAGCGGGCGTAGGCGGGATCGAATCCCAGCCGGTGGACGTACATCCGCTCGAACAGCACCAGGTAGTAGTGAAACGCGATTGCGCGTCCGTCCAGGCGGAGCGTGACGATCCGGGGTGCGTCGAGCTCGAGTAGCGCGCGCAGCGCGGCTCGCTGGAAGCGCATGCCGGCCGGCGTGGCGAAGTCCGAGTGGTCGGGACGGTCGCGCCAGCGCAGCTCGTGCAGGCGAAACGCCTCCTCCAGCGCCGGCTCGAGCTCCGCAGCTGAGCGCGCGACCGACACCTCGAGCCGGCCGAGCTGCTCCAGCTGACGTCGCCGACGTCGATGCTGATTTCGCTTCTTGGCGCTCGTCTTGGCGCGATACACCTCCTCCCAGCCCCCGTCGAGGGCGAGCACCGGGGCCTCGACGACCCCCGTCTCCGAGACGCCGTAGGGCTCGAGCGCGCGTGCGAGGCGGCTGTGCGCCGGCGGGCCGAAGACGTCGAGCAGATGGTTGCCGGCGGCTGCCGAGCTCTCGAGCAGTTTCGCGGCGACGGCGTCGGGGTCGGCGTCCGCCACCAGGAGATCGGCCAGAGGTGCGCCGGAGTCACCGATGTAGCCCGCCACCCGTGCGCCGCGCCGGCGAGCCACGAACAGGGGGAGGGCGCCCACCAGCCGCTGATCACGGCGTGCGACGTGCACCTGCAGCATCGCGTCGTGCCCGTAGTGGCGCCACCACTCGAGCAACCAGCCGTGACAGAGAAACGGGCTCGGTCGCCTCATCGCCGCGACGAGCGCGTCCCACTCACCGGCCAAGCCTGCGAACCCGCGCTCATCTCGAAGCGTCTGCACCGAGACGGTCGACGCCGTGCGGCCGAATGTCTCGGTGGGACCCACTAGCTGGGGGGGCCGCTGCCCACGGCCACTTGGGTTCCTTCCTGGTCAGACAGGCTCGGCGCAGTCGCGGTCTCGACCGGCGCCGTCGATTTCACGATCACCTCGGTCTTGCGGATCGCGCCGAGCAGGGCGAGCCTCGCCGTCACCAGCAGGATCCGGAGGTCGATGCGGATCGAGCGGTGCTTGAGATAGAACAAGTCGTGGCAGTGCTTCCAGATCGATCCGGAGTCGGAACGGGCGTAGCCGCAGCGAATCTGCGCCCAGCCCGTGATTCCCGGTCGAACCAGATGGCGTCGTTGGTAGAACGCGACCTCGCGCTCGAGCCGCTCGACGACCGCCGGCTGCTCGGGCCGGGGGCCGACGAGGCTCATCTCTCCGCGGAGCACGTTGAACAGCTGCGGCAGCTCGTCGAGGTGCGTGCAGCGCAACCAGCGACCGACCGGGGTCACGCGCGGGTCATCGATCGCGGCCCACTGAGCATCGGTGCCGCTGGACGGGCGCATCGTGCGCAGCTTGTAGAGCGTGAACGGCCGTCCGCCTTCGCCGATGCGCTGCTGACGAAAGATCCCGGGGCCGCCATCGCGCCGGAGGAGCAAGAGCAATAGAGCGCACAGCGGCAGCGCGGGCACCGCCATCACCGCCGCTCCCAGCAGGTCGATCGTCCGCTTGACGCGTTGATGGGGAAACCGCGAGTAAGGGTCGACGAGGTACTGGAACCACACCGCGTTCATCTCGGAGATCGGGACATACCCGAACGTCGCCTCGTAGAACGATGGGAGATCGACGAGTTTCACCGGCAGGTCCAGGCAGCGGCTGACCAGCTCGTCGAAGACGAGCACGCGCGGGGCCGCGGAGCTGAGAATCAGGAGCCGGATGTGGTGCTCGAGTACCGCTTGGCGAAGACCGTCGAGCGGACCCAGCGTGTCGGCGGAGGCGTCGTCGTCGCCGGGCAGCGCGATGCGTCCGACCAGCGTATATCGGCGCGGAGACTGGTCCAGGTCGGCCCGCACACGCTCGGCGAGCGCGGCGCTACCGATGACCGCTACTCGGACGGGCGGCGTGCGAGCCCGGCTGCGGCCAACCACCGCGAACGCGCGCCCGAGCGTAGCCGCCACGACCCCGACCCCGGCGAGTAGTCCGAGTGCGTCGACGCCGCCGACGCCGGTGAGCGCCCTCAGCGCGAGAATGGTCGCGCAACCGGCGAGCAGTGCCGTGAACGCGTAACCCAGCCCGGACCCCTGGCGAAAACCGGGTTGCCTGTTCGACCTCACCGGTGGTCTCCCACCGCAAGCCCCCTATCGGGTACTTCTCCGAGCGAAGCGTTGAACCCCCTACTACAACTTCCTCTAGCCCCCGCCGATTGTCCCACGAGCTTGGGCTTTTGCTCTCGCAATCTCCCCAATTGGTAAGAAGTCGAACGCTCTCTCCCCGTCTTTGCTCAGAATCGTTCATTTCGGCTGAACAGGACCGAGCCGCGGTGGTTACTAACCAACCAGCGGCCGGGAGATTCTCAGAGCAGGCAGGCTCCCTGAAGGGTTGACGACGCCGTGATGAGTGGTAGGTTGCGACCTACGGCCTCCGGGAGCGAGGAGGTGGAGCAGCTCAAACGTTGAGGCCCATACCGCGGCCGAGGTGCCGTGCTCAAAGAGGCATTCGATCGCAACGAAGTGCAGCGGTACGTCGCCGGGGTACGCGGCGATCTCGGCTCCGACGAGCTGCGGGAAGCGGTGAATCGCACGGCGGGCGCCCTGGGATTGCCGGGCGAGCCGGTGGCCCAGCTCCAAGCGGCGCTCCCTGACGTCGATTCGACGATCGCCTCGTCGGGCGGCAGGCCGGGCAGGGTCCCCTTCCTCTCCCGCGACCCGGTGCACAGCCTGGTCCAGAGCAGCGTTGAGGAGAAGCTGCGCGATCAGGGGGTGATAGATGAGACTCCGCCTGACCACACCAAGCGGCGGCGAATCGTTCACACCTGCGAGTCGTTGCTGCACCCGGTGCGGTTCGGGCCCGACGACAGGCGCTGGATCAGGGACATCGCCGGCGCGACACTGGCGCGACTGGCCAGGGGAAACCACACGTTCAACCCGGCGCCGGCCGAATCGGTGATCAGCAGCGACGCCAGGATCGTCATCGTCGGAGACTGGGGGACCGGCCTGGCGCGGGCGCGGTCGGTCGCGGAGCTCATGGCCGCCGAGGTCAGCGAGGCGATCGCAGCCGGCCGCCAGGCCCACGTCATCCACCTCGGTGACGTCTACTACTCCGGGCTGGGGCACGAGGTAAACCGGAACGTGCTCGCTCCCGGTCTATGGCCGGTGACGACGCAACAGGCTAGGCAGGGGGTCACCTCGTGGTCGCTGAACGGGAACCACGACATGTACGGGGGCGGCTTTGGTTACTTCGACACGTTGCTGGGTGACGAGCGCTTTGCCAAGCAGCGCTCCCCGGACGGACGATCCACGAGTTTCTTTCGGATCTCCTCGCCGGCGTGGGACTTCGTGGGGCTTGACACGTCCTGGGACGCGGACGTGCTCTCCCAGGGGCACGTCGGGGTGCTCGCCGACCCGCAAGGGGCGGTCGTGGAGCGGTGGGCGCGCGAGTCACCGCGCAAGCTGTGTCTGCTCAGCCATCATCAGCTCACGTCGGTCTATTCGGTGCACGACATCGGAACCACGTTGGGCGCCAAGCTGGCGCCGGTCCTCGATCGGCGGCGCCTGACCGCGTGGTTCTGGGGACATGAGCATCGCTGCATGGGGTTCAGGCCGATGCCCGAGGTCCCCCATGCGCGGTGCATCGGCCACGGTGGCGTGCCGGTGCAGATGAGGCATGACGCGCCGGTTCCGGAACCGGGGTCGTGGGAGGAACGTGCCTGCTTCGAGCAGGATGGCGATCCATGGGCGCGCTTCGGCTTTGCCGTGCTGGACCTGCAGGACGACGAGATTGCTGTGCGCTACCGCAATGACACGGGCGCCACCACTCGCCGTGAGCAGATCGCCTGAGCCAGATGGCAGGGACCGGAGCATGAGCGCTCGGATTCGGCGCGCTGCGGGCATCGAAGCGACGTCTAAACCGATCTGCAGACGTCTAAACAGCGGCCGCCGCACACCTAAATGCCGACTAGGGAAACGGTGCAGATGCCCGATGCGCGAACGGCGATTACCTGCCATCGTTCTCGTCGACGGTGATGGCAGGCTCTCGCCGTCAGCCTCGTTCACTTCCCATCCGGGGGTTCTCTCATGGGCATGACGCAACCCACCGAGCGGTCCGAGTACCGCAGGTACGCTCCCCGTCGGATCTCACCGGGTGGTATGAGCCTGCTCGCCGGTGCCGTCGCGTTCGTCGTGGTCGTGCTGTGGGGCGGCTACGGGCATCACTGGTCGTGGACCGGCATCAATGGCCGCGTCGCGACGCTGTGGGATTGGCTGCACCTGCTGCTGCTCCCGGTCGTGCTCGGGGTCCTGCCGATCTGGCTGAGCCGGCGGAGTCGACTCACCCGGCGCCACAAGACCCTCGGGCTGGCCGCGGGAATGGCATTTGGCGTGCTCGTGCTCGCCGGCTACATGATGCCCTGGGCCTGGACAGGGTTCGTGGGCAACCGGCTCTGGGATTGGCTCGAGCTGATCGCGCTGCCACTGGCGGTCGCGCTCACCCCGATCCTTCACGAGCTGCGCACGAGCTGGAGCAGACGCGACTCGCTCGTGGCACTCGCCGGCTTGGTCGCCTTCGTCGCCGTCGTGCTGGGGGGCTACCTCGCGGACTGGAGCTGGACGGGATTCCGGGGTAACACCTTGTGGGACTGGTTGCACCTGCTGCTCCTGCCGCTGTTGCTGCCGACGGTCGTCGTGCCGGCGCTGCTTCCGATGGCCACCGCTGGGGTGATCGTCGTCGCCGAGGACGAGGCGACCGGGGCGAACGCGAACGCGGATCCGGCCGGGGCGAAGGCGAACGCGGATCCGGCCGGGGCGAAGGCGAAGGCGGATCCGGCCGGGGCGAAGGCGAAGGCGGATCTCGGAGACCTCGATGACGGGCTCGCCGGAGCCGCTCCTGAAGAGGCGACGCGCTGACGCTCGCGGCTAGGTCGCGCTGGTTTGCAGCAGCCCGAGGGTTTGGGCACGCGTAGCCGCGTCGACGCGGCGCTTCGCCCGCATCTTGCGCAAGATGTTGGACACGTGAACGCCCGCGGTGCTCGGGCTGATGAACAGAGCGTTGGCGATCTCTCGGTTGGTCTGTCCCTGGCTGAGCAGCTCCAGCACCGCCATCTCTCGCGGAGTGAGAACCGGGGCCAGTCTCTGGACTTCGGCGTCCGTGCTCCCGGCATCGAGACGCTCGATTGCCTCGGTGGCGTGCTGGATCGTCTGATCGAGTGGTTGTGTCTGCCCGGCCGCCCAGGCCGAGGCGAACCTTGGCTCCCCGAGCCGGCGGCGCAGCCGCCCCATGGCGTCGTTGCGATCGGGTGCCTCCACGGGCGGGATTCGCGCGCCGATCCGCCCTCTTAGCGCCTCGGCGCCGCCGAGAAGCGCCACCGCGAGAGCGGCGTCCTGGCGAGTCAGGACCGAGCCGGCGATCTCCTCGAGCACGCTGGCGATCCGCCAGCGATCGCCGAGCTGCTGATGCACGAGCAGAGCGTCGCGGAGCATCATCTCCGGCTCGCGCGCCGGGCGCCGCCGGCGCCGGCTCAGGATCGCCAGCTCGTGCAGCGACCAGGCGACTCCCTCCTGGAACCCCAATCGCCGCGATACTTGCAGCGCTTCCTCGAGCCGCTCCTCCGCGAGCTCGGGCTCTCCGCCATAGGTCGCGCTCGCCCCCAGGCTGACCAGCGTGACCGCGACGTCGCGCTGGTTGCCGCTGCGGCGAAATTCGGCCAGCGCCCTGGCGCCCATCTCCTCGGCGCGCTCGAAGTCTCCGGTCAGCCAAGCGACGAAGGCGAGGTAGTTCTGCGAGGAGGCGACACCCTCGGCATCGCCGAACGCCTCCCAGATCGCGAGGCTCTGCTCGTGAAGGCTCTGCGACTCCTCATAACGTCCCTGCTCGCGGGCGATCGATCCCAGCTGTTGCAACGCGATCGCCGCCGCGCGCCGGTCTCCGCCGGCTCCGATCAGCTCCAGTGCCCGCTCCAGGTGACCGATCGCCACGGCATAATCGCACTGCAGGAAGGAGACCTCTCCGGCCTTGAGCAGCGTGTCGATCGTCACCGGCTCGGGCATCTCTGCCGCGCAGGTGAGCGCCTGGTCAAACCAGGATCGAGCCTGGGAGTAGTACCCGCGCTGATACAGAAACGGCCATATGCCCGAGGCCAACTCGGCGGCTCGCGCGGGAGCGTGCTCGAGCAGCCACCCCATGGCCTCGGTGAGGTTGTCGTGGTCGAGCTCCAGTCCCTCGAGCCACATGACCTGATCCGGACCGGCCAGTCCGACGCGGGCACGCTCCCCCAGCCCGTAGAAGAACTCGGCGTGTCGCCGGCGCGTGACCTCGAGGTCGCTGCTGCACTCGAGCTTCTGTGCCGCGTACTGGCGTACCGTCGCCAGCAGTCGAAAGCGAGGATGGTCAGGGCTTTCGAACACGTGGACCAGGGAGTGCTCGATGAGCCCGCTGAGCAGCTCGAGGATCTCCGCCGCCGGGACCAGCTCGTCCGGGCAGATCGCTTCGGCGGCACGCAGCGAGAAGCTGGCGCGGAAGACGCCGAGTCGCCGGAACAGGCGCTGCTCATCGGGCTCCAGCAGCTGATGACTCCACTCGAGCGTGTCGTGCAGCGTTCGGTGGCGTGCGGGTGCGGCTCGCCGCGAGTGGCGCAGGAACCCGGCGTCAGTCCTCAGGCGCTCGGCGATCAGCCCGGCGCTGAGGACGGCGACGCGCGCCGCGGCGAGCTCTATCGCCAGCGGTATGCCGTCCAGCCATCGGCAGATGGCGGTCACCGCTTCGCGCGTGCCGGGGGCGTCGGCCTGGAAGGTGACGGCCGATTCGCGGGCTCGCTGAGTGAAGAGCGCCACCGCGCCACCGTCCCCCTTGTCGCCGGGCGCGCCGACTGCCTGCTCCGGGGCTTCGACGGCCAGCCCGGGCACGCGCCACACGTGCTCGCCGGTGATCCCGAGCGGCTGACGGCTGGTCACGATGATCCGCATCGCCGGCGCGCGGGCCAGAAGGTCGATCACCAGAGCGGCGCAGCTGCTCACGACCTGCTCGCAGTTGTCGAGCACCAGCAGTGAGGCACCGCCGAGGTGACGGGCAATGGCGGCCGCCGGATCGGTCGTCGGGGTGGCCGGAAGGATCGACGCCGCCACGGTTTGCGCGACCATCGCCGGTTCGAGAGTCGATGACAGGTCCGCCCACCATGCGCCGCCGGTGAAGTCGCCGCGTACCGCTTCGGCGAGCGCCACGCCCAGCCGCGACTTACCCACTCCACCGGGTCCGCACAGAATCAGCAGGCGGGTATCCCGCAACAGCGACCGGAGCTCCTGCAACGCGGCGTCGCGGCCGAGCAGATCCGTCAGCTGGACCGGCAGGTTTCCGGGTTGCGGCTCGTCCTCATCGGGCGTTTGAAGCAAGTCATCGACGTTCACGGGCAAATCGATACGCAGCTTTACAGAGCATCGGCTCAAGCGCGGCCCCACGCGCCCACAGGGAGGAGTCTAAACGGGCTCGCCGGCCTGGTAAACGGCGATCGCCGTCAGCTAAACGATCCTCGGTCGCGGCTAAATCGTCGTCAGATAAAACGGGCGGATGCTCGATGCGGGCCGCACGCTTTAGCGCCAGTCTGGTGTGGACGGTGATTGCCAAGCGCAAGCCGTCGGTCCCTTTCCCATCAATGGAGGTATTGCCCCCATGAAGGCCCGCATCCCAACCCCGTCGCTGGTGCTGAGCGTGATCGCTCTCCTGGTGGCGCTCGGCGGCGGCAGCGTCGCCGCCGCATCCTCTCTGACGACGACTCGCCAGATCAAGCAGATCGTCGGCCAATCTACGGCCGGCAACTCCAGGCACCTTGGGGGCTACCGCTCCGACTGGTACCTGCCGGCCCACAACGAGGCCACCTCGCACGGCGTCCACTTCCTCAGCGCCGGACAGACGGTCACTCTCGGCAAGGTCGGGCACTTCACCTTCAGCTCGAGCTGCACGAAGGACTCAGGCGGCCAGAACCAGGTGACCTTCGACGTCAAGGCCAACACCACGGCCGACCTCGACGGCGGCGGACCGGTCCCCGCTCAGACCAAGGTCAACATTCATACCGACAGCGACGCCCTCGACACCACGCCGGACGCTCCGCTGAACCCGGGCGACTTCGCTCAGGTCGGCAGCGCCAGCAGCTCGACGGAGATCGCCGCCGACGGCCAAGAGGTCGATGTCTTCTACAACGACGGCGTCAACTGGCCCGCCGGCCACGGCTCAGCAGCCCACGACTGCTTCGCCGGCTACACCGGCCTGCTCGGCTGACGCGAGACCGGACCAAGGCCGAACCGCCCCGGACGCCGGTCACGCACCGGCGTCCGGCGCACCCCCACCGGCACCCAGCGGGAGGTTCCAGAGAAGTGCGCGAGACTTTCCACTCGATGACCGCCGTCTCGGACTCCGTGGCTGCCCTGCTGGCCGAGCTGGCCACGCCGGCCGGTCAGGCCGATCCGTACCCCGTTTATTCCCGGCTTCGCAAGGTCGGCGACACCGTCGCCGGGCCGGACGATTCCCTGATCGTCACCGGTTATCGAGACTGCTCGGCGCTCCTGCGCGAGCCGCGACTGCGCAAGAACCCCGGCCGGCTCCTCACGGTCTCCGGCTTTCCCGAATGGGAGCAGCGACCCGCGCTGCGGATGATGTTTCGCAGCATGCTGATGCTCAATCCACCGGAGCACACGCGGCTGCGCGGGCTGGTCTCCAGGGTGTTCACCGCGCGGCGGGTGGCCGAGCTGCGCCCCGCGGTGGAGGCGATCGCTGATCGACTCTGTGACCAGCTGGATGAGACGGTCGACTTCATCGACGCGATCGCCTTTCCGTTCCCGGTCGCCGTGATCGGAGAGCTCCTGGGCGTCCCGCCCGAGGACCGGCGGAGATTCAGAGGCCTGGTCAACGACTGGAGCATGGTGCTCGAGATCGTCAACCCGCCGGCGGTCGACCGGGCGGACGAAGCCGCGACGCAGATCATGGCCTACTTCCTCGAGCTCGCCCGACGCCGGCGGGAGGACCCCCGAGACGATCTGATCTCGGCGCTCGTCTCGGCGAGCGACGGAGACGAGCACGCTCTTACCGATGAAGAGCTCGTCAATACGGCGGCGCTGATCCTCGCCGCCGGGTTCGAGACGACGACCGGCCTGCTGGCCAACGGGCTGGTCGCGCTGCTCCGGCATCCCGCTCAGGCGGAGCGGCTGTGCCGCGAGCCCGAGCTCGCCAAGCCGGCGGTGCAAGAGCTGCTGCGCTACGACGCGCCGGTCCAGATGATCTACGGCCGCACCGCAGTGGACGACATCGTCGTCGGCGAGCTGTCGCTGTGCGCCGGTCAGCGGGTGATCACCGTGCTCGGCGCCGCCAACCGCGATCCGGGGATGTTCACCTCCCCCGCTGAGCTCATCCTCGACCGTCACGAGGGCGCGATGCTGTCGTTCGGGGCCGGCATCCACCATTGCCTCGGCGCCGCACTGGCCCGCCTCGAGGGCCAGGTCATGTTGCCCAAGCTACTCAGACGCTTCCCCGGTCTGCAGCTGGCCGGCGAGCCCCGACATCGCCCCGGCATCGCCATCCACAGCTACGCCTCACTGCCCGTCGCCACGCGCTGACCGCGGCTAGTGGGCCTCACCGAAACGTTGCACCCGAAATGGCGGCCCCGGATGACCGCCATGCTGCGTCCTCGGAGCCTCGCGCAGCTCCGCTGCGCCACGGCTCCTGCGTCCTTGCCTGGCGGCCCCCGGACCTCGGCCTTTCAGGCACAACGTTCCGCTGAGACCCACTAGGTCAGGCCGAGGCTCGACACCTGCCAAGATCTAAGGCATGAGCGATCACGACAGCTTTGAGGAACGGCTGCAGGAAATAGCCGAGCAGATCAGCCGATCGGTGCAGCGTCTGTCCGACGTGGACCTGGAGGAGCTGGCCGACAGGTACGGGATCGACGCGGATCACGCTCGCGCCGTGGCCGGCGCGGCCGGTCAATGGCTGAACGAGCGGTTGGCGGGCAACGAACCGCTGTTCGGCCAGAGCCGGCCCCGTGGACACGACCGGACAGCACCCGAGTCCGGCGCGGACTCCGAGCCGCCGCCGGCACGACGCGCCACGCCCGGCGCCAAGCCTGGCCCGCATCCCCTGGACTTCCCGACCGGCCGGCAGGGATTGGTGCTGAGCGCGCTTGATTCCGGCCGCTGGACGGTACGTTCCGGGAGCAACCAGCTGGCCGACACCGGCATCGGGCCGCCTCCGACCGACGCGCTGGCCGCGCCGGATGTGGTCAGCGACCTGCGCGCCCGCGACTGGATCACCGCGGATGGGGCGTTGACGCTGGTGGGCCGCCACGCGTTGGCCCGCTGGTGCCGTACGGCGACCGAGCCCCCGAGCCCGGGCCTCGAGCCCGACGACCTGCCGGGATAGCGCCGAGCGCAGGCGCGAGCGTCACCCTCCGTGACGCTCCTCCCAGCGCAGGGCGGCGGCTTCGGCGCTGGCCGAGCGACGGGGCGCCTCCGAGGCCCGCGCCGCGAGCCGAAGGATCGTGTTCAGCGTGCCGGAGGTCTGCCAAACCTCGATGACGTGGCCGCCCTGGAAGCGCAACCATGCCATCCCCTCTGGCTCGGTCGAGCGGGTGGTGCCCGGCGCGCCGTAGAAGTCTCGCGCCTGGACTCCGGACAACCGGTAGCGAGCCGCCAGCTTGTCGCCGTCGGTGAGCACGTCTTCGAGGATCAGCCGGGCATCCGGGAACGCCGCCCACAGCTGGACGTAGAAGCTGCGAACACCGTCGAGGCCCTCGAGTCCCCGCGGATAGCCGTGGAGGACGACGTCGGGGGCGTACATATCCAGGTAGTGCTCTCGCCGAGGCGGATCGTTGAACGCCTCGACGGCGGCACGCAGGGCCGCCTCATTTGACTCGGGCAAGGCTTGCCTCCTCCGATTGGCGTGCGGATCGGGGTTTCCAACCGCTCGAGGCATGATGACTAAAAGGCGCCGGCGAGGCGGTCCAACTCGCGCCGGCGGGGGCGGCCTTTCACTCGCGCCGGCAAACGCGGCCTCCGACTCGTGCCGGGCGCGCCTATGCTTGAGGCGTGGCCGATCCCGCGCCGTCTCTGGGAGATTTCATCCGCCGGCAACGCGAGCTGTCTGAGACCTCGATGCGCGAGTTCGCGCGGCTCGCCGGCATCTCGAACCCGTATCTGTCCCAGATCGAGCGAGGACTGCGCGCGCCATCCGAGCAGGTCATGCAAGCGATCGCCGACACGTTGAAGGTCTCCGCCGAGACGCTGTACGAACAGGCCGGGGTGACGGCCGACGTCGACGGTCCTTCCAAGGTGATCGAGGCGATCCGGGAGGACGTCAGGCTCACCGGCCGCCAGCGGCAGGCCCTGATCCAGGTCTATGAGGCGTTCGCGGCGACCGGGGCCCAGGCGCCGCGGGCGCGGCGGTCAGCTTCCTAAATCATCGTCCACAACGCGCAAGGAGCACGGACGCCTCGGCGTCCGTGCTCCGTGAGCGACGTCTTGCGGCGAAAAGCCGTTTACGCGGCGATGAGCTCGCGCGTGGCCGAGACGCTGGCGATGGTCAGATCCTCGGTCATCTTCGCGTGGGCGCTGAGGACGCCGGCGAAGGACTCCAGCCGGCTCTGCTCGCCGAGCTTACGCTCGAACTGCGCCAGGCCGTGAACGTAACGCTCGAGGCCGTCGAGGTACGCGATGGTGACCTTTCGGCCCGCCTCGAGGAAGCGCTCGTTGGCCTCGCGGGTCCGGTCGTTCGCGGCCTCGAAGTCGGGGTAGATGTTGGTCTGCTTGCTTGATGATGTGGCCATGTCTTCGCTCCAGATGGGGATTTGCTGAACGCTGTGCTTGCAGATTAGCAAAGTCTTTGCAAGCACGCAAGCGTGCTCCGCCGGTCCACTTGATAGTCTCTTTATTTAGGACCGATACACCGTGAAAAGGAGCGACGTGGTCACAGGATGTGCCCCTTCGTTTGAGGAGATCGCGCTGACGGACTCCATCACCGCGTGGGCGGCGGTGGTGGAAGGAGTCGCGGCGTGGTGGGCCGGGGCGCTGCGGCGGCGGGTGTCGCCCCCCGAGTTGGTCGTGGAGTACGCGCGCTGGTGGGAGGAGATCGCCCACCGCCGCCGGCCGGGCTGGAGCTCACCCCATACGGTCGTGTTCGAGGCTCCGGTGGCCAGGTTGCGCGACTTCTCCACCAACACCGGCCGCGCAGAGCTCGTCCCGACCCTCGTGCTCCCGCCTCAGGCGGGGCACGATTCCTGCATCGTGGACTACTCCGCGCAACAGAGCCAGATGGGCGCGATCCTCGAGGCCGGTCTGACCCGCGCGTTTGCCCTGGACTGGATCGGCGCCACCGAGGAAACCCAATACGCCGGGATCGACGACTACCTGGCGGTGATCGATCACGCCGTCGATCACCTGGGCGGATCCGCGAACCTGATCGGCGATTGCCAGGGAGGATGGCTGGCGACGATCTATGCCGCGCTACGACCCGAGCGAGTCAATACGCTGACGATCGCGGGAGCGCCCATCGACTTCCACTGCGGCGAGCCGGTGATCCATGCCGCCCTCAAGGCGCTGGCGCCCGACGGCAACCTCTACTTCTACCGCGCCCTCGTCGACGCCGGCGGCGGCCGTCTCACCGGCGATGCGATGCTCGCCGGCTTCATCATGATCCAGCCCGACAACGAGCTCGGCCGCCAGCTGCAGCTGTTGGCCAACATCAACGACGTCCGCCACGTCGAGCGCTACCGCGAGTTCGAGGACTGGTTCAAGCACACCCAGCCGATTCCCGGGGCGTTCTATCTGTGGATCGTCGAGCACCTGTTCCGCGACAACGAGCTCATCGCCGGCAAGCTCGAGGTCGGCGGACAGCGGGTTGATCTAAGGGCGATCAACTGCCCGCTGAACCTGCTCGCCGGGGCCGGGGATCACATCACACCGCCCGATCAGGTCTTCGCGCTCGCCGACTACGCCTCCACGCCGGAGCGCGACGTCCTCCGAGACACCAGCAGCGGAGGCCATCTCGGCCTGTTCATGGGCCGGGAGTCGCTCAGCGAGCATTGGCCGCCGCTGTTGGCGGCGATCCGCGAACGATCCACCTGACCGGGCCTGGCCCCAGCCCTCGGCCTCACCCCAGCCCCTCGGCCGGGGCAGGCGCGCGGTGGGTCACATGTCCATGCCGCCGTTGACCCCCCACACGGCGCCGGTGATGTACGAAGACTGGTCGGCGGCGATGAAGTGCACCACCCGGGCGATCTCGTCGGGCCGGGCCAACCGCCCCAGCGGGATCTTGGCCTTGATGCCGTCGAGCACCTTCTCGGGGACGCTGTCGAGCATCTCGGTGGCGACGAATCCGGGCGCGACCGTGTTCACGGTGAGTCCGATGCCGTCCTCCTCGAGCTTGCCGCTCTTCTGCAGCTGCTGGGCAGCCTCCCGGGCCAGTGTCTTGGTCAGGCCGAACAGCCCAGACTTGGACGCGGCGTAGTTCGCCTGGCCGATGTTGCCCATCTCGCCGATGATCGACGAGATGTTGATGATCCGGCCCGAGCCGCGCTCGATCATGTGCGGCAGCGCCGCCTGGCTCATGAAGAAGGCGCCGGAGAGATTGACCGAGATGACCTTGTTCCAGTCCTCGTCGCTCAGCTTCAGCGCCGTCTTGTCGATCGTGATGCCCGCGTTGTTGACGAGGATGTCAAGGCGTCCGTGCTGATCGATGACCTCGGCGACCGTCCGCCGGCAGTCGTCCCCGGAGCCGATGTTGCCCTGGTGGATGCTCCCGGTCAGGCCATCCTTCGTCAGCCCCTCGACGAACGTCTGGGCAGTCTCTCGATCACGGCTGAAGCCGGCTGCGACCGTGGCACCCTGCTCGGCCAGGCTGCGAGAGATCGCCGCTCCGATTCCCCGGGTCCCGCCGGTCACGAAGGCGACGTGATCGTGCAGGCGGGGGCGTTGCACCGATGACTGACCCGAGCTGGTGAGCGCTGACATGGTCCTCTCCCTCTCCTCAGGGGCCCGAGCGCTCGCTCAGCCAATCCGCGAGCTCGGGCCAGATTTCGTGCTTGGCTTTTGATCCGGCCATCAGGCCGATGTGGCCCCCCGGCCGATCCAGGTGCGAGACGTCCTCGCTGGCGACGAGATCCAGCAGCGGGACGGTCCCGCCGGGCGGAGCGATGTGATCCGCTCCGGCGGTGACTACGAGCAGGTTCTGCTCGATTGCGGAGAGATCGACCCGCTGGCCCCGGAGCCGCAGGCGGCCCGAGACGAGGCGGTTCTCCTTGTACATCCAGGTGATCCACTCCCGATAGGCGCGGGCGGGGAACGGCGGATTGTCGCCCACCCACTTGGCCATGGACTGATAGGCCTCGCGCTGATCCTTGCCCTCGAGAATCCCCTGGAACAGCCGCCGGTAGGTCGTCACGTAGTTCGTCACCGGCTTCATCAGCTTGTTAGCCCAGTCGATCCCGCCCCCCGGAATCACGGGGTAGCTGTCGGCGATCAGGTCGACGTCGAACTCGTCGGGGCCCACCCAGCGGGCATACAGCGAGGCGGACGGATCGATCGGCGTGGTCAGCAGCGCCGCGTTGCGCACCGCCCCCTCCGGATGAAGAGCGCAGTACATCGCGCACAGCGTGCCGCCGATGCACCAGCCGACGAACGTGAGCTCCTCCTGTCCCGCGCAGCGCAGCGTCTCCCGCACCGCTGAATCGAGTTCGTCGCAGACGAACTCGGCCAGGCCCATGTCGGCGTCCTCCTCGTCAGGAACACCCCAATCGACCAAGAACACGTCGTACCCCTCGGAAAGCAGGAAATCGACGAACGAGTTGCCGCTGCGCAGATCGAAGATCTCGGGCCGGTTGATCAGCGCGAACACCAGGAGGATCGGCACCGGGTGCTCTCGCCGGTTCGAGCGGTACCGATACAGCGTTGACTTGCGATGCGTCCAGACGACGTCCCGTGGCGTGGGACCGGTGCTCGCGTCAGGCGTGGTCAGGATCACGTTGGCAAATTCAACCGTTGCGCGGGGCAGGCGGGTCAACGTGTCCAGCGCGCTCATGACGAGGTCTTCTGTTGCCGTCTCGCCGCGGCGCCGTTCCCACGGCCCGCGCGGCTCGGGCCATCGTTACTCCGCGACGCAGAACGCCCGCGCTGTGCCGCGGCGAGCTCGTCGCGGACCTCCTCGAGCTCCTGCAGCACCCGCTCGAGCTTGTCCTCGGTTCGCGCCAGCTGCCGCGACAGGCGAACCACGTCCCGCCGGCCGGCCACGCGCAGATTTCGCAGAACAAGATCCATCGCGTCGCTGCTGAGCTTGGTCAGCGCGGCGGTGTTCTCGGCCAGCTGACCCAGCACGGAGGCAAAGCCACCGGAGCCGACCAGCCGCTCGCCCGCCTTGGCAGCGTCGGCCTCAGCCTGTTCGTACAAACGCGCCACCTGCTCTACGGCGCTTGGTGCTTCACGTTCTTCGGCCATCAGGGAACGAGATCCTCCATCACTAAACCGTCTCCTCAGGAAGCCCTACAACGCAATGTACCCCGTCGGCGATTCGCAAACGCGCCGACGGGTACGCCCGGCGACGTCTCCGGTGCAACGCGGCCGAGGCCGGGCGAGCCGGCTCAGGCGCCGGGCGCCTTGGCGATCGCGGCCGCGACGCGGCGCGCGATGGTGAACTCGTTGATGATTCGTCCGATGATGAGCCCGTTCCCGTGGACGTGGAACTCGGTCGCGCCTTGTCCTGGCCGGATGTGCACCTTGGCTCCGGTCAGAGCGCCACGACTCACCGAGAACACGCCCTCTTGGCTTCCGGGCTTCACGTTGTACTCGTTTCCGAGCTCGAGCCGCACCGCCTGGATGGCCTCGTCGCGGCTCACATCCGGGCGATTGACGGTGACCGTGGGCATCGACGGGAGTCTAAACCGGCGGTCGGCCGCGGCGATCCTCGGACTAGTGGCCGCCCCCGCAAATACGCGCGCATTCGAGCGGCCTCCGGCGGCGCCCGGCATTGTCCTCGGAGGCTCGTGCAGCGCTGCTGCACGTCGCCTCCTGCGTCCTCGCCAGGCATCCGCCGCGACACTCTCGGTCCGACCGTACTTACGGGGACGACCACTAGCATCGAACCGGTGGCGGACTCCACCGGGGAGCCCGCCGCGACCCGGAGATGATCACCGAACCGATCGAGCTGAACTACGTCCTGCACCGGCTGCCGGTCGGGCGAGTCCCGTTCGCGCGCTGGCGCTGGGAGCTTTGGCACGGGCCTCAGCTGCTGTCGGCGGGCTGGAGGCGCAGTCTCCTGCACGCTCAGCGCACGCTTCGCCTGCGCGCCCTGCGCTACGCCCATCGCTGGTATGGGCTGCATCCGCTGCGCCTGGACGCCAGCCAGGACCGAGAGGCGGCGTGGACCGGCGGTCCGGTCGTGATCGACTGGGGTGACCTGCAGGTGGTGCTGCGCGACCGTGCCGGGGGCGGTCCGGCGTAGTTCCCGAGACGTGTCAGCGGTCGTCGAGGATTACCGCGTCGCCGAGAGCGATCCGACCGGGGATCACCGTGGCGCCATACACGCCGACACAGTTGGCTCGATGTGAGGCAACCGCCCGCAGGACCTCGGGATCGCGCTGCCCCGTCTCCGGATCGACGTTGATCACCACGCAGCGCGGGTCCCGGCGGTCGACGCGCATCCGCAGCGTGCCGATCCGGAGCACGCAGCTGACCCATTCCTCTTCGGGAAATCGAGCCGCGGTCGTCGCCTCGACGACGAGGTTGGGGCGAAACCGCTGCGCCGTCAGCCCGGGATCGACCAACCTGTCGATCCCGGCCAGGCTCTGGGTGGTGAGCAGCGAGAGCGGCGACGCGTCGAAGATGCCGCGGTCCTGCTTGATGATGCGCAGATCCTCGCCGAGCTGCGCCGCCAGCGCCGGATCGGTGACGTCGAGCGTCTCGCCGGCGGGCGTCCGCACGATCGTCGCCGACGCATCCGCTCGTGCCGGGTCAGCGAAGCTCGGCCGATAGCGCCACAGCTCCGGCCGTTCCCGGATCGTCAGCCAGGAGAAGCCGCTGCGGGGAATCCCGGGGCGGATGAATGCCCAGCGCCGGTCGCCGGCCAGCCCGTTCCACGAGACCTCGGCCTCGGGCAGCGACTCCCCGGCCATCGACTTGACCGGAAACCGCCAGATCCCGACGAGCCGCCCGACCTCGCCCCCGCTCAGCGACGCCACCGATCAGGCCTCCGGCTCGCACGCGTCCGGACGCGGATCCCCGGCCAGCCGGGCGTGCGGGTGCGTGTCGTGCCAGCCGTCCGCGGGCAGGGCCTGCCCGCGCATGGCCTCCTCCAGCTCGTTGCCCGCGGTCTGCGCGACCCGGCAGGAGGCAACCGGTGCAATGGCCTTCGGCATGCGCCCATTATCGGGAGTCGCGTGAGCGAACGCACGAGCCTCCACTCCGCACCTGCCGGCCGGCGATCGACGCGACACTCTTCACGTCTGCATCATCATCGTCCTCGTCTCGGGAGGAGAGCGCATGACCCCATTTCTCGCCGTTGTCACCGTCTCGCAGGAGGTGGGGGTCACGGGCTCGCGTTCGCTGAAGGTGGCGATCCTCGCCGAGCTCCTCAGCAGGCTCGACGTCGAGGAGGTGGCCGTCTGCGTTGGGTTGTTGTCAGGCGTCCCGCGGCAGGGTCGCGTCGGGATCGGCCACGCGACCATTCATGGCATTGCGTCCCGCCCGGCGAAGGAGGCGAGTCTGAGCGTCGAAGACGTCGATCGCGCGATCACCGGCATCGAGACGGCCACCGGGAGCGGATCGGCGACGACGCGCCGGCGGCTTCTCAACGAGCTGCTGCACCGGGCGACCCCGCCGGAGGCCGACTTCCTCCGGCGGCTGTTCACCGGAGGGCTGAGACAGGGCGCGCTGTCCGGATTGATGGCGGACGCGGTCGCCAACGCCGCCGGGGTGCCCGGCGCGACCGCGCGCCGCGCGCTGATGCTTTCCGGCGACCTGCCGAGGATGGCGGAGACGGCGATGACGCGGGGAGAGGTGGGGCTGCGGGAGATCGGCCTGGAGATCTTCCGGCCGATCCTCCCGATGCTCGCCGCGCCGGGCACCAGCGTCACCGAGGCCGTCGCCGGCTTTGCGCGGGCGGCGGTCGAGTTCAAGCTCGACGGAATCCGGATTCAGGTCCACCGCCGCGGAGACGAGGTGCGGATCTACACGCGCAACCTCAACGACATCACCGCGGCGCTCCCGGGGATCGCCGACGCGATGCTCCGCCTGCCGGTGACGCAGGCCGTCCTCGACGGCGAGGCGCTCTGGATGGGCGCTGACGGACCGGCTGCCTTCCAGGAGACGGTGTCGCAGATCGACAGCGACGCTCCCCCGGAGGGCGTCGTGACGTTCCTGTTCGACCTGTTGCACGTCGACGGCGAGGACCTGCTCGACGCGCCCTTGACCGAGCGCTCCGCACGGCTGAAGGCGATCGCGCCCCAGCTCAAGATCCCGGGAGTGATCACGTCGGACCCGCAGGAGGGGCAGCGCGTGCTCTCCGAGTCGTTGCGCGCCGGCCACGAGGGCGTCGTCGTCAAGGACGCCGTCTCGCCATACGCGGCGGGTCGGCGGGGGGGAGCCTGGCGCAAGGTCAAGCCGGTCCTCACCTACGACCTCGTCGTGCTCGGCGCCGAATGGGGCCATGGCCGCCGTCAGGGTTGGCTGTCGAATCTCCATCTCGGCGCTCGCGACCCCGGCTCGGGCGAATTCGTGATGGTCGGAAAGACGTTCAAAGGGTTGACCGACGAGCTGCTCACCTGGCAGACGGCGGCGCTCCTGGAGCGCGAGACCGAGCGGCGTGGCATCGCGGTGCTGGTCGCACCCGAGCTCGTCGTCGAGATCGCGCTCGACGGTGTCCAGTCCTCCACGCGGTACTCCGGCGGAGTGGCCCTGCGCTTCGCGCGGGTCAAGCGATACCGGCCGGACAAGCAGGCCGACGACGCCGACACGATCGACGAACTGCGCTCGCTTCTCCCGAATCGAGGCTGAGCCGCGCCGTCCGTCCCGCGGTGCGCCGTTTACGCTTCCGGCGTGTCACGACGCGCGCTCCGTCTATCCGCATGTCTCAGCCTGCTGGTTGCCGCCGGTTGGGCGGTGCCGGCGGCCGACTCACAGCCGGCGGGTTTCACCGTCTCCTCGGGGTCCGTGCTCTCGACGAGGGTCGTGCGACCGGTGCCGGCCCCCGTTGCCGGTTCTGCGGTGAGCACGTCGCATCCTGATCACGTCGTGGGCCGCGGAACGCCAGCCAGCTGTACCTCGGCGGCGGTGGTCGCGGCGGTGCGCGCCGGCGGAACCATCCGGTTCTCGTGCGGCCCCAAGCCGGTCGTCATCCGCATGCGGGCGACCGCGGCGGTACGGAACACCAGCCGGCGGGTCGTGCTCGATGGCGGGGGGCGGGTCACGCTGAGCGGAGAGGGCCGGCGTCGCATCCTCTACATGGACACGTGCGATCCGGCGCAGTCGTGGACGACGTCGCATTGTCAGGATCAAGCCTCGCCCCAACTCGTCGTCCAGAACCTGACCCTCCGGGACGGGAACTCCAGCGGCCGGCGCTTCGACGGCGGTGGCGGAGGCGCGGTCTTCGCCCGCGGGGGCCGGCTGCGGATCGTCAACTCCGTGTTCGCCGGCAACCGCTGCGACCGTGACGGGCCGGACGTCGGGGGCGGAGCCGTCCGCGCACTGTCCCAGTACCACGGCCTCCCCGTGTACGTCTCCGACAGCCGGTTCACCGCGAACGCGTGCAGCAACGGCGGCGCCCTGAGCAGCATCGGCGTCTCCTGGACGGTGCGCAACAGCCGGTTTCGCGCCAATCGCGCGATCGGCGACGGAGCCAACCCGGCGGCGCAGGGTACTCGCGGGGGCGGCAGCGGCGGGGCGATCTACAACGACGGCGATCGGATGACGCTCTCGATCGCCGGCAGCCTGTTCACCGACAACCACGCCAACGCGGGCGGCGGCGCGATCTTCTTCGTGAGCGACGACCGCACCGGCACGATGTCGATCACCGACAGCACCCTGGAACGGAACCGCAACGATGGGTTCCAGACCGCCGGCCTCGCCGGAGTGTTCTTCCTCGGCGCTCGGCGCCCGGCGATCTCCGGCTCGGTGTTGCGCTAGTGCGCACCAGGCGCTGGCGAAGGTCGCGGCGGCGCCGGGTCCTGGTCTGATCGCGCGCTCATTCGACCGGGTTGCCGCCGCCGGGCGTGGTGCCGGGGGGCGTCGGGCTCGGCCTCGGTGATGGCGTCGCACGCGGCGAGCCGTTGTCACCCGGCTGATCGGGGGCTCGCAACCATTCCACGATCCGGCCGTCACGGATCAGGAAGTTGGTGCGCGCGGTCTGACCGGTGCCCGACCCACAGCCCGCCGCGCCGCCCGGACCGCGCCGGTTGGTGAGCCTGAACAGGGCATTGACATAGCGGCCGCGCACCCGCGCCGACAGGAGCTTCGCGCCGCAGGGCAGCGCTGCGTTGATCGTCTCCACCTGCCTGAGGCTGCGCAGGTAAAGCGGCGCCCCCGAGCCGGAGTAGAAGACGCTGGGAATCCGGAAGTAGTGGGCGGCGGCGGCCACGTGGCCGTCGCGCAGGGCATCGGACCACCCCCTGATCACCCGCACCGAGTCCGCGGGGACGCCGGCAGAGGCATCCGTGGCGGCGTGGCCGGACCTGGAATGCAGCAGCTTTGCGCTGCCGCCACATCCCGCCAGTGCAACCGTGAGAGCCGTCATCACGGCCAGCGGCTGCCGCGTCGCCCGCGCGTCCCGTGACATGAAACCGATCATGGCATGCGCCGGTTGCCGACTGCCGAACCGAAGGTCAGCCGAGCGCCCGAGAGTAGTCCTGCAGCCACGGGCTGCGATACCCGTCACGCCACAGGATCGGGAAGAACGCCTCGTCGAGCTCCAGCTCGCCCGGCCGTCGATAGCGGGAGTAGATCGGGTGGACGTGGTCCGGGTTCCACCGCGTGTCGCTGGAGATCAGGTGGCTGATGATCGACCGGCGCTCGGCGTCCGCGCGCTCATTTGGCGGGCTGCCGTGGAAGGTCCAGCCGTCGTGGAACGCGGCTGCACCGGCGGGGACCTCGATGCCGACCAGCTCGAGCTCGGTGTCGGGCGGAATCGAGACACGGACGTGGGCGAGCCAGTCGTCCGGAGCATGGAAGGTGCCGCCCAGCGTCGCGTGCGGCCACCGATGGGAGCCCCGCACGTAGTAGATGGTTCCGGTGTCGGCGGCGGTGTCGTCGAGCGCCATCCAGCACGTCGTCATGTTGGGCGGATCGAGATGGTCAAGGTACGCGGCGTCCTGATGGCACAGCAGCGCCTTTCCCGCCGGGGGCTTCCAGATCGCGTTGTCCTGCGCCAGCTGGACTCCGGGCAGTCCGGCCAGGCGCGCCGCGAACTCGCCCACCTGCCGGGCCAGGATGACGCCCGCCAGCACCCGGTCCGCCTTCCACACGTTGCACAGCTGACGGGTCAGGTCAGGGGCGGTGACCCCGGGAACGTAGTTGACCTCGTCGGGCTGCAGGCCGGTCTCCCAATCGTGGGCGAACACGCGCATGAAGCGTCCGCGGGCGGCGGCGAGCGCATCGGGGTCGAGAAACCGCTCGACGATCAGGAACCCGTCCCGGCGGTAGCTCTCAATCTGGGCTGCGGTCGGCTGAGACACGGGGCGAAGTCTAGGCTCGCCGTGACAGCACATCGTGGAGCGTCGCCGCGTTGCGCACCCCGTAGTCGCGGTAGCAGTTGTTCATCAACAGGTGGGCCTCGCGGGCTTCGGATACCAGCGGCGTGATCGATTCGGTCATCTCGGCGAGCTCCTGGTCGGAGTAGAGGTAACGGAAGCGCTCGGCCGCTGATCGGGCCCCGCTGGCCCAGGTGCCGTCCGAGCGGCCATGGAACCGCACGACCAGCAGCTCGGGATCGGTGACCGCAAACAGACGGGGGATGCCCGACACCGCGGGGGCGTCGACACCGACGAAGCTCAGCTGCTGCTCTCGCAGCAGTCCCAGGGTGCGCTCGCGGTCGCGCTCCTGCGCCAGCCATCTGGGGGAGCGCAGCTCCACGCAGATCCGGTAGTCCGGGAGGCGCCGGCGAAGCGCCGCGAGCTCCTCGCGGTTGTCCCGGCGCGGGGTGAACCACGGCGGGTACTGGAACAGCACCGCGCCGAGCTTGCCGGCCTCGTGCAGCGGGCGCAAGGCGCGATCGAATCGCGCCCACGCCTCCGCGAGCGCCTCGTCCTCAAGGTGTCTGGCGTAGATGGTGGGCTTGTCCCGCACGTCGGCGGCGAGCTCGTCGCGCAGGTCCTTCCATAGGCTTTGCCGGCGGGTGGGATGCCCCGTCAGCAGGGAATAGGCCTTGACGTTGAAGCGAAACCCAATTGGGGTACGCTCGACCCACAGGTGGGCCTGACGCTCGGCGGGCGGGGCGTAATAGGTCGAGTCGATCTCGGTGAGCGGGAACCGCTCCGCGTAGAAGCGCAGCCGATCCTCCGCGCTCATCGTCCGCTGTGGATACCAGTCGGTCTCGGTGACGAGCGTGCGATCGGCCCACGAGCACGTGCCGGTGAGGACCCTGACGCCGGCGATGTGAACGTCGGGTCCGAGCGCCGTGTCGTCGGACATGCCGCTACCCGCCTGACAACGCCGCGCGCGGCCGGCGCGGCCGGCGCGGTGGGCGCGGTGGGCGCGGTGGACGCGGTGGGCGCGGTGGGACGGTCGGCGCACGCGGGCAGGCGCGCGCGGCCGCCGACGGCGACCGTGGCCGCTCGCGGTCGATCTCCGTGACCATGTCGACATTGTGGCCGGCGTGGCCGGGGGGAGGGCGTCGCCTCGTTGGCCGAGACCTCGCCCGGCGTCAACACGAGCTGATCGAGGCCACCTGGCCGTCGGGGATCGCGGCAATCAGCGCCCCGGTCGTGATCGCGAACACGTCGTGCGGCGTGCCGGCGGCGGCCCAGACGATTTCGAAGCGGCGCAGCGATTCGTCGATCGTCGTCGGCAGCGGCGCGTCGTGGCCGAGCGGGGGAACGCCGCCGATCGAGAACCCGGTGGCGCCGCGGACGAGATCGGCGCGCGCCGGCACCAGGCCCAGCCGCTCTGCGTCGACTCGACGATCTCCGGCGCACAGGACGATCACCGGCTGATCATTGCGCAGGAACACGAGCGATTTCACGATCTGCCCGACCTCGACCCCCAGCGCCGCGGCCGCCAGCGCTGCCGTGCGGGCGGAGTCGCTGAGCGTCGTGACCTCGATCTGGAGACCTTGCTGCTGCAAACGCTGTGCCAGGCGCGCGGCGGTCGGATGCATGCTGGGCAACCTATCGATCCTCCCGTCCGGAGCCCGTCTGAGGTTGGGCCGGTGTGGCGGACGGTGAGGCGCCGAGGCTCACCCGCGAAGCGGCCCTTCCAGCCTGGGCGCCCGCCACCGGTAATCCGTGAAGCTCGAATTCGGCGTCGGCGCGTGAAGTCCTGGACGCGGCATGCGCGTGGACCTCAGTTCACGGGTGGTGGTTCGCCCTCGGCGCTGGCGGACAGGACCGGATCCCAGTCGCAGACCGCACACGCGTGGCGAAACGCGGAGTGGGCGAACTCGACGCCCGTCGACCGCGGGTGAGACGCGGTCCGGACGTCCTCCCAATCGAGGACGTACTCGGTCAACGCCGACTCCCAGCGTGCTGCCGCGGGCGTCAGCGTCGCCGCCGCGAAGCCATCGGGGGCCGGGTACGCGTAGGCATAGAAGGCGGCCTGGCGGTAGCGGGCGTCGCCCGGCCACCAGCCGACGGCTACCTCCTGGGAGTCCATCGCGTTGCGCATGATGAAGTCGTCGTCGGGTGGGTCGGCCGACCGGCCGGAGAAGAGGTTGACCGCGAGATCGAACGAGCCCCACCATGCGTTCACCGGCGTGCTGCGGCCGCGGTAGGGCGCCCGGAACGCCGCCAGCACGAGCGCCGCCTGGCTGGCGGCGGCGAAGTAGGCGGTGACCTGATCGGGCACGTAGGTGGCGTGCTCCTCGTCTTCGTCGAGCGGCACCGTCCAGGCCACCTCCTGCGGGGTCGGGTTCAGATCGACGGCTCCGGCGATTCCCCCGATCGCCTCGAGCAGCTCGCGGGTGACGCTGCCCACTGAGCGCTCGAGCAGGCTGACCCGGTGGCCTGGTCGATGGCTGTGCTCCACGACGGCCTGGTGGGTGTGAAGGTCAAGCGCGGCCACGACCGCTCCGGATCCGTCTGGCGCGGGCAGTGGCGCCGTCTCCCAGCCCCGGGCGGTCAGCCGCAGGGCGGCGTGCTGGAGCTGCGGCTCGGGCGGGGCGAGGGCCACCGCCACCTTGCCCAGGAGCTGGGTGTGGGCGTGAAGGGTGTCGCAGGTTGGCGCCCAGTCGTCATAGGAGATCGCCGGCCACGCGACCGGCGCCTGCTTGACCCGATCCGGGTCCGGGCTCATGCCATCGCTCCGGCGCCGGTGGTCACGGCCTCGTAGACCGACAGCGTCTGGTCGGCGATCGCCGGCCACCCGAAGTGGTCGATCGCGCGCCGGCGGCCCGCCCGGCCCAGCTCCTGCGCTCGTCCCGGGTCGGCGATCAGATGGTTGACCCGGCCGGCGAATTCGGCGGCGAACGCCGCCGGGTCGATCGGGTCGATCGAGCCGGGCCGCTGCTCCAGGTTCACCAGCGATCCGGTCACGCCGTCGTCCACCACCTCGGGGATCCCGCCGGTGGCCGAGGCGACGACGGCGGCCTGGCACGCCATCGCCTCCAGGTTGACGATGCCCAGCGGCTCATAGATCGACGGGCACGCGAACACCGTGGCGTGGCTGAGGAGCTGGATGACGTCGGCCTTGGGGAGCATCTGGTCGATCCAGAGGATGCCGTCGCGCATCCGCTGCAGCCGCTCCACGCCGGCGGTGACCTCGGCGCCGATCTCAGGAGTGTCCGGCGCTCCGGCGCACAGCACCAGCTGCGCCGCCGGGTCAAAATCGACCGCGGCCGCGAGGAGCAGCGGGACGCCCTTCTGTCGGGTGATCCGCCCAACGAAGACGACCGACGGCCGCTCGGGATCCACCCCGAGGCGCTCCAGCACGTCGGTGCCGAGGTCCGGCGCGTACTGCTCGGTGTCGATCCCGTTGTAGATGACGTGCACGCGGCGCTCGTCGACGGCGGGGTAGCAGGCGAGGATGTCGCGCTTGGAACCCGCCGACACGGCGATCACCGCGTCGGCGCCCTCGATCCCGGCGCGTTCGCAGTAGCTCGACAGCGCGTAGCCGCCGCCGAGCTGCTCGGCCTTCCACGGACGCAGTGGCTCGAGCGAGTGCACCGTGGTCACGTGCGGTATCCCGTAGGTCAGCTTGGCGAGATGGCCGCCGAACTGCGCGTACCAGGTGTGGCTGTGGACGACGTCGGCGCTCGCCGCGCCCGCGGCCATCGCCAGATCGATCGACATCGCCTGCAGCGCCGCCAGGTGCGCCGAGCTTCCGGCCAGCGCCTCCCAGGGGCGGTAGGCGAGTACGGCGGGGTCGTCGCGATCCGCTCCCCAGCACTGGACGGTGAGATCGACGCGGCGGGCCAGTTCGCGACCCAGGTACTCGACGTGCACTCCGGCGCCGCCGTACACCTCCGGCGGATATTCGCGGGTGAGCAGCGAGACCCGCATCGTCAGCTGGGCACGAGAGCGGCGACTCGTGCGCCCTTGGGGACGACGACGACCCCGCCGGCGGAGACGGTGAAGCGCTCCCGGTCGCGCTGAAGGTCGACCCCGATCTCGGCGCCCGGTTCGACGATCACATCCTTGTCGAGGATGGCGTTGCGCACCACGGCGCTGCGTCCGACCTCGACGCCGGAGAACAGGACCGATCCCTCCACGTCGGCGTAGGAGTGCAGGTGGACCGACGGCGACAGCACCGATCGGCTGACGACGCCGCCCGAGATGATCACTCCCGAGCACACCATCGAATCGAGCGCGTGGCCGACGCGACCGTCGTCGGCGAACACGAACTTGGCTGGGGGCAGGGGCTCCGGACGGGTGAGGATCGGCCACTCCATGTTGTAGAGGTTGAACACCGGGTGGACCGAGATCAGATCCATGTGCGCGTCGTAGAAGGCGTCGAGGGTTCCGACGTCGCGCCAGTAGCCATGGTCTCGTGCGGTCGTCCCCGGCACCTCGTTGCCCGAGAAGTCATAGACCTGCGCCGTGCCCGAGTCGACGAGCATCGGGACGATGCTGCCGCCCATGTCATGAGCCGACTCGCGGGCTTTCGCGTCCTGGGTCACCGCATCGACCAGCACGTCGCAGGAGAACACGTAGTTGCCCATCGAGGCGTAGACCTGATCGGGCGCGTCGGGTAGGCCGATGGCGTCCGTGGGCTTCTCCCGAAACGCGGTGATGGTTCGTCCGTCGGCAGCGGTCTCGATCACCCCGAACTGGTCGGCCTGCTCGATCGGGGTGCGGAGCGCCGCCACCGTCACCGACGCGCCGGATTCGACGTGCTGGCGGACCATCTGCGCCGGATCCATGCGGTAGATGTGATCGGCGCCGAACACGATCACATGGTCGGGCCGTTCGTCGCGCAGCAGGTTGAGGTTCTGGTAGATCGCGTCCGCGGACCCCTGGAACCAGTACGGGCCGCGGCGCATCTGGGCGGGGACCGGCGCAATGTAGTTACCGAGCAGCGGGGACAGCTGCCAGGTGGTGGAGATGTGACGGTCGAGCGAGTGGCTCTTGTACTGGGTCAGCACGACGATCCGGCGGTAGCCGGCGTTGACGAGGTTGGAGAGCGCGAAGTCGATCAGCCGGTAGTTCCCGCCGAACGGCACCGCCGGCTTGGCCCGGTCCAGTGTCAGCGGCGCAAGGCGCTTGCCCTCCCCGCCGGCGAGGACGATCGCGAACACCCTGGTCTGGTCGGGGGTCATCATTTCGCCGCCGCCCCCGCCGACGACAGGGCGCCGGACACGATCTCCTGCGCCTCGGCGAGGATCTGCTGCAGGTGGTCCTCGCCCGCCAGCGATTCGGCGTAGACCTTGTAGACGTCCTCGGTGCCGGAGGGGCGGGCCGCGAACCAGCCGCGGTCGGTGACGACCTTGATCCCGCCGATCGGCGGGCGCGGCTCGGCCGGGGCGGTGGTGAGGACGTCGGTGATCCGATCGCCCGCCAGCTCCGAGCCGGGCACCTGCTCCGGTGACAGCGCCCCCAGGACGTCCTTCTCCTCGGGCGAGGCGGCCACGTCGATCCGCCGATAGGCCGACTCGCCGAAGCGGGCGGCCAAGTCGGCGTAGATCTCTCCCGGGTCATCACCGGTCTTCGCCTTCATCTCCGCGGCGAGGAGGCACGGGATGAGGCCGTCCTTGTCCGTCGTCCAGGCGGTGCCGCCCCGCCGCAGGAAGGTGGCCCCGGCGCTCTCCTCTCCGGCGAAGCCGAGCGTGCCGTCGAGGAGCCCAGGGACGAACCACTTGAAGCCGACCGGCACCTCCACGAGCCGGCGGCCCAGTTCCGCGGCGAGGCGGTCGATCATGCTGGAGCTCACCAGCGTCTTGCCCACAGCCACGTCCGGCTCCCATCGGCGGTTCCCACCGAACAGGTACCAGACGCACGCGGCGAGGACGTGGTTGGGGTTCATCAGGCCGGCGCTCGGCGTGACGATTCCATGTCGGTCGGCGTCCGGGTCGTTGGCGAACGCGACGTCGAAGTCGCCCGCCATCTCCCGCAGCCGTGACATGGCCCACGGCGACGAGCTGTCCATCCGGATCCTGCCGTCCCGGTCGAGCGGCACGAACCGGAACGTCGGATCGATGGCATCGGAGACGACGGTCAGATCGAGCCGGTGGCGTTCGGCGATCGCGAACCAGTAGGCGAGCGACGCCCCGCCGAGCGGATCGACGCCCAGTCGCAGTCCGGACTCGCGGATCGCCTCCAGGTCCACGACCGACGGGAGGTCGTCCACGTACTCGGAGACATAGTCGCGGCGGCGGGGATCGACGGAGTCGAAGGCGACGCGACGGACATCCCGCACGTCGTCGCCGAGCAGCCGGTTGGCCTCGCGCTGGATCCAGCCGGTCACGTCGGTGTCCGCCGGGCCGCCGTGGGTGGGGTTGTACTTGAAGCCGCCATCCTCCGGGGGGTTGTGCGAGGGAGTGACGACGATTCCGTCGGCCCGGCCGCGCCCGCCGCCGCGGTTGTGGCGGAGGATCGCATGGGAGATCACCGGCGTCGGCGTGGCGCCGTTGTCGGCATCGACGATGACGTCGACGGCGTGGGCGGCGAGCACCTCCAAGATCGTGCGAAACGCCGGCTCGGACAAGGCGTGGGTGTCGCGCCCCAGAAACAGCGGCCCGTCGATTCCCTGCCCCTGGCGGTACCGGCACACCGCCTCGCTGATGGCGAGCACGTGGGCCTCGTTGAAGGTGCCGTGCTGTGACGAGCCCCGGTGGCCCGACGTCCCGAAGGCGACCTGCTGGCCTGGGTCCGAGTGGTCCGGCCGGCGGTCGTAGTAGTCGGCGAGCAGACGATCGACGTCGATGAGATCATCGGCCTCGGCCAGATGGCCCGCGCGGGGATCGGCGCCGTCTGCGTTCATCTCGTCCTCTCCTGCGGTCGGGCTCACGTAGCACGACTCATTAGAGCAGGCCCGGGCTCGACCTAGAGGCGTGGATCTCAGCCGCGGCTGCCGCGGCACGGGGCGACATCGGCCGCGATCGCCGCGGGGCCGCGGTGGCGACCGGAACCCCGCCGGCCGGGGAAGGGAGCGGTCCGGCGGGCGAACGCGCTCGCGCCTCGGTTTCCCCGCCCCGGGCCCGGCGCGCAGTTACCCGGGTGACGCGGCCGGTTGACTCAGTCGGTCGTCGGCGGGTCGAACTTGAACGAGATCCCCAGCCGGATGCGGTAGTTGACCACGGTCCCGTCCTGGATCGTGAGGTCCTGACGAACCACTTCCGCGATGCGGAGCTCGCGCACCGTCTTCGCCGCCGTCTCCACAGCCGCGCGAGCGGCCGCCTCCCAGGACTCGCTGCTGACCCCAACCACCTCGGTGACGCGATATACGCTTTCCGCCATGACGACCCTCCCGTTGAAATGCAGTTGAAACGGGGCCTTCCCGGATCCCGGGCACGGCAATCACGGTGGTTCAGTGCCGGAAATGGTGTCCGACCAGGATCGTCGCGTGGTGCGTGAGGTCACCACCGACCTGTCGATGCTCGAGCACCTGGCGGCGCCGGAGGGTAAGGACGTGGTCGACGTCGGCTGCGGCGGAGGCGGACTCGTCCGGGAGCTGAGCGCTCGGGGCGCGCGCATGGTCGGCGTGGAGATCTCCGCGGCCCAGCTGGCCCCGGCGCTGGCCCGGGACGGCGGGAGCGGCGCCCGGTATGAGATCGGGATCGCCCAGGACCTCCCGCTCGCCGACGCGTCGATGGATCTGGCGCTGTTCATGCGCACGCTGCACCACGTGCCCCAAGCGGAGCTAGGCGCGGCGCTGCGCGAGGCGCGGCGGGTCCTGCGTCCTGACGGAGCGGTGTACGTGGCCGAGCCGCTGGCGCAAGGCGACTACTTCACGCTGACCAGCTTGGTGGAGGACGAGGTGGCAGTCCGGCGGGCGGCGCAGGAGGCGCTGGCCGACGCCGCCGCGGCCGGCCTGAGGCGAGCCGGCACCGTCGACTACGACGTCCGGATCCGTCTCGCCGGCGTCGAGGCCTACCGGGATCGGAGCGTCAGCGTCGATCCCGCGCGCGGGCCGATCTTCGACGCCCGCCGGGAGGAGATCTCGAAGGCGTTCGAGCGGCTGGGGGAGGCCGGTGAGCAGCCGGGTGAGCGCGTGTTCGTACAGCCGATGCGGGCCGACCTGCTGCGGCCGATGTCGGAGTAGGCGGACGCCGCGGACCGGCACGACCCGGCTGCCCGCCGCCAACCGCCGCCGACCGGCGTCGACCGCCGCCGACCGGCGTCGACCGGATCTACCGCACGGAGGCGACCTGCTCGTCCGGCGTCTGGTGCCCCTCGTCCTGCAGCGCGCGCCACACCTCGTTGAGCTGAACCTGCATGTAGTACGGCGACACGATCGAGACCAGCGGGATCACCCAGAGGATGAAGTACAGGACGCCGTTGCCACCCGACACGCCGACTGCCTGCTGGGCGCGCTCCATCCGGGTCCCGACCATCCAGTGCGACACGAACGGAGGAACGATGATGAAGCCGCCGATCGTGATCGCGACCACCGACGTCGCCGGGCTGTGGCCGATGTCGATGCCCCGAGCCTCCCCGAGATCCCTCATCTCGCGATTGATGAAGTAGTACCAGAACAGGTAGTAGATCCCGAGCGTGATCAGTGAGAGCCCCACCACGCCGAGCGGGTTACGGATCTTTGCGAAGCTGCCGCCCCGCGCTATCGCCACTGATTCAGCCATTGCACCCGGTCACTTTCGCGCACGTCGGTGGACCCCAAAGTCCGGCGCGAATCTACTCTCCGATCACCGCTCAGTCAATCGCGGCAACCCGCGCGTCACACCGGCGCCGCGACAACAGTGGCGATACCTACCCCAGCTTGCCAAACCCTTTCGGCGCGCGGACTGCGTGGTAGTCTGGCGCGCGGGACGGGTCAGCCGATCCCGGCGTTGCCCGGGTGGGTCAGCAGGAGGAGAGGGAAAATGGGTAACCGCCTACTTGTAGCCGTACTCGCGGGCGCCATGGTCGCTGCCGCGGCGATGATCCTGGCCGCCGTGGGGGCGGCAGCCGCCACGTCTCCGAACTCACCCGTGAACCTGACGACGCCGATCGACTTCGCCGCCGCGAAGGCGAACCCCGCCGCGGTCGTCCACGCCGGCGATGCCCGGTTCGAGATCCTCGCACACGGACTCATCCGCATGGAGTACTCGCCGACGCAGAGCTTCGAGGACGCGCCGACGGTCAACGCGATCAATCGCCGGTTCGCGGTGCCGCGCTACCGGACACGGCGCGCCGGGGGCTGGCTGATGATCACCACCTCGGCGGTCACCCTCCGCTACAAGCTGGGCTCGGGTCCCTTCGGCCCCTCGAACACGTCGGTCCGCTTCAGCGACGGCAACCGGTCGACGACCGCCAGTCCGCAGTGGGAGAACGCGTGCCCGTTCGGTCAGGTGTGTGACGCGGGCGCGGCGACGCTTCAGGGGAGCGCGAGCATCCGGACCGACCACAGCAACTACGACAGCATCGCCGGCTTCATCGGCGGCCTGGACCAGAGCGGCACTGCGAGCGCCACCTGGAGCGTGCTCGGCGCGCCCGCCGGTGAGGCCACGGTGACGCTGCGCTACTCCAACTACATCGGCGCCCTGGGCGGCCCGGCTCCGCGCACCGTCGACCTGACCGTCAACGGCTCGGACGTAAGGACGCTGACGCTCCCCGCGACCAGCAGCTGGGACGCGTGGTCGACGGTGACCGCCAACGTCATCCTGAAAGCGGGAACCAACGCCGTCGGGGTCCTGTGCGCCTCCGGCGACAGCTGCAACGTCAACGTGGACACCCTCTCGGCCGCACCGGTGGGCGGCGCGACGCCGACCGCGCCGGCGATGACCTATCTCGGCGGCTACACCCGCGGGTTCGACACTGCCACCTACGGCAGCCCGGGCTACAGCTGTCCCAAGGGGACCCCGACGGCGGCGCAGTGCACCGCCGCCGAACCCGAGATGCACCCGGGACTCCTCGACCGTGCCGGCTACCGCCTGCTCGATGACAGCCAGAGCGCCGTGTGGACGGCGAACGGCTGGGTGTCGTCCCGACCCGGCAACGGCGACGTGCAGGACGGTTATCTGTTCGTGTACGGCCACCACTACGCGCGGGCACTGCGTGATCTGCAGCGTCTGACCGGACCGTCTCCGCTCCTGCCGGAATCGACCTTCGGGGTCTGGTACTCGGACTATCACGCCTACACCACCTCGGACTACGAGAACACCCTGATCCCGGCGTTCCGCGCCAATGATGTCCCGCTCGACACCCTGTCGGTCGACACCGACTGGAAGTCGCCCAACCAATGGGACGGCTGGGAGTGGAACCCGGCGCTCTTCCCGGATCCGCAGGCGTTCCTGAACTGGGCCAAGCAGCAGGGGATCAACGTCACCCTGAACATCCACCCGAGCATCGCCGACAACGACCCGAAGCTGGCCGCCACCGAGGCGCTCGCGGGCGGCTCGCTGGCCGACAACACCTGCTTCAACGGCGGGTGCAAGACCTGGGATTGGAGCAGCATCCCGCAGGCCGAGTCCTACTTCGCGCTGCATCAGCCGTTCGAGGCTGAGGGCGTCTCGTTCTGGTGGTTGGATTGGTGCTGCGACGCCTCCACCGCTTCGCTGAAGGGGGTCACGCCGGACAACTGGATCAACCACCTGTACGCCGAGGATCTCGCCAACCAGGGCCGGCGGGGGTTCGTCCTCTCGCGCATCGGCAGCTCCTACCAGGATCCCGATGAGGTCTATCCGGCCGGTCCGTGGGCGGGGCACACCTCGACGCTGGCGTTCACCGGAGACACCTGGGGCACATGGAACATCCTGGCTTTCCAGGCTCACCTGACCGCCGACGAGGCCAGCATCGACGAGCCCTACGTCAGCGATGACATCGGCAGCTTCCTCGGCCCGCCGCCCGGGACGCCCTCCGACGATCCCGACCTCTACGCCCGCTGGGTGCAGATGGGCGCCTTCCAACCGATCCTGCGGCTGCACTCCTCCAACGGCAACCGCCTGCCGTGGCAGTACCCGCAGCCCGCCGACTCGATCGCTGCGGGCTTCCTGCGGCTGCGTGAGGCGCTCGTGCCCTACACCTACACCCTGGCCGCCGACGCCGTGAGCTCCGGGCTGCCGATCACGCGGCCGCTGTACCTCGACTACCCGGGGCAGGCGGGCGCCTACGACCGCCCCGGCGAGTACCTCTACGGGCCCAACGTGCTCGTCGCCCCGGTGACGACGCCGGGAACCGTGACCAAGCAGACGGTGTGGCTGCCGCCGGGTCGGTGGACGGACTGGTTCACCGGCGCCACGTTCACCGGGCCCTCCACCCAGACGGTGACCGTCCCGCTGGACCGGATGCCGGTGTTCGTCAAGGCCGGCGCGATCATTCCCGAGCAGGCTCCGATGAGCCATGTCGGCGCCGACCCGAACGCCCCGACGACGCTGCGCGTGTACCCGGGGACGGCCGGTCACTTCTCGCTGTATCAGGACGCCGGCAGCGGCAACGGGTATGAGCACGGCCAGGACGCCCGCACGTCGCTCGCCACCTGGTCGGGCGGGCGTCGCGCCGATACGACGAACGTCGACATCGGGGGTGCCCGCGGGCACTACCCGGGGCAGCCGAGCTCCCGCAGCTTCTCGGTGCAGATCCAGCGGATCAGCCGGCCCGGCGAGGTGCTGGTCAACCGCCGGCGTCTGGCCCCCGGCGGATGGAGCTATGACCGCGCGACGCACGTCCTGACCGTCGGAATCGACCACCTCGGCCTGTCGGCGAGCGCGCTGATCACCGAGGTGGGCGGGGCGCCGATCAGCTCGGCCGAGCCCGCCGCGGTCGACTTGAGCATCGCCCCGTCCACGCCGCTCAGCCTGAACGCGGGAGCGGCCGCGACGGTCACGACCACCGAGCACAACGTCGGCCCCGGGGTTGCCGACGATGTCTCGGTGAGCCTATCCGCGCCCTCGGGATGGACGGTGAAGCCCGCGTCGCCGGTCTCGGTCGGCGCCCTGTCCACCGACGCCACCGCAACCCAATCGTGGACGGTCACCGCTCCCGCGGGTGCGACGACCTCGATGACCGCGGCCCTGCAGGCGCAGGCGTCCTACACCAGCGCCGGACAGGCCGAGCAGGTCACCACCAGCGAGCAGGCCCCGCCGGCCGCCGCTCCGCTGCCGCCGCCGGTCATCGACTCGGCGACGCCCGCGAACCCGGCTCCGGGGGATTCGGTCACCTTGACGGGCGAGAACTTCGGCGCCACGCAGGGCGACAGCTATCTCACCCTGGCCCAGGGCGGAACCAGTTGGGGGGCGCCCTACGACGGCGCGAAGCTGACGATCACCAGCTGGAGCGACACCTCCATCACCTTCCAGCTTCCGCCAGACAGCGGCGACTTCCCGCTGTCGCCGGGAAGCGCGACGGTGACCGTCTCGGTGGCCGGTCAGACGTCGGCCGCGCAAACGCTCACCATCGCCGGAACCGTTGCGGCGACGCCCTCGATCACCGCCGTGACGCCGCAAAGCGCCCCCGCCGGGAGCACGATCACGCTCACCGGGACGGACTTCGGCGCGACCCAGGGCGACAACAGCTACCTGACCCTCGCCGAGGGCGGCACCAGTTGGGGGGCGCCCTACGACGGGGCGAAGCTGACGATCACCAGCTGGAGCGACACCTCGATCACCTTCCAGCTGCCGCCGGCCACCGGATCGTTCCCGATCACCCCTGGAACCGCCACGATCACGGTGACCGCCTCGGGTCAGGCGTCCAACGCCGAGAACATCACGGTCACGTCGTCCTGACCCGCGCCGGAGCCTTGCCGGACCGCCCGAGCAGCCGGCCGCGCCGGCGGGGCAGCGGTCCGCCCGTGATCAGGCGGCCCTCGCGCTGACTGGGGGCAGGCTCGCCCCGTTTCCACTCCAGGCCGTCGCGAATCACCGGGAAGATCGCCTCCGGAGCTCGCCGGGCCCAGAACGTGTCGAGATGCCCAAAACCGGGGGCGAGGACGAAATCCGCCTGACCGGGGCCGGCCGCCTCGTCGAAGTAATGCTTGGCTCGCCGCTGTCCCTGCCAGCGGAACATGTTGTTGTGGTCGCCGGCGATGAAGGTGATCTGGGCGGCGGTCTGTGGCGTCCCGGTGAAGTATCCGGCGGGGGTGCCCGGCGGACGCGGTTGTTGCGGTGACGGGACGACGTGGCCGTGACGGCTGGACTCGGCCACCTGACCGATCAGGGTCAGCGGGGTGTAGCCCAGCTCGCGGCTGGTCCACTCGTGCACCAGGTCGGCCACCCAAGGATCGCCGTGGTCATCCACGTGCCGGAACAGGACGTCCCAGCCGGACCCGTACATGAAGCTGGCCACCTGGCAGGAGGGGTTCCCGCAGGGGCGCTCCATCCGGCGGGCGGCCGCCGCGAACAGCCCGGCCGGCGGAGTTGTCGGCCGGATTCCCCACTGCGCGTCGAGTCCCGTGAACAGGCGGGAGACGACCGGCATCGCCAGCTGCTGCTTTAGCCAGGTGGCGCCGGTTACGTCGAGGAACAGGGACACGGCGCTGGAGACGATCTGCGTGACGCGCGGGTCCAGCCGTCCCGCCACTGCCGCCATCATGAAGCTGATCGAGCCCTGGCAGTGAACGACCGCCCTGCACTCATCACCGCCGCCCTCGCGCTCGCAAATGTCGAGGATCGTCTCCACGGCGCGCGGGTGATCGATCATCGCCGCGTGATCCAGCGTGTACGGGTTGGCCGGAAGATCGATCGAGGCGCGCCAGCTCTCCACCCACACGTCGTATCCGGCGTCGAGCAGGAACTCGGCGCAGGACGGGCCGATCGGTTGGCCGTAGTACATCTGCGCTCGCACCCCGGAGCCCGGAACCAGCAGCACCGGCCCGCGCTGCGGCGCCACCGGCCGGCCGTCGGAGTCCAGCCGGCGCAGCCGGTGCAGGTTCAGCGGGAAGTCGAGGTCGGGGACCGAGAACGGGATGATGGCGCGGCCGAGCGGCGTGCCGGGAACCGGTTCGTACCGCGCCTGGCCAGGCACCCCCGCCCCGTCTCGGCCCGCGCGAGCGGTGCCGCCAACCGCCGCCTCGCCGTTCATGCCCCAGGGGCCATCGGGGCGGTCGCGCGGGAAGCTGGGACGGGCGTCGCTCACCGGCGTCCCGGCGTAGGCGCGGGCGAGGCTCGACCCGAAGAACCACTGGTAGCGCGCCACCGCCTTGGCCCGCTGGGCGACGGACCGGCCACTGCCGCGAAAGCTCGCCAGCTCGCGCATGAAGGCGAGCGGGGTGATGCAGAGCACGCCGATGGCCACCGGCGACGTCATCCACGGCGGTTCGCCGTCGGAGGCGGCGGCCGCATTCGCACTCGACCCGCCGGGCTCTGCACTCGACCCGCCGGGCTCTGCACTCGACCCACCTGGCCCGGGATCCCCCTCCGCGAAGATCCGCACGAACAGGGTCGTGGTGTCCGACCACGAGTCATAGCCGGGATCGTTCTCGATCAGCTTGAAGCCGGTGAGGCGGAGCGGCTGTCCGTCCGGCCCCCGCAGCGCCAGGTCGTAGCGCATGCGCAGGTGCAGTCCGTCTCGCGGCTCTCGATCGCTGGCGGTGACGAACGCGAGGAACGTGCCACCGGTGACGGTGACCGCCCCGTTGAACCCGTCACACTCGATCGAGCCGCCGGTGACGATTCCGGGGCGGGAAGGGGCAGCCGAGACACCGCCGTCCGACTGGTGCGCCAGGTAGTCGTCCAGGCTCGGAATGCTGACCGTCAATTGGGCCCGGGCCTGCTCGCCATGGCAACTGCGCATCGCCTGGTTGAAGTCGGTCTGGCCGAACGCCAGCCACCCCTTGAAGCTCTCGCTCCAGCTGACTCCCGGGGACTCCGCGGTCGCCGTCATGCCGCGCTCCTCGCCACCGCCGCTTTGCCTATTCGCCCGGCCAGCGCGGCGATCGTGAGGCTGGGGTTGGGACCGACCGGGCCGGGCATGATCGACCCGTCGGACACGAACAGCCCGGGATGGCCGAACACCTCGCCGCGGTTGTCGACCACGCCGGTCGCGCGGTTGACGCCCATCGGGCAGCCACCCAGCGGGTGCGCGGTCAGGCCCTGACTGAGTGCAGCGAATCCCGCCGGTCCGAGCCGTCCCCCCAGGTGACGGGCCAGGGTTTGCGCCAGGCCCTCGGCCGCGTCGAAGTAGGGCCGGGAGGCGCCCCGCGGACTCCAATCGAGCGACAGGCCGTCGCCCTCCAGCCGGAACCGGCCGCCGCTCGAGTCCTGCCCCATGGTCAGCATCGGCAGCATCGCCGCCGACGCCCGTGTCGAGCCGAGGGCGCGCGCGGCGAGGCGGCTGACCCGGCCGCCGCGCTGGCCGCGTACCAGGCTGGGGAGCAGTCGGCGTGCCTTCCACAGGTCGCGCGCCATCTCGCCGGTCTGCCACGCCCATTCGGTGACGGCGGGTCCACCTGCGTCCTGCATCCACATCCGTCGGCCGCCTGACCGGTACTCGGCATAGGCCGTGATCACCGGGCCCAGGCTGGGATCGAGGTCGCGCCAGCCATCCCCGTCTGGCCGGGCGCAGTCACGCGCGAAGGTGAGCAGGTCACCGTTGGTGGAGAACCGGCGACCGAGCTGCGGACTCAGCGCCGGCAACGACGCCCGGCTGGAGAGCAGCAGCCGGGTGGAGCCAAACGTGCCGGCGGCGACGATCACCACTCCCGCGGTCACGCTCCGCGCCCAGCTTTCGCCGTTCTCGTCGGTGTCGGGATCGAGCAGCGGAGCGCCGCCGGGGGCGACTCGTTCGCGCCGCCGGACCGCCGCCCGGGGCGCGGCGTGCTCTGAGTAGTGCACGCGGTACCCGTCGGCCGCGGGCTCGATCCGGGTCGCCTCACAGCACGTGAAGATCCGCGCGCGGTCCTTCCCGGCGGTGAGAAATCGCTCCAGGTAGGTGTAGTCGAGGCTGTTCTTGGCGCCCTGGTTGCAGCCGAGGTCGCACTCGCCGACCAGCGTGCACGTGTGCCGGGGGCGGCCGTGGAGGTTGGGCTGGCCGAACGGGACGTTGGGCGCGGCGGCCCCATCGGTGGCGCCGGCTCCGTTCGGCGCCCGGAACGTGATCGCGACCGGGGCCAGGTCGGCCTTCAGTCCCGCATCGGCGGCGGCCTTGAGGAAGTACCGCGTCTTGGGAACACCGCCGTCGGGGCTCAGGTACTCCTCGGGCAGCGGGTTGGGCGCCATGACGCGCTCGGCGTCCTCATACTCGGGCGCCAGCTCGTCATACCCGATCGGCCAGGGCAGGAAGTCGTTGGCGGCATCGGCGGCGAATGTGTCGGCCGGCTTGCGGAGCATGACGTTGGCGTAGATCAGCGACCCGCCGCCGAGCCCGCTGGACACGAGGGCCTTCACCTTGGCAAACGACCAGAGCTCGAAGAGCCCGTGCAGGCCCGCCGACGGATCCCAGAAGTTGCGCCGCATCTCGTGCGGGGTGCGGGCAAACGAGCCCGGTGGGTACGGCATTCCACGCTCCAGCATGAGCACGCGCAGGCCGGTTTCGCGGACCAGGTGATATGCCGCCGCGGCACCGCCGAAGCCGGAGCCGATGACGACCGCGTCGTAGTGCCCCCTGGTCGATTTCACATGCCTCGCCTTGTGCAACTGTAGTTGAATTGGCAAGTGGCCATCGGGCGTGACACCGCCGCGGACCCCGGCTCGCCCGGCAAGGCGACCTATCGGCGTTGGGGCGCGGTCACCGCCGTCACCGAGCTCAAGCCACGCCAGAAGCTGCGCCTGCGGGCGGTGTTCGCCTTGGGCAACACGACCACTATCGCGATCCGGCCGCTGCTGAAGATGAAGGTGATCGCGCTCGCCCGGTGGACGCTTTGGCCGGACGCCGACAGGCCGACCTACCTGCTGTTCGAGACCAACTGGAGCGGTGCTGACCAGACCTACATACCGGACTTCGGGCGGATCATGCCGGTTCAGTGGGGCGCCATCTGGGGCGCGACCACGGAGTTCCCGGGGGCGGTGCCGACCACCGGTCTCACCGACTGGGTCGATCAGATCGACGCCGGCGTCGGGCACTTCTGGACCGACTACCACGACGGGGCCACCACTCAGGTGATCGCGCAGGCACTCGAGCTGGAGCCGCAGATCCGGCGCTTCGTCACCGCCACCGCCGGGGTGTCGTCGGCGGAGTTCGGGCGCCGCTGGCAGGACCTGCTGGTCAGGGTGCAACGGCTGTTATAGCCATGGGGGCGGTACTGATCATCACCCCGGTCAAGCCCGGCCACGACGAGGCGCTCGCGCTCTATCTGGAGCAGTTGCCGCGCGATCCGCTCCTGCCGGCGGGCAGCCCGGGCGAGACGATCCGGTCACCGTTCAGCGCGGCGTTGCCGCCGACGCACTTCGCGCGGTTCGTCGTGATCGAGCTTCATGACCAGAAGTACCTCATGTTCTCCAGTCGCTTCGACGGCCCGCTTCACGTTTACGTGCGGGCGCTCGCCGCCACCGACGAGGCACTGACGATCTGGAGTCACTGTGTGATGCCGGCGGGCGACGGTGTGGACCGCATCGGGCTCAGGCACTACCTGTCTGACCCCCGGAATCACTGCCGGAGCCCGTACGTGGTCGACGCGTTCCCGCGACCGGTCACCGTTGCGCAGGTGAACGCCGCGCTGACCCTGCGGTCGCAGCTGGCCCGGCTAGCCGCGCGCGCCGCCGGATTCCACCCCACGGACCTGGCTCACGATTTTCGCCAGCTGCCGGCGATCCAGCGCCTGATGGGGGACGCGTGAGCTTCCGCCGCGACCTCCAGGGCAACATCCTGCGCGGGTATGCCAGCCACGGTCACGCCGGATACGTGTTCGCGGGGGTCGCTGAGCCCGGCGCGGCCCGCCGGCTGCTCGCCGAACTGCTCCCCCGGATCAGAACCGAGGAGCATTGGGGGGACCGCCCGGCTTCGTGCCTGAACGTGGCCTTCACCGCCCCGGGGCTGGAGCGGCTCGGGGTGGCGATGACCCCGTTCGCCGGCTATGGCGACTTCTGCCAGGGCATGTCCGTGCGCGCGCGGGCTGCACTGGGCGACCTCGGGGCCAACGACCCCGACCACTGGACGCCCGAGCTCTCCGCCGGAGCTCACGTCCTGTTCACGATCTACGGCGAGGACCCGGAGATCCGCGACCGCGAGGTCGAGGCGCTACGCACCGAGCTGTCCGCGGGCGGAATGGAGACGATCTGGGTCCAGACGGCGGATTCGCTGGCGGACTCGCGCGAGCACTTCGGATTCAGCGACGGCTTCTCCCAGCCGGCGGTCGATGGGGCCTCCGGCGATCGGCGACCGGCCCGCGGGGAGGGCATGCAGCGGCAGATATGGTGGCGGCTGCTTGGTGACCGGTGGCGCAACATCCGGCTGGGGGAGTTCGTGCTCGGGCACGAGGACGAGGACGGCGTCGTCCCGGGCGAGGATCACTCGCTGTTGGCGAACGGAACGTTCATGGTGTGGCGCAAGCTCCAGCAGCACGTCGAGGTCTTCGATGAGTGGCTCCGCGAGCAGGCGGGTCCGGATCCGGGGGCTCAGAAGCTGCTGGCGGCGCGCATCGTCGGCCGGTGGCGAAACGGCAACTCGCTGATCCTCCGGCCGCCCTCCGGCCGATCGGGCGGTTTCGAGAACGGCTGGGCAGATGGGGATCCGTCACCCGAGTCACCAAAGATCAACAACTTCGTCTACGGCGACGACCCCAACGGCCTCCGCTGTCCGCTCGGCGCGCACGTGCGGCGCTCCTATCCGCGAGACGCGCTCGGCTACCGCACCGAGCGATCGCGGCGCAACCGGATCATCCGCCGCGGCATGTCCTACACCGACGGGGCCGAGCGCGGGCTGGTCTTCGTCGGCTTCAACGCCAGCATCAGCCGCCAGTTCGAGCAGATCCAGGGCAACTGGCTGATGCACGGCGATGCCTTCGGTCTCGGCGCCGATCGCGATTTCCTCACCGGCGGCCTGCACCGTGACGGCGACACGGAGCGGATGCTGATCGCCGGGGACCGAAACGATCCGCCGGCGATCGTCACCCGCGATCGTCAGTTCGTCACCGTCCGCGGCGGCTACTACCTGTTCGTGCCGGGAATCAGCGCGCTCCGGGCGATCGCCGACGGCGAGGCCTAGTGGCCCCGTTCGCAAAATACGACGACATTCGAGCGGTCTCCGGCGGCGCCGGGCTTTGTCCTCGGATGCTCGTGCAGCGCTGCTGCACGTCGCATCCTGCTTCCTCGCCAGGCATCCACCGGCGACCACTCTCGGTGTCGCCGTACCTACGAACTGAAACCACTTGGCGCGGCACTCGACCTCGCCCTCACGCGTCGGCTTGCACCCCGAGCTCGAGCTCGACGTCCAGGGATACCGCCGCATCCACCACCAGGCCCATGCCGAGCGCCTGGGCGTGGCTGAGCGCCTCGCCGGCCAGCTCCCGCGCCCGCGCCAGGTCCCCGGGAAGTCCCCGCGCCTGCCGGGCCCGGGCCTCGTCCAAGGTCACGAGGGCCACCGAGGGGCCGGCGCCGGCTCGCTCACTCTGCGCGCGCGCCGCGGCGATGTGCTCCAGCGCCATCTCCAACGAGCCCATCGTCGTGGCCAGCCGCCCGAGTGATCGGTCCACGGGCCAGAGCGCCACGGCGCCGGCGGAGACGACCCACCGGCCGCCGAATTCTGCGAGCCGGTCATACACCTGGCGCGAGCGCTCGGCGTCGCCCAACTCGGCGGCGACGTCCCCGGTCAGAGCGAGCATGAGCAGGTAGGTGCAGTCTCTGGGAAGGCCGTCGATCCCGGCTTCGGTGAGTCGCTCCAGCTCGTCGCGGGCCTCGGCCGGGCGTCCTGCCTGGATCAGCATCGCCGCCAGTGCACAGCGGTAGCCGACCATCTCCGGGCGCGACACCGCCAGCGCCCGCAACGGCTGCTCGAGCTCCGGCAGCCGCCCCTGGAGCAGGCGGATCATCAGCAGCTGGGCCGAGCCGGCCAGTGCGCTCACCGAGCCGCGGACCTCGCGCCCGATCTCCGCCGAACGGGCGTTGAGCTCCTCGGCCTCGCCGAACCGACCGGCGGTGACGGCCCGGATGGCGTGGTGCAACGGCAGGAACACCATCGCGCGTGGCTGGCGCAGCGCGCCGGCCATCTGCTCCACCCGGGCGATCTCCGAGTCGACCGCCGCGAACCGCCCCAGCGCCAGCAGCTCCGTGATCCGCCAGTTGCGGACGAGGAGCTCCAGCTCGCCGTCCTCGAGCGCCCGCGCCAGCTCGATCGCCTCCTCGGAATGATGCAGATCCCTCTCCGCCGAGAGCGGCCCCCAACGGGCCAGCAGGAACCGTCCGAGCACGTAGCCCAGGGTGGCGGCCGATTCGGCATCGCCCCGGCGGGCGTGCTGTGCGCGGGCGACCTCCAGCGCCTCGCCGGCGAGCCGCTCGCGGCGCTCCACCTCGTTTGACCAATAGATGGCAGCGGCGAGAAAGCTGTGAACGCGGGCGAGCAGGCCCGGCTCATCGACGCGCTCCAGCTGGGCCGCCGCCTCTTGGGCGAGGCCGACGATCTGCTCATCGATGCCGTTGGTCAACCCCCAGATGCCGCAGCCGAGCACGGCGCAGCCGAACGCCACCGCGTCGTTGCGCGTCCGGGCGGCGTCGGCGGTCTCGATCAGCGTGTCGCGTGCGCCGCTGGTGTCGCCGGCCCGCATCCGCGCGTCGCCGAGCGCCTGGAGCAGCGCCCCCCGCTCCATCTCGCCGACCCCCTCCACGGCCAGTGCTCGCTGATACATCGTCACCGCCTGGTCGTAGGCGTACCGAGACATCGCCCAGTCGCCCGCGCGCCAGCCGTAGGTGATGGCGGCGCGCGGATCGTGCGCCGGCGCCGCCGCGAGATGATGTCGGGCGATCTCGGTGAGCGTCTCGCCGGCGGTCACGTCCTCACCGCTTCCCAGCGCGAGGGCCACCGCATGGTGCAGGGCCATCCGCTTCGGGCGCCCGATCAGGTCGTACAGGGTGGCCTGGACCAGGCCGTGGTCGAACGTGTAGCCGTCGGGAGAGTCGGTCACCGGACGGATCAGGCGGATCCGGACGGCCTCGTCGAGTCGCTCCAGGACCGCCACCGCCGGGAACTCGGACGCGGCGGCGAGGACGCCGGTGGAGAACCGCTGGCCGATCACCGCCGCCACCCCCAGCAGCTCGCGGGCCGGCGGCGAGAGCAGTGTCAGCCGGGCGGTGATCGCGTCCCGCACCCCCGTGGGCAGCGGCAGCGTCCCATCCCGGATGATCGAGTCGTCGCTGCGCCGCTCAGCCTCGATCAGGCTCAGCAGCTCGGAAACGAACAGCGGGTTACCCGCGGTCAGGTCGTGGATCCGGGCCACCAGCTCCTCGGATGGGGACGACCCGCGGCGAGCCTCGATCATCAGCCGGACGTCCGCCACCGCCAGGCCCTTCACGGCGATCCCCAGCGTGGGCCGGACCAGCTCCGAGAACGGCACCGCTCCCCGCCGCGAGTGCTCGAGGTCCAGGTCCCGCTGGGTGCCGACGATCAGGATCCGCTCGGCGGCCACCGATCGGGAGATGTACGACAGCGCCCGCAGCGAGGCCTCGTCGGCGAGGTGCAGATCGTCGAGCACGATCAGCAGCCCGCTGCGCTCGGCGGCGCTCTCCAGCAGCCGCCGGAGCGCGTCGTAGACGTGAAAGCGACCCTCATCGGAGCCGGTGGACGGCGCTGGCGCGACGTCCAGGTCGAGGTCCGGCACGATCGTACGCAGCCATCCGCCGACCGCGCCGAGCCCGTCCACGACCCCTCGGCCCTCACGCCGGCCGGCGATCGCCCGCACCACCTGGATCCAGTGCCAGTACGGCCGCGCCGCCTCGGCGCTGGAGCCGACGCCCCACACCGCCGGGATTCCACGCTGCTCGGCGAGCGTCGACAGCTCCCGGGCCAGGGTCGTCTTGCCGATGCCCGGGTCGCCGGAGAGCATCGCGACGCCGCCGGCGCCGGCCACGGCGTTGTCGAGCAGCGCGACCAGATCCTCGGATTCGACCAGTCGCCCCACGATCGGCCGGCTGGCCCGTCGGCGGCGCGGCGTGGACATCCCCAGGCGCGGACTGGGTCCGGTTCGGGCACCGGTGCGCGACGCCCCGCCGGAGAGCGCGACCGCCGCCACTCGCGCCAGCGCAGCCGCCGACTGCGGTCGCTGCGCGGGATCCTTGGCCAGCGCCCACCCGAGCGCGTCGTCGAGCGTGGCGGGCAGGCCGAGGCCGAGCTCGGCAACCCGCGGGGGGTCGGAGTTCAGGTGCGCGAACAGCACCGCCGCGACCGAGGAATGCGCGGCGAACGGAACGGTGCCGGTCAGGCACTCGTAGAACAGGCATCCCAGCGAGTAGACATCGGAGCGGGCATCGGCGGGCTCGCCTCGGATCTGCTCGGGAGCGACGTAGTGGACCGTTCCCAGCGGGCGCTCGGTTGATGCCTCCGCCGGGTCGGCCATCCTTCGGCTGAGGCCGAAGTCGCCCAGCCACGCCTGCAGCGGCTGCTCCGGACCGTGGTCGCCGGCGATCAGGACGTTGCTCGGTTTGACGTCGCGGTGCACAAGCCCAGCGCCGTGGGCGATCTCGAGTGCGGCGGCGACCTGCTCCAGGATCCCGATCGAGGCGTGCGGCGACAGCCGGCCTTCGCGACGGATCATTCCCTGCAGATCGCTGCCGGGTATGTAGCGCATCGCCAGATACAGGATCCCGTCGACCTCCCCCGCGTCGTAGACCGGGACGATGTTCGGATGCTCCAGGCTCGCGGTGACCACCGACTCCTCCAGAAAGCGCTGGCGAAACGCCGGCTCGGTCTGGCCGCTCGGCATCAGCAGCTTCAGCGCGACGTCTCGCTGCAGGCTCAACTGCACGGCGCGGTAAACCGTGCCGACTCCGCCGCGGCCGATCACCGCCTCGATCCGGTATCCCGCGTCCGCGAACGCGGCCCCGACGTCCGAACGCGCAACCACGGTCCAATCGTGCCACGGATCGTGCCGGAACCGTTAAGGCCCGCGAGAGAATTAGTGGCGGAATCCGGCGCGCCTCCAGACGCCGACGGAGCCGTCAATGATTCTTTCCTGGGCCCTTGGCGGAGCCCACCAGGCCTCCGGTAGCTTCCCCAACCGCGATGACGATCGTAAGCTCGTGGCTATGACCGAGACGCAACGGGCGAGCAGCGCATCGACGACGGGGAGCTCCGGAGCTCCGGAGCGCTTCGAGCGCAGCCCGGCCGAGCTGCAGGACGTGATCGCCGCCGAGCGCACCGGCGACCCGTTCCTGGTCTGGCGCGACGCCGGCGGCCGCCAGCGGATCCTGCCGTTGGCGCCGGATCGCTGGAGGGTCACGATCGGGCGCGATCCGGAGGCCGACGTTTCGCTGCCGGGCGATGTCGAAGTGTCACGGGCCCACGCGCTGGTCGAACGCGTCGGTCAGGGGTGGACGTTCGTCGACGATGGACTCTCTCGCAACGGGTCCTACATCAACGACGTCCGCGCGTTGGGCCGCCGGCGCCTGGTCGACCACGATCGGATCGGGTGCGGCGCCACCGAGATCATCTTCCGCGAGCCGGCGACCTCGCTCGCCGACTCGACCGTGTCCAGCCGGGGCATCGCGCCGGTGCTCCCCCTGTCTCCGATGCAGCGCAGGATCCTGATCGCGCTGTGCCGGCCGGTGCAGGCGTCGGACACCGCGACGCCGGCCACCAACAAGCAGATATCCGAAGAGGTCCATCTCACGGTGGATGCCGTCAAAGCCCATCTCCGGGTCCTGTTCGATCGCTACGGTCTGGCCGGGCTGGCCCAGAACGAGAAACGCGCGCGACTGGTGACGACGGTGTTGCTATCGGGCGTGTTGAGCGCCCGGGAATTCTGACCCGCAAGCTGAAAATCGAGCCGATCGCCGCGCCCCCGGCGATCGGCTCGATCTAACCGACAAGATCGGCATTGCCGCAAACGCCGAATCATCCTGCCGGCGACGCGCTCATCCGGCGCGACGGTCCTGACGATCGCTTACGGGACGCGCCGCCGAGTCGATGGCGGCCGGTCCCGCGCGCCCCCACCCCGGCGTGCCCGCACACGCCGGGGATCGTGTTCGCCTCCGATGTGCCCCCACATCCCGGCGTGGCCCGGCCAACTGGTGCGCCCCCGAACCCCGGCGTCCCGCTGTGGCGCTCTCGCCGAATGCCGTGAAGGCGGTGATGTATGGCTTGGATGACCACGGTCGTAGCGCAATCGTGCGGAATGCCACCAGCACCCTAGACCCCGGCCTGCCGGGCTGACACCCCACCTAGGGGGTGGCTTTCCACACCTGCCGGTCCTCAGGTCAGACCGGCCTGCCGGTCGGGCAGCTGGGGAAAGGAGCGCTCGACCCGCGCCGGAAGGATGTAGTTGGCGCGCTTGAGGACGAACATGAACTCGTTGATCCCATTGTTCACGGTGTCCGTGATCGCCGGGTTCTGCAGCTGGGCATTGCTCGCGTTCATCGCGGTACGGGTCCGGACGAAATCCTCGATCGACCGTTGCACCGACACGAAGTGCAGCCCGGCCTGGCCCCCGTCGGTGGTGTTGAAGTCACGGCGGATCATCAGCGGCCGGCTCCGGCGTCGCGCCGTGGCCGACGTCTGGGCGTGGCCGACGACGCCATAACGGTTGATCGCCTGCCCGAGCAGCTTGGGGTCGCTGGGCGCGTCGGTGGTGAACCGGCTCACCTGCTGTGGCGTGACCTGAGGCGCATACATGCGGGCGACGCGCTCGCGCTCGCTGAGATCCTGGTACCAGCTGTCCAGACGTAGTCGCATATAGCTGACCTGCATGGTGGTGCCGCCCGCGAACGGCCCGTCGGAGACGGTCACCTCGTCCTCGGTCGCCTGATTTCGTTTCAGATTGGACTTGAAGCCCATGAACAGGGGCGACGCCTTGGCCACGGGACCGGTGGCGGGAATCCCGCCGACGTTCTGGTGGGCCGCCGGCAGTCCGGTGCCGACGAACCCGGTGCGCGTCTCGCGCCAACGCAGCGCGCTTGAGATCTGCAGCGGACCGGCGGCGCCCGGCAGTGGAGCGCCGTGGACGAGCGCGGCCTCGACATCGGCCAGCCGCCGCTCGTCATCGCACGCCAAGTGCAGGCAGAGGTGATAGTCGTCGATCGCCGGCAGCTCGAAATCCGACAGGCTCCTCGCCCGGGGGATCGGCGAGGCCACCCGGAGGACGTGCTCGAAGTAGTCCGGTCCCCAGCCGGCGGTGAACAACAACCCGCCCGGGCCCCACGGGTATCGGTGCTCCAGCGTCCGCAGCGACGCCTCCAGGAGACGCACGTGGGCGGGGGTGGGGCTGCCCACCACGTCGAAGAACAGCAGGCGGTCGAACCGCGGGGCGATCGGGTTCGCGTCGGCATCGCGCGCCAGCGTCGCCGTCCAGGCATGCTGACGCGCCGGCAGGCCCGCGACCGCGGGCCCGAGTGCCACCCGCGGCACCGCCGCCGTGGCGCCGGAGCTAAGCGCACGATCGAGCCCGACGCCGACCGCCGCGCCGCCGGCGGCGAGTCCGGCGGCTCCGACGAAGAAGCGCCGGCGGGTGAGCGATCGCCGGACCCGGCCGTGATCGGGCTGCCCGCTCACGTGGCCGTCTTCCGGTGGTCGCCGCTGGTGAGAGCAAGCGGCGCGGGGCGAGCCCGCGGGCGACTTGACCGCCGGTCAGCGCACATCATGATCCGCCTCGACGATAGCTGACACCGGGCGCCGAGCGCCTCTGGAGCTTCTGGCCGCGCTCACTCCGGGGTGTTCCCGGAGGCGGCGCGGGACGCCCCGGTGGTCTCGGCGACGAGACCGGCCAGCAGCTTGGACATCGCGTCCAGCGTCGGGTGCTGGGACTCGAGGGCATAGCCGTCGGCGAGCTCGCGCGGATCGTTGTAGCCAACGTGCACGGCGTCCGCCTGCGCCCAGACGAGGACGCGCAGGGGCAGCTCGATCCCGACCTTGGGATCTGACTGCATCAGCTCGGTGCCCGCCTGGGGGTTGCCGAAGATCAGCACCTGCTCGTCCGGTAGCTCCAGCCCGGTCGCGCGCGCCCCGGCGGCGTGATCGATGCGGCCGAACACAGTCAGCCCCCGCTGGTTCACCGCGTCGACCAGACGGCGCATCGTCTCGGCATGGTCGAACCGGCTGGGGCTGGCCTGCATCAGCGCATCCGGCGATAGCGGCGGATCAGCGCGTTGGTGGAGCTGTCGTGCTCCAGATCGGGCTCGGTGTCTGACTCCAGCTCGGGAATGATGCGCTGCGCCAGGGCCTTGCCCAGCTCCACGCCCCATTGGTCGAAGGAGTCGATCCCCCAGATGACGCCCTGGGTGAACACGCTGTGCTCGTAGAGGGCGACGAGCACGCCGAGCGTGTGCGGGGTCAGGCGCTCGGTCAGGATCACGTTGGTCGGCCGATTGCCCGGCATCACCCGGTGGGGGACGATCGCGTCCGGGGTTCCCTCCGCGCGCACCTCCGCCTCGGTCTTACCGAAGGCCAGCGCCTCGGCCTGGGCGAACACGTTGGACATCAGCAGGTCGTGGTGATCGCGCAGCGGGTTCAGCGACTTGCCGAACCCGATCAGGTCGACGGGAATCAGCCTAGTTCCCTGATGGATCAGCTGGTAGAAGCTGTGCTGGCCGTTGGTCCCCGGCTCGCCCCAGAAGATCGCGCCGGTGTCGTAGTCGACCGCGGTGCCGTCCAGCGTCACGTGCTTTCCGTTGGACTCCATGGTCAGCTGCTGCAGGTAGGCGGGAAACCGCTTCAGGTACTGCTCGTAGGGCATGACCCCGACCGTCTGCGCGCCGAAGAAGTCGCCGTACCAGATGCACAGGAGGGCCATCAGGACGGGGAGGTTGTGGGCAAACGGAGTGTCCCGGAAGTGCTCGTCCATCTCGTGAAACCCCGCCAGCAGCTCCCCGAACTGCCGGGGACCGATTGCCAGCATCGTCGACAGGCCGATCGCCGAGTCCATCGAGTAGCGACCGCCCACCCACTCCCAGAAGCCGAACATGTTGTCGGTGTCGATCCCGAACTCGGTCACCTTCTCGGCGTTCGTCGACACCGCCACGAAGTGCTTGGCGATCGCCGACTCGTCGCCGAGCGCCGCCAAGGCCCACTCGCGCGCCGACCGGGCGTTGGTCATCGTCTCGAGCGTCGTGAACGTCTTGGAGGAGACGATGAACAGCGTCTCCTCGGGGTCCAGATCCCGGGTGGCCTCGACGAAATCGGTGGAATCGACGTTGGACACGAACCGGAACGTCATGTCGCGGTCGGAGTAGTCACGCAGCGCCTCGTACGCCATCACCGGACCAAGGTCCGAGCCGCCGATGCCGATGTTCACGACGTTGCGGATCGCCCGGGCGGTGTGGCCCTTCCACTCGCCGGAGCGGACGCGGTCGGCGAAGGCGGCCATCCGGTCCAGCACCTCGTGGATCTCATCGACCACGTTGACGCCATCGACGATCAGCGAGTCGCCCTTGGGCATGCGCAGCGCCACGTGGAGAACCGATCGGTTCTCCGAGACGTTGATCCGGTCGCCGCGGAACATCGCCTGGGTGTGCTCGGCGAGGCCCGACTCCTCGGCCAGCGCCAACAGCAGCCTGACGGTCTCGTCCGTGATCCGGTTCTTGGAGTAGTCCAGGAACAGGCCGGCCCCCTCGGCGACCAGGCGCTCCCCGCGCTCCTCGTCCTGCGCGAACAGGTCGCGAAGATGGCGCTGGTTGATCTCCCCGTAGTGATCTCTGAGCGCGCCCCAGGCCCGGCGGTCGCGCAGCGGTGCAATGCTCGTCGTCGTGCTCATCAGGGGCCTCCGGGAGTCGATGCGGAGTGTCGATGCGGTCGCCCGGTGAGCGTAGTCCGCGGGCGCTGCCCGCGCGTGGTGACGGTCGTCCGGCCCTGGCAGGATCGGGTCCGGGTCGAGTCGGATCGAGGTCGACCGCCCGAGGCGGCCATGGACAAGGCGACGCTCCCGGGTTCGAGGACGTGATCTGTCCCGCAACGCATGCCGAGAGCCCGAACTCGGGCAGATAGCGATCGCCCACTTCTCCACCGGGTCTGTTTAGTATTTCGATTGATTTAGTCCTATACGCCACGAACGAAGTCGACGTGGCGTCGCCGGCCAGTGACATTGCCCTGACCGGCCTCGCCCAATAGCCTGTCTGCCGCAAGCGTCCGCTTCCCATAGGGGACTGCGGCGTCTGACCAGGAAGGAGCCATGATGAGCGCCCACGACAACTCAGGACACGAGCCCGGCGGCCCCGGTTACGCGTCGCCCCAGGTCGCGCGGGAGCAGCCGCCCGAACAGGTCGCCTACGTGGCCTCGCTGTACGAAGGAACCGGGATCAACCGCCCCGACTTCATCGCCGTGGTCGACGTCGATCCCGGCTCGGGCAGCTATGGGCAGATCGTGCACCGGACCGAGATGCCGAACGTCGGCGACGAGCTGCACCATTTCGGCTGGAACGCCTGCTCTTCGGCCTGCCACTCCCAGCTTCAGCGTGACACGCTGATCGTTCCCGGGTTCAGGTCTTCCCGGATTCACCTCCTGGACATCTCCGACCCGCGGGCGCCGCGGATCAAGCACGTGATCGAGGGCGAGGAGCTCAAGGAGAAGCTCGGGCTGAGCGCGCCGCACACCGTTCACTGCATGCCCGGCGACATGATCACGATCTCGATGCTCGGCGACGCCGACGGCAACGCCCCCGGCGGCTTCGCGATCCTGGATGCCCGGGACTTCTCGGTCGCCGAGCGCTGGGACCGAGGCAGCAACGGCTATGACTTCATGTACGACTTCTGGTACCAGCCGCGCCAGAACACGCTCGTCTCCAGTGAGTGGGGCGCGCCCAACACCTTCAAGGACGGGTTCAACCCGGCCGACGTCGTCGCCGGCAAATACGGCCGCAAGCTGCACTTCTGGGACCTGGAGCAGCACAAGCTGGTGCAGACCGTCGATCTCGGCGATGACGGCTGGATCCCGCTCGAGCTCCGCTGGCAGCACGACCCGGACTCGGCTCAGGGATTCGTCGGCGCGACCCTCTCCAGCAACATCATCCGCTTCCGGCGTGAAAACGGCAGCTGGACGACGGACAAGGTGATCGACGTGGGAAACGAAGAGCTCGGTGGCTGGCCGCTGGAGGGCGGCGTCCCCGGCCTGATCACCGACATCGTGCTGTCGCTCGACGACAAGGACCTGTTCTTCTCCAACTGGCTGCATGGCGATCTGCGTCACTACGACGTGTCGGATCCGGCCAATCCGGTGTTGCGCTCGCAGACCTGGCTCGGCGGTCTCCTCGGGCGAGACGGCGGCCATCCGAAGGCGACCGCACCGCTGACCGGCGGTCCCCAGATGCTCCAGAACTCGCTCGACGGACGCCGGGTCTACGTCTCGAACTCGCTGTACTCGACCTGGGACAACCAGTTCTATCCGGACCTCAACGGCTGGCTGACCAAGCTCGAGCGGCAGCCCGACGGCAGCTACGCGCTCGACCCGGAGTTCTTCGTGGACTTCCACGAGCAGGCCGACGGGGCGCGACCGCACGAGATCCACTTCCCCGGCGGAGACTGCACCACCGAGATCTTCCAGTAGGAGATGAGCCTGCGGGCGCTCGCGCTCGAGTGGAGCGTCGACGGCGCGATCGTGAGCGCGTTGTTGACCCTGACCGCCGCCGCCGCCGTCTACGTATCGGCGGCGGCGATCGGGCGGCGGCGGGATCGGCGCCACCGCCGGTGGTCCCGCCGGCGAACCGCGTGCTTCATCGCCGGGCTGGCGGTGCTGATCGTGGATCTGTGCTCGGGGATCGGCACCCAGGCCGACACGCAGCTGTCGGTGCACATGCTGGAGCACATGGTCATGTGGGTGGTGGTGGCGCCGCTGCTGGCCGCGGGCGCACCGGTGCGGCTGGCGCTGTTCGCGCTGGCGCGACCCGGACGGAAGCGGCTCGTCGGCTGGCTGCGCTCCCGTCCGCTGTCGGCTCTGACCGCTCCGGTCGGCTCGGTCTCGTTGTTCGCGGTGGTCATCCTGATCACCCACATCCCGGTCGTCTACGGGTGGGCGCTGCGCAGCGACTACGCCCACGTCGCCGAGCATGCGCTTTACCTGAGCTCGGCGGTGCTGATGTGGGCGACGGTGATGGGGGTCGATCCGCTGCCCCATCGCCTCGGTACCCGCGGGCAGGTCACGTGCCTGATCGGGTGCATGGTGCCGATGCTGATGATCGCGGTGTGGCTGTGGGCCGCGTCCGAACCGGTCTACGGCGGTTACGTGGAGAAGCTCGGGGCGGCGGCCCTGCACGATCAGCGCCTGGCGGCCACGATCATGTGGTTCGGGGGATTGCCGGCATTGCTGGTACCGGCGCGCGGGCGGTTACGGGCCGGGTGGCCGGCCGAGGAGGCCGTGGCCTCGAGCTGACACCATGTAATTTGCCGAAGATGCCGCCGGGAGGACGACGATGAGCGCAGGAACGCGCCCCTCCAATCGCGTCGTGGTCATCTTCGGGGCGACCGGGGATCTGGCCGGTCGGAAGCTGTTCCCGGGCCTGTTTCACCTGTTCGTGGCCGGAATGATGCCCGCCGAGTTCCGGATCATCGGCTCGGGCCGCTCGACAGGCTCAGACGACGAGTTTCGTCAACACGTCAACCAGCAACTGCGCCAACACGGTCGCCGCGAGCTCGACCAGCATTGGGAAGAGTTCGCGGCCCGGCTGCGCTTCGTCGCGGCCGGCGCCGACGACGGGCGGGACCTGGCCGCGGCCGTCCGCGACGCCGAGCACGAGATCCGCGCTGAAGGCGAGCGTCTCGTCTACCTTTCGGTGCCGCCGAATGCGATGCACGACATGGTGGCGATGCTGGGCGAGACCGGACTCGCCGAGAACTGCTCGCTGGTCGTCGAAAAGCCGTTCGGCTACGACCTGGACAGCGCGCGCGAGCTCAACCATGCCCTGCATAAGGTGCTCGACGAGGACTCGATCTACCGCATCGACCACTTCCTGGGCAAGGAGGCGGCGCAGAACATCCTCGCTCTGCGGTTCGCCAACGGGATGTTCGAGCCGATCTGGAACCGCGATCACGTCGCCTACGTCCAGATCGACGTGCCCGAGGCTCTCGACATCCAGGGGCGAGCCGGCTTCTACGAGGAGACCGGCGCTTTTCGCGACATGGTCGTCACCCACCTGATGCAGATCCTGGGGATCGTCGCGCTGGAGCCGCCCTCCCGGGTCCGGGACGAGGAGGTCCACCTGGAGCGGACCAAGCTGTTCGACGCAATTCGCCCCCTGGATCGCGACCGGGTCGTGTTCGGCCAGTACGACGGCTATCGCGATGAGGCCGGGGTCGCCAGCGAATCCACCGTCGAGACGTTCGCGGCGCTCGAGGTCTTCGTCGACACGTGGCGTTGGAGCGGGGTCCCGTTCTACCTGCGGACCGGCAAGTCGCTGGCCGAGGGTCGGCGCACGGTCACGATCGGGTTCACCGAGGCGCCGCTGCGGATCTTCCCTGATCAGGACCCTGGCTCGCGCGGGCGCCCCAGCGAGCTGGTGTTCGAGCTCTCCGACGACCCCAAGGTGAGGATCGAGGTCCAGGCGAAGATCCCGGGGCCGGCGATCGAGCTCGGCCGGGCGGCGCTGACCGTTGATGTCGAGGAGGCGTTCGACGACGCCGACGGGCTCGAGGCCTACGAGCGCCTGCTGCACGACGTGATGCTGCGCGAGCGACTGCTGTTCACGCGCAGCGAGCAGATCGAGCAGCTTTGGGCGGTGTGCGCTCCGGTGATCGACCGGCCGCCGAAGCCTGTGCCCTACGCGCCCGGCTCGTGGGGGCCCGAGGCGGCGCTGGATCTGCCGTCCGGTCCCGGCTGGCGGCTGCCCGACGGCGAGGGCTCAGACTGAGCCGCTCACCCACGTTTCGCTGCGATGCCACAGCTCGGCGCAGAGCTCCTGAGTGACGCCTCGTCCGGGCGGCTTGGGCCGCGAGTCCTCGTAGTAGAGCCCTGTCGCGTCGGCGACGTCGGGCGACGTGGCGCAGTACAGCGGTGTCTGAGCGCCCGATTCGGGCGAGCCCATGCGGAGCTTCATCAGCGGCCGGATCGGCCACGGCACGTTACGCCACACGTCGGAGGCGACGACCCCCGGGTGAAGTGAGTAGGTGGTCACGCCGGTGCCGATCAGGCGCCGGGAGAGCTCTTGGGCGTGCAGGACGTTGGCGAGCTTGGAGACGCTGTACTCGGCGAATCCGGTGCGTGTGCGCGTCGGCTCGCGGACCGCCCGCCAGTCGATTCCGGAGACGCGGTAGTGGGCATCGCTGGCGACGACCACCACCCGAGCGGGCGCGCTCCGGCGCAGGCGGTCGAGCAGGAGGCTGGTGAGCAGGAACGGCCCGACGTGGTTGGTGCCGAACGCCAGTTCGAAGCCGCTCTGGCTGACGCCGCGCTGACCCGCGAGACCCGCGTTGTTGATCAGCACGTGCAGCGGCGAGCCGGTGGCCAGGAACCGCTCGGCGCACCCGCGCACCGAGCTCAGATCGCCGAGGTCCAGCGCCAGGAAGGTGAGCCGGTGGTTGCCGGTACGGGCGGCGATGTCGTCGATCACCGACTGCGTTTTCACGGGCGAGCGGCCGGCCATGAGAACGGTCGCGCCGCGGCCGGCGAGCGCCGCGGCGGTGGCGCGGCCGATCCCGGTGTTGGCGCCGGTGATCAGGAAGGTCTTTTCGTCCAGGTCTCCCATACGGGTCCGGCAGCCGGTCAGCGTTCCGGCAGCCAGCCCGTTCGGTACGGGGTCTCGACGTCGTCGTCCAGGGCGGAGTAGGCCTGGGCAGGGTCGCGTGTCTCACGCGCGACGCCGGCACGGTATCGCTGCGCCAGCTCGGACTCCGGATAGACGACGCTGCCCTTGAGGCGAGTGCCGACCGCGAGCACGGCGCAGGGTCCGTCCCCGGCGCCGACGAAGACATGCTCGGTCCACGGCGGCGAGTGCACGAAATCCCAGGCTCGCAGCCGCCGCTGCTCGCCCTCGATCAGCAGCAGGCACTCGCCGCTGAGCACCAGGAAGTCCTCCTGCTCGTCCTCGGCGTGGTAGTAGCAGGCCGGCTGGCCCGGCTCCAGAACGCCGATGTTCACCCCCAGGCGCGGGAACCGGTGCTCACCCTCGAACCGGGTGTAGGCGCCGAATTCACCCACCAGCCAGCGCGCGTCGCGGGCGTTGAGCACGAACCAGCCTCCGCCATCCGGCACCAGGCCGGCGGCGGTCTGCCGCAATGCAGCCTCCTTGGCCATCACGGCATTATCTCCACCCAGCCGAGCGGCGACCAGCGCCGTGCGATCCTGTGTCCCATGGGGGAGCGCTCGGCATCGACTCCGTCCGTGGTGACCGGATCGCGCCAGTGACGTCGGTCAGTCAGGTTCTGGCCCGGTTGATGCATCTGCCCCGTCCGCAGACGCTCGATCTCGTCTGCCACCGCGACCTCTCCGCCGAGATGGACGATGGGACGATCCTCCTCGCCGACCGCTGGGTGGCGCGCGCCGCCGCCGATGCCGCCGCGCCGACCGTCCTGGTCCGCTCCCCGTACGGGCGCCGTCAGCTGGTCGGGACCCTGTTCGGGCGGCTGCTGGCCGAGCGGGGGCTGCAGGTCGTGATCCAGAGCGTGCGCGGCACGTTCGGCTCCGGCGGCGACTTCAGTCCGTTCGACGAGCAGGCCGATGGCCTGGCCACCCTGCGCTGGCTCCGCGCCGAACCCTGGCACTCCGGGTCGATCGGGACGCTCGGACCCAGCTACCTCGGGTTCGTGCAGTGGGCGATGGCCGCCGACGCCGGCGACGACCTCGCCGCCATGTCGATTCAGGTGAGCGCCTCGGAGTTCTACGGCCAGACGTACGCCGGTAACAGCCTGTCGCTGGAGAACGTCGCCTCCTGGATGGTGATCATGGCCGGCCAGGAGCGTCGCCTCGGGCTGCTTGCGATCAGCCGGGGGCTGCGGGGGCTGTCGGCGGCGCTGACCGAGCTGCCGCTGGGCGACCTCGACGAGCGCGCCACCGGCGGCGAGATCCCCTGGTTTCGGGACGCGTTCGCCCACCCCGGGCGAGAGGATCCCTACTGGGTCCGGCGCGACTTCTCGGCGACGGTGCCGAGCGTCACCGCTCCGGTGCAGTTCGTCGGCGGCTGGTACGACATCCTGCTGCCCTGGATGCTGCAGGACTTCGAGGCCCTCCAGGCGGCCGGACGGGCGCCGCGGCTGCTGATCGGCCCCTGGACCCACACCGCCCCGGGGTTGACGGCAGCGGCCGAGCGCGAGGGACTGGCGTGGATGCGGGCGCACCTGCTGGGCGACGATCGACTCCTCCGGGCCAGCCCGGTCCGGCTCCTGGTCACCGGCCAGGCCACGGGTGCCGGGTGGCGCGATCTGCCGACGTGGCCGCCGCCCGGGGTGGGAGAGCGCCGGCTGTACCTCGCCGCTGGACGGGAGCTGCGCGACGAGCCGCCGGCGGAGTCGAATTCCCCCGGCGATGGGTACCGCTATGACCCGGCGGACCCGACGCCGTCGCTCGGGGGACCGATCCTGCTCTCCCGGCAACCGGTGCTCGACAACGCGCCGTTGGAGGCTCGCGCCGACGTCCTCACCTACACCGGACGCGTCTTGAGCGAGACGCTCGAGGCGATCGGGCACGTCTCGGTGCAGCTGTGGCTGCGCGCCTCCGCGCCGTACTTCGACGTGTTCGCGCGGGTGTGCGACGTCGACGCGCGGGGCGTCTCGCGCAACGTCTGCGATGCGCTGCACTCGGTCGCGCCCGGTCGGTGGCAGCCGGCCGACGACGGCAGCTGGAGGGTGGCGTTCTCGTTGTGGCCGATCGCCCATCGGTTCGCTGCCGGACACCGGATCCGCCTGCAGGTCTCCTCGGGGGCGCACCCGCGCTACGCGCGCAACCTCGGGACTGGGCAGGATCCCGCCCTCGCCACGCCCGACGCGATGCGAGCGGTCGCGCTCCAGCTGCTGCGCGACTCAGCGCACCCGTCCGCGGTCACGCTGCCGGCGGTGCCCTGAGCGGCGCCGCCGCGGCGGTCGCGACGAATCGGCGTTCCTGACGGGGGCGATGGTGACGGCGGCTCGATCATGACGGCCGGCGAGGTCGTGCCCGGCGCCGAGGTCGTGCCCGGCGCCGAGGTCGTGCTCGATGCCGAGGTGGTCGGCGAGCCGCCCCAGGTCCCGCCGCTCGTGGCGGTCGACCAGGGTGATCCCGACCCCTGAGCGCCCGGCTCGGCCGGTCCGGCCCACCCGGTGGACGTAGGTCTCGTGGTCGGCGGGCGGCTCGAAGTTGATCACGTGCGAGATCCCGGAGACGTCGATGCCGCGGGCGGCGACGTCGGTGGCGACCAGCGTGTCGACCGCGCCGGACTCAAAGCGGGCCAGGGCAACCTCGCGCTGGCGCTGGGACTTGTTGCCGTGCATCGCCACCGCGGTCACGCCGCGGGCGCCGAGCCGTTTGACCAGCCGGTCGGCGCCCCGCTTGGTGCGCACGAACACGAGCGCAAGATCGCGCTCGGCCTCCAGCTCGGCGATCAGCGCATCGATTCGGGTCTCGGTGCTGACCGGGACGAAGCGGTGCTCCACCGCGGCGGCGGCGCGGCGCGCCGACGGTCCGTGCTCGCGGCGAACCGGGTCGGTGGTGTAGCGCGTCGCGGTGACGCCGGCCTCGCCGTCGAGCGTGGCCGAGAAGAACAGGGTCTGACGATCGTTCGGGCACGCCCGCACGATCCGGTCGACCGCGGGGCGAAAGCCCATGTCGAGCATGCGGTCGGCCTCGTCGAGCACCAGCATCCGGATCGCGTCCAGGGTGAAGGCGTCGCGGGCGAGCAGATCCTCCAGGCGACCGGGGGTGGCCACCAGGATGTGAGACCGGGCCGCCTGTCGCGCCTGCTTGACCAGCCCGACGCCTCCGTAGACGGCGGTGACGGACAGGGCGCGGGCGTGCGCGATACCGCGAATGTCCGCGGTGATCTGGCTGGCCAGCTCTCGGGTCGGCGCCAGGATCAGAGCCGCCGGCCGGGGACCGTCTGACCGGATGCGGTCGACCAGCGGGATGCCGAACGCGAGCGTCTTACCCGAGCCCGTGGGCGAGCGAGTGAGCACGTCGCGCCCGGCGAGGATGTCGCCGATGACGAGGCGCTGGACGGCGAACGGCTCGGTTACGCGCTCGTTGGCGAGCGCTTGGACCACGGCGTTGGACACGCCGAGGTCGGCGAATGACTGCATGAAGATTTGATCACTCCTTGGCGGCACGGTGGGCCGCGAACGATTCGGGGAGGCTATGGCTGACCCGAACCGCTGTCTGCGGGACCCAAGCGAGCTGCCTCGCGGCCGAGGATCGACCGCTGCCTCGAACTTAGCAGGGTCACCGGAGGCACCAGGGCGGCGCCGACGCGCGGTCGGCCGGTTATCCTCGCCGCCGCATGACGGACGCCCGCTCACTCGACCTCGTGATCCTCAACGGCGAGCTCTCCGTGGAGGACGTCGCCGCGATCGGCGCTGGCGCGCGGATCGGGCTCGCCCCTCCGGCGCTGGAGCGGGTGGCGCGCAACCGCGAGACGCTTGAGCGCATTCTGCGAGCCGGCACGGCGGTGTACGGAATCAGCACGGGGTTCGGCGCGCTGGTGTCCAACACCGTCGCTCCCGAACTGCAGCGCCATCTTCAGGTCAACCTGCTGCGCAGCCACGCCGCCGGCACTGGCGATCGCCTCCCCTCCGGGGTCGTCCGCGCCGCCATGGCGGTGCGCCTCAACGGGCTGCTGCTCGGCCACTCGGGCGTCCGGCCGGTCGTGCTCGAGCGGGTGGCTGAGCTGCTCAACGGCGGCTTTACCCCGGTCGTTCCCGAGACCGGATCGCTGGGGGCCAGCGGCGACCTCGCGCCCAGTGCGCACGCGTTCCTCCCGCTGCTGGGGGAGGGCCACGTGGTCGATCCGGCCGGCGAGCTCGTGGACGGCGCTCAGGCGCTGAGTGCCCTCGGGCTCGAGCCGCTGGCGCTCGAGAGCAAGGAGGGGCTGGCGCTGATCAACGGCACGCATTTCATGAGCGCGATCGGGGGGCTGCTGGCGGTTCGGGTCGGCCGGCTGCTCGACACCATCGACATGGTTGCGGCGGTCACCGTCGACGCGCTGCGCGGCGCCCTGCCTGCCTTCGACGAGCGCGTCCACCGCCTGCGCCCGCTGGCCGGCCAACGGGCGTCCGCGGCGCGGATCCGCGCCGCGCTGAGCGGATCCGAGCGGGTCGCCGGACCGGGCTCGTCGCGGCTGCAGGACGCCTACTCGCTGCGCTGTGCCGCCCAGGTCCACGGCGCCGCCCGCGAGGGGTTTCGCTTCTTCTCCGAGCTGGTCGTCGCCGACCTCAACGCCGTCACCGACAACCCTCTGGTGTTCGAACAGCCTCCCGAGGTGATCTCGGCCGGCAACTTCCACGGCCAGAGCCTGGCCCTGGCGCTCGACACGCTGCGGCTGATCCTCGCCGACCTCGGGTCGATCTCCGAACGGCGGACGTTTCGTCTGTTGTCCCCGACCCTGAACGGGCGTCTGCCGGCCTTCCTGACCCACGATGCGGGAGCCTCGAGCGGCTACATGGTGATCCAGTACACCGCGGCGGCGCTGGTCGCGGAGCTGCGCGCGCTCGCCCAGCCGGTGAGCATCGACAGCATCTCGACGTCAGACAACCAGGAGGACCACGTCTCGATGGGTATGACCGCGGCGCTGATGGCGCTGCACGCGGTGTCACGGCTGGAGCGGGTGGTCGCGATCGAGCTGTTGTGCGCCTGCCAGGCTCTGGACTGCGATCCGGGGGATCCGGGGACTGCGGTGGCGGCCCTGCATGCCGCGGTGCGCGAGCGCGTCCCGGTGCTGGCGCAGGACCGCCCGCCGGCCGACGATCTGGTGCGGGTGCTGCCGCTGGTGGGCGGCGACGCCGCCGCGGAGATCCTCCGGGCAGCGCTGCCCGCCGCGGTGGACTGACGCCTCAGGGCAGGCGATACTCGCTCACAGCATGACCTACGCCCCGACCGCCCGGCACCTGCTGCGCGCCAAGGACCTCGCCGACTCGCGCTACGCCGACCCGCTGGACGTCGATGACCTGGCGAACGCGGCCGGGCTGTCCCGCGCTCACTTCAGCCGGGAGTTCCGGCGCGCCTTCGGCGAGTCGCCGCACGCCTACCTGTTGACCCGCCGCCTCGAGCGGGCGGCGGCCCTGCTGCGCACGAGCGACCGGTCGGTGGTGGAGATCTGCTTCGCCGTCGGCCTGCAGAGCCTCGGGTCGTTCACCTCCAGCTTCACTCGAACCTACGGGATCTCGCCGACCGCCTACCGCGCTGCGTTCCCGCCGGCGTCGCACCTCGCCGTTGTCCCCAGCTGCATCACCCGCGCCTACGGCCGTCCGCAACGCCGCACGTTTCGAGAAGACAGCGGCGACCGCGGTCAATAGCTTGACGGACCTCGCTTCATTCACGACTTCCGAGGTGCAACGATGATCAGGATCGCCAGCGCGCAGCTATGGGTACACGACCAGGACGAGGCTCTCACTTTCTACACCGAGAAGGTCGGCATGGAGATCACCTCCGACGTGACCGTCCCCGAGCTCGGCAACTTCCGTTGGCTGACCGTGGCGCCTCCGGGACAAGACGTATCGATCGTGCTGATGGCCATCCCCGGCCCGCCCGCATTCGAGCAGGAGACGGTCGACCAGATTCACGCGGTGATGGCCAGGGGCGTCGCCGGCACGGTGTTCCTCACCACCGAGGACTGCCGGGCCAGCTTCGAGGAGCTGAAGGGTCGCGGGGTGGAGTTCATCGAGGAGCCCGAGGAGCGGCCCTATGGCATCGACGCCGGGTTCCGGGACCCGTCGGGCAATCACCTGCGGCTGACCCAGGTGACGATGGCGGGCGTCTGAGCTCGAGGCGGGGGCCGGCGAACGCCGCCGGACGGTGGGCAAGACTGAGTCGGGGTGGGCGTTGCGCCCGGAAGCCCTGCCGGGGCATGTCCGCAGTTCGCCGCTGGGCGGTCTGGCGCGGTCGGCGCGGGCGGGGCGGGCTGGGGTCAGCCCCCGGCGTCGCGGTGAAAATCCCCAACACCCTGGCGCCCGGGGCGGGGGTGGCGGTGATTTTCACCGGACGTGCGGGCCAACTCCACCACGCCGTCGCCATCGGCTCGCGGTGTGGTTGATATTGCCCGGCCGCCGGAAGCCGAGGGGGATGCCAGATCCGGCGGTCCGGCGGGTGGCGATCGGGGCCGCCCATCATCCGGCTGTCCGGCGGGTGGCGATCGGCGCCGCGCATCCCCCCGGCGTCACGCCCCTCGGCGGGGGTGGCTCGCCCCGCCCGGCGCGTCCCGCCCGGCGCGTCTTTATCAGAATGGCGTGACCCAGCGCACCCCGTCTCCCCCCGCGGCGGTGTGCTCTGTCACGCCAATATCGCGATCGTCCCGTAGCGCACCTCCCCCGGGAGCACCAGCCGTGCTCTGGGACGCCAATATGGGGTCATTCTGGAAGCGCACCGCACCCGATCCCGGGGATGATCTCCTCCGCCCGGCGATCGCCTCGGCGAGACTAGCCCGCTTCGCCGTCGTAGTAGTCGCGCTGGCCGTCGGCTCGGCGCAGCATCAGGCGGTCGCCGTCGTCGCCGGGCCAGACCCCGATCTTGTCGCTGTCGGGATAGACCGCGACGGATGGCTCGTGAGCACTGGAGAACATGATCGCCCGCGCCGTCTCGCGGCCCCGGTTGGTGACCTTGTGGGCGCCGCCCGGTCCGGCGGGGAAGCAGAGAAGGTCGCCTGCCCGGGCGGCCTGCTCGCCGTCCGGGATCCGCACCACGACCTCGCCATCGAGCAAGAGCAGCCATTCCTCCACATACTCGTAGTGGTAGGGGCAGATGCTCTCCCCGGGCGGTATCTCGAATGCCTTCACGGCGTTTTCCTTCCCGCCCGCCAGCTGGCCGATCGCTGCCATGCCGGCTCGGTAGCCGGCGGGATCGGCGTCGTCGTACTCGAACTCCGTGGTGAAGACGTTGGCTGTGTCCATGCCGGCGATGCTCGCAGACCGGCCGACGCCGGATGGGTTGACTCCGATCCGCGCTGCCCGGACGCCTGCTGCAGCGTCCGGGCATCGCTGATTTGCGCCCCCTATCGGTCAGGGCGGCGGGGTTACCGCCGCTTGCGCCCCCTGGATCGGAGTCAAGCCTTCCGGCGTCGATGTCCGTTCATCGGCAAGACTGAATGGACACTTGAGAGCGATAACGAGCCCGCTCGGAGAAACTTGCGCAAATTGATCTGAACTCGTGCAGCTGAAGGTTGAGGGCTATCCGACGCCGCTGAGATTCGTCGGGCGGGGCGGCACCGGTCCCGTCGGCGGATCTTCGAGAACCAGCTGAGGGACGGTAACGAGCTTGTAGCCGCGCTTGCGCAGCGCGCGGACGATCCGCGGCAGGGCGGCGATCGTCTGCGTCCGAAGGCCGCCGGCATCGTGCATGAGGATGATCGCGCCGGGGCGGGCACCGGCAACCGCTCGATGGACGATCGCGGACACGCCTGGCTGTAGGTAGTCGCTGGTGTCGACGGTCCACAGCACCATCAGCATCCGCAGGCGGTGAAGGATCTTGAATGTGGCGTGGTTGAAGGAGCCGTACGGGGGGCGGTACAGGCGCGGGAACGGCGCCCGGTAGCGGGCGAGCTGCTGGGTTTGGACGAGGATCTGGCTCCGCTGAGCGGCCGGCGACAGCTCGGCCATGAGCGGGTGAGTCTCGGTGTGGTCCCCGATCGCCGTATCCATGTGCAGCTCGCGCGTGAGCGAGTCGTGGAAGTAATGGATCATGAAGCCGATCTCGAAGAACGTCGCGGGCACGTGCAGGCGAGCGAGCTGGTGCAGCACGCCGGGCGTGTAGGGGCCGGGGCCGTCGTCGAAGGTCAGGGCGATGTCGCGGCGTTCGCGCCCACCTACGCTGATGAACGCCTGCCGGTGGAGCAGCCGGTCGATCGCGGCGTTCTCGCGCGCCACCAGTCCACCGCTCCCGCCGCCGGCGCCGGTGCGAGCCCCGGCGGAACCGGGCTTACGATGCTCCAGCCGCGCGCGAGCCCGTCGCCGGCCGGTCATCCCGGAAGTGGGCGAGCCGCCGGCGGTCAGGACCACGGCCAGCACCACCACGAGCAGGATCCCCGCCCCCGCCACCGCCCGGCGCCGACGCACGCGCCGTCGCCGCGCGGCCCGGCGGCGCGTTTGCAGGACGCCGGGCGATAGGAGCGGCCCCGGATCTCCGTGCTCGTTCACGTCAGGCCGTTGACAGCTTGCTGGTCACCAGAGCGGACCGCGTCTTCGGGCGCGGGTCACACGCCCTGAGTATCCCGCGGTGAGGTGACGGTACAACGCCGCCCGGCCAAACCGGGTCGGTGGGGCGATCGCTTGCCGCCGCGCTGCCCGCGCCGCGCTCCCCGCGCCGCGCCCTTCGGCGCGGCCGCCTGCCACCGACGGCTCGTTGCTTGCGTTCAGGGCTCGACCAGGGGTGGCCTCACCCCGAACGGCAGCGCGCTCGGCGGGTCGGGACGGCTACCAGGCCTGGGCGCCGCCGCAATTGGGGCAGTCGACCGACGTGGATACCAGCGCCTGGAACACGAAGCCGCATTGGCAGGTGTAGATCGCGGCGTCCTCGGTGGCGCCGGCTTCACGCCGGCGGCGACGGGCCGCGTTCGGGGTCTGGTTCTTCGCGGTCGGCTCTGGAGCGGTGCCGGCGGTCTCTCCCCGCCCTGCGGCGCGCTCTGGCCGCCCTTCACGGTGGCGCCGGATCCTGCCGGCGCCGGATTGGCTTCTCGCAAGCACAGTCAAATGTCTGTAACGGCAGCGATGCCAAAAGGTTTCGCGTCCGCTCCATAAAATCCTCGACGTTAACCCGTGCTTAACGAGCCAGGTGCTAGGTCCTCGGCGGGTGACCCCGGCGGCGCGGCCGGGGCCCGCGCCGCGGTCGTTATGTGACAATGAACGGCGGCATGGACCCAAGCCGCAAGCGTGCCATCCGCCTCTCCGTTGCTCTGACCGTCGCGCTGATTCTCGCGACGGCGCTCGTCTACACCAGCTTCGCCGCCGGGCGCGACGAGGTCACCGCGTCACAGCTGCTCAAGCGGGCCAAGCCGGGCCAGACGTACATCCTGGCGGGGACGGTGCTGAACGGCTCGGTGAACAGGCAGGACGGGACGCTCCTGTTCCGGGTACGTGATCCCAAGCTCAAGCTCTCGGTGCCGGTGCGCTACACCGGCGAGGTGCCGGATCCGTTCGCCGCGGGACGCGGGGTGCTGGTGGACGTGCGCGAGGGCGGCTCGACCACCTGGGTCGGCCAGCCGAACAGCCTCACGACGAAGTGCCCCTCCAAGTACCAGGCGGCATCGGGCTCATATTGATGCGAAGCACGCCGATGGCCGTGGCCGGCCCGACATCGACAATGGGGGCGGACCGATGGCCGTAGCCGGCCGCGCGCTCCTCGTGCTGGCCCTGATCAGCGGCTGCTACGGGCTGTTCGCGTCGTTGTACGGCGCCCGCGGCGGACGCCATGAATGGGTCGACTCAGGGCGCCGCGCGATGTACGTGGTCGCCCTGCTGGCGGCGATCTCGTTCGTGATCCTCGACGTTGCCTTCATCACCTCCGACTTCTCGTACGACATCGTCGCCGGCGGGTCGAGCACCACCACGCCGTTCCTGTATCGCGCGGCGGCGATCTGGGCGACCCAGCAGGGCTCGCTGCTGCTGTGGGTGCTGCTGCTCTCGTGCTGGTCCAGCCTGGCGCTGTTCCTCACCCGCCACCGGGTGCGTGAGATCGCCCCCTACGCCCAGGCCGTGCTGTTCGGGATGGCGATCTTCTTCACCGGGCTGACCGCGCTGTTCGCCAACCCGTTCACCACCACCTCCACTCCGCCGGCCGAGGGCGCCGGGCTCGACCCGCTGCTACGCCACACCACGATGATGGTCCACCCCCCGATGCTGTATTCGGGCTACACGCTGCTGATGGTCCCGTTCGCGTTCGCGGTGGGGGCCCTGATCAGCGGCCGGCTCGGCGCGGAGTGGATCCAGGTGACACGTCGCTTCGCGCTGGCGGCGTGGCTGTGCCTCGGCGTCGGGATCCTGCTCGGCGCCCGCTGGTCCTACACCGAGCTGGGTTGGGGGGGCTACTGGGCCTGGGACCCGGTGGAGAACGCCGCGCTGATGCCGTGGCTGTGCGTCACCGCCTTCATCCACTCGATCATGATCCAGGAGAAGCGAGGAATGCTGAAGGTGTGGAACGCTTCGCTGATCCTGGCCACCGGGACGCTGGCGATCATCGGCACGTTCCTGGTCCGCTCCGGGATCCTGAGCTCGATCCACGCCTTCGTCTCGGACCCGACCCTGAACATCTCGTTCGTCGCGCTGATCTCGGTGATGGTGATCGGCTCGGTGACCCTCGTCGTCTGGCGGCGCGAGGCGCTGCGCGCCGATGCCGCGCTGGACTCGCTGTTCTCCCGCGAGTCCGTGTTCCTGCTGCAGAACCTGATCCTCGTCGCGCTGACGGCGGTGATCTTCTGGGTCACGTTCTTCCCGCTGATCTCGGAGGCGATCACCGGGACGCAGATCTCGGTCGGGCCGCCGGCGTTCCGGCCGTTCGTCGTGCCGCTGGCGCTGATCGTCGTCCTCCTCTCCGGCGTCGGCCCGATCATCTCCTGGCGGCGGGTGACGCTGGCCAAGCTGCGCCGCAACTTCACCTTCCCGGCCGCCATCGGCGTCGCCGTGCTGGTGGTGCTGCTGTTCGTCTCCGGCGTGCACGAGCACGTCTTCGCCTACCTGATGTTCGGCTTCGGCGCGTTCGTGGTGGCCGCGGTGACGCAGGAGTTCTTGCGCGGCACCCGGGCCCGCCAGGCAATGACCTCGGAGTCGGCGCCGACGGCGCTGGTCGCGCTCGTGCGCCGCAATCGACGTCGGTATGGTGGCTACATCGTCCACGCCGGCGTCGCGGTGGCCCTGGTCGGCGTCGCCGCCTCGACCACCTTCCAGCACCAGCGCGACGCCACCCTGACGCCGGGGCGCAGCATCCGCCTCGACGGCTACCAGTTCAGGTACGTGCGGCCTACCGCCGCCGCGTCGCCGCAGAAGATCTCGCTCGGGGCGGTCCTGGCGGTGAGCAAGGGCGGGCACCGCGTCACCACGCTGACTACGAGCTACGGGCTGTACCCATCGCAGGACCCGATGCATCCCGTCGGCCGGTTCTTCAGCACCAGCGACGGCGCCTCCACCGAGAGCCGCGTCGGACTCGACGCCGGCGTGCTGCATGACCTGTGGGTGGTGATCTCGCCCAACATCACGCCGCTCCAGGGCGAGATCACCCACGGCGACCTGGTGTTCGGCCGGGCGCTGCTGGCGGCCCAGCAGCTGCCCGCGACCCAGCAGGCGGCGCAGCTGAACCGGCTATATGCCCTGCGCGACATCGCGATCCGGGAGCTCACGCGGCGCTACGTGACCCACCCGTGGGCGGCGACGTTCCGGATCGAGGTCTCGCCGCTCGTCATGTGGCTGTGGCTGGGGGCGATCATCGCCGCTCTCGGCGGGCTCATCGCGCTCTGGCCGGTACCGCCCCGATCCCCGCTCAAGGCGCGGGCGATCCGTCGCCGGCGCTCGGGCCTGCGCCGGCCCAGCCTGCCGTCGACCCCGCCCGAGCCGGCGCGCGAACGGGAGCTCGTCTGATGCCCGCCCCCGCAAATAGGCTCGCATTCGAGCGGCCTTCATACGGAGACGACCACTAGATGGCCTACGCGCTCGTGCTCGTCGTGCTCGCCGTCGGGGTGTACATGATCTCGGCGCCGCTGCGAGCCGTTCGCCGGGACCGTGCGTCAGATCACGAGGCAGCCGAGGTCGCCGAGCTTGAGGCCGCCCGGGACGCGAAGTACCGCGAGATCCGCGACGCCGAGCTCGATCTGCACACGGGCAAGCTGTCTGATGACGACTATGCGGCGGTCGACTCGGGCCTGCGCGCCGAGGCGGTGGAGATCCTGCATCGCCTGGATGAAGCGCGCGATGCCGAGCGGATACCATCGAGCCCGTGACCGCGGTTCTCGACGTCGTTCAGGTACTGCTCTGCGTCGGCCTGATCTTCCTCATCCTCATGCATTCGGGCAAGGACGCCGGGCTCTCCGGCGCGTTCGGCGTCGGCACCGGCGCGGGGCCGCTCGGCGGCGGGTCGCTCGTGGAGCGCAACCTGAACCGCTGGACGATCCTGTTCGCGATCCTGTTCACGCTCAACACGATCGTGCTGATCAAGATCAGCTGACCGGCCCGCTCAGCGGTGATGTCCCTCGGCGCCGATGCGGTCGACCAGCCGCAGCAGGTCGAGGGGGCTGAACGGCTTGGTCAGGAACAGATCGGCGCCGGCCCGCTTGGCCTCGGCTTGAATCCCGTCGCCGTGGGCGGCGGTGAGGATCACGATCGTCGCCGCTCCGGTGGCGGGATTGGCACGGATCTCCCGGCAGGCGTCGATCCCGTCCATCCGCGGCATGTCGACGTCCAGGAAGACGATCGTCGGCCGCTCGCGCTCGGCGATCTCGAGCGCCTGCACCCCGTCGCCCGCCTCGTAGAGGCGAAACTCGGACACGTCCTCGAGCGTGGTCGAGACCAGCTTGCGGATGAATGGGTCGTCGTCGACGACGAGGACGCCGCGGGTCACCGGCGCACCGCCCGCTCACCGCCGTCTCTCACCAGACATCCCTTCCGATGCGCACGAACGTCATGTCGTCGATCGTGTTGAACGCGTCGACCACCTCGGGGTCGAAGTGGGTCCCCGACTCCTCGGCGATCATCGCTCGCGCCTGGCGCAATGAGAAGGCGGCGCGGTAGGGCCGGTCGGTGGTCAGCGCATCGAGCACGTCGGCGACCGCGAACACCCGCGCCGCCATCGGGATCTCCTCGCCCGCCAGCCCGTCCGGATACCCGCTCCCGTCCCACCGCTCGTGATGACAGCGAACGATCTCGGCGGCCTCGCTCAAGAATTCGATCCCGCCGACGATCTCGGCGCCGACGGCGGGATGTCGGGCCATGAGCGCGCGCTCGTCGTCGGTGAGCGCCCCCGGCTTGTAGAGGATCGCGTCGGGCACCGCGACCTTGCCGATGTCATGCAGCAGGAATCCGAACTCGAGCTCCGGCGCGTCGGGTCGGTGGAGGCCGAGCGCGCGGGCGATCTCGATCCCGTACGCCGCCACCCGCTCGGCGTGCTTACCGGTGTAGGCATCGCGCGCCTCGACCGCATTGGACAGCGCCCGCACGGTGGCGCGATAGGAGCGGGTCAGCTGCTGGGTCAGGGTCCGCTCCTCCTTGAAGGTGTCGCGCAGATCGGCCGCGTAGCGTTCGAGCTGACGCTCCTTGTCGGCGGACTCGCGCTCTCGGCGCGCGAGCTCGGCGCGCAGGCGCGCGACCTCTCCGGTGAGTTCAGCTTCGGTGTTCAGCTCCGCCTGCAACTCGACTGGTTTGTTCAAGGTCCCCCCGCAATGCGGAAAGTAGCGCCTGAGCCGCGTCGTGTACCGGCACGACCTGTATCCCGCGGTTGACGATACCCGAGGGAGCCGAAGACTCTCCATCCGAGAACAGGAGGACCGCCCGTCGGAGCCTCCGCCCGCGGAGGTCCAGGGCCTCGAGCACATCCTCTGGATCGTGGATGCCGACGTCGATCAACGCCACCTCGAAGCGGCGTTCGCCGCACACCCGGGCGGCATCGCTGCCGGAGGTCTCCCATTGGTGCTCGATACCGAGATCGTCCAGCGACGGCTCGAGCGCCGGCTGCAGATGCTCGCGGCCGACGATGAGAACTCGCGACCGGCTCGCCCGGACGGCGGCCGCCAACACGTTGCGCAGCTCGTCGGCGTCGATCGGCTTGGTCACCACCCATTCGCCGGCCAGATCGCTGCGGGCCGAGAAGACCGAGACGAACACGATCGGTGTGGACCGGAGCTCGGGGTGGGCGCGGATCTGGCGGAGGACCTCAAGCCCGTCCATGTCCGGCATCAGGATGTCGAGCGTGACGGCGTCGAAGTGCTCGCTCGTGAGGCGGGCGATCGCATCGGCGCCGGTGACGGCGACGCTGCACGTCACTTCCACGGGTGCCAGCTGATCGGTGATCAGCTCGGCGATGTCGGCCTCGTCGTCGACGATCAGCACCTTGCGGCCACGGATCACGTCGAGCGGGTCCGTCAGCTGCGGCGCGGTGACCGCCGCCGGGATCATGACGTGGAAGGTGGTCCCCTTGCCGGGCTCTGACTCCACCTCCATCTCGCCGCCGTGCAGCTCGACCAGCGACTTGACGATGGACAGGCCCAGGCCGGTCCCCGGCCCCGCCGTGCTGCCGCTCCGCCCGCGGTAGAAGCGATCGAACGCGCGCCGGGTCTCCTCGGGGGTCATCCCGATCCCGGAGTCGGCGACCACGATCCTCAACCGGGCGCGGTCGGCCTCGACACCGACGTGAATCCGACCGCCTTCGGGCGTGTACAGGTGGGCGTTGGTCAGCAGGTTGCCGATCACCTGACGGATGCGGTCGGGATCCGCGAGGGCGAGCGGGAGCGCGGGCGCGATGAAGACGCCAAGGTGCTGGTGCTTGGCGTCGATTCGCGGGCCCATCAGCTCGGCGACCTCACGGACGGCCTCGCCGATGTCGATCGGGCGGGGATCGATGTCGGCGTGGTGGGCCTCGATGCGTGCCACGTCGAGCAGGTCGTTCACGAGCTCGACGAGCCGCTCGGTGGAGCGCCTGATGATGTCGACGAACTCGCGCTGGCGGTCGGTCATGGAGTCGGGGTCGCGCTGCAGCAGCTCGACGAAGCCCTTGATCGACGTCAGCGGGCTGCGCAGCTCGTGCGAAGCGGTGGCCAGGAACTCGCTCTTCGCCCGTTCCAGCGCGGCCCGCTCGGTCACGTCGCGGACGGTCCAGACGACGCCGCCGGCGATCCCGCCCAGCCGACCGGCGGTGACGGAGAGGATCCGCCCGGAGTGGTCGACGACTACCTCCTTGTCCAGGGCCTCGCTCAGGGGTGGCAGCAGGCCCGCCGGGTCATCGGTGCGGCCGCCCGGGGAGAGCTCGGGAACGAGCTCGGCGGCGCGCGGGTTCACCGTCGCGATCCTGCTGGATCCGGACTCGGTGACGATCAGCCCGTCGCCGAGGCTCTCGATCGTCACCGCCAGCCGGTGCCGCTCATCCTCGATCCGCCGGCGGGCATCGGCGAGGTCCTCGGCCATGGCGTTGAAGGCGGTGCCGAGCTCGCGCAGCTCGCGGGGGCCGGCGGGCTCGACGCGCCGGCCCAGGTCGCCCGACGCGAGCTCACCGGTCGCGGTGACCAACTCGTCCAGCGGACGTCGCATCGACCCCACGAGGATGGTGATCAGGGCAAGTCCGGCGATCAGCGCCAGCACGCCGGCGACGATCACGACGGTTATCGCGGTGCGTGACTGCGAGCGAGCGTGGCGCTCGGCCGTCAGCTCGCGGTCTCCCTGGCGCGCCTGCAGCCGATCGGCGGTGGCGCCGGCTCGGGCGAGGGGCCCGCCGCCGGCCGCCGCCGCGTTCAGCCTGCCCCTGGCGGCGAGCCCGGCGGCGAGGCTCTGCAACCCGATCTGCTGTGACACCAGGGCGGCGCTGACCGGATCCGAGACCGCCAGCCTCCGGGCGGTCTGCGCCGAACGCAGCCAAGCGGTGGTCGCCTGGCGGCGCGCTGCCGGGGCAGCCGGCCCGGCGGCATCGTGGAAGACCTCCACCTGGACCACTCCAGCACTGGTCAGGTTGGCGACCGCCGTCGCCAGATCCGAGCTGTCGGCCAGCACGTTCTCGTAGTGCTGACGGGCGTTGTAGAGATCCGCGATCCCCACCGCCGCCACCGCCGAGAGCAGTATCGCCAAGCCGATCAGCGCGAGGCGCAGCGAGCGTGCGATCGAAAAACGGCCCATAAGGTTCACAAAAACGCGAGGCGCAGTGGCGCCCGATCGTACCGGCGCGAGCCCCGATCATCGCTTCAGCGCAGCTAACCGCGGGGATCGGGAAGAAAAGCTGCAGAATGCTAAAGGGTTTCGAAGAGCCGCCGATAATCACCTCATGGTGAGTCTGGCCCGCGCCTGGACGCGACAGATTTACGGTGCATCGCTGGTAGCGGTCCTGATCCCGACCGCGATCATCGTCGCCCTGCTAGTGCTTACGAGCGGCGGTCTCCGGCGGATCAATGACCTGGGCCAGCTGTTCACGGGCCCGACGATTCCGGGCGGCCAATCGTCCCCGCAGATCTCCTCTCGGCCAAGCCCGGGCTCGGTGCCGGCAAGGCGTGTCGGTCGGCCGGCGGGGACTGCCGGGCCGGGGGCGGCAGCGTTGGCCGCAGGCACCGCTCCGAGCGTTCTCGCCACGCTGCCCGGCGCCTCGACCACTCCGAGCTCCACCGGCGGCGGCGCCGCCGCGGGAGCCCTCGGCACGGTCGGGACGACGACGAGCCCGCTGCGCGCCCCCTTGGGCGCGAGCCTCAGTGGTGCCCATGGACGAGGCGTCGCCCTCACGACCTTCCCGAGTGTGGGCGGCGGTCATGGCCAAACCGGTCCCGGCGGAACGAGCCCGGTCTCGCCGATTTCGCCGGTTCCCCCGATCACCCCCATCGCTCCGGTCGCTCCGGTCCCGATCACGCTGCCTCCGACGATCAGTGTCCCGGTGGTCGGGATCCCGGGCAACGGCTCCAGCGGTACCGGTTCGTCGAGTGGGAGCAGTCCGACGTCGCCGAGCGTGGGTGCGGGCGGTACGGGTTCGAGTGGGAGCAGTCCGACGTCGCCGAGCGTGGGCTGCGGGCGGTACGGGTTCGAGTGGGAGCAGTCCGACGTCGCCGAGCGTGGGTGCGGGCGGTACGGGTTCGAGTGGGAGCAGTCCGACGTCGCCGAGCGTGGGTGCGGGCGGTACGGGTTCGAGTGGGAGCAGTCCGACGTCGCCGAGCGTGGGCTCGGGCGGTACGGGTTCGGGGAGTGGGAGCAGCCCCACCTCACCCAGCGTTGGGTCCACCGGCCTGGGCAGCAGCTCGTCGACCGTCGGTTCAGTCAGTTCGGTGTCCGGCGGACACGTCCACAGCTATCCGCTGGGCGGCGAGGGCCACTCGACGGGTTCGCCCGGTGGTGCCAGCTCCGGATCCTCGGGTCAGGGGAGCTACGGGCACTCGGGTCAGGGCGGTTTCGGGCACTCGGGTCAGGGCGGTTTCGGGCACTCGGGTCAGGACGGCTCCGGGCACTCGGGTCAGGACGGCTCCGGGCACTCGGGTCAGGACGGCTCCGGGAATTCGGGTCAGGGCGGCTCCGGGAACTCGGGTCACGGTGGCGCCCCGGCTCAGGGCAGCGGCAGCGGCAGCGGCGGCTGGGGCCAGTCGGGCTCCGCGGGCGCGGGCAGCAGCGGCTCGGGCCAGTCGGGACCGTGCGCGGGAACAACCAGCGTTACGTCGGCCCCCGACGACCACGCATCAAACCAGCAGCCTTCCTCCGGGACCGCTCAGACAGGATCTGAGCCGGCTTCCTCCGACTCCGCCCCGACGGGTTCTGACCAGGCGCCCTCCACCGGTACGAGCTCAACCGCCGGTTCGCCCAGCGCGGACGACGGCTCCGCCCCCACCTCCGCAGGACAGCCGACCTCCGCAGGACAGCCGACGTCCGCCGGGCAGCCGACGTCCGCCGGGCAGCCGACGTCCGCCGGGCAGCCGACCTCCGCGGGGCAGCCGACCTCCGCGGGGCAGCCGACGTCCGCCGGGCAGCCGACGTCCGCCGGGCAGCCGACGTCCGCCGGGCAGCCGACCTCCGCCGGGCAAGGAACCTCACCCGGCTCCGAGTCTCACTGACGGCACACGCCCGCCGTCCGCTCGGTCGGCTCGCTCCTGCGCTGCAAGTTTCGCTGCAGGACGGCCGTCAAAACCCGTGCTTAAAGGCCCGTTGCTAGGTTCGCGCGGTGGCTGCGAGCCGACGTCCGCAAACCGGCACGATGCCGGGCGTGGCCGCCACGAACAGCATGCTCAAAGCCCGTTGCCTCGCGTTCTGCCTGGTCGCTGCCGCGGTCGTGGCAGTGTCGGCGGCGCCGAGCCCGGCGGACGATCTGACCGGCCGCTACCAGTCCGGACAGCAACGCGAGGACCAGCTGCGGGCGCGGGTCGCCGCCGAGACGCAACGGATCGAGGGATACCAGGGTTCGATCCGCGCCCTGGAAGGAAGGCTGCAGACGCTCGAGCAGAGCGTGGCGACCCAGGAGCGGCTGCTGGATGGGGTCGACTACCAGCTGTCGTCGGCGCGGTCTCGCCTCACCCAGCTGCGTGGCGAATACGCCACCGACCGGGCCGTACTCGCGACCCAGCTCAGGGCCCGTTACGAGACGCCGCCGCCGACCATACTCAACGTCGTCGTCGACGCCGGTGGCTTCGACCAGCTCGTCAACGGGATCCGCGACCTGACGTCGATCGAGCGCCGCAACGCGGAGACGACCCAGGGGGTGGCGACGGCCCGGGCGGCGGTCCAGGCTCAGACGAGGCGACTCGCCACCGTCCAGGCCCGGCGCCGCCGCGCGACCGCGGCGGTCGAGGTCGAGCGCGACAACATCGCCCAGCTCCGCCTGTCGATCGTCACCCAGGAGCAGCGCGCCGAACGGGTGCGCGGCACCGAATCCCGCCGGCTGAGCGCGCTACATCAGCGGCTCGTGCACGAAGCGAACGTCCTCGCGGCTCGGGCGGCCCGGGCACAGACGCTGTCCGCGGATGGGGCGGTGGCCCCTTCCGCCGGGTGCGTGAACGCGGGGTTCGTTCCCCACGGCGGCGCCTACGGGTTCTTCCCCGCCCCCGGCACCAACTACAGCGTCAATCAGGAGCCGGTGCTCGCCGCGCGCCTGGACCGGCTCGGCATCGCGCTCAAGCTGCACCTGATCGGTATCTCCGGCTACCGCACCCCGGAGCGCTCGGTGGCGGTCGGCGGCTTCGCCGACGATCCCCATACGCGCGGCGAGGCCTCCGACACGCCAGGCGTCGAAGGCGTCCCTGAGTCGACCCTGAACCAGTTCTGCCTGACGCGGCCGTTCGGCGGAGCCGCCGAGGCCGATCACATCCAGGAGTCCTGACGCCGAGGGCCGGCCGAACCATGGCCTCTCCGACGTCCCGGCGGGTATGCCCGAGCTCGGGCGGACGTTCCCCGACGCTGAGGCCGCGAGTCGGTCCCGGCCCGCGGCCGGCGTCAGTCGGTTCGCACAGCGATCAATTGGTCGCTATGCGACCGAACCCCAAATCAATATATTTGTCGGCCAGTGTTGTCGCAGCGAACGCAGGTGGCGATCATCGGCGCCGGTCCGGCCGGCCTGCTGCTCGGTCAGCTGCTGCACCGCCAGGGGATCGAGGCGGTCGTCCTGGAGGCGCGCAGCCGGTCCTACGTCGAGGCGCGGATTCGGGCCGGCGTGCTGGAGCAGGGGACGATGGACGTGCTGCGCGAGGCCGGGGTGGGGGAACGAATGGATCGCGAGGGGCTGGTGCACGGCGGCATCTATCTGTGCTTCGACGGCGCCCGCCACCACATCCCGATGAGCGAGCTGACCCACGGTCGAGCGGTGATGATCTACGGGCAGACCGAGGTGGTCAAGGATCTGATCGAGGCCCGTCTGGCCGCCGGCGCTCCGCTGCGGTTCGAGTGCAGCGACGTGTCCGTCGATGGGATCGAGCAGGACGAGCCGGTAGTTCGCTATCGGCACCAAGGTGCCGAAAGCGAGCTGCGGTGCGAGATCGTGGCCGGCTGCGATGGCTTCCACGGGGGCAGCCGGAATGCGATTCCCGACCGGACGCGCAAGGTGTGGAGCCGTGAGTATCCGTATGCCTGGCTCGGCATCCTCGCCGACGTGGCGCCGTCCACCGATGAGCTGATCTACGCCTACAGCGACCGCGGCTTCGCGCTGCACAGCATGCGCTCGCTGACGCTGAGCCGCCTGTACCTGCAGGTGGATCCCGACGAGGACATCGCCCAGTGGCCGGACGACCGCGTCTGGGGCGAGCTGCACACGCGCCTGACCTGCACCGACGGCGGTTTGACCGAAGGGCCGGTGCTGGAGAAGTCGATCACCCCGATGCGCAGCTACGTCAGCGAGCCGATGCGCTGGCGATCGCTGGTCCTGGCCGGCGACGCGGCCCACATCGTGCCGCCGACGGGAGCCAAGGGACTGAATCTGGCGGTCGCCGACGTCACCGTGCTCGCCGCGGCGCTCGTCGACCATTTCCGGCTGGGGTCGGACACCGGCCTGGACGAGTACTCTGAGCGCTGTCTGAGCCGGGTGTGGCGCGCCCAGCACTTCTCCTGGTGGATGACCACGATGCTCCACATCGATCCCGCCGACGACGACTACGCCCGCCGGCTGCAGCGCTCGCAGCTGCACTACGTGACCAGCTCGGCCGCGGCCGCCACCTCGCTGGCCGAGAACTACGTCGGTCTTCCGCTCTCGCAAACCGCTCCGAGCCTCCATGGCTGAGCTCACGACGCTCGCTGAGGCCGTCGCCGAGCTCGTCGGCGACGGCGATGCGATCGCGATAGAAGGTTTCACCCATCTGATCCCGTTCGCCGCCGGACACGAGGTCCTGCGGCAGGGCCGTCGCGACCTCGAGCTGATCCGGATGACGCCGGACATCCTGTATGACCAGATGATCGGGATGGGCGCGGCGCGTAAGCTCGTGTTCTCCTACGGGGGCAACCCGGGCGTCGGGTCGCTGCACCGCTTCCGGGACGCGGTGGAACACGACTGGCCACACGCGATCGAGCTCGAGGAGCACAGCCACGCCGGGATGGCGAACCGCTACGCCGCCGGTGCCGCTCGGCTGCCGTTCGCGGTGATGCGCGGCTACATGGGGACCGACCTGGCGAGGCTCACGCGCGTGGAACCGATCGCGTGCCCGTTCACGGGCGAGCAGCTGGTGGCGGTGCCGGCGCTGGCACCCGACGTGTCGATCGTGCACGCCCAGGAGGCCGATCGCGAAGGCAACGTCCAGCTGTGGGGGATCCCGGGGGTGCAAAAGGAAGCCGTGCTCGCCGCCGCGCGGGCGATCGTAACCGTGGAGCGGATCGTCGACCAGCTCGTGCCCCGGCCCGGAGGCGTGGTGCTCCCGAGCTGGGTCATCGACGCGGTGGCCGAGGTGCCCGGCGGATCACAGCCGTCCTACAGCCTCGGCATCACCGCGCGTGACAACGACTTCTACCGTTTCTGGGACAGGCTCAGCCGTGACCGCGACGAGTTTCAGACGTGGATGCGCGAGCACGTCCTGCACGAGGTGAGCAGCCGGTGAGCGGCACCAGCGAAGCCTTCACCTCCGGGGAGGTGCAGACCGTCGTCGCCGCGCGACGCCTGGAGCACGCCAGCTCCGTCTTCATCGGCGTCGGCCGTCCCAGCACCGCGGCGATTCTGGCCAGGATGGTCCACAACCCGCGGCTGGTGCTGGTCTACGAGTCAGGGACGATCGGCGCCAAGCCGTTTCACATCCCGCTGTCGATCGGCGACGGCGAGCTCGCGGAGACCGCGGACGCGGTCGTGTCGGTGCCGGAGATGTTCAACTACTGGATCGGAACCGGCCGGGTGCAGATCGCCTTCCTCGGCGCCGCGCAGGTCGACCGGTTCGCGAACCTCAACTCGACCGTGATCGGTGACTACGAGCACCCGAAGACCCGGCTGCCCGGCGCCGGTGGGGCGCCCGAGATCGCCGCCGGCTGCCAGGAAGTGGTGGTCATCGCGCCCCACGGCACACGAACCCTGGTCCCGCGGCTGGACTTCCGCACCACCGTCGGCTACGGCGATGGCCGCGGGGACCGCGACCGACTCGGGTTCCGTGGCCGCGGGCCAATCGCGGTGATCACCGACCTCGGCGTCCTCGAGCCCGATCCGGCGACCGATGAGCTGCGGTTGACGCAGATCCACGCCGGGGTGCACGTCGATCAAGTGCGCGGGGCCACCGGCTGGGAGCTGGCGGTGGCGCCCGAGCTGGCGGTCACGCCACCGCCCACCGACGCGGAGCTCGCCGCGCTGAGAGAGCTGCTGAGCCGATCACACGAGGAGCGAGGGTCAGACGGATGAGCACCGAACAGACCACCGAAGAGATCTACGCACCGGTCGCCACGACGCCGGGCAATTACCTGCGCGAGCCGGCCGAGGCCCACCCGCCGCTGGACTACCCGCCGTACAAATCGACCGCCCTGCGACATCCCAAGCAGCCGCTCATCTACCTGCCGCACACGGTTACCGAGGTCACCGGGCCTGCATCCGGAGCGTTTGCGCCGATCTCCTCCGAAGATGCAAATCTGCTCGATCAGCACGAGGGCGAGCCGATCGGAGAGCGGATCACCGTCTCCGGGCGCGTGTGCGACACCGAGGGCAAGCCGCTGCGCAACACGCTGGTGGAGGTGTGGCAGGCCAACGCCGCCGGCCGTTACCGCCACCGCTCCGACGACTGGCCCGCGCCGCTGGACCCCAATTTCTCCGGGGCCGGTCGGTGTCTGACCGATGACGAGGGCCGCTATCGATTCCTGACGATCAAGCCCGGCCCGTACCCCTGGGGCAACCACTACAACGCCTGGCGCCCCGCCCACATCCACTTCTCGCTGATGGGTCGGGCGTTCGCGCAGCGACTCGTGACCCAGATGTACTTCCCGGGCGATCCGTTCTTCCCCTACGACCCGATCTTCAACTCGGTCAGGGACGAGAAGGTCCGACAGCGGATGGTCTCGCGCTTCTCCATCCACGACACCCAGCCCAACTGGGCTCAGGCGTTCGAGTTCGACATCTACCTGCGAGGGCCCGCGGCGACGTTGTTCGAGGAGGCGCAGTGATCTTCGGGACCACCCCGTCGCAGACGGTCGGGCCGTACTTCGCGATCGGTCTGCCGTGGCCGGAGGGGCCGGACGCCGTGGCCGAGGGAACGCCGGGGGCGATCACGATCGCCGGGACGGTGTACGACGGCGCCGGCGTCCCGGTGCCGGACCACCTGATCGAGACCTGGCAGCCGGATCCGGAGGGCCGGTTCGCCGACCTGCACGGCCACGGCGGCGGCTCGGAGCTGGCCGGCTTCACCGGCTTTGCCCGCGTCGGCGTCGAGGTCGGGGACGGCAGCTTTCAGATCCTGACCATCAAGCCCGGCCGGGTGAAGGAGCCCGGGGGGCGGCTGCAGGCGCCCCACATCGACGTCAGCGTGTTCGCGCGCGGCATGTTGAACCGCTGCATGACCCGGATCTACTTCGGCGATGAGCCGGCGGCGAATGCCGAAGATCCGATCCTGGCGCGCGTCCCCGCCGACCGCCGTCAGACGCTGATCGCATCCGCGCAGGACGGCGGCTACCGCTTCGACATCCGCCTCCAGGGGCCGGGCGAAACGGTCTTCTTTGCCATCTGAGCCGGGGCTGTTCGCCGGGATCTACGAACGCGGTCCGGTCGCGGCACAGGTGAGCGACTTCGCCTGGTTGCAGGCCATGCTGGACGTGGAGGCGGCGCTGGCCCTCGCCTGCGCCGGCGAAGGGCTGATCCCAGGGGCCGCGGCCGGCGAGATCGCCGCCGCCTGCCGTGCCGATCGCTTCGATTCGGTCGCGTTGGGAGCGCAGGCGGCCTCGCATGCCACCCCGATCGTCGGGCTGGTGGCCGCGCTGCGCGCGGCGGTTAGCGAGTCGGCGCGGGAGCACGTCCATCTCGGCGCCACCAGTCAGGACATCAGCGACACTGCGCTGATGCTGGTGGCGCACCGGGCCCTGGGCGCGCTGCTGGCCGACGCCCGCGGCGCCGCCGATGCGGCCGCCCGCCTCGCCGACGAGCACCGGGCGACGCCGATGGTCGGGCGCACGCTGCTCCAGCAGGCGCTCCCGGTGACGTTCGGGCTGCGCGCCGCGGGGTGGCTGGTCGGAATCGATGCCGCCCGGGTCCGGCTCCAGGAGATCCGGGACCGCGAGCTCGCGGTACAGATGGGCGGACCTGTCGGGGCGCGGCCGCCGGCGATCGCCGCCCGAGTCGCCGCCGAGCTCGGGCTCGTCGATCCGGTGCTGCCGTGGCAGGCGATTCGCGTCCGCCCGGTCGACTTGGCGACGGGAGTGGGAACCCTGTGCGGCGTGCTGGCCAAGGTCGCGCGCGACGTGACCCTGCTCGCCCAGCAGGAGGTGGCCGAGTGCCGCGAGGGCGGGGACGAGGGTCCCGCCCATCCCCGAGGCGGTTCGAGCGCGATGGCGCACAAGCGCAATCCGGTGGCGGCGGTCTCGGCGCTCGCCTGTGCCAGGCGCACCCCCGGCCTGGTGGCGACGGCGCTGGCGAGCATGGAGCAGGAGCACGAGCGGGCCGCCGGGGCGTGGCAGGCCGAGTGGGGAACGTACACCGAGCTGCTGAGTCTCGCCGGGTCGGCGACGGCCTGGACGCGGGAGCTGCTGCACGAGCTCCGCGTCGACCCCGAGAGGATGCGGGCCAACCTGGCCGCCTCGGCGGTCGCCGAAGCCGGCCGTCCCGAGGGGGCGGATGCGTTGATCGAGCGCGCGCTGCAGGCACACCGCGCCCATAGGGAGAAGGAGAGGGACCGATGAGCGACGACCCCAGCTACGACGCCGGCATGAAGGTCCGGCGCGAGGTACTCGGAGACGAGCACGTGGACGGCGCGATCCGGCGCACGACCGAGTTCGCCGCGCCGTTTCAGGAGTACATCACCCGCTGCGTGTGGGGCGGGGTGTGGACGCGGGACGGCCTGGACCGGCGGATGCGCAGCGCGATCACCCTGTCGGTGCTCACCGCCCTGGGACGCGAGCACGAGATCGAGCTGCACGTCCGGGCCGCGCTGCGCAACGGACTGACGCCGGCCGAGATCTCAGAGGTGCTGCTGCACACCTCCGCTTACGCCGGGGTCCCCGCGGCGAATGCGGCCTTCGCGATCGCCCAACGAGTCCTCGAGACCGGGCCGGCGCCGGGTGGATCACCCCATCCACCCGGCACCGATACGGCGTGAACTGCGCTCCCCCTGAACAAGCTCTGTCCAGTCCTGCGGGAGCGATCAGCGAGTGGTTGTCAGCGATGTCCGAGTGCTGACATTCGCGGCCGGGTCCCCGACTCTCACCGCGCGGCGGCGGTGACCGCGGCGCTGCCGGCGCCGGATTTGGCGTGGGCCGCCCATCGCGGCTTTGCCAGCAGCAGCTGCACATCGCAGATGCGGCGCTCGGCGAAGCCGCCCTCGCAGTACGCCAGGTACAGCGTCCAGATCCGCCGGAAGCGATTGTCGTAGCCGAGCTCGGCGAGCTCGCCGGCGGCCGAAGTGAAGTTCTGGCGCCACCGGCGCAGCGTCTCGACGTAACTGGGGGTCATGTCCTCGAGTCCGACCGCCTGCAGATCGGTCCGCCGGGCGACCTGGCGCATGATGATCTCCATCGAGGGCAGGCACCCGCCCGGGAAGATGTACTCCTTGATGAACGATCGCGAGGCCTTCTCCACCTCGTAGGCGCGGTCGTCGATGGTGATCGCTTGCAGCAGCATCGCGCCGTGGGGCGTCAGCAGGTCAGAGCAGCGGTGAAAGAACCGGCCGATGTGCTGCCAGCCGACCGCCTCGATCATCTCGATCGAGACCAGCTTGTCGAACCGGCCCCGCAGGTCCCGGTAGTCGCGCTTGAGCACGGTCACCCGGTCGGCGAGCCCGGCGCGTCTCACCCGGTCGAGGGTGTAGTCGTGCTGCTCGGAGGAGATCGTGGTCGTGGTCACGCGGCAGCCGCGAGTGGCGGCGGCGTGAACCGCGAATCCGCCCCAGCCCGAGCCGATCTCCACGACGTGATCCTCGGGCGTCAGCGCCAGGCGCTCACATACCCGCTCCAGCTTGGCCACCGACGCCTCCTGGAGCGTCATCCCCGGCCGCTCGAACAGCGCGCACGAGTACATCATCGTCGGATCCAGCATCCGTTCGAACAGCTCGTTGCCGAGGTCGTAATGGGCGGCGATGTACCGGCGGCTGCGCTGCTTGGTGTTGCGCTGCCGCCGCGCGCGGATCCACTGATGTGGCGTCCACAATGGCGCCGTCACCGAGCGAACGCGATCGATCAGCACCGCATTGCGCGCCGCCAGCCGGATCACCGCCACGAGGTCGGGCGAGTCCCACCAGTGGCGGGCGTAGGACTCCGCCAGGCCCCGGCTGCCGCGCATCAGCATCTGCCAGAAACGTTCGTCACGGACCTCGATCGTCGCCGCCGGCGCGCCGGTGCCGAACCGCCACCGCCGGTCGCGCTCGACGATCGTCAGGCTGCCCACCCTGATCTGGCGGAGCAGCAACGCCGCAGTGGTCCGCCAGGTGCTCGGTGCGGCCGAGCTCATGACGCCGCCGGTCTCGGATGTGGGTAGACCGGCGCGCGGGCCAGCTTGAGGCCGACGGCGTGGCCGTAGATCAGCGCCAGCACGCGAGCGGTCGCCATCGGGTGCCGGGCGGTCATGCGGGCCACCGTGGCCCGGTTCAGCTCGTGGCGCTCCATCGCCAGGGTCGCGTCGAACACCGAAGTCCCGTCGCGGCGGCTCTCGATGTGGACCGAGAGGGTGCTCGCGGGTGAGGTCGCCCGCGCCTCATAGACGTGGTTCATGCCCATGAACGGTGACACGTGCAGCTCCTTGGCAAAGCTTCCTTGAAGCACGGGAGAGCCCGGACCCCGGTCGGCCAGGAGATAGCTGTGACGTTCGCCCCACGGCGTGTTGGTGACCTCGGCGAGAACGGTCTGCAGCTCGTCGCCGCCGGGCGCAAAGCAGTAATAGAAGGTGACCGGGTTGAAGCACAGCCCAAACGAGCGCAGCTGGGCCAGCATCCGGATCGGCCCGGTCGGGCGCGAGCCGGACAGCTGCTGGACGCGATCGCTCACGGCCACATCCAGCGGCACCGAGGGCGGGCGCAGGTAGTCGCGACGACGGAAGCGCAGCAGCCCCGGCCCGCGGGCGAGCAGCCGACCATCCAGCAGGGAGGGCAGCTCGGCGAGGTCGATATAGGCGAGCGCCAGTCGATGGCGGAAGTCCCGGCGGGGTTCGATCCGGCGGTGACGGATGATGCCGGCGTAGATGCAGCTCGCGGTCGAGGTCATCGCGATGCCCCGACACGGGCGGCGGGAATCGTCACAGCCCGGCCCCGAAGCGCTCGGCGACCCGCAGGCCGCTGACCACCCCGTCCTCGTGAAAGCCCCAGCCCCAGTAGGCGCCGCAGAAGTGGGTGTGCCGCTGGGCGCTGATCTCGGCGAACCGGCGCTGGGCGGCCACCCCGTCGCTGGAGAAGACGGGGTGGGCGTAGGTGATCGTGCGGATCACCTTGTCCGGATCGATCTCGGGGCTGCGGTTGAGCGTGACGCACAGCTCGCGCTCGGCGTCCAGAGCCTGAAGCCGGTTCATGTGGTAGGTCACGGTGGTGCGTTCGTCGCGGGAGCCGAGCAGGTGATAGTTCCAGCTCGCCCAGGCCCGCCGCCGCCGCGGCAGCATTCGCGTGTCAGTGTGCAGGACCGCCTCGTTGACCTGATACGGGATCGCCCGCAGCAGCTCGTGCTCTCGGTCGGTCCGGTCGGCGAGCAGCTGGAGCGCCTGGTCGGAATGGGTGGCGAGCACGACCTCGTCGAAGCGCTCCGGTTCGCCGCCCCGGGGGGTGATCAGCACGTGTCCGGCGTGGCGGATCACCGCCTGGACCGGAGTATGCAGCCGCAGGCGTCCGCGCATCCCGGCGAGCAGCGCCTCGACGTAGCGCGCCGAGCCGCCGCTGATCGTCCGCCAGCGCGGGCGATGGCGGAACGACAGCATTCCGTGATTATCGAAGAACTCGGCCAGGAACCGGGCCGGGAAGGCCCACATCTGTCGCGGATCGGCCGACCAGACCGCCGACGCCTGCGGGACGATCAGCCGATCGATGAACGGCTGGGAGAAACGCTGCTGCTCCAGCCAATGGCCGAGCGATGGGCCTTCGTCGCTGCGCCCGCCCTGGAGCACCAACTCGCGGGCGGCACGGTTGAAGCGGGCCATGTCGGCCACCATGCGGTGAAACCAGGGTGTGACCAGATGCGCGCGCTTGGCGAACAGGCCGTTGGCCGAGGCGCCGTTGTACTCGAAGTCACCGCAGCCGTCGCTGACGCTGAACGTCATCGATGACGGCTGCGTCGCCACCCCGAGCCGGCCCAGCAGGCGCTCGAAGTTGCGGTAGTTACGGTCGTTGTAGACGATGAACCCGGTGTCCACCTGGTGGGTCTGGTGAGGGGTGTCGACCCGGATCGTGTTCGTGTGACCGCCGGCGTAGCCGTTGGCCTCGAACACGGTGACGTCGTGCCGGGCGTCGAGTAGGTGGGCCACCACCAGTCCGGAGACGCCGGCGCCCACGATCGCAATTCGCAACCGTTCCTCCAATTCGATGCGACCCGGGTGACCGGATCAGGCGGCCGGCCGCGCGGCGGGCGGATCCGGCGCCGGCTCGGGCTCGGCGGCCGCGTTCGCCGGCAGTGCCGGCGCCGGCGGCCGGGTCGCGTCGGCCTTCACCAGGCTACCGGCCGGTGTCTCGCCGCTGATCGTTTCCTTGAAGCCGCGGATTCCCTCGCCGAGCGATTTACCCATCTCGGGCAGCCGCTTGGCGCCGAACACCAGCAACACGACGACCAGGACGATGGCGATGTGCAGAGGGTTGTCGAGTCCGATCATCTGAGGCTGCTCCGTTCTGGGTTGGCGATGCTGGGGTCCATGAAGAGACTGGGGGCCGATGAAGACGCTGAGCGTCGATCGATATACGAGCGAACGGCGATCTTCGGATCATCACTTGCCGCTCGCCCGCAAATATCGCAGCCGCGGGGGCCGCGCTCGGGTCAGCGATGCTCACGAATGCAGCGGTCTCAGGTCAGGGAGGCGACGATCACCGGCGAATGCGTCGGCTTCTTGCTTCCGCCCGGCGGCTCGGGCGTCACCAGCACCGCGGAGACGCCGCGTAGGCTACCCGGCACGGCGACGTCGCCATTTCCCTGGTGGGTGACGTCGAACAGCGCCGTCGTCGGTACAGGAGCCGCCTTGCCGCGTTCGGTCCACACCTCGTAGATCTTGCCCTTCGGCGGGGAGGAGAAGCCGCGGACGACCAGCGTGCCCCGATTGCGGTTCACCCGGAGATGGACGAAGCCCGGACCCGCGACCTTGGCATCGATGACCCGGGTGCCGGCGACGGAGGAAGAGGTCAGCGAGACGATGGCAAACGCGACCGCGGCGACCGCGACCGCCCCGGCCAGGCCCGTGACCAGGCGAGGCCAGCGCCAGCGGACGCCGGCCGCGGGGCGGCCAGCCGGCCGGCGATCATCGGCGCGGTGCTCCTGCGCCACTTCCTGCAGCACCCGTCGACGCAGGCTCGGGGGCGCGCGGTGCGCCGGTGCGCTCAACGGAAGAGTGTCGACCACCCGCTGGAACGCGGCCAGCTCGTCGCGGCAGGAGACGCACGTCTCCAGGTGATGGCGGAAGGCCTCAGCCTCTGCGGAATCCATCGCGCCGAGGGCGTAGGCGGCGACGTCGCCGCCGTGGTCGCGATTCTCGGTGGTACGGTCCAGATCGCTCATGGCCTTACTCCGGTCATAGCACCGCCTCCGAAGGGCCCTCCATCGTTTGGCGCAGCTTGGTCAGCCCGAGCCGCATGCGCCCTTTCACGGTTCCCGGGGGAAGTTGGAGCATCTCCGAGATCTGGCTGTGGCTGAAGCCGCCGAAGTAGGCGAGCTCGATCACCTGCCGCTGGTCCGGTGGTAGATCGGCAAGCGCTATCCGCACCCGCAGCGCATCGTGGCGCCGCTCGGCGTCGCCGGCGATGTCCTCGGCGGAGGCGAGCTGCTCGATCGTATCTTCGGAGGTGACGTCCCGGCCGGCTCGCACTACGTCTCTACGGAAAAGGTCGATCGCCCGGTTGCGGACGACGCCGAGCACCCACGAGCGGACGCTTCCCCGGGTCCGGTCGTACCGCGCGGCGCTGCGCCACAAGGAGAGGAACGCCTCCTGAACGACGTCCTCGGCGATCCCGCGGCGCCCGCACATGCGATAGGCGAGCGAGAACGCGGCGTCGGCGTGGCGGTCGAAGACAACCTCGAACGCCTTGGCGTCGCCGTCGTGGACCAGCGGCATGAGATCCTCGTCAGCGAGGGCTCGCAGATCGGTACGCGAATTGCGCATGCTGAGCGGTGAGCGGAACACGAGCTGTCGGTAGTGGATCAAGTTTCGCCAGGCCCGGGCGAGGACCTGTAATCGCCGGGACGGGTCAGGGCCGCCCGGGACCCTCGCACTGCTTCCTACGAAATCGCCGGCGGTCCGGATCACCAGCGGGTGTCGGGCGCAGCTACCCCTGGCAGCTCAAGCCGCCGGCGCGGACCGGTCCGCGGCACCCGGCGCCGGCACCTCTACGGGCTGGATCGCCAGCAGCTCGCCGGGCGGCTCCCCGGACAGCAGCCAGCCGCGCCGCTGCGGCATTACCAGACCCTGCCGCGAGAGATCGGCCAGCGAAGTCGTGACCGTCGGACGCCGGGCGGCGACCAGATCGGCGAGCACCACGTGGGTGAGGTGCAGCGGCAGCACGACTCCCTCGCTGCGGACTCGGCCCCAGCGATCCGCGAGGTGCCAGAACAGCATGTGGAGGCGGATGTTCACCCGCGCCTGATGGACGATCGCCATGTTCACCGCCAGGTTGCGCGAGCGCTCCAGGGCGCGCCCCACCAGGCGGCCGGTGAGCGCGGGATAGGCGGCGAAGCGCCGGGCCGCGTCCTCATCCAGGACCGCGACGCGGCCCGGCTCCAGCACTCGCCAGCCGGTGGTCCGGGTCAGGGTGAATATGCCCTCCTCACCTTGCCACGGTCGCAGGAGATCTCCCTCCCCGAGCAGCTCGGCGCCGAAGCGACCGTCGACGCCGACGCGGCGCAGGAGCAGCCCGGAGAGGACCAGCAGGCCGATCCCGGCGCCGATCGGTTGGCGCGCCCCGGCGCCCCAGCTGCCGCGGGACAGGCGCGCCGTCCGCGCCACGCACTCCTCGATCGCCCGTCGACGGTCCGCGGGGGCCACCGCCTCGGCGAGATCCGGGTCTTCACGGAGGACCTGGCACAGGGTCACGATGAGATCTCGCTCGTCGGCACCGCGTCTCAGTATGGGGCAGATCCGGCGAAACCAGTCAGGCAGCTGACCGAAACGACGTGGGGCAGGCCTGCGGATGTACCCCGATCTAGGCTCGCCTTGTGGAAGGCGACGCACATCTCGCCTCGCGCTCTCTCCGCGAGCGCCTGCAGAACTCGCTGCAAACCGGGGGTACTGGCCTGACCGCCCTGGCGGTCGTGACCGGAGTCGGCGCCGGGCTGGGGGCGATCGCATTCCGGCTGCTGATCAAGGGCTTCACCTATGCGTTCAGCGGATTCAAGGACTACAGCGCCGTTGGACACGCCGCCAATCCCAACGTTCCGGGTCTGGGAATCTGGTTCGTGGTGCTGGCGCCGATCGTCGGCGGGCTGCTCTATGGACCGCTGGTGAGCCGGTTCGCGCCCGAAGCCCGCGGCCACGGCGTCCCCGAGGTGATGCTCGCGGTCAACCGGATGGGCGGTCGGATGCGACCTCAGGTGCCGGTGGTCAAATCGCTCGCGTCCGCCCTGTGCATCGGCGCCGGCGGGTCGGTCGGTCGCGAGGGCCCGATCGTCCAGATCGGGTCCGCCTTGGGCTCGGTGATCGGCCAGGCGGTGCGCCTGTCCGAGACGCAGCTGCGGCTGCTGGTCGCGTGCGGGGCCGCCGGCGGGATCTCGGCGACGTTCAACGCGCCGATCGCCGGGGTGTTCTTCGCGCTCGAGCTGATCCTCCGCAACTTCGCCACCCAGTCGTTCGGCCTGGTGGTGGTCAGCTCGGTGATCGCCGATGCGATCGCGCGCGCCGCATTCGGAAGCGCGCCGTTCCTCCACCTCCCGAAATTCACGTTCAACTCCCCGGTCGAGCTGGTGTTCTACGTGGTGCTCGGGGTGGCGGCGACGGTCGTCGGCGTGGCGTTCGTACGCCTTCTGTACGGGGGCGAGGACCTGGCTGATCGCGTCTGGGGGCGCCTTCGTATCTCCCGGTCCTTCCAGCCGGCGATCGGTGGCGTCCTGCTCGGGCTCCTGCTGCTGGCCGTGCCCCAGATGTACGGCGTCGGCTACCCGGTGCTCGAGCGGGGGGTCGACGGGCACTACGTGCTCCTGGCGCTGGTCGGCCTACTGGTGGCCAAGCTGCTGGCGACCAGCCTGACGATGTGGATCGGCGGCTCCGGCGGCGTGTTCGCGCCTTCGCTGTTCATGGGCGCGATGCTCGGGACCGCGTACGGCGACATCGTCCACCGGCTCGTGCCCGGGATCGCGCCGGCGGCGGGCGCATACGGCCTGGTGGGCATGGGGGCGGTGTTCGCGGCGGCGGCGCGGGCGCCGATCACCGCCGTCCTGATCATCTTCGAGCTGACCGGCAACTACCGCATCATCCTGCCGCTGATGTTCGCGATCGTGGTCGCCACCGCATTGGCCAACGCGATCACCCGCGACAACATCTACACGCTCAAGCTCCGCCGCCGCGGGATCGACATCGACGCGCCGGCGCGCCGGCTCATGGGACAGATCACCGTCGCCGAGGCGATGACCCCCCCACCGGCCGGCGTGGCGTGTGAAACCGGGATGTCGGCGATCGTCGATCGCCTCGCCTCCGAGCGCGCGGACTCACTGCCGGTCATCGACGGCGAGGGCGCCTTGGTCGGCGTGGTCACCGCGGGCGACGTGGAGCGCGAGCTGCAGACCGACGGCCACGGCGAGCCGATGACGGCGATGGCGCTCGTTCGGGAGGCCCCCACGGTGCGCGTCGGGGACACGTTGGAGGAAGCGGTGACAGCCCTGGGGGCAACCGACGACGACGGTGTTCCGGTGCTCGACGAGGCGGGCGATCGCCTGGTTGGCTGGATCACCCACCGCGTCGTACTCGCCGCGTATCGACAGCGGGCGCGTGGAGCCGCCGCGGCCGAGGCGGAGGTCGGCGGCGACGGAGACGGTGCGCCCCCTTAGAATCGCCGATGCAACCGTCCAGGAGGGCAGGGGATGACCGATTCGTACGCGCGCGGTGACACGGGCGTCGCGTTGCTGCAGGAGACGATCGGCGCCAACCTGGAGCGAACCGTGCGCCGGTTCGCAGACCGCGAGGCGCTCGTCGACCGTGCGCAGGAGCGCCGGTACAGCTACGCGGAGCTCGGAGCCGCCGTCGACGAGCTGGCGCGGGCGCTGATCAGCGCGGGCCTGAGGCAGGGCGAGCGGATCGGGATCTGGAGCCCGAACTGCGCCGAGTGGACGCTGGTCCAGTACGCGACCGCGAAGATCGGCGCGATCCTGGTCAACATCAACCCGGCGTATCGCACGTCGGAGCTGGAGTACGCGCTCCGCCAATCCGGCTGCCGGATGCTGATCGCAGCGCCCGAGTTCCGGAGCTCGGATTACCGCTCGATGATCGCGGAGGTGCGCCCGCGGCTGGACGCCCTGGACCAGATCGTGTTCCTGGATGACCCGGATTGGGAGCAGCTGCTGGCCCGCGCCGGAGAGACGGCGGAGGACGAGCTCCGGGCCCGCTCGGCGCAGCTGATCCCGGATGATGCGATCAACATCCAGTACACCAGCGGCACCACCGGTTTTCCCAAGGGGGCGACGCTGACGCACCGCAACCTCCTCAACAACGGGTTCTTCGTCGGCGAGCTCTGCCGCTACACCGAGCGCGACCGGGTCTGCATCCCGGTCCCCTTCTATCACTGCTTCGGCATGGTGATGGGCAACCTGGGGGCCACCTCGCACGGCGCCGCGATGATCATCCCAGCTCCCGCGTTCGACCCCGAGGCGACCCTGGCCGCCTGCGCCGGCGAGCGCTGCACATCGCTTTACGGCGTCCCCACGATGTTCATCGCCCAGCTCGATCACCCGCGCTTCTCCGAGTACGACCTGAGCTCGCTGCGCACCGGGATCATGGCCGGCTCACCGTGCCCGGTGGAGGTGATGAAGCGGGTGATCGAGCTCATGCACATGAGCGAGGTGGGGATCGCCTACGGGATGACCGAGACCTCGCCGGTCAGCCTCCAGACCAGGTTCGACGACCCGGTGGCCAAGCGAGTCGGGTCGGTGGGCCGGGTGCATCCCCATGTCGAGGTCAAGATCATCGATCCGGCCGGCGGTGAGACGGTCGCCCGCGGCGACACCGGAGAGCTGTGCACCAGGGGCTACAGCGTGATGGCCGGCTACTGGAACGCGCCGGAGCGCACCGGCGAGGCGATCGACGCCGAGGCATGGATGCACACCGGCGATCTGGCGACGATGGACGGCGAGGGCTACGTCAACATCGTCGGCCGCAGCAAGGACATGGTCATCCGGGGTGGCGAGAACGTGTATCCCCGCGAAGTGGAGGAATTCCTCTACGGCCACCCGGACGTCGCCGACGTCCAGGTGATCGGCGTCCCCGACGAGCGCTACGGCGAGGAGCTGATGGCGTGGGTGATCCCCCGCGGCGACGTCGCGCTCAGCGCCGACGCGATTCGGGCCTTCTGTGAGGGGCGCATCGCCCGTTACAAGGTGCCGCGGTACGTCAAGCTGGTCGATGCCTTCCCGATGACGGTCACCGGCAAGGTGCAGAAGTTCAAGATGCGCGAGCAGGCGATCGACGAGCTCGGCCTCGGGACCACCGCGGCGGTGCGGACGGCGTGATCGCGCGCCCGGCGTCAGCGCCGGCGCTCGTGATCGGATCCGGCCCCAATGGTCTGGCGGCGGCGATCACCCTCGCTCAGGCGGGTCACCCGGTCACCGTGCTGGAGGCGGCGGCGCGGCCCGGGGGCGCGGTGGCCACCGAAGCGCTCACGCTGGACGGCTTCGCCCACGACACGTTTTCGGCCGTGTATCCGGCGGCGGCGGCCTCGCCCGCGTTCGAGCGGTTCCCGCTGCACGAGCACGGCCTGCGCTGGATCCACCCCGAGGCGTGCTATGCCCATCCGCTGCCGGACGGACGCGGAGCGGCGCTGTATCGCGATCTGGAGCGGACCGCCACCAGCCTGGAGCAGTTCGGGGCCGCCGAAGGCGAGCGCTGGACTCAGTTCGCCGTCCCGTTGATGCGCCGCTTCGACGCCCTGCGGCGAACGCTGCTCGCCGGCTTTCCGCCCGTGGGCGGTCCCGCCCGGCTGCTGGGCGGACTGGGGCCGAGAGCGGGGCTGGACCTCGCTCGCCGAGCGCTGATGCCCGCCCAGGCGTTCGCCGGTGAGGTCTTCGGAACGGCCGGCGCCCGGGCATGGCTGTACGGGTCGGCGCTGCACGGAGACGTCCCGCTCACCGCGTCCGGCAGCGCGATCGTCGCCGTCTATCTAAATCTCCTGGGACACGGGGTGGGGTGGCCGAGCCCGGCAGGGGGAGCCGGGCAGCTGTCCGCGGCGCTGGTGTCGTATCTGACGAGCCTGGGGGGAACCGTCCGGACCGAGGCCGAGGTAACGGCGATCGTCGCCGCACGGGAACGGGTCACCGGCGTCCGGCTGGCGGGCGGGGAGGCCGTCAGCGGCGCGATCGTGATCGCCGACGTCATGCCCGCCGCTCTCGTCAGGCTGACGGATGGAGCGCTCCCCGGGCGCTACGTCCGGGCGCTGCGCCGCTACCGTCCGGGTCCGGCGACGCTCAAGGTCGACTGGGCGCTCGCCGGGCCGATCCCGTGGGTCGCGCCCGAGGCGCGCCTCGCCGGAACCGTGCACGTCGGTGGCGGTGAGGAGGAGCTGCTGGCGGCAAGTGTCCCCGTAGGTGACCTCCCGGAGCGCCCGTTCATGCTGCTCGGGCAGCAGACGATCGCCGATCCGAGCCGGGCACCGGTGGGGAAGCACACCGCCTGGGCATACACGCACGGGCCGGCGAACGCCGACTGGGCGGCGGCGGCCACGGCGCACGTCGGCCGGATGGAGGCTCAGATCGAGCGGTTCGCGCCCGGCTTCCGCGACCTCATCCTCGCCCGGCACGTCCTCGGACCCCGCGACCTGGAGCGGCGCAACGCGAACCTCGTCGACGGTGACGTCAACGGGGGCAGCTACGCCCTGGACCAGCTCGTGTTCCGCCCGGTTCCGGCCCTGATCCCATACCGCACGCCCGTGCGCGGTCTGTATCTGTGCAGCGCCGCCACCTTCCCGGGAGGAGCCGTGCATGGGGTGCCGGGGCGGGCGGCGGCGCGGCTCGCCGTGCTGGAGGCGCGGCTGGCGCGGGTCAGTCAGCCGCGATCGTGGTCGAAGCCAGGATGATGCAGCCACCAACTGGCGTGACGCAGCAACCGCTCGGGCTCGAAGCGGATCGGATCGGTGAGCACCAGGCGCGCGTACTCGTCGGAGATCGCCGACAGGATCCGGGCGGTCAGATCGGCGTCGACCGCCTCCGCGTCGGGGCTCATCGCCGGGCGCACCGCCTGGGTCAGCTTGGTGAGCACGGCCGCTCGCCCCTGGGCGATCCGCTTGCGCAGGCTTCGGGGGGCTCCCTCCGGAGGCATCAGCACGAGCCGCCAGGTGGTCGGGTGATCCTTGACGGCGCACAGATAGGCGCGCAGGCTGTCGAGCATCTCCTGGCGCGGATCTGCTGAGGTCAGGTCGGACGGAGTCGTCTCGGAGACCTGGGCCAGCGCGCGGGCCATCTCCCGCTCGATCACCGCCTCGAGCAGGGCCCGGAGGTCGCGGAAGTGCTGGTAGATGAGGGCCCGGGTGACGCCGGCGTGCTTGGCCACCAACTCGATCGAGACGGCATGGAAGCCGCGCTGGATCGCCAACTCCGTGGCCACGTCGAGCAGCTGCTCCCGACGCGCCGGCGCGGTCATCCGAATCGAGGTGCGTGGAGAGACGGCCATGACGTTGCCGCATGTTACGCTGCCGCTAGTAACGGTGCTGTCACGTCGGGCTCGGCGGCCGTCTCAACGCCCCAAATCGAGTGAGGAGGGTGATGTACTCGCCAGTGTTGCTGCGTGACCGGAGCCGGCCGGCGCAGGTTGTCGTCGCCGGGGTGGTGCCGGCGGCGCTCGGCGCGCTCGCCGGGATCCTGATCGGCGCCTCCGCCGGCGGCTACTGGGCGCTGGCGATCCTCGCTGCGGTCGGAGCGTTCGTCGCCGGGTTCGAGCACCGGGACGGATGGGGCGGCGCCGATCGCGGCTTCTTCTCGGGCATCTTCTACGGCGTGGCGCTGCTGGTCACCCACGGGCTGGTCGGTACCCACGCCAAGGTCTCGCTGGGGAGCTTTCCGCCGTTGCTGGTGGTGATCACGGCGATAGTGGGGATGTTCCTGTCCGCCGCCGGAGGTCGGGTCGCCCGGGGGCAGCGCGAACGCTCGGGGACGCCGCCCGCGGACGAGCCGAGCTCGCGCTGAGCGCGAGGGCGCTCAGCGCGAGTCGCGGCCGGTCAGCTACTTCGAGCAGGCGGCCGTGCCCGAGAACGTCGCCACGTGGGTTGCCGGCCCGGAGGTCGGGAGGTTCCAGGTGGAGCTGACGGAATACGGACGCTTGCCCTTCAGACAACCGTCCGAGCTCTGCGAGTAAACCTTCTTCCCGTGTGCTTTGGCGGTGCGGGAGCTGAACACGAGATGCTCCGTCTCCAGGGAGCCGACCAGCCCGGGGACCGGGTGGGTGATGTAGTTAGGCGATGGGACGTCAGTGATCAGGTAGCCATGGGACACCTTGTAGGTGCCGCCGTAGGGTGGGGTGTTGCCCGTCTTCACCGCGCCGCCGAGGCACTGGTGCGCCGCATTGGTCACGAAGAAGTAAGTCATCTTCCCCGGCCCGGCGTTCCAGACATCCAGCTTTGGGTCGCACGCCGCTCCCGCTTGCGCGAAGTTCGTCGTGCTCCCAAGCACCGACGTGATGTAGCCGGTGGCCACTTCCGCACCCTTGGGACAGACGGTGTCGTTGTGCGCCGCTGCGATCCGGGCCACGCTGCAGGTGGGGAAGTCTTTCCCATCGTCTCGAACGCCGTAGATCTTGACCTTGACCTCGCTCTGGACCGGCGCCCGGCTACCGGCCGGCGCCGAGGCCTTCACGTTGAGCCTGAAGCCGATCGGGACCGGCTTCTTAGCCGTCCCGGCCCGGTTGGATCCAAAGCTGATGCTTCCCGAATATGGACCGGCGGCGGCAACCGCGGTCGCCGCGGAAACGAGCATCACCAGCGTCGTGGCAATGACCAATTTCTTTCGCACGTCTCTCCTCCTCGAGGGGTACGGTGGATTGATGGTTCGGCCGCAGCTGCATGTTACGCTACCGTTACTAACGATGCCGTCACTTAGTTCGGGCGATGGCGAAGGAGGAGACCGTCGGGTGCCAGAACATGCGCAGGTGGCGATCGTCGGGGCCGGCTTCTCGGGGCTCGGCATGGCGGTCGCGCTCAAGCGAGAGGGCCTTCACGATTTTGTCGTGCTCGAGCGTTCCGGCGACGTCGGCGGGGCGTGGACTGCCAACACCTATCCCGGATGTACGTGCGACGTCCCTTCGCATCTGTACTCGTTCTCGTTCGCTCCCAACCCGGAGTGGTCCCAGACCTACTCGCCGCAGGCGGAGATCCGCGAGTACCTGCGGCGGTGCGCCGACCGCTTCGGGCTTCGCCCGTACCTCCGCACCAACGTCGTGGTCACGAACGCGGCCTGGCGCGAGGAGGATCAGCGGTGGCACCTGGAGACGAGCGCGGGGAGCCTCACCGCGGACGTGCTGATCAGCGGCATGGGGCCGCTGACCGAGCCGAAGCTGCCCGACGTTCCTGGTATCGACCGCTTTGCCGGCAAGACGATGCACTCGGCGCGGTGGGATCACGGCTATGACCTGGCGGGCCAGCGCGTCGCGTCGATCGGGACCGGGGCATCGGCGATCCAGTACGTCCCCGAGATCCAGCCGCGGGTGGAGAAGCTCTACGTGCTCCAGCGGACCGCGCCGTGGGTGATGCCGCACGGCAACCGTTCGATCACCGATTGGGAACGTACCCTGTACCGGCGAGCTCCGGCGGCCCAGCGCGCCGTTCGCGGCGGCGTCTATGCCAGCCGCGAGCTATTGATCCTCGGCTTCGTCAAGCGTCCCGGCCTGATGGGAGGACTGGAGCGGCTGTCGCGCGCCCACATGCGAAAGCAGATCTCCGACCCCGAGCTGCTGGCGAAGGTCACCCCTGAGTACACGCTCGGGTGCAAGCGGATCGTGCCCTCCAACCGGTGGTACCCGGCGTTGTCGGCCGAGAACGTGGAGCTGGTGCCCGCCGGCCTGCGGGAGATCCGCCCCAACTCGGTGATCGACACCACCGGCGCGGAGCACGCCGTGGACGCGATCATCTTCGGCACCGGCTATCACGTGACCGATCCGCCGGTGGCCGAGCACGTGCGCGGTCGCGACGGCCGGCTGATGGCGGAGGTGTGGCAGGGAAGTCCCCGCGCCTACTTCGGGACCTCCGTGCCGGGCTTTCCCAACTTCTTCATGCTGCTCGGCCCCAACACCGGGCTGGGCCACAGCTCGATGGTGTACATGATCGAGTCCCAGATCGAGCACGCGGTGCAGGCGGTGCGGGCGCTCACCGGCAGCGGCGCGGCCACCATCGAAGTCCGGCCCGAGGCTCACGACGCCTACAACCGCCGCGTCGACGCTCGGCTGCGGGGGACGGTGTGGGACACCGGCGGCTGTGCCAGCTTCTACCAGGACGCGACTGGCCGCAACGCGACGCTGTGGCCCGACTGGACGTGGCGCTTCAGGCAGCAGTGCGAGCGATTCGACGCCGGCGCCTACACGCTGGCGGCGGCCCGGCGGCCTGCGCTGACGGCGTGAGCGCCCCCAGCCGGTGAGGAACTCGCGCCGGCCATCGGCCGGCAGCATCCGCTCCTGGCGCTCCCAGCAGTTGCCGTCGAGCGGATAGCCCGAGATCCGCACGATCGGAGGGGGAGAAGCAGCCCCGAGCGTGGGAGCGGCGTCGGCGGCTCGGTTACCCCCGGTACGCCGCCGCCCCGCTCGGGCCGTGCCCGTTCACTCGCAACTATCGGTTGCGCGTACTAGGATGCGCATCCATCGGTTGCACATCCCTTTTGGAGGTCAACATGGCGGCGAATCAAATCGAACGAGAGATCCTGATCGAGGCGCCGGTGGACGTCGTCTGGGACGTCGTCACCGAACCCGAGCAGATCGCCCAGTGGTGGAGCGACGAGGCCGAGTTCGATCTGCGCCCGGGCGGCGAGGGCACGCTCATCTGGGATCAGCGAGCGACGAGCGGCGAGCGCGCCACCGCCTGGGTCCGGATCGAGACGGTGGAGCCACCGCGCAAGTTCGCGTTCCGATGGGGTCACCGCGAGGGCGCCGAGCCGAACGCCGCCAACTCGCTGCTGGTCTCGTTCACCCTGACCGCCGAGGGTGACCACACCCGGCTCCTGGTGACCGAGACGGGGCTGGACAGGGTCGACTGGTCCGAGGCGACGAAGGCCGACTACGCCGATCAGCATAACCATGGCTGGGAAGTCCACCTGGCGAACCTGGCCGGCTACGCGTCACAACGGTCTCGCGCCTCGGCGGCATGAGCCGGCGGGTTGAGCAGCAGAGCCTGCCCGGGGCGGCGGCCCCGGAGGGGGACCGGCTCTGGGCGGCGGTGGGCGAGCCGTCGCGCCGGCGTGTGCTCGATCTGCTGCTCGCCCACGGCGTGGCGACGCCGACCACGCTCGCTGGCGAGCTGCCCCTGACCCGTCAGGCGGTGACCAAGCACCTGGGGGTGCTCGATCGGGCGGGACTGGTTCGCGGCCGCCGGTCAGGGCGCGAGGTTCGCTACGAGGTCTGTGCGGAGCGCCTGGCCTCAGCGGCGGCGGAGATGAGCCGGGTCGCGGGACGATGGGATGAGCGGCTGGCGGCGATCAAGCGGATCGCCGAGGCCGTTCACCGGGAGCAGTCGCGTCGCGGCGGCAGCGGCACCGACTGACGGCTCCCCGCCGGCTCCCGATATCGGCGAAAGCCGACCGCAAAACGCTCAAGCTCCTGCCGACATGCCAAACGCGAACATCCGGACGGCGTCAATCCGGGCATACCGGGGACCGGAGCTCAGAAAATCCTCCCAGTCCGGTCCGTAGCGTGGGACGTAGACGTCCAGCAGCGTCTGCTTGAACCCCGCGTTCTCCGCGGCGTGGACGTCGATCGGCACGGCGCGGCCGTGAACCGTGACCGCCAGCTCCTCGCTCGGCAGGTGGGTGGCGCTGACCTGCGGGCGCAGCGCGATGTGGCGGAGGCGGAGCGAGCTGGGAGCCGATCCGAAGTGAAACGCGCCGCGGTAGAAGATGCCGTCGACCGGGCCGACGATCGGACGGCCATCGCCGGTCACCGTGGCCAGCGCGAGCAGGCACATGCCGGTGAGCCGCCGGGTGACCTGCTCGCCGCTGAGCCGTCGATCCGGGTTGTGGATGCTCAGCAGGTGAGAGCCGGCGGCGGCGTAGCTGCGGTCGAGAAGCTGCTGCAGGACCACGCGGTCCTCGTCTGACTCGTGCATCGACCCAGCGATAGCACGGGCTGCGGATGGCGGCCGCCGCTGATCCGGCCTGAGACAACATCGCCGACCTCATGGAGGAGTAGGGTCTGCTGCCGTCATGGACGGTGACCGGTGGTTGCAAGACGGGGCCGGAACAACGAGCGCGCCGATCCGCGGCGAGCTGCGATATTGGCCGGAGCTCGCTCGGCTCCTCGCCGACCCGCGCTTTCGCGCGCCACTGCGGGCACAGCGCCCACCTCCGGTCCTGCTGATCCCGGGCTTTCTGGCCGGCGACGTGACGATGACGCTTCTGGCGGGATGGCTGCGCCGGCGAGGCCACGAGGTCCGGGGGAGCGGGATCCTGATCAACACCGATTGCGCCGGGCGGGCGCTTGAGCGGCTGGAGTGCATTGTCGCCGGGTTCGATCGGCCGGCGTTCGTGATCGGGCAGAGCCGTGGAGGGACGTTCGCCCGCGCACTGGCCGCGCGCCGAGGCGACGCCGTGGCCGGGTTGGTGATGCTGGGCTCACCGGTGCGGGACATCCTGGCGGTGTCGCCCCGTGTGCTGCGGACGGTTCGCTCGGTCGCCCGCCTCGGCGATCTCGGGCTCCCCGGACTGTTCTCGACCGACTGCCGCGAGGGCAGGTGCTGTTCCGACTACAACGCGCTGCTGCGAACCCCGCTGGACGCGTCGATGATCGCGCTTGCCGTCTACTCCCGCAGCGATGCGATCGTCGACTGGCGCGCCTGCCTGGATCCAAGCGCCAAATGCGTGGAGGTCGACGGCAGCCACTGCGGGATGGCGGTCAACGTGCGCGTCTACCGGGAGCTCGAGCGGGCGCTGGACGGCGTCGAGGCCGCGGCCGTCTGATCTGCCGAGCCGCCGCCGGAAGCGAGCACCGTCCTCCTCATGAGCTGGTCTAGGCGCTTTCGGCTCCGGCAGTACGTCAGCGGCAGCCTGTGGGTGGTGCCGCTGCTCGGCGCCCTCCTCGGGGTGGGGCTCGGGTACGCCGACGTTCTGGTGGACAAGTCGGTGACGCTCCCCGTCGACTTCACCTACTCGTCATCGACGGCGAGCACGCTGCTGGCATCGATCGTGGGCGCGATCGCCGCCCTCACCGGCTTCGTGGTGACGGTCACGGTGCTCGTCGTCCAGATGGCGACCGGGACGTTCTCGGCGCGGTACATGCGGCTCTGGTACCGCGATCGAGTCCTCAAGGCGCTGCTGGCGCTGCTGATCGGGACGCTCTCGTTCTCGTTCACCGTGCTGCGTCACGTCCAGGACGACTACGTCCCCAACCTGGGTACGTCGATCGCCGGGCTGCTGCTGCTGCTCGGGCTGATGCTGTTCGTGATCTTCCTGGACCGGTTCCTGCATCGCCTGCGTCCGGTGGCGGTGGCGGTGCTGGTCGCCGGATACCTGCAGCGAGACTATCGGCGCCTCGCAGCGGTCCTCGCTGCTCCCGAGATCTTCTGGGGCCAGCTCGAGGAGGAGGGCGCACGACCGCTGCTGGTGGCTCGCGCCCAGCGACGCGGCGCGATCCAGGCGATCGACGTCCAAGGACTGCTCCGCTGGGCGCGATCCCGCGATCTGCTGGTGGTGGTTCGTCACGCGGTCGGAGATTTCGTGCCCGCCGGGGCGATTCTGGTCGAGGCCCACGGTACCGGTGTCACCGATCGGCGCGACCCGGAGAAGCTGCGCCGGATGGTGGTGCTCGGGGCGGAGCGCACGATCGAGCAGGATCCGGCGTTCGCGCTCCGGATCATGGTCGACATCGCCGACAAGGCCCTTTCGGCGGCCATCAACGATCCGACCACCGCCGTCCAGGTACTCAACTATCTAGGGGACAGCCTGCGCCTGATCGCCAGCGTGGACGTGTCGGGCTCGCGCTTCACGGGCACGGCGGCCGGCCGCCGGGGCCTGGTGATCCCCGTCCGCAGCTGGGATGACTACCTGGCGCTCGCCACCACCGAGATCCGTGAGTACGGATCCTCGTCGGTTCAGGTGCTGCGGCGGATGCGTTCGATGCTGGAGGAGCTGTTGGAGGAGGTGGGGGAGGAGCATCTGGCCGCCGTCCGCGACGAGCTGGCACGCCTCGACGCCACCGTAGCCCGCAACTTCGGCGATTCGGTCGATCTCGACCGCGCCGGCACCGCTGACTCCCAGGGCATGGGTGGCGTACGGTTCATCAAGCCCCGCTGACCTGGATCAGCCGGCCGACGACTGATCCACAGGACTGGTTGCGGCGCCGTGCAGATAGGACTCCAGGTGCTCGTCGAGCGCCGCCAGTCCGGGCGGGTCGGCACTGGCGGCGCGGAAGCCGAGGTGACCGTCGGGCCGGACGAGGACCGCGTCGGCGCTCGATCGCCATCCCGCTCCGGCGGCATCCGTGATCTCGACGAGTCCGTGCCAGCGGTCGCGCAGCCGGTCCAGGCCAGGTGCGTCGGCCGGTCCGGTGAGCAGCAGCTGATGGCAGACGGTCGGCGCGATTTGGTCCGGGCAGCGGTCGCCGGGGCGAATTTCACCCGCGGACGGTTTGGCGGCCGCCGGGTACTGGCCGACGATCGGACTGTCGGCATAGGAGACGTCGAGCATCGAGCGTGACCGGACGAGCGCCGCCACCTGCTCCGGAGTGGGAGGGGGCGGACGCATCCCCGTCCGGGCCGAATCGACGGCGGCGTGCGCCATCGCGTGGAGCCGATCGGAGACCACGAGCGCGTGGCGGTTGGCCGCCAACCGTTCCGACGCGAACGTCTCCAGCAGGCGGGGTCGGGCTCGGCCCTGCAGCGTCAGCGCAAGCTTCCAGCCGAGGTTGTGCGCGTCGTGGAGGCCGGAGTTGAGACCCTCCCCGCCGAACGGACTGGAGAGGTGCCCGGCGTCGCCGAGCAGGAAGCGACGAGGCCCGGCCAGCCGTGTGGCGATTCGATTGTGCATGCGAAACAACGCCGTCCAGGCGACGTCCTCAAGGCTGATCTCGCCGCGGATCCGCCGTTTCATCGCCGCCGCGACCGACTCGCGCGATACGTCCTCGGTCAGGCGGACCTGTTCGTCCTCGGCCAGGTCGCCGATGAACGTGATCCAGCGTCCATGGGGCAGCGCTGCGAGCAGGACGTAGCCCGGCGGCGCGGCGACCAACGCCGAGTTGTCACGCGGGATGTCGCAGCGCAGGCGGACATCGGCGACGAGCGCCGTCCCCGGATAGGTTTCGCCCAGCAGCTCCTGCGCCATCGAAGTTCTGGTGATGCTCTGGGCCCCTCCGGCGCCGATCAGGTAACGGACCTCCACGGTCTCGGTTTCGCCGCCGGCGCGGGTCAAGGCGACCACGATCCCGTCTTCGCCGGCCTGAACGGCGCGCGCGGTCACGCCCCGCTCGACGGTCGTGCCGAGGTCTCGAAGACGGTCGGCGAGGATCTGCTCGGTGCGCCACTGCGGCAGGCTGCATTGGTACTCCCAGCGGCACCCCGCGCCCGCGAACGCCAGCTCGCTGACCAGATCGAGGTCCTGATCGAACACCCGGGCATAGGGGAGATGCACCGAGGCCGCCAGCACCTGATCGACGACACCGGCGCGGGCGAGGATCTCGAGCGTGCCCGGCTGGAGCGCGGTGGCGCGGGCTTGGCGGTGCGCCTCGGGCGCACGCTCCACCAGACGCGCGTGGATGCCGTGGCGTGCCAGCTCAATGGCCGCGAACAGACCCGAGGGGCCGGCGCCGACAACCAGGACATCGAGGGAGCGGGTCATGATGTTCACGGCCGCAATTGAGGCGCGGCCTCCGGAGATGATTTCATGGCGCCCGGCGTCGGCGCACCTCGTCAGCCGACCCGCCCGAGCCAGTGCTTAACAGTTTGAGTCGCTCGCTGCGCTGGTCTTGACGGGTCGGCACCGGCCTGCTCCAATGAGTGGACCCTCCGGTCCAGCGTGTGCGCTAGTGGTAGGTGCGGCGCGCTCCTGACCGATCGAGGGCAACCCCCAAAGTAAGGAGAAGCAATGCGCTGGCTCTTGCGCAGCTCGCTGCCCATCACCCTGCTCGCGTTGGCCCTGGTAGGGCCGGCCGTCGCGTCCGCGAGCACGTCCAATTGGACGTCTCCCGTGGCCGGACACGTGTACGTCAACGACAACACATCCGGATCGAACACGATCGCCGTGTTCGATCGGCATCCTGACGGCAGATTGACGCCCGCCGCGGGCTCCCCGTTCGCCGCCGGCGGCGCCGGCGCCGGCACCGGCCTCGCATCCCAGGGTGCAGTTCAGATTGCCGACAACGGACGGTATCTGCTGGCGGTCGACGCCGGCAGCAATCAGATCTCGGTACTTCACATCGAGCCCAACGGAACGCTCAAGGCCGTTCACCGCAGCCCGGTCTCCTCGGGCGGGATCAAGCCCGACAGCATCGCCGTGCACGGCAATCTCGTGTATGTCGCCAACGCCGGTGACGGCGGCAGTAACTACACGGGCTTCACCCTCAATCCCGGAGGACATCTGAACCCTCTACCCGGCTCCACTGTCACGTTGCCCGACGCGTCGGCTCCGGGTGACGTCCTGTTCAACAGTGACGGCTCAAAGCTCGTCGGCACCGAGGTCGGAACCTCCGCGATCGACAGCTATCGCGTCGGCCGCAACGGCCGCCTGACCGCGGCGCCCGGCTCACCGTTCACAGCGCAGGGGCTCGGCCCGTTCGGCAGCCAGTTCCGCCCGACGAGTCGGGATCAGCTGTTTGTGACAAACGCCCACAACGGTGCTGGCCTGGGAACGGTTTCAGCGTTCAGGGACTCCGTCAACGGTACGTTGTCGCCGATCGGCTCGTCTCCGTTCGCCGACCTTCAGACGGCCCCGTGCTGGCTGGTGATCAGCCACGACGGCAGGTACCTGTTCGCCGTGAACACCGGATCCGGTTCCATCTCGCGCTACTCGATCGCGCCAGGTGGAGCGTTGACGCTGCTCGGTAGCACGGCAGTTGCCGGCACCGGTGGCATCGGCGCGGTCGACGCCGGTCTGAGCCCGGACGGCCGCACGCTGTACCTCAACGAGAGCGGAGCCCGCGCGGTTGGCACGTTTGCCGTAAACGGCGGCAACCTGACCGAGCTGGCCGGCTCTCCTATCCCGCTGCCCGCCGGCGCCACGCCCGCAGGGATGGCGGTCAACTAGTCCCGCCCCGAGTCATCCGAGCTGGGGGCACCACCGCCGCCGGCTCGTGCCGGCAGCATGAGCTGGGGGGCAGCACCGCCCCCAGCTCGTGCCGGCAGCATGCGCTGGGGGCACCAGCGCCCCCGGCTCGTGCCGGGCGTGATCGGTCGTTTGCCGACGTGCAGCCGGGATATCGTAGGCATCACCGATGCGAAGGAGGTGGGCGAAGTGCCTCAGCCTGCAACGAGCCCCGCCGACGCGATCGCCGGCGGTCGGCTCCTCACGGTGTACCTGAATGACCATCTCGCTGGATCGACGGCGATCTTCGAGCTGGTCCGGCGGTCGGCGCGCGAACATCAGAGCACGGAGCTCGGCACGTTCCTGTCCGGTCTCGCGGTGGAGATCGCCGAGGACCGGCAGGCGCTGCGACGCGTGATGGCCGGAGCGGGGGTGCGACCAGACGTGGCCAAGGCTGCGGTTGCCTGGATGGCCGAGAAGGCGGGCCGGTTGAAGTTCAACGGGCGGCTCCTGAGCCGCTCCCCTCTGTCTCCGCTCATCGAGTTGGACGTGGCGGAGGTCGGTATCTACGGCAAGCTGTTGCTGTGGCAGGCCCTCCGCGATCAGCGCCCGCCCGGTTCTGCGGCGGTTGATCTCGACGAGCTGATCGCCCGCGCGCAGGGCCAGCTCGCGGACGTCGAGAGACATCGGGTCGTCGCCGCCTCCGCGCTGCACTCGTGAGCGGCGCGGCGGACCGGAGCGCTGCAGCCTGGCGAGCTCGCGGCTCCGGCGTCGAGCGGCGCGGCGGACGGGAGTGGCGCAACCGGTGCGCTCGCGGCTCCTGCGTCGTCCGGGGTGATGCGCCGGCGGCGTTTGGCATGCTGAGCTGGTGGAGCGTGCTTACGCCTTCGGCCTCGTTGCCCAGGAGTACGACCGTGGCCGGCCGGGGTATCCCGCCTCCGCGGTGCGATGGCTGCTCGGCGAGACGCCACTGAACGTCGTCGATCTCGGCGCGGGCACCGGTAAGCTGACGGCGGCGCTGGTGGCGGAGGGTCACCGGGTGGTGGCGGTGGAGCCGCTCCCCGAGATGCGGGAGTTGCTGGGCGCGCGAGTTCGGGACGCGGCCGTGCTGGCCGGCACCGCGGAGGAAACCGGCCTCGCCGACGCGAGCGTCGACGCGGTCGTGGCGGGCGCCGCCTTTCACTGGTTTGACCAGACGCGCGCGTTCCCGGAGATCGCCCGCATCCTGCGCGGCCCCGGCATCCTCGGACTGCTCGGCAACCGCTTTGACTACTCCGCCCAGTGGGTGCAACGGCTGCGGGAGACGCTGCGCGGCACGCGGCTTGGCGGCGCCGGTCGTTGGCCGGGCCCCGAGCAGTTGCACGAGCACTTCCTCGACGTCGAGGACCGGGACTTCCCGCATGATGAGACTGTCGATCGCGCGCGGTTGCTGGATCTGGCGCTGTCTCGCAGCAGCGTGGCGATGCTGGAGACCGAGGAGCGCGAGGCGCTCCTGGAGCGCATCGCGCGACTGTGGGAGCAGGAGCCGGAGCTGCGCGGCCGGACTTCCGTAACCCTCGGCTACCTGACCCGCGTGCGGCGCTGCCGGGGTGTGCGCTGAACCGCTCGGGCTGGACAGCGAGCAACCAGCTGATCCGGACGTACGCCCCCTGTCCGGTGCTGGTTGTCAACGACGACAGCGGACCGAACGGCCATCAGCGCCCGCGCTGAACGGGCCTGGAGGGACCGGTGGTGCCTGGGCCCTCGATCGTCGGCGGCGTCAGAAGGGCGGCCTGGTCGACGTTCAAGAAGTCCATCACCGTGGACGCGTTCGCGTCTCGGTAGGTGAGCGCCGGAAGGTTCCACTTCGCCTCGATCGTCGCCAGCACGGACGTGTGGTCGTGGACCACATCCGTTACGGCGTTCGCCTTCGAGTAGGGCGATGCGATCACGGCGGGCACGCGCGGGCCGTAGATGTCGTAGCCGCCGGGAACGTCGTCAGGGCCCAGTCGCGGCGGAATCGAGTCCGGCGGGATCGCGGCCGGCGGAGGCACATGGTCGTAGTAGCCGCCGTGCTCGTCGTAGCTGTAGATGAGCAGCGTGCGCGGCCAAGCCGGGGAGCGCAGGACGGCTTCCACTGTCTTGTGGGCCCAGGACTCGCCGTAGTACATGTCCTGGGGCTCCTCTTCGTCTCCACCGAGGGTGTCGAGCCCGGAGACGATGCTCCCCAGAACGGGTAGCGACGCCAACTGCTTGCCGATGTAGGAGAGCACGCCGACCTCGGGATCGACGAAGCTGACCGAGGGCAGCTTTCCCGCGCCGCAATCGCTGTAGAACTCGGCGATCGGGGCCAGGTGCGTCGGGTACTTCTCGATGATCGACGGGATGATCGCCGTGTAGGGCAGATCGGTGAAGTAGTTGCGCCAGCTGATTCCATGAGCGTCGAGACGATCGAAGATCGTCCCATTGGGCGGCGGCGGGTCGGTGAAGCTCTGAACGTCGGTGGCGATGTTGCCGTAGGCGGTGCCGGCCAGCAAAAAGCGCCGGTTCGGGAAGGTCATGCATGGCGCCGAGCAGAACCAGCGGTTGGCCAGCGTGAACGCGCCGGCCAGCGAGTAGGCGAACGGCAGCACCTCGGCCGTCCAGTAGCCCATCGGCTGGGTCGACCCCACTGACTTCACGAAGCCATCCATCCGGCCGCCGTCGATCTGCTGGTGGGTGGCGTTCCAGGTCTGCGACACGTGCTGCCCCTGGGCCGTCGACCGCAACGAGAACGCGGTCACCTCCGGGGGGGTTCCGCTCGTCCCTGGGTTCGAGTTGGTCGCGACACCGGCCCGATCGAACGTCAGCCCGTCGGCGGCCGGCTGGAGCGAGCGCGACAACGCGCCGAGCAGGTTGTCGAACGAGTGGTTCTCCATCATCACCACGACGATGTGGTCGAAGGGCATCTCCTCGTTCGCGGTGCCGGCAGGCTTTTCCGGGTCTGGCAGGCTGTCCGGCCGCCGGGTGGCGGCCGAGAGGTCACGTTCGCTCACGGCGGGCTTCCACTGGGTTCGCGCTCAGACAACAACTAGCCATCCCCGCAGCCTAGGCGACCGAAGGTCCGGAACGTGGCAAGAACCGGTGAACCACGCCGTTCAACATCATCTCCCGTCGGCGATGGCGGCCCGCGTCGCGCCCGCCGAACCCCGCGCCAGGTCGGGTTGGCGCTTCGCCCGAGCTGCTCGACACCGTGGCGGCAAGGATCGGAGCCAGATGGACACGTGCCGTCGATCACGACCACCAGGGAGGGCTGGACGACTCTGCAATACGAACTCCGTCTCCTCGCAGCTGCACAGCCGCGAGATGAACCGCTTCACCCTGGGATGTTGTCGGAGGCGCCGGCCTGAGTGGTGGCTTGTGATCGGTCATTCATGACCGGTTCGCTACCCAACGTGGTCGGCGAATGTCCTTCCGAGACCGCGCCTAGCTAAGTCTCACGCGGGGAGCGCGTAGATCTCGCCGGCGCGCTGGGTCACCTTCCGCGGCGCCAGCGGCGTCACCGCTGGTCCGGTGATGACCGCGCCGGTTTGCGCATTGAAGATCGACCCGTGGCAGGGGCAGACAATCTGTCCTTCCCGATACCCGACGGTGCAGCCGGCGTGGGTACACACCGCGCTGTGGGCGACGAGCGTGCCGTTCTGCTGGCGGATGACGATGTCCGGCTGACCATCGCCCGGATCGGTGTAGGTGGCCCCTTGTCCGATGGACAGCTGACTGGCGGCGCCGAGCTTGACGGCCCCGGCGGGCAGGCTGCGGGCGGCCCCGTGTGGATGCGGAGTGGAACGAGTCTGTGTGCTCGGGGGTGTCGATGTGCTCCGGGGCGGGCGGGTGTGCGGCGGGACGGAGGCGTTGAGCGTTCGGGATGGGCGGTAGCCACCACGGACGAGCAGAGACACTCCGGCGATCGCCGCGGTCGTCGCCCCCACGAGGCCCAGGGCTGCGCCGATCGCGCCACGGCGCGTTAGATCCGGCTCGGCAAGGCCGGGCCGGGCGCGGGGTACCGCTGTTCCGCCGCCGCCGCCGCCGCCGCCGCCGCGGTCCGGGCGGACGGCCTGGGTCAGCCCGGGTGACTGGGATCCGCTGCAGGAGCGGATCGAGCGCCGGTTGCCGGGCGGCGCCGACCAGGACGAACGGCAGCCACGCGAACACGAAGACGATGTCCGAACCGAGGAAGTAGGGATAGGTGTGCCAGCTGTTGGTCAGAAACAGCAGCAGGTTGAGCGCCAGCCCGGCCGCCGCGGCGGGACGGGTGAGGAGTCCGGTCGTGACGAGCAGCCCGACTGCGATCTCCACCAGCGCAACCCCAACGCCGGACAACGCAGGATGGGGAATGGCAAGCGCCCGTAACAGAAATCCACCCGGAGTACCGTGGGCGAATCCGCGCAACTGCGTTCCGATATAGGTCGGCGCCCCCGGGCGCAGGAAGCCCGGATCGCTGAGCTTCTGAATGCCACCGTAGACAAACGTCACGCCCAGGAACAGGCGGACCGGTAACAGCGACCAGCCAAGACGGTTGGCGTCTGACTCGGCGGAGTGCTCAGCGTCGACGCTCCGCGTAGGTTGACGGGTGGCTCGCCGCCGTCGGGGCGTGCCTGACAGGCTCAAGATCCGCGATGGGTTAGCTGGCTATTCATCGATGAGGCTGCGCAGAGAGTCTTTCCCGATGTGGGTCCGAGCGCCCACAGGAACCGGCGCGGTTTGACCGAGGAGGCCGGGCTGGTCAATCTCGATCGACAGCATGAGTATCTGAGGCCTGCGAAAGACTGCGCTAAGCCCGAGATGAGAGTGTGCTCATCGCCGGCGGTTACGCGCTCCTTTGGCAGAACTGGAGGTTGTCGATCCATTTGGATCACCGGCTCCAGGTTGGGTAGAGCGCGGCCATTACGCTGGGGGCGCCTGGGCGGCGCTGGACACACTCGTGTTGTGACGGGTGTGATCTCCAGCGGTGCTTGGCGGGGACTCTCCAGCGCTGTTGAGTGAGATCGCCTACGGCACCGGGGGTCGCCGAAGCTCTGGGTGATGTGTAGGCCTGCTCGTGGTTCGTGGCGCTATGACGCCGGCCTGGCGCTGTATTGCTCGTCGGTTACGTGCTCGCCCCAGGTGACGGGGCTGCCGGTGTCGTCGGCTTCCTGCATGGCGATGTGGGTCATGAAGCGGTTGGGGGGGGCGCCGTGCCAGTGGTTCTCCCCGGGCTCGAAGTACACGCAGTCGCCGGGGCGGATCTCCTCGACGGGACCGTCCTCGCGCTGGCAACGGCCAACCCCTTCGGTGACGTATATGGTCTGGCCGTAAGGATGGGTGTGCCATGCGGTTCTCGCGCCGGGCGTGAAGTGCACTGCGCCGGCACCGAGGCGCGAGGGGTCGGACGGCGCGGCGATCGGGTCGATGTAGACGGTGCCGGTGAACCACTCGCTGGAGCCTGTGTTGGTGTCGAGTAAGTTGCGGGTGATCTGCATATCGTTTCTCCTGCGTCGTGGTGGTGGGGGTATCAGGTGGGTGGTATCAGGTGGGTGGTATCAGGTGGGGCGTGGCTCGCCCGGAGCTGGCGCCCGGGTGAGCCGGGGTCTGGGTGGCCGCTACCCGCGGGTCGGCGGAGCGATCAATGAGCGCGCCCAGCGCCCGCTGGGCCGCGCAACGTCCGCCAGCACATCACCGGCATCAAACACTTCCACCATCCGATCGTCGGCGAGATCAGCCTGACCTACGACCGCCTGGACCTCGTGGCCGACCCAGGCCTGACCATCCTCACCTACACCGCCGAGCCTGGCGCGAAGTCCGAGCGGCGCTGAACCTCCTTGCCAGCTGGGCTGCGACGCCCGACCAGCCCGAGACGGCTGACGCGACAGACCAAGCGCGATCGTAGGCTCTGCTCGCGCCCGGCTCGCGCGGCTGGCGCCGGCAAGATCGACCACGAGGAGACGAAGAGCGCTCGCTCGCCTACATTGGGATCGTCGACTCGGGTACGCGCGTGTATCTACCGCCAAGCAGCCGAATGCCGCCAAGCAGCCGACCGGCAGGATCGAGGCGCTGATCCAGGCGGGGGTTGCGCGCGGCCTGAGCGGCGGGTCGGTGTTCGCGCACGGGCCGCCGCCGGACCCAAGCCTCACCGGCGGAGGTGGCCGCGATCACGCAGGAGGCTCTCTCGGTCTCCGGCTCCTGTCTCCGAGAGAGACCCCGGCCGCGTCGGGGCGGCTGACCCGCCCCCGACGAGAGGGACGCTCCCACATGATGTCGCCACGATCGCTCGTCGCGGCGCATCGACACGTCAGCCGGAACGGAAAGCCCCGTCAAGCGGGGCTTTCCCAGTGCGCCCGAGAGGACTCGAACCTCCACGGACCATTCAGTCCACAAGGCCCTCAACCTTGCGCGTCTACCAATTCCGCCACAGGCGCGTGGGCGGGCAGTATAGACGCGGGCCGGCCACCGATCGGCGCCACGGGGCTCGGTGAGGTGAGCGAGGGAGGCCTGCCGCTTGAGTCCGTCCGCGGGGGCCGCTAGATTTGCGAACACATGTTCGACGGCGGCCTCGCGGGCTGACCCGATCAAGGAGTTGACCGCATGGACTTGACCAAGCGACAGCAGGAAATCTTCGACTTCATCAAGCGCTACTCGGCGAAATACGGCTATCCGCCCACGGTGCGGGATATCGGCAAGGCGGTCGGCCTGGCGTCGTCCTCGACGGTTCACGCGCACCTGGCGAACCTGGAGCGGATCGGGATGCTGCGACGCGATCCGACCAAGCCGCGGGCGATCGAGCTGCTCGATCGCGCCGCGCAGGGAGTCCAGGCCGGGGTGTCTGCGTTCGTGCGGCCGGCATTGCCCCTCGTCGGCCAGGTCGCCGCCGGACAGCCGTTGCTCGCCGAGGAGAACATCGAGGAGTACATCCAGACTCCAGCGTTCGCCGGTGGGGAGGACGGCGAGTACCTCCTGCGGGTCCGGGGCGAGTCGATGCAGGATGTCGGCATCATCGAGGGCGACCTGGTGGTGGTCCGTCCCCAGGAGACGGCCCGCGACGGCGACATCGTGGTCGCGCTGGTCGGCGAGGAGGCGACGGTAAAGCGGTTCTTCCAGGAGCCCGATCACGTGCGCCTGCAGCCTGAGAACGCGTCGATGGAGCCGATCCGCAGTCGGGACGTGCGCGTGCTCGGGCGGGTGGTCGGTCTGATGAGGAACATCTCGTGAGCGCCTTGGCGGTGTCGCCGCGGAACGCTCCGGACCGTGACCGCGAGCATGCCCAGCGCATGAGCTCGGGATCGCTGGACGTGGGCGGCGAGCCCACCCTGGATGCTTTGGTCGCCGGGGTGTGGGAGGGACTCGCCGCCCACGAGTCCGCCGTCTGCCTGGGGTGCGGCGGGGAGATGCGGCCTGACTACGGGGCGCACGCGCTGCCGATCGGCGGCCGCTGTCGCAGCTGCGGGACGAGCCTGACATGAGCAGCCGGCCCCGAACACAATGGCCGGAGCAGCCGCAGCGCCGGACGCAACAGCCGGAGCGAGGCAGTTGCTGGCGAGCGGGGCGCGCGGGCGCTATGCTCGCCCGCGCAGGCTGAGCAGTCGCGGAGGTGAAGCCTTCGAGGAAAGTCCGGACATCGCAGGGCAGGGTGGTCGGTAACGCCGACCCGGGGAAACCCGCGGGAAAGTGCCACAGAAAAGACACCGCCTAAGCCTGGGGCCGCTGCAGCGCCTCAGGCCGGTAAGGGTGAAATGGTGCGGTAAGAGCGCACCGGCGTCGCGGTGACGCGGCGGCCCGGTAAACCCCACCCGATGCTAGGCCAAGCAGGACCGTTCGTAGGTGACCCGCCAAGGTCCGGGTAGGCCGCTCAGATGGATGACTGCTCTTGACAAGATCCGGCTTATAGGCCTGCTACGGAGAAGCCCCGCCCCGGCGGGGCTTCTCTATGCCGGGAGACCTCATGCCGCGAAGGTCGGGGCTTGGCGAGTCGGGTCGGCGGCCCGCGCGGTTGGCCGCGTTCATATTCAGCGCCCGGCCACCTGTCGCAGGTTGTTGCCGTCGAGACGGTGGAGCTCCCACTCCGGCAGCCGGCGGGCCCCGATCCGCTCGTAGAAGCGCAGCGCCGGGTCGTTCCAGTCCAGTGCGTGCCACTCCAACCGCGGGCAGTCGCGCTCCAGGCAGAGGCGGGCCAGCCGGGCCAGCAGCACGCCACCGACTCCGGTGCGGCGATGACGCTCCGGCACGTAGAGGTCCTCCAGCCAGATCCCCGGCAGGCACTCCCAGGTGGAGAACGTCCCGTGGAACAGCGCGAACCCCGCCGGGTTGCCGTCCAGCTCGGCGATCAGGGCCTCGGCGCTCGGATGAGGACCGAACAGGGCGGTCTTCAGCATCTCCGGTGTGCCCGTCACCTGCTCCGGTGAGCGCTCGTAGGTGGCGAGCTCGACGATGAACCCGAAGAGCTGACCGACGTCGCCCGGCTCCGCCGGCCGCACGCGCACCTGGCTGCCGACGCTCAATCCCGCACCCGCACCTGGCTGCCGACGCTATCCCGCACCCGCACCTGGCTGCCGACGCTCAATCCTGCACCGGCGGCTCGATCTCCCGCTTGAGGATCTTCCCAGTCGGGCCCTTGGGCAGATCTGGCACCAGCCACACTCGGCGCGGGTACTTGTACGCCGCCACCTGGGTCTTGACGTGCTCGCGCAATTCCTCCGCGGTCGCGGTGGCGCCGTCCTTGAGCGCGACCGCGGCGCCGACCTCTTCGCCGTATTCGGCGTCGGGGACGCCGATCACCGCCGCCTCGCGAACCGCCGGGTGCTCGTAGAGCACCTCCTCGATCTCCCGCGGATAGACGTTGTAGCCGCCGCGGATGATCAGCTCCTTCTTGCGATCCACGATGTAGAAGTAGCCGTCCTCGTCGATCCGGCCCAGGTCGCCGGTGTGCAGCCAGCCGTCGACGATCGTCTCCGCCGTGGCGTCGGGGCGGCGCCAGTAGCCCTTCATCACGTTATAGCCGCGGACCACGATCTCACCGACCCCGCCGCCCTCGACCTCGTGCCCGTCCTCGTCGACGACCGCCATCTCCACCCCGTTGATCGGGGTGCCGATCGAGCCGGGCTTGCGCTCGCGGTCGGCGTGATTGAAGGAGGCGACCGGGGAGCTCTCCGACAGCCCATATCCCTCCAGGATCTTGCAGCCGAATGCCTGTTCGAACCCGCGCAGCAGCTCGATCGGCATCGCTGATCCCCCCGACGCACACAGCTGCAGGGAGCTGACGTCAAACCTGTCGCGCTCCGGGTGATGCAGCATCGCGTTGTACATCGTCGGTACGCCCTGGAAGATGTTGACTCGGTCGCGCTGGATGATCTCCAGTGCCCTGCCCGGATCAAAGCGCGCCATCAGCGTCAGCGTGCCGCCTCCGCCGATCGTCGAGTTCATGCCGCAGGTCTGCCCGAAGGAGTGAAACAGCGGCAGCGCGCCCAGCTGGATCGCCGCGTCGCCGAGGCCGAACAGGTTGCGCGAGCCCTCGGAATTGAGCGTCAGGTTGGCGTGGGTCAGCTCTGCACCCTTGGGCTGGCCGGTGGTGCCGGAGGTGTAGAGGAGAACCGCCGTGTCGTCATCGGCGGTGTCGGCGACCCCGACGTCCGGCTCGGCGGCGCCGACCTGCGCTTCGAACTCGTCGGGGGCGACGAGTACGCAGGCGGCGCCGGCCTCGTCGGCGCCCCCCTGCGCGTCGGCGGCGAGCTCGTGCCAGGCGAACAGCAGCCGGGCCGCGGCGTCCTGGAGGTAGTAGGCGACCTCGCGCTTCTTGAGCAACACGTTCATCGGCACGACGATGCCGCCGGCGCGCAGCACGCCGTAGTAAATGACCGGGAAGTACGGGAGGTTTGGCAGCATGATCCCGACGCGGTCGCCGGCGGCGAATCCCTGATCGCGCAGCAGCCCCGCCAGGTGAGCGCTGGCTCCGTCGAGCTGAGCGTACGTGAGCTCGATGTCGCCGAGCCTGATCGCGACGTGGCCCGGGTCGCGCTGCGCGGAGTCGATGAGGATGCGGGCGAGGTTCATTCAGACGGGCGGGCGCGGAATGGACGGTGAACCAGGGCTCGGTACTTGGCGGCTAGTTCCCGGTGAACTGCGGCGGGCGCTTCCCAAGGAATGCCGCGACTCCCTCGGCGAAGTCGCTTGACTGCGCGCGCTCCTGCTGGAGCATGGCCTCGAGCTCGAGCTGCTCGGCGAATCCGGCGTAGGCGCGCTCGTTGATCGCGCGCTTGATCGCCGAATAGGAGCCGGGCGGCCCGGCCGCCAGTCGCCCGGCGAGCTCTGCGACGGCCGGCTCGAGCTCGCCGTCGTCGACCACCTGATTGACCAGGCCCCAGGACAGCGCCCGGTCGGCGCCGATCCGTTCGCCCAGATACGCGATCTCGAAGGCGCGGGCGTGGCCGACGCGGGCGACGAGGCTCTGGGAGGCGCCGCCGTCCAGACCAAGGCCGATGTTCACGAACGCCATCAGGAAGTAGGCAGAGCGCGCCGCGACGATCAGGTCGCAGGCCAGGGCGAGTGAGCAGCCGATGCCGACCGCCGGTCCGTTGACGGCGGCGACCACCGGCTTGGGCACGGTGCGGACGCGCAGGATCAGCGGGTGGTAGGTGTCGCGCAGCGGCGACTCGATGTCGGGCTTGCCATCCGAGGTGGTGGCGCCGGTGTCGGCGCGCAGGTCGGCGCCCGACGAGAACGCCCGGCCGGCGCCGGTGAGCACCACCGCCCTGACCCGCGGGTCCGCGGCGACGTCATCGAGGGCCTGGGTCAGCTCCTGGCCGAGCTGGAGCGTCCAGGCATTGAGCGTGCTGGGGCGGTTGAGGATCAGCCACGCGACGCCGTCCGACCTCCGGCAGTCGATCGTTTCGAGGTTGAGCACGCTCATCGTCGGATGCCGACAATAGCGCTCGCCGGGCGGGCTCCAGAACCTGATCGCTCGCCTAACCGGCGGGCAGCGACTCGCCCGAGTACAGCTTGATCACCCGGATCGCGCCGGCGGGAGCGGCGTTGATGCACAGCTCGCAGAGGACGCACTCGTCCAGGTTCTCCTCAACGATCTGGACTCCCACAGCGTCGGCGCGGAAGATGTCGACCGGACAGACCTCGGCCAGCTTGGCGGCGAGCTCCGGCTCGGCGCCGGCGGTTGGGTCGACGGTGACGTCGATGAACGTGCCGGCCATCCCTACAGCCGCTCCATCACCAGCCCGGGGATGTCCTCGATCCGGTCGGCGACGGCGATGCCGGCCGCGGCCAGGCGGGCGATCTTCTCGGTCGCCGTGTCCTCCCTGCCCTCGACGATCGTGCCCGCGTGGCCGAAACTCATGCCGGGCATCTCGTCCATGAACCGCCCGGCCATGAACGCGACGATCGGTAGCCGCGAGTTGTTCTCGGTCACCCAGCTCGCGAGCTCGGCTTCCATACGGCCACCCGGCTCGGTGTAGATGACGATCGCCTGGGTGGCGTCGTCGGCCTCGAACAGCGGCATGAGCTCGGCGTAGCTAGAGCCGATGATCGCGTCGCCGCCGGCCGACACCGCCGTCGACTGACCCAGTCCCGCGGCGCTCAGCGTCGACGCCATCTCGGTGGTCATGCCGCCGGAGCGGGAGATGATCCCGACCGGGCCCGGCGTGTATGACTTGGCGGCGTCCTTGGCCGGGCCGCCGATGCCGCCCATCTTGATCACCTCGGGGACGATGATCCCCAGGCAGTTGGGTCCGATGATCCGCGAATCGCGCTCGGCGGCCAGCTCCACCATTTCAGCGACGTCGCCCCGGGGGATCCGCTCAGTGACGATCACCACCAGGCGGACGCCGTTCGCCAACGCCTCGAGGACCGCGTCCTTGGTGAACTCGGGCGGGACGGTGACGACCGAGCCGTCGATCGCAGTGCCGTGATGCTCCACCGCTTGGGCGACGGTGTCGAACACGGGCACACCATGGACGTCGCGCCCCCGCCGGCCCGGCGTCACTCCGCCGACGATCCTCGCCCCGGCGCCATAGTCCAGGCACTCCCTCGTCAGGTTTACCGCCTCGCGGCCGGTGATCCCCTGGACGATGAAGGTGGTTTCGGCGTCGACGAGGATGCTCATGCGACCGCCGCCCCCTGGATCCGCTCCACGGCACGGCGGGCCGCCTCGTTGAGCGACACCGAGCGGTCGGCGTAGGAGACGCCGTAGCGCTCGAGGATCTTGAACCCCTCCTCCTCCCACGCCCCCGGGATGCGAAAGATGGCGATCTTCTCGGCCGGGTCGTAACCGAGCTCGAGGCAGGCCTTGATCACCCCGCGGGCGACGATGTCGACGCGGGTGTTGGAGACGATCGACATCATCACCGCGATCTTGTTCACGCCGGGCTTTGACAGCACCAGCTTGGCCAGGCCACAGGCTTTGGCGACCGACGGGTTGCCGCCGATCTCACAGTAATTGGCCGGATCCCCGCCGTGGGCGCGAACCGCGTCGAACAGGGTCAGCGACCCTCCGCCGGCGCCGATCACCAGCCCGAGGTCCCCGTCGAACTCGGTCACATTGCCGGCCACGCCCCGGTGGTCTTGGGCGTCGACCTGCTCGCCGGCGAGCTCGAACGCGGTTGCCTCCCGCGCCTGGCGCGTCTCCTCGTCGCCCACGCCGAGCTCGGACAGTAACGCGTGCTGGCGGGGACGGGCCTCGTTCTCCATGTCCATGTGGGCGTCCAGGGCCACGAACGACCCGTCGGTCAGCTCCCCGAGCGGATTGATCTCAGCCAGCGTCATGTCGTAGGTGAGAAACAGCCGCGCCAGGCGCGCGAGGATGGGGGTGAGGCGGTTCAGGGCCGATCCGGTCACGCCCAGCGAAGCGATCACCTGCTTTGCCTGCCAGTCGGAGAACGGCGTGCGGGTGGAGAAATGGCCACGGGCGACGTGATCGGGGTGCGCCTGCGCCACCTGCTCGATGTCGATCCCGCCCATGTCCGAGAACAGCATCACCGGACGCTTACGGGTCCCATCCCATACGACCCCGGCGTAGTACTCGTGCGTGACCGCGGCGCGCGAGTCGACGAGGACGCCGCGAGGGACCTGGCCATTGATCTCCAGCGCAAGAACGTGCTCGGCGTGCTCGGCCGCTTCATCGGCGGTCTCGGCGAACTGGACGCCGCCGGCCTTCATCCGGCCGCCGGTGAGGACCTGAGACTTGATCACCACCGGGCCGCCGATGCCGAAGGCGATCTCGCGGGCCTGCGCGGGCGTGGTGGCGAAGCCGTGCTGGGTGACGGGGATCCCGGCCCTGGCGACGATCGCCCGCGACTCGTATTCGAAGAAACGCATCGGCGGTGGCGGAGCCTATCGATGCGTCGACGTCGAGGGGCGACGGCATCCCGTCAGCTCCTGACCATACGAGGTCAACTTCCAGTGGCCGCGCTGATCGGCCAGCGTGAAGTGCTTGACCGCGTTGGCCACCGGGGTGCCGCTCACCTGAGCCGACGCGGTGGAGCCGTCGATGTTGATATCGACGGTGGCGTAAAGCAGCTGGGTTTGATCCTTCTTGAGCACCCGCACCCGGTTGGGAAGGCAGAGGGTGAACGCCCTGGCACAGGAAACACGATGGCCTGGAGACCGGTCGACCCGGGCGCGCGCCCGCGGGTCAAGCTGGGCGCAGGCACTTGAGTAATTCCCCTCCGCCAGCGCTTTGAGGTAGCCGTCGGAGGCGACGTAGGCGGGCGGTTGTGAAGACTCTCCGCATCCGACGACGCACGCGGCCAACGCCAGCATCGCGATTACGCCGCGCAACCGCCTCTGGGCTTGCCTGGCGTGCCGGTGCAACCGCGCGTCCCTAGCCGTGGGGGCTTTCCCGCAGCCGGTCGGTCTGGTCGGCCATGAGGTCGCTGAGCTGGGTGAGGAAATCGGTGAGCAGGGCGAGCTCGTCATTGGTGTAGTTGGCGCAGAGGTGGGCCATGGCGCTGGCCAGGGGCGCGAACAAGCTCGTGATCTCGGCCTGTCGATCGCCTCGGGGACGCAGCTCCCAGCGGCGGCGGTCGTTGGGATCGCGGATGCGCTCCACGAATCCGGCTGTCTCCAGCCGGTCGGCGACGCCGGTGATGGCGCCGCCGGTGAGGCCCGTCTGCGCCGCCAGGTTGCCGGCGGTGAGCGGCGTCTGGGTCTGTCGCAGCAGGTCCAGGCACTTCAGGTCAGTGGCATTGAGCCCGAGGCGGGCGGCCATGGCGTGATGGAACAGCACCGTCCGGGTGGCCAGCTCCCGACCGGTCCGTTCGCTGAGCTCGGCGATCAGCTCCGGACGGTTTTCGGGAGCGACGCTTGACAGCACCCCATAACTCCTTTAGCATCTAAAATATTGAGAATACTTGACGTTTAGCGAGTGTAGCACTTCGGGGAGGCCGGTTGCGGCTCGCCCGAACCTCGACCAAGGAGGAGGGAAAGATGAGCCACCGAGCGCGAGAGGGCCGGCAGCGCTGGCACGCCCGGGGCCGAACATTCGCCGACGAGCTGGCCGCTCACATCGCGGTCGACGCGGCCGACCAGATGCGAAGCTGGAGCGAGCGAGGTCGGATGCCGTGGTGGTTTCGGGCCAAGGTCCGGCTGCGCCATTGGCTGGTGCGCATGTCGCTCCTCACGGGGATGGCCAAGCGTCGATGGGCACGCCGATCTCCCACTCATGACCGAACGGGTCGATGATCCGCCCCAGGCGCCACCCGTGCTCGTTCCCGACCGGGGACACCTCAGTGGCACCGGCGCTGACCGCCTGGTCCAGGAGCGTCTCGGGATCATCGATCACCAGTAGGGTCCGGCTCGTAGCGCCACCGATACTCCGCGGACTGAACCGCTTCATGTTCGAACTCGACGATGCCACCCAGAACGCAGCGTCGCCGACGGCCAGCTGGGCGACGATGTCGTCTCCCTCGCCGACACGGTGCAGGACGGTCGCGCCGAACGCGGCTTGGTAGAACGCGACGGCGGCGCCGGCGCGGTCGACCCACAACTCGGGCTGAATCTTGGTCATCGCGGTTTCGTCAGCCAGAGGTTCACTCATCCCACCACGAGCGTAAGGCCCTGGGCGGGGGTCGGTAGCGAGCTCGCCCGGCAACCCCGTCAGCGGCGTCTGACTACCACATCGTCACGCGCCGGGTGGATGCGCAACTCGCGGCCGACGGCGTCGCGCTGCTCGGGTCGGCTTTCGCGGGCGAGGGTCGCGCATCGGCCGCGCGGCGCGCTGGGCGAGGGCAGCGCCACCGGCTGCCCACTGGGCGTGCTCGCACCGACGTGGGCGACAAGGAGGTTCTACGCGGAGCTCGGCTTCACGCTCGGACGCTTCCACGCGGCCGGACCCTCTACACGCCGCTGACATAGGTCCAAGCCACCACGGAACGCTGCCCGCTGATGACTTCATTCGGCGCGACCGCTGCCAGCCCTGGCCCACAGGCGGCAAACAAAACCAAACCAATCGATTTACTGAGTACAATCCGGGGTCGATGTCGTCAATCTCAATCGACAAACTAGTACTTGGCTCTGAGAGGAATAGATGATCAGAAGACTTCACCGGTGGCGGCGGGTCCGGCTGCCCGTCGGGATCCTCGCCGCCGCCGCGATGTTGGCGTTGACGGGATGCGGCGGGGCCTCCGACGCCAACACCGTCACCAACCACGGTGGGTCCTCCACTGGCGCCTCCGGCGGTGATCCCAAGACGCAACTCGCACTGGTCGGATATTCGACCCCGAAGACGGCCTACGACGCGCTCACCGCCGCCTTCGGAAACACCTCCGCCGGAAGAGGGGTGAGCTTCAGCGAATCGTTTGGTGCGTCGGGCTCACAGAGTCGCGCGGTGGACTCCGGCCAGCCCGCGGACGTGGCGGCGTTCTCCACCACGCCGGACATGACTCGGCTGGTCAAGGACAAGATCGTGTCGTCGACCTGGAATGCCGGCTCGCAGCAGGGGTTCTCCAGCGACTCGGTCGTCGTATTCGTCGTGCGCAAGGGCAACCCCAAGCACATCACTGGCTGGGATGACCTGGTCAAGCCGGGGGTCGACGTGATCACCCCGAACCCGGCGACGTCGGGCAGCGCCCAGTGGAACATCATGGCCGGCTACGGAGCGCAGCTGAAGGAGGGCAAGTCCCCGGCGCAGGCGCTGGCCTACGTCCGCACCCTGCTGACGAAGAACGTGTCGGTCCAGGACCCGAGCGCGAGCACGGCTCTGCAGACGTTCACCAGCGGCAAGGGCGACGTGCTCCTGGACTACGAGTCCGACGCGATCGCCGCCGAGAAGGCGGGCGACAGCGTTCAGTACGTCGTCCCCAAGCAGACGATCCTGATCCAGACGCCGATCGCGGTCACCGCCTCCAGCTCACATCAGGCCCAGGCCAAAGCCTTCCTCGCCTTCCAATGGTCGCCGGCCGGCCAGACGATCTGGGCCCAGCAGGGATACCGGCCGGTGCTCGCCTCGGTGGCCAAGAAGTTCGCGTCGAAGTTCCCGACGCCACCGCAGCTGTTCACGATCGGCTTCCTGGGCGGCTGGACGAAGGTCAAGGACCAGTTCTTCGACCCCGACCACGGGTCGATCATCAAGATCGAGCAGGCCGCGGGGGTGCCCACTGCCTCCGGTTAGTCGGACTGGTCAACACATCGTGCCTGGAAGGGCGAGGTCCGGGGCCCGCCAGGCGAGGACGCAGGATCCGAGGCGCAGCGGCGCTGCACGAGGATCCGAGGACAAAGCCTGGGGGGAACCCGGACCCGCCCACCCCGCCATTCCGGGTGCAACGTGTTGACGGGGCCGACCGGCGCATACGCCGCCCCGGCCGCCCGGGCCGCCGTCCGCAGCCGCCTGCGGGCGGCGCGCGGCGGGGGCGTCGCCCTGGGGCTGTCGACCCTGTATCTGAGCGTGATCGTGCTGATCCCGCTCGCGGCGGTGACGGTCAAGGCGGTCAGCCAGAGCCCGTCGAGCTTCTGGCAGTCGGTCACCAACCCGCTGGCGCTCAAGGCACTGGCGATCAGCCTGGGCGCGTCGCTGCTCGTCGCGATCATCGGCGCGATCATGGGGACGGTGGTCGCCTGGGTGCTCGTCCGCGACCGCTTCCCCGGCCAGCGGATCATCAACTCGCTGATCGACTTGCCGTTCGCGCTGCCGACGATCGTCGCCGGACTGACCCTGCTCGCCCTCTACGGTCCCGGCAGCCCGTTCGGCGTCCACCTCGCCTACACGCGCGGGATCGTATTGGTGGCGCTGCTGTTCGTCACGCTCCCGTTCGTGGTGCGCTCCGTGCAGCCGGTGCTGCTCGAGCTCGACCGCGAGGTCGAGGAGGCCGCGGCCTCGCTCGGCGCCGGCAACGCCACGATCTTCCGCCGGATCGTGTTGCCGGCGCTGCGCCCGGCGATCATCTCGGGCACGGCGCTCGCGTTCGCGCGCTCCGTCGGCGAGATCGGGTCGTTGGTGCTGATCGTCGGCAAGGTGCAGATCGCCAGCATCGTCATCTTCGCCGACATCGAGTCGGATGCTCCGCAGGCCGCGGCGTCGTTGTCGCTGGTGCTGATCGTGCTCTCGCTGATCGTGCTCGTGGTGCTGCGCAGACTGGGAGGACGCGTTGCTCATTGACCGCAAGGCCAAGTGGTCGCTGCGGGCCGTCGCGCTCGTCTACCTGCTGCTCCTGTTGCTGCTACCGGTGGTGGTCGTGTTCATCAAGACGTTCGAGCACGGGTTTGGGGTCGCCTGGGGCTGGATAACGACGCCGGCCGCGGTCAGCGCGTTCTCGCTGTCGCTGCTGATGGCGGCGATCGCAGTCCCCTTGAACACGATCTTCGGGGTTACCTGCGCGATCGTCCTCGCCCGCCGCCGCGGCCGACTCGCCGCGCTCCTCGACACGTTCATCGACCTTCCGTTTCTCGTCTCGCCGGTCGTCATCGGCCTGGCGCTCACGCTCGTGTACGGCCTGCACGGCTGGTTCGGCACGTGGTTCTCCGATCACGGCATCCAGATCATCTTCGCGGTTCCGGGGATGGTCCTGGCGACGATCTTTGTCTCGTTGCCGTTCGTGGTCCGCGAGGTCACGCCGGTGCTCGTCGAGATCGGCGACGAGCAGGAGCAGGCGGCGGCGACGCTCGGCGCGTCCGGCTGGCAGACGTTCTGGCGGATCACGCTGCCGTCGATTCGATGGGGTGTGGCCTACGGCGTCGTTCTGTCGACGGCGCGCGCCCTGGGCGAGATCGGTGCCGTCCTCGTCGTCTCCTCGCTCGTCGCCGGCCAAACCCTGACCCTGCCATTGCTCGTCTACCAGCGCGACTCACAGCTCGGCGCCGGCTCCGTCACCGGGGCCTACGCCGCGGCCACCGAGTTGGCCATCATCTCCCTCGTCGTACTGCTGGCCATGACCCTGCTCGCCCCCCGGAGGCATGACTCCCGATGAGGATCGATATCAACGCCGTCTCGAAGCGGTTTGGCGACTTCACCGCGCTCGACGCCGTCTCGCTGGAGGTTCCCGAAGGATCGCTGACGGCGCTGCTCGGCCCCAGCGGCTCCGGCAAGTCCACGCTGCTGCGGATCATCGCCGGCCTCGAGACGCCGGATTCGGGCACGGTGATGATCGACGACTCCGACGTCAGCCGCGTCACCCCGCAGCAGCGCGGCATCGGCTTCGTGTTCCAGCACTACGCCGCCTTCACCCACATGAGCGTGCGCAACAACGTCGCGTTCGGACTGCAGATCCGCAAGCGGCCGAAGGCGGAGGTCAAGGCCCGCGTCGACGAGCTGCTCGCGCTCGTCGGGCTGACGAAGTGGTCCGACCAGCGTCCGTCGCAGCTGTCCGGCGGTCAGCGCCAGCGGATGGCGCTGGCCCGGGCGCTCGCGGTGGAGCCCAGGGTGCTGCTCCTCGACGAGCCGTTTGGCGCGCTCGATGCGACGGTGCGCGCCGAGTTGCGCGCCTGGCTGCGACGACTGCACGACGAGCAGCACGTCACGACGGTGCTGGTGACCCACGACCAGGAAGAGGCGATGGAGATCTCGGATCGGATCGCGGTGATGAGCTCAGGAGCGATCGAACAGGTCGGATCGCCGCGGGAGATCTACGACCGGCCGGCAACCGAGTTCGTCATGGGGTTCGTCGGCCCGGTGAGCCGGCTGGGCGGCCGCCTGGTGCGCCCGCACGATGTGATGATCGCGCTCGAGCCGGGCGACGCGCGGATCGAGGCGATGGTCAAGCGCGTCGTGCACCTCGGGTTCGAGGTCCGGGTCGAGCTCGAGCTCGCGGATGGCGAGCAGGCACGGGCCCAGCTGACCCGGGCCCAGGCCGACGAGCTGGAGCTGGCCGGCGGCGACATCATCTACGTGCAGCCGCCCGCGCGCGGGCCCACCGCGCTCTCAACACCTGGTCACATCAGCCCCGCGCGAAGCTGAGCTGGAGTGGGTGCCGCCGGCGCCGGGTGCGCGGCGCCTCCGCCGCCGCGACGTGCGCCCGCAGAAGCCCGATCAGCTCCGCGGCGGGATGGAACGGGTCGGCAATGACCGCACCGTCGTGGAGGGAGAGCGCCACCCGGAGCTGTCCGTCGACCTCGGCTACCAGCAGCGGCGTCGCCGGCACCCGCGGCGCACTGTCCAGCGCCGCCAGGCGGCGCAGCGAATCCTCGTCGTCGCCGTAGCCCGGCCGGATCATTATCTGTGCGCCGAGCTGGTCCATACCTGGATGGTGCCGCCGAACCTTCATAAAGGCAAATAGGGGTTTGCTTGAAGGGGTATAACTTCTAGTCATGCTCGATACTCGTCGGATCCGGGTTCTCTGCGAGGTGGCGCGTCACGGCTCGTTCTCGGCCGCGGCGGAGGCACTCGGGTACACGCAGCCCGCGGTCTCGCGGCAGATCGCCACTCTCGAGGCCGAGGTCGGGACGATCCTGGTCCGGCGCCTACCGCAAGGCGCGGTGCTCACCGAGGCGGGACGGCTGCTGGCCGACCGCGGCGACGCGATCCTCGCCCGGCTACAGGACGCTGAGACCGAGCTCGAGGCGTTGCGCGGCCTGCAGGCGGGAAGGCTGAAGCTGGCGACGTTCGCGTCGGCGGCGGCGTCGGTGGTGCCGCTCGCGGTGGCCCGCTTCCGCGACCGTCATCCGGATGTGGAGCTGGTGGTCAGCCTGCTCGATCCCGAGGACTCGGTTCCTCGCCTGCGCGCCGGCGAGTATGACCTGGCGCTGTCGCACGATCCCCGGGGCGAACCAGGCCCGGAGGCGGCCGCGACCGAGCCGCCTCCAGGCGTCGACGTCGTCTCGTTGTTCGCCGACCCGATGTACGTCGCGCTTCCCGCCGGCCACCGGCTCGCCGATGCCTCCGAGCTGACGCTGCCGGATTTCGCGGCCGAGCCATGGATGCTGGCAACAGGCAAGACCTGCCCGGACTCGCGACTGTTCCTGCGGGCGTGCCACGACGCCGGTTTCGAGCCCCGGGTCGCGTTTCAGAACGACGACTACTCCGCGATCCTCGGATTCGTCGCCGCCGGCGTCGGGGTGTCGATGATCCCCGACATGGTGACCCGGAGCGTGCGTGACGACGTGGTCATCCGCGAGCTGGATCCGCCGCCGGTTCCGCGTCCGATCAGCGCGATCCTCCCCGCCGGCTACCGCTCGGCGGCGGCGAGCGTGATGCTGACGGTGCTGCACGAGGTGTGCGACGCCTGGGTCCGCGACCGTCCTGTGCCGGCGGCGCGGCAGCGCGCCGCGGGCGTCATCCCGCCCTCAGTCGGTGAGACGAGGCGGCGCGCGCTCAGCGTGTGACCCAGGCCCCCGGGTCCTCGGTCAGCTTCTCGATTGACCGTGGCAGCTTCGAACCGGCGATGTCGGCGATCGTGACGTGCTCGACCACGCGACGCAGGTTGGCCCGCACCGCGATCCAGACCCGGGGCAGGGTGGTCGCCGCCCCGGCGTAGCTGGCGTCCTCCGGCGGTCCGCCGCGGACGCTGGCCAGCGGGCCTTCGACGGCCCGGATCACGTCGGCGACCGTCACCTGGTCAGCGGGCTTGGCGAGCCGGAAGCCGCCCTCGGCGCCGCGGTGGCTGCGGACGATGCCGGCGTGGCGGAGCTCGCCGAGGATGTTCTCCAGGAAGTTCAGCGGGATCTCCTGGGCGGTCGCGACCCGCTCGGCCTTGACCGGCCTGTCGCCCTCGGCGGCGGCGAGCTCGACCACCGCCCGCACGGCATAGTCGGCTTTGGCCGAGATTCGCATGCCGCCCCAGACTACGCGGCGGCCCGTGCGAACCCGTACGCCTCGGCCAGCTCCGGATCCTTTTCGGCGAGCATCTGCGCGAGCGCCACCATCACCTTGCACTGCTTCCAGGTGGCGTCGTCCTGCATCTTGCCGTCGATCATGTGCACCCCGCGCCCGTCGGGGATCGCCTCGAGCACCTTCTTGGCGAACCGCACCTCCTCCGGATCCGGGCTGAACACCTTTTTGGCGATCTCGATCTGCACCGGGTGCAGCGACCACGCGCCGACGCAGCCGAGCAGGAACGCCGCCCGAAACTGGGTCTCGCAGCCGAGCGTGTCGCGGATGTCTCCGAACGGGCCGTAGAAGGGGAGGATCCCCGCCGAGGTGCAGGCATCCACCATGCGGGCGATCGAGTAATGCCAGAGATCCTGCTGGGCGCTGGCGCGGGGAGAACCGGCGCCCGGCGGCGCTTCGGGATCCGGGTCGTTGATCACCCGGTAGCCGGGGTGGCCGCCGCCGACCCGGGTGGTCTTCATCCGCCGAGACGCCGCCAGGTCCGCCGGCCCCAGGCTCATGCCCTGCATCCGCGGGCTGGCGGTGGCGATCTCCTCGAGGTTCACCACCCCGAGGCTGGTCTCGAGCAGGGCGTGGATCAGGATCGGCCGCTGCACCCCCGCCTTGGCCTCGAGCTGCGCCAGCAGGCGATCGACGTAGTGGATGTCCCACGGCCCCTCCACCTTGGGCACCATCACCACCTCCAGGGTGTCGCCGATCTCGCTGACGAGCGTGGTCAGCTCGTCAAGGATCCACGGCGACTCCAGGCTGTTGACCCGCGTCCACAGCGCGGTGCCGGCGAGATCGAACTCCCGACCCACCGTGAGCAGCCCCTCCAGCGCCGCCCGCTTACGGTCGACCGGAACGGCGTCCTCGAGGTTGCCGAGCAGGATGTCGACGGTCGGCGCGATGTCGGGCACCTTGGACACCATCTTCTCGTTGGAGAAGTCGAGAAAGTGGATCATGCGACTCGGCTTGAACGGGATCTCGAGCATCGGCGCCGGGGCGCCGATGGCCAACGGCTTACCGAAATCGCGGGGGTTTCGCACTGAGGTCTCCTGGTGGGTTGACGCTCACAACGCTATCGGTAGCAGGTCAATGGCATGCTGCCGGTCGAGTTTCCCCTCGAGTCGAACTGGAGTTTCGAATATGCCCGAAGTCGACACCGATCAGGCGGTCCGCGAGGCGAGCGGCGCGCATCCCTACGGCCGCTACCTGGAGGAGTTCGAGGTCGGCGCGGTGTACAAGCACTGGCCGGCCAAGACGGTGACCGAGGCCGACGACCACCTGTTCTGCCTGATCACGATGAACCACCACCCGCTGCACCTCAATGACGTCTACGCCAGGCAGTCCCAGCAGGGCCGCAACGTCGTGGTCGGGCCGCTGGTGTACTCGCTGGCGCTCGGCATGAGCGTCTCGGACGTGAGCGGCAAGGCGATCGCCAACCTGGCCACCGAGGAGCTGAGCCATCCCGCCCCGGTGTTCCACGGCGACACCCTGTTCTGCGAGTCCGAGGTGCTGGAGGTCCAGGAGTCGAGATCCAAGCCGGATCGCGGCACGGTGCGCGTGCACACCCGCGTCCTCAATCAGGACGGGGTGCTGGTGGCGGAGTTCAAGCGCGTCGTGCTGGTCCCGCGCAAGCAGTCGCAGTAGGCGATCGGCCACACACCCGTGGCTGCCTCCGCGACGGCACAAAGTCCTGCTCAATGAGCGCTTTTTACAGTTTGTGAGCACTTTGTGCGCGGCCCCAGTAGCCTTCCGGTGCCACCGCAAATAGTCCAAGGAGTCCCGCAGCCCATGGCTCATACCGCACCGAAGCGCCAAGCGACCACCGACCACGCCGGCTTGCAGGCATGGGTTGAGGAGGTTGCGGGGTTGACCCAGCCCGAAGACATCCATTGGTGCGACGGTTCGGCGGAGGAGTACGACCAGCTGGCCCAGGTACTGATCGAAGCGGGAACGTTCCAGCGACTGTCGCAGGCCAAGCGCCCCAGCTCCTACCTGGCGCTGTCGGACCCGGCCGACGTGGCGCGGGTCGAGGACCGCACGTTCATCTGCTCGCGGCGGGAGGACGATGCCGGCCCCAACAACAACTGGACCGATCCCGACGAGATGCGGGCGACGCTTCACGGCCTGTTCGAGGGCGCGATGCGCGGACGCACGATGTACGTGGTTCCGTTCTCGATGGGTCCATTGGGGTCGCCGATCTCCTACATCGGGGTCCAGCTGACCGACTCGGCCTACGTCGCGGCCTCGATGCGGATCATGACCCGAATGGGCCAGCCGGCGCTCGATGTGCTCGGCGCCGACGGGGACTATGTCCCGTGCGTGCACTCGGTGGGGGCGCCGCTGGTCGATGGCGCCGAGGACGTTCCGTGGCCGTGCAACGCCGAGAACAAGTACATCGTCCACTACCCGGAGACCCGCGAGATCTGGTCGTTCGGATCCGGCTACGGCGGCAACGCCCTGCTCGGCAAGAAGTGCTTCGCGCTGCGGATCGCGTCGGTCATGGCCCGCGACGAGGGCTGGATGGCCGAGCACATGCTGATCCTCAAGGTCACCTCGCCCGAGGGGGAGGTCAAGTACATCGCGGGGGCGTTCCCGAGCGCGTGTGGCAAGACCAACCTGGCGATGGTGATCCCGACGCTGCCCGGCTGGAAGGTCGAGACGATCGGCGACGACATCGCCTGGATGAAGTTCGGCTCCGACGGACAGCTGTACGCGGTCAACCCGGAAGCCGGGTTCTTCGGGGTGGCGCCGAACACCGGCGCCCGGACCAACCCGAACGCGATCGACATGGTCAGCCGCAGCACCGTGTTCACCAACTGCGCCAGGACCGACGACGGAGACATCTGGTGGGAGGGGATGACGGGCGAGCCGCCCGACCACGCGATCGACTGGCGCGGCAACGACTGGACGCCGGCAGCGGAGACGACCGCCGCTCACCCCAATGCGCGCTTCACCGTCGCCGCGGCCCAGTGTCCCTCGATGGCCGAGGAGTGGGAGGACCCCAAGGGGGTGCCGATCTCGGCGATCATGCTCGGCGGTCGGCGGGCGACGGTGGTCCCGCTCGTCCACGAGGCCCGGGACTGGGAGCACGCGACGTTCATGGGCGCGATCATGTCCTCGGAGACGACGGCGGCCCAGGCCGGCGAGGTCGGCAAGCTGCGCTTTGACCCGATGGCGATGCTGCCGTTCTGCGGCTACCACATGGGCGACTACTTCGCCCACTGGCTCGAGGTGGCCCGGCGCGATGGCGTCAAGATGCCGCGCGTCTTCTACGTCAACTGGTTCCGCAAGGACGAGAACGGCAAGTTCATGTGGCCCGGCTTCGGCGAGAACTCGCGGGTGCTGGCGTGGATATTCCGCCGCCTGACCGGCGAAGCCGACGCGCGTGAGACTGCCATCGGGCTGGTGCCGCCGCTCGGCGAGGGCGGGATCGACACCGAGGGACTCGACGTCAGCCCGGATACCATCGCCAAGCTGCTGGAGGTCGACGCCGACGGCTGGTTGGCCGCGCTCCCGCAGATGAAGGAACACCTGGCCAGGTTCGGCGAGAAGCTGCCGGATGAGCTGCAGGCGCAGCTGGACGGGCTCGAAGCGCGTCTGGCCGCCGGCTAGCGCCTGGCCGAGTCTTCCCAAACCCTTAGCCGCCGGGGGCGCGCGCCGCGTACCCTCGGAGGTCATGGCGCTGGGCTTCATACCGTCGGACGCGGCCATGCTCTGCCTCCAGGCGGGGGTCGTGGCCGCGCCCCGCACGCCGCCGGAGGTGCCTTGGATCAAGCGCCTGTCGGGCCCCGCCTGGGCGTTGATCCCGCTCGCGTCGATCGTGGGGGTGATCTTCGCGATCCGGTTCGCGTCGGGCACGGCGACCGGATTGACCTGGCTGGCGCTGATCGCCGTCCCGCTGCTCGCCGCCGCGGCCCTCGGCTGGGTGTGCCGTGGTTCGCGGCCGTGGCTCGCCCTGCTCGCGATCCCGCTGTTCCTGCTGGCGTGGCGCAGCCGCACGACTTTGTTGGGCGAGGGCGCGGCCGCGCTGCTCTCGGCGCTCAGCTGCGTCACCCTCGGGGTCCTGCTCGCCGCGGTCACGCCGCCGCGCTGGCTGAAGTGGGGGATCATCGCCATGTCGGCCGCCGACGTGTGGCTCGTCCTTTCCGATCTGCTGCAGGCGCCCAACAACTCGCTGGTCGCCGCGGCGCCGGCGCCCGGCAGCGGCCTACCCCAGCTTCAGAGCGAGCTGTTCGGGAGCGTCTCGCTGGGCTACGGCGACCTGTTCGTCGCCGGTCTGCTGGGAGCGGTGGTGGCGCGGCAGGATCGGTCGCAATGGGGGATGGCGCTGCTCACGCTGGTGATCGCCGGTCTCTTCGACCTGCTGTTCTTCACGCTGAGCGAGCTGCCGGCGACGGTGCCGGTGGCGGTGGCGCTGGGCGTCGGGGAAGGGTGGGCGTGGCGCCGCCGGCGCCGGCGTCGCGCCCGGGCCCCGACGCGGACGGTCGAGGCCACCGCGGGCGGTTAGCGGGGAGCTTGGTATCTAACGGGACCCAGTCCCGTTAGATACCAAGCTCAGTGCGGCTCGTCGCCGGTCGCCGCCGGCGGGCGTGACTCCTCGGCCAGCGAGGTGATCGCCAGCGTGCCGCGGGCGGCCTCCTCCAGGACTTCAGTCGCCTCCTCGGGCGAGCGCGAGTACAGCTCCACCAGCAGGTGGACGACGATCCGGTCCTCGTCGTGCTTGTGGAAGCGGACGTGGGTGAAGAACTCCCGCGTGCCGTGATCGCCGAAGGCGGCGTAGGACAGCGCATCCCCCGCCTCGGGTCCGGAGCACGTCTCGACGTCGTCGGCATCGACGGTGACCGTGCACGAGGCCACCCACGGGGTCCCCGCGATCATCCGCTCCCAGCGATCCTCGATCGGCTCCACGCGCCCGTTGTGAAACCCGAGGTGGGGCTGGTCGTGCATGCATTCCAGGCACTGGACGACCGCTTCCTGCATCTCGTCGACGACCTCGCCCCGCTCGCCGGTCTCGGGGTCGATCCGGTGGATCCCCTCGTAATGCACCTGGACCTCTAGGTTCTGAGACCAGCAGCGATAACAGCGCAACCAGCTGCGGACCTCGGTCGAGCCCTCCATCGCGTTGATGATAGGACGCCTCGCCGAGAACGCCGAGGCTCCGCGAAGATCAGCCGAACGTGAAGTCGTAGGCGCTGACGCCCCTTGGGATCTGGAGCGTGATCGTCTGCTGCTCGTCCTGGGGCAGCGACACGAGCGAGTAGAGCCGCTGGCCACGGACCGTGACCACGCCGTTGTGGACGTCGGCGCCGGCCTCGGCGCGCGAGATAGGGTGGCCGTTGATCAGCACCCGCACGCCGCGCGGAGCGTTGCCGGCCGAGGTCATCACCAGGTAGACGTGTGCGGCCTGGAAGCGTCCCGTGATCGAACCCCCGGCCGTCGTCGGCGATACCGACTGCGAGGTCGCCTGCCAGTAGCCGTGCAGCCCGAACTCGTTGAGAATCGGGTTGTAGACGCCCGGATAGAAGTGGACGCCTGACTGGAGCGGCTGCGCGAGGTCCTGGGCCCGGTTCGGGTCCAGATAGGTCTCGGGGGTGCCGACGTTGGTGCTGGGCATGACCGCGGCGGCGGTCATCGGCCGCGGCAAATGCCGGCTCGCCCTTCCCCCGGCCTCGTAGAGCAGTTCGCGCACCGCCGCCTCGTCCTGCCTGTAGTCGCCCTCGCCGAACTTGGTGTGGCGCACCTCGCCGTGGGCGTCGATCAGGTATTCGGCCGGCCAGTACTGGTTCTGGTAGGCGTTCCAGGTGCCGTAGCGGTTGTCCTGGACGACCGGGTAGCGCAGCCTGTCGGAGGCAATCGCCTGCTGCACGTTGGACGCCTCCTGCTCGAACGTGAACTCCGGCGTCTCGACGCCGACGATGTCCAGCCCGTAGCGGTGGTAGGTGGCGTACAGCCCCTTGAGGAACGGCAGCGTGCGGATGCAGTTGATGCACGTGTAGGTCCAGAAGTCGACCAGCACCACGTGGCCCCGCATCTCAGCTAGCGTCAGCGGCCGGCCTCCGGGCGTGTTGAACCACCGCTGGGTGTCGGTGAACTCCGGCGCGGGACCGAGGTGCGGCAGCGACGGAGTGGTGACGCCGGGGATCGACACGCCGACCCGCTGGGCCACCGGAGTCAGCGATGCCTGCTTGTCCTGGCGGGCTTGGAACCGGGACTTCGGCCGCAGCGACGCGAGCCGGTTCTGCACCGCGCCGGAATTCTCGAGCGAACGGGTGGGGTCGACCAGGAACGCCGGCAGGCTCGTGTCCTGCGCAAGCTTCTCCTCGAAGCGAACGTCCAGATTGGTGGCCATGACCACGGCCGTGACCAGCAGCACCGCGCCCAGCGTGCGCTCCACGACGTGGCCCCCGGCGCGCCGGCGAACCCGGCTGAGCACCGCGCGACCGCCGAGGCCGTAGAGCAGCATCACGCTGCTGAGGCCGGCTGCGTAGGCAAGCGCCACCGCCACCACGCGGCCCGATGCGCCGCTGGAGGCGCTCACCGAGGTGACTGCGGCCAGGATCGGACCGGCGCACGGCGCGCAGACGAATCCCAGGGCGGCGCCGACGGCCAGCCCCGACCAGAAGCCGTCGCCACGGGTGCGAGGGCCGAACCGCGCCAGCCGCGACAGGGGAGCCTGCACGCGCTCGGCCAGTTCGGGGATCAACAGCACGATGCCGAAGATCACCAGCACGATGACGGCCAGGGTCCGCGCCGCGCCGGCGGCGATCCCGACTCCCTGGACCAGCTGCGCCAGCGCCACGATCGCGATCGTGAACGTGATCGCGAGACCGAGCACGATCCCGATCGGCCGCCGTCGACCTCCGGCGGCGCTCGCCGACAGTAACGCAGGGACGACCGGCAGGACACACGGGGTGATCGCGGTGCCGGCCCCTGCGACGAAGGCGAAGACCATCAGCAGGAGCATTTCCGTCCCGCATGATGCTCGGAAAAGCTTGCGTTCGCGTTAACCCGCGACCGGGTGACGGCGGGATCACGTGGCGGCCGTCCGGCGGGCCGCCGGCTCCGCAGTCGCGGGGCCGCGTAGTCGCCGCCGCGAGTCGCCGGGCCGCGCAGTCGCCGGGCCGCGGCCGCCTAGCCGCCGATCGCCGACATCGTCCGGTGCGGCTGGATGAAGCCCGGCTCTCCGACGTGGTGCTTGAGTTCCTTGCGCCAGACCGCGGCCCGGATCACGTCCTCGAGCTCGGCGTCGGAGGCCCCCCCGCGCATGGCGCCGCGCAGGTCGGTCTCGTTGAGCGAGAACAGGCAGGTGCGCAGGCGCCCGTCGGCGGTCAGCCGGACCCGGTTGCAGTCCGCGCAGAAGGGTTCCGAGACTGGATTGATGAACCCGATCTTGCCGTGGCCGTCGGCGAAGTGATAGACGCGGGCGGTGGCGTTGGGCTCGCGGGGCTCCGCGAGCAGGGGATGGACGGCTTCGATCGCGGCGCGGATCTCCGCGCCGCTCAAAACCCGGCTACGGTCCCATGAACGGTCGGCATCCAGCGGCATGAACTCGATGAAGCGCACCTCGTAGGGCGTGCGGCGGGCCAGCTCGGCGAACGGCAGCACCTCTTGCTCGGTGAAGCCGCGGATCGCTACCGCGTTGATCTTGATCGGGTGCGCCTCGGGAAACGAGGCGAGCACGTCCAGGCCGTTGAGAACCTGATCGAGTGCGTCCCGGCGGGTCAGCTCGTAGAAGTGGTCACGCTGGAGCGAGTCGACCGAAACGTTGAAGCGGTCCACGCCGGCCCGGACCAGGCGCTCGGCGTCGCGGGCGAGCAGGAAGCCGTTGGTGGTCACCGACAGGTCGTGAACGCCCTCGATCTCGGCCAGCATCGCGGCGAGCACCGGGAAGTCGCGGCGCACGAGTGGCTCGCCGCCGGTGAGCCGGACGTCTCCGACGCCCATCTCGGCGAACAGCGACACGAGCCGAGCGATCTCCTCGAAGGTCAGGATCTCGGCCCGCTCCAGCCAGGGCAGCCCCTCCGCCGGCATGCAGTACTGGCAGCGGAAGTTGCAGCGGTCGGTCACCGAGACGCGGAGGTCTCCGATCAGTCGACCATGACCGTCGCGCAAACGCTCTCGATCCATGCCCTAAAGGGTAGCCTTGCCGTCATGCGCCCGGCTCGCGCGATTGCGCTCCTAGGCGCTGCATACGCACTGGCCGGGTGTGGCGCCAGCGCGAGCGACGAGGTGCAGGCCAAGCTCCAGCAGTTCGCCCACGCCATCGCTCACCGGGAGCCGGCCACGCTGTGCCGGCAGGTACTGGCGCCGGCGCTGGTCCGGCGGCTCACCCTGATCAACCTCACCTGCGATCAGGCGATGAGGACGTTCGTCGAGGGGGTGGTCGATCCGACCCTCAGCGTCCGCCGGGTCCACGTCGATGGCCACACGGCTTCGGCGGTGGTGCGCACCGGCGCCCGTGGCCAGGTGGCCTCGGTGCAGTCGGTGACGTTGGCCGATACCGACCACGGGTGGCGGCTGACCTCACTGGCGTCGCCGCGCTGACCGCGGCGGCGCCGGTCAACCCATCGGCTCGCCCTTGAGCAACCCGAACGCGACCATGTCCTGGCGCTCGAATGTGCCGCGCAGATACGAGCGCAGCACCGCCTCCCGGGTGAACCCGGCGCGCTCGGCGACGCGCTGGGAGGCCGGGTTGCCGGTCGCCGCCATCAGGTCGATCCGCTCCAGCGCCAGCGCCGCGAAGCCCCAGGCGCAGATCAGCCGGACGGCGCGGGTGGCGTGACCCCGGCCGCGACCCGCCGTGGCGAGCCAGTAGCCGACCTCGCCGCGGGCGTGCTCCCAGGCGAAGCGCATCAGCGAGATCGAGCCCAGCAGCTCGTTACCGTCGGCGTGCACGATTGCGAACGGTGCCGTGACGCCGGCGAACGCGGCGTCGTAGCGCTGTCGCAGGTAGGCCCGCGCGTCGGCCTCCCCGTAGGCGGCGGGAACCCGCGTCCAGCGCACGATCTCGGGGTCCTGGCAGGCCCGGACCAGCTCCGGCAGATCGGAGTCACGCCACGGCCGCAGCGCGGTCTCACCGTCGATGAGCGGCTCGCCGGGCAGCACGATCCGGGGATGAGAGGTCGTGGTCACGGCCGCGCCCGGGCCTCGAGCGCGCGCAGGAGCCAGGCCACGTCGCGGTCACCTTCCTGCTCGGCCAGCCACCGCTCGGCCTCGCGCCAGCCGCCGACCGCCCGAAGGCCGCGCTCGCCGTGTTCGGCGGCGTAATCGGCCAGCGCGTGCAGGCGGCGGGCGCGCGTCCGGCGGATCTTCAGTTCAAGGCCGGCGTAGTGGGCATCCAGGATCGCGATCAGCTCGTCGACACCGGTCGGCGGCGACAAGGCGGAGACCGCCACCACCGGGGTCTGGGCGGAGCCGAGCGAGCCCAGCGCGGCGCGCAGGTCGGCGAGCGCGCGGAGCGCCGGCCGGCCCAGGTCGGCTTTGCTCACCACCAGCACGTCGGGGATCTCCATGATCCCCGACTTGAGGAACTGGAGCACGTCTCCGGAGCCCGGCTGGACGACGACGGCGACCGAGTCGGCGACGTCGCCGACCTCCGTCTCGGACTGTCCGACTCCGACGGTCTCGATCACGACCACGTCGAATGCCGCCGCCAGGGCCGTCGTTGCCGCCCGGGTCGCGGGCGCCAATCCGCCCAGCCGGTTCCCGGCGGCGGTGGAGCGGATGAATATGCCGGCGTCGGATGGGTCGCGGTCGATCCGGGCGCGATCGCCGAGCAGCGCTCCCCCGGATCGGCGCGAGCTCGGGTCGACGGCCAGCACCGCCACCGAGCGGCCACGCCGGCGCCACTCCGCCACCAGCCGTGACAGCAACGAGGACTTACCGACCCCCGGCGGGCCGGTGACGCCGACGATCTGCCCGGGCGCCTCGTCGCCGAGGCCGGCCGGGGACACCGCCGCCAGCAGCGCCTCGGTCTGGGTCCGCGCGGTCGGGCTCCGGCTCTCCACCAGGTTCAGCACCGCTGGGGCGGCGCTCAGATCCCGATCGGCCAGCCGGGCGCCGAGCTGGCGGCCGTCGGCTGGGCCGCCGGTCAAGCCGGGGCGACCGTGTCGACTCCATGGCGTTGCGCCACCATGCCGATGATGTCACGCATCATCGCGTTGAGATCCCAGTCCTTAGGGGTGTAGACGGCGGCGACGCCGGCGTCGCGCAGCGCCCGGGCGTCAGCCTCCGGGATGATGCCCCCCACGACCACCGGGATGTCGCCCACGCCGGCGTGGGCCAGCGCCGTGAGCACCGAGGGGATCAGCTCGGCGTGGGAGCCGGACAAGATCGACAGCCCGATCACGTGCACGCCCTCCTGCGCGGCGGAGCCGGCGATCTGGGACGGCGTCAGCCGGATCCCCTCGTAGACCACGTCCATCCCGGCGTCGCGGGCGCGGACGGCGATCTGCTCGGCGCCGTTGGAATGGCCGTCGAGCCCCGGCTTGCCGACCAGGAACTTCAGCCGGCGCCCGAGCGACTCGCTCAGCCGCTCCACCTCGTCGCGCAGCTCGGAGAGATCCGTGCTGCCGACGACGGCGGCCTCCGTGACCCCCGTCGGGGCGCGGTACTCGCCGAACACGTCGCGCAGCGCCTGCGCCCATTCGCCGGTGGTCACCCCGGCGCGAGCGGCGGCGATCGTGGCCGGCATGATGTTCTCGCCGTCGTCGCGGGCGACCCGGGCCACCTCGGCGAGCGCCGCGTCGACGGCCGTCTGCTCGCGCCGCGCGCGCCACCGCGCGAGCGCCGCGCGCTGCTCGATCTCGACCTCCGGGTCGACAACGAGGATTCCTCCGTCGCCGTCGGCGGTGAGCGGGGAGGGCTCGGTGGAGGCGAATCGGTTCATGCCGACCACGGTCAGCTCCCCGGACTCGATCCGTCGCCAGCGAGCCCGGTGCGAGTCGACGAGCGCGGACTTCATGTAATCGACCGCCCGGACGGCGCCGCCGAGCTCGGCCACCCGGCCCATCTCCTCCCGGGCGCCGGTGACCAGCTCCTCCACCAGTCCCTCCATCACCCGCGACCCGTCGAAGATGTCCGGGTACTCCAGCAGGTCGGTCTCGTAGGCGAGCACCTGCTGCAGGCGCAGGGACCACTGCTGATCCCACGGCCGGGGCAGCCCCAGCGCCTCGTTCCACGCGGGAAGCTGGACCGCCCGCGCGCGGGCATCACGACCGAGCGTCACCGCCAGCGCCTCCAGGGCGATTCGGTAGACGTTGTTCTCCGGCTGGGCCTCGGTCAGCCCCAGCGAGTTGACCTGGACGCCGTAGCGGAAGCGGCGGTGGCGCTCCTCCTGGACCCCGTAGCGCTGCCGGCCGAGCTCGTCCCACAGCTGCGCCATCGCGCGCAGCTTGGCGTGCTCCTCGATGAAGCGCACGCCGGCGTTGACGAAGAACGAGATGCGGCCGAACACGTCGCCCATCCGGTCCTCGGGCACCCGTTCGGAAACGGCGTCCAGGACGGCGATCGCGTTGCTGAGCGAGTACGCGATCTCCTGCACCGGGGTGGCGCCCGCCTCCTGGAGGTGGTAGGAGCAGATGTTGATCGGATTCCACCTCGGCACGTGGCTGACCGTGTAGGCGATCGTGTCAGCGATCAGGCGCATGCTCGGGCCGGGCGGGAACGAGTATGTCCCGCGGCTGAGGTACTCCTTGAGAATGTCGTTCTGGGTGGTGCCCTGCAGCGCCGATTCGTCGACTCCCTGCGCTTGCGCGGCGACGATGTACAGCGCCAGCAGCCAGGCGGCGGTGGCGTTGATCGTCATAGACGTGTTCATCTGGTCCAGCGGGATCCCCTCCAGCAAGGTCCGCATGTCGCCTTCGTGGGCAATCGAGACGCCGACCTTTCCGACCTCACCGCGGGCGAGCTCGTGATCGGGGTCATAGCCGGTCTGCGTGGGCAGGTCGAACGCCACCGAGAGCCCCGTCTGTCCCTTCTCCAGGTTGCGCCGGTACAGCTGGTTCGAGCGCGTGGCGTCGGAGTGCCCGGCGTAGGTGCGCATCATCCACGGCCGGTCGCGCTCGGGCAGGTGCACGGGTGGGGTGTCCGGCATGCGCGTCCATTGTATGGACCGGGTGACCGATGGACCTGCGACAATGACGGCAGGTCCTCGATGCCAGATCAGAGCTCAGCCGCGACCGAGCACGCGATCCTCCAGGAGATCACCGGCCCCCTCGAGACGCTGCCCGACGACCCCCTGGCGCAGGTCAGCGTCGACTTCCCCACGACGCTGCGCGGGTACGACCGGATGGCGGTCGACGACTACGTGCGCCACACCCGTCAGCTGGTCGCCGAGTTGCAGGTCACGCGGTCGCCGGAGTCAGCGGTGCGCCGGGCGCTCGAGCGCGTCGGGGAGCAGATCTCGGGGATCCTGCAGCGGGCTCATGAGACCGCGGAGCAGATCACCGCCCAGTCCCGGGTCGAGGCCGAGGAGCGGATGGACCTTGCCCGCCAGGAGGCCGATCGGGTCGCCGGCAGCGCCGAGCAGCGAGTTCGTGATCTGGATGCCGACACCGACCGCATATGGCTGGAGCGCCAGCGGATCGTCGCCGACGCCGAGGATCTGGCCGCGCAGCTGCTGGCGCTGGCGCGCACCGCTGCTTCGCGCTTCCCCGACGACGCCGAGCCCGGTGCCGGGGGTGAGCCCGAGGCTGCTCCGCAGGCGGCTAAGCCCGGTGCCGGGGGTGAGCCCGAGGCTGCTCCGCAGGCGGCCGAGCCGTCGTTCAACGTCGTCGACGAGGAGGACGAGTACTACGAGGACTCCGACGAGCGGGACATCGACGAGACCGTCGCGTTCCAGCCGCTGACGCCGACACGAGCGGACGATGCCCCGGCCGAGCCCGATGAGGCGGCGCCGCCGTCGGAGCCGGAGACCGACCCCGGTCCAGTCGCGGCCGATGCGGTCGGCGAGGGGCCGCCGCCGTCGGAGCCGACGACCGATCGGTACCCACCCGCCCCGCCGTCCCCGGCTCCCGGTGATCGTCTGTCCACGGCCGACGACTCGACCGCGGTTATCCCGCCCGCGTCGCAGGCCGCCAACCGCCGCCGCTCCGAGTAGCCGGTCACCGCGCTCCGTCGTGCGCGTGATCGACCTCATGCACCTCGGCCGCGCCCGGGTGATCGGGGCATGGCAGGTCGATGACGTGCTCGTCGACCCCGGCCCGAGCTCGACGTTACCCACCCTGCTCGAGGCCCTCGGAGACGAACGCCCGACCGCGCTGCTGCTGACCCACGTCCATCTCGACCACGCGGGCGCCTCCGGATCACTGGTGCAGCGCTGGCCGGACCTCCGCGTCTATGTTCACGACCGCGGCGCGCGCCACATGATCGACCCGTCGCGCCTGTACGAGAGCGCGCGGCGCCTGTACGGCGATGACATGGAGCGGCTGTGGGGCGAGATGCTCCCGGTGCCCGAGGAGAACCTTCAGGTGCTCACCGGCGGCGAGACGATCCGCAATGGCTTCGAGGTTGCCTATACGCCCGGCCACGCCTCGCACCACGTCTCCTATCTGCACGACGGCACCGCCTTCGTGGGCGACGTCGGCGGCGTGCGGATCACGCCGCAGTCGATGCCGATCCCGCCGACGCCTCCCCCCGACGTAGACGTCGAGGCGTGGCACGAGTCGATAAAGCTGGTCAGGTCGTGGCGGCCCGGCCGGCTGGCGATGACGCACTTCGGCGACGCCGAGGACGTCGAGCACCAGCTGGACGAGCTCGCCGCGCGCCTCGATGACTGGGCGCAGCTGGCCCGGAGCGGCGAACGGGACGAGTTCATCGCCACCATCCAGCGGGAGATCCGGCGTGACGGCGGCGCCGAGCTGGCGGCCGCCTACCAGCAGGCGGCTCCCGCCGAGCAGCTGTTCGCGGGCTACCAGCGCTACTGGAGCAAGCGCGCGGAGCGGTGATCGCCGTCTCGCCCGCCCGCCCTGAGGACCCCCACAGAGGGCGTGGTCGGCGCTATGCTGCCGACGATGTCCGTGACGGTCGAGCTGCCCCGCACCGGCCGGCCCGGAGCCGGTCTCGGGGGGGCATGGCGAGTGGTCGTCCTCAACGATGACCACAACACGTTCGATCACGTGGCCGAGACGCTTGCCCGCGTGGTGCCCGGCGTGACGCTCGCCGATGGCTATCGGATCGCCGACCAGATCCACAACCGGGGCTGCGCGATCGTGTGGAGCGGCCAGCGCGAGGACGCCGAGAGCTATTGGGCGGCGCTGGACGACGCCGGACTCACGATGGCTCCGCTCGAAGCCGGCTGAGCTTCCTCGCCGGCCACGGCCCGGCTCCAAGCGGGCTGAGCTTCCTCGCTCGCCAAGGCCCGGCTCCAAGCCGGCTGAGCTTCCTCGCTCGCTAAGCCCCGGCTCCAAGTGGGCTGAGCTTCCTCGCTCGCCAAGGCCCGGCCGCGTGGCGCCGGCGGCCGGGACGCCTCAGCCGCGTGACGCCGGCAGCGGCTTGGCCCCGGGCGCGGCCGGCAGCGCCTTTGCGGCCTGACGCGCAGGGCTGACGCGAACGACGTTCCAGACGACGCCGAGCTTCTCCAGCAGCGAGATCACCAGGCCCGTGGGATCGGCCAGCCGCTCACCCAAGCGAAGGCCGTGGAACGCCGAGGTCGGGAAGGCGTGGTGGTTGTGGTGCCACGCCTCGCCCATCGAAAGCGGCGCCAGCCAGAAGACGTTGCGGCTCTCGTCCTCGATGTCGAACCGCTTACGGCCGACGAAGTGACATACGGAGTTGATCGACCAGGTGACGTGGTGCAGGAGGAAGACGCGCACGAAGCCGCCCCAGAGCACCGCCGTCAGCGCCGTCCCGAGCCCTCCGCCGACGATCCAGCCGAGTACGAACGGGATCGCGAACCCCAGCACCACCCAGACCCAGAACATCTTGTCGACCGCCCTGACCACGCGATCCTTGACCAGATCCGGCGCGAACCGCTCCCGCTCGGCGGTGCCGACGGTGTCGAACAGCCAGCCGACGTGGGCGTGCCACAGGCCCTTGACGGCACCGAGGAACCCGGGGCCGCTGAGGTGGGGGGAATGCGGATCACCGTCCTGGTCGGTGAAGGCATGATGCTTGCGGTGGTCGGCGACCCACGTGATGACCGATCCCTGCACCGCCATCGATCCCGCCACGGCGACGATCGCCCGGAACGGCCGCGAGGACTCGAACGACCGATGCGTGAACAGGCGGTGGAAGCCGAGTGTGACCCCGAGCGCCGTGGGCACGTAGAGCCCGATCAGCAGGCCCAGCTCCAGCGGGCCGACGGCGCGGTTCCACAGGAGCACGATCGCCAGCACCACGCCGATCAGCGGAAGCGGTACCCCGATGAGGTTTGCGATCTTGTGCGCACGACTCATTAAAGTCCAGGATACGTCTACAGGACGCAATTTTCTTGGGGACCAAGCATGATTGTCCCCTAGGATCTTATGTAGGGAGTATGAGAGGTGCCCGAACAGCCGTGGCATGAGCTCCCGCCGGAGGTCGTCGGCGTGCTGCGCCCGGCGCTCGACGACGTCGCGCGAGAGATGATCGAGGCGGTGGGGACCGTTCCGGCGTACGCGCGGCCGCTGGAGGGGCCGTTCGCCGACGGGATCCGCGCCGGGGTCCAGGAGGCGCTGCGGCACCTGCTGGCCGAGATCGAGGCCGGCGGCCCGGTGGACCGGCTCGACGTCTACCGGGCACTGGGTCAGGGCGAGATGCGCGCCGGCCGCAGCCTCGAGTCGCTGCTCAGCGCCTACCGCATCGGGGCGCGGGTGGCGTGGCGCCGGTTCGCGGCGCTCGGCGTCGCCGCCGGCCTGGAGCCGGCCACCCTATACCTGCTCGCCGAGTCGATCTTCGCCTACATCGACGTTCTGTCCGCCGAGTCGGCGGACGGCTACGCCATGGAGCAGTCGGCGGCGGCGGGGGAGGCGCAGCTGCGCCGCCGGCGACTGGTACGGATGTTGCTGCGCGAGTCCCCGGCGGACCCCGACGCGGTGCAGGCGGCCGCGGCCGAGGCCGAATGGGAGCTGCCGCGTGGCCTGGCGGTGGTCGCGATCAGCGGCCAGGATCGGGAGACGGCGGCGTCCCGGCTGCCCGCGGGAACGATTCGGGAGACGATCGGTGAGCTGACCTGTGCCCTGGTGGCCGACCCCGAGGGCCCTGGTCAGCGCACCGCGATCGAGCACGCCGTGGCCGGTTCGCGAGCGCGGGCGGGCTTGGGCACCACGGTTGACTGGACCCGGGCGCACATCAGCTTCATCCGCGCTCGGGCGGCGCTGAGGCTGGCCGTGCAGGATGCGACGGTGGTCGGTGCCCGCGAGCACGCGGGCGAGCTGCTGCTGGGCGGCGATCCCGGGCTCGCCGCCGAGCTCGCCGCCGACCAGCTGGCGCCGCTCGCGGGCCTGCCGACCGGCGCCCGGCGTCGGCTGCGCGACACGCTCACCGTGTGGCTCGCCGAGCAGGGGCGTCTCGGCAACGTCGCCGAGCGGCTCGCCATCCACCCGCAGACGGCCCGCTACCGGCTCGGCCGGCTTCGGGAGCTGTTCGGGGGTGCGCTTGACGATCCCGAATCACGGTTTTGGTTGGAGGTGGCGCTGCGCGCCGGGGGGCCTGAGGACGCGGAGGGGAAGGCCGAGGCGGCCGGCTCGGCCGAGGGCTAGAGGCCGCGAGGGGACCACGCGGGCCGGCTCGGGCGAGGGTTAGAGGCCGCGAGGGGACCACGCGGGCCGGCTCGGGCGAGGGTTAGAGGCCGCGAGGGGACCACGCGGGCCGCCGGCGACGGGTTAGAGCCCGCGACGCACCACGCGGGCCCTCCCGGCGAGGGCCTGAGGAAGGGTTTGGGTAGATGCTCGTACTTTTTCTCCCACACCCCGGCCGGCATCGCCGACCGACGCCGATCAGACGGTCTGCGGCGTCGCCGGCGCCGGCTCAGGGCTCGGCTGGCCGTTCACCGCAACCTGCGGGCCGAGCGAGCCGGCGGCAATCTCATCGGCCCACGCGTAGGTGATCGGGATCTGGTAGCGGCCCGCGTTCCGGGCGCGGAACTCGATCATCTCAGGCCCATCCCAGTACCGGTACCAGTCGGTCTTGGAGCCGACCCAGGTCATCTGGGTGATCCGGTAGCGGTCGTCGTTGTCGACGTGCACCTGGTACTGCGTCGCCCCGTAGCGCAGGGCGACCGGCGCCACCCGCGCGACCTCGGCGGCGAACGAGTCCTTGCGCATCACGGTTGAGTACCACTTGACCCAGACCAGATCGGCCATGGTTACGCTCCTACCTCGGCCCGGATCGCGCCGGGTCCGTCCGCGGTTTTGCCCTGTCCCTCGTCGGTGGCGCCGACGAGGATCGCGATCTTTCCCAGGTGACGGTTGTCCCGCAGCAGCTGGTGGGCCTCGGCCACGCCCTCGAAGCCCATCGTCTGCCACAGCACCGGCCTGATCTTTGACTCCTCGATCAGCTCGTTGGCCTTCATTGCCTGCCAGGCGTTGGCAAAGTGCGAGCCGACGATCTCCTTCTGGCGCATCCACAGATAGCGGACGTCGAAGTCCAGCTGATAGCCGGACGTGGCGCCGCAGATGACCACCTTGCCGAACGGCTTGACCACCAGCACCGACGTGGGGAACGTGGCCCTGCCGACGTGCTCGAAGACGATGTCGGGCGGCCCCCCGAGCATTTGCTCCACGGCCTTGCCGAAACGCCGCGACTCCTTGAACCGAGCCTTCTCTTCGTCGGCGGTCTCGCCGCCCTGGCGCATCATTCCGTTGTACTGCACGCGGTTGATATGGCCGGTGGCGCCGAGCTGCTCGATCAGCCGGCCTTTCTCCTCGCTGGAGACGACGCCGACGGCGTCGGCTCCGGTGAGCGCGCACAGCTGGGTGGCGAACACGCCGAGACCGCCGGCGGCGCCCCAGATCAGCACCCGGTGGCCGGCCTGCAGCCCGCAGCGGTCGATCAGCATCCGGTAGGCGGTGAAGTAGGTCAGCCCGTAGGAGGCGGCCTCCTCCCAGGCGAGATGCTTGGGCTTGGGCAGCAGCTGTTGGGCCTGGACCTTGCAGAACTGCGCGAACGAGCCCCAGCTGGTCTCGTAGCCCCAGATCTGCTGGCTGGGAGCGGCCAGCGGGTCCAGCCCGTGGACCTCGGGATCCTCATAGGAGGCCTGGTTGCAGTGCATGACGACCTCGTCGCCGGGCTGCCAGCGGGTCACCCCGTCGCCGACCTTCCACACGATCCCAGAGGCGTCGGAGCCGCCGATGTGATGATCCTCGTTCGGGTGGTAGCGAAACACGGACACCGGCTCGCCGAGCGCGGCCCACACATTGTTGAAGTTCACCCCCGCGGCCATCACCCGGACGACCACCTCGAACGCGCCCGGCTCGGGCACCTCGATCTCCTCGAGCTGGAACGCATCCAACGGCTCGCCCAGCCGCTCCTCGCGGATCACCCATGCGGCCATCGTTGGCGGTAGCTCGCCCGGCGCGGTCTCCACATTGGCAACTTGGGTCACATCGACGGCCACTCGCTGACACCCTCCTGGTCTCGACGGTCCGGCCATCGTACCCGGTGGTGCCCGCGCCAGAGCGTTCAGGCGGCTTGGGACGCGGGTGGGCGGTTGCGTCGCCGGCCTCAGGGCCGCTGCAGCTCACTGCCCCCGCCCCGCCGGCGGCGCCCGATCCGAATCAAGGCGGGATGGATCGACGTCGGCCGCAGGCGCTGGGCGTCATTGCGGCCGTGGGAGGCGGTCGCGATCGTGTACCGACCGGGCCGGAAGAAGTTCACCGAGATCTGGGTGGTGCCCTGCGGGTTGATCGGCGGGGTGCTGGCCAGCCGGGACCCGCCCGCCCGGGAGATGGCCAGCGCCTCAGCGCGGCTCGCCTGGTTGGTGACGATGAACACGACGGGACCGGCGCCGACGGCGGCGGGCGACACCGACACCCGTGAGTCGCTGACGAGGACGGTCAGGTTGACCGGCGAGGGAGGCGTGATTTCGGTAGGTGACTTGCCGCCGCCCGAGCCGCAGGCGGCCAGCACCAGAGCGAGCAGACCGCCGACCCCGAGCTTTCCGATCGTCCCCTTCCGCATCCTCGACCCGGCTCTCCTCTCCGGGACCAGCCCGCCGGCCGCCACCGGCCCGACAGGGTGAACCCGGCGAAAACCCTATCCGACACGGGGCTCAACTCCCAGGATTTCGGAGCGGTCGCTCAGGCTGCGCCCGCGGTCAGCTCCTCACGCTCACGCTCGAGGCGCTGCAGCTCGTTCTGGAGCTCGGTCCATGACTCGGGCTCGATCCGCTCGTATTCATCGCCGGTTAGCTCGCGGAGCCGGTCGCTGTAAGTGCTCCAGGCCTGACGGGTGTCCGCCTCGAGCTCACGCAGCCGGTCTGTATCGGGGATCGTGGCAGTCATCTGATGCTCCTTGCTAGAGGGCAACGAAGATGCTACCCCGCCAGGCGGTCGACAAGCTCCGCCTGCTGCCGGAGCGCCGCCGCGACTGCACGGATTCGTGCAGGCCGTCCGCGGCGGGGCGTATCACCGTTCTCGTGGAGCTCCTGTCCGCGCCGATCGCCACCGCTGAGTTCATGGTCATCGACACCGAGACCAACGGGCTCGGCGGCGACCGCTGCGAGCTCACCGAGGTCGGCGCCGTGCTGGTCGGCGGCGGCGAGCTGCACGACCGGTGGAGCTCGCTGTGCCGGTGCAGCGCGCCGCTGCGCCGCGGAGTCCAGCGGCTGACCGGAATCAGCCAGGCGATGGTCGACGAGGCGCCATCGCTGGAAACGGTGCTCCCCGCGCTCCACCAGCGGCTGCAGGGCCGCGTCATGGTGGCCCACAACGCTCCATTTGACCGCCGGGTGCTGCGCCAGGCGTTTGCGCGCGTCGGCCTGGACTGGCCGGATCCGCCGCTGCTGTGCACCGCCGCGCTGGCCCGCGCGATGCTCCCGCTCCAGCCCCGACGGGGTCTGAGCGTGCTCGCCGACGCGTTGGGAATCGAGGTCCGGACCGCCCACCGGGCGCTCGCCGACGCCGAGACCTGCGCTCGGGTGCTGTGCGCACTGTTTCCCCGGTTGTGCGCCAACGCCGCCAGCGTGGGTGAAGCGGTGTCGCTGCTCGGCGTCCGCCGGCGAGCCCGCCGGTCCGGTGCCAAGCCCGCGCGCGCGGGTACCGAACAACGCCGCTCCGCCGACCCGGGGCCGGATTTCGGCGAGCTCCCGCGAGATCCGGGGGTGTATCTGTTCCGTGACGACTCGGGCCGGGTGCTCTACGTCGGTAAATCGGTATCGATTCGCAGCCGCGCCCGAGCGCACTTCGCCCCCTCGAGCCCGCCGGCGGGGTGGACGGCCCACGCCACGGTCGTCGACTACCGCAGCACGGGCTCGGAGCTGGGGGCGCTGGTGACGGAGAACCGGCTGATCAAGCAGCTCAAGCCACCCGGCAACAAGCGTCTGGCGCGGCGCGACGACCGGCTCGTCTATATCCGCTGCCGGCTGGACATTCCGTTCCCGATCCTCGAGGTCGCCCCCGATCCGGCCGCTGGTCACGCCGTCACCGTGGGGCCGGTGAGGGGGCGTGGTCTGGCGCTGGAACTGGTGGAGCAGCTCGATTCCCTGTTCGGGCTGCGTCATTGCGGCAGGCGCCTGCCGCGCCGGGAGCACCCGTCGGCCTACGGTCAGATGGGGCGGTGCCTGTCTCCCTGCCTCGGCGACCTTGATCCGAACCTGTATCGCCGGCGGCTCGACGAGGTGCTGGCCCTGTTCGTGGACACCCGCGCCGACCAGCCCCTGCTCGTCCACGTCGACCGCCAGATGCGCCAGGCGGCGGCGCGGCAGCGGTTCGAGCGGGCCGAATCGCTGCGCCGGCGCGCCGGACGATTGGCGAAGATTCTCGACCGGCTCGGCGGGGTGCTGGAGGCCACCCATGCCCGGCCGCGGCTGATCCTGGCGCCACATCCCGCCGACGCCGGGCTGGAGGCGTTCTGGCTGGCCGGCGGACGTCTGGTCGACTTCGGGCCGTGCCCCATGGACGCCGACGAGCTGGCGCGCCGCAGCCGGGTCACGGTGGCCCGCGAGGGCCGGAGCGGCGAGCTCGGCGCTCACGTACCCCCCGACGAGGTCGACGAGGTGCGGATCATCGGCACCTGGCTGGCGTCGCATCCGGACACGCCGCAGCTGCAGCTGCGCCCGCTGCCGGACGCGGCGACGCTCACCAGATTCGTCGCCGGGGCGCGCTCAGGCCGCGAACGGGAGCGTCATCACGACGCCCGGGACCTCGTCGGTGCCAACGGTCACCTCTGATCCCGGCGGCGCCTCGCGGCGAACGAGCGCGAGCCCGATCCAGCCCAGCGCCGGGGAGTCGGCGACGCTCGTCAGCCTTCCCACCGTCCGGTCGGCGAAGGTGATCTCCGCCTCCGCCGAAGCCGGCGCCGAAAGCCGCAGTCCGCGGAGGTTGCGGTTGGGCTTGCCGCGGTAGTAGAGCCGGGCGACCGTCTCCTGGCCGACGTAGCAGCCCTTGGTAAACGAGACGGCGCGAGGGTTGAGGTCGGCTTCCTGGGGGATCACGGTGTCATCGAGATCGACGCCGTACCGAGGACGGCCGCGCTCCACGCGGACGCATTCGGCGGTCGTATCCGACACCGGCTCGGCGCCGCGGCCGCGCAGCGCGTCGATCAGGAAGTCGGTGTCGCCGGCGTCGCTCAGCAGGTCGATGCCGAGGTCGCTGCGGATCGCGCGAGCCGCGACCCCATCGACGTCGATCTCAACGTGCTCGTGCTCGGCGGCGTCGAGACCCTCGACTCCGGCGACCGCGGCGGAGGCGGGTCCAAGCAGCGACAGCAGCCCGCGCTCCAGCGTGCGCTTGTGGAGCTGGGCGTCGTAGCCGATGCTGAAGCGGCGGATCATGTTGAACAGCTCCTGGAGGGCGACCCGCTCGGTATCCAGCAGCAGCTCGTCGCCGGTGTCCAAAATCCGGAGATCGCCGAGCATCTTCCCCTTCGGGGTCAGGAAGGCGGCGTAGCACCCGGTCCCGGGCACGAGCGCTTCCACGTCGTTTGACACCTGTCCCTGAAGAAATCTCTTAGCGTCGGCTCCGGTCAGGGCCAGCTTTCCCCGCTCGGAGCGATCGAGCATCCCGCACGATTCGGTGATCGCGCGATATTCGGCGGTGGAGACGGCGAGCGAGGTCACGACACCGAAGGATACGACCGCGTTCCGGCGCCGGCCGGTCCTCTCTTCGCCGAAACTTATACCGGCGCGGAGCCAAGAGCAAATTTAGGGCTACCATAACTTGGGTGAGCACCCAGACCGATCCACTTGCTCTCCGTTCCTCGGCCATCCAGGACTACACCAAGGCGATCTACGCGCTGCAGGAGCGCGCCGCGGAGCCGGTGAGCACCACCGCCCTCGCCGAGCGATTGGGCGTCACCGCCGCCTCGGCCTCGGGCATGGTGAAACGGCTGTGCGAGCTGGGCCTGGTCACCCACCGCCGCTACCACGGCGTCCTGCTGACCGAGCCCGGCCGGCGCGTGGCCCTGGAGGTGATCCGCCATCACCGGTTGCTCGAGCTCTATCTGGTGGAGAGCCTCGACGTTCCCTGGGACCGGGTTCACGAGGAGGCCGAGGTCCTGGAGCACGTTCTCTCCGAGGACCTGGAGGAGCTGATCGCCGCCAAGCTCGGCGATCCCACGCGCGACCCCCATGGCGACCCGATCCCGTCACGGGAGCTGACGATCGAGGAGCTTCACACGACCAGCCTGCAGTCACTGGAGCCGGGTGCCCACGGGGTCTTCGCCCGAGTGTCGGATTCCGATCCGGACATGCTGCGTTACCTGTCCGAACGCGGGATCGCGCCAGGCGACGGCCTGGAGGTGGTGGAGCGCCAGCCGTTCGGCGGCCCGCTGTTCGTCCGGTTCGGGTCGGTGGTTCATCCGCTGGGCGGGGATCTGGCGCGGGCGATCAGGGTCCAGGTGACGCGGTGACCCCGGAGCCGATGCTCGAGGCGGCGACGGCGACCGACGGCGGCAGCGCCGCGCCGGCGCCCGCGGTGGCGCCGGCGCTCCCCGAGACCATCCCGGTGTCCGCGGTGGCGCCGGTGCTCCCCGAGACCATCCCGGCGCCCGCGGTCGCGCCGGCGCTCACCGAGACCACCCCGGCGTCCGCGGTGGCGCCGGCGCTGATCGACACCACGCCGCTGCAGCGGCTGCTCCAGCGCGGCCGGCTGCGGTTCACGCTTTCGATGCTGGGACCGGCGTTCGTCGCCGCGGTCGCTTATGTCGACCCCGGCAACTTCGCGACCAATCTCCAGGGGGGCGCCCGATTCGGCTACGAGCTGCTGTGGGTCGTGCTCCTGGCCAACCTGATGGCGATGCTGGTCCAGTATCTGTCGGCCAAGCTCGGCATCATCACCGACCGCAATCTTCCCGAGCTGTGCCGCGAGCGGTTCCCCCGGTGGGCGAGCTGGGGCCTGTGGGTCCAGGCCGAGGTGATGGCGATGGCCACCGACGTCGCCGAGTTCCTCGGTGCGGCGATCGGGTTGAACCTGCTGTTCGGAGTCCCGCTGCTGGTCGCCGGCCTGCTCACCGGGGTGATCGCGTTCGGCATCCTGGAGCTGCAGCGACGCGGGTTCCGCCGCTTTGAGCTGGCGATTGCGGGGCTGCTCGCGATCGTGCTCGTCGGTTTCCTCTACGAGGCGCTGCGCATCGGGCCTTCGGCGCACCTCGCGCTGCATGGACTGATTCCCCACCTGGGCAACAGCGACGCCGTATACCTGGCGGTCGGGATCATCGGCGCGACCGTGATGCCGCACGTGATCTACCTGCACTCGGCGCTGACCAATGGCCGGGTGCCGGTCCGCAACGATGCCGAGCGGCGCCAGGTGCTGCGCTTCCAGCGCGCCGACGTGCTCATCGCGCTCGGTCTCGCCGGCGTGATCAACATGGCGATGCTCGCCGTATTCGCCAAGCTGTTCCACACGCCGGCGCTGTCCGGCACCTCGACGTTGGTGGGGGCGCACGCCCAGATCGGCAACCTCGTCGGAGGTGGCGCCGCGCTTGCCTTCGCCGCCGCACTGCTGGCCTCGGGCATCTCGTCGTCCAGCGTCGGCACCTACGCGGGTCAGGTGGTGATGGCCGGATTCGTCGGGCTGCGGGTCCGGATGTTCGTCCGCCGGCTGGTGACGATGCTCCCGGCACTGGTGATCCTGGCACTCGGCGTCAGCGCCACCAACGCGCTCGTCCTCAGCCAGGTGGTGCTGTCGTTCGGGATCCCGTTCGCGCTCGTGCCGCTGGTCGTTCTCACCGGCCGACGCGAGGTGATGGGCAGCCACGTCAACAGCCGCCTGACCAGCGTGATCGCTTATGCGGTCGCGGGGCTGATCACCGCGCTCAACCTGTTCGCGCTCTATCAGCAGCTGCTCGGTTGACCGGGCGGCCGCGGGGTTGTCCTGATCATTCATCCTCATCGGGTGACGCCCGCGACGTTCTCGGCACCACCGCCGCCTTCGAGCTGTCCAGCGCCGACATCGAAGGACGATGCTTCCGTGACATCGACACGATCGACCAAACCGCTCAGAGCGCCGTGAGGGCTCTTGCCGCTCGTCACGGGACGGCCTTCCCCGCCCCGCCGCCGGCATAGCACCCCCGGACCCCGCGGCGCGCGCGCCGTGTTGCGCGCGCTGACCGGCGCCGCCTCGACGCGTCCTAGTGGCGCTGCTGAGAGCGCGTCCGCAGCTTGTGCCAGGTGCGCAGCGGGAACATGCCGAGCAGCGGCGCGCGGCGTCCGAGCTCGTCGCGGTCCTCGCGGTCAAACGCGGCGGCGTAGTGGTGGGCCTCCGCCGCCGAGGCATAGGTCTTGCTGCCTCCCGCGTCGCAGCCCCGTTCACATGCCCAGCGCATCACGGCTCCCTCGGCACGGAAGCGGTAGCGATGGCCAAGCAGGCGGCAGCGCAGCACCGGCGGCCACGATAGCGCCGGTTCGGATCTGGAAAAGTCAGCGTCGGCTGGGGTGGTAGGCCGACGGCCGCTGCGGGTAGGCCCCGCCCGATGAGTGCGACCACCGAACCCGGCTCGGTAAAACTCGGCACCATCCGGACGCGGATTCCGTCTCGTCTGGACCGTCTGCCGTGGGCGCGCTTTCACTGGATGATCGTCCTCGGCCTGGGCACGGCGTGGATCCTGGACGGGATCGAGGTGACGATCGTCGGCGCGGTCGGCTCCCGGCTGACCGAGAAGGGCAGCGGGATCGCGCTCACCGTCAGCGGGATCGGCACCGCGGCGGCCATCTACGTGGCCGGGGCTTGTCTGGGCGCGCTGTTCTTCGGCCAGCTCACCGACCGGTTCGGGCGCAAGCGACTGTTCATGATCACGCTGGGGATCTACATCGCCTCGACGGTGCTGACGGCGTTCTCGTTCGCGCCGTGGTTCTTCTACCTGGCCCGGTTCTTCACCGGGTCCGGTATCGGCGGCGAGTACGCGGCGATCAACTCGGCGATCGACGAGCTGATCCCGGCCCGGGTCCGCGGCCGGGTCGATCTGATCATCAACGGCTCCTACTGGCTAGGGTCGATGGCGGGCTCGGCCGCGGCCCTGTTCTTCCTCGACACCTCGATCTTCGCCGAGGACGTGGGCTGGCGGCTGGCGTTCGGCATCGGGGCCGTGCTCGGGCTGTCGGTGATGCTGGTGCGTCGCAACGTACCCGAGAGCCCGCGCTGGCTGTTCATCCACGGCCGCGAGGAGGAGGCCGAGGGGCTGGTCGGCGAGATCGAGCACAACATCGAAGCCGAGACCCACCAGCCGCTGTCGAAGGTGACCGACACGATCACCGTCCGGCAGCGCGAAACGGTCCCATTCCGCGCGATCGGACGGGTCGCGTTCAAGTTGTACCCGAGGCGAGCGATTCTCTGCCTGGCGCTGTTCATCGGTCAGGCGTTCCTGTACAACGGCATCGTCTTCAACCTGGGCACGCTGCTGACCACGTTCTTCGCGGTCAGCGCAGCGGCAGTGCCCATATTCACGATCATCTACGCGGCCGGCAACTTCCTCGGGCCGCTCAGCCTCGGGCGCCTGTTCGACACGCTGGGGCGCAAGGTGATGATCAGTGGCACCTACCTGGGCTCCGCGGCCGTGTCGGTGGTGCTGGCGATCCTGTTCTTATCCGGCTCGCTGACCGCGGATTCGTTCATCGCGATCATCGTGGTGGTGTTCTTCCTCGCCTCGTCGGGCGCCAGTGCCGCGTACCTGACGGCGTCCGAGATCTTCCCGATGGAGACTCGCGCCCTGGCGATCGCGTTCTTCTACGCGATCGGCACCGCGGTCGGCGGGATCGCCGGCCCCCTGCTGTTCGGCAAGCTGATCGCCAGCGGCAGCAAGGGAGAGGTGGCGGTCGGGTTCTTCATCGGCGCCTTCGTGATGGCGCTCGGTGGGATCGCCGAGCTGTTCTTCGGGGTCAAGGCGGAGGGGGCCCAGCTGGAGGACATCGCCGAGCCGCTGACCGTCGGCGAGGCCGAGGGAAAGGGGTTGGCCGGCGAGGCCGAGGACGGTGACGCGGCGCCGGAGGGCGCCGCGGCGCTCGAGCCCAGTCCGCTGGGTACCGCCGCCCGTCGCGCCCGCGAGCAGGCCGACGAGGAGCGGGCCCGCGCGGCCGAGCACCAGGCGGCCGTCCACGAGCAGCTCGCCGCCGCCGCGGCCGGCGAAGCGCACGCGAAGGAGCGGGCCCACGACGAGGGAATTCTCGCCGAGGTCGCCGAGTTGACCGCGCGAGCCCACGACGAATCCGCCACCGCCCACGACGAACGCGCCGACGCCGAGGGGGAGTCGGATGAGCATCTCGCTGCCGCTGCCCAACAGCGCGCCGCGGCGGCCGAGGAGCGCGCTCACGCCCACACGCAGAATGCCGAGGCGCTCGCCAGCGAGCATGGGATCGACTCCGAACGCCACCGCGAGCTGGCCGCGGCGGCGCTCGATCGCGCTCGCGCCCGCGAGCAGCGCGCGCTCGCCGAGCAAGCGCGAGCCCGAGCCGCCGACGGTCCCGACGATCAGGTCGATGTCGAGCAGGCCAGGGCACAGATGCACGACAGCTGGGCGGAGATGCACGTGCAGCGCGCCCGCGCCCACCTGCGACGCAGCGAGCGCGACGAACCGGCCGCGGCCGCGGCGGAGCGCGAGGCCGAGGTGCGCGAGGAGCAGGCGCAAGCCGCCGCCTATCGGATCGAGGCGGCGGAGCGCCGCGTCGACGCCGACGAGGAGCGCCAGGCGGAGGCGTCCGCAGAGGAGGTGGGACGGCGCCGCGAAGAAGCCGCGGCGCGGCACGCGACCGAGGAACGGATCCGGGCCCGGCTCGAGCGCCGCCGGCAGCGGGAAAGCGCCGGCCTGCGCCGCTACCGCCCCGGTCTCGGCACCTCACCCGGCTCGCGAGTCCCCGCGGCCACCGCCGGCGCGGTCGGCCAGGCCCTCGACGACTACATCCAGGCCATCCAGCAAGCCCTCGACGAGCACGGGGCCACCGAGCGCAGCGAGCTGGCGAGGCTCGTCGGCGCGCGCTACTGGGGCCCCGGGGTGTTTCGACAGGCGTTGCGGGAGGCGGTCGCCGACGGCGACATCCGGCGAACCTCGCGCTCGACCTACGACCGAGCCGAGGATCAGTGAAGAATAGGTCGGGTAGGTAGGCTTGCCCTCAGGATGTCGCTCGTTGGAGACCTCGAGAATTTCATCGCGCCGCTGCCAGACGATTGGACCGACCTGGAGTTCGATCTGCGCATCTTCGACGAGACCCGGTACGTCGACGCCGCGATCGTCCTCGTCACCTGCAACGCCCAGCCATATTCCAAGCACGACTGGCACTGGCGGCTGCTGGTGGCCCATCGGTTCGGCCACAGCGCATCGGTTGCGGCGGTTCACCTCGCCCTCAAGCTGCTCGACGATGCCGGCATCGAAGGCGAGCTCGCGCTGCGTGAGGTCCGCACCGGCCGGGCCGAGGTGATGCAGATGTGGGGCCGGACCGAGTCCGTGCGCCAGGAGTTCAAGAAGCTCCGGGCGCAGTAGCCGCGCTCGGCGCTCAGCCCCTCGGTGCGAACCTCGTGTCGAACATCGCCGACACGTCGGGCAGCCGGTGGACGATGCCGAACCGGACCTCCCACCGGGCCCAGCGGCGCAGCAGCGGCACGTCGAGGACGCCGAAGTGGCGCCCGGGGCCGCGGAACGCCGGGTCGAGAACCGCCAGCTCGGCGGTGTCCAGCGAGTGGTCGAGACCGGGCGCCCCCCTTTCCAGATCACGCTGGGCGGCCGCCGGATTCGCCAGCGCGGCGGCGTAGCCGCGCACCAGCGCGCGCACGACCGAGCGAGCCAGAGCCGGGTGGGCGGTCAGTTCGGCGCGGGTCGCGCACAGCACCAGCTCCGGATAGGCCGGAGCGCCATAGTCGTCGACCCGGAACACGTGAAACCCGGGGCGCCGCCGGGCGAGCGTGACCCCCTCGTCGTTCCAGAACGCCGTCGCCGCCGGCACCCGCCCGGCCAGCAGGTCGCTGACGGCGTCAAAGCCGATCGTGATCGTCTTGACCGTGGACGGGCGACCGCCGGCGCCGGCGACGATCGAGTGGAGCACGGCAACGTCGCTCGGGTCACCGCTGACCCCGACCGTGCGGCCCGCCAGACGGCGCGGGTTGTCGATCTGCGGCGCCGCGATCACCGCCGCCAGCGGCCGCTGCACGATCGGCAGGATGCCGAGGATGTCGGTCCCGTGCTCGCGGGCGATGGCGAGATCATGGATGTCCAGGAGCGCGAAGTCCGCTCGTCCGGCCGCCAGCAGCTTGATCGCATCGGTCGAGGCCGATGGCGCGATGACATGGAGACGGACCCCGGCGTCGACATCGAACCCCCGCGCCAGTGCCGTGTAGATCCCCACATGGACCGGGTTGGGGGTGAAGTCGAGTATCAGCGAGGCGCTCGGCGGCGCGGCCGACGATCCGCCGGAGCCACCGCACCCCGCCAGCAGCCCGGTGGCGGCGACGAGGATCGGCAGCAGGCGGCGCACCGCCGGCAATATAGGAACGCCGGCCCACCTCCCTAGAATCGTCGCCGAGCATGCGTCGCCGCGTCACGTTCAGCCGGAATCTCACGCTGTCGCTGTCGCGGACGTGTCGCTGCTACTGCAAGTACTGCTCGTTTGCGACCCACCAGGCCCACCTGCACCCGCCCGACGAGGTGCAGCGGATCCTGGATCGTGCCGTCTCGCGTCACCGCGCCAAGGAGCTGCTGGTGCTCACCGGCGAGCGGCCTGAGCACAACGCCGGCGTCGCCGCCCAGCTGGCGCAGTTCGGGCACGAGGACTTCACCGGCTACGTCGTGTGGGTGTGCGAGCAGGCACTGGAGCGGGGCCTGTTGCCGCACACCAACCTCGGAGTGCTGAGCCGGGAGGATCTCGCCCGCCTGCGGACGGTGACGGCGTCGCAGGGGCTGATGCTGGAGTCGAGCGCCGAGCGGCTGATGGAGACCGTCCACGCCGGCTCCCCGACCAAGCACCCGGCGCAGCGGATCGCCACCATCGCCGCCGCCGGCGCGCTGAAGATCCCGTTCACGAGTGGGATCCTGGTCGGCATCGGCGAGACCGAGGACGAGCGGATGGAGTCGCTGGCGGCGCTGGCGAAGTTGCACGCCGAGCACGGGCACCTCCAGGAGGTGATCCTGCAGAACTTCGTGCCACACCAGAGCTACTACGGCCGGGAGCCGGCCAACATCGCCGACGCGGCCGCGGACGAGTACTGGCGCACCGGAGTGGCGCAGGGGCCGGCGCTGGACGCGCCGAAGTGGGCCAGCCCGGTGACCCTCGACGACATGAAGCGGCTGATCGGCGAGGCGCGGCGGCTGATGGGAGAGGTCGGGATCCAGGTCCCGCCCAACCTGTCGGACTGGTGGCCGGAGCTGGTCGCGGCGGGGGCGACCGATCTCGGCGGTCTCAGCGCCAACGGCGACCACATCTCGCCCGAGCACCCGTTCCCGTCGCCGACCCAGGTCCGCAAGCGGCTGGCCGCGGATGGCTACGCGTTGTCGGAGCGGCTGTGCGTGTATCCCGAGTACATCGATCCCGAGTGGGTGTCCCCACCGGTGCTTGACGTCATCAAGAGCCGCTACTGGTCGTTCATCCCGCGCCGGGGCAGCGGCCGGCGCAGCCAGCTGAGCATCGCCGACGACGATGCCCCGCGGGCGATCGAGAAGGCCCGCGACGGGGTCAAGTTGACCGAGGCCGAGCTGACCGCGCTGTTCGCCGAGCAGCGCCCGCCGGTCATCGAGGACATGCGTGCCGCCGCCGACGAGCTGCGTGAGCGGTTGGCGGGGGACACGGTGACGTTCGTCGTCAATCGCAACATCAACGTGTCCAACGTGTGCGTGGTCGGCTGCGCGTTCTGCGGCTTCGGCCAGTCAAAGCGCTCGCCCGATGCCTATGAGCACTCGGAGGATGAGTTCGCCCGCCGGGTCGACGAGGCGCTGCAGGCGGGCGCCACCGAGCTGTGCCTGCAGTCGGGCATCCATCCCGATTGGGATCTCGACGACTACCTCGGGTGGCTGCGGTTCGCCAAGCAGCTCGCGCCTGCGCTGCACCTGCACGCCTACTCGCCGATGGAGATCGCGCACATGTGCGACGTGAGCGGCCTGCCCGCGCGCGAGGTGTTCTCGCGCCTGCGCGAAGCCGGCCTGGGCTCGACCCCGGGGACCGCCGCCGAGGTGCTCCACGACGGCGTCCGCGAGCGGATCTCGCCCAACAAGCTGCCGGTGGCGCGCTGGGTGGAGATCATCGAGGCCTCCCACGCCGAGGGGATCCGCTCCACCGTCACCGTCATGTTCGGCCACATCGAGGAGCCCCACGAGCTGGCCGAGCACATGCGGGTGGTGCGCGAGCTGCAGGAGCGCACCGGCGGGTTCACCGAGTTCGTGCCGCTGTCGTTCATCCCGTTCCAGACGCTGCTCGGTCGCGCTCACGGGGTGCACGAGATCACCCCGGAGGAGAACCTCAAGCACACCGCTGGGTTCCGGCTGGCGCTGGGGGAGACGGTGACCAACCTCCAGGCCAGCTGGGTCAAGATGGGCCTGGATGTAGCCACCGAGGCGCTGCGCTGGGGGGTCAACGATCTCGGCGGCACGCTGATGGAGGAGTCGATCAGCCGCATGGCCGGCAGCTATCACGGCGTACGCCTGGAGCCCGAGGACCTGATCGGCGCCGCGCATCGCGCCGGGCGTCCCGCCGCCGAGCGGACGACGCTGTACGAGATCCGCCGCCGCTTCGATCCTCAGCCGCTACTAGCGGCGTAGGCGATGACCGTCGAACGGCCGTCGCTGTTCGCCGGCGTCGAGCCGCTGGAGGTGTTCGTCGAGCTGCTCGCCGAGCTCGAGACCGACACGTCGTCCACCGAGTTCTACGACCGCATCTGCGAGGCCATCTGCCGTCTGACGACGATGCGCCGGGCGGTGATCTTCCTCGCCGACGCCGGGCGGCGGCGCGTCCAGGTGGTCGGGTCCTACGGCATCTCGTTCGCCGAGCTGACCGCGCTGAAGCCGTCACCGACGCTGCTGGCCACTCCGATCGCCCAGCGGGCGTTGTTGGAGGACGAGGTGGTGGTGGTGTCTGACCAGATCGAGAATCAGGTTCCGCCCGAGTACGCCGAGCGGTTCGGGATCGCCACCCTGGTCTGCACCCCGCTGAGCGCCGCCGGACGCGCTTACGGGGTGGTCTGCGCCGATCGCGGTGGCGGACGGTTCGACCTCACCGACGGCGAGCGCCACCTGCTGTGGACGCTCGGCAAGACGGCGGCGCTGGTCGCCACGGCCCGCAACGCCACCCGTCAGCAGGAGCGCACGCGCCGGCTCGGGGAGCGCCTGGAACTGGCGCGGGAGATCCACGAGCGGGTGATGCAGCGCCTGTTCGGCGTCTCGCTGGCGCTGAGCGCCGAGAAGGCGCTCGACCCGGATGAGCGGGAGCGCTGCCGGGTGGAGATGCAGGAGGCGCTCAGCGATCTGCGCAGCGCGCTCGAGCGGCCGCTGGCGCCGCTGGCGCAGGAGACCGGCACCACGCTCGCCTCCGAGCTCGCCCGCGTGGTCCAGGCCCCTGGCCCGCCGGTGCGGGTCACGTTCCCCGCGGAGGTAGCGGTGCCGCCGGAGTTCGAGCCGCTGGCGCAGTCGGTTCTGGCCGAGGCGCTGCGCAACATCGCCAAGCACGCCGAGCCCACCCGGGTGGACGTGGTCGTGGCCTCAGACGAGGACACGTTCTCGCTCGAGGTTCGCAACGACGGCGTCGCTCCGGGGGCGCGCGGCTCCGGGATGGGGCTCCGTCTGGCGGCGTTCGAGGCGCTTCAGTACGGCGGGGTGGTCGACTTCGGCGCGCCGGAGGAGGATCTGTGGCGCGTGCGCCTGGTCGTTCCGCGGACGGGGGCGCGACTGTGAGCTCACGCCCGACGCGCGGCCCGGCCGCCGACCGGCGGCTGCGCGTCCTGGTGGTCGACGATCACGACGTCGTGCATTGGGGGTTCCGGGTCCTGCTCGGCGAGCAGCCCTGGGTGGAACGCTGTCTGGCGGCGCGCACGGGGGCGGAGGCGCTGGAGCTGCTCCGCGGCCTCAGGCCCGATGTGGCGCTGGTCGACCTGTTTCTGGCCGGAGAGTCCGGCGCCGACGTGTGCGACTCGATCCGCAAGGTGTCACCGGGGACCCGGGTGCTGCTGATCTCCGGCGCCGGGCGGATGTCGCCGGCCGCGGCTCGCGCCGCCGGCGCCTCCGGGTTCGTCTCCAAGGACTGGGAGGCGCGCGAGGTCGTCCGGGCGGTGCGGATGGTCGGCTACGGGATGACGGTGTTCGAGCCGACGACCGAGCAGCCGGCGCCGCCGCTGTCCGAGCGAGAGCGCGAGGTGCTCGATCTGATCGCCGCGGGCTCGACCAACCGGGAGATCGCCGAGCAGCTGTTCCTCTCGCCCCACACCGTCAAGGAGCACACCAGCGCCGTCTACCGCAAGCTGCAGGCTCGCAACCGGGCCGAGGCGGTGCAGCGGGCCCAGCGGATCGGGCTGCTCTCCTGACGGAAGCCGCGCACCGACCTGGAGAAGGCGACAAATCCGGTTCGCGGATTCTGATTTGTTGCCGGACGCACGCCTGACATGCGTTCGGCGACAGATCGTCTGCCCCCATCCGAGTTTGTCGGCGAATGCAGGTCCTCCCGAGACGGACGCTCAGTCGACCGGCTGACCGTTGGCGGTGAGCTTGACCTCGACGTTGCCGCGGGTGGCGTTGGAGTAGGGGCAGACCTGATGGGCGGCAGCGACGATCTGCTTGGCCTGCTCGGCGTCGGTGACGCCCGGGAGGGTCACATCCAGCCCCACCCCGACGTTGAAGCCGCGCTCCTCGGTGGAGATCAGGCTGACGCTCGAGTCGATCGACACGTCGCCGAGCTCGACCCGCTCGCGCCGGCCGACCACCCCGAGCGCGCCCTCGAAGCAGGCGGCGTAGCCGACCGCGAACAGCTGCTCCGGGTTGGTCCCCGTCTCGTCGCTGTCGGTCGGTGGGCGCAGCTGCACGTCGAGCGCGCCGTCGCTGGTGTGGCCGTGGCCGTGCTCGCGTCCTCCGGCCACGGTCGCCTCCGCGGTGTAGATCACCTTCGCCATGCCTGTCCTCTCCGTTGGTGTCGCCGCGAGCATATCGGCGCCACCGAGCTCAGCGGCGGCGCATCGCCCACTCGATCAGGGGCAGCTTCACCGCGTGGGGCACGTACTGGCCGGCGAGCACCGCCGCCCGGACCGGCAGGCCGGGCACGACCACCCGCCGGCCGGCCTCGAGGCCACGGACGCCGGCGGCGGCCGCCGCCTCGGCCGTCACCCAGACCGGCCGGGGGACCGCCTGCTCAAACGAATGGCCGGTGGCGAGCTGCCAGCCGGCCGCATCCCAGAACTCCGTCGACACCGGACCCGGCGCCAACGCGGTGACGGTCACCCCGGAGCCGTGGAGCTCCTGGTGCAGCGCCTCCGAGAACGCCAGGACGTAGGCCTTGGCCGCCGAGTAGCCGGCGGAGTAGGGCAGCGGCTGCATCCCGGCGGTGGATGCCAGGTTGAGGATCGCGCCCCGGCCGCGGCGGACCATCGCCGGCAGGAAGACCGACGTGAGCGCCACCGGCGCCTCCACCAGGACCCTCACCTGCTCCAGCTCCCGTTCGGGATCGGACTCGTGGAACGCGCCGCCGGTGGCGAAACCGGCGTTGTTGACCAGCACGCTGACCTCCAGCCCAAGCGATTGCACCCGTGCGGGAAGGCGCTGGCGCGACAGCGGCTTGGCCAGGTCTACGCCGACCGCCTCGGCGGCGACCCCGTACTCCTCGGTCAGCTGCGCGGCGAGCTGTTCGAGCTTCTCCCGGCGGCGGGCGACCAGCACCAGGGAGTGCCCGCGCGCCGCCAGCTCCCGGGCGATCGCGGCGCCGATCCCGGCGGAGGCGCCGGTGACCAGCGCGGCGGTATCGGGTGTTGGATCGGGGAGGGTCACCGGGGCCGGACAGAGCCTACTTTCTCGGCAGGGCGCGAACGCAAACCACAGCCTCCCCCCAACCGGGGGGAGGCATTCAAAAATCCTCTCGGTTTCGTCCCCCCGAACGGGGGGAAGTCTCCGGCACGCCTGTATCCGCGTCCTAGGCCCGGCGTACGTTGACGCGATGACTACCGCGATCCTGTTCCCCGGCCAGGGCAGCCAGACCCCGGAGATGCGCGAGCTCGTCGCCCGCGTGCGACCCGAGCTGCTGGAGATGGCCGTGGCCGCCGTGGGCGAGGACCCGTTCCCCCGCGCCGAGGAGGGGACCAACTTCGCCCAGCCGGCGATCTTCTGCGCCAGCCTCGCCGGGTGGGAGGCGATCGGCCGGCCGGCCGGGGACATGATGGCCGGCCACTCGCTGGGCGAGCTGGGAGCGCTGGTCGCAGCCGGCGCGCTCGACGAGGCCGACGGGCTGGAGCTGGTCGCTCTGCGCGGCCGGCTGATGCACGAGTCGGGGGTCGCCGCCGGCGACGGCAGCATGCTCGCGGTCCTCGGTGCCGGCGCCTCCGAGCGCGCCCAGGAGATCGCCGACGAGCACGAGCTGACGGTCGCCAACGACAACTCGCCGCTGCAGGTGGTGCTGTCGGGGGCCAAGCAGAACCTGCCCGCCGCCGCCGAACAGGCCACGCAACTCGGTCTGCGAGCGATGGAGCTCGACGTCACTGGAGCGTTTCACTCGCCGATGATGGCGGCCGCGGTGCCGGAGTTCAGCGCGGCCCTGGCGGCAACGACGTTCTCCACCCCGCGCGCGACGGTGATCTCGGCGGTCAGCGCCCGTCCGTTCGAGGATCCCCGGTCCGAGCTCGCGGACGCGCTGACGATGCCGGTCCGCTGGCGCGAGGTGATGCTGACCATGGCCGAGCTCGGCGCCGAGCGCTTCATCGATGTCGGACCCGGACGAGTCCTCTCCGGCCTGGCCAAGCGGACTCTCAGGGGGGTGGAGCTCGTCAATGCCTGACGCCCGGGAGGATGGCTGCGCCCTCGTCACCGGCGCCTCGAAGGGAATTGGGGCGGCGATCGCCCGCGACCTCGCCCGCGACGGCTGGGGGGTGGGTGTCAACTACCGCGCCGACCGCGCCGGCGCCGAGGCCGTCGTGGGCTCGATCGCGAGCGACGGCGGACGGGCGGTTGCGATCGCCGGCGACGTCGTGGATCCGGAGGTCCCGGACCAGTTGTTCGCGGCGCTCGAATCGCACTTTCACTGTCCGGTGCTGGTGCTCGTCAACAACGCCGGGATCAGCGTTGACGACCTCACCCCGTCACTGCGCGACGAGGCCTGGAATTCGGTGATCGACACCGACCTGAACGCCGCCTTTCGCCTCATCCGCCGGGCGCTGCGGCCGATGATGCGCGCCCGCGCCGGCCGGATCGTCAACATCGCCTCGGTGGTCGGCCTGCGCGCCAACCCGGGGCAGGCCAACTACGCCGCCGCCAAGGCCGGTCTGATCGCGCTCACCAAGACCTCGGCGGTGGAGGTCGCGCGGCGGGGGATCACGATCAACGCGGTTGCCCCCGGATGGATCGACACCGACATGACCGCGGGGGTGTCGAGTGATCTGCTCGCGCAGGTACCGGCGCGCCGAGCGGGAACCCCGCAGGAGGTGGCGGCGTGCGTTCGCTTCCTGGCGTCCGACGCGGCCAGTTACGTAACCGGTGCGGTGTTGTCCGTCGATGGCGGGCTCGCCGCGTGAAATGCGTACACCCAATCTGACAGGAGAAGACAGATGTCAGTGACGACGGAACAGGTGGAGAACCGCGTGATCGAGACCCTGGCCAGCTTCGGCCCGGATCAGAGTCAGATCACTCGCTCGGCCACGTTCGAGGAGCTCGATATCGACTCGCTTGACCTGGTCGAGCTGGCCCAAGTGGTCGAGGACGAGTACGGCGTGGTGCTCAAGGGCGAGGACATGAAGGATCTGAAGACCGTCGGCGACTCGATCGACCTGATCGTGGAGCGGGCGACGTAGGTGAGCTCGATGCCGGACAGACGCAGAGTCGTGGTCACCGGAATGGGAGCGGTGAGCCCGCTCGGGATCGGCGCCGCCACCCTGCACGACCGGTGGGTCGCCGGAGACGTCGGAATCGTCGACGGCGCCGGCGTATGCCGTGAGTTCGATCCGACGGAGAAGCTGTCGGTCAAGGAGGCGCGGCGGCTGGATCGCTTCTCGCAGCTGGCGGTGACCGCCGCCGGCGAGGCGGTCGGCCAGGCCGGATGGGAGGGCGAGCCCCCGTACGACCCACTGCGGGTCGGCTGTGTCATGGCCACGGGAATCGGCGGCCAGAGCACGATCGAGACGCAGCTCGAGGTGATGCGGGTGCGCGGCGCCAAGCTGGTGTCGCCGCTGGGTATTCCCCAGTACATGCCCAACGCCGCCACCGCGGCGGTGACGATGAAGTACTCGCTGCGCGGGCAGAGCTACGGCGTCGTGTCGGCGTGCGCCAGCGGGGCGCACGCGATCGGGTCGGCGCTGCGAATGATCCAGTACGGCGACGCCGACGCGGTTGTCTGCGGCGGCGCCGAGGCGACCCTGACCGACTTCGCGTTCGCGTGCTTCAACTCGATGCAGGCGCTGTCGGTGACCGGCGTCTCGCGGCCGTTCGACGCCCGGCGCGACGGATTCGTGATGGGCGAGGGGGCGGGCGTTCTGGTGCTGGAGGAGGAGGGAGCGGCGGTCGCCCGCGGGGCGACGATCCTCGGCGAGATCGCCGGCTACGGAGCGACCACCGACGCCCACCATCTGACCGCGCCGGAACCGACCGGCGGACCCGCCTCGCGGGCGATCGAGCTGGCGCTTGCAGACGCCGGGGCCGAGCCGGCGCAGCTGGACTACGTCAACGCCCACGGAACCTCGACGCAGCTCAACGACGCCGCCGAGACGGCCGCGATCAAGCTCGCCCTCGGCGACGAGGCCAAGCGCGTCCCGGTCTCATCGACCAAGTCGTCGATCGGGCACACCCTCGGCGCCGCCGGTGCCGTCGAGGCGGTGGCCACGCTGCGGACGCTGATCACCGGGGTGATCGCGCCGACGCTCGGCTACGAGGTGCCCGACCCCGAATGTGACCTGGACTATGTGCCCGGTGAGTCGCGCCCGCTGGTCACCGGCAACGGCCGGCCGCCGCTGGCGCTGTCCAACTCGTTCGCGTTCGGTGGCCACAACGTGGCGCTGGCGCTGCGCGGGGCAGCCAGATGAGCGCCACCGCGCTCACCGAGGCGCCGCCCCGGCTGACGCCGCTCGAGCGCCTGGAGGCGCTGTGTGACCCCGGGTCGCTGCGGATGGTGCGCTCGCTCGCCCGATCCTCGCGGCTGGGCGAACGCGCCGTCGCCGGCGACGGCGTCGTCGGCGCCACCGGCGCCGTCGCCGGGCGGCCAATCGCCTGTTACGCCCAGAACGGCGGCTTCCTCGGCGGTTCGCTCGGCGAGCGCCACGCCGACACGATCGTCCGCGTCCTGTCCACCGCGCAGCGCGCCCGGATCCCGGTGGTCGGCTTCGTCGAGTCCGGTGGGGCCCGGATGCAGGAGGGAACCGCCGCACTGGCCGGCTACGGGCGCATCTTCCGCGAGACGGTGGCGCTCAACGGCGTCGTGCCGCAGATCTCGATCGTGTCCGGCGCCTCGGCGGGCGGCGGTGCCTACTCACCGGCGCTGACCGACCTGATCGTCATGACGGAGGACGCGGCGATGTTCCTCACCGGTCCCGGCGTGGTCCGCGAGGCCCTCGGCGAGGAGATCGACGCGGCCGGTCTCGGTGGACCGCACGTACACGACCGCAACGGGGTCTGCCACCTGGTGGAGCGCGACGAATCCAGCGCGGCCGCCCGCGTCCGCGAGCTGCTCTCCTACCTGCCGTCGGCCGCCGGTCAGGCGCCGCCGCGGGCGACTCCGGCGGAGCCCGCCCACCCGGATCCGGGCGAGTTCGTGCCGGCCGAGTCGCGCAGCTCGTATGACATCCGCGAGGCGCTGAGCGCGATCATCGACGACAGCTCGCTGGTGGAGCTGTGTCCGCGCTGGGCCCGCAACATGGTCACCGCGCTGGCCAGGATCGACGGACACCCGGTCGGCATCGTCGCCAACCAGCCCCGTCACCTGGGCGGCGTGCTCGACGCCGAAGGGTCGGAGAAGGCGGCGCGGTTCGTGAACTTCTGCAACTCGTTCGGGGTGCCGCTGATCGCCGTCGTCGATACCCCCGGCTTCATGCCCGGTTCAAAGCAGGAGCAGGCGGGCGTCATCCGCCATGGCGCCTCCCTGGTCAGGGCGTTCGCGGCGGCGCGGGTCCCCAAGCTGACGGTGGTGCTGCGCAAGTCCTACGGAGGCGCCTACATCACGATGAACTCGCGTGACCTGGGGGCTGACCTCGTGCTCGCCTGGCCGGACGCCGAGCTGGGGATAATGGGCGCCCGCGCCGCCGTGGGGATCGTCAACCGGCGCGAGCTGCGGATCGCGTCGGACCCGGAGGCCGAGCGAGACCGGCTCGCCGACGTCTACGCCCGTGAGCATCTGCGCGCGCAGACCGCCGCCGCCGAGGGGTTCGTCGACGAGATCATCGAGCCGGCGCAGACCCGCGACCGCCTCGGGTGGGCGCTGCGAGCGTTCGCCGGCGAGCTGGACCCGATCGCGCCCCGGGCATGATCGCGCCACCGGCATGATCCTGGCGGGCAAGCGCCTTTTGATCACCGGCGTCATCACCAGGGACTCGATCGCCTACCACGCCGCCGAGCAGGCGCAGCGCGAGGGCGCCGAGGTCCTGCTGACGAGCTTCGGGCGGGTCAGGCGGATGACCGAGCGGGCGGCGCAGCGACTTCCCGAGCCGGTCGACGTGCTCGAGCTCGATGTCAATCGCACCGAGGACCTGGACGCGCTCAGCGGGACGCTGCGCGAGCGCTGGGGCCGGGTTGACGGCGCGCTGCACGCGATCGCGTTCGCCCCGCCGGACGCGCTCGGGGGAGCGTTCCTGACGACTCCGGCCGAGAGTGCCAAGCAGGCATTCGAGACCAGCGCGTTCTCGCTCAAGGCGCTGGCCGCCGCCTTGGCGCCGCTGATGGCGCCGGGCGCGGGAATCGTCGGGATGGACTTCGACGCCAGCGTGGCGTGGCCCATCTACGACTGGATGGGGGTGGCCAAGGCCGCTCTGGAGTCGGTGGCTCGCTACCTGGCCCGTGACCTCGGCCCCGAGGGGATCCGCGTCAACCTCGTCTCCGCCGGTCCGCTCGGCACCGTCGCCGCGCAGGGGATCCCCGGCTTCGACCGGCTGGCCGACCTGTGGCGCCGGCAGGCGCCGCTCGGGTGGGATACCGGCGATCCGGTGCCGGTCGCGCGCGCGATCTGCTGGCTGCTGTCGGACTACGCGCACGGGATCAGCGGTGAGATCGTCCACGTCGATGGCGGGTTTCACGCGGTCGGCGCGCCGGTGCTCTAGCGGGGAGCGCGGCTCACGCGGCCGCCGCGACGCGTTCGCCGGCCCGGATCGGGATCGAGAGCCGGTTGGCCGGCGGCGCGAGCGGGCACGTCCAGCGAGGGTCATAGGAACACGAGGGCTGGTAGGCGAAGTTGAAATCCAGCTCCAGGCGCCCGCCCTGCTGACCCAGGTCGGCGCCCTTGATGGTGTCGAGCAGGTACCGGCCCGCACCGTAGCTCTCGTGTCCGCTCGTGGCGTCCGCGAAGGGGACGAACAGCCCGCCACCATAGCCGTCCAGCCAGTAGAGCTCGAGGCTCAGCTTGGTGTCGGCGTGGACGCCGCGCACGACACCGAAGCGGGTGAACGCCATCGTCTCGACATTGCTGGTCGCGAGCTCGAACCGCTCGGCGGCCACCGGCTCGACGATTCCCGCCAGACGCCAGGCAGGGTCGTGGTCGTACAGGTGCGGACCGCCATAGTCCCGCCGCTGGGACTCAGGGACGGGCGACTGGGGGTGCTCACGGAACAGGCGGGCGCGGGTGTCGCGCCAGCGTCTCCAGGCCTCGTGCTTGTCCTCCATCGCCCGGATCAGCGCGTACAGCTCGTTGATCCGCCGCCGCCAATCCAGCAGGGAGAGGGAGTCGGCGACGGGATCAGGGCACATGGCGATTCACCGTATTACGGGAACAGATCGTGGGACTGGTCGCGCAGCAGCGGCCGCACCCCGGGACCGTCCTCCCGCGTCACGTGGCGCCCGGCGCCGCCGACAAGCACCGCCGGCTGCATCGTGTCCTTGGCCCGAGCCAGATCGGCGGCCGCGGCCAGCTCGTCGGCGACCGCGATCCACGTCGCCTTGAGCTCGCGACCGCGCGCGTCGGTGAGGCCGCGCCAGTCCTCGAGCGGGGCCAGGCCGGCGCAGCCGATCGCCACGTCGCACTGGCCGTGACGCCAGGCGCGGCCGAACGAATCGGTGATCAGCACCGCCGGGGCGAACCCCAGCCGCCGGCGCAGCCCCGCGCGCAGGCGACGGGCCGACGCGTCCGGGTCCACCGGCAGCAGGATCACGGTGTCGCCGTCGGGGGCATTGGAGGCATCGACGCCGGCGTTGGCGCACACGAACCCGTGATGGGTCACGCTGATCAGCACGCCGCGCTCGGCGCGCCGCACCTCGCGCGTCTCGTCGAGCACGACCTGGACGTGGCGGGGATCCTTGCCCAGCTGCGCGGCCAGCGACCGCGCGCGCTCGCCCGGGGCGACCGCGCTGAGCTTTCGGGTCCGACCCTCGGCCTTGGAGATGAGCTTGTGCGCCACGACGAGCACGTCGTCGGCGGCGGGCGCACCGGGGGCCATCGCCGCCGCGATCAACGCGGCCGGCTCGTCCCCGGCGATGACCTCGGGCAGCCCCTCCAGAGCCGCCGCCGTGATCGCGCCCACCGGACGACCCGCCGCCACCCGTGGTCAGAGCTCACTGCGCGACAGCTGGCGCAGCATCCCGCGGGTTCGGGCCGCGCCGCCCCGCGTGTCGTCCAGCGTGGCGTGCACCTCGGCCAGGTCCTCGGCGGTGTCGATGTCCAGCGCCAGCGACGGGACCTCGACCGTCTCGGCGGCAACGCCGGCGGTGGCGGCGTTGCGGGCGTGGCGCTCACGGCTCCCGGGGCCGAACGAGGAGGCCATGGCGTCCGGCGGCGAGAGCAGCAGGGCGTTCGTCCCGGTCCCGTGGCGGTCGGGGACGATCAGTACCGACGGGTTGCCGACCGGCCGGGCGATCAGGGCGTCGACCTCCTCCGGGGCCAGCAGCGGGCAATCTCCGGGGACGAGCAGGGCCCGCTCCATGCCCAGCTGCAGCGCCCGCGCCACCCCGCGAGCGGCCGCCGGATTATGACCTTCGTCCTCGTCGTCGATCACCAGGGCGCCGTAGCCGCTCGCGATCCGCTGAGCGCCGGCATCCCGGGTCACCACCAGCACCTCGTCGACGCGATCGGCCCGCCGCAGGGCGACGAGCACGTCGCAGAACATGGCCTCCACCAGCGCCCGGCGCGGGCTGGAGTCCAGGTCCTCGGTCAGGCGCTGCTTGGCGGCGTTCAGGCTCTTGATCGGGAGGATGGCGATCGTCGACACGGCTGGTGGAGGCTAGCTGCTGGGATCGTGGTCACCGCGTCACCGCGTCCGCGTGGTTACGTCAACGCCAGCGCGAACGTGAGCGTCCGCTCGGCCACGGCCCGGCGGCGGGCCGGCTCGGCCATGGCCACGTCGGCCTCCAGGACCGGTAGCTCACCGGTCCGCTCGTCGGCGATCAGGCCGTTGATCAGCCCGTCGTAGCAGGCCGCGATCCCCGCGCTCGAGACGGGGTGGCCCGCCCAGCGCAGGAACGCCTCGGTCGGTCCCTTCAGCGCCCGGCCGCGTACCAGGGGACTCACCGCCACGGCCGCCGCCGGGCTGTCTCGAATTGCCGCCCGTACGCCGTCCAGGGCGAGGATCGGGCCGATCGAGATCACCGGGTTGGACGGACCGATCACGATCGCCCGCGCCGACGCGATCGCGTCCAGGACCTCGGGCGTCGGAGCCGCCGCGCGGGCGTGGCGAAACTCGACATCCTGCACCGGGCCCGCGCCGCCTCGCTTGATCAGAAACTCCTGCAGCGGCCACCACCGGCCATCGGCGAGCACCCGGGTGCGCACCGGGCGATCGCTCATCGGAAGCACTCTGGCGGTGACCCCGAGCGCGGCGGCGATCGCCGCCTGGGCCTCGGTCAGCGCGGCGCCCGCGCGCAGCGCCCGCGCTCGCTCCAGCCCGATCGCCAAGTCACGGTCGCCGAGTGCAAACCAGATGTCGACGCCGAGCTCCCGCAGTCCGTCCATGACCGCGAACGTGTCGCCCCGCAATCCCCACCCCCGCTCGGCGATGCGGTCGGCCAGCCAGAACGTCACCAGATCGGGATCGGGCGACACGTATGCTCCGTACAGCTCGACGTCGTCGCCCGTGTTGGCGACCACCACGAGGTGCTCGGGGCCGACCACGTCCAGCATCCCGCGTGCCAGCTTGGCGCCACCCGTGCCGCCGGCGAGGACGACGACCGGTCCGGTGCAGCTCACCCGGTCCGACCGACGATGACTGCCACGCTTTTCACCAGGGTCGCCAGTCTGTCACCCGCACGCCGCTGAATGTCCTCGGCTCGATCTATACTCGCCGCGCGGTGCGCGCTCGGCTGCTGATCCTGGTCGTGGTTATGGCTGGATTCGGTGCGGTCGAGAGCAGCGCAAGCGCCGCCTCCCGGCCGCTGGTGGTGCAGACGGGATCGGTGGTCCAATCGGCCCGACGAGTGGTGTGGAGCGTCTCGCTGCAGACGCCGTTCTCGCCGTCCGGACTGGCCGCGGACGGGCGCTCGCTCTGCCTGCTGATCGAGCGGCCTCAGAACGGCAGCGTGTCGGGTCAGCTGTGCGTGGTCGGCCCGCGTGCCGGGGGCAAGAGCGCGCGGGTCGCCTATCAGCGCGTCACCCGCGCCGGACCTGGCCGGCCCGCCGTGATCGCCGCCATCGTGTCGCGCCACGGGGCTCGGGACCTGACCGCCAGCTTCCTGCCCTCGGCGATCGGGAACGCGTATCGATCGCTGCGCTGGCAGGTGATCAGCACGCTGAAGTCCCCGCACTGCCGGCCGCCAAAGGGCAGCCGCACGGGCTGCTGGACGGTGGTTCCCGCCAAACCGGCGCTGGCCCGCCTCCACACCCCACAGCTCGTCGGCTGCGTCCCCAGCGGACCCGCGTTCGTCAACCAGGGGCGGGGCACCGGCCGCGAGATAGCCCTCACGTTCGACGATGGGCCGTGGTACGACACCCCACAGTTCCTGGACATCCTGGAGCGCTACAAGGTGCCGGGGACGTTCTTCGAGATCGGTCAGCAGATCAGCACCTACGGCCAGGCCGGAGCGGTGGAGCGCCGGATGCTCGCCGACGGGGACATGATCGGCGACCACACCTGGAGTCACCCGAACGTGTCCGGCGGCGGCGGGTTCGCCCGCAACCAGATCCTAGCCGCCGCGGGGGCGATCGAGAAGGCCACCCGCGGCTTCCGGCCCTGCCTGTTCCGCGCGCCTTACGGTGCCGTCAGCTCGGCGCTGATCGGGGAGGCGCGCTCGCTCGGCTTCACCACGATCCAGTGGGACGTCGACCCGACCGACTGGGCCCGTCCCGGTACGTCGGCGATCTACAACCGGGTCGTCGGCGGCGCTCATCCGGGGGCGATCATCCTTCAGCACGACGGCGGCGGGGATCGCTCGGAGACCCTGGCGGCGCTGCCCCACGAGATCCGCACCCTGCGCGGCCGCGGCTACCGTTTCGTCACCGTCACGCAACTGCTCGGGCAGAGACTCGTCTACCGGTAGTGGTCGTCCCCGTAAGTACGGTTGCACCGAGAGTGGTCGGCGGCGGATGCCTGGCGCGGAGGCAGGATGCGACGTGCAGCAGCGCTGCACGAGCATCCGAGGACAAAGCCAGGCGCCGCCGGAGGCCGCTCGAATGCGAGCGTATTTGCGGGGGCGGCCACTAGGACCAGCGACCCTCCGCATCGGCGATGAGCGCGGACGAGGCCGAACTGCTCGAGGTCGCCCACGAGGCGGCTCGGTCCGCGGCGGCCGAGCTGCTGAGCCGGTTCGGCCGCGATCATCGCGACATCCGCGCCAAGAGCGGTCCCACCGATCTCGTCTCGGAGGCCGATCTCGCGGCCGAGGCAGCCATCCGCGGGGTGCTGGCCGACCGCCGTCCGGACGACGCGATCCTCGGCGAGGAGGGCGGCGCCAGCGGCGGCGGCGAGCTGCGGTGGGTCATCGATCCGCTCGATGGGACGATGAACTTCCTGTTCGGCGTGCCCCAGTTCGCCGTCAGCGTCGCCTGCGAGGACGGCGCGGGCGCCCTCGCCGGGGTGGTCCTGGACCCGATGCGCCAGGAGACGTTCGCCGCGTCCCGGTCGGGCCAGCCAACTCTGAACGGCGCGGTGATCAGCGGCTCGGTGACGGACGATCTGGCCATCGCGCTGGTGTCGACCGGCTTTGCCTACGACGCCGCGATCCGCGCCCGTCAGGCCGCCGTTCTGCGCCGGGTGCTCCCCCGGGTCGGTGACATCCGCCGCGCCGGCGCCGCCGCCCTCGACCTCGCCTGGTGCGCCTGCGGCCGCTACGACGCGTACTACGAGCGCGGGGTCAAGATCTGGGACCGCGCCGCCGGCGGGCTGATCGCGGCGCGGGCCGGGCTGGCGCTGCACGAGCTCGAGGCGAGCGCCGACGGTCCGGAGGGTCTGATCGCCGCGCCGCCGGCGCTGCTGGATAAGCTGCTCGCGCTGATCCTGACGGCTTAGGGTCCGTAGATCCAGCGGGCGGGGCCACTTAGACTTAGCCCTCGCGCGGCGGTGGTGGAACGGTAGACACGGTGCTCTCAAAAGGCACTGTCCTTCGGGACGTGTGGGTTCGAATCCCACCCGCCGTATGTCGGAGAAGGGCGACGCCGCTACGCCGGGTTGCCCGTTGATCGGGCGGCCACTCGTTACGCCGGGGCGGCCTCGGGCCCGCGGGCGATCGGCGTGGTGCCGCGTCGTCTGGCCTCGTCTTCGGGCACCTCGAGCTCCACGTTCCAGCCCTGGGCGAAGCCGACCACGGCGGCGGCGATCAACGCCAGCTGCACCGGGACCAGCACGACCGTCAGGGTCCCGAGGATGTCCGGCGTCAGGCCGTTGCCGCCGAACAGCGATTGGGGGGCGGCGAAGCCGTGGCCGCTGCGGTCAAACCAGCTCGTGCCGTCCAGCCCGGCCGCTGCGATCACGGCGATAACCGCCAGGAGGATGCCGAGCGCGGCGGCGATCGGCAGCGCCCCGCGGGCCCAGCGCCACACGTAGACCGCGATCACCAGGTACAGGACGGACCCGATGAAGTTCAACGGCTTCATCCCCTGAAGCTTGCTCCAGCCACCGATCGTCAGGATCAGCATCAGCGCCACCGATGCCAGCAGGAGCAGTACGACCACCACCTTGGTGACCTTGCAGATCGTCCGGGCGCGGTTGGGATGGATGACCGCGTACCCCGGGCGGATGGTGCGCACCTGAGGCATGGTGCGCGGACGATACCCGCTTGGTCGCGGGTGGCGCAGCGGTTTCGGCGACCGGGACACGTCCGGCTCGCGTGCCTCACAATCCCGTGGCGTGCGCGCGGGCGTGGTGAAACGGTAGACACGCCGGCTTTAGGTGCCGGTGGGCGAAAGCCCGTGGGGGTTCGAGTCCCTCCGCCCGCATCGTCGGCTCTCGGCCGATCAGATCCAGACCGTGGTATCAAGCGAGACGTTTTGAGCCAAGGCCACCCGGTTATCCTGGTTCTGAAGGCCGGGGTACCATCGCTAGCTCTCAGGGGAGTGAGTTAACGGCTATGCGCGCGGTCTCCAAAACCGTGAATCCGGGTTCGAATCCCGGCTCCCCTGCTCAGCCCCCTCCGCCACCAGCGTGATCTCCCACACCGTCTACCGGACGTTCAACACCTCCCGCCGCCGCGAGTTCATCCGGATCACCGACGATGTGGCCGACGCGGTGCGGGACGCCGGCATCGCCGAGGGCATGGCGCTGGTGTGCGCGATGCACATCACCGCGGGCGTCTGGATCAACGACGACGAGCCGGGGCTCCAGGCCGACACGCTCGAGTGGTTGGACAAGGTCGCGCCGCCGAGCTGGAAGGAGCCCGACGGCGACGTCGCTGGCGACCTGCTCCCCGATCCGGGCGACTACCGCCACCACCGCGGCGGCGAGGACAACGGCGACGCGCATCTGAAGAACCTGCTCGTCCACCACCAGGTGATCGTCCCGGTCACCGACCATCGGCTCGACCTCGGCCCGTGGCAGCAGGTGTTCTACTGCGAGTTCGACGGCGGCCGGCCCAAGCGGCTGGTGATCAAGGTACTTGGAGAGTAGGCGTCACCGGGGCTGACCGCGGCCGGACCGCTCGTTAGGATTGGCGGACCCGCGGGCGAAGTGTTGTGGTTGCACAAAAGCCTTCCAAGCTTTTAGGGCGGGTTCGATTCCCGTCGCCCGCTTGGCGGCCCTCCGGCACGGGCCAAGCCGTGAGCCGATCACAGGTCTCTCCGGCACGGCCGCACTCGGGGGCCGATCACGGTTCGCACCGCTCCGGTTATCATCCGCCAACCACGGGGAGTGGCGCAGTCTGGTAGCGCACCCGGCTGGGGGCCGGGCGGTCGCAGGTTCAAATCCTGTCTCCCCGATTTCATCCGTGCTGACAGCTCGTGCCTCACGATGACCGAAAGCGCCAGAAGCGCCGTCGCTACGGGAGATCGCAGCTCCGACCCTCAGCATCGGCGGGAACCTGTCTCGGCGCCGGCTAGTCATGTCCGTAGACACGGCGGCGACCGTGACTAGACGCTCCGAGGGCGTGCGAGCATGAGGGCGTGCCAGCGAGTGCTCACCGCTCGTCAGGCGCCACGGCCCCGGGTGTTGGCGCACCGCGGGGCTACTTCCGATCCCCTTCAGACGTTTTGCAGTTGGAGCCGAGCGCGGATACGGTGCGGCGTCATGAGCAACGACTCCACAAACCTCAATCCGTATTTCGCTGAGTTCGAGGCCGAGATCAAGACCGTCGCCGATAACGCTGCCGAGGCGGCGCAGGCCTACGCTGACGGGGACGTGCAAGCCGCGTGCGATGTGGTCAACGTCATGCACTACAAGACCAACGGTGTCGAGGACCTACGCCAGAACCTGGTCAAGATGCTCAGCGAGCAGGGCTACGAGCCCGGGAGGCCGGCGTCATAGTCGAGTCTCATGCCCGAGCGGGTCCGCAGCGGTGAAGACCGTGATATCGATTGTTCTCGGGGCGGTCCTGCTCGTCGCCGCAGCGGCCGGGTTCATCATCGTCCCCGAGCACAGGCCGGTGACGAAATACGTTGATCTCAGCACGGGCAGCCTCTGCACGCCGACCGCAGGCTGCACCAAGGTCCACACCGGCTTTGCGACCCGCACCGTCTACGACCTGGTCCGAGTCGGAACGTGGGCAGCGTTGATCGTCGGGCTGCTGATCGTGATCGTCGGGCTTATCAATCTCACGCGACGCCCACGACTCGAGGCCACACCATGACCGACCCAATCATCCGGCTCGAGGTTCACCGCAGCAACGACCGTAGACGCTGGCCGTGCGCGATCTGCGGCGGTCTGACCAACGCGGAGCCTTGGGAAGCAACGTTTAGAGACGAGGACGGCATCCTGCGCGTGGTCTGCCGTCGATGCCTGGACGTGGGCAATCAGGGGATCCTGGCGCGTCTGATGGATCGCGTCGAAGAGCTAGAGAACGAGCTGGGCTTCCTCCGGTCGCTGGCGAACGTCACGTGGGATGTGCCGCCAGCTCACACGCTTGACGGCATCGAGGGCGACGCTTGAGAGTTGATGTGCGGTCGCGGTGCGGTGGTTAGGGAGTCCAGCGACGCTCTTCGATGCGCTCACGCCAGGAAGGAAGCAATAACCCGATCAGCCCGAATATGACCGCGACCATCGCGCCGAGGACGATCGCGAGCACCGTCCCCAAGATCACTCCGATCACCACACCCGCCGCGACAGGCAGGGCGATGACGACCAGCTGAGCAGCAAGCCAACGCGGACGGAGTTCGTAGAAGCGTCGCGCGGTCTGGAAACTGCCGGACATCGTCAGCGTTGACTCAAGCCCAGGTTGGTAGCGCCGGCTCAACCCCCCGCACCACGGACATGGCCGGCCCTTTGAAAAGCCGGTCCCGAGCTCGCGCCCACAGCTGTCCTCCGCGCAGAACACGCGAGGGTTCCGCCGCTGGGTGATACTGGCATTGGTCGGTGGGACAGCCACGCATGCATTCTGCCTCCGCTCAGCATTACGGGCGTTATTTCAGGTGGGTCAGCTGAGCGTCCGCACCGGCCGCCATCATCGCTGGTGCCATCGAGTAGGCACCGACGATCTGCTCACTGGCTCCTTTCGTGTTGGGTTGCACTGACGCCCGCTCAGCTCTAACCAGCCGGCGGGCGTTAGTGCTTGTCCGTCCGTCGCTTCGCGGACAATCGTTCGCATGACGAACATGAACGACGTGATTCGCGGGATGCGTGACCGCGGTCAGACGCCCGTCATCACCTCCGAGCCTGAGGAGGATCGCCGGCGCGCCGAGCTCGTCGCCGCCCTGGACGACGGCGACCCTGACCGCATCCAGGCAGCCCGAGAAGCCATTCGGGCGGCCGAGCCGCCGACCACGAGCTTCAGCGGCGGCGTACATCGTGCCGTGGAGCCGGCCAAGACGCCCAACCAGCAGATGAACGAAACGATCCTGCGCCGCTGGCGCGGGCACTGAAAGCGAGTCTCCTCGATGCCCTTGGACCCTCAGCAGCTCCCACCCGCCGACATCATCGACCATCAGCCGATCCGTGAGGCCATCCACGCGGTGCATGCCGCTCGTGGCGCCGGGTTTGAGGCACGCAAGCAGCTCACCCGCTTTGAACGTGAACACGCTCAGGCCGTACAGCGCGATGTCGAGGCGACCGCTGATGCGCTCAGCTCTGGCAAGCGCGATCCGGGTGGGAAGTCGGTTGCCACGTTCGAGGCCAAGCTGGCCGAGATGGAACGCCAGGCCGAAGCGCTCGAGCTGAACTTTCGGCGCCGACTCGCTGATCTGAACGCCACGTACGCCGAACATCGCGCCGAGTGGCAAGCACAGCTTGATCAACAGCTCGAAGAGGTTCGCCACGAGCGCGATGCTCATCTCACCTTCGCCGAGCAGGACCACGCCAAGCTGGCGACCGTCTACAGCCTTCGCGCGTTTGCTCGAGATCCGCAGCGTTACCGCGGCGCTCAGGGCTTTGTGTCATCGATGCGACTGCCTCGCGTCGGTGACGGCGACGTGGTTCAGGTCGGCGACACGTTCGAGGCTCTGCGCGGTGTCGGCTCAGAACCCGCCGCGCGGATCACGAATCCGGCCCAGGTCGTGCGGCGCTGGTGTGTCAACGAGAAGTACGGCGACGATCCGCTACGTGGACCCGGCTCGCTGATCGGCTATCGCGTGCAGCACGACGGTCACGTGTACAACCCGGGCGACATTTTCAACGCCCCGATCGACAGTGAAGTGCAGGCGGCGATCAGCCAGGGCGCGATCCGCGAACTCCCGGCCGGCACGATGCTGCACGAGATGGGCACGCGCGAGTTTCAAGTCGGTGGCGTCAGTGGAGCTGAACGGTGAAGCTCGCCATCGCGTGCGAGCACTGTGGAAGCGGATATGAGGTCGCCTCGATCCGCGTCTATCCGGTCAACGCGCCCGACGCCACACCGCGCGTTGCCTACTGGTGCATTCGCTGCCAGGAAAGGCCGAGTCGATGGATTCAGTTCACGCCGATCGACGCCGACGCACGCCGGGCGACGATCAGTGCGAACCCCGCACAAGCGTCCCGGCGGCGTTATGACAATGACGAGTCGTTCAGCGTCAGGCCATCGGTCTCCGCACACCGTTGATGTTCAAGGCCTGCCGGCGATGTGCTGCGGTCAGCGATCAGGCCTACTGCGCTGAGCACCGATCAGCACCGCATCGATCGCCGTCATCGCTGCGCAACAACCGAGCGGACGTTCGCCGGTTCCGCGCTGCACTGATCCGCAAGCGAGGATCACGCTGTCAGCGCTGCGGTGCGTTGGTCAAGCCGTCACAGATCCGCTTGCATCACGTCGTGCCGGTCGCTCGTGGTGGCGATGAATCCAGCGTCGAGTTGGTGTGCGTTGCTTGCCACGTTCAAGCCCACCGATGAACTTGCCCATATATTTAGTTCTGACCACGTTCTGATTCTGCAGCGTTGTGCCAACCGCGGAAGTCGAGACGACCTGGACACTGCACTGGTGCCGCCGATGGTCACAGCGGAGAAACCAGACGGCCAGGTGGGACACGATGCTCAACGTGATGTAGCGAACGATGCGATCGATGGTCAAGCAATCCACCATCGAGCCACGCCCTGCCCCGCACAACTATGTATCCGCATTGCATCAGTCGAGGTCGAGCCGCAGCGCCAGGCAATTCAGGATTGAAAATCGCAGCGTCGGGGGGGCCAATATCCCCTAGCGCACCGACGTCGCAGGACCCACACACCGGTCTTTGGGCGCGCCGACTAAATCGCTCCGAAATCACGTGAATTGTCCGTCCGCACAGCGTTTTAGCATCGACGGAATGCCGGCACGCTCGTTTCGGACCATCTCGCTACCTGTTCCAGTGTTCGACGCCCTTGGAGACGCCGCGCGAGCCCGCCAGCTCTCGAAGGCGAGGCTGATCGAGACGCTGCTGACGGACGGAACGGCGTCACGCGAAGCACCGAGCCATGAGGAGGCGATGCGCATCCTGGCTGACCTGGCGAGAGCTGGGAAGGTCGGCGCTGCGGTTGCCTACGAACGTGCGTTGCGTGCCGATGAGCCGGAGTCGGCCTCTGACGATCCTCTGGCTGAGTTGGATGAGCTGGCGGCTCGCCGGTGACTCTCGCTGAGCTTGAGGCGCAGGAGGCGCGGCTGTTGAAGCCGATCGAGCCGGGCGCGCGGTTTGGTCGGCTTATGGTGTGGGGGTTTGATCACACCGGCGCCAAGTCCGAGGCTTATTATCAGTGCCGATGCGGCTGCGGCAAGCACGTGGTCGTGGGGCGTGGTCCGCTGATCGAGGGGCGCACGAAATCGTGCGGGTGCTGGAAGGCGGAATCAGCGGCGATCAACGGACGCGCGAGTGGCGCCACGAGGCGGACACACGGGCTCTCGACAACAAAGGTCTACGACATTCGACGCTGGATGATCCAGCGCTGCACGCTGACCACGCACAGCGATTACGAACGCTACGGCGGACGTGGAATCCGAGTCTGCGACGAGTGGCTGGCCAGCTTCGAGGGGTTCTACGACCATGTGTCGCGGCTGCCGCACTTTGACCTCCAGCGTCAAGGTCCAGATCCCGGCCACTCCCTTGACCGCATCGACAACGACGGCAACTACGGGCCGGGAAACGTGCGCTGGGCGACGGCCCGAGAGCAGCGGGCAAACCAAAGGTGAGCGAGCTTGACCCGTTCTGCGCTTTCTGCGCGCGGGTCCTGATCAGCGAGCAGGGCGGACCGCTGATCATCGAGGACTGGCAGCGCCGGGTGTTGACCTCCTACTTCGCCGGCCGGCGTGAAACGGCGCTGATCGTCCCGAAAAAGAACGGCAAGTCGAGCCTGCTCGCCTCCATCGCGCTCTATCACCTTCTCGTGACCCCGTTCGCGGACGTGATCGCGGTCGCATCCTCTCGAGATCAAGCCGGCTTGATCCTGAACGCGATCGATGGCTTCATCCAGCGCTCGCCGGCTCTGAGAGCCCGTTTGAAGCGCACTCGGCGGGAGATTCGCGACCCGAAGACCTCGGGGCGCATCCGCATTTTGTCCAGTGACAGCGATACGTGTGACGGTGAGCGCCCGACGCTGGCATTGGTCGATGAACTTCATCGCCACCGCGACGAGGAGCTATACAGCATTCTGCGCGACGGACTGGGACCGCGCCACGGCCAGCTGATCACGATCAGCACCGCCGAGGAGCGCGAGACTTCACCGCTGGGCCGGCTGCGCCGCGCCGTGTACGAACTGCCGGGGATGGAGATCGACGGTCCGTACCGCCACGTTGACACCGGCACGTTCGCCTGGCATGAGTGGCGGTTGGAGGATGGCGCCGATCCCGACGACCTGGAGGCCGTGCTGCGGGCCAATCCGGCAAGCTGGGTCGATCGGGCCGAGTTGGAGGCACGTCGCACCGCCAGCATGCGCCCCTGGCAGTGGCGGCGCTTCACCTGCAACCTGCCGGGCGGACCACCTGAAAACTCCGCGATATCAGAGCTTGAGTGGCGAGCGTGCGCCCAGCCGGGCGTCGAGATCCCTGCTGGCGCCGCTGGCGTGATTATCGGCGTCGATCTGGCGTGGGTTCACGATCACACCGCCATCGTGCCCATTTGGCGTTCGGCTCCTGGCGCGCCGATCGTCGTCAACGCCCCGGTGGTGCTCGAGCCGCCGGCGGACGGCACGTCATTGTCGGTCGAGCATGTCTTCGGCGAGGTCTCCAGGATGGCGGTCAGGTGGCCAAAGCCGCGGATTGTGCTTGACCCTCGGGCGGATGGCCGGCACTTCGGCCAGCGCGTCGAGGCTGAGCTCGATCTGACCGCCGTCGAACACGAGCAGAGCCACGGGCCAATGATTCTGGCGGCGCAGCGGCTCACTGGGGCGATCGGTGAGCGTCAGCTTCAGCACCCGGACGACCCGACCCTGAATGCTCACGTTCTGGGCGCTGGCGTGCGTCCGGTGGGGGAGGCGTGGCGGCTGACCAAGAATCCCGGCGGGCAGAAGATCGATGCCTGCATCGCGCTGGCGATGGCCATCTCGGTCCTGCTGGGCGAGCCGCCGCCGAAACCGCCGAATACGATCTATTTCGATGTCGATCGGGACAGCGTGCGCGGCATCGGCAGCCTCATGCCCGAGAACTACGGTCCGGTGAGCACGCCGGGCCGTGGCCGTCGTCACTAGTAGCGATCGGCGTCGATCAGCAGGGCTCGGGACAGTCGTAGGTATGCCCACGCGCTCATATGCGCTCCTCCAGGCGGCTCGTGTGGCTGACCAGGCGTCGAGGTAAGCCTGGCACTCCGAACGGCTGAGGTTGCGCACCGCAAAGGCGGTGTCTTCACGGAAGGCGACGGCGAATGGGATGCCACACCGGCGGGAGTCGTTCAGCAGCTCGCCAAGCAGCGCGGTCGGCTCAATGTCGGGCGCGGCGTCCACCTCGGGCCAGCCGAGGTCGATACACCGGCCACAAATGCGGAAGCGCAGGTCGGCTCCGGGGCGACGTTCGAGCTCCTCATCAGGCACTCGCCGCCCGCAGGATCGACACCGCCGAAGGTCGTGCCGAGCGTCTGCGGGTCGTGCTGCTTCGAGGACCGCCACGAGTGCGAATCCTACAGCGGTGTAGCTTCACGCTCGTTCCGTCCGAGGCGTCGCTAATGTCCCGGGTGCGGTTCTCATCGGCCGCTCCTTTCGTTTCGAGCTGAGCAGTGCCAGCGGCCACCAATCACACGGGTGGCCGTTGTGCTGTCCGAGGTCATTGGCACTCTCGGTTGAGGATCTGCATCCGCCTCGTGTGATTTGACGGCGGTGGGTCCCGAAACAAAAGGAGAAGTACATGCCTGACCAGTCCTATGTGGAGTCGCCTGAGCTCACCGCCGCCCGGCAGGAGGTCATCGAAGCCCAGCTGATCGCCGAGCGTCCACTGCCCGGCGAAAACCGCTACCTGCTTGCCCTAGCAGCGCAGGCCGCCTACGACAAGTGGCTGGACGCCTGCGAAGCCGAATACCGGATTCTCGACAGCGCCGCCGGCCTAGCGGAAGTCGAGCAGGATCGCACGGAGAGCGCTCAGCGCGCCCGGCACTACAGCACCCGCTACCTCGAGGGCGCACATCGCGACCGCACGGTCGTGGTGGCAATGCCACGTACCAGCCCTCGAGCTCGAGCGAGGCGACCACGGACAGTGTCCCGATCGTCGTCACGGTCCGGTGACAGCGGCGACGACTCACCACCACGATCTGAGCGCGTCTTCACGGATGGGGGTGCGCGATGAGCGCCACCGACCCCCTGCACACCGTCTGGAAGGCGCTCGACCGGCATGGATGCCAGCCGCACGGCGAGTTGCATAGCTTTCGAGCTCGCTGCCCGGCATGTGAGGGCAACAGCTGCGACTCGCTCGCCGTCAACGTCGGCGCTGACGGGCGGGCGCTGATCTGGTGCTTCAGGTGCCAGCGCTCGGCGGTAGAGATTGCCGCAGCGGTCGGACTCACGCCGTATGACCTGTTCCCCGCCGGCCACCGCTACGGGAACCCGTTTCTGACGCTGCCCGAGGCGAGCCGGTCGGAGTTCGCCGGCAACGCACGGACCGCGGTCAACGTGATCAAGGGCCTGGACGACGCCGAGCTGCTTGACCGGACCGAGATCATCGCTCGCGAGTGCCCCTACTGTGGGCATCCGCACGCACGAGTGGTGATCCCGAACGAGGGTCAGCCGTTTGTGCACTGCGAGTCCGGCTGCTCGTGGCGCGGGTTCTCGTTGGCGCTCGCCGGGCTCGTGGCCGATCGGGGGTCACGATGAGTGATCCGATAGAAGACGCGCTGAATCGGACGGCGCGTATTCGACATGCACGCTTGACTCCCGCGGCCGGGATTCGGATGGAGCGAATCCATTGGGTCTGGGATGGGCGCATGCCACGCAGGGGCGTGGTTGTCGTCGCGGGCGAGAAAGGACTGGGCAAATCCACGCTCACCGAGGCGTACATCGCGGCGCGGGTGACGTTGGGCGAGCTTGAAGGCGAGCTGTACGGCCAGCCGATGGACGTTGTGATCGCGTCGGCCGAGGACGACTGGCGATCGGTGGTGGTGCCGCGCCTGGTGGCTCATGGCGCCGACCTAGAGCGCGTTCACCGGCTGGACTTGGCCGACGCTCATGGCGACTCGCTGCTCACGCTTCCCGATGACGTGGGGCTCGTGGATGAGGCGATCGCTGACCTTGAAGCGTCCACGGGGCGAAAGGTCGGGATGCTGGTAGTTGACCCGATCACGTCGTTTCTGTCGAGCGGGATCGACTCGCATAAAGACGCATCGGTGCGTAGAGCAATCGCGCCGCTGGCGAATCTTGCCGCTCGCCGTGATCTCGTCATCGTGGTCGTCGCGCACCTGACCAAAGATGAAAACGCGCGCATCCTGTCGCGGGTCAGTGGCTCTGGTGCGTTCGTCAACGCCGCTAGGACGGTGCTCGCGTTTGCGCGTGATCCGGGCGATCCTCACGGCGACCGCGGCAGCGAACGGGTGCTGGTCATGGCGGCGAGCAACTGGGGGGCGTTGGCACCATCGCTCGCGTTCAAGATGGATCAGACCACCGTCTTCATCGACGGCGAGGCGAGCGTACAGCCGCTGCTCGTGGCCGGTGGCGAGAGCGAGATCGGTGCTGCCGACCTGCAAAGGGACGCGCCCGATTCGAGCAATGACGAGATCGCAGACGGGGTGTTAGACGCGCTTAGTCTCGGTTCGCGGAAGGCAGCTGAGGTCAAGGATGAGGTTTCGACCCGGCTGCGTGTGTCGCGTCGATCGGTGGAACGAGCTGCCGGGCGACTAGAAGAGGAAGGGTTGCTCATTCGCTCCAAGTCTGGGTTTCCGCCAATAGCGACATGGGCGTTAGCGACAACCGTTGACGCCAGCGGTGTCGCTAACGGCGATCACGCCGTGAACACTGGGGATTCGGGTCCTCCGGACTCCATTAGCGACAACAGCGCTGGTGTCGTCGCTAATGGCGCTACTGGGAATCGGCAGACCTTCGTCTGCTGCTGTGCGACGCCGGCCGAAACCGACGAGCTGGGGCGCTGCACGCGCTGCTACGGGGAGGTCGCGCGATGACCGAGCGTTACGTCACCGCTCGCGAGCTGGCCGCCATGCTGGGCGTCTCTGAGCGCACTGTCTGGAGGATGGTCGCCGGCGGAATGCCCTCGCAGACATGGGGGCTTCGCGCCCGGCGATTCTCGCCCTCTGAATGCCTTGTGTGGGCGCGGGATCGGAGTAGTCTCCGCGACAGCCCGAACGGCACGCCAATGCCGCCTCGGGACATATCAACCATCGAGGTGAGCTAGATGGCGAATCAACTTCCTTCTGGTCGCTGGCGCGGCCGTGTCGTGGATCAGCGGGTCGGCAAGCAGGTAGCTCCGCACGTGATCGTCAGCGGACCAACGACGTACCCGACCCGCCGACAGGCCGAACGGGCCGAAGACCTCGCCCGTGACGCGCTGCTGGGGATCGCTGAGCGCGGAACCACCGTGCGCGAGTTCTGGATCGAGTGGACGACCTCGCCGTTGTGGGCGCGTCCCAGTCAGTCGACCAACCTGCACAACGCCGAACGGACTCGCGGCTTCGCGGAGCGCTACGGCGACCGTCCGATTCGCTCGATTGACGCCACCGTCGCGTTCGAATGGCTGCGCGGGGGCGCCAACACCGGCACCGTACCCGCGCTGCGGGCCATGTTCAACGATGCCCGCCGGCCACAAGCCGGGATGCTCGTGGACCGCAACCCGTTCGCCGAGCTGGGACTGCGGCGCTCTAACGGCCGTAAGAACGTCCAGCCGCCCGATCAGGCGACGGTCGCCAGGATGATCGTCACGGCTGATGAGCTGACGCCGCCGAGCTTTGCCGCCTACCTGATGACGGCGTGCTGGTCGGCGGCTCGACCTGGCGAGCTGGATGCGCTGCGGTGGACCGACGTGGACTTCCAGGCTGAGACGATCTCGATCCAGCGCCAGTGGAACGTCAAGACGGCGAGCATCACCGAGCCTAAGCACGGCAGCCGGCGGACCATCGCCATGACCGAGCCGGTCTACCGCCGGCTGCTGGAGCTGCCGCACGAGTCCGAGTGGGTGTTTACGACGATCCGCGGGACGCACTACACCCCGACGAGTCGCAATCACCACTGGAACCGAGTGCGGTGCGCCACCGCGATGGGCAATGTGTCGCTGTACCTTGCGACCCGCCACTTCTTCGGCTGGTACGCGCTGAACGTCCTGGACCTGCCGCCGCACGTGATTGCGCTGCAGCTCGGACACACGGACGGCGGCCGGCTAATCCGCGAGCTGTACGGGCACCCGGACGCGGCGCTGGCGCGTGACCGCACCCGCGAGGCGTTCCGGTCGATCGCTCCGGTGACGGCGCTACGGCAGATGACCGCATAGCCACGCGGGAGCCAGACCCCTTCAGCCACTGTCGTGGCTTTCTTCCTCGTCGTCGGCAGCGTCTAGGTAGGTCTCAATGAGCCGGTGATTCTCATCGCGCAACCGGTCAATCTCCCGCTGCTTGGCGGCAAATTTGTCCCTCACCCAGCCCACGCAATAAGCCACGGCGGCCACGCCGAGGAAGCCGTAGCCGCTGACGTTTGCCCGGGTGGTCGTGCTGGCGCCCCTGAGGAGCACGGCGGAGATCCAGACGGCGCCGATAGCGCCGATGAGGATTGCCCATCCCTTCACTGGTCGCCTCCCGTTGCCGGCGCCCCCACCTCGATGTCGCGCGCCCCCTGGGCGTTCACGCCGTGCAAGGCGCTTAAGGTTTGTGAAGGCGAAGCATACTGGCGTAGCCCCTAGTCACGCCGGTAGTCACGGCGCCCCGAATTCCCCGCCCTGACGGCGACCACATCCTTTCTCCCCGATTACAGAACTCCTGTAAATCGCGGTGTTGGCAATCGTTGCAATCACGGCCGCGGGGTCCAATTGATTTGTCGGGAACTTGGGCTCGGGGTGGTCAATCGCCGCATCGCGCGGTCGTGGCGCGGCTGAAAGCCACGCGGAGCGAACCACCGGCTCGTCGGCACGAAGGGTCGCCCGGCTGACGACGAAGAGAGAGTGCTTTTAGCGCCGCGGAGTTCCGCATCGACCCGATCATTGACTGCGAAGGTGCTAGCACGCATGCCTAGGCTTGCTCGGGTTGCGAGCGAGGGGGACGGTCCCTGCTCGTGCCGGTGGCTCGTTGGGGCAGCAAAGAAGGGCGGAACCCGGACGCTCGCGTTCGGCGGCAAACCACTCGTCCGGCGCCAGCGCCAGCGCCCGTGCCGGTGGACCACTCCTGGGTCGCCAGGGCGATCGTGAGCCGCTCACACGATGGCGGATGGATGCAATCGCGGGCGAGGTGTGCCTTCTGCGTGGGTGGATCCGACCGAGAGGTTCGAGGGTGGCCGTCTGACGCTTTGGCTTCAGGTTGCCGACACCGCGTAAACCGGCGGGAGCCGCGTCGCGACCTCAAACCACGTCGCCCCGGCGTCGCCCGAGCCGAACACTTCGCCGGTCGTCGAGCCGAAGTAGAGCTCGAGCGAGGGTCCGGAGCCCTTGCGCTGGAATGCCTGGCGCAGAATGGTCAGGTACGCGTGCTGCTGCGGCAGCCCGTCGCCGCGCGGCGCCCACGTCTGACCCCCGTCGCGCGTCTCGTACACGCGCAGGCGCCCACCGGGCATCACTCGATCCATGTCGGCCACGAGCGGAATCACGTACGCGCTGTCGGGGTCGACCGGGTCGACCGCCAGGGGGAAGCCAAAGTCCGATGGGAGCCCCGCGCCGATCTCGCTCCAGCTAAAACCGGCGTCGTCGGAGCGATACACCCCCCCGTGAAACTGCATGAACATCCGCTCTGGCCGCGCCGGCGCGCGCTCCAAGTGGTGCACGCACAGCGCGGTGTCAGCGTCGGGCGGCGGCTCGGGCAGGTTCAGCTCGGCGATCACCTCATCGGGTAGGTAGCGCGGGGTCAGCCCTTGGTTGCCCCGCCGCCACGAACCCCCGCCATCGTCGGTGTGCCAAACGCCCGCCGCCGAGATTGCCACTGACAGCTTGCCGGGGTCACCCGGCCACGGGGCGATCGAGTGCACGCACAGCCCCCCGCCTCCCGGCTGCCACTGCGGCCGCGTCTCGTGCTCCCACAACCCGGCGTTGATCTCCCACGTCGATCCGCCGTCGGCGGACTCGAACAGGACTCCAGGATCCCCGCCGGCGTACATCAGCCCGTCGGCCTCGCCGGGCGCGATCACCCAGATCCGCTCGAGCGCCTGCTCGCCCCCTTCCGGGAGCGCGACGCCCTCGGCCTGCTCCCATCCCTCGTGCGGCGTGCCGGCGCCCCAATCGCTCGTGTCACGTTCGGTATAGAACACCTTCGGGCCGTAGAACGGTGAGGTCATCGTCGCCAGCACCCGTTTCGTGCGCGGGTCACGCACCGCGTAATCGACCGGCTCGCCCGCGAACGCTCGTGCGCCGATCTCCCACTCGCCCCCAGGCTCGCCCGACAGCGCGAACAGCCCCTTCTTCGTCGAGACCAACAGCTCGGTCATCTCCTCTGCCTCCTGTGATCGCCTGCAGGATTTCCACGCGGGCGTCGGCGGCAACAGCCGTATGCTCGCGGCCGCGCCGGCCGTTGACGAACACGTTGATGTGCCGCCTGATCAGGCCGCGCTCGTCAACGATCCAGCCGCTCAGCGCGGGGTACACGCACTCAAGCTCGCGTAGCAGTTCGAGCACCGAGCCGGCTTTTAGCTGGTGCTCCCCAGCGCCACCGGCAAGTTGTCGAAGCGAACCGTGGACACAGACGAGCGGCATGATCTGATCCTAAGACCCTGCGCGGCGCCGAAGCTCATCGCACACCACGGCAAACTCGTGGCGGCAAACGCGCTGCTGGCGCTCCAAACGGCCGTCCAGACAACCGCGCACCGACCTCGCCATCAGGCCAGCTTGTCATCGACGACCACCGCCGATCACCTACAGGCGTCTCGACCAACAGGTATCCGCCAAGCGACCGCAACGCGCGGCAGGGAGGCTCCGGCGCAGGAAACCTCTGGCTCGTCACTATGCCCAAGCGGCGCCAGGTCGTCGCTGTCCGCAGAGGGATCGGGCGCGCGCCGGGGGGATGCCCAAAGCGGCGCCAGGTCGTCGCTCTCCGCAGAGGGATCGGGCGCCGGGGGATGATCACCTTGACCGGCTGAGGACCCATCATCGCCAAGTGAGGCGGCGGCCAGGTGGGGAGCGGAGGAGCGCGTTTTGTGGGGGAGCAGTCCTCGGGGATCACGGACCCGCGTGGTGCCTTCGTCGCCGAAGCAATCACTCGGTCGGCGACGACGGGAGTGGGGAGCGTTCGTCAGCCGAGTAGTCGATGTTGGGCGATCCACGTCACGGCTGCTGGCGACCGACCCGCTGCCGCATCTCGCCGGAAGCAGTCATCTCGTGCATTGCGAAAGCGGGCTGTGAGAGTGCCGGATATACGTGGAAGCGGGTCTATCGGAGGAGTGCCCGGGCCGGTCGGGTCGCTTCTGCTCTCCGTGAGGCCGTGGTGCCAATCAAGAGCTGGGCCGCTTGTCGCTGCTTTTCGCCGCGTCTCGTTTGTCGCGTCATAACCGGGCGTCCCAAGCGGGCGGGTCTTACGGAACACCCGGGCTCAGCCGCGGCGGGGCTCGGCCTGGCGGCTGGGGGTGTCCCGGTAGGCGTTCCCTTCCGTACGCAGCATCCGCTTGGCGCGGTGGTCAACCGGCCCTCGTTGGGTCTGACCGATAAGTTTCGCGCGCCGCCTTGGTCTGTACGCCGAATACCGACTGACGGGAGGCTGACGCCATGCGGAAACTGACCTTTGGCATGAACCTGAGCCTGGACGGCTACATCGCCGCGCCCGGCGACGACCTCGGCTGGAGCGTGCCGAGCGACGAGCTGTTCCAGTGGTGGTCTGACCGGGTGGGAGCGACGGGCCTGGCGCTGTACGGGCGCAAGCTGTGGGAGACGATGAGCTCCCACTGGCCGACCGCCGACCAGCAGCCTGGCGCCACACCGGCGCAGATCGAGTTCGCCCGCCGCTGGCGGGACATGCCGAAGGTGGTGTTCTCCTCGACGACCAGGGCGGTCGACTGGAACGCGCGCCTGGTGACCGGCGACGCTGTCACCGAGATCACCCGGCTCAAGACTGAGGATGGCGGTCCCATGGACGTCGGCGGCGCCAGCCTCGCCGCGGCGGCCATGCGGGCCGGGCTGATCGACGAGTACGCGATCGTCACCCACCCGGTCCTGGTGGGCGGCGGCACGGCGTTCTTCACGGCCCTGGACGACTGGGTGAACCTGAACCTGGTGGAGACCCGGACGTTTCCCGACGGCGTGCTCCTGACCAGGTACGAGACCAGGCGCTGAATACCCGACCTCGGATCGGCGTGGGCTCGGGCCACCCAAGGATCTCGTGGCCGTTAGGGGATCGTCTAACGGGACAGCCCTCCTCCGCGACGAAGACGCTCGGCCGCCCCGCCCCCCGGCGGCCGGGCCGGGAAGCGGAAGCGGAGGGCCGACGACGGCGTCGCACTCGCTCGGTCGCCCCAGGGGCTGTGGGCGAGCGACTTCTGCTTCCGGCGCCGGCTGACCTTAAGCGGCAGCGACGCCTCGTCTCGACCGCCGAGTTGGTGGCCGGATCTGCGTGCAAGCGGCAGTCGCCGAAGTCAGCAAATGGTCGGCGTCGACTTGGCAGTCCCGCATCGACGCGTTCACCGATGCCTCGGAGAGGCTCGGTGGTAGGCCCTAGTCGGATTTCAGTAGTCGGTCACTGAGGAGCCGATCGCCGTTCAGTTGGGAGACTGCCCGGGCGACGATGGATCAACCCACAAGGGAGCAACATGTTCGAGAAGTTCTTTACAGACCCGTCGTTTGATTTTGAGGCGCGAACACTGTTGGGAGGCATCCATTACGGCGCCGGCGACATCGGCGAGATGCTCATTGCTGTAGCCAGCATCACGGATGGCGATGCTACGAGCTGGGTCACGCAATGGCGGATGCTCGCCAGTCGCGTTGAGACGACCGGCGATGCCTGCCTGGAGGCCGGGCACCGGGTCAGTGCGCGTCAGGCGTACCTGCGCGCGGCGGTGTACTACGCCGCCGCCTATGTGTTCGTGGACGGGACCGAGAACCCCGACGCGCAGCTGACTGAGTTGTTCGCCGCGCACCGCCGGTGCTTTGACCAGCACGTCGGCCTGCTCGATCCGCCCGCGATCCCGATCGCCGTCCCGTATGAGGGCAGCGACCTGCCCGGCTACCTGTTCATCCCGGCCGATGACGGGGTCGCGCGCGCGACCGTGATCCTGAACAACGGCAGCGATGGCCCAATGACGTTCCTGTGGCCAGGACTGGGTCAGCCCGGCCTGGATCGCGGCTACAACACGGTGATCTTCGACGGCCCCGGTCAGCAGAGCATGCTGTTTGACCGCGACGTTCCGTTCCGACCTGACTGGGAGCAGGTGATCACACCCTTGGTGGACTTCCTCGGCGATCGTGCTGAGGTCGACGCGTCGAAGATCGTGCTCTACGGGGCCAGCCAAGCGGGGTATTGGGCGCCCCGAGCCGCGGCGTTTGAGCACCGCCTGGCGGCCGTCATCGCCGACCCGGGCGTGATCGACGTCTCGACCTCATGGAAGGATCACATTCCCCCCGAGCTGGTCGCGCTGCTCGACGCCGACGACGAAACCGGATTCAACGCCGCGATCGAAGCGGCCAGCCAGGAGATGTCGCCGGCGATGCAGCAAGAGTTCGCGTGGCGCGCCAAGCCCTACGGCGACCAGCCGTCTGCCTACGCGACGTTCAAGACCGCCGAGCAGTACCGCCTCGGCGACCTCGTCAAGCAGATCAACGCCCCGATCATGATCACCGACCCCGAAGGCGAACAGTTCTGGCCCGGGCAATCACGGCAGCTCTACGACGCGGTGCGCGGACCGAAGCTGCTCGCGACGTTCACCAACGCGGAGGGAGCCGGCCTGCACTGCCAACCGTTGGGACGCTCACTGCTCGAGCAACGAATGTACGACTGTTACGTTCCACGGAGGGTGGGTTTGTAGGTTCTTGTTGTTGTCAGTCTGCTCGTGCTGAACCGTAGAGCGGAGACGACCCCGGAGGGGTCGTAGAGGGGTGGGCGTGGTGGGCGTCTTCGAACTCGACGGGTGGGATGTCGCCGAGCGATTCGTGGAGCCGGTCGTGGTTGAACCAGTGGACGTACTCGAGGATCGCGAGCTCGAGTTGGCTGCGGGTGCGCCAGACGCGGTCTTTGATCAGCTCGGTCTTGAACGTGTCGACGAAGCTCTCAGCCAGAGCGTTGTCAAACGCATCGCCAACGGAGCCAACCGACGCGAGCACGTGGTGATCGTCGAGGATCTGGGCGTAGTCATGGGAGAGGTATTGCGATCCGTGGTCGGTGTGTTGAACGAGCGCAAAGTCAGCGCCGAGCTGCCGGGTCCCGAGCGCCATCCGCAGCGCGTCGAGCACAAGATCGGTCCGCATGTGCGACGCGAGCTGCCAGCCGACGATCTTGCGACTGAACACGTCGATGATGAAGCTGAAGAACAGCCGGCCTTCCCAGCAGCGCAGGTAGGTGAAGTCGCCGACCCACAACCGGTCTGGAGCGACCGCGGTGAAGTCGCGATTGACCAGGTCCGGGCGCTGGTGAGCGTCCGGGTCGGGGATCGTGGTGCGCCACGGCCGCCCGCGTCGCTTCGCGCCCTGGAGCCCGTCCTGGCGCATGAGGCGCTGCACCTGGCAGCGCGGCGCGGTCTCCCCGGCCCGTCTGAGCGTCTTCCACATCTTCCGATAGCCGTAGGCCTCGAAGTTGCTCTTGTGGGTCCGGCGGATCACCCCGAGCAGCCGCTCGTCCTCCACGGCTCGCTGGCTGCGAGCGCCCGTGGCGCGGTGGTAGTAGGCGGACGCCGACACGTCCAGGACCCGGCAGATCGGCTCAACACCGAAGCGATCACGATGCTCATCAATGAACATGCTCACCTCGTCCGGTCTGTGTCGAGCTCGGTCGCGAAAAACACCGAAGCGGCCTTCAAGATCTCATTCGCGCGCCGCAGCTCAAAGTTCTCCTTGCGCAGCTTCTTGATCTCTTCGCGCTCCGCGGCCGTCGGCAGATCGGGACGTAGACCTTCGTTGGCTTCCGCTTGACGGACGCGCTTTCTGAGCGTCTCAGCCGGCAAGCCGACATCCCGGGCGATATGCGAGATCGGCCGCCCGGACTCCAACACGAGGCGAACACCCCGCTGATACAGCTCCTCTGGGTACTTCTGACGTCGTGGCATCTCTGGAGGATCTCCTGACCCGAGGACAGCTCGTCCCCGCTTCGAAGTCTCCGTGAAAACCGGCCTGGCTCAGACTGCTCGACGAAACCCTCGCTCGCTAGCCACAGAGCTGGCGCACGACTCAACCTCGGCCGCGGCGAAGCACCACCTCGCGGAACTCCGGTTCGGTCATCCGGTGAGACCTGGACAGCCGACTGGCTTCCTACGTAGGAGGAATTGGCCGCCGTCGTAGTTGGTCAAGCGCGCGGTTTCGGACTTGACGACGTCAACGCAACACATCTGTTGCCCGCAGAGCGATCACCCACATGAGACTGCTGCAATGTCGTGAGCTGTCGCACAAAGGAGTTCTGTCCGGCGGGAGTCGTTGACTTCTGGGATGCCTCAGAACTTCATTGATTGTGATCGTGAGCAGGTGTTCTTGTTGCCGCCATCGTTGCGGGATTGGCTGCCTGAGGATCATCTGGCGTGGTTTGTGATCGACGCGGTCGTCGGGATGGATCTCGCGGCGTTCTATGCGGCCTACCGGGCGGACGGGCATGGCCGGGCGGCGTATGACCCGGCGGTAGTGGTGGCGTTGGTTTTGTACTCGTTCGCGGTCGGTGAGCGATCCTCACGGTCGATCGAGCGTCACTGTCGCCAGGATGTCGCGTTCCGGGTGATTACTGGCAACGTGGTGCCCGATCACGCGACGGTCGCGCGGTTTCTTGCCCGGCACGAGACGGCGTTGTGTGACCTGTTCGCGGCGGTCCTTTCACTGTGCGCGCGGGCGGGGATGGTCGGCTCGGCGGTGGTGGCGGTGGATGGCACGAAGGTCTCGGGCAACGCGCACCGCGACCGGTCGCTGGACTATGACCAGATCGCGCGGGAGATCATCGCTGACGCGATCGCGACCGATGAGGCCGAGGACGAAGAGTTCGGCGACGCGCGGGGTGATGAGCTGCCGGAGGCGTTGCGGACCCCGGAGGGCCGTCGGGAGTGGCTGCGCCGCGAGCTGGGTCGCAACCAGGACGAGCAGACGGCTGAGGGCGAAGCTGACGCGTTTGACGCTCAGCAGATCGTTGATCGGGTGCAGGGCCGTCAGGGTTGGGCGCGGGAGGCGCGCCGTCGGTTAGAGGCCGAGCGCTGGCAGACCGCGACGCCGATCGCTCGCTCCCGCGAGCAGCGGCTGCGGGACGGCGCGGCGCGCCTGGAGGACGATCTGGCCGCGAAATCTCGCGGGATGCGGGCCTATGAGGCCTATCGGGCTGGTGGGCGGATGAAGGACGGGCGACGGTTCGGGCGCCCGCCGAACCCATGGCAGGCACCCAGCGTGCCCGACGGCAGCGTGAACCTGACTGACCTCGACACGCAGCTGATGAAGGGGATGCGCAACTACGTGCAGGGCTACAACGCTCAAGCCGTGGTCAACGAGCAGCAGATCATCCTCGCCGCGGAGATCACCAACGACCCCGGCGACTTCTCCCATCTGCGACCGATGATCCAGAGCATGGGCCACGAGCTCGAGCATGCCGGCGTCACAGACCGCCCAGAGATCGTGGTTGCTGATGCGGGCTACTGGAACGAGGAGCACATCAACGACGTCATCTGCGATCAGCACCTCCAGGTGCTGATCCCACCAGACTCCGGCAAACGCACCGGCCCGCGGCGGGGGTGGACCGGCGGGCTCTATGACTGGATGCGACACGCATTGGACACCGACCGCGGCCGCGGGTTCTACCGCCAGCGACGGGAAACGATCGAGCCGGTCTTCGGTCACACCAAACACAACCGCGGGTTTACGCGCTTTCACCGCCGCGGACGGTTAGCCGTGCGCACCGAGTGGCGGTTGATGATGAGCACCCACAACCTCACCAAGCTCTACCGCCACCAACTCGCCGCCAGCTGACTCCCGGCCACCCGACAAGACCCCGGACGCAACTCCTCGCGCCCCGCAGCGATCGCTGCCCTCTGACCAGGATCGTTTGAGCGACAGCCTCTCGTCCCAGCAGCGGTGACCGGTGGACTCCTGCTCTCCCGTCAGGAAGGGCCGGAGCAGCAGCATCGTTCGCTACAACCGAGTGATGTTCGGGCCGCTCGAGGAGATGATCATCCGACAGGCCAGCCCAAGCGACGTCCGTGCGGTTGCCGGGTTGCGATCGCTGTGGCGCACTGGCGCCGAAGTCAATCCGGGGTTCGAGCGGCGAATGCGCGACTGGCTTGCCGGCGAGAGCGATCGACGCACGACTTGGCTTGCGGGGCTCGACGATCTCGCGGCCGGCATGGTCTCCATGCTCGAGTATCGACGGATGCCTCATCCGGGGCAGCTGGACTCGATGTGGGGCTACATCAGCAACATGTTCGTGGCCGCCGAGTTCCGCAGGCGCGGTATCGGCTCAGCGCTCCTTCAGGAGACGATCGACGCTGCCCACGAGCGCCGCTCCGCGCGGCTGGTGCTCTCGCCGAACGAGGAGGGATCTCGTTCGTTGAGCGGGCCGGGTTCATCAGCCCTGAACAGACCGCCGGTGCCGCCCGTCTGCTCGTCCGCCTCGGCGAGTCCTAGGAACGAACACACCTCCTCCGTCGCCCAGGCAGCCACGCGGGTCGTACTTCCGCTCGGGGTTCCGACTGAGCGAGAGCGGCAGCCTCGCCCCGACCGTCCCTGTCTCGTGGCTGGTGGTGCGTGCCAGCAGCAGCCCGAGTTCGTCGCGGACGTCTGGTGTCATTCAGAGCAGCGAGCTTGCAAGCACTCCATGCCGGTTTGCCGAGAAGCGCGTGGGCTGGTCAGCCGCGGTGCGGTCTTGCTTTGGTGGTGTGGGATGCCGCGGCGGCCGGCGGGCGCGGCGGTGAGAGAATTTCGGGGTGGGTTCTCCGCAGACGCTGAGCGACGCTGATCGGCGGATCGTGGCGGCCTGGGCGGCGGGCTGCGCGGAGCGGGTACTGGGACTGTTCGAGGCGGTGGCTCCAGGGGACGGCCGCCCCCGTGATGCGATCGCTCGGACGCGCGCCTTTGCCCGCGGCGAACTTGGCGCTGCCGGGGAGATCCGTCGCCGTTTCGTCGGTGGTGCCACTGCGCGTGGGGTGAGCGACCCGGCAGCGGTGGCTGCCGCTAGAGCGGCCGGGCAGGCGGCAAGCATCGCTCATATGGGCGCGCACGCGCTGGGCGCCGCCGCGTATGCCGCCAAGGCGGCAGGCCTGGCCGCCCCGGACCGGCCCGACGCTGTCGAGGAGGAGATTCGCTGGCAACTTGACCAGATGTCCCCGGCGACCAGAGCCGCGCTGCGGCAGCTGCCGCGCGTTGGGGAGAATCGGTCTGGTCCTCTTGGGCCGGGGCTCCTCGCGTCGGGTCTTCTCGGCACGATCATCCGCGAACTCCAAGGCAGCTTGGCGGACGCCGCACAGGCCCTCCCTCCGAAGTCGCAGACCGTTGAGGAAGACGAGAAGGATCCACAGCAGACTGCAGAGCAAAGCGAGGGTGCGTCGAGGCGGTCGGTCGTGCTGGTGACCGGCATGTCAGGCAGCGGAAAATCGATAGTGCTAGCCGAGCTGGAAAGCCGCGGGCACCGGGTCATTGACACCGACGATCCCGGTTGGATCGTCGCTACCCACACCGACGGCGGCCCTGAGCCGGTCTGGGACCTCGACCAGATCAAGGCGCTCATCGACGGCCACCGGACGGGCTGGCTGTTCATCGCCGGCTGCGTGGCGAATCAGGGCGCGGTCTATGACCGCTTCGACGCTGTCGTGCTGCTGAGCGCGCCGGTCGACGTCATCCTCGATCGAGTCGCCGACCGGGCGAATCCGTTCGGATCTACGACAGAAGACCGGACGAAAATCGCCAACGACCTGGAGGCGTTCGAGCCGCTGCTACGTGCGGGCGCTGATCGCGAGATCGTGACAACGGCGCCCGTCCCCGAAGTCGTCGCCGCGCTCGAACAGGTCGCGAGCGGTGCGGGTCGTCGAAACCCGCTTCGGTCGCGCCGCGCGCATCGCGCCTGACTCACCAGGAGTCGCTGATTGCGTGGAGTGCTAGCCATGCATCCGTCCAGGTGCTAGCCGACTCCTTGCTAATGGACGGGCCGAAGCGGAACTAGGCAGCGCTCGGGCTTGGCTTCCGCTCGGTCGCCTCAGCGGGTCCGCTTATCAGAGCTTCTGCTCTTGGTGCGCCCGGACCCGAACCAGAAGTGATAGACCGGCTGGCGAGGCCCGACGGCGGTTCGGATCTTCGTGAAACCAGGTGCGACAGACCGTGTGTCGCGCGCAGGTGCGAGGGTGCTGCTTCTCGCGAAACGGGGAACCGGGGATCGAAGGGCGTTGAGTGCTCCAGGCCATGTCAGCCGCAACAAGACGGCGCACCTCACGTCATTCGCTTGCGCGCCTTCGCAAGCGCGGCGCCGACATCCCGATGCGCCCGGCAGGTAGATCTCGTGGAACGGAGCTTCCTACCTCGGCTGTGGCGCCGGCACCTCGTAATGAAGGTGGGTGACGCCGTTGCCCTCGATCACCTTCGGATTCTCAAGCTCGATCGGACCCCCGGCGAGATCGCGGAACAGGCGGATCCCGGCCCCAAGCAGCACGGGGACCAGCTTCAGTTGGATCCGGTCGACAATGCCGAGGTTGATGCATTGCTGAATGATGCTGGGGCTACCGAGCGCGATCACCCTGCCGACCGCCGTGGAGTTGGCTTTCCTCATCGCGCTCTCTATCCCGTCGGTCACAAACGACACCGTCGAATCCTTCCGCGGCCAACCGTCTGGAACCTCGTGGGTGACGACGATCACCGGCGCCCCCGTCGGATGCTGACCATCCCAGCCCTTGGCCTGATCGAAGGTTCGGCGTCCGTAGACGATCACCCCCAGCCCAAACGCGGCAGCCTCGCCAGAGGGCTCGACCGGCTGCGAGGCAGGCTGCTGCTTGCCATACCACGCGAACACTTGATCCACCCCGCCGGCCGGATCGGCCACAAATCCGTCGAGGGACACGGACATGTCAGCAACGACTGTGGGCATCGAGCACTCCTTCGATCCGGGGGGCCTGTCTCATCCAGTACGACCCGACGAACCTTCGCAACTCATCGCACGTCGGTTGCGGCTCGGCCTCATCACGAACGCTTCGGGCTCGCGTGGCATGCGGAAGCGCCCGCTCAGCCCGGCACCTCGCTTGTCGCCGCAGCAGGCACGACGTAGCGGCTTCTGCTTCTAGAGGCGGCCGGTCCGAAGCAGAAGTGCTGGCCCCCGGATTCCGGTCTTCCGGGGTGGCTGCTGGTGCGTGGATGGAGACCTCTGGCCGATTCAGGAAGGTGTGGCCGGAGCCCTGGCGTTGACGAGGGGCAGGTCACGCTGGGGCTCGGATCGAGGGCCTCGCTTTGCTCCAGCGGAGGGTGCGGATCGCAAGGGCTGGCCCCAGTGGTCTGGGCGGGCCGGGCCTCTAGCGGCACGACTTTCATTGTGTGGCGGCAGCCTCGCTGCGTCCGAGAGGTCTGCCGCCCACCGAGCGTAAATCGGCATGACCGCCCATCGGCGATGCGCGATCTGGCCGCGGAAGGGAACGGTATTCGTGATGATCCAATCTCGGTGACGGGATCTGACGCCGTGTGGTGTCATTGTGGGGAGGGTTGGAAACGGAGCGTGGAGGCTGGTCGTGTTTGAGCGGTTCACGGAGCGGGCTCGTCGGGTGGTTGTCTTAGCTCAGGAAGAGGCGCGGGCCTTGAAGCACAACTACATCGGCACCGAGCACATTCTGCTGGGGCTGCTGCGCGAGGAGGAGGGGCTCGCTGCGCGGGCGCTGGAGGCGCTTGAGGTCACGGTGGAGCGGGTGCGCGCCCAGGTCGTGCGGATCGTCAGCGCGGGCGAGGAGGATACCTCCGGTCAGATCCCGTTCACGCCCCGGACCAAGGAGGTGCTCGGGCTCGCGTTACGCGAGGCGCTGTCGCTGGGGCATAACTACATCGGCACCGAGCACATCCTGTTGGGTTTGGTACGCGAGGGCGAGGGGGTGGCGATGCGGGTCCTGCTCGAGTGCGGCGTTGACTCCGAAACGATCCGCAACGAGGTGATCCGGATGCTGTCGGGTGCCGGCGGGCAGTGGCGCGCTGAGGGGTCAGCGACCGCGTTTGCGTGGGAGAACCGCCCGGTCGGTGGGGGGTGGCTGGGTGATCTGGGCGGGCTGCTTGGCCGGCTGGGTGAGGAGATCCGGGCAGAGCTTGGGCGCGAGCCCGACCCGGGTGATCTGCTGGTGGTGCTGGCCTGCGCGCCTGGCACGCCGGCCGTGCAAGCGCTGGACGAGCTCGGGGTGGATGTCGATCAGCTGTGGGCGCGGATCGAGCACGCGCGTGGGCAGGCCCGCGCCGCACGCGAGACGATCGCTCAGCGCATCCGTGAGGTGGCCCAGGCCAAGGAGCGGGCGATCGAAGACCAGCGGTTTGAGGAGGCGTCTGTGCTGCGCGACCAAGAGCGCCAGCTACGCGAACATGCGCGGGTGCGCCCGCGGGTGGCGCCTGAGGTGTTAGACGAGATCCGCCAGCGGCTGGGCATACCCAGGACTGCCGCCGGCGACGACGACGACGACGTCGGGCGGTAGTCCTCGTCGCGCCCGACGTGTCGCGAAGGCTCACAGAACTCGGTCACCGGGCAGCGATGACGGCATGCGCCGGATCGGTGGGTCGGTCTAGATTGGCTGCGTGACCACGCGAGCTGTCGTCATCACCGGCCCCCCGGGTGCGGGAAGTCATCGGTCGCGGCGAAGCTGGCGACACTGCTTGAGATCGCAGGAGTGAAGTTCGGGGCGCTGGAGTCTGAGCAGCTGGGTTGGGGGATCGCCTGGCTTTCCAGCTAGCACGTCATCAGCAGCTGCAGGCCGTGGTGGAGCTGCAGCGACAAGCGGGCCGCACGACCTTTCTCGTTGTCGCGACAACCGAAACAGACGAAGAGCTGGCGGCTGTCGTTGACGCGATCGCGCCGGACCAGGTCGCGACGGTACTGCTGACCGCTCCGGCCGACGTCCTCACGGCCAGGATCGATGCTCGCGAACACAACATCTGGCCGGGGAGCCAAAGGCTCATGTCTCTTGTCCGCCACTTGGCGGTGGCCATGCCTCGACTGGCCGGGATCGACGTTCGCGTGGCCACCAACGACGCGGCTCTGAGGGGGCTGCGGCCGACGGGTTAAACCTGCCGCGAGTTCGCGGCATGCTGACCTAGCCGATCGCCGAGAGCTTCCGCAAGACGCTGCCAGGACAGCCGCCATCTCGGTGCTGCCTGTGGTCTCGGCCAAGCCGAAGCGGCACTCTGGACACCAGTCGCCAGCACCCTCAGAGTGCCGCGGGTGCGTGATTGGGGGACTCCGCGCCCGATTTTGGCGACAGTCCTAGGGGTGACGCTGCGCGGCTTGCGGTGCCGCTCTTGGCGTTTGCAGAGCGCAAACCCAGTCCGACGGTCGTCGACGGGTGTCGCCAAGGCGCCAAGGCGCCAAGCACGCGTCAAGCGGGCTGGTGAAGCGCGCTCGGTCCGGGATCGCACGCCGTAACGTGTTGAGCATGGCTGACCTGCTTGTCAAGTTTGATCACTGCGTGATCCACGTCAGGGACTGGACAGTGTCCAACCGGTTCTACCAGGACGTACTCGGGGCCGAGCTCATCGATCGCGGCCACGGAACCTGGGCGTACCGATTTGGTACCGAGCAGCTCAACGTCCACGGTCCGGGGGGGATCGGAGATCCGGTCGCGGAGATTCCGGTCGCGCCCGGCAACAGCGACCTGTGCTTTGAGTGGGACGGCCCCATCAAGGATGCCATCGAGCATTTGGAGCGCCATCGTGTTGAGATCGAGGTCGGGCCAACGGCGCGCAACGGCGCTCGCGGCCGTGGGACCAGCGTCTACTTTCGCGATCCTGACGGCAGTCTCATGGAGTTCATCTCTTATCAAACCTGACAGCGAGTCGGGTGCAGGGTGGCCACCCTGCATCGGTTCCGAGGGGGTCCCTGCACACGATCGTCGCCGGGCACCAATTCGTGGAGTTCCGCTCCCTCTAGTCCTGGAGCCGAAGCAGAGGGGCTGCCGACGGCTATGGGAGGCGGTCCGGGTGCCGGGGGTGCGTGGCAGCAGTCTCTCACCCGGTGAGGGAGGGTTTTTCCCCGTAGCCGGTATGACAGCCGCGTCGATGCTGACGGTGCAGCGGAAACCGGCCTAGAGCGAGAGTGTGGCTGTGGGCAACACGCGGCCGTCGTGGTCGGGACCCATGGCTGAGACGGCCGGGTTTTGCGGGCGTCTGCCTAGCACGAAGTATCCATCGTCGCCGATCCAAACGAGAGTGTGGCCAGTCCCAGCGCTGACCTGCAGACTGGCCAAGTCCGCGCCCGCCCGCCCGCCCGCAACTTCAACGTGTTGTCATCGCTCCGGCCGCGAGCTGTCGACCTTTCTCGGGGGGTTTCGGGGCGCGCAGCGAGGCCGCGGCTGTGAAGGCTCGGGTCGACTGGTCACTGAAGACGCTGTCCTCTGGGAGCACAGCCGCGCTATCCGAGGCGGCGAAGCGGTCGTGTGTCCGCACTCGCTGCCGCGCGAGCGCGGTCGCTCGTTCGGGTGAGTGGCAAGTCGCGACAGGACGGTGGGAGGCGCTGTGGTCGACCGATCTCGGCGGCGAGCACATGAGCCTGTTTCTGCGGGTGCTGGAGGGCACCGGCAGCTGGTCTACCCGCATCGCGGGTGGAGGCCCACCGCCGGCGCACCTCAGTGCCGCTTGGTCGCCCAGACAACCGCTGCGTCGTGACTGCCGCTTCGACTGACCGACGAGCTCGAGCGGAGCACGCTCAGCGCTGGAGCGCAGAGCGGGGCCGGCTTGGGGATAGCTCAGACCAGCACATTGATGCCGTCAGTCGGTGTCGGCGACGATCGAGCCGACTCGTTCCCCGATCGTTCGGTCGCGCGCGTAGACGATCGCGCCCCAGATCAGCGCCGCAACCACGACGCCGCCCGCGATCGCGGGGTAGAGGTCAAACGGCGCGGGCTGTCCCGGCTTGACTAGCTGATAGAGCGGGTACCCGATCGCCGCCGCGCCCAGTAGCGGCAGCACCAGGTGCTTGACGACCGAGAAGCTCTGGCGCTCGAACCGGCGGTAGTAGACCGGCAGCGCCAGGTTGGCGACCAGGTAGGTGAGCGCGATCAGAATCGTCCCCAGCGTCGCGATCTCGCCGAAGAAGGTCACCGGCGTCGTGTTCCAGCCGAACACGTAGCACAGCCCCAGGGCCAGCACGAGATATACCAAGAAGGCCACCCACGGTGTGCGGCGGGTGTGTGTCAGTCGCGCGACGACCGACGGCAGCAGCCCCTCACGGCCCGAGTTGAAGATGATTCTCGCCTGCGAGTTAGTCGCCGCGATCAGGCAGGAGCAGATCGAGGTAAAGCCCGCCAGGTACGCGACGAACAACAGTCCGCTGGCGACCCCACCGGCCGCCGTGAGGAACGGAACCGAGGCGGCCGTCAGCGCCGCGGCGTTGTCGTTGAAGCCGACCACCGTCGCGTAGGAGAGAAACACGTACAGCGCGCCGACGACGGCGATGCTCGAGAACACGGCACGGGTGACGCCCCGGCGCGGGTCGCGGTGCTCCTCGGCAAGCGCCGCTGAGTTCTCCCAGCCCACGAACAGATAGATCGCGAGCGGGAAGCCTAGCGACAGGCCCGAGAAGCCGCGATGCAGGTGAGACGGATCGAACGGCGATAGGTTGATATGGCCGGAGTGCTCGATCAACAGCGCGATCGCGACCACCATCAGCAGCGCGACCTGGAACACGAACAGGCCGGCCGCGACCCTGGTCGACGGCTTGGCCCCGGTCACGATCAGTGCAAACGCGCCGATTGACAGTACCGCGCTGCTCGCCTGCCACGGGACCGTGATGCTCAGGTAGTGCTGCAGGATCGTCTCGAGCAGGCCGCCGGAGATCACCACCACCGCGGCGACCGCGATGATGTATCCGACGCACAGCACCACCGCCGTCACGACCGCGCTGTAGCCGCCGAACGCGCTGCCGATGAAGGTCACGAACGAGCCCGTCGACGGCCGCGAGCGTGAGAACTGGCTGATCGTGTTGCCCAGCAGCGCGATCGCGATCGCCCCAGCGATCACCGTCAACGGCGCGGCGATCCCGGCGGTGGCCACGATCGTCGCAAACGAGAAGTAGAAACTCATCGCCGGCGCCATGTCGGCCAACGTGAGGGCCGCGATGTCCCAGTCGTTGAGGACCCCTCGCGCCAACCGGCCGTCGTCTGACCGGGGCGGGCCCACCGCCTCTTTGGCACCAGCGCCGGTGATCGCCATCAGCTCTCCCTCCTCCGAACAGACCGCCCTGAAGCCCGGAGCATATATCGCTTCGTCAGCAAACTGGCCGGATCTGGAGTTGGTGGCCGAATCTAAAGTGGGCTGTGCTCGCTCGCGAGACTTCTCGTCGGCCGCCCAGGGGGTCGTCTCGCTGGCGCTGCCGCTTTCCGGCCGGTTGCGCCCGGGTAGCCAGCGGCGGCTGATCGACTGAGCGGTGTTTTACGCTCGCCGAGATGGCGAGCGCAGCGCCACATGGCCGACGGCTCCGGGTCGCTGTGCTTGCGTCACGAGCTAGGGCCGACGTTCGCGGCGCTGGCCGACGGCCTTCGAGACGAGGGAGTCACCGCCGAGGTCGTGTTGCTGATCGTCAGCCGAGCGGATGTCGGCGCCGCTCGGCAGTCGAGCGGTTCTCGGGTCGCATGATCAACACTCATCCTGCTCCGCTCCGGCGCTCCGGCGGCAAGGGAATGTTTGGCGAGCAGGTCCATCGTGCAGTGCTCGAATCCGGCATGACGGCCTCCGCCGCGGCGGTGCACTTGGTCGATCCGGAGTACGACACGGGCCGAGTCATCGCCCAGCGGCCGGTTCCCGTCCTCGCTAAACGACGGCGTGCCAGTCTTCGTGATCGGGTCCAGCGGGCCGAGCGCGAGCTGCTGCTCGAGACAGTCGCCAAGTTCGCCCGTGAGTCGGCACCAGAGGTCCGCGAGGGCCCTTCGTACTAACGGGACCGAGACGGTGCCGGCCGTTCGCAACAGTGCTCCTTCGTCGCCTCAGCGGGTCTGATCGGTCGGCTCCTGCTTCGGATCCCGCCCGGTCGGAAGCGGGCAGGCTCGGCCCGGAGAAACGGTCATTCTCGTGGCTGGACCTTCGTGCAAGCGACAGCACGCCGACGGGTCGAGTGGCCGCTCGGGCCCATTGAGCGATCTCGCATCCGGCGGCTCGGCTAAGCCCGGATGCCGTACCAGCGCGCGGCGGTCGCTCCGAACAGCGCGTCGCGAGCGCCATCAGCGAGATCGCAGAAGATGTCCCAGTAAGCGTCGTAGAGTCGCCCGAAGCCGGACCGCAGGCGCTCGATTGGCAGATCGGATCCGAGCATGCAGCGCTCCGGTCCGAACGCGTCGATCGCGGCGCGCAGCCACGGCCGGATTCGGTCGGTCGTCCAGTCGCCGAAGACCGTCCCGATCGCATCGATGCGAGTGGCGGTGTTCGACGCGGACGCGATCGCGGAGAGCCGCTCTCGGTGTGCCGCGAGCGCTTTTTCGGTCGGATCCTGCGGCCAGCCGAAGTGGTCAACCACGATCCGCAACGCCGGCAGCGCGTGGGCGAGGTCCGCGACAACGCCGAGCTGTTCACCCATGGCCTCGACCGTCGCCACCAGGTCGTGCTTTGCGAGCAGCTCGAGGTTCGCCATCGCGCTGTCGTCGTCCAGTAGCGCCGGGCGGCTCGCTCCCTGGGCAAGCGCGGGCACCAGCCGCACCCGCACGCTGCGTGCGAGCGGCAGGGTGCGGAAGTGTTCGATCAGGTCCGCGAAGCCGTTGTCGGCCGGATCGCCGAGCGTCACCAGGGCCGCCGGCGTATCGAGCTCGTCGCATTGGCGCTGGACCCAGCCGGCTGCCGCGATTGGATCTTCGGCGCCGGCGTCTGACCAGACAATGGCGCGCACGTGGTGCTGGGCGACCTCACGCTGGTAGTCGGCCAGCGTGTACGTGTCGGGCAGCGAGTCGTAGTTCCCGAGCATGTCGCGGACCAGGGTGCGGTCGGCCAGCCAGAAGATCTGATTCGCGGTCTGGTCCCACAGGTGGACGTTGCAGTCGACGAGCGGCGGCATGCGGCCGACCATAACCTGATTTGCGGCGTGGCAGGTACGCCGTTCCGGCAAAGCTCGCCCGGCTTCTCATAGGTCAACCTGTTGTCGCCGCGACTGCCGTTTTCTAATTTGCTGGGGTTGACTGGGCGAGCGATGAACACGATGTGCCTGGTCGAAGACGAGGTGGCCCTCGCCGGTGCGCAGGTAGGTGATGTCCGCCAGTCGCTCATGGACCCGCGCGGAGAAGGTGCCCCAGCCCTGATTTGCGCGCTCGTACTCGTCGGGGCGCTGGTGCCTGCGCTGCTCGACCGGCGGTGCGAAAGTCCCCGGTCGGTTCTGACGTCGCCACCGCCCATGACTGCTCCATCTATGGCGAGCGGTAGCGCCGCCCGGCCGGTAGGGCGCCGCTGGATCTGCTCAGGACGAGCGGAAAACCGGTCGGTGCTGCATTACGAAACCAGCAGTTTGATGGTCGGCCGGTGCCGGGCTGCCGCCGACCGGTGCTCACGCTGGACGACGCAGCCGATGAAGGCCGCGCCTCGTGATGACTGACAGTGGTTCAGTCATATCGATAATCGATATGCTAACCCGTAATAGCAGTAGTCAGGAAGGGTGATCGATCGGATGGCAAGATCCAGAGATTGGACACGAGCGCTGGCGCTCGCTGTCTCCGTGGTGTGGTGGCTGTCGATCGCGGCCGCGCTGATCGCGGCTGCGCTGCTGGTCGCTGTCGCTGCCCACGCGGCGGGTGGAAGCGCCCTAGGAGTTGACTTCTACTTCCAGCTGCCCGCCTCCGCCTACCACGTCTCCTCGGGCCGGCTGAGTGGATCAGCGGCGCAGATCGCCGTCAGCAGCGGCCAGCTGAGCTTCGCCGATCCACGAGCATCGTTCGTGCTGGTCGGGTCGATCGTCCTGGCGGTGGCCGCGGCGTGGTGGTTGTTCATCTTGCATCAGCTGCGACGATTGCTCGCCAGCTTGCATGAAGGCCAGACGTTTGCGCACCAGAACGGGCTGCGTCTGCGGCGGATCGGCTTGGCCGTGATCGGATTTGAGCTGGCGCACTCGGTCGCCGTGTGGGGCGGAGAGCTGTACCTCGAGCACTTCTTGGTCGTCCGTGGCGTGGGGCTGCGCGCACACTTCGGCGTCAACGTGGCGGTGATCCTGCTCGGCCTGGTGATCCTCGTGCTCGCGGCTGCCTTCCGGGTCGGCTCCGAGCTGGCTGACGAGCAGGCCCTGACGGTCTGAGAGAGAGGCGGCATGCCGATCGTCGCGCATTTGGACCGCATGCTCTATGACCGCGAGATGACCCTGACCGAGCTCGCAAGCCGCGTCGGGCTCACCGTGGTGAACCTGTCGATCCTCAAGACCGGCAAGGCAAGAGCGATCCGGTTCTCAACCCTGGAGGCGATCTGCCGGGAGCTCGCGTGTCAACCCGGCGACCTGCTCGCATACGTGGACTGCAACGACGCGGGTACGCCGACATCCCCGAGACGAAGGCACTTGACGTGACCTTGATCCTCGCGAGCACCCAGACCAGTTCCAGTGCGGTGACGTCGGCGATACTCGAACTGGTCATCCTCAGCCTGCCCTCGCTGATCTACGTCCGCCGGCTGCGACGCGCCGGAGGCCCGCAACATGCGAGGTTGACCGCCGTAGGCCTGCTGCCGGGCACGCCCTCAACCTACGCATTGGCTCTCGTACTGGTCATTCCGGTGGTCGCGCTCGCCGCCATTTTGCTGCAGCTGATTCCCGCCAGCGTGCTGCACGGCGGCTCGAAGAACATCACGGTCGCGGGGGTGCCGAGCACGGCGGGTGATTACGCGGCCGTCGTCCTGCTCGCGCTCGCCGAGGAGATGCTCTTCCGCGGCTTCGCGGCGGGGCTGCTGTTCAGGCGCTTCGGCTTTCGCACGGGCAACATCATCCAAGCGCTGATCTTTCTCTCTCCACACCTGCTGCTGCTCTTGGTCAGCCTCCGGCTGTGGCCGCTGCTCCCCCTCCAGCTGGTCGTCGGATGGGTGCTGGGCTGGCTGCGACAGCGCTCAGACAGCATCGGACCGGGCTGGCTCGCGCACGCCCTGACCAACGTGCTCCCGGCACTCCTGTTCGGTCTGTAAGCCGAGATGGCCGAGGCCATCACCTACCTGGAAGCGACCGAGAGCGAGCTGCATCACCTACCTGGAAGCGACCGAGAGCGAGCTGCGGCGAGGCCCCAAGGTTCGCCGACTGATCGGCTTGGCCGATCAGCGCCGCCTGTTCCCGCACAGCGGCATGATGCGACTCGAACCCGACGCGCTCGTCCTAGAAGGGTGACGAGAGATCCCCAGAACGACAATCGAGCAGCCGAACTCAGCTTCACCGACGCCTACACCAAGGTGATGGCCGGCGGCAGCCGCGGCAACAGTCCGAGCCTGGGATTCCTCGGCAGTCTCGGCAAGCCCGTCATGCTGACGCTCGCGGACGAAGACAGGATCTACCTGCTGCTCGGCTTTCGCTGATGGACGGGCACCAACAAAGCCCGAGCCTGGCGCCCAGGATCCGGCGCTGGAACATGGGCGCCCGCGGCGGACACCAATGACCGAACCGCTTCCCTGGAGGGGGCGAAGGCCGACCTTCGCCGAGAGAAGTGCCAGCGCTTTGCCAGCGCAGTCTGTGCTCGGAACCTCAGGCCCAAGCCCACCGCGACAGGACGACCCGCTGGTCATCCTCAGAACGAGACGTCTGCATCGGCGAGACGGGGCCCAACAGTCGATTGGTTTGGAACGGCGGCGTGACCACGAGCGACGAAGCGGATCAGTGCTCCTTGTCGCCAAGGGAGTAACCGAGCTGCGGCTTGCGCATTGGCCGCTCGCCGAGCAGGTGCAGCCATTCCGGTTGGTGCTACCACGGCGAGCCGAGATGGCCGCAGATGCGCCAGCGGGAAGCCGGCGCGAGCTGGAGCAGATCAGTTGTTGCCGGTTTGCTCGGCGAGTTTGTCGGCGAGCCGGTCGGGCACCAGTGGCTTGAGCGCGGCCGCGAGCTTGCCGGCACCTCCGACGACGTATCGGGTGTCCGGTCGCTTCTCGGTCAGCGCCTTGGTGATGACCTCTGCGACATCCTCGGGCGACTTGCCGTTCTCATCGGCGCGATGCAGGCTCTCCCGGAACTCGTGCAGACGTTCCCGGTAGCGGGCGAGCTCGGACGGATCGGCTGCGTCGAGCTCGTCGAGGCGCTGAATTGCCTTCTCCCAGATCGGTGTGGATATCGCACTGGGTTCGACCAGGATCACGGAGATGTCGTCGGGTTCGAGCTCCTGGCGCCACACGTCGGCGAGCGCTTCGATCGCGAACTTGGAGGCGTGGTAGGCACCGGCGAACTGCGACGCGAGCAGCCCGCCGACAGAACCGACGAACACCAGACGACCTCCCGCGTGGCGCAACAGCGGCAGCGCCGCCTGCGCCACGGCGACCTGACCGACGACATTAACCTCGAGCTGACGGCGCAGCGCGTTGAGCGGAAGGATCTCGAGCGGGCCCGGGAACCCGACGCCCGCGTTGTTTACCAGCCCGTCAAGCCCGGCAGGCGCCTGCGCGTGTACCTCCGCGATCGCCCGGTGAATCGATTGATCGTCGGTGACGTCCAGCACGATGCGCTTCAACCGCTCTGACGCGCTGCCCAGCGCCGCCGCGCCGTCTTGGTCGTGCTCGACGCCGGCGAAGACCCGCATCCCATCGGCATCCAGCCGCAGCGCGGTAGCGGCCCCGATGCCGCTGGAAGCACCGGTGATCAAGACAGTGGTCGTGGGCGCAGCCTCCTGTCCCATTCGCGTTAGCCGCCTGAGGGCGGGGCGTAGACCTGTAGGTCGTTGCCGTCCGGATCTTTGAACGGCGCGATCTGTCCCCACGGATGCTCAGACAGCTCGCCGGAGAATTCCACGCCCTGATCCTTGAGCTGCTTGATCGTGGCCTCGATGTCATCGACGGCGAACGCGATCACCGCGCCACCATCACCGGAGGGCGACTCCGAGGCGTTCAGACCGATCCGCTGATCGCCCGCGGTGACCTCGCTCCAATCGCCGTCATGCTCGAGCACGTCCAGCCCGAGACGGTCGCGGTAGAACGTGACCGCGCGCTGCATGTCTGATACCGGCAGCCAGATCGCCGAGATTCCCTGGATCATCAAACACTCCTTAAAGACGTGGGTGCCGCCGCGTCCGGATCGTGGACAGGTCACTCAGGTACCCGGAGCACACGTAGCTAAACGCAATGATGTGGTTGGTTCAACACTTCGTGCGACCCGACGATTTACGCCAGGGTCTGGACTAGCGCGCTTCCCACCTGACTTCGGCGGATCCCGCTGAGCGCCATCGCTGCTCGGCGTTCACCGCCGGGGCGCCTGCTTGCTCAACGCCGGACGCCCGATCGACCAATCGCTCGTCTCCCACGCGAAGCGCCGAAGCTCAGCGTCGAGCCAGCTGTATCAGAGACCTGCCTCGTCGCCCGCGGAGCTCTGAGTCCGGGGCGTCTGCTTCGGGATCAATGCGGATAAAGCAGAACCGCAGTGATCGGTGCGATCGGCTGATCTGATGACCGCTGGTTCGTGCGTGGGATGCGACGGTTGCCGTGACGCTTCTGACTGAGATCTTGCCGTGGTCCTGGTCTATTCGTCCGTCGGTGTGGTCGGCCGAGCCGCGGCTCGACGCGTGCGTAGCACGGCGATGGCGAGGGCGATCGCCACAAGCGCGATCGTGGCGAGCAGTCCATAGTGGGAGATCTCCTTGGCGACCTGGACCGCGGGATGTCCAATCGCGTAACCGAGTCCCACGATCAGACCGATCCACGAGAGCATCCCGAGGAGGTCAAAAACCATGAAACGGCGGAAGCTCATCCCTGTCCAGCCGGCGGCGGCATAGATAAACGACGACGGGACCGGGAGGTAAGGCGCCAATGCGACGGCGAGCCCGCCGAAGCGTTCCAGGTGAGCGCCGGAGCGCTGCGCCCACTTCTCCGCATTGGGGTGACCTCCGGCCAGCGTGGCAGCCGCCTTCGGACCCCACAGCCGCCCCGCCCACCAGAAGAACGGGGTGGCGAAGAGCAGCGCCGGAAGCGGAGCGAGGACGGCGAGCACGAGCGATGCCTCGCCCACTCGGGCAAACGCGCCGCTGGATGCCATCGCAGACGTCGAACCGCGCAGCGCCTCGAGCAGCACGGGATGGGTGCCGAGCAGGGAGGGCGTTAGCGGCAGGAGCGCGAGGGCGAACACGCTCTTGGCCACGATGCCTGTCACACAGGCGATCTCGGCACGGCGCCGCGTGGCCCCGCCCGGCGGAGCCCCATCAGCCGGCGGGACGGTCGTCGTCATCGTCCCATTGTCGCCTCATCCATCAGGCGGCGCTCTCGCCCCGATGCGCCATCGCCGCCTGCACTCACCGCAGACGACCACACTTGCCGCGAAAAGAGCCCCAGGTTCCGGAACCTCGGCGATCATGACTCAGGCACAACTGCCGCTTGGTCGCCCCAGTAGCTGTGGGCGAGCGACTTCCGCTTCCGGCGCCGGCTGACGTTGAGCGGCAGCGAGGCCTCGCGTCTTGACGCTCGAGTTCATGGCCGGATCAGCCTGAAAGGGAAGGCGATCGATGCGACGGTGATGCCGAGTTTCGTCTTTCCTGGGACCCGCTTCGCCGCCGCACCGGCTGGCCTCGTTTGCTCGGCACCGACCGCCCCGGAGGGCGTCTGCTTTTGCTCGTTGGCAGCTAGCACACGCCGCCGCAAGTTGAGCTTGTTGCCGAACCGCTCGTGCGCGCCTCGGCCGCGCCGGCGGGAGTACCTCTCGTTCGTGCAAGCAGGAGCGCTCGCGAAGGACCGCTGGCGGGCCTACTCGCTGGGGCCCGGGCCAGACACAATGCGAACCTGATGGCGCGGATCGAGGCTGAGTCGGTTTCGCTGCCTCGATAGCGCTCGCCTGATTGCCACTCGTCTTGTGTGTCAACGGCTGGTTAGCGGTGCCGGAGATAGTTCAGCCCGACGGTCGCGGTGCGTAAACTCGCTGCTGGAGACCGGGTCGGGCGGGTAGGACCTGGCGGCGTCGTCGAATAATCGGGTACCACTCGTCCGCGACGTAGGGGTGCAGGTCCCGGCGGAACTCGTCGATCAAGTCGAGTCGCATGAGCGACCGCCAGAACGCTGACGGCGCCCCAGACCGAAGATCGGCTGCTCACCCCGCCCGGCGATAGCGGATGTGCGTGGCGAGCGGAGAGTGGAGTACCTCGACCGGCTCGAATGCGAAGGACTTGACCCCGTCGAACAGCCGCTCGCCGGACCCGAGCAGGACGGGGACGACGTCGAGCGTGAGTTCGTCGATCACTCCGGCGGCGAGCGCCTGACGGACGGTCGAGGCGCCCCCCGCGATGTCGATGCCATCCTCGCCGGCCGTCTCACGCGCCTGCGCGTAGGCGGCCTCGAAGCCCTGGGTGACGAAGTGGAAGCTCGTGCCGCCCTCCATCTCGATCGGCTCGCGGACGTGGTGGGTGAGCACGAACACTGGCGCGTGGTAGGGCGGGTCGGGGCCCCACCATCCATCCCAGTCCTCATCCCACTCGCCGCGGATCGGCCCGAACATGTTGCGGCCCATGACGTAGGCCCCGCGCGGTCGCAGGAGCCAGCCTTCTGCGGTGGCGTCGGCGTCGTTCGCGCGCTCGTCGCCGAGGTGCCAGCTATGAGCCTCCCTGCCGCGCTTGCCCAGCGGATTCTCCCGGCTCTGGTCCGGCCCGGCGACGAAGCCGTCGAGCGAGATCGACATGTGGCAGGTGGTGTCCGGCATCGGCGTTCTCCAAGTGGTTGCGGTTTGCAAGCGTCGGCACCGTACCGCACCGGAAAGGTGGTGGCAAGCTGCAAGTACCATCTGCGGCATGTCGACGCGTGCGGCCGGCGAACCTCGCTCGGGCTGCCCAATCAACGCGGCGGTGGAGGTGATCGGCGACCACTGGTCACTGCTCGTCCTGCGGGACATTATGTTCGGCAACCGGCGCCACTTCCGGGTCCTGCAAGCGGGCTCGGAGGAGGGAATCGCCTCGAACATCCTTGCCGACCGCCTGCGACGGCTCGTCTCGGCCGGGCTGCTCACGCGAGCGGATGCGGGTCGGGGGCGCCGCGTGACCTACAGCCTCACCGAGGCGGCGATCGAGCTGGTCCCGGTGATGGCCGCACTCGGCGAGTGGGGCCTGCGCAACCGAGCAACGAGCCCAACGCTCCGCGTGCGAGCCGAACTCCTGGCCGATGGCGGCCCCGCGCTCTGGGAGGACTTCATGGCCGAGCTGCGTACCGAGCACCTCGGGGCGCCCCGGCCGCCAGGAGGTCCGACCGCGACTGAGCGCCTGGCCTGCGCCTACGCCGAGGCCGTCGCCCGCGAGGCGGGCTGAAGCGATCCCCGGGTCGTACCGGCCCACGACCGGGATCCACGAGCACATCGCGGATCAAGTAAGCGTTGATCGCGTCGCGACGCACCAGCGGCAGCTGCCAGACCCCGTCAGCGAGCTCGTACATGATCCGCACCTTGTAGCTCAGCCCCCCGACTCTCGCGGCCCCTCGGCAGCTCGCGTCTACGTTCGCGACCTGGGTCGCGGGTCAAACCAGCAGCGACACTCCGAACCCGGCACCACGCCGGCTGCTGCTTGGTCGCCCGAGGGGCTGTGGGCGAGCGACTTCCGCTTCCGGCGTCGGCTGACCTTGAGCGGCAGCGACGCCTCGCGTCTCGAGCCCCGAGTTGGTGGCCGGATCTGCGTGAAAGCGGGTTTGTTTAGTGACGTGGTCGAGGTTGTCGAGGCGTTTCGGCTCGCGAGTTGCAGGTCCGTTCCGGTTGGGGTGATCTAGACGCGGTGCCGTCGCACTGGATCTGCCGGCTGTTGACCGCTTCTGCGGGTGGCTTGTGGCCGGCGGATCGCGACGCTCAGTCCTGCGATGGCATCCTGGCCGCGATTTCATCTGCGGTGAGCTTCTCGAGGCGCGCGCTGAGCGTCCATTCCTGGTCGAATGGATCCTTCAGGCGTCCGCTGCGCTCGCCGTAGAACTGGTCGGCGAGTGCGTGCAGTACCTGTGCTCCGGCGGCGGTTGCCTGCTCCCACGCGGCGTCGACGTCGGGCCAGTAGGTGCTGAGCAGCGCGGTGTAGCCGTCGTCCTCGGTGATCATCACGATCGAGTCGCCGATCTGTAGCTCGGCGTGGATCAGTGTGCCGTCGGGTGTGGTGTGGCGCTCGCCGATCTCGCGGGCGTCGAACGCCCTGGTGTAGAAGTCGATCGCGGCTGCGGCATCGGTGACGGCCAGCCGGGGTGTGACGGTGTGCAAGTGCTCGGGCACGGGGGCCACGATGTGCTCGGGTCGCGCGCGTCCGGTATCGGTGCTGCGCCCCTCGCCGGTTGGCGCCTGCTGGTTGGTCTGCTCGCTCATGATGTCCTCCGCTTCGATTGGGGTGGGGTCGAGGGCGACGGGCTCGGTGGCGCTGTCTCGCCCGTCAAGAGAAGGAGCCGGTGGACGCTGTCGATGAACCACGCCTCGAACTGCTCGGCAGCCCAACCGCGGTCTCTGGTCAGGGCGACGAATCCGTGGGGGTCCATCAACAGCCAGATCGTGTCGATCGCCTGCTCCGGAGTGATCTCGCCTCGAAGTGACGCGCGTCTGATCAGTTCGTCGACGATCCACGCCGCGGTCTTGGCCCGTTGACCTCTGAGCTGATCCGCCAGGGCCGACATCGACTCGTCATGGTTCGCGGCTTCGAACGCAGCGAGGATCAGGCCGGCCGAGCGCTGCTCCCCCTCGACGAGAACGCGGCCAACGATCGTCAAGAACTCGGCGGCAGAAGACGCCCCCTGAGCTCTACGTGCCCACGGGCGCTTCAACATCTCAACGGGTTCGCCGTCCCCCCGGATCGCGAATCGGATCGACGCCCGAAGCAGCTCGGATTTGGTGCCGAACCCCAGCTCCACGGTCGCCACCGATACACCGGCGGCGTGCGCCACGACCCGTATCGACGTCGCGACATACCCACGGCGCTCAAACTCCGCGCCTGCCGCCGCGAGGATCCGCTTCCGCGTCTCGCGCGCCTGCTGCTCCCGCCGCTCAGACCGGTAGCTCCGCTTTGGCACTGCTTTGAGCCTCGTCGACATCAAGTACAAGATTAGCTAGGGAGTATCCATAGTCAACCAAGCCCTTGGCCGTCCCGTTCGGGTCCGACTAGCGGGGAGGGAGCCCGCACTTCACCGGGAGCGCACATCTCTGCCGCTACTGCCGCATCGTCGCCCGGCCGGCTCTGAGTCCGCGGCTTCCGTTTCGCGAGCTGGCCAGATCAAAGCAGCACTGTCGACCTGGCCGTAGACGTCGGCTCTCGTGGCCGCTGCTGCGTGAGGACGCAGCAGTCGCGGCCGGTTGGTTGAGACTTCCGTATCGATCCGACGGTTAGCCGCGCGCGGGCAAGCACGAGGCGCGGATTGGCGAATACCAGGGCCCGGTACCTGAGCGCCTAGAGACCTGGCTCTGCCCTTACCGCGATTCGCCGGGGGCGGGCAGCAGGCGTGCCGGGATTCCCCGACACCCGCGCCGTGGCGGGGGAGGTTGCCCCGTCCCCCGTGGAACTTCGGTGACGACGGTCCGTGTCTGATGGTTACATAGTGACTGTGATCGCAGCCTCCCGGTTGGTGACGTTCGCCGGAGGACCGGTGCTTGACGTTGCGCTGGGTGGTGCGGACGGTGTCGATCATCGACTCGCACGGGTTGGTTGACTCCAGCGTGCGGCGCAGCTTGCCCTTGATCTCGAGGCGGATCATGGTCAGCGTCTCCTCCATGCCTTCGCGCAGCGAGCCGGCGGCGCCGGGGTGCGTGTGCTCGAGCTCGTCCGCGAGCCGTTGCAGTTGCTCCAGCGCGCGCGAATAATCGGTCTCCCGCCACGCCCGGCGCATCTGAGCCTTGATCGGTGGACGGTCGCGCTCGGGCAGGTGCTGGATGACGTTGCGCTCTCTTTGATAGACGGCTGGATGTCAAGTACGAGTTGCTGGCGAGTCGATCCTCCTTCCGGAGCGAGGTTTCGGTGATTGCTCAGTTCTCTTTCGGCGCTTGCCTTCGCACACCGTGTCGGTCGGAGCTGTCCCGGCGTCTCAATTCCTTGTGGGCCGTCAGTCGGCCAGAACGCAACTGGAGCTGGCCGGGACAGGAGCGTCCGCGCCGCGCGGGCGCGAAGGGTTGAAAGGTTGTTGCAGCGCGAGGACATGCCAGGTCGCGATCAGGACCTTGCGGGCGACCGCGGCCTTCGCCGGATTGCCCTTGCCGCCGCAGCGCTGCTTGACGTCGAGGTAGAGCTGGTTCCAGGGGTTGTTTGGCCGCCAGGCCTGCTGGGCGGCCTCGATCGCCGCCCAGCGGAGCATCGTCGAACCGGACTTGGAGAGCTTCCCGGTCCTGGCCTTCTGACCGGACTGGTAGACGCGCGGGGTGAGCCCGGAGTAGCCGATCAGCTTCCGGGCGGTGGGGAACCGGGAGATGTCGCCGATCTCGCTGGCGATCGTCAGCCCGAGCAGGTCGCCGACGCCAGGGATGGTGACCAGCAACTGCACGCGCGGGTCAGCACGCGCGAGCGGACGCAGCTCCTGCTCGAGCGGTATCAGCCGGAGGTCGAGCATCGCCACGACGGCGACGGCCTCGGCGATCGACCGTCGCCACACCTCCGGAATGCCGCGCTCGATCAGCAGTTCCTCGCGGTCGACCTCCCGCAGCCGCTTGAAGGCGAGCGTGACCCCGAACTGGCTGAGCAGACCGTGAGCGCGGTTGATCGCCGCTGTCCGCAGCCGGACCATGTGCATCCGCCGGCCGAGGCGTTCCTTGAGCTCGCGGTCGGCGAACGTCGGCACGTGCACCTGCGGGACGAGATCGCGCCGGACGAGCTCGGCGAGTACGCGGGCGTCGAGCTTGTCGGTCTTCGCTGCCAGCGACCCGACGGCCTTCGCCTTGCGCGCATCGGCGATCTGGACCGTCCACCCGGCGGCCGTCAGCTGGTCACGCACCCAGGCGGCACCGCTCATCATCTCCAGGCAGGCGACAGCATCCGGGCCGAGATGGCCGACGAGCATCGCCAGGCCGTCCTCATCGGCCGGCGTCCAGCCCTCGTCGATCACCGTGCCGGTCGGCTTGACCGCATGCCAACGAGCGCGACGAGTCGCCCAGTCGATCCCAACGAACTGCTCAGACATGAAGGAACTCCTCTCGGACGGGAACGCCCTCGAGGCTGGCCCCGATGCCGGACGTCACCGTCTTCATGACATTCTTTGTGCCACAGGCAGCGCTGCACCGGCACCTCTCCGAACACCGAGCGCACCGCCTTGCGCAGCGCCTTAGATCCGTCGAGCACGAACAGCATCCCCTGCTCGGGATCCAGGCCGCGCTTGACCAGGTCAGACAGCAGCGCGGTCGCGACCGTCGCGTTCTCCGTCGATCCTTCCCACAGCCCGAGCGGGATCTTCACCCCCTCGGTCCTGATCCCGAGCCCGACGATCATCATCCGGCCCTTGAGCTCGAGCCCGTCGAGCATCATCACCGTCAGGCGCAGATCGCCCAACTGGCGGCTCATCAGCTCGCCGAGCGCCTCGCGGGTGCGCTCCACGAACGTCCTGGACACCGCCGACTTCGACGTCGACCGTGCCCGGGACTCGACCGGCTCGCCGACTGGCTCCTGTATGCGGCGATATCGGCGGGTCGACACGCCGGCGAGCATCCGCTCCAGCACGCCCCGGCCAAGCGGATCACGGTCGGCGAAATGCTCGTAGGTCTTCAGCGGCACCTCGGACTCCCTGTCCGCAGTCCTCGCCCGCGGTCCGCGCCACCTCCACACGACGGCCGCCGAGCGTCACCTCTCCGTCGTCGTGACCGTGACGCACCGCGGCCCGGTCGGAGTTGTGCCTGCCCTTCAGACCGACGACGTCATCGACCTCCTCCTCCATCAATTCGCTCAGAACGCCGAGCCCAACCCCCACGCTGAGCGCGAGCAGCCCCTCCTTCGCTGCCCCGACCAACTCGCCCAGACGCTTCCTGCACACGTTCGGGAAGCGCGGCCTCTTCGCATGGTCGCCTCGCGACCGGTACGTTGCTACTCACGGCGGTTCCTCCTTCGATCTTTGTCGGATCGCCGCGAACGCTCCCAACCGGAGCGGACGCGGCCGGAGGGACCGCCGTCACCTCAAAGTTCTACGAGCCCCGGGACAACCTCGGCTTCGAGGAAGGCAAGACTTATCGGCTGGCGTGCCTCGCCCTTGGTCCGGCTGGCCGTGTCGCCTGATCACGGGGGGCTTGCTCAGGTTGCGGCGCCGCCTCCGGGGCACGCGCGACGGCGATGAGTTTTGCCGTGGTCTGCGGTCTGAAGACTTGATCCCGGTCAACCATCGTTGGGAGAGAGCATCATGACCGCTACCTATACCTTCGACGTCTTTTCCAGCCTCGATGGCTTCGGCGGTGTGAGCGACGGCAGCTGGGGCGGCTACTGGGGCAAGCAGGGCCCCGAGCTGCTGGACCACCGTCTCGCCTCATACGGCGAGGCGCAGCGGATGGTCTTCGGGGCCAATACGTATCGGGCGTTCGCGCAGATGCTGGCCTCGAGCACCGAGGAGTCCGGGGTGCATGACGCATGGGTCACCCGGATGAGGACCATGCCGGCGACGGTGGTGTCGACCACACTGAAAGGACCCCTCGAGTGGCCAGATGTGACCGTCGTGAGCGGTGACGCCGTCGACATCGTCGCCCGGCTCAAGGAGGAGTCCAAGGTGCCGTTGCGCTCGCACGGCAGCCTGTCGATGAACCGGGCGCTGATGGCGGCCGGCCTGGTTGACCGCGTCCAAGTGACGCTCTTTCCAGTGATCACCGGGCAGACCGGGGACGAGCCAATCTTCCAGGGTGCAGCTGACTTCGACCTCGAGCTGATCGACAGCCGGACACTCGACGGCAGCATCCAAGAGCTCATCTACACACCCACCCTGCATGTCTGAGTCCGTCCATCGGCTGCCACCGTCAAGCAGCCGAACTCTGGTAGCAGAATGCTCCCTTGTCGCCGTCGCGGCCGTAACTAATCGGCTCCCTGCTCTGACAGCGGGCCGACCCGAGGCGGCAGACCGAGAACGACTGACGACGGCCTGCCAGGCGCCTGGTGGTGCGTGAAACCAGCACCGAGGATCGGGCATCGAGGCCGGTGCTGCTGCCTCGTCGGAGGCACCTGCGCTCGCGCCGGCGCCGCGTCCAGCAGCGCGTTGACGAGCAGGGCGCCGAGGCTTAACAGCTCCTAACAGCGCATGAGTCGCGAAAATCCTTTTCGTGGCTGTATGCGCTCGCTCGGATGGAATTGGCAAGGACACCGGAGCAACGGCGTGAGCCGTCGAGCCTGTCGCCTTCGGCCGTGAGCGGCTGCGTTCGCCGTGCCGTGACGCCGGCGAGACCGCTCCGTGTTCGTGGGAGCGGGTCTTCGCCTCTGGGCCTAGCTGGGACTGGCGAGTGGGCTATCTCCGGCAGGGGGCGCCCTGGGCGTGCGTTCCGATGCGGTTCGCGGCGATCAGGCGCAGTGTGGGGTGGCGTTGTGCGAGACGGCGGTGAACACCCAGGCGTTGGGTGCGGGATGCAGGAGCGGCCTAAGGTCAGAGTCGTCCTGGGTCCAGGCCAGGGGTGGGGAGGCGGTGGGGCCGGGGGTCAGCGCGAGGTAGCGATAGCGGCCCATGGCCAGGCTGGTCTGCCAGCGCGCACACGAAGTGATCCGCGTGTACCCGCCGCGCCCGGTGATTTGGCCAAGATAGGTCACAAAGTTGCTGTCGTTCACCCCGTACAGGGGATATTGCTCGACGGTGCCCGAAGGGCAATCCGGGTGTGCGAAACGGTCTGAGCCCAGGCGTAGATCGCTCCGAGCCCGGGCGAGTCGCCCTCGCCGAGCCGGTAGCGCTCATCGAAGTAGTGGTGTTGGGCCACGAACCCGACCGCGAGTACCCCCACCGTCACCGGGGCTGAGATGACCCACCATGGGCGCCGGGTCAGACGGCGGAGCCTGAGCAGCAAGCTGACAGCTGCGCTCAGGGCGGCGGTGCCGAGCAGGAACCCCAGGTGGCGAGCTGGCTGAGCGAGCCACAGATTCGGCTCCAGCTGGGCCGCAACGGCGACAGCGAGAAATGCTGATGCGATCCACGGCAGTCGGCGCGGGGCTCGGAGTGCGACGGCGATCACCGCCAGCAGCAGGCCAAAGGTGAGCGCCGGGACGGCGTAGCGCAGGTTGACCTCAAACAGCTCTGTGGTCTGGGCCAGCGCGGTCGCGCCGGTGGGGAAGACCAAGTAGGCGATCGCGGCCAAAGCCGCTGCGATCGCGAGCAGACGGGCACGGCGTCGCCCAGAGAGACCAGGGCCAGAACGGAGGCGAGAATCGCGGCTAGCACGATCACCGGCCACAGGACCCCCAGGGCGTGCGTCAGCCCCGGCACAAACCGAGAGCCCCACAGCGACACGTGGCGGAGCAGAGACAGCACCGTCTCCTGCGATACCTGCGCCAGCGGAGATGGCGGACCGGGGAGGGTCGCTGGCCCGAGCTTGGTGCGGATCCCGAGAGGATTGCCGGTGTGAACCAGCGCGCGGAGATACCACCAGCCACCGGTAACGATCAACGGCGCCAGAACCAGCCGACGGCCCGAAGTCGTCGCTCGCCGCTCAGGAATGGCGTGCCGATCAAGACCACCACGGCGGGGACCACGAACGTGTACTTCGTACCGACGGCCAACCCTAACGCCGTGCCGGCCGCGACGAGCTCCAGCTCACCCCGATCACGGCCGGACAGGAGTGCCACCCCGGCGAGGAGCATCGCCAGCCCGACGATGTCGTTGAACGTCTCGCCGGGCTGGGTGGTGCTGAAGACGGAGAGCGAGCACACAACCGCAACCGCGGCGAGCGTCAGCGGGGCGACCCCCCAGCGCTTCCCCAGTAGCCAGCCTGAGCCGAGGGCCAGGGCCAGCCAGCCAAGGTTGAGGAACGGCGAGAGGAAGTCGTTGCCAAACGCGATGAGCCCCACCGCATCGAGCAGCTCGGAGTTAGCCGGGTAATACGCGACGAACGGGTGGCTTGCGTGAACTGAACATGGGTGACCGATGCCGTCTGGGCAAACTCCGCCGCGAACGGCATGTGATACCAGAGGACATCAAAGCTGAACATCCCGCCCCCCAGCGAGTTCGCGGTCATCAGCGACCACTGGGCAACCACCAGCCCGACCAAAACCACCACCGCCCACACCCCGGCACGACCGAGCTCTGCTGCCTCCTGAGAAGGCTCCGAAACGGACGGTCGGCACCCTCGGATCCCGCCGTACACACCCGCCAACACCACCCACAGCAGCCCGGTCAGCCACCCAAACCGAAGCAGACCCACCATCCCGAGCAGTTCAGCCGCGACGACTACCGCACCTCCAGTCAACACGACATCCGCCACTACGCCATCGACGCCCACCAGCGAACTGAGCCGGCGCCGCACCAGTCGAGCCGACCAAGCCGCCGGGCCGAGGAGCAACCCGACACGCAGGACGCCCAACAGGGACGACGTAACGCTCATGGAGCCCACCAGGGGTGGGCCCGCCTGGCCACGGCTCGACCCATGAACATCTCAGTCATCACGCCCGCGGGCTGCGATCGTCCACGATACGGCTCCGAAAGTGATGCCCTTTTGGCCGTTGACAGTCTGTGCCTTCGCCGTTCACGAGCCATACCGGCCAGGGAGCGCAATAACCGATCCAGGGGGCCGCACCCTCGTCGTGACGCATCTCGGGAAGAACGAACTCCGGCGAGACGCTCACCGCCGCGACCCTACCCCAGCGCCCACGACTACTACAAAGTCGCCGCAGCGGGTCCTACGACCGAGGCTTCCGCTTCGGTGCACGCCATCGCCCAAGCAGGAGCGGCCCGGGATGGCGCTTCGCTCACCGCTCCGGACAGCAGCGAGGATGGAAGAAATACGGTCGCCTGGCGGCCACCGCCAGCCGTGGAGTCCACACGATGTCAGCGGCGGTGGCGGCTGGCTCGCCAGGCTCCTCGATGACAAACCCGGCCCCTGAGGGCGCGCTCAGGCCCGCGTGGGCTGCCCAACGACATCACGATGTTCGAGCCTGCGGGTCCGGTCGATCGCGATGGGCCAGTGATGACGAGGTCAAGGGAGGCCGCCATGCATGTGACGACCTTGGACGAGGGGTTCGCCAAGCGGTCGAGAACTTCATCCACGGCTAGGTCGCTGGCCGGCGGCGGTGCTGCGGTCTGTGAGACCGGCAGCACCGTCAGCGTAGCCGAGGGTTAGGCCACGGCCGCGAAGTAGTGGCCGTTCTCGACGTCCTGGACCCAACCCGGATGAGTCGGCTCCCAGCCGAGCTCCTGGCGGGTCTTGTCGTTCGAAGTGGGGTTGTCCAAGTCGGCGAATGCGGCGAGAAAGCCGAGGTACCGCGGCGCCTCCTCGTCGGTGATGCTCTTGGCCTCCAACCCGAGCTTGCCCGCGATCGTCTCCGCGATCAGCTTGCGCTCGAGGCCCGTGTCATCGACGCCGTGCAGCGTCGAGCCGGCGGGGGCCTTCTCCACCGCGAGGCGGTAGAGCACGCCGATGTCGTAGGTGTTGGCCGCCGGCCAGCGGTTCGAGCCGTCACCGGTGTACGCCGCCACCCCGTTCTCCTTGGCGAAGCCGATCAGGACAGGGGTGAAGCCGTGGTGGTCGAGATCTGAGTGGACCATCGGCGCGAGCCGGATGACGGACGAGCGCACGCCCTGCTGAGCCAGACCGATCGTGTAGTTCGCGGCGTCGACCCGGGGCCCGCCCTCGGACTGGTCGTCCTCGGTGCCGGGGCGGCCGGTGATCCCGGCCATGGCGAGCATCAGGGTACCGCCGGTCGTGACGAACGGCTTGTCGGTGCCGATCAGCGTGTCGCCCATCGCCTGGATGGCAGCCAGGTCTGAGTCGACGGCGCCCGTCAAGTCGCCGGTGCGCATCGCCTCGTGCTTGAAGGCGAGGTGGATGACCCCATCGGCCTCAGAGGCGGCCTGCCTGAGACCGTCGAGGTCGTCGAGATCGCCGCGGCGAACCTCGCCACCAAGGGCCGCGACGGCCTCAGCGGAAGCCTCAGAGCGGGCCAGACCGACGACCTGGTGGGCGTTGTTGAGAAGTTCGGGGATGACGGCGGAGGCGATGTGGCCTGACGCGCCGGTGACAAATACGCGCATGAAAGACTCCAGTTGAGATGGGATGTCACTAGGTGCCATCACCATAGCACCCTTCACGACACCCGGTGTCATCAACTACGCTGACAGCACATGTCGCGCTGGAAACCGGACGCCGAAGGCCGCCTGATGAAGGCCGCGATCACCCTGTTTGACGAGCAGGGCTACGACGACACAACCGTTGCGCAGATCGCGGAGGCGGCAGGGCTGACGAAGCGAACCTTCTTCCGCTACTTCTCAGACAAGCGCGAGGTGCTCTTCAATGGCAGCGAGGAGCTCGAACACCGCTGGCTCGAGGCAGTCGCCGCCGCGCCGATGGACGCGAATCCCCTCTCGGTCGTCGTCGCGGGCCTTGACCCCGTCGCCGAGATGTTCGTCGAGCGCCACCCCTTCGCGCGAATGCGAGCCGGCATCATCGACGCCAACCAGGAGCTGCAGGAGCGCGAGCTGATCAAGCTCCAGAGCCTCGCCGGCTCGATCAAGTCCGCGCTGGTCGAGCGCGGCGTTGCTCACAACGACGCGATCCTCGCCGCCCAGGCGGGCGTCACCGTCTTTCACGTCGGATTCGCGCGCTGGGTGCAGCAGGACGATCCAGCAGCCTTCCGGCGACTGATGGACGAGTCGCTGGAACAGCTGCGCGCCGTGACCGCGGCCTAAGTGGCCGTCGTCCACCCTGGTCGCGAGACCCAGTCTCGTGGCCATTCATTCAGCCGACGATCTGGTTCGCGCGGGCCCTCGCGGTGCCGGCGTAGCCAAGGCCTACGCCGGCACCGGCCGCGTCGGCGCTTGGGCTGGTTGCACCTAGACGCCTGCTCGCATGAACCGCGGAGGCAGGATTCAGTCTGCGCCCCGCTCCACCATTGTTGCCTCGAGGCCTGCCGTGGCCGGACGGCCGGTCCCTGACTCATGGCAGGTGGAGCACGTAGACGACCATCGGCCACTGCTTCCCGAAGCGGTCGGTGTGAAGCCGGGTTGGGGTCCGCCGCACGGCGCCCAACCGCTCGGCGACCCGGATCGAGGGGCCATTTGCCTCCTCGATGTCTAGGACCAGCGATCTCAACCTGGCATCGGCGGCTATTTGGATCATCTCGGTCACCGCCGTGACCGCCAGGCCCCGGCCTCTGGCCTCGGGTAGGAGCCAGTAGCTCAGCTCCCCGGCGGGCTGGTCGCTGGGTCGGACCGCCGCGCACCGGACCGCCTCGGAGGCGAACCGGGGCAGGCGGACGGCCACACGTCCGAGCGCGCGGTCGTCGTCAGGGAGCGAGATCGCGCGGGACGGACCGCGTTCCTCGGCTATCTCCCTACGCAACCACCCTTCCAGGTCTTCTGCCATCCACCACCAGGGACTCAGGTACTCGTCCCCGGTCATCGCTGCGACCTCGGGTAGGTCCGCCATCCGCCATCGCCGCAGCTTGACCTCGGGCACCCGCGAGAAGCTAGCCACCGCGCATGCGTGCCCGCTTCCTAGACTGCCGGCGCGGTGGCGCTGATCCTCTACGACAACCCGGCGTCGACGAACGCGCCCAAAGGTGCGGTTTCTGCTTGCGGAACTCGATCTCGAGGTCGCGACCCGTGCCGCGACACTGCACGAGCGCGCCCCGCGTCCTTCTGGAGAGCGTCTCGCCGAAACCGGTAGACGGCAACCGGGATCCGACACCTAACGCTGGGTACTATGTCACCGCCCATTACTCCCGCATCGTCGCCGACGGGGCGGCGACTGCCGCACTGCTGCTTCGGGAGTTCCCCGGTCCGAAGCGGAACTGGCTGGTGGCCGTTCGCGCCCGACGCCAGGCCGCAGGCTCGGGGAATCCGGCAGCGCGGTGGACCGCGCCTGAGACTCGGGAACGTGGCTAGCGGACATCGTGCAACGCCATTACGCGGTTTGGCGACCAGCAGGTGCGCGACAGCGAGGCGCATGAGACCCGCATCCGCGCTCGCGCGGTTTGTACGGTTACGCTGAGCGTCCGGGGCGTGTCCCACAGTTCCTGTCGGGGCCGTGCGGCATCCCTGATCGTCATCGGCCAGTGTCCGCGGGTGCGGCGGGTAATTGCACCGTGACGCGGAGCCCGCCGGCGACGCGGGGGGTGAGGGTGAGGGTTCCGGCGTGGGCTTGGGTGATGCTTTTGACGATTGCCAGGCCGAGCCCGACGCCTGCGTGGTCGGTGCGCATGCGTTCGGTGCCGCGCTGGAACGGCTCGCCGAGCGTGGAAACTAGCTGTGGGGTGAGTGACTCGCCGGTGTTCTCGACGGTGAGCACCACGCTTTGCGGATGAGCGCGGGTCGTAACCCACGCGGTGCCGTGTTCAGGGAGGTTGTGGACGATCGCGTTGTGCACGAGGTTCGTCGTCATCTGCAGCAGCAGCGCGTGTGAGCCGCTGGTCGCGGTCATGTCCTCCGAGGTCTCGATGCTGACGCCGCGTTTCTCTGCGAGCGGGAGGAGCGTCTCCGTGGCCTCTTCCACGATGAGCGACAGATCGACGTGCTTGCGGACGAAGGACCGCTGGCCGGCGCGGCTAAGCACAAGCAGTGCCTCGGTGAGGTCGATCGCTCGGGTGTTGACCTCGTGGAGGCGGTCGACAAGCTCGCCGTTGACGCGATTCGGATCGTTGCGGGCCACGTCGAGCAGCGTCTGCGTCAGCGCCAGCGGGGTGCGCAGCTCGTGGGAGGCGTTGGCCGCGAACCTCTGCTGTTCGACGACGTGTGCCTCGAGCCGCGCGAGGAGGCCGTCGACGGTGTCAGCGAGATCCTTCAGCTCGTCACGGGGCCCGGAGAGCGCGAGACGCTCGTTCAGGTTGCGCTCGGAGATGTGCCGCGTAGTCGCCGTCATCGTCCGCAGCGGGCGCAGGACTCGGCCCGCGACCAGCCAGCCGAGCGCGAGCGAGATCGCGGTCATGATCGCCAGGGCGATCCCCGACTGGATGAGCCCCTGGTGGAGACCGTGCGTGTCACGTTCGACCGCCCCGGCGTACCTTTGGCGCACGTCGTTGAGGGCGCTCGGGCCGATCGACCGATGCGCAGTCCCAGTTGGGACGATCAAGTCAACCCCGGTGTTGCTGCGGAAGATCAGGTAGGTAGTCGCGAGCAGCGCTATCCCCGAGACCAGGAACAGGCCGCCGTAGAGCAGGGTCAGGCGCAGGCGGACGGTCGGTGACCGCAGGTGGAGTAGCCGACGTGGGGTCAGCCTGGCAAGCGAGAGGCGGGCCGTCCTCAGGCCGGCTCTATCCACGGTCCGCTCCTCCGGGCCCGGTCTCTGATTGCCTGCCAATGCGGTATCCGACGCCAGCGACGGTGGCGATGATCGGGGGTTCGCCGAGCCGTTTGCGCAGTGCCGAGACGATGATGCGCACGGCGTTGGTGAACGGGTCGGCGTTCTGATCCCACGCCTGTTTCAGGAGCTCTTCGGCGCTGACGACACCGCCTTGGGCGGCGATGAGCACTTCGAGGACTGCGAACTGCTTGCGGGAGAGCGCGACGTAGCGACCGTCGCGGTAGACCTCGCGGCGGAATGGATCCAGCCGTAGACCGGCGAGCTCTTGCACGGGCGGCCTGTTGTGGGCGCGCCTGCGGCCGAGCGCTCTGAGCCTGAGCACGAGCTCTTGGAGTGCGAACGGCTTGGTGAGGTAGTCGTCGGCGCCGAGTCCGAATCCGGTGGCCTTGTCGTCGAGCCGGTCGGCGGCGGTGAGCATGAGGATCGGTATGCCGCTGCCGGAGGCGACAATGCGTTCGGCGATCTCGTCACCGGTAGGCCCGGGGATGTCTCGGTCGAGGACGGCGATGTCGTAGGCGTTGACGCCCAGCAATTGCAGAGCGGTGTCGCCGTCACCGGCGATGTCGGCGGCGATCGCTTCCAGGCGTAGGCCGTCGCGGATGGCTTCTGCCATGTAGGGCTCGTCCTCGACGATCAAGACCCGCATGCCGTCGGATGCTGCCAGCCCGGACATATCGTCGGCGTATCGAAAAACACATACGTTCTGGCAACACGGCCCTGTTTTGACTGCGGGGCGTGAGCTACAGCGACCCAGCCCGAACAGCCGCCCGCCGTACCCCAACGACCGTGTACGGACGCCGTCGCCGCCGCGCGCTGCTTGTGTTTGGCGCGCTACTCGCTCTGCTTCTCTCCTACGCGGCGTTCGCGGCAGCCCGCCATCCGCTCAATGACAACGGCCACACCGACGCGTCGGCGGTGAGGTGGCCACAGCAGGGACAGGCCGCGTTGGTGCTCGGCAACCGCCGACCGGGGGCAAGCCCGCACGAGCAGCCGGTCGCGATCGCCAGCCTGGCGAAGGTGATGACCGCCTACCTGATCGTCGAGCGCTACCCGCTGAGCGGCGCCCAGAACGGGTTCACGATCACCGTGTCTGCGCCCCAGGCGCAGGCCGTGGCCCAGGACCGCGCCGAGGGCCAGTCGGTGGTGGCGGTGGCGGCCGGCGAGCAGCTGACCGAGCGCCAGCTGCTTGAGGCGCTACTGATTCCCTCCGGCAACAACATCGCCGAGATGCTCGCCGCCCAGGTGGCGGGCAGCGAGACGCGCTTTATCGCCGAGATGAACGCCGAGGCCCGCGCGCTCGGGATGGACCACACGATCTACACCGATCCCAGCGGGTTTGATCCCAGCACGGTCTCCACCGCCGCCGACCAGCTGCGTGTCTTCCTGCGGGCGATGCGCTTCCCGGTCTTCCGTCAGATCGTCTCGATGCCCAGCGTGACGCTGCCGATCGCCGGCACGCTCACCAACTTCAACCCCCTGCTCGCCGAAGGCTACGCCGGCAAGACCGGGTCTGACTCCTCGGCGAGAGGGTGCCTGGCCTTCTTCACCCACGTGACGGTCGGCGGGCGCGGCCGGACCGCGGCCGGCGTGGTGCTGGCGCAGGGGCCGGGCAGCGACACGCCGACGCTCCTCGCCGCCGCGGCCGAGGCCGCCACGCAGCTGGTCGAGTCCGTCGGCCCGGCGATCGGCATGAGCACGACCGCCGCGCCCAGCGCGGCGGGTCGCCCAGGGGGAGACGCCGGCGGCCATCGCCGCCCGCTGCCACCCGCTCCCCCCTCGGCACAGCCTTGATGTCAACACGATCACGACTCGCAGGAGAAGATATGAGGAGAAAACGACCTCCGCTGGCGCCCGTTGCCCTGATCGCCATGGTCGCCCTGATCAGCGCCTGCGGTTCGAGCGCGCCGGCCAGTACCGGCAGCGGCAGCAGCGGCGGCGGCAACAACACCGCCACCAATCATGAGAAGGCGGTGAAGTTCGCCGAGTGCATGCGCCACAACGGCGTCAGCGCGTTCCCGGACCTGCCCGCGTCGGGCGAGCTGACCATCGATGGGATAGCGAACGGCTCGTCGCTGAACACAAGCACCCTGGCGTTCAAGCAGGCCATCAGCGCGTGCAAAGACCTGGAGCCAGCGGGGTTCATGGGCCAAAAGGCGACTCCCCAGCAGACCGACGCGCGCCTCAAGTTCGCCCAGTGCGTGCGCAAGAACGGCGTGCCGGACTTCCCGGACCCCAACCCCAATGGGCCCCTCATCGACACGAATCGAATCCCATCCCTCGCAGGGAAGGACCCTCGGAGCGATCCGGGGTTGAACGCCGCGATGCACAAGTGCAGCGACTTCGCGGCGGCGGCGGGGGTAGTGGGCCAGTGAAGCGGCAGCGATGGCGGCTGGCCGGAGCGGCCGTCCTGGCTGCCGTAATCGTCACCGGCGTCGTGGCCGTCATCTCCGGCACGAAGCAACAGGCCCCGGCCGCACAGCAGCCGCCCGCGAATACCGCGCAGGTGGAGAAGAGGAGGCTCTCGGCGATGGTCTCCCAGGCTGGGACACTGACCTACCGGGCGCGGTCGGACGGTTCGCCGTACTCCGTGATCAATCGGGCCCGCGGGACGTACACCAAGCTGCCCACGATCGGGAGGGTGATCTCTCGGGGTCGGGTGCTCTACCGGGTGAACGACAAGCCGGTGGTGCTCCTGTATGGCTTGATACCTGCCTACCGGACCCTTTCGGCCGGGGCAACCGGCCCTGACGTGGCCGAGCTCAACGCGGATCTGGTCGTGCTCGGCTATGCCAGCGCGTCTCAGCTCAGCCGGACGTCGGCCTCCTTCGGGTCGGCCACCACCATGGCTTTGAAGAAGCTCCAGGCCGCCCTGGGGGTGGCTCGGAGCGGGACGCTGGCACTTGGCCAGGCGGCGTTCGAACCGAGCGCCGTGCGGGTGACGAGCGTGTCCGCCCAGGTCGGGGGCCGTACCCAGCCCGGCCAGACGGTGATGCAACTCACCTCCACCACTCGCCAGGTGCAGGTGGCGCTGGACGCCTCAGAGCAGACCGACGTGGCGGTCGGAGACAAGGTGAGCATCACACTGCCCGACAACCGGACCACCCCAGGTGTCGTCTCCTCGGTGGGGGCGGTCGCCACCTGCCCGTCGAGCTCGGGGTCAGGCTGGTCGGGGTCCAGCTCCGCCGCGCCGGGAACAGACACCTGCTCGTCAGGCAGTTCGGCGAGCAGCACACCGACCATCACCGTGGGCGTCACCCCCTCTGACCCGGCCGCCACGGGCAAATGGGATCAGGCTCCGGTGCAGGTCGGTATCACCACCGCCAGGGTGCCCAGCGCGGTTGTGGTGCCGGTGACCGCGCTACTGGCCCGGTCCGGCGGGGGCTACGCCGTCGAGGTCGTCGGCGCAGGCGCGAGCAACCATCTGGTGCCGGTCTCGCTCGGGCTGTTCGATGACGCCGAGGGGCTGGTGCAGATCACCGGCTCGGCGCTGGCCGCCGGCCAACAAGTGGTGGTCGCGTCAACATGACCTGGACCTCGCCACCCACACCCGACAATAACGCGGTGGCGGCCGGCAACGGCTTCGCTATCGGCGGGGCAGGAGTGCCTGTGCTTGATGCCGACGGGGTGACCAAGAGCTATCCCGGGGCGCCGCCCGTCCACGCCCTGCGCGGGGTGGATCTCACCATTGGCCCGGGGGAGCTAGTCGGGATCGTCGGCCCGTCTGGGTCGGGCAAGACCACCCTGCTGCAGCTGATGGGGACCCTCGACCAGCCCACCAGCGGCCGGGTGCGGATCACCGGGCTCGACGTGGCAACCATGGCCGACGAGGACGTGGCCTACCTACGCGCCACCCGGATCGGGTTCGTCTTCCAGCAGTTCTTCCTGGCCGAGCACTCCACCACGCTCGACAACGTGGGCGACGGGCTTCTTTACGCCGGCATCCCCCTCAAGGAGCGTCGCGAGCGGGCAATACAGGCTCTCGAGCTCGTAGGCTTGGGAAGCCGGCCCACCGCCCGCCCGACCCAGCTCTCCGGTGGGCAGCGCCAGCGGGTCGCGATCGCCCGAGCCCTGGTCGGTCAGCCCGCCATCATGCTCGCGGATGAGCCGACCGGGAACCTCGACCAGGCGACCGGCCAGTCGATCCTGGCCCTGATCGACCAACTCCACCAGGCCGGGTCGACGATCGTGGTCATCAGCCACGACCACGCCATCGCTGAGCGCATGCCCCGCAAGGTCGAGATCCTCGACGGCCGCATCATCGCCGACACCGGGCCCGCCGCTGGCGCCGGCCCCCGCCGCCACCCCCTCGCGGGGCCGCCCACCCACGCACCACAGCCCGTGTCCGGGACGCCCGTCAGCGAGGAGCCGTCATGACCGCCACCGCCACCCTGAGCCGCAGGCGCCTCCAGCTCTCCGACCTGACCCGGCTCTCCACCGTCGGACTCCGCACCCGGAAGCTCCGGGCCGGACTGTCCGGCCTCGGCATCGCGATCGGCGTGGCCGCCATCGTCGCCGTGCTCGGCCTGTCCGCCTCCTCCCAGGCGGGCCTGCTCAACGAAATCAACCAGCTCGGCACCAACCTGCTCACCGTCAGCAACGGCCAGAGCCTCACCGGCCGAACCGCGGAGCTGCCCACCACGGCACCGGCCATGATCGGCCGTATCAGCGGTGTGCAGCAGACACAGAGCACCGGGGCGTTCAGCGGCGCCAACGCCTTCCGCACACCCTACATCGCCTCGGTCGACACCAACGGCCTCACCGTCCAAGCCGCATCCCTCGACCTCCTCCCGGTCCTAGCCATTACGGTCGCCCAAGGCCGCTACCTCAACGCGGCGACCGCCCGAGAACCAGTCGCCGTGCTCGGCGCCGCCGCCGCCCAGCTGCTCGGCATCGACCGCATCTACCCCGATGAGCGGATCTGGGTCGGCGGCCAATGGTTCTACGTCGCCGGCATCCTCAAACCGGCCGTGCTCGCCTCTGACATCGACACCTCGGTCCTGGTTGGCTATCCCGCCGCAGAGAGATACCTGGGTTTCGACGGCCACCCCTCCACCATCTACCTCCGCGCCCGAACCGGCCGGGTCAACGCCGTCGACAACCTCCTCGCCGCCACCGCAAACCCCGAGGACCCCAGCGGGGTGAACGTCAGCCAGCCCTCCTCCGCCCTGGTGGCCCAAGCCGACGCCAAGAGCGCCCTCAACGGCCTATTCCTCGGGCTCGGCGCCGTCGCGCTCCTCGTCGGTGCGGTCGGTGTCGCCAACGTCATGATCATCTCCGTCCTCGAACGCCGCTCCGAGATCGGCCTGCGCCGCGCCCTTGGGGCCACCAAAGGCCACATCCGCATCCAGTTCCTCTCCGAAGCCGTCCTCCTCGGACTCCTGGGCGGCGCCGTCGGCGTCGCCCTCGGCGCCGCCTCCACCGCCGTCTACGCCCACACCAAACACTGGGCCACCATCATCCCCGCCCAAGCGTGGTCCGGCGGCATCGCCGCCTCCCTCATCATCGGCGCGGTCGCCGGGCTCATCCCCGCCCTTCGCGCCGCACGCCTCTCACCCACCCAAGCCCTGTGGTCCGTCTAGCCCACCGTCTGTGCAGCGTCGGGATTGCAGCTGCCACCAGCGCACGCCGGTTCCGCCACGTGGTGATCGCCGCTCAGAAGGGTACGGTCCGCTTTCACGTCACCGCGCGCCTCTGGGCAACGCGTCGGAGCATCGCGCGATGCGCGGAAACGACGCACGCGTCCGTCGGGGTGCTAGCTGACCTCGTGCTAACGGTCGGGTCGAAGCGGAACTCTGCGGCGCTCGGCTCTGCCTTCCGCTCCGTCGCCCAGGCGGCCACGAGCGGCTCACCTCCGCTCCGGGTGAGTGTCGCGCCGGCGCAGCAGCGCGGTCCTACCCGCCGCGAGCCCGCCTCACGCGACTCTTGGATCCGATGAGCGTCGCCTCTCTACGCTCATCGAATGACGCGGCCGGGCACGTTCGTTTTACGAGCAGCTTGGATGGATTGGACAGGAGGTCGCGGAGACCGTCTTCTTCCAGGCTGGCGGGATCGCCATTGTCCTGTGGTCGCGCGAGAAACTCGCTGCCGACTGCGGGCTCGCCGAGCGCCAGTCGGCGGATTTGACGTAATCGCCATCGCTCACAAGTCCGTTCGGAGGCGGAGGTCGATCACGTTCTCGCTGCAGCCGGGCGGGCTGGAGGGGACAATTAGTCGGCCTGCTGCCAAGACGTTCTACGGCGGCTACGCCGGAGTGTCCTGTGGTCCGTACGGACACGCATGGGAGGTCGCCCACAATCCCGGATTTGAGCTGCGGGATGACGGCATGCTGATCGTGCCGACCTTCGACACCTCCGCTTAGCGGTCACTGCCGGACTCTCGCCGGCGGAGCGGTCGGACACAGGACTGCCGCAACGCCTCAGACGGCTGGTGCAGCGGCAGTGGAGATCATCAACGCGGGCGTAGCCGCCAGTCCTCTTAGCTTAGGGCGGGCGGCGCATCGGGTTGGTTAGAGGGTCAGGCTCGCGGTGGCTGAGATGGTCGGCTGGCGTCGGGAGCGCGCAGCATCGATGATCTCGCTGGGGTCGATCCCCTGCAGATACGTCGAAGTGGTCCCGAGCTCGGTATGTCCGAGGTGACGCTGGATGGCGTTGACGAGCTCCTCGTATCGATAGGGGTCTTTGCTCGATGTGTTCCAGCAAGGACATGTCTCTGCTGACCGAATTGCCAATACGAGCTAAAGGAGGATTCGCGGAGGACCAAAAAGCAACGTGCCGGAACTCGATCGGGCCGTCGATACTCGGCTGGAAGGGAAGACGCGGTGTGATGAAGCTGCCGCGAGAACCACCTGAGGATTACGGCTTGGAGCTTTCCCAGCATCGGCTCCTCGTCGCCGGCGGATTGCGGATCGAAACGCTGATGCTTTGCCGGGACGTCCTCCAGCCGCCCAGCCCGCGCGGCTTGCGGGCATGGCCGGAAGTCAGGAACTAGGATGGTGTGCCGGTGAGAGAGCATCGAGTGACGGTTGCGGAGTTGGGCGTCCCGAGGAGTCGCGGACCATGGCGGCGGCAGGCGATCGTGTCGCTGCTTGCGGTGCAAGCAGCCCGGCTGCGCCCGGTGCCTGCCGAGGGAGGATCGACTTGCGGTGCAGGAAGGAAGCGTTCGTTGCGCGGAGTTTGGCTTACGTCACTCGGTCTAGCTCTGGTCGCGGGTGCGCTGCTGCTGGCCCGTCCTGCGTCGGCGGATACCCCGCCTCCGCACCCGTGCAGGGCGTTTACGCCTTGCACGACTGTGGTGGCTCCGGGGTGGGTCACGTCACAGCGCCCGGGTCAGCCCTATGAGCTTGCCTGCCCGAGCGGTCAGGTGGCAGTCAGCAGCGATGTGCAGTATCCCGTCGTGCCTTATCCCCTCGGGGTGGCGATCGGCAACTACGGCGGTTACGGCGCCTCCAGCCTTACCTTTTTCGGGTTTTGGGGCCTTCCTGCCTTCACGTACAAGCCGTCCGTCGGCTGCGCGCCGCCTAGCGTCACGCTTGCGTCGGTTCGCAAGCCGGCCGTGGCCCTGGGCGGTCCAAGGACGCTGGTGCGAACGGTTCGGATCTATCCTCGCGCCGTCCACCGTGTCGTGCTCGCTTGCTCGCCGGGCGAGCGTGTAGTCAGCGCCGGGTCAGCTTTTGTGTTTCTGACACATCTGCCGCCGTCAAGTCGTCTGATCAGGCGGCTCAGGTACCACGGCCGCCGGGTGGGATCGACTTACCGCGTGATCGTCGTGGCCCCTGCCGGAGTGGGCGCCAACGGAAGAATCGAGCTGCGGGTCACGGTGCTCTGTGGCCGCGCGCGTACGTCTGCGCCGACCAACCTGCAGGCCACGTCTTCGGTGGCCTGCAGAGATTGGACTCCCTGTCAGCAGGTGGTCGGCCCGTGGGTGACCTTCCCCGCCAATGAAGGAAACACCTACGACCTCTCTTGCCCGGCCGGCAAAGAGGCGGTCGGCGCTGACGCGCTGACTCAGCCCTATGGCAACACCGCTGGCGTAGTGACCGGGGGCGGCTACGTGCCCGGGCTTGCTCACGGCATGGAGTTCGGCGCCTACCCGTATGCAGGAGTCACGATTCAGTATCAGCCGATCGTTGGCTGCTCGCCGCCCGGCGCCACCTCCTCTTCGTCAGCCCTGCGCTCGTCGGGCGCTAGTCCTGGTTACCACAGGCTGGTGCGCAAAATCCGGCTTCATCCGCGCGCCATCGCGCGCGTGCGGCTGGCGTGTGCCCGTGGCGAGCGTCTCCTGCACGGAAGCTGGGCCGTCGCGTTCTATACGTCCCGGCCTCCCTCGCCTCGTCTGGTCAAGCGGCTGTTGCGTCGCAAGCGCCGCACCCGATCAGCCTTCACGGTGGTAGTCGCCGCGCCGGTCGGCCTGGGCGTCCACGAGCGTGTCGAGCTGCAGATCACCGTGCTCTGCGCCCCCGTCGCCAAGGCACCGTCCTGAGCCACGTCTTGCCGTCAACGCCCCGCTCGCTGCCTCCAAACAGGTTGCTTCGACAGCCCGCCGCCGGACTCGAACCGGCACCCCTTCATTAGCAAGTTGCTATTTCAGGGCTTCTGGCGCGTCTACGGACCTCTGAGTCAGGTCGAGTGCCGTTAGTTGTCAGATCTGCCGAGTTGGGGACACTCAGGCTCGCCTCGAGCTCGGGCCGCCCATGGCGGCGAACAACGAAGCCACCCGGGGCTAGCGCGCCGGGCTGCGTCGGCTGTGCCGCGATCGTGCCCCGCTGATTGGTCCGGCGCGGGTAGCGCCAGGCCTCGCTCACGAAGGTCGTGCACATCGGCTGAAAGCGCCTCGTTGATGCCATCGACGACCTCGGCACGAGTCGCTCTCAATGCCGCGACCCCAGGCACGTCCGAGAGTTAGCCGGCCCCAGCCGCCGTCCTCGGCCTGCTCATAGCTCACGACCTACTCGCTCGACCCAGATGCTGCAAGGCCGCCTGCTCGCCGGTGCTACTGAGAGTTCCGACTGAAAACAGCGCACTGTCCCTGCCAGCCACCGCGATTCGCTGAGGTCGGTCGGGATCAGACCCACATTTCGTGGGAGCCGCGCTGTCGCATTGCGGTCCAGCCAGCGTCAAGCAGCTCCTCCCGGTCGATCATCCGGCCGCGGCGACCGATCGGCTTGCCGCCACGCGCCTCCTTCATCTCCGAAGCGATCTGAGCGCGGTGTATCTGGCGGTCGCCTTCGTGGTGCCGGTCTGCGCTCGAGCGCTCAGGGTGGCGCCCCGGCGGCTCTCGACGAGCTCCCGCACCGCCTCCTTTTGCGACGAAGCCCTTCGGACAGACTCATCGACTCGCCTGCTCACCGCCGCGATAATGGTCTCGTCTTCATCGCTGTCTGCGCAGCACCGGATGAGCCACGAACCCTCGGGTCGCCTGACCTACCACCGCCGAGCCGTGGGCGGCCTCGTCGGCTGGATTGATATGCGTCGCCTACGGCTGGGAGGAGCGACCCGCGCGGCGAGCTCGCCCTCGATCGCGTCGAGCGAACCGCCTTTGGCGTTCCGCGTCGCGCTTGATCGCGTAGCCAAAATGGACTACGGCCCCCAAAACAATGCCCAGACACAGAACAACAAGGATGATGACTTCTACGGTTGTCATAGCGGCAAGCTACCCCGCAGCGGTGGGCCTGAACCCGATCCCGACGCTCTCGCACAGCACCCTGCGCGACCGAGGCACAAGCTTTCGGCCACTCGCGAGCAGCGCGGCCATCCACGCTCGTAATAAGAGCGGGATACCGGAGGTGGCGCTGGTTGGTGGGGGGGATGCGGCAGGGTGGTATGACTGGCGTTCGCCGTCACCGTGCTCTGCTCCGGAATTGGGGGCTGGCGTGGCGGCGCGCCATCGTCGGCGCGCTTGGGCGGCTCCGCCGGCCGGGGCCATGTCGCCTGGATGAGGAGCATCAACCTCGGCTATCGGATCTGCTCGTCAGCGATGGCGCCAAAACCTGAAGCGAGGATCGAAAGGCTTTCGTCCGCGCCCGATCGAGCTTGAGGCGCCTCCGGCTGATCTGCGGGGACCGACGGGGCTGCCCCGCAACCCATGAGAGATGCGCAAATAGCTACATAGCCTGTACGGCAATTTTCAACATGGTGTGTAGGATGTGCCGGCGCTCGCGGCTCGATCAGGTCAGCGAAAGCCTCACATAGCTCGGAACGGCAGCGATCAGGGCTGGTCGGCTGTCGGGCCATCGGCGCTCCCGTAAAAGCTTTTGAGAAGGCGGAACCGATGTCCTATATGAACTGTCCGCGGTGCGGGCTTAGTATTCAGCTGCGGATCCAGTGGCTGCGTTGTGATGACTGTCCACGCTGTCTGGGCCGGTCGGGGATCGCGGTGCCGGTCCATGTCTCGGCGCATCGGCTCTGGCCGTCCGCGTCCCTGCGGAGCTCGTCGACTGCCGACGCTCCCGCCGTCTCGCCCGGTGAGCGGGCGGATCGTCGGCAGCTGGTCATCGACCGCCGGCCGGCCGGCGCTGGGTGGGTGCTGGCGCTCGGCGGGGAGCTTGACCTCGCGGGCGTTCCGGTGCTCGTGCGTCAGCTGCGCGAGCTCGAGCAGGTCGGGTTTGATCGCCTCGTGGTTGACCTGCGCGAGCTGTCGTTCATGGACTGCTCGGGCCTGGGGATCCTGGTCGCCGCTGACCTCCGCGCCCGTCACGCCCACAGACAGCTGGTGCTCGCGTGCGGCGACGGGCCAGTCAGGCGACTGCTTGAGCTCACCGGCATGGACCGCCATCTCGGGCTTTCGGCGTCGCTGGCTGCTGCACCCCGCGATCAGGAGTTCGCGGCGTGAGCTTTGACCGGGCGCGCCCGGGCACCGGCGAGAGACATGCCGATGCTCACGCTCAACTGTGACATCGATTCACGCGGATCGCCGCCACTGGCGGCGCCACCGGGCCGGCGCCCGGGGTGCCTCGTCCCGCCAGACCTTGTCTGGGGCCGGCCGCTCACCGCGGGGGATGCTCGGGGTCGACCGTGGCCACCGGAGCGGGGGCGCTGCGCCGGGTGGCCGTCGGTTCGCGCGCTTGTAGGACGACTGCCGCGACCACGATCGCGCCGCCGATGACCGTGGTCACACCAGGCCGCTCGCCGACCGCGAGCCACACCCAGAACGGCCCGAGCACGATCTCGAGGAGGCTGATCAGCGCGACTTGGGCGGCCGCTATCAGGCGCGCTCCAATCGTCAGCAGGATCAACCCGACGCCGATCTGACCGGCGCCGAACAGCGCCAGCCACAGCACGTTGGGGACTCCGAGCCTGCCACCGCCGGCGAGCGCGACCGGCGCCGCGATCACCAGCAGCATCAGCTGGGCAAGGCCGGTGGCTGGAGCCATCGACACGTCCCGGCGGTGGCGGGCGATCACGATCGCGACCGCGAACCCGAGTGCCATCAGCACCGACAGCCCGTCCCCGAGCGCGGTCCCGCCGCCGGGCGCGCTGATCATCACCCCGACGCCGAGCAACGCCACCGCCATCGCGACTACTGTGCGTACGCTCAGCGGCTCGTCCAGCACACGGCGCCCGAGCAGTGCCGCGAGCACCGGAGCGATCGCCTGGATGAACAACACCTGCGCGACCGTGGCCTGGTTTAGGGCGACGATGAACGCCCCGGAGGAGACCGCCAGGCAGGCGGCGAAGCCGATGCCGGCGCCGCCCACCGAGCGGCAGGCCACGATCACCCGGCCGCGCTCGACGACCGCTACGTAGGCGGCCACCGCGAGGCTGGCGAACAGCGCCCGCCCCGCCACCTGCGTAGCGATGCCGACCGTCAGCTGGCGCTGCAGCACGCCGGCGGTCGACCACGCCACCGCTGCTAGCGCGACCGCGATCTGACCGCGATCGCCGCGGACACGTGCGGGCGCGACGGTCGCGGTCGTGCTCGACATCACGCTAAGTCAAGCACCGGCGCCCCGGCCGCCACCAGCGGCGCGAGCCGCCCGCTGCCCGGCCGCCGCACGGGCTGCGGCGTCACCTGACCCAGCCGGCCCGCGCCAGGGCGCCAGTGCCCCGATGGCGCGAGGAGCGTCGCACCGGCAGCTGAAACTGTGTGTTGCCGAAGCGAAGCGAGGCGACAGGGACCATATTCCTCGGGCGGCCCGGGCTGGTGCTGGGCGCGGGTCGGGCCTTCGGTAGCAACGGCGCGAGTTTGTACGTGGCGTTAGAAGCGGTTGAGCGGCTCGAACCCCGTAGTTTCCGGGTGCCGACGGCGCGCCATGGGTTAGAAACGGCCAGATCAAGGCGTTAGCAGGCGTCTCGCTGGGCATGAGACGGGGGTGATGCCGTCGGCTACCGCTTACAACGACCATTTACGGCGGCTTGGCCGTGTTGACTGGTTGCGGTAGAGAGAGACGTCTAGAGAGAGCATCCGGCGCCCGCCCCGTGCCGGACGAACTACCGTCCGTTGTCCGATGAGGACGACGGGAGCGCAGCGTGCGCGCCGATGAGCATCGCGCACGTTCTGATCCTGGTCGGCGCGGGGCTTCTCGGCGGAGCGACGAGCGCCATGGCCGGTGGAGCCTCGCTGCTCACGTTCCCCATCCTGCTGGCGATCGGGCTTGCTCCGCTGCAGGCCAATGTCACCAACAACATCGGGCTGACGCCGGCTTCGGTGAGCGCGGCGCTGTCATCCGGTCCCGAGCTAGTCGGTCAGCGATCCCGGGTTTGGCCGCTGGTGGTCCCGACGGTCACCGGCGCGGCCGTCGGCGTGGCGGCCCTGCTGGCCGCGCCGCCGGATGCCTTTGAGGCGGTCGTCCCGTTTTTGATCATCGTCTCCTGCCTGTTGCTGCTGGGCCAGCCGTGGCTGCTCGCGCGCGGCGGACACCGCCTGCGCGGCGCGCACCGTCGCGGCCTGCCGGCGGTCGCGTTCGCGGTCTCGATCTACACCGGCTACTTCGGTGCCGCCGCGGGCGTACTGCTACTGGCGCTGCTCGGCCTGTTCACGCAGGAGTCGATCCATCGTCAGAACGCCACCAAGAACGTACTCCTGGGGCTCGCCGGCTGGACCGCGATGGTCGGCTTCATGATCCTTGCGCCAGTCGACTGGGCGGCTGCCGGCGTCCTGGCCACCGGCAGTCTGGCCGGCGGCTCGGCTGGGGTGCGCCTGGTCAGGCTGATCCCGGCGACACCGCTGCGCCTCGGCGTGGCGCTCGCCGGCCTGGCGGTCGCCGGGTGGCTGCTCGCGGGTGGGCGCTGACGCGGCAGTCGCCCACGCGAGGCATACAAGGTTCCAGTAGCACCTGCCCGACGTGCCGTTGCTACTGAAACCCTCGCAGGAGGGCGGTGTGGGACCCGGGCGGCGAGGCGATCAGAGCCTACCGCCTCGCCCATGACATCACCGACCCTCACACCGTCCTGGGCGCAGAACCGATCGGGGTAACCCGCACCGTCTTGAGCAACGCCGCGACTGGGAGCGAGAGGCGCCAACCCGCGGTCTGAGCTCGCCGGCTCCCAGAGCACGAGCGCGCCGACGCCGGATGATCAGTGCCGCATCGTCGCCCGACCGGCTCCGAGTCCTCCGTTTCGCGAGCTGGCTAGATCAAATCAGCTCTGTCGACGTGGCCGTAGACGTCGGTTCTCGTGGCCGGTACTGCGTGGTTGCGGCACTCTGGACGCGCGCTCTGTGTATGCACCGATGGTCGCGAATCATGTCGTCGTCTCCGAATGATCCGAGCGCTCATGTCGAGACCGCGCTACGAGGCGGAGAGCCTCGCGTCTACCGGGCTGCCACGATATGTCGGCGGTGTTACTCCGTATGTGCGGCGACCAAGGAACCATGACGAGGAGGAGCAGATAGATGGCTGCAACCGAGAAGGCGATCCTCGCGGGCGGGTGCTTCTGGGGTGTCCAGGATCTGATCCGCAAGCTCGACGGTGTGGGCGGCACGCGCGTTGGCTACACCGGCGGCGAGACACCCAATGCGACCTACCGCAATCACGGCTCGCATGCGGAGGCGATCGAGATCCTGTTTGACCCGGAGCGCATCTCCTACCGAGACCTGCTCGAGTTCTTCTTTCAGATTCACGACCCGACGACGAAGTACCGTCAGGGCAACGACGTCGGGGCGAGCTATCGCTCAGCGATCTACTACGTCGACGACGAGCAGCGGCGCATCGCGCAGGACACGATCGCCGATGTCGAGGCTTCTGGCCTGTGGCCCGGCAAGGTCGTCACCGAGGTGGCTCCCGCCGGACCGTTCTGGGAGGCGGAGCCCGAGCACCAGGACTACCTCGAGCGCTACCCCAACGGCTACACCTGCCACTTCGTCCGTCCGGGCTGGAAACTGCCGCGACGCGCGGAAGCGGCGCGCTGAGCCCACGCGAGCCGCGCGAGGCTGTGACCGACGGCGATCTGACGACTGATGCGGCTCGCGCCGCGGCGCCAAGCACGACGGCGAGTTGGCGACCGGGCCTCGATTCAGTTCCGGATTGTCGCGAGGCTGTCGCACAAAGGACGGCGGTCTTCACTTTGTGCGTCGCGACGACCCAACCCAACCGAACGAGCGGAGCGTCGCCCTGATCGACACGCAGTAGCCCGCCGCTCGGAGCAGCTCGAGACCAGCATTGCGCGTGGAGCTGAGAGGATGAGCGGCGTGTCGGAGATGTGGGATAGCGTCGCACGGGGCTGGGAAGCCAACGCCGAGTTCGTCGACGCGCAGCTGGCGCCTGCGACGGAGGCGATGCTTGACGCCGCCGGGGTGCGGGAGGGCGCGGCAGTGCTTGATCTCGCCGGCGGACCCGGGGGAGCCGGTCTGGCGGCCGCTGACCGCGTCGGCTCTGACGGGAGCGTGATGCTTTCTGACGTAGCGGGCGAGATGGTGGCGGTCGCGGCGCGGCGCGCGCGCGGCTACTCGCAGATAACTACCGCCGTGTTTGACCAGACCGCTATCCCCGTGGGCGAGGCCAGCTTTCACTCGGTGATCAATCGCCACGGGCTGATGTTCGTCGACGATCCGGTAGCCGCTGTCGCCGAAGCGGTTCGGGTGCTGCGGCCGGGGGGCGCTACGCGGCGATGACCTGGGACCAGCGTGAGCGCAACCCGTGGCTGGGACTGGTGCTGGACGCCGTCAGCGATCAGTTCGGAGCTCCGTTTCCACCCCCCAACATCCGCGGCCCCTTCTCCCTTGACACCGTCGACGAGCTGACCGGGGTCCTGAACGCCGGCGGGCTGCGAGACGTCACAGTTCGCGCCGTCCTGACTCCAATGCGCGCGGCCTCCCTGGATGAGTGGTGGGAGCGGGTACCAAAGCTCGCGGGTCCGCTCGCCATGGCGCTGGCCGGCATGGAACCCGAGGTCCGCAAAGCGATCGCCGACCGCGCCACGCAGGCCGGGGCGAAGACCGCCACCCACGAAACAGACGGGATTGCGTTTGCCGGCTCGGTTCTGGTCGCCTCCGGCCTCAGGCCAGCCTGAACCGACGCGCGTCGTGCTGGACGGGAATGGCGGCCGAGCAATATGGGTTACTCGGCGCGTGGCTCGTCAGCGACTCGATCAGCGGGACGACATTGGACCCGCCGGTTCCCGCGGCCCGAGAAACGCAGCACGTCGTGCCCTGCCGCCGGGGGACGAAGCCGTCAGGCGACCAGCAGCCGGCTCGTCTCGAGCCTCAGAGACTTCCGCAAAGTCGGCCTAGCAGCCACCAAGCCGCGGCTACCGCTTCGGTCGCTGCCCCACTGAGAGCAGCGTTCGTTGCTTGCCGGATCCGCCGGCCCAGGTGGCCGCTAGTTCGTGGTCGCGGAAGCGCCATGCCGCCTGGGTCGATTCGGCGTATCAGGCGATCGCTTGGAGCTCACTGTCCCTGAAGTAGCTGTGATGATTGCTCCGCCCTCCGAGATCCGGTGAGGTGCGCGTTTATGAACGCAATCCTGATCCGCGGGCGAGCGGCTTGGCAGCCGGTGATCAGCAATCGAGAGGCGGGTAGGATCGCGACTGGCGCTCGACGAGAGAAGGAGACATGGCGGAATACGCGGTTGCTCGGCTTGACGAAATCGAAGAGATCGATGACGGGCGCAGCCCATTTCGGGCGGTGCGTCATCACTTCGGGATCAGAACGTTCGGGATCAACGCGATGACGGCTCGCGCCGACGGCGACCGGCTCATCAACGAGCACGACGAGGCCGAGCCTGACTCCAGCGAGGAGCTGTATGTCGTCGTATCCGGGCACGCCAGGTTCGAGATCGGCGGAGAGAGCCAGGACGCCACAGCCGGAACGCTCGTCCACGTACCCGCGGGTATCAAGCGGACGGCGTTCGCTCGAGACGCCGGCACCACCGTGCTCGCGATCAGCGGAGGGCCGGAAGGCAAGCCGTACGAGCCCAGCGGCTGGGAGCCGTTCGCACCGCTGTTTCCCTTGCTCGAGTCTGGCGACTACGAGGAGGGCGCTGACCGCGCCCAGGCGCTCCTCGCCGCCTACCCGTCCCCCGGCGCGGCGGTCTACTACAACACCGCCTGCTTCGAGAGTCGGGCCGGACGGACCGAGGCGGCGATCGCCCATCTACGCCGCGCGGTCGAGCTCTCGCCGTCGTTGGCCGAGCTCGCCCGCGGTGATGAGGACTTTACGGCCTTGCGCGAGAATGCCGCGTTCGGAGAGATCGTCGACGGCTGACCGACTCCCAGCCTGGAGACACGCCGTCTGACACCGTACGGAAGCAGGCGTTGCCCGCTTGGCGTGCGTGGTGGATTGTCCTTGACGGCTTCGGGCTGACTCGCTCTGGTTGGTCGCCGATTGGCTGACTCCACGACCGACTGCTGCCGCCCGGTGCCGAGCCGCCTGAGGCTCAAGAACCAGACGCTGTCGTCAGAGCGGCCTGAACGCTCGTCTCATCGCTGCTCCTTAGCAGCCCAGCAGCCACGAACGCCTCGCTTCCGCTTCTGTTGCTGGCCGGATCGAAACAGCACTCCGGACTTGCGCCTCGGCGCTGGCTACGTGGCCAGCGGGTGCTCAGGCGAGCGAGGTGGCCGGCGGCGGCTGTCTCTCACCCGGTGGCGTACTCGTCTTGACCCCGGCACCGAGCGTGTAGGCCAGATGTCCGCCCAGCCACCCGCCCGCGGCGAGCGCGCTCGAGCCGGCGAGCGAGAGCAGCCTGCCGCGCCCGAGCGCGCCTCGTTTGCGTGCCGAATAAGAACCGAGCATGAGCGCGACGGCCGTCGCATTGGCAGCCGCGTGAACGAGCCCAGACCGGCGCACCTCGGCATGTTCCTGCTCGGCATCGGACCAGTCTGACCAGCCGCTGGCAGCGGTCGCCCCCGCAGCAAGCAGCCCGATCAGAATAAGCCGATCTGAGGCCGACTGACTGTCTTTTCCGCCCGTCCAGTCCAGCAGGACCGAGCTTGTCCAGACGCCGACCGGGATGTCGGTCAAGATTGGATGTAGCGGGTGACCAAGCCACGAACCGCTCAGTGTGTCCTTGACCGCGCCGTCCGGAACCAGCCGTCGGACCGTTCGGCCGGCCAACCGTCCCAGACCGTCGAGCGTCTCGTCTGACTCAAGTTGCGCGACGAGCGTATTCAGCGGCGAGCTTGTCATCCGGAACATCTACCCGCTGCTCCGCGACTGACCCACATACCGCGCCGACTTCGGCGCGCGGTTGCTCGGTTGAACGGACCGCTCGCGCGTCGAACAGACCTCGAATTGCTGCGAGCAGGCGTTTGTGCTCGCGTCAGGAGCGCGACCGAAGTTGCTTGCGGCCATTCCGCCAGTGGTCAAGTCGCCGGCACAGCGGGCGCCGATGCGCCGGACGGACTGGCCGACGCCCGGCACCAATTACTCGCCGTGACCGGCATCGCAGAGGGCGGCGGGCTCACTGTCGGAGATTGGGGTCGGCGCTGTCGAGGTTCCACCAACTGGGCGGAGCGCTACTGCATCGTGCCGACCCGGACAAGTGGCGGACGCGCTGCTATCTAGCCCGGCCGACCTGGAGGAGAAGCGCGTGATGGCCCTCCCGCAGGGCCCAGGCGGCCCCTCGTACGTGAAGGGGGAAGTCTAGGCCAACGTCTCGGCTCAGCTGTTGGATGATGCTCACAAGCGGTGAGGAGAGCCACCACGGTGGCCGTTCGCCCCGGCCTGATCGATAGCGAGCGGATGGCATGACACGGCGCCGCTCGGGTCCGAAGGCCCAGGTACGGTGCAAGGACGTCTTTCCGCCTGATCTCCCCCGATGACTTGAAGTGGATCACTCGCCCGCACGAGGAGGGGGAGCCTGCCCGTCATGTCGCCGAGCTCAGCGAAGTGGCCGAGTTTGCGCACACCAGGGCCAACGTCTGGCGCTATGAGCCCGCGGCGAGAGGACGTCGCCACCGGCATCCCTCACAAGAGGAGACGTTCGTAGTCTTGGAGGGCACGCTGACGATGTATCTCGGAGAGCCTCCCGAGCGTGTCGAGGTTGCGCGCGGCGGTCTCGTCCACGTTGATGCGATGACGCCGCTGCAAGCGGTCAACAACGGCCCTCAGGATCTCCTGCTCTACGTCTACGGGTACCCGCCGGAGGACGAGCATGCTGAGACAATCGATCCGGCGTCATAGGGAACTCGTACGGCCCCCAAAGCCACAGTGCCGCTCATAGGCCAATCTGTGGTGGCCTCGACCGCCGCCGGGAGAGGGCCCATGCTTTCGGGCTGCCGCCTCGCCACGACGATCCTGGACTCCTGCTCGGTTGGTGCGTTATTGCACGTCTGTCCCAATGGCGCGGGTCGGGCGATTCTCCCTGCGCGATGGCGAGCCTAGATGACATGGCGCAAGACCCTCGGCCGCTCCGGCCCTATCGGCGTCGACGGCGCAGCCGGATTGGCCCGCGCACCTGCGAGATGTCGACGACTTGGCCGCGCTGGAGGACGTCGATCTCGCCGTCGGCAACGAGCTCGGCGGCGGCGGCGCGGGCCATATCCATGAGCGGGCGGAAGTTCTTGCCGGCCAGCGCCCGGGCGGCGTCGGAGGGGCAGATTGTCTTGCCGGGTCCGCGACGCTCGAGCAGCTCGAGGATCGCGGCGCGCAGTCGAGGTTGTTCGGGGGAACTGGCAGACATCAGCGTGGAGGGTTCGTCGTCCGACGTCAGACTCCGCTGGGGGTTTTCTACCCGCTCTGCTCGCGCTGCTTGAGGACGGCGGCAGCGTTTCCGTCGGACTGCTTGGCGTCCAGCTTGCTCCGGCTCAGTCGCCTCGGGAGGTCGTAAACCGACGGCTTCTGCTCCTTCAGAAGCCAGCAGGCGAGAGCAGCGGTCCGTCCCTACTGTCGGAGCCGCAGGACTAGCCGCGAGCCTTTACCTGGGTGGCGTGGATCGACGCTGGAGCAATTGCCATGGCGCCGTTGCTGGAATATCGACGGATGCGGACGGTCCAGAGGATGGCTTCAGCGCGGTCGCCGGGATAATGCACGAACATGAGCCGCGAGAAGATCGGCAGCAGCCGGGCTGACCTGACCGCGATGGCCGGGTGGATGGCTGTTGCCCTCGGCGCTGTTCACATCGTCGTGGTCCCCGTGCGACGGCGGAGACATCTCACGCAGGTGTGGGCGGACGGCTGGTGGAACGCCGTCACCCTTGAGGACCCGACCACCCTCGCCGAGGCCGAGCGCGTGTTGACGTTCTGGCAAACGCTGGGGAGTTTCGGGTACCCGGTACTGGCGCTGGGTGCTCATCTCGTGTGGTCGGCGCACCGGGGTCGCCGGGTGCCGGGATGGCTCGGCGGCATCGTCCTGGCGTGGGGCCTGCCGTTTGCCACCGCGATGCCGGCGTCTCCCGGCTGGGCGATTCCCGTTATCGGTGGTCTGATCGCCGCCGGTGACTCCGGCCAGCCCACCGGCGAGGCCGGCTGAGGGCGCTCAGGGCCGGCGCGGCACTGGGATGACGCAAGACTGGTCCGACCGAGCGGACGCGGTCAGGCTCCTCGCTGACGAATCTTTAGCATCGTGCGTGAGAAGCTGTGGCCGGTGTCGCTGACCGCGCGCACAACGCATGCCCTTTCAGGTCGCTCGTGATCGAGCCGGGGTCATCGGCGCAGACTATGTCGACACAGGACGCCTGTTCCTCGGCGCCCGAGCGGAGCTCACGGCCTAGCGCCCGCGCGCGGGGCAACCTGGGACTTCAGGCCGAGGACGTAGGCAGGCGACTCAAAGAGCGGCACGGAGTACATGAGGAGCGAGCGTCGGGAGCGCCGGCGCTTTCCCGGCCGGCCAAGATGGCGGTTGAATGCAGTCTTCAGGAAGCTTGGGTCCTAGGATGCAGCCACGTGACCCGCACCATGTCGTGCTTGAGCTTCTACGCGCCGGTCAGACGTACCACGGTGCAGTGTGCATTCGAGAGAGCGCCGTGGGACTTGAGGAGCGGTTGCGCATCCGTAACGAGATCCTCCAACTTAGCCCGCGACCACCGGTGCGGAGCTGACCGGCCGTAGTCGACGACAACAAGTGCAAAGCTGCGCACAAACCTGGTGAGCTTCGCCTTGAAGCGCTGCACCAGCTCGGGAAGCGCTTGGTCGCCGTTGGGGCTACTTCGACCGGGCTCCGCTCTGCGAGCCGACGGACCCGAAGCATTAGCGTCGGGCGGACCGACGACGGCCGCGCTCGTGCCTGGTGGTGCGTGCAGGCGGCAGGGCGACACCACCGCTCGAGACTGCTGCATCGACCGGACGCTAGCTGTGAGCGCGCAAGCACCACGGCGCGGGTTTGGTGACGAGCGGGCGGCGCTACCTGGCAGCAGGCCGACGCCCGGCTTGCTCCTGGGCGTGTCGCGAACGGCCACACCCGAGATGAGGGTGCGGGCGACCGGGTCAGCCGCCGGTGCCGTTGACCACCTGGGCAATCTTTGCCTTGGTGAGGAACCCGTGGGTGACGCTGACGCACGCGTCGCCGGCCTGAAGCACCGCCGGCTGATGCAGGTCGATCCCGGCCTTTGAGACCATCTCCGGGTTCAGCTCGCCAGTGGCGGTCGGGTCGGGGAACATCGGGAATCCGTGGGTGCGCATGCAGCGGGCGAACGCCAGCGCGTCCACGAGCCGGGCGCGCGGCGGCTGGACCGGTTGCGGCCCGAGGCCGCCGGACGGCATTAGGTGCTGGCAGCCTCTCTGGGCTACAAGGAACTGGGGACTGCCGGCCGGGATCTTGTCCTTGGGGATCCCTTCGCTGCGAGCGGGGTCGGGGAAGTTCGGCACCCCGTGGGAGCGCATGCAATGGGAGTAGGCGACCAAAGCGGCCACTCCGTTCTGCGTCGTCGTGACGGCAGTCCTGGAGGATCCGCTGCCGCAGCCGGCAGTGAGCAATGAGATCGCGGCGGTCGCGACGAGGGAGGTGGATACGAGTGGATGGCGGCAATGCATGAGGTTCGGTTCCTTTCGGTCGAGAGCGGGGAAGCCCACGTTGAGTCCGAGGAAGGTCGGCCGGGAGCGTGCGCCACGCGGGGTTACGGGCCGGTTACCGCGTTATCTCGCGGTAACCCGCCCCGTGCCATCGTCAGTGCGGTGACGATCGGCCGAACTCCGAACCAGCCCATCTTGCGAGTGCTCCGTCCCCATCCGACCGTCCGGTGGCGGCTGACGCTGCTCTACAGCTTTCTGTTTCTGATCTGCGGCGCGGTGCTACTGGCGATCACGTACTGGCTCTTCGCCAATTTCGCGATCTCGCCGCCGAAGCCCGGCGGGCGGTCGCCGACGAGCGTGGCGGTCGCGACGGCGCTCGCCCACGAGCGCTCGATCGGCCTCCGCCGCCTTAAGGTCTGGTCGGGGATCGCTCTGGCGATCATGGCGCTCGTCTCAGGCGTTCTCGGCTGGGTGATGGCCGGACGCGTGCTGGCGCCGCTGCGGACGATCACCGCGGCCGCGGACCGGATCTCAGACACGAACCTGCACGAGCGGCTCGCAATGGTGGGCCCGCGGGACGAGCTACGGATGCTTGCCGGCACGATCGACCGGCTGCTGGAACGGTTGGAGGCCGCGTTTGACTTGCAGCGACGATTCGTCACAAGCGCCTCGCATGAGCTGCGCACCCCCCTGGCGATGATGCGCACCACCCTCGACGTCGCGATCGCAAAGCCCGGCAGGGTACCGGCGCAGACCCGTGAGCTGGACGCTGAGCTGCGCGTCGATCTCGACCATGCCGATCAGCTTCTTGAAAGCTTCCTCACCCTCGCCCGCGCCCAACACGGCCGGCTCGACGAGCACCACCAAGTGCCGCTCGAGCCGCTGATCACCGCCGCGCTGGCCGCCCGGGCCGACCAGATTGCCGCCAAGGCGCTGAGCGTCGAAACCCACCTGGATGATGTCCAGGTCGTCGGCAACGCCACGCTGCTCCGGCGCATGCTCGAGAACGTGATCGAGAATGCCGTACGCCACAACCAGCCCGACGGCGCTCTCGGGATCACCCTTACAGCTGCCGGCGGAGAACAGGCGGAAGTGGTCATCGACAGCAGCGGCCCGATGCTCGACCAGCAGGCCGTCGCGCAGCTCGCCCAGCCGTTCAAACGCCTCAGCCAGGACCGCACCGGATCACAGAACGGACACGGACTCGGCCTCTCGATCGTCGCCGCCGTCGCCGCCGCACACGCTGGCCGTCTCGAACTCTATGCCCGCACGGAAGGCGGGCTCCGCGTCCAAATCACCCTTCCGGCGACAACCGTCCTACAGCTTGCGGCAGCCACCAGATGAGGGTCCTCGTCGTCGAGGACATGCCCCGCCACGCCAACCGGATCGCCGAGGGACTGCGCGACCAGGGGATCGCTGTCGACGTCGCCTACGACGGTCACGAAGCCATCTCAAAGGTCAACGTCAACCCGTACGACGTCGTCCTCCTCGACCGCGACCTCCCCGGCATCCACGGCGACCAGCTCTGCGAGATCATCACCCACAGCGAAGATCCCCCGATGGTCCTGATGCTCACCGCCGCCGGCGCTCCCGGCGAGCGCGTCAAAGGCCTCACGCTCGGGGCTGACGACTACCTCGCAAAGCCCTTCCACTTCCCTGAGCTCGTCCTGCGCGTCCGGGCTCTCGCCCGCCGCAAACCCACCGCCCGCAGCCGCAACCTCCGGGCTAGCGGGATCGAGCTCGACCCGCTCATGGGCACCGTCACCCGCGACGGCCGCACCATCGATCTGACGGCCAAGGAGCGCGCGGTCCTCGAGGCCCTGCTCAAAGCCAGCCCCGGCGCCCTCAGCGCCGAGCGGCTCCTCGAGCAGGCCTGGGACGAGAACATCGACCCATTCACCAACACCGTCAAGGTCACCATCGTCCGACTCAGACGCAAACTCGGCCAGCCCGACGTCATCCACACCATCCCAGGTGTCGGCTACAGCATCGCCGAAGAGCCCTGACCCGACAGACAAAAAACGAGCTCGGCTGGTAAGCCATCCTGAGTGCTCGGACCGGCTGCTTCCCGCCAGACCTAGTTTCGTCAACGTTTGACGGCTCAGCTGCCAGCGCGTCGAGTACCTGCATCGCGCGGAATCCGAGCAAGTGTCGGTCCGCGTGCTAGCAGCTCCGCCGCTAACGATCGGGGCGAAGCGGAAGTCCACGATACGAGGCCTAGCTCCCCCTTCGTCGCCGTTCCGGCCGTGCGCTGGCGGCTTCCGCTTCGTCGAGGCGGCAGCGAGACCCCTAGCCGCGGCAATTGGTCTCGAGGCTTAGTCGTTCGCTGGAAGCGGTGCCCTGTTCCGGTCGCTGCCCGTGGTTCGTCGTCGCGCAACCAGCTATCCGGCAGCGGCGGTTCCGCCCATGAGCTGCCGGCAGTGGTAGCAAGCACGCGGTCACCCGTGCGCCGACCAACCAGGGCCACCTGGAAGGGTCAGGTCCTACCGGCGCGTCGTGAGAGTCGCCCGAGCACGACGCACGAAACGACCCAGAACTCCTGGTCGAGACCTTTGTGCGTCTGCTTCTCCGTGCGCTGCGCAGCCTGCTCAGCCTTCCGTTCAGCCTCGCGCTGGCGCGATTGGACTACCTGTTCATCAAGCGGTGCTCGAGAGGGTGGAAGGAACGACATTGACGTTCGCAACCTACACCTGCTGTACCAAGCTTGGAGGTAGCCCTAGATCGCAGTCTACCGTCCACGAGTCTCCAGGGCGGCGCGGCACGTCTACCAGAAGCTCGGGATCTCCTCACGCCGCAGCTCGCCGCGAAATGAACGGCGAGACATGTGGTAACGGGATCGCTTGGCGCCGGTCCCGCCTGTCTGATCATGCAGACTAGGCCTTTGCGCTGAAGGTCAGGATCAGGTGCGAGCCCGGCGGGCTCGATCGGGCGGCATTCAGGGTCACGACGTAGCGCGAGCCGCTGAGGATGAAATGACCGTCGGTGAGTCGGTACCTCGGGTGTTTGCTGCTTGACACGCTCTTGACCGATCGCAGCGACAGGTTGATGTTCGTGAGTCGGATCACAAGCTTCCGGTTGTGTGCGCCGCCGGCGAAGTCGATCCGGGTTCGGCACGAGTGGGCGGCGCCGCGACATTCGATCAACTCGCCACGGCCGGGCGCAGGCGGTCTGGCGCCGAGCGCGCTGACTCCGGTTGGCAACGAGAAGGCGCCGTTCTTGAGGGTGACCGGCTGTCCTTGCGGGTAGGGGGTGACGGTCATTGATGATCCGCCTGGAACGCCCACGGTCCCAGTTACCGTGCCGCTATTCACGAAGCGCCGGTCGAAGAGCTCCGCGGTTAGCGGTGTGCGGCCCGTGGGCACGAGATCCCATGCGTTCGCGAAGAAATCGGCCTCGGCGACCGCGCCCGATTGGATGAGGAAGGTCTGATCCCCGAGCCCGGAGCCGCCGTCTACAACCACACCGCCGGTGTAGAAGACGTTTGGGAAGATCGAGGAGCCCGCCGCGGCGTCGCTCACTTGGTAGTCATACTCGACGAGCTGTCCTGTAGACGGACTCAGGGCGGTGTTAGCCCGCGCATCACTGTGTAGTACACGACCTGCCGCCGTCGCCTGGTCTCGGAACGTTAGGATCAGATGCGAGCCGGCGGGGCTTGATGGGGTGGCATTGAGGCTCACGACGTACTCCGAGCCGCCGAGGATGAAATGACCGCCGGCCAGTCGATATGCAGCGTGCCTGTTGCTTGACGCAACCTTGACGGACCGCAACGAGAGGTTGGTGCGGGTGAGTCGGATCACGATTTTGCGGTGGTGGGCGCCGCCGGCGAAACTAACCTTCGCCTGGCACGAGCTTGCCCCGCCGTGACATGAAACCAGTGCGTTGCCGGTCGAGGGCGGTGCGGTGCCGAGCGCACTGAGCTCGGTGGGAATCGAGAAGGCACCGTTCTTGAGGGTGATCGTCTTTCCCGTCTCGACATCGGTGACGGTCATGGACGACCCGCTGGGGATCTCAGCGGTTCCGGTGACCGTAGGGCTGTTCACGTAACGCCAATCCTGAACCGTCGCCGTCAGCGGTGCGCTTCCAGCCGCAACGACATCCCACCCGAAGGCCGCGGGATTCACGTTGCCAAACACGATCCCGTGGAGCACACCCGCGCGGACGCTGACGGAGCCGCCCCCGCCTGCGAGGGTACCACCGGTGTAGGTGATCCCGGGCGCCATAGAGGCGGGGCTGGCGTTGCTCACGTGGTATGCGAACTCGACGAGCTCTTGCGCACCCTGCGGAACCACAGCGGCAGCGTTCGCCGCGCCCCAACCAAGCACGGAGATTGCCGCCAGCAGCGTCGCCATCGCGCGTTTACCGGCAACCGCCGGACGAGTCGTCACCCTTAGACCTTTCTCCAGTTGACGCACATTTAACCCCAGAGAGCGACGGTAGGCAAGCAAGGCTCCAGGCGGGTCTCGCGGGTGATACGTGGCTCGATACCCATAGCAGACGAGACCCGGTGATCGAGAACGACGGCATCCAGTTCGAGAATGCGATCCTCGTGACGCCGGACGGGCCCGGACTGGCGAAGACACGATTGAGGTCCGGTACATACCGCACGATCTGCGCTCGAATCGCTCGGCGACGGACCAGGCGTCAAACGGTGCCGGCGACGGACCAGGTGGTTTGCCACGGGCACGCTCGTCGGTCTGATGGCTGCAGTTGTCCGACAGCGGTCGCGCTGAGCAGCAGCCAGGGCATCGACATCGTGGCTCGTTTTGCGGTGCCGGCGTTAGTGTTGCTCCGGTAGAACCGGCTGTCATGAGCTGCGGGGGCGATCCGAGATCGCGGCTGCCCGTGCGTTCGCCGGGCGTGCCTCAGCGCGCTGCACGTAGGCCTTGAGTGCCGGCCACAGTTCCAGCAGCCCTCGCGCGTTGACTCCCTGAAGCACGCTCGCACACATCACATCGGCAACGCTGAAGCGATCGTCGACGAGCCAGTCACGCTCGGCGAGCACCGACTGCATCGACAGCCGCCTCGGCGAAGCGGTCGTGCGCCGGGGAGTCGACGATTCCTTCGCCGACCTGCCCGCTGGGGATCTGATCGGCCTGGCACTCAACGCCGCTCCAGCCGATGGTTGGGCGCCCCCGTCGTCGTAGTCGGATCGCCGCACTCGCGATCAAGGAAGGGGGTCGGGACAAAGCGCGGCAAAGCCTGCTGCAACCCGCCGGCCAACGCGCCCGCCGGCAAGCCGTGCGATGACCACTACCGCGGCTGCCCCGGGCCAGCGGGCTCCGGTTTGGACAACTCACGGTCACGGAGGTGCTCATCGACGCCGGGCCTCCGGCGATTCATTTGAGCACGGCGTTGTGCTCGCTGCTATGAGGTGGTAGGTTCCGCCTAGCGGTGGATTAGAGACTCTGCTGGATGGGGTTCGGACGGGAGGAGTCAGCGTTGAGGAAGCTGTGTTGTCTCACTGTGATGTCAGCCGCTGCGCTACTTGTCGTGCTTTCGGGGGCGGCGCTCGGAGCGGAGCAGGGCAGCGCAAACGTGTACGCGAACGCAGTCACCGGCGTTGCGATGCGTGCTGCCGACCAGAGTGCGTCTCTGGCTCCGAACTCGGCTGCCCTTGGCCACGGCGCGCGCCGCTTGCCCCGCCCAGCGTCTGCGGCCGTGCCCGCGACGGGAGCGCCACGTGCCGCGGCATCGGGTCTCTCGGCTGCAGCATCACCGCTGCTCGCGAACTTCAACGGCACCTCGAGCCGCGACAGCGCGGTGACCAACTTCAATCAGGAATTCGAGCCGCCCGATCAGGGCCTGTGCGTCGGAAGCGGCTTCGTCATGGACATGGTCAACTCCGCGTACACCATCTACAAGCCGAACGGCGCGGTCGTCAGTGGACCATTCAACGTCAACGGGCCATTCGATGAGGGTCTGACCGAGTTCACGAGCGATCCCCGCTGCTACTATGATCCCACGACCAACACGTGGTTCGCGACGATTCTGTTCATCAGCGGCGGCGACTTCGGATCATCGGTCGGCGAAACGTCCCACCTCGACATCGCGGTCAATAGCCCCAACGGTCCGACTGTCAACGGCCACCCGGGCGATCCCACTAACCCGTGGATCGTCTATCGGATCGACACGACTGACCCAGGCGGTAACGGTTGCCCGTGCTTCGGCGATCAGCCGAGAATCGGGATCGACTCGCAGAACCTCTACGTCACCGATGACGAGTTCTCGATCAACGGTCCACAGTTCGACGGCGGGGAGATCTACGCGTTCTCGAAGAAGGACCTGGTTGCACTTAATCCAGCCGTGCACTTCGCGCGCTTCCCGCACCTGAGCGTCGGCGGCACCACCCCGTTGGCGCCCCAGCCAGCGCTGACCACCGGCAATCCGTCCGCCGAATACTTCCTGGGTTCACTCGATCCAAACGGAACGTTCGACCAGCGACTCGCCCTGTGGGCGATGAGCAACACCAGCGCGGTCAGCACCGGCGGGAAGCCTACGCTCTCGAGCCTCGTGCTGAACTCGGAGGCCTATGGGGTTCCGCCCGGTGCTCAACAGAAGGGCACGACCAGCCTGCTCGATTCCGGCGATGACCGCATGCAACAAACCCAGTTCATCAATGGGAGCATCTGGGGCGAACTCACCACAGCGCTCACGATCCCAGGCGACACCGCCGAGCGTGCGGGAGCGGCGTGGTTCAACGTCCACCCGCACCTAACAGGCGGCAAGCTCGACAGCACGTCCAAGCTCCTCCAGCAAGGCTACGTCGCCGTGAAGAGCCGGTACTTCATCTACCCGGCATTGCAGGTAACCCCGGGCGGCGGGGCAGCGATGGTCGGGACACTTTCCGGCAACGACCTGTTCCCCAGCGCTGCGTACACGACGCTGACGCCGGCGGCTACTGCATTCGGTCCGGTACAGGTCGCCGCGCGCGGGTCCACGAATTACGACCCGACGGCGACCCGCTGGGGCGACTACTCGTGGGCCGTGATCGAACCAGGCGGAAAATCCATCTGGCTGGCAACAGAGTACGTCCCACCGAAGTCGAGCCAGACCCCCGACGGCCTCAGGAACTGGGGTACGCGGGTGATGAACGTAGCAGCGCCATAGCGACTGCTACCGGCGCGGTGGCGTTCGGCTGCGGCAATGCGGTACGTAGACCGGCCGCTACGGAATGACGCCCGCTTTGAACCACGGTAGGCCGCTTCATGATGTGGAGCGTGCAGACGACGAAGCAGAGCCATGCGATGGCCGGGGTGCTCGTGTGCATATCCGTATTGGCCAGCGGCGATCCTGGACGTGGGTTACTCCCCGAGCAAGCGGCCTCGCGCGTGCGGCAGCCTGACTTAGGGATCACGGGCGAGGTGCTGTTTGGACCGACCTGCCCCGGTTGAGCGGCCCCAGCAAGATCTGCGAGAGGCCATACCGAGCAACGATCACGATCCGACACGAACACACACAGGCTGGTCGGCCGAGTGCGATCCTTCGCCCGAGGACGCTTCTGATCGCTCTCACGCGAGCACTTGTCTACTGCTACACAAAACGGTCATGTCCTGCGCGCCCAAGCGGTTGCGTACGCCGAACGCATCGACGCGTTCACCGTCACAGACTGACGTTCCCAGCCCTGTACGAGCCCTCCGCGGCGCAGTGCGCGCGCCGTTGCAGTTCGCGCGCACACACACAACGCGAGTGACCGCCGGCGGCCCGCGAGGACCGCTGCTCACTCACCCCGGTAGGCGACACCCGTCCCGTCGCTGAGCAAAGCAGCCAGGGCACAGCCGTGGCCGCTACAGGCGTCGAGGAGCAGCCCGCGCCGACACTCTCGATTGAGAGCCTCAGACTGCTGGTTTCGGGCTTGGTGTGCTTGCTGGTAGTCGTCTATTCGCCTGCGGTTCGGCCTCACTTGGACTCCGGGCTCTCCGCGCCCGTGGTGGGGACTCATGGATTCTGGTGCCCGTGATCGCCAAATCTTCAGTGTCTGGTCGGTCCGTCAGATGCCTGGTCTTTGGCAGCGGGCGGACTTGATCGGGTGACAGTCAGGTGGTTCGCTCTGACGGTCTTGCGGGCGCGGCGGCCGGCGCTCTCGAGCGGAATTCGGGCGCTCCACACCTGGGAGCGCGCGTCGACGACGTAGAGCGTGCGGCCCGTTAGCGCCAATTCTGGGATGCAGAAGAGAGAGGTCCGTTTGGTGCAATGCGACGCTGCGGGCGGAGGCAGTTCGAGCTTCAACCGTCTCAAGCTTGGAAGGAAGAGCCCATCGATCTCGCCGGAGACCACGGGCGTCCACAGAACGGCGGTCGCGCTTGCCGAAAACCTGCGGTCAGCACCGCCAACCGGCGTGTGCAAGGAGGAACCGCACCGCTCGAGGTACGTCTGCTGAAGGTTCCCGTTGAGATCACGCGCAGACTCAAGCGCAAACCTACCGTCGAGAACGATCGCCCCCTCGCTCGGCACGCGCAATGGAGCGCAGAGCGGCTGCGTGAGGGTCGGCGAGTTGAGGTCGAGGATCTGCTGGCCGCCCGGCCCAACACTTGTTGGCTGGGAGACGACCTGTCCAGTGTGAATCTGTTCAAACGCGTACGTCGACGGATATGAGTGGTAGCCGCAGGTCACCTCAAGCTCGATCCACCGCTCGCCGATCGCGACATAGCTTGAGCTGCAGTCCTGACCATTCGTCGCGGCGCACTCGGCGTTCAGCGCGCACATCTGAGTCCCGTCCGGGCTCCACGACATCCACGTTGCGCGCGGGATGCTGTACAGCTCATAGTTTGTGCCGACCAGCGGCGGAGACCCAGGCGGCCGAGCACAAGCGGCCACTACCCACGAGCCGCCGAGGGGGGGATAGGCATTGTCGTTCTCGTCATCAAACTCACAGCCCGCCGGCGGAGTCAGCTCAAGGCGCTTGCCCGTCTGCTCGTCGATGATCGTTGCGTGGGTCTCGCCGCTGTCACCGATGTAGACATAGCGCCCGCTCACCGTCACGTCTCCGGTTGCTCGCCGCGAAACCCGATGCCATCCGGGCCGAACCACGACTATCGCCAGCCGCCTCGGCTTGTCCCCACCCGCTGGCAGCCGCCGACGCGCCGCCTCCACCCACGGCTCCAACGACCAGAAGAACGAGCATTGATCGCCAAAGCGCCCCCATGGAAAACTGTAACGGTCGTTACTCAGCAAAGTTGCGCTCAACGAAATAAACCACAAGCGGGGCCAGCAGCGCTCGAACCGCCTTCGCCGACGCCAAAAAAACTCGGCGAGAACTCTTCCAGCACGGTTGCGCCGACCAGTCAGAGCGACACACACATCAGACGATCTCAGGTCCCTCGACATCGCCGCCAGACGGCCCGGCCGACCAGGGGATCGAAGGCGGTCTGCCGCAGGCGGCCAGCTCGACGTCGCTGTCGCGCAGGCACCGTGGTCCGAAAATGAAAGGCACCACGCATCCGCCCAGGCTGCCGCCTCGATCGAGAAGCGGCCGCCACCGAGCGATGACTGCTTCAGGCGTGAGGGTTGCGCTTTTTGGTAGGCGCTCCTGGCGGGGAGGTGGGAGGCTCGTGTCTTCTTGCAAGCGCCCGGTTCATGGGCGCCGCCGTGGGCCGAGCCGATCGATTGGAGGACATCATGTCTGAGTCAGGATTGGTGGACGTCACGGGTCGCTTGCGGTCGCCAGCCGCGACGCCGGGTCATTGGGCGGGATGCGTGCCGCCGAATAAAGGCCTGCGCTACCCGGCCGATCCGCCGACTGTCGAGGAGATCATCGTCGTGATGCGTGAGGCTGGGCCAGGCGCGTACGCGGACCGGACGCGCGGGCTGATCGCGATCCTGTGGCGTGCAGGGCTGCGGATCAGCGAGGCGCTCGCGCTGACAGAGTCAGAGCTGGACCCGAAGACCGGGTCGGTGCTGGTCCGCGTTGGGAAGGGCGGGAAGCGAAGGATGGTCGGGATGGATGACTGGGGATGGGAGCACGTCGCTCGCTGGACCGAGCGCCGAGTCAAGCTTCCGATTGGTCCGCTGTTCTGCATCCTTGCCGGTCCCACCCGCGGCCGCGGCTGGTCGGCGACAGCTGCCCGGGGTGAGCTGCGCCGGCTTGCAGTCAAGGCCGGGGTCAGACGTCGGTTCGCACCACATCAACTCCGCACGCGCACGCGATCGAGATGACTCACGAAGGGATCCCGCTGCCGATCACCAGAGGCAACTCGGGCATGCGCACCTCGGGATCCGTCGATTTATCTCCAGGGAATCGACACGCGCGAGATCGTCGACACGGTCCACCACCGGCGACCTCCTGTGATCCCAGCCAGCGCCGGTCTTCGGCCGTAACGAACCTCCGAGACGGGGCACGCGATCGGCGCGTCGCGTGCCTCCCTCTGTCGCCGCACCCGAGCTTTACGATGGCGTCGCCGTAGGCCCTATGTCCGGAAGCGGCACTCTCGGAGGCGGATTCGTGCTGCGGGATTGCTGCTGCTAGCCCATAGGAGCAGCGGACGCAGTCGCTACTCGTGAAGGTCGCCCTCGAACGCTTCCAGTCCTTCCTTCATCAGTAGCGGCACGACCGCGAGCGCCGCGACGGGATCGGCCCACCACCAGCCGAAGATGGCGTTCAGCAGCAGGCCGACAAGCACGGTCGCGGATAGAAAGGCGCAGAAGAGGGACTCGGCAGCGTCGGCTAACAGCATGTGGCTTCCAAGGCGGGTTCCGATGCGTCGCTTCAGTAGAGACACCAACGGCATGACGGCGAGAGCAGCGGCAGAGACGGCAATACCCGGGAGGCTGCTGTCTGGCTTGCTGACAGCAATCAGCGTGTACGCCGCGTCCACACCGATGTACGCCGCTAGCAGAAAGAAGGTCACGCCAATCACGCGGAGTGCCCGCTGCTCGGTTCTGTTGGTGCGACCGGTCTGCACGGCTCGGAACGTTTGCAACACCACGAAGGCGGCGACGAACTCGATCACCGAGTCAATGCCGAAGGTCATCAGCGCGACGCTCCCCGCTGCGACCCCCGCCGCGACCGTGACGGACGCCTCGACCGTCATCCACGAGAGTGTGAAGATCTCCAAGGCGATGCCGCGACGAACGAGGCCGTCGCGCATCGCGGCATCCGCACTCATGGCCATTCGCAGAGGCTGCCAGATCGTTGTCACGTGGCCAGGAGCTGCCCCATTGATCGACAAGCAGCGGCGCCACCGCCGTGGCTGCTTGAGGCGTGAAGCAGCAGCACATGACCAATAGGAGCGCCGACCGGCAAGCGCTGTCCATCCGTCGCCTCACAGGCATCTCAGAGCCAGCGCCGACAGTCGCAGAATGCGCGGAAACGAGCATGCGTCCGTCCAGGTGCCAGCTGCTTTCTGCGAACGGTCCGGCCGAAGCGGAACTCTGCGGCGCTCGGCCTGGCTTCCGCATCGTCGCCTGCTGGGGTGCATCGACGCGACTGCCGCTTCTCTTCGCGCGAGCGTCGGAGCGGAAGCCACGGCGGGTCGTCGATCGCCCGGCGCCCGTCCTGTCGAGGGACCGGCGCCGGGGCGAATCAGAGAGTGAGGCACAGCGGTGGCCGAGATGGTCGGCTGTCGTCGTGATCGGACGGCGTCGATGATCTCGCTAGCCGCCCTCCTGCGCTTGTGCCGCTCGTGGAACTGTTGGTGGGGCGTAATCATCGCGACGAAGGTTTAGGCGGGCGTTCGACGCGCTCGAGCGGCCGTAGTGCGGCTGTTTCCCGAAACGGACCCCGAGATGGCACGATTCAGGGACCTGGCAAGTGCTGACACATAGTCGACCGCAGGCGAGGAAGGACACGCATGACGAGGGCCCGTGATTCGTATCCGGCGAAGGCGGCGGTGATCGCTGGGCTCGGCCTGCTCGCGGGGGGAGGTTGGGTGATTAGTGCGGTCCGGATGGTCGGGATGGACGCTGGTCCCGGAGGTGCTCTGGGCAGCGCTGGTTGGTTCATGGGGACTTGGGTGGGAATGATGGCGCGATGATGCTGCCTGTCGTGGCCCCGGTTGCAGTCCGCTACCAGCAGATGCGACGGAGCCGGTCGCTGGCCGCGCCCGGCGTCCAGCGACCCGCATTTCTCGCTGGGTATCTCGCGGTATGGACAATCGCCGGCCTGTTCGTCTACGAGGTGATCTCCACCGGTCGGCGGGTGTTCGGGGAGGCGCTCGCCTGGGACCGCGGCGGGAGGTGGGTTGCGGTCGTGGTGCTGGCCGCTGCCGCTGGATACCAGCTGACGAGCCATAAGCGCCATGCGTTGGAGCGTTGCCGGCAAGCGAGCGGGTTGGGCGGGAGGTCATCGCTGGCCGGGCTGAGGGCCGGCGTCAACTGCGTGTACTCGTCCTGGCTGATGATGGCGGCGCTGTTCGCGCTCGGTGTGATGCGCCTGTGGTGGATGGCGGTGGTTGCGTTGCTGATCGCCGCTGAGCGGCTGCCGCGCGCCTCGGCCCCGGGCCGTCTTGCGGGCGCTGCGGTATTGCTGGCCCTCGCTCTAGGGATGGCAGTTTCGCCGGGCGGCGTGCCGGGGCTCACGGTTCCGGGGTCCCCCGCGGCGAACAGGGCGATGATGCACATGTCTTCCAGCCTCGGGAGTGGCCGAGCTGCCAAGCGCATGTCCAACCGCGAAAGGAGCTTGAGGTGACCCTGCATGAAGTCCGGTTTCCTGGCGAGTCTGACGAGTATCGCCGCGAGCGCGACCGCTTGCTCGAGGCCGAGATCGGGCTTCGCCAAGCGACCGAGCGGATCGCGGCGCAGCGGCGTGCTCTGCCACTGGGCGGAACCGTCCCCGATGACTACTGCTTCGAGGCCGCCGACGGCGGTGGCGAGGTCAGATTCTCCGAGCTTTTCTCGCCGGGAAAGAACACGCTCATGATCTACAGTTTCATGTTCCCACGCTCCTCCGGCGACACGCGTCCAGCGGCGGCCGAAGGCGAAACCACCGAGTGGCCACTGGCCGAGACGCCCTGCCCGTCATGCACGTCGATTCTCGACGGACTCGACGGTGCCGCGCCTCACCTGGCACAGCGCGTGAACCTGGCGGTCGTCGCGAAAGCCGCTCCCGACAGGATCCGAACGTTCGCGAAGGAGCGCGGCTGGCGCAACCTGCGGCTACTGTCCTCGCGCAACAACAACTACAACCGCGATTACCACGCACAGACTGAAGAGGGCGAGCAACTACCTATCCTCAACGTGTTCGTGCGCGAAGCGGAGCACATCCGGCATTTCTGGGCGACCGAGCTGCTCTTCGCCAAAGGTCCGGCGGGGGAGGAGACGCGTCACGTCGATCTGATCTGGCCGATCTGGCATGCGCTCGATATGACCCCCGCTGGCCGCGGTGGTGAGCCAAACTTTCCAGGCCTCGACTACCGCTGACGGCTACACCGCACGACCTCCAGATTCGCCATCCCGTTCGGCACGTCGATCCTGTAGCCGCATTGACGATTCCGGCATCCTCGCGTCCACGCTGAACGCGCCTCAAGCGGTGATCCCGCGGATGTCGAGTTGGGCGACCAGCTCGGGATCGTTGAACACGTCGATGGCTATCGCGCGGTCGCCGATGACCGTGAATGCCAGCACCGCGAAGGGTGCTTGGCCGTCGAATGCCACTGCACCGGCGGTGCCGTTGACCAGTGCCGGGCGGACGTACCGCGCGAAGCGCCGGGCTGTCATCGCTCCGCGCGCGACCTGTGCGGCGCCGTGCAGCTCGAGCGGGGCGCCATCGCGGCGGTGGGCGCGGAGCACGACGTCCGGGTCGAGCACCGCCACCAACGCCTTGAGATCGCCCTGGCGGGCGGCAGCAAAGTAGGCGTCGACGACCGCTCGCTGGCGGGTCAAATCGGGGTCCGGCGGAGGCGCCGTCTCGCGCACGCGTCGGCGGGCGCGGCTGGCCAGCTGGCGGGTGGCCTGCGGTGAGCGGTCAACCATTACCGCAATTTCGTCAAACGGGATCGCGAACATGTCGTGCAGCACGAACGCGATCCGCTCGGCGGGGGCGAGCGTGTCCAGCACTACCTGCAGCGCGATTCCGACCGAATCCGTAGCAAGGCTTCGTGCTCGGGATCGGTCCCGACCGCTGGATCGTCGATGATCGGCTCCGGTCGCAAGCCTTCGAGCGGCTGCTCGCCACGGGCCCGGCGAGATCGGAGCATGTTCAGGCAGATTCGGGCGACGACGGTCGTCAGCCACCGCTCGAGGTTGTCGATCTGCCCGGTGTCTGTCCGCTGCAGCCGCAGCCATGCTTCCTGCACGGCGTCGTCGCTCTCGCTCAGCGAGCCGAGGATCCGGTAGGCGACGGCACGCAGCCGGGGCCGCTGGCGGTCAAACGTGCTGGCCAGCTCAAGCTCGTCTATTGCTGTCACATCGTTTCGGTCTCACGGGTCATATCGCCTAGACCCGCAAGACTCAACCTACGTGACGGGAGGTGCCTGATGGCGCGAATCTCCGGAGTGCCGCCGCAGCAGGCCGGTCCGGTCGTCAAGCTCGTCTACCGCTTCATGCACAGAGGAATGAAGAAGATGACCGGCCGCGAGCCCGCGCACGGCAGCGGAATCGAACCGATCGAGATCTGGGCCCACCAGCCGAAGATGATGAGCGGGATGGGCAAGTTTCAGCAGGCGGTGAGGAAAGGGAGCACCGTCGATGAGCGGCTCAAGAACCTGATCGAGCTCAAGGGCGCGCAGATGATCGGGTGCGAGTTCTGTGTCGATCTCGGCTCGCAGATCTGTCGCAACTCCGGCCTCTCCGACCAAGAGCTACTGGCGCTCTCCGGCTACCACCAGAGCGACCTGTTCACTGAACGCGAGAAGCTGGCGCTCGACTACACCATCGCCGTGATGCGAACGCCGGTCGAGGTCACCGACGAGCTGTTCGCCCACGTCAAGGAGCACTTCAGCGACAAGCAACTCGTCGAGATCACCGCACACCTCACGGTCATCAACCTCGACCGATTCAACGCCGCCTTCGGAATCGGGTCAGCTGGGTTCAGCGAGGGAATGGTCTGCGTGCCACCGGACCGCCCGCCGCCAGCCAGCCCTGCAGTGAAAAAATCGCTTAGAAGACTCGAGCACCCGCGGCTACAGCCATAACCGCCCGCCCCGCGCTGCGAGAAATCCGCGAGCCGGCGCCCGGATGCTGCGGGCTCCCAGCTAACGATCAGTCCCAGCGACAGTGCCCGGCGAGCCCAAGCTGGCTCCTCCTTCGGAACCACACCAGGCACGCGGCGGTCCCGCGGAGACTTCCCCATCGTCGCCCGAGGGGCTGTGGGCGAGCGACTTCGGCTTCCGGCGCCGGCCGACCCTAAGCGGCAGCGACGCGTCGCGTCTCGACCCCCGAGCTCGTGGCCGGATCTGCGTGGTTCCAGCAGCCCAGGCAAGATCCACGCGGACTGCCGCTCTGAGCAGGTCACTTGCCGGAAGGTTGCGAACAGGTCCGCCACAGCAGGCTTCTCATGCGGGCGAGGAGGGTCTTCGTTGGCGACGAGGTGCGCGACGCGGCAAAAGGGAGTCTTTGCCGGCGTGCTGACGTGGCTGAGTCGCGGGGCCGGCTAAGGACGACCGGTCCGCTGAGGATCGGATGTGGGCCTCATCGGGCGGGATACTCAGCAGGGAAATGGCGAATCATGCGCCAACGTGTCACATTTCAGGCCGCTGCGGTGCTGAGTGGGTGTAATGACTTTGCGGGCGCGAGATGACGAGCGGTCGGACTACCTGGCTGGCGCATCGGGGCCGGCTGAGTTCGAGTCGTTCTTCAGGGAGCACTATCGAGTGGTCGTGCGCCTGGCGCAGAGTGTCGTCGGCGACCCCCAGGGTGCGCAGGACGTCGCGCAGGAGGTCTTTCTAGCGGCCTACCGCCGGTTCCCTGCCGACTACGGGCGGGCCGCGGGCTGGGTCAGGGTTGCGGCGGTCCACACAGCGCTCAACGTGCTTCGCGGTGAGCGCCGTCGGGACAAGCGTCAGCGCTTGGTGCACGAGGTCGGGTCCCTGCCGAGCGCCGAGGACACGGTGATCGGTCGGGAAGCGCGGGGGGAGCTCCGTCGCGTCTTGGCTCGTCTACCGCGCCGGTCGTCTGCAGTGCTGGTGATGCGTCACGGTGGCATGACCTACGTGGAGATCGCAGAGGCGCTCGGAGTCAAGGTTGGCCACGTGGGAACCCTGCTCAGAAGGGCGGAGTCTGCGCTTCGAAAGGAGATGGAACATGAGACACATTCCTGACGGGGTGCTTCGGCGGCTCGATGACGAGCCTTTGGCCGTTCCGGACAGGGTCACTGAGCACGCGGCCAACTGTGAGCGCTGCAGCGCTCGCCGAGCACGGATCGCCCAGGACACGGAATTAGCGGCCCGGCTGTTGTCCGCCCCGCAGTTGGTGCCCGACGCGGACATGGTGTGGGGTCGACTCCGGCGAGAGCTGCCGCGGGGGCCGGAGGAGGGAGCCGTCCGGCGCGGCAGGCCAGCGTCCGCTCCCCGGCGCTTCGCCCGATTCCCCAGCGTCTCGCTGCGCGCCGGGCTGGTCATGGGCGCGGTCGGGATCGTGGTCGCGGGCACGGCCGCGGCGGCCACGCTCACCACCGTTTTCGCACCTACCCATGTAGCACCGGTGTCCTTGAGCCAGAGCGACGTGCGGGCAATCACCGCCTTCATCGGCCTGGGCGACCGCCAGGTACTGGGGGGCTTCGCCACCCCGAATGGGTCGAGCACAACTCGGTTTGGAACGATCAGATGGGGTTCCTCGGGCTCCGCCCGCCCGGCGTCCTCGCTCGCCGAGGCCACCATGGAAGCGGGCTTTCCGGTGTCATTGCCGGGCCGCCTTCCTGCTGGGGTGGGCGCTGTACAGCAGTTCGTCGTTCAGCCGCGCGTGAGCGCCACCGTGACCTTCAACTCCACCACCGCCGGCGTGGCAGGAGGCTCGGTGACGCTTGACGCCGGTCCGGCCGTGCTCGCGGAGTACCCCGCGGCGAGCGGGACACGGCTGCCCACACTCGGCGTGGCGACGATGCCTCGTCCGACGGCACGCTCGGCGGGTGCGAGCCTGAGCCAGATCGAGGCCTTCTTGCTACGCCAGCCGGGCATCCCACCGCAGCTGGCCGAGGAGGTCCGCCTGCTCGGTGACCTCAGAACGACTCTTCCGGTGCCGGTCCCGCCAGGCGCCTCGGTTCGCTCGGTGCAGGTCGCCGGCTGGCCGGGCGTGCTCCTCGCTGACTCCTCGAACGCAGCTGGTGCGGTGGTCTGGGAGGACGGCCGGGGCATGCTCCACGTCGTCGCGGGAATCCTCGATTCGCAAGATCTTCTGAATGTCGCCGGCCAACTCGGCTGAGGGAGCCGCCATCGGCACGGACAAGCGGTCTGCGGCCGAGACGGCCGTTGCCGCGTCGGCGGCTGACGCCTCCCATGTGGGACCCCGGCCAATGATGTCGCCGGCGATCCACACGATGGCGCTGAGCAAGCGCTTCGGCGACACGATCGCGGTGAAGTCGCTGTCGATGACGGTGCAGCGAGGAGAGGTCTTCGGGTTCCTCGGCCCAAACGGGGCGGGGAAGACGACGGTGGTGAAGCTTCTGCTCGGGCTGGCGCGTCCCAGCTCCGGGGAAGCCCTAGTGCTCGGCGCGCCCGTGGGGGATCGCGAGACAAGGCGTCACATCGGGTATCTCCCCGAGCTGTTTCGCTTCCAAGCCCTGCTCACCGCCGGGGAGGTGCTTCGCCTCCATTGCAGGCTCCTCGCGCTGCCCAGGGCGGCGTGGAAGGAGGAGGAGCGCAGGGCCCTGGAGACGGTCGGCCTGCTCGAGCGAGGAGATGACCGGGTCGGGACCTTTTCGAAGGGAATGCAGCAGCGGCTCGGGCTCGGCGTGGCGCTGCTCGGCGACCCCACGCTGGTCGTTCTCGACGAGCCGACCAGCGCGCTGGACCCGGTCGGACGCCACGACGTACGTGAGATCATTCGCAAGCTTCGCGAGCGGGGCGCAACCGTGTTCCTGAACACGCACCTGCTCGGAGAGGCCGAGCATGTGTGCGATCGTGTGGCGGTCATCGACAAAGGAACGGCGGTCGCCACCGGCACGCTCGATGAGCTGCTCGGTCGCCAGAGCAGGGTGCGGCTGAAGGTGGAAGGACTCAGCGAGAGCTGGTGGAGCGATCTCGGTCGGTTCGGTCGATGGCACCAGCAGCGGGAGTGGGTTGTGGTCGAGGGCATCGATCCGTCTCGGATCGCCGATCTGGTTGACGACGTGGTCGCCCTCGGGGGGCGGGTCGGGGCTGTGATCCCCGAGCACCAGACTCTGGAGGCCCGCTTCCTCGAGCTGCTGGACGAGCGATGAACCCGACCTGGACGATCGCCGCGCTCACGATCAAGGAGGCGGTGCGCCGACGTCTCCTCCTCGCCTTCGTCGCGATCACCGTGATCATCGTCGGACTCAGCGCGTGGGGCTTCGACCGCTTGAGCCACACCCACAGCATCACCTCCGGCGAGAGTCACCTCGCGGTCCCAGACGCGCTGATCCTGTTCATGTTCATGTTCAGCTTCGTGGTCGCCCTGAGCGCGTCGGCGATCGCCTCTCCGACGATCTCTTCCGAGATCGAGTCCGGCGTACTCATGACCGTGGTGACCCGTCCCATCCGGAGGACCGAGGTGCTACTCGGCAAGTGGCTCGGGCTCGCAGCCTTGCTCGCCGGGTACGCCGGAGTCGTCTGCGCGCTTGAGTTCGAAGTCGTCGACAGGGTGAGCGGCTTCCTGCCACCGAATCCGCTTCTCGCCGGGGTCTACCTGTTCGCCGAGGGAGTGCTGCTGCTGACCCTATCCCTGTTCTTGAGCACGAGGATGCCGGTTGTCGCCGCGGGGGTCATCGCCGTTGCGGTCTTTGGCGCCGGATGGCTGGCTGGAGTCGTGGGCACGCTCGGCACCACTCTCAACGTTGGTGCGCTTCGGACCGTGGGGCAGGTAGGACGCTTCCTGCTGCCGACTGACGGCCTGTGGCACGCTGCCATCTATTACCTCCAACCATCATCCGTCATCGCCGAGCAGGTGAGCGGAGGCGGAAGGACAAACCCGTTCTATGCCCAAGGAGCGCCCTCCTGGCCGTACCTGCTGTGGGTCGCGTGCTGGTTCCTGATCGTCCTGACCGTCGCGGTGGCCAGCTTCGAGCGTCGCGAGTTATGAAAGACCGAACGAAGGACAGTCGCTCGCCACGCCAGATGTAGCGGCAGCTAGATGATCGATACCCGCGACCGCGCACGGGCGGCCTGACGCACGAGATGGTCGCGCTCGGCGACATGTCGAACTCATTTCTCCTCCTGACTGCACCGGGGTCTACCGGACCACGGCCTCGTATCGCTCGCCTCAGTGCCGGGTGTCATAGCCCCGTCTGCTCGGCGACGCGTTCGTGCCGAAGAGGCCGACCGGTCCAGGTACGCGAGCACTCCGAGCGGTAAGCTTGGGGGTGACTGCTGGTCCGTCGCCGGGGGCCACGAGCTAACGGCTTCCGCTTCAGGCGTCGCTGGGCCCTAAGCAGGAGTCGATCCCGCGGTTGCGGGAGCCGAGGCGGCTGGTGGTGCGTGAAGCGGCTGCGGCGTCGCTGGTTCAAAATGTCGGTCGACGTTCCGCGGGTACGACTGCAGGCGCCTTTCGCGCTGATTGAACGGAGGAGAGCGATGAGGTTCTTGATGTTGGTCTGTCGTGATACGTCAATCCCGTTCGGGCCTGAGGATCGCGCGACGATCGGGAACGAAGTTCAAGCTTGGGTGTCTGAGATGGAGCAGCGTGGCGTGCGACTACTCGGGGACGTCCTCGCGCCGGTAGAGCGCGCGACACGCGTGCGTGTACGCGATGGCGGCACCATCGTCGAGGACGGCCCACAGTCGCAGCATGGAGTGCCGGCTTCGGGATTCAACCTCCTCCAGTGCGCTGACCTCGTTGAAGCGATCGAGGTCTCGGCCAAGCATCCCATAGCCAAGTTTGGACTGATCGAGCTGCGCCCGATCGTCGAAGGCTGAGGAGCCCACCGGGCGAAAAGGCGCTGGAGTCACCGCGCCGCCCGAGACTGCCGCATCGTCGCCCACGGGACGTGATCACCACGGCGAATCGGACGTGATCGACCGGGTGTTTCTCGATGGCGACAATCCCAGGATCTGGAGTGCGCTAACCCGGAGTGGACGTGACAGGTCATCGCGTCGCTCTGATCTTGCGGGCACCGTGGACGATGTAGGCGGGGACGCCGGCCCGCCGGGTGTGGGGGCTGGTGTGCGCGCGATCGGTGTTTATCAGTACTCGTCAGGTCACGTCTGAGGGCGGTGAGCTTGGGGACCACGGATCGAGCGAAGCTGGTGTCAAGGCCGTCCGAAAACGCACCCCTTTGCGCCGGTCGAAAATGCACCCCCTTGGGTTGCTGCGCTCGGTTGAAGGGTGGGCCACTCGTGCGCGACGGATCCTCAACTCACTTCCAATCCGGCGGCTCAAGTCGCTGCCTCGTCTTCCGTCCCGGCGATCGCCGAGTTCACGTCCGCAGCGACCCCACGACCCCACGACCCCACCGACCCCACGACCCCACGACCCCAAGGCTCCGCTGCTGCTGGTCAACTCGGAGATCGGATCGGGAAAGCCACGGGCTGAGCCGGGTGTTTCGTTGTCTAGCGGACCGACTCCGGAGAGCGACAGACTCGGCGCTCAACGATCACGCCCGAACGTGAGCCAGTTAGCGGCGTCGCGGACAGGCACCGCCAGACCAGCACCTCACCGGCCGAGGGCTCGCTGCGTTCAAGCGCCTGCGGGCGGCCGAAGAAACCGCCGTCACGGCCGAAGAAACCGCCGTCTGCGGCCCGCGTCCGCTGACCGACCAAGGCCACGCAGCGGTAATCAAGGGAGGCGGACCCCCGGCCCCCTGGAGTGCAGGTCGATCGCAATTCATTGCGCCCCCCGCGAGGGGGTGACCAATCCCGCCGCGAGTTGTAATTGGTGGGGATGGGAGTAGGGTGAGGGCTCCTTGAGGTCTCGACGTGTCGCCCTTTGGCGGGCAGCGAGACCTAGGCACGGGAAACCTGGGGCTCACGGTCCCGGTGGCGGCATGCCGCGGGATTGGGGGACACTGTTCAGCGGCGAATGCCGGGAGGTGCCATGCCAATAGTAATCGTGCGATCCGGAGCCAAGCGCTTGAGCGCCTTGCCAGGCGCCGCGCGCGCTCGGGTGAGCGTGTTGCTGGTGGTATGCGTCGCGGTGCTGGCCTCCGTTGGGGTGTTCGCTTCGGCTGGGTCGGCTCGCGCCGCGGGGGTTCGGGCAAAGCCGGTTGTGTTGGCGGTGTGGGGACTGATCGACGAAAATAGCCCCTTGAGTCGAGCCGACGTGCGGGTGTACGCGGGCGCCCCGCGAGCGGTGAACCTGTCCGGTCGAGGGCTGGTCGGACGGGCGTTGTCTGAAAGCGACGGTGCTCGAGCGCGGCGCACCGCAGCGACGGGCGTGGCGTTGCTTTCGTTCAGCCGGTTGCCACGCGAGTTCACGGTTGTGGTGGCCGGCGGCCGGTTGGGGGGGCGCCGCGTGCCGGGCGCGTTGGGCGCTGTGGTGCGTGGCTATCGCTCGGGCACGGTGGTGTATGTCAACCCGGTCACCACGCTGATCGCTGGCGCGGTTGGCGCCAGTGCGGGTCGCAGTCGTGCGTCGACGCTGTCGGTGGCGCAGCGGCGGGTTCATCGCCTGTTGGGGATTCCGGGTTGGGAGGACGACTCGGATCTCAGTTACAGCGACCGGTATTTCGATGGCGCCAGTTATCTGGCGGCAGCCCGGTTTGCCGGGGGTATCGCGGCGCTGGACCAGGCGCTGGTGAGCGAGGCGCGGCGGGGCGGCCAAGCGCACCGGTTTCTGCAGAGCGGGCAGATTCGGCAGCCAGCCTTTGCTGCTTCGGGGCCGCGCGCCTCGGTGACGGTCGTTGGTGCGGGGGCCGTGATCAGCGCGGCGTTCAAGTCGCTGGCTTCGTGGGCTGGCTCGTCGCTGGCCGGCGTGGTGGGTGAGAAGGCGGGCAACGCAGCGCTGGGATGGTTGCTGGCGGCGTTCGGCTTGGACGACAAACAACCCGGCCCCGGCGTCCTCGAGATCAAGCGGCTGGTGGAGGAGCTGGGCAAGCAGGTCACCCAACTGCAGGGAGAGGTGGCGCTGGCCGGGTTCAGCACGCTGCTTCACCAGACCGATCGCACGACCGGACAGATCAAGCACGCCGTCAACCAGGTCGCGCTGCTGGCCAATATGCCGGCCAAGGATCCGACCAAGCGCGCGTTTACCCAGACGATCATTGATTACATCGGCACCAACCTGATCGACGCCCCCGAGATTCTCAACCAGCACCTTGGCTCGGACGTCGCGCTAGCTGACAACTTGCTCAAGTCGGCCTCGCGGACGCTCGGTAAGCGCCGGTTCTTTGGCCCCAGGGACTCGGCCCAGGTCAGAAGCATCTATGAGTACTTCGCCTCCTACCAGGTCCAGCTGGCGATGCTGCTCCAGGAGTACTTCCACTCCAAGCCGGATGTGTACAGCCCCAGAAACGCGGAAGCCAACCTTGATCGCCTCCGGGGCAACGTCGAAGCCCAGGCCGGCTCGCTCAAGCCCGACGTGCCCGCCAACACCGTAGTTGACACCAAGACCCGTGAGATGTGGATCACCGACCCCTCCGGAGCGTTCGCGCCCGAGGTTGATCTCAACCATCTCGCCTCGATCCGCTACTACGTCAACGCGGGCGCCAGAAAGGAGAGCCCCCACTTCGAAACGCGGCGGCCCTTAGGCGCCACCGGTCTCACTGGCTTTCCCTACAGCAACTGGGAGGTGCCAAAGAAGGCTGCGTTCGAGGGGCTAACCGAAGGCTCGAGCGGCTCCAGCCTGATCGACTGGCTGCACAAGGAGGCGGGCTTTAGCAAGCAGTTACTCGAGGCCCGCGACGGTCGTAAATGGATGGGTGACGGGTTCAACTTGCAATCGAGTTCGCACGGCAATCACGGCTACCTACGAGCGACCGTTTTCAGTGTTCGGTCGCGAACCACATCCGAGACCCTGATCGAGTTCGATTCAGAACGTCCCCCCAGCTGGCAGGATGCCTTCAGAGCCAACAAGTCAGGGCTGATGTACGTCCGCAAACTGCCTGCCGACGAGAGCTATTGGTGGTCGGGATAGCTGCCAGGAGACATCGCGTCGATCGGCGCGGCCGAGGCGAACAGGCGAGATCGCTCCGTATCCGACGGGCGAGATGCGGCGCTGACTAACAGCGGGCTTATGGTCAAGGCCGACCAACGAATTCGTTCATCGATGACGAGATCGACGACGGCTAGCGCGCTCGGCGCGACACGCATCGGCGAACTCGGCGGCGTCGGCGCAGGGTCACGATCAAGCATTCGGCGCTTGTGAGTTCGCGGGCAAGCGATCCTCCGCGGCGCCGCGCGTTCGAAGTCGCCTGTATTTCCCGGCCCGGCCGTTCGAGGATCCGAAGGCGCGTCCGGTAACCGGTCCCCTATCGGCGCGAGGGGTCAGGAGGGCGCTGCGGCGATCACCACGGCACGACCGTCCCGTCCCAGGAGAAAAGGTGGCCGGTGGGGCCGTCGTCCGGCAGCAGCGCGAGCCGGACTGCGCCTGCCGCCGCTTCGGCTGGGTCACCGGCGGCCGCCGCGGCTCGGGGGTTGAGATTCGTGGCCCGCAGACCGGGCGCGAGGGCATTGACCTTGAAACCATCGTCGGCAAGCGCCTGTGCATAGAAGACGGTCAGCGCGTTGAGCGCGGTCTTGGAGGAGCGGTAGGCGGCGCCCGAGCCCGTGCCGGCGGCCCGGTGATCGAACTGCGGATTGGGGCCAGTGCTCCAGGTCAGCGATCCGGTGCCGCTGGAAACGTAGACGATGCGCGGATGCGCGGAGCGGCGAAGCGTCGGCAAGCACGCGTTGGTGACCGCGACCACGCCGAAGACGTTGGTCTCGTAGGTCCGGCGGGAGACCTCGACGTCGGTCTCGGTGACCCGCGCGCCGGTGTCGAGCGAGATGCCGGCGTTGTTGACCAGCACGTCGAGCTCAGACACGGTGGCGGACGCCGCCGCGATCGAGTCAGCGTCGGTGACGTCGAGCAACAGAGCACGACCGCCGAACCGGGCGGCGACGTCCTCGCCCCGACCGGGTCACGTGCGCCGACGAGAATCGTCCACCCCTGCTCGGTCAGCTGACGGGCAATGTGCAGGCCGATCCCGCCGGTCGCGCCGGTGACCAAGGCAGTTGAGCTGCTCATGAACCGGAGGGTTTCGCCTCTCGAGAGCGGAACTCCGGTTCATGCCACGACCGAGGAAGGTGCCCGATCCTATCGGGGGCTTAGGAGTGGTCCGGCAGGCGCCGACGTTCTGGTCAGCTTGCACATCGTCATTCTGCCTGAGGACCCAAGTCAACACGGGGGATCACCCGTAGCGAAGCCCGAACCGTCCGGCCTGGGGGCCGTCGCAGGTTCAAACCCGTCTCCCCGATTCGACGATGGTGTCCCGGGGCGAGGACCTCCGGTGATGCGACGACGCCGCCGGTCGGTGTCAGTGAAGGGCGGCCCAGAGGTGGTGGGACGCGTAGGAGCGCCAGGGCGCCCATCGCGAGGAATCTCTCGTCAGGTCGATCCCCAGGCCGGCGGCGGACTTGCGTACGCCGAGGTCGGTGTCAAGCAGCACATCGGGGTCGCTGAGCGCGCGCATCCGGATGTAGTCCGCGGTCCACGGGCCGACGCCGGGGAGGGCGAGCAGGGCGTCACGCTCGCGGTCGTGGTCGGCGCCCGGATGCAGGTGGAGCTGGCCGGCAGCGCAAGCCTCGGCGATTGCCAGCAGGGTCCTGGCTCGAGCGCGCGGCATTGGCAGTGTGGCCGGGTCGATGCCGGCGAAGTCCTCCGGGCCGGGGAACAAGCGGGCGTCGTCTTCGTCGAACGCCGGCGATCCGTGCCTTGACGCGATACCGCCGAGCACGGTGCGCGCGCCGCTGACCGAGATCTGCTGACCGACGACTGCGCGGATGGCCATCTCAAATCCGTCGATGGCTCCGGGTGATCGCAGCCCCGGGCGGGCGGAGACGAGCGGTCCTAACGCCGCATCGGCGACCAGTCGGGCGTCGACGGCGGAGGGGTCAGCGTCGAGATCGAGCAGTCGACGGACGCCGGCGACAACCATTTCCAGGTCGCGCTCGTCGGTGAGCACGGCGTCGCAAGCGACCGCGCCCTCCGCGGCTGACACGGTGATGCGTGCCGGACCGCGAAGCGCGCGGAGGACTCGGGTGAAGCAGCCGGGGTGAACTGTCTCGACGCGAGGGATCGCTCGCCGGCCGAGATAGCGCAGGGTCGAGTCGAGAGCCATCGGGGCCCGGTATGGGAGCAGCACGTGCGCGGTGTGCACCACCGCTCGCTCAGAGGTGAGGTCGCGCCGACGTCACGGGTTCAGCGTCGCGCCGTGTCATCGATCTGAGCGCGGTAGCCGGCGCGGAGCGCGGCGAGCGAGGACGGTGGGGTGAGGACGTTCGCGGTTCCGCGCTGGGGGCGTCCCCGGCGGTCGCCGTATCCATCGCGGCTCCACTCGACCAGCTGGTCGCCGAGGACGACGGCGGGCGTGTCGTTGACCAGGACGAACGCTCCGTCCGGTAGCTGGGCCCACCGGAAGTCGTGGACACGACGGCGGTGGGTGCCGCGGAAGATCCGCTCCTGGTGCAAACGGTGGTTGATCTGCTTCGCCGACGGCACCGCCACGCCGAGACCGTCCGCCCAGGCCGCCCGGAAGGCGTTGTAGCTCTCGCGCCGGCACTCCGCGCATGGACGGTGTCCCGCAGCGAAGGAGACGGCTTCGTCGTGGAAGTAGAGGAACGTGTAGTGGTGCGGCTGCCACTGCTCGTTGTGGCGGCCTCGGAACTCGAGCGCGCACGTGATCCACAGATCACTCGCGTGGAAGCGGACGATCTCCCGGTCGGAGTGAAGGATCCCGCGATTGCCGGTCCACGCCCCGCGAAGCGGGATCGCCAGGATGTCACCGGTGGGCGTGACGCGATTGCGGGCAGGTTTCACGCCGAGTGCACGTGGGTCCCGCCGCTACTGCCGTGTCTCGACGCAGCCGCGGTGCCTCGCGGCGCCTCGCGACTCGTGGAGACACCGGTCTTCGAGCAGACGCGACTTCGCCGAGTCGCGCTCTGCGTGGCTGTCTTCGGTCAAGTCGTCCTCCCTCGAAGATGCCGTCCCCGTGCGGAGCTCCGCCATCGGGCACCGCTCAAGATACCCGTGGCGCCGAGCGCCAAACGGCGATGGACGGCATCGGCGCTCTGATGTGGCGAAAGGATGGGCCATGCCCCCGTTCCCCTCGGGGCCCGAAGTCGGTGATGCGCCGCCGCCGCGTCCGGTACCTGATTTGGGTGGGCGCAGCATCACCGGAAGCGGGGACCGGTCGAGCTGGATCGCTCATCGGCAGCGCAGCTGAGTGCGGCCATGAACTCGAGCTCGTCGAACGGCGTGCGAGCGCATCGGCGGAGCTATGTGCCGTTGTCTCGGCGGATGGCGGCGATCAACGCTTCGGTGGTGTTGGTGAACCTGGTTTTGTCGGGGCGGGCGGTGCGGCCGGTGACGGCGTTGGCGCGTCGGGTCGATATCCGAGCTGAGGAGGCGCCGGCCCAACCAGGCTCGTCACGAGCTCCTCGGCGGCGCGGTGGGCGTGACGCGAGCCCGTCACCGCCTCGAGAAACGGCGCGCGCTCGAGCGCGTAGAGCGTCGCCGAGGTGTCGGCGGTGACGGTGGCTCGGCGCACTCCGTCCCGGAGCAGCGCGATCTCGCCGAATCCGTCGCCGGGAGCGAGGGTCGCGACCCGATTCCCCTCGTGGTCCACCAGGAGCCGTCCGGAGGCGATCAGGTAGAAGCGGTCGCCGGCGTCGCCCTCCCGGATGACGACCCGCCCGGGCGCGACCGACTCCGCGATCAGGGCTCTGGCCAGGCCCTCGAGCACCGGGGCGGAGAGTGGGCTGAACAGCGGCGAACCGCGGAGAAGGGCCAGCTCGACCTCCGGGGGCGCCGTAGTGCGCTCGAGCGCGCGCAGCGTGGTCACCGACGCGACGGCGACGACGACCAGCAGGCCGCCGGCGGCGGCGACGGCGAACCGTGCCCCACCGATCGCCACCAGCAACGGCACCGCGAGCGACCCCACGGCGAGACCGAACATCGATGCGCCCTCGAGGACGCCGAATACCCGTCCGTGCGCCTCAGCGGGGACGATGCGGTGCAGGATGGTTCGGCCAGAGACATCAACCACGGTGCGGCTCGCACCGGACGCCGCCAGCAGGACGAACGCGCCGGCGATGGTGGGCCACGCGCCGAGGGCCAGGAATGCCGCACCCCAGGCGAGCGAGGCGGCGATGAGCGGTGCGACCAATCCGTCGCGGCCGACGAGCACCAGGCCGCTGAACCCGCCGAGGACGGCCCCCGCGCCGAACGCGGCGTCGAGGTAGCCCGCCCCGGACGATCCGAGCGCCAGCAGGCTGATGGCGAACACGACGACCAGGACATCGAGGGCCCCCATCGCCACGAACTGGATCGACACCGCGCTGAGCAGCACGGCGATCCGCGGCTCGGTGCGCACCAGACCGGCGACTGTCGTCGGCTCCAGTGCAGGCGTCTCGCTCGCGTCGGCAGGGCCACCGCCGTGCCGATCGGTGAGCGGGGCGACCAGCAGTGCCGATGCGAGCACGGCGCCGGTGAACGCCGCGAACGCCGCGCCCGGACCGCCGAGCCCGATGAGCACGCCGGCCACCGCAGGTCCGACGAGGAGGCTGACGCTCTCCACCCAACCGGTGACCACGTTGGCCGCGGTCAGCTCGCGCGGCCCGTCGACGAGACTCGGGAGTAGCGCGCCCTGGGCGGGTCGGGTCACGGTGACCGCGCTGGCGGCGATAATCGCACCCACGTAGACGACCAGCGGTGGCGCCCCGAGCAGGAGCGCCGCCGCGCTCGCGCCGATGGCGAGCGCCTGCAGCAGGTATCCGGTACGCAGCGTCCATGCGGCACCGCGGTAGTCGACCAATCTGGCGGCGATCGGCGCGACGAACCCGGCCGGGACGAGCTGGATGACGGCGAGCGCCGCGGCCAGCGTCGTTCCGCCCCGTTGGTAGGCGTACACCAGCACCGCCACCCACACTCCATATTCGGCCGTCGCGAAGGCGAGAAACGCCACCTCGACACGGCGCAGACGGGGACTGGCCAGGACCCGGTCGAGCACAGCCGTGCGGTGACTCATGCGGCGTCAGCCGCCATCGCGCGATCGTATAGCCGGGCGACGTCGTTTGCCCGTGGCGCGATCCGGTCGCGATGCGCCGCCATCTCTCTGAGGGACGGTGCGTCCACTCTCCACTCCGACCAGTGCACACATGGGCCTTGACGATTGACGCACGGCTGTGAAAGGATCATCTTCCAAGGGTGAAAGGGCGGGCGGGATGGATGGTCCGATAGATCGACGCAGGTTCCTGGCCGGAGCGGGTATGGCCGGCCTGTCGCTTGCTTCCGCGAGTTGCGGTGGTCAGCTTGCTCACGTTCGTCGGGTTGCTCGCATTGGGAGGCCGGCTACCGCGGCTGCCGCGGGTTCCGGGCCGCCGATCCGCGGACAGGTGATCAAACGCGGCGCGCCTGGCTTCACACAGGCGGCTCACGTCTACAACGAGCGCTTCGATGGGGTACTGCCGTCGTTGGTTGCGCGTCCGCTCAATGCCGCCGACGTTCGTACCGCGGTGAAGTGGGGGGTGTCGCACGGTGTCCCGCTCCGGTCCCGGTCGGGTGGCCATAGCTATGCCGGCTACTCGACGCTCTCGGGTGGCATGGCGCTGGATCTGCGCAACATCCGCGGCATCAGCGTCGACACACGGAATCGCACTGCGACGATCGGCGCCGGGTCGCAGCTGATCGACGTGTACGCCGCGCTGGCAGCCCACGGCGTAACCATTCCGGCCGGGTCCTGTCCGTCGGTGGGGATCGCCGGCCACGCGCTCGGTGGCGGGATGGGGCTGGCCGGTCGCCAGTTCGGTCTCACCACGGACAACATCCTGAGCGCCCAGATCGTGACCGCGGACGGGCGCCTGCGGACCGCGAACAGCAAGAGCAACCCGGACCTCTACTGGGCCCTGCGGGGCGGTGGAGGCGGGAACTTCGGCGTCGTGACGAGCCTTGAGCTCCGTGTGCACCCGGTACCTCGCACGGTCGCCGGATTCATCGTGACTTGGCCGTGGTCGCGCGCCGCCGCCGCACTCGCCGCCTGGCAGGCATGGGCTCCTCACGCGCGCTCGCAGCTGACGTCGATCTTCCATCTGAACGGCGGCGCCGGCGCCACCTCAGTGAGCGTGAGCGGCCAGTATTTCGGTCCTTCCAGCGATCTGGGTAGCCTGCTCGCGCCATTGAGGGCCGTGGGTGGTGCTCACGTGTCCAGCTTCGATCGGGGGTACCTGCAAACGCAGCTGGCGTGGGCGGGCTGCTCGACGACTTCGCTGACCGCGTGTCACACCGCGGGCACGCGGACCGGGGGGACGCTGCCGCGGGAGAGCTTCCAAGCGAAGTCGGACTACGTGGCCAAGCCGCTGCCCGCCGCGGCCCGTCAACTGCTGGTGCAGGCGGCCGAGGCCCGGGCGCATATCGGCGGATCGGGCGCGATCTTGTTCGACTGCTACGGCGGTGCGATCAACCGGGTCGCGCCGTCAGCGACAGCGTTCGTGCACCGCAACGTCCTGTTCTGCATGCAGTACCTCAGTTACAACGGCGGCGCGTCGTGGTTGAAATCGACCTTCGACAAGATGAGCCCGTACGTGACCGGAGGCGCCTATGTCAACTACACCGACCCGGACCTCAAGGGCTGGCAGAACGCGTACTACGGCGCCAACTACCGGCGCCTCGTAAAGGTGCAACGGGAGTTCGACCCCCACCACTACTTCAACTTCCCCCAGGCAGTCGGACGCTAGGTCCCGCGCCGCAGGCTGCCGATTCGTAACGAACCGTCGGCGTCCGGAGCCGCGGAGGCACCGGCCGTTACCGGCGCCGGAGCGGCTGCGGAGGTGCCGGGCGGTTCAGGCGGATCATCCAGGAGCTCTCGGCTCGGAACGAAGAACAGATTGCCGGTGATCGCGGTGGAGAAATCGAGGATCCGGTCGGTGTTGCCAGGGGGGTTGCCGATGAACATGTTGGCCAGCATCTGCTCGATGACGTTCGGGCTGCGCGCGTAGCCGATGAAGTACGTGCCGAATTCACCGCTGCCCACCCGGCCGAACGGCATGTTGTAACGGAGGATCTGCTGCTCCTCGCCGTTCTCGTCCTCGATCACATTGAGGGCGAGATGGGAGTCCACCGGCTTGACTTCGTCGTCGAGCTCGATATCGCTCAGCTTGGTGCGCCCGATGACCCGCTCCTGATCCTCGACGGAGAGGGCGTCCCAGGCCTGAAGGTCGTGGACGTACTTCTGGACCACGACATAGCTGCCGCCCGCAAACTCGGGATCTTCGCCGCCGGTCACCACCGCCGCGTCGGCCGCGGCGCCTTCGGGATTCTCGGTGCCGTCGACGAAGCCGAGCAGATCCCGCTCGTCAAACGACCTGAAGCCGTGCACCTCGTCGATCACCTGCGCCGATCCCGCCAGGCGATCGGTCAGCCGCTGAGCCAGCTCGAAGCAGAGGTCGAAGCGGTGCGCTCGAATGTGGAACAGCAGATCCCCCGGCGTCGCGGGCGCCGTGTGCCCGGAGCCGCTGAACTCCGGCAGGGGGTGCAGGCCCGCGGGCTTGGGGGGTGCAAACAGTCGGTCCCACAGTGACGACCCGATGCCGACGACCAGCGTCAGCCCGGCCTCGGGCAGGCGAAACCCGACCGAGCGCTTCAGGCCGCCGGCGTCGGCCAGCAGGTCGCGAATCTCACCCTCGGATCCTGGATCGGCAACCAGGACCAGGAAGATGGCCGACTCGGTCGGCGGGGTGATGATGGTCTGTGGTTCGGGTGCCACCGCCGGTATTCTCGCCCAGCGCGGCGCCGGACGCCCGTTCCTGGCCGCGTCAGTAGGAAACGAGCACGATGTGCGCGGCGGCGCTGACCCCTCCGGCGCTGATCGTCGCCGTCGCCGCCAGCTGGTTGCCGCGGGCGTGGGCGAGCAGCCGGTGCCCGGCGCTGGTCATCGTGAAGAACAGATACCCCAACTGCCCGACCCCGAGGAACTCAGGGTGGGCGGTCGCGATCACCTTGCCGGCGTGGACGATCTTCGTGCTCGTCTGGCAGGGCGCGGCGCCGAGGCAACTGGCGAGGACGCCGCCGAGCCAGCCGTGGGAGACGAACTCCGTGGTGCCCACGAACTTCAGCGTCGAAGACGGGTCGGCGCTCCGCCGCGGTCCCGCGCCGGCGGTGGAGAAGCCGGTCAGCGTCAGCGCGCGGGAGACCGTCTTACCCGACGCCTGGCGGACCTTGATCGTCACCGGGAGCTGACGGTGGGGGGCGCGGGCAAGCAGCGCCCGGCCGCTCGACGGTAGCTTGAAGAAGGTAAGTCCGCCGGCCTTGGCGACCCGCTCGGCGCCGGTGCTCGCCAGCGTCGTCTTGCCCACGGCGATCGTCGTGGTCAGCGTGCACGGGGCGGTGTTGAAGCATCCGACGGGGACTCCGGCGAGGCCGGCACGAGGCACGAACACGCTCCTGCCGTAGATCGCGACCGAAGCGGGGATGGGCACCGGACTGGAGCTGCCCAGCGGCTGGCCGGCCGTCCCGATCGCCTGCACCGCGAAGTACGGGAACGCGTCGTCGGTCACGATCCTGCGGGTGGCGGCGCTCACCGTCTGGACGCTGAAGCCGAGCGAGATCGGGGTGGGGCCGGCGACCAGCTGCCAGGCGGCGACGCCGGTCGCGCCGGGCCAGCTCGGCCGAAGGACGATGCTGCCATTGGCCGCCGGAGACACGGTCAGCGAGGGGGCGGGAGCCGGCGCCGGGGCCGGTCCGGCGGCGCTCGATCCGCTTCCGGCGGCGGCAGTGGCGGCGTCCGCGTAATCGTTGTCGATGTTGATCGTGACGCCCTGGTAGGTCTCGTTGTGGCCGCCCCGGTACTGGTGCAGCCGCTGATGGCTGACCCAGCCGGTCGCCGGCAGGAAGGGATCGGAGCTGGTCGCCGATCCGTTCCAATCGGCGACCCAGATGTCGTCGGGCTCCGTGTAGCCGGCGCTCAGCGCCGCCGCCAGATCCCGGATCCCCGAAGCGCCGCTGCTGTAGACCCCCGACCTGTAGCCGCTGACGTGCAGCTGCGCGGTCCAGGCGCCCAGGAACTTGAGCACGGTGGAGGTGGTGGTCCCGCCCGGGGTGTAGGCCTCCATGTCGAAATAGAGCGGGTTGCCGGGGCCGAGCCCGACCGCCTGGGCGTTGGCGATGGCGTCGCGCGCCGCGGCCGCGCCCTCGGTGGCGGCGCTGGCGGGGGAGATCGCGGCACAGCCACAGGAGTTGCCGGGCGCTTGCAGTCCGACGTAGGTGGGGATCAGGTGCCAGCCCGCCACTGACTGCTGATTGACCCAGCTCGCGGTCAGATTGGGCTGCGAGCACGCCTGATTGGCGCCGCCGATGTAGACGCCCACGGCGCGGTAGGGAGAGACGGCCCAGGCTGTCATCTGAGATGAGCTGGGCGTGCTGCAGGGGTCAAAACCGAGCCCCGTATAGACCTGGCCCGGTCGTGACGGCGTGGCGGCGACGCGCGCCTTCGCGGTGACCCGAGCCCGGTGAACGAGGACGGCATGCGCCGCGGCCGCCGTGACCGCGTGGCGACGCGACCGCGCCGATGCCGCGACGGCGGCGGTGAGCGAACCTACGCCGAGGGCGCGCCGGACCACCGCCGGGTGGCGGTTCCAGGTGGCGGTGACGAGAACTCGATGACGGGTGTTGACGAGCTGTGCCTCGGAGCCGCCGGCACGGATGCCGGGCTGAGGGAGGATCCCGCCGGCGGCGCCGTCGGCCAGGCTGGCGTGGGATCCGACCGGCGTCACGGCGATCGCCTCGGTCCGCCCGACGGCATCGGTCGCGGGACAATGCTGATGGGCGCTCGGCCGGCCGAGATACACGGCGTGGCGGTCGAAGCGAACGCAGGCGGTGCGGTCACGCACCAGCCGGTACACCGGCCAGCTCGCCGGCACGGTGAACCGGTAGCCCTGATAGCTGACCTCCTTGCCGGCGGCGGCCGAGGCGCTTCCGGTTACCCAGGTGGCGATCAACGCGACCAGCGTCGCCGCCAGGGCCAGCCGGCGAAGATGAACCGGGGCGTGACGAAGGTGAGATGCAGGGGTTACAGGACTCATGCTTCTCAGGCGGGCCGGTCCCGGTCACCGTTGCGGGCAGACGTGCTGGCCGGCAGGTCCACACGGTACAGGCTGCCGTCCATCGCGGTCGGCGCCACGTCGACGCTCTCCCGCTCGCCCGAGCTGGATCTCAGGGACTCGATAGGACGTAGAACATGCGCCACCGGCAAAGGTTGCGCAAGCCGTGGAGCAAAGTTTGCGTAGCCTCGCGAGTGGTTGCACCACCTCCCGGCCATGCGCGCCTACTTCCCGGTCACATCCTCACAGTGAAGTCATTTGCCTCCGACAACTACGCCGGCGCGCACCCCGAGGTGCTCGCGGCGGTGGCGCAGGCCAACCGGGGCCATGCCGTCGCCTATGGCGCCGATCCGTGGACGAAAAGGGCGGAGGGGGTGCTGCGCGAGCACTTCGGGTCCCAGGCTGAGCCGCTGCTGGTGTTCAACGGATCGGGCGCGAATGTCCTCTCGCTGCGCGCCGTCTGCCGGCCCTGGGAGGCGGTCATCTGCACCAACGTCGCCCACGTCAACGTCGACGAGGGAGGCGCCCCGGAGTGGATCGCGGGCGTGAAGCTGCTCACCGCCCCCACCCTCGATGCGAAGCTCACTCCCGATCACGTGCGGGCGCTGGCGACGCGGATGGGAGACGAGCACGCGGTGCAGCCCCGGCTGGTGACCATCACCCAGAGCACCGAGCTCGGGACTCGATACAGCCCGGCCGAGATCTCCGCGCTGGCCGAGATCGCGCATGGCCACGAACTGCTCCTGCACGTGGATGGCGCTCGACTGGCCAACGCGGCGGTGGGGCTCGGCGTGGGACTCCGCGCGATCACGACCGACGTCGGGGTCGATCTGCTGAGCCTCGGCGGGACCAAGAACGGGATGCTGCTCGGCGACGCCGTCGTCTTCCTCGATCCCGGCTTGGCGCGGGGGGCCCGCTACCTGCGCAAGCAGACACTGCAGCTGGCGTCCAAGGGCCGCTTTCTCGCCGCTCAATTCGTCGCGATGTTCGAAGGCGACCTCTGGCGTCGCACCGCGGGGCAGGCGAATGCGATGGCGGCGCGGCTGGCCGCGCAGCTGGCCGAGATTCCCGCGGTGACGATCACCCAGGCAGTAGAGGCCAACGCGGTGTTCGCAGTCCTTCCGCGCGAGGCGGCCGCGGCCGTCCGCGCGCGGTGGCCGTTCTATGACTGGGACGAGTCGACCGGCGAGGTGCGCCTGATGTGCTCCTGGGACACCGCAGCGCAGGACGTGGACGCGTTCGCCGACGCCCTGGCGCGCGCCTGCGCGTAGTCCACGGCAGGCAGGATACTCCGGGCCACGGCAGGCAGGATTCTCCGGGCGGCAGCCGAACTCGCCGGGTATGGCAGAGCCGTCCCGTCCCAGGCAGGCGATGCCGCGCGTCGTCGCCTGGTCATTGGGTTGGGCGTTCGCCGCAGCGCTCTACTGGCTGCTGATCGACATCACCGATCTTCCCGAGCTGATCGTCGGCGCGGGGGCCGCGGTGATTGCGGCCACCGCCTTCGACCTGGCCCGGCAACGCGATCTCACCCGCCTCGGGACCCGGCTGAGTTGGCTCCGGCGCCTGTATCGCCCGCTGCTCCAGGTCCCCTCCGACGCGGCCGTCGTGTCCCTGTTCGCGCTGCGCCAACTGGTGCGCCGGGAGGCGAGCGTCGGGGTGTTTCGCGTGGTGCCGTTTCGGCGCGGCGACGTCGAGTCGCTCGAGAGCGGCCGGCGGGCGCTCGCCGAGTCGTTTGGTTCGTTCGCGCCCAACACGATCATCGTCGGCGTCGACCCCGATCGCGAGCTGCTGCTCGGACACCAACTCCGTCGGTCGGGCGGGGATGAGGCGATCGACCTCTTGAAGCTCGGATGAACGAGTGGGAGATAGCTGCCACCGTGCTCGGGTTCGCGCTGATCCCGTGCCTGGCGGTCACCTTGCTCGCCGCCCCGACGCACGGCCTCGCCGGAATGCAGATCGCCGCGGTGCTGCTGAGCACGATCCTGGTCACGCTGGCGGAGGGGTTTCATCGCCAGCCGTTCGTCGATCTGGCGGTGGTGTTCGCGCCCATGTCGGTGATCGGCTCGCTCACGTTCGCCCGGCTGATGGAGCGTAAGCATTGAGCTGGCGGCAGGTCACCGCGCTGGTGCTGCTTATCGCCGGGGGCGGCTTGGAGCTGCTCGCCGTTCTCGGGCTGTGCGCGATGCGTAGCGTCTACGACCGCCTGCACTACATCGGCCTGGCCGGCTTCGGCGCGCTGTTGGTGGCGGTCGGTGTCGTGTTCCGTGAGTCCTTCTCGTTGATCGGCGACAAGGCGCTGCTCGTCGGCGTGGTGCTCGTCCTCGCCGGGCCGATCCTGGTGCACACGACGGTGCGCAGCTTCCTGATCCGTGAGCTCGGAGACTGGCGCAGGCAGATCGACGAGAGCCAGGCGGGATGACACTGCTTCAGATCGCAGCGCTGACGGCGGTCGCCCTCGGCGGCGGTGCGGTGGTCGCCGCGTCCGAGCCGCTGCGCCAGACGCTGGTGCTCGGCGTCTTCGGGATGGCGCTCACGATGTTGTTCTTCGTGTTGCAGGCTCCCGACGTCGCCCTCTCGGAGATCGTCGTCTCCACCGTCGGGCTTCCGGTGATGATCCTGCTGGCGCTGCGCAAGATCGGCGAGCAGGAGCGCACACGCCGAGACGAGGACGAGGAGTAGGCCGTGAGCCGCACCGGCCGGCTGACCCTGTTTGCCTTATCCGGTGTGGGGTTGGGCCTGGTTCTCGTTCTCGGGCTGCGCGGGCTGCCGGACTTCGGCGACTATCACGGGGTCTACGGCCAGGTGGTCTCCGGCATCGGCGTCACCGAGCGTCACGCCACCGACCTGGTCACCGCGCTGAACTTCGATCTTCGCGGTTTTGACACGCTGGGGGAGGAGTTCATCCTGTTCGGGTCGGTGCTGGGCGTGGTGCTGATCCTCCGCCAGCTGCGCGACGAGCACGGCAGTCCGAGCGAAGAGGAGGACGAGGACCACCGTTTCGCCGGGGCCAGCGAGGCACTGGCCGCCCTGGCGCTCGGCCTGGTCCCCAGCATGATCGCGCTCGGGATCTACATCGTCGTGCATGGGCAGCTGACGCCGGGCGGCGGCTTCCAGGGCGGCATCGTGCTCGCCGCGGGGCCGCTGGCGATCTTCCTCGCCGGCGGCTACATGCGCGTCAGGTTGAAGACCCCGCATACGCTGATCGAGTTCGCCGACGCCGTCGGCGCCGCCGGTTACGCGCTGGTCGGCGTCGCCGGTCTGGTGTTCGTCGGCGTGTTCTTCAAGAACTTCCTCCCGTTTGGCATTCCCGGGCACCTGCTGTCCGGCGGCCAGATCGATATCGCCAGCGTCGCCGTCGGCGTCGAGGTCAGCGGCGCCTTCCTGGTGGCCTGGAGCGAGTTCCTGGACCAGACGATCCTGATCAGGGGGCGCTCGGAGCCGTGAGCTTCCTGCCGTTCGCGGTCGCCGCCTGGCTGTTCCTGATCGGGCTCTACGGCGTCGTCTCCAGCCGCAACCTGGTGCGAACGATCCTGTCACTGACGGTGGTGCAGTCGGCGACCTACGTCCTCCTGATCGGCATCGGGTACCGCACCGGTGCCCAGGCGCCGATCTACGCCGACATCCCGGCGGTGAGCAAGACGGTCGACCCGGTGGTACAGGTGCTGGTGCTCACCGACATCGTGATCGAGGCGACCGTCACCGCGCTGCTGCTGGCGCTGGCCGTGCAGGCGCACAAGCGGTTCGGGAGCCTCGACCCAAGTGAGCTGCGGGCGCTGCGCCGGTAGCGCCGAGACACCCGATGCACATTGCCGCTCTGACCGTGGCCGTCCCGATGCTCGGCGCGGCGGGAATCGTGGCCCTGCGCCACTGGACGTCGCGCGCGTTCAACGACATGGCGGCGGTGGGGGTGGCGCTGGCGGTGGTGACGATGTGCGCGCTGCTGCTCGCGCGCGCGATCCACAACCCGTTCGCCTACTGGCTGGGGGGCTGGCGCCCGAGCCACATGGTCACAATCGGGATCTCGCTGTCGATCGATCCGATCGGCGCCGGCCTGGCGACGTTCGCCGCTGTCCTGGTGACCGCGACGCTCGTCTACTCGATTCGCTACTTCGACGCGGCCGACGGGCTGTTCCACGCGCTGGTGCTGGTGTTCCTGACGGCGATGGTCGGCTTCTCGCTGACCGGTGACCTGTTCAACCTGGTGGTGTTCTTCGAGCTGATGAGCGCCTGCGCCTACGCGCTCACCGCCTTCCGGATCGAGGAGCGGGGACCGCTCCAGGGGGCGATCAACATGGCGATCTCCAACAGCGTGGCCGCGTACGCGATGTTTCTCGGCGTGGGCCTGCTCTACGCCCGAACCGGGGCGCTCAACATGGCTCAGATCGGGGCCGCGCTCGATCGTCACCATGCCGATCCGTTGACCGTGGTCGCGATGACGCTGCTGTTCGTCGGCTTCTTGACCAAGGCGGCGGCGACCCCGCTTCACTTCTGGCTTGCCGACGCGCACGCGGTGGCGCCGACCCCGGTCTGCGTACTGTTCTCGGGCGTGATGGTGGAGTTGGGCGTGTACGCCATCGCCCGCCTGTACTGGACGATGTTCGCGGGGCCGCTCGGGCCCCATGCGGTGGCGCTGCACGCGATCCTCATCGCCATCGGCACGGTCACGGCTTTGTGGGGCGCGTTGATGTGCTTCGTCCAGCGGCATATCAAGCGGCTGCTGGCATTCTCGACGATCAGCCACATCGGCCTGTTCGTGTGCGGGATCGGCCTGCTCAGCGCCAAGGGCCTGGCCGCGGTCGCCACCTACGTGATCGCGCACGGATTGAACAAGGCGGCGTTGTTCATGCTCACGGGGGTGCTGCTGCATCGCTTCGGCACCGTGGACGAGTTCGATCTCCACGGCCGGGGCCGGGTCCTGCCCCACGTTGGGATCCTGTTCGGGATCGGCGGGTTGCTGCTGGCGGCGGTTCCCGTGAGCACCGCCTTCTTCGGCAAGTCGCTGCTGGAATCAGCGGCGATCGACGGCGGCTTCCCGTGGCTGCCGGCGGTGTTCGTGATCTCCTCGGTGTGCACCGGCGGGGCGGTCCTGCGTGTCGCGGGACGCGTGTTCCTGGGATGGGGGGCTGCCCAGGCTCGCAACGAGCGAGACCGGGACGAGCCGGCACGCGAGGCGGACGAGGAGAACGTGTCCCGCGATCGCACCCCGCCGCTGATGGTGCTGGTACCCGCCGTGCTGCTGCTCGCCGCGATCGCGATCGGGCTGATCCCGGGCGCGGTGCCGGGGATCGAGCGAGCCGCCGGGCACTTCGGCGATCACCAGGCCTACATCGGCTGGGTGCTTCACGGCGGTCGCGCGAATTTCGCGCCGGTCCACACCAGTCACATCGAGACATACGACTACGTCTACGGCGCGATCTCCACCCTGGGGGCGCTCGGCCTGGCGGCGCTCGGCCTGTTTGGCGGCCCGGTGCGGGAGCGTGTCCCGGAGGCGCTCTTACACCCGTCTCTCGCCGCTTTGAACAAGCTGCGCGAGCTGCACAGCGGCCACATCGGCGACTACATCGCGTGGTGGACCGCGGGAGCGGCGCTGCTCGGCGGAGCCTCGTTGATCCTGTTGACATGAGCCTTCACAAGCCCTCGTCGTTACGGCGGTTACCGGCCACCGCCGTCCTGGCCGCGATGGCGATCGCCGGATGCGGGGCGACCCCGCCCCAGGCGCCCCTGGCCTTCGCCCAGAAGCTCGATCGGGCCACCAGCGGGATCTCCACCGCCTGCGGCGAGGCCTATCAGGTGACGGCGTTCTCGGGCGACCACGCGCAGGATCTGGCGACGCTACGCGCCACCGCGAAGTCGAGCGCGACCAAGCTGGCCACGGTCTATGCCCGCAACCCCGACTGGATCTACCAGGGCCAGACGGTGAGCGAGATCGTCCACGACGGCGTCTCGGACCTCAGGCAGTGTGGGCTGGGCGAGGCGGCCGCCCCACTGCTGGAGCGACGCTAGACGGGCCGCCTCACTGCTGGAGCGACGCTAGCCGGGCCGCCCCCGCTACTGAGCGACGCTAGACGGCCCGGGCTACCGCCGGGCGGCCGCGAACGGCGACTGCACCAGCGGGAACGGGGGTCCGGTCACCCGGTCGACCCAGTTGCGGGCGAGCATCACCGCGCGCGCCGGCCAGAACACGCCCCGGGGCGGCGCGCCCCGGCCGCATCGGCCGCCGCTGCCGCCCGGATTGGAGAACCAGAGCAGGCCGTCGACGGCGGCGTAGGCGGTCTGCTGAGCGACGTCGTCGCGGACCGACAGAGGCCCGAGCCCGCGGCCGGGCGGGTTGCACAGGATCTCGTTGCCGTACCCGACGCGGTGCCGGGGTGCAACCGGACCGCGGCCGTTTGACCCGGTGTTGATGATGAAGTGGGCACCATCGGTCAGCCGGGAGATCCGCTGGCCGAAGCGCAGTTCGGTCGTCGTCCAGTCGAAGTGAGTCGAGTTCAGGAAGAAGCCCTGAGCCTGGGCCACTCCCGATGCACGGAGATAGCGGGACATGCGCCGGGCGGGGACGGCGTCGGCGGCGCCGCCATCGAGATAGACGACCACGTGGGGGTCGGCCTCGAGAGCCGAGACGGCATATCTCAGCTCCGCCTCGCGGATGGCGAGCTGCCGCCGGCCCAGGCACGGGGCGCTGATCAGCGAGTCGATCTCCAGAAAGAAGATGACGTGGAAGTTCCCGATCCCGCCGGCGACGCGCTTGATGAAGTTGTCGTAGCGTCGTTGCGCCGCCGGCGTCGCCGTCGAGCCGCAGCGATTGTGGATCAGCGTATAGGTGGACAGCATCACCGTCGTTCCCGGCTGCTGGACCTGAGTGCCCTCCAGATAGTGGGCGACCTTCCCCGCCACGTGCGCGCCCATGTTCCACATGTAGAACCGGTGGGCGCCGGGCTCGGTCGCGATCTCACCCAGCAGGGCGGACCACTGCGGGCGCGAGCCCCGGAAACGGCGTTGCGCCTGGGCCGCGCCCGAGGCGGGATCGACGTAGAGCCGGGTTCCGGCGATCGGATTGCCGCCGGCAGCGCCGTCGCCGAGTGGATCGGCCGGGTCTCGTGCCGACAACGGGTCGTCGTGGAGGATGGTCACTGGCGAGTTGTGGTTGGAGCCCATGGCATCCGGCGAGGAGCCGTAGAGGTAGGCCAGAGCGTGAACCGGGGTGGCGTTGATTCCCCGGTCGATGATGGGCACGGTGAACGAGTACGTCCGCTGGCCCGGCGAGAACGTGATGTAGTGGTTGGAGACGGTGTCGAAGTCGATGCCCGGCTGGGCGTCCCGGCGCTTGACTCCATAGCCCACGCTTTCCGCACCGCGCAGCTCTCCGGCGCGCACGATCGTGATCGTGAGAGAGCCCTGGCCCTCGTGCGCGGTGTACGCCGGCTGATCCAGCGACACGGTTCCGGGCGCGCCGAACGTGGCCGCCCGGCCGGTGGCGGGCAGCGTCAGCGCCAGACCAACGACGAGAGCGAACAGCAGCGGCGGCAGACGCGAGCGCAGGCTCTTGGCTTCCGGGGCGATAGGCGAAATCTTTGCGCAAACGAGCCCGGCACCGCCTGCTCGGGTCTGATTGCCTTCACTCTGGAAGTGAAAAACGCCAGAAAACCTGTCGGCCAGAACCGGATTGGACGGCTCCGATGCGGCTAGTCGTCGTCGGTGGGGGAATCCTCGGATTGGCCACGGCCCGGCTGCTCACCGCCTCGCGTTCGGGCGACGAGGTGATCCTGCTCGAGAAGGAGCCCGGCCTCGCTCGTCATCAGACCGGACACAACAGCGGCGTCGTGCACGCCGGTCTGTACTACGCGCCGGGCTCGCTGAAGGCGCGGCTGTGCACCCGGGGACGCCTCCTGATCCGCGACTTCTGTGCCGCCAACGGCGTCACCTACACGGAGTGCGGGAAGGTCGTGGTCGCCACCGCCGAGCGCGAACTGGACCCGTTACGGCGGCTGGCCGAGCGGGCGGCGAACAACGGAGTCCCCGGGCTGCGCTGGCTGGAGCCTTCAGACCTGGCGGAGATCGAGCCGCACGCGCGGGGCGTGGCCGCCCTGCACTCGCCCCATACCGCGATCGTCGATTTCGCGGCCGTGGCCACCGCGATGGCGTCCGAGCTGAGCGCCGCCGGCGGCCAGATCCGGACCGGCGCCGGGGTGTTGCGAATCGACGCCAGCGGCAGGCGTCCCGCTCTCCGGCTGGCGGGGGGCGAGATCCTGGACGCGGACCGAGTCATCGTCTGTGCCGGCCTGCAGGCGGATCGCCTGGCCCGGGCCTCCGGCGAGGACCCCGAGCCGCGGATCGTGCCGTTTCGCGGCGAGTACTTCAGCCTCGCCCCCCACCGGACCGGGCTCGTGCGCGGGCTGATCTACCCGGTGCCCGACCCGCGGCTGCCGTTCCTGGGTGTTCACCTCACCCGGAGGTTCGATGGATCGGTGTGGCTGGGTCCCAACGCCGTGCTGGCGACCTCGCTCGAGGGATACCGCCGCACCGCCGTGGACTGGCGCGAGCTGTATGAGACGTTGAGCTGGCCGGGAACGGTCCGGATGATGCGGCGCCACTGGCGCGCGGGCGTCGCCGAGCTGTACCGCTCGGCGCGCAAACGGGCCTTCATCTCAGAGCTCCAGCGCTACGTCCCGGAGCTCCAGCCCCCGGATGCCCTGCCGGCTCCGGCCGGCGTGCGCGCCCAGGCCGTCGACCGCGACGGCTCCCTGGTCGACGATTTCCGCCTTGGCGTCAGCGGGAAGGTCGCCTGGGTGCGCAATGCGCCGTCGCCGGCAGCGACCTCGTCGCTGGCCATTGCCGAGGAGCTCGTCAGTCGGGTCGCCGGCGGCGGCTGAGACGGCGCTCGACGGTCTCGGCCCAATCTCGGGCCCAGGTGTTCCAGCCGACTCCGAACTCGATCGTCCAGCGATGCAGGGGGTCGTCGAACTGGCCCTCGGCGAGGCGCGCCTCCAGTTCGTCGATCCGCTCCTCGTTGACGGCGCGCATGCGGCGGATCACCGCGACCTGGGCATCGCGATCCAGCACGCCGGCGAAGCGAAGCCTGAGCAGCGCCTCGTTTCGCATCTCCACTACCGGCGGGGAAGGGTCGGTCAGCCACTGTCTGAGCGCCGCCTGTCCGGCGGGGGTGAGGCTGTAGGCGTGACGCCGGGACCCGCCCCGCGGGTCGTCGCGGACGCCGACCAGGCCGGCCTCACGCAGGCGCCGGAGCTCCGGATAGATGCCCCCGACGCTCGCCCCCCAATACAGGCGGGTGGAGCGCTCGATCTCGGCCTTGATCGCGTAGCCGGTGGCGTGACCCTCGGCGATCATCCCGAGGAGGACGCGGGCGGTCTGGTTCAGGGATTCGCTCGCTGGTGGCACCCCACGAGTATGCACGCTGACCGTTTCACAAACAAGTCTGAGCGATCAGTGCGATGGCTCAGTCTGAGTGTTATTGTTGATTACGCAATGTAATTGGAGATGGCTCATCAGCTATTCGATCCAAGGACGTTGCGCCACATCGTGGCCGTTGCGCCACGCCGTGGCCGACCCAATGGAGGTTTTCGTGAACTCTCGTTTTCTCACCAACGTAGGTCTCGCCATTCTTGGCGGGTTCCTGGTCGTCGTTTCGATGGCGTGGAGCCCTCCGGTCTTCATGTGGCTGATGCTGGGCGCCGGCATCGTCGCCCTCGCGTCTACGGCCACCATCGGGATCGCATCCCGCGGCCGGGCCCAGCGCGCGCTTGACGGGATCATCGGCGTCCTCGGCGCCTGGACGATCGTCGCCAGCATCGTGTTCGGCGGCGTCGTCGTGACCTGGCTCGGCTTCGCCTCGGGCGTCGCGTTCGTCGCGCTGGCGGTGATCGGCCTGACGCTCCACGAGCTCTTCACCGAGCGGGTGGTGCACTCCCTGGAGGTCCGCCGGCCGATCGCCAAGGACGAGCTGGCCGAGCACGAGCTCGCCGGCATCAACTGAGCCAGACCGCCTCCGGGTCACGCCCCGCGGTTACCGGTTCGCCGGTACCGCGGGGCGGCTCGGCGTCCCGGGCAAAGCGGGAGGCGAAGGGCGAAAGCGGGAGGCGAAGGGCCGGTCGTCAGGCGAACGGCCGGTCGCGCGAGGCCCAGCGAGTGACGATCGCCGAGCCGAGCAGGCCGATTCCGATCACCGCCGGTGCAATCGCCAGCGCCAGGAGCGCGATCCCAACCGCCCACACCCAGCCGCTGCCGAGCACCAACAGCACCGCGCCCGGAATCGCCAGCGCCAGCGCGATCAGCGCGAACCGACTGGCCGGGGCGGCCATCCGGCGACTCTGGCGTTCGCCCTCGCGGACCTCACCGCCCCGTGGCTCCGTGGATCGCTGCGGCTGCGCCATACCGAAAACTGATACCCGGAGCCGGGGCGAGTGCAACCGCGGTGCCGCGCCCGGCGCCGGCTGTGTCCGAGTGCTGACCAGTACGCGGCCGCGAATGAGCACGGGGCAGTGAGCGGCGGCCACATGTAGGGTAGGCGGACGATGATGAAGCTGCGAGTGCCGGGGTTCAAAGAGGAGCGGGCGCGGCCCGAGCACCTGATCGACCGGATCGTCTCCGAGGTGCAGCACGGACGGTTCGAGCGCTCCCTGTCGGGTCTGACCGCTTTCTCGGCGGTGGTGACCACCGGCGAGATCTACCTGGAGCACTACCGAGCCAGCTTCGGCCACAAGATGATGTGGAGCCCGATCGTGCTCACGCCGCCGGTGGTGGTGGCCGGTGTCGGAGGCATCTTCTCGCGCCGCTGGGCCAAGCGCTATCTCCCGGTGGCGGCGGTCGCATACACCGCCAACGGGCTGCTCGGCGAGTACTACCACGCCCGCGGCGTCGCCCGTCGGCCTGGAGGGTTCAGCGACGAGACGGCCGTCTACAACCTGGCGATGGGCCCGCCGATCGTCGCCCCCGGCCTGATGTCTATCGTCGGCGCGATGGGGATCCTGGCGGCCGTGCTCAGGCGCGAGGACTAGCGAGCGGAGCTGATGGCGGCACCCGACATGAGCCGAGGGGAGCACCTGCCCAAACGGCGGCCCGACGGGCAGCCGCTGGACGCGTCGTGGCTCCCGCGTCAGCGCCGCGGCATCACCCCCCAGATGATCGGCCGCTACCCCGACTACGACGTGCTCGCGTCGGAGGCGAGCTGGGACGAGCAGACCAAAGCGGTGGTCAAGGGGCGGTTGTCCGCGTCGGGGGCCCTTCGCTTCTTCACCGCGGAGGAGGAGCCGGCGCTGAGGGCGTTCTGTGACACCGCCACCGCCCAGGACAGTGATCCGCGGATTCCGGTGGCCGAGGCGGTCGACGCCAAGCTCGCCGACGGAAAGCTGGACGGGTTTCGCTTCCACGACATGCCCGAGGACCCGGAGACGTGGCGGCTGGTCCTCCGCGGGTTGAACGAGCGCGCCCGTGAGCTCGGCGCCGAGAGCTTCGCGGCGCTCGATACCGAGGTCCGGGAGCAGGTGGTCGGCGATCTCGCCACCGGCAAGCTGGAGGGTGGAGCCTGGGAGCAGCTGAACGTCAAGGAGGCGTGGTCGGTGTGCATGCGAGCCATCCTCGAGGGGTTCTACTCGCATCCGTGGGCGTGGAACGAGATCGGCTTCGGGGGCCCGGCCTACCCGCGCGGGTTCATGCGGCTCGGCCAGGGGGTCAGCGTGCTGGAGCCGTTCGAGCGCCCGGGCGCCACCGCCGAGGATCCGGTGCGCGTCGAGAAGGACCGTTCTTGAAGCTAAGGGCTCGCACGCAAATTAGTGGCGGCTTGTCCGCTCGGGCTTGCGGCCCGCTCGGCATCCTGCCTCGCCGGCCCGGGCCGCGCCCGAGTCGTCCGGCTCCCGCGGCGCTGGACGCCATCCGCTCGCTCGACGTGCCAAAGGCACGCCTTCGCTCACGTGCGACGGGGTGGGTGGGTCCGGTTCACGGGTCGACCGTCCAATTCCACCCCGAATTTCCGTGCGAACCCTGACCCGGCTGCTCAAGGGGTCGATCGGGCCGAGCGCCAACGATTCCCGGTTCCTGCTCGAAGTCCACAGCCGGGGGATCCCGGGTCGGCGTCACATGCGCCACTACGACGACGGCGAGGAGGTCGACCTGTGCATCGTCGGCGCCGGTGCCGGTGGATCCGTGCTCGCCCAGCGGCTCGCCCGCCGCGGCTGGAAGATCGTGATCCTGGAGGCGGGGCCGTTCTGGGACCCCGACGAGGACTGGGTGTCGGACGAGGCGGGGTCCCACCACCTCTACTGGACCGAGCCGCGAGTGATCGGCGGCAGCGATCCGGTGCAGCTCGGCAAGAACAACAGTGGCCGCGGAGTGGGCGGGTCGATGATCCATTACGCCGGCTACGCGCCCCGCTTTCATCCGTCTGACTTCGAGACCCTCAGCCGCGACGGCGTCGGCGCCGACTGGCCCATCTCCTACGCCGAGCTGCGGCCTCACTACGAGGAGGTGGAGCGGGAGCTCCCAGTGGCCGGACAGGACTGGCCGTGGGGTGATCCGCACAGCTATCCGTTCTCGCCGCATCCGGTCACCGGGGCGGCCGCGAACTTGATGCGCGGCGCCCGCGAGCTCGACATCCACATGCGCGTGGGCCCGGTGGCGATCGTCAACGGCACGTTCGGCAACCGCCCGCACTGCATCTACCGCGGCTACTGCCTGCAGGGCTGCAAGGTCAACGCCAAGGGGAGCCCGTACGTCAGCCACCTGCCGGACGCGATCGAGCACGGCGTGGAGGTGCGGGCGGGCAGCATGGCCGCCGCGGTCGAGATCGAAGACGCCACCGGCCGCGCCACCGGCGTGCGCTACATCACGGAGGGCGACGGCGCCGAGCATGTGCAGCGAGCCCGCGCGGTGGTGGTCTCCTGCTACTCGATCGAGACCCCGCGACTGCTGCTTCAGTCAACCTCGCGCCGCCACCCCAACGGCCTGGGCAACAACAACGACCAGGTGGGGCGCTACGTCATGGTCCAGGGCGCGACCCAGTCGGCGGGTCGGTTCCCCGAAGAGCTGCGGTCCTACAAGGCGCCCCCGCCCGAGATCTCCTCCGAGCAGTTCTACGAGACCGATCCGGATCGCGGGTTCGCCCGCGGTTTCTCCGTGCAGACCGTGTCGCCGATGCCGATCGAATGGGCCCAGCACGTGCTCGCCGACGGCCACTGGGGCCGGGCGATGCGCGAGTACATGCGGGACTACAACCACTGGGCGACGATCGGCGTCCTCAATGAGCTGCTTCCCGACCCGGAGAATCGGGTGACGCTGGCCGACGAGCGGGACCGCTGGGGCATGCCGGTGGCGCGGATGGACTACAGCCTGACCGAGAACGACAAGCGCAACATGGCCTATTCCAGCCGGATTATCTCCGACATCCTGAACGCCGCCGGGGCCCAGGACGTGCTGACGATCCAGCGCTTCGCCCACCTGGTGGGTGGCGCCCGCATGGGAATGAGTCCAGAGGCCAGCGTCGTCGACGCCGACCACCGGGTGTGGGACACCCCCAACGTCTACGCCTGCGATGGCAGCGTCTGTGCGACCCAGGGGAGCGCCAACCCGGCGCTGACGATCATGGCACTGGCCTCGAGGCTCGCCGAGCGGATGGGTGACGGCGCCGCGGGAAGGGATACGTGATCGAGGCGCCGGTCACCGAGGTCCGGGCGACCGCCTACCAGGTGCCGACCGAACAGCCCGAGTCCGACGGCACGCTGGAGTGGGATTCGGTCACCGTGGTGGTGGCCGAGGTCGACGCCGGGGGGTGGACCGGCCTCGGCTACACCTATGCGCACGAGTCGGCGGCATCGCTGATCACCGGGCCGCTCGCCGGAGCGGTGAAGGGTCGCGACGCGCTGGCCGTTCCCGGCTCGTGGTGGGCGATGATCACGACGATCCGTAATCTCGGCTGGCCGGGAATGTGCGCGATGGCGATCTCGGCGTTGGATGTGGCGTTGTGGGACCTGAAGGCAAAGCTCCTGGACGTGTGCCTGGCCGACCTGCTTGGGCGCGCACATCCGGCGGTGCCGGTCTACGGCTCCGGCGGGCTGACCTCGTATGACGAAGCCGAGCTGTGCGCGCAGTTGTCCGGGTGGGTGGAGCAGGGAATCCCGCGGGTGAAGATGAAGGTCGGGCGCGACCCCGGCGCCGACGTGGGACGGGCCCGGGCGGTGCGCCAGGCGATCGGACCCGACGCCGAGCTGTTCGTCGACGCCAACGGCGCCTACTCGCGGAAGCTGGCGTTGGCCCTGGCGCAGGAGTTCGCCGAGGTTGGCGTGTCCTGGCTGGAGGAGCCGGTGTCCTCCGACGACCTGGAGGGAATGCGGCTGATCCGCGATGCCGGACCTCCGGGGATGGACATCGCCGCGGGCGAGTACGGGTTCCGGCCGTCGTATTTCCGCCGGATGCTCGACGCCGGCGCCGTCGACGTCCTCCAGGCCGACGTCACCCGCGCCGGAGGCGTGAGCGGGCTGCTGGCCGCAGGTGACCTGTGCGCGGCCTACGAGATCCCGTTCTCGGCGCACTGTGCGCCGCAGATCCACGCCCACGCGGCCTGCGGTGTCGGGCGGCTGCGCCACTGCGAGTACTTCCACACCCACGCCCGGGTGGAGGGAATGCTGTTCGACGGCGTACTGTCGCCCCGCGACGGCCGCCTGCACCCGGACGCCGACCGCCCCGGCCTCGGGATCGAGCTCAAGCGCGGCGAAGCCTCTCGGTTCGAGCTGTGAGCAGCTCCGACCCGGACTCGTTAAGTCACCTCGGCGTCCCCCACATCCTGCGCGAGTACGCCATGATCGCCGACGGCGAGCGCGGCGCGATCGTCGGCCCCCGCGGCGACTTCACCTGGATGTGCGTTCCTCGCTGGGATTCGGACGCGTGCTTTGCCACCCTGATCGGGGGCCAGGGCGTGTACGCGGTCACGCCGCTTAGCCGGTTCGTGTGGGGTGGCTACTACGAGCACGGCCTGATCTGGCGCAACCGCTGGATCACCGACGCGGGAGTTGTCGAGTGCCGTGAGGCGCTCGCGCTGCCGAGCCGTCCGGAGCGGGCGGTGGTGCTGCGCCAGATCCTGGCCCGGCAGGGGACCGCCCGGGTCCGCGTCGTTCTCGATCTCCGCGGCGAGTTCGGCGCGCAGCGACCTCAGCACCGCCGCCGCCGCGACGACGGCGCCTGGACAGGGCGGGTCGGCGAAGTCCGCATGACCTGGGTGGGGGCGGCGGACGCGAAGCCGACGCCCGACGGTCAAGGCGGGCGGCCGCTGGTGATGACGCTCGAGCTCGAGGAGGGGGAGACGCACGACCTGGTCCTGGTGCTGGACGCGGACGGCGGCGACGAGGAGGCCCCCGATCCCGCCCGCGCCTGGAGCGGGACCGAGGCGGGGTGGACGGAGCGGCTGCCCGAGCTCGAGTCGACGGTCGCTCCGCGCGATGCGCGCCACTCCTACGCCGTCCTCAGCGGGCTGACCAGTCAGGGCGGCGGGATGGTGGCGGCGGCCACGATGTCGCTCCCCGAGCGCGCCCGCCAGGGCCGGAGCTACGACTATCGCTACGTCTGGATCCGGGACCAGTGCTTCACCGGCCAGGCGGTGGCCGAGGCGGGACCGCTGCCGCTTATGGACGACGCGGTGCGCTTCGTCACCGATCGGCTGCTCGCCGACGGCCCCGGGCTGGTGCCCGCCTACACGATCACCGGCGACCCGGTGCCCGACGAGCGGACGCTCGATCTCAAGGGGTACCCGGGGGGGACCGACGTGGTCGGCAACTGGGTCAACCACCAGTTCCAGCTCGACGCCTTCGGCGAGTCGCTCCTGTTGCTTGCGGCCGCCGCCGGCCACGACCATCTCGACGCCGATGGCTGGCGGGCGGCGGAGACGGCCGCCGACGCGATCGAGCGCCGGTGGCGGGAACCGGACGCGGGCATCTGGGAGCTCGAGCCCGACGCCTGGACCCACAGCCGCCTGATCTGCGCCGCCGGGCTGCGCCGGATCGCCGAGCATCAGCCCAGCGAGCAGGCAGGCAGGTGGGTGGCGCTGGCCGACGCGATCGTCGCCGACACGGCGGAGCACGCCCTGCACCCGGCCGGGCACTGGCAGCGCTCCCCGAGCGACTCGAGGGTCGACGCCGCGCTCCTGTTGCCGGCTCTCCGCGGCGCGATCCCGGCGGAGGACCCCCGGACCATCGCCACGCTGAACGCGGTGGCCGACCAGCTGACCGACGACGGCTACTGCTACCGCTTCCGCCCCGACGAGCGGCCGCTCGGCGAATCCGAAGGGGCGTTCGTCATGTGCGGCTTCGTGATGGCGTTGGCCTATGCCCAGCAGGGGGATCTGGTCCGCGCCGCCCGCTGGTTCGAGCGCAACCGGGCGGCCTCCGGGGCGGCGGGGCTGCTGTCGGAGGAGTTCGACGTGGTCCAGCGCCAGATGCGGGGCAATCTGCCCCAGGCGTTCGTGCACGCGCTGCTGTTGGAGTGCGCGGTCACCGAGCCCGGAGGGACGTGACGGTGCGGCGATCGCTGCTCGCGGCCCGTACGGTTTACGGGGTGGGGCTGCTGCTGGCCCCGACGCGAGTCCTGGCCGCCATGGCTCGCATGCCGCTGGACCATGAGGTGGTGGTGGTGGCGCGGGTGCTCGGCGCCCGCCAGCTGATCCAGGCAGCGGCACTGGGTGGCTCGCCGGGGCGAGGCGAGCTGCTCGCCGGCGCCGCCGTCGACGGCCTGCACGCGGGATCGATGGTGGCGGCGGCGCGCTGGGCGTCGCGGGCGGCGCACCGGCGCCTGGCGGCACGTGACGCACGCTCGGCGGCGCTGCTGGCGGTAGCCGGGCTCGCCGTCGGGACCGCGTCCGGGGCAACCGGTGACGCTCGAGCCCGAGCGGGGGAGGGCCGGTCTTCCCAGTAAGCTAGAAGCGACGGATCGGCGGCATGTAGAACGGGGGATGAACCTGAACGCAAGGCCCCGACGGGTACGGGTGGCCGAGGCCTTCCCGGAGATGATCGAGCAGCTCGATCCCGAGCAGCGGGAGCTGGCCACCGCCCGCCTGGTCGCCGATCTGCTGGTGCTGCGCAGTGGCGCCTGGATTCCGCCGCCGACGCCCCATGCGCCGGGCCATCTCGGGCTGCTCGTCCTCAGCGGCCTGATGAGCCGAGATGTGAGCCTCGAACGGCCGCTGGCGACCGAGCTGGTGGGACGCGGGGACCTGCTTCGCCCCACCCAGAACGACGGCCAGGACGCGCCGATCCCGTTCGCCGTCTCCTGGACGGTGCTGCACCCCACCCGGATCGCGGTGCTCGATCCGCACTTTGCCCAGGCGCTGGGATACTGGCCGCCCGCGGTGGAGGCGATGATCCGCGGCATGTGCAGCCGGGCGCACTCGCTGTCGATCACGTTGGCGGTCTCGAATCTGCGCCGGGTCGACACGCGGGTGATGGTGCTGCTCTGGCACCTGGCCGATCGGTGGGGCCGAGTCACTCCCGACGGCGTGGTCGTGCCGCTCAAGCTTACGCACGAGACGCTGGCGCGGCTCGTCGGGGCGCAGCGCCCGTCGGTGACGACCGCGCTGCACCAGCTGGCCGACGAGGGGCGGCTCTCGCGCACCCGGGATCGCGCCTGGCTGCTGCACGGCGTGCCCCCGGAGGCGTTGTCGCGGCCGGCGACGACCCTCGCGGTGTGACGCCGCCACCCCGGCGCCGGTGCGCCCGGCAGCGAGCCACAGCGGCGCACGCGCCGGGATTTGGTTACCCACCCGGCGATTTGGGCAGTCACGGCCGCAGATGCGACTCGGATACTTCCTCTCCAGCGAAGAGTGGGCTCCCGCAGATCTCCTCGCCCAGGCTCGGATGGCCAGGGACGCCGGTTTCGACCGGTTGTGGATCTCCGACCACTTCCACCCGTGGAACGACGAGCAGGGCCACAGCCCGTTCGTGTGGTCGATGATCGGGGCGATCGCCGCGAGCGTCCCCGAAATGCCGGTGACGACCGCGGTCACGTGCCCCACCATCCGGATTCATCCGGCGGTGATCGCCCAGGCGGCGGCCACCTCGTCGTTGCTGCTGAACGGGCGCTTCTGCCTGGGCGTCGGCTCCGGGGAGGCGCTCAACGAGCACATCTGCGGTGATTTGTGGCCCAATGCGGACGAGCGGCTGGAGATGCTCGAAGAGGCGATCGAGGTCATCCGGAGGCTATGGAGGGGCGGCGTGCAGAACCATCGCGGGCGTCACTACCGGGTCCAGCAGGCCCGCATCTACGACCTGCCCCCGTCGCCGCCGCCGATCCTCGTCTCCGGCTTCGGTCCCAAGGCGGTGGCGCTCGCCGGCCGCATCGGCGACGGCTTCTGCACGGTGCAACCCGACGGCGACGCGGTCTCGCAGTTCCGCAAGGCGGGCGGCGCCGGCAAGCTCGTCGCCGGCGGGACCAAGGTGTGCTGGGGCGAGAACGAGGAGCGTGCGCGCCAGACGGCGTACCGCGTGTGGCCGAACGAGGCGCTGCCCGGCGAGCTCGCCCAGATCCTGCCGACGCCCCGCCACTTCGAACAGGCCACCGCGCTGGTCACCGAGGAGATGATGGCCGAGGAGGTGGTCTGCGGGCCCGATCTGGATCGCCACCTGGCCGCGCTGACCGAGTACGAGCAAGCGGGCTTCGACGAGCTCTACGTCAACCAGATCGGTCCCGACCAGGAGGGCTTCTTCGCCGCCTACAAAGACGGCATCCTGCCCCGCTTGCAGCAGATGAGCGCCCCGGCCGGCGGCGGGTGATCGAGCGGCATGCGAGTCGTGGTCACCGGGGCGACCGGCAACGTCGGCACCAGCGTGCTTGCATCGCTCGCCGACGACGATCGAATCGACGAGATCATCGCGCTGGCGCGCCGCCCGCCGCTGCGCCGGCTGGACGGCGCCGAGTTCGTGTCCGCGAACGTCTGCACCAGTGATCTGGAGTCGATCTTCGCCGGCGCGGACGCCGTCATCCACCTGGCGTGGCTGATCCAGCCGGGCCGGGACGAGTCGATCACCAAAGCCGTCAACGTCGCCGGCTCGGAGCGGGTGTTCCGGGCGGTCGCAGCCGCGCGGGTGCCCGCCTTGGTCTACGCCTCGTCGGTGGGCGCCTACTCGCCCGGTCCCAAGGACCGCCTCGTCGACGAGTCGTGGCCCACCGGCGGCATCGACAGCTCGTTCTACTCGCGCCACAAGGTCGCGGTGGAGCGCGATCTGGACCGGTTGGCCGCGGAGCATCCCGGGCTGCGGATCGTCCGCCTGCGTCCCGGGTTGATCTTCAAGCGCCAGGCGGCCACCGAGATCCGCCGCCTGTTCGCCGGCCCGCTGCTGCCGGGGGCGCTGCTGCGCTCGGCGTTCGCGCCCGTCTCGCCCGCGGTTGCCAGATTGCGTTTTCAGGCGGTGCACTCCGACGATGTCGGCGAGGCCTACCGGGCGGCGGTTCTATCCGACGCCGGCGGAGCGTTCAACATCGCCGCTGAGCCGGTGATCGGCGCACCCGAGCTGGCAGAGATGCTCGACGCCCGGCCGGTGAAGGTGCCGGCGCGGGCGCTGCGCGCCGCGGCCGCCGCCAGCTACAAGCTTCGTCTGCAGCCCGCTGAGCCGGGGTGGGTGGATATGGCCCTGGCGGTCCCGTTGATGAGCACCGATCGCGCCCGGCGAGAGCTCGGATGGGCGCCGCGGCATTCGGCGACCGACGCGCTGAGAGAGCTGATGGCGGGCATGCGCGACGGCGCCGAAGACGGAACGGCGCCGCTGGCCCGGTCCACGAGCGGCCCGATGAGGATGCACGAGTTCCTCACCGGGCTCGGTCGGCGGCAGTAGGGCGCGCGCGCCTCCCCGCGACGGGGAGATCGCCTATGGCTGGAGCAGGATCTTGATCGCGCCGTCCTGCTTGCGCTGGAAGATCTCGTAGCCGTGGGGCGCCTGCTCGAGCGGCAGCTTGTGCGTGGCGAGATCCTCGACGCCGAGCGGATCGGCCTCATCCTCGAGCAGGGGCATGATGTCATCGACCCAGCGGCGGACATTGGCCTGCCCCATCCGCAGCTGGATCTGCTTGTCGAACAGGTCCATCATCGGCATCGGATCGATCGCGCCGCCGTAAACGCCGCTGAGCGAGATCGTGCCGCCCCGGCGAACGGCGTCGATCGCGTTGTGAACGACGCTTAGACGGTCGACGCCGGCCTTGTCCACCATCATCCGCGCGGCCTGGTCGGGCAGGAACCCGGCGAGCGTCTGGGCGAGCTTGCCGAACGGGGCGCCATGTGCCTCCATGCCGACGGCGTCGATGACCGAGTCCGGACCGCGACCCTGGGTCAGCTCCCGGAGTGACTCGGCCGCATCGGCTCCGTTGGAGATATCGACCGGATGGATGCCGTGTCGGGAGGCCATCTGAAGCCGCTCGGGCACCAGATCGACCCCGAACACCTGACCGGCGCCCTGGTGCCGAGCGATGCGCGCGCACATCTGGCCGATCGGGCCGAGCCCGTACACGGCGACGGTGCCGCCATTGGGGATCGCGGCGTAGTCGACCGCCTGCCACGCGGTCGGGAGGACGTCAGAGAGATAGACGAAGCGCTCATCCGGCGGTCCCTCCGGCACCTTGATCGGGCCGAATTGCGCCTGGGGCACTCTCAGGAACTCCGCCTGGCCGCCGGGGACCTGGCCGTAGAGCTTGGTGTAGCCGAACAGCGCAGCGCCCTTCTGCTGGTCGCGGACCTGGGTCGTCTCGCACTGCGAGTACAGCTGCTGGTCGCACATGAAGCAGTGTCCGCAGGAGATGTTGAACGGGACGACCACGCGGTCGCCGGGCTTGATCTGGTGGACGTCCGGTCCGACCTCCTCGACGATCCCCATCGGCTCGTGGCCGAGGATGTCGCCTTCGCCGATGAACGCTCCCAGGACCTCGTAGAGGTGCAGGTCAGACCCGCAGATCCCCGACGAGGTCACCCGGACGATCGCGTCGTTGGGCTGCTCGATCCGGGGATCGGGAACCGAGTCGATCCGGACGTCGCGCTTGCCGTGAAATGTCAGTGCCTTCATGGATGTGCCTCCTCGTGCTCGTGCTCGTGTCCATCGTCGGCGGGAGCTACCCGGTGGATCGCCCGCGTATCGCGGGTAGCCGATCACCCACCCAGTCCGTACGGAGGTCAACATGCCGGCCCATCAGGAGCACCCCGAGCGTCCCCGGGATGAAGAAGAGCTCGAGCGCGAGCGGCGCGAGTCGAGCGATCTCGGCTACCGCGACACCGACGAAGAGCGAGCCTACGAGCAAGCGGAGCCCGAAGGCGGCGACGATGATGCCGACGCCGAGGAGGTTGAAGGCGGCTGATCGGAGGTTCGCTCGGTCGTCGGGGCCCGCGGGAGAAATCGCTCACGCCCGTGCTGCCCGGCGGCTGTGTGGGGCCTTCAGGAGTAGATCCAGAGCGCACCCGGGCGAGCCGGACGAGGTGTGCTCGAGGGTCAGCGCGCCCCGGTGGCGTCCGCCGAAGCCGCCGAAGCCGCCGGCGGGGCCGCCGGATGGACGGCTGCGGCTGCATGCGCGGCCGCGGATCCCGCAGGCCGGGACGGCCCGGAGGCGGTGAGCACCACGCACAGAACGCACAGCAGGATCGCCGCCAACGCCCACATCGCCCCCGTGAACAGCCGGTTCATCCGCCGCCAGTCTGCGAACAGCAATGGATTCATCATCGGGTTGTTACCCGGCGTCGGCGCCGGCGGACACCGTTCTGAGGCGTGAATCGGCCCGCTGACGTCAGTGCAATGACATCCAGCGCCGGTAGAACGGCCGCCACGGTTTCTTTACAACCGACCCGCTGGCCGCGCGCGTACCCCCGGGTATCGTGAAGGAACGAGCCGGCGACGATGAAGGGCGTCGCGGGTTGCGATGCGGTGCAAACGGCAGGTGATCGCCGCGCGGTCTTCTGACGTCCGAAGCTCAACAGCCCGAACTGAAAGGAGACAGAGTGGACAGCTCCCTGCCCAGGATCCACAGCGACCTCACCAAGGCTGCGGACACGAACACGCTGGCCTCCAGATGGCGCGACGAAGGTGACTGGACGGCGCGCGACGAGCTCTTCAACCGCTTTCTGCCGCTGGCTCGAAAACTGGCGGGTCGCTACACGAACCCGCACGAGCCGCTCGAGGATCTCGTCCAAGTCGCCTCGGTGGGGCTCCTCGGCGCGATCGACCGGTTCGAGCCCAATCGCGGGGTTCGCTTTCCCGCGTTCGCGATCCCGACGATCCTGGGCGAGCTCAAGCGGTACTTCCGCAACACCGGCTGGTCGGCGCACGTGCCGCGAGGCGCCCAGGAGATGGCGCTGCGGGTCGACCGGGCGGCGCGTCAGGTCACCGCCCAGACGGGTCGCCAACCCCGGGTCGAGGAGCTCGCCGAGTACCTGGAGGTCCGTCCCGAGGACGTCATGGCCGGGCTGGACGCGGGAACCGCCCACTACTCGGTCTCGCTGGATGCGCCGGTGGGAAGCGTCGACAACGACGAGCCCGACACGCTCGGAGACAGCCTGGGCCGCGACGACGAGCGCTATGGCCTGGTGGAGACGGCGATCTCGCTTGGCTCGGCGATTGGCAGACTGCCCTATCTCGAACGTCAGGCGCTGACCCTGCGGCTCGACCAGGACATGAAGCAGACGGAGATCGCCTGTGAGCTGAACTGCTCGCAGATGCAGGTGTCCCGGCTGCTGCGGAGGGCGGCGACGAAGCTCAGGGACATGACCGACCCTGATCTCGACGCCGTGTCCTGACGTAGCCGACGGCTCATTCGGCGGTCAACCGCGCCAGCTCGCGCAGCAGCGCGTCCATGTTGGCGATCTCGTGGAAGCGGCGCTGACGCCCGGCCCCGCCGCCGCGTTCCAGCAACCCCGGCAGCAGTTTCAGTTCGGCCTCGCAGCCGAGCTCGGGGGCGTGCCGGCGGGCGATCCCCAACGCCTCCCCGAGCAGCTCGTCGACCGGACGTAGGCTCCCGTCCGCGCCGGGCAACCGGGCACGGACTCCGAACCGGGCGGCGCGGAACAGTCCCTCCTCGACGAGCTCGGGTGGAGGCTCGGCGGTGGTGCCGGACTCGGCGGCGTCCCGGGCGAGGCAGTGGACGAGCGCGACGATCGCGGCCGTGTCCTGCAGCGACCCCTGCGCGTCCAGCGCTCTCAGCTCCACGGTGCCGAGCCGGGGGTGGGGCCGGAGCTTCCACCAGAACCACGTGTAGTCCGGGACATCCGCCGCCCGGGCCAGCAACTCGGCGAGCGAGCAGAAATCGGCGAAATCCCGTAGTGACCGGGGCACCCCGGAGCGCGGCCAGGCGCGGATCGTCACCTCGCGGGCGGACGCCAGGCCGGTGTCCCGACCGTGACGGAACGGTGAGTTCGCGGCCAGGGCGTGCAGCAGCGGCAGATGAGTCCGCAGGCGGTTGAAAGCGCGGATGGCGGTCGGGGCATCGGGCATGCCAACGTGGACGTGAAGGCCCGCCACGGGGGTCACGGCGGCATCGCCGAGGAGAAACTGGATCCGCTCGTAGCGCTCCTTGTCGGTGATCTCAGCCTCCCCCTCGACGGCGGAGGGGTGCGTACCGGAGCCGAGTAGTCCGGCGCCGGTCGCCCGTACCGCCCGCCGCATCTCAGCGAGGCCGGCGATCGCCTCGCCGGTGGTCCGGCAGACGCCGGTGATCAGCTCCACCTGGCAGGCGTGCAGCTCCTGCTCCACGGTCCCGCTGATCTCGCCGACACGTTTGATCACCGCGCCCGACGAGTTCGCCTGGCTGCCGGTCAGCGGGTCGACGAGAAACAGCTCCTCCTCGACGCCGAGCGAGAACGGCCGCCCCGAGCCGAACCGCTCCTCGGTGGATGACTCCGGGCTCAGCAGCGTAGGCCGAAGCGGGACGGTGAACGAACCACCGGCGTCACCGGCTGCAGGCGTCGTGGGCGGACATTCCGGGCAGCTTATCCGGCTGTCGCGACGCCCCTTGAACGAGAACGCGAGGCCGGCGTCGGCTGCGGCTGTGTTTACGCCGGCCTCCAGAGCGGTAGTGGCGGATGATCATGAAGATGCTGCTGCCAGTTGGGCGCTGTTTTGCCTGAACAAGTGCTGATCACGGGTGGTGCGGGCTTCATCGGTTCTCACCTGACCCGGCGACTGCTCGCCGACGGCCACCGGGTACGGGTGCTGGACAACCTCACCCCACAGGTCCATGGAACGGAAGACCCACCCACCCCGCCCGCGTATCTCGATCCCGAGGCCGAGCTGGTCGTCGGCGACGTCCGCGACCGTGGCGCAGTGGCGCAGGCCCTGCGGGGCGTCGACGTGGTGGTCCATCTCGCCGCCCGGGTCGGCGTCGGCCAGAGCATGTACGAGATCGCCTCCTACTCCGAGGTCAACACGCAGGGAACCGCCATCCTGCTGCAGAGCCTGATCGACTCGCCGGTGCGCAAGCTGCTGGTCGCGTCCAGCATGAGCATCTATGGGGAGGGGCTCTACCGGGCTGACGGCGGCTCCATGGTGGAGACCGTCGAGCGGTGCCGGGGCCGGCTGCGGAACGGGGCGTGGGAGCCGGAGAGCCAAGATGGGTCGCCGCTGACCCCGGTGCCGACACCGGAGTGGAAGCGGCCGTCGCTGGCGTCGATCTACGCCCTGGGGAAGTACGACCAGGAGCGGATGTGCCTGATGTTCGGCGCCGCATACGGGATTCCGGCGGTCGCGCTGCGCTTCTTCAACGTCTACGGACCCGACCAGGCCCTGTCCAACCCATACACGGGGGTGCTCGCGATCTTCGCCAGCCGTCTGCTCAACGACCGGCCGCCACTCGTCTTCGAGGATGGGGCCCAGCGTCGGGACTTCGTCAGCGTCCGCGATGTCGTCCGCGCCTGCGCACTGGCGATCGAGCGACCCGGCGCCGACGGCCGAGCGGTGAATGTGGGCAGCGGGATGAGCGTCAGCGTTCACGGAGTGGCCGAGCGGCTGGCCGCCGTGCTGGGGAAGGAGCACCTGGAGCCAGTGCTGGCCGGCAAGTACCGGGTGGGCGATGTCCGCCATTGCTTCGCCGACATCTCGCTGGCCGCCGATGCCCTCGGCTATGCGCCCGCCGTGCCGCTCCAGGACGGGATGACCGAGCTCGCCGAATGGCTGCGGGGCCAAACGCCCGTCGATCAGGTCGATTCGGCCGCCGCGGAGCTCGCCGCAAGAGGACTCACGCTGTGAGCACCACGCTGATCACCGGCGGCGCCGGGTTCGTCGGCACCAACGTCGCCGATCACCTGCTGAGATCCGGCCGGTCGGTCCGGATCCTCGACGACCTGTCGCGACCGGGCGTGGAGCGCAACCTACGCTGGCTGGAGTCCAGGCACGGCGCTCGCCTGGAGGTACTCATCGGGGACGTCCGGGACCGCGACACGATCCGGCGGGCGCTCACCGGCGCTCGCAGCGTATTTCACTTCGCCGCACAGGTGGCGGTGACGACCAGCCTGGACGCGCCCCTGGACGATGTCGGCATCAACCTGACCGGCACGCTGCACCTGCTGGAGGAGGCCCGGTATCAGCCGCGGCCGCCCGCGGTGATCTTCACCTCCACCAACAAGGTGTACGGATCGCTTCCGGACCTCCAGCTGCTCGAGTCCGAGCGCCGCTACGAGCCGGTCGAGCCGCGGTTGCGCGCCGGCGTCGACGAGGCCCGCCGACTGTCGTTCTGCACCCCTTATGGGTGCTCCAAGGGCGCCGCCGACCAGTACGTGCTCGACTGGAGCCGCAGCTACCACGTCCCCACGGTCGTCTTCCGGATGAGCTGCATCTACGGGCCTCACCAGCACGGCAACGAGGATCAGGGGTGGGTCGCCCACTTCGCCCTCAGTGCGCTTCAGGGGACCCCGATCACCCTGTTCGGCGATGGCAAGCAGGTGCGAGACGTGCTCTACGTGGAGGACCTGGTGGGCGCCCTGATGATCGCCGAACAACGCGCTCCCGAGTTCGCCGGGCGGGCGTTCAACATCGGTGGCGGTCCGAAGAACGCGGTCAGCCTGCTCGACGTGATCTCGATCCTGGAGGCGGTTCGGGGCGAGGCGCCATCGGTCCGCTACGAGCCGTGGCGGCCCGGCGATCAGCGTTACTACGTCTCGAACACGAGCTCGTTCAGCGATGCCACCGGCTGGCGTCCATCGGTGGACCCGGTGCGGGGGGTCGAGCTGCTGCACGCCTGGCTGGCGCGGGAGCAGCAGGCGACGGCGGCGGCGGTGTAGGACATGGTCGGCCCTGGCCTGTCCGCGCGGAGCGATCGGATGCGCGCCGCCGTGCTGCGGGGCAACGGCTCGGTGATGATCGACGAGGTGCCGCTGCCGCAGCCGGGGCCGGGCGAGGTCCGGCTCGCGCTGGAGGGCTGCGGGGTCTGCGGCTCGGATCTGCCGGTGTGGGAGGGGCGTCCCTGGTTTGAGTATCCGCGGCAGCCGGGCGCGCCGGGCCACGAGGCCTGGGGACGGATAGATGCCATCGGACCGGGGGTGACCGGATGGCGGGCGGGGGAGCGCGTGGCCGCGCTCAGCTACCAGGGGTACGCGGAGTTCGATCTGGCGCGCGGGGACCGGATCGTCCGGCTCACATCCGAGCTCGGCGGCGACCCGTTTCCGGGAGAGGCGCTCGGCTGTGCCGTGAACGTGTTCCGGCGAGCCCGCATCGAGCCCGGCGACAACGTCGCCGTGGTCGGCGTCGGGTTCCTGGGAGCGCTGCTCGTGCAGCTGGCCGCGCGCGCCGGCGCCCGGGTCATCGGGATCGCCCGCCGGGGCGGCGCCCGGGAGATCGCGCTGGCGATGGGAGCATCCGACGTCCTGGAATTCGACGATTCGGCGGTCGATGCGGTGGCGCACCTGACCGGCGGCGAGCTGTGCGACGTGGTGATCGAGGCCGCCGGAGCTCAGGCGACGCTCGACGTGGCCGGCGGGCTGACGCGGACGCGTGGCCGGTTGGTGATCGCCGGCTATCACCAGGACGGGCGCCGGGAGATCGACCTCCAGCTGTGGAACTGGCGCGGGCTGGACGTGATCAACGCCCACGAGCGTGATCCCGAGATCTATGCCGACGGGATCCGGCAGGCCGCCGCCGCGGTCGCCGCCGGACGGCTGGATCCGAGGCCGCTCTACACCCACCGGTTCGCGCTGGAGGAGCTGAACACGGCATTCGCGGCGCTCGCGGATCGCGATCCCGGACTGATGAAGGCGGTCGTGTGCCCGTGAGCTCGAGCCCCGCCCCGGCGCCCGCCCACGCGACGATGCCCCGCCTGGGCTTCCTGGGGGTCGGCTGGATCGGCCGAAGCCGGATGCTGTCGCTGGCACGAGCCGGCGTCGCCGAGGTCGCCGCCGTCGCCGACGCGGATCGAGCGGCCCGGACGGCCGCCGCCAGAGACCTGCCCGAGGTTGAGGTCCTCGGGGATCTAGAGGACCTGCTCAACGCAGGTCTCGATGGTGTGGTGATCGCCACTCCGAGCGCGCTGCACGCCGAGCAGTCGGTGGCGGCGCTGGAGCATGAAGTGGCCGTGTTCTGCCAGAAGCCGCTGGCGCGCAGTGCGACCGAGACCCGGCGGGTGGTGGCCGCGGCGCGGCAGGCCGACCGGTTGCTCGGGGTCGACCTCTCGTACCGTCAGCTGCGGGCCACCATCGCCGCCGAGCGGGCCGCCAGCACCGGTGAGCTGGGCGAGATCTACGCCATCGAGCTGGCCTTCCACAACGCCTACGGCCCGGACAAGCCCTGGTTCACCAGCCGCCGGCTCGCCGGAGGGGGATGCCTGATCGACCTGGGCACGCATCTGGTCGACCTCGCCCTGTGGCTCAGCCACGGTGACACCGCCCGGGTCGAGTCGGCGCGGGTCCTGGCCGGCGGCCGCCGCCTGCGCGCCGACACGGACCAAGTGGAGGATTTCGCGCTCGCCCAGATCCTCATCGACGAGCGGGTGACGGCGCGGATCGCCTGCTCCTGGAACCTGCACGCGGGCACCGACTGCGCGTTCGAATGCACCGTCCACGGCACCCAAGGCGCCGTCTGCGTCCGCAACGTCGGCGGCTCGTTCTACGACTTCGCCGCCCACCGGCATCAGGGCACCGCCGCCCAGCCGCTGGTGGGACCGCCCGACGAGTGGGGGCCGCGGGCGATCCTGAGCTGGACCGCCGCGCTCGCCGACGGTCAGGGGTTTGACCCGGCAGCCGACCGCCTGGTGGTGCTGGCTGAGATCCTCGACGACATCTACGCGGCGGCGGCATGAGGGCGTTGATGACCACCGACACCGTCGGCGGTGTCCTGACCTACTCCATCGATCTCATCCGTGGCCTGCGCCGCCACGACGTCGAGATCGTGCTGGCGACCTTCGGCCCGCGCCCGTCGGCGGAGCAACGCCGCCGGATCGCCGGCGCCGGCGTCGGCGCCGTGCACGAGACCGATCTGGCGCTGGAATGGATGCCCGATCCCTGGCGCGACGTTCAGGCGGCGCAGGAGCTGCTGCTGGAGCTCGAAGCCGAGGTGCGGCCAGACGTCGTCCACCTCAATGCGTTCGCGCCTGGGCGGGCGCCGTTTCACGCACCGGCGCTGGTGGTCGGTCACTCGTGCGTCTGGTCGTGGTGGAACGCCGTCCATGGGCAGGCGCCGCCGCCGGAATGGAACCGCTACCGGGCGGCGGTTCGCGCCGGGCTGAGGGGCGCCGACGCCGTGGTCGCACCGTCTCAGACGATGCTGGCGGCGCTGCAACGCTGGTACGGGCCGCTGCCGGGCCGCTGCGTCAGGATCTTCAACGGAAGCGGGGACGGCGATCCCGCGCCGGCCAGGCTGCAGAAGCGGCCGCTCGCGCTGTCCGCCGGACGCGCGTGGGACGAGGCGAAGAACATCGCCACCTTGATCCGGGCCGCGGATCGCCCGGGGCTCCGGGGCCGTGTCTTCGTGGCGGGGGAGGGGGCGACGCAGGCTGGGGCGGCGACGCCGGGCGGGGCGACGCTGCTCGGCCCGTTGGCGCCGCCGGAGCTCGCCCGCCTTCGCCGTCGCGCCTCGATCTACGCCGCGCCGGCTCGGTACGAGCCGTTCGGGCTGGGCATCCTGGAGGCGGCACGCGACCGCTGCGCACTGGTCCTCGGGGACATCCCGTCGCTGCACGAGATCTGGGGAGATGCCGCGGTCTACGTCACGCCCGACGACGAGGAGCAGCTCGGCCGCACCCTGGAGCGGCTGCTCGATGACGCCGCCGCCGCATCCCGGCTCGGCGAGCTCGCCTGCCGGGTGGCGACACGCTTCAGCGTCGCCGCCATGGCCGGTGCCTACCGGCGACTCTACCGCCAGCTGGAGCGCCCCCCGAAGCGGATCGCGGCATGAGGATCGTGATCTTCTGCCACTCGCTGGTCTCGGATTGGAACCACGGCAACGCCCACTTCCTGCGCGGCGTGGCCGCCGAGCTGATCGGGCGCGGGCACGACGTGTCGATCTTCGAGCCCAGCGACGGATGGAGCCGGAGCAACCTCGTCGCCCGTGAGGGTGTGGGGGCGGTGCGCGCGTTCGAGCGCCAGTTCCCGGACCTGCACAGCACCGAGTACGACCTTCGGCGCCTCGATCTCGACGCGGCCCTGGACCACGCCGACCTGGTGCTCGTGCACGAGTGGTCAGAGCCGGAGCTGGTGGCGCGAATCGGCCGCCGGCGCGCCGCCGGCGCCAGCTTCCGGCTGTTCTTCCACGACACCCACCACCGAGCCGCCACCGCCCCCGCGCAGATGCGGCGTTTCGATCTCAGCGGGTACGACGGGGTGCTGGCGTTCGGCGAGGTGATCCGCCAGCTCTACCTGAAACGTGCGTGGGCCGCGCGGGCGTGGACGTGGCACGAGGCGGCCGACATGCGCGTGTTCACCCCGTACTCGCCGACCTCGAGCCCCGACGATCTGGTGTGGATCGGTAACTGGGGGGACGGCGAGCGCGACCGCGAGCTCAATGAATATCTGCTCGCCCCCGCGCGTCGCCTGCGACTCAGAGGCGCCCTGTTCGGGGTCCGCTACCCGTGGCGGGCGCGGCTGCGGGTGAGGCGATCGGGCCTTCGCTACTGCGGGTGGATCGCCAACTACCGAGCTCCCGCGGCGTTCGCCCGGCATCGGTTCACGCTGCACGTCCCCCGTCGCCCGTACGTGCGCGCGCTGCCGGGCATCCCCACGATCCGGGTGTTCGAGGCGCTGGCGTGCGGGATCCCGCTGATCTGCGCGCCGTGGGACGACGCGGAGGGGCTGTTCGAGCCCGGCCGGGACTATCTGGTCGCCGCCGACGGCGCCGCCATGACCCAGGCGATGCGTGAGCTGCGCGACGACCATGCGCTCGCCGAGTCGCTGCGCGAGCGCGGGCGGGCGACGATCCTGGCCCGTCACACCTGCGCGCACCGCGTCGATGAGCTGCTGGCAATCTGCGAGTCGCTGACGCCGGTGCGCAGCCGGAGCGCCGCGCCATGAGCGACGGGCTTCGCTTCGCGTTCTTCGGCTCGAGCCTGCTGTCGGCCTACTGGAATGGCGCCTGCACCTACTATCGCGGGCTGATCCGGGCCCTGGACGCCCGTGGCCACAGCGTGACGTTCTACGAGCCGCGGGCGTTCTCGCGCCAGGAGCACCGGGATGTCGACGAGTTGCCGTACGCCCGGGTGGTGGTCTATGAGCCGACCGGGCCCGAGGCCGTCCGCGCCGTGGTGCAGGCCGCACCGGCGGCCGACGTGATCGTGAAGACCAGCGGCGTGGGGGTGTATGACGAGGTGCTCGAGGCCGCCGTCCTGGAGCTGCCGGGCGCTCCGCTGCGGATCTTCTGGGACGTCGACGCGCCGGCCACGCTGGGCCGGATGGAGGCCGACGCCGACGACGGGCTGCGGGCGTTGATCCCGAGATACGACCTAGTCCTGACCTATGGTGGGGGGCAGCCCGTCGTCGACCGCTACCGGGCTCTCGGCGCCCGCCGCTGCGAGCCGATTTACAACGCACTGGATCCCGACACCCATCATCCGGTGGCGGTCGAGCCCCGCTACGCGGTGGATCTCGCGTTGCTGGCCAACCGGTTGCCCGACCGCGAGCGCAGAGTCCAGGATTTCTTCTTCGGCGCGGCCGCGCTGCGGCCCGAGCTGCGCTTCCTGCTCGGCGGAAACGGCTGGTCGGAGCGTCAACCCGCCAACGTCGATCGTCTCGGGCACGTGCCGACGCGGGCCCACAACGCGGTCAACAGCAGTGCCCGGGCGATTCTGAACGTCAGCCGCGACGGCATGGCGGCAAACGGGTTCTCGCCGGCGACGCGCGTGTTCGAGGCGGCCGGCGCGGCGGCATGCGTGATCACCGACGCCTGGGACGGGATCGAGTGCTTCTTCGCGCCCGGGACGGAGATCCTCGTCGCCGCCGACGGGGCCGGCGTGGCGAAGCTCCTCGACGAGCTTCACCTCGACCGCGCCCGCGAGATCGGCGCCGCCGCCCGGGATCGGGCGTTCGCCGAGCACACCTACGCCCAGCGGGCGCAGCGAGTGGAGTCGGTGCTGGCGGCGGAGCTGGCCCGGGTGTGACCGAAATGCGTCTCGTGTTCATCGGCTTGTCGATCACCTCGTCGTGGGGGAACGGCCACGCCACCAACTACCGGGCGCTGGCCCGCGAGTGCGCCGCGCGTGGCCATCAGGTGCTGTTCTGCGAGCGCGACGTGCCGTGGTACTCGGCCCACCGCGATCTCCCCGACCCCGGCTACGCGGAGCTGTGCCTGTACCGGAGCGTCGCCGAGCTGCGCCGACGAGCGACGGCGTCGGTCCGGCACGCCGATCTCGTGGTCCTCGGTTCCTACGTCCCCGAGGGCGTGGCCGTGGGGACCTGGGTGCTGAGCACCGCTGCCGGGCCGGTCGCCTTCTATGACATCGACACGCCGGTCACGCTGGACAAGCTGGCCCGCGGCGACCACGAGTACCTGGCGCCCGAGCTGATCCCGCGCTTCGCGGTGTACCTGTCGTTCACCGGCGGCCCGGTGCTGGACACGCTGCGCCGTCGCTTCGGCGCCCGTCGCCCACTGGCCTTCCACTGCCTGGTCGATCCCGCCGCCTACCGTCCGCAGCCCGCGTCGGCTCGCTGGGATCTCGGCTACCTGGGGACCTACAGCCCGGATCGCCAGCCGGCGCTGGAGGAGCTGCTGCTCGACGTGGCGCGGCGACTGCCCGAGCGGCGGTTCGTGGTCGCCGGCCCCGCATATCCGGCCGAGATCGATTGGCCGGCGAACGTCTGCCGGATCGAGCACGTCGCGCCCTCTGAGCATCCCGAGTTCTACGGCCGCCAGCGGTTCACGCTGAGCGTGACCCGGGCGCAGATGCGCTCGGTGGGCTGGTCGCCGAGCGTCCGGCTGTTCGAGGCCGCGGCGTGCCGCACCCCGGTCATCTCGGATCGCTGGCCGGGCCTGGATGAGCTGTTCGCGCCCGGGCGCGAGATCCTGGTCGCGGACCGCACCGAGGACGTCGTCGCGCTGCTGACGCAGTGCAGCGAGCCCCGCCGGCTGGAGATCGCCGACGCCGCCCGGGGCCGGGTCCTCGCCGGGCACACCGCCGCCCACCGCGTCGACCAGCTGGAGCGCGAGCTGTGGGCGATCGGGCGCGGCCGGAACGCCGCGTGAGCCTGCAGGTCCCACACTCCAGGGCGCAACCGGACGACCCGATCTCGGCGCAGATCGACGCCCTGTCGCCCTGGTTTCACAACCTGCACCTGCCCAGCGGGCACCAGACCGCCGCCGGCCACCCCCTGGGAGACTTCCCGGCGTTCAAGTGGCAACAGATCGCCGGGGTGCTCGACGAGGATCTGCACGGTGCCCGTGCGCTGGACGTCGGCTGCAACGCCGGCTACTACAGCTTCCAGCTGGCCGCGCGCGGGGCGGAGGTGCTGGCCATCGACGTCGACGAGCACTACCTGCGACAGGGTCGGTGGGCGGCCGAGCAGCTGGACCCCGACGGGCGGGTGCGCTTCGTGCGGATGCATCTCTACGACCTGATCGCCTGCCGAGCCCGCTTCGACGTGATCCTGTTCCTCGGGGTCCTTTACCACCTGCGCTACCCGCAGCTCGCGCTCGACGTCCTGGCGCCGCTCGTCGGTCGGCGGATGATCGTGCAGACCCTGACCATGCCCGGCGGCGCTCCGATCGAGATCCCGCCCGACCTGCCGTTTGACCAGCGCGAGCGGGTGGCCGAGCCGGGCTGGCCGCGGGCCGCGTTCATCGAGCGCTCGCTGGCCGGTGATGGGACCAACTGGTGGGCGCCCGATGAGGCCTGCGTGGAAGCGATGCTGCGATCCGCCGGCCTCCGGGTGCTCGGCTCACCGGCGCGGGAGGTGTTCGTCTGCGAGCGCGAACTGGCGCACGATCACGCCTGGGCGCTCCGCCGGGCCGAGCTCAACGCGGCGATGCTGCGGACGACGACGTCCGGCGCCCGCCCGCTGGCCGGATGGGCGCGGCCGCAGCCCGCGCCGCCGGACTAGTGGCCGCCCCCGCAAGTACGGGAACGAGCACTCGGGGGCGTGCCGCGTAACTGCGCCCGGGGTCACGGACCCTAATCGAGCCAGCGGAAGTACGCCCCGTAGCGCAGCGAGCCGGTGGTGTTGATTCCGCCGGAGTGCAGGAGATCCGGCGTCATTGCCACGGCGTCGCCGGGGTCCAGCTCCAACGTCCTGATGTCGTCGCCGGACTTGACGATCAGGCCTCCGTTGGCGGGGTGCCAGCGGCTCAGCGGAACGCCGACGATCCGGCGGTAGCGCTTGCCGGAAGCCCAGGCCGGCTCCTGGTCGACGTGGAAGGTGATCTCCGGCGCCGGGCCGACGTGAGGAAACTGCAGCAGGATCTGCGGATCGCAGCGTTCGCCGGTCTGCCATTCGTCCGGGAGAGCCTCGGCCAGCGCCACGATTCCGGGCTCGTAGTTCAAGTGGGGAAACCAGTGCGCGCCCCACAGCCACTCTCCGAGCTGCTCGGCGGTCGCTCCGCGGCGCAGGAGATCGAGGTGCAGGACGCGGAGGGCGTCGTCGACCAGCGCGGGGTCGATCACCCCCCGGCGGATCTCATAGTCCTCGCGGCAGTGGCCATCCATCCGCCCATGCTGACATGCACGGCGCCACCACGCCCGGCCGGGCGGGCGGCGTCCGGCCCGTGTTTGGCGCACCGGCGCCTCGGGTACCGCGACAGGCATGTGGTTGGTGCTCATCTTCGCCCCGATCGTCGTGCTGCTGCTGGCCGGCGGATTGCTGGTCGGTGGCGTGTACGCGATCGTGCTGGTGCCGATCGCGGTCATCATCGGGGTCGCCGCGGTGGTGTGGCTCATGTGGGCGAGCGCCGCCCGTCCCGAGAAGATCCCAGGTGAGCGCGAGCCGGTGCAGCCCCTCCCGCACACCAACCACGCCAACACGGCTTCGACGCCGAGCACGCCAGACGATCTGGTCGACGCCCGGCAGCGCGAGCAGTAGGCGCGCCGAGGACAGATCGCCCGGCGTGCGCCGTTGTCAGCGCGCCGGACGCGGCAGGAGCGTCTCGTCGCGGATGCCGGCCACCAGCGGCGGCGAGTCCCAGGCGGGGGCGTCACCGCTGTTCCACTGCTTCAGCGCCGGTCGCTGCAGCCGGCCGCGGCCCAGGGCGAACAGGTAGCCCGCGAACGCCGCCCCACCGGCCGCCAGGCCGACGCACACCCACATCGCGATCGAGATCCCGGCGGCGGGGGTGGCCCCCACGGTCGTCGACAGGTGCACCAGGATCGGAGCCACCATGAACGCCGCCACCCCCCGCAGCAGCTCGATCAGCGCGAACACCCGTTGGAGCTGGGTCGATCGCAACGAGAAGCCGGCGATGAACAGCGCCGGCGACACCGAGGCGCCGACGCCGAGGCCGACCAGGCCGGAGCCGACGATGACCAGCACGTGCGGACCAGTGGCGACGTGGACCATGACCGCCGCCCCGCCGCCGAGGACGAGGAGTCCGGTGAACGCCAGCACCGGGACGAATCGAGTGCGAAACAGGGCGCCGAAGAGGACCGCGGTGGCCAGCGCGCCGCCGAACTGCGGCCAGAACAGCATCGCGCTGTGGATCGGATCGCCCTGCTTCTGCAACGCGGTGCCGGCGAGCTCGATCGCCGCCACCGACGCCGCGCCGGCGGTCAGCGCGATCGTGATTCCGGCCACCGGGAGCGTCGTCGCCAGCTGGCGCACCGGCATCAGCGGCCGCTTGATCAGGTACTGGTCGATCACCAGCACGATCACCAGCCCAGCGCCGGTGAGCAGCGGCACCATGACGATCACGCTGGTCATCGGGTGGGTCTGAAGCTCCGAGGCGCCGAAGAAGGCCGCGGCGGTTCCGAAGCCTGCCAGCAGCAGCGCCACCCAATCCCAGGGGGCGCTCGGATCCTGCGGCTCCTGGTCCTCGAAGGTCAGCAGCGCGAACAGCAGGGCCAGGCCGCCGATCCCGGCGACGATCCAGAACAGCGGTCGCCAGTCATCGGCTCCCGCCTGGACGCCGCCGATGACCGGTCCGACGGCGACCGCGCCGAAGATGCACAGGTTCATGATCACGGCGGTGAACGGCATCTTGGCGACCGGCCAGCCGGTCACCAGCGGGGGCACCGCGGCGATCAGCATCAGGCTGGTGCACAGGCCCTGAAGCACGTGCCCGGCGATGAACAGGCCCGGGGTGAGGGCCGAGGCGGCGAGCACCGAGCCGATCACGAACAGCGTCGCGTACAGGACCAGCATCCGCCGGCCGCGCAGGTGCACCGCGAGCTGGACCGCCATCACGGTGCCGAACGCGTAGGCGGCATTCGCCATCCCATCGGTGGTCTGCAGCGCCTGCGGGCTGAGCCCGACCTGCCGGCCGAGGATCTGCGTCAGCGGGGTGAGCGCGCTGGTCAGCGCCAGGTACGGGATCAGCGCGAAGATGACGAGCAGCACGGCGGACGCGTAGCTGTCGGCGAGGGGACCGCGGAAGCGCATCAGCGCGGCCACCCCGCCATCGTCACCGGCGCCGCCCGCGCGGCCAGCTCGGTGCCTTCACCATCCCGCGACGGCGCGCCGCCGCGCGGTCTGACGCCGCGCTCCATCACGATCTCATGGGAGATCAGACCGGCGATCGCCAGCGCGCCGCAGACGCCGCCGGCGCCGACGGCCAGCCAGCCCACCGTCTCGGCGCCGAAGGTCAGAGAGGCGACGATCGTCCATCCCGCCGTCACCGCCTGGCAGAGGTCCAGTCCCCGCTGAACCGGACCCCGCCCCCACACCAGGAATGCGCCGGCGACGGTGATCACGATCAGGCAGGCGCACCCGAAGGCGAGCCAGCGGACGGCGGCGGCGCTGAACGCGAATCGCGCCGCGGCCATGAACGCGGCGATGATCAGCACGCACAGGTTGGACACGAAGCGAGATGCCACGGCAGGGTTGGTACCCCAGGCGGCGCCGGCGAATCAGCCCCCATCAGGCGAACGACCGTGCGCCGGCGGAGCTGATTGCCGGCTCAACAACGGGGTAGACCGGATTGGATGGCGGCTCTGTCCGACATGACCCCTCAACGCCTGACCGCGGGGCATTCTCCGCAGCAGGACCGTCCCCTGGGCGGGTACGCGACGCTGATGGGGATGTTCGTGGGGCTCGCCGCCGCGTTCGGCGCCTGGTTTCGCGCCAGCGGGCGAGAGCTACCGGATTCGATGTCGACGCGGGACATGGCGCTGCTGACCGTGGCGAGCCAGAAGGCGTCCCGAACGATCACCCGGGACCGGGTGACGAGCGCCGTGCGCGCGCCGTTTACGGAGTTTCAGGACGACGCCGGCCCGGCAGAGGTGGACGAGCGGGCCAGGGGGCGGGGCCTGCGGCGCGCGATCGGAGAGTTGCTGGTGTGCCCGTACTGCCTCGGCATGTGGATCAGCGCGGCGCTCACGGCGTCGCTGCTGGTGTTCCCGCGGTTCACGCGCTGGTTCTGTGCGGTCTTCGCCACCTTCTTCGGTTCGGAGCTGCTGCAGATCGCCTACTCGCGCGCGGAGCGCCTGATCTCCGGCTGACAACCTGGTTTCCCCGGTGGCGGACGGCTATGGGTCGGCCGCTCGCCGCCCCTGCGCCTGGTGTGAGACGGTATTTGGATCCGGTCCGCGGCGGCCTCGGGCCTGGTTTGAGAGTTCGGGTGGATCAACGAAGGAGAACGGAATGTCAGAGTCAGACACATACAAGATCGAGGAGATCGCCGGAACGTCTCCCGACGGGGTCACCGAGGCGATGCGCTCCGGCGTGGCCCGGGCTTCGCAGACGCTGCGAAATCTCGATTGGATCGAGGTGCGCAGCATCCGCGGGCACATCGAGAACGACGAGATCGCCCATTTCCAGGTGGAGATGAGAGTCGGCTTCAAGCTGGAGGCGTGACGCGCCGCGCCCCGTGGTCCTGCGCCGGTGCGAGTTCGTGTTCGGCTACGGGTCGCTGGCGGCCCGGGTCGTAGGGCTGACGGAGGGGGTCGCCGGTCACCGTCTGGCACGCGGGGGCTTTGTCACCGAGCTGGCCGGAGCCCGCCGGACGTGGGGCGTGGCGATGGACAACCGCCACGACCTGCCCGGGTACAAGTACTACACGGACGCCGCGGGCCGGCGCCCGCGCGCGTTCGTGGCGTTTCTCGATCTGCGCCCTGCCGACGGAGCCGGGGCGGCCGTCAACGGACTGTGCCTCCCGGTCGACGACGAGTCGCTGGCGGCGCTCGACCTGCGGGAACGCAACTACGAGCGGGTCGACGTCTCGGACCGGATCGAGGCCGACGGAGCGCGGGTGTGGGCCTACCGCGGTACCCCGGCGGCCCGGCAGCGCCTCCAAGAGGGCCTTCGCACCGATACCGCGGTGATCGACGCCGGCTACCTGCGGGCGGTCCGGGCGGGATTCGCCGCGCTCGGCGACGCCGAGGAGCGGGCCGCCCGCGCATCGCTGGCCCCGGAAGGAATCCCGGTCGCCGAGCTGACCCGCCACGACCTGCCCTAGGTTCGGCGTCCGGGCTCGCCCGCCGAAGCCGCGGCGGCTCAGGGGGGCACGGGCCGGGGGATCGGCCTCAGTACGCTTGAACGCGGAACCGGCCCCGGCCAAGGAGGCAAGCTGTGGATCGCAAGTGGTGGACGCTGATCGCCGTGTGCGTCGGCACGTTCATGCTGCTGCTCGACGTCACGATCGTCAACGTCGCGCTGCCGTCGATCCAGTCCTCGTTGCACTCCAGCTTCAGCGACCTGCAATGGGTCGTGGACGCCTACTCGCTGATGCTGGCGGCGCTGTTGCTCACCACCGGGTCGCTGGCAGACAGGTTCGGACGGCGAAGGCTGTTCATGATCGGGCTGGCCATCTTCAGCGTGAGCTCGCTGTTCTCCGGCCTGGCGACCACGCCGCTTTGGCTCAACCTCGCCCGCGGGGCCCAGGGGGTCGGCGGGGCGGCGATGTTCTCGACGTCGCTGGCGCTGCTGGCCGCCGCCTTCCAGGGCCGGGAGCGGGGAACCGCCTTCGGAGCGTGGGGAGCCATCACCGGCGTGGCGGTGGCGATCGGCCCGGTGATCGGAGGCGCGCTCACCACCGGGATCTCGTGGCGCTGGATCTTCCTCGTCAATGTCCCGATCGGGGTGATCGGGCTGGTGATCTGCTACCTGCGAGTGGATGAGTCGCGCCAGCCCAGCGCCAGCCGGCTGGACCTGATCGGCTTCGTGACCTTCACCGGGGCGCTCGCGGCGCTGGTGTATGCCCTGATCCAGGGCAACCTCAAGGGGTGGACGTCGACCGAGATCCTGGCCTGCCTGACCGGCTTCGCCGTCCTCCTGGTCACGTTCCTGGTCGCCGAGATCGTGCAGGGCGATCGGGCGATGTTCGACCTCAAGCTGTTTCGCAAACCGACGTTCACGGGGGGCAACATCGCTGCCTTTGCGCTCTCGGGCGGCCTGTTCGCGATGTTTCTCTACCTCACCCTCTACCTGCAGGACGTGCTCGGCTACTCGGCTCTGCAGACCGGTCTGCGCTTCCTGGTCCTCTCCGGAGGCATCCTGCTGACGTCCTTCCTGGCAGGGCGCCTGACCGCTTTCGTGCCGATCCGCTTCTTGATCGCGCCGGGCCTGGCGATGGTCGGAGTGGGCCTGCTGCTGATGCGGGGCCTCGATGCCAGCTCCGGCTGGGAGCACCTGATCCCCGGTTTCATCGTCGCCGGCGCGGGCACCGGGCTGGTCAACCCGCCGCTGGCGTCGACCGCGGTGGGCGTGGTGGCGCCCGAGCGGTCCGGAATGGCCTCGGGCATCAACTCGACCTTCCGCCAGGTGGGCATCGCCACCGGGATCGCCGGCCTAGGCTCGATCTTCACCCACACCGTCCGCACGCACATCGTCTCGATGCTCGCCGGCGCGCCCCACTTGAGCGCCGGGACGACGCACACGCTGGCCTCGAAGGTCGCCCAGGGCTCGGGGGCAAAGGCCGGCCTGTCCCAGCTCCCGGCTCAGGCTCGCCTGCCGGCCGAGCACGCCGTGCGGGCGTCGTTCGTGACGGGACTGAACGAGCTCTTCCTGATCGGCGCGATCGTCACCCTTGCGGCCGCCGTGCTGACCCTGGTGCTGATCCGGGGCCGTGACTTCGAGGCTTCCGCGGCGCGCCCGGGATCGGATGTCGTTGATGGAGGCCCCGCCCGCCCCGACGGCCGCGACGGACCGGCGCCGGAGCGCAGCGAAGGGGCATCGGTCCGCACGTTCACATCCTGAACACGCCATAGCGGATGTCGGCAAGCGGGGCGTTGCCCGTCGCCGACAGCGCGAGGCCCAAGACGTCGCGGGTGTCCCGTGGATCGATCACGCCGTCGTCCCAGATGCGTGCGGTCGCGTAGTACGGATGCCCCTGTCGCTCGTACTGCTCTCGCAGCTGCGCCCCGGCCTGCGGCTGGCCGACCTGGGTCATCACCGTGGCCGCCTGCTCGCCGCCCATCACCGAGATCCGAGCCCCGGGCCACATCCACAGCAGCCTGGGTGAAAAGGCGCGGCCGCACATGCCGTAGTTGCCGGCGCCGAACGAGCCGCCGGCGATTACGGTGAGCTTCGGCACCCGAGCGGTGGAGACCGCGGAAACGAGCTTGGCGCCGTGCTTGGCGATCCCGCCCGCCTCGTAGTCGCGGCCGACCATGAAGCCAGTGATGTTCTGCAGAAACACGAGCGGGATCCGGCGCTGGTCACAGAGCTCGATGAAGTGGGCGCCCTTGAGCGCTGACTCGGAGAACAGGATCCCGTTGTTGGCCAGGATGCCGACCGGGTGGCCGTGGATGTGGGCGAACCCGGTAACGAGCGTCGTGCCATAGAGCTCCTTGAACTCCTGCAGGCGCGAGCCGTCGACGACCCGAGCGATCACCTCCCGCGCGTCGTAAGGCCGGCGCACGTCGGCGGAGATGACGCCCAGCAGGCCGTCGGGATCCACGACCGGTTCGGTGACGGGCACCCGGTTCCAGGGGAGCGGTGACGCAGGCGCCAGCGTGGCGACGATGTCGCGCACGATCTGCAGCGCGTGGGCGTCATCCTCCGCGAGATGGTCGGTCACCCCGGAGGTGCGCGAGTGAAGCTCACCCCCGCCCAGCTCCTCGGCGGTGACCTCCTCGCCGGTGGCCGCCTTCACCAGCGGCGGCCCGCCGAGGAAGATCGTGCCCTGGTTGCGCACGATCACCGTCTCGTCGCTCATCGCCGGTACGTACGCGCCGCCGGCGGTGCAGGACCCGAGCACGGCGGCGATCTGGGGGATGCGCTGGGCCGACATCGTCGCCTGGTTGAAGAAGATGCGTCCGAAGTGCTCGCGGTCAGGGAACACCTCGGCCTGCTCGGGCAGGAACGCGCCGCCGGAGTCGACCAGGTAGATGCAGGGCAGCCGGTTCTGGAGCGCGATCTCCTGGGCGCGGAGGTGCTTCTTGACCGTCATCGGGTAGTACGTACCGCCCTTGACGGTGGCGTCGTTGGCGACGATCAGGCACGGGCGCCCGGCGACGGCGCCGATCCCGGTGATGATCCCGGCGCCGGGCGCCGCGTCGTCGTACAGTCCATGAGCGGCCAGCGCCGACAGCTCCAGAAACGGGGCTCCCGGGTCCAGTAGACGGTCGACGCGCACGCGCGGCAGCAGCTTGCCCCGCGCCGTGTGGCGCTCGCGAGCGCGCTCGCCGCCACCCAGCGCCACCTGGTCCAGCTGATCTCTCAGGTCGGCGACCAGCTTCTCGTTGGCCTCCCGGTTGGCCCGGAACTCGTCCGAGCCGGGGTTGACATGGCTGCGCAGAACGCTCATCCCCCGGTCACCGTCCGCACCCGAGCCAACGGCTGGTCGACGGCCACCTGGTCGCCGACGGCGACGTTGAGCTCGGCGATCTCGCCGTCGGCCGGGGCGCTGATGACCAGCTCCATCTTCATCGACTCGAGCACCACCACCGGGTCGCCGGCGCTGACCCGGTCACCGGCGGCGGCGGGGACCAGCAGCACCTGTCCAGGCATCGGAGCGCGCAGGTCGCCGTCCGCCGCCCCGGCCGGACCGGCGGCGGCCGACACCGGCCGCACCGGCCACGCCCACCCGCCGTGGCCGATCCACGTGACCTCGCCGTCGCGCGCCAGCAGCCACTCACCACGATCCCGGACCGCGAACCTTCCGTCACCGAGGGCCCGCACCATCGCGACGTAGGCAGCCGGCACGTCGACCTCGACCGGCTCGCCGGCCCCGACGGCGAGCCGCCAATGGGAACCGGCGCGCACACCGCCCAGCCGCCAGCCGTCGACGCGGGAGAACGGATCGCGCCCACCCACGTCGCCGGCGGACCGGGCGCGGTCGGCGAGCATCAGCATCGCCGCCGCCGTGGCCACGCCCGCGTCGTCGATGGGGGGCGGGGGGACGCCGCGACGCTCGATCATCTCGGTATCCAGGTCGCCGGCCTGGACCGCGTCATCGGCCAGCAGTCCGCGCAGGTAGCCGGTGTTGGTGGTCACGCCGAGCACGGTGAAGCCGGCCAGCGCGCGCTCCAGCCGGGCCAGCGCCTGCCGGCGGTCGGCGCCGTGGGCGATCACCTTGGCCAGCAACGAGTCATAGCCGGTCCCGACCTCGGTGCCGGGCTCGATCGCGTCGTCGACCCGCACCGATTCGATCCCACCCGCCCGGTCGTAGGCGAGGACACGGCCGGCCGCGGGCAGGAAGTCGCGGATCGGATCCTCGGCGTTGATCCGGGCCTCGATCGCGTGACCTTTCAGATGCACTTCGTCCTGGACCAGGGGCAGGGGCTCGCCGGCGGCGACGCGCAGCTGCAGCTCGACGAGGTCGAGCCCGCAGACGAGCTCGGTGACCGGGTGCTCCACCTGGAGCCGGGCGTTGCACTCCAGGAAGTAGTGCTCGCTGGGATCGTCGAAGCCGGCGATGAACTCGACCGTTCCTGCGTTGACGTAACCGGCGGCGCGGACGAGCGCCACCGCCTCGCCGCCGAGCACGGCGCGCAGCTGCGGCGAGACGGCGGGGGAGGGGGCTTCCTCGATCAGCTTCTGGTGGCGGCGCTGCAGCGAGCATTCGCGCTCGCCCAGGTGCAGCACGTTCCCACGGGCGTCGGCGATTACCTGCACCTCGAGGTGGCGAGCCCGCGCCAGGAAGCGCTCGATGAACACCCGGTCATCGCCAAAGCCGGCCATCGCCTCGCGCCGGGCCGAGCTCAGCGCCGCGTCGAGATCCTCCGGTCGCCGGACGACCCGCATGCCGCGGCCGCCCCCGCCGGCGGCGGCCTTGACGATCAACGGGTAGGCCGCGCTCTGCGCCTGCGCCTCGGTGAACGTCGGCACGACCGGAAGCCCGGCCCGGGCGGCCGCCGCCTTGGCGCGCAGCTTGTCGCCCATGAGCTCGGACGCCGCGGGCGGGGGCCCGACGAAGGTCACGTCCGCCGCGGCGCAGGCGCGGCCCAGCGCCGGGTTCTCGGAGAGAAAGCCGTAGCCGGGGTGAAGCGCCTGGGCGCCGGTCCGCCGACACGCCTCGGTGACCGCTTCGACGTCCAGGTAGGAGTCGATCGGGACGGCGTGGCGGGCCTCGCGCACGTGCGGAGAATCGGCATCGGCGGGTGTGTAGACCGCAATCGCCTCGATCCCGAGCCGGTCAAGCGTCCTGATCACGCGCCGCGCGATCTCGCCCCGGTTGGCGATCAGGACGCTGGCGAACATCAACGTCGCCAGGGTCCGCGCCAATCGACAGCGCCCGCCACCAGGGTGTGGCTGCTGAGGGATCGCCCGAGGTGGTACTGGACCGCGCGCGAGCACGCCAGCAGCGCCTTGAGATCGATCCCGGTGGCCACGTCCATCTCGTGCAGCATCGAGGCCACGTCCTCGGTGGCGACGTTCCCGGTGGCGCCGGCGGGCACCGGACAGCCCCCCAGCTCGCCGAAGCTGGATTCGAAGGAGTCGATGCCCATCTGGAGCGCCGCGTAGACGTTGGCCAGGCCCTGTCCGCGGGTGTTGTGGAAATGCGCCGTGAGCTCGATCTCGTCCCGCCCGCCGAGGCGTCGTTGGGCGCCGTCGAAGAAGCGGCTCACCTGCAGAGGGTTGGCCATCCCGGTGGTGTCTCCGAAGCCGATCTCCTGGGCGCCGGCGGCGCTCAGCCGCTGCGCGATCTCGAACACACGCTCGGGTGCGACGCGGCCCTCGTAGGGACAGCCGAAGGACGTGCTGATCACGGCCTCGCAGCGCAGCCCGGCCTCCCGGGCTCGAGCCAGGACGGCCTCCAGCTCGGTCAGCGACTCCGGGACCGACCGGTTGACGTTCTTGCGATTGTGGGTCTCCGACGCCGAGAGGAAGACATTGATCTCCTCGAAGCGATCGCGCAGCTCCAGGGCGCGGTCCAGTCCGTGGGCGTTGGGAATCAGCACCGACCGGCTCACCGCTTCCGGGACGTCGATGGCCTGCAGGACCTCGGCGGCGTCGGCGAGCTGGGGGATCACGTCGGGGCGGACGAAGCTCGTGATCTCCAGGCGCCGCAGGCCGGTCCGGGCCAGGGCGTCGATGAGCGCCACCTTGACGCTGGTGGGGATCACCTCGGGCTCGTTCTGAAAGCCGTCGCGGGGACCAACCTCGCGGATCCGCGCGGCCGTCGGGAGCTCGCCCGGCGTCGGTGGCTCGCCCACGCTCATGCCCCGAGAGCGCGGGCGATCACCATCTGCTGGATCTCGTCGGTCCCCTCGCCGATCGTCAGGATCTTGGCGTCGCGATAGAAGCGGCATACCGGGTACTCCTCGATGTAGCCGTAGCCGCCGTGGATCTGGACCGCCTCGTCGGCGGCTCGGACGGCCAGGCGCCCGGTCTTGAGCTTGGCCTGGGCCGCGACCAGCGAGAAGGGCCGCCCCTGATCCTTGAGCCAGGCGGCGTGATAGGTGAGCAGCCGGGCGGCGGCGATCTCGGTGGCCAGGTCGGCGAGCTTGGCCTGGATGGACTGAAACCGGGAGATCGGCTGGCCGAACGCCCGCCGCTGGGTGGCGTAGACCAAGGCCTGGTCAAGCGCGCCCTGGGCCAGTCCCACTCCCATCGCGGCGACTCCGATTCGGCCGATGTCCAGCACCTGCAGGAACTGGTGCAGGCCCTTGCCGCGCACGCCGAGGAGGTTCTCCTCAGGGACGCGGCAGCCGGTGAACGTCAGCGGGCGGGTGTCGGACGCGTTCCAGCCCATCTTGCGATACGGCTCGGCCTGCTCGTATCCGGGGGTGCCGTTGGGAACGATGAGGTTGGAGATCTCGTGGTGGTTGGAATCGGATCCCGCCCGTCCGTCGGCGGGGTCGTCTGTGCGCGCGGTGATGCAGACCACCCCGGAGATGTCGGTGCCGGCGTTGGTGATGAACTGCTTGGCGCCGTCGATGACCCACTCGCCGTCGCTCAGGCGCGCGCGGGTTCGGGCGTTGCCGGCGTCGGAACCGGCCTCGGGCTCGGTCAGGCCGAACGCGCCCAGGATCTCGCCGCTGCACAACCGCGGCAACCATTCGTCGCGCTGCACGTCGGAGCCGAACAGGTAAATCGGCTGGGTGCCCAGCGAGGTGTGGGCGCACAGCGTGATCGCGACGCTCGAGTCGACCCGCGTCAGCTCCTCGACGGCGATCGCGTACTGCAGGCTGGAGCCACCGGCGCCGCCGACCTCCTCGGGGAACGGTATCCCCATCCAGCCGAGCTGCCCCATCTTGGCCACGAGCTCGTACGGAAACGATTTGGTGCGGTCCAGCGCCTCGGCGGCGGGAGCCACCTCAGCCTGCGCGAACTCGCGCACGGTGCGCTGCAGCAGCTCGGTCTGATCGTCGAGCGCGAAGTCCATGATCCGGTTCCAGACTATAACGAATCGATGTTCGAAGATCGAAGGGGCGTTCGGATTTATCGGTATCATGACGGCCATGGCGGCACGACCGACGCGACCGGCGCTTCGGGAGCGCTACGATCGCCGCCGCCAGGAGGTCGTTTACGGCGCCGCCAAGGCATTCGCCCGGCGCGGCTACGACCAGACCACGATGCAGCAGCTGGCGGCGACGATGGGCCTGGCGACGGGGGCGCTCTACCACTACTTCGCCGGCAAGCAGCAGGTGCTGGCGGCGATCTGCGACCAGCTGATGGAGCCGCTGCTGGAGCAGGCGACCGAGCTGGTGCACGACGGACGCTCCGGCGACGAGCAGCTGCGCTCGCTGGTGGCGCTGTGGGTGGCGCACGTGGTCAGCCACCGCGATCACATGCTGGTGTTCCAGCAGGAGCGCCACGTGATCGAGTCCGGGGACCCGTGGCGCCAGGTGCGCGCTGCGCGCAAGGCGTTCGAGCACCTGGTCGCCGACGTGCTCGACCGCGCGCAGCCGCGCGGCGACCGCCGGCTGGCGCTGCTCGCCCTGCTCGGCATGGTCAATCACACCGCTCAGTGGTATCGGCCGCGTGGGGAGCTGACCCCCGAGGAGATCGCCGAGGGGTACGTGGACCTGCTCCTCGGTGCCGGCGGGTGAGCCGGCGGGGGGCCGTGGGTGAATCCCGGCGTATTCCGAATCTCACCCCCGGTCCAGGACCGCTGCGGAGGCGGTCTTGCCCGGGTTGAAGATCCCTGTGGGGTCCAGCGCGTGCTTGATCGCCTGCATCATCTGCACTGCCGCCGCGCCGTGCTCCTCCACCAGGAACCGCGCCTTGCCATAACCGACGCCGTGCTCCCCCGTGCAGGTGCCGTCGCGCTGAAGGGCGCGGCGCACCAGGCGGGCGTGGAAGTCCTCGCCGCGGGCGATGTCGGCCGGATCCCCGGGGTCGACGAGGACGCACGCGTGGAAGTTGCCGTCGCCGACGTGGCCTACGATCGATGCCTCGAGGCCGTGCTCGGCGATGTCGGCCTGGGTCTCGGCGATGCAGTCGGCGAGCGCGGAGACCGGTACGCAGACGTCGGTGGTCAGCGCGCCGCTGCCGGGTCGCATCGCCCGGGTGGCCTCCATCGCCCGGTGCCGCGCGTGCCACAGCCGGCGGCGCTCGGTCTCGTCCGAGGCCCACGCGAAGTGCCTCCCGCCGAACTCGGCCGCGATCTCGGCGGTGTCGCGCGCCTGGGCCTCCACGTCGTCGCTGGAGGCGCCGTGGAACTCGATGAACAGGACCCCCCCGCCCGGGGCGACGGCGAATGACGTGCCGTCGTACCGGTTGATCGCCTCCACCTGAAGCTCGTCGGCGAGCTCGATGCGCGCTACCGGGATCGCATGCTGCCCGACGCGCACCACGCACTGCACGGCGTCGTGCAGCGAGGGGAAGGTGCAGGCGGCGGCCACCGTGGCCTCCGGCGTGGGATGGATGCGCAGCGTCGCCTCGCAGATCAGGCCAAGCGTGCCCTCCGAGCCGATCATCAGCCGCGTCAGGTCGTATCCCGCGGACGACTTCCGGGCCCGCGAGTGGGTGCGCAGCACCTGCCCATGGGCGTCGATCACGGTCAGCCCGAGCACGTTCTCGCGCATCGCGCCGTAGCGGACCGTGGTCGTGCCCGACGCGCCGGTGGCGACCATGCCGCCGATGGTCGCGTCGGCACCGGGATCGACGGAGAAGAACACCCCCTCCGGGCGCAGACGGGCTTCCAGCTGCCGGCGGGTGACCCCGGCCTCCACGACGACGTCGAGGTCCTCGAGCGACGGCGGGCAGATCGCGTCCATCTCGCGCATGTCAACCGAGATGCCCCCGGCCAGCGCGGCCACGTGCCCCTCCAGCGACGTTCCGGCCCCGAACGGCACCAGCGGCAGCCGATGGGCCGCGGCGACGCGGACGATCGCCGCCGCCTCGTCGATGGACCGTGGCCATACCACCATGTCGGGCACGGCCTCGGGATGAAACGACTCGTCATGGCCGTGCTGCGCCCGGTCATCGGCGCCGGTGGCGACCCGGTCGGCGCCGAGCAGGTCGGCGAGCGCCCGTCGCCCATCGTCGAGCCTGGCGGGGCTGGGGCGCACGACGGGCGCCACGTCCGTCACCGACATGACGACAGGGTCGCACATCGGCTCGTCAGGGAAGGCGGCGGGTGAGGGCTGTGGCTCCGCGGGAAGAAGGCAGTCAAACGAGAGATGGAGTCACGGCATGACCAGCACCGCGCAGACGGCGACCCCAGGCGATCCCGGCCCGACCCGGTTCACGTTCGGGCTGTGGACGGTCGGCAATCCCGGCCGCGACCCGTTCGGCGAGCCGACCCGGCCGCCGCGGGATCCGGTCGACACCGTGCACCGTCTGGCCGACGCCGGGGCCTGGGGAATCAGCCTGCACGACAACGACCTGGTCCCCTACGGGACGCCGCCCGCACAACGCGACCGGATCGTCGACCGCTTCCAGGCGGCGCTCCAGGAGCGGGGTCTCGGCGTCGGCATGGCGACCACGAACCTGTTCATGCACCCGGCGTTCAAGGACGGCGCGTTCACCGCCAACGATCGGGCGGTGCGCCGGGCGGCGCTCGGCAAGGCCATGCTCTCGATCGACCTCGGCGCCCAGCTCGGAGCCGAGGTGTACGTGTTCTGGGGCGGGCGCGAGGGCACCGAGGTGGGGGTCGCCAAGGATCCCCGGGACGCGCTGGAGCGCTACCGGGAGGCGATCGACCTGCTCTGCGAGTACGCGGTGGAGCAGGGCTACGGGCTGCGGTTTGCCATCGAGCCCAAGCCCAACGAGCCGCGCGGAGACATGTTCCTGCCCACCGTCGGCCACGCCCTGCACTTCATCTCGATGCTCCAGCGTCCGGAGATGGTCGGCGTCAACCCGGAGCTGGCGCACGAGACGATGGCCGGGCTGTCGTTCGCGCACGGCGTCGGACAGGCGCTGTGGGCGGGAAAGCTGTTCCACATCGACCTCAACGCGCAGCGAACCGGCCGCTACGACCAGGACTTCCGGTTTGGCGCCGAGGACCTCAAGGAGGCGTTTGCGCTCGTGCGGCTGCTGGAGCGAGCCGGCTACGCCGGTCCGCGCCACTTCGATGCCCACCCGTACCGCAACGAGGACGAGGACGGCGTTTGGGAGTTCGTCCGCGGCTGCATGCGGACCTATACAGCGCTGGCCGAGAAGGCGCGCCATTTCGATTCGCTGCCGGAGGTGAGGGAGGCGCTCGCCGCCGCGTCGGCACCAGACCTGGCGCAAGCGTCGAGCGCCGGCCTGACGGAGGCCGATGCCCTCAAGGCCCAGGCGGCCGAACTCGATCCCCTCGCCGCGCGTGGCTACGGCAACGAACGGCTCGACCAGCTGGTGGTCGACGTGCTGCTCGGGCTCAGGTGACCGCCTGGCGAATCGCGGATGCCACCTGGGTCGCGCCGCGCGTCCCCAACGCGATCGTGAAGTGGTTGACGTCAGGGACCTGGATCGCGCGCCGACGAGCGGGATCGGCCGCCGCCCACGCCTGGACCTCAGCGAGCGGTTGCATCGGGTTGGGGTCGTCGATCATGCCCCTCGGAGCGCACAGCAGCGTCGCCGGCGAAGTCAGCCGATCGGCGTCCAGCTTCCCGAACAGGTCCCGCCCGTCGGCGCGCACCGCCTGAGAGTTGACGGGTGATCGCAGGCGGGGAGGCTCGCCGACGAGATCGTGGGCGGCGTAGGCGTCGAGATCCTCGGGTCGGATGTCGGCGCCGGCAAACGCCGGGTGCCGGGCCCACCAGTCGCGGTAGGCGGCGAGATCGGGGAACGTCTCGGCCAGCCGCTCCAGCGAGGGGCCGAGGAAGGCCCGCATGAACTCCTCGGGATCGGCGTCCGTGGTTCCCGGAATCGTCAAGCCCCCGTCGACCAGAACGAGGCTCTTCACCCGATCAGGACGCGTGGTCGCCAGCCGCGCGGCGATGTACGCGCCGAGCGAATGCCCGGCTATCACCGCGTGATCGAGCCCGAGCTGATCGAGCACCGCGAGCATGTCGAGCACGTGCGCGTCCAGGCCGAACGGTGGCGGCAGCCCGCCGCTCTGTCCTCGTCCGCGCAGGTCCACGGCGAGCAGGCTCGCCCGGCCGCCGAGCGCCCGCCCCGTGGCCAGCCACGTCGCACTGCTGGAGGTGATGCCGTGGATGGCGAGCACCGGAGGGGCATCCTCGGGACCCAGCCGATAGGTGGCGAGCTTCCCGCCGGCGACGGCGATGTCGATCCGTTGGGTCATGGGGCTTCGCCGAGTGTGCCGGACGGCGAGCTAATCAGCGTCGGCGACCGTGGTCTGCCAGGGACGGACGGACGCCAGCCACCCGGCGGCGACGATCAGCAGCGTCAGGCACAGGATCCACCCCAGGGCGGTGGTCCCGACGCCGACGTACTTCAGGCCCGAGGCGAAGATCACGAAGGTGATCACCGGGCGGACGTAGCGGTCGGGCACGCTGGAGGAGAGCAGCGAGCCGATCAGGACGGCGGGCACGCTGCCGATGATCAACGATCCGGTCACCGCGAGCTCGACATGGCCGAACGCCAGCGCGCCGAGGGCGGCGGCCACCGTCAGCGGCACCGCCTGGGTCAAATCGGTTCCAACGAGCTGGTTGGCGCCGAGCCGGGGGTAGATGAAGAGCAGCGCGACGATCATCAGCGAGCCCGACCCGACCGAGGTCAGGCCGACGACGAGCCCGCCGACGACGCCCACCGCGAGCGTCAGCAGCGGCCGCGGCGTCACCCGGCTGATGAACGCGTCGCGGCGCCCGCCGGCGCGGCGATCGAGCACGAAGCGCAGGACCATCGCCGCGGCGCCGATCAGCAGTGCGCTCCCGAGGAAGATCTCGATCGTGTTCTCGGCCGACTTCGCGTCGCCGAGTAGATGCAGGAGGTAGGCGCCGGCAAACGCAGCCGGTACCGAGCCGAGCGCCATCCACCCGACCAGCCTCAGGTTCACGGTGCCGGCGCGCAGGTGCACGGCCGCCCCGATGGGCCGCATCACCACCGCCGCCACCAGGTCGCTGGAGATCGCCGTGGAGGGGGTGACTCCGAAGAGGAGGATCAGCATCGGCGTCATCAACGCGCCGCCGCCGGCGCCGGTCATGCCGACGAGCAGGCCGATGATCGCGCTGCCGAGGACGATGTAGGGATCGATGTGCACTAAATCGGTCAGGATGATAAGCCCGAGGCCTCGACTACGGCGCCGCGGGATCGCGCCCGTTGCCCGGGGGCGGCCCGGACAGCAGCCAGCCGTCGCCGACGGCGACCACCACCCCGCGCCGGCTCAGGTCCGAGAGCGCGCTGGTGACGGTGGGACGCCGCGCCGCCACCAGGTCGGCGAGCACGGTGTGGGTCAGCCGCAGCGGGACGAGCACGCCGTCGCTGCGCACCCTGCCCCAACGATCCGCCAGGTGCCAGAACAGCAGGTGCAGGCGGACGTCGACGCGGGCCTGGTGAACGATCGCCATGTTGACCGCGAGCTGCCGCGATCGCAGCACCGAACGACCGAACAGGCGGCCGGCGACCTGGGGGAAGCGGGCCAGCTGGCGCACGAACCGCCCGTCGAGCACCGCCAGGCGCGCCGGCTCCAGAACCAGCCACTGCGAGTGCAGCGGCAACGTAGAGCTGCTCTCGGGGTCGCCGCGCAACGAGCGCAGCACGTCACCCGCTCCGACCAGCTCGGCGCCGAATCGGTCGTCGATCCCGACCCGGTGGAGGATCACTCCCTCCAGGATCAGCAGCCCGATCCCGTCGTCGATCGGGATGGTCCGCCCGGCCCAGGCGCCGGTCGGGATTCCCACCTCGCGAGCGATCAGCGCGTCCGTGGCCTGGGCACGAAGCTCGGGTTCGATCGCCCCGGCCAGCTCCGGATCCTCACGCAGCACCCGGCACACGTTCGCGGTTGCCGAGACGCCGGTCACCGCCGCCACTCTGTCAGAGCCGTCCGCCGAAGGCGGCAGGCCCCGTGCGCGTCAGCGCGGGCGGCCTGATCCGGGATTCCCTCCGAGCGCTCATCAACCTACCCTACAGCCGGCTCTCAGCCGGCCCCCTCTCTCGCCAGGCGCCGCGTAGGATTCCCCGCGTGCGAATCGGAATGCTCACCGGGGGCGGAGACTGCCCCGGGCTCAACGCGGTCATCCGCGCGGTCGTGCGCAAGGGAATCGACGAGTACGGCGACCAACTGGTGGGTTTCCGCGATGGCTGGCGAGGGGTGCTGGAGGATGCCTCCGAGCAGCTCACGATCGAATCGACTCGCGGGATCCTGCCCCGGGGCGGGACGATCCTGGGCAGCTCGCGGACCAACATCTTCAAGCGGCCGGACGGCCTGGAGCAGGTCCGGGCCACGTTCGAACGCCACCGGCTGGACGGACTGGTCGCGATCGGTGGCGAGGACACGCTGGGGGCCGCCAGTCGCCTGTTCGACGCCGGCCTGCCGGTGATCGGGGTGCCCAAGACGATCGACAACGACCTCGGCGCCACCGACGTCACCTTCGGCTTCGACACCGCGCTGCACGTCGCCACCGAGGCGATCGACCGGCTGCACACCACCGCCGAGAGTCATCACCGCAACCTGGTGGTCGAGGTCATGGGGCGCAGCGCAGGGTGGATCGCGCTGCACTCGGGGATCGCCGGCGGCGCCGACGTGATCCTGATCCCCGAGATCGCCTTCGACATCGGCGAGGTCTGCCGGCTGATCGACCGCCGTCACGCCCGGGGGCGCTACTTCGCGATCATCGTCGTCGCCGAGGGGGCGATGCCGAAGGAGGGGACGATGAGCGTGGCCACCGGAGCGGTCGACGAGTTCGGTCATCCCCGGCTGGGCGGAATCGGCCAGGTGCTGGAGCGCGAGCTGGAGGAGCGCACCGGATTCGAGACCCGGACGACGGTGCTCGGCCACATCCAGCGCGGGGGAACCCCGACGGCATTTGACCGCGTGCTCGCCACCCGGCTGGGCCTGGCGGCGGCCGAAGCCGCCCACGCCGGCCAATGGGGGATGATGACTGCGCTGCGGGCGACCGAGATAGAGCTGGTGGCGCTGGCCGACGCCGTCGCCGAGGTCCGCAGGGTGCCGGTGGAGGAATACGAGCGCTACGGCGTGCTGTTCGGCTGAGAGCCGCGCAACCCATATTTTCACCGAACCGCCGTTTCCCGGGGCCGGGATGCGTCTATTCTCAACTTACGTGGGGCCCCGCCACGCCCGCCGGCGCGGCGGCGGTACATCACTCCAGCCAAAGGAGCACAGCGATGAGCACAACCCAAGCCGCCAACGTGAATGCAAACCTGAAGTCGTTGGTGCAGGCGGGGGTCAGCCCGTGGCTGGATCTGCTGCGGCGCTCGCTGGTCACCGGCGGCGAGCTCGATCGCCTGATCGCCGAGGACTCGCTGCGCGGGATGACTTCCAACCCGTCGATCTTCGAGAAGGCGATCCTCGACTCCGACGACTACGACGACGAGCTGGCCGAAGCCAAGAGCGAGAAGCTCGAGCCCCAGGCGATCTACGAGAAGATCGCGATCAAGGACGTCCAGATGGCCTGCGACAAGCTCCGGCCCACGTGGGAGAGTGCCAACCATCAGGACGGCTTCGTCTCGCTCGAGGTGTCGGCCGAGATGGCGCACGACGAGCAGGCGTCGATCACGGCCGCTCGCGACTTCTGGAAGCGCGTGTCGCGCCCCAACGTGATGATCAAGATCCCCGGTACGCCTGAGGGTCTTGGCGCGATCGAGCAGGGCATCTACGAGGGAATCAATGTCAACATCACGCTGCTGTTCGCCGTCGAGGCCTACGAAAGGGTCGCCGACGCGTATCTGAAGGGCCTCGAGCGCCGACAGAACGAGGGCCAGCCGCTCGACGTCGCGTCGGTGGCGAGCTTCTTCGTCTCCCGCGTCGACTCCGCCGTCGACAAGCGCCTGGAGGCCATCGGCGGTCACGACGAGCTGCTCGGTACCGCTGCCGTGGCCAACGCCCGGCAAGCCTATCGGCGCTTTGAGGCGATCTTCTCCGGTCCGCGCTGGGACGCGCTGCACCACGCCGGAGCGCACGTTCAGCGGCCGCTGTGGGCCTCGACCGGCACCAAGAACGAGCGCTACCCGGACACGAAATACGTGGACGAGCTGGTCGGTCCGCACACCGTGAACACGATGCCGCTGGCCACGCTGCAGGCATTCGGCGATCATGGCCACCTCTCCGGGCCGACTGTCACGCACGATCCCGACGCGGATCTGGAGGCGCTGACCAACGCCGGGATCGACATGAGCGAGGTCACCGACGAGCTCCTGGCCGACGGCGTGAAGCAGTTCGAGGACGCCATGAACCGGCTGCTGGCGGGGATCGAGGAGCAGGTCAAGGGTTGATCGCGGTCGGCGGCGGTCAACCACGCGCAGCCGGGGCGAGGCGTATCCTCGCCCCGTAGGCGCGGCAACCCGCGGAGGAAAGTTGATGCTGATCGGCTGGACAGGATGAGGGTGAGAGCGGTGCCGGCACGGTGAGCGCCATCTCTCCGCTGAGCGCGGCCGACACCGAGAACCCGCTGGTGGAGGGACTGGAGCGGCTTCCGGTTCACCCGACTTCGCTGGTCATCTTCGGCGCGACCGGCGACCTGGCCCACCGCAAGCTTCTTCCCGCGCTGTACAACCTGGCTCACGAGGGCCAGCTGCCCGAGCGCTTCGAGGTGATCGGGGTCGGACGCCGCGACCAGGAGCACGACGATTTTCGCGACACGGTCGTGGAGTCCATTCAGCGCTACTCCCGGCGGCGTCCCGACCCGAACGTGCTCGAGGGCATGCTCTCCGAGGTGCGGTACGTCCAGGGTTCGTTCGATGAGGATTCGATCTACGACGAAGTGTCCCGGACCCTGCGCGAGTTCGACGACCGCGCCGGGCGCCCGCTGGACAAGGTGTTCTACCTGTCGACGGCGCCGGAGTTCTTCCCGCTGATCGCGGGCAAGCTCGGCGCCGCCGGCCTCAACCAGGCGCCGGACGCCGCGGTGCGGATCGTGATCGAGAAGCCGTTCGGTTACGACCTCAGCTCGGCGCGGGGGCTTAACGCCGAGCTGCTGGAGGTGTTCGAAGAGCCCCAGATCTTCCGGATCGACCATTACCTGGGCAAGGAGACGGTCCAGAACCTGATGGCGATGCGGTTCGCCAACGCACTGTTCGAACCGGTGTGGAACCGCAACTATGTCGACCACGTCCAGATCACCGCCGCCGAGGACATCGGGATCGGTACTCGGGCCGGCTACTACGAGCACGCGGGCGCGCTTCGCGACCTGGTTCAGAACCACATGCTCCAGCTGCTCGCGCTGCTGACGATGGAGCCGCCCACCGCGTTCGACGCCGACCGCCTGCGCGACGAGAAGCTCAAGGTGCTGGAGGCGATCGTCCCTCCGAGCATCGACGAGGTGCCGTCGATGGCCGTACGCGCCCAGCATGGGCCGGGCGTGGTCGGCGGCGTGCGGGTTCCGGGTTACCGCGAGGAGGTGGGAGTCGACCCCGACTCGCGCACGCCGACCTATGCCGCGCTGCGTCTGCACGTCTCCAACTGGCGCTGGGCCGGGGTGCCGTTCTACCTGCGCACCGGCAAGCGGTTGGCCCGCAAGCTGACCGAGATAGCCGTGATCCTCAAGCAGGTCCCCCACATCGCGCTGCAGAGCTCGGGCTCGGTCGGGATCCAGGCCAACCAGATCGTGTTCACCCTGCAGCCCGACGAGGGCGTGTCGGTCTCCCTCGGAGCCAAGATCCCCGGCACCCGCATGCGGATCCGGCCCGTCAACATGGAGTTCCGGTACGGGACGTCGTTTCTGTCGGAGTCGCCCGAGGCCTACGAGCGGCTGATCCTCGACGCGATGCGCGGCGACGCCACGCTGTTCACCCGCAACGACGAGATCGAGGCCCTGTGGGGGATCATCGACCCGATCCTCGAGGCCTGGAACCTGGACACCTCCTCCCCGATACCGCAGTACGAGGCGGGATCGTCGGGCCCTCAGGCGGCCGACGAGCTGGTCCTGGATGGCCGGACCTGGCGACGGCTGTGAGCGAGGACATCTGGGCCGAGCAGGACACCGACCCCGACGCGATCGAGTCGGCGATGCGAGAGCTGCTGCGCACCCGGCACGCCGCCAACCGGGCGTTGGCCCCGGCGCGGGTGCTGAACATGGTCGTCGTCGTGGATCGCGAGTGGAAGGGCGAGATCGCCAACCGGCTGGAACGCGCCGGGCGCTACCACGCCTCGCGAACGGTTCTGTGCGCGGTGGAGGAGGGGCGCGAGACGCTCGACGCGACGGCCACCGTGAGCTACGAGGAACCACGAGGCTCGGCACTCGGGGTGATGCACGAGAGCGTCGAGATCGACCTGGGGCCCGAGCATCTGCTGACGCTGCAGACGGTGGTCGATCCGATCTTGATCTCGGAGATTCCGACGATCATGTGGTCCCCGCACGGCCACCCGGAGGCGGTGGCGGCGCTGCTGCGATTGATCGACGTGCTGCTGTTGGATTCCGACGACCTGGACGACCCGGCGAGCGCATTCGACCGCGCCGACCGGCTGCGCGATCACGCGTACGTGGTCGATCTCGCCTGGCTGCGAACGACACCGTGGCGCGAGCGACTCGCGGCCAGCTTCGACCTGCCCGACCGACTGGCGGGGCTGGAGCGGATCACCGAGCTGGAGGTGCGCCACCGGGAGAGCTCGACCGCCAGCGCGCTGCTGCTGGCCGGCTGGCTCGGCTCCCGTCTGGGGTGGGAGCGCAGCCGGCTGCGCTTCGACGGTGGCGGCCTCGGGGGGGCGGCACGCCGGCGCGATGGCGAAGTGGGGGTCTGTCTGCGCCTGGCCGAGCAGGAAGCCCCCGGCCTGGCCGGGGTGATCGTGTCGGCTCCGGACGGCTCCTCGCTTTCGCTGCAGCGGGGTCTCGGGGGGTTGGACGCGTGGGAGCGAACGCCGGTTGGGGAGGAGCGGGCGTGGAAGATCCTCGGAGCATCGCGAGGTGAGGCCGGGATCCTCGGCGAAGGGATTCGCCAGGCACTCCTGCGGGACCCCACCTATGTGCCGGCGCTGAGCGCGGCGCGGGAGCTGTCGCCGGCGTGAGCCTGTCGATTGAGGTCGTCGACGATCCCGCCCGGGGCTGCGGAGCGCTGATGGTCGGCGCCGCGATCGGGGGCGGCCACATCGTCCTCACCGGCGGTTCGACTCCCCGGGCGGCCTACGAGCACTTCGTCGAGGCGGTGCGGACGGTCGGCATCGATCTGCGGCAGACCACGTTCTGGGTGGGCGACGAGCGCTGCGTCGACCGCGATGACGACCGCTCCAATTACAAGATGATCAAGGAATCGATGCTCGATCCGCTGGCCGGCAACCCGCCGGTGATGCACCGGATGAAGGGTGAGCTCGGTCCCGAGGCCGGCGCCGAGGACTACGCCCGCACCCTGCGCGAGGCCGGCCCACCGGAGTTCGACCTGATGCTCCTCGGAATCGGTCCCGACGGACACTGCGCCTCGCTGTTCCCCCATCAGGACACGCTGCGGGAGCGCGCTCGGACCGTCGTGGGCGTTCCCGAGGCGGGCCTCGAGCCCTTCGTCCCGCGGATCTCGATGACGTTGCCGAGGCTGGCGGCGGCCCGCCGGGTGCTGTTCCTGGCCACCGGCGAGTCAAAGGCCGACGCGATCGCCCGGGCATTCGGCCCCGGTCGTACTCCTGACCCGGCGACCCCCTCCTCGCTGCTGGTCGCGGAGGCGAAGGAGATCACGGTCCTGGTCGACGCCGCCGCCGCCGGAGGTCTGCCCGGAGAGGCGTCGCGGTGAACGACGTCATCGGGGTCGATCTCGGCGGTACCAAGATCGCGGCCGCCCGGCTCAAGGGTCGCGAGCTCTCGGAGTCGCACATGGAGCCCACCGACCTCTCCGGGCAGGAGGCGCTGATCGATCAGCTCGTCGGCATCATCGGCAAGTGCCGCGGCGATCGGCTCGACGGCGTCGGGCTCGGGGTGCCCTCGATCGTCGAGTTCGAGACCGGCCGCGTGGTGTCCTCGGCGAACATCCCGCTGGCCGACGTGCCGCTGCGCGAGGTGCTCGGCGACCGTCTCGGGGTCCCGGTGTTCGTCGACAACGACGCCACCGTCGCCGCGCTCGCCGAGGCCCACGACGAGCAGCTGCGCATGGTGGCCCGCGACCTGGTGATGATCACCGTCGGCACCGGGGTCGGCGGCGGGCTCGTGCTCGGGGGCCGGATCTACCGCGGCGCGACCGGCGGCGCCGGCGAGCTCGGGCACACGCTGGTGGGGATGGATCTCAGCGGCCCGGTTCCCGATGCCGGCAAGTTTCCCCAGAAGGGGTCGCTGGAACATGCCGCCGCCGGACACGCGCTCGACACGATGGTCGCCGCATCCGCGGCGGCCGAGCCCGACTCCGCGCTGGGCCGGCTGCACGCGGCGGGCCAGGAGGTCGGGGGCGTCGAGGCGGTGCAGGCGGCGCAGGACGCCGACCCGACCGCGCTGCGACTGCTGGAGCTGTGGGGCGAGCGGCTGGGGATCGGGATCGCCAACGCGATCAACACCTTCGACCCCGAGGAGGTGGTGATCGGCGGCGGCGGCGCCCGCGCCGGCGACATGCTGCTCGATCCCGCGCGCCGCACGGCGTCGGCCTACGTGCTTCCCGGGCTCGGCACGCGAACCACGATCCGGGTGGCCGCCCACGGTGTCCGCGCCGGCGTGCTGGGCGCCGCGCTGCTCGCGGTGCACGAACTCAGCGACGACCCAGCTCCCATGCCCACGGAGCAGGTCACGCCGTGATCGTCGCCTGCGGGTTCGACCACGCCGGATACGTCCTGCGCGCCCGGCTGTTCGATGTGATCGAGGCCGCCGGACACGAGATCCTCGACTTCGGCACCGACCGCCCGGACCCGATCGACTATCCCGACAAGGCGCTCGAGGTCGGGCAGGCGGTGGCCTCGGGGCGGGCCGAACGCGGGGTGATCGTGTGCGGCTCGGGAGCCGGCGTCTCGGTCGCCGCCGCCAAGATCCGCGGCGTTCGGGCGGCGACCATCCACGACGACTACACCGCGCATCAGGGCGTCGAGCACGACGCCGTCAACGTGCTGTGCCTGGGCGGACGGGTCATCGGCATCGAGGTCGCGGCGCAGATCGTGCTCACCTTTTTGACCGCGCAGGTCTCCTACGCGGACCGGCACGTCCGCCGCCGGGCCAAGGTGGAGGAGATCGAACGCACCGGCGGCGAGGTTTGAGTTAGGGTCCCGGTTCCCGGGACCGAAGGTCGAGGCGGGTTCCAGGACTGACGGCAGGGCAGGATCTCCGGACTGATGGCGGATCAGATCTACATCGCACGACACGGCGCCACCGAATGGAGCGTCTCGGGACAGCACACGAGCCGCACCGATCTGCCGCTGCTGGAGCAGGGACGCGAGGAGGCGGAGGGGATGGGGCGCGAACTGGCGGGACACCACTTCTCGCTGGTGCTGTGCAGCCCCCTGCTGCGCGCGCGGCAGACGTGCGAGCTGGCCGGACTGTCAGATGCCGCGCAGATCACCGACGACCTGCGCGAGTGGGACTACGGGGAGTACGAGGGTCTGACCACCCCCCAGATCCACGAGACCGCGCCCGACTGGAACCTGTGGGAGCAGGGCTGCCCCGGCGGAGAGACGCCGGACCAGATCGGCGCCCGCGTCGACCGCGTTCTCTCTCAATTTTTCAAGGTCGACGGCGAGGGGATCGCGTTCGCCCACGGCCACGTGCTGCGCGTGCTCACCGCGCGCTGGCTGCAGATGGGGGTTGCCGCGGGGGCTCGGTTCAAGCTGGAGGCAGGCTCGCTGGGCGTGCTCGGCCACGAGCGCGACACCCAGGTGCTGGAGCGCTGGAGCGCCTGAGCTCTCCGGCGCCCGGCCCGCCGCGTACGGTGCCCGTGCGGAACGCCAAGAGTGCGGCTGAGAGGAGTCGAACCTCCACGGGCTCTCGCCCACACGGACCTGAACCGTGCGTGTATACCAGTTTCACCACAGCCGCCGGACGGCTCAAGTTAGCAAGTTCGGATCGCCGACCGCGCACCTGGGCTGATGCATTCTGTGGCTGCATAGCAACCCCCAGGCGACGCACGTCGTTCCGGCATCCGCCGCGCCGCCACCGCACGCTAAGCTCGTTTCCACATGGGTCCCGCCGCTATCGTCTAGGGGACTAGGACGCCGCCCTCTCACGGCGGTAACCCGGGTTCGAATCCCGGTAGCGGTACTTCAGAATTCCGCATTCGCCTCGGGGCATGAAGGCGAGCGCGTGGCTCGGCTGGGGGGTCTCTGATAGAAGAACGAAGCACGGCGGCTGGGCGGCGTCGACGGACGGTCGCGCACCAGCGGCGGGAATCCTGACGGGAGGTGGAGGAGATGGCGGGCGGAAGGGATCGGATCCTGACGACACACGCGGGGAGTCTGCCCCGGCCCGGCGATCTTGCCGACATGATCTGGGCCCGGATGGAGGGTCAGGAGGGCGACGCCGCCGATCTGGAGGCGCGTATCGACGCCGCGGTCGCCGAGGTCGTGGGCAAGCAACGAGAGGCCGGCATCGACATCGTCAGCGATGGTGAGATGAGCAAGACCGGGTTCAGCACGTATGTCAACGAGCGCTTCTCGGGCTTTGAGGGCCGCTCCGAGTTTCAGGCTGACGACGTGGCGGACTTTCCCGAGCTCGCGATGCGGCTGTTCAACACTCCGGCAATGGCCCATCTCGTGTTCTCGAACTGCGTCGGGGCGGCCGAGCTGGCCGACAAGCAGGCGGTCCACCGCGATGTGGATCGACTGAAGGCGGCACTGGACGGCAGCGACCCATCGACGGCTTTCATGGGTGCCGTCAGTCCGGGACAGATCGCGTTCAACTATCCGGACCAGTTCTATGGCTCGCACGAGACGTACCTCGCCGCGGTCGCCGACGCCTTGTCCTACGAGTACAGGACGATCACCGATGCGGGCTTCAACCTGCAGATCGATTCTCCCGACATGGCGATGGCCGCGCACTGTCGATCGGTAGGCAGCAGCGTCGGAGATTGGCACCGTCACCTTCCGCTCGCGGTGGACGCTCTCAACGCTGCGCTTCAGGGCATCCCCGCCGAACAGGTGCGGCTGCACGTCTGCTGGGGCAACTATGGCGGCCCACACCATAAGGACGTCCCGCTCGAGCAGATCATCGGCGAGGTCCTCCGAGTCAAGGCCGGAACGATCTATGTCGAGGGCGCCAATCCTCGCCACGCGCACGAATGGCGCGTGTTCGACGAGGTCAACCTGCCCGACGACAAGTCGGTGATCCTGGGCGTCATCGACGTCAAGTCCAACTTCGTCGAGCATCCTCGCGTGGTGGCCGACCGCCTGGTGACGCTCGGTCGGATCATCGGCAAGGACCGGTTGCTGGCCGGCACTGATTGCGGCTTTGACACGTTCATCCGCTTCTCGCTCGTCGATCCAGGCGTCGCCTGGCTCAAGCTGAAGTCGCTGGCCGACGGGGCCGAGATCGCCTCCGCCGAGTTATGACCGGCTGACAGGGATTCCTCGCCCTGGCTCGGTGGCGAGCGGCGACCCGGTGCTGCTTCTCGGACACGAGGAGTCCGGCCGGGCCCCGAGGCCCGCACCCGCAATAGCCTGCGCGCTTCATGCGATGCCGCCTCGCAGCCGCGCTGGAGAGCGCCGCCCGTGGCCGATTCCCCGCGGCCGACGGTACCGTCGAGGTGCTGCCATCGCCTCCCGGGCCAGCAATGGCAGTGGTCGCACTCACCGCGCACTACTTCATCGCGACAGGCGCGCCCGAGGATTGGGTGCGCCGGCAGCTCCCCTCAGGTGACCTGCTCGCGCCCTTGAGCCCACGCTTTCTGATCGCGCTCGCTGACAGGCTCGGCATGCGTGACGACGGCGTCGACGTCCTGCTCGCCGCCGAGGGACTTCCCGGCAGAGCCACGCTGCAGGAGACGACCGCCGAGGAGCATCCCCGGATGGCCCGCGCCAACGCCCACCGAGACCAGGTGCGCGCATTCACCGACTCAACCGGCGCAGCAACCCTCATCCTCGGCCACGGCCTGGCCCTCCGCACGGAGGTCGCGATCGAAGTCGACCCCACCCACCGGGGTCACGGCCTCGCGGCCCGAACCCTGACCGAAGCTCGCCGCCTCGTCGGCCCATACCAGGCGCTCTTTGCCCAGACCGCCCCGGGCAACGCAGCCTCCCTGCGCGCGTTCCTCGCCGCGGGCTTCCGGCCAATCGGCAGCGAAGTCCTGTTCTTCGCAGACCGGGGCCTCAAGCCTGCTCCCCACTGATGGGCGTTCTCGCCGGCCTGGCCTCTCCACTGATGGGCGTTCTCACCGGCGCGTATATCTTCGCCCTGAAGCAGGCACTCGCCCATTGGGACACCAGCTCAGCCCACCGGCCGCTGGGTGTATGAGTCGGGTGTGGAGTGGGCGGCGTCGGCCCTCGCTAGGTTCCTGGCATGGATGTGATCGTCGTCGGCGCCGGGGTGGTGGGGCTGGCCGTGGGCTTTGAGCTCTCGCGCGCCGGGCATCGAGTGACGGTGCTCAGCGCCGATGTTCCGGGCGGTCGGCAATCGGCCGGGCTGTCTCGCATCTTCCGTCTCGCCCATGCCGACGGCGTGCTGACGGATGCGGCGGCGCGGTCACTGGCCCTGTGGGAGGAATGGGAGTCGTTGGTCGGAGGTGTGCTGCTCGATCGCGTCGGCCTGCTGCTGACCGGAGACATGTCTGAGCGCGAGCCGCATCTGAGGCGCTACGGGGGGCTACAGGAGCTCACGGGCGCCCCACATCCGCTGGCTGTGGCTCACGATGCCTGGTCGTTTGAGCGCACCGGTGCCGCGATCCTCGCCGAGGCGACCCTTCGCTTCCTGCAGGCGGACCTCGATGTCAGGCTCTCCGAGGTCGCTGCGGTCGACGGTCGCGGCGGCGTCACGCTCGGCGACGCAACGCGGATGGATGCCGAACGTGTCGTGGTCTGCGCTGGTCCTGACACCTACCGGCTGATGGGACTGCCCGCGCCGGCGCGGCAGCGGTCGGTGCGCTTCTCGTTCGCGCTGCGCGAGCCGCTGGAGTCTGCAGCGCCATGCTGGATCCAGCGCGACGAGCGACTGTGCGAGCCCTTCTATGCGGTCATCGACGGTCCCGACCACTACTCGGTGGGTCTCAGCGAGGCGGCGTCGGCAGACGTGCCCGAGGCCGCGCACGTTCGCGATGCCCACCGACGGATCCTCGACATCGTCACCCGAGTTCTTCCGGGCCTGGTGCCGGTCGCGGAGCGAGCGATCGTCTGCGAGTACCCGATCAACCCTCAGGGCGCGCCCGGGGCGCTCGCCCACGATGGTTGGGACTTCCGAGTACAGAACGGGATCATGGGCGTGACCGGGCCGAGCCTGTTCAAGTTCGCCCCGTTCCTGGGTCGGCTGGTCACTGAGCGTCTCGGTGTACCCGGCCCTGACGCCAACCGGCGCGGCAATCGCGCCAGCTCGCCTCCCTTTGCATCCGGTCACCACCCGCGCTCGTAGACCAACGTGCATACGCTCCAGACCGCCATCGGCATCGCCTGGATCATCTTCTGGGTCTACTGGTTCGCGTCCGCCCTCGGGGTGAAGAAGGGCCAGGCCGGCCGGCGTCGGATTCCTCTCAGCGGTCTGACCTTTCTTTCGGTCCTTCTGCTGCTCCGCCTCTTCCGCGGCGGCGGCCTGGCCGTCCACGGCCCAGTTCTCGGAGTGATCGGTGCCGTCGTGTTCGCGTCCGGGATCGCGCTGGCGATCTGGGCTCGGGTCCAGCTCGGGCGGAACTGGGGGATGCCCATGACTCAGAAGGCCGAGCCGGAGCTCGTGACCTCCGGCCCCTACCGATTCGTCCGCCATCCGATCTACTCGGGACTCATCCTCGGCGTGCTCGGAACCGCGCTCGTGACCAACCTGATTGGCCTGATCATCGTGGCGATCCTCGGCGCGTACTTCTATTACTCCGCGTCCGTGGAGGAGAGAAACCTCATCGAGACATTCCCCACTGCGTACCCGGCGTACCGAACCCGCACGAAAATGCTCATTCCCTTCCTCCTCTAGCCCGCGATCGCCTACCTTCCTGAGCGCTTGGTGCGTGGCGCCCCCGACCCCGCCGCTTCTCGGCGGGTAGCCGCTCGAGCACGTCCTCGTCGCACAGCAGCTTGAGCCGACTGGTGAGGACGTCGGATGCGATCCCGAGGCTGTCCCGAAACTCCTCGATGAGGACCGCGTCGCGCAGGATCAGGAGCGTCCAGCGCTCGCGATGACTTCCAGCGATGGACCTCGCCGAGCACTCGCCGGCTCGTCGAGTCGGGCAGCGGGAAGCGCCTAATTGGCGTTTACTGTCCTTGACATGACGCCATTATGACGCCAAAATGATGTCATGGAGCTGGAGCCTCACGTCAACCGTCTCCGCGAGCAGTTGGCACTGGCGGCCGATGCGGGCGGCGACGACGCCCGTGCGCTCGCCCAGCGGTTGACCGCACCGCTGGACGCGTCGGTTCGGCTGATGCTCCTGGACGCGCTGACCGCCGCGGCGGCGGAGATCACCCGGGAGCTTGCGCCCGGGTCGGTCGAGTTGCGCCTTCGCGGCGGCAACGCCGAGTTCGTCGTGGTGGCTCCGTCCACCGGAGATGGCGCCGATGACGTCTCGAGCGCCGGCGAGGCGTGGGCCGCCAGGGGTTCGCTGCCCGCGCTCGGCGGGACCGGCGAGGGGGGAGTGTCCCGGGTCAACCTGCGCCTTCCCGATCAGCTGAAGGGCCGGGTCGAGCAGGCGGCCGACCGGGAGGGTCTGTCGGTCAACAGCTGGCTGGTCCGGGCCGCGGCCGCTGCTGCGCAACGCGGCGAGACGGATGCGCGAAGTGGGCCCAGCACCCGGAGGGGTGGTCAGGGCTACACCGGCTGGGGGCGTTAGCGATGCCGGCCTTCCAGACGCCCGATCCCATCTCCGCGGCGATCGAGCTCATCGCGGGCGACGTCCGAATCTTGGCTGGTGATCGCCCGGACACCATCGTCGAGGTGCATCCCAGCGATAGCGCGAAGCGGACGGATGTGAACGCCGCCGAGCAGACGCGGGTGGAGTACGCCAACGGTCGGTTGTTGGTCAAGGCCACGGGACGCAGGCGGTCCTGGAGTCCGTTCGGCTATGGCGGGTCGGTAGAGGTGAGCGTCGAGCTGCCGGCGGGTTCGCGGGTGACCGGCGCATCGTCGCTGGGGACTTTTCGGTGCACCGGTGGGCTCGGCGACTGCCGTTTGAAGACGGCCGGCGAGATCCACCTTCAGCAAGCCAGAGCGCTGAAGCTGATGACCGCTGCCGGAGACATCAATCTGGGGCGGGCGACCGGTGACGCCGAGCTGATCACCGGTTCTGGCGATGTGCGAGCGGAGGAGATCGCCGGTGCGGCGGTGATCAAGAGCTCGAACGGGGATGTTCACGTCGGTGAGATCCTCGGCGAGCTGAGCGTCAAGGCGGCCAACGGCGACATCGCGATCGAGCGCTCTCACGCGTCGGTCGTGGCCAAGACGGCCAACGGCGACATCCATGTCGGCGCGGCCACACGCGGGTCGGTCGTGGCCGAGACCGGACTCGGTGGGGTCGAGATCGCGATCCCCGAGGGGACCGCCGCGTGGCTCGACCTGCATACGGGCTACGGCCAGCTGCACAACGCGCTGGACGCCGCCGAACCGCCTCCGCCGGCCGCGGACACCGTGCAAGTGCGGGCCCGCACCGGCTACGGCGACATCGCGATCCGCCGTCGCAACCCGTCCGCCTACATCGACGCGGCCGGGTGACGAGCCGACGGAACCGAGGACACGGGGATGACGACTGCTTCGGCGATCGAGGTGCAGGGGCTTGACAAGCGCTTTGGAGATGTGACCGCGCTCGCCGGTCTTGATCTTCAGGTCGCGGCCGGGACGGTGTTCGGATTGCTCGGGCCCAACGGGGCGGGCAAGACCACGCTCGTACGCGTCCTGGCGACGCTGCTCGTGCCGGACGCGGGGCGGGTCGAGGTCCTCGGTCGCGACGTCGTCTCAGCGCCGCTGGCGGTGCGGCGGCGGATCGGTCTCGCCGGGCAGTTTGCGGCAGTCGATGGGGAGCTCACCGGACGCGAGAACGTCGAGATGATTGGCCGGCTCTACCGCCTATCGGGCGCTGAGGCCCGCCGACGCGCCGACGAGGTGCTCGAGCGGTTCGGGCTCGTCGACGTGGCGGACCGCCGCGTGGGGACCTACTCGGGAGGAATGCGCCGCCGGCTCGACCTCGCCGCGGGGCTGATCGGCCGCCCGCCGGTGGTCCTCCTCGACGAGCCGACCGCCGGCCTCGATCCACGCTCACGCGAGGAGCTCTGGCGCGTCGTCGAGGAGCTGCGGCTCGACGGCACCACGGTGCTGCTCACCACCCAATACCTCGATGAGGCCGATCGTCTCGCGCAGCAGATCGCGGTGGTCGACCATGGGCGGATCGCCGCGCAGGGCACCGCCGCGCAACTCAAAGCGACCATCGGCGGCAACGCACTCATCGTCCGTCTCGCCGATCCGAACGACATCGCGCAAGCCTCGGCGGCGCTGGCCGATCTGAGCGCGGGTGAGCAACCACGCGTTGACGAGGCCGACGGCGAGATTCGCCTGTCGGTGACAGATCCCGGCGCGTCTGTGGAGGCGCTCCGCCGGATGGATGCGCGAGCGCTGATGCTCGCCTCGATCGAGCTGCAACGGCCCAGTCTCGACGACGTCTTCCTCGCCCTGACCGGCCGTCCCGCCGCCGGGAGGCCGACCAACCAAGGGCTCGCGGAGGAGGCGGCATGAGCAGCGCGACCCACGACATATCCGACCGCGGCCACCTCACTCTGGTTGAGACCGTCGCCGACAGCCGGGTGATGGCCAGACGCCAGCTGCGCAAGATCCTGCGCCGACCGATGTACGTCGGCTACCTGTTCGTGCAGCCGGTGATCTTCGTGCTCCTCTTCCGCTACGTGTTCGGGTCGGCGATCGCTACCGGCCGAGTTAGCTACGTCAACTTCCTGATTCCCGGGATCATCGTCATGACCGCCGTCTTCGGTGCGTTGACGACCGGTCTCGGTCTCACCGAAGATCTCGCGGCCGGCGTCGTCGACCGCTTTCGCTCACTGCCGATCGCCCGCTCCGCGGTGCTGATCGGCCGCACCGCCGCTGACCTGGTGACCAACGCAATTACGCTCATCGTGATGCTGCTGATCGGCATCGCCGTCGGCTTTCGCCCCAGCCAGCCCGTCTATCAGATCGTGCTGGCGTTGGTGCTGGTCCTCGCCTTCGCCTACGTGTTCTCGTGGATCAGTGCATTTGTCGGTGTGTCAGTCCGCAACCCCGAGACGGCCCAATCGATCGGGTTCATCTGGGTGTTCCCGCTCGTGTTCGCCTCCTCCGCGTTTGTGCCCACCGCGAAGATGCCCGGGGTCGTGCACGCCTTCGCCGACATCAACCCCGTCACCCTGGTGGTGAACGCGGCCCGAGCCTTGACCATCGGTCACGGCCACGCGCTCGGCCCGGCGCTTGGAACCCTCGCCTGGCTCACCGCGCTGCTGCTGGTCTTCGTGCCACTGGCGGTACGGGGATTCCGGCGGGCATGACAACGGGTTCGCTGGCGCTCGTGCCATGAAGCTGCGAAGCTCTCGCAGGTGAAGATCCGTACCGGGCGCTGGGTCGCCAGCCATGATGGCGAGCTGGTCGTCTTCCTGATCGGGATGCGCATCAACCGGCCGCTGAAGGTGAAGCGGTGGTGGCCGGTGATCACCGCCATGCCTCAGATGCTCAGGTGGCTGGATCAGCATCCGCAGGCCGGTTTGCTGCACTACGAGCAGGCTTTCAAAACCCCGCTGAGTCCGATGATCGTGCAGTACTGGCGCTCGTTTGAGGATCTCGAGCGCTTCGCCCGTTCGCCGGAGGCGCCCCATCTCGCGGCCTGGAAGCAATACAACGCGACCGTACGCGACAGCGGCGATGTGGGTGTCTGGCATGAGACCTACCGGGTGGCGGGTGGAGCCAGTGAGTCGATCTTCGCCAACATGCCGACGAGCGGATTGGGCGGAGCTGGCGACCTGGTCCCCGTCGGTTCCACCGCGGCGACCGCCGCAAAGCGGATCGGCGCGCGCACGGTTGACGACGCGCCCGTGGATTCCTACTGAGCCCAAGCGTTCATTGCAGCTGGCCCAAGGCGCCGACGGCGCGGGCCGCGACCCTGGCGGCGCGAGCCTGGATGATCGGCAGACTCGCGACCACGTCGGGGAGTTGCTCCCGCCCGGTGGCGAACCCCCAGCACGCGAAGATGAGCGGCCGGGCGGCGATGGCGCCCGCGAGTCGCTCGCGCTCAGCCGGTTCAAGCTGGCCGTGGTGCCGGTAACCGGCAACGATGGAGTCGACACAGCGCAGGCCTTGCGCTCCCGCTGCCCAGAGGAGAAAGGCAAGCGGCCACAACCGCGGCCCGCGCCCGGCACCGGTCCAGTCGACCACAGTGATCTCTCCCGAGGGTGAGACGATCGCGTTTGCCGGCGCGAAGTCCGGATGGATCAACGACTCTGGCAGGTCCCCGCAATCCTCGGCTCCGGGCAACGCGTGACGCAGCGTCTCATGGAGGGGTTGCTGCGACGCGGCTACCCGCGGCGCGGCATCGTCGAGTAGCGAGAGGGTGGCGGCGATCTCGTCCCGGGGTCGCCCCTCGCCGGCGACGTGGTGCCACGCCCCGCCCGGCCGAGCCGCCGCCGGCGGCCCCGGCGGCACGCCGTGCAGCCGGCCGAGCAGATCAACCAGCCGCCGGAAATCGGCTCGGCTGCCCTGGCACGCCCTACCCGCCACGTATTCGGTGACCAGGACCGCCTGCTCGTGATGGGTTGTGACCGGCGACGGCTGGGCGCAGCGTTCGGCGGGGAAGTCCACGCGGGCGAGGAATCGAAGGATCTCGGCATCGTCCCCGCTCGCCTGGACCGGTCGCCGGGAGGGGAAGACCCGCGCCACCCAGGGCGGCTGAGCGTCGCGCTCGACGCGGAACACGCCGGCGTCGAGCCGGCGGATTGCGGTCACCGCGGTTGCGTAGGTATCGCCGAGGTGACGCGGCAGGCTGTCGATCCCGCGACGGTGATACAGCTGCTCGAGGTAGGTGCCAATTCGGCTGGCCGTGGGTGGGGCATGATCGCCGGCCGCCTCTCACACCGGCGCGAACACCGCAAGCCCGGCGCGCTGGGACCGGTCGGATACGTCGCCGAGGCGCCATCGAGCGGTGGCGAGCATGCCTTCGGCATCCGCGGCCGTCAAGTCGTTGCGCGCGGGCTCGCCGAGGGCCTCGATCGCCGCCCGGAATCGTCGGCGGGCCGGCTGGTCTGGATCGGTGACCGGAGGAGACATGGAGATTGCGAGCCGTGTCCCGACCCCGGCGAGCGCTCGCAGATCCTTCAGCAGCGTCTCGAGCACTCCGGCGTCGAGGTAGACGGCCAACCCCTCGCACAGCATCAACGACCGGCCGTCGGGCGCCCAGCCGGTCTGCACCAGCGCCGACTTCGTCCCGCCGCCGCTCAGATCGACCGCCACGAAGTTGATGTGGGAGGCGTCGATCTCCAACCGCTTCAGGCGAAGCCGCTTGTCGGACTGGGTCGCCGGATGTTTCGACCTCGAACCACCGCACCCCCGGCTTGGCATAGCGCAACGACCGCGCGTCATAACCGGCGCCAACCGTCACCACCTGAGTGACGTCACGCTCCAGGCCGCGGACCACGACCCGGTCAAAGAACGCGGTGCGGGCCTGTAGGTAGCGGGCCATGCGCTCGCTGGGGGCGAGCTCGAGCGGGCCGGCGACATCCCGCGCCAAGCGCTCGTCGGCGGCGGGATCGCCAACCGGCGCCGGCAGACGCTCGAAGCCGAGCCGGTACGCGGCGACGCGCTGGGCGGTGGCCGAGGGGACACCCTCATGCATCCGAGCGCCCTCCGGTGACCAGTGCCGCCAGGGTGGCTCGGGTGTGGGCCACGTTGTCGGCGCCGACGCGAGCCACCAGTTCACCATCGACCCGCTGCACGGCGACTCGGATCACGCTCGCGGCAGCCTCGCCCCGTTCGGTCAGGGTGATCCTCAACCGGCGCCGGTCCCCGGGGTCGATCGAGCGGTCGAGATAGCCGCGGATGACAAGCGTGTCGACGAGCTGGCCGGCGGCCTGCTTGGACACTCCGAGCTGCTGGATGACCTCGCTGAGCGGCGCGCCCGTCCGGGCGATCGCCCCGATCACGAAGATGCCGTTCCGCGGGACATCGTCGTAGCCCGTCTGCGACAGCTCGTCGCGGATCGCCGACCCGTAGGCGTTCCGCGCGGCTCGCAGCAGCGCTGGTAGCGACCACTGTTCGATCCCGTGCGCCGGTGCGACCATGCATGGGAGGATAGACAAGAAAGCGTACAGTCTTGAATCTGTACTCCAGATACAAGCCGCGGCGGCGTCGCGGCGGCGGACCCACTGCAGCCGGGCCAGGATGAGCCGCGTGCCGATTACACTGCCGCGGTGCGTGGCGTCACGACGTATCACCCAGATCGGCACCCGGCGCCCGACCTACGATCGCCACTATGAATTGAGGTAGGTGACGACGGCGAGCACGCGCCGGTGATCGTCTGGGGACGGCGGCAGGCACAGGGAGCCGAAGATGTTCTTGACGTGCTTCTCGACGGTGTGCTCGGTGACGAACAGGCGCTCCGCGATCGCCCGATTCGAGCGCCCCTCGGCCATCAGAGCGAGCACCTCTCGCTCGCGATCGGTGAGCTGCTCGAGCGGGGTGTCGGCCTGGCGGCGCCGGCCGACGAGCTCGCCGACGACCGCCGGGTCCAGGACCGACCCTCCCTGCCCGACCCGATTGACGCTGGCCGAGAGCTCGTTCAGATCGGACACGCGCTCCTTGAGCAGGTATCCGACGCCGTCGGTTCCGGCCCCGAGCAGCTCCAGCGCGTAACGCGCGTTGACGTGCTGGGAGAGGACGAGCAGCCCGATCGCCGGCCACCGCTCGCGGATCACCTTGGCCGCGCGCAGGCCCTCGTCGGTGTGCGTCGGCGGCATCCGGATGTCGACGATCGCCACGTCGGGACGCGTGCGCTGCACCAGTTCGAGGAGCGCGTCGCCGTCGGCGGCCAACCCGACGACGTCGAAGCCGGCTTCCTGCAGCAGGCGGGCGAGACCCTCGCGGAGGATCACGGCGTCGTCGGCCAGCGCTACGCGCATGGGATCTCCGCACGCAGCATCGTGCCACGGCCGGGGGGGCTGGAGACGGTCAAGCGGCCGCCGAGCGCCTCCACGCGGTCGGCCAGGCCGCGCAGTCCCGAGCCGCCGAAGGCGGTCGCTCCACCGATGCCGTCGTCGGCGATCTCAACGGTGAGACACTGGCCTGCGCACGCGGCGACCACCCGGATCTCGCTGCCGTGGGAGTGCTTGGCGGCGTTGGTCAGGGCCTCGCTGACCACGAAGTAGGCGGCGCTCTCGACCTGGTCGGGAAGGCGCCGATCGAGCGTCAGGTCAAGCCGTGTCGGCAGCGGTGCGCGGCGGCACAGTTCGTCGAGCGCCGCCGGGAGACCGCGCTCGGTGAGCAGCGGCGGATTGATGCCGTGCGTCAACTCGCGCAGCTCCGCCAGCGTGAGCGCCAGCGCCTCGCGCGTCTCGCGTACCAGCGGCTGCGCCGCCGTCGCCTGCGCCGGCAGCTTCGTCTCCAGCAGGCCCAGCGACATCGCGATCGAGACCAGCCGCTGCTGGGTGCCGTCGTGCAGATCGCGCTCGATCCGCCGCCGCTCGGCGTCGGTTGCCTGCACCAGCCGCGCGCGCGACGCCTGCAACTCGACCAGCCGGGCGCGTAACTCGGCCTGCAGGCGCTCATTCTCGAGCGCGAGACTTGCCGCGGCGCACACCGACTGCACGAGCTCGGCGTTGTGCTCCAGCACCGGATCGTGCAGCAGCACGGCGATCGGCTGCCCGTCGCGCTCGACGAACGTCGCACGCCGGCCGCTGTCCGGCACCGGGAGCTTGACCGCCGCGCCGTCCCCGTCGACGTAGCACTCCTCGACCGGGAACCAGAAGGCAAGCTCGAGCGACGGGTCGCCCAGCGCTCGGGCGAGCGCCTCGCGCAAGCCGGCGGACGCGCTGGGCCCGCCGAGCGAAACCACGAGCCCCGCGACCTGGCCGCGGGCCAGCCGTCGCTGCAGGAACACGAACAGCACCGCGATCGGCACCGTCGCGGTGGTGTAGAACCACACGTTCGCGGGGAGCGAGCTCAGCGGGTCGCCCAGCAGGTCGAAGGCGACCGTCCAGACGAGCGCAGCAAGTGAGGCGCACCCCGCCACCAGCACCGGCGCCACCGCCCGCCGCTGCGCCGCGCTCGCCCGCAGCCAGCGCCGGACGAGCACCGCGATCATGGTGGTGATCAGCACAGCGCTCAGTAGCCGCTCCAGGTTCAACCAGCCCTGGGCCTTCTGATTGTCGTGGACCACCTGGAGCAGGTTGTTCGGGCAAGCCGGGCAGCGCAACCCCGCCTTGTTGCCGTACAACATCGCCAGCAGCTGCATCACCAGCAGGGCGACCACCCCCCACACCAACCACCGGTCCACCCGACCCCGCAGTCGTCCCGACGGAAACGAGATCAGCAGGTAGGTCAGACCGATGGTCCACACGTACTGGACCGCCGATCCGATCGTGTACAACCACGGGGCCGACGCCTCGCTCAGCTGGCTGGCGAACCAGGCAAAGCCGGTGAACACCATGATCGAGCCGACCCGGTTCTCAGGCCGGGCGCGCCAGGAGGCGAGCCCGCAACCGAGCAGCGAGGCGCCGACGAGCAGCGTCAGCACGGCGTCCGGCTCGGTCGGGCGATACGGGGGCTGATGGGCCGCCAGCCACACGGCGCCGGCTCCCGCCAGCACCCCGGCAACCGCGACCACCCACAGCTTCGCCTTCATCGCCGAGGATTCTGGCGCCAATCGATCACCGAAACCAGCCGGCTCGATCATTCGGTCGCGATCGCGGCCAGGACGCTCAGCTTGCGCCCATCCAGCCCCGCCATGCAGTGCATCAGCGTCGACTTGCCCGATCCCGACGGACCCAGCACGGCGGTCAGGCGAGCCCGTTCGAACTCGACGGGAACCCCGTCCAGTTGCCCGGACGGCGACGTCGCCGGTTCCGTAGGTCTTCGTCAGATCAACCGCGGCGGCCGCCGGCGTGGCTGGTCCGGAAGCGGTCGGGTTCATCGCGATCGACGTAACGTGCTTGAACACGAACCACAGACTGAACGGTGGCCACCGCCCTGACCAGCCGGACAGCCGGAGTCCTGATTGGTGCGGTCAGCCCTACCCCGCCGCGCGGGGCAGCGGCCACAGCGAGACCCCGAGCAGGATGAGCAGCGGGCCGGTGTTGAGGTCGGTGGCGCCGCCGGTGAACAGGCCGGCGAACTGCTGGCCGACGACCCAGTAGATCGCGGCCACGACCATGCCCGCGGTCAGAAACGCGCGCCGGTGGCGCGACCGCAGCACCCCGATCCCGATCGTGGCCTCGAGCAGCGCGATCGCGATCACCAACCACAGGCCGGCGCTGGCCGCGGCGTGGCTGAGGGCCTCGTTGAGATGAAAGATCCAGCGCGGCTCTTCATCGAGGCCGAGCCGGAGGTCGGCCCGGAGCGCGTAGACCGGCGGAAACCAGAAGGGCACCACGCGCAGCACGGCCCCACCGACCCACAGCACCGCCCAGGCGCCGCGGGTCAGACGATCGCCGAGCACCCCGGCGCCAGCCACGGTCTCGGCACCGGGTCCGTCGCGGGGCCACGCGACGAGCGCGAGCAGCGCGTAGAGCAGCGCCGCCCCCGGCGCCCCCACGAGCAACGTCCCCTCGCCGGAGAAGAGTCCGCCGAAACCCTCGCCGAGCCACCACACCCCCGACGCCCAGATGATCGAGCAGGCCAGCGCCGGCTTGACGCTCCGTGGCCAGAGCAGCCCCGCGCCGATCGCCAGCTGGATGACGATGATCGCCAGGTTGAGCTGGACGACGTGGGGGCCGAGCAGGTGGGTGGCGTCGATGATCGAGCCGGAGATCGGCTGCGGCTGGTTCTCGGCGTTGCCGAGGATGGTGCCGAACACGAGGTCTGGCGTGAAGTTGCTCGGCTGTAGTTGCAGCAGCGCGTCGATGATCCAGAAGGCGGCCAGGATGGACTGGACGCGCCGGCGACCCCGCGCCGCCAGGTCCGTTGCCGGCGCGCCGGGCGACCGGACGGCAACCTGTCCGCCGATGGAGAGCACGCCCACGGTATGTATTCGGACGGCGGCGGCTCGTGGATTACCCCGCGACCAGGGGGACGCTTCGATCAGATGCGGCGAGGTGGATTAAGCGCCAAATCCGGGAGGCGCCGCGTGAATTGTCCCCAGGCTGCCCCTCGGCGCGGGTTCCTGCGGAAGATCCGCGCGCCGGATCACGATTTGCGCAAAATGCGTCCGGCGGCTCAAGCCGGCGTCTGCGATGGCCAGCGGCCTCCCGGCCACGGCGGCCCTACCGGGGATCCGCCTCCAGCCCCGGCACCGGTAGCTCGGATTGGTCCGGATCCGGTGTCGGATGCTGTCCGTCGCCCGCGGCCTCCTCGAGCGGCATCCGCCGGCGCGCGTCCTTCTTCGCCTGCTTCTCCTGGCGGCGTTCTCGCAGCCGGCTTTCCCGGGCGAGCTTCGCCATCGTGGTCTTCTTCTTACCGCGTGATGACACGCGGTGCCCTAGAGGGCGAGGACGTTGGCGGCGGCGGGACCCTTGGCACCCTGCTCGGCGTCGTAGCTGACCTTCGCGCCCTCGGACAGCGACTTGTAGCCACTGCCCTGGATCGCGCTGTGGTGCACGAACAGGTCCTGGCCCGACTCATCGGGGGTGATGAATCCAAAGCCCTTGTCGTCGCTGAACCACTTCACGGTTCCTGTAGCCATCTGGTACTCCTCCGGTCGTGTGCACTGCGAAACGCGGAGGACGCTGAAAAACCAACGACTGCGCAGACGCGTGGCACTGCGGTACTGCCGAGCGGATGCTCGGTCCGCATCAGAGCCTAGCGGATACCCGCGCGGCGTGGCAATCGTGAATTTGCCAGACGCCGGTGGCGGTGCTAGGTTCGGCCTGCAGTGTTGCCCGTGGGTCTGCTTGCCGACGCAGCATACCTCCGCAAATCCACCGCGCCGGCAACGGAAGGGAGATGAAGCCCATCGCCCGGATCGCCACTCCAAGCAACGCCCCGGCGCCACATCCCCAAGCCGCCGACCCGGCGGCGAAGACCAACCGCTCGTCCTCGAGTACCACGGCACGCGAGCGGGCGGAGCGCAAACGCGAGGAAAAGCTCGCGAACATCCGCGAGGAGGTCCGCACCGGATCGCTGGTCATACGCCAGATGACCGACGAGGAACGCAGTCGGTACTCGTCGCGGCCGGTCTCGCCAACGCGTCGCGGTAAGCGGTGAGTCCGTCAGGGCGCAACGGCCTGGCCACGCTGATCCGCCAGACCCGTCAGCGCTTCCCGTCCCCGCCCGCGGCGGCCCCGGTGAGCGAGAGCGGCCGTCACCCGACGTCGATCGAGGCCCTGGAGGCGCGGATCGCCCACCTGGAGAAAATGGTCCAGGGGCTCCAGGACTCCGTGTATCGAGAGTCCCAGCGCCACGACAAGCGGATCGATGACCTCGAGACGCGGACCGAACCGGCCGCCTTGGCGGTCGCTTTGAGCAAGGACGCCCGCAACCGTGGCCTGTGATCCGACGTGACCGCATTCTTCATTCCGGGAGAGATCGACCATCCAGCCACGATTCAGGCCGCCTATCGCGCGATGCGCAAGCAAATCGAGCGACACCTGGGTCGGGCACCGCGCGAACGGCGGATCCTCGAGCTGTGGACTCGCCGCGGCAACCTCGACTGTGTGACGACCGTCGGTCGGCCCGATCCGATCTGCGGCGACACGGTGATCGCGATCTTCGACATGGGCCCCCACCAGCCGTTCGTCGTCTACTACGAGCAGGGCGAGGAGCCCCGCAACGCGAGCTTCGAGGTGCTCAACGGCAACGCGTACGCGGTCTCGGAGTTCGACGGTTGAGCTCGTCCGGCGAGATGGAGCGGCTCGAAACCGAGGTCCACTCCAGGGAGCCCTCCTCGGGCGCGATGAGCGATACCACGGAGGTCACCGTGGTCGGCGGCGAGCGCCTGGTGTTGAAAGGGGGCCCGAAGGACGTCGAAGCGGCGATCCTGGGGGCTGCCCGTGGATCGCTCATGCAGCTCGCCTGGATCCCCGACGCGGGGACCGGCCAACTCGTCGGGATCAACCCCGACCATGTCGTGCTCCTCCGCGGGCGAGACGGCTAAACGCTCAGCGCAGGGTCGCCGGGGAGCCGAGCGCCGGATCTCCTCCGTTGAGCTTGGCCGCCCGCCGCGCCGCCCCACCTCCCGGTTCGGCGTCGGCTCGCTCGCGCTGGGGGCCGATCACATATTTGGGATCGGAGACGGAGTCAAACCCGGCCTTGAACACGCTCCAGCGTGCGCTAAGGGCGCCGGAGAGAAGCAGCGCTCCGGCGGCAGCGGCGGCGCGGCGAGAGCTCGAGCCGCGGATCACGGAGAGGGCCGATCCGGCGATCAGGCAGCCGCGGGCGATGTCGCCGAACTTAGCGGGGGCGTCCTGCTGGTAAGGCCCGCCGTGCTCGGCAAGCCGGCGTCGCATCAGCTCGTTGCCGGCGATCTCGGCGATGGCGCCGCCGACGGCCAGGCGCCGGGCCGGTCCGGCGTGCTGCACCGGGGTGGCGATCATCGTCGCCGCGCCGGCACTCAGCCCGGCGCCGGAGCCGAATACCAACGGCAGAGTCAGTCTCGCCTCGTGCCACACCGGAACGGCGGTGTTCGCCACCAGCGCCGCGGTGTAGGTCGACAGCGGCAGCCCGAAGACGGCGGCGGTGGGACGTGCGACCTTGCACAGGCGGGGGAACAGTCCGAGCCAGGAGTGGGCGGCGGCGACCGTGGTGGTCGCCCCGCTGACGCTGAGGATCCAGGACCCGACGCTCATCGGCGACGTGACCTTGAACATGCGCAGCATGTTCAGGAACCGCGTCGGCCGGCCGAGATCGGAGATCAACAGGAGCGGACTGACCCCGATGCCGATCAGCGACACCGCCCAAGCGCGGCGGGAGAGCACCTCATCGCCGCGCAGCTCCGCCAGGTAGGCGAGCCCGGCGGAGGCGCCGGCGAGGCCGCCGGTGAAGAAGTAGCACGGGATCTCCCACGTCCACGTCGGCTCCTTGATCACCGGCTGGCCGTGGTAGGAGCGCACCTCGCTCACCGCCGACCTCCGAGCACGGCGGCGGCGAGTCCGGCCCCGAGGGCAAGCGCGGCGGCGCCGGCGGCGGCCCAGATCGACCCGATGTCGTGGACGGTGTCGACCGGGTCGGGGGGAAGCCCGTAGACCTCGGGCTCGTCGAGGAGCAGGAAGAACGCGCCCGCTCCGCCGACGCCGTCGTCTTCATCGGCCAGGTACAACCGGGCCTCGGTCTGACCCGCCTCCTGCAGTTGGGCCAGCCGGTGCTCGGCGCGTTCGTGCAGGTCGCTGAGCTCGCCGTACTGAATCGAGTTGGTGGGGCAGGCCTGAGCGCACGCCGGTTCCTTGTCGTCCTTGAGCCGGTCGTAGCAGAGGGTGCATTTCCACACCCGCCCGTCCTCCTCGCGTTGGTCAAGCACCCCGAAAGGACAGGCGGGGACGCAGTAGCCACACCCGTTGCACACGTCCTCCTGCACGACCACCGTGCCGAACTCGGTGCGAAACAGGGCGCCGGTCGGGCAGACCTCGAGGCAGGCGGCGTGGGTGCAGTGCTTGCATACGTCCGAGGCCATCAGCCAGCGGATCCCGTCGCCCTCCTGATAGGTCTGGACCCCGGCCTCCATGGCGGCGCCGCGCTCGGCCACCTGCACCAGCGAACCCCCCTCGGTGGCGTCGACCGGCAACTGTTGCTCGATAAAGGCCACGTGCCGCCACGTGTTGGCGCCGAGGTCGACCGTGTTGTCATAGGACTTGCCGGTGAACTGGAGTGGGTGGGATCCGGATCTCATCGGGATCTGGTTCCACTCCTTGCACGCCACCTCGCACGCCTTGCAGCCGATGCACACCGAGGTGTCGGTGAAGAAGCCCACCCGCGGCTGGGCGTTGTCGCCGTAGGTCGACGGCCACGCGTGAGTCTCGAGCTTCATCAGTCCTTGACCCCCGCCCGCCGGCGGTATTCCTCCACCAGCTGCAGCCGATCGCGCCCCCGCGGGCGGCGACCGGGACGGATGTCGCAGGTCGCCACCTTGTACTCGGCGATGTGAGTGTTGTTGTCCAGCGCCAGCGGCAGCAGTTCGTTGGCCGAGTCGCCGGTGACGATCCCCACCCCGCCCCAGTGATACGGCGCGCCGACCAGGTGCATCGTGCGTCCTTGGATCTCCAGCGGTTTGATCCGCGCGGTGACCAGCACCCGCGCCTCGACCGCGGCGCGGGCGGTGACGATCGTCGCCCAATCGCCATGCTCCAGCTCGCGCTCGGCGGCCAGCTGCGGCGATACCTCGCAGAAGAACTCGGGCTGGAGCTCGGCCAGGTAGGAAACGGTGCGAGACATCCCGCCCGCGGTGTGGTGCTCGGTCAGACGGTAGGTGGCGAGCACGAACGGGAACACGTCGGCGCCCGGCTCCCCGTCCACCGGGTGGTAGGGGTTCTCGGGTCGGTGAAACACCTGCCGCGTGGGGTTCTGCTGCTGGGCGTAGAGCAGGTTACGAAACGGGGACTCCTGGGGTTCGTAGTGCGTCGGGAGGGGCCCGTCGACCAAGCCGGTGGGGGAGTACAGCCAGCCGCGCCCGTCCGGGTGCAGGATGAACGGCTTGTCGCCCCGGATCCCGGCCATCCCCTTGTCGTCGCGGTCGGGTTTGTAGTCGGGCGCCTTGGTGGGCGGGAAGTCGGGCGAGTCGCCGAGCGATGTCCACTGTTCCTCCTCGGCGTCCCACCAGACGTAGCGCTTGCGCTCCGACCACGGATTGCCCTCCGGGTCGGCCGAGCAGCGGTTGTAGATGATCCGGGTGTCCTTGGGCCATGCCCAGCCCCAATCGTGGGCGATCCAGTTCTGCGCGCCCCCCGGTTTCCTGCGCGCCGCCTGGTTGACCCCTTCCTTGTAGATGCCGCAGTGGATCCACGAGCCGCAGGTCGTGGAGCCGTCGTCCTTGAGGTCGTCGTAGCTGTCGAGGAACGAGCCGTCGGCCCGGCGCCCGGAGATCTCCTGGAGCACGTGCTCGGCGTCGGGCTCGTCCTGCGGGCCCTGCAGCGGGTAGTCCCACGTCAGGTCGAGGATCGGACGATCGTTGGGGTCCGCGGAGCCGGCGAGCTTCTCGCGGATCCTCTTGCCCAGGTGATAGACCCAGTGCAGCTCCGATCGGGCGTCGCCGGGGGGCTCGCACGCCTTGTGATGCCACTGCAGCAGCCGCTGGGTATTGGTGAACGACCCGTCCTTCTCGGTGTGGGCGGCGGCGGGCATGAAGAACACCTCGGTCTGGATGTCCTGCGCCCGCACCTCGCCGGACTCGTGCTCGGGCGAGTCGCGCCAGAACAACGACGTTTCGGTGGGCTGGAAGTCGCGCACGACGAGCCAGTCGAGCTTGGCGAGGGCGAGGCGCATCAGCTTCGAGTTGGCCGAGCCCACCGTCGGGTTCTGGCCGACGCAGAACATGCCCTGCACCCCGCCGTCGAGCATCTTCAGCATCATCGCGTAGTGCGAGTGGTCGCCGTTGATGCGCGGCAGGTACCGGTAGCAGAACTCGTTCGCCGGGGTGGCAGCGTCGCCCCACCACGCCTTCAGCAGCGAGACGACATAGTGGCTCAGGTTGCCCCAGGCGCCGGTGTCGGGACCGCTCACCTCGATGAACTCGTCCAGTGACGGGTGCGACTGCGGGTGGGGCATCGGGATGTAGCCGGGGAGGATGTCGTACAGCGTCGGGATGTCGGTGGAGCCCTGAATGTTGGCGTGGCCGCGCAGCGCCAGGATGCCGCCGCCGGGGCGTCCGATGTTGCCGAGCAGCAGCTGCACGATCGAGGCGGCGCGGATGTTCTGAACCCCGACCGTGTGCTGCGTCCAGCCGACCGAGTAGACGACCGCGGAGGTCCGGTCGCGGCCGGAGTTCTCGCACATGGCCTGGGCCACCTTGACGACGTCGTCGGGCGCGCATCCGCAGATCTCCGCCACCGTCTCCGGCGTGTACCGGGCGAAGTGTCGCCGCAGGACGTTCAGCACGCAGTGCTCGTCCTGCATGGAATCGTCGTACTCGGGCGGCTCGCCGGCCTCCAGCTTCATCCCGTGCGCGCCGTGGGACTGGTTGCCGGAGACGTCCGCCGTCTGCTCGGTCTTGCCGGCGGTGGCGGCGCCGGTGGTCCCCTTGTAGCCCCAGGTACTGATCCCGTAGGCGCTGTCGCCCGGGTTCCAGCCGGAGAAGAAGCCGCTGGCGTCGTCTGAGTCCTGGAACTCAGGCTTGAGGATCACCGGGCCGTTGGTGTAGGCGCGGACGTACTCCTCAAACCAGGCGTCGTGCTCGAAGATGTAGTTCACGACGCCGCCCAGAAAGGCGATGTCGGTTCCGGCTCGGATGGGGACGTGCAGGTCGGCCATCGCGCTGGTGCGCGTGAACCGGGGATCGACGTGGATGACCTTGGCCCCGCGCTCCTTGGCCTCGATCACCCACTGAAAGCCAACGGGGTGCTGCTCGGCCATGTTCGAGCCCATGATCAGGATGCAGTCTGAGTTCTGCAGGTCCTGCTGGAAAGTGGTGGCGCCGCCGCGCCCGAACGAGGTCCCCAGACCGGGGACCGTGGAGCTGTGTCATATCCGGGCTTGGTTCTCCACCGACACCGCCCCCAGCGCCGTGAAGAACTTCTTGATCAGGTAGTTCTCCTCGGTGTCCAGCGTCGCGCCCCCCAGGAAGTGCATCCCCAGCGTGCGCTTGAGCGGCTCCCCGTCGTCCGTCTCCTCCTCCCACGTCTGCGCGCGTGTGCGGACGACGCGGGCGGCGATCATCTCGTTCGCCTGCTCCAGCGACAGGTCCTCCCACTCGGTGGCACCGGGTCGGCGGTACTTGACCTTGCTCTCGCGCATCGGCGAGTTGACGAGCCTCTCGGAGGCCGATCCCTTGGGACACAGGCGGCCGCGGGAGATCGGCGAGTCCGGGTCGCCCTCGATCTGGATCACCTTCTCGTCCTTGACGTACACCTTCTGCCCGCAGCCGACCGCGCAATACGGGCAGATCGACTGCACCACCCGGTCTGCCGTCCGGGTGCGGGCGATCAGCTGCTCGGAATGCACCGACTGCGCGGCGCGTCCCAGCCCCAGCCGATCGCCCCCCAGCTGGCGCAGGAAAGGCGGGATCACGCGGCGCGCGTTTGCCACGAACGGACCGTACCCGCCCACGAGCCCGACAAGCAAGCGGCGTCAGCCCGCGAACAACGGCGCCGCCCGGTTTGCCCACCGCAGCCGGGGTAGGGCTACCGCATGGCATCCGACGTCGAGATAGAGCGAGCGCTGGCCGCCGTCGCGGCCACCCTGAACGACCAGAAGCTGGAGCAGTTCGAGAGCGACCGGGTTCAGCAGATCGTCACCGGATCGGTGGGCGATCAGCCGGTGCTGACCGTGGACGATGGCGGCGGCCTGCACGACGAGCGGGGGATTCGGGTCGGCGCGATCCGGCGCACCGACAGCGGCGAATGGATCGCCGAGCGTCAGAACGAGGCGGCCGAGCACTCCGACACGGCGATTCCGGCCGAGCCGCCGGAGAGCTAGACAGCGCGGTCGCAAGGCGCGTCGCCGGTAGCGGCGTCCGGACGCAGGCGAGGGGCCCTACCCTTGCCGGGTGGTGTCGGTACCGCTCACCTCGCTCTCCCACGGCGCCGGCTGTGGCTGCAAGCTGCCCCCGGGCGACCTCCTGCCGATCGTGCGCGGGCTGCCGGCGAGCAGCGACCCGCGGCTCCTGGTCGGATCGGCGAGCGGCGACGACGCCGCCGTGTTCGCGCTGACGCCCGACCTCGCCCTGGTCCAGACCGTCGATTTCTTCACGCCGATCGTCGATGACCCGTTCGACTTCGGCCGGATCGCCGCCGCCAACGCTCTGTCGGATGTCTACGCGATGGGGGGCACGCCGCTGACGGCGCTCAACCTGGTCGCCTTTCCCCTGTCGCGGCTGGGCCCCGACGTGCTTCGCCGCGTGCTCATGGGCGGGCTCGCCGTCGCTGAGGCGGCCGGGTGCGCGATCGTCGGCGGCCACTCGATCGACGATCCCGAGCCGAAGTACGGGCTCGCGGTCACCGGCACCGTCGATCCGGCCGAGATGCTGACCAACGCCGGCGCCGCGCCGGGGGACGTCCTGGCGCTGAGCAAGCCGCTCGGCGTCGGTGCCCTCACCACCGCCCGGAAGCGTGGCGCTATCGGAGACGCCGAGGTTGTTCCGGCGGTGCAGACCATGGTGGCGGTCAACGCCACCGCCGGCCGCCAGGCGGTGGCCGCCGGGGCTCACGCCGCCACCGATGTCACCGGGTTCGGTCTGCTCGGCCATCTGCACAACCTGGCGCGGGAGAGCGGGCTGGCGGCCGAGGTCCGGGCGGCGGCGGTTCCGGCGCTGCCCTGCGCGCTCGATGTCCTCGGCGACGGGACGGGCGTGTCGGGCGGGGGAGAACGCAACTACGCCTACGCCGAGGACTTCACGACGTTCGCCGCCGGCGTCGGCGAGCCGCGCCGGCGGCTGGCATGTGATCCCGCCACCTCGGGCGGCTTGCTGGTGGCGCTGCCGAGCGACCGCGTTGCCGAGTTCGACGGGACGGTGATCGGACGGATGGTGGACGGTGAGCCGGGCGCGATCCTGCTTTCATAGTCCCCGCCCGGAGCGGCCGGGGCCGGTGCCCCAACCGGCCTTCAAAGCCGGGGAGTCGTGGCGATCCCACGGCGGGAAGGTTCGACTCCTTCGCCGCTCCGTAGGTAGCGCATGAGCGACCCCCCGGACGGCGCCGGCCGCCACATGGCGCTACGCGAGCTTCCATCGGTCGATCGCCTGGCGGTGTCGGTGGCCCGGGAGGTGCTCACCGAGCGACGAGCCGAGCTGCTGGCGGGAGCCCACGACGATGTCGACCTCGTCGACCGGTCAAGGCAACGCTTGCGCCCATCGCTGCGGCGGGTGGTGAACGCCACCGGCGTGATCGTCCACACCAACCTGGGACGAGCGCCGCTGGCCCGCGCCGCCCGGGCCGCCGTCGGCCGCGCCGCGATCGGCTACAGCAATCTCGAGCTCGATTTGAACACCGGCGAGCGTGGCTCCCGGCACGACCACGTGGAGCGGCTCCTGTGCGAGCTCACCGGAGCGCAGGCGGCAATCGCCGTCAACAACTGCGCTGCCGCCGTCCTGCTCGCCGGCGCGGCGCTCGCTGGAGACGGCCGCGAGCTCGTCGTCTCCCGGGGACAGCTGATCGAGATCGGCGGCGGCTTTCGCATCCCCGAGGTGGTGGCACAGGCGGGGGCGCGGCTGAGAGAGGTAGGGACGACCAATCGGACCCGACTCGGCGACTACCGGGCTGCCATCAACCCGAGCACGGGCGCGCTTCTGCGTGCCCACCCATCCAACTTCAGGACGATGGGGTTCGTCGAGTCGGTCGAGATCGAGCCGCTGTGCTCGCTCGGCGTGGCCGTGATCGACGATGTCGGCTCGGGCGTGCTCGCCGACGAACTGCCGCTGCTCGCCGAGGAGCCGGCGGTGCGCCGTTCGGTTCTGGCCGGCGCCGCGCTGGTCTGCTTCTCGGGCGACAAGCTCCTCGGCGGTCCACAGGCCGGGATCATCGTCGGCACCCGGTCGGCGATCGACGCCGCCCGCGCTCATCCCCTGGCGCGTGCGGTCCGCATCGACAAGCTGTCGCTGGCGGCGCTCGAGGCGACGCTCGCCCTGTACCGGGATCCAGAGCTGGCGCGGCGCGAGCTGCCGGTGCTCGCCATGCTCACCGCCTCCGCAGATGAGCTTGCCCGGCGGGCGAAAACGCTGGCGCGGGCCACCGGTGGCGAGATCGTCGACGGTGCTTCGCGCGTGGGGGGCGGAGCGCTGCCGCTGCTGGAGCTCTCCGGGCCGGTGGTGGCGATCGACCCCGGCACGTCCGGCGCCGACACCCTGGCGCGGGCCCTACGGGACGGAGAGCCGCCGGTGCTGGCGCGCATCGAGCGGGGACGGGTGCTGCTCGATCCCCGGACGCTCGGCGACGACGAGGTCGACGCGGTGGCGCAGGCGGTCTGCGCCGTACGGCGATGAGCGAACGGCTCGCGCCGCTGACCGTCGGAACCGCCGGCCACATCGACCATGGCAAGACCGCGCTGGTACGGGCGATGACCGGCGTCGACACCGATCGGTTGCCCGAGGAGAAGGCCCGGGGAATCACGATCGCGCTGGGCTACGCCCAGCTGCGGCTGCCCGGTGGCCGCGAGCTCTCGCTGGTCGACGTGCCCGGCCACGAGCGACTGATCCGTGTGATGGTGTCCGGCGCCACCGGGATCGATCTGTTCCTGCTGGTCATCGCCGCCGACGACGGCGTGATGCCCCAGACGCTCGAGCACCTCCGCGTGCTCGAGGCGCTCGAGGTAGGGCGCGGGGTGGTGGCGATCACCAAGGCCGATCTCGCCGATCCCGGCCCGGCGCGCGCCGCCGCCGCGGAGCTGCTTCCGCAGACCGAGATCCTCGCCTGCTCGGCGCGCACCGGCGCGGGGGTCGCCGATGTCGCGGCCGCGTTGGAGCGCGCCTCAGCCGTGATCGACGACGAGCGTCCCGAGTCCCTGCCGGCCATCCTGCACATCGACCGCGTGTTCACGATCAAGGGGGCGGGAACGGTCGTCACCGGAACGCTGTGGGCCGGCGCCATCCGGCGGGGCGAGCGGCTGCGCCTGGTTCCCGGTGACCGGTCGGTCCGCGTCCGCGGCGTGCAGGTGCACGATCATGGTGTGCAGCTGGCGCCGGCGGGCCAGCGCGTCGCCGTCAATCTGAGCGGGATCGACCGCCGCACGGTGGCGCGAGGCGACGCCCTGCTGGGTGACGGCGCGGCCGTGGCGCTCACGCGGCGGATCGAGGTGAGCCTCGCCCTGCACGAGCCGCTGCGTGACCGCGAGCGGGTACAGCTGCATCACGGAACCCGCGACACGCCGGCCCGGGCGATTGCACTCGGTGACGGGCGGTGGCAGATGCGGACCGAGCGGCCCCTGATCGCCGCCGACGGCGACCGGCTGGTGGTGCGCCGGATCAGTCCGCCGGACACGCTCGGCGGCGCGGTCATCGTCGCCGCGGCGGTGGGCGGCCGGCGGCGCGGGGACTCGGTGGCGGCGACGGCGGAACCTGAGCGCTCCGCGGTGGCGCCGGAGCCGGCCGGGCTAGACGCCGGTGCGCTCGCCCTCGAGCAGCGACTGCGCGCCGCCGGTCACGAGCCCCCGAGCGAGGCCGAGCTGGGGGAGCAAGCTCGCCATCTCCAGGACCTGCGGGCCGCCGGCCGAGTGCATCGGATCGGGCGCGCGCTGTACGCCCATGCCGACGCCGTCGCCGGGGTGCGCGGGGTGGTCGAGCAGATCGCCGGCGCCGAGGCGGGGGTCACCCTCGCTCGCTTGCGCGACGAGCTGGGGACGTCGCGCAAATATGCCCAGGCGTGGCTGGAGCATCTCGACGCCAGCCGCGTCACCCTGCGGCTCGAGGACGATCGCCGAGTGCTGCGTCGGCGTTCTGGGTGATCGCGTCGATGATCTGCGGCCAGAGCTCGCGGGGGAGGTCGTGGCCCATGCCGGAGAGGATCGTCAGCTTGGCGCCCGGGATCGCCTTCGCGGTGGCGCGCCCGCCGGAGACGTGGATCAACGGATCGGCGTCGCCGTGGATCACGGTCACCGGAGCCGTGATGCCGCCCAGAGGCCGGGTTCGATCCGACGCCGCCACCACCGCTGCGAGCTGGCGGGCGGACCCGGCCGGATGGATGCCCCGATCAAACATTCGGCCTGCCCGTTCGCGCTTGCGCTCCTCCTCGAAGTCGAACTCCGGCGATCCGATCAGGCGGTAGCTGTGGACGTGGTCCTGGATGTAGGCCGCCCGGTCACGGGGGGCCTTGCGCAGTAACCGCAGGGCGACGCGCGGCCGGCTGCGCCCGACGCGCGGATTGCCGGTGGTCGACATGATCGAGACCAGCGACCGGACCCGGGTCGGGTGGTTGATCGCCATCAGCTGGGCGATCATCCCGCCCATCGAGACGCCGACGACATGCGCCGCGGTGACCCCGAGATGATCGAGCAGGCGGACGGCATCGTCGGCCATCTCGTCGAGTGAGTAGGCCGCCGCGCGTCGACTGCGGGTCACCAGCTCCCAGCGGGTTGGAACATGCGCTCCGCGCAGTCGCGTGGAGCGGCCGATGTCGCGGTTGTCGAACCGGATCACCCGGAAGCCGCGCACCGCCAGCAGCTCGCAGAACTCCTCGTCCCAGAGGAGCATCTGCGACGCCAGGCCCATGATCAGCAGCAGTGGCTGAGACTCCGCCGCGCCGAACGTCTCGTAGCAGAGCTCGAGATTTCCCGCGGACGCGGTGAGCTCGCCCGACGCGGTGGATTTCAGCGGCTCGGCGATCAGAGTCCGCGCTGCAGCGCGAGGATGAGTAGGACGACGGCCACGATCCCGGTGAGCAGGAGCAGCGCGAGGCTTCCCGCCAGCGCGATCCGGAACGCGCGTGGATTCGGCCGCCCGAGGTCTGCTGCAGTGTCCGGATCGTCGGCGGAGAGCTCCCGTGGGACGACGGCGGGATCGGGACGGACCGGCGACAGCGACGCGGCGAGCGTGTCGGTGACGAACCGGTTGAGACTCACCTGGTCCCGCTCGGCGGCGAGTGCCAGCTGCTGGTGCAGGGTGCTCGGCATGCGCACCAGGAAGCGCCCACTGTGGCTCGATGACGGCTTGGGCTTGGCCGGCTCCGGGATAGGTGAGGGCGTCTTCGTCCGCGGTTCGCTGAGGGCGCCTGGGGGTCCGCTGAGGCTGTCCGTCTCGGGTTGCTGACCTGTCTTCGGCGGTGATATCGCCTTGCTGACGCCAGTATCACCGCTTTCCAGATCATTAGCCTCACGACGCATCTTCGACAGTGCTTTGGTCAGCAGCCGCGACACGTGTGCCTGGGAGATCCCGATCTCCCGCGCGATCTGACGCTCGGTCATGTCAGCGTGGAAGCGCAGGTAGACGATCTGTCGCTCTCGGTCGTCGAGCACTCGCATCCGCTCCAACAGGGCGAGGCGGTCATCGCTGTCTTCGGGCGGCGCCGCGGCGGTCAATGGCTCAGGAGTGTCATCCTCGGGAATCGGCACCGAGTCGTGGGAATGTTGAGCCGCGAGCGCGCGCTCCACGTCTCGCTCGTCGGCTGAGACGGCCGCGGCGAGCTCGGTCACCGTCGGGGCACGACCCAGCGTCCCGACAAGCTCCTCTTGGTTACTGCGCACCCGGCTGCCGAGATCCTGCAGGTCACGCGGTACTCGCACCGCCGGCGCTCGGTCACGCAGGTGATGGCGGATCTCGCCCTCGATGGTCGGCGCCGCAAAGCTGGCAAACGCATTGCCGCGCTTCGGATCAAAACGATCGGCAGCCTTGATCAGCCCGATGGAGCCCACCTGGATCAGGTCGTCGAGATCCGCGCCCTGGCCGGCATAACGGCGCGCCACCGACTTCACGAGCGGTAGGTGAGATTCGATCAGATGTTCGCGCGTGATTTGCGCGAGCGCCTGCTGGGTTGTGCTCAGCGTTGTGCTCAACTTCCACCTCAGCCCGGCCCCGCAAGCCCCCTTCAAGGCGGTATCGAGGCGATGGTACCAAGTCACGGATCACGCCGCGGGCGGATCGCCCACGAGTTTCACGGGGACCTTCCAGATGTGGGGACATGCATGATCGTGGCGATGCCACGGGGGCTCGTGCGCACCGTCATCAAGCCATCTTCTTTCCGAACATCGCTCGGGGTTCTGGGCGCGGTCGCGCTGCTGGTCGCTCTGGTGCTGCCACCGGACGCTCGGGCGGCCAGCTCGGGCAGCGCCGCCGCCACTTCGAACACGGTGCCCGGCGCAGCGGCCGCGGCAGCCGACGGAGCCGCGGCGGTCGTGTCGGCGGCCCAGACGGTGGTCGCGTCCGCCGGCCAGGCGGCGGTGGCGCAGGTCGCGGCCGGCGCGGCGACGGGCGCCGGCGGCGCCGTCCCGGTCACGCCGGCACAGGTGATTGCGGCGGCAACGCCGGCTGCGGTGCACGCCTCGTCGACCGCCACCGCTGCGCCGGCCGCTACGGCGGTTGTGCCGCGCGCTGCCCCGGCCGCGCCCGTTCCCCCTGCCGCGGCAGCGCCCGTTCACCCTGCCGCGGCCGCGGACACGGCCGCGCCGGTGACCCCGGCGTCGCATAGCTCGGCGCCAACCACCCCATCGATCTCGGGAGGCGGTTCCCGTCCGCCCGCCGCGGCGGCAGGCGAACCCGCGCCGACCAAACCGGCTCAGCCTCAGGCCGGGGAAGCGGACCGAGCCGCCGTCACCGGGACCAACCACGTCCCGGTGGACCCGCCGGCCCTAGCTCAGGCGCCGCCATCGACACCGACCACCGCGGCGGCCACGGACCTGGCGCTGGTCGGGCTCTCGAATCTGGCGAGCTTGGCTACGCCGATTTCCACGGACCGCCCCTCGCCGGCCGCGAATGCTCTGCCGGACCCGCTCGCCGATGTCTTGGCGGGGGGAAATGGTCTCGTCGACGCGATCGGCGGATCGCTTCCGCCTTCGCCCTCGGCACCGGCTCTCGGCTGGCCGACCCCGGCGACGCGGCTACCGTCGCTCCTCGCTGACGAGATTGACCCGCTCGCGGGCGTAGTGCTGGCGCTCGCGCCGATCGTGCGTACAGCCGACCCCAACGGTGTACGCGATATGCCGGGTCAACCCCCGGCAGACCCGCTGCTACAGATCCACCGATTCGGGCCGGGAGCGCTCGCCGGGATGCGCACCGGTGCGACGGGGCGGCGACGCGCCGCCGTGGCCGCCCGCTGGCGGCGCGGCGGCCGGGTGATATCACCACTCGCGCCAGGCACCGCCGACCATGGCTTCGCTTCGTCCGCCCCGGGGTTGACCCCTTCGGTAGGGGTCGATATCGCCCGAGATACCACGAGGTTGGCGCTCCCGGCGGTGCACGGGCGGACTCGGCCGGCTGAGCGGGACAGACGGCGAACCCGGGGTGGGGAGCGGCGCCTGCCGGCGCCGGCTGCCGTGGTGCAACCCGCCAGTGGTCTGCCGGTGATCACCACGGGCGGTGCGGCGGCTTCGGCCCCCGCCGCGGGTGGTATCGGCGCGGCCGCCGTGCTCTTGGTCGGCGCGCTTGCTCTCTGGATGCTTCGATTCGTCGGCGGTCGCTTGTCACTCGAGCTTTCCGCGTGGCGATCCACGCTCTTGACGCTGCGACTCGAACGCCCCGGTTAGCGGTCGCCGGACCTTCACTGCGGCGTTCGCCTGGCAGCTGCCGGGCGTCGCCGGCCGTCGGGCTGCGTGTCGCGGCGGCCACGATCAAACGCTCCTCGCCCGACCGGGCGGAGCGGATATCAAATTCAGGAGACAACAGGATGCGATCGAAAATGATCGCCCTGGGGGTCACCGTCATCGCGATGGCCGTACCGGCAAGCGCGATGGCCGATGGCACTCCGGGCAGCGCAGGCTCCGGCGGTGCCGGCCAAGCGCAGCAGTCCACGCAACTGGCGGCGACGCTGCAGTCGGCGGTGTCGCAGGCACAGGCCGACCAGACCGCGGTGAACGCCAATGTGCCGGTGAATGTCGCCGGTGGTGACGTCTCGGGCGGCGCCAACAGCGCGAGCCAGAACGCCACCAACCTGGCGGGCAGCGCAGCCGGCAACAACGCGGACACCACCCAGAGCAACACGCAGTCCCAAGACCCGACCTCGGGCCCGTCGACGGGTTCCGGTGGCGCGGGGCAGGCGCAGGACTCGTCGCAATGGTCGGCGACCCTGCAGGCGGCCCAGTCGCAGGCGCAGGCCGCCCAGAACGCGGTCAACGCCAACGTGCCGGTCAACGTCGGCGGCGGTGACGTCTCGGGTGGTGCCAACAGCGCCAGCCAGAACGCGACCAACGCCGCGGGCAGCGCGGCCGGGAACAACGCCGACACGAGCCAGAACAACGATCAGAGTCAGTCGGCGAGCTCCGGCTGCCATGTCGGTTGCGGCGGCGCGGGTCAGGCTCAGTCCTCGAGCCAAGGAGCGCTCACCGCGCAGAAGGCGGCATCCGCAGCGGACGCCTCCCAGCACGCGGTGAACGCGAATGTGCCGGTGAACATCGGCGGTGGTGACGTCTCGGGTGGTGCCAACAGCGCCGGCCAGAACGCCACCAACGCCGCGGGCAGCCTGGCCGGGAACAACGCGGACACGAGCCAGAACAACCACCAGAGTCAGTCGGCCAGCTCCGGCTGTCAGGTTGGTTGCGGCGGCGCGGGTCAGGCTCAGTTCTCGAGCCAGGGAGCGCTCACCGCGCAGAAGGCGGCATCCGCAGCGGACGCCTCACAGCGGGCGGTAAACGCCAACGTGCCGGTGAACATCGGCGGTGGCGACGTCTACGGTGGTGCCAACAGCGCCAGCCAGAACGCCACCAACCTGGCGGGCAGCGCAGCCGGCAACAACGCCGACACGAGCCAGAACAACGATCAAAGCCAGTCGGCTGGCTCGAGCTGTCTGATTGGCTGCGGCGGCGCCGGACAGGCGCAAGGGTCAGAGCAGAACGCCGCAACGCTGCAAGCCGCGTTCTCGCACGCCGGTGCCGATCAGGGCGCCGTCAACGCGAACGTGCCGGTGAACATCGCCGGTGGTGACATCTCGGGTGGCGCCAACAGCGCCAGCCAGAACGCCACCAATGGTGCGTTCAGCGCGGCCGGCAACAACGCCGACACCACGCAGAACAACGATCAGAGCCAGTCGGCCGGCTCGAGCTGTTTGATCGGCTGTGGCGGTGCCGGACAAGCGCAGTTCAGTTCCCAGAACGCGCTGACCGCCCAGCTGGCGGCGTCATCGGCAGACGCCTACCAGAACCTGGTCAACGCGAACGTGCCGGTCAGCATCGGGGGCGGGGACGTCTCGGGTGGCGCCAACAGCGCCAGCCAGAACGCCACCAATGGTGCGTTCAGCGCCGCCGGCAACAACGCCGACACCATGCAGAACAACGATCAGAGCCAGTCGGCCGGCTCGAGCTGTTTGATCGGCTGTGGTGGTGCCGGACAAGCGCAGTTCAGTTCCCAGAACGCGCTGACCGCTCAGCTGGCGGCGTCATCGGCAGACGCCTACCAGAACCTGGTCAACGCGAACGTGCCGGTCAGCATCGGAGGCTGGAGCATGTCGGGTGGCGCAAACAGCGCCAGCCAGAACGCCACCAACCTCGCCGGCAGCCTGGCCGGCAACAACGCCGGCACGGATCAGAACGGGGGGCAACAGCAAAGCAGCGGCTGAGTCACTCCGGGGAGCCCGCCGGGCCGCCTGGATGCGGTCCGGCCGGGCGCTCCGGCCAAGCAACGGAGTCCCGGCCGCCCGCAGACTGGGTGGCCGGGCCCGGCGCCGCACTTGAACCGAAATGCGCCTTCTGTCCTGCACCAGACTTCTCCTGACGGTCGCGCTGCTCGTCGCCGTCTTCGGTTGCGCGGCCAACGCGCGTGCCGATCAACCGAGCAGCGGACAGACCGGCGTCACTCCGGCCGCCGCCGCTCCGCCGGCGAACGCGGCGATTGCGGCGAGCCCGGGGAGTGCGGCGACCGCTGGGAGGGCGGCGACCGCGGGGAGTGCGGTGGATCAGGCCGCGGCGCTGTCGGTGCAGTCAGGCGCCACCGGCGACGATTCGGGGTCGCCGCCGGCGGCGGGACCTCCGGCCCGTGCCGCGAGTCCGGTGCCTCCCGCGGCTTCGGTCCCTCCCGGGAGTTCGGTCCCTGCGGGTGGTCCAGCTCCTTCGGCGGCGAGCGCCGCTGCCGCGCACGCCGATCCGCCGGGCGCACCAACTCCCGCGAAGCCGTCGGGCAGTGAAGGGTCAGCTGGTTCCTCGGGACAGGCCGCCCAGCGTGAGCCGGCGACTCCGGGCGCTCCGCCGACCTCGACGGGCCAGGTCACGCCGTCCACTCAGGGCGCTCCGCCGACCTCGACGGGGCAGGTCACGTCGTCCACTCAGGGCGCTCCGCCGACCTCGACGGGCCAGGTCACGCCGTCCACTCCAAGTGGCGGGTCCTCCACCGTCGACTCGAGCCCGGCCGGGACCACCGAATCCAGCTCGAGTCAGACGTCGCCGTCGGGCGGCGCGGCGGCGGGCGCAGCCGGCGGGTCCGGCGGGTCCGGCGGCAGCACACCCCCCGTGGCCGCCTCGAATACGACGGTGCAGCAGATCGTCCAGGTTCAGATCTCAGGCTGCGTCTCCAATTGCCAGGGTGCCAGCCAGACGCAGACCGCCACCCAGCAGAACACGACCGTGCAGACAGTTGCTTCCCCGCCGGCCGCTGCGACGGCCACGCCGGACAGCGGCGGCGCGGTCAGCGCCAGCGATCCCGGCTCCTCGAGCGTGGCGTCGAGCGTCACCCAGATTCAGCTGGGATGTCTCGATTTCTGCTTCGGCACGACGACCCTTCAGGCGGCAGGCGACCAGCTGGAACCCGAGGCACTTGCCCAGCTGCTCGCCGGGCTCGGGTGGTCAAGCCCAGCGCTGTCCGATCCGGCCGCGGCCGCCGAACGGAACGTCACCGACCAGACGGCGTCGCAGACCCAGGTGGGACAGGACGGGACGGGCGCCGCACTCCAGAGCGCGACGCAGGTGGCGACGACGGTGCAGGCCGGTGTCGGGTCGACGGTCGTCAACCAGACCGCCCAGGGGATCTGGCAGGTGCAGGTCGGATGCATCTTCGACTGCGTCGGAACACAGCAGACACAACAGGCCGAGCAGTCGTCGAGCACCCTGCAGGTGCTGGGGGGGACGCCGGGTTCTGCGGGCGCCGCGGCTCCGACTGCGGTCAACACGACGGTTGCGCTGGTCTGGCAACTCCAGATCGGGTGCCTGTTCTGGTGCTACGACGCGGTGGAGGTGCAGACCGCCGGCGTCTCGCAGCTGGGACCCGTCGTGGTCTCCGGCGCGCCGACGGAAGCGGCCCTCTCGGGCGGGCAGGGTGGGGGGACGGGGGCGCCGGCGGCGAACGTGGTTCCGGTCACTCCCGTGGTTGCGATCGCTCCGGCGTCTCCGACCGGTCCGGGAGCTCCGGGTCGGAGCTCCGGGAGCTCCGGCTGATCCAATGACTCCCGTGGGTCCCGGCGAGCCGTCGCGTCCGGCCACCTCGGGATCTCCGGCCGCCTTGGGATCTTCGACTGCCTCGGGATCTTCGACTGTCTCGGGATCTTCGACTGTCTCGGGATCTGCGGCCGCTCCGGGAACTTCGACTGCCCCGGCGTCTCCGGTCGCCGCGGCGTCGCCGCCGAACCCTTCTGCCCGGCCCGACGCAACGGGTGCGCCGGTGGATTGGACGCCGGCTGGCGGCGGCCCCAATGAAAGCTTCGCCCGCGCCTCGGCACGGGTGAGGGCGGCCGACCCGGCACCCCCGTCTCATCCGCTGGCGCCTGACTCGACGGTGGCTGCCGGCGCCGGTGAGTCAACCGGATCGCTCATCGCTCTCGAATCCGTTGCGGCCCCATCGATCACCCCGGTCTCGTCCACTGCCTCGCCAGCGGCTCGATCGCTCGCCGGGGGGCCGCGGATCACCATCCACCGTCGGCGGACGCCAGATCCGGCGTCGGCTCCGCGTTCAGCCGAGCAGACCGCGGCGCGAGTGGATTCCGCCACCTGGTCGCTCGCGCTCATCGGGGCGCTGGTGGCCGCGCTCGCCATGGTGGTGCTGCCGCGCCTTAACTCGGCGTTGCGGCGAACTCCAGACGATCTAGAATGACCCGCCAGTACCTGCGAGCAACCGCAGTCAAGGTTGCCCGTCGGTAATCAGGAGAGACGCTCCGGCCCGCGCCCGGCGAGGCGGGCGGAGCAAGAGGAGAGACGCTCGGTGCGCAAGTCGATCATCGTTCTGGCCGCCACCGGCCTCGCCGTGCTCGGCGTCAACTCGCTGGCGGGCGCGGCCAAGACCGGGCCGGCAGCGTCGCCCGGCAAGACCCTGATCGCCATCCTCGGGCCCAAGGTCAGCGTGCCGCCCGGGAAGTTCGTCAAGGCCTACGCGATGTGCCCGAAGGGCTACTACGTCACCGGCGGCGGCGCCTACAGCGGGGCGATCACCGAGATAGTCTCCAGCCCGATGCCCAACCTGCGAGGTTGGTTCGTCGACGGGATCAACAACGCCCGGAACAAGCGCACCTTTCAGCATCGCGCGGACGCGGTCTGCATGAAGCTGAAGCCAGGCGCCCCAACTGCAACCGCTGCGTCGCAGGCGTGGTCCACTCAGCAGGCGGAGGCGGAGTTTGTCAGGAGCCATCCAGCTATCGGCACCCGTTAGGTCAGTCCTGCAGGCGGCCACGCGTGGCCGCCAGCGATACCTCGGCCGGTCGCGCCGTGACCGGGTTAGCCGCTTCATGCTGATCGGCGCCATGCTCGCCGGTCTGTGGGTGTTCGCGCCCCCGGCGGCGATGGCCGCCGGACCCACGACTCCGTCTCCGCAGGCCGCCCCGACCACGAACAGCGCGCCGGCGCCGACGCCGGATGGGGTGCCGAGCTCCGGCTCGTCGCACAGCACCGGATCAGAGCCAACATCCACTACCCCGCCGCAGCAACCCTCGAGCGCTACCGAGACGCCGCCGGCAACGACCACCCCGCCGGCAACCGTCAGCCCTCCCGCAGCCACAACCCCTCCGGTCGAGCCGGTCACCACCGCCAGCGGATCCGACCACTCCGTGCCGGCGACCGGCTCGCATCCGTCGACAGCCGGGCCGACGGCGACCGCGCCGAGCGCCCCGTCCGGCGCGAACGTCTCGCCGTCGCACGTCGCGCCGACTCCCCGACAGGTCGCCCGGACCCATCGGCGCGCCTCCCGGACTCACCGGCGCGCGAAGACACGTCGGGGCGCGAGGACCAGCGCTCACCGGTCAAAGACCCTGCAGGCGCCGGCGCGCGCGGCGGCGATCACGGCCGATGTCGGGAACCCCCCGCACCTGTCGCTCACCACACCGGCGAGCACGTCCGGTGACGGGCTACCGCTGCTGATCGGCGCCGTCGGGCTCATCATCCTGGTGATCGGGGGTTCCGTGCTCCTGCGGCGGCTGTGGAGGATGCACGAGGAGTGGTACGGGGGGCCGCTGGCGTGAAGTTCGCGCGGTGGGTGCTGGTGGCTGCCGTGGTGGTCGCCGCGCTTGGGCTGGTCGGAAGCGCGACCGCGTGGGCGCAGGACACGCTGACGGTCCAGTGCACGGTCGCCGGTCAGACGGGGCCGTGTGATGAGTCCGGGGACTGGCAGACGAGCCCGGTTTCGGTCACCTGGGAGGCGAGCCCGGCGCCGACGAAGGTCAATGGCTGTCGTCCCAGACTTACACCGACGTCGCGACTACAGCCTCCTGCCAGGTCTCGTGGGTGCGAACGGAACCCGCCGACGAGCACGATCAGCTTCCCGTTGAACGTCGAGTCCTCCACCCCCACCGCAACCGCCGCCCCCTCCCGCCCCCCCGACGCCAACGGCTGGTACAACCACCCCGTCTCAGTCTCCTTCCAGGGAAACGCGTTCTCCGGCATCGCCTCGTGCGCGCCCGCGCAGACCTACGGCGGACCGGATGCCGTCGGCGCCACGCTCGGCGGCAGCTGCACCGATAACGCCGGGAAAACCGCTCAGGCGGGCTTCTCCCTGAACTACGACTCCACCCCACCGAACCTCGGCGTCTCTGGAGACACGGGCGACCAAGTCGCCGACCTGAGCTGGCAGGCGACCGCGGGTCCGGCGCCGCTCACGCTGCTCCAGGTCACGCGCAGCCCCGGTGTCGGCGGCGCCCATTCGAGCCTCGTCTGGCAGTCGAACACGGGCAGGTACCGCGACACCAGGGTGCGAGACCACGTCCACTACACGTACACGATCACCGCCGAGGATCAGGCCGGCAACGTGACGGTGCGGACCATGAGGCTCACGCCGGCCGAGCGGCTCCTCGCGCCGGCGACAGGCGCGCGGGTCCACTCCCCGCCGCTGCTGACGTGGACGCCGGTGCCGAAGGCGACCTACTACAACGTCCAGCTCTTCCACCAGGGCAAGATCCTCAGCAGGTGGCCGAAGCGGGCCAGCTTCCATCTGAGCTGGTCGTGGCGGTTCGGAGGACAGCAGCACCGGCTGAAGCCCGGCCGCTATCAGTGGTACGTGTGGCCCGGCTTCGGCAAGCGCTCCCGCGCGCACTACGGCAAGTTGGTCGGCAAGGCGACGTTCGTCGTCAGATGAGCGCCGGCTCTCCTCCACCACCCACTCTCCGTCACCGCTCGAAATAGATAGAGGCCACCCGAGCGTTTTACGATCGGGCGGTGGCCGAGGTGACCAGACGCTCGTCGGAGTCGGGGTGGCTGGCGCGCGCGCCGTCCGGCGGCCTGGTGGTCGCCGCGATCGCCTCGGTCCAATTCGGAGGGGCGCTTGCGGTTCATCTGTTCAACAGCGTCGGCCCGGCGGGCGCGGTGCTGCTGCGCCTGGCGACCGCGAGCATCGTCCTGCTCGCCGTCTCGCGGCCACGGCTACGAGGACGGACCCTGGCGCAGCTGCCGCTGGCGGTGGCTTTCGGACTGGTCCTCGCCGGGATGAACCTCAGCTTCTACGAATCGATCGATCGGATCCCGCTTGGGATCGCCGTGTCGCTCGAGTTCGTGGGCCCGCTCGCGGTGGCGGTGGGGGGATCGCGGCGAAGGATCGACCTGCTCTGGATCGCCCTCGCCGCCCTCGGGATCCTCGCGCTGACACGCGGTGGCAGTCAGGGAGTCGGCGCGCTCGGCATCATGTTCGCGCTGCTCGCGGGCGCCTGCTGGGGCGCGTACATCCTCCTCAGCGCGCGGGTCGGGCGCGCCTTCGAACGGGGCACGGGCCTGTCGCTGGCGATGTGCATCGCGGCGCTGGCGACGCTGCCGGTCGGGGTGGCGGCCGCCGGGTCACACCTGCTGCGGCCGCGCTCGCTGGGGCTCGGCGCGGCGGTCGGGATGCTGTCGTCGGCGATCCCGTACTCCTTCGAGCTCGAGGCGCTGCGGCGGATTGCCACATCCGTGTTCGGGGTGTTGATGAGCCTGGAACCGGGGATGGCGGCGTTCGCCGGCTGGCTGGTCCTCGGCCAGGGCCTGAGTGGACGAGCGCTGGCCGGAGTCGCGCTCGTCATCTGCGCGTCGATCGGCGCGTCGCGCCGGGCCCGAGACGCCCCCACCGCCATCTGACCCGGGGTGAGGCGAGTTGGTTGCGGTACGCGCCACCAAGCTCCATCACGTCGGTCGCGCGTACGCCGCCATGGAGCAGCGCTCCCCCTGCAGTTGGACGGACAGTAATGGTCAGGGCCTCCGGATCGCGATACGCTGCGGCGCGGCCACCACCCCGTGCCATAGCCGTCGGACAATTTTCAGGGAGGAAGCGGATGGAAGCCACCTCGACCACCCCGCAGCAATCAGAAGGCCGGCCCGCCCGCCCTGAGCTCAAGCGCAACGCGATCGGTTTCGTAAGCAACGTCGTGATCGGGGTCGCGTCCACCGCGCCCGCCTACAGCCTGGCGGCGACGGTCGGCTTCTTCGTGCTGATCAGCGGGATCGGGGTGGGATCGCCGGCTGTGATCATCGTCTCGTTCATCCCGATGGTCTGCATTGCCTCGGCCTACAAGTCGATGAACGCCGTCGATCCCGACTGCGGCACCTCGTTTTCCTGGGCGAGCCGGGCGATGGGGCCTGGGGTGGGATGGGTGATCGGCTGGGCCGTCCTGTTCTCCAGCATCGTAGTCAACGCCAACCAGGCGCAGATCGCCGGCAGCTACGGCTTCCAGCTGTTCGGTCTCGACGCGGCGGCCAACAGCGTCCTCGACGTCACGATCCTCGGGGTCGTGTTCATCATCCTGCTCACCTGGATCTGCTGGCGGGGGATCGAGCTGTCGGCGCTGACCCAGCAGGTGCTGCTCGGCTTCGAGTTCGTCATCCTGGTGATCTTCGCCGTGGTGGCGCTGATCAAGGTGTACGCCAGCTCTCCGGCGCACTCCATGCACGTACAACTGAGTTGGTTCAATCCGTTCGCCCTCAACTTCGGTTCGCTCGTGGAGGGAATGCTGCTCGGCGTGTTCCTGTATTGGGGGTGGGACACCAGCGTGTCGGTCAACGAGGAGAGCGAGAACTCGGCGTCGGGGCCGGGGCGGGCGGCGGTCGTGGCCACGTTCGTGCTGATCGGGATCTACCTGCTGGTGACGGTCGCCGCCCAGGCGTACAGCGGCACGAAGTATCTCGGCAACAACGCCAACGACATCTTCGCCGGCGGCCTCGCCCGGGGCGTGCTCGGGCCACTGCACTTCCTGCTCACCATCTCCGTGCTGACGTCGGCGACCGCCGCGACCCAGACGACGATCCTTCCGGCCGCGCGGCAGGCGCTGTCGATGGCCCGGCGCGGCGCCATCCCCCGGCGGTTCGGCGAGATCCACGACCGCAATCTGAGCCCCGGCCCGGCGACGATCTGGGCCGGCGTCCTGTCGGTCATCTGGTACGTCTTCATCGTTAACGTCTCCACGAACGTGCTCGGCGACTGCGTCGCCGGCCTCGGCTTCCTGGTCGCCACCTATTACGGTTTCACGGGCTTCGCCTGCACGATCTTCTACCGCCGGGAGCTGTTCAAGTCGCCGCGCAACTTCTTGTCGTTGGGGGTGCTGCCCACGTTCGGCGGGCTGGTGCTGATGGGGATCCTCGTGCGCGGCGTGATCTACTACGGGCACGAGATCAACGACTACAGCAAGCCGTTCCTGGGCCTCGGAGTTCCCATCTGGATCGGCATCCTCGGGATCGGCAGCGGAGTCGTGTTGATGCTCGTCCAGCGGGTGCGCGCTCCCGGCTTCTTCCGCCGCGAGAAGAGGCTGGTGTACGGCGACCCGATCGAGGTGGTCACTCCGGAGGCCGAGTTCGCGCCGGCGGACTCGATGCTCTGAGCCTCCCCGATGCCCGAAGCGCCGTCGTTCTGGCTTGACCAGCTCGGATCTCGTCCGCGGCGGCCGGCGCTGCACGGGGATCGCGACGCCGACGTCTGCATCGTCGGCGGCGGGTTCACCGGCCTGTGGACGGCCTACGAGCTCAAGCGGGCAGATCCCAGCCTGGACGTCGTGGTGCTCGAGGCCGAGCAGGTCGGATTCGGTGCCTCGGGTCGCAACGGCGGTTGGGTGCTGGGCAAGATCTCGGGGTCACGGTCGGCGTGGCGGACCCGCGGTGGTCCCGATGGCCCCCGGGCCATGGTGCGAGCCATCCAGCAGACGGTGAGCGAGATCGGCACCGTCGTCGCCCGCGAGGACATTGCCTGTGATTGGAAGCAAGGGGGGACACTGCTCGTCGCCCAGAGCGATACGCAGCTGGCGCGACTGCGGGCGACGGCCGCGGCCGAGCGTGCGGAGCTCGGCGAGGAACTGGCCTGGGAGCTCCTGGACCCCGACCAGCTCGGCACGCGGCTGCACGTCGACGACGCCCGGGGCGCGCTCTATTCGCCCCACTGCGCCCGGGTGCAACCCGCCCGGCTGGTCGACGGACTGGCGGCGGCGGCCGAGCGGGCCGGGACGGTGATCCACGAGTCCAGCAAGGTCAAGGAGATCTCACCAGGCCTGGTGACGACCGGCGACGGTGACGTGCGCGCCCGGTACGTGCTGCGCGCGACCGAGGGGTATACCGCGGACCTCCCGGGGGAACACCGCAAGCTGCTGCCGATGAACAGCTCGATGATCGTGACCGAGCCGCTGGACGAGGCGACCTGGTCCACGCTGGGGTGGGAGGGAGCGGAGACGCTGCTCGACGGCTCGCATCTGTACACCTATTCCCAGCGAACCGCAGACGGACGGGTCGCGATCGGAGGGCGCGGAGTCCCGTACCGCTTCGGATCTCGCACCGATCGCGAGGGCCCCGTTCCGCAGCGCACCGTGGAAGAGCTCGAGGCCCGGCTGGCGGCGCTGTTCCCATCGCTGGAGGGGGTTCCGATCGCCCGCGCCTGGCACGGCGTGCTCGGCGTCTCTCGTGACTGGTGCCCGACGGTGGGTCTCGACCAGATCACCGGCATCGGCTACGCCGGGGGGTACGCCGGTGAGGGCGTGGCCGCGGCCAACCTGGCTGCGCGAACGCTGCGCGACCTGGTGCTCGGGCGCGACACCGACCTGAGCCGGCTGCCATGGGTTGGGCACCCGGCCCGCGACTGGGAGCCGGAGCCGCTGCGCTTCGCCGGAGCCCGGGGGATCTACACGCTGTACCGGCTCGCCGACCAGCAGGAGCGCAATCAGAGGCACGAGTCCCGGATCGCAACGGTGGCGAACCGGATCGCCGGGCGCTAGCCGGCCGGGGGCGACTCAGGAGCGTCCCGGCCGCCCGCCTGTAGGCTCGAACAGATGGTGGCGAGATATCGAACAGTGCTGACGGCGCCGGGATGCGCCCGCGTGTTTGCCACCGCGCTGATCGGCCGACTGCCCCAGGGGATGTCCTCGCTGGCGATCATCTTGCTGGTTCGCTCGGCCACCGGTTCCTACGCCGCCGCTGGGATCGCGGTCGGTGCGTTCGCGTTCGCCACCGCGGCCGGCGCTCCCATCCAGGGCCGCCTCGTGGACCGCTTCGGACGCCGCCGGGTGCTGATGCCGTCGGCGATCCTGTCTGCGGCCGCGCTCACCGGCCTGGTGGTCGCCGCGAACGCCCGGGCGGCGGCGCCGGTGCTGGTCACGCTGGCAGCTCTCGCCGGCGGCCTCGTGCCGCCGATCGCCCCGGCGGTGCGCGCACTGCTTCGGAACCTGCTGCCCGATCCCGAGGTGCGGGAGACCGCCTACGCGCTGGAGTCGGTGATCCAGGAGCTGATCTGGATTACCGGGCCGCTGGTCGTGGCGGTGCTGATCGCGTTCACCTCCCCGTCGCTCGCCGTGCTCGCCAGCGCGTCGGTATGCGTCATTGGGACGCTGCTGTTCGTCAGCTCGCCGGCGGTGCGGGGCGCCGGCTCCCGCCGCCTGCGCCAGCCGCGCCCCTCCGTGTTCGCGATCCCGGAGCTTCGGATCCTGCTCGGCCCGGTGGCGCTCACCGGGTTTGGTCTCGGGGCGATCGAAGTCGGGCTCCCGTCGCTTGCCCTCCACGCCGGGTCGCGCCCTGACTCCGGACTGCTGCTGGCGCTGTGGAGCGTCGGGAGCATGACCGGCGGGCTGTGGTACGGGTCCCGACGGTGGCGTGTCCCGCTGGGCATCCGCTATCGCTGGCTGCTGTTCGCCGGCGTCCTCTGCACGGCGCCGCTGATCGCCGCCCGCACCATCCCGGAGGGGATGGTGTTGAGCCTGCTCGCCGGTCTGACCACGGCGCCGGTGTTCTCCTGCCAGTACGCCCTGATCGGGCGAGCCGTCACCCCCGGCGTCGAGACCGAGGCCTTCACCTGGGTCGCGGCGGCGCTGATCGGCGGGCTGGCGGCCGGCTCCGCGCTCGGCGGGACGGCGATCGGCTCGGCCGGGGTGAGCGCTCCCTTCGTACTCGCCTGCACCGCCACGGGACTGGCGGCCCTGTCGGCGGCGCGGATGCGAGTCAGCGTGGAGCGTCAGCCCGCCTGAACGCCGGCGCTACACCTCGCGCACCGGACGACAGGGAGAACCTAGGCATAGATGGCGCTCGGGCAGGTCGCGGACGACGACGCTGCCGGCGCCGACCACAGTCCCGGCGCCGACGGTGACCCCCGGGCCGACGATCACTCCCGCGGCGAGCCATGCGTCGTCGGCGATCACGATCGGGTGAGCCGACTCGATCCGCGTCCGGCGCTCCACCGGTTCCAGTGGGTGCAGCGGCGTCACCAGCTGCACCCCAGGCCCGATCTGCACGTCGTCGCCGATGCGGACCGGAGCCGAGTCGAGGATGACCACGCCGAAGTTGATGAACGTGCGGGCGCCGACGGTGATCTGGTAGCCGTAGTCGCAGACAAACGGCGACAGGATCTCGGTGGAGTCTCCGACGGCGCCGAGCAGCGTTCGCAGCAGCTCCTCACGCGCGAGCGGCTCGGCCGCGCTCGTGGCGTTCAGCTGCTCGGTGAGCAGCCGGCAGCGCCGGCGGTCGGCGAGCAACTCGGCGTCATCGGCGAGGTACGGACTCCCCTCCAGCATCAGCTCCTTCTGGGACGGCATCGCCGCAGATCCTGGCAGCCGGCGGCCCGCGGAGCGCATCGACGGCCGGCGTTCCCCCTCGGGAACGCATCGGCGGCTGAGATTGCGCCGGCGGGCAGGCCCCCGGGGCGCCGGCGGGCAGGACCCCGGGCGCCGCCGCCGGTGGGGAGGACCCTTATGGCGCCGGCGCCGGCGCCGGCCGGCAAGTCAGCCGGTTAGACCGGCAGGATGCTCAGCTTCCCGGTGACCCGCGGAAACGCCCGCTTGGAGTACTTCGGCGTGCTCTCGAAGGTGACCGTGTACTGATTCTTCGGCGGACGGCCGCCGGGATAGAGCAGCGCCTTCTGCTGGAGCACCCCGCAAGCTCCGGAGGCCTTCCCGAACCTGGTGTGGGCGACGATCTTCTTGCGCGCGTAGAAGCCGTAGATGTGCTTGCCGGGGGCGAACCCCGAGAAGCTGAACGTGACCCTGTCCTTCTTGACGTTCTTGACGCTGCCCGGCTTGGTCGCCACCGACAGGTTGGCCGATCGCACGACCGTGGTCACCGAAAGCCCGTTGCCCTGGTCGGTGGCGGTCAGCGTGGTGCGCTCCGCCCCCGGCCCGGTCGTGTGCAGAGCCGGCGCGTTCGCGGTGAACACGACGTCCCCGGCGGCATTGGCGGCCGTCGTGGCCGACACCGTCCCGCCGCTCAGATCGACAGTGTCGCCGGGGGTAAAGCCGCTGCCGGTGATCGTCATCGCCGCCCCGGTCGCCGGGTTGACGTTGACATAGCAGGCCTTGCCGGCCGAGATCGTGGCCGCCGCCGCCGGCGCCGCGAGCGCGCCCGAGGCGAGCAGCAGGCTGCCGGTGGTGGCGGCGGCGGCGATGCGAGCGCAATGGTGTTTGCTCATACGGGGACGCTCCGAGACGAGAAGCTCATACCACCTTAACGTGCCGCTCGAAACCCGGCGCCGCGGGCAGGAGTTGCGGATGAAGCCGTAGCCCGCGGACTTCTCCCGCCGCCGTACGGGCCGAGTATCCGCGGGTCGATCGCGGCCGCGTTGACGGCTCTGACCTGCATCTGATATATCAGCTGTATGGCGGCGACAGCGGAATCGAGCCGGCTACCGGCGCGGCAGCGGGTCGTGATCATCGGGGCCGGCATCGTGGGCAACAGCGTCGCCTACCATCTGACGCGTCTGCACGAGACCGAGGTCACGTTGCTGGACATGGGGCCGCTGCCCAACCCGGGTGGCTCCACCGGGCACGCCTCCAACTTCATCTTTCCGGTGGATCACTCCAAAGAGATGACCGCCCTGACATTGGAGAGCATGCGCCAGTACCAGGACCTCGACGTCTACCTGGAGTGCGGTGGGATCGAGGTCGCCCGCACCGCGGGCCGGATGCAGGAGCTGGACCGACGGGTGGTGTCGGCGACGACGTGGGGTATCGAGCCCACCTCACTCCTGACGCCGGCGCAGATCAAGGCGCTGGTCCCGTTCATCGACGAGGCGCTCCTGCTCGGCGGGTTCTACACCCCCGGCGCCGGTGTGGTCGACTCGTTGCGGGCGGCCACGATCATGCGGGAGCGAGCGGTGGAGGCCGGGATGACGATCGCGGCCAACACCGAGGTCGTCGGGCTCGACGTCGAGCACGGACGCATCCGGCGGGTGCGCACCGACCGCGGCGACATCGAGACCGACCGCGTGGTCATCGCCGGCGGCTGCTGGAGCCCGCGCATCGCCCGCATGGCGGGCGCCCGGATCCCGCTGACCCCGGCGGTGCACCAGATGATCGACATCGGGCCGGTGGCGCGTTTCGCCGACGCCAAGACCCTCGTCGACTACCCGATCGTGCGTGACATGGACACCAACATGTACGAGCGCCAGGACGGGGGTGGGTTGGAGATCGGCTCCTACGCCCACCGCCCGATCATGATGGACGCCGACGAGATCCCGTCGATCGAGGCGTCGGCGCTGAGCCCGACCGAGCTCCCGTTCACCCAGCAGGACTTCGAGCTGCAGATGGAGCAGGCCCTGGAGCTGATGCCGGAGATCGTCGGCGACGAGTCGGTCGGCGTGCGCTACGCCATCAACGGTTTGCTCTCGGTCACCTTCGACGGGCTGCCGCTGATCGGGGAGACCCCGGAGGTCGCCGGACTGTGGTCGGCGGCGGCGATCTGGATCAAGGAGGGGCCGGGCGCCGGCAAGACCGTTGCCGAGCTGATGGTGCATGGGGAAAGCGAGATCGACGTCTACGACTCCAACATCGCCCGCGCCTACCCGCATCAGAAGACGCAGGCGCACATCCGGGCCCGCGTCGCTGAGGGCTTCAACAAGATGTACGGGATCGTCCACCCGTCCGAGCAGTGGGAGTCCGACCGGCGGGTCAAGCTGTCGCCCTTCTATGAGCGCCAGCAGGAGCTCGCAGCCGTGTTCTACGAGGCCGCCGGCTGGGAGCGCCCGCAGTGGTATGAGTCAAACGCGGTGCTGCTGGACGAGTACGGCGACCGCATCAACCGGCGCGAGGCCGAGTGGGACGCCCGCTGGTGGTCGCCGATCATCAACGCCGAGCACCTGGCGCTACGCGATCGCGCCGGGTACACCGATCTCACCGCGTTCGCGATCTTCGACGTCGTGGGCCGCGGCGCGCTCGAGCTCGTCCAGCGGGTGGCGATGCGCCAGATGGACGTGCCCGTCGGACGCGTCGTCTACACGCCGGTGCTGTTGCCTTCCGGCGGGTTCAAGGCGGACCTGACGATCATGCGGATCGCCGACGAGCGGTTCCGCGTCGTCACCGGCGGCGGTTGGGGGATGTCGGATCTGAAGTGGTTTGCCGACCACCTGCCCGAGGACGGCTCGGCGCAGATCCACGACCAGACCGATGCGCTGACCACTCTCGGGTTGTGGGGCCCGCGGGCGCGCGACATCCTGGAGAGCATCACCGGCGACGACGTCTCCCACGACGGCTTCCCGTTCGCGCGCTGGAAGGCGATCGAGGTCGGCCCGCTCGAGGTCATCGCCAGCCGGATCTCCTACGTCGGCGACCTCGGCTGGGAGCTCTACGTGCCGATCGAACAGGGGGCGCGGCTGTGGGACATCGTCGCCGAGGCCGGGCTGGCACACGGCGCGGTCCCGGTCGGCGCCGGGGTGTACGGCACCACTGGGCGCCTGGAGAAGTGCTACCGGGCCTATGGCGCTGAGCTGGAGGGCGAGTACAACGTGGTCGAGGCCGGGATGGCGTGGGGGAAGGTCAAGGACCAGGACTTCATCGGCAAGACCGCCCACGTCCGCCAGCGCGACGAAGCGCCCGCGGCGAGCATGTGCACCCTGACCGTCGACGATCACACCTCGCGCTCCGGCGTGCGGCGCTACATGCTGGGGGGCGAGCCGATCCTCGCCGGCGACGGCGAGCCGATCACCGACGCCAGGGGCCGGCGATCGTATGTGACCAGCGCCGGCGCGGGACCGTCGATCGGCAAGCACATCCTGATGAGCTATCTGCCGCCCGAGCACGCCGAGGTCGGCGCCCAGCTGCAGGTTCAGTACATGGGCGAGCGCTATCCGGTGACCGTCGCCGCCAGCGACTCGACCCCCGTCTTCGATCCCGACAACTCCAGGGTGCGCTCGTGAACATCCTCGTGTGCGTCAAGCGAGTCCCCCTGACCGGCGGGAAGATCACCCTGACCGAGGACCAGCAGGCGATCCAGACGCGCCACCTCGGCTTCACCGTCAGCCCGCACGAGGAGTGCGCCGCCGAGGAGGCGATCCGGCTGGTGGAGGCGCATGGCGGCGAGTCCACCGTGCTGACGCTCGGCCCGGTCGAGGCGGAGGAGCAGCTGCGCGACATGATGGCGATCGGGGTCGACCGGGGCATCCACCTGGTCACGGACGGCTCGGAGTGGGATCCGCAGGCGACGGCGGCGGCGATCGTCGGCGGGATGACGGAGGGCCCCGGCGACGACTACGACCTGATCCTGTTCGGCAACGAGTCCGCAGATGCCGGCAACTACCAGGTGGCGATCCGCGTCGCCCACGCGCTCGGCCGGCCGTGCGTCACCGGCATCAAGGCGCTCAGTATCGATTCCCACCCGCCCCACACGGTGCGCTGCGAGCAGGAGGTCGCCGGCGGCCGCGACGTGTACGAGCTGCCGCTGCCCGCCGTGGTCACCGTCAAGGAGGGGATCAACCTTCCGCGCTACCCGTCGGTCCCCGGGCGGATGCGGGCCAAGCGCAAGCCGCTGGTCGGCGCCGAGCCGGAGCGCCCGAGTCCGCGCCTGGAAATGCGCCGGCTGCTGCTGCCCGAGGGCTCGAGCAAGCAGGCCGAGATGCTCGGCTCCGGACCGGAGGCCGCGCCCGCGGTCCTGCAGGTCCTCCAGGAGATCGGGGTGCTGTGATGGGAGTGCTCGTGTTCATCGAGGATGCCGCCGACGAGCTCTCCCAGCAGGCGGTGAGCTTCGCCCGCGGGCTCGGCGACGACGTCCAGGCGGTGGCGGTCGATGCCGCGCACCCCTACGCGCCGGCCGCGTGGGCGCAGACGCTGATCGAGCTCGCCGGCGCGCGGTCGGCGGCGGCGGTGATCGCCCCCGGCACAGATCGAGGCAACGAGGTGCTCGCCCACGTCGCCGCCAAGCTGAACCAGCCGATGGCCGCCAACTGCACGTCGGTCACGCCCGGCGATCCGCCGGCGGTGGTCCGGATGCGGTGGGGCGGGACCCTGCTGGAGGAGGCGGCGGTGCACGGATCGCCGCTGCTGCTCAGCGCGGCGCCGCACGCGGTCGCGGCCGAGCCGCTGGGCGACGTGGAGGTCGTGTCGGTGAGCGCGTCGGCGTCCGAGCTGGACCGAGTCGTCGGCGTCGTCGACCGGATTCCCGCCGCGACCGGCGGCGTGTCGCTGGCCGACGCCGACGTGGTCGTCTCCGGCGGCCGCGGCGTCGGCTCGGCCGAGGGCTTCTCGGTGATCGAGGAACTGGCCGAGCTGCTCGGCGGCGCGGTCGGCTGTTCGCGCGCGGTGACGAGCGCCGGCTGGCGCCCGCACACCGATCAGGTCGGCCAGACCGGCACCAAGGTGTCGCCGGAGATCTACATCGCCTGCGGGATCAGCGGCGCCACCCAGCACATGGCCGGCTGCAAGGGAGCCAAGCGCCTGCTGGCGATCAACCCCGATGCCGAGGCGTCGATCTTCGCCTCCGCCGACTATGCCGTGATCGGCGATCTGCATCAGGTGGTCCCGGCGATCTCGTCGGAGATCAGAAAGGCGAGGGGAACATAGGCGTCATCATCGCCGCCGTCGTGCTCGCCGTGCTGCTGGCGACGAGTGCGGCGCTGTTCGCCGTCCGGGTCCGCTTCCTGGTGGCGCTGATGCGGTCGGGAGCCGCGGTGAAGCGCTCGGGCGATGTGCCGCGGCGGATGGAGCACGAGGGCACGATCGTGCTCGGCCAGCGCAAGCTGCTGCAGCGGATCGGCCCTGGGTTGATCCACGCGTTCATCTTCTGGGGGTTCCTGGTTCTGGGGCCGACGATCGTGATCGCGATGATCGGCGTCGTCGACAAGCACGACACCTTCCCGTGGCTGGGACACCAGGGCTGGTACGCGTTCCTCGCCGACGTGTTCGCGGTCCTGGTGCTGATCGGGGTGGTCAGCGCGCTGTGGATCCGGAAGGTGCAGCGCCCGCGCCGCTTCGAGGGCAGCCACCTCGGCGAGGCCGACCTGATCCTCGCCCTGATCGCCACCATCGCCACCACGCTGCTGCTATGGCACGCCACCCGGATCGCGCTCGGGCTCAACGAGTGGCCCGGCTCGGCGGCGCCGGTGTCGGACCTGCTGTCGCATCTGTTCGGCCGCGACGAGGCGACCCGGGTGCTGGAGCGGGTGTTCGTGTGGGCGCACGTGGTCACGATCCTCGCCTTCCTGGCGTACCTACCGCGCTCCAAGCATCTCCACATCGCCTCCGCCGCGTTCAACGTCTGGTACGGGCGCACCGGCGCGGGAGGGCGGCTGGAGCCGCTGCGCTTCGATGACCCCGACGTCGCCGAGGAGGACATCCGGTTCGGAGCGGGCACCGCCGCCGAACTGACCTGGAAGCAGATGCTCGACACGTTCTCCTGCACCGAGTGCGGCCGCTGCCAGGATGCCTGCCCGGCCTTCGCCACCGGAAAGGTGCTGTCGCCCAAGCTGCTGATCATGGGATTGCGCGACCAGGTGTTCACCGACGGCGGCGCGATGGTCGGCCCGCGCCAGGACGCGCCCGACCTCGTCTCGTTGGTGCCCAACGCGGTGCCCGAGGAATCAGTGTGGGACTGCGTCACGTGCGGCGCGTGCGTCCAGGCGTGCCCGGTGTCGATCGAGCACGTCGACCACATCGTCGACCTGCGCCGTCACCTGGTGATGGTGGAGTCCGAGTTCCCGGCCGAGGCCGAGCCGATGCTGCGTGACGTCGAGCGCGCCTCCAACCCGTGGGGCAAGGCGCAGTCAGACCGGGCCGACTGGGCGGCGGAGCTCGACATCCGGGTACTGGAGCCGGGCGACCCCGCGCCCGAGTACCTGTACTGGGTGGGGTGCGCTTCATCGTTCGACGAGCGAGCTCGCAAGACCGCCGAGGCCACCGCGAAGCTGCTGCGCAGGGCGGGCGTCGACTTCGCGATCCTCGGACCCCGGGAGGCGTGCACCGGCGACCCGGCGCGGCGGATGGGCAACGAGTACGTGTTCCAGGAGTTCGCGGAGCGCAACGTGGCGACGCTCAACGGGGCGGGGGTGACGAAGATCATTGCCAATTGCCCCCACTGCTTCAACACCCTCGGCAACGAGTATCCGGACTTCGGCGGCGACTACGAGGTCGTGCATCACTCCGAGCTGTTGGCCCGGCTCGTCCGCGACGGACGATTGTCGGCCCGGCGCTCGGAGACGCTGCCGATCACCTACCACGACTCCTGCTACCTGGCGCGCCACAACGACGTGCTGGCACCGCCCCGGGAGCTGGTCGAGGCCGTCGGCGCACCGGTGGAGATGGCCCGCAGCGGCCGGCAGACGTTCTGCTGCGGGGCCGGCGGCGCCCACATGTGGATGGAGGAGCGGGCGTCGGCGATCAACGAGAACCGCGTCCGCGAGGCCGCGGCGACGGGGGCGGAGACCTTGGCGGTCGCCTGCCCGTTCTGCACGGTGATGCTCGACGACGGCGTTCAGAGCGTCGGCGCCGACCTCCGCGTCGCCGACGTGGCCACACTGCTGGTGGAGGCGGGCGCCGCCGATTGAGGCTTCACTCGTCACCTGCCTGGTCGCGCTCCATCTCAAGCGCGGCGGCGACCGTGTCGCGCACCAATGGTGCTGGATCGCGGGCCAATGGCGTGACCCACTGCTCCGCCTCCAGACCCGTGAGCTCGACGAGGCTCTCGACCGCGTTGGCGCGGACGTAGACATCTGAGTCGCGCAGCGCGGCCCGTAAAGCCCGGACTGCGTCGGGATGATGCTCGGCGGCCATGAACCGCAGCGCCGCGGCCCGCACCTTCGGGTCGGGATCGCCGACGAGCGGCACGATCTGGGCCGACGGCGATGAGTCGCCGACCGCGCTCAGCGCATCCACGGCGGCGGCGACGACCTCGGGACTCTGATGAGCAAGCGCCGCCCGGAATGCTGGTGCGTGACTCTGGTCTCGCTCCTGATGCAGGCTCAGCGCGAGCAGGATCGCCGCCGCCCGCGCGGAATCGGCACTGTTGAGGCGCTCGAGCAGCGCGCGAGTTGCCTGTTCGGGATCTCGTTCCCGCAACGCAACCGCGACTTCGTCGAAGTAAGCGTTCCCGAGCTCCGCGTAGATCGGAAGTGCGGGATGGTCGAACTCGGCCAGCAGCGCCTCGAAATCGAGGTCCTCGAGCTCTTCTAGAAAGGCCATCTACACCACGGTCGGTCGATCACAGACCTCTCGTACCTGATCGAGAGTGAACCCAGCCAATTCGCCCGGGAACTTCCGTTTCAGGGGTCCCGGCAGATCGTCGGAGGTAATCGTGCCGGCGTGCCGCTTGCGGTCCAGGCTCTCCTTGATCTTCTTTGGCAGCGGCCGGTGTTTCACCTTCTCATAGACCCTTTCGTAGTCGGTGAGGAGCTTCTTCGCGGTGCTGCACGCAGCTTTGGACGGCTTGAGACTCGGGTTGAGGCAATACGCTGGGTTGGGGTACGCGCAGGCGGCATGGGCAGGAGGCGAGGCCTGGCTCTTAGCCTCCGCAGAGCCGGCCACGAGCGCTGGCCCGGCCGCGAGCAGGACGGCAACCGTCGCCCCGGTCGAGAGCAGTCGCATCAGCCTGCTTGACGTCATCTTCCTCCTCCGGACAAGGACCGACCTCGGTTTCCAGGGGCCCCGAATAGTCGGCAAAAGCGTACCGCCGTCGTAGCGCGCCATGTCTGAACGGCGTGCGAGCCGGCAGCGGCTAGCCCAGGTGCACGGCGGCGAGCAGCGCCGCGTGAGACCGGACCAGCGCGGCTCGCACCTCGTGGATCAGTGGGCTGTCCGGCGCCCGGCCTTCGGCCACCCAGCGGTCGCAGTGGCCCATCGCCAGCGCGCGCTGCTCGGCGGCGAGATGGACGGCATCCTTGGTCACGCCGTAGGCGTAGGCGTAGAGCGAGGCCAGCGCGTTGACGAGTGACTCCTCGCCGAGCGCGGAGCCGTCCCGCTGGTGCTCGCGGTGCACCCGCCACCACTCCACCTCCAGGTCCGCCGCCACCGCCGGGTCATAGGACTCGGCGTGGCGCCGCTTGAGCAGCGCGTAGAAGCGCCGCATCGTCCGGCGGGCGCCGTCCGGATCGTTGTCGGCGGGCGCCCACTGGTGGTTGGCGCGCAGCACCAGCCAGGCTCCGTAGAGCGCCTGGTGCCAGGGCAGGCCGAAGGTGTGGCGGGTGAGGCCGACCGCCGCGCGCAGGAGCCGGGGCCAGTCGCGCTGGTAGTAGGTGACCCAGGCGGTGCACTCCAGGCGGCCGACCCGCCGCGGGTCAAACGAGCGGTGCGGGCGCCTGCGGGGGGCTTTGGGAGATGAGGGGCGAATAGCTTCGAAAATCTCCCACACCGCGGGCCAGGAGCCGCTCGAGCTCCCGCTCCAGGCCGGCGGTGCCGACCGCGACCTCCTCCAGTGGCAGGCCCAGCCGCTCCGCCGCCCGCCGCGCGCGCGCCCGGGTGGCCGGGGTGGGGCGCTGGGCCAGCCATACGACGCGCGTGTAGTTGCGAAAGTACTCGTCGCGCAGCTCGGGGTGACGGTCCAGGCCGAGCTCGCGAACGACTGTGCGCTCGAACGTACGGGCCAGGAAGTCGGTGAGGAAGTACGTGCCCGGCTCCTCGGCCAGCGCCGTGGCCACCTCGTCGCGCCCGAGGATGTCGTAGCAGCTGTCCCCGGACAGCCGATCCAACCCACCGAGCCCGTCCAGCGCCCCCTGAGTCCCGCAGTCTCCATAGGCCACCGCCACCACGTCGCGGCCCTCGGACGCCTCCGCCACCGCCGCCGGGATCCGCTCCGGCCGGTTGTGCAGCAGCGCGGGCACCGGCACCACCTCGACGTCCCACTCGCGCCGGCGCGCGATCGCCCGCACGTCAAGCGCCAGCGCCCCGCACGCCACAATCGCCCGCCGGCGGCTCATCCCGGAAATGCCAGCTGATCGATGAACAGGTCGTTGAAGTCGGTCCGTCCCGAGAGCTCGACGTACTGCACCTCGCGCAGGATCGACCTGGCCTCGGCGCGTTCGCGCAGGGAGAGGGCCGCGATCTTGGCGCCCTCGCCGGCGACGTTGCCGGCGGACACGATGCGGGGCAGCGCCAGCGCCGGGACGAGACCGATCCGGACCGCGCTGAGCGGGGTCAGGTAGGCGCCGAAGCTGCCGGCGAGCAGCACCTGGACGATGTCGCCGGGATCCACCCCGAGCTCGCGCAGCAGGATCTGCCAGCCGGTGGCGATCGAGGCCTTGGCGAACTGCAGCTCGCGGACGTCGCGCTGGGAGAGGAACACCGACGATTCCGGATCCCGCCCGCCCTCGCCGTCGGCATCGCGCCAGCGCAGGACGAACACCCGCTCCTGGCCGATCATGGTCAGCCGGTCGCACAGCGCCGGAAAGCGCTCGGCCGCGTCCTCGTCCGGGATGAACCGTCCCGAGTGATCGAGCAGGCCGGCGTGGACGAGCTCGGCGACCGCGTCGACCAGCCCCGAGCCGCACATGCCGACGGGGTCGGTGTCGCCGATCACGTCGAGTGCCAGCGACGCCCCGTCCGGTGAGATCCGCATGCCTTCGATCGCGCCATCGGCCGCCCGCATCCCGCACCGGATCTGAGCCGCCTCGAAGGCGGGACCGGCCGGGGCGGCGGTGGCGAGCACGCGGTCCACCGATCCCAGGGCGATCTCCGAGTTGGTGCCGACGTCGATGAACAGGCGCAGCCGCCGGTCGCGGGTCAGGCCGGTGGCGAGCATCCCGGCGACGATGTCCCCGCCGACGTAGGCGCCCAGCGACGGGAACACGAACGCCGGCGCGCGGGGATGGGCGGCGACGCCGAAGTCGGCGGCGAGCGCGGGCGGAAGCTCGTGGGTGGCGACCACGAACGGAGCCATCGACAGCGGCTCGGGATCGATGCCCAGCGCCAGCTGCATCATGGTCACGTTGCCGCACACGGTGATCTCATAGACCTCGTTACGGTCGATCCCGGCCTCGGTGCACACCTCTCGAGTGAGCTCGGCCATCGTCTCGTGAGCGCGGTCGCGCAGCGCGACGAGCGCGGTGTCGTCCATCATCGTCGCCGAGATCCGAGTGATCACGTCGGCGCCGAACGGCTGCTGGCGGTTGAGCATCGATCGCACCGCCACCGGCTGGCCGCTCTCGAGATCGAGCAGCGTGGCCACCACCGTCGTCGTCCCCAGGTCGAACGCGATCGCGAACCGCCGCGCGGTCGTATCACCGGGCTCCAACCCGATCAGCTCCTGGTCGCACACCACGGCGGTGACGTCGAAGTGGGCCCGGCGGAGAACGCCGCCCAGCTCCCGGAGCGTCGCCAGCGACGCGTCGGGCTCCAGATCGTCCAGATCATCGAGCACCCGCTGCAGGTCGGGGCGCTGGTCCTCCAGCGTCGGCTCCGACAGCACCAGATGGCGCTTCTGCACCGACGGGCGAAGGATCACGTGGCGTCCGACCCCGACCAGCGCCGCCTTGGGTCGGGTCTGCAGCGGCGGCACCTCCACCACCAGGTCATCGCGGGCGCCGGCCCGGCAGGCCAGCCGCCATCCCGCACGCAGCTCCTCGGTGCTGAACGCGCGCGGGTCCACCGCCGACACCGGCGCCTCACCCGAGACCACGCGGATCTTGCACTTCTTACACGTGCCGTGCCCGCCGCAGGTCGAGTCGATCGCGATCCCGTTCCAGCTCGCCGCGTCGAACACCGGCGTGCCCGAGGGCACCCGGACCTCGGCGCCGTCGGGAAGGAAACGCAGCCGGACGCGCTCGGCGCCGTCGCCGGGGGCGACGAGCTCGTCGCGGGCGGCCTCGCGGCGACTGGGCAGGGCAGTGCTCACGCCCGCGCCGCCTCCGCTTCCTGCGCCGCCGCCTGCGCTGCCTGCCGGGCGCGGTGCGCCGCGATCCAGTTCGCGCCCCAGGCGTCGTGGCCGAGCAGCAGGTCAGAGGCCCGGACCGACTCCACGCACACCGGCGCCGTCGACATGATCGCGCTCGTCAATCCCGCCGTCATCGCCATCGGCAGGAACGCGGCGTTGAGCACGTGACGCTGGGGCAGCCCGAACGACACGTTGGACGCGCCCAGGCACATGTTCACCCCCAGCTCGGCGCGGATCAGCGAGATCGTCTCCAGTGTGATCGTGACCGCGTCGGTGGCGGCACCGACGGTCATCGCCAGCGGATCGATGATCACGTCCTCAGCGGCGATCCCGTGGTCGCCGGCGGCGGCGACGATCTTGCGCGCGCACTCCAGGCGCTTCGCCGGGGTCTCGGGGATCCCCGTCTCATCGTTGGCCAGCCCGATGACGGCGGCGTCGTGACGCGCGACGAGCGGCAGGATCTCCTCCAGGCGCTCGTCCTCGGCGGTCACCGAGTTGACCAGGGCTCGCCCCTCATATACCGACAGCCCCGCCTCCAGTGCCTCGATCACCGACGAGTCGATGCAGATCGGCACGTCGACGGCCGCCTGCACGGTGCCCAGCATCGCCGTGAGCAGCTCCGGCTCGTCGACCAGCGGGATGCCGGCGTTGACGTCGAGCATGTTCGCGCCCGCCTCCACCTGGGCGACCGCGTCGACGGTGACCGTCGACAGATCGCCACCGCGCAGCTCCTCGGCGAACTTCTTGCGGCCGGTGGGGTTGATCCGCTCGCCGATCACGCAGAACGGCCGCCCGGCGCCGATCGTCACGCTACCCGAGCGCGACCGAAGCACTGTATCCATTGGTCTCTCTTTCAATTCGGGGAGGGATTCCGAGACGGCGGCACAACTTGGCGATCCCCGCGTCCTTGCGAAACGAGATGAAGTGCAGTCCCGCCACGCCCGGCAGCGACAGGGCATGCGTCGCCAGCTCGTAGGCGATCTCGAAGCACTCGGCCTCGGCGTCGGCAGCCTGCTCCACCCGGGCCACCACCGACGGGGGGACATCGACGCCGGGCACGTGCGAGGCCACGAAGCGCATCCCGCCGACGGTGCGCAGGATGCAGATCGACGGGATCAATGCGATCCGCTCCGCCAGGCCCACGTCGCGCGCCGCGCCCACGAAGCTCTCCAGCAGCTCGGTGCGCCAGCACAGCTGCAGCTGCAGGAACCGGGCGCCGGCCAGCGCCTTCTTGGCGGCCCGCCGCACTCGATACTCGAACGGGGGCGCACCAGGGTTCTCGACGGCGCCGATGAAGAAATGCGGACCATCCCGATTGCCCCCGATCGGGCGCCCCGACAGGTATCGCCCGCGGTCCAGCGAGCGCGCCAGCGCGACCAGCTGGATGCTGTCCAAGTCGAAGACGCGCCGCGTCTCGGGCTCGTCGCCGGCGGTGACGTCGTCGCCGGTCAGGCAGGACACGTTCTCGATCCCGTACATGGAGGCGCCGACCAGGTCGGCCTCCAGAGCCAGCCGGTTGCGATCGCGGCACACCAGCTGCATCACCGGCTCGACCCCCGCCTGCACGAGTCCGATCGAGACTGCCAGCGGCGAGCAGTGCGCGTGCGCCGCTGGGTTGTCGGTGGCGTTGAAGGCGTCCACGTAGGGGCGCATCGGATCCAGCTGGCGCTGGATCTCGGCGTGCCCGCCGCCGTCGATCACCGGCAGCTCCGCGGTGACCACGAAGTCACCGGCGCCGAGCTTGCGCTCAAGGCTCGACATCCGCAGCCCATCCCGCGGGAACCTCACGGTCACGGCCGCTGAACAGGTTCAACCACGATGACGTGCCCTTCAGGCGGTTGTCCACCGGCGGGCGCAGGTTGTCGATGTGACCCCGCCACACCGGCAGCCGCTCCGAGCGCTCATAGGCGTTCAGCCACACGCACCGCATCTCTGGCTTGACCTCGCAGTGGCCGTTGGCGCGCACCCCTCCGCACGGCCCGTTGCGGAGCGTCTTGGGGCACGTCATCGGACACGTCAGGCCGGTGTCGTGCAGCACGCACTGGCCGCACATCTGACAGCCCCAGATCGGCTTCTTGACCGCGTGCTCCAGCGCGGCGATCACACCCGCGGCGTTCACGCCAGGACCTTCTCCCGGCGCAGCTCGATCAGCTCCTTGGCCTTCTTCACGGCCGAGGAGGCATCGGCCGAGTAGCCGTCGGCGCCGACCGCGTCGGCGTACTCCTGGGTCACCGGAGCGCCCCCCACCATCACGATCACGTCGTCGCGGATCCCGGCCTTCTCCAGGGCGTTGATGTTGGCCTTGAACATCGGCATCGTCGTGGTCAGGAACGCCGAGAAGCCGACGATGTCCGGGCTGTGCTCGCCGATCTGCTCCACGAACCTCTCGGGCGGGACGTTGACGCCGAGGTCGATCACGGTGAACCCGGCGCCCTCGAGCATGATGTTGCACAGGTTCTTGCCGATGTCGTGGACATCGCCCTTCACCGTCCCCATCAGGAACGTGCCCACCTGCGCCGTCCCGGTCTCGGCCAGCAACGGGCGCAGGATGTCCAGGGCGCCCTGCATCGCGCGCGCGGCGATCAGCATCTCGGGGACGAAGTAGTCGCCCCGCTCAAACCGGGCGCCGACCTCCTCCAGCGACGGGATCAGGGCGTCGTACAGCATCCGCTCGGGTTCGAGGCCTGACTTCAGGCCGTCGTTGACCCCCCCGATCACCGCCGGCGCGTTGCCGACCAGCGTCTCCTCGTACAGCAGCTGCAAGATCTCCTCATGTGTCATGCGGCGTGTTCTCCTTGCTGGGTGTTACCGAGGCGGCGGCTGAGGCTCCGCGCCTCGTCGATCAGGATCGGCTCCAGGGCGGCGATTCGCTCCGGGGTCATGCGCACGGTGGGCCCGGAGATGCTGAGCGCCGCGATCACCTCGCCGCCGGCGCCCCGCACGGGCGCGGCGATGGCGGCGAGCCCGATCTCCAGCTCGTCGATCGCCTCGGCGAACTCGGCGCGGCGGACGGTCGCGAGCTCGGCATGCAGCCGACCGAGATCGGTGACCGTGTGCGCGGTCATGGGGACGAGCGGGCGGGCCGGCGTCGCCCGCCCGAAGGCCATGAACACCTTGCCGACGGCGGTGCAGTGATAGTCGACGGAGCGGCCCAGCCACTGGCCGGCGCCGAGGAAGTGACGACTCTCCACCTGGGCCACGTGCTCGACGCCGGTACGGGCCGGCACGGCCAGGTTGATCGTCTCACCGGTGGCTTCGCCGAGCGCGTCGAGCGACGGGCCGGCGAGGTGCACCACGCTGCGCTCCAGCAGGTTGCGCTCGGCGACGCGGAGAATCGCCGGCCCGGGGCGCAGCCGGCCGCGCTCGCCGTCCTGCTCCACCAGGCCCTGGCGCTCCAGCGCGCTGACCAGCCGGGACGCCGTGCTCTTCGGAATCCCGCTCGCCGAGGCCAGCTCGGCCAGGGCCACCGGCCGCGCCGACTCCAGCACGCGGACGAGCAACTCGGCGCCGCGGTCGATCGCCGTCGTGCCCCGGGGCACGGTGTCCTCGAGGGCGCGGTCGATCGCCGTCGTGGCCCGAGGGATGCTGTTCTCGGTTTCTTGGAACTGTTGTTCCACGCCGGATATATTAGGGCCGCGGAACGCCGCGTCAAGCGCTCGATATGTTGACGGACCGTCACCCCCGACGGCGAGGAGGAAGGCCCAGATGTTCGTGAATGCCATGCCCCGGTACGAGATCCTCAGCGAGGAGGCGATGGCGACGCTGGAGCGGGGGTGGCGGCGGATCGTGTCCGAGCTCGGGATCGAGTTCCTGCTGCCCGAGGCGGTGGAGCTGCTCCGGGGGGCCGGCCAGGTCGTCGAGGACGAGAACCGGGTCCGGTTCGACCCCGAGTTCATCCTCGAGCAGGTCGCCAAGGCGCCCAGTCAGTTCCAGCTGCAGTCGCGCAACCCGGCCAACAACGCCCACATCGGAGGAGACCACATGGTGTTCGCCCCGGTGTACGGCTGCCCGTTCATCCGTCAGGGCGACGTGCGCCGGGACGCCAAGATGGCGGATTTCGAGAACCTGGTGCGCCTGGCCCAGTTCTATCCCGAGCTGGACTCGCCCGGCGGGACGATCTGCGAGCCCGAGGACCGGCCGCTCGACTCCCGTCACCTGGACATGGTGTACGCGCTGCAGACACTGTCGGACAAGCCGTACATGGGCTCGGTGACCTCAGGTCCCAACGCCGCCGACACGATCCGCATGGGGGAGATCCTGTTCGGCGGTCGCGAGGCAATCGAGCGCGCGCCGGCGTCGATCTCGCTGATCAACGTCAACTCCCCGTTGCGTTACGACGACCGGATGCTCGCGGCCATGTTCGAGTACGTCAAGGCCAACCAGGCGGTGGTGATCACCCCGTTCCTGCTGATGGGGGCGATGTCCCCCGTGTCGCTGCCGGCGACGCTGGTCCAGCAGATGGCCGAGGGACTGGCGGGGATCGCGCTGGCGCAGCTGATCCGTCCCGGCGCCCCGGTCGTGTTCGGCTCGTTCTTGTCCAACACCGACATGCAGTCGGGGTCGCCGTCGTTCGGCACCCCGGAGTCGGGCATCGGGGTGCTCTGCACGGGTCAGATCGCGCGGCGGTTCGGACTGCCGTGGCGCGGCGGCGGCGCGCTGAACGCTTCGCAGACGGTGGATGCCCAGGCCGCCTACGAGTCGCTGATGACGTTCCTGCCGACGTTCCTGGCCGGCGCCAACTTCGTCATGCACTCGGCCGGCTGGCTGGAGGGCGGGCTGGTCTCCTGCTATGAGAAGTTCATCGTCGACATCGAGCTGCTGCGCGAGCTCAAGCACGAGTTCACGCCGCTGGAGATCGACGAGGCGTCGCTGGCATTCGACGCTCACACCGAGGTCGGGGCCGGCGGGCACTTCCTGGGGGCGGCGCACACGCTCGAGCGCTTCCGCGAGTGCTTCTACCGGCCGCTGCTGTCCTCGACCGAGAACTTCGACCGCTGGACCAAGAAGGGCGGCCGCAACGCTACCGTGCGGGCGGCGGAGATCTGGCCGCAGACGCTTGCGGAGTACGAGCAGCCGCCGATCGACGAGGCGGTCGATGCCGAACTGCGCGAGTTCGTCACCCGGCGGCGGGCGGAGCTGGGGGACTGACCGGCACTCAATCCAGCCGTCGAACCTCATACCCCGCCGACTCGAGCGTGGCGACGATCGCGTCGCCGTGCTCGCGCCCCCGGGTCTCGAGCGCGATCTCGACTCCGGTCTCGCGCACGTGCAGCGGCACCGCCTCGCGCACGTGGTCGGCCTGGACGATGTTTCCTCCGGCCTCGGCGATCAGGGTAAGCAGCGCAGCCAGTCCGCCCGGCCGGTCCGAGATGAGGGTGAACAGGCGCAGCCGCCGGCCGGCGAGCGTCTCGTGGCGGTGGGCGATGCCGGCGAGCAGCCCGGGGTCGACGTTGCCGCCGGAGAGCACGATCACCGTCGCCCCGGTGGGCGCCGGAGCCACCTGACCCGACATGACGGCCGCCACCCCGGCGGCGCCGCCGCCCTCGACCACCAGTTTCGAACGCTCGAGCAGCCACACCATGGCGTCGGCGATTTCCTCCTCGGAGACGACCACCATCTCGTCGACCCAGCGCCGGACCAGCGGCAGCGTGATCTCGCCGGGCCGCTTGATCGCGATCCCGTCGGCGATCGTCGGTCGTGACCGGAAGGTGACCGGCGTGACGGCCTCGAGCGACTCGGGAAACGGGGCACAGGCGTCGACCTGAACGCCGGTCACGCGGATGTCGGGGCGCGCCGCCTTGACCACGCCGGCGATCCCGGAGATCAGCCCGCCGCCGCCGACCGGGACCACGATCGCGGCCAGGTCGGGCACGTCCTCGAGCAGCTCGAGCCCGAGCGTCGCCTGTCCGAGGATCACGTCGGGATCGTCGAACGGGTGCACGAATCCGGCGCCGGACTCGGCGGCCCGCTCCAGCGCGGCGGCGACGCAGCCGTCCACGGAATCGCCACCGAGGTGAACGACTCCGCCGAACGCCTCGACGGCAGCCACCTTTGCCACCGGCGCCTCGCGCGGCATGAACACCTCGCAGGGGATGCCCCTCGCCCGCGCCGCGTAGGCGACTGACTGGCCGTGGTTGCCGGCGCTTCCGGCCACGACGCCTGACGCATCGTCCAGCCGCGAGATCTTGTGGACGGCGCCGCGCAGCTTGAACGACCCGGTGCGCTGCAGGTTCTCCGCCTTGAGCACCACCCGCCCCCCGCAGCGCTCGGACAGGCTGCGCGAGCTCAGCATGGGCGTGTGGCGGGCGAGCGTGGCGACGACCTCCCGCGCGACTCCGACCTCGCCGCCGGCGATCCGCTCGACCACCCGCTCCGCATCGCGAATGCCGGCGGCGGAGCTCATCGGACGCTGCACCGCAGCGGTCGGCGAGGGGCTTGGCGCGCCATCAACCCAATGTTAGACTTCGTAACCGATGACTCATATATCAGTTGTCATCGCGCCCGGGGCATGAGCGGTGAGCACGCAGGCGACTCAGCCGGGAGGTCCGCGTGAGCTGCTGGCCGACCGCGCGTATGCGGATCTCCGCGACCGGATCGTAACCCTGCAGATCGTGCCGGGCGCCCCCATCGACGAGGATCTCCTCGGCGCCGAGCTCGGCATCGGGCGCACCCCGGTGCGAGAGGCGATCAAGCGCCTCGCGCTCGAGAACCTGGTCACCGTGTTCCCGCGCCGGGGCACGTTCGCCTCCGAGATCAACATCACCGATCTCGCGGATATCTCCGACGTCCGCATCCAGCTCGAGGGGCACGCCGCCTGCCGGGCGGCCGAGCGGATCACCTCCGGGCAGCGCGATCAGCTCGACGAGCTGCTGCGCGAGCTTGACTCCAGCCAGGGCAGCGACGACACCGAAGCGCTGATGGCGCTCGACGCTCGGGTCCACCGGTTCGTGCACCGCTGCGCCGGCAACCCGTACCTGCAGGACTCGTTGGGGCGCTACTTCAACCTGTCGCTGCGGATCTGGTACCTGGTGCTGGACCGGCTGCCGCACCTGTTCACCCGCGTGCACGAGCACGACGAGCTGCTGCGGGCGATCGCCGCCGGCGAGGCCCTGCGGGCGCGCGCGATCATCGCGGAGCACATCGAGACCTTCGAGCGTGAGATCCGCTCGGTCCTGTGAGAGTGAGAGAGGGGAAGCTGACATGCGCTACGACTACGTGATCATCGGCGGGGGCTCCGCCGGGTCCTGTCTCGCCAACCGGCTCAGCGAGGATCCATCGAGCCGCGTCCTGGTGCTGGAGGCGGGCCGCAACGACTCGCTCTGGGACCTCTACATCCACATGCCGGCGGCGCTCTCGTTCCCGATCGGCAACCGGTTCTACGATTGGAAGTACGAGTCCGAGCCCGAGCCCTACATGAACGGGCGACGCGTCTATCACGCTCGGGGAAAGGTCCTCGGCGGGTCCAGTTCGATCAACGGGATGATCTTCCAGCGGGGCAATCCGCTGGACTACGAGCGGTGGGCGGCCGACCCGGGGATGCAGGATTGGGACTACGCCCACTGCCTGCCGTACTTCAAGCGCATGGAAAACGCACTGGCCGATCCCGATACGCCGTGGCGCGGTCACACCGGGCCGCTGAAGCTCGAGCGCGGGCCGGCGGTGAACCCCCTGTTCAAGGCGTTCTTCGCCGCCGTTCAGGAGGCCGGCTATCCGCTCACCGACGACGTCAACGGCTACCGCCAGGAGGGCTTTGCCGCGTTTGATCGCAACATCTATCGCGGCCATCGCATGAGCGCCGCCCGCGCCTATCTGCACCCCGTGATGGACCGCGAGAACCTGGAGGTCCGCACGCGGGCGTTGGTGACCAAGATCCGGTTTGCCGGAACCCGCGCCGTCGGGGTGGAGGTGGTCCACGACCGTCGGACCGAGCAAATCGACGCCGGCGAGGTGCTGCTCTGTGGTGGGGCGATCAACTCGCCCCAGCTGCTGCAGCTGTCGGGGGTCGGCAACGCCGCTGAGCTCCGGGCCCTGGGTATCGATGTCGTCGGTGACGTGCCGGCGGTGGGCGAGAACCTCCAGGACCACCTGGAGGTCTACATCCAGTACTCGAGCAAGCAGCCGGTGTCGGTCGCCCCGGCGATGAAGATGCGCAACCGCCCCTGGGTGGGGGCGGCGTGGCTGCTCGGCCGCCGCGGCCCGGGTGCCACCAACCACTTCGAAGGTGGCGGTTTCATCCGGTCAAACGACGACGTCGCCTATCCCAACCTGATGTACCACTTCCTCCCGGTGGCTATCCGGTATGACGGCTCGGCGCCGCAGGGTCACGGCTATCAGGTGCACGTCGGTCCGATGTACTCCGACGCCCGGGGCACGATCAAGATCACCTCGACGGACCCGAGAAAGCATCCGGCGATCCGCTTCAACTACCTGTCGACCGACACCGACCGGCGCGAATGGGTGGAGGCGGTCAACATCTCACGCAAGATCCTCAACGAGCCGGCGTTCGAGCCGTTCAACGGCGGCGAGCTGTCGCCGGGGCCGTCGGTCCAGACCGACCAGGAGATCCTCGACTGGGTGGCCAAGGACGCGGAGACGGCGCTGCACCCGTCGTGCACCTGCCGCCTCGGCACCGGCGAGGACGCGGTGGTGGATCCGGCGAGCATGAAGGTGCACGGGCTCGACGGCATCCGCGTGATCGACGCCTCGTCGATGCGCTACGTCACCAACGGCAACATCTACGCGCCGACGATGATGCTGGCCGAGAAGAGCGCCGACATGATCCTTGGCAACACGCCACTTGAGCCGATCAACGAGCCGTTCTACCGGCACGCGTCGACGGCGAAGTCGGGCGCCACTGACGGTCGCGCTCAGGGGGCCCGCGCCCCCGAGCCCGCCCCGGCGGCGGAGCCTGCCCCGGCGGCGGAGGGCTGACCCCGCACAGACGGTGTGGGGGCGAGGCAGAGCGCGGCGCCGTAGGCGGCGACGGCTGCAGCGAAGCCGGCGGACATGATCATCGAGTTGACGTTGTGCTGGCCGACGTTGATAAAGCTCACGCCGTTAAACCAGGCCGCGATGATGGCGATCAGCCCAATCAGCCCGCAGACCATCCAGCGATGAGCGCGGGAGCGGACGGCCAGCGCTGCGATGGTGATCGCGACGAGCACCAGCGCCGATCCGAGCGCGGCGTGGACGGCGAGCGGCACCGGGCCCGAGCCGACCGCCCAGCCGATGCCCTTGCCGATCCCGCTGAAGTAGCCTCCCTTGGTCCCGGGGTGGTCCTTGGGGATCCTCACATAGAGGTTGGTGGCGATCCCGAGCAGGAACTGGGCGAGGAGGAGCATCACCATCGTGAGCGCTCCCCGACGGAGCCGCTGCTCCTCCGTGCGCTTCACGCTGGGCGATCGTGGGCTGGGCGGCGAGTCGCGGGCAGCATTCTCAGGGCGACGTTGAGCAGCCGGGCGGGTGGTGGCGAGGTGAGCTGAATGTCGGAGCGGTAGCGAACCGCGAGGCGCAGGAGCGCCAGCGCGCTGGCTGGCGACGATGGGATTCCGCGTGCGTTGAACTTCCCGGCGGTCGCGAGACGCGCTGCTTCGGTGAGGAAGGCTTGCAGCTCACCGGCAGGGGAGATGCGGACGCGCAGGACGGCGGGCGTGGCGCCGTCGTTGACGAACGAATGCCGGACTCCGGCGTCAGCACGGACGTGGTCACCGACGCCGGCTCGTCGGGCCTCGCCGTCGATGACGAACCTGACCTCGCCTTCGACGACCTTCCACCACTCGGTCTGCGCTGGGTGGACGTGCTCGGGAACGTCACCACCGGGGGCGGTCTCGACCTCGGCCAGGAGGTCGCCGCCATCGCGGGAGAAGCGGTAGCGCTGGCGGCGGACCGGATCGAGGACCATGTCACTCACGGGTAACATCATGGCATGTCGTCCCACGTCCCGCAACGCCTGCCGCGCGAACAGCGCCGCGAGCTGCTGCTGGCGGCCGCGGCCGAGCTGTTCGCCACCCGCGGCTACCACGCCACCGACGTCGCCTCGATCGCCGCCAAGACCGGCGTCACCAAAGTCATCGCCTACCGTGCCTTCGGCTCAAAGCAGGCCCTCTACCAAACCCTGCTCGATCGCCACCGCGATCAGCTCCTGGGCACAGTCGTCGCCTCCCAACAGCGTGATCACGTCGATCGTGCCGAGCGGATCCATGTCGGCCTGGACGCTTGGTTTGGCTACGTGCGCAGCCACCCGTTCGCGTGGCGGCTGCTGTTCCGTGACACCACCGGAATCGGCGAGCTCGAGCAACACCACCAGGAGATGCGCGCCAACGCCCGCCACGTCCTGCAAGCACTGCTCACCCAGCACTTCGGCCTCACCCCTGAGATCGCCACCCAGACGGCCGAGTTCCTGCGCTCAGCGATCGTCGGCCTGGCGCTCTGGTGGCTCGAGAACCCACAGATCACCCGCAAGGACATGCTCGTGACCGCCGAGCGTCTTGTCATCGGCGCGCTTGACGCAGTCAGCCCCGCATGACCGACACACCCCCAAGCGCGACGGCCCGACGAGCCCGGCTGTGGTCAGGTCTTCACCGCGACGGGCGCGATTTGCTCGACGACGACACCCACCGTGGCGGCTCGGTGAGGCCCGCGCCGCCGGCCTCAGCCGCCGTGGGGGCTGAGCACGATCGTCTGCAGCTCGGTGAAGGTCTGCATCACTCCGTTGCCGCCGACCCGCCCGATTCCGCTGTCTGACCCGGAGCGGCCTCCGAACGGGAGGTGCGACTCCCAGTAGTTGCTGGACTCGTTGATGTTCACCCAGCCGGTCCGGACACGATCGGCAAACTCCAGACCCCGGCTCAGGTCGGCCGTGAAGATCGCGGCCAGCAGCCCATACGGCGACGCGTTGGCGAGGGCGATCGCGTCCTTTAGCGAGTCGACCGCCACCACCGGGGCGACCGGGCCGAACGTCTCCTCGACCGCCACCCGGGCGTCCGCGGGCACGCCCGCCAGCACGGTCGGCTCCCAGTACAGATCAGTCGGGAAGGCGGCGGCACGGCCGCCGCCGGTGATGGCGTCGGCGCCCCGATCGAGCGCGTCGGCGACATGCTGATCCATCTTCGTCGCCACCGGCTCGTTGTTGAGCGGTCCCATCGTGGTCTGCGCCGCGAACGGATCGCCGAGCACGATCTGCTCGGTCACCGCCCGGGCCAGCAGCTCGACGTACTCGTCGTGGACCGCGTTGTGCACCAGGATCCGCTCCCCGGCGGTGCAGCTCTGGCCGGCGCACAGAAAGCAGGCGGTGAGGGTGGCGCGGACGGCCGCCGGTACATCGCCGTCGTCGAGCACCACCACCGGCCCGTTGCCGCCCATCTCCAGCAGCGTCGCCTTGCCGGCGGCGGCGTGGGCGACCAGGCGTCCGGTTCCGGTGGACCCGATGAAGGCGACGCCGTCGACCGCCGGATGGCGGGCGATCTCGTCGCCGACCACCGGGCCGGGGCCGGTGACCAGGTTGAACACGCCCTTGGGCAGGTCCGCGTCGGCGATGCAGCGCGCCAGCGCGATCGCGCACACCGAGGTCGACGGCGCCGGCGTCCACACGACCGCGTTGCCGCAGGCCAGCGCGGGGGCGATCAGCTCGGCCGGCATCGTGTACGGCCAGTTCCATGGGCTGATCACGCCGACGACGCCGCGGGCCCGTCGCGCCAGCAGGATGCGCTTGCCGGGCGAGAACGAGTTGGGCAGCTCGCCGCCGAGCCGCTTGGCGTCCTCCGCCGCCATCCGCCAGTACTCGACCAGCTCGTCGACCTCGTCGAACGCCTCGGTTGCCAGCGGCTTGCCTTGGTCAAGCGTCAGCGTGCGCGCCAGGTGATCGCGCCGGGACTCGATCACATCCCCGATCGCGTGCATCTTCGCCGCCCGTTCGAACGCCGTCAGCCGCGCCCAGCCATCGGCGGCGGCGCGAGCGGCGGCGATCGCCGCACGGGCGTCGTCGCGATCGCCCAGCGGCACCGAGCCGATCGATTCCCCGGTGGCGGGACTGGTGGCCGGCGTCGTCTCACCGGTCAGACCCGTCCGCCAGTCCCCGCCGATGAACATTCCCTGCTCGGTGTGCGTGACCATCGGCTCGCTCCCCGTCAGACCCCGCGGCTGGTGGCGCGCGGCCGCTCGTTGACACAGTCAGACAACTGATATATAACAGCCGGATCTCGACTTGGTCAATGGCTCGCAGCAGCAGTGCCCAGGCTCCGATCCCCGGGCACTGCGATCATGTTCACAGGGCCGCGCGGGAACGCGCGCACGGGGAGGTTGATTGATGGCAACGGTTGACGCGCCGAGGAGTGGTCCCGCCGCCGGCGACAGCGACGAGCTCGCCGGCTTCGGCTACAAGCAGGAGCTGGACCGGTCGCTGGGGAGCTTCTCCTCGTTCGCGGCCGGATTCAGTTACATCTCGATCCTCACCGGCGTGTTCGAGCTGTTCGGGTTCGGCTTCAACAACGCCGGGCCGGCCGTCTGGTGGTCGTGGCCGGTCGTGTTCTTCGGCCAGATGTGCGTGGCGCTGTGCTTCGCCGAGCTCGCCGGTCAGTTTCCGCTCGCCGGATCGGTGTACCAGTGGTCCAAGCGGATCGGGCGCGACTTCACCTCGTGGATGACCGGCTGGATCCTGATCATCGGCTCGATCGTGACCGTCGCCGCGGTCGCGGTCGCCTGGCAGGTGGTGCTCCCCCAGGTGACCAGCAAGCTTCAGTTCGTGGGTGGGGCGGCCGACGTGGGCTCCTACAGCACCGCCAACGGTGCCAAGAACGCGCTGATCCTGGGCGCGATCCTGGTCATCTTCGCCACGATCATCTGCATGCTGGGGGTCAAGACGATGGCCCGGATCAACAACTTCGGGGTGATGGCCGAGCTCATCGGCGCCTCGATCCTCGTGATCCTCCTCATGTTCCACTTCACCCGCGGCCCCGGCGTCATCCTCCACACCAACGGCACCGGTGCCGGTCACTCGTTGGGCTATTTTGGCGCCTTCCTCATCGGCGGGATCATGAGCGTGTACGTGATGTACGGCTTCGACACCGCGGGCACGCTGGCCGAGGAGACCCACGACCCGCGGCGCAACGCCCCACCGCAGATCATCCGCGCGCTGGTCGCCGCCGGGATCATCGGCGCCCTGCTGATCCTGTTCGCGCTCATGACCGTCCACAACATCCACGACAAGAACATCGGCCTGCTCGGCCTGCCCTACATCCTCAAGCAGGTGCTCGGCAACACGCTCGGGAACATCTTCCTGATCGACTCGGCGATCGCGATCACCGTGTGCGTGCTGGCGGTCACCACCGCCTGCATCCGGATGCTGTTCTCGATGGCCCGGGACGGACGCCTGCCCGCCGGCAGCCACCTCGCCCGCGTGTCCGGACGGGCCCGGGTACCGATCATCCCGGCGCTGTTCGTGGGTCTGTGCGCCTTGGCGCTGCTGGCCGTCAACATCGCTAATCAGTCCGCGTTCGTGGCGTTGACGGGGATCGCGATCATCATGTTCTACCTGCCCTACCTGGCGGTGACGTGGTCGATGCTGCGCCGGCGCGTGAGCGGGGAGTGGCCGCGCCCCGAGCATGGGCCCTACTTCAGTCTCGGCCGGTTCGGCTTCATCATCAATTTGATCGCCGTCGTCTACGGCGCGGTCGTGGCGTTCAACGTCGCCTGGCCGCGCGCCGCCGTGTACGGGACGAAGTGGTACTTCCGCTTCGGCGCCTACGAGTTCATCGGCGCCTCGTTCGTGATCGGCTGCCTCTACTACTTCCTGGTCCAGAAGCGCAAGCCGGCCGAGGTACTGGCCGAGCACCGCGCCGAGGTGCCCACCCTGCCCGGCGAGACGATGCCGCTCGGCGACGCCACGCCGTGATCGTCATCTACCGGCCCTGACGCAGTGGCGGCCGAGGAAGCGGGGGAGGCCGCCCGCTTCCTGCGGGCCCACCCGCCGTTCGACGCGCTGCCGGCCGCCGATGTGGAGCGGGTCGCCGCGGACGCCGTACTCGAGCGCTACCGCGCCGGGGAGACGATCTTCGCGCAGGGTGCCGATCCGGTCAGCGATCTGCGAGTCGTGCGCGACGGGACGGTGGAGATCATCGAGGACGGCGAGGTCGTCGACGTGCTCAGGGAGGGCGAGCCGTTCGGCCATGCGTCGATGCTGTCGGGATTCCCCACCGGATTTACCGCCCGCGCCGCCCGGGACTCCAGCTGTTACCGGATCGGCGGCGGGCTCGCCGAGGAGCTGCTGTCGGCGCCGCCGGGTCTGCGGTTCGTGGCGCGCTCGCTGCTCGAGCCGCCGACCGAGCTGCACACGCTGGCCCGTCAGCCGGCTCGCAACGCCGCCGACCAGCCGGTGGCCGGCCTGATCCGCGGCCGTCCCGCCGTCTGCCTGCCCGAGACGCCGATCCGCGAGGCGGCGCAGCTCATGAGCGGCGCCTCCGGCAACGCCGCGGTCGTGGACCTGGGGGAGCAGGGATACGGGATCCTCACCGATGGGGATCTGCGCACCCGCGTGGTCGCCGCCGGCCTGGGTCCGGACGCGCCGGTGTCGGCGGCGATGTCGGTCCCCGCCTACACCTGCACCCCGGACCGTTCGGCGGGCGACGTGCTGTTGGAGATGTTCGATCGGGGCCTGCGTCACGTGCCCGTGGTCTCCGGCGACGGGACGATCCTCGGCGTCGTGGAGGACGTCGACCTGGTGGCGGTCCGCACCCGCTCGTCGTTTTACCTGCGCCAGCGGATCGCCGGGGCGGCCAGCGCCACCCAGCTCGCGACCGTGGCCGGTGAGCTCGGTCCAATGGTGATCTCGCTTCACGATGCCCAGGTCGCGGCGGCGAACGTGATGGCGGTCTACGCGGTGTGCATCGACGCGCTGACCCGGCGGCTGCTAGAGCTGGCGACAGGCGGGCGGGAGATCAGCGGCGTGGAGTTCGCGTGGCTGGCGCTGGGCAGTCAGGCGCGCCGGGAGGCGGTGCCCAGCTCAGACCTCGACAGCGCGATCGTGTGGTTTTCATCCGGGGACCACCAGGATGACGGCGGGGTCCAGTCGCAGCTGCTCGAGATCGCCCGCGAGGTGGTCGCGGGGCTGCGGGCCTGTGGGCTGCGCATGGACGAGAACGGGGTCAATGCCGACGCGGCTCCGTTCGTGCGCTCGGTCGCGTCGTGGCAGCAGCTCGCCCGCAGCTGGATCGTCGATCCCGATCAGGAGAAGGCGCTGATCCTGTCCTCGGTGATCGTGGACAGCCGACCGGTGTGGGGAGTGCACACCGGCACCGCCGTGTCCGACACCTTCCGCCTGGCCACCAGCTCACCCAGGCTGCTGCGGCTGCTCGCCCGCTTCGCCCTGTCGCACCGACCGCCGACCGGACTGTTCCGCGGTCTGGTCGTGGAGCACACGGGGCCGCATCGGGGGCGACTCGATCTCAAGCGGGGTGGGATCCTGCCGATCCTGGATCTGGCGCGGTGGGGCGCGATCTCGGCCGGCGTGACGAGCGCCTCGACCACGGAGCGGCTGCGTATCGCCGGCGACGCCGGCACGCTCGCCGCGCGGGACGCCCACACGCTGCGGGATGCGTTCGAGTTGATCAACAACCTGCGGCTGGACCATCAGGTGGCCCAGCTGCGGGCCGGCCAGGAGCCCGACGATCACGTGGACCCGACGGAGCTCAGCGACCTGATGCGGGCCCAGCTGCGCCAGGCATTTCGGGCCGTCGCCTCCATTCAGAAGCGGGTTGCCGCCGAGCTCGGCGTCGGCGCTCGGTAGGGTGGGGACGTGAGCCAACCGTCCACCGTCAACGACTGGCGCGTCTACCGGCCGGCGATCTGGCTGGCGATGCTGGGGATCGCGGTGCTCCTGGTGTTCGGGGCGCCGATCGGCTACGCCGGGGTGGTGTTGCTGGGGGCCGCGATCGGGGTCGGCTTCCGGATCCAGACGCGGCGCCGGCGCCTGGCCCGGGGCGCCCGGCGGCGACGTTCCCGTCGGCGCTGACGCATCCGTCCGCTTCACACTGCGGCAACCGACGCGGCGACCGATCCCGTACCGTGAACAGCATGTCCACCTCCTCTCAGGCCGCAGCGCCCGACCGCCCGTTACGCGACGCCGAGGCGGAGGCGGCCATCGTCGTCCGCGGAGTGGTCAAGAGCTTCGGCTCGGTGCGGGCGCTCGGCGGCGTCGATCTCAACGTCCGCACCGGCACCGTGCTCGGCTTGCTCGGCCCCAACGGCGCTGGCAAGACGACGCTGGTCCGGGTGCTGACGACGTTGCTCAGCCCGGACGCCGGAACAGCCTCGGTCGCCGGACTGGACGTGGTCAAGGACGCCGCCGCGCTCCGGCATCGCATCGGCCTCGCCGGCCAGTACGCGGCCGTTGACGAGAACCTGACCGGGCTGGAGAACCTGACTATGGTCGGTCGTCTTTACGGTGAGCCCCGGGCATGGGCCAAGCGCCGCGGGATGGAGCTCCTGGAGCGGTTTGATCTGGTCGACGCCGGCCGGCGCGTGACCAGCACCTACTCCGGCGGCATGCGGCGCCGGCTCGATCTCGCGGCGGCGCTGGTCGCCAACCCGCCCGTGCTGTTCCTCGACGAGCCGACGTCGGGCCTGGACCCGCGCAGCCGGATCAGCCTGTGGGAGACGATCGAGGCGCTGGTCGCGGAGGGCACAACGGTGCTGCTGACTACCCAGTACCTCGACGAGGCCGATCGGCTGGCCGACTCGATCGCGGTCATCGACCACGGTCAGGTGATCGCCGAAGGCACCGCCGATGAGCTCAAGGACCGCGTCGGCGGCGAGCGGTTGGAGGTCACCCTGGAGCGGCCCGAGGAGCTGGAGTCGGCGGCGCGGGCGCTGGCGCCGATGGCCGAGGAGCCGCCGAGCGCCGACGGCGCCGTGGTCTGGGCGCCGGTGCGCACCCGCAGTGGCACGATCGCCGAGGCCGTCAACCGCCTCACCGAGCAGGGCATCGGGGTCGACGACATCAACCTGCGCCGCCCCACGCTCGACGATGTCTTCCTGTCGCTGACCGGCCATGCCGCCGCGGAGGGCGCAAGTGAGAACGAGGAGGCCGAGCGGTGAGACGGCTGGTTACCGACACGATGATCATCGCCGAGCGCAACCTCGTGCGCCTGCCGCGCCGCCCGGACCTGCTGCTCGCCTTCACCGTGCAGCCGATCATGTTCGTGCTGCTGTTCCGTTACGTTTTCGGCGGGGCGATCAACACTGGCGGGATCCCCTACGTGGAGTTCCTGATCCCGGGGATCATCGTCCAGAACATCGCCTTCGGGGGGTTCGTCACCGCCCTCGGGCTCAACGAGGACGTCCACAAGGGCCTCATCGATCGCTTCCGGTCGCTGCCGATGGCCCGGCCGGCGGTGCTCGCCGGCCGGACGCTGGCCGACGTGGTCACCAACGCGCTGTCGGTCTGCATCCTGGTGATCACCGGCCTGATCATCGGCTTCTCGTTTCAGACCTCAGCGCTGCACGTCATCGCCGGTTTCGCGCTGCTGCTGGTGATCGGCTATGCGTTCTCGTGGGTGTTCGCGTTCGTGGGACTGCTCGTGTCCAGCCCGGAGTCGGCCAACTCCGTCGGCTTCATCGCCATCTTCCCCTTGACCTTCATCTCCTCGGCGTTCGTCCCGCCGGCGACGATGCCCGAGCCGCTGAAGTGGTTCGCGGGCGTCAACCCGTTCACGATCTTCGTCGACGCGATGCGCGCGTTGTGGATCGGCACCCCGGCCGACAACTACATCTGGGGTGCGGGGGTGTGGGCGCTGATCATCATGGCGGTGTTCGCCCCGATCGCCGTGTCGCGTTATCGCCGGGCCGCCGCCACGTGACTAGTTGAGCTCGCCGCGGGCGATCGCCAGACACGCCTCACAACGCGGCCACGGCGGATTCCACGGGTAGTCGGTCACGTCCTTGCCGCACAGCGCGGTGTCGGGATCCTGATCGGTGACCAGGTGGCACAGCTCCTCGAAGCCGTTGTCATCGACCCCGGGGACGTTACGGCAGGCGGGGTGGACGTTGGGGATGCGGGCGGGCGCTGCCGGGGGTCGGCGCACGCGGCTCAGCCTACCGCTCTCAGGTGCCGGAACGGCCGTCCGTCGCGCAGCTCGCGGACGACGCCGTCCAGCAGGCTATCGGTGTGCAGGACGCGGCCATCGGTGACCGCGGTGACCGTGGCGCGCTTGCCCTGGATCAGCCGCGCCATCGTCTCGTCGATCGTGTTGGCGGCCAGCAGGTACCACGCCGTCACCGCGTCGCGCTGACCGATCCGGTGACACCGATCTTCGGCCTGGTCGTGCATCGCCGGCGTCCACTCGAGCTCCAGGAAGGCGACGTTGGAGGCTCGGGTGAGCGTGATCCCCTGCGCGGCGACGCGGGTGGCGCAGACGATCAGCGACGGGCCGTCGGCCGCCTGGAACGCGCGGATCGTCGCCTCGCGCGCCGCCAGCGAGTCGTCGCCGACCAGATGCACGGCGTCCGTGAACCGGGCCAGCACCGCCCGCTGCACCTCGACGTGACGGGCGAACACCACCAGCGGCTCACCCGACGCCAGAAAGGCGTCGATCCAGGCCAGCGCGGCGGCGAGCTTGCCGCGGGCGGCCAGGCGCTGGAGCGTGCCGAGCTGGGCCAGGCGCTGGGCGCGCAGCGCGGCCGCGATCCTGGCGTTCAGCTCCGAGAGATCGAGCGGTTGGGATCGCAGCCAGGCGATGACGTCGCGCTCGGCCAATCGGTACTCGGCCTCGTTGGTCAGCGTCACCGGGATCACCACCTGGCGCTTGGGCGGCAGCTGCGGCAGCACCTCGGACTTGCGCCGGCGCACGAAGCAGGCTCGCCGCATGTGCCAGTGCAGTCGTTCCTCGCTGACCCGACCGCGGAATTGGCGGGCGAAGCTGGCCCCGGAGCCGAAGTCCTCCATCCGCCCGATGATCCGCAGCTGGGCGATCAGCTCCTCGGCGTGGTTGAGTACCGGCGTCCCGCTCAGCGCCAGCCGCAACCCGTCGGCGGCGACCGCCGCCGCCAGGCGGCGCACCGCCTGAGTTCGCTTGGCCTGCGGGTTCTTGCAGAAGTGCGACTCGTCGACGACGAGCGCCCGCGGCCGGGTGCGGGTGAGCCGCTGATGGTGGGCGGCGACCACCTCGTAGTTGATGATCGTGATCTCGGCCGCCGGCGCCACGATGCCCCGTCCCGAGACGACCGCGACCGAGCGGTGCGGCAGCCAGCGGCGGGTCTCGCGCTCCCAGCCGAGCTTCATCGACGCCGGACACACGACCACCGCGGGGAAGGCGGCGTCGGCCTCGAGCGTGACCAATGCCTCGACCGTCTTGCCCAGCCCCTGCTCGTCGGCCAGGAACGTACCCCGTGCCTGAAGCGCATATCGCACCGCCGCCCACTGAAACGGCGCCGGCTCGCCCCCGAGCACGGCCGCGACCGACTCGATCGGCTCGGCCGCGGTGGCGCGCGACCGGCGCACGGTGGCGGCGGCGGCGCGGTGCTCGGCGAGCAGCCGGTCCAGCGTCGGGGCGGCATCGGCGGTGACCAAGACCGCGTGACGGGCGATGAAGGCATCGAGCGACTCGGCCAGCCACGGATCCAGCGGCACCGCCCGGGTGCCCTCGGCGCCCGGCAGCTGGGTGAACGCCACGCCGACGTCGGGATCCCAGAGCACCTCCAGGCGCAGCTCCTCGCCATCCACACCCCGGACCCACACCAGTCGGGCCGGCGGTGGGTTCCCGCCGCGCTCGACGACCTGGGCGCACCGTTCGGCGGCCGCGTTCAGCCGGGCCGAGCGCTGGCCGCGCAGGGTGTGCACAGCGACGGCGGTCAGCGGCACGAGCAGCTTGCCGTCGCGCTCCACGGCGTCCGCCCGCAACGGCTCGGGGATCGGCCCGGCCAGGGTGTTGAGCACGAACCACCCCCGTCCGTCGTGACGGATGGTGGTCACCGATCCGATCCAGCGTTGCCTGACCCCGGCCAGCCATTCCGTCACCTGGGGGCTGGGGATGAGCTCGGGATAGCGCTCCAGCGCCTCGGTGACCTTCATCGCCGCCCAGTCGGTGGCCGGGGCGGACCACTCACGCAGATCCCAGTCGAAGCGGCGGTGCGGAATGGTGCGCACCAGCTCCACCAGGGACCGGTCATAGGGGAACGACAGGACGACGAGCGGCTCTGAGCCGGCGTCGGATCGAAGCTCGACGTGGGGGCGGTCGGGGATCGGGCGCATCGGTCTCAGGGACGCTAGTGGGTCTCACCGGAACGTTGTGCCTGAAAGGGCGAGGTCCGGGGGCCGCCAGGCAAGGACGCAGGAGCCGTGGCGCAGCGGAGCTGCGCGAGGCTCCGAGGACGCGGCATGGCGGTCATCCGGGGCCGCCATTTCAGGTGCAACGCTTCGGGGAGGCCCACTAGTGGGTGATGCGGCGGGCTGAGCGGCTAGCCTGCGACCAGCTCCGGGCGGTCCTCGCCGGAGCCGGACGATGGCGCCGCCTCGGAGCGCTGGCGATCGCCGTACCGTTCAGCGGTGCGGGCCGCCGTCGCCTGGGCCCAGCCGGTGGTGGAGAGGATCGCCAGCGCGAGGATCAGCACCCCGAGCCCGACGACGATCCACCAGCTGACGTGCGTGGCGCCGGTGAAGTCGGGGCCGATCTCCGCCATCGCCCCGCCGGCGAGGGCGCCGAGCACCGCGACGCCGAGGGTGCCTCCGACCTGACGGGCGGTGGAGGCGACCGCGGCGGCGACGCCGGCCTGCGACGGCGGCATCCCCGAGACCGCGGTGTTGGTGATCGGCGGGTTGATGAACCCCATGCCCAGCCCGAACAGGAGGTAGGCGACGATCAGCAGCCAGAACGGAGTGTGCCCCGTCAGCTGGGTGAGGATCAGGCCGCTGGCGATCACCGCCAGGCTCCCGGCGAACAGAGGCAGCCGGGTGCCGCGGTTGGCGACGATGCGGCCGGACACCGGCCCCATCACCATCATCAGCCCCGCCATCGGCAGCGTGTAGAGGCCCGCGGTCAGCGGCGACAGCCCACGGATGTCCTGCAGATAAAGGGTGTTGAGGAACAGGAAGCCGCCCATCGCGGCGAACATCGCCACCGCGATCGCAGTGGCGCCCGAGAACGGCGCGCTGGCGAAGAAGCGCACCTCGAGCAGCGGCTCGCGCCGCCGCAGCTCCCAGCCGATCAACGCGGCGAAAGCGATCAGGCTGACCGCGAACAGCCCCACTGTCTGCAGCGACAGCCAACCCGCCGACGGCCCCTCGATGATCCCGTAGGTCAACGTCGCCAGCGCCACGATCACCAGCACCTGGCCGGCCGGATCGATCCTGCGGGGATGGTCGGCGCGCGACTCGGGAACGAACAGCGCGGTGAGCACGATCGCCAGCAGGCCGATCGGGAGGTTGACCAGGAACACCGCTCGCCACGAGAACGAGTCGACCAGCGCGCCCCCCAGCACCGGGCCGAGGGCCATGCTCATGCCGATCGCCGCGCCCCAGACGCCGATCGCCTGGGCCCGCTCGCGCGGATCCTCGAAAACGTTGCGGATGATCGACATCGCCACCGGGTTGAGCATCGAGCCGCCGATCGCCTGCAGCACCCGAGCGGCGATCAGCAGCCCGAGGCTGGGCGCCAGCGCGCACAGCAGCGAGCCGAGCGAGAACAGCGACAGGCCGACCTGGAACACCCGGCGGCGCCCGATCCGATCGGCGCTGGAGCCCGACAGCATCAGCAGGCTGGCCAGCACCAGGGTGTAGGCGTCGATCGTCCACTGCAGCCCCGAGAACGAGGAGTGAAACGACCGGTGAATCGACGGCAGCGCGATGTTGACGATCGTGGCGTCCAGTCCCACGATCAGCAGGCTCATCGAGCAGATCCCCAGGATCAGCAGCCGCCGGCGACGGTCGGGCACCGTCTGCTCGTCTACCGCCGCACCGTTCACTCCAGACGATCCTAGTGCGCTGGACTGGTCCCGCTCTCCGCGGTCAGGATGCGGACCGGGCTCAGCCCAGCTCCGATGCCCACGCCTCGATCAGCCGGCGCGCGGCCTCCACGTCGGGGTGCAGCGGCCGGTCACCGAGATCGGGGTCCAGGCGCTCGGACGCCGTGCGCCACAGCTCGGCGGTGCCGGCGCCGACCGGCTCCTGCCCCGCCATCCGCAGCGCCCGGACCGCGATCACCAGCTCGGTGGCGACCGCCACCCGGAGCGCCTGAAGGGTCTCGTGGGCCCGACGGGCGGCGATCGGCGCCAGGCTCGAGTGAGACTCCACCCCACGGGCCACCGACACCGTCTGCGCCGCCACCGGGGTGACCAGCGATCGCACCTCGGCAACCGCGGCGTGCGCGGTGTACTCGAGCACCAGCGCTCCGGACTCCGGTCCCGCCCGGCGGGCCAGGAACGGGGGCAGGCCGGTCAGCCCGGAGTCGAGCAGCGTGCTGACGCGGGCGGCGATCAGCGCCGCCGACGAGGCCAGCGCGGTGCGCAGCCCGTCGATCGCGTTGGCCAGCGGCGCGGCGTGCGGGTTGCCGTTGGGCAGCGCCGCGGGGGCATCCCCGCCGGCGACGATCAGGGCGTTCTCACCGGCGAAGTTCAACTCGTGGCAGACGGTCTCCTCGAGCGCACGCAGCGCGTCGTGGACCGCGCCGTCCACCTGGGGCTGGGCGCGGAACGGGTACGGATCCTGGATGCCGAGCGGTCCTGGGCGGCGCGTCCGCGCTTCCAGCCCGGCTAGCAGGTCGCGCATCCGGGCGGCGACCGCCGCCTGGCCGGGACGATGGCGCCAGGAGTGGATCCGTGGATCGAGCGCCACCGGGTCGGCGGCCGCGGCCTCGAACGACAGCGCCGCCACCGAGAGCCAGGCATCGAGCAGCCGTCGGGCGTCGACCACCAGCAGCGCCGCATACCCGATGCTGAACGCGTTGGAGCTGATGAACGCCAGTCCGTCCCGGGGCCCGAGCCGGCCCGGGGGAAGCCCGGCGTCGGCGAGGGCGGCGGCGGCCTGCACCAGCTCGTCGCCGCGCCAGATCTGGCCCTCGCCGAGCAGGGCGAGGGCGACGTCGGACAGGTTGGTGAGGTCACCGGTGCCCAGCGAGCCCAGCTCCCGCGTGAACGGCGTCAGCCCGGCATTGAGCGTCCCCACCAGCGCCTTCAGCAGCTCGTCGGCGATCCCGGCGCCGCCGGCGCCGATCTGGTTGGCGCGGGTCGCCATCGCCGCCCGCACGACCGGGACGGTCAACGGCCGACCCGCCCCGCAGGCGTGGCTGCGCAGCAGGTTCAGCGAGTAGCGCTCGCGGCCGCGCTTGGGGACGCGGTAGGCCCGCAGAGCGCCGACACCGGTGGTCACCCCGTAGAGCTCGTCGCCGCGGGCGAGCAGCTCGGCGAGCGCCTCCCGGGCCTGGTCGTTGCGCCTGCGGGCTTCCGCGGACAGCTCGGCCACCGCGCCGTCGCGGGCGATCGCCGCGACCCCTGCCGGGTTCAGCGTCGCGCCGTCGAGGACGACCGCCGCGCCCCGTCCCGCTATGGATGTGGGCACCGACACCGGCGAAGACTCTAATCCCGAGGAGCGGAGGTTCGATTGACCGGCGGCGGGCGCGGCAACTCGCGAGTTCGCAGCACACCGTGGATGCCCTGCAAATGCGGTGGAGATCGAGCTTTGCGGCGACCGAGCGCTCCCTATGCTTACCCGATGAATTTCGTGTCTCCGGCGGCCGATCGTCACGACTCCGTCGTTCGGGTGCAGGACGGAGCGATGGTTCGCTTCGAGTTGTTCCTCTTCTCTGCGATCGGGACGATCTTGGTCAATCGCGCATTCCTGGCCGCCACCGGCTACCCCAAGCTGGGCTCGGGTGGTCTGCACATCGCCCACGTCCTGTGGGGCGGCCTGCTGATGGGGATCGCGGTGGTGATGCTGCTCTCCGGAATCGGGACCCGGATTCGCATGTGGGCGGCGTTGGTCTCTGGGATCGGGTTTGGCTTGTTCATCGACGAGGTCGGCAAGTTCGTCACCAAGGACGTCAACTACTTCTACAAGCCGGCCGTGGCGATCATGTACGTCCTGTTCGTATTTTCGTATCTGCTGGTCCGCACGATCCTGCTCCGGCGACGATTGTCCGACCCGCTCCGCACCGCGCTGGCGGCCACGGCGCTGGCCGATCAGTCACTGGGGGATCTCAGCGCTGAAGGCCGCGCTGCTGCTATCGACCTGCTGGACGGTGTCACCGGTCCGAGCGAGTCCACGGCGGCGATTAAAACGGCCCTGAACAGTCAGCCGGTGGTGGCCGAAAGCGCCGTGCGGCAGCGTGTCAATCGGCTGGCGGAGCAGGCCAGGACCGGATGGCATCGCCTGGTGACGAGCCGGCTGTTTCAGATCGCCGCGCTCGGTCTGGTGGCCTATGAGGTTTGGCGTCAGCTTCACACCTACATCTTCTATCTGCAGACGATCGTGAACCTGAACATCCACTTGAGCTTCTACCTCATGTACCTGCTCGTCACCAATCTTCTCATTGCGGGGATCGCCGGGCTCGGCGTGATCCTGGTCGTGCTGGCGCCGCTGCGTCGGCACGGCCTGTGGCTGATCCAGTTCGGGCTGCTCTTCGATCTCCTCTTCGATCAGTTTTCGACCTTCAAGTTCAGCCAGTTCCAGGCTCTGACCGGGTTCGCCATCGAGTTGCTCATCCTGCTCGCGGTCCGCTACCTGCTCAGCTTGGCGCCACCCGCGAGCAAGCCAAGGCTGTCAACCCCAGTCCAAGTGTCGACAACCTGACGAGTCGGCTGCGTCCGCTCGCCGCAGGATCCGCCGTCAGGACCCGTGCATGTCCGGTTCGGGGTCAGCACCGGCGTCGGCGAGCACGACGAGGCGGTGGTCACGATCGCCGGCTCCGCGGACAGACGAGAGGACGACGCCGCCGGTGCTGACTGCGGCGGCGAATCGACCAGTATCTTCGGCGCGATGGCCGCCACCGTGCCGCTCACCGGATCACCGCTCACCCCAGAGCAGGTCACCGCCATCGCCCGCGACGCCGCTCCGGTGCAGATCGACGCCGCGGCGCGCGACCGGATGCGGGCCGCCGCCGCGGTCGTGGCTCATGCGGCGGCAATCGGGCTGCCCGTCTACGGCCTAACCACCGGACTCGGCTCGCGCGTGTCCGAGCGGGTGGACGGCGGCGATGGCGCAGCGTATTCGCTGCGCACCGTCCGGGGACGCGCCATGTCGGTCGGCCCGCCGCTCGACACCGAGCTCACCCGCGCGGCGATGGCCGTGCGCTGCAGTGGGTTGTGCGCCGCCGGGGCGGGGGCGGGGGTGGCGATCGCCGACGGACTGGCGGCGCTGCTCAACGCCGGAGTGCACCCGTGCATCCCGCGCAGCGGCTCCGTGGGCGCGTCGGACCTGTGCATGCTGGCTCACGTGGGACTGACGCTGATCGGGGAGGGGGAAGCCGAGTTCGGGGGCGAGCGGCTGTTGTCGGCGGACGCCCTGGCCCGGGCGGGCCTGGCGCCGCTCGTCCTCGGTCCCAAGGACGGGCTCGCGATCTGCTCCAGCTCGGCGGTGTCGTCGGGGGCGGCGGCGCTGGCGCTGGTCGATGCCGACGCGTGCCTGCGCGCCGTTCAGATCGCGGCCGCGCTGTCGATGGAGGGGTTCCGGGCCAACCTCAGCCCGATCGATCCGCGGATCGTCGCCGCCCGGCCGGCACCCGGGCAGGAATGGGCGGCCGCCGGCCTGCGCCGGCTGCTCGCCGGCGGAACGCTGAGCGCGCCCGGCGCGGGGCGGCGGCTCCAGGACCCGCTCAGCTTCCGCTGCGCCAGCCAGATCCACGGCTCGCTGCGGGTGGCGCTCGATCTGCTGGCGGCGGCGGTCGCCCCCGAGCTGGGCGGGGCCGCCGACAATCCCCTCGTCCTGGTGGAGGATGAGGAGATCCTGTCCACCGGCAACTTTCACGTCCCGGCGCTCGCGCTCGCCCTGGACGCCACCGCGATCGCCCTCGCCCAGGTGGCGTCGATCATCGCCGAGCGTCAGGCGCGCCTGAAGACCGAGCGGCTCAGCGGCCTGCCGGCCGCCCTCTCGCCGCACGGGTTGACGCGGTCGGGCCTGGCCCCGCTGAGCAAGACCGCGGAGGCGCTGACGATCGAGATCCGCCACCTGGCGACGCCGTTCGCCTCGAGCCCGATGGTCGGGGCCGACGGCGTGGAGGACGACTCCACCGGGGCCGCCCAGGCGGCGCTCCGCGTCCGCGACCAGCTGGAGCGGATGTGGCCACTGGTGGCGATCGAGTTGGTGGTCGCCGCCCAGGCGGTGGAGCTCGCCGCTCCCGGATGCCTCGGCGCCGGGGCCGAGGCCGCCTACCGGCTGGTGCGCGAGTGGGTGGAGCCGCTGGACGAGGACCGGCCGTTCGGCGCCGAGGTGCAACGGCTGGCCAGCGGGCCGCTCGCCGGCGGCGAGCTCCTGCACCGCGTACAGGCGGTGGCGGCGTCGTGACCGGGATCGAGCTCACCTACCTCAGCGGCGCCGACATCGACGCGCTGGCGCTCACCGACGCGGAGATCCTGGACTCGATTCGGGCGGTGCTCGGCGCGCAGGGTCGGGCAGAGACGGTGATCGAGCCTCGCATGCACCTGTTCCCCCGGGAGGCCGGTGGCCACTTCAACGTCCTTCGCGGCGCCGTCCCATCGGCGGCCGGGGTCAAGGTGGTGGGCGACTATGTCGAAAACCACCGGCTCGGCCTCCCCTCGGAGATGGCGCTCCTGTTGCTCATGGATCCGGCGACCGGGATGCCCCAGGCGATTCTCGACGCCACGGCCATCACCGAGATGCGAACCGGCGCGGTCACGGCCATCGGAGCCGAGTATCTGGCCCGGCCGGACGCGCGCGTGCTCGGCCACGTCGGGGCGCGCGGCACGGCCTACTGGAACGTGCGGCTGCTGCACCGGGTGCTCCCGGCGCTGCAGGAGATCCGCGTCCACTCCCGCCGCCCGGACAGCCGCGACGCGTTCGCGCGCCAGCTGCGGCGGGACGTGCCCGTTCCCCAGGTACGGGCGGTCGATACCTGGGAGGAGTGCCTGGAGGGTGCCGACGTGATCGTCGAGGCGACGCGGCTGACCGAGCCCCAGCCGCTGCTGCGCACCGGCTGGGTGCGGCCGGGCGCGCTGGTGATCCCCTACGGGACAGTCAGCGCGGTGGAGCTGGACCTGACCGAGACGATGGACAAGATGGTCGTCGACGATTGGGGTCAGGCCGGCGTCGGGCCGCTCGGCGCGCTTCGCGCCCACGTCGACTCGGGGCGGCTCTCGGCGGCCAACCTCCACGCCGAGCTCGGCCAGGTCGTCGCCGGCGCCCGGCCGGGGCGCGAGCGGCCCGAGGAAAAGATCCTGTTCTGGCACCGCGGGCTGTCGATCACCGACATCGCGCTCGGCCAGACGATGCTCGCCAAGGCGAGGGCCAACCGGATCGGCCGGACGCTGCCCTACCGGTGATGGCCGACTCGTCGGCGCTGCGGTAGCGTGCGGCGGCGATGAGCACGAGCACGAGCACGATGGTCTGTCGCGGCTGGCAGCAGGAGGCGGCGCTGCGGATGCTGCACAACAACCTGCATCCCGACGTCGCCGAGAAGCCCGACGAGCTCGTGGTCTACGGCGGCACCGGAAAGGCGGCGCGCAGCTGGTCGGCCTACCACACGATCGAGCGCGAGCTCCAGCGCCTGGGCGACGCCGAGACGCTGCTCATCCAGTCGGGCAAGCCGGTGGCGGTGTTCGACACCCACGAGCAGGCGCCGCGGGTGCTGCTGGCCAACTCCAACCTGGTGCCTCAGTGGGCCACCTGGGAGAAGTTCCGGGAGCTCGACGCCGCCGGGCTGATGATGTACGGGCAGATGACCGCCGGCTCCTGGATCTACATCGGCAGCCAGGGGATCCTCCAGGGCACGTACGAGACGTTCGCCGCCGCGGCCCGCAAGCGCTTTGACGGGACGCTGCACGGGCGGCTGGTCGTCACCGCCGGCCTCGGCGGCATGGGGGGCGCCCAGCCGCTGGCGATCACGATGCTGGGCGGCGCCGCCCTGTGCGTGGAGGTCGACCTGCAGCGGATCGAGCGGCGGATTGAGACCGGCTACCTGGACGAGCGCGCCGGTGACCTCGACGACGCGCTGCGACGGGTGCAGCAGGCGCGCGCGGAGCGCCGGCCGCTGTCGATCGGCCTGGCCGGCAACGCGGCCGAGGTCCTGCCCGAGCTCGTCCGCCGCGGCGTGGAGATCGACGTGGTCACCGATCAGACCAGCGCCCACGATCCCCTCAGCGGCTACGTGCCGGCGGGATTGACCGTCGAGCAGGCGGAGGCGCTGCGCCGCTCGGACCCCGACGATTACCTGCGCCGTGTGGGCGAGAGCGCGGTGCAGCACGTCGGCGCGATCCGCGCTCTGCAGGCGTCCGGCGCCGAGGCGTTCGACTACGGCAACGCGCTTCGCGGTCTGGCCGCGGAGTACGGCGACCGGGAGGCGTTCGCCTATCCCGGCTTCGTGCCCGCCTACATCCGGCCCCTGTTCTGTGAGGGCAAGGGGCCGTTCCGGTGGGTGGCGCTGTCCGGCGACCCGGCCGACATCCACGCCACCGACCGGGCGATCCTCGACCTGTTCGGCGATCAGGAGCACATCGCCCGCTGGATCGCGCTGGCGTCGGAGAAGGTGCGCTTCCAGGGGCTCCCGGCCCGGATCTGCTGGCTGGGCTACGGCGAGCGCGATCGCGCCGGCGCCCGCTTCAACCAGATGGTGGCTCGCGGCGAGCTCAAGGGCCCGATCGTGATCGGACGCGACCACCTCGACTGTGGCTCGGTGGCGTCGCCCGAGCGCGAGACCGAGGCGATGCGCGACGGCTCGGACGCGGTCGCCGACTGGCCGCTGCTCAACGCGATGCTGATGACCGCCTGCGGCGCCAGCTGGGTGTCGATCCACCACGGTGGCGGGGTGGGGATGGGCAAGTCGATCCACGCCGGGCAGGTGGTGGTGGCCGACGGCACTCCGGCCGCCGGCGAGCGGATTCGCCGGACGCTGACCGCCGATCCCGGGATCGGCATCGTCCGTCACGCCGACGCGGGCTACGAACCGGCGCTTGAAACCGCGCGGGCCGCCGGCATCCGCATGCCGATGCTCGACCCCGAGCCGGGCAGCAGGTGAGCCCGCCCTCGCTCTCGGTCGTCAACGCCGCCCAGGTCCTGCGCCCGCCGCGGGATCACATGCAGCATCTGCGGGGCGACGAGCTGGGAGCCCAGACGCTCGATCCGGCGGAGCTGGCCGTCCGCGACGGCCGGATCACCGGGCTGCAGGCCGACCCGGTCGCCGAGGTGACGGTCGACGCCGCCGGCTGTGCGGTCATCCCCGGGTTCGTGGACTGTCACACCCACCTGCCGTTTGCCGGCTGGCGCGCCGCGGAGTACGAGCAGAAGCTGACCGGCGTCCCCTACGAGGAGATCTCACGCCGCGGCGGCGGGATCGCGGCCTCGGCGCGGGCGCTGCGAGAGGCGTCCGACGACGAGGTCCTGGATCAGGCGTCCGGGCTGTCCGAGGAGATGCTCGCCGCCGGCACGACGACGTTCGAGTGCAAGTCGGGCTACGGACTCTCGCGCGAAGGGGAGATGCGGGCGTTGGTGCTGGCCCGCGAGCTGGAGATCCTCGTCCCCCAGACGACTGTCTCGACGGCGCTGCTGGCGCACGCCGTCCCCGCGGGGTACACCGCCGACTCCTGGATGGCGGTCGTGGAGGAGATGATGCCCGAGGTGGTGGCCGCCGGCAGCGTCACCGCACTCGACATCTTCGTCGAGTCGATCGCCTTCGGCACCAGGCACCTGGAGATCATCGGCGAGCTGGCATCCGCATCCGGGTTGTCGCTGCGCTGCCACGTCGAACAGCTGTCGTGCATGCGCTCGGTCCCGGCGGCGCTCACCGCCGGCGCGCGCAGCGTCGACCATCTGTCGATGATCGATCCCGACGACATCGCCCCCCTGGCGGCCGCGCCGTGCGCCGCGGTGCTGCTGCCCGGCGCCGAGTTCCTGGGAGCGGAGCACCGGGCCCCCGCGCGCGCGATCATCGACGCGGGCGCCATCTTCGTGCTCGCCACCGACGCCAATCCCGGGACGGCGCCGGTCATGTCGATGCCGGTGACGATCGGGCTGGGTGCGCGGCTGTACGGGCTGTCGGCGCGCGAGGCGCTGGGCGCGGCGACGCTGAACGCCGCTTGGACGCTGGACCTGCACCACGATCGGGGCTCGATCGAGGTGGGCAAGCGCGCCGACCTGCTCGTCCTCGACGGCCCCGCCGAGACCGTCGCGTATCGCTTCGGGCGCAACCCGGTGGCGATCGCGATCATCGGGGGCGAGGTCGCCCACGTGCGCGACGATGCGGCCGCGGAGCGGATCAGCCGTTGAGTCGCCGCGCGCGCATCCCGGCGATGGCCAACGCCCATAGCCACGCGTTCCAGCTCGACCTGCGGGGCATCGGGGAGCGGGTGGGCGGGTCCGAATCAGCAGATGACTTCTGGAGCTGGAGAACCGAGATGTACCGCCTGGCCTCGAGCCACGATCCGGATTCCATGCGCGAGGTCGGCGATCGCGTCTACGCGCAGATGGCGGCGGCGGGGTACGGCGCCGTCGGTGAGTTTCATTACGTTCATCACCGGCCCGACGGGCAGCCGTACGACGAGCCCAACGCGATGGCGATCGCGCTCGCGCAGGCGGCGGTGGCATGCGGCTTGGAGATAACGCTGCTGCCGGCGGCCTACCACCGCGGCGGCCCGGGCCGCCCGCCCAGCGCCGGCCAGACGCGGTTCTGCGACCCGCGCGTGGAAGCGTTCCTCGAGCGGGTCGACGGCCTGCGCGAGTGGGCGTCGGGGCGGCCGGGGGTGAGCATCGGGGTCGCCGCGCACAGCGTGCGAGCCGTCCCCGCCGACTGGCTGGAGGCGATCGCCGGATACGCGGACGCTCACGGGCTGGTGCGCCACGTCCACGCCTCCGAGCAGCAGCGCGAGCTGACCGAGTGCGAGCGGGAGCACGGATGCTCACCGATCGAGCTGCTGGAGCGGACCGGGTTCCTCGGCCCGCGGACCAGCGTGATCCACGCGATCCACGTCTCCGCGCACGATGTGGAGCTGCTGGCGGCATCTGACTCGGTCGTGGTCACCTGTCCCACGACCGAGGGGAACCTGGGCGACGGGTTCCTGCCCGGCCTGCGCTACCGCGATGCCGGCGTGCGCCTGGCGATCGGCACCGACGAGCAGATCCGGATCGACCCGTTCGAGGAGCTGCGGGAGCTGGAGACGCTGGCCCGGCGCGAGGGACAGACCCGGTTCGCGCTGCTCGCCGACGCCGGCGGGGACCTGTGGGGGCGGGTGGTCGCCGCCGGCCGGGCGAGCCTGGGGCTGCCGGATGAGCCGGCGACGATCGAGCTCGACCTCGATCACCCCGATCTGGCGGGGGTCGCGGCGCCGGACCTGGGGCCGGCGCTGGCGACGTGCGCCTCGGCGGCGGTGGTCAGCTCGGGAGTACATCCCCGGGAGTAGTCGGGCCGCCCCAAGACACTCCCTGAGGGCGATTGTGCGCCGGGGGGCGTCGTCCCAGAATCGGGACATGCTCCGATCGATTGCCGCCAAGCTCAGCTCTCGCCCCCGCCGGACCCTGCTGTTCGTGCTCGGATTCGTGCTCCTCGCCGGGATCGTCGGTGGTCCGCTGGCGGGCTCGCTGAAGAGCTCGGGAGGCTTCGCGCCCCCCAACTCCGGCTCCGAGCAGGCGACTCGGATGCTGGAGTCGGCCACCGGCGCGGAGGCGTCCCCGGGCATCGTGTTGCTGGTCGACACCCCGACCGGCCTGCGCCCTGCCCGCGGGCGCGTCGCGTCGCTGACCGGGCGCCTGGGGCGGGTGCCCGGCATCGCGCGGACCGCCGGCCCCGCCGCCGTCGCACGTGATCGCCGCCACGCGCTGATCACCGGCACGCTGTCGGCCGGCGCCGACGACAAATCAGTCGCGCGCTCCGCGGTCAACGCGTTCTCCGGCGATCCCGGGGTCACCGTCGGCGGCACGGCGGTCGCCAACGAGCAGATCAACTCCGCGGTCACCCAGGACCTCGGCTTCGCCGAGCTGCTCGCCTTCCCGCTGCTGCTGGCGCTGGCCCTGCTGTTCTTCCGCGGCCGGGCGGCGCTGATGCCGCTTGCGGTCGGCATCGTCACCGTGCTCGGCACCTTCCTGGTGCTCACCGGGATCAACCACCTCTACGGGCTGAGCGTGTTCGCGCTCAACCTGGTGATCGGGATGGGTCTGGGCCTCGCCGTCGACTACACGCTACCGATCGGGTCCGGAGAGGTCGGGGCACCGCGATGATCGACGTGGTCATCGCCGACGATCAGTCGCTGGTGCGCGCCGGCTTTCACGCCCTCCTGGATGCCGAGGCCGACATCAGCGTGGTGGCGGAGGCGCCCGACGGCGAGGCGGCGGTGACCGAGGCCCGCCGCCACCGGCCCGACGTGGTGCTGATGGACATCCGGATGCCGCGGGTGGACGGGCTCCAGGCCACCGCTGCGATCACCGGCGACGCCGAGCTGGCGGCCACCCACGTGGTCGTGCTCACCACCTTCGAGCTCGACCAGTACGTGTTCGGCGCGCTGCGCGCCGGCGCCTCGGGCTTCCTGCTCAAGGACATCGAGCCCGCGGATCTGGTCGCGGCGGTCCGGGTCGTCGCCGCAGGCGAGGCGCTGCTCGCGCCCCGGCTCACCCGACGGCTGATCGAGGCGTTCGTCTCCAGCTCGGCCGTGGGGTCCGCGGGTCCGACCGGTGAGGCGGCGCCGGTGCTGACCAAGCTCACCCCCCGCGAGCGCGAGGTGCTGGCCCTGGTCGGGCGGGGCAAGTCAAACGCTGAGATCGCCGAGCGGCTGGTCCTGTCGCCGCTGACGGCCAAGACGCACGTGGGCCGCCTGTTCTTCAAGCTCGAGGCCCGCGACCGGGCTCAGCTGGTGGTCGCCGCCTACGAGTCGGGTCTGGTCGTTCCGCGCCGGGACGCGGTGACGGGCGCTTGACGCGGCGGGCGCTGCGCCAGCCTCACCAGGTCTCGTAGAACGCGCGCTCGCGCGACTCCAGGCGCGGGATGGCGTCCTGCACGGCGTGGTGCTGGAAGTGCTCGCTCTCACCGTGGGCCTGGTAGGCGGCCACGTCGGCGTACTGCTCGTAGAGGAGGAAGACGCGCGGATCGGACGGGTCGCGATGGGGCTGGTAGACCAGGTTGCCCGGCTCCGCGCGCGAGGGATCGATCAGCGCGTCGATCGCCGCGGCCACGGCGTCCTCCTCGCCGGGCTGCGCCGTCCACCTGGCGAGGACCACGTATGCCATCGCCCGTCATCGTAATCGCCGCGTCCACGGTCGGTCGTCGAGCCGGGCCGCTCCCGGCCTCGAGCCTGAACCTGGCCTTCACCGCGGACACCGCGTGCTGACTATCCGCCTCGGGTCACCAGAAACGGCCGCACCAGGGGCGTCTGGCGCTCGTTGTCGCCGACGTAGGCGAGGTAGGGGCCGCGCGCGGTCCTCCACGCATCGGCGGCGGTGTCGAAGTAGGCGAGCGGGTGCGAGGCCGCCGCCGGGTGGATGGTGATCTGAACCCTGCGGGTCTCTCCCGGGGCCAGCGAGACGTGAGCGAAGCCGACCAGTCGCTTGGGCGGCTCGCCGGTGGACCGCGGCAGGCCGAGGTACACCTGTGGGGTGACGGTGCCGGCGGTCGATCCAGTGTTGGTGACGTCGAAGGTCACCCGCACCGGAGCCGTTCCGGTCTGCAGGAACGGACCGACCCGCAGGCGGCTGTAGGCAAACTTGGTGTAGGACAGGCCGTACCCGAACGGGAACAGCGGCGCGATGCCGAGCTCGTCATAGCCGCGGTAGCCCACGCCCAGCCCTTCGGAGTAGTACCCGGTCGGGGTCGGAGAGGTGCCCGATGGCAGGCCAGGCCACTGCGCCTGAGTGTGGATCGGCTGAGCCTGCTGGGTGCGCGGGAAGCTGACCGGCAGCCGGCCCGAGGGATCGACGTCGCCGAACAGCACCCGTCCCACCGCCAGTCCCTGCTCCTGGCCCCCGTACCAGGCCTCCAGCACCCCCTTGACGTTGTCGATCCAGGGCATGAGCGTCGGGCCGCCGGTGGCCGCGACCACGATGGTGCGGGGATTGACGGCCCGCACCGCCTCGATCAGCCGGTCCTGATCCTGGGGCAGGGTGAGGTTGCCGACGTCGGCATCCTCGCCGCGGTAATCGCGGGCGACGACGACGGCGACGTCGGAGCGCTTGGCCAGGGCCACCGCCTGCTGCTGGGCCGGGTTGAGCACCCCGGCCGGCATGGTCCAGCCGAAGCGCAGCTGCGGGCCCGGCTCGGTGCCGATCCCGCCGGCGAACTGGTTTGGGTTGTCGGTGGCGTAGTCGATCTCCACGCTGTGGCTCTGGCCGGCGGTCAGCGGCACGCTCACCGTCTGGGTTCCGTAATCGGTGCCGGGGTTGTCGATCAGCAGCTTGCCGTCCAGGTACAGCCGTGCCGTCCCGAGGTGCGACAGCGCGAGCTGGTAGGTCCCGGTGGCGGGCGCGGTCAGGGTGCCGGTCCACCGCACAGAGATGGGGGCGTACAGAAGCGGGCCGTCGTTGGGCAGCGGCGGGCGCTGGGACGCGTCCAGACCGAAACCGACGAAGTCGCCGACGCCGGTGCGCAGTGCCGCCTCCAGGTCGGTGCGGGTCAACAGCGGCGAGCCGGAGAAGGTCGTGCCCAGGTAGTACTGGCCCTGGAGGCCAGGCGCGCCCGACGGCGAACGCAGCACCGAGGAGGGCACCGGCGGCGGCCCGGAGAGCGTGTCGGGCAGATCCAGCGGGTCGTAGCCCGGCGCCCAGTTGACGCTCGTCCCGCTACCCGCCGCCTGGCGGATGCCGTTCAGCATCGTCGTCAGATGGGTCGGGACGGGCACGTGGGAGGCGCCGGCGCCCTGGATGTTCCAGTCCGCGTCACCGCCGATCACAGCAATCGAGCTCACCCGCCGGCGCGACAGTGGCAGCAGCTGGTCGGCGTTTCGCAGCAGCACGATTCCGCGTTGCTCCACCTTCAGGGCCGCGGCGTCGTCGGCGGTGGTCACGTCGGCCGGCAGCGGGCTGGAGGCCTGGTTGCTGTACTGCGGTGGCGGGTTGTCGTAGACGTGGTCGGCGAACAGCGTGCGCAGGATGCGCAGCACCGCATCGTTCAGGCGCGCCTCGGGCACCTGGCCGGAGGCGACGGCGTCGGCCAGGTTGGTGCCCAGGGCGGAGCTCGGCGTGCCGCTGTCGGCGCCGGCCGCGATCGCCTGAGGGCCCTGCTCACCGGCGGGAGCGGGGTTGTTGACGCCGACCAGCGCATCGAAGTCGCTCCACACATAGCCCCGGAAGCCGAGCTCGTACTTGAGCACGTCGGTCAGCAGATAGCTGTTCTGACAGTCGTAGGCCCCATTGATCTGCGGGAAGCCACACATGACCGCGCCGGGATGCGCCTTGTCGATCGTGTAGGCCCACGGAATCGTGTACAGCTCCTGGATCGCCCGCCGGCTGACGATCTCGTTGATCAGCTGGCGGCCCGTCTCCTGGTTGTAGACGTTGTAGTGCTTGGGCATCGAGTACACGCCGTCGCCGCCTGACTGAATGCCGGCGGTCACCCCCGCCCCGAGGCGGCCGGCCAGGAAGGGATCCTCGCCGAGCGCCTCCCACAGCCGCCCCGACTCCGGTACCCGCGCCAGGTCGAGGTTCGGCGCATCGATGTAGTCCCACCCCAGCAGCCACGCCTCATGGCCGAGGACGTGCCCCTGGAGCCCTGCCAGCCCGGGATCGAAGCTGGAGGCCAGCGAAGTGCCGCTCGGCATCTGCGTCGTCGCCTGCGCCGTCGTCGACACTCCGCAGCACCCGTCGATCCCCTTGGTTCCGGGCACGTCGAACGCCGGAATGCCGACCGTCGGATCGGTGATGAAACTGATCTTCTGGTCCTGAGACATCGCGTTGAGCACCAGCTGCGCCCGGTGCTGCGCGGGAAGCGAGGGGTCCGACCACGGGAACGTCTGGGCCCGCGCGGTCGCCGGCGCCAGAACGGTCAACACGATCAGCACGACCCAACAACAGGCGAGACCGGTGACACGACGACTGACTGCACGCAAGGCTCTCATCGGCTCTCCTTATGGAGTCATACCGGGGGGGCCGCGTGCAGGCTTGTCGCTGCCGCAGCTTGTCTGCCGCCGCTGATACCCGGTGCGACGTCCGCGCCAAACAACCATCCGCCGGCTTCGCCGGAACCGGGGACAGTCGTGTTCGTCGCGCCTTGACCGGGCGGGTTACGGACAGATGTCGCGGCCGGGTGGCTTGATCGCCTCGTTCGCTGGGCGTCTGGTGGTGGTTTCGCATCTGGCGCGGGCCGCGCCGACTGAACCAATACCGGAGACCTAAGCGGTTTCAGTCTGCGGATGGTCGTCCTGTTCCTGCCGGTAGCGGCGGGGTAGGCGAACGGTGATGTCGAGGCCGCCGGTGGAGACGGCGGTGGCGTGCACGGTGCCGCTGTGGACGGTGGCGATCGACGACACCAGGGCGAGGCCGAGACCGAAACCATCGTGGCGGGTACGGTCGTCGAGGCGCGCGAACGGCAGGAACAGCCGGTCGACCTGGTCGGGCGGTACGACCCGGCCGGTGTTGACGACTCGCACCAGGGACGCACCGTTGTCGGTGGTGGTCGAGATCGCGGCCGTGCCGCCCGCGACGTTGTAGCGCTCGGCGTTGTCGAGCAGGTTGGCGACGAGCCGTTCGAGCAGCACCCCGTCGCCGGTCACCGGGGATTCCTCGAGCATGATGGTCGTTGTGATGCCGTTGGCCGTACGTCCCTCGAGTGCGTCTTCGGCGACGGCGGCGAGATCCAGCGGGTCGGCGAGGACGCGCGCCTGCTCGTTGCGCGCGAGTATCAGCAGTACCTCGATGAGCCGCTCGGCGTGATCGACGGCCTGGTGGACTTCGGTGGCCATCGACACCAGCTCGTCGCGCGTCGGCTCTGGCTTGGCGAGGACGACGTCCATCGCGGTGCGCATGACCGTCAGCGGCGTGCGAAGCTCATGGCTCGCGTTGGCGATGAACTGCCGCTGGCTGGTGAACGCGCGGTCGAGCCGTTCGAGCATCGTGTCGAAGGTGTCGGCGAGTTCACGCAGCTCGTGGCGCGGGCCCTGTAGAGCGATGCGCTGAGACAGGTTCTGTTCACTGGCGGCGCGGGCGGCGGCGGTGAGCCGGTGCACCGGCCGCAGGATGCGTCCGGCGACGATCCAGCCCGCGAGCGCGGCGAGCAGTGTCACGCCAGCCAGGCCGAGTAGCGAGTAGGCCAGCAGGTGGGCGAGCGTCGTGTCGCGCTGCGCAGAGACGCCGGCCTGGACACCGTTGGCATACAGCGCGCTGCACTTCTGCATGACTTCGGAACGGACGCCACCACGCTGCGATGCCGCCTGGAGGCATCTGGCGAGCGCTGGCTGGATCGCGGTCGGGGTCGTGGTGGTCGTCGTGCTGTGCAAGCTGTGCACGACCAGCAGGTAGGTGATCGATACCAGCGCGGCCCCGCCCAGCGCGAACAGCGACGTGTAGAGCAGCGTCAGCCGTGACCGGGCGCTGAGATACCTTCTCACAATCGGTAGCCGACGCCGACGAGGGTCTCGATCAGCGGCGGGTCCCCGAGTTTGCGCCGCAACCGCCCGACGGTTACCGCGACCGTGTTGCTGAACGGGTCGGCGTGCGCGTCCCAGACGTGTTCGAGCAGCTCCTCGGCACTGACCGCAGCGCCGTCCGCGCCGGCCAGGCACTCGAGCACGCCGAACTCCTTGCGCGTCAGGGTCAGCGGGACCCCGGCTCGGCTGGCCCGATGCCGCGCGCGATCGACCACCAGACCGCCCCGCTGCACAACCGCGGGCGAGCCGGGTCCGCGCCGCCCCAGGGCGCGGACGCGCGCGATCAGCTCGTGGAAGGCGAACGGCTTGCCGACGTAGTCATCCGCGCCCAGCTCCAGCCCGTCGACCCGATCCTCGACATCGGTGGCCGCGGTGAGCATCAGGATCCGGCTGGGCGAGCCGTCGCGCACCAGCCGACCGCAGACCCGGTCGCCGTGCACGGCCGGCAAGTCGCGGTCGAGCACGACCACGTCGTAGTCGGTACTCGTCGTGCTCTGTAGGGCTGCCGCGCCGTCGTAGACCACGTCGACGGCGAACCCGGCGTCACGCAGACCCTCGCCGATCCGATTGGCCAACACCACGTGATCCTCCACGACCAAGACTCGCACCGGCACATTCTGCACCCGCCCGGATGACATCCGCCTAACAACGTTCGGCTCGTGTCATCGGCCTCGCGCTACACCGGACGGGCAGCGGCGCACCCACAGGACGGCAGACGATCAGAAAGCAGCGAGTCCCGATGCACACCACGACCAGCCGGAGCCACCACCCGGCGCAGAGGAGCGCATGAATGGACGACAGCACCCGCGTGAGCCGCCGGCCCCAGCGGGCGTGGCCGCCCACAGCGCGAGCCGCAGCCGCGATCGCGGCCGCTGCCGCGGTCACGGCGATCGCCGCGTGTGGCGCCAGCTCGCCCAGCTCGTCCAGCTCCGGCGGCCAGACCAACCCGGACCAGGCTCAAGCTCAACAGGACACGCTGGCCTTCGCCCGCTGCATGCGCTCACACGCGGTATCGAACTTCCCCGACGACCTCAGCCTCCAGCACGTCCCCGGCATCAACCCATCCTCCCCCGCGTTCAAGGTCGCTCAGAGGACCTGCCAGCACCTGCTGCCAGTAAAGACCCCTCCCCCGGCCGCGCCGTCCGGGCAGACACAGGCAAAGCTGCTTGCGCTCTCGAACTGCATGCGCGCGCACGGGTACCCGAGCATCCCCGACCCAAGGCCCAACCCGCCTCCATCGCAATCGTCCCAGTACGCCACGCTCTACGGGGAGGGCGGTTACTGGATCGGGATCCCGAAGTCCATCGACGCACACGGTGCCGCGTTCGTGCGGACGGCGAGAGCCTGCCACGCCACCGGCGTCGGTTGATCGCCTACGCCACAGTCAAAGAATCGCCGGGTGAGCCGCGTACCTGGCGATCCCGAGCCAGTCGCACCGAGATGATGCAGGTCCACCCGGCTGCGCGCCGAGCGAGGCGCGTCGCGAACAGCAGGAGCGACAGCCACATACCAGCCAGACTTTCGCCCTGTCGCCCCTGCAGCCGCGAGTGAACGACTTCCGCTTCAGGCTTCGCGAGCCCCGAAGCGGCAGCGACGTTGCATGCCGAGGTCCGATCTCGTGGCGGCTGGTTCGTGAGAGGAGCATTCTCGTCGTGCGGCGTTCTGCGCCGCTCCCTCAGGACTCTCAACGGCCGCTCCCTCAGGACCCTCCACCGCCGCTCCCTCGGGACCCTCAACGACCGCGACCCTCACGGGAGGTAGCCCGAGGTCAGCGGTCGTTCCAGCCGGCGCCGGTCGCTGCGTACTCCTGCACCCGAGCCTGCATCAGCGCCTTCAGGAGCTCGGTCGGCAGCTCGCGCTCGTAGGGGAGCTTGATGAAGCCCTCACCAGCCTCATACCCGGCGGCCTGCACCGCGGCCTTCTGGGTGGCGAAGAACGGTGGCGGGAACCGCAGCGAGCAGTGATGCTTGAAGTTCTGAAGCATCCACAGGCTCGTCTTCTCATCGCGGACGTACACCGGAAGGTTCCACTTCAGTTCCTCCCGCGCCTCCGAGTCGGCATCGAGGCTCAGCTCCCTGAGCGCCTCGAGGTGCGGCCGCTGGACATCGTTCAGTCGCGCGAAGAAGTCATCGACGCTAGACCGCTTTGGCATCGGCATGGCGTCAGCCTACCCCCTGCAGATCACGCCGGTGGCATTCTTCGTCCCCGGCGTTCCCAAGGCTACGGATAGCGCCCGCTGGGCAGCCGTCCGGTCCTCGGGGGCGAACTCACGCTCGGGGACGCCCAGCGGCCACCGGACCGCCGGCGGCTACGAGCCGGAGTGACGAGACCCAGCGGCGGTCGCGGCGTGGTGGGCGACCGCCTCCTCGTCGAGCGCCACGCCCAGTCCCGGCGCGTCGCCAATCGCCAGGCAGCCGTCGCCGTCGAGCGCCAGCGGGGCGGCGAGCATGAAGTCCCGGCGCTCCGGCGTCCAGCCGGGGGGGTCGTACGGGTACTCGAGGTACGGTCCGCCGCCGACGCCGCAGCAGACGTGCAGGTTCGCCAGCATGCCGATGCCGTTGGTCCACGTATGCGGCGTGAACCAGCGATTGCGCCGCAGTGCCAGCTCGGCGAGGGTCCGCGTCGCCGAGACGCCGAGCGAGAGGACGACGTCGGGTTGGAGCACGTCGAGCGCGTCTGCCTCGAGCGCCCGACGCAGCTCGTCGAAGCTCCGCGCCATCTCCCCGCCCGCGATGCGTGTGGGGGAGGCGTGACGGAGCATCCGCATGCCGTCGAGGTCATCGCCGGCCAAGGGCTCCTCCACCCACAGCACGTGGTACTCGGCGAGCTCATCGATCACCCGCCGCGCGGCCTGGGGGCCGAGTCCGGGATCGATGTCGCCGGGCATCCGCCACCACTGGTTGAGGTCGACCATGATCTCCAGGGCGTCGCCCACGGCGTCGCGCATCGCCGCCACCACGCTGACGCCCTCGGCGATCCGGTCACGAGCGATCCGCACCTTGACCGCACCGAAACCATGCTCGAGCAGTGCGTGAGCGTCCTGCGCCCGTTCACCCGGGGGCCGTAGCTCGCCCAGGGAGGCGTAGGCGGGGAGGCGGTCCCGGGCGCCGCCGAGGAGGTTCGCGACCGGAGTCCCGAGCGCCCGGCCAGCGAGATCCCACAGCGCCGCCTCGAGCGGCCAGTAGCGCCCGGCGTGCAGCGAGATCGTCTCCAGCGCGCGCGCGTGGAGGCTGAGTGCGAGCGGGTCGCGTCCGATGAACAGGTGCTCGTAGGCCGCGAAGCCGTCCATCGTGTCGCCGCTGGCGATCCCGGTCACGCCCTCGTCGGTGTGGACGCGAACCAGCGTAGCGTCGAAATGGCGCCGCGGATTCGGGTCCCAGGCCGCCGCGAAGGGGGGTGAGAGCGGCAGCCTCAGACGCTCCAACTCGATAGAAGTGATCCTCACGAGCCGCGATAGAACGGGCTGCGCAGGTTGTCGCGCTGGGCGACGAGCTCCTCGACGGCCTGCGGCGAGCGCCCGGTCGCCGCCATCCGCACGCCCTTGAGAGTGGCCGCGCGGCTGGCGGTGCGGACCGCCGTCTCGTCGGTGGCGCCGGGCTCGATGTAGATCGTGACGAACACCAGCACGTCGCCGGTGGCGAGGAGCATCCCTTCGGCCACCGCGTCCAGCACCCCCTGGGCGATGCCGAGCTGGGCGGCGCCCCAGGTGATCGTCTGGTGGAGCTCCTCGGTCGCCGTTGCCTTGTTGATCATGATCGTCGGTGGCCAAACGGGCTCGTAGTGGTCCTTGTCCTCGCCGACGACGACCAGGATCGGTGTGTGGCCGGGGGCCGGCGACGTGAACGTGGTGAGCAGCGCCGCCGCCGTCGGCGTCCCGCGGCTCGCGAGCACGATGTTGACGTGGGCGCCATCCGGGTCGGCACCGCTCCATCCTTCGCCGATTCGCCCATCGAGGTCGGTGGGGCCGGTCGTCATCGGTTCGAGGTCCGAGTTGGTGGTTGGCCGCTCGAGGTCCGAGTCGGTGGTTGGCCGCTCGAGGTCCGAGTCGCTCATCTATGGCTCCGTTCGTAGGAATTGTCCGGGTGTTGCGCGCCGCTGGCCGTCGTGCCCGCCAGCCCGGGATCGATCACGATCACTGATCGATCGCCCTCGCCGCGACGCAGGCGGTCCAGCGCCTCGGGGACTTCGTCGAGCTCGATCAGATGCGAGACCATGTCGGCGAGTCCCAGGCGTCCTGTCCGGACCAGCTCGACGATGCCGGGGAGCGTCTGCGCCGGGTCGGCGGACCCGTAGTAACTGCCGATGATCGCTTTCTCCGAGAGGAACTCGACCGCCGGCAGCGAGACCTCGATGCCCTTCGGCGCCAGCCCCACCACCACCGCCGTTCCGCCCGGGCGCAGCGCGTCCCAGGCGGCGCGGATCGTTGCGGCGGTGCCGACCACCTCAAATGCGCGATCCACTCCACCGCCGCTGATCGCCAGCACCTGGACGGCGGCGTCGCCGGCGGTCGCGTCGACGGCGTGGGTGGCGCCGCGCCGCAGCGCGTGCTCCAGCTTCTCCGGCCGGCGGTCGACCGCGATCACCGTCGCCGCGCCGGCCAGCCGGGCGGCGGCGATCACCTGGAGCCCGACCCCGCCACAGCCGACCACGGCCACCCGCTGGCCGATCCGCACCCGTCCGGCGTGAGCGACCGCCCCGAAGCCGGTCACGACGCCACAGCCGAGAAGGGCGGCCTGCCACAGCGGCACATCATCGGGAATCGGAATCACCGCCGCGGCCGCGACGACGGCGTATTGCGCAAAGCAGGCGACGGTGAGGGAGTGCTGCAGGATCGTCCCATCGGCGGCCCGCAGCCGCGACGTCCCGTCGGCCAGGGTGCCGGCCACCGCCCGGGCGTTCGCCGGCTCGCACAGGGTGCGTCGGCCCGAGCGGCACGCCTCGCACACGCCGCAGGACGCGACCATGCAGAAAACGACGTGATTGCCGGGGGCCACCGCGGTCACGCCGTCGCCGACCGCCGCGACCACCCCGGCGCCCTCGTGGCCGAGCACCATCGGCCAGCGGTCCGCTCCGAGCAGCCCGTCGGCGAGGTGGATGTCGGAATGGCACACGCCGGCGGCCGCGACACGGACCAGCACCTCGCCGGCGCGCGGCGGATCCAGCGCCACCGTCTCGACCGCCGGTGGCCGGCCCGGCTCGCGCAGGACGCAGGCCTGCATCTGCATCGCCGTGGGCGCCTCGGGTGCCACCAGCGCCGTCTCGGTCATCTCGGCTGGGCGAACGGGAGCGCCATCCTGCGCGGCGTTGTCCCACACGCCCCGGGCCCTGTCAAGCTCGGCGTCCGCATCCTTGCTCAGCCCCCGAACTGGCTTCGCACCGCATCCATCAGGATCACGGCAGCGCCACTCGGGTCGCGCCGGCGGGGCTGGCAGAGCGCGATCGTCCGCGGTATCAGGATCTCCTCGGGCTCCACCCAGGTCAGCGACGGCTCGACCGCGCCGGCCGCCCCCAGCCGGTCCAGGCAGGCGTGACCGTACCCGGCGGCGACCAGCCGCTGGAGAGCCAGGTTGTCATCGGTGCGGTAGACGACGCGTGGATTGATCCCGCGCCGTCGCCATGCCTTCTCGAGCTCCTGCTGGGTGCGCCAGCGTCGGTTCCACGCCACCAGATCGACCCCGTCGAGCAGGTCGAACGACGGCGTCTGGGCGGCGGCGAGCTCGCTGTCACGCCGGGTCAGGATCACCCAGGGGTCCTCGAGCAGCGGGATCGACCGGATCCGCGCGTCGGGCTCGGGGTTGACGAGGAACGCCAAGTCCAGCTGGCCCGCGACCAGCCGGTCGAACGCCCGAGGGTTGTCCTGAGCCTCGGTCAATGCCACCTCCACGTCTGGACGCTGCTCCCGCAAGGTCCGCAGCGCGCCCGGGAGCAACTCGGTGGTGGCAGTCTGGAACACGCCGATCCGTAGGGTCTGGCGCTCACCTCGGGAGATCGCGGCGACATCGGCGCCGAGCGTCTCGACCTCGCCCAACACCCGCCGCGCTCGCCGGTAGGCGACATCCCCGGCGGCGGTCAGGGCGATGGCGCCGCGACCGCCCGGGCGGGTGAACAGCGGCGCCTCGAGCGCTCGCTCCAGCACCCCGATCTGATGTGAGATCGCGGACTGGGTGTAGCCGAGCGCCTTGGCCGCGGCCCGGAAGGAGCCTTGATCCGCGACCGCGACCAGCGCACGCAGCGCCTTCAAGTCGATCGGATTGTGATCGATCAAATCGGTCATAACCAGCGAAAAGAGTCACTTAAAAATCGGGCGACAGATCGTAATGTGTTTGGCGGATGTTTTCCACGATTTCCCTGGATCGGCTGAACGACCTCCGTCTGAGCCCGACGGCTCGGCTGTGGCTGATCTACGCGCTGTTCTTCATCGCCGGGGTCGCGCAGGCGGTGATCGTGCCGCTGCTGCCGGGGCTGTCGGCGCAGTACGAGCTCTCGGCGTCGGAGACCGCGTTGCTGCTGGCCCTGCCCGGTCTGGCGACGCTGGCCGTGTCGGTGCCCTCGGGATTGGCCGCTGACCGGTTCGGCGCCCCGCGGGTGACGCTGGTGGCAGGTGCCCTGCTGTGCCTGTCGTGTCTGGCGCAGGCCGCCCCCTCCCTGGCCGCGCTGCTGCTCGGGCGGATCATCTTCGGGGTCGCGTTCGGCGTCATCTGGACCACCGGCATGGCGTGGCTGTCGGATCTGGATGACGGGGAAGGCGGCGCGCGCCTCGGTCCGTCGGTGACCTGCTCATCGGTCGGGATCATGGTCGGACCCGCGGTGGGCGGCGTGCTGGCACAGGCGACCGACCCCGGGGTCCCGTTCCTGCTGATCGCCGCGGTGGCCGCGGTGGTGGTGATGCCGCTGATGCTGAGCGAGCCGGCGCTGGCCCGTCGTGAGCGCGGGTCGGCTGGACCGGTGGCCGCTGCGGATGAGTCGATCGGATCGCTGGCGGCCGAGGATCAGCCGGTAGCCTTGGCGGCGGAGGATCGGCCGGCGGCCCTGATGCCGGCCGAGGATCAGCCGGCGGCCCCGATGCCGGCCGAGGATCAGCCGGCCACGGAAGCCCCGGCGGCTCCCGCCGCGCTGCGCTCGCTGGCGCGCCAGGCCCGGCATCCCGGGGTCGGCGCCGCGGCCGGAGCCCTCGTGGTCTCGGGAGCGGTGTCCGGCGTCAGCCAGCTGCTGATCTCCGCGGGCCTGCACCACGATGGCATCTCCAGCGGCCGGATCGGCCTGGCCTTCTCCGCGGCGGCGGTCTGCTACATCGCCGTCAGCGTCGCCGTGGTGCGGCTCGGCGAGCGCGCCCGCACGCTGAGGTTCAACGCGCTGGCGACTGCGATTTTGTCGGTTGCTCTGGTCCCGGCGCTGGCCAGTGGCCAGGCGTCGGCGCTCGTCGGAGCGTTGCTGTTGACCGCGATGCCGCGCGCCGCCGTGAGCACGATCGCCTACTCACTCGCCTCCGGTTCGGACGAGGGGGGCGACGGCTCCGCGTTCGGGATCGTCAACGGCGCCTGGGCAGCGGCGATGGTGCTGATGCCGCTTCTGGCCGGAATGGTGGAGGAGCGCGGCGGGGCTCGGGCCGCCTACCTGGCGGTCATCCTGCCCGCCGTGGCGGTCGCCGTGCTTCTGGTGGCGCGATCGCGCGCTGTTCGCTCGCGGCCCGCCTACGGCAGCTGAGCGGCGCGTCGGACGAGGGGGCGACGACCCCCTGATGCGAGCGTGCAAACACCGGGAAACAGCGCTGCGTTAGCGGCGCATTTGCACGAATTGGTTTGGTAGCATGCCGCATCGCCATTCGCTGTCAGGAAGTCCGGAGTTGCACGGAGGCCAGCGCGATGACCGCCGGTCATCGGCGCTCGGAATCATCACCGGCCGGGCGGCACTCGGGCTCACCATCGCCCGGCAGGAGGAGTTTGTCTCGAGGCTCGTGACCGCACAGGTCCCGCGCATTTCGTCGCTCATCTCGAAGGCACCCGATGGGGTCGGGTGCCTCATCCAGAAAGGCAGCCGCACGTGAACGTAAATAGGCAGTTGCTCGATCAGGTCCGGTCTCGGAGCAGCGAGCTGGAGAACGAGACGATCGACGAGTTCGTCGCCGGGCGGCTGAGCCGCCGCGATTTCCTGCGGCGCGGAAGCGTGCTCGGGTTGTCGGTGACGTCGATGGGCGCGGTGCTGGCTGCCTGCGGCAGCGCCAACAAGACCGGCGGCAGCGCGGCCTCCAGCGGCAGCGCGTCGGCCGGCGGCACCGTCAAGCAGGGCGCGACCCTGCGGGTCGCCCAACAGGTGCCCGCCGCGGCGATCAACCCGCTCACGATCGCCGACAACGGCGGCCTGATCATGCTCTGTCAGGTCGGAGACTTCCTGATCGCCGACAACACCGGCTATCCCGGCCCTCACCTGATTCCATCGCTGGCCACCAGCTGGAAGCCCAACGGGGACGGCTCGGTGTGGACGTTCAAGATCCGCCAGGGGGTCAAGTTCCACAACGGCACGCCGATGACCGCCGACGACGTGGTCTACACCATGCAGCAGCAGTCAGACCCAAAGAACGCGGCCAACGCACTGTCGGTGTTCGGGGAGGTGCTGGACCCGAAGGGCGTGGTGAAGGTCGATCCCCAAACGGTCGCATTTCACCTCAAGGCGCCGGTCGGCAGCTTCCCGTACCTGGTGTCGTCGGACAATTACAACTCGATCATCGTTCCCAAGGGCACCGACTTCACCAAGTGGCAGAAGACGATGATCGGAACCGGGCCGTTCAAGCTCAAGAGCTACACTCAGAACGTCGGCGCCAGCTTTGTCGCCAACCCGGACTACTGGGGCCCCAAGCCGAAGCTGGGCGCGACCGCGTGGACGTTCTATCAAAGCCAGTCGCCGGCGATCCTGGCGTTGCAGGGCGGTTCGGTGGACATGGTCAGCGACCTGGCCGCGGCCGGCGCCAGTGCGGTGCTGCACAACCCGTCTTACAAGATCGTGTCGATCCCGGCCGCGCTGCATCGCGAGCTGTCGATGCGCACCGACCAGAAGCCGTTCGACGATGTGCGGGTCCGTCAGGCGATGGCCCTCAGCGTCGACCGGCCGGGTATGATCAAGGGGCTGCTGCAGGGCTATGGCGCGCTGGGCAACGACAGCCCGTTCGCGCCGATCCAGGCCGCCACCGACAAGTCGGTGCCCCAGCGAGCGCAGGACATCGCCAAGGCCAAGCAGCTGATGAGCGCGGCGGGTCACTCCTCGGGGTTCAACGCCACGATGTTCACCGAGCAGTACCAGGAGATCCCGCAGCTGGCTCAGACGTTCGCCGCGGAAGCCAAGCAAATCGGGATCAACATCAGCCTCAAGGTCGAGACCCAGGCCGCCTACTACGGCAAGGCGACGTTCGGCAACTCCGATTGGCTGGATGGACAGATGAGCCTGGTCGACTATGGCGGCCGCGGCGTGCCGAACACGGTGCTGCAGGCGGTATTCACCAGCAATGGAGTGTGGAATGCGGCCCATTTCAAGAACCCGCAGGTGGACTCGCTGTACAAGAAGTTCGTCGCCGCCGTTGACCTGAGCACGCAGATGAAGCTGGCCGGCCAGATCCAGACCCTGCTACTGAACGAGACGCCGGTGATCATTCCCTACTTCGAGGACAACCTGGTTGCCGCCACCACGCCCAACGTCCACGGCGTGGTCGGCGCCCAGATCCAGCAGACGTTCCTCGGGAAGGCGTATATGACCTGAGCGCGCCGGCTGCGGCCGGTCGGAGCTCGCAGACGATCCTCGAGACCCGCCGACGCGCCTCACAGCGTCTGGGCGAGCGCCACCGTGGCGCCGAGCAGGACGTTGGCCCCGTTGATGCAGTCCGCCAGCTCGGTGAACTCGTCGGGATGGTGGCTGATCCCGTCGTGAGAGGGCACGAAGACCATCCCGCTGGTGGTGATCTCGGCCATCACCTGCGCGTCGTGTCCGGCTCCCGAGGGCATCTCCATCGCGCTCAGCGCGAGCCGCTCGGCCGAGCTCGCTAGCGCCTCGCGGACCCGGCTGTGGGTGGGTGCCGGCGTCCACCATCCCACCGGCTCGATGCTGACCTCCAGATTCCACCGCCGCGCGGCGTCGTGGGCGAGATCGCGGATCACCGCCGACAGCGCGCGCAGCTCCGCGTCGTCCAGGGACCGGACCTCGAGCTTGAGCGCGGCCCGCTCGGGGATCACGTTGAACGCCCCCGGCTCCGTCGTGACGTTGCCGACGTTGGCGACGCACCCGGGGAAGTCGCGGGCGACGGCGTCGCGCAGCGCGAGCGCGAGCTGCGCCGCCCCGAGGCCGGCGTCACGCCGGGCATCCATCGGGGTGGTGCCGGCGTGGCGCGCGGCGCCCCGGAACACGACCTCGAACGAGGCGTTACCGCGGATTCCGGTGACGATCCCGATCTGCACCCCGGCGGCCTCCAGTACCGGCCCCTGCTCGATGTGCAGCTCCAGGAAGCCGGCGATCGTCGCTGGGTCACGACGCGCCGCGAACAGTCCATCCTCGGTCAGGCCCACACGAGCCAGCTCGGTGAGCATCACGTCGCGGCCGCTCCGCGGCGAGGCGAGCGTCTCGGGGGTGAGCCGCCCGGCGATCGCCCAGCTCCCCAGCGTGCCGACGAAGGTTCCCTCCTCATCGGTGAAGTCGATCGCCTCCAGCGCCACCGGCAGCGGGAGGCCTAGGTCTTTCACCGTGCGCACCACCTCCAGCGCGCAGAGGACGCCGAGGGCGCCGTCGAACCGGCCCCCGCCCGGCACCGCGTCCAGGTGGGACCCGAGCATCAGCGTTCGCGCCGCCGGATCAGCGCCGGGGAGCAGCGCGGAGTGATTGCCGGCGGAGTCGACCTGGGTTTGCAGGCCGGCCGCGTCAGCCCGACCCAAGAACCACTGACGCGCGCGGACATGCGCAGCGGAGAACGAGGTACGCTGCAGCCCGCCCTTGCCGGTCCAGCCGATGGCGTTGAGCTCCTCCAGGTCGCACGCGAAGCGCTCGGCATCGATGGTCAGGGGTGCGGCATGGGCTGACACAGTCACGGCGGCAACCATACTGATAAAGACAGGTGGCCCGATGAAGTGTCAGTGTCAGGAGGCGATCGAACTAAGATGAAATTGGGCAATGGATGACGAAGTCACTGATCTGATCCCACCGGCGGTACGCGCGCGGGATCTGGTCGGCTACGGGCCGACGCCGCCGGCGTTCGAGTGGGCGGACGGCGCCACGGTGGTGATCAACCTCGTGCTCGTCTACGAAGAGGGATCCGAGTACTCGGTCCTCTGGGGTGACGACCGCAACGATGGGTGGGGTGAGTATCCGGCGGCGGGCGTCGACCCGCCCCAGCGAGACCCCGGCACCGAGGGCCACTACGAGTACGGCAGTCGCGCCGGGGTGTGGCGCCTGGCCCGGATCTACGACGAGGCGCGGGTGCCGGTGACGGTGTCGGGTTCGGCGGTCGCGCTGGAGCTCAACCCGGCGGTGTGTCAATGGATGCGCGACCGCGGTCACGACCTGATGGGCCACGGGTGGCGCTGGATCGAGGCCTGGCATCAGACGCGTGATGAGGAGCGCGAGCACCTGCGCCGCGCGATCGAGAGCTACCAGCGGACGCTGGGAACGCGTCCGGTCGGGTGGAACTGCCGCTCCTGGCCGACCGAGAACACGCGCGAGCTGCTCATGGCGGAGGGGGGGTTCATCTACGACAGCGACGTCTGCGCCGACGACCTGCCCTACTACGCGCGCGGCGGGCGACCGTGGCTGGTCGTGCCCTACTCCAAGACCTACAACGACAGCCGGTTCGTGACCACTCCGGGCTTCACCGGCCCCCGAGATTTCCTGGACACGCTGATCATGGGGCTGGACCAGCTGGCCTACGAACGGCGGACGGCGATGATGACCGTCGCGGTACACGCCCGGTGGAGCGGCCAGGCGGCACGAGCCGCCGCCTTGCGCGAGTTCATCGCCCACGCCCAGCGAACCCCCGGCGTGTCGTTCATGCGCCGTTCGGACATCGCGCGCTGGTGGCTGGAACGCTATCCCGCCCCGGCGTGAGCCCGGCTGGGAACCGGATGGCGACCAACCGCCTCCGGCGGGCGTTCACCCGGTCGGGCTGTCGACCGCCATCGACTCAGCTGCCTGGGCCGTCCCGGCGCAGGTGCCGCCCCGCCGACCGGGACTCCACCAGCGCTCCGTCGTTGACCATCAATTCGCCCCGGCGCAGGACGGTCCGAACCGCCCCGGGCACCGTCATCTCACTCCACGCGGGGTAGTCGTCGCCGATCGTCCAGCTGCCATCCGGGTCCCAGATGGCGATGTCGGCGTCGGCGCCCGGGGCCAGCACCCCCTTGCCGGGCAGGCCGAAGGCCCGAGCCGGGCTGGTGGCGAGAAGCTCGGCCATCCGCGGGATGGGGACGTCGCGACGCAGGCCCTCGGCGAGGAGCATCGGCAGGCGCACGCGGATCCCGCGGATGCTGTACGGGATGCCGGTGAAATCGGGGGCATCGGGCGGCGCGTAGGCCCGCTCGTGGTGATCGGAGCCGAGCGTGTTCACGGTCCCGTCACGGATCCCGGCCCACACTGCCTCGACGTGCTCGCGGGGGCGGGGCGGCGGCGCGGCCATGTACACCCGCGGATCGTCGCGGTCGATCACCGAGTCATCCAGGATCAGCCCCCACGTGACCGCCTCGGCCCACGCCGAGACGCCGCGCCGGCGGAAGGCGCGGACGTGGTCAAGCGCCCCCGACGTGGACAGGTGCACCAGGTAGATCGAGGCGCCGGTGAGCTCGGCGAGGCAGAGCATGCGGTGGACGGACTCCTCCTCGGCGATCGGAGGCCGGGTCGCAAAGAACGAGCGCACGCCGGTGCGCCCGGCGGCCAGCGCCTCTTCGGTGAGCGCGGCGATCAGGTCGCCGTTCTCGCAGTGGACCTGCACCGCGAGCCCGCGCTCGCGCCCCGCGGCCATCACCCGGTAGACATCCGCGTCTGAGGCCATGAACCCCAGCTCCGGGTAGGCGACGTACAGCTTGAGCCCACACACGCCGAGCGCGTGGAGCCGGTCGACGTCGGCGGTGGTGACCGCGTGCGGACTCCACAGCGCGGCGTGCAGGCCGACGTCCAAGCTGGTCGCCGGGAGCAGCTCATCGCGGGCCCGCTCAAAGGCCGCGGCCGGCGACTCACCGGGCGCCGGCCAGGTGAACGACAGCGCGGTGGTGGTCCCGCCGAGCAGCGCCTGGTCGGCGGCGGGCACGTCGGACAGCATGTGGACGTGGGGGTCGACGCCTCCCGGCAGCACGTAGCAACCGCGAGCATCGATCGCGGCGCTCTCGCCGCCGGCGCACCCGGGCGTCGTCAGGCCGACGATCTTCTCCCCGGCGATGAGGACATCCGCATCCAGCAGGCCGGCCGGCGTCACCACCTGGCCGCCGGAGATCACGGTCTGGTTCACGGCACGACGACCCGTCGTCTGACCAGCAGCTTCAAGAACCGGTCCGCTGGGCGGCGGCGGCGTCATCGGGCGCGCGGCCGGCAGCGCGGGTGGTCAGTGCCGCCTCCAGCTCCGCGGGGTCGCCCGGCGCGATCGACTCAGGCATCGTCAATCCCGCGCCGGTCAGCGCGGACTCGAGCCCCGCCCGCCGGCCGACCAGCGCGATCGCGTAGCCGTGGCGCGTGAACTCGTGGACGTGCTCGGCGATCTGCTCCAGCAGGGGCGCGGCGACCGCGGCGGGATACCAGGCCGGCGGGAGCGCGATCACGCCCCAGCCCGCGCGATCCAGCACGCCGAGCACGTCGAATCCGGCCGCGTCGTCGTTGACCAGCTCGTCGGCGACGAGAGCAACGCAGAAGCTCCGGACGTCGGGCTCCATCACGCGTTCAGGAAGGCGCCGAGGGCACCCCGTTGACTCGCGGCGGGAGCGTCGGGCTCCGGATGCTGGACGCCGGTGGCCCGCGGCTGCCGGATCCCGCGGGCGGTCAGCTCCGCCAGGAGCTCCTCGATCAGGATGCCGGGGCCCGCGGCGAGCTCGGCGTTTCCGTCGGGCCAATCGGGCCGGCCGCCGCGCGCCATGTCCGAGCTCGTCACGTGCACGCCCATCGTCGGACTCCCGTCAACGCCGACCAGCACGACCTCGTCCCCGCGCTCGAGATGAGCGGCGACCGCTCCCGCGACGGCGCCGACGATGCGCCGACAGTGACGTCGAAACGCGATCGTGTCGTACTGCTCCCGGACTGCCCAGAACCGGTTCAGGCCGGCGAACGCGAGCTCCGGACACGGCAGCTGCACGAGCTGCCAGCCGGAGTCCCGCAGCTCCGCCACGAACGGCGAATAGACCCCGGGGCAGTAGGCGCCACCGGCGACGCGGGAGTTCTGATTCAGCAAGCAGTGGGCCACGAAGGCGACCTTCGTCATCGCCGGAGGATAACCGGGGAGCGCGCGGCCCCCTGCCGCCTCTGCGGGCCCCGGCGCCGGCGATGGGTGCCGGCGACTGCTTTAGTCCCGTGCGATGCGAACATCTCGGCCAGGTGAGGGACGCATGGAGCGCCACGGACGTCTGAGCAGACGGGTCGCGGTGGTCACCGGCGCGTCGTCGGGGCTGGGCCGCGCCATCGCGATCCGGTTCGCCGCGGAGGGGGCGGCGGTGGTCGTGTCCGACGTGCGTGGCAATCCCCGCGAGGGCGGGGAGAGCACCGAGGAGGTGATCGCGCACGCAGGCGGGACGGGCGTCCGGATCCAGGCCGACGTCTCGCGGTCAAGTGACGTCGACGCCCTCGTCTCCGGCGCCACGGCAACCTTCGGTCGCCTCGACGTGATCGTCAACAACGCCGGTATCTCCGGGGCAGCCTCGAAGTCGCTGCTGGAGACGAGCGAAGCCGACTGGGACGCGATCATGGCGGTCAACCTCCGAGGCGTGTTCCTGTGCTGCAAGCGGGCGATCACCGAGATGATCGACCAGGAGCCGATCGGCGAGGTCCGGGGCCGGGTCATCAACATCTCCTCCCAGCACGGCATGATCGGGCCGCCCGGGCACGTCGCCTACGCCGCCAGCAAGGGCGGCGTGGTCAACCTGACGCGGCAGCTGGCCGTGGACTACGGCCGACATGGGATCCTCGTCAACGCGGTCGCGCCGGGCAAGATCATGACCGGCGTCGCGCAGCACGCCGACCCCGAGGTGATGGCCTACTCGTATGCCCGCACCCCGTTTGGGCGGCTGGGTCGCCCGGAGGACGTGGCCGGTGCCGCCGCCTATCTGGCCTCCGACGACTCGCTCTATGTCTCCGGCACCAATCTGCTCGTCGACGGCGGCTGGATGGCGTTCTGAGCACCTCCGGCGAGACCTCGCGCAGAGATGGCAAGACGGCCCTGCGGGTCGGGCTGATCGGCGCCGGCTGGATCTCTCGGTCCCACGTGCCCCACATCGAGGCCGACGGCGACGCCGCGCTGGTGGCGGTGTGCGATCCAGACGTCGCCCGCGCCGAGGCGATCAGCGGCCCGCGCGGCGGCCGCGCGTTTGCCGACTGGGCGGAGATGCTCGACGCCGAAGCGCTCGACGCCGTCTGGGTGTGCACGCCCCCGCTGCACCACCGCGCCCCGGCGGTAGCCGCGCTGGAGCGCGGGATCCATGTCTATCTGGAGAAGCCGATCGCCCGCAATCTCTCCGACGCCCGCGCGATCGTCGCCGCCGGCGAGGATGCCGACGCCGTCTGCGTGGTCGGCTACCAGTGGCGCGGAAGTGAGCTGCTGCAACGCGTCCGTGACCTCGTCTCCCCCCGCGGTGGCGATGCTGGTCTCCCGCAACTACGGTCCGGTGGCCGCGCGCGGCTGGTTCCTGGACCCCGCGCAGTCGGGCGGTCAGATCTTGGAGCGAGCCAGCCACCACATCGATCTCCAGCGCGCCATCGGCGGAGAGGTGATGGCGGTACGCGCCTCCGGGTCGGGGGTGGCGCTCGCCCAGGCCGGGGAGTCACGGCCGGCGATCGAGGACGCGCTCGCGCTGACGCTGCGGTTCGCCGGCGGCGGTGTCGGCACGATCAGCGTCGCCTGGACTCCGGAGGGCCATCCGCGCGTGCACGCCCTCGACGTGCTGGATCCGCAGGCGTCGATCTGGTGCAGGCTCGGGCCCGACACCTTCGAGCTGGGTGGCGTCGCTGCCGGCTCGACGCTGACCGGCCGCTACGGCGATCCCATGCGCCGCTCCGTCCAGCGCTTCCTGAGGCTGGCCCGGGGCGATCGTGATGTTCGCCCGTTCTGCACGCCCCGCGACGCCCTCGGGACGCTGGCCGTCGCCGTCAGCTGTGAGCGGGCGCTGGTCAGCGGCGAGACCGTGACCGTCGCCTTCTAGCCCTTCGGCGAGACGGTGAGCGTCGCCGCCTAGCCCAAGCGCTCAGCTGACGTATCGGGCGTGCTCGCCGGGGCGGACTCCACGGTCTGCAACCGGCGCAGCTCGGCCAGCGGGATGTGACAGCGGATCCCGTGACCGGCTTCCTCCTCGCGCAGCTCCGGCTCGGTCGTCTCGCAGATCTCCCCGATCTTGCGCGGGCAGCGCGTCTGGAACGGACACCCGGAGGGAGGGTCGGCGGCTGAGGGAATCTCGCCCTCCAGCCGGATCCGCAGGCGCTCGGTCTCGTTCAGCGTCGGCACCGCCGACAGCAGCGCCTCGGTGTAGGGATGGTGGGGAGCCTGGAACACGTCGTCGGCCGGCCCGACCTCCATGACCCGCCCGAGGTAGAGGACCACGATCCGGTCGGCCAGATAGCGGACGACGCCGAGGTCGTGGCTGATGAACAGGTAGGCGACGTCCTCGCGCTCCTGCAGGTCGGTGAGCAGGTTGAGGATCGCCGCCTGCACCGACACGTCGAGAGCCGAGGTCGGCTCGTCGCAGACCACGATCCGGGGGTCGCCGGCGAACGCGCGGGCGATCGCCACGCGCTGCTTGAGCCCGCCCGAGAGCTGGGATGGGCGCATCGGCAGATACCGCTCGGGGAGTCGGACCGACTTGACCAGCGACAGGAGCCGGTCGCGCAGCTGCGGGCCGCTGTAGCCGCCCAGCTTGGACAGCGACCGGGAAATGAGCTTGTTGACCGAATGGCGGCGGTTGAGCGCCGAGTCCGGATTCTGAAACACGATCTGCAGCGCCTTCTGGTCGACGGTCGAGCGCTTGGGGGCCTCGCCCGCCACCGGGTGGCCGTCGAGCTGGACTTCGCTGCCCTCGTCGGGGGGGGTGAGGCCCATCAGGACCCGCGCCAGCGTCGTCTTGCCGCTCCCGGACTCGCCGACGAGACCGACGGTCTCTCCGGCGAAGATGTCGAGGTCCACGTCGTGGAGGCCGCGGACGGTCTGTCCGGTAATCTGGAACGTCTTGCTCGCCGAGCGCATCTGCACCACCGCCTGGGCGGCGCGGTTGCGACCGGCCGCCGCCGGTGTGTGCTCGTGGACGTCGCCCAGCGGCACGGTTTCGGCGCGCTCGTGATAGTGGCAGCGGGCGCCGCGCCCGCCGCCGATCTCGTACATCGGAGGAGCCTCGGCGCGGCAGCGATCGTCGGCGAGGCCGCACCGGTCGGCGAAGATGCAGCCCTCGACGACCGAGCCGGGCGCGGGCAGCGATCCGGGAATCGTCGCCAGCGGAGCGCGAGCGTCGCCGGGCTGGCCGCTGTCACGGCGCGGGATCGACCGCAGCAGGCCGACCGTGTAGGGGTGGCGAGGGCTGCGGAACACGTCCTGCGCCGGCCCCTCCTCGACCAGCTCGCCGGCGTAGAGCACGCCGACCCGGTCGCACATCTGCGCGATCACCGCCAGGTTGTGGCTGATGAACAGCAGCGACGTGTTGAACTCCTCGCGCAGGCCGCGGATCAGGTCGAGGACCTCGGCCTCGACGGTGGCGTCCAGCGCCGTGGTCGGCTCGTCGAGGATCAACAGCGACGGCTCGGCAGCGAGCGCGATCGCGATCACGACGCGCTGGAGCATCCCACCGGAGAGCTGGTGCGGGTACCGGCCCATGACGCCCTTGGGGTCGGAGATCTGCACCTTGGCCAGCATCTCCTCCGCGCGCTCCAGCGCCGGCTTGCGGTCCAGGCCGTGGATCTCGTAGACCTCGGCGACCTGGCGCCCGACGAGGATCGACGGGTTGAGCGCCCGCCCGGGCTCCTGGTAGACCATCGAAACGTCGTCGGCGCGCAGACGTTGCAGGTCGGAGCGACCCAGCGCCATCACGTCGCGGCCGTCGATCTCGACCGTGCCGTCGCTGACTCGCCCGTTGCGGGCCAGGTAGCGAATCACCGCCAGGGCGATCGTCGATTTGCCGCACCCTGATTCGCCGACCAGACCGTAGGACTCGCCGCGGGCGACGTGGAAGCTGACGTCGCGTACGACCCGCTGTTCGCGGCGGCGAACCCGGTAGCTGATGTCGACATGAGAGAGAGAGAGGGCGTCGCCGGCCTGAGGGCTGGCGGCGTCGAGGGTGGCGCGCGAGACGCTGCTCACGCCGCGTCCAAGGTGGATTCAATGGAGGTGGCGAGCATATTGACCCCGATCACGAGAGTGGCGATGGCGACCGCGTCGAACAGCACCTCCCACCAGTAGCCGGCCGAAACCAGGCCATAGTTGGCCGAGATGTCAGAGCCCCAGGCCGGGGTCGGCGGCTGCAGCCCGAAGCCGAGGAACGACAGGGTGACGATCGTGAACACCGCGTAGCCGAGGCGGACGGTGAACTCGACCACGATCGGCGCGAGCACGTTGGGCAGGATCTCGACGAACATGATGTACAGCGAGCTCTCGCCGCGCAGGCGGGCGGCGGCGACATAGTCCAGGTCGCGCTCCCCCAGCACCGCCGCCCGCACGGTCCGCGCGATCAGCGGCGTGAACACGATCCCGATGACGATGATCAGCGTGGCGTCCGACGAGCCCAGGGCGACGACGCCGAGGATGCCGGTGACGACCAGCGGCAGCGCCAGGAACGCCTCCACGAACCGGCCGATGACATCGTCCACCGCTCCGCGGAAGTAGCCCATGACCAGCCCGACCGCCGTTCCCAGCACGGTCCCGAGCAGCGTCGCCAACGGAGCGATGATCAGGATCGGACGTGCCCCGACGATCACCCGGGAGAACACGTCGCGCCCCAGCTGATCGGTGCCGAACCAGTGCGAGCCCGACGGGGACTGGTTGATGCTGAGCAGGTTCTGGGCCAGCGGGTCGTGGGGCACGAGCAGGTTGCCGAAGATCGCCGCCAGGATCCAGAAGCTGAGGATGATCGCCCCGGCGATGAACGCCTTCTGGCGCACGAGAATGCGCCACAGCTCGCCGCGCAGATCGGCTCGGCTCGCCCCGACGGCGGCGGCCGACTCGACGGGGACGGTGTCGACGCTCACGTCACGCCCCGGTAGCGGATCCGCGGGTTGAGCAGCGAGAACATGATGTCGGCGATCAGGGTCGCCACCATGTAGATCACGCCGATCACGAGCACGCCCGCCTCCAGCATCGGAAAGTCGTTGTGGTTGGCGGCGTTGTAGATCAGCGACCCGATTCCGTTGTAGTGGAAGATCGTCTCCACCACCACGAGCCCGCCGATCAGATAGCCGGTCTGGCTGGCGATCACAGTGATCGTCGGCAGCAGCGAGTTGCGCAGCACGTGGCGGCGGATCATCACCCCGCGGGGCAGTCCCTTCAGTGTGGCGGTGCGGGCGTAATCGGAGTTGAGCGACTCGACGGTACCGGCCCGAGCCATCTGCTGGATGTAGCCGAACAGGATGATGACCAGCGGCAGCGCCGGCAGGATCAGGTGGTAGATCTGGGTGCCGATGCTCGACCCCGCCGGGAACGAGGCCTGGATCGGCAGGATGTTCAGCCAGAGCCCGAACACCACGACGAGCACGACCGAGGAGACGACCTCGGCGATCACCGTGCCGGTGAGACCGATGACGCTGATCACCCGGTCCAGCGGCTTGCCGAAGTTCAGCGCCGCGATCACCCCGCCGAGGATCCCGAGCGGGACGACGAGCACGAACGCCAGCGCCGCCAGCTTCAGCGAGTTGACCAGCGCGGTTCCCAGCAGCGGCCCGATCGGCGCCTGATATTCGTAGGAGGTGCCGAAGCTTCCGGTCACCACGTGGCCGATCCAGGTGCCATACTGGGCGATCACCGACTTGTCGGTGCCGAGCTGATGCGACAGCGCCTTGACCGCCGACGGGGCGGCCAGCGGCCCGAGGATCGCCCGGGCGGGATCGCCGGGCAGCACCTGGGCGGCGAAGAACACGATCAGGCTGAGGATGAAGAGCGTGATCAGCCCCAGCCCGACTCGCTTGGCGATGAAGGTGGCCATCAGGTGGTCTTGTAGGCGTCCCTGAGGTAGATGGCGGCGATCGACGTGGGATTGAGGCCGTGCACGCTCGACGTGGCCGCGGTCAGGCCGTTGATGAAGTACGGCTGTCCGCCATCTCCCGTCACCTCTCTGTCGCGGCGGATCTCGCCATCACCGCTCCATAGGGTTCCGGCGGCGCCGGAGGAGATCGACGAGCGTCGTCGCGGCGGGCAATTTTGGCCGCGGGGGATCGGCGAAGCCCTGTCTGCCCCGCGGCGACGATACGCTCGCGGTTCCCTTCGTCGCCCTTGCACTGGTAACGGTTCTTTCACAATGCGCTGCCGCTGTCAAGAGGCAAGCCACCGAGAACGCCGCTGACGACGTTGGCCGCGTGGACGATTTCGTCCAGATCCGCCCCCTCCCGGGGCGTGTGGCTCTCCCCCGCGTGAAGCGGCACGAACAGCAGCAGCGCGGGGACGATGGCCGTGAGATGCTGGGCGTCGTGACCGGCACCCGACCACGTCTCCCTGGCCGGGATTCCGCGCTGCGCGGCCGCCGCCAGCGCCGCCTTCGCCAGCCCGGGATCCATGGTCACCGGATCGCCGCCCCGGACCAGGGCGAGCTCCGCGGTGACGCCGCGCCGCTGCGTGAGCTGTGCCACCGCGCCGCGAATCGCGGCCTCGACGCGACCCAGCGAGTCAGACGAGGTGCCGCGGACGTCGATGCCGAGCCGAGCCTCCCCCGGGATCACGCTGACCGCTCCGGGGACGATCTGGATCGTGCCGACGGTGGCGACGGTCTCGGCGGGCTCGGCCCGCGCCGCCGCCTCGACCGCCAGCACCAGCTCGGCGCCGGCGGCCAGCGCGTCGTGGCGCGCGGCCATCGATACCTCGCCGGAGTGGCCGGACTGACCGTGGACCTCCACCGTGAACCGGCGCGGCGACGCCACCGTGGTCACGACCCCGAGCTCGCGCAGCTCGCCCCGCTGGGCGACGTGGACCTCGGCGTGGGCGCGGAGCCGGTCCACCGCCGGCGCGATTCGCGGCACGTCTGCCAGCTGCTCCAGATAGGCGGCGAGCGCGTCGGCGGCGGTGACCCCGGCGGCGTCGCGCAGCTGGCCGAGGTCCGATTGGCTCAGGCTGCCGACGAGCAGGCGCGAGCCGATCGTTCCGGCGCCGAACCGGGGCGCCTCCTCGGCGGCGCACACCAGCAGCCCGGCGTGGGTCGCGGCATCGCGCTCCTTCAGGTCTGACACCAGTTCGAGTCCGAGAACCGTTCCCAGCGCGCCGTCGTAGCGACCGCCGTCGGGGACGGTGTCCACGTGCGACCCCGAGGTGACGACCTCGCCGTCCCAGTCGCTCGGGAGTGCCCACAGGTTGCCGTGGGGGTCGATTCCCGGCTCCAGCCCCAGCTCGCTCGCCCAGCCGGCGACCCCGAGCATCGCCTCGGCCTCCGCCGGCGAGTAGGCGGGGCGGTCGGCACCGCCCTGCGGACCGAGGGCGATGGTCCACAACGCCTCCAGGCGCCGCGCGATGCGATCCGGGTCAGGCAAGCGCGTACTGAGCCAGCGGCTTGCCCAGCATCGCCTCCACCTCGGGGTACACGCTGGGCTCGCGGACGCCGTCGCCGAGAGGCACGTTCGCCTTGGGGACGTGCAGCACGGCCACCTCGTCACCCTCCTGCAGGTCGGCGATGGAGATGATCCGCCCGGTCTGCACCGACAGAGTTGCGAGCACGTCGGGGAACGTGGCGACGCGCTCGCCGCCGGACTCGGCGGTCATGTACTCGTTGACGAAGCCCAGCTCCAGCTCGCCGACGTGCACCGACCCGATGTCGAACGCGTTCTCGGTCCGCAGGAGCTTGCTGTCCACGCGACCGCGGGCGAGGATGGCGCCGTTCAGATGATCGGCGGTCACGGCGATCATCCGGTCCGGACCGCGTGGCTGCGCGGCCAGGATCGACTCGCCGAGCGACAGCGCGAAGCTGATCGCGCCGACGGCGGCGTGGTCGGCCACAAACGATGCCGGCAGCGGATTGCGAGCGCACGAGATGAACCCGCCCGACTGGTCGGCGGCGGTGCGCAGCACGTTGGCGGTGTGGCGGACGGTTCCCCGGGTGACCACCTCCAGGTAGCGCTTCTCGGCGCGGTTGCCGCCGGCGACCGCCTGCACGGTCTCATGGTCGTCGTCGGCGGCGAGGCCGAACGAGCCCATCTTGCCGGTCGGGTGAGCGCGCCCGTCGCCGGCGGCGTCAACCACGAGCGTCCCCAAGACGGCGGAGGCGACCCAGCCGTTGCACGTCGTGGAGGACCCGTTCTGCGCGGTCACGGTGCCGATGATGGGCTCGCCGACCGACTCCATCAGCAGCTCCAGCGCGCGCACGTAGTCGCCGGGGCGCATCTCCCAGCCGATCGCCGCCGGAGCGCCGATCGCCGAGACCGTCGCCAGCAACGCGTCGGGATCGAGCTCGTCCAGGGTCACGAGGCGAGGCGTCCCGTACTGGACCGCGGTGGTGCCGACGAGGAGGCCGTGATCCACCCATCCGCCACCGCCGGCGGCGAGCACGGATCCGCCGGCCACCGCGGCCTGCACGGCGTTGAGATCGAGCTCCCTCATGCCACCGCCTCTGCCGCGGGCAGGCCGAGTCCGTGCTCGGCCGCGCACCGTCGCGCCTCGGCATAGCCGGCGTCGGCGTGACGCAGGACGCCGATCGCCGTGTCGACGTGCAGCGCGGCGGCCAGCCGCTCCCGGGCGTCGCCGTCGCCGGTGGCCACCACCGTCATGCCCGCGCTCTGCGAGTAGCCGGCGTAGCCCCCGCCGCCGGCGTGCAGCGCCACCAGGTCCGCGCCGGCGGACGTGTTCAGCAGCGCGTTGAGCAGGGGCCAGTCGCTGACCGGGTCAGAGCCGTCGGCCATGTCCTCGCTGATGATGTTGGGATGGGTCATCGCACCTGAGTCCATGTGATCGCGGGTGAACGCCACGGGCGCCTGCAGACGGCCCGCGGCGACGGCTTGGTTGACGGCCAGGCCCAGCCGGGCCCGCTCGCCGTGGCCGAGCCACGCGATCCGTGCGGGCAGTCCCTGGCGGGTGACGTACGTCTGGGCGAGGCCGATCCAATTGGTGATCCGCGGCACGTCAGCGAACAGCTCCTCAGCGCACATCTCGTCGATCACGGCCAGATCTGAGTCCTCGCCGGAAAGGCAGATCCAGCGAAACGGCCCGATTCCGCGGCAGAACAGCGGCCTCAGGTAACGCGCGGTGAAGATGTCGATCGTCAGGGCATCGCGGACCCCCCCGCCGGCGGCTCCGGGGCGGATGTTGTTGCCGTAGTCGAACACGACCGCGCCCCGTTCCCGGAGCGCCAGCATGGCGGTGACGTGGCGCACGAGCGTGGCCAGCGCCAGCGCCTCCAGCTTGCCCGGATCGCCGCGTCGCAGCGCCGCCGCCTGCGCCGGGCCGATCCCGGATGGGAGGTAGCCGCTGCGCAGATCGTGCGCCGCCGTCAGGTCGGTGACCACGTCGGGGACCAGGTCGCGGGTGAGCAGGCCCTCCAACAGGTCGGCCGCGTTGGCGGCGATCGCCACGGCGATCGCCTCGCCGGCGTCCCGGGCCGCGAGGGCGGCATCGAGCGCCTCGTCGATGTCGGCGGTCACCATGTCGACGTTGCCGGCGGTGCGCCGCCGCTCAGCCTTGTCGGCGTCGGCCTCGGCGATCACGCTGACGCCGCCGAGCATCCGGGTGATCGCCAGCGGCTGCGCGGAGCCCATCCCGCCCAACCCGGCGGTGACCACCAGCCGGCCTCGCAGCGTGCCGCCGAAGTGCTCGCGCGCCACCTGGGCAAACGTCTCGTAGGTGCCCTGGAGCACTCCCTGAGCCCCGATGTACTGCCAGCAGCCGGCCGTAAGCCCACCCCAGGCGATCAGGCCACGACGCTCGAGCTCGTAGAAGACGTCGGGCGTGGCCCAGCGGCCGACGAGATTGCCGTTCGCGAGCAGCACCGCCGGCGCGCGCGGCCCGGTGGGGAGGACGGCGATCGGCTTGCCTGACTGGACGAGGAGCGTCTCGCCGTCCCCGAGGCGCTTCAGTGTCGACACGATGGCGTCCAGGCTGGGATGATCGCGCGCCACCTTGGCATGGGCGGCGTAGACGACCAGCGCCTCCGGGTCCTCGGCGATCGCCAGGTTGTTCTCCACCAGCCGCAGGATGGCCTCCTGCCGCCAGCCACGGCAGCGCAGCCCGGTCTCAGCCACCGGCGCCCGCCATCGACGGCGATGAGACGGGCCGCCCACCCGCGGCGAGAAAGGCACCGTCTCCGGGACCGGCCAGCACCCGCTCCCCGTCCCAAACCTGCCGGCCACGGGAGAACGCCGCGATCACCCGACCCCGCAGCCGGCGGCCCGCGTAGGGGCTCCAACCGGCGGGGGTGACGAGCTTTGCCGGGTCGATCGCCCACTCGGCGGTCGGGTCGAGCACCATCACGTCGGCGTCGGCCCCGGGGTTCAGGCTGCCCTTGCGCGGCCACAGCCCGAACCGCCGCGCCGGCGCCTCGCTGACCAGCCGCACGAGCTCGGCGGGTCCGAGCGCGTCCCCGACCAGGGCCACGATCAGCTCGACGCCGGGGGCGCCCGACGACAGGGCGAAGATGTCGGGCCCGCGCTTGGCGCTCACCGGCCAGCCGACGTGATCGGAGGAGATCAGGTCGAGACCGTCAGCCGGGAGGGGATCGGCTCGCAGCGGCGGGTTGATCTTCGCGGTGCCGCCCTGGCGGACCAGCTCTGATTCGTCCAGCAACAGGTAATGGGGGCAGGTCTCGGCGCTGACGTCGACGCCATCGTCGCGGGCTTGCCCGATCAGCGCGACGCCGCGAGGCGTGGAGACATGGCAGATGTGCAGCCGGACGCCGGTGGCGCGGGCCAGCTCCAAGCAGCGGGCGATCGCCTCGTGCTCGGCGACGGCGGGTCGCGAGCGGGCGTGGGCCAGCGGGTCGGGGTGGGCGGGCGCGATTACCGCCGCCTGCTCGGCGGCGATTCCCGCGCGTACGATCTCGTCGTTCTCGGCATGCACCCCGGCGAGGCCGCCGGCCTGCGCGATCGCCGCGAACGCGGCCAGCAGCTGCCCGTCGGGGATGCGGGGGAAGCGCTGAGGGTGGGTCTCGAACGTGGACAGCTTGAACGCCGCCGCGCCGGCATCGACGAGGTCCTGCACCTCCTCTATCGGCCCCCGCGGGGGCACGGTCGCCCACAGCGCGACGTCGATCACCGCCTCGCGGCCGACATCGGCGATCTTGGCTGCAAACGCGGCCAGCGAGTCGACCGGCCCGGCGGCGTCGTAGGGCATGTCGACGATCGTGGTCACGCCGCCGGCGGCGGCCGCCCGGGTGCAGCGCTCGATCCCCTCGTCGGCGTAGCTGCGGGTGTGGACGTGGACGTCGACCGCGCCAGGGAGGAGGAGGGCGTCGCCGAAGTCCAGCCCGTCCGGCTCGGGCGGGCCGACGCTCGCCACCCGGCCGTCGCTCACGGTCAGCCCGGCGCGTCGCACAGACCCGTCCGGATCAATGATCGTGCCCGAGATCTTCTCGTTCAGTGAGATTGTGCAAGGATACAGGTCGGCTTTCACGTGGCAACCATCTCAACCAACGAGACCATTGTCCTGAGCGGTGACGGGCTCACCGTGGACCGGGTGCTGGCCGTGGCGCGGGGGCGGCCGCGGGTGGTGCTCGACGAGGCGGCGCTCGTTCGCGTACGCGCGGCGCGGAACGTCGTGGACCAGGCGCTGGCCGCCGGCGAGTCCGTGTACGGGCTCAACACCGGGCTCGGATCGCTCGCCCGCCACCACATCCCGCTCGAGGAGATCGGGGCGTTCTCGTTCGCCACCGTGGCCGATCAGGTCGCCTCCTACGGTCGACCGCTGGCCACCGACGTCGTCCGCGCGATGATCGTCTCCCGCGTCAACGGGATGCTCAAGGCCGGGGTTGGCGTGACCCGGGAGCTGATCGAGCTGCTGGTGGCGCTGCTCAACCAGCGAGTGCATCCGGTGGTGCGGATGATCGGCTCGGTCGGGCAGGGCGACCTCTCCGAGATGGCCGACATCGGCAAGGTGGCGATCGGCCGCGGCTGGGCCGAGTACGAGGGCGACACGATGCGGGGCGAGGAGGCCCTGGGGCGAGCCGGGATCGTGCCGATCGAGCTCGGGCCCAAGGAAGCCATCGGGCTGATCAGCTCCAACGGCGTGACGATGGGACGCGGTTCTCTGGTGTTGGTCGATGCCGCCGATCTGGTCGAGAGCATGCAGATCGCCGCGGCGCTGAGCTTCGAGGCATTCGCCGCCAACCTGTCGGTGATCCATCCCGCGGCGGCGCGGGCCCGGCCCCACAGCGGTCAGCAGACCGCGATGGCGCGGCTGCGGGAGCTGCTGGAGGACTCCGAGCTGTGGCGACCCGGAGCCGCCCGCAACCTCCAGGACCCGCTGTCGATCCGCTGCGTCCCTCAGACCCACGGCGCCCTCTACGACGCCCTGTCGGTCGCCCGGGGGCTGATGGAGATAGAGCTCAACTCGGCTGCCGACAACCCGCTGGTGCTGATCGACGAGGCGGCGATCGTATCGGTCGGAAACTTCGACGTGACCTCGCTGGCGATGGCGTTCGACTACGTCCGGCTCGGCATCGCCCACGCCGCGCAGGTGGCCAACGAACGCGTCCAGAAGCTGCTCTGGCAGCACTTCAGCGGGCTCCCCACCGGGCTCGCCCGGCAGGAGGGGCCGACCGGCGGTCTGCGCCCGCTCGGGCGCTCGTTCGCGGCGCTGGCCTCCGAGGTCCGCTTCCATGCCAATCCCGTGTCCCTGGACTATCGCGGTCAGCTGGCCGAAGGCGTCGAGGATCACGCCTCGATGGCGCCGCTGGCGGTCAGCACCACCTCGACGCTGGTCGGGCTGATGCACCGTCTGGTCGCATTGGAGCTGATCATCGCCGCCCAGGCGGTCGACCTCCGGGGCGGCCCGTCGCGGCTCGGCGGCGGTACCGGTCGCGCCTACGGGCTGGTTCGCGAGTACGCCGGCACGCTGACCGACGAGACCGACTGGAACGCCGACATCGAAGGCCTGGCCCAGCTCGTCGGGGAGGGCGGCCTCGCCCGCCGCGTGGCTCGGGTGGCTGGCAGTCGCCCGGCGCTGTCCGAGCACGTGCTCCCGGGGATCTAGTAGGCCCGATCACATGCCCTCAGGCGCTCTGGAGCGCGCGGTCGATCTGTTGCAGCTGCTCGCTGAGCAGGCCGCCGACCTCACCGTGCCCGAGCTCGCCGGCGAGGCCGGGATGCCGACCAGCACCGCCTACCGGCTGCTCGGCGAGCTCGAGCAGCACGGTCTCGTCCAGCGCGCCTCCGAGGGAACGGTGGCGCTAGGTACCCGGCTGGTGGCGCTCGGACGGACCGCCGAGGCCGGGCTGCGCGAGCGGCTGGTGGCACCGGCGTCGGCGGTGATGGGCGAACTGTGCGGCGAGATGGGGGAGACGGTGATCCTGACCGCGCCCTGCGCGCGGGAGGCGATCGCTTTGCACGTGGTGGAGACCGAGATCCATTCGGTGCGCCTGTCCTACGCCGTGTTTCGCCGCGGGCCGATGCACCGGGGTGCGTCGGGGAAGATCCTCGCCGCCTATCTCGAGGCGGCCGATCGCGAGCGGGTGGTCCGCGAGGTCGGTAGTCCCGCGCTGGCGGTTGAGCTGGAGCAGATCCGCGCCGACGGGTACGCCGTGACGTCCGGCGAGCTCGATGACGGGGCGGTGGCGGTGGCGGCCCCGATCCTGGACCGGCGCGGCCGGCTGGTGGCGGGACTGTCGATCGCGGGTCCGGCCCAGCGGATCGCCGGCGACGTGTCGCGGATCGCCACCGCCGTGACCGCCGCCGCGGGCAAGATCGAGCGCGCGCACCAGGGGTGAAGCGGTAGCCGGTCGCCGAGTCGCCCTGCTCCGCGCCGACCGGGCGTAGGATTGGTGGCCAGCGCACCGGGTGGACGCTCTGCGTGCCCGGCTGGCACGGGGTGAGCTTGAGCGACACGACCACAGAACCGGCGGGGCCGCCGACCGTCCAGCGTACGCTGGTGCGTCCCGCACCCCGCGGGCCGAGAGTGCCGGTCGGGCGCGGGCCACGGCTCGGCAAGCACGCCGAGGCGGGTCACGACCTCGACATCCCGCGGGGGCTGGCCGCGCTCAGTCTGGACGCGCTCTCTAGCGTCGCCTACGGCCCCCAGGCGATCATGGCGGTCCTGATCCTGGCCGGCGCATCAGCGCTGCGCTGGACGCTGCCGATCACGCTGGTCATCACCGGCATGCTCGTGCTGCTGGTGATCTCCTACTCGCAGGTGATCACCGCCCACCCGGACGGCGGTGGCGCCTACGCGGTCTCCAAGACGAACCTGGGGCCATGGCCGGCGCTGCTCGCCGCCGCGTCGCTCGTGGTCGACTACGTGCTCACGGTGGCGGTCAGCCTCGCCGCCGGCGCCGCCAGCCTGGCCAGCGTGTTCCCGGGGCTGGCCCACCATCTCCTGCTGGTGGCCCTGGCCGGCCTGGTGTTGCTGACCGTGATCAACATGTTCGGGATCAGCGAGTCGGCCAAGTTCCTGATCCTCCCGGGAGCCATCTTCCTGGTCAGCATCCTGGTCACGATCTTCCTCGGGCTGGTGCACAGCCATCCCGAGGCGACGATCGGGAGCCATGAGACTCCCACGATCACGGCGTCGCTGGGGATCATCCTGATCCTGAAGGCGTTCGCCTCGGGCTGCTCGGCGGTGACCGGGATCGAGGCGATCGCCAACGGCGTGCCCGCGTTTCGCCAGCCGAGGGCGCGCACCGCCCAACGGACCGAGATCACGCTCGGGATCCTGCTCGGGATCATGCTGGTCGGGCTGGCGGTCCTGATCCACATCCACCACGTGCAGCCGCGCGGCGGAGTCACCGTCCTGGCCCAGCTGACCGCCGGCTCCCTGGGCACCGGCTGGCCGTTCTACGTCTCCAACCTGGCCGTCTGCGCGGTGCTCGGGCTGGCGGCGAACACAAGCTTCGGCGGCCTGCCGGTGCTGATGAGCCTGCTCGCCAGGGACCACCGGCTGCCGCATGCGTTCTACCTGCGGGCCGAGAAGCCGGTGTACCGGATCGGGATCCTCTCGCTCGCGGTACTGGCGGCGCTGCTGTTGCTGCTCTCGGGCGCTCTGGTCGACAACCTGATCCCGCTGTATGCGATCGGCGTGTTCATCGGGTTCACGCTCAGCCAGGTGGGGCTGGTCCGGCACTGGCGCCAGGACCGTCCCAACCGCTGGCAGCTGCGGGTCGCCGTCAACGGCGCGGGAGCGGTGATGACCGCCATCACGGTCCTCGTCCTGCTCGGCAGCAAGTTCGCGGAGGGAGCCTGGGGAGTGGTGATCGCCGTGCCCCTGCTGATGGTCCTGTTTCACCGCACCGAGCTCTACTACGTGGAGGTCGGTCACGAGCTCAAGCTCGGGCTCACGCCCCCGCATCCCACGCGGCACGACAGCCTGGTGATCGTGCCGACGTCGACGGTCAACCTGCTGACCGAGCGTGTCGTCAGCGCGGCGCTGTCGATGGGGGGGACGGTGGTGGCGGTGTCGGTCGCCGCCGACGAGGAGGAGCGCGAGCGCCTCGAGCGCGAGTGGTCGGAGTGGGCGTGCGGCATCCCGATCGAGGTGATCGTCGACTCCCACCGGTCGCTGGTTCGCTCGGTGCTGCGCTACGTCGGCTCGATCGAGGGGGGCGACGCGATCGTGACCGTCCTCATCCCGGAGGTCCTGCCGCGCAAGCGGCGCCACGAGATCCTGCACAACCAGCGGGGCCGGCTGCTGGCCGCGGTATTGAAGGCGCGGACCGATGTGATCGTGGCGACGCTGCCGTTCAAGCTGCACGACTGACGGGGCGTGGCGTGCAACGGGACTGTGGGTCCCGAAAGACGCCACGGCCGGAGCCCGGCGCCGGCTCAGGGACGCACGACCTCTCGGCGCTGGGAACGGCGGCCACGCCGGGAGTGGCGGCCACGCCGGCCCCCGGCGTCGCGCCGGCGCGGGCGCGGGCGCAGAAGCGTGGGCACGAGCTCGTCCTCCTCCCCCGGGCGCAGCACGACGATCTCGCCCGGAGCGTTGGCCAGCAGCCACGCGACGTCATCGGGCCCGAACCCCGGCCCGCCTCGGATCGCCGCGGCGACGACGATCCGACCGAAGCGCTCGGCGGCGATCGTCCGGCGCAGGGCGTGGCGGTAGGTCCGACCCCGTTCCACGCGGGCGTCCACCGGCACGCCGAACGCAGCGGCGCGCTGCTCGATCGCTTCCTGTAGCGGGATCGCGACCGCTGCCTGCCGCGGCAGCGGAGAGTCGAGCGGGAGCGTCAGCGGCACCCGGGCCAGGAACACCGGCAGCAGCGTCGCCTCCTCGGCCCGGGCCAGCCGCAGCGACGCGTCCAGCGCGCGCCGCGACAGCGCCGAGGCCACGAACGGGAACAGGATGCGCCGCGCGCCCGGTTGGGGAACCCGCCCCGAGGCGCCTCGCTGGTCCAGCCGGTGGCGCACTCCCAGCCCGGCCAACGCCGCGCCGAGGAGGATGACGAGCGCGATCAGCGCAGCTGTCATGGCTCGTCGGGCGCGCGTTGGGTGCGGTCGGCGACGATCCGCAGGTCGACGCCCGGGAGCAACGACATCAGTCGCATCGGCAGCGGCGGTTGCAGGACCTGGCGCAGCGCGCTGCGCGGAGGCGGCGCCCCGATCAGCAGGTAGGTGGTCCCCCGCTCGCGGGCGACCCGCTGGGTGACCGACGCGACGTCGGAGCCATGCTCCACCAGCAGGTGTGCGCCGAGCACGCTGGCCAGCCGCCGCATCGCCGCCAGCTGCTCGCGCTCGGCTTCGGTCAGCTCGTCGGCCTCGGTCACCCACAGCACGTCGAGCTCTGCCCCCAGCCGCTGCGCCGAGCGCCAGGCGCGCCGGACCACGCGTTGGCAGCCGGGATCGGGCGTGACCAGCGCCAGCAGCCGTTCGGCGATCGCCCGCGGCGCGGCGCCGTCGCCCACCCGGTTCTCGCGTCCGCCGGCGCCGGCGTCGGTGGGGATTCGCTTGTGCTCCACCTCCTCGGCGACCTGACGCAGGGCGACCTCGCGCAGGGCGGAGAGGTTCTCGAGCTTGAAGAAGTTGTTCAGGGCGTTGGGGACGCGTTCCTCGGGATACACCTTGCCGGCGCGCAGGCGCTCGATCAGCGAATCTGGGGTGATGTCGATCAGCACCACGTCGTCGGCGGAGGTCAACACCGCATCCGGCACGGTCTCGCGCACGCGGGTGCCGGTCAGCTCGAGGATCTGGTCGTTGAGGCTCTCCAGGTGCTGGACGTTGACCGTCGAATAGACGTCGATGCCGGCGGCGAGCACGTCGACGATGTCCGTGTAGCGCTTGGCGTGCTCGGTGCCGGGGGCGTTGGTGTGCGCCAGCTCGTCGATCAGGCACAGCTCGGGGTCCCGCACCAGAATCGCCGGCAGGTCCATCTCCTCCAGCACCGTGCCTCGGTAGCTGACCGGGCGGCGGGGGATGATCTCCAGTCCCTCCGCCTGGGCCAGCGTCTCGCTACGGCCGTGGGGTTCGAGATAGCCGATCACCACGTCACGTCCCGCCGCCACCGCCTCGGCCTGTCCCTCCTGGAGCATCGCGTAGGTCTTGCCGACGCCGGCGGCCATGCCCAGGAACACCTTGTAGCGACCGCGGCCGACGGCGGCCGAGCCGATCTCGGAGTCGAGCCATGGCGCCGACGCGGTCCTCACGCCCCGAGGAGGTTGTGAACGATCAGGTCGATCAGCTTGATCCCGATGAAGGGAGCGATCAGGCCACCGAGGCCGTAGATCCAGAGGTTGCGGCGCAACAGCGCGCCGGCGCCGATCGGCCGGTAGGCGACGCCCCTGAGCGAGATCGGGATCAGCAGCGGGATCACGAGGGCGTTGAAGATGATCGCCGAGATCACCGCCGAACGCGGGCTGCCGAGATCCATGAGGTTGAGCACGTGCAACGGACCCTTTGCGGGGCGGTGGGTCGAATACGCGTAGGTGCTGATGAAGATCGCCGGCAGGATGGCGAAGTACTTGGCGACGTCGTTGGCGATCGAGAACGTGGTCAGCGCGCCGCGGGTGATCAGCAGCTGCTTGCCGACCTCGACGATCTCGATGAGCTTGGTTGGGTTGGAGTCGAGGTCGACCATGTTCCCGGCCTCGCGCGCCGCCTGGGTACCGGTGTTCATGGCCACCCCGACGTCGGCCTGGGCCAGCGCCGGGGCGTCGTTGGTGCCGTCACCGGTCATCGCGACCATTCGCCCCGAGCTCTGCTGCTCCTTGATCAGCTCCAGCTTGGCCTCGGGCGTGGCCTGCGCGAGGAAGTCGTCGACGCCGGACTCCTGCGCGATCTTGGAGGCGGTGAGGCGGTTGTCGCCGGTGATCATGATCGTCCGGATGCCCATCGAGCGCAGATGATCGAAGCGCTCGCGCATCCCCTCCTTGACCGTGTCCTTGAGGTAGATGACGCCCATCACCTGGGAGTCGCGGGCGACGGCCAGGGGGGTCCCGCCCTCGCGCCCGATCCGGTCGAGCACCGGCTGGAGGTCGCGGGGCGGGCGGCCGCCCTCATTGCTGACGAAGTCGATGATCGCGTCTCCGGCGCCCTTGCGCAGCTGGTTGCCGTTGAGGTCGACGCCGCTCATCCGGGTCTGTGCGGTGAACGGCACGAACTCGGCGTGCAGGTGGGACAGGTCGTGCTCGCGGATCCCGTACTGCTTGGCGAGCACCACGATGGACCGGCCCTCCGGAGTCTCGTCGGCCAGCGAGGACAGCTGCGCGACCTCGGCCAGCTCGGCCTCGGCGACGCCGGGCATCGGGATGAACTCGGACGCGAGCCGGTTGCCGATCGTGATCGTCCCCGTCTTGTCGAGCAGCAGGACATCGACGTCGCCGGAGGCCTCGACGGCGCGGCCGGACAGCGAGAGCACGTTGCGCCGCACCAGGCGGTCCATGCCGGCGATCCCGATGGCCGACAGCAGCGCGCCGATCGTGGTCGGGATCAGCGCGATCAGCAGCGAGATCAGGGTGGTCTCGGAGATCGAGGTGCCCGCGAACAGCGCGAACGGGCGCAGGGTGGCGACGACGATGATGAAGATCAGCGTCAGCCCGGCGAGCAGGATGTTCAGCGCGATCTCGTTCGGGGTCTTGCGCCGTGACGCGCCCTCCACCAACGCGATCATGCGATCCAGGAACGACTGTCCCGGCTCCTGGGTTATCTCCACCACGATCCGGTCAGACAGCACCCGGGTGCCGCCGGTGACCGCTGAGCGGTCGCCCCCGGATTCGCGGATCACCGGCGCGGACTCACCGGTGATCGCCGACTCGTCCACCGAGGCGATCCCCTCGATCACCGTCCCGTCGCCCGGGATCAGCTCACCGGCCTCGACGACGGCGAGGTCACCCTTGGTCAGCTCGGCGGCCATCTTGGTCTGACCGTCGCTGAGCCTCGCGACCGTCTCCTTTCGCATCGAGCGCAGCGTCTGCGCCTGGGCGCGCCCGCGGCCCTCGGCAAACGCCTCCGCCATGTTGGCGAACACGACCGTCAGCCACAGCCAGACGGAGATGACGAGCGTGTACCAAGCCGGATCGCTGCCTCCCAGAGCCTTGCCGCCGAACACCTGGATCAGCCAGGTGACGGTGGTGATGGTCGCGCCGATCTCCACCACGAACATGACCGGGTTGCGGATCTGGACCCGCGGATCGAGCTTGACCAGGCTGTCAAGCAGCGCCCGCTTGACGATGTCGCGCCGGAACAGGGACACCGCCTGGCGCTGCTGACGGGCGGCTGGGAGTTTCGGATCGGGGAGGGCCGCGGGGGCGTCGACCGACATCAGCGGCCTTTGCTTGTGTTGAGGGCGAGATTGAGCTCCAGCACGTCGACGCCGGGCTCACCGGAGAAGCCGAGCCCCCTGCCCTTGGTGTACTCGGCGATCATCCGATCGACCTTGGCCAGCGCCAGGTGCCGCACCGCCGCGATCCGATGCGCCTGGATGTCCGCGTTGGCGACCGAGATCTCGGGATCGACTCCCGAGGCGGAGCTGTTGACCGCGTCGACGGGGATCCGGGCGACGGTCAGCCCGGGGTCGTAGGGCTTCTCCATCGCCAGGTAGGCGTCGACGTTGGTCGTGATCTCCCGCTTGGTGGCGACGCTGTTGGGGCCGAGGTTGGAGAACGTCGTCGCCGCGGCGTTGTACGGCGGCGTGGTCGCCGAGGGCCGCGACTGGAAGTAGCGCGGATCCGGCTTGACCCGGATCCCGCCCGCCCCGCCGGTGGAATCGAGCTTGACCTTTCCGGTCTTGGAGTTGATCACCGGATCGGCGAACTGCTGGCCGATGATCTCGGAGCCGACGAGCTTGCCGCCGACGTAGATCTTCTGGCCGTTGGCATTGCCCGGGAAGGCGACCTGGCCGACCCCGGTGATGAACAGCGGATAAAGGATCCCGCACAGCAGCGTCAGCGCCAGGATCCCGATCGCGGAGGTGATGATGTCTTTCTTGAGAGTCATTAGTAGAGGTGTCCGGTGAGGCCTTGGACGATCGGGCCGAGGAGCAGGGCGGGGAAGAAGGTGAGCGCGCCGACGAGCACGATCACGCCGATCAGCAGGGCCACGAAGGTGGGGTTGTCGGTGCGCATCGTGCCCAGGCCGGCCGGGCTGACCCGTTTGCCGGCCAGCGACCCGGCGACGGCGAGCACGAACAGGATCGGCGCGAAACGGGCGAGCAGCATGCTCAAGCCGCCGACCAGGTTGGCGAACGTGATTCCGTGCGAGCCCAGATTGCCGGCGTCGGGCTGGACGAAGCCGCCGTAGCCGGCGAACGCCGAGCCGTTGTTGTTGGCCTGGCTCAGGTAGGCGTACAAGGTCTCGGAGAAGCCCTGGGGTCCGCGACCGGCGGCGGTAGAGATCGACGCCCGCCCGGCGCTCGACGCGATCGCGAGCGCGGTGGTGAACAGCGCCGCCAGCGGAGTGATCAGGATCCCGAGCGAGACGAGCTTGATCTCCCGGGCCTCGATCTTCTTGCCCAGGTACTCGGGGGTGCGGCCGACCATCAACCCGCCCAGGAACACCGCCAGCAGGACGTAGAGCAGGATCGAGTACAGGCCGGTCCCGACGCCGCCGAAGATGACCTCACTCGCCGACAGATTCGCGAACGGGACCGCGCCGCCGATCCCGGTGAAGGACTCGATCGCGCTGTTGACGGCGCCGCACGACGTGACGGTGGTGATCACGTCGAACAGGGCTGAGCCGGCGATGCCGAAGCGTTGCTCCTTGCCCTCCATGTTCCCGCCCGTGGAACCCGGGATCACGCCGGTGTGCAGGCCGGCGGCGTGCTGGGCGGGCGAGCCGTGGGCCTCGGCGATATAGGCGACGATCACCGCGCCGAGGAACATGATCATCATCGTCGAGTAGATGGCGTAGCCCTGGCGGCGCTTGCCGGTCATCCGCCCGTACATGAACACCAGCGCCGCCGGGATGAGCAGCACGGACAGCATCTCAACCAAGTTGGTGAAGCCAGTCGGGTTCTCGAACGGGTGGGCCGAGTTGGTGTTGAAGAAGCCACCGCCGTTGGTGCCGAGCTCCTTGATCGCCTCTTGGGAGGCAACCGGCCCCTGGGCGATCACCTGCGTGAGCCCGGTGATCCCGTGGACGGTCACATATGGGGTGAAGTTGGCGATCACCCCCTGGGAGACCAGGATCAGCGACACGATGATCGACAGTGGCAGCAGCACGTAGAGGATCGTCCGGATCAGGTCCTGCCAGAAGTTGCCAAGGCTCTTGGTGGTGCGGCCGATGATCCCGCGGATCAGGGCGACGGCGACGACGATGCCGACGCCCGCCGACACGAAGTTCTGCACCGTCAGCCCGACCATCTGGCTGAAGTAGCTCATCGTCGTCTCGCCGCCGTAGTACTGCCAGTTGGTGTTGGTGACGAACGACGACGTGGTGTTGAAGGTGACGTTCGCCGGCGGCGAGTGAAAACCCTGGGGGTTCAGGCCGGTGAAGCTCCACAGTGTCTGGGTGCGGAGGATGAGGTACAGGATCAGCCAGCCGGCGAGCGAGAAGATGATCAGGCTCTTGGCGTAGGCCTTCCAATCCTGGGGATGGGTGGGACTGGTCGGGTCGACGCGCAGGACGCGATACAGCAGGCGCTCGGGCCCGCCGACGATCCGATCCATGAAGGTCGGCTGCCCGGAGTAAACGGACGCCATGTACCGGCCCAGCGGCGTCGCCAGCGCGGTGAGGATCACCCCGAACAGGAAGATCGTCAGCCAGCCGAGCAAGGTCACGGCCTAGAACCTCTCTCCTCGCAGCAGCGCGTACAGGAGATAGAGGCAGACGATCGCGGACACGATCAGCCCGAAGAGATCCGCGCCACTCATATCCGGTCGATCCCGGAGATGAGGCCGATCAGGACGGCAAACGCGAGAATGCCGAGAACCACGAAGAGAACGTCCATGTCCTGATCATGGGTTGCCGGTCGTCAAGGCGGCATGCAGAAACCGCCGGCCCCCATCAAGATGTTGTGAAGGGGCGGTGGCTCAGGTCAGGCCGGCCCCGCGGCTCAGCCCGCGGTGAGTTCGGTCAGACGGTGGAGAACCGCCGTCGCCCGACGTCGCCCGCTCGCTCCGGGATCGGCAGCAGCTCGGTGGGCAGCATCCGGTCAAGCAGGGCGAGCGCCGAGTCGGCCAGGGCCTCGAGCGTGGGGGCGAGCGTGGCATGCGCGCCGGCGTGCCCGGCCTCGCCGCTGTCACGCGAATGGCGGACGGCGATCGCGGCTGCGTCACCGGCGGCGGCGCGCGCCGCGGCGCGGGCCCGATCGCCGGCCGAGTCGCCGATCCCCACCCGGGCGGCGGCCCAGGCAGCCGCTCCGGCGCAGGCCCAGGCGGCTTCGCGGCCGGCAACGCCGGCGGCGATGCCCGCCGCCCACCGGGTCGGACGGGGTGCGCCGAATACGCGGGCTCGCTCGGCATGCGTCTCCCGGCGAGCGATCTCGAGCTCGGCCAGAGCCGAGCGCAGGGTGACGCCGTCGGTGACCGGCACCAGCGCGGTCAGGCTGTCGGCCGAGGACAGCAGGCCGGCGAGATTCAGCCACGCGGGCGTGTAGACGCGGGTCAGCCAGTCCATCGCCAGCCACGCCCGGTGGGTGTCCAGACCGTCGTCGACGGTGCCGATGGTGCGCGTCAGGTAGGGGCGCAGGCGCTGCCGGGGACCGTGCTCGAGCCCGTCGTTGAGGGCGATGCACATCGCCCGCAGCACCGGGCTGACGCACGCCGGATCGTCCGTGTGGGGCTCGCCGGCCAGGTGGCTGACCCATTCCATCGCGCAGCGACCATCCTCTGGCGTGGCGTGGGTCCCGTAGGCGAGGATGTAATCGCTGCTCATGGAGCCTCCCGTCGCGTCCGGTTAACACCCGGAATTGTGGCGCGCCGGGCGCCGAAGGTCCAGCCCGTATCGGTACGGGGCGAGACGCTGGCGTCAGAGGTCAGACGGCGACCTGCGAGCCCGTCATCACCGTGCGCGAGCTGGGCAGGCCGAACGTGTCGATCGGGCTGGTGGCGTTGCGCGCCATCCCGACGAAGATCCGCTTGCGCCAGCGGGCCATGCCGGGGGCGGCGGTCGGCAGGATCGACATCCGGGAGATCATGTAGGAGGCGTGCTCGAGGTCGAGGTTGCGTTGCAGCAGGCCCTGCTTGCGCGCCTGGCCCAGCGCCGCCGGCACGTTCCAGCTGTCGCGGTAGCCGACGCGGACGGTGAGATGGATCACCTTGTACAGCCCCGCGCCGAGCAGCTCGGCGGCGAAGCGGTCGGATTTCTCCACGCGGGGGATGCTGACCGGGTCCATGGACACGATCACGATCTTCTCCTGCATCGCGTGCAGGTGCTGCACCTGGGCGCGCAGGGCCAGCGGCGTGGTCGCCTTGCCCGGGTTCAGGAAGATCGCGGTGCCGGGGAGGCGGACGATCGGTGGGTGCTCGAACCGCAGCTCATCCAGGAACTCTCCCAGCGAACCCTCCTGCTCGGTTCGGTTGCGGGTGACGATGTCGCGCCCCTTGCGCCAGGTGATCATCACCGTCGCGATGACCAGCCCGACCGCCAGCGAGAGCCAGGCGCCGTGGCCGATCTTCGCCAGGTTGGAGGTGAAGAACGACACCTCCACGATGAGGAACAGTGCCCCGAGGATCGCCAGCCGCCACTTCGGCGTGCGCCACAGCGCGCGCGACACCGCGATGAACAGGATCGTGTTGAGGATGAACGTGCCGGTCACCGCAACGCCGTAGATGTCGCCCAGTCGGTTGGCGTTCTGGAACACGAGCACCAGCGCGGCCACCCCGACGCACAGAAACCAGTTGATCACCGGCACGTAGATCTGACCCTCGAGGTTTGAGGTGTGCACGATCTTCAGGCGGGGCAGGAATCCGAGCTGCACCGCCTGCTTGGCGACCGAGAAGGAGCCGGTCAACGCCGCCTGCGAGGCGATGATGGTGGCGGCGGTGGCGAGCACGACCATCGGCAGCAGCAGACCGTGGGGGACCAGCTGGAAGAAGGGGTTGAAGGAGGCCTTGGACACCGATGCTGGATGCAATCGGATCAGCGCCGCCTGGCCCATGTAGGAGAGCATCACGGCGGGGAGCACGATCGCAAACCAAGCCATCCGGATCGGCGAGGCGCCGAAGTGGCCCCGGTCGGCGTACAGCGCCTCGGCCCCGGTGCAGCACAGCACGACGCCGCCGAGCGTCAGCCATCCGGCGACGCCATGGTCGAGCATGAAGCGCGCGCCCCAGACCGGAGAGAGCGCCTGCAGGACAGCGGGGTGGGGAATCACCTGGCGGAGCCCGAAGCCGGCGATGGCGAGGAAGAACGCTCCGATCACTGGCCCGAACAGCCAGCCGACGGCTCCGGTCCCGAACCGCTGCACCGCGAACAGGGCGATCAGGATCCCCAGCGACAGCGGGACGACGAGGTGCGACAGGCCGGGGCTGACGACACTGAGCCCGCCCACCGCCGAGGTGACGGAGATCGCCGGGGTGATCATCCCGTCGCCGAAGAACAGCCCGGCGCCGAAGATGCCCAGCGTCACCAGCAAAGCCGTCCGGCCGATCCTCCGGCGCGAGACCAGCGCCGTCAGGGCCATGATCCCGCCGTCGCCGCGGTTGTGGGCGCGCATGATGAACCCGGCGTACTTGATCGACACCTCCACCATCAAGGTCCAGAAGATCAGCGAGACGATCCCGTAGACCCCGGCGATGTCGGTCGTCGCGGCATGGCGGTGGGCGGTGAAGATGAACTGCTCGGTATAGAGCGGGCTGGTGCCGATGTCCCCGAAGACGACGCCGAGGGCGCCGAGCGCCAGGATCAGGCGGCCGGCATCCGCCACGACGTCCCGGTTGTCTGAGGCGGCCGCTCGGATCGCCGCGGACGGCCCCGTCTCGAGCGATGCCGGGCGCGCCGGCCAGTACCCGAGCTTGTGTGCGGCCTCGTTGAAGTTCCGGCTCGGCCGGCGTCCGTTGCCGTCGCCGTCGGTCGCCACGGGCGCGTCGCGCTTGTGGGCGCTCTCCGACAGGGTGCGGCGACTCGGGGCCATGCACTGATATTCGGCCGCGGCGCGTCAAGGAGACGTGCAGGAATCCGTTACCGGTATCAAGATGTTGTGAAGATCGCCGCCGGGAAGAGTGATCTGTGCTTAGGATCGGCCGTTTGCGGCGGTGGCGGCGGCCAGGTTCAGATCGTGACCTGGGACCCGGTCATCACCGTGCGCGGGCTGGGAAGACCGAAGGTGTCGATCGGGCTGGTGGCATTGCGCGCCATCCCGATGAACACCTTCTTGCGCCAGTGGGCCATCCCCGGCGCATCGGTGGGCACGATCGTCATCCGGGAGATGAAGTAGGAGGCGTGCTCGAGGTCGAGGTTGCGGGGCAGCAGGCCCTGCTTGCGCGCCAGCGCGAGCGCCTGGGGCACCTTCCAGCTGTCGTGGTAGCCGACCCGGATGCTGAGGTGGATGATCTTGAACAGCCCCTTGCCCAGCATCTCGGCGGCGAACCGGTCGGATTTGTCCACGCGAGGGATGCTGACCGGGTCCAGCGAGACGATCACCACCTTCTCGTGCAGCGCGTGATTGTGCTCCACCTGAGCGCGCAGCGCCAGCGGCGTGGTCGTCTTTCCCGGGTTGAGGAAGATCGCCGTCCCCGGCAGCCGCACGATCGCCGGCTTGACGTCGCGCAGTCCATCCAGGAAGTCCGACAGCGATCCCTCGGTCTCGGTCCGGTTGCGGGTCACCGTGTCCCGCCCCTTGCGCCACGTGACCATCACCGTCGCGACGAGCAGACCGACCAGCAGCGGCAGCCAGGCGCCGTGCTCGACCTTGGCCAGATTGGAGGTGAAGAACGAGACCTCGACGAGGTAGAACACCCCGGCCATCAGGGCGAGCTTCCACTTGGCGGTCTGCCACAGCGAGCGCGCGACCGCGATGAACAGCGTCGTATCCAGGATGAACGTGCCGGTCACGGCGACGCCGTAGATGTCCGACAGGCGGGTTGAGCTCTGGAACAACAGCACGAGCGCCACGACGCCCACCCCCAAGAACCAGTTGATCACCGGGACATAGATCTGACCCTCCAACTCGGAGGTGTGCACGATCTTCAGGCGGGGCAGGAAGCCGAGCTGAACCGCCTGTTTGGCGACCGAGAACGAGCCGGTCAGCGCCGCCTGGGAGGCGATGATGGTGGCCAGCGTGGCCAGCACCACCATCGGCACCAGCAGACTGTGGGGAAACAGCTGGAAGAACGGGTTGAAGGACTTCTTTGGAACCGAGGCCGGGTGGTCGAGTATCTGGCCCGCCTGACCCAGGTAGGACAGCATCACGGCCGGAAAGACGATGCCGAACCATGTCATCCGGATCGGCGCGGCGCCGAAGTGCCCCCGGTCGGCGTACAGCGCCTCCGCGCCGGTGCAGCACAGCACGACCGCGCCGAGCGTCAGCCACGCGTCCACGCCGTGAGCGACCATGAACCGCGCCGCCCAGCTGGGCGAGAGGCCCTGGAGCACCTCCGGGTGGGGGATGACCTTGAGCAGTCCGAACACCCCTATCGCCGTGAAGAACACCAGGATCACCGGGCCGAACATCCAGCCGACGGCGCCCGTGCCCTTGTGCTGCACCGCGAACAGGGCGACCAGGATGCCCAGCGAGATCGGCACCACCAGGTGCGACAGGCCGGGGCTGACCACCTTCAGGCCGCCGACCGCGGAGGTGACCGAGATCGCCGGGGTGATCATGCCGTCGCCGAAGAACAGCCCCGCGCCGAGCAGGCCGAGCGTCACCAGCGCCGCCGCCCGCGGGACCTTGCGCCGCTGGATCAGCGCGGTCAGCGCCATGATCCCACCGTCGCCGCGGTTGTGGGCGCGCATGATCACGACCGCGTACTTGGTCGAGACGACGATGATCAGCGTCCAGAAGATCAGCGACACGATCCCGTAGATGCCGGCGGGCGTGGGGTGCGCGGCATTCGCGTGCTGACCGAAGATCACCTGCATCGTGTAGAGCGGGCTGGTGCCGATGTCGCCGTAGACGATCCCCAGTGCCCCCAGCGCCAGCACCAGCCGGCCGGCGTGGGCGACGACGTCGCGACCCTCGTCGGCGGCGGCCCGCATCGCCTCCGACGGCCCGGCAGCGGCGACCGGCTCCGGGCGTACCGGCCAAGCACCGAGCTTGTGTGCCGCCTCGTTGAAGTTGCGCTTCACCCCGGTCCTGGCGGCGGGATCGCCGGTCGGGGGCCCGCCGCGACCAGCGGTCCGCGAGGCGTCGGTCCGCGAGGCGTCGCCGACGCCGGCACCGGCCTCGTTCTGGCGTCCGTCCCCGGCGGCCGCGTCGGCCTTCCGTCCGTCATCGGCGACCGCGCTGCGGCCGGCGCGACGATTCACGCCGCCGACCTCCGGTCCGCGATCACGGTCCGCCATCTACTCCCCGAAGCTGCTGTGCACTAGAAATCCTCACGATAGCGGGACGATTGGCGGGAAAAGGCGATTTCCTGAGTTGAGGGCCGGCGATGACGCGTTGCCTGCTCAGATGCCCGCAACCAGTGCTGCGGCAAACCCGAAAAGCGCGTCAGGCGGCGAATCGATATCCGACCCCGGGATCGGTGCGGATGAAGTGACGTCTACCCGCCCCGCCGGTCGCGCCGGCGGGCTCGATCTTGCGCCGCAGGTTGGCGACGTGGGTCCGCAGCACCTGCGTGTCCTCGGCGTAGCCCCCGCCCCACACCGACACCAGCAACTCGCGGTGGGTCATCAGGCGGCCGCGGTTGCGAACCAGCAGCCTCAGGAGATCGAACTCGGTCGGCGTGAGGTGGATCTCATCGCCGGCCAGCCGAACCACGCGGGATCCCAGGTCCACGCTCAGGTCACCGGCGGTGACCACCGAGTCCTCCGGCTGCTGCCCGACCCGGCGCAGGCTGGCCTGGAGGCGAGCAATCAGCTCGCGGGGGCCGAACGGCTTGGTCACGTAGTCGTCGGCGCCGGCGGCGAGGGCTCGCACCTTGGCGTCCTCCTCGCCGACCGCCGACAGCAGGATCAACGGGATGTCGGTCCACTCCCGCAACCGCCGGCAGAGCTCCACGCCGTCGATGTCGGGCAGGACCAGGTCAAGGATCGCGGCGCTCGGGCGCGACACCGCCGCCACGTCGAGGGCCTCCTCTCCAGTGCCGGCGGGCAGCGCCTCGTAGCCGGCGTCGCGCAGGATCACCCGCAGCGCCCGCAGGATCTGCTGCTCGTCATCGCAGACGAGAATCCGTTCCCGGCCGCCCCGGGCCCCGGTGCTCACGAGGTCGTACCCGCGGCGCCGGCGCCGATTGCGGTGTCTGAGCGCTCGCCGATGGGCAGCGAGACGAGGAAGCTGGTGCCCTGACCCGGCAGCGATCGCACCGAGATCGAGCCGCCGTTGGCCTCGACGAAGCCCTTGACGATCGCCAGGCCGAGACCCGACCCGGTCCACTCGCGGGAGGCGCTGCGTCCGCGGTAGAACGGCTCGAAGATGCGCTCCTGCTCGGCGGCGTCGATCCCGGGTCCCTGGTCGACGACGCTGACCAGAACCTGTGGGCCGGAGCGGCGGGCGTGGACGGAGATCGGCATCCCGCCGCCGTAGCGGCCGGCGTTCTCCAGCAGGTTGGCGAACGCGCGCTCCAGTTGGGCGGCGTCGGCGCGCAGCTCGGGAACATCGGGATCGATGGTCACCCGGACGTCGAGCGGCTCCCCGCGCAGGCCATCGCCGGCGGCGATGAGCAGATCCTCGAGCGAGACCCAGTCCGAGCGCGGAGTGGCGCTGCCCGCCTGCAGCTTGGAGAGGGCCAGCAGGTTGTCGACCAAGCCGGCCAGCCGGTTACCCTCATCGACGACGGCGGTACTCAGCTCGGTGCGCTCCTGATCGGTCAGCGATGCCGTCCCCAGCGCGGCGCCGGCGGCGACGACCGCCGTCAGAGGGGTGCGCAGGTCGTGGGAAACGGCCCGCAGCAGCGCCGTCTTGATGTCATCGGAGCGGCGCAGCGCCGCCGTCTCCACCAGCTCGGCCTGCAGCGCGTCGCGGCGCTGGGCGATGGCCACCAGCGCTTCCAGGGTCGGCACCACCTGGGTGCGCAGCCGCTGCTCGGTGTCGGGGGCGAGCTGGGCGGGGACGAGCAGCGTCGCCACCTGCCGGCCGTCGACCCCCTTCAGCTCCAGGGCGACCCGGCGCGGACTCGGTGCGACGATCCCCTGCTCGATCGCGGCCGACGGCAGGCCAAGGGCCTCGGCGACCCGTCGCGCGGCGCTCGCCAGCGCCGTCCCGGTGTCCTCGCCGAGCAGCAGCTCATGGGCCAGGGCCGCCGCCAGGTCGGCCTGGGCACGGCGGCGCTCGGCCTCGACTGCGCGGGACCGGGCCAGCTCGGCGATCGTGCTGGCGACCAGCGCGACGATCGTGAATGCCGCCAGCGCCACCCAGTTTCGGTCGTCGACGATCGTGAACCCGCCGGTCGGCGGCAGGTGAAAGAAATTGAATGCGGCAGCACTCATCAGGGACGTGAGCAGGCCGAGCGCCAGTCCCCAGTAGGTCGAGATCAGCAGCACCACCGGGAGGTAGACGACGCTGAGTGAGACGACGGGAGCGACCTTGGCGACGAAGTGGATCGCGAACGTGGCCGTCGCCACCGCGGCGATCGCCACCGCGACGCCGGTCGTCCGCCGGGGCCGTGGATCGCGCAACGCGACGGCGCCGACTCGAGCCGACAACGCTTGCAGCTCCGTCCGTGTCGTCACGGTTCGATCCGGTCTGCGCTTCACCCGTAGGAGGGCGGCGCCGTCGTGCTGCTCTGTGCGGAGGCGATCTGCGCCAGCAGCGCCGACGGGCTGGTCCCGCCGAGGACGCGCAGCCGGGGGAGGCGGTAGGGATCCTGGGAGGGGCTGGCCCAGCCGGGGATCACCGTCGTCGAGCCGACGTACCCGGCGGCCTTGACCGCGTCGATCACCGTGCTGTCGTAGTGCCCGGAGGGGTAGCAGAACCAGTTCACCGGGACGCCGTAGCGTCGCTGGAGGATGTGGCGGGCGGTCACGATCTGGTAGTGGAGCTCCGCGGCGTCGAGGGTGATCAGGTCGGCATGGCTGATCCCCTGCGTGTCGAGCTCCCATCCGGCGCTCACCAGCGCCTTGACCTCGGGCTCGGTCAGCCCTCCCTGGGAGGGCGGCAGCCCGCTCAGCTGGATGTTCTCGTTGGCCACCCACCCCATCCCCCGCAGGACCGGCAGCGCCGACGCGTACTGCGAGTGGTAGCCGTTGTCGAACGTGATCACGATCGGCTTGCCGGCGGGCAACCGCGCGCCATCCTTCCAGTACGCGCCCAGCTGATCGAGCGTGACCGGGTGCCAGCCGGCGTCCTTCAGCGCGTGCATCTGGGCGGCGAACTCCTGCGGCAGCACGTACAGGCCCGGGAATGGCGCTCCGACCGGGGGCGGCGCGATCACGTGGTACATCAGCACCGGCACAGACGCGGTGCCGGGCCTGCCGGTCGGGGGGCCGAGCGAGGCGGCGGTCGAGGCGCCGCGCTTGGAGTTGGCGGCGACCGTGGCGGCGTGCGAGTGCCGGTGGGTCGCGGCCGGCGACGCCCGGTGGGCCTCCGCGGTTGCCCCCGGGTGCGAGGGGGAGCTTCCCGTGGCGGCCACCGCCACTGCGGCCACCACCGCGACCGCGATCACCAGCGCCCCGACGGCGGCGAGCCGGCGGCGGATGACTCGGCGACGCCGTTGCCGCGAGCGCTCGGTCCGGCGGCTGTCCATTTGCTCTGCATCCATCGGAGGTCGAGCGTATAGATTGCCACGAGGTGTCCCTGTCTACGAAGTCCGGGACGGTGAGCTCCGGAGACGTCGCGCTGGCGACCGCCGCCGCCGGAGATCCAGCCAGGCCTCCGGTGGTGCTGATCCACGGCTACCCGGACACCAGCCGGGTGTGGGCGCCGGTGATGCAACGGCTCGCTCGCGACTTCTACGTCGTCGCCTATGACGTGCGGGGCGCGGGCGCGTCGAGCGCGCCGCGTGAGCGTGAGGCGTATGACCTCGCGCGCCTCGCCGATGACTTTCACCATGTCTGCGAAGCCCTGACCCCGGGCCGCCCGGTTCATCTGGTCGGCCACGACTGGGGCGGGATCCAGGGGTGGGAGTTCGTCTGCGACCCGCGCTTCGCGGGCCGCATCGCGTCGTTCACGTCGATCGCCGGGCCGGCGCTGGTGCCCGCCCCCCGACCGCGTTCGGCGGCCGTGAACGCCGGTTCTAGATGGACCCGCCGGCTCCGCGCGCTCTGGAGGATGCGGCGGTCCTGGTATATCGCGCTGCTGTGCCTCCCCGGCGGCCCGGCTCTCATGTGGCGGGTGCTGTTCGCCGGCGGTCGCTGGCGTCGGTTTCTCGCCGAGCGCGAGCAGCTCCCCGTCGACGAGTCGTTTCCGGCGGCGACGGTGACGAAAGACGGGCTGCGGGGGGCAAACCTCTACCGCCAGAACATCCAGCGCCGCCCCGAGCGGCGCCACGAGATCAACCCGCCCCACGCCCCGGTCCAACTCATCGTGCCCACGGGCGACCGCTTCATCTCGGCGTCCTACTACGCCGCCGCCGCCCGGCTCGCGCCCGAGCTGCGCCGCCGCGAGATCGGCGGCTCACACTGGGCGCCGCGCGCTGCGCCGGAACCGGTCGCGGCCTGGATCGCCGACTTCGCCGCGTCGGCGGCCGAGGTCCCAGGGGTCGGTGACGCCGATTAGAAGGAGTCCGCCGCGGCAGGGCGAAACGGACCAGCATGCTGCTCAAGCGCCGTCCACCGGGGATCGACACGGCGTCCCCACATCTACACGCCGGGTTCGAGCATCTGGAGCACCGGTCGATCGCCGTGTTGCGCTGGCTGACCGCCAACAAGGTCGACTATGTCGTCATCGGACCCGTGGCGTTCGCGATCCGGGGTGACACGGCGGCCCGCGGTCCGGTGGCGATCGTTCCCGCTCCCTATGGCCGCAACTACGAGCGCCTGACCCGCGCCCTGATCGCCGAACGCGCCGGTCTGCGCAGCGACCGCGGGCTTCCCGCCGGGGGCGCCGAGACCGTCGCGGTCAAGCTGACCGCCGAGAAGCTGGCCCGTGGGCGTCGCTGGATGCTTCGCTTCGGCGAGTACGACCTGGATCTGGAGGGGGCGGGAACCCGCGCCGCGGGTGCCCGCAGCGCCCACGGCCAGAGTGAGAACGGCGCCGCCGACGAGGCCGGGACGCGGGCGCCGCGCTACCAGGAGCTGCTGTACGAGGCCAATCGCTTCGAGATCGCCGACGAGCTGGCCGTCGAGGTGGCCTCTCCGGAGGATCTCGAGCACTTCTCGCACGTCCGCCGCACCGGCATCTCGCCGGAGTTTCGGGTCAGCCGCAACGTCGCCGCCGCACCGGCCGGCGAACCCCAGCCCGCGGCCGAGCCGGAACCCGGGGGCTCGGCTCCCGGCGGTCACGCGGAAGCTTAAGCTCCCGGTTAGCCAGGGCCAGTGGGGCGGGGCTACCCTCCCCCCATGCCCAGACGTGCCCGCATCTCGCTGATCGGGGCCGGGATCGGTGTCCTGCTGCTCGCCGTCACCTGGTACGCGGCGCACTACGTCGGCTTCGTCCGCCGGGCCGACGTGTCGATCCTGAGCGGCTTTTATCAGCTGCATCGCCCCGTCGTCGATCACCTGACCAGCTTCCTCGCCGGCCTCTGCGACCCGAACACCTACGTGTTCCTGGCGGCGGGCGTGATGGCGGTCGCGCTGCTTCGCCGTCGGCCTCAGGTGGCGGCGATGATCGCGATCGTCCTGCTCGGCGCGAACGAGACCACCCAACTGCTCAAGCCGCTACTGGCGGTGCCGCGAGATTACGTCCCGTGGCACCCCATCTCCGCCGATTCGTGGCCCAGCGGGCACGCCACCGCGGTGATGGCGCTGACCCTGTGCGCGGTGATCGCCGCTCCGGCCCGCCGACGCCCGCTCGTGGCCACGGTGATGGCGGGGTTTGCCATCGCCGTCTGCTACTCGTTCCTGGAGCTCGGCTGGCACTACCCGACCGATGTCCTCGGCGGGTTCCTGGTGGCGGCAACGTGGACCCTGCTCGGGGTCGCCGGGCTCTCGATCTACACCGCCCGGCGCGCCGGCGCGACGCAGCCGCGCGGCCGGTCACCGGGCGCGACCGCATCGATCGGCGAAGCGCTGGCCCCGGTGGCGACGCTGCTCGCGGTCGCCGCCGCGGGCTTCGCGCTGATCCTGCTGGCGCGACCGGAGGCCGTCATCTCGTTCGCCCACCAGCACAAGACGTTCGTCGTCGGCGCCGGCGGTATCGCCGCCTTGGGGGTGGCGCTCGCCACCGGGCTGACCCTGATGCTGCGCCGGAGCTAGGGCCCGGCGTCGGCTACCGGTAGCGGCCGGGCTCCCACAGCGGCTCGTCGCCGCCGTTGGCCCCGCGGCTGAGGATGAACAGCAGGTCCGACAGCCGGTTGAGGTAGCGGATCGCCTGAGGGCTGCCTTCCTGGCCGCAGGCGATCGCGCGCCGCTCGGCCCGGCGGCAGACGGTCCGGCAGACATGGAGTTGCGCCGCCGCGGGGGTGCCTCCGGGGAGGACGAACGAGCGCAGCGGGGTCAGCGTCGCGTTGACTTCGTCGCAGCGCTGCTCCAGCCACTGCGTCTGCTCGGGCAGGACGCGAAGTCGCTCGCGCTCGGAGTCCTCGGGTGCAGCCAGGTCGGCCCCGAGGTCGAATAGATCGTTCTGGACCCGCTGCAGCCACGGGACGTACTCCTCTGGCATTCCGGGCACCGTGAGCGCCACGCCGAGCTGGGCGTTGAGCTCATCGACGGTGCCGTAGGCCTCGATCCGCGGGTGGGTCTTCGGCACCCGGCTCATGTCGCCGAGGTGCGTCTCGCCGCCGTCGCCGAGGCGGGTGTAGATGCGCGTCAGGTTTACCGTCACTTGGTCGTCCTCGTGCCCAGTCTATGCGGCGGAGCGTGCCCCGGAGCGGTACGATGCCCCGGTTCAAGGTCGGTGGCCATGGGAAGCCGGTGCAAGTCCGGCGCGGACCCGCCACTGTGATCGGGGACGTCGGTCGCACGACGAGCCACTGGCCGGCAGCGAGCCGGCCGGGAAGGCGTGACCGATAGGCCCGAGAGCCAGGAGACCAACCTCCGACCACAAAGCCGAAAGCCCTCGTGGAAAGGGGTGGCCCTCATGAAGATCGCACGTAGCTTTGCCCTCGGCGGTGCTGTTGGCGCCATCGGACTGATCGGCGCCGGACCCGCGCTCGCCGCCGGCCCGGCGGTATCGGTGCGCGTCGAGGGACTCAAGCGGACGCTGCTGCCGGCAACCGTGGTTCATGGCGAGACGGGCTCGATCAGCAAGGGCGGCGCGCCAAAGGGCACGTGTCCGGGGAGCTCCGGGGCCGGCGCCCTGGACAGCGCCACCCGGCACAACTGGGGCGGCTCCTACAGCAGCAGCGTGGGGGGCATCGATGTCACCACGATCCTGCGCGAGACCCACAAGTACAGCCCCAAGGGCTACTACTGGGGCGTCTGGGTCAACAACCGCTACGCCACCGCGGGGGTCTGCGACCTCAGGCTCCGCCAAGGCGAGCGGCTGCTGTTCGCCCCGTACCCCGGCAAGGGGTCGACGTACCCGATCGTGATCAGCGCTCCCCGTCACGCGAGAAAGGGGAGCTCGTTCCGGATCGACGCCTACTACTACACGACCAAGGGCGTCCAGAAGCCGCTCGCCGGCGTCTCGGTCACCGGTGGCGGAGTGACCAACCGGCGCGGGATCGCGACGGTGCGCGCGTCCAAGTCCGGCAAGCTCAAGCTGACCGCGGCGCGGAAGGGATACATCCGTGCCGAGACGACGGTGGCGGTAGCCGGCTGATGGGCCGGCCCCGGTAGTCGCCGACAGTGCTCGCCCGAGCCCGAACCGCACTCGGCGTGCTCGCCGTCGTCCTGGCGTGCGCCGGGTGCGGGTTCGGGGGCGGGCCGGGCACCAGCGATGTCAGCCTGAGCGTGACCCGCGGATTCGGCGCCGAACAGGTCCGGGTGCGCACCGAGAAGAAGGTTCCCGGGTCCGAGACGGTGATGCGGATGCTCGAGCGCTACTTCCCGGTATCCACGCGGTATGGCGGCGGGTACGTGCAGTCCATTGCCGGCCTCGCGCCCTCCGGGTCGCGGAACGACTGGTTCTACTACGTCAACGGCGTCGAGGCTCCCAAGGGGGCCGCGGTCACCGCGGTGCACGCCGGCGATCACATCTGGTGGGATCTGCACGACTGGAGCGCCACCGAGTCGATCCCGGCCGTCGTCGGCTCCTACCCCCAGCCATTCGTCAACGGCATCCAGGGCAAGCACTACCCGGTCACGGTGCAGTGCGCCGCCAACCTCGGCGCTGCCTGCAACCGGGTCACCGCCGCCCTGGACGCGGTCCACGTGAAGGCCGCACCCCAGCTGCTCGGCACCGGCTCGGGACCGGACACGCTCGGCGTCATCGTCGGCAGCTGGAGTCAGATCCGGTCCGCGGTGGCCGCGGCGCTGGTGGCCCACGGGCCGGGCGCCAGCGGCGTCTACGCCAGGTTCTCCGGGTCCGACGGCGACGCGCTGAAGCTGCTCAATCCCGAGGGCCAGGTGGTCAAGACCCTCGGCGCCGGCGCCGGCCTGATCGCCGCCACCGCCGACACCTCATCGGTGCCGACCTGGATGATCACCGGGACCGACGCGGCCGGTGTCGGCGCCGCGGCTGCCGCGCTGACGCCGCAGGCGCTTCACGACCACTTCGCGCTGGCCGTCGACGGCGCCACCCGACTGCCGGTGCCGCTGCAGGGGTCGCGGTGATCTACCGGCGCCGTACCAGTCCGCTGCACAGCGCCCGTGCCGCCGCCGGTTGCGCGTATTGCCTGGCGCTGACCGTCGCCACCCTGACGCTGTCGAACCCGATCCTGCTCGCGGCGGTGGCGCTTTCCCTGCTGGCCGCCGGCGCCGCCGCCGGGGTGGGTCGCGCCCTGGGACGCGCCGCCCTGCTGGCGCTGCCGCTGGCGCTGGCGATCACCCTGATCAACGCCCTCGTCACCCGCGACGGCCTGACTGTCATCTTCCGGATCGGCGATCTTCCGGTGCTCGGTCAGACCGACGTGACGCTCGAGGCCGCCGTGTACGGCGCGATCCTCGGCCTGCGCGCAATCTGCCTGATCCTCTGCGGGGCCCTGTACACCCTCGCGGTCGACCCCGATGAGGTGCTGCGGCTGTTTCGCCGGGTGTCGTTCCGGTCGGCGCTGACCGCCACCCTGGCCACCCGGATGGTGCCGATCCTGATTCGCGACGGGCGCCGCCTGACCGATGCCCAGCGCTGCCGGCCGGGCCGCCCCCCGTCCCGGCTGGCGTTGATGCGGGCGGCCTGCACCGGCGTGCTCGACCGGGCGTTGGATGTCGCGGCGGCGCTTGAGGTTCGCGGCTACGGGGTGGCGCGCCGGCCCCCGGCGTATCGCAGCTCGTACTCGCGCCACGACCTCGAGTTCCTGGGGGCCGCAGTGGCGGTCGTCGGGGTGGCGGTCGAGGCCCGGATCGCCGGGCACGCGCGGTTCACCGCCTATCCGTCGCTGCAGGTGGGCACTGGGTGGGGGGTGGCGGCGGTGGCAGTGGCGTTGATGGTGGTGTCGCTGCTCCCGTTCGCCGATCGCCGGGGGTTGCGGGCGTGACCGCGGTCTCGCTGCACGGCGTGACGTACGCCTATCCCGGCGCGACGACGCCAGCCTTGATCGACGCCAGCCTCGAGATCGGCTCCGGGGAGCTGGTGGTGGTCGCAGGCGGTTCGGGATCGGGCAAGTCGACGCTGCTGCGGACGATCAGCGGCCTGGTGCCGCACTTTCACGGCGGCACGTTCGCCGGGCGCGCAGTGGTGGCGGGGATGGATACGCGTGCGCACGGGCCGGGCGAGTTGGCCGAGGCCGTCGGGACGCTGTTCCAGGATCCCGAGACTCAGGTGGTGACGGGAACCGTCCGTGCCGAGCTGGCGTTCGGACTCGAGAACCGGGGCGGCTCGCCGGCGGCGGTCGCCCGGGGGGTGGAGGAGACGGCCCTGGCGCTGGCGATCGAGGGCCTTTTGGATCGCCCGACGGCGGAGTTGTCCGGCGGCGAGCTTCAGCGCGTGGCGCTCGGCGCCGCCCTCGCCGGCCGTCCCTCGGTGGTGGTGCTCGACGAGCCGACCTCGCAGCTGGACCCGGTCGCCGGGGACGAGCTGATCGGGCTGCTGCGCCGCACCAACGAGGACTCCGACGCGACGATCATCCTCGCCGAGCATCGGCTGGAGCGGTGCCTCGGCGCCGCCGACCGGGTGGTGGCGCTCGCCGGTGGGCGGATCGTGTGCGATGCCGCCCCCGGGGAGTTTCTGCGCTGGGCAGGCCGTGAAGCGGCGAGTCTGCAGACCCCGGGGGCTCAGCTGCTGGCGGCGCTGGGGCTAGCGCCGGTGCCCGGGGTGAAGCGGGCGCGGGCAGCGTTGCGCGCGGACCGCGCGCTTCCCGACGAGCGCGACGGCCGCCGCGGGGATGTCCCGCCGCTAACGGTCCGGGAGCGGCGCCGCCGTGGACGACGGGCGCAGGCGGCGCTGGCGTTTGAACGGGTTTGGCACGAGCTCCGTTCCGGTCCGGCGATCCTCCGCGGGGTGTCGCTGTCGGTGGCGCCGGGCGAGCGGGTGGCGCTGATGGGTGCAAATGGCGCCGGGAAGTCGACGCTGTTGCGCCACGCCGCCGGGTTGATGGCGCCGACCCGAGGCACCGTCCGGCGAGGCGGACGGGTCGCCCTGTTGCTGCAGAACCCGACCGACTACCTGGTGCACGAGTCGGTCGCCGCGGAAGCGCCGGCGGGGGCCTTGGCCGCCGTCGGCCTGGCCGACGTCGAGTTGCAGCGGCGCAACCCCCGAGACCTGTCGGGCGGCGAGAAGCAGCGGCTGGCGCTGGCGGTCGTTCTCGGCGACCTCGCCGACCCGCCGTCGGTCATCTGCCTGGACGAGCCGACCCGAGGCATGGATCGAGATCACAAGCGGGCGCTCGTCTCGCTGCTGTCCGGGCTGACGGCGGCCGTGATCGTCGCCACCCACGATCCCGAGTTCGCCGCCTCGTTCGCTGACCGCGTCGTCCTGCTCGCCGGCGGCGCGCCGATTGCCGACGGCGCCGCCGCCGAAGTGCTCGCCGGCGGCAGCTACTTCGCCACCGAGACCGCTCGCATCCTCGGGGGAGCGGGCGGGGCGCTGACCCCGGCGCAGGGCGCCGCGCTGCTGAGCGCGCCCGAGCCCGCCGCGGAGGAGGCGATGGTGTGACCTGGCAGCTCGGCGCGTTCACGGTGCTCGGCGTTGCGCTGGTTGCCGGCTTCGGCTGGTACGAGCGGGTCCGGCCCGACGCCCGCATCGTCGCGCTCGTCGCCACCCTGGCCGCCTTCGCCGCCCTGGGGCGGATCGCGTTCGCGGCGGTCCCCAACGTCAAGCCGACCACCGACATCGTGCTCATCTCCGGCTACGCCCTGGGGGGCGCCCCCGGCTTCGCCGTCGGGGCGCTGGCGGGACTGAGCTCGAACTTCTTCTTCGGACAGGGCCCGTGGACCCCGTGGCAGATGGCGGGCTGGGGAGTCACCGGCATGATCGGGGCCGGGTTGGCGTGGCTCGCGGTGGTCTGGGGCCGCCGGCGGCGTGCGGCCGGCCCACGGCAGTCGCCGCCGCTCGGACGGTGGCCGCTGGCGATCGTCTGCGGGATCGTCGGGTTCGCGTTCACGACGCTTCAGGACGTCGGCGACTGGGTCACCTACAGCGATCACAGCGCCCTCCAGCTCGGGCTCTACGTCGGCCGGGGGCTGGGGTTCGACGCCATCCACGCCGCCGGCTGCGTCGTGTTCGCGCTTGCCCTCGGACCGGCCCTGACCCGTTCGATCCAGCGGTTCGCTCGCCGCCTGCAGGTGGAGTGGGTCGATTCGAAGCGGCGGGCGCGCGTCAGCGAGACCGTCGCCCCGGCGCTGGCGCTCGTGGTCGTCCTCAGCGCTCTCGGGCTCCACGCGTTGCCCGCCCGAGCGTCATCGGGCGGTTCGAGCGGTGCGGCGGCGGCCTACCTGCTCCGGGCCGAGAATCCCGACGGCGGCTTCGGCGCCGCGCCCGGGCAGCCGTCGGCGCAGCTGTACGCCGGCTGGGCGGCCCTGGGACTGGCGTCCGCCGGGCATGACCTGCAGCGCGTCGGCCGCGTGATGGATTACATCCGCCGGGGCGCCGGCTCGGATTCGGATCCGGGGTCGATCGAGCGAACGATCCTGGTGGCACGCGCCGCCGGGGCCTCGGCTCGCAGCTTCGCGGGCCGCGACCTGGTCGCCGCCCTGCAGCGGCGGATCCGGGCCAACGGGTCGATCGCCGATCAGGTCAACCTGACCGCGTTCGCGGTGCTCGCGCTCCGTGCCGCGGGAGTGACGCCGCCGGCGAAGATGACGCGCTGGCTCGCCGGCCAGCAGGACCGCGACGGCGGCTTCAGCTTCGCCGGCGCCGGCGGCTCGAGCGACGTCGACGACACCGGCGCCGCTTTGGAGGCCCTCGCCGGCCACGCTGGCGCCGACCGCGTGAACGCCCGGGCGGTGGCTTTTCTGCGCCGCCAGCAGAATCGCGACGGCGGGTTCCCCTCTGCCCCCGGGTCGGGCTCCAACGCCCAGTCCACCGCGTGGGCGATCCAGGGGCTGGACGCGGTCGGGGTCTTGCAGAGCGGCTTTCGTCGCGGCGGCCGGCGGACACCGACCGCCTACTTGAGCTCTCTGGCCGCCCCCAGCGGGCTGATCCGGTACTCGCGCGGCGTCACCCAGACGCCGGTGTGGGTGACCGGCGAGGCGCTGATGGCGCTGGAGGGCAGGCCGCTGCCGCTGGTCGGGCCGGCGGTCGCGCCGCGTCGCGTCAAGTCGCACCGGGCAACCTCACGCACACACGTCATCCGGACGGCGTCGCACGCTGCCGGCTCGGACGGGAATCACGGGACAGTGACCTCCTCCACTTCGCCGGCGCGATCGATCCCGCCCGCCGGCACCCCTGCGCCGCGGCCGCGACGATCTGCCCCGGCCCCATCCGCGCGCCGACACCGGACCGCCGCGCCGGCGCAGATCTCGCCCGGGCAGCTGGCCGGCGCGGCCGGAGTCATCGCCGCGGTGATGCTGGCGCCGGTCGGGCTCGGCTAGTTTCGGCGACCTCCCGGCGGTCAGGGGGCGCAATCGATACGCTGCACCGCCGCATGCTGATCGGAGTCCCGAAGGAGACAGCTGACGGCGAGCGTCGGGTGGCGTTGGTGCCCGAGATCGTGAGCAAGCTCGTGGGCGGCGAAGCGGGGTTGGGGGTGGTGGTGGCGCGGGGCGCCGGGGCCGGGGCGCTGATCGCCGACCAGGCCTACGCCGACGCCGGCGCGGAGCTGGTCGATGATCCGGCGGCGGTGTTCGGCGCCGACGTCGTCGTCAAGGTGGCGGCGCCCGACGCGCAGGAGACGGCGCGGTTGCGCGCCGACGGGGTGCTGATCGGGTTCCTGGGGCCGTTGACCAACGGCGATGGGATCCGCGCGATCGCGGCTACGGGCATAACCAGCTTTGCGCTGGAGGCGGTGCCCCGGATCAGCCGGGCGCAGTCGATGGATGCGTTGTCTTCGCAGGCGAACATCGCGGGATATCGCTCGGCGTTGATCGGTGCCCAGGAGCTGGGCCGCTTCTACCCGATGCTGATGACCGCGGCGGGGACGATTCGCCCGGCGACGGTGCTGGTGCTGGGGGCGGGGGTGGCGGGGCTGCAGGCGATCGCAACGGCCCGGCGCCTCGGCGCGGTGGTGCAGGGATTCGACGTGCGCTCGGCGGTCAAGGAGCAGGTCGAGTCGCTGGGCGCGCATTTCTTGGAGTTCGATCTCGGCGGTGACCTGGAGGGCGCCGGCGGCTATGCCCGAGAGCTGAGCCCCGAGCAGCAGGCGCGTCAGCAGGAGCTGATGGCCGAGGCGATCGGCAAGGTGGACGTGGTGATCACGACCGCGCTGGTCCCGGGGCGCCGAGCGCCGATCCTGGTCACCGAGGATGCGGTGAAGCTGATGAAGCCGGGCTCGGTGATCGTGGATCTCGCCGGAGAGGCGGGCGGGAACTGCGAGCTGTCGGAGCCCGGGGGGTCGGTCGTCCGCCACGACGTCAAGATCCTGGCGCCGCTCAACGTGCCGAGCACGATGGCCGAGCACGCCTCGCAGCTGTACGCGCGCAACATCCAGGCGCTGCTGGGGCTGATGGTGTCGGAGTCCGGGGAGCTGGCGCTCGAGTTCGACGACGAGGTGATCGCCGGGGCGTGCATCACCCGTGACGGTGAGATCGTTCACGAGGGGGCGCGTCGCGCCGCCGGCGTCGAGGAGGGAGCGCGATGAGCATCATCACCGAGCTGGCGATCCTGGTTCTGGCCGGATTCGTGGGGTTCGCGGTGATTTCCAAGGTCCCGAACACGCTGCACACCCCGTTGATGTCGGGGACCAACGCGATCCACGGGATCGTGCTGCTGGGTGGGTTGTTGTTGATTCACGAGTCCAGCGGGGTGTTGGAGAAGGTGCTGCTGGTGGTCGCGATCGCGTTCGGGACGATCAACATCATCGGCGGCTTCTTCGTGACCGACCGGATGCTCGGGATGTTCAAGGCAAAGCCCGAGCTGCCCAAGGAGGGGGAGACGGACGAGGGCGCGGAGGGCGGAACGTCTGATGCGGGAGAGGGCGAGACGTGATTCTCGTCCCCGCCGTCTTTCTGCAGAGCCCCGACTTCATCGACGCGCTCTACATCGTCGCGTTCTCGCTGTTCATCGTCGGGCTGACCGGGCTCACCGGCCCGCGGACGGCGGTCCGGGGCAACCAGATCGCCGCCACCGGGATGGCAATCGCGTTCGTGGCGACGCTGCTGACCAAGGGGGTGCTGCACGGGTCGGGCACGGTGTGGTTGATCCTGCTCGGTCTGGTGATCGGGACCGCGATCGGCATCCCGGCGGCGCTGCGGGTGAAGATGACCGCGATGCCGCAGATGGTGGCGCTGTTCAACGGCGTCGGGGGCGGGGCGGTGGCGCTGATCGCGTGGGTCGAGTACCGGCATCACTTCGGCGGCGACTGGCCGCTGAAGACCGAGATCCCGTCGCTGTTCGCCGCAATCGTCGGCTCGATCTCGTTCTGGGGCTCGGCGATCGCGTTCGGCAAGCTGCAGGAGATCCTCCCGGGGCGCCCGATCAAGCTCCCGGGCCAGGCGGTGATCAACGGCGCGCTGTTCGTCGTCTGCGTCGGCGTGGTCGTCGTGCTGGCCGCCGGCACCCATTCTCAGCTGCTGTTCGTGCTCGGGGTCCTGGTGGCCGCCGGGGTGCTCGGGCTCATGGTCGTGCTGCCGATCGGGGGCGCCGACATGCCGGTGGTGATCTCGCTGTTGAACGCGTTCACCGGCCTGTCGGCGGCGGCGACCGGGATCGCGCTGGACAACACCGCGCTGATCGTCGCCGGGATGATCGTCGGCGCGTCCGGCTCGATCCTGACCAACCTGATGGCCAAGGCGATGAACCGATCGGTGCCGGCGATCGTCGCCGGTGGGTTCGGTGGGGCGATCGCCGCCCCTGCCGGCGCGGCCGGTGAGACCGGCGGCACGGCGCGCTCGACGTCACCCCAGGACGTCGCGATCCAGCTGTCCTACGCCCGCCAGGTGGTGATCGCCCCCGGCTACGGGATGGCGGTCGCCCAGGCTCAGCACGCCGTCCGCGAGCTCGAGCGGGCGCTCGAGGCCAAGGGCGTCACCGTCAAGTACGCGATCCACCCCGTGGCCGGCCGGATGCCCGGGCACATGAACGTGCTGCTGGCCGAGGCCGACGTCCCCTACGACCTGCTGCGCGAGATGGACGACATCAACCCGGAGTTCGGTCGCACCGATGTGACGCTGGTCATCGGCGCCAACGACGTCACCAATCCGGCGGCCAAGAACGAGCCCGGGAGCCCGATCTACGGCATGCCGATCCTGGAGGTGGATCGCTCGGGCGCGGTCATCGTGCTCAAGCGGTCGATGGCCTCGGGGTTCGCCGGGATCGACAACCCGCTGTTCTACGACCCCAAGACGGCGATGCTGTTCGGCGACGCCAAGGCGTCGGTGAGCGAGGTCACGTCCGAGGTCCAGGCGCTGTGACCCGCCTGCGCGGGTGCTTCGGCTGCGGTTAGAGTCGCCGTCACATCGATCACCCGGACCGGCTCCATGGACGAAAATCGCCTGACGGCGATACCCATCTTCTCCCATCTCTCGCCCGAGGAGGCGCATCGCCTGGCGGCGTTCGCCACCGAGAGCAGCGCGCCCGAGGGTCAGACTTTGATGCGGGAGGGGGACTACTCTGTCGAGCTGATCGCGATCGAGGAGGGAACCGCCGACGTGATCCAGGGCGGCAGCAAGATCGCCTCGCTGAAGGCCGGCGACCTGATCGGGGAGATGGGGTTGCTCGAGCACCGCCGTCGCAGCGCGTCGGTGATCGCGTCCTCGCCGATGCGCCTGATCAAGCTCACCCACTGGGAGATCAGGCGCATGTCCCAGGACACCGTGGATCGGATCAAGGCCGAGATCGCGGAGCGGCGTGGGGAGGCGTGACCGGCGCGGAGCGGCGCGGAGAGGCGTGACGCGCGCGGAGGGGCGCGGGGAGGCGTGAAGGGGGCGTGGCCGGCCGTGGAGGGCGTTGGGTCATGGCGGGTCCTGGAGGCCATAAGCGCCACGGGAGGGCGGGGGGGCCGTGAAGGCCGTGAGGGCCACGGGCCGTGGGAGGCCGTGAGCGCCACGGGGGCCGTGAAAGCCGTGAGGGCCACGGGCCGTGGGAGGCCGTGAGGGCCACGGGAGGCCGTGGGACAAGAAGGCCATGAGCGCCACGGGAGGGCGTGGGGGCCGTGAAGGCCGTGAGGGCCACGGGCCGTGTCGCCACGGCGCCGCGGGACGAAATCGACCACACCCGGCACCATCCGGAGATGTGTGGTTGATTCTGCCCGCACGTGCGGGCAAAGCACCCCACAGCATCTCTTTTCGCGGAAGGTGTGGGCGATTGTTGCCGGCGAGGCCTAGGTTCAAGCCCGTGCCATTAAGCTCGGGATCGTGACGGACGAGCTCGGCCGACTCTGCGAGCGGATACTGGGGCCAGGGGAGCCCGCCCGCGCGGCCGCGCTCCAGGCGCGCGGCCCCGGCGACCGGATCGCGGCCCTGACCGCCGCGGTGACCGCCTGCCGCGAGCGTGCCGCCGCCGCCGCCGCCGACGTGGCCGAGCGGGAGACCGCCGGGCCGGCGCCGGAAACAGCGGGGGCCGAGGATCTGGCCGCCGCGATCGCGCGGGAGCTGGCGGCGGCAACGTTGCGGCTGCCTGCGCCCGAGCGCGAGGCGCTGGCCCTGCGCGAGCTGCTCGATCTGTCCTACCCGCAGATCGCGGAGGTGACGGGCGGGGCGCCGGGCGACGTGCCCTCGCTGCTGGCGAGCGCCCGGCTGGCGCTGCGGGCCGAGCTCCGGGGCAGCGCCGAGCCGCAGCCGACGTGTGACGAGTACGAGCGTGCGTTGCGCACGATCGCCTCGCATCAGGACGACGAGTCGACGCCGGCCGCCGACGACGAATGGCTCGTCGACCATCTCGGCCACTGCCGCGGTTGTGCCCAGGCCCACGCGTCGATGCTCGAGGCCACCGCCTGCTATCGCGCGTGGCAACCCGAGGACGCGGTGTCAGCGAGGCCCGAGCCGGCGGCTCCCGCGGGCGCCGGTTGATGAGCGCCGGGCGAGCGCCGGGGAGAGGGCCGGGGCAAGCGCCGGGGAGAGGGCCGGGGGCGAGCGCCGGGGAGAGGGCCGGGGCGAGCGCCGGGGAGAGGGCCGGGGCGAGCGCTGGGGAGAGGGCCGGGGCAAGGGCCGGGGGGAGCGCCGGGGAGAGCACCGGGACGGCTCCCGCGGGCGCCTGGCGCATGAATTCGCCGCCGCGCCGCCTCCAGACCAGCCGCGGTGAGCTCTCCCTGGGCGGCCCGCCCCTGCTGATGGGCATCGTCAACGCCACCCCGGACTCGTTCTCCGATGCCGGTGGAGAGTTGTCGACGGCCGCCCGCGTGCAGCTGGCGGCATCCCTGCTCGCCGACGGCGCCGCCATCATCGACGTCGGCGGCGAATCGGGGGTCACCAACCGCCCCGCGGTGACCGAAGAGGAGGAGATCGCGCGCGTGGTGCCGGTTATCAAGCGCGTCGCCGGGGACCTCGGCGCCTGCGTGTCGGTCGACACCTACAAGCCGGCGGTGGCCCGGGCGGCGATCGCCGCCGGCGCGTCGATCGTCAACGACGTGAGCGGCCTGCGCGATCCGGAACTGGCCGACGTCTGCGCCGACACCCGGGCCGCGCTGGTGGTCATGCACACCATCGCCCCTCCCAAGCAGAAGCTGCTCGACCCGAGTCTCGACGGGCGGATCGTCCCCGATGTGCTGCGGTTCCTGACCGACCGGATCGAGTTGGCGCTGGCCCGCGGGGTCGCCTTCGAGCAGCTGATGATCGATCCCGGCCCCGACTTCTCCAAGACGCCGGCGCAGACCGTGGCCGTCCTTCGCGCGCTGCCCGCGCTGCATGCCCTGGGTCGGCCGATCCTGCTGGCGGTCTCCCGCAAGGACTTCGTCGGCGCGCTCACCGGCCGGGCGCCACGGGCGCGACTCGCCGGGACGCTGGCCGCCCTGGCCCATGGGGTGGACGCCGGTGCCCACGTGCTCCGGGTCCACGACGTCGCCGCCGCCGCGGACTTCCTGGCGGTTCGCACGGCGCTCGACGGCGAGGCCGAGGTCGACTCTGGGCTGCGCGTGGCCGAGCCGCTGCTGCGCGACCAGGGCAGGTCCGACCGGACCGCGCGCTAGATTGGCTTGCAGCATCGCCGGTCGCTGGCCCAACGCGACCGGAGCCCACCGATAACGCAAAGGAGTTCCCATGTCCGTTCTCGATCGCAGCGCGCTGGAAGCCAGCCCGCTCGCCGACATCCACGCGATCGCATCCGAGCTTTCGATCGACGGTTACCGCCGGTTGCGCCGCGCCGACCTGATCGACGCGATCCTCGATAAGCAGGAAGGTGGCGCCGGAAAGCCCGCACCAGCATCTGCACCCGCACCCGCACCCCGGCGCCGCGGTGGCCGACGGGCGGCCGCTGCCACCACCGAATCCGACGCTGCGACTCCCGAGCCCGAGACCACCGAGGCAGCTGCCGCATCCGCTGATGAGGACGAGGAGCCCGCGGGTCCCCGACGGCGACGCGGGCGACGCGGGGGACGGGGTCGGACCACCTCCCGAGACGAGACCGAGACGCCGGCCCCGGACGGGGACGGGGCCCAGGTGCAGCCCGCCGGCGTGTGGGCGCAGGACGGTGGGGAGGCGGACGCGGCCACGGACGAATTGGGCGTCGACGTCGAGGAGACCGCCCGGGAGGCCGTGATCGCCCCAGACGGACGCGACGCCGACGACGCCGGCACCGAGCCTGCTCCGGGCGAGGAGCAGGTCGAGGGCGTTGTCGAGCTGCTGGCCAACGGGTCGGGTTTCGTACGCGTCGATCCCCCGGAGTCCTCCGACGACGACGTCTACATCTCCTCGGCGCAGGTCAAGCGCTGCGAGCTGGTTTCGGGGGATCGGATCGCCGGCCCCAAGCGGGCCCCGCGGCGATCGGAGCGCTTCGCGTCGCTGATCCGGATCGAGACGATCAACGGCCGTCCGGCGTCCGAGCTGGCCGACAGCGTCCGCTTCGATGATCTCCCCGCCGCCTTCCCGTCTGACCGGATCGCGGTCGGCTCCGACGATCCAACGCTCAAGGCGATCGAATGGCTGACGCCGTTCGGCAAGGGCTCGCGGGTAACGATCGTGGGCGGCGCGCGCGCGGGCAAGAGCGAGGCCCTGCGTCGCCTGGCGGGCGAGCTCGCCGGCCGTGACGAGCTGACGCTGTCGGTCGTGCTGGCGGGCGTGCGTCCCGAGGAGATCTCGCAATGGGACGCGGACCCCGCCCACCCGCCTGCACCGGTGGCCGCGGTCAGCTTCGCCGGGTCGGAGGACGCGGGCAACGCCGCCGTCGAGCCGGCGATCGATCAGGCCCGTCGCCTGGCCGCGCGCGGCGCGGACACCGTGGTGCTGATCGACACGCTGGACGGCTGCAGCCCGAGCGTGGCGCGCAAGGCGCTGGCGTCGGCGCGGAACATCGTCGACGGTGGCTCGGTGACGGTGATCGCCACCGCCTCGGCGCCGCTCGGCGGCGAGACGACCGTGATCGCGCTCGACCACGAGCTGACCAGTGTCGGTCGGTTTCCGGCGATCGACATCTTCGAAAGCGGAACCATGCATCCCGAGCTGCTGATCGGCGGGGAGGGCGTGGAGGCGATCACCCGGATGCGTATCGAGGCGGCGGAGCTGGCCGCCGAGTAGCTCACGGTGGCCGGGCGGCGCCCCACGAGAGGCCTTGCCCCGCGCCATGGTGGCGCGGCACCGCGCCTTGCTCAGTAGGCGGTGCACCGCGACCGGTGGCGCGGCACCGCCTTGTACGCCGGCTGCTGCCCCCGCTCCCACAGCTGCTGATCGATACCGGCCGCCGTGGCGTCATCGTCGCGCGCGGCGACGAGCAGCTCCACGGCCTGCACCGCGCACGCCCGGATCTCGACCTCCTCGGGTGAGCCGTGCTCGATCAGCTCCTCACGCTCGATTCGGACGACCAGTTCGGGCTCGAAGCGCAGGATCCCGTCCAGACGGAGGACGTGGGGGACGAGGTTGTCGGCGAACATCGTCAGGCGATCGAGGTCGGCGAATCGCACCACCCCGGCGCGATGGAGGTCGGCGGCCGCGATCTGGGCTCGCTTGCAAAACGGCACCTCCAGCTCGCCGTAACGGGAGCAGTCGGCAAAGCTGCTCCATTGCCCGAGGATCCCGGCCAGCGCCACCGCCGATCCACCGGCGCTGTCGGCCGCCGCGGCGAACGACCCGCCATGCGCCCCGCCAACATGCCCGCCGACGTCCCGGAGCGAGCTCACGAACAGCGAGATCAGCTCGTGCCCGGGATCCTGCCCGAGGATCGGCCCGAGCGCAGCGGGGTCGATCCGGGTCAGCTCGGCGGCGCTCCACGGGCCGGCGGCCTCGAATCGCTCGCGCAGCCCGGCGGCGATCGTGTGGTAGCCCGACCGCCCCGGGCGCGTGTGCAGCGTCGGGAACCAGCCGGAGCCGAAATTGATCGCGTCCAACGTCAGCCAGAACGCGGCGAGCGTCTCCCGGGCGGCTCCCGCCGGGAGCGGCGCGGGCGCCGTGTCGAGCCGCTCCGGCACCGGCAACGCGGCGGCGTAGGCGGGCACCGCGTCGGTCACGATCTGCACGTGCGTGGCCCTTCCGGCGACGATCGCGCACGCCTCCCGAAGGTCTGTCATGACCACAGGATGACCGGCGGGAGCCAACCGCGGGCGGCGCTAACGTGCACCGTCCGATGACCGAGCTCACGAGCGATCTCGAGGCGCTGCTCGGCGGCCTCAACGAGCCCCAACGGGAGGCCGTCACCCACGGCGAGGGACCGCAGCTGATCCTCGCCGGGGCGGGGTCCGGCAAGACCCGGGTGCTGGTCCACCGGATCGCATACCTGATCGCCACCGACGCCGCCCGGCCCAACGAGATCCTGGCGATCACGTTCACCAACAAGGCCGCCGGAGAGATGCGCGATCGCGCGGAGCTGCTCGTCGGCGGGCGGGTCCGGGCCATGTGGGTGATGACCTTTCACGCCGCGTGCGCGCGGATGCTGCGCGCCGAGGCGCAGCGCCTCGGCTACACCCGCCAGTTCACGATCTACGACACCGCCGACTCGCGCCGGCTGATCAAGCGCTGCCTGGACGACCTCGGCATCGATCCCAAGCGCTTCACCCCGGCGTCGATCGGATCCCAGATCTCGGACGCCAAGAACAAGCTGCGGGACGCCGATGCCTACGCCCACATCGTGGGATCGTTCTTTGAGCAGACCGTCGCCGACGTCTACGGCGCTTACGAACGCGAACTGCATCGTGCCAACGCGATGGACTTCGACGACCTGCTGGTCCGCGCCGTCAACGTACTGGAGCTGTTCCCCGAGGTCCGCGAGCGCTACGCCTCGGGGTTTCGGCATGTGCTCGTCGACGAGTACCAGGACACCAATCACGCTCAATACCGGTGGCTGCAGCTGCTCGCCGGGGAGCACCGCAACCTGATGGTGGTCGGCGACGACGCGCAGTGCCTCGTGCAGGGCACGCCGGTGACGATGGCGGATGGGACGCGAAGGCCGATCGAGACGATCGGGGCGGGCGACCGGGTCCTGTCGGCCTACGGCGGTGGCGAGTTCCGGGAGGCGCGAGTGGCCGCGGTCCACCGCTCGCGGCGGACTAGCGGCATCTCTATAACCACCCGCTCGGGACGAACCCTGGTCAGTACTCGGGAGCACACCCACTTCGCCGGGTACCGAGGCGGGAAGCGGGAGCGTGGGTCCCGTTTCCCGCCGCGGTCCCGCCTGGGCTTCTCGCTGTGTGACGAGATCCAGGACGGCGTGGCGTTTCATCGTGTCGTCAGGGAGCGACCAGACGGCCGCCGCCTCGGTGGTCTGACGAGCGACGTGGCGACGATCGAACGCATGGTTACCGAGTCACGGCTCCCGGTCCACGCCAGCGCCCGGCTGGGCGGTGACGGCGGCTCGCTCGCGTTCCGGGCGGCGGAATCGGTGCTGCCCGGGATGATGATGTTCGACCAGCAGGGCGGCTATGACGTGGTGGAGTCGGTGGAGCGGGTCACCCTGGACCGCCCGGTCCATGACCTGGACATCGAGGGCACCCACAACTTCGTCGCCGACGGGATCGTCACCCACAACTCGATCTACGGATTCCGCGGCGCCGACATCAGCAACATCCTGGAGTTCGAGGACACGTTCCCCGACGCCCACGTGGTCAAGCTGGAGCAGAACTACCGCTCCACCCAAACGATCCTCGACGCGGCCAATGCGGTGATCCGCAACAACCGGGGCCAGAAGCCGAAGTCGCTGTGGACGGAGATCGGACAGGGAGATCCGATCAAGGTGCGCGAGCTAGATGACGAGCACGCCGAGGCGAGGTACGTGACCGGCGAGATCCAGCGTCTGGTCGACGAGGGCACCTCGCGGGCGGAGATCGCGGTCTTCTACCGCACCAACTCGCAATCCCGCGTGCTGGAGGACACGCTGGTCCGAGCGGAGATCGCCTATCAGGTGATCGGCGGAACGAAGTTCTACGATCGAGCCGAGATCAAGGACGCGATCGCCTACCTGACGGTGCTGGTCAACCCGCAGGACGCCGGCTCGTTCACGCGGATCGTCAACTCCCCGCGGCGCGGGATCGGCAACACGACAGTGTCGCGGCTGCTGGCGCATGCCAACACCACCGGAGAGACGGTGTGGGAGCTGGCCGCCGCTCCCGAGGAGGTCCCCGGCCTCGGCGCGGCGGCGATCAAGTCGCTGAGACGTTTCATGGGGACCATGGAGGTGCTGGCCGAGCGCGTCAACGGACCCGCCCGGCCCGAGCTGGCGACCCTCCTGAAGGAGCTGCTATCCGAGACCGGCTACCTGGAGGCGCTGGAGAACGAGCGTACGATCGAAGCCCAGGGGCGGATCGAGAACCTGGAGGAGCTGGTCAACGTCGCCGTCGAGTACGACGGGGAGGTGGGCGCGGGTGCATCCGGGGAGTCCTCGCTGGAGGAGTTCCTGCAGCAGATCGCGCTGATCGCAGACGCTGACACCCGCGAGGACGACGAGGGCCTGGTCACGCTGATGACGCTGCACAACGCCAAGGGCCTGGAGTACCCGATCGTGTTCATGATCGGGTGCGAGGAGGGCGTGTTCCCGCACTCGCGGGCCCTTGACGAGGGCGGTCTGGAGGAGGAGCGAAGGCTCTGCTATGTCGGCATCACCCGGGCAGAGCGCGATCTGTACCTGACCTCGGCGCGCACCCGCACCGTCTTCGGGACGCGCAACTTCGGCGCCCGGAGCCGATTCATCGGCGAGATCCCAGCCGAGCTGACCGACTCCGATCAGCAGGCTCCGCGCGGCTTGCGCGCGCGGGCGCTGTCCTGGAGCTCGGGCGGGGGCGAGCTTCCCGCAGCCGATCGGCCCCCGCCGGCCGCGTTCCGGCTGGGTGAGGACGTGGTGCACGCCGCCTTCGGTGAGGGAGTCGTGACCGGCGTCGAACCCGGGGGGATCGTGGTGATCCGCTTCAGCAAAGACCGCGCCGAGCGCAAGCTGGTCGCCGACCTGGCCCCGATCAGCAAGCGCTGAGTGACGCCAGCGAATCCAATAACGTGACGCTCTGATGGCAACCGCTACCACCGAGGAGCAGGTCACCCTCGCCCCCGAGGCGGCGACCGGTGGCGAGCCGGCCTCGCGTCCGGCGGGCAGACGCGGCGAGCTGATCAGCGCCGGCAGCGCACTGCTGCTGCTCGGGATCATGTTCGTGACCGAGTGGTACGGGGTCGCCGGCGTGCCCGACCCGTCCTACGCCCGGCCGGCGGTCTCGACCGCCGAGAACGGCTGGAACGGGCTCAGCGTGGTCCGGTGGGTGCTCCTGGTCACGATCATCGTCGCGGTCGGCGCCGTCCTCCTGCGCGTCTCCCAACGGGAGCACGGCACCCAGACCGACACCAGCCGGCTCGTCGCGGCGCTCGGCGCGCTCAGCTCGTTGCTGTTGATCTACCGCGTCCTGATCGACCTGCCCAGCGGCGGCAAGGTCATCGACCAGAAGCTCGGGGCATTCCTCGGCCTGTTGTGCGCGCTCGGCATCGCCTGGGGCGGATATGAGTCGATCGTGGCGCAGCAGGCGCGAACCGGGACCGACACGCTCCGGGCGCGGCGGCGCAACCGGTGACCGGTCAGGGAGGCCCGGAGTGAACCTGGAGGCGATGTCCCGGGATGACTGGATCCTCGGCGGCATCGCGGTGCTGCTGGCTCTCGACCTGCTGTTCGTGCCGTGGTTCACATTCTCGCTCGGGCGGATCACGGTGTCGTCCACGGCCACCGGCACTCCCGACGGATGGCTCGGCGTCCTGGCCCTGCTGGCGACGCTGGCGGTGATCGCCGATCTCGCGCTGGAGCGATTCTCGCCGCAGACGCAGCTTCCCGCCGTCGAGGGCAGCCGCACCCGGACCCGCTTTCTCATGGCGTGCGTGACCGCGCTGTTCGTCGCCCTCAAGTTCCTGCTCAATGTCCACTTCAGCCAGTTCGGTTTCGGTTTCTGGGCCGCTGTGGTGCTCACCGGTGCCCTCGTGTACTGCGCCCGCCGGGCGCGCGAAGCCGATGGGAGAGCCGGAAGCCCCCGCGGCGGCGGATGGACCTGAGGCCGTCTCGACTGCGCCGTGGCGAGATCATCGCCGGATGCGGCGCGGTGCTGCTGCTGGTGGCGATGTTCGGGTTCACCTGGCTGAATGCCGGCCATGGCACCGAGCACGGCTGGAGCAGCCTGCCGGTCCTCAGATGGTTCTTGATCGTGTCCGCGCTCCTCGGCGCGGGCCTGACGCTCCTGCAGGCGACGCGGCGGGCGCCGGCGTTTCCGGTGGTGATGAGCGTGCTGGTGACCGCGTTCGCCGGGCTCACCACGCTGCTTTTGATCATCCGTCTGCTGACATGGGGCGGGACGTTGCGGGTCGGCGCCTACATCGGTGTGGTCGCGGTCGCCGCTCTCACGCTCGGCGGGTTTCTGTCGCTGCGGCAGGAGGACGGCTGGCAGCCGGGACCGGATCGCCGGATCGAGCGGATCGCGCTCGAGCCATCGGCCGGGGCCGCGGTGGCCTCGCCGCCGGGCCTACCGGCTCGCGATCCCGACCGCCATTAAACTGATCGCTGAGCATGCTCGATCGCGCCCAGGTTCTGCACGTGGCCCGCTTGGCCCGGCTCGAGCTCGACGAATCCGAAGTCGAGCGGATGGCGGCTGAGCTGTCCCACGTCCTCGAGCACGTCGATCGGGTGCGCGAGCTCGACCTCAGCGGCGTCGCGCCGACTTCGCACGCTGTGGACGTCGCCGGGGTGATGCGGCCAGATGAGCCGGTGCCGTGCCTGCCCCGGGACGTGGTTCTCGGCCAAGCCCCCGAGCCCGTGGACGGCGGCTTCGGCGTTCCCAGCCCGGCCCCGAGCGACGAATGACGAGCCGGTGGGTAGCTCCAGGCTCGGCAGTCCGGCGGAGCCGGCGGTGAACGAGCTGATCGAGTGCAGCGCGGCCGAGGCGGCCGCGCGGTTGCGTGCGCGGGAGATGGACGCCGCCGAGCTGTTTCACGCCTACCGCGCACGGGCCGTCGCCGACGAGCTCAACGCCTTCACCTGGGTCGCGGACAGCGCTCCCGCGTCCGACTCCGATGCGCCGCTGGGCGGGGTCCCGGTGGCGGTCAAGGACCTGTTCTGCACCCAGGGGGTGCCGAGCCAGGCGGGCTCCCTGATTTTGGAGGGATACCGGCCGCCGTACACGGCGACGGTGGTCTCCAACCTGCTCTCGGCGGGAGCATCGCTGCTGGGCAAGACCAACCAGGACGAGTTCGCGATGGGCTCGTCGAACGAGAACTCGGGGTTCGGCCCGGTGCTGAACCCGTGGGATCGGTCCCGTGTTCCCGGAGGATCGTCCGGCGGCAGCGCCGCCGCCGTCGCCGCCGGCCTCGCTCCGTGGGCGATCGGCACCGACACCGGCGGCTCGATCCGGCAGCCGGCGGCGCTGTGCGGGATCGTCGGCGTCAAGCCGACATACGGCGCGTGCTCGCGCTACGGGATGATCGCGTTCGCGTCCTCCCTGGACCAGGCGGGCCCACTCACCCGCGACGTCACCGACGCCGCGCTGCTGCTCTCGCACATGGTGGGCCACGACGAGCTCGACTCCACCTCGATCGCGCTGCCCGAGCCGATCCGGCTGCCGACGGCGCAGGATCTGAAGGGGGTCCGCCTCGGCATCCCCGAGGAGCTGCTCGGTGGCGCCGGGCCCTACGAGGGGACCGGCATCGAGCCGGGTGTCCGGGCGAGCTTCGACGCCACCCTGAAGCTGGCGGAGCAACTCGGCGCGACCGTCGACACGTGCCGGCTGCCGCACGCTCCCCATGCCCTGTCGGCCTACTACCTGATCGCGCCCGCCGAGGCGTCGGCAAACCTCGCGCGCTACGACGGCGTGCGCTACGGGCTGCGCGTCGACGGCGACGCCAGCCTGGAGGCGATGTACAGCCGGACCCGCGCCGCCGGCTTCGGCCCCGAGGTCAAGCGGCGCATCATGCTCGGCACCTACGCCCTGTCCAGCGGCTACTACGAGGCCTACTACGGGACGGCGCTGAAGGTGAGGACCAAGATCGCCGACGATTTCCGCGCCGTGTTCGCTGAGTTTGACTTCGTGGTGACCCCGACCAGCCCGTGGACGGCGTTCGCGCTCGGAGCCAAGACCGCCGACCCGCTGGCCATGTACCTCAACGACTTCTGCACCGTCCCGATGCCGCTGGCCGGGATCCCCGCGATCTCCATCCCCTCCGGCCTCAGCGACGGGCTGCCGGTCGGCTTCCAGCTCGCCGGACCGGCGTTCAGTGAGAGCCGGCTGCTGGACGCGGCCTACGCGCTGGAGCAGGCGATCGGCTTCGACGGCAGGCAGGCCCGCGGATGAACGGGACGGGACCCGAGTTCGAGCCGATCATCGGACTGGAGATCCACGTCCAGCTCAAGACGCGGACGAAGATGTTCTGCGGGTGCGAGCTGTCGTTCGGCGATCCTCCCAACATCCACACCTGCCCGGTGTGCCTCGGGCTGCCCGGCGCACTACCGGTGGTCAACGCCCGCGCCGTTGACTTCGCGATCATGATCGGGCTCGCCCTCGACGCCGAGATCGCCCCCCGATCGGTGTTCGCGCGCAAGAACTACTTCTATCCGGACTCGCCCAAGGGCTACCAGATCTCCCAGTACGACACCCCGATCTGCCGCGGGGGACACCTCGGGGAAGTGCGGATCCACCGCGTCCACCTGGAGGAGGACGCCGCCAAGCTGATCCACCTCGGAGAGAGTGGGCGGATCCACGGCTCGGACCGCAGCGTGGTCGACTTCAACCGGTGCGGAACCCCGCTGGTGGAGATCGTGACCGAGCCGGACCTTCACTCGCCCGAGCAGGCGCACGAGTTCCTGACGCTGCTGCGGACCACGCTGCGTCAGCTGGGCGTGTCGGACGTCAACATGGAAGAGGGTTCGCTGCGCTGTGACGCCAACATCTCGATCCGACCGAGCGGATCCAGTCAGCTCGGGGTCAAGACCGAGCTGAAGAACATGAACTCGTTCCGCTACCTGGAGCGCGGCATGCGGGCCGAGATCGACCGCCAGATGGGACTGGCGGCGCGGGGCGAGGCGATCGCCCAGGAGACGCTGCACTTCGACCCGACCTCGGGCCGCCTGACCTCCCTGCGCTCCAAGGAGGAGGCGCACGACTACCGCTACTTTCCCGAGCCCGACCTGGTGCCGCTGCTCGTCACCGACGAGATGCGCAGCGCGGCCGCCGCCCGGGTGCCCGAGCTGCCGGCGGCGCGAGCGCGGCGATTCGAGCACGAGCTGGGGCTGCCGTCCGACCGAGCCCGCGACTTGGCCTTCCGCCGTGAGCTGGCCGACTTCTACGAGCGCGCCATCGCGGACGCTCCCACCGACGTGACGCCGGTGCAGGTCGCCAACTGGATCCCGCCGCTGGTTGAGCGGATCGGTTCCGACGCCGATCCGGCGCGGTCGCGGGTGTCGGCGGCGGCGCTGAGCTCGCTGGCGGCGATGGTCAGCGTCAAGGAGATCAGTCGCGATGCCGGCCGCGAGGTGCTGAGCCGGCTGGTGGCCGACGGCGGCGATCCGCGCACGATCGTCGAACGCGAAGGGCTCGGTGCCCTGGGCGACGACGACGGCCTCGCCGAGCTGGTGGCGCGAGCGATCGCGGCCGATCCCGCGGCCGCCGAGAAGGTGCGGGACGGCAACATGAAGGCGATCGGTCCGCTGGTCGGGTACGTGATGCGGGAGTCCAAGGGCCGGGCCGACGGGGGAGAGGTGACCCGCCTCATCCGCGAGCAGGTGGGCGTCTAGCCGGCGGTCGTTGGCTCGGGACGGGCGGTCGTTGGCTCGGGACGGCGCGGGGGCGACCTCGGGGCTCAGCCGCAAGGAGGGTCCGCGCCGGCGAGGTTTGGCCGCGCGGCCAATGCGTCCGCCGCCGCGGCCGGGCACCATGCCGGCTATGAACAGATCTTCCTCACCTTCGCGGGTCCTCCTGGTGGCGGCGCGACAGACGGCGCCGGGCATCGGGCAGCCGGCGGTGCGGCGCTACCGGCTGGCCAGGATCCGGTCCGGGCCGGTTCCCGTCGTGACCGGTCCGCGGCTCGAGACTGCCAAGCCCGGCTGACGATCGGGATCGGGATCGGGATGCCGGCTTGCCGGTCGGCGCCGCGCGCTACGATCTGAGCATGACTACAGAGCTCGAGCCACAGCGCCCCCGGACCCCGGTTCTCCGCAAGGCGGCCGCTGGTCTCGTCCTGGTGGCGGCCGTGGCGCTGGTGGTGCACTTCTTCGTCGGGCTGATCATCACGATCTTCTGGATCGCGGTGGTTTTGGCGGCGATCGTCGCGGTTCTCTGGGCACTCAAGACACTCGTCTGGTAGCGGGCCTGCGATGCAGGGCTTGGGTCTCCTGGTGATCCTGTTCTTCTTCGGCTTGGCCGGAGGGGTGATCGGCCGGATGAAGGGAAGCTCGTTCTTCATCTGGTTCCTGGTTTCGTTCTGCGTCCCGTTCCTGGGACTGCTGACGGCGGTCTGCTACCGCTGGGACAACCGCGAGCTGAGGCGACAGTGCCCGCACTGCCGCGCCGTCCTCAAGCTGCACGACGCCGTCTGCATGCATTGCGGCGAGGAGCTGGACTTCCCGGACGTGGCGATCGCCTCGGAATCGGCGGCGCAGGTGCGCCGTCCTGCCGCTCCCGTCGGCTGAAGCTCAGCGAATCCGCTGTAGACTCGGGCGTTCGCCCGCGAGGTCGCGCGCCCCAGCGCGGCGTCGTGTCATGAGCCCGTGAAAGGAGGCCAGCGCTATGCGTGCCGTTGACGCCCTGATGGAATGCCTCAAGGCGGAGGGTGTGGACGTCGTATTCGGCCTCCCCGGAGGAGCGAACCTTCCCACCTACGACGCCTTCTACGACGCCGGCATCCGCCACATCCTGGTTCGTCACGAGGCCGGGGGCGGCCATGCCGCCGAGGGGTACGCCAAGGCCAGTGGGCGGGTGGGCGTCTCGCTCGGCACCAGCGGTCCCGGAGCCACCAACCTGGTCACGCCGATCTGCGACGCGATGATGGACTCGGTGCCGGTGGTGTTCATCACCGGTCAGGTCCGGACTGACCTGCTCGGCACCGACGGCTTCCAGGAGGCGGACACGATCGGGATCACGATGCCGATCGTCAAGCACAGCTTCATGATCCAGCACCCCCTGGAGCTCCCGCGGACGATCCACGAGGCGTTCCATCTCGCCCGGACCGGCCGCCCCGGACCGGTGGTGGTCGACATCCCCCAGGATCTGAGCCGGGCCGACATCCCCTACGAGCCGGTCGACGACGTGCACCTGCCGGGTTATCAGCCGACGATCGACGGGAACCAGAAGCAGATCCGGCTGGCCGCCAAGGCGCTGGCCAACTCGCGCCGGCCGGTGATCTATGCCGGCGGCGGCGTGGTCAGCGCCAACGCCGCGGCCGAGCTGACGGAGCTGGCCACCTCCGACCGGTTCCCGGTCACCTGCACGGTGATGGGACTCGGCGGGTTCCCGGCGCCACATCCCCAGTGGCTGGGCATGCTCGGCATGCACGGAACACGAACCGCCAACTACGCGATGGACGAGGCGGACCTGATCGTCGCCATCGGCGCCCGGTTCGACGATCGCATCACCGGCAAGCTCTCGGAGTTCGCTCCTCGGGCCAAGTTCATCCACATCGACATCGATCCGGCGGAGATATCCAAGAACGTGCCGGCGCACATCCCGATCGTGGGCGACGCCCGCAACATCCTGCCTCGCCTGACCGCGGAGTACCGGGCGCTGGAGGCGGATCCGGCGCGACTGGAGGAATGGTGGTCGCGCGTTCGCCTGTGGCAGGAGCGCCACCCGCTCGGCTACGCCGATTCGGCGGACGCCGAGATCAAGCCCCAGTACATGGTCCAGGCGCTGTACGAGGCCACCGGCGGCGACGCGATCGTCACCAGCGACGTCGGCCAGCACCAGATGTGGACGGCCCAGTACTTCCATTTCGCCAAGCCGCGTCGTTGGATCAACTCCGGCGGGCTGGGCACGATGGGCTTTGGGCTGCCGGCGGCGATGGGGGCCAAGGTCGGCTGCCCGGACGAGACGGTGGTGTGCATCGCCGGTGACGGCTCGGTCCAGATGAACATGCAGGAGCTCGCCACCTGCGCCCAGGAGGGCATTGCGATCAAGGTGTTCATCATGAACAACGGGTATCTCGGCATGGTCCGGCAATGGCAGGAGCTGTTCTGGGACAAGCGCTACAGCCAGGTGGACACCGGCCGGTGGCCTGACTTCGTCAAGCTCGCCGAGGCCCACGGTGCCACCGGGATCCGGTTGCAGGACAAGTCCTCGCTGGTGGCCGACATCCGGGAGGCGATCGCCACCGACGGGCCGGTACTGGTCGACGTCCAGGTCACCCGTGAGGAGAACACGTATCCGATGATCGCGCCCGGTCAGGCCGCGCGGGACATGGTGGGTTGAGCATGTGCGCGATCGAGCAGCCGTGGAGGCGCTGATGGGCGAGCCGGCAACCAAGGAGGTCCTGTCTCTGGACCAGCTGGAGGCGGTCTCGGGGCTGCGTACCGGCCGCAAGCACATCCTCTCGATCCTGGTCGAGAACAAGCCGGGTGTGCTGACGCGGATCGCCGGCCTGTTCGCTCGCCGCGGCTTCAACATCGACACGCTTGCCGTCGGTCCCACCGACGACGACCGCGTCTCTCGGATCACGCTCACGCTCGACGGGGCGGTGCACCCGATCGACCAGGTGACCAAGCAGCTGCACAAGCTCGTCAACGTGCTCAAGATCCGGGATCTGCAGCCGGGGGAGACGCTGGCCCGCGAGCTGGCCCTGTTCAAGGTTTCAGCCGATGGCGCGGCGCGAGCCGAGGTGATGCAGATCTGCGAGATCTTCCGGGCGAAGGTGGTCGACGTCAGCAAGCGCTCGGTGGTCGTGGAGGTCACCGGTACCTGTGACAAGGTCGACGCATTCGAGGCTTTGGTGCGGCCGTTCGGGCTGATCGAGATGGCCCGCACCGGCGAGATCGCGATCGCTCGCGGTCGCAGCGAGACCTGACTCGCAAGTCTCGCGCCGCTCGCCCCGATCCGGCGCGTCCGAGCGTCGCGTTTGGACGGTAGCCTGATCGTGATGCTCCGCACCGCCTCGCTCACCAATGCCGAGCCGTGGCTGGACGCCGCCGCGACCGGCCGGTTGGAGCGCCGGCTTCGGGACGGTCTGCGCCGCGCCCGGAGCACGGGTTCCGCCGCGCTGGTGAGCGTCACCGCCGCCGTCGCCCCCGACTCCGACCCGACCGCCCTGCTCCTGGCGGCGCGTCGTCCGGACGAGCCGTGGTTCTGCCTGGAGCAGCCCGACCGTGATCGCGCCGCCCTCGCCGGGCTCGGCGTGGCGCGAACGCTCGAGGCCGAGGGTCCGGCGCGTTTCGCCGACATCGCCGCGCGCTGGCGCTCGATCGCCGGCGAGGCGCTCGCCGACGATCCCGACGGGCTCCAGGGCGGCGGCCTGGTGGCGGTCGGCGGCTTCGCGTTCGACTCCGCCGGCGGCAGGTCTCCCGCCTGGAGCGGATTCGCTCCCGCGTCACTGGTGGTGCCCGAGGTTTCGCTGGCTCGCGGCGCCGGCGGCTGCCGGCTCACGGTGAACGTCGAGGTCGCGCCCGACGACACCGCGCAGGACGCCGCCGCCCGAGTGGCGCGGCGCCTGTCGGAGCTGGTCGCGCGGCCCCTTCCGCTGCTGGATCCGGCGCCCGTGGGGGGCTATGAGGTGGTCAGCCCGATGCCGCCGGCCCACTACGAGGAGGCGGTGGCGCGAGCGGTGCAGCGGATCGCGGCGGGGGAGTTTGAGAAGGTGGTGCTCGCCCGTGAGGTCGAGGTGCACGCTCCGGTCGACCACGATCCCGCCGCCGTGTTCGGCCTGCTTCGCCAGGCGTTCCCGAGCTCGTTCGTGTACGCCGTCGGCCGCGGCGACGCCACATTCATCGGCGCCAGCCCCGAGCTGCTGATCCGCCGCGAGGGCCAGCGCGCCACCACCGTCGCCCTCGCCGGCTCGGCTCGCCGCAGCGCAGACCCGGCGGTGGACGATCATCTCGGGGAGCGGCTGCTGCACTCCGACAAGGACCGCGAGGAGAACGCGATCGTCGCCCGCCGCATCGCCCGCAGCCTGCGCCCGCACTCGGTGTGGGTGACCGCCGCGGCCGAGCCGGTCCTCGTCCGGGTGGCCAACATCCAGCACCTGGCCGCGCCGATCCGCGCCCAGCTGGCCGCGCCGATCGATGCCGTGGAGCTGGTCGGCCGGTTGCACCCGACACCGGCGGTCGGCGCCGAGCCGGCCGCCGCGCTCGACGTCATCCCGGCCCTGGAGGGGTTTGACCGGGGCTGGTACGCGGGGCCGGTGGGCTGGATCGATGCGTCGGGCGACGGAGAGTTTTGCGTCGCGCTGCGCTGCGCGCTGCTGCGCGGCCGGGTCGGCCGCTGCTACGCCGGCTGCGGCATCGTCCGCGATTCGGAGCCGGCGGCCGAGCTCGCCGAATCCGAGGTCAAGCTCGAAGTCATGCTGCCTGCGCTGGCTGCCTGAGCGCCCGCAGCGCCGCCTCGGCGACGCGCCGGTGCAGCGCGAGGTTCTCGGCGCGGTCGGTGCGAACCTCGATCAGCCGTGTCCCACGCCCCCCGAGCGCCAGTTCCAGCTCGGCCGGCGTCTGCGCGTGCGCGTAACCGAGCCCGTAGAGCGCCGCCGCCCGCTCGAAGTCCAGCCCGTGCGGGGTCGTCACGTGCTCCTCGAAGGCGTCCGCCTCGCCGCTGACCGGCAGGAAGTCGAAGATCCCGCCGCCGTCGTTGTTGAGCACCACGATCGTCAGGTCGAGCCCGAGGCGACCGGCGGCGAGCAGTCCTCCGATGTCGTGGGCCAGCGCGACGTCGCCGATCAGCACCACGACCGGGCGCGCCGTCGCCGCGGCCACGCCGAATGCCGTCGACACGGTGCCGTCGATGCCGTTGGCGCCCCGATTGGACACCACCCGCGGGAGCTCGTCGCCGGTGCCGAGGTACAGCTCGACATCTCGGATCGGCATCGACGACGCCACGAACAGGATCGTGTCGGGCGCCAGCGCGTCGCCCAGCAGGCGGGCCACGCTCGGCTCCGACAGCTCTGCAGACGGCAGCTCGCGCTCGATTGCCGCGGTCACCGCCGCGTCGGCCCGACGCCACTGCCCCAGCCACGCGGGCTCGTGCGGCTCGATCCACGCGCGCAGCGTCGCCACCGGATCTGCGGCCACGATTTCGCTGACCACCCCGGCCGGGTCCTGCCAGGCCGCCTCGGGATCCAGGGCCACCTGCTCCACGGCGGCGAGCGACTGAAGCCACGCGCGCAGCGGCTTGGACGTCGGCAGGTCGCCGACGCGGATCACCAGCTCGGGCCGGGTGCGGGCGGTGAACTCCGGATCGCGCAGAAGCAGGTCATAGGTGGCGATCGCGCCGCGGCCCCGACGGGCGCCGGAGAGCGGGTCGGCGAGCAGCGGATACGCGGACAGCTGCGCGAACGCCGCCGCCGCCGGGCCCAGGCCGGCGTCGCGCTCGTCACGGCCGGCGACGACGACGCCCCGTGGCGGGAGCTGCCGCGGCGGAGCCGGAGCGGCCCGGGAGGACGGCGACACCCTCGTCCACGGGCGGCCGCCGGGTCGTCCGGGCACCGGGTCGTCGGGCAGCGGGGCGCCGAGCACAAGCGGCTCGCGGAGGGGAAAATTGAGGTGGACGGGGCCGGGGCGGCCAGTCAGCGCCGTTCCGTACGCGCGGCAGGCCAGCTGCCGGATCCACCGCAACGAGGCGGCGTCGGCGCGGTCGACGCCGACCTCGAAGAACCACTTGACGGCGTCGCCGTAGAGCTTGATCTGGTCGATGGCCTGTCCGGCGCCGACCTCGCGCAGCTCGGGCGGTCGATCCGCGGTCAGCACGATCAGCGGCACCCGGGCGTGCCAGGCCTCGATCACCGCGGGCGCGAAGTTGGCGGTGGCGGTGCCAGAGGTGCAGGTGATCGCCACCGGACGTCCCGCGGCCTTGGCCGCTCCGACGGCGAAGAAGCCGGCGCATCGCTCGTCGATGTGCGACCAGCATCGGATCTTCGGCTCGCGGACCAGCGACAGCAGGATCGGGGTGTTGCGCGATCCCGGAGAGGTGCACGCGTGCTGCACGCCGCAGCGGCCGAGCTCATCGCAGAACGCGCGCAGCAGCAGGTAGGTATCGGTGGCGGTCATGATCTGAGCTTGTGACGAGGACTGTGGTGCTGCTCCACGGGTTCACCAACACCGGCGCGAGCTGGCGGACGGTGACCGCGGCGCTCGGAGAACGCTACCGGCCGCTGACCCCCGACATCCGCGGACACGGCAGCGCCTCTGAGCGGCGGCCGGTGTCGCTCGACGGGGTGATCGACGACCTGGCGGCGCTGACGCCCCCGCGGTTCGAGCTCGTCGGCTACTCGATGGGCGGCCGGCTGGCGCTGCACGCGGCGCTGGCGCTGCCCGCTCGGGTCAGCCGGCTGGCGTTGATCTCAGCCAGCCCGGGGATCGCCGATCCGGCGGCCCGAGCGCAGCGCCGCGCCGCGGACGAACGGCTGGCCGGCGAGGTGGACGAGATGACGATCGACCAGTTCGCCGCTCGGTGGGAGCAGATGCCGGTGCTGGCCGGCCAGCCCGCGGCCGTACAGGCGGCGATCGGCGCCGACCGCCGGCGCAACACCCCGGCGGGGCTCGCGGCGGCGCTGCGGGGTCTCGGGACCGGCGCGCTGCCATCGCTGTGGGAGCGCCTCGGGGAGCTGACGATCCCCGTTGACCTCCTGGTCGGCGAGCGCGACGCCAAGTTCCGCGCCGTGGCGGAGGCGATGGCCGCCGGCCTGTCGGACGCCCGCCTCGAGGTGGTGCCCGGCACCGGCCACAGCGTGCACCTGGAGGCTCCCGACGCCGTCGCCCGCATCATCACGTCCGTCCGTCATACCAGCTGAGCAGGCCATCTCCGAGACCGAGCCCGCGGGGCAGCGCGATGGCGCCGTGGCGTGGCGCGAACGGATCGGACCGGCCGTCGAACAGGCCGAGCGTCGCGAGCCCGCACGCCCGATCGGGCGCGATCAGGGCGGCCACGTGCAGCGCGGCAGCGATCCCGAGCGGCCCGTCGAGCGTGGACGCCAGATACACCTCATAGCCGGCGGCCCGGGCGCGTGCCGCGGTCTCGATCGCGCCGGTGATCCCGCCGCAGCGGCCGATCTTCAGGCAGATGAGATCGGCGGCGGGAAGGGCGAAGGCATCGGCATCGGCGGCCGATTCATCGAGGGCCAGCGATACCTCGGTCCGCTCCCGCAGGTGGCGGATCGCGTCCAGGCCGGCGACCGGCTCCTCGCAGAACTCGATCCCCACCGCCGCGATCAGCCGCAGCGCCGCCTCCGCCTCCTCGGGCGACCACGCCCCGTTGGCGTCGATCCGAATCGCCATCTGCGGGCCGGCGAACGCCCGCACGGCGGCCAGCCGGGCGGGATCGTCGCCGATCGCGACCTTGACCTTGACCGCCGAGAACCCGTCGGCCCTGGCCTGCGCCGCCTCGTGGGCGGCACCGGAACGATCGGCGGACGCGATCGTCCAGTTGACCGGCACCGGCCGGGCCTCAGGGGCGCCGAGCAGCCGCCACACCGGCACCCGAGCTCGCCGCGCGGCCAGATCCCAGAGCGCGAGATCGATCGCCGCCAGCGCCTGGGGCAGCAACGTGACCTCGGCACAGCGAGCGACGATGTCGGCGATCGGTGCGTCCTCGTCGGAGCCCTCGAGCACCGGACGACAATCCGCAAGCGCGGCGGCGACCGCCGCGGCCGACGTGCCGTCATACGACTCGAGCGGTGCCGCCTCGCCGCAGCCGCGCAGCCCACCAGCGGCCTCCAGCGTGGTCAGCACGAGCTCGCGCTCGCTGACGGTGCCGTGGGCGGCCGTAAACGGCTCACGCATCGTTGCCGTGACCGATCGCAGGCTCAGCTTCATGGCGTTGACCCCAGTTTGCCGCGTCGTCCGGTCAACGGCTGAGCAGCAGACCGGCCGACAGCAGCACGCAGAACGCCAGTTGGAGCATTCCGCTGCGGGCCAGGGCACCGTTCAGCGACCGCCCGTCCGTCCGCGTGCGGACCAACCGCACGACGGCGGCGGCGAGCGGCAGCGTGAGCCACGGCAGCAGCACCCAGGCGGTCGTCGGGCCGAACACCCAGGTGACCGGCGCCAGGAGGTAGGCGAGGTAGACGATCCCGGCGAACATCGACCGGGTGCGCGCCCGGCCGAGCTTGACGGCGAGCGTGCGCTTGCCCGCCCGACGGTCGGAGTCGATGTCGCGCACGTTGTTGACGACCAGGATCGCCGCGGCGAGCAGCCCGACCGGTACGGAGAGCGCGAACGCCTCCCAATCGAGATGGGTGACCTGGACGAAGAACGAGCCGGCGACGGCCACCACCCCGAAGAACAGGAACACGAAGGCCTCGCCCAGGCCCTCGTATCCATACGGTCGCGGGCCGCCGGTGTAGCCGACGCCGGCGAGGATCGACGCGGTCCCGACGATCAGCAGCTGCCAACCGGCGACGGCGATCAGGTATGCGCCGGCCACCACCGCCAGTCCGAACGAGACGTAGGTGGCGATCAGCACCTGTCGCGGCGGCACCAGCCCTCCGGCGGTGACCCGTACCGGCCCGAGCCGATCCTCGCTGTCGGCGCCGCGGCGCGCGTCGGAGTAGTCGTTGGACAGGTTGGTTCCCACCTGGATGAACAGCGCCCCGAGCAGCGCCGCGATGAATCGCAGCGGGTGGAACACGTGCAGGAACCCGGCGAGTGCGGTGCCGACCAGGACGGGGGCGATCGCCGCCGGGAGCGTCCGCGGCCGGGCCGCCATCATCCAAATCCGGACCGGGCTCATCGGCGGCGCGAGGTGGCTACGCCCGGCGGGGGAACTTCGAGAAGTCGGGCCGGCGCTTCTCCAGGTAGGCGTCGCGGCCCTCCTGGGCCTCCTCGCTCATGTAGAAGAGCAGGTTGGCGTCATGGGCCAGCTGCTGGATTCCGGCCAGGCCGTCCTCGTCGGCATTGAAGCTCGCCTTGAGGATGCGCAGCGCGAACGGCGACATCGCCAGCATCTCCCGGCACCACTGCACGGTCTCCTCCTCGAGGCGGTCCAGTGGAACCACGGCGTTGACCAGGCCCATCTCCAGCGCCTGCCGGGCGTCGTACTGACGGCAGAGAAACCAGATCTCCTTGGCCTTCTTCGGCCCGACCAGCCGCGAGAGCACGCTGGCCCCGAAGCCACCGTCGAACGAACCCACCTTCGGGCCCGACTGGCCGAAGCGCGCGTTGTCGGCGGCGATCGTCAGATCGCAGACGACGTGAAGCACGTGGCCGCCGCCGATCGCGTAGCCGGCGACCATCGCCACCACCGGCTTCGGCATCCGCCGGATCTGGACGTGCAGGTCGGTGACGTGAAAGCGGCCCACCGCCTGATGAGAGCCCGCCGCGGCGGGATCGGCGTCGCTCACGTATCCGCCGCGCCCACCGCGGACGCGTTGATCGCCGCCGGAGCAGAAGGCATCAGGGCCCTCGCCGGTGAGGATGATCACCCCGATCTGCACGTCCTCGCGGGCCTGTTCGAACGCATCGGATAGCTCCATCACGGTCTCCGGCCGGAACGCGTTGCGCACCTCGGGACGGTCGATGGTGATCTTCGCGATGCCGGCGGCGTCGCCGGTCGCCAGCTCGTAGCGGATGTCGGTGTAGTCCCCCGCCGCCTGCCAGCTGGTGACGCTCACGAAAGCTCCGGTTGTCCGCGCACGGACAGGACTCTAAGCGAGGCCACCGAACAGCGGGCGGTAGCCCGTATCAAAATCGGTTAGGTATCCCTAATATGCGGCCTGTGACCTCAGGCAGAGACGTCTGATGACCAGTGCGACGCGTAAGCGGGTCGGTTGGTGCCTGCTGGGAGCGGCGGCGGCCGCGTTTTTCGTCTGGCAGCTTGTCAGCGCCGGCGGCGGAACCCCGGACCCGACCAACCCGACGGAGCATCTCAGCCATCTCGCGGTCGTGGCCGACAGCGCCATTCTGGTGCTCCGCGAGGGCCTGGAGACGATCCTCGTGCTCGCCGTGCTCACCGCCAGCATGCGGGGCGCCAACAGCGCCTACCGCAAGCCGCTGGCCCTGGGCGCCGCAGCCGCGTTTGCCGCCGCGGTGGTCACCTGGTTCATCGCGATCGCGATCACCGCCGCGGTCGGGCCGGGCAGCCTCGACCTCCAGGCGGCGACCGGGCTACTGGCGATCGCAGTGCTGCTGGTGGTCATGAACTGGTTCTTTCACAAGGTCTACTGGACCGGCTGGATCGCGGGGCACAACCGGCGCCGCAAGGAGCTGATGGGAGACGCCGGATCGGTCAGCGCCCAGCGAACGATGCTCGGTCTGGCGCTGCTCGGTTTCACGTCGGTTTACCGCGAGGGCTTCGAGGTCGTGCTGTTCCTGCAGAACCTGCGGCTGCGCTATGGCTCGGTCACGGTGCTGGAGGGCGTCGCGCTCGGGCTGGTGTTCGTGGCGGCGATCGGCTGGCTCACGTTCGGGCTGCAGCGGCGCCTGCCCTACAAGCGGATGCTGGTGGCGACCGGGATGCTGCTCGGCCTGGTGTTGCTGGTGATGGTGGGGGAGAGCGTCCAGGAGCTTCAGCAGGCCGGCTGGATCGGCACCACCCCGCTGCACATCGCCATCCCCGCCTGGATGGGACTGTGGTTCTCGATCTTCCCCAACGTGCAGACGATCGTCGCCCAGGCGGTGGCGGCGGCGCTGGTCATCGGCTCCTATTTCCTCGCCGAGGAGCTCCGCGTCCGCCGGCCGCGGCGCCGCGGCGCGAGCGCCGCGGTCCGGCCCAGCGCGCCGCCGGCGCCGGTGCAACCGGCGGCCCGGTCCGGCGCGCCGGCGACGCTGTCAACCAAGCGGAGCTAGCCACCAGTGGAGGCGTGGCTGGCACGTGCGGCGCGCCTGCGGGGCGATCGTGACGCGCTGAGCACCGCCTCCGGCGTCGTCACCTACGCACAGCTCCTCGCTCGTGCCCGCGGCGTGGCCGGAGCGCTCGTGGAGCGGGGCGTCCGGGCCGGAGACCGGGTCGCGCTGGCGCTCACAGCCGATCAGCTCGTGCCGGCCCTGCACGGCTGCCTGCTCCTCGGAGCGGTGGCCGTCCCGATCGATCTGCGCCTGCCCCGGTCAGACCGCGACGTGCGCACCGCCGGTGCGGCCCTCGTCCTGGAGGAGCCAATCGCCGGTCCCGAGGCGTCGCTCCGGCCGATCGAGCCGGAGGCCACGGCCACCCTGATGTTCACCTCGGGCACGACCGCCGGCCCCAAACCGGTGGCCCTGAGCTACGACAACTGGCTGTGGAACGCGATCGGCTCGGCGCTGGCGTTGGGGCTCGATCCGGCGGAGAAGTGGCTCTGCCCGATGCCGCTGGCCCACGTCGGGGGGCTGTCGATCCAGCTGCGCTCGGCGATCTACGCGACCACGGTGCTGCTCCACGAGCGCTTCGACACCGAGCGGGCGCTCGCCGCGCTGCTGGACGCCAACGAGGCTGTGACACTCGTGTCGCTGGTGCCGACGATGCTCGCTCGGCTGCTCGACGCGGGTCTGCGCGAGCCGCCCACCCTGCGGCGGGTGCTGCTGGGCGGCGGCCCGATCACGCCGGCGCTGCTGGCGCGGGCGCGCGCCGCCGGGGTCGACGTCGCCCCCTCGTACGGGATGACCGAGGCGTGCTCGCAGATCGCCACCGACGGCTATCCGCTGCTGGGCGTGGAGCTGAGGGTCGCAGCGGATGGCGAGCTGCTCGTCCGCGGCCGGACGGTGGCCACGGGAGCGATCGGACCCGACGGCTGGCTGCACACCGGCGACCTCGGCCTTCTAGACGACCAGGGCCGGTTGGTGATCTTCGGCCGCAAGGCCGACACGATCGTCACCGGAGGGGAGAACGTCGCGCCGGTCGAGGTCGAGTCGGTGCTGCTCGAGCATCCGGGAATCGCCGACGCCGCGGTCTTCGGGCGCGACGATCCGGAGTGGGGGGAGGCCGTGATGGCGCAGGTGGTCCCGGCCAACGGCGCCAGGGTCGCTTCGGACGAGCTGAGGGCACATTGCGCCCAGCGGCTGGCGGCGTTCAAGGTACCCAAGCGCTTCGAGGAGGTCGACGGTGTGCCGCGCGGGGTCACCGGCAAGCTGCTGCGCTCCGAGCTTCACTGAGGTGGGAACCCCTCAGCGGTCGGGTCCGACGGGTAGGCTGAGGACGATGAGAGCAGTCGACCCGGCGGAGATCCGCGCCGCCAGCCGCCAATCCTGGGAGCGCGCCGCCTCCGCCTGGGGCGAGCGCGCCGACCGCGTGCGGGAGTGGGGAATGCCCGTGTCGGTGGCGATGGTGGAGGGGCTGGCGCCGGCGCCGGGCCAGCGGCTGCTGGAGCTGGCCGCCGGTCCCGGCGACACCGGTTTCCTGGCTGCCGAGCTTGTTCTTCCCGGGGGCACCCTCCTGTCCAGCGACGGGGCGGAGGCGATGCTCGAGGTCGCGCGCCGCCGCGCCGGCGAGCTGGGGATCGACAACGTCGAGTTCCGGCAGTTGGAGCTGGAGTGGATCGATCTTCCGACCGCCGGCGTCGACGCCGTCCTGTGCCGGTGGGGGATCATGCTGATCGTCGACCCCGACGCCGCGGCGCACGAGATCCGGCGCGTGCTGCGATCTGGCGGCCGGACGGCGCTGGCGGTCTGGGACGTCCGCGAGCGCAACCCGTGGGCGACGATTCCGAACGACGTCGTGGTGAAGCTCGGCCACGCGCCGCCCCCGGACCCCGACGCGCCGGGAATGTTCAGGCTGGCCGGCGACGGCCGGCTCGCCGAGCTGCTCGAGGGCGCGGGGTTCACCGACGTCACGGTCACGGCGGTGCCGCTGGTCCGGCGCTACGCGAAGGTCCAGGACTTCTACGAGGAGACGGTCGAGATATCGCCGACGTTCGGCGCCCTCCTGCGGGAACTGGATTCCGAGCAGCAGGCCGAGGTGGCGGCGCGAGTCGCCGACGGCACAGCGCCGTACACGGCCGACGACGGCTCGGTCGCCCTGCCCGGCAGCTCTTTGGTCGCGATCGCCTCGGCCTGACCCCAATCTTTGGTCGCGATCGCCTCGGCCTGACACCAATCTTTCACCCTGCACCTGCGGTTGCAGAGGTTTTCGGCCAGGGGCGGCCCCTGGAAACTGTGCCGGATGCGCACATGGAAGCTGTTCTTCTCAGCGGCGGTAACGGCGGCACTCTGTCTCCCCGCCACCGCCACCGCCTCCGCGACGTTCGAGCACGTTGTCGCTCCCGGCGAGTCGCTGTCGTCGGTGGCCGCCACCGATGGTTTGTCGGTCGCCCGACTGGCCGCGGCCAACGGCCTCTCGCCCGATGCTGAGCTGACCACCGGATCGTCGCTGGCGATCCCGCCCCAGGAGCAGGTCGGCGCCGTGGCCACGGAGTCGCAGGCGACGCCGGCCGCGGGGACGGCGGCCGCGGGGACGCCGGCCGCGGAGACGCCGGCGAGGGAGGCGGCGTCGGCGTCGGCCGGCGGAGCGACCTCCGCGGGCGGCTATCGGGTCCAACCCGGCGACACGCTGTGGGCGATTGCCGTCCATTACCGCACGAGCGTCGGCGCCCTGGCCGCCGACAACGGGCTCAATCCGCACGGACTGCTGTTCGCCGGAAAGACGATCGCCATCCCCGGCTCCGGTTCGGGGGCTGGGGTGGCCGCTTCTGCGCCGGTCCAGACGGCGGCGCCGAGCGGCGGCGGGGCGGGTTCGGGCGCCCAGCCGACTCCGGAGACGGTGAGCCCGAGCGAGGTCGGCGCGATCGCCGCCGCCAACGGGGTGTCGCCGTCGCTGGCCGAGGCGATCGGCGACCAGGAGAGCGGCTTCGACAACAACGCGGTGTCCGCCACCGGGGCGACGGGCGTGATGCAGATCGAGCCCGGGACGTGGAACTACATCGATCGCAACCTGGCCGGCCCGACCCCGCTGTCGCCCGCCTCGGCGACCGACAACATCCGGGGTGGGGTGCTCCTGCTCCGCTCTCTGCTGGACCAGACCAGGGGCAATCCGGAACTGGCGGCGGCGGGCTACTACCAGGGTCTACGGTCGGTGCGCGCGCAAGGTCTGTTCACCGACACCCAGCGCTATGTCGCCGACGTGATGGCGCTGCGCCGCCGCTTCGGCGGCCCGTAGCGCGACCGGCGCGCGGGCGGCGCTGCGGTGTCCGCCGGCCGCCGCCCGCGCTGCCCGCAGCGGGCGCGCGCGGCCCGCGCCCGCGCTGCCCGCAGCCGGCGCGCGCGGCCCGCTAGGCTCGGGCGCATGTTCTACGACGACGACGCGGACCTGCACAAGCTCGACGGCAAGACTGTCGCGATCATCGGCTACGGCTCCCAGGGCCACGCCCATGCCCTCAACCTCAAGGACTCTGGTGTGTCCGTCGTCGTCGGACTGCGCCCCGGTTCGGCCAGCGTCGCCAAGGCGCAGGCGCACGGTCTGAAGGTGCTCGAGCCGGCCGACGCCGCCAGCGCCGGCGAGATCGTGATGGTGCTCGCCCCCGACGAGCTTCACGGCCAGATCTGGGAGAGCGGCCTCAAGGACGGGATCGCCCCCGGCAACATGCTGATGTTCGGCCACGGCTTCTCGGTCCACTACGAGCAGATCGTCGCCCCGCCCGACGTCGACGTCGCCCTGGTCGCTCCCAAGGGACCCGGCCATCTCGTCCGCCGTCAGTACGTTGACGGCTCCGGGGTGCCGTGCCTGGTCGCCGTGGACCAGGACGCCAGCGGTGACGCGCTTGGCATGGCGCTCGCCTACGCCAAGGCAATCGGCGGCACCAGGGGCGGCGTGATCGAGACCACGTTCAAGGACGAGACCGAGACCGACCTGTTCGGTGAGCAGGCCGTCCTCTGCGGCGGGGTCACCGAGCTGGTCCGCGCCGGCTACGAGACCCTCACCGACGCGGGCTACGACTCGCGGCTGGCCTATTTCGAGGTCCTGCATGAGCTCAAGCTGATCGTCGACCTCATGTATGAAAAGGGGATCTCGGGCATGCGCTATTCGATCTCGAACACCGCCGAGTACGGCGACATGACCCGGGGCCAGCGGATCATCGGCGACGAGACCCGGGCCGCGATGAAGCAGGTGCTGACGGAGATCCAGTCCGGCGATTTCGCGCGCGAGTGGATCGCCGAGAACCGCGCCGGCCAGGAGAACTTCAAGCGCATGCGCTCCGAGCAGGCCGGCCATCAGGTCGAGGTCATCGGCAAGGAGCTGCGCGAGCACATGGACTGGATCGATACCGAGTTCTCGGAGTAGCCCTCGGCTCGGAGGGCACGTGACCGACACCGTCTCAGACCTGAGGATCCCGCCCGCGCTCAAGCCCGTCGATGGGCGCTTCGGCTCCGGACCCTCGCGCGTCCGTCCGGCCCAGCTCGAGTACGTCGCCGGGCCGGGCGCCGCCGTGATCGGCACCTCGCATCGCCGCAAGCCCGTCCGGGAGCTCGTCGGCAGGGTCCGCGCCGGCATCGCCGAGTTGTTCGCGCTGCCCGACGGATACGAGGTCATCCTCGGCAACGGCGGCACGACCGCGTTCTGGGATGCCGCCACCTGCTGCCTGGTCGGCGAACGCGCGCTGCACCTGGCCTACGGGGAGTTCTCGTCGAAGTTCGCCGCGTGCACGCGGGCAGCGCCGTTCCTAAAGGAGCCGATCGTGATCGAGGCCGCGCCCGGCGATGCCCCTGAGCCCGCCTCGGATCCGGCGGCGGACGTGATCGCGTGGGCCCACAACGAGACCTCCACCGGCGTGATGGTCCCGGTGACCCGGCCCGCCGGCTCTGACCACGCGCTCGTCCTGATCGACGCCACCTCGGGCGCGGCCGGACTACCGGTGGATCCGGCCGACGCCGACGTCTACTACTTCGCCCCGCAGAAGGGATTGGCCTCCGACGGCGGGCTGTGGCTGGCGGCGATGAGCCCGGCGGCGCTGGCCCGGCTCGACGACATCGCGCACATGGCGCAGCCGGGGCGGTGGGTGCCGGATTTCCTGTCGCTGCCGATCGCGGTCATCAATTCTCGCCAGGATCAGACCTACAACACCCCGGCGATCGTCACCCTGCTGCTGATCGCCGACCAGCTGGAGTGGATGCTGGAGCAGGGAGGCCTGAACGCGATGGTGCGTCGCACTACCGCCTCGAGCACGCACCTCTACGACTGGGCGGAGCGGCATTCGTCAGCGACCCCGTTCGTCGTCGATCCGGCGAAGCGATCGCTCGTCGTCGGCACGATCGACTTCAGCGAGGATGTCGACGCCGCCGCGGTGGCGGCGACGCTGCGGACCAACGGGATCGTCGACGTCGAGCCCTACCGGAAGCTGGGTGCCAACCAGCTGCGGGTCGCCATGTTCCCGGCCACCGACCCCGGCGACGTCCAGGCGCTGACCGCCTGTGTCGACTGGGTGCTGGAGCGGATGTGAACGCGGGGAGCGGGGCACGGATCCTCGTCGCTGAGAAGATCGGCGACTCCGGAATCGACCTGCTGCGCGAGCACTTCGACGTCGACCTCGGCGTCGGCTGGGACCGCACGGAGCTCGAGCAGCGGATCGGCGCCTACGAGGGGATCCTGATCCGCTCGGCCACCAAGCTCGACGGCGACCTGCTGGCCAAGGCGACCCGGCTGCGGGCGGTGGGACGCGCCGGCGTCGGCGTCGACAACGTCGACGTCCGGGTCGCGACCAAGCGGGGGATCGTCGTCGCCAACGCCCCCGAGTCCAACGTCATCACCGCGGCCGAGCACACGATGGCGCTGCTGCTGGCGCTGGTCCGCAACGTGCCCCAGGCGCACGCCTCGCTGACCAGCGGCCGGTGGGAGCGGTCGAAGTTCTCCGGCGTGGAGCTGTACGAGAAGACGCTCGGGATCCTCGGCTTCGGCCGGATCGGTCAGCTGGTCGCCCAGCGGGCGCGCGGCTTCAACATGCGGGTGGTCGCCTACGACCCCTACGTCGGTACCGAGCGGTATCGCGAGCTTGGGGTGGAGCGGGCCGAGTCGCCCGATGACGTCTACGCGATCGCCGACTTCCTCACCCTGCATCTGCCGAACACCCCGGACACCGAAGGCTGGCTCGACGCCGCCGCGCTGGCCAAGTGCAAGGACGGCGTGCGGGTGCTCAACGTCGCCCGCGGTCCGCTGGTGGTCGACGAGGACCTGGAGGCGGCGCTCGATTCCGGCAAGGTGGCGGGTGCCGCGCTGGACGTGTTCCGCACCGAGCCGATCACCGACCATCCGCTGTTCGGCTACCCCAACGTGATCGTCACCCCTCATCTCGGCGCCTCGACGGCGGAGGCAACCGACCGCGCCGGCTACCAGGCGGCCGAGCAGGTCGTCGCCGCGCTCGCCGGCGGGGTCGTGACCAGCGCAGTGAACGTGCCGGCGATCGCGGCAGAGGACCTGGAGGTGCTCGGGCCGTTTCTACCGCTGTGCGAATCGCTGGGCCGGATCGCGATCGCGCTGGCGATCGCCGACGGGGGCTCCGTGGACCGGATCCAGACCGACTTCATCGGCCGGCTCGCCGAGCACGACACTCGCCTGCTGACGATCCAATCGCTGCTGGGGGCGCTGGCCGGCCACACCGAGGACGACATCAACGCCGTCAACGCGCCGGCGATCGCAGAGGAACGGGGAATCCAGGTGGTGGAGGCCAAGCACACGGCGGCTCGCGACTACACCGACGTGGTCAGGGTGCAGGTGAGCTCCGCCACCGGCGCGGTTCGCGTCGCCGGGACGCTGTTCGGCCGCCAGAACCGTCCCCATCTGATCGAGGCCTGGGGACAGCGAATCGACGTCCAGCTCGAGGAGCACGTCACCCTGTTCCGTTACCAGGACCTGCCCGGCATGTTGGGCCGAGCTGGCACCGCGTTCGGCCGCCACGGGGTCAACATCATCTCCGCCGCCGTCGGCCGCCTGCGCGAGGAGGGCACGGGCGGCGATGGTCACCTCGCGGTGATGGCGATCACCACCAGCTCACCGGCGCCGGCCGAGGTGGTGGAGGAGATCGTCTGCAGCGACGGGTTCGTCGCCGGGCAGACGGTCGCGCTGTAGCGGGCGCTCCGCGGGGCGTTGCCCCGGCAGGGGTGCGGAGGCGTTGCTACGCTATCGGGCGCGATGGCTCTCCGCCTCGACCTTGCGCTTCTTCTTCTCCTCCCCCCTCGGGGGGAATAGCGCGCCGGCGGCCGCACGTAGCCGCGAACCAGCACCGAGAAGAAGCCAAGTTCCACAGACAGACGGAGAGACCATGACCCAGACCGACGATCCCAACCGAGTAGTCATCTTCGATACGACGCTGCGCGACGGCGAGCAGTCACCGGGGATCTCGCTGAACACGCAGGAGAAGCTGGAGATCGCGCAGCAGCTCGGCCGCCTGGGCGTCGATGTGATCGAGGCCGGGTTCCCGATCACCTCCCCCGGCGACTTCGATGCCGTCCAGGCGATCGCCCGCTCGGAGTTCGCCGCCGCCCAGCCGCCGATCATCGCCGGCCTGGCTCGCACCCACGTGTCCGACATCGACGCCGCTTACAACGCGGTCAAGGACGCCGACCGCCCTCGCATCCACACGTTCATCTCCACTTCCGACATCCACATCCAGCACCAGCTGCAGACCACCCGGGAGGACGTCAAGGGCCAGGCGCGGGCCGCGGTCGCGCACGCCAAGCAGTACCTGGACGACGTCGAATTCTCGCCCATGGACGCGACCCGGGCGCAGCTCGAGTTCACCGCCGAGGTGTGCCAGATCGCGATCGACGAGGGGGCGACCACGATCAACGTCCCGGACACGGTTGGCTATGCCATGCCCGACGAGTACGGGGCGTTCCTCCGGCGCTTGTACGAGCTGGTCCCCGAGTTGGTCGACGTGGTGCTGTCGGTTCACTGTCACGACGATCTCGGTCTGGCCGTCGCCAACTCGTTCGCCGGGCTTCAGGCCGGCGCCCGTCAGGTGGAGTGCGCGGTCAACGGCATCGGCGAGCGGGCCGGCAATGCCTCGCTCGAGGAGATCGTCATGCTGCTGCACACCCGTGAGGCGGACGTCGGGCTGCGCACCGGCGCGGTCACCCGCGAGATCGCACGGACGTCGCGGCTGGTCAGCCGGTTGACCGGATATGCGGTGCAGCCCAACAAGGCAATCGTCGGACGCAACGCGTTCGCCCACGAGTCCGGCATCCACCAGGACGGGGTGCTCAAGGAGCGCACCACCTACGAGATCATGGACGCCACCACCGTCGGGCTGGACGCCAACTCGATCGTGCTCGGCAAGCACTCCGGCCGGCACGCCCTGGCCCAGGCGCTGGCCGAGCTGGGCTTCGAGCTGTCCGGGCAGAACCTGAACACGGCGTTCAAGCGCTTCAAGGAGATCGCCGACAAGAAAAAGCAGGTCACGGCGATGGACCTGGAGGCGCTGGTCACCGACGAGCTGCGCCAGGAGTTGGCCGGTTACACGCTTCAGTGGTTCGACGTAGAGGCGTCCACCCGCCGCCCGCCGCACGCCACCGTCGCGGTCCGCGGACCCGACGGCGAGGAGCTGGTCGGCTCGTTCACGGGCGACGGCCCAGTCGACGCCATCTTCCATGCCATCAACGCCGCCACCGCGGTCGACGCCCGTCTCAGGGAGTTCCGGGTCGACGCGGTCACCGGCGGCCAGGACGCTCTCGGCGAGACCTCGGTGGTGCTCGAGGTCGGCGGCGTCAGCGGCGCCGGACAGGGCGTCTCGACAGACATTCTCGAGGCCGGGGCTCGCGCCTACGTGCGCGCCCTCTCCAACGCGGTGCGCCGTAGCGGCGTGATCGCCGAGCGTGAGGCGGGGCCCGGGCCGGTGCGCGAGGTGGTGCGGGCGCCGTAGCCGGGCGTTGACGGTTGTTACCGCCTGCCGGTCTGGGCGGCGACCCGCAGGCCCTGCCGGTAGGCCGCCGCGAGTACCCGGGTGCGTGGCTCCTGGTCCATGAAGTTGGAGCCCATCGCGGCCGCGCACTCGGCGTTGGGCGCGATCGTCAGCACGCGCGCCCCCCGGCGTCGCAGCACCAGCGCCTCAACCGACACCGCCGAACGGGCGACATTGCGCATCACCGCCAGCAGCGTCTGCTGCGTGGTCAGGCTGGCGGTGGGATTCAGGCACAGGACGTGGGTGTCGCGTCCGGCGGGCGCCGCGTCGAGATTGGTGGGGCTCCACAGGCCTCCGTCGACATACTCGCGGTCACCGATCCGGACCGGCGCGAACAGCCATGGGACGGTGCACGAGGCCTCCACCGCCTCGGCCACGGTGGCCGTCGGCGCGCCCGGTCGTCCGAACACCACCCGTCGCCCGCTGCCGCGGTCGACCGCCGTGACCCGGAGCCGGCCGTCGAACCGCGCCCCGGAGCGCTCCACCTGCTCGCGCACACGAGTCAGCGTGTCCGGCGGGCGGGGGAGACCGCGCAGCAGCAGCGCCCGCATCAGCGCGCCCCCGGGGGCGGCGACGCCCAGGGCCAGCGGCGCGAACGTCGCGCTCGCCGCCAGGGCCGCCTGACCGGCACGCCGGGCAGCCGCGGCGGCAGCCACCGCCAGGCCCCGAGCCGGCCCGGCCCCGGAGACCTCGATCTCGGTGCCCACCGACGAGGGCCGCCGCGGCGCGTTGCCGGCGACGAGGTGAGCGGCGACGATCGAACCCGCCGAGGTGCCGACGAAGGACTCGCACTGACGCAGGTCGACCTCGGCCCCGTCCTCGATCCCGGCCAGCACCCCCATCATCCAGGCTTCGCCGAGCACGCCACCTCCGCCGAGGACGAGCACGTCGGGCCGGGAGCGCACGCACCCAGCCTACCCGCGACGGCACACGATCCCGGCGGGGCACGATCCTCCGGCTCGTTCGTCGGCTCCGGCGCCTCGGTGCGGCTTCGCCGCGGCCACAGGATCGCTTGGTGGTTTCAGTTCGTAGGCACGGCGACACCGGCGGTGGTCTCCAGCGGATGCCCGGCCCGGACGCAGGATGCGACGTGCAGCGGCGCGGCACGAGCATCCGAGGACAGCCGGCCGGATGACTCGGGTCGCGCCACCCGGCCCGCACAAGCGCGCCTCGATGCCGAGCGGCCCCGCAGCTCGAGCAGGCGCCGCCGGAGCCCGCTCGAATGCCGTCGTATCTGCGACGGGGCCGCTCAGAGGATCTCGTGAGGTAAATCTGGCGGCGGCGCCCAATGCTCTGACGGCTTTGACGTAGGCCCCGGACTCCCGCCTCTTGTTCGTTGTGCAGCCGGCAGGTCACCTTTATCGCGGGAACGTCGAAGCGAGAGCCGACACCGCCGGTTGCTGTCGTTGGCCGGGACAGTGGGTGGGAGCGATCCACCGCGCCGACGCCCGACACGGCGAGCGTGGTTGATTCGGCCCCTTACACCGGGCGAGATTCACCACGCCTCCTGAAAACGACGGCGGTGTGGGGGATCGTGCCCAGCGCGGGGGATCGTGCCCAGCGCGGGGGATCGTGCCCAGCGCGGGGATCGTGCCCAGCGAGTGATGCAACAAACCGCCCCATGACCGACACCTTCGACCTCGCCGGACAACCCTCCGCCTGCATCGACACCGGCCACTCGGCCGGCAGCGACGCCTTCGGCGACAGTTTCCCGCGGTGTGGCTCACCCTCCACGGGCTGGTGGCGCTTGCCCAGACCATCACCTCGTTCCCCTTGGCCCGACACCAACGAGCTCCTCGTCAGCCGCATCACCCGCCGACAAACCCGATGAATGTCCGTGGTGAGCCCCCGGGTGACCTGGCCGCCTCGGCGCAGCGCGGTTTCACGGACCGTGACCGGCTCGCATCCGCGGGTGACCGAGCCGCAGGAGCTGACCGGGCCGGGCTACGCCCGGTCTGACACAAGCCGGACAAATCGCCCGGTTGCTTTCCGCCGATCCCGCATCGGCTTGTACGTGATAGCGTACGTCTGTATGGCAATTGCCGCCGCCACCGATCACGTCGCCTCTTCTCCGGAGGGCCTGGGCGCGCGGGTGCGCGCCCTGCGCGAGGCGATGGACCTGTCGCTGCGCGATCTCGCCGAGCGCTCCGGCGTCAGCGCGCCCATGCTGTCCCAGGTGGAGCGTGGCGAGACCAGCCCGACGCTGCAGGTGGCCACCCGGATAGCGCACGGTCTCGATCTGCGGCTGTCGCAGCTGCTGCGCCTGGACGAGGACGGAGCGGTGACGATCGTCCGCCGCCGAGAGCGTCGCAAGGGCCCGGGCCGCGCCTCCGGGCACGCCTACGAGATCCTGACGCCGCCGCTGCCGGGGCAACGCGCGGAGCTCTCGCGCCACACGTTGGCTCCCGGCGCGGTCACCGGAGGCCTGGGCGATCCGCCGATGCACGAGCCGGGCAGCCGCGAGACGGCGCTGGTTTGCGCCGGCAGGGTGGTGCTGCATTGCGACGAAGCCCGCCACGAGTTGACCAGCGGCGACTGCGTGACCTTCGACGCCGATCTTGCCCATCATTTCGAAAATCCCGGATCCGAGCCCGCCGAGCTGCTCGCCGTGGTCACCGCCGGCCTGCGCCGCAGCTGACGAACGTCGCCAACCTGAGGAGAGGTCAAATGCCCCAAAGCCTGTTCGACAAGATCTGGCAAGCCCACGAGGTATCGCACAGCCTTCTGTACATCGACCTGCACCTCGTGCACGAGGTCACCAGCCCGCAGGCGTTCGAGGGACTGCGGCTGGGCGGCCGCCAGGTTCGCCGGCCCGACCGGACGCTGGCCACCGTCGATCACAACGTGCCCACCGACGGCACCCACGCCGCCGCGCAGATCCGCGACGAGCTCTCCCGGGTGCAGGTGCAGACGCTGGAGCGCAACTGCGAGGAATTCGGGATCCCGTTGTACTCGCTGGGCTCCGCGCATCAGGGGATAGTGCACGTGATCGGTCCCGAGCTGGGCGTGACCCAGCCCGGGATGACGATCGTGTGCGGCGATTCGCACACCGCCACCCACGGGGCGTTCGGCGCGCTCGCGTTCGGCATCGGGACCAGCGAGGTGGAGCACGTGCTGGCTACCCAGTGCCTCGTCCAGGCCAAGCCCAGGTCCATGCGGATCCGCTACGAGGGGGAGCTCGGCTTCGGGGTCACGGCCAAGGATCTGATCCTGTCCACGATCGGCCGGATCGGGGTCGCAGGCGCGGTCGGCCACGTCGTCGAGTTCGCCGGCCCCGCGATCGAGGCGCTGTCGATGGAGGGCCGGATGACGATCTGCAATATGACCATCGAGGGCGGCGGCCGGGCCGGGATGATCGCGCCCGACGAAACCACCTTCGAGTGGGTCATCGGCCGGCCGGGAGCGCCGGCGGAGATTCCCGACGAGTGGCGGGGCCTGCACACCGAGGAGGGCGCCGGCTTTGACCGGGAGATCACCGTCGATGCCGGGGCGATCAGCCCGATGGTGACCTGGGGGACGACCCCCGGAATGGTGGTGCAGGTCTCCGCTTCGGTCCCCGATCCGGCGTCCGACCAGGACGAGCGCGCGCTCGCCTACATGGATCTGCGCCCGGGGACGCCGATGCAGGCGATCAAGCTGGACCGGGTGTTCATCGGCTCGTGCACGAACTCGCGGATCGGCGATCTCCGCTCCGCCGCCGAGGTGGTCGGCGGGCGCAAGGTCGCCGACGGCGTCCACGCGATGGTGGTCCCCGGCAGCCAACAGGTCAAGCTTGCCGCCGAGCGCGAGGGGCTGGACGACGTCTTCCGCCGCGCCGGCTTTGACTGGCGTGACGCCGGGTGCTCGATGTGCCTGGGGATGAACCCGGACATCGCCGCCCCCGGCGAGCGCGTGGCCTCGACCTCCAACCGCAACTTCGAGGGCCGTCAGGGGCGGGGCTCGCGCTCGCATCTGGTCTCGCCGCAGATGGCCGCGGCCGCCGCGATCGAGGGGCACTTCGTCGACATCCGCGAATGGAAGTGAGCGGCTTGCCGCGAACGGTCAAGCGAGCGGGACCGCGAGCCTCAACATCAGATCGCGGGGCCGGAGGCCCCGCGGAGGAGAACAAATATGAAGGCGATCGAGACGATCACCGGCCAGGTCTCGGTGCTCAACCGAGATGACGTCGACACCGATCAGATCATCCCCAAGCAGTTCCTGAAACGAATCGCGCGCACCGGCTTCGGGGAATTCCTGTTCTTCGATTGGGTCAAGGAGCCCGGCTGGCACCTGCCCTCCAACCCGATCCTCGTCAGCGGCGCCAACTTCGGGTGCGGCTCCAGCCGGGAGCACGCCGCGTGGGCGCTGGAGGACTATGGCTTTCAGGCGGTCATCGCGCCCAGCTTCGCCGACATCTTTCGCTCCAACGCCACCAAGATCGGGCTGCTGCCCGTCCAGCTGGACGCGGATGAGTGCGCGTCCATTGCGCAAGCGGGCGAGGCACAGGTCGATCTGCAGGCTCAGGAGGTGCGCTGGCCCGGGGGGACGGCGAGCTTCGAGATCGACTGGGAGATCAAGCACCGGCTGCTCAACGGGCTCGATGACATCGCGGTCACGCTGGCCGAGGACAGCGAGGCGATCGAGGACTACGAACGCCGGCGTGAGCGTTCTGGTCCGGTGACGACGCTTCTATGAGGGCGCCGGCCGCCGCCGACGACGTACCGCGATGAGCACCCGCGACTGGGACGCCACTACCTACGATCGGGTCTCCGCGCCACAGCAGCGGTGGGCGGCGGAGCAGCTCGATCGCCTGCAGCTCGCCGGCGACGAGGTCGTGCTCGACGCCGGTTGCGGCTCGGGCAAGATCACGCTGGAGCTGGCGCGCCGGGTCCCGCACGGCACCGTCTATGCGGTGGACGCGGCGCCCTCGATGGTCAGCCACACCCAGCAGGCGCTGGGCGACCGGGCCACCACGCTGTGTCAGGACCTGGTGGACCTGGCCCTGCCCGAGCCCGTCGACGTGGTGTTCTCCAACGCCACGTTCCACTGGATCCCGGATCACGACGCCCTGTTCGCGGCGTTTCACCGCAACATGAAGCCAGGTGCACGGCTGTTGGCGCAGTGCGGTGGGAACGGGAACATCGACCGCTTTCGCCGCGTCGCGGAGGAGGTGGCGGCGCAGGCTCCGTTCGCCGCGTACTTCACCGGCTGGGTCAAGCCGTGGAACTATGCGACCGCCGAGGCGACCGCGGAGCGCCTGACGCGCGCCGGGTTCGGCGACGTTTCGTGCTGGTTGGAGGACCGATCGACCCCGCTGGATGAGCCACGCAGCTTCATCGCCACCGTATGCCTGGTGCGCCATCTCGACCCGCTCCCGGTGCAGCTGCGCGATCCGTTCGTCGATGCGGTGATCGAACAGCTGGATGAGCCGGTGGTGCTGGACTACGTACGGCTCAACATGACCGCGCGGCGCGATTAGCTACGGTGGCGGCCTCGTGAGCAAGAAGGTTGTCCTGCTGCCCGGTGACGGGATCGGCCCCGAGATCATCGCCCCCGCGGTCGAGGTGCTGGGCGCGGTCGGTGCCCAGTTTCACTACGAGGAGCACCTCTTCGGTGGCGCTGCGATCGACGCTCACGGAACCGCGCTGACCGATGAGACCCTGGCCGCCTGCCGCGGCGCCGACGCTGTGCTGCTGGCGGCCGTCGGCGGCCCGAAATGGGACACCACCGACCCGGAGCAGCCGCGGCCGGAGCAGGGCCTGCTCGCCCTGCGCAAGGGGTTGGGGCTGTTCGCCAATCTGCGCCCGGTCAAGCCCCTACCCGCACTCTACGACGCCAGCCCCCTGCGCCGGGAGATCATCGACGGCACCGACCTGCTGGTGGTCCGCGAGCTGACCGGCGGGATCTACTTCGGCGACAAGACGCGGACCGCTGACCGCGCCTCGGACGCCTGCGTCTACACCCGCGGCGAGATCGAGCGGATCGCCCGAACAGCTTTCGGTGCCGCACGGTCGCGCGTCACCAGCGTCGACAAGGCCAACGTGTTGGAGACCAGCCGCCTGTGGCGCGAGGTCGTCCGAGACCTGCACGCGCGAGAGTTCCCCCACATCGAGCTCGAGCATCTGCTCGTCGACAACGCCGCCATGCGCCTGGTCGCGGCGCCCCGCCATTTCGAGGTGATCGTGACCGAGAACATGTTCGGCGACATCCTCTCCGACGAGGCGGCGATGCTCACCGGCTCGCTGGGGATGCTCCCCAGCGCCTCGTTGGGAAGCCAACTTTCACCCACCCACCCCGACGCCACGCCTGGCATGTTCGAGCCCGTGCACGGATCCGCGCCCGACATCGCCGGCACCGGCACCGCCAATCCCCTGGCGATGTTCCTGTCCGCGGCGTTGATGCTCCGCCACGGATTCGGCATGGAGGCCGAGGCCGCGGCGGTAGAATCGGCCGTCGACCGTGCGCTGCGCGACGGCCTGCGCACGCCCGACCTGGGGGGCGACGCGACGACCGCGCAGGCTACCCAGGGAGTCCTGCAACACCTATAGCGGCGTCCGCCGCAACCCAAAGGAGCAGTCGTGGAACAAGCCGACCTCATCTGGCACAACGGAGAACTCGTTGCCTGGGAGGACGCCAAGATCCACGTATTGACCCACGGGCTGCACTACGGCACCGGGGTGTTCGAGGGCGAGCGAGCCTACGACACCAGCGACGGGCCGGCGATCTTCCGCCATCACGACCATCTGCGGCGGCTGCTCGCCTCCGCCGAGCTCTATTACATGCCGGTCCCGTACACCCTGGAGGAGCTGCGCAGCGCGACCCACGAACTGATCGTCGCCAACGGGCTGTCGGAGTGCTACATCCGCCCGATCGTCTACCGCGGCTATGGCCAGATGGGGCTCAACCCGCTGGATTGCGAGGTCGCGGTCTCGATCGCGGTGTGGCCGTGGGGCGCCTACCTGGGCGAGGACTCGGCGCGTCACGGGGTGCGGGCCAAAGTCGCCAGCTGGCGCCGGATCTCGTCCGACGCACTGATCCCCCATGCCAAGGCCAGCGGCCAGTACCTCAACTCCGTGCTGGCCAAGATCGAGGCGACCAAGGCCGGCTATGCCGAGGCGATCCTGCTCGACGCCCACGGCTTCGTCAGCGAAGGCACGGGCGAGAACATCTACATCGTCCGCGACGGCGTGATCATCACCCCGCCGCAGACCGCGGGCATCCTCGACGGCATCAGCCGGAAGGCGATCCTCCAGATCGCGCGCGACCTCGGCTACGAGGTGGTGGAGCGCGACGTCGCGCGGGCCGAGCTGTACCTCGCCGACGAGGTGTTCCTGTCCGGAACCGCCGCCGAGCTCGTTCCGGTCCGGGAGATCGACGACCACGCGATCGGCGACGGCGGCGCGGGTGAGACCACCCGCGCCATCCAGACGGTGTTCGTCGATGCCCTCCACGGCCGCGTGGAGCGCTACCGCGAGTGGCTGGACGTGGTCGCAGGTCCCGTCCCGATCCGCCGCCGGATGAGCACGATCGAGCTCTACGACACCACCCTGCGCGATGGCATGCAAGGGGAGGGCATGTCGTTGTCGGCGGGCGAGAAGCTGCGCGTCGCCCACCGGCTCGATGAGCTCGGCCTGCACCTGATCGAGGCCGGTTTCCCCAGCTCCAATCCGAAGGAGCTCGAGCTGTTCGGGCTCCTGGCCACCGAGTCGTTCACCCACGCCCAGATCGCCGCCTTCGGGATGACCCGCCGCCGTGACGCCAGGGCCGACGCCGATCCCGCGCTGGGGGTGCTGGCCGACTGCTTTGCGCCCGTGTGCACGGTGGTCGGCAAGACCTGGGGTCTGCACCTGGAGAAGGTGGTCAAGGTCGACCGCGACGAGAACCTGCGGATGATCGAGGAGTCGGTGGCATTCCTGATCGGCCAGGGCAAGCGGGTCATCTATGACGCCGAGCACTTCTTCGACGGGTGGGCGGACGACCCGGTCTACGCGCTGCGGTGCCTGCGTGTCGCGGCCGAGGCGGGCGCCGAGACGGTCACCTGCTGCGACACCAACGGCGGCACGCTTCCGCACACGGTCGGCACGGTGATGGCGGAGGTCGCGTCCGGGTGCAATGCGGCCGGGATCGGCGGCGTCCGGATCGGAATCCACACTCACGACGACGCCGGTTGCGCGGTCGCCAGCTCACTGGCGGCGGTGCAGAGTGGCGCCACCCACGTGCAGGGGACGGTGAACGGATATGGCGAGCGCTGCGGCAACGCCAACCTGATCTCGATCATCCCCAGCCTCCAGCGCAAGCTCGGCTACGAGTGCCTCTCAGACAGCCAGCTGGAGTCGCTGACGCCGACCTCCAACTACATCGCCGAGCTGCTCAACTTCACTCCCGATCCCGACGCTCCCTATGTCGGTCGCAACGCCTTCGCCCACAAGGGCGGGATGCACGTCGCAGGGGTGAGCGCGGACCCGGCGACGTTCGAGCACATCGACCCGAACGTCGTCGGCAATCGCCGCGAGCTCCTGATCTCCGAGCTGTCGGGCAAAGGCACCGTGCAGTCGCGTGCCCGCGACGCCGGCATCGAGCTGGACGACGCCACCGCCGCCGGGCTCGTCGAGCGTGTCAAGGAGCTCGAGCACCGCGGTTACCACTACGAGGCCGCCGACGGCTCGTTCGAGCTGCTGCTGCGCAAGGAGACCGGCGACTATGAGCCCCTGTTTGAACTCGAGTCGTGGCGGGCGATCGTCGAGAAGCGCGCCGACGGCCGTGTCGAGACCGAGGCCACGATCAAAATCTGGGTCGCCGGGGAGCGCTACGTCCGTACGGCGGAGGGCAACGGACCGGTCAACGCGCTGGATCGGGCCCTGCGCGAGGCGCTCGTGGAAATCCACCCGGAGCTGCGGGAGATCGAGCTCGTCAACTTCAAGGTCAGGATCCTCGACGAGACCAAGGGCACCGGGGCGATCACCCGGGTGCTGCTCGACGTGTCCGACGGCGACTCGGTGTGGGGCTCGATCGGAGTCTCCGAGAACGTGATCGAGGCGTCCTGGGAGGCGCTGGTCGACTCGCTCGAGTACGGGATGCGGCCAGCCGCCGGACGACGGCTCGCCGGCGGCACCACCGCCCACACCTCGTGATCGACGAGCGCGTCGAGGAGATCCCGCTCGCGCGGCCCGTGCTCGGGCCCGAGGAGGAGGAGCGCGTGCTCGCCGTGCTGCGCTCGGGTCGGCTCTCGCTCGGGCCGGCGCTGCCCGAGTTCGAGCGGGCGTTCGCCGCGCGGCTGGGGGTCGAGCATGCCGTCGCCGTCTCCAGCGGCACCGCGGGGCTGCACCTGGCGCTGCGCGCCGCCGGCGTCAGCGACGGCCACGAGGTGGTGACGAGCCCGTTCTCGTTCGTGGCCAGCGCCAACGTCGTCATCTACGAGCGGGCCCGCCCGGTGTTCGCCGACATCGATCCGGTCACGCTCAACCTGGACCCGGCGGCGGCGGCCGCCGCCGTCACCGAGCGCACTACCGCACTGCTCCCGGTCCACATCTTCGGCTATCCCGCCGAGATGCCGCCGCTGGAGCGGATCGGGCTGCCGATCGTCGAGGACGCCTGCGAGGCGCTCGGCTCCAGATACGCCGACGGCGGGATGGTCGGCGCCCGTGGCCATCCGGCCGTGTTCGGGTTCTACGCCAACAAGCAGCTGACCACCGGCGAGGGCGGAATGGTGACGGTGGCCGACGCGGGCCTCAAGGAGCGGCTTGACTCGGAGCGTAACCAGGGCCGGGCGCCGAACATGAACTGGCTCGATCACGACCGTCTCGGGTTCAACTACCGCCTGTCCGACATCGCGTGCGCGCTCGGGACCGCCCAGCTGGAGCGACTCGATGACCTGCTCGATGGCCGGGCCCGGGTGGCCGACCTGTACCGCCTCGCACTGGCGGACATCGACGGTCTGCAGCTGCCCTGCCCAGAGACCGGTGGGGCCCGCCGCGGCTGGTTCGTGTTCGTCGTCCAGCTGCCCCGCGGTGTCGATCGCGATGCGGCGGTGAGGGCGCTGGGGGAGCGGGCGATTCCGGCCAAGCCGTACTTCCCGGCGATCCACCTGATGACCTACTACCGTGAGCGGTTCGGCCATCGCGAGGGGGAGTTTCCGGTGTGCGAGGACGTGGCCTCGCGATCGATCGCCCTGCCGTTCTTTCCCACTATGACCGAGGGTCAGGTGGGACGCGTGGCCGCGCAGCTACGCGCGGTCCTGGGACGCTGAGCCGGCATGTCGCGCTTCGCCGAGCCCCGGGACGCCGGCTTTCGCCGCCTCAACGACTCGATCGGGTTCGACTGGCGGTTGAGCCCCTATGACGTCGATCAGTCGCTCGCGCACGCGGCCATGCTGGTGGCCCAGGGCATCGTCTCGCCGGCCGACGGCGCCGAGCTGCAGCGAGGTCTGGAGCAGGTGCGCGCTGAGCTCGCCGACGGAACGTTCCCATTCGCCGAGGGCGACGAGGACATCCACATGGCGGTCGAGCGGCGGCTGACCGAGATCGTCGGCGGAGTCGGAGGCCGGCTTCACACCGCCCGCTCGCGCAACGACCAGGTGGCGACCGACGTGGCCATGTTCGTGCGCGCCCACGCGCACGAGGCGATCGGGCGGATCGAGCGCCTGGCCCGGACGCTGATCGATCAGGCCGAACGCCACCTCGACTGGCCGATGCCGGGATACACCCACATGCAGCGAGCTCAGCCGGTGTACCTCAGCCACCACCTGCTGGCCTACTTCTGGATGCTGGAGCGGGATCGCCGCCGCTTTGGCGCCGTGGTCGCCGCCACCGCCCGGATGCCGCTCGGGGCGGGTGCCTTGGCCGGCGTCAACTTCGACACCGACCGCCGTGCGGTCGCCGGCGAGCTCGGCTTCTCGGGCGTCGTCGAGAACTCGATCGACGCCGTCTCGGATCGTGACTTCGTCCTCGACTATCTATCTTCGGCGGCTACGTGCGCCACCCATCTGTCTCGGTTGGGCGCCGAGATCGTGCTCTGGTCGACCGACGAGTACGCGTTCTGCGAAGTGGCCGACGCGTGGGCCTCGGGCTCCTCGATCATGCCCCAGAAGAAGAATCCGGACGCCGCCGAGCTGCTGCGCGCCAAGGCGCCCCGGCTGGTCTCGAACCTGGTGGCGCTGCATGGGGTGATGCACGGCCTCCCGCTCACCTACAACAAGGACATGCAGGAGGACAAGGAACCGCTGTTCGATTCCTGCGACACGCTCGAGCTGTGCCTCGATGCCGCCGACGGCATGCTGCGGACGATCACGTTTCGCCGCGAACGGCTCGCCGCCGCCGCCGCCGATCAGTTCCTCGCCGCCACCGACGTCGCCGACCTGCTGGTCCGTCGCGGCATGCCGTTCCGCGAGGCCCACGGCGTCGTCGCTGGTCTCGTTCGCCAGGCGCTCGAGCGGGGGCGGGCGCTGTCGGAGCTGACCGCAGCGGAGCTGCGCGATGCGTCGCCGCTGCTCGACGATGAGTTCTACCGGCTGCTGCAGGACGGAGCGTGGCTGGAGAGCAAGGTGTCGGAGGGCGGGACCAGCCTCACCCGGGTGCGCGAGCAGCTGGATCGGGCGCGCACCTCGCTGTCGTGAAGCCCTCGTTCTACGACCGGCCGGTGCTGGAGGTGGCACGGGACCTGATCGGATGCGTGATCACGGTGCAGGACACGGCGGGGGTGATCGTCGAGACCGAGGCCTATCACGAGTCGGAGGCCGCGTGCCACGCGTACGTCGGGCTGACGGCGCGCACCAGCACCCTGTTTCAGGCGCCCGGCCGCGCCTACGTGTACCGCTCCTACGGGATCCACGCGCTGCTCAACGCGGTGTGCGAGCCCGAGGGGATCGGCGCGGCGGTCCTGATCCGAGCCCTGGAGCCGCTGGCGGGGCTCGATCACATGCGGCTGCGCCGCGGCATCGAGCCGGTTCGCCAGCTGTGCTCGGGGCCGGGAAAGCTGACCCAGGCGCTCGGGGTGGAGCTGTCCGACAACGGCTCTGACCTTCGCACCGGACCGATCGTGCTCTCGCCGCGCCCGCCGGCGTGGCGCACGCCCGAGATCGACGTCGACACCCGGATCGGGATCACCCGCGCGGTGGAGCTGCCGTGGCGGTTCGTCGCCGCCGGCAGCCGCTTCCTGTCGCGCCCGGTGCGCCACGGAGTCGCGGCGGCCTGAGCCCCGTTCGATCTCGGCCTGAGCGGCCGGGGTCAGCCGCCGCCGAGCCCGGCGCCGCCGCTGGCGCCGGTGCCGCCGCCCGTGGCCCCGCCGGTGCCGCCGCCACCCGTGCCACCCGTCGCGCCGCCGGTGCCACCGGTCGCGCCGCCGGTGCCGCCGGTGCCGCCGGTCGCGCCGCCCGCGGCGGGTGGCGTTCCGGTGGCGGGCGGGGTCGCGGTGGCGGGCGGAGTTGGGGTGGCGGGCGAGGTGCCGGTGGCCCCGGTGCTCCCGCCCCCGACGGCTCCGGTGCCGGCTCCGGTCGCGGTGCCCGCGGGCGCGCTCGGCACCGTGCCGGTCCCGCCGTAGCCGCTCGTGGGCGGCGGAGTGGTGGCGGTGCCGCCGTAGGAGGACGTGGCGGTGCCGCCGGTGCTTGTGGCGCCCGGGCGCCTGGACTTGTGGTGGTGCGAGGCAAACTCCACGCTCTCCTGGGCGTTGATCTGCAGCGCCTGGGTCATGAAGCTCTGCCAGATCACGGCCGGGAAGGTCCCGCCTTCAACCGGGCCACCGTCGAACAGGGTTGTCATCGGGACGAGCTTGTTGGGGAACCCGACCCAGACCGCCGTCGTGATCTGGGGTGTCCAGCCGACGAACCACGCGTCACCATAGTCGCTGGTGGTGCCCGTCTTGCCGGCGACGTCGACGCCCGAGATCGCCGCCGCCCTGCCCGTGCCGCCGGTGACCACGCCCTGCAACAACTGGTGGATGGTCTGCGCGTCCGACAGCGGGATCACCCGCCGGTAGTGCGGCTTGTCGACCAGATTGCGCCGCTTGCCCTTGCAGCGGCTCGGGCAGAAGATCTGGGCGATTCCTGTCGGGCCCTCCTGGGGCGCTCCGAGCCCGGGGTCGTACACGCGGCGGCCGCCTTCGGCGATCGTCTCGTAGGCGTGGGCCATGTCCAGCGGGGAGACTCCGACCTTGAGGCCGCCGATGATCATCGCGTAGTTGCTCGACACCGGCGTGCGGATCCCCATCGCCTCGGCCATCCTGGCGATGCGGTGGGTGCCCACCCCGGGGGAGAGACCGAGCTGCGTGAACACGCTGTTGTCGGACGCCGCGGTGGCCGAGGCGAGCGTGGTCGGACCGACGTACTCGCCGCCGAAGTTCTTGACCACGTAGTGCTCCTTGCCGCTGCTGTTGGGAACGATCAGATTCAGGGGCTTTGAGTCGAACACCGAGTCGGGGCCGTAGCCGTGCTCCAGCGCCACCGCGAGCGTGAACGGCTTGAACGCCGATCCGGGCTGACGGAGACCCTCGGTGGCGAGGTTGAACGGGTACTTGGCGAAGTCGGGCTGGCCGTCGACCAGCGGTCCGCCGACCATCGCCCGCACCTGGCCGGTCTGGTTGTCGATCGCCACGAGCGACGCGGTCGGCTCCCCCGGTCCGCTCGGCAGCCCGTTCGCGATCGCCTGCTGCGCCGCCTGCTGCATCGGGAGGTCGATCGTGGTCCGGATCTTCAGGCCGCCGTAGTAGGCGCGGTACTCGGCGATCTGGGGCGCCACTCCGCGGCCGAGGCCCATCGCCGACAGGATCTGGGGACGAAGCCAGCTGGTGAAGTACGGCGCCGCCGGCGGCTCCGCCGGCTGCTCGATGTCCGCGGCCGGAGGCAGCGGCTCGTTGATCCCCTTCTCGTACTGCGCCCGGGTGATGTAGTGCTGGCTGAGCATGTCGGTCAGCACCAGTTTGCGGCGCGCCTTCGCCGCCTGGGGGTGGGCGACCGGATCGAACGCCGATGGGTTGGCCACCATCCCGGCCAGCAGAGCCGCCTCCCACGGCGCCAGCCGCGATGAGCACGACGGCAGCGGGGCGTCGCCGCACCCGCCCTGGGCCTGCGTGGAGGACAGGTTCGGGTCGTAGCCGTGGACCTTGCCGAAGTACACCCGCGCCGCCGACTCGGCTCCGTAGGCGCCGTTGCCGAAGTAGATCGAGTTCAGGTACTGGGTCAGGATCTTCGTCTTGCGCCATTCGCGCGTCAGGTGGTAGGCGAGCGCAGCCTCGCGCAGCTTCTCGAAGATCGTGCGGTTGTCCTCCTCGGCGAGCGCGTTCTTGACGAACTGCTGGGCGATCGTGGACGCGCCTTGGCGGGCGCTGCCGGTCACGTCGGCCATCAACGCCCGGGCGATCCCCCTGATGTCCACTCCCGGGTCGCTCCAGAACCGCTTGTCCTCCACTGAGATGACCGCGTCGCGCATCGACGGCCCCAGCTGGCCGTAGTTGTCGATCACCTCGTTGTTGGGGGCCGCGAAGATCCCGATCGGCCTCCAGTGATCGTCGTACAGATAGGAGTTGGCCGCCTGGTTGTACTCGGCCCGGTTCTCGATCTGCGGGAGGTCGGAGGCGACCGACATCATCATCCCGAACACCGTCGAGACCACCGCCAGGGCGCCGAAGCCGACCAGGATCCAGAGCAGACGAAGCTTGCGGAGCTTTGGTCTGCGCTGGCGCCCGTCCCGTTCCCGGCGCCAGCGCCGGCGGGGCGGCGCGAACGGGATCGGGGCACCTGGATCGGCGCGCGGCTGTGAGATGTGCTCGTCGTCGCTCATGCGATCACTGCGGTGCGCCGGCGCAGGTGCCCAACCGGGACGACAGCGCGACGGTGCTGGAGAGGACCCGCGTCAGGACGATTCGGGCGGCGGTTCCCCGGCGGCGGCGGGAGTCTAGCATTGGCTTTTGATGGGCCCTGAGTCATCCACGCCGGTCACCGAGGTGGCCTCCCTGGCCGGTGAGCCTGGAAGTTCACCCTCCGGGTCGTCGGCGAGGGAGGCGGCTGCCTGGCTGGCCCGCAACACCGTTGACAGCCTGCCGGAGGGGGGCTTGGAGCGCAAGCTGGCGACCGGACGGCCGCTGCGGGTGAAGCTCGGGATCGATCCGACCGCGCCCGACATCCACCTAGGCTTCACCGTTGTCCTGCAGAAGCTGCGTGAGTTCCAGGACCTCGGGCACAAGGTCGTCCTGATCATCGGCGACTACACAGCTCGCGTCGGAGACCCGTCGGGTCGCTCCAGCACCCGCCCGGTGCTCGACCCCGCGCAGATCGACGCCAACGCGAAGACGTTCTCGGACCAGGCGCTCAAGGTTCTGGTGCCCGATGCCGAACGGCTCGAGGTGCGCTTCAACGGCGAGTGGCTCGACATGAAGATGTCCGACCTGTTCGCGCTGCTGCGCACCGCCACCGTCGCCCAGATCCTGGAACGCGACGACTTCGCCAAGCGCTACGCCGCCGGCGAGCCGATCTCGATGCTCGAGCTCCTCTACCCGCTGCTCCAGGGATATGACTCGGTGGCCGTGCGGGCCGACGTCGAGCTCGGCGCCACCGACCAGAAGTTCAACCTCCTGCTCGCGCGCGACGTGCAGCGCGCGTACGGTCAACCCGAGCAGGTGATCATGACACTCCCGCTGCTGATCGGGACGGACGGCGTGCAGAAGATGTCCAAGTCGTTTGGCAACTACATCGGCGTCGCTGACAGCCCGGACGAGATCTACGGCCGGACGCTCAGCATTCCCGACGGGCTGCTTCAGAACTGGCACTCGCTGCTGCTCGGGGGGGCGCCCGACCCGCGGCAATCCCCGCGCGACGCCAAGCGGGCGCTGGCGCGGGCCATCGTCAGCCGGTTTCACGACGCCGCCGCGGCGGCGAGCGCCGAGGAGCGGTTTGACCGGATCCACATTCGGGGCGAGCTGCCCGAAGCCGTTCCGGTGGTCGCGTGGCCGGTCGACGGCGACCCCACCGTACATCTGCCGGCGCTGCTGGCCCGTGCCTTCTCGGTCTCCACCTCCGAGGCCCGGCGCGGCCTGGCGCAGGGCGCGGTGAGGCTCGACGGCGAGCCGGTGGCGGCGGGCGTCCTCGACGTGCCGGCGCCGGAGCTCGACGGCCGGGTGCTGCAACTGGGCAAGCGGCGGTTCGCGCGCGTGGAGATCGAGTAGGCGGGACGGGGTGACCGTCGCCGGGGGAAAGCTGCGATTGCAGACGACGGGCAACGGGCAGGTCGTCGACGTGACCGAGGGCGTGGCCCGGATCGTCGCCGCCTCGGGCGCCGAGCGGGGACTGGCGGGGGTGTTCGCCGTCGGCTCCACCGTCGCGGTGACGACGATGGAATTCGAGCCCGGCGGCGTCGCCGACCTCCAGACGCTGCTGGAGCGGCTGATCCCGGCGCGCGGGGAATACGAGCACAACCGCCTCAACCACGACTCCAACTCCCACGCCCACCAGCGCGCGGCGTTGATCGGTCCGTCGGAGACGATCCCCGTCCTGGAGGGAAGGCTCGCGCTGGGTACCTGGCAGCAGATCGTCCTGATCGACTTCGACGATCGCGCACGAGAACGCACGGTTCACGTTCACGTCGTATCCTGAGCACGCCGGACGAGCCGACCCGACGCGACGTCTAATCGCCTTGCGAAGACGCCGCTCCGGAGCGCTATACTCGTCGGTCCGCCCCGGGATCGAGTATCAAGGACCCGGGCGCGCCCCCTGAGGAGGATGACCTTCCTGATGAGGTGCGACGGTCTTTGAAAACTCAACAGCATGCGCACTCTTCGACCGATTCGTCGGTCGAGATGTGTGTCCAGGTTCGACGCCGTCGCTCGAACGATCCCTCGGGACTCGGTCGGACGGCGGTGCCAAGATTGACCCCGTCTTGCGCCGGGGGGCCCACCGTGTACTTCGGGCTCCCAGCAGCTGGCGCAAGGGTCTAGTCCCACCAGGGACGGACCCAGGAGTGACCCGTCGCCGGCGATGACAAAGTTCAGCGCCACCACCGGCGGGCCACAATTTTCCTGACGACTCTTTGTGGAAGTTCTTCACGGAGAGTTTGATCCTGGCTCAGGACGAACGCTGGCGGCGTGCCTAACACATGCAAGTGGAGCGACGAACCAGGCTTCGGCCTGGGGCAAAGCCGCGAACGGGTGAGTAACACGTGGGTAACCTGCCCTGATGATTGGGACAACCCGAGGAAACTCGGGCTAATACCGAATGTGCCCTCCGGCCTCAAGGCCGCTGGGGAAAGGAAGCTTCGGCCTCCGCATCGGGATGGGCCCGCGGCCCATTAGCTTGTTGGTGAGGTAACGGCTCACCAAGGCGACGATGGGTAGCTGGTCTGAGAGGACGATCAGCCACACTGGGACTGAGACACGGCCCAGACTCCTACGGGAGGCAGCAGTGGGGAATCTTGCGCAATGCGCGAAAGCGTGACGCAGCAACGCCGCGTGGGGGAAGACGGCCTTCGGGTTGTAAACCCCTTTCAGTTGGGACGAAGCTTCGCCGGTGAACAGCCGGTTGGAGTGACGGTACCTTCAGAAGAAGCCCCGGCTAACTACGTGCCAGCAGCCGCGGTAATACGTAGGGGGCAAGCGTTGTCCGGAATCATTGGGCGTAAAGAGCGTGTAGGCGGCTCGGTAAGTCCGCTGTGAAAGTCCAGGGCTCAACCCTGGAATGCCGGTGGAAACTGTCGAGCTCGAGTCCGGAAGAGGCGAGTGGAATTCCTGGTGTAGCGGTGAAATGCGCAGATATCAGGAGGAACACCAATGGCGAAGGCAGCTCGCTGGGACGGTACTGACGCTGAGACGCGAAAGCGTGGGGAGCAAACAGGATTAGATACCCTGGTAGTCCACGCTGTAAACGATGGGCACTAGGTGTGGGGGGTGTCGACTCCCTCCGTGCCGACGCTAACGCATTAAGTGCCCCGCCTGGGGAGTACGGCCGCAAGGCTAAAACTCAAAGGAATTGACGGGGGCCCGCACAAGCAGCGGAGCATGTGGTTTAATTCGACGCAACGCGAAGAACCTTACCTGGGCTTGACATGTTCCTGACCGCCGTGGAAACACGGTTTCCCTTCGGGGCAGGATCACAGGTGGTGCATGGCTGTCGTCAGCTCGTGTCGTGAGATGTTGGGTTAAGTCCCGCAACGAGCGCAACCCCCGTCGCATGTTGCCAGCATTTAGTTGGGGACTCATGCGAGACTGCCGGTGACAAACCGGAGGAAGGTGGGGATGACGTCAAGTCATCATGCCCCTTATGTCCAGGGCTACACACGTGCTACATTGGCGCGTACAGAGGGTTGCGATACCGCGAGGTGGAGCGGATCCCTTAAAGCGCGTCTCGGTTCGGATTGCAGGCTGAAACTCGCCTGCATGAAGGCGGAGTTGCTAGTAATCGCGGATCAGCATTGCCGCGGTGAATACGTTCCCGGGCCTTGTACACACCGCCCGTCACACCACGGGAGTGAGCAACACCCGAAGCCGGTGGCCTAACCTTTATGGAGGGAGCCGTCGAAGGTGGGGCTCGTGACTGGGGTGAAGTCGTAACAAGGTAGCCGTAGCGGAAGCTGCGGCTGGATCACCTCCTTTCTAGGGAGCCCTCTCAGCGAGGGCACCGAGTGCCGGAGATCGGCCGCCTGAGCTCTCGAGCTCCGCGGTCTACGCTCTGAGCGCATTCGGTCACTAGCATGTCGACCGGGCCTGGCAAGCCGCACCGATGCGCCGACTGGCGCGGCGGAGGCGGCCCGCATGCTGTTGAGTTTTGAGAGACCGGCGTGCCGCCGGGCGCTCAGAGGGCCTCGGTCCCTGGGCGACGATCCGGCACTGGTCGCCTCTTCGCGGACCTTGAAAACTGCACAGTAGCCAATGACACGGGTATCACCGGGCGAGGACCGCAAGGTTCCTCTCCCAAGATCACCGTCAAGATAGTAAGGGCACATGGTGGATGCCTTGGCACCAAGAGTCGATGAAGGACGTGAACGGCTGCGATAAGCCGCGGTTAGGCGCTGAATAGCCATTGACCCGCGGATTTCCGAATGGGCAAACCCAGCGTCGGTAATGCGACGTTATCCCGCGCTGAACACATAGGCGCGGCGAGGACAAGCGGGGGAAGTGAAACATCTCAGTACCCCGAGGAAAGTAAATCAACCGAGACTCCCCGAGTAGTGGCGAGCGAAAGGGGATCAGCCCAAACCTGTTGCGTGTAAGCGGTCACGCGTTGCGCAGCAGGGGTTGTAGGACATCTGGTCCGAGTTGTGACCGGCTCGGCGGAAGTGACAAAGTCGTGCGGTAACCGAAGCGTGTGGAACCACGCACCAAAGAGGGCAATCGTCCCGTAGGTGAAACTGCATGGCCTTCCGCAGATGTTCCTGAGTAAGTCCGCTCCCGTGAAACGCGGACTGAACCTGGGGGGACCACCCTCCAAGGCTAAGTACTCCTTGGTGACCGATAGCGGACTAGTACCGTGAGGGAAAGGTGAAAAGTACCCCGGAAGGGGAGTGAAATAGTACCTGAAACCGCGTGCCTACAAGCGGTGGGAGCAGACTTGTTCTGTGACCGCGTGCTTTTTGCATAACGAGCCGGCGAGTTACTCGTCTGCGGCAAGGTTAAGCGATGAGCGGAGCCGTAGCGAAAGCGAGTCCGAATAGGGCGACATAGTCGTAGGCGGTAGACCCGAAGCTGAGCGAGCTACCCATGGGCAGGTTGAAGCGGGGGTAAGACCTCGTGGAGGACCGAACCGACCTAGGTTAAAAACTGGGCGGATGACCTGTGGGTCGGAGTGAAAGGCTAATCAAGCTCAGTGATATCTGGTTCTCTCCGAAATATATTTAGGTATAGCCTCGGATCAATTCCGTGGCGGCCGTAGAGCACTGTTTGGACTAGGGGCCCTACCAGGTTACCGAATTCAGGCAAACTCCGAAGACCGTCACGGTTACTCCGGGAGTCAGTTGCTGGGGGATAAACTTCAGCGTCAAAAGGGAAACAGCCCAGACCGCCAGCTAAGGTCCCCAAGTACTAGCTAAGTGGTAAACGATGTTCGAATGCCCAGACAACCAGGAGGTTGGCTTAGAGGCAGCCACCCTTGAAAGAGTGCGTAACAGCTCACTGGTCAAGTGTTCGAGCGCGGACAATGTAACGGGGCTCAAGCTAGTCACCGAAGCTGCGGGTGCGTGAGGTCTTCGGACCGAGCGCGCGGTAGGAGAGCGTTCCGGCGCCAGTGAAGCAGCGGCGTGAGCCAGCTGTGGAGGCGGCGGAAGTGAGAATGCCGGCATAAGTAACGAAAGAGGGGTGAGAATCCCCTCCGCCGATTGCCCAAGGTTTCCTGAGTAAAGTTCGTCTGCTCAGGGTTAGTCAGGACCTAAGGCGAGGCCGAAAGGCGTAGTCGATGGCCAACGGGTTGATATTCCCGTACCACGTCGCGACCGTTTGACCGAACGGGGGGACGAGGAAGGCTATGGGATCCCAGGCGATGGTCGTCCTGGGGTAAGCATGTAGGGGTGGCTCTAGGCAAATCCGGAGCCGCATAACCTGAGGTGCGATGCCAGCTGGCTCTAAGCCGGCGAGTCCCGGATGCCATGCCTCCGAGAAAAGCCTCTAGGGAGGTCGCGCGTGCCTGTACCAAAACCGACACAGGTGGGCAAGTGGAGCACACTAAGGTGATCGAGATAACCCTCGTTAAGGAACTCGGCAAAATCGCCCCGTAACTTCGGGATAAGGGGCGCCCCAGTAGGGTGAACCTCCTCGCGAGGGGAGCCCGAGAGGGCCGCAGTGAATAGGTTCAAGCGACTGTTTACCAAAAACACAGGTCTCTGCTAAGTCGTAAGACGACGTATAGGGGCTGACGCCTGCCCGGTGCCGGAAGGTTACGTGGAGGTGTTAGGGCTTCGGCTCGAAGCACCGAAACTAAGCCCCGGTAAACGGCGGCCGTAACTATAACGGTCCTAAGGTAGCGAAATTCCTTGTCGGGTAAGTTCCGACCTGCACGAATGGCGTAACGACTTGAACGCTGTCTCAACGAGGGGCTCGGTGAAATTGCAGTCTCGGTGAAGATGCCGAGTACCCGCGGCTAGACGGAAAGACCCCGTGAACCTTTACTACAACTTGGTATTGGGGTTCGGTCCATTTCGCTCAGGATAGGTGGGAGGCTTGGAAGCGCCGGCTGCGGCTGGCGTGGAGCCGTCCTTGAGATACCACCCTTGGTGTATTGGATCTCTAACAGCGCGCCGTGAATCCGGGCGCTGGACAGTGACAGGTGGGTAGTTTGACTGGGGCGGTCGCCTCCCAAAATGTAACGGAGGCGCGCAAAGGTTCCCTCAGCACGGTCGGAAATCGTGCGTAGAGTGTAAAGGCAGCAAGGGAGCTTGACTGCGAGACCGACAGGTCGAGCAGGTGCGAAAGCAGGCCTTAGTGATCCGGCGGTAGCAAGTGGAAGCGCCGTCGCTCAACGGACAAAAGGTACTCCGGGGATAACAGGCTTATCGGGCCCAAGAGTCCACATCGACGGCCCGGTTTGGCACCTCGATGTCGGCTCGTCGCATCCTGGGGCTGAAGTAGGTCCCAAGGGTTGGGCTGTTCGCCCATTAAAGCGGTACGCGAGCTGGGTTCAGAACGTCGTGAGACAGTTCGGTCCCTATCTGCCGTGGGCGTTGGAGAGTTGAGAGGATTCGTCCCTAGTACGAGAGGACCGGGATGAACGCACCTCTGGTGTATCTGTTGTCCTGCCAAGGGCATTGCAGGTTAGCTACGTGCGGATCGGATAACCGCTGAAAGCATCTAAGCGGGAAGCCGGCCTCGAGATGAGCTCTCCCATCCCCATTGAGGGAGTAAGACTCCTGGAAGATGACCAGGTTGATAGGCCGGATCTGGAAGGATGGTGACATCCGTAGGAGACCGGTACTAATGAGTCGAGGGCTTGACGGATATTTGATATCCGGTCATTGGCGCTGTGTGGTTTTGAAGGCCCGCGAAGAGCGGTCTCTAACAGTTTCCGGTGGCTATGGCGAGGGGGAAACACCTCTTCCCATTCCGAACAGAGCCGTTAAGCCCCTCAGCGCCGATGGTACTTGGCCCGCAAGGGCCTGGGAGAGTAGGTCGCCGCCGGTTCTTATCCGACCCCGCTTGTGCCTTGGGTTTGGCGCAGGCGGGGTTTTTGTCGTGGCCGGCGCCTCGGGATGCTCGAGGCACGCGAGGCGACAGTCGAGGCCCATGCGTGCTGTGGTTGCCGGCCGCGGGTCGGTTCTCGGGCCCGCTGGCGGGCAATACGGACCACGCCGGCCGGCCGGCGGGACGCGTGGTCGTCTAGCTCCCGCTCGGGCGGGCGATCATCGCGAGGGGCCAACGCCGTCTCGGGCTCACGACGCCATGAGCCCGAGACGGCCGGCCTCGGCGCCCGCCTGCCCCCGGGAGCGGACGCCGAGCTTGCGCAGGATCGCCGATACGTGATGGTCGACCGTCTTTGGCGAGACCACGAGGCGCTCGGCTATCTCGGTGTTGCGCAGTCCCGCGGCCAGGAGGGGCAGGACCTCGAGCTCGCGGGTGGTGAGCCCGGCCGGGTTGGCTCGAGTCTTTTGTCGCGGGCCGCGCGGCAAGTGCCGTTCGCCCAACTCGCGCAGGCGACGAGCCACGATCGCGGCCGCCGGCCGCGCGTCGAGCTGCGTCAGCTCGTCGAACGCCTCACGTAGTGCTCGCGGGTCCTCGGAGTCGCTCAGGGCGAGCGCTGCCTCGTACCGGCAGCCGGTCCTACGCCAGCGTTGCGCCACCGAGAGGTGGTCGGCGCTTCCGTTGAGGGGAGACGCGCCATCCAGCTCGCCGAGGTGCGGCACGGGGAGGTCGGCGCGCCGGCGCCACACGGCGAGCTCTGCGAGCAGGGACGGCTCTCCCAGCTGCATGGCAAGCGCGAAAGCGTGGTCGGTCTCCTCGGCGATCGCTCCGGGCCGGCCTTCCAGCCACGCGGCCTCTGCCCGCGCGGCGGCGGCATGGGCCAGGAACTGGAGGTCGCCGACGCGTTTCGCGATCTGGAGGGCTTCGTCGAGCAGCGGCCAGTGTGAGGGTCACCGCGTCGGGCGCGGACCAGCGCCAGGACGACGAGCCCGTCGTGGCGCGGCCCCACGATGGGGTCCCGCGGATCGGTGAGTAGCGAAGTGGCGGTCTCGGCGGCGTCGCCCCAGCGCCCCTGACCCAGCTCGGCTTCCGCCTTGCCGGCGATCAGGCACTTGAGCCACGCCTCCAGACCGTGGTCCCGGCAGTAGTCGATCCCAGGCTCCAGATAACCCTCGATCTCGGTCCATTCTCGTCGGCGGGCGAGCACGGCGATCAGATTGATGTAGGCGCGCCCCACATCGGGTCCGAGACCCGCCTGCTTGGCCAGCGCCAGGCTGCGCTCCAGCTTGTCGCGCCCGGTGGGCGTCCCACGACTGAACTCGATCGTCCCGACGTTGTTCAATGCGTTGACCAGGGAGTCGACGTCACCGAACCGCTCGGCCAGGTCGATCGCCTTATGTCCCCAGAAGATGGTGTTGTCGGTATCGTCGCCGAGCATCGAGACATGGGACAGGGCGCTGTAGGCCCGAGCCAGCTCGGGACCGGGGGGAGCCTGCTCGAGGACCGCGATCGCCTCGCGAGCGGCGACCTTCGACTCGGCGCTGCGCCCCATGCAGGTCAGTAACCGTGACCGCTGCCTGAGCACCTCGCCCTGACGGCGTAGATCGCCAGTCGACTGGTGGATACGGAGTGCCTCGTCGAGTGCGGCGATCGACGGTTCGCGCATGTCGGTCAGATAGCCCATCGCGGCAAACCGTTCCAACAGCTCGGCCCGCGCGCTCGGCTCCAGCCCGGGTCCGAAGCGCAGCGCGCGGGCATACTGGTGCTGAGCCTCGCGCGGGGACCCGAGGGAGTCGGCCTCCTCTGCCGCCGCCGAGGCAAAGCACAGCACGGCCGATGTGTCACCCGCCCCTTCCGCGTGGTGCGCCAGCCGCGCGTGGTCCGGCGGCCCGAGCGTCGGCTCAACGAGCGCCGATACGGCACGACGATGCAGCGTCACCGCCCGATCCGGAGCGAGCGCACCCTCCACCGCGAGGCGCGCCAGCTCGTGCCGGAAGGTGACCCCGTCGGCCTCGGCCCGGAGCATGCCGGAGCTCAGGCACTCTTCGATACCGTCCAGCGCTGCGTGCACCAGCGCCTCCAGCAGCCAGACCTCGGTGCGCTGGGGGACGATGGCCACCGCGTCCAGCACCCCGCGGGCCTCTGGGCTCAGCCGGGCCGTCCTCGCCAACACTGCATCGCGAACCGTGTTCGGCACGCCCGGCTCGCCGGCGGCAAGGACCTCGGTCACGAAGAACGAATTGCCCATAGTCCGGTCGTAGAGCGTTTCGGCGTCGATCGTCGAGCCCTCGGCGAGCGCCGCCACCGACGTCGGTGACAGACCTAAGAGCTCCAGCCGCGTGACCGCGCCGACGCCGGGGAGCTCTCCGAGGACGATTCGCAATGGGTGAGCGCGGTCGAGCTGATCGTCCCGGTAGGAGACGACGAGCAGCGCCGGCACGGACTCGATCCGTCGCCCCACCAGCCGCACCACGTCAAGGGTGGCCTCGTCTGCCCAATGGAGGTCCTCGAGGACGAGCACCGTCCGCGGCGGCGACTCGAGCTCGGACAACATTGCGGCGGCGACGTCGTGCGGCCTCGCGCCGTTCTCCAGCATCCCGCTGAGCTCGCCGTCCGTGCTCCGGGCGATGTCCAGGAGGGGACCCAGGGGCCGTGGAGTGAACAGAGCGTCACATGAGGCCCACAGGACCCGGACCGAGGAATCGAGGCCATCGGAGAAGGCGCGGAGCAGCGCGGTCTTACCGATGCCGGCCTCCCCGCGCACGAGCACGATCTGCCCGCGTGAGGTCGCGCTGACCGCGTCCAGCCTGTCGCCGAGCTTTGACAGCTGTCCCGACCGCTCAAGGAGCTCGACGGCGTCGCCGCCCGTGGCGTGTACCCCGCGGTCCACACCACCATCATGGCCGGGGAATGCAGGAGTTTCAACCTGATCCGGAATCATCTGGGGCGTCGCTGTCCGCCGGGTTCATACCTCGTGAACCTACGCGCACCGCGGCCAACGCACATCGGGAGGATTCCCTATCTTGGACAGGCGCCAGCCTCGGCGGCGCCCACGAGTCGGTCTAGAGGACTCGCTCGATCTTCAGGCGCCGGACGCCCCGAGGCGTCGGAACTTCCACGGTCTCGCCGGCGAGACGGTCGAGCAACGCCCTCGCTACGGGTGACTCGGCGGAGAGCTTGCCCTCCGCCCGATCTGCCTCCGTGGCACCGACGATCGTCCACGTGTGAACCTCGCCGGTGGCCTCATCGCGGACGTCCGCCGAGCGTCCGAACGCGAACGAGCTGTTCCCGTTCCCGGTGGCCTCCACCACGACGGCGTTGCGCAGCCGCTGACGCAGGCGGCTGATTCTCGTCTCGAGGTGCGCCTGATCCTCCTTGGCGGCGTGATACTCGGCGTTCTCCTTCAGATCGCCGTGCCCCCGGGCGGTCAGGATGCGGGCGGCGATCTCCCGGCGGCCGGCCGTCTCCAGATCGCCGATCTCGCGCTTGAGTGCGGCGAGCCCGGCTTCGGTGATGGGCTCGCCCTCGTTGCTCGATGTCGTCATCTGGGCATTTTCGCACGCTTACCGTCGCCGTCGGACTCACTCGGTCCGCAGTCCGACAGCTGCGGCCGGCCCGTCCGCAGGCGGCCCCGGGGGCAGCCCCACGCCTGCGGCCGCCCCCGTCCGCCGTCGGCCCCTGATGCGGTCCCACACCTGGGGCCGGTCCACTTCAAGCGTGCCAACATCAGCCCTGATGCGGGCGATGAACAAGTTCTTCCGAGCAAATCCCCAGGTCTTCATCCTGCTCGTCATCTGCGTGGTCCTCGGCCTGGGCACGTTCATCGCCGTCCTGGTTGCGCTGGCCGGCGCGGGTAACGGCACGCCGAGCGGCGAGCCGTCAGGGGTGATCATGCTGGCGGGCAGCCTTCTGCCGTAGCACATCCAGGGGTGATCATGCTGGCGGACAGCGTCCTGCCGTAGCACATCCCCGGACGGGCGCCGGACGCGGAGCCCGGCTGGGGGCTATGTGACGCGGTCGCGCCGGCCGCGCTCGGGGTTATGCCGGACCGGGGAGAGGCAGTGGGTGGGCCGAGGCGCAACCGAGCCGTTGCGACGCCCGGCCTCGATCCGAATCGGCCGCCGGTGAGGATGGGGGGTGGTAGGCAGCTCGGGATCGCCGAGGAAGGGCAGGCGCTCGTGGCCACCGAGCGCGCCCCCGGGCTCGTGGCCACCGAGTGCGGCCAGCGGCTCGGGATCACCGAGGACGTCGTCGACCAGCGCCAGCAAGGCGCGAAATCTCTTCTTGGAAGCCTGGAACATATGTTCGAGAGAGTAGATGGAGGCCCGGACAGATACCGGTTGCGCAGCGGCGCTCAGGAGGTCGGCGAGGACCGACCGTCGAGGTTGGTCCGAACGCGCTCGATCACGGCGGAGGTGAACTCGGTGGTTCCGGTGTGGCCTCCCAGGTCCGGCGTCCTGACGCCTGAGGCGATCGTCTCCAGCGTTCCCTCGTAGATCGCACGCGCGGCCCGCTCGCACTCGGGGCCGTGGCGCTCGGCCGCGTGTCGCAGCAGCGCGCCGCACGCGAGGATCATCGCCACCGGGTTGGCCAGGTCCTTGCCGCGCAGCGCCGGGGCGGTGCCGTGCGGCGCCTCGGCCATCGCCACCGTGGTCGAGTACTCGTCGTCGAAGGCCAGCAGCACCGACTCGGCTCCGGCGATAGATCCGAACATCGGCAGCACCAGGTCCGAGAGGCAGTCGCCGTCGCGGTTCAGCGCCGGGATCACCAGCGGCGCGTCGGTGGCACCGGATAGCAGCCCGGCGTAGGTGGCGTCGATCAGGACCGGCCGGTAGTCGATCTGAGGGTGGCGCTCGGCGGCCGCGTCGAGCTCCTCCTTGAGCATCCCCTCGTAAACCGGAGAGACGGTCCACTTCGGGCCGCCGTAGACGCGAGCCCCCATGCTCGCCGCGGTGCGGAACGCGTATTCGGCGACGGCGTGGCAGGTGGAGCGGGTGATCCGCTCGGTCCGGAACGCGATCTCACCGCCGGATCCGGGAGCGCCCTCGCGGTGCTCGGCGGCTCCGTATGCGTCCTCCACCGCCATCCGCACCACCGAGATCGGATGATGCACGCCGGCGATCGGCGTGATCCCGGGCAGCCGGCGGCCGGTGCGCACGATGACCTTCCCGTCGACCCGCTCGCGCAGGATCCGGTTGGGGGAGCCGACGTCGCCCGCGCCCTCCGGGGTGATCGTCGCCGCCTTCAGCCCGAGCCCCGCCCCACGCATCGCCACCGCCGCCGCCTCGACGACCCCGTTGGCGGTGGCACGGCGCTCGTCCAGCGACAGATCGAATCTGACCAGATCGAGCCCCAGCCCCAGCAGGTCGCCGTTCAGGACCCGCAGCGACTGCTCCAGCAGCTCCTGGCCGGTCTCGTCGCCCTCGAGGACGACCACCCGAACAGGGGTGGAGGCCGCCAAGCCGGCGCTCAGCCCCGGCCGGCGGCAGACCCAGGCTCGCCGGCCACGGACTCCGGCTCGCCGGCCGAAGCCTCCGGCTCGCCGGCCGAAGCCTCCGGCTCGCCCGCCGAAGCCTCCGCCGCGATGGAGGCAGCCGGCGGCATCAGCTCGTCGCGCCGCTCGGTCAGCGCGCCGATGACGATCGTCAGATGCTCGTCGAAGTCCACGCCGAGATCGGCGGCTCCCTGGGTCATGTCGTCGCGGCTCACGGCGGCGGCGAAGGCAGGCGTCTTGAACTTCTTCTTGACCGACTTGGGGGTCATGCCCACCAGGCCCTGAGGACGCACGTAGGCACACGCGAGGATGAACCCGCACAGCTCGTCGACCGCGAACAACGCCTTCTCCAGCGGGGCATCCCGGGACACGCCCAGGTACGTCGCGTGCGAGGCGACGGCCCGGACCAGCTCGGGCGGATAACCACGCTCCTCGAGCTCGCGCAGGGCATACCGGGGGTGACCATCCTGGAGGCTCGGATAACGCTCGTAGTCGAGGTCGTGGAGCAGTCCGGTGAGGCCCCACAGCTCCACGTCACCGCCGAACCGGGGAGCGTAGGCCCGCATCGCCGCCTCCACCGCGAGCATGTGGCGGCGCAGAGAGGCCGACTGCGTCCATTGGCAAAGAAGGTCCCAAGCCTGGGCTCGCGAAATGGGCTGCAGCATGGGCGTTACCCTAGCTCAGGAAGAGGAGCAGCCCCGCCCGGTCAGGCCTCCCGATCCGACAGGACCGGCTAGGCTGACGGACGCCCGACCACCATCCACCTCAGCGGGGTCGATAACACTGGAGAAGTTCGTAATCGAAGGCGGCGTGCCCCTGTCGGGCACGATCACCGCGGCCGGCAACAAGAACGGCGCGCTGCCGATCCTGGCCGCCTGCCTGCTGGCCGACGACGAGGTGATCCTGCGCAACGTCCCCCGGATTCGGGACGTCGAGGCGATGATCCGGCTGCTGCAGATGCTCGGTGCTCAGGTGGAGTGGCTGGGGGCGAGCGAGGTGCTGGTCGACAGCTCGACGGTTCACACGACTGAAGTCGATACGGACCTGGCGGAGAGGATCCGCGCATCGTTCCTGCTCGCCGGCCCGCTGCTGGCACGGTTCGGCAAAGCCCGGATGCCGCCGCCCGGGGGTGACGTGATCGGTCGCCGGCGGCTCGACCCCCACCTGGATGCCTTCCGCGCCCTCGGCGCGCTCGTCAACGACCGCCAAGACGAGGTCACGCTGACGGCGCCCCCGCTGGGATTGAGCCCGTGTGACTTCTTGATGGACGAGCCCTCGGTGATGGCGACCGAGAATGCGTTGATGGCGGCCGCGCTGACCCGCGGGCCGACCGTGATCCGCAATGCCGCCTCTGAGCCGCACGTGCAGGACCTGGCCCGGATGCTGATCCAGATGGGGTCGGCGATCGATGGCGTGGGATCGAACGTGATGACCGTCCACGGTCAGGCGAGCCTGCGGGGCTGCACCTACGAGATCGCGCCCGATCACATCGAGATCGGTTCGTTCATGGCGCTCGCTGGCGTGACCGGCGGCGAGCTGATCGTCAAGGACACGCGTCCCGACGACCTGCGGATGATCCGGATGGTGTTCGAGCGGATCGGGTTGCGCAGCGAGGTCCACGGGGCCGACATCATCGTTCCCGGCAACCAGGAGATGTCGATCCGCAACGATCACGGCGACCACATGCCCAAGGTCGAGGACGGGCCCTGGCCCGCGTTCCCGGCCGATCTGACCAGCATCGCGCTGGCGCTGGCGACCCAGTCGTCGGGCTCCCTGATCATCCACGAGAAGATGTTCGAGAACCGCTTGTTCTTCACCGACAAGCTGGTCGGGATGGGCGCCGAGATCATCATCTGCGACCCGCATCGCGCCATCGTCTCAGGGCCCCGCCGGCTGCGTGGATCACGGGTGGAGTCGCCCGACATCCGCGCCGGGATGGCCATGCTGATCGCCGCCCTGTGCGCCGACGGGGTCACCGAGATCGGCAACATCCGTCAGATCGACCGGGGCTACGAGCGCATCGACGAGCGCCTCCAGGATCTCGGTGCCCGCATCACCCGGCTGGAAGACGCGCCTGTAGCCGCGTGACCGAGGTCCGCTCCGCGCGAGCCGGCGGCGCCGAAGTTGGCCGATAGGGTGATGGTCGACCGCATCCCCAGCGGCACGCGCGACGTGCTGCCCGACGAGATGCGGGAGCTGCGGGCGATGACCAACCGGGTCCGTGACGTGTTCGACGCGGCGGGCTTCGGCGAGATCTTCACCCCCGCCCTGGAGTACGAGCAGACGTTCGGCCGCGCCAACATCGGCGGCGCGCGTCCCGCTTACCGAGTCTTCGACGAGCACGGCAGCGTGCTCGTGCTGCGCCCGGACATGACCGTCCCGATCGCGAGGGTGGTGGCCAACCGCTACGGCCACGCTGAGCCGCCGCTGCGGTTCGCCTACGTGGCGCACGTCTATCGGGGGGTGCGGCCCCAGCGGGGTCAGTCGCGCGAGTTCCTCCAGGCCGGGGTGGAGCTGATCGGCGCACCCGGCGCCGAGGGGACCGCCGAGGTGCTCGGGGTGCTGTGCGCCGCTCTCGACGCCGCCGGTCTGGAGAACTACCGCGTCGGCCTCGGCGACGCCTCGCTGTATCCCTCGCTGCTCGAGGCCTTCGGGGTCGGGTCCGAGTCACGCGAGCTGATCCTCACCGAACTCGCCGCCGGCGACTTCGTCGGCGTCGACCGGGAGGTCCGCGCGCTCGGCCTGGCCGAGGCCGACGTCGACCTGCTGCTCGCATTGGCCCGCACCCGTGGCGGGCCGGAGGTGCTGGAGGGTCTGTCGGGGGCTCTGCACGAGGCGCTGCGCGGGATGCGCGACGTGCACCGGCTGCTGGCCGCCGAGGTGGCCGACCGGATCATCTTCGACCTCGGCCTGGTGCGCAGCCTCGGTTATTACACCGGCGCGGTGTTCCAGGTCTACGACCCCGCGTACGGGGTCCCGATCGGAAGCGGCGGGCGCTACGACGAGCTGCTGGCCGCGTTCGGCCGGCCATTGCCGGCGGTCGGATTCGCCCTCAACGTCGAGCGGCTGCACATCGCGCTGACCGGAGAGGAGCGCGGGCGCCGGCGATGAGCGAGCTGCGGGTAGCCGTGCCCCGGGGGGCGCTGTTCGAAGACACGCTCAACCTCCTGGGGCGAATTGGGCTGGACACTCGAGAGGTGCGCGAGAACGACCGTAAGCTGCTGTTCGAAGACGCGGGGATTGTGACCATGAGGCCCTCCGACGTCCCCACCTACGTCGAGGCGGGTGCGGCGGACATCGGGATCACCGGCAAGGATGTGCTGATGGAGCAGTCCGAGCGCGAGGTCTACGAGCTGATGGATCTCGGCTACGGGCGCTGCCGGATGGTGCTCGCCGGAGTGGCCGGCGAGGACCGGGCCCAAGAGGCGCTGCGCCGCCTGGGGGTGGTGCGGATCGCGACCAAGTATCCGCGGGTGGCCGGCCGCCACTTCCTGCAGACCGGACGCCAGGCCGAGATCGTCGAGGTCAAAGGGTCGGTGGAGCTGGCTCCGCTCACCGGACTGGCGGAGGCGATCGTCGACCTGACCGCCACCGGCACGACGCTGCGCGAGAACGGGCTCGTCATCCGAGAGGAGATCGCCGTGTCCACCGCGCGCCTGATCGCCAATCCGGTGACGCACAAGCTGCGCGCGCGAGCCATCGACCGGCTGCTGGAGCGAGTCAGTGTCGTGTGAGCGCCTGACGCTCACGGGCGATCCCGCCGGCCTGGCCGAGGAGCTGCGTGAGCTCGTCCCGGCGCCGGAGTCGGTCTCGGAGCAGGTGGCCCAGATCATCGCTCGCGTGCGCGCCAACGGGGATGACGCGCTGCGGTTCTACACCCGCGAGTACGACACCCCGCGAACCACGCCATCGGCGCTCCGGGTCCCCGAGGCCGAGCTCGATACTGCGCTGGCGCGTCTCCCCGAGCCGGTCCGGGATGGCCTTCACCAGGCGATCGCCAACGTCACGCGCGTCGCCCGCGCCGGGCTGGTCGATGATCGAACGGTGACGTTCGACGGCCACGAGGTGACACTGCGAGAGGTGCCGGTCGACCGCGCCGGTGTGTACATCCCCGGCGGCCGCGCTCCCTATCCCAGCACCGTGGTCATGGGAGTGGAGACGGCGAGGGTGGCGGGCGTCGGCGAGATCGCGGTGTGCGCCCCGCCAGGAGCCGACGGCGAGGTCGATGCCGTGGTGCTGGCCGCCTGCCGCATGACCGGCGCGTCCGCCGTCTACCGGATGGGTGGCGCCCACGCGGTCGCGGCGCTGGCATTCGGCACCGAGACGGTGGCCCCCGTCGACGTCATCGTGGGGCCCGGGAACCTGTACGTCCAGGAGGCCAAGCGTCAGGTCTTCGGGCAGGTCGGAATCGACGGATTCGCCGGACCGAGCGACCTGGTGGCGATCGCCGACGGCGAGGCCGACCTCGAGCCCCTGGCCCTCGACCTGCTCGCCCAGGCCGAGCACGGGGCGGGCTCGATCGTGGTGGCGATCTGCACCTCCGGGGAGCTGATCGATGGGCTGCAGACCAGGATCGCCGACGCGCCCGAGACCGAGGCGGTCATCCGATTGGTCGCCGTCGCCGACATCGAGCAGGCGCTGAGCATCGCCGAGAGCTTCGCGCCCGAGCATCTGCAGCTGGTTGGCGCCGGCGCGGAGGCGCTGGCGCCGCGGGTGCGTCACGCCGGGTGCGTATTCGTCGGGGCGGCGGCGGGAACCGCGTTCGGCGACTACATCGCGGGCTCCAACCACGTTCTGCCGACCAACGCGGCGGCTCGCTTCGCGTCGGCGCTGTCTCCGGTTCACTTCCGCCGCCGGTTCACCGAGGTGAGGATCGGCAGCGACGCGGCGTCGCTGGCGCGGGCGGCGGCGCCGCTCGCTCGGGCGGAGGGGTTCGAGCTCCACGCCCGGTCGATGGAGGCCCGCATTAGCGACAATGACGCGTGATGACGCGTGCTGCCGAGGTCGATCGCCGTACCGCGGAGACCGAGATCCATCTCTCGCTCCGACTGGACGGCGACGGCGACGGCGAGCGTGAGACCGGGGTCGGCTTCTTCGACCACATGCTGGATCTGCTCGCTCGTCACAGCCGGATGAATCTCACCGTGCGCGCCACCGGCGACCTCCACACCGGCGCGCACCACACCGTGGAGGACGTCGGGATCTGCCTCGGCCAGGCCCTGGATCGGGCGCTCGGCGATCGAGCCGGGATCACCCGGTACGGGCAGGCCACGATCCCGATGGACGAATCCCGCGCCTCCTGCGCGATCGACATATCCGGACGGGGGCTGTGCGCGTTCTCCTCGCCACTCCCGCCCGGGGCGATCGGAAACTTCGATCACGAGCTGACCGAGGAGTTCTTCCGAGCGCTGGCGAGCAACGCGCGGTTGACCCTGCACCTCACCGTGGAGGCCGGAACCAACGCCCACCACGTGATCGAGGCGATGTTCAAGGCGTGCGCCCGCGCGCTGCGGGCCGCGGTCACGGTGGACGTCACCGAGCGGGGCATCCCCAGCACCAAGGGCAGGCTGGTATGACGGTTTCCCCCGCGATCGCGGTCGTCGACTACGGAATGGGAAATCGTCGCTCGGTGCAAAAGGCCCTGGAGCACGTCGGCGCGAGAGCGGACATCACCTCCGAGCGCGACCGGCTGTGGGACGCCGACGGCCTGATCGTGCCGGGTGTCGGTGCGTTTCCGCTGGGCATGCGCAACCTGACCGCGCTCGGTCTCGACGAGCAGATTCGCTCGCTGGCGAACGCCGGGAGGCCGATACTCGGAATCTGCCTGGGCATGCAACTGCTGTTCGACCGCTCGCAGGAGCACCAGCTCACCGCTGGGCTGGGTTTGATCCCGGGCGAAGTGAGCCGACTGAAGACGGGAGGGCTCCGGATTCCCCACATCGGCTGGAACGACGTGATCTCGCAGCGGCCCTCGGCGATCACCGCCGCCCTGCCGGCCGCTGGGCGCCCGTTCTACCACGTGCACTCGCTCGCGGCCCGGCCCCGGGATCCGGCAGACGTCGTGGCGACCACCACCTACGGCGAGCGGTTCGCGACGATCGTCGCCCGGGGCACGGTGTTCGGAGTCCAGTTTCACCCCGAGAAGTCCTCAGCCGACGGGCTGGCGCTGCTGCGCAGCTTCGTGGCGCTGTGCGGCCGCGATGGCCACGCGGCGGAGTCGGTGGGGTGGGTGGGGTCGGCGTCTCCGTGATCCTGCTGCCGGCGATCGACATCCTGGACGGAAAGGCGGTGCGGCTGGCGCGGGGCGACTTCGAGCAACGGACCGTGTACGACGTCGACCCGCTGGAGGCGGCCCGACGGTGGGTCAGGGGGGGCGCCCGAGCGCTGCACGTCGTCGATCTGAACGGTGCGCGAACCGGCACCCCCGCCAATTTCGAGCAGGTTCGCCGGATCGTCGGTGAGGTCGATGTGCCGGTGCAAGTGGGAGGAGGCCTGCGGACCATCGCGGCGGTCCGTGCCGTGCTCGCCGCCGGTGCGGCGAGAGTGATCCTCGGAACCGCGGCCTACAGCGACATCGACCTGCTGGAGCAGGCACTGGCCGAGCATCGCGAGCGGGTGGTGATATCGGTGGACGCCCGCCGCGGCCGGCTGGCCATGTCAGGCTGGACGGAGCAGACGGAGATCCCGGCCGAGTCGGTGATCGAGACGCTGGGTCGTCGTGGGGCGCGGCGGTTCGTGTACTCGAGCATCGAACGCGACGGGATGCTGAGCGGGCCCGACTTGTCTGAAGTGCAGCGGATCGCGCAGGTCGTGCGCGGAACCTTCGTCTACTCGGGCGGCGTGTCCTCCCTCGCCGACCTCAGTGGCCTGGCGGGGCTGCGACAGGTGAACCTGGCGGGCGTGATCGTCGGCAAGGCGCTGTACGAAGAGCGGTTCGACGTTCCCCAAGGGCAGGCGGCGCTGGCGAAGCCGAATGGCGCGTAATGCACTACAAGCGCGTGATCCCATGCCTCGACGTGGACCGTGGCCGCGTGGTCAAGGGGGTTGGGTTCCTCGATCTGCGCGATGCCGGTGACCCGGTGGAGCTGGCGGCTCGCTACGACGCCGCCGGCGCCGACGAGCTGGTTTTCCTGGACATCACCGCCACCTCGGACAAGCGCTCGACCGTGGTGGCGCTCGCGCGCCAGGCGGCCGATGAGCTGTTCATCCCGTTCACGATCGGCGGCGGGATTCGTTCGGTGGCCGACGCCCAGGCGGTGCTCGACGCCGGTGCCGACAAGGTGTCGATCAACTCCGCGGCGCTGCAACGGCCGGAGCTGGTGGACGAGCTCGTCCGGACGTTCGGCTCGCAGTGCGTCGTGCTCGCGGTGGACGCCAAGCAGCGCGACCGCGAGGGCTGGGACGCCTACCTCGCGGGCGGCCGAGCCCCGGCGGGACGCGACGCGGTGCAGTGGGCGCGAGAGGCGGTCGCCCGGGGCGCGGGCGAGATCCTGCTCACCAGCATGGACCGGGACGGGACCAACGCCGGCTATGACCTGGCCCTGACCGCCGCGGTGGCGGGCGCCGTCGACGTCCCGGTGATCGCCTCCGGAGGCGCCGGCCGGCTCCAGGACCTGTCCGATGCGGTGCACGCCGGGGCCGACGCCGTGCTCGTGGCGTCGATCCTGCACTACGGGCACCACACCGTGAGCGAGATCAAGCACCACCTGGCGGGCGCGGGAATCGCGGTGCGGCAGGAGATCGGCGCCTGACAGCATGGTTTGGCGTCCGACGGCACCCACGCCGTCACGTGGCCACCAGGGGTGAATTCAGTTTTGTTCGGGGGACCCGACCGCGAAGCGCCGCTTACGCGGCTTCTTCGACGTAACCCGCGGCAGCGCACGTATCGCAGTACGCGGCGGGCGGGACGCGCGGCTCATAACAGCCGGGACGACAGCAGGTCGACGAGCGCTTGGGCCGGCCCCGACCGATGCGGGCGGCAGCGGCGTCCTTGAGCTCCTCGCGCATGCGATCAAGCTCAGCCGCGTGCTCCGCGCAGAACCGACGGCCCTTCTCGGCCGGCTGCTGACAGTGACTTCCACTACGACAACGCATAGACCTATAATGATAGCAAGAGGGCCCGAAATCGGCCGCGTTAGCGGCTGGTTACGCCGCTGTGCCGCTTCTGTTTCGCGTGGCTGCGCGCGCCCTGGCCCTCGCCCTCGCCCTCGCGTTAGCCGCGCGAGCTCTCGCCCTGGCGGCCCGGGCCCTCCTTTTGGCGCGAGCCCTCGCCCGGGAGTGCCCTGGGGCCTTGGCGCGGTTCTTGACGTGGTTGGCGCTCGCCTTCGCCCGGTGCTTGGCGCTCCGCGCCGCGGCCTTCGCCCGGGGGTGGGCATGCGCCCGGTGCCTGGCCCGCGCTCGAGCTCGTCTCCGCGCCGCCGCCACCGCCTCCGGTGACTTCGGCCGCACCAGCTGATAGATCGTCGTGTAGCCGTCGAGATAGATCGCGTGGTAGTCGGCGATGACCGGGGTGAACGCGCCGTCGTGGAACGAGAACACCTGGTGACCGGTGACCGCGTTCAGGCCGGTCGTGGTCTTGGTGCCCAGGTCCGAGTAGTAGACGACCTTGCCGATCACCGTGGCGGCGCCGGAGATCTTGCCGCCGGCCGGATGCCGCCACCGGATGGCGCCCGACTGGGCGTTGAACGCGTACAGGTTGCCGTCGTAGGATCCGACGTAGACGGTCGGTCCCAGGCCCTTGAGATCGGCGACCGCCGGGGAGGCGTAGACGTACGCGCCGGTGGCGGTGGCCCAGGCGAGGGCGCCGTTGCGGGCGCCGAACGAGTACACCCGTCCGTCGGTGTTGCCCATGTAGACGCGCCCGTAGGCGACCGCCGGCGTCGAGTAGAACTCGCCCGAGCCGAAGCCGAAGTGGGCCCCGTTGGTCCCCACCGACCACACCTGTTGGCCGTTGACGGCGCGGACGGCGTAGGCGTGTCCGGAGTAGTCGCCGAAGTAGAGCACGCCGTGGAGCAGCGCGGGGCCGCCCTTGATCGCGCCACCGGCGTGGTAGGTCCAGTACAGGTGGCCGGTGGCGACATTACGGGCATAGAGGGTGCCGCTCTGGTCGCCGAGGTAGACGGTCTCCCCGTGGACGATCGGCGATGACTCCGTGCCCGGGCCGACCGGACGCGACCACACCTTGCGCCCGGTCTTCATCGACAGGGCGATGAACCGGCCGTCGCCGGGCGAGTGGCCGCTGATCGACAGCACCGGGAACAGAACCACACCCGCCTTGGGCGCGATCGCCGGCGACGCCGCCGACAGCGTCCCGATCCGGCGATGCCAGAGGACGTGTCCGGTGCGGAGATTGATCGCGCGGGCGGAGCCGTCGTCATCGAGCACGAACATCGTCTCGTGGTAGACCACCGGCGAGAACTCGAGCAGCGCGCCATCGACGAACTTCCACCCGACCTTGAACGGCGGGTGCAGGTTCGGCGGTCCGGCGAAGAATCGCGTCCGCGCCGCATCGTAGCCGTACCAGGGCCACTGAAAGTTGTCCACCGGGTGCTTGACGTGATGCCGCGGCGGCGCGTCCGCGGTGGTCGTCGGCACCGTGAACTGGAGGTTCGGATGCGACACGTTCCCGGGCGAGTGCAGGAGCACGAACGCCGCCGCGCCGCCCGCAAGCACGAGGACGACGACGGCTGCGACGAGCCCGCGCCACAGCAGTCGCCGCGAAGCGGGACTGGGCATGCCGCGCATGCTAGATGAGTGATTGGCGCCGAATCATCCGTTGGATCCGGCGCGCCCAGGCGCGATCATCAGGGTGTGACCGAACCATCGTCAGATGCTCTGCTGCGTCGATTCGCGCAGCTTCCGGCGGCGCGTCCGCTGCTGCGCCGGTTGCGCGGCGTCGATGGCGTCTACCTGGTCGGCGGGGCGGTCCGCGACTTGCTGCTGGAGGCGTTGCCGCTTGACCTGGACCTGGTCGTCGACGGCGAGCTCGAGCCGGTCACCGCGCTGCTCGGCGCCTCGCTACGAGCCCACAACCGGTTCGGCACCTGCACGGTTGCGCTGGACGGCTTCAGCTATGACCTGGCGCGCGCCCGCAGCGAGAGCTACGCGCGGCCGGGAGCTCTGCCGACCGTCGCTCCGGCCACCCTGGACGAGGACCTGCTCCGGCGCGACTTCACGGTCAACGCGCTCGCGCTCGGGCTCGGCGGCGATCGCCGGGGAGAGCTGGTGGCGGTGCCGGGCGGCATCGAGGATCTGCGACGACGGCGGCTCCGGGTGCTTCACGATGCCAGCTTCATCGATGACCCGACCCGCCTGCTGCGCCTCGCGCGGTACGCGAGCCGGCTCGGGTTCAAGGTGGAGGCGCGAACGCTGGCGCTCGCCGGCGCAGCGGTGGCGGAGGGAGCGCTCGGGACGGTGAGCGGCGCCCGGCTCGGGTCCGAGCTCCGGCTGCTGGGCGCCGAGCGCGATCCGGTGGCGGCGTTCGGTGCGCTCGCCGAATTGCAGATCGACGCCGCGCTCGAGCCCGGCTTCGGCCTGCGGTCCACCGCCGACGCGGCTCTGGCCCGGCGCGCGCTGAGGCTGCTGCCCGCCGACGGGGATCGAGGAGCGCTGGTCACCGCCGCCGCCTCGTTCGGCGTCGCCACCGATCGACTCGCCGCGCTGCTCGATCGGCTGGCCTTCCCCGCCGTTCCGCGAAATCTAATCCTCGCCGCCGCGACTCGGGCACGAGCCCTGGCGAGCGCGATGGAAGATGCCGGCCAGCCCTCCGAGATCGCAGCGGTGGCCGCCGGTGCGCCCGCGGAGCTGGTGGCGCTCGCCGGAGCGCTCGGCCCGGCCGCTGCGGCCCGGCGGTGGCTGGACGAGCTGCGCCACGTCAGGCTCCAGATCGACGGCCGGGACCTGCTGGAGGCCGGGATCCCGCAGGGCCCGGCGCTCGGGGCGGGACTGGCCGCGGCCCGGGCGGCGAGGCTCGACCGCGGAGCCGGCCGCGAGGAGCAGCTCACCGAGGCGCTGCGCGGCGCCGCGGGCAGCCAGGATGGGCAGCTGCCCGACGACTAGCCTGAGGCCGATGGAACCAACCGCTCCGTTCTATTCGCTCCGCCCTCATTTCGCGATCGACCTGCCGGGGGCCCGCGCGGCATTCTCCACCCGGCGCGGTGGCCACTCGGACGGGCCCTATCGCGCGCTCAACCTGGGGATCCGCAGCGGCGACGACCCCGAGGCGGTGAAGCGCAACCGGGCGACGCTGCGGGACGACCTCAGGGCGCCGGCGATCAGCTTCGTCCACCAGGTACACGGCGCCGAGGTCCGCCGGATCACCACCGACACCCCGCGGCCCCCACAGCGGCCGCGGGTGGACGGACAGGCCACCGATCTGCGGGACGTGGCGCCTGCGGCGCTGGTCGCCGACTGCCTGCCGGTCGCGGTCGCGGGCGGGGGCGCGGTGGCGATGCTCCACGCCGGGTGGCGCGGGCTCGCGGGTGGCGTGATCGGCGCCGGCGTGCGGGCCGTGCGCGAGCTCGGCGCCCGCGGTGAGCTGTGTGCGGCGATCGGACCGGGCGCCGGTCCGTGCTGCTACGAGGTGGGGGCCGAGGTGCACGCGGCGTTCGCGGATGTTCCCGCCGGTCACCGCGGTGAGAACCTCGACCTCAAGGCGATCGCCCGCCGCCGGCTCGAGGATGCGGGGGTCGGCAAGGTCTTCGATATCGGCATCTGCACGATCTGCTCGGATCCGGACCTGCTGTTCTCCCACCGCCGGGATCGCGGGATCACCGGTCGTCAAGCGGGGGTGGCGTGGTTGATCTGATTCATGGCCTGACTGCCGACCGAGTGCGCACCAACCTCACGCAGGTGCGCGAGCGGATCGCCGGGGCGGGACGTGACCCCGACGATGTGGAGATCCTCGCGGCGGTCAAGTACCTGCCGGATGACGAGCTCGACGCGCTGGCTGCCGGCGGCGTGACCCTGGTCGGAGAGAACCGTGCCCAGGAGCTGGTCGGCAAGGCGCAGGCGGCGCCCGGACGGTTCACCTGGGATTTCATCGGGCAGCTGCAGAGCCGCAAGGTGCGCGATCTCCTGCCCCACGTGCGCTACATCCATTCGGTGGCCACCGACTCGGCGCTCGCCCAGCTCGGGCGTCACGGCGGCCCCGGGACTCAGGTCATGATCGAGGTCAACGTCGCCGGCGAGGGGGCCAAGAGCGGCCTCGCCCCGGATCAATTGGCGCAGTTCATCGACCGCTGTCCGGTGACCGTAGTGGGTCTGATGACGATGCCTCCGTTGACGACGCGGGCGGAGGACAGCCGTTCCCATTTCGCCGCGCTGCGCGACCTCGCCGAGCGCCACGGGCTGCGTCACCTGTCGATGGGAACCAGCCAGGACTACGAGGTAGCGGTCCAGGAAGGAGCCACAATCGTGCGGCTCGGTACGATTCTGTACTCGAGCGCGTCATAATCAGGGGCAGGGAATCGCCGGGATTGCGCGAACCCTGAGAACGCAATGGCCTTCCGAGATACCTGGCACCGGACCCTCGTCTACTTCGGACTCGCCGAGGACGAAGCCTACGACGACGACGAGCCGGAGCCCTACAGCGAACCCGAAGTTGAACTGCAGGACAGCTACCGTGAGCGTCCGAACGTCCGCAAGCTGAGCTCGCGGCGCAGCCGGCGCGACGACTTCGACGACATCTTCTCCGACGAGGCGCCCAGCGAGCGGCGCACCACGTCGCTGCGCCCGGTGGGCGGCGGGCGCACCGCCAACGGCCGCGCCGCCAACGACGTCCGCGTGCACTTCGTCGCCCCGCGCAGCTTCAACGATGTTCAGGACGTGGCCGACAAGTTCAAGGACGCGATTCCGGTGATCCTCAACCTTCAGGGCACCGACACCGATCTATCGAAACGGCTGATCGACTTCTCGAGCGGTCTCACCTACGCCCTTGACGGCGGGATGCAGCGGATCGCCGACAAGGTGTTTCTGCTGACTCCCCACAACGTCGAGGTCTCCGCGGAGGAGCGGGCCCGCCTGGTGGAGAAGGGCTTCTTCAACCAGTCCTGAGCAGGTGCGTGCTCGGCGGCGTGGCGCAAGTGCCGGCCGGGGATCGCGGCGTAGGTAGATTTCATCGGATGCGAGTCGGCATCATCGGGTCCGGGAGCATGGCGCGTGCCCTGGCTCGCGGCTGGGCGGACCCGGTGCTTTGCTCTGACTCGGGATCGGGCCGCGCCGCAGCGCTGGCGGTCGAGCTCGGCGGCCGGGCCGCCAGCAACCTGGAGGTCGCCGAGAGCTCTGATCTGGTGGTGCTCTGTCACAAGCCATATCAGCTACGGGCAGTGGCGGCGGAGATCGCCGGCCGGGCAAAGGCGGTGGCGTCGGTGCTCGGATCGACTTCGATCGCGGAGCTGACCGCCGCCTATCCAAATACGCCGGTGTTCCGGCTGATCCCCAACACGCCGGTCGAGCTCCGCCGCGGCATGACCTGCTATGCGCCCGCCTCGGCTCCCGATCCCGCGTTGGAACGCGATGTCATCGCGCTGTTCGGGAGGGTCGGAGAGGTGATCACGGTGCCGGAGAGGCTGATCGGCGTCGCCAGCTCGGTTTCCTCACTCGGCCCCGCCTATCTGGCGCTGGTCGCCGAGGCCCAGATCGACGCCGCCGTGCGACTCGGTCTCGGTGCGCAGGTCGCCTCGCGACTGGCCGTGGAGACCATGGCCGGCACGGCGGCCCTGCTCGCGACGCGTGGCTACGACACGTTGACCGTCAGGCGCGAGGTGACCTCCCCCGGCGGTTCGACCGCCCGGGGGCTCGACGCGCTGGAGCGCGGCGGCGTGCGCGCGGCGTTTGCGCTGGCGGCCGACCGCGCCACCGGAGTCACCACCTGATGGCGCTGTACGCCCTCACCCGCGGAGACATCGCCAATTACGTCAGCGCGCTGTTCGAGGTCTACATCGTCCTGCTGTTCGTGTACATCCTGCTGAACCTGCTGTTCTCGTTCGGCATGCGACTGCCGTACGCTCGCTGGACCGACTCAGTGAGGGACTTCCTGCGTGACGTGTCGGAGCCGTACCTGCGGATCTTCCGCAGGTTCATCCCGCCGCTCGGCTCGTTCGATCTGTCGCCGATGATCGCCATCATCGTCCTGTACTTCGTGCGGCAGGTGCTCGTCAGTGTCATCTCGGGTTGAACCGGTAAAGGTCGCGGTGTCCGGTCCGCCGGCCACGCCGGATGCGCCGGATGCGCGGGCGCGGCCGCCGGGGCGGCCGGGGCGGCCGGGGCGGCGACTGGCCCCACCGGCACGTGTCCTAGCAGTGGTCGTGGGAGTGCTCGTCCTGGACCGGATCACCAAGCACCTCGTGGTCAGCGGCATCGCGGTGGGAGACGTCCACAAGCTCATACCCGGCGTGAGCCTGGTCCACGTGCGCAACTCGGGCGTCGCGTTCGGCTTGTTCGCCGGGGGCGGTGCGCTCGTCCTGGCGCTTACGCTGGCGGCGCTGGCGGCCCTCGTGATCTACTTCCTGCTGCACCCGAGGCGGCGACTGCTTTGGCTGCCGACCGGGCTGCTCGTCGGCGGCGCACTCGGCAACCTCGTCGACCGGCTCGTCAACGGGTCCGTCACCGACTTCATCAAGCTCCCTCACTGGCCGGCGTTCAACGTCTCCGACATCGCCATCACGGTTGGCGTGGTGGCGCTGGCGCTCGTGGTGGAGAGCGCTTCGCGGCGCCACGATGACGGGTGAGCGGAGCTGACGACCACCGGTGACCCGCTCCGGCTGACGGTCACGGAGGATGCCGCCGGGATGCGCCTGGACCGCTTCCTGGCGACGCCCCTCGGCTCGCGGTCTCGGGCGCAGACTCTGATCGACGGCGGCCGCGTGCGCGTCGATGGCCGCGAGCGGCCCAAACGGCACACCGTCACTCCGGGTGAGCTCATCACCGTCGAGCCACCGGAGCCGGCTCCCGGGCAAGTCGACGACGCCCCGGCGCCGTACACGATCGCCTACGAGGACGAGTACCTGCTGGTCGTCGACAAGCCGGCCGGCGTCGTGGTCCACCCCGCCCGCGGACACCGGACGGGCACGCTGGCCCAGGCGGTGGCGGGGCTCGCCGCCGGAGGAGAGGGTCCGTGGCGCGCGGGAATCGTGCACCGGCTGGACCGCGATACCTCGGGGTTGCTGGTGATCGCCAAGCGCGACGACGTACACGTAGCGCTCAAGGAGCTGCTGGCGGCGCGGGAGTTGCGGCGCGAGTACCTGGCCCTGGTGCAGGGAACGCCCTCGGCTCGAGCCGGAACCGTCGACGCTCCGGTGGGCCGCGACCGACGCGACCGGATGCGGATGTCGATCGACAGCGAAGTGCCGCGCGAGGCGCGCACCCATTTCGAGATCGAGCGCCTGCTCCCCCGCAGCACGCTGCTGCGGGTCGTGCTGGACACCGGCCGGACGCACCAGATCAGGGTCCACATGGCCGCGATCGGCCATCCCGTGTGCGGCGATCCGCAGTACGGGAGGCCGGGGGAGTACGGGTTGGCGCGTCAGTTTCTGCACGCGACGCGGCTGGCGTTCGTGCACCCCGTCAGCGGGACGCCGGTCGATGTCCAGTCGCCGCTGCCCGCCGACCTGGCGGTGGCGCTGAGCCTGGCCGCGGGCGAGCCAGCCGTCTGAGGACGCGTGAGAGGTCGACGCCGCCGGCGGGCGGGCGAGATGCCGCCTGTGGGCGGGCGGGCGAGATGCCGCCTGTGGGCGGGCGGGCGAGATGCCGCCTGTAGGCGGGCGGACGAGATGCCGGCGGCGGGGCGACCCGTCCAAAAGCCGCCCCGCCATCCAGCGGCGAGCACACCGGCCGCCCGAGGTAGGAAAGGGTGGCCGGTCCGCAGAGCGGGTCACCGCCGGTGGCAGGGGGACGATGACCCGCCGAGGCTGGAACGAACCGGCCCCGGCAAACTTGCGTAGACTCGGTACGAGCTAATCCCCGACCCCGTCGAGCGCGGAGCGCGGCCCTGCCCCGGATGACCGGGGTGCGCGCCCGTCCGGCGGGCAGCACACAACACCATCTCAAGGGAGCAGGATCAGTGGCTCAAGTAGGAATCAAGGAGCTGCTGGAGGCCGGCGTTCACTTCGGCCACCAGACGCGACGTTGGAACCCCAAGATGCGGCGCTTCATCTTCGGTGAGCGCGACGGCATCTACATCATCGATCTACTGCAGACCGAGGCGCTGCTGGAGAACGCGCGCGCGTTCGCGTCCGAGCTGTCGCGGCGCGGCGGGACCGTCCTGTTCGTCGGTACCAAGAAGCAGGCCCGGGACGCGATCCGGGACACCGCCAACGCGGCCGACATGCCGTACGTCAACCACCGCTGGCTCGGCGGCCTGCTGACGAACTTCCAGACCATCTCGCTGCGCATCAGGCGACTGCACGACCTCGAGCGCTACGAGACGGAGGGTCAGCTGCAGCTGCTGCCTACGCGGGAGCGGATGGCGGCCCAGGCCGACCTGGAGAAGCTCCGCGCCAATCTCGGCGGCGTCAAGAACATGCAGCGCGTACCCGACGCCGTGTTCGTGATCGACCTCAAGACCGAGGCGATCGCCGTGCGCGAGGCCCAGCGGCTGCGGATCCCGATCATCGGCCTCGTCGACACCAACTGCGACCCGGACGGGATCGACTTCGTGATTCCCGGCAACGACGACGCGATCCGGTCCTGCGCGGCCGTCACCGGGGCGATCGGCGACGTCGTCTCGCAGGGACACAACGTCTTCCGTGCCGAGGAGGAGCGTGCCCGGATGGAGCGCGAGCGCCAGGAGGCCGAGGAACGGGCGCGGCGCGAGGCCGAGGAGCTGGCGCGGCGCGAGGCCGAGGAGCAGGCCCGCCGGGAGGCCGAGGAGCGGGCCCAGCGCGAGGCCGAGGAGCAGGCGCGCCAGGCGGCGCAGGCTCAGGCCCCGGCCGAGGCCACCGTGGCCCCCTCGACTCCGGCGCAGGCTCCACCGGCGCCACCCACTCAGGCCCCGGCGCAGGCCCCCCCGGCGCAGGCCCCCCCGGCGCCGGCCACCCAGGCCGCGCCCGCAGCGGAGCCGGCACCGGTCAGCCAGGCCGCGCCCGCGGTGGAGACCGCTCCCCCGCCGGCGCCTGCGGCGGAGCCGGCGCCGGTCAGCCAGGCCGGGCCCGCGGCGGAGACCACCCCCCCGCCGGCGCCTGCGGCCGCGCCGACCGTTGCAGCGCCACAGGCCGGTACCACCCCCGAGACCACTCCGGAGGTGACTCCCGAGACGACGCCCGAGGCGGTGGCACAGCCGGCCGAGGAGCTGCCGGCCCCACCGACCGAGCCCGAGGCGGCGGCCGCGGAGCCACCGGCAGCTCCGCAAACGCCGGCGCCCGCGGCGGACGTTGCCGAGGCGGCGGCGGCTTCGGCGCCGCCGACGCCCGAACCAACCGACGCTCCGGACGACGAGGAGCAGCCATGACCGCCGTCTCGGCCCGGGACGTGAAGGTGCTGCGGGATCGCACCGGAGCCGGGATGCTGGCCTGCCGCGACGCGCTCAGTGAAGCGAACGGCGATCTGGACAAGGCGGTGGAGCTGCTTCGGACCAGGGGCGAGGCCCAGGCCGCCACGCGCGCCGGCGCGGAGGCCCGCGAGGGGGTCGTCCAGAGCTACATCCACGCCGGCAGCAAGATCGGCGCGCTCGTCGAGGTCGACTGCGAGACCGATTTCGTCGCCCGCAACGAGCGGTTCGTAGAGTTCGCGCGCGACGTCGCCCTGCACGTGACCGCGTCCACTCCGCTCGCGATCAGCGAGGAGGACGTTCCGGCCGAGGACCGGGAGCGCGAGACGCGGATCGCCACCGAGCAGGCGGCGGATCGTCCCGAGAATGTGCGCGAGCGGATCGTCACCGGCAAGCTCGACAAGTGGCTCGACGAGGTCGTGCTCCTGCGCCAGACGCACGTTAATGAGGACAAGCACGCCGGCAAGACGATCGAGGAGCTGCGCGCGGCGCTCTCGTCCGAGACAGGGGAGAACGTCGTGATCAGGCGGTTTGCCCGGTTCGCCGTCGGCGGCTGAGGTACCGTCGGCGGCTGAGGTAGTGTCCGGCAGGTCGTACGAGCACCGGAGAGGTAGATGAGCGACGCGGAGATGATCGACGAACTGCTCGCCGACGCCGGCGAGCGGATGGCCAAGTCGGTGGAGGCGATGCGTCACGAGTTCGGGTCGGTGCGCACCGGGCGGGCGAGCCCGGCGCTGCTGGACCGCATCTCGGTCGACTACTACGGCACGGTGACTCCGCTGCGGCAGCTGGCGACGATCAGCGCCCCCGAGGCTCGGATGCTGACCGTGCAGCCCTACGACAAGAGCTCGATCAAGGCGATCGAGCGTGCGATCCTGGAATCCGACGTGGGCCTGACGCCCGGCAACGACGGCAACCTGATCCGGCTCGGCGTCCCCGAGCTCACGGAGGAGCGCCGCCGGCAGCTGGTCAAGGTGGTCCGCCAGATCGCGGAGGAGGGACGGGTGGCGATCCGCAACATCCGTCGCGACGTCATGCACGACCTCCGTGAGCTCAAGGAGGCCGGTGAGGCCGGCTCCGATGACGAGCATCGCGCCGAGGTCGAGCTGCAGAAGGTCACCGACGCGCGTATCGGCGAGCTCGACGAGCTTCTCAAGCACAAGGAAGAAGACATCCTGGAGGTGTAGGTGAGTGGCGCCGGATCCGAGGACGACCCCACCGGCCCCGCCGGCGCCTCAGTCCTCCCGGCCCGCGGCCGCGAGGCACGGGCCCGCTACGTAGCCATCATCACCGACGGCAACGGCCGCTGGGCGCAGCGGCGCGGCCTGCCCGTGATCGCCGGACATGAGGCCGGAGCCGATACCGTCAAGGCCCGGCTGCGCGACGCCGCGCGGCTCGGCGTGCGGGAGCTGACCGTCTACTCGTTCTCCACCGAGAATTGGTCCCGTGATCACGCTGAGGTGTCCGGGCTGATGGACATGTTCGGCCGGCGGATCGAGCTCGAGACCCCGGAGCTGCACGCCGAGGGCGTGCGCATGCGGTTCATCGGCCGGCGGGCCGCTCCGGTGGCGCCAGACCTCATCACCCGGATGTCCTGGGCCGAGGATCTGACGCGGGGCAACGATCGGATCACCCTGTTCGTGGCGTTCAACTACGGCGGGCGGGCGGAGATCGTGGATGCAGCGCGAACCTTTAACGGCGAGACGGAAGCCGAGTTTCGCCAGCACCTCTATGCAGCCGACATGCACGATCCCGACCTCGTGATCCGAACCAGCGGAGAGCGCCGGCTCTCCAACTACCTGTTGTGGCAGGCGGCCTACTCGGAGTTCGTGTTTCGGGACGAGCTGTGGCCTGACTTCTCCCGGTCGGCGTTTGAGGAGTCGCTGGACGAGTTCGCCGCTCGGCGACGACGCTTCGGGGGGCGCTGATGCCCCGGTCGCGTCGCCCGACGTCCCGGGACCGGGAAGGCTCCGCGCCGCGGTCGGGTTCCGAGCAGCGACCGAACCCGGGACAGCGATCGGGCTCGGGCGAGCGATCGGGCTCGGGCGAGCGATCGGGCTCGGGCGAGCGATCGGGCTCGGGCCAGCGGTCCGGTCGACCCGGACAGCGATCCGGCAGATCGGCTCGCCAGGGGCGAGCATCGGCTCCCCGCGGCCGGCGTGCGTCCCGCGAGCGCCCGCCCCGCGCGCGGCGGTCAGGCGAGCGCCGCAGCTCGGACCTGCTGGCGCGCATCCTGGTGGCGGTCCCGGCGGCGATCGTGGCGATCGTGTTCGTCGACATCGGGGGGACGGCGTGGGCGCTGTTCATGATCGCAATCTGCTGGGTCTGCATGCACGAGCTCTACCGGCTCCTCGGCCGCTGGAAGCCGGCGCCGGCGGTGGGATTCGCCGCCGCGGCGGCGCTGGTGCTCGCGGCCCGGTTCGGCACCGACCGCACCGTGCTCGAGGTCACCGTCATCACCCTCCCGGTGGCGTTCCTGGCCGTCCTCGGCCGGGGGCCGGATCGGGGTACGGCCACGGTGTCGATCGCCGGCACCCTGCTCGGCGTCTATTGGCTGGGCGTGGCGTTCGCCCATTCGATGCTGCTGCGCAACCTGCATCACGGGGGCGGGATCCTCATCGACGTGCTCGTCGGGACGTTTCTCGGGGACACGGCGGCCTATCTCGGCGGCCGGCTGTTCGGGCGCCGGGCACTGGCGCCGAGCATCTCCCCCAACAAGACGGTCGAGGGTCTCATCTGCGGGATGATCGTGGCGATCGTGGCGGTGTTCATCGCCGGGCTGAACCAGACGTGGCTGACCCAGGGGAACGCGCTCCTGCTCGGCATCACGATCGCCGTCCTCGGGCCGATCGGAGACCTGTTCGAGTCGGTGATCAAACGTGAGGCCGGGGCGAAGGACTCCGGCAGCCTGTTCCGAGCACACGGCGGCGCCCTTGACCGGCTGGACGCGGTGATCTTCACCGTCGTCGCCGCGTACTACGTGGCGGTCGGGTTCCTGCATTGACGCTTACGGCGTGGGCGCTCGCACGTATCGAGAAGCCTTCGTGCTCTAGGCACGTCCGGGAGCTATCGGCGTCGGCCTTCACCCAAGTCTCCCGCGCGAGGTCGAACGGCTGCCGCTCGGAGCGGGTTGCCCTGAGCGCGACCTAGAATCGCGACGGTGCCCCGCCGGCTCGTCATCCTCGGCTCCACCGGCTCGATCGGGGTCCAGGCGCTCGACGTGGTCTCACGCAGCGGCGACGGCGAGCTCGAGGTCGTCGCGCTCAGTGGCGGGACCGACTGGGAGACCCTGATCGCCCAGGCGCGGGCGTATCGCGTCAGGCGGATCGCCCTCGCCGATCCGGATGCCGCGGCGCGGGCCGCGGAGGCGTGGACCGACGGGGAGGTGCTGGCCGGTCCCGAGGGCCTCGTCTCACTGATCACGCAAGCAACCTGCGACCTCGTCCTCAACGGGATCGTCGGATCGGCCGGGCTCGTCCCGACGGTGGCCGCGCTCGGCGAGGGGATCGACCTCGCCTTGGCCAACAAGGAGTCGCTGGTCGTCGGCGGCGAGCTCGTCACCCAGCTGGCCGAGGCGACGGGGGCTGCGATCATCCCGGTCGACTCCGAGCACTCGGCGCTGCATCAGCTGCTTGCCGGCGAGGGTCCGGGGACGGTGGAGCGGCTGATCCTGACGGCATCCGGCGGACCGTTCCGCGGTCACAAGGCCGACCGGCTGGAGTCGGTGACGGTGGAGCAAGCGTTGGCGCACCCGACCTGGACGATGGGCGGGAAGATCACGATCGACTCGGCGACGCTGATGAACAAGGGACTCGAGCTGATCGAGGCCCACCACCTGTTCGGTACCGCCTACGGCGACATCGATGTGGTCGTGCACCCGCAGTCGATCATCCACAGCCTGATCCAGCTGTGTGACGGCGCCACGCTGGCACACCTCGGATATCCGGACATGCGGGTCCCGATCTCCTATGGCCTGCACTATCCGGAGCGCGTCGATGTGCCAGTGCGGCCGCTCAACCTGGTTGAGCTCGGCTCGCTGAATTTCGAGGCGGTCGACGTCGACACGTTCGCCTGCCTGCGGCTGGCGCGGGAGGCGGGAATCGCCGGGGGCACGGCGCCGTGCACTCTGAATGCGGCGAACGAGATCGCCGTGCACGCATTCCTGGGCGGACGGCTGCGTTTCCTGCAGATTGCCGAGGTGATCGAGGAAACGTTGGGCCGGCTGCCCGAGCAGCAGGTCCATTCGTTCGACTCGCTGGCCCAGGCCGACGCCGATGCGCGGCGGCTCGCGACCGAGCTGGTGGAGTCGCTCGCGCCGGCGTGACTGTGACGGCTCTTACGTTGCCTTGATCGGGATCATCGTCGCGCCTGCCAGACTGAGAGCGCGCGCATGTCCTACTTGCTGGCATTTCTCGGCTTCGCGGTCCTGATCATCCTGCACGAGGCCGGCCACTTCGTGGCCGCCAAGGCAGTCGGCATGCGCGTGGAGCGGTTCTCGCTGTTCTTCGGTCCGCTCGTGGCCAGGCACCGGCGCGGAGAGACCGAGTACGGAGTCGGCGTGATCCCGCTCGGGGGCTACGTGAAGATCACCGGGATGAACCCTAACGAGGACCTCCCACCGGAGATCCGTCCCCGTGCGTACTACAACCAGCCGGTCTGGAAGCGGGTCGTCACGATCCTCGCCGGGCCGGCGGTGAACATCCTGATCGCGTTTCTGATCGTGTTGGGACTGCTGCTGGCCGACGGCCGGACGACCTACACCGCCAACACCAAGGTCGCGACCGTACAGAAGGGAAGCGCGGCGGCCGGCGTGCTGCGCCCCGGTGATCAGGTCGTCTCCGTGGACGGGGTCGGTAGTTCGGAGACGGCGATCCGCAAGCAGATCGACACCCATCGCTGCGCGGGCGCCCAGGTCGTCGGCTGCCGGTCGTCCACTCCGGCACGCGTTGTCGTCAGGCGCGACGGAAAGCTGGTCATCGTCTCGGTGCACCCCCGCTACGAGACCATCGCGGGCCAGACCCGGATGCTGGTCGGCGTCGACTTCGGCACCACCGCCTCGACGACCCATCCCGGTGTCCTCAGTGCCGCCTCAGACTCGGTCAGCGGCCTGTGGTCGGTGACGACGCAGACGGTCTCGACGATCGGTCGGATCTTCGAGCCCAAGGAGCGCAAGCAGCTCAACGGCATCGTCGGCGGCTACACGGTGACGCAGGAGTCGTTCGCCTCAAGCACCAGCCAGGCGCTCAAGGTGCTGGCCCTGATCTCGCTGTCGCTCGGGGTGATCAACCTGTTCCCGTTCCTCCCGCTGGACGGCGGACATGTGTTCTGGGCGGTGGCCGAGAAGGTGCGGGGCAAGCGGATTCCGTTCAGTGTGATGGAGCGCGCCGGGGTCATCGGGTTTGCGCTGATCATCCTCCTGTTCGTAATCGGTCTCAGCAACGACATCTCGACCTTGACCGGCAAGGGGTTCGGCGTCCGCTGATCTCGCCGGGCCTGCGGCTGGCGCCGGGCCTGCGGCTAGCGCCGGGGCTGCGGCTAGCCGCCGGGCCTGCGGCTAGCGCCGGGCCGCGGCGGCGATCGAACGCGCCACCAGCTCCACCGGATGGTGGATCGGCAGCGGAGTGCCGAGCCGGCGCAGGTGCACATCCAGCTGCGCCGCGCAGCCGGGGTTGCCGGCGGCGATCGCCTGGGCCCCGGTGTCGATCAGGTTGCGGGCCTTGCGGGCGCCGAGGTCGGCGGCGGCGTCCGGCTGCACCAGGTTGTAGATTCCGGCCGATCCGCAGCACACGTCGCGCTCGACGGCGACCTCGAGCAGCTCCAGATCCGGGATTGCCCGCAGCAGCTCGCGCGGCGCCGCGCGGACTCCCTGGGCGTGGGCGAGATGGCAGGCGTCGTGATAGACGACGCGCAGCGGCACCGGCCCCCGCCCCGCCCGCGCCTTCACCGACCCCAGCAGCTCGGAGACGTCGCGGACGCGATCCGCGAACGCCCGCGCCGCCGGAGTCCCCAGCAGGTCGCCGTACTCCTTCATCGCCGATCCGCACCCGGCGGCGTTGATGACGACGTGATCGAGCCCGGCGCCCCCGGCGTCGGCGAACGCGGCGATCGTCTCCTGGGCGCGGCGGATCGCCGCCGGCTCTTCGCCGCTGTGGAACTCGAGTGCGCCGCAGCAGCCGGGAAGCCTCGGCGCGAACACCTCGAATCCCTCGGCCGCGAGCACATCGACCGTTGCGCGGTGGACGCCGGGATAGAAGATCCGCTGCACGCAGCCGAGCAACAGGCCGACCCGGCCGCGCGGCCGCCCGACCGCGGGCGTGCGCTCCGGCACACCGAGCCTGGCGGCGCGGCCGGTTGGCGCCGACGGGGCGACCCGGGCGACGGCGGCCAGCCGCTCGGGCAGCCGACGCTCGATGCCGAGCCGGCGGCCCGCGGCGAGGATCGGCGCCAGCACGCGCAGCCGCTTGGGGTGGGGCAGGGTCTCGAACAGCAGGCGCCGCAACAGCTGCTCACCGGGGCTGCGCTGGTGATGGCGCTCAACCTGCGGGCGGGCGCGCTCGATCAGGCGGTCATAACGGACCCCGGACGGGCAGGCGGTGACGCAGGCCATGCAGCCCAGGCAGCGATCCAGGTGCGTGACCGTCTCGTCCGACAGGCCGGTATCGGAGTTCAGCCCGTCGTTGATGAGCACGATCCGGCCCCGCGGCGAGTCGGCCTCGGCGCCCCACAGCACGTAGGTCGGGCAGGTGTCCAGGCAGAATCCACAGTGGACGCAGTCGTCGATCACCGACTGTTCGGGAGGGCGGTGCAGATCGAACGCGGTCATCAGATGCCGCCGACGAAGACGCCGGGATTGCACGTTCCCGCCGGGTCGAACCGCGCCTTGACCCGTCGCATCAGCTCTAGCGCCGACGGGTCAACCGTTCCCCAGCGATCGCCGGCGCCGACCGTCTCCGGGGAATCCAGGACGATGACTCTCGCCGCGGGCGGCAGCCGTTCGCGCAGCCGCCCCAGGAGCGACGGCTCGATCTCCACAAAGCTGGTCCCGAGCGCCGCCCGACCCACCAGGCGGCCGTCGCAGGCGTCGGTGGCGGTCAGCACATCAGCCAGTCCGCTGGGGGTAGCCGCGATTCGCACCAGCATCTGGTCAGACGAGCGCTGGCCCTGACGCTGGCGCTCCCACAGCGCCTCGTCGTCATCGCTGACCTCGGTCTCCTCGAGGCCGTGCTCGCGCATCAGCCGGGCGGTTCGCTGCGCCCGATGGGGGGCGCCGCGGCCGGCGCAGCGGGCGAGGATCCGTCCTTCACCAGCGTGCCAGGCGATGTCGACGGCCTCGAACTCCACCGGGAACGCGGCCACGGCGATGGCGGCGGCGGCGAGTCCGGCCGGATCGCCGGCGGCGCCGACCGCGGTGGCGCTGGACTCGTTGCGCGGATGCAGTCGGACGTTGACCGACAGGATCATGCCCAGCGTCCCGAAGCAGCCCGAGAACAGCTTGGCCAGGTCATAGCCGGCGACGTTCTTGATCACCTTGCCGCCGGCGCGCGCGATCGTCCCATCGCTGAGGACGACGGTCGCGCCGACGACCAGGTCGCGCGGGTCCCCGTAGCGATGGCGCAGCGGACCGCTGTCGCCGGTGGCGACCACGCCGCCGATGGTCGGCCCGGACTCGTCGCCGAGCGGCGGGTCCAGCGCCAGCATCTGCCCGGCGCCGGCGAATGTCCGCTGGGCTACGGCGAGCGGGACCCCCGCTTCCAGGGTGGCCGTGAGATCGCCGGCGTTGTGCTCCACGATGGCGTCGAGACCCGTGGTGTGCAGCTCCACGTCGGCGCTCGCCGGGTTGCCCCAGCCGAGCTTCGTCCCGCAGCCGACGATACGCACCGTCTGACCCGCGGCGGTCGCCGCCGCCAGCGCTTGCGCCGCGTCCTCGAAGGTGGTCGGAGCCTGGCTCGTCGCGGTCGACATCGGGTCCTAGAAGCGCTCGGCGACGCCCGCACGTTCGAGCGGGTGCTGCCGGTACGGGCCGGGAACCTCACCGCACAGCCGCGGCGTCGGCATGAGCTTGCCGGGGTTGGCCAGCCCGTGGGGATCGAAGGCGCAGCGCAACCGCTGGAACGCGTCCAGGTCCGGCTCACCGAACATGGAGGGCATGTAGGACTTCTTGTCGACCCCGACCCCGTGCTCGCCGGTGATCGAGCCTCCGGCGTCGACGCACGCCTTGATGATCAGGCCGGATAGCTCCTCGGCTCGCTGGGCCTCGCCCTCGCGGCCCGAGTCGTAGCAGACCAGTGGGTGCAGGTTGCCGTCGCCGGCGTGAAAGACGTTGGCGACGCGCAACTGGTACTCGCCGGCCAGGGCGTCGATCTGGCGCAGGACCTCGGCCAGCCGGGTACGGGGGATGACGCCGTCCTGCACGTAGTACGCGGGGGCGATCCGTCCCATCGAGGCGAACGCGGCCTTGCGGGTGCGCCAGATCAGGTCGCGCTCCGCCTCGCTCTGGGCGATCCTCACATCGCGGGCCCCGGCGGCCGAGCAGAGCGTCGTCAGCTGCTCCAGACCGGCCACGCAGCGCTCGTGGGGGCCGTCGAGCTCGACGAGCAGCGCGGCGCCGGCATCGAGCCGGTAACCGGCTCCGGTGGCCTGCTCGGCGGCTTCGATCGACAGCTTGTCCATCATCTCGATCGCGCCGGGAACGATGCCGGCGTCGATGATCGCGCTCACCGCGTCGCCGGCGGCGCCGGTGTCGTCGAAGAAGGCCAGCAGGGTGCGGGTGGTCTCCGGCGCCGGGATCACCCGGAGCGTGATCCGGGTGGCCACGCCGAGCGTGCCCTCGGAGCCGACGAACGCTCCCAGCAGGTCATAGCCCGGGTCGTCCCGGCGCAGCGTGACCAGCGAGCCGTCGGACAGCACGACCTCCAGCGCCAGCACGTAGTTGGTGGTGAAGCCGTACTTGAAGCAGTGGGCGCCACCCGAGTTCTCGGCGATGTTGCCGCCGATCGAGCACACGATCTGGCTGGAGGGATCGGGCGGATAGAAATGCGTCGGCGAGACCGCCTTGGAGATGGAGAGGTTGGTCACCCCGGGCTCGACCACGACCTGTCCGTCCTCGAGCGCGACCGACAGGATCCGGCGCAGCCGGGAGAGGACGATGAGGACTCCGTCGGCCACCGGCAGCGCGCCGCCGGACAGACCCGTGCCGGAGCCGCGGGCGACCCAGGGAACGCCCGCCTCGAAGCAGGCCCGAACCGACTGGCGGACCTGCTCGGCCGTCCCGGGCAGAACGGCCGCCACCGGAACCTGGCGATAGTGCAGCAGGCCGTCGGAGCGGTAGGTCGCGAGCTCGTGCGGGTGGGTCAACACGAACTCGCGGCCGCATATCTCCTGCAGCCGGGAGATCAGCGGGGGTGAGCCGGACGGCGTCACCCCACCAGTATTCCCCGATTCCCGGCCTAATGCACGTTGATCTTGAGGCTCCGGCTGTACACCGTCTTGCCCAGGTCGCTCGGCGGCAGGAACGGGTTGGACCTGGGGTAGGTCCAGGCGAGCCGCACCGTGCCGCCGCCCCCGAACTTCAGGTGGGTGTCGAAGTACCCGCCCCCGCCGACGGTCAGCGTCTTGATCGTCTTCCCGTTGAGCTGGATCGAGACCGTCTGGCGTCCGTTCCCGTCCTTGGTCATGAACGGAGCCGGACGGACCGCGCCCCAGATCTCCTCGTTGGCGCTGCGCGAGAACGACGTGTGCGGCATGTACACCGGCAGCCGGTAGGCGTCGTAGCCGGGCTTGGGCTTGCCGCCGAAGAACTCAAGCCCGCTGTCGAAACCGGCGAACGTGCCGGGGGCGCCCGACACCGGGGCCTTCGGCGGATCCGTCAGCAGGTACTGCATGTAGCTGGCGACCCGCCCCTGCTTCCAGCTGAGGTACTCCGCCCAGTTGATGTAGTAGGCGGCGGTGGGCGGCGACGGGTAGCGGCCGCCGGTCACCGGGACCTTGGAGTTGTTCGGCGGGTTGGTGATGTAGCCGTACTCGGTGTTGTAGATGTTGTACCGCTTGCCCGAGCCGTAGGCGCGGTTGACGCGGTCGAGCACGCGCCCGAGGTTGCCGAGATCCGGGAACGCGGCGTAGTTGGGGTCGCTGAGGCCGTCGCTCACAGGGTTCTGGTTGCCCGGGTAGGGATGGTCGCTGACCCCTGAGGCGCTGAACAGCGCCGGGTTCTGGCGCCGGAACTTCCGCGATCCGGCGGCGTTGGTGGGACAGCCGATTGCCTTCGCCGCGCTGCCCCGCAGCTGGCGGTAGTCGGTGTCCACGCAGTACAGGTCGCGGATGAAGATCAGCGGCTTGGTCTGCGAGAAGTTGCCCGGATAGCCCTGGGGTACGCGCCGGGTCGCCGGGCCGCTCTGGCCGCGCGCGGCGAACTCGCCGAACAGGATCGTGTCCTTGGCGTGGCCGGTGGCCCGCAGCGCGTTCCAGCCGGCGTTGAGCAGGCCGCGGAACATCATCGGCCCGGTGGCCACGGTCGAGCCACGGGTCGCCTGCGGACCGAGGTCCTCGCCGAAGTTGGGCTCGTTGTAGATCGCCCAGAAGTGCACGGCGGGCAGGGCGGCGGAGGCGCCCCGGGGGGTGAAGTGCCCGTCGTACCGGGTGCCGACGGCGCGGACGAACTGCTCGTAGGCATTGGCGTTGGGCTTCCACGCCTCGAACAGCGTGTTGTGAGCCGGCATCACCCCGGAACCCTCGGCCCAGCGCGGGGCGCCGCCGGTGACCGTGAAATCGACGGTCAGCCCGTAGGCCTTGGCCGCCGTCACGATTGCGTCGTAGGATGCCCACTTGGACTTGTCGTAGGCGTTCGGGTCGGTGGCGTCAAACGACGGCTTCTTGGTCGACCTCGGGTTGGGGGCGATCGTCGCCCACGGCACGATCACGCGGACCGTGTTGGCTCCGAGCTGACGGAATTCCTGCATCGCCGCCGGGGCGTTGGAGAGGTCGCTGCCATCCTGGATGATGGCGATCTGGGAACGGCTCGCGCCGGCGGTCGCGGGCAGGGTGGCGGCTGCCGTGAGCGCGAGGGTCGCGCACGCCGCCAGCGTCGTCTTGCGGCGGTACCGCGCTGTGGTCAGGGCGGGTCTGGGCATGATCTCGATAACAGCTCCGGGTGGTTGGAGTTGCGGCGCCGTGGGGCGGGACCGGGTTGGCCACTGAGGTGAGGGCGATGGCCGGTGCCGGCTCGGAGACCGACGCCGGCCGAGACTAGCGGAGGGTGATGCTGGCTGTGCGGCTGAACTCGGTGGGGCCGTTCGGGTAGGCCCACCGCAGCCTGACCTGGCCGCTTGTGGGAAACGTGTGGTGTACTTCGAAGTACCCGTACCGGTTGGTGATCGGCACGCGCTGGACGGTCGTAAACCCGCCCGCCGAATTCGGGCGGAACTGGATCTGCACATACTGGCCCCGGTGCGTCGTGCGGGCGGCGTCGGGCGCGGGCCGCACGTCCCCCCACACGTCGATGGGCCGGCCGTGGACGGTGCTCGACACGGGTAGGTACAGCGGCATCCGGAAAGCCGCCAGCGTCGGCTTGGGGAGCCCTGAAGAGGTGAACAGCCCGGTGGCAAATGCCTTGTTGCCCGGCGGGTCCACGAGCAGGTACTGGTCGTAGGACTTGATCCGCGGATCCTCCCAGGTCAGGTACTCGGCCCAGTTGAGGTAGTAGGCGGCCGTGGCCGGCGTGACCGTGTACTGGTCGTTGGGCGGGTTGGTGATGTAGCCGTACTCGGTCGACCAGATCGCGAACTTCGCGTCCGAGCCATACGCCCGCTGCAGCCGGTCGAGCGTCGACTCGAACGCCGGCATCGTCGCCGGGTTGAAGTCCTCGGGCTCGTTGGGAATCGGCTTGCTGGGTGGTATGGAGTAGAACGAGTAGGGATGCACCGCGAACCCGGAGGCCTTGAACAGCCCCGGGTTCTGCGCGGCGAAGCGGGTCGAGCCGGCCGCCGCCGCCGGGCAGCCGCGCTCGCTTGCCTGCGTGCCGCGCAGCTGCCGACCGCCGGAGTTCACGCAGTACAGCGCGTATAGGAACCGCAGCGGGGCCATCGCGTTGAACAGGCCGACGGTGCCGGTCGTCACGCCTTCCGGGGCGAGCTCGCCGATGAGGATCGTGTCGTGGCCATGCCCGGTGGCGTGAAATGCGCTCCAAGCGGCGTTCACCAGCCCGCGGTACAGCTGGGGAGCGATCTCGACCTGCGTGTGCGGGTTGACCTCCGGCGCCAGCTCGATCCCGATGTTCGGTTCGTTCCAGATCGACCAGAACGCGACCCGCGGCAGCGGCCGTGAAGCCCCGGGCGGCGTGTACTGGCCGCTGTAGCGCACCGCGACGGCGTGGACCCACTGCCCGTACTCGGCGGCCGAGGGCTTCCACTCGGACCGGGACTCGGGATGCGGTGCGCCCCTGCCTGACGCCCAGCTGGGGAGGGGGGGGACGAGGTCGAGATCGACGCCGATGTGGCGGGCGGCGGCCGCTCGCAGGGCGGCGTCGTAGGGTGCCCACCCCGCCGCCGGGTAGGCCGCGGGATCGGTGGCGTCAAACACCGGCCTGTGCGTCGACGTCGGATCGGGGGCGATGTCGGCCCAGTGCATGTAGATGTGCAGCCGGTCGACGCCGAGCCGCTTGAGCAGGTCGAGGTTCGCCGGGGTGTAGGTGAGGATGGTGCCGGCGGTGAACATCGTCTCGGGACCCACCCGATCGGGCGTCACGGCCGGCAGCTTGGTCGTCTTGTGCGAGCTGCCGCCGCACGAGGCCAACGCCAGCGCGAGCAGCGCCGCCGCGGCCAGGACTGGCAGGCGGCGCGCTCGCCACGGCCGGCCCGAGACGGATGTCACGGTCGGGGGCAAGCGCGAGACAATAACGTCGGCCCGCGCGGGGAGTTCCGGTCCGGCGAGCTTGCCGGAGCCATCGCCGGAGGCGGCGCAGACCCGATGTACACTGCCGGCGCATGCTCCTTCCGGCCCGCACGGGCGTCGCGGTGACGGCGCGGACGGACCGGGCGCGGTGGCCCCTGGCGGCCTCCGCCGAAGCCCAGATCGTGATCGGATTGACCGTGCTCGCGGTCGTCGTGCGCTTCGTCCTGATCGACAGTCAGAGCTACTGGCTGGACGAGTCGCAGGCGGCCCACGAGCTCAGCCTGTCGTTCGGTTCGATGCTCAGCGCATGGAGCTCGGCGGAATGGAACGGGCCGCTGTATCTGATCGTCGCCTGGCCGTGGGCGAAGGTGTTCGGCACCGGCGAGCTCGGGCTGCGATCGCTGTCGGCGCTTCTGGGTGCCGGGCTGGTGCCGCTGCTGTACCTGTCGGGCCGTGAGCTGGTCTCGCGATGGGCGGGCGTGGCGGCCGCGGCGCTGGCCGTGGTCAACCCTTTCATGATCTGGTACTCGCAGGAGGCGCGCGAGTACATGCTGCTGGTGGTGCTGTGCGCCGCCTCGATGTTGTTCTTCTCCCGGACGTGGCGGACGTCGTCGAGCCGAGATCTGCTCTGGTGGGCGATCTTCTCGGCGCTCGCTCTGCTGACGCAGTACTTCGCGGGCTTCCTGATCGCGGCCGAGGGGGTGCTGCTGCTCTATCGCTGCCGCCGCCGTGCCACCGTGATCGCCGTCGCCGCCCAGCTGGTGGTTCTCGCCCCGCTGATCCCGCACGTGATCCCGCGGCTGCAGAACCCGGCCCAGTTCATCACCGAGCAGGCGCTGTCCCAGCGCCTACAGCAGGTGCCGGTCACGTTCGCGCTCAACACGCTCTACCGGGGGCCGGCGGTGTCCTACGGCCTGCTCGGGGCGGCGGCGCTGGCGGCGGTGGTGATTGCGCTGCTCGTCGCCGGCGGTAGCGATCGCGAGCTCCGCGGCGCCGGGATTGCGGCGATTTTGGCGGGAGCGGTGCTCCTGATCCCGCTGCTGCTGGCGCTCGCCGGCCACGACGATTACGTGGCGCGCGGGCTGATGCCCGCGTGGCCGCCCCTGGCGGTGCTGGTCGGCGCCGCCTGCACGGCGAGCGGAGCCCGGCCCGCGGGTGCGGCGCTGGGGGCGGTGCTGCTCGCCGCGTTCGTCTACGCGGGGATCAAGATCGACACCGACAGCTACTACCAACGACCCGACTGGCGGGGGGTCGCCGCCGCCCTGGGCACGACGGATGCCACGCGCGCGATCGTCGCCTACGACGGGCAGTTCGCCACCGGCCCGCTGTCCTTCTATCTCCCGCGCGTGCCGTGGGCGGGACCGCCGACGACCGGCAGCACCGACGCCACGGCGGTGACGATCCGCGAGCTCGACATCGTCGGTGGTCTGAGTCAGCGCCTGGGTCGGCTGCCGCCCGGCACGAGGCTGATCGGCGCCCGCGCCGTCGACGGCCATCAGGTCGATCGCTTCAAGCTGGCGGCGCCGTGGCCGACCGATCCGCTGGAAATCAAGGCGCGGGCGACTGCGCTGCTGTCGCCCGCTCCGTCGGACTCGGCGGTCATCATCCAGCACGCTTCCGCATAAGCTTGTCGGCGATGCGACGCCGGAGGCACCTGATCGCGCTCGCCTGCGCTGCGGTGACGCTGATGCTGGCTGTCGGCGCGCCGGCGGCCGCGATCGCCGCCGGCGGCAACTCGGTGATCAACAACTGCGAGTCCAGCGGGCGGCTGACCCAAACCTTCACGTTCGCGCAGCTGCAGCACGCACTGGCGATCATGCCGGCGTCGGTCAAGCAGTACACCAACTGCTACGACGTGATCCAGACGGCGATCCAGAACGCCAAGGGCGGCAAGACCGGAACCGTCACCGGCAGTCCACCGTCGGGCGGCTCGTTCCTGCCCACCCCGGTGATCGTGATCCTGGTGGTGCTGATCCTCGCCCTGATCACCTTCGGAGCGATCGCCGTCCGGCGGCGCCGGAGCCAGCCGGGCGCCGATGATGGCGCCGGCGACGTTGCTGGGTCCCGCGGGCCGGCGGAGCCCGGGTCTGGCTAGCCCTGCGCCGGATCAGCGCCCGCGAACCCGGCACTAGACTCGTATCCATGTCCTCTCAGCGCCAGATCCACGTCGGCAGCGTGCCGATCGGCGGCGGTGCCCCCGTCGCCGTGCAGACGATGACCAAGACCGAGACCGCCGATCTGGCAGCGACGATGGGTCAGATCCACCGCGTCGCCGAGGCCGGCGCCGACATCGTCCGCGTCGCCGTGCCGCGTGACGCCGACGCCGAGGCGCTGCGGACGATCGTGCGCGAGTCACCGATCCCGGTGATCGCCGACATCCACTTCAACCACACGCTGGCTCTAAAGGCGCTGGATGCCGGCGCGCACTGCGTGCGGCTGAACCCCGGCAACATCGGCGGGCCGGACAAGGTGGCCGAGGTCACCGCCCGCGCCGATCAACTGGGCACCCCGCTGCGCGTCGGCGTCAACTCCGGCTCGCTGCCCAAGCATCTGCGCCAGCTCGAGTACGACAACCCCGTGGAGGCGCTGGTCACCGCCGCGGTGGAGACCGTCGAGCTGATGGAGCGCCTGAACTTCACGAACTTCAAGGTGTCGATGAAGTCGACCTCGGTGCCCAACACCATCGCCGCCAACCGGCTGCTCTCCGAGCGGATCCCATACCCGCTGCACCTCGGGGTGACCGAGGCGGGAACCAAGTGGTCGGGGTCGCTCAAGTCGGCCGTCGGCCTCGGCACGCTGCTCGCCGACGGGATCGGCGACACGATTCGCATCTCGCTCTCCACCTTCCACGCCGAGGAGGAGGTCAAGGTCGCCTGGGAGATCCTCAAGGCGCTGAAGCTGCGCGAGCGCGGCCCGGTGCTGATCGCTTGCCCCACCTGCGGCCGGCTGCAGTTCGACATGGACACCGTCGTGGCCGAGATCGAGCGGCGGCTGGAGGCCTACGCCGACCCGATCGAGGTGTCGGTCCTGGGCTGCGTCGTCAACGGGATCGGCGAGGCCCGCCACGCCGACTTCGGGATCACCGGCGCCAAGGACGCCGCGATGGTCTACTCCAAGGGCGAGCCGATCCGCAAGGTGCGCACCGAGAATCTCGTGGACGAGCTGTTCATCGAGATCGACCGGTACTACGAGGCCGGCAAGAAGGTCGTCCGCGACGAGCGACGCGCCGCCGAGGCTCGCGTTTGGCTGGCCGAGAACGAGGACGCGACCGCGATGACCCCGGAGCGCATGGCGGCGATGGAGGCGGCGGCGGCCGACTCGGAGGCAGACGGCGCCGGGCTGGATGTGGTGGAGGCTTCCCCCCGGCCGCTGGACGAGGCGCAGTCGCCGGTGGTGGGTCGCCGGTTCACCCGCGCCTGAGCGTAAACGGTCCGGAGGGCTGCGTCGCTTGTGCCGCCGCCCGGACGTGATGCAATCTAAGCGGCGTCACGCAGCATCAGATGACACACGTCACGCAAGGCTACGCGGCGCGCTGGCGCCGTTCCGCTGGTGCGGCGGCGGGACGACGGGGCGGCGGGGCCGCCGCCCCGACGGCCACCCGAACCCGGTCAGCTGACCTTGTCGAGCCCGGCCGCGACCGCCCGCCAGTTGACCACGTTCCACCAGGCGTCGATGTAGTCCGGGCGCTTGTTCTGGTACTTCAGGTAGTACGCGTGCTCCCAGACGTCCACGCCGAGCAGCGGCGTCTGGCCGTTCGAGATCGGGTTGTCCTGATTGGCGGTGGAGACGACCGCGAGCTTGGAGCCGTCGTGAACCAGCCATGACCAGCCGGAGCCGAACTGATTGACGCCGCCGTCCTTGAACTTGGCCTTGAAGTCGTCGAACGAGCCGAATGCCGACTCGATCGCCTGCGCCAGCGCCCCGTCGGGACTTCCGCCGGCGCTCGGCGCCATCCACTCCCAGAACAGCGAGTGGTTGTAGTGACCGCCGCCGTTGTTGCGCACCACCGTCTGCTTGTCGGACGGCAGCGAACCGAGGTTCTTGAGCACGTCCTCGATCGGCTTGTCGGCCCAGTCGGTGCCCTCCAGCGCCGGGTTGACCTTGTCCACGTACGCCTGATGGTGCTTGTCGTGGTGGACGCGCATCGTCGCCTCGTCGATGTGGGGCTCGAGCGCGTTGTAGTCGTACGGCAGAGGTGGTACGGAATACGCCATCAGACGGCTCCTTTTGTGAGCTGAAGTTGCGAGCGTTGTATCAGAACATACCCGTACTCAGGTGGTCTCCGGCGATGGGTAGGCTAGTCCCGCGGTCCCCGAGACGATGACCCTGCTCTCAACGTATTTCCTGCCCACCGAGCGCGAGCCGCCCGCCGATGCCGAGGCGATCTCGCACAAGCTGATGGTGAGGGCCGGCCTGATCCGCCAGGTCGGCGCCGGGCTGTGGTCGTGGCTGCCCGCAGGTTGGCGCACCCATCAGCGGATCGTGCAGATCGTGCGCGAGGAGATGAACGCGATCGGCGGCCAGGAGATGCTGATGCCGGTGCTGCATCCGGCCGAGCTCTGGCGGCGCACCGGGCGCTACGCGATCGACGAGTTGTTCAAGCTCCAGGACCGCCGCGGCGCCGACATGGTGCTGGCCATGACCCACGAGGAGATCGTCACCGGCCATGTGGCGACGGCGGTCAAGTCCTACCGCGATCTGCCGCTGATCCTGTACCACTTCCAGGTCAAGGAGCGCGACGAGCCCCGCCCGCGCGCCGGCGTCCTCCGCACCCGCGAGTTCATCATGAAGGATGCCTACACCTTCGATCGCGACCCGGAGGGCCTGGACGCGGCGTACGAGAGGCACATCCACGCCTATGACCGGATGATGGATCGCTGTGGGCTGGAGTGGTATCGGGTGCAAGCCGACGTCGGGATGATGGGCGGCTTCGGCGCCCACGAGTACATGGCGCCCTGCCCGGCGGGTGAGAACGACATCGTGCTGGCGGGAGGGTATGCCGCCAATCTCGAGGTGGCGAGCGCCGATCCTCAGCCGGTGTCGCTGCCGGCCGGCGGCGACGCTCCCGAGCTGGTTCAGACACCGGGAGCGACCACCATCGCCGCCGTGACCGGGCAGCTGGACGTTCCGGCGGGCGCGCTGCTCAAGGCGTTTCCGGTGATCGTCGACGGCGACGCGATGAAGCTGGTCATGGTCCGGGGCGACCATCGTGTCAACGAGATCAAGCTCGCGCTGGCCCTGGGTTCGCCGTTTCGGCCGGCCCATCACGACGAGGTGGCGGAGCGTCTGGGACCGGCCGGGTTCATCGGACCGGTTGGCGCACAGATGCCGGTTCTGCTCGATGCCGCGGTGGCGCCCGGTGGGTACGTGACCGGCGCCAACGAGCCTGACGCGCATCTCCGTGGAGTCCAGCCGGGGCGTGACTTCGCCTTCGAGACCGTCGACGTTCGCACCGTCGTGGTCGGCGACACCATCGACGGCGCCACGGTCAGGATCGAGCCGGCCATCGAGGTCGGCAACATCTTCAAGCTGGGGACCCGCTACTCCGATGTCTTCGGCGCCACCTATCTCAATGAGTCAGGGCACGAGCAGGTCATCTGGATGGGTTGCTACGGCTTCGGGCCGGCCCGGGCGGCCGCGGCAGCGGTGGAGCAGTACGCCGACGAGCAGGGGATCTCCTGGCCGCGGAGCATCGCTCCGTTCGACGTCGAGCTGGTGGTGCTGGGCAAGCCGGGCAGCGCGGAACGGGAGCTCGCCGACCGTCTGTACCGAGAGCTGCACGAGACGGGGCTCCAGACGCTGTATGACGACCGCGACGCCAGCCCGGGGGAGAAGTTCACCGATGCCGAGCTGCTCGGTTGTCCGCTGCGGCTGACCGTCGGCCGGCGGACGCTCGCCGCCGGCGAGATCGAGGTTCAGGTCAGGCGCGGCCGCGAGTCGCGCAGCGTGCCCGTGTCCGGCGCGGCCGCGGCGGTGGCGCAACTCTGGCAGGGGCTCCCGTAGGGGCGGCAGCCCGACGCGCGACTGCTGCACCGACAGACTGGTGAACCCCCGGATCAGCAGACGCCGACTGTTCGGGATCGATCGATCGGGTCCGCCTCCGGCGGCAACCCGGTCCGATCAGCCGCTGAATCCGTGGACGATCCCCAACGCGATCGGGTTGCTGCGGCTGGCGGGAATTCCGGTCTTCCTCGTCCTGGCACTGTCCAGCGACGACGGCCAAGACACCCTGGCGACGATCCTGTTCGCGGTCATCGGCTGGGCCGACTACCTGGACGGCTTCGCCGCCCGGCTCACCGGCCAGTACAGCCGCCTGGGCGCCCTCCTGGACCCGGTCATCGACCGCCTGCTGGTGATCTCCGGGATGGTCGTCGTGTGGCACTTCTCACTGCTGCCCCGGTGGGCGATCGTGGTCGTGGTCGCCCGGGAGCTGTTCATGCTCGTCCTCAGCCGGTACGGCCTCTCCCGCGGGGTGCAGGTGAGGATCAACTGGCCGGGCCGGATCGGGGTAGCGCCGATGATGGGGGCGCCGTTCTTCGCCATGGCCGGCGTGCACTGGCTGGCGCTGATCCTCCTGTATGTGGGAATGGCGCTCACCCTCGCCGCCACCGTGCTCTACGTCCGCGATGGGCTGCGGGAGGCGCGGCGACTCTCAAGCTCAGCTTGACCCTCTGAGATATACTGAAGGTTGAACCCAACGAGCCGCACGACAAAGGCGAGCACAGCATGGACACATTTCCAGACCTCGGGTCGCTGAGTGACCAGGAACTCAAGGACCTGATCAAGCAGTTGACCGAGGAGGAGATGGAGATCTCCTACCGGCGGCGGATCCTGCACGGCAAGATCGACATCCTCCGCGCCGAGCTGGTCAACCGCCTTCGCAAGAAGGACGAGACCGGTGAACTGGCCATCTCCGGCGCGGACGTGCAGCAGCTGACCGACATCCTGGCTGGGCGGGTGCCGTCCAACGAGCCCGAGTAACCCGAGGGAAAGGCCCCGATGGCCCAGCACTGTCCCGAGTGCGGATTCGCCAACGACGACGGCGCCAGCTATTGCCAGCGTTGTGGCGCATTCCTGGCTCAGAGCGAGCCGCCTCCCGGGACGACGACCGCGACGTACACGGTGGGTGAGACCGGAGATCTCGAGGTCGTGGAGCTGGAGGACGTAGTGTCACGAGGCGCCGCGTTGGTGATCCGCGCTGGAGGCGGCCGGGCCGGAGAGAGCTTTCCGGTGGAGGGAGACCGGCTCACCGTCGGTCGCCGCCCCGAGAGCGACGTATTCCTCGACGACGTCACCGTCTCCCGGGATCATGCGTTGATCGTGCGCCGGGGCAGCGACTACTTCCTCGACGACTGTGGCTCCCTGAACGGAACCTACGTCAATCGGCATCGGATCGAGTCGCATCGGCTCGTCGACGGCGACGAGCTCCAGATCGGCAAATACAAATTGGCGTTCCTGAGTCGCTGATGAGCACGGATACGCCCGCTCCCGCGCTCGAGCTTCCCGAGCCGCCCCGGCCCGATCAGGAGCGGCCGCGGCAGAAGGCGGTGACGATCGGCTCGGTGTGTAAGGCGCTGCACCAGGAGTTCCCCGAGATCTCGATCTCCAAGATCCGTTACCTGGAGGATCAGAAGCTCCTGGCGCCGCGTCGCACGCAGGGGGGCTACCGGCTTTACGCCGAATCGGACATCGACCGGCTGCGAACGATCCTGCGCCTCCAGCGTGACGAGTTCCTACCGCTGCGGGTGATCCGCCAGGAGCTCGCCGGCGGGCGATCGGACCGGGATGTCGCGCCACCCGCCGGAGAGCGGATCGGGCCGCGCCGGGCCGGGGTCAACGTTCGCGATTCGGGCTCGCTCTACTCGATGGAGGACGTGGTCGACGAGACCGGCGCCGACCCCAAGCTGGTGCGTGAGCTGGTGGAGTTCGGCGTGATCAAGGGGGAGACCCGGGATGGCGAGCGCTACTACGACGAGACCGAACGCGAGATCGTCCGTGCCGTCTCCGAACTGGCCCGCTACGGGGTCGGTGGTCGCAACCTGCGGGTGTTCCGCAGCTCCGCCGACCGCGAGGCGCAGCTGCTGCAGAGCATCCTGGCGCCGGCGCTCCGCTCCCGCAACCCCGAGCGCCGCAAGGAGGCGATCGAGGCGCTGGAGAACCTCGCGTCGGTCACGACCCACCTCAAGCACCTGCTGCTGATTCGCGACCTGCGCAAGATCGCGACCTAGAAGGAAGACTCACCGGTGTCCGACGCGGATCGCATGGTGGACCTGCGCGCCTTCGTTCGCGAGATCCCGGACTTCCCGAGCCCGGGGATCATCTTCAGGGACATCACGCCGCTGCTCCTGGATCCGCACGCGCTCGATGCCGCGATCGCGGCGCTCGCCGCTCAAGTGCAGGCGGAGCAGATCGACCTGATCGTGGCCGCCGAGGCCCGAGGGTTCATTCTGGGTGCGGCGCTGGCGCGGGAGGTGGGGGCGGGGTTCGTACCGGCCCGCAAGCCCGGCAAGCTGCCCGGCGAGACGATCTCGGCGCAATACACGCTCGAGTACGGGATCGACGCGCTCGAGGTCCACTCCGACGCGCTCGCCGACGGCGCCCGCGTGCTCGTCCACGACGATCTGCTCGCCACCGGCGGCACGGCCGGAGCGTTGTGTGAACTTGTCGCGGACCTCGGCGCCGAGATCACCGGGTGCGCGTTTCTCGTGGAGCTCAGCTTCCTCGGCGGCCGTCGGCGCCTGGCGCCGCACCCCGTCTACTCGCTGATCGAGTACTCGGAGTAGCGTCGGGCATGGCCGCCGCGCGCCGCACCCGTGTTCTGCACGCGCCCCAGCAACAGGTGTGGGAGCTGATCGCGGACCCCCACCACATGCCACGCTGGTGGCCTGGCGTGGATCGGATCGAGGGCGTCGCGGAGAACCGGTTCACCCAGGTGTTCAAGACCAAGCGCGGGCGCCCGGTACGGGCCGACTTTTCCGTGCGCAAGTCCCAGCCGCCGTGGATGCGGGTGTGGGAGCAGGAGATTCCGGGCACGCCGTTCGAGCGGGTGCTCGGCGAGTCGATCACCGAGGTCCACCTCGAGCCCGTCGACGACGGCACGACGGTGACGATCGCCCAGCAGCAGAAGCTGCGCGGGTACTCACGCACCGGCGGGTTCCTGTTGAAGCGGGCCACCGCGGCCAAGCTCGACGAGGCGCTCGACGGGCTGGAGCGAATCTGCGGCTGACCCTAATGGGAGGCCCACTAGACGCCGGTCAGCTTCCCTTCCAGGACGATCGTGCCGGGGAACCGGGGCCGTCCGGTGGTCTCGACGGTGACGATCAACCGTCGGTAGTGACCGGCGCCGCTCGGCAGCCGGGTCACGGTGTCGAATCGCCGCGTGTTGCCCACCCCGGGGTTGACGAAACCCAGCCGGTGCGCATCCTGGCGCGTGTTGTAGAGCCAGACGGCATAGGCGTTGGGTGGATGCGTCTTGTTCGGAGGCACGTTCTGGGCCACGATCGCGACGTCGTTGGCACTGCCTTCACGGAGGATCTCGGCGATCCCGACCGCCTTGCTGTGGGACTTGCCGCTGGGCGGAGACAGGTTGACCTGAGCCACCACCCGGGCTGAGGCGGTGCTGCCCGAGGTTGCGGTGCCGGTGGGGCCGGCCGCCGCCGACGACGTGCCGGGAGTTGAGGAGGTGACGGGAGCGGAGGACGTGGTCGAGGCCGCCGCCGGGTGGCGCTTGGACGAACCCGACCGCAGGACCAGGAAGAGGACGGCGGCCACGACGACGGCCACGCCCGCGGCGATCACCACGATGCCTCCACGGCGGGAGGTGCGGGGGGCGGTCGGCGTCGGGGAGGCGGCAGCGTCGTCGCCGGCGGTCGGCGTTGGGGAGGCGGGAGCGTCGTCGCCGGCGGTCGGCGTCGGGGAGGCGGGAGCGTCGTCGCCGGCGGTCGGCGTTGGGGACGCGGGAGCGTCGTCACCGGCGGGCGCCGCAGCCTCCGGAGCCGTATCCGACGCCTGAGCGGGAATCTCCGGCATCGGTCCGGACGCCAGCGGGGCCAGCTCGGCCGACACTGCCCGGGCCCGACCGCGGGCCGATGGGGACTGCCCCAGCAGATCGCGGACATCATCGACCTCGGCCGCGGGCAGCTGGCCGAGGAGGTAGTCGGCGATCTTCTCGCGCTGATCGAGGTCGAGCCCGGACGGGGGCCCGAGGCTGTCGACCGCCGCCAGCGCGCGTCCGCGAACGGCGGCGCGGTCGATCGACAGCAGCCGCGCGATCTCGTCGTAGCTGCGACCTCGGCCGAGCACGAGTTGGAGGACCGCGCGCTGGTCGCCGGGGAGGCTGTCCAACGATGGCATCGCGGCTCGTAGGGTAGATGACGCGCGCCACGTCTATCGCCGCGTCGGGGCTGCGGCGCGAGCACTAAGGTGCGGCGCATGACCACCGGCTTCCCGGTCGACTACGAGGCTGGATTCGACCGTCTCTACGGGCTGAAGATCACCGAGCTCGACGACGGCCTCGTCCGCGGCCGGGTGCAGGTGCGCGAGGAGCTCAAGCAGCCGGGCGGCGTCGTCCACGGCGGCGTCTACGCCGCGATCGCGGAGAGCCTGGCCAGCAATGGGACCGCGTTGACCGTGACGGACGCCGGCCATACGGCGACGGGGCTCGCCAACCAGTGCAGCTTTCTACGCCCGATCACCCAGGGCACGATCAACGGCGTCGCCCGGGTCCGCCACCGTGGCCGCACCACCTGGGTGTGGGAGGTGGAGCTGACCGACGACGCCGGCCGGCTGTGCGTGCTGACGCGGGTGACGATCGCGGTCAGGCCGATGCCCGACGACGGCGCCGGCCGCTGATCGGACCCCTCGGGGCCAGCCGCTGACCGGGGAGCGCCCCGGCCGAGCCAGAAGTCCACGAAGGCGCGCAACGCCGGATCGGTGGCCGATCTGACCCGCAGCAGGTGGGCCCAGGCGAGGGCGACGATTCCGTTGATGCCCGCGCGACCGGCGAGCACGACGGCCTGGCCGGTGGCGGCCAGCGCCGGGGTGAACCGCGGGGCGGTAGCGGCGGCCAGAGCCCGCAGGCCGGGCGGCGGCTTGCCGGTCGCATACATGAGCACCACGTCGCCGACCTCGAGCGCCTGCAGCAGCTGATCGTCGCTGAGCCTGCCCGCGTCCGTCCTGATCTTGGCGGGGGCGTGCGGACCGCTGGTCGGAGGATTCGAGTCGTATGCCGGATGCGGGGCATCCGGTGCCAGCCGTCCCGTTCCCTGGTCGCGGTAGCGCACCCCGGGACCGTTTCCGGCGCCCGAGATCCCGGGCTCGTCCCGGCCGGCCAGCAATCCGCCTGACAGCAGGGCGATGATCGCGATCGCGAGCGCCAGCGCGGCGGCGACGATCAGCAGCCGCTCGATCAGCCGCGGCATCTCGCGCTCAGGGGCGCCGGAGGATCACTCCGCGGCGAGCACCGGGCTTCTCGCCGACGGCGCGAAGCTCGGCAGAGGATCCGCGCCGGCGGCTGCGGCCAGCTCCTCGATCGCGGCGCGGAGATCATCGGCGAGCGCCTCGAGGTCGCGCATCGCGTCGTAGTCGGCATTCAGTCCGAAGTTCAGCTGCCCGTTGTAGCTCATGATCGCGATCCCAAGCGCCTGGTTCTCGGCCAGCGGCACCATCGGGAACGTCGCGTCGAGCTCCCGGCCGAGCATGTACAGCGGGAACTGGGGACCGGGGACATTGGTGACGACTACGTTGAACATGCGCTGGCGAGCCTGGAGGCGGGCTGCCTGGGCCATGATCGTCGGCGGCGCAAACCCGGTCAGCTCGGTGAGCACCTGGGCCCCCACCGCCTGTCCCGATTCCTTGAGTCCTCGCATCGATCGGCTGATCGTGAGCAGGCGCTGGCTCGGATCGGCGAGCCCGATCGGCAGCGGCGCCCACATCGCCGCCACGCGATTGCCGAGCGCCCCCCGTTCCGCGTCGGCGCGGATCGAGACCGGCACCATCGCGCGGAGCACCGTCTCCTCGGTCACCTCGCCGCGGCGCCCGAGATACCGCCCGAGGGCGCCGGCCACGGACGCGAGCACGACGTCGTTGACCGTGGCCTCGAGCGTGTCCTTGATGGCCTTGAACCGGCGCAGATCCTCGCGCACCCAGGTGAAACGGCGATGGGGTCCGATGCGGGTGTTCAACGGGCTGGGCGGAGCGGCCTGCAGGCCGGCGCGAGCCACGGCACCGACTCCCGCCGCCGCGCGGCCGACGCTGCCGACCACGTGGCGTGGCCCGCGGAGCGTCGCCCTGACACCGCGTGCCATCTCGGCGGGAACCGTCGCCCGCTCCAGCAGCGCGTCGGCCAACAGCTGGGCGCTGCTCGGCAGGGGCCGCGGGATCCATTCGCGGTCGGCGGGCGCCACCGGGACCGGATCGGGGGAGGTGTCGAACAGCACGGTCACGATGTCAACCCCCGAGATCCCGTCGACAAGCGCGTGATGGGTCTTGGACAGCAGCGCGAACCGGTCCGCGGCGAGTCCCTCGACCAGCCACAGCTCCCAGAGCGGCCGGGAGCGGTCCAGCGCCTGGGAGAACACCCGTCCAGCGAGCCGCTTGAGCTGATCATCGCCGCCGGGGCTGGGCAGAGCGGTGTGGCGGACGTGGTAGTGGACGTGGAAATGGGGATCGTCGACCCAGACCGGCCGACCCTGGTTCAGAGGGACGAAGGCCAGCCGCTGGCGGTAGCGCGGAACCAGATGCAGCCGGCCGACGACGTGGGTAACGAGCTCGTCGTAGCCGGGGGGATCACCGTCGAGGACCATGCAGCCGGCGACGTGCATGTGCGCAACGTCTCGCTCCAGGTGCAGAAACGAGCTGTCGAGCCCCGTCAGGCGGTCCGGATTGGCGGCCACCGGATGATTCTGCCACCGATTCAGGTGTGACGTAGCGCACACAAGAAGAGGAAACCGGCTGCGAAGCTCCCGGCCTTCAATCATCGACCTGCCGAGTCGCCTCCGCCCGGAGCGGGGACGAGCGGGGGAACCAATGTCGGGGCAACGATGGCCCCGGCCGGGGCGAATCGGTCGCCTGGCGCACACCAGCCGCGACCGTAGCGACCTCTGAGCGACGCCGACCGGCGTCACTCAGCGGCTGCGAGCCCGACAGCTAACCACGCAGGCGCCCGGTCGAACGTCTCACAGGAGGTCCTCGAGTTGAGGCCCAGATTCAGCGTGCGCAGGATGCGCACAGTCCATTTGATGATCGCCACGACATTGCTGGCCGTACCCGCCTCGGCCTATGCGTTCACGACCGCGACCGGGCACCCTGCCCACGGCATCGCCGGTCAACCGGCCGCGGGCCGGTTGGAGCTCCGGCTCAGCCCGCGGCAGGTGGAGTTCGGCCGCTCGGTGACGATTACCGGCATGGCGCCGGCGGCCGACGCCGGCGATACGGTGGCGCTGCAGACGGCGCCGCTCGGCTCCTCGGCCTGGCGCCGGGTGGCGGACGCGACCATCGGCCCCGGCGGTGGCTTTCGCTTTCGCACGGCTCCACGGCACTCTGCGGCATTCCGGGCAGTTGCGCCGGGGAGCGAGGTGGCCGCCGCGAGTGATGTGCCCCCCGGGGGAGCGGCCGTCAGCGTGGCGCGGCCGGTCAGGGTGACCGCTCGCTTCGCGATCGCGCGCCACCAGTTCGCCGTCCTCGGCGGATCCCGGCTGCGGGTCGCAGGAAAGCTCCTACCGGGGGCGGCGGGGCGGGTCGTCCGTCTACAGGGCCACACCGCGGCCGGCTGGCGGACGCTGGCTCGTGGCCGGACCGGCCGGTTCGGCGGCTTCGACCTGGGTTACGCGCCGAGCAGCGGCAGCCGCCGGTCGCTGCGGGTCCTGTTCCGCGGCGACCACCGCAACGCCAGGGTCATCCGGGCGGCCGGCACCGTCACCGTCTTTGACGAGAGCGTCGCCTCGTGGTACTACGACGGCGGCGGCACCGCGTGCGGGTTTCACGCCGGTCTCGGCGTCGCCAACCGTACGCTGCCATGCGGCACCAAGGTCACGTTGCGCTACGGCGGCCGCAGCGTGACGGCCACCGTCGATGATCGCGGCCCCTACGTGGCCGGACGCGACTGGGATCTGAATCAGGCCACCGCGGCCGCGCTGGGCTTCGGCGGGGTCGGGACCGTCTGGGTGAGCCGCTGACCAGCGCCTAGTGGTTCCGGTCGTATTTGCGACCGGGGCGATTCAACCCCGTGGTCGCCGCGCGCGGCCACGGGGGGCGGGGGCGGCGGCGAGATCCGCCGGATCGCCGCGCGATCGGCGTCCCGCCGGCGGCGAGATCGGTTTGGATCGCGCACCATCGGGTGTCCCGGGCGCCGGCGAGATCTGCCGGACCGCGGACTACTGTCCGGGCCATGCCAGCTCGCTGCATCGCCCACATCGACATGGACGCGTTCTACGTGTCGGTGGAGCTCAGGCGGCGGCCCGCGCTCCGTGGGCTGCCGGTGATCGTCGCCGGCACCGGGCCGCGTGCGGTGGTCACCACCGCGTCCTATGAGGCCAGGCGGTTCGGAATCGGCTCGGCGATGCCGGCGGCGCGGGCACGCCGGCTCTGCCCGCACGGGGTATATCTGGCTCCCGACTTCACCTACTACCGAGAGGCGTCACGCGGCGTGATGGCTCTGGTCCGCGGCGCCTGCGACACCGTCGAGGTGGTCGGTCTGGACGAGGCTTACCTGGATCTCTCGGGTTTGCCGGCACCGCGCGCCGAGATGCGCCGGCTGGCACTCCGGATGCAACGCGAGACCGGACTCGAATGCTCGATCGGCATCGGGCCGAGCAAGCTCGTCGCCAAGGTCGCCTCCGACGCCGAGAAGCCACGCGGGTTCGTGGTCCTGACGCGGGAACAGGCCTGTGAGCGCTTCGCCGAGGCGCCGTGCGGCTTGATCCCCGGCATCGGCCCCAAGACCGCGGAGCGGCTGCGCCACGCTGGGCTGGACACGCTCGGCAAGCTTCGCCGGGCCCCGGCCGACCAGCTGGCGGCGCGCTTCGGGCCGCGGCTGGCGGGGGCGCTGCAATGCCTGGCGCGGTTCGAGGACGAGACGCCGGTGAGCGAGGAGCGCAAGGTGATCTCGGAGTCTCGGGAGACCACGTTCGACCGCGACATCACCGATCCGGGGGCGCTGGAACCGGTCCTGGAGCGACTGACGGAGCAGCTGTGCGCGACGCTGGTGGCACAACAGCGACACGGGCGCACGATCGGGATCAAGGTCCGCCTGGACGACTTCTCCACCCACACCCGGGCCCGCACGCTGGCTGAGCCGGTGGCGACAGCCGAGCAGGTGCTACCGGTGGCGCGGGAGCTGCTCCGGCGCTTCGGCGCGCCCCGGCCGGTCAGGCTACTGGGGGTGCGAGTGGCCGGGCTCCAGGGCGGCGGTGGCGAGGCCGAGGCGCAGCAGCTCGCGTTCGCCCTCTGACCCCGTCAGTAGAGAGCGCTGGCGAGCCGCCGGCGCGACTCCCGGGCCAGCGGGTCGTCGACCCCCAGCTCGTCCAGGATCCCGACGACGACGCGGCGGATCTCGTCGCGGCGCCCGTCGGACGAGGGCAGGGCGCCGATCAGGAGGTCCAGCGCACGCTCGTGATCCCCGGCGTTCAGTGCAACGAACGCCTGGGCAACGCCCTCGTCGGGTTCAGCCTGCTCGAGGGCGATCCGCGCCCGCAGCCCGTCGGCCGCGAAGCTGCCGGGCACCTCGCGCAGGATCGCCAGAGCCCCGTCGCTGTCGCCGCGATCGTGGAGAAGGCGGGCCAGCGGCACGGCGGCGTCGGCGCGGGAGGGCTCGATCTCGACCGCCCGGCGCAGCGAAGCCTCGTCGCCCTGGACGACCAGGTGGTCGGCCTCGGACGGGAGCAGCGAATCCAGGAAGCTGTCGACCGCCGCCGGCGGCTGCGCCCCGACGAACTCGGCGACGACCCCGCCATCGCGGAACGCCTTCACCGCTGGAATGCTCTGGATGCCGAAGGCGCGCGCGACCTCGGGATTCGTGTCCACGTCGATCTTCGCCAACTCGATCTCGCCGTCCCGAGCGTCCACGGCGCGCTCCAGCACCGGTCCGAGTTGACGGCAGGGGCCACACCATTGCGCCCAGAAGTCGACGACCACGGGAAGTGTCCGCGAGCGCTCGATGACCGCGGTCTCAAAGGTGTTGTCGGTTACGTCGATCATGTCCCATGATGGTAGCCACGGCGAGACGGCGACCCCTGGGATCGTGGTAGACAGCCCCGTGGCCGAGTACGTGGCACAGCGGGGAGCGGTGAGGCTGTCGGTGTCCGACACGGGGGAGGGGCCCGCGGTGGTGCTCGCCCACGGCCTGACCGCCACCCGCCGCTACGTCGTGATGGGGTCATCGGCCCTGCAACGAGGCGGGCACCGGGTGATCGCCTACGACGCCCGCGGCCACGGCACCTCGGCGCCGGCGGAGAGCCCGGACGCTTATCGCTATGACGATCTCGGCCGCGATCTGGAGGCGGTGCTCGATCGTGCCGGCGTGCGCCAAGCGGTGCTGGCGGGGGCCTCGATGGGCGCTCACACGATGCTCTGGCTGGCGCTGCACCGGCCGGCGCGGGTAGCCGGGCTGGTGGTCATAACCCCGGCGTTCGACGGCGCGGCGGAGGATCCCGACCGGCTCGCCCGTTGGGATGCGCTGTCCCGCGGGCTGCGCGCGGGCGGCATCGACGGCTTCCTCGCCGCCCAGGACGAGCCGCGGGTGCCCGACCGCTGGCGCGACACGGTGATCACCGTGATTCGCCAGCGCCTGTCGCTGCACGAGCACCTCGATGCCGTGGCCGACGCGCTGCAGGCGGTCCCGCGATCGCGACCTTTCGGATCGCTGCGCGAGCTCGAGGCGATCCGGGTGCCGACCGTCGTGGTGGCCTCGGGCGACGAGGCCGACCCCGAGCATCCCCAAGCGGTGGGTGAGGCCTACGCGGCGGCCATCCCGGGGGCGCGGCTGGTCACCGACGAGCCGGGCCGCTCGCCGCTCGCCTGGCAGGGCAGTCAGCTGTCCCGGCTGATCGCCGAGGTGGCGGCGGAGGCGGGAGGGTGACCCCGCGCTCCGCGACCGGCTACTCGGGCACGCCGCTGGTGGCCAAGCTCGGGATCAAGCCCGGCGCCCGCCTCGGCCTCTTCGGGGCGCCCGCGGGCTTCGACGACGTCCTCGGGACTCTACCTTCCGGTGTCGTCGTCCGGCGGCGCGCACAGGGCGAGTTTGACGTGATCGTGGCCTTCTGCACCAAGCGGAGCGAGGTGGAGCGCCGGCTTCCCGGATGGCGAAACCGGCTGCATCCGACCGGAGGTCTGTGGTTGGCGTGGCCGAAGCGAAGCTCCGGCACGGCGACGGATCTCGGGGACGGCATCGTGCGCGAGCTGGGGCTGGCGGCGCTCCTGGTCGACAACAAGGTGTGCGCGATCGACACCACCTGGTCGGCATTGAGGTTCGTCTATCGGCTGGCCGATCGCAGCACGTAGACGCGCGCGCAGCCGAAGCGATGCACCGATCGCACCGCCGCCCCGAGCTGCCCGGTCAGGTCGGCCGGGTGCCGGCAATCCGAGACCAGGATCGCCGCCCCGGTGCCGGCGACGAATCGACGCGCCACCGCCGGGGACATCCGGCCTCCGAAGAGGCGGTCGACCCGCCGCGCCCGGGCCGGATAGTCGCGGCTCCAGTAGCCGTCGCCGACCCACACCGCGCGGCCGGTCTGGGAAGGGACCACCGCCGCAAACGGAGTCGGCGCCAGCACCCCGCCGGGTGGGGCGTCATGGGTGACCCAGTCAAGCGCGGCGGCGTCGCCCCGCGGCAGGTAGTACTGCACCAACGGGCTGTCGGCGGTGCGCACGAACTTGCGCGCGTTGAACGCCAGCCCCGGGATCGTCACCAGGCCGAGGGCAACGACGCCCGCCACGGGCGGCAACCGAAGCCGTCGCCATCCCCGGACCATCAGGACCGCCAGCGGCAGGCTCAGCCCCTGCAGCGCGTGCGGCGCGAACGAGTCGTTGACGAAGTAGGTGACGAAGCAGGCGCCGATCCACAGCAGGAGCGCCTGCTCGATCATCACCCCGTCCGGGCGACGCACCCCGAGCGCCGCCACCAGCGCCAGCACACCCAGACCCGCCAGCAGCACGAGCGGGCCAAACCGGGAGATGACCTCGTACCGCCCGGCCAGCTGCCACGCGGGATCGCTGTGCGACAGCCAGTAGTAGTAGATCAGGGGCAGCCCTGCGGCGACGGCGACCATCGAGAGGGCGATCCACTGGCGCAATCCTCGGACCACCGCCAGGCCGACGAAGATCAGGACCAGCGTGATTCCCTGCCACGGGTGCAGCCAGGACGCGACCAGCGCCGCCACCGCCGCGACGATCAGCGGGGCCGGCGCAGTCGGGGCCACGCGTGGCCGCCGGCGTCGGCGCGTGCCTGGATCAGGGTCCAGCGCGCGTTCTGCGGCCAGTAGCGCCACAGGCACGAGCGCCAGCCCGATCGCGCTCGGCACGTAGCCCCACAGCTTGTCGGCGGCCAGCAGCTCGTCGCTCAGCAGGAACAGCGAGAACCGAAACGAGCCAGAGCCGGAGGCGAGATGGGTCCAGCTGAACAGCGCCGCCACCGGGGTGCAGAGAAACAGCGACAGGGTGACGGACGCGGCTGCCGCTGCCGGCTGGCCGGAGAACAGCCTCCGGGCCCACGCGACGCACCCCCCGAACAGGACCAGGATCGCCAGCGGCTTGAACACCAGGTAGGCGACCGGGAGAGAGGCGCCGAGCGAGTACAGCGCCCCGCCGATCGCGAACAGCGGCTCGAGATAGACGTGGCCGCTCGGCGACAGGCTGAACAGGTCCGACGCCAGCCCTGAATGAGCGCTCGCATCTCGTGCCCACGCCAGGTACTGCAGCTGGTCGGCTCCGAGCACGCCGTCGGCTCCGATCAGCCCGTCGGCGCCGGTGAACCGGGCGTGCCGTTGGGCGGCGTAGATCAGGAGCAGCACCAGCGGGAACAGCGCCCAGGCTGCGAGAGCCACCAGCAGGGCGATCTCAGCGCTCGTCGCCCGCGGCCCTCTGTCTGGCATGGAGGGCAAGACTATCCGCGCGAACGCGGCGGGGGAGACAACCGCCATCCGGCGGTTGCCTCCCCCGAAGACGAGATCAGCCGGCGGTCACGTGATCGGTGGCGATGCCGGGCTGAAGGTAGCCGTTGCCGCGAAAGTCGACGTTGACGCGGAGCCGTGCCGGGCCGCGGCCGTGCAGGCGCCGGAAGGTGGCCGGCACCGAGAACCGGCAGCCCGACGACACCGGCGCCACGACGAACGCCAGCTGGTGGCGACCGTTGTAGTAGCGGACCCCGACGTTGCCGGTGCACCGCTGAGGCGCGGGTATGAAGCCGCCGCCGCGTAGGCCGCCGGAGGTCGTGAACGTGTACGGCGACCGCTTGTCGCGGCTCGGCGTGGTGTGCGCCGTCAGCTGCGGCTTCGGCCGCGACCACGGTTCGGTGAAGAACGTCGCGTCCGCGCCGGCCGAGGACGTGCTTCCGTGGAAGGCGACCACGCGGTAGTGAAACAACGTCCGCGGGGCCAGTCCGCCGAGCGGCACCGACACCGGCACCGGCGTGGTCAGCGCCGCCAGCGGTACCGCGAACGTCGCATATCCATAGGCCGTGGTCGGGCCGTACTGGATCTGGTAGCTGGTGGTCGCTCCGTTGGGATTGATGCTCCCGGTGATCGTCGCCGACGTCTTGCCGACGTTGATCGGTCCGCCGGTGACCACCGCCGCGGGAGGATGGCCGGTGGTCGTGAATGTGCGGTCGGCGCCGACGCCGGTCCCGGCGCGGTTGACCGCGCTGATCCGGTAGTGGTAGACGGTTCCCGGGGTCAGTCCCGTGACGGCGCGGGCGACGTCGACGCCCTTGGCGCCGTGGCCCACCGCATGCACCACGGTGTTGACGCCGTAGGCGACCGTAGGGCCGTAGGAGAAGACGTACTGCGTCGCCAGGCCGTTGGGGTTGACCCGGCCGTGGAGCACGGCGCGCGTGGCGTTGACACTCGTTGGCGCGCCCGTGACCACGGTGGGAGAGGACGCGGCCGCCGCGATCCCGGTGATCGATCCGAGGGCGACGCCGGACACGGCCAGCAGCTTCAGTGTGCGCTTCACTCAAATCTCCTCGCGAAGTTGGTCGCGGTACCTAAACCGACCGCCGATCCGAAGTTGCGTGCCGGCGCGGCGGCGATGACAGCCGCTAGCTTCCCCACCGTGATCTTCTATGAACCCGCCGCACGTGACCGCGCCCGGCTGCCCCACGACCCGTTCAAGTCGCTGGTGGCGCCCCGGCCGATCGGCTGGGTGTCGACGTTGGCCGCCGACGGATCGGTGAACCTGGCTCCCTACAGCTTCTTCAACGCGATCGGCGAGGCGCCGCCGATGCTCGCCTTCTCCAGCAGCGGCGCCAAGCATTCGGCGACGTTCGCCGGCGAGATGTCGGAGTTCGTGTGGAACCTCGTCACCTTCGAACTGCGCGAGCCGATGAACGAGACCTCGGCCGCGCTTGGCCACGGCGAGAGCGAGTTCGAGCGCGCCGGGCTGACCATGGCCGCCTCGAAGCTGGTGGCTCCGCCCCGGGTCGCCGAAGCCCGCTGCGCCATGGAATGCCGGGTGGTGGCGAAGCTCGCGCTTCGCGATGTCGACGGCCGTGCCGTCGATCAGCACCTGGTGATCGGCCAGGTCGTGGGCGTGCACCTGGACGAGGCCGCGATCGTGGACGGGATTGTCGACACCGCCCGGTTGCGGCCGGTGGCGCGGCTGGGGGGACCGGCCGACTATGCCGTCGTTCAGGACAGCTTCAAGATGACACGGCCGAGCTCCTAGTACCGCCCGAAGAACGCCGCCAGCTCCGCGGCGACCTCTTCGGGCCGATCCTCGACCAGGAAGTGGGAGGCGTCGATCGCCCGGCCGGTCACGTCCGGCGCCCACGGGCGCCAGACGGCGAGCACGTCGCCGTACAGGCGAGGCAGAGCCCCGCGCTCGCCCCACAGACAGAGGACCGGGCAATCGATCCGGCGGCCGCGGTCGGCCTCGTCCAGCTCCCGGTCGATGGTCGCTCCGGCCCGGTAGTCCTCGCACATGGCGTGAACGGCGGCGGGGTCGCGCAACTGGCGGCGGTAGGCGTCCAGGACGTCGCCGGGATACGTTCCGGCGGCTCCGCCGAGACCGATCGCCCGCAGGTGGTATTCGAAGAATGCGTCCGGGTCGCCGTCGATCAGCCGCTCCGGCCCCGGCGCCGGCTGGGCGAGAAAGCCCCAATGCCAGTAGAGAAGCGCGAAGCGGTGGTCGGCTCGAGCCCACACGTCGCCGGTCGGCACGATGTCGAGCACGGCGAGGGCGCTGACCCTGCCGGGATGGTCCAGGGCCATCCGGTAGGCGACTCGGCCGCCCCGGTCGTGGCCCGCGACGGCGAAGCGCTCGTGGCCGAGCGTCGCCATCGCCTGCAGCTGATCGACGGCGAGGGCGCGCTTGGAGTGCGCGGCATGGTCATCCGCGGTCGCGGGGCGCAGCGACTCGCCATACCCGGAAAGATCGGTAACCACGACGGTGAAGCGCTCGGCGAGCAGGGGCGCCGCGCCGTGCCACATCAGGTGCGACTCGGGATAGCCGTGCAACAGCAACAGCGGCGGTCCGGCGCCGCCGATGAGCGCGTGGACGTATCCGCGATCGGTCTCCAGCTCCCGGACCTCGAAGCCCTCGAACATCCGACGAAACTTATCTCCTGGCTGGCTGGGTGGATCACTTCACAAGCGGAGGCTGAGCACCGTGTAGGTTGAACGGCATGCGCCTTCCAATCACACTCGATCTCCACCTCCCCAACTTCAACTATCCGGGCGTTGGGCCCGATGAGGTGTTCGACAAGCTGGTCGACATCGCCACCACGGCCGAGCGGTCGGGCTTCAGCTCGATCTCGGTGATGGACCACCTTCACCAGATCCCACCCGTCGGACCCCCCGAGAACTGGATGCTCGAAGGCTCGACGATTCTCGCCGGCCTCGCCGCGCGCACCTCGTCGGTGACCCTGGGGCTGCTGGTCGGCAGCGTTACCTACCGGAATCCGGCGATCGCCGCCAAAACGACCGCGACGCTCGATGTGGTGTCCAAGGGCCGCGCCTGGCACGGGCTCGGCGCCGGATGGTTCGAGGCGGAGCACCGCGCCTATGGATTTCAGTTCCCGCCGCTCAAGGAGCGGTTCGAGCGCCTGGAGGAGGCGCTCCAGATCACGCGCTCGATGTTCACCGAGGAGCAGACGACGTTCGCCGGCAAGTACTTCACCGCTCACGGCGCCTACAACAATCCCAAGCCGGTCCGCGGCGACATCCCGATTCTGATCGGCGGCAGCGGCGAGCGCAAGACGCTGCGGCTGGTGGCGAAACACGCCGACGGCTGCAACCTGTTCGGAGATCCGGAGCGGGCCAAGCACCTGCTCGGCGTCCTGGAGGGGCACTGTGAGTCGGTCGGCCGCGATCCCGCGGAGATCACCAAGACCGGGATGGGGCAGGTGGCAGTCGCGCCCACCCACGAGGCCGCCCAGGCAAAGGTCGCGGCGATGCGCGAGCGCGGCATTCCCGAGGAACGGCTGGCCGCGGTCATCGCCGGAGACCCGGACACGATCGCGCAGCGTGTCCAGGCGATGGTCGACGTCGGGATCGAGGGGTTCACGATCTCCATGCCGGACGCGCACGACCTGGAGGCGGTCGAACTGGCCGGTCGCGCGCTGGGTCCGGTGTTCGCGGCGTCGGTGGCGTAAGTCGGCTGCGAGCTCAGGCCAAGCGGCCAGCGGCGCGCCGGATCGCCTCTCGCGCCTCCGCTGCCAGCAGGCGGGTGATCTCCTCCGCGGACTGCTCCCGGGCAAGTCGGTGAGCCTGTCCCGCCCACAGGTTGATCAGGTCGGGATCGCCGGCCTGTCGACCGTGGGCTCGGAGGGGGGAGGTCAGATGATGGATCTCCGGGTAGGCGCGGGGGGCGGCGGTCCCGTGCTCCTGGTGCCAACGATTGGTGATCCCGCGAGCCAACCGGCCGCTGAACGCCCGGGTCAGCACCGTGGGGGTGTCTGACGCCGTCGCGGCGCGCTGCGCGCTCGATGTGCCGGCCTCGGTGCTGCGTAGGTAGGCGGTGCCGATCTGTCCCGCCCCCGCGCCGGCGACGAGGACCGCCGCGAGGGCGGCGCCGGTCATGATCGACCCGGCGGCGACCAGGGGAAGGTCGACGCTCAGGCGGATCAGCTGCAACGCCGCCAGAAGCGTGAGTTCGGACTGCTGGCCGTCGTCGACGAACACGCCGCGGTGCCCGCCGGCTTCGATGCCCTGGACGATCAGCGCGTCGGCGCCGCCGGCGGCGGCCTGATCCGCTTCGAACGGGGAGGTGACGGTCAGCCACACCTCCGAACCGGCCGCGTGGAGCGCTTCGATCGCGTCCCGAGGCGGAACGCCGAAGGTGAAGGACACGACGGGAACGGCGCTCCGGCACAGGAGCTCGAGCTTGGCGCCGAAAAAATCGTCGTCGAATCGAGGCTCACCGAGCGCGACGCCGGCTCGCTGCGCCTTTTCGCTCAGGCGCTGGGCGTAGGCCTCGACGCGATCACGGTCGGCTGCCTGCCCGCCGCCGACGAACAGGTTGACCCCGAAGCCGCGGCCGGTGAGCCGCCGAGTCGTGTCGATGTCCTGGCCCAGCCGCTCGACGGTCAGATATCCGGCGGCGAGGAAGCCGAGGCCGCCGCCGCGGTTGACCGCGGCCGCCAGGGCGGGAGTGGATGGGCCGCCGGCCATCGGCGCCTGGACGATCGGCACCTGCAGGGCGCTCAGAGCCGGGCTCCTCGGGAAGGTGTCGGTCACGGCTGCTCGGTTTTTATCACTCCGGAATCGTCCGCCTCGTGCCCGATCGGGGCAAGCCAATACGATGAGGCGATGGCCGTAGCAGGGGAAGCCCCGACCGACCGCGTGTCACTCGGCTGGATCGGTACCGGGGTGATGGGCGGGCCGATGGCCGGTCACCTTCTCGAGGCGGGCCACCGAGTCACCGTCTACAACCGGACGAAGGCGCGCGGCGATGACCTCGTGGCGGCCGGAGCCGGCTGGGCCGACAGTCCGGCCGCGGTCGCCGCCGACGCGGATGTCGTGTTCACGATGCTCGGCTATCCCCACGACGTCCGCAATGTGCTGCTCGAGGACGGCGGTGTCCTGGCGGCGATGCGGCCCGGCTCGCTGATCGTGGATATGACCACCAGTGAGCCATCGCTCGCGCAGGAGATCCACGGCGTGGCCGCCGAACACGAGGTTCAGGCGCTGGATGCCCCGGTATCGGGCGGCGACGTGGGCGCTCGCAATGCGACCCTGGTGATCATGGTGGGTGGGGAGGAGTCGGCGTTTGCGCGCGCCGAGCCGCTCTTGGCCCAGCTCGGCCGCAGTGTCGTCTGGCAGGGCGACGCCGGGAGCGGACAGCACGCCAAGATGGTCAACCAGGTCGCGATCGCCTCGGGGATGATCGGCGTGTGCGAGGCGATGCTCTACGCCCGCCGGGCCGGCCTCGACGTCGAGCGCGTGATCGACACGATCAAGGACGGCGCCGCGGGATCGTGGTCGCTGTCCAACTACGGGCCTCGCCTGTTGCGTTCCGACCTGGAGCCCGGGTTCAAGATCGACCACTTCGTCAAGGACCTCGGCATCGCCCTCGTCGAGGCTCGACGGATGCGACTCCCGCTGGCGGGCACCGCGCTCGCCGAGCAGCTCTACATCGCCGCCCAGGCTCAGGGATTCGGCGAGAAGGGGACGCAGGCGCTGCTGGCGACGCTGGCTCGCATCGCCGACGAGCGCTGGCCATCCGGCTGATCGGGTTCACGATCGGCGGCGCGTGTCCGGATGCCCTGCTGTCAGGGCTACTGTGACGAGTGCCGCAGAAGCGCCCGGCGAGGGTGCGCGAGGTCAGTCCGACTCGTCCTCCAGGATCGCCACCGCGCGCGTCCAGCCGGCGGACCCGCCCTGCACCGAGACGGGGAAGCAGGCGATTTGAAAGCCACTCGGCGGAAGCGATGCGAGGTTGTGCAGCTTCTCGAGGTGGCAGTAGCCGATCTCCCGGCCGGCGCGGTGTCCCTCCCAGATGACGGAAGCATCCCGGTCGCGCCCATAGACCCGCGCGGTGTGAACGAACGGAGCATCCCAACTCCAGGCGTCGGTTCCGGTCAGCCGGACCCCCTGCTCGAGCATGAACAGGGTCGCCTCGCGGCCCACGCCACAGCCGGCGCTGACGTAATCGCTCTCGCCATACCGCTCGCCGGCGCGGGTGTTGATGACGACTATCTCCAGCGAGCGGAGGTGATGGTCGATGCGGACCAGCTCGTCGGCGACGTCGTCCGCCGTGAGCACGTACCCGTCTGGGCGGTCGCGGAAGTCGAGCTTGACCGCCGGCTGCAGGCACCAATCCAACGGCACCTGATCGATGGTGAGGGAGCGACGGCCGCGATCCATCGTTGCCGAATAGTGATAGGGGGCGTCGAGATGGGTGCCGTTGTGAGTCGAGATCCGCACCCGCTCGAGTGCCCAGCCCTCACCGTCGGGCAGATCCTCCACGCTCGCGCCGGGAAAGAAGGCAAGGACCTCATTCGCCGTGTCGGCGTGGTCGTAATAGTCGATCTCCGGCAGCAGCCCGGGAGGATCGGACGCGATCCCGGCGCGCAATGGGACGGAGATGTCGATCAGCCGGCGCACGCCTCAGTCTCTGACCCGGCCGGGCAAGATCTCCGTGGCGGCGCTCGGCGCGATCGACCAAGGTTCCATGCCCAGAGATTACGGACTCGTTCGCGGCTCTCGCGCCCCGGCTACGCCACTCGCCCCGGCGCAGATGACGGCGAGGTCGACCGGATCGCCGGGGCGGTAGCGGGGCATCCGTGCCAGGTGTTGGCAATCCTCGCTCGCGCGGGTCAAGTGACCGCGATCAGGGGGTTCCTGGGTCTTGCCGATGTGATCCCGGACTCACCGGTTGACGAACTCGTCGACCTTGCCCTTGATCGCCTGCCCCATGATCCGACCGACGCCCTGCTCTCCGCTGGACATGGCCTTCATCATCTTCTCGGCCTGCTGCAGGGTGATGTGAGGCGGCAGCGGCGGCACGTCGGGATCGGTGATCGCCTCGATCAGCGCCGGGCGCCCGGCGCTGAGCGCCTCATCCCAAGCGTCGCCGACCTGTTCGGGAGCGTCGATGCGAATGCCCTTGAAGCCGATCAGCTCGGCGTATTGAGCGAACGGGAAGTCAGGCAGCGTCTGCGTGGCTGGATTGCGGGGATCTCCGGCCAGCACCCGCTGCTCCCAGGTGACCTGGTTGAGGTCGTTGTTGTGCAGGACGAGCACCACCAGCTGCTGGTTGGTCCAGCGGTCGGAGTAGTGGACAAGGTCGATCAGGCCGGAGTTACCGACCATCTGCATCGCCCCATCGCCGATGGAAGCGATCACGGGTCGGTCCGGATAGGCGAATTTTGCGCCGAGCGCGTAGGGCACCGCTGGACACATCGAGGCCAGGTTGCCCGAAAGCGCGGTCTGCATCCCGCGCCGCAGCCGCAGGTGTCGAGCCCACCAGTCGGTGCACGATCCCGAGTCGCTGGTCAGGATCACTCCATCCGGCAGGCGCTTGGAGAGCTCGTGAAACAGCAGCTGGGGGTTCAGTGGCTGGGCCGCCTCGTGGGCCTGGCTGTCCAGGATCTCCCACCAGCGCCCGACCTCCTGCTCGATGTTCTCACGCCAGGAGCGATCCTCTTTACGCGTCAGCAACGGGATCAGCGCGCGCAATGTCTCGCGGCTGTCGCCGACGAGGGTCAGCTCCATCGGATAGCGAATTCCGAGCATGCGCCCGTCGATGTCGATCTGCACCGCCCGTGCCTGCCCGGGCTCCGGCAGCCACTCCGAGTAGGGGAAGCTCGAGCCCACCATCAGCAGCGTGTCGCAGTTCATCATCATCTCATTGGTGGGCTTGGTGCCCAGCAGACCCACCGATCCGGTCACGAACGGCAGGTCGTCGGGCACAGCTGCTCGGCCGTTGAGCGCCTTGGCCACCCCGGCGCCGAGCAGCTCGGCCGTCTCGATCACCTCGTCGGTGGCGCCCAGAGCGCCCTGCCCGACGAGGATCGCGACCTTCTCGCCGGCGTTGAGGATGTCCGCCGCCCGGTGCAGATCCTCGTCGCGAGGCCGGATCACCGGATCCGTGAACCCGATCGAGGACAAGATCGCTCCGTGCGCTCGCGGGGGAGCCGCGTACTCGCTCTCGCCTACGTCATCGGGCAGAATCACGCACGTCACCGAGCGCGAGGCGTGAGCTATCCGCATGGCCCGGTCGATCAAATGCTGGGCCTGCTCGGGCGCCATGCAAACCTGGACGAACTCGCTGGCCACGTCCTTGTACAGCGAGTTCAGATCGACCTCCTGCTGAAAGTTGCCGCCGATCGCCATCCGCTTCTGCTGACCGATGATCGCCACCACCGGCTGGTGATCCAGCTTGGCGTCATAGAGCCCGTTGAGCAGGTGTACCGCGCCGGGCCCCGAAGTGGCCATGCACACGCCCACTTCGCCGGTCAGCTTGGCGTGAGCACACGCCGCGAAGGAAGCGATCTCCTCGTGGCGCGTCTGAATGAACTCGAGCTCGTCGACCTCCTCAAACGCGCCGAGCAGGCTGTTGATGCCGTCACCGGGATATGCAAACACATGCGAGACTCCCCACTTGACCAAGCGGTTGAGCATGAAAGCGGCGACGTTCTCAGACATTCCGGGCTCCTCGAAGTTGGACCGAGCGGTTCGCAGAGGTTGTTCCCCGTGCGCCGGGTGGACCAAACCTCCGCCGTCTACCAGCGGTGTGTGTCCGGACCGCACCACCGCATTTGAATTCGCGTCAGCCGCTCCGTGGATACGAGTCCTGGTAGCGACCTTCTTGGTTGGTAAGCAGGTAACAGACACAAGCGAGCCCCCTGCGACGGCAACCGGCGAGCACGACCAGGCGTGCGATCACGGTTGCCTCCGAGCCCGGTGGAGGAGATCATCGGTGGCGTCGCTGCCTCTCAGTTCGTTGGTCGGACTGGTCGCCGGCTCACCCAGCGCGACCGCGATGGCGCGATCGAAGGTGCTGGCCACGGCCTCGGCGGCTGCCTCCTCCTGCTCCAGGATCTGCTCGACCGCCGCGGCGGTCTCGTGATCACCGGCCCGTTCGGCCAATTCTCCAAGCAGGTGGTAAGCGGCGATCTCAAGGTTCTCGTGCGCGTAGGCGGCCGCCGCCAGCGTCCCGGCGTCCGGTCGCGAGGGAAAACCGATCTCAACCGCGGCAAGTTCAGGGCCGGGATCATCCCGTGGCGCCCGACGCGTGCCGCAGGCGACGATTCGTGAGTGCAGGAAGCGGATGTGATCCTCGGTCTGCCGGCGGTGGGCGTCATAGATGCCGGCGACCTGCTCGTCGCCGGCATGCTGCACGCCGGAACGCATCAGCCGCATGCTCTGCTGTTCGATCGCCTCCACCGCTCGCAAGTGCCTGAGGAGCTCGTGCTCGATGTCTAACGTCATGCCAGATGCCCTCTCGTCTTTTTGACACTGATCTACCCCCGGGCACCGTATTCGCCTCTCACCGTACGGTGGCGAAGTTCGTTTGCGTACATCCAGCCGGTCCGCCGCCCCGGTCCACGCTCGCGTGCACTGACTAGGGTGCGATCGGCGGCGACCAGGGGTAGGCCGGGTTACTGCGGGGTTTCGTCGTCGATGAGAATGAGGCTCTCCGGCTGTCCGAGGCGCTCCACGGCGAGGTTGGTGAGGAGCCAGCGGTCGGTGCGCGGGCGGGTGAGCAGGCCGGCACGGGAGAGGCGTTGGAGGGCGATGGTTACCGGTGGTCGGTGAGCGCCGACGAGCATCCCAAGGACCTCATGCGTGAGTGGGAGGGTAATCGTCACCCCCTCAGGGTTGACGCGGCCCCATCGTTCAGCGAGTAGCCAGAACAGAATCAGCAGCCGGGCGTAGACGCGTGGCAGGTGGGTCACGGCTTGGGTGAGCGCGAGATACCGCGCCCGCTGAGCGATCCGGCCGACGATCCGGCTGGTGATGCTCGGCCATGGGGCGACGCGCAGCACGAAGGCGGTGTCGAGGACCGCCAGCCGGGTCGGCTTGAGCACGTGCCAGGCCACGGTGATGGGTAACGGTGCATATTCGCCGTCCGTGTCCCAAGGACGGATCACGTCCCCGGGCCCGAACAGCTCGGCGGCGGCGCGATTGCCCACGTGCACGCGCCGGATGAGCAGGCCGTCGATGACCATCAGGCCCAGCCAACCCTCCTTGCCCTCGGGGCTGATCTTGCTCGGGTCCCAACCGGAGGTGAGCTCGATCACCGCGACAACGGCACGGGGCCGGGCATCCTGCAGTTCTAGTTCACTGAGCCCGTCGCCTAGATCCGGATCCACCTCGAGCAACGGCACGCTCTGGCGTCTTCGATCGACCCGCCCCGGCATCGGCGGCAACACTAATCGATCGAGCGCGGCGCGTGCAAGACGATCGGCGATTGTTCGTCAGATGACCGCCGCACATGAACTATCGCCGCCGGGGTCACGCATCTGTGGTTCAGTCGGTGGCGACAAGTCAAACGGATCCCGCCGGCGAGCGTGCCGCCGGCGGGACCCTGGCGCGCGGCTGTCCGACCCCGTTGCTTTGGCTATTGCCCCTGCTTGACGCCGGGCTCGCCGAGCTCGAACTGAATCGGGTAGGCGGGCTGCTCGCCGGGGGTGTTGGCCGAGCGGCGGAATTTGCCGAGCGGGAGGATCACCCGGCCGGAGGTGCTGGCCAGCATCATCGCGCTGGCGGCGTAGAAGGCGGTGAACGCCGACGCCATCGTGAAGTAGCCGCCGAGGTACTCCCAAGTGGTCCCGCCGACGGTGTAGAACACGCCGAGCAGCGCGGCGCCGACCGCGAGCGGGAACAGCACTGCGGACAGCGCAAGGCTCTCCGCCAGCGACGCGACTCCGGCGGTCAGCGTGACCGCTGCCAATGGATAGAACCAGTAGCCCAGTTCGGGGACGGCGGCGTGGGGGGCGGGTGTGGGGAGGACCTTGAGCGCGATCAGCAGCTGCAGAAACCCATAGCCCAGCCAGAACGCCGCCCAGATGCCGTGGACGGCGGTGGCCAGGCCGTCGCGCGCCTTGTAGGCCCACAGGGCGGCAGCGCCTTGGGCGACCCCGCCGGCGGCGGCGGCGAACGGGAAGATCAGGCCGGGGGATGTCGCCGACCCGTACCAGCCGACGAGATAGGCGGTGACCATGAACGTGGCGATGGCAAACCCGAACAGGCCGAGAATCGAGGGGGCCGCGATCGGCTGCAAGAACACCCGTGTGTGCTCGCGCCACTGGTTGAACTCGCCCGATCCACCATTGGTGTGGGCGGGCGCGATTGGCTGTATTGCACTCATCTGAAGACCTCCTGGTGGGGTGAGAACTCGCTTGTCGTACTGGTCCGCTACCCCGCCCCTTGCTGGGTCTGCGTCGCTGGTTAGGTAGATGACAGTCCACCTCAGCGTCACCAGCACACGTCATCGCCGCGGGCATGGCGAAGCATGAACACGAGGGTTAAGCACCGTGTCCGTGCGATGACAGCCGCTCGAGACGACGCCGGCGAACGGCCGATGCGGTGCTACGTTGGTGGAAGACGAGTGTGGCTGCAGGCCGAGATGCACGAACCGTCTTGAGGCCGAGACACCCGAGCTGTCATACCAGGGCGGTGATGCGACAGTGGTCACACTCGATTCTGGTTGACATTCCGTCACGCGTCGGAAGCGAGATTTGATGTCCTACGTCAACTGTCCGCGCTGTGGGCTGAGCGTTGCCCTGCGGGTCGACGCGGTGTCCTGGGAGAGCTGCCCGCGGTGCCTGGGCCGGGCTGGAATATCGGTCCCGATGTATGTCTCGTCCCGCCGCCTCTGGCCCGCAGCACCACCGCGGCCGTCAGCGGCGCAGGTGGACCCGGACCCGGTCGACTCCGACGTGGCCTGAGGTGAGCCCCGGCCAGCTGATCATCGACGAACAGGCCAACGCGGTCGTACCGATGCTGGTCCTCGGCGGAGAACTTGACTTGGCCGGTGCCTCGATCCTGGCGGAGCGGTTGCGCCAGCTGCAGTTCGCCGGGCGAGGTCGCCTGGTGGTCGACCTGCGCCGGCTCGAGTTCATGGACTGCTCGGGGCTGCGAGTTCTGCTCGGCGCGCAGCTCCGCGCCGGCGCGCTGCGCGCGCGGTTTGAGGTGGTGTGCGGCCCCGGACAGGTGGCGCGCCTGCTGACACTGACCGGCGCGGATCAAAAGCTAAAAATCGCCGCATCCCCGGAGACGGTCATGGGCCCGCGGCGCGAGCCGACGGCCTGGCTGCTCCAGGCCGCTGACGGTGTCACCGGCTGATCACCACGCCCGCGCTGTCCCGCTGCTGACGCGGCGCGGCGGCTTCGTGCGCCGTTCTGTTTTTTGCGTCTCACTGATCCTTGAAGAACAGGGATTACTTCCAAAAGGCCCTCCAGAACGAGAAGGACCACAAGGCCTTCTTGGGCAAGGCGCTGGGATCCAAGACCCCGAGCGGCTTCAAGCTCCACATCCCGAAGGCTGCGGTCTCCAGCACGCACGCGCTGCTCGGCACCGGGGTGGCGGTGGAAATGGCGTTTGCGGAGATCTACCTCGGCGCCGTCGGCACGCTGAGCTGCACCGATCTCAAGCAAGTTGCCGCCTAAGGTCGCGGCCGCGAAGCCACGCACTTCAGCTTCTTTGACCCGCGTTTGGCGGCCGCGCCGTAATGCCGTCGCTTCCGGGCACGATCTCAGCCAGGGCGGCGGCCGCCACGCTGCCGAAGGATGGGTTCATCAGCTAGCGCTGGCACCGGCACATACCGGATCCTGACAACGGCCGGAGCTCCAGGTAGCTCCGGCCGCTGTCACTTGATGACTCCAGGTGGACCGCCGGCAGCCGACCCTAGCTTGCGACACCGGGTGGGTCGTGGCGTACTGGCCGTTGTGGCGCTTCCCCACCAGCAGTGTCGGCTCGCGAACCCGCGAGGCCGTGATCGGCACGGGGCATTGCGCGGTTGGGCTCAAACGGCTGGATGATCGTGTACTTGTCGCCGATCTGCGCCAGCCGTTGCCCGTGCGGGGGAGGCGGGCTGGCGCGCTGCGAGGAATTTCGTAGTTCGCGGGAAGGCTTTGCCGCTGCCGGAGTCTTGAGCAGCGAGGAGACGTCCGCGGGTGATTCGTCGTCGTCCCTGAGCATCTGCGCCTGGCCGGGCGCGTGCGCGATACCTGTCCAAACGAGATCGGAGCACGGCAGTGAACACACAATCCTCAGGCTCATCGGCTCAGCCATCGTCGTCACCGCGATCCGCGTCCGTGAACGGCGGTGAACAACCGCCGGCGTCGGATGCATCCAGTCGCCGCAGGTTTCTCGCGAGTGCGGGCGTCGTCGCACTCGGTGCGGGAATGCTGGGAGGCGTCTCGGAAGCCTTCGCCAAGGGCGATCTGAGCAGGGGGGACGCGGCCATCTTGCGCTTTCTGTCCGCCGCCGAGATACTCGAGACGGATCTCTGGCAGCAGTACAACGAGTTGTGCGGGATTCAGGACGCCGCCGTGCCCGGCGGCAGCGGCAACAAGCAGTTCACGGCTGCGGTCAACGTGCTCGATTCCGACATGGCTCAGTACGTGCATGACAACACCCATGACGAGATGACCCACTTCACATTCCTCAACGCCTACCTCAAGTCCCGGGGCGCCGAGCCGGTGAACCTGGACGCGTTCAGGAAGTTGCCGAGCAGCACCGCCAACGGAGCCCAGAAGCGGGGCCGGCTGACCAATCTGACACAGCTGACGATCGACACGTCCTGGTGGACCCGGTACCGGGCCCGCCGCAAGAACCCCGATCTGGGCGCTAGCTTCCCGCCGGCGGTGCCCGGGCTGATGAAGGGGAAGTTCCCGGCGATCCCGAGATCGAACGCCGACCTCAAGCCCGCCAAGCACCTTCAGGCGATCGCCAACACGGCGGGATTCCATTTCGCGACGATCGAACAGGGAGGCACGAGCCTGTATCCAGCGCTGGCTCAACGGGTGCAGGACCCCGAGGTCTTGCGGGTCGTGCTCAGCATCGGGCCGACCGAAACGATGCACTTTCAGACCTGGAGCGACAAGGCCGGCAACGCGCCGCCGCTGACCGATCCGACCAACGGGCTGAAGTTCCCGGATCTCAACAAGCCCCCGTTCGGTGGCCCGAACTTCCAGACCAACCTGATCATGCCCCATCCCACCACGTTCCTGCGGCCGAGCCTGCCGGTCTGCTCGATCATCCGCCCGACCGAGACCAAGGGAGCCGCGATGAGCGTGGCCAGGTTCCTGACCGCCATGGGGCTTTTCAAAGGACAGCCGCCGGCGTTCTTCGCCGCCCTGACCACGCTGGCGCGACAGGCCGACGCCGCCAGGCGCTAGCGCAACTCGAGATTTCTTGCGCCGAATCGATCACACACGAGCCGCGCTGCGACTGGTGTCAGAACGACGAAGCGACATGCCCGAAAAGCGTCACCCTGATGGATAGGCTGGCCGGCTGATGCTCCCGTACGACGAGGCCGACTAAATCATGCTCGATAACCCATCTTATGTATAGCTATCTGTTAAACGCGTTGCCGGGCTCGCGGACCATCGCCTGGTACATCACAAGTCGAAGTTAACCGCCGGCATTCCCACACAACCGCCTCAACCGTCCGCGCAGACCGCAACCGCGGCGCGATCGCCGCCTCTGAATTCTCTCGTCACTCAGACCGCCTCAAAGGCCCCGAACCTCGGGCGCCGCTTAGCGAAACGCAGACGCCTGCTCCCGGCGCACGACCAGCCACATCGGCGATCCCGTCGACGCCGTTCCGGGCTTCTGCTTTCGGCAGCGCCCAGCTGAGGCAGCAGCCTCGGCCTCGTGGCTGCTGGGACGACCTAGGAGAAGTCCTGCCGGCCTGCCGCCCACTGCGGCTAGTTGGTGCCGATCCGCTCATCCCCGCGTGTTTGATCGGGGTGAAAAGCGGTTCTCTCGGTCCACCTTGATCGGTGCGGTCCGGTGGTGGAGTCACCTGTAACGTCGGCGGTAGCGCCCTGACGGGTGCACAGCTGTTCGAGCGCTGAGCGCAGTACCCGGCGAGTGAGCCGATCCAACGGTCGCTCGTCGGGTCGGGTTTCTCGAGCCCAGATCAGCACCGCATCAAACGACGGTACGCCACCGGCTGATGTGGCCGCAGTGAGCGCCTGCGCGATCGACTCGATCGCCTGGGTGAGCCGCGGCGTCGGTTTGGCCAGCGCGAAGGCATGTCGCCACGGCGCGCTCTCGCCCGCGTCGGCGAGCAGATCCTGGCTACGCTCGGGCGCGTAGGCCAACACTTCTGCCACACCCTCGGCCCAGCCCGTGAGGATGGTGATCTCATCGGCTTCCATGAGCGGTTCACCGGGCGCGGAGCGCGGAGGCGCCGCCCCCGATCCCGCGCCCGAAGCGCGGATCTGGTGGATGGCGACTGCGGAGTAGTGGGTGCCGGTCGTGACTGGCCATCGGCCGTCAGCGCTGCGCCGGGTGGCGCGCTCCCCGCTCAGGGTCAGCAACACGCCGTGGGAACCCGGTTTGAGCGATATCTCGCGGGTGCCCCGGTCGGCGTCCTTCAGCAGCGCGATGACCGGGGACGGGTCGTGTCCGGCGGGCTGGGAACGCTGCGCCATGCCAAACGAAGTCAATGTCAGGACGGCCGCGCCGGGATCATCGGCCAGGACGCTTGCGTACCGGGCGGCCCACCGCGACGTCAATTGCGGTCCGTCTAATAATGCCGTGGAGACGATGGTGGGGCCGACGGCCCGGATGACCGCGGCGACATCGTCGTTCTGTGCGAGGTCCTCACAGACCAGCGAGACGATTGTGACCTCCTCTCCAACCTGCAAGAACTGCAGCGCCAGGCGAGGGACGTCCATTGCCTCCCACCACAGGATCTTGGGGTGCAGGGCCCCACCCAGGTGATACTGGAAGATCTGGCCTTCATCTAGCGCCCACCGGTGGTGCTTGTTCTGGCGGATGTGGAACCACGGCGCGTACGGTGAGCTCGGCAGCAGGGCACCCTTCTCGAGGCCCGGGCTGACCCCGATGTGCAACCAGTTGCTTCCGAACCGCTCCGGTTGCGGCGAACGCTCCCGCACCCCCGTCTGGAGATAGATCACGCCGTGGTGGTCAAGCAGCGCCTCGAGGTCGGCGATCTCGCTCTCATCGACAGCGCTCTCGGGAAAGATCACAGCATCGACGCTCTGGACCTCGTCGGCGGCGGCGAGCAGCGTTCGGTCAAGAAGATCCAGATCCAGGCCTTCTGACGGCGCGAACTCAAAGAAGCCGTAGGGCTCCTTGGCGAGCCTGCGCACCGACTCGTCCACAGCCCGGAAGTCAGACTCGCGTACTCGCAGCGGCCACGGCAACAGCAGCATGTTGACGTGCTCAGCCGCCGGACTCGTGCCCGGATGACGAGCCGGGAGCTTGTGCCACCGCGTCTGCAGACCCGGGCGCTGAACACACGCATACCGGGAGAAGACCGCTCTCCCGCTCGGCGGCGTGCGAATCTTAGGCAGCACCTGAACAAATCCCGGATGGATTCGCGCCAGCGATCCAGTTCTCGCCAGCAGCTCGCGCCCACGCGCGCGATAGACGCATCCCTGCCCATCCGAGCGATCCAGCGCGACGAACAGTCCCGCGCACGCCTCATCGGCGATCGCGTGAAGCGTAAGTAGCGCCTCGCACAGCCGCCAGTCCTGCCCTTCGGCCAACTGCTCAAGCGGCACCGAAACCCGTTCCCGGACAACTCCCCACTCCTCGACCACCAGCTTCGGCAACGCGCCCTCGCGCTCCTCAACCCAGACGCTCCAGTCTCGGGCCGCGTCCTGAACCGCGTCACGCCAGCTGGCAAAGCGACCCGGCGGCCACTGCACACCGCGCGGCGGAGACAGGACGAACCGGAACACCTCGGCGTGCTCGAGAATCACATCAGTCAGCGCAAACAGATCCGGAGGCCAATCAAGGAGCTCGTCGGTGATAGCGCGTCCCGCCATCCCCTGCCACACCGACGCGACCGTCGGCTCGTAACGGCCTCCGCCTTCCCGCCGCTCAGCGGCCGACGTACTTACGATTCGTGCCTTCAGATCAGCATACGATAGTGCTCGACGCCCAGCGCGGACACGTTCGGCCCGGCACCAGACGGTGTCCCGTGAACGAACCCCCCAGATCGTCGACCAGACGGCGGGAGGATCCGCGATCGCATGAGACCTGACGGCCAGGACAGCCAGCTCGATCTCGTCGGCGTGCGGCCCGTGAGGATTTGCCTGAACCCAACCGTGGACGTTGTCTGGCATCCGATCCGGGACCCGGCCGGCGCAGGACGCGCAGAGTTCCGCGGCTGCGATCCCCGCGCAGCACACGTCGGCGTCAGGGACCTCGGCGGCGCTGAGCACATCGTCAATCGCCGCGGCTATGACCGCGCCTGGATCGGGTGCCTCTTCGACGAGGAGGAACCAGTCCCCGGCCGGTGCGACGGTGGCCGCGCGTTAGATCGGTTCGCGCATGCGAGTTGGACGCTTCTCCAACCAGCACCGGATCGCGGTGAAGCCAGCCTCAGGCAGGCAGGCGTCGTTCCGTTTCGTCCGGGCCTGCAAAGACCCCGGGTGACCAGCCGACCAGCTCGCGAGCGCCGCTCGCGATCGATGTTGCCCTGTCCCCCGCACTGGGTCTCCAGCACACTGCCCGGCCTCAGAGCCCGGGCCAGCCGTCGCCACAGACGATCGTGATCGATCGCCCAGTGCAGCATCGCCGCCGAACGATCGCGTCCACCGGCTCGTCCAGCTCAAGCTCAAGCACGTCCTGGCACCACACCTCCGCACGATCACCGCGCCGCCTACGCGCGAGTGCCACCATCCCGTCCGACGCGTCCATGGCCAGCACGCGTCCTCGTGGCATGATTGACAGCAGCACCTCCGTGACGCGCCCAGTGCCACATCCGACGTCGATCACGGTCGCGTCAGGCGCGATTCCCTCTAGCCGTGCGAGACCCTCCGAAGCCCACGCCTGCTGCGCTGACTCGACGCGTCATACGTGCGCGCATCCCAGGGGGTTCCCACCACGGCGACACGGCACCGACCGCAGACTCGATCCCGCCTGCCGGCGTGGATTTCAACAAGGAACCTTCAGGGCGACTGCCGCTCGGGATCACGACCACGGTCGGCAGCCCGTGGCCGGGTGTGAGCACGGCGGCGCGGCGTAATCGCCTCACACCAGATGCGGCAGCGACGTCCTCGACTCAGACGTGATCGCAAACGGCGAAGGAGCCAGCGCCTGGGAACGAGGCGACGGACAGTCTGGCGCTCGTCGTCCAATCGCAGGCGTGACGTGAGCGGCCGGACCATTCTCTTCTTCGGGGCAGCGATAGTGCAGCCGCTTGCTGCGCACGAGCCGATCAGCGATCGGCAAGCGTTCCGGCGAGTGCCGCTCGCGCCGGCGATGCAGGCGTGCTGGGCGCGTGAACCAGCCGCTGCACTCTCGACGGGGCCGAGCCTTCCGCGTCAGGTGTCCGGTACGCAGCCAGCAGTTGGAGCGTGCGCGGCGCCGGCCACGTGCACGTGCGTCGTGGATCGGGCTTGCTACGCGGACGCCGGGACGGTTTGCCGCGGCGCGCACTCGGCGAACGCTGCGACGAGTCGCTTGCGTTGAGACTCGGCGGTGGTGGGACCGACGTCCTGCCAACGTTTGGCGGCAAGGCCCTGCATCAACGTGTCGAACGTCGTGCGAGCCTCGACGGCTTCCGCGTCGGTCGGGGAGTTTGCGAGCAGAAGCCCTTCGGCTGCCCAGAGGATGCTGTCGGCCTCGGCGTCAAACAGCTTTACGTCGCGGAGCTCCTCAACCAGACCGCGAACTGCTTTGTAAGCGTCGTAGCGGGTTGTGCGGGTGCTGTTCATGAGATGCTCTCTTCGCTGAAACTTTCGCAGGGTGTTCATTGACTGTAGTGAGTACGGCACGCCGAACGGAACACCGCGGCCGGTTTCGATCCCCGAACGGCGTGTGGGCGGTCTCCGGACCGGAGGCTCAACGCTCACCGCGACAGGCGCGCGGGTATATCCGCAGCGCCATCGATCCCGTGGGGCAGGTCGGCGGCGATCCCTGACCGTGCTGCTGCTCCCGCGCGGCCAGCACCCGAAGCGATAGTCAGCTGCTCGCGGCCGCCGGGGCGACGTGCAGGCGTCTTGGATGAGGCTCAGCACAATCCGCCCGGCGCCTCCTGGTAGCACCTTTGTCCCGGCGCGGCCCTCTCTCGACAGTTTCGCGTGAGCCCGAATGCAAGTCAGACTTCCCCATTCTGTGACTCAAACTTGCTCATGAGCCCGCGAATCGGTCTCAAATAAAGCGGCTCCGCGGGTCCGTGGTGCAGCTCACGGATAGGCGGGTTGGGTGATGTCGCTGAGGCAAACGGTTTCTCGATTCGATTAAATCCGGTTCACCTTGTCATCGCATGCGGGGTCGCGCGCGTACGTCTGAACCCTCAGTCAGCGTGACCCCGCCGCGCGCGGGGCGGTCGGATCCGGGACCCCAGCGTCCTGCTCCTCTCGAGCGATGAAGTCCTCGATGTCGGCCTCGTCGCCTCGAGAGCGCTCGGCGACCCGTAGGAGATTCGTCATCGTCGCGACCTCCTCGATCTGCTCACGGATGAACCACTGCACGAACTGCTCAGAGGTGTAGTCGCCCTCCTCGCGGGCAGTCGCGGCGAGCGCGTTGATCTGCCCCGACACCCGCTGCTCTTGATCGAGCGCCAGAGAGATAGGTTCGACGACGTCACCGAAGCGCGCGACCGGCGCCTCGAGCCCCGGGACCGTTACCTCACCGCTGGTGTCGAGCAGGAACCGGATCATCATCATCGCGTGGTCGCGCTCTTCGAGCGCCTGGCGGTAGAAGAAACCGGCCAACTGCGGCAGCGCCTGAGAGTCGTAGTAGACGGCGCAGGCGACGTACTGCTGATGGGCGGCGAACTCGTTGGCGATCTGTTCATTGAGCTTGACCGCGAACGCCGGAGTGAGAGTCATGATCCGCCATCCTACATAGTAGGGCTCCCGAATATTTCACCGTAATCGCCAAACGCGTGACAGCCCGCGGCACCGCCGGCTTCTGCTCTCCCGAACGACCAGGCACGAGACGCGCCGGTAGCAGCCGAGATCTCGCTGCCGGTTTGAACCAGACGGGTCCCGAAACGGAAGCCGAATGTTCGTGCCTGCAGCGGCGACGATGCAGCAGTGACGAGCGGCCGGCCCAGTCGAGCGGCGCGCTCGGACCGAGGCGGGAGCGAGCGTGCGCTTCATGTGGCGAGCTACGCTGTCTGGCGATACCTGCTTAGGCATCCTGGGACTGGTCTGTGCGTCGCATCTCCCCCTCGTCGCGCGTTGCAGGACCCATCTCCCGGAGACTCCGGGCAACCGAAGCACGGCTGCTCCGGCATGAGCCCGTGAGCGCCGCGGACGATCAGACGCTGGAAGGTGTGTGCTCGGATCTCGAGCCAGTGAACGAAGCCTCCGGTAGGCTTACGGTAAGCATCCGTCTGAGTTCCTCGCGGGAGTGGATGGCGAGCTTCTGATAGATGTGGCGCAGGTGGTACTCGATCGTCTTCGGGCTGAGAAAGAGCGCCGTCGCGGTTTCGCGCGTCGTCTTGCCGCCGGCGAGGAGAACGGCGATTTGCAGCTCCTGGGGCGTCAGGTCGTCGGTTGTGGTTGGATCGCGTCGCCGGACCGTCACGCCTACCGCCCAGTCAGAACTGACGGGGCAGCCAGCGCCGCAGCACTAATCGATTCCCTCCTCTGACCGTCGCCAGACACCTTCAGGTCGACGTGGCACGCAACCACGCCGCTGAGAGCTGAGCGCGACTGGTGCAGCGGGTGTCGGTGCATAAGCAGGCCGTCCCCCGGCCGCCCCGAAGGTCAGTGATGCTGGCGACCGCAACGCAAGACAAGCAAGCGTCAGGGAACGACAAGCTCGCTTTTGGTTTCACGCACGAGCGACCACCTCGACCACCGCTCGGTCGGGATCCTGGCTTCTGCTCTTGGCTCGCGATGGCCCGAACGACAGCCCGTCGAGGCACCCGCTGAGGCGACAAACCAGAAGTATGCGGGACCGGTTGCCGACCCGGTCCTGACGCACGGATTCACGCGATAGTGCAAGTGGCGCTCGGATGCATCCCCGGCTGCGGGCGTCAGGATCTTGCCTTGGCGGTGCATGGGCGGCAGCCAGACGCGCGCCGCTTCTGAGTTTGGTCCGATGCGAGCGTTTCGATCGCGACTCCCGTCGTGCCCGCTCGGGTGGCAAGCGACAGTCGGAGACGCCGAGGATGTCGTGGACCTTCCGGCGACAGAACCTTGCCGCCGAGTGCGACAGGCCACGGTCGTAATCTGCGGTCAGCCAGCGCCGATGTCTGCTCTCAACGCGGGCCGCGGGCCGGCTGGGCAGCTGCGCAACGCCTCCACGTAGCGAGAGTCGCCTGTCTGAGCCGATCGCTAAGCGTGGGTTGCCGGTGCGTACCTCGACAGGGCGCCGGGCTAGCGACTATCAGTCAGCGCCGATCAGATCCCCTTCGGCGCGCCCCCTATCGCGGCTTGTTCGAGAGGATTGGGATCGGCGGGGGCATTGGCGGCCGCGGGAAGTCGTAGAAGCTCCCGGGCATCGCGCCCTGGTGCCCGAAGCCCAGCCCGAGTCCCTCGAGCGCAGCCAAAATCGCGCGCACGCGCTTATAGCGAAACACCTCAAAGCCGAGGTTGTCGGGCGGGCTCGCGTTGATTAGCGTCTGCGCGAGCACACGGTGCTCGGCCTCCACCCCGGCCAGCTCTGCGGAGTAGCGCGCGAACGTTGAGCGGCCCGCCTTCGCAAACGTCGTCACCCCGATCAGATAGGTATTGACGAACAGGGTCTCGCCAGCGACAAGCGCGTTGCCGATCGCCGTCAGGTCCAAAGCGTTGCCCGCGCCGCCGAACACTCCGTCTGGAATCCAGAACCGCTGCGTGGACGGGCGGAAGAACTTGCGGATAAACCGCCAGTGATCGAGCTCGGCGGCGTACGCGCCCTCGAACACAGCTTTGACTCCGGACGGGACTTCGGGATGCAGGCTCACGCGCCGCAGCAGCTCCGTTAGCAACGTCACCGTGAACGCCTCGGTCGTGGACGCGAACACGCCGAAGCCCTGAATCGAATCGTGCCCGCCGTCGGCGAGCGCATCGGCCGCGGGAAGGGCGACGCCCGCGACGGCGACTCCGCCAGCGCCCACCGCCGCGCGTTCGAGCAGCGAGCGCCGCGTGTGCTTTGGAGTAGACGCGTCGCGCAGCGCGCGATCGAGCACCTCGACCGAGGATGAGGACAAAGAATCGGACACCGCGTAACCCCCCAGGTCAGAGCGGATGAATACGAACAGCCGCAAGCCTATCGCCTGACATCTCGAGCTCGATAGGAAATCACCCCATCGACCTCCCATCCGCGTGAGCGACTCGTCGAAATCGAGCACCAGCACGACTCCGCCGCCACCTGCCAACGCGCTGCTGACCCGTGGCGTCGGGCTCGCAGACCTGTGCCCCCCTCCCATACCGCGAGGGCGGCTAGACCATATGGCGTGGGTCGCTCGTTGCAGGGTTGACCTGTCGGGCTGAGTGGCCGGACGCTCCTCGCGGGGGTTTGTCTGGCCGGAGAGCGGCTCCGGCTGACTCCGAGACGATTGAGGAGGTCCGGCCATGAGTACTGTGACGTGGGTGGGCATGGATGTCCATGCCCGATCAACGTCCGCGGCGGCGATCAACCTGTTGACCGGCGTGGTGCAGCGCATCCGGTTCGGCGCTGGGACGGAGGGTCCGGTCGCGTGGCTGGGCGAGCTGCCCGGCCCGGTGCACGCGTGTTATGAGGCTGGCCCGACCGGGTTTGGGCTTTACCGAGCAGCGGTCGCGGCGGGGGTGCGGATGGATGTGATCGCGCCGGGCAAGACGCCGCGCGGGTCGTCTGATCGGGTCAAGACCGATCGTAAGGATGCGGAGCTGTTGGCGCGGTTGCTGATCGCGGGGCAGTTGACCGCGGTCAGGGTATTCGCCGGCCGGGGTGGAGGCCGCCCGGGAGCTGACCAGGCTGCATGACGCGTGCCGGCGTGATCTGATGACCGCGCGGCACCGGATCTCTAAGATGCTGCGGCGTCACGGCCGGGTGTATCCCAAGCCCACGACCTGGAAGGTCGATCACTGCCGGTGGTTGGCCGGCCAGCGCTTTGATGAGCTGACCAGCGAGCTGGTCTATCTCGACCTGCTCGCTCGCGTTGACATGCTCACCGTCCGCAAGCTGCAGCTCCGCGAGGAGGTGGTCAAGCTCGCCGAGGACGAGCGGTGGTGGCCGACCGTGACGCGTCTGCGCACGTTTCGCGCGATCGACACGCTGACCGGGTTATCGATCCATCTCGAGCTCGGCGGGGACTGGGCACGATTTGAAAGACCCCACCGCCTGGGGGCGTGGCTGGGACTGACCCCGTCACTAAACCAGTCTGGTGAGTCGTCGGCCAGCGGGTCGATCACCAAGACCGGCTCGACGCTGGCCAGGCGGCTGTTGATCAAAGCCGCCTGGCACTATCGCCACGGGCGCTCTGTTGTATCCCCGGCGCAGCCGGGACGAACTCGAAGGAAGGTTCGTGGGTCTGATGGCTAACCCGGATCCGAGAGGTGAACGGAACAATCGCATGCCAGCAAAGCGACGATCGACCCAGGTGTCAGGGCCGGGGCGTCGCAGGACCCGCGTGATATGGCGAAAGCTGAACTGCCTGAATCCCAATCTCCAGATGATGCAAAGGCCCATCCGTCGGAAAGACACCCGATACCGGCGCCACGCCCTGCGACGGCATGGTAGTGCTGCTGTTGCAGCCTTCGGGGCGGGGAGCGTTGCCCAGTGAGGGCAATTCAAGGAGATGAGTGGGACGCCTACGTCACGCTCGGACGTACAACAGGGACGAACGTGGGATCAACCCCCTTGGGGCGCGAGCCCCGGGGTGACGGAGTGCTCGTAGTAGTCGTGGGAGCAACGACCCACCAGGGAGGACGGGAGAGCCGTCCACAGGGCGAAGGGGCACAGGTGACGGGACATCGACGCGCCGGGAGGCATGCGTAATGCAGAACGCCGAAACGGTCCTTCATGTCCTCCGTGAACGCGGCAGGCGCGGGCTGCCGTGCGACGAGTTGTATCGACAGCTGTTCAACCCGCAGCTGTATTTGCTGGCCTACGGACGCATCTACTCCAACAAGGGGGCGATGACCTCCGGTCCCGACGCGGAAACCGCGGACGGCATGACCGTGGCCAAGATCGAGCGCATCATCGACGCTCTGCGTCACGAGCGCTACCGGTTTCGGCCTGTCCGGCGCCACTACATCCCGAAGAAGGATGGGAAGCAGCGGCCGTTAGGTCTGCCATCGTGGTCGGACAAGCTGCTCGGCGAAGTGATCCGCCTGTTGTTCGAGGCGTATTACGAGCCGCAGTTCTCCGAGCACTCCCACGGCTACCGGCCCGGCCGGGGTTGCCACACCGCCCTGGGCGAGGTGGCGAGAACCTGGACCGGGACCAGCTGGTTTATCGAGGGCGACATCTCCCAGTGCTTCGACCGGCTCGATCCTCGGGTCATGCTCGACACGCTGGGCGAGAGGATCCACGACAACCGGATGCTTCGGCTGATCGGCCAGATGCTGCAAGCTGGGTACCTGGAGGACTGGGTGTGGAACGCCACGCTCAGCGGCGTGCCGCAGGGCGGGGTTCTCTCCCCGTGCCTGTCCAACATCTACCTGGATCGGCTGGACAAGTTCGTCGACACAACGCTGTTGCCGGAATACAACCGAGGGGCGCTCAGGAAACACAATCCTGAGTACCAGAGGGTGCAGTGGGCGGTCACCCGTGCCCGCCACCGTGGTGATGATGCTGCGGTGCGGAAGCTGCGCAAGCAGCAACGCGGTCTCCCGAGCCTGGATCCACGCGATCCTGGCTACCGGCGGCTGCGGTACGTGAGATACGCCGACGACATCCTGTTCGGATTCACCGGACCGAAGGCCGAAGCCGAGGAGATCAAACGTCGGCTTGCCCAGTTTCCTGCACGACGAGCTCGCGCTGGAGCTGTCCGAGACCAAGACGCTGATCACCCACGCCCGCACCAGCGCGGCGCGGTTCCTCGGCTACGAGATCATCACCCAGTACGACGACCGCAAGCAGACCGCTGGCCGCAGGTCGGTCAACGGTCAGATCCGGCTGCGCGTGCCGGTGGATGTGATCAAGGCCAAATGCTCCCGATACACGCACGGCGGCAAGCCCGCCGACCGATCCGAGTTGATGAACGAGCCGGACCACACGATCATCAACTGCTTCGGAGCCGAATACCGGGGGATCGTCCAGTACTACCTACTCGCCGGCGATGTCTACCGACTGGACCGGCTGCACTGGGTCATGCAGACCTCGCTGCTCAAGACGCTCGCCGGCAAGTACAGCTCGACGGTTACGACCATGGCCCGCAGGTACAAGGCCACGATCGAGACGCCGCACGGGCCACACAAGTGCCTGCAAGTCAGCGTCGACCGCGGCAAGGGACGCAAACCACTGGTCGCAACGTTCGGTGGTATCCCGCTCATACGGCAGAAGCACGCGGCCCTCAAAGACCGCGCGCCAGTCCCGGCCGCCGCCCCTGGCAAAGAGCTGATCGATCGGCTCCGTGCTGGACGGTGCGAGATCTGCGGGCAACCAGATCAGGTGCAAGTGCACCAGATCCGCAAGCTCTCAGACCTCGACAAGCCCGGGCAGCCAGACCAACCCGAATGGGCCAGGATCATGCTCAAGCGGCGACGCAAAACCCTCGTGGTCTGCGCCACCTGCCACGCCACGATCCACCCCGGGAGGCCAACCGCGTCAATCACGGAATAGTCGCTGGAGAGCCCGGTGATCAGAAATGGTCACGCCGGGTTCGGGAGGGCGGCGTCGGAGAAGGACCCACACGGGCACCTCGCCGACGTCGTACCTCGATCGGACCACGGCCCTCGATCGGCCCGGTTCGGCTGGCCCGCCAGGCCGGTCAGCCCGAACACATCCTCGCGATCTCCAACAAAGCCCAACGCCGTCTGCACCGCGTCTATCAGCAGCTGAAGGCGCGCGGCAAGCCGCACGGGATCGTGACCGTTGCGGCCGCTCGTGAGCTGTCCTGCTTTCTCTGGGCTGCCGCCACGGCCGACTGACCCCGACTGACATCCCAACGTTCGGGAGGGCGGGGCGCCGGGCCGTTAACGCGGCCGGGCACGCGCGAAACAGCTATGAGCAACGACCTCGCGGCCGTCACGCTCGTTCCTAGACCCGCGCACCACCCGGCAGCGCATCCAAGGCCCTGGGGTGGCAATCCCCGAATACGGATGAAAACGTCAAGGGTTTGGTGCAAGAATTCCTCCTGGCGCGGGTGACCCCGAACGAGAAGAGCAGGCGTCTGGGGACTGTGGAGCCTGCCACGCGTCGTTTGCCGCTTTGACGGCCTCAAGAGTCGTGTCCCCGCTGGCGGCGCCCGCGCCCTTTCGAGCCTTGAAGGCAACATAGTTTTGGTAGTTGCGCTCGGTCTCCTCGAGGAACCGCCGCTCGAGTACCTTCTGCGTGGTCTCGCCGGCGAGACTGATCCGCGGGCCGGCGTCGCCGGCCTTGCGCTGCAGGGTGCGGAGCTTGCGCTGGGTGATCGTGGGCGCGGCGAACCGATAGTCCTCCTGCTTGGTCAGCAGATGCCAGGTCAGCACCGTCAGCTTCCGGGCGGTCGCGCACAAGGCGATCTTCTTGCCCCGCCGCTGCGCGACGCGGGCGTGAAACGCCCGCAGCGGGCCGGGGGTGCGGATCGCGGTGTGCGCCGCCTCGACCAGCAGCCCGCGAGCGTGCGCCTGCCCAGCACGTGAGATGTGCCCGTGGCGGGCGGTCTTCTCGCCGGACTGACGGACCCGCGGATCCAGGCCGAGATAGCCGACCAGGTGCCGGGGGCTCGGGAACCGCGACACGTCGCCGATCACCGCCACCATCGCGAGCGCCGTGATCGCGCCGACGCCCGGGATGGTCATCAACCGGCGGACATCGGGCCGCTCGAGCGCCTGCGCGGCAAGCAGCCGCTCCGCGAGCTCAATCTCGCCATCAAGCGTGTCGTGCAGCCGCAGGTTGCTATCGACCTGCTCCCGATCGTGCACGGGCAGCTCGACCGCGTCCAGCCATTCACGGCCACCAAGCCCGAACACGTCGGTGAACGGAACCTCGATCAGATTCCGGGCCAGCACCGCGTGGATCTGGTTCCGCAGCCGGGTCCGCTGCCGCACCAGGCTCGAGCGATGCGCGATCCGCCGCCGCAACGCACGCGTGAGTTCGTCAGGCGCCCACACCTCCGGCAGGAAGTCCGCCGCGCCGAGCTGCGCGAGGACCTTCGCGTCGATCTTGTCAGTCTTGACCTTCGCGCTCGCGATCGCCCTGGTGCGCATCGGGTTCGACACAGTGACCCGCCCCGCATGCTCAGAGAGCAGCTCCGCGATCGCCCACGTCATCGACGTTGACTCAAGCACCACGTGATCCTCCGGGCCCAGCGAGTCAGCGAAGGCCCGCAACTGCCCGGTCTCGATCCTGCCCAGACGTCTCAGGCCGCCGTTCTCGTGGACCGCGACCTCCGCAAAGCGCTTATGCACGTCAAGCGCCACCGTTCTCATCGCCCAACCTCTCCTTCGATCGACATCAACACGATGCGGGGAGGCCGGGCAACTCGACACCTACGGATTCGCGCTCGCAAGGCGCAACCGGACAAGTCGAAGGGGCGACCAGATATCAGACCGGGCTCAAAACCCATATGCGCGGCGGCCTGCCCACAGCCTGGGTTCCCCGCTGCCCCTGTTCCGGTGAACCCTGATTCGCCACCGAGGACAGCGACCCCTCTTCCATAGCCGATATCAGACTGGCGACGCCGTCAACGAGCCCGACGTCCCGCCCTCCCGAACACCACAAAGCACCCTGCACACGGGAGGATTCAGCACGCCCGGTTGACAAACGTCACGCCATATCAGCTGTCGTCGTCGCGTGGCGCGCAAGCATCACAGGCCTGCCGCAATCAGCACGGGTTTCCGTCACGGACCCCGGTCTGCAGGATGGCGACTCGGTACCGTCTGCGGGCACCGTGGGCGCGACGCGGACCATCCTCCGAGGCTCGATCAGTTTTGAGCGTGAAGGACTGAAGCTGCAATGGGGTGTGCGGTTCGCGTTTGGTGTCGGCATCCCGCTGTTCATCGGCGCCACGACGGGCAATCTGATCGAGGCGGTGGCTATCTCGGGTGGAGCGCTGTTGGTCGGTCTGACCGATTCGGGAGCGCCATATGGCAGCAGGGTCCGCGCGATGCTGTTCACGTGCGTGAGCGTCGCGGTCTGCACCTTCGCCGGCGAGGTCGCCGGCAACAGCGCCGTCGTCCTCGTCGCGCTGCTCGCGGTTGCGAGCTTCGGGGCGGGCATGTTCATCGCGCTCGGCGTGCCGACATATGTTGTCGCGCTGACAGCGCCGCTCACGATCACCGTCGTCTCGAGCGCGCCGGCGGACGCCGCGCACGCGCTCGAGCGCGCCGCGCTCGCGTTCGCGGGCGGTCTGTTCGCGATCGCGCTCGTACTCGTGCCCTGGCGCGCCCACGCCCATCTGCCCGAGCGGCGGGCGATCGCCAGGGTCTACCGGGCATTGGCCACGTGGGTCCGCGACCCGAACGCCGACGACCGCAGGCCGATCCGGGAAGCCCAGACCAAAGCGCGTCGGGCCCTCGATGCGTCGGCAGGGTCGACCGCCGTGCCGAGCCCGTCCGTCGAGGCGTTCCGCGTCCTCGTCGACGAGGCCGATCGCACGTACCGCGACCTCGTCGCGCTCCGCAGCGCGCGGCAGCGCCTCGAGCCCGTCGACCCGGCTGTGTCGGGGCGTGCCGTCGACGTCGGTCGCGGTGCTGCGGCGGAGGCGCTCGTCGCAGTCGCGGAAGCGCTGGAATCCGGGCGCTGGGAGGCTGACGCCGACTCGATCCGCGACCGTCTCGACGACTCCGTGGCCGCACTGCGCGACGAGCTCGCAGCCGATCGCGCCGCCGGCGAGGCTCGGCGAGCCAACGAGCTCGAAGAGATGGTCCGACGAGGCGCGTCGGTACGGGGGGACCTCCGCGGCGCGATCGATCTGGCCACGTCCTGGCAGGGTGAGGGGCCGCCCCCCGATCCCGTGCGCCACGCACGCCCGCGGCGCGCGGAGCTCGGGGTGCGCCGTCCCTGGCCGATCCTGCGCGCCAACCTCACATTGCGCTCGAGCGCGTTCCGGCACGCGATCCGCCTCAGTCTGACGGTCGCTGTCGCGACCGCGATCGCCGAGATCTCGGGACTGGCACGCGGCTACTGGCTCCCGCTGACGGTCCTGTTTGTGCTTCGCCCGGACTTCGGCTCGACCTTCACGCGGGGCCTCCAGCGCTACACCGGCACCGCGCTCGGCGTCGTCCTCGCAACGCTCATCACCGCGGCACTGCATCCCGGGCCATATGCGCTCGCAGCGCTGATCACCATGCTCTCGTTCGCGGTCTCGGCGTTGCTGTATGCCAACTATGGGTTGTTCACGCTGTCGATCACCGCCTTCGTCATCTTCTTCGTGGCGTACGCGGGAGTGCACGACGAGTTCGCGACCGCGCTCGACCGGCTGCTCGACACGACGATCGGCGCAACCATCACGCTCGGCATCTACGCGCTCTGGCCCACCTGGGAGCGGACGCTGCTCCCCGACACGACCGCGGACCTGATCGAGGCCGACCGTGTGTACGTGCACGCGCTGCTCCGCTCATGGATCGACGGCGGCAAGGGCCCCGACGCGGTTGCCGACGCCCGCGCTCGCGCGCGGCTGGCGCGGACGAACACCGAAGCCTCGGTGCAGCGCGCGTTGCTCGAACCAAAGGTCAGGCGCGCGCGATTCGGCACCGGTCGGGCGACCGGGACCCTGACGAGCATGCGCCGGTTCGCCGATGCAGCGCTCGCGCTCGAGGCGTATTTCGACGACGAGCTGCCGCCCGCGCCGCCCGTGGCGCGGATCCTGGCCGATCAGCTCGACGCGACGCTCACCGAGCTCGCAGCAGCCGCGCGCGAGCACCGGCCGCCGTCGGGTTTGCCGCCGCTGCGCGACACCCAGCAGGAGCTCGCGGCGCTGGTCGGGCCGGCGGTGCCGCTCGCGGAGGAGACCGACCGGATGGTCAACAGCCTCGCGATCGCGGCCCACGTCCTCGAAGCGCCAGCCACCGACGTTGACCGCGCCAGAACCAGTCCCGTCGTCGTTGCCGGGGCGCCGAAACAACGTGCCTAGCACGGCCGATCGGTGCCACTCGGTAGCGGGCCAGGAACGCGAGCGAGATCGGACTGTCGATCGCAAAGAACACGCCGACCGTCCCATGTCAGAACCGGGCAAGCTCCGCGCGCAGCTGGTTGGCCAGCGCCACCGCGCGCCCACGAGATCCGCCAAAGGAGCAGTCGCGAGCTTACGCCCAGCCCGGCGACATTGCAGAAGTGGAGGGCAACCGGCCAAGTGGCCGGCGGCGTTAGAATTCGCCCGGAGCAGGACCGCCGTCGTTTGGTCTGGTTCGGCTGTCTGCCTACGCATCAGGCCATCGAACTTGCCGGGCCTGTGGTCCATGCCTTCCGCGCATACGAGGGCGCAGGCGGACTCAGGCGGCATGCCCGCAGCATGCTCAAAGCAGGTCGTGGCGGGGTAAGGATCACGCGAGGCGCCTTGCACCCATCGGGGGCGATCGGGACGGCTATCTCCGACGGCAGGCAGAATTTCCGAATGCCGTTGGATCCGCAACCGGTTCTATGCGGTCGCGGCCTGCGCGTTCGGCCGCTACGAGCCGGCGGCTTCGATGCGCTTTACGAGGTCGCGCGAGACCCTCTGGTCTGGGCGCAGCACCCGGACCGAGACCGCCGCCGTCAAGAGGTGTTCGAGGGATTCTTCGCGGAGGCTCTTGAGTCAGGCGGAGCACTTGCGGTGATCGCAGACGGGGACGGGATGATCGGTTCGTCTCGCTTTCATGGCTATGACGAGCAGCGCGGCGAGGTCGAGATCGGCTGGACGTTTCTTTTGCGCTCGCACTGGGTGGCGACACCAACCGCGAGCTGAAGCGGCTCATGCTGGACCATGCATTTCAGTTCGTCGAGCGTGTCGTCTTCCTCGTCGGCCCTGATAATCACCGCTCTCAGCGGGCGCTTGAGAAGATTGGAGCGAAGCGGGCTGGTACCCGCTTTGATGGATCGGGGCAAGCGAGCGTCCTCTTCGAGCTGAACCGCCACCCCTTCCGCTCACGCTCGGGCTAGACGGCGGCCGGCCGTCGGACGAGGCGCTGGTGCTCGAGTGGCGACGCGCAAGACCAGGTCAGCGGGAGGACATGAGCTCCGCTTTCTCGGCAGGAAGTGCCTATCGCTGCGGAGATCCGGGTGCTGCGAGATCGCTGCACCGGAGCGGCGACGCGCATGTCGGTCGCTTGTCGTCGAGTCGAACCTGTCAGGTTCTGCGCGCGGCGCGTGTCTTACGGAGTATGCACATCGTCTACCTCGTAATCACGATCCTCGTGGCGCTTGCGAACAGCTACGCCGCCTCCTTGAACTTCGCCGGCGCCGAGTCAGTCAAGATCGTCGCGGACCACATGCAGGTGTCGCAGAAATGGATGATTCCGTTAGGGATTCTGTTGGCCTCTGGTGCGGTCGGACTGCTGGTGGGCTTCGCCGTGCCCGCGCTCGGTACAGCCGCCGCGATCGGCCTCGTCCTCTATTTCATATGCGCCCTGAGTGCGCACATACGGGTGCGCGACCCGCAGATCGCCGGAGCGGTCAGTTTCCTGGTGCTGGCCGTCGCGGCTCTGATCGCCGGCCTTGCCTACCACCACCACTGGTGAAGACCATGAGCAGTGCAACGGCCCGATGCCATCCTGCGTTCGATGGCGGTCGGGACTCGATGCGGAGCCGCTCGTCAACGCATCAGGGGACCTGCTGTGGTCGCGAGCTTTTCAGCGAGGTGTTAGACCTCGCGACTGGTGTCGGAATCTTGGTTTACACCCTGGCCCCTTTTGCGCTGCCGGCCCTCGCGCTCGTGGCCGTCACCGGCGTGTTGCTGCTGATCCCCCTGTTCGCCGGAGCGATTCTTGCTGCGCCGATTCTGCTCAGGCGGCATTGGCGGAGATCACACGCGCGGGCCTCACGCGCCCGCCAATTGGCCCCGCCCGAGCGAAAGGTACGAAGGCCTCGCGTCTCAACGCTGGGTGCGACAGGCGATCCAACAGAGATCCTCGGCGAGGTCTCAGCCTCTCAAAACGCTGGACATAGCTGACGGTGGACGAGCGCCAGTGGCTCACCGAGCGTTTTCAGCAGCACCGATCACATCTGCGTGCAGTGGCCTATCGGATGCTCGGGTCGGTGAACGAAGCTGACGATGCCCTCCAGGAAGCATGGCTCCGGATTCGCGACCAGGATCCGGCGAGCATCGAGAACATGCAGGCCTGGCTGACCACGGTAGTCGGCCGGGTATGCCTGAACACGCTGCGCTCTCGACAGGCACGACCGGAGCAACTCTCAGATTCTCACGTGCCCGACCCTGTGGTGACCCTGCACGACGGCGTCGACCCCGAGCAGGCAGCGCTGCTTGCCGACTCCGTCGGTCTCGCACTCTTGGTCGTGCTCGACGCGCTGTCGCCTGCGGAGCGGTTTGCCTTCGTGCTGCACGATGTCTTCGCGGTGCCATTCGCGGACATCGCCACGGCTTTGGACCGCTCCGAGGCGGCGGCTCAGCAACTCGCTAGCCGCGCGCGGCGGCGCGTGCAGGGCGCCCCGGAGCCCGGCCCTGATCCCGTGCGACAGCGGGAGGTCGTCGACGCCTTCTTCGCCGCGTCGCGTGATGGCGACTTCGACGCGCTCGTTGCGGTGCTTGCTCCGGAGGTCGAGCTCCGAATCGATGCCGGTCTGGGCAAAGCGGCGTCGCTCGTCCTTCGCGGCGCCGAGGCCGTGGCAGGACACACGGCCACCTACGCCAAGCTCTACCCGTCTGTTAGGCCGGCGATCGTCAACGGCGCCGCGGGCGCCGTCGTCACCCCGGACGGGCGACTGTTCTCGGTGATGGCCTTCACCGTCACGAACGGGAAGATCACCCAGATCGACGCTCTTGTCGATCCCGTGCGTCTGGCCCAACTGGACCTCCCTGTCCCGCCGATCGAGGACGAGCGCGAGTGAGTCATTCTCCTACCGGACGCCGGCTGCCGGACACAACCCAGCCGGCAGCGTCGGGACGCTCGATCTGCAGAGCCGATCGCCCAGCGAGCGCTTCCGACGTCTCCCAATCCTGCGACAGCCTTGGCTCAGAGCGGGTGGGGCGTCGTGAAGTCATGCTTCTCAGTGGCGACGAGGACGTCGCCCGCAACAAGGTTGACGCGGCAGCCGTGATCTGATCCGAGGCGTCCGCTTCAAGGGCTCGCCGAAGCGGCGCCCATGCGCGGATCAGCACTCACGACTAGGACCAGACTCCGTCTCCGCACGCGCCTCTGACCATTAGTCAGCCGGACTCGCGCTGCGCGGCAAGCGGGCGTATAGGTCAGCACCTGCAGCCCGGATGGAGCAGGTCGGCGCACTGCCCCCCAGCTCGGGCGAGGGGAGACCACCGGCTCGCGCACCGGCACCCACGCCCGAACGTCACGGAAGTCCCGACGCCCGAGCAAGCACTGAGCGACCAAGCAGGCGTCAGCGGAGGTTCCATACCGACCGCACCTCTGCTGCTACTGGAATCCGGCTCATGGCGCACGTCGGCTATTCCAGCCGTTCGCCGATCACGGTGGGGTTGGCGTGGATGCACACGAGCCTGGACGGGGCGCCGCCCTCGTTGGTGAACTTGTGCGGGGTGTTCGCCGGGATGATCACGACATCGCCAGGACCGGCCGCGCAGGTCTCTTCCCCGGCGTGGAAGTTGATGGTTCCTTCGACCACGAGCCAGGTCTCGTCGTAGGGGTGGCGGTGAAGCCTGGGGCCGTGCCCGGGGTCGCTGTGGTCGAGGATCAGCGAGATGCTGGCTCCGTGCTCGGCGCCTTCGATCGTCTCCGTCTCCTTCGGGTTTGTCTTGATCACAGTCATATTCTGCTCCTGGTTCATCGATCCGCGGCCGGATCCCGCACGGGGGTGAACTGCCCCGCGGTCGGTCGGTGACCGAGAGGAAGATCTGGCGCGAGCCTTTGGGTTTAGGAAAGCGACCCGGCGGCTGGTCGCCTTCTCGCGCTACGGGCACGGGAGATCTGCCCCACCCGTGGTTGCTGCATATTGACGTTGCCGACTGAGGAACTCTCGTTCGGCGGAGTTGGATGTGAGTTCGATGGCGCGGTCGTATGCCGTGATCGCTTCGTGGACGCGTTCCGCTCGGGTGAGGAGGTCTGCTCGGGCGGCGTGATAGGGCTGGTAGTCGTCAAGGTTGACGTCGGCGAGCGCGTCTAGCCCAGCTGAGGGGCCATGGAGTGCGCCCACGGCGACAGCCCGATTTAGGGCGACGACAGGGTTCGGCTGGATCGCGTGAAGCTGGTCGTAGAGTGCGACGATCTGTGGCCAGTCGGTGTCGGCAGCCGTGGGCGCGTCGGTGTGGACGGCGGCGATTGCGGCTTGGATCTGGAATTGTCCGGGGTGGTTGCGCCGCAAGCACGCCTGGACCAGTCCATGGCCTTCCTCGATGAGGTTGGGGTCCCATCGCGAACGGTCCTGGTCGGCGAGGCGAACCATCGATCCGTGAGCGTCGACGCGACTGGACCGGCGGGCCTCGCTTAGCAGCATCAAGGCCAGGAGTCCGATGCTCTCGGGCTCGTCGGGCATGAGCGTGGCGAGGACCCGCCCGATGCGGATCGCTTCGGTTGAGAGGTCGCCACGCGTGAGGGCGCGACCGGCGGTAGCGGTGTGTCCTTCGGTGTAGATCAGATAGATCGAGGCCAGGACGGCCTGGAGTCGATCGGGAAGCTCGGCGGCACCCGGGACGCGGTACGGGGCGTGGTTGTCGCGCAGCTTGCGTTTCGCCCGCACGAGGCGTTGGGCGATGGTCGCCTCTGGCAGCAGAAACGCTCTCGCAATCTCGCTGGTCTCGAGACCACCGAGCAGACGGAGTGTGAGCGCGACTTGGGCGTCGGCGGCGAGCGCAGGGTGGCAGCAGAGAAACATGAGCCTCAGTTGGTCGTCGGGGACAACGTCGACGAAACGGTCGAGGGCTTCGCGTTCCGGGGTGGCGTCCGGGTCGGTGTCTTGGGTGTGCATTTGGTGGGCGGCGATGTAGTGCTCAACTCGGGTCGATTCGCGGCGAAGCCGGTCGATCGCCCGGTTGCGTGCCGTGGTAGTGATCCAGGCTCCGGGGTTGGGCGGGATCCCTCGCTTCGGCCATTGCTCGGCCGCGATCGCGAAGGCATCCGCCACCGCGTCCTCGGCGAGGTCGATGTCGCCAAGGACGCGGATCAGCGTGGCGGTGCAGCGGCCGGCCTCGCGTCGAAATACAGCGTCGAGGGTGTCAGTCATCCCTGCAGCGGGCGGAGTTCGATCGGACCGCGGCTGGCCACGGCGGCCTTCCCGGCCAGGTCGAGCGCCGCGTCGAGGTCCGCAGCTTGAATGATCCAGAAACCACCCATCTGCTCCTTCGTCTCAGCGTAGGGACCATCCGTCATCGAGACGTGATCTGCGGAGGAGCGCACCACCGTCGCGGACGACGCCGGGTGCAGGCCGGCGGCGAACACCCACGCGCCTGAGCGCTGCAGCTCGTCGTTGAAGGCTGCGACCTGGGAGACGCGATGTTGCGCGTCGGGGGTGGAGAAATCGACGACATAGTCCTCGTCGTGCCAGACCGACAGCAGGTATTGGGGCATTGGTCGAAACCTCTTAATCAGCGGGTCGTTTGACGGGCGAGGACGGGGGCGATGATCGCAGCCGCGAGCAGGTGGATGGCGATCAGCCCGATCTTGCTCGAAACGTCGTCGCCACCCGCCGCGGGCGCCAGGCACGACAGTGCGGTGAGCGCCACAGCGATCTGGGTGAAACGGCGCCGCGAGATGGAGCTGCGCCGATTAAGGACGGCGACGAGTAGTCCCCCGAGGACCGCCCCGGCGAACGTGAACTGGGCGAACGCCGCCAGCGGGATCCTCCCGCCAACGGCGAGGTGCACGCCGGCGGCGCGCAAGCTCGCCGCCGTAAGCGTTGTGGCGGCGGCAGCGACGGCGGCCACGGCGATCGTCGTGCGCCGCAGCGACGAGGTGGGTGCGCTGGCAATGGCTGTAGACATTGCGGGGTCCTTTCGGGTGACGGGCGGCGCCCGATGCGCCGTCTCATCCCGTCTACGAACGCTGATCATGAAATCGACAACGTTCCGACAGGCATCCGCGCGATTCGGTCTCGTCAGCTCTCAACCCGGGAGCGCTCCGCGGGCCGCCCTCCGCGATCCGGAAGCCGCGCAGGAGGCTTGAGGTCGCAGCGGCCACCGGTGGCGGTCCAGGCTCAATCCGGCTTGCTGCTGACCGGCGGGCGGTCACGGGGCACGCGGGTCGGCAGTTCATCATCGGACGGCTGCAGCCCGACCCGGGGACGGCAGATGGCGCCAGCGCCCTGCCGTTGACAGGGTCCGGCGGAATGATCAACAAACGGCGTGACCGCACGATCGCTGGCGGCTACCCGGACACGTGGACAGTCGACCGCGGGGAACACCTGCGGGCTCCCAAGCGTGCCAGCGGCGATTTATGCCCGTTGTTAAGTATGGCACCCCAACCGGGCACGGCTTCGCGCGCTAGGACCCGGCTTTGCGCGTGCCCGCCCGGCCCGGCGGCCGGGCGCTCCACGTGGTCGATCACGTGAAGCGCCCGCGTAGCGCTATCTGACCGGCCGGTAGACCAGGTACGGCGCGCCGTTGTCGTAAGACTCGCTCTCAGGGAGGCTGAACTTGGCTTCGAGGCCGCCTGCGAACAGGCGCGGCCCGGCATCCACGGCTAGCGGAAAGACGAACAGGTGCAGTTCATCGACCAGGCCGTCGGCGAGCGTCGCGCGCACGAGCGTTCCGCTGCCGCTGACGGAGATGTCACCCTCAATCCGCTCCTTCATAGACCGAATCGTCCCGGCGTCGTAGGGGCCCAGAATCGTTGAGTTATTCCACCCGACGTGCAGGAGGGTCGAGGACACGATGTACTTCGGGGACTCGTTCATGAACGGCGCGGCGGGATCCTCAGCAGCAGTCCGGGTCGACCACGCCGGAGCAAACAACTCGTACGTGTTGCGTCCCAGCAGCAGCGCCTTGCTCGGTTGCATGATCCGGCCGATCGCATCACCCATCTTCGGGTCAAACCCGTACTCCATCGACCATGCCGGATTGTCGATCACGCCATTCGAGCGTGATGAACTCGTGTACGACGATCTGTCCCATTGTCATCTTCTTTCGACGGCGCCCGATGCGCCGTTCATCTCCTCTACGAACGGCGACCACAAATCGACAGCGTCCTTGGCACTCGCCCCCGAGCGTCCGACGTCGGCGCCCGATACCCATGTGTTCACTGAAGCAGGACCGGGCCAGGTCGGCACGCGCAGACCCGCGATTCGCCAGCGGCAGACTGAGGCGGCCGTCACGTGGGCGACGGCCGTGGGCGAGGGCCGTCCAGTCCTGCAGACCGCTAATCGGGTCTCGCGACCTTTCGGCGTCGGCGACAGGAATGCAGATTGCTGTCTTATAGAATCGGTATCTAGATACTTCGCACGGTGCATTGGATTCGCGACGCCGACACCGAGGACTACGAGTTCGTCGTCGAGATGGCTCGGTTCGCGTGCACCTTGGAGGATCGCCCGCTGCCCGAGTCGGACGCGCCCGAGGTGCTCGCCTGTCTCCCGCCGGCGATGAGCGCCGCCGTGATCGCCGCCAATCGTGACGGGCGCCCGGTCGGAGCAGCGTGGTGGCACGTGTACGAACCGCCGCTCGTCATGACGTCTGAGGGCATAGCTCTGCCCGAGGTGACGCTGGCGGTTGTCCACGCCGCGCGCGGCCACGGTGTCGGAACGGCCCTTATCGAGGCATTGGCTACCAAGGCCGCTCCCCACTTCACCGCACTCGCGTTGAACGTCCATCTCCGCAACCCAGCGGCCCGCCTCTACACCCGCTGCGGATTCCGCGTCGCTGGCAGAGGCCGGGGATGGTTCGGCGTGGCAATGATTCGCAAGCTCCACGGCTCAATCTCGGATCCGGGAGAATGATGAAAGCTGCGGACCCGTTGAACAGATCACCTCAGCTCAAGACGTCGGCTTCCCGCGCGGGAACTCGACGCCGCCGATCACGACCTTTCGTGAATTCGGTGGTTGCCGCAACGTGATCTTGCTCGGCGGAGGATTCGACGAGAAAGTCGGCGACAGCCGGGGCTAGCGCGGCACCCGCTCCCTAGTTGCCGCCGTCGAGCCGCGCGAGGATCTATGCGAGTGCTGGCAGCCGGCGAAGGTCCGGCGGGCGCCACGAGGCTCTGGCGAGATCACCGCCGATGAGTTCCCGGGAATAGAAATGCTGGATCAGGTCGGTGTCGAGGAGGGCGGGGTTGCGCTTCAGGAATTCCTCGAAGCTGTCGGCTTCCCAGCGCTGCATGTGCACCGCCACGAGGTGCAGCCAGGCACGCGTCATCGTCTCGTGGTACTTCGCCTCGTCTCCGTGCCGTCGCGCGATATGGCGAATCCCGGTGGCCATGACCTCGGCCGCTTCGTCGACGGGATACTTCCGCAGGTAACTCCACGCCAACTCGAGATGCTCGCGATGAGCGAAGCGGCCGTGAGCCCCGAGGATCTCCTGAAGGACCTGAAGGTCGCAACTCCGCATGGGCGAACAGTGTCCTCCCACGACTCACGAAACGTCGCTGCCACGGCGGCGTTGTCGATCCTCCTCGTCACATCTCCTCACGTTCAAGGGTCCTAGTGGTATGACCCGATGCACGGGAGGGATGTGACAGATGGACGAGCGGGAGTGGCTGGCGGAGCGCTTCGAGGAGCACCGAGAGCATCTGCGGGCGGTGGCCTACCGGATGCTCGGCTCGCTCAGCGAGGCCGACGACGCGGTCCAGGAAGCCTGGCTGAAGCTCAGCCGCTCGGATGCGGGCGAGATCGAAAACCTCGGCGGCTGGCTGACGACGGTGGTCGCGCGGGTGTCGCTGAACATGCTGCGATCGCGCGCCACGCGCCGCGAGGAGCCGCTCGGCGTGCACATCCCCGATCCGATCGTCGATCCCGCCGACGGCACCGATCCCGAGCACGAGGCGCTCCTGGCGGACTCGGTCGGGCTCGCGCTGCTCATCGTGCTCGAGATGCTGTCGCCGGCCGAGCGCCTGGCGTTCGTCCTGCACGACATGTTCGGCGTTCCGTTCGACGAGATCGCGCCGATCGTCGAGCGCTCGTCCGAGGCGACACGTCAGCTCGCGAGCCGCGCCCGCCGACGGGTGCAGGGCGAGCGCGCCCTGCCCGACCCCGACCTGGGCCGCCAGCGCGAGGTCGTCGACGCGTTCCTCGCCGCAGCCCGCGCGGGCGACTTCGATGCGCTCGTCGCCGTGCTCGACCCCGACGTGGTGCTGCGCGCCGACTTCGGCGGCGGCGTGACGCAGGAAGTGCGCGGCGCCGAGGCCGTCGCGAGCCGAGCCCAGGCCTACTCACGGCTGAGCCTGGTCATCCACCCGGCCCTGATCAACGGCGCCGTCGGCACCGTCGCGACACGCGACGGTCGTCCGTTCTCGGTCGGTGCCGTCACGGTCGGCGGCGGCAAGATCGTCGAGCTGGACTTCCTTTCCGACCCGGAGCGCCTCGCCCAGCTCGACCTGACGGTGCTGGACGGCTGACGCTGCGGTTCGCGCCGGCTGCGCCCGGTCACATTCGGCTGCGCCAATCGGCGGGAACGCGCGCGCGTACCGGCTTACAGCGACAACGGCTCCCGCCGGCCGGTTCGCCTTGATCGTTCATCGGTCACATTCTCGCCTCGCCGCGCGTCATGGAAGTAGACGCGCCGGACCGCGGAACGTGACAGCCGGACGCAAGCCTCGGTGGCGCGGGCGGTCGGCGCGGCACATCACAACCCGGAAGGACGACGACATGCAGGCAAGAATCGAGAACCCGGCATTGAGCGTTTCGGGCGCGCTCGAGGCGCTTCAGAAGCTCGGAGCCTCGGCGACCACCGCCGGGATCCCCGAGACCACGCTCTACCTGATGCATCTGCGCGCGAGCCAGATCAACGGTTGCAGCGTCTGCGTGGACATACACTCCCGCGAACTCGCGCACGCGGGCGAGAGCAGCGAGCGCATACTCACCGTCGCGGCGTGGCGCGAGACGTCATATTTCAGCGACGCCGAGCGCGCCGCGCTGGGGCTCACCGAGGCCGCCACCCGTCTCGCCGATCGTCCGGACCCGGTACCGGACGAGGTCTGGGACGAGGCCGCGCGCCACTACAGTGAACCGCAGCTTGCTGCACTCGTGGTCGCGATCGCGGCCATCAACGCGTTCAACCGTCTGAACGCGACCACAAGGCAGATCAGCGGTGAGTGGGTTGCTCAAATCGTCCAGACGGCCGCCCCGGCATCCTGAGTATCGAGTACGCGCCGAGAATCGGCCTGGGCACGCTCACGCTCGGCTCGGGGTGCGTTCATGCTCGGACGCACCACGACATCATTCGGACTGACCCGCTCCGGAGCGCGCCAACCGGTTTTCCGAGCGTGACCGGCTCGGCGCGGTCACCGCGTCGGCCAGGGCGAGCGCGAGCGCGGCCGCGACGAACGCGACGATGACGACCAGGCCGTGGCGAAACGCGGTGGCGAAGTCGCCGTGGGTGTTGGCGAGCGCGGAGTAGAAGATGCTGCCGGTGATGGCGATGCCGGCCGAGGAGCCGATGCGCTGGCCGGTCTGCAGCACGCCGCCCGCGCTGCCCGCCCGCATGTTCGGGACCTCGGAGAGCGACAGGGTCTGGTTCGGCGAGATGACCAGCCCGCCGCCCAGTCCCGCCAGTAACAGCGGCAGGGCGATGTAGTAGGAGACGTCCGCGCCAGGTGCGTGGCGCACCGCGAGCCACACCAGCGCCAGGCCGACGATCACCGTCCCCAGTCCGAAGGCCACCAGCTTGCGCCCCCGGCGCAGCACCTGGCGGCTGCCGAGCGAGGCAGTGAGGGCGCCGCCCACGGCGAACGGGGTTGCCGTCAGTCCGGCCTGCAGCGCGGTGTAATGCAGCCCGATCTGCAGGTATTGCGTAAGGATGAAGAACGTGCCGGTGAACCCCGCGAAGTACAGGAGCCCGACTCCGGTGCCCAGAATGTAGGAGCGGATGCCGAACAGGTCGAGGTTGACCACCGGCTCGCGGCTGCGGCCGTAGCGGCGCTCGTGGAGGATCCAGACGACGGCGAGCACTACGGCAACCCCGAACAGTGCCGGCCGCAGTGGGCTGTGCCACGTCCGTTGCTCGATGAACGGCACCAGGATGCAGATGACCGTCAACCCCAACAGGCCGACGCCGATCGGGTCGAGCTCAGTCCGCGGCGCGTCCGCGGCCCGCGGTTCCGGCGCAGGCAGGTAGCGGCGAGCGAGAATCAGCGCCGCGATGCCGACCGGGAGGTTGACGAAGAACACGGCGCGCCACCCGTCCTGCGTCCCGAATAAGGCGATCAGCGCTCCGCCCAGGAGCGGGCCGATCGCGGTCGAGATACCGACCACGGTGCCGAAGTAGCCGAATGCCTTGCCCCGTTCCTCCCCCGCAAACAGCGTCTGGATGAACCCGGTGATCTGCGGGGTGATGAGTCCCCCGCCCAAGCCCTGGATCACTCGAGCGAGGACGATGAAGGTCGGCGACGGTGCCGCGCCGCACGCGGCGCTGGCCGCGACGAACACCGCCACGCCCGTCATGAACACCATCCGGCGGCCACGCGCATCGCCCAGCCGACCGGCCGGGACCAGGAGCAGTCCCAGCGCGAGCGCATAACCCGAGACGATCCACTGCAACTCGTTCTCTCCGGCGTGGAGTCCCGTCTCGATCGCGGGCAGGGCGACGTTGACGATCGAGACGTCGAGCAGGGTCATGAACCCGGCGACCAGGCACACCGCGAGCGCCTTCCAGCGGTTGGGATCAGGCTCTGCCTGGCTCACTGCGGACTGAGGATAGGAATCGGCTGCCGGCGAACCGCTCGGGCCACTGAACCTCCGAGGCGACAGACTAGACTCCACGGCCATGCCCAAGCAGCAGCGGACGATGCGGATCGAGCAGCGCAGCCAACTCGCGGCGATGCAGCAGATGGAGAGCCGCAGCGACGAGGAGCTCGAGGCCGAGACCAGGTACAAGGCCGCCGCGCAGGCGATCCTGGGTGCTCGCGCCGCCGAGCGTTATGACGCCAAGGCCGCGCGCGCGCACTTCCAGCGAGCGATCGCCTCCGCGCGTCCCCAGGAGCGACTGCAGCTGCGCCGGATGGCGGACGCGTCGCTGGCGCTGGCCGAGCGCCGCGCCGACGATCTCAAGCGCGCGACGGAGCGCCTCGGCGTCGATGCGCCGACCACCAAGCAGCTGCGCGGCCTCAAGTTCATGGGCTTGGTCGCGCCACCGGCGAGCGCCGGGCTGCTCGCCCGCGTGCGGGGCATTCTCATCATCGTCGCGCTGATTGTCGCCATCCTGGCGATCGCCTTCGGGATCATCAACCTGATCTCGCTGGCGGTGCACATCTCCCTGGACCTGAGGATCTTCTGGAGCCTCGTCCTCGTGCTGGTGGTGGCCGGCGGGCTCATCTTCTTCGGCCGGCGGCGGCAGCGCCGAGCTCAGGCCGAGCGCGCCGAGCAGATCGCGGCGCGCTCTCGCTGAGCGCGCTCGAGGACGCCGTATGTGCGGGCGCTACACCCTCGCCGCGCCAGACCCGGCTGCGATCAGGACCCGGTTCCCGATCGGAGAGACGGTGGCGATCCAGCGGCGGTTCAACGTCGCCCCCGGCGACGACGTCCTGGCGGTGACGACCGATCGCGAGGGCCGCGCGCGCGGCGAGCTGCTGCGCTGGGGCCTGGTCCCGACATGGGCCAAACGTCCTGACACCGGCCTGAAGATGATCAACGCTCGGCTCGAGACGGTGGCGGAGCGGCCCGCATTCCGGCGGGCGTTCGAGCGGTACCGCTGCCTGATCGTGGCCGACGGGTTCTATGAGTGGCGGGCGGGCGGGTCCCGGTCTGGCGGGCCCAAGCAGCCGTTTCACATCGCCCGCGCTGACCACGGGCTGTTCGCGTTCGCCGGCCTGTGGTCGATCTGGCACGGCGACGACGGCAGCCGGCTGCGGACGTGCAGCATCCTGACGACGGCCGCCAACTCCGCGATCGCGCCGCTGCACGACCGGATGCCGGTGATCCTGGATGCCGGCGACGAGCCGGCATGGCTTCACCCATCCACTCGAGTAGATCAGTTGAGCGCAATCCTCGCTGGGCTGGCGACCGAGGCGACGACCATGACCGAGGTCGGCCTGGCGGTCAACGACGCCCGGTACGACGGGCCCGAGTGCCTGGCCCCACCTGAGCCCAGCGCCCAGGTGGCGCTGTTCTAGCCGACCAGCAGCCCCCCGCCGCTACCCACGGATGCCCCTCTCCCCTCTGCTCCAGCGCTACGACCACGTGCTCCTCGACCTGGACGGCTGTGTCTGGGTGGCGCACACGCCCACGCCCCAGGCGCGCGAGGCGCTCGCCGAGATCCGGGGCGCGGGCAAGCGGATCGCGTTCGTCACCAACGACACCCGGCTCGCTCCAGAGGAGTACGTGCGCAAGCTGTGGTCGATGGGCTTGCAGGCGTCGCTGGAGGAGATCGTCACCGTCGGATCGGCGATCCAGTATGCCCTCGCCGACCGGCCGCCGGGCACGCCCACCTACGTCATCGGGTCGCCGGCGATATTCCGTCACGTGGCCGACGCGGGCCAGCGGATCGTCAACGGCACCGGCGCCGCCACGAGCGCCGAGCTCGTAGTCGTCGCCGGCCACGACGACTTCTCGTTTGCCGAGCTGCGGACGGCGACTCAGGCAGTGCTCAACGGTGCCGAGATGATCGCCGCCGGGCGCGACCGCACCTTTCCGGCAGCCGACGGGTACTGGCCAGGCTCCGGCGCGATCGTGGCCGCCCTCGAGTACGCCACCGAGCGCACCGCGCGCAGCGTCGGCAAGCCCGACGCGATGCTGTTCCAGACCGCGCTGGATCGGCTGGGGCCGGGCCTGGCGCTGATGGTGGGCGACCGTCTGGACTCCGATCTGGGCGGCGCCGCCGCCTGTGGGCTGGACGCGGCGATCGTGCTCACCGGTGTGACGACGCGTCAGCAGGCGACGGCGGCGAACGATCCCGCACCCGTGGCGGTGGCCGAAACCCTGTACGCCCTGGTCACCTCGTGACGCTGTCGCTGATCGTCAACCCGTTCGCGGGCGGCGGCAGGGCGGGGCGAGAGATGAAGCAGGTGCAGGCGACGCTCGAGCGGTTGGGGCTGGAGCATCACGTGCAACCGACGCGCAGCCTGTCGCACGCCCGAGAGCTCGCTGACGCAGCGGCCGGTGCCGGGGAGATCGCAGTCGCGCTGGGGGGCGACGGGCTGACCGGCGCCGTCGCGGACGGCGTGCGCCACCACGACGGCGTGATCGGCGTGCTTCCCGGCGGCCGGGGCAACGACTTCGCGCGCATGCTGGGAATCCCGTTCGATCTCGTCCGGGCCTGCGGCGTGCTCGCCGACGGTGTCCAGCGGCGGATCGATCTCGGCCGCATCAACGGGACCACGTTCATCGGGATCGCGAGCTGCGGGTTTGACTCGGTCGCCAACCGGATCGCCAACGAATGCAACCTCATCCGCGGCAACCTGGTCTACACCTATGGTGCTCTGCGGGCTCTGACCCGGTGGCAGGCAGCTACGTTCACGATCAGCCTCGACGACGCCGCGCCGAGAACGGTTGACGGCTACACGGTGATCGCCGCCAACTCGAAGTACTACGCCGGCGGGATGATGATGGCTCCCGGCGCCGGCGTGCAGGACGGCCTGCTCGACGTCGTGATCATCGGCGACATGCCAAAGCTCAAGTTCATCGGCCGCATGCCCAGCGTGCTCCGGGGGGCGCATCGTCGCTATCCCGAAGTGGAGATGGTCCGCGCCACCAAGCTTCAGATCTCGGCTTCGCGTCCGTTCACCGTGTACGCCGACGGGGATCCGATCGCCGACCTTCCGGTGACGATTGGCGTGCTGCCGGGCGCGGTGCGCGCGATCGTGCCCGTCACCGCCTCCGGCCAGGCTTAGCCGAAGCACGGTGGACCGGCTCGGCGCGATCTGGCACGACCTCGAGTGCGGCGGCTACACCGAGGATCTCTCGTACTGGCGGGCGCTGGCGCGGGAAGTCGACGGCGCGGTGCTCGACGTCGGCGCGGGAACGGGAAGGACAGCGCTGGAGCTCGCCCGCGACGGCCACCCGGTGATCGCCATCGATGTCGACGAGGAGCTCCTGGAGCAGCTTCGGCTCCGGGCCCGGGGACTCGACATCACGACGCTGGTCGCCGACGCCCGCTCGTTCACCGTCGACGGTCAGTTCGCCCTCTGCATCGTGCCCATGCAGACGATCCAGTTGCTCGGGGAAGTGCCGGGACGCGCCCGATTCCTGGAGCGGGCGAGGCGCCATCTCGCGCCCGGGGGACAGCTGGCGATCGCGCTCGCCGACGACCTGGAGCTGTTCGACGTCGCCGGTGGCGCCCTGGGACCGCTGCCGGATGTGGAAGAGGTCGACGGAGTCGTCTACAGCAGCCGGGCGACGGCGGTACGGGTGGACGGCGACGGATTCCTGCTCGAGCGCCGGCGCGAGACGGTAACCGCCGAGGGGGAGATGTCGGTCACCCAGAATCTGATCCATCTCGACCGGCTGCACCCGGCCACCCTGGAGGAGGAGGGCGCCGCGGCGGGGCTGCGTCCCGTCGGCCGAATGGAGATTCCAGCGACTCCGGATTACGTCGGCAGCACGGTGGTGCTTCTCCGTGGCTGAGCCAGGCGCTCCACTAGCATCGCCCTCGCCCCGCCGATGCCCTCGCCCCCCCTCGCCACCTATGCCGCACGCCTGCTGGTCGTCCTGATCGCCCTCGGCGGCGTCGGCTGCGGGAGTGCCGGAACCGACTCCACTACCGTCACTGCGCGGGCCCGGACGTCGCCGACCAGCGCCACGAGGACAGCAGCGACGACCACTACGGCGCCCACGAGCTCCTCGGCGACGAGCTCTTCAGCGGCGACGGCATCGCTGCCCGGGGCCGGCAAGCCGGTGATCACCGTCGGCGACAAGAACTACACCGAGCAGTTCGTCCTCGGCCAGCTCTACGTCCAGGCGCTGACCGCTCAGGGGTACCGGGTAAACATCAATCAGAACATCGGTCCGACGCAGGTGACCCTGCAGGCACTGAAGACGGGCACGCTGTCGATGTATCCGGAGTACCTGAACCTGTTCAACACCGACGTCGCCGGCTATCGCCACGGCTTTCGCTCGGCGCTCGGCGCGTATCAAGCGGCGCAGCACTACGCGCTCGGCCACGACCTCCAGCTGCTGGCCCCCACCCCGTTCAGCGACACCGACGCGATTGCCGTCACCGACGCCTATGCGGCGGCCAACCACCTGCACTCGATCGGTGACCTGCGCCGGGTGGCCGACTCGTTGACGATCGGCGGCCCTCCCCAGTTCCAGCAGAACAAGAGCGGGCTGCCGGCGCTGAGTCAGGCCTACGGCGTGACGCCGGCGGTGTTCAAGCCGATGGCGGTCGGCGACCAGTACACCGCCCTGATCGCCACCACCGTGCAAGCCGCCGACGTGAACACGACCGACGGGCAGCTGGCGAGCGGCAACTACCAGCTGCTGCGCGACCCTCGCCGGGTGTTCGGTTGGGGCAACGTCGTGCCGGTCGTGTCCGGCACGACGCTCGATGCCGAAGGTCCGGCGTTTGCCGACACCATCGAACGGGTTGACCAGATGCTGACCCTGTCGACGATGCGCGAGCTCAATTCGGCGGTCGACGTCGCCCATGAGAGTCCCGCCATGGTGGCCAAGGTGTTCCTTCAGACACACGGGCTGCTGACGCCGCTCTCGTGATCGGGCCGGGCCGCCCGCCGCCGGCGGTGGTTAGGGACCGCTGGAGCCGAAGCCGCCGGCGCCGCGGTCGCTGACCCCGAGCTCCGGCACCTCGATGAGGACCGGCACCTCGATCGCGACCAGCACCAGCTGCGCGATCCGCGCCCCCGCCGCCACCTCGAACGCCGCGGCGCGATCAGTGTTGAGCAGGAGCACGCGAATCTCCCCCCGATAGCCGGAGTCGATCAGCCCGGGGGCGTTGACGACGGAGATCCCGTGGCGGGCCGCCAGTCCCGAGCGGGGCAGCACCAGCCCCGCCTGACCAAGCGGGATCTCCACCGCGATCCCCGTGCCGAGCGATGCCCGCTCCCCCGGCTCCAGCACCGCCGGGTCCAGCGCGCGCAGGTCAAGCCCGGCGTCGTCGGGGTGGGCTCGGGTCGGCAGCAGCGCGCGATCGTCCAGACGGACGACGCGGAGGTTCATGCAGGTCCGTGGACCGGCCGAGGACTGCGGGCCAGCTGGAAAGCCGCGTAGCGGGCGGCAATGCTCGCCGGCAGCCGCGCCAGCACGCGGACGCCGTCGGGCGTGTTCTCGCGCTCCAGGTCACCGGCGATCTCGTGCAGCTCGGCGAGGCGGCCGCCCTCCTCGTAGGGGACCAGCAGCTCGACCTCCGACAGCCGGCGCTCGAACTCGACCGCGACCCGCTCGATCAGCGCTGGGATGCCATCCCCGGTGACCGCCGAGACCACCACCGCCCGGGGATGACGATGCGACAGCTCGGCTCGACGCTCGTCGTCGATCTGGTCGGCCTTGGCCAGCACGAGTACGCGGGGCGCCTCGTCGGCGCCGATCTCGTCGAGGACATCGTCCACGGCCCGGATCATCGCCGACAGCTCCTCCTCGGGCACCGAGGCGTCGACTACGTGCAGCACCAGGTCGGCGCGGCGCGTCTCCTCCAGCGTCGCACCGAACGCGTCGACGAGCTGGTGTGGGAGCTTGCGGATGAAGCCGACGGTGTCGGTGAGCAGGTAGTTCCGTCCACGGGCGCGGAGGACGCGCGTTGTCGGATCGAGAGTGTGAAACAGGCGGTCGCGCACCGGCACGGTCGCGCCGGTAAGTGTGTTGAGCAGCGTCGACTTGCCCACGTTGGTGTAGCCGGCGAGCGCGATCTGAGGCAGTGCCGCCCGCTCGCGCTGCGCCCGCATCACCGATCGGGTCGATCGCACCTGGGCCAGCCGGCGCTTGAGCGCGGCGATTCGGTCGCGGGCGAGCCGCCGGTCAGTCTCGATCTGTGTCTCGCCTGGTCCGCGGGTGCCGATGCCGCCGCCGAGCCGCTCCAGGTGCGACCACAGTCCCCGCATCCGGGCCAGGTTGTACTCGAGCTGCGCCAGCTCGACCTGGAGCTTGCCCTCGGCGGTGTGGGCGTGCGCCGCGAAGATGTCGAGGATGATCGCCGTCCGATCGATCACCGGGATCCCCAAGGCGGACTCCAGGTTGCGCTCCTGACGCGGCGAAAGCTCGTCGTCGCAGGCGACGAGGTTGGCGTCGGCGGCCGCGATCGCGGCCTTCAGCTCCTCGAGCTTCCCCGCTCCCACATACGAGTTCGGGTGCGGCTGGTCGCGCCGCTGAACCATCTCACCGGCCGCGGCGACGCCTGCGGTGCGCAGCAGCTCGGCCAGCTCGGCCAGGTGAGCATCCTCGCCGGCGGGCACGGCCGCCACCATGAAGGCACGCTGACGGGCGCGTCCGGCGGGTCCCCGCCCATTCCGGCGTGAGGGCCCGCTCCCGTTGTGGGTGGCGTTGAACTCGGCCACGCTCCCGCATGGTAGCCACGTAGGCCAAGGGTCACCGCCGTCACAGCCGGCTCAGGCGCTGCACCGCCTCCAGCAGGCGATCGTCGGGACAGGTCAGCGAGATGCGGAAGAAGCCCTCGCCGTGGGGCCCGTAGGCGCCGCCCGGGGAGATCACCACCGCCGCCTGCTCGAGCACGTGCTCGCAGTACTCGGCGGCGTTGGCGAAGCCCGCCGGCACCGGCGCCCAGACGTAGATTGTCCCCTTGGGTGGGGTGACGTCGACCCCGGCCTCGGCGAGGGCGGCACACACGAGGTCCCGTCGGCGCTGGTAGACCACGTTCATCGCCCGGACGTCGGCGTCGACCTCCGGCGCCAGCGCCGCCGCCCCGGCCAGCTGGACGGCCCCGAACAGGCCCGAGTCGACGTTTGACTTCAGCTGCCAGAACAGCGCGATCGCGTCCGCGTTGCCGACGATCGCGGCGCAGCGCCAGCCGGTCATGTTGTAGCCCTTCGACAGCGAGAACACCTCGACGCCGACCTCCTTGGCGCCCGGGGTGGCCAGAAACGACGGTGCCCTGTACCCGTCGAACGTCGTCTCTGAGTAGGCGTTGTCGTGCACCACCAGCACGTCGTTGGCGGACGCGAACTCCACCGCCGACGCAAACAGGCCGGCGGGCACGATGGCGCCCGTTGGATTGTTGGGATAGTTGATGAACATCAGGCGGGCCCGGCGGCGGGCGTCGGCGTCAATCGCCTCCAGGTCGGGAGCGAAGTCAAGCTCGGGCACCAGCCCCATCCGCACCGGCTCGGCGCCGGCCATCAGCGGCCCCCCCGTGTAAACCGGGTAGCCGGGATCGGAGGCGAGCGCGGCGTCCCCGGGATCAAGGAACGCCAGGCTCAGGTGAAAGATGCACTCCTTGGCGCCGATCGCCGCCATCACCTCGGTCTCGGGATCCAGGATGACGCCGAAGCGCCGTGCGTAGAAGGCGGCCACCGCCTCGCGGAACTCGGCGCGGCCCCGATTCGTGGGATAGGTGTGGGTGCTGGGATCGGCCACGGCGCGCTGGGCGGCGGCGACGATCGGCGCGTACGTCGGGGTGTCGGGGTCGCCGATGCCGAGGCTGATCACGTCGACTCCGGCGGCGCGCTTGGCGGCGATCTTGCGCTCCAGCTGAGCGAACAGGTACGGCGGGATTTGCTCCAGGCGCCTACTCGGTCTCATGCAGCTCCTTGACGAACTCATCGGCCAGCGTGCCGGCGTACACCGGCATCGCCCACCCGCTCAGGGTAACCCCGAGGTCGTCGCTCACCTCGACCTCGAGCTCGCCCCCGTCGAGGACGACCGTGACCGGCGAGTCGCCGCCCCCCAGAACGTGGGCCACCGCCGCTCCACTGGCGCCGGTCCCACTGGCCGACGTCTCGCCGACGCCCCGCTCGAAGATCCGCGCCCGGATCTGCCCGTCCTGAAGCGGCGTGTACCAGGACACGTTGGTGCGGTGGGGAAACCGATCGTGGCGCTCGATCTCGGGGCCGATGGCCGCGAGATCGAGCGCCGCCAGCGTGTCCCGATCAGGTACTCGGATCGCGCACTGCGGGTTTCCCACCTGGACGTGCTGAAAGCTCCATTCCCGTCCGCCGGCGACGAGCTGGCCGACGCCGTCCGGTTCGCCGGCTGGGAAGTCGGGCGAGACGACCCGCGCCCGGCCGATGTCCAGCCGCGCCGTGGTCGGCGAGGTGATCGTCGGGCGGATCTCTCCGGCGGCGGTCTGGATCGAGAAGCTGTCGGCGCTGGCCCAACCGCGGCGGCGCAGGTACAGCGCCGCCTCGCGGGCGCCGTTGCCCGAAAGCTCGGCCTCCGACCCGTCGGGGTTGAAGATCCGCAGCCGGGCCACGTAGCCCGGTTGGTCGGCGGATGACAGCAAGAGGATGCCATCGCCGGACACGCCGGTGTGTGGCGCGCACAGCTTGATGATCCGCGCCGCGGTGAGCTCGAAGGGCAGCGCGGCCTGCTCGACGATCACATAGTCGTTGCCCAGGGCATGCCATTTCTCGAAGTACACGCGGGCGCCAGTGTATGTGTACCGTCGCCCCGGCCATGACCCGCCGACGGACCCTGACGGCTCTGACGCGAATCCGAGCGTCGACGCGAGCGCCGCTGATCGCCCTCGCCGTGATCTCGGTCCTGTCGCTCGCGGCGCGGAGCCTGCTCCTCGACGAACCATGCCAGTCGCCCTGCAGCCAGGCCGGCCAGCACACGCTGATCTTCGACGAGGCCTACTACGTCAACGCCGCCCGGGTGATCGCCGGAATTCGACCCCCGTCGGGCGATCACTATGCCGACGCGCCGCTCGGCACCGACCCGAACGCGGAGCACCCGCAGGGCGCGAAGCTGATCATGGCGGCAGCGATCGAGATCTTCGGTGACGGGCCGTTTGCCTGGCGGATCGGGAGCCTGCTGATGGGAACGCTCGCGATCCTCGGCATGTTCGCGCTGGTCCGTAGCGCCGGTGGCGAACCGTGGTCGGCGGTGGGCGCGGCCACCCTGCTGGCGTGCGACAACCTGCTGCTGGTCCACGGCCGCATCGGCACGCTCGACATCTACGCCGTCGCGCCGATGATCTGGGGGGTTGCGTTGTATCTGCGGGGCCGTCCGTTGCTGGCCGGCGCGGTGCTGGCGGTCGCCATCTGCTTCAAGGAGGTGGCGCCCTACGCCGTCATCGTGCTCGCGCTGATCGAGCTGGCGCGGGTGATCGCGCGTCGGCGCGACCGGGCCAACCCAGCGACGTGGGGGCCGGCTCCGGCGGCGCGGCGGCTGATATCGGCGGCGTTGGTGACCGCCGGGGGGTTCATCGGACTGCTCGAGATCATGGACCTGATCGCTACCCCCTACGCCGATGCGCAGGCGCGACTGATCACCGGCGGCGCCTTCGCTCATATCGCGCACATGATCAGCTACGCCGAGGCACTGAGGAGTCCTCACGGCCCGACGGGCATCGCCTCCTATCCCTGGCAATGGCTGATCGACCTCAAGCCGATCGTCTACCTGCGGATCAATCCGTCGCTCCCGGGCCACGGCCTGTATGCGATCCGTCCGGTGTCGGCGTTCATCGGGGTCATGAGCCCGCCGATCATGGCGCTGGCGCTGCCGGCGCTGGTGTTCGCCGGCTACCGGTCGCTGGCTCCCGTATCCGTCGGGGGCAGCCCGACCCCGGCGGATCGGCAACTGGCGATCGTGGGCGTGGCCTGGTTCATCGGCACGTGGGTGCCGTTCGCGCTGCAGAGCCTGCTCGATCAACGCACCAGCTACCTCTACTACATGGTCGTGGTGATGCCCGGTATATACGTCGCCGTGACCTATCTGGTGGCGCTGTTACGGCGGCGGCGAATGCTCTGGCTGACGGGGCTCATCATCGTCTGGGCGGCCTGCGTGCTCGCCGCGGTGATCGTCTTGTATCCGTTCGTCGCCGCCTTCTGATCGGCGCCCAGCGACCGCGGGTCTCAGTCGGGCCAGGCGGCGAGCACCTCGCCGGCCACCTCCGCCGCCACCCGGCGCGTCCGGTCGATCAGGTTGATCCCGGCGAGCTTGCGCATCCAGGTGAGCTGTCGGCGGGCGTAGTTGCGGGTGCGGCGCTTGAACCCGTCGGCATCACCGCTGAGCAGCTCGGCGAAGCCCAGCGCTTGGCGAGCGGTGGCGGACGCGCCCGCGGCCTGAGCGCGGCGGACCTCGGATTCCGCGCCGGCGGCGATCATCGCGTCGACGCGAGCGTCGATCCGCCGGTACAGGAGCTCCCGATCCATCACCAGCCCGATGAGCAGCGTGCGGTGGCGGGTGTCGGCGGTCCACAGCTCGGATTCGCGGCCCGGTGGCTCCAGTTCGCCGCTGTCCAGCAGCTCCAGAGATCGGACGATGCGCTGCCGATCGGTCGGATCGATCGTCTCCGCCGCCCAGGGTGCCCGCTGAGCGAGCACCGCGTGCAGAGCGACGGGACCGCGTGCCCGCAGCTCGGCGATCCAGCGCTCGCGGACGCCCTCGGGTGGAGCCGGACGCAGGCTCAGGTCGGTCAGCGCCGCCCGCAGATACAGGCCGGTGCCGCCGACTACGATCGGCCGTCGGCCGGTGTTGAGCAGGTCGTCGATCTCGGCGTGGGCCAGCTCCGCATACTGGCCGGCGCTGAATGTCGCGTCGACCGGCAGGAACGAGAGCAGGCGGTGCTCCAGTTGCGCCCGCTGGGACGGAGTGGCGGCCCCGGTGAGCGTTTCCAACCCCGCATAAACCTGCAGCGCGTCGGCCGAAACGGCCACCGGGCTCTCTCCGCGGGCGCGGAGCCGCTCGGCCAGCGCGATCGCGACATCGGTCTTGCCGACACCCGTTGGACCGAAAAAGGCGATCACGTCGGGCGGGGTCACGGGGGCAGTATCGTGCAGCGATGAACGCTGTCGCCGGACGACGGCCGTGAAGGCGGGCGCGGGAATCTCCACCGGGCTTGACCCGGCCGAGGGGGCGATCGAGGCTGCCAGGGCGGCGGCGCTGGAGCTGGAGGGAGCCGATCCCGATCTCGCCGTGGTGTTCGCCAGCGGCGCTCACCTGGGGTCGCCGGAGGCGACGCTCGCCGCGGTCCACGCCGCGCTCGCCCCCGAGACGCTGGTCGGCTGCGGGGCCGGCGGTGTCCTCGGTGGTGGCCGCGAGCTCGAGTCGGGCACCGCGGTGGCGGTGTGGGCGGCGGCGCTGGAGGGCGGGGAAGTTCGGGAGTTCCACGCCGCCGTGGCCGGCGATTCGGAAACCGGCACGCTCGAGGGATTGCCGGAACTGCGTCCGGGCTCGGCGATGATCCTGCTGTCCGACCCCTACACGTTTCCCACGGATGACGTGCTCGATGCAATCGCCCGCGAAGCCCCGGGAGTGCCGGTGTTGGGGGGCCTGGCGAGCGCTCGGTCACCCTCCGGCGCGCTCCTCTTCGCCGATGACAGCGTGATCGAGGCCGGCGCCGTGGGCGTGTGCCTCGATGGCGTCGAGCTGCTGCCCTGCGTATCCCAGGGGGCCACGCCGCTGGGGCGGGAGATGACGGTTACCGCCGCCGAGGGCAACGTGATCCACGAGCTGGCGGGGCGCCCGGCGGTGCAGGCGATCGAGGAGGCGATCGGTGAGTTGCGGATCACCGAACGGGCGCTGGTGTCGGCCGGCCTGCTCATCGGGATCGTCATCGACGGCGGCAAGCCGGAGTATGAGCAGGGAGACTTCCTGGTGCGTGGCGTCCTCGGCGCCGATGCGCAGACCGGCGCCGTCTCGGTGGGCGCGCTGGTCGCACCGGGCCAGGTGGTCCGCCTGCACGCCCGCGACGCGCGATCCGCCGACGAGGATCTGCGCCGGGAGCTCCGGCTCCGCGCCGCGGCGATCGGCGGCCGGCCGCCGGCGGGGGCGCTGATGTTCGCGTGCAACGGACGGGGGCGATCGATGTTCGGGGCGACCGACCACGACGCCGGCCTCGTGCGGGAGGAGCTGGGCGGTGCCCCGGCGGCGGGCTTCTTCGCGGCTGGAGAGATCGGGCCGGTCGGTGGGCGCAGCTTCCTGCACGGGTTCACGGCGACGATCGCGGTGTTCCCGGGCTGAGCCCCCGCCACGGTCGCCGTCTTCCCGGACCGAGCGGGCCTTGCCGCCTAGACTGCGCGCGGTGTCACCGTCGGAACGGATTACGCTGGTCGGCAGCACCGCGCTGCTGACTGGCGCTACCGGCGGGATCGGCCAGGCGATCGCTCATAACCTGGCGGCTCGAGGCGTCCGGCTGATCCTGACCGGGCGGCGGCGGGCTGAGCTGGAGCGGCTCGGCGATGACCTTGGCGTCGAGACGATCGTGTGCGACCTCAGCGTGCGCGCGGACGTCGATCGTCTCGCCGGCGAGGCCGTGGCGGCGGGCGTCGAGATCCTGATCGCCAATGCGGCGGTGCCCGCGACCGGATGGCTCGTGGATCTGCCGCCGGAGCAGATCGACGGAATGCTGGACGTGAACCTGCGGGCCCCGATCGTCCTGGCCCGCGCGCTGGCGCCGGTGATGGCCGCCCGCGGCCGCGGTCACATGGTGTTCATCTCGTCGCTGTCGGGCAAGTTCGCCGGGCCCGCGTCGTCGATCTACTCCGCCACCAAGTTCGGACTGCGTGGCTTTGCCCTCGGGCTCAGAGAGGACCTCCGCCCCCGCGGCGTAGGGGTGTCGGTGCTCGCCCCCGGCTTCATTCGGGATGCCGGTATGTACGTCAAGTCCGGCGTGAAGCTCCCGCCGGGAGTGGGCACGAAATCTCCCCAGGAGGTCGCCGATGCCGTGATCCGAGCGATTGAGCACAACCAGGCCGAGCTCGACGTGGCCCCGGTCAGCCTCCGCCTCGGCACCGCGATCGGATCGGTGGCCCCCGCCCTGGCGGCGTGGGGCAGCCGGATGATGGGTTCGGAGCGGGTCGGCTCAGACTATGCAGAGAGTCAGCGCGATCAGCGGTGAGCTGTTGCCGGCAGGGCTCCGCGGTCGCGGTCGCGGTCAGCGGTCTCCGTCAGGGCTCAGCGGTCGCTGTCAGGGCTCAGCGGTCGCCGTCGGCGTTCAGCGGTCGCCGTCAGCGCTGCGCCTGCGCAGCCTCGTGCTCGGCGGTGACCGACGACAACGCGCCGATGATCTCGTCGGCGAGCCTGGCTCCGTCGCCAGGCAGCTCGGGGATCGCCTGGATCCGGACGATCACGTCCTCGCCGTCGATCTCCTCCAGTAGCACCGACGCCTCCTTGCGGGTGGGAGTGGTGATGTCCTGGTCCAGGATCGCCTGCACCTGGCTGGGACGGACGCCCGAGCTGAGCCGCACCCTGACGTCAACCGAGTCGGGCTCCTTCAGCGGCATCACGGCTGACGCCAGCACCACGTTGTTGGGGATCAGCATCTGGTCGGCGCCGCGGGCGAGAGTGGTGTACAGCAACCCCAACGAGCTCACCACCCCCTCCAAGGTGCCACCGACGACTCCGGCCTGCAGCCGCACCCGCTCGCCGACCCGGAACGGCCGCGCGCTCAGCAGCACCATCCCGGCGATCACGTTGCCGAGCGTCTGCTGTGCCGCCAGACCGAGCACGACCGCGGTGAACGCGCCGCCAACGGCGAGCGTGCGCAGCGGCACCCCGGCGACGCCGAGCGCGACCAGAAGCGCGACGGCCATCGTGGCCAGCCGGATCAGGAAACCGAACGTGCCGCCGGTCGCCGGATCCATCCGCCGCATGAAGGTCGGGCCCGCGAAGCGGCCGACCGCCCGTGCCAGCGTCCAGCCGAGCCCGATCACCGCGAGCACGGCGACGATCCGGATCGGTGTCTGCAGCGAACCCAGCCCGGCGTGCCGCAGCACCTTCGCGTTGTCGTTGAGGACCCGGTGGGCGGCGACGTCGAGGACGATCAGCAGCGGCACGAGGACGATCGCCTGACGCCGCGCCCGCTGCACCGCGCGCTGGTTGACCTCAAACGCCAGCCCGACTCGCTCCCACGCATCGCTGCGGGTCTCGAACATCCGATCGGGAATGAGGTCCTTGGTTGGTTTGAACTGCCTGGGCATCCGGGACTCGGCTCGGTTGGGACTGGTCTCTTAGATAACAGCTGTCGCGGGCAGTGGTTTCACCCCGAGTCGATCTTGAACAGCGAGTCCTGTCTCGGCTGACGGGCTCGTGGCGCTCGAAACGCGGGCCGAGCGGTCTCCGTCGGGACGACCCTGCCCCGCTCCGACGGCACCAGGTCCGGTCCTCGTATGAGTCCCGCCAGACGCTTCCGCTCCTGCTGCGGCGCATACGCGCCAACGCGATACAGCTGACGATAGCGTGGCAGCAGGTCGGGACGATGCTCGGCCATCCAGTCCATGAACACCTGTCGCACCTCGCCCCGCAGATGCAGCGCGATCCCGCTGACATACGCCGCTCCCGCCTCGGTGGCCAGCTGCAGGATCTCTGCCACCTGCTCCGGGTCGTCGTTGATCCCGGGCATCAGCGGCGCCACCAGGACGCCGGTGCGGATCCCCGCGCGGGTCAGCTCGGCCACCGCCTCCAGCCGGGCGCGCGGATTCGGGGTGTGCGGTTCGGTGGATCGCCAGGCGCGCTCATCGATCGTCGGGACCGACAGCGCCGCGCTGAAGTCGGCCCGTGACGCCAGCTCCACCATCTGCGGCAGATCACGCAGCAGCAGCGGCGACTTGGTCAGCACCGACGCCGGGTTGCGGGCATCGATCATCGCCTGCCAGATCCCCGGCATCAGCTTGTAGCGGCCCTCCACCCACTGATAGGGGTCGGTGTTCGTCCCCAGCGCGATGTGCTCGCCCTTCCAGGACGGCCTGGCGAGCTCGACCCGCAACCGCTCCGGGGCGTTGACCTTGACGACGATCTGGCGCTCGAAGTCCCGCCCGGCGTCGAAGTCCAGGTACTTGTGGGTCGGCCGGGCGAAGCAGTAAGCACAAGCGTGACTGCAGCCCCGGTAAGGGTTGATGGTCCAGCGGAAAGGCATCTGCGACGCCTCCGGCACCCGGTTGAGGATCGCCTTGGCGCGGACCTCGTAGAAGCGTGTCGAGATCGAGTCGGGCGCCTCGAAATGACGCACCACCGCCTCCTCGCGGTACCCCGGCAGCCGGGCCTGCTCTTCGTCGTCGATGCTCAGGTTGCTCCACCTCATCGAACGCATGTTCGCACAAGCCGCGGACGTGCTCGTCACCGGGGGGTTCCGGTGGCCACTGCGCTGACGGGCCAGCGACCATGTCGTGCGATCGCGTCCGGACCCTCGAGCGCTACCGTGGGCGCATGGACTTCCGCCGGCTTTCGGGCGACGAGACCCTCTGGTGGAATGGCTGAAAACATGATGCTCCGGCACCGCTTGGGCGTGCTCTGGTGCCTGGCGTCGCTGGCGTGTGTTGCGTCGCTGGCGGGTGTTGCGTCGCCGGCTGCGGCGGCGGGCGCGGTGCGGGGAGTCGGCGCCGCCCGCACCGTGCTGCGCCTGACCGACGCCCGGCTGGCATTGATGAAGCAGGTGATGGCGAGCAAGTGGCTGTCGCGGCTGCCGATCGAGGATCGCGCGCAGGAACGCCGCGTGGTGGCGGGCGCACTGGCCCTGTCGCGTCGGCGCGGGCTCGCGGACGCCGGCGTGCGTCGCCTCTTCGTCGAGGAGATCGTGGCGGCCAAGGAAGTGCAGGCCGGGTGGGGCGCGCGGTGGCTCTGGTACGGCTTTCCGCCCCATGCCAGGCCACCCGACCTCGCCCGGCTGCGGGCTGCGCTCGCCGCATTCACGCCGAAGCTCGTCGACGCGCTCGCCGGTCTCGCGCGCCTGCGCTGTCAACGCAGCGCGCGCGCCACGCTGACGCGCGAAAGCAAAGAGCTGATCCGCACCCGTTTCGTCACCGACCGCCGGCGCTCGGCCATTGTCTCGGCGCTGCTGTCCGTTCGCCCCACCCGCAGCAGCTGCCGTGTCACCCCGACCGCTCTCACTGCCTCGGCCGGCTGACGCTGCGTCCTGCGTCGCGCTCTACCTAATCGGGCTCACAATCAGCGCAGGCCCCGTGCAGGACGACCTCGTGGTCTGACACGGTGATCGGGACGCGCTGGCTGAGGCGGGTGATGGTGCGCTCGAGCTCGGGGTCGCTGAACGGCTGCAGGGTCCCGCATTGATCGCAGACGAGGTGGTGATGGTGTGCGGTGTCGCCGCGGACCGCCTCGTAGCGGACCAGGCCCTGGCCGATGTCGACGCGTTGCACCGCCCCGAGACGTTCCAGCCCCTCGAGGATGCGGTAGATGCTGGCGCGCGAGACGCGCCGCTCGCGCGTGCGCAGGATGTCCTCGATCTCCAGCGCCGAGAGCGCGCACGTCTGCTCGTCGAGGAGGTCGAGCACGGCGCGGCGAGCGGCGCCGCGGCGGTAGCCGGCGTGGGAGAGCGACTGCTCGGCGTCGGTCACCCAATCTTGTTTGGTGCCAGCCATTGATCGAGAGTCTACGGCGCCGCCGGTCGTTTCCGGATGCGGGTGAGAATGGTTCTCGTGCTCATACGATCAGACCGGTGGAGGTGGCTGCCGGCGTTGCCGGCGCGGCATTGCCTGGCCGCCGGGGGCTCTGGCGCCACGCGGCCCAGCCTCGTCCGGCGGCGTAGGTGAGCGAGCCCAGAGCCCCGACGAAGAATCCGATCGGCAGGTTGGTGAGGTAGGAGACGGCGATCGCTGCCCAGACCGTGCCCAGAGCGAAGAGCACCGATAGTGCCACGGCGTGCAGAGGCCGGTTGGTAAACGAACGAGCGGCGGCGGCGGGGCTGATGAGCAGGCTGAAGATCAGCAGCGAGCCCACGACGGGAACCGCCATCGTGGTCGTCAAAGCGACCACCACCAGAAACGCGAGCTCCATTCGGCGGCCGCTGACTCCGCGGACCTGGGCGACCTCGGGGAGCACGGAGGAGAGCAGCAGCGGGCGGTAGAGGACGATCATGGCGGCGACGCAGGCGGCGGCGATCGCGACCGTCGGGAGCAACTGGTTGCCGGCCACCCCGAGGATCTCGCCGAACAGCAGCGAGTAGATCTCCGGCGCGTACTCCGTGGTCTGCGACAGGAACAGTGCCCCGAGAGCGAGCATCATCACGATCGTCATCGCCGTCGCCACGTCGTGGCGCGCGCGGCGACCCAGTCCGGCGATGGTGAGCGCCCCGGCCAGAGAGAACACGCCGAGGCCGACGATCGCGTTTATTCCGATCAGGCTGGCTCCGGCAGCGCCGGCAAACGCGCCGTTGGGCAGCGCGTGCGCGGCGAACGCCGAGCCGCGGGTCACCGTGAAGAACCCCACGACACCCGCGACGACAGCCACGATCGTCGCGGCTTCCCAGGCGTTGACCATGAAACCGGAGAACATCAGCTGGCCGAGCTGCGGGCGGGTGCGTCTCGAGGATCGCTGCGCCGCCGACCGGTGAGCTGGGCGAGCAGGTAAAAGACGAACACGACGGCGACGATGAGGAAGCTGACCGGCCACCCCGCGCCGTTGCTGGTCCACGCTGAGCTGTCGTAGGCGAGCGCAACCCCCAGCCACACCGCCGCGACCCCGATCACCGCGGCGATCGCGATGGCCTGCCCGGTGCACTTGGATAACCGGAGCGCGGTGGCGGGCGGCCCGATGAGAAGCGCGGTGGACAGGATCGCGCCGATGGTGATCGCCGACAGCGACACCGCGACGGCCAGCGCCAGCAGGTAGCCGACGGCGACCCAGCGGACCGGGACGCCGCGGACGGCGGCGAGATCGGTGCTCACCGAGGACAGGATCAGCGGGCGGTACAGGAGGGCCATCAAGCCGACGGCGACTCCGCCGAACCCGGCGACGATCGGCACCATCGAGCCAGACAGGGTGAAGATCGACCCGAACAGCACGTTTACGGTTGCGCCGGTGGTGCTGGTGGTGATCGTGGCCTCATACAGGAACAAGGCGGCCAGCCCGAGGGCGGCGCCCAGCACGATCCCGGTCGCCAGGTCGCGCCCGCGGGGCCGGCGGACGCCGATCAGCTCCATGACCCCGGCGGCGGCGATGTTGAAGGCGACGAACCCGTACAGGGAGGGGATCCCGACCAAAAGCGCTCCGGAGCCGCCGGCGGTTCCGATGTCGGCCAGTGAGTGTCCGGCGAACGACTGCCCGCGCATGACGGTGAACGTGCCGACGATCGCCGAGACGACGGCGACGATCCCGCCGATGATCAAAGCGACGTGCACCGGGCCAGAGGAGAAGAACCCTGGAGCGAAGATCGCCGACCGGCTGATCATCGCCTAATCCAGTCCGGCAGAGCGTCCGCACCGGCGCCGTCCGGCGCGGCGTCCGGTAGTCCGGCGACCACGAGGACGCGGTTCTGGACGCGGATGACCTCGACGTGGTGGCCGTAGAGCTCGCTGAGGGTTTCGGTGCGGATCACCTGCTCGGTCGTACCCGATGCCGCCCGGCCGCCGGCCAGGTAGATGACGCGGTCCATGACCGGCAGCAACGGGTTCATGTCGTGGGCGGAGAGCAGCACCCCGACCTGGTGCTCGATGGCGATCTGCGCCAGCAGACGCGCCACCTCCTGGCCGCTGCGCAGATCCAGGTTTGCCAGGGGCTCGTCCAGCAGCAACAGCCGCGGACGGCTGATCAGCGCGTGGGCGATCATCACTCGCTGCTGCTCACCGCCCGACAGGTTCCCCACCCGCGCGTTGGCGAACGCGGTGGCGTCGACCGCGGCGAGTATCTCCTCGATCCGCGCGGCGCGCTCCGCCGAGGGCCTGGGCATCCCGAAGCGATGCCCGTCCAGCCCGAGACCGATCAGATCCCGGGCGCGGAGTGGCACGTCGGGATCCAGCTCGATCTTCTGCGGCACGTAACCAATCAGTGGGTTTCGCCGCGATCGAGGGCGGCCGGCCACCAGGACCCGCCCCGAGCTGGGAGCCACGAGCCCCAGGATCACCCGCAGCAGCGTCGTCTTGCCGGCGCCGTTTGCGCCGATCAGTCCCGCAAACTCGCCGGCACGGACGGTGCAGCCAACCTGGTCGAGGATCAGCCGGCCGGATAGCCGGACACTGAGATCCTGCACCCGCAGAATCTCAGCCTGCGACTCATCCGGGAGGTGGGCGGTCACTGGAGTGTCACGGTTGAGATCCCGTCGGCCACGGCCTTGGCCAGCGCGTTTGTCTCAGCCAGCATCCAGGACTGATACGTGTAGCCGGGGGTCGGCATCGTCTCGTAAACGCCGATGATCGGGATGCCCGCCTGCTTGGCCTGGGTGATGAAGCCCTGGGTCAGCGCGTCGGTGACCTGCTGGTTGTAGACGAACACCTTGACCCGTCGCTGGCTGAGCAGCCAGCCCTGCGCCGAAATCCCCTGAGGGGAGGGATCGGTCCCGTTCATGATGTCTGCCTGAAAGCTGAACGGGGTCAGGTTCCGCGTCCCGGCGGCCTGAAGCATGTAGTCGGCCACCGGCTCGGTCGTCGCCACCGGCGTCCCCGGATACTTGGCCTTGAACCGAGCGACGGCCGTCAGCCACGGCTGCAGAGAGGCGGCGAACTTCGCCGCGTTGGCGTTGAAGTAGCCGGCGTGGGAAGGCTGGAGCTTGCCCAGATCAGCCGCCAATGCGCTTGCCACCTTGGGCATCGTCCGTGGGCTGTACCACAGGTGCGGGTTCGGCGTGCTGTCCGGCAGACCCAGCAGGTGCTGGACGTTGATCAGCTGACGGGACGAGCTCGGCGCGGCGGAGGCCACCTTGGTCACGTAATCGTCATAGCCCACCCCGTTCTGGATCAGGACCTGGGCATCGCTGACCTCCTGGGCCACCCCCGGACTGACTTCAAAGCTGTGCGGATCGGTGTTGGGATTGCTCTGGACCGACGACACGTCGACATAGCGTCCGCCGATCTGAGAGGCGACATTGCCGTACTCGTTCTCGGCCGCCACCACCCGGATCGGCTTATCGCTCCCGCCGGCGGCTGCACTCGCGCCAGGGGACGCCCCGGCGCCCGGGCCTGAAGACGACGACCCGCAGCCCGCAATCGCCGCCACGGTCAGCAGAGCGACGGCGAGGATCGGCACCCGACGATCAAGCCGCTGCCGTACTTGGAGTGATGACGCTCGACCAAGGTCAGAAGATGGCAGCGGAGTGAGCATCGGAGCGCTTCGTCAGGTTCGGTGCAAGCACGCGGCGGGCGCCGAGCGTTGTCCGGAGAAGCGTACCATGATGAGAACGAGTCTCGCTCTCTCCTAGGTGGCACCTACTCCTTGAGGATGGTGCCGCACCAGTGGGTGGGAGCATCCGAGTCGCCGGCCGGCGGAACGGCGGCGGCGAACCTGACGATCCGCAGTCGGCGTGATGAGATCAGCCGGCGGTGACCAGGATGATCGCTGCGACGGAGGTCAGTAGGCCGGTCGCCTGCGCGCGGGTCCAGCGCTCGGCCAGAAAGGCGCGCGCGAGCACTACGGTCGCTGCTGGATAGAGCGAGGTAGCGACGGCGACGATCGCCAGCTCACCCTTGCCGGTGGCGGCCAGAAACAGCAGGTTCGCAATCCCGCTGAGCACCCCGGCGCCCAGCGTGAGCGCGACGGCAGAGCGCGGGGGACGTCCTGAGGTGGTGAGGCCGCGGTAGGCGAACGGCGCGATGAGCAGCAGAGCGACCATCTGGCCGGGGATGAGCGGCCACGCTCCGGCGCGCGCGCCGGCCCGGTCCAGCGCGATGAAGAGCAGGGCGAACCCCAAGCCGGCGAGCGCCCCGTAGAGCACGCCGAGTGCAGCGGCGCCCCGAGCGTCCGCTTCAGGCTGCCAGGAGATCAACCCGATCGCGGGGATCGCGATCGCGATGCCCGTTTCTGCTCCGAGAGTCAGATGATTCCCGAGAGTCACGCCCACGATGACCGGGATGACGGCGGTCAGCACGGCGGAGAGGGTGGCGACGACACTCATGCGCCCCACCGACAGGCCGTGATAGAGCGACAATGTGCCCAGCGCGGTACCCAGCCCGCTGACCGCTCCCCATATCAGCACGTGGGCGCTTGGTCTGACACCGGGGAAGGCGATGATCGCGGCGGCCGCCGTCAACAAAGTGAGGGTCTCGACCGCACCGGTGACGGTTCCGGCAGCCGACCGGCGACTGGCCAGACCTGCGGCGAAGTCAGACGTGCCGTAGGCCCCCGCGGCCAGGAGAGCCAGCAAGATCGCGATCACCACGCTGCTCGCAACGGTCGCATCCACTGCCCACGGCCGCTCATCGTTCTCGCTGTAGCAACGCGTGCACGTGCACTGTTATCCGGGGCCGGGTCATCCCCAGCGGACTCCAGGTCATGCCGAGCTGCCGTTGATCAAGGACGGTGAGCGCGTCTACCCGCAGCTGATCATCGCTTTGCTCGAGGCGAGGCTGGAGGTCCAGCGCGACGCGGTAGCCGGCGGCTCCCAGTTCGCCCTGGACCCGGAGCACGCCGTCGCCCGCGTCGGTGATGCTTGTCGAGTGAAACCGCAGGTGGGGGTGCTGCTCGGTGTCGAGGAAGTCGGCTGAGCGCAGGTGCCGATCGCGTCTGCGGATGCCCGTGTGGATGCTCGCCGCGTCGATCGTCAGCTCCATCCGGCGCGCGCCGCCTTCCTCGACGTCAAGCCTGCCGTCGAGACGTTCGAAATGGCCCTTGATGGTCACCAGCCCCCAGAGGTACGGGACGCGGAACTCGGCTCTCGAGCCAGTCGGGTCAAGCCGCCAGCGCGTCGTGGCAGACGCGCCCGCGGTTCGGTCAGCGGTGGGGATGCTGGACATCAGAGCTCCTTCGGTGGGGCCTGGGAGCGATCCAATCTAGGCGCAAGGCGGATTGGTGATAAGAGCCAGTTCGCTCTCGATTCAGTGGACCGGTTGCCCTCAGCGAACGGAACGGCCGTCCGCGCGCCTCAACCTCGCCGAGCAACACGATGTCGGCGCGAGGGACTCAGCCACGACGTCGCTGCAGCAGGTCGCTGACGGTTGCGATTCCGCGCTCGATCGCCGCCTCGCTCAGGTTGCCGAAGCCGAGAACGAGCTCGGGCGGCTGAGTCCTACGGCTGGCGCGGTAGATGCTCATGCCGTACAGACCGACCGAGCGCTCGCGCGCCCGGCGCACGACCTCTTGCTCGTCGCACGACTCCGGCAGACGGGCGACCGCGTGGAACCCGGCCGCGAGGCCGTGAAGCTCAACCTCGGGGGCAAGCGCCTGGAGGGCGCCGACGAGCCTGTCACGCCGTCGTGCGTACACAGCCCGCATGTGGCGCAGATGCCGGTCATAGCGCCCGGACTCGATCAGGGCCGCGAGCGCCAACTGGTCGAGCGCGGGTGAGCCCCGGTCCATCAGCGCCTTCTCGAGCGTCATGGCCTCGATCACCGCCGGAGGGCAGACCATCCACCCGATCCGGAGCGAGGGAGCCAGCGACTTGCTGACCGTGCCCAGCAGCGCGACCCGGTTGGGGGCGAGCCCCTGAAGCGCGCCAACCGGTGCGCGGTCATACCTGAACTCGGCGTCGTAGTCATCCTCGATGATCATCGCGTCACGTTCATCGGCCCACGCCACCAGCGCCTGCCGGCGTTCGGGGGCGAGCGCGACACCGGTTGGGAACTGGTGTGTCGGGGTGAGGATCAGCGCCCGGCTCCCCGTGGCGGCCAGCGCGGCCACGTCGATGCCTGACTCATCGATCGGAACCGAGATCGCCTCGATGCCGCTGCGCTCGGAGATCATGCGGTAGTCGTCATCTCCGGGGTCCTCGATTGCTACGCGCCGGACGCCGGTACGCGCGAGCGTATGGAGGAGGAGATTGACGGCCTGCGCGAACCCCGCGCAGACGACGATCTGGTCTGGATCGACCACCGCCCGTCGGACCCGCCGCAGATAGCCGGCGAGCACCTCCCGCAACGACACCGTTCCCCGCGGGTCCCCGTAGTCAAGCTCGGCGACCGACGCGTTGCGGCAGGCCTCACGCATGGCCCACGCCCAGTCGCGTCGCGGGAAGCTGGCCAGGTCAGGCACGCCGGTCCGGAAGTCGATCGTCAGGCGCGGCGAGAGTCGTCGGGTTGGAGGCAGCGCCACCGACTGCTGCGCACCCGCCGCCACCCGCGTGGCAGAGCCGGTCCGCGTGACCAGGAATCCCTCGGCGGCAAGCTGTGAGTAGCACTCGATCACCAGCCCCCGCGAAACCCCGAGCTCGCCGGCCAGCACCCGCGACGACGGCAGACGCTCACCAGGAGCAAGCTGCCCGCCGCGAATCGCGTCACGCAGCTCGCGTTCGAGCTGGGAGCGAAGGGATCCGGGGCCGTTGCGGTCTAACCGCACCAGTAGCTCGGGACCCACACCGGCCCATTGAATCGACACGCAGCGTCAGCATATCGGCGAACCGCTTTGCGTCACCGCCGATCCTGCCGTCGCCGCCGGCCGCCGTCTCAGCGGCCGGGGCGAGCCAGCAGCGATCCCTCGCCGGCCAGCGTCTGGCTGGTCGCGGCGGTCACCGTGACATCCACCAGGTCCCCGGGTGAGCCGAGGCCGTCGAAGTTGACGACCTTGTTGTGGCGCGAACGGCCGCGTAGCCGGCTCGGATCGGTGCGCGACGGCCCCTCCACGAGCACCTCAACCGTGCGGCCGACGAAGCGTTGCGCGCGTTCGCGCGCCCGCCGCTGGATCACCTCCACCAGCCGCTCCATGCGCGCCACCTTGACCTCGTGCGGGAGCTGATCGTGCATGGTCGCTGCCTCGGTCTCGCGGCGTGGCGAGTAGATGAACGTGAACGCGCCGTCGAAGCCCACCAGCTCGGCCACCTCCAGCGTCTGCTGGAAGTCGGCGTCGGTCTCGCCCGGGAAGCCGACGATGATGTCGGTGGTGAGCGCGCAGTCGGGCACGCGCTCACGGATCAGCGCGACCCGATCCAGATAGCGATCGCGGCTGTAGGTGCGCCGCATCCGCTTCAGCACGGCGCTCGAACCGGATTGCAGCGGCAGGTGAATGTGCTCGCACAGGGCGGGCAGCTCGGCGTGAGCCTGGATCACGTCCTCGCGCATGTCCTTGGGATGCGGGCTGGTGTAGCGGATGCGCTCGATGCCGGGGATGGCGTCGACCGCACGCAACAGCTCTGAGAAGGCGATCCGCTGTCCGCTCGGGAGATCCCGGCCGTAGGAGTTGACGTTCTGGCCCAGCAGCGTCACCTCGCGGACGCCGTCGGCGGCCAGCCGGGTCACCTCGGCCACGAGCTCGTCCGCGGGCCGGCTGACCTCGCGTCCGCGCGTGGAGGGCACGATGCAGTACGAGCAGACCGAGTTGCAGCCGACGCTGATCTGCACCCAGCCCTGGAAGTCTCGCGCCCGCTTGGCCGGCAGGTGGCCGGTGAAGCCCTCGAACTCGAAGAACCCCTGGGCGGTCAGCGAGTCGCTGGTCAGAAACTCGGCCAGCTTGTGCACCTGCCCGGGCCCGAACGCGACGTCCACGAACGGGAAGCGCGCGAACACCTCGTCCTTGACCGACTGCGCCCAACACCCCCCTACGCCGATCACCCGCTGAGGATCCTCGCGCTTGAGGCGCTTGGCCTCGCCGAGCCGGGCGACGAACCGGCTGTCGGCGGCCTCCCGAATCGAGCACGTGTTGAACAGGATGAGGTCGGCGTCGGCGCAGGTGTCGGACTCGGTGTAGCCGAGCGACTCCAGCATCCCCTTGATCCGCTCGGAGTCGTGCTCGTTCATCTGACAACCGAACGTCGTCACGTGGTAGCTTTTGTGCATAGAGATGATTTTGATCGAGGGAGAGTCGGGGATGACGACCACCACCCATGATGCCAGTCGCCGAGCCATCGGCATCGTGCGCGTCAGCCAGACCAACGGCCGTGAGGGCGAGCGGTTCGTGTCTCCCGACGAGCAGCGCGACCGCATCGAGGCTGCCTGCGAGCGTGACGGGCTACAGCTGATCGCCGTCCACGACGAGATGGACGTGTCCGGCGGCCGAGCGCTGGCGAATCGTCCAGGCCTGAGCGCAGCCGTCACCGCCATCGAGGCCGGCGCGGCCGAGGTCGTCGCCGCCGCCTACTTCGACCGGCTGTTTCGCTCGTTGTCCACACAGGCCGAGGTCATCGAGCGCGTGGAGCAGGCCGGCGGCAGCGTGCTCGCCGTCGACGTGGGCCAGGTCACCGCCGGCAGCGCCGGCCAATGGCTCTCGGGCACTATGTTGGGCGCGGTGAGCGAGTACTTCCGGCGGTCGATCAAAGAGCGCAGCGCCGAGGGCCAGAAGGCGGCTGTGGCGCGGGGAGCGACCCCGTGGGCGAGAGTGCCGATCGGCTACCGGCGCCGTGAGGACGGCACGCTGAGACCAGACCCGACGCAAGTCCCGATCGCCCGGCGAGTGTTCGAGATGCGCGCCGCCGGCAAGTCCATCTCGCAGATCCGCGCCATGCTCAAGGCCGACGGCATCGAGCGTTCGCATCGCGGCGTCCAGGTCATGCTCGCCAACCGCGTCTATTTGGGCGAGGTCCGATTCGGCGAGATGGTCAACCTTCACGCGCACAAGCCGATCGTTGACCGCGACCTGTTCAACCGGGTGCAGCGGATGGTCATCCCCCGAGGGCCGCGTCCGGACTCTGATCGGCTGCTTGCTCGGCTCGGAGTCCTGCGCTGCGGGTCCTGCGGCGCTCGCTTGGGCTCGATGAAGCTGCCGAAGCAGAACGACTATCCGATCTACCGCTGCCCGTCCACGAGCGACTGCGCGCGCCACGTCACCATCTCAGCGGTCATCGCGGAGGAAGTTGTCGGCTCAGCCGTCCGCGCTGCTCTCGCTGACGTGGAGGGACGAGCGAGCATGGCGGCCGAAGCGCGACAAGTCGCCAGCGATCTTGCCGGCTCCCAGGATGCGCTAGACGCTGCCCTCCGGTCGTTCACCACGGCAGGACTCACCGATGAGCCGGCAGCGGTCGAGCGCTTGGGCGAACTGCGCCAGGCGCGCGACGATGCGCAGGCTCGAGCGGATCGCCTGGGCTCGGCGCACAGCTCGCTGGCGATCAACGCCGGCGAGGACTGGAACAAGCTCACGCGCGACGAGCAGCGAGCGCTAATCCACGCCACCGTACGGAGCGCAATTGTCGCGCCGATCGGCCGAGGCGCCGGGCGAATCTCAGTGGAGCTGTTCGGCGCCTAGCCGTCAAGCAGCGCGCGAAGCTGCCCTACCGGCAACCTGACGGTCACGGCGTCTACCGACCGACGCCTTAAGACCACGACCAGCGGGGGACAGGTCCGTGGGTACCGTTTTTTCCAGATGGCCGCCCCTCCCGTCACGGGCACCGGAAGCGCGAGTACACAGCCGAGCACCGATACTGGATCGGCCGCTGGATGCCTGCACCGGGTGCGTTGACCACCGTGGCGTGCAGCCAGAATGTCCGCGATAGAACATCAACCTCGAGACAATTCCACGCCGCTGAAAAGATGCGGCCGCGCGCGACGGCGAATCTATTCCGCGGACTACAGATTGCGGACTGCACGCGGTATCCGTCTGATGTGTTGTAGTGCCGGACGAGCTGCTGTTCGACGTATCCTGCCGTCGCGGTCTCGATAGCGAGCGCGCCTGCCGGCAGCGCGAGACCTGCGGCCGCAACGACGAGCGCAACGAGCCACTTCATGGTTCCTCCCTTGCTTGTTCTTTTGGCACGACTGCCTCCTCCCTAAATGACGCCGCTCTGCGAGCAAAACTTGTACCGTCGAGCCGCGGCTCGACCAAGTGGTACAGCATCCTGGGAAGCGACCGATGACCAGTGACCAAACCGCCAGCGAGAATCGCCTTCGGGCACTCGCGCTTGCCGCGGCTACCGCGACCTTGCTCTCCGGATGCGGCGGTTCTTCTGCCGCGTCGACTTCCGCCGCTGCGCACCCATCCGCCGGTGACCTCGCTCTGCATAGTCGCTCCGTTCAGTTCCAGCGGGAGTATGAGCGGCGATGGCACGTCAGTAAAGACACAGCGGACTGCGTGATGGCCTTCACCAACGGCAACGCAAGCGAACAGGCGATCGCAAGAGCGCTGAGGTTCAAGCCGCACGATGTCCGCGGAGTCGACTGCACGCACTAACGCATGAACGTCGAGATCCGCCGCCACTCAAACCTTGCGGAGCGTCAGTGCGCCGTCTGTGGGCGAGCGTTCAAGCCGTTGGCCGTCGCCGTGTTCGTGGCGGGGACATCGCGTCCCGTGTGCGACGAGTGCGTGGATCGTGACGGCGGGTCGAAATAGAGCTGTGGCACCGTCGTCATGGAGCCGAGCAAAGTGAGCCGTGGGTCATGACGTGGAACCCCAAGCGAGGCCCTGACGGCTGACCGGTCCGACCGCAGCGCAGAGATTCCGGTTACATGACCGAACGCGCGCTGATCGGACACGGGGCAGCGCAACTGACCAGGACGGAGTTGCTCACTTGAGGCGGATCGGGGGCGTGACCTCTAGGTGCTTCCAGATGTCGTACTTCGCCGATCCCCACGCGCCGTCATAGTCGACCTCAACGCGGAACCGTCTGGCATCGGCGTTAGCGGCGGTCACGGCCAACTCGATCTCGAACGTCCCGGCGCGGATCTGATTCCGCCGGTCTGCTGGCGATGGGCGGATCTCGATGGCTACCGGGCAATCTCCTTCGCTCGTGTCGGCTCGTCGCACCTGAAGGAGATCGACGTGACGCTGTGCTCCGGGAGGAATCACGTTGAGCCGAGTTTGGCCCGTCTCTGCGCCAGTCTTGGTCCATGTCTCGGTGTTGGACCAGAGGAGCAGCATCCCTTCGATCTTGGCGGCCTCGTCGGAAACCGGGCTGCTGTTCGACTGCACGGAAAGTCGCCGAACGCGCGAAACCATCACTTCTACGCCTTCCGCGGCGAATCGGCGCGGCTTCGCGACGACCCTGAGCCTCACATACGCCACGTCCGGCGGGTCACGTGGATCGACGCTGAGCACGATACGGTCCTGCTCGCTCGACTCAAAGATCAGGTCAAGATCCGGGCGACGCTGCCGATCTCGGATGACCCCGACGTAGACGGCGACGGCTGCGGCACCGACGGTTCCGACTGCGGTGAACCACTCGCTCCATACCTGCCCGGACGACATGCGTCCACGCTAGCCCTTCGCGGCGTCCGCACCGCCCGCCATCATCGCTGATGCCATCGAGCAGGCACCGATGATCTGCTCGCCGCGGCTCCTTTCGAGGTTCCCGAGCCCGTCGCGATCTCTTGGCCGAGCGCGACGGGCTCAGCTCGTTTAATCCGACCGCCGCCCTGCGCACAATGGTGCGCATGACGAACAACATGAACGACCTCATCCGCACCGGCTTTCACCGCGGGCGGACGACCGTCAACACCTCCGAGCCCACCAGCGAAGTCCAACGATGGACGGCCGAGCTGCGTGAAGCCACCGAAGCCAAGGACACCGCCCGCATGGCGTTCTGCGACGGCAAGCTGACCGAAGCGCTCAACGGACCAGCTGAGCCGTCCACGAGCTTCAACGGCGGCGTACAGCGTCCCGTGCCGCAGTCCAAGTCCGCAAGCCAGCAGATGAACGACATGATCCTGCGCCGCTGGCGCGGGCACTGAAAGCGAGTCTCATCGGATGATTGACGTAAATCTGTTGCCACCAGCTGATGTGATCGACCACCAGGAGATCCGCCAAGCGATCCAGGACTATCACCAGGCCCGCGCAGCCGCCCGTGAGGCGCGCAAGGAGCTTGTCCGTCTTGAGCGTGACCGTGAAGTAGCTGTCCAACGCGACATCGAAGCGACCGCTGACGCCGCGCAGAAAGGCGTCAAAGATCCCGGCGGAAAGCATCTCGCCTCGTTTGAGGCCAAGCTGGCTGATCTCACTCGCCAGGTCGCCGCGCTGGAGCTGCTGGAACAGCGCAAGGCTCAGGAGCTGATGGCCACGATCGATGAACACCGCGACGAGTGGCGAGCACAGCTCGATGCCCAGGTGGATCAGATCCGTGAGGAACGCGATCGACATCTCGACGCCGCTGAGCGATCTCACGAGCAGCTGTCAACCGCATATGCGCTCAGGGCGTTTGCCCGTGACCTGGATCGCTACCGCGGCGGCTACGTGCGCCGGATGAAGTTGCCGCGCGTCGGTGATGGCGATGTTGTGGAGATCAGCGACACGTTTGAGGCGTTGCGATCCGTGGCCGCTGAACCGGTCGCTCAGATCACCAATCCCGCTCAGGTCGTGCGTCGCTGGTGCGTCAATGCGAAGTTCGAGTCCGATGGCTCAGACGGCGGGTCTATGCAGCTCGTCGGCTATCGCGTGGAGCATGACGGCCACGTCTACAACCCGGGCGACATCTTCATGGCGGCGATCGATCGCGAAGTTCAGGCAGCGCTGGCCCAGGGCGCGATCCGTGAGCTGGAACCAGGGACGATGCTGCATGAGCAAGGCACACGGGAGTTTCAGGTCGGCGCGGTCAGCGGCGGCGTGGAGCACTAATCATGGCCGGCAAGCCAAAATCCACACTGTCCAACTTCGGCAACCGCCAAGCAGCGCCGTTTGCAAAGCACGGCGGTCGTGATAACCGCGCGGCGAATGACGCACGAGGCAATCCGAAGCCGAAGCCGAAGTCACCGCGCAAGAAGTGACGCTGTACGCCTGCCGGCGGTGTGCGGCGATCTCAGACCGGCCGTACTGCGCTGAGCATCGATCACCACCATCACGATCGCCGTCATCGTTGCGCAACGGTCGTCCTGACGTTCGTCGCTTCCGTGCCGCACTAATCGCCAAGCGAGGATCGCGTTGTCAACGATGCCGTCGACTGGTCAAGCCATCGCAGATCCGCATGCACCACGTCGTGCCGGTTGCACGTGGTGGCGATGAGTCCAGCGTCCAGTTGCTATGCGTCGCCTGCCACGTTCAGGCACACCGATAAACGTGGCCAATATTCAACGTGCCCATATTTCAAATCTGACCACGTTCTTGATTCTGCGGCGTTCTGCGGTCAGTCCGAAGCCAAGCCGGCCAACGCCACGCATCAGTGCCGCCGAAGGTCACAGCAGCCGCGCAGACGGTCCCTGCGCACGACGTGACGATCATCCATCGAACGGTCCTCGAACATGCGGAGTAGCGCCACGACCATCACGCCAACCCCCCGGCACGTCATGGGAAACAATCAGGTCAGGTCGGAGGTCAAGCCGAAGCGACAATGCGGGATTGCGGATTCGCCACCGGTGGGGGGCCAATACCCCTAAACGGCATCGCCGTCAGGACCCACACACCGCTGACCGCGGGCGCCTCTCGCCAAACGTCTGCTTGCACACCATAAACTGGAGCTTTAGCCCGTGTCTGCCCGTCATCACACCATCGCGATCACCACGCCGACCTTTGAGCGGCTGACGCAGCTTGCCCGAGCGCGTGGGATCAGCAAAGCGAAGCTGGTCGAGTCGCTGCTGGAAGGCGTCGTGCCCATCCCGGCGGTCGCCGACCGTGACGAGGCGCTGCGGCTGCTGTCGGAGAGCGCTCGCACGGGCAAGGTGCAGGCGCAAGTCGCCCTGGTGCGTGCTTTGGCGGCGAGTGAGCCAGCACCGAGCGAGATCGACCCGCTAGATGAGCTGGCGGATCGTCGTCGTGGCCAAGCCTGACGAGTTTTCGCTGTTCCGGGACCGATTCTGCGGTCCTGCCGGGCATCTGACGACCGAGAGTGGCGCTCCGCTCGTCCTGGAGCCTTTCCAGCAGGTGATCCTGGAGGATTTCTTCGCCGGGACCCGTGAGACGGTCGTGCTGCTGCCGAAGAAGAACGGCAAGTCGACCCTGATGGCGGCGCTGGGGCTGTTCGTGCTCGTCACCCATCCCGACGCGGAGGTCGCGATCGCCGCGGCATCGAGAGATCAAGCAGCATTGATCCATCGGCAGGCGGCGGGGATGGTTCGGCGCTCGCCGTGGCTGGCCAAGCGGGTGCGTGCGACCTTGCGTGAGCTGCGTTCGCGCCGTGACGGCGGTGTCGTCCGGGTCCTGGCGGCGGATGTGGACACCGTTGACGGTTGGCTGGGCGATCTGGCCATTTGCGACGAGCTGCACCGCCATAAGACCGTCGAGCTGTACGGCGTGCTGCGCGATGGGCTGGGACCACGCAACGGCCGGATGGTGACGATCTCCACCGCGGGCGATGACGAGGAGAGCCCGTTGGGCAAGATTCGCCAGACCGCGCACGAGCTGCCGGACGTGACCAGCGATGGCGCCTATCACTGCTGCAGGTCGGCTAACCGCGGTTTCGTGCTGCACGAGTGGGCGCTGGACGCCGACGCCGACCGTGAGGACATGGAGATCGTCAAGCTGGCGAACCCGGCGTCCTGGATCACCCCGGACAGCCTCCAGGCGGCGCACGATTCGCCGTCGATGACTTCGTGGGGCTGGGCGCGGTTTCGCTGCGGCGTCTGGGAGCGTGGCGAGGACTCTGCGATCCGACCGGCCGAGTGGGATGCGCTGGCGGTGCCCGGATTGACGATCCCGGACGGCGCCGAGGTCTACATCGGGCTGGATCTCGGCTGGAAGTTGGACACGACCGCGATCGTCCCGCTGCACGTCGCCGGCGACCGCCGGATCGTGGCCGGTTCGATCATCCTTCAACCGCCCGACGATGGCAGCATGTTGGACGAGCTGCTGATCGAGGAGGCGTTGATCGGACTACACCGCCGCTACAAGGCGCTGGGGGTGATCTACGATCCCCACGCCGGCGCACAGCAGCTAGCACAACGCCTGGAGCGTGAGCGCAAGGTGGTCTTCATCGAGCACAGCCAGGACAGCTCGCCGATGGCACTGGCGGCGTCCCGGTTGATGGAAGCGATCCGCACCAAACAGCTCGTCCATGACGGCGATCGTGTCCTACGTCAGCACGTCTTGAACGCGAGCCAGCGGACGGTCAGCGGCGAGCGCTGGAAGTTCGATCGACCGAAGCGCGGCGCTCGGCTCCCAATCGACGGGCTGACCGCGCTGGCGATGGCCAACAGCGTGGCGACCGAGCCGCCGAAGGCCAAGTCGCCCAACACGATCTACTTTCCCGGCGAGTGGTCGGGCGCGTTCGATCTGATGCCCGAGAGCTACTAAAACCGGGGGTATCGACTGGTGGCGCAGTCAAGCGCCTGACGGCTACAGCCGTGTGAACGTGGCCGACTGTCGCGGGTCGCTCGGGTTTCGGGTCTCGAAACGCTCACCAAAGACGTTTTCGAACGATGCCCAGTAGACCCGTGTCGCTGCCGACCAATCCGACGGGAGGCTCCTCGCATCGAACTTGACCACCAACGGACGAAAGTGGATTTCGTGTCCTCCAGCGTCGAGATAGTCGAATGGGGGTTGCGCCTCGCCCGGCCGGAGCGCACGCGACTGCATACCCTCGCCGAACTCGACCTTCTTGCCGTCGATTTCGACACCGTGGCGGATTTTCAAGGCAATGCCGGTGCCCTCGTTTTTGAGGCGGTAGCCAAACCCCGACACCTCCGCGGAAAGTGAGAACTCGTCGTTCGGCCCAGAAATGATCCGTTCCGGATGCGCGAACACGACTGGTTGTAGCTGGGCTCGGGCGGCCTTTCGGATCGCATCGCCCTGAGCGATCGAGGCTTCGATCTGTTCGCGTACGGTTCTTGCGTCGTCCGCCGCCGACTTTCGCATAATCTCAACTTGATCCCGGGCGGCTCCGATCTGATTGAACGCAAGGAACGCGAGCGCAACGGTTGCCCCGAAGGCGCCGACGCCGCCAATCGCGGTTAGCCATTCCGGCCACGATGCAGCGAGTGGGATTCCCATCGCGCCGACAGGTTCGGCAGAAGCTTCGTGAGTCCTGTCGGCGCCCGCCCGGCGGTGCGCTCTCGATGACGGCCTTCGCGCCGAGAAGATGCCGCCATGTGCGCTGTGCGAGGAGCGTGCGGTCTATGAACCGTCATCGGTGACCGCTAATGTCCACAGCGCAAACTTCAAGAGCGTTTGCGCCCGGTGAGATCAAAGCCCCTGCCGACCGCGGGGGCTTTTCTCGTCCGACACCAATCGTACGATGTTCATCGAACCGTAGTCGGTGAAGCAGCACGAGCTGGCGGAGGGACCGTATCCCTCCAGGGCAGGCCCCCGATAGCCAGCGGCAACTGCGGCACGTCGGCGAAAGGACCGAGTTCTTTCAGGCCAGGAGCCACGGCGAGCACCGCGAGATCGAGTCGCGCGGTCACCGGGTCGATCGTCTCCGATCGACATCGCTCTTGAGTTCAGAAAGGGGACCACGTGTCCTCCACAGATCCGCGTCATACCGTCTGGCAGGCGCTCGATCGCCACGGCTACCAGCCGCACGGCGAGCCCCACCAGTTCCGCGCTCGCTGCCCGCTGCACAACGGCGACAGCGCCGACTCACTCGCCGTCAACATCGGAGCTGACGGACGAGCGTTGCTGTATTGCTTCCGGTGCGGGCGTTCGGGACCGGAGATCGCCGTGGCGGTCGGACTCACGCCCTACGACCTGTTCCCGGCCGGTCATCGCCGCGGCAATCCCTTTCAGACGCTGCCTGAGGCGAGTCGGTCGGAGTTCGCCGGCAACGCACGCACGGCGGCAAACGTGCTGCTGGGGCTCGATCAAGCTGGCCTGCTCAGCCGGATCGAGATCATCGCCCGCGAATGTCCGTACTGCGGCCGCCTGCAGGCGCGGGTGGTGATCCCGAACGAGGGCAAGCCGTTCATCCATTGCGGATCCGGCTGCTCGTGGCGAGGGTTCTCGTTGGCGCTCGCCGGCCTCGTGGCGGAAGGCGGCGCACGATGACCGATCCGCTCGAAGATGCCCTGACCGTCGACACCGCCGAGCTGCTGGAGACGGTCGAGCGGCTGGTGCGCCGGTTCGTCGTGCTGCCTGCCCGCGCGTCGTATCTGACCGTGGCGCTGTTCGTCCTGCATACCTGGGCGTTCGACGCGGCGCACGCCACACCGTATCTGGTGGTCGAGTCCCCCGAGAAACAGTCGGGCAAGACGCGGCTGCTTGAGGTTCTGGAGCTGATCTGCCGCAACCCGACAAAGGTGGCGTCGATCACCGCCGCGGCGTTGTTCCAGACCGTTGGGTACGGCACGCCGACGCTGCTGATCGACGAAGCGGACGCGATCTTCGCCGCCAATAGCGACCGCAACGAGGACCTGCGCGGTGTCTTGAACGCCGGCAACGCGGCCGGGTCGAAGGTGATTCGGGGCGGCAAAGACGGCAAGCCGGTCGCCTATGGCGTGTTCTGCCCGAAGGTGATCGCCGGGATTGCCACCGGGCGGCTACCGGACACGATCCGCGACCGGGCGATCGTCCTGCCGATCGACCGCAAGCTGCGGTCCCAATCGGTCGAGCGTCTGCGCCGACGCCGGCTGCAAGCCGAGGTCGAGCGGCTGCGCGACGATCTCCAGCGGTGGGCGCAGCAGCACGTCGAGCAGCTGGAGCGCTACGACTTGCCCGACCCCCTGGAGAAGATCAGCGACCGCGCTGAGGAGGCGTGGGAGCCGTTGCTCGCCATCGCCGACCTTGCCGGGGACGAGTACCCGGCGCTGGCTCGGGCGGCCGCCGAGGGGCTGTCTGGCGACGAGGTGGACGACGACGCTACGACGAGCCACACGCTGCTGATGGCGCTGCGTGACGTGTTCGGCGACCGGGACAAGATGCTCAGCCGAGACATCGTTACCGGGCTGAACGAGAACGACGAGCTGCCCTTCGGGGCATGGAACGATGGCGGCGGGATTCGACCCCTGGAGGTGGGCCGGTTGCTCAAGCGCTACCGCGTCCGACCGACCACCATGCGGCTGGGTGACGAGCGAGCGAAGGGCTACCTCCGACAGCAGTTCACAGCCGCCTGGGAGCACTACGGGGGCGATTTACCCGTGACACCCGTGACAACCCGCGACAGCACTGAGGATTCGAGCAATTCCGAGCCCGTGACAAACGATGAACGTCACGGCTCGGAATCTGGCGAAAACGCCCGTGAACACTGGGATGTCACGGATGTCACGGCTGAAAACCCCCCGGACACCCTGTTCGGGGAAATTGGCGACATCACGGACGAGGATCGGGAGCGCGCCGAGCGCCTGTTCGGGGAGCACGACGGGGAGGTCGCGCGATGAGCGCAGCCAAGGTCCCCGTCACCCCGAAGCTGGCGCCGGCCGCCCGCGCGAAGGCTCAGGCGATTCTCGATGCCGCGGCGCGCCGGCTACTCGCCGAGAAGCAGCGGGAGCGATAACTATGCACTTGCGCTACCGCGTGGTCACGTGGTAACGCTTCATCGCCGTGTCAGCGTACCGGGGAAGCCGTACCGGCCGGCGCTGTTGGCGGGGCCCATCCACCGAGCGCGAGCATCCGGCCGGCGCCTTCAGCGCGCGTATTCCACGGCGCGTGATTCACGGATGACCGTCACCTTGATCTGGCCGGGGTACTCGAGCTTGTTCTCGATCTCGCGGGCGATCTCGTGCGAGAGGAGGGTCGCGGCGTCGTCGTCGATCGCCCCGGGTGCGACTATGACTCGGATCTCTCGGCCCGCCTGCATCGCGTAGACCTTGTCCACGCCGGTGTGCCGGGTGGCGATCTGCTCCAGGTCGCGCAGGCGCTTGACGTACTGCTCCAGGGATTCGCCGCGGGCGCCGGGCCGAGCCCCCGACAGGGCGTCCGCGGCCTGGACGATCACCGCCTCGATCGTCTGGGGCTCGACCTCGTTGTGATGCGCCTCCATCGCGTGTGCCACCGCCGCGGTCTCGCCGTACTTGCGCGCCAAGTCTCCGCCGACCAGGGCGTGCGGGCCTTCGATCTCGTGGGTGACCGACTTGCCGATGTCGTGCAGCAGCGCCGCGCGGCGGGCGGTCTTGGGGCTCGCGCCCAGCTCCTGGGCCATCATCGCCGCCAGCTGGGCGACCTCGATCGAATGCGACAGCACGTTCTGGCCATAGCTGGTCCGAAAGCGCAGCCGGCCGAGCAGCTTGACGAGCTCGGGATGGATGCCCTGAACGCCGGCGTCGAACGCCCCCTGCTCGCCCAGCTTCACCATGTGGGTCTCCAGCTCGGACTTGGTCTGGTAGTACATCTCCTCGATCCGCGCGGGATGGATCCGCCCATCCTGGAGGAGCTTCTCCAACGTGAGCCGGGCGATCTCGCGGCGGACGCCGTCGAACCCGGAGAGCACGACCGCTCCGGGGGTGTCGTCGATGATGAAATCGACCCCCGTCAGGTTCTCCAGCGCCCGGATGTTGCGGCCCTCCCGGCCGATGATGCGCCCCTTCATGTCGTCGGTGGACAACTGCACCACCGACACCGTCGTCTCGGCGGCGTGGCCGGCGGCGAGACGCTGCATGCACACCGACAGGATGTTGCGCACCCGGCGGTCGGCGTCACGTTTGGTCTCTTCCTCGATCTGGCGGAGCAGGCGGGCCGACTCGTGCCGGGCCTGGTCCTCGACCTCCTGCAGCAGCAGCTCCTTGGCTCGGGCGCCGGAGATCCCAGCCAACCGCTCCAGCGTCTGCTCGACCTCGTTGCGCCGCTCGGCCAGCACCTCGCGCTCAGTCGCCAGCTGGGCTTCGCGGCCCTCGAGTGCCTGCTCTCGCCGCTCCAGGGCGCCGCTGCGCTCGGAGAGCGCAGCCTGCAGCGCCGTCGCGGTGGCGGTGTCCCGCTCACCGGAGCCGGCCGGCTCAGCGCCGTGAGTGCGGCCATAGAGAACCGCGGCGACCACGATTCCGACCGCTATGAGCGCTGCGGCGACGATGATTTCCATGCTCGTTCCTCTCATCAGGCCCGGTAGATCCGGACCGTCCATCCCAGTTGTTTAGGTGTTTTGAGAGCGACCGAGCGGTCCGTGCGAGGCACGGAAAGCCAGTCCAGGCAGCGGCAGTCAGCGGTCCGGCCTGCGGGTTAGCGCGGGTAGTCCGGAACCGATCTGGACCTAAGGGGTGGTCCCTGGCGGAATGGCGTCGACACTGGAGATCTCTTGGGTTCGGTATGTGGAGATTTGCTGGCGTTTTGCGGTCTCGAGGACCGTTCGTTCACTGGGTGAATCGTAGTACCGGGGTGTTGCCCGCGCAATGCTCCGGTTAAGACGAGCGACTCCGCCCATTTTCCGGATGGCTGCGATCAGTCGTCGCGGGCGTGAGCGGCGATTGCGTCGAGCGCCAGCTCGGTCTCGTACCCCTTGCGCAACAGGAGCCCGAGGGCGCGCTCGCGGTCGCGGCGGCTCGCCGGCGGGACGGGAAAACGGCGCCGGAGCAGCGCCAGGGCTCGATCGAGCTCGCTCTCGTGCGCTACATCGTCGGCCGCAGGTTCGGCCAGGGCGGCGCCGGCCGCTGATCCTGCGAGCCCGGCGCCGGCCGCTGATCCTGCGAGCCCGGCGCCGGCCGCTGATCCTGCCAGCGCGGCATCGGCCAGTTCACGATCGAGGCCGCGCGCGAGCAGGCCCCGCCGGATGCGGTCGCTGCCCCATTGCTCGAGCTCGCGCTTGTCGGAGACGAACAGCTGGGCGAAGCGGATGTCGTCGAGGAACCGCTGCTCGGTCAGCGTCTGGATCGCCGCCTGGATCGGCGACTCGGATATTCCCTTGCGCTGAAGCGCCAGCCGGACCTCGGCGCTGGTGCGGTCGCGCCGGTTGAGGTACGCGTAGGCGAGCTCCAGCGCGCGTTGCAGCTGCTCATCGGTGCCGAGCGTCACTGTGGGTCTGCTGCCTGGTGCAGCCTCCGAGGAGGCCGGCGGCTAGGCCGCCGGCGCGACTGCGGACAGCGGCGCCTCATCGTGCTCGATCTCCTTGACCAGATCCCGGCTGATGCCCAGCACGGCGTAGATCTTCGCCTCGAGTTCTCTCGCCATCTCCGGATGCTCGTCGAGGAACGCCTTGGCGTTGCCGCGTCCCTGCCCGAGCCGCTCGTCGCCATAGGAGAAGAACGAGCCGGACTTGATGACGATGTTGTGCTCGATCCCATAGTCCAGCAGGCACCCGGAGGTCGAGATGCCCTTGCCGAACTCGATGTCGAACTCCGCCTGCTTGAACGGCGCCGCCACCTTGTTCTTGACGACCTTGACCCGAACCCGGTTGCCGACCGCCTCGGTGCCGTCCTTGAGCGTCTCGATCCGGCGGATGTCCAGCCGCTGCGAGGCGTAGAACTTCAGCGCCCGGCCGCCCGGCTGCGTCTCCGGCGATCCGAACATCACCCCGACCTTCTCGCGGATCTGGTTGGTGAACAGGCACAGGGTCTGGGCGCGGTTGAGGTTGCCGGCCAGCTTGCGCATCGCCTGGGACATCATCCGCGCCTGCGCGCCGACCGTCTGATCACCCATCTGGCCCTCGAGCTCGGCCCGCGGCGTGAGCGCCGCCACCGAGTCCACGGCGACCACGTCCACGGCACCGGAGCGGATCAGCATGTCGACGATCTCCAGCGCCTGCTCGCCGTAATCGGGCTGCGAGACGAGCAGCTCGTCGATGTCGACCCCGATCTGCTGTGCATACAGCGGATCCATGGCGTGCTCGGCGTCGACGAACGCGCACACCCCGCCCAGCTTCTGGGCCTCGGCGATCACGTGGTAGACCAGCGTGGTCTTACCCGAGGACTCCGGGCCGAAGACCTCGACGATCCGCCCGCGCGGAACGCCACCGATGCCGAGCGCGACATCCAGCGACAACGCTCCGGTGGGGATCGCGTCCACGTTCACGCGTGCGCCCGGATCGCCCATCCGCATCACGGCCCCCTTGCCGAACTGCCGCTCGATCTGGGCCAGCGCCCCCTTGAGGGCCGCCTGACGCTTGACGTCGGCCTTGGGATCAGGCGCGTCAAAGGTTGCACCTCTTTGGTTCTCGCTCATGCTCGCGCGGCTCCTTTTGTCATATGCGCGTTGAACTCGTCACGGTAGGACGGCTGGCGGACGGAACCGGACGCTAGACCGAGCGCCTGTAAAGGAACAAGACACATTGGTGGCGAAAGTGCAGCGACTGCGTGCCAAATGATGCTCGCGGCAGCGGACGGGCCGGATACCGTCTTCAGATGCCCGCCGCTGCTGATGCCGGCGTGCGCGCGCCCCCCGGCGATAAACGACTCCTGGAGAGAACGTGACCACTCTCACCCAAGCTCTGAAGAACGAGCACACGAAGCGCATCCTCCACACGACGGGCGTCCGCCGGCCGTCGCTGACCCAGCGCGAAACCCCCCACTACCGGATGCCGAAGCTGCAGGCCAACGGCGGCTACCTGCGCCTCAAGCGCTACGACGGGCCCGAGATTCCGCGTGGCGAGTACGAGAGCCTGACCTACACCACCTATTCCAGCGACGACGCGACGACCCTCGCGCCGATCACGTCATGCAACGGCGAGCTGGAGCTCAAGGGCTTCGAGTCCTACAGGAAGCCCGATCTCGACGGCGTCTGGACCGAGAACGCCGAGAAGTGCCCCACGATCGTCAGCTGGGTGGAGTCGATCGGCGCTCGCTTCGGCCGCGTGCAGCTGCTCAGGATGAAGCCCAACACGATGCGCGAGTGCCGCTGGGGCCTGCACCTGGACAACAACAACAAGGTCAACGACCCCGAGGAGAACGGCTGGGTGGTGCGGCTGTGGCTGGAGCTCACCGACGACGACTCGAGCGCGCTCGTCGTGCGTCGTGACCAGTTCAGCAGAGCCACCGAGCACGCCATTGCCCTGCCGAAGTACCAGCAGGCGGTCGTCGATTCGGAGTTCCTCTACCACGGCGGCTACCACCACGGCCCCGGCATCCGCTACGCGCTGATCACCAGCGTGGAGAGCGGCCCGGCGCTGGAGAGGTGGATCGACTCGCAGCTGCCGTAGTGCGCGCGGGCGCTAAACGCCGACGCCGACCGCGACGGTCGCCGTGGCACGCACGAGCTGCGCTGCGAGATCGAGCGGCTGCGAGCCGAGAACGCGCAGCTCAAGCTCAAGCACGAGCTCGCCGTCGCCTACGGAGATCACGATGCGCCCGGGCGCAGTGAGGTGACGGTCAGGTCGCTGCCCGCTCGCCCGCCCGCGCCCGGACGGCCTGACGGACCAGGTGGTCGCGCTCGGCGACGACCGTGGCCCGACGGGCGGCCTCCGCGTACGCCGTGGCGGCGGCGGGCAGGTCGCCGCCGAGCTCATGCAGGTGGCCGCGGACCGCATGCCAGCGATGCCGCTCGCCGATCACGTCGCGCAGCCGGTCGGTCTCGCGCAGCCCGGCGGCGGCACCGAGCACGTGGCCGACCGCGACCGCGCGGCCCAACACGGCGGCTGGGTCCTGGCGCACCGGGTCGCCGGTGAGGGCGACGAGGTCGTCGTACCAGGCGAGGATCTGCGGCCAGTCGGTCTCCTTGGCGCTGGCCGCGTCGTCGTGCAGGGCGGCGATCGCGGCCTCGATCTGGTAGCGGCCAAGGCGCCGTTCCTCCGTCTGCATGGCCAGCGCCGACTGCAGGACGCGCACGCCCTCGGCGATCTCGCGGGTGTCCCACAGCCCGCGGTCCTGCCGGTCGAGCGTGACGATGCGACCCTTTGAGTCGAGTCGCGCCGGGAGGCGGGCGTGGTTGAGGAGCATCAGCGCAAGCAGCCCGCGTGCCTCCGGTTCCTCGGTGGCGAGGGTGAGTTGGCGGGTGAGCCGGATCGCCTCGCCGACCAGGTCCACCCGGGTGGCCGGGCCAGTATGCCCGGCCGTGTAGACAAGGTAGAGCACGCGCAGCACGACGGCGAGGTCGCCGGGCTGGTCCAGTCGGCGCCCGTGGAGGGCGCGCTTGGCGCGGCTGATCCGTTGCGCCATCGTCGCCTCGGGCACGTAGAAGGCGTCGGCGATCTCCCGGGTGGTGAGACCGCCGACGGCGCGCAGGGTCAGCGCCACCTGGGAGGCGGGCGAGAGGTCGGGGTGGCAGCAGCAGAAGAGCAGGAAGAGGGTGTCGTCGCCCTCCTCGGTGGTGGCGGGCTCCGGCTCGGCGTACGTAGCCTCCTCGCGGCGCTGGCGGGCGGCCTCGCTGCGGCGGGCGTCGACGAGCCGCCGGGTCGCGACCGTCGTCAGCCACGCGCGCGGGTCGCGCGGCCAGTAGTCGGGCCACACCCGCAGCGCCTCCAGCAGCGCCTCCTGCAGCGCGTCCTCGGCGGCGTCGAAGTCCTCGCCGCGCCGGACCAGGCCCGCGAGCACCCGAGGGACGAGGTCTCGCCCGAACCCGCGCAGCGCGGGTTCGGGCGGGACCCGATTCCGCCGTCGCGTCGGCTCGTCGATCACGCCGGTCAGTCGTCCGAGGACGCCGCGGACATGACCTCCCGGACGTCGATCCACTCGTACAGCGGCTCGCCCCCCGGGCCGGGCTCGGAGGAGACGTAGGCCGCGAGCTCGACCGCGCGCTCGCGGGACTCGACGTCGATCATCCACCAGCCGGCCACGAGGTCGCTGGTCTCGGGGTGCGGGCCGTCGGTGGTGACCGGTGCGGCGTCCGGGCCGCCGTAGCGCACCCAGGTGCGCGCCGGCGTGAGCCCGCGCACGTCGACGTACTCGCCGTTCTCCTCGAGCAGCTCGGTGACGTGCCTCTGGAAGGCCATGTGCGCCTCCACGTCCTCTGGGGCCCACTGGTCCATCGGGGGGAACGGATGGTGCGGCTCCGGGCCGCCGCGGTACTGCTTGAGGAGCAGGTACTTCGGCATCGTGGTCTCCTTCGTGTCGTGGGCCGCGCCTGTCGTGGCCCTTCACCTGGTGAGCGGAGCCGGTCAGAGCGTCTCGACATGGAATCACTCATCTGGCGCCGAGACCGGCGGCGTACAGGGATCATGCTGCGGGACGGCACGTCAAGGCGACAGGGCCAGCAGACGGGTCGGTGGAGCGCACCCCCAACGCGCGGACGAAGCCCTCGCGAGCTGCTGTGCAAGCCGGCGCTCGGCGCTGCTGGCGGCGCACCCGCCAGGCGCCGTGATCACGTCGTCCGAGACTCTATGACGTTCCCGTGGGGCTTGAACAGCGCGGCAGCGAGGACGACGGCCGTGCCGCCCAGGAGGGTGGCAGTGAGGCCGATGGTGTCGGCGACGATGCCCCCGGCCAGCGGACCACAGAGGAGTCCCATCGCGTTGCCGCCCGCAGCCAGGGCAACGCCGGCGGACGGCCGGTCGGCGTAGATGCTGGTGCTCCACAGGACCGTGACGGCGACGATCGTGTTGTAGGCGGCGCCGAAGGCGGCGCCGGCAAGGAGCACGGCGATCAGGGTGTCGGCCGCCACGCCGACGGTGGCGATCGCGGCGGCCTCGAGCAGCGCGGCGAGGACGAACGTCCGCCCCGCACCGAGGCGGTGGATCACGTCAGCGGCCCCGATGCCCAGGATGCTCGTCACGCCGGCGACACCCAACAGCGCGCCCCCCGCGGTTTGGTCGAGCCCCGCGTGGTGCACCTGGTCCACGGCAAAGGTCCAGAACGCCGCGCTGCCGAGTCCGACGAGCACGGCAGCGGCCAACATCGGCAGCGCCGGGCGCCGCACGCCGTGCGCAGCACGCTCGTCGGGCACGGGATCGGGCGTCGTGCCACCTCGGAGCGTACGGGCGGCATATAGCGTGCTCAGGGCGGCGCACGCGGCGAAGCCGAGATACGCAATCCGCCACGCGTCGCCCGCGAGGATGGCGATCGGCGCCGCGACGGCGACGCCCCAACCGGTGCCGCAGTTGATCGTCGTTAGCGTGCGCGCACGGACGGCCGCGGGCAGGCGGTCGACCGCATCCGCAAACGGCGGATACACGAGGCCCGCGCTCGCGCCAGCGACCGCCACACCGACCCCGAGGAGCATCGCACCATCCGCTTGCGCGACGATGATCGTGCCCCCGACGGCGAATACGCCACCCACGACGACGGTCGCCCGCTCCCCGACGCGTGCGACGCACCGGCTCACCAGCGCCGCCGCGAGCAGGTAGGCGACGTAGCCCATCGTCCCGATCGCTCCCAGCGCCGTCGCGCCGAGCGCGAGCTCGTCCTGGATATCCGGAAGCAGCAGCCCGTAGCCGTATCGGGCCATACCGAAGGCGGTCGCCACGGTTGCCGATCCCGCTGCCGCAAGGCTGACCGCCGACGGGCCGGCCGTGCGCGTCGCCGTTGCGCGAGCGCTCACGAGCGTGTCGGGGAGCGCCAGGGACGCGGACCGCCCGCTTCGGAGGTGTGCTCCAACGGACAGCCCGGCCCGGACATGCACGCACCACGGTCGCAGAGCCGGCAGATGTGAACGGCCCCCGGACGGTCGTCGGCAAGGCCCTCCGCGACACGACCGAGCAGGCGCTCGAGCATTTCACGTTCGCGAGAGGACAGGCCGGCGAGGAGCGGAGCGAGCACCGCCGCTCGCGCGGCCAGGACGGCGTCGGCCGCACGCGAGCCGGCCTCAGTGAGCACGAGCGCGACCGTGCGGCGATCCGCACCCTCCTGCCGGCGCAGAAACCCGCCCGCCTCGAGACGGTCGACCAGCCGAACGGCCGCCGGCTGAGACCGGCCCACGACGCCGGCGAGGTCGTTCACGGAACTGCCGGGCCACGCTTGCAGATGAACAAGAGCGCCGGCCTCCGCCTCGGGTAGGTCAGACTCGTCGGCAATCGCGGCTCGCAACCGATCCACGGCGGCCAAGGCCGTTACACCCAGGAGCTGGTGGACACGATCAGCCACGCCATGTATGCATATCACATCTAATGTGCGATGCATATTTATTTGGACGAGAGACGATCGACGCGGACGCCGTCGAAGCCCTTGTCAGAGGACACGGCCCGCTAGCCGATCGGCTTGCGGGGTTGGCTTGAACCGGTAGGCCTTCAGGCGCGGCATCAGTCCGGGGACTGGCTATGCGTTGACGGCGGGGAGCGGCCTGGGTGGGTCACCGCGCAGAACGGGCGTGAGGCTCGCGATCGTCGCTGGTATGAGCGTCCATCCGGCGAGGATCAGGATCGTGGCGGTGGCGCCGCCGCGCTCGAAGCAGATGCCGATCGCCAGCGGCCCGAGCCAGCCCAGAGACATGGTGGCCATCGTCGCAGCAGCCTGAACGCGGCCTTGGAGGTGATCAGGTGCAGCGGCCACTCGAGCGCCCGCGACGACCGAGTTGACTGCCGGGGTGAAGAACTCGGCGGCGGCGATGAGCAGTCCGATCAGCAGCGCGTCGCGGACGAGCAGCAACGCCAGCACCAGCACGAGCAGGAGCCACTCCTCGGCGAGGATGATCGTCCGGGGGTGCGTCACCCGTCGAATCGCCCCCGCGCTCAGTGCACCAAGCATGCCGCCGACCCCGACGATCGCGAGCATCAGTCCGACAGTCGCCGCGGACGCGCCGTGTTGCTTGGCGAGCAGGATCGCGAGTAGGTAGAGCCCCGTGAACACCGGGTTTCCCAGCGCGAACAGCAGCGACGTGAGCCGAAAGAACGGTTGCTGCCACAGCCACGCGAAACCGTCGACGACGTCAGAGCGGATCTTTCGAGGGGCCGCTGGGGCTGCGGATGACGCGGTCTGAAAGCGAGAGCGAGTGAGCGAAATCATCGTCATCGAGCACAGAAACGATGCGGCGTCGGCGATGAACGGCAGCGCCCGCGCGACCGCGAATAGTGCACCCCCTAACGGGGGCCCGGCGATGCTGCCCGCGAAGCTGCGCGCCTCGTTCTGCGCGATCGCGTTCTGCACTTGTCCGGCCGGCACGACCTGGCGAAGCGCGCCACGTTCGCAGACGTAGGACGTGGTGAACAGCGCCCCATCCACGAACGCGACGGCCAGGATCTGCCCGTAGCCCGGCGTCGAGATCACGAGCATCGCGACAATGCTGGCCGCCCCCACCAGCCGGATCGCGTCGCAGGCGATCATCAACCGCTTGCGGTCCACGCGATCGGCGAGCGCACCAGCGGGAATTGCGAACACCGCCAGTGGCAGCCATTTCGCCAGGCCAACCACCCCGGCTTTGGCAGCCGAGCCGGTGAGCGCGAGAATCAGCAGCGGGTAGGCGACCGCCGAGCTCTGAGATCCCAGCTCGGAAAGGATTTCGCCGGACCAGAGCAGCATGTAGTCGCGGTTGTGCAGCAGCGGCCACCTCATCAGATTCACGATACGTTCCATTCGGTCCAGCGAGGGCGGGAGTCTTGGCGATCGCTTCCTCGATGCGCCTGGGATGTCGGTCGACCGGCGCAGCGCCAGCCTCGATGATCGTCAGGTCGGCGTTGTTGTTGCTCCACGAGGTCAGGTACGGGATCGAGTAGCCGGTGGTGTCAATCCCAAGCCCGCCGGCGACGGTGAACAGGGGCAGTTGGGCATCCGCATCGGCGACACGCTCGCCCGAGACAAGCCACGTACAGGGAACTAGAGCGCATCACCCCCCGGCCGTGAGCGAGTCTCACCGCCCAGCGTCACCGTCCCCAGCGCCTCATAGCGCGCCGGACCCGAGCCCAGCCGCGAGCGGTACAGCGTCACCATGGTCGCCGCAAACAGCAGCGCGTCGGGCGGCGGGAGCTCGTCGCGCGCTGGGTGACCGGAGCGGCCGACGCGGGCGACGGTGACGTGGCCCAGAAACGGACGATCCTCGGGCTCGTAGAAGCCCCCGGCGCGTAGCGCCGCGGCGAGGGTAGCCTGCACGTCACTCAACGCGCCGTGCTCGTCGGCGAGCGCCACCGCCACCACGCGCGGGCGCCGGCGCGGCAGCCACACGGCCCGTCCGAGCGACAGCATCACCGGCGGCAGCGGCGCCACGACACGGCACGCGGCCGCGATCGCCCCGATCTCCGCCTCGGGCCGGGCCCCGAGGAAGCACAGCGTGACGTGCAGCGACTCGGTGGCGACCAGCCGCAGCCCGGCAGTCCGGCTCAGCCGCTCGCCGCTCCAGGACGACAACGCGCCACGGACGCTGGCGGGCAGCTCCAGCGCGACGAACAGCCGCTGCTCAGCCGCCGCTGGCGGTGGCCCCGGCGTCCCCGGCCCCTCCCCGGGCGTCCCCGGCCCCTCCCCCGGCGTCCCCCGCCAGCCCCGCCACGGCCCCTGCCGGCCCCGCCACGGCCCCTGCCGGCCCCGCCACGGCCCCCGCCGGCAGATCGGACTCGCCGAGCAGCAGGCGGCGCAGGAGATGCATCGCGACCGTCACCGAGCGATCGCGGATGTCGGCGCGGCCGCCGGGCAGCACCGTGCGCCGCGACAGCCGGCGGCCGCCTTGGCCCCAGACCGAGAAGCAGACGAGCCCCACCGGCTTGTCCGGCGTGCCGCCTCCCGGGCCGGCGATGCCCGTGACCGCCGCCCCGAGCTCGGCGCCGAAGCGCTCCGCGATCCCCTCGGCGAGCGCTTCCGCGACCTCGATCGAGACCGCTCCGAAGCGCTCGATCATCGCCGGATCCACCCCGGCGAGGTCGATCTTGGCCTGATTGGAGTAGACGACCCCGCCGCCGAGAAAGTAGGCCGAGGACCCGGCCCGGTCGGTCAGCCGGAACGCGAGTCCACCTCCGGTGCACGATTCCGCCACCGCCAGGGTGTGCCCCTCGAGCAGCCCGGCGACCTGCTCATCGACCGTCGCCCCGTCCGCAGAGTACAGCGTGTCGGAGTGGCGGTGGCGCAGGAACCGCGCGAACTTGTCGTAATCATCCTGCGCGTCCGGCTGATACGTGGTGGCGACCTCGATCTCCCCCCGGCGCAGGCAGGTCGTGATCTCCAGCGGCGCCAGATCGAGCCCATCGTCCTCGGCGGCCCGCAGCGTGTTGGCGATCTCGGACTCGGGAATCCCGAACAGGCGCATGATCCCCCGGCGATACTCCACCGCGCCGGCGATCGCGGCGACAAACGCGTCAGTTCGCCGGGCCGTCTCCCACATCGGCTGCAGCTCCCGTGGAGGACCGGGCAGCACCACCACGGTCGGCCCGCCGTCGCCGAGAGGCGGGACGACCAGTCCCGGCGCGGTACCGACCGGGTCCAGCACGATCGACCCAGCGGGGATCACCGCCTGCTTGCGGTTGGAGCGGCGGACGGCGTCGGGATCGAGGTCGGGCCAGCGCTCCATCATCGGCCGCAGGATCTCGGCGATGCGCTGCTCCAGCGCGTCGTCGAGGATCATCTCGCGTCCGCAGAACCGGCCGACGATCTCGGCGGTGAGGTCGTCGGCCGTGGGTCCGAGTCCGCCGCTGGTGATGATCACCGCCACGCTGGCGTCGCGCATGAACTGCAGCCCGGCGAGCAGGTCATCGGGACGATCGCCGACGATCTGGATCATCGCGGTGTCGACACCCACCTCGCGCAGCCGCTCCGACAGCCACGGCCCGTTGCGGTCGGCGATGATGCCGGTCAGAACCTCGGTGCCCGTGACCAGGATGCCGGCGCGGGGCGGGGTGCCGGCGGAGTGGCTCATGCGCACCGCGGCTGGTCGGTCTGGGACAGCGCAGTGTGCGACGTCGGCGTCAGCATGTATCCGATCGAGCTCGCGGACGGCGGCACCGTGACCAGGGTCCCGTTGACCTTCATCTTCACCGACGCGTTGCCGAGCGTGACCATCAGCTTGGAGGCCGTCTCGGTCGGGATCGTCTGGCCGACGTTGAAGATCTGACCGGCGATCAGCTGCTTGCCGGTGCCGTCGACCACGCACACGTACACCGGCCCGGTCGGCGTCAGCTGAAGCTTGACCTTCGTGGACGCGGCCTTGGTCTTGCCCGCGGCGTGATGGTGGTGGTGGTGCTTGCGATGGTGGCCGTTGCCGGCCTGCGTGGACGTCGTGGTCGTGGAGGAGTTTCCGGACTTGTGGAGGCCGACGACGACGAGCACGGCGACCACCGCCACGAGCACGGCTCCGATCAGCGCCCATGACGGGATCAGCGGCCCGCGCGGCTGCTTCGGCGGACGCCCGGAGCGCTGCCGGCGCTCGCGGTCACGGCTGAGGGGGCGCAGCTGGCGCTGCTCGTGATCCGCCGGGCGCTCATAGCGACGCTTGAAGTCGTCGAGCAGCTGGCGGCTGTCGAGCCCCAGGAAGTCTCCGTAGGTGCGCAGGAAGCTCTTGGCGTAGACGTTGCCCGGCAGCAGGTCCCATTCCTCGTTCTCGATCGCGCGCAGGTACTTGGCCCGGATCTTGGTGCGCGCCTCGACTTCGTTGATGTCGATCTTGGCGCGGAGTCGCGCCTCTCGCAGCGTGGCGCCGATATCCGCCATCGTCGATTAAGGCTACCGGCGGCGAGCGAGCCGGCTAGCGGTTCGAATCCTCCGGGCCATCCGGCGAATCCGGCTCGGGGGCAGGCGCCGCTGCGTTGTTTTCGGACTCCGCGAGATGCGACAGGATGCGCGGCACATCGGCTTCGCCGATCAACACCTGGCGGGGCTTGGACCCCTCGTAACCGGAGATGATGCCGCGGCGTTCGAGCATGTCGATGAGCCGCCCGGCGCGCGTGTAGCCGAGCCGCAGCCGGCGCTGGAGCATCGATGTCGATGCCGTTCCCATCGACGCGACCAGGAAGATCGCCTCCTCCAGCAGCGGATCCTCGTCGGGTGCCAGCAGACCCTCCTCATCGGCGGGAACGCTCTCACTGGGCACCTCCTCCAGGAGCTCCTCGTGAAACTCGGGCTCTCCCTGGCGTCGCCACGCCTCGGTCAGCTCCAGAATCTGCGCCTCGTCGATGTAGGCCCCCTGGATGCGCTGCAGCTTCGAGGAGCCCACCGGCGAGAACAGCATGTCCCCCTGGCCGAGCAGCGACTCGGCGCCATTGTGGTCCAGGATCACCCGCGAATCCGTCTGGCTGGAGACCGCGAAGGCGATCCGGGACGGAACGTTGGCCTTGATCATCCCGGTGATCACGTCGACCCGGGGCGACTGGGTGGCCAGCACGAGATGGACGCCGACGGCCCGCGCCTTCTGCGCCAGGCGGATGATCGAGTCCTCGACGTCAGCCGGCGCGACCATCATCAGGTCGGCGAGCTCGTCGATCACGCACAGGATGTAGGGCAGGCGGGGCTCGCCACGAGCGTCACGAGCGCGGTTGAGCTCGGGCAGGCTCCGGGTCCGGGCCAGCGACATGATCGTGTAGCGCTGCTCCATCTCCTTGACCAGGTTCTGGAGCGCGTTGGCCGCCATCCGCGGGCTGGTGATGACCGGCGTCAGCAGGTGCGGCACCGACTCGTAGTGGTTGAGCTCCACCTGCTTGGGGTCGACGAGCACGATCCTGACCTCGTGGGGCGTCGCCCGCAGCAGGATGCTTGACAGCATCGCGTTCACGCACGCCGACTTGCCGGCGCCGGTGGTCCCGGCGACGAGCAGATGGGGCATCTTGGCCAGGTCGGCGCCGATCGCCCGTCCGGCGATATCCTTGCCCAGCCACACCGTCAGCGGCGACCAGTCGGGCGGCGGCTCCTGGTAGACGTCGCCGAGATGGACGATCTTGCGCCGGGCGTTGGGCACCTCGACCCCCACCGCCTGCTTGCCCGGGATCGGGGCGAGGATCCGGATGTCGGTGGCGGCCAGCGCGTAGGCCAGGTCGTCCTTGAGCTGGGCCACCTTGGCGACCTTGATGCCCGGCGCCAGCCGGATCTCGTAGCGCGTGATGTGCGGCCCGGTGACCCGGCCGATCACCTTGGCGTCGATCCCGAAATGGCCCAGGGTCTCCAACAGCGTCCGGGCCACCTGCTCCTGGCCGGCCGTGTCCGGCTTGGCGGCCTCACCGGTGGAGCGAATCAAGGACCGGGTGCTGGGCAGCCTCCATTCAAAGGCGGGATCATCGGTCACCGAGGCGCGATAGCGGCCCTGCGGGGTGAGCTCCCGCGCATCGACATCGGCCGCCGGGCCGGCACGGTGAACCTCGATCCCCTCGGGCTCGTCGTCGGAATCGTCGCCGTCGGGTGCCGGCTCGTCCTGCACCTCGTCGTCATCGGTCACCTCGCGTTCGATCGGCGGCGCCTCGACGTGCGTGGCCCGCACGATCAGCTCATCCGTGTCCGGCTCGGGCGGCAGCAGCGGCTCGGGCGGCGGGTTGCGGTCGGCCTCCGCCGCCCTCGCGGCCGCCGTCGCCGTCCCGGCTCCTGTCCACCCAAGGGTGGCGCCGAGGCTCGTGCCCGAGCGGCGTACGGCGCGTCCGGCATCGGCCGCGCCGGTACCGGTGGCACGAATCACCCCGGCGAGGGTCGCTCCGCTGATCAGGATCACCCCGGCGAGCGCCAGGAACACCGACAGGATGTCGGCGCCCAGGTTGGAGAGCAGATGCGAGCTCACCCACAGCTCGGCCTGGCCGATCACCCCGCCGCGGGTCTCGAACCCGGCGGGACGCCAGAAGTGCTGGGCCGGGAGGCGTCCGGGTCCGATCCCTAGCGTCCCGGCCGCCAGCGCCAGCGTCAGGGCAACGACCAGGCACAAGACGCCGGTCCGCAGCGGACGCGCCGGTGGGCGCAACTCGCGCATCAGGATGAGCGCGCCGCCGAGCACCAGCGCCACCGGGACCGTGTAGCCGAGCGCCCCGAACACGAACCTGACCGCGTGGAAGCTGCCGTTCCCCAAGGCTCCGCCGGCCCAATGCAGGTATGCGACGCCGCCCAGGAAGATGCCGACCGCGATCAGGGCCAGCGCGAAGATGTCGACCTGGTGGGGCTCGAGCACCATCGAAGCAAGCGAGGGCCGGCTGGGCAGCCACGAGCGGCGGGCCCGCGCCGGCGGCGATCTCCGTCGCGACTTGGGCTTGGAGCGGGTCTTGGTGCTGGCGGCCATGTCCGAAAGGCTGACTTCTACGGCCGCGCCCCCGGTCCTGCTGGGAACGCCCCGGCTGCTCCCCAGCAGCCCTCCCAATCATCCTCGCGCCGTACCATCTCCCACCAGCGATGGCGGATTTCGAGCGTCCCCCCCGTGTGCTGGTCGTCGAGGACGACGATGCGATCGCGCAGGTGCTGCAGCGCTCGCTGCGAATGGAGGGCTACGAGGTCCGGGTGGCGGCAGACGGCCCGGCCGCGCTCGACGGCGCCCACGCCTTCCTCCCCGACCTGGTGGTGCTCGATCTCGGGCTGCCGGGAATGGACGGGATCGAGGTCGCCAAGCGGCTGCGCCACCAGGATGACGACGTTCCGATCCTGGTGCTCACGGCGCGCGACGCGGTCGAGTCGCGCGTCGAGGGGTTGGACGCGGGAGCCGACGACTACCTGGTCAAGCCGTTCGAGCGACAGGAGCTGCTGGCGCGGCTGCGAGCGCTGCTGCGGCGCCACCCGCCGCGGGGGCAGGCCAACCTGGCGGTCGGCGACCTGAAGCTCAACCCGGACACCCACGAGGTGGTTCGTGGTGACCGTCACGTCGAACTGACGCAACGGGAGTTCGAACTGCTGGAATATCTGATGCGAAACGAGCGGATCGTGATCTCGCGCCAGCGCCTGCTCGACGAGGTGTGGGGCTATGACCCGTTCTCGATGACGAACACCATCGAGGTGTTCGTGTCCAACCTACGAAGGAAGCTGGAATCCGGTGGCGAGCCTCGGCTCTTACATACGATCCGCGGCGCGGGCTACGTACTCCGCGTATAGGTCGGTCCCGATCCGCTGGCGGCTGGCCGGCGGCTCGGCGGCGCTCACGTTCGTGATCCTGGCGAGCTTCGCCGCGATCGTCGGGGTGCTCACCAACCGCCAGGTCCGGGCCCAGTTCGACGACCAGCAGAGCTCGGCGGTCACCCAGCTCTACCAGGAGCTCAACGGCCGGCTGCAGTTCACCGGCGGGCTCTACCTCGACTGGGCGAAGACGAAGGTGTCGCTGGTCGAGCTCGCCGGAGCCGAGCACGCCCAGATCCGGATCTTCGCCGATGGCATCCTGCTGGGCTCGCAGAAACAGATCAGGATCAAGGGGGTCAAGGCGCCCGCCCCACCCACGCTGTTCAGCTCACCACCGAGCCGGACGTCCGGTGACTTCGAGCAGTCGGGGTTCCGGGTGGCGGTGCGACAGCTGCAGCTCAAGCACGGCGGGACGGTCACCCTGCTGTACGCGGTGCCCCTGTCCGACGTCGATCACACGATCGGGCGCGTCGAGGTGTTCCTGCTGCTTGGGGTGCTCGGCGGCACCGTGCTGGCGCTGCTGGCCGGGCTGTTCGTCTCCGGCCGCGCGATGCGGCCGATCGTGGAGCTGACCGACGCGGCGCGGGAGATCCAGCGCACGCGCGATCCCAGCCAGCGGCTTCCCCGCCCCGAGGCCGACGACGAGATCGCCGAGCTGGCACGCACCCTGGGCGGCATGTTGGGGGCGCTCGACGCCGCCCGTTCGGATACCCAGGCGATGCTCGATCGCCAACGCGAGTTCGTCGCCGACGCCTCGCACGAGCTGCGCACGCCGCTGACCAGCGTGCTCGCCAACCTGGAGCTGCTGACCGAGGAGCTCGGCGGCGAGCAGGCCGACACCGCCGAGGCGGCGCTGCGCTCCACCCGCCGGATGCGGCGGCTGGTCGGCGACCTGCTGCTGCTGGCCCGGGCCGACGCCCGCCGCGTCCAGCCCCACCGCCCGACCGACCTGGCCGATGTGCTCGTCGAGGCCGCGTCCGAGCTCGGCCCGATGGCCGAGCATCACGAGCTCTCGATCAGCGCCGAGCCCGTGATCGTCGAGGGGGTGCGCGATGAGCTGCATCGGCTCGTGCTCAACCTGCTGGAGAACGCGGTCCGCCACACCCCGCCGGGCACCAGCGTGCACGCCTCGACGGAGGCGCAGGGCGATGACGCCGTGATCGTGGTCCAGGACTCGGGTCCGGGGATCGCGCCCGAGCTGGCCGACCGGGTGTTCGAGCGCTTCGTCCGCGGGGGCCGCGACGGTGGCAAGGGGTCGGGATTGGGCCTGGCGATCGTCCGCTCGGTGGCGCAGTCACACGGCGGCACAGTGGCCCTGGAGACGCTTTCGTCGGGGACGGGCACGCGGTTCCTGATTCGGATCCCGACGGCGGGCGTCGCCGGGCAGCCATCCGCCGAGCCGGTGGTCGATCAGACCTCGACCACGACCGGCAGGACCATCGGGCGGCGGCGCAACCGGTCATAGACGAACGCGGCGAGATCGTCGTGCAGGTTCTGCTGGAGCACGTCGATCTCGTGGACGCCGTCGCCGGCCGCCGTCGCCAGCGAGCGGTCGACCTCGGCGCGAATGTCGGAGACGAGCTCGTCGGCCTGCTCGATGAAGGGGACCCCGCGGAAGATGACCTCCGGCGGGACCACCGACTCGCCGGTCTGCTCGGACACGGTGGCCACGACGATGAAGATGCCGTCGGCCGACAGCATCCGCCGGTCGCGGAGCGCGACGTCCGCCGGGTCGCCGATGTCGACGCCGTCGACGAAGATCATCCCCGCCGCCTCCCGCTCGCCGATACCGGCGCCGGCGCCGTCGATCTGGAGCGGCAGGCCGTTCTCCAGCGCGAACACCGCATCCGGATCGATGCCGACCGCGTCGGCGAGCTGGGCGTGGAGCTGGATGCGCTTGTGGTCGCCGTGGATCGGCATCACATACTGCGGGCGCACCAGGTTGAGCATCAGCTTGAGCTCCTCGACGAAGCCGTGTCCGGAGGCGTGGATCGGGGCCTCGCGGGGAGTGATCACGCTGCAGCCGATGTGGTACAGGCGGTCGACCGTCTCGTTGACCGCCCGCTCGTTGCCGGGGATCGGAGTGGCCGAGAACACGACCGTGTCGCCGCGGCGCAGCGTGATCTGGCGGTGGTCGTTGTAGGCCATCCGCCGCAGCGCCGACAGCGGCTCACCCTGGGAACCGGTGGAGACGACCACGACGCGGTGGTCGGGCCAGTCCTCCACCTCGTGAGGCTGGATCATCATCCCCTCGGGGAGCTCGATGTGGCCGAGCGAGCGGCCGATGTTGACGTTCTTGCGCATCGAGCGGCCGACCAGCGCCACCTTGCGCCCGAGCGCCGCCGCGGCATCGATGACCTGCTGGACGCGGTGGATGTTCGACGCGAAGCTGGTGACGACGATCCGTCCCTCGGCCCGGCTGAACACCTCCTCCAGGTGGGGGCCGACGGTCCGCTCCGAAGGCGAGAACCCCGGTCGGTCGGCGTTGGTGGAGTCGCCGCACAGCAACAGCACCCCCTCGGAGCCGAGCTCGGCCAGCCGTGACACGTCCGCCGGCGGCCCGTCGACCGGCGTCTGGTCGAACTTGTAGTCGCCGGTGAGCAGCACCGTGCCCAGTTCGGTGGTGACCGCGACGGCGCAGGAGTCCGGGATCGAGTGGGTCATGTGGATCAGCTCCAGCCCGAACGGCCCGAACGTCAGTAGCTCACCGGTGGCGATGTCCTCCAGATCGACGTCGCGCAGGTTGTGCTCGTCGAGCTTGGAGCGGGCCATCGCCATCGTCAGCGGGCCGCCGAGCACCGGTGGCGGATCCTCGCCGCGGGCCGCGGTGAGCTCGCGCAGGACCCACGGCAGCGCCCCGAGATGATCCTCGTGACCGTGGGTGACGACGATCGCCTCGATCTCCCGCGCCCGCTCGCGCAGGTAGCCGAAGTCGGGCAGCACGAGGTCGATCCCGAGCATGTCGGCAGTCGGGAACCGCAGCCCGGTATCGACGACGACGATCCGATCGTCGTACTCGACGACGGTCATGTTCTTGCCGATCTCGCCGAGGCCGCCGAGCGGCAGGACCCGGAGCTTGCTCACGCTTGGCCTCGAGCTGCTGCCAGCTCGGCATCCGCCCTCGCCTGAATTGGCAGCGCCCGAGTCATCCGGCTGCTCAGCATCCAGCCTCGCCACGGCCGGAGGCCACGTGAGTCATCCGATTGCTCACGGTACTGGGGCCACTTAGCCGGTGGCCGCTGCGGCGAGCATTCCGTGGCGCTCGAGCATCGCCCGCAGGATCGCGAGCTCGCCGGCGTCGAGCTCGACGTAGGGCAGGCGGGGCTTGCCGACCGGGATCCCGATCAGGTTCAGCGCCGCCTTGTTGCTGCAGGCAAGCGGGGCAATCGCCAGGTCCCGGTAGACGTCCTGGAGGCCGGCGTCGATCTCCCGCCGGCGATCGGGCTCGTCGACCATCCGGCGCATCTCGTCGCCGAAGACGTGCGTGCAGGTGAGGATTCCGCCCGGCTCACCGAGCTCCAGGACGTCGATCAGCATGTCGTCGTTGCCGGCGTAGATCATCATTCCGTCGATCTTGGCCAGGTTCGCCGCGTTGGCCTGCTTGACGCCGCAGATGTGATCGAGCTGGGCGAGCTCGGCGAGCAGGTCGTTGGGCATGTCTGACCCGGTCCGCTGCGGGATGTTGTAGAGCAGGATCGGCCGATCGGTGGCGCGCACGACCTCCCGGTAATGGGCGACGATCCCCCGCCGGCTGGGCCGGTTGTAGTACGGGTTGACCGACAGCAGCCCATCGACGCCCAGCGCGGTAGCGCGCTCGGTCAGGTGGACGGCATGGCGCGTGTCGTTGGAGCCGACTCCGGCGATGATCTTCATTGGCGGATGCGCTTCCCGCATCTCGTGAACGGCGAGCTCGATGACTCCCAGGTGCTCGGAGTCGTTGAGAGTGGCCGACTCGCCGGTCGTGCCACATACGACCAACCCGTCGGAGCCGTGCTCTGAGAGGTGGTGCATCAGCCTCACCGCCGCGTCCTCGTCGATGCCTCCCCGCTCATCGAACGGGGTCACCATCGCCGTCAGTACCGAGCCGAAGTTCGCGTCCATCGCGGGGCATTATCGCAGGGGCACAGGCGGCTCGGCCACCCGCGGAGCGGGGCTCAGTGGCTCGACGGCGGCGCCGAGGGGACGGCCTCGGCCTCCAGCAGCCGCTCGTAGACGCGCCAGCGCTTGACCAGCCGCCCGCCCATCTCCTCCAGGCCTCGGTTCATGGCCGTGTTGACCTCCAGAATGAAGCTGGCCTCCCCGACCTTCTGGCGGCTGCGGGCGGCGGCGTCGAAGTGAGCCAGATAGAGCGCCGCGGCGACTCCGGTGTGCTGGTACTCGGGCAGCACGCCGAGGAAGCCGACCCGGATGCGATCGATGATCCGCGCCCGGTTGAGGTAGTACCACCAGCCGAGGGGCAGCACCCGACCCTGCATCTTCTTGTAGATCTGGTGGACGTCGGGGATCGTGATCGCCATCGCGATCGTCTGCCCGTCGGCCTCGGCGATCATGAACCACTCACGCGAGTAGACGAGCTGCATGTCGATCGCGAAGGCATCGAGGTCGGCTTTCGAGTACGGGACGAAGCCCCAGTTGCGCGACCACGCCGCGTTGTAGATCTTGGCGAACTCGTCGAGCTCGCGGCGCAGGTGCCGCCGCGACATCTTGCGGATCGTCACCCCGTACTTGCGGTGGGCTCGCTCGGCGACCCGTGGCAGGATCGGGTTCATCCGCTCTCGGTCTTGGATCGACAGATCCCAGCCATACAGGTCCATTGCCTTGGCCAGGCCGGCGGCCTCGCACCGCTGCTGGTAGTAGGGCGGGTTCCACGGCTCCCGGATCAGCGGCTCGCGGGCAAACCCCTCGATCAGGACCCCGGCCTCGTCGTTGATCTGGAAGTTCATCGGGCCGACCATCCGGTCACAGCCGTGGCGCCGGCACCAGGCCTCGGCGGCCGCCAGCAGCGCCTCCAGGGTCTCGGGGTCCTCCTCGAACTCCAGAAAGCCGAACATCCCCCACCGACTGGCGTGGAACCGGTTGAACTCGAAGTCGACCTGAGCCGTGATCCGGCCGACCACTCGCCCGTCGCGTCGGGCGAGGAAGTACCGGGCCTCGCCGTGGGTGAAGAACGCGTTCAGCTTCCGGGTGAGGAACGCATAGCGCTCGAGCTTGAGCGGCGGGATCCACGGCGTGCCGGCGTGTAGCCGGAACGGCAGCGCCACGAACTGGCGCAGATCATCCGGGGTGCGGGCGGCGCTAACTTCGACTGGCATCGGCCGCAACCGTATCGGAGGCGAGCACAGTGAGCTCAGCGGGAAAGTCACCCGTGGGGTCGGTCCCGCAGCTCGATCACGTCCAGGTCGCCGCGCCGCCGGAGTGTGAGGCGGCGGCCCGGCGGTTCTACGGAGAGCTGCTCGGGCTGACCGAGGTAGACAAGCCGGTCGCGCTGGCGCCGCGGGGCGGCGTCTGGTTCCAGCTGGGTGACGGTCAGCTGCACATCGGCGTGACCGAGTCGTTCCGGCCCGCGCTGAAGGCCCATCCTGGGTTACGGGTCGCGGCCGCGGAGCTGGAGGCGCTGGCGGAGCGACTGCGAGCCGGCGGCGCCGACGTCGCCTGGGATGACGAGCTGGAGGGGGTGCGGCGGTTCTTCACCGCCGACCCGTGGGGCAACCGGCTGGAGCTGCTGGCGAAGCAGGGATGACGCGGCAGTTGAGGAGTGGCGGCAGACGTCAACCCGAGCCGGCAGGGCGTCTGGGCGGCCGTGCCAGGCGGCGACGGGCGTCGGCGCTGCCGTTACAGCAGGTGTTCGAGCCCCACCGTCGGTGAGTCGGCGAGGCTCCCGACCCGCCTGATGGCCAGCAGGACGCCGGGCATGAACGATTCGCGGTCGACCGAGTCGTGACGGATGGTGAGCGTCTGCCCGACGTCGCCGAGGATCACCTCGTGGTGGGCGACCAGGCCGGGCAGCCTGATCGAGTGGATCGGGATCTCGGGAGCGGGGGGCGCGTCCGCGGTGCGGTCGGCGGCCGCCGCGGTGGCGGCCGCGCGCATCAGCGCGGCCGTCCGCTTCGCGGTCCCGCTCGGCCTGTCCAGCTTGCCGTCGTGGTGGAGCTCGATGATCTCGGCCTGCGCCATGTGACGTGCCGCCTCGGCGGCGAACTGCATCATCAGCACCGCGCCGATCGCGAAGTTTGGGGCGACGAACACGTTGGCGGCGGCCCCACGGAGATCCTCGAGCTCGGCGACGTCGAAGCCGGTGGTTCCGATCACCACGTGAACGCCGGCGGCGACCGCCGCATGCGCGTTGGCCACCGCCGTCGACGGGATCGTGAAGTCGACCATCACCTCGGCGCCCGAATCCAATGCGTCGGCCAGCGGCCAGTTCAGCGCCGGGTCGGCGCGCGCCACGAGCTCCAGGTCCGCGGCGCCGGTGACCGCCCGGCACACCGTCTCCCCCATGCGTCCCGCCGCCCCGGCCACCGCTACCTTGATCGACCGGTCACCCACCAGCCCAGTGGCCCCGTCCACTCAGCCGGTCCGGCCGGCCGCGGGCGCGGGCGCGACCGCGGCCAGCGCCTCGTCGAAGCGCTCCCGGTCTGGGCCGATACCCGCGGCCGACAGGCGCTCGGGATCCCACAGCTCCTCGGTCAGCGCCGCCAGGTCGGCGAGCGACACCGCGTCGATCTGCTCCACGACCTCGTCGAGCCCCATCAGCGGCGTCCCCGCCAGGACCTCCGATCCGAGCCGGTTCATACGGGCTCCGGTCGACTCCAGCGCCAGCACCACCCTCCCCTTGAGGTTCTCCTTGGCACGGTGCAGCTCCTCCTCGGTGGCGGGCTCGGCCCGGAACCGGGTCAGCTCGGTTCCGACCACCGACATCGCCTGGACGAGGTTGTCGGCGCGGGTGCCGACGTAGCACCCGATCTGGCCGGTGTCGGCGAAGGCGCTGGTGAACGAGTACACGGCATAGGCAAGCCCGCGTCGCTCCCGAACCTCTTGGAACAGTCGCGAGGACGAGGTTCCGCCGAGGATCGTGTCCAGGACGCGCAGCGCGAAGCGGCGATCGTCGTGACGGGAGAGCCCGATCGCGCCCAGGCAGACGTGATACTGCTCGGTGTCCTTGCGCTCGAAGCGTCGTTGCGCAGCCGCCGGTAGCGCCGGGGGCACCGGCGTCGCCGGTACCGGGGCGCCGTTAGCGGTGGCGCCGACCCGCTCTGCGGCGAGCTGCACCACGCTGTCATGATCGATTGCGCCGGCGGCGGCGATGACGATGTTCGCCGGCTGGTAACGGCCCCGGTGAAAACGCGCGATGTCGGCGATCGGGGTGCCCGAGATGACACTTGCCCGGCCGATGATCGCCCGACCCAGCGGATCGTCGCCGAACACCGCCTCACCGAGCATGTCGAACACCTTCTCCTGGGGATCGTCCTCGTACATCGCGATCTCCTCCAGGATCACCTCGCGCTCGGCGTCGATGTCCTGGAGCGAGGGCCGGAAGACCATGTCGGCGATCACGTCGAACGCCTCGGAGAGGTGCTGGTCGATGACCCGCGCGTAGACCGAAGTGGTCTCCTTGCCGGTGCCGGCGTTCAGCTCCGCCCCCATGCCGTCGAAGATCTGGTCGATCTGGAGCGACTCGTACTTGGCGCTGCCCTTGAACAGCAGGTGCTCGAGCAGGTGCGACAGACCGGCCTGGTCCTCTGTCTCGTAGCGCGAGCCGGTACCGATCCAGAAGCCGAGCGCCACGGACCGGACGGAGGGCACGGCCTCCGTCACGATCCGGACGCCCGACTGCAGCGTCGTCAGGCGGTGAGCCTGGTCCACCGATTCAGGAGCGGGGACGGTCCGGGTCGCGGTCGCGCACCCGGCCCCGGTCACGGTCACGGTCACGGTCACGATCCCGCGGACCACGGTCGCGATCCCGATCCCGCGGACCGCGGTCTCGATCCCGGCCGCCCGGCCGCTCGCGACGCTGGCCGCCGTTCTCGGCGGCGGCGATCGCGGCCAGCTCCTCCGGGTTCTTGCCCTGGATCTCGGGATCCTCGACGAGGCGGAGACCGATGCGGCCACGCTCGCGGTCGACCTCGACCACCTTGACGGCCACCTCATCGCCCTTGTTGAGGACCTCCTCAACGGTGCCGATGCGCCGCCCGGGAGCCACGTTGGAGATGTGCAGCAGGCCATCGGTGCCCTTGGCCAGCTCGACGAAGGCGCCGAACGTGGTCGTCTTGACGACCTTGCCGGTGAACTCGTCACCGACCTCGACCTCCTTGGTCATCGAGCGGATCCGGTCGACCAGCGCGTCGCCGCGCTCGCGGTCGGCGGCGTAGACCAGGACCATGCCCTCGTCGTTGACGTCGATCTGCGACTCGAACTCCTCCTGCAGAGCCCGGATCGTCTCGCCGCCCTTGCCGATCAGCAGGCCGATCTTCTCGGGGTCGATCTGCACCGACGAGATGCCGGGGGCGTACTTGGAGAGCTCGCTGCGCGGGGCGTCGATGACCTTGGACATCTCGCCCAGGATGAACTCCCGCGCGACCTTGGCCTGGGCGAGGGCGCCGCGCATGATCTCGAACGTCACGCCGGTGATCTTGATGTCCATCTGCAGCGCGGTGATCCCGTCCCGGGTGCCGGCGACCTTGAAGTCCATATCGCCGAGATGATCCTCGACGCCGGCGATGTCGGTGAGGATCACGTAGTCATCCCCTTCTTTGATCAGGCCCATGGCGATACCCGCCACCGGAGCCTTGATCGGCACGCCCGCGTCCATCAGCGACAGGGTCGAGCCGCACACCGAGGCCATCGACGAGGAGCCGTTGGACTCGAGGATGTCCGAGACCACCCGGATCGTGTACGGGAAGTCCTCCTGGCCGGGGATCACCGGCACCAGCGCCCGCTCGGCGAGCGCGCCATGGCCGATGTCACGGCGCTTGGGGCCGCGCATGAACCCGGCCTCCCCGACCGAGAACGGCGGGAAGTTGTAGTGGTGGAAGTAGCGCTTGGTGGTCTCGAGCCCGAGGGTGTCCAGGCGCATCTCCTCGCGGGTGGTACCGAGCGCGACGACGCTGAGCGCCTGCGTCTGGCCGCGGGTGAACAGCGCCGAGCCGTGCGTCCGCGGCGTCACGTCGACCTCGATCGAGATCGGCCGGATCTCATCGGAGGTGCGGCCGTCGGGACGCTTCTTCTGAACGGCGATCCGCTCGCGGATCAACGTCTTCTCCAGCTTGTCGAACGCGCCCTGGGCATTGGATCGGTATTCGGCGTACGTGTCGGCGGTGGGATCGCCGGAGTAGTGCTCCAGGATCTGCTCCTCCACCGCTTTGGTCGCGGCTTGGCGCTCGAGCTTGTCCTCGACCTGAGTGGCGGTGTCCAGGGCGGCGCCGTGCGAGCCCTTGATCTGCTCGTACAGGTCGGCGTGGACCTCGGGGACGTCGACTTCGATCTTCGGCTTGCCGGCCTTCTCCGCCAGCTCGCGCTGAGCGGCGCACAGCTTCCTGATGTTCTCGTGGGCGATGTCGAGCGCGTCGAGGATCTCGGCCTCGGGGATCTCGCTGGCACCCGCCTCGACCATCAGGATGGCCTCCTCGGTACCGGCGACGATCAGGTCGAGATCGGTGCTCTCCAGCAGCAGCTCCTCGTCGGGGTTGACGACGAAGTTGCCGTCGATCTTGCCCACGCGCACCGCGCCGACCGGCGTCGGAAACGGGATGTGGGAGACCATCAGCGCCGCGGAGGCGCCGTTCATCGCCAGGATGTCGTACGGGTTGACGTGGTCGACCGACATCGGCAGCGCGACGAGCTGGGTCTCGTAGCGCCAACCCTTGGGGAACAGCGGCCGGATCGGGCGATCGATCAGGCGGGCGGTGAGGGTTGCCTTCTCCCCCGCGCGGCCCTCGCGCTTGAAGAACGAGCCGGGGATCTTCCCGGCGGCGTACATGCGCTCCTCGACGTCCACCGTGAGCGGCAGGAAGTCGACGTCGCGGAGGTTGCCCGCGGTCGCGGTACAGAGGACCATGGTGTCGCCCGCTTGGACGACGACGGCGCCGGAGGCCTGCTTGGCCAGCTTGCCGGTCTCGAACGAGATCTCTTTGCCCTCGATCTCGACCGAGACGCGCGTGACGGCGTCAGACATATTCAATTCCCTTCTGCTCCGCCCTTCGGTCGGCGGAGTGCTTTCTCTCTGATTTCGTTCCGAACCGTGATGATGCTAGCGGGTCACCCGGCGTGAGCCGCCTCGTCTCATCCGCCGGCTCGCACCCGCTCGGGCCGGCGGCCCGGCGCGGAACATGTGTCCGAGTTGTAAGCGGACCGACAGGTCCGGTTGTGCTACCGTAAGCGGACCGACAGGTCCAGTTCGAGCCGCAAGCCCGTCCGCAGGAACGCAAGCCCCGTCCACAGGAGCACCGCCGTGAGCGCAACCACAGCCCAAGGCCCCACCGTCGTCGCGTCCCCGCGCCCACACGTGAATCCGTGGCTGGTGCTCGTGATCGCGTGTCTGGCGCAGTTCATGGTCGTGCTCGACGCGACGGTCGTGAACATCGCGCTGCCGTCCGTGCAGCGCGGCCTGCACTTCTCGACGGCCAACCTCCAGTGGGTGGTAAATGGCTACACGCTGATCTTCGGCGGCTTCCTGCTGCTCGGCGGCCGTGCCGCCGACCTGCTCGGCCGCAAGCGCCTGTTCATCGCCGGCGTCGTCCTGTTCTCGGCGGCGTCGCTGCTGAACGGCCTGGCCCAGTCCTCCGGGATGCTGATCATCGGGCGCGGGCTGCAGGGGCTCGGCGGCGCTCTGGTGTCCCCGGCGGCGCTGTCGATCGTCACGACTACCTTCACCAACGCCGACCAGCGCACCAAGGCGCTCGGCGTGTGGAGCGCGATTGCCGCCAGCGGCGCCGCCGTCGGGCTGCTCGTCGGGGGCGTCCTCACCGACGTCGCGTCGTGGCGGTGGGTGTTCTTCGTCAACGTCCCGGTCGGAATTGCCACCGTGGCGCTGGCCCTGCGCTACGTCGGCGAATCGCGGCTCGCCGTCCAGCGGCGGTCGTTCGATCTCGCCGGCGCCTTCACCGTCACCGGCGGGCTGGTCGTGCTCGTGTACGCGATCGTCAAGGCCCAGGCCTACGGCTGGGGCTCGGCGCGCACGATCGGGCTCCTCGCGGCGGCGGTCGCCCTGCTGGGCGCATTCGTGCTCATCGAGCGTCGCAGCGTGGCGCCGCTGATGCGCCTGAGCATCTTCCGCGTCCGCGCCCTCACCGTCGCCGACACGGTGCTGCTCCTGGTGGCCTCGGCGATGTTCGGGATGTTCTTCTTCGCGTCGCTGTACGTTCAGGACATCCTCGGCTACAGCCCTCTCCGCGCCGGCCTGGCGTTCCTGCCGGTGGCGGCGGGGATCATGATCGGCGCCGGGTGCAGCCAGCAACTGATCCGGCGCGTCGGCGTTCGTAACGTGTCGCTGATCGGGTTGGTGCTGGCCACGGCCGGGATGCTGTTCCTGACGAGGCTGCCCGTTCACGGCAGCTACGCCGGTGACCTGCTCGTCGGGTTGCTGCCGCTGAGCATCGGCATGGGGCTGGTGTTCGTTCCGATCACCCTGCTGGGGACGAGCGGGGTCAAGGCCGAGGACTCGGGACTGGCCTCCGGGTTGTTCAACACCGCCCAGCAGGTCGGCGGCTCGCTCGGACTGGCGATCCTCTCCACCCTGGCCGCCAGCCGGAGCGCCTCCCTGCTGCACGGCGCCGATGCGCTGCACCCCCTGCAGGCGACGGTGGGCGGCTACCACCTCGCCTTCCTGGCGGCGGCGATCATGCTCGCGGCGGGCTTCGTGATCATGGCGACCGGGCTGCGGCGCAGCCACATGCGCGAGGTCGAGCGGGAGCTCGAGTCGGCGGCGAGCCCGGCGCCGAGCGTGGCCTGACCGGATTCCGGCGGCACGGCGACGCGTCCGAGTGACGGAAGTAGGAGAATTCTTGGCGATGGAGGAAGAGCCCCGGCGGCTACGGGCCGACGCCGAGCGCAATCGGCGGCGGCTGCTCGACGCCGCTACGCACATGTTCTGCGAGCGCGGACTCGACGTGGGCGTCGGCGAGATCGCTCACGCCGCCGGGGTCGGGCGCGGGACGCTGTTTCGCAACTTCCCGTCCAAGGACCACCTGATCGCGGCCATCGTCGTGGAGCGGATCAACGAATCGATTTGCCGCGGGCGGGAGGCGCTGGAGTCGGCCGATCCGGGTGAGGCCCTGTTCGATCTGATCGATCAGTCGGTGGGCCGCTCGCAAACCGACCGGGCCCTGTTCGACGCGCTCGACGACACCTGGCTGGCCAACCAGAAGATCCGCGACATCCATGTCGAGCTGCTCGGGGTGCTCGACGCGCTCGTGCGGCGCGCTCAGGATGCGGGAGTGGTGCGGCCGGACATCAGCGCGGTCGACGTCCTCATGCTGATCAAGGGCGTGTGTGAGGCCGCACGCTCGTTCCAGCACGTGAACCCGGACGTGGGGCTGCGCCAGCTGGATCTGGTCCGGGCGGCGATCAGCGTCGGGGATGACGGGCCGCCCCTGCGCGGCCGCCGGCCGACCCTCGAGGACCTGGAGAGCAGCATGCCGCGGGCCGTGGAGGCAGCCGGGGACGCCGTGCCGCGCCTCCCGACGCTCGCGCCCGAGCGGGTCGTCACCGGCTGACGCGCTCGAGCTCGCCGAGATCCACCCGCTCGGCCTGTCCCGCCCGCCACTCGAACAACGCCGGGGTCGTGACCACGCCGGCGCGCACGCCGGCCCGAAAGTCCCGCTTCACCCGGTCGCGGACGGCGTCCCCGCGGCGCTCGGCGTCGAAGCGGTCCAGGTCGAGCCCAAGCTCGGAGGCGCGCGCCCACAGGTGCGGATCCTCCAGGCGCGCCGGATCGGCGAACAGCGAGTCGTGCATCTCCCAGAAGCGGCCCTGGGCTGCGGCGGCCTCGGCGGCGCATGCCGCGGGCCAGGCTCGGGGATGGCTCGACTTGACCGGGAAGTGGCGGAACACGAGTCCCACCAGCAGTCGCCGCAGACGCTGGTCGTGCGCGGCGCAGTACGGGCATTCGAAATCGGCGTAGACGATGACCAGACGCCCGGAGGAGGGGCCGCGGCGGTGATCGTCGTCACCGGGCTCCGGAACGGGAGCCGAACCGAGCTCGCTCACGACCTGGTGGGGCCCACCCCGACGGGGACGCTCAGCGCTCGAGCGCGTCGAAGATCAGGTTGGCGCCGGGCAGGTCGCCCGGGGACGCCGCCTGATAGCTCCAGCGCACCACCCGGTCGGGCCCGACGACCGCCAGGGCGCGCTGGGCGAAGCCGCCCTCGTGGTATGCGCCGAACGCGCGGCACATCGCTCCCTTGGGCTCGAAATCGGAGAGCTGCTCGATCGTCACGCCCAGCGTCTGTGCAAACGCCGTCTGGGAGTAGGTCGCGTCGCAGGAGACCCCGTAGAGGGTCGCCCCCTTGTCGCGAAAGTCGTCCAGCACCTCCTCGTAGAGGTTGAGCTGGTCGGTGCACACCGGGCTGAACGCGAACGGGTAGAACACCAGCACGGTGGTCCTGTCCCCCAGGTCGGCGCGGGTGAAGTCGCTGCCGTCGCCGCGCTTGAGCGTGAACTCGGGGACCGGAGTGCCGGCCGGGATCACCGGCGCAGGCCGAGCTCGCGGATCAGCGCGCGATAACGCTCGAGGTCTGAGCGCTGGAGGTAGTTCAGAAACCGGCGGCGGCGACCGACGAGCATCAGCAGCCCCCGGCGGGAATGATGGTCCTTGCCGTGCGTGCGCAGGTGCTGGGTGAGGTCATTGATGCGCTCGGTGAGCAGAGCCACCTGCACCTCGGTGCGGCCGGTGTCGCCGTCGCTGTCGCCGAACTTGGTGACCAGCTCCTGCTTGCGTTCCTGGGTGAGAGTCATGCGGCCGGTGAGGCTAGCAGAGCCCGCCCGGCTACCGGCACACAGCTCGGGTCTGCTCCACGTCGATGTTCATCTGCTCGATCAGGGTCTCGACGGTGTCGAAGCGTCGCTCCCCGCGCAGCCGGGAGATGAAGTCGATGCGCAGCCGGCGGCCGTAGAGATCCTCGTCGCGGTCGAGCAGGAAGGCCTCCACGAGCACCGCGCGTCCGGTCCCGAACGTCGGGCGGACACCGACGCTGACCGCAGCGCAGGCGCCGTCGGCGCGAGCGGCGTACACGCCGTGCCCAGGACAGACCAGCTGCTCGTCGGGAACGATGTTGGCGGTGGGGAATCCGAGCAGACGCCCGCGCTCATCCCCGTGCACGACCTGGCCGCGGATCTGGAAGGGCGAGCCGAGAAACCGGGCGGCGTGTGCGACGTCGCCCGCGGAGATCAGCGCCCGGATGTGGCTGGAGGAGACGATCTCGCCGTCGACCTCGACGAGGCGGACCACCTCGGTCTCAAACCGGGGATCGGCGGCCAGCATCGCGCTGTCGCCGGCCGCCCGGTGGCCGAAGCGGAAGTTCTCCCCCACCGAGACGTGGGTGGCCTCCAGCTTGGCCACCAGCACCTGGTCGATGAACTCGGCGGGGCTCTGGGCGGCGAACCGGTCGTCGAAGGGGATTACCACCAGCTCCCGCACTCCGAGCTGTGCGATCAGCTCGATCCTGACCTCCAGGCTGGTCAGCAGCTTGGGCGCCGCCTCGGGCCGGATCACCGCCAGCGGGTGGGGCTCGAACGTCAGCACGGTGTCGTTGCCGGCGATCACCTGCCGGTGGCCGAGATGAACGCCGTCGAACTCGCCCACCGCGACGCGGCGCGGGCGAGCCTCGGCATCCCCGAGCGTCGTCACCTGCATGGCTGCAAGCCTAATCTGCCGCGCGTCGCCATCCACTCACCCGCGGAACCCGACCACGGGCTTGAAACCCGCCCCCGCGCTGCCGCCCCCCTCCACCGGCTCCGCCAACGCGATCAGCCCGTCGGCATCGACGAGCCGCACCACCGGAGCATCCGGGCCAACACCACCCACGACGGCGCCATGGGCCGCCCGCCGCGCCGGCTCGCCGTCGAGCCGCAGCTCCGGCAGGAAGCCCAGCGCCGCAGACAGCTCCACCGGACGTCCGGGGTCGGCGTCGGCGACGTCGAAGTCGCCGATCCGGGTTCGCCGCAGCTGTTCGCAGTAGGCGTCGCCCAGATCGCCGATCAGGCTGCGGACATAGGTCCCCGACGAGCACTCGATCACGAACCCGCGGCGATCGCCGTCGTGCCAGAGCTGCTCGAACCGGTACACGTGGACGACGCGCTCGGCCAGCTGCACCTCGGCGCCCTCACGGGCCAGCTGGTAGGCCCGCCGCCCCCCGACCTTGACCGCCGAGTAGGCGGGCGGCCGCTGCCGCAGCGACCCCACGGGGAGATCGAGGTCGCCGGAATGCACCCGTCCGGTCTCGGTGATCTCGCCCTCGGGATCGCCGGTGGTGGAGGTGGCGCCGAACCGCGCCACCACCTCGTATCGCTTGGGCAGCGCCATCAGGAATCGCTGGGCGCGGGTGGCGCGGCCGACCAGCACCAGCAGCAGCCCGGTGGCGAACGGGTCCAGCGTCCCGGCATGCCCCACCTTGGTCCTGCGCGGCAGCGTGCGGCGTACGCCGGCGACGACGTCGTGCGAGGTGACGCCGGCCGGCTTGTCGAACAGCAGCAGGTAATCGTTCATCGTCAATCGCGCGCCGGGAGCAACCAGGACGTTCAAGCGAGCCCCAGCTTCGCTCAGGGCGTGCAGGTCGCCTTCGGCCAAGCTACAGCTGCGCCGCGAGTTGCTCGCGCAGGAAGCTCACCAGCTCGTCGTGCGAGAGCTCGGTGCTGAACCCGGCGGCCTGGCGATGGCCGCCGCCGCCCTGGGCGCGGGCGATCGCGGAGACGTCGATGCCGTCGTCGCCGGCCCGCAGCGAGACCTTGCGCGGCGCCGCCACCCGGTTGACGCCGAGGCGATCGCGGACCACGGCCGCGACCCGCGTCCCCTTGACGGCGCGCAGATGGTCGACGACGCCCTCCGAGTAGCTCTCCTCCGCTCCGGAGTCGTCGAAGTCGCCGGCGGTGAGCTCGGTGATCGTCAGCCTGCCGTCGTCATAGCGCTCGACGTTGCTCAGGCCGCGTGCCAGCAGAGCCAGCTTGCCGTACGGCATCCCCTCGTAGACGCGCCGGTATATCTCGTGCACCTCGACCCCGGCGTCGATCAGGTCGGCGGCCATGAGGTGGGCGCGACGACCGGTGTTCTCGTACATGAACCGGCCGGTGTCGGTGATCAGACCGACGTAGAGCGCGTCGGCCACCGTCGGCGACGGTGATACGCCGAGCCCCTTCATCAGATCCCAGACGATCTCCGCCGTGCACGACGCTTCGGGAACCACGAGGTTCACGGTCCCGAACTGGGTGTTGTCGTGGTGGTGGTCGATGTTCAGAATCTGAGCGCCTCGATAGCGGAACGCCTCCGCCGGATTGCGCTCGATGTTGCCGCAGTCCAGGAACACGATCGTGCGCTCCCGGAGGTCCGCCGGGGGGTCGGACACGACCCGCTCCAGCTCGAGCAGGCGGTATTCCTGGGGGAGCGGGAACTCTCGCTGGTCGATGAACGTCAGGCAGTCCTTGCCGATCGCGCTGAGGATCCCCTGCATCGCAACCAGCGAGCCGAGCGCATCTCCATCCGGGTTCTCATGCGCGACGACCACGAGCTTCTCGGCGGCGCGTAGCGCGGAGAGCACACGTTCACGAGATGGGCGGTCGCCGTTGGTGTTCACTTGTCTCCTTCCTGAAGGTGAATTTCGTCCAGCAGGCGCGAAATCCTCATCCCGCGGTCAACGGATTCGTCGTATTCGAAGGTCAGCGACGGCGTGTGCTTGAGCGTCAGCTGGGTCGACAGCCGGCGCTGGAGAAAGCCGTGAGCCGAGCGCAGTCCCTCGATGGTGGCGGCGCGCTCCGGCTCGTCTCCGAGAACGCTCACGTAGACGCGAGCGTGGCGGAGGTCGGGGCTTGTCTTTACGCCGGTGACTGTCACGAAGCCAATTCGTGGATCCTTCAACTCCTTGGCGATCGCGTCGGACAGAACCTCTCTCATCGCCTCGTCGACGCGACGCATGCGGCCGCCTCGCATCCTACCCGCCGCACAATCGTTCGCGCTGCGTGCTCATCCGCGGAGACCCTTGACCGACCCACGATCCTGCGCGCGACGGCTCATCCGCGGAGATCCTCGACCGACGCCACGAGGCGTTCCACCCGGGCGCCCTCCGGGCAGCGAGCCAGGATCCAGCGCTCGGCCTCGTCGGCGGCCGCGGCCAGCCGGCGCAGGGAGCCACCGGTGATCGCCGCGGTCAGGGTCGCCCGCTGCCACAGGTCCTGGTGCCCGGTCTCGGCCACGGTCAGCCCCAGGCGCTGGCGCAGCGCGGCCTTTATCGAGGACAGCTCCTTGCGCTTGGCCTTGAGGCTCCCCGCCTCGGGGAAATGAAGCTCGATCACGAGCACGGCAACAAATCCATCATCTGACATCGCGGTTCACACAGACCAGCCGCCGGCCCCGCGGGCCGGCGCCTCAGGCGAGCTCGCGCTCGACCTGGCGGGTCGTGTAAGTCTCGAGCACGTCGCCTTCCTTGACGTCGGCGTAGTCGCGGAGAACGATTCCGCAGTCGAACCCGCTCGCCACTTCGCGAGCGTCCTCATTGAAACGGCGCAGGCTGGCGATCTCGCCATCCCAGATCACGGTGCCGTCCCGCACCAGGCGGACCTTGGAGCCGCGGGTGATCCTGCCCTCGGTGACGTGCGAGCCGGCGATCGTCCCCACCCGGGAGGCGCGGAAGATCTGGCGGACCTCGGCCGTGCCGAGCGCCTCCTCCACCTCCTCGGGGGCGAGCATGCCCTGCATGGCCGAGCGCAGCTCGTCGATCGCGCGGTAGATGACCGAGTAGTGCCGAATCTCGACGCCCTCGCGATCGGCGGCGGCGCGCGCGTCTCCCACCGGACGCACGTTGAACGCCAGGATCACCGCGTCGGAGGCGGCGGCGAGCATCACGTCGGATTCGGTGACCGCGCCCACGGCGCGCCGAATCACGTTGACCGAGACCTCGTCCTGCGGGAGCTTGGCCACCTCGTCCTCGATCGCCTCCAGCGAACCGGCCACGTCGGCCTTGAGCACCAGGTTGAGCTCCTGCAGGCCGGACCCGAAGATGTCCTCCAGCGAGACGCGCTTGCCACTGCGCCGGGCCAGCGATTCGGCCTTCAGCCGAGTGGCCCGCTCCATCGCCAGCTGTCGCGCGCGGCGTTCATGCTCGACGACCCGGACGTGCTCTCCCGCCTCGGGCACCCCGTCGAAGCCGAGCACCTCGACCGGCTCTCCCGGCAGCGCTCCGCCGATCCGGTTGCCGAGGAAATCGTGCATCGCCCGCACGCGTCCCCACTGGGCGCCGGCGACGAGGGCGTCGCCGACCTCCATGGTGCCGCGGCTGACCAGGATCGTCACCACCGGGCCACGGCCGGGATCGAGCTTTGACTCGATCACGGTTCCCGACGCGGCTGCGTCCGGGTTGGCGCGGAGCTCCTCGACCTCGGCCATGACGATGATCGTCTCGAGCAGGTCGTCGAGCCCCTGCCTCGTCCGGGCCGAGACGTCGACGAACTCGGTGTCGCCGCCCCATTCCACCGGCTGAAGTCCCAGCTGGGTCATCTCTGTCCGGACTCGGTCGGGCTGGGCGCCCTCCTTGTCGATCTTGTTCACCGCGACGAGCATGGGCACCCCCGCCTCCTTGGCGTGGTCCACGGCCTCCTGCGTCTGGGGCTTGACCCCGTCGTCGGCGGCGACCACGATCACCGCGATATCGGTGACCTTGGCGCCGCGCGCGCGCATCGCCGTGAACGCCTCGTGCCCGGGAGTGTCCAGGAAGGTGACGGTGTGGTCGTCGTGGCTGACCTGGTAGGCGCCGATGTGCTGGGTGATCCCGCCGGCCTCGCCGGCTGCCACCTGGGTCTCGCGGATCGCGTCCAGCAACGAGGTCTTGCCGTGGTCGACGTGACCCATGATCGTCACCACCGGCGCGCGCGCCACCAGCTCCTCGTCGGAATCGTCGAACACCGGCTCGGCGATCGTCTCATCCTCGGAGTGGACGATCTCCACCTCTTTGCTGAGCTCGACCGCGAGCACCTGGATCGTGTCGTCCGACAGCGTCTGGGTGAGCGTCCTCATCTCCCCCAGCGCCATCAGCTTCTTGATGATCTCTGAGGTGGACACGTTCAGGTACTCGGCGACGTCCTTGACAGTCGAGCCGGAGTTGATCTGGATCGCCGACGGATCGGCGACCGCCGTCCGCGTCGGACGCGACTCGGCCTCCTCGTCATAGACGCCGCGACGCCGGCGACCGCGCCGCTGACGGCGCGGGGGCTGGTTGGACTGGATCGGTCCGCCGGGCCCGCCGCCGGCCCGCCGCGAGGCCTGAGAGTCGATGACCACGCGGCGCCGTCCGCCGGCACTCCCGGGAGTGCGCTCGCCCTGCAACGAATCGCGGGTGGGGCGCTTGGGGGCCTCGCCGCCGGCCGGCGTGCCGCCGGCGGTTGGAGCGGGAGTGGTCGGTTGCGCGGTGGGAGGCGTCGGTTGCGCGGTGGGAGGCGTCGGTTGCGCGGTGGGAGGCGTCGGTTGCGCCGGCGCCGCCTGAGCGGGAGCGGCCGCAGCGCTCGCGGCGGCCGGACCAGCCTCCGTGGGCGCGGCCGCGGCGGTGGGCGCGGGTCGGCGAGCGGCCGGTCCGCCATCGGCGGCATCGCCGTCTCCGGCGCCACCGCCGCCCCCGTTGGCGAGCACGCGTGCCGCGAGGTCCACGTCCACAGACGAGGACGCAGCCTTGACCTCGACGCCCGCCGCCCTGAGGCGCGCGAGCACGTCCTTGGCGGGAAGGCCGCGCTCCTTGGCTATCTCGTGGACACGCTTGTTCATCTCTACCTGAGCAGTCTACGTCGCTATTGGCCGGCGTTATCGGGGGCGGGGGTGCCGGCCGCGCCATTCGTCGGCGCGTCGGCCTCGACCTGATCGGTGTCCTTGCCGGCCAGCGCCTGGTGGGCCTCGATCCCGCAGTACCGCGAGCCGGGCAGCGCCGCGTTGGGGCAGCGACGGCCGTTGGAGAGGATGGCCGCGCAGCGTCCCTGCGCCTCGTCCTCCTCGTAGCCGTGCTCGGCCTCCTCGGCGGCGAACTCCGTCTCGGAGCGGATGTCGATCCGCCAGCCGGTGAGCCGGGCCGCCAGCCGCGCGTTCTGGCCTTCCCGGCCGATCGCCAGCGACAGCTGGTCATCGGGCACGATCACCGTCGCCTGCTTGCCGGCGTCGTCGACCAGAACCTCCCGCACGCGGGCCGGCGACAGCGCCTTGGCCACGAACCGGGCCGGCTCGTCGTTGTAGGGGATGATGTCGATCTTCTCGCCCCGCAGCTCGGAGACGACCATCCGCACCCGCGAGCCGCGTGGCCCGACGCAGGCGCCGACCGGGTCCACGCCGTCGATGTGGGACACGACCGCGATCTTGGAGCGGTAGCCGGGCTCGCGGGCGACGCCGGTGATCTCCACCAGGCCGTCGGCGATCTCTGGCACCTCGAGCTCGAACAGCGACTTGATCAGCTCCGGGTCGCGCCGGCTGACGATGATGCTCGGGCCTTTGGTCGAGTTCGACACGTCCTTGATCACAGCCTTGATCCGCTGCGAGTGGTCGTAGCGCTCGCCGTCGACCTGCTCAGACTTCGGCAGCAGCGCCTCGACTCGTTCCCGCAGCTGCACCAGCGTGTAGCGCGAGTCCGACTGCTGGACGATGCCGGTAATCAGCTCGCCGACGCGGTCGCGGTACTCCTCGAACATCATGTCGCGCTCGGCCTCGCGGATTCGCTGCAGGATCACCTGCTTGGCGGTCTGGGCGGCGATCCGGCCGAAGTCGTCGGGCGTCACGTCCTCGATCTCGATCTGGTCCTCGTACTCCTTGAGCTTCTCCAGATCGATCTCCGGCTCGGGCGCGTCGCGCATCTCTCCGGTCTCGGGGTCGACGGTGGGCTCCTGATCCTCGGTGGCCTCGACCAGCAGCTGCTCCTCGAGCTCAGGCGGGATCTTCAGCTCCCAGACGATGAAGTCCCCGCTGTCGCGGTCCATCTCCACCTTGGCGTACGGAGCCGATCCGGGCGTCTTCTTGTAGGCCGAGAGCAGCGCGTCTTCCAGCGCCTCCATCAGCTTCTCGTGCGAGATGTTCTTCTCCGCTGCGAGACCCCTTACGGCCTCGACGATCTCCTTGGACATGAGCTCAGTCTCCGGGTACGAGGTTTGAGCGGACGATCTGCTCGTACGGGATCGTCAGGATCCCGTCGCCGGCGGCGATCGTGACTTCGCTTTCCGAGGCGCCGACCAGCTCACCCGTCAGCTGCTTATGGACACGGTCCCGGCCGCCCGCATCGCGCAGCCGCACCCGGGCGCGCCGGCCCAGAAAGCGGGTGTAGTGCTGCGGCTTGGTCAGGGGGCGATCCTGCCCCGGGGAGGAGACCTCCAGCGAGTAGCGCTCGCGGTAATCGGTCAGTTCTCGCGAGACCCGCTCGCACAGGGCCAGGCTCACGCCGTCCGGATGGTCGATGAACAGGCGCAGCGTCGAGCCCGAGATCTCCGCGAGCAGCACCTCGACCTCAGGCTCGATGCCGGCGAGTCTGGCTTCGATTTCGGTCTGCAAGGCGGTGCTCACGGGATCTCCTCCGTCATAAATCTCATAAAAAAAGCGGGCGGGCGCCCACTTTCAAAACACTGCACCGGGAACGCCCGGCCGGAAAGCTGTGTGGTTCAGGTTAGCACCGCTGCCGACGGTTGGCGGAGTCTGGAGCACGGCGTGCCGGGCCGCCGCGAGGCCGTGTCGCGCGGCCGCCGCACCGTGCGGTGGCGGCCCGCTAGCCGCCCTGCGCCTGCTCGGCCCGAGCCCTCGCGCGGTCGCGATAGACCCGGTAATCGTGGCGTCCCGGCTGCAGGCAGGCGGCCAGCGCCAGCGGCTGCCGGGCCTCGGCGTGGCGACCCATCAGCTGCAGGCAGCGACCCAGGCAGAACAGCGCGTAGTCGTTGGTCGGCGCGCGGTCGATGACGGCTTGGAACTCCTCGGCGGCCTGCTCGTAGTGCTGGATGTGAAACAGCGCACGGCCGAGCGCCTCGCGCACGGAGGTCTTGTCGGGCGCGAGGTCGCGGGCCCGGGTCAGCGGGATGGTCGCTTGATGGTGATGGCCGGCCTCCAGCAGCTCGGTGCCGCGCCGGTACAGGTCATAGGTGTCGTCCACGCCTACGAGTTTAGGCCCGCCCCCGGGCGTCGCGGCGTCCGGCGTGCCCCGCCCAGCGCGGCGGCAACGCCGACCACGCCTTGACGCGCCCGACGATCCCGAGGCCCCGGCCCAGCTCCTGACGAAGCGCTCGCCGCTGGGCGGCGGTGGGCGTCCGCGCGGCGCCGCCGTACCGGGCCAGGCGGAGCGTGCGGATGTACGCGGCGGCATCGCTGCTGCGCACCGAGACGCTGCTCCAGCGCGGCCAGCGTGACCCCTTCCGGCAGCGGCCGCCCGGTCCGCGACCACGCTCGCTCGAGCTCGGATAGAGGATCGCTGGGGGCGCGGCGCCAGGCCAGCAGCCGCCACAGCAACCAGCCGGCGGCGACGGCGGCGGCGACGGCGAGGACGATCAGCCACGGGCTCGGACCCCCGTTCGAGTGCGTGTGCGAGACCGTGTTGGTCGCCCCCGCGGTCCCGGACTCGCGGGTGACGCCCTTGGCGATCGGGGAGCCCTTGGCGGCGTCGCCCTTGGTGATCGCCGCCGACGTCGCGCCGCCGCGTGCCGGCGCGGACTTCGGGGTGGGGTCGAAGCGGACCCAGCCGTAGCTGGGGAACCACGCCTCCACCCAGGCGTGAGCGTCGGTGTCGGTGACGATCCAGCGGTGGGTGGCGGAGTCATAGGTCCCCGACGTGAACCCGGAGGCGACCCGTGCCGGGATCCCGCCCATCCGCAGCAGCATCGCCATGGCGCCGGAGAACTGCTGGCAGTACCCCTGCTTGGTGTGCAGCAGGAAGCTCTCCAGCGGATACCGTCGAGTCGGCGGATTCTCGTTGTAGGTGAATCCGCGCGCCAGGTAGCGCTCCACCCCGGCCACGAATGCATACGGGGTCGGGGCGCGCGCGGCCAGCCCGCGGGCGAGCGCGTAGGCACCGGCGTACGGCGAATGCGCGAGGGCCCGGGTGACGAAGCCCGCGGACACCACCCCGGCGCCGTTGATCGACGGCTGGGCGTGGGAATCGAACAGCGGGAAGGTGATCTGCGGCACGTCCGCCACCGTCCCGCTGCTGAGCGGGATGCCCAGCGTCCGATCGGAGTTCAGCGACTCGCCCGGATAATCACGGCCGGCGCTGGCGAGCTGACCCGCCGACGGGTGCGGCGAATACGTGGACACCTCGTAGGTGGTGCCCGGGCCGAGCGTCTGCCCGGCGACCCAGGTGCCGGCGTCGTCACCCTCGTGCGAGCCGCCGGTGACCGCGGCCGGCTCCTGGGCGTAGCCCGCGGCGATCACGTCGGTGGTTCGCATGCCGACGATGTCCACCCGCAGCGTCTGGCTCCACTGGGCCACCGCGGCGTGGGCGGGCGGCGGCAGCGCCGGCTGGATCGAGTGCGGCGCCGCGATCCAGTCGTAGCCGTCGAACGTGTCCAGGTCCGCCGCCTTCCAGTAGTCCCCGTTGTGGGCCTGCACGGTGAGCACCTGGTGACCCTTGCGGGGCCAGCGCAGCGGCCCGTAAGTCTGATTCCAGTCAAAGCTGTCGACGTGCTGGTGAACGAGCGTGCCCGTCCACGCCCGGTAGTCCACCCACGGCTTTCCCGGGTCGATCCGGGGAGCGACGATCGCCCCGGCAACCCCGGCCAGGGCTACGATTCCGATCGCCGACGCCGCCGCCGGCCGCTGCACCCGCTCCCCCCACAGAAAGGCGGCGAGCAGCGCGAACAGGAGCAGGCCCTGGATATAGGGCCACTCGGGTCGGACCAGCGTCGACGGGACCACCGCCAGCGCCGTGAGCGCCAGCGCGGCGGCGGCGCGGCGGGCGTCGCCGAGCGAGCGCTCCGAGAACCCGATCACCGCCGCGGCGACGAGGACCAGCACCGCCGCCCCGAGGACGATCACCAGCCGCACGGCCGGGCTGGTCCCGACATACGGCACCAGCGCGTTGGGCAGGGCGATCAGGCCGTTGCCGATCTGATCGCCGCTGACGGCGATTCGCAGGTGGGTGAACCATTGCCAACGCAGACCGGCGATCGGGAACGTGACCAGCAGCAGGAGGGCGGCGGTCACCGCTCCGGCCGCCCGGCTGCGCCGCAGCAGCACCGGAACCGCGCCGGCGAGCGTGACCGCTACCAGCAGCAGTCCCAGCAGGCGCCAGCCCGGCGCGGCGCGCAGCAACGTCGCCCAGCGCTCGAGGCCGTAGGCGGCGAGCGCCGTGAACGTCACCAGCCGGACTCCGGGTCGGGTCGTCGACTCGGCTGACTCCAGGTCCCGTCGCTTCAGGCTGGTCCAGGAGCGCTGGCCGGGGCGCAGCGTTGACGCGCCGGCGCTCACGCCACCCGCCGTTGAGCCGGCCGGTCGGCGACGGCGCGACCGGCACCGAGGGCAAAGCCGCGGCAGCCGCTCACCGCGAGCGTCGCCACCACCTGGCCGCGCGTGCCGCGGGGGCGGCCGGCGACCAGGCTCTGGTCGGGGACGACGAGCACGGTCGGGCCACGATCAGACGCCGTCAGCAGCGCCGCCAAGCGCTCTCCCGGTGACGCCGCCACATAGATCAGGGCACCGCTGCGTCCGCGGGCCGCGAGCGCCGGGGCGCGGGCGCCGGGGCCTCCCTGGACCACCGCCAGCCGCCCGTACGCGGCCGGCCAGGCCACCAGCTCGCGGTCGATCATGGTGGCCCGCTGCTCCCCAGGCAACAGCAGCCCACAGCCCCCGCCGCGGGCGAGCTCCAGGACGAGCGATGCCGCCGCGCGAACGGCCGCGTTGCACAGCTCGGATTCCGGCTCGCCGGCCGACGTCGTGGTGCGCGCGTCGAGCACGACCAGCGGCCGGGCGTCTCCGTCGGCGGCCAGTCGCCGCTCGATCAGCCCGGCGCCACGCGCCACCGCCGGCCAGTGGATCCGCGATGCCGGGGTCCCGGGGCGGTACGGGCGCAGGCCGTCGAGGTCGACCGCGGCGAGGGCTTCGGAGTCCCCGCGCCCGTCGGGCAGCTGCAGTCGGTTGCCATGGCCCAACCGCGCCCAGCGGACGGGCTCGGTGCGGGGCAGGACGAGGAGCCGCTGGCCGCCGTCGGCGCCTTCGCACCGGGCCGTGGCCAGCCCGAGTGGGTCGCCCACGATCAGCGACGGCGGCGGCAGCTGATGCAGGCCACGCCGCGAGAACCGGGTGACCACCCGCACGAGCGCCACGCGCTCGCCACTGATCGGCGTCTGCTCGGCCAGCTCGAACCGAGACTCGGTGAATGGATCGACCACCTCGAACCGGCCCCACCCGCCCAGCCCGAGCCGCCCGCGTCGGACCTGGATCGTCGCCGCCAGCGGCTCCTCCTCGACCACCCGCTCGGCGGTCAGCTGGCGCTCCACGCGGGCGCCGCGAGCGGTCAGCCAGACCCAGGCGGGGGCGGCCAGGCCGAGCGCGGCCATTCCCACCGCGACCACGAACAGGGGCGCCGCCTCGAACACGAACGCCACCAGCCCCAACCCGAACCCGGCCAGGGCGACCGCGGCGGCCCGCCGAGCAACCATCCGGATCGTGGTCACGTTCGGCGTCCCGCCTACAACGCCCGCGTGGAGCCGACCGCGTCGAGGATCACGTCCCGCGCCGCCGCCCGCGGAGTTTCGGGAGCGAGCACCAGCCGATGAGCCAGGACCGCCACCGAGAGCGCCTGCACGTCGTCGGGCAGGGCGTGGTCGCGTCCGTCCATCATCGCGTGGGCCTTGGCCGCCCGCAGCAGCATCAGCCCGGCGCGGGGGCTGGCGCCGAGGTCGACGCGCGGGTCCTCCCGGGTGCGCCACAGCAGCCGCACGATGTAGTCGCGCAGCGCTCCGGTGGCCCGGATGCGGGCGGCGGCGTCCTGAGCCGCCAGCACCTCGGCGGCGGTTACCACAGGGCGCAGAGCCATGACCTGATCTCCGCTCTCATGGGCGGCGAGCATTCCGGCCTCGGACGCGCGATCGGGATAACCGAGCGAGAGCCTCACCATGAAGCGGTCGACCTGTGCCTCGGGGAGCGGGTAGGTGCCCTCGTACTCGATCGGATTCTGGGTGGCCAGGACCAGGAACGGCCGTGCCAGCTCATGCGTATGCACGTCCACCGTCACCCGGCGTTCCTGCATGCACTCGAGCAGGCCGGACTGGGTCTTGGGCGATGCACGGTTGATCTCGTCGACGAGGACCACGTTGGCGAACACCGGGCCGGGCCGGAACTCGAACCGCTGCTCGCGCTGGTCGTAGACGTTGGTGCCGACGACGTCGGCCGGCAGCAGATCCGAGGTGCACTGCACGCGGGCGAACTGGCAGTCGATCGACCGGGCGAGGGCGCGCGCGAGCGCGGTCTTGCCGACCCCCGGGTAATCCTCCACGAGCGCGTGCCCCTCGGCCAACATCGCGACCAGCAGGTGGCGCAGCGTTTCGGGCTTGACCTGGACCGCGCGCTCGATGTTCGCGGTCAGCGCCCGTCCGACCGCGGCGAAGCTCTCAGGCTCCTGCGGCGCGAGCGGGGTCTGTTCGGAGGGCTCGATCGGTTGACTCCTTGGCTAGCAGCTTGTCCACCTCGTCCAGGACGCCGGCCGCGATCTGCTCTTTCCGGGACCTGGGCAGCACGCGCTCGGCGCCGTCGGCGAGGATGATCGTGACCTCGTTCTGGAGTGCGTCAAAGCCGATCCCCGGCTGCGAGATGTCATTGATCACGATTGCATCCAGGTGCTTGCGCGCCAGCTTGTCGCGGCCGTAGGCGAGCGCTCCGTCGCCGTGCTCGGCGGCGAAGCCGACCAGCACCTGGTCGGGGCGCCGGCGCGCCGCCAGACCGCTGAGCACGTCCTCGGTGGGCTCGAGCTCGAGCTGTGGGGGGATGGGCGAGTCGGATTTCTTGAGCTTACGGGGAGCCGGGTTGCGCGGGCGAAAGTCGGCGACGGCCGCGGCCATCAGCAGCACGTCGCAGCCATCGAACCGAGCCCGGCAGGCCGTGGCCAGCTCGGCCGCGGTGCCCACGGCAACGACCGTCACGCCCGGCGGAGGCGGCAGGGCGACGTTGGCCGCGACCACGGTGACCTGCGCTCCCCGCCGGGCAGCCCACTCGGCCAGCGCGAAGCCCATCCGCCCGGAGGAGCGATTGCCCAGGTAACGCACGCTGTCGATCGGCTCACGCGTCCCGCCGGCGGTGACGAGCACGTCGCGCCCGAACCACGGCGCCTCGCCGCCACTCAGTCGCGCCTGGGCGGCAGCGAGCAGCTCGGCCGGCTCCGCCAGGCGACCGATGCCCTGCTCGCCGTGCGAGGCCAGGGCGCCCACGTCGGGCTCGATCACCGACACCCCGCGCGCCTCCAGCAGCTTGAGGTTGGCCTGGACTGCCGGGTGGCGGTACATGCGATCGTTCATCGCCGGGGCGATCATGACCGGGCAGTCCGCCGCCAGCGCCGCGGTGCTCACCAGGTTGTCGGCGGCCCCCTGGGCCAGCTTGGCGATCGTGTTCGCGCTCGCCGGCGCGATCAGATACAGGTCGGCGTTCTCGACCAACGCCAGGTGGCTGATCGGCGCCCGGACGGGCGGCGGGTCGCCGGGAAACGCCCCGCGAAGCGGATCGTCCTCCCAATCGTCGACCAGGACCGGCGCCCCGGTAATGCCGACAAACGACGCCGGTCCCACGAAGCGCCGGACGGCCGGGGTCTGGATGACCCGGACGGCGTGACCGGCCTTGATCGCCAGGCGCGCCGTCTCGAGCATCTTGTAGGCCGCGATCCCGCCGGTGACACCGAACAGCAGCCGTGACACCGGCCCTAGCGCCTGCGCTTCAGTTGGCGGAGCCCGGTCGACACGGATGCAGCGCTACCGGTAGTGGTACTTGAGCTTGCCCTGGGCGACCTCCTCCAGGGCGATCGTCAGGTAGTTCTTGGACCGGGTGTCGACCATCGGCGGCGGGAACTCGTCGAACGTCCCCTCCCCCAGGTTGTGGTAATAGGAGTTGATCTGACGGGCGCGCTTGGCCGCCACCAGCACGCTGGCGTAGTCGGAGTCGACGTGCTCCAGCAGCTTGTCGATGCGGGGTGAGATCACGGTTTCAGTCTTTCGTCGGGAGCATCAAAGACTAGCGTCCGCCCCATCGGCGCCGGCCAGCGCCGACCGGACGATGCGCTCCAGCTCGTCGGTGGCGTCCTCCAGCCGGTCGTTGACGACGACGTGCGAGAACTCCCGTTGCGCCTGAAGCTCGCCATCGGCGGTGCGCAGCCGCTGCTCGATCTGCTCGGCGGCGTCGGTCCCCCGTCCGATCAGGCGGGCGCGGAGCGCCTCCCGCGACGGAGGAGCGATGAACACCGCCAGCGCATCCGGCATCGCCTCCCTCACCTGGCGCGCCCCCTGCAGCTCGATCTCCAGCACCACCGGTTGGCCGTGCCGCAGCCGGTTCTCGAGCTCGGAGCGCAGCGTTCCGTAGCGTCGGCCGGAGTAGGTGGCGTGCTCCACGAACTCGCCGGCGCGGACCCGGCGATCGAACTCCACGGGACTGAGAAAATGGTAGTCGGAGCCTTCGCGCTCACCCGGTCGGGGCGGCCGCGTGGTGGCCGACACCGACAGTCCGAGCTCGGGCACTCGCTCCAGCAGTCCGCGGATCAGCGTGCCCTTACCGACCCCTGACGGGCCGGTGATGACGAACACTCTGGCCACCGGTCAGTGGACGCGAACGTCAGCGCCGGCGCAGCAGCGCCACGAGCTCTCCCCGCTGGCGCTCAGACAGGCCGCCGAGGGTCTTGCTCGGCGAGATCCGGCATTGCGAGAGGATCTTGTTGACCTTCACGCGGCCGTATTTGGGAACCGCCAGCAACAGGTCGAACACCTTGGCGGTCTGCAGATAGTCCGGCGGGGCAAGCAGCAGCTCGTGAATCGGCTGCCGACCGGCCTTGAGGTCACGCTTCAGCTGTGCCCGCCGGCTGCGGATGTCGTTGGCCCGTTGCAACGCCTCCATCCGCTGCACCAGCGATCGCTCCGGAGCGGCTAGCGGTTTTGAGAACGATTCACCGACCGGCGGCATGGGCGGCGACTATACATCTTGGGCCGAGGCGATCAAGGGCAATCGGGCCAATTCAGCTCGACCTCAGCCTGAGCTTCAGCATTGTCGAGCCTAGTTGCGGGAATAGCCAGGTTTTGCAGGCTTTTCCGCTTCGATTGTCGTTGGCGTATGATCGAGCTGCCGATCACGCCGGACCTGGCAGCGGATACCTGAATTCGACGACGAAGTGGCGAGCTCCGCGGCGACGCGCGCCCCGGCGAGCGGGTCGCGAAACGTCTCCGTGCCCACCGCCACGAGGCTCGCGCCGGCGTCGATCAGCTCCCGGGCGTGCTCGCCCCGGCAGACCCCGCCCATTGCGATCACGGCGATCCCCACCGCGGCGTGGACGGAATGGACCTGGGCGAGGGCGATGGCGCGGATCGCGGGTCCGGATACGCCGCCGGTTCTCCCGCCCAGCCACGGCTCGCCGGTGCGGGGATCCATGGCCATGCCGCGGATCGTGTTGATCAACGAGACCGCGTCGGCGCCCTCGCGCTCGGCGGCGAGCGCCACCGCCGGCACGTCCGAGGCGTTCGGCGTCAATTTCACGATCAGGGGCTTGGCGGTCAGCGGCCGGACCTCCCGGAGCAGCGCCGCCACCTCTCCCGGGTCGGCGCCCATCACCAGACCCGTCTCCACGTTCGGGCAGGACACGTTGAGCTCGAGCGCGGAGACCTCGTCGCGTCCGGCAAACGCGCTCACGAGCTCGGCCACCTCGCCGCGGGTGAAGCCCATGACATTGACGATCAAGGGCACCGGCAGGCGCGCGAGTGCCGGCAGATCGTGGGCGAGATATCCGTCGAGGCCGCGGTTGGGCAGCCCGATCGAGTTCATCAGCCCGGCGGGCACCTCCCACAGCCGCGGCGGCGGATTGCCCTGGCGGGGGCTGAGGGTCACCGTCTTGGAGACGAAGGCGCTGAACGGGAAGCGCTCGATGAGCTCATCGCCGAACGCCCGCTGCGCCGCGATCGCGTCGAAGGTGCCCGAGGCGTTGATGATCGGGTGCGCCAGCTCGATGCCGCAGAACTGGGTGCTCAATGGCCCGCCCCTGGAGTCAGAGCGGTGTCCAGGCGTGCTGCCTCCACCACCGGTCCGTCGACGCAGACGCGGATGTAGCCGTCCCTGGTGGGGACGACGCACCCAAAGCAGGCTCCGAAGCCGCACGCCATCCCGGACTCCAGGGCGAGCTGAGCGGGCACCCGCCGCTCGGCGCACAGGACACGGACGGCCTCCAGCATCGGCGGCGGGCCACACGCATACACCTCGACGCGCTCGTCGCCGAAGGCCCCGAGCGACCGCGCCAGCAGCTCGGTGACGAGTCCGTGATGGCCGACGCTGCCGTCATCGGTGGCGATTCGGCGCGACCAAGCCTCACCCGCCCCGCCCAGCAGCTCGGCGCCCGGAGCATGGCCGGCGTCGCGAAAGCCAAGCAGCACCGGTGTTTCCGGCTCCAGTTGATCGCGCCAGATCACCAGCGGAGCGATTCCCACTCCGCCCCCGACGAGCAGCGCGCGCCGGCCTGGGCGCGGCGCGGTGAAGCCGATCCCCAGCGGTCCGACCAGCGACAGCTGGTCACCGGGTCCGAGCTCGCACAGCCGCTTGGTCCCGGGGCCCACCTCCTCGAGCAGGAACTGCAGCTCATCGCCGCCGGCCGGGGCGCGCAGCACGCTGAAGGCGCGCGGCAGATACGGTCGTTCGGACTCGCCTCCCCCCCAGCGTCGCGCCGCCATCAGCATGTAGAACTGACCGGCTCGCGGCCGCGGGCCGGCGGGATCGGCGCAGTACAGGACGGTGTAGGCGCCGTAGCGGCGGTTGCCGGTGACCGGCGCCCGGCGAGCGCCGAACGGGGCCTGGACCCGATCGGCGAGCGTCGCCGTCGCCCGCTGATCGCCGACCGTCACCGTCGTGCGCTGCCCGCGGAGACCGCCGGCCGGCTGCCGTGCAGCTCCTGCAGCGAAACCACCGGCGGCTGGCCGCGGCGAGCCGCGATGATGGCGCGGGCGGCGGCGATCCCACCGGACATCGTGGTGATGCACGGGATGCCGCGAGCGATCGCCGCCGAGCGGATCTCGTACCCGTCGGTCCGGGCGCCGGCGCCGGTGGGGGTGTTGATCACCAGGTCGACCTCGCCGCGCTCGATGCAGTCCACGACATGGGGCGATCCCTCACCCAGCTTGTTGATCCTCGTGGTCGGGACCCCCATCCGCTCGAGCGCTCGGGCGGTGCCGCGGGTGGCGATGATGTCGAAGCCGAGGTCGTGCAGCGAGGACGCGATGCCGGTGGCGGCGGCCTTGTCGCGGTCGGCCACGGTCAGGAACACGGTGCCGTGGCTGGGCAGCTGGGCCCCGGCGGCGGCCTGGGCCTTGGCGAACGCGGTCGGGAAATCCGCGGCGATCCCCATCACCTCGCCGGTGGAGCGCATCTCCGGGCCGAGCAGCGAGTCGGCCCCGGCGAAGCGGCTGAACGGGAGCACCGCCTCCTTGACGCAGACGTGGCCGCTCATCGCCGGCTGCGGCAGGTCGAGGTCGGCGATCCGCTCACCGAGCAGGATCCGGCAAGCCAGCTTGGCCAGCGGCTGGCCGATCGCCTTGGAGACGAACGGCACCGTTCGCGACGCCCGGGGGTTGGCCTCGATCACGTACAGGCGATCGTCGCCGCGGATCGCGAACTGGACGTTCAGCAGTCCGATGACCCCGAGGGCAAGCGCGATACCGCGGGTCTGCTCACGGATCCGATCCAGCATCTCGGCGCCGAGCGTGTGCGGCGGCAACACGCAGGCCGAGTCGCCGGAGTGGATCCCGGCCTCCTCGACGTGCTGCATGATCCCGGCGATCCAGACCTCGTCTCCGTCGCACAGGGCGTCGACGTCGACCTCGATCGAGTCCTCGAGGAAGCGATCGAGGTAGATGGTGGAGCCGGCCGGCGCGCCGACGCGGGTGAGGTAGTCGTCAAGCCCCTCGACGCTGTAGACGATCTCCATCGCGCGCCCCCCGAGCACGTAGCTGGGCCGGACCAGCAGGGGGAAGCCGACCTCGGGGGCGCGGACGAGCGCCACCTGGGCGCTGGCGGCGGTGGCGTACGGCGGCGCATCGTAGCCGAGGCGGTCCAGCAGCGCGCCGAACCGCGAGCGGTCCTCGGCGAGATCGATCGCGTCGATGCTGGTGCCGAGGATCCGGACGCCGGCCTGCTCCAGGCCCGAGGCGAGCTTGAGCGGGGTCTGACCGCCGAACTGGACCACCACGCCTTCGAGCTTGCCGCCCGCTCGGCATCCAGCCTCGTGAATCGGACCCGCCCGCCCCGCGCTCGAATCATCCGGCTGCTGCTCCAGCTCGCACACGGCGAGCACGTCCTCCAGGGTCAGCGGCTCGAAGTAGAGCCGGTCCGACGTGTCGTAGTCGGTCGAGACCGTCTCGGGGTTGCAGTTGATCATCACCGCGTCGCGCCCCAGCTCGCGGACCGTCTGGGCGGCGTGGACGCAGCAGTAGTCAAACTCGATTCCCTGCCCGATCCGGTTGGGCCCCGAGCCGAGGATGACCACGCTGCGCCGGTCGCCGCGGACGACCTCGTGGCGCGGACTCGCCGGGTCCGATGCCGGCCGCTCCCAGGCCGAGTAGTAGTACGGGGTCGCGGCCGCGAACTCGGCGGCGCACGTGTCCACCGCCTTGTAGGTCCGCTCGCCCGAGAAGACGGTCCCACCCACCCCGTTCTGACCCGCCCGCCCCCAGTCGGCGACCAGCTCGGCCAGCTCGCGCAGGAACCAGGGATCGATGCTGGTGCGCCGGCGCAGCTCATCGATCGGCGTGCCCCGGCGCAGCGCCTCGAGCAGGTGGTCGTAGCGTTCGGCGCCCGGCATCTCCAGCAGCGTCAACAGCGCCTCGTCGTCCTGCGGCGAGACCGCCCCGGTGTCGAGCTCCCGAGAGCGCAGCGCCTTGGCGAACGCCTGCTTGAACGTCCGGCCGAGCGCCATCGCCTCGCCCACCGATTTCATGTGGGTGGTCAGGTCCGCCTCCGCGCCCGGGAACTTCTCGAACGCGAAGCGCGGCCACTTGACCACGCAGTAGTCGATCGCCGGCTCGAAGCTGGCCGGCGTCGCCCGGGTGATGTCGTTGGGAATCTCCTGGAGCGTGTATCCGACCGCCAGGCGCGCGGCGATCTTGGCGATCGGGAACCCGGTCGCCTTGCTGGCCAGAGCGCTGGACCGCGACACCCGCGGGTTCATCTCGATCACCATCACCTCGTCGGTGGCCGGGTTGACGGCGAACTGCACGTTTGAGCCGCCGGTCTGGACGCCGACGGCGCGGATCACTGCGATCGCCTGGTCACGCAGCGTCTGGTACTGGCGGTCGGTGAGCGTCTGCTGCGGCGCCACGCACACGCTGTCGCCGGTGTGGACCCCCATCGGGTCGAGGTTCTCGATCGAGCACACGATCACCACGTTGTCGGTGTGGTCGCGCATCACCTCGAGCTCGAACTCCCGCCAGCCGAGCACCGACTCCTCCAGCAGCACCTGGCCGATCGGCGACGCCGCCAGCCCACCGCCGACCACTCGATCTATGTCCGCCTCGGTGCGAACGACCCCGCCACCGGTGCCGCCCAGGGTGAACGCCGGGCGCACGATGAACGGCAGCCCGAGCTCGCGCAGCGCGCGGCGGGCGTCATCGGTGGTGTGGGCGATGGCGCTGCGCGGCACCCGCAGGCCGGCTCCGGTCATCGTGTCGCGGAAGCGCTCGCGATCCTCGGCGCGATCGATGGCGTCGTAGTCGGCCCCGATCAGCTCCACCCCGAAGCGCGCAAGCGTCCCGTCCTCGTGCAGCGCCTTGGCCAGGTTCAGCGCCGTCTGTCCGCCGAGCGTCGGCAGTAGTGCGTCGGGACGCTCGCGCTCGATCACCTGGGCGACCGGACCGGGAAGCAGCGGTTCGATGTAGGTCGTGGTCGCGACCTCGGGATCGGTCATGATCGTGGCCGGATTGGAGTTGACGAGCACGACCTCGTAGCCGTCTGCCTCCAGCACGCGGCAGGCCTGGGTGCCGGAGTAGTCGAATTCGGCCGCCTGGCCGATCACGATCGGGCCCGAGCCGAGCAGCAGGATCTTGCTTAGGTCATTACGCCTCGGCACGCGCTCGGATCCCCTCCAGGAAGCGGTCGAACAGGTACAGGGAGTCGTGGGGTCCCGGCCCCGCCTCGGGGTGGTACTGCACGGTGGCGCCGGCGACGTCGCGCAATGTCAGCCCCTCCACGGTGCGGTCGTACAGGTTGATGTGGGTGAGCTCGGCGGCGCCGAAGTCGGTCTCCCAGCGTACCGGCTCGTCCTCGTCGATCGTCCGCGCGCCGCCGGGGCCGAGGACGGCGAAGCCGTGGTTCTGGCTGGTGATCTCCGTCCGCCCGGTGCTCAGGTCCTTGACCGGATGGTTGGCCCCGTGATGGCCGAACGGCAGCTTATAGGTCTCCAGTCCCACCGCCCGGCAGAGCAGCTGGTGGCCGAGGCAGATGCCGTACACCGGCAGGCGGCCGACCAGCTCGCGGACCGTGTCGACGATGTACCCGAGCGCGGCCGGATCACCGGGGCCGTTGGCGAGGAAGATCGCGTCCGGCTCGGAGGCGAGCAGAGCCTCGACGCCCGAGTGGCACGGGTGCAGGATGACCGTCGCGCCGCGGGCGCGCAGGTTGTGCAGGATCGAGCGCTTGACGCCGGTGTCGATCATCGCGATCCGCGGGCCGTCTCCGCCGGCCGTCGGACCCAGCGCCACCGGCTCGGCGCCAGTCACCGTCTCTGCCAGGTCACGGCCCGCCATCGCGGGCTCTGACTCGATCATGGCGCGCGCCTCGTCGGTGCCGATGTGCGCCGGGAACACGCCGCCGGGCATCGCTCCCCGGTCGCGGATGTGGCGGACGAGGGCTCGGGTGTCCACGTCGGTGATCGCCGGGACGCCGCGGTCGGTCAGCCAGCTCAGCCAACCCCGCTCGGCGCCGGGAGCGTCGTCGTGATCGACGCCAGCGCGCATGATCGCCGCCCGGGCGTGGATTCGGTCTGACTCCATTGCCGCCGCGGCGACCCCGTAGTTGCCGACCTGGGGATAGGTGAACACGATCAGCTGACCGGCATAGCTCGGGTCGGTCATCGCCTCCTGATAACCCGACATGGAGGTGGTGAAGACCACCTCGCCCACCGCCGGCCGATCGGCGCCGCAGCCGAATCCGTCGAACCGAGCCCCGTCCTGGAGCAGGACGTAGGCAGCCGGATGACTCACAGCCCCTCCGAACCTGCGAGGCCGGGTGCCGAGCGAAGGCGGGCGGGAGCAGTGCTCGTGGGCATCCTCAGTCCGCCTCGGCCCGAACCGGCGCCCGCGCGCTGCGCTCGTGCTCGTCACCCGTGCCCGGCATCGGTCGGCGGTAGGCGACCGACCCGGCGGCCAGCGTCAGCAGCACCCGTCCCGCCAGCGTGCGCCCGTGGAAGGCGCTGTTCGCCGACCGGCTGACGTAACCGTCGGCGCCTACCTGATAGCGGGCCTGGAGGTCGACGAGGCAGAGGTTGGCGGGCTCGCCGACGGCGATCAGCGGGATCGCCAGGTCGTAGAGACCGGCGCCGGCGCTCATCCGCTCCACCACCGTGGCCAGCTCGAGCTCGCCGGACAGCACCAGCTCGGTATAGACCGCGGCGAACGCCGTCTCTGACCCGGTGGTGCCCATCGGCGCCTGCTCGAACGGGACCTCCTTCTCGTGCAGCGCGTGGGGCGCGTGGTCGGTGGCGATGCAGTCGATGACCCCGCAGCGCAGGCCCTCGATCAGCGCCCGGCGGTCGGCTTGCGCGCGCAGCGGCGGGTTGCACTTGAACCGGCTGTCAAGCGTGCGGACGACCTCGTCGGTCAGCGTCAGATGGTGGGGGCTGGCCTCGCCGCTGACCCGTGCTGGCGGGTGCGCCATCTCCTTGACGGCGGCGAGCGCCTGCACCGACTCGGCCGCGGAGAGATGCTGGAAATGAACCCGGGCGCCCTCGTAGAGGGCGAGGGCGCCGTCGCGGGCGATCATCGTGGACTCGGCCAGCGACGGGATACCGGCCAGGCCGAGCCGAGCTGAGACGGCCCCCTCGTGCATCACCCCGTCCAGGGACAGAGCCGGGTCCTCCTCGTGCAGAGCGATGACGCCGCCGCACAGCCGCTGGTACTGCAGCGCCTTGCGCAGCATCCCGGCTGAGACCACCGGCTTGCCGTCGTCGGTGAAGCCGATCGCGCCCAGGTCGCGCAGCTCGGCCATCTCGGTCAGCTCCTCGCCCCTCAGGTTCCGGGTGATCGCGGCCAGGAAGCCGACCGGCACCCGCGCCTCGCGGCGGGCGCGCTCGATCAGCGAACCGAGGACGGCCGCCGAGTCGACGGTGGGATCGGTGTTGGGCATCGCCACCACGGCGCAGAAGCCCCCGGCGGCCGCCGCCGCGGTGCCGGTGTCGATGTCCTCCTTGTATTCCTGGCCCGGCGTGCGCAGATGCACATGCGGGTCGAAGAACCCCGGGAACAGGTGCCTGCCGTCGGCGTCGATGACCTCGAGCAGGTCACCGGCGGGGCCCTCGGGCCCGCCCTGACCGGCCGGGTTCAGGTCCGCGATCCGCCCGTCCCGGATCACGACGTCGAGGGGCTCATCGAGGCCGGCGCGCGGGTCCAGGACATGGGCGCCCCGGATCAGCAGGTCGACCCCGGGATGCTCGGGGGAGAACAGGCGTTTCATCATGCGGCCGCTGCCACCGCCGGCGAAGCCGCCAGCAGCTCGTAGAGGACCGCCATCCGGACCGCCACGCCGGCCTTGACCTGATCGCCGATCAGCGCCTGGGGCGAGTCGATCGTGCCCGCCGACAGCTCGATCCCGCGGTTGACCGGCCCGGGGTGCATGACCAGCTGCTGGGGTCGCAGCCGGGCGGAGTTGATCTGGTAGCGGGCCGCGTATTCGCGCAGCGTGGGGATGAACGACTGGGTCATGCGCTCGTGCTGCATTCGCAGCACGTAGATCACGTCCGCCTCGTCGAGGCGATCCAGCGACGGGGTGGCGCGGCAGCCGAGCGCCTCGATCTCGCGCGGGATCAGCGTAGGCGGCCCGCACACGGTGACCTCGGCCCCCATCCGGGTGAAGGCGAGGATGTCCGAGCGGGCGACCCGGGAGTGGCTGACGTCTCCGACGATCCAGATGTTGAGCCGGTCGAGCGACCCGAACCGCCGGCGCAGTGTGAACACGTCGAGCAGCGCCTGGGTCGGGTGCTCGTGCTTGCCGTCGCCGGCGTTGACGACGGCGGCGTCGGTCCAGCCGGCGACCAGCGCGGCGGCGCCGGCATAGGGCGAGCGGATCACCATCGCCGCTGGGTCGTAAGCCGACAGGGTCTGCACCGTGTCCTTGAGCGACTCGCCCTTGTCGACGCTGGAACCGGCCGAGCGGATGTTGACCACGTCGGCCGACAGCCGCTTGGCGGCAAGCTCGAACGAGCTTGAGGTGCGGGTGCTGGCCTCGTAGAAGAGGTTGACGATCGTCCGTCCGCGCAGCGCGGGCACCTTCTTGATCTCGCGCCCGGAGACCTCGGCGAACGACTCGGCGCGGTCCAGGACGCGCTCGATCCCGGATCGGTCCAGGTCATCGATCGAGATCAGATGGCGGGGCATCCGGACGCTCATGCCGCCCTGACCTTGCTCTGCGCTGCCGGCCCGATAGTGACCTCGTCGGCGCCGTCCACCTCCTCGACGTGGACGTTGACCCGCTGCTCCTGCGACGTCGGCAGGTTCTTGCCCACGTAGTCGGGCCGGATCGGCAGCTCGCGATGGCCGCGGTCGATCAGCGTCGCCAGCTGCACCCGGGCGGGGCGGCCGTAGTCGAAGATCGCCTCGATCGCGGCTCGGACGGTGCGGCCGGTGTAGAGCACGTCGTCGACGATCACGATCGTCCGGCCTTCGATCGGGAAGTCGAGCTCGGTGGAGTGCACGACCGGGCTGGCCGATTCCCCCGCGCGAATCGCGAGGTCGTCGCGATAGAAGGCGATGTCAACCGTTCCCCGGGGAACCGCCGAGTCCAGCAGCTCGCTGGTCAGCGCGTGCAGCCGATCGGCGAGATGAGCGCCGCGGCGGTGGATCCCGACCAAGGCGATCGCCCCGTCCGGATTCTTCTCCACGATCTCGTGGGCGATCCGCACCAGGGTACGGCGGATGTCATCGCGGTCGAGGACGACCGTTACGGGTTCCAACTTGCTCCTTCCTGGCCTCACAGGACCGGGTTAAAGGGGCCGGCGACTTACTGTGGCGCAGCCTAGCAGCGCCTCCGGCGGGCACCGGCTCATGCCTCACGACGCCGAGGCGGCGGGCTCCTCGGTCGGCTGCGCATCCCAACGGACCAACGTCGGCTCGCCCCGTTCGGCGAACGGGATCTCGATCGTGTCGAAGTCGCGGGGGACGACCGTGGCCGGGAACACCTCCCGGGCCTCGTCGCGCAGCTGGCCCAGCGGATGGCGGGTGGAGACGTGGTTGAGGGCCAGCAGCGCGACCTCGGCCTCGCGTGCGATCGTCGCCGCCTCCCGGGCGGTCGAGTGACCGTTGTCGGCGGCCCGCTCCCGCTCCTCCTCGGCGAACGTGGCCTCGTGGACGAGCACGTCGGCACGATGAGCGGCGATCCGCAGCGACTCGCAGGGACGGGTGTCGCCGGAGAGCACGAGCTTGCGACCGGGGCGCGGAGGCCCGAGCACCTGATCGGGGGACACCCCGCGGATCGTCTCCCCGCGCTGTACCCGCCCGAACTCGGGGCCTGACTGAAGCCCGAGCGCCAGCGCCGCCTCGGGGTCGAACACCCCCGGGCGCTCGTCCTCGAACAGGACGTAGGCGAGCGCCCGGCCGCGGTGCGACGCCGCCACCGGCGCGATCCGGTAGCCGGCGCCGTCGAGCACATCGCCGGGCTCGAGCTCCACCACGTTCAGCTCGAACCCCACCTGGCCCCCCATCCGCAGCACCAGCGCCAGCAGCGCCCTCAGCCCGACGGGACCGCGAATCGCGAGCGGCTTGTCGCGCCCGCGCAGATCGAACGTCTTGAGCAGCCCGGGCAGGCCCAGCCAGTGGTCGGCGTGGAAATGGGTCAGGTAGATCTCGGTCAGGTCGGCCAGACCCACCGAGCTCACCAGCTGACGCTGGGTCCCCTCTCCGCAGTCGAACAGGATCCGGTCACCGCCCCGCCGCACGAGGATGGCGGGAAGCCCGCGGCGCGCGGTGGGAATGGAACCGCCGGTGCCGGCGAAGAAGATCGAGAGCTCCATGGCCGCCTTGAGTCTGTCAGCCGAGCTCGACGTGCTCGAACTCCAGCGCGGCGGAGCGGGCGCGGGCGATCCCCATCGTGAGGTGGGGCTGGCGCCGTCTGTCGGTCGGACTGCCCGGATTGAAGATCTGAAAGCCGTCGGCGCCGCGCTCGTGCAACGGGATGTGCGAGTGGCCGAAGATGACCGCGTCGGCGCCTGGGAACCGGCGACGCATCCGCTCAAGGCGTCCCCGCGCGGTCCCGGCGTCGTGGATCACCGCGATCCGCCACCGGTCACCGGCGGTGAACACCGCCGTTTCCGGTAAGGCCGCGCGCACGGCGGTGTCATCGACGTTGCCGTGGACGCCGATGACCGGCGGCCCGAGCTCAGTCAGCGCCGCCAGCACCGACAGGGCTGACAGGTCGCCGGCATGGACGATCAGATCGGCCGTGCGCAGCCGCGTCACGCACGTCTCCGGCAGCACTCGCGTGCCGCGCGGCAGGTGGGTGTCGGAGACGATGGCGATGACCACGGTAAGCTGGCCAGCGATCTTCCCCGATCACAGCGCCCGTAGCTCAGGGGATAGAGCGTCCGCCTCCGGAGCGGAAGGTCGCAGGTTCAAATCCTGCCGGGCGCGTGCTCCGCCCACCCGGCGATGCACGATCGAAGCCGATCGGGCGTGCCCGGCCCGTTGGCATACTCTTCGGATGTCCTCACTGCGAAACTGGTCTACCGCCGTTGTCCTGACGGCGGTTGCGTTGGGGTTCACCGCGGCCGGTCGCGCGGCAACGCCCGCCGGCGATGCCGTCGTCCAGCGCGGCCTCGACGGGCTCGTCGCCGCGCGGGGCGGCCCTCCCGGCGCGATCGCGACCCTGTATGACCGGGGTCGTCTGACCGTCCTGGCCGCCGGCCGTGCTGACGTCGCCAGGCCAGGGACGCCGCGCGCGATTGATCACATGAGAATCGCGAGCGTCGCCAAGGCGTTCAGCGGCGCAGTGGCGCTGCACCTCGTGCAGCGGGGCCGCCTCGGACTCAACGACACGATCAGCCAGTGGCTACCCGCCCTCCCACACGCGTGGGCGGGGGTCACCCTGCGTGAGATGCTCAACCACACCAGCGGGCTACCCGACTACACCGAGTCAACGGGGTTCGCGGAGCAGGCGCGCACCGATCCGCAGGGCTACGTGGCCCCGAGCACGATCATCGACTGGGTGCGGCGGGACGGCCTCGAGTTCACGCCCGGCTCGCGCTACGAGTACTCGAACACCGACAACATCGTGGTCGGGCTGATCGCTCAGGCGGTCACCGGCGAGTCGTACGGCAAGCTGCTCTCCGCCATCGTCCTCGGTCCGGCGAAGCTGCGCTCGACCTCGTTCCCCACCACCGTTGCCCTTCCCAACCCATTCATCCACGGCTACCTCGTGGCCCCGCGGATGAGGCCAGAGGACGTCAGCACGCTGCTCAACCCCAGCGGGGCATGGGCGTCAGGCGCGATCGTCTCGACCCCCGCCGAGATGGGCACGTTCATGCGGGACTACCTCGGCCGCAGGTTCTTCGGCGCTGCGGTGCAGCGTCAGCAGATGAGCTTCGTGCCGGGTGCGTCGAGCCCGCCCGGTCCCGGGACGAACTCGGCCGGGCTTGCCGTCTTCCGCTACCGCACCCGCTGCGGCACCGTGTACGGCCATACCGGCGACTTTCCCGGATACACGCAGTGGGCCGCGGCAACCGCCGACGGCAAGCGCTCGGTGACGACGACGCTCAACATCCCCGCACCGAGCGGAAAACTGCTGAGGCAGCTGCGCGCCGTGCAGACGTCAGCCGTGTGCGCGCTCCTGGCGCCCCACCACCCTCCGCAGCCGCCGTTCACCGGCTGAGCGAGCCACGACGCAAGCAGATCTCGCGGCGGGTTTGTGAGCCCGACGGCGGCCACGTCCGGGTGGGGCGGCGGCGGGCGTTCTGAGACCAGCGCGGCAGGTGCCCCGAGGATTGTCGGGGCAGGCCCGGTATCCGGGCGTCACGGATCAATCGTCAGCGCCGGGCGTACGACTTCCGGCAGCGGTCACCGCAGAAGTACACGGTCTCCCCCGCGACCTCCAGCCGCGGCGCGGCGTCGGTGATCGCCACCTGCATCCCGCACACCGGATCGGTCGTCACCGCCACCCGCGCCGGAGCCGGCGCCTCGGCGACGCCCGCCGGGCGCCCGGGAGCCGGATCGGCGTGCTGGCGGGCGACCATCTCGGCGAGGATCGCGATCGCGATCTCGGTCGGCGTGCGGGCGCCGATATCCAGTCCGGCCGGGGTGTGCAGCTGGGCGGAGAGCTCGGGCGCCAGGTGCAGGTCGGCGCGGACGGCGGCGCCGCGCCGGCGACTGGCGACCAGCGCCACGTAGGGCACGCCGGCGGTCAGCGCCGCGCGGAGCACCCCCTCCTCGCCGGCACCGTGGGCGGCGACGATCACCGCCGCGGCGCCCTCCAGGCCGAGCACCGCTCCGGCCGAGTCCACCGCCCCCGCCCCCCCGTCCGCGCCCACGCCGGGGCGCACGCAGTCATAGCCCGAGGCGCGGGCCAGCGCCGCCACCGCCTCCGCGGTCGGCGAGCCCCCGACCACGATCAGCCGCGCCGCCGGCAGGCGCGGCTCGAGGAAGATCTCCAGGGCGCCCCCGCTCAGACACGGGTTGCACTCCACCACGGCGCCCTCGATCGCGTCGGCGCCTTCGTCCTGCAGTCCCTCCTCGGGCACCAGGCGCAGCAGCAGCGGCTCTCCGGTCTCCAGCGCCCGCAGCGAATGCAGTCGCACCGAGGACTCGGCACACACGCCGCCGACGAATCCCTTCACCGTCCCGTCGCCGAGCACGATCGCCGCGTCGCCGGGCCGCACGCTGGTGGGCCGGCGCGCCCGGATCACCGTGGCCACCACGAACGGCGTGCGCTCGGCCAGCAGGCTCTGGACCTCGGCGGCGAGCTCACCCCCGATCATCTACCCGAACCTCCGGCGTTTTCGGCCGGGCCTCCGGAACGCGGCCGCCGAGCCGGCTGGACCGAGATCTCGGCGGCGATGTTGACGGTCCGGCAGCGCCCGCAGCGCACCCGCACCCGGCGGGTCATGTACTGCGGATCCATGCCCGCGGCCAGCAGGTTGCCGCAGCTGACGCACACGTAGTCATAGTCACCGTTGCCCCGGAACACCGGCCGGTCGGAGTGCTCCTGAACGGCGGTGCCGCCGTCGATCGGCACCTCTCCCGCCTGTACCGCTCGCATCTTGAAGACCGGCATCGCCCCTGGCCGGCTACGCCGCCGCCACGAAGTTCGCGGTGAAGTCCTTGATCAGCGCATCGAGCACGGTGGAGACGACGCCCTCGCCCATCGACGCCGCCTTGCCGGTGATCTGGGCCGCGGTATGGACGTTGCCGCCGCCATCGTTGAGGGTGAAGACCACGTCCGCGTTGGCGTGACCCTGGCCACCCGCCTCGCGCGACTTGACCCGGAGCAGCGCCCGGCGCGCCTGCGCGTCTGACTCGATCACGCTCACCGTGCCGGTGAACTTCATCGACATCGCGCCCATCTTCACCTTGATCTCGGCCTTGACGGCCTCGGGCTCGGTCTTCTCCAGCACCGACCCGCCCTGGACGCACGGGACCAGTCGCTCGAGGTCGAGCACGAGACCCCAGCTCTCGTCGATCGGCCTGCTCGTCGTGAACGGATGATCGAGTTCCACCATCTACAGGATGCCTTTCGTTTGTATGTTGTGGGCACTGCCGTCGCCGAGGAGAGAAAGAGACCTGGGGATGACGATTGAGCCGGGCACGTACGCGCTGGGACCCGAGTCGGGCACGCTGACGGTGGCAACCGGCAAGGGCGGGGCGATCGCCCGCGCGGGCCACAACCTGCTGATCGAGGTGCGGTCCTGGGGGGCCACGATGCAAATCGCCGCCGAGCTCGAGCGCAGCGTTCTGGAACTGACCGCCGACTCGAACTCGCTGAAGGTGCTCGACGGGACCGGCGGCGTGCAGCCGCTCGACGACGACGACAAGTCCGGGATCAGCCAGACGATCGCCGAGGAGGTGCTGCAGGGAACGGCGATCGCCTTTCGCTCGACGTCGGTCCGGCCCGACGGCAGCGGACACCTCCACGTGACCGGCGATCTCGAGCTCGCCGGCGGTATCAACTTGATCGCCTTCGACCTCGCCGTGAGCGATGATCGGCGGTTGACGGGGAGCGCTACGGTCAAGCAGACCGCCTGGGGCATGAAGCCGTACACGGCGCTGTTCGGGACGCTCAAGGTCGCCGACGAGGTGCAGGTGTCGATCGACGCCGAGCTGCGGCCCGCCTGATCGTCGCGATCAACCTGAAACCTCGGCATCAGTTGCGATACACCGTCTGCGCGTCGAGCCCGCCCTCGACCCCGGGCGGGAGCGCGCCGGTGCCGTGGGCGTACATCGAAAGTTCGGCGATCGTCCGCGAGCGGCCGGCGTCGTCGCCGGCCATGAACGCGCCGTCTGACCACACCAGGGCCTCGGGTGCCGCGTCGAGTGCGGCTCCGGCCAGCAGCCGGGCCTTGGTCAGGATCTTGCCGGTGGCCAAGGCGACCGCCTCGGTCGTCGCCGGAGACGGGCTGGCGTTGAAACCGTGGCCGGTGCCGAACCGATCGCTGTCGGCGGGGACGACCTTGACGTCGAGCGCGGGCACCCCGAGCTCGTCGGCGACCTGACGCGCGTACTCACCCTCGTGCCCATCTGGCTCGGTGGTCAGGCTCAGCACCATCTTGCCGGTGGGGTGAACGCGGAGGAACACCGCGCGGTACGCCTCGTTGGCCATCTACTCCTCCTCCTTGCTGCAGTGGTTCTCGTCGGCCCGGCGCCGGCGCTCCTGATGGGCGGTGAGCGCATTGTGCTCCTCCAGATCACAGAAGCTCGGCTGCGGTCCGCCGAGCAGGTGCGGTCCGACCGCCGGGCGCTCGCAGCCGGGATAGATGCAGACCTTGGCAGTGGGCTCAGCCATCGCCACCTCCGGGCCTGGTCCAGCCCGCGGTCGTGCGGCCGCGGCTGGGCCCGTAGCCGCTGGGCATCGCCACCGAGCTGCCGGGAAGCGAGCCCGTCCACTCCGTGGCGCTGGCCCAGCCCTCCTCCTCGGCTTCGGGTGGTCGCCCGGCGAGGCCACCACTTCGTCGCACCCGGCCGGCGCCAATCGCCGCAACGACCTCCTCCAGCGCCGCCAGGGTATGGCCGCTGACGAGCTCGTCGCAGTGGGGCAGCGCTGCCGCCATGCCGCCCGCGCGCGGTGCGAAGCCGACCGCCGCGGCCCGCGGGTTGACCCACACGATCCGGTGGGCCAGCCGCGACAGGCGCTCCATCTCGCGCCCCACCAGCGCCGGATCGCCGCGTTCCCAGCCGTCCGACAGGATCACGATCACCGCTCCGCGGGCCATGCCGCGGCGCCCATGCCGATCGTTGAAGCTCTTGAGCGCGTCGCCGATCCGGGTTCCGCTGGACCAATCGGGTGCCGTGGCCGCGGCCTGCTGGATCGCCCGCTCCGGGTTGCCCGAGTGCAGCGCCCGCGTCAACCGAGTCAACCGGGTGGCGAACGCGAACGCCTCGGCCGGCGTGGCCGGACCGGATCCGTTGCCCACGGCGCAGGTGAGGAACTGCAGATAAACGCGAGCATACGGCTCCATCGAGCCCGAGATGTCGCACAGCGCCACGAGGCGGCGGCGGACGACTCGGCGCCGGCGGCGCGCCAGCCGGATCGGATCGCCGCCGGTCCGCAGGCTGGCGCGCAACGTGCGGCGCATGTCGATCGACTCGCCGCGGCGATGCCGCTGCGCCCGGCGGGTCCGCCGCACCGGCGTGGCCAGCGTCAGCCGGGACATCAGCCGGTGCAGCGCGGCCAGCTCGTCCGGGGTCAGCGCGTCGAAGCGCTTGCCTCGGATCACCTCCTCGTCGGAGGCGAGGGTCGGCACCGGCAGCTCGTGCTCGGACGGCTGCTGGCCCCGGCGCCTCGGCCCCGGAGTCGATCCCGCAGACCACTGATCCGGCGGCCCCGTCCCGCGGGCCAAGGTCGCGTCGGCGCCCGGGCTGTCGTCGGCGGACGCCGCACCCGGTCCGACCTCGTCGAGGATCGCCGCCCCGGCTCCCCCGCCGCCGCCGAACACCTCCGTGAACACCCGGTCGAACACCTTGCCCTGTCCCGGATCGGACACGAACACCGTCCGGGCGGTCCAGTACAGCCGCCGCCGGGCAACCGGCGCGGTCAGCTTCAGCGCCCGGGCGAAGCGTGCCGCGCGCTCGGCGCCGACCGGAAGCCCGGCATCGTGCAGGCGACGGCTGAAGGTGGCGGCGATTGCCGCCAGGTCGAGCTCGATCGTCTCCACTCCGAACCCGGTCATCGTCTCACCCGGCTGCGCTCACCAGCTTGGCCAGGCCTGATGCCCGGACCAGATCCTGGTCCTCGCGGTACTTGAGGACCGAGCCGAGCGTACGCTCGGTGGCCATCTCGTCCAGTTCGCCGACGCCGAGCAGGCTGAGTGCCGCCAGCCAATCGATCGCCTCGGCGATCCCCGGTGGCTTCTGGACGTCGGAAGCTCGCATCCGCGACACCGCGTCGGCTACCTGCACCGCCAGCGTGGCCGATGCTCCGGGGACGCGCCGGCGGATGATCTCCAGCTCTCGATTCCGGCTCGGATAGTCGATCCACTGGTACAGGCAGCGACGCTTGACCGCGTCGTGCAGGTCCCGCGTGCGGTTGGAGGTGAGCACGATCGCCGGCGGATGGCTGGCCCGCACCGCGCCGAGCTCGGGGATCGTGACCGTGGCATCGGCCAGGATCTCCAGCAGGAACGCCTCGAAATCGTCGTCGGCGCGGTCGATCTCGTCGATCAGCAGCACCGCCGGGCGCGGCCCGGGATGTTGCAGGGCGCGCAGCAGCGGCCGGGCGATCAGGTAGTCGGGCCCGAACAGATCCTCCTCGCGCAGCTCGGCGCCACGCGCGTCGGCCAGCCGGATCGAGAGCAGCTGCCTCGTGTAATTCCACTCGTACAACGCCTCGGCGGCGTCGATCCCCTCGTAGCACTGCAGCCGCAGCAGTGGCGTGTCCAGCATCGCGGCGAGCGCCTTGGCCGCTTCGGTCTTCCCGACCCCGGCCTCGCCCTCGAGCAGCAACGGCTGGGGCAGCCCCAGGCTGAGGTACATCGCCGTCGCCAGGCTCTCGTCGACCAGGTAGTCGACGCTCGCCAGCCGTCGGGCCAGGGTCTCGACGTCGGGAACGAGGTGGCGGATCTCCTCCGCCACCTCGTCCGGATCTTGACCCACGCTCTCCCCGGCCGCGGTCATTGCGGAGGCTGCGGGCGCCCCTGCATCGCCGCCCACACCCGCGCCGGGGTGCAGGGCATGTCGACGTGGTCGACGCCGTGGGTCGGGTGCAGGGCGTCGATCACCGCGTTGACGATCGCCGGCGGGGAGCCGACGTTCGGAGATTCTCCGACGCCCTTGGCGCCCAGCGGGTGATGGGGGCAGGGGGTGACAGTGGCCCCGAGCTCGAAGTCGGGACACTCGAGCGCGGTCGGGATCAGGTAGTCCATGAACGAGGAGTTCAGGCAGTTGCCCTCCGCGTCGAAGCTGATGACCTCCATCAGGGCGATCCCGATCCCTTCGGCCAGGCCGCCGTGGATCTGACCGTCGACGATCATCGGGTTGATCCGCACGCCGCAGTCGTCGACGGCGATGAACCGCCGCACCGTCACCTGTGCGGTGTCGGGGTCGATGTCGACCACCGCGATGTAGGCCCCGTAGGGGTAGGTGAGGTTGGGCGGGTCGTAGATCACCTGGGCGTCTAGCCCCCCCTCCATGCCCTCGGGCATCGGCTCGCCGCTGTAGGCGCGCTGAGCGATCTCCTCGATCATCGCCCCCTGCTCCGGGTCGCCCTTCACGTACCAGCGTCCCTTCTCCCACGCCAGATCCTCGGGCCGCGTCTCCAGCATCGTCGCCGCGATCAGCCGCGCCTTATCGCGCACCTTGCGCGACACCACCGCTACGGCGGCGCCGCTCACCGGAGTCGACCTCGAGCCATAGGTGCCCAGTCCATAAGGCGTCCGGTCGGTGTCGCCGTGGCGGACCTCGATGTCCTCGGGCGGGATGCCGAGCTCCTCGGCGACGATCTGGGCGAACGTGGTCTCGTGGCCCTGCCCCTGGGTCTGGGCCGACAGCGACACCATCGCCCTGCCGGACGGGTGCACCCGCAGGTCGGCGCCATCGTTCATCGACATGCCGAGGATGTCCATGTGCTTGCGCGGCCCGGCGCCGACGCCCTCGGTAAAGAACGAGACGCCGATCCCCATCAGCTCGCCCCGTTCGCGCTTCTCCGCCTGTTCGCGCAGCAGGTCCGGGTAGCCGGCGATGTCCATCGCCACCTTCATCGTCTTGGCGTAGTCGCCCGAGTCATACGTCCACCCGGTGGTGGTCTCGTACGGGAACTGCTCGGGTGCGATGAAGCTGCGCATCCGCAGGTCGATCTGGTCCACGCCCATCTGTAGCGCCAGGGCGTTGACCATCCGCTCCACCAGGTAGACCGCCTCGGTGATCCGGAACGAGCACCGGTAGGCGACGCCGCCCGGCGCCTTGTTGGTGTAGACCGCCTTGACCTTGACGTGGGCGGCTTGCAGGTCGTAGGAGCCGCAGCAGATGTGGAAGAAGCCGGCCGGGAACTTCGTCGGCTGCGCGGTGGAGTCAAACGCGCCGTGGTCGGCGATCACGTCGACCCGCAGCCCCGTGATCTTGCCGCCCTTGGCGCACATCTCCGCGCGCATGATGTAGTCACGGGCAAAGCCGGTCGACATCAGGTTCTCGGAGCGGTCCTCGATCCACTTGACCGGCACTCCGGCGACGATCGAGCCGGCGATCGCGCACACGTAGCCCGGGTACACCGGCACCTTGTTGCCAAAGCCGCCGCCGATGTCGTTGCAGCGGATGCGGATCATGTGCTCGGCCAGCCCGGCGACGTGCGCGTACACGGTGCGGTGCACGTTCGGCGCCTGGTTTCCGTTGTAGATGTTCAGCTGGCCGGTGTCCGGGTGAAAGTCGGCGATCATCCCGCACGTCTCCAGCGGCGCGGGATGACAGCGTGGATAGACGATGTCCCGGCTGACGACCGTGTCCGCCTCGGCGAAGGCGCGCTCGGCCGCCTCCTCGTCGCCCGCCTCCCAGGTGGGGCTGGCCAGGTTGTCGACCTGGCCGTCCTTGTCGTCGCGGATGAGCGGCGCCTCCGGATCCAGCGCCTTGCGGGCGTCGACCACCGCCGGCAGCGGCTCATACTCGACGTCGATCAGTGGCAGGGCGTCGCGGGCGGTGTATTCGTCGGTGGCGATCACAAACGCCACCTCCTGGCCCTGGAAGCGGACCTTGTCACCGGCGAGCACCGCCTGGGTGTCGTAGGAGATCGTCGGCATCCAGGCCAGGCCCAGGGTCTCCAGGTCCTTGGCGGTGATCACCGCCGCCACGCCGGGATGCGCCAGCGCCGCCGAGGTGTCGATCGAGACGATCCGGGCGTGGGCGTAGGGGCTGCGCAGCATCGCGCCATGGACCATCCCCGGGAGGCGGATGTCGTCCAGGTAGGTGCCCTGCCCTCGGATGAAGCGGGCGTCCTCCTTGCGCTTGAGGCGGCCGAAGCCGATCGGGCGTTCCTGGCCATCGGGTCCCCGCGCTCCCAGGTTCTCTACGGTTGCCATGGGTCAGACTCCTTCTCGGTCGGCGGCTTCGTGCTCAGCGGCCCAGCGGACGGCGGCCACGATGTTCTTGTAACCGGTGCAGCGGCAGATGGCGCCGGAGATCGCGGTCCGGATCTCCTGCTCGGTCGGGTCGGGGTTCTCGTTGAGCAGCGCGCGACAGGTCATCAGCATCCCCGGCGTGCAGAACCCGCAGTGCAAGGCGTGGCGCTCGTGGAACCCCTGCTGCACTGGGTCCAGCTCACCCTCGAACTCCAGCGACTCGACGGTCGAGATCTCGTGGCCCTCGCACATCACCGCCAGCGTGGTGCACGACTTGATCGGCTCGCCGTCCATCAGCACCACGCACGCCCCGCAGTTGGAGGTGTCACAGCCCCAATGGGTCCCGGTCAAGCCGGGCGTGTCGCGAATGAAATGCACCAGCAGCTGGCGGGGCTCGACCTCCCGCGAGACCTCCTGTCCGTTGATCGCGATCGTCACCTGTGGCATGGCTAGGCCTCCTGGGCCAGCGCGCGGGCCGTGGCCCGGCGTAGCGCTCGGTGGGTGAGCACGCCGGCGAGATGGCGCTTGTAGTCGACCGGCCCGCGGCCGTCGGCCGAAGGCGAGCACTCGTCGGAGGCGATCTGGCCCGCCTGCGCGAACAGCTCCTCGGAGGGGGCCTTTCCCTGCAGCAGCTCCTGGGCCCGGGCAGCGTGCACCGTGGTCGGACCGACCGCGCTGAGCGCGATCCCGGCGTCGGCGATCGTGCCGCCGTCGATCCACACCGCCGCCGATGCGGCCGCGATCGCCCAATCGCCGGCCCGCCGCTCCACCTTCTCGTGCGCGCTTCCAGCTGCCCCGCCCGCCCGCAACGGGATCCGCACCTCGGTGAGCAGCTCGCCGTCGCCCACCGCTGTCATGTACGGCCCGAGGTGGAACTCGTCCATGCCGACGATGCGTTCCCCGTCGGTGCCGCGGATCACCACCGTCGCCTTGACTGCCGAGCAAACCGCGCTGAGATCCTCGGCGGCGTCGGCCTGGCACAGCGAGCCCCCGATCGTGCCGCGGTTGCGAACCACCGGGTCGGCTATCACCGACTCGGCGTCGCCGAACAACGGCAGGTGCCGGGCGAGCACGTCGGACTTCTGAAGCTCGACGTGCCGGGTCAGGGCGCCGATCCGGATCTCGTCGGCGAGCTCGCGGATGTAGGCGAGCTCGTCCAGGTCGTTGATGTCGATCAGGTACTCGGGCTGGGCGAGACGGAGCTTCATCATCGGCAGCAGGCTGTGCCCCCCGGCGATGATCCGGGCGTCGCCGTCGTGCTTGACCAACGACTCGATCGCGCCGGCGACGGTGGTGGCCCGTTCGTACTGGAATGGCGCCGGTGTCTGCATGGCGGCTGTCAGCTCCTTTCGCCGGAGGAGGCGGGCATCCGCTTCCGCGGCCCCCCCACCTCTTCCGAAGGGTCGTACTGGACCGGGGACTGGCTCCCGACCACCGGGGAGCGCGGCAGGCGCTCGGGCCGGCGCGGGCGCCCTTCCGGGTACAGCGTCCCGGCAGCCCGGCTTCCGTACGCCGGGTTGCGCAACGCCGGCCCGTGGGGGGACGCCGCGGCGATCGGGGCCTCGCGGCCCAGCCGAGCCAGCGAGAGCGTTCCGCGCGTGTAGACCTCGGAGATCCGCGGCGCCTTGACCTCCCGGCTCTCCGGGAGGTTGCGCAGCCCCGCTGCCCGGGCGCCCGGATACAGCCCGTCGATCAGGCCCATGGCATCGGTGAGCCCGGCCTTGGAGACGAGCAATCCTTCCAGCAGATCCACCCCGGCGTCGAGATTCTGGTTGATGTTCGTCACCACCTCGGCGACGGGCTCGCTCTTGGTGATGATTTCCACCACCGCGGCGATCGCGTCGCTCAGGCTCGCCGTGATCCGGCGCAGGGCGACGATCGTGGAGACCAGGTAGAAGACGACCGCCGCCACGATCAGCACGACCGCGACGACCATCACGATTCCAGCCGCCGGCATCGCCTCACGCCCCTTCCGCGTCGTCGAGGATCACGTCGAGCGAGCCGCCGTAGTTGGCGACCACTTCGACTGTCGTCGCCACCTGTTCCTGCGTGGTCAGCAGCAGCGGCACGGCGTCGAGGTCGGCCGATCCCGCCCGGGCCGCCCCGGCGATCCGCCCCACGCTGGGCACGATCCCGTTGGCAGCGTTCAGCACGCCGCGCAGCAGATAGATGACCACCGGCAGCACGATCAGCAACAGGATCGCGTCGCCAATCCATTCCAGGGTCATCGCGGCCTCCTGGAGGCAACGACCGCCGCCTTGCCGGCGATGCCCGGGAAGGCGCCGACGATCAAGTCGAACTGCGCGTTGATCGCCCTGACCGCCGGCTCGAGCACAGCCAGGTGCTCGGCCTGGACGCCCTCGAGCGCGGTCGCCAGCGTCGCCAGCTTGCCCGCCGCCGAGGTCAGGCGGGCGCGGACGATGATCAGCGCTCCCGCCAGTACGGCGACGATGATCGCCGCCAGGATGACGCTCAAGATCGTCAGTGTGGTGGAGCTCATGCCGGGACTCCGCCGTATCCGTCGGTGAGCGCGTTCATGTACCCGTCCTGGATCGCGGCTTCCTCCACGATCTGCCCCAGCACCGGCGCCGTGGCCTGCAGCTGCGGGATGTTCGCGGTGTTGGCGGCCACCTTGCCCGCCACGTTCAACAGGTTGCCGGCGGACCGATCTATATCGGTGACCGCCCTGATCAGCATGAGCAGCAGGGCGGCGACCGCCAGCGCGGCGACCACGCCGATGATCAGGGCTATCCCCCAGGCCCCGTGATTGGAGAGCGCGGCGACGGTCACGGTCATCTGCCCACCGCCACCTTGCGCAGCGCCCGCGCCGAGTGCAGGATTCTCGCGCCGGAGTCGTTGATGCGGCCGATCCCGTCGAGCGCCTCTGTCTGCCTACCCACCTGCTCCACGCCGTCCACCGCCGTCCGCGCCTGCTTGGCGATGCGGCCGGCGAGGGCCACGATCGTGATCACGATCGCCGCGGCGACGATCACCACCACGACGCCCAGCACCAGTCCGACCGCCCAGCCGGTGGACACGCCGATTACGGTCATTCACCTCTCCTCACTCGATGTTTGCCAATCCGGCTGCGCATCATCCCCGACCTGACGAAGCTGCACTTCGGTCCGAGCTGCGCCCGTGCGAGCTCAGAGGGTGCCGAGACCCGCACGGAGTCCTTTCCCGTGACAGCCGGCAGGCCCGCACCAGCGGGCCTCGAGGGCGACCCTCTTCTCCATGCACTGGATTCTGGCGGGCACGGGGACGGCGCGCAACAGTTAAGTGATGTCTCGGGTCGGGTCGGGGTCGATCCATGACTCGTCGACCGCGCGCGTGGCGCGGGCGCTGGACCTGCGAGAGTGCAGCGCGACGGACACGTTTGCGGAGAGGAGAACGGATGAGCGAGATCACGTCTGACCCACGAGCGATCGCGGCCACCGTGGCCATGCTTCCCGGCTCGGCGGCCGAGCGCTTCGGGGAGCGGCCGGCCGCTCGCCATCGGGTCGACGGCGAGTGGCGCGAGGTGACCTACGCGGTGGCGGTGGAGGCGATCGAGGAGGTCGCGCTCGGCTTGGGCGAGCTGGGGATCGAGCCCGGCGACCGCGTCGGGATCATCGCCGACACCAGCCTCGAGTGGACGCTGTCCAGCTACGGGATCTCCGCCGCCGGCGGGGTGGTCGTCCCGGTGTATCCGACCAGCTCCGCCGCGGAGTGCGCCTGGGTGCTGGGCAACTCCGGCGCCCGGGCGGTGATCTGTGACACCGCCGCGCAGGTGGCCAAGGTCCGGCAGGTCTCAGACCAGCTCCCCGAGCTGGCCCGGGTCGTCTCGATCTCCGCCGCCGGCGGCGACGCCACGCTGGCCGAGCTGCGCAAGCATGGCGCCGGCGGCGACCGCGTGCAGCTGGCGGAGCGCCAGGCGGCGGTGCAGCCCGATGACGCCTACACGATCATCTACACGTCGGGCACGACCGGCCCCCCCAAGGGCGTCGTGCTCACCCACCGCAACGCGATGTCGGTGTGCGAGATGGTGGAGACGCTGGCCTTCATCCAGCCCGGGGAGATCACGTATCTGTTCCTGCCCCTCGCGCACGCATTCGCCCTCACCGCGCAGCTGGCCTCCTATGACCAGGGGACGTCGATCGTCTACTTCGGCGGCGACACGAGCCAGATCCTGCCCGAGCTGGTGGAGACTCAGCCGACATACCTGCCGTCGGTGCCGCGGATCTTCGAGAAGCTGTACACGGCGGCGACGAAGATGCAGGAGGCGGCCGGGGCCGAGGATCAGGCGCGGTTTCACCAGGCGGTCGGGCTCGGCGTCGAGGTTCGCCGCCGCCGCGAGCGGGGCGAGGCGGTGCCCGAGGAGATGCGACAGGCGTTTGCCGTCGCCGACGCCCGTCTGTACTCGCGGGTTCGGGATCTGTTCGGCGGCCACATCCATCAAGCGGTCAGCGGCGCCGCCCCGATCGCGCCCGAGATCCTGGAGTTCTTCTACGCCTGCGGAGTCCCCGTGCTGGAGGGCTGGGGCATGACCGAGACCACCGCCGTCGGCACCGTGGGCACGCTTGACCATTTCAGGTTCGGGACGGTCGGGCGACCGATGCCGGGGGTGGAGATCCGCATCGCCCCCGAGGACTCCGAGATCCTCGTGCGCGGGCCCAACGTGTTCCGCGAGTACTGGCGCAACCCGGAGGCGACCGCGGAGACGCTCGTCGACGGCTGGCTTCACACCGGAGACATCGGGACGATCGACGACGAGGGGTACCTGTCGATCACCGGACGCAAGAAGGACATCATCATCACCGCGGGCGGCAAGAACCTGACCCCGTCGAACATCGAGAACGACCTCAAGCAGTCGCGGTTCATCTCTCAGGCGGTGATGCACGGCGACCGCCGCCCGTATCCGGTGGTGCTGATCACCCTCGACGTCGAGGAGATCGTCCCGTGGGCCCAGGAGCGGGGGCTGTCGCAGGACGTGAGCGAGCTGGCCGGGCACGACCAGGTCCGGGAACTGGTCCAGCGCGAGCTCGATCGCGCCAACGCCAACTACGCCCAGGTGGAGCAGATCAAGAAGTTCGCGATCCTGAAGCGGGACCTGACGGTCCAGGACGGGGAGCTGACCCCCACGCTGAAGGTCAAACGGGCGGTTGTCTCCGAACGCTTCGCCGAGGTGCTCGAGTCGATGTATTAGATCGGCCGCGGACTCGGGTCCGGGGGCAGCGGGATGGGGTCCGGTCCCGGCACCGGCGGTGCCGGATCTGGCCCGGGCCCCGGTCCGGGTCTGGGCGGCTGCGGGTCGGGCCCCGGCGGCCCGGGCGGCCCCGGGCCTGGGATCCCGGCGGTGGTCGTGTGGTCTGAGTGCATCGCTTCAATCTTTCTACCCGCGGGGCGGACGAGTTAGCCATCTCGGCGCCACGGGTACCCCACGGGGGTGAGGATCCTCGTCCTGACCACGGAGGCCGTTACCGCGAACCAGTTGCGCGGCGCGCTCGGCGGCGATGTCGACCCGACCGACGCCGAGGTCATGGTCGTCGCCCCCGCCCTGCACGAGAGCGGTCTCCGCTTCTGGCTGTCGGACGCGGACGACGCGATCAGGCGGGCGGACGAGGTCCGCCGGGAGAGCGTCGACCAGCTCGGGGAGGCGGGGGTTTCGGCCAGCGGGGACACCGGCGAGGGCGACATCGCCGACGCGATCGAGGACGCGCTGCAGACTTTCCCCGCCGACCAGGTGGTCGTGTTCACCCACGCTGACGACGAGCAGCGATACCGTGAGGACATCGACGAGGGCGAGCTCCGGAGACGGTTCTCGATTCCGGTGACCGAGTCCCGGATCTAGTGGCCCGCTAGCTGAGCTTGCGGGCCAGCAGGCGGGCGTTGGCGGGCGCGAACGCCTGCCAGTCGTTGTTGAAGTAGGCGTAGACGGTCTGCCGCCGGCGCCACTGGGCGATCCGCCGCGCCCAGGTCTCGATCTCCGTGGCCGAGTAGTTGCCGTTGCGCCCTCGGCTGCCGTAGTGAAAGCGGACAAACCGCCACGTCGCCGTGGCCTCGTGGCTCTGGAACGGCCGCTCGGGATGGTCGCCGATCGTCAACGCCACCCCACGTGCGCGGAGCGCGTTCATCACCGGCTTGGCGAACCAGCTCGGATGCCGAAACTCGATCGTGTGCCGGCCGTCAGGAAGCGAGGCCAGCCATCCGGCCAGCCGCTCGTCGTCGCGGTGGAAGTTGGCGGGTAGCTGCCACAGGACGGGGCCGAGACGGCCGGCTTCGATCAGCGGTTGCAACGGCTCGTAGAACCGGGCGATGCCATCGAGCTCGGTCAGACGCTTGATGTGGGTCAGGTAGCGGCTGGCCTTGACCGCGAACGTGAACTCGGGCGGCGTCTGCTTGACCCAGGCAGCGACGGCTTCGCGACGGGGCAGGCGATAGAACGTGTTGTTGACCTCGACGGTGTCGAACCGCTGCGCGTAGAGCTCGAGCCACCGGCGCTGGGGCTCGCGCTGCGGGTAGAAGCGCCCGCGCCAGTCGGCGTAGTTCCAGCCCGAACATCCAATGCGTGCCGGCTTCATCCGCGGGTACCTGCGACGTTACGACATGTCGTTGTTCGACGAGTCCCTGCCGCCGCCACCGCCGATCCCCGAGCACCTCAGCCTCAAGTCGCTGCGCGACGCGGCACAGGGCTGCCGCGCGTGCGAGCTGTGGGAGGGAACCACTCAGGCGGTGGTGGGCGAGGGACGCCGCGATGCCCGCCTCATGCTGGTCGGTGAGCAGCCGGGCGACCGGGAGGACCTCGAGGGACAGCCGTTCGTGGGACCCGCCGGCCAGGTCCTCGACCGTGCCCTGGATCGCGCCGGGATCGACCGCCGCGAGGCGTATGTCACCAATGTCGTCAAGCATTTCCGATATAAGGCGCGGGGCAAGCGTCGGATCCATCAAACCCCGGAGCGCGTTCACGTCGTCGCCTGCCGGCCCTGGCTGGACGCAGAGCTGCGCCTGGTGACGCCCGAGGCGCTGGTATGCCTTGGGGCAACCGCCGCCCAGGCGTTGCTCGGCTCCCAGGTCCGCATCGGGCGCGACCGGGGGCGGCCGATGGCATCGGAGCTCGCCGAGCTGGTGACCCTGACCGCGCATCCGTCGGCGATTCTGCGCCAGCGCGACGACGCCGAACGAGAAGCAGCCATGGCGGAGTTCATCGCCGACCTGACCGCGGTCGGCCGCTGGCTTTCCGCGCGCTAGCTCTTCTCCCGCGAGTAGTTGCAAGCGCGACTGGGGTAGGTGGTTGCCGAGCGCGACTGACGGGTGGGTGGTTGCCGAGTGAGCTCTGTCCAAGGCAGCTGCACGCGGCGAGATGCGGGTGGCTGACTGACCAGTAGTCAGCCACGATCGGGCGCGTCCGCGGCCCGTGGGTAATCCAGTCGATCCGATTACAACCACAATCTGCATCACCTCCCGTGTGAACGCTGGCAGCCACCGGCAAGCCGACCCGGTGGTGCCGCGCCCTACCGCCTGATCGGGTCCTTCGGCGCCGATATCATTGTCTGAGCTCGCGACCCGCCTGCACGGCGTGTCCGGGGCGAGTCGTCAACGATGAGAGGCTTCCGGTGGCCAGCCACCGCGCAGACCATCGGAGAGAGTTCTTGTACAGAGGAGGCGTGTGCCGGATCTGGCCCCCATCGAAGCCGCCTCCCATCGGCGCGGCGTGACGCTGGATCGATCGACCGCCGGCGAGCCGTCGACGGAGGAGCTGCTGCGGCGGTATTCCGATCAGCCCGATCCCGTCCTGCTCGAGGAGATCGTGCGTCGCTTCGAGCCTCTGGCGCGCAGCGTCGCCCGGCGCTACCACTCGCGGGGCGAGCCGCTCGAGGACCTCACCCAGGTCGCGATGGTCGGCCTGCTCAAGGCGATCAATCGCTTTGATCCAACTCGAGGCTACGCGTTCACGAGCTATGCCACGCCGACGATGCTCGGCGAGCTCAAGCGCTACTTCCGAGACAGCGGCTGGGCGATACACGTCCCCCGTGGCGTCAAGGAGCGGGCGCTGGAGCTGGCCAGCGTCACCGATCAGCTGTCAGCTCGGCTGGGCCGGTCGCCGTCGCTGCCGGAGCTGGCCGAGGCGCTCCATGCCACCGAGGAGCAGACGCTCGAGGCGGTCGAGGCCTACCACGCCCGCCACACGACCCCGCTGGAGCACGGGCCCGACGATGAGGAAACCGGTGCCCCTCAGCTGGCACAGGTGCTGGGCGCCGAGGATGAGCGGCTGGAGCAGGCCGAGTACCTGACGATGATCGCCAAGGGAGTGGAGACGCTGTCTGAGTCAGATCGGCTGATCTTGTACCTCCGGTTCGGCCGCGACCTCACCCAGTCGGAGATCGCCGCCCGGATCGGTACGTCGCAGATGCAGGTGTCGCGCCTGCTGCGGTCCGCAATCGAGAAGATCCGGCGGGTCAGCGGAGATATCGCCGAGCTCGACGCCGACTGAACGCCGGAGCCGCGCCGCTCGCCCAGACGGTCACGATTTCTTGGCGTCGACTGCCCGCTTCAGCTGGGCCTTGTTCATCTGCGAGCGGCCGTCGATGCCGAGCTGCTTCGCCTCGTTATAGAGCTGGTCCCGCGTCCGGCCCTTCTCCCGGTTGGTCCCCGACCGCTGCCCGCCCCGCCGTGAGGAGGACATGTCCTGCGTGGAGGTCCTGGAGGCCTGCCGCGACTCGCCGCTGCGAGCGCGCTCCTTGTTCACCGTCCGGGCCGCGATCTCCTCCGCCCGGCTCTCGCTGCGGCCCTGATCCTTCTCGCTTTCCTTGATGTGCTCGTACTGGCGAGCCCGCTTGGTCCCGGGCTTCACGCCCCGTGGTGGCATCGTGATCTCCTGCAGGCGAAGGTTGAGGTTTCGGTACCCGGCCGCCGATCCGCGAAACGCAAGCCGCTCGGGACTACGTGGTTCCGGTCGTAGTGCGGCGCAACCGAGGACAAGCCAGGCACCGCCGGAGACGCTGGAGTCTCGTCGTATTTCCGAACCGGGCCACTAGGCTTGATCCATGTTCGGATGGCGAGAGAAGTCGAAGATGATCGACCCGGAGCGAGCGCTCCGCGGTCGCGAGCAGGAGATGCCGGTGGCAGATCGCCACGCGGTGCTGCGCACACCTATGAAAGGGTGGGCGGGATCCGATTCCGATGGCTACCAGCAACTCGTTGTCGGCATGGGTTGCTTCTGGGGCGCTGAGCGCGTGTTCTGGCAGGCGCCGGGCGTCTACACCACCGCCGTCGGCTACGCCGGGGGCTATACCCCGAACCCGACTTATGAGGAGGTGTGCAGCGGGAGCACCGGCCACGCCGAGGTCGTGCTCGTCGTGTTCGACCCCGCCAACACCTCCTACGCGGAGATGCTGAGGCTGTTCTGGGAGAACCACGATCCGACTCACGGGATGCGCCAGGGCAACGACCGCGGCACCCAGTACCGCTCCGCGATCTACTGGGGCACCGAGGAGCAACATCAGGCCGCCGAGGCCTCGCGCGCTGCCTATGACGAGCGCCTGCGAGAAAAGGGCTTTCCCGAGATCACCACCGAGATCGAGTCGGCCCCCGCCCACCCGTTCTACTACGCCGAGGACTACCACCAGCAGTACCTCCACAAGAACCCGTGGGGCTACTGCGGGCTGGGTGGCACCGGCGTCAGCTGTCCGGTCGGACTCGCGGCGCCGGCACAGGTGCAGCTCGCCGCTCCGGCGACGACCGAGTAGCTGCCCGCTCCTGGCTCGTTGAGTGGTCAGCCGCCGGCGACGGCGGGAAGGATGGTGACCTCGTCGCCATCCTTGACCTGGGTATCCAGGCCGTCGAGGAAGCGGATGTCCTCGCCGTCGACGTAGACGTTGACGAACCGGCGCAGGCCACCGTCCTCGGCAATGCGGCTGCGCAACTCGCCGAAGCGCTCGTACAGGGAGTCGAGCACCTCGCCGACGGTGGCGCCGTCGACCGTCGCCGAAGCCTCCCCCTGGGTAGCGGCTCGGAGCTGAGTGGGGATCTTTACGCTGACGGTCATCGGCGCATCTTATGCCAGCGCGCCGACACGCTGGCTCGCGCTCTCGAACGCCGCGACGCTCGGCTCGATCTCCCACGGCTCGAACATGCCGCGCACCGCATCGAGCGTCTTCAGACCCTCGCCGGTGATGTACACGACGACGCGTTCATCAGGGTCGATGTCACCCCGTCGCGCCAGCTTGGAGAGCACCGCGGTGGTCACCCCGCCGGCGGTCTCGGTGAAGATGCCGGTGGTCTGCGCCAGCAGCTTGATTCCCTCGCGGATCTCCTCATCGGTGACCGAGTCGATGCCGCCGCCGGTGCTTCGGGCCAGGTCAAGCGCGTAGGGCCCGTCGGCGGGATTGCCGATCGCCAGCGACTTGGCGATCGTGTCCGGCTTGACCGGACGGCAGAAATCCTGCCCGTCGGCGAATGCGGTCGCCACCGGTGAGCAGCCCGCTGCCTGGGCGCCGTTGAACACCGGCAGCCTACCCTCGAGGAGTCCGGCATCGAGCCACTCGGTGAACCCGCGGGCGATCTTCGTGAACAGCGACCCGGATGCGATCGGTGCCACCACTCGATCGGGAAGCTCGAACCCCAGCTGCTCGGCGGTCTCGAACGCCAGGGTCTTGGAGCCCTCGGCGTAGTACGGGCGCATGTTGATGTTCACGAACGCCCACGCGTGCTCGCCCGAGAGCTCGGTGCACAGCCGATTGACGTCGTCGTAATTGCCGCGAACGGCGACCACGTTGGTGCCGTAGACACCGGTGGCGAGAACCTTCTGCTCCTCGAGGTTGGAGGGTATGAAGACGTAGGACTCCAGCCCGGCGGCGGCGGAATGTGCGGCCACGGCATTGGCCAGGTTGCCGGTCGAGGCGCAGGCGATCGTCTCGTAGCCGAGCTCCCGGGCTCGCGCCAGTGCCATCGACACGACCCGATCCTTGAACGAGTGCGTCGGGTTGGCGGCGTCGTTCTTGATCCAGACCTCGTTGAGGCCGAGCCGGCTCGCCAGCCGGTCGGCACGCAACAGCGGGGTCCAGCCCGCCGGCAGGGCCCCACGAGGGGGCGACTGCACCGGCAGGAAGTCGCCGTAGCGCCACAGCGAGTGGGGTCCGGCCTGCACCCGGCGGCGCAGCGCACCCGGGTCCTCGTCGCCGCGCGCCGCGTAGGCGACCTCCAGCGGACCGAAGCACTGCTCGCACACGTATCGCGCGTCCAGCGGATAGATGGTCTGACATTCCTTGCAGCGAAGAGACTCTGGCGGCATATGTGAAAAACCTCCGCCGGGGTCTGTGGTTGGAGGCCTTGCGAAACCGCCTTGCCACATCTCCCAGGCCTTTGTTGGTTGGAGCCTGATGGAATTGGCACCGTTCCCTTGCGGGAGGTTGCCGGGGCTTCGTAGGGCCATATCCCTCCACCCCTCTGGATGCGTACTGCTATGTGGGAAAAAGTATACCGGTGACCTCAGCCGGCACTGGGGCATGCCGGCCGGTGCAAGGGGTTTGGCGGGCCGGTGCGACGGCGTGCCGGCCGGTGGGAGGGGCGTGCGTGCCGGTGCGACGGCATGCCGGCCGGTGCGACGGCGTGCGTGCCGGTGCGAAGCGGCGTAACAACGCCCCCGGCGCGGTGTTGGACGAGGTTGGCATGGCCGACGCCCCGCCCCACCCGCCGGCGCGCCCGGCGGCGACCGTCGCCCTGGGCGGGCCGGATGCCCCGAAGCGGCGCATGCTGATGATCGTCAACCCGTACGCGACGACCGTGTCCGATCGTCTTCGCAGCCTCGTCGTCTATGCGCTGAGGGGCCGCTACGACGTCCGGGCGGTCGATACCGAGGGCCGCGGTCACGCCACCGAGCTGTGCCGTCAGGCGGCGAACGAGGGCTACGACGTCGTGGTGGCGTTCGGCGGCGACGGCACGGTGAACGAGGCCGCCAACGGCCTCGCGGGCTCGGATACGCCGCTGTGCTGCCTGCCCGGTGGCCGCGCCAACGTCTACTGCCGCATGCTGGGAATCCCCGCCGACGTGATCGACGCCACCGAGCATCTGCTGGGCATGGCGCACGACTGGAGACCGTGGCGCGTCGATCTCGGGCGGGTCAACCAGCGCTGCTTCCTGTTCTCGGCGGGTCTCGGGCTGGATGCCAGCGTCGTCGCTGTCGTCGACTCCCACCCGCGGCGCAAGGCCCGCTTCGGCGAGTGGTACTACACGTGGGCGGCGATCACGACGCTGCTTCGTCGCTACGTCTGGCATCCCCCGAGGTTGCGCACCCAGCTGGGCTCAGAGACCGTCGACGGCGTCACTGCGCTGGTCCAGAACTCCGACCCTTACACGTACTTCGGTGACCGTCGGGTGCGGATGGGCGAGGGCGCATCCCTGGACAGCGGCGACCTGTCCGCCATCGTCCTGGATCGCGCCAACCCCATCGACATGCCATCGATCGCGTGGCGAGCATTGTCCGAACGCTCGCACCTATCAGGACACCGGCGCGTGCACGCCTACAGCGGGCTCACCAAGTGCACTGTCACCTCCCGCGATGGACGGGCGCTTCCCCTCCAGGTCGACGGCGACTACATCGGCGAGGTCGCCGAGGCGACGTTCGAGTGCCTGGCGCAGCGGATGCTGGTCGTATCCTGAGCTCCGCGGGCGGCGGAGGGTGACCGGTTCGGGGGGTGGATACGAGCGCCCGGCCGACTCTAGATCCGTGTGGAGACCCAACCAGCGCGACGGCGCCGGCCGGCGCAGGCCCGTCCGGTCCAGATCACCGATCGGGATCACTCCATGCTTGGCTTCGCCGCCGAGCATCGGTTCGTGGTCGCCGCTCAGGTGGCCGTCCTGCTGGGGGTGACCGAATCGGCGGCCTCCGCTCGGCTGCGGGCGCTTGGCGCGGGCGGGTACCTCCGCGCCGCGCGCAAGCTCTACCTCCAGCCGGCGTGCCATCAGGTCACTCGCGACGGACTGCGCGCGATCGGCAGCGATCTACCCGCCCCGCGCAAGCCGGATCTCGCCCTCTACGGTCACGATCTCGGGCTCGGCTGGCTGATGCTGGCGGCGCACCGCGGGCGTTTCGGCGCCGTGACGGATGTCATCTCCGAACGACGGATGCGATCCAGCGACGCTCGGACCACCGAGCCGCATGAGCGGCTGGGCGTGCGCCTCGGCGGCGTCGGCCCGGGTGGGCGCGACCGGCTGCACTACCCCGACATGATCCTGGTCACCGCGTCGGGCCACCGGGTCGCTTTCGAGCTGGAGCTGACGACCAAGGCGCAGGACCGGCGCGAGCGGATCCTCTCTGCCTACGGCGCCGATCGCCGCATCGACGCGGTCGTCTACCTGGCCGAGCGGCCCGCCGCGCGGCAGGCGATCGAGCGGTCGGCGCGGCGAGTCGGTGTCTCGGACATGGTTCACGTGCAGCGCGTGACGCTGGGTGGTTCCAAATCGGCGAAACCCCGCACCCACGCCGCCGAGCTGCGTCACCGGGCAAGCCGCGGCGAGGCTACCTCCGATGCCGCCGAGCTGCGTCACCGGCCAACCCGCGGCGAGGCTACCTCCGCCGGCCGCGGGTCGGAGTTTTCGCCGTGAACGGCTCGATTCAAGCCAGGCGCGCGCGCCGTTACCTGTCGCTTGCCCTCTGGGTGGCGGTGCTGATGGCCCCTTCGCTTCCGGTGGCCGTGGCATTGCTGGCCGGCGGTGCCGCGGTGATGCTCGGGCCGGCGCTGTGGAGGGCGTCGGTCCGGCGCCCGGCCGGCCGCGACACCGCCCGTGTCCGCGGGCGCCGCGGCGAGCGAGGCGAGGTCGAGGCCCCCGTGCTGGGCGTGGATCCAGCGGGGCGACCGGTGAGGCTGAGCGAGGTGCAGCTCGCTGCCCATGGCTTGATCGTGGGGGCCAGCGGCGCCGGGAAGTCGACGACCATGCTCGGGATACTGGACGCGCAGATCCGCGGCGGCCGGCCGGTGGTGGCGATCGACATGAAGGGGTCTCCGGCGTTCGCGGCGGAGCTCCGGCGCCTGGCCGAAACGAGCGGACGCGGGCTCCGGGTGTGGACGCCGGACGGACCCGGCCACTGGAACCCGCTCCAGCACGGCAACGCCACTTCGCTGAAGGACAAGTTGATCTGTACCGAGCGGTTCAGCGAGCCTCATTATCAGCGTGCCGCTGAGCGCTACGTTCAGACGGCCCTGCAGGTGCTTCAGGCGGCGCATCCGGCTCGCCCGGTCGATCTGCACGAGGTGGTTGCGGTGATGGAGCCGCGGCGGCTGGCGTCGGTGCTCCGCGGCGCGCCGCAACCGCTCGCCGAGCGCGTGCAGGACTATCTCGGCGCGCTGACTCCGGACCAGGTCAGCGCCGTCCGGGGGCTGGGAACCCGGCTGGCGCTGCTGAGCGAATCCTGCGCCGGCCCGTACCTCCGCGCGGCTGAGGCCGGCTCCACCGCCACGATCGACCTGCGCGCCGGTCTGGAAGGGGGTGACGTCCTCCTGCTCAGCCTGAACTCGAGCGTCTACGGCAGTCTCGCGGCGCAGCTGGGGGCGCTGGCGATCCAGGACCTCGTCAGCGCGTCCGGCCACCGCCTTGGCCCCGGTCCAGGCTGGGAAAGCGCCCCGCTGAGCGCAACCGTGGCGATCGACGAGTTCTCGGCGCTGGGCGCAGACAACGTGCTGGCTCTGCTCGCGCGAGGACGAGAGTCAGGCGTGAGTGTGGTCCTGGCGACCCAGGAGATGTCTGACCTGGAGCGCGCCGGCCGCGGCTTCCGCGACCAGGTGCTGGGGATCGTCGGGGTCAAGATCGCTCATCGCCAGGACGTTCCGGCGTCGGCCGAGATGATCGCCCAGATGGCCGGGACTCACCAGGTGTGGGAGCAGACCGAGAACCTCCGCAGCGTGTTCGCGCCCCGCGGAGGTAGCCGCGGGACGCGCCGGCTCGCGGAGCGATACTCGGTGCACCCCAACGAGGTCAAGACGCTCGCCATCGGGGCCGCCGTGCTGCTCACCAAGCTACCGACGGCCGAGGTCCAGCGGGTGCGCGTGCTGCCGCGGCAACCGGAGCCGCCGGCAGCGGACCGTGGTCGCCGCGGCGGCGGTGAGCCGCGTCGGCGGCAACGGGAGCCGCCGGCAGCGGACCGTGGTCGCCGCGGCAGCGGGGAGCCGCGTCTGGTCGGTGAGCCCTCGCGGGCGGCGCCGGCTGCCGTCCCGCCGGATCGCGCACGCCCGCGGGCGGCGCCGGCTGCCGTCCCGCCGGATCGCGCACGCCCGCGGGCGGCGCCGGCCGCCGTCCCGCCGGCCCGCATGCCGCCCCAGCCGCGGGCCGCTGCCCAGCGATCCGCGCCCCTCGGTGACGTGCGCCCGACCGCCGGGGCCCCGCCACGATCGGGGGCGCAGGGCCGAGACCGGGATCAGCCGGCGCCGGGGGTGACCCGGTAGGCGTCGAACACGGCGTCGATGTTGCGCAGGCGGTTGATCGCTTGATCCAGGGCGCGGGTGTCACCCACTTCCACCACGAACCGATTCTTGACCATCGGGTGGTTGACGGCGCAGTGGGCGTCCAGGATGTTGATCCCGGCTTCGGCGAAGGTCCGGGACATGTCCTCCAGCAGACGGTGGCGGTCCCAGCCGTCGACCTCGATCTCGACCCGGAACGAGGTGTCGGCGTCGCCGTCCCAGGAGACGCTGGTGAAGCGCTCCGGGTCCTTCTTGAGCACCGCGACGTTGGGGCAGTCGTCGCGGTGGATGGTGATGCCGCGGCCGAGCGAGATATAGCCGACGATCGGGTCGCCGGGGACTGGGCGGCAGCACTTGGCCAGGCGCAGCATCACTTCGTCGATGCCCTCGACGGCGATTCCGTAGCGCGAGGAGGAGGTGGTGGGCCGGGTGCGACGCCGGTTGGTCTGGAGCAGGTCGTCGGCGGCGGTGGGCTCGGACTCGGCGGCCTCTCCCTGCTTGAGCCGCTGCATAACCTTGTTGACGACGGTGTTGGCCGAGATCTTGGCGGCGCCGAGCGCGATGTAGAAGTCGTCCCCCTTGCGGAAGCCGATCTCCCGGATGACGTCGGCGAGCAGCGGCGAGCCGACCAGCTTCTGCGCCGGTAGGCCCTGCTTGCGCAGCGCGTCCTGGAGCAGCTCGCGTCCGGTGTGCTCGGTGTCGCGGCGCGATTCGGCCTTGAACCAGGCCTTGATCTTGTTGCGCGCCCGGGTCGTCTTGACCAGCGCGAGCCAGTCGCGCGAGGGCCCGCGCTCGCGCTTGGAGGTCAGCACCTCGACGATGTCGCCCGAGCGCAGCGCGTAGGAGAGGGGCACGATCTTGCCGTTGACCTTGGCGCCGACGCAGCGATGTCCGACATCGGTGTGGATCTCGTAGGCGAAGTCCAGCGGCGTGGCCCCGGCGGCCAGCGATTTGACCTCGCCCTTGGGGGTGAAGACGAACACCTCGTCCTCGAACAGGTCGACCTTGAGGTTCTCCATGAACTCGCGCGGATCGGCCATGTCCTTCTGCCAATCCATCAGCGACCGCAGCCACTTCAGCTTTCCATCCTGGTCCCGATTGGCTTCGTCGGGCTCGCCGGCGCCTTCCTTGTACATCCAGTGGGCGGCGATCCCGAACTCGGCCAGGTCGTGCATCTCGCTGGTGCGGATCTGGATCTCCAACGGCCGCCCCTCCGGGCCGATCACCGTCGTGTGCAGGGACGAGTACATGTTGAACTTCGGCATCGCGACGAAGTCCTTGAAGCGTCCGGGCAGCGGCTTCCACAGCGAGTGGATCACGCCGACGGCGCCGTAGCAGTCCTTCACCGAGTCGACGATCACGCGCATCGCCGTCAGGTCGTAGATCTCGTTGAACTCGCGGTCCTTCTTGGTCATCTTGGAGTAGATGGAGTAGAAGTGCTTGGCGCGGCCGGAGATGTCGGCGTGAATTCCGAGCTCGGCGAGCTCGGAGGCCACAATGTCGCCGGCCTGGGTGACATAGCGCTCGCGCTCGCCGCGCTGCTGGGCGACCAGGCCCTTGATCTCGTTGTACTTGCGGGGGTGCAGCGTCTGGAAGGCGAGATCCTCCAGCTCCCACTTGATCGCGTGGATGCCGAGCCGGTGGGCGATCGGGGCGTAGATGTCGAGGGTCTCGCGTGACTTCTCGATCTGCTTCTGCTTGGGCATCGCCGCGATCGTGCGCATGTTGTGCAGCCGGTCGGCGAGCTTGATCAGGATCACCCGGATGTCCGAGGCCATCGCCACGACCATCTTGCGGTAGTTCTCGGCCTGCGCCTCATCGCGCGACTGGAAGGTCAAGCCGGTCAGCTTGGTGACGCCATCGACGAGACCGGCGATCTCCTCCCCGAACGTCTCCTGCACCTCCTCCAATGAGGCGCTGGTGTCCTCCACTGTGTCGTGGAGCAGGGCGGCGCACAGCGTCTCGGTATCGAGCCGCAGCCCGGCACAGATCTTCGCCACGCCGATCGGATGGCTGATGAACTCCTCGCCCGATAGACGGCGTTGATCGGCGTGATGAGCGCAGGCATAGACGAACGCCCGCTCCACCCGGTCGCGGTCGATCGGCAGCGAGTGGCTGGCGTGCTCCTCGACGATCGCGAACAGATCACCGAGCAGCCGCTGCTCGAACGGCGCCAGATCGGAGCGGCTCACCACCTCCGGGTCGTGCGGACCGGCGAGCCCGTCGACCCGGGTCCGGTCGCCGGCGAGCGCTGTCGAGGCGGCGTCCCCGTGGCCGGCCGCCCTTCCCTTCGCCGACTTGCCCCCGACGGTATCGCCGCGGCCAATCGCCCGACTCAGGCGCCTGCTGGATGATTTGCGCTGCTCAGGAATCGCTTGCCGTCCTCGTATCGCTGCGAGTAGACCCTGAAGGACGGCGAGCGATCGAGCGCGGTGGGCGCCCGGCCCGCGATCGCGAGGGCCGGCAGATCCCGATCGAGGCTGACGAGCTCCAGCTCCGCGAGCACCCGGATCAGCCTGCCGGCAAGCTGTGCCGATCGACTGTGCGGACCATCGCCGCGAAGCAGTCGCTCGAGCTCCTCGCCGGCCGCCCGCTCCCGCGCCCGCAGAGCGCGATAGAAGGCGACGAGCGAAGCACGTAGACCGTACTCAAGCTCGTGCATCTGCTCCGTAAAGCGTAGCTCAGGCTCGCCCCAGGCAAGCTGCGTGACGCCCTCGCCGGCGAGCATCGCCTCCGCCGCATGGTGACCGCTCGGCGGATCGAGCGCGACCACGTGGGCGTAGCCGCACACCCGGTCGGGCTCGCGCTCCAGCTGACCGTAGCCCGCCAGGGTGAATCCGCCGACCCGCTCCCGGAGCCCGTCTCGCCGCCGGGCGACATTGGCGCAGATCGCCAGGACCGGCTCGCCGGCGGCCACGGCATCGACCAGCACCGCCAGCGGACTGTGGCCGCGGCGGTCGATGATCACCCGAGCCGAGGAGATGCCAGCGTAGCGACCGATCGTCCCGTCCGGTGGGGGGTCGAGCGCGGCGTCGACCTCGGCAATGACCGCCGCCAGGTAGTCCCCGCGATCCTCGAGCACGCGAATCTGAGCCGGTGCGCACGGCTCGGCGTGCCGGAGCACGAGCCGGGGCTCGACGGCTCCCTTCCACACGTTGCGTTCCAGCCTGAAGGTCGCGTCCAGCGGCTGACGGGGATCGTCGTACACCCTTCCCTCGCAGCCGAACGCCACCGCCCGCGCCCGTGCCCCACCGGAGCTGACCGAGAAGCGAGCGTGGCGCCCCTCCCCCATCGGCCGTACATCGGCGAACCGGGCGCCGGGGACGAGCAGGCGCGGCGATGGATTGCCCATCCCGCATGGCTCGAGCACGAGCAGCTCCTCGGCGAGGGCCAGCCCGAGCTCACTGCCGGAGACGACGGCGTCGACCCGTTCCACGGGTTCGAGCAGCTCGGGAGTGAGCGCGGCGGCCGCGTGCGCCTCGAACACCGCCCGGAACTCCTCGATCCGCGCCGGATCGATCGTCAGCCCGGCGGCGGCGCGGTGCCCGCCGTACCGTCGGAGGCAGTAAGCCGCGGCGGTCAGCCCTTCGAGCAGGTCGAAGCCAGGGATGCTGCGCCCTGAGCCGGTGCCAAGCTCGCCATCGACCGCGATCAGCACGGTGGGACGGTGATATCGCTCGACGATGCGCGAGGCGACGATTCCGACCACGCCGGGGTGCCAGTCCTCGCCCGCCAGCACGTAGGCGCTGCGCGGTCCTGCCCGCGAGACCTGGGCCTCGGCCTCCCACAGGATCCGCTGCTCCACCGCCCGCCGCTCGCCGTTGACGCGATCGAGCTCGGCGGCGATCGCCCGAGCTCGCGCCGGGTCGTCGCAGAGGAGCAATTCCAGCCCCGCGTCGGCGCGGGTCAGCCGCCCGGCGGCATTGATCCGCGGCGCCAGCCGGAAGCCGAGCGTGCCGGTGTCCAGAGCGCCCGGGTCGGCCTGGGCCACCGCCATCAACGCGCGCAGACCCGCCTTCGCGGTGGTCGCCAGTGCGGCCAAGCCCTGGCGGACGAGACGCCGGTTCTCACCGACGAGCGGTACCAGATCGGCGACGGTGGCGAGGGCGACCAGATCCAGATCTTCGCGGGCGGTCGCCGCCCCGAGGGCCTCCGCGAGCTTGAGCGCGACCGCGCTACCGCACAGGCCGGGGCACGGGTATCCGCCCACCCCCGGGTGCACGATGGGGCAGTCCGGCAGCCTCCCGTCGGGACGGGGCGCATGGTGATCGCAGACCACCACCTCCACGCCCGCCGCCAGAGCGCCCGACACCTCGTCCACGGCGGTGATCCCACAGTCGACGGTGACGATCATCGCGGTTCCCCGCTGCGCCAGCCGCCCGACGGTCGCTGCCGACAGGCCGTAGCCATCCTCCGTCCGGCTCGGCAGAAACCAACCCACGTCGGCGCCGAGCCCGCGCAGTGCCCGGATCATGATCGCGGTCGCGCACACGCCGTCCACGTCGTAGTCACCGTGGACGACGATCCGGCCGCCGGCATCGAGCTGACGCCGGATCGCTGCGATCGCCCGGCCGATGCCGGTGAACGCGCTCGGGTCGTGGGCGTCGGCGGCGTCCAGGAACTGCCGTGCCTGATCGGGGTCGCCAAGCCCCCGGCGCACGAGGACCTGGGCGAGCACGTGGCCGATCCCGAGCTCGCGCGCCAAGGCCAGCGCCGCGCCCAGATCGTACGGGGGGATCCGTAGTCGCGGCCGGACTCCGGCGCCGGGCGTCTCGGGCTCAGCCGGTGTGGCGATCTCCACCATCGCCACAAGGTATGAGGGGCCCCGGACAAATCCGAAGTCCGGGACGACGTCCGCTCAGAGGCGCAACGGACCGGGGCCGCCTTCTCGTTCCCGGCGCACCCCCAGGTAGTAGATCAGCCCGATGCCGATGAGCGCCCCCGGGATCGCCTCCAGCGCGGTGGTGATGTGGGTGTCGTGGCGTCCCGGGATGGAAAAGCCGTTGACGATCAGGCCGAACAACCCGGCGCCGAACAGGGCGCCGACGAAGGCGCCGACGATCCCGCCCCAGTAGCGGTCGGGCAGCCAGATGGTGAAGTGCCAGAGGGCGAGCCCCATCATCACCCATGCGAGCATCCCCATCAGCGGCGCCTCCCGTGGCGGCGGTTGCGCGACCGCGACTTGCCCGACCGAGCCGGCTTGGGCGACCGCGCGATCGCCTCGTCCTCGGCCTCGTCGGGAGCGTGCCGGAACACCTCGTCCTCGGCCGGCTCGGCGGCGGGGTCGGGGACGTCGGCGGGAGCGGTGACCGGCCCCTCGGCGCCCGTCGGAGCGGCTCGCTCATCGCGCTCCGGCGGTTCTTCGTGTCCGCCGTTGGTCGTCGGCTCGGACTCCGGTTCACGATCCGGCTTCTCCGCCGGTGCGCGATCACCGGGCGCGGGTCCGGGACGTGGCGCAGCCGCCGGTTTCGCGGACCGGGACCGGGTGGGGGCCGTCTTCTCGCCGCCGCCGGCGGCTCCCTTGCCGCGACGCGGCGGTTTGGGCTTGGCGGGCGCCTCGCTATCGGCCTCCGAGGTGTGCGCAAGCCGCTTGATCAGGGTGGAGGTGCGCTGGGTCGGCTCGTTCTCGATGTCCAGATCTCGCTTCATCTGCTCGAACTCGGCGGCCGACACGCCCTCGGGCTCGGGCTCGGTGATCCGTCCGGCCCGCTGGCGAGGCCGCTGGCGGCCGGGCTCGACGTCGGCCCCGACCGAGGCGTAGGCCGGGACGGCGCCGTAATCGGTCTCGATCCGCTGCCGGCGGTGGCGGTAGATGGTCTCGCGCTCCTTCCAGTGGGTCAGCACCGGCGAGGCGATGAAGATCGACGAGTAGGCTCCGGAGGCGACGCCGATCAGCAGCGCGAAAGCGAAGTCCTGGAGGGTCGAGCCGCCAAACAGCAGCAGCGCGATGATCGGCAGCAGCGTGCACGAGGTGGTGGCGATCGACCGGGTGAGCACTTCAGACATGGATCGGTTGACGATCTGCGAGAACGCCGCGCGCGGCATCCGCGGGACGTTCTCCCGCACCCGGTCGAACACGATGATCGTGTCGTACAGGGAGTAGCCCAAGATGGTGAGCAGGGCCGCGACCGTGTCGACCGTCACCTGCCTTCCGGTCAACGCGTAGACGCCGGCGGTGATGAGCAGGTCGTGCATCAGGGCGATGAGCACGGGCACCGCGAACTTCCAATCGAAGCGCAGCGCCACGTATGCCGAGATCACCAGCAACGAGGCGATGATCGCGACCACCGCGGAGTGGGTCACCGAGGCGCCGAACGTCGGGCCGACCGAGGTGCTGCCGAAGCTTCTCACTCCAAACTTCGAGTTCAGCGCCGCCTCCACGCCGCTGCTGCCCCGCGCCAGCGGCTTGGACGAGATCTGGAACTGCGTTCCCTTGCCGCCGATCTCCTGAACCACCGGGTTGGAGATGCCCGCCCCCGTGGCCACGGCGCTGACCTGCTTGGAGGTGGCCGGGTGCACAACCGTCACGTCGATCCGAGCGCCCGAGGTGAAGTCGATCCCCAGGTTCAGACCGCGGCCGCCGACCGCCAGCGCCCCGATCAGCAGGATCACGCCCGACATCGAGAAGAAGTACTTGGAGGCGCCCATGAAGTCAAAGCGCCACACGCGCTTCTTGCCGCCGGCGCCGAGCGCCGACGGCCGCGCGATCGTGCGCGAGTCGGCGGTCGTCATCAGGATCGCCCGCGTCGCCATCACCGCGGTGAACAGCGACACGATCGTGCCGATTCCGAGGGTGAAGGCGAACCCCTGAACGTCGGACGTGGCCAGCACGAACAGGATGAACGCGGTGATGATCGTCACGACGTTGGCGTCGATGATTGCGGTCAGGCCCTTTTTGTAGCCGGTGGCGATCCCGGCCCGAATCGAGCGCCCGGCGCGGATCTCCTCCTTGACTCGCTCGAAGATGACGATGTTGGCGTCGGCGGCCACGCCGATGGTCAGGATCAGGCCGGCGATGCCCGCCAGGGTGAGCGTGATCGGGATCAGCTTGATCAGGGCGAAGAAGTACAGGCCGTAGACGGCCAGCCCGGCGACTGCGATCACGCCCAGCACGCGGTAGTAGAAGATCAGGAACAGGGCGACCACCAGCAGGCCGACCGCACCGGCGATCAGCCCCTGATGCAGCGCCTGCTGGCCGAGCGTCGCCGACACCTGCTCCTCGGAGATGCGGCGCAGTTTGATCGGCAGCGCCCCGAGACGCAGCTGGGTGGCCAGATCCTGGGCCGAGGTGGTGGTGAAGCCACCGGTGATGTCGGCACCACCGCCGCCGACGATCCCGTCCGGGTACTGGTTGTAGTTGATCTGCGGGACGGTGACGAGCTGGTTGTCCAGGGCGACCGCGAAATGCTGGTACTGGTGGTTGTTGGCGCCCACGCCGACGATGTTCGCGCCGCGCTTGGCGATCTGGCCGGTTACGTTCTGAAACTCGCTTTGGCCCTTGGAGGTGAAGCCGAACTGGACATCCGGGCTGCCGTTGTCGGTCCCCTGGGTGGGATTGGTGATGTCCTTGCCGAGAATCGAGACCCGGTCCTTGAGGACGAAGAACTCGGCATCCGGGCTGTCAAACGCGACGTGGTCGTTGGCGGTCAGGTTGGCCGCCTGCAGCACCACCGTGCCCTGGGGGACGGTGAGCAGCTGGCCGTCGGCCAGCGTCACCCCGGGCGCAAGCGCCGACTTGAGATCTTCGATGCTGGAGTCGGGTCCGGCGAGCAGGCAATGGTCGCCGGCGACGACCGTGGTCCCGTTGGCCTTGGCCGCGGTGGTGCACGCGGCGCTGCCCGGCGCTCCGAACAGGTAGTACTGCGGTCCCTCGCGCGACAGCGTCGGAGAGCTCGGCACGGCCGGCTGGCGTGCCGCCAGCTTCACCGCCTGATACAGCGGCACGCCGCCCGCGCCCGGTATGCCCGGACCGCCGCCCGTCAGCGGTCCCTGGCTGATCGTCACCGCCGTCGGATCCTGAGGAGGCTGCAGCTGGCTGGCCACGGTCTTGCCGTTGGGCGTCAGGACATTGGCCTCCCAGTCATAGAAGAACAGCTCGGCGGTCTGTCCCACCTCCTGCTCGGCGCGTCCCACATCGGTGACGTCCGGCAGCCCGACCGTGATCTGATTGCCGCCCGAGGTCTGGATCTCCGGCTCGGACACCCCCAGCTGGTCCACGCGTGAGCGCATGATGTCGACGGCGTGGTTCAACGACGCCTGGTTGACCGGGCTCTGCGGGGTCGGCTCGCCCTGGTAGACCAGCTCCACCCCGCCCTTCAGATCGAGGCCCAGAATCGTCCTCTGGGTCGTGATCACGAACACCGAAGCGGCGATCAGGCCCGCCACCAGGAGCAGGACGAAGCCGTGACGCTGGCGATCTGACATCAGCAGCGAACGATGCTAACGGCCCGAGCCGGCCGCGGAACCCACTGGAGGGGCGGATCCGCCCAGTCGCGAGGGCATGCCTAGTTGTGATTGGCGGGCGTTAGCACGACCAGCACCCCGCCCTCTTCGTCGTCGTAGGCAGGGAAGATGTCGGCGACGGCGCGGGCCGGGAGGTCGTGCTCGGCGTTGACCTGCACCGCCTTGCCCCGCACCCGGACCTCCCATTCCAGCGCGGTCCCGACGTGATCGCCGCCATCGTCGAAGCGCAGGCCGAGAACCTCGCGGACCGGCCGGCCGATCGCCTGCTCGGTCTTCAGGCCGGTGAGCTCGAACGAGCCGCGCCCGCAGTCGACGATGCGCCCGTCGGAGTCGCAGGCGAAGAACGCGGCGTTGGGCGCCGGGTAGTAGTCGTCGAGCAGCTCGAACAGGTAGGCGAAGCCGCACTTGTCACATCCGCGCGCCTCGCGCCGAAAGCCGGCGTTGCGGTCTGTGCCCATCGAGCGATTGCCGCAGTGCGGGCAGATGAAGTAGCGCTCACGGCTCATCGGCGCTGAGGATAGAGGGACGAGGATAAGAGTCACATGAGTGCCCGCCCGAGGAGCGTGCTCTCCGCCGATCGCTACGCCCATGTGTCATACGCGGCTCAGATCAGTCGGCGCTGGCCCGGCGGCTCGAGGCCGAGGTGGGCAAACCCCCGTCGGGTTGCCGCTCGCCCCCGTGGCGTGCGCTCGATAAGGCCGCTCTGCAGCAGGTACGGCTCGTACACGTCCTCGATCGTGTCCTGCTCCTCGCCGACGGCGACCGCGAGCGTCGACAGACCCACCGGCCCGCCGCCGAACTTGTCGCAGATTGCCCGCAGGATCTCGCGGTCGAGACGGTCGAGCCCCGCGTCGTCGACCTCCAGGAGATCGAGCGCGGCGTCGGCCACGGGCTCGGTGACGATGCCGGCGTGACGCACCTCGGCATAGTCGCGCACCCGGCGCAGCAGCCGGTTGGCGACCCTCGGAGTTCCCCGGCTGCGCCGGGCGATCGCCGCCGCTCCGCCGTCTTGGATCTCGACTCCGAGCAGCAGCGCTGACCGGATCACGATCCTCGCCAGGTCGTCGGGCGAGTAGTGCTCGAGCCGCTGCTGGATGCCGAAGCGATCGCGCAGCGGCGTGGTCAGCAGCCCGGCGCGGGTCGTCGCTCCGATCAATGTGAACGGCGGAAGCGTCAGCGTCACGATCCGTGCGCCCGCGCCTTCGCCCACCGTGATCGGCAGCTCCCCATCCTCCATCGCCGGGTAGAACGTCTCCTCGAGCGCCCGCGGCAGGCGATGGATCTCGTCGACGAAGAACACCGCCCGCGGTTCGAGCGCGGTCAGAAACGAGGCGATGTCGCGCTTGCGCTCCAGCGCTGGGCCGGCGGTCTGCACGAACGGAACTTCGAGCTCAGCGGCGACGATCTGGGCCAGCGAGGTCTTGCCCAGCCCGGGCGGCCCGGACAGCAGCACGTGGTCGAGAGCGTCGCCGCGGTGTCGCGCGGCCGCGATCGACACCGCCAGCTGATCACGCACCGCCTCCTGGCCGACGAAGTCCGCAAGCCGCCGCGGGCGCAGCGAGCGATCGAGCTCATCGCCCGGCAGCTCGGCGGGATCCGGCAGCCGGGACGCGGCCGCGCTCACCGTCGTGAGCTCCGCAGGGCGTGGGCGATCAGGTCCTCGGTGCTCTGGCCGTCGGCGCCCTCGAGCAGCTCCTCGATCTCGGGCGCGCCGAACCCGAGGCCGAGCAGCGCCTCACGCGCCAGGCTCACCGGATCGTCGGAGCGGGTGACGGTGATCTCTCCAGGCAGGGCGGCTCCGACCTTCTCACGCAGCTCGACGATGATCCGCTCGGCCGTACGCTTGCCGACTCCCGGCGCCGCCTGCAGCCGCGCCACGTCGCTCCCGGCGACCGCGGCCAGCAGCTCCCGCGGCGGTGCCCCCGACAGGACCGCCAGCGCCACCTTGGGCCCCACCGACTGGACGGCGAGCAGCATCAAGAAGAGATCCCGCTCCTCCTCGGTGGAGAAGCCGTAGAGAGCGAGCGCGTCGTCGCGCACGACCAGATGGGTGTGCAAGATGACCTCGCGACCGGCGGCGGGCACGTGCCGCAGAGTCTCGGCCGAGACCGCCAGGCGGTAGCCCACGCCGCCGCAGTCGATGATCACATGGTCTCCGCGGCGCACCGCCACCCTTCCGGAGATCAGCGCGATCACGTGGTGGCTCCCGCGACCGCACGGGCCAGCGGCGAACGGTTGAGCTCGCAGATGGCCACCGCCAGGGCGTCGGTGGCGTGGTCGAGCATCGGCGGCGCCGACATCCCGAGCAGGCGCGCCACCATGCGCGCCACCTGATCCTTGGCCGCGCGCCCGTTGCCGCAGACGGCGCCCTTGACCTGCTGCGGCGTGTAGGAGCGCGTCGGGACGACGCGCTGACCGGCGGCGAGCAGGACCACTCCGCGCGCCTGGCCGACCGCGAACGCGGTCCGGACGTTGGCTCCGAAGTAGAGCTCCTCGATCGCCATCGCCGCGGGCCGGTGAGCGTCGAGCAGCTCGCCGACGCGCCGGTGGATGTCGGCCAGGCGCCGCTCCAGTGGGACCCCGGGTCGCGTCTGGATGACGCCCTCGGCCACGGCGCACAGCCGCGACCCCTCCCCGCGAACGAGGCCGTAGCCGGTACTGGCGGTGCCCGGATCGATGCCGAGGACGAGCATGGGCAGACATTCTCCGTGGGCCCGCGGACGCCTCCCGCGGGCCCGCGGGTACTGGGAAATCGCATTCACGACGCGCCAAGCACCGCAACCCATGGCCGCTTGCGCTGTTGTAGGGGTGTTCCCGCCACGTCATCTTCACATCGCTTCACCGGGGCATGGCGCAGGATGCTCGTCGTCCTGAGCGCGTCGCTGCTCGCCGCGCTCGGTCTGGCGTCGGTGGCCGCCGCCCGCTTGGCCACCCCGGTCCGGGCTCCCGACGCCGTCATCGACGGACCGAGCCCGGCGATCGTCAGCTTGGACGGGATGTCGATCGCCCGCGACGGCACGGGCGGCCTGGTGTACGTCAAGGACGCGTCCGGGGTGGCGCACGTGTTCGTCTCGACGCTGGCCAGCGGCGGCTTTCAAACCCCGGTCCAGGTCGACGCCGGCCTTCCGAGCGCCTCCTCCCAACCGGTGATCGCCGCCGGACCGGGCGGTCTGCTGCTGGTGGCGTTCATCAACGGCGGCCAGCTGTACGTCGTCCAGCGGACGAGCGCCACTGTCGGTCTCAGCGCTCCGATCGACCTCTACGCGGGCGCCGAGAACCCATCGCTGTCGATGTCGAATTTCGGCAAGGCGTACCTCGCGTTCACCGCCATCAACGGCGCCGGTGGCGGCGACGTGCGCACCGCCTACTACTACGGCGGCCAGTGGGCGCTCGAGTCCGCCGCGCTGGACGCCAATTCGGCGGATGCGGCGGGCACCGGGAACGGCCGCCCGGATGTCGTCGCCGCCGGTGACGGCGTCGGGATCGTCGCCTGGGGCGAGAACGGCCACATCTACACCCGCCGGGTCACGAAAACCACGCCGAGCGTCGTCGACGAGCAGGCCGACGTGCCGACGCTCAGCGGCTGGCAGGAGGTGTCCGCGAGCGAGCCGGCGATCTCAGCCGGCGGCGACTCCTCGTATGCCTCGGTCGCCTTCCGGGAGGAGCTGGCCAACGGCGCCGCCAGCCAATCGAGGGTGCTGACCAACCGCCTGCACGGATCGCAGTACGACGGCATCCGGCAAGGCGACGGCGCCGTCACTGGAGGTCCCGAGGGCGCCGACCAGCCCGCGACCGCGGTGACCGAGTACGGCCGGGGGTTCGTCACCTCCGAGCACGATCAGTCCCATCAGCTGTTCGCCACCACCCTCGGCTCCAATGACGCCTTCGGTCAGACCGAGCGGGTCGACAGCCTGCCCAACGGCGCGGCCGCCGACGCCGTCCCCGCCACCGCCGGTCTCATTTCCACGCTGATCGCCTGGCAGCAGACTCCCGGTAGCGCCGGCCCCGCCGAGATCCGATTGCGCTACGCCGCCGACGGCGCCGACCTCGGTCCCGAACAGGTCGTGTCCTCCCCCACCCTCGGCGCCACCGACGCCGACAGCGGCCTGGTGGCGGGCGGCGACGTCGCTGGCGACGCCGCGCTCGCCTGGGTCCAGGGCAGCGGCGCGGGCACCTACATCGTCGCCGCGCAGCTGTATCAGGCACCGGGCGCCTTCGCGGTGGCTCACGGCTTCAGTTATGCCCGAAGCGCCCGGCCGGCGCTCGCGTGGCTGGCGTCCTCCGTGCCCTGGGGCCCGCCGGTCTACGTGGTCAGGGTCGATGGAGTGCCGGTGGCGCAGACGACGGCGCTGGAGGCGATCCCGCCGGCGCCGCTGGCCAACGGGCGCCACAGCTATCAGGTGACGGCGGTCAACCGCGCGGGACTGACCGCCACAACGAGTCCGGCGACCGTGTTCGTCGACACCGTGCACCCGCGGGTGTCGTTCAAGCTCACCGGCCACCGGATCGTCGGCAGCCGGCTCCGGCTCGCCGTCGCCTACAGCGATCCGCCGCCCCCGGGGCTGCCGCGGACCGACGCCTCCGGGGTGGCGACCGTCTACGTCAGCTGGGGCGTGGGCAAGCCGACCCGGATCCGCCGCAATGACGCCGACCACACGTATACCCGCAAGCGCGCCTACACGGTGACGGTCACCGCCACCGACCGGGCGGGCAACAAGACGGTGGTGAAGAAGAAGCTCACGATCGCTGCCAAGCCCAAGCCCAAGCCCAAGCCCGAAAGGGTCAAGAAGCCCCCGGCCCGGAAGAACCGGCCATGACCGGTCGGTCCTTCATCGCCCGCCGGCGAATCGCCTCAGCGGCCGTCGCACCCGGTCGGCAGCCCGGGGGTGGTGAGTCGCACAACCCGCCATGGGCCGACGACGGCCAGCGTCTGGGCGTGGGTCAGCCGCGGGTCGACCGCAGCCGGCCCTCCGATCTGCGCCGCGTGTGGTCCGATGAAGTCGACGCCGGGCTCGCGCATGGATGTGCCGACCCGCTCGAGCGTCGCCTCCAGCTTCCAGGCGAGAGCCGTCTGGCCGGAATGGTTGATCGCGGTGAAGCTCGACTTGCAGGGCAGCACGCCATGGTGGCCGCCCACCGCGGCCACCGCCTTGGTCAGCTCGTCGAGCAGGTAGGCACCCTGGGAGGCGTCTGCCTCATCGGTGCGAGCCACGCTGATCTGCGCGGTGCTGAATGGGACGCAGATCGCCGCCAGCACGATCGCCACCGCCGCCGTCACCGGCCGCCGCAGGCCGCCGACGAGGCCGCCCGCGAGCTCTGCGACCCGGGCGACGCCGACGCCGCCGAGCACACAGGTGAGCGCTGCGGCCGGCAGGAAGAAGCGTTCCAGGCCCGGATAGCCGTCGAGCGTCTCGCCGACGACCACCACCCACCAGGCGACGACGCCCAGGCCGATGGCGACGATCACCCGGTCGCGGTCGCGCACCCAGCCGACGACCACTGCGACGACCGCCAGGATCAGGGCCGGCAGCACCTGATCTCTGACGCCGCGGATCACGACCGAGCGCAGGACGTCAGACCCGAGGTGGCCGTTGTACTCGGCGGCGTGCGTGGCGGCCAGGAACGGATGGCCGGTGGTGATCCACGGCGGCACGAACCAGCCGAACGGCTGCGCCACCAGCCCCGCGATCAGCAGCAGCCGCATCCAGGGGGTCTTGAAGCCGGGATCCCGGAACCACAGCCAGATCGCGTACAGCCCGATGAACGGCCACCACTCCGGGCGGATCAGACCGGCGGCGACGGCGATCAGGTACGCCTGGGTGTGACGGCCGTCGAGCAGCCGGTCGACGAACCACACGGTGGCGCCGACCAGGACGACCTCGGAGGTGCCGTGCAGGAAGTAGTAGTACCAAACCTGGTCCTGGCGGCCGGTGAGCACGATGCCGATCGCCGCCAGCAGGCCGGCGAACGCCCCCAGCCAGCCGCCGCCGACCAGGCGGCTCGTCAGCTTCCACGTTCCCCACAGCGCGAGCAGACCGCCGACGCGCGCGGTGATCACCCACAGGGTGGGCGCGGCGGAGCCGAACAGCCCCCAGATGGTCGTGAAGACAACCGGCAGCGGCTTCCACGAGGGGCCGCCGCTGACGACGAAGCTGAGGTGCGGGTCCGTGACCTCGCGGCCCCAGACGATCCACGACCACGGGTCGTAGCTGGGCACGGTGGGCAGGATCGCCGCCGACAGGGCGGCCAGGACGATGCACGTCACGACCGCGATCACCACGGGCGATCCCGGCGGGCGAAGGGAGCGAACCGTTGAGGCTGCACGCGACCCTCCGGGACCGGAGGAGTCGGTCGTGGACGGCCGCTGCTGCGGCGAATCGACGGCTGACATCGGCGGACGAGTGTAGCGGTGGGTCCCGGCGCTCACCGGACGTCAACCTGCGGGCGCTGACGACGGCCCGACGCTGGGTGCTGCCGATGCTGGTCGTGATGGTCACGATGGCGCTGGGCAGCGCTCGCGCCAACGCGCAGGCGCCCGCACCCTACGCGGCGACGCCTCCGACCCACGGCGCGCTGTACCGCGACGGTCCCGGCGATCGTTGGCTGCTCGGCGGCGCCTGGCTATACCGGGCGGACCCGGCGGGTGTCGGGGTCACCGACGGGTGGTGGCGCAACGTGGCGAGCACCGCCGGATGGTCGGGCGTGACCGTCCCGAACTCGTTCAACGCCGGTGACCTGTCGAGCGCCAGCATGAACGGGTCGGTCGGCTGGTACCGGCGCGACTTCACGATCCCCGAAGGGGCGTTCGCCGCCTCCACACCGGCCCGCTTTCGCAGCTGGATCATCCGGTTCGAATCGGTCAACTACACCGCGACGGTGTGGCTGAACGGCCGCCGGATCGGCAGCCACGCCGGTGCCTACCTGCCGTTCGAGTTCGATCTGAAGGGCGTGCGCAGCGGCGTCAACCGGCTGATCGTCCGCGTCGACAATCGCCGCAACGGGGGCGATCTGCCCCCGGGACCGGGCGGCGGCTGGTGGAACTACGGGGGCATCAACCAGGAGGTCTACCTGCGGTCGGTGCAGGTGGCCGATATGTCCCCGGTGGTGATCCGCCCGTTCCTGCCGTGCCCGACGTGTGCCGCCAACGTCCAGGAGCAGGTGTCGGTCCGCAACGTAACCGGCTCGCCTCAGACCGTCGTCCTGCGGGGCTCCTACGGCAAGGCGCACCTGAGCTTCGGCACGCACGAGATCGCGCCCCACGCCACGTGGACGGCTACCGCGGGCGTGACGATCCGGTCGCCCCACCTGTGGGCTCCCGGGGATCCGCACCTGTACCGCGCCGGCCTGACGCTGTCAGACACCCATCGGCACAAGCTCGAGGGTTATGTGGATTACGGCGGCATCCGCAGCATCAAGGTCACTTCCACCGGTCAACTGCTGCTCAACGGCCGGGTGCTCGATCTACGCGGCTTCGATCTGCACGAGCTCAACGTCCAGACCGGAGCCGCGCTGAACCCTGACCAGCTGGCGGCCATGGTCGGCTGGGTGCGTGAGCTCGGCGGCGGCATCATCCGGGCCCACTATCCGTTGAACCCCGAGATCGAGGAGCTCGCCGACCGCGACGGGATCCTGCTCTGGTCGGAGATCCCCGTCTACCAGGTCAACTCCAGATACCTGTCGCAGCCCGACTGGTTGAACGCGGCGCACGCGATGCTGCGCACGAACATCCTGACCAACGAGAACCATCCGTCGGTGCTGCTGTGGAGCGTCGCCAACGAGCTGGCGACGCCGCCCAACACCGCCGAGGCCCGCTACATCGCCGGCGCCGTGGCGCTCGCCCACCAGCTCGACCCGACGCGACCGGTGGGGATGGCGATCTCCGACTGGCCGGGGGTCGCCTGCCAGGCCGCCTACGCGCCCCTGGACGTAATCGGCTTCAACGATTACTTCGGCTGGTTCGACGCCGGCGGGGGGGCGACCGACGATGCCGATGCGCTCGGCCCGTTTCTGGACAGCCTTCACACCTGCTACCCGAACAAGGCGCTGATGATCTCCGAGTTCGGGTTCGAGGGCAATCGCAACGGGCCGGTCGAGGAGCGGGGCACGTACCAGTTCCAGGTGAACGCGACCGCCTTCCACCTCGGCGTGTTCGCGTCCAAGCCCTACATCTCCGCGGCGATGTGGTTCGCGCTGCAGGACTTCGCGGCGTCGCCCGGCCACAACGGCGGCAACCCGTTCCCCGACCCGCCGTTCGTGCAGAAGGGCGAGATCGACCTGAACGGTAATCCGGTGCAGCCGCTGTTTTCCACGATCCAATCGATCTACAAGTCGACGGTGCAGATCGGGCCGGCGCCGGCCCCGAGCGCGGCGGCGGCTGGGAAGGCAAAAGCGAGGCACTGACGCGTGGCGACGTCGCCATGTGCACCCTGAATCCGGTGCATCGTGGCGGAACGGGACCGGCCTCGGCCCGCGTTGGCGGCCGTGGCCCGGCGCTCGACGGCAGGCCCGGCCGGGGCGCTCGACGGCCGGCCCGGCCCGGGCTCACTCCTCGGTAGCCGTCGTTGAGCCTCCGGGTACGTCAGCGCTCGGGTCCGACCCGCCGAAGCGGCAGCGCACCAGCGTCCCGATCACCCGGAAGCCATCGCGCGCGGTCAGCTTCTTGCCCTCCTCCGTGGCCCGGGCGCGATAGTGCACCGGGACCTCGAAGATGCGCTCGTGGCGCTGGACGAGGCGGGCGGTGATCTCGGGCTCGATCGAGAACCCGGCCGAGTGCAACGCCAGGCTCTGGAAGAGATCGGTGCGGATCATCTTGTGGCAGGTCATGACGTCGTGCAGGTACACGTTGAACAGGAGGTTGCAGGCCAGCGTGACGCCCTTGTTGCCGAGCACGAACAGGAACGAGTGGCTCGTGTAGCCGTCGAACGCGCGGACCCCGAAGCAGGCGTTGGCGCGGCCGTCCATCAGGGGCGGCATCAGCAGTGCCAGGTCGGCGGCGTCGTATTCCAGATCTGCATCGAAGATGCACGCGTACTCGCCACGCGCCTCCCGGAGCGCGGTCTGGATCGCCGCGCCCTTGCCCTGGTTGTGCTCGTGCTCGATCAGCCGGACGCGGTCGCCCCAGTCGCCGCCGCGCAGGATCTCTCGGGTACCGTCGGTCGAGCCGTCGTCGACGACGATCAGCTCCAACTCGGACGGCAGCTCGGTGTCGAGCACCTCGGTGATCGCTGCGGCGACGCGCTCGCGCTCGTTGTAGACGGGCATCAGGATGGACAGCATGTGTACGTACTCAGGGTCGGCTGGAGCGGACACCGCACGACGGAGGCATGCCCGCGAGGGGGCTGGATGCTAGCGGAGCTCGCCGCCTCGAGACGGCCCGGCAGCTAGTGGTCCACTAGGAAACGTTGTGCAGGTCGATCACGAAGACCAGCGGCGAGTTGGGCGGGATCTTCGGGGGGCTGCCCTTGGTCCCGTAGGCCAGGCTGGCCGGAATGATCAGCTCGCGCCGGCCGCCCACCTTCATGCCCGGGATGCCCTCCTGCCAGCCCTTGATCACGCCGGTGAGCGGGAGTGAGACCGGTTGGCCACTGCCGTCGTCCCAGGACGCGTCGAACTGCTTGCCGGTCTTGTAGAGGATGCCCACATACTGGACATCGACGGTCGAAGCGGCGGTCGCCGCCGGGCCGGTCCCCTTGATCAGATCCTTGATCACCAGCTTCTGGGGTGGCGCACCCTTCGGCGGCACGACCTTGGGCTTGGTCTTCAGGGCCGCAGGGAGCGGCACGGTGCTGGTGCTCGTGGAAGAGGCGGTGGTGGAGGAGGACGGCGTGGTGGCGCTGGCCACGGCGGTGCTGCTGTCGGCGGTGGCGCCCGCCGCTGGCGCCGGCTGAACTCCCGGGGCGGTCGAGGTGCTGCTGCCACAGCCGGCGAGGGCGGCGGCCAGGCCGATCACGGCGAGGGTGAGTGTTGTCGTCTTTCGCATGGAGGGGCCGAGGGTAGCGAGCGCGCTGAAGAAGCGCCGAAGCCCGCAGCAGGGCCGGCGCTGGCTAGAAGGCGGCGCTGGCTAGGGGGCGATCCGCGCCAGGACGTCGGCGTCCACATCGAAGTTGGCGTGGACCGCGCCGACGTCGTCGGACTCCTCGAGCGTGTCGATCAGCTTCATCAACCGAGCCGCGTCTGACTCCTGCAGCGGAACTCGGGACTTCGGGCGCTGGATGACGTCGGCGCTCTCCACCGCCACTTCGGCATCGGCGAGCGCGCCGCGGACCGCCACCAGATCGCCGGGCTCGGCGACGATTTCATAGACGTCGTCATCGAGGACGATGTCCTCGGCACCGGCGTCGATGGCGACCATCAGGTCGTCCTCGTCGTAGCGCGCAGCGTCGACGACGATCACGCCGCGCTTGTCGAACAGGTATGAGACCGAGCCGGGCTCCCCGAGGTTGCCGCCGTGCTTGGACAGCGCGTGGCGGACGTCGGCGCCGGTCCGGTTGCGGTTGTCGGTGACCGCCTCGATCAGGAGCGCCACTCCCCCGGGGCCGTAGGCTTCGTAGACGACGGTCTCGATCTGATCGGCGTCGACGCCCTCGCCGGTGCCCTTGGCGATGGCGCGCTCGATGTTGTCTTTGGGCATCGAGGCGTCGCGCGCCTTCTGCACGGCGAGCGCCAGCGCCGGATTGCCGTCTACGTCGCCCCCGCCCTCACGGGCGGCGACGGTGATCGCGCGGGTCAGCTTGGTGAAATGCTGGCCGCGCCGCTGGTCGACAACCGCCTTCTTGTGCTTGATCGAAGCCCATTTGGAATGACCTGACATGCCTCTAACTATAGGCGCAGCCCCAGCGCCTCAGGGTGCTCTCGATACCACTTGATGGTGCGCTGAAGACCCTCCTGAAGGTCCACCGCCGGGGCCCAGCCGGTCAGCTCTCGCAGCTTGCCGGCATCCACCCACTGGCGGTCGATCTCCCCGCGCGGGACGCCCTGACCGCGGATCTCCGGAGCGACGGTCACGCCGGCCAACCTACAGATCAGCGTGGCCACGTCGAGCACGCGATGGGACCGCCCGGAGCCCGCGTTGAATGCCTCCCCGCGCCCCTGGCCGCGGAGCATCAGCCGCCAGATCGCCAGATACGCCGCCACCGCATCCTCCACGTAGAGGAAATCGCGCTCGGGAGATCCGTCGGACCGGATCACCGGCGCCCGCCCGGCCAGCGCCGCCGCCACCGCCTCGGGGACGAGCCGGGAGCGATTGGTGTCCCCGCCGCCGTACAGGTTTGCGAACCGGGTCACCGCCACCGGAAGCTCGAACGTGTGCCAGTAGGAGCGCGCGATCAGGTCGGCGGCCGCCTTGGAGACGTCATAGGGAAACATCGGATCGAGGGGATGCGACTCCCGGTAGGGCAGCTCCGGCCGGGTGCCGTAGGCCTTGTCCGAAGAGGCCACGATCACGCTGTCCACGCCGCGGGCGCGGCAGGCCTCGAGCACGACCCAGGTGCCTCGCACGTTGGTCTCGAAGGTGAGGCGCGGCGCGCGGTAGGCGGCGCCGACCACCGTTTGCGCGGCGAGGTGAAACACGCTGTCGACGTCGTACTGAACGAGCGTGCGGTCGACCACCGCGTCATCGCAGACGTCCCCGGCGACGATGTCCACCCGGTGGGCGAGGCCCATCAGCTCGAGCGCCGACACGGCGGGCTCGTCACGCCGGATCACCACCACCCGCTGACCGCTTCGCACCAGCGCGGCGGTGAGCCAGGAGCCGAGCAGACCATGCGCGCCGGTGACGAGCACCGAGTGGCCGGGCGTCTCCGACGGCTCTAGTCCCACAGCTTCCACGGGGCGCACTCCGCCGCCCACAGGTCGTTGAGGGTCACCGCGTCCTTGTAGGTGTCCATGCAATGCCAGAAGCCCTCGTGGCGAAAGGCGCGCAGGTTTCCCTGTGCGGCCAGCTGCTGGAGGGGCTCGCGCTCGAGCACGGAGTCGCCGGTCAGGAGCCCGAGCACCGGCGGCTCAACGCAGAAGAAGCCGCCGTTGATCCACTTCTCACTCCGCGGCTTCTCCTGGAAGCGACGGACGATCCCGTCGCCATCGACGTGGGCGACGCCAAACGGCAGCTCGGGCCTGACGACGGTCATCGTCGCGGCCGCTCGGTGGCGGCGATGGTGGCTGAGCAGGGCGGTGAGGTCGACGTCGGCGACGCCGTCGGCGTATGTGAGGCAGAACGCCTGCTCGGCCAGCTCGCGCTCGACGCGGTGCAGCCGGCCGCCTGTCGGGGTGTCCTCGCCGGTGGGCAGGCAGCGGATCTCGGCCCCGGCCGGCCACGTCTGGCCGGCCACGAACCGAGCAACCTGGTCCCCGCGGTAGCCGGTCAGAAGCAGGAAGCGGCGAAAGCCCTGAGCCAGGTAGATCTGGAGCACGTGCCACAGGATCGGGCGGCCCCCGATCTCCACCATCGGCTTGGGAATCGACTGGGTGTGCTCCTGGAGGCGAGTCCCCCGCCCGCCGCAGAGGATCACCACGCTCGGTCTCACGGCGGCGCATTATCAGGCATCATCAGCGCCCGTGCCCGCGCCCGTCCCCTCCGAGGTGTTCAAAGCCTACGACGTGCGCGGGCTCTACGGAGAGCAGCTGGATGCCGCTGCGGCGTTCGCCATCGGCCGCTCGTTCACTCAGGTGATCGCCGCTATGGAGGGCAGGCCGGCCGCCGATCTCCGCCTCGGCCTCGGCCGCGACATGAGGTTGACGGCGCCGCAGCTGGCGCAGGCCTACCGCGACGGGATGACCGCCGAGGGCGCCACCGTGCTGGACGCCGGAATGGTCGGGACCGAGATGCTCTACTACCTGGTGGGGTCGCGCGATCTCGCCGGCGGGCTGATGTGCACCGCTTCGCACAATCCCAAGGCGTACACCGGGGCGAAGCTCGTCGGGCGCGGAGCGCTGGCGCTGTCGGGTGACGCCGGGCTCGGCGAGATCCGCGACCGGATCGTCGACGGCCTGGGTGACGCGCCCGGCGGGGGCGCCGTTGAGGAGGTCTCGATCTACGGAGAGTTTCAGCGCGCGGCGCTGAAGTTCATCGATGCCGCTGCCATCCAGCCGCTGCGGGTCGTCGTCGACGGCGGCAACGGGATGGCCGGCCCGATGGTCGGCCCGCTGCTGGAGCGCCTAGGGCTGGACCTGATCGAGTCCTACTGGACCCCGGACGGCAACTTCCCCGATCACGAGCCCAACCCGCTGCTGCCCGAGAACCGCGAGTTCATCATGCGCGAGGTCGTCCACCGCGGAGCCGACGTCGGAATCGCATGGGACGGCGACGGGGATCGCTGCTTCTTCATCGACGAGCGCGGCGGCTTCGTCGACGGGGATTTCCTGACCGCGCTGCTGACCGAGTCGATGCTCGCCCGGGAGAGCTCTCCGCCCATCCCGACTGTGCTCTACGACGTCCGGGCCAGCCGCGCGGTGGCCGATGCGGCCCGCGCCGCCGGAGGCAAGGCGCTGGTCAACCGGGTTGGGCACGCGTTCTTCAAGACCCGCATGCGCGAGGTCAACGCCGCGTTCGGCGGCGAGGTCTCCGGGCACTACTACTTCCGCGATTTCTACTGTGCAGACTCCGGAACGCTGCCCGCGCTGCTGATCCTGGAGCTGCTGTCACGGCGCGGGATCTCGATGTCGGAGCTGCTGAAGCCCTACCGCAGCCGCTACTTCATCTCCGGCGAGATCAACTCACAGGTCACCGATCAGGTCACCAAGCTAAACCAGGTGAGCGACCGCTACGGCGACGCGCGGCAGAACCGGCTGGACGGAGTCTCAGTCGATTTCCCGGACTGGCACTTCAACGTGCGCCCCTCCAACACCGAGCCGCTGCTTCGACTGTGCCTCGAGTCGCTCGTGTCGGCCGAGCACATGGAGGCCAAGCGCGACGAGGTGCTGGCCCTGATCCGGTCGTGAGCACCGCTGACGCGGCGGCGGTTGCCGCGCCCGGGCTCTGCGCTCCCACGATTTTCCGACCCGGCTCCATGCCAGTATCCAGCCGTGAGCGCCAAATCAGTGCGGGACCGGGAGGCCGAGGCGCTCCGGGCGAGACTCGAGCATCACGATCCCTTCTGGGCGCCGCAGCTGCTGCTGGCAGCGGCGATCCTGCTCCAGCTCTCGCTGTCGGTGAAGCTCCAGATCAAGCCGAGCTGGGTGGAGCCGGCGCTGGAGGGGGTGGCGCTCGCCGGGCTGATGATTGCCTCGCCGCACCCACGACTGCGCCATTCGCCGCTGCGCCGACGCCTGTCGCTGACTCTGATCGCGCTCGTCAGCACGGCTAACGCGGTCTCCTTGGTACTCCTCTGCCACTACCTGCTGCGGGGTGGACGATCCAGCGGCCGAACCCTGATCGGCTCGGGAATCGTGCTCTGGGTGACCAACGTGCTCCTGTTCAGCGTCTGGTTCTGGCAGCTCGACCGCGGCGGCCCGCTCGCCCGGGCGATGCGACGCAAACCCCATCCCGACTTCCTGTTCGTGCAGATGACCGCGCGTGCATTCGCCCCCCCGGGCTGGGAGCCTCGGGTCGTCGACTACCTGTACACCTCGCTCACCAACGCCACCGCGTTCAGCCCCACCGACACGATGCCGTTGACGCCGATGGCCAAGAGCCTGATGGCCGGCCAGTCGCTGGTTGCGCTGGTCACCGTTGGTTTGGTCGTGGCCAGAGCGGTCAACATCCTCAGCTAAGTGGCTGCCCGCATCCAACCGTGATGGACCATCCGCCCGGCACCCAGCGGCCCCGACACCGCCGCCAGCTGGATTGGGAGCTGATCACCTGCGGCATCGCGGGGCACGTGCTCGTCGGCCGCGACGCCGATCAGACCCGCGACGAGGACGCGATCCTCGTCCGGGACGGTGATGACGTCCGTTGGCACCGGTGCCTGCGCTGTGACTGCTGGGTCCCCCTCCTGCCCCCCGCTTCGCTCACCCGGCAGCCTCTTCCGGACCGTTCGGAGATCGACGTCCCGTTGCGCGGTAAGGCGCTCCACGACCGCGTAGTGCTGCGGCTGATCGCGCTGGACCGGGTGGTGCACTTCCTCGTGCTCGGGATCCTCGGCATCGCGGTGCTGGCGTTCGCCGCCCACCGCTCCAGCCTGCGCGACGAGTTCTACCGGGTGGTCACCGCGATCCAGGGCGGCGTCGCCGGAGGCCCGATCGTCACCGGCCGCCACGTCGGCATTCTGGGCGACCTGGATCGGCTGTTCGCGCTGCGCACGGCAACCCTCGTCGGAGTGGGGATCGCCGTGCTCGCCTATGCCGCGCTGGAGGGAGTCGAAGCGGTCGGCCTGTGGTCCGGCAAGCGCTGGGCGGAGTACCTGACGTTCGTCGCCACCGTCGTCCTGCTGCCGCTGGAGATCTACGAGATCATCCACGGCGCGACTCCGTTGAAGGTGGTCGGCTTCTTGATCAACCTCGCCGTCGTGGTCTACCTGCTGTTGCGCAAGCGCCTGTTCGGGCTGCGCGGTGGCGGCGCCGCCGAGGAGGCGGAGCGCCGCCAGGCGATGAGCTGGGAGACGATCGAGCGGGCGACCCCGGGCGGCCCGGGTCCGCCGCGGGCGACCCAGGTCAGTCCGGGATGAGCGGTCGCACGTCGGCGAGGGCTGGTTTCCGGCGATGGCAGTGAGCCCGCCCCCACCCGACCCTCGGGTCGAGACCGAGCTGCGGCGGGTCGGCGAGCAGCTGGCCGAATCGTTTCCCGCGGCGTCGCGCCAGCCGCTGCGCGCGCTCGACTCGCGGGCGATGGAGGTCGCCGCCGGCGACCGCGAGCTCCGGGCTGCGTTGTTTCGCTTCGTTGATGTGGTGCCGGCCTGCCGCTCGCTGGACGACCTCGCCCGGCACCTGATCGGATTCCTCGACGAGATCCCGGACGCGCCGCCTCCGATCGTGACCGCGATGCGGGTGTCCAACAACCGTGCCGGGCGCGCTGCGCTGGGGGCCGCCGCGACGCAAGGCGTGAAGCATCTCGCCCACCGGTTCATCGTCGGCGAGACGCCGCGGGCCGCGCTGGGCACGCTGCGCCGGCTGTGGGACGCGGGCGTGGCCAGCTCGGTGGACCTGCTCGGCGAGGCCACGGTCACCGAAGCCGAGGCCGACCGCTACGCCGCGCGCTGCGCGGACGCGATCGAGCAGCTGTCGACCGCCACCCGCGGCTGGCCCGAGCGGGCGGTGCTGGAGGCCGACGCCGTCGGGCCGCTCCCCCGGGCCAACGTGTGCGTGAAAGTGTCGGCGCTGACGCCGCTGCTCCGCCCCGACGCCCCGGAGCGCGGCGAACGTGACGCCGCCCGGCGGCTGCGGCCCCTGCTGCGCTCCGCGCGCGCCGCCGGGGCTCACCTGCACATCGACATGGAGTCGCTCGACTCCCGGGAGGCGGTGCTGGAGCTCGTGCTCGGCCTGCTCGACGAGGAGGAGTTTCGGGAGGGACCCTCAGCGGGCCTGGTGCTGCAGGCCTATCTGCGCGATTCGCCCGATCAGCTGGACCAGATCCTGACCTGGGCGCGCGCCACCCGGCGCTCGCCGCCGCTGACGGTTCGTCTGGTCAAGGGGGCGTATTGGGATCACGAGTTGGTGCAGGCCCGCCAGCACGGCTGGGAGGTTCCGGTATTCGAGGACAAGCCGGACTGCGACCGCAACTTCGAAGCGCTCACCCGGGGGCTGCTGGCGGCGCGTCCGGCGGTCCGAGTGGCGATCGCCTCCCACAACCTGCGCTCGGTGTCGCACGCGATCGCCTGTAATCGGATGGCGGGTGGCGAGGACCGCGAGCTGGAGCTGCAGGTGCTGCGCGGGCTCGGCGACGAGCTCCAGCACGCGCTCGCCGTCAACGGCTTCCGCGTCCGCGCCTACTGCCCGGTGGGCGATCTGGTGGCCGGCATGGCCTACCTGGTTCGCCGGCTGCTGGAGAACACGTCGAATGAAAGCTTCCTCTCAGAGCAGGCCCGTGGCGTCCCGGTTGACCAGCTGCTGGCGGCCCCCTGACGACGTGTGTCGTCGTCGGGGTTGCCGCATCGGGAAGCAGATTGCGTCACGGACCGCGGCGTAACGTGTGGTGGTGAAGATGCTCGCGCCGTTTGCCAACGAACCGATCCTGGAGATGCGCCGCGCGCCGGTCCGTGCCCGCCTCGGCGAGGCGCTGGCCCGGCTCGACGCTGAGCTGCCGCTACAGGTACCGGTGTGGATCGGCGAGGACTCGCGGAAGGCGGGTGGCCTGCATTCGACCGATCCGGGCGCGCCGGAGCGCCTGGTCGCCAGCGCCGCGGTGGGCGGGCAAGCCGACGTCGACGCCGCCGTGGGCGAGGCGGAGCGCGGCCGGCGTCAGTGGGCGGCCGCCGGAGCGCAGGATCGCGCCGCCGCGCTCATCGCCGCCGCCGCCTGGCTGCGCGAGCGGCGGCTCGAGCTGGCAGCGCTCGAGGTCCGCGAATGCGCCAAGCCGTGGACCGAAGCCGACGCGGACGTCTGCGAAGCGATCGACTTCTTGGAGTACTACGCGCGGGGGGCGGTGGAGCTCGGACGGGGCCGTGACCTGCTGCAGCTGCCCGGCGAGCACAACGAGCTGCGTTACGTCCCCCGCGGGGTCGTCGCCGTGATCTCGCCCTGGAACTTCCCGCTGGCCATCCCGTGCGGGATGACCTCGGCCGCGCTGGCGACCGGTAACGCCGTCGTGCTCAAGCCGGCCGAGCAGTCGCCGGCACTCGCCCAACGGCTCGTGCAGGCGCTGCGCGCCGGCGGGGTGCCACCCGCGGCGATCTCGCTGCTGCCCGGAGAGGGCGACGCCGGCGCGGCACTGGTCGGCCACCCCGGCGTGAACGCGATCGCGTTCACCGGCTCTCTGCCGGTGGGGCGCCAGATCGTGGCGGCGGCGGCCCAGATAGCCGACGGACAGAACCACTTCAAGCAGGTGGTGGCCGAGCTCGGCGGCAAGAACTGCGTGATCGTCGCCGCCGATGCCGATCTGGACGAGGCGGTCCCGGCGATCGTCGCCTCGGCGTTCGGCTATGCCGGGCAGAAGTGCTCGGCGGCCGCCCGAGTGCTCGTCCACGACGCGATCGCCGACCAGGTGCTGGAGCGTCTCGCCGGCGCCGTGAGCACGCTGGTGGTGGGACAGGCGCAGACACTCGGCACCGACGTCCCGCCGGTGATCGAGCGCGCGGCCCAGGAACGCGTCGACGATTATGGGCAGCGCGCCGAGCGAGAGGGCCGGATCGTCGCCGAGGCGCCGGCACCGGAGGACGCGGGCTGGTTCTGCCCCGCGCGGCTGGTCACCGACCTACCCGGGGGCTCGCCGGTCCTCGCCGACGAGATCTTCGGCCCGTTGCTGGCGGTGCAGCGCGTCCGCGACGTCGAGCACGCCTGCGACCTCGTCGACGAGCTCGCGTTCGCGCTGACCGGAGGCCTGTTCACCCGAGATCCCGGAATCGTCCGGCGCGTCCGCGAGCGCTCACCCGTCGGCAATCTGTACGTCAACCGAGGCATCACCGGGGCGATGGTCGGCCGTCAGCCGTTCGGGGGCAACCGGCTATCGGGAACCGGTCTGAAGTCTGGCGGCCCCGACTACCTGTTGCAGTTCGTCGAGCAGCGCGCGGTGAGCGAGAACACTATGCGCCATGGGCTCGAGGTCTGACACGATCCGGCGATCGGGGTTGATTTACGGCTGGTTCGCCCCCATCATGGGCGCCAGGTGGCCGTTCCGCTGACAGTAGCGTTCAAGCTCGGATTCGCCGTTGTCCTCGTTCTGGCGATACTGGCCAGCGCCTGCGTCCGGGCGCCCCGCCGCTCCGCGGATCCGGTCGAGCTGCGCCGGCTGGTCGTGTGCGCGCTCGGCCTGTACTCCGTCGGCGGGTTTGCCTCGTTGACCCATCACTCAGACCTTGCCGGCCTGGTCTACGGGGCCGGGATCGGTGTCGCCGCGCTCGCTGCCTGGCTTTCCCGGGGACGCGATCAGGAGGATCCCCCCGGCGGAGAGGATCCGGTGCACCAGCCGCCGCCCGAGCCCGACGGGCTCCGGGAGCTCGACTGGGCGCGTTTCGAGCGGGAGTTCCGCGAGTACGCGGGTCGTCGTGGCGAGCGCATGCCCGTCGGCGGACACCGCTAGTGGGTCTCACCGGAACGTTGTGCCTGAAAGGGCGAGGTCCGGGGGCCGCCAGGCAAGGACGCAGGAGCCGTGGCGCAGCGGAGCTGCGCGAGGCTCCGAGGACGCGGCATGGCGGTCATCCGGGGCCGCCATTTCGGGTGCAACGCTTCGGTGAGGCCCACTAGGTTGGCCGGCCCGCCGAGGTGGCGCGGGCGGCGAGCAGCAGCTCGTGCAGCCGTGTCTCGCCGGTCAGCTCGGGGTGAAATGACACGGCGATCACATTGCCCTGGCGAATCGCCACCGGGTGGCCGTCCACCGCGGCGAGGACCTCCACCTCGCCGCCGGCCTCGGCCACCCACGGGGCGCGGATGAAGACGGCGTGGACGGGCCCGCCGGCCAACCCCGAGATGTCGAGCTCGGCCTCGAACGAATTCAGCTGGCGGCCGAAGGCGTTGCGGCGGGCGGCTATGTCGAGCACACCCAGGTGCTCGCGGTCCAACATGATCATCCCGGCGCAGGTGCCGAGCACCGGGGTACCCGAGCGAGCGAGCTGGCGCAGGGGATCGGCGAGTCCTTCCCGTTCGATTCCCAGCGTCATGACGGTCGATTCTCCCCCGGGGATCACGAGCGCGTCGAGGCCGACCAGGTCGGCGGGCACCCGCACCTCGCGCGCCGTGGCGCCGAGCTGCCGCAGGATCTTGGCGTGGGCCTCGAAGTCCCCCTGGAGGGCGAGGACGCCGACCACCGGCGCGGGGGGCGCCGAGTTATCGGTCACGGCTACCAGCCGCGTGGGGCCAGCAGCTGCTCTGACTGAAGCTTCGACGTCTCGAGGCTGACCATCGGCTGACCGAGGCCGGTGGAGGCGGCGGCGACCCGGGCGGGATCCTGATAATGCGTCGTCGCCTCGACGATCGCGCGCGCGCGGACTTCGGGATCCTCGGACTTGAAGATCCCGGAACCGACGAACACCCCCTCGGCGCCGAGCTGCATGACCAGCGACGCGTCCGCTGGGGTGGCGATCCCACCGGCGCAGAACACGACCACGGGGAGCCGCCCGTCTGCGGCCACCTGCCGTACCAGGGGCAACGGAGCGCCGAGCTCCTTGGCAGCGGTGGGCAGCTCCTCGGGGTCGAGCACCCCGAGCCGGCGAATCTCGCGCCGGATCATCCGCAGATGGCGGACCGCCTCGACGATGTCGCCGGTCCCGGCCTCGCCCTTGGAGCGGATCATCGCGGCGCCCTCGCCGATGCGCCGGAGCGCCTCGCCGAGGTTGGTGGCGCCGCACACGAACGGAATCTTGTATCGCCACTTGTCGATGTGGTTGGCCTCGTCGGCGGGCGTGAGAACTTCGGACTCGTCCACATAGTCGACCTCGAGCGCCTCCAGCACCTGGGCTTCGGCGAAGTGACCGATCCGGGCCTTGGCCATGACCGGAATCGTCACCGCCTCCTGAATGCCCTTGATCATCGCCGGATCCGACATGCGAGCCACGCCGCCGTCGCGCCGGATGTCGGCGGGGACCCGCTCCAGCGCCATCACCGCGGCAGCGCCGGCGTCCTCGGCGATCTTGGCCTGCTCAGGGGTGACCACGTCCATGATCACGCCGCCCTTGAGCATCTCGGCGAGACCCGCCTTGACGATGAACGTCGCCTCGTCGCGCGGGGTGTCGCCGTTGTGCGCCATGTCGAGAAGTGTACCCGGCGCTAGGTTCTGAACCGATGAGCGTCGACGCCGTCTTTGTCCAGAACGGAAATACGTTCACCGCCACGGATCTGGCGCTGGGACCTTGGTACGCCGAGGCGCTGCACGGCGGCGCGCCGGCGGCGCTGCTGGTCCACACGTTCGCCGAGCACGCGCCCGACCCGGGCCTGCGCCCGGCACGGATCACCTACGACTTCGTCTCGCCGGTACCGCTGGGCGAGCTGACGGTGGCGGTGGAGGTGCTCCGGCCCGGACGCCGGGTGAGCCTGCTCGACGCCGTGGTGCGCGATCCGGAGCAGAGGATCGTCACCCGGGCGCGAGCCCTGCTCGTCGCCCCCAGCGAGCTCGGCGAGCCGGCCATGGAGCCGCCGCCGTTCCCGGGGCCGGAGGACGCCGCGGCCAGCGACTGGGAGCGCGGCGATCCGCGGACATTCGCCGGCGACGCGCTGGAGATCCGGTTCGTGGAAGGCCGGTTTCGCGAGCCCGGTCCCGCCACCGCCTGGTTTCGTCTCCGCCACCCGTTGATCGAGGGCCGGCCGATCGCGCCGCTGGAGCGCGCCGCTGCCGCCGGCGACTTCGGCAACGGCATCGCCTCGGTGCTCGCCTGGGACGGGCACGTGTTCATCAACCCCGACCTGACCCTGTACCTCGAGCGCGAACCAGAGGGCGAATGGGTGGCGATGCAGTCCCGCACGTCGGTCACCCCGGGCAATATCGCCACCTCGGAGAGCATCTTGTGGGATCAGACCGGGCGCATCGGCCGGGCCACGCAGTCGCTGCTCGTCGGCCGCCGCTGAATTCATCGCGCGCGCCTCGCGCGTCCGCCGGCGCGCCGTGAGGCCGCCCGGCGCGGCCTATTTCAGGCGGAACGCCTTGATCCGGACGTCGTACTGCTGCGCGTCGCGAGCGTAGACGGCATAGGCCAGCGCCTGGATCAGCGACAGCAGCGCAGTGTGCGACCGCACGAACGCCGGGGTGTTGGACGAGTAGTAGAGCCGGATGCGGGCCAGCCGGGCGACCTCGGACAAGGTGGCGTCGGTGATCGCCAGCGTCGGCGCCTTGCGGTGGCGGGCGAGCTTCATCGTCCGCGTGATCAGTGGATGCGGCCGCCCGGCGGAGAGGCCGACCACGAGTGTCGCCGCGTCGATCCGGCTGAGCCGGCCGAGGGCCTCCTGCGAGGGGCTGGCGACGATCTCGGCACGCAGGTCCAGCAGCATCAGCAGGTGGCGCAGGTAGCTGGCGAAGAACGCCATCTGGTCGGTGCCGGCGATCAGCACCTTCTCCGCGGACACGATCGCGTCAACCGCGGCCTCGACGTCGGAGCGCGACAGCTTGTGCGCGGTGTCCTCGACGTTGACGTGGTCGGCGGCCAGCGCCGCCTCGAACTCGGTGTGATCGAGCGAGAACAGGGGTGCCGTGACGCCGAGTATCTCGGTGCTGACCGCGCCTCCGCCGACGCGCCGGCGGTACTCGTCGCGGGCGGCCTGCTGGAGCTCGGGGAAGCCCTCGAACCCGAGTGCCTGGGAGAACCGGACCACCGTGCTCGACGACGTGTTGGCTCGGCGGGCGAGCTCCTCCGCCGTCTGGAACGCGGCTTCGTCGAGGTGGTCGACGATGTACTGCGCCACGTCCTTCTGGGAGCGGGAGAAGTCCTCGAAGCGGGCCCGGATGTAACCCGACAGCGCCTGGTGGCCGTTGCCGGTCTCGGGAGCGGTGGTCGGAACGGTTGACTGCTTCATCGGCAGGCGTCTGTTTCGACGCCGCCTGCCGCCGTTCCTTCAGGACCGGTCGCGCAACTCGTGTGGGCGCGGACGGACCTCCGTCCCGGGCGCCGTCACGGAACGCGCGACTGCTGGGCTCGCGCCGCGCGCTCCTGGTTCTGCCGACGCTCGGCGAGCGCCTGGCCGACCGCGTACACGATCAGCAGGTTCGCGACCACGCCGATCCCGAGGAACGTGATCAGCAGCGCCAGGGTCTGACCAGACGAGCTGACCGAATGGCCGAGCCCAAGGATGTCGCCGGCGGAGAGCATTGTCGGTAATGATACCGCCGGGCGCGGGTGCAAAACCCGGGTGCCCGCCGGTGCCGGCGGAGCGTCGGGCTCGGGCGCGGAGAGTCACCTGAAGCGGTAGCTTGGGCGACGCCGGCCCGGTAGCTCAGTTGGTCAGAGCAGCGGACTCATAATCCGTCGCGCGCAGGTTCGAGTCCTGCCCGGGCCATCGAGAACGCGCTGGTAGATAGCAGTTTTTGGCCTCAGCCGCTTTGACGCCACCGGCAAGTATGTCCCCATATGTCCCCAGATCGGCGTACTCGCAGCGGTCTAGGACTGGCCGGTGTGCCAACCCGCGAGGGTGGAGAGCATCGACCTGGCGGCCCACGGGTCAATCTCCCGCGCGCGGGGTGTGAGCATTGCGCACGGATGCGCGATCAACGCTTTCCGGTCCGCGCGCGTGAACCTCTGTTCGTGCCGCCGGCCGTCACCGGCGTGTGCCCGCGTTGCATCTTCCGGGCATGGATGCCCGATCCAGCTCAGCGCGCGACCGGGAACGTCGAGACCCCGCAAACCGCCCCTTCGATGCCTGTCCTGTCGGCGCGCGCCGCCGCCCCAGCGCCGACGGCGTCACGCTGCGCCCGAGCCGTCAGCCGGAGTTCCTCACCGCGACGATCGCGGCGTGGTAAGGCACGCGTCCGCCGCCGGAGCGCCTCCGCGACCACGATCAGTCGCCGCGCTCGGTCGCCGCTGGCCCATTTCTGTTCATCTCGCCGCGGGCCGCGCCGGTGGGTGTATTTGAGCGATTGCGAGCGCCGAACCCGTGGGCCTCGGACGCGGCGTGGCTGAGCACCGCCCAATGCTCTTGCCCATGCACGCCGCCGAGCCTGGCGAGCGACGGATTGCTGATGCTTCTCGTCCCAAGCAGCGGCGCGATCACCGCCAGGCTTGGCTTCCGCTCGCCCAGGCAGAGCAGACGCCACCGCCACGCGCTGAGCAGTGGCCACGAGCAGCGATGCACGGCCGGCGACGGACGGGCGTCCATCCAGTGGGTCCGGTTCGGTCGCCGCTTGACATCGCCGAGCTGGATGGCACGATGCTTTTACTAGTTCTCTAGGAGAAGGGTCTTATGATTGAGTTCCACCTCGACCCGGCCTCAGGAGTCCCGGCCTATCTGCAGATTGTGCAGCAGGTACGGCAGGCAATCAGCCTCGGCGTGTTGCGTTCGGGCGATCAGCTGCCCACGATCAAGGAGGTCGTCGCGAGCCTCGCGATCAACCCGAACACGGTGATGAAGGCGTATCGCGAGCTGGACCTGGCGAGCGTGGTCGACGCCCGGCGGGGGCAGGGCACGTTCGTTGCGCTGTCCGCGGAGGGGTCGCCGGAGCGCGACTATGCGCCACTGCGTGCGGAGCTGGTCGACTGGCTATCGCGCGCTCGCGCGGCGGGTCTGGGTGACGATGCGATCCGGGCGCTCGTCGCCTCGACGTTGCGGACGCAGCTGTCGGTGAGGGCGGTGGCGTGAATCCCGGGCCGGCGTTGACCTGTGACGGGGTCGGTAAGCGCTATGGCTCGACCTGGGCGTTGCGAGATTGCACGCTAAGGATTCCCGCCGGTTCGGTGACCGCCCTGGTCGGGCCCAACGGTGCGGGCAAGACGACGCTGTTTCAGCTTGCGGTGGGAATGACCGCCCCGACGGCGGGCGAGATCGAGACGCTCGGCTGGTCACCGCGTCGCGATCCGCTGATGGTGCTGCCACGGATCGGGTTCGTCGCGCAGGACCACCCGCTGTATCGCGGGTTCACGCTCGCGGAGTTGCTCAAATTCGGGCGAAAGATGAACAGCCGCTGGGACGATCATCTGGCCTGCGAGCGGCTCGAGGGACTCGGCCTGCGGCTGTCACAGCGGGTCGGGAAGCTGTCGGGCGGCCAACAGGCGCAGGTCGCGTTGACGCTGGCGCTGGCCAAACGCCCGGAGCTGCTGCTGCTAGACGAGCCCGCGGCGTCGCTCGATCCGCTCGCGCGTCGGGAATTCCTGTCTGCGCTGATGGCAGCAGTTGCCGAGGCGGGTGTGACGGTGGTGCTCTCCTCGCACATCGTGGCCGAGCTCGAGCGGGTGTGCGACCACCTCGTCATCCTGTCGCGGGCGCGCGTGGTGCTGGCCGGGAGCACCGAGCAGATCGTAAGCTCGCACCGGCTGCTGACCGGCTCGCGGCGCGAGATCGACGAGCTCACGCGGCTGCACTCGGTCGTGCACTCCAACAGCACCGCGCGCCAGACAACCGTGCTGGTCCGCGCCAACGGCCATGTGTACGACGCGCACTGGCGTGTCTCAAGCGTGTGCCTAGAGGAGATCGTGCTCGCCTATCTCGCGCTCGACCCGACCGCCGCACCTGAGTCCGAGGCGGTGAGCGCGTGACCTGGCTGATGTGGCGACAGGGGCGCTCTGAGAACGCGCTGCTCGCCGGGGTGCTGGGAGCGCTCGCGGCGCTGCTGTTGCTCACTGGCGCGCACATGCACTCGGTGTTCCACAGCATGGGACTGTCGCCGTGTACCACCGACGCGCAGACGTTGCCGACGACCTGCGCGCTGCAGGCCCAGGCCTTCCTTCAGCGGTTCGACGGGCTCAACCAGCTTGGTCCGTGGCTCGGGTTGGTACCGGGGCTGATCGGCGTCCTGCTGGCCACGCCGTTCGTGCTCGAGCTCGACCAGGGAACCTGCCGGCTGGCGTGGACGCAGAGCATTACGCCTCGGAGATGGCTCACAACACGCCTCGGGCTGATGATGCTCGGCGTCGTCCTCAGCGGACTGCTGGTGATCGCCCTGGCGACCTACTGGCGCCACCCGCTCGACTCCCTCGGCGGCCACATCGGACCGAACGAGTTCGACCTGGAGGGCGTCGTGCCGATGGCCTACACGCTGTTCGCGGCGACCGCCGTGCTTGCGATCGGAGCCGTCGGCCGCCGCACCGGGCTCGCGGTCGCCGGCGGCTTCGGCGCCTACCTGCTCGCAAGGCTGCTGCTCAGGAGCGCCCGCGAACATCTCATCCCGCCAATGCACGCACTCACGCGCCCGCCACTCGGTCCCCCGGGAATCCGCCACGCCTGGGTAATCAGCCAGGGATACACCGGTCCGCACGGATCAAACGCCGCCTACGCGGTCCTCCGCAGCTGCATCAACTCCGACGGCGAACTCAACAACAACTGCCTCGCCCACCAGCACATCTTCAGCAACTGGGTATACGAGCCAGCGAGCCGATTCTGGCCGCTGCAAGGAGCCGAAGCCGGCATATTTCTCGCCCTCTCCCTCGCCTGTCTCGGGCAAGCGGTCTGGTGGATCAGACACCGAATCGCGTGAACCTTGGGGACCGCCCGCGGGTGGGCATTACCAAGTACCGCGGCAACCCGAAGCGGCGCTGGAGGGCGCCCCGCAGCAGCCTCGCATCTCGCCGATCCGAGGTCACGGGCCCCTGCTCGGCCTGGGCGAGCGGGAGGCATCTCTGTCCCTCACCACGCCGTCGCTTGGGACGAAACACAGAAGCCGCGTGCGCTAGCCATGAACCCTGTCGGTGCCTAGGCACACCGTCGGGCTCATCCTGACCGCCAGCGCCACGTTGCGGCCGACACCGCTCAGAGGTACGCCGGCCGCACAGTGCAGGACGATCCTTGTCGTCGTCCGGCGCCCAATGCGGCCGACGAGCAAGTTGGGGACAAGACGCTTGCCCGAGTCGCCGGGATCCGGGCCACTGCTGACGATCGCATCCATCGCGGTGGCCACGACGTTCCCGCCGGAATCGCAGCGACTCAATCGTCGCTGACCGCGCTTGGGTGTCTAGATCCGAGGTGACGCGCCAGGCTCGTGGATCCCGCGAACCGGCGCGCCGTTGAGGTCGTCGAGGAGGTCCTGAAGCGCCCAGCACATCGTCTCGAATCGTTCGGCGCCGATACGCAGGGCGTAGTCGGCTTCGATCCGAGCGATGATCGCGCGGCCGGTGCGGATCGCGTCCCAGCCGGCCGGAGTGAGCGCGACGAGCTTGGCGCGGCCGTCGCTCGGGTCGGGTCGGCGTTCGACCAGTCCGTCGGTTTCGAGCTCGTCGACAAGCTCGGCCATAGATGGGCGGGTCATCCCTGCCCACGCGGCGAGGTCGGTCAGTCGTGTGCCGTCGGCCTTGATGTTGCCGAAGACGTGCAGATGACTCAGCCGCAGTCGGACCCCGGCGTCGCGAGCGAGGGGCTCGCCAGCGGCGAGCAGCTGCCCGCGAAAGACGCGGAGGTGATGGACCAGTAGCTGGCCGATTGGAAGTCGTTGAGGAGGCGTTGACTCTGACATGTTGCTTAGGTAGCCTTCGCTTAGGAGTCCTAACTAATTGGAGGTAGGATGGCAAATGCCGGCGACGTCATCGACAACCCGGTGACCGGGCAACGATTGGTCTTCCTGGTCACGTCAGCGGACTCCAGCGGCGAGGTCTTTGCGGCTGAAGGCATCTTCCCGCCCCGTGGGTTCGCCGGCGTGCCACACATTCATCCCCATCAGGACGAGCATTTCGAGGTGCTTGCCGGGCGCGCCGCGTTTGACATCGATGGCGCTCGTCACGTCCTCGGCGCGGGCAACACCGTCGATGTGCCCAGAGGGACCAAGCACACCTTCGCCAACGCCGGAGAGGACGAGATGCGCGTGCGATTTGAGTTTCGACCAGCGCTTCCCAGCACCGACCGGTTCTATGAGCTGTACTTCGCCTTCGCGCAGCAGGGACGCGTCGACATCAAAGCCATGCCCAGCCTGCTGGACATCGCAACCGTCTGGCCGATCACGTCCGAGCACGCCGTGCTCGCCACTCCCCCAGCCATTATTCAACATGCCCTTTTTCGCGGGCTCGCTCCCGCCGCCCGGATCGCCAAACGCCAGGCACCGGTTTGCCAGCGCACGCCGGTACCGACCGAGCATCCCGTTGAGACCCGCGCCAGGCCGAGCGCGGCGACCGGTGTAGCCGTCCGCGAGCGGCGACCCGAGGGCACCGCCCCAGTGCTGCTCAGCCGCCAGGCTGAGGCGTGAGCGGCTAGCTGCCGTTCGTCTCCGCTAGCCAGAAGCGGAAGCGAGGTCACGCGTTCGCGGGTCGCGCTCACCCGGCACGGCGCCTGCGTACCGGTACGAGCAGCGCCGCCAGCGCGCGCCCCGGTTCAATCGAGCGGTCGTGGCCGGGCGTCCGAGCTACGACGGACGCGGGCATCACTGCCGCGCATTAGGCTTCCGCGACGGTGGGCTCGCGGCTCTTCTTTTTCGGGGCGATGTCGCCGTATTCGTGGTTTGCGGCGGAGCGCATCGGCGAATTGATCCCTGATGTGCAATGGCGGCCGGTGTTCGCCGGAGGACTCTTTGAAGCCAACGGGCGTCGCTCATGGGGAATCGATGACCGCTGCGGCGAGAAGATCGCCGACTGCGAGCGCCGCGCGCAGGCGCACGGGCTGGGACCGATCTGCTGGCCTGACCCCTGGCCGGTGAGCGACATCCTGGTCGCTCGCGCCATGATGTACGCCAGCCAAAGCTCGGCGCTGATCCCGTTCGCCCTCGCGGCCATGCGAATCGCGTTCCTCGAGGGCGGAAGCCTCGCAGAGCTCGACGTCGTACAAACTGCCGCGCAGCGCGTCGGGCTTGATCGCGGCGGGCTCGCCCGCGCGGTACAACAGCAAACGATCAAGGATGGCGTCCGCGCCATGCATGACGAAGCGATGGCATGCGGTGTCTTCGGGGTGCCGACCGTGATTGTCGGGGATCAACTGTTCTGGGGTGATGACCAACTCCTCCCGGCCGCGGCCGCCGCCAACGCCACATAGACGCGACCACCACAACTTCTGCCGTGCAGCCGTTGCAGCCAGAAGCTCGCGGCTCCCGATCGGCGGACGCCCGACTGAGAGCGGAAGCCAGCCGAGCTCGTGCTCGGTCGTTGGTGAGCGACGCGGGCGAAGAGCCGCCCGCATAGCTACGGTTGTCGGGTGGGGAAATGGAAGGACGGGCGACGGTTTGGGCCGGGCCCGTACGTGCTCGGATTTCAGCGCTTGAACTGGGGCGACGAGTTCCCGTTCAGCGTTCCCGCCATCGCGGAAATCGAGCGGCTGAGCCTCGGCGAGTCGGTGACGCTGCTGGCTGGCGAGAACGGGAGCGGCAAGTCAACGATTCTCGAGGCAATTGCAGCGGCGATCGGCTTCGCGGAGCACGGCGGTGAGCTTGCCCGCCTCGGTGAGCTGCCGGCCGTGCCTCGCAGCGTGCTCGATGATGCGCGCGCGCCGCTGCTGGCGCCGGTGTTGAGCGGCACCAAGCCGCGAAACGGCTACTTCCTACGCGCCGAGAGCTTCTTCAACGTCGCCGAGTTCGTCGACAGCGGCGACCGGTTCGCTCCCGACCTTTCGTTGTATGGCGACGTCCCGCTCCACGCGCAGTCGCACGGCGAGTCGTTCCTGGCGCTGGCCGCTAACCGATTCGGTGCGGACGGTCTCTACCTGCTCGACGAGCCGGAGGCGGCACTGTCGGTCACTGGGGCGCTCGCGCTGCTCGCGATCGTGACCCGCGCCGCCAACTCCGGCGCCCAGTTCGTCATCGCCACCCACTCGCCGGTCCTGCTCGCGGCACCGGCCGCCCGGATTTATGAGCTGGACGATGCAGGCATCAACACTGCCGTCTACGACGAACTACAAGCCGTGCGACAGATCCGCGGCTTCCTCGACGCGCCCGACCGATACCTACGGCAGATCATGATCGACCCAGACGCCGGGGATGGCTGAGCGCCGCTGATGCCGCGCGTTGGCGAGGCGCGGTTGCAAGCCGATCGCGACGTGACGGGGCTCGATTCGGGTCAATCTGGCTCACCTCGGACGGTGAGTCCACTTCGTCGCCGTCCACGGCGGCCTCGCCATTGTCGCGAGACGAGCGTGGTCGGCCGAGGCCGGGCCGAGCTCGAACTTGATCCCGTAGGTGGACTGACGCACACCGCGGTCAGGCGGCCGGCGTCCGCAGCCTGCCGGCGCGTGATTAGATCAAATGACGTCGCAACAGCGGTGTCAGGCTTCCGCTCGATGCCGTCAAGTGATGAAGACAGTTCAGACTTGCTCTTCGATGCGGATAGCGCGCTCGAGCATCGGGTCGGCGTCATCGCCAACATCCCTGATGGACTCAAGCATTCCCGTGGCCAGCGCATCGAGCTTGCTCTGAATCGCGTGCTCGGAGCGCAGCTCGGCGTTCTTTAGCAAAGCGACCAGCAGCAGGGTGGTCGCAGTGAGGGCGGTTCCGGTCGCCTGCTCATAGCTCGCGCCCGCTCCGATGACGTAGCCACCCAGCCATGCGAGCACGAGCGCGACGCAGAAGGCGAAGAACGCGGGGGAGCTCGCGAAGTGGGAGGCGCGCTGTGCGACTTCGTCAAATCGCCCGCGACGGTCTTGCTCGCCGCGAGCGACTGGATGCTTTAGAGACATCCCAACAAGTCTAGGCGGCACGCTCGTTGACTCCGCGAGCTCATCACTTCGCCAACCGTTCAAGTGGCCGCGCCAACGAATCGTCAGGCCATCCGCGACTAGGAGGAGCACCGGCACTTCAAGATCCGAACTGCTCCTGCGTCGCCAACGAGGCTGCCAGCGGCGGGCTTCTGCTCCGGGTGTTGGCCGGTCAAATCGGGAAGCCTCATTCTCGGCGTAGACGATCGCTCACGTGACCGGACCTTCGTGATCGCGGCAGACGCCGATAGGCTACGACCGCCCCAGGATCGCCTGCCTGATCAACAAGGAGGCCTCTTGAAAGCCGAGGTCAAGGTCATCGACATCCTTCGCAACCGGGGTCTGATCAAGAGCGGAACGCCCTACCCGACGCGAGGGATCGGCCGCGCGAGGGACCTGACGGGGTGTGCGTTCCCGAGGAGCGTAATCCCCCCGCTCAGGCTGACCGCGTGCGACGAGCCGATAGACGCTGACCGGTTCGTTGGTCCGGCCGGTGGTGTCGAAGTCGTGGGTGAGCCCGAGAGCCTCCGCGACAGCGATCGAGTGGGCATTTGATGGCTGTATGCGAGCGATCACGCTTGGCGCGCGCAACGTCTCCAGAGCCTCATCGCGGATCGCCAGGCCGCCCTCCTGCGCAAATCCCTGACCCCAGACGGCTGGATCCATCCACCACCCGATCTCATACTCTCCGGCCGCGACTCGGGCTGGTCGGTCTCGATCGTCGACAGGTCACCGAGCCTAGCTTTCGCGTGAACCCTGGCGCGGACAGATAACACGAGCAGCAGCATGCGCGTGGGGCTGCGGCAATGTCGCCGCCACAGCAGCGACGGCTCGACTGCCGCTTTGAGAGCTGGGCGATCCGCGGCGGAAGCCCGCAGCCGGAGCGGCAGCTACCTTGAGTCAGGCTTCGTGATACGGGCGGTCTTGGGCTCTGCTGAGGGGGGCTGCTTCTTCAAGCTGGGCTGCCGGTCAGACTGCGGGAGCTAGCAGCGCTTCGACCTCCGGCGCCTCATCAAAGCGGCTCAGCGATGATGCGCTCTGTCAGCTAAGCCCTACGACGCGCAAACAGCGTGGAGTCGTGGACGTCGACCGTCTTTGCGTCGCGGGTCATCGTCCGCGTCCGCTGCTCGGCCACGAGGACCTCGAAGCCATCGGGTAGACCTGGCAGCAGGTCTGCGGCGAGGAACATCGCCGTCCGCTGACTCGCGGTCAGGTGGGTGAACACCTCGGACGGCGCGTGGCCGACGACCAGCAGATGCCCCCCGGGCGCGACAGCCTCGGCCAGACGGCGGGTGACCTCGACCATCCCGCCTTCCGGTGGGTGTAGGAAGTGGGTGGTGACCAGGTCGTAGGACCGGCCGTCGGCCGCAAACGTCCGAGCGTCGACCTGCCACCAATCAGTGCGGTCGCCAACCCCTGCCTCGTCGGCGTGCCGGGCGGCGCGGGCCAGGCCGTTGGCGGAGAAGTCCGCGCCAATGACCCTCCAGCCCTGGCGGGCCAGCCAGATCACGTCGCCCCCCTCCCCACACCCGACGTCGAGCGCAGTGCCCGGACGCCCTCCTGACACCTCGGCGACGAGCTGTGCGTTGGGATTCCCGCTCCAGATCTTCTCCTCGCCGGAGTACCGCTCGTCCCAGCTCGGCGGCTCGAACAGCGCCGCCGCTTCCTCCTCAGTGAGCTGGTGCCCGTGTCCGTCCATCAGGCTGCCTCCTTCCGGCGCTCGGCGCCGCGTCTGCGACCGCTTCGTAGACCCGTTGGTGTCCGTGCCATCAGCGTGCGGATCCGAGATGTGGTTGACAAGTCCGCTTGCTATTTGAGCAACCCGGAAGCGCTGAGTCGTGCGGCAGGTTGCGCTGCGGCCGGCGAGAGTCTCGCCTGTAGCCGCACCCGGCCTGGGCCCGTCGCTCCCGCTTTCGTGTGCCGTGACCGCCCGGTCTGCGAGCGACACCGGTACCGCTGCCTCGGCCGTCGGGCTCACCAAGCGTGTACCTGCCGGTGGGTGAGGATCGCGTTTGCGATGGTTTCAGGCTGCTCTTCGGGCGCGAGGTGGTTGAGGCCAGGCAAAATCTCGACCGCTGCCCTCGGGATGGCTTCGGCGAGCTCGTCGAGGAGCTGCTGGCCGATCTCGTCAGGGCTCTTGGTACCTGCGATGAGGGTGGTGGAAGCGGTGATCTTCGAGAATCGCGCGGCACTGGGCGTATCTAGGCCAGCGAGGAGCCGGTGCTCCACCAGATTGGTCTCCAGCAGAGGAGCCAAGGCTGCCCACCGGCGGGAGCGGATCGCTAAGCGCAGGATCATCTTGACGGACCAGAGCGGCATGCCAGCTAACGGTCGGGGCGCGAACCCGGCGCCTTTGACCATCCAGGCGAACGCCCCGCGCCGGTCGCCGGCTTGCAGGAGGCGCTCATAACCGTCGAGCCAGGCGCGGTCAAAGCCTCCGCGCAGCGGGACACCTGGCTCGTAGACGAACAGCTGGTCAAATGCCGGCTGCCGCCGAGCTGTCTCCAGGACGACCAGGCCGCCGAAGCTGTGTCCGAAGGCGGCAGCAGCCCGAGTGCTCTGGGCGACGGCGATCAGGTCAGCGCACTCCTCGGCGATGCTGTGGTTTGGACGTTGCGGCCCGCTCGTGTCTCGCCCACGGCGATTCATGACGTGGACTGTGTAATGAGTGGCTAGCGCTCGCGCGAGCGCCAGGTAGCTTGAGGCGGTGCTCAGGACGCCGCCGACGATTACGATCCCGGGCCCGGCGCCGAGGGACAGGTAGCCGATCCTCGTCCCGTCGGCGGAGACGGCAGAACCTGGGCGGGGCGACGTACCGGCGGTCATGATCGACTCCCGGTGCCGTGGGCGATTTGCCGGTCGTGATCAAGCTGGGTGAGTAGGCGCCGCGTGTCGTGCTGGTATTGGTCATAAGAGATGCCGGCTCGCTGAAGGAACTCCTCAAAACGTCCCTCAAGCAGTTGGCCGCAGCGACCGACGAGCTCGGCGCCGTGTGCGGTGAGTTGCAGCTTGTGCCGGTTGCCTGCGCCGGGGATCCGCGAGACGCTGAGCAACCCGTCCTTGGTCAACACGCTCACCATCCGGCTGGTCGACGGTTCGGTCTGTCCGAGCCACTCGGCAAGCGCGCGCTGGGTCTCCGCGCCCTCGCGGACCGCGAACAGGGCCAGGAACCGCGAATACGACACGCCGATCTGCCGGCGAAGCAGCCCATCGGCCGCTCGATCGAGCCTGGCGGTCAGCTTGTGGAGTTCGTAGCTGAGAGAGTCAGGCACACCTATATGTTAGCAAGCTAACTTAGCTTCGTAAGCCTCATCCTCGGCACCGGCGCCCGACCTCATACCCAGTGGTGGGTGGATGCGACAGTGCGTGACCATCTGCACAAGTAGCTGCTCATCGTCTCTATGCCAGCCAGATCGAGCTCGCCTCGTATCGCCGACCGGGTCCGAATCGTTAGCACGGAGTCTGCGAGCACCCGATGCCCGGGTTTGCGACGTGCAGGAAAGTCTTCCTGCGACAAGGGGCCTCCGCCGGACCGCCCGAGCGCCCGAGGGTTCGGCTCCCGGACTCTAAGTTCCGGGATCTGGCCAGGTGGGGTCGGAGCCGGAGTGCCGGTCACGTTCACCGTGACCCGCAACGACGCCGACTTTCCCACCCCTCGCAGCCGGGCCGCGCTGACCGCGGTGTTCGGACGGGTCGACGCCGCCCGCGCCGAGTTCATCGTCACCGCATCACCGTGCCCACCGACAACCACGGCGAGGCCACCGCGCCGGCGCTGACGCCGGGCCGTGGTGGGCTGGTCACGGTCACCGCTTCGGTTGACGGCGCCCGGGTCATCGCCACCTGGACCCTCGACGCCTCCGTACCCGCCGGTCGAGGATGACAGCCACTGACGGTTGTGCCGACCGGCACGTTCCTCGCGCGCACGAGCGCTCCTGTTCAGTTGGCGGCAGCAGGACATGTCCCGACGGCTAACCGGTAGGCAACGAACGGATGTTGCCCGGACTGGCTTAGGCGGTGATGGTCGGCGGCGAGATGCAAGCCCGGCGAGGGCACTTGCGGGAACCCGCTTACCCGGCTGAGAGTTGAGTCTGGCGGTGGTGGCCGCCAAGTCCCGAGGCAGCGAGCAGAACGAGTCCCGGCAGGATGAACAGGCCGACACGTAGACCGGCGGCTTGGGCGATCGCTGCGACCGCGAATGGGCCGAGGATCTGGCCGATCGATGCGACCCCTTGGACCTGTCCGATCGCGCCGTCGGCAGTGCGCGAGCTCACCCCCACGTGCATTGAGGCGGTCAGCGGAAACATCGCACCTATCGCGATGCCGGCCAGTGCGATGCCGACGGCGGCGACCGCCGCGCCGCGGGCTGCCAGCAGGATCGGCAGACCCACCAGAGCGAGGATCAGCGACGCGCCGAGCAGGCGCTCAGTGTTGACCCAACGTGCCAGGCGACTCGCGAGCAACCGGCCGGTGAGGTTTGCGGCATACAGGCCGCTGACCATCAGGACCGCCTCTTCACGACCGATGCCGACATTGCCGTTCAGGTAGCTGGCGAGCCAGAAGCTGAGAGAGAACTCCAGCGCGACGATCGCGAGCACGATCACCAAGGTCGGCACCGGCGAGGGCTGTGCCGGAAGATCAGCGGCGCGAGGCTGATGATCGGGCGAGGCGACGGGCTCGGATCGAGGGATGCGCACGGCGCCCATCGCCAACACGGCGGTGATGACAACCGCGGCACCGGCGACGAACGCAAAGCGCCACGTCAGCACCGTCGCCGCCACGCCACCGAGCATGAGCGGCACGACCATTCCGCCGAGGCTCACCGACACCTCCCCCTCGGTCATCGCCACCGTCCGCCGCGGACCGTGCGCATCGGCCAGCGCCGCCCACATCCTGACCAGCGCCGAGGTGCCAAACAGGCTCATGAAGAACGCCCCGGGCACCGTGATCGTGATCGCATCGCCGTAACCGACGGCGAGCCCTGCGACCGCCGCTGCGGCCAACCCGCAGCGGATCGTTACACCCCGGCCCAGGCGCGCCTCCACCCGGATCGCGAGCAGGCCGGCAAGGCCACCACCCACCGCGAAGGCCAGCTGATGCAGCGCGCCCGGCAGATAGGACAGGTGCTCTTCGGCCCGCAGGTAGGGCAGCGCGGGACCCAGTATCGCGTTGAGAACGCCAAACCCGAACAGTCCCGAGAACATCGTCCAGGTGAGGCGGTCCCGGTGATATGCGGGCCCTGTGCCGGGGTCATCCCGAGTCGAGCTCGGCCTGGCAACTCGACCTAGCAATCGCGCTAACCGCCTCTCGCGAAGAGCGCTGCCAGGTTGTCGATGATCGCGTCGGCGCGAGCGAGCACGTCATCGGGATGGGTGGTGCGGAGGGCGATCACGCGCGCACCTGCGGCGCGACCGGCATCGATCCCGATTGGAGAATCCTCGAGTACCGCGCACCGTGCCGTCGTCACGTTGAGCCGTCGGGCACCGAGCAGGAACCCCTCAGGATCGGGCTTGCCGTGCATCACCATGCTCGAGCTGACGACGACCTCCGGGCGAGGCAGGCCGGCCGCGCGAAGTCGCGCGTCTGCGAGCTGCGTGGAACACGAGGTGACGATCGCCAAGGGGTAACCGGACCTCAACAGGTCACCGGCACCGGGCAAGGCAAAGACGCCGTCGGTGTCGGTGACCTCGGCCTCTTCGACGAGTGCGGCCTCGACGGCGTGATCAGCGCCGGGCGCGAGCAGGCGCACCGTTTCTGACGAGGGCCTGCCCTGGGCGAATGCGTGGACCTCGTCGGGATCGAGACCGTGGCGCGTGGCGAACGCTGTCCAGGCGCGGCGCACCGGTGCCGATGAGTCCACGAGCGTCCCATCGAGATCGACCAGCAGTACCCGCGCGCCACCCAGCACCTGCGCGCTACCGACCGCAGAGTCATCCCATGCGCGAGTGCTCATGCCGCTCTCCAGGCGGCAAGCGCCCGGTCGGTAAGGATGTGGTCAAAGGCGTGCTCGCCCGCACCGACCAGCGGTGCCCGGCCGCCAAGCGTGCTCGGAGCGAGCGCGGGAGCGACCGCTTCCCTGGCACCCATCAGGCCGTCGTGGTAGCCCTCCTGGACACGGTCACCCGCGACCTCTAGGAGCTGGGGAGCGAGGCCACCGAAGGTGACCAGCTCGGGATCCAGAGCGTTGACCAGGGCTGCGGTCCCCCGGCCCAGCGCAAACGCAGCGTCCCGCACAGCACGTCGCTGCGGCACCCCACCCGCGCGGGCGGCCGCGAGGACCTCGCGGCTGTAGCTCACCTCATCGGCCGGAACCGACTCGCCCAGATGACGCGCAAGCGCCTGGCCGTCCAGGGCGGTGTTCCAGCATCCGTGGGCGCCGCACCGACAGCGCACGGCCGGCGAACCGAATGGCATGTGCCCGAACTCACCGGCCATCCCCCGAGCACCGGGAACGAGCTGTCCCCCGTCGAGCAGTGCACCCCCGACACCTGAGTCCATGTAGAGGTGAACCGAGCTTGCCGAGCCCGCCGCCGCGCCTCGTCGCGCATCTGCGATCGCCGAGAAGGTCGCGTCGTTGCCGGCCAGGAACGGGACCGACGTGATCTTGTGCGGTGCCAGCATCGAGAGTTCCACGTCCTGCCAGCCGAGGTTGGGCGCCTGAACCAGCCGCGTACCGGACACCGTCCCTGGCAGCGAGACCACGATCGCCCGCACGCTTGCGCCATAACGGGCGCAAACGCCGTTTAACGCATCCCCAACCCGCTCAAAAACGGAGGACCGATCGCGATCGTGGCGCTCCGCCTGGTAGGAGTGCACCTCTCCGCCGAGCACGACGGTGGCTACCTCCCAAGATTCATGTGAGATCGCGGCAACCGCCGCCCGCGGACCCCGCGGATGCGGACCCAGTGAGCCTGTCGGACGCCCCCGGCTGCCCGTCGCACGCGCCGGCCCCTCAGCGACAACGCTTGACCCAACGAGACGCGCGACGATCCCGGTCGCCAGCCCGCTGGAGATACCGAGCTCTCGAGCTAGTCGGGCTCGGGTGATACCTGGCTCGGCGTGGACAGCGCGCAGCACGCCGATCGCAGTTGAAGACCGCACCGGGGCAAGCCGGGCTGACGCTGTGAAGGGCTCCATGGTCCTTTTACTCTGTCACAGAGTATATATATCCCGGACCCCCGCTGGGGCGGGGGTGCGGCCGTGGCATTCACGAGATATCCGGGTGTCTCGGCGGCTCCGACTCGGCCGGAGCAGACTTCTCTTCAGCCGGATTGCGCAACGTCAAGCCAAGCCCGCTTTCGCTGGGCTGCGCGCATCTGCACCGGAGTGGACGCAGCCCCGGGACGGATCCGGGCGGGGCTTGTGGGACACGCTGCGCCCAGCGCGGGGGCGGCTCACGTCATGGCTGCGTTCCGCGCCCCTATCGCAGGCGGATGACGCCGGTCAACGCGTGGTGGGGCTTCGACGTGGCGGTCAACCTGTTCTCCGGCCTCCCGGCACGACCCCCATCGCGGGAGTTCATCATGCGCAATGCGATGGATGCCTGGACCGTCCTGGGTTGGTTGGAGACTCCTGGCCGTGGAAAATCAAGGACAAAGTTCATGCCAGCAGATCGCACAGCTGGGAAGCCGACGACGCGTCGGTATTCGCCGGAGGAGAAGCAGGCGGCGGTGAGGATGGTCCGGTCGCTGCAGGCGGAGACCGGGATGACGCATGGGGCGGTCCGAAGGGTCGCTGAGCAGCTGGGGTACGGGTGCTGTGGTGTCGTCTGGCCCCTGCGGTGCGTCGTGGATAGGAGCCCAGAGGGGCGGAGGTAGGCGCCTGATGCCAGCTTTGACCTCCCGGATTGCGACGCAGGTACGCACTCGGACGCGGCTCGGGGCAGTTCGCAGCGCCGACGGGTACGGTCGTCTATCGGCGATTTAAGGAGGAACGGTGTTCAAGCGGATTCTCGAATTTCTGACGCTGAAGTGGCTGTGGGATCGTCGTCGCGGTCGTGGCGGTCGTAGCGGTCGTGGGGGCCGCCGAGCAGGACGATCGAGGCGATAGCTGAGTATCCAGCCGCCTCTCGATCATGTCCGCTGAGCGTCAGTTGATGGCGCGCCGGCGCATCAAGGCCGTTGTACGAATTCAACGAGCCCATTTGCCGACCTCAGAGCGGCGCAGACGGCACGGACGGCTCGTTCGCAACTCCAAATGATCGCTCGAGAACGCTTTGGTCGTAGGCGCACAAGAACTCGATACCTCCCTTGCTCCGTGCGCCTGCCTCTCGCCGGGGGCGGTCACGATGCACCGGCTCCTGCTTGCGAGGGCCGGCGTTCTCAGGGGAGTATCCGCTGCGCCGATCATCTCCGCGACGTCGCGGCTACCGGGCTTTGGCCCACGCGACGATCGCGGCGCTGCCAGCGATGGCTGATCCGTCGTCGAGCACGAGCACGGGGACGTCTGGTCGGCCGGTGAGAGCGATGATCTCCTCGCGTTTTCCGCGACGACTGAGCGGCAGATTCCTAAACCCTCCGACGACCTTGACCTGATACGACAGTTGCGCCTCGTCGAGCGCTTTGGCGGCAACCCCGCACGGGTGCTTGATCACCGGCGTCGTAGCGCCGTGCTTGCGCATCGCGCATGTGTAGAGCACCATCGACCAGACGCTAAACGATCTGTCACGCGAGGCATGCCATCGGCTCCTCCCCCCGGTACTGAACTCGTGTGGGCAGCAGAGCTAGACCAGCCGCGTGGCATTTGTATTCGGTTTCTTTACAGCCTAGGGCTTAGCGAGTCTCGCGCTCGGCGCATGACCCTTCTGTGGCAAGTCCACGGCTGCGTCGACCAATCTGTTGCGAGGCGTGCGCGACCGTCTTGCACTCTCCCCACCCGCGATAATCCCGCGGTGCGGATCGCGTTCTCCGGCAGCCACCGGGTAGGGAAGTCGACGCTGGTCGAGCAGGTGGCGCGGGCGCTGCCGCAGTACACCGCGGTGGGTGAGCCATACCATCTCCTCGAGGAGGACGGCTACGAATTTGAATGGCCGCCGTCCCCGGAGGACTTTCAGGCGCAGCTTAACCGATCGATCCTTGAGATCGAGACAGCGGGGAACGACGTGCTTTTTGACCGCTGTCCAGCTGACCTCCTCGCATACCTGCTCGTCGACGGGCAAGATATCGAACCGGAGATCGAGCCCGCGCGTGAGGCTATGCAACTGCTTGATCTGGTCGTTTTTGTTCCGATCGAGGAGCCCGATTGCATCGCACTGTCGTTGCACGAGGACGGCGATTGGCGTCACGCTGTGCACGAGGCGCTCGCACAGCTGTTGCTCGATGACGGAGTGGTCGAGGACATTTTGACCGTGCAGGGCAACCCGACGGTGCGTGTCGCGCAGGTCATGACGCGGGTCCGAGAGTTTGGCGGGCTGGTCCCGCCAAGTGGGCAAGGCTAACCCGGCTCGCGGCTTGGCCACTGGCGCGACAGCCAGCCCGACCCGACATCGCTTGCCTCCAACAAAGGGGCATCAGCGATCCAAACCCTGCTGGTACACGGAGCCTGACCAGCAATCTCGGGCAGGGAGCCGAGTCTTGCGACAAGACGGAAGCGCGGCTCCTCCCTTATCGGTGGGGCGGCAGGCAGGCTCAAGTCCTCGTGAGCCGCGCCGTCGCTAGCGCTGCGTCAGCTCATCTCGAGACGACCCGTTGCAAGAGTTGCAACCAATAAAGAACCGACGACCTAATGGAGCCCCTGTGATTACTGCTTCCCGTTACCCTGCAAACCGCTCAACCGATTCGGCGCATCGATTTTCGGCCGGGCATGGATATGTGTTGGGAGATCGTGCGCAACGGCGAGGCCACCGATGGTGAAACTTCTTGAGGCAATTAGCTGGCTCGGCCCCCACCAACCCAGCCCCCCTCGTGAGCGCGAGCACGCACGACGCCGATGGCCCTCACCCAAAGGAACAAAATCCGCCCGCTCCCGATGCTTCTCCTTCTGCCGGTCGTGGCGCGTGCTGGCGATCCGCTCATCGCACGGCCGAGCGAGCAGGTTGGGTACCTCGGCGTGGGCCGTCGGTCTCGATAGCTACGAATGCGATTCGAGCGTGTTGGGACCAGTCTGAATGCACGGCCGACCTGAGGCGACGGCGCACAGGACGTTGGGACCGAGCAGCGAATAGCCGACGATGTACGTAGTGCGCGTGCTAAGCGAGGCGGGTCGGGAGGTGCGCGAGGTCCTTCGCGCCGGCACGCCGACTCACGCCCGGCTCCGCGACAGACTTGTCGCCGTCGCTCTGGCGACCGTCGGGTTCGACATAGTCTGCGCTGTTCTGGCGTTCCTGTTTGAGCGCGGTCAGAAGCAGACCCAGATCTCCAGTTTCGGCAGCGCACTGTTCTGGACAACCACCCAGCTGCTCACAGTCTCCTCCAGTGTCCAGAACCCGATTTCGTTCCCGGGGCGGGTTCTCGACGTCCTGATGGAGATCTATGCCATCACCGTCATCGCCTCGCTCGCCGGCGCACTTGGCGCGTTCTTAATAAACCGCGGCGAGGAGCTCGACGCAGCGGCCGACCACGCTTAGAGCCAGATCGGCGCACGGTTGTCGAGAGATCTCATGTTCCCCGCATGGGGCGCGACGCATGCCTTCCGTTGAACGCGAACGTCCGGATGGGCGGGCCGGCCGACTGGTTAAGCCAAGCAGGCGGTAACACCGCCGGCGTTGACTGCGGACGAGCGCCTGGTCACCAACGCGATGGCGCCGGTCAATGCCGAGGTGGCGATCCCTATCGCGGCTGGGCGCTCGCCCGGCAGGTGGTGGTGCGAACGCTCCCAGAGTCGCGGAGCGATGACCAGGTCCGCGACCATGAGCTATGGAAAGCACTCGTCAGGGACACAATGTTGCACGGCCGGAAGCCGCGGAGGCCAGCGACGGGTCAGCTTACATCCCGCTGGAAGCTACCTCGCTCTCGACCACGTCGTTCCCGCCCAGGGCAGCGGCGAGGCCATGAGCTGGCTCAGCGCCGCCAACGTCACCGGCGTCGGAGTGGGCTACGTCCTCGCTGGCGCCATCATCCAGGGATCCAGCCCCACCGGCGCGTTTCTCGCCGCCACCGGGCTGCTTGCACTCGCCACGCTCATCGTGCTGGCCCGCCAGACGACACTCTCCGAAGCCGCGCCGGCGCCCCGCGAAGCTGTTCGCTGAACGACTGGTGGTCACAGGTTGGGTCACGAAAATGTCCATAGTCGTGTGTTCATTTCGTGGCAAGCGGACGCTCCAGGCGCTCGCAGCACTGAGCGCCGGCTTGCCGGTGGGCGGGCCAGGGTGCCACGCGCTATTTCGGGGCAAACGTGATTGTCCGTCGCCGGATTGTCCGCAGGATGCGGCGATCGTGCTGAACGACTGTCAGGGTCACGGCCGTTCGGGTGTGGGCGGACCTGCGCGCGGCGCGGCCGGCCTGGAGCCGCACGGTCCGGTTGTGTCGCGCCGCCACCGTGACAGTGCGGCGCGCGATGACCCGCGTCGAGGCTCGTCGGCCCGTGCGGCGCGCGGTCAGCCGAGCGGTGATCTCACACGTCTGCCCGACGCTGCCGTGGCAGCCGACCCTGACGCGCACGACCCTGCCTTTCACGCGAGGCCGACTGGCGGTTGCCCGCCCGCGCTGAGACTTGCGTGAGGTTTTCGGACGCGCCACTGCGATCGAGAGCGATTGGGACGCCGACGGGAGGAGACCACTGTTGGCGACGACGGTGACGGCAAACCTGCGCTCCGCATCGGCGGCCAGTGCGGTACCGGAAATCGCGGCCGTACCGTCGCCGTTGTCGGTGAATGTCACGCCTCTGGGCAGCGCCCCCGTCTCGCTGAGCGTCGGCGCCGGAAAGCCGCTGGTTGTGATCGCGACATGCGCCGCCCGTCCGGCGGTGAGCGCGACAGACGGCGGAGCGCTGATCGAGGGGACCGTGAGGTCGATGCGCCCGATCGCGTTGTCCTTCGGGTCAGTGAACCAGAGCGTGTTTCCGGGGCCGGCGACGATGTCCTGCGGCGAGCCCCCGGTGTCGTATTCGTCGTTGACCCCACCAAACCCGGTATACGTGATCCGCGCGATCTGACCGGTGCCGGCCTCAGCAAACCAGGCAGCACCGTCCGGACCGACGGCGACCGCGGTCGGGTCGCTCCCCTCAGGAAGGAACGTCTCGCCCACAGTGTAAGACCCCGTGGCGGCGAGCTGGATCACTCCCGGCTGGATCCCTGCGGAGTTCCGCTGCACCAGCCAGACGTTCCCAGCAGTGTCTGTGGCGAGCGCCGAAGCGCCGTTGATCGTTGGCAGCGGCCACTGGGTGATCGCTCCCGACGCGCTGATCGTCCCGACGAACGGCGCGACGGCCTCGGCGAACATGATGGTGCCGTCATCGCTGGTCGCGATCCCGTCGGGCTCGCTGTTAGACGTTGGGACCGGATACTCGACGACGACGCCGGCGCGCACCGTTCCGATCTGGTTACCGGCAGTCTCGGTGAACCACGGATCGCCATTGGGGCCGATCGCAATCCGGTCCGGCTCGCTACCAGCGGTGGGAACCGAGTACTCAGTAAACGAGCCGTTAGGAGTGAGCTCCCCGAGCTTGTCAACGGCACTTTCGGTGAACCAGATCGATCCGTCGGACGCGGCAGCGATCCCACTCGGCTCGCCGGCGTCGGTGGGAATCGCGAACTCCTTAAACGAACCGGCCTGGGTGAGCTCGCCGATCCTGGCCGCCGCCTTCTCGGTGAACCAGATCGACCCGTCCAACGCCACAGCAACGCCCTGCGGGTCGGCATTCCTCCTCGGAACCCGGTAATAGGTGATCGGCGCTGACTGGGCCGACGCCGCCCCCGACGCGCCGCCAAGCAAGCCAGCTGTGACGAGGCAGCAAAGGAGCCCGCGAAGACTGCGACTACCGATGGACCTCAAGAAGCCAACCCCTTCCGAGACAAGCGACAGCCACTCCTTCTAACGCCCCCAAGCAGGCGAAAGTTTCGCAAAACAGGCATCCCCGCCCGGCCGCGAGCCCAAGCAGCCGCGCTCCGGTCGATCGTCGAACGCGCGACGATGGCGCAGCACCCGGTTCCCGATAGCTCGGCCCGGACAGGTCACGGGAAAACGCTCGCGACGCGCGACCCCCAATGCCCGTACAGCGGTATCGACGGCCGGCCAACAACGGGGATGAGCCAGTGTGTCGTGAAGCGATGTGCAGCCTGCCAACGAGGTTCCGGTAGTAATGGCGTGAGCGTGGGATCGCGGTTGGCAGCTTGGGTCTGTCGCCGAGTCTGCCTGGGCTCGGCGCGAGACGGCGCTCAGGACGGTCAGCTCGCTGCCCGGGTTGTGCAGCACCCGCAGAGGAGGAACGCCGAGCCGTAGGACCGCCCTTGCCCAACAGCCACCGGCCGCCGTCTTCGGCCTCAAACTCAAGCTCTCTCCGCTGGACACCCACCAGCGCCCCGGCCCATTCAGCGTGGTTATCCGAGACTGCTCTTCGTCGCCGGACGGGACGTGAGGTTCTGACTCCTCCTTTGGCTCCTGGCTAGGAAGAAGCAGCAGTGAGATGTCGGTCCGCGGAGCCAGCGGCACGCCTCCCCCACTCGTTTCGCCTCTTGTCGGCGCGCGTGAGGCAGATCTTGAGCTTCCGTCTCAGCTCGTTTCCCGAGCCGTCACGCCGCCATCGCCGCGTCTAAGGACTGGAGACGGCTTCGGATGACCTGCGCCCCACGCGGCTGGAGCTCAGGATCACCAGGGTGCCCGAAGTCCGCCACCGTCTTCCTAATCTCGTCGCGGCGCTCACGGATCCCGCGGTCGACGGCGGTCTCGGCCGCCTTCCGAGACGATTCGTCGGGAACCCTCACCCAGACGTAGCCCATCTCATCGCCGTAGGTCCGCCAGCACACGACGATTAGATCATCATCAAAACAGCAGCTTCCGCCGCGTAGACATTCGATGGCGGCCATCTCCTGCACCAGATCTACCGCGATCTCATACCTCGACATGTCCTGGTCCTCTCGTTGTTGAACTCGAGCTGCGGGCACGCATGAGCAGCCAGGCGTACACAACGATTGAAACGCTCAAAACCCAGCCAAAAGCGTCGAGCGACGCAAGCAACTCTCGACCGAGATTGAAGCCGCACGGGCCGACACCGAAAACGGCCCGTGGCTCAGTCAGCCATTGCTCTGATCCGGGGGGCGTGCTGAAGCGAGGTGCCGCCGGCAGCCAGAGCGGTGGCGTCGGCCGCAGTGGCCTCAAGCAGCGGATCATGGGGGATCTGCTTCTCGCGAAGCTCAGAGCGAGGCTGTGAGAGGCGTTCTGGAGCCCTGCGAGCGGGCTCGGCGACCGATAGCACCCTCGGATCGAGGGCTTCCCGGGCGGCGGGAGTGCTTCGAACTCGACCGGCGGCAGGTCGCCGAGGTAGCCGTGTAGGCGCTGGGTGTTGTGCCAGTGCACCCATCCCAATGTGGCCAGCTCGACCTCTTCGATCGTCTTCCACGGCCCGGTGCGGGCGGGGCCGCGGATCAGCGCGGCCTTGTAGTAGCCGTTCACGGTCTCGGCCAGAGCGTTGTCGTAGCTGTCGCCGAGCGATCCGATCGACGGAACCGTCCCGATCTCGGCCAGCCGCTCGCCGTAGCGCATAGAGGTGAAACTGCGACCCGGCATCTGAATGGCAGCGCAGCCCGGCGTGATGCAGCCCGCGATTCCAGCGGGCCATCTCGATCGCGTCGAGGACCACCGGGGTGCGCATGTGGCCGGCGACGCGCCAGCCGACGATCATCCGCGAGAACGCGTCGATGATGAAACACACGCAAGCCACTCCGGCCCAGGTCGCGACGAACGTGCGGTCGGTGACCCATAGCCGGTTGGGCTGCTCAGCTCGGAATCGGCGGTTGACGAGATCGGGGTGCCGCCCAGCGCCCTGCTCCCGCCGGGTCGTGCGCACCCGCTTGCTGCGTAGCGCGCCGCGGATCCCAGCTTGGCGCATCAGCCGGGCGGTCTGGTCACGGCCGATATCGATCCCGGCACGCCTGGCGGCCTTCCACAGCTTCCGAGACCCGTAGACCTCGTAGTTGTCCTTCCACAGCTCGACCAGCCGCGGAACGAGCTCTTGGTCACCCTGGGCGCGCGCCGAACGCCGTCGACCACGCGCTGCGTAGTACGTGCTCGAAGCCACCTGCAAAATCCGGCAGATGGGCTCGATCCCGAGCCGGCGACCGTCCACCACCTCGTCCTTGTTCGCGTCGATGAATGCCACTATGTGCGCTGCTGGCGGTCGAGCTCCGCCCCAAAGAAAGACGCCGCTCGGCGCAGGATCTCATTCGCGCGCCGCAGCTCCCGGTTCTCCTGCTCGAGCTCACGCATCCGCTCCGCCTCGCTCGTCGGGGTCCCCGGCCGCGCGCCCGCGTCAACATCGACCTGCTTGACCCAGCTGCGGACCGACTCAACCCCGTACCCCAGCTGCTCAGCGACCCTTCAGACCACCCCATGCGTCATCCCGGTCTCCGCCTGCAGCGACCGGACCATCCTCACCGCCGCCTGCTTCTCCTCCGGCGAATACCAACGCGTCGTCGGCTTCCCAGCTGTGCGATCTGTTGGCATGAACTCCGCCCTTGATTTTCCAAGGCCAGGAGTCTCCAACCAACCCAGGACGGTCCAGAGCTCGAACGCTCAATCCAGGCAAGTCGCAGGGGCGGCCAAACGAACGCACGGGCTCGAAGCCCATCGCCAAAAAGGGCCTACCCGTCTGCGTTCTCCCAATAGAGGCCCCTGTCCCGGATCGCCGGACTGTAGGCCCGGACCCGGACGGACCCTCCGAGAAGCATTTTCATGCCGCGAACACCAGGAGCCGCGAGTGGCTCGACGGCTCAGCCCTGTATCTTGACTTCATAGGTTTCGAGGCGTGGTGATGTGAGGCCTGTCGCCTCGATGCCCTGGTCATGGATCCCGGCCGCGGTGCCTTGAGCGACCTTCTCCATCTGCTCGCGGGTCTCCCAGAACGAGATGTTGATGAGCTTCCCACTCTCATCGTCGGCGAGCAGATAGAAAGCCTGGAACCCCGGCCGTTGCCGGGCGTCGGGGGGCTGCTGCTCGGCAAGGTCGATCAAGGCGCCGAACCCCTCAGTTCCTGCCTGGGCGATGATCACACGCGCGAACATCCAGTCTCCTTTGGTCATGTACGAGCAGGCGCCAGCCGACCGGCCTCCCCGGCTCCTGCATTGTCCCCGAGCGGCCGCCCGTGGCCGCTCTTGACCGAGACCAGACCAGACGCGGCCCGGAGTCGTCGCTAAGCGAGCGCCAGCCCCATTTGGCAACGGACGTTGCTGCCGCGGCGGCAACCCGATCGCGGCCGGACACCGTCCGCAAAGCGATCCGGCTCGTGTCGCTGAGAGATGACCAGTTCGCGGAGCGAAGCCCCACGTGATCTCGCGCAGGCGTTGGCTTACGGCAGCGATCGTGTAGAACGCCGTGCATGGCGCTTCCGGACCGTCGCCGCGAGGTCGCCTTCGTGCTCGGCGGAGGCGGAATTCTGGGCGCCCACGAGGTGGGCATGTTGCGAGCTCTCGCCGAGAGCTCGATCGTCCCCGACTTGGTGCTGGGGACCTCGGTGGGGGCGATCAATGGCGCGCTGTTCGCCGCCGATCCGACTCTCGCCGGCACCGACCGGCTCAGCCAGGTCTGGCGCGAGTCAAACGTCTCCGGGCGCTCGGCGGGAGGGCTGGTTCGCCGGGTGACCACGCTGGCGCGGACCGGCACCCATCTGGAGTCCCTGGAAGCGGCGCGCTCACGGCTCGCCGCGGCGCTGCCAGTAGAGCGCATCGAGGATCTCCAGGTCCCTTTCCAGTGCGTCGCCGCGTCGATCGAACGGGCGGCCGAACACTGGTTCGCCACGGGGATCCTGGCTGACGTGGTGCTGGCGTCCTGTGCTGTGCCTGGCATCCTCCCGCCGGTCAAGATCGGCGACGAGCACTTCATCGACGGCGGGATCGTCAACTCGATTCCGGTAGCAAGGGCCGTGGCGCTGGGCGCTCGAGCCATCTACGTTCTGCAGGTCGGCCGCCTGGAGAAACCCCTGCAGCCGCCGCGCTGGCCCTGGGAGGTAGGTCTGGTGGCCTTCGAGGTGGCGCGTCGCCACCGTTTCGCCAGCGATTTGACCTCCCTCCCCCATGGCGTGCAGCTCCATGTCCTGCCTACCGGTGGCTCGGCCGCTCCGGCTTACAACGATGTGCCGGGGCAGCTCCGCTTCCGCCGCATCGCCCGTACTGTCCAGCAGCAGATCGATTCCTCCTATCAGGCCTCGCTTCAATACCTGCAGGAGCGCTGATGCCCCCACCCGCCGTCCGCCGTCCCCTGACGATCACCGCCTGGCTGGTGATGTCGATCGTATGCCTTGTTCTAAGCCCAGTTCTCTTGATCCTCGGAGCGATCACGGCCGCGGTCACCAACCGTCCGCAGGCGTTGGTGTTTGTCCGTTTGGTGATCGCCTACTTCGCATCGGAGCTGTCAATGCTCGTGGCGTGCGGAGGGCTCTGGCTCGCCAGCGGCTTCGGCTGGCAGATCCGCTCCTCCTGGTCTCGGCGGCTGCATTACCGCCTGCTCGGCTGGTTCGTCCACAGCGTCGTGGCGCGCGCACTGGCGCTGCTCGACATCGAGGTTGCTCCCGAGCCCTCGCCGCAGGCAGCCCGAAGCCTCGAGGGCAACCGCCCACTGCTGTTCTTCAGTCGTCACGCCGGTCCCGGAGACTCGGTTCTGATGGTGGATCTGCTGATGACCCGATATGAGCGGCTTCCGAGCGTGGTGTTCAACGACGCCCTGTTGATCGACCCCTGCGTGGACCTCATCGCGCACCGCCTCCCGCACGCCGGCCTCGATACCTCCGACCCGGAGGAGTGCGAAACCCGGATCAAGGAGGTGTCGGCCCAGTTGAGCCCGCGCGGACTGCTTTTGCTGTTCCCCGAGGGCGGCAACTTCACCGCCGAGCGCCGTCAGCGGTCCATTCAAAAGCTGCGGAGCAAGGGACGCCGTCGCGAGGCGGCCGCCGGTCAGGCGATGACCCACATGCTGCCCCCGCATCCGGCTGGAGCCCTGGCCGCGCTGGGCGGCAACCCGAACGCGGATGTGATCTTCGGCGCCCACACCGGCCTCGGGCTTGCCGCCTTCCCTCGGGACCTGTGGCGCCACCCCCCGATCGGAAGGACCCTGAAGACCAGGATGTGGCTCGCCCCGGCGACCGAGCGACCGCGCGATCCGGATGAACAGGCCCGGTGGCTGTACGACTGGTGGAAGCGACTCGATGACTGGGTCGATTCCGAGGGCGAGGAGACGACAGTCGGTGTGCCCTGACCGCCGGGTTGCCGCGGCAATCCGCAGGCAGAACGGTCGGGTGGGAATTGGGCCTGCGTGTCGCCCGCCTCCGGAGGTTCTCTGTCAGGACCCGCATCCAGCTCAAAAAGTCCGTCTACGGTGGCCGTGCGCGGGCTCCGAGAAGCGCTTGATGCCTACCCGTGGTCGTGCGAGGGCAAGGAAGAAGTCGCCCGTGCACCTCGAAGGCAATCGCAGCTCGCCGCGCCGTTGGCGCTCGAGTGACGGGCGGAGACAATCCCACCACGGGGCCCGCGGCTTCGATCCCGAGCGTGTGGTGACTCGAACAGCAGGATCGGATCCACCGTCCAGTTCCGTCGTCTTGATCCTGTGCGAGATCCGGCCACTGCGTCATCTTGAGATTGTGGCCGAAGGTATTACAAGTGCGCAACGACGCTTTCGCTGCTGCTCAGTCGCTCGAGGGGCTGTGGGCGAACGACTTCCGCTTCAGTCGATCGCGGGCGCTGAGCACGAGCCGGTCGGACGACGGATCCGGAGGCCGAGACAGCCGGTGGTTCCTCGTGGAAGCGGGTGTCTCGGTGGGCCTACATCTGCGGTCGCTTCCGATAGCACTCGCGCAGCGCTACCCGTGTACGTTTCCAAGGCGCGTTGGCTCGCGTCGTAGTCTGAGCACGCATGTCTCACGTCAGCTTCGGAATCGCTACCGCCCCGCAGCAGGTCAACTACACCGACATCCTGGGCGTGTGGCGTGAGGCCGACACCATCCCCGAGATCGAGCACGCCTGGCTCTTTGACCATCTCATGCCGATCGCGTCAGATCGCCTGGGCCCGATCTTCGAGGGCTGGACGCTGCTCTCAGCGCTCGCGGCGCAGACCAGCCGGCTGCGGCTTGGCCTGCTGGTCACGAGCAACCGGTTTCGCCCGCCGGCGGTGTTGGCCAAGATCGCTACCACCGTCGATGTCGTCTCCGACGGCCGGCTGGAGTTCGGGATCGGCGCTGGCTCGCGCACGAGCATTCCTGAGGCTCGACGCGAGTACGACGCTCATGGCCTCCCCTACCTCGACTTTCGCGACTCGGTCGACGCCTTAGCGGAGGCGTGCATGGTCATCAAGCGCCTGTGGACTGAGAACGAGCCGTTTGACTTCGACGGGCGCCACGTTCACCTGGCTGGCGCGTTTGCCAACCCCAAGCCCGTCCAGCAACCTCACCCGCCGATCCTCATCGCCGGGCGCACGGCTCGGGTGCTGCGCGTCGTCGCCCAGCACGCCGACATCTGGAACATCGCCGGGTATGCCGCCGATGAGGCCAAGGCCCGCAGCGCCGTTCTCGATCGCTACTGCACCGAGATCGGCCGCGACCCCGAATCGATTACCCGCTCGACGAGCGTGCGAGTCTCCTATGAGGACCCCGTCGCCACTCGGGACACCGTCGATGCGGCTCTCCTCGCCGGCTTCACGCACATCGTACTGAGTCTCGCCGCCCCCTACCCGGACACAATCGCCCGCTGGGTCGCCGACGAGATTGTCATCCCCTCGCAGGGCTAAGCGCACACACCGCTTCACCGCCGCAGAGCGCGGCCGTTGCCGCAAAGGCTCAGAAGCGATGGCTTCGATCACAGGGGAGCCCGCGCGACCGTTTCGACCGCTTCTGCAATGTCGCGACCCAGCCACCTCGCCTTGACTGCTGCTCGCGGACGGGCAGGGGCGAAGGAGAAGCAGACCGTCGATCACCAGTCGGCGAGGGCGCGACACCAAGCCCGAGGGCGCGTTAGTCGAGCAGTTCGATGAGCTTTTTGGGCGCGAGGACCCGATAGCTCTCGGTCACCAGCTCGCGGATCTCCTCCCAGTCGGTGTCGTCGGCGAGTAGGACCCCGAGGCGAGGACGGCCGGCCCGCGGGGTCAAGTACGGGTGGCCAGTCGACAACAGTGCCTCGCGATCGTCTGGGTCGGCACGCAACACGAGTCGCGGGACCGGCTTGCCGGTCAGGTCCTTGGTTGCCACAAGCAAGCAGAACGACCTCCGGCGGATATCGAACGAATACGCCGTCGATCTTGCGTTGCTTCCAGACTCGTCAACTCGCACCGTCACCTCGGGTAGCGCCAGGCAGAGCCTGCCGACCCGCTCTTCGATGTCCTGCGGGATCTCAACGGGCGCGCCCGGGCGAGCGGGCCGGCGCGGTGCTGACGAACCCGAGTCGTCCCGTTGCTGCATCGGCGACCTACCGGCGGACCGCGGCTCGGACCGTGGCTACGCTGCAGCTGTAGTACTCGCGGGGTCTGATGCAGCCGCACTCGTTGAATGTCGAGCCGGCAGCGAGCGCGCGCTTCGAGATCTGCATCAGTTGAAGCTCGTCGAGACCACGCCCGTCCATTAGTTCTGCATTGTCGCTCAGTGAGAGGCTGGTGCTGGATCGGTGTTGTCCGGCCGGTCGGTTTGGCTCTCGGCCGGTGACGGGCTGACCCTCATTGTCGCTGTCGGCCAGGTGGCCTGACCGTGTTTGGCTGTGTCGCCCGTCACCGACCGAGGACCGCTGGCGTGACTTGACAGGAGCGTGGCAGCGCCCCGACTGAGCGGTGTCCGCCGAAGGTCCGCTTCGTCAAGCTCAACGAAGGGACGTCGCACATGATCCTGATCGGGGCAGACACCCACGAGCGCAACCACACGCTGGTCGCGGTAGATGGGCAAACTGGAGCTGCTCGCGGACAGGTGGCGATCGCGGCCAGCGATGCCGGAGCCTTGGAGGCGCTGCGGTTCGCCGCCGGGCTGGAAGATGAGCGCGTCTGGGCGATCGAGGACTGCCGGCACGTCTCGGCGCGCCTGGAAGCGGCGTTGATCGCTGCGGGGAGCGGGTGATCCGGGTGCCCGCCGCGATGACCGGGCAGGCGCGGACGGTCTCACGGCGAGCGGGGGAGTCTGACCGATTGACGCGCGCGCGGTGGCGCTGGTGGTCGTCCGCGACGGCGTGAGAGCTTCCCGCAGGCGTTCGGTGACGCGGACGCGATGGAGATCCGCGTCCGTGCGACTATCGCGACCAGATCATCTGCGAACGCGCACGCAGATGATCAACCGGCTGCGCTGGCACCTGGTCACGATCGCGCCTGAGCTCGAAGCCCAACTCGGCCAGGCCGCCCTGAAAGGCCCCAGGATCTGCGCCCGACCAACCCGCCAGCTTGCCCGGCTGCCCCAGTCCCCGCGGCTGCAGATCGCCAAACGGCTGCTTAGGCGGATCACCGAGATCGGCCGTGAAGAGCGCGAGCTGCTGGCCGAGCTCACCCGCCTGATCGACACCCACGCTCCCCAGCTCATCGCCCACCCGGCTGCGGAACCGTGACCGCCGCGATCATCATCGGCCACTCCGCCGGCGCCCAGCGCTTTCCGACCGATGGGCACTTCGCCCGGCACGCCGGCACCGCTCCGATCCCCGCCTCCAGCGGCAACACCGTCCGCCACCGACTCCACCGCGGCGGAGACCGCCAGCTCAACCGCGCGATCCACATCATCGCGCTCTCCCGTGCCCGCACCGACCCCGACACCCGCGCCTACCTCGCGCGCAAACACGCCGAAGGCAATACCAAGCTCGAAGCCATTCGCTGCCTCAAACGCCACCTCGCCCGCCGCATCTGGCGCCTGCTCTACACCAGCCAGACTCCGGCCGCCCCTCCCGCAGTGATCACTCGCACAAACCCGGAAATACCGACTTCCACTTGATGTCATGAAGGGCCGGGGTTCCGGCGGCACGAGCGGCCTGTGTCCGTGAGGTGGCAGGAAGTCGGTCCTCCGTCCCGAACCGCATCGTTGAAGACCGCGCGGATTACGGCCGCGCGGCCGGACAATTCGAGAGGAGGACCGACCATGTCTCACCCTATGCGGTGGGTCGGCATCGACCTGCACCGCCGGCGCTCGCAAATCGCGATCATCGACGAGCACGGCGAGCTGACGCTGCAGAAGCGAATCCCGACCGGGCGCGAGACGATCCGCGAACTGCTCGGCGATCCCGACAGCACCCACGTTGCGCTGGAGGCGACCTACGGTTGGGAGTGGCTCGCCGAGCTGCTCGAGGACGCCGGCTTTGACGTACACCTCGCGCACCCGCTGCGCACCCGCGCGATCGCTGCCGCCAGAGTGAAGACTGACGCGGTCGACGCGCGCACGCTCGCGCACCTGCTGCGCACCGGGCTGTTGCCCGAGGCGTACATCGCCCCGCCGGCGCTGCGCGACCTGCGCGATCTGCTTCGCCACCGCGCGACGCTCGTGCACCTGCGCACCTCGATCAAGAACCGCGTGCACGCGCTGCTGGCCCGCCAGGGGATCCTGCCCGAACACTCCGACCTGTTTGGCACAGCCGGCCGCGGGTACCTCGCCGCCCTGCAGCTGCCCGACGGGCCCCGGCGCCGGCTCGACAGCCTGATTGCGCTGATCGGCGACTTCGACCGCGAGATCGCCCACACCACCAGCGAGATCGATCAGCGCGCCAAAGCCGACGAGCGCGTCAAGCTGCTGTGCCAGATCCGCGGGATCGGGCGCTACACGGCGATGCTGATCATCGCCGAGGTCGGCGAGGTCAAACGGTTCCCCACCGCCAAGCACCTCTGCCAGTGGGCCGGGCTCACCCCGACCGTGCGCAGCTCCGACGGCAAGGCGCGCTTGGGCCACATCTCCCGTCAGGGTTCCACGATTCTGCGCTGGGCGCTGTGCGAGGCCGCGCAGCACACACCCACCGGCGGCGGGCCGCTGCGCGCCCAATACGAACGGATCGCCAAACGCCGCGGCCCCAAGATCGCCAGAGTCGCCATCGCCCGCCAGATCCTCACCCTCTGCTACTACGGGCTGCGCGACGGCGAGATCCGCTGCCTCACCAACCACCCTGACGACAACGACGAGCTGGCGGCAGCCGCATGACCAACGCCAGCCCACCACAAGCTTGCGCTCACAATCAGGGCGCGAGGTGCAAGCCAGGGCGAGCTCGCTCCTGTGTCTGGTCTCCCGCTCATCACTGAACAGGACGACCGCCGGTCTTGATTGAGCCCCCTGGCACCGCACGACACCCTGGTCCGCCCAACGCGACCGAATGGATGACTGGAGCCGCCTCCCACGCCGAACCGCCGCCCGCGAACCGGCACCCAACCACCAGAGGCCCCTAACCCAACCACCCCTTGACACCAGCCGGCCCTTCATGGATGACACAGGAGCAGCCTCTCCGGCACTCTCGATCAGACTGCCGCTTGCCGCGGGATCCAGAAGCACCGTCGTTGCGCGCGATGGCCCGTGCGCGCGTGCTGGCCCTGTAAGCAAGCGCCGGAACACCAGGCCGGCACGCTGATTTGTCGGCGAACGCGATCACGCTGCACCGCAGCTCGGTCCCAGCCGGACGAGCCCTCGGTCCGTCAAGGCGACGCGCCGAGCCGGCCGTATGGCGGAAGCAATCGTGGGAAACGCGGCCGCAGCTCGGATTGGGAGGGCGGCGCGGCCGCGCTCGATGGTGGTCGCTGAGCGTTACGCATAGGCGCAAGTAGGGCATCGGCCGGCGGCCATCGCTCCTCCTAGTGGGTTGAGGAGTCAGGCCGGCGACAGCGGTGCTGCGCGCCTGGGCTCAGGACATGAGGATGCCTGTAAGCGTCGACACGGTTTCTCTGTAACGGTCGCGATGGGTCAGCGATGCCGCTCAGACAGCGACTCCCACCCTCCTTCATCGGTGCGGGGATCTAGTGGCTGGCCTCAAGCCGTCGCTTGAGCCGCTCCATGTTCTCCGGCATCTCGCTGGCAGCCTGCCGACGGACGAACAGCGGAACGAGCAGCTTTCCGATCCCGTGCCCCGTGAAGTCCACCTCGATCGTCACCCGCGACCGTGCGGTGTCGGCGAGCGGCTCGACCGTGACCGCGACGATGGCCCTGATCGGCCCACTGATGCCGCGGTCGGCCCACCGGCGCGGAGGGTCGTACTCGGTGATCGCGGTGATCACCTCGCGCTCACGGCCGCCGATCCTCCGGACCGTCGTGCACTTGGACCCGACGTCGGTCGTGGCGCTGTCCATGTGCCCTCTCACGCAACCCTGCTGCCACTCGGACATCGTGCTCGGGTCGATGACGTAGGCGAACGCCTCCGCCGCCGGTCGCGCTACCTCGATGCCGGCGATGATCGGCGCCATGAGCCCTCCTTGCTGAGCATGCCGGGGAAGCGCTGGAGGTAGCGGGGCCAGGCATCGTCGCCGGCAACGTCAACCCGCAACACCGCGCCCTCCCCAGGAAACGCGTCAGATTCCTTTCGCAGCCAATCCGGATGAGCCTGCTTGCGCGGTACTCCTTGAATGCTTGCCAATCGGACACCCTCCTGTCCTTCCAACGGTGTGCTCGGGTCTACCGGGATGACCCGAAACCAGACCGAGATGTGACAGGGATCATTCCACCTGCGAACACGTCGGACCAGACAGCCGAGGTCATGGTTTGTCGCCGAAGGACTCGCCAGGCGGACTCCTGTCGCCGATCGCGCCGAGTTCATCGTCCGGCTGCTCAACGATCGCGTACGAGACGAGCTCCGCTGCCGTCGGCGTGACGAGCGAGTTCACGCGATTGCAAAGCCGTCCTCGGTGTCCGCTCGTGCGCCGACAAATCGAGCACTCGGATCGACTACCGCTTCGTAGATCAGGATCTCGCCTCGATGTCCGACGGAGGTTCTCGTGGTAGATGCGGAACTGACGGTCGATCAGGCGCTTGACCATCGGCTCGGCAATGCGCATCGGTCCCCGGAGAGGCAACGAAATCCACTCGCGTTCCGTGGCCCGCGGCGATGAACACCCACGTGCCATCGACCGGATGCGGTCCCTCCACTATGTGGGTGTGCAAGCGGCTGGGCCGGACGAACTGCGTGAACTCGATCATGTGCTCGAACTCCTTACGGCCGGGGACCTTGGTCCACTCGCGTAGGTACCCCCTCCTGGCTGTCCGGCGGTGAGCACCTCGACTCGCGTCTTTACGTCTGCTACCGGGTCAGGTTCTCGGGATCCGTCACATAGTCGAACACAATCGGGTGAGTTGGCAACCGCAAAGGTTTGCTGGATCCGCACGCCGATAGCATCCCAGGTCACCGGGAGCCAGGCCGGGTATGACAGAGACTCTGATCCGCCCTGGTCCCACGCCGCCGCCAGCGCCCACCACTGGTCCCGGGAGCCTCCGCCGGACCCGACAAGTAAGGCCGTCAGGGTGTTGCTGCTGCCTCGAGCTAGGCCGGCTCGAAGGGAGAGGAGCGACGGCTGGTCGCCGGCGGCGGGACGAGCCAGGTGTCTGGGTGGACGCAGAGCTGGTGCTTCTGGGCGAATCCGAGCGTGGTAAACGCCGGGGCTGAGGCGCTGTCGAGTGGCAGGGGCGCTCTTCGCGGAGGATCTGTTGTCGAAACGGGTCCTGATTCGGGCGCGACCGGTACGGGCCCCGCCACGCGCGGATCGCGACCAAACGCGGGAGGTGGGTCGCGTCAGCCGCGCAGAGCGAGGTCGATGTTGCGGACCGTCTCCTTGAGTCCGTCCTCGCTGACCAGGTGGGCTTGAATGGCCTTGGCGTTGTCGCGATAGCGGCCGTCGTTGAGCAGCGCAGCCAGCTCGGTGGTGAGGTGTTGGGTGCTCTCGCGGCGCCAGGGGAGGGTGCGAGCGACGCCGAGTCGGGTCATTCGGATTGCGGTTTGGGGTTGGTCAAAGCCTCGCGGGATCAGTAGCTGAGGGAGTCCGGACCCCAGGATCGCGACGGTGGTCCCGACCCCACCATGGTGGATCGCCGCGACACAGCGCGACGTGACCTGCGACAAAGGAGCAAACGTGGTGCTGAAGAGGTTGTGGTCCTCGGGGAGGTCGACACGCGCCGGGGTGGGGCCCGTGAGAACCAGGGCTCGGTGGCCGAGACGAGTCACCGCCGTGACCGCGTGACGGTAGAACTGCTGGGGGTCAAGCGCAGAGCTGGCGCCCAGCGTCACCAGGACCGGGGGGTCGCCGGCACCAAGGAACTCGCTCAGACCGCCCGGGTCAGCGAACGAGCTCACCTGATCCCAGGCGACTGTGCCGGTGAGGGTGACGTTGGCTGGCCAATCAGGGGGCCGGTCGATAATCGCAGGTGATGACATGACCAGGTAGGGGCGGCCGGACCCAATCGGCGCAAGAAAGACGTCGGATCCGGGGGCAAGACCTAGCCGCCGCCGCGCCTGATTGACCGGCCGGTCAAACAGCCAAGCCATCTCAAACCGAGCCGCTCGCCACGCCGCCCGGTTGATCGCTTGCCCGGCTTCACCCGAGCCCCACGACAGTCGCGTTGGTGCCGGCGGTGCGTAGGCGGTCGGGATCAGACCAGGAAACACGCTGATCGTCCCCCACCGGATCCCAACGTACTCGGCCGCAATTGGGCCCGCGACCAAGGCGGGATGCGCTAAGAGCAGATCGGCATTCCGAATCGACGCGACGAGGTCGTCCACATATTGGTCAAGCGCCGGGAAGATGAACCGTCGAAACAGATGCGCGAACCCGACAAAGCCCCCCAACCGGCCGCTGAGGAGCTTCGGATCGGCCGCATAGTCAGAGAACCCCAACGACGGACCAATACCGGCAAACCCCACCCCCTCTCCCCGCACCAGTTCCTCGTACGCAGGCGATGCCGCGACCCGCACGTCGTGACCTGCCTGGGTTAGTCCCTTCGCGACACCGATGATGGGGAATACGTCCCCCCACGAGCCCATCGTGGCGAGCACGACTGTCCCCATCACGCCATTAAACCGCGACCGGATCACCCAACTCGGGATTCCCGCGCCAACCACGTCGGCTCCAAGATCCCCACGCGGGGCCGGGGTCGCCGTTCCGGGGGAAATCCGCCGGTCAGACCCGGTGGGCAACGGACGCAAAGCGCAGTCCGGCTAGCAACACCGGTGACCGCCGAGATCCCAGATGCTGTTTCGACGCCCGTCGTCCGCGTGTGCTGGGCGCTTGCGAGGTGCCTACCGTAGGGCGCCCGGAGCGGCTTGGCGTCGGCGGCCCAAACTCCTGAGCGAATGCGTGTTCTGGACACCGTACACGCTCGTGTGTGTCATCGCGTATTGCTCAGTCCGCTTCATCGGATCGCCACGGAGGTTGGGGAGGCGCTGAGGCGAGCGCTCGGCGAAGGAGCGTCAGCAGCTGGCGGCGATCGGCGTCGGTGAGGCCGCCGAGCACCTCGTCTTCGACCTGCGTGACGGATCGTCTGGCCCGCTCAAGGGTGCGCCGGCCCTTCGGCGTGATCGAGACCTCCCACGCGCGGCGATCGCCCGGGCGCCGTCGGCGCTCGGCCAAACCCGGGCTTTCAAGCTCGTTGATCAGCTTGACCATGACGCTTGGATCAATGGCCATGTCGGCGCTCAGCTGCTGCTGGATTGCCCCTTCGCGAGCGCCGAGCACGTTGAGGAGCGCGAACAGCGCGGGCGTAAGCCCGACTGAATCGAGCGCGTCCGCGGTGCGCGTGTGCGAGGCCCGCCAGAGCCGGAAGAAGAGTTGGCCGGCGAACTCAGCCACCTCGATGTCGGTCGCGACGGACGCTGCCATGTGCTCAAGTATTGCAGGTTCGATGGATCAAAACAATGGTTGACAAACTCTATGATAGCGGTGTACCATGATGGTTGTCATCCAGGTAATCCAAAACCAATCTCGGGTCGATGCGACCCACGAGTAAAGGAGTGACCATGACCGGCTCTTCCCACCCAGCTCCCCTCACCCGCGGACCCGCGATGACCTCCATCGAGTCCGTCACCCTTGAAGTGCCCGATCCCACAGCCGCCGGGCGTTTCTACACCGCCGCGTTCGGGTTGGGCCCTGGATTGGGCCTGCGCGCGTCGGACCCGCCGACGACCGGCTTTCGTGGGTTCACGCTGTCGCTCGTGGTGTCCCAGCCAGCCACCGTCGACGGCTTCATCAGCGCCGCCCTCGACGCTGGTGCGACGCCGCTGAAGCCGGTCGCGAAGTCGCTCTGGGGCTACGGCGGCGTCGTCCAAGCCCCGGACGGAACGATCTGGAAGGTCGCGACGTCCGCGAAGAAGAACACCGGCCCGGCCACCCGGAAGATCGACCAGATCGTGCTCCTGCTGGGAGCCGCGGACGTCGCCAGCAGCAAGCGCTTCTACACCGACCGCGGCTTGACGGTGGCAAAGAGCTTTGTCCGTACGTACGTCGAGTTCGCCACCACATCGAGCCACATCAAGCTGGCCCTCTACAAACGCCGCGCCCTGGCCAAGGACGCCGGCGTCCCCGCGGACGGCACCGGATCGCACCGGATCGTCATTGGCAGCGATGCCGGCCCGTTCACCGATCCGGACGGGTTCTCCTGGGAGCCCGCGGGAGTCCGAGACGAGCGACCCGCAGCGCTCGCGGCTGCGGCGCCCGCGATCTCGCAGGCAACCTGATCCCCAGCCAGGAGCAGCGCCGAGACGTCCCCCTGATCTCAAACATGACCTACACAGCATGAGGAGGTTTCCATGAGCCCAAAGACAGGCTCCGAGAAGTCGGCCAAGGGCACCACCGCAAACCGCCAGGGATTCACGCCTGAGGAACGAGCCGCGATGAGGGAACGCAGCAAAGAGCTGAAAGCGGCGAAGGACGAGGCGGCCGGGGAAAGCGACGTGCTCGCGAAGATCGCCGAGATGCGGGGCGCGGATCGCGTCATGGCCGAGCGGCTCCATGCGCTCATCAAAGCCAGCGCGCCGGACCTCCAGCCGAGAACCTGGTACGGGATGCCCGCGTACGCCAAGGACGGCAAGGTCGTCTGCTTCTTCAGGGACGCGCAGAAGTTCAAGACGAGGTACGCGACGTTCGGCTTCAGCGACAAGGCGAACCTCGATGACGGCGCCATGTGGCCGACCGACTTCGCGCTGAAGGAGTTGACCGCCGCCGATGAGATGAAGATCGCCGCGCTCGTGAAGAAAGCGGTGACCTGAAAACTGATCTCGTCATTGGTCGCCGCTTCAGGGCGCGGCTCTGCGGGCGATTCCTTGGCCGGTGCCACTTACCGGAGCGAGCGGTGCAAGGCCTCGTTCCCCCGGGCCGCCCGCCCGCCCGGCGCCGCCGACCGGACGCCTGGATGCCCAGCACGCCAGCCATCTGGCCACGTCGCCCGCTGCAGCTCGACTCGAGGTAGGTCAGGATCGCGAGCTCGTGCGAAGCATCCTTGCTGTCGGCCACGAACGACATCTGAGGTGAACGCAGACTCGCACCCGTCGGCAACCACGAGATCGCGCGACGCGACGCGACGGGTTCGGCGCCGCCGGAAGTCCTTCGTTCGATCCGCCCGGTCACAGATACCCGTCGGCCCTGAAGCCCGTGCGGGCGGCGGGCGAACGGGCGACCGCTTCGACTGTCAGGCAGCTGGCACAACAGGCGATTCCTTCGGTGACCAGGCGGCTCGCACGGGTCCGCCGGGATCGGCGCGACGGCTGACGATCGCGTTTGCCCGGGAAGCCGATGTCCACCGCTCGGTCATCTGTGATGAGCCGGGCGAGGACGCGGGTTGATCACCCGGCCCGCTTCGGCTCCCGGGCGTGTCCAACAGGCATTCGCATACGAATGAACTGGACTGGCTGCCGGGTGGTTTATTGGTAGCTGATGTACTCGGGCTGAGGCCGCAACGCCATGATCTGGCCGGGCATCATCAGCACTGGGTCCTGATCGCGGTGGAGAAAGACCTTGAACCCGATGTGGAACTTGCTGGCGTGCCGGGTTACCGTGCGGAAGGAGTCGAGCTTGGTTGATACCGCGCCGAGCCCGTCCATCTGAAGCACGGTGGCCAAGCCCGGCCGGATCGTGATCTTCCCGCGGTCCGGGAGCTCGCTCGTGCGGAACTCGTGGATGACGAACAGCTTTTGCGGAAGGTTGTGGCTCGCCACCACGCGCGAGAGATACCTGCAGACGGCGTTGATGTCGGCCGCCGAGGCCGATCCGAGCGCTTGGCCGGGAACTTCCCCAGGGCCCACCTTCCATTCCGGGTCAAGCCCCACTCCGACCGATGGGTCGAGCAGGAAACGCGAGTAGCGCTTGACGTCCGCGAGGAAGTTCCCCTGCCCAGGCTGGAAGTCCAGGATCAGCAACAGCTTGTGCCGACGCGCCGCAGCCAGGTAACGAGCCACGGTCGTCGGGTCGACTGGCGTGCTGTAGGTTCCATCCGCTCCCGGGTCAAACGAGGCCACGGTCGTGACCAGCTCAAACGCCGGCTGCACGGGTTGACCGAAGTGGGCGTAGGCGGCGGCCCGACGTTCGACCCCGGCGGCGTCTGCCTCGGGATCGTTGGTGTGGCCGAGGATGTTCGACGTGCCGACGATTCCGTAATACGCCACCACCAGATGACCGGGCAATATCGTCCGGCCACCGCGCGGCAGCGTCGGCGGCTTTGGTTTGGGACGTGACGCTCGCTTCGTGGGCTGACCCTTATGGCTGCCGCCTCCGCCGGGCACGAAAACGGCGACCAGTACTGCCGCCACGACGCACGCCACGAACAATCTGAGCCATCCGATCTTTCGGCCTCGACTGATCCTCCGGCGTCGACGCACTTGTCCCCGGCGTCGAGGACGACTGTCCCGGACCACGTATTTGCGTCTGTCCCGCACCGCGTAAGCCTACGCGGGACGGGGCTGTCGCGGCTTTCACAGAACTGGCAGATGCCGGCGGGGATCCTGGTAGTGAGCCCGAGGGACAGTCGGTAAAGACGGCTGGAGCCGCGCTTGTCTCGCCGGCTTGCATCTTCAATCACGCGTGGAACCCGTAACGCCTCGGCGACGTCGGGGAGCAGCACGGATGGTCGCCCGAGGAGTGGTACACCTACGCCTGGGTAACGGCGCAGACGTGGTGTACAAGATGATCAGAGGCAACTCGAGATGAGAGACGAAGTCGAAGAGCTGATCTGCGATGCGGTCGCGCGGCGCGAGGACGAGCTCGTCGATCTGGTGCGGGCACTGGTCCGCTTCGATACGACGACCCACGTGGAAGGAGCGCCCGCACGTGACGAGGCCGCACTGCAGTCCTACGTCGGGGAGCGACTGCGAGCTGCCGGCGCCTCGGTTGAGATCGGCGAGCCCGACCCAGCGCTCGTCGCCGGCCACCCGATGATCCCGGACGGGTTCACGTTCGCTGCGCGCCCGCAGCTCGTCGCGCGGTTCACCGGATCCGGCGGCGGCCGGTCGCTGCTTTTCAACGGACACGTCGACGTCATCGACGTGGCGCCGCTGGACGCCTGGGCGCACCATCCGTTCGCGGCCGCAGTCGCCGGCGGCGCGGTGCACGGCCGCGGCTCATGTGACATGAAGGGCGGCGTGGCCTGCATGGTGCTCGCCGCCGAAGTGCTCGCCGACTTGGGCGTGCCGCTGGCCGGCGACCTGATCGTCAACACCGTCACCGAGGAGGAATCCACCGGCGCCGGCGGACTGGTGTCCGCTCGCACGCTGCGCGCTGACGCGGCGGTGGTGCCCGAGCCGACCGGGCTTGACGTGTGGGTCGCCTGCCGCGGCAGCCTGCTGGCGACGATCACCGTGCCGGGGCGCGCCGGCCACGCCGGATTCCCGCTTCGCCATCCCGGACAGGGCGGCGCCGTCAACGCGATCGAGAAGATGGCGATCGTGCTCGAGGCGATCCGCCGGCTGCGCGAAGAGTGGTCGCTCCGGCCCCGTCACCCCTACCTCTCGCCGGCTGATTGCGTACCGACGATGGTCCGCGGCGGCGAATGGATCGTCTCCTACCCCTCCCGTTGCCAACTCGACTGCCATCTCGAATATCTCCCCGGACAGGCCGACGAATCCGGCTGGGGGTCGACCGTCGAGCGCGAATTCGCGGATTGGATCGCGCGCGCGGCGGACACCGATCCCTGGCTCGCCGAGCACCCGCCACACATCGAGTGGACGATCGGCGGCGTGCCACCGGCCGAGATCTCAACCGATGAGCCGATCGTCCAGACCGCGCTAACGGCCGCGCGCGCGACCGGCAGGACCGCCCGCCTCGGCGGAATGGACAACTGGCACGATGGCGCCACCCTCACCGTGGAAGCGGGGATCCCCGCGATCTGTCTCGGTCCCGGCGACAGCTACCTCGCGCACACCACCTCCGAGTCCGTGCCGATCCCAGACCTGATCGCGTGCACCCAGGCCCTGGCCCTGACTGCGCGACGCTTCTGCGCCCCCACCCCCTCCTGAATCACCCATCCAAGAGCCCGCTCGGCAGCGCGTCCACGGTCTGAGCCTGCGTGCTCAGGTCACCTCGAGTGGTGGCGTTCCGTAGGTGTGGAAGCTCGGGACGGTGTGGACGCCCCACGCCTGTCCTCGGGCGCGCTCGGCCTCGGTCCAGACGACGCACGGCTCGTCGGGCGCGTAGACGAATCGACCGCCGGTCGTCACCTCGACCCGGTTGCCGCCCGGCTCGATCCCGTAGAGGAAGAACCCCTGGGCGATCGCGTGCTTGGACGGAGCCGCCTCGATCTCGATGCCGGCATCGAGCCAGATGTCGGCGGCGCGCAGGCACTCCTCACGCGTGTCCACCCAGAAGGCGAGGTGATGCAGGCGCCCGTGGGCACCGAGCGCGTCACGGGTGTAGATCAGCTCGTGGGCGGCGATCGAAGTGCTCATCCACGCGCCCGCCTCGCTGCCGTCGTCGAGCTCGATCCGCTCGTATAGCCGGTAGCCGAGCGTCTCGACGCAGAAGTCGCGATTGGCCCGGACATCGGAGGCGAGGATGTTGATGTGGTCGAGCCGCTTGACCGCGCAGCCACGGCCGGTGTAGCGGCCGGGCACGTTCTTGAGCGCGGGCGCCAGGTGCGGCGGCGGGTCGTAGCGCTCGCACTCGAAGTAGAGCTCGAACAAGTGGCCGTCGGGGTCGGTGAAGCGGTAGCTCGGCCCCAGTCCGCGGTCGCCGTCGGTCCAGCCGATGCCGAGTCCGGCTGCCTGCACCATCGCCACCCGCCGCTCGAAGGCCTCGGGAGTGAAGGCTCGCAGCCCGAGAACGCCCATGCCGGACCTGTCGCTCGCCGTCAGCTTGAGCGACCAGGGTTGGTAGTCGCCCCACCCCCGCAGGTACGTCGAGTCGCCATCCTGGTGCCCGACCTCCATCCCCATGATCTCGACGAAGAAGCGCAGGCTCTCCTCGCCACTGGGCGTGAACATCTCGACCGGACCAAGGTGCGCAATATCGCTCATGACCCGGCTTCGACGACTGCGCGCAGACCGTCGAGCTCGTAGGACAGCTCTCCCGATTGGAGCTTGGCCCGTTTGACCCGCTCCTTCTCCTCACGCGCAAGCGCGGCCTCGAGCACGTCCTCGGCGCGCCTGGCCGCCACCACGGTGGCGCCGTCGGCGTCGAGGACGACGAGGTCCGCCGGGCGGATCTGCTGACCGCCGACGAGGACCGGGACGTCGAGCGCCCCGACCTCATCCTTCGTGGCTCCCCGTGACCGGATCCAGCGAGTCCATATCGGGAGCCCCATCGCGACAAGCTCCTCGCTGTCGCGCACGGCGGCGTCGTTGAGGATCGCGGCCGCGCCGCGGACCTTGGCCTGGGTGGCGAGGAGATCTCCGATCAGGGCGACCGGGGCCGGCTCGGGCATGGTCAGCACGAGCACCTCGCCCGGTTGCAGCCGCGCCATCGCCGCATGGACCATCAGGTTGTCGTCCTGTCCGCAGCGCACCGTTCGGGCCGGTCCGCACGCTCGCGCACCGGGAATCAGCTGGCGAAGGTCGACGTCGACAAGGCCCTGGCGACCCGAAGCCTCGTACACGGTGGCCGAGCCCAGCCGCGCGAGCTCATGCCGCAGTTCCGGCCAAGTCATAGCTGATCCACCACCTCGGGGAGGATGCGCTGGAAGGACTCGGCGTAGCGGACGTCCTGATCGCCCGAGGCCCGGCGCGCGTGATTGCCGCGCTGCTCGCCGCGCTGGACGTAGTAGGTGTGCAGGTAGCGCTGCGCCTTCATCTCGGCCATAGCCGCCACCTTCCTGTCCCATACGGAGGTGATGTCGAGGTGAACAGTCGGGGTGAAGTGGCACAGCTCGGGCTGATGAGGCTCGAACAGGAACAGCTGCGGTGGCCTTATCGTCGGGAACGCGCTCGGCACTCCCGCTCCGGCGGCGAGGCTGCGAGCACGGTCGACCGCCGCGTAGGCCACCGGATGATCGGGATTGAACGGATCGACCCCGGTGTGGGTGATCAGCACGTCCGGAGCGAACGCGCGGATGCTCTCGGCGATGTGAAGAAGTCGCTCACCGTCGATCTGGAGTGGATAGTCCCCCAGGTCCAGACAGCGAAACGAAGCGCCGAGATGGCGGGCCGCCGCCTCAGCCTCGGCATGCCGAACCTGCTTGACGTTCTCGACCGTCTGTCCCTCCTGCTTCCACAGCTCGCCTGACTCCCCGCGCTCACCATACGACAGCGCGATCACCTCGGCGTCGCCGCCCAGGGCGACCGCTTTGGCCACGGCGCCACCCGCCCGCCACACGAAGTCGGCCGAGTGCGCGCCGATGACCTGCACGCGACTCATGCGACTCCGGCCAGACGCCGCGTATTCTCCACCGCCATGATGCGAACCTCGTCGTCGCTGAAGCCTGCCTCAAAAAAATGATCCGCCATCAACGCCAGACCGTCCTGCACCGGAGGGTTGAAGACCTGCCCGAGGTCGCTTCCCCAAACCGTGTTTTGCGCGCCGACCGCTCGCGTCGCCTCAAACACCGCCTCCCATGTGCACTTGCCCGTATACGGAGTGGTGAACGCCCGCTCCATGAGCGCACCCCGCTCGGCGAGCGCGCGCTGCTCGGAAGGGGGTACCCCCTGACTCGGAAACTCCGGATGCGTGACCACGATCGTGCCGACCCCGGCGGCAAGCGCGGCCTCGACCACCGGGAGGATCTCGGCCCTGGCCAGGTGGCCGGTGGCCAGTACCAGGTCGTGCCGGGCGATCACATCGAGTACCTGCACCAGTTCGGGTAGGACGGCGCCGTCACCGTCGAGCACCGGCACGGGTCTCGGGCTCACTCCGGCATCCCGCAGCTCGAGCTCGAAGCGGACCCAGACGGGCACCTTCCCGTGCGGATCCGCGCTCTCGACCTCGGTGAACTCGTTGACCGCGCTGACCGTCGGTAGCCAGACGATCCGTGCACCCTCTCGAGCGGCGACCTCGACGGCGGTCGCGTTGAGGCCGCCGACGGCATGGTTCAAGGTGATCGTGCCCAGCGCCCGGACCTCCGGCACGGCGGCGGACACGACCGCGGCCCGCTCAGCGGTGGCGGTGTAGTGAGACTTGAGTCCGAAGCCGGCGAGCCCCAGCTCGGCGAAGCGCTCGGCAAGCTGGAGATCGCTGATCCGCCGCTGCGCAAAATCGGGCGCCACGTGCACATGAGGATCAAAGCCTCCCCGCACCGCCGCCCGGGCTCGGTCGGTTGGCACGGGATGTTCCTGCTCCCTCACACAACAATGGTAACAAGATCGTGAACAATCTACGTGCCTTGCGCTACGCTGCCGCTATGAGTGACGGAGACTCGTACGCGACGCTGCATCGGGCGATCGTCTCCGGTGAACTCTCGCCGGGCGAACGGCTGGTGGAGGAAGAACTCGCCGATCGGCTCGGACACAGCCGCGGCGCCATCCGCGCCGCGCTGGTCCGCCTGAGCCACGACGGTCTCGTCGTCCGCGAGCGCAATCGCGGCGCGCGCGTCCGTCGCATCACGACCGAGGAGGCGGTCGAGATCCTGGAGGCGCGAGGCGCGCTCGAGTCGCTGGCCGCCGGATATGCCGCGCTGCGCCGCGCCGACTCAGACGTTGATCAGCTCAGGACGCTTCTGGGGGAGATGGCGCAGCTGCACGCAGCCGGCGAGCTGCTGGCAATGTCAGACCGCAATGCGATGCTCCACCAGCGCATCCTGGAGATCTCGCGCCACCAGGTTGCGCGCGACATCTGCGCCCGGCTGCGTTCGCAGGTCGTCCGATTCCAGTTCCGCACGGTGCTGGCACCGGGCCGAGCGCTGCGCTCGGTGGAGGAGCACGGCGCGATCGTCGACGCAATCGACGAGGGCGATCGCGAGACCGCCGAGCTGGCGATGCGCGCCCACCTGTCTCAGGTCGCCGAGACGCTCAGCGAGTCGAGCTCGCGGGAGAGCTCCGTCGCGCTCTGACTTGCACCGGCCTCGGCGGGCACACCCTGTGCGACCGCCTCTCGGCTACCCGGGGCCTTGGGACGTCGGGTCAGCCGCGGTCGGCCGCTGGCTTTCGCGCGCGACCTCGACTCGCGAAGGCACCCGCGACGTTGCGGGTATACGAGTCCAGAGTGCATCTGGTCGCAGGCGTACGAGCGGCCCAGGCGGCCGAGGCCACCACGACCGAGACACAAGGATCACCGATGAAGGAGGCAGAGATGACCCATCGCAGCCTGGAGGATCTGCTGGCCGAGTGGCAGAGCCCGGTCGAGATGCTGCGCAACTCGCAGACGGGACCGAATCCGTATCCCGGGGTGCCGGCCGAGTACAGCAACTGGCGCGACGAGCAAGAGGCCTGGCAGAAGACCTGCGTGCTCTTCAACCAGTCCTACCACATGGCCGACCTCGCGGTGCGGGGCCACGACGCGGAGCGGCTTCTATCCCACCTCGCGATCAATACGTTCACGAACTTCACCGTCGACAAGGCCAAGCAGTTCGTCCCGTGCACGCCCGACGGATACGTCATCGGCGACGTGATCCTGTTCCATCTGGCGGAGAACGACTACAACCTGGTCGGACGAGCGCCCGCGCTGCACTGGATCATGTACCACGCGGATACCGGCGATTACGACGTCGAGTTCGAGTTCGACCAACGGACGGCGCTGCGCACGGACGGCCGGCGCCGCTCCTACCGCTTCCAGGTCCAGGGGCCAAACGCGATGGCCACCATCGAGAAGCTGCTCGGAACGACGCCCCCCGAGCTGAAGTTCTTCAATCTGGCCACGGTCGAGATCGCCGGCAGGCGAGTACGAGCCCTGCGCCACGGAATGGCGGGTCAGCCGGGCTGGGAGCTGTTCGGTCCATGGGAGGACGGGGAGGCGGTGCGCGAGGCGATCATGACCGCCGGCCAGGAATTTGACATCCGCGCCGTCGGCGGCCGCGCTTACGGCAGCAATGCGCTCGAATCGGGCTGGATCCCCTCGCCGCTCCCCGCCGTCTATGCCGGCGATTCGCTGACGGCCTACCGGGAGTGGCTGCCCGCCGACGGCTATGAGGCGATGGCCTCGCTCGGCGGCAGCTTTGTCACCCGGAACATCGAGGACTACTACCTGACCCCGTGGGACCTCGGCTACGGTCACCTCGTGAAGTTCGACCACGACTTCATCGGCCGGGATGCGCTCGAGCGGATGGCCGACCAGCCGCACCGGCGCAAGATGACCCTCGCGCTCGAGGACGAGGACGTGGCTCGCGCGCTCGCCACGCAGTTCGGCAAGGGCGACCGCGCGAAGTTCATCGAGTTGCCCTCGTCGGTCTACGCGATGCACCAGTTCGACATGGTGACCGCCGACGGCGACCTCGTCGGCCTGTCGACCTGGATCGGCTACAGCTCGAGCGAGCGCAAGATGCTGTCGCTGGCCGTGCTCGAAGCGCAGATCGAGCCGGGCACCGAGGTCACGCTCGTGTGGGGTGAGCCCGACGGCGGCTCCTCAAAGCCCACCGTCGAGCGCCACGTCCAGACCGAGATGCGCGCCGTCGTCAGCCCGGTGCCGTACGTCGAGGTGATTCGAAAGGGCTATGGCGAGGGCGGTTGGCGCACGGCCGGCGTCGCCTGAGTCTCGGCTGGGCGACCGCCCCTCACGCGCCCCATCACACGAGTGGCCTGATGTTGCGACGCCGCCCAGCGAAGCGACGCCGCTTCGGCGACGGTGTGGGCCTCGTCGGCCTCGCCGCCACTGACACCGATCGCGCCGATGATCTCAAGTGTGATCGATGACATGCCGGTTGGGCTTCCGAGTCGCGCGCGCAGCCAGAGCATGTCGTGGATTAGGCTTGGCGCATGAGTCTCAAGGCGCGCCAGGCGGCGAGGACGAGGGGCGCACGTCGTGGCTGACGAGCAGGAGCGTGAGCGGCGGCTGGGGTTTGTGCACCAGCACCGCACCGCGATCTTCGGCTACGCGCGCAAGCAGAACGGGCCGTCGATGTCGGTCGTCTATTACGTGATGGACGGCGATGACCGGATCCTGGTCTCCACGATGCGAGACCGAGGCAAGGCCAAGGCCGTCGCGGCAAACCCGAAGGTGTCACTGTGCATTTTGGATGAGCAGTGGCCTTTGAGCTATCTCCAGGTCTACTGCGCGGCCGAGGTCGACTCCGATCTTGAGCGGGCGACCGACATGATGATGCGTATTTCGGCGGTGATGGCCGGTAAGGAGATGCCGGCGTCCGCGCGGGTCGACGTGGAGGATATGGGTCGGCGTGAGCATCGCGTCGTCCTCAGGCTCTCGCCCTATGCCACCTTCCAGACTCCCCCGCGCCACGTTCACGAGGCCGACGACCTCAAGGGGCTCACGCACTGGACGAGCTCCAGCATGCCGTGGTAGCGAACTCGCGCCGGCTGGCTGCTGATCCTCAGTCCTGCTTCGTCGCCCATGGGGAGTGACCATCGCGAAACTTCATCGGTCCGAGGCCGGTGAGCTCCCGGCACTCGCGGGTGAGGTGTGCCTGGTCGGAATATCCGGCGCCGATTGCGGACCGCGCCAGATCCTCGTCCGGGGACGCGGCGAAGCGTCGGAGACGAAGCACCCGCTGAACGGTCTTCGGGCCGTAGCCGACGGCGGCCAGAAAGCGGCGACGCAGTTGACGTTCACTGAGACCCAACTGGTGGGCGAGTTGGTCAATGCGCTGGCGCGGATCGATGAGGCAGACCACGGCGGCCTGAACCGCCTGATCGGGAGGGTTCTCGGCGAGCAGGCGGCTCGCGGTGGCGGTGAGCAGCATGGAGACATGGCGAAGCTCCGCGTCCGGACCGAGCTGTTCGCGAGGATCCAAGCCAAGCTCACGCAGGCCGACGCGGCGGTCACGGAGCTCCTCGAGTGGCCGCTTGAGCGCCGCTCCACCCGCTCCGGGAAGGAATCGAGCGCCGACCATCAGCTCGCCCGCACCCGCGTGGGAGAGCCAGGGCCGGGTATCGGGGCCGGCGACAACGGCGCCGTGCCCGGGACGCCAGACGACGTCAACACAGGCATCGGGCACGACTCTCACGGGGTTGCCGTCACTGCGCCGCAACCACAGACACGCGACCGAGCCGCGCAAGCTCGCCGGTGCTCGAAACTCGCGGTAGGTGTCCGATTTGTTCAAGACGCGATCAACACGGTCGGTTTCAATGAACGGACCAACCAGGAGGGATTCGAGAATGAGAGTGGTCTTCATGTCGGGCGTCGGTGTGATCGCAGGTGATCCAAGTGAGAGTCGCAAACTGTATGTCGACACCCTCGGCCTCCCTCTGGAGCGTCGAGGAGACGGCGATTACTACGCAAGCGAACATATCGACGGCACGAAGCACTTCGGGGTGTGGCCGTTGGCCGAAGCCGCCCAGGCGTGCTTCGGCACCAGCGAGTGGCCCTCCGATCGGCCGATCCCCCAGACCACGCTCGAGTTCGAGGTCAAGAACGCCGACGCCGTCGCAGCCGCCGCTGACGAGCTGGAGACCAAGGGCTTCGCGCTGCTACACGGCGTGCGCCAAGAGCCCTGGGGGCAGACGATCGCCAGACTGCTCTCGGCCGAAGGCTCGATCGTCGGCATCTCCTACGCGCCGTGGTTGCACTCCGAGTCCGAGGACGCGTAGCTGGGCGGCGAGCGCGTCTGAGCGCTCTCTCCGGCCGAGGTTCATGTTGCCCTCCCAGAACGGCTCTCCACGGGTGGCCGGGGCGTCAGCCCGAGCAGGCCTGCTCGGGCTATCGGCCCTTCTCACGACCTCGAGCGCGAAGGTGAGCCGCGGTCGCGGTCACTCTCGCGCCTGGTCGATGTCCGATGCGGCGGTGATCAACCCGATGTGGCTGAACGCCTGCGGGAAGTTGCCCAGCAGCTCGCCGGTGGCACTGTCGATCTCCTCGGCGAGCAGGCCGAGGTCGTTGGCGTGGCCGACGACCCGATCGAACAGCGTCTGCGCCCGGTCGACCTCGCCCGCCTTGGCCAGCGCCGAAACGAGCCAGAACGAGCAGATCACGAACGTGCCCTCGGCGCTGGCGTCGCGATAGCGCAGGACGAGCCCGTCCTCGGTCAGCTCCGACGCAATCGCCTCGATCGTCGACCGCATCCGTTCGTCGGTGGCGGGCAGAAACCCCATGGTCGGCATCAGCAGTTGCGCCGCGTCGAGCTCATCGGAGTCAAATGCCTGCGCGTAGGCCTGCCGCCGTTCGCTCCAGCCACGGGTCAGCACAGCGGTTCGGATCGCGTCACGCTCGGCGCGCCAGCGATCGGCGTCGGCATGCTCGCCCAGCTGGGGGGCGAGCGTCAGCGCGCGGTCCAGGGCAACCCAGCACAGGACCTTGGAGGAGAGATGGTGCTGGGGCTCGTCCCGCATCTCCCACATGCCGGCGTCGGCCTCGCGCCACCGCCGCGCGGCCGTATCGGCCAGATCGGCGACGAAGCGCTGGATCTCCGGATGAAGGTCTCCGAGCTGTTCGCGGTAGCGAACGAGCGCGCTGAGGAGCTCGCCGTAGACGTCGAGCTGGGACTGATTCCACGCACCGTTTCCCACTCGCACCGGCGCCGAGTCGCGCCAGCCGCGGAGGTGGGCGAGCTCGCGTTCGGTGAGGTCGTGCTCACCGGTGACGCCGTACATGATCTGCAGTGACCGCCCGCTCGCGCTGCCGCCGGCCGAGCTCGTCATGAACGAGACGAAGTCCTCGGCCTCGTCGGAGCAGGCTCCGATATACAGCGCCTCGAGGGTCAGGCTCGCGTCCCGGATCCATGCGTAGCGGTAGTCCCAGTTGAGCTCACCGCCGACCGTCTCGGGCAGCGACGACGTCGGCGCGGCGACGACTGCTCCGGTCGGGCGGTAGGTCAGCCCTTTGAGCACGCGAGAGCTCCGGCGGACCAACTCGCGGTGCGGACCGTCATAGACGTCGTGCTCCTCCTCCCAGGAGCGCCAGCCCGTCGCCGTGTCCGCGATGCGCACGGCCACCTCATCGGGCGGGAACGGAACCGGTGCCGCCGCCTGGGGGTCGGCCCACTGCAGAGCAAACCCGATCTGCTGCCCGCTGGACACGGTGAAGGCGGCGGACATCGTGGCATCGGAGATCGTCGTGGGCGCGCCCGCGCTCACCACGAGCGGCGCGGGGCCGCCGAACGTCTGCCCGCCGGCTTCGGTCGGCCGGAACAGTGGCTTGACCAACCCGTACTCCGGTCGGGGCGCCAGCTCGAGAGCCATCTCGACCTCGCCGGCGACGCCTTCGACGAGGCGCAGCACCAGGTGCGGAGCGCCCATCCCGAGCTCATGGTGGCGCTGACCGGCCGCGAACGCCATGGCATCGATCAACTTGACGCTGCCGCCGGCGGTCGTGAACATCGTCTCTATGACCAGCGTTGCCTCCAGATAGCGCCGCTCGCTGCGATATGACGCGGATGGAGCGATCGACCAGTGGCCCCCGTCGGGATCCAGGATGCGCGCGAACACCGATGGACTGTCGTAGCGGGGCAGGCACAGCCAACTGATCGAGCCGTCGCGGTCCAGGAGGGCCGCGGAATTGCAGTCGGCGAGCAAACCGTAATCGGCGATCGGCTGATACGCGCCGGTGCGCTGACCGCCATCGCGCCCCGGGCGGCCGGCCGTCACCGGGTTTGAGGAGTGAGAACCGGAGGGATCCGTGGTGCGCATGTCAACTCGACGTCGGGGTCGGGATCGGCCCGAGGAGTCCGGCGTGATATTACGAAGGCCGGATCGGATAGCTCGCGGCGATCCGCGCGCGTGCCGTCACGTGGCCAGATCAACAAGCTCAGTGCGAGCGGAGAGCGAAAGAGGATTGCGATGCCGCCCAGCAGCGTTCATTTCAACGGCTCGGTCAACCTGCCCGACGGGGAGATCGTGATGCGGGAGATCAGCTCGCGCATCCCGACGGGAGTGCGGCGGATGACCGACGGGGAGACCGGGGATCGCGGCTACTGGATCATGTTTCAGATCCAGAAGTTCCTGCAGATGCCGGAGTTTGAGTCGGTGGCCGTGGGACAGGCGTACGAGACTTCGCCGGACGCGCCGCAGATGCCTCAGCTCCGTCTCGCCGACGGTGTCGCCGCGGCGACGATCGACTGGCCCAACCTTGGCTACGCCGACGCTTACGCGAAGTCGTTCGAGATCTTCGATCGGCTCCAGAAAGACGGGACGATTCCCGCCGGCGTCCGCTTTCAGATGCAGTACCCGACCCCGCTGGCGTCGATGGCGGGCACCATCGTGCCCGAGGACCTGCCTGCCGTCGCCGCCTCCTACGAGGCAGCACTATTCGCCGACCTTGACAAGGCTCTCGGGAGCCTGCCACACGACCGCTGCGCGGTGCAGTGGGATGTCGCGGTGGAGTTCGGACTCCTGGAGGGCGCGATGGGCCCGGGCTCGGGGATACCGCTGGACGAGGTCACGCCTGGACTGGTCCGCTGCGTGGACCGGCTGCCCGCGGACGTCCCCGTCGGCCTGCACCTCTGCTACGGCGACTACGGCCACCAGCACTTCAAGCAGCCCGAGTCAGTTCGGATGCAGGTGAAACTTCTCAACGCCGTCGTCTCCGCCGCACAGCGGCCCGTCGACTGGGCATCGTTCACCGTGCCCCAGGCGCGGCAGGATGCCGATTACTTCGCCCCGCTTCGCGAGCTGACGGCGCCGGACACCGAGCTGTACTTCGCGCTAGTTCCCTATCACCCCGACGATCAGCCCGAGGGCACGACCGCAGAGCAGACCAGGCACATCGACGCGGCGCTCCCGGAGTCTGCTGCCGGGAGTCACGAGTGGGGAATCTGCACCGAGTGCGGGATGGGACGCGTCGCCGGCGACGACGTGCCAAAGCTGCTCGATCTGCACCGCGAGATCCTCGCAGCCTGACGGATGGCGAATGCTGCAGGGGATGGCGTCGCCGCACAGCTGTCGCGGCGCCGGTCGGCCGTCGCGAAGCTGTGGGGAGACGTTGATCAGGTGGTGCTGGTCGGTGCCGGGGATCTGATCCCGATTCCCGGGCGGGGCGACATCACGTATCCGTTCCGTGCCCACTCCGAGTACCACTACCTGACCGACCGCAACCGGCCCGGCGGGGTTCTCGCCTTTGACCCGGCCGACGGGTGGTTTGATTTCGTGGCGCCGGTCACGACGGCCGAGCGGCTGTGGTCAGGCGCGACCCCCGGCGACATGGATGGGCTTGCGCTGCCCGATCTGGAGCGATGGCTGACGGTCCGGTCCGGGCGCAAGATCGCCGGACTCGGCGTCCTCCCCGCCGACTTGCGGTGCGATGAAGAGCTGGGCGGCGAGCTGCGCTTTGCTCTGAACGAAGTGCGGCGGCCCAAGGATCCGGTCGAGCTGGAGCGGATGCGCACCGCCGAGAAAGCGACCAGCGCAGCGTTCGCGGCCGCTGTGCCACTGCTGAGGGAGGGAACCACCGAGCGCACCGTCCAGATCGAGCTGGAGGCCGCGGCATTGCGCCACGGCGGTGACGCCATGGCCTACGACACGATCGTCGCCGGCGGACCCAACTCCGCGGTGCTGCACTTCGCGCCCTCGACCCGACGATTCGCCGCGGGTGAGCTGGTACTGATCGACGCAGGTGCGGAATATCGCGGTTACGCCAGTGACATCACCCGCACCTATCCGGTGACCGGGCAACTGACCGCAGAGCAGCATGACCTGCACTCGCTCGTCCAGGCCGCTCAGCTCGCGGCGATCCAGCGCTGCACGATCGACACCGAGTGGCGCGAGGTGCATCTGACGGCGGCGCTGGTCATTGCTCAAGGACTGATCGACCTCGGCCTCCTCCGCGGACAGCCGACCACGCTGGTGCAGACCGGCGCGGTCGGACTGTTCTTCCCACATGGCATCGGACATCTCGTCGGGCTCGGCGTTCGCGATGCCGGAGGAGCACTGCGCGAGCGGCGCTCCGATCCGACGCCGTTCACCAACCTGCGGATCGACCTGCCCCTTCGCAGCGGCTTCGTGGTCACCGTCGAACCCGGCATCTACTTCGTTCCCGCTCTGCTACAGGACCCCGACCATCGTCGACGCCATCGCCGGCAAGTCGCCTGGGATCGAGTCGACCGCATGCTCGATTTCGGCGGGATCCGGATCGAGCACAATGTGCTGATCACCGACGAAGGCAACGAGGTGCTGACCCAGGACGTCCCGGTTCTCGGCTGAGCACGACCCGCTGAAGCGTCAAAGCAGCGGACGCGGAGCAGGTGTCACGGGAGTCCCGCTCTGGTGCTGCAGCGTCTCCAGGACGCCCACTAGCCTGGATCGTGCCCGACGGCGGTGTCGATCAGCGCCGCTGCGGCGTCCCGGGCTGCGTCGCCGGGGGCTGGGCCGTGGTCCAGTTGGGCGCCGACCATGGAGCCGTCGTAGAGCAGCACGAGCTGCGCCGCGAGGGCGTCGGGGTCGGTGGCCCGGGCTTCGCGGGCCAGGCCGGCGAACAGCTCGCGCACCCATTCGCGGTGGTGCCCGCGGACCTCGTCGACCGCGTCGCTGGGTGATGCTTCGGCGCTGGCGTTGATGAACGGGCAGCCCCGGTAGCCGGAGGTGGCGAACCATTGGGTGAGCAGCGTGAAGATGCCGAGGATCCGACCCCGTGGGCTGTCCCATTTGACCGGCAGGACCTGGGCGACGGTGGCCTGCCAATCCCCGCTGCGCCGCTGGAGGTAGGCGCGGACGAGCTCGTCCTTGGAGCCGTAGGTGCTGTAGAGCGATGCTCGCGCGACTCCGGACTGCTTGAGGATGCGGTCAACGCCGACGGTGCAGATCCCCTCCTCATAGAAGAGCTCGTCGGCGGCGTCGAGCAGCCGTTCGCGCGGTCCCGGGCGGTCGGTTCGGGAGGCTGGCATGTGCCCCTAGTCTAATTCACGAACCGACCAGTCGGTCTGCATGCTACGTTGGCAGACCGACCGTTCTATCCACTTTTAGGAGTCGTCATGGATCTCACCGATAAGACCGCGCTGGTCACCGGCGCCACCTCGGGCATCGGCCGCGCCGTCGCGCTTGAGCTGGCGCGCGACGGCGCTTCGGTGATCGTCTCCGGGCGCGACGCGTCGCGCGGCGCGGACACCGTCGCCGCGATCGAGGCCGAGGGTGGCAGCGCCCGCTTCGTCGCCGCCGACCTCGGCGACCTCGAGTCCGTCGCTCACCTGGCCGCGGAAGCCGCTGACGCCGACGTGCTCGTCAACAACGCCGGAACGTTCGCCTTCCTGTCGACTCCGGACCAAGACGTGGCGTCGTTTGAGGCGACGTTCGACATCAACGTCCGCGGGCCGTTCTTCCTCACCGCCGCAATCGCGCCCAAGATGGCCGCTCGCGGCGGCGGCAGCATCGTCAACATCACGACGATGGCCGCCGAGTTCGGGATGGCCGGTGCCGGCGTATACGGCGCCTCCAAGGCAGCGATCGTTTCGCTCACGCGTACCTGGGCGGCCGAGTTCGCGGCCGGCAACGTCCGCGTCAACGCCGTGTCCCCCGGTCCCACGACTACCGAGGGCACAACCGAGGTGATGGGCGCCGACGCCATCGCCCAGGTCGGCTCAACGGTCCCGCTGAACCGTCCCGCGGCCGTCGAAGAGATCGCTCGCGTCGTCGCCTTCGCCGCCTCCCCGGACGCCAGCTATGTGACCGGCGCGACCCTGGCCGCCGACGGCGGCCGTACCGCCGTCTAGTGGGCCTCCGGGTAACGTTGTGCCTCATCCGGACCCGCCATTTCGGGTGCAACGTTCCCAGGAGGCCGACTGCGCCGACGAGCGGTTGACGGGCGGCTCGCGAACATCGCGGAGCCCCGGATCGGAGGCTCAATTAGTGTCACACGACCGTGAGTCAACCTCGAGCCGACCGCAGCCTGAGCCTGCCCCGCGCCCGCCGGATCGCGCTCGCCGCCCAGGGCTTTGGCCGGCCGCGACCGGCGCGACCGCCGAGCGTGAATCAGATCGCGACGCTGATCGGTCGCCTCGGGCTGCTGCAGCTGGACTCCGTCAACGTGTTCATCCGCTCGCATTACCTGCCGGTGTTCTCGCGGCTGGGTCCGTATGACCGCTCCCGGCTGGATCGGATCGCCGGACATGGCACCGGCAAGATCGACCGGCGGCTGTTCGAGTACTGGGCCCACGAGGCGTCGCTGATCCCGGTGCAGCTGGCCCCGCTGCTGCGCTGGCGGATGGCCGACGTGGACGCAGAGGCGTGGGGGTCGATCTCGCGGATTGTCCGTGAGCAGCCCGACCTCGTCGCGCGGACGCTTGCCCTGGTGTCCGAGCAGGGCCCGATCCGCGCCCGGGACACCGGCGCGGTACGGCCACCGCCACGAGCCGGACACATGTGGAACTGGCACGAGGGGAAGGTCGCGCTCGAGCATCTCTTCTTCACCGGTCAGGTGACAGCGGCGAGGCGGATCAACTTCGAGCGGCTGTATGACATCACCGACCGCGTCCTCCCCCCCGAGATCCTCGCCCTGCCGACGCCGGACGTCGCCGACGCGCAGCGCGAGCTGGTGCGCATCGCAGCTCAGGCACTGGGGGTCGCCACCGAGGCCGACCTCGGCGATTACTTCAGGCTGCCCCGCGCCGCCTCGAAAGCGCGCGTCGCCGAGCTGGCCGGCGCCGGCGAGCTGACCGAGGTGACGGTGCGAGGCTGGACGGCCCCCGCCTACCTCTGGCCCACCGCCAGGCAGCCGCGCCGAATCAACGCCCGGGCGCTGCTGACGCCGTTCGACTCGCTGATCTGGTTCCGGGAGCGCACCGAACGGTTGTTCGGATTTCGCTACCGGATCGAGATCTACACACCGGCGGCCAAACGCGTGCACGGGTACTACGTGCTGCCGTTTCTGCTGGGTGAGGATCTGGTCGCCCGCGTCGACCTCAAATCCGACCGGCAGCGGGATGCCCTGCTCGTCCAGGGCGCGTTTGCCGAGCCGGGCGTGGACCGGGGTCACGTCGCCACCGAGCTGGCCGCCGAACTTCGCCTGGTGGCGGCGTGGCTGGGACTGCGGGATCTCGCGGTCGTCGGCGGCGGCGATCTAGCGGCGCAGCTGTCGGCGGCGACCGGCTAGCCCCACCAGGGGGGATCTCAGGCGACCTGGGCCGGCACCCTGACCCGATGCTCGGGCTCGAGCTCCTCGTCGTGGCCGAGGTCGCCGCGAATCCGCAGCCCGAGCACCGGGAACACCAGCGTGGAGAGCACGGCCGCGCCGACCAGGGCGGCCGCGGTGGAGGGGCGCATGTGACCGGAGTGCCTGGCCAGGTCCGTGATCGCCAGCACCAGCGGCAACTGGGTCGAGCACATCAGCGCCAGTGCGGTTCGCGCCCGGCGGTCGAGCGCGTGCCGGTAGAGGATGAGGGCCGGAGTGCCCCGGACGACGAGGAACAGGAGGAAGAACAGGAACAGCTTGAGCACGGCGCCGACGCTTGCGTACAACGCATGCACGTCCAGGTTCATGCCGCTGACGATGAAGAAGAACGGTACGAAGACGCCGAAGGCGACGCCGGTCAGCTTGGAGTCGAAGGCGGGGATCTCGTGGGTCCGCAGGAGCTGACGCGTGATCATGCCGGCCGCGAACCCGCCCAGCAGCAAGTCCAGTCCGAGGTGCAATGCGAGGTAGGCGAGGGCGAACACCAGCACGACGATCCATCGGACGGCGAGCTGCGAGCTGGACTCAAGGGTGCGCTCGAACAGCGGCAGCGTCCGGCCGGCGGACCGAACCGCCAGCACCGCGACCAGGACCGCCACCACCACGAAACCGATCAGGACCCCGCCCTCCTTCGCCACCCCTCCACCGGAGAGGAACAGGGTCAGGAGCATGATCGGTCCGAACTCCCCCACCGCTCCGGCGGCGAGCAGGTAGGTGCCGAAGCGGGTACGGAGCTCGCCGGTGTCCGACAGGATCGGGATCAGGGTGCCGATCGCGGTCGTGGCGAGAGCCGATCCCGTGTACAGGAGCGAGAGCACGATCCCAGCGGCGGCGAGGACGCCCCCGATGGTGTAGGCGAGCACCAGGGAGATTGCCCAACCGAACAGCGCCAGCCGGAGCGGCTGTCCGCTGATCCGGCCGAGATCGATTTCATAACCGGCGAAGAAGAACAGCAGGCCGAGGCCCAGGTCCGAGAAGAACGACAGGAAGCTGTCGACCTTGACCCCGATCACGTGGGGCCCGATGATCACCCCGACGACCAGCTCCACCACCACGACGGGGATCAGCACTCCCCGTCCCGAGGCCAGCGCGGCGAACGTACCCGAGAAGGCGGCCGCAACCACCACGACCAGGAAGTGCGACGGCGACAGGGCGATGACGGCGGGAAGCGTCATCGCGCCCTGACCCCCGCGTCGATCGCAGCGGTTGCGCTCATCGCCTCAGAGCTCTTCGAGCAGGACCTCGCTCAGGGCGATGCGCAGCGCGGCATCGAGCAGCGCCAGATGCGAGAACGCCTGGGGGAAGTTGCCGAGGTGCCGGCCGGTGCCGACCTCGTATTCCTCGGCGTACAGGCCGAGCCGAGAGGCCACCTTGAGCAGTCGGGTCATCAGGTCCAGCGCCCGTTGCATCTCGCCGACGATGGTCAGCGCCGACACCAGCCAGAAGGAACAGATGAGGAATGATCCCTCCCTGCCCGACAGCCCGTCGTCGGTCTCGTCGGTCCGGTAGCGCAGGACGAAGCCGTTCTCGGTCAGTTCGGAGCTGATCGCCTCGACGGTCTTGCGCAACCGTTCGTCGCCGGCCGGCAGCAGTCCGAACACCGCCGCCAGCAGGTTGGACGCATCGAGCGCGTCGGTCTCGTAATGCTGTCGCAGCACCCCGCGCTCGCTCACCCCGTGCTCGAGGATGTCGGCACGGATCTCCGCGGCGCCATCCCGCCACTCGGCGGCCAGCTTGGGGTCGCCCCGGATCTCGGCGGAAACGGCGACCGCGGATCGACGGTCTGGTACTCCCCGGTATCGGTCAAGGTGAGGCGCGGTTCCGCCGGCAACTTCCGGCACGGGGCCGGGGCGTCGCCGGGTGGCGGAGGACCCTGACTCGGCCACGATGCGCTGCGCAGCTGCCCACGCCGGGATTGTAGACCTCCCAGGCGGACGGACCGACGCCGCAGGACATCGCCTTCTGCACCGCGATGGATGACACGGCCACCGGGGACGACCACGACCGGCCGTCGCGCAGCCAGAACTCGCCAAACCGGTCGGTTTTGCCGGTGTGGGCACGAGCTGAATCTCGGCTCCTCGCCGTGTTCCGGCTGCAGGTCAGATGGAACATGCCGACTGTCCGCTCACCTTCTGCCGCTGCGGACTCCGAAGCACGAACCACGTCTGATTCGGAGCAACCCTCCGAGGGTGACTGCGCGGTAGGGCGCCACGCGCTGTCGCCCCTGCCCTGTCATCAGCCTTGAACCTCAACCGCGCCCCGGGCTCCCCCGCTCACGGCAGGAGCTGAGAATTCTCCGCGTCCCACGCCCCTTCCCCCAAGCTTGGAATTAACTCAGGAGATTAGAATGACCGCTGGTACCACCGGTGTCAAGGTCCCCGCGCTGACGTGGTCACGGCGGCCGCGGCGGCGCGATCCTATGCAGGATGGCCCGCCGCCGAGCGTCGACGACGGGCACGGGCGGGGCGCGATCTCCCGGCCAGCCACGCGATGATGACCAGCACCACGCCCCCGGCGATCGTCAGGTAGGCGGTGTCGCGCAGCCGAGTCGTCGCGATCAGCCACGCCGCGTTGGCGGCGGGCCGCACCGACTCCGACCTGATTAGGGGATCGACCACATGCGGCTCGAGCAGGAGCCGTGCCAGCAACACGCACACGCCGGCGGCGATCAAGCACCAGCCGATCCTCAGCGCGACCAGGCGCCGCCAGCCTCGCGCGACCCCGACCGCGAGCCCGAACAAGACGAGCGCGGCGACCGGGAGCACGACGGCCAGAACGCGGATCGCCTTCGCTGCAGTCTGGGCGTCACCCAGCTGCGTCGAGCGTACGATCACGATTCGTCCAACGTCGGGCGACGCGTTACCGACGAGGCGCTCGAGGCTTCCGCCGGTCAGCGCGTTGAGCGCTGAGGTGTCGGCCAACCCCTTGATGACGTCATCGACGAGCGCCGTCAGATTGAGGCTGACCACACCTCCGCGGGTCGACAGCGTCCTGCCGCCTCCGTTCAGAATGCGTAACAGCTCCCGATGCGCCGTCCGGTTGGCGACGCGCCAGACCTCCATTCCCGGCCTGGTCGCGAGCGCACGCGTCACCAGCCCGGCGACGTGCCGTTTCAAGTCACCGGTGAGTCGGCCGGCGCCCGGGACCAGTCCCAGAAGCTGATTCACGTGCGCCTGCGCAAGCACCTCGTCCACGACGAAGCTGCCCACCGCCTTTCGGATCGTCGGGTTGGCGATCAGGTGGGCGCTCGTCTCCGTCCAGTTGTCGGTGCTCAGCACCTGCCGGTCGATCCACCAGGCGAAGCTTCCGACGATCAGCGCGAGGGTCGCGAGAATCAGGACGATCGCCACCAGCAGGCGCGCCGGACGGCGAACCTGCGCCGAGCTGCGGGTCGGATACGTGACGGTGGACATCGCCCCAATTGTCACGGAGGGCCGGGCGTCGCGGCGACAGCTGCCGCCTCGGGAGGTCGGAGTCCAGCAAGGCCCGGGCTCCTGCACTCGGTTGCCAAGCCGGCCCGCGACAGTCAAGATCGAAGCGGTGCCCGCCAACATCCCCGCCTTCGTCGGCGCCGCCCACCTGATCTGGCTCGGACGGCAAGCGCTCGCCGCGGCTCGCCCCGGGCAACGCAACGCGTCCGGAGCGAATCGCGACACATTGGATCCCCCCGCCGGGCGCCCGGGCATCAGACGACTCATGGACTGCGTCACCGGCGGCGTCCTGATCGCCTTCGGGCTGCGCGTCGCCATCGAGGGCCGCTAGCGCCCGCGCGGCCATGGACGGCGACCACCTCTACGGGCTGGCGCTGGACCGCTTCGTGCCGGAGCGAACCGCGCTGGCCCGTCAGCTGCGCGCCGACGGCCGCCGCGATGCCGCCGCCGAAGTCGCCGCCCTGCGCAAGCCCTCCGTCGCCGCCTGGGCAGTGAACCAGTTGGTGCGCACGCAGGAGCCTGCGGTTGACGAGCTGTGGCACGCCGGCGACGCGCTGCGCCAGGCTCAGGGCGAGGTGGTGGCGGGTCGCTCCCCGGCGAACGCCCTCCGTCTCGCCATGGAGCAGGAGCGAGCCGCGGCGGACGACCTGACCGGAAAGGCCACAGGACTGCTGACTTCGGCCGGCCACGAGCTCAGCGCGACGATGATCGAACGCGTCACCGAGACGCTGCATGCCGCGGCCTTGGACGAGGAAGCGCGCGCGCTCGTCCGCCAGGGCCGGCTGGTGCGCGAGCTTCGCCACATCGGGCTGGGCATGGGCGGCGGTGGCGCGTTCGGCTCGCGTGAGGCGACGACGGCCGAACCACCACCGCGCACCGGGGGCAGCCGGACGCCGGCGAAGACCGCCGCCAAACCGAGACGCGGTGCCGATCGTGCTCGGGAACCTCAGGCCGCCGAGCGCGAGGCCGAGCGCCGGCGGGCCGATCATCGCAAGGCGGCCCGCGCCCGGGAGGTGCAGGCGCGCCACGAGTCAGAGCGAGCCGAAAAGGCGCTGCGCGCGGCCGAGAGTCGGCACGCCCGCGCCGCCCAGGCGCTCGACGAGGCCGATGCGGCGCTGGCCTGCGCCCGGACGGCAGCCGACGACGCCGCCGCCGTCCACCGGCAGGCGCAAGCCGCACTGAGCGCTCTCTGAGAGTCAAGCCGCCGGCGAGGGGCCACCCGCTCGAATGTCGTCGTACTGGCGGACGGGGCCACTTAGCTCGGCGGAAGCCGCGCGTCCTCCAGGTCGAGGTCGTGCTCGATCCTGCGCATCGTCGTCATCCCGATCCTGCCGTGACCACGCAGGTCACCGAGCCGGCGCCGCTGGACCGCCACCAGCTCGTGGCGGAGCGCACGCTCCGCGGCCGCGCTGGCCACCACCTCCTCTTCGAGCTCTTCATCACCGCTGGTCAGCAGGCGGTCGCGCCGGGCCAGGTACTGAACCCGGAGCCCGTCGATCAGCTCCTGGGGGACGCCGGCGGCCACGCCCACGCTCTGCAGGTGGTCGAGCACCGCCTGGGTCAGCACCAGCCGTGCCTGGCGTTCGGCATCGGCGACCGATGGGTGCTCGGTGAGCCCCAGCCGCGCGACCAGGACCGGCAGCGTCATCCCCTGCCCGATGATCGTGACGATGATCACCGCGAATCCGACGTAGATGATGTCGTCGCGACCTGCCAGTCGCTGGCCGGCGCGCGTCGTCATCGGGACCGCGAGCAGGGCAGCGAGCGTGATCGCGCCGCGCATCCCGGCCCAGCTCAGGACCGCCCGGTCGCGCCAGCTCTCGCCGTGAGCGGTGTCGCGCCGGCGCAACCGGACCGCCCAGCCGGAGCTGCCCATCCAGACCACGCGCACCACGATCACGGTCACCACCACCACCGCCCCGGTGGCGAACAGCCTCCCCACCGGACCGCGCGCCTGAGCGGAGAACGTGTGAAACGAGAGGCCGACGAGCACGAACAGGGCCGCGTTGATCAGGAACACCAGCGTCTGCCAGAAGGCGGCCGACTGAAGGCGGCTCCGAGCCGAGAAGGCGCCACCGCTGCTGTGCCAGCCCAGGTAAAGGCCAGCGGTGACCGCGGCCAGCACTCCCGAGGCGTGCAGCGCCTCGGCGGGGAGATAAGCCGCGTAGGCGAGCAGCATCGAGCCGGCGATCTCGATCGGTGGGTCGTCAATGCGGTTGCGCAGCCGGCGCCCGACGATCCCGATGGCTAGGCCGACGGCGACGCCAATCGCCGAGGAGTAGACGATCGAGCCGGCGGTGTGCAGCGCTGAGAAGTGCCCGGTGGTGGCCGCGGTCACCGCCTCCGCGTAGAGCACGAGGGCGGTCGCATCGTTGAACAGCGCCTCCCCCTCCAGGATCGACAGCAGCCGCTGCGGGAGGCCCAGCCGACGCGCGATGCTGGTGGCGGCCGCAGCGTCGGTCGGCCCGACCGCGGTGCCGAGCACGAAGGCGATCGCCCACGACAGATGCCCGACCCAGTGGGCGACCGCGGCCACCGCGAACGCGGTCGCCACCACCAGACCGATCGCGAGCAAGCCGATCGACGGGGCATTGCGGGCAAAGGCCGTCGGTGACGAGGTCACTGCCGCGTCGAACACCAGCAGCGGGAGCAGGCCGAGCAGCACCGCCTCCGGCTCCAGCGACACGTTGGGCACGAACGGGAGAAACCCGATGACCAGCCCGGCCGTCACCAGCACCACAGCGGTCGTCACCCCCGCCCGCCGGAGCACGGCAACCGCCACCAGCGTGACCGCGGCGACGGCGATGACGATCAACAGGTGATCGGTGACCATCCCGTAATCCTGATCATTTTCATGCGGTTGACCAGGGCGACGCCAGGACGGCTGGTGGAGGTGTCGGACCTGCCGCGGTCAAGATCGCCGCGGTGGTGCCAGCTTCGCGGATCGCCGCGGCTTCGTGGCGGCGATGCAGGCTCGAGCCGGCTTAGGCGGAGCCGGGCTCGGCCATCTTGCGGTGCATCTCCGCCTTCGCGCTGTCGGGCAGCACGCGACTGCCGATCCCCTGCGCCTTGGTCTTGAGCGAGTGCGAGACGACCCGCTCGTCACCGTCCATCAGCGCCTGGAAGCCATCGCGTGCCACGTCGACGGGATCGTCCTTCTCGCCAGCGCCGACCTGAGTGTCGAGCATGTCGGCCCGCTCGAAGAACTCGGTCTCGACCGGCCCCGGCATCAGGGCGGTGATGCTGACGCCGGTGTCCTTCAGCTCGTTGCGAAGCGCCATTGAGAACGACTGCACGAACGACTTCGAGGCGTTGTACACGGCCTGGTATGCCCCGGGCATGGTCGAGGCGATCGACGACGTGAACAGGATCCGGCCCTCGCCGCGCCTGACCATGTCCTTCACCACGTACTTGGCCAGGTGCACGGTCGAGCGGACGTTGAGGTCCACGATGTTGAGCTCCTGATCGAGGTCGGTGTCGCCGGCGAAGGCCCCACCGGCCCCCACCCCGGCGTTCAGGGCGGCCGCCTGCAGGGGCGCAGCCGCCTGACGGACGTGCTCGTAGAGCTCATCGACGCCCGCCGACGTGGCCAGATCAACCCGGACGGCGTCGACGCTGGCTCCCGTTGTCTGCAGCTCATCGGCGGCATTCCTGAGCTCGTCATCCTCCGCGGCGATCACGAGGTCGAAGCCGTTGGTGGCGAACTGCCTGGCCAGCTCGAATCCGATTCCACTCGAGGCGCCCGTGACCAGAGCCAGCGGGCGAGTTGCATTGGTGGCCATCCGATGTCTCCTGTCGTCGGTCGTCGGGTTGCCGGATGGCTACCCAACGCAACTGTGGGAAAACAGCTGAGGTGGCGAGCGCCGTGATCGTGATCGACGTGCTGGACCGCTACCAGCACGAGGACGCCGAGCCGCTGCGGGAGTCGGTTGGAGAGATCACCTCCAACCTCAGCGCGCCGCTGGAGGGCGCCAGGCAGCGGAGCCTGCCGATCATCTACGTCAACGACAACTACGGCGTCTGGACAGCCGGCCGCCGGGAGCTGGTGGAGGCGGCCATCGCCGGGGACGCTGCCGAGCTCGTCCGGCCGCTGCTGCCGCCCGACGACGCGCCATTTGTCGTCCTGGAGGACGCCGCCCCGGGGTAGCCATCCCGGTCCGGATGGGATAATCGAACCGCGGCTCCGTCGCTTCTGGGACCACCCTTGTCTGCCTCGACTTCACTTTCCGCTCGCCGGCGCTGGCACGCGTGGGAGTGGCTGGGCGAGCACGACCGGGGCTTCAGTGCCCTGCGCCGGGCGGTCCGCGCCGCGCTGATCATGCCGGCGGCATTCGCATTCGGGGGCCAGGTGCTCAACAACCCGGTCCTGGCCACGTTCGCCGCATTTGGCTCGTTCGCGATGCTGCTGCTCGTCGATTTTCGCGGCTCGATCCGTGACCGGCTGCAGTCCCAGGCCGCCCTGACGATCGGCTGCGGCGTTCTGATCTGCATCGCGACGCTGGTCTCACGCACGACCTGGCTCGCCGCCGCGGTCACCGCGCTCCTGGCGTTCGGAGTCCTGTTCGCCGGTGTCGTCAGCTCGGTGCTGGCGGGGGCCACCACTACGCTGCTGCTGTCGCTGATCCTCCCCGTATCGCTGCCGGGGAGCGTCTCCTCGATCCCCGACCGGCTCGCCGGCTGGGGTATCGCCTCCGGGCTCTCGCTGCTGGCGATCTCGCTGCTGTGGCCGGCGCCTGCCTACGACCCGGTGCGCGGGGCGGCAATCGATGCCTGCCGCGCCCTGGCGCAGCGGCTACGAGCGGACGCCGCCTACGTGCTCGCCGGACGGCCGTCCGACCTGCGGCCCGAGCATGAGGCCGCGGCCGCGCGCGGCGACGCCGCCGTCGACGCATTGCAGCGCAGCTTCTTCGCGACCCCGTACCGCCCCACCGGCCTGACCACCTCGGCACGGGCGATCGTGCGCCTCGTCGACGAGCTGCGCTGGCTGAACCTGATCGTTCTGCGCTCGGCACCGACCCACCGCGGACCGGCCCCTGGTCAGGAGGCGTGCCGGGTCCGGAGCGCCGCCGCGCAGGTGCTCGAGGCGGCGGAGACGCTGCTGAAATCGCCCACGGACTCAGGCGAGTCGCTGCGCGCTGCCGGCGAGCAGCTGCGGCGCGCCGTCGCGGCGCTGGAGCGCACCAGTACGGAGGCGCTGCCGGTCCTGGCGGTGGCCGTCGACGCTGACGAGGACCCGGCCAAGCAGGTGGTGTCCTCGCTGGATCCCAGCTTCCGTGCCCAGGAGCTCAGCTTCGTCGTCGGCCAGATCGCCGCAAACGTCGACTTCGCCGCCCAGGCCGACCGGCGCAGCTGGGGGCAGCGGCTGCTGGGGCGCCAGCCGGCCGGCTTTCCCGGACTGCTCAGCGCCGCCCAGGAACGGGCGGTCTCCCACGCCGAGCGGCATTCGCTATGGCTGCACAACAGCCTCCGCGGCGGCTTCGGCCTCGGGCTGGCCGTGCTGGTCGCGGACTTGACCAGCGTCCAGCACGGCTTCTGGGTGGCGTTCGCGACCCTGTCGGTGCTGCGCTCGAGCGCGCTCGGCACCGGGCAGAGCATCGCCCGGGCGCTCGTCGGCACCACGATCGGGTTCGTCATCGGGGGAGCGCTGGTCGCGCTGATCGGGACCAACACCGTCGTGCTGTGGACGCTGCTGCCGTTCGTGGTCCTGCTCGCCGGACTGGCGCCCGCGGCCGTCTCGTTCGCCGCCGGGCAGGCGGCGTTCACGCTCACCCTGCTGATCCTGTTCAATTTGCTCGCTCCCGCGGGCTGGAAGATCGGCCTGGTCCGGATCGAGGACATCGCCCTCGGCGGCGCGGTCAGCCTGCTCGTCGGGCTGATGCTCTGGCCCCGCGGAGCCGCGGCCGCGCTCGGGCGGGCGCTGTCGGTGGCCTACACCGACAGCGCGGAATACCTCAAGGGCGCGGTCGCCTACGGGATCGGACGCTGCGACGCCGGCGGCCCCCGCCCAGCGGCACCCACCGAGCAGGCCGTCAACGCCGCCGCCGCTGCCCGCCGGCTCGACGACACCTTCCGGGGCTATCTGGCGGAGCGGGGCGCCAAGCCGGTGCCGCTGGCCGAGGTGACCGCGCTGGTGACCGGGATCGCCGGGCTGCGGCTGGCCGGCGACGCGGTGATGGAGCTCTGGCACGGCGACGGCGCCAACGGCGGCGATCGGGCCGCGGCGCGGCGCGAGCTGCTCGCCAGCTCCCAACTGGTCGATGGCTGGTACGACCGCTTCGCCGCCAGCCTCGCCGGCAACGGTGAGGTGCCCACCCCGCTCGAGGCCGACGAGGTCGCCGACGGGCGGCTCGTCGACGCCGTCGGGCGCGACCTGCGCGACCCTCAGGGCCGCGCCACCGCAACCGCGGTCCGGGTGATCTGGACCGGCGATCACCTGGACGCCGCCCGGCGGCTGCAGGCCACGCTGGCGGCGCCGGCGCGCCAGGCCGTCGCCGAGCACGCATTCGGCTGACCGCCGCGCCGACGTGGCGACGACTGGTCGGCGAGGGCTGACGAGGGGCTGACGAGGCTGACGAGGAGGCCGGTGGCGCTCAGGCCCCGAGCGCCAAGCCGAACGGGCTGCCCTCGGAGTCGCGGCAGATCGCCCACCGCTCCCCGGGGTGAACCACGGATCCGCCGAGCGCCTGCACCCGCACGAGGGCCGCGGGGAGATCAGCCACCGCGAAGTACGGCAGCGAGAACGAGTCGCCCGGCCCACGGCCGCGCTCGTGCACGCCGACGGCCAGATCGCTCGAGGAGGTCTCCCAGCCGCTTCCCTGCGATTGCCCCCGCTCGGCCAGCGCCTCGCCGAGGAGCTCGGCCCAGAACCGCCGCGCCCGCTCCGGGTCGTCGGCGGGAAACTCGATCAGCGACGGGCGGAGATCCATGCCGATGACCTTACCTGAGCGATACCCGCCGTCGGCTCAGCCGACAAGCCCGCCGCACCACGGCCCCCGGGTGCGCCGACCTCAGAAGGCCTAGCGTGCCGGCGCCTCGGGATCGTCCGTCCCCGGGATGTCCGCGGGACGAGTCTCAGCCGGGGCATCGGCTGGGGTGTCCACGGGCGCGCCTTCACTCGGGGCCGACACGTCCGAGGCGCCCTCAGGAGGCATCGTTCCCCGGCCCGCGGCCCGATCGACGCCATCCTCCCGGGGCGCGGCCCGTGTCGGGTCGGTTTCGGCGGCCAGCGGCCGATCGCCGGCGGCGCCGGGAGCTGCTCCAGCCGTCCGGGCTTCCCGCGGCGGCGCATCGCTGGCGACGGTCGGGGCTTCGTCGGCGGCCACGGGGGCATCGCCGGCGGGAGCGTCCCGAGGCACCCGCGCCTGCCCGGTGGGAACGTCATCGTCGGTCCTCTGGCGAGCGCCGACGTCCTCCGCGGCTCTCTGCCGGGCGGGAACCTCGTCGGCGGGCATGTCGTCGGCGGGGACGGCGCGGGCGCTTCGTGTGCGGCCCGCCCCGGTGCCTTCGGCCACCGGCGCCGCGGTCCCCGCGTCGTCGACGGCCACCGTGCGCCGGCGCCGGGGAATCAGCGTGTTGAACAGCAGGATCACCGCGCACGCTCCCCAGCCCACCTCCGTCCAGACGTTCGCCGAGGCCATCCCGAGAACGTTGCCACTGATCGCCGCGATGATCGCGGCGGCGGCGAGCGCACAACCGACGATGAGGCTCATCGTCTTGGCCAGCAGGTGCTGGGCGGCGCCGAACAGCAGCAGCGCACCGGCGACCGCGGTGAACATCCCCGTCCACCCGTTCGCGGCGAAGATGCCGAAAAAGAACTTGCCGTCGCGGGGGGCGTGGCCGTTGGGGAAGTTCGAGAACTTCGGGAAGGTGTGAGCTTTGTAGAGGAAATAGAGGCCGGCCGCGGTCAGAATCGTGCCGATGATCAATGCTGGGCCGCGGGCCAGGCTGATCCCCTTCTCGGTGCGCGTATTGGTCGAGTCGGCGGTGTCTGCGTCCGCCGCGTACGCGGTACGAGTGGTAGCCATACCCGGCAGTTACCTCCAGCGCACCCCGGCCAAACCAGATTCTCTCCGGGTCAGACCCGGTAGCGGTCGAGCGCCGCTCGCCGAGCTTCGGCGTGATCGACGATCGGCTCCGGGTAATCGTGCCCGATCCGGCAGCCCGAATCCGTCTGAACGTCTGCCGGCATCTTCCACGGTGCCGTCAGATACTCGTCGGGAACTCGCTGGAGCTCGGGGACATAGCGACGGACGTAGACGCCCTCGGGATCGAAGCGCTCCTGCTGGCGCGCCGGGTTGAAGATCCGGCGATACGCCGGCTGGGGATCGACCCCCACCGAGGCGATCCACTGCCAGTTGCCGTTGTTGGAGCCCTCGTCGCCGTCGAGCAGCCACCGCATAAACCAGCGCTCGCCCCACCGCCAGTCGATGCCCAGGTCCTTGGTCAAAAACGAGCCCACCAGCAGCCGGGCCCGGTTGTGCATCCACCCCTCGCGGCGGAGCTGACGCATGGCCGCGTCCACTGCCGGGAAGCCGGTGCGGCCCTCGCACCAGGCGTCGAAGTGAGTCTGGGCATGGCTCCAGCGAATCTTGCCGCGGTAGCGCCCCTGGAACTCGGCGCTCGCGTTGGCGGGGAAGTGGCCGAGCACGTGACCGTAGAAGTCGCGCCAGGCCAGCTGACGTCGGAATGCCTCGGGTCCGCTTCCGGAGGGCAGGCGGTGCTCGATCTCCCGGGGCGTGATGCAACCGAAGTGCAGATACGGGGAGAGACGGGATACCGCCGGCCCGGCCAGCTGGTTGCGGTCACGGTCGTAGTCGGCGATCGGACCGGCGAGAAATCGCCTCAGGGCCTCACGGCCGACGCGCTCGCCTCCCGGCGCCGGATCGGTGCACTCCTGCTTCAGTCCCAGGTCGGCGAGACCCGGCAGCCTGCCCGCGGCCGGTATTCCGGCCGGGGCCGGAATTCCGCGGGGCGCGCCGAGCACGGCACGCCGCGGCTGTCCCATCCAGTTGCGATGAAACGGAGTGAACACCGTGTAGGGGTCGCCCGTCTGGGTTGTGATGTTCGACAGTCCGTCGACGGCGAACACGCCCGGGTGAGCTTGCACCTCGACGTCCACCGCGGCCAGCGCCTGCTTGACCTCGCGCTGGCGCCGGCGCGCGAACGGACCCACGTCGGCGCTGAAATGCACCACCTCGGCGCCCACCTCGCGGGCCAGCTCGGGCAGCTCCTGCTGGGGTCGGCCTCGGCGGACCAACAGCCGGCTGCCCCGCTCGCGCAAAGCCTCGTTCAGGTCCATCAGGCACTCGAGCATGAACTGGGTGCGGGGGCCGGAGGCGTGGCGGCCGCCGAGCAGGCCGTCGTCGAAGCAGAACACCGGCACCACCGCGTCGGCACCGTCGAGGGCGGCCCAGAGCGCCGGGTGGTCGTGCACCCGCAGGTCGCGCCGGAACCAGAGCAGGGCCTTCATGCTCGCCGCCGGCCGGTCACGCCGTCAGCAGCCGCGCCACCGCCTCGTGGCGGTAGTCGAAGATCCGCTCCAGGTCGCGGCGCACGAACACCGGGTGGGCCATCTCGCCGAGACGGCCGAACGGCATCGCGTAATCGACCTCGTCGCGTACGACCGTGCCGTCGCCGCGTGACGTGAACGAATGACGGTGGTGCCAGAGTCCGTAGGGGCCGCGGACCTGACGGTCGACGAAGCCGCGGCCCGGCTCCCATTCCTCGATCCTCGAGGTCCACCGGATGGGCACGCGGTGCACGTGCAGCCGGTAGTCGATCCGCGCGCCCACCTCCATCGTCACCGGCTCGGAGCTGGTCAGCGAAAACTGCAGCCAATCTGGCGTGATCCGCTCCAGATTGCCGGCCTCGGCGAAGAAGCCGAACACGGTATCCAGCGGTTTGCGGAGGTACTGCTCACGTTGCAACCGATGGATCTTCACGAGTGGTTCAGGACGTCCTTCAGCGCTGCCTCCAACTCGGCGTGGCGGAACTCGAAGCCGAGGTCCGCGAGCTTGGCCGGGATCGCCCGCTGGCCGGTGACGACGATCTCCGCCATCTCGCCGTAGAGCAGCTTCACCGCCACGCCGGGAACCGGCAGGACGGCGGGCCGGCCGAGCGCCTGCCCCAAGGCCCGCGACAGCTCGCCGTTGGTGGCCGGACGGGGAGCGGTGACGTTCACGGGTCCCTGCGCCTGCTCGTGATCCAGGCAGTACACGAGCGCGCTCACCACATCCTCGAGATGGATCCACGGAACGTACTGGTGCCCTCCGGCCACGGGACCACCGACGCCCAGCTTGAAGAACGGGAGCATCTTCGCCAGCGCTCCACCGCTGGGCGAGAGCACCACGCCGGTGCGCGTCGTCGCCACCCGCATGCGCGACTGCGCCGCGCAGGCCTCGCCTTCCCAGGCCACGACCAGCTCAGCCAGCCAGTCGCTGCCCGGCGACGCCTGCTCGTCGAGGGCGGCGTCGCCTCGGGGCCCGTAGTAGCCCGTCGCCGACTGGGAGACCAGAACCCGGGGCCCCCTGGTGGCCGGTACCGAGGTCAGCGCCGAGACGAGCATCCGCGTGGTGCGAACGCGGGAATCGCGGATCCGCTGCTTGGCCGCATCCGACCAGCGCTGATCGATCGGCTCGCCGACTAGGTTGATGACGCCGTCGACTCCCTCCAGTGCCCCGGACGGAGGCGGTTCGGAGTCGGGCATCGGCCACGCGTGCACCTCGACGTCGTCGCCGAGCACCCGCTGACCGCGCTCGGGATCCCGCGACAGCGCGACGACCTGATCACCGCGAGCCTTCAGTTCGTCCGCCACCGCCAGACCGATGGTTCCGGTGGCGCCCGTGATCAGCACTCGCATCGCGCGGGTCTCCTATGGGTCCGATGAGGAATTGAGCGTCTGCCAGGCATTTGTTCGAGAAAGCTAAACAAGTTGTATCGTTTCCTTATCGCCGGCGTCGCAAACCATGACCTCACCACCGCCCAGCTGGCTGAGCGCACGGGCCTGTCGGCCGGCGCACTGCGCATGTGGGAGAACCGCCACGATTTTCCCAAGCCCGCCCGTCTGCCCGGCGGCCACCGCCGATACTCTCCCCGCGACGTAGAGCAGGTGCTCGAGGTGCGACGACTGCGTGACCTCGGGATGTCGCTGTCGTCGGCGATCGAGCGAGCCCGGCGCAACCCGCGACCGCCGGTCGCGTCGGTTTTCGCGGGCCTGCGCCAGCGCCGTCCCGACGTCGCTCCGATGGTGGTGACCAAGTCCACGTTGCTCGCGCTCACCCGCGCGATCGAGGACGAGTACTGCGCTCAGGCTGGCGACGGGATCGTGATCGGTTCGTTTCAGCGGGAGCGCTTCTACCGCGCCTCGCAGCGTCGCTGGCGCGAGCTGGCGCGCACCGCTGATCTGGCGGTCGCGCTCGCCGACTTCTCGACCCGTGCCGATCCCCCGGATAGCCCGGTGGAGATTCCGATCGACCGCGGGCATCCGCTGGCGCGTGAATGGGCGGTCCTGGTCAACGCCGGTGGCGCGCAGGCGTGCTTGGCCGGCTGGGAGCAGCCGAGTCCCAGCGAGCTGCCGGATGCCAAGCGCCGCTTCGAGGTGTTGTGGTCGTTCGAGCCCGGCGTCGTCGTCGAGGCGGTGGACGTCGCCGTCGAGTTGCTGACCCCGCTCGATCCCGAGATAGCGCAGCGCATCTCCCGCACCCCGGTTCGAACTCCGCCGGCACCCGAGGTGGCGCTTGACCACGGTGCAGCGCTGGCGCATCGGATGGTCGGGTACCTGGGTCAGCTGCTGGCGACGGCGGCGTAGCCGACGAGGGTGGATGCGGTCAGCCCACCGGCGACCACCAACACCAAGGTCAGCGAGGTCTTCAGCAGCAGCGCGCCGATGATCGCGCCGATGAGCATCGACGCCACCGCCGCCGTCCGCCGCGCCGTCCCGGTGCCGGTGGCGCCGAACAGTCTCAGGTCGGCGGCCAGCCCGGCCAGCGTCATCGTCAGCACCGTCGTCGTCAGGTCGGGCACCGCCAGCTTGCGCACCGTCGCGTTGCGGGCGCCCATGCCGAGCGCAAGCAACGCGATCACGGCGTCGCCGACGAACGTGCCCGGACGCACCACGGCCACGGCGGCGACCACGGCCGCCGCGAGGACGAGCGTGGCCTCGATCGCGAGTGTGGACAGCAGGTGAACCCGGCGGCGGTCCTTCAGCGCCGTCCCGAGCACGCCCCCGGCGACGGCCCCGGCCAGGAACGCCATCAGCGACACCAGGGGCGCCACCACCGGCAGGCCGCCCGCCCCGGCGATCCCGAACCCGAGCAGCACGACGTTCCCGGTCATGTTGGCGGCGAACACCCGGCCGAGCCCGAGGTAGCTGGCCGCATCGACGAGTCCCGTGGTCAGCGTGAGCGCGATCAGCGCGCGGGTGAGGGGGTGCCTCAGTGACGCGACGCTCGGGGACGCAGGCGCCGGCGCGGCGCCGGCGGAGGGCACGGGGTTCTGGGACATCGGCTACCTCGAGGTCGCATTGGTGGACACCTTTGCCTGCCACAGGCACAGGCCGGCGAGGAGGGCCGCGATCAGGGCCCCGATCGACCACGCGGGCAGCGAGCCCCCGGCGGCGTAGAGCACCAGCAGCGCCACCGCGACGACCACCCGATCACGGCTGGGCTGACCGAGTAGACGAAGGCGGAAAGCAGCCAGGCCGAGCAGGTAGACGGCGACCCCGCCGCACATCGCAAGCCGGCCGGCGTCGGGCATCGGCGGCCCGACCGGGTTGTGGACGACCAGCTTGACGCCCCCGGCGAAGACGATGATTCCGGCGACGATCAGCAGGTGAAGGTAGCTGTAGGCATCGGCGGCGGCGAGGACGGGATCTTCGTGGTTTCGCAGCCGCTCCTGGGCGGCGTCCGCAGTCTGATCGAAATACGTCCACCACATGCCGATCACGGCCAGCAGGGGGAGTACCGCGGCCACCACCAGCTCGGCGCTGAGATGCCGGTTGCTGGTGCCGACCCCAACGCCGACCGCGGCGATCGATTCGCCCAGGCAGATGATCACAAACGCTCCGTAGCGCTCGGCGAAGTGGACCACGGCGACCTGCTGCAGGCCGCTGAGCCGCTCCCGCGTCAGCCATGCCGGACCGGCGTAGTCGATCGCCGCCGCGAGCGTCCACAGCACCGCCCGTTCCCAACCCGCCAGCACGGCGCCGGCGATCAGCAGCGCCATCCCGGCCAACACCGTCACCGAAAAGCCGGCGATCGCCGCCCGCCCGGCACTGCCCCGGCGCGACGCATCGACGTAGACCCCGAGATGCAGCAGTCGCACCGCGACGTAGGCGGCGGCGAACAGCAACGACTCGGGACCGAACGCCTGCGGCACGGTCAGCCCGACCACGAACACGAGCACGGTTCCCGTCAGCAGGCACAGGCGCAGGCTGCGGGAGGACGCAGGGTGGGCATTCGCGGCCCACACGAATGCCGACCACGCCCACCACACCAGCGCCAGCACCAGCATCGCGCCCCAGAAGCGAGCCCAGGTGGGGCGGTGGTGGGCGATGAGGCTGGTCACCTGTGTGACCGCGAACACGAAGACGAGATCCCACAGCAGCTCGATGGGACTCGTCCGCCGCTCCTCGGTCGCCGCCGGGGCGGGCGGCGGACCAGCCGGCGGACCGGCCGGGGGGCGCGCCGGGTCTCCATCCCGGACGGGCGTGGCGTCGGGTGGCGCCTTGGGCGCCGGCGACGGCATCTCCCCCGGTGCTTCGCTCACCCGCAGAGTATCGCCGCGTCGGCGTGCACCTGATTGGATATCCAGCCCACACCCACCGGCGAGCAGACGAGGAGATGGCGATGGCGCATCAGGCGGCGATCGTGACGGGAGGTTCCAGCGGAATCGGGTTCGCGATCGCGCGGATGCTGCTGGAGGAGGGTTACGGCATCACGCTCGCTGCGCGGCGCCCGGAGAAGCTCGCCGACGCCGCGGCACAGCTCACCGGAGACGGCCGGGAGATAGCCCAGGTCGCGGGCAACATGGCTTCCGAGGAGGCCGTGTCGCAGGTGGTGACCGAGCATCGTGAGCGGTTCGGGCGACTCGACGTGCTCGTCAACAGTGCCGGGATCGGCGTCGGCGCGCCGGTCGGGGAGATCGACACCAAGCGCCTCGATCTGCAGCTGGCGGTCAACCTGCGCTCGATCGTCCTCTTCTACCGCGAGTGTGCCGCGATGCTGCGAGCGGCGGGGGCCGAGCACGGCAACGCGCTCGTCCTCAACCTGTCATCGATCTCGGGCAAGTTCGGCGAGCCGTGGCTGTCGGTCTACTCGGCGACCAAGGCCGGGGTGATCGGCTTCACTGAGGCGATGAACAAGGAGCTCGGCCGCGACGGGATCAAGTCCTGCGCGCTGTGCCCCGCGTTCGTCGATACCCCGATGGCGGATTTCATCAAGCATGCCGTCCCCGCCGAGACCATGATCCGCTCCGAGGACATCGCCGAGGCAGCGCGCATGCTGCTGCGCCTCTCCCCCGCGTGCATCGTCCCCGAGATCATGTTCCAGCCACCGGGGGCCATGCCCGAGGGCCTTCCCGTCGGCGGCTGAGCGCCGGCCCCGGGGTGCAGATTTGACCATGAAGCTCGGAGTCCACGTCGGCTACTGGGGCCTCGGCCTCGGCCCCCAGGATCAGCTCGACGTCGTCCGGGAGGCCGAGCGGCTGGGCTACGAATCGGTGTGGACGGCCGAGGCCTACGGCTCCGACGCCGCCACCGTGCTCGCCTGGCTGGCCGCCGGCACCAGCCAGATCAAGCTCGGCTCGGCGATCTTCCAGATGCCGGGCCGCAGCCCGGCGATGACGGCGATGACCGCGGCCACCATCGATGAGCTCTCCGGGGGGCGGATGCAGCTGGGAATCGGCTCCTCGGGACCTCAGGTCGCCGAGGGCTGGCACGGGCAGCGATTCGATCATCAGCTGCAGCGCACGCGGGAGTACGTTGCGGTGGTGCGCAAGGCGCTGGCCCGGGAGCGGCTGGAGTTCAAGGGCGAGACGCTCGAGCTGCCGTTGTCCGATGGGCCGGGCCGGGCGCTGAAGCTGACGATCAATCCGGTGCAGGAGCGGATTCCGATCTACCTGGCCGCGATCGGCCCCAGGAACACGGCTCTGGCGGGCGAGATCGCCGACGGCTGGCTGCCTACGTTCTTCTCCCCCGAGTTCGTGGCCGACTTCCGCGCCCTCCTGGAGGAGGGGGCGTCCCGCTCGGGGCGCTCCCTGAACGACTTCGACATCGCCCCGACGGTGCAGGCGTATGTCTCCGAGGACCGGGCGGCGGCACGTGACTTGATGCGGCCGATGCTCGCCCTGTACATCGGCGGCATGGGGTCGCGCCGCCAGAACTTCTACAACAACCTAATTGGGCGTTACGGGTTCGAGGACTCCGCCCACCGGGTCCAGGATCTCTACCTGGCCGGCAAGAAGACCGAGGCCGGCGCCGCGCTCCCCGACGCGCTGATCGACATGATCACCCTGTGCGGGCCGCGCGAGGTGGTCCGCGACCGGATCGGCGCCTTTCGCGACGCCGGAGTCGGCACGCTGATGGTGACGCCGATGGCGCTCTCCAGTCACGATCGGATCGAGCAGTTGCGCGCGGTGGCCGAGCTGGCGGCTTGAGCGAAGGCGGTCGCCTGCGGGTGTTTCTCGGCGCGTTCGGCCAGCCCGGGCACGCCTTCCCGATGCTGGCCCTCGGTGCCGAGCTGGCCGGCCGCGGCCACGAGGTGACCTACGAGACGTGGGCGCGGTGGCGCGAACCGGTGACGGCCAACGGCATGCGCTTCCTGGCCGCGCCCGAGTACCCGGTGTTCCCGACCCGCGAGCAGCCACTGGGACCCTACGAAGCGGTGGCCCGGGCGTCCGGGGAGACCCGGTCCGGGCTCGCCGCCGCCGCTCCGGATGTCGTCGTGCACGACATCCTGACGCTCGCGCCCGCTCTGGCCGCCGAGCTGGAGTCGGTGCCCACGGCCACGTTGATCCCGCACGTGTACCCGGTCGGCCAGTCCGGCTTTGCTCCCTATGCCCTGGGGGCCCGGATGCCCCGGACAGAGCTCGGCCGGCGGTGGTGGCGTGCCTTGGACCGTCCGGCGCGGATCGGGCTGCGCCGGGGTCGTGCCGAGCTCAACGACGTCCGCCGGCAGCTGGGTCTGGATCCGGTCACCGACTTTCATGGAGGCCTCAGCCCTCGCCTGGTGATGGTCGGGACGCTCCCGCAGCTCGAGTACCCACGGGCGTGGCCCGGGCACGTCCACGTCGTCGGGCCGTTGATGTGGGAGCCGCCGTTTGTACCGGTGGATCCCCCGCCGGGACGTGAGCCGGTGGTGCTGGTCGCCCCCTCAACCGCGCAGGATCCCGAGCACCGGCTGCTCCGGACCGCGCTGGCGGGGTTGGCGGGCGAGCCGGTTCGGGTGCTGGCCACGTGGAACCGCCGCCCGCTGCCCGGTCCGATGCGAGTTCCCGCCAACGCGCGGCTGGTCGACTGGCTCTCCTACGCGCAGACGATGCCGGAATGCGCGCTGGTCATCTGCCACGCCGGGCACGGGACGCTCGTCCGCGCGCTTCACTCCGGTTGCCGGGTACTGGCGGTGCCTCACGTCGGGGACATGGCCGAGAACGCCGCCCGCGTCGACTGGGCGGGCGCCGGCGTACGGCTTCCCTGGCCGCTGCTGTGCCCGAGCACGCTGCGGCTGGCGGCGGGCCAGGCCCTGGGGCGTGGTGAGCTGGGGGCGCGGGCGGCGGAGCTGGCGACGTGGTCGGCGGCTCATTCCGGGCCGGCGCGGGCGGCGGACCTGGTCGAGCAGCTGGGCCGCGGTCGCCGCGATGAAGTGGGGTGAGGTGAGAGCTCCGGGGGTGGGACTCGAACCCACAACATTTCGGTTAACAGCCGAACGCTCTGCCGATTGAGCTACCCCGGATCAAGGTAAATGGATCTCGCTCGGGTGCTTTGTCCGAACTCTCGGCTTACTCTATCGGCCGGTTGGCGACCCGCGAGGCCAGCTGACGTATCTCTGTTGCCCGGTGCGCTACCGAGTTCCATCGCCCGTCCGGCTTCACGTCGGGCACCTCCGGATGGAGCCCACACGCCTTCGAATCTCAGATCGTGCTCTCCAACCTCGACACCACCGCTCGCATCCGCTGGCGGACGAGCTCGCGGCGTTTGGCCAGCTCGCTGGTGCTCTCCCCGCCCGCCCGGGCGCGGATGATCGCGCGCTCCATCCGATCGAGCTCCAGCACCAGGCGCGCATGCTCTAACCGGTCGGGCGTGGGATCGGGGACCCGGCCGGCGAGGTCGACCAGGCCGCTGACCGTCCGGGCCAGCTCTTCATCGTCCCCCGGCAGATCGGCCAGGGGCGTCCGGGCGCGGCCCGCCAGATGCCGCGCGGCACGTCGGAGGGGCTCGCTGGCCAGCAGCTCCTCGACGTCTATCTCCGCCAGCGTCTTCTCGCCCAGCTGCGGAAGGGCCAGGCAGAGGGCGAGGAACAGACGCTCGGATCGCGCCGTCTGGCCAGGACCGGGGCCGTGAGCCAGCACCTCGCGTGCGCCCGCGCCGTTCCCGTTGCCCGGAGACGTCCGGCCGCCGGCCCCACCGTCGGCGGCCGGCGCGCCCCCGGCCCTGGCCCGGCCCCCGGCCCCGGCCAGCAGCGCTGACAGCCGCGCCTCGGAGAGCTCCAGTCGTCCGGCGACGCGCCGCACGAGATCGTCGCGCAGCACGCTGGCGGTCAGCGAGTCAAACGCGGGGCGCAGCTCGGCCAGCGCCCGGTCACGGCCCTCGGCGCTGCGCGTGTCGGCCCGATCGAGGATCCGCACCACGTTGAAGACCACGAACGGCACGGAGCCATCCACCAGCCTCCGCAGGGCGTCACCGCCGTCTCGCTCCACCAGATCCGCCGGGTCTGAGCCCTCGGGCAGTGCGACGACGCGCAGCTCCAGGCGGCGCCCGGCCGCGAGCCGTGCGGCCCGGAGCATCGCGTCCTGGCCGGCGCGATCGGCGTCGAGACACAGCTCCAGCACCTTGACGACGCGCTCGAGCTCACCGATCTGCTCTTCGGTCAGCGACGTGCCCATGATCCCCACCGAGTTGCGGATCTCCGCCTGGTGCAGCGCCAGCACGTCGGTGTACCCCTCGACCAGGATCATCCGTCCGGCGCGGGCGGCGGCGGCGCGGGCGAGATCGATGCCGAACAGCACCTCTCGCTTGTGGTAGAGCTCGCCGTCGGAGGTGTTCAGGTATTTGGCGCCGTACTGGTTCTCGCGCATGCGCCGTGCGCCGAAGCCGCGGACCCGGCCCCGCGCGTCGACCGCGGGGAACATGATCCGCTCCCGGAACCGGTCGTAGACGCTCCCCGGCCGCTGCTTGGAGCGCTGAACCAGGCCGGCGGCCAGCAGTTCCTCATCGCTGAATCCTGCGCGCCGGGAGGCGAGCAGGACGCGGTCCCACGCGCTGGGCGCATAGCCGACCCGGAACTCGCGCAGCGTCGGCTCCTCGAGTCCCCGGCCGAGCAGGTACTGGCGGGCATCGGCGGCTTCGCGTGCGTCCCAGAGATAGCGCGAGTAGTAGATCGCGGTGCGATCCAGCAGCGTGTGGAGCCGGTCGCGGCGCTGCCGGCGCGCGGCCGCTCCCGGATCCTCGGCCTCGGTCTCGAGCCCGACGCCGAACCGGTCAGCCAGCGACTCCATCGCCTGCTTGAAGTCCATGCCCTCGGTCTGCATCACGAAGTCGAATGGGTCACCCGACTCCTGGCAACCGAAGCAGTGGTAGTGCTTTTCGTCGGGGCGGACGTGGAAGGAGCCGGTGCGCTCGTCGTGGAACGGGCAGATCCCGAAGTAGCTGTCGACGCCGGCGCGCCGCAGCTCGGTCCGCGCCGAGACGAGGGCCAGCATGTCAACCGCGGCGAGGACGCGGTCACGCGAGTCGGCGGTGTAGCGGCTCACGGTGCAAACGAGGCCGGGACGGTGAGCTGCTCGAACGCTCGGATGCAGAAGCGGTCGGTCATCCCGGCGAGATAGTCGGTTACCCGCGTTGCCAGAGGCCCGGCGGGAATCGAGCTCGGGATCTCCGCGAGGTGGGCGCAGTAGTGGTCAAACAGCGCTCGGATCACGAGGTCGATCTTGACGTGCTCGCGGGTGGCCACCGGCCCAAGGTACACGTGGTCGAACATGAACTCCCGGAGCGCGGCCATCGCGCCGCCGACCGTCTCGCCCTGGACGATGTCGCCGGCCGCCTCCGAGCTCTCAACCAGATCGTGGACCAGCCGGTCGATCCGCCGTTGCCCGGTGTCTCCGAGGATCGCGATCGGTTCGGCCGGCAGGTCGCGGCCGGACAGCACCCCGGCGCGGACCGCGTCGTCGATGTCATGATTGATGTAGGCGACCCGGTCCATCAGGCGCACGATCTTGCCCTCCAGGGTCGTCGGCTGCGCAGAGCGACCCGAGTGGCTGACGATTCCGTCGCGGACCGGATCGGTCAGGTTCAGGCCCCGGCCGTCGCGCTCGAGGATGTCGACGACCCGGAGGGAGTGCTCGTAATGGCGAAAGCCGGTTCCGAAGCGCTCGCGCAGACACCGGTCGAGCGCGTCCTCCCCGACGTGACCGAACGGAGGATGCCCGAGGTCGTGGCCGAGGCCGATCGCCTCGGCGAGATCCTCGTTGAGGGCCAACGCCCGCGCCACCGTGCGCGAGACCTGAGTCACCTCCAGGGTGTGGGTCAGCCGCGTGCGGTAGTGGTCGCCCGTCGGAGCCACGAACACCTGGGTCTTGTACTTCAGGCGCCGGAACGCCTTGCAGTGCACGATCCGATCCCGGTCGCGCTGAAACGGCGTGCGCAGCCCGCAGTCGGCCTCCACGCCGCGCCGGGACTGGGGATATGAACGAGTGGCCGACGGCGACAGCTCACGGGCCTCGCGCTCGGCGATGCGGCGGGCGAACGCGTCCGCCACCGGCCCGGTGGGATGCTCATAGGCAGTGGAGAGGGTCGGCTGCGCCACGCTGCGATTCTGACAGTGCGTTCGACCGGGCGGCCGGATCTGTGACTTACCCGTCACAGGGCCGGGGTGCAGCGGCCGTCGGCGGAGTGGCCGTCGGCGGCGGTCCGGGCGCCGCGCAGCTCAGCGGCCCCCGGCCCGTCAGGCCGTGGTCAGCGGGCGCAGGCGGACGTGGGCGTGGTGCTCGGCGGTCTCGCCGATCGCGCGCTCCACCTGACGCAGGACGACGGCCGATCCCTCGGGCGCCTGGGCCAGCGGCGATCCGAGCGCGCTGACCAGGAAGCCGTACGCGTCCTCCGAGAGCGGGAACGATCCCGCCTCGCAGGCGGTGCAGACGACACCGCCGGCGGCGCCCGAGAAGCCCCGTAGATGCTCGGTCTCGCCGCACATCGCGCACGCCGCGAGCTGCGGCACGATCCCGGCGGCGAGCAGCAGCTTGAGCCGGAACGCGAGCCCGTTGCCGGGACGCGCCTGGGCCGCGTCTGACTCCAGCAGGGCGAGCTCGTTGGCGAGCAGGCGGAACACCTCCGGATGCGGGTCGGAGGTCTCGAACAGGCGCGCGACCGCATCGCACGCGCGCGACGCCGCATCGAGCGTGGCGGCGTGATCGCGGAGGGCGGCGTGAAACTCGATCGTGTCCACGCTCGTCACCGTCAGCAGCTCGCTGCGTCCCTCGTGCAGGACGAGGCGAATGCGAAAGAACGGCTCCAACCGGGCGCCGAACCGGCTGCGGGCCCGTCGAGCGCCTTTGGCGATCGCGCTCAGGCGACCGTAGCCCGGCGTATAGAGGTGGAGAATCCGGTCCGCCTCGCCGTAGCGGATCGAGCGCAGCACGATGGCGTCGGTCCTCAGCAGGCCGGGCATTTTCAGGCTATCTCCGCTATACTTAATGAAGTTATGAAGCCGATCATCGTTTACACCACCGAGCGCTGTCCGTTCTGCGCGAGTGCGAAGTCGCTCCTGGCCAAACGGTCGATTCCGTACGAGGAAGTCAATCTGGCAAGAGACCCGGATGGTCGCGCCAAGCTGTCCGAGATCACCGGGATGTTCACGTTCCCGCAGATCGTGATCGGCGGCGAGACCCTGGGCGGATTCCAGGAGCTGCTGGCGGCCGACCGGGCCGGGCAGCTGTCAGAGCTGATCGCGGCCTGACGACGCGGTGACACGCTGAGCCGGCCGGGCCAGGTCAGCTGACGCTGCGTCGGGAGACGTCGACGCCGGGGGCGCGGTGGGGAGACGTCGACGCCGGGGGCGCGGCTGGCAGTGCTCGCAAACGTAGGTGCCCCGCCCGCCGACGACCAGCTTGCGAATCGCGGTGCCGCAGACGGGGCACGGCTCGCCGGCGCGCTGGTGCACCTGGAACAGGTCCTGGAACGACCCTTGCGTGCCGTCGACGTGGCGGAAGTCGTCGATCGTGGCCCCCTTGGCGTCGATCCCGGCAGTCAGCACGTCCTCGATCGCGGTTCGCAGCGCCTCCAGCTGGGGCCGCCTGAGCGTGCCGACGGGCCGCAGCGGATGGATCCGGGCCCGGAACAGGGCCTCGTCGGCGTAGATGTTGCCCACGCCGGCGATGCGGCGCTGGTCGAGCACGAACGACTTGACCGGGGCTCGCCGGCCGCGCGCCATCTCCCGCAGGTGCTCGGCGGTGAACCCCGCGGTCAGGGGCTCGATGCCGAGCCGCTGACCCAGATACGCGTCGCGGAGGTCGGCCCCGCCCACCACGTGTCCGGTGCCGAAGCGCCGCGGATCGTTGTAGACGAGGCGATGACCTGCGTCGAGCTCGAACCGGACGCGGATGTGCGGCGGATCGAACGGAGGATCGAACAGCAGAGCCCCGGTCATCCGGAGGTGGATCAGGAGGTAGCGCTCGCCGGTCAACCGCCAGATGAGGTACTTGCCGGTCCGTCCGACCTGCTCGACCACGCGCCCCCGCAACTCGTCCTGCACCGCCCGGGGCGACTCCGGGCGTGTCCAGCGAGGGTCGAGAATGTCCACGCCGAGCAGGGTCCGTCCCTCCAGGTGCGGCGCCAGCTGACGGCGGATCGTCTCGACTTCGGGCAACTCGGGCATGGGCCACTGACCTTAGTGGCCCCGTTGGCAACCACTGAGTCAGAGAAAGGAGCGACCCGGCAGCTGGGGCGCCCGGGCATCGGCCAGCCACGCCAGCACGCTGGCGCCCACGTCGGCCAGCGGACCGTCGTGGCGACGCGATCCGTGACCGGCGAAGTGGGCCAGCAGCGGCGCGTGCTCGCGGGTGTGGTCGGTGCGCGGCGAGGTGAGGTCACAGCCGTGGTCGGCGGTCAGGATCAGAAGGTCGCCGTCGCGCAGCCGCTCGAGCCAGCCGGCGACGACCTCGTCGATCCCAGCCAGGGCCCCGGCGAACCCGGCGAAGTCGTGGCGATGACCATAGACCTGGTCGGTCTCGATCAGGTTGGTGAAGACGAATCCTCGATCCAGAGACGCGATCAGTTGGGTCGTCTCGGTCAGCGCCCGGGCGTTGGTCGCCCCGGGGTGCTCGACGTCGATCCCGACGCCGGCGAACAGCTGTCCTACCTTTCCCACCGAGTGCACCTGAAGGTCGTGCGCCTGGAGAGCCTGCAGATAGCTCGGCGCGGGCGGCGGCAGCGCGTAGTCACGGCGTCCCTCGGTGCGCCGGAAGCTCCCTTCGCGGCCGTCGAAGGGGCGGGCGATGACGCGGCCGACCGCGTGCGGGTCGGCCAGCCGGGCGCGCACGTCGGCGCAGATGGCATACAGCTCGTCCGGCGCGACGAGGTCGACGTGGGCGGCGATCTGCAGGACCGAGTCCTGGCTCGTGTAGACGATCAGCTCACCGCCGGCGAGCTGAGCCGCGCCGAACTGCTCGATCGCCTCGATGCCGTTGTCGGTCCGGTTGCAGATCACGCCCCGCCCGCTCGCCTCCACGACCAGCTCGATGACCTCGGGCGGGAAGCCGCGAGGGTAGGTGGGCGGCGGCGCGGCGGCCACGACGCCCATCAGCTCCCAGTGGCCGGCCGTCGAGTCCTTTCCGGGTCCGGACGGTCGCAGGCGGCCGTGGAGCACCGGCCGCGCGGCGGGCGCGACACCGGACAGCGACAGGATCGAGCCCAGGCCCAGGCGCTGCAGCGTCGGGAGCTTCAGCGCGCCGCGGAGGTGCTCAGCCAGGTGGCCGAGCGTGTTCGTGCCGGCGTCTCCGTACAGGTCGGCGTCGGGCGCCGCCCCGGCTCCGCAGGCATCGATCACGACGACGAACGCGCGCCTCTGCACTCGCGGGGGTGGGATGGCCACGCGGCGATTCTGCCAGCCATCCCCGGCGTGACCGGCGCCGAGTCAGTCCTCCCCGTCCCAGTAGTCCAGTCGCTGCAGCCGGGCGATCATCTTCACCCCCCCGAACCCGATCTTGTTGGAGCGCGGGTAGTAGCAGAGGTCACCGGGGTGGCGCGTGCCGTAGGCGAGGTACGTCAGCCCGCTCCCGCCGTGGAACGCGTGGGCGACGCCCGTTCCGGCGGGCCGGCTCACCACCGACCCGGCACGGACCGGCGTCTCCTCTTCGTCGAGCACGAGGGTGCCGTCGCCCGCGAGCATGACGAAGATCTCCTCCTCGAGCGAGTGGCAGTGAAGCGGGGCCGACTGCTGGCCGGAGATCACCTCGACGTACTGGAGACCGGTGTGCTCCGATCCGGCGGCGCGGCCAAGGTTGCGCCGGGATCTCCCGATGCGCGGCCGCCGCTGCCATTGCGGCTGCAGCTCGTCGACGTTGACGATCGTCGACGGTCGCGGGCCGGGCGCCGCCGGCAGCGGCGGCGGGCCCAGCTCGGCCTCGCGGACGTACTGGATCGGGGTCCCGTCGGGCGGACCGTCGACCGACGTCACCGCTCTGCGCCCGAGCATCGACTGGCTGAGCCGCGGCAGGTGAAGGCTCTCGTCGTACTCGCGCGTCCCGAAGGCGAGCACGTCGAGGTGCTCGGTGGCGTACAGCGTGTGCGGGCCTCGCCGGGGGAGGCAGACGATGCAGTCACCGGCGCGGATCGGCGCGGTGGCCCCGTCCTGCCACGCCAGGCCGCTCCCGGCGAGCACGTAGTAGATCTCCTCGGAGCGGCCGTGCTCGTGCGCCGGCGTCGACCAGCCGCCGGCGGCCAGCTCGATCCGGCGCACCCCAACCGTCTCGCACCCCGCCGCTTCCCCCAGCAGCGTCCAGCGATTGCGGAGATGGCCGAGCGCGTATTCGCGGGTCGGAGCGTCGTCGAAGTGCGCCACCCCCATGGCTACCGGTTCTGGCGGTTCGTCCGAGCGGCGCTGATCTGAGCCCGCGGATGCGCGTCGAAGTAGACGTCGCGGAGACGATCGGCCGACAGGTGGGTGTAGATCTGGGTGGTCCCGATGTCGGCGTGGCCAAGCATCTCCTGCAGCGACCGCAGGTCACAGCCTCCGGCCAGCAGGTGGGTGGCGAACGTGTGGCGAAGGGTGTGCGGGCTCATCCGATGCTCCAACCCGGCGCTACGGGCATGGATCTGGACGATTCGGTACAGGCCCTGTCGGGAGAGGCCGACGCCGCGCAGGTTGACGAACACGTGCGACTCGTCGCCCACCCCGACCAGCCGGGGCCGCCCCTGATCCAGGTAGGCGGTCAACCGGGTCACGGCGTGGCTGCCCACCGGCACCAGGCGCTCCTTAGAGCCCTTGCCCCGGGCCCGGAGCATCCCGCCGTCGATGTCCAGCTCGGAGAGCTCCAGGGTTATCGCCTCCGATGCCCGCAGGCCGCAGGCGTACATCGTCTCCAGCAGTGCTCGGTCACGGAGCGCCGCGGGTGAGCTGCCGCGCGGCTGGGCGAGCAGGCGGTTGACCTCGTCACGGGTGAGGACCTTGGGCAGGCGGGCCCGCGAGCGTGGCGGGTGCAGCTCGGCGGTCGGGTCGCGATCGATGATCTGCTCGCGGCGAAGGTGGCGGTAGAACGAGCGCAGGCAGGCGATCTTTCGCTGCAGGGTCGCCGGCGCCACCGGTCGCCGGCCGTCGTAGCCGTCGGCGAGCTCGGAGACGAACGCGGACAGATCGGCCGGACCCACCTCCAGCGGATCACGACCGCGGCGCGCCAGGAACTGGCCGTACTGCTGCAGATCGGAGCGGTAGGCCTCCAGGGTGTTACGGGCCAGGCCGCGCTCCAGCTCCAACGCCGCCAGGAACTCGAGCGTCAGATCGGTCAGCCGGCGCTGCGCCGGTGAGGCTTCGGAGGCGACCGCCATCGCCTCGAGTATTCGCTTGTCTTGCGGGCTCTCCTGCGGCTGGCGCGGCTCAGCCGGTCGCCGCGCGGCGCCACGCCAGCCACAGCAATGCGATCAGCGTCTTCGAGTCCTCGGACTCGGCGATCGCGTCATCGAGCTGTTCAAGGCGCCAGGGGACGATCTCGATCCGCTCGTCCTCCTCGGCCGCCGCCTCGCCGGGAGCGTCCGAGAGGTCGGTGGCCAGGTAGCACCACACGCGCTCGTCGCTGAACCCGGGGCTGGTGTAGAAGCCCTGCAGCAGCTCCCAGGATCCAGCCTGCTTGCCGATCTCCTCGCCGAGCTCGCGCTTGGCCGCGGCCAGCGGCTCCTCGCCGGGGACGTCGAGCTTGCCGGCGGGTATCTCCAGGGACGCGGTGAGACCGGCGGTCTCCCGGGGCTGGCGGGTGAGCCAGACGTGCTCGTCATCGACGGCGAGGATGCCGACTGCGCCCGGGTGCCAGACCTTGTCGCGGGCCACCACAGCGCCGTCGGCATGGCGGAAGTGCTGGACCCCGGCGTGAACCACCCGGCCGTGCCACATCACTTCGGAACCGATCGCCTCAAACCCGGTCATGCCGCGCTCAGTTCCAGCGCCGCCTCGTCGACGACGGTGATCGCGATGTCCAGCATGTCCTCCAGCGCCTGGGTGGTGATCCGCTCGCCCGGCTCGTGGTTGCGCTCGGTGCCGTCGGCCAGGCAGGTGCAGGCAAAGCCGGCGGCCTCGAACGAGTTCGCGTCCGATGCCCCGCCCGAGGCGATCTGCGTCGGCGCGTAGCCGCACGCCCGCAGCGCTCGCTCGGCCACCGCCAGCTGGGGCGCGCGCGGCTTGGTGCGGTAGCCCGCGAACATCCGGGCGACCGTCAGATCCAGGTCGCACTCCCCGGCGTTGGCGGCGTCCTGGAGATGGTCGACGGTGGCCGTGGTCACGTCAGCCGCTCGCTCGGCGTCGAGGCCGCGCACCTCGGCCTCGATCCGGCAGTACTCGGGGATCACGTTGATGGCGCTGCCGCCCTCGATCATCCCCACGTTGGCCGTCGTGGCGCCGTCGAGCCGGCCGAGCTGCATCGCGGCGATCGCGCGCGCCGCCGCCACCACCGCGCTTCGTCCCGCCTCGGGGCGGACGCCGGCGTGGGCGGCCCGACCGCGGATCTCGGCGACGATCCGGTAGTGGCTCGGCGATGCCACCACGACCTCGCCGATAGGCGAGGCGTGGTCAAACACGAATCCGAACGCGCTGCGCAGCCGCGACACGTCGAACTCGCGCGAGCCGCGCAGCGACGCCTCCTCGCAGACCGTGAACAGGATCTCGAGCCCGATTGGCGGAGGCTGATCGGACGCGGTCAGGCGCCGGGCCAGCTGGAGGATGACCGCGATCGCGGACTTGTTGTCGGCACCGAGAATCCCGGGGTTGGCGTTCTCCCAGGCGCCCTCGACGAGCACCGGGTCCACCGGCGCCGCGAGCGGGACGGTGTCCATGTGGGCGCACAGGAGCAGGCTGTGCGGCGAGGTTCCCGGGATCCGGACCAGCAGGTTCCCGGCGTCGGACCCCGCGGCGGAGCCGGCGCCGTCCTCCTCCACCTCCAGCCCGATCGCCCGCAGCTCCCTGATCAGCCAATCGGCGCAGACGCGCTCGTGCCCGGACGGGCTGGCGATTGCGCAGAGGGCGGCGAAGGTCTCGTGCAGACGTTCGCGCTCGGCCTCGCCGGCGCGCCTCACGGGCCGGCGGCGCGCGAGACCGCGATGTCGGGCTCGTCGGCCGCCGGTTCGGCCTGCCGGAAGGGGTCGGACTCCGCGTGCTCCAGGGCGGCACCGACGAACGCGCGGAACAGCGGCGCCGGCCGCTCCGGACGCGACTTGAACTCGGGGTGGTACTGGGAGGCGACGAAGAACGGATGCTGATCGCGGCCGAGCTCGATCGCTTCGACGAGCCGGTCATCCGGCGAGGTGCCGGAGGAGATCAGGCCGACGTCCTCCAGCCGCTTGCGGAGGTGGTTGTTGACCTCGTAACGGTGTCGGTGGCGCTCGTACACGACCGGTTCCTGGTACAGCTCGCGGATCCGGGTGCAGTCGTGCAGCTTCACCGGATCGGCGCCGAGCCGCATCGTCCCGCCCATGTCGGCGATCTCCTTCTGCTCGGGCAGCAGGTCGATCACCGGAAACGGCGTCTCCAGATCCATCTCGGTCGAGTTGGCGCCCTCCATGCCGGCGACGTGGCGGGCGAACTCGCTGACGGCGACGTGCATCCCCAGGCAGATGCCGAGATACGGGATCTGCTCGGTGCGAGCGATTCGGGCGGCGGTGATCTTGCCCTCCCAGCCGCGGCCGCCGAACCCGCCGGGGATCAGGATCCCGTCGGCGGCGTGCAGCATTTCGATCACCTCGCGGTTGCCGACGGTCTCTGAGTCGACCCAGTCGATCTGCACCTCGGCGTCGTGGTGGATGCCGGCGTGGCGCAGCGCCTCGGCCACCGACAGGTAGGCGTCCTCGAGCTGCACGTACTTGCCGACGAGGGCGATCCGGACCTGGCGGTGAGTAGCCGCGGCGCGGCGGGTGATGGCCTCCCACCCACTCAGGTCGGGGGCGTTTGCCTCAAGCCCGAAATGCTCGCCGAGGATGAAGTCGTCCACGCCCTGGTCGTTGAAGACGAGCGGAATCCGGTAGACGTCGTCGACGTCGTAGGCGGACACGACCGCGTCGACCGGGAGGCTCGCGAACAGCGCGATCTTGCTGCGGATCTCCGTCGACAGCTCGCCCTCGGAGCGGGCGACGACCATGTCGGGGGCGATCCCGATGCGGCGCAGCTCGTTGACCGAGTGCTGTGTCGGCTTGGTCTTGAGCTCGCCGGCATGGCCGATGTACGGGACCAACGTCAGATGGATGAACATGCAGCGGCGCCGGCCGACGTCGACGGGGAACTGGCGGATCGCCTCCAGGAACGGCAGCGATTCGATGTCGCCGACGGTCCCGCCGATCTCGGTGATGACGAAGTCGACATCGCTCGAGTCCGCCATCAGCTTGATCCGCTGCTTGATCTCGTTGGTGATGTGCGGGACCACCTGGACGGTCGCACCCAGGTAGTCGCCCCGGCGCTCGCGCCGGATCACCGTGTTGTAGATGCCTCCGGCGGTGACGTTGGACGCCCGGTTGGTGTTGGCGTCGGTGAACCGCTCATAGTGGCCGAGGTCGAGATCGGTCTCGGCGCCGTCCTCGGTGACGAACACCTCGCCGTGCTGGTACGGCGACATCGTGCCCGGATCCACGTTGATATACGGGTCGAACTTCTGCAGTTGCACCGACAGGCCGCGGGCCACCAGCAGCCGCCCGATGGAGGCCGCGGCGATGCCCTTGCCCAGCGAGGAAACCACCCCGCCGGTGATGAAGATGAACCGCGTTTCGCCCTGTGACATCAACGCCGAACGAGTCTAACGGGCGGTCCGGCGCGTCCCCGGGCAGCGGCGGCTCGCCGGCCCGCGTCGCCGCGTCCGAGGCCGCATCGAGGGCTCAGCGCGCGGTGCGGCGGTTCAGGCGGCACGCAGCAGCTCCCGAGCGTGATCGGTGGCTGCCCGATCCTCCGCGCCACCGCCCAGCATGCGCACCAGCTCGCCGACGACGGCGTCGCCATCCAGCGCGGTCACCGTGGTCGTCGCCGGGCTCACCCCGACCTGCTTGACGATCGTGAAGTGACGGTCGGCGAGCGCCGCCACCTGCGGCAGATGGGTGATACAGAGGATCTGGCGACCGCGCGACAGCTGCCGCAGGTGCTCGCCGACGGCACGCGCGGTGTGACCCCCGATGCCGGCGTCGATCTCGTCGAACACCAGCAGGCCGCCGCGAACGCCGCCGGCGGCCTCGCTGCCGTGGGCGACGCTCAGCAGCGCGAGCATCACCCGGGAGAGCTCCCCGCCGGACGCCACCTCGCGCAGCGCCCCCGGCGCCGCGCCCGCGGTGGGAGCGATCAACATCTCGATCGCGTCCGATCCTCGCGGTCCGCAGCCGTCCGGACGCGGCGACAGCTCGATCTCGAAGCGCGTCTCGGCCATCGCCAGCTCAGCCAGCCGCGCCCGCACCGCCGCCGCCAGCCGCGGCGCGGCCTGGCGCCGAGCCCGGCTGCACCGGGCGGCGAGACGCTCAAGCGCGGCCCGGGCCTCCCCCACCTCGGACTCGACCGACGCCAGCGCGCTGTCGGCGTGCTCGAGCTCTTCGCGCCGGATCCGGCAGTGCTCGGCGTGGGCCAGCACGGCGGCGATGGTCCCGCCGTGCTTTCGCTCCAGTCGTGCGAGTCCGGCCAGGCGCTCCTCGATCTCCTCCAGACGCGCCGGGGCCTCGCCCCCACCGGACTCGAGGTCCAGCAGGTAGGCGCGCAGCTCGGCGCCGACGTCCTCACCCTCGTAGCGCAGCGCATCGACACGCTCCGCCAGCGCGGCGACCCGGGGATCCACCGCCGCGACATGCTCCAGCGCGCGGGCCGCCTCGGCCAGCATCTCGATCACGCTGACGCCGGCATCGCCGCCGCCGGTCTCCCCGGCGACGCTCCGGGCGGCGGCGCCCGCGGACTGGATGAGCGCCTCCTGGTGGCGCAGCCGGTCGCGCTCCGCGATCAGCGCCGCCTGCTCATCCTCGCTGGGGGCGGCGGCCTCGATTTCCGTGAGCTCGAAGTTCAGGAGATCGAGCTCGCGCTCCCGGGCGCCCGCCAGCTCGCGCAGGCCCGCCCCCCGCTGCTCCAGGGCGCGCACCTGCTCGTAGGCGCCGCGCAGCCCGGCGCGCAGGTCCAGTTGCCCGGGGCCACAGTAGGCATCGAGCAATTCGAGCTGGGCGTTGGCGAGCATCAGCTTGCGATGCTCGTGCTGACCGTAGAACGACAGCAGCCGGCCGCCGAGCTGCTGCAGGTCGGCCTGGGTGGCGGCCCGTCCGCAGACGTACGCGCGGGTGCGTCCGTCCGGCCACACCCGGCGGGCGAGCACGATCTCCTCGGCCCCGGTGGGCAGCCGCTCGACCCCGGCCAGCGCCGGCGGCAGGTCGAAGACGCCCTCGACGTAGGCCTCGGCGGCGCCGGGACGGACGATCCCGCGCCGGGCCCGGCCGCCGAGCAGCAGGTCGAGTGCATGGGCGAGCAGCGTCTTGCCGGCGCCGGTCTCGCCGGTGAGCATGTTCAGCCCAGGCGCGAGCCGCAGCTCGGCGCGCTCCATCAGCAGCAGGTTCTCGACGCGCAGCTCACATAGCACGACTGCGGTCTACCACCCGCGCCTGACGGATCATGGTCGCGCGCCGCCGGGTCGGTGTCAGAGCGGGGTGGCGAGGCGGCCGAACTTCTGGCGCAGGCGCTGATAGAAGGTCGTGCCCGGGACCTGCGCGAGCGCGCCCTGGTCGATCACGAACCGCGTCTCGATCCGCTCGCCGGCGTTCAGCACCCCGATCGGCCGGCCGTCGACGGTCACCTCGACCGGCTCCTCCTGGGATCGGTTGTCGACCGCCAGCCGGTCGTCGGGCGCGACGACGAGCGTCCGCGCAGTCAGCGAGTGGGGCGAGATGAACGACACGACATAGCCGTGCACTCCCCAAGCCATGACCGGGCCGCCGTTGGCCAGGTTGTAGCCGGTGGAGCCGGCCGGCGAGGAGACGACCAGCCCGTCGCAGCGGACGCGGCCGACGTCATCACCCCCCACCGAGTACTCCAGGTCGGCGACCCGCTTCCCCGCCTGGCGGTGGATGGAGACGTCGTTGATCGCCAGTCCCGTGGTGCCGGCGCCCGAGACCTCGATCCCCGGGAGCGACAGGACCTCGAAATCGCCGTTCAGGGCTCTCACGGAGCCGATCGCCGCTTCCTCGCGGTCGACGGTGGCGAGGAAGCCCATCTCGCCGAAGTTGATGCCGAACACCGGCACGCCGGTACCGGCGTAACGCCGCAGCGCGCTGAGAATCGTGCCGTCGCCGCCGAGGGCAAAGCAGATGTCCGCGGGCCTGTCCGCCGGCGCGTCGCGCTGCACGAGCGGATCGTCGGGGAGGTCGTGCTTGACGGTCTCGGCGGCGTCGAATGCAAGCGCGACGCCGGCATCCTGAGCCAGCCCCAGCAGCATCCTCAGGGCATCCGCGGTGTACTCCGGGCGCCGATGGGTGAGCACGGTCGCGTTCTGGACCCGTCTCACGGCTCCACCTCGCGAGCCGCCTGGTCAAGGTCGGTCACCCCGCCGCGCGGCCCTTCGGCCAGCCACACGAAGCTCTCCAGGTTGCCCTTGGGCCCCGGCAGCCCGGAGCCGGCGTAGCCCAGGACGGCCGCGCCCAGGTCCTGAGCGGCCGCGCCCACCGCGGTCAGCGCGCCCCGGCGCAGGGTGGGATCGCGCACGACACCACCCTTGCCGACGCCGGCGCGTCCGACCTCGAACTGGGGCTTGACCAGCGTCAGGCAGTCGAAGCGCCCAGCAGCGCAGGCGAGCACCGCCCCCAGGACCTTGGTCACCGAGATGAAGGAGACGTCGATGACCACCAGATCGGGGCGGTAGGGCAGCTGGTCGGGCGCCAGTGAGCGGGCGTTGACCCGTTCGATCACCGTCACCCGCGGGTCGGAGCGCAGCGTCCAGTCAAGCTGGCCGTAGGCGACGTCGACGGCGACGACGTGGGCGCCGCCGCGTTTGAGCAGGCAGTCGGTGAAGCCGCCGGTGGAGGCCCCGACGTCGAGCCCATGGCGGCCGGCGACGTCGAGCCCGAGCCGGTCAAGCGCGTTGGCGAGCTTGACCCCACCGCGGGAAACGTAGGCCGGCGCGGCGGCCAGCTCGAGCGCGACGTCCTCGGGAACGAGCTGTCCCGGTTTCTCGGCCCGCCGGCGTCCGGGCAGCAGGAGCACCTCGCCGGCAAGCACGGAGGCGGCGGCGCGGCTGCGGGAGGCGAACACACCGCGCTGCGACAGCAGCTGGTCCAGTCTGACGCGCTTCATTTGTGGCCGGAACGGTACGGGATGGACGCGCGGATCTGGGGGCTGCCGTGGGTGAGCAACATCCGGGGCCGCGGGCGTCCTCGAGGCGACGAGCGGCGGCTACCGAGCGAGGCCGGTCATGCATCTCCGTCAGCGCTCGCCGCCCCGGCGGAGCGGGCGCTCTACGACCACGCGCGAGCACGCTCACATTGCGGGGTCAAGCCCTGTCGCCCCCGCCGCACCCGGCTCGAGCACGCTCAGATGGCGGGGTCAAGCCCTGTCGCCCCGGCGCCGCACCCGGCTCGCAGCGCCGCGGCCCGCGCTCCGCGGCTACGCCACCCGGCTGCGCTCCGCCACCGCGGCCTCGATCCGATCGGCGATCCGCCGGCCGGTGAACCCGACCTCCTCGTGCAGCAGCTTGGGGGCGCCGTGGGTCACATAGCGGTCCGGCAGCCCGACCCGCATGATCCGCGGAGCGATCCCGGCATCCGACAGCGTCTCCCACACTGCCGAGCCGAAGCCGCCGGCGAGGACTCCCTCCTCTACGGTGACCAGGAGCTCATGCTCGGCGGCCAGCTGGGCGGCGAGTCCGGCGTCGATCGGCTTGGCGAAGCGCGCGTCCGCGACCGTCACCGAGATCCCATTCCCGACGAGCAGGTCGGCGGCCTCCAGAGCCTTGCCGACGCCCGAGCCGTAGCCGAGCAGCGCGACGCGCACGCCACCCGCGCCGCCGCTGGGCTCGCGCAGGATCTCCCCGGTGCCGATCTCCAGCGACAGCGGCTTTTCCGGCAGCGAAACCCCGATCCCCTCGCCGCGCGGGTAGCGCAGCGCGATCGGCCCGTCGTCGTAGGTCAGCGCCGTGTGCAGCATGTGGACGAGCATCGCTTCGTCGCGGGGAGCCATCAGCACGATGTTGGGCAGGCAGCGCAGGTAGGCGATGTCGAACGCCCCGTGGTGGGTGGGGCCGTCGTCACCGACCAGTCCGGCCCGGTCCATCGCGAACACGACGTTGAGCTTCTGCAGGCAGACGTCGTGGACGATCTGGTCATAGGCCCGTTGCAGGAAGGTGGAGTAGATCGCCGCGACCGGCTTGCACCCCTGGAGCGCCAGTCCGGAGGCGAACAGGATCGCCTGCTGCTCGGCGATGCCGACGTCGTAGTAGCGATCCGGCAGCTCCCGCTGCAACAGGTTCAGGCCGGTCCCCGAGTTCATCGCGGCGGTGATGCCGATCACGCGATCGTCCCGGCGGGCCTCGGACACCAGCGCCTCGCCGAACACCTTCGTGTACGCCGGCGGGGCGGGCTTGACCCCTGCGGCCGCGGCCACCACCGCGGCCGGGGCACCGTTGGCGATCGACTTGGGCTTGGCGGCGTGCCACTTCTCCATCCCCTCTTGGCCGCCCTCCTCGGCGGGCGCGAAGCCCTTTCCCTTGACGGTGGCGCAGTGGACGACCACCGGTCGTTGGGCGGCGAGCGCCTCGCGCAGGGACTGGCGCAGGGCGCGGACGTCGTGGCCGTCGATCACTCCCATGTAGGCCCAGTCGAGCTCCTCCCACCACAGGCCGGGCGCCCAGAACGCCTTGAGCGACTCCTTGAAGTAGGGGCCGAACCGCTCGACGGTGTTGCCGATGCCGACCGGAAGCTTGGTCAGGCCGTCCTCGACCTCTTCCCGAGCGTGCCACAGCTTCGGGTTCAGGCGAACGCGATTGAAGTACCGGCTCAGCGCACCGACGTTGGGGGAGATCGACATCCCGTTGTCGTTGAGGACGACGACGATGGGGGTTCCCTCTCCACCGGCCTGATGCACCGCCTCGAATGCGACTCCGCCGGTCAGCGCGCCGTCCCCGGCGACGGCCACGACGTTGCCGTCCGGGCCGTGGCCGCGAAGCATCGCCTCCTTGATCCCGACGCCGTAGCCGATCGCCGTGGAGGCGTGACCGGCGCCCATGATGTCGTGCTCGGACTCGGGAATCGAGCAGAACGGGGCCAAGCCGCCGTACTTGCGGATGGTGGAGAGCAGATCGCGGCGTCCGGTGAGGACCTTGTGCGGGTAGGCCTGATGGCCAACGTCCCAGAGGATCTTGTCGCGGGGGGAATCCAGCAGCGAATGCAGCGCAACGGCGATCTCGCACGTCCCGAGGTTGGCGCCGAAGTGGCCGCCGATCTCGCCCACGGTATCGATGATGTGCTCGCGCACCTCCTGGGCGACCTGCTGCAGCTCCTCTTCGGTCAGCGTGTGCAGGTCCTGGGGCGATTGGATCCTTGACAAGAGATCTGGCATTCAAAAACTCCGGTTCGCGATGAAGTCGGTGATCCGCTCGAGCTCGGAGGCTCGGTTCGGTGCCGCCGCGGCCAGCGCCCGGAGGGCTCGCTCGCGCGACTCGTCGGCCAGGCGGCGCGCGCCATCGACACCGAACTCGGTCACGTACGTGCGTTTTCCCAACCGCTGATCTGAGCCCTGCTGCTTGCCGAGTGTCTGGACCGACCCGGTCACGTCGAGTATGTCGTCGACGATCTGGAACAGCACACCCAACTCGCCGGCAAAGGCGCGGAACGACGAGAGTGTGGCAGGTTTGCAATTACCATCGAGAAGCAGTACGCATTCGATGCTCGCGGCGATGAGACGGCCGGTCTTGAGCTCATGCAGTCGTCGCAGACCGTCGGGGCCTTCAGGAGCGCTTCCCGCCACGTCCAGATACTGTCCGCCCACCATTCCCTCAACCCCGGTTGCGGCGGCCAGCTCGGCCGCGGCGGCGAGGATGTTGCGCGGCTCGCCGCGCTGCTCGGAGAGCAGCAGCCGGAAGGCCTCGGCGTAGAGCCCGTCGCCGGCGAGGATGGCGACATCGTCGCCGAACACCTTGTGGCATGTGAGACGACCGCGGCGCATGTCGTCGTCGTCCATCGCCGGAAGGTCATCGTGGATCAGCGAATAGGTGTGGATCAGCTCGATCGCGCCCGCCAGCGGCAGGATCTGGGAGCGATCGTGGCCGAGCGCATCGGCGGTGGCCAGCGCGAGCACCGGCCGGATCCGCTTGCCGCCCGCCAGCAGCGAGTAGCGCATCGCCTCCTCCAGTCCGGAGGTGGCGATCTCGGTGGAGAATCGGATCGTCTCCAGGTACCCCTCGACGTCGGCGCGCAGATGCTCCGGATAGGCGGCCCGTAGAGTGCAAGCGGCAGGCAACCGGCCTGCCTAGCCCGCCGGGAGCGGGAGCTGCCCGGGAAGGTCGGGCAGCGGCTCGAGCGCCGCCCGGGCCCACTGGTCCACCTGCGCGCTGGCCTCCGATGCCAGCCCCGCGCACTCCTCGATCAGCGCCAGCGTCGCGTCCGGCTCCAACTCGCCGGCGCGCAGCAGCTCTGCCGTCTGATGCAGCCGAGCCGTGAGCTCGGTCAGGGAATCAGTCACGATGAGAAGATTATCGACCCGTCGCCACGGACCCCGTCTTCACCGGGGCTTCACGCGATCCCAACCTCGGGCGTCTCGGGCGGATGTGGGTGAAGGCCTAGGACCAATTGCCCGGTGTGAATCGGGCGCCGCGAACGTCACCATTGATGGCCCCCGACCAGTGGAGACGCAATGACCCAGACCGACTCAGAGACGATTCCCGCCAGCCGCCAGATCACCGCCGAGGTCACCGCGTGGCCTGGCGTCGATGCCGGATACGGCCGCCGCGGGGAGTTCTCCTTCCGGCTCGGCCGCCGCGAGATCGGCCACCTCCACGGTGACCACGCCGCCCACTTCAACTTCCCCAAGGACGTGTGGAGCGAGCTCTACGCCAGCGGCCGGATCGTCCATCATCCGGTGTTTCCGGGGCGCGTCGGCCCGGCGGCGCGGCGGATCTCCAGCCAGCAGGACGTCGACGACGTGATCGTCCTGCTGCGGCTCAACTACGACCGGCTCAGTCACCGTCCAGGGCGCGATTGACCAGGGCGTCGGCGGCGGCGTTCTCGGCCCGGGGCACGCTGCGGATGCCCCAGCGGTCAAACCCCCGCAGCGCCGACATCGCCTGCTCGTAGAGGGGCTTCATCGCCGGATGCTTGACCTTGTAGGTGCCGGTGAGCTGCCGGGCGACGAGCTCTGAATCGTTGACCAGCTGCACCTCGCGAGCCCCCCGCCCCGCCGCCAGCTCGACGCCTCGCAGCACCGCGCGGTATTCCGCCACGTTGTTGGTGGCGACGCCGATGCGCTCGGCCACCTGGTCCAGGACGGCGCCGTCGGGGGCGGAGACGACCACGCCGATCGCGGCAGGGCCCGGGTTACCCCGCGCGCCGCCGTCCACGTGGACGATCAACCGCTCCTGGCCCACGCGCGATGCCGCGCCGAGGGAGGTCAATCGGTGGCGAGCTGGGGAAGCTCGCCGGGGACGCGCGGGCGGCGGCGGTCACGCACCTCGCGCTTGCCGCCGCCGGAGGCGGCCTCCCGCCGCGATCCCCTGCGGCGATCGACGATCACGGTCACGTTCGGGTCATCGGCGTAGTAGCTCGTAAGCTTGGGCAGCAGATTGTCGGCGAGCGCTTCGGGGACAACGCAGTAGATCACCTAACGAGGCTACCCACCGACCCGCGCCGCCCACCCTCGAACATCCGTTTAGAGGTTGACGTCGAGCCGGCCGCGATCATCGGCCATCGCGTTGTTGCGCAGCTCGATCTCGCTCAGCTCCGACAGCTCATAGCCCTGGGCGGCGACGCGCACCGTGGGCACCTCGTCGGAGAGGTCGACCTCGTAGCGATACCAGCATAGCTCCCACGAGACGACGACGTTGACGACGGTGCCGTTGGCGTCCGAGGGGATCACGGCGACGTCGGGGATCCCCAGCGAGCGGCCGATTCCGGCGACGGTGCGGGGATGCTCGGAGCCGTTGAACAGCGACACCGCCGACGAGATCTTGTTCTCGACGCTCGTCGGCACCGCCCGGACGTGACGCGGCTCGCGGCCGTTGTGTCCGGATCGACCGGTGGCGCGGCCCACCGGATCGGGCCACCACGACGAGGTCGGCTGGGGCCGGCGCGCGGGCTCGGGGCGCGCCGGCGGCGCGGACGCCTCCTCGTCGAATCCGGGCTCGGACCCGGCCTCGTCGGCCGGCGCGTCGAACGAGTTCTCGGCCGGCTCGCGATCGATCGAGGTCTCGTCCCGCTCCCGGTCGACCGGGGGCTCCGGCCGCGCGCGGCGGCCGCGCCGGCGGCGCAGCAGGGATCGCCGCCGCTCCCCGCGCAAGCTCGATTCGTCGTACTCGGGCACCTCGCCCTCGCGGACCCAACCGTCGTGCAGGGCCCGCGACGTGCACAGCTCACACACGGAGTGACGCGCGCCGCCGCTGAGGTAGATCTCGGCACGCTCGCCGCGCAGCAGCGTGCGCCCGCAGACGTCGCAGGTATCCACGCTGGTCGATGTTCGGATCTCGCGGGTGCTCACAGCGCAGTCAGGCTACTACGGGCCTGCCGGCCCGCGATGTCCGGGCCTCGCCGGCGCACCTACGCCTTCACCGCCTCGCGCTGCACCCGGGCCTCGTCGACCACCTTGGCGGCGAGATGGCCCGGCACCTCCTCGTAGCGCTCGAACTCCATCGTGAACTCCCCCTGCCCCCCGGTGATCGACCTCAGATCGGGAGCGTAGGCGAGCATCTCGGACATCGGGACCTCGGCCTTGATGTCGGTCATCCCGGCGCCCACGGGCTCCATTCCGAGCGGGCGGCCGCGACGCGAGTTGAGGTCGCCGATCACGTCGCCGACAGTGTCCTCCGGAGCATTGACGCTGACCAGCATGATCGGCTCCAGCAGAACCGGGGCGGCCTGCTCCAGCGCCTGCTTCATGGCCAGCGAGCCCGCTACCTTGAACGCCATCTCCGAGGAGTCGACGGTGTGATAGGAGCCGTCGTAGACGCGCACGCGGACGTCCTTGACCGGGTAGCCGGCGACGATCCCCTCCTGCATGGCCTCTTGCACGCCCTTCTCCACCGCCGGGATGAATCCGGTCGGGATCACTCCGCCCTTGATGGCGTTGACGAACTCGAACCCCGTGGGGTGGGTGGGATCGTTCAGCGGCTCGATCTCGATGTGACAGTCGCCGAACTGGCCGCGCCCGCCGGTCTGCTTCTTGTGGCGGCCGTGCGCCTTGGCCGAGCCGCGGATCGTCTCCTGATACGGGACGCGCGGCGGCTTGAGCATCACCTCGGCTCCGAACCGAGAGGCGAGCCGCGCGACGATCACCTCCACGTGGACCTGCGACAGCCCGGCGACGATCTGCTCGCCGGTCTGGGCGTCGCGGTGCAGGTCGATCGTGGGGTCCTCCTCCTGGAGGCGGCGCAGCGCGGTGAACACCTTGTCCTCGTCGCCCTTGGCCTTCGGCTCGATCGAGAACGCCATCACCGGCGCCGGCAGCTTGATCGCCGGCATCGTGATCGGCTCGGCGCGGGCGGCCAGCCAATCGCCGGCGCGGGTCTCCTTGAGCTTGGCGACGGCGCCGATGTCACCCGGTCCGAACTCAGTCGTGTGGCCGGTCTGGCTGCCCTCGAAGGTGACCAGCTGACCGATCCGCTCCTTGTTGTGGGTACGGGTGTTGAGCACCTGCGAGTCCTGGGACATCATCCCCTGGTAGACCCGGAAGAGGTTGATCCGACCGGCGAACGGGTCGGCGCGAGTCTTGAACACGTAGGCGAACAGCTCCTTGTCCTCGACCGGCTCCAGAGTGACCTCGCCGACCTCCAGGCCGCCGTGCTTGACCGGCGACGGCAGATCCTCCACGATCGCGTCGAGCAGGCGGTTGGTCCCGAGATTGCGCGTGACCACGCCGCAGGTGACCGGGTGAAGCGAGCCGTGGTTGGTCCCCTCCTTAAGCGCGGTGACGATCTCGTCGTGGGAGATCTCGTCGCCCTCCAGGTAACGCTCCATGAGCGCGTCCGAGGTTTCGGAGACCTCGTCCATCAGCCGCTCGCGGTATTCGTCGGCCTGGGCGCGCAGGTCGTCGGGGATCGGCATCTCGGTGCAGTTCTCCCGGCCGGGGGCGGGATCGTATTCATAGGCCTTCATGTCGACGAGGTCGATCACGCCAGAGACCTCGTGCTCGGAGCCGATCGGAATCTCGGTGGCGACGACGTGCTGGCCGAACGCGGACTTCAGCGAGTCCAGCGTGCGGAAGAAGTCGGCCCGCTCGCGGTCGAGCATGTTGACGAACAGCAACCGGGCGAGGTCCAGCTCGGCGGCGCGCTGCCACAGACGGGTGGTGTGGACCTCGACCCCCATCACGGCGTTGACGACGAACACGGCCGACTCGCATACCCGCAGGGCACCGAGCGCGTCGGCGATGAAGCTCGAGTCACCCGGGGTGTCGAGCAGGTTGACCTTGCGCTGCTGCCACTCGAAGGAGCTCAGCGCCAGCGAGATCGACATCTGCCGCGCCTTCTCGTCGGGGTCGGAGTCCGAGACCGTGGTGCCGTCGACCACGCTGCCGAGCCGGTTGACGACCCCGGCCTGAAACAGCAGCGCCTCGTGCAACGAGGTCTTTCCACTGCCGCGGTGGCCGACGAGGGCCACGTTGCGGATGCGATCCGCAGCCTTGTGCATGGCTGTCTCCTCTCACTCGATAAGGCAAAGAGCGACCTTATCGCTTGGCGATGGTCGGGGTCCGCGCATGCGCGGACCCGCGGCGGGCGCATGCGCCCGCCGGCGATGGCCGCATGCGGCCATCGCTCATATTTCTTCTAGTCCCGTTCCCCGGCGAGCTTGGACCGCAGCCACAGCACCGCCTTGGTGTGCAGCTGCGAGACGCGCGATTCGCTCACCCCGAGGACCTCGCCGATCTCTCGCAGGGTCAGGTTCTCGTAGTAGTAGAGCGAGACGACGAGCTTCTCGCGCTCGGGCAGCGCGGCGACCGCGGCGGCGATCCGCTCACGCAGCTCGGCCTGGTCGACCAGCACCTGCGGGTCGGGGGCGCGGCGATCGGGCAGCGTGTCCAGCAGCGACACCCGGTCGCCGTTGTCGGGCGCGCTCCACAGCTCGTCGAGCGCGACCATCGTCGAGTTGGAGATCTGCAGCAGCGTGTCCTGGAGCCCGTCGACGCTGATCTGCAGCTCGACCGCCATCTCCTCGTCGGTGGGCGCCCGTTGGAGCCTGGCCTCGAGCTTGGTGTTCGCCTTCTCGAGCTCCCGCGCCCGGGCTCGCACCGACCGCGGAACCCAATCCAGGCTGCGCAGCTCGTCGATGATCGCCCCGCGGATCCGGGTGATCGCGTACGTCTCGAACTTGATCTCCCGGTCCAGGTCGAATCGCTCGATCGCCGAGATCAGGCCCCCCAACCCGTAGGAGATCAGGTCGGGCTCCTCGACGTGAGCGGGCAGTCCCGAGCCCATCCGCCCGGCCACGTACTTCACGAGCGGCGAATACGCGATCACCAAGCGCTCCCGGGCCCGCTCATCACCCGTCGACTTGTACCGCTTCCATACCTCCTGGAGTGAGATCGCTTTGACGTTGGTGTCCAGTGAAGTGCCCCCGCTCCTGAGTTGATCATGCCCGAGGGTGAGAACTGGTGTAGGCCTGCCGGAGCCGTGCCGACTCTACCCGAGTGTAGACCTGGGTCGTGGAGATACTGGCGTGGCCGAGCAGTTCCTGGATGCTGCGGAGATCGGCCCCGCCCTCCAGCAGGTGCGTGGCGAACGAATGGCGCAGCGCGTGGGGATGCGCCTGCGCGAGAGCGGGTGACTGGGCCGCCGCCAGCCGAGCCCAGACCCGCAGGCGCCGCCGCACATCCGACGTGCCCAGGCGGCGCCCGGACTTGGACAGAAACAGGGCGAGGGCATCATCAACGTCCAATCGGGGTCGCCCGGCGGCCAGATAGCGGTCCAGCGCCCGCAGCGAATGCTCGCCCGCCGGGACCAGCCGCGTCCGGCCGCCCTTGCCCTCGACGCGGACCGACTCGCCATCGAAGTCGACTGAACCGACGTCGAGGGTGACGAGCTCCTCGGCGCGCAGTCCGCACGCGTAGGCGAGCTCGAACATGGCCCGGTCGCGCAGCTGCAGCGACGAGGTCGCCGGAATCCGATCCAGCAGCGACGCTACCTCGGCCGGCTTGAGCACTCTCGGGAGGCGCTGTGCCCGCTTGGGCGAGCGCAGCAGCTCCGCGGGGTTCTCGGCTCGCGTGCCGAGTGCGACCTGCGTCCCCAGCATCCCGCGCAGCGCCGCCAGCTTGCGCGCCACCGTGGTCGGGGCCAGGCCACGCCCGGTCAGCCCGGCGGCGTAGCGCCGCAGCGCCCGGAAGTCGATCGTGGCGGGCTCCAGCTGTCGCGCGCTCGCCCAGCTCGCAAACTGCGCGGTGTCGATCGCGTACGCCCGGCGAGTCTTGGCGGCGACGGCGCGCCGGCGCAGGTCGGCTTCGTGCGCCCGCAGCGCCGCGACCCAGGCGGGCGACATCTGCTCTGAGGCGGGCGACATCTGCTCTGACGCCGGCGACTGCATCTGAAAAACCAGATTCGCCGCGGCGCCGGGCGGCCCTGCGGGACTAGGTTACGTCGACGATCGTCCCGATCGGCGTGTACGGGTAGACCGCACCGGCCTCGGAGTAGGGCATCTCCACGCAGCCGAGGCTTTGCGGATAGCCGTAGCCGCCGCGGATGAAGCCGTGCAGGGCGTCACCACCGTTGAAGTAGCTGACGTACGGGACGCCGGGGTCCGAATAGGTGCCACCGCCCGGGTTGGTGCCGCTCATCGTCACCGACAACGCGTGCTCGAACACAGCGAAAACGCCCTGTGCGGTCGTCGCGCCGGCGATGCCGGTGTTGACCAGGCCGGAGACCGCGACTCGTCCGTTGTGCCAAGTGCTCTCGGTCTCGGGGCTGCCTTCGCTGACCGAGACGAACGTGTAGCCGAAGGTGGACCGGTGCCCGGCGAGCAGCGCGCCGATCAGCGCGTTCCAGACGGGGGGACTCGCCACGCCGTCGGGCGTCATCCCATGGTCGTTCTCGAACGCCATCACCGCGCCCTTGGTCATCTCGCCGGATGTGCCGGGCTGCCACAGGTTCCGCAGCTCGGACGGCACGTTGCGCCAGCGCCACGTGAACCTGCCCTTGGGCGGCTTGACCGCGGCCGCCTCCTCGGCGGCGGGATTCGAGCTGACGCCCGCGCCGTGGTACTTGAAGTTCAGCGGCAGGTAGCCGAGCAGCGCCAGCATCTGCTGCAACCGGGTGGTGGAGCCGGCGGGGACCGTCCAGGTGCCGCTGTCGGTGGAGCCGGACTGGGTACCGCCGAGCATCCGCACCCCCTTTGGCAGTGGGATCTGGACCTTTGCTCCCAGCCCGTAGCCGACTCCGCGGGGCCGGAACTCGATGGCATGGCTCGAGATGCGGTGCCAGCTGCCGGACGTCGTCGGCGAGACCGGCGGCAGGTGGGAGGCCAGCACGCTCGAGACCGGCTTTGAGAACGTGAGCGTGATGTTGGTGCCCGGGAGGATCCGAGCGCCCGGCGCGGGATTGGCGACCACGGTGGCGGCATTCCCCGCCGGGAACCAGCTGACCAACGCGCTCGCCGACTTCTCCCAGCTGCGCGGCTGCGCCGACACGAACACGGTGCCGGCAACGCCGCTGTGCGGCAGGACGATCGACGTGCCGGGACTCTTCATCACGACGCGCTTCAGGTGCCCCGGCGAGGCGCCGTACGAGTACGCGCTCACCGGCGCCTTGAAGTCAAGCCGCAGCGGCGCCCGGTGCGACACGGTCACGTAATGGGCGCGCAGGCTGGCCACCGGGGTGGTGATGGTGAGGTCGAGCTGCTGCCTGCTGCCGGCCAGCCACGAGATCCAGCCCGGCCGCTTGACGACCACGTGCACGCTCAGGCGCTGGTCGGCGGCGATCAGGTGCCTGGGGTAGATCCGGCCGTCGCGCACCGTCACCGGGACCGGCTGGCGCTGCGGGCCCATGACCGCGCTCACGCTCTCCACGGTGCCGCCTCCGAGCGGCATCCCGATCTTGGCGATCGCGCTCGGATCCGAGCTCAGCGTCGCTTTCGCCGAGGTCAGCAGGATCCCGGCGGCGACGGCCACGGCGACCGCGGCCAGCATGACCCCGGCCACGACGTAGCGGCCACGCCCGCGATGGCGCTGCCATGAGGTTCGACTACCGCCACCAGTGGTTGTCGCCCGGTCGGTATCGCCGGCGCGCAGGTACGAGACGTTCACGGCGATGATGGTACACATCGCGCTTGCGCGATCAAGCAGCAGGCTTTTACCGGGAGGTTTGCAAGCGTTGTTGCGAACCTAGCGAATGATTCCCGCGTTGCGGCGCGGACGCCCGCGCCCGGTCGCGCTTCGGTGTGCGCCGGCCCTCGTCAGTGGGTGATCGCCCCGCGGGCGGCGCTCGAGACCAGCTTGGCGTACTTGCTCAGCGCCACGCCCGGGAACGGACGCTCCGGGGCCTGAAAGCTCTCGGACCTGGCGGCCAGCTCGGCGTCCGGGAGGTCGACGTCGAGCCGGCGGGCATCCACGTCGAGGCTGATCTGGTCGCCGTCGCGAACCAGGCCGATGGGACCACCGCGAATCGATTCGGGCGCGACATGACCCGCCATCAGCCCGTGGGTGGCGCCGGAGAACCGGCCGTCGGTGATCAGCGCCACCTCCTCGCCCAGACCCTCGCCGACCAGCGCCGCCGTGACCGCGAGCATCTCGCGCATGCCGGGACCGCCCGCCGGTCCCTCGTTACGGATCACGATCACGTCGCCGGCCTTGATCGTCGCCGCCGTGACCGCCGCCATCGCGTCCTCCTCGGACTCGAACACCCGGGCCGGCCCGATGTGGCGACGTCGCTCGTGGCCGGCGAGCTTGACCACGCATCCCTCGGGGGCCAGGTTGCCATGGAGGATCGCCAGTCCGCCGTTGGGCTTGATCGGATCGCTGAGCGGGCGCACGACCTTCTGGCCGGGCGTCTCGACGGCCGCCGAGGCGATCTCGCCGATCGTCTTGCCGGTCACCGTGACCGCGTCGGAGTGCAGCAGCCCGGCGTCCTGGAGCCGCTTGGCCACCAGTGGGACGCCTCCCGCCTCGTACAGGTCCGGCGCGACATACCGTCCTCCGGGCTTGAGGTCGCAGAGCAGCGGCGTGCGGTCGCTGATCGTGTCGAAATCATCGATGTGGAGAGCGATCCCCATCTCCTTGGCGATCGCCAGGAGGTGCAGCACGCCGTTGGTGGAGCCGCCGCTGCAGGCGATCGCGGCGATGGCGTTCTCCAGGCTGGCGCGGGTGACGATCGTGCTCGGGCGCAGGTCGCGGCGGAGCACGTCCATGACCAGCTCGCCAGCCTGCTCGGCGACCTGCGCCTTGCGGGGGTGCACGGCGGGAACCATGGAGAAGCCCGACGGTGAGATCCCCAGCACCTCGAACGCCATCGCCATCGTGTTGGCGGTGAACTGCCCGCCGCACGCCCCGGCGCCGGGCGATGCGACAGCTTCGATCTCGGTCAGCTGCGCGTCGCTGATCCGGCCGGCGGCGCGGGCGCCGACGGCCTCGAACACCTCCTGGATGGTGACCCGCTCGCCGTGCAGGTTGCCGGGCATGATCGAGCCGCCGTAGAGCATCACGCTGGGAACGTCCAGACGGCAAAGCGCCATGACCGTCGCCGGGATCGTCTTGTCGCATCCGCTCACCGCGATCACCGCGTCGAACCGGTGGGCGTCGACGACGAGCTCGATCGAGTCGGCGATCAGCTCGCGGCTGACCAGCGAGGCCCGCATACCGGGTGTCCCCATCGTGATCCCGTCGGAGATCGCGATCGTGTTGAGCTCCATCGGCGTGCCCCCGGCGTCGCGGATGCCCTGTTTGATCTTGCCCGCGAGGGCGCGGAGGTGGAAGTTGCACGGCATCGTCTCGATCCAAGTGTTCGCGACGGCGATCAGGGGCTTGGCCAGGGCGTCCTCGTCGTAGCCGATGCCCTTGAGGAAGGCGCGGGCCGCGGCTCGCTCGGGGCCTTCGGTGAGCGCGCGGCTGCGGTGCTTGAGATCGAGCTGCGTGTCGGTGGTCATCGCGGGCGGGACTGTATCGCTCGGCGCGCCGCAGGCGGCGCCGGCGCTGGCGGCGGGGGCGGGTTCGGGTCCGTCAGGGAGGAGCGCGGCAGGCGCGCGAGCGGTCAGCTGGAGCTGTCGAGGGGACTCTCGGTGGGGCTCTGGGCGGCGTCGCGCATCCGCGCCCGCTCCCACTGCCCCAGGCGCCACAGGTCGCGCTTGACCCGCACCGGATCCAGCTGACGTCCCGGGAGGTGCATGTTGGCGGTGCAGATGAGCCGCTGCTCATCGCCGGTCAGAGCCATCCACTTGGCGAGCACGTCGTCGGAGTCGGGAAGCCGCGCGCTGCCATACGGACGCGTCTCGTCGGGGAACTCGACGCAGTACTCGTTCAGCAGCCGGTGGGTCTGGGCCAGGTAGGCGACGATCGCCCGGTGCGGATAGATCAGGTAGGCGTAGGCGGCGCCGCCGGTCTGATCGGAGTCGGCCGGGCCATCCGATTGCGTTCCCCATACCCGGATGAACCCGAGGTCCCGGTACATCGACCACTCCTCGTCGTTGACGCAGGAGCGCAGCAGCGCCCGGGCACGCTGCTCGGCCCGGCGCTCGCGCCCCGGGTCATACGGCGTCACCGGTGCCAGGCGGCGCCGCGCGCGGTGACGTGACCAGAGCTCCTCCACCCGGGGCAGCAGCTCCTCGGACAGGAGCGCGACGGCTACCAGCGCGGTCGCGGCAAGCGCCAGCAGCACGGGCTCGCCGGCCGCCTACCGGCCGCCGGCCGCGCGCGGGAAGAAGATCACGCGGTCCGCGTCGCGAGGAACGTCCTCGAACGTCTTGACCATGTGCGCCTGGCGCCGGCCGGCTCGGTCCTGGACCGGCACCGCCGCCCACGATCCGGCCTCCAGCTGCCGGCGGAACTCCTGCACCAGTGCGAGCTCGTCCTCGGCCACCTCGACGTCGCCCTCCGCGATCAGAACCTCCCCATGGCCCGGCTTCATCCTCAGAAAGCGCACGCGAGGATTATGTCACGCCGACAACATCCATCAGCCGGGTGGCGCGCGTCAAGCGGACTCGCGGAGCAGGTCCACCGGGCACGCGGACCGCGTCATTCGACCGCGCGGAGCACGTCAACCGGCCCGGGACCCGCCCCGACGCCGGCCAATCCATCGCGTACCGCTCGGGACGCCAGGGCCTTGGCGGCGCGCGCCGCCTCGAGCGGCGAGTCATCCCACGCCAGCCGCGCCGCGAGCACCGAGGAGTGGGTGCAGCCGGAGCCGTGCGCCGCCCCGCCTGGATACCGCCGCCCCGGAAGCTCGACGACCTGGGAGCCGTCGAAGAACACGTCCGTTGCCGATTCACGGTGGCCGCCGGTGACCACCACGACCTGCGGCCCGAGCGCGTGCAGGCTGCGGGCCAGCGCCGGGACGTCAACCGGGCCGTCGATCTCCTCCGGGAGCACGGCATGATCGGGGACCGCGGACTCCCCCGGGCGCGCGGTCTGATCCGGGACCGCGGACTCCCCCGGGCGCGCGGCCTGATCCCGGACCGCGGTCTCCCCCGGGCGCGCGGCCTGAACCGGGTCCGGCCGTGCCGCCTCGGCGAGGGCGTGCGCCTCCGGCAGGTTCGGCGTCACCACGGTGACGCGCGGCAGCAACCGGCGGATCAGCGCCGCGACGGCAGGGCGTTCCAGCAGCTGCGCCCCTGACTCGGACACCATGACCGGGTCGAGCACGACCGGAGTGTCCGGCCGGAGCCAGTGCAGCGCGCTGACGACCGCTTCGACGGTGTCGACGCTTCCCAGCATGCCGATCTTGACCGCGTCGACGCCGATGTCCTCGGCGACCGCCTTCACCTGCGCGACGATCATCTCGGGCGACACGTGCTCCACGGCGGTCACCCCGACCGTGCTCTGTGCCGTGATCGCCGTGATCGCGGTCATACCGTGCACGCCGCAGGCGGCAAACGCCTTCAGGTCGGCCTGAATGCCGGCGCCGCCTCCCGAGTCCGAGCCGGCGATCGACAGCACGCGGGGGATCCGCGCATGACGATCGGTCTCGGATCCGGTGTCGGCCATCCGGCTCGCGAGCTTAGACAGTGGGCTTGCGCCGACGCGTCTGAATTGCCCAGGACGCTCGCCGCCGCAGTCCACTCTCGGGGTCGCCGTACCCGCGACCGGAGAAGCTGTGTGCTCAGGACACGATCGAGAAGCGGCCGCCCGGTTCTCGACGTATGTGCCCGTCGAGCTCGAGGGCGGCGAGCGCCGCCAGTCCGGCCTCCGCGTCCAGCCCCGCCTCCGCAAACGCGCGCGGCGGGTCATAGCCGTCGGCGAGGGCGTTGAACATGGGCTGTAGCCGAGGGCTGAGCAACGGGCGGTGCGGCATCGGCCGGGGCGGCGCATCGTCCCCGAACAGCGCCTGCATCACGTCCGCCGGCTCGGCCACCAGATGGGCGCCGGCCCGCAGGAGTTGGTGGGGCCCCCACGACAGGCGCGCCGTGACCGGACCGGGAACTGCGCCCGCCTCCCGGCCGAGGCCGAGCGCATCACGCGCGGTCAGCATCGCTCCCGAGCCTTCGCCCGCCGCCACCACGACGGTCATGCGCGCGAGAGCGGCGATGATCCGGTTGCGCGCGGGGAACATCCAGCGCCTCACCGGAACCTCGGGACCGAGCTCGGAAACGACCGACCCGGCGTCCAGGATCCGCCGGTGCAGTCGTCGACGGGAGACGGGATAGGCGCGCTGTGGCGCCGCCGGCAACACCGCGATGGTCCCCCCGCCGGACTCCAGCGCGCCCTCGTGTGCCGCGGCGTCGATCCCCCTGGCCATCCCGCTGACCACCGTCAGCCCGCACGCGGCGATGCCCCGCGCCAGCGAGCGAGCGTTCTCCAAGCCGTACGGCGCAGCCGCGCGCGCCCCGACGATCGCCACCGCATCCGTCCGGGCGAGATCCAGGAACCGGCGCAGGCCCCCGGCGACATGCAGGACCGCCGGCTCGGCCGGAAGCGATCGCAGCGCAGCCGGGTATCGCGGGTCGCAGCGGCACAGTACCTCCAGGCCGGACGCCGCGCAGCGGGCGGCGTAGACATCGGCGCGAAACGACTCGCGTCCCGCGCGCACTGCGGCGGCATCGCCTGCCGTGAGGGCGTCGATCAGGTCCTCATCATCGAGCTTCAGCAACGCCCGGGTCCGGCTGCGGGCCACATCGAGGTGGCCGGACAGCCTCCCGAGCAACCACGACCGACGCAGACAATCCGGACACGCGGTGGCGGCGGTCATAGCGCGGTCGCCATCTCGGCTCCGCGGCGCTGGCGGAGGCTGAGCGCGAGCAGGACGTCCTCTCGGGTCACGCGGCCTCGGCCGGCGAGGTCACCGATCGTCCGGGCCACCCGCAGCACACGGTGGCGACCGCGCGCGCTCAGCATCCCGACCGCGTAGGCGCGGGCCAGCTCGTCATCGGCCGCCCCGTCCAAGCGAACGCGGGAGCTGACCACTCGGACCCCCATCTCGCCGTTGCAGCTCGCGCCGGTCCCGGCCAGCCGCCGCCGCTGGCGTTCGCGCGCCTCGGTCACCCGGGCCAGTGCCGCGGCCGAGCTGGTCCGGGGAGGTGCGCGCAGCTCGTCGCCTTCGGGCCGGCGCACGTCGACGAGCAGGTCCATCCGATCCAGCAGCGGTCCGCTGAGTCGGCGGTGGTGGCGCCGTAGCTCGGTTTCGCCGCACGTGCAGCGATCATCGATCCCGGCGTAGCCGCAGGGGCATGGATTGGTGGCGCCCACCAGCATGAAGCTGCTGGGGAAAGACAAGGAGTGCTGAGCTCTCACGATCGTCACCCCGCCGTCCTCCAGCGGCTGGCGAAGCGCGTCGAGGCTCGGGCGCTGGAACTCCGAGAGCTCGTCGAGGAACAACACGCCGCGATGAGCCAGGGTCGCCTCTCCGGGCCGCGGGGGTGCCCCACCTCCGGCGAGCCCGGCGGGCGAGATCGTGTGATGCGGGGCGCGGAACGGGCGGGCGCTGATCAGCCCGTCGCCATGGACCCCGGCGACGCTGTGCAGGCGAGTCACCTCGATCGCCTCGGCCCGGGTCAGGGGCGGCAGAATCGTGGGCAGACGCCGGGCGAGCATCGTCTTGCCCGTACCGGGTGCGCCTTCCAGCAGCAGGTTGTGACCCCCGGCGGCGGCGATCTCCAGCGCGAGCAGCGGCGCGCCGTGGCCGCGCACGTCGGCGAGATCGGGCACAGCGTTCGGGCGATGCATGGCCGCGGGCATGGCCGGCAGCTGCGGTGGCGGGGCGCCGTCGAGCACCTCGGCGGCCGCCCGCAGGCTGGTGACGGCGACGATCGTCAGGTCCTCCACGAGCGCCGCCTCCCGGGCGCGCGAGCGGGGCACGATCAGCCGCGTGCATCCGGAGCGTCGGGCGCCCTCGGCCACCGCCAGCGCCCCCGGCGAGTCCCGCAGCTCGCCGCCGAGCGATAGCTCGCCGAACACCGCACAGCGCTCCAGTCCGGCGCTCGAAACCTGGCCGTTGGCGGCGAGCACGGCGAGCGCGAGCGCGGCATCGAAGCCGGGGCCGGCCTTGCGTAGGGAGGCCGGGGCCAGGTTGGCGGTGATCCGGCCCTCCGGGAATTTGAAGCCGGAGTTGAGGATCGCCGCCCGGATCCGGTCGCGGGACTCCCGGACCGCGGTGTCGCCGAGGCCGACGATCGTGAACGCGGGAAGGCCGCTGCGGATGTCGACCTCGACCCACACCTGGCGTGGCTGGACGCCGTCGATCGCGAACGTCGTGACCCGGGCGAGCACCCCCTGGACGCTACGCAACATCGCGTGACACGTGGGTGACGTACAGCCACAAAATTGCTTCTTTTGCCGGTGTTTTTGTTACGAAATCGGCACGGTCCGCGACCCACGGGTCACACGATTCGGCGTAGCTTGGACGCCATGGCCAATCCCGTCGAAAATCAGCTCGGGAGGCGCGGGGAACAGCTCGCCGCAGAGCATCTCGGCCGCCTCGGGTACGAGATCATGGAGTGCAACTTCCGCACGCGCTGGGGTGAGCTGGACATCGTGGCGCGCGCCGGGAGGACGCTGGCGTTCTGCGAGGTCAAGACGCGGCGCAGCGACGGCCGAGCCGGGGGACCGATGGATGCCCTGGGGCCGGCGAAACGCACGCAGGTGCGCAAGATGGCGACCCACTGGCTGTTCGAGCGCCGGGACCGCCCCTACGCCGATACGATCCGCTTCGATGCGATCGGGGTCACGGTCGACTCCGCCGGGCGGCTGGTGTCGCTGGAGCACCTGGAGGGCGCGTTCTGATGGCGGCGCCACGTCGCGTCATGGAGGTTCGGCCCGCCCCCGCGCCGAACCTCGGTGACCACCCTGGGGATGTCTGGCTCCCCTCCGCGTGGGATCTACGGACCGGCTTGCCCGGCACCCGGCCGGCCGGATGTTGGGGACGGACGCCGGAGTCCGGCTGCCCGCGTGAGCCTCGTCACCCGCACGGCTCTGCGTCCGGCGTCCTCGATGATGCCTAGCCGAGCGCGAGTTGCTGATACGCCGTCGACTGAAACGACAGCCGGTGCAGCGGGGAGACGCCGAGCCGCTCGATCGCGTCGCGATGCTCCGGGGTCGAGTAGCCGACGTGCTGGGCGAACTCCCAACCGGGATGGGCGGCGTCGGCGCGCCGCATGTAACGGTCGCGGGTCTCCTTGGCGAGCACCGATGCCGCCGCGATCGCCGCGCTCTTGGCGTCGCCTCCGATCACCGCCCGCTGCTGATAGCCGAGCCTGGACACCGGGAAGCCGTCGCTGAGGCAGATGCAGCCCTCGCAGGCGACCTGTCTCAGCGCGTCGCGCAGGGCGGCGAGGTTTGTCTTGTGGAGGCCTCGGGCATCGATCCCGGGCGCGCACCGCGTGACGATGGAAACTCGGGCGGCGATGCTGAGGATGACCGGGTACAGAGCCGCTCGGCCCTCCGGCGTGTGCTGCTTTGAGTCGTTCAGCGCTCCCAGCGCCCGCGCCTGGGTCGGCCCCAGGCGGTCGAGATCCAGCAGGACCGCGGCCGCGACCAGCGGTCCGGCCAGGCAGCCGCGACCGGCCTCGTCGGCACCGGCGACGAACCGTACGCCAAGGCCGCGGTCGAAGCCGAGCAGACGCCGGCCGGGACGCGGCGACCGGCGCCGCGGCGCGCTAGAGCGTGCCGATCCGGTCGGGGGGCCAGTAGGTGAAGAAGGCAACCCCGATGATCCATTTGCCGGGGACAGGTCCCCAGAACCGGCTGTCGTCGGAGAGACCACGGTTGTCACCCATCATGAAGTAGTCGCCGGGCGGAATGGTGATCGTCTGTCGGAAAGTGCACGAACTGCCGCCGCCACATGGTTCGGTGTAGCTGTCGTTCTCGCGCACGCCGTTGCGGTACACGTGCCCGTTGATGATCCGGATCCGGTCGCCGGGACCGGCCACCACCCGCTTGATGAAAGTCTGGTTTGACTCCGCCGCGGTCGGCCGGTCACACGCCGCGTGCTGGTCGGTGCCCTGGGACGAGTCGCCGCACACCGGGCTGGCGGAATCGGCGCCGTGCGGCGGATGGAACACGACGATGTCGCCGATGCTCGGGCGGGTGTCCAGCCGATTGGTCAGGACCCGCTGGCCCGGAATCAGGGTCGGCACCATCGACGGGCTCGGGATTCGGTACGGCTTGACGATGAACGCCTGGATGAGGAGCGCCAGACCGACCGCGACCGCGACGGTGATCACGAGCTCCACCACCGAGCCCAGTGGCGATCGCTTGGCCTTGCGCTTGCGCGCCGGCGCCATCGGTCTGGACCGGGTGGGCCCCTTGGGACCCACTAGTGGGCCCCACCCACTAGAGCGTTCCGATTCGGTCGGGAGGCCAGTAGGTGAAGAACGCCTCGCCGATCAACCACGATCTCGGGACCGGACCCCAGAAACGACTGTCAAGCGAATCCGGGCGGTTGTCGCCCATCATGTAGTAGTCACCTTTCGGCACGGTGATGGTCTGGTGGAAGTTGCATTCTCCACCGCCGTTACACGGAATCGTGTAGGAGTTCTTCTCCTGGACGCCGTTGCGGATCACCTGGCCGTTGATGATCGCGAGCCGATCCCCCGGGAGGCCGACGATCCGCTTGACGTATGTCTGCGACGACCTGTGGGTCTGAGCCACGTCGCAGGCCGCCCGCCCGTCCTGGCCAAGCTGATTCTCGCCCTGGTTGGGATCGGCACAGGTCTCCTGCGCCGGTGGATGAAAGACGTAGATGTCGCCGATCTTCGGAGCGGTGAAGTGCGTCCCCAGCCGATCGACCAGGATCCGCTGGTTGATGCGCAGGGTGGGCAGCATCGACGCGCTCGGGATCTCGTATGGCTTGACCAAGAAGGCTTGGATCAAGAGCGCGAGCCCGAGTGCGATCGCGACGATCAGGACCAGCTCCGCCGCCGAGCGGATCAGCGGCTTCTTGGTCTTCGTCACACCTACTCGTCGTCCGTCGCCGGCTCTTCCTCGGCCGCGCCCGCCGCTTGCGCGCCGGACCCCGCCTCCGCCGGAACCTCGGGCACCGTGGCTTGCGAGCCGGCGGCATCGGGGGCCGCGATCTCGACGGCCGCGTCCTCCGCGGGCACTTCGGCGACCGTCTCGGCGGCGGTGGCACCCTCGGCGTCGACGGGCTCGGGAGTCCCGTCTCCGTCGGAATCGGGTCCGTACAGCAGCTCGCGTTCGACGGCGACCTCGGGACGGGCGGAGCGGCGCTCCCGTACCCGGGCACGCTTCCCGATCCGGCCGCGCAGGTAGTAGAGCTTGGCGCGCCGCACGTCGCCGCGAGCGGCGACCTCGATTCGCTCGATCTTCGGCGAGTGAAGCGGGAACGTCCGCTCCACGCCGACCCCGAACGACTGCTTGCGGACGGTGAAGGTCTCACGGGCCCCGTGGCCCTGGCGCTTGATGACAACTCCCTCGAACACCTGGGTCCGCCGTCGCGTGCCCTCGATCACCTGGAAGTGCACGCGTAGTCGGTCTCCGGCGTCGAACGCCGGAACTCGGCGGAGCTGAGATCGCTCCAGGCTGTCGATGACTGTGCTCATGGGGAACTGAAGGCGCCCGCGGTTTGCATCGCCTTGGGCTCCGCGCGGGCAGTAGCCGGAGCCGGTGCGGACGCCCGGAGCGCCGCGGGGCCCATGCGGCGATTCATGGTAGCGGACGTTTACGAACGCGATGCCGGTCGGCGACCAACCGCCGGATCAGGGCTTCGCGGACCGGTCGGCGGCGGCCCGCTCCGCGCGCCGTCGGCTCTGATCCAGACGCCAGGCGGAGATGCGGGCATGGTGGCCCGAGAGCAGGACATCGGGCACCCGCCAGCCCCGGTACTCGGCCGGCCGGGTGTAGTGCGGGTACTCGGGTCCGCCCTCCAGAGCGGCGCTGAACGACTCCTCCACCGCCGAGCGCTCGTCGCCCAGCGCCCCCGGGAGCTTCCGCAGCACAGCATCGCTCACCACCATCGCGGCCAGCTCCCCGCCGGTCAGCACGTAGTGCCCGACCGACACCCGGTCAGACGCGAAGTGCTCGACGATCCGCTCGTCGAACCCCTCGTAGCGCCCGCACAGGAGCGTCAGCGCCGGCTGCGCCGCCAGCTCGTCGACGAGCCGGTCATCGAGCAGGCGACCGGTCGGATCCAGCGCGATCACCCGGCGCTGACCGGCGAGCTGCGCGGGATCGACGTCGTAGCGAGCCCGCAGCGCCGCCTCGACGACGTCGACGCGCAGCACCATCCCGGCACCGCCGCCGAACGGCGTGTCGTCGACCTGGCCCCCGCTGAGCGGCGTGTGATCACGGTAGTTGATGCGGTGCAGCTCGTGGCCGCGGGCGAGTGCGTTGGTCACGTGGCGCTGCGCGGTGAACCAGTCAAATGCCTCCGGGAACAGGGTGAAGACGTCGATCTGCATCACGCTTCACCGAGGAAGCGGAGGTCGATATCGATCACCCGCTCGTCCAGATCGACGCCGCGAACCGCGTCCTTGATCAGCGGCACGAGCAGGTCGGGGCCACCGGCCTCACGGGTCACTTCCAGGATTTCGCACGAGGGCAGGCCGAGCAGCCGGGCGACGACCCCGACCACCCGATGGCCGTCGCGCACCGTGCATCCCTCAAGATCGTCGGCCCACCATTCATCCTCCTGCAGCGCGGGCGCGGCCTCTCGGGACACCAGGAGCTCCGCGCCGCGCAGCCGCTCGGCAGCGTCGCGATCCTCGCAACCGGCGAGCCGCAGGATCGGCCGACGCTCATGCCCGGCGGCGCGCACTATCTCCCGATCGGCTCCCTGCACTGACACCTGCGCGCCCAGCTCCAGGAGACCGGGCACCGGCTCGATGACGTGAAAGCTCCCGTCGAGGCCGTGAGGCCGTCCGACGACACCGGCACGCAGCCAGTGATCCGCTTCGCTCAAGCCCCGCCGAGAACGGTCACGCGTCGACGATGTCCACGAATACGCGACGCTGCTCCTTGACGGCCGCGGCCTTCATCACGGCGCGGAGCGCCATCGCGGTGCGCCCGCCACGGCCGATCACGCTGCCGTAGTCGTCCTCGTCGACCGACAGCTCCAGCACGACGGTGCCGTCATCCTCGCGGACCTCCGTGACCCGCACCTCATCCGGGTGCTCGACCAGCCCTCTGGCCAGGTACTCGAGCAGCTCCTTCATGGTCGTCAGCGCGGCGAGCGGGCCACTTAGTGGTTCCGTCCGCAAGTACGGCGACACCGAGCGTGGTCGCCGGTGGATGCCGGGCGCGGACGCAGGATGCGACGTGCAGCAGCGCTGCACGAGCATCCGAGGACAAAGCCCGGCGCCGCCGGAGGCCGCTCGAATGTCGTCGTAGTTGCGGACGGGGCCACTTAGCTGATGCCCTGGGTGCGCAGCAGCTTGCGAACGGTCTCGCTGGGCTGAGCCCCCCGGGCGAGCCAGTCGCGGATCCGCTCCTCGTTGAGCACGATCGTCGACGGCTCGGTCTGGGCGTTGTAGTGGCCCACGGTCTCGATCACACGACCATCGCGCTTGGAGCGCTGGTCGGCCACCACGACCCGCCAGATGGGGTTCTTGCGCCCGCCGATGCGGGTTAGACGAAGTCTCACTGCCATGTGCGAGCGATGAGGTTAGCGTGCCCGGCGCGCACGTGGTTGCACCGCCCGGAGCCCGAGGGCGACTCAGCGCGCCTGGCGGATCATCGCGCCGAGGTCGGGCATGCGCCCCTGCGACACCTGACGCATCATCTTGCGCATCTGGTCGAACTGCTTGATCAGCTGCTTGACCGCCTGCACGTTGGTGCCCGAGCCACGAGCAATGCGCAAGCGCTGCGAGCCCTTGATCAGCTCGGGGTGACGGCGCTCCTGGGGGGTCATCGACAGGATGATCGCCTGCAGGCGATCGAACTCCCGCTCGTCGACCTTGATGCCCTGCAGCTCCTTGCCCATGCCGGGGATCATGCCGAGCAGCGACTGCAGCGGGCCGAGCCGGCGGACCTGGCGCATCTGATCGAGGAAATCGTCGAGGCCGAACTCCTGCTTACGCAGCTTGCGCTCCAGTTCGGCCGCCTGCTGCTCGTCGTAGCTGGCCTCCGCCTTCTCGATCAGGGTCATCACGTCGCCCATGCCGAGAATCCGCTGCGACATCCGGTCCGGGTGGAAGCGCTCGAACTGGTCCAGCTTCTCCCCGGTCGAGGCGAACAGGATCGGCTTGCCGGTGATCGCCTTGACCGACAACGCGGCGCCGCCACGAGCGTCGCCGTCGAGCTTGGTCATGACGACGCCGTCGAAGTCGACGACCTCGCCGAACTGCTCGGCGACGTTGACCGCGTCCTGCCCGGTCATCGCGTCGACGACCAGCAGGATGTCGTGTGGCTTGATCGCCTTCTTGATGTCGGCGAGCTCGTTCATCAGCTCCGTGTCGACGTGGAGCCGACCGCTGGTGTCGACGATCAGGACGTCTTTGCCCTCGGCGCGAGCGCGGTCGGCCGCCCACCGGGCGATCTGCACGGGGTTGCGATCGGTGCCCTGCTCGTAGACGTCGGCCCCGACCTGCTGGCCGACCTTGACGAGCTGGTCGACCGCCGCCGGCCGATATACGTCGCAGGCGGCGACCGCGACCGAGGAGCCGTGCTGGTCGCGCAGGTAGCGGGCGAGCTTGGCCGTGGCCGTCGTCTTACCCGATCCCTGGAGCCCGGCCATCAGCACGATCGTCGGTGGGCGGGGCGAGAACGACACCTCTCGTGCCGAACCTCCCATCAGCTCGGTGAGCTCGTCGGAGACGATCTTGACCACCTGCTGGCCGGGGTTCAGCTGTCCGAGCACATCGGCCCCGAGTGCGCGTTCCCTGACTGCGCCGGTGAAGCTCTTGACCACCTTGAAGTTGACGTCGGCCTCGAGCAGCGCGAGGCGGATCTCGCGCATCGCGGCGTTGACATCGTCCTCGGTCAGGGTTCCGTGGCCGCGCACGTCGGCCAGGGTCGCCTGCAGCTTCTCGGCGAGGGAGTCGAACACCGTCTTGAGTCTAGGACTATGACACCAGCGCGCGGGCGAACTCGGCGGCGTCGAAGGGCCGCAGGTCCTCCAACTGCTCGCCGACGCCGATCAACTTGACCGGGATCCCCAGCTCTTGGGCGATCGCCAGGGCGATGCCGCCCTTGGCGGTCCCGTCGAGCTTCGTCAGCACCAGGCCGGAGACGTCGATCGCCTCGGCGAACGACTTGGCCTGGCGCAGCCCGTTCTGGCCGGTGGTGGCATCGACCGTGAGCAGCGTCTCGTGCGGGGCATCGGGGATCTGCTTGGCGATCACGCGGCGAACCTTGGCGAGCTCGGCCATCAGATTGTCCTGGGTGTGCAGGCGCCCGGCCGTGTCGATCAGTACGACGTCGGCGCCCTCCCGCCTGGCGGTGTCGATCGCATCAAAGGCAACCGCGGCCGAGTCGGCCCCGAGACCGCCCTTGACGAACCCGACCTCGGCCCGTTGGGCCCACAGCTCGAGCTGCTCGACGGCGGCGGCGCGGAAGGTGTCGCCGGCGGCGAGCACGACGTTGCGGTCAAGCTCCTTGCTCAGGTGCCAGGCGAGCTTGCCGAGCGTCGTCGTCTTGCCGGTTCCGTTGACCCCCGCGACGAGGATCACCGTCGGCTCGGCGGTGAGGTCGATCGTGTCCTCGCCGGTGCGGGCGATGTCGGTCAGCAGGGCCACCAGTCGATCCGACAGCTCCTGACCCCCCGAGAGCTTGTTCTCCGAGGCCTCCTGCTCGAGCTGGGAGACCACTTTGGCCGTGGTCGCCGCCCCGACGTCGGCGTAGATCAGCGCCTCCTCGAGCCGCTCCCAGGTCTCGTCGCTGAGATCCTCGAACAAAGTCGCCTGGATCTCGGTCTGCAGCGCCTGCCGGGTCTTGCGCAGGCTCTCGCGCAGCCGGCGAAACCGTCCCACCCGCCGCTCCGGGGACTCCTCGGTCGCCGACTCGGGGGGCGGCTGGCCGTCGATGATGAACAGATCCCGCCAATCGCGCGCCATGACGGCGGCGACGTTATCAGCGGGGCTCGGCGGGTTTGGCGTGGCGGCGGCGCGGGAGGCTCGCACGGCGCTTTCGACGCGACGACGCGAACGCGGCCCAACCCGCTCAGGCGGCTTCGGCGTCCACCGCCGACAGCCGCCGCGAGATCACCTTGGAGATCCCGTCGGCGCTCATCGACACGCCGTACAGCGAGTCGGCGGCCTCCATCGTGCGCTTCTGATGGGTGACCACGATGAACTGGGCGCGGGACGCGTACCGGCGCAGCAGCGCGAGGAAGCGGTCGATGTTGAGGTCGTCGAGGGCGGCCTCGACCTCATCGAGGATGTAGAAGGGGCAGGGGCGGGCCAGGAAGACGGCGAACAGGAACGCCAGGGCGGTCATCGACTTCTCGCCTCCGGAGAGCAGCGACAGCCGCTTGCAGTCCTTGCCCGCCGGGGTGATCTCGATTTCCACCCCGAGCAGGTCTTCGTCGCCGTGATCCTCGTCGTCCGCGGCCGCCGCCGGCCCGGCGGGATCGTCGCCCTGCACCCCGTCCTCCGGCGCCGGTGCCCCGCCGATCACTCGGGCGGCGCGGGCGGATCCGTCCGTCTCGGAAACCAGGCGCAGCCGGCCCTTGCCGCCCGCGAAAAGCTGCCCGGCGAGCTCCTCGAAGGCAGCGGCCGTCGCCGCGAACGTCTGCTCGAACGTGGTCCGGATCTGGCGATCGGTGTCGGCGATCAGCTTCTCCAGCTCCCGCAGCGCCGACTCGAGGTCGCCCCGCTGGGCCTCCAGCTCCTCGACATGGGCGACCGCCTCCGCGTACTGCACCTGGGCGAGCGGGTTGACCGGCCCGAGCTGCTCGCGGCGGCGCGCCACCCGCTCTGACCGGGCGATCAGCGTCTGGCGCTCCTCGACGCCCAACTCGGTCTCGGCCGGCTCGGCGGCAAGCTGCAGCGACTCGGCGATCTCGAGCAGGTCGCCCTCGGCGTCGGCCGCCTGATCACGGGCGCGCTGGAGTGAGACCTCGGCCTCGGTCAGGGCCTCGTTCTCGCGGCGCAGGCGGCCATGCAGATCGGCCTCCTGCTGCGCGCAGGCGCGCAGCTCGCCGGCGACGTGCTCTCCCGCTTCCCGGTCGGCGGCCAGCGCCGCGACGAACCGCTCCCGCTGCGCCGAGATCGCGGCGGCCGTGTCCTGGAGCGCCGCGATCACCTCGGCGACCACGGGGATCAGCTCGCGATCCCGGGCCGTGGCCAGCCGCAGCTGCTCCAGCCGGCGCTGGCGATCCGTTCGCTCGCGCTCCGCGCGCTCCACCATCCGCCGCTCGGTGGCGAGCTGCCCCGCCAGCTGCGAGCGACGATCCAAGATCGGCCCATCCATCCCGTCATCCGGAGCGGAGCGGCGCCGCTGGATCACGGCGGCGATCCGCCGCTGCTCCTCGGTCGCCTCGTCCAGCGCCCGGACGGCGGCGCGGTGGTCACCGGTCCGCCGGTCGCGGAGCGAGTCCGCCTCCGAGACCGCCGCCGCCACCCGCTCGAGCCCGGCCTGGGCGTCCAGCTCGGCCTGGGCAGCCTGCTCGCTGGTCCCGACCAGCCGGTCGCGCCGGTTGCGCTCGGCCAGCACGCGGTCCTCGCCGACGGCCGGCGCCTGGCGCAACTCCCGGGTGCGGCCCGACCAGACGCGGCCGCTCCGGGTCACCGCCACGCCGGCGAAGCCGGCGGTGACCCCGTCCAGGTCCTCAAGCAGCCAGACGTCCCGCAGCAGGACCCGCGCCAGCGACAGCGCCCGCTCGCCACCGTGAACGTGATCGAGCAGCCGCTCGGCTTCCGGCCCCGGAGGCTGCAGGCCGCCGGCGTCGTCACCGAGCAGACCGTCATCGCCCGCGACCAGCGTGCGTCCGCCGTCGGCGCCGGCGCGATCCAGCAGCACGCGAGCCGCCTCCCGGTGAGCGACAACGGCGGCGCGCAGCCGGCCGTCCAGCGCCGCCGCGACCGCCAGCTCATACCCGGACTCGACCTCGAGCTCATCGGCCAGGGCCGCGGCGCCCTCGGGCGCGCCGGTGTGATGGCGCAGGAACTGGTTGGCCGTGGCCAGCTCCGCTCCGACGCGCGCCGCCTCGCGGCGGGTGCGCTCCACCTCGCGCTCGGCGTCGCGCAGCTCACCCCGCGCCCGCTCCGCCTCGGCTTCGGCCGCCTCGCGCTCGCGCTGACGGCCGGCGGCGACCTCGCTGCGCACCGTGACCTGGGCGGCCGCCCCTGCCAACTGCTCCTCGAGCTCCCGCAGTTGACGCGCCAGCTCCGCCTCGCGATCGCGGTCCAGCGCCGCCAGCGACTCCTGGAGGCCGGCGATCCGCGACGCCGCCTCGGGATCGTCGCCGTCAGCGGCGACCTCCGCCTCGAGCGCCGCCACCAGCGCCGCCGACCGCTCCAGGCGAGCGGCGATCGCCGCCTGACCGGCGCGCGCCGACTCGGCGCGGTAGGAGATCCGCTCGGCCGCCCCCCCCGCCGCGTACGAGCGCCGCGACAGCTCCTCGCGATGGGCGCTGCGGGAGGCGAGCGCCTCCTCGGCGGCCTCGCGGCGCCTCGCCACCGTCTCGAGCTCGGCCTGCAGCGTCCGCCGCCGTTCCCGGACCATGTCCGCGGTCGCCTGCGCGGTCGCCGTCGCCTGGCGCCGGCCGCGGACGTCGTCGCGCGCCAGCTCCCACCGGATCTCCAGCGCCTGGCGCTCCAGCCGGCCGTGGAGCTCGGCCGCCTCCGCCTGACGCTTGAGCGGGCGCAGCTGGGACCGCGCCTCTCGCTCGACGTCGAGCGCCCGATCGAGGTTGTCCTGGGTACGGACGAGCTTGAGCTGGGCGCGGCGCCGGCGCTTGCGGTGCTTGCCCAGCCCGGCCGCCTCCTCGATCAGGAGTCGCCGATCCCGGGGCTTGGACGTGACCAGCGACTCCACCCGGCCCTGGGAGATGACCGAATGCATCTCCTTGCCCAGACCGGTGTCGGACATCAGCTCGACGATGTCGACGAGGCGGCAGCGGGCGCCCGCCAGCCGGTACTCGCCCTCCCCGGCGCGATCCAGGCGGCGATAGATCGAGATCTCGGGCACCCCCAGCCCGAGACTGCCGTCGCCGTCATCGAGCACCAGCTCGACCTCCGCCGCGCCCGTGGCCTGCCGCCCGGGGGCGCCGCCGAAGATCACGTCTTGCATCGATTGACCGCGGACCGCGACCGGCGACTGCTCGCCCAGAGCCCACAGCACCGCGTCGGTGATGTTGGACTTGCCCGAGCCGTTGGGCCCCACGACGACGCTGACCCCAGGCCCGAACTCCAGCCGGGTCCGGTCCGGAAACGACTTGAAGCCCTTGACGGTGATCGACTTCAGGTACATCGCCGAAGGCTCACTCGCCCATCGACTCCAGAGCCGACTGCGCCGCTTCCTGCTCGGCGTCCTTCTTGCTGCGACCGACCCCGCTGCCGATCTGCTGGCCGCGGATCGTCGCGCTGACGATGAAGGTGCGGTCGTGCGGTGGACCCTGCTCCGCCACCACCAGATAGCTGACCAGCTCGCCGCGCCGGGCCAGCCGCTCCTGCAGCGCCGACTTGTAGTCGACCGAGTGCTCGAGCGCGTCCTCTATCTCCGGCTCGAACGCGGACACCACCGCCCCGGCGGTCGCGTCGTAGCCGAACTCCAGGTAACAGGCCCCGATGACCGCCTCGATCACCGACGCCAGCACCCGTTCGGTGCCGATCAGCGCCTCGAGTCCGGGCGCCGCGCTCGCCGGGGCGGCGCCACGCAGACGCTCGGGGATACCCAGGCGCTCCGCCACCGCGCGGCACGACCGGCCCGAAACGGCCTGAGCGCGGATCTTGGTCAGCCGGCCGGGTCCGAAGGGTTCGGCATCGGGCTTGGGGTACAGATGCGTCGTGACTGCGAGTCCGAGCACGCTGTCGCCCAGGAATGCGAGCCGCTCGTAGGAGTCCGAGCGCCGGGTGGTCCACGACGAGTGCGTGAACACCGTGGCCGACAGGTCGGGCGAGAGGCGGTCGAGCATCTCCGCGAGCGTCATGCCCGAGCTCACGCGAGAGGTCGTGTCGGTCAGCGTCCTGCGCGCGCGGTCCGGTGTCACTCAGGGTCTGGGCCTCGGGTCGCCGCCGCCGGCTGCACGCCGCTGGCGATTACGAAGTCGACCGCCTGACCCACCGTCAGGATGCGGCTGGCCTCCTCATCGGAGATCTTGACGCCGTAGGAGTCCTCCAGTTCCTGCACGAGCGTGTAGAGATCCAGCGAGTCGGCCTCCAGATCCTCGCGGAAGCGCGTCGACTCGCCGATCCGATCCGGATCGACCTCGAGCTCGTCCACCAGATGGGCGCGGATGAGCGAAAACACCTGCTCGCGGTTCATTGGCGGCACACCGTAGTCGTCGTCCCGGACGGGCAACTACCCATCGTCGTCCTCCTCTCCCCCCTGGGCGGGGGTTCGTAGCGCTCCGGCCGCCTCGAGCGCGGCCCGCGTGGCGCTGATCACATCTTCCTCCACCGCCCGCGCGGCGACCTCGATCGCGCGGGCAAAGCCGCGGCGGGTGAAGCGGCCGTGGGCGACGACCCCGACCTGACGGAGTCCCAGCATGTAAGCGCCGCCGGGTCCCTCCGGATCGATGTCGCGGCGCAGGGTGCGGATCGCGGGGGCCAGCAGCCAGCCACCGAGCTGGGCCCGGCGGGAGGTCACCGCCACGTCGCGCAGCAACCGGAGCGTGCGCCCGGAGACGCCCTCGATCAGCTTGAGCGCGATGTTGCCGGTGAACCCGTCCATCACGACCACATCGGCGGCGTCGTCGAACACCTGCGTGCCCTCGATGTTCCCGATGAAGTTCAGCCCGGTGCCGCCCGCACTCGCCAGATGCGTGTGCACCTCCACCAGGTCCGGCGTGCCCTTCACGGCTTCCTCGCCGTTGGAGAGCAGGGCCACGCGCGGCGCGTCGATCGCCAGCACCGCCTGCGCGAACGCCGAGCCCATGTGGGCGAACTGAACCAGATGCTCGGGTCGGCAGCTGACGTTGGCACCGACATCGAGCAGCAGCACCGGGGTGGCACCCGGCACCGGGACCGGCAGCGCCAGCGCCGGCCGGTAGATCCCCCGGTCCCGCCGGATGTTGAACAGCGCCGCGGCGAGGGCGGCTCCGGTGGAGCCGCCGGAGACCAGCGCATGCGCTCGTCCTCCGGCCACCGCCCGGACGGCCTGAACGATCGACGCGTCGGGAGTGGAGCGGACGGCGTGGGCGGGATCCGCCGCTTTGGCGATCGACACCGGGGCATCCACGACCTCGACGCCGTCGGGCACGCGCCCGATCTCCGGTGACGGCCCGAACAGGATCACTTTCGTGCCCGCCGCGGCGGCGATCGACGCGCCCGCCGCGACCTCGGCCGGACCCAGATCCGCCCCGCCCGCATCAACGGCGACGGTCACCATCGCGGTGACGGACTAACCCGACTGCTGGCCGGTGTCGGCGAGGACCTCGCGACCCCGGTAGCTGCCGCACACCGGACAGACTCGATGCGGGCGGCGCGGGCTGTGGCACTGCGGGCACTCGTTGTAAGTGGGCGCGGTGACCTTGTGCTGCGCGCGGCGCTGCGAGGTTCGCGCGTGAGACTGCTTCTGCTTTGGGACCGCCATGCGACGCAGGAGGCTAGCAGGAGGCCGCTTCCCGGCCCGGAGCGCCGCAGACCGGCTCCGCGGATCAGCGCACCCGCCGGCGGTGGAAGTGCAAGCGGCCGCCGCCGGCGGCCTTGGCCGCATACATGGCGCCATCGGCGTTGCGCAGCAGGAGGTCGGTGTCGGGTGCATCGTCGGGATACAGGCTGACCCCGATGCTCGCCCGGGTGCAGATCTCGGTGCCGCCGAGGATGAATGGCCGGCGCAATGCGTCCAGCAGCTTGCCGCCGACGCTCTCCGCCGCGCCGCCCGGAGCGTCGGTGAGATCGGCCAGCAGGACGAGGAACTCGTCACCGCCCTGCCGGGCGAGGACGTCGGTGTCGCGCAGCACGCTGCGCAGCCGGGCGGCGACCGCGGCCAGGAGGCGGTCGCCGACGGCGTGTCCGAATCGGTCGTTGACCTCCTTGAAATCGTCGAGATCGACGAACATCACCGCCGCCGCACCATCGCCGCGCCGCGCCCGCGCGAGCGCCAGCTCCAGCTCCTGCTTGACCAGGATGCGGTTCGGCAGGCCGGTGAGGGCGTCGTGGTAGGCGAGGTAGGCGAGCTGCTCCTCGCCGCGGCGCCGCTGGGAGATGTCGCGGAGGAACGCGTAGAACACCGGGCTGTCGCCTTCGGCGCCGGCCACCCGGATGACCGTCAGCTCGATCGGGAACGTGCTCCCGTCGCTGCGGGTGAAGTCGGTCTCGATCCGCCGGTCGAGCAGCTCGGAATCGCCGTCATCGCGAACCCGTTGCACGAAGCGGCGGTAGTCGGCCAGAGTCTGGTCGGGGATCAGCAGGTCAGCGACCTCGCGCCCGATCACCGCCTCGCACTTGTAGCCGAACATCCGCTCGGCGGCGGGGTTGAACTCGATCAGCCGGCCGTTGCGGTCGACCGCGATCACGCTGTCGAGCGTGGCCGCGATGAGCGCCCGGTTGCGCGCCACGGCGGCGTTGAGCGCATCGAGCTGCCGAGAGCTCTCGATCGTGAGCACGGCATGCGCCGCCAGCGCCCCGAGCACCTCCAGCTGCTGTTCCTCGGGTCGCAATCCGGAGATCGGCTCCGCGACCGAGATGATCCCGTACCGGCGTCCCTCGGCTCCGTCCAGGGTCGCGAACAACGCATCGTGCGGGCGCCAGCCGCGTTCGCTGCGCGACGCTGCGATCTTGATCTGAGGCGCACACCAGTGCAAGCTCCACGCCGGGTCGACGGAACCCTCGGGGACGAAGTGGACGCCCTGGCGCCGGAAGCGCGGCACCAGCCACGGCGACCAGGCCCGAGCGGCGGTGACCTCGCCGAGTAGGCGGGCGCGGTCGCGGTCGCTGCCGTGCACGACCACGACCTCGTAGTCGTCGCTCTCCGGACGAAAGACGTTGACGACGACCGTCTTGAAGGCGAGCGCTCGCGAGACGCTGGTCGCCACCGCGGTGAGCGTCTCGAGCAGAGTCGGATGCCGTCGGTTCACGCTCGCCAGCTCGAGCAGCCCGCGCAGAGGCGCGGCCGCCTCGCCGGCCGCGACGGCCTCCGACGACTCCCCGGCACGTTCCATTCCCGCGGCTATTCGATCAGAACCGGCTTGCCCGTGAGACGTGGGCATGAGCAAAGCCTCGCAATTTGCGCAGAAACGTCGCCGTGCTCAGTCGAAGTGCAGCTCGGAGAGCTTGGCCCACCGCGGATCGGGCTCGGGCGCGTGGCCGTGGCCGTCCTCCGCCAGGTTGAGATCGACGCCGCAGATCGGGCACAGCCCAGCGCAGTCGGCGCGACACAGCAGTTGCGCCGGCAGCGCAAGCGCCAGCGCGTCGCGGGCCCAGGAGCGCAGGTGCAGCCGCCCGTCGTGCACGTACGGCGACTCGAGCTCCTCGCCCTCCCCCGGCTGTGACACCTCCCGGGCCTGCACCGCAAACGCCGGCGTCGCCGGCGACAGGCAGCGCATGCAGGGGCCGTCGAGGGTCGCCGAGAACTCGAGACGCAACGCATAGCCGGATCCGGTGGTGCGTGAGATGTCGAGCGCCACGGGAACCAGCATCGGCTCGACGAGGTATCGCTCACCGCCGAGCTCGAATGGCGCGACGGCGACGTGGAGATCGAGGCGACGTCCCTCTCCTGAGCGCAGGCGGAGCCCCGAGAGGTCGAAGGTGTCGGTGCGCAGCGCCATGAGATGAGATTAGGACGTCGTTTGACCGGCGATGATTACCCCATCTCCGACTGGTTTGCGACATACGGCCTCGCCGAGGTCCACGACGACCTGCTGATCGGCGCCTATCCGCTGGACGTCGACGACGTCCGAATGCTGGAGTCGATGTCGGTGGCGCGGGTGCTGAACCTGGTGGAGGATCAGGAGTACCCGCCGGGCCGGCGGTTCGTGATCGAGGCCGCCTACCGCCAAGCGGGGATCGAGGAGCACCGGATGACCCTCACCGACTTCGGGGGGCTACCGGCCGATCGTCTCGAGGCGGCCGTCTCGGAGGTGGTCGGCTGGCTGCGGGAGGGCGTGGTCAGCTACGTCCACTGCCGGGCCGGCTGGCAGCGTTGCGCCGCCGTGGCCGCGGGCGCGGTGGCGGTGTACGACGGACTCGCGATCGAGGAGGCGCTCACCGTCGTCGGGCGGCGCAAGCCCTCGGCCGATCCGCTGCCGCATCAGCGAGACGACCTGCGGGCGTGGTGGATGGAGCGCAGCGGGCTGCGCCCGCGGCGGTAGCCGTCGGGCGGACGCGGCGCCGCGGCGGGGGCTAGTCGGCGGCGCGCAGGCGGCGCGGTCTCACCTCGTCGCCGACGGCGTCAGCGCCGAGATCGAGCTGCAGCTCGGCGGCGCGGACGCTGCGGGCGCTGACCGTCACCTGTTCGAGCTCGGGGAGATCACGACCCTCCGAGACCGCCCCGTGGTCGACGAAACGGCGCGCCGCCGGGAGCACCCGGGCCTCGTAGGAGCCGACGGTCTCGTTGTAGGCCCGGACGGCGCCGTTGAGCCGCGACCCGAGCGTGGACAGCAGGCCGGACAGCTTGACCAGGCGCGAGTGCAGCTCGCGCCCGAGCTCGGAAACGGCCTGGGCTGACTCGGCGACGCGCTCCTGCTGCCAGCCGTAGGCGATCGAATGCAGCATCGCGAGCAGGGTGGTCGGCGTCGCGATCAGCACTCGCCGAGCCATCGCGTCCTCGATCAGCGCGGGGTCGGCGTCGAGCGCCGCGCCATAGAGATGCTCCCCCGGCAGGAACATGACCACCAGGTCCGGCGCCGAGTCCAGCCCGGCCCAGTACGCCTTGTCGGCGAGCGACCCGACATGCCGTCGCAGCAGCCGGGCGTGGTCGCGCAGATACTGCTCACGCTCGGCCTCGTCGCGGGCCTGGTAGGCGTCGAGCACCCCCTGCAGCGGCGCCTTGGCGTCGACGACGACGTGCTTGCCACCGGGCAGGTTGACGATCAGGTCCGGCCGCAGGGTGGTCTCGCCGCCCGGCAGCGCCGATTGCTCGGCGAAGTCGCAATGGCGCAACATTCCGGCGAGCTCGACCACGTTTCGCAGCTGCATCTGGCCCCACTGGCCCCGGACGTTGGGCTTACGCAGCGCGGTGACCAGAGCGCCGGTCTCGGTGCGCAGCCGCTCTCCGGTCTCGGTCAGGGTGCGCAGCTGCGCCTCGAGGCGCCCGCGCGACTCACGACGCTCCTGATCCAGGCGCATCAGCTGGCCGTCCACGCGCCCGAGCTGCTCCTGGAGCGGCCCGACGAGCCGCTCGACCGCCTGCTGGCGCTTCTCCAGGTCTCCCTTGGCCTCCGTCTGCGCCGTTTGCAGCTGCGCCCGGGCGAGCTCGGTCAGCTGCGACATGCTCGCCTGCAGCGCCTCGGCGCTCAGCGCCCTGAACGAGGTGGAGAGGCGTTCCTGGGCGTCGCGGAGCGTCGCCAGCCGCTCGGACGCCCGCTCGCGCTCGTGGTGCAGGTCGGCCCGGGCGGCGACCAGCTCACGCTCGAGCTCGCCCGCTCGCGCCGTCTCGGCGGTGAGCGCGCGCAGCCGCGGGCGGAGCGCGACGATCAGGACGCCGGCACCGATGATCACGCCGAGTGCGAGCCAGAGAGCGTTCATGGTGGGTCGCCCAGCATGGCGGGCCCCGCGGACGGAACCCGGAGGCGTCAGAATCCCGCCGATGAGCGCACGACCGATCCGCCGGCGGCTGGTGATCACGGGCAAGGTGCAGGGAGTTTTCTTTCGCGACTCGGTGCGCGAGGCCGCCGACAACGAGGGCCTGGCCGGCTGGGCGACCAACCGCGACGATGGCGCCGTCGAGGTTGTGCTCGAGGGCGCGCCCGAGTCGGTGGAGTCGGTCGTCGGCTTCTGCCGGATCGGCCCGGGCAGCGCTGACGTCGACCACGTGGAGGAGCACGACGCGCCCCCGGAGGGGCTCTCCGGGTTTCAGATCCGCTGAAACGGCCGGCTAGGAGACTTCGGCGGGCTCGTCCTTGCCGGCGAGCCGATCCCGCCCGCGCTGTACGGCCGCGATGAACTTCGAGAGGTTGACTTCGAGCGTGTTGAGGATCTCGTCCGCGTAGTCCTCGGCGCCGAGGCGGATCTCACGCTCGCGGGCGCGGGCGTCCTCGATGATGTCCTCGGCGGCGCGCTCGGCCTGCTTGGTGATCTCCTCCTCGGAGATCAGCCGCTCCTGGCGCTCGCGAGCCTCCTTGACGATCCTTTCCGCCTCACGCTTGGCCTCGGCCAGCATCTCCTGGCGCTCCTTGACGATCCAGCGCGCCTGCTTGATCTCCTCGGGGATCGTGGCCCGCATCTGGTCGAGGATGTCGTAGATCTCCTCCTTGTCCACGCGCACCTGGTCGGTCAGGGGGACCGGCTTGGCGTTGTGGACGAGGTCGTCCAGCTTGTCGATCAGTACCAGAACATCCATCAGTGGCTCGATTCGGTCACTTTGCGCACCTCTGTTTCGTCACCGGCCAAGTCGATCCTTCAAGTGCCGGGCCACCTCGTCGGGGACGAGATCATCGATCTCACCGCCGAATGTCGCCAGCTCCTTGACTCCGCTCGACCTCAGGAAACTGTACTTGGGTGAGGCCATCAGGTAAACGGACTCGATATCCGGAGCCTGCCGGCGGTTGAGTTGGTTCATCTCCAGCTCGTACTCGAAGTCGGAGATCGCCCGTAGTCCCTTGACGATCGCCATCGCCTGCTTCTCCCGCGCGAACTCGACCAGCAGGCTTGAGAACGGCTCGATCGTGATGTTGGGCAGCTCGCTGGTGGCGTGGTGCACGAACCCGATCCGCTCCTCGGTGCTGAACATCGTCCCGCCTTTGCGCCAGGGCAGGTTGACGACCGCGACGATCACCGTGTCGTACATCGCCGAAGCGCGGCCGATCACGTCGAGGTGGCCGTAGGTGACCGGGTCGAAGGTTCCCGGGCAGATGGCTATGCGGTTATCGAGCGCCATGGATCTGGATCAGGGTGTCGCCGTAGCGGCGCTCGTCGAGCAGCTCCATGCTGAGCTCGAGTGGGCTCCGGCGGTCACTCTCGGCCACTACCCGGGCGTCGGCGGCGAGTATCGGCATCAGTGCCGCCGACAGCTCCGGTCCGAGGAGGCGCGCCTGGCGGTATGGGGGGTCGAGGAAGACCAGATCGTATTGACGCGCGTCCCCGCGTGCGGCCCGGAGGAACCGCAGCCCCGGGCGACGGACGACCTCGGCGTCGATTTCGAGCGTGCGGAGATTGCGCCGGATGACGTCGATCGCCGCCGCCGAGGAGTCCACCAGGGTCGCCGCGGACGCCCCCCGGGAGAGCGCCTCGATCCCCAGCGCCCCCGACCCCGCGAACAGATCCAGCACCCGCGCCCCGTCGAGCCGGCCCAGGATCGAGAACAGCGCCTCGCGCACCCGGTCTGACGTCGGCCGAGTCACCGCCCCCCGGGGCGCCACCAGCCCACGGCCTCCGTAGGTGCCGGCGATCACGCGCATCGCGGAGAGGATTCAACGCCGCTGAGAGTCCCGAACGGCGGCTGTCGAGAATCGGGACCGGGCATGCGTTTGGCGGCAAATTCGGACGGCGGGATCGCATTCGTCGCGCGATGCATGCCCAGCACGCGTTTATCGACAAATCCGAACGCGCCGGACGGATTTGTCGGGTTTTGCAGGTCGTCCGGCGAGGCGGCCGCGGCCGGAAAGGGGGAGCCGGGGGTCACGCCCGGATCGGCGCCCCGGCCTCGGCCCCGAACAGCCCCGCGAGCGCGTCGGCCAGCAACGCATGCTCGGGCGAGTCCAGATCCGGATCCTCGGCGTCGATCACCTCGGCCCGCATCCGGGCCCGCTCCTGCAGCTCACGGTCACGGGGCAGCTCGGCGATCCGGAACTGGGCCAGCCCGCTCTGGCGGGTGCCGACGAGCTCCCCCTCGCCCCGCAGGTCCAGGTCGACCTCGGCCAGGCGAAAGCCGTCGGACTCGCTCGCCAGCGCCCTCAGCCGCGCCGACCCCTTGGGCCCGAACAGCAGGCACAACGAGGCGTGCTCGCCGCGCCCGATCCGCCCCCGCAGCTGGTGCAGCTGCGAGATCCCGTAGCGGTCGGCGTCCTCGACGAGCATCACCGTGGCGTTGGGAACGTCGATTCCGACCTCGATCACCGAGGTCGCCACCATCACGTCGGCGGCGCCGGACGCGAACCCGACCATCACGCCGTGCTTCTCGGCGGCGCTCAGCTGGCCGTGCATCAGCACCACCCGGAAATCGCGCAGCTCGCCGGCGCGCAGGCGGTCGAACTCCGCGGTCGCCGCTCGGGCCGCGAGCAGCTCGGACTCCGACACGAGCGGGCAGACGACGAACGCCTGCCGGCCGGCGCGCAGCTCCTCGCGGATACGGTCATAGGCCCGGCCCCGCTCGCGCTCGGTGGAGCACACGAACGTCTGGATCGGCCGGCGCCCCCGGGGCAGCTCCCGCAACACGGTGAAGTCCAGGTCCCCGTACTGAGACAGCGCCAGGGTCCGCGGGATCGGGGTGGCCGTCATGTGCAACACGTGCGGGTGCAGATTCGGCTCCCGCCCTCCCTCCCCCGCCGCCTTGGCGTCGAGAGCGGCCCGCTGGCGCACTCCGAAGCGATGCTGCTCGTCGACGACCGCCACCGCCAGCGACGCGAACCGCACCGGATCCTCGATCAGCGCGTGGGTTCCGACCACCAGCGACAGCTCCCCGCTGGACAGCTTGCCGAGCAGGTCGGCGCGCCGCCGGCCCGGCGTGGAGCCGGTGAGCAGGCCGATCGGCACCGCCTCGCCGGGCATCAGCGACTGGATGGTGGCGAAGTGCTGCTCTGCCAGGGGCTCGGTCGGCGCCATCAGCGCCCCCTGGTGGCCCTGCTCGATCGCCCGCAGCAGCGCGTACAGCGCGACCACCGTCTTGCCGGAGCCGACCTCGCCCATCAGCAGGCGCTGCATCGGCCGCGCGCCGGCCAGGTCGTGATCGATCTCCCCGATCGCGCGCCGCTGGTCGCCGGTGAGCGTGAACGGCAGCATCTGCCCCAGCCACCGGGCGCTGAGCGACGGTTCGCCGTCGAGCGCCCGCGCGACGCTCCCGGCACTGCGCAGCCGCCGGCGGCGCAGCAGCGCCAGCTGGACCAGCAGCAGCTCGTCGAAGGCCAGCCGCCGGATGCCGAGCGCCTGCTCGGCGTCGGCGCCCGCGTGGGCGCACGTCAGCGCCGCCCGGCGGTCCGGGAGCCGCTCTCCTATTCTCAGACGCGCCGGCAGGGGCTCGGCAACCTCGGCGAGTGCGCCGCCGTGGGCCCGAACCAGAGCCAGGATCTGCGTCGAGGAGAGCCCTTCGGTGGCGGGATAGTGAGCAATCCCCTCATTCGGCGCGCCGGCGGTGGTATCGGTGGTTCGGGCGTGGCCCTGCACCCGGAAGCGGTTGCGGGCCTCGTACTTGCCGTGCAGCACCAGGCGGGTGCCGGCGGGGTACTTCTGGGCCAGCCACGGCTGGTTGAAGAACGTGGCCTTCATCGCGCCGGTCGCGTCGGCCACGGTGGCCTCCACCAGCGGACGCATCCCGCGGCGTCTCACCGGCCGCGAGGCGATCGTCCGCACCTGCACCACGACAGTCGCGGTCTCGCCCGGCGCCAGCTGGGCAACCGATCGCGCCTCGCGCCGATCCCGTGGCAGGTGCTCGAGCAGGTCACCGACTGTGTTCAGCCCCAGCCCCGCCGCCGCCTGGGCCGCCTTGGCGTTGTCCAGGCGCAGCGGGCGGGCCAGCAGCGACGGACGCGGATACCGGATCGGCGCCCCGGCGAGCTCATCGGCGCGCAGGGAACGGCTGGTGGCGAACGCCCGGGCGGTCACCCCACAGATGATCGCGTCAGCGGCGGTCGCTCACTCGGCCGCCAGCAGCCACCAATCGTGCAGCTGCCCGCCCTCCGACAGCTCCAGCTCGATGCCGCCATCCACCAGAGCGCAGACCGCGAGGTCATCAAGTGGCGCGCCGGCGCCCTTCAGGCATGTGATCAGCTCGGCATCGGCAGCCAGCCGGCTGAGGACGACCCGCAGCGTGTCGCGTGGATCTCCCCAGGCGACGAGCTCCTCCTCCACGAATCCGACGGCGTCCCCGGCCCGGAATCGACCCTCGGCGTCGTCGCGAGCGGCCGGTGCGACCGCACCCGCGCGGACCAGCGCCACGGTGTCGCTCATCGCGGCCGCGTTGTCGCTCGCCCGGCGGGTGGGGTCCAGGCTGACCGCGGCGGCGAGACCGGCCTGCGGCGACCGGGACGGAACGACGGCCACGGTCCTCTCCGACAGCTCGGCCGCCCGTTGTGCCGCCATCAGGACGTTCGGGCTGTTGGGGAGCACCACCACCTCCTCGGCGGCGACGGCGTGGATCGCAGCCAGCAGCTCATAGATGGACGGGTTCAGCGCCGCGCCGCCCTCCAGCACCCGGACCCCGAACTGCTCGAACAGCGTCGCCATGCCCTCGCCGTTGACGACGGCGAGCGCGCCCGATACCGCCGGCGCCGCCGGCGCCCGCAGACGCTCGTCTCGCCGTTGGACCTGCTCGCGCATGTCGGCGACGTCGAGATGGGAGACGACCCCGGAAGCGGCGAACACCGCCGTCGCGGCGTCGGGATCATCGGTGTGGACGTGAACCTTGAGCGTCGTGGGATCGCCGACCACCAGCACCGAATCTCCCAGCGCCTCCAGCGCCGGCACGAACATGCGGTGCTCCAACCCGATCCCGGTGACCGCGAAGTTGGTGCAGTACCGGAAGGTGGTGGACGAATGCTGCGGATGGGTCACCCGGACCGCTCGCTGGTGCTCGAGCTCCGCCGGCTCGCTGCCGCGCAGGGCGCCGACGATTCCCGCCAGCAGCACCGTCACGCCGTAGCCTCCAGCGTCGACGACGCCCGCATCGCGCAGCACCGGCAGCAGGTCGGGACCGCGGTTCACCGACTCCTGGCCCGCCCGGAGCGCGCTCTCGATCACCTCGGCGATGATCAGGTCCTGCTCCCCGGCGGACGCGTCCGAGCCCAGCCGGGCATCCGGCATGTGGGCGATCTCCGACGCCACCCGATGGGCCATCTCTCGCACCACCGTCAGGATCGTGCCCTCCGCCGGTTCCCGGACCGAGCCGTAGGCCTGATCGGCCGCCCGGGCCAGCGCCGCGCCGATCAGCACCGGGTCGACGAGCTCCCCCGGCCGGCTTGCCAGCTCCTCGGCCGCCCCCCGGATCAGCTGGGAGAGGATGACGCCCGAGTTGCCGCGGGCGCCGAGCAGGGCAGCCCGGGCGACCGAGGCGACGATCTCGTCGCGGCCGATGTCGTCGATCGTTCGCCCCTCCGACGCGCCGGCGAGGCGATCGAGCTCCTGCAGCACGGCGCGCAGCGTCAGCACCATGTTGTCTCCGGTGTCGCCGTCGGCAACCGGGAACACGTTGAGGTCGTTCACCTCCTCCCGGCGAGCCTCCAGCGCGGTCAGCCCGGCCTCCACCAGGGCACGGAAGCGCACGATGCTCGGATCGGAAACTCCGGTCTGGTCGGTCGCTCGCGCGGGTGCGGCCACCTCAGTGGTTCCGTTCGTAAATACGGCGACACCACGAGTGGTACCCGGCAGATGCCCGGTGAGGACGTGGGGAGCGACGTGCAGTAGCGCTGCACGAGCACCCGAGGACAAAACCTGGCGCCGCCGGAGGCCGCTCGAATCTCGTCGTATTCGCGAACGGGGCCACTCGTGCGCTCCGCCGCTCAGCGCGCTTTGGTGATCTTGCCGGCTTTGAGGCAGCGCGTGCACACGTACACGCGCCGGGGCGTGCCGCCGTCGTCGATGCGCACGCGTTGCAGGTTGGGATCGAAACGACGCCGGGTCGCGACCATCGAGTGGCTGCGGTTGTTGCCGAATGACGGCCCCTTCGCGCACACGTGACAGATCTTGGACATCGCGCCCAGTATAGGAGACCGGCGCCGGCGCGCCGCACTGCGTAACGGCCGCGACGGCAAGCCGATGCATTGATCGCACACCGGCGCCACAGAGCCGGCACCGACCCGTAAGATTTCGCTTTGATCGTGGTCCTGAGAACGAGCGAGCCGGCTACCCCACCGCCCCGATGAGTTCTAGCTCGCACGAGCGGGTGCAGCCCGTCGCCAAGCTCCCGGATCGCTACCGCCCGTTGCGGCACCTCGCCACCGGCGGGATGGCATCGGTGTGGTGCGCCGAGGATCTCGTGCTCGACCGCACGGTTGCGGTGAAGGTGCTGTCCGACCGCTTCGCCTCCGACGAGGTCGCCGTGCGCCGGTTCAAGCGCGAGGCCCGGGCGGCGGCGCGGGTCTCGACCCACGCCCACGTGGTGACGATCTTCGACGTCGGCGGCGTGGCCACCGAGAACGCCACCGACGGCGACGCGCGGGCCTTCATCGTGATGCAGTACCTCGCCGGCGGCAGCGTCGCGGACGCGATCAGGGTGGGAGCCGTCAGGCGCCAGGAGGCGGTGCGGTGGGTGCGCGAGGCGGCGTCGGCGCTCGATCACGCTCACGCGCGCGGGATCGTGCACCGCGACATCAAGCCCGGCAACTTCCTGCTGGATCGCAGCCGTGTCCTGCACGTCGCCGACTTCGGGATCGCCCGCCTCGTCAGTGAGGACACGATCACGACCGCGGGCGAGCTGTTCGGGACGGCGGCCTACCTGTCGCCCGAGCAGGCGATGGGGCAGGAGGCGACCGGCGCCAGCGACCGCTACGCGCTCGCCGTCACCGCATTCGAGCTGCTCAGCGGCGAGCGCCCGTTCGCGGCCCGACATTTCGCCGCCCAGGCTCGCGAGCACATCGAGACCGATCCGCCCTACGCCAGCGAACGCGATCGCACCCTGCCGCCGGCGGTCGATGACGTGCTGATCCGCGGCATGGCGAAGGACCCCGAGGAACGGTTCGAGACCGCGGGCGCGTTCGTGAATGCCTTGGAGACCGCCCTTTCCGGGGGGATTCCGGTGCTGACCCGCCCCCGTCCTTCAGACCGCCGGGGGACCGGCGCGGCGGTCGCGTCGCTGCCGCACGCCGGCGGCCGGCACCACGGCCGCCTCGCGGCGCTGGCGGCACTGGTGATCGTGATCGTCGGCGTCGGCGCGGTGGCGCTGGCGGGTCTCGGTGGTGGCACCAAGCGCCAGCCGGTCGCGCCGGTGGCCGCCCCGTCGCGCCAGCCGGTATCCCGGCGACTGAGCGCGCGTCACCCACGCAAACCCGTAGTGGTGGCGCAGGCGCCCGCTGCTCCGGCGCCGCCCGCGAGCGCGACCACCTCGGCCGCGCCGGCCGTCCCGCCGCCGCCGCAATCGGCGCAGCAGCTGCAGGCCGTCGGCCATCAGGAGATGCTGGACGGCAACTACGCGATGGCGATCGCGACGCTGCACAAGGCGCTCGCGGCGGCACCGCAGAACAGCCTGACCTACGCCTACGGGCTGTACGACCTCGGTCGCTCGCTGTACCTGTCGGGCAACGCCGGGGGCGCGGTCCCGGTCCTCGAGCAGCGCCTGAAGATCCCCAATCAGACCGGCGTCGTGCGCCAGGCGCTGGACCAGGCGCTGCACGCCAGCGGCCAGGTTCCCGCGCGGCTGACGCAGTCGCAGCCGTCGGGCACGGCCACGACTCCGACCACCCCCACCACCTCCACCACGCCGACCACGTCGGGCAAGACGGGCACGTCGGGCAAGACGGGCACGTCGGGCAAGTCGGGCGCGTCGGGGAAGACGGGCACGTCGACCAAGCCTTCCGCCCCTGCCAAGCCATCCACGCCATCGAGCCCGACCCGGCCAGGCAAGTCGACCAAGCCGGCCCAGCCGGCGAAGCCCAACAAGCCGGGCGCGGAGCCCAAGGAAAAGCACCCGGCGCCGGGATCCTCGTCCGGTGGCTCGGGGGGCGCCGGGATCCAGCCATCCCACGGGCGCGGCAAGACCCGGGAGCACAGCGACTTCGTCGACTGACGGCGGGGGCGCCGGCGCTGGTCGCCCGCAACAGACGGCCATCGCAGGAGGCTCAGATGGCGAAGCCGGTCCGCCCCCGCCGCCCCGCCAGCTCGTGCTTGACCTCCAGCGACGCCAGCACCGCCTCCACCGCGTGGCGGCCGGTGTCTCGCTTGGATCCACCCTGCACCCGGTCGAGCGCCTGCGCCATCGTGTCGACGGTGAGGACGCCGAAGCCGCAGGGAACGCCGGTCTCCAGGGCAACGCGAGCGATCCCCTGCGAAGCGCCGGCGCAGACATAGGCATAGTGGTCGGTCTCACCACGGATCACGGCGCCCAGGCAGACGATCGCGTCGAACCGACCCGATTCGGCCGCGTACTTGGCCACCAGCGGCAGCTCGAACGCACCCGGCACCGAGAAGCTCTCGATGAGCGTCACCTCCGCCTCGTCCAGCGCCGCGCGCGCGCCCCGCTCGAGCTTGTCCGCCAGCTCCGTGTAGAAGCGCGCCACGCACAGCGCGACCCGGCGGTCAGCCATCGTGGCGGCGGCGGTCCTGCTCGTGCTCGTGCTCGAGCATCTCCTCGTCGAGGGCCAGTCCCTGATGGTGCAGGGTGTGGCCGAGCCGCTCCGCCTTGGCCCGGAGGTAGGCCTCGTTGTGGGGATTGGGCGCGTGCTGGATCGGCAGCTGATCGGCGACCGAGAGGCCGTAGCCGGCGAGGCCGGAGATCTTCTTGGGGTTGTTGGTGAGGATGCGGATGCTGGACAGCCCGAGGTCGACGAGGATCTGGGCGCCTATGCCGTAGTCGCGCAGGTCGGCGGGCAGGCCGAGGCGCAGGTTGGCGTCGACGGTGTCCAGCCCCTCCTCCTGCAGCTTGTACGCGCGCAGCTTGTTGAGCAGGCCGATCCCGCGGCCCTCCTGCGAGAGGTACAGCAGCACTCCGCAGCCTTCGCTCTCGATCATCGACAACGCCGACTCCAGCTGCTCGCCGCAGTCACAGCGCAGCGAGTGGAAGACGTCGCCGGTGAGGCATTCCGAGTGGACCCGGACGAGCACGTCGTCGACGCCGGCGATGTCGCCCTTGACCAGCGCCACGTGGTGCTTGTTGTCGACCAGCGACCGGTACCCGACGGCGATGAAGTCCCCGAACGCGGTCGGCAGACGCGTCGACACAACCCGCTCGACGAGCTTCTCGTGGCGGCGCCGGTAGGCGACCAGGTCGGCGACGGTGACCATCTTCAGTCCATGGCGCTCGCAGTAGGGAGACAAATCGGGCACCCGGGCCATCGAGCCGTCGTCGTTCATGATCTCGCAGATCACCCCGGACGGGTTCAGGCCCGCCAGGCGAGCGAGATCGACCGCCGCCTCGGTCTGGCCGACGCGCTCGAGCACGCCGCCGGCCTTGGACTTGAGCGGGAACACGTGGCCCGGCTGAACCACCTCCCGCGGGCTGGACTTCGGGTCGATCGCGACCTGGATCGTACGCGAACGGTCGGCCGCGGAGATCCCGGTGCTGACCCCGGAGCGAGCCTCGATCGAGACCGTGAACGCGGTCTGGAACGCCGACTCGTTCTTGGCCGCCATCAGGTCCAGGCCGAGCTCGTCGCAGCGCTCGGGGGTGAGGGCGAGGCAGATCAGGCCGCCGCCCTCCTTGCGCATGAAGTTGATCGCCTCCGGGGTCACGAACTGCGCGGCCATCGTCAGGTCGCCCTCGTTCTCGCGATCCTCGTCGTCGCACACGACGACCATCTTGCCCTGGCGAACGTCCTCGATCGCGTCCTCGATGGTGGCGAACGTCGGCTTGGTGGCGCTCATCGCCTCGTCGTCACCAGCCTCTCGACATATTTGGCCAGCACGTCCACCTCCAGGTTCACTCTCGTCCCCGGCTGCGCCGAGCCGAGATTCGTCCGCTCCAGCGTCTCGGGGATCAAGGAAACGGTAAAGGATGCGTCGCCGAGCCCGGCCACGGTCAGCGAGACGCCGTCGACGGCGACCGAGCCCTTGGTGACGACGTAGCGCAGCAGATCCGACTCCGCCTCGATCTCCAATCGCCGCGCGAACCCGTCCCCCACCGCCGAACGCACCACTCCGACCCCGTCCACGTGCCCCTGGACCACGTGGCCGCCGAGCCGGTCGGCGGGGCGCAGCGGCAACTCGACGTTGACCACCGAGCCCGGCGAGGCGTCGCGCAACGAGCTGCGCTGCAGGGTCTCGTTCATCACCTCGGCAGCAAACCCGGACTCATCCACCGCGGTGGCGGTCAGGCAGACGCCGTTGACGGCGACCGAGGCGCCGAGCGTGAGGTTCGAGGCCAGCGTCGAGTCGACGGTCAGCCGGACGCCGTCGTCGCCGCGCTCCACTTGCCGCACCCGACCGAGATCGGCGATCAGCCCAGTGAACATCCGCGGCGCATCCGTTCACCACTCCCTGAGCCGGGCGGAGACCAGCAGGTCGTCGCCGACGTGCTCACACTCCAAGGTCATCGCGCGCACCGCGTCGGCGATCTGCTCCACGCCCTCGCCCTCCAGCGGGTCGCGCGCCGTCCGTCCGCCGAGCACCAGCGGCGCCAGGAACAGGCGGATCTCGTCGATCTCGCCGGCTTGCAGAAAAGCGCCGGCGAGGTGGGGGCCGCCCTCCAGCAGGATCGATCCCACGCCGGCCGCCCCCAGCTGATCGAGCGCGGAGATGACCCGGGCGGGCTCGTTCTCACCGGTCGCGACGATGACGTCGGCCCCGTGGGCCTCGAGCGCGTCGGTCGCCGACCGCGGCGCGGCGCGGGAGACGACAACCGTGAGCGGGGTTCGGCGCGCGTCGCGGACGAGCTGCGCGTCGAGCGGCAGGCGCCCCGTCGAGTCGAACACGATCCGCCGCGGTTGCCGCGGTGGCTGCGCCATGCGCTGCACCCGCGAGGTCAGCAGCGGGTCGTCGGCCAGCGCGGTGCCGATACCGACGGCGACGGCGTCGCATTCGGCGCGCCACTGGTGCGCGAGTTGGCGGCTGCACTCTCCGGAGATCCACTTCGAGTCCCCGCTGCGGGTCGCCACCTTGCCGTCCAGGGTCATCGCCGATTTGAACAGGATGAACGGCCGGCCGGTGCGGACGTGCTTGCGGAACGGCTGGTTGATCAGGCGGGCCCGGTCGGCGAGATCGTCCCCGCTCAGCACCACCTCGACGCCCTCGTCGCGCAGGATTCCGAGACCCCGGCCGGAGGCGTGCTCGGACGGATCGTCGGAGGCGACGACCACCCTCCCGATGCCCGCCTCACGGATCGCGTCGGTGCACGGCGGGGTGTGGCCATGGTGGCAACACGGCTCCAGCGACACGTACAGCGTGGCGCCGGCCAGGTTGCGATCGCCGGCGGCGCGGATCGCCTCGACCTCGGCGTGCGGCCCTCCCAGCTCGCGGTGAAAGCCCTCGCCGATCGGCCCGTCCGGGTCGGCCAGCACGGCGCCGACGAGCGGGTTGGGACTCACGTGTCCGCGACCCTGCTGGGCGATCTCGATTGCGCGGGCGAGGTGCTGGCGATCGCTGTCCACGGTGATCGTCATCTCCGCTTCGCAGGATAGTTCGGGGCGCATTTGCCTTCGGTAAGCCGGTAGACGCTCATCTCGGGCCCCGGCTGGTGGTACTGACCCGGGTAGTAGTCGATCGACCAGTCGAAGCTGAACGGGACCGCGCGTTGGCTGGATCCAAACGGGCTGGTGTGGTACATCAGCCGGGCGTGGTTGGCGAGCTGGGCGTAGTAGGCGATCGCCGCCGGCGCAATCCCTGGCTGAGCGAAGGACCTCCCGGCCTGCAGGGAGCCGATCACCACCCAGCAGTACCCTCGCTGGGCGTACTCGTTCAGCAGCTCCGGACGGAGAGTCCGCTCGTACTCGTCGACCGGCACGTACCGATGCTCGCCCGGCGGGAGCGCAACCCCAGCGGCGTGGCTGTCGGTGACGTAGGTGTTCCACAGCTGCCAGCGGGCTCCGCTCGCCGTCCACGGCTCCGAGCGTCCTACGTCCCGCCCCCAGTCGTCGGAGACCACCGGCTCCACCACCACCTTGGCGCCGGCGGGCACGTGCGCCACCATCCAGGCGCGGGTGAGGTTGCGCGTGTCGGGGCGCGACAGGACGAGATCGTTGTGGACGACGGTGGCCACGCTCTGGGCCAGCATCACCACGGTGACGGCGCCCGCGGCGAGCCCCACCGGCATCCGGCGCGCCCGCACCAGCCACCGGACCAGCTCGACGGCGGCGTATGCGCCGAGCAGCGCGACGAGCGGGAAGATCGGCATCAGCCAGCGTCCGAAGTACCGCTGCTGGTCGCCCATGAACAGGATGTAGGCGATCGGCGCCGGTATGAGGACGAACGCGAGCGCCAGCCGGCGCCGGACGACGAGCAGCCCGGCGCCGGCGAGGGCGGCTATCGACGGAGCCCAGCCAACGCCCCAGGTGAAGGTGAAGAAGTAGTACGCGGTTCCGCTGGCGGCGGTGGTTCCCAGCTTCTCCGGGTCAGATCCGCCGGCCAGCGCCTGCTGGGTCGTCACTCCGGCGTGAAACGCCGAGAAGTCCAGCACCGAGTAGGGGTTGGCGGCGATGAACGCCAGCAGCGCGCAGCCCACACCCAGCATCAGCCGGCGGGCCGCCTTGACCGGCTCGCCCCCGGCGCCGTCGCAGACCCCCGCCGCCACCAGGCAGACGATCGTCACTCCGGCGGTGTACTTGGTCGCGGCGGCGAGGCCGATCCCGATCCCGGCGATCAGGTAGTCCCGGCGCGACCCGTTGCGCAGCACCCCCGAGACGCCGTACAGGGAGAGCGCCACCGGCGCCAGCGCCGGGACGTCGTTGAGCGCCAGGTGGCTGTAGAAGATCGGCTCAAACGCGACCCCGAAGACGGCAGCCCCGAGCAGCGCCACCGGCCGGTTGAAGAGGCGCTCGCCGGACAGGTAGGTCAGCCACACCGCCGCCGTGCCCAGCACCGCCGCGACCACCCGGGCGACGACGAACACCTCGGTCGGATCGGTGGTGTAGGCCCGCCGGACCGCATCGCCGCTCCCGAACCACAGCTCGAATACCAGATGAAGCAGGTAGGAGTAGGCGGGTGGGTTGAGAAAATACTGAGGGTTGTAATCATGCGAGAAGAAAGCGACCGCCCGCGGGACGAAATGCGTCGCCTCATCCGAGTTGTAGCTGTAGGGAAGCCCCTGCTTGATGCCCCACAGCCGCAGCGCCAGCGTCACCGCCAGCAGCAGCAGGAGTGCCGGCCGGTACAGGTCGCGTCGTCGCGTAGCGACGGGACGGCGCAGCCGGCCCCGCGGGCCCGGCGGCGATGGCGGGGGCGGGAGCCGCTGCGGTGGTGCTGGCTCGGTCCGGCTTGCCGTGGCCGTGTCCATGTTCGTCTACGAGTATCCCGCTACCGTGTGATGGATTGCGCGCTCGCCCGGGCCGCACCGCCCGGGCCCGATCGAGCCCGGCCCCGCCCACCCGGACGCGTCGGGAAGTAAAGCGCGACCTGCGCCATGAAGCTCATCATCCAGATCCCCTGTTTCAACGAGCAAGACCAGCTGCCGGACACCCTCACCCATCTGCCCCGGGAGATCGAGGGTTTCGACGCGGTGGAGTGGCTGATCATCGACGACGGCTCCACCGACGCCACGGTGGCGCGGGCCCGAGCCAGCGGGGTCGACCACATCGTGCGCCTGACCAACCACAAGGGTCTGGCCGCGGCGTTTCAGGCGGGCCTCGATGCCGGGCTGAAGCTCGGCGCCGACGTGATCGTCAACACCGACGCCGACAACCAGTACGACGGCGCTGACATCCCCAAGCTGGTCGCCCCGATCGTCCGCGGTGAGGCGGACATGGTGATCGGCGATCGTCAGGTCGATTCCAACGAGCACTTCTCGTACGCCAAGCGCCGCCTCCAGCGGGTTGGCTCGTGGGTGGTGCGTCAGGCCTCCTCCACCGATGTGCCGGACACGACCTCGGGCTTCCGCGCCTACAACCGCGAAGCCGCGCTGCAGATGCAGGTCGTCTCCAAGTTCACCTACACGCTGGAGACGATCATCCAGGCGGGCAAGCTCACCGTGGCGCTCGACCACGTTCCCATCAGGACCAACCCCAAGACCCGCGAGTCCCGCCTGTTCCCGTCGATGGCGGCCTACATCCGCCGCAACGGCCTGTCGATCTTCCGCATCTACTCCCAGTACGAGCCGTTGCGGGTGTTCTGGAGCGGAGCCTTGCTCATGGGGGTGCTGGCGCTGGCTGCGTTCGTGCGCTTCCTGATCCTGTTCATCGGCGACCCCAGCAAGGCCACCGGCCACATCCAGTCGCTGATCCTCGGCGGCGTGCTGTTCAACGCGGCGATGCTACTCGGCGCCCTCGGCGTGATCGGAGACCTGCTGGCCGCCCAGCGCACGCTGTCGCAGCGGACGTTCGAACGCGTGCGCCGGATCGAGTTGCAGCTGGGGGTGGCGCCGTCGCACTACGAGCCGGGCGGTGCGCCGGCGGACAAGCCCCCGGCGGACAGGGCCCCCGGGGGGCGCGAGGCGGTCAAGTTATGACCGCCGGGGCGGCTGTACCCACCGGCAACACCTACGACAAGTACGGGTCCACCAACCCGGTGGTGCGGCGGCTGATGGCCGGCTTCGGCCACAGCCTGGATGAGTTGTTCGGCCGTGCGGCGCCGCGCTCGGTGCTCGACGTGGGCTGCGGCGAGGGCGTGCTCACCGCGCGCTGGGCGGCGCGGCTGGGCGACCGCCGGGTGGTCGGCACCGACCTGGAGGACCCCAAGCTCCAGGTGCAGTGGGCGACCCGGCCGCGTCCCAACCTCCAGTTCATGCCGATGACGGTGCAGCAGCTGCAGTTCGACGAGGGCGAATTCGATCTGGTGGCGGCGACGGAGGTCCTGGAGCACGTCGACCAGCCGGTTCCCGCGCTCGACGAGATGGCGCGGGTCGCCGGCCGCTGGCTGCTCGTGTCGGTGCCGCGCGAGCCGGTGTGGCGGATGCTCAACGTCGCCCGGGGCGCCTATCTGCGCGAGCTCGGCAACACCCCGGGCCATCTGCACCACTGGAGCCGGCGCTCGTTTGTCGCCCTGCTCGCCCGGTACGGCGAGGTCGTGCAGACGCGTTCCCCGTTCCCGTGGACGATGCTGCTCGTCCGAGTCCGCCGGTGAGCTCCGGGCCGGTGAGCTCCGCGGCCACGATCGCCCCCGACGGGCCGCCGCCCGCCGGCGACGACGGCGCCGGCCACCGTCCCGAGTCGGGCTCATTCGCATCCGGGGCCCGGATCCTGACGATCGGGATCGCCTCGACCGGCATCTTCACGTTCGCCTACCTGGCCACCGCCAGCCACGTGCTGAGCCCGGCCGCCTACTCGCGGATCTCGCTGTGCTGGGCGATCATGTTCGTGATCCTGTCGGTGATCTACCGGCCGATCGAGCAGCTGCTCTCGCGGACGATCGCCGATCGGCGCGCTCGCGGCATCACGGACCACTCGCTACGGGTTCCGGCCACGATTCAGTTCAGCTTCGCCTTGATCTTCCTGGTGGCGGCGCTGATCCTCCGGCCCCAGATCGAGAGCATGTTCGCCGGCTCGAGCGCGCTGTACTGGATCCTGGTCGTCGCGGTGGTCGCCTACGCCGCCAGCTATTTCGCCCGCGGCTGGCTGGCCGGCCAACAGCGCTTCGCCCTGTACGGCGGCCTGGTGTTCCTGGAGTCCACGTCGCGCTTCATCCCGGCGCTGCTGGTCGCGGTCGGAATCGGGTCCGGCCAGGCGCTGGTGGGGCTGGGGATGGCGATCGCGCCGTTCGTGTCGCTGTCGGTGATCCCGTTCGCGTTCTCGCGCCTGAGCCGGCAGGAGCGCGACCCGGCACGGCCACCCGACGTGCTGCGCAGCCCGGCGCCCGACGCCGGCGGAGAGGGCCCCGGTCAGGTCGCCGCGGAGGAGGCCACGGCCGAGCTGTCGATGCGCCACGGCGCCGGCTTCGCCGGGTCGGTGGTGGCGATCATGCTCTCAGAGCAGGCGCTGATGAACGCCGGAGTGCTGATCGTGGCGCTGAAGGCCGGCGGGGGCGCCGGGGTGACCACCGGACTGACCGGGTTCGTGTTCGACGTGATGCTGATCGTCCGCGCGCCACTGCAGCTGTTCCAGGCGATCCAGACCTCGATCCTCCCGCATCTGGCCGGGCTGGAGGCCCGCGAGAACCCGAATGAGTTTCACCGCGCGATCCGCACCACGATCCTGGTGATCACCGCGTTCGGGCTCGCCGTCGCCCTCGGGCTGCTGCTGATCGGCCCGGCGGTGATGACCGCCGTGCTCGGCGACAAGGGCTACACCTACGGGCGCTACGGCCTCGCCCTGGTCGGGCTCGGGATGGGCCTGCATCTCGTCTCGGGCACGCTGAACCAGGCCGCGCTGGCCCGGGGGCGGGCGCCGCAGGCGGCGGCCGCCTGGTTGGTGTGCGCGGCGCTGTTCGTCGGGTTCGTGGCCGCTCCGACGATCGCCTCCCAGGTGACGCGCGTGGAGGTGGGCTACTTCGGGGCCACCGCGATCCTGGCCACGGTGCTGTGGCTGCTGTATCGCCGCGGCGCCGCGGTACCGGCTCAGCGGGCCCCGGCGGCCGCCGCGATCCGCGCGTAGGCGGCCGCGGGATCGTCTGCGGCGAACAGGGCGGAGCCGGCGACCAGCAGATTCGCGCCCGCCTGCGCCACCGGCCCGGCGGTCTCCTCGTGGATGCCGCCGTCGACCTCGAGCGCCACTGACTCGGGCAGCATCCGCCGCATCCGCTCGAGCTTGCTCAGCGAGTGAGCGATGAACGACTGCGCTCCCCAGCCCGGGTTGACGCTCATGCACAGGGCCAGATCGAGCGTCTCGTGGGCTACGTCGTACAGCGTGTCGATCGGCGTCGATGGGCAGATCGCCGCCCCCGCCGTGCAGCCGGCCTTGCGGATCGCGTCCAGGACGTAGTGGACGTGGGGCGTGGCCTCGACGTGGATCGTGATGCTGTCGGCGCCGGCCTGCGCGATGTCACCGACATGCCGTTCGGGGCGCTCCACCATCATGTGGACGTCGACCAGCCCGCCGGCGGCGTGCACCAGATCGGCCACCGCGGAGACGGCCACCGCGCCGAACGTGATCGGTGGCACGAAGTGCCCGTCCATCACGTCGACGTGGATGACCCGGGCGCCGGCGTCGAGCACCTCGGTGACCTGGGCGCCGAGCCTGGCGAAGTCCGCCGACAGGATCGAGGGGGCGACGCGTCGCTCGTACAGATGGTGGCGCCGTGCGTGGCGCTGGTGGCGTCGCTCGGACTCCTCCTCGGCCAACGTCCTCTAGACCTCCTGGAGCATGCTGCCGCGGCAGTGGTTGCACTCGACGATCGCGGTGCTGGACATGCGCACGATCGTGGAGTGCTCGCCGCAGTTGGGGCACACCGAGTGCAGCTCGTAGCGCCGCAGGCAGTAGACGCAGCGGTACCGGCCGGGAAGCGCGGTCGGCCGCAGCCACGGCTCCCCGCATCCGGGGCACTCTGGTCCGAGCTTTGGCGCCGGCTCGCTCATCGACAAGAGGTTAACCGGCGGCGCAGATCAATCGCGACGCAGCCGGGCGATGAAGAACCCGTCGGTGCCGTCGGTGTCGGGCGCCAGTTGCCGAAATGGCTCCGTCGCCGCGGTTTGTGCCGCCGCGGCGCCGGCGCCGTCGGCCCCCTCCGCCGTCCAGTCGGGATGCTCGGCGAGGAATCCCCGGACCACGTCCTGCGACTCGCCACGCGAGATGGTGCACACCGAATAGACGAGCAGCCCGCCCGGCCGGGTCGCGGCGGCACCGGCGCGGAGCACCCGCGCCTGGAGCGGCGCGAGCTCGCCGATCCGCTCCGGGCCGGTCCGCCAGCGCAGATCGGGACGCGACTGCAGCGTGCCCAGGCCGCTGCACGGCGGGTCGACCAGCACCCGGTCAAACTGGTCCGGCGGAGATCGAACCGCGGCGGCGTCGCCGATCTGCACCGTCGCCCGGTGCACGTGCATCCGCTCCAGCGTCCGGCGCAGCGAGCCCGCCCGGCCGGCGTGATGCTCGACCGCCACCAGCTCGCCGTCATCGCCCTGCAACGCGGCCAGGTGGGTCGTCTTGGCCCCCGGGGCGGCACACAGGTCGAGCACCCGCTGCCCGGGCGCCGGCGCCAGCATCCGGCTGACCAGCATCGAGCCGCGCGATTGCGGCATCAGCCTGCCGGCGACCCAGTGCGGCGAAGCATAAGCGTCGAACGGGCCTTCGAGCACGAGCCCCTCGGGGATCCCGGGGGCGGCATGGCAGGCGACGCCCAGCTCGGCGGCAAGGCGCTCCGGCTCGGCGACGAGCGTGTTGACGCGCAGCGCCGACTCGGCCGGCTGGTTGGCCGCGTGCAGCAGCGAGCGGGCGCGCTCGGCGCCAAGCTCGCGCCACCACAGCTCGGCCAGCCATTGCGGCGCCGAGTGGCGGACGGCCGCGCTCGCCGGGGTGGCGTCGTCGAGCCCGCTGAGGATTGCCTGACCCTCCCGCGTCGCCCGGCGCAGGACCGCATTGACCAGGCCGCTGCCGCCCCGGGCGTGGCGCTTGGCCAGCTGCACGGATTCATGCACGGCGGCGTGATCGGCGACCCCGTCCAGGAACAGCACCTGCATCAGCCCGAGCCGCACCGCGGCCAGCACGGGCGGGTCGAGCTTGCCCGGCGGCCGGTCCGACAGCAGACCGGCGACGTGGTCGAGCGTCGTCCGGCGCTGCACCGTCCCGTAGGCGAGGGCCATCGCCAGCGAGCGCTGGCGTCCCGCCAGTCCGGTGGCCTGGGCGTTGAACGCCCGGTCGGCATACGCTCCCTGCTCGAACACGCGCCGGACGACGGCATAGGCGCACTCGCGCGCCGGGGATACGGTGGCCGTGGGCACGATCAATATCGCCGGCCGTGCAGATAGTCCCCGCCCGGCATGATCAATATCGCCGGCCGCGCAGATAGTCCCCGCCCGGCATCGCCCGGCCTCCGGCCGGCTGCACCACGGTCAGCGCGAGCGTCCCGGGAGCGCAGCCGAGCACCGGCAGGGTGCCGTCCCTGCGCAGCTCGCCGGCGGCGGGGTCGCCGTCGGCGGCCGGGCGGACCACCGCCTCCCAAACGCCGAGGCGCTCGCCGCCGGGCAGGATGACGGCCGCGCCGACGTGAGGCGCGAGGGCGCGGACGATGCGTTCGAGCTCCGCGGCCGGACGGTGGGGCGCGAGGATCCGGTCGATCCCGGTGATCTTGTCGGCATAGGTGGCGAGGCCGTCGTCCTGCTCGGTGCAGCCCAGATCATCCGGGAGCCGGTCGAGCGCCTCGACGAGGAGCCTTCCCGCCCCCGGCGCCAGCCGCGCCGCCAGCGTTCCGTAGGTGTCGGTGGCGTCGATCGGCTCGTCCTGGGCCAGGCACACCGGCCCGCTGTCCAGACCGGCGGTGAGGCGCATGATCGACACGCCGGTGCGCTCGTCGCCGGCCATGATCGCCCGCTCGATCGGCGCCGCGCCGCGCCAGCGCGGCAGAAGCGACGGGTGAACGTTGAGAAGCGCGTGCTCGGACAGCAGCGGCTCCTTGATCAGGGCGCCGAACGCGCACACGCACACGACCTCCGGTTGGTCGGCGGCGATCCGGTCACGAGCCGGCACCTCGTTGACCGACTCGGGCTGGTCAAGCGCGAGCCCCAGCTCTCGGGCCGCGTCGGCCACCGGCGGCGAGGCCAGGCGACGGCCCCGGCCGCGCGGCCGGTCAGGACGGGTGACGACCAGCGACGGACGGTGCGGTGAGCTTGCCAGGACGCCCAGAACGTCGGCGGCGAAGGCCGAAGTGCCCAGATAAACCGTTCGCATGCCGGCGGGGTCGGCGGCCCAGTTGCCGGGCTCAGACGGTCAGGAGCGCTTCGCGCAGCGCGCGCATCGCTTCCTTGCGCTGCGAGCGCGAGATCCGGTCGAGCACGAGGACGCCGTTGAGATGGTCGATCTCGTGCTGGATGACGCGGGACTCGAGCCCCGACGCCTCGATCGTGAGCGGCTCGCCGTACTCGTTGAGCGCGCGCACGCGGACGTGAACCGGCCGCTCGACGTCGACGTGCACTCCGGGGAGGCTGAGGCAACCCTCCTCGAGCATCTCGCGCTCGCCGCCCGACCACTCGATCTCCGGGTTGACCAGCGCGGCCACCGGCGCCTGGGGATGCACGCGGTAGACGAGCAGGCGGTGCAGGACGCCGAGCTGGGTCGCCGCCAGCCCGACCCCGATCGAATCGACCATCAGACGTGCCATGCGCTCCGCCTCGGCGCGCAGGGAGTCGTCGATTCGCTCCACCGGCCGGGCCTTGGTCCGCAGCACGGGGTCGCCGAACTTGCGCACGTGCGCCAGAGCGGCGGCTCGCCGGGCCGCCGCCTCGGGATCGAGCTCGTCCTCGGGCTCGGTCGCCTCGGCGTCGGCGTCCGCCGGCGTGATCTCGGGCTCCAACTCCGCCTGATCGGCTGCGTTCCTGGCCATCGTGATACTTGAGTTTAGTTGGGCGGTTACTGGGGATCGACGTCGACGCTGACCGCGGCGCCACGGCGTGCGGCGGCGGGTCCGACCCGGTCGACCGCCCGGCCGACGGCGTCGATCGCGGGGCGGCGGCGGCTTGCCTTGACCACCAGCTGGCTGCGGGCGCGGCCGCGGAGCGTGAACAGCGGCGCCGGTCCGAGCACGGCGGCATCGAGCGCGGACAGCTCGGCGTGGATCGCGCCGGCGGTCTCGCGTGCCAAATCTGCCTCCGGGGCCGACGAGACGATCCGGATCAGTGAAGCGTAGGGCGGATAGCGCAGGGCGCGGCGGTGCTCGAGCTCGTCGGCGACGAACCCGTCGGAGTCGTGCTGGACGGCGAAGTTGATCGATCGCGCCTCCGGCGCCAGCGTCTGCACCAGGACGCGGCTGGGTGGGTCAGACCGAGCCCCTCGTCCCGTGCGGCCGGCGAGCTGGGTGATCAGCGAGAACGTCCGCTCCTCGGCGCGGAAGTCCGGGAAGCGCAGCGTCTGATCGGCGTCCAGAACGACGCCCAGCGAGACGTCCGGAAAGTCGTGTCCCTTGGCCACCATCTGAGTTCCGACGAGGACGCCGGCGGGCGCGGCGGCGAACCGTTGCAGCGTTCTCGCCCGTTGCCCGAGCGTGGCGGAGTCGGCGTCGAGCCGGAAGACCGGGAAGCCCTCCACCCCCAGCGCCGCGCGCAGCTCCTGCTCGATGCGCTCGGTGCCGGCGCCGTGCCGCGCCACCGAGACCGATGCGCAGGCGCGGCAGCGCTCGGGCACCGCCTCGCGATGGCCGCAGTGGTGACAGGCGACCAACCGCCGCTGGCGGTGCAGGACGAGCGCGACGTCGCAGTTGGGACATAGCCACACCCGGCCACACTCCCGGCAGGAGAGGAAGTTGGACCACCCGCGCCGGTTGAGCAGGAGGATCGCCTTGCCGCCGGCGCGGCGCAGATCGGCGAGCGCCATCCGCGTCTCGGGGTGAAGCGGCTGGTGATGGCCCCGCATGTCCAGCACCCGCACCGCCGGCAGCGGTCGCCGGTCGACGCGGTGGGTGAGCCGCAGTCGCTCCATGCCCAGCACGCTCTCGGGCCGGGGCGTGGCGCTGCCGAACACGAGCACCGCGCCGTGGTGGCGAGCCCGCTCCCGGGCGATCGTGCGCGCGTCGTAGCGCGGGTCGCCCTCGTGCTTGTATGAGCTCTCGTGCTCCTCGTCGACGACGATCAGCCCGATGCGATCGAGAGGGGCGAGCACCGCCGAGCGCGGTCCGACGCACACCTGGGCCTCACCGCGACGCAGGCGCATCCACTCGTCGTGGCGCTCGCCGACGCTCAGCGCCGAGTGCAGGACGGCGACGACGTCTCCGAACCGGGCCTGAAAGCGCCACAGCGTCTGCGGGGTGAGCGCGATCTCGGGCACCAGCACGATTGCCGACCGCCCGGACCGCAGCGCGGCCGCGACGGCGCCGAGGTAGACCTCGGTCTTGCCGGATCCGGTGACACCGTGCAGCAGATATCCGGGGTGCGCCGGGCCAGGGGCCGGATCTCCCGCCGGGCCACGGTTCGGGTCTCCGGCCGGTGCGGGCGGGCTCGCGTCGAGCGCGTGCGTGAGCGTGGTCAGCGCCGCCCGCTGCTCGGCGGTGAGCCGCGGCGGCGTCGGCGATGCCGACCCGACGGCGTGACGGGGCGGGCGGCGCGGCCGCGGACGGCTGCTGAGGGTGACCAGGCCGCGCGTCTCCAGGCGCCGGAGGCTGCCGGTGCCCAGCTGCACGGCGACGGTGGGGCCTGCTTCCCGTAGGGTCGTGAGCAGCTCTCGCTGGTGCCGATTGCAGCGAGAGTCAGGATCGGTGAGCGTGGCGCGGCCGGCCGGGGTCAGCTCGGCCACCAGCGCCAGCTTCGCTCCCTTACCGGCGGAGGCGCCGGCGGGGAGCATCAGCTGGAGGGCCCGCGCCGGCGTGGAGCAGTACTCGCGGGCCATCCAGTCGGCGAGCGCCACCAGGTCGGGGCGCAGGCCGGCACCGAGCACGGCCTCGGGCTCCACCAGGCGCTCGGGGGCCAGTTCGGAGCGGTCGGCGAGCTCCACGACCACGCCGAGCGAGCTGCGGGAACCGAACGGCACCCGCAGCAGCGATCCGACCGAGACGGCCTGCTCGGGCGCGACCCGGTAGTCGAACAGTCCGCGCACCGCGCGCGTTCTCGTCAGCGGCTGCACGCGGGCGATCATCGGTTCCGAATCTAATGCGCCATCCGGCGACCGAACCCGCGCTCGGCGTTAGTCTCGGCGCCATGGACGCCGAGCCCGGCGAGGAGATCTTCTTCCGCGGTCACGCGTCGTGGCGCTCGATGGTGCCTTTCTACGTCAAGGGGATGCTGGTCAGCCTGGTGATCGGCGTCGCCGCGGGCGTGGCCTCGCGGGCCGCCGGCCGGCACGTGGATGCCGGCTGGGTGATCGTCGCGGTGCTCATCCCGTTCCTGCTGGCTCTGGCCATCGGGCACGTCCGCCGGCTGCGCAACACGTACTTCATCACCAGTCAGCGACTGACGATCGAGACCGGCCTGGTCTCCCGGGACCTGCACCAGGCACGGCTGGAGCGCATCCAGAACGTCAACAGCCGCCAGTCGCTGTTCGAGCGGGCGCTACGGGTCGGCACGGTCGACTTCGACACCGCCGGCGAGTCGCAGTTCGACTTCGCCTTCTCCGGCGTCGCGCATCCGCGATGGATCGTGAGTACCGTCGACTGGGCACTATCTGCGTTGCGGGGGGCGCAGACCCCTGATGTCTGATACGGGGTGTTGCAGATCGCTCATCGTAATCGGGGCTGATCTGCGTCACCCCGGCGTTGGCGCGGCACGGACCTGCGCACCACCCCGCGCCCCAGAGCGTTCGTTGCGGGCGACGAAGTCGATGATCGCCGGCACCCCCTCCAGCCGATACCGCTCCCGCAGCCGGTTCTCGATGAAGTAGGCGTAGTCCCGGGTCACCCGAGCGCGGGAGTTGACCTGGATCGAGAACCGCGGCGGCCGCTCCGCCGTCTGCGTCATGAACAGCAGGCGCAGCCGGTGACCGGATCCGGCGCCGCGGCCGCCGGCGCCCACCGGTGGCTGGCGGGCGGCGACCACCTCCGACAGGAACCGGTTGAGCTGCGGAGTGGGGATCCGCGTGCGACTGCGATCGGCGAGCGCGATCGCTTCGATCAGCAGCCGATCGACGTGGCGACCGGTCTTGGCCGAGGCGGTCAGCACGCGGGGACGCAGGCGCAGCTTCTGGTGGGCGCGCGCGCGCTCGTGGTCCAGGTCCACCCCATCGGCGATGTCCCACTTGTTGAGCACCAGCGCCGTGGCGCAGCCGCTGCGCATCGCCAGATCGGCGATCCGGAGGTCCTGGGTGGTAATCCCGTCGGTGGCGTCGCAGACCACGAGCGCGACGTCGGCCCGCTCGGCCGCGCGGCGGGCGCGCAGCGACGTGTAGTACTCGATCGACTCCCCCACCTTGGCCTGACGGCGGATGCCGGCGGTGTCTACCAGGATCAGCCCCCGGCCGTCGTAGGTGATCGGGAGATCGATCGCATCCCGCGTGGTCCCCGCCTGAGGCGAGACGATCACCCGCTCGGAGCCGGCGAACCGGTTCAGCAGCGAGGACTTGCCCACGTTGGGGCGGCCGATCAGCGCCAGGCGCGTCGCGTCACCGTCGTCGGCCTCGTCGTCCGCGTCCGGGGCGAGCGCGGCGAGCCGGTCGAGCAGGTCGCCGGTGCCCAGGCCCTGGGCGGCGGATACGGCGATCGGATCGCCCAGCCCGAGCGCGTAGAAGTCCGCGGCCAGCGGCAGGTCGCGCGCGGTGTCGATCTTGTTGGCGGCCACCAGCACCGGCAGCGGCGAGCGGCGCAGCAGGTCGGCCAGCTCCTGGTCGCCGGGGCGCATCCCCGCCCGGGCGTCGACGACCAGGACGGCGGCGTCGGCGTCGGCCAGCGCCGCGCGCGCCTGGTCCTGGATCTGGCGGGCCAGAGCGTCGCGGTCCTCCAGATCGACTCCGCCGGTGTCGATCAGGGTGAGCGATCGTCCGTTCCACTCGGTGAGCAGCTGCTTGCGGTCGCGGGTGACCCCCGCCTGCTCGTGCACGACCGCCTCGCGCGACTCGGTGAGGCGGTTGACCAGGGAGGACTTGCCCACGTTGGGATAGCCGACGATCGCGACCTTCATGGGGCTGAATATATGCGCCGGTGGAAAGGGCCCGATCTACCGGAGCATCTGCGCCAGCGCCACGATCCGTGCCACGACCTCATCCCGGCTCTGATCGGTGGTGTCGATCGTCTCGGCGTCGGGCGCCGCCTGCAGGGGTGAATGGGCGCGGGCGGTATCGCGCTCGTCGCGGATCGCCTGCTCGGCGAGCACCGTCGCCGAGTCGATCCCGAGCTCCGCGGCGCGACGCTCGGCCCGCGCCCGTGGACTCGCGGTGAGGAAGATCTTGAGGTCGGCATCGGGCGCGACCACGCTGCCGATGTCCCGCCCCTCGGCCACCCAGTCGCCTTCGGCCATCAGCCGGCGCTGCTGCTTCACCATCGCCTCCCGCACCGGGGGCTGCGCCGCCGCCACCGAGGCCGCCTCCGAGACCTCCGGCGTCCGAATCGCGTCGGTCACGTCGCGGGCGTCGACTCGCACCCGGTCGCCCAGCTCGATCCGGAGCGCCGGAGCGATCGCCGCCGGCGGCTCGCCCCGCTCCAGCGCCACCAGCGCCACCGCCCGGTACATCGCTCCCGAATCCAGGAATGTGAACCCGAGCGCGCCGGCCACGGCGCGAGCCACCGTCGACTTGCCCGCCCCGGCCGGGCCATCGATCGCGATCACCATCCGCCGCGCTCGATCAACGCGCCGGTGCTGGACCACAACTCAAAGAACGAAGGGCATGTCTTGGCCACCACCTCCGGGTCCTCGAGGATCACCGGCACGCGGAACCCGATCAACGAGAACGCCATCGCGATCCGGTGGTCGTCGTAGCTCGGCAGCCGGGTCGGCCGCGGAACCCCCGGGTGGATGCGCAGGTAGTCGGCCCCCTCCTCCACCGCGATCCCGAGTCGTCTCAGGTTCTCGGCGGTGGCGCCGATCCGGTCGGACTCCTTCACCCGGGCGTGGCCGATCCCCTCGATCGTCGTCGCAGCGTCGGCGAACGGCGCCACGCAGGCGAGCGTCATGAACACGTCGCTGCTGTCCCCCATGTCCACGTGCACGCCAGTCAGGCGCCGGGGCCCGGCCAGCTCCAGCGGTCCCCGCTCGATCAAAGTGGCGCCCATCCGCTGGAGATGGCCGACGAGCTCGATGTCGCCTTGACGGGTGGCATCGAGGTCGAGCCCGGGCAGACGCACCGACGTCCCGGTCAGCGCGGCGGCGGCCAGGAAGTAGGAGGCGGTCGAGGCGTCGGGCTCGATTTCCAGATCGGCGGCTCGATAGTGCCGCGGGGAGATGGCCACCGACCACTCATCGACGGCGACAGAAACGCCGAAGGCCCGCATGGCGTCGAGCGTCAGCCGCAGATACGGCCGGCTGACCAGCCCGTGAAAGTGCAGCCGGGTCGGCGCCCGCGCCAGCGGCGCGGCCATCACCAGCCCGCTGAGGAATTGGCTGGAGACCGACGCGTCGACGTCGACGTCCCCGCCGGCGAGGCCCCCGGCGACCACCGTCAGCGGCAGCGCGTCGCCCTCGATTCCGGCGCCCTGGGCGGCGAGGGCCTGCAGCAGTGGCCCCAGGGGCCGCCGCCGCAGCTGGGGGTGGGCGTCGACTGTGAACCGGCCGCTTCCGGCGGCCAGTATCGGCACCAGGAAGCGGCCAACGGTGCCGGCCATGCCGCACCACACCTGCGCGTCGGACCGGGGCGGCCCGGCGAGCCCCTCGATCCCCCACTCAGAGCCAGGGCCGTCCGTTCGCAGCTGGCACGTGGCGCCGAGCGCCCGCAGCGCCCCGGCCATCACCTGGGTGTCGTCGGCGATCAGCGGGTTGATCAGTCGCGACTGCCCGGCGGCGACCCCGGCGAGCAGCAGCGCCCGATTGGTCAGGCTCTTGGAGCCGGGGACCCGCACCTCCCACTGCGCCGGCGACGCTCCGGGGGAGATCCGGATCACCGAGCGCCGCGCTGTGGCCGCCTCGGTCACGGGCGCGCCACCGGGAAGCCGAGCCCGCCGATCAGCGCCCGCGCCCGCTCGGTCGCGGCCTCGCCGGAGATCCACATCGCCACCACGCCCTCGGTCATGTCCGAAGCGGGATACAGGGCCATGTCGGTGATGTTGACGCCCGCGCGGCCGAGCGCGAGCGCCATCTGCGCGACCACCCCGGGCCGGTTCGGGACCGAGGCTCGCAACTCGTGCAGGTCACCGCCGGCCAGCTGGGACTCGAGCAGCCGGCGGCGGTCGGCGGCAGCGGCCTCGTTCCAGCCGGTGATCGCCTCCCGGTCACCGCTCGCCAGCGCCGCCCGGACCGTCGCCAGCCGTTCCAGCGCCCCGTCGATCTCCGCCGTCAGCGCGTCGCGGTTGGACAGGTAGATGTCGGTCCAGATCGCGCTCGGGGCGCCGGCGACCCGGGTGGCGTCGCGAAAGCTCGGGCCGGTGGAGGGCAAGCGGGCGGGAGGGTGCGAGTCGTCGTCCAGCGTGCGCGCGGCCTGGGCGACGAGCACGTTGGCGAGCACATGCGGGAGGTGCGACACGGTGGCCATGATCCGGTCGTGGGTCACGGCGTCGATCGCCGTCGGCCGCGCCCCCAGCCCATGGAGGAGACGGTGCAGGCGCTCGTAGAGCACCCCCGATGTGTCCGCGCTGGGCGTCAGGTACCACGTTGCGGCCTCGAACAGGTCGGCGCGGGCGTGCTCGACGCCCGCATTCTCGGCCCCGGCGAGGGGGTGCCCGCCGACGAAGCGGGGATCGCCGTGGGCGGCGACCACGGCGGCCTTGGTGGAGCCGACGTCGGTGACCACGCAATCCTGAGGAGCGCTGGCCAGTGCCTGGCCGACCAGCTCGGAGACGCCCCCGACGGGAACGGCCACGACCACCGCCTGGGCCCCGGCGACTGCCGCGGCCACCGAGTCGCGGGCGCCGTCGACGGCACCGAGGGCCACGGCGCGTTCCAGCGCCGCCGGAGACCGGTCATAGCCGACGACCGATGCCCGCAGCCGCTCGCGAGCGGCCAGCGCCACCGAGCCGCCGATCAGCCCGACTCCGAGAACGGCTACGTGCATCCCGAGCGGCTACGCCGCGTTGCGGCGCGCTCGGACCGCGGCCGCCAAGGCATCGAGAACCTCGACGGTGGTGTCCCAGCCGATGCAGCCGTCGGTGATCGATTGACCGTAGACCAGCGTTCGCGAGCCGTTGAGCTCTTGGCGGCCGCCGACCAGGAACGACTCGAGCATCACCCCCACCACCGTCCGATCGCCGGCGGCGAGCTGGGCGGCGACGGCGTCGGCCACCGCCGCCTGGCGCTTGAAGTTCTTATCGCTGTTGTCGTGGCTGAGATCGATCATCACCCGCTCGGGCAACCCGGCGGCGCGCAGCAATCCGATGGCATCGCGCACCGATTTTGGGTCGTAGTTGGGGTTGCCCTTGCCCCCGCGCAGGATCACGTGGCAGTCCGGATTGCCGAGCGTGTGGAGGATCGCCGGCGTGCCGGTCACGTCGATGCCGGCGAACGCGTGACCGGCGGCCGCCGCCCGCACGGCATCGACCGCCACCTGAACATTGCCGTCGGTACGGTTCTTGAAGCCGACGGGCATCGACAGGCCGGATCCGAGCTGGCGATGGATCTGGCTCTCCGCGGTACGGGCGCCGATCGCCCCCCAGCAGACCGCGTCGGAGATGTACTGCGGGGTGATCGGGTCCAGGAACTCACAGCCCACGGGGAGGCCGAGCCCGAGCACCTCGAGCATCAGCCGCCGCGCGATCCGCAGCCCGGCGTTGACGTCGCTGGAGCCGTCGAGGTGCGGATCGTTGATCAGCCCCTTCCAGCCGATCGTCGTCCGTGGCTTCTCGAAGTACACCCGCATCGTCACGCACAGCTCGCCGGCGAGCCGGCGCGCGTGCGCGCTGAGCCGCTCGGCATACTCCCGCGTCGCGGTCACATCGTGGACGCTGCAGGGACCGACGACGACGAGCAGGCGATCGTCGTCGCGGTGCAGGACCGCCTGCGCCTCCGCGCGGCCCCGGACCAGCACGTCGGCGTGCGCCTCGGTGAGCGGCAGCTCCTCGATCAGCGTTCGCGGCGACGCCAGCGGCACCAGCCGCGCGATCCGCTGGTCACGGACGGCGTCGCTGCGCGAGGTGCTGGTGACGCCCATGCCGGTCAGCGGAGGTCCATGCCTCTACGCGACCGCGGCGGGCGCCAGCGGCGCCGGCGACAGAGTCTTACCCGCGACCGCGGCGGCGGCCTGGACCCGATGGATATAGCCGGCGAACTCGTCTGCCACAAGCTGCTGGGCGGCGTCGCAGATCGCCTCGTCGGGCCGCGGATGAACCTCGACCATGATCCCATCGGCGCCCGCCGCGGCCGCCGCCAGCGACATCGGCAGCACCAGATCCCGGCGGCCGGCGGCATGGCTGGGATCGACGATCACCGGCAGGTGGGTCATCTCCTTGAGCACCGGGATCGCCATCAGATCCAGGGTGAACCGATAGGCGGTCTCAAACGTGCGGATCCCGCGCTCGCACAGCATCACCGCCTCGTTGCCCTCCTTGAGGATGTACTCGGCGGCCATCAGCAGCTCTTCCAACGTGCTCGACAGCCCGCGCTTGACCAGCGCCGGGCAGCCGGCCCGGCCGACCTCGGACAGGAGCGTGTAGTTCTGCATGTTGCGGGCGCCGATCTGGATCACGTCGGCCACCTCCAGCACCGGCTCCAGATCCCGGACATCCATCACTTCGGTGACGATCGGCAGCCCGGTCTGCGCCTTGGCCTCCGCCAGCAGCCGCAAGCCCTCCTGCCCCAGGCCCGAGAAGGCGTACGGCGAGGTGCGCGGCTTGTAGGCGCCCCCCCGGAACAGGGTCGCCCCGGCGTCGCTGACCGTCCGCGCCGTCTCGAGCGCCTGCTCACGCGATTCAATCGTGCACGGCCCGGCGATCATCGCGAAGTGCGATCCGCCGACCCGGCGGCCGCCGATCTCGAGTACGGAACGCTGCCCGTGCTTGATCTCGCTCGAGGCGAGCTTGTACGGCTTGGAGATCGGGACCATGTGGTCCACCCCGGGGGCGGCGGTGAGCTCGAGCCGGGCGACGTGCTCGCGGTCGCCGATCGCCCCGATCACCGTGAGCTCGTCGCCGTTGATGACATGAGCGCGCGCGCCCACGCTGTGCACGCGATCGACGACGGCCTGAACCTCCGCTTCGGTCGCCGTCGGTTTCATCACGATCATCATCTGTTCGGTCCTTTCCACACGTCTGGAGACTCTACGAAAGCGCGGAGCCCGGCCTCCTCGCGAAGCCGCCCGGGCGGCGTCGCGGTCTGACGGCGCTCGACCTCCGGGACACCGCGCTCACCGACGCGGACAGAGGGCTGTGGCCGAGCGCCTAGCTAAATCGCCAGGCGTAGAAGCGCGTGTAGTGAGACCAGCCGAGTGCGGCGTCGGTGCTGCGGGACACGCGGGCGTGGTCGCTCATGCGCTTGCCAGGGGTGTTCTACCAGACCACCCCGGCCGCGCGCAAGGGCGGGGTGGCGCTGCCCCGTCAGCCCATCGCGGAGTTCGTCCGCAGCGCCCGGCAGCTCGCGGCCGCCGACGCCGGCAGGTTGTAAGGCCGCACCTGCCAACCCACCCGGTGGGGCTTGAACATGACGATCGTCTGGCCCCGCCCGATCGCTCGTCCCGGATGGAAGCCGACGTCGCCCACGTTGAGATCGACCTCCCAGGCCAGCGTGCTCTGAAAGCCGACCAGCGACACCGGCTGCCCACACGTCTTGACCCTGACCGGGCCGCCGATCCTGGCGATGACGTCCCGCAGGCGGTTGACCTGCCGAGCGTGGGTGCGGGCGACGGCGTAGTTGCTCCGCGTCTCGTGCACGCGGGAGCGAACCGTGGGCGCGAGCGCCGCCGCGAGCACGACGACGGCGATCGGCCCGCCCCAGCGCGCCAGCGCCGATCCACGCGCGTCGGCGAGCAGCCGGCCGACCGCGGTGCCGGCGATGATGATCGCCACCGCGGCCGGCTCGATCATGTAGCGCGGCACCGCCGACCAGCCGTGATAGGCGAACGCGAGCTCGATCGCCACCCACAGCACCACCGCGCCGGCGAGCATCAGCGTCGCCCGGTCCCGGCGCGCGATCGCGAAGCCGACGCCGGCCAGGGCGGCGAGCTGGACGGGCAGCCCGTTCAGGCTGTCAAAGCGGCCGATCACGCCGGTGATCTTGTTGCCGACGATGACCGTGTGCTGGTTCAGCGCGAGGTCTCCGGCGCTGAACCAGCTGTGTGACGTCGCCGCGGGAACCACGAACCAGAACGCCGGTATCAGCAGGAGGCCGAGGATCGCGACGACGCGGAGGCCGGGCACGGCGCGCCAGGCCCAGATCGCGTACAGCCCGGTGAACACCCACGCCTCGGGGCGACCCAGCGACGCCATGAGCAGCATCACGAACGCCAGCCGCCGCCGCCCCGACAGGTGGCAGTCGATGGCCGCCAGGCAGAAGGCCATGATCAGGGGATCGGCGTTGGAGATCAGCACCAGGTGCGAATAGGTGTCGATTCCGAGGACGGCGACCGCGGCGAACCCACCGGCCAGGTACGGCGCATAGGCGCGGCCGGGGCTGGGGCCGGTGAGCCGGTGGGCGATCCGGGCGGCGAACACGCAGCCCGCGAACGCGCCGGCGGCCGCGGTGATCATCCACAACCACATCTGTGCGCGTCCGAACAGCGCGAACGGCAGCGTGAACACGAACGAGATCGGCTTCCACGAGGGGGCGCCATCGGTGTTCAGGTTCCAGTGCAGCACCTGATGGCCCCACACCAGCCAGCCGAAGGCGTCGTAGCCGGGCCGCTCGCCGGTCACGAGCACGAACACCACGGCGCCCCCCAGCAGGCCCGCGGCGAGCAGCAGCCAGCGCCCCCAGCGACGCCGATCGCGCCCCCGCCGGAGCGCCGGCGAACCGGCGTAACGGGCCTCAGGCAGCGATAGCGACGTGCTCACCGAAGGGACGCAGCGCTAGTGGGTGTCCCCGTAAGTTCGCTCGAATGCGAGCGTATTTGCGGGGGCGGCCACTAGTGGGCCTCCCCGAAACGTTGCAGCCGAAATGGCGGCCCCGGATGACCGCCATGCCGCGTCCTCGGAGCCTCGCGCAGCTCCGCTGCGCCACGGCGCCTGCGTCCTTGCCTGGCGGCCCCCGGACCTCGCCCTTTCAGGCACAACGTTCCGGTGAAACCCACTAGAACAGCTCTCCCAGCGCGTCCAGGAACCGGCGGTTCTCGGCCGCGGTGCCGACCGTCACCCGCAAGGACCCCTCGCGCCCGAGCGCGGTTCCGGCCCGGACGAGCACGCCCCGCGCGGCCAGCCGGCTGATGACGTCTGATTCCGCCACGTCCGGGGGGAGGTGGACCCAGACGAAGTTGGCGTCCGATTCGGCGACCCACAGCCCGAGCTCGCCCAGGGCGTCGGCCAGCTCCAGCCGTGCCGCGACGGTGTGGGTGACGCGGCGCTCGACCTCGTCCTGGTGGCGCAGCGCCTCGACCGCCGCCGCCTGGGCGGCCATGTTCAGGTAGAACGGCTGGCGCACCTGGTCGGTGGCGGCGCGGAAGTCCGCCGACCCACACAGCGCGTAGCCGACCCGCAGCCCGGCCAGTCCGTAGGCCTTGGAGAACGTCCGCAGCAGCACCAGATTCGGCCACCGGCGCAGCAGATCGAGCGAGGCGTAGGTGTCGCCCAGCGTCAGCGCAAACTCGCAATAGGCCTCGTCGAGGATCACGCACACGTGGCGGGGTACCTGCTTCATGAACTCCGCCACCGCCTCGAGCGTGACCGCCGTCGACGTCGGGTTGTTGGGGTTGCAGATCAGCACCAGGCGAGTCGCGACGGTGATCTCGCGGGCCATCGCCTCCAGATCGTGGCGGTCCTGGTCGTCGAGTCCGACCTCGATGCCGCGGGCGCCGGAGGCGGCCGCCAAGTGGGGATAGACGCTGAACGAGGGCCACGCGTAGACGACCTCGGCGCCCGGTTCGAGCAGCGCCTCGCCGGCCGACAGCAGGATGTCGCAGGAGCCGTTGCCCAGCGCGATCCGCTCCTTGGGGATCCCGTAGCGGGCCGCCAGGGCGCCGCGCAGCGCCATCGAGGACGGGTCCGGATAGCGATGGATGCCGGTGAGCGCCCGGTGGGCCGCCTCCACGACCGCCGGCGCCGGCGCGAAGCACGACTCGTTGGAGGCGAGCATCGCCATGTCCGCGCCGAGGTCGTATCCGGCCGCCAATGGGTAGGCCGGGATTCGCGCGATGCGCTCTGCGAACTCGATCGCCATGGTGGGATCGGACACGCGCCTATTGTGCCGCCTCGAGATCCGAGCGCAGCGTCCGCGCCGCTCCCAGATACACGTGCTGGGGTTGGTGATCCTCGGCGGCGTAGTAGTGCAAGAGCAGCCGGATCACGCGCGGCAGCGAGCCGGGCACCGGCACCTCCCGCGTGCACAACAGGGGCACCCGGTCGAGCCCCAGCCGCCGGGCCGCGACCGCCGGGAACTCGGCGTTCAGGTCGTCGGTGAGCGTGAAGATGCAGCTCACCATCGTCTCGGGAATGAGGGCGTTTCGGTCCATCAGCTCGCGGATCAGGAGCGTGGTGCCCTCCAGGATCGCGCTCGCTTCGTTGACCTCGACGCTATTGGCGCCACGGAGCGCGAACAACCGCATCGTGGGGCAATTCTGCCAGAGGACCCTCGGCCGGCGCCGGCGGCCGCAGCCGGTAAACGGTGGCGCACCCGAAGCGGCGGGTGGCGACGATCAGGGCTCCGAGCTTGGCTGACAGATCGACGATCCCGGACTTGCAGCTGGCGAGCACGAAGCGAGCGCCGGTCTGCTTGACGAATCGCCGCGCGGCGGCCGCCGAGTCGGTGCCCCGGAACAGCCGATCGGCGGCCAGCGAGCGCGGGATGCAGCTCGGCTCAGACCACAGGCAGTCGCCGACGAACGTTCGCCGGCCGGTCGCCGCCGGCACCGTCTCGCCGAGGTAGAACTGGGTCAGCACCCCTCCTGGCGTCGGGTCCGCCGCCAGGTAGCGAAGTGCCCGGCGCTCGTTTTGGGTGATGAAGTTGGCATTGCCCGCTGTCGGATCCACGTACCGGTGGGCGGTCGCCATCGACCACACGTTGGCGGGCACCACGAACAGCCCGATCAGGATCACGGCCACCAGCCGGCCGTGTGGGATCGCGTTCAGCCGGGTCCGCTGCACGCCCTTGACGGCGAGCACCGCCAGCGGAATCGTGATCCCGTTGACCGCGTGCAACGGCGTGGCGCTCAGACCGGTGGCCGAGACCACGTAGATGATCACTGCGACCGGAGCCCACAGCCGCAGCGTCAGCTCCAGGAAGCCGTCGGGGCGACCCTTGTAGCCGAGTGCGGCGACGATCGCCAGCGGCGCGGCTCCCAGCGCGATCGACCCGAACGAGAACTCGTGCTTGCTGGCCACCCGGGCCAGCTTCCAGGAGAGGTCGAGGTGGCCGAGCACCAGGTAGTAGACCAGCGGCAGGACGGTGATCGCCAGCGTCAGCGCGGGCAGGGCGAGCCGCCGCCACTCCCCGAGCTGCGACCAGCGCCGCAGCTCGCGCCAGCGCACGAGCTCGCCCCCGATGACCAGCAGGATCATCGTCTCGCCCTGCCACGGGTGCAGGGTGCTGGCGAGCGCCCCGAGCAGCCCCGGCAGCCAATCCGCGCGGCCGGAGGCCCGTGCCCGGTCGTAGCGAACCAGCCCGAACACGATCAGCGCGACCGCGATCAAGCCGAACGGATACCCCCAGGAAAGCCAGGTCGGCATCATGTCGCCGACGACGCTGAAGCTCTGACCGACGACGCTGAACGAGCCGAACAAGAGCGCCAGCGTCATCGCCGCCCGCCGCTGCCCCCGCCCCGCAAAGCTACGGTGCACCACCGCGCGTACCGCCAGGAACAGCCCGATCACGGCCACCGGCTTCCACAGCAGCAGCGCCAGCCACGGGATGACGCCAAGCTTCACCAGGCCCGCCGAGATGACGATCGCCGGCTGGAAGTAATCGGCGGGCGTGGAGCGCAGAACGAACAGATTCGAGATCAGGAAGTGATGCGAAGCCGACTGGACCCAGGCCAGGTACTGCATCTGATCGACGATGAAGAACCCGTCGGTACCGGTCCAATGCAGGCCGTGGGCGACCGCGGTGGTGAGGTCGAGGGCGACGATCCACAGCGACACTGCGGCGAACACCGCCAGCAGGCCGAGCTCCACCGGATCGAGGCGGCGGGCAACCGGGACGGCGGGCGCGGTCGGGGCCGGGGGGGCGTCGGCGACGGCCGGCGGGGTTCGAACGCGCACGGGCGCGTAGCTAAGCAGAGCCCGAAACCGCGGGTCTGACCGGCTACCGCGCGAGCTTATATTGAAGTGACGATGCCGCCTGGCCTGCCTGCGTGCTCAGCAGGTTGATGTGGTGGTCGCTCATGTAGATGGCGGTGGCGGGGATGAAGGTGAGGAGCAGGAACACCGACAGCAGCGCCGCGACCTGTCGCAGCCGGACGCTGGTGCCCAGCGCCGCCAGCGGCAGCAGCCAGATCACGTACCAGGGCATCAGCCAGCCGAGGCTGGCGATCAGCGCCAGCGTCGCCCAGCCGGCGCCGGCCAGCCAATCGCGGTTGCGGTAGAACTGGTGCGCGACGACCAGGACCACCCCCACCGCGGCGACCTTCAGCAGCAGCGGGGTGGCACCGCCGATGTGGACCAGCAGCCCGAACAGATTGGGGATGCTGAAGCCGGTCAGCACCGAGCTCTGCTGGGCGAGGTTGGGGATCGACAGCCCGAACAGCGCCAGGCTGAGCGCCGCCAGCGGGATCGCCCCCAGGGCCGCGCCGACCAGCACCGCGATCCGGCGCTGCCTGGTGCGGGCGGCGACGAGCAGGAAGGGGAGCAGCAGCACCGCGGTGAACTTGACCGCCACCGCCAGCATCAGCACGGCGCCGGCGCCGCGATCGCGGCGGGTCAGGAGCAGGCTGACCGCTCCCAGCATCGGCACCAGCATGAAGAAGTCGTTGTGGAAGCCGGCGACTGCGTAGATCAGGAAGATCGGGTTGAACGCCACGAACGCGACGGCGAAGCGCGGATCGCGGCCCAGCTGGCGCGCGCATTGCCAGATCAGGGCCACGAACCCGAGGCTCATCAGCACGGTGGCGATCTTCAGCGTCCAATACGCCACCGGCAGCGATACGGACGCCATCGGATAGGTGAGCGCCGTGAACAACCAGCCGTAGGGGCTGCGCAGGCCGTGCCAGCTGGCGAACCGGTACACCGGATCGAAGAGTTCCTGGCTGATGACGTGGGTATAGGGGTTGAGGTCATGCAGCCCGCCGAGCCGCGCGTAGCCGAGGTAGTTGAAAAGGTCGGTGAGCTGCAGCGGCGGGCTCAGCAGCAGGATCGCGTGCAGCGCCACCACCGCGATCGCGATCGTCCGCATCGACAGCGTCCGCACCGCCCCCAGCGCGACCCCGTAGGCCAGGACCATCACCGCCAGCACCCCGCTGAACACCAGGCCCAGCGTCTTGGGGTTGGTGATCACGCGGGTGAACACGTCGTGCAGCGGCCCCGCCTCCCAGTTGGGGAAGGCATCGACGCTGCGCGGCACCAGGATCGAGGGACCCGCGGCGGCGCCGGCGACCACCGCCAGCGTCGCGACGACCAGGATGCCGATCGCGACCCGGCCCGCCGTCGGGCCGAACGCGACGTGGACGCGGGGGAGCCTCTCCGAGACGCCGGCGGGCATCCGCGGGAGCGCGGCGACGGGCGTGTCGCTTCCGGCCAGGCCGGAGCCGGCGGCCGACGTCGACGCCAGCGCGACCTGCGTCTCGCCGGTGGCGGCATCCTCACGCATACGCTGAAGATAGTGCCCTCGGCACCGTATGCCCGACCGGCGGCTTCGGTTCAGATTGCGTTAAGGCGGAACGGCGACGGCCAGGGCGGCGGTGAGCATCCGGTTCGTGACCTAGGCTGGCGGCGGTGAGCGTCGGCTGGTTAGCGGACGACCGTCTCCGCCCCCAGCTCGGCGGGCGCCGGACCGCCGGCGCGGGTCTCGCCGCCGCCCCGGCGCTGATCACGGTCACCGCGCTCACCGGGCTCGCCGCGGCGCTGCGCTTCTATGGCCTGGCTCACCAGGGGTTCTGGTTCGACGAGGCCAACACGGCGCTCCTCGTCCACTTCTCCCCGGGCAAGATGCTCGGGTTGATCCCGCAGAGCGAGTCCACTCCCCCGCTCTACTACTGCGTCGCCTGGGCCTGGGCCCGGATCTTCGGGTTCGACGAGGCCGGGCTGCGCTCGCTGTCGGCGGTGGCCGGGGTGCTGGTCGTGCCGGTTGCCTACGTCGCCGGCACGAAGCTGATCTCGCGCCGCGCCGGGGTGACCGCCGCCGCTCTGACCGCCTGTAATCCGCTGCTGATCTGGTATTCGCAGGAGGCGCGCTCCTACGAGCTGCTCGTGCTGCTCACGGCCGTCTCCCTGGCGGCGTTCGCCTATGCCCGGGCGGCGCCGACTCCGCCGGTGATGGCCCTGTGGGTACTCAGCTCCGGGCTGGCGCTGGCCACGCACTACTTCGCGGTCGTCGCCGTCGTCCCGGAGGCGCTGTGGCTGCTCGCCGAGCATCGGTTCCGGCGTCCGGTGCAGGTGGGGGTGGGGGTGGTCGCGCTCTGCGGGCTGGCGCTGATTCCACTCGCCATCTCCCAGAACGGGACGGGACACGACTCATGGATCGCCTCAGCGCCGCTCGGTCTCCGGCTCGCGCAGGTGATCCCACAGTTCCTGATCGGCACCAACGCCCCCGATCGCAAGCTGGTCAAGTACCTGGCGATCGCGGCGGCGCTGCTCGCCCTGGCGCTGCTGGCAACCCGTGCGACGCCCTCGGAGCGGCGCCCCGCGCTGCTCGCCGGCGGCCTCGCCGTGGCCGGATTCCTGCTCGCCCTCGCGCTCGTCGCCGCCGGCTTCGACGATCTCATCACCCGCAACATCATCGCCCTGTGGCTGCCGGCGGCGCTCCTGATCGCCGGTGGCCTCGCCGCCCGCCGGGCCCAACCGGTCGGCGTGGCGGTCACGGGGGTGCTGTGCGCGATCGGGCTCGCCGCGACGATCGGAATCGCCGTCGATCACAGCATGCAGCGGCCCGATTGGCGGCCCGTCGCCCGCGCCCTGGGAGCCCGGCCGGTGTCCGCGCCCGCCGACCCCGCGCGGGCGATCCTGATCCAGCACTACCGGACCCTCCTGCCCCTGTCGCTCTACCTCCCCCACCTCGCCTTCCTGCCCGCCCGCGGCGTCCGCGTCTCAGAGCTCGACGTGATCTCGATGACCGCGCCGGGACAGCCCCTGTGCTGGTGGGGCGCCGCGTGCAATCTGATCCCGTCGCAGATCCAGCGCAGCTACGACATCCCCGGGTTCCGCGTGCGGTGGCGCCGGCACGTCCGCCAGTTCACGATCGTGCGCCTGACCAGCGCGCACGCGGTGCGGCTCACGCCGGCCGCGGTCGCGCGGGCGCTGCGCACGACTACGCTGCGCCGCGACGACCTCCTCGTGCAGCGCGCGTGAGCGCCTCCACCTCGGCGCCGCCGCACCGGCGGTAGCCCCCCGGCGGAAGGTCGCCGAGATCCAGGGGGCCGAACGAGACCCGAACCAGTCGCCTCACGGGATGGCCCACCGCCTCGCACATCCGCCTCACCTGGCGCTTGCGGCCCTCGTGGATCGTCAACTCGATCGTGTCCGGCGTCGGACGGCGGACTCGCGCCGGACGGGTGCGGCCGTCCTCGAGCTCGACGCCCTCGGCGAGCGAGTGCAGCGCGGCCGGACCCACCGGGGGGTGGCGGACCGTCGCGCGGTAGGTCCGTGGCACCTCGAAGCGGGGATGGGTGAGCCGGTGGGCGAGCGCTCCGTCGTTGGTGAGCAGGATCAATCCGGTCGTGTCGATGTCCAGCCGCCCGACCGGGTAGAGCCGCAATGGTGACGGGACGAGCGAGACGACGGTGGGGCGGCCGTGGGGATCTCTGGCCGTCGAGACCACGCCGGCCGGCTTGTGGACGGCATAGACGGCGCGCGTCGACGCCGGCGCCACCGGCGAGCCGTCGACCGTCACCGTGTCATCCTCAGCCACGTCGCGGGCCGGGTCGATGACCGCGGAGTCGTTGACGGCAACGCGCCCGGCCCACACGATCTCCTCGGCGGCGCGGCGCGAGGCCACCCCGGCGGTGGCGAGGAACTTGGCGAGGCGCATCGCGCTGTCACCATAGTCAGCATGGATCTGCACCTGCTGTCGACGAGGCTCGCCGAACTGGGCGAGCCGGCCTACCGCGAGCGTCAGGTGTGGCGCTGGGCGGCGCAGGGTGCCGACGGCTTTCACGCCATGACCGACCTCCCGCGAAGTCTGCGGGCGGTGCTGGAGGAGTCGGTGCCGTTCTCCAGCCTCGTCGTGCGAGCCCAGGCCCGCGCGGCGGACGGGACGGTGAAGGCGCTGTTCGTCACCGGCGACGGGCTGCCGGTGGAGGCGGTGCTGATGCGCTATCGCGACGGCCGGCGGTCGCTGTGCCTGTCCTCGCAGTCCGGCTGCCCGCTGACCTGCACGTTCTGCGCCACCGGCCAGATGCGGTTCGGGCGCAACCTGACCGCCTCGGAGATCCTCGACCAGGCGCTTCACTTCCGCCGGCAGGACACGGTTGATCACGCCGTGTTCATGGGGATGGGCGAGCCGATGATGAACCTGGACGCCGTGCTGGGCGCCTGCGAGCGCCTCCCGGCGCTGGGGATCGGCCACCGCCACACCGCCGTGTCGACGATCGGCTGGATCCCCGGGATCGAGCGTCTGGCGGGGCAGCCCCTGCCGATCCGCCTGGCGCTCTCGCTGCACGCCGCCGACGACGCGCTGCGCGGCGAGCTGATGCCGGTCAACCACCGGTATCCGCTGGCCGACGTGCTCCCGGCCTGCCGCGCCTACTACGAGCGAAAGCGGCGCAGGGTATTCGTCGAGTACGTGATGCTGGCCGGGGTCAACGACTCCTACGCGCAGGCCCGCCAGCTCAGCGAGGTGCTCGATCCCCGGGTGTTCAAGGTCAACCTGATCCCGTACAACCCGACCGATTCGCCCTACCAGGGCTCGAGCCCGAAGGCGATCGAAGCGTTTCGCAGCGAGCTGGAGCGCCATGGCCTCGGGGCTACGGTGCGACTCACCCGGGGCCGCGACATCGCCGCCGCCTGCGGACAGCTCGCCGCGCGGGCGTGACACCGGACGCGGCCGCGACGAGCATCCACGCCCGCCGGCTGACGGCGCAGCTGCTCGCCGGCCGCCCGGCGCGGGATTGCCTGACGGTCGCGCAGCGGCTGCTGGCGATCCAGGCCCAGGACCCGCGGGCGGCTCGGCTGGCGGTGCGGGCCCGGAGCACCGGAGTGAGCAACACCGACATCGGGCGCGAGCTCACCGAGCGGCGGTCGCTCGTGATCACGACGCTGAACCGGGGCACCCTGCATCTGGTGCGCAGCGAGGATTACCCGCTGCTGCAGGCGCTGACCACCCCACAGCTTGAGACCTCCAGCTCCACCCGGCTGGGCCAGGAGGGCTTCGACGCCGACCGGACCGCCCGCGCCATCGACCTGATCGAGCGGTCGATCGCCGACGACGGGCCGCTGACCCGCTCGGCGCTGCGCGAGCGGCTGGAGCGCGGCGGGTTCGCCACCGCCGGCCAGGCGCTGATCCACCTCATCTACCGGGCGTCGATCGAGGGCCGCATCGTCCGCGGCCCGATGGCCGGCGCCGACCATGCGTTCGCGCTGGTGCGCGACTGGCTTCCCGACGCCACCCCACCGGACCGCGAGACCGCCCTGGCCGAGCTCGGCCGGCGCTATCTCGCCGGCCACGGGCCCGCCAGCGACCGCGACCTCGCCCGCTGGTCCGGGGTGGGGCTGCGCGACGCCCGCGCCGGCCTGGAGGCGATCGCGAGGGAGCTGCGCCAGCTGCCCGGTGGGCTGGTCGACCTCGCCCGCCGGGCACGAGCGGCCCCCCTGCCCCCGCCGCGGTTGCTCGGCGCATTCGAGCCGCTGCTACTCGGCTGGTGCTCGCGCGCTGACGTGCTCGGCGACGATGAGCACCGGATCGTCACCGGCGGGTTGTTTCGAGGCTTCGGGCTGGTGGCGGGACGGGCCGCCGCGGCCTGGCGCGTCGCTGGCTCGCGGGTCGAGCTCGAGCCGTTCCCCGGGCTGTCGGCATCCGACCGGGCCGCGCTGGAGCAGGACGCGGTGGCGGTCAGGCGGTTTCTGGGCTTGGGCTGACGGCGGAGCTGACCGCCACGCCCGACGCGCCGGCGCGCGCCTCGCCTGCCGAGAGCAGCCGCTCGCGCAGCTCCTGCTCGAACTCGGGCGATGCATCAAATCCGGCGATGTCCGGCAGCTCGCCGACCTCCGACAGTCCGAATAGCTTCAGGAACAGCTCGGTGGTCCGGTACAGAACGGCCCCGAATTGCGAGCGCCCCGCCTCCTCGATCATCCCCCGCTCCAGCAGCGTCGTCGCCGCGGACTCCGCGCTGACCCCTCGGATCCGGCCGATCTCCGGCCGCGACACCGGCTGCAGGTAGGCGACGATGGCCAGGGTCTCGGCCTGGGCCGCGGTCAGGGGCGGCGTCCGCGGCTTGGCCAGCAGCCGCCGCGCCGCCGGCTCGGCGTCCGGATGGGTGCTCAGCGTGTAGCCACCGGCGAGCTCGCGCACGATGAAGCCGCGACGCTCGAACTCATAGTGCTCGCGCAGCCGCTCCAGGGCGGTGACCACCTCGTGGAGCTCGGCGCCGGTGGCGTCGGCCAGCGCGTCGGCTGCCACGGGGTCGGCGCTGAGGAAGAGCAGCGCCTCGAGCGTGCGTTCCAGCTCGGCGGTCATGCCGTCAGCCTCCCCTCGGCGGCCACCGGGCGCAGCCGGTCGGGCCGCCGCAGCGCCTGGACGGTGATCTCGGCGAACGGCTCGTCCTGGACCCAGGTCGCCTCGCCCTGCTTGTAGAGCTCCAGCAGGGCGTACAGCGTCACCGCCACCGTGACGCGGTCGCTGCGGGCCACCGCGTCGGAGAACGTGAACCGGCCTCGAGCCAGCAGCGCGCGCAGGTGGGCGAGGCGCTCGGCCACCGTGACCCGGGCGACCGTGATGTGGCGGATGTCGACGGGCGGCGGGACCTGGAGCAGGTCGCGGATCGCGTTCGCCAGTAGCGCGGGGTCATAGACCGAGGCGGCGTCCGGTAGCGGCGCCTTGCGCAGCTGCTCCGGTAACGGTGCCGAGCGGAAGCGGTGGCCGGCCTCCGCGGCGAGCCGATCGCTGAGCGCAGCCGCGGCGGCGCGGTACCGCTGGGCCGCCAGCAGCCGCGCCAGCAGCTCCTCGGCGGCCTCCCCGGGATCGAGGTCGATCTCCTCGATCTCCTCTCCGGGGAGCAGGAGACGGGACTTGAGCTCCAGCAGCGCCGCGATCAGCACCAGAAACTCGGTGGCCGCCTCCAGGTCGAGATCGCCCCGCTGCTCGAGATGATCGATGTAGGTGATCACCACGTCGGCGAGGTCGACCTCGAGCAGGTCGACCTCCTCACGCAGGATCAAGGTCAGCAGCAGGTCGAACGGCCCCGCGAAGACATCCAGGTCCAGCTCCAGGAAGGTGAGCGTCACGGCCTCTCCATCGTCGGCAAACGTTAGCCGCGGGCTCGGACCGGTCCCACTCCCATCGCCGCGCGCACGTCTGCGACCGTTTCCGACGAGATCGCCCGCGCCTTCCCGGCGCCCAGTGAGAAGATCTCCTCGAGCTCGGATTCGTCGCCGCGCAGCTGCTGGTAGCGCTCCCGCACCGGCGCGAGATACTCCACCACGGCCTCGGCGACAGCCTGCTTGAACGCGCCGTAGCCGCCGCCGTCGAAGTCGCGCTCCACCTCGGCGGGGGCGATGCCCCGGACCGCGGCGAGAATGTCGATCAGGTTCGAGATCCCCGCCTTGTCCGGCGCCCGCCGGATATCAGAGCCCGAATCGGTCACCGAGGAGCGGAACTTCTTGGCGATCGTCGCCGGCTCATCGAGAACGTAGACGGTCCCCTGGGGAGTTCCGCCGGTGGTCGACATCTTGCGGTCCGGCGCCTGCAGATCCATGATCCGCGCCCCCACCTCCGGGATCCGGGCCTCGGGCACCACCAGCACGTCTCGCCCGTTTCCGAAGCGGGCGTTGAAACGCCGGGCCACGTCGCGCATCAGCTCCAGGTGCTCGCGCTGATCCTCGCCCACCGGCACCTCGTCGGCGCGGTAGGCGAGCACGTCGGCGGCCTGGAGCACCGGGTAGAACAGCAGGCCGGCGGAGACGAGCTCGCGCTGGGCGGTCGACTTGTCCCGGAACTGGTGCATCCGTTGCAGGCGGCCGAGCTCGGTGATGCTGGACAGCAGCCAGGTGAGCTCTGGGTGCTCGAGCACGTCACTCTGGCGAAACAGGATGCAGCGGGCCGGGTCCAATCCGGCGGCGAGCAGCGTGGCGGCGGTGTCGTAGACCGACTCGCGCAGCGTCGCCGGGTCGTAGGGAACGGTCGTCGCGTGCAGATCGACCACGCAGTAGATCGCGTCGCCGCGATCCTGGCCGGCGACATACTGGGTGATCGCGCCGATGTAGTTGCCCAGGTGCTTGCGGCCGGTGGGCTGGATGCCGGAGAAGATCCGCACCGCCGGCAGGCTACTGAGCGAGCGCCCGATCCAGCGAGTCGTGCAGTGCCCCTGGCCCGGATCTCCCGGTGCCACCTCCGCCGGGGTCGCGGCCGTCACGATCGCCGCCGGCGCCGCCGGTTGACCGCAGACGCCCGCCGGCGAGCAGCCATGCGGCGATCACCCCGCCGATCGCGCCGCACACGTGGCCCTGCCAGGACACATTGGCGTGCGGCACCACGCTCGAGATCAGGGCGCCGCCCCACACCGCCCCGACCACCAGCCCGGTCAGGATCTCAAGGGCGCTGCGATCGAACAGGCCGCGAGTGAACAGATACGTGGCGTAGCCGAACACGAGCCCGCTCGCCCCGACCGTCAGGGTCCCCGCCGGGGCGATCAGCCAGGTCCCGAGGCCGCCGACGACGATCACGATCAGCGTCACCAGCGCGAGCTTCGCCGCTCCGCGCACGGCGATGATCACCCCCATGAACACCAGCGGGATCGTGTTGTCGAGCAGATGCGTGTAGCCGACGTGCAGGAACGGAGAGGTGAAGATGCTCCACACGTGATCGACGTTGCGCGGGTGGATGGCACCGTCCCCGTCCAGCGCGTAGTGGTCCAGCGAGTTGATCACCTCGAGCAGCCACATCAGCGCGACGATGCCGGCGAGCAGCGCGAATCCCTCCAGCGACTGACGCCGGCGCTCCAGCGATCTCGTGCCGGCGAGGAGCCGGTTCCCGGTGCGGGCCATGTCGAGAGGATGGCACGGCGAGCTGCCGTCCCGGCGCGGTGACGGCGAGATTTTCGTTAGTTCTTCGCCAACACCTCGTGGGCGATCGCCAGAGCGACCTCCGCCCGCGAGCCCAGCGCGGTGGCCAGCACGAACTCGCCGGGGGTGTGCGCGCCGCCACCGCGCGGGCCCAGGCCGTCGATGGTGAGCTCGATCGTGTCGGCGAAGTGGCTGGCGTCGCTCGCCCCGCCGCGCGACACCCCGGAGATCCTGCGCCCGAGGCGCTGGGCGGCGGCGGCGATCACGGGCTCGGTGACCGTCCGGGCGTCCATCCCCGGCCACCTTCGCTCCATGCGAGCCTGCAGCGCCACGCCGTGGTGCTCGGGCACGACCGTGGCCAGGACCGCCTCGAATGCGGGCAGTCCTCGGGCGCGCAGGTCGAAGATCAGCTCGCCGGAGGCGGGGACGACGTTGAACGCGTCCCCGGAGCGGATCACCGTGGGCACGACGCTGAGCTGCTCATCCCCGGCGGGATCGTGCAGCTCGGCCACCGCCGCCGCGGTGTGCGCGAGGGCGAGCAGGGCGTTGCGGCCCTGGTCCGGGGCGCTCCCCGAGTGCGCCGCCCGGCCGATGGCGGTCACCTTCAGGGTTCCCGCGGCCTTGCGACGCACGACGACGCCCTCCTCCCCGGCCTCGTCCAGCTGGCCGCCCTCGAAGCAGAGGCAGGCGTCATAGCCGGAGAAGCGCGGCACGTGCCGGAACGGCCGGGTCCGCCACTCCTCGTCGGTCACCATCAGGACGGCCAGCTCGGCAAACGTGTCCGGGCGCCGCGCCAGCGAACGCGCGACCCCCAGTGCCAGCACGTCGCCGCCCTTCATGTCGACGGTCCCAGTGCCGTACAGGCGCTCGCCGTCGCGCCGCAACGGCTGGTGAGCGTCGTGGCCAATCACGGTGTCGACATGCCCAAGCAGCAGCACCCGTCCGCTTCCGGTCCCCGCGACGGTTCCGATCAGGTCGGGCGCGCTGCCCGGTGTGGAGCAGGCGGGACGCTCGACGCGGGTGCCGGTCGGCAACAGGCGGGCGCACACCTCGAGCGCCCGCTCGGCGCCGTCGAGATCGCCGGAGGGGGACGAGATGTCAACCAGCTGGGCGAGCTCGGCGGTGGCCGTCGCCGCGATCTCCGCCGCCTCGGCCGCGATCATCGGATCGGCGACCGCGCTCACACCGTCCTCGCGGGCCGGGGATGGCCGTTCACGCGCCTCACGCCGCCTCCGCGGCGGCCACCCGGCTCGTCTCGATCTCGCTGAGCACGTCGTCGGCGCTCAGCGAGCCGGGCTCCCGGCCCTCCCGGGCCGCCGCCACGGCCAGCCGCGCCAGTGTCGCGTTGACCGGCGTGGGGACTCCATGCAGCCGGCCCTGCAACACGATCTCCCCGTTCAGATAGTCGCTCTCGATCGCGCCGGTGCCGCGGGCCAGGCTCTGCCAGCTCGAGCCACCCGGGCGCGGGCGCCCGGCGATCTCGCGCACGCCCAGCCGCCGCCAGCGCTCGCCCACGTTCGAGACATCCTCGGCGGCGAACTGCACTCCGGCCGCGGTCAGGACGGCTCGCCCCTCAACTCTGGCCATGTCGGTCAGCTCGGCGCCGGTCTCCCCGGTCCCACACAGCGCCTGCACCGCGTTACCGAGGTTGAGCAGCAGCTTGGCGTGCTTGAGCCGCATGACGTCGGGCACCGGGCGCGCGTGCAACCGAGACGCCGACAGCGCGGCGCAGATCTCCTCGCACCGGGAATCGATCCCGCTCGGGTAGCAGCCGATATCGAGCATCCCGCTGAGATCCGCGCCGTATGCCTCCACGACCCCCGCCTCGAGATGTGCGGTCGGGGCCATCACCACGCCGCCGTAGACCGACTCCATCAGCCGGAGCGCCAGCCGCTCGTTGTCGACCCCGTTCTGAAGGCAGACGACGGGGATCGCGGGTCCGCCGGCATCCCGCAGGCCGATCAGCGCGGCGAGCGTGTCCTGGCTCTTGACCGCCAGCAGCACCACCTCGTCGCCGGTCCATTGCAGCTGCGCCGGGTCGCCCGCCACCTCCGGTCTCACCACCGCTCGCTCCTCCGGGGTCAGCAAGTTCAGCCCGTCGCGGCGGATGGCGTCCAGGTGCGCGCCCCGGGCGATCAACGTCACTTCGAACCCGCTCTGGTGCAGGCGCGCGCCGATCACGCCGCCGATCGCCCCCGCGCCGAAGACCACGAATCGCATCCCTGCAGCCTACGACGCCGCCGTCCGCTGGACGTTCGCCGAACACCCGTCGGCCGCCCCACCTTCACAGCCCGTCGTTTTGCGCCCGGCCACCCGCTCGCGCCCTGGTCGTTGCCCACCCACCAACGCCGAGCGGACCCTCGCGACTAGGGGCTCGACCTAGAGCGGCTGCCGGATCACCGGACGGCGCGCCGCGCCCGCCTCGTCCAACCGCCGCACCGGGGTCGTGTGCGGCGCGGTGCGCGCGATCTCGGGATCATCGGCCGCCTCGCGCAGGATCTCGGCGAGGATCTGCACGAACTGATCCAGCGTCTCCTTGGTCTCGGTCTCGGTGGGCTCGATCAGGAGCGCCTCCTCGACGAGCAGCGGAAAGTAGACCGTCGGCGGGTGTACGCCGTGATCGAGCAGGCGCTTGGCGAGGTCGAGGGTCCGGATCTGGAGGTCGCGCCGCATCGGCACGCCCGAGAGCACGAATTCGTGCATGCAGACGCGCTCGTAGGCGGCGGGCAGATGCTCCAGCACCCCCTCGTCGCGGAGCTTGGCCAGCAGGTAGTTGGCGTTCAGGACCGCCGTCTCGGACACGTCGCGCAGGCCGGACGCGCCCAGCGAGCGAATGTAGGCATACGCGCGGACGAACACCCCGTAGTTGCCCTGGAAGCCCCGCAGGCGTCCGATCGACTTGGGGCGGTCGTGGTCGAGGTCGAACCGCGGACCGCCACCGTTGTCGGGCTCCCGGCACACCACCTGGGGGCGAGGCAGGAACGGCTCGATGCGATCCGACACCGCGATCGGTCCGGCTCCCGGGCCGCCGCCGCCGTGGGGCTGCGTGAACGACTTGTGCAGGTTGAAGTGCACGATGTCGAAGCCCATGTCACCGGGGCGGCAGATCCCCATGATCGCGTTGAGGTTGGCGCCGTCGTAGTACAGCGTCGCCCCCACGTCGTGCACGATCCGCGCGATCGCCTCGATCCCGTGCTCGAACAGGCCGAGCGTCGACGGGTTGGTCAGCATCAGGCAGGCGACGTCGTCTGAGGCCTTGGCGCGCAGGTCGTCGAGGTCGACGTTGCCGTGCTCGTCGGTGCCCACCTTGACCACGTCATAGCCGGCCATCGTCACCGTGGCCGGGTTGGTGCCGTGCGCGGTGTCCGGGGTCAGGACCTGAGTCCGGGTCTCGCCGCGGTCCTCGTGAAACGCCCGGGTCAGGAGCACGCCCGCGAGCTCACCGTGCGACCCGGCCGAGGGCTGCAGCGAGACGTGGGGCAGCCCGGCGATCTTCGCCAGCGCATCCTGGAGGCGCCACATGAGCTCCAGGGCTCCCTGCGCCCGGCGCGGATCCTGGAGTGGGTGCAGGCGGGCGTGGCCGTCGAGTGCCGCCACCCGCTCGTGCAGCTTGGGATTGTGCTTCATCGTGCACGAACCAAGCGGGTAGAAGCCGGTGTCGAGGTCGAAGTTGCGCTTGGACAGACGGTTGTAGTGGCGCACGATCTCCGGCTCGGATACCTCCGGGAGCCGCGGCCCGGTGTCACGGCGCAGCCGCGGCTCCAGCAGCTCGTCGAGCGGTCGCTCCGGGACATCGAGGGCCGGGGCGACGAACGCCCGCCGGCCCGAGCGCGAGCGCTCGAAGATCGTCAGCTGATCGTCGGTGCGGGCGGCCGTGGCCATAACCTAGGCTCCCACCGCGTGGTAGCCGTGGCTGCGGTGAGCGGCGACCGCCGCCTCCAGCGTGTCGGCGAGGCGGTCGATGTCGGCGCGGGTCCGTCGCTCGGTGATCGCCACCAGCAGCCCGTTCTCGTGCTCCGGGTAGTCGCGGCCCAACTCGTATCCCGGATTCACTCCCTGCGCGGCGCAGCGCTCGATCACCGCTCCGACCGGGGCATCCAGGGTGACGGCGAACTCGCGCACCGCCGGCTGGTCGTGCAGCGGCTGCACCCCGTCCAGCGCCAGCAGGCGTTCGCGCGCGTACGCGGTGCGCTGGAGCATCAGCTCGGTGAGCTCGACGATTCCCGCTCGCCCCAGCCAGCTCAGGTAGATGATGCCGGCCAGCGCGTTGAGCGCCTGTGCGGTGCAGATGTTGGAGGTGGCCCTCTCGCGGCGGATGTGCTGCTCGCGGGTCTGGAGCGTGAGCACGAACCCGCGATTGCCGTCGAGGTCGCGGGTCTCGCCGGCGATCCGGCCGGGGACGCGGCGGATCAGCGCCTCGGTGGCGGCGAAGAAGCCGAACGAAGGGCCGCCGAAGTCGAGCCGGTTGCCCAGCGTCTGCCCCTCCCCCACTGCGATGTCGACCCCGCACTCGCCGGGCGAGCGCAGCAGCGAGAGCGGCAGTGGGTCACAGGCGGCGATGCACAGCGCATCCACCCCGTGGGCGGCGTCCGCCAGCGCCTCGAGATCCTCCACGGCGCCGAGGAAGTTGGGCTGCTGCACGATCACGGCGTCGACGGCGGCGTCCAGCCGCGGCAGCTGCGTGACCCCGTCGTGCAGCGGCGCCTCCACCACCGCGATGCCCCAACCGTGCGCCAGCGTCCGCAGCGCCTCGCGCGAATGGGGATGAACCCCGCGCGAGATCAAGAACCGCCGCGGCCCCGGCCCGGAGGCGGCGAGCTTGGCGACGTAGCCGGCCGCCGCCACGGCGCTCGGGCCCTCGTAGACCGAGGCGTTGGACACCGGCAGTCCGGTGAGCTCCGAGATCGCCGTCTGGTACTCGAACATGGCCTGCAGCCCACCCTGCGAGACCTCGGGCTGATAGGGCGTGTACGGGGTCAGGAACTCCGAGCGCTCGATGATCGAATCGACCAGCGCCGGCACGTAGTGGTCGTACATCCCCGCCCCGAGGAACGAAATCTCGTCCTCGGTGGACACGTTGCGCGACGCCAGCGCCCTGAGCTCGGTGTAGACCTCGAGCTCGGACAGGCCGCCGCCCAGCTGGAGCGGGTCGGTCAGCCGCAGGTCGGCCGGGATGTCGGCGAACAGGTCCTCCACCGCGCCGACGCCGATCATCTGCAACATCTCGCTGCGGTCCGCGGCGGTGGCGGCGGTGTACCTACTCACGCTGATCGCTCCGCTCGCCATCCGGAATCGCCTGTATGTCGGCGGCGTGAGTCATCCGGCCGCCAACGTCGCCTCGTACGCCGCCGCATCCAGCAACGCCGCTTGCTCGTCGGGCTCTGACAGCTTCACTTTCACCAGCCATCCTTCCCCGTACGGGTCCTCATTTATCGTCTCCGGCGAGTCGCCCAGCGTCTCGTTGACGGCGACGACCTCCCCGGAGAGCGGACCGATCACGTCCGACACCGCCTTGACCGACTCGATCTCTGTGTAGGGCGAGTCCTTGGTGATCTTCGTACCGACCGCGGGCGGCTCGAAGAACACCACCTCGCCCAACGCGTCCTGGGCGAACCAGGTGATCCCGAACGTCGCCTCGTCGGGTTGGGAGGGATCGATCCGGGCCCAGTCGTGGTCGGGGTGGTAGAGCAGGTCCTCCGGATAGCTGTGATCGACCACTGCTAGCGCTCCTTCGAGTTGGAGTAGATGGGCTTTGACCGGATCACCGCCGTGCGGGGAGTGCCCCGGACGTCGATCTGCAGCTCCCGGCCGGGTTGCGCGCTGTCGGCGGGCACGTAGGCCATCCCGATGCCGCGCTGCAGGCACGGCGAGAAGGTTCCGCTGGTGACCACTCCCCCGCCCGCGATCGGGTTGCCCGGGCGGGCGATGCCCGGCCCCGGGATCTCGAACGCGACGAGGCGCTCGGCGGGGCCGTCGGCGCGCACCCGGGCGACCGCCTCGGCGCCGATGAACCCGGTGCGCTCGCGGCAGCACCATCCCAGCCCGGCCTCGATTGGCCCGCGGTCCACGCTCAGGTCGTTGCCGTACAGGTGAAAGCACACCTCGAGACGCAACGTGTCCCGGGCGCCGAGCCCGGCCGGGACCGCGCCGGCGGCGACGACCGCGTCCCAAACCGTCTCGGCTCGTTCCGGATCGAGCAGCAGCTCGACACCGGGCTCGCCGGTGTAGCCGGTACCGCATATCAGCAGCGGCACTCCAGCCACCGTGCGCTCACCGCAGTGCATCCGCGCCGGCAGCGGGCCGTCGGCGAGGCCGGCGACGAGGCACCGGGCGTCGGGGCCCTGCACGGCGAGCATGGCGAAATCCGCGATCCGATCACACACGTCGGCGTCGAGGCCGGCGGCGTGCGATGTGAACCACTCCAGGTCACGCTCGTGGTTGGCGGCGTTGGTCACGGTGATGAAGCGACGTTCGGCCAGCCGGTAGGTGAACAGGTCGTCGAGGACTCCCCCGTCGGCCCGGCACATCACGCTGTACTGAGCGCCGCCCTCGGGCAGGCGGCGCAACTCGTTGGAGAGCAGGCGCTGGAGCAGTTGGGGCGCGTCGGGACCGCAGGTCTCGATCACCCCCATGTGCGAGACGTCGAACATGCCGGCGGCGCGGCGGACGGCGACGTGCTCGGCCGCGATCCCGGCGTACTGGACGGGCATCTCCCAGCCCGCGAACGGGACCATCTTGGCGCCGGCGGCACGGTGGCGCTCATACAACGGAGTACGGCGGAGAATCTGGGCCGTCGTCGGCACTTCCCCGGAGGCTAATACATGGCCCGGGCGAGCCTCGCCGGCCGGGTGACTGACTTGCCTAAGGCGCCGTAGGAGACCCTAACGGTCCTTCAGGAACGACGGAATGTCGATCTCGTCGTCCGAGATCTCCAGTGAGGAACGCTGGCGATCGTCCATCGTGACGTCGCGGTCGCGGCGCTCTCGACGCGTCGTCTCGCGCGCGCGGCCGACGCCGGCCGGCCCGCGGCCGTGCTCGAAGCCGGTAGCGATCACCGTGACGCGGACCTCGTCCCCGAGCGCGTCGTCGATCACCGCACCGAAGATGATGTTGGAGTTGGAGTCCGAGGCGCTCTGCACGATCTCAGCGGCCTCGTTGACCTCGAACAACCCGAGATCGTGGCCCCCGGTGATGTTCAGCAGGATCCCGGTGGCGCCCTCGACCGACTGCTCCAGCAGGGGCGAGGAGATTGCGACCTTGGCCGCCTCGGCGGCTCGATTCTCGCCGGCCGCGGTGCCGATCCCCATCAGGGCGCTGCCGGCCTCGTGCATGATCGTGCGGACGTCGGCGAAGTCCAGGTTGATCAGGCCCGGGATCGTGATCAGGTCGGTGATCCCCTGCACGCCCTGGCGCAGGACGTTGTCGGCCTCACGGAAGGCGTCCAGGATCGTCGTCCGCCGCTCGACGATCGTCAGCAGCTTCTCGTTGGGGATCACGATCAGCGTGTCGACGTTCTCGCGCAGTCGCTGGATTCCCTCGTCGGCCTGCCGGGCCCGCTGCGTGCCCTCGAACGAGAACGGCCGGGTGACGACGCCGACGGTGAGTGCGCCGATCTCGTTCTTGGCGATCTCCGCGATCACCGGCGCGGCGCCGGTGCCCGTGCCACCGCCCTCGCCGGCGGTGACGAACACCATGTCGGCACCCTTCAGCGCCTCCTTGATCTCGTCTCGCGACTCAGCCGCAGCACCGTGGCCGACGTCGGGATTGGCTCCCGCGCCGAGCCCCTTGGTCAGCTGATGGCCGATGTTGAGCTTGATATCGGCATCGCACATCGCCAGCGCCTGCGCGTCGGTGTTGCAGGCGACGAACTCGACGCCTCGCAGTCCCGCGTCGACCATCCGGTTGACGGCGTTGGTCCCGCCGCCGCCGACGCCGACGACCTTGATGACTGCCAGATAACTTCCGCTTTCCATGGTCTCGTCCGACCCTCTAGTTAGGGTTGAAGGCTTCGATCTCGCTTTGGCCGAATCGCCAGTTTGGCACGTTAGGGCCTGGCGATAGGCCAAGTCAACGGTCCGCGTCGAGTCGCAACGATCGTTGCAGATCGCCGTACCCTCGACGATAGCCGAGGGTTCATCGTCACGGCAGGTTCAACCTCAGGTCGAGGTTTAGCCTCCTCCGGAACCGGCAACTCCCGCCGTGGCCGTCGACGTTCCCGGCGTGGCCGTGGGCGCTCCCGCCGTGGCCGTCGACCCTCCCGCCGCGGCCGTCGACCCTCCCGCCGCGGCCGTCGACCCTCCCGCCGCGGCCGTCGACCCTCCCGCCGCGGCCGTCGACCCTCCCGCCGCGGCCGTCGACCCTCCCGCCGCGGCCGTCGACCCTCCCGCCGCGGTCGGGGACGCGGGCGCGGCGGTGTCCGAGCCCGCGCCAGCGGCCGGCCGAGCCGGATCGGTCACATCGATGTAATCGGCGCCGGCCGAGCCGGGATCGCTCAGCACCGCGGTCGCCACCGACCACTTGGCGCGCAGCTGCCTGTCGCCGCCGAAGTACAGCCTCGGCCCTCGGCGCAACTGCACCTGCAGGCCGATCGAGCCGCTCGAGGCCTGGCTGATCTTCGCCAGCATCGCGTACGGGGCCGCCGCGAGGAGCCTGACCTCGCTCAGTGCCACGCCCGTCAGGTGGGTACCGCCCGGGGCGACGGTCAGGGTGATGGTCGGCAGCGTCGCCGGCGAGTCCGTGTCGTGCAGCAGCGTCCCGTCGCCGGCCACCCTTGTCTGGCGTCCGGCGATCGCGACCACCGCCACGGGGACCTGCTCCCGCACCTGGATCCGCATCTCATGGGGAAAGCTGGTGCTCACGTGCAGCTGGCGGACCACGGGGAACGGCGCGACCGCCGTGCGCAGCGCGCTCATGTTGACGTTCAGCGTCGTCATGTTGTGGGCCGCCGTGGCCAGGGCGGAACGAATCTGGACGGCGTCGGGGCCGTGAACGCCGACCACCGTCACTCTCTGCACCGCCACCAGGGAGGAGTTGCGAAGCCACCACCAGCCGCCCGCGCCCAGCGCCAGGATCGCGGCGATCGCCGCCAGCGCCCGGGGTCCGAGCCGGGGCAGCCGCCGCCAGACTGCCTGGCGGCGCGTCGCCGGCGTGCTCGTGGCCAGCCGCGCCGACGCGCCCCGCCGCAGAGCGGTCTGGTTGCGGCCGCCGTTCACGGCCGTGCCCAGTCGCTGGGAAAGCACACCGGTCCGAGCGTCTGCACCTCGGGCTCCAGCTCGATGTCGAACTGCTGCTTGACCCGGTGGCGGCCTTCGGCCATCAGGGCGACCACGTCGGCGGTCGTGGCGCCGGCCAGATTTTCTACGAAGTTGGCGTGCTTCTCCGAGAATCCGGCGCCGCCGACGGTCAGCCCGCGGCATCCGGCAGCCTCCAGCAGCTGTCCGGCGCTGCGACCGGCCGCCCGGGGATCCGATGGATTCTTGAACGTGGAGCCGAAGGTCTTGATCCCGGACGGCTGAGCCGCCCGCCGCAGGTCGCGCATCTCGCCCAGGGTCTGCTTGACGTCGTCGCTGGCCGCCGAGGTCAGCGCGAACTCGGCTCGGGCCACCACCTCGCCGGCGCCCAGCCCGGAGCGCCGGTAACCGAACCCGAGCCCGGCCGGCGTGTGGCGTCGGGTGCCCGCGGCGCTAGAGACATCGACCCACTCCAGGGCGCTGGCGAGCTCGCCGCCGTAAGCGTTGGCGTTCATGCGCACCGCCCCGCCGACCGTGCCCGGGATGTTGACGCCGAACTCGATCCCGCTCAGCCCCGCGCGGGCGGCCCGCGCCGAGACCGCGGGCAGCCGGGCGCCACCGCCGCAGTACACGCGCGTGCCGTCCACCCGGATCTGGCTCAGGTCGTGGTCAAGTTTCAAGACGAGTCCGCGGACACCAGCGTCCGCCACCAGGAGGTTCGACCCCGAACCCACGACCCCTACCTGAAGGTCGTGCTCGGCCGCCCACGCCAGCAGACCCTCGAGCTGGGCGATCGTGCCGGGCCGGGCGAACAGCTCGGCCTTTCCACCGGTGCGGATCGTGGTCAGCCGCGCCAGCGGGAAATCGCGCTGAACGCCCTCAGGGAGATCTGCCATGACGTGGCCAGAGTAGAAGGCGCACCGGCAGCCGCGAACGGATCAGGCGACCAGCGAGCGCCCGAGCGCGTCGATGTCGCCGGCCCCCATCATCAGGCACAGATCCCCGCCGCCCAGCGTCTCGCGGAGAAGGCCCCTGGCGGCATCGAAACCGGGCATCCAGGCGACCGGGCGGCGTCCCGCGGCGTCGGCGGCGGCGGCGGCCACCCAGCGGCCGCTCACCCCCGGAAAATCCTCGGCCCGCTCGCGCGCGGCGTAGATCGGCAGCACGACGACGGCGTCAGCCGCCGCCAGAGCGCCCCCGAACGAGGCCGCCAGCGCCCGCGTCCGGGAGTAGAGGTGGGGCTGAAACACCGCCACCAGGCGCCGCGGGCCTAGCGTCCGCGCCGCGGCGAGCGCGGCGGCGACCTCGGTCGGGTGGTGGGCGTAATCGTCGTAGATCCGGGCCCCGCTCGGGGTCTCCCCCAGCAGCTCCAGCCGTCTCCGCGCTCCGGAGAAATCCGCCAATGCCGCCGCCACCGCCCCCGGGTCAGCGCCGGTGAGCGCGCAGGCGGTGAGCGCGCCGGCGGCGTTGATCGCGTTGTGGGCGCCGGGAACCGAAAGGCGCACCTCGATCCCCCGCCACTGAAATCGCGAGCCTTCCGGATTCAGCCGCGCGTCGGGTGCGTCATAGGCAACCGCATCCTCCGGGCACAGCGCCCGCAGCGCGGGTCGATCCCAGACGACCGCATGGTTTCCGGCCCGCGCCATGAACGTCCGGAACGTCTCGTCCAGCTCCAGCCGGGAGGCGTAGGTGGAGTGATGGTCGAGCTCGGCATTGGTCAGAACCGCGATCTCGGGATGGAGCCTGAGCAGCGAGCGATCCGATTCGTCGGCCTCGATCACGATCCACTCGCCCGTGCCCCAGCCGGCGTTGGCGCCGGTGGAGCGCAGCTCGCCGCCGACCACGTAGGCGGGGTCGAGCCCGGCGCCGCGCAGCGCGTGGACCGCCATCGCCGACGTGGTGGTCTTGCCGTGGGTCCCGGTGACGGCGAGGCAACGGCGGAGCGCCGCGATCTCGGCGAGCAGGTCGGCGCGGTGAAGCTCGGTGGCGGCGGCCCGCCGCTCCGGGTTATCGGCGGGGACGGCGGTGGAGTAAACGACCTCGGCGCCGTTCGGGACGTTGGCGGCGGCGTGCCCGAACGTGGGCTCGATTCCGTGCTCGCGCAGTCGCTCGATGTAGCTCGAGGGCGCTCGGTCAGACCCGGTGACGGCCGCTCCAAGCGCCAGGGCAATCAGCGCCAGCCCGCTCATCCCGGCCCCCCCGATCCCGACGAAGTGAAGCCGGCGACCCGCCCACGCCCGCTCGGTGTCGTCGCGCGAGCTCGGGGATCTGGCGCCGTCCGGGTATCGCCTGCGGTCTTCCCCACCTGAGAGCATCGCTGTGCACCTCGGTCGCGGTGTCCGAATTGGTTGCCGGTCGAGGCTATATGACACATCACAGGTACTCTGGTAGGGTCCGCGCCGTGGGCGGTTCGGGCGGGCGTACCTGGGCACACGGGAGGTCGGTGACGCGATCGGCGCTGCTGCTGGCGATACTGCTGCTTGGCGCTGGGGCAGCGCTCGCCGCGGGGGCAACGGGCTCCATGCGAGCCCACGCCGCGTATGCGCAGAACTGTCCGGAGCCGTATCCGGCCCACCGCGACCCGTCCAACCCGCTCGACCTGTCCCGGGCGCCCGGGTCCGACCCGCTGACCGGAGCGAAGTTCTTCGTCCCCGGCCCGGCGAAGGGTCCGGCCGCCGGCGCCATCGCTCAGTTGCTCGGCCTGAATCCCGAGGCGATGCCGATCGACGAGTCGTGGGCCGACTTCAGCCAACAGCTGAAGGGCCGGTTCGCGGGGAGGCTGGACGGCGATCGCGGCCTGGCGCACAAGGTCGCCGAGCTGTCGAAGATCGCCGCCCAGCCCGATGCGCAGCGACTCAGCATATTCTCGGAGGGCGGCGGCCCCGGAGCGATCTTCGGCCAGACCGAGAAGATCTTCTGCTCGAATCTGAGCGCCGATCCGGGCTCGATCCCCATCTTCAACACCTACTTCCTCCATCCCGCGCTGGGCGGATGCCCCACTCCCGCTCAGGTCAGGGCCTACACCCCGACGTTCGATCGCCGGGTCGATGAGATGGCCGCGGCGACCGACCGCCGGCCCGCCGTGTTCCTGCTCGAGCTGGATGCCATCGGGTCGTCGTCGTGCATCGCCCGGGACGGCTCGTTGCCTGCGTGGGAGGCCGATCTGCGCTATGAGATGGACAAGATGCAGGCGCTGCCCCACACCGTCGTCTACATCGAGGCCGGGTACTCGGACAGCAACTCGGTGGCGTACACCGCTCGGATCCTCAACGCGATCCACGTCGACCGCATCCGCGGCTTCTTCACCAACGACACGCACAACAACTGGACCAGCCACGAGGTTCGCTGGGCGACCGCCATCGCCAGGCGGACGCACGGCGCTCACTTCGTCGTCAACACCTCCGACAACGGTCGTGGTCCGCTGCTCGAACGCAACCGGGTCAAGAACGGCAACGAGGATCTCTGCAACCCACCGGGGCGGGGACTTGGTCCGATGGACACGACCCAAACCGGTTTCGCCTACGCCGACGCGTTCATGTGGACGCATCCGCCGGGCAACAGCAGCGGCTGCGGCGGCGGACCGCCGGCCGGCGTGTTCTGGGCCGCCAAGGCGATCGGCATGGCCGAGCGCGCCAACCAGCGACTCGGTCCCGGCTACCCCAGCCGCCCCTACTGACGCGGGGTTCGCCGGCGCCTCGAGCGCCCGCGGCGTCGGCCGGTGCTGGCCGCGGCCAGCACCTCATCCGCTATCTCGCGGGCGGCGTCGGGACGGGCGAGGGCCGTCGAGGCGCGCCCCATCGCCCCGAGTCGGCTCGGGTCGGTGAGCAGCCGGCCCACCTCCAGGGCCAGGCGGGCTCCGGTCAGCTCGGAGTCGGGGATCACCACCGCCGCGCCGGACCGCTCCATGAACCCCGCGTTCTCGGTCTGATGGTCGCCGGCGGCGTAGGGATACGGGATGAGCACCATCGGCCGGCCATGGGCGGCGACCTCGAAGATCGACCCGCCGGAGCGGGCCACGACCAGATCGCTGGCCAGGATCGCCTCGCCGAAGTCGTCGATGTAGCCGCGCAAGTCGTAATGGAGACCGGGAGGAGCGGTGAGATCCGGCAGGTCCCGGGTGCCGGCGGCGTGCAGCACGTGGAATCGGGCGCCGGCGAATGCCTCCACGGCCGCCCGGTTGATCGACCGCGCCCCTTGCGACCCCCCGAACACCAGCACGCACGGTTCGTCGGCTCCGATCCCAAACCGGGTTCGCGCCGCCGCCCGGTCGGTCGCCGGCGCCGGCGCCGGCCTTCCCGTGACCCGGTACCGGGAGCCGTCGCGCCCCGGCACCGGGAACGTCAGGCAGACGGTGCGGGCGAATGGCGCCAACAGCCGGTTGGTGAGCCCGAGGCGACTATCGGCCTCCATCAGGATGAGGGGCACCCGCGACAGCACGGAGGCGAGTCCGGCCGGCCCCGCGGCGTAGCCGCCGGCGCCGAGCGTGGCCGCCGGACGCAGCTGGCGGATGAGACCGCGCGCCGAGGCCACCGAGCGTGCCGCGACCCCAGCGGCGGCGAGCGCCCGCACCGGGCTGCGGCGCGGCAGCGGACTCACCGGCAGCGTCCGCAGCTCGTAGCCGGCCGCGGGCACCAGCTCCCGCTCGGCCCGGTCCCCGCCGCCGACGAACACGACCTCCGCCCCCTCCGCCCGCAGCGCGTCGGCCACCGCCAGCGCGGGGATCACGTGCCCGGCGGTCCCGCCGGCGCCGATTACGATCATCGGCATCGGGGGGCCCGCGCGGCGCCGGGTTCAGCCCGCTGAGCGCCGGGTTCAGCCCGCTGAGCGCCGGCGCCCCCGGGAGCTGCGCCGCGCTCGGCGGTCTGCCCGCCGCCGCTCACGATCCTCGGCGTTCGCACGCGACGGCGCCTCTACCACCTTCAGCCTCCGCACTGCCGGCCGGGAAATGTTGAGCAGCAGCCCGACCGAAGCCAGCATCACGCATAGGTTGGTCGGCGCGTAGGAGATGAACGGCAGCGGCACGCCGGTCAGCGGCGCGAGCCCGAGCACGACGAAGATGTTGAGGATCCCCTGGCACAGAATCAGCGAGGTCAGTCCGGTCGCCAGCAGCTTGGCATACCGCCCCACCGCCCGGCGCGCGGTGCGCAGCCCCGCGTAGGCGATCATCCCGTAGAGGCAGACGACCCCGAGGATCCCCAGCACGCCGAGCTCTTCGCCGATCACCGCCAGGATGAAGTCGGTCTGGGCCTCGGGCAGATAGAAGATCTTCTGGACCGATTTACCGAGCCCGACCCCGACCAGGCCGCCCGAGCCGAGCGCGATCTGGCCCTGCACGGCCTGGAAGCCCGCCGTCGACTTGGACGCCCACGGGTTGATGAACGAGGTCAGACGGGCTCGTTGGTAGGGCTGGACGACCGCCAGCAAAAGCACGCCCACGGCGGCGATCACCAGCAGGATGCCGAGATAGCGCGCCGGCATCCCGGCTGCCAGGAGCAGCACGACGATCGTGAACGCCAACACCAGCGCGGTCCCGAGATCCGGCTCGGCGACGATCAGCAGGCACGCCGGCCCGGTCACCAGAGCCACCGGCCCCACCGCCTGGCGGAAGCTCCGCATTCGCTTGGGATGATCGGCGAGGTAGCGAGCGGCGTACAGGACCAGCGCGATCTTCATCAGCTCCGAGGGCTGGAACTCGATCGGACCGGCCGCGAACCACCGGCGCGCGCCGTTGACGTGAACGCCGAAGCCCGGAAGCATCACGAGCACGAGCAGGCAGAACGAGGCGATCAGCAGGAGGTTGACCAGCCGGCGGTTCAGCAACGCCAGGCCGCGGCGCTCGAACAGATACATGGCCGCCAGCCCGATCGCCCCGAAGCCGAGGTAGCGAATGAACTGGCCGGTTCCGCTGCCGCCTCGCGGCCCGAGGACCCCGAGCGGCGAGGAGGCGCTGTAGACCATCACCGCGCCGAAGGCCAGCAGGCACAGCGTCGCCGTCATCAGGATCCGGTGCTCGATCGGCGGAGCCGCCCGCCGCCCTGCCGTGCGACGACCGGCGGTCTCCCCGGGCGCTCCGGTGCGCAGCGGGCGCCGGCGAGGGCTCGAGGCGGCCGCCTCGGCCATCATCGACCCTTCACGAGCTCGCGGAAGTGGTCCCCGCGGGCTTCGAAGTCCGAGTACTGGTCATAGCTGGCGCAGGCGGGAGACAGCAGGACGGTGTCACCGGGCTGCGCCGCCGCGGCCGCCGCGGCGACCGCCGTCGCCAGGTCGCCGACCTCGTCGAGCGGGACCCCCGCCGGGGCCAGCGCCCGGGCGAGATCGTCGCTCGCCTCGCCGATCAGATAGACGCCGCGGCAGCGCTGGCGCACCAACGTGGTGAGCGGCGAGAAGTCCTGGCGCTTGCCGCGGCCGCCGGCGATCAGGTGCACGCCGCCGCGGTAGCTGCGCAGCGCGACGATCGTGCTCGCCACGTTGGTCGCCTTGGAGTCGTTGACGAACGCGACCCCGTGGGCGACGACGATCAGCTCCAGTCGGTGCGCCACCCCGGCGAAGCTCCGCAGCCCAGCGGCGACCGCGTCACGATCGATGCCGCGGGCCAGGCAAGCGGCCGCGGCCGCCATCGCGTTGGCGCGGTTGTGATCGCCGGGCAGCGAGATCTCGCGGGCGTGCAGCAGGGGCGCGTCGTCCCACCACAGGTAACCCGCGCGCTCGGCGAGCTCGGCTCCGCCGCCGGACCCGAACGGCACTCGGCGGGCGCAGCCCCCGAGGTCGGAGACCTCGACGTCGACGGGGGCGACCGCGACGTCGTGGTTGCCCTGGTTGGCGAAGATCCGCAGCTTTGCCGCGACGTACTCGGCGAAGCTGGCATGGCGATCCAGATGGTCGGGCTCGAGGTTGAGGAGCACGGCCACCTCCGGGGCGAACGCGACCGTGTCCTCGAGCTGAAACGACGATGCCTCGCACACCACCGTGGCGTCGTCGGGCACCGATCCGGCGAGTGACGCGAGCGCCGTGCCGACGTTGCCGGCGACCGCGACGGGCAGCGCCGCCTCGCGATGAATGTGCCCGATCCACTCGGTCGTCGTCGTCTTGCCGTTGGTGCCGGTCACCGCGATGAACTCGTTCGCGAGCAGACGCCAGCCGAGCTCGAGCTCACCCAGGACGGGCCGGCCGCGGGCCCGCGCCGCCACCACCGCGGGGGCGCTTTGGGGTACGCCGGGGCTCTTGATGAGCGTCCCGGCGCGGGCGGCAAGGGCGTCGCCTGACGCATCCAGATGAACTTCGACGCCGGCCGCCGAAAGCCTTTCCGCGGCTTGATCGAGCCCCGGGACGGTGCGCGGGCCCGCATCGCATCCGATCACCTCCTCTCCACGGGCCCGCAGGGCCAGCGCCGCGGCCACCCCCGACCGGGCGAGGCCGACGACGAGGTACGGACCTCCGGGAAGCGACGGCCTGGAGTGGGCGGCCCCGCCGGTGGTCACGCGGCGCTATCCCCGAACGCTGAGCTGATAGACGACGAAGCCGATCGCGCCGCAGGCGGCGGCCACGATCCAGAAGCGCAGGATGATCTTGGTCTCCGACCACGCCTGCAGCTCGAAGTGGTGATGGATCGGCGCCATCAGGAACACGCGTTTTCGGAACACCTGGAACGAGGCCACCTGGATCACGACCGACAGCACCTCGATCACGAAGATGCCGCCGAGCAGGATCAGCAGGAACTCGGTCCGGGTCATGATCGCCAGCCCGGCGATCGCCCCGCCCAGCCCGAGCGAGCCGGTGTCACCCATGAAGATGCTGGCTGGGAAGCTGTTGAACCAGAGAAAGCCGATGCACGTCCCGACGAGGCAGCCGGCCAGCAGCGACAGGTCCCGCTGCCCGCTGATGAACGTGATCCCCAGGTAGGCGAGGACGACGATCGCCGCGCATCCCGCCGCCAACCCGTCGAGACCGTCGGTGAAGTTCACCGCCGTCGTGGTACCGGCGACGACGAGGTAGATGAACACCGGGAACAGTGGCCCCAGGTCGATCGAGACGTCGATGAAACGCAGCGGCACCGTCGCGCCGATGTTCGCCTCATGGGTGGCGACCCACCACAGGCCGACCGAGATCGCGATCGTGACCACGAGCTTGGTCCGGGCGCGCAGCCCGAGCGAGCGGCGCTTGACGATCTTGGTGTAGTCGTCGGCGAAACCGAGCAGGGCACAGGCGATCGCCGCGCCGAACACCCCGATCGACGGCCAGTCGCGTTGGGACAGCAGCAGGTACGGGACGGTGATCGCCGCGAAGATGATGATCCCGCCCATCGTTGGCGTGCCCGCCTTGGTGTGGTGTCCCTCGGGTCCCTCCTCGCGGATGTTCTGGCCGAACTCGCGCCGGCGCAGGAAGTCGATGAACCTGGGGCTGAGGAACAGGCACATCAGCAGCGCTGCGGTCCCGGCGATCAGCACCCGCCCGGATGCCGAGCCGGTCACGCCTGATCCCGGGCGCCGAGGGCTCGGCAGACCAGCTCCAGCCCCACCCCGCGCGACGCCTTGACCAGCACCACGTCGCCGGGCGCCAGCAGCTCGGGCACGATCGCCGCCGCCGCTCCGGCGTCGGCGACGGCATGGGTCTCACCGGCGAACCGATCGCCGATGGCGGCCGCCAACGGGCCAACCGTGACCAACAGGTCGACCCCGGCGGCCGCCGCCTGCTCGCCGAGCTCGGCGTGGAACTCGCGCTCGTGCGGCCCGAGCTCCAGCATGTCGCCGAGGACGGCGACGCGGCGCTCACCGTGGCCGGCGAGCGCGGTGGCTCTGAGGTCGTCAAGCGCGGCACGCATCGACATCGGGTTCGCGTTGTAGCAGTCGTCGATGACCGTCACCCTGCCGGGGAGCGTCCGCCGCTGACCGCGGCCGGCGGACAGGCTGAGCTCCACCCGCCCCGCCGGCGTCACGCCCACAACCTGGGCGGCGGCGACGGCAGCGAGCAGGTTCGAGCGCAGATGTGCCTGCGCGAACGGCACCTCAAGGCTGATCCGGCTGCCGTGCGCCTCGATCTGGAGCCGATCGGGGTCGGCGGCCAGCTGCCGGACGTCGCCCCCCTCACCGAACGTCACCGTCTCCACATCCGCGCGCAGGTGGGCCGCCAGCAGCGGCTCGCCCGCCGGGATCACCGCGGTGCCGCCGGCGGGCAGCGCCGCGATCAGCTCCGCCTTGGCCTCAGCGATTGCCTCAAGGCTGCCCATCAGCTCCAGGTGCACCGGCCCGATGCTGACGATCACCGCCACGTCGGGCTCGGCGATCGCCGCCAGCTCCGCGATCTGACCGGCCCCGCGCATCCCCATCTCCAGCACGAGCACCTCGGTGCCGGCGGGCGCGGAAAGGATCTCCACGGGCAGGCCGATCTCGGTGTTGAAGTTCGCCCGCGAGGCGACGGTGCGGCGATGCGGGGCCAGCACGGCCAGAAGCAGGTCCTTGGTGGAGGTCTTGCCCGTGGAGCCGGTGACGCCGATGACGTGCGCGCCCAGCTCGCGCCGCCAGGCGGTGGCCAGCCGCTGCAACGCGCGGAGCGGGTCGGCCGCGGCCAGCACCACGCCGGTGCCGTGTCGCGCGGCGTCGGCGGCGTGCTCTGGGGTGGTCAGCGCCCCCCACGCCCCGGCGGCGAGGGCGTCGCCGGCAAACCGTCCACCGTGGTCGTTGGTACCGGGCAGGCCGACGAACAGAGCCCCGGTGCCGGCGGTGCGGGAGTCGATCGTCGCCCGCTCGGGACCGGTGGTAGGCGGCTGGCCTGCGATCAGGCTTGCGCCCGCCGCCTCAGCGACCTGAAGGGGATGCCATTGCTTCATCGTGCGGGGCTGGCGGCGGTGACGGCCGGTCCGCGGAGGATCTCACGGGCCACGGTCACGTCGTCGAAGGCGATCTTGCGGCCACTCCCGAACTCCTGGCCCTGCTCGTGGCCCTTGCCGGCGATCACGACGACGTCGCCGGCCGCGGCGTCGGCGATGGCCAGGGCGATCGCCACCCGCCGGTCGGGATCGTGGACGACGTCGGTGCCGGAGCCCTGCAGGATCTCGTTGATGATCGCCTCGGGATCCTCGGAGCGGGGATTGTCGGAGGTCACGATCACCCGATCGGCCAACCGCCGGGCGATCTCGCCCATCTGTGGCCGCTTACCGCGGTCGCGGTCTCCCCCGCACCCGAACACGACGTGCAGCCGCCCGTCGGTCAGGTCCCGGGCGGAACGGAGCACGTTCTCCAGCGAATCGGGGGTGTGGGCGTAGTCGACGAGCACCGCGAACGGCTGACCCTCGTCGACGGTCTCGAAGCGCCCCGGCACCTGCCCCGCCGTCGCGACCGCCGCCACGCACGTCTCCACGGGCACGTCCACGGCGCGGGCCGCCGCCACCGCGCCGAGGACGTTGTACACGTTGAACTCGCCACGCAGCGGCGAGCTCAGTGCCACTTCACCGTCGGGCGTGCCCGCGATGAACCGGGACCCGGCGAGATCCGTCCGCACGTCCGCGGCCCGATAGTCAGCTTCGCGATGAAGTGCGAACGTGACCGCGTCCGGAAGCTCCGCGGCCAGCCGCGCGCCGTAGGGATCGTCCACGTTGACGACCGCCGCGTCGGGGCGCGCATCGACGAACAGCGTCCGCTTGGCGGCGAAGTAGTCCTCCATCGTGGGGTGGAAGTCCAGGTGGTCCTGGGTCAGGTTGGTGAAGATCGCGGCGGCGAAGTGAACCGCGTCGGCCCGATGCAGCTTCAGCGCATGCGAGGAAACCTCCATCACGCAGGCGCGGTCGCCACCGTCGCGCATCTGACGGAAGGTCCGCTGCAGGTCGATCGCCTCCGGCGTGGTCCGCTCCACGTCGTGCTCTCTGCCGCCGATGACGCTCTTCACCGTGCCCAGCAACCCCGTCTGCCGGCCGTCCGCCTCGAGCAGCGATCGGACGAGGAAGGCGGAGGTCGTCTTGCCGTTGGTGCCGGTGATGCCGACGACCTGGAGCTCGGCGGTCGGATCACCGTAGAACGCGGCCGCGGCCGGGGCCATCGCCGCCCGGACGCTGGCCACCCTCACCTCGGGGACGCCGAGCCCCAGCGGGCGCTCCACGACGAGCGCCGACGCGCCTCGTCTCACCGCATCGGCAGCGAAGTCGTGACCGTCACGGGTGAAGCCGGGTACGCAGAAGAACAGCGTCCCGGGCTCCACCAGACGGTTGTCGTAGGCCAGCGCACGGATCTCGAGGCTCTCGGGAAGGGTCGCCTGAGCACCGGCGAACACCTGGTCGGACCGCATCGCGGACAGGCTAGCGACCACGACGGCGCTCGCCGGCGCGTCGCCGAGCACCGCCGCTGGGGCGGTCGGCGGCTACCCGGAGCCGAACCCGCGCACCCCGCCGGCGACCGCTCGGCGCTGGATCACCCGGTCCACCAGCCCGTAGGCCAACGCCTCCTCGCCGGTGAAGTACCGGTCGCGCTCCATGTCGGCGTGAACGCGCTCCACCGACTGGGTGGTGTGCTTGGCGTAGATCTCGTCCACCCGGGAGCGCAGGGCGAGGATCTCCTTGGCGTGGATCTCGACGTCGGTGGTCTGGCCCTCGAAGCCGCCCGACGGCTGATGGATGAGCACCCGGCTGTTGGGTAGCGCCATGCGCTTTCCGGTGGCGCCGCCGGCGAGCAGCAGCGAACCCATCGACATCGCGATCCCGTAGCAGATGGTCTGCACGTCCGGGTTGATGAACTGCATCGTGTCGTAGATCGCCAGCCCGGCGTAGATCGACCCGCCGGGCGAGTTGATGTAGAGATGGATGTCCTTGTCGGGGTCGTCGGACTCGAGGTGGACGAGCTGGGCGACGATCAGGTTGGCGGTCTCCTCGTCGACCTGGCCCCCGAGGAAGATCACCCGGTCGTTGAGCAGGCGGGAATAGATGTCGAACGATCGCTCGCCCCTGGGGGTCTGCTCGACGACCATCGGCACGAGTGTCATCTGGCCTCCTTAGCGCTATTGTGCAACCGAATGGTTGCAAGCAACCGTAACACATACGCAACTTGTGGGTTGCACCTCTGAGGAGACCCCGATGACCGATTTGATTGCGCGCGAGCTTGCGCTCGCGGTTTCGCCGGAAGTCGTCTGGGAGGCGGTCACCGATCCGAGCTGGCTGCAGTCGTGGCTGGCCGACAGGGTTTCGCTCGAGCTCCGCCCCGGCGGCGAGGCCCGGTTCTCGATCGACGGCCGGGTGCGCAGCGGGTGGGTCGAGGAGGTTTCGCCGCCCGCGGCCGACACCGGCGCCGGGCGGCTTGCCTTCTGGTGGGCGCAGGACGGCGAGCCGGCGTCGCGGGTGGAGCTGGATATCACCCCGACCGTCTCCGGCACGTTGCTGAGGGTCTCAGAGACGCGCCCGCTGGAGGTGCTCGATCTGATCGGCATCCCGCTCCCGGGCCCCGGCGGCTCCACGTTCGGACCGGCGCTGGTGGCCGCCTGAGGATGCCCGGCGCCGATGCTGACGACGCCGCGCGCTCTGTCGAGGATCCGGCGGGTGCCGTGTTCGGAGCGCTCGCCGACCCGATGCGTCGTCGTCTCCTGGCCCAGATCGCGGCGCAGCCAGCGACCGCCACGGAGCTGGCCAGCCATCTGCCGATCTCCCGGCAGGCGGTCGCCAAGCACCTGAGCTCGCTGTCGCAGGCCGGCCTGCTGCGGCGCGAGCGGGCGGGGCGCGACGTCCGGTACCGGGTCACCCCCGCCCCGCTCTCACAGGCCGTCTCCTGGATGGCCGAGGTCGGCGGACAGTGGGATGAGCGGCTGGCGCGGCTGGCGCGCTCGCTCGGCAGCTGATCCGCCGCTTGGTCTGGGGCAGCCTCGGCGGCGGTCGTCAGCGGGGCGAGATTCCGAGGTACGGCACCGCCCAGCCGACGATCTTCTGGAACGCCGGCGCGGCCACCGACCCGCCGTAGATCGATCCCTGGGGCTCGTCGACCATCACCGCCACCACCAGCTTGGGCGCGCTGGCCGGCACCATCCCGATGAACGAAGCGACGTACTTGGTGTCGGAGTACTTGCCGTTGACGACCACGTTCGCGGTCCCCGTCTTGCCGGCCAGGTCATAGCCCGGGATTGCCGCTCCCGACGCGGTTCCCCCGTCGGCGAGAACGCCTCGCAGCATGTCCCGGACCTCGGCCGCGGTGCTCGTGGAGATGATCCGGTGCCCGAGGGGGAGCGGCTGGGCCTTCCCGCCGATCGAGGACACGATGTGCGGCGGGCGCAGGATCCCGCCGTTGGCAATCGCCGAGTAGGCGGTCGCCATCTGGATCGGGGTGACGGATTCACCCTGGCCCATCGGCAGGTTCCCCATGGATGAGCCCGAGTACTGCGAAGCGTGAAGGACGATTCCCTGCTGCTCGCCGGGTAGGTCGACCCCGGTCCTGGCGCCGAAGCCGAAGCGGTGGACCCAGTAGTCGAACTTGGTGGCGCCCAATCGCATGCCGATCTCGTCCGCCCCGATGTTGCTGGAGACCTTGAGGATCTGGGCCACCGACAGCCGTTCGTAGCCGTGTGCCTCGGCGTCGTGGATCTGGCGGTCGGCGACCTGGAGCATCGGCGGGATGTTCAGCTCCGTGCTCGGCGTGACAATGTGGTCCTGGAGGGCAGCTGACACGGTCACGGCCTTGAAGGTCGAGCCTGGCTCGTAGTTGTAGCCCACCGCTCGATCCATCTCGTCGGCGGGAGGCGCGCCACCGGGGTCGCTGGCGTTCACGCGCGGCCAGTTGGCCAGGCCCAAGATCGCTCCCGTGTTCGGATTCATCGCGATCGCGGTCGCGCCCTGGGGCCGGTACTCAGCGCCGACGCCGGCCAGGACCTGCTCCATCTCGTCCTGGAGCGCCGCGTCGAGGCTGAGCTTCAGCGTCTCGCCGGACCGCATCGGACGCGCGTCGTCGATCGAGATCGGCTGCCCGACGGCGTCGTTGACGATTCGGCGTGCACCGGCCCTGCCGGCCAACTGGGAGTTGAAGGCGTACTCGAGACCGCCGAGGCCTTGCGTGCCGGTCCAGTTGACGTTCCCGAGGACCTGAGAGGCCGTCCACGAACGGGGATAGACGCGCTTGACCGTGGGGCTGGTGGAGATGCCGTCGATCCCCAGCTTCATGATCTGCTGCGCCGTGGCCGCGGGGATCTCGTAGCCGATCTCGACGTAGCCGGTGTGCGGCTTGGTCAGCGCCCCCAGCACCGGCAGCACCGGCTTGCCCAGAAGCGGAGCGAGCTTCCGCGCCGCCGGCTGCGGGTTCTTGATCAGATACGGGTCGGCGACCACGTTGGCGGCTGACTCCGAGACGGCCAGCTCCACGCCGTTGCGGTCGGTGATGGTCCCCCGGGTGGCCGGGATCACCTCGTCGCTGATCTGCTGGCTCGCGGCCGCGTGCTGCAACGACGGGCCCTTGATCACGCCCAGATAACCGGCTCGCGCCACGGCCACCGCGAGCAACGCGAGGAATGCCAGGAAGATGTAGCCGATCCGGCGGTCGATCGCGACCATCGGGGGGACTAGCCCCCCGCGGAGGTGGCGGCCGGCGTGGCGGCGGAGGTGGCGGCCTGCGCCGCGGTGCCAGCCGCCGCGGCGGTGGATCCACCCTGAGGCAGGACCCCCGGCGTCTGGGCCGGGGTGCCGATCGCGGTGCCGGTTGCGGTCGTCGCCGTCGAGGTCGCGCTCAGGGAAGGATCGGCGGCCGCGGCCGCGGCCGCGGCGGCGTGGATCGTGTCGGCGTAGGCGGCGCCCGAAGGCTCATGGATGCTGCTCAGGGCGCGCTCGGTGACGCCGGGCCCGGTGGAGAGGAACTTGACCCGGCTGGGCGCGGGCATGACCATGCCCATCTTGGCGGCCAGCCGCTCGATCCGACGGGCATCGGCGAGTTGGGAGACGTTCGCCCGCAGCAGGTCGTTCTGGCTCTGCAGAGCGGTCGCGCGCTGCAGCGAGCGGCCGATCCCCGCGTTGAGCTTGAGAACCTCGACCTGCATGGCCACGATCCCGGCCAGCAGCACGCCCAGCAGCGGGATCCAGACGCGTCCGCGGATGAGCCGGTCCAGCAGTGCATGGTCAGGCAGGGCGCTGATGTAGGTCGTGGCGCGTGCGCTCCAAGGCGCCCGGACCGGCTTGGTCGCGGCGGCGCTCGCCCGCCTCGACCCGCCTTCGCGCGTCGTCTGTCGGGTGGGAGCGCGGAGCGGCTGCTCGGGGCGAGCCCGCACCTTGCGGGTCAGGCCCGCGAGGGGACCCGACCATCGCCGCACGCTTCGGGGCGACACCTGCCGGCGGACGGCGGAGCGATGGCCGGCGCCGCGGGGCGGCGCAGCCGGCCTGGCGGCGGCCCGGCCTCGGGCCGCCGGCCTGGCGGCGGCCCGGCCTCGTGCCGCCGGCTTGGCGGCGGCCCGGCCTCCTGCCGCCGGCCTGGCGGGAGCCGGGCCTCGAGCCTGCGGTTTGCCGGCGGCGGGCAGGGGGCCCTCGCCGGATCCTCGAGCGGCGGGCGTCAGCGCGGATGGCGTCATGGCGTGACCTCCAGCTTGCGGGCGGCGCGCAGATGCGCAGACCTCGATCGTGGGTTGGCGGCAACCTCGCCAGGGGTCGGAGCCACCGCGCGGCGGTTGAGGAGCTCTGCCTCGGGCGTGCGACCGCAGACGCAGATCGGCAGCTCGGGCGGGCAGACGCAGCCCCGCGCCCTGGCGCTGAGGAAACGCTTGACGACGCGGTCCTCGAGCGAGTGGAAGGAGATCGCCGCCAGCCGTCCCTGAGGCGCGAGCAGCTCCCACGCGGCCGGCAGCGCCTCCTGGAGCTGGGTCAGCTCGTCATTGACGGCGATCCGCAGCGCCTGGAAGGTCCGCTTCGCCGGGTGGCCCCCGGCGAACTGGGCGGGGACCGGAACCGCCGATTTGATCGTGTCGACCAGCTGTTGGGTGGAGTCGAACTCCCGGCGCCGGCGATCGCGGACGATGGCGCGCGCGATCGAGGACGCATACCGCTCCTCTCCGTACTCCCGCAGCAGCCGCGCCAGCCGCCGCTCGTCCCAGGTGTTGACCACCTCGGCGGCGGTCAGCTCCTGCTCGGGATCCATTCGCATGTCGAGCGGCGCGTCGTAGGCGTAGGAGAACCCTCGCGCCCAGGTGTCGACCTGCATCGAGGACATCCCCAGGTCCATGTAGATGAGGTCGGCGTGCAGGCGCTCCGCGCGCAACGCACCAAGCCCGGTCACGAAGTCCGCCCGGATGAACCGGGTCTCGCACGCGACCTCGGCGGCCAGCGCGGTGAAGCGCTCCTCCGCGATCGGGTCGCGGTCGATACCGACGAGGATTCCCGACGGACCGATCCGGTCGGCGATCAGCCGGGCATGTCCCCCGCCGCCGACCGTGCAGTCGACCGCGACCTCTCCCGGCCGCGGATCGATCAGGTCGATCAGCTCACCGGCGAGAACCGGGATGTGCGGCTTGGTCATGTCAAGCAGTGTCGCCAAGGCTCGCTGCGATGTCGGGGATGCGGGTCAGGACGTCCTCGAAGTTGCGCGCGTACCGGGCTCGGTCCCACACCTCGAGGCATTCGCCGGAACCGGTGACGACGACCTCCCTGTCGAGGCCGGCGTAGCTGAGCAGCTGCGGAGGAATCATCACCCGGTTGGCGGCGTCAAGCTCGGTGTCGAAGGACGCGTTGAAGAAGAAGCGCTTGAGCTCCCGGGCCTTGGGCGACGACGGATTGAGCCCCTCCAGGGTCGAGGCGGTGAACGCGTCGTAGCCCTGTGGCGTCCAGACCGCGACCGTCCGCGGCGCGCCCGGCTGGACCTCGTGCGACGCGGCCAGCACGACCCCGTCCGACAGCGCGCCGCGGAATTTCGCGGGAATCGTCAATCGGTGCTTCGCGTCGAGCGCGTGTTCGAAGGTGCCGCGAAAGGTCAAGAGGGCTCATGCCGTGAATGAGTGCTCAAACCCGGGTGGCTGGGTGGGAGGAGCCCTGCCACCCGGGTTCCTGAAGCGGCGCCCACAGTAACCCACTTTCTCCCACAATGCAACCTGAATCCCACTCATCGACCCACAATCGCTCCTGGAGAGGACGTTCAGGAGCGAAATCGCCGGTCGACAGGAGCGATTGCCGGTGGGAGACGGTGGGACGCCCGAGCCGCCGCCGCGTGCACGATGCGGTGCAGAACGCGAAACTGCCGGGCGCCGTTGCAGCCGGTGCCCGGTTCTGTCCGGCGGCTGTGCTTCGCTGGCGCGGCCTCAGCTGTGGTCCGCCGGCGGCGGGCGGTCGTCGTCAGCCGCCGGCGGGCGGTCGTCGTCAGCCGGCGGCGGTCGACGAGCTCGGCCGAACCGGCTGGGTCGGCCGGCTCGGGCGGGTCAGCAGGCGGCGTCCGACGCGGGGCCGGAGGTGCTTGCCGGCAACTCGAGCACGATTCTCGCGCCGCTGCGGCAGGGGGCCGCGGCCAGCCGTCCATGATGCGCCGCGGCGATCGCCGACGCGATCGCCAACCCCCGGCCCCTGGCTCCGCGACCACGCCGGGCCCGCCGGCGCAGCTCGGCCACCGGCGCCGGCAGCCCCGGTCCGTCATCGGTGACCTCGACCCGCACGCCGCCGTCTCGGACGCAGCCTTCAACCCATACCTGGCCGCCCCCGTGCTCGATCGCGTTGGCGAGCAGATTGCCGATCGCCTGAGCCAGGCGCAGCCGGTCGCCCCAGATCACCGCCTCGCCTCCGGTCCAGCTGAAGTGAAGCGCCACGCCGGCGGCGTCGGCGGTCGCCCGCCACGCCTCGACGGAGTCGGCGACCGATGTCCGCACGTCGACCCGTTCTCGCTCGCGTACCCGCACCATGCCCACGGGTACTCCGGCGAGGTCGTCCAGCGCCAGGGCGGCGCGGCCGAGCTCGGTGTCGATCGCCCGCAGGCGACCGGGCGGCAGCTCGGCGGCCGGACCAGGGATCGACAGGCCGAGCCGGGCGGCGGTCAGCGGACCCCGCAGCTCATGACAGGCACGAGCGACCGCTTCCATGCGCGCCTCGAGTCCTCGGCGTCCGATCACAAACACGGCGGCGGCGAATGCCGCCGCCACCCATCCGGCGAGCCCGGCGGCGACGATCATCAGCCCGCCCCGGCATCGATAACTGGCGCACTGCGCGAATTCATCACGGGTGAATGCGTCGGCATGGTGTTCTCTCTAGTTAAGAGCCTGGCGACGGTGGAATTCACCCCCTGGTGGGAAGTGCGATGCGGCGGCTTTCGCGGAGCCCGAGCCCGGAGGCCGAGGCGGAGCGAGATGCCCGCGCCTGAGATGCCGCGCTTGTTGCCTCGGCGAGCGGACGCCCGCTTTTCGCGAGGTTGCGCCGAAGGAGGGGGCGGCTCCTGGGCGGCAAGCTGGTGACAAATCCGCAGGCTCCGTCACGATTTGTCACCTTTCCACGTCGTCGGGGGCGTAGACGGCCGCGGTCCTCGGCCGCGGGCTGCGCCGGCCGCAGGCCGGGTTGCCGGTGATGACCGCGGGTTGTCGGACCAAGCCGAAAGTCGACCGCGAACTCCGGGCAGACTCGCCCCCAAGGCCTCAGAACGCGTCCGAACGGCGATTGCTCGCCGGGAAGCCTCCCACCGAGCCCGGTTGCATCTAACGCAGTTCCCCGTCAATCAGCCGGTAGCCCACTCCCCACACGTTGACGATGAACCTCTCGTCGCCGTGGCTGAGCTTCTTGCGCAGACGCGACGCGTGCGAATCGAGTGTCCGGGTGGAGCCGAGCAACTGGTAGCCCCACACGATCCGGAGCAACTCCTCGCGCGTGAATACCCGCGTCGGCTCGGACGCCAGCGTCCGTACCAGCCCGAACTCCTTCTTGGACAGCGCGACTCGCCGGCCGCCCACCCAGACATCGCGCGAGACGGGATCGAGCTCCAGCGAGCCCACCCGCACCCGGCCCAGCCGCCGCCGCGATTGGCTGCGCCGCAGCAGCGCGCGGATCCGGCCGCGCAGCTCCCCATAACTGAACGGCTTTGACAGATAGTCATCACAGCCGCGCTCGAAGCCCCGGATCCGGTCCAGCTCGGTCGCTCTCCCGGACAGGATCAGGACCGGGAGCGCAGCGTCCAAGGGCCGCCCCGAGTCGGCCGCGTCCCGCAGCTCGCAGACGAGGTCAAGACCGTCGCGATCCGGGAGTCCGAGGTCCACGATCGCGGCGTCGGGGGCACAGTCGGCGATCAGGCGCAGACCGTCGGCGGCGGTGCCGGCTTCGATCGGCTCATACCCGTCGGCGGCGAGGTTGTCGGCCAGGAACTGGCGAGTCGCTAAATGGTCTTCCACGATCACGATCGATGGTGAACTCGGCTCCATGTGCGCATGAGCCCCGAGCCGGCCCTCTGGCACCCCCTCCGGGCTGCAACATCGCTTTCAGGCTCACGGCCGAGCAGGACTGGCACATATGATGCCGACGCCATGTACCGGCGCGGGAACTACAGCTCAGGGGATGACTTCGTGCTCGAGTACGGGGAGCTTCGCTTCACTTTCAACGAGCGTGATTTCCGCGAGCGTTGCGAGCAGTCGGCGCGCAAGCTCGGATTCCTGCGCGGCGCGGTGCAGGAGGACGAAGCCGAGGACCTGATCAACCTCGTCGTCAACGGTGAGGTCACCGATCCGGCTTCGGCGCTGGGAGAGCACGTCAACGAATGCTGGTCAGAGCTGGTCGGTCCATCGGAGCGCTCCCTGGTCCACTGGCTGCGGCGGCTCATCTTCCGCGGCGCCTGGCTGGACCAGCGCGTCAAGGAGGGCGAGCTGGACATCACCTTCGACGCGGACACCCACGCGTTCGTCTACGTCCAGCCCGATCGTGGCGGCGAGCGGATCGAGCTCGCTCCCGAGCCGAGCTGGAACCGGGTCGCCTACCAGCGGCGCTGAGCGACCGGGATGTCGAATCCCCGCCCGGGCGCATGCCGACGGCGGGGGCGCAGACGCCCAACCGGGTGCCGCGGCCTGCCCTGACCGCCCGCGGTATCGGAGCTAACCCCCGGCGCCCTGCAGCATCGTGACGTCCTGATCGCGGGGCGCGGGGTTGTCGAGCAGCAGCCGGGGAACCGTGACGAGCTTGTAGCCGCGGGCGCGCAGGCCCCTGATGACCCGCGGAAGCGCCGCAATCGTCTCGGAGCGGTTCCCGCCGGCGTCGTGCATCAGGATGATCGCTCCGGGTCGGGCGCCCGAGAGGGTGCGCTGCACGATCTTGTTGGCGCCCGGGAGCTGCCAGTCGGAGGTGTCAACCGTCCACAGCACCATCAGCATCCGGTACCGCTTCAGCAGCGCCAGGGTGGTCGAGTTCCACAGTCCGTAGGGCGGGCGGTACATGCGGGGGAACGGGGCGCCGTAGCGCCCGATGGCCCGGGTCTCCTCGAGCAACTGGCCCTGCTGCTGCTGGGCGGAGAGCTGGATCATCTCCGGGTGGGTCTCGGTGTGGTCGCCGATCGGATCCCCGTGGGCCACGATCGCCGTCGTGCCGGCGTGGAAGTACTCCTCGGGGAGGCCGACCTCGAAGAACGTCGCCGGCGTGTGCAGGCGGTCCAGTACCCGAAGCACGTGCAGGGTGTAGGGACCCGGCCCGTCGTCGAACGTCAGGGCGATCTCCCGGTGCTGTGAGCCGGCGATCCGGACGAATGGCGTGTACGCCAGGGTGCGGTCGATCGCGGCGTCCTCCTGCTGGTGCTCGACCGCCGCGAACGATCCGGTCCCGGCGCCCGCGAGTCGTTTGAGACGCATGAAGTAGGCGACCGGGGCGTGCGCCACGCGGTGCCGTCCGCCGCCACCGGATCCGGCCCCGATCACGACCCCGATGATGAACGCGACCGCCGCCGCGACCCCCACGGCGGCGAGCCGGCGCCGGCGATGAGGCGCCGGTCCCGGTGCATGGCGGTCCCGGGCCGTCCCCGTTCCCTCGCGGCGCGCTCGGCTGCCGCCCTCGATTGTCGTGTCGACGCCGTCCATCGTCCTCCCCGCGGACATGATGCCGGGTCGGTCCTCGCCGTGCCGTCCGGCGACGGCGATTAGGCTCCGTTCGCGATGAGCGTGGCGATCTGGCTGATCATCCCCACCTACAACGAGGCCGAGAACCTTCCGGGCATCGTCCGGGCGGCGAGCTCGGCGCTCGCCGGCGTCGCGCCGGAGGACCACCGGATCCTGGTCGTCGACGACAACTCGCCGGACGGAACCGGGATGCTCGCCGACTCGCTCGCCGCCGACCACGAATGGGTGGAGGTGCTGCACCGCCCGCGCAAGAGCGGGCTCGGGTATGCCTACCTGGCCGGATTCACGCATGCGCTCGCCAACGAAGCGCAGCTGCTGATCGAGATGGACGCCGACTTCTCCCACGACCCGCGGTACCTCCCGGACCTGCTGGCCGCGGCGCAGGATGCCGATCTGGTGCTCGGCTCACGCTACGTGGTCGGGGGCGGGGTTCGCGACTGGGGACTGCTGCGGCGGCTGGTCAGCCGGGGCGGCGGCCTGTACGCGCGAGCGATCCTGGGCGTCGGGATCCGTGATCTCACCGGCGGCTTCAAGTGCATCCGGCGGGAGGTGCTGGAGGCGATCGACCTGCCGAGCGTCCGAGCCGAGGGATACGTTTTTCAGATTGAGGTCACCTACCGCGCCATCCTGGCCGGCTTCACCGTGCGCGAGGTTCCGATCGTGTTTGCGGATCGCACCGTCGGCAGCTCGAAGATGTCCAGCAAGATCGCGCTGGAGGCGATGCTGAAAGTCCCCCTGATGAAGCGCAGCGCTGCCGCCGCTGTCGCCCGCTCATCCCGGATCGGGTCCACCACGGTGGGCTGATTAACACGATTTCAATCTTGCCCAAACCGCACCTGGCCCTGGTCGGGGCATTCTCAACGCCATGAGCGTCCGCGGACCTGTCGGCGTGGTGCCGCGCAACGGCGGCTACGAGCTGCCTGATGTCGCCCTCGGCGTCCGCGGCGAGCAAGCCGGCAGCCGCCGTGGCCTGATCGCGATCGGAGGGCTGCTGGTCAGCGGCTTCGTCATCGCCATCGCGGCGGCGCACACCGAGTCGCTGCTGCCGGAATCGGTGCGGCCGGTCCCGTCGTCGCTGGGCGGAGCGTTCGACGCTGCCGGCCTCAATCTCCACGTCGGCGGGGCGATCGTCGCGCTGGTGCTGATGTTCGTCTCCTACGCGGTCGTCGTCGCCGCCTCCGCCCAGCTGTCGGGACGCACCGTGCTGATGGCGATCGCGGCTCTCTATGCCGTCGTGCTGCTGGCGCCGCCGCTGACCTCGACGGACATCTTCAGCTACCAGGCCTACGCCCGGATGGGCGCGTTGTACGCCACCAACCCGTACACCCACGGCCCCCACGCGATCGCTCTTGACTCCGTCTTCCCCTACGTGGGCGCGAAGTGGTCGTACATCCCGAGCGTCTACGGACCCGTGTTCACCGCGTTCAGCTACCTCCTGGCGCCGCTGTCGATCGCGGCCAGCGTGTTCGCCTACAAGTCGATCGCCGCCGCCGCCGGTATCGGGCTGGTGGCGCTTGTCTGGCACTGCGCCCGGCTGCGCGGCAACGATCCGGTCAGAGCGGCGGCGCTGGTCGGTCTGAACCCGCTGCTCGTCGTGTATGGCATCGGCGGCGGCCACAACGACCTGCTGATGCTGCTCGCGCTGGTCGCAGGGCTGTACGCGATCCTGGCCGCGCGGGAGCGCCTGGGGGGCGGTATGACGATGCTGGCGGTTGGGGTCAAGCTCACGGCCGGGCTCGTGCTCCCGTTCGCCCTGGCCGCCGGCGGACCGCGGCGCGGCCGGGACCGCCGCGATCTCGTCCTCGGCGTCATCGCCGGGGTCGCAGTCATCGGCGCGCTGAGCATCTCCATGTTCGGATCCGGGTCGTTCGACATGCTCGCGACCGTCAACAAGACCCAGAGCGAGGGCGGCTGGCTGAGCATCCCGGGATTCATCGCCACCCGGCTCGCTCTGCCCACGCCGGGCCACATCGCCGGCTATGTCCTCGCCGTCCTCTTCCTGGCCGTCTGCTATTGGCTGCTGCGACGCGTCTGGCGGGGCCAGACCGACTGGATCGACGGCGCCGGGTGGGCGATGCTGGCGATGCTGGTGGCCTCCAGCTCGCTTCTGCCCTGGTATGTCGCCTGGCTCCTGCCCCTCGCCGCATTGGGTCACGATCGCCGCCTGGCCCGGATGGCGATCATCCTGACCGGGGTTGTCCAGGGGATTCAGCTGCTTGGATACATCCCGCATGGCACCGGTCTTCTGTAGGCGACCGAGGCCCCAGGCAATAGCATGCCGGCGATGAGCGTCGCTCCGCGCGCCCTGGACGGCGAGCCTCGGGAGCTCGGCCTGGTCAGCGTCGTGGCACCGATCTTCAACGAGGACGCCACGGTCGATGAGTTCTACTCGCGCGTCTGCTCGGCCCTCGACGGGCTGCCATTCGAGCTGGTGCTGGTCGACGACGGCTCCACCGACGGCTCACCGATGAAGCTGGAGAGCCTGGCCAGCCGGGACCCGCGCGTGCGGGTCGTCTACCTGTCGCGCAACTTCGGGCACCAGACCGCCCTGACCGCCGGCCTCGACCACGCCGCCGGCGACGCGGTGGTCATGTTGGACGCCGACCTGCAGGACCCGCCCGAGATCATCTGCACGATGCTGGACCACTGGCGGGCGGGCTGTGATGTGGTCTACGCCGTCCGCGAGCACCGCCAGGGCGAGTCTCGCTTCAAGCTCAGCACCGCCCGCTGGTTCTATACCTTGTTCGACAAGCTCGCCCACGTGGAGCTGCAGCACAACTCGGGCGACTTCAGGTTGCTGGACCGCGGGCCACTGGACGCGCTGCTGTCGATGCGCGAGCGCAACCGGTTCCTGCGCGGCATGACCGTCTGGGTGGGCTACACGCAGGCGGCGGTTCCCTACAAGCGTGATGCCCGCTACGCCGGCACGACCAAGTACTCGATCCCGAAGATGGTGCGGTTCTCGTTGGATGCGATCTCGTCGTTCTCGCATCGTCCGCTGCAGCTGGCGACGCTGCTCGGCTTCCTGATCTCAACGCTCGCGTTCATCGCGATTCCGATCGTCGTCGTCCTACGCATCCTCGGCTCTTACCTGCCGGGCTTCAGCGCGCTGACGATCGTCGTGCTGCTGCTGGGCGGGATCGAGCTGATCGCCATCGGGATCATCGGCGAGTACGTCGGCCGCATCTACGACGAGGTCAAGGGCCGGCCTCTCTACCTGGTGCGGGCGCGGCGCAATATGCCCGATGGAGCCCCCGAGATGGAGCCGACCGCGCTCCCGCCCATGCACACGATGGCGCCGAGCGAGACCAAGGAAGCGGCGCCTATCCCCCCGCTGGATTAGGGCCGACCGCCGGATTGGAACGGCCTTCGGGCTGTCCTGAAGCGGCGGCACGGCGAAGCTGACGCACCGGTGCCGGAGGCGGGGGCGGACGGGACTCCGTGTTCTCGCCCGCGGCCTCGAGCGTGGCGATCCGGCTGGAGAGCGCCTTGATCGCATCGGCGACCGGGTCGGGAAGGTGGATCCAGTCGGTGTCGGGGCCCTCCGGGCGCCGGCCCTCGACCCGCACCGGATGACCGGGATTGCCGACGACGGTCGAGTTGGCGGGAACGTCGTGGATCACGACGCTGTTGGCTCCGATCTTGGCACCATGGCCGACCGTGATCGGCCCGAGCATCTTGGCGCCCGACCCGATCGTCACGTTGTCCTGCACCGTCGGGTGGCGCTTGCCGGTGGCCGAGCCGGTGCCGCCGAGCGTCACCCCCTGATAGAGGGTCACGTCATCGCCGACCTCGGCGGTCTCGCCAATCACCACGCCCATGCCGTGGTCGATGAAGAACCCGTTGCCGATCCGGGCGGCGGGGTGGATCTCGATCCCGGTCAGCGACCGCGCCAGCATCGCGATCATCCGGGGCAGGGCCGGCACATCAGCTCCGTAGAGGGCGTGGGCGACGCGATGGGCGAGCACGGCATGCACGCCCGGCCAGGCGGCCAGGATCTCCAACGAGCCAACGTCCCGGGCGGCGGGATCGCGGCTCTTGGCGGCGGCCACGTCACGCCGGATCTCCGCCGTGGTGCGCGCCATCAGCCCGAGGCCGAACATGTCGTCACAGGCTAGCGAGCGGGGTCCATCGGCAGACCCGGCGCCGCCGGGTCAGGGCGCAAAGAACGGCGTCGAGACGTAGCGCTCGCCCGAGTCGGGCAGGATCACCGCGATGCGGGTCCCGCGGGACTCGGGCCGGCCCGCGATCTGCAGCGCCGCCCACGCCGCGGCGCCGCAGGAGATCCCCGCCAGCACTCCCTCTCGGCGGGCCAGCAGTCGCGCCGTCTCGATCGCGTCCTCATCGTCGACGGCGATGACCTCGTCGAGCAGCTCGCGGTTGAGCACCGCCGGGACGAAACCGGCGCCGATCCCCTGGATCTTGTGGGGTCCCGGCCGGCCACCGGAGAGGACCGCCGAGGTGCGCGGCTCCACCGCCACGATCCGGCAGCGCGGGTTGCGTTGCTTGACCACCTCGCCCGCCCCGGTGATCGTGCCTCCGGTGCCGACGCCGGCGACGAGCACGTCGATCCGGCCATCCAGCGCCTCCAGCAACTCGGGACCCGTGGTGCGGCGGTGGATCTCCGGATTCGCCGGGTTCGAGAACTGGTCGGGCAGGAACACGTCGTCGCGCGAGGCCAAGGCCCGCGCCGCGTCCACCGCCTCGGTCATACCGCCCACCGACTCGGTCAGCTCCACCCGCGCCCCGTAGAGCCTGAGCAGCCCCTCGCGCTCGCGGCTCATGCCCTCGGGCAGCGTGAGCACGAGGTCGTAGCCCCTGGCGGCGCAGACGAACGCGAGCGCGATCCCGGTGTTGCCGCTGGTCGCCTCGACGATCGTCGTCCTGCCGGGCTCGATCCGGCCCTCGCGCTCGGCGGCGTCGATCATGGCGACGCCGATCCGATCCTTGACGCTGCCGCCGGGGTTGAACGCCTCGAGCTTGGCGAACAGCTCCACCTCCGGACTCGGCATCACCCCGGTCAGCTTGACCACAGGCGTACGACCGACGAGATCGGCGATGTTCGTCGAGACCCGCACTAGTGGTTCCGTTCGTAAGTACGGCGACGCCGAGAGTGGTCGCCGGTGGATGCCGGGCGCGGACGCAGGATGCGACGTGCAGCAGCGCTGCACGAGCATCCGAGGACAAAGCCCGGCGCCGCCGGAGGCCGCTCGAATGTCGTCGTATCTGCGAACGGGGCCACTAGATGTGGTACATCGGTGCGACCGCCGACCGGATCTCCTGCTCGGCGACCGACGCCACGGTGGCCTCCCCGAGTACACCGCCGGCGGCCCGGGCGGCCTCGGCGAACACCCCGGCGGCGCCGCCGCCGAGGGGACCGTCGAGCAGCTCCACCAGCTCCAGCACGGTCACGTCGTCCGGCGGCCGGGCGAAGCAGTATCCCCCCTTGACCCCCCGCTGGGAGCGCAGCACCCCGGCGCGGCGCAGGCTCGCGAACAGGTGCTCCAGGAACTGGACGGGGATCTCGCGGCGGCGGGCCAGCTCGGCGATCGGCACCGGCTCGGCCCCTCCCTGGCGATAGAGCTCGACCAGCGCGCTGAGCGCGTACGGAGACTTGGACGTGATCGAGATCATCCCGCCCCGATGCTAGGGGAACCGAAATGCTAGGGGACCGATCAGAGCGCCGGGACCGCACCGCCAGGGGGTGCTCTCAGGCAGTCTCAGATCCAGCCGCGCTCGGTGGCGATCAGCACCGCCTGGGCGCGGTCCATGGCGCCAAGCTTGCCGTAGACGTTGTGCAGGTGGGTGCGCACGGTGCTCGTCGACAGGCCCAGATCCGACGCGATCTGCTTATAGACCATCCCCTGGGCCAGGCGGCGCAGCACCTGGACCTCACGGGCGGACATCGGAGAGGGAGCCACCGGCCGGGGCGGTGGCGCCGAGTCCGCCAGCGGCAGCTCGTACATCACCCGCCGCAGGCCGCTCGGGGCCAGCCCGACGCTGAGCGAAACCTCCAATAACTCCGCCGGCGTGATCGCGGCGCCGAGCACATAGTGGGCGAGCATGTCGGCGAGGCGGATCAGCGCGGCCTCCCCGGTGGCATCGGGGGCGTGGTGGCGCTCGATGACCGTCGCGATCGACCTCGGCAACGCCCAGCGACGGGCCATGACGCCACCGACCAGCGCATGGTCGACCCCCAGCTCGGCGCGTTCGCGCCGGATGCGATCCTCGGGGGTGCGGGCATCGCCGTGCACCTGGTCTGGGTATCCGGGGTAGGCGATCACCAGGACCAGCTTGCCGATGTCGTGCAGTAACGAAGTGAACAGCAGGCGCTGCGTGTCGGCATAGGCCACCTCGCGGGCAAGGCGGTGGGCGGCGCGCTGGGTGGCCATGGCGTGCAGCCGGAAGCGCTCGGGGATGCCCTGCCAGACGGCGGTGCGCTCGAAGAAGTCAAACGTCCGAGCCCGTTCGGCGATCGCGCGCACGGCCTCGGGCGACAGCACCTTGACCGCCGCCGGCACAGTCTCAACGTGTCCGCGGCTCGGTCCCGGCACCTGGTTGGCCTGCCGGACCACGCTGACCGAGAGTCCGACTTCGGCCTGGATCGCGGACACGACGTCGCCGACCGACGTCCCACCCTCCGCGAACAGAGCGAGAACCCGATTGCGAGACTCCACCAGCACCGGATAGTCCTCGAGCGCCTCGAACGCCATCGTCAGCCGGCGCCCGTGCCCCTCGTTGTGATGATGCTCCCGGGTGGCGTAGGGGTCCGTCGGCACGATCCTCGCAGCCTCACTGGCCACGGTGGTCACCGTTGCCTGCGCGTGCGCGGGCGGGCCCGCTTGGCCAGATTCCATTTCACGACCCTCTGGCCGAAGTATCGGCAGAAGCCCGACTCTGGTTTAGCGCCCCGACGAGAGGTCTCTCGCCCGAGCCACCGCGGCGTCGATCCGGGCCAGGGTCTCCCCCTTCCCCAGCAGCGCGACGCTCTCGAAGATCCCCGGCGAGACCGTCTGGCCCGCAATCGCGACCCGCACCGGCTGAAACACCTGACCGGGCTTGACGCCGTCGCGCTCCACCACGCCCCGCAGCGCGGTCTCGACGCTGGCGGCATCAAACGGCTCCGCGCCGGCCAGCGCGTCACGGGCGGCCAGCAGCTCGTCCACCGCGCCGTTGCGCGCGATCGTCTTCTCGAATGCCGCCGGATCCTCGACCGGACCCTCAAACAGGAACGACACCAACGGCCAGAAGTCCCCCAGGGTCTGGATCTTCTCCTCAGCGATCTCCACCGCGCCCCGGAGCCCGCCGCGCCCGGTGAAGTCCTCCAGCCGGCGGGTCAGCTCGTCGGGGCCGAGCTCGCGCAGGTGGCGGCCGTTCAAGTGTCTGAGCTTGCGCTCGTCGAACACCGCCGGGTTCTTGGAAACTCGGTCCAGGCGGAAGCGCTCGGCCAACGCGGGGAGCGTGAAGAACTCCTCGTCGGAGGCAAACCCGGCCCCGAGGAGGGCGATGTAGTTGTCGACGGCCTCAGGTAGGTAGCCGGCATCGCGCAACTCCTGCACCGAGGCGGCGCCGTGACGCTTGGACAGCTTCTTGCCGTCCGGTCCGTGGAGCAGGGGGAGGTGGGCGTACACGGGCAGGGTCGCGCCCAACGCGTCGAGCACGAGCATCTGCTTGGGGGTGTTCGAAAGATGATCCTCACCGCGGATGACGTGCGTGATCCCGGCGTCGAGGTCATCGACGGCGACCGCCAGGTTGTAGACGGGGGAGCCGTCGGCGCGGGCGATGACCGGATCGTCCTGACTGATGTTGGGAAATGACACCTCGCCTCGGATCACGTCGCGGACGACGGTGTCGCCGTCGTCGGCAAACCGCAGCCGCACCGCGCCGAACGCCTCGGGGTCGCCGCGGAATCCACGGTCGGCGCCGTGGCGCTCCTTGAAGGCGCGGACGTCCTGGGCGGTGGCGTTGGAGTGGTAGGCCCGCCCGCCGGCAACGAGCTGGTCGACGACCTCGGCGTGCCGAGCGGCACGCTGTGACTGGAAGATCGGACCCTCGTCGAAATCGAGGTTCAGCCAGCGGAGCGCGGCGAGGATCTGTTCCACGTTCTCGGGCGTGGAGCGTTCGCGGTCGGTATCTTCGATCCGCAGCACGAGCGTGCCGCCCTGACCGCGGGCCAGGAGCCAGTTGTACAGCGCCGTCCGCGCGCCGCCGATGTGCAGCGCCCCGGTCGGGGACGGAGCAAAGCGAACTCTCAACGACATGGAGCATTCATGCTAATCGGCGCCCACGTATCACCGGCCGGTGGACTGGACAAGGCGATCCAGCGCGGCGCCGAACGCGACTGCGAGGCGATCCAGATCTTCAACCAGTCCCCGCGGATGTGGCGCCCGACCGCGTATGACGACGACGACTTCGCCGCCTTCCGCGAGGCGATGAAGCCCAGCCCGATCAAGGCGGTGCTGATCCACGCCGTATACCTGCTCAACTGCGCGTCGCAGGACGCCGAGATCCGGGACAAGTCCCGCGCCTCGCTGATCCAGTCGTTGCGGGTGGGCGCCGGGATCGGCGCCACCGGGGTCGTCCTGCACCCCGGCTCGGCCAAGCAGGGGGATGTCGGGCAGGCGATCCAGCGCGCCGGCAAGGTGATCAAGGAGGCGCTGTCTGAGACCGACCGCTGCTCGCTGCACCTGGAGGACACCGCCGGTGCGGGTGGAACCCTGGGCCGCTCGTTCGAGGAGGTGGCCGAGCTGCTCGACGCCGCCGGGGGCGGCAAGCGACTGGGTGTGTGCCTGGACTCCTGCCACCTGCTCGCCTCCGGGTACGACATCCGGACCGCCCCCGGGCTGAAGAAGACGATCGACGAGTTCGGCCGGGTCATCGGCGTGAAGCGACTCGGTTCGCTGCACCTCAACGACTCGCAGACGCCCCTGGGGTCCAACCGCGATCGTCACGCCAACATCGGCACCGGAGAGCTGGGTGAGCGGGGATGCGCGGCGTACCTGTCGGAGCCGCGGTTCGAGAAGTTGCCGCTGGTCATCGAGACCCAGGGGCCGGAGCGTCAGGGGCCGACCCGCGAAGAGGTCGACCTCTGCTTCGCGCTGCGCAAGCGGGGCCGGGCGTCACGGGCGCGCGCCGGCTCGGGCTCAGGTAGCGTGCGCGCCAAATGACGGACTCAACCCGGCCGGGCGACGCGCTGGTGGTCTTCGGGATCTCCGGCGACCTCGCCCGCAAGATGACATTGCGCTCCCTGTACCGGCTGGAGGCCCGCGGGCTGCTCGACTGCCCGGTGATCGGCGTCGCCGCCGCCGACTGGACCAACGAGCACCTGCGCGACTACGCACGCAAGGCCGTCGAGGCCACCGGCGAGTCGATCGACGAGACGGTCTGGGGGAACTTCGCCCGGCGGCTCAGCTACGTCGGTGGCGACTTCAACGATCCCGCCATCTACGAGGCGGTGGCCGCCGCGCTGGCGGATCACAAGAATCCCGTGTTCTACCTGGAGATCCCGCCGTCGCTGTTCGCCAGGGTGGTCGCCGGGTTATCGGAGGCGAAGCTGGTTGCGAACGGCCAGCGGGTGGCGGTGGAGAAGCCGTTCGGGCACGACCTGCAGTCGGCGCGGGGGCTGGCGAAGGAACTGCACCGTTACGTCGATGAGAGTCAGCTCTACCGCATCGACCATTTCCTGGGGAAGCTGGGTCTGGAGGAGATCCTCTACCTGCGCTTTGCCAACGCGATGCTCGAGCCGGTGTGGAACCGCAACTACGTGGCGGCGGTCCAGATCACGATGGCCGAGCGCTTCGGCGTGTCGGACCGGGGTCATTTCTACGATCCGGTCGGCGCGCTGCGCGATGTAGTCGTCAACCACCTGATGCAGATGCTCGCGGCAGCGGCCATGGAGCCGCCCGCGTCCGGATTGCCCGACAGCCAGAAGGACGCGAAGTTCGCGGTGTTCTCGGCCATGGAGGACGCCGAGCCGCGTCACTACGTGCGCGGGCAGTACGACGGCTACCGGGACATCGACGGCGTGCGCGCAAACTCCGACACCGAGACCTACGCTGCGCTGTGCCTCCAGATCGACAGCTGGCGGTGGTCAGGGGTGCCGTTCTTCATCCGCACCGGCAAGCGGCTGCCGGTCAGCCAGACCGAGCTGCGGCTCGTGTTCCGCAACCCCCCGCGACTGCCGTTCATCCCGAGCGCACGCAAGCAGCCCCAGCCCAGCCAGCTCGTGTTCCGGATCGACCCGGAGACCGGAATCAGGATCATCCTGGACGCCCACCGCGCCGATCGGCCCGGGACGAGCGAGATCGAGCTCGACATGGAGTTCGCCAAGGAAGGCGGCGAGGGCGCCAGCCCTTACGAGGTCCTGCTGCACGCCGCGCTGATCGGCGACGCCAGCCACTTCACCCGACAGGACAACGTCGAACAGACCTGGCGGGTGATGCAGCCCCTGCTGGACCGCCCGCCGAGGTCGATCACCTATCCCCAGGGCTCCTGGGGTCCACCCGAGGCCGACCAGCTCGTCGCCGGGCACGGCGGCTGGCACGGACCGTGGCTGCCGACCTGATGACGCATTCCGTGCGGTATCGATCACGATGAGGATCAGCCTCACCACCATCATCTGGTTGGCGATCGGGGTCCTGCTCGCCGCGTCGCATCACTATCTGAAGCACGTCGACACCGCGCGTCAGGTGGTCTCGGCGGGGCTGGCGGTCGTGCTCTGGCCCCTGCTCCTGCTCGGGATCAACCTGCACGTCAAGTGAACGTCAGGGTCCACGAGAGAATTAGTGGCGGAATCCGGCGAGTGGCTGGACGCCGACGGAGCCGCCAATAATTCTTTCGGGGCCCTCAGGACATGCTGGCCGGCGCGGCGGCGCGTCCTGGCGCCGGCGGGGCGCGTCGCCCCGCTTCCGCGGCGGCTGCGGCGGCCATCTCGGTGATCAGCGCCGAACCGAGCAGCGCGTCCAGCTCGGCGTGCAGGCCGGCGCTGCGCGCCACGCGATAACTGGGACCGAGCTTCAGCCGCCGGTGACCGATGGTGGTGATGAGCTCGATCACCACGTCCGATTCACCAGGAAATCCGGCCAGCAGCTCCTTGAGCTCGCCGAGCACCGATCCAGGCAGCGCCGTCGCGTCCAGCCGCAGCCGCAGCGCACTGGGGGCGAGGATCGGCTCGACGGCGCGCACCTGGGCCGTCAGCACCTCCTCCTCGCTGGGCGCAAACCGCTCCACCTGCTGCGCGATCAGGCACGTGGTCTCACGGTCCTTGTGATCGACCTTGCCGCGTACGAGCACGATCGAGTCCGTCTTGAGCGCATCCTCGCTGGCCACAAGCGCCTTGCCGAAGACGATGATCTCGACCGAGGTCTGCAGGTCATACAGGGTGGCGAACATCATCCAGTCACCCTTCTTGGTCTTGATCCGCCTGGCCTGGGTGACCATGCCGCCGATAGTCACCCAGTCGCCGTCGCGACGGCTGGCGAGCTCGGCCAGCGTGGCGTCGGCCTTGGCCCGTAGCGCGGGACCGACCTCCTTGAGTGGGTGAGCGGAGATGAACAGGCCGAGCGACTCCTTCTCGGCGGTCAACAGCTCGGTCTGGTCGAACTCGTCGCCCGGGATCGGCGCGTGGCTGGGCGTCGCGAACGCGGCCGCCGCACCGGCTCGCGCGCCATCGCCGAGCCCGTCCAGCCCGGTACCCAGATCGAAGATCGAACCCTGACCAATGAGCGCGTCCTGCTGGGCCTTCTGGCCGGCTGCCTGAGCCTGCTCGAGCACCATCAGCATGCCCTTGCGCGAGGCGTTGGTGGAACCGAACGCGCCGCACTTGATCAGGGCCTCGATCGCCTTCTTGTTGACGGCTCGGTTGTCCACGCGCTCGCAGAAGTCGAACAGGCTGGTGAACGGGCGAGCGTCCCGGTCCGCCGGCGGCGAAAGCGCGGAGCTCCCGTCCCCGCGGGCACGCTTGATCGCCTCCACCGCCTGATAGCCGACCCCCTTGACCGCATCCAGGCCGAACCGGATGTTGCCGTCGACGACCACGAACTCGTGGTCTGACAGGTTGACGTCGGGAGGGAGGATGGCGATACCCATCTGCTCTGCCTGGGATACGAAGAACGGCACCTTGTCCTTGGTGTCCATCACCGAGGAGATCAGCGCCGCCATGTACTCGGCCGGGTAGTTGGCCTTCAGCCAGGCGGTGCGGTAGGAGATCAGCGCATAGCAGGCCGCGTGCGATCGGTTGAACGAGTAGTCAGCGGATCGTTCGTTGGTGGTCCACAGCATCTCGGTGACCGACTCACTGGTGCCCGACCTGCGACAACCCGCGACGAACTCGGGCTTCAGCGTCGCCATCGCCTCGCGATTCTTCTTGCCGATCGCCTTGCGCAGGTCGTCGGCCCGGGCGCCGCTGAACCCGGCCAGGTCCGTGGCGATCTGCATCGCCTGCTCCTGGTAGAGGATCACGCCCTTGGTCGACTCCAGGATCGGGCGCAGCCGCTCGTCGGCGTAGGCGATCGAGTCGGGATCCCGCTTACCGCGGGCATAGGTGGGAATCTGGTCCATCGCCCCCGGCCGGTACAGGGCATTGAGAGCGACCAGATCGTCGAACTCGGTCGGCCGCACCTTCTTGAGCGCCTCGCGCATGCCCTCGGACTCGAACTGGAACACCCCGACCGAGTCCCCCTGGGCGAGCATCTCGTAGGTGGGAGCGTGATCCAGGGGCAGGATGCTCATGTCGGGACGCTCACCGGTCGACCGCTCCACGATATCCAGCGCATCCTCGATCACATCCAGGTTGCGCAGGCCGAGGAAGTCCATCTTCAGCAGGCCGAGCTGCTCGACCGGCTTCATCGAGAACTGGGTCACGGTCCGGAACACTCGCTCGCCGTTCTCGTCGGCGCCGGCGTCGGCGATCTGCAGCGGCAGGATGTCGGTCAGCCGGCGGTCGGAGATGACGACGGCGGCGGCGTGGATTGAGGAGTTGCGGACGATCCCCTCCAGACCCTGGGCCACGTCGATGATCGACTTGGCGATGCCGTCGCGATCGACCTCGGCGCGCAGCGGCTGGCCCGGCGCCAGGCACTCGGCAAAGCTCGGCGAGCGGCCCATGATCGGATCCGGGATCAGCTTGGCCAGCCGGTCGCCGACGCCGTAGTCGTGGCCGAGCACACGAGCGGCGTCCCGGGTGGCGGCGCGCGGGAACATCTTGCCGAAGGTGACGATCTGCGCGACCGCCTCCTTGCCGTACTTCTCGGTCACGTAGCGGATCACGCGCTCGCGGCCACGCACCGAGAAGTCCATGTCGATGTCGGGCATCGACACCCGCTCGGGGTTCAGGAACCGCTCGAACAGCAGGCCGTAGCGGAGCGGGTCGACGTCGGTGATCTGCAGGCAGTAGGCGATGATCGAGCCGGCGGCCGAGCCGCGGCCCGGTCCGACCGCGATGCCCGCGTCCTTGGCGTACTTGACGAAGTCCCAGACGATCAGGAAGTAGGCGTTGAAGCCCATCCGGTCGATCACGCCGAGCTCGTAGTCGGCTCGCTCGCGGGCGTCGGCCGGGACGGGATCGCCGTAGCGGTGGCGCAGGCCCTGATCGACCAGCCCGCGCAGGTACTCGGTCTCCCCCACCTCGTCGGGCGTCGGGTAGCGGGGGATCAGCTGGCGACCGAGCTCGATCTCGACGTCGCAGCGATCGGCGATCTCCAGCGTCGTCGAGATGGCCTCTGGCCACTCGCCGAACGCGTCTGCCATCTCCTGATTCGAGCGCAGGTAGAACTCGTTGGTGTCGAAGGTGATCTTCGGCTGGCTCAAGGTCGACTTCGTCTGCACGCACAACAGCGCCGCATGGTGGTGGTAGTCCTCGCGGCGGAGGTAGTGCACGTCGCCGGTACCAACCAGCGGACGCCCCAGCTCGGCGGCGATGCGGACGATCTCCGCGTTGCACGCGTCCTGAACCGAGAGGCCGTTCTTCTGCACCTCGAAGTAGACGTTGTCACCGCCGACGGCGTCCATCAGCTCCTGGGCGTGGGCGCGCGCGTCGGCGGGACGATCCGCGATCAGGTACTGGCAGAACCGCGACTGCAGGCATCCGGTGAGTGCGATCAGGCCCTCGCCATGGCCGGCGAGCTGGGCCATGTCCACCCCCGGCTTTCCCCGCTGGTAGCCGTCCAAGAAGCCCGCTGAGGAGAGCTTGACCAGGTTGCGGTACCCCGCCGGCGTCGCCGCCAGCAGGGTCAGATGGAAGCGATCCAGACGCCCGGGGGCGCGGCGGGCATGGTCGTCGACGACGTACACCTCGCAGCCGACGATCGGTTTGATCCCGTGCTTGCGGCAGGCCGTGAACAGCTCCACCGTCCCGTTCATCACACCATGGTCGGTGAGGGCGAGCGCGGGTTGATCGAACGACGCAGCGCGCTGCGCGAGGGCGTCGATCTTGCACGCTCCGTCGAGCAGGGAGTACTCGGAGTGAACGTGTAGGTGGGCGCAGACCGGTGTCATGGGCGGCATCTTTCAGCTTAGGCGCCGGGGCGGACGCCGCGGCCGGCACGCGGCCGCCCGACCGACGCTTTCACTCGCTCTGTGCGCGGTTGATCCACCGGCGCAGCCAGGCCAGCGGAGCCGGATCTCCCGTCACGGTCAGCCCGCTCACAGGTTCCCCGCAGAGCACCGCCGGAAGCAGGTCGGCGCGGCAGCGCAGCGTGGTCGTGATCGGCCGCGTGGGAGCGGTGGGCGCGACCTGAATGCGGCGACCGCCGCTGACGGAAACGTACGTGGTGCCGGCGTGAGACTCCTCGTGGGCGAGCGTGAACTGCTGGCCCGCGGTCCATGCCGGATCGATCATCGCCGCGACCAACGCGAATGTGGTGGCGGAGTCCAGCCGGGCGCCCTCCCGGTGCAACGCGGTGAGGTTCAGCGGCGCGTGGAGCAGCGCCGACAGCGCGGCCAACTGCTCCCGGCGGCCGCGCACGCGCGCCACGCCGAGCCGGAATCGGCGACGGAGCCATCCGGCGACGAGCAGCCGCGCGATCCGCACCGGCTCGCCGACCGCCTGGAAGTCGACTTGGTCAACCGGGCGCGGCGCGCGTCGCACCCGGATCGTGGCGGCGCCGCCGAACACGGTGACGCACACGCACGGGCATGTGTTTCCGGTTCGCCGGCCGAGGACCAGGTCGTACGCAGCGGGGCGTGGGTGAACGAGAGGCGCCAGCGGCAGCAGCTCCAGCAGCAGCCGACCGGCGGCGTCGGGATCGTGGCGGACCAGGCGGCGAAACGCGGGCTCCAGCCGGCCCTCGGTCGGATCGACCCGGCGCACGGGCGGCGGTGAGCCGGCGGTCGGGTCGGCGGCGGTCGGGTCGGCGTCGTCGTCGCCGGCGGGCGGAGTTTGCGGCGCAACCGTGGACCGCAGCCGGGTGAGCGCGTCCGTGAGGCGCTCCGGCTCCACTGGCAAGGGGCCGGCCGAGGCGGCGGGAGCCGGCACTGGCTCGCGCTCGAGCTGGGTGGCACGTCGCTCGTCGTCGCGCTGCTCGGCGTCGCGGTGCTCGGCGTCGCGGCGCTCGGCGTCGCGGCGCAGCTCCCGTTCGTGCTCCAGGGCCTCGCAGAGCGTCTCGAGCTCCGTCCGCACCTGGGCCAGCGCGGCGGTGGTGCGCTGCTCCAGCAGCACCCGAGCCGCCAGCCGGGTCTCGGCGTCGATCGCACGGGCGCGCAGCCCGGCATCGGCACGAGCCCGGGAGTCGAGCTCTCGGCGAAGGGTCTCGATCAGCGCGTCCCGGTCGACGGGGGCGGGCGAGCCGGAGGCGACCCGCGGCGGCTCGGGTACCAGCGGCGGCGGCTCGGACGCCCGCGGCGGCGGCTCGGGTACCAGCGGCGGCGGCTCGGACGCCCGCGGCGGCGGCTCGGACGCCGGCGATGGCAGCCTGGGCACCGGGGCGGACGGCCGTCGGAGTGCCGGCGGCCGGCGGCTGTGCTCTGCCCGCTCCCGCGTGACCAGCGCCGCGGCAGCCGCCTGGTCGGCGTGGGCGCGTTGCTCGGCGATGCGGCGGCGCCGCTCGCGCTCGGCGAGGGAGGCGACCAGCTCGTCGCGTTCCGTCCGCGCCTCGTCGAGCTCGCGCTCCAGCTCGGCCACGCGCGACTCGAGCCCGCCGCGGGCGGCGTCGTCCGCGAGGACGAGCGCCGGCGGCGCCAGCGGGACTCGGTCGATGGGCTCCGGGGGCTGGGTCACCGCTTCGAGCTGGACAGTTCGCCCCTCACCGCCAGCCGGGACGGGAATGGGCAGCGTCACGAACACGCTCCCGAACTGCAGCCAGCTCCGCCCCGGTCCCGACGCCAGCCCTTCGGGCACCGTGAAACGCAGGCGCCAGACGCCAGGCCCGGTCCCGGTCCCGGCTCCGGCCAGACTCGGCGGTTCGGCCATGGCCGGATAGCAGTGGCGTCGCCCGTCGGCCTCGATCACGAGCGTCGGCCGCCCGGCCGTGATCGGTCGCCGCCAGCGGCCGGTGACGCGGATGGTGAGGTGCCCACCGCTCTCCGGGGAGCATTGCACCGTCTCGATTCCGACCGCCGCGGCGCCCGCTGGCTCGCTCATGCCGCGACGGTACGTATTCGCGCGGACGGACTTGATCGCCGCCGCCTCCGGTTTCCGCTCAGTGCGGCTTTTGCCCGCGCAGCTGCTCGGTCAGGGCGCGAGCGTCGGCGAGCAGGCGCTGCGCATCGCCGAGATCTCCGGTGTGGGCGGAGATCTGCTCGCGGGCGACCGCCAGCTCGGTACCGAGCCGGGCAAGCTCGGTGCGCAACTCGCTGAGCTCGCTGACCGTGGCGTCGCGGGACACCTGGGCGGAGGCGAGCTCGGCGCGAAGGCCGGCGAGCTCGGTGTCCTTTTGGTGCGCCGCCGAGGACGCTGCGGCGAGTCGATCTCGCAGCCGCGCGGCCTCGACCGCCTGGGCGTCGCCGGCGGCGGTCAGCTGCGCCGCCCGCTCGGCGAACTCGTCGCGCTGCGCCGCCGCGGCGGTCATGAGCTGCCGCAGCTGGGCCCGCAGTTCCTCCTGGGCGGACTCGAGCGCGGCCTGCCTGGCCGCGCGCGCCTCCAGCTCGGATCGCGCGTCGGCGAGGGCGCCCCGCAGCCGGGCGGCCTCGGCAGAGCGCTCCTCGAGCTCGGCGTGCAGCGCCGACACGCTCTCCTTGAGCAGCAGGTCGGCCAGTGGCCCGGTACGGCCGCTCTCGGACGCCGCCTCGGACGACCCCGGCGCGGCCGGCTCGTCGGGCGCCCCCGGCATGGCCGGCTCGTCGGGCGCCGCCGGCGCGGCCGGCTCGTCGGGCGACGCCTCGCCGCGCCGACCCGGGAGCGCAGCCGGACCCGTGCTCCCCGGAACCGGCACCGGCACGGCGGCGTCCCCCACCCACAGCGCCGCCTGACCCTCGCGACTGGGCTCGGCCCACACGGGAACCTCGAACGTCGCCTGCCAGCCTTCGGAGTCCGCCGCCGGATGGCCGTCCCGGCTGGGTGAGAAGCGGTGGCGCCGGCCGTGCAGCTGGACGACCAGGAGCGGTTCCGGCCGCCCCGCGGCCCCGGGTCCGAGCCAGCGCCCGGTGAGGCGCAGCGCGACGGCGTCGTCGGCGGCAGGCCTCCGGTCGACGCGGTCGATCGCGAGGGGTGTCTCGGCGGACGCGGGATCTGTCATTCCGGGCATGCGCCGGCCGATCCTAGTGGGTCGCCCGGGGACCCACCAGTTCAGCGAAACGTCTCGGCGACAAAGCGTCTCTGGTCGTCGGAGGCGAGGAGCGCGAACCGCTCGCCGAACTCGGCCCGGGCGGCGCGCTCGTCTGACCGCAGCCGGTCGACGAGGACGCCCATCGCCATGCAGGCGGCGGCGCCGCCGCGCAGGCCGGCCACCTCGTCGGCGGTGTGGCGCAGCATCGCCATCTGCACCTCGCGGTCCTGATGGCGGCCAAGCACGTCCTGAAGCGCCTTGAGCGATCTGACCATCGGCGCGACCGTCTCCTCGCCGAACAACTGGAGGCCGAACAGCTCCAGCAGATACCTCAGCTCCTTGCCCTTCTTGCGCAGCTCGTGGTAGTCGGCCGCCGGGCTACCGTCATCGATCGCGTTGCCCATGCGGAGGATCCGGTCGTACACCTTGCGGATCCGCACGCCGGCGAGCTCGCCGATCGGCCGCCCCGCCGCGGGCCGGTCGTGTACTGGGAGCTCCACCAGCGTCTCGAGGAGTCGCTCCCAGTCCTGGAAGAGATCGCGGATGCGCGGCGAGAGCAGCGCGCGCCCCATGTCCGCCCGGGCGGCGAGCCGGCCGTGGGTCAGCACCGGGCGCAGCGGATCGAGATCGTCGCGGATCGCATCCGGGAGCAGGTCGCGCAGCGAGTCGAGCTCGTCGATGTAGACGTCGAGGTCGCGGGCATCGCCGGTGGCGCGCTGCAGCCAGCGAAACTCGCTGCGGTAGCCGGGCAGCTCCCACTGCGGGAACACGGCGGCGAGCTGGCGCTGGACGGTCCGCGAGCGCCGGACGGCGATGCGCAGCTGGTGCAGATACTCGCCGTCCTCGCCCTGGATTGCCCCTGGCACGTTGTCGGCGATCACCGTCAGCAACCGGCGCAGGACGGCGGCCGCGGCGGCATCGGCCCGCTGGCCGTACGCCAACGGGACATCGATCTTGGCGCTGAGTGCCGAGCTCACCGCGTCAGCTCTCCGAGCCGGCCCAGCGCCTCGTCGATCTCCTCCTCGGAGACGACCAGGGGCGGCTCGAACCGGATCGTCGCCGGGCCGGTGGCGTTCACCACCAGCCGCTGCTCGAGCAGCGCCCGCCCGGCCAGCGCGGGCGCGGAGACGCCCTCCCGCAGATCCACCCCGACCATCAGCCCGCGGCCACGGACTCGCGCCACCACCGGCAACGCCGCCAAGCCGCCCATCAGACGCTCGCCGCGGGATCGCACCGCGGCCAGCAGCTCGGGATCAGAGCAGATCGCCAGCGCCTCCAGCGACGCCGTCGCCACCACCGGGCCGCCGGCGAAGGTCGACCCGTGGTCGCCGGGCCGCAGGACATCGGCCAACTCCGGCCCGGTGATCAGCGCCCCGATCGGCAGTCCGCCGCCCAGCGCCTTGGCGCTGGTCATGGCGTCGGGCACGACGCCGGTCTGCTCATAGGCCCACAGCGTCCCCGTCCGCCCCATCCCGGTCTGGATCTCATCGAAGATCAGCGCCGCGCCGGTGCGATCGCAGGCGTCGCGCGCGGTGCGCAACAGCTCCGGCGAGAGCGGATGAATGCCGGTCTCGCCCTGAATCGGCTCCAGCAGCACCGCCGCCGCGCCCGAGTCGACCGCGGCCGCCAGCGCGTCGGGATCCTTGGCCACCACCTCAAAGCCGGGGACCAGCGGCGCGAACGGCGCCTGCTTGGACTCCTGCGGGGTCGCCGACAGTGCGCCGTAGGTGCGTCCGTGGAACGCTTCGTCCAAGACGATCAGCTTGCCGCCGGGGCGGGCGCGACGCGCCAGCTTGATCGCGGCCTCGTTGGCCTCGGCGCCCGAATTGCAGAGGAACACCTTGCCGCCGAGCGAGCTCGCCGCCAGCGCCGCCGACAGCCGCAGCGCGGGGGCGGTGTAGTACAGGTTGGTGGCGTGGGTGAGCAGCCCCACCTGGTCGCGCACCGCAGCCACCACGCGGGGATGGCAATGGCCGACGTTGAGCACCGAGATGCCGGCGAGGAAGTCCAGGTACTCGTTGCCGTCGGAATCCCAGAGCCGGCACCCGGCGCCGCGCACGAACTGGACCGGGTTGCGGACATAGGTCGGGATCGCGTGGTCGCGCTCCAGCTGCTGCAACTGCTCAAGCGTTGGGTGGCTCACGGACCGGTCCGTCTCATCTCGCCGCCGGACCGATCTTGGTCCCCTGACCGGCATCGGTGAACAGCTCCAGCAGCAACGAGTGCGGCACGCGCCCGTCGACGATGTGGGCATAGGACACCCCGCCGTCGATCGCCTCCAGGCAGGCGGCCAGCTTGGGCCGCATTCCGCCGGCGACCGCCGCCAGCTGCGCGCGGACCTCGTCGGCGCCGATCTCCGAGATGACGCTGCTCGGATCATCGGGGTCGCGCAGCCAGCCGGCGACGTCGGTGAGAAACATGATCTTGTAGGCGCCCAGCGCCCGCGCGACGGCGCCGGCGGCTTCGTCGGCGTTGATGTTGTAGGAGTTGCCGTCGCGGTCGGCGCCGACCGATGCCACGACCGGGATGTAGTCCTGGGCGACGTGGGTGAGGACTTCGACGTCGACGCGCTCGATCCGCCCGACGAAGCCGATGTCCTGACCGGACGGGGCGACCTGCCGCGCGGCGCGGAACAGCAGGCCGTCGTCGCCGCACAGGCCCACCGCCGGCTGTCCGTGGCGGTTGAGGCGCAGCACGATGTCCTTGTTGACCTTTCCGACCAGCACCATCTTGGCGACCTCGACGGTCTCGGCGCTGGACACCCGCAGCCCGTCGACGAACTCGATCGGCAGCTCCAGCCGCTTCATGTAGCTGGAGATCTCCGGGCCGCCGCCATGGATCACCACCGGGTTCATGCCGACGTACTTGAGCAGCACGACGTCACGGGCGAACTCCTCCTTGAGCTCGGGGTTGGTCATCGCCGCGCCGCCGTACTTGATGACCACGGTCCGGCCGTGGAACTCGCGGATGTAGGGCAACGCCTCGAGCAGCGTGGTTACGTCGCGCGCCGGCCGGGCGATCATGTGGTGTAGTCGGCGTTGATGGTCACGTACTCGTGGCCGAGGTCGGAGAAGAACACCTCGGCCTCGGCCCCCTCCCCGGGCAGGCCGATCTCGTACTGCACCTCGTCGACGGCGACGGCGTGCGCCAGCGCCGCCGGGTCGTGGGGAACGAAAGATCCGCGGCTGCACACCGGCACGCCCTCGATCTCGACGTCGATCGCCAGCGGCGCCGTTCCCGGCATCGCCGCACCGGCCGCCTGCACGATCCGTCCCCAGTTCGGGTCTCCGCCGTAGAGCGCCGTCTTGACCAGCGACGAGTTCGCCACCGCGCGGGCGACGGCGCCGACGGAGCCGGGGTCGCCGCCGCGCACGACCACCCGCCCCACCCGGCGGGCGCCCTCGCCGTCGCGCACGACCAGCAGCGACAGCTGGCGCATGAGCGCGTCCAGCGCCTCGCCGAAGCGCAGCTCGTCCTCGGTCTCGGGCGCCACCGGCACGCCCGACTCGCCGCTGCACTGCAGGAGCACGGTGTCGTTGGTCGAGAGCTGGCCATCGACCGAGGCTCGCTCGAATGACCGCTTGACGCAGACGCCCAGCAGCAGGTCGCAGGTCTCCGCCGACACGAGCGCGTCTGACTGCACGAACACCAGCAGGGTCGCGAACCCCGGCGAGATCATGCCCGCACCCTTCGCCTGCCCCGTGATGGTGACGGTGCCGGCGGGGAGCGTCACCTCCAGGCGTGCCCGCTTGTCGAACGCGTCCGTGGTCTGGATCGCCCCGGCGAACCCGGCCGTCCCGTCCGGCGCCAGGGCGTCGGCGGCGGCGCTGATGCCGGACTCGATCTTCTCCATCGGGAGCGGAACGCCGATCACCCCGGTGGAGCACACCACCACCTGATCCGCGGGCACTCCAGCGGCGATCGCAGCGCTTGCCTGCATCTCGGCGGCGTTCTCGAACCCGGGCTGTCCGGTGGCGGCATTGGCGTTTCCCGAGTTGACGACGACGGCGCGCACCGCGTCCAGACGGCAGCGCTCTCGGCACAGCAGCACCGGCGGCGCCTGAGTGCCCGAGGCGGTGAATCGCGCCGCACTGCTCGCATCCGTCGAGTCGCACACCAGGAGCCCGAGATCGGGCTCCCCCGAGGGCTTGATCGCGGCGGCCACCCCCGCGGCGCGAAAACCGGCCGGCAGCGCGTCGCCGCCGACCTCGGTGACGTGATCCGGGCATGGCACCCACCGGCTGGCGAAGAACCGGCTCACGCCGTGATCCCCTCCCCCTCCGGACGGCCGAACATCAGGTTGAGGTTCTGCACCGCTTGGGAGGCCGCGCCCTTCCACAGGTTGTCGATCGCCGAGAACACGATCACCCGGCCGGTGCGCTCGTCGCGGTGAACCGAGATCCGGCAGATGTTCGTCTCGCGCACGTCGCGGACTCCCGGGGGTCCGTCGGTGAGCTCGATGAAGGGCTCGTCTGCGTACGCGTCTCGATACAGCGCGCCGACAGAGAGATCGTCCCCACCCGCCCCACCCTTGATGGCCACGTAGCAGGAGACAAGCTCCCCCTGGTCCAGCGGGATCAGATGCGGGGTGAACGTGATCGGCAGGTCGGCGCCGAGCACCGCCAGCTCCTGCTCGATCTCCGGGGTGTGGCGGTGCCGGGGCACGCCGTAGGGGTTGAGATTCTCATCGACAGTGACGAAGTGGGTCTGGTCGGTGGCGGCGCGGCCGGCGCCCGAGACCCCCGACTTGGCGTCGATCACCACGTCGCCGATCACCCCGGCGCGGGCGAGCGGCGCCAGGCCGAGCACCGCCGCCGTCGGGTAGCAGCCGGGGTTGGCGACGAGTGTGGCGGCGGCGATCTCGTCGCGGTAGCGCTCGGGCAACCCATACACCGCCCGCCCGATCAGCGCCGGCTCGGGATGGGGCCGGTACCACTCGGCGTAGACCGACGGGTCGCGCAGGCGAAAGTCGGCGGAGAGATCGACCACGCGCACGCCCCGAGCCACCAGGGCCGCCACCACCTCGGCCGCGGCCCCGTGGGGATAGGCGACGATCGCGGCGTCGACGTCGGCCTGACGCTCGAGGTCGAGCTCCTCCAGCACCAGGGGCACCCGATGGTGCGGGTAAATTTCATCCAGGCGGCGCCCGACATCGGAGCGGGCGGTCACCGTCCGCAGCTCGAAGTGCGGATGGCGGTGCAGCAGCCGGGCGCTGAGCGCGCCGGTGTAGCCCGCGGCCCCGAACACCGCGACGGTGGCTGCCCCGCCCCCGGCCTCAGGAATCACGGACCCGTCCCTGCAGCTGATCGGCCAGTGCGGCGGCGATCCGGTGCCGGCATGCAGCCACCTCCTCGTCGGTCAACGTCCGGTCCGGAGCGCGGAAGCGCAGACGCAGCGCCAGCGATACGTTGCCGGCACCGATCCGCTGCTCATCTCGGTAGACGTCGAACACGTCGGCTCCGACCAGCAGCGGCGAGCCCGCCTGGCGGACCACCGCCAGCACGTCGGCGGCGGTGACGGTGTCGGCGACGATCACCGCCAGGTCCTCCCGGACCTCGGGGAAGCTCTCGACGGCGGCGTAGCCGGCGACCCGGAGGTGCGCGGCGACGATATCGAGGTCGACCTCGAACGCGGCGATGGCGCCCGACCAGTCCCATCCGGCGGCGACCTGTGGATGGATCTCGCCGATCCAGCCGGCCGGCGAGCCGTCGATCAGGATCCCGGCCGCCCGTCCAGGATGCAGGAACGGCGCGACCTCGGGGTCGGCGGTGACGCTCCACGGCACGCGAACCCCGTCCAGCAGGCCCGCGAGCACGCCCTTGGCGGCGAAGAAGTCGGCCGTCGGCGGCTGGGGATCGCGCCAGGTGGACGGGCGCACCGCGCCCGACAGCAGCGCGGCGACGTGGTATGGCTCCTCGGGCCTCGCCCCCCCTGCCGGCAGGTACACGGCGCCGGCCTCGAACAGCGCCAGCCGGTCCGCGCCCCGGGCGCGGTTTCGTTCCCCGACGGACAGCAGCGAGCCGAGCAGGGTGATGCGCAGGCGCGACTGCTCGGCCGACATCGGGTTCTCCAGCTCCACCGCGGGCCGCGCGGAGATGCGCAGGCGCGCTGCCACCTCCGGGCCCTCGAAGCTCCAGCCGACGATCTCGTGCAGCCCCTGGGCGGTGAGCGCGTCGGCGGCGCGCCGGCGCAGCCGCTGGATCTCGGTGAGCCGGCCCGAGGCGCCGCGGCGAGCGGGCAGCGTGGCCGGCAGCGAATCGAGCGCGCCGAGGCGAGCGACCTCCTCGATCACGTCGGCCTCGCGGGCCACGTCGTTTCGCCGAAACGCCGGGACGGTGACGTCCAGTCCGTCGCCGGCGTTTGCGGTGTCGAACTCCAGCGCCCGCAGGATCTCGGCGCAGCGTCGGCGCGGAACCTCCACGCCGAGCAGGTCGGTGACGCGGGCGTCGCGCAAGCGGATGGTCGCCGGCGCCGGCCCGGGACCGCCGACGTCGATCGTGCCCGGGAGCGGACGAGCGCCGCACAGGTCGATCATCAGCCGAGTCGCGATCGCCTGGGCCTCCAGGGTCTGCTCGGGCGCCAGCCCCTTCTCGTTGCGGCTCGACGCCTCGCTGCGCAATCCCAGCTTCAGCGAAGTCCGGTGGACGTTGGCCCCGTCCCAGTTGGCGACCTCCATGAGGACGCGGGTGGTCGTCGGCGCCACCTCCGAACGGGCACCGCCCATGACTCCGGCGATCGAAGTCGGACCCTCGGCGTCCGCGATCAGGACCATCTCGGGGTCCAGCCGCCGCGTTTGGCCGTCGAGCGTCTGCATCGTCTCCCCTGCGCCGGCCAGCCGCACCGTCAGCTGCCCGCCGGCGATCCGGTCCAGATCGAACGCGTGCAACGGCTGCCCCGTGAGCAGCATCACGTAGTTGGTGATGTCGACGATGTTGGAGATCGGCCGTTGGCCGGCGGCCATCAGCCGCGCCTTCAGCCAGGCGGGAGACGGGCCGAGCTCGACCTCCTCGAAGGCTCGGGCGGTGAACCGCGGGCACAGCTCGGGGCACTCGACGATGATCCGCGCCGCCGCCAGCTCTCCCTCGGGACCGGGATCCTCGAGCCACGGAGCCGAGGACAGCGGCGCGCCGGTGGCGGCGTGGGCCTCGCGAGCGATGCCGTAGATGCCGAGGCAGTCCGGCCGGTTCGGGGTCACCTCCACCACCAGGACGTCGGTGGTGATCGGCAGCACCTGCTCCAGCGGCGTTCCGGGGGCGAGCCCGCCGTCCAGGACCATGATTCCGTCGTGATCGGTGCCGATCGAGACCTCGTCCTCGGCCAGGATCATCCCGTGGGAGGGCTGGCCGCGGAGCTTGGCCACCTTGAGCTTGCTGCCGTCGGGCATTACCGCGCCCGGCTTGGCCACCGCCACCGTCTGCCCGGCGGCGACGTTGGGGGCGCCGCAGACGATCTGCGACGGAACCCCGTTGCCGGTGTCGACCTGGCAGACGCGGAGCCGGTCCGCATCCGGATGCGGCCGCGCGTCCAGGACCCTGCCGACGACGAACTGGTCAAGCGCCGAGACGCCGTGGCGCTCCACCCGCTCGACCTCGGTGCCGGTCATCGCCAACCTATCGGCGAGCGCGAACGCGTTCAGGTCGGGCGAGCAGTACTCGTGCAGCCATTCCAGCGGGACGCGCATTAGCCCTTAGAACTGCTCCAGCAGCCGGATGTCGTTGTCGTAGAGCAGGCGCAGGTCGGGGACGCCGTGCTTGAGCATCGCGATCCGCTCCACCCCCATGCCGAACGCGAACCCCTGGACCCGCTCCGGGTCATATCCGTTGTCGGCGACCGCCGCGAGCACGTTGGGGTCGACCATCCCCGCTCCCAGGATCTCGATCCAGGCGGTGCCCTTGCACAGGGGGCAGCGCTGGCCGTCGGCGGTGATCCCCTGGACGCAGTTAAAGCAGGAGACGTCGACCTCCACGCTCGGCTCGGTGAACGGAAAGAAGTGCGGACGCAGGCGGACCTCGCGCGCCTCACCGAAGATCGCGCGGGCGAACGTCAGCAGCGTCCCCTTCAGATCGGCGAGGGTGACGTCGTCGTCGATTGCCAGCCCCTCGATCTGATGAAACTGCGGGGTGTGGGTGGCGTCGGAGTCCGGACGGTAGACCCGCCCGGGCACGATTATGTAGATCGGCGGGGGCTGGGTCTCCATCGCCCGCACCTGCATCGGCGAGGTGTGGACCCGCAGCACGGCCGTGTCGGGATCGAAGATGTCGACCCCGGGGTCGGTGGGGTCATGTCTGATGTAGAAGGTGTCGCTGAGCAGCCGCGCCGGGTGCGTCGGGGCGTGGTTGAGCGCGTCGAAGTTGTAGTAGACCGTCTCCACCTCGGGGCCCTCGGCGACGTTGAAGCCGAGTCCGATGAACACGTCCTCGATCTCGCGGCGCGTCTGGGTCATCAAGTGCAACCGGCCGATGGCGGGCAGCGGATCCGCGGGCAGCGTCACATCGATCCGGTCGTCGACCAGCCGCTGGTCCAATTCGACCGCGGCGAGCTCACCGCCCCGCCGCTCGATCGCCGCCTCCAGCGCCCGCCGCGCCCGGTTGGCGCCCTTGCCGGTGGCGGCGCGCTGCTCGGGCGGGAGCTGGGCCACCGTCCGCAGCAGGTTGGGCAACTCGGCCTTGCGACCGAGGAAGCGAACCCGGACCTCCTCGAGCGCCGAGGTGGTGGCGGCGGCGGAGATCGCGGCGGACGCCTCCCGCTGTATCTCGGCGATCCGGTCGACTTCCGTCGTCATTCGCGCGCCATCCTAGACGCCTCGTAGAGCGCCACCGTCGCCGCCATCGCCGCGTTCAGGGAATGGGTGGCGATCGGGATCTGGGCCACGTGGTCGGCTGCCGCCAGCAGCTCACCGGGCAGTCCCGCCCGCTCGGCGCCGACCAGCAGCGTCGCCGGCGGGACCGGGAGCCGATCCAGTGCCGAGCCCTGCCCGGCGGCGAGCGCGACGACCGGGCGCGGCAGCCTGCCGACATCGTCGACCCGGCTGAGCGCGACCGAGAACAGCGCGCCCATGCTCGCCCGCACCGTCTTGGGACCGAACGGGTCGGCGGTGCCCGGGCCCACCGCGACACCGGACGCGCCAAACGCCGCCGCGGAGCGCAGGATCGTGCCGACATTGCCAGGGTCGTGGACCCCATGGAGATAGACGCACACCGGCCCGGTCGGCGGCGGCGCCCAACGCTCCTCGTAGACGGCGAGCGTCCTGGTCCCCGAGCGCAGCTCGGAGGCGGCGGTCAGCAGCTTCGGGTCCACCTCGGTTCCCGGCAGGCCGCTACCGGCGGCGCAGTAGCGCTCCACCGGCTTCCAGCCGGCGGCTTCGGCGGCGGCCAGCAGGTCCTCGCCCTCGGCGACGAACCGCGCGCAGCGGTCACGATCGCGGCGGCGCCGGCTGAGCTTGCGAATCTGCTTTAGCTGCTCGTTCTGGGGACTCGTGATGGTCATGGAAATAGAAAGGGCGCCTGCTTCGAAGAAGCGGCGCCCGGGTGGCGGTGCTGGTCTCGGCGGGGTTGCCTCAGCCGGCGGCCAGCGCCTCTCGGGCGCGCTCGGCGAAACGTCGGAAGGTATCGGCGTCGTGCACGGCCATGTCGGCGAGGATCTTGCGATCCAGCTCGACGCCCGCGCTCTGCAGGCCGTGCATGAACTGCGAGTAGGACAGGCCGTTCAGGCGCGCTGCCGCGTTGATGCGGGTGATCCACAGACGCCGGAAGTCTCGCTTGCGGTTGCGCCGGTCGCGGTACCGGTACTGGTCGGCCTTGAGCACCGCCTCCTTGGCGGTCCGGTAGTGACGACTGGCGTCTCCCCGGTAGCCCTTGGCCAGGGCCAGCGTCGCGCGGCGCTTCTTGCGAGCGTGCAGTGACCGCTTGACCCGAGTCATGAGCGCTTGGCTCCCAGCAGGATCTTGACCCGCTTGGAGTCGTGCTCGGAGATCTCGGCCGGCTGCCCGTGGCGACGCTTGCGCTTGGGCGACTTCTTCTCCAGGATGTGGCTGGTGAACGAGTGCCGGCCGCGCACCTTGCCGCCGGCGGTCAGCCGGAAGCGCTTCTTCGCGCCCGAGTGAGTCTTCATCTTCGGCATGATCGCCGGAGAGTAAAGCAGACGGGGCGCGGGGGCTTGTCTAGGAGGAGCTAGCCGGCCGGGGACTGCGCCGCGGCGTCACTCGGGGTAGGCGAGGGCGTGTCGGACGCCCCGTTCTGATGCCCATTATCCGAGCTCTCCGCGGCCGCGGCGACGTCCTCGGAGGCATCGGGCGCCTTGCCGTCCTTCTCCGTGGCCAGCACCGTCTTGTTCGGCGCCAGCATCATCGTCATGTTGCGGCCGTCCTGAAGCGGGGTCTGCTCGATGACCGCGATGTCCGACAGCTCGCCGGCGAGCCGGTCGAGCAGCGCCGTCCCCCGCTCGGGGTGGGTCACCTCCCGCCCGCGGAACATGATCGTCACCTTGACCCGGTCCTTGCCGAGCAGGAAGCGGCGGACATGGCCCTTCTTGGTGTCGTAATCGTTCTGGGCGATCTTCGGGCGGAACTTGATCTCGCGGATCGTGATCTGCTGCTGGTGCTTGCGCGCCGCCTTCTGCTTCTGTGCCTGCTCGTACTTGTACTTGGAGTAGTCGAGCACGCGACACACCGGCGGGCGGGCGTCGGGGGCGACCTCCACCAGGTCGAGATCGCGCTCCTGGGCGTACGCCAGCGCCTCGGACGTATCGACGACGCCGATCTGCTTTCCGTCCTCGCCGACTAGCCGTACTTCCGGCACCCGAATACGGTCGTTGGTCCGAGTGAGGTCCCGCTCGGGCGGGCGCCGGTCGAATCTACGGGGGACCGGCACTAGCTTCGCTCAACGGCGGCTTGGTTCAAGCCGAGCCGCGCCGTGTGGAATGAAGTTTGATCAACGCCACCGAGTATAGCGGCGGATTCAATTTCCAGAGCGACTTCTAGACTCGTTGACCACGCGCTGCGCAAAGTCCTTGACCGGCGCCGGACCGGCGTCGCCGGCGCGATGCTCACGGACGCTGACCTCGTCGCGCTCGGCCTCGCGGTCGCCGACGACCAGCATGTACGGGATCTTGCGCAGCTCGGCGTCGCGGATCTTGCGCGCGATCGACTCGGTGCGGTCGTCGACCTCGGCCCGGACGCCGGCCTCGGTGAGACGGGCCTGCACGCCGGCGCCGTACGGGAGATGGCGATCGGCGATCGGCAGCACGATCGCCTGCACCGGCGTAAGCCACACGGGCAGCTCGCCGGCGGTGTGCTCGAGCAGGATCCCGATGAACCGCTCATAGGAGCCCATCAACGCCCGATGGATCATCACCGGCCGGTGCTCGGCGTTGTCGGCGCCGGTGTAGACGAGGCCGAAACGCTCCGGCTGCAGGTAGTCCAGCTGCACCGTCCCGAGCTGCCACGAGCGGCCCAGGGAGTCGGTCATGTGCATGTCGATCTTGGCGCCGTAGAAGGCGCCGTCGCCGGGGTTGATGTCATAGGCCAGGCCCTGGCTCTCCAGCGCGTTGAGCAGCGCGCCCTCGCTGCGGTCCCACTGCTCGTCGGTGCCCAGCCGGTGCTCGGGGCGGGTCGACAGCTCCAGCCGGACGTCGACGCCGAAGACGTCGTAGGTGGCGAAGGCGAACTCCAGGCAGCCGGCGACCTCGTCCTGGATCTGGTCCTCGGTGCAGAAGATGTGCGCGTCGTCCTGGACGAAGTTGCGCGTGCGCAGCAGGCCGTGCAGCGTCCCCGAGGGCTCGTTGCGGTGCAGCAGCCCCGGCTCGGAATATCGCACCGGCAGATCCCGGTAGGAGTGGGGCGTCATCGAGTACAGCTGCGCGTGGCCCGGGCAGTTCATCGGCTTGAGCCCCATCGGGACCCCGGCGGTGTCGGTGACGAACATGTGCTCCTGGTACTTCTCCCAGTGGCCGGACGTCTTGTACAGCGAGCTGTCGTACAGCTGCGGGGTCTTGACCTCGGTGTAGCCGCGCGGCCTCCCCATCTCGCGGCTCATCGCGACGAGCTCGTTGAACACGTGAGCGCCCGCGGGATACCAGAAGGCCATTCCGGGGGCGACGTCGGAGAAGCCGAACAGCCCGAGCGCGGGACCGAGGCGGCGGTGGTCGTTGGCGCGGGCGCGCTCCACCAGCTCGATGAAGTCGTTGAGGTCCTTGTCGGAGAAGAACGCGGTCCCATACACGCGCGTGAGCATCTGGCGGCTGGCGTCCCCGCGCCAGTAGGAGCCCGCCACCGACTGCAGCTTGAACGCCTTGATCCGCTTGGTGCTGGGGGTGTGCGGCCCGCGGCACAGATCGGTGAACGGCCCGTTGGTGTAGAGCGAGACCGTCTCCAGCGGCTGGGCGGGATCGGCGTCGTGGATCAGGTCCTCGATCAGCTCCACCTTGTAGGGCTGGTCTTCGTTCAGGAACCGCCGCAGGGCCTCCTTGACGGGCACCACCTCGCGCACGAACGGCTCGTCGGCTTGGACGTGGGCGCGCATCGTCGCCTCGATCCGGGGGAAGTCGTCCTCGTTGATCGCGACCCCATCGGGGAAGTCGAAGTCGTAGTAGAAGCCGTTGTCGATCGGCGGCCCGATCGAGATCTTGACCCCGGGGTAGAGCTCGAGCATCGCGGTGGCCAGGACGTGGGCGGCGTCGTGGCGGAGCAGGCTCAGAGCCTCCTCGCCGCTGCGCTCGGTGATGATCTCGAGCTTCGGCGGATGAGCGGGTGGGGATCCGTTTCCCGTGGGCAGCGGCCGGGCGAGGTCGCGCAGCTCGCCGTCGACCTTTATGGCGAGCGCCGCCCGGGCGAGGCCGGCGCCGATCGCGGCCGCGGCGTCGCCGCCGGTGGCTCCTTCGGGCAGGGCCAGCATCGTCCCGTCGGGCAGCTCGTAGTCCATGACGAGCCCGATGCTAGTGGTCGTTCTGGTAGGCACGGTCGTGATCGCGACAGTCCCCCGGCGGCGGCTCGAGTTGGCGCAAATCCGGCGAGGCCCGGCCGCAGCGGCTGGGCGGCGGCGGGCGGCCGGCGGCGGTGGGCGGTGGCCGTGGTCGCTGGCGGCGGCGGTGGCGTGGCGGAGCCGGTAACGGGTAGCGGGACCCGCTACCCGTTGCGCGCGACCCGGAAATGGAAGCGGGCGATCGTTCGCGGAGCAACGAGCACGAATGGGCAGACCCTTCCACGCGTCGGCGGACAGACGAACCGCCGGAATTCCACCACCTCACCGCGGAACCGGCCCGTGCACCAACTCCCACCGAAGCGCGTCGGATCCAGCGACACCCCGGCCCAGGCGTGCATCGCGACCGCGGGCAGCAGCCGAGTCGCTCGCGAGACGCAGTGCTGGCCCCCCGGGCCGCTGGCGGTCACGGCGTCGGTGACCAGCGAGCCGCCGTCGACGCCGGTCCGGTCCGGGCTCTTGACGCTGACCCGGATGGTGGCGTGGGGGCCGGCGGTGGCCGGGGAGACGCGCACCGGCGCCAGTGGCGCGGACGGCATCGAGATCGCCGCGACCGGCGCCGCCATCAGCACAAGCATGCCGGCAGTGAGACCAAGCACGGTCCGCCTCATCGCCCGCCAAGTGTTACACGAAACCCTTGACTTGGTGCCGCCGGCGCTCGGATCGGGCGGCCTGACCCCGACCTTGGCGAGCCGACCGCACTCACGCTACATTTACCTGCTCCCGGACGATTAGCTCAGCTGGGAGAGCGCCGCCTCGACAAGGCGGAGGTCGCTGGTTCGAGCCCAGCATCGTCCATTGCGCCGGGTACGGGATGCGGGTCTCCCTAGGTCCCGGCCCAGAGCTCGGGGGGAACTGTCTCGAGCGCTTCGCGAGCGGCGGCGCGACCGGCGGCGCGCGCCGCGTCGAGCTGATGGAACTCGAGCAGGCCAACGCCCTCGGCGCGCGGCTTGATGACGATGTCGGCATGGCGACGCGCCGCGTCGGACGTGTCGGCGCTGCCCAGCAGCAACACGCGGGTGAGCGTCTCGCCGAGACCCGGTGGCCGCTGCTCCCGCCCGGGTCCGTTCCGGTGCCCGGCTCCGTCGCTCTGGTGTCGCACCGGCTCCGGGCGCTCGAAGCTCGCCTTGACGTCGACGGCGATGATCGGCCCCTCGCCGCGATCGGCCATGTGTGCAACCGGAAGGTTGTCGACGAGCGAGCCGTCGATGAACAGATCGTCGCCCCGCACCCGCGGCGCGGCGAGCACGGGAATGCAGATGCTGAAGCCGACGCTCTCCCACAGGGGGCCGGACCGAGCCACGACGAGACGCCGGCTGCGCAGCTCCGCCCAGCCGCACATGAAGGCGCGCGCCATCTCCTCGATCGCGACCTCCCCGAACATCCGATGCAGCATCGCCTCGATCCGGTCGCCGCGTATCAGAGAGTGGCGTGGCAGCGTGTAGTCGCCGAGGGGCCGGCGCTGGACCCACTCCTCGAAGCAGCGGGCGTCGATCTCGTCGCCCTCCAGGCCCATCGCGAACAAGCCGCCGACGAACGCGCCCATGCTGACCCCGGCCACCCGGTCGATCTCGAGGCCCGCGGCGGTCAGCTCCTCCAGCACACCGATGTGCGCGAAGGCGCGGGCGCCGCCGCCGGACAGCACGATCCCCAATGAGCGGCCGCTCAGCCGTCGTGCGAGGCGCTGCAGATCTGAACCCATCGCCCCGGCGCGGACCACGTGCGATTCGGTCGGGACAAGCAGGGCCGTCCACGCCGCCACAGCCCCGGAGCCGGGGGTGACCTCGTAGGAAACGAGATCACAGCCCCGCAGGTCAGCGCGATCGCGTAGCCAACCGGGGATCGTCCCGCCCGGCGTCACCGCCAGGATCCGGTCGGCCTGCTGCAGGCAGAACTCGGTCCACGGATCGCCCGAGACGACCGCGCCGCCGGCCAGGAGCACGAGGTCGTGCCCGGCTTCGGCCCGATCCAGCAGCGGCCCGAAGACCGCGGCCGGCTCGGCGCCAACGGCCGCCCCGGCGAGCTGGCCGCCGTCCAGCACTGCGCAGGACAGATGGCGGTTCAGAGCACGGGCCAACCCGTCGACGAGATCCGCCACCGGCACGGCCGGCGCCAGCGCCACCAGCGCCACCGTCGTTCGGGCGTGGGCGGGCGCTCGACGTGGGTGCGCGCGTTTCCCGCAGCTGGCCGGCCAAGATCCGGTTGAGCGACCGCGACAGCGACGGCGAGTCGCGCAGCAGCGCCTCGAAGTCGCTCCGAGCCACGGCGAGCAGATCGCTGGGCCGCAACGCCCGCGCCGATGCCGAACGCGGCGAACCGGTGATCAGGGCCAGCTCGCCGAGCGCGTCGCCGCGACCGAGCTCTCGCAGCACCATCCCGCTGGCATCGTCGACGACCTCCAGGCGCCCGGCGCGCACGACGTACAGCGCGTCCCCCGGCTCGCCCTGGCGAAACAGCCACTCCCCCGCCCCGATCCGCTCCGCCCGGATGCAGGCCGCGAGCGCCGCCCGCAGCCCGGGCTCGAGATCGGCGAACAGCGGCACCCGGCTCAGGAAGTCCGCCGGTGACTCCACGCGCCCGGGCAGGGGAGGCACGGCGTTGGTTCCGATCGCTCGCCGGGCGCGCGGGCGGGCCAGGCCGGAAGGGGCGGGCGCCGACTTGGCGCGCAGGACGGCGCGGGCGACGTCGCCCAGCGCCGGCGCCTCGCCCCCGGCGAGCCTCCCTACGAGCAGGCATCCGAGCCCGGCGGCGATCAGGCACGCCGAGCCGAACGTCCACGCGTGGTCGAAGGCGGACTGGGCCTGTGACGGCGTCGGCGTCCCGATCACCGCCACCACGATGGCCACGCCCAGCGCCGCGCCGACCTGGCGCGAGACCGAGTTCAAGCTCGTGGCGGTGGCGAAGCTGTCGCCCGGAGCGGAGGCCACGGCCGCCGCGCTCAGGTTGGGAAACAGAGTGCCGGCGCCGACACCGAGCAGGATCATTCCCGGCAGCCACTCGCTGAGGAAGTCCGGGCTCGTTCCGACCCGCTCGACGAACCACAGCACCGCTCCGCCCCAGAGCAACCCGCCGGTGACGAGCACCGGACGATGTCCCAGGCGCTGCACGAGCCGGCTCGTCGGACCGGCCACGGCGGCTGCCACGAACGGGCCCGGGGTCAGGGCGAGGCCGGCTTGGAGGACCGAGTAGCGCCACACGCCGGTCAGGAACAGGACGTTGGTCAACGTGTAGCCGTAGAAGCCCGCCGCCGCGACGATCGTCATCGCGTTGGCCACGCTGAAGGTGCGGATGCGCAGCAGCGAGAGGTCGACAATCGGCGAGCGATGCCACGTGCAGCGCCAGCCCAAGACGGCGCCGAGCACGAGGGCGATCACGAACGAACCGGCGATGCGCGGGCTCCCCCAGCCCCACTCCTGCCCCTTGACGACACCGAGGACGAGCGCGGCGATCGCCAGCGCGAACAGCAGCGCCCCCACGAGGTCGGGCATTCGGCGGCGACCGGGGGCGCGGCTCTCGACGAGATGCCGGCGCGCCAGCCAGATGGCCACGGCGCCAATCGGCAGGTTGACCAGGAAGACGAGCCGCCAGTTGCCCGCCGCCACGAGCAGCCCGCCGAGCGACGGGCCGAGACCGGCGGCCGCCGCCGCCACGGCGGACAGCAGCGCGACGCCGTGCGACCGGCGGTCAGGCGGGAACGCGCTCAGGACGAGCGCCAGCGATGCGGGGACGAGGAACGCCGCCCCGAGCGCCTGTATGACCCGGAAGGCGATCAGGGCGGTCGGCGATGGGGCCACGGCGCACAGCAGCGAGGCGGCGGTGAACAGCTCCAGGCCGGAAACGAACAGCCGCCGGCGGCCGAGCAGGTCAGCGATCCGTCCGGCAGCGACCAGGAACGCCGCGAACACGATGGTGTAGGCGTTGAGCACCCACGACAGCGAGGAGATCGACGTCCCGGGGAAGGAGCGCGCGACGTTCGGGAACGCGATGTTGACGATCGTCGCGTCGACGAACGCCACCGCCGCCCCGAGCGAGGCGACGGCCAGCACGGTGCGGGGCGACGGCCCCCGGCGCCGCGCCGAAGCCGGGACGAGCGGCAGCGCGTCCGCGGCGTGTGAGGGCGCGGCGTCAACGGGCGTGCTGGACATCGTCGGCCGGTCCCTAGGACGCCAGTCGGGTTGACAGGTCGGGATGCGCGGCCAGCGCCTCCCGCGCGGCCGCACGCCCGAGCTCGCGAACCTGGGCGATCGCGCCCCAGTCCATCAGCCCGACACCATCGACTCGGGGCGAGATCACCAGGTCAGCGTGCAGCCGCGCCGCCGCCACCGTGTCGATGCTGCCGACGCCGATCGTGCGCATCATCGTCTCGCCCAGCCGAGGAATCTCCGCCTCGCTGCCGGTCAGGGCTCGCCGCACCGGGCGCCCGAGGCGCGCCACGCCCGGGCGCGGCGGCCGCTTGAACTGGCCCACGCGCCCAGTGACGTCGACCGCGATCACCGGACCTTCGCCCGTACCAGCCATGGTCGCGACCGGAAGGTTGTCGAGTACCCCGCCGTCGACGAGCAGGCGTCCGTCCGACGTGGCCACCGGCGGGAACACGCCGGGAATCGCGAGACTCGGGTAGACGGCGTCGACCACCGGTCCGGTGCGATGGACGACTGCCTCCGGTGCGACCAGGTCACAGCTCAGACAGAAGAAGCGCAGCGGCAACTCCTCGATCCGGCGGGCGCCGAACGCCTCGTGGAGCAGCCGTCGGGTCTTGGCGCCCCGGATCAGCGAGAACGCCGGGACCGCGTAGTCGCTGGTCGGATTGGTGGCGACAAAGCCACGCTCAAAGATCTCGTAGACCGCGTCCGGGTCGACCTCCATCGCGGTCCATGCCGCGACGAGCGAGCCCAGGCTCACGCCGCCCACGCGATCGAGGCGCAGGCCGCAGTGCGCAGCTCCTCCAGCGCGCCGAGGTGCGCGAACGCCCGTGCGCCGCCGCCGGACAGCACCACGCCCAGCGAACGGCCGGCCAGCCGCCGCGCCATCGCCTGCAGGACGGCGCGGCGTCGGGACGCCTCGCTGACCACCTGCACCTCGCGTGGCTTGAGGGCATCGAGCACCTCTACGGCCACCCTCGATCCCAGCACCAGCAGCTCACAGCCGTGCAGCGCGCTCGCCCGCTGCAACCAGGCCGAGTCGGGTGCTTCGCCGGTCACGGCGACGAGAACGTCAGCCTCCTTCAGGCACAGCTGCGTCCACACGTCGTCGGGCACCGTCCCGCCACGCAGGACCACGCGCTCGGCGTCGACCTCCGCCCGGGCGATCGTTGCCAGCTCACCCGCGTGCAGCCGGGCCACCGACCCGTGCCCGTGGAGCGCGTCGGCGAGCACGTCGGCCACTTCGCAAACGGGTGCCGTGCGGTCGAGACCGACGATCGCGATCGTGCGCGGCGGCGTCGCTACGGCAACGGGGGTGCGACTGGCCGCGAGCTGCGCGCCCAGCGCGCGGGTGAGGCCGAGCGCGAAGCTCGGCGCCTCCTGGATCAGCGCCTCGAACTCGGCCCGCCCGAGCTCGAGCAGCTCGGTGTCGCGCCGGGCCCGCGCCGAGGCGGAGCGCGTGGCTTCGCACAGCAGCGCGAGCTCGCCGAGCACGTCACCGCGCCGCAGGATGCGGATCACCGTCTCGGGCGGCCCCTCGTCGACGACCTCGACGCGCCCGCTGCGCAGCACGAACAGTCGGTCGGCCGCCTCACCTTTGCGCATGATCCAGTCGCCCGCCCGCACCGGCACTTCCCTTACCTGGTCGGCAAGACGCCCGAGCAGCTCATCCGACAGGCCGACGAGGACCGGAATGTTACGCAGGAGAGCCGTGGTGATGGTCAACTGTCGCCCATGGGAGCGACTGGGCGCAGACAGGCGCATGCGGTCCAGATCATTTCGCCGTCCCGCAATCACCACAGACGCGGCCGGCGGCCTCATTGTCGGTGCCGTCGCTCGCACACCTGGCCGAGAGCGCCGCCCCGCAGCGTGTGCCGAACCGTCGCCCCGGCCGGTTCTCCGTTCCGCGCGCCGAGCAGGTATTCACCTCACGCGGAAGTGTACCCGTACAGCAAGCGCACACCAGCCTGGACGGAAGTTCCAGCGAGTGCCGGATGGTCGTCCACATCCCGCTCGCGTTCGGCCGCTGCCAGGCGAGTGTCAAACTGACAGGTGCGGACTTCCTGACCGGGTGATTACCTCTGTCCAGTGGGTCAACCCGGTTGCCGTACGCAGCGTGTCTACGCGACGCTGACACACGAAATTCTGTGCAAAACCTCCACTGTCCGTCGCTGAGACTGCCGCATGACGGATGGTCTCGATGGGTATCTCCACCGGTGACCGCGACTTCGATGAGTGAGTCGTGATCCCGTGACCCGTCATACGGTGAAGTCGGAGACCGGCGCATAGCCACTCGAAAGCGAGTGTCAGGGTTGGGCGGCCGGGCCAGTGACCTCATCCCCCGGTCACTCGCCCGGCCGTTCCATGTCCTGCTGCACTGCTGCCCCCGATCCAGCTGCCCCCGATTACATCGGTCCGCCCCCGCTCACTTCTGCTCTCAGAACCGGTTTCGGCGGGGACGGCCGGTAGCTTGAGCCCGATGTCAGGAATCTGACGATAGGTCGCTGATGCTAGGTTGCGCGCTGTGGCTGCGATCGGCGTATCTGCTCCCCGTCGAGATTCAGGGCCCAAGGTACGTGGCACCACGCAGTTCGCCGGAGACGGGGACATTCCCGGGCTGCTCCACGCCCGCCTGGTACTGGCCCACGAGGCCCACGCGATGATCGCCCGGATCGAGACTCAGGCGGCGGGCGAGCTTGACGGTGTCGCGGCGGTGCTGACCGCTGCCGACCTGCCGATCGTCGCCGCCGGCAAGGGTCGGCTGTACGAGCCGCTCGCGCGCCAGGAGGTCGTCTACGCCGGCCAGCCGGTAGCGATCGTCGTCGCCGAGACCGAGGCCATCGCCGAGGACGCGGCGCAACTCGTCGAGGTCGAGCTGCACCCGCTCGAGCCGGTCATGGATGTCGAGGCCGCCGCCGCGCCCGGCGCCCCGCGTGCCCGGGCGGTGGAGGCCGAGGCGGGCGAGGGGTCCGACATCGGCGATGCCCACGCCGCGGTGGCCGCGGGGGGTCTGGACGATGAGGAGCTTTCCGACAACGTGCTCGGAACCGCGCGTCTGAAGAACGGCGACATCGACGCCGCGCTCGCCGCCAGCGAGGTCCTCGTGCGCGGCCGGTTCAGGACGCCGTGGATGTACCAGGGCTACCTGGAGACCCAGACGGCCACCGCCTGGCTGGAGCCCGAGGGCGAGCTGGTGGTGCGCACGTCCACGCAGGCGCCGTTCGCGACGCGGGATTCGCTGGCGCGGCTGTTCGGACTGCCGACCGAGCGCGTGCGGATCCGGAGCAGCCCCCTGGGCGGGGCGTTCGGGGGCAAGATGATGATCATCGAGCCGCTCGCCTGTTCTGCGGTGCTCGCCACCCGCCGCCCGGTGCGGCTGGCGCTGACCCGCAGCGAGGACATCGCCGCCACCAACCCCGCCGGGGCCGAGGTGATGGATGTCGAGCTCGGCGCCGACGCCGAGGGCAACCTGACCGGGATCCGCGCGCGCGTCATCGTCGACCGCGGCTCCACCGACGACTTCGGCGTCGAGTCGATCGCCGCGATGCTCGCCGCCGGCCCCTACAACTGGGCCGCGCACGAGCTGACCGCGCTGGGCGTCGCCACCAACCGGGTGACGTTCGGCGCCTATCGAGCCCCCACGGCGCCGCCGGCCGCGTTTGCCATCGAGTCGCTGGTCGACGATCTCGCCCGCCGGCTCAAAATCGACCCGCTCGAGCTGCGGCTGCGCAACGTCGCCGGCGAGGGCGATCCGGCGCCGTCCGGCCAGCCGTTCCCAGTGTTCGGGGCCCGCGCCTGCCTGGAGCGGGTGCGGGATCACCCGCTGTGGGCGCGGCGCGACCAGCTGCCCGAGGGCGAAGGCATCGGCGTCTCGATCGGCTGGTGGCCGGGCGGCTACGAGCCGGCCGCTGCCGTGTGCCGCCTCGACGGCGATGGCCGCCTGACGGTGATCACCGGGGCGGCCGACATGACCGGAGTCGAGACCGGCTTTGCCGCGATCGCCGCTGAGGCGTTCGGCGTCGACCCCGATCGCGTGCGCGTGGTCAACGCCGACACCTCGAGCGCGCCTTATGCCGGGACGAGCGGCGGCAGCAAGGTCACCTACACGGTTGGCCGCGCGGTGGAGCGGGCCGCCATCCAGGCCCGCGAGCGGCTGCTGGAGGTGGCCGCCGACGAGCTGGAGATCTCACCGCTGGACCTGGAGATCGCCGACGGCGAGGTCCGGCCGGTCGGCGTGCCCGCCAAGGCGATCCGGATCGACGAGCTGGCGCCGAAGATCCTGAGCTTCGGCAGTCGGCACATGCCCGTCGAGGGCCACGGGCGCTCCGCCCAGCCGCCGGCGCCGCAGTCCGCCGCCCATCTCTCCCACGTGCGAGTCGATCTCGACACCGGGGCGGTGACGGCGCTGCGCCACGTCATCGCCCAGGACGTTGGCCGGGCGCTGAATCCGGCTCTGGTGGCGGGTCAGATGCGGGGCGGAGCCACACAGGGGCTGGGTTGGGCCCTGCTCGAGGAGCTCGCCTACGACGATTACGGCCAGCTGACCACTGGCTCCTTGGTCGACTACGCGATGCCGACGGCGGGCGGCACCCCGCCGATTGAAGTCGAGATCGTCGAGGTTCCGGCGCCGGACGGCCCGTATGGAGCCAAGGGTGTCGGCGAGGCGCCCGTCGTCGGCGTGCCGGGCGCAGTCGGCAACGCGATCGCCGATGCGACGGGCGGGGCACGGGTGACCCGGCTGCCGATGACGGCCGAGCGAGTGTGGCGCGCCCGGCACGGCAACGGCAGCGGCGGCGGCTCCGAGACGAGCTGATCGCCGCGCGCCGGGCTCACTCGCCGGCGTCGAGGAACTCCTGCAGAGCCCGCTTGCCGTTCTCGGTCACCGGGTTGCCGTGAGCGAGCAGCAGGCGGTCGAAGTCGAGCTCGAGCAGCCGCCGGTAGGCGCGGACGAGCTCGCGCTTGGTCTCATCGGGGTCGTCCATCAGAGAGTCGGGGACGAACGTGAGACCGACGCTGCCCGGCCACTCCACGACGCCGTCGGCGCAGGCGACGGCGCGATGCGCGGGGAGGTACAGAGCGGTCTCATCCGGGCAGATCGCGTCGATCTCGTGGACCACTACCCCGCCCGGCAGCTCGTCTCCGAAGTCAAACGGCGTCACCGGTCCACGATCGGACAGCTCGTACACCCCGCTGGCGGGACAGTGGACCTCGCATCCGAGTTCGTCGCGCAGTCGCCATGCGTCGCGATCGTGATGGCGATTGGTGAGCAGAACGTGCTCGGGCGCGGCGCCCTGATCACGAAACCACCCGATCCCCTCCGGCGGGAGCATCGGATCGATCAGCACGCGCTCCGCGAACAGGAAGTAGGAGCTGACCTGCAGGTGGATGTGGGGATGGCGGGCGGTCCAGTGCCACAGACCGGGGGACAGCTCTTCCACGATTTCGAGGCTACCCCGCAAATCTGACCTGCGCACGACCGTTGATTTCACAACTACACTGAGATCATCATGGAAACGATCGCCGAAACCGGGCTCGGCGGCTCCGCCCTGGACGCGTGGCGCAGCTATATCCAGAGCCACGCATCGATTCTTCGGGTGCTCGATGCCGAACTTGCCGCAGAGCACGGGATGACCACCCGCGACTACGAGGTGCTGCTCTATCTGTCTCAGGCCGAGGACCGCCGCCTGCCCATGTCGGCGCTGGCCGAGAGCACGATGCTCACTCGGTCCGGGATCACCCGGCTCGTCGACGGGCTCGTGGAGGCGGAATTCATCGAGCGGGTCGCCTGTCCCCAGGACGCGCGGGTTTCGTATGCAGAGCTCACCGATCTCGGCGAGGCGAAGCTCCGGCAGGCCGGCTGCACGCACGTCGCCAGCATCCGCCGCCTGTTCCTGGCCAACTACACGCCCGCGGAGATCGAGCAGCTGGCAACGTTGCTGAGCCGGCTGCCCGGCGCCCAGCCGGGGCGGCAGTGCGCCGCGGACTAGGCGGGCAGTTGCGGGTCACGCCTAACCGTGAACAGCGGCCGGCGACGCGTCCGGTCCCGCCGATCGCGGCGGGCACCACGATGGGTGCCGTCAGCCTCGTGGTATCGGACCTGGAGCGCTCGCGCCGGTTCTACGAACGCGCCATCGGCCTGCGCGCCCGCGAGGTCGACGACGGCGGGCTGGCGTTGGCGCCGCCCGGCGGAGCGGCACTCGTCCAGCTGTACGGCGACCCCTCGGCAGCCGCCCTGGATCGGCGCGCGCCCGGGCTCTTCCACCTGGCGATCCTGCTTCCGTCACGTGTAGACCTGGCCCACGCGCTCGTCCGGCTGGCCCATGCCCGTCAGCCGCTGGATGGAGCCTCCGACCACCTGGTCAGCGAGGCGCTGTACCTTTCCGACCCCGACGGCAATGGGATCGAGATCTACCGGGACCGCCCGCGCGAGGAGTGGAACTACGAGGGCGGGGCGCTGCAGATGGCGACCCTGGCGCTCGATCTCCGCGGCGTGCTGGCCGAGCTCGAAGCCGACGGGCCCGGCCAGCCGCAGGCGCCCGCGGAGACCGCGATCGGCCATGTCCATCTCCAAGTCTCCGACCTCGCCGACGTGGAGCACTTCTACCACGACGTCCTCGGGTTCGACGTGACCGTGCGCGGTTATCCGGGAGCGCTGTTCGTGTCCGCCGGCGGCTATCACCACCACATTGGCCTCAACACCTGGAACAGCGCCGGCTCCCCACCCCCCACTCCCGGTTCGGTCGGGCTGCGCTCATACGAGCTGGTGCTGCCCGACGCCGACGAGCTGGCGCAGGTGCTCGACCGCGTTGCGTCGGCCGGATTGGGCACCATCCCGGCGGCTGCGGGCGGCACCGGAGTCCGCGATCCCGCCGACAACCTCGTCCTGCTGCGCAGTCGCTGACCGCCGGGCGGGGATACCCGGCAGGCGGACCAGCCCTGACCGGCGGCGGGCACGGCGGGCGGATCCGACCCCCCGCTACCCTTCGGGCACCTCGGCGACGTGGCGGAGTGGCTACGCAGCGGCCTGCAAAGCCGTGTACACCGGTTCGATTCCGGTCGTCGCCTCTCGGTGGTACGCGATGTCGGCGGTGGCTCGTGCCTCCACCCCCGGGTTATACTCGGCGACCTCGCGGCTGTAGCTCAGTTGGCTAGAGCGTCTGCTTGCCATGCAGAAGGTCGAGGGTTCGAGTCCCTTCAGCCGCTCTTCGTGAAAGCCTCGCTATCGCGGGCCTCCGCGATCACCGCCGCAGCCGCCTGCGTAGTTGGAGCTCTTCAGCCCCTCGGGAGGGCGGACATCTTCGGACATCTACGGGCATCTGCACGTAGTGCGTGGAGTCTGGCCTGTAGTGGAGGCCGGTTGGGGGACGTTGCGGGACGGGCTGATGCCGGATCTCGCTGCAGGACCGCGGCGGCCGAAGCGTCGGTCAAGGAAGAGCCGTCACGCTTCGAAAACCTGCAACACGTCTGCGTGCGGACACGCCACGAGCACGAGTCGAGCCCGAGTCGCCTGGACACTCTCGCTCCGGTGAGCAAATCCGACAGCGGGCGTTGGGACGCTCCGCTCCTGCTCGCGCAATGGGGAATCGCGCCGTCGATCGCGGCTGCCCCGGTTCGCGCGGACTCGAGAGGGTGCAGACCTGGTGCTTGCCGGCTCCCGGCCGGCCGATTGCCCGGGGCGAGCGAGCGGGCCTTCGTCGGGAACAGCGCCGATGTACATGGGCGCGCCGCGGTATGCCTGACTTTGGCGCCCTGTCGCTCGTACATCTGGCCGAGGACCGGTGCGGGCCCTGCTCATCGTCGGTGAAGCGGCCGGCCAGCTCCCGCCAACGACGCTCCAGTCCGAGCATCCGCGCGCTGACGGAGTTCTTGCCGTTAGTTGTCCTGGCCTTCGGCCTTCCGCGGGCGGGTGAAATGGGCGAGGATCTGGGGGTTGCCTGCTGACGCCGCCCTGCCCTTGGTGCTTGTGAGCCCGTCGTTAGTTTGGCGTGGGTGCTTCCCCCGGGTTCCCGGACTGCCGCTGCGAGCGCGCCTATCAGACTCGTCTGTTTTGGAAGCTCCTGCAGGCAACGATCGGTGTTCATGAGCGACCGTTGGAGGCTGGGTGGAGACGATCTATGAGCGTGTTGCCGCGCTCGATGTGCACAAGGCGCAGGTGACCGCGTGCGTGCGGGTTCCCGGACCTACCGGTGTTCGTGAGCCGCATCTGGCGGAGTTCTCGACCACGGTCGCGGGGTTGATGGCATTGCGCGACTGGCTGGCGGCGTTCGGCGTGACGCATGTCGCGATGGAAGCGACCGGCGTGTATTGGCAGCCGGTTTGGCACGTGCTGGAGGACGATTTTGCCCTGACGTTGTGCAACGCTCGGCACGTCAAGCAGGTCCCGGGCCGCAAGACTGATATCAGCGATGCGCAGTGGCTGTGCCAGCTGATGGAGGCCGGTCTGTTGCGCGGCAGTTTCGTGCCGCCCAAGCCCCAGCGGCAGCTACGGACGCTGACGCGGTATCGCAAGACGCAGATCGCAGAGCGTCAACGCGAGGCCAACCGGCTGCACAAGGCGCTGGAGGACACCGGGATCAAGCTCGACTGCGTCGCCACCGACATCCTTGGCGCGTCAGGTCGCGCGATGCTTGACGCGCTCGTGTCGGGCACGACCGATCCCGAGATTCTCGCCGAGCTCGCGAGAGGTCGACTGCGTGCGAAGATCCCCGCGCTCAAAGAAGCGCTGGAGGGTCGTTTTGAGCCTCATCACGTGCTGGTGATCGGCGCGATCCTCGCTCACCTCGACTTCTTGGATGAGCAGATCTCCCAGCTCTCGGACGCGATCGGAGAGCAACTCGGCCCTTTCGCGGCCGGCGTCGAGCTCGCGAGCAGCATCACCGGCGTCGCCCGCCGCACCGCTGAGGTGATGGTCGCCGAGATCGGCGTCGACATGAGCGTGTTCCCGACCGCCGGGCATCTCGCCAGCTGGGCCGGCCGGTGCCCCGGCAACGACCAATCGGCCGGCAAACGCCGCAGCGGCCGAACCCGCAAAGGCTCCAAGTGGCTCGGGATCGCCCTAGAGGAAGCCGCGCTGGCCGCGACCCGCAGCAAGAGCACCTACCTCGCTGCGCTCTACCAACGCCTGCGTCCCCGGATCGGGCACGGCCGCGCGCTCGGTGCCGTCAAGCACGCCATGCTCGTGGCCTACTGGCACATGTTCACCAACGGTGAGCTCTACCAAGAGCTCGGCGGCGACTACTACCAACGCCGCGACCCCGAACGCGCCACCAAACGCCTCATCGCCAAACTACGAGAACTCGGCCACGACGTCACCCTCCAACCAGCCGCCGCTTGACCTCAGGCGTATTTCCTATCAGGTAGATAGGAACGGTGTCGCCTCGTCGAGTCGTCGTCACCACCGCACCGCCAGGGTCCCCACTTGGAGCGCAGCCGTACCTACGACGGGTCGGTCATCCCGTCCTAGGCGCATCAGTTGTGGCAGACCGCGCCGGGGTGCGGCAGGGTGAGGTCGACCAGCCGGACAGAGCCGTCTTCTGGCCTGCGCTCCGAGACGTCCTCTGAACTCCTCAGCCGGGCTTGCGGGCGAGGATCACTTCGGTATCGCCGGGCCAGTCCCAGAAGATGCCCTCCGGAGACCGTGACGTCAGCAGCTCGCGCACCCCGCTCGCGAAGTCCTCCATATGGTCACCGAACAGGTGCGGGGCCGAGGACGACATGGAGAAGTAGCCGGACAACACGCTTTCGCTGTCCCGCACCAGGTCGGGGATGCCGGGGACGAAGATCGAGCGTGGCGCACCGAACCGGGTATGTGCGAGGACCGCCTCGCAACGATGGGTTCGAACCGGCGACGTACCCTGGCGGGCGCGCTGGGTTGATCCCAGATACTTCTCCGCCAGTGCCCTGATCTCTGCATGCGGGATCGCCGGCGGCCCCGGGCTCGGCGGTGCGGGCCACCCGGCGACGGTGTGAACAATCAGGGCCAAGGCGCCGCCTGGCTCCAACATGTCGTACACCGCCTCGGCAACACGGGCTTCGTCCGTCCAATGGAACGACTGGCCGAAGGTAACTACTCGGTACGGTCCCGGTGCGGCCCCCGGGAGGTCCTCGGCCAGGGCTTGGACCCAGCGGATGTTCGTGATGCCCGGGTCGGCGGCGACCCGGCGACCTTCAGCGAGCATTGCTGGATCGGGGTCGAGGCCAACCGCCTCCGCGAACAGGTGGGCGAGTCGGACAGTGAGGATGCCAGGCCCGCAGCCACCATCGAGGAGCCGTCCGGTCCCATCCAAATCGATCTCCGCGGTGAGCACAGCCTCGAGTTGGGGCGAGTAGGCCGGTCGACCGCAGCGGTAATGGGCAACGGCACCCTGATACATGGTGGGGTCGTACCGCATACCTACATGATGCCTGCGCGACGCTCAGGGGGGTCACGTGAGGGGAAGCGCGGCGACTGCCGGCCAGGGCGGCGGCGATGGCGGCGGGGTTCTCAAGCGTCGGGCTCGGATGTCGACTTCGGCAGGGTCGCCGAGGAGCTCGCGGGCTTTGTCGGGGTTGCGCGAGACAGCCCGTAGGGGCGTCTCGGCGAGCAGGCCGCGCACGCCCGCGCTGCCGGTCCGGCCGGTGGCTCCGCCACGGCAGTCGTCATGCTCGCGTCTCCCGGTCGTGACGCGGCCGTGTCGGCGCGCAGGGTGTCGTGTGGTGTGCTCGCTGACCGGGTGCATCGGAGGTGGGAGTTGGCGTGGGCCCTTCTGTGGCTGTAACGGGTGAGGTGCTCAGATCACTGACGGCGAGCTCGGGCGCGGGTTCCCCCTGCCGGCAGCGGGATGCACAGCGCGGCGGCGAGCAGCCCGCCGGCGATCATCAGCTCGAAGCCGTGGTGGAACTGGGTCAGCGTCGGGGCGCTGCCGAGGACCGCGACGAGCAGCGCGACGCCGAGCGCGAGCGCGATCTGCCGCGACATGTTGAGGACCCCGGATCCGGTGGCGAACCGGTTGGCCGGCAGGAGGCCGGCGACGACTCCATAGAGGGTGGCCTGGGTCAGTCCGACGCCGATCCCTCCGATGACGATCCCGGGGAGGAACGCCCCGGCGAAGTCAGGGTCGGATCCGAGGCGCGTCGCCCACCATGCGCCGGCGGCGGCGAGCAGCAGCGATCCGGCGAGCGCGACCCGGCGAGGGCCGAAGCGGTGGACGAGGTGCTTGACCTGGGAGGACAGCAGCGCGACGACGAGCGGGCCTGGGGCGATCTGGAGCCCGGCGATCACGGTCTGCTCGTGCCAGACGCCGGTGAGGAACAGGACCGCTCCCAGGAGCATCGCTCCGAACCCGGTGGAGAACGCGAGCATCGCCGCGTTGGCGACCGCGAACGGGCGCATCCTCAGTAGCGACAGCTCGACGATCGGCGCGGGGTGGTGCGCACAGCGCCACAGGAAGCCGGCCAGCGCGCCGAGCGCCCCGAGCAGGTCCAGCAGCGACCCGAGGCTTGCCCATCCCCAGCTCTGGCCCTGGACGATGTACAGCACCAGCGCCGCGATGCCGGCGATCAGGAGTGCGATCCCGCCGGCGTCGGGGCGGCTGCCGCGCTCGGGATGGCGAACCTCGGGCACCAGCAGCCGCGACCCGACGATCGCGATCGCCGCCAGCGGCAGGTGACCAAAAAGATCCAGCGCCAGCTGGCCAGCACGAGCAGTCCGCCGATCGGCGGCCCGCTGGCTGCGGCAATCGCGCCTCCCGATGCCCAGGCGCCGGTGGCCGCCGGCCGCTCGGCCGCCGGGAAGACGTGCAGCAGCAGCCCGAGCGAGGTCGGGATCACCATCGCCGCGCCGATCGCCTGCACGACGCGCGCCGCGACGAGAACCACGACGCCCGGCGCCGCAGCGCAGCCAGCCGAGCCGATGCCGAACACCAGGGCGCCGAGCTCGAAGGTGCGCCGGCGGCCGATCAAATCCGCCACGCGACCGGCTGGCACCAGGCACGCCGCGAACACGATCGCGTAGGCGCTCAGCACCCACGAGAGGCCCGACGCGCTGGCACCGCCAAACTCGCTTTGGATGGCCGGGAACGCCACGTTGACGATGAACAGGTCCAGCTGGGCCATGAAGGCGCCGAGGACCACCAACGCGAAGACCGCCCACCGCCGCTCATGTCCTTCATCGGGCACAGCCGCCAGCGTCTTGGTGTCGATGGTGCGCGAGAGAGAACTCATGCCGCCGTTCCTTTGTAGGTCAGTTCGTTGACCGAACGCACCTTATCACGGTCAGTCTGCTCACGAAACTAACTGTTAGGATCGTGAGCATGCTGCCCAGCACCTATGACGAGCAGAATTGCGCGATCGCCCGGTCGTTGGAGGTGGTCGGCGAGCGATGGACGCTGCTCATCGTCCGCGACGCGATGCTCGGCGTCCGCCGCTTCGAGGATTTCCAATCACGCCTGGGCGTCTCGCGTGCGGTGCTCAGCGACCGACTCACCCGCCTCGCGGAGCACGACGTGCTCGAGCGCATCCGCTACCAGCAACGACCTGACCGATTTGAATACGTGCTCACCGAGCGAGGACGGGCGCTGTGGCCGGTGATCGCCGGGCTCGCTCAGTGGGGAGCGCAGCTCGCCCCCGACGGGGCACCGCGCCGCTTCCGACATCACACCTGCCCAGCCCCCGTCGAAGTCGGAGCCACCTGTCCTGACTGCGGCGCTGAGCTGACCCCCGACGATGTGGTCAGCTCGCCCGCCCCGGGCGCCACCCTCTCCCGGGCCGCCCACATCGCGGCGCCCGTCCGGGACGCCCTGTCCCGCGAACGACCGCTCCTCAGACCCGTCCGCGACTGCTAGACCCGGGGGTCATGGCGGGAGGGTGTATGCGGCGCCCGACATGGCCGTGTCCCGTCCACGAACCGATGGGCGCCTGGCCGGCTAACCATCCGCTCCTGCTTGTGCCGATCACGCGAGAGCAGCAGCTAGCGCGAGGCTTCCCGGCGGCGACAACGCGGCAGCGACCCGCGCGCGCGTCCTGGCCTGTTGCCCAGCATGTCGGGCATGGCTTTCCGAGCTGCGGGTTGCGACCAGAGACCTCGCTGAGGTCGTCTCCTCACTGAGCGCGTTCCGAGGAGAGCGCGACGTCGCGCCCCTGCACCATCATCTGCGCGCAGATGCTCTCGTGCCCGCGCCCCCAGCTCGCCGCGGTTCGGTGGACGCCTAACCCATCCGCCGCGACCACGCAGCCCGCCGACCGCGGGCGAAACTACCATCCCTGCGTCCCGGGCCCGGCTCGGCGCCCGCATGACGGCTGAGCCGTCGCACACGACCATGCCCGACCACGCGCAACCGTCGCCTCCGTCATTCCGTACGCTCGACCGGCGTGCGTTCCTGACCGCCCTGGGCGCGGCCGGCGCGGCGACGTCGATCGCTGCCTGCGGCGGGTCGGGCGGCCAGGGCAAGCGCCGCAACCGGATCACGCCGACGCTCCACGCCTCCGGGTCTGAGCGGCTGCTCTCGGCGCCGGAGCTCAGACCGCCGCCGATCCAGGTCACCAAGCGTCCCGCCGACCCGCAGCTCGGTACCTACGTGTTCACCGACGTGCACGCCGGCTTCGGCCAGCAGGGGCCGATGATCGTCGACCGCGCGGGCCGGCTCGTGTATTTCAAGCCGGTCTCCGACCACGGTACGGCGACGCTGCGTGCGTTCAACGCGCGCGTCCAGCGGTACCGCGGCGAGCCCGTGCTCACGCACTGGATCGGGGCGACCGTGTATGGGCACGGCCAGGGGCACTACGAGCTCTATGACCAGCGCTACCGGCTCGTGACGCAGGTGCACGCCGGCAACGGCTACCTCGGCGATCTGCACGAGTTCCGGCTCACCGACCAGGGGACGGCGCTGCTGACCGCCTACGGTAGGGCGGACGGCGACCTGCCCGCCGGTCCCCACGGCTCGCCGCGCGCCGGCGCCTACTTCTACGGAGTCGTCCAGGAGGTCGAGATCGCGACCGGCAACGTACTGCTGCAGTGGCGCAGCGACGACCACGTTCCGTTTTCGGCCTCGTATGAAACGGTGCCGCCGGTCGGTCCCATGGCGGTCTGGGACTACTTCCATGTCAACTGCATCGTCGTCGATCCCTCCGACGGCAATCTGGTCATCAACGGCCGCCACACGTGGGCCTTCTACAAGGTCGATCGCCGCACCGGACAGGTGCTCTGGACCTGCGGCGGCCGCGACACCGACTTCGAGATGGGCCACGACACGCGTTTCGCCTTCCAGCACCACGTCGTCGCGCACGGGGACGGCGTGTTCACGATCTTCGACAACGAGGGTGGACCGCCGAACGAGGCGCATCAGTCGCGCGCACTGGTACTGCACGTGGACGAGCCGCGGCGCACGGTCAGCTTGTTGCGCCAGTACCGCCATCGGCCGCCGGTGCTGTCGGAGGCAGAGGGTTCGGTGCAGCCGCTGGGAACCTACCCGTGCAACGTGTTCGTCGGTTGGGGCGACTCGAGCTACTTCACCGAGTACGACCGCGACGGGAACGTCATACTCGATGCCCGTCTGAATGCACGTGAGGTGCGCTCCTACCGCGCCTTTCAGAACACCTGGCGCGGGATGCCCGAGGCGCCTCCGAGGCTGGCCGTTGTTCGCGACGGCCGCGCAGCGCGGCTGTACGCGAGCTGGAACGGCTCGACCGAGCACCGGGGTTGGCGGGTGCTCGGCGGTGCCGGCGCGCGCCGGCTGACCGCGATCGGCGTCTCCGATTCACATGGCCTCGAGACCGAGATCCGGCTGCCGCACGCGCCGACCCACGTGGCCGTCGAGCCGCTCAACGGCTTGAGCGACACGGCGCTGGCGCGCTCCCCCGTGGTGGCGGTGGACGCGTGACCCACCGCCGGGACTCGCCGGACCCGAACCTGCCTCGCTCCCGCAGTACCCGGGGCGGGCGGGGGATGGTGGCCGGCAACCAGCAGCTCGCCGTCCCGGCCGGTCAAACGGGGGGCGGGACATGACCCCCCAACCCGGAAGTGTGGCGTTGGTCACCGGCGGAGCTCGCGGCCTCGGCGTGGAGATCTGCCGCCAGCTCGCTCGAGCCGGAATGCAGGTGTGGTTGACCGCTCGCCGCCTGGAGCGCGCCGAACGCGTCGCCGCAGCGATGCGCGGCGACGGTGACGTGCGCGCCGCCGAACTCGACGTCACCGACCAAGCAAGCGTCGCGGGGCTCGCCCGCCGGCTCGAGCGGCTCGACATCCTGGTCAACAACGCCGCCATCGACTACGACACTGACGCGCGCGCCCTAACCGTCGACCTCGGCCGCGTCGACCGAGCGCTGCAGACCAACCTCTTCGGCGCGTGGCGGACATCGCAGGCATTCGCGCCGCTGCTGCGCGCCAGCCCTCATGGGCGGCTGGTCAACGTGTCCAGTGAAGGCGGCTCGATCACCCAGATGAGCGCCGGCCTGCCCGCCTACCACACCTCCAAGCTCGCGCTCAACGGCTTGACCCGGATGCTCGCCGCCGAGCTCGGTGCCGACCGTGTGCTCGTCAACAGCGTCTGTCCCGGCTGGACGGCGACCGACATGGGCGGCGGCGGACGCTCCATCCCCGACGGCGCCCGCAGCGTCACCTGGGCGTGCCTGCTCGACGACGATGGCCCCACCGGCGGGTTCTTCCGAGACGGACGACCCCTGACGTGGTAGCCGCATCCGGGGACATCGCCAGCGTGACGAGGTGCCGTCCTCCCGCACACGCAACGGCAGGCCTTCCGACCCCGCCGGGCGCGATTCCCGATCCTCGCCAACGGCAGAAACTCTCGGCCGGCACTCGACGGGTCTTCCTTCGCTGCTGCCCTCACGAACCAGCAGGCACAAGCCCCTCGGACGGCTCCGTGTCCCTGCTCCTCGCCAGAAAGCAGGAGCAGTGATGGCTGCGCGCCGAGGGTCCATCGCACCCCCTTCAGGAAACTGGGGGCGCCTCACGAGCAACGAGAACTACTCCTTCGCGAACGACCGGACAGATCGGCCTGGCGACGACCCGGCGCGGCGACAAGGCAGGAGTGACCCTCTCAGCTCAAAGCTATGAGCTGTCGGGTGCTCTGCGCGATCTCGTTGCGAAGCTCGCGGACGACCTGGATTGGCTGGCCGGGGGGTCTTGTAGATCCCATTCGCCGTATCGCTTGTCGGGGATGACGGGGCACTGGTCGCCGCAGCCCGTCGTGACGACGATGTCGGCCCGCTCGGCCAGCTCGCGGCTCAATCACTGCGGCGTTTTGGAGAGATGGATGCCGAGTTCCCGCATGACATCGACGACCTCGGTCTGGACCCGATCCGCCGGTGCGGTCCCGGCCGAGATCGCGCGCTGCGCGCCGCCGGCGGCTCGGGTGAACAGGCCTCGCTCATCTGAGAGGGGCCCACGTTCTGGAGGCAGACGAAAACGACGGCTGCCCGCTCATTCGTCGTGTTCAAAGGACTTTTCAGGAGGATTACATTGACAATTATCAGTTGAATCGATATCTGTGTATTGATGGCTGTCGATCTGGAGCTCGCCCCCAAGACCAAGCGCCCGGCCGGGGAGCCGTGCTGTAGCCCGATCGTCTACCCCGACGTTCAGCGCGACCAGGCGATCCGCATGGCCCAGGTGGCAAAGGCGCTCGGCGATCCAGTCCGCGTGCAGCTCTTCGACGTGCTGCGCAAGCACGCGGGAAAGGTCTGCGTCTGCGAGCTGGTCCCCTTGTTCGATCTCTCCCAACCGACGGTCTCGCATCACCTCAAGGTGCTGCGCGAGGCCGGCCTGGTCGGGCTTGAACGCCGAGGGCTGTGGGCCTACTACTACGTCATCCCACCAGCGCTGAAAGAGCTGTCCGCATGGCTGAGCTGATCCCAGATATCCGCGAGATCGTCCGCAACCGCTACGCCGCCGCCGCCAAAGCCGCCGCGACCGGTGACTACGAGAAGGCCGCCGCCTATGAGACCGAAGCGTCGTGCTGCGATCCGGACGGATGCTCAACCGGCGTCTGGGGCTCTCACCTGTACGAGCAGGCCGACCGTGACAGCGCCTCCGATGCCGCTGTGGGCGCGTCCCTGGGTTGCGGGGTTCCGACCGCCGTCGCCGACCTCCACGACGGGGACGTGGTACTCGACCTTGGATCCGGGGCGGGTGCCGACGTGCTCATCTCCGCTCGCCGTGTCGCGCCGACAGGCCGCGCGATCGGCCTGGACATGACCGACGAGATGCTCGAGCTCGCGCGCAGCAACGCCAAGGCCGCGGATGTCGAGAACGTCGAGTTCGTCAAGGGTTACCTGGAGGAAATGCCGCTCGCCAACGAGACGGTCGATGTGATCATCTCCAACTGCGTCATCAACCTCTCCGGCGATAAATCCCAGGTGCTGCGCGAGGCCGCCCGCGTGCTCAAGCCTGGCGGGCGGTTCGCCGTCTCTGACGTGATCGCCGACCCCGACATGGAGGAAGCGACCCGTCAGGACATGCAGGCCTACACCGGCTGCATCTCCGGCGCCCTCACCCACCACCAGTTCACTGACGCGCTCCACGCCGCCGGCCTCACCAACGTCTCGATAACCGAGACCCACCGTGTCCACCAGCGCGCCGCCTCCGCGATCATCCGTGCCACCAAGCCAATCGCCAGCGCCGACACAACCACTGCTGCGGCGGGCGCGACAGCGACCGACGGGTGCTGCGCTGCGAGCACGCGGAGCACTTGTTGCGAGCCATCAGCCAAGGCCGGGTGCTGCGACCCCGGTAACCACGCCGCAGGCACCTGCGGCTGTCAAACGGAGACCTAGCCTCACTCGCGACGCCACCGGCCGGCCCAAGTCGCCCGGCCGCTCCGGTCCACAGCCTTTTTCTGCGAGGAGAGCAGTCCCGGTAACCGCGAGACTGCTCCTATCACGAATGACCCGCCACGAGTGGTCGTCTGAGCGGCTGAGGCGGCTGCTCCTGATCGGCGGCTGATCGAAGCGGAAGCTCAGCTCGTGGCCCCAACGGCGACATTGCAGGAGCGCCGGTCGCGCCCCATGAGGCCACTCAGTTGGTTCCAGTCAGCGCTACTAACGACCGGCCGCGATGGCTATGAGACTCCCCTTTCCGTGGTCGCCGCGTCGGTGCTGCCCTGGCCTCGCCGAGCCTGATCGCTGCCCTGGTCGGCTGTCGAAGTGCCACCAGTCTGTCGGACTCTGCTCGAGCTGCGGGACTGCAGTTGTCGCGGCCGACCCGCTCACCGATGAGTCCCCCCGTCGGATCCGTGAGCAGTAGCGAAGCTCGCAGCTCGGAGAGCGCCACCAGAGCAGGAGCGCGCTCTTGCGATTGCCGGAGCGGCTTGGGTGGCTCGTGCTCTTATCCGAGGCCGTGGTGGGGCGTCGCGATTGCAAACGTGAGGGTTAGTGATCCCCGCTTGATTGAGCCGACAGCGTCGAGATTGAACGCGTATTCGGAACCCTTCTCCCGAAAACGGCGATTGCTCAACGCGTAGGCGCCTCGAAGGCTGCGGCGAGAGGCCTGCACAGAACGCAGAGCCAAATTATGAGCCGGCAACTTGACAATCACCGGCTTATGGTTCGCCCCGCCGGCAAGGCTCAGCGAGGCACGGCACAGGCGACGAGTGCCGCGACAACGCACAACCAGAGGCATCACACGTGGCGCACCAAGCGCCCCCGCAGTGGGGATGGAGAAAGCTCCATTTTTAATCGACACCGAGGGCGAGCCCTGGACCTGAACCGTAACGTTCGTCCCTGCGGGAAAGGACGCGTGGCCGGTAATCGGTTGCCCATCCCCTGGAGGAATCAGCGACGTGTAACCGACTGCGCTGAGCGGACCACTGCCTGCCGACTGCACGATCAACGCGTTCAGACCAAAAGACGCCGCGGCCATGCTTCCGCTCTGGGCGCTCATCTGGTTGCCGCGGGGCCCCGGCGAGGTGGGGGAGTCATACTGGAGGAGCAGAACGCCGCGGAGATTGGAAAACGAAATCTGAAGTATGACCGGGTTGGGGGCCTGTGCCGCCCGGGCGACTGGCCGCGCCAACGAGACGGGTGCTTGACCTCCTGCGATCACGGCCACTAGGGCGGACACCAAGAGACCGCTCGCAACCCACCACAGGGCGTGATTTCTCATTTCCCCTCCTCCGACATTCAGAAGGCCCTTCGCTGCGGCGGAATCTACCGGGAAAATGAGCGCGGCGTGTTCGGCCTTACGTTCGCGTCGCTTCTGACCTAGTGTGATGCTGGGCCGGATCCAGGTGCCAACCGTCGGCTCAACAGCGCCTGCTACATGCTCGCCGTCATCCGCATCAGCCACGATCCACAGACCGCCGTCTACCTCGCCAAGCAACGCGCCAAGACCAAGTGCGAAACGATCCGCAGCCTCAAACGCCACCTTGTCCGCCGCGTCTACCACCTCCTAGGCGATCCCAGCGGTGTCTCGACCACCATCCGCTGACACAGGAGTCTCACGAAGCGCCAGGCACCAGCTCGGCGTCACGAACCCGCCCGACGCTCCTGCTTCGAGGCTGTCCACTCGAAGAGCAGAAGTCGGGTCGGCGTGCCGCAATCGCGACGTGGGACCGTCTCAGGCCATAAGCCCGCGATGTTCCTAGTTCGCCGGAAGCACCGGCGAGCTCGATGCCCGCAGACCCACTGCGCCTCGCGGGCCGCCGGGCGCCCACAGCGGACGACCGGATGTCGCCAGTGCACTCGTGCGGGGCCGAGCGGTGCATCGATCAAAGCCATCGTGCCGAGCCGGGGCACCGGACGCTCGAGCGTTGGCGCCATGGCTTGAGCGCTTAAGTTTCTGTGCCTCGGGCGCTGGTCGAGATGGAAGCGGGGTGCTATGAATCGTGACCTCTCGTTATGGATCTCGATTTGCTCGTTATCGGCTCGGGACCCGGCGGTCAGCGGGCCGCCATCCAGGCTGCGAAGCTCGGCAAGCGGGTGGCTGTCGTGGAGCGGCGTGACCGGATCGGCGGAGTGTCGATTCATACCGGCACGATCCCGTCGAAGACCCTGCGCCAGTCGATCCTTGAGGATCTTGCCGGCCGCGGGGCCGATCTAGCCGATCCGCTGCACCCGGACCGGTCCGAGGCTGCGACGGGCGCGTCTTTGCACGACCGTACTGTGAGCGTGGTGTCCAAGGAGACGGCGGTGGTGCGGGAGCAGTTTCGCCGCAATAGCGTGGGCCTGCTGATCGGGGATGCCACCTTCGAGGACGCCCACACGATCCGCATCAGCGATGCGAGCGGCGGGGCTGGCGACGTGACGGTCAGCGCCGCGAACGTAGTGATCGCGGTGGGTACTCGACCGGCCAGGCCCGCCGGGGTGGACTTTGACGAGCGTCGGGTGATCGATTCTGACGGCGTTCTGTACCTCGAGCACCCGGTACCGAAGACGATGACCATCGTCGGGGCCGGAGTGGTCGGCGTCGAGTACACGTCGATGTTCGCCGCAATGGGTATTCGCGTGACCCTGGTCGACGCTCGTGACCGGCTTCTGCCCTACCTTGATCGGGACATCGCGGTCGCGCTCCAGTTCCTGCTGCGCAAGCGCAACGTGACCTATCGCCTGGGCGAGGAGGTGACCTCGGTAGAGCGCGACCAGGACCGAGTGCTCACTAATCTGCGCTCGGGCAAGCAGATCGCATCGCACACGTTGCTCTACGCCACCGGTCGTCAGGGAGCCACCGAGGGGCTGGCGCTGGACCGCGCAGGTCTTGAGCCCGACAAGCGGGGGCGGCTGGAGGTCGATGCCGAGTATCGCACCGCTGTTGCGCACATCTTCGCCGTTGGCGATGTCGCCGGGGCGCCGGGGCTGGCGGCAACGAGCATGGAGCAGGGCCGAATCGCGGCGCTGGCCGCCTTCGGCGAGTCCGTCACCCACCTACCGGATCTTGTGCCCATTGGGATCTACTCGATCCCCGAGATCTCCTATGTCGGGCGCACCGAGGAGGAGCTGACCGATGCGGCGGTGCCCTACGTCGCCGGCGTGGCCTGGTGGCGTGAGCTGGCCAAGGCGATGATGATGCGCGAGGAGGACGGGCTGCTAAAGATTCTGGTCTCACCCGAGGACCGTAGTCTGCTCGGAGTCCACGTCATCGGGTCACAGGCCACCGACCTTATCCACATTGGGCAGGCTCTCATGGATCGCGAGGGAGCTCTGGACTTCCTCGTCTCCGCCGTGTTCAACTACCCTACGCTGGCCGAGGCCTACAAGGTCGCCGGGCTGGATGCTCTCAACCGGATAGGCGACGCTAACTAAGAACGGTCCGCCGGTCGCCGTCTGAATCCCACCCCCCCTTCCACGGCGGATCGGATCGTCCGGCGCGGCGGCGATCGAGTCTGCTCCGGACGATCCCGACGTCGCCGAACGACTCGTCCGCCGGGCGGACGAACCGATGATCGCCTTGGCGGCGAAGCGCTTGTCCGCTCCGGCAGCGCCTTCCGGCTCGACTCGCGACGAAGTGAGCACCCGATCCGCGCGAGGGGTGATCGAAAGCGCTCGTCGGCAGGTCTTCGACGACGCGCCGTGGTTCGAGGACCGTTCCCGTGGCGAAGCATTCGCGAGTTTGGTGATACCGGGAGGCGGGGACGGCCACAGGCCTGCGCCTCCAACCAGGGCAAGTGGGAACGGAACGATGGTATGACCTCACGCCCGACGATAGACTCCGTTCTGATCGTGGGTTCGCGAAAAGGGTCGCTGCACGATGAGTGACAGCCGAGTCGACGAATACGCTGCCTCCCTCCAACGCTGGCGCGACGAGTTCGCAGCACTGCGAACCATCCTCTTGGACACCGAACTCACCGAAGAGTTCAAGTGGCACAAACCCTGCTACACGCATGTTGGCAACAACATCGTAATCTTTCAGCCGTCCAATGAGCTATGCGCACTCATGTTCTTCAAGGGGGCGTTGCTGAATGACCCTAAAGCCTTGCTGCGTGAACAAGGCGAAAACAGTCGCTCATCGCTCAGACTCGAGTTTCGCTCGGTTGCCGATGTCACGAGCATGAACTGCGCACTTCGCGATCTTGTCGCCGACGCCATACGCGTAGAACAGGCCGGGCTGCGCGTGAAGAAACCCGCACCGCCAACCCACCGCGACCACCCGGACGAATTGGCAGCGCTCATGGAGGCAGACCCTGCCTTTCGCGACGCATTCGAGCGGCTGACACCCGGTCGCCAACGTGGCTACCTGCTCCACTTCAACGGCGCCAAGCAATCAGCAACACGCACGGCTCGCATCGAGCGCGTGCAGGACCGAATCATGGAAGGCTTCGGACTGCACGACTGAGCGTCGCCGCGATCCGTGGTGGTCGGCCGAGCTACCGGAAGGCTGGCCGACGCGCGCCATTAGTCGCGCTAGTCCCTTGCCACGAACAGTGAGCGACGGGTGCGTTGCGTGGACGATCACAGGTGTGTATGCATCTCTGGCGACGGTGGCGGCGGCTGCTGTGATTCCTCAAGGCCCCAAGCTGCTGGGCGCTGTGACCGCGGCTGCGGGTCACGGCGCCCGAGCTGCTCAGACCGGCTCGACCGTGAGGTCGCCTATGGCCTGCCCTGACTCCACGACCGCTAGCTCATCAGCGTCGTGTTGCGCGTCGGCCCGCAGCACCGCCAGGACCAGCACGGCCGCCACGAGGGCACAAACAGCACAGATCGCGAACACGAGCTGGTAGGCGCTGCCGAGCGCGTCGAAGGCGGTGTCATGCAACGGGTTGAGCGGCACCGTATGGCCGCTGACCTGTACCGTCGCAGGTACGGCTACGGCACCGAGCGGTCCGGACCTGACGGCCCCCACGGCGGCTGCGGTCGCGGCCTTGGCGGCCGGCGGGGCAGTCGCGACCGAGTGGTAGAACGTCGCCACCTGATGCTGCAGCGTCGGGCTGCGGGCAATGGCGTCACTGATCTTGCCGGCCGCGTGGCTGGTACCGATGGCGATCACGACGGTAGGCCCCAACGCGAAGCCGAAGTCGCGCAGCAGACTGGTGGTGGCGCTGGCCATGCCGGCGAACTGAATCCGTACGGTGTTGACCGCCACGGCGGTCACGGACGAGACCGAGAAGCCAAAGCCGATGCCGACCACCGCAAGCGGCGGTAGGATCGCCCCGACCGAAACGTGGTTGATCGAGACCGTGGCCGCCCAGGCGGCGCCCACGGCCTGCAGCAGGAAGCCGCCGCCGAGCAGCCAGCGCGGGTTCACCCGGGGCATCATCCACGAGATCACCGGCAGCAGGAACAACGCGAACCCCTGCAGCGCGACGAACCCAAGCGATGCCTGCAGCGGGCTGAAGCCCTGCACAGCGGTCAAACGGATGCTGGTGGCCGCCGCGCACCCGAGGAACGCGAACATGCCGAGCACGGTCACGAGTGAGTTCAAGGAGAAGTTGCGGCTGGCGAACAGCTTCAACCTCAGCAGCGGCTCGCGCGTTCGCAGTTCGATGCGCACGAACCAGGCCATGAACACGACGCAGACGATGTAGCCAATCACGCTCTGTGTGCCTGTCCAGCCGAACGAGGACGCCTGAACCACCGCGAACAGGAGTGCGAACAGACCGATCGCGAACGTGATCTGGCCTGGCCAGTCGAGCGTGCGACCCTCAGGCGATTTGGAATCGGTGGCCGCGAAGTACGAGACGCCGGCGCTCAGCAGCGCGGTCGCCATGACGGCGAGCAATGCCCAGCGCCAGCTGGCCTTCGGATCCCCGCCCCACGTCAGTTTCGTCAACAGGCCGGCGAGCACGGGCGCAAGGAACCCACCCGATGACAGCGCCGCGGCGTAAATGGGGATCATCCTGCCGCGCGCCTTGGCCGTCCTGGTCTTGGCGGCGATCATCGCCAGCGAGGTCGGGAACAGCGCGGCACCGCCAATGCCCGCGAGGGCCATGCCGATCCACACCACCACGACGGCGTTATGCGTGCTCGCGCTCGGCGTGACCACGGCGGCGATCAGCTCACCAATCGTCATCAGCAACGCACCGCCGACGAGCAGGCGCTTGCGCCCGAACATGTCGCCGATGACGCCGAACGTCAGCTCGAACAGCGTCAAGGGGATCACGATTGCCGCGGAGATCCAGTTGAGCTGCGACGCGGTCGTCCCGAGGTCCTGCTGAAACAGGCCGTTCAGCACGGCCGGGGTAGCAAACCCGATCTGACCGACACACGCGGCCAAGCACGCCGCGACGATCGTGCCCGTGGTCAGATCCAATCCTGTGCGCTCAGACGTACCCGCCACTGACATGACCCTCTCCTGTTCTATTCGGACCGCGGACCGTACCTGCCAGCCGCCTCTGAGTCGCCGCCGAGCCGGGGCCGGTGCGCCTCGACAACGGGATGCTTGAAGTGGTCCACTCGCTGGGCTCTGTGGCCGAGTCGACCCAGACCCGCACCCGCCACCAGCATCGCGCGCTGGAGCGCAACCCTGGCCCGTCGTATATGGCACCAATCGGCCGCCTCGAGGGGGTCCTGCTACTGGACCACACCATGGCGTCCCCGTCGAACGTCTGGGAGCCGGACAGTTCGAGCGCGAACGCATCCTGGCTGGTCGCCTGGGCCACATGCCAGGAGAGCTCCGGCCTTGGAGTGCCCAACCTGATCGGGTTCGCACCAGCCTTCACTCGGAGATGAGTAGGTGACGTCTGCATGGCGTGCTCAGCCGTTCCGGGACGTCCGGCTGATCAGGCTCAGAAGCCGTGATCGCTGCGCAGCTACCCTGGCTCGGCGTTAGGAAAACGGCACGCCGAGTAGCTGCTGAGAAGTGGTTTGCGGACCGCGTCAATCGCGGGTTGTCCAGCGGCGCGAGCTGTCACGCGCAGATGCAGTCGATCTGGGTTCACGATCGCATCCATCTTCTCGGCGATGATGGGCTCGCGATCGGATTGGCGACCTAAGACGCGTCACGAAGATCGGCACCGGACGATCGCAACGCCACGAACCGAGTCAGCCGGCCGCTGGCCCGAGGACCTACCAGCCGGGGGCGTCACCGGTGCTGGCGTCCGTTCTCGTTGAGGTGCGAGATGGGGGTGATTGTGTTCTACGCCGCTCGCGGGTCGGGCGCCAGTAGTAGTCCCGTGACGAGTTTCTCGATCAGCTTGGCGTACTGGTCGGGTGTCCAGCCGCACTCGTCGGTGAGGCGGAGAAAGATCGTCTCGTTGGCGCAGGTCGCGAATAGGATCCCCGCGGCTTGCTCGGGGTCCAGGCCGGGCGCGAGCGCCCCGCGATCGGCCAGGGCGGCGGCGAACTCCCGCATGTCGGTGCGGATATTGGCGTGCGCGCGGGCGCGGGCTTGAAGCAACTGGGGGTCGCTGGCGGCGTTTGCCTCGCCCAGCCACAGCACCCGCGCGACGCGCGACATCAACGCGGCACCGCCGGCGGCGAAGCGGGCGACGACCTCGGGCACCGACGCTGCGGTGAGCATCTCGGTCCAGGGCGCTCGGCGCGTCAGCGGCTGATCCCCCTCGCCGCCGCGTACGCCGACGCGGATGATCTCGCTCAAGAGCGCGGCCTTCGACGGGTAGGCCAGGTACAGCGTCTTCTCGGCCACGCCGGCCTGGGCCGCGATGCTGAGCATTGTCGTCGGCTCGTAGCCGTCGCGCATGAACAGCTGCTCGGCGGCGGCGCGCATGCGCCGGCGCCGCTCGAACGCCGCCCGCGTGCGCTTGGGGGAGTGATAGCGCCGGCGAGGCGGATTGCCGCCGTCGCTCTTGACATCGCCCATTCTATTTATTACAGTAACACTGTAAGCAATTTACGAACATTCTGGAGGGACGATGCTCGCACGCCTGGCGACTTTCAACTCCCCGCCCGCCGACCCAGAGGACGCCACCGTCCAGTACCTGCGCGACACGATCAGGTCCGTTCCCGGGTTCGTCGCCGGTTTTCACATGCTCGATGAGCAATCGGGCAAGGCCTACTCGCTCGTCGTGGTCGAGGACCAGGCGAGCGGTGCCCGGGTCCAAGCGGCGCTGGCCCGGCGTCCGGCCGAGCGGCGCGTCGGCGTCGATCCCGACCATGTCCAGTTCCTCACCGCGCGAGCGTTCTAACCTCACGCCCGCAACGCCACACCAAAGGCCACACCCGGCCGCAGCCCGCGACTCGAACGGTCATCAACACGGATCGCTTGACCGGCCCACGACCGCCTCCCCCCGATAGCGATCCCGTCGACCGCTGGAGCACGCCAGGAGCGCCACGGCGGAGTCGTGACCGCCCGCGTCGAGGCGGATGATTGACGGGCCATCCGCGCGGCCGCATTGAGGCGTCGACGGTCGTCGAAGCCGACGATCCCTTTCGCCATCCAGCCAGCGCGGAACCGGCGAGTCCTATGGCGACGAGGGAATCACGCACGCCGTCGAGGACGGACCATTCCTTCCCGCGAAGGCGATCATCGGCTCGTCCGCCTGGCGGATGCGTCCTTCCGGCGACAAGGGATGCGTGGGTGTTTCGACGCATTAGCCACACGGCCCGCACGAAGCCCGCGCCGCAATGATGCAGGCGCGCCGGACCGCGAACGCTCTCGATGCCCCGACGCTCGAGTTCACGCGACCAGCAAGGAGTCGAGCGAGGCCGGTCGCGGCGGTTCGTCGGCGTTTGCCTAAGCCGCGAGGTGGCGGGACGCGTCCTAGCGCGCGCGTTTCTGGGCGCGCTGCGGATGCTTGCGTCGGCCAGGTGAGATCAACGCGGTGCTGCGGGGTCGGCTCAGGCTCCGGGGCGGAGCGCTGGGTAGTGCCCATAGTCCGGCGATCGTGACCGTGCTCCAGGGCGGCCATCAGCTCGTGGCCACCGCCCGCGACCCGCGATCGCTTGACGATCTCGTGGCCGCCCACGGCGATCGGATCCTCCCGCTCGCGCTCGATGTCACCGACGCCGACTCCCCCCGGCCGCGATCGCCAGCGGCACCGAGCGCTTCGGGCGGATCGACGTCGTGATCAATAACCCCGGCTACGCGGACCTTGCCGCCATCGAAGACGTCACGCTCGAGGACTTCCGCCGGCAGATCGACACCAATCTGTTCGGCGTCGTCAACGTGACCAAAGCTGCCCTACCGCTGCTGCGTGAGCAAGGCGCCGGACACATCATCCAGGTCTCCTCGATCGGAGGCCGCCTCGCGACCGCGGGGCTGTCAGCCTACCAATCGGCCAAATGGGCGGTCGGCGGCTTCTCCAGCGTGCTCGCCGCCGAGGTCGCGCCGCTCGGCATTCGCGTGACCGTGCTGGAGCCCGGCGGGATGCAGACCGACTGGCCGGCTCATCGATGCACGTCCCACCCGTCTCTGAGCCCTACCGCCAGACCGTCGGTGCGATGGCGGCTATGCACAACTCCGACGCGGTCGCCCTCGGGGATCCCGCCAAGGTCGGCCAGGTTGTCCTCCAGGTCGCCGCGATGGATGATCCTCCACTGCGGCTCATCCTCGGCAGCGAGGCCTACGCCTACGCCACTGCGGCAGCCCGCGCCCAAGCCGCCTCTGACCAGCGCTGGTACCAGCTGACCATCTCCACCGATCGCGACGATGCCACAAACGCCCACCGCGACCCCCTCGCCGCCCACTCGCACTGACAAATCTCGGGCGCCGGCCGCGCCGGCGTCCCGCGACGATGATCCACGCCGGCCACATCCGCGGCGCGGGTGCAACCGGTGGGAGGCGGGTCCGCCGCGCTCGGCGCGGGGCTCTGCCCGCGCCTCGTCACGATCGTCGCCGGCGCTGTTGCGATCAGCGGGAGCGCGCCCGCGCAGGGGACCACTCGCCGGTTCTGCGCTGTCAGCATCGACATCCCGAGGTCGCCGCGATCGCTCTCGGTTCGAGACGGCGGGGCGTCGCGGCTGGCTGCCCAGCAGTTCCCCATGGCCCCTTGGGACGGTCGGTGTCAGCCGTGGGCCCCTGCAGTGCCGCTCCGAGCGGCATGATCCGCCAGCAGCGGGCGTCCCGCGTTGAGATGGGACGCCGCGGGTAGTGTCTCTCGCGTGACGTCCCTCCCCCATGCGGTCGACGTTCGGCGCCGGGCCGGATGGTTGCCAGAAGACCAGGAGGATCTGGAAGCCTGGCTGGACGGTCATCGTCAGCGGGCGGAGGGTCGGGGGGAGCAGATTGTGCTTCACCCGGTCATCAACGAGTTTCAGGAGCTGATTGACAGTGATCCGGTGGTGCGGATGTACGTCAATCAGATGATCGCGCAGGTGCCCACCGCCAAGCCGTACCGCAAGCGGCATGTGGAGAGCGTCGACCAGCTGTTGCGCCTGATCAACGAGGTGCTGACGATGGCGCCTGAGTTCGGCCCCGCGATGGTGGCTACACCCTTGGGCGCGATCCTCGATTGGACGATGGGGACACCGGCCGGCTTCGCGGCGTTTAGGGACCCGCGGATCAACGCGATGCTCAACAAGATCCTGACCGTCTGGTGCGAGTTTCTCAGCAGTGGCGATTCGCTCTATGTGCTCAACGACTCGCCGTCGGGCTGGAAGTCGACTGAGGCCCAGCGCGCGGTGGGCATCGAGCAGTTCGGGTACGACCCGCAGGACGAGCATTGGGGCTTTGCCTCGTGGAACGATTTTTTCACGCGGCGGTTCAAGGACGGCGCTCGTCCGGTGGACTCCCCGGACGACGACACGGTGGTTGTGAGCGCCTGCGAGTCGCTGCCCTACGGCATCAGCACCGACGTGAAGCGGCAAGATCGCTTCTGGATCAAAAGTCAGCCGTATTCGTTGGAGGACATGCTGGCCAACGATGATTCGGTTGATCAATTCGTCGGCGGGACGGTGTATCAGGCGTTCCTGAGCGCGACCAACTACCACCGGTGGCACAGCCCAGTGGCGGGCACGATCGTTCGAGCGTTCGTCCAAGCGGGCACCTACTACTCCGAGGCCGACTCAGAAGGCAAGGACGCGGTCGAGCCGATGAACTCGCAGTCCTACCTCGCCCACGTCGCGGCTCGTGCGATCATCCTGATCGAAGCCGACAATCCCGTGATCGGGCTGATGGCCTTCGTGCCGGTGGGCATGTCGGAGGTCTCCTCGTGCCTGATCGACTCCAAGGTGGCACCCGGCTATCACGCGGCGAAGGGCGAGGAGCTCGGGTACTTCCAATTCGGTGGCTCGACTCACTGTCTCGTCTTTCGCCCGGGGGCCATCGCCGAGTTCGCGCTGGCGGCGATTCCTCAGCCGCACGACCCCAATGCGCCACTCGTGCGCGTGCGCTCGAAGCTCGCAACCGCCAACTCCACGGTCTGAAGCCGCCTTGCCCACGTCAGGGCTCGTCCGGCGGCGTGACGGCTTGACGGTTGGGCCGCGCGGGGCGCGGCTCACCCGCAGTGCCTGGGCCAGTTCGCGGATGGCGTTGACGCGTAGTTGCGAGGGCGACAGAATTTGTGCGTGGCGGTCTCCCCTCAGAACGATCTCTTCCGCGAAATCGCCCGGTTAACCATCTCGATACATCGCGCGGCGGCGGCGACTGAGATGACCCTGACCGAGCATCTGTCTGCGTCTGACGATGACGATCCCCGCTCGCCGCTGGTGGAACACAGAGAGCTGCGCCGGCAGCTTGCGGCGCTACGCGATCGTGTGGCTCGCGCCCAACATGGGAGCGAAGAGCCGGGGGCGCTGCGTGCAGAGCTAGCGACGCTGTTGTTCTTTGCCAAGACCCTTCAGGCTGACGCCGATATCTGGCGTGCAGCGCTGAAACAGAGGCTTGAAGAACTCGAGCGAAAGAGAATCGCCGAACGTCGACAGCGGGAGAGACTGGCCGCCCAGCGCGAAGAGCTTGTGCGACGGCGAGACGCTCTCCGGTTCACGATTGGCCAAACCGCCGCCCGGATGGCCCAGCAAAATGGCGGCGAGTGCCGGCGAACACTGCCCGTCTTTAGCCTCGGGGAAGGTCTCACCGTCTGTTCAGTGTCCGTGTCTTGGCCCAGGAGAGGGTTTCGATGCGCGAAGCGCTGGCTCGTGACACTCAACGGCTCTCGCAGCGATGTACTGGTCAGACGCGAGTAGGTCCACCTCGTGCCGACTGGTTCATACCGAGCTGCAGCGCCGCTTGACTCTGGTTTACCAAGTGAGTGGCGATCCACGTCGTCACATCAGAGGCGTCGTCCCAGGCCCGTGTGCACCCGACGATGTCGCCACATCAGTTGTCTGGGCGGCTTGCGGGCAAGCGGCAGGGTCGGGGGCGTGGCCTCAGCCGCGGGCAACGCGAGTACCTCGAGCTGGGGTTCGAGGAAGATGAGCAGTCCCGTCGCGGTGTGTGACCGTCAGGCCTCGCGGCGAAGCCGGTCGAGGCCGTCGAGGATGAGATCGAGCCCCCATCCGAATTCGCGGGCGTTGTCGTAGCCGGTTTCGGGGAGCCTCGCGGCGATCTCGACGAGATACGGGTAGTCGTCGAGGGCGCCGATCGTCTCGGCCCTCCGCTGCGCGGCTTCTCCGGCGCTTTCGGGTGTCTCGAATCCGAGATCCTGCTCCTGCAGGGCGAAGCCGTAGATGTAGGCGTCCTGGACCGAGTAGGCGTGGATCGCGGTCTCAAACGAGAAGCCGGCCTCCCGTAGGCAGCCCATGACCGCGTTGTGGTTTCGCAGGTTTGCCGGGCCCGGGTGCCGCGACTCCATCAGACCAATCGCCCACGCGTGGCGCCTCAGCGCGTCGCGCGCCGACATCGCCCGGCGCCGCATCGCGGCGCGCCAGTCGAGGTCGCCGGCCGCTGCTTCGATCTCGCTGAAGACGATGTCGACCATGCCGTCGAGAAGCTCGTCCTTGTTGGCGACGTGCTTGTAGAGCGCCATCGGCACCACGCCGAGCTCTTGCGCGAGCCCGCGCATGCTGAACGCATCAAGCCCGGCCTCGTCGGCGAGCGCGACTGCGGCCTGCAACACGCGAGCCTTGCTCAGCGGCGTGCGGCGGGTGTTCGTCGGCTGAGTCATCGCGCTTGACAAGTGTACGGCGTACACCTATGCTCGAGCAACAGAGTGTACGCCGTACACGCGACGGACCGACCAGGAAGGCATCTCATGGATCAGCCGTATCCCCCCCAGCCGCCGGACCTCGCCGTCCCCTATCCGGTCCAGTACTCGATCGACTACCCAGACCGGCCGCTCAACCGTCTGACGACGTTCTTTCGCCTGGTCGTGGTGATCCCGATCGCGATCGTGCTCTCGCTGGTGGAGGGCGGCTACACCTACGGCTACGGCGCAGGCCACGCGGTCAGTATCGCCGCCGCCGGAGGCCTGCTCGTGCTACCCGTGCTGCTGATGATCCTGTTTCGCCAGAAGTACCCGCGCTGGTGGTTTGACTGGAACCTCGAGCTGATGCGGTTCTCGGCCCGGGTGGGCGTGTTTCTGGCGCTGATGGACGACCGCTACCCCTCCACCGACGAACGCCAGGCAGTGCATCTGGACTTCCCCTACCCGGACGCGCGCAACGACCTCAACCGGTGGCTGCCACTGGTCAAGTGGCTGCTGGCGATCCCGCACTACGTGGTGCTGTTCTTCCTCTACATCGCGGCGGCCCTCGTCGTAATCGCGGCCTGGTTTGTGATCCTGTTCACCGGCCGCTTCCCCCGCGGCATGTTCGACTTCCTAGTCGGCATCGGCCGCTGGACCAACCGGGTGATCGCCTACGCCCACGTGCTGGTCACCGATCGCTACCCGCCGTTCCGCCTCGCCCCGTAGTTCGCCGGGGACCAAGCTGGGGGCCGACGGCAGGAGATCTCGCCCGATCGGGTTAACTTAACCCCGACCGGGCGATCCGATTTGTCATCGGAGCGAACCGCCGCCCGGCAGCTCGACGTCTCGATCATCGGCAGACCGAGCACGCGCTCTCCGCATCCAACCCGACAGACCGGCATGCCCGCCGCACTCGAGACCGTGAAGATGAGGCCGGCCGCAACGCCCGCTGTTTCGCCAGACGAACCCCGAGGGGACGAGGAACTCGGGGCGGCGAGCACGCTGTCCTTGAGCAGGTAGCCGAAGCCTTCGCTCTTGACCAGCTCGAAGGCGTGGGTCGTGTCGATGTGCTGGGAGAGGAGGAGCACGTCCCCGCGGCAGGGTCGCGCCGTCCTCCAGTCGGTGGGTCGGGAGGGCTGCCGCCTCTGGGCACGTTGTGCGTGCCTACCGTCGCCGCTGCCCTGGTCAGTCGAGCGCGCCGGATCGCGACCCCGCCGTGAGGATCTCGCAGCTCACCTTGTTGAGCTCGCTCTGGATGCCCGTATGCTGCGCAGCATGCCGTTCGGCATTCGTCGTCTTGGCTGGTGGTCGCCGCTTCTCACGCGGCCCCGCTGATCTGTGTCCTCGGGCCGCTCTCGAGCGGTCCGCTGCAAAGCTGACGATGCGTGCTCGGGAGGGCTCCATACGCGAAAGGCCTTCCATGTCTGACGTCGATCCAACTACGCCCTCGCGGGGGTTCGCGCCGCGAGTGCTGACCGGTGATCGTCCGACCGGACAGCTGCATCTTGGCCACCTGTTCGGGACCTTGCAGAACCGGGTGCGGCTGCAGGAGGAGGGGGTGGATCTGCTGGTGCTCATCGCCGACTATCAGACGATCACCGACCGCGACAGCCCGCCGTCGCTGTCACGGGACGTGGAGGAGCTGGTCGCAGACTACCTGGCCGTCGGAATCGACCCGACACGCGCGACGATCTTCGCTCACTCCCTCGTTCCCGAACTCAATCAGCTGCTGCTGCCGTTCTTGAGTCTGGTCACGCTGCCTGAGCTGCTTCGCAATCCGACGGTCAAGGACGAGGCGGCGGTCTCCGGGATGACGGCCCTCAACGGGCTCATGCTCACCTACCCGGTCCATCAGGCCGCCGACATCCTGTTCTGTCAGGCCACGATCGTGCCCGTCGGCGCAGATCAGCTGCCACACGTGGAGCAGACCCGCGTGATCGCGCGACGGTTCAACAAGCGATATGCGCCCGGGCGTCCCGTCTTCCCCGAGCCCGAGGCGCTGCTCAGTGACGCCCCGGTCCTGCTGGGAACCGACGGGCGCAAGATGAGCAAGAGCCGCGACAACGCGATCGCGCTCGCCGCCAGCGCCGACGAAACCGCCCGTCAGCTGCGCCAGGCGAAGACCGACTCAAATCCGTACATCACCTACGACCCCGACCACCGCCCCGAGGTCGCGAACCTCATTCTGCTGACCGCGCTGTGCGAGGAGACCGAACCCAGGCAGCTCGCGGAGCAGATAGGCAGCCGAGGCGCCGCCGAGCTCAAGCGCCGGGCCACCGAGGCCATCAACGAACGGCTACGACCGATCCGTGACCGCCGTGCCGAACTTGTGAAGGAGCGCGGCCATCTCAGGGCGATCCTACGGGACGGGAGCGCCGCAGCCCGAACCATCGCTCAGGACACGCTCACGCAGGTGTCCTGCGCCATGCACACCAGCTATTGACGCGCGTCGTCCTCAGACCGAGCGCCGGTGTCTGCTCAGGCCGGCGGATCCATTCTGACCGGCTCGAGTTCGATCAGGGCCTCGAGCCCGGAGAAGTCGTCCGGGTTGGCGGTGAAGAGCGGCACGTCACCGGCAAGGGCCGTCGCTGCGATCAGCAGATCGACGGCGCGTCGGCCTCGTGCCTTGCGCCCGGCGACCAGCGTGTGGGCATAGACGCGCCCAAAAGCACGCGCACACTCGGCGTCAAATGGGATTGCGTCAAAGGTCGCTTCGGTACGTTGCAGGCGCTCTTGGCGGCGAGCCCGCTCGGCGAGATCGTCGGTCGCGTGGGGGCCGGCCGCTAGCTCGGCCAAGGTGACGGTCGCGATCGCCAGTTCGCTCGGCAGCGTGTCAGGACTGATTCGATCGAGAGCGATGACGACCGACGTGTCGATCAGCCCCCGGGCGGCAACCGTCGTATCAGGCACGGGGCATGGGATCTTGGTCGATCATCCCGTCGAGGTCACCGCGAAAGCGGGTGGGTTCGATGGGCGCCGCCCGGGCAAAGGCGGCCAAGACCGCCTCCCTGGCGACGAACCGCCGGCGGAGGATCGGCCTCAGCTCGCCGACCGTCACACCGTTGCGGGTGACCACGAACGTGTCGCCACGATCCAGCGCCCGCATCACCTCACCGCTCTCGTTGCGAAGCTCGCGCTGAGTAATCTCCCTCTTCACGTCCGCATCGTAGCACGCGTGCTACACACGCCGGATCGGAAAATTGCGCGAAGGAGCGTCATTGCCCTTCAACTCAGGCCACCGTTCGAAGATGCTCACTGCGACGCGAAGACCATTTAGCCGTGATGCCAGGAGGAGAATCGTCGTCGCGCCGTCGGGGGACGCTGCTGGTTGGGCGGCGATGAGGGTCAGTTCGGTTCGGGAAGATCCGGCGGCTCGTGTAGGGCTGGCGGCTGCCACCTACCGTGGGCCGACGGGCCGAGCGCCCCATCATCTCCCATTTCGTAGAGCGGCGATGTCGTTCATGCGTTGGGAGGCGGATCGAGGCGTTCTCAATCCGCTTGATGGCGATCCGCCAGGTAGCCCGTGGTGGCGGGCGATGAACGAACGGCTTGTGCGCGATGGATGTGAATCAGTGGCACGTTCCGCAGGCTTGGGTGGCGAGATGTCGACGCCGACCATCGCGCTGTGGATGGCCTTCATCTCTGATCCGACCGCCCGGACGTGGTATCGAGCCCACAACTCCAGCATCGTCGCCGCCTACCTGGAGCACCGTGATCTGGCCGAGCGAGAAAGCACACCTGAGCGGTTCTTCCTCAACGTCGTCTTGCTCCGCGTCCTGTACGCGCACGCGCTCGTCGCCGCTCCGCGTCTGGCGCTCGGCCGCTTCGCCGCGCTGGGGCGGCTCCTCGGTGATCCCCGACTCGGAATGGCCGGCATCTTCCTTTCGATGGGCCGAGTCCTGCCCGGCAGGTATCCGATCTCCGACGACGTGACGGTCTACCTTCAGGACGAGCACAGCGTCGGGCGAGCATTGGACTACGCGGTCATCCGCCCCCGGTTGCAGGCTCTCTATGACTGGTCTGCTGACGAGCTCGAGCAGCCGGGCCTACGCGAGCTCATCTGTGATGGCAGCCCGGTGTACGCGTGGCCCTACGCGCAGCGGCACGTGTGGCATCCCCCGCCGTTGCCCCTGCCGGCGCGGATGCTCAGGCGGGCGACCTTCGTTGATGGCCAGGCGCGCGCAGGTGCGCGCGCTGAGGACGAGGACGCGTCGGAAACCTCGTAGCGTCTCGCGGACGGCGACTCGGGGCCCGCTCAGGCGCACCCCGACCCGGTGGCTCCCCGTATGGGGTCCTGGAAGTTGCCACGGGGCAAGACCGATTGAGGCCCGAGGTACGCCCGAGGCTCGCTCCGGGGCTCTAGAAGGCTGCTGCACCGGCAGGCGTGGGACGCCGTCGCGCCAGGCACACCCGATGCACGGCGACTCGCGTTCGCCTCGCACTTGCGGTAGCTTCGCCGCCATGGCGACGGTCGAGCCTAGGTGGAATCGTCCTCCTCTCGTCGACGACGAGATCGAGCCGAAGCAGCTCGACAAGCGAGGGTACGCGAAGGAGCTCGAGCGCCTCCAGGTGGAGCTCGTGCGTCTCCAGGACTGGATCGTCCACAAGAGTCTGAAGGTCGTCGTCGTCTTCGAGGGCCGCGATACCGCTGGCAAGGGCGGAACGATCAAGCGGATCAGCGAGAAGACCAATCCGCGCGTGGTGCGGACCGTCGCACTGGGCACGCCGACTGAGCGTGAACGCACCCAGTGGTACTTCCAGCGCTACGTCGCGCATCTACCCGCCGGGGGCGAGATGGTCCTGCTCGATCGCAGTTGGTACAACCGCGCCGGCGTCGAACGCGTTATGGGCTTTTGCACGACGGAGGAGTACGAGGAGTTCATGCGGACGTGCCCGCAGTTCGAGCGAGACCTGCTGCGCTCAGGGATCATCCTCGTCAAGTACTGGCTGTCGGTCAGCGACGAGGAGCAGGAACGCCGCTTCAAGGCGCGTCTGAAGGACCCGGCGAAGCAGTGGAAGCTCAGCGGCATGGACCTCGAGGCGCGCAGACGCTGGGTCGACTACGCCGAGGCCAAGGACGACATGTTCGCCTACACCGATACCCGGGAGTCGCCGTGGTATGTGGTCGAGGCCGACGACAAGCGCACGTTGCGGCTGAACCTCATTGCCCACCTCCTGAGCCTGATCGCATACGAGGACGTCCCGCAGAAGAAGATCAAGCTCCCGCCGCGGCAGACCAGGGCGTACGTCCGCCCACCGCAGGGAAACCAGAACTACGTCCCGCTGCGATACCAGGTCGGTTAGTAGTCACCACGGCTCGCCGAACGCTGATTCTCCGGGTGCTCGTCAACTCAACGAGGTCGACCAGCTCCGTGCCTGCGAGCCGGTCGAAGCTCCGGGACGCCCCGCCGCCCCAACCGGGATGTCGAGGTCGGCGCCTGGGACGTAATTCGATCTGCGCCCGGAACGGCGCGAGCATTTGCGGCCGGGTGTTGGCATCGACACCGAGGAAGGCGCGGCCGGCACCGGGACGAGACAGTCGCTCGTGAATTGCGGCAGTCCGACGCGGAGTTGCCGCGAGCTCAGATGTGGTGTACCGATACGACTTCGCACAGGACCGGGGCCGGGGTCCCGATCTCGGCCAGCTCGGTGAGGTAGGGGTGGGCATCTGGGTGGCGCAGCATGGCGGTGAACGCGTCATGGCTTTCCCATTGGGCATAGTTGACGACCTTCGTGCCGTCGAGGCTACGGTGAACGTTGGCGGAGACGAAGCCCGGCAGGTGGCGCATCACCTCATCGGTGGCGCGCTGCCAGAGCTCGACCAGGCGTTGCTGGTCGGCAGGGTCGACGGTGAACACGTTGATCAGCGTTACGACCGGTGCATCTGCACGGATGATCGATTCAGACATGTTGGCTCCAGTTGCGCGTTCTGACCACCAGTTCGTCAAGATAGACTTGACACGGACTCTTGTCAAGGCTACCTTTACGGCGTGGGTGAATCTCGCTCGGCAATTCAACTCGACCGCGACGTGATGGCGCTGATGCTCGCGACCAACGTGGACCTGGTCGCGGAGGTGCTCCGGGCGGACGAGCGCTCCGCGGACCAGGTAATGCGAGCGATCGCCGCGACGCGCAGCCTGGACATGATCGTTGAGGACACGTTGCGCGCGTTGGTTGAGCAGGCGCGTTCCGCGGGCCATACCTGGGCCGAGATCGGTGATGTGCTCCACGTCAGCCGCCAGGCAGCGTTCCAGCGCTTCGGTGGCGGGCGGCGCCCGGCGCCGGACGACGGAGGTATCGCGGTCCCGGTGCAGGGTGCTGTCGAGCACGCCGTCCCAGTACTGCAGGCGTTTCTGGACAGCCGCTTCGACGAGGTACGGTCGACATTCGGCGAGCGGATGCTGAAGGCCTGCTCGCTCGAGCTGTTGACCGACGTCCGCGAGAAGGTGCGTCGCGAAGCCGGCGAAGTCCAGGCGGTCGGCACCCCGGTCGTGTCGGTGCGCGATGGCTACACCGCCGTCGACATCCCAGTCGCGCTTGAGCACGCCGACGGGGTTGGCCGCGTGGTGCTGGACGCTGACCGCCAGGTGGTCGGGTTCTTCGTGCGTCCTGCGGAGGCGGTCTGGTGAATCGGCGTCCTCCGCAACTGTCTCCTCGCCGGCTGCTGGCCGGGCTCGTCCTGCCGCTGGCCGCCTACCTGCTGATCCGCGCCGCGATCGGCTCGGCGACCGGCGCGCTCGCGATCACCGAGGCGATCCCCGCCACTTGGCTACTCGTCGTCGGGGTCACACGCCGCCGGCTCGAACCGGTCGCCATGGCGTCCACGGTCACTGTCGCGATCGCGCTCGCCGCCTACGCGCTGACGGGCGGCGACCCCCTGGCGCTCAAACTGCGCCGCTGCGCCGTCACCGGCACGCTTGGGATCGCCGCGCTCGCCTCGGTCGCGGTTGGCCGCCCCCTCCTACTGCTGGCCGCCGAGCACGCCGCCAAGCTCAACCCGGAGCACCGAGCCGAGATCCGGGCCAGGCTCGCAGAGCCCGACCGGCGGCAGGCGATAACGATGCTCAGCGCCATCATCGGGCTCACCTTCGTGATCGACGGCGCCAGCCAGGCCGCGCTCGCCTTCACCGTACCCACCCGGACGTTTGTCGCCGACTCGACCGGCGCGCGGATCGTCGTGCTCGGCACGGGCGCGATCGTCACGATCTGGTATTTGCGCCACCAGAAGGACCGGCGCGGCAAAAGGCGCCGACCACCCGCCGGTGCGTAGCGGCCAAGCTCGGAAGAAAGTGGATGCGATGAGCGTGATGCGGGAGACGATGGCGACGCAGCCCGAGGTGCTGCGGCGGATGCTCGACGACCAACGGGGCCTCGAGTCTGCGGCGCAGCGATTGACCGGCCGGCGAGTGCTGGTCGTCGGGACCGGCACGAGCTGGCACGCCGCTAATCAGGGCGCTTGGTGTTTGCGGATGGGTGGAGTCGACGCGTGGGCCGTCCCGGCCGCTGATGCCGCCGCCGGTCATCCCTTTCCCACGGATCATGACGCGTTGCTCTTGCTCAGTCACCGGGGAACCAAGCGCTTTACGTCCGAAGTGCTCGAGCGCGCGCGAGCAGCGGGTGTTCCCACCGTTGTGGTATCCAAGCGTGGAAATCCGGATGCGGACCTGGAGACGGTATCGGAGGAGGTGTCCTCGGCGTTCACGGCGAGCCACCTCGCTGCGCTCATGCGGGTTGCGCAGCTCGCCGAGCAGCTGGGGGCCTCCCTGGTGGCGCTTGACGACGTTCCAGACGCCGTGGCCCGAGAGCTCGACGCCGGTCCAGCCGGCGTGAAGCCACCCAGGCGGCTCCTGGAATTCGCCGGCGTGGGAATCAATGCCTGGACAGCCGCCGAGGGCGCGCTGAAGATCAGAGAGACTGCTCTGGTGGCCACCGAAGGACTCGCGTGCGAGGCCATCCTGCACGGCCCGGCAGTAGCTCTCGGTGCCGATGACACGCTTGTGTGCCTAGACAGCGGGACCGGATCTGACCGTCTCAAAGCACTAGCCGACGTCGCGAGAGCACAAGGCGCGACGGTAAACGAGTTCGCGCGTCCCGAACTTGGCGAAGCGCTTTCCATATTCCCGCTCACCGTGATCGTCCAGAAGATCGCCGCCGAAGGCGCCGAAACGCTCGGAACCAACCCCGACAGCTACGGGCGAGACCGGCCCGGTCGAGACGTGGCCTGGAGCGCAATCAAGCTATAAGCGACTCCCGCCGTCAGACGAACATCGGCTCAACCGCGATCCCGCGCCACGCTCGCAGTACCGGTTGGTCGTCGACGCGCTGAAGATGGCGCTCGCGTGCCGACGCCCACCGCCGGGGCTGATGATCATGGCTCGAGAAGGAGCTCGTCGACCGCCGCTCGTGGCCGGCCCGGCTCGAGCTGCAATCCGGGCGTTGAGTACGTCGAGGCGTTTCAATAGGTGTCACCCAACCGGGGCGGGTCCAGTCATGTGCTTTGGACAGCGCGCGCACTGCGAGACGATTTGGCCCGAGTCCGGTGCCAGAAAGAGAGCCCGGGTAAAGCTCGAGGTGGGCGTGGAGCGGATCCGGGCGGCAATCTCTGGTCTGAGACCGGCCTGCTCCTGAGGCGAGGCTGGGTTCCGACTTCCCAACACCGCCTCGTGGGGCCGCTGGTAGGGTTGCGGTCGCTTGCCCTCCCGCCGGGATTCGAGCCATTCCGTGGCGATCACTCGCGCACTTGCGTTTGCCGCCTGCGCGACGGTCTGCGCCGCGGCCGGGGCGGCGATTCCGGCCCGGGCGGCCGCAAACCTGCTGCGCAACCCGGGCGCCGAGGCGGGCGCAGCGTCGGGGCAGGGCTGGGACAGCGTCACGATCCCCGGGTGGAAGGTCGCGCAGGGGCTTCCCACCGTCGTGCGCTATGGGACCAGGGGATTTCCGGAAGTGAGGCGGCGCGCCCGCGGTCAGATGTTCGCCGGCGGCCCGGGTGGGTCCGTTCGCCTGGTGCAGTGGGTGCGGCTCCGCGTCCCTGGAGGAGGAGCGGTGGCAGCCGGTCGCGCCTTCGCGCTGTCGGCGCGGCTCGGAGCCAGCTCCACGAGCCGGGCGTCAGTGCGGGTCGTCTTTTTCGGGGCGGGGGGCAGACGGCTGGCCGCTGCCGCGCCCAGGGCGGTGGTTGGTCATGAACGCTCGCGAGCGACCGGGTTGGTGCAGCGCTCTGTGCGGGGGCGGCTGCCCGCCGGGACGGTGCGCGCGGAGGTGACGCTGCGGCTGGCCACCTCGCTCTCCAACATCGACGGGCCGTACTCACCGACGGTGGGTTATGACCGTGCGGTGGCAGACGATCTGGTGTTGCGCGTGCGCGGGCCGGTTGCGCCGTCCGCGCGCCTGACGCCCCCGGTGGCACGAGTGCCTCGCTATGACCACGTCTTCCTCTTCTACTTCGAGAACCAGGACGTGCGTGCGATCGTCGGCAACCACCGCCAGGCGCCCTACTACAACAGCCTGATGCCCCGCGGCAGCAGCCTGGACCAGCTCTATGCCGAGGAGCATCCCAGCGACGCGAACTACCTGGCGTTGGCTGGCGGCAGCGCCTTTGGGATCCCGCTCACCGACCCGCTGGAGCTCAACTCCCGGTACACGATCCGTGCCGCCAACCTGGGCGACCGTGTCGACGCGGCTGGCGAGACGTGGAAGGCGTATGAGGAGAGCTCCGCCGGCCCCTGCGACGACACCGTGCATGGCTACTACTGGGACGACGACCTCCCGATGCTGTACTTCGCCGACGTGCGCAATCGCCCCGCGTATTGCTCAGCTCACGTCGTGCCACTCGAGTCGATGGCGACTGACCTCGCCCGAGCCGCGACCACTCCCGCTTTCACGTGGGTGGGGATCAACGACTGCGATGACATGGAGGGCTGCGGCATCCGCGCCGGTGACCGCTTCCTCGCCAACCAGCTCGGCCAGATCATGCGATCGCCGGCGTGGCGCCGGCAGCGTTCACTGGCCGTCATCACCTTTGACGAGGATGCATACGATCACGAGCGGCCGGCTCAACGGGTGCCTACCCTGGTGCTTGGTTCCGCCGGGGTGCGCCGCGGCTATGTGTCCGGCGTGCGCTACACCCACTACAGCCTGCTGCGCACGATCGAGGCTGCGCTCGGCCTGGGCACCCTGACGCGCAACGACCGCTATGCCCAGCCGGTGAACGACATCTTCCGCGCCCACGCACCGGGGGCGATCGCTCCGCCGTCTCCCTACCGAGCAAAGGGCGGCGGAGCACCGTCGCCGGTGCCGCGAGCGGCGACATCGCATCCCTCCTCGCCAGGACCACCGACCGCCTTCGTGGTCAGCTCGCAGGCGGGAACGGTCACGCCGATCACGCTGGCCACTCGACGAGCCGGACGCCCGATCGCAGTCGGCCGGGACCCCCAGGCGATCGCGCTGTCTCCGGATGCGCGCATGGCGTACGTGGTGAACTCCGGCTCGGACAGCGTGACGCCCATCCAGACGGGAACGCGTCGCCGTGGGCGGCCCATCCCGGTGGGACGCAACCCACGGGACATCGCCGTCACTCCGGACGGGCGCACCGCCTTCGTGTCCGACGCCGGCGCCAATGCAGTCACGCCGATCGACCTGCGCACCGAGACGCCGGGCCGCGCGATCCCGACGGGCGCCGATCCCCGTCGTCTGGCGATCACACCCGACGGCCGCACGGTCTACGTGCTGGATTGGCGTGGCGGGGAGGTGACGCCGATCGACGTCCGCACCGAGCGCGCGCGGTCACCGATTCGGGTCGGCTCCTATCCGTCGTCGATCGCCATCGCCCGCGAGGGCCGTCAAGTCTACGTCGGCAACTACGGCTCTGACACGGTAACGCCGATCACCACCTCCGACGATCATGCGAGCCGGTCGATCCGGGCCGGCCAGGCCCCGACCGCTCTTGCCGTTACCCCCGACCGCGCAACGGTCGAGGTGGTCGACGGAGATACCAACCAGGTCACCCCGATCTCGACGAGGAGCCGGCACCCGAAGCGCCGCATCAGCGTGGGGTTCTCGCCGACGGCGATCGCGATCTCCCGATCAGGAGCCACCGCCTATGTCGTCAACACGATCTCGGGCACGGTGACCCCGATCGACGTCGCCCGCGGCCGGGCCGGCACAGCGATCTCGGTCGGCACCTACGCCTACCCCACCGCCATCACACTGGCGCCAGACGGCCGGACCGCGATCGTCGCGGGCACGTACGCGGGCACCGTCAGGTTGCTCAACACCCGCACGCGCGCCGTCTCCTCGCCGATCAAGGTCGGCGCGCTTCCCGTGGCGGTCGCGGTCACACCTTGACGCGGTCGTGGCGGCGCCACTGCTCTCACCCGGTCGCGACCATCCGAGTTGTCGCTCCGACAGTCCCGCAATCATGATCAGTGCGATGACCGCTCTGCCCCGGTGGCGCTAAACGGTCGGGTCGATGCGGAATCAGCTGCCGGCGCGCGAGCTCGTTCCCGCGACGAAACGAGTCAGCGGCGGCGCCAAGCTCCGCTCCGCATCGTCGCCGTTCGGCCGCGAGCAGGCAGGGTCCGCTTCGGCAGCTGGCTGACGTGAAGGGTCGACCTGGCTCCCCCTGGTTTCGGATCCTGGCCCCAAAGGCTATAGTCGGCCCGGGATGCGGAGGAACCACATCGCCCGGCGCGCTGGTCTCGCAGTTCTGGTGCTGACGCCGCTGCTGGCGCTGATCGGCCTTGCCGGCCCGGCCGCCGGATCCCCGGTTCAGTACTGCGCCCAGATTCCGATCGTAGGCGGGATTCCGCCATGGGGCTTTCACACGGGCGCGCCGATCACGGGGCCGACCGGCAGCTACGCCCGCGGTCACGGCGATATCAACCTGAACGCCGGCACCGTCTCCGGAATCCTCTGCCAGGTCGACCGCGTCCGCAACCAGCCCGACCGCCTGATCATCATGACGGTGCAGCGCCACCTGGTCTACCACTCGCACCACGCGGTGGTGTGGGGCGTGCCTGGGAACATCATGAAGATCATCGTCCGCGTGCAGAGCAGCACCGACCCGCGATGCCAGGTCGGGATCCGCGGCCGCGTGACCCTGTTCGCGAGCTACAACGGGGTGCGCAGCGACAGCGTCCGGTTCACCTTCCCAGCCGCCTGCAAGGGCCACGACCACCTGTACCACGGACCGCAGGTCAACAACCAGGTCCCGCCGCTTTAGCCCGGCTTTCCCGCACACCCTGGCGGCGGCCGACGACGAATCAGAATCCCCGGGGGGTGAAGGACGGCGTCACCCCCGGTACGCGGGAACGCAGTCCTGCGGGGAGAACCAAGCGTGCGATGAAAGTCGTGTCAGTTGCGGGTCCCGTCGTATACCTCGTATACCTCCGCCGCGGCCACGGACATCACCCGCGTGGCCATCTCGGTCTTCATTTCGGTCAGCCGCTCGTCCTCGCGAGCACTGCGGGTCTCACGTCTGGTCAGGTCTATGAACTCGTCGGTCACGAAACCCTCCCGAAGCGTCAGGGTCACCTCGCGGCCGCGATAGCGAACGCGAAACACGAATCGCTCGCGCGCCCGTCCATACGCGGCGCGGACGAGCGACCTGTCAAGAAGGAACCGCTCGTCGGTCACGGCTCTCGTGACCAGCTCGAAGGCGTCACGAGCCCCAGGCCCCCCGAAGGCCGTAGCGATGATGATCTCGCGGCGCTCGACGCCTCCGGCCGGGTCGAGCAACGGCAGCGAGCGCTCCAGCACTTTGAACGCGTGAGCCACGCCGCCGGGTGATCCTCCACCGTGGTAACTCAGCATGTCCTCAAACGAGAAGGACAATGTGCGACCGTGATCCAGAACCTCGATTCGCTCGGAGGACACCAGACGTGGCTACCCGCTCGTGGCGGACGCGCAGCAACCGCCGCCAGGTGCCTTGATCAAAAGCCGGGCGGCAGCCCGCGGTCTCCGGAGGAGCCGTCTAGGCTTGCCGGTGCATGACCGATGGCCGCAATGTGGTCGACGAAGGCGCGAGAGCGGTCGCCGAGCGACGCACCGAGCAGAGCGCTACGGCGAGGATCCAGCCGATTCGCCGATCAGCCGGGCGTGAGCGTTCGGATCGACGTCGAACGGCTCACCGAGTACACCGGACCCCGGATGTCGCGTGGCGGACCCTCGACGGGAAGCCCGAACCTGGACGACACGTGCGCTCAGATTCGCGAAGCTCGGGGCAGCTGATGTGCCTTGACGACCCGATCGCGCTCGGCGGCGGCGGGCGGTTCTGGCGATGAGCGTCTTCACCGAGGCCGAGCTCCGGTATCTGACCGGCGGGCGGCAGCTGGGACGGATGGCGACGGTCGGCGCGGACGGCACGCCGCACGTGGTGCCGGTGGGATGGATCTACAACGCAGCGCGGGAAACGATCGACGTCGGCGGCCGCGACCTCGAACGGTCGAAGAAGTTCCGCGATATCGCTCGCACCGGGCGAGCCGCGATCGTGATCGACGATCTGGAGAGCGCCGACCCGTGGCGTCCGCGGGCGATCGAGGTCCGCGGGCGCGCCGAGGCGATCACGCTGCCAACGCCATTGATCCGTATCTATCCGCAGCGGATCATCAGCTGGGGGCTCGAACAGGGGCGCCGCGCGCGTACCGTCGTCCAGTAGCCCCTTCCTCGAGATGGTCTCCACATATGACACTTGACTGACGCCCGCTACTCACTAGTATTCTGTAGTTCAGGTCGGGCGACCGAGGAGAAGCGAGGGAGATGCAGCATCCGGCTTACGGCACAACGCTCTGCAACGTCAGCGATCTCGTCAGCCGCCAGGTGGAGGCGGGCCGGGGTGAGGCGCGTGCGATCGTGGCCGCGGATGACCTGCTCAGTTATGACCAGCTCCGCCGCCAGATCAACCGCGCCGGCCACCTGCTGCGGGAGCTGGGGGTTGGCCGGGAGCAACGGGTGCTGCTCGTCCTCGACGACACGTCGATCTTCCCGGTGGTCTTCCTCGCCGCGATCCGGATCGGGGCGGTGCCGGTCCCCGTCAGTCCTCTGGACAAGGACGAGAACCTCCGTCATTTCGTCGACGATTCCTATGCGGAGGTCGTGGTGACCGATGCGCCGGTGCTCGAGCGCATGCGCGCGGCCCTGGGCCGGCGGAGGCTTCGATGGCTGGCCCGGGACGCCGACGGGGCGGGCGTGACCGATCTGACGCCCGCGTTGGCCGCGCAGTCGGACGAGCTGGAGGCGGTGCCGACGCACCGCGATGACATGGCGTTCTGGCTCTACAGCTCCGGCTCCACCGGCAAGCCCAAGGGCGTCGTCCACCTCCAGCACGACATCGAGGTCACCTGCCAGAACTACGCGCAGGGCGTCCTCGGGTTGCGCTCGGACGACATCACGTTCTCGACGACGAAGCTGTTTCACGCCTACGGCCTGGGCAACGGCCTGTCGTTCCCGCTCTCGATCGGGGCGTCGGCGATCTACATGGCCGGCCCGTCCAAGCCGTCGCCGATCCTGGAGACGCTCCAGCGCCACCGGCCGAGCGTCCTGTTCTCGGTGCCGGCGCTGTTCGCCGCGATCGGCCGGGAGGACCGGGCACCGGACGCGCTCCAGTCGGTGCGCTTCTGCGTCTCGGCTGCCGAGCCACTGCCCGCGGTCACGATCGAGCACTGGCGGCAGACGTTCGGGCTCGAGATCGTGGACGGCATTGGATCCACCGAGATGCTGCACATCTACTGCTCCAACCACCCCGGCCGCATCCGGCCGGGCACCACCGGCTGGCCCGTGCCCGGATATGAGCTGCGCCTCGTCGATGACGACGGAGTGATCGTGGACGATCAGGTCCGATCGGCCGTCGGAGCGCTCCAGGTGCGCGGCGATTCGTGCGCCGCGTTCTACTGGCATCAGCACGAGAAGACCAAGGCCTCGATGCTCGGGAGCTGGTTTGCCACCGGCGATCGCTACGAGCGACGCGAGGACGGCACGTACGCGTACGTCGGCCGCGTCGACGACATGCTGAAGGTGGGCGGCCTGTGGGTGTCCCCGGTCGACATGGAGCACGTCCTCATCCAGCACCCGCGGGTGGCGGGAGTGGGCGTCGTCGGAGTCACCGAAGGTGACGTCAGCCGCGTGGCGGCGTATGTCGAATGCGTCGGCGATGCGGGCGATGACGAGCTCGCCGACGAGCTGCGCGCCTGGTGCAAGGAGCGGTTGCGGCGCTACGAGTACCCGCACCTCGTCACGTTCGTCGACACTCTCCCGCGGACGCTGACCGGCAAGGTCCAGCGTTTTGCGCTGCGTCAGTGGGCCGTCGAGACGGCGGCGACCCAGCCGGTCGCCGCCGCCCCCGAGCGCGAGGTCAGTACCAGGACACTGTGATCGGACACCGGATCGAACGAGCCGGGCAGTTAGAGGTCGGCGAGAAACGCGCTGATCGCCGCGACGACGTCCGGGCCATGCTCCAGGTGCGGACTGTGGCCGCCAGGGAAAACGCGACGCCGTGCTGTCGGCAGGCGCGCCTGGATGCGATCCAGCTGGTCGAGGCTCCCGTACGGATCGCCTGCTCCTTGGATGAGGAGCGTCGGCGCGCTCACCTGCCCCGCCTCCGCCTCGAGGTTCCATGCCAGAAACGCCGGATCGAGCCAGACGTCGCACCAGCCCCAGAACGCCGCGTCGACATCGTCGTGGTAGCGAGCCAGGCGCTCGCGCAGCGGGCCGCCGAGATAGGCCTCGCGGGTCTGGCGGATCGCTTCTACGGTCACCGGCTCGACGAACACGTGCGGCGCCAGCAGCACCAGCCCAGCGACGGGATGGTGGGCGGCATGGATTAGCGCGATCGAGGCTCCGTCACTGTGACCGAGGAGCACCGGCTCGACGAGCCCGAGACGGTCGCACAGCTCAGGCAGCACCCGCAGCGCCTCGTCGTGGAAGAAGGCCGGAGTGCGTGGTTGCGCGGGTGGGGCAGATCTCCCGTGCCCGTAGCGCGAGAAGGCGACCAGCCGCCGGCCCGATGCCTCGTGGAGATCGGCTGGGAATCCGCGCCACAGGTCGACCGATCCCAGGCCCTCGTGCAGGAGGACCAGGGGCGGTCGCCCGGGATCGCCCGGGAGCTCGCAGAGCTCGATCCGGCGGCCATCGACGGTCAGCTCTGCCGTCGCGGCGTCCCTCACGAGCGGCCGGCCCGGACCGCGATGCGAACATCGACGAGGCCGCACAGCCGCTGCTGGTCGTCGTGAAACTCGTGAGCCCAGAGCCACTCGCGTTCGTCGTGGTGACGGCAGCGAGCGCTGACGTGCACCACCCCCTCGGTGATCGGACGCAGGAACTGCGCCGAGTTGCTGAGCCCCGAGACGGTAATGCCGTCGCGCCACACGGCCATCGCGGTTGCGACCGACGCGACGGTCTCGGCGACCGCTGAGTAGATGCCGCCGTGCAGCAGCCCGAGCGGCTGCTTGAGCTCGTCGCGGACGGCGAAGCGGACGGTGGCGCACTCCGCCGTAAGCGCGTCCCACTGGAGACCGAGGAAGCCCTCGAACGTCCTCTCGACGGGTAGCAGCGGCTTCGGCAGAAGATCGCTGTCCCACGGCCGATCGCTCATGCCGCGCCGATCACGGCTGGCTGCCGAACACCACCGACTTGGTCTCGGTGTAGTAGTCGAAGGCCTCCTCGCCATGCTCCTTGCCATAGCCGCTGGACTTCCAGCCGCCGAACGGGAGCTCGTCGTAGACCTTGGTCCGCGAGTTGATCCAGGTATAGCCGGCCTCGATCCGCTCCGCGGCGTGCCGCGCCCGCTGCAGATCGCGCGTCCACACCGATGATCCCAGCCCGTACCGCGACGCGTTGGCGCGCGCGATGGCCTCGTCGAGATCGTGCACCCGCCAGATCGGCAGCGCCGGCCCGAACACCTCCTCGGTCGCCATCGGCGAGTCGTGCGGCGGGTCGACGACGACGGTCGGCATGTAGAAGAAGCCGCCCTCCAGGTCCGGGTCCTCGGGCGGCGCACCCCCAGCGAGCAGCGAGCCGCCGGCGGTCAGCGTCCGCTGCACCTGTCCGGCGACCTCGTCGCGCTGTGCCGCGGTGTGCAGCGGCCCCATATGCGACCCCTTGACGTCGCCCCGGCCGATCTTCAGGCGTGCGGCCTTGGCGGCGACGGCGTCGATGACCCGGTCGGCGACGGCGTCGAACACGTAGACACGCTTGATCGCCAGGCATGCTTGGCCGCAGTTGTAGAACCGTCCCATGGAGGCAGCGCTCGCGGCGGCGTCGAGATCGGCGTCGTCGCAGATGATCATCGGATCCGACCCCCCGAGCTCGAGCGTGATGCGCTTGGTGCCGGGCGCGGCGAGCGCCATGATCTGCTCGCCGACGGGCGTCGAGCCGGTGAAGGCGATCTTGCGAACCCGCGGGTGCGAGACCAGCGCCGCGCCTGTACCCGGTCCGCTGCCGGTGACGACGTTGAACGCGCCCGGCGGGAGCCCGCCCTCGCACATGAGCTCGCAGAAGCGCAGCGTCGTCAGCGGCGTCGTTTCGGCGGGCTTGGCGACGACGGTGTTCCCGGCGACGAGCGCCGGCGCGAGCTTATTGCACAGCAGCGTCGTCGGGAAGTTCCAGGGAACGATGGCACCGACGACGCCGAGCGGCCGCCGCAGGACGATTCCGTCGACGCCCGGGTCGAGGTTCGGCGCGTGGACGCCACGCAGCGCCTTGGACAGACCGACGTAGTGCATGAGCGTGTCGACCGCCTTCGTCAGCTCGATGCGACTGTCGCGCAGGGTCTTTCCCTGCTCTCTGGTCAGCAGCGAGATCAGCTCGTCGAGGTGCTCCTCGACGTGATGGGCGGCGTGGCCGAGGATCTCGCCGCGCTTGCTGACCGCCAACGCCGACCAGTCCGCGAACACCCGAGCCGCCGCACCGACGGCGGCGTCGACGTCCTCGGCGGTGCCCTCGGCAACCTCGGCGAAGACCTCGCCGGTGCCCGGATTGGTGATCGGCAGCGGGTCGCCGCCGTTGGCGTGCTCGCGCCCGTCGATGAACGCGCCCGCGAACGTCATGATCGTCTCGGTCGTCATGCGCCCGTGAATTCCGGTGCGCGCTTCTCGATAAACGCCTGCAGGCCCTCGGATGCGTCCCGAGATCGGAACAGCTGCTCGACGAGCTCGGCCTCGAGGGCGAGTCCGTCGGCGAGCGAGCGCTGTCCGCCGTCGTGGACGCAGCGCTTGATCGCAGCGGTGGCCAGGGCCGGTCCGGCGGCGAACCGCTGGGCGTAGGCGCGCACGCGTTCGGGCGCCTCGGCTGGATCCAGCAGCGCCGCCACCAGCCCCCACTCCAGCGCCTCGGCGGCCGAGAACGTGCGGCCGGTGAGGAGCAGGTCCATGGCACGCGACGGCCCGAGCAGGCGCGTCAACCGCTGGGTGCCGCCGTTGCCCGGCAACAGCCCGAGCGTCACCTCGGGCGTGCCGAGCTTGTAGCTGCCGGCGTTGGCGAGACGGATGTCGCACGCCAGGGTGATTTCGAGGCCACCACCGAGGGCGTGCCCGTTGATGTGGGCGATGAAGATCTGCCGGGCGGCGGCCATCTGCGCAAACGCGGCCTGGCTGGTGCGGATCATCGCCATGTTGGCGTCCACGTCGCCGTCGAGGAACTTCTTGACGTCGGCGCCGGCGGAGAAGAACTTCTCCGAGGCCGACCGGACGATGACCGCTCGCACGTCGGAGCCGATGGCCGCGGCGACGGCCGCCTCGAACTCGGCCATCACCTCGAGGTCATAGGAGTTGGCTGGGGGGTTGTCGAGCATGATCGTGCCCACCCCGCCCTCGTGTTCGAACGAGACGCTCATCAGGCGAGCCCTCCGACGACGACCGACTTCAGCTCGACGTAGGAGTCCAGCGCCTCGATGCCGTGCTCCTTCCCGAAGCCCGACGCCTTCATGCCGCCGAACGGCAGCTCGTCGTAGCCGTAGTGAATCTGGTTGACCCAGGTCATGCCGGCGTCGATCTCCTGCGCGGCGCGGTGGATGAGCCTCGCGTCGTGGGTCCAGATCGACGATCCGAGCCCGTATGGGGTCTCGTTGGCGCGGCGGATCGCGTCGTCGAAGTCACCGAAGCGCGACACCGGCAGTACCGGGCCGAACACCTCCTCGGTCATCAGCCGCGACGCGTCCGACGGCTCGGCGATCACCGCCGGCTCCAGGAACCAGCCCTTTTCGGAGGACCCGGTGCCGCCGCCGATGAGCAGCTCCCCCCCGGTGCTGATCCCGTTCTCGATCTGCTCCAGCAGCTCCTCGCGACCCGCTCGGGTGTGGATCGGCCCCATTCGCAGCCTCGGTTTCTCCGGCTTGATCGTGCCGTCGCCGGGCTCGTAGCTGCCGACCCGGTCGACCAGCTGCGAGATGAACACGTCATAGACCGACTCGTGGACGAACACCCGCTTGCAGCCCAGGCACGCCTGCCCCGCGTTCCAGTAGCGGCCGATGATCACCGCCTTGACCGCCGCGTCGACATCCGCGTCGGCGCAGATGATTACCGGGTCAGAGCCCCCAAGCTCCAGCGACAGCCGCTTGAGATCGGAGGCGGCCAGCTTCGCCACGTTGCGCCCCACGGCGGTGGAGCCCGTGAAGGCGACCCGGCGGACGTCCGGGTGCGAGACGAGCGCGTCCCCGATGACTGCGCCCCGACCGGTGACGACGTTGAGGACACCGTCGGGCACCCCGGCCTCGGAGAAGAGCCGCGCCACCTCCAGGGTGGCCAGCGGCGTCGTCGCCGCCGGCTTGGCTACGACTGTGTTGCCGGCAGCCAGCGCCGGGGCGACCTTCGTCCCGAGCAGCGTCAGGGGGAAGTTGTAAGGGGTGATCGCCGCGCACACGCCCATCGGGCGCCGGATCACCATCCCGTAGGCGGGGCCGAACGCCGACGGCAGCTCCTGATATGAGCCCCGGACCTTCGTCGCGGCCTCGGCGTAGAAACGCACGCCGTGAGCGAGATGCGTCACCTCGCCCGCCGCCTCGGCCAGCGGCTTGCCCTGCTCGGAGGTCAGCGTCGTCGCCAGCGCCTTGGCGTCGTCGTGGATGAGATCGGCGGCCTTGGCCAGGATCGCGGCGCGCTTCTCCACGTCGGTCCGCGACCACTCCGCAAATGCTTGCTGGGCGGTGGCGACCGCCACCTCGACGTCCTCCGGCGAGCCGGCGGGCACGCTGGCAACCACCGCCTCGGTGGCGGGATTGACGACCTCGATCTCCTCGTGCGCCGTCGCCTGGCGCCACTCTCCTCCGATCAGCATCTCAGGCACAGGGTTGTCCTCTCGGTCAGGCGTGCCGCGCGGCGTCCGACGCGCGCGCCCGGCTCGCGGTCATGTATCGCTGGCTGTACTCCTGGTACTCGGCGGCGGCGGTGCGCGTCCAGCGAAGCGCCGGCCCCGACAATCTCTTCTTCTCCACTGCGGGAACGCCGGCCGCCAGCATCTCCGGTGCCACCCGAGCGCGTTCGGCGACGACGGCGCCGGCGGCGACCATCGCCCCGGAGCCGACGTGCGCGCGCTGCAGGACGATCGCGCCCATGCCGACGAGTGCTGCGTCCTGAACCACGCAACCCTCCAGAAGCGCGCCGTGCCCGATGACGACGCGGGCGCCGATGACCGTCGGCAGGTCATGGGCGCAGTGGATGACCGCGTTGTCCTGAATCGAGGCCTCGTCCCCGATCTCGATGTGCGAGGTGTCGCCCCGCAGGACGGCACCGAACCAGATGTTGGCGCGGTCGCCGACGCGCACGTCCCCCACCAGGACCGCGGTCGGCGCCAGGAAGACTCCGTCTCCGATCGTCGGCGTGATCCCGTCGAGCTCGATGATCGTCGCCATCAGCGCCTCCGCGAGCTCCGGCTCGTCGGCGCCCATCCTGACCCACGGCTCTCCTCGCTTGACGCCACGGTCAAGAGACTATACGATGCCGAGCGTAAGTCAAGTGTCACATCTGCCGGAAAGGGCGATGCCGATGGCCGCGACCGCCGTAGAAGAGCTTGCGCCGCTCACCGAGGGCCAGGTCCAGGAGCATCTCGCCGCCGGCAAGCTGGTGGAGGGCCTGCGGCACATGTCACCGAAGTACCTGGAGGGCATCCGGCGAATCCTCACGGTGTCCGCCGACACGGAGTTCGTCAGCGCGCCCGCTTACCTTCGCGCCGCGCAGCACGCTCCGGCGCTCAACAACTTCGGCTCGGCGATGTCGATCATCCAGGACGAGCTCGCCCACGCCCACATCGGCTACCGGCTGCTCGGAGACCTCGGGGTCGACATGGATCGTCTCGTCTACGAGCGCCCCGCCCGCCAGTTCAAGTATCCCTACGCCTTTGACGTGCCGCTCAACTCCTGGGTCGAGCTCGTGTGCGCCAACGCGCTGTACGACCAAGCCGGGTTCGTCCTGCTCGGCGACGTGCATGCGTCGAGCACGTTCGGGCCGTGGAAGCGCGCGCTGGCGAAGGTCGACAAGGAGGAGACGTTCCACCTGCGCCACGGCCGTACGTGGCTCAAGAAGCTCGTCAAGGACCCCGAGGGCAAGCAGCAGGTCCAGACGGCGGTCGACTGGATGTTCATCCTCACGCTGGAGTGGTTCGGGCTGCCCGATGATCTCAAGGTGCACTCCGAGCAGCTCGACTACGGCTTCAAGGGCAAGTCCAACGACCAGCTGCGCCAGAACTGGATGGCCGAAGTCGTCCCGTTCATGGAGCAGATCGGCATCCGCGTGCCCGCCCATCACGACGCCGAGCAGGACGGCTACGTCATCGACTGCCCCTTCCCGGCGCGCTTCGACGAGGAGCAGCGCGAGTGGCGGCTGCAAGACGGACCGGTGAGCTGGGACGAGATCACGCAACGCTGGCGTGCCCGCGGCCCGATGAACGATGACTACGTCCGCACGCTGCAGCGCGGCTACCAGACCACCGGCCTGCGGAGGGCAGCGTGAGCATCACGGTCCTCAGCGCCACCGACCAGGTGCAGGCCCGCATCTGGGAGACCCTTCGCCACGTCGAGGACCCCGAGATCCCCATCTCGATCGTCGGCATGGGGCTGATCGTGTCGGTCGGCTACCGCGCTGAGAGCCACGCCGCGGAGCTGCGGATCACGTTCACCGCGATGGGCTGCCCGGCAACCGACTTCATCCAGGACGACATCCGCGATGCGCTCCTCGCCGACCCGGACATCGAGGCCGTCGACATCGAGGTCGTGTGGGACCCCGTGTGGACCAAGGACCGCATCCGCGCCGACGCGCGCGAGACGATGCGCCGGCTGGGAATCGTCGTATGACCCGCGCCGACGAGACCGTCTGGGAGGTGTTCGCGCGCCAGGCCTACGAGGAGCCCCTCCACCACGTTGGCGCGGTCACCGAATCCGATGAGGACCTGGCACTGGTCTGCGCGCGAGCGATCTACGACGAGCAACCGTGGATCCACATGATCCTGGTGCCGCGCAACCAGATCCGGGAGGCGATCCGCGCATGAACGCCACCCCGTCCTCTGTCGACGCGGCGACCGCCACCATTACCTCGCTCATCGGATCACTGGCCGACAACAAGAGCGCGCTCGGTCGGCGCTACGGCGAGTGGGCCGTCAGTGCGCCGACGATCGAGTCGGCCGTCGCCGCCGCCGCCATGGCGCAGGACGAGCTCGGGCACGCTCGCTCCACCTACCCCGTCCTCGCCAAGCTGGGAGTACAACGCGATGACGAAGGGTTGGACGCCGGCGAGCCGATGGCGGTGTTGCGCCACGAGCTGCCCGATTGGGCGTCGGTCATCGCCGCCAACCTCGTCATCGACGGCATTCTCACCACGTTCGTCGCCACGGCGCGCAACAGCACCATCGAGCCGCTCGCCCAGCGCGCCCGGAAGATCCTCCAGGAGGAGGGTGCCCACCGCGTCCACGCCGAGGCCTGGCTCAAGCGCATCTGCCGCAGCGGCAGCGTCGATGCCGAGCTCCTCCGCCGGCGGATCAGTGAATTCTGGGAGCAGGCCGCTCGGTGGCCCGGTCCCGAGGATCACCCGGGCTATCTGGCGGCCATCGCGGACGAGATGATCAGCGACGGACCGGACACGGTTCGCCGCCGCGTCCGCGACTGGCTGTCCGAGCTGCTCAACGCCGAAGGTTCCGGTGTGCCGCTGGACGATCCGTCTGACTGGTCAACATGGGACGAGACCAGACGCCAATGAGCGGCTCAGCCGCCGCCTGCCCCTTCTGCGGCTCGACCGACGTGGAGACGGTCGCGGCCTGGGGCGGCCAGCTGATCACCAGTCAGGCCCGGTGTCGCAGCTGCAACACCTACTTCGAGGCGCTGCGGGACGTCTTTCACCGCAAGGACGTATCCGCCGATGATCGATGATCAGCTCAGACGACGCTCGGTCGGCTCGCCCGCCGCGCGGTCGCTGCTGCTCACCGTCCTCGGCGAATATGTCCTCCCGCGGTCTGGCGAGGTCTGGCAGGAGACGCTCGTGGCGGCCCTCTCGTCCGTCGGCTACACCGAGCCGGCAGTGCGCCAAGCGCTCTCCCGCAGCACCCGCGACGGCTGGCTGCTGACCGAGCGCCGCGGTCGCCGGGCGCGCATGTTCCTCACCGACGCCGGTCGTCGGCTGCTGGCCGCCGGAGCCGAGCGAATCTACTCCTTCGGCCAACCTTGGCAGTGGGACGGTCGGTGGCTCATCGTCATCCTGCGTGTTCCCGAACAGCGACGGGCCGTCCGCCACCAGCTCCGATCTCGTCTGGCGTGGGCCGGCCTCGGATCTCTGGGGGGCGGCGTGTGGCTGACTCCGCACGTCGCGCGCGAAGCAGAGCTGGCCGCGGCGATCCGGGACGAGCCGGACGCCGACGCGCGCTCGTTCGTCGCCCAGCTCGGGGCGCTCGGCGATCCCCAGCAGCTGATCGCCGAAGCCTGGGACCTGAACATCGTGCGTGACCAGTACCAGGCCTTCATCGACGACTTCGTCCGTCTGCGCCCGTCGACGCCAGAAGCGTGCTTCCGCCAGCAGACGCTGCTCGTCCACGCCTGGCGCCGCTTCCCGTTCCTCGACCCCGACCTGCCGGCGGGCGTTCTGCCGGCTGACTGGCCGCGCGACCGGGCGCACACGCTCTTCGACGAGCGCCACGAGCGCTGGGCGGCCACCGCACGCGCCTATTTCGATCAGCTGGAATCCGGCTACGGCCTCGAATCCCACGCGGCCTGAGCCTCCGCCGCAGCGTCGCCGGCGTCGCCGTGAGCCGGGCTCGGCTCCGGCTCCCTACCGTCAGCTTGCTGACAGCGCATGGAGCTTTGGCTACTGTGCGGACCGCGCAGACCGTGCACTTCTTCACGGCACGCTTCCCGTGGGTGTCCATCCGCCCAAGATCGAAGGCGGGACCGACACTCCGCGTTTTGGGAGAGGCCCATGCAGAAGCGCTCCGTCGCGAAGTTAGCCCCGGTCGCAATTCTTGCGTCCGCAGCGCTGACCATGCCGAGCCCCGCCTCGGCAACCTCAGGCAAGCAATCGGCTCGACAGGCCTCACCCTCGGTGAGAGTCAGTAAGCCAGCGTCCTCGTCGGTCGGGCGCGGCAACAGCTTCTCGCCGCAGGTACTTAAAACCAACAAGGGTCCCACCGGTTACACCGTCACCTTCCGCTATAGAGACCCAACGGCCACGAGCGTCCAGATCAAGGGCGAGTGGTACTTCTCCTCGCCATCCGCCACCACCACCACCAGCTCGCAGGGACTTCTGCCATCGCAATGGCGACCGGGCGACTTTCCGATCGCTTATCCGAACTCCCTCGCTCCGAACTGGCCGGTGACCGGTATGAAGTTGAATGCGAAAACCGGCGTCTGGTCGGTCACGATCCCGCTGCCTTCGGGGATCTTCACCTACGGATTCTTCGTGAACTGCTCCAGCTCGACTCAGACAGGATGCACCGAGATCTCCGATCCGAGCAATCCACCTTGGAACATCCAGCATGGGCAGACCATCGGTTCGGTCGAGCCGGATAGCGAAGTCTACGTGCCATCCGACAAGGCGTTCAATACGGTCGACTACTCGTGGCAAGCGCCCAGCCGCACGCATGGACGCCTCATCGACCGGTATTACGCATCACCAGCGTCACTGAGTCCTCCGGGGCACCATCAGGTGGTGATTTACACGCCCCCGGGCTACAGCGCGCGCCGGACCACGCCATACCCAACTCTCTATATCAGCCACGGCGGTGGCGGCAACGAGGTTGACTGGAGCACGCAGGGTGCGTTGGGAAATATCTTGGACAATCTGATTCGCACTGGCCAGGTTCAGCCGATGGTCGTTGTGATGCCCAACGCGAACGGGTACCCGGCAGGGACGGCTCAATCGGACTACGCCGCGGATCTCAGCCAGAACCTGATCCCCTATGTGCAAGCCCACTACAACGTGTCCACCCTCGCATCGCAACGAGCGTTTGCCGGTCTCTCGCTCGGCGGGGGCCTCGCTAACTACCTCTTGCTCAACGACCCCACCGAGTTCAGCTACTTCGGGGTCTTCAGTCCCGGGGGAGCACCCGACATCACGGCGGCGACGCCGGCCCAGATTGCCGGGATCAAGGCGGTCGCCGGCATTCTGATCGGTGGCGGCCACCAGGATCCGATCCACGGCACGGCGGCAGCGGAGGCGGCCTTCTTCGCCGCACAGGGCGTCGCCGACTTCCCTGACTTCATCAACGGCGGGCACGAATGGTACGTGTGGCGGATTCTGCTGCGCGACTTTCTAACCCGTGTCGCCTTCGAGCCACCCGTCGGTCAATGACACCCCATGTCGCTGCGGGACTTCCCATGTGACAAGTAGAGCTCGGGTCCTCCTGGCCGGACGGTCAGCGGTTGGTTGTGCCAGCCGCGGTCCGGTCAGGAGGTCCGGCGATCGAGCGGCTGGCGGTCAGTCACCGGCGGAGGCTGACTGGGTCAGCGCGAGGCGCATTTTCGAGACGAGGGCCGCGAAGTTGGGGTAGACGGCAGGGCCGTGCACCGCGCGCAGCGAGGGCTCCCACATCTCCCAGCGATCGATCAGTGTCTGCCCGAGCAGCAGCCTGATGAGCTCGAAGTCAAACGCGCCGCGATGCTCGAGTACGGCCAGCTGCTCGAAGTAGTCGAGCTCCCGATACAGGACATAGGCCTCCGGCGCACCAGTGGAGACGTACTTTCGAAATGCGGCGCTGAGATCTTCCTTGGTCTTGAATCGGTCGACCATCCGCCGGGTCTCGACGAGGGCGTCCTCGTTCCAGCGGCGAAAGAACTCGGCTGCCATCTCCGATTCGCGACTCTTTTGTGCTTCACGGACCTGCTGGCCGGCAAAGATCGCCGCGCCGATTGCACCCAACAAACCGAGCGCCCCGATCGACGTCGCGATCGCGGTTACCTGCTCCGCCCAGTCTGGACTCATGTCTGCGCTCCGATCCTCGTGTCGAACTGAAACCCTGCTCACGATCATGCCGCGAACCAGCGAACGACATCCGTGAGCTTTACGAGGCTTTCGGCGCTAGGGTCGCGCCGGTCGCCGGCGACGTGACCGGCGGGTCGGCGGGCACTCCCCGGGCGTGGGCGGCGGTCGCGGCGAGTAGCGCGATCGCGGCCAGCGCCGCGGCGACGATCGCGAATCCGCGGGTCGCCGCCTTGACGCCCTCGTGCTTGGCGATCGTCGCGTCGGCCTGGACATGAACGGTCCCAGCAGCAGAATTCCCGACAGCAAGCTCTTGCGGACACCGCGCGTTGCGTGCGTGGTTACACCGCCATGTGATCGATTCATCCCGGTGATGAGCGCGCTCGCCGGCCGGAATGTGAGATCAGCGAGCGTCGTGGAAGATCACGCCGAGCGCGGTGCGCTGACCGCGGGTCACGGTGCTCACCCCGTGGCGCAGCCCGATCCGGTGATAGCCGTTCTTGCCTCGGTTGGGTCGATGATGGGTGGGGAAGATCACGAACCCGCCTTGCGGCGGATTGAGGACGTGAGCGCGGCTCTGCGCGCGGGGCCGTTGCTCGAGCAGCACAAGCTCGCCGCCGTCGAAGTCCGCGCCCGGCTGGGAGAGAACCGTCAGAACCTGGAACGGGAAGAACACCTCGCCGTAGAGATCCTGGTGCAAGGCGTTCCAGTCACCCTCCTGGTAGCGCAGGATCAACGGGGTCGGACGATCCTGCCCGGCCGCGCGGCACCGGTCCAGCAGCCCGCGGTGATCCAGCGGGAAGTCTCCGGTGTCGCCGCGCAACAAGCCCGCCCACTCGTTGGCGACCGGGGCCAGGTGCGGGTAGAAGCCGACGCGCAAAGCAGCGATCGTGTCTGGGAGAGGATGATCGAAGTAGCGGTACCGGCCCTCGCCGAAGCGGTGGCGGGCCATGTCGATGCTCGAGCGAAATCGCCCGCCGTCAAACAGATCGGCAAGCTCACCGCATTCGCCGACCGTCAACAGTGGCGTGGTCACCGCGAACCCACGGCGGTCAAGCTGCGCACGCAGTCCCTTCCAGTCAAGCGTGTCGATCCGCTCGCTGACGCTGGCGGCGCCTGTCGTATCCGCTGTCAAATTTGCGGCTGTCATGTTGGCGGGTCCTTTCGAAGTCGTCTGAGGCGCAACATCAACCCTTGAGACGAGGGCCCCGCTCGGTTCGTGAGATCCGCGGTCGGATCACCGGGCGTGGATCATTCGAACCGCACCGCCCGCTCAACGATCTCCTGGGCCCGGATCGCGGCGGCGAGCCGATCGTGCTCGAGCCGACGCGCCCGCAATCGGCCGGCAAACGCGCGCAGCGCCTCGCCGGCATCGGGAGGTGCGCCGACCCAGCGTTCGCGCGATCCGTCTCCGGTGACCAGCTCCAACACCCCATCATGGAGCCGGGCGCTCGCTCGGGCTCCGGTGACGGTCAGCTCCAATCCGGCGGGCCTCGTCACCCAGCTCGTGTGCACCGTGAAGGGAACGTCCGCCCACCGCCCGAGACCGGTGCCTCCGACGTCGGTGCTCCCGGCCGAGCCCCGGTCGAGGCTGATCGCGTCCAATCGCGGAGTGGGCCCGAGCACGGCGAACGCGTCGATGAGATGGATGGCGAGATCTCCGAGACCTCCGACGCCGGCGCGCTGGGGATCCCGCATCCAGGCAGCGAGACCGACGAACGCGCCGTTCAGCGCCCCAGCGTGCACGTAGCTCGCACGGGCCGCGGACACGCGCCCGAGGACGCCGGCGCGGAGCACGCCGCGAAGGCGGCCGAGCGCCGGCAGCTCGCGCAGGAACAGGGCCGGGTAGGCCGGCGTACGGCTGCGCCCGATTTCTCGGGCGAGCCGTTGCGCCTCGGCGGCCGTGCGGGCGATCGGCTTCTCCACCAGAATCGGGCGGCCGGAGCGGGCCGCGCGAACACAGAGCCCGGGGCGTTGATCGGTCGGCGCGCAGATGACGACGGCATCGGCGCGTCTGATCGCCGTGTCGAGGTCCCGCACGCGATGACTCGAGATCTGTCCGGGGACCGCCGACGGATCTGCGTCCCAAGCGGCGGCCAGTCGCAGATCCGGCTCGGACGCGATCACGCCGAGCACGTCGGCGACGTGTGGATGGCCACACCCGAGCAGCGAGATCTCGATCGGCATGCTCTCCAGCTTGGCAGGCATGGTCAGCGAACCGAGCCCGAGGCACGCCCGGCGAGCGTTTCGCGACCGCGCGCGGGCCACCGGGCGCGCTTGATCGGCCAGCCCCGCTCGGTTGACCGAATGCCATCGCCGAACCCCCACGATCAAGCGCGAAAAAAATGCCCGGCCGCAGCCCCGGCTGTCCCGTCAGCCCCGTCGGCGGCGTCCCGCCGGCTCCGGCTGGGTCGGAGCAGGCTGCTACGGTGCGACGCTTCGACAACCGCCGAATCCCGAGCTGGCTCGTCCTCGACGATCGGCGGGGAACGGGGAAACCACTCTGGCGGCATGAGAGCCGCCTTGGGGCCAATCGCCGGTGATCCGGTGTAGCGCACTTTCTCGCGCGAGCCCGTCAGCTAACCCCGTAGGCATGAGAAAGAAGGAGCCTCTATGTCTTTGGAGACCCTGCGGCGCGTGCCGCACGAGAAGCGAGAACGCCTGACCGCGAGCCGAGGCGGCCTCGTGTTCCTGGTCGCCGCCGTCGTCGTGCTGACGCCCGCCGCGCCCGCCGCCGCCCAGACATCGCTGCTATCGCGGGGCAGCGACGGGCCGTCCGTCGTCAAGGTCCAGCGCGCCCTGCACATCCGCTCGAGCGGACGCTTCGGCGCCGCCACCCGCCGGGCCGTGATCGCCTTCCAGCGCCGGAAGGGATTGACCGTCGATGGGATCGTCGGGCCGCAGACCTGGGGCGCCCTGTTCGGCATCCCGTCCGCGGGGGCGTCGAGCGCCCACTCGTCTTCGTCCTCGTCGGGCTCGGGCGGCTACGCCATCCCGGCGTCGATCGTGCAGTGCGAGTCGGGCGGCAATTACCGGGCGGTCAACCCGTCGAGCGGAGCCGGCGGCGCCTATCAGATCCTGCCCTCCACCTGGCGCGCGTACGGTGGGCAGGGCCTGCCGCAGGACGCGCCGAAGGCCGAGCAGGATCGGATCGCGGCGGAAATCTGGGCCCAGGACGGCTCATCCGCCTGGGTCTGCTGACGCGCCGGGGGGCGCGCCGACCGGCGGTCGCGCCCCCACCGGGGGGGCCGACCCGGCGGTCGCTGCCCCTCCGGGGGGCGCCGACCGGCGTCGCGCCCCCACGCCGGTCATCACTGGCCGTCCGCGGTGGCCCGCCGTCGGCTGCCGAGCGCCCAGTTGGTGGCGGGGATGGCGCCCGCGGCCGGAATCAGGAAGATCGCGGCCAGGGCCAGCCAACCGGGGCGGCCCCAGTCGGCGACCAGGGTGGTCATCAGGGCCGGAGCGGCCATGAGCGCCGCCGCCTCCCCGGTGGCGAACACGCCCTGGTACTCGGCGGGCGAGCCGGCGGGCATCAGCGGCACGGAAAGACCCCATGACGCGGCGACGAACATCAGCTCACCGGCGATGTGCAGGCCGGCGGCAAGCAGCATCAGCGCGATGGCCGGGCCTCCCCCCAGTCCCTCGGTCATCGCGAACATCATGCACGACGCGGCCAGCGCCGCGCCGGCGAGCACCGCGCCCCGGCCGGCGGCGCGCGGCGTTGGGAATCTTCGGTTTGTCGGCACCTGGAGCGCCGCGATGGCGAGCGAGCTGAGCACGACGATCACCGCCGAGATTGCCCGCGGCGCCCGTGTGTGGAGGGTCACCCACAGCGGCAGGCCGGTGGAGAGCATCGCCCAGCACAGCGCCAGGATGCCCATCAGGGCGGCGAGCGTGACATACGGCCGGTCGCGCAGCGCCCTCGGACGCGTCGCGCCGGAGCTGGGGGGCGAGGCGGGTATCCTCGCGACGGCGGCGACCAAGCCCGCGTAGATCAGATAGCTACCGCCGTTGAGGGCCAGCATCGCCAGGTAGGCCGGGCGCGTGTCAACCGAGATGACCACGGCGCCGATGACCGCGCCGACCGCCCAGCCGACGTGGCTGATGGCGCGCAGGAGGCCCAGGACCTCCAGCCGCTGGGTCTCAGGGGCGATCGCGAGCACGACCGCATTGCGGGGCCCGCCCGTGCTGCTGCCCGCGATCTGCGCCACCGCCGCCACCGCAACGAATGTGGCCATGCCGCGGACCAACCCGTAGGCGCCGCAGGCCAATGCCTGGATGACCAGGAGCACCAGGAACGTCTCGCGTGCGCCGAGCCGATCCGCCAAGCGGCCGACCGGCGTCGCCGCGCCGACGCCCAGCACCCCGGCAATCGTCATTCCGACACCCACGTCCGCCGGCGAGAGCCCGATCGATCGAGTCAGAAAGATCGCCCAACTCGAGTACCAGGCGCCGTTTCCGACCGCCGAGGCCAGGGTTCCAGCGGCTATCCGCCGCAGCGCGGACGCATTCGGAACGGCGCGAGCGCCGTGAAGCCGGAGAAGCTCAATCCTCCCGGCTATCATCAATGGTTCAAGCCGATATGAATCATGCGATGACATTTCACGCTATCACAAACAATGGATGTTGAGAGGCAGCGGGCGGCGGATCCTCGGATCACGCTGCTCAAGGACCTGGCCGATCCGATCCGGTTGCGGGTGATCGATCGGCTGACCAACCAGGGACCGGCCACCGTCACCCAGCTCGCCGACGAGCTCCAGGTGGCGCTGCCACAGCTTTCAAACCACCTTCGCCGGCTGCGTGCCGCCAAGCTCGTGAACGGCACCAGGCACGGCCGCCAGGTGGTCTACGCGCTGTCTGACCCGGGCCTCGAGCTACTGCCGCCGCTGCTTGACAGCATCGCCGGGCGAGTGCACGGTCCCGCTCAGCCAATCGAGTCGGAGACGCCCTCGCGCACCTGCTACCAGCATCTCGGAGGGGCGATCGGGGTCGGCATCTACCAGGCGCTCCGCGACCGGAAGGCGCTCGTCGCTCGCCCCGACGGGGTCGTCGCTGTCGGACCGGAGGCGAACGACGTGTTCGCGTGCCTCGGCATCGATCCCGGCCGCATCGACGCCAGGCGGCAGCGCTTCGCGTTCGAATGCCTGGATGCGACCCAGCGTAGGCCCCACCTGGCCGGCGCGCTCGGCGACGCGCTCGCGCAATCGCTGACCGAGCACAGCTGGATCGACCGCGCTGCCGACGGCCGGGACTACGTGCTCACCCCCGGCGGAGAGGATGCGCTTCGCGCCATGCTCGGTTATCCACCTGCACCTGACCACCAAGACTGCGCACTGCACCTGACCACCAAGACGGCGCGCGGTAGGTCGGCGCCCAGAGCGGGTAACTGAGATCGGTGTCCAGCGGCGACTCAACCAGCGCCCATGCGCTCTCCGCCCCACGCCTGGCGCTGACGTTCGACGACGGGCCCGATCCGGTGTGGACGCCAAGGCTGTTGGACCTGCTCGCCGGAGTCGGAGCCCGGGCGACGTTCTTCGTCATCGCCGACCGCGCCGCCTCGCACCCGGACCTGATCGCCCGAATCAAGCACGAGGGCCATACGGTCGGGCTCCACTGCGATCAGCACGTGCGTCATTCGTCGCGCTCGATCGACTGGGGACGCGTTGACACCAAACGGGCGCTGGCTCGTCTGAGCGCCGCCGGCGCCCGGCCAACCCTGTGGCGCACGCCCTGGGGCGATCTGGCGTCGTGGTCCTCGCAGGTCGCCGCCGAGCACGGGCTGCGGCTCGTGGGCTGGACGGTCGACACGCACGACTGGCGCGGCGACGGCGCGCCGGACATGTTCGGCGCCACCCATCGCGATTGCGCAGACGGCGCGATCGTCCTCGCCCACGACGGGATTGGTCCGGGGGCACGGCGCGTCGATGCCCGGGACACGTTGCGCTATGTCAGCCTGATCGCGGACCACGCCACTCGCCAGGGCATGCGGCTCGAGGCGCTCACGTGAGCGTCCTGAAGCCGGAGCCCGACCGCCAGCTCGACGAGACCCTCGAGCTGATCGCCGCCTCGGCGGCCGAGCGCGACCGCCGCCCCGTCGCGGAGTTTCCCGCGGACGCGATCGCGCTGCTGGAGCGGGCCGGCGCCCTCGCGGGCAACGCCTGGCGCGGATCCACCCGGCCGCCGGCGATCGACGAACTGAACCTCGTGCGCCGAGTCGCCGGTGCCGACGGCTCGGTCGGCCGGATCCTCGACGGTCACCTCAACGCGATCGAGCGGCTTGCCGTCCAGGCCCCGGCTGATCTGCGCGACCGCGAACTGGCGGCGGTGCGAACCCGCCAGTTGCGCGCCGGCGTCTGGGGCGGCGATCCCCGCCCCGGCGAGGGACCGCCGGCGACCATCGTGAAGAGCGCCGCCGCCGAGGTGCTGCGGGGCGTCAAGACGTTCTGCTCCGGTGCCGGCGGGCTCGATCGTGCGCTCATCCTTGCGCGGGAGCCGGAGGGCGGGCCGCCCTCGGCGGTGTGGATCGACCTACGCGACCCCGAGCGGGTCGAGGTGGACTCCAGCTGGTATCGGGGCTATGGGCTGCGCGCGTCGGTGTCGCACCGGGTCGTGTTCCACGACGCGCCCGTCCTCGGCCGGTTCGGCCCCCCCGGCGGACTCGCCGAGCAGCCGTGGTTCTCCCGCGACGCGATTCGTACCGCCGCCACCTGGGCCGGGATGGCCGACGCCGCAGTGGCGGCGATGCTCGCGGAGCTGTCCGGACGGCCCCAGCGCGGAGCGCTGGAGGGTCTCGCCGCCGGACGCGCGCTGACCGCCCAGCGGACGATCTCGCTGTGGGTGCAAGCGGCGGCTCGGGCGATGGATACGGGCGACGACCTTCCCGCCATCGCGTTGCACGCGCGGGTGGCGATCACCGAGCAAGCCGGCCGGCTGCTGGATGAGGCGGGGCGGGCCTGCGGGTCATGGCCGTTCGCCAGGGCGACGACGCTCGATCGTTCCCGCCGCGACCTCGAGGTATTTCTGCTTCAGCATCGCCTGGATCCGATGCTGAGCAACGCGGGCAGCCGGGTACTGGGCGAGGAGCCGCGATGACAACCCTTTCCGGGGCAGATTTCGAACAGCGCTACCTCACCGATCCAGATCCGTGGAACTACCAGAACAGCGACTATGAACAGCGCAAGTACGCGGCGACGCTCCGGGCCTGCGGACGAGGGCCGTTTGCCGACTCCCTCGAGCTCGGCGGGTCGATCGGAGTCTTCAGCGCGCTGCTGGCCCCGCGCTGTGACCGGCTGGTCACCATCGACGTCTCGCCGACCGCGGTAGGGCGCGCGCGGACGCGGCTCGCCGCCTTCCCCCAGGCGACCTCCATCCTCGGCGCGATTCCCGCCGACGTTCCGGCCGAACCGTACGACCTGGTCGTCGCCTCCGAGATCCTCTACTACCTCTCCGACTTCGAGCTGGAGGCGACGCTGACGTTGCTGGCACGCTGTCTCCCGGCCGGCGCGTCGGTCGTCGCCGTCAACTGGCGTCCCGCGGGGCCGGAACGTCCTCGGACGGCGGAACAGGCCCACGCTGCCCTGCACGCCGCGCCGTGGCTGTCATGGGTGAGTTCGGGCCACACCGCCGACTATCTCCTCGACGTCTTTCAGAAGCGATGACCGAGCGCCTTGACCTGCTCGTGATCGGCGGTGGCCCGGCCGGGATGTCCGCCACCCGGGGATACCGTGACGCCGGCGGCGACGGCGCGGTCGGACTGGTCACCGACGAGGAGCGGATGCCCTACCAACGACCGCCGCTGACCAAGGATCTGCTTCGCGGCGAGAGCAGCGAATCGGATCTGGCGATCGAAGAGGAGGGCTGGCTACAAGCTCATGACGTGCGATTGATCTCGGGCCGAGCGGTCACGGTGGACCCCACTGCCAAGACGGTGACCCTGTCGGGGGGACGCGAGCTCAGCTACCGCGAGTGCGTGCTGACGACCGGGGCCGAGCCAAAGCGTCTGCCGGTGCCGGGCGCCGACGATCCCGCGGTGCGGGTCGTCCGTTCGCTGGACCATTTTCGTGAGCTGCAGCACCGGCTCGCTCACGGCGCCGGGGTGGTCGTCATCGGCTCGGGATTCATCGGGTGTGAGATCGCCGCGTCGCTGCGCATCCGGGGCCACGACGTGGAGCTCATCTCGGGCGAGGAGGCGCCCAACGTGGCGCGGCTCGGCAGCGAGGCGGGAGAGGCGATCGCCGGCTGGCTCGAGGAGCAGGGCGTGATCCTCCATCTTGGCGCCACGGTGCAGCGAATCAGGCGAAACGGCCGAGACCTCGAGGTAGCTGCCGAGACGTTTGGTGTCGCCGGTGAGGTGGTGGTCATGGCCGCTGGGGTCGCGCCGCGCGGGGAGCTGGCGGCCGCCGCCGGGATCGAGCTGGCCGACGGGGCGATCCCGGTCGACGCGAGCATGCGGGCGGCGCCGGCCGATGTGCTCGCCGCCGGTGACGTGTGCGCCGCCGAGAACGCCGCGGCCGGACGCCCGCTCCGGGTCGAGCACTGGGGAGACGCGCTTTGCCAGGGGGAGATCGCCGGTCGCACCGCGGCGGGCGACGACGTCCGCTGGGCGGAGGTCCCCGGGTTCTGGTCGACGATCGGCGACCGGGTCCTAAAGTACGCGGCCTGGGGCGACGGCCATGATCAGGTTCGCTTCGTGACTCACCCGGAAGGCGGCTTCACCGCGTGGTACGGGCGGGACGGAGTCATCGTCGGCGTACTCACCCACGAGGCGGATGAAGACTACGAACGCGGCGAGCAGCTGATCAAGGCGGGAGCGTCGTGGAGCTAGCCAGCGTCGTGGTGATCCCGGCGCGCGACGAGGAGGCGCGGATCGCGGCGTGCCTGGAGGCGCTGGCGCGCCAGACGGTGGGGCCCGAGACGTTCGAGACGATCATCGTCGTCGACGACTGCAGCGATGACACCGAGGGCGTGGCATTGCGGACGGCGCAGTCGCTCGGTCTGCGCATATCGCTGCGATCCGGCAGCGGCGTGGGCTCGGGCGGGGCGCGGCGCATCGGCATGGACGCGGCAGCGCGCCGGCTGCTCGGGCTCGGCCGCGAGCAGGGTTTGATTGCCTGCACGGACGCCGACTCCCGTCCCGCCGAGGACTGGCTGGAGCGCCAGCTCGACCACCTCCGGCATGGCGCGCTCGTGATCGCGGGACTGATCGAGCTCGACGAGGAGGCGGCAGGCTCGCTCCCGGAGGGGGTGCTACGCCGCCGCGAACGCGACGCCGCGCGACGCTTGGAGCGCGTCCGCGAATCCGATCCCGCCGCCGCCCACCACCATTTCGCGGGCGCATCGCTGGCCGTGACCGCCGGCGTCTATCGCGACGTGGGTGGCCTGGAGCCGGTGGCAGCACTCGAAGACGCCACCTTCGAGGCTCGCCTACGCGATCACGGGATCCCGATACTGCGGGCCGCCGACGTGCGCGTGCGGACCTCGCCGCGGGTCGACGGGCGGGCGCGACGTGGGTTGGCCGTCGACATCGCCGTGTCTGCGTGGTCCGAGCGCCGCCGCTACGACGCGTCGCGGTTCTCGCTGCGGCAGCTGGCCGAGCGCAAGGGCGACACCACGGTGACCGTGATCGTCCCGACCAAGGAGTGCGCCGAGACGATCGGGCCGATCCTGCGCCAGACGGTGCTGCCGTTGCGCGCTGCCGGTTTGATCGACGAGATCTTCGTCATCGACGCGGCGTCGGCCGACAGCACCGCCACGGTGGCGCGCGCTGCCGGCGCTCGGGTCCTGCAACAGGATCAGGTGCTGCCCGGATTCGGGCCGGCGCTGGGCAAGGGCGATGCGATGTGGCGAGCGGTCAGCGCGACCGGTGGGGACGTGGTCTGCTTTCTCGATGGCGACACCGCCAATCCCGACTCGGAGCATCTCCGCGGCCTCCTCGGACCGCTGCTCTCAGACCCGTCGGTGATGCTCGTGAAGGGGACGTTCGATCGGCCCCTCCGGGTCGGAGAAGTCGACATGCAGCACGAGGGCGGGCGGGTGACCGAGCTGATGGCCCGGCCGCTCATCAACTTCCACGAGCCCCGCCTGGCCGGTTTCTCGCAGCCGCTCGCGGGCGAGTTCGCCGCCCGGCGCGGCCTGCTCGAGTCGATCCCGTTCGCCGCGGGCTACGGAGTGGAGATCGGGATCATGGTCGACGCGCTGCGCGCGGAGGGCCTCGATGCGCTGGCGGAGTGTCATCTCGGGACGCGGCGCAACCGCCATCAGCCGTTGCGGGCGCTCGGCGAGATGTCCTACGCGGTCCTCGCCGCCGTGGAGAACCGGCTCGGGCCGCAGCCGGACGTCGAGGCGGGTCGCTACCTGCGCCCGTGGGAGCAGGACGAGACGATCGCCAACGTCCCGATCCGCGAGCGCCCGCCGCTGAACACGCTCCGCGCGCGCGACGATTCGCGGCCATATCAGTCGCTGAGGTCCTCGCGGCACCGCTAGCATCCGGCGAATGGAGCGAGACGAGCTACGGGCGCTGCAGGCACCGCTCAAGGAGCGCTACGCGCAGCAGCCGGAGTCGGCTCAGATCACGTTGGCGGCCTCGGGGAGCCTCGGCGACGGGGTATCCTGCTCGGTCCAGACGGGACGGGCGCTCGCCGCCGCCGGCCTGCACCCCGCCGGCGGGGGCGACGGCTCGCTGTTGTGCTCCGGGGACATGCTGCTCGAGGCGCTCGTCGCCTGCGCCGGGGTGACGCTGCGTGCGGTCGCGACCTCGCTGGGGCTGGACGTACCCGCGGGCGACGTGCGTGCCGAGGGCGACCTGGACTTTCGCGGCACGCTGGGAGTCGATCGCGACGCCCCCGTCGGCTTCTCCGCCATCCGGTTGTCGTTCGAGCTGGACACCGACGCGGATGACGAACAGCTCGCCACGCTGCAGAAGTTGACCGAGCGATACTGCGTCGTCTACCAGACGCTGGCCGGCGGCCCGGCGCTCACCACCACGCTCGGAGCGCGCCAGACCCGCTGACGCGGCCCTGCCGGACCCGCTGAAGCGGCCCGGGGTGTGTACTCCGGCCGACGTCGCCCGGCCCGGTCGAGCTAGTAGTCGCCGGAGATGTAGTCCCAGGCGCGCCTGAGCTTGGCCGCCATGCCCTGGGCCGGCGGGTTGCTCGGGTCTTCGCGCATGACCGCGGGATTCTCGGTCGGCCGCGGAAGCCGCTCGCAGTCCTGCGCCGAGAGCTTGAGGAGTACGCCGTGCTCGTGGATCTCGGCGATGTCGTCGGCGTCGGCGAAGCGATGCCCGGAGCCGAGATGCTCGGCGATCACGACGCCGTCGAAGATGTCGGCGGCCTCGTCGGCGAGCACGTGAGCCACGGTGCCGATCTGCTGCCCATCGGAGCTGTACACCGCCGTGCCGGTGGCGAGCACCTCGTACGAGACCGGCGATCCGAGCTCCATCGGGCGAGGATATACCGGCCGGCGCCGCCCTGACTACGATCGCGCCATGCCGCTCGCATCCGGGAGCCGGTCACCGCTGACCATCGAGACACCACGAGGTCCGGCGCGAGCCCATGTGACCTCGCCTCCCCTGGCGACCACACGAGCTGCGCTGGTGCTCGGCCACGGCGCCGGCGGCGGGATCGGCGCCCTCGATCTCCAGGCCGTCCAGGCCGCCGTGCTTGAGATCGGCTTCGCCGTCGTCCTGGTCGAGCAGCCCTACCGGGTCGCCGGCCGGCGAGCCCCGGCGCCGGCCCCGCATCTCGACGCAGCCTGGATCGCCGTTCTCGCCCAGCTGCGAGCGCACGCTCTGGCCGGGGTGCCGTTCGTCACCGGCGGGCGTTCGTTGGGGGCCCGCGTGGCCTGCCGCACCGCCGCCGAGACGGAATCGATCGGCGTGATCTGCCTGGCGTTCCCGCTGCAGCCCCCGCGCCGCGCCGCCGCCGTCAGACCCAGCCCGAGCCGCCTCGCGGAGCTCGATACGGTGACCGTGCCGACGCTCGTCGTCCAGGGCCGCAACGATCGGTTCGGGATGCCGCCGCCGGCTCCCTACCGGACCGTGGTCCCGGTGGCGGGCGATCACGGGCTGAAATCCGACCTGCCGGCGGTGTGCGCGGCGGTCTCGGCATGGCTTTCGGACCTGCCCGGCACCAGGAGCGCCGGCTGAGCTGAGGGCTCGCACCAAGAGCTAAGAGGGACCGACCGCGTCGTGCACCGCGGTCTCGCCCAGCGGCAGCGTCGGCCCGAACCCGATCCGGAGCAGCGCGCCGCCGCCGGTGCCGTTGGCGGCCTCCACGAACCCACCGTGGGCCTCGGCCGCCTGGCGCACGATCGCCAGACCCAGCCCCGAACCCGGCTGGGATCGCGCGGTGCGGGCGCGATGGAACCGGTCGAACACGAACGGCAGATCCTCCTGCGCGAACCCGGGGCCGTGATCACGGACGGTGAGGACGCCGGCGTGGAGGCCGATCTCGACCCGGCCGCCGGGAGCGCCGTACTTGGCCGCGTTGTCGAGCAGGTTTGCCACCGCGCGCGCGATCCGATCGCCCTCGCCGTACACGAGCGTCGGCTCCAGGCTCACGTCGAGCGCCAGCGACGGGGCACGGCGGCGGGCGCGATCGACGGCAGCGGTGACCACCTCGTCGACGCGGACCTCGCCCGGCTCGGCGCCGAGCTTGATCCCGCGGGCGAGCTCCACGACGTCGCCGACGAGCGCGGTGAGCTCGTCCAGCTCCTCGATCACGTCGCTCCGCAGCGCCTCGCGGTCCTCGGGCGAGAGGAGCTTCTCGTCGCGCATCAGCTGCAGGTTGGCGCGGATCGTGGCGATCGGGGTGCGCAGCTCGTGGGAAGCGTCGGCGACGAGGTTGCGCTGGGCATCGACCGACTCCTTTAGGGCATCCAACGTCCGGTTGAACGTCTGGGCCAGCCGCGCCAGCTCGTCGCTGCCGTGCACGTCGACGCGCTGCTCCCCCAGTCGGTCGGGATCCGCGGCGATCGCCTCCGTCTGGCGCGTGAAGCGCGCGATCGGCGACAGGGCCGTCCGGGCCACCAGCAGCCCGAGCAGCCCGGCCAGCCCGATGCCGGCGGCGGCGATCACGACGAGCAGCAGCAGCTGGTGCGACAGGGTGTCGCTCACCTCGCTCAACGGCAGCGCGACCTGCACCGCCCCGTGGCTTCCGGCGCCGGAGGTCAGCACCCGCAGACGCGTGCCTCTGACGGTCGCGTCGCTGAGCAGGCTTCCCCGTCCACTGCGGGCCAGCGAGCGGACGGCGTCGCCGACCGGCAATCGATCCGTCTCGCTGCCGGCCAGGCATACCTGGCCACCGGGACTGACCAGCTGGATGTAGCCCTGGGCGCCGCCGAATCCGGGCCCGCGCTGGTCGTCGAGGCCGAGTCCGTGGTCGCAGTCGTTGCTGTCTGCAGGGCCACCGCCGCTGCCACCGCTGGAAGCACCCGGCAACCCAGATGATCGAGCGGACCCAGGCGCCCCTCCGGAGCCACCGGCACCCGGGCCGCCGGACGGGCCCGTATCCAGGGCCCTGTCGACGATCGGCGCCGCGAGGCCGTGCAGCGACTTGTCGAGCTGCCCCAGCAGCTCGGAGCGGGTCCCGGCGTACGCCGACACCGCGACCGCCACCACCGCCACCGCCACCGCCACGCCGGCGGCCAGCGCCATGCGGGCGCGGAGGCTCACCTGTGCACTCTCCGGCGACTAGGGCACACTAGTGGGGCTCCCACTAGACAGGCTCCCGCAGCGCATAGCCGACCCCCCGCACGGTGTGGATCAGCGGCCGGGCGCCGGCATCCTCGAGCTTGCGACGCAGGTAGCCGACGTACACCCGCAGGGCGTTGGAGCTGGGTCCGAAGTCATACCCCCACACGCGGTCGTAGATCAGGCTGTGGGGCAGGACCCGGCGCGGGTTGAGCATCAACAGCTCCAGCAGCTGGTACTCGGTCCGGGTCAGCTCGACGAACGCGTCGGAGACGACGACGCCGTGTCGCGCGGGGTCGAGCTTGAGCTCGGCGAAGGACAGGCCGCCCTCGGCGTCCCCTTCACCGCCGGCGCGGCGCAACAGGGCGCGCAGACGCGCCCGCAGCTCGTCGATGTCGAACGGCTTCACCAGGTAGTCGTCGGCGCCCGCGTCCAGCCCGTCGATCCGGTCGGTGATGGCATCACGCGCGGTGAGCATCAGCACCGGCACGCGATTGCCCTCGCGGCGCAGCAGCCGGCACACCTCGAGACCGTCGATGTCGGGGAGCCCCACGTCCAGCACGACGGCGTCGGGAAGGGCCGCGCTCACCTGCGACAGGGCGTCTGACCCGGTGGCCGCCAGCACGACGTCGTAACCGGACAGAGCCAGCGCCCGGCGCAGCACATCCCGCAGACCGCGGTCATCGTCGACGACGAGAAGTCTCACTCATTCAGATTGTCGTGGGTGGGGACCCCGGCGTTGCATCTTCCTACGTTCCGCTTAGGTGGCCCGTTCGACCACTTACCGCTCCCGCAGGACGGCCCCGAGCACACCGTTGATGAACGCGGGGGCACCTGAGCCGCAGAACCGCTTGGCCGTCTCGATCGCCTCGTCGATCGCCCCCTCGGGTGGGATCGGCTGGTCGCCCGGAACGACATCGGGATACAGCATCTCCAGCAGCGCCACGCGCAGGATCGACCGCTCCAGCGGTGCGATCCGCTCCAGCGGCCAGTCGCGGGAATGGCGTGTGATCAACTGGTCGAGCTCGGGCTGGTGCTCACGGACCTGCTCGGCGAGGGCGAACGTGAACGTGGCCACGTCACGGGGAAGCGTCTCGCCCAGGGGACGCTCGAGCAGGTCACTCTGATAGAGCGCCCACACCGCGGCGCGGCGCTGCTCGGTTCGACGCGCCACTCAGCCGACGGTGATGAGTTCTTTGGGCACCGAGGTGAGAACCTCGGCCCCGGACTCGGTGACGACGACGAGATCCTCGATCCGCACCCCGAACTTCCCCGGCAGATACACGCCCGGCTCCACCGTGACCACGTTGCCGTCGGCCAGGACCGAATCCGAGCGCTGCGACAGCCGCGGCGCCTCATGGATCTCGAGCCCGACGCCGTGGCCGAGGCCGTGACCGTAATGCTCGGCGTGTCCGGCTTCGTCGATCACGGCCCGGGCGGCCGCGTCCGCCTCGCGGCCGCCGACGCCGGGCCGAACCGCCTCCAAGCCGGTGTGCTGAGCCTCGCGGACCAGGGCATAGGCCTCGAGCGCCTCCTCGTCCAGATCGCCGGTCGCCAGGGTGCGCGTGCAGTCCGAGCAGTACCCGTCGAGCTCGGCACCCCAATCGATCACGATCAGCTCTCCGGCGCCGATCTCGACGTCGCGGGGCTGGGCGTGGGGCAGCGCTCCATGCCGGCCGGCGGCGACGATCGATTCGAACGAAGGCCGCGGAGCGCCCAGATCGCGCATCGTGCGCTCGAGCGCGACCGCCACCTGGCTCTCGGTGCGTCCACGCAGACCCTGCTCCATGATCCGGCGCAGGCCGGCGTCGGCGAGCTTGCTCGCCTCGGCGATCCGCCGGATCTCGTCGGGATCCTTGATTTCGCGCAGCGCCTCGACCGGGTCTCCGGCCGCGATCAGCTCCACTCGCTCGGAGAGCCGCTCGCGCAGCCGCGCGTGGGCTCGCACCGTCAGCTGGGCGTCCTCGAATCCGAGCCGGAGAGACTCGGAACCGACGATCTCCGGGATCAGGTCGACCAGGTCCTGCACCGCGATCCTGCGATCGAACGCAGGGTCGACCTCCGCGGCGGACTGCTCCACGTAGCGGAAGTCGGTAATGAACAGGCGCATGTCCGGGCCTACCAGGGCAAGCCCGTTGCTGCCGGTGTAGCCGGTCAGATAGCGGACGTTGACCAGTGAGGTGACCATCAGCAGGTCGGCGCCGATGTCGGGCAGGCGCTCGGCGAGGCGAGTGGCGCGGTCGGTCACGGTCCGAGCTGCTCCGCCAGCCGGTCCAGCGCCTCGTGATAGCCCTCCGGTCCCTTGCCGGCCACGCGGGCAAAGCACAGGTCCCGGATCACCGAGCGGCGTCGGAACTCCTCCCGGGAGTCGACGTCGGACAGGTGGACCTCCACCGCCGGCAGGCCGGTGAGCTCCAGCGCGTCGCGGATCGCGTAGGAGTAGTGCGTCCACGCCCCCGGGTTGAGCAGGATCCCGTCGGCCAGGCTGTCCAGCCCGTGCAGATGCTCCACGAACTCACCCTCGTGGTTGGTCTGGAAGAAGCGGGTGAGCAGACCCAGCTCGCCGGCGGCCTGAGAGATCCCCAGTTCGAGCTCGGTCAGCGTCAGCTCCCCGTACTGGGACGGGTCCCGCCGGCCGAGCTGATCGAGGTTGACGCCGTGCATGACCTCTACGCGGTTGTGGACATCGCTGGACACCAAGCTAGCTTGCCAGTTCTCGGACGGCGGCGATCAGCTCGCGCGGTGCCACCGAGCTCCCCGGGCGGGCGTCGCCGGGCTCGGCGAGCAGCACGAACGGGACCGGGCCGTCGCCCCGGCGCTTCTTGTCTCGCGCGGTCGCCATCACCACCGCGTCGGGGTCGACGTCTGTGAGCTCGGTGGGGAGCCCGCGGGACCGCAGCAGCTCGGCCACCTCGGCTCGGAGGTCGTCGTTTCCAGAGAGCCGCAGCGCGGCGAGCAGACCGAGCGCCACCGCCTCGCCATGGCGATAGCTCGCGTATCCGGTCACCGTCTCGATCGCATGCCCGATCGTGTGCCCGAGGTTCAGCGTCTGGCGGACTCCGTCATCGCGCTCGTCGCGGGCGACGATCTGGAGCTTGGTCCACGCGCAGGCGGTGACGACCTCGGGCCAGTCGGCCCGCTCCCAGCCGGCGCCACCGCGGACGACCTCCCACAGTCCCCCGCCGGCGATCAGCGCAGTCTTGACGACCTCCGCGTAGCCGGCCGACAGCTCGGCCGCCGGCAGCGTGCGCAGAGCATCGGTGTCGGCGATCACCGCCCGCGGCTGGTGATAGGCGCCGACGTAGTTCTTGGCCTCTGACAGGTCGACGCCGGTCTTGCCGCCGTACGCGGAGTCGACCTGGGCGACCAGCGTGGTCGGTACCTGAACCAGCCGTACGCCGCGTTGATAGGTGGCGGCGCAGAAGCCGGCCAGGTCGCCGATGACGCCACCGCCGAGCGCCACGACCACGTCGGAGCGGGTCATGCCGCCCCGGGCGAGCTCCGACCACACGATCTCGGCGTGCGCGATCGTCTTCGATTGCTCGCCGGGCATGATCGTCACCCGCCCGTCCAGCGGGCTCAGCGACTCGGCGTACAGCCTTCCGGCGTTGTAGTCGGTGACCAGGAATCGACGTCCGGGCACCGTCACCGGCCAGAAGGGCGGCTCGCCGAGCAGATCAGGACCGACGTAGGCGGGGTAATCGCCCGAGGCGCTGGCCGCCCACAGCAGCGTCGCCCGCGGAGGCATCCCCTCGAGCGCGGCGAGCATGGCCGCGACCGCGTCGCCGCGCTCGTGGCCGACGACGACGTTCGCCGTCCGCGCGTAGACCGGCCGGCGGGCCGCGTAGAGGCGTTCGAACTCGTGGCGGTCGGCGGCGAGCGGCCGCCCCGACCCACCGCAGCGCCGCCAGGCCGTTTCGCGGTCGATGTCGATCCAGACCACGAGGTGGCCGGCGAGCGCCTCGCGCACCCGGGGTGAGCCCAGCGCGCCGCCGCCGAGAGCCAGCACGCGTCGGACGCCGTCGTTGAGCAGCTCCAGCGTGATCCGCTCCTCCGCCTGGCGGAACGCCGCCTCCCCCTCCTGGGCGAAGATCTCGGCGATCGGCTTGCCCAGCCGCTCCGTGATCGCCGCGTCCACGTCCACCCCGGGCACGCCGAGGGCGGCCGCCGCGTGGCGGGCGGCGGTGGACTTTCCGGCTCCCATGAAGCCGATCATCACCACCGCGGCGCCGCCGCCCACCGCGGCGCCCGGGCTCATCGCGGCCCCCATCCGATCCGGGCTCGGTAGGCGTCAACCGCGGCGCGCACGTCGTCGATGTGATCGCCGCCGAACTTGGTCCGGTAGGCGTCGGCGAGCACGAACGCCACCATCGCCTCGCCGACCACGCCGGCGGCGGGGACGGTGCACGAATCGGTTCGCTCGCGCAGCGCCTCGGCGGGCTCGCCGGTGGCGATGTCTACCGAGCGCAACGGCTTGGTGAGCGTCGGCAGCGGCTTCATCGCGCCGCGGATGACGAGCGGATCGCCCGTCGTCATGCCTCCTTCCAAGCCCCCCGAGCGGTTGGTGCGGCGGTGAAAGCCACGGTCGGCGTCGTAGAAGATCTCGTCGTGGGCCTGCGAGCCCGGCAGCCCGGCGACCTCGAGGCCGTCGCCGATCGACACCGCCTTCACCGCCTGGATCGAGAGGATCGCCTGTCCCAGCATCCCGTCGAGGCGTTCCCGCCAGGCGACGTGCGACCCCAGCCCCGGCACCACCCCGAACGCGCGAACCTCGAACACGCCACCCAGGGACTCGTTGGCCTTGCGCAGCCGGTTGATCTCGGCGACCATCGCCCGGCTCGCCTCCGCGTCCAGGCATCTCACCGGTGACTCGTCGACCGCCGCGAAGTCGCTCGGGACCAGGTCGTCTCGCCGCGGCGCGATCACCCCGGTGATCTGGATCACGTGGGAGAACACGCCTACGCCGAAGGCCCGCAGGAAGGCCTTGGCGACGGCGCCGCCGGCGACTCGCGCGGCAGTCTCCCGGGCGCTGGCGCGCTCGAGGATGTCGCGCACGTCGGTCAGTCCGTACTTCTGGGTGCCGACGAGGTCGGCGTGACCGGGGCGCGGCAGGTGGACCTCCGGCGTCGACGCCTGGACCGGCCACGGATTCATCCGCTCCTCCCAGTTGGCGAAGTCACGGTTGGCGACCTGGAGCGCGATCGGTCCGCCCAGGGTGCGGCCGTGCCTGACGCCGGCGGTGACGTCGACCCGGTCGCGTTCGATCTTCATCCGACCGCCGCGGCCGTGGCCGAGCTGGCGCCGGGCCAGGTCGCGATCGAGCGATTCGCGGTCCAACTCCAGGCCCGCCGGCAGACCCTCCACGACGCAGGTCAGACCCGGGCCGTGCGACTCGCCGGCGGTTGTCAGCCTGAGCGCCACCGGCCCGCTCAGGTCCGGGCCGCGGCGTCGGCCGGGGCGCCCGCCTCGGCCGGATGCTCCTGAGCGTCGATGCCCGGCATGCGCTTTCCCGTTCCCCGGCACCACGGGCAGACCACCGGGTGGGGCTCGCCGCCCAACCCGGAGATCAGCCGGCCGGTGCCGCGGCACGGGGTGCAGCTCTGATCGGCGCCGTTGCGCTGCTCTTCGGTAGCCATCGCCGCGCAGGTTAGCTGGCGCCCGCGGCGGCCCGCATCGCGTCTGCGCACGGCGCCACCCCGGTGAAGCGCTCGAAGCTGAGCGCCGCCTGGCCGACGAGCAGGGTCAGGCCGTCGACGGTCGGCACACCGAGCGCCCGCGACCGCGCGATCAGGGTCGTGCCGCCGGCCGCGTAGACCAGATCGACGACGCAGCCGTAGTCTGCGAGCTCATCGGCGGTCAGGGGCAGCTGGGGAAAGGGATCGGACCCGTCCAAGCCCACCGCGGTGCAGTTGATGAGCACGTCGGCGGGCGCGGCGCGGGACACGGCGGTGGCGCCGAGCTCCCGGCACAGCTTGCGGGCGCGACCGGGGGTGCGATTCCATACCTGCACCCCGGCCGCCCCGGCCTGCAGCAGCGCCCACACGGCGGCGCGGGCGCTGCCGCCGGCGCCGAGGACCAGTGCCGTGGCGCCTTCGATTGCGAACGGCAGAGACGCCACCAGCGCCGGCGCGTCGGTGTTGTCGGCGGCGATCCGGCCGGCGGCGTCGAACGTCAGCGTGTTGGCGGCTCCGATCGCCCGGGCCCGGTCGGTCGCCGCATCGGCGCATCTCAGCGCGGCGGGCTTGTGCGGGATGGTGACGTTGACCCCCGCGAAGCCGGCCGCCGGCAGCGCCCGGACCAGCTCGGCGAACAGCCCGGGCGCCGTCGGCAGCAGCTGGTAGCGCCAGTTGTGAAGCCCGGCCGCCGCCAGTGCGGCGTTGTGGATCGCCGGCGAGCGGCTGTGGGCCACCGGCCAGCCCATCACCCCGAGCCGGGTGCGGCGATCAGCAGTGGGTCCGCTTGTCACTCTGCAGCAGGTTCAAGAAGGCGGTGTAGCTGGTGGTGAACACGCTGCGCTGGGTGCACGGCTTGGCGAAGAAGTACAGGTACCGGGTGGCCGCCGGGTGCGCTGCGGCGTTGATCGCCGACAGGCCCGGGCTGTCGATCGGCGTCGGCGGAAGCCCGGTGTGCACCCGGGTGTTGTACGGCGAGGGGGACTGAAGCTGGGACGGGGTCAGCGGCTGGGTGAAGTTGCCGGTCGCGTAGCGGGTGGTGGCGTCCAGCTGGAGCGGCATGCCGTCGTGCAGCCGGTTGTAGATCACCGAGGCGACCAACCGTTCGTCGTGGGTGGTGCCCGCTTCGCCCTCGATCAGCGAGGCGACCTTGAGCACGTCGTACGGCGTCAACCCGTGGCGCTTGGCGTAGGCCAGGTTGATGCGGGCAAAGCGCCGCTTGAAGTCGCGCAGCTGGTCGGCGACGAGCGCGGAGACCCGCACCGGATCGACCAGGGTGAACGTGTCGGGAAACAGGAACCCCTCCAGCGAGGGCGTGTCCTTGGGGGCTCCGTAGTGGGTGGGATCGAGCAGCCGGGAGTGACGGGTCTGCGCCAGGTAATCGCCTTGGACCTGCTGCTTGCGCAGCAGGTTGTTTACGTAGGTTCGCGTCCGCCCCTCGGTGATGGTCAGGTCCGTGGTCTTGACGGCGGGGGGCGCCGTGGTCAGCTTCGACAGCACGGAGCTGTAGCTCATGTCGTGCTGCAGGTGGTACGTGCCCGAGAGCAACTTGCTCCGGTCCCCGGAGAGGGTCGCTCGCAACCCGAAGAAGAAGCTGGAGGAGATCACGCCCTCGCGCTCCAGCAGCTTGCCGACGTTCCCGGCGCTGGAATGGTTCGGTACCACCACCGTGACCCGTCCGTGCGGCGAGGTTCCAAACGGCTCAAACAGCTCGATCAAGAACCAGATCAGTGCCGCCGCGAGCACGAGCGCGATCAGCGAGGCGATCCGTCCCTTCCATGGATTTCCGTGGCGCGGGGCCGGAGTTCGCCGCGGGGGCCGAGTCGGCGGCCGGCGCCGGTGGGCAGGCCCGGCGTGCAGGGCGCTGATGCGCCGTGTGCCCGAGGGAACCTCGTGATCGTCGCGATCGACCCCGTCTTCGTCGCCGGCGTCGCCGCCGGCCGTTGCGTACGGTTCGTCGTCGACGTCGCCCTCGTCGTCTCCGTAGGGCTCGGCGTCCGCGTAGCGCTCGCGGTCGCCGTAGGGCTCATCGTCATCCCACCGCGCCGCCGCCGGCTCGGGCGCTGACCCGGGCTCCGGCGCGTCCGCGGGCAGCGAGTGGGATCCGAACTCCGGCTCCCCGCCCGCGGCCGCCCGCTGGCGCTCGCGCTCCCGGCGAGCCGCCTCGCGCTCCTGCCCGGTGCGCTCGCCCGACTCAGCCACGGCCCGCGGGGGGAGATTCCAGTTGCCGATGGCTCAGCCACCCCTCCAGCAGGTGGGCGGCGGCCCGCGAATCCTCGCTCGCGTCGCCGCCGCTGCGCCGGGCCAGCCGGGTGGTGAAGCGCTCGTCGTAGAGCTCCACGGGGACGGTCAGCGCCCGGTCCAGACCGGTGGCAAACTCCCGGGCCTCAGCCGTCTGGGCCGAGTCCCCGCCGCTCAGCGACAGTGGCAGGCCGACGATCACGCGCTCGGCGCCGAGCGCGTCGACCAGCTCGCGGACCCGCGCCCGGCCGCGTCGGGATCGGGGCGCGAGCACCGGCTCAAGCGGGGTCGCCAGGGTTCCGGTGGGGTCGCTGACCGCACATCCGCAGCGAGCCTTCCCGTAATCCAGCGCCAGCACTCGCATGACCTCAGTCGGCCAGCGCGGCTTGGATCGCCGTCCGGGCGGCGGTGATGGCGGCCGGCAGCTGTGCCGGATCGCGTCCCCCGGCCCGCGCCAGCGTGTCCCGGCCTCCCCCGCCACCGCCGACCGCGGCCGCGGCCACCTTGACGATCTCGCCCGCGCGCACCCCTCGGGCGACCAGCGCCGGGGCGACGCTCGCCACCAGATCCACGCGCCCCTCCCCGGCGCGACCGAGCACGATCGCCGCGTCTCCGAGCTTGCTCTTCAGCCGGTCGGCGAGCTCGAGCAGGGCCTGCCCGTCGGCAACCTCCACCGCGGCCGCGAGCACGTTGACGCCGGCCGTCTTCATCGCCTCCGCGGCCAGGGCGTCGACGTCGACCGCGCCGTTGCCGGCGGCGCCCCGCCGGACCCGCGCCTCCAGCTCGCGCACGCGCTCATTCAGCTTGTCCACCGATTCGACCACCCGGCCGGCCGGCACGCGCAGGCGCTCGGCGACACGCTCGAGCTCGCGATCGCGCTCGCGCACCATGGCGATGGCCACGGCTCCGGTGACCGCCTCGATCCGCCGGACATTGGCCGCGCTCGAGGTCTCGGTGAGGATTCGGAAGAGCCCGATCTCCGCGGTCCCCCGGGTGTGGGTGCCGCCGCACAGCTCGCGCGAGACCACGTCCCGCCTCCCGCCCCCAACACCGTCGCCGACCTCCACCATCCGGACGATGTCTCCGTATTTCTCGTTGAACAGCGCCGTCGCTCCGAGCTGCTTGGCCTCGTCCAGCGTTGTCGTGAGCGCCCGCACCGGATGGCTCTCGACGATCCAGCGGTTGACGTCATCCTCCACCTGAGTGAGCTCCTCGGCGGTGAGGGCGCTGCCGTGCGTGAAGTCGAAGCGCAGCTTGTCGGGGCCGACGTAGGAGCCGGCCTGGTGCACGTGCGAGCCCAGCCGGCGGCGCAGCGAGGCGTGCAGGAGATGAGTCGCCGTGTGGTTGCACTCCGTGGCGTGCCGGGCGGCGCGGTCGACGTGAGCGACGACGGGCTGCCCGGGCTCGAACGTGCCGTGCTCGGCCACGAGCGCGACGACCTGGTCAGATCCCAGGCGGATCACGTCGCTGACCCGGGCGCGGCAGCCGCCGCCGATGCACTCCACGACGCCCGTGTCGGCCACCTGGCCACCGCCGGTGGCGTAGAACGGTGACTCCAGCAGCTTGACGAGCACGCCGCCGTCCTCCCCCACCGCCGCGCCGATCGACGTCTCGGCCTCGGTGGACTCATAGCCGATGAACTCGGTGGCGAAGCCGGCGTCGCCCGACAGAGCCGCCGCCTGGTCGCGTAGCCCGTCGCCGCCACGGTCGCCGCGGGCACCCGCTCGCGCGCGGGTACGCTGATCCTCCATCAGTGCCTCGAAACCCTGCTCGTCGACGCCGAGCCCGTGCTCGGCGACGATCTCCAGCGTGAGGTCGATCGGGAACCCGTACGTGTCGTGCAGCAGGAACGCGTCCGCCGCGGCGATTCCCTCGGCGTCCTCGTCACGCGCGTGGGCGATCAACTCGTCCAGCCGCCGCAGGCCCTGCTCCAGGGTGCGGCCGAAGCCCTCCTCCTCGGATCCGAGCCATCGCGCAACCACGTCGCGACGCTCGCTCAGCTCCGGGTACTCCGAGCCCATCAGCTCGGTCACGACAGCGGCGTAACGATGCAGGAAGCCAGGCTCGAGGCCCAGACCTCTGCCCTGCTGGATCGCCCGGCGCATAACCCGTCGCAGCACATAGCCGCGATCCTCATTGGAGGGGACGACGCCGTCGGCGAGCAGGAAGGTCATCGAGCGGCTGTGGTCGGCCAGCACCCGCAGCGCTCGGTCGGCCGAAAACTCTTCTCCATACCGCCGGCCCGAGAGCTCCTCGCCCAGCGCGATCAGCGGCGCGAACTGGTCGGTCTCGAACACCGTCTCGGAGCCCTGCACGATCGACGCCAGCCGGTTGAGGCCCAGCCCGGTGTCGATGTTCTTCGCCGGCAGCGGGGTCAGCACGTTGATCGGATTCTGGTTGAGCTCCATGAACACGAGGTTCCAGTACTCCAGGAAGCGCTCGTTGTCGCCGCCCGGCAGGTCGTCGGCCCGGCCGTGCTCGACGCCGCGATCCAGATACAGCTCCGAGCACGGCCCGCACGGCCCGAGCGGCCCCGACTGCCAGAAGTTCTCCGCCCGCGGGCACTCGACGATCCGCTCCCGCGGCACCCCGATCTCCAGCCAGGCGTCGATCGCCTCCTGGTCGGGGCCGAGTCCCAGCTCGTCGTCGCCGGCGAACACGGTGATCCAGATGTCTTGCGCCGGGAACCCGAATCCCTCGGTCGACAGCGCCCAGGCGAACCGAGCGGCCTCGCGCTTGAAGTAGTCGCCGAACGAGAAGTTGCCGAGCATCTCGAAGAACGTCAGGTGCCGCGTCGTGGTGCCGATGATCTCGATGTCGGCGGTGCGAAACGTCTTCTGGCAGGTGGTGACGCGGCGGCGCGGTGGCTGCTCGATTCCGGCGAAGTAGGCCTTGAGCGGATGCATCCCGGCGATCGTGAACAGCGCCGAGGGGTCGTGCTCGGATGGAATCAGCGACGCCGAGGGCAGGCGGAGGTGGCCCTCGGCCTCGAAGAACTCAAGGAATCGGCGGCGGATCTCGTCAGACGTCATCAGCCCTGCAGTGTATGCGGGGTGCGCTGGGGTAATCGGCGCCATCACCGTTCCCGGGCGGCGACGATCGTCCCCCAGCCGACGACGAGATCGCCGTCCAGCAGGCAGGCCAGCTGCCCGGGGGCGGCGGCGTCAGCGATGTCCTGGAGCTCGAGCGCCAGCGCCCGGTGGTGGCCGGCCGCAGGATCGCCCACCAGCCGAGCCCGCAGGGGATGTGACCGGTAGCGCAGCTTGACGCGATCGACCCGGGAGCCCGGGCGGTGCAGCCGGGCGGCTGCGATCGCCACCCGATCGGTCTGCAGGTCGGCCCGGGTGCCCACGGTGATCCGCCCCGACGCGCCGTCCTTGGCGAGCACGTACAGCGGCTCGCCGGAGTGGATTCCGATGCCGCGGCGCTGGCCGACGGTGAACCGGTGCTGCCCGGCATGGGACCCGACCACCACGCCGTCGCGATCCACGATCTTCCCCGGCGTATCGGCGACCCCGCCGTGTCGCCGCATGAATCGCGCGCGGGAGGTCCCGGCGAGAAAGCAGAGATCCTGGGAATCGGCCTTGGCCGCCACCGGGAGGCCGGCGGCGGCGGCGAGCCGGCGCACCTCGGGCTTGTGCAGGCCGCCCAGCGGGAATCGCATCCGGTCAAGCGTCCGCGGGTCAAGCGCGGCCAGCATGTAGGTCTGGTCCTTGACGGTGTCGGCGGCGGCGCGCAGCAGCGGTCCGTCCTCGTGCTCACCCTCGGCGGTGCGGGCGTAGTGCCCGGTGGCCAGCGTCTCGCAGCCGAGCCGGTCGGCCAGCCCGAGCATCGCGTCCAGGCGAACGTGACCGTTGCAGCCAACGCATGGGTTGGGCGTCGCCCCGGCGGCGTAGCCGGCGATGAACGGATCCACCACCCCGGCGCGGAACTCGTCGCGCAGGTCAAGCGTGAAGTGGGGAATTTTCATCGCGCGAGCCAGCGACCGCGCCTGGGCCACCGCGGTGGCCGAGCAACAGCTGCGGGCGCCGTCGTTCTCGGGGTCGGACCACAGCTCGAGCGTGACCGCCACCGCTTCGCCCTGGCCGGCGCACAGGTGGGCGGCGACGGTGCTGTCGACCCCACCGCTCATCGCCACCAGCGTCGCGCCGCGGCGACTCTGGAGGTGGGCACCGGCCCGCGCGGCTGCCCCGAGCGCGCGCGCCAGTGCGTCGGCGGCCAGCTCGGCGGCGTGAAGCTTGGCGGGGCTCAAGCCACCCAGCTCGGCGGCGATCTGGCGGGGGCCGATGCGGGCGGCGTTCAGCAGGCCGGCGCCACGGGCCAGGGTCACGGCGGCGCTGGCGGCCGCGGTCGCCGCGCCGCAGCCACCGGCCTCGAAGCCGGCGCCGGTCACGCGATCGCCGGCCACCGCGATCGACAGCGAGATCTCGTCACAGCAGGCGAAGCCCTGAGCTGTGACCGTGTGGGCACCGGGCGGTCGGTGGCCCCGTCCCTGGGGTGAGGTGAGGTGATGTTCGAACGCGAGCGGGTCCATCACCCGCCGAGCATAGAGGGGGTCTATGCCAGCTTGAGGCCGAGCTCGCGCAGCTGCGCGGCGTCCACCGGCGCCGGAGCGCCGGTCAACGGGTCACCCCCGCTGGTCGCCTTGGGGAACGCGATCACCTCGCGGATGTTGTCGCGGCCCGCGAGCAGGGCGACGACCCGGTCGATTCCCATCGCGATCCCTCCGTGCGGCGGCGCCCCGTAGCGCAACGCGTCCAGCAGGAAGCCGAACCGAGCCTGAGCCTCGGCGGGATCGATCCCGATCAGCTCGAACACGCGGGACTGCACGTCGGAGCGATGGTTACGGATCGACCCGCCGCCGATCTCGTTGCCGTCCAGGACGAGGTCGTAGGAGCGCGAGAGCAAGGTCGCCGGCTCATCCAGATCGGCGGCCGTCGCCGGGTTGCCGGCGGCCGTGGCGGGGGCGGTGAACGGGTGGTGCTCGGCATCCCAGCGCTGCTCCTCGGGGCGCCAGCTGAACATCGGGAACTGGATCACCCAGCGGATGTCGTGCACCCCGGCGGGGACCAGGTGAAACCGGCGAGCCAGCTCCAGGCGCAGCGCGCCGAGCGCCTGGCCCGCCGTCGCCGCCTGATCGGCGACGATCAGCAGGAGATCGCCGGGTGAGGCGTGCAGTGCCGCCGTGACCGCGGCGATCTCGGACTCGGTCAGGAACTTGGCGATCGGCGAGCGCCAGGGTGGGTTGGGACCGGTTCCGTCCTGCACGAACGCCCACACCAGACCCCGGGCGCCGTGCTGCTTGGCGAGCTCGGTGAGGGAGTCGAGATCTGACCGGGCCAGATCGCGCGCGCCGGCGTTGATGCCGCGCACCACGCCGCCGCCGGCGAGCGCCGCTGCGAAGACCTTGAACTCGGTCTGCGCCAGGGCGGTTCCGAGATCGACCAGCTCCAGCCCGAAGCGGGTATCGGGTCGGTCGGAGCCGAACCGGGAGACCGCCTCGGCAAAGGTCATCCGCGGCCACGGCGGGGCGGGGACGTCGAAACCGGCGTGCGCGAACACGGCGCCCATCGCGGCCTCTGAGATCTCCAGCACGTCCTCCTCCTGCACGAACGCCATCTCCACGTCCAGCTGGGTGAACTCGGGCAGGCGGTCAGCCCGGGCGTCCTCGTCGCGAAAGCAGCGCACGATCTGGTAGTAGCGCTCGAAGCCGCCGATCATCAGCAGCTGCTTGAACAGCTGGGGCGACTGGGGCAGCGCGTAGAACGAACCCGGAGCCGTCCGCGCCGGCACCAGGAAGTCGCGGGCGCCCTCGGGGGTCGAGCGGGTCAGAAACGGGGTCTCGATCTCCAGGAAGTCGCGGTCGTCGAGGACCTCGCGGATCGTGCGGATCACCCGGTGGCGCAGCGCGATCGCCTCCTGCATCGGCGTCCGGCGCAGGTCCAGTGCGCGATGGCGCAGGCGCAGGTTCTCGTCTACGGCTCCGTCCTCGTCGACGGGGAACGGCGGCGTCTGCGCGTCGGCGAGGATCTCCAGCTCGGTCACCGCCAGCTCGATCTCGCCGGTGACCAGGTTCGGGTTGACGTTCTCCGGCGCGCGCCGAGCGATGGTGCCGGCCGCGGTGATGACATCCTCAGAGCGCAACGAGTGGGCGCCGGCATGCGCGTCGGGAGCGGTCGCCGGGTTGAACACCAGCTGGACGATGCCCGAGCGCTCGCGCAGATCGATGAAGATCAGGCCGCCGTGATCGCGCCGGCGGTGCACCCAGCCCGATACGCGGGCCGGGGTCCCGGCGCGACTCGCGTCGAGGTCTCCGGCCCAGCTGTCGCGGTAGGTGTTGGCCCGCGGCGCGTGGTTCACGCCAGCCGGCTCCCGCGCAGGATTCCTGGGATCACCGTTCCCGGCGTGAGCTCGTCCTGATCGCCGGACTCCATGTTCTTCAGGCTCGCCCGCATCCCGTCCTCGACGATCGCGACGTAGCGCGCGTCGAGCCGGTCGGCGTGCTTGAGCTGACCCTTGAGCGACCGGCCGGCCAGCTCCATCTGGGCGCTGAGCCCGGCGCGGCGCGCCTCGTTGGCGAGCTCGAACGCGGCGCGCCGGCTGCCGCCGGGGGCGATCGCCACGAACAGGTCGACCAGCTCGGCAGCGATCGGCAGGTCGCCGGCCGCCAGCAGCATCCGCTCCACCCCGGCCGCCCAGCCCGAGGCCGGTGTCGGCGGTCCGCCGAGCTGTTGCACGAGGCCGTCGTAGCGTCCTCCCCCGGCCACCCCGGATTGGGCTCCGAGGGCCTCGGACGTGAACTCGAACAGCGTGCGCGCGTAGTAGTCCAGGCCGCGGACCAGAGTGGGGTCGAGCTCGTAGCGCAGGTCGGCGTCGTCGAGGAGCTCGCGCACCCGGGCGAAGTGCTCGGCATCCTCCGGGGCGAGCCGGTCCAGCAACGTCGGCGCATCGCGCATCGTGCGCTGCGTCGTCCGGTCGTCGGCGTCGAACGCGCGCATCGGGTTGCGCTCGATCCTGGCGACAACCTCGGGGGAGAGCCCGTCTTCGTGGGCGCGCAGGAACCTGGTCAGCTCCTCGCGGTAGGCGGCGCGCGTCGCCGCCGTCCCCAGGCTCGAGAGGCGCAATCTCGTCTCGCGGACGCCCAGCGCCTGCAGGAGCTCGGCCAGCAGCAGGATCAGCTCGGCGTCGGTCTCGGGGGTCGCGGAGCCGATCGCCTCGGCACCGACCTGCCAGAACTGGCGGTAGCGCCCTCGCTGCGGCGCCTCGGCGCGGAAGAAGCTCGACAGGTACCACAGCTTCACCGGCTGGGGAAGCTTGTGCATCCCATGCTCGATGTAGGCGCGGCACACCGGAGCCGTGCCCTCGGGCCGCAGGGTCAGTGACCGACCGCCCCCGTCGTCGAAGCTGTACATCTCCTTCTCGACGATGTCGGTCGCCTCCCCCACGCCTCTGGCGAACAGCTCGGTGGCTTCGAACGTGGGCGTCTCGATGCGGCGGTAGCCGCATGCGCCCAGGATTCGCCGGACATGGGATTCGAGCACGGCGCGGCGGGCCGCATCGGTGGGAAGCACATCGAACGTGCCGCGAGGGGCCTGGAACGAGCTCACCGGCGGGGACGTTTTCAGCTGTGGTGCGCGAGCTCGCGCAGGAACGGATTCGAGTCGCGCTCGGTCCCGAGGGTGGTCAGCCCCATGTGCCCTGGATAGACGGTCGTCTCCGCCGGATAGGCGGCGAGCAGCGACTCGATCGAGGCAAGCAGCGTCGGCCAATCGCCTCCCGGCAGGTCCACGCGTCCCACCGAACCCTGGAACAGCACGTCACCGGAGAACAGCGCGCCGTCCCGGGGCAGGCCGTAGCTGACGTGTCCCGGGCTGTGGCCGGGGGTGAAGCTGACCTCGAACTCCAGCCCGGCGAGCCGGAGCCGCTCTCCACCGCTGACCGTCTCGTCGGCGTCGTAGCTCTCGAACGGGCCGAACCCTGGCCACGGCACGTAGGCCATGATGTCGGCCAGCACCCCGACCTCGAGCGCGGGGCAGTAGACGGGCGCGCCGGTGGCGCGGGCCACGGGAGCAACGGCGCCGATGTGGTCAAAGTGGGTGTGGGTGAGGAGGATCGCCTCGACGTTCATGATCTCGAGCGCCTCGAGCGCGGTGGTGATCCGCTCGGCCTCGTCTCCGGGATCGACGATCACCGCCCGGCCGAGATCCGGCCCGCGGACGATGTAGCAGTTCTCCTGCACCGGCCCGACGGTGAACATGCGGGCGTCGATCATTTCGGGACGCTGTCCTTGGCCGCGGCCCTCTTCTGCAGGGCGCGGCGGTACATGTAAGCCTCCAGGTAATAGCCGGAGGGGACGTACAGGGCCATCGCCAGCACCCCGAAGATCAGCGCCGGCAGGACGCGGAAGTGGTTGGTGACCAGCAGGAAGATGAACATGAACGCGGCCGCGAGCGCACCCTTCTTGAGCGCGCCGTTCCAGCTCGGGACCCTCAGCTGGCGGGCTTCGCGCGCCTTGGCGCGCTCCTGCTTCTTGCGTTCCTCGGGGCTCGGCGGCCGACCGGTGCGACCGCGGGTCTCGATCGTGCCGGCGGCGTTACCGCGGTGCTTGGTGCGGCGCTTGCGCTTCGTCTGAGCCATCGCAGATGGAGCTTACGCCGTGGAGAGATGTTGGTGCAGGGAATCTTCGATCGTGGCGTATCCGCGCAGCGGAATGTCCCGGGGAAATCCAGCGAAGGCGCGCTCCGGCGCGAGACCGACGAGCTCGGCGCCCGCCACGGGCGCGTGACGAGCCACCGCAGCGACGACGGCGGCGAGCGGCGTGGCCCGGTGGTCCTCGACGTTGGTGGAGACCTGGGCCAGGCCGTACTGGTCCAGCCACAGGCCGATCGCCCGGACCCCGGGCAGACCCTCGCCGCCGCCTTCCCGGATCAGCCCGGCGATCCGCTTGGCGTCGTCCACCGATGCCGACGGACCGAGCTCGATGTTGAACGCCACCAGGGGCGGCCGGGCCGCGACCAGGACGGCGCCGGCGGTGGGATGCAGCTGCGCCGGGCCGAAGTCCGGCTGCAGCTCGCTGGCGGCGATCCGGCGCGCCAGCTCCGCGGGGCCGCCCCGGCGCAGCTGCGCGCGTGAGCGCCCGCCGGCGAGGATCCCGTACAGGAACACCGGCACTCCCAGCTGCTCGGCGAGCAGATCGGCGAGGACCAACGCTTCGGCGGCCGCCGCGCCCCGGTCCTCGTCGCGGAGATAGATGATCGGCGCCACGTCGATCGCCCCCACCCGGGGATGGACGCCCTCGTGGCGATCGATGGCGATCGTGGTGACCGTCTCGCCGGCTCCCCGGAGTACCGCGCGCGCCAGCTCGCCCGGCGCGCCGGCGAGGGTGTAGGCGCTGCGGTGATGATCGGGATCGGAGTGCACGTCGAGCAGGCCGTCGCCGAACGCCGCCCCGAGCCGCGCGATCGCCTGAGCGTCGCGCCCCTCGGACACGTTCGGATAGGCCAGCAGCGTGGTCACGGTGAGCGGCCCGATCATAGGTCGGCGGCCGACGGTGCAACCGCGCCGCGCCGGTAGACTCCTCCGTCCTCGCCGGAGTAGCTCAGTCGGTTAGAGCAGCGGAATCATAATCCGCGTGTCGGGGGTTCGAGTCCCTCCTCCGGCATCAGACCCAGCGCCCTGGAAATCGGAGCTATTCCTGGTGGAGGCGAGGAATCGCGCGATGTCGCTGCCGGGGGTCCATGTCGATCAGCGGTGGCTGATCCCAGCCCGCGCCATCGGGGCGAGCGTCGGCTCGGTGACCGGCGCGTCGCCCAGCGCCTCATCGATCGCGGTCAGGGTGTCGCGGGTGAGTTCGATGCCGGATGCTCTGGCGTTGGCGTGAACCTGCTCGGGCCGAGACGCGCCGACGATCGCCGAGGCGAGCTCGGGCCGGCGCAGAACCCACGCCAGCGCGAGCTCGGTCATCGACACGCCGGCTTCCTCGGCGACGGGTCGCAGGCGGTCGACGGCGTGGAGCGTCGCGTCGCTCATCACCAGCTGCATCGACACATTCATCGCGCTGTGGGCCGCCCTCGAGTCGGCCGGCGGCTCCTGCCCGGGCCGGTACTTGCCGGTGAGCAGACCCTGGGCCAACGGCGACCAGACGATCTGTGAGATGCCATTGGCCTCGCACAGCGCGAACACCTCAGCCTCCGGGGCCTGCCACAGCATCGAGTACTGCGGCTGGGAGGAGACGAACAGCTCGGGCCCGGCGACGTCGATGGCGGCCTGAATCTGCTCCGGCGTCCACTCGCTGAAGCCCAGATACCGCGCCTTGCCGTCGGCGACGACCTGCTGCAGGGCCTCGATCGTCTCCTCGATTGCGACCTCCGGGTCAAAGCGGTGGGCCTGGTAGAGGTCGACGTAATCGGTCTGCAGCCGCTCGAGGGAGGCGTCGATCTGCTTGGCGATCTGCGGGGCGGACAGGCCCCGGTCCTCGGGGTCGTCGGACATCTGGCCCCACACCTTGGTGGCGAGGATGTAGGAATCGCGCGGGCGTCCCGAGAGGATCTCGCCCCACGCCGTCTCGGCGGCGCCGCGGCCGTAGACGTTCGCGGTGTCAAAGAAGTTGATTCCAGCATCGAAGGCCGCGTCGGTGCAGGCCCGCGTCGCGTCGGCCTCCACTCCGCCGGAGTAGGTCAGCCATGAGCCGAGGGAGATCTCGGAGACCTCCAGATCTGTGCAGCCAAGCATTCGGTAGCGCATGTCGACCAGACTAGGACCGGTCGCCGTGGCGGAGGGGCCTGTCAACACAGTGCTCCTCTCCGGGCGCCGAACGGGGCGAGTGCCCGGCAGCGCGCCATCGCCCGGCCGCGGCGGGTGCCGCGGCCGAGACGGCCGATCCGGGCGCGCCTGATCATGCGGATGGCCCGTCGAAGTAGTGGCCTTCATCGAGGTCGTCGATGAGCCCGGGCTGGGTGGGCTGCCAGGCCAGGAGCTCGCGGGTCAGCGCGCTGGAGGCGGGGCTGTCAAGTCCGAGGAAGCCGGCCATCCAGGCGAAGTGCTCGGGGGCATCCTCGGGCAAAACGGAGGTCACCGGAAGGTCGAGGTGGCGGCCGATCACCTCGGCGATGTCGCGGATCGGCACGCCCTCGTCGGCGACCGCGTGCAGCACCGATCCCGCCGGGGCGCTCTCCAGCGCCAGGCGGAACAGGTGGGCCGAATCGAGCCGGTGCACGGCGGGCCAGCGGTTGGTCCCGTCGCCGATGTAGCCCGATACGCCCTTGTCGCGCGCGACGCCGACGATGAACGCCATGAAGCCGTTGTCTCCGTCGCCGTGATTCGTCGGCGGAAGTCGCACAACGGACGAGCGGACGCCGCGAGAAGCGAACGAGAGCGTCATCTCCGCGTTCGCCGCCCGCATCTGCGGACCGCTGCCATGTGCCGCCAGCCCCTCGAGATCGGGACGGTCCCGTTCGCTCGCCAGCCGCCCCGGAGCGAGCCCGAGGGTCCCGGAGGCGATGACGAACGGCCGATCGGAACCCTCCAGCGCCTCACCGAAGGCCTCGATCGCGAGGCGATCGGCATCGGCGGCGGCCGCGAAGCCCCCGGTGAAGGCGAGGTCGTGCTTGAACGCGAGGTGGATGACCCCGTCGGACGCGGCCGCGGCAGCGCGCAGGCCATCGAGGTCGTCGAGGGTGCCGCGGTGCACTTCCGCTCCGGCGCTCGCAAGCGCATCCGCCGAGGCGTCTGAGCGGGCGAGGCCGACCACCTGATGGCCGGCGCCGATGAGCTGGGGAACGACGGCGGAACCGATCCAACCGGATGCGCCGGTGACGAAAACACGCATGAGAGAGCCTCCAGGTAAGTCGACCGCCCTCGCCAGTGGATCTTCGCGAGGACCGAGCCGATGTCAGTTGCTGTCATCACCCTAGCACGATGTCGCCCACTGTCATCATTATCATCGCCGGCATGACGCGATGGGAGCCAAACGCGCGCGGTCGCCTCGAACGGGCGGCCATGGAGCTGTACAGCGAGCGCGGATTCGAAGAGACCACCGTCGCCGAGATCGCCACCCGTGCCGGATTGACGGAGCGAACGTTCTTCCGGCACTTCGCCGACAAGCGCGAGGTCCTGTTCGACGGCGCGGGCGCCCTCCAGGAGCTCCTCGTCAACGCCGTCGCCGACGCGCCCGAGTCCCTGGCGCCGATCGAGGCGGTCGCCGCGGCGCTCCAGACCGTCGGCGCTGTATTCCAGGCGCGCCGCGAACTCTCCCAACGGCGCCAGGCCATCATCGCGGCCACCCCGGAGCTGCAAGAGCGCGAGCTGATCAAGCTCGCATCGCTCGCCTCCGCGATCGCCGACACCCTGCGCCGGCGCGGCGTCTCGGACCCAGCCGCGAGTCTGACCGCCGAGGCCGGCATCGCCGTCTTCAAGCTCGTGTTCGAGCGCTGGGTTGACGAGAACAACCAACAAGACTTCGGACGGCTCGTCCGCGAATCGCTCGACGAGCTCAAAGCCGTGACCGCGGGCACCTGATCGCGGGCGGCAGATCGCCCGGAAACCCGCGAGCTGATCGCGGCAGAGCGCTCGGGTCAGGGCATGGACGACCGTCGCTCTACGATCTTCCCATGGGCCAGCTGATCCGCAGAACCGTCGACGGCGACGAGGTGCTGCTCGAATGGTCACGATCCGATCCGGCATCGGTGTCTGAGGCCGAGCAGGCCTACCGGTATTGGCTCGGGCAGGACTATGAGGCGGTGCAGAGCGACGGCACGTTCTTCGAGCCCCTCGTCGGCGACGAGTTCCCGGTGGACGCCGAGCAGATCGTGCTCAGCACCGGCATGGGCGGCGGGTAGCCCTCCCGGCGTCCAGCCACCCGGTGCATCGCCCTCCCCGGCGCCGGTGAGTCACCGGATCCTTCGGCCCATCTCGGTCGTGTCGTAGCCACCGAGGTCCTCCACCGCGGAGCGAAAGCCGGCCGTGCGGAGCAGGTCCCACAGCGGGGCGAGCCGCATGTCGTCAAGCGTGTCCCGTTCGAGCACGAGGTCGTAGGGCTCGCGGGCGACCGGCACGAAGTCAAGCCCGAACGCCCGAGCGGCGGCGGCCACCCCCATGCCGCAGTCGGCGCGGCCGGCGGCGATCGCCGCCGCCACCGCGAAGTGCGTCGGCTCTTCCCGCGCGTAGCCGACGATCGCGTCGGGATCGATGTCCCGCCGGCGCAGCTCGTAGTCGAGCAGCACCCGGGTTCCCGCCCCCGGCTGGCGGTTGACGTAGCGCAGGCGCGGCCGAGACAGGTCGGCGACCCCCCGCAGCCCGAGCGGATTGCCGGGCGCGACGAGCAGGCCCTGCTCGCGGTGCACCAGGCGGACGATCGCGATCTGCCGGCCGGCCAGCAGCTGCTCCACGTAGGGAATCGTGTACTCACCGCTATCCGGCGCCAGCAGGTGCGAGCCGGCGATGTGACACAGGCCGTCGCGCAGGGCGATCAGACCGCCCATCGATCCCACGTTGCCGGAGGAGAGCGTGACTCCCGGGTCGGTGGCGCGCAGCATCGAGGAGGCGAGGTCCAGGACCGGATCGTGGGATCCGATCGCCACGATCGTCTTCTCGATCTCGTCCAGCGACCGTAGAAGGGAGACCTCGACGTCGGCACCGGCGTGGTGGCCCTCGACCTCGGTGGCGACGACGAGCAGTCCGTCGGCGCGCACCAATGACGTGAGCACGCCGGCGCCGCGCGGCAGGGGCGACGCCACCAGCGAGCCGCCGACGCGCCCCAGGCGGACGCGAATCCAGTCGTCCATGCCGATCACCGACGCCAGCTTGCGGGTGAGCCGCGCCCGCGTGCGCGGTCGGGGCACGGGGGTCGCGCCCTCCAGCGCGGCAACCACCGGCGCGGCGAAGATGTCGAACGTCAACGAGGCGGACACCGGGTATCCGGGGGCGCCGATGACCGGCGTCGAGTCGATTGCCCCCAGGACGACGGGATGACCGGGACGGACCGCTACGCCGTGGACGGCGAGTTCGCCGAGCTCGTCAACGAGCTGCGCGGTGTAGTCGTCGCGCCCCGCGCTGGAGCCGGCGATGATGATCAACAGATCGGACTTGGTCACGGCGCCACGGATGGCGTCGGCGATCCGCAGCTGATCGTCGGGCTCGATCGGGAACACGATCGTGTCGCAGCCGAGCTCCCGCGCCTGGCCGGCGAGCATCAGCGAGTTGGTGTCGAGCAGCTCGCCGGGGGCCAGCTCGGAACCGACCGGCCGCAGCTCGTCGCCGGTGGGCAGGATCGTCACCACCGGCGCCCGGCGGACGCTGACCTGGGTGGCGCCCGACGCCGCGGCGGCGGCGACGTCGACCGGGCGCAGGCGATGTCCCGCGGGCAACAGCAGCTCGGTGGCGCTGATGTCCTCCCCGATGGAGCGGACGTGCTGGTAGGGCACGACCGCGCCGCGCAGCTCGGCGTGGCCGTCGACGTAGTGCACGTGCTCGCGCATGACGACGGCGTCGAATCCATCGGGCAGGGGATCGCCGGTGTCGAGAACGACGAACCGCTCGGGCGGCAGCCGCAGGGGCGAGCTCTCGGTGGCGCCGACGGTCTGCGAGGACCGCACGGCGATCCCGTCCATTGCGGCACTGTCGAATGGTGGCGAGGATCGTGCCGCCCAGATCGGCTCGGCGGTGACGCGGCCGACCGCATCATGCAGCCGGATCGTGGTGGGGCCGACCCTCTCCGGGCAGCCCGCGTCGCGGCAGACGTCCTTCCACCGCTCCAGGGCGCGGTGCAGCGGAACGTCGTGCAGGAACGGCGTGGCTCGGTCAGCCATACAGGATCACGTCGACCTCGGTGCCGGCGGGCAGGCCGTTGGCGTCATCGGGGACGATCACGTAACCGTCCGCCGCGGTCAGGACCGACAACAGCGCGGACGATCCGAACAGCGGATGAATCGTGCCGGCGTCGATCCGGACCTGCACGACGTCAAGCCGCCCGGCGGCGGACGGCAGGTCGCGGGCGAGGCGACCGCGGGTCGTTGGCGAATGATGCTCTGCCGTCCAGCCGCCGACACGTCGGATCAGGGGCATGCCGATCAGCCGGAACACGACGAGCGCCGAGCGAGGGTTTCCCGGCAATCCGATGACCGGGATCCCGTCGCTGTCGGCCAGCAGGCTCGGCTTGCCCGGCTTGATGGCGAGGCCGTGGCAGTAGATCTCGGTCGCCGGCAAAGCCGCCACCGCCGACGCCGTCTCGTCGCGTGCGCCGACCGAGGAGCCGGCGCAGACGACGACCGCGTCGCTGGTGCCGATCACCCGTTCGAGCGCGGCTGCCAACGCGCCCGCGTCGTCGGAGACGATCATCGGAGGTTGGGGCTCGCCACCGGCGTCGCGGACGAGCGTGCCGATCGAGACACTGAGGGCGTCCCGGACCTGCCCGGGTCCCAGCTTGACGGTGTCGGGCGCGACGACCTCATCGCCGGTGGCGACTATCGCCACGCGCGGCGCCGCGTGGACCGGGACGTCGACGACGCCGCACGCAGCCAGCATCGCCACGTCCTGGGCGCGCAGCGGGCGTCCGGGACCGGCGATGGCCTCGCCGGCGACGACGTCCTCATCTTGGCGGACGATTCCCTCGCCGGGCGCGACCGGACGCAGCACCTCGATCGTTCCCGGCATGGCCGGCTGGGTGTGCTCGATCATGACCACGGCATCGGCGCCATCGGGCAGGGCGCCGCCGGTGGGGACGGCAATCGCGCCGCGTGGCGCCACGTTGTCGTTCGCGGCCGCGCCCATCGCCACCGAGCCGCTGACCTCGAGATAGGCGGGAATGGCATCCGATGCGCCGTACGTGTCCTGGGCGCGGACGGCGAAGCCGTCGACGCTGGAGCGGTCAAATCCCGGCAGTGGCGCCGGGGCCGGGATCGGCTCGCATGGCACGCGACCGCTGGCATGCTGCAGCGCGACGTGCTGCGGGGCGGTCCGGTGGCGCGGCCGGAACTCGATGAGCGCCTGAGCCACCGTTTTGGCGGTGAAGAACTCGCGGCCGGTCGCGGCCATGGGGGGTCAGCTGGGCGCGGTGGTGCGCTGGCGGTGCAGCACGCTCATCACCGGGCCGAGCGCGACTTGGCCCAGGCCGCAGATCGAGGTCAGCCGCAGGGTCTCCTCCAGCCGGTCGACCGTGTCGTCGATGCCGTCGGCGCCGACCCCGCTCGCCAGGGCGTCTGAGAGGATGCGGTGGGCCTTGTGTGACCCGACGCGGCAGGGCACGCATTTGCCGCAGGACTCGTTGCGAAAGAAGCGGAGCACATTGGTGGCGGCGGCCAGGAGATCGGTCTGCTCCCCGATCACCACCACCGCCCCGGAGCCGAGCATCGAGCCGGCGTCGGCGAGCGGCTTGAAGTCCAGCGAAACGTCGAGCTGATCGGGCCCGAGGAAGTTCGACGATGCGCCGCCCGGCTGAAACGCCTGGAGCTCGGCGCCGTCGGGGAGGCCACCGGCCAGCTCGATCAGCTCACGGGCGGTGGTGCCCATCGGTACGCAGTACACGTCGGGGTGGGCGATGTGGCCGGAGATCGCGAAGAACTTCAGGCCGACGCCGCCGTTGGTCCCCTGGTCCTTCCACCATTGCCCGCCGCGCTGGAGGATGATCGGGATCGCGGCGAGCGTCTCGACCGAGTTCATCAGCGTCGGCTTGCCCCAAAGTCCGTTGACGCCGGGGAACGGCGGCTTGTTGCGCGGCTCGCCGCGGTGGCCCTCCATGCACTCGATCAGCGCCGACTCCTCGCCGAGGATGTAGCCACCCGGGGAGGTGAAGATGTCGATCTGAAGCGGGCGGCCGGTGCCGAGCGGGTCGGGGCCGAGCAGACCGGCGTCACGGGCGGCGTCGAGCTCGGCGCGGATGGCGGCCTCCTCGGGCCCGTACTCGTGACGGATGAACACCCAGCCCTGCTCGGCGCCGACGGCGAGCATCCCGACGAGCATTCCCTCGATGACCAGGTGGGGTTGCTCGGCGAGGATCTGACGATCCTTGAACGTGCCCGGCTCGGACTCGTCGGCGTTGCAGATGACGAACTTGGGCTCGGCGGGCTGGGCGGCGACGATCTCCCATTTGGCACCGGTGGGGAATCCGGCGCCCCCCATCCCGCGCAGACCGGACTCCTTCAGGGCCGCGATCGCGCTCTCGCCGTCCAGCTCGCCGGCGATCATCGCCCGGACGGTGGCGTAACTCGACTCGGGGTCGGACCCGCCGTATGGGTCGTTGGGCCAGGTGCGCCGGTCGCCGGCCCCACCGCCGGCGGCCGCACCGTTGACCACGGCCCCGCCCTCGGCTCGCGTCCACTCGACGGTCGCGGGAATGTCGGCAGTGTGCACGGGGTGCTCCTGCACGGTCGCCGCCGGCGCGATGTCACACCGCCCGATGCACGACACCTCGCGCACCTCGACCTCGACGTCGTCGCCGTAGCGTTCGTGCATCTCGGCGATCCGGTCATCGGCGCCGTGCAGCCAGCAGGAGAGATCTCGGCATACCGTCACCTCGACGCGAGGCGGGGCGTGCACCCGGAAGTGGGGGTAGAACGAGATCAGCCCCTCGATCTCATACAGCGGACGCTTGGTCTCGCGGCTGAGCCGCGCCAGCTCCTCACGGGGCAGCCATCCGTGCTGTCGCTGAATCGCGTTCAGCGAAGGGATCAGGCTGGGCCCGGCGAACCTACCGGCGCGCGCCTCCCGTCCGGGGACGCGACCGTTGACCGTCGCCATCAGCCGGCCTCCGCGGCCACCACGGCGGGCTCCACGCGCACTGCGCAGAACTTGAACTCGGGGATCTTCCCGAATGGATCGATCTCGTCGATTGTCAACAGGTTCGCCGCCGCCTCGCGGAAGTGAAACGGGATAAAGCAGCTGCCGGGCGTCTCCCGGTGTGACACCCGGGCCTCGAGCTCGATCGAGCCGCGCCGCGAGGTCACGCGGGCGAACTCACCGTCGGCGACCCCCAGCCGCTCCGCGTCGACGGGGTTGATGAACACCGTGGCGGTCGGCGAGATGGAGTCGAGCGCGTAGGAGCGGCGGGTCATCGAGCCGGTGTGCCAGTGCTCGAGCAGCCGCCCGGTGTTGAGCACGAACGGGTACTCCTCGCTGGGTAGCTCGCGCGCCGGCATCCACTCGGCCGGGACCAGGTGAGCCAGGCCGTCGTCGGTGTTGAACTTGTCCTGGAAGAGCACGATGGTGCCGTCGGACTCATCCGGGTCGGGGTTGGGGTAGAGCTTGCCGGTGGGACCGAGGTTGTCGTAGCTGAGGTTGGTGTAGTTCGGCATCAACGACACGAGCTCGTCGAAGATCTCGTCCGACGAGCTGTAGTCCATCGGCAGTCCCACGCGATTGGCGACGTCCTGGATGATCTCCCAGTCCACCCGGGCCTCGCCCGGCGGGTCCAGCGCCTTGCGCCCGCGCTGCACGCGGCGGTCGGTGTTGGTGTAGGAGCCGTCCTTCTCCAGGTAGGAGGACGCCGGCAGGATCACGTCGGCGAACTCGGCGGTCTCGGTCAGGAAGATGTCCTGGACGGCGAGGAAGTCCAGGGCGCTGAGCGCCTTGCGGACCTTGTTGATGTTCGGGTCAGACAGGAAGGGGTTCTCGCCCATCATGTACATCCCGCGCACGCCCTTCTTCAGTGCTGAGCCGACGATCTCGGTGACCGTCAACCCCCGGGCGTGATCGAGCTCGCGGCCCCAGGCGCGCTCGAAACGCTCCCACGCGCCCGGGCGGTCGACCGGCTGATAGTCGGGGTAGAACATCGGGATCAGGCCGGCATCCGAGGCGCCTTGGACGTTGTTCTGGCCGCGCAGCGGGTGCAGGCCGGTGCCGGGCCGCCCCACCTGCCCGGTGATCGAGCACAGCGCGATCAGGCAGCGGGCGTTGTCGGTGCCGGTGGTGTGCTGGGAGATGCCCATCCCCCAGTAGACGACGGCGGCGCCGGCCTCGCCCCAGGTCCGCGCCACCTCGCGCAGCGTCCTCGATGAGATACCGCAGATCTGTCCGGCGCGGTCGGCCGGGTACTGCTCCAGCAGCTTGACCAGCTCCTCGTAGTTGCTGGTGCGCTGGGCGATGAACTCCTCGTCGACCAGGCCCATCGCGACGATCTCGCTCATCACGCCGTTGTAGAAGGCGACGTCCGTCCCGGGCTTGATCTGGCAGTAGATGTCGGCGTGATCGGCGATCCGTTCGCGGCGCGGGTCGACGACGATCAGCTTCGTTCCCCGGCGCCTTGCCTGCTTGAAGAACGACGAGGCGACGGGATGGTTGGCGGTCGTGTTGGTGCCGGCCAGGATGGCGACGTCGGCATTGATGATGTCGCCGTAGGTCGTCGACACCGCGGCCGAGCCGACCCCCTCGAACAGCGCCGCCACGCTGGAGGCGTGACACAGCCGGGTGCAGTGGTCGACGTTGTTGGTGCCAAACCCCGCCCGGATCAGCTTCTGGAACAGGTAGGCCTCCTCGTTCGAGCACTTGGCCGAGCCGAACCCGGCGATCGCCCCCGAGCCGTACTCGTCGCGGATCGCCACCAGCCGGCCGGCGATGAGGTCCAGCGCCTCCTCCCAGCTGGCCTCGCGGAAGTGAGGCAGGACCTCCGCGTAATCGACCAGCCCGCCCGGCTTGCGCCGGCCGCGCCCCTCGCCCTTGACGTCGCCCGAGAGCGGGCCCTTGGGATAGGCGCCCTCGCGACGGATCAACGGGGTGGTCAGCCGCTGCGGGGAGCGCGCATAGTCCCAGCCGTAGCGGCCCTTGACGCACAACCGCCCCTTCGAGCCCGGCTGCTCTCGCCCCTCGGCGAACGCGATCGCCTGGCGCTCGTCATCGACGTGATAGGTCAGCGCGCAGCCGACCCCGCAATACGGGCAGACCGTGTCGACCTGGCGCAGCTCGGCGCGGGGCCGAATCGGCACCTCGTGCAGCGGCTTGTTGGTCAACGCCCCGGTGGGACACGCGGCGACGCATTCGCCACAGGTGACGCACGAGGACTCGCCCATCGGATCGTTGAGGTCGAACGCGATCCGGGTCGCGTAGCCCTTGCCGCTGCGGCCGATGACGTCGTTGCCCTGGATGTCGTCGCAGGCGCGGACGCAGCGGTCACACAGGATGCAGGCATCGTGGTTGACCGCGATCACCGGATTTGAGTCATCGAGCCCTCGGCCCTCGCCCGCAGGCAGCACATCCTCGTGCTCATCGAGCCCGTACTGGCGCACCAGGACCAGCAGCTCGTTGTCCGCGGTCGTCGTCTCCTTGGGATCCTCAGCGGGATCCGGCTGGTCGGACTGCAACAGCTCGGTCAGCGTCGCGCGATGACGATCCAGGCGCTCGCCCTTGGTCGTCACCTCCATCCCCTCCTCGCACGGCCGGACGCACGCGGCGGCGTAGGCACGCGCGCCGACGTCGACCACGCACAGACGACAGACGCCGACCGGGTCATAGCGCTCGTCGTGACACAGCACGGGGATGGCGATCCCGATCGCAGCGGCGGCATCGAGGATCGTGGTGCCGTCCTTGACGGTCACCTCGTGGCCGTCGATCCGCAGCGTGACGTTCTTGGTGATCGCCGTCGGCTGCGCCGCAGAAGTGGTCGCCATCGAAGTCAGTCTCCCTTGCTTAGACCTATTTGTCCAGATCCCGGGTCCAGCGCCACCAGGTCGAGCTCGCGCAGCGTTTCCGATCGGGGTAGACCGGTGTCCTTCAGCCCCCGCTGACGGTAATACGAGCCGATCATGGACTCCAGCCGTTCCGCGGTCAGCGTCGCCTCGCGCCCGGAGCTCAGCTCCAGCGACTCCGACAGGAACCGGTCCGGGAGCCAGTCCTCCTCCCGCGTCCACCCTTCCCGCACGTTGAACAGCCGCTTGGCCATCACGATCCGCGCGGCGGTGGTCGCGAGCTCGTCGGCGTCGACATCCCAGCCGGTGACCGAATTGAGCAGCTGCGCCCATTCGGGCAGGGGATCGTCGAACACGCCGCGGAGGAACTTGCACAGGATCAGCGAGTCCATGATCGCCGCCCGGTCCTCGGTCTCGATCGCTCCGTGAACGTGCGGCTCACCGCCGGCGAGGCGATCGTGGCGGCCGGACAGATCGGCCTCATAGGCGCCTGACCGGTTGTGGTCGGCTCCGCGCGCGTTGACTGCCAGCCCCAGCGCCATCGCCTGAAGCGTACGCGGCTCATACCCGGGAAGCTCGAGCCCCTTGACGTGTGCGGCGAATGCCTCGGACCCGCGGCCCACCATCCGGGAGGCGAACCGGGACCCCTCGGCCAGGAGATCGCCGATCCCCTCGCGAGCGCCGATCTCCTCGATGGCGCGGATGAGCGCGTCGCCGTCGCCGAAGCGCAGCCACGGCGCGTCGAGCAATCCCTTCTCGGCGCACTCCATCGCCCAGGCGATCGTGCCGCCGGTCGAGATCGTGTCCAGGCCGAGCTCGTCGCAGCGTGCGCTGGCGAGGATCACCATGTCGGGGTCGCCGACCCCACACAGCGGTCCGAGCGCGAACACGTTCTCGTACTCCATCCGGGTCTTCTTGCCGCCCGGACCTTTGTACAGGTGCTCGCAGCCGATCGAGCACGAGGCACAGGAGCTGCGCGCCACCTGGCGCAGCTCGGCGATCTCCTCGGCGCCGAGCGAGCCGGCCTCGTCGAAGCTGGCCGCCGAGAAGTTCCGCGTCGGCAGCGCCGAGATCGCGTTGAAGGCCAGCAGATTGGCCATCGTCCCCATCTCACGGTACTTGGCGGTGGCGACACCGAACGATCGCTCGCGCAGCCCCTTCGCCGCGGACAGGACCGCCGGGGGGTCGGCGGACGCGACCTTGCGGCCGGCGCGCACCATCACCGCCTTGCACCACTTCGAGCCCATCACCGCGCCCAGGCCGCCGCGGCCTGCGTGACGGCCGTCGTGAGAGATCGTCGCGTAGCGGACCGTGCGCTCTCCGGCCGGACCGATCGCCGCCACTCGCCACGCCGGGCCCATCCGCTCGCGCAGTTGCCGTTCGGTGTCGGCGGCGGACAGACCCCAGAGATCCTGGCCGGGGACGATTCGGACCGAGCTCCCGTCGATCATGAGGACCGACGGCCCGGGGCAGGATCCGCGCAGGACGATCGCGTCGTGGCCGGTGAGCTTGCCCGCGATCGCGAAGTGGCTCGAGGCCAGCGCGTCGGTGAGGCGTCCGGTGAGCGGGGATTTGGCGACCACGGCGAACTTGGCGCTCGTCGTCAACGGGGTGCCCACCAACGGCGAGAACACGAACATGAGCGGGGCCGAGGGCGCCAGCGGGTCAATCCCCGGTGGACAGCACTCGTGCATCAGCCACGCGCCCAGACCGGCCCCTCCGACGTACGAGCGCAGTACCGACTCGTCCAGAGGCTTGACCGAGCTCGTACCCGTCTCCAAGTCGACGATCAGTGCGCGGCCGAAATAGCCGCCGGGAGGAGGCCGTCGCATCTCACCGATGCTAGACCACGGCCGTCCCGTGCTTTACCGGTTCAGCCGCCGGCGTCGGCGACCATGAACCCGACCTTGTCTCCCGCCACCAGCGGCAGCTCCGGGTCGCGACTGATCTGGTCGCCGTTCAGCGCCGCGACGATGTGCTCGTCGAGCTCGAGCTCCACCGCCGACGCCAGCTGCCCGAGCGTCCACGCTCGCGCCGTCCATCGCCGGAAGCCCGCACGGGTGGCCAGCGGCCCGAACAGCTCCACCTGGATCTCCGGGGCGGGGAGCGCGTGAGCCCGCTCGTAGTCGGCGGGCTCGTTGAGGTTGCTGACCGACGCCAGGTCGGGGTCAAGCCGCGCCACTGAACGTTCGGAAAGCATCGTCTGGTCATCGAGGCGGCGAACCCGGCAGCGTTCGAACAGGAACGCCGGCCGCAGCCGTTCGGCGGCGATGAGCTCCCGCACCGTGCCCAGCAGCTCGCTTCGGTAGGCGGCCGCCAGCGGCTGACGGTAGCCGCCTATCTCCGGCAGGACGACGTCGACCTCGCTGTCGCACGCCGCGATGACGCGGTGGACGAACGCCGGGTGAAGCAGGGGCACATCGGTCGAGGACACATACGCCACCTCCGCCCGGTCGCCGATCGCGGCCAACCCGGCGGCGATGCCCTGCATCGGACCCTGGCCCTTTCGCGCATCGGAGACCAGCTCGGCCCGCTCGCCGAGGTCCGGCAGCTCCTGCCCCGGGGCCCGGACGACGATGATCGGTCCGTCGACGACCCGCGCCACGACACCGGTGACCCGGCGCAGCAGCGTCGAGCCGTGCCACTCCAGCGCGGCCTTCGGCGAGCCCATCCGGGATGATCGCCCACCGGCGAGGATGATTCCCGCGGCCTGCGCCATGCGAGCCGATGCTAGTGGGGCCTACGATTCGAGCTCATGCCCGGGCGACAACCATCCACGCCGCGAATTTCTCGGGAGCGGGCGCTGACGATGATGGTCGGCGAGGTGATGATGGCCGATCCGCGCACCGTTGCAGTGGACGCGTCGGTGGCAGACGTTCGCCGCGCCTTCGAGCGGCCCAGCGAGCGGACGGTGCTGATCGCCGAACACGGGATCTTCCGCGGGGCGATTGAGCGTGACCGCTTGCCCGCGGCGGCGGCCGGGAGCGAGCGCGCGTTGCCCTACGCCACCACCGACATCCCCACAGCGACCCCGCAGACGCCGATCAGCGACGCCATCGCGCTGCTCGACGACCGCCCAGAGCCGCGCCTGGTCGTACTCGACGAGGACGGGGTGAGCCTGCGTGGACTGCTGTGCTTCAACCGCACGGCGGCCGGATTCTGCGTCCGCTAGCCGGCAGCCGCTGATCATCATCCGACCTGCGGTCGATTGAGTCTTTCCTGACTGTCTGTCGCCCCGAGCGCAAGGACCGCCTCCTCGACGGTGTGAAAGATTCGGTTGGGCCTCATCTCCTTCAGCAGGCCTGAGCGACGCGCCAAGTCGATGAATGGTTGGCGCACGTCGGCGATGGCCAGGTCGATTCCAGCGGCGCGCAAGGTGACGATGAGCTGCGTGAGGATCTCGGCGCTGGTGATGTCGATACGGGCGGTCGCCCCGCCGTCGATGATCACCGCTTGGGGCGGCGGGGCGTGAGCCCCGACAAGCCACTTGATCCGGTCACGGACCGGGGCGGCGTTGGCGTAGAAGAGCGGCGTGTCCAGCCGCAAGATGAGCAGGCCGGGTATCGGCGCGTAGTCAGGGTGATGCTCGATGTCTCCGAAGGCGCCGATGACGCCCGGCACCCGCCCGAGCACCGCTACCTCGGGCCGGGTCGCGTGGGAGATGATCAGGACCAGCATGGCGAGGACCCCGATCACGAGTCCCGGCAGCACGTCGATCGTGATCACGCCGACGAGTGTGGCCAGGCCGAGCCAGAACTCGATCGGCCGCTCAGCCCGGTAGCGTCGGAATTCGGCGACCTTCCACAGATGCGAGACGGCGTGGATGATCAGAGCGGCGAGCACCGCCTCGGGAAGGTTCTTGAACAGCGGCGTGAGCAGGAGCACCGTGACCAGAATCAGCGCGGCGGCAACGATCGGCGACATCTCCGATCGGGCTCCGGCACCCTCGTTGACCGCCGATTGCGAAAGGCTTCCTCCGCCGGCGAGACCGCCGAGCAGACCTGAGCCGAGGTTGGCCACGCCGAGCGCGATCAGCTCCTGATTGGAGTCGATCTCATAGCCGTATTTGGTCGCGAAGTTGTCGGCAGCGCCAAGCGATTCGCTGAATATCACCAGTAGCAGCCCGGCGGCCGCCGCCACCAGCGTCGCGACATCTTGGCTGTTGACGTGAGGCACCCCGGGCGACGGTAGGCCGCGCGGCACCCGGCCGACGATCTCCACCCCGTGACTCGAGAGCGCGAGCACGCCGCTGACGAGGATCCCGAGCAGCAGGGCGAGCAGGCCGCCAGGGACCCGTGGCGCGAATCGCTCAACTGCGAACAGGAGCATCAGCGCGCCGGCGCCGACGGCCAGCGTGGCCGCGCTGGTGTCGTCGAGGTGGCTGAGCACGTGCACCAACTGGCTGATCGTGTCGCCGGCCCCCTTCTTGATCCCGAACAACTTGGGCAGCTGACTGACCGTGACGAAGATCGCCAGTCCGAAGACGAAGCCCTCCATCACCGGCCGCGAGAGAAACCGCGCGACAAACCCGAGTCGGAGCAGCCCGGCGAGCAGGAACAGGCCGCCGCAGAACAGAACCAGCGCTGCACCGTCGGCGGCATACTCGAGTGCCCCCGAGGGTGCCAAACCGCCGACCGAGGACGCGAGTAACACCGCCGCGGCCGACGTCGCTCCCGCGACCACATGGCGGCTGGTTCCAAACACGGCATAGGCGGCCAACGTGGCGAGCAGGGTGTAGAGGCCGGCTTGGGGCTTGAGCCCGGCGAGCCCGGCGTAGGCGATCGATTCGGGCACGAGCAGACCCCAGATCGTCGCCCCGGCGACCACATCGAAGCGCAGGAACCTCCGGTCATATGAGGGCAGCCAGCCGACGATCGGCATCAAACGCCGAAGTCCCGACGGCCGCGGCGCCGCCCACTGCCGGGGATCGACTGAATGTTCGGCGTCGGCCATCGCCCACCCCGGCGGCTCAGGCCGACGTGCCCCCGGTCCTGCTCGTCACGTCGTCGGGCCGGCGAACACCGCCGCCCAGTCGCGCTTCATGCTGATCACCGTCCACCGTTCCGCGCCGGCGCGCTCGATCGCCCCCTTGTGCAGCAGGTCGTCGCCGTTCTCCTGCTCGCGGTAGCTGATTCCCAGCGAGCTTTCCGATGACACGCTCCGGTGACACGCCGTAGATGTCACCCGCCACCGGTCGCATGAAGTCACGATCGCCTCCCGGAGCGATGTAGGTGGCAAAGCCGGCGGGCGGCACGTGGTCGGCGCCGGCTTCGTCGCTGACTCGGGCGACGAAGCCGAGCACGCTCGCCTTCGCCTGGCCCTCGTTCCATGACGGCAGCGGCTCGCTGAACATCAACGGTGCGACGTGAGTGAAGACTCCAGCTTTTCGACGACCTGGTCGATCGTGAAGCTCGCGGCTCTCTGGCGGGGCGGGAACTCGGCGAACGTGGCGAGGAACTGCGAGACCAAGCCCATCGCCGCGAGCATTATGAAATCGTTGTCGAGCAGCCAGTCGTAGTAGGTGTTCGACGTGATGTCAGCGCGCTCGAACGGGTCGGTGCGGAGGTTGAAGAGCTTTGGGACCCTGAGCGTCACGAACGGCTCCGCCCAGATCCGAATCGTCCCCTGGGCGCGCTGTTCCATGAACACGACCTTCCAGTTGTCGAACCGGAGCGCCAGGACGTCGCCGTCATCGGAGAAGTAGACGAGACCCGGACGCGGGCTCTTCTTCTCTTCACCGGTCAGGTACGGCAGCAGGTTGTAGCCGTCGATGTGCACCTTGAACGTCTTCTCGCCTGCCGTGTGACCCTGCTTGCACTTCTGCACGATGTCGGGTTCTCCCGCCGCTGCGAGAAACGTGGGAAGCCAGTCGTGATGTTGGACGATCTCGTTCGAGACGACACCCGCGGCGATCCTGCCCGGCCAGCGGATCAGCTCGGGCACCCGGAAGGCGCCTTCCCAGTTCGTGTCCTTCTCGCTGCGGAACGGCGTCATCCCACCGTCGGGCCACGAGTTCATGTGCGGCCCGTTGTCGGTGCTGTAGATCACGATCGTGTTGTCGGCGATGCCGAGCTCGTCCAGCCTGTCCAGCAGCGCCCCGACGAGCTGGTCGTGGTCGATCATCGTGTCGTGGTAGGGCGACTGCCAGCGGCCGGCCTGGCCGATGCTCTCGGGCTTGGGGTGGGTGCGCAGGTGCATGTGGGTGGTGTTGAACCACATGAAGAACGGTGTCTGTGCGGTGTGCTGGCGATCGATGAAGTCGACCGCGTGCTCGAGGATCTCGTCGTCGATCGTCTCCATTCGCTTGATCGTCAGCGGCCCGGTGTCCTCGATCCGCTGCTTGCCGACCCGGCCCCAGCGCTCCTCGTCGGTCGAGTCGTTCTCGTCGCTCGCCCACGCGTGCAGCACTCCGCGCGGCCTGAATCTCTCGTTGTAGGCGGGGAATTCCTCCGGAGACGGCCAATTGGGATGCTCGGGCTCCTCCTCGGCATTCAGGTGGTAGAGGTTGCCGAAGAACTCGTCGAAGCCGTGCACGGTGGGCAGGAATTCGTTCAGATCGCCGAGATGGTTCTTGCCGAACTGACCGGTCGCGTAGCCGAGCGGCTTGAGCAACTCGGCGATCGTCGGGTCCTCAGCCTGCAGGCCGATGTCGGTGCCCGGCATGCCGACCTTGGACAGACCGGTGCGGAAGACGCTCTGCCCGGTGATGAACGCCGACCGCCCCGCGGTGCAGCTCTGCTCCCCGTAGGAGTCGGTGAAGCGCATTCCCTCGTCGGCGATGCGGTCGATGTTGGGGGTCCGGTAACCCATCAACCCGTCGCTGTAGCAGCTCAGGTTCGTGATCCCGATGTCATCCCCCCAGATGACGAGGATGTTCGGCTGCTTTCCGTCGGGCACTCGTGCACCTCCACACATAGAGCTTCACCGCCAGCGAACGGGGACAGCCTAATCGATGGCCCCCCCCGGCTCGCTGTTCAGGCGCTCACCCTTTCTGGCAGCGGCCCCCCACGCCTGACCGGGGCTCCGGTCCACCGCGGCCGCCATGGCCTCGGGCGATATCCGCGCACCGGCCGCCGCCGCCGAGCGGGCCGCTCGGTGCGAATGCCCCCAACTCGACGCCGTACTCCTCCTGGCGGGCGACGGTGCAGGCATGGCGGCCGATGCAGGCCCGCTGGTCGATGACGAAACCGGAGCGGGTCACGCGCCGCTCACAGGCGGGAACATGTCGCTCATGGTCAACGACCCCGATGTGTTCACTCTCAGCTCGTGGGAACGCGAGCTCAGCACCGCGCGTGGCACCCGGCTTGGCCCCGGCGCCGGCAGCGCCGAGCTCGGCTGCGCGCTCTACGAAGTCGATCCCGGCGGCCAAGCAACGCCCTACCACGCCCACCACGGCAACGAGGAGCTGCTGATCGTGCTCGACGGCGAGCTCGAGCTGCGCACGCCCGACGGGCTGCGCACGGTGTCCCGCGGGGCGGTCGTCGGATTTCCCGCCGGGCCCGAAGGCGCTCACCGCGTGCGCAACGCCTCCACCTCCCCCGCCCGGTACCTGCTGGTCTCGACGATGCGCTTCCCCGACGTCGCCGAACAGCTCGACACCGGCACCGTGCTGGCGATCACGGGACCCGGCGGCGGCTGGGCGTTTCCCGCCGGCTCCGACGGCGACTACGTCGCCCTCACGGCAGCCGCGATCCAAGCCGAGGAGAGCCGCTAATCCCAGAACCCTCGGACCATCTCCACGTCGCCTTCGACGTGCGGTCCGAAGACGACGACCTCGAGACCCTCGCCCTCGGCCTCGAGGGCCCGGGTCACGCCGGGAGAGACCCGAACGACATCCAGCGGCGCGAGGTCGACGAGCTCGTCGTCGAGCTTGACCCGCCCACTGCCGGACAGCACCAGGACGATCTCCTCGGCCTTGCCGTGGCGGTGCGCGAACGCCTCTCGTTGCCCGGGCTTGACCTTCAGGTAAGCGACTCCCGTAGCGACCGCTCCGAGCTCGCTGCGCGCGAACCGAGCCTCCTGATGCTCTGAGAATCCGTGCGTTTCGGCCTGGTCCTCCATCTCGCGGAGGTTCTTCTTGGCGTAGCTCACGCGCGGATCCTATCCCAGCCAATCTCCGTCCTCGTCGCGCAGCGGCGCCGCTCCCGCGACCAGCCGCGCCATCGTCGCCGGAGTCATCAGCTGCGCGGGCGCGGGGTCGGCGGCGGCGCGCGCGGCGATCCGCTCGAGCTCCAGCTCGGTGATGCAGCCCACGATGACGGTGTTGCCGGCGCGGCCGCCGAGCGCCCACACCCTCGGGTACGCCATCGCCAGCCCGGCGGCGACGGCGCCGACATGGCGCGCGGCGCGGTTGTCGACCACGTTGACGAGCGCCAGCGGCGCCACTCGCGCCACGTCGGCGAGTGCCTGCACCGTGGTCAGGCGCCGCGGTATGGCGGCGCCGATGAAGGCATCGATCACGACCGCGTCCCAGCTGGCTTCGCGCTGGCCGGACACGAAGCTGCGGCCGTCGGCCTCGCGCACCCGCAGGCCGGGCGCGCGCCGCAGGCCGAGATGCTCGCGGGCGAGCGCGAGTACGGCTGCATTGATCTCGCACACCTCCTGGCGGCCACCGGGATCGGCCGCGGCCAGCGCACGCGGCAGGGCACACGCCCCGCCGCCGATGTGCAGTACCCGCCGCGCGCGAGCCGCCCGGAGCACGATTCGCGTCCAGCGCAGGTAGTCGAACTCCAGGTGGGACGGGTCGGCGAGGTCGATATAGGACGCGTCCATGCCATCCTGGCGCAGCAGCCGCCCCGACGGACGCGCCGGATCGCGCTCCACGACGAGATCGCCGCGCTGCGCGACGATCCCTCGGTCAGGCCGTTGCCGCGGCACTCACCGGAACCTACGACCGCCGCCAGTCGCTGGAGGCGGGCCGGCTCATCGGTCGTTGAGGTCGAGCACCGGCACCGGGGGCTCGATCGCGGTTCCCGAATCGGTGGACACGATTGCGGTGCCGAGGGCGAAGAACTCGATTGCGTGACTGCCCCAGCCGTGGCTGTGCTCCGACAGCGAGACGCCGACGATGCCCTCCGCGCCCAGCTCCGCGGCCTCGGTCTGCATCCGCTGCATCGCCAGCTCGCGCGCGTTGTAGAGCGCCTGGGTGTAGTTCGGCAGCTCTACGTTGCGCCCGGTCTGGGCCACCGTCCGCAGGGGGCCGCGACGGCCGACGTGGTAGACGCAGCTGCCCATCACCATCCCGACCGGGCGGTGGCCGGTGCGCAACAGCGTCCAGAACTCCTGGCCCGACAGATCGCTCTGAAAGGGCCGGCCGCTGGGCGCCCGATGCAGGACGCCGCCACGGTGCTTGACCGCGGTGCCGATCGCGATGAACTCGGCCATGTTCGGCCCCCATTCGTAGCGGCCGATGTCGAGGCGGACCCCGACGATCCCGTCGGCGCCGAGCTGGTCGGCCTCCTCCTCCATCCGCGTCATCGCCAGGTGGCGAGCGCTGTACATGGCCTGCGAGAGCACATCCAGCTCCCGGCTCGTCGTCGGCCCGCTGACCTGGAACCCGATGTGGAAGATCGAGCTCCCGACCACCAGGCCAACCGGATCGAACCCGGCCTGGGTGACGAGCAGGAACTCGTTCACGCTCAGGTCCGACGTGTACAGGCCCCCCCGGTTCTGCTCGAGCCGCTCGCGACCGGACTCGGGCACCCCCTGCAGCGATCCGGGATCGTAGTCGGTCACCTCACCCCCATCCGCAGCGTGGGCTTCACCGGCGGCGGCGACGATGATCGGCCCGGCGCGATGGCGGTGCCCGCGGCGTGCATCGTGATCACCCAGCCCGAGCGCTCCGCGTCACCGCGACCCGACACGCGGTACGGGACTCCCAACAGCCCCCGGTGCCAGCCCCGCCGGTCGGTGGTCTGCAGCGAAGACGCCAGCGCCAGCTTGTCGCGGTGCACCGAGTGCGAGAACTGCACCCCGACCGCGCCCGTCCCCTTGGCGTCCGAGACCTGACCGAGCAGCTTCGTCCGGACCGTCTCCCGCGCGGCGTGAAAGCCTCGGCTGAGCTCCGCGAGCTCCTGATTGCGGCCGGTCGTCCGCAACCGCGCCACCTGGGTGTCGCGTGGCGGCGAGGCGAACACCACCGCGGTCGTGGCCACGAATCCGACCGGCTCGTGCCCCACGGTGTGCAGCCTCCAGTAGTCGTGGACCGACACGTCGGTGATCGTCGGCCACGTGCTCCCGGTGCCGCCCGGGAGCCGGATCGCGGTCCCGGTCACCACGTACTCGATCGTTCGTTTGCCCAGATCGTGATCGCTGCGCCGCAGGTGCACGCCGACCACCGCGTCGGCGCCGACCTGAATTGCCTCCTCGGCGAGCCGGTCCAGCGCTCGGCGCCGCGCGAGGTTCCACGCGTCGGTCAGCGTGTCCAGCTCGCAGACGACCTCGGTGTGCCAGCGGTAGTTGCGGATCTGGGGCAGCGAAGCCTCCGTGTACCGGTTCCGGACCGCCCTGCCGCTGACCATCGGTCCGTAGGTCGCCGCCATCCCGCTGGGAATGAACGCCGTGCCCGGCTCGAGCGGCGGCAGGTACTGCCAGCCAATCCGGATCACGCTGGCGCCCATCACCTGAGCCAGCGGCTGCGGACCCATCCGCTCCAGCAGCGCGAACTCGTTCACCGATAGTCCGCTGGTGAACAGCGAACCATCCGCAGCCAGCCCCCGCAGCCGCTCCTCGGCGCGCCGAGGGATCCCGCCGGCCTCGATCCGCGCCGCGGACTCGGCGCCGTCCGCGCCCTCTGCGCCCGTGTCTTCACCGCGTGCGAAGAACCCCATGGTCAGCCATCAAGTTACGTCATCTTCCGGTCTGGGTGCCGCCGCTCGTATGATGGGCGGCCATGGAGCTGTGGCAGCTGGATTCGGAGACCATCGAGTCGCACGCGCCCCGCGTGCTGCGCTCCGATGACAGCGCCACGCGGGTCATCCTCCTCGCGCTGCCGGAGGGGGAGCGCCTCGATGACCATCAGGTGCACGAGCACGCGCTGGTCATGGTGCTGAACGGCGAGCTGCTGGTCCGCGCCGGCGAGGACGAGCAGCGGCTGGCCGCTCACGGGCTGGTCCACTTCGATCCGGCCGAGCGCCACGAGGTCACCGCGCTCGCCGACTCCCGAGTGCTCCTCCTGCTCGCCCCGTGGCCCGGTCCCGGGCATCCCAGCCGGCCCGACCAGACCTGAGTCATCGACGGCTCGCCCGGCTGGCTCCAGATCAGCCGGGCACCAGTTGGGGTTCACCGAACAGTTCGCCGGTCGGTCGGTGTCTCAAGCAATGAGATCACATCGACCCGGCCGTTGCCGGCCGAGAACCCAAGGAGTGGCACATGCCCAAGTACGTGTACGCCTACCGCGCGCCCAAGGATTATCAACCGGGGTCAGACGACACCTCCGGCGCCTGGATGAAGTGGTTCGAGAAGCTGGGCTCGAGCGTCGTCGAAGTCGGCGATCCCGTGCTCGATCGAACGATGGTGGGCGACGGCGCCACCGAGACGGTGCTCAGCGGATACTCGGTGATCGACGCTCAGGACCTCGAGCAGGCGACCGCCATGGCCCGCGGCTGCCCGCTGCTCGCCATCGGCGGCGGCGTCGAGGTCGGCGAGATCACCCCGCTGAGCGAGATGAGCGTCAGCGAAACGCGTTGATCCCCGTCAGCGCCTCGCCGACCACCAGCGCGTGGACGTCGGCGGTGCCCTCGTAGGTCACCACCGACTCCAGGTTGTTCATGTGGCGGATGACCGGATACTCGAGCGTGATGCCGTTGGCTCCGAGCACCTGCCGGGCGCTGCGGGCAACCTCGAGCGCGGCGTTCACGTTGGCCAGCTTGCCCATGCTCACCTGCTCGGGTGCGAGCCGGCCTTCGTCCTTCATCCGCCCGAGATGCAGCGCCAGCAGGGCGCCGCGGTTGACCTCCACGGCCATCGTCGCGAGCTTGCTCTGCTGGATCTGGGTGGCGGCGATCGGGCGGCCGAAGGCGATCCGCTCCTTGCTGTAGGAGAGGGCCGACTCAAAGCAGGCGCGGGCCGCCCCGATCGCCCCCCAGACGATCCCGTAACGCGCCTCGTTCAGGCAGGACAGCGGCCCGCGCAGGGAAGTGGCGGCCGGCAACATCGCCGAGGCGGGCACCCGGACGTCATCGAGCAGCAGCTCGGAGCTGATCGAGGCGCGCAGCGACAGCTTGCGGTGGATGTCCTGGGTGGTGAACCCCTTCGTCCCGCGTGGGACGAGAAAGCCGCGGATGCCGTCGTCGGTGCGCGCCCAGACGACGGCGACCGCGGCCGCCGAGCCGTTGGTGCTCCACATCTTCTGTCCGTGCAGGATCCAGTCGTCCCCGTCGCGGCGGGCCCGCGTCCGCATCGAGCCTGGATCAGAGCCCGCGTCCGCCTCGGTCAGCCCGAAGCAGCCGATCGCCTCTCCGGTCGCCATCTGGGGCAGCCATTCGAGCTTCTGCTCCTCCGAGCCCCAGCGGTGGATGGCGTACATCGCCAGCGAGCCCTGTACCGAGACCAGGCTGCGCAGCCCGCTGTCGCCCGCCTCGAGCTCCAGGCAGGCCAGCCCATAGGCGGTGGCGCTCGCCCCGGCGCAGCCGTAACCGTCCAGGTGCATGCCGAGCACGCCGATCTTCCCCAGCGCCGGTGCCAGCTCCAGCGGCATGTACGCCGCTTCGAACCAGTCGCCGATGTTGGGCAGGACCTGGTCTGAGACGAACGCCCGGACCGTGTCCCGGATCATCAGTTCCTCGTCGTCGAGCAGGTCATCGATGCCCAGGAAGTCGAGCGGACGAATCTCGCGGGGGGTTGTGGCGGTCATCGGGGCGGCTCCTTTGCTGCGATCGGGCATCGCATGCAAGCAGACCGCGCCGGCGAAGGAAACCCGCCTGGGGCTCAGTCGCCCCGGCGCAGGCGCGGCTCCAGGAACGCGAGGACGTCGAAGTAACGCGTCGGCGCCAGCCGGGCCAGGACGTCGAACAGGTACGCGTCGGCTCCGACGAGAATCCGGCTGCGCCCGGCCTTGACCCCCTCGTGGATGATCTTCGCCGCCCGCTCGGGGTGGGTCGATGCGATCCGCTCGAACTCGTGGACCGCATCCTCGTGCGACATGTCGGGGTGCAGCGGGTGCGGGTGGTAGCGCGCGTTGCGAGCGATGTTGGTCTTGACCCCGCCGGGGTGCACCGTGACCGCGCGGACGCCGGTGCCGCGGAGCTCCTGGCGCAGGGAATCGGTGAAGCCACGCACGGCGAACTTGGAGGAGCAGTAGGCGCTCTGGTAGGGCATCCCGACGAGCCCGAAGACGCTCGAGGTGTTCACGATCACCCCGGAGCCCTGGCGCAGAAGGATCGGCAGGAACGAGCGGACGCCGTTGACGACGCCGCCGAAGTTGATCTCCAGGACCCACTCGTCGTCCTCCACCGAACCGTCGGCGATCGCCTGCGCGGTGGCGACGCCGGCATTGTTGAACACCATCCCCAGGGGCGCCGGCGCCCACTCGGCGACTTCGGCGGCGAACGCCATCTGGGCGTGGCGGTCGCGGACGTCCAGCCGGCGGGCGAGCACCGGACCGGAGATCAGGTCGGCGGTCGCCCGCAGCCCGTCCTCGTCCTGATCGACGATCGCGATCGGGCAGCGGTGCGCCGCCAGCCGCAGCGCGGTAGCGCGCCCGATGCCCGACGCCGCGCCTGACACGAACGCGGTGCGCCCATCCACCTCCACCCGGTTGCGGCGCATCTTCGTTACAACAGCGTGCCGTTGAGGATCGCCTTGATGGTCTCGCCCGCGGTGACGCGCAGCTCGCGCATGTCGCGCCCGCGCTGCAGCGAGATGACCAGCAGCTCTCTCAACCCGCCGACGATGATGATCGCCGTGTCGATGCTCAGCGGCGCCAGCCCGAGGTCCGGTTGTGCCCGGCGTCCGGACTCGACGAACTCGACGAGCATCCCCGCGAACCGCTCGAGCGTCGCCAGACCGCGGTCGGCGCCTGCCTGGCCGAGCCCGGGCAGCTCGCGAACGAAGCTGCGGTACAGCGCCGGCTGGGTCGCCACGTTGTCGATGTAGGCGTCGACGGCGCCGTCGACCTGCTGGTCAAGCGGCTGGTCGGGGCGGACGGCGGCGGCGATCTCGCGCATCATCGCGTCGTTGGTGGCGTCGAACAGAGCCAGGAAGCACGCGTCGCGGTCGGCGAAGTGCTCGTAGAAGTTGCGCCGGGAGGTGCGGGCGATCCGGACGACGTCGGCCACCGTCGTCTCCCGGTAGCCCTTCTCCTCGATCGACGTGGCCATCGCGCCGATCAGCCGCTCACGATGGCCGGACTGGTCGGCGCCGGCGGACGGCCCCCGCGCAACTGGCGCCGGCGGCGCGCCCACCAGCGGCTCAGGCGCCATGTCGCGCCACCACCGTCACCCGGCAGCCATCGCGTGGGATCATCGTCACGTTGCGCATCCGCGCCGGCTCCGGCGCCGGGTCGGGGGCGGCCAGGTCGGTGCGCCGGGCGATCGCCTCCACCACGACGCGCTGCTCGGCCATCGCCAGCGAGGCGCCGAGGCAGCGCCGGATCCCGCCGCCGAACGGGATCCACGTGTAGGTCCCCGGACGGGCCTGGAGGAACCGCTCGGGAGCGAACCCCTGGGGCTCGGGGTAGATGTCGGCCCGATGGTGCAGGGCGATGATGCTGACCGCCACCGGGGTGCACGCCGGCAACACGTGGTCGCCGAAACGCCATTGCCGCTTGACCAGCCGGACGATCATCGGGATCACCGGCCGGTTGCGCATCGCCTCGTGAATCGTCGCCTCGACGTATTCACGGCCGGCCGCCGCGTCGCCGCCGCGAATCGACTGGCGCAGCCGGTCGTACGCCGCCGGGTGGCGCAGCAGGCGCTCGAACGTCCACGCCAGCGAGTTCGCGGTCGTCTCATGCCCGGCGAGGACCAGCGACAGCAGCTCATCGCGCAGCTCCGGGTCGGTGAGCGGGCGGCCGGTCTCGTCCCGTGCGCCGAGCAGCAGCGAGAGCACGTCATCGCCCCGCTGGTCTCCGGCGCGCCGCTCCCGGATCACCGCGTAGATGTGGCGGTCGACGATCGCCAGCAGCCGGGCCAGCACCCCGCGCGCGTCGGCGGCGCCGGCGTTGCGCATCTCGACCAGCTGGTAGAGCGGATGCGTGGAGGCAGCCAGCAGGCGCCGGATGGTTTCCCGCATCCGCTGCTCGCTGCTCGCCCACCCCCGCAGCCGGGGGTGCCCGCTCGCCCGCCCGGCCCGGCCGCTGATCCCGAACACCCCGCGCATGATCACCTCGAGCGTCACCGCCTGCATCCGGGGGGCGAGCGCGAACGGCTCGCCCACCGGCCACCCGTCGATCTCTCGCTCCGCCACCTGGCCGATCATCTCGACGTAGCGCTGCACCGCCTCTCCGTGAAACGGCGGCAGCAGGAGCTTTCGCTGGCGCAGGTGACGCTCGCCGACCGAGGTGAGGACGGAGTTGGGGCCGAGGATCGGTCGCAGGGGCGACTCACCGGTGAGCGACGGGGCGTCCGCGGGGCTGGCTTTGAGCAGCGACTGGAGGTGGTCAGGGTGGCAGCTGACCACGAACCCCTGGCGCCGCGTCGGCAGCCGGACCGTCCAGACGTCGCCGAATCGCCGCGGCATCGACAGCTGCCAGGCCAGCGGCCGCCGGGCGAACCGCAGGCCCTGCAGCAGCGGCGGCAGCTGGGGTCCGGGGGGAAGCGCCGTCGCTCGGGCCTCGTCGGCGGGGCCGGCCGGGGAGGGCCGGGCGCCGTCGGGGACGTGACCGGCGACGGCGCGCAGGGTGGTCGCGTGCAGAGCGGTCTCAGCCTCGGCCAGAGCGGTCACGGTACGGCAGTGTACCGCAACCTGGCATCGACGGGAGGCGGCCGGTTGCGCTCGGGAGACGGCGCACCTCAACCCACCGACAGCCCGCCGATTCCCGCGGTGAGTGCGGGCGGGCTGTGCCGCGCCGCGTAGGTGGCGGCCTGGCGGCGCACGACGTCGATCAGGTTGCCGAGCACGATGTTGGCGTCCGATAGGTGCTCCCCAGGTCGGATCAGGGCTCGGAGTCGGCGTCTGGGCGCCTGGGAGCGCGGTGATCTGCAGGACGTTGGCTCCTCCCGCCGCCGAGCACCGCGCCCGATAGGCGCCCGGCAGGCTGACCCATGGCGTCGTCGCTCCCGGCTGCGTGAGGTGCAGTAACGAGATACCGGCGGCGATCAGCGTACCGGGAGCGAAGGGCGCTGATGGGAAGATGGGATCGGCAGTCGCCGCGCCGCCGCCGAGCGCCGCCGGATTGGTGCACAGCACCTGATCGCCTGTGACGGTGGTGCGGCCGAACAAGCTGTTGCGAGGTGGCGGCTGATCGAAGGTGGAGAACGCGATCACACACGCCAGCTGGGTGGCCGAGCGGCAGGCGGGAACATGGTGAAGCTCCCGCCGGCGGCCTGTCCGCGCCTCACCAGCACGTTCCCGCCGAGCAGAATCGCCGACACCAGCCGCCTGCGCACCGCCGGCTTTGCGTCGATGTCCTTGGCGATCAACTGCTCCAGGACGAACGATCCTTGAGAGTGGCCGATCAGCACGAAGCCGCGCTCGCGGTTGTAGCGCTTGAGGTAAGTGGCGAACGCCTCGCGCACGTCTGTGACCGGAACCGAGAGCTGCTTGACCGGTTCCCTGGTACCTGAGTCCAGAGCCGCGAGCGTGACCTGCCGGTACATCGGCGCGAACACCCGGCAGTACTGGGAGTACCGGGCCGCCTGATAGCGCGCGATCGAGCGCTCCTCGGGATCGATCTCCCGGTTGGCCAGCGTGGTCTTCTGATCGGACACGGTCGGGTAGACGTAGAAGCAGTCGATCGCTTGGTGGGCGGGGGGTGAGAGACTCCGATCTCGCGCAGCGTCGGACTAAACCGGGTTGTCGCCAGACCCACCTGGCACGGGTCGGGGCGCTGCCCGGGCCGGCACAGCCACACTGTCCGGGCGGCGGCGGTCGCCGAGACGCTCAATGCGAGCAGGGCCGCGGCGGTCGCGCTCGCCAACCCGATCCGCAGCGGACGAAGGGCGCGGGCAGTATCGGCGCTCGGGATCATCGGTCGCCCAGAGCCACCACGAGCTCGCGGATCGCGCCGGGATAGCGGTACGAGATCCCGCCGTGGGTGCCCTCGAACAGCTCCAGGGAGTGCTCGATCCCGAGGCGGGTGAGCTCGTCGGAGAACGCCTGCGCCCCCAGGTCCAGGAAGAACTCGTCCTGGCGGCCGGCGTCGAGGTAGATCCGGCGCAGGCTGCGCAGCGCGTCGGCGTGCGGCGCGGCCATCCGCACCGGATCCAGCGCCAGCCATTGCCGCCACACCTCGTCGTCCAGCCGGCCCGTCGCCACGTCGAACGGCAGCAGCGGCTTGCCCGGGCGGTCCGGGTCCGGGGTGTAGGCGCAGGCGTACGCGTACAGCGAGAAGGCACCGCCGTAGCGGCTCCAGTCGAAGCTCGGTTGCTCGGCCACGGCGCGCAGCAACTCGTCGTAGGAGCCGTTGAAGCTGTCGCGCAGCAGCCGGACGATGCCAGGGATGTCGCGCAGGTAACACGCCTCGAACAGGGCGTCACCGGCGTGCGACGCCAGCGCCCCGAACACGTCGGGGCGGAGCATCGGCACCACCATGGCGCCGTACCCACCGGATGACTTGCCGGCGATCCCCCGGTGCTCGCGGCCGGCCAACGTGGGATACCGCTCGTCGACGAACGGCACGATCTCGTCGCAGAGATGGTCCAGATACCGGCCGGTGCTCGACGAGTTGAGGAACTGCGAGCCGCCGAGCGAGGTCCAGGCGTCGACGAACACGATCACCGCGTCGGGACACTCGCCGCCGGAGAACATCGCATCCAGCCGTTCGATCACCGTGGACTCGAACGCGCTGCGTCCCACCCACATGTCGACCTGACCGGAATAGCCCTGGATGACGTACACCGACGGCACCCGCAGGTCGGTCTCGGTCGCGATCCCCGGCGACCGGTAAACGTACAGCGGCCGCCGCGCGGGATCGCCCAGCGGGTTGGATTCCAGCAGCTCGGAATGGACCGCGAGCCGATCCAGCGTTCCGGCCAGCGGCCTGTCCCAGGGCGGTCCGGGAAGCCCCTCCACCTCACGCAAACTCATGTCGGCAAGCTAACCGAAAGTCGCGGGCGCAGGCCGTGTCCCCGGCCGGGGTATGATCGGATTCCGGGTAGGTCCCTTACCCGCACGCCATGGCAGATCGAGCCCAGACGCAGACGCAGACGCCGACCGCGAATGGCAACCGAGCCGCTGCGGAGCCGTCCGATCCCGACGCGGTAGAGACCACCGAGTGGCTCGAGGCGCTGGACGCCGTCGTCTCGCACGACGGGCCCGGTCGCGCCCGAGATCTGCTCACTCGCGTGATCGAGCGCGCCCAGCACGCGGGCACCGGGCCGATCGCCAGCCTCAACACCCCCTACATCAACACGATCCCAGCCGAGCGCGAGCCGTCCCTGCCCGGCGATCCAGCGCTCGAGCGCCGGCTGCGATCGATCGTGCGCTGGAACGCGATCGCGATGGTGGTCCGCGCCAACAAGCAGTCCTCCGAGCTGGGGGGGCACATCGCCACCTACCAGTCGTTGGCGACGCTGATGGAGGTCGGCTTCAACCACTTCTGGCACGCGCCCTCTGAAGACCACGGCGGCGATCTCGTCTACTTCCAGGGCCACTCCTCGCCCGGCAACTACGCGCGCGCGTTCCTGGAGGGTCGCCTCAACCAGGAACAGCTCGACGGCTTCCGCCAGGAGGTCTCCACTCCGGGCGGGCTCAGCTCCTATCCCCACCCGTGGCTGATGCCCGAGTTCTGGCAGTTCCCGACCGTGTCGCTGGGGATCGGCGCGATCACCTCGATCTACCAGGCCCGGTTCATGAAGTATCTCCAGGCGCGGGGGCTGGCCGAGACCGCCGGCCGCAAGGTGTGGGCGTTCCTCGGCGATGGGGAGATGGACGAGCCCGAGTCGATGGGCGCCACCGCGCTCGCCGGCCGCGAGCAACTGGACAACCTGATCTGGGTCGTCAACTGCAACCTGCAGCGGCTCGACGGGCCGGTCCGGGGCAACGGGAAGATCATCCAGGAGCTCGAGTCCGATTTCCGCGGCGCCGGCTGGAACGTGATCAAGGTGGTCTGGGGCAGCCGCTGGGACCCGCTGCTCGCGGCCGACGTCGACGGCGCGCTGGTCAAGGTGATGGAGGACTGCGTCGACGGTGACTACCAGACGTTCAAGTCGCGCGACGGCGCCTACGTGCGGGAGAACTTCTTCGGCCGCGATTCGCGCCTGCTGGAGCGCGTTTCCCACATGTCGGACGACGAGATCTGGCTGCTCAACCGCGGCGGCCACGATCAGCAGAAGGTGTATGCCGCCTATGACGCCGCGGTTCGTCATACCGGCCAGCCCACGGTGATCCTGGCCAAGACGATCAAGGGCTACGGGATGGGCGTCTCCGGCGAGGGCCAGATGATCACTCACCAAGCCAAGAAGATGACCGAGGCGGCGCTGCTGGCGTTCCGCGACCGCTTCGAGCTCCCGCTCACCGATGCGCAGGTCGACTCCGCCGAGTACTACAAGCCGCCCGAGGATTCGCCGGAGATGCAGTACCTGCGCGAGCGCCGCCAGCGGCTCGGGGGGCCGCTGCCGGTTCGGCGCCGGCGTTCGGAGTCGCTGCCGGCCCCCGACCTGAAGCTGTTTCACTCACAGCTGGAGGGAACCGGCGATCGCGAGATCTCGACCACGATGGCGTTCGTCCGGGTGCTGGCGGCGCTGCTGCGCGACAAGCAGCTCGGCCCCCACATCGTGCCGATCGTCCCTGACGAGTCGCGCACGTTCGGGATGGAGGGCCTGTTCCGACAGTTCGGGATCTACTCGCCGTTCGGGCAGCGTTACCGGCCCGAGGACTCTGAGCAGCTGATGTTCTACAAGGAGGACGAGCAGGGCCAGATCCTCGAGGAGGGGATCACCGAGGCGGGCTCGATCTCGTCGTTCGTCGCTGCCGGCACCTCCTACAGCGCTCATGACATGCCGATGGTGCCGTTCTACATCTACTACTCGATGTTCGGCTATCAGCGGGTCGGGGATCTGATCTGGGCCGCCGGCGACAGCCGCACGCGTGGCTTCCTGCTCGGCGGCACCGCCGGGCGGACGACGCTGAACGGCGAAGGCCTGCAGCACGAGGACGGGCACAGCCACCTGCTGTTCTCGGTCGTGCCCAACTGCCGCGCCTACGACCCCGCCTACGGCTACGAGGTGGCGGTGATCATCCAGGAGGGGCTGCGCCGGATGCTCACCGAGCAGGAGGACGTCTTCTACTACCTCACCCTGATGAACGAGAACTACCCGCACCCGGCGATGGCCGAGGGCGCGGCGGAGGGGATCCTGCGCGGCATGCACCGGCTGCGCGAGGCGTCCGAGCCGGGCGTGCAGCTGATGGGCTCGGGCACGATCCTGCGCGAGGTGCTGGCCGCCGCCGATCTGCTGGCCGAGGACTTCGACGTCCACGCCGACGTGTGGAGCGTGACCTCGTTCAGCGAGCTGCGCCGCGACGGGATCGAGGTCGAGCGCTGGAACATGCTCCACCCCGCCGACGAGCCGCGCACCGCCTACGTCACGCAGTGCCTGAGGGAGGACCGCGGGCCGGTGATCGCCTCCACCGACTACCTGCGTGCCGTGCCCGATCAGATCAGGCAGTGGGTCGGGCGGGCGGGCGTGGCCTACCGGACGCTCGGCACGGATGGCTACGGGCGCAGCGACTCCCGACGCGGGCTGCGGCGCTTCTTCGAGATCGACCGCCACTACATCGCGCTGGCGGCGCTCAAGGAGCTCGCCGACCAGGGCCGGGTGGATCGCCAGCTCGTCGCCGACGCGATCGCCAGGTACGAGATCGATCCCGAGGCCCCGCTGCCCATGGACGTATGAGCGCGACCTCGACCCAGGTACAGGTCCCCGACATCGGTGACTTCGAGGACGTTCCGGTGATCGAGATCCTGGTCTCGGTCGGTGACACCGTCGCTGCCGAGGACCCGCTGGTCACGCTGGAATCCGACAAGGCGACGATGGACGTCCCGGCGCCGTTCGGAGGCGTGGTCGGCGAGATCAGCGTCGCGATCGGCGATCGCGTCTCAGAAGGCAGCCCGCTGCTCAGCCTGCAGGGGGACGACGAAGACCCCGGCGCCGGCGAGCCGGCCGAACAGGCGGCGGCGGCCGACCGAGCGTCCACGGCCGCGGTGGCGCCGTCCGAGGCGCTGGAGGAGCCGGCGCCGCCGGAGGAGCCGTCCGAGGCGCTGGAGGAGCCGGCGCCGCCGGAGGAGCCGTCCGAGACGCTGGAGGAGCCGGCGCCGCCGGAGGAGCCGTCCGAGACGCTGGAGGAGCCGGCGCCGCCGGAGGAGCCGTCCGAGACGCTGGAGGAGCCGGCGCCGCCGGGGGCGCCGTCCGAGGCGCTGGAGGAGCCGGCGCGAGCCGACGGTGACGGTGACGGTGACGGTCCGCTCTACGCCAGCCCGTCGGCGCGGCGGCTCGGCCGCGAGCTCGGCGTCGACCTGCGCGCGGTGAGCGGCAGCGGCCGCAAGGGGCGGATCACCAGGGAGGACGTGCAGAGCCTCGCGGATGGAGGAGGACCGGCCGCGCCGGCGCCGGCCGGGGGGCGGGTGGGATCCGGTTCCCCGGCTGAGGGACTACCGCCATGGCCGTCGGTTGACTTCGAGAAGTTCGGGGCGGTGGAGCGCGTCGCGAGGTCCCGGATACAGCGGATCTCGGCCCCCAACCTGGCGCGCAACTGGGTGATGATCCCCCACGTCACCCACAACGACGAGGCCGACATCACCGAGCTCGAGGGCTGGCGCAAGCGGCTCAACGACGAGCACGCGCGGGAGGGGATCAAGTTCACGATGGTCACGTTCCTGGTGGCGGCGTGCGTGGCCGCGCTGCAGGAGTTTCCGAACTTCAACTCCTCGCTGGAAGGCGAGGAGCTGGTGCTCAAGCGCTACTACAACATCGGGTTCGCCGCCGATACGCCGGGCGGCCTGGTCGTGCCGGTGATCAAGGCCGCGGATGGCAAGGGCCTCAAGGAGATTGCGACCGAGCTCACCGCGCTGTCGGGCAAGGCGCGCGACGGCAAGCTGTCCCCCGGCGACATGAGCGGCTCGACGTTCACCATCTCCTCGTTGGGGGGGATCGGCGGAACCTCCTTCAGCCCGATCGTCAACGCCCCGGAGGTGGCGATCCTCGGCGTCACCCGGGCGGCGATGAAACCGGTCTGGGACGGCGCGGCGTTCGTGCCGCGGCTGATGGTCCCGCTTTCGCTGTCCTACGACCACCGGGTGATCGACGGGGCGGCCGCGGCGCGGTTCGTCGCCTACCTGGTCGGCGTGCTGTCGGATCTCCGCCGGGCGCTGCTGTGACCGAGGTACGGGTCCCCGACATCGGGGATTTCGAAGACGTCCCGGTGATCGAGATCCTCGTCTCGGAGGGGGACGAGGTCGCCGTCGAAGACCCGCTCGTCACCCTGGAGTCCGATAAGGCGACGATGGACGTGCCGGCTCCGTTCGCCGGGGTCGTCTCGGCGCTGTCGGTTTCGGTGGGCGACCGGGTGTCGGAGGGTTCGCCGCTGCTGACGCTCGAGGCCTCGAGCGACGGCGCGAGCGACGGCGCGAGCGACGGCGCCGGCGGTGGCGTGGCCACGGTGACCTCCGAGGCGCCCCCTCCCCCACCTGGGCGGGCGGGATCCGATTCCGATGGCGAGCGCGAGTTCCAGGTCGTGGTGCTCGGCTCCGGGCCGGGCGGTTACACCGCCGCGTTCCGGGCCGCCGACCTCGGTCTGAAGGTGGCGCTGGTCGAGCGCTACGACCGGCTCGGCGGCGTCTGCCTGAACGTCGGCTGCATCCCTTCCAAAGCGCTGCTGCACGCGGCGCGGGTGATCGCCGAGACCGAGGAGATGGCCACCCACGGGATCTCGTTCGGATCGCCGTCGGTGGATCTGCCGGCCCTGCTGGAGTGGAAGACGTCGGTGGTCGACCGCTTGACCGACGGGCTCGCCGGCCTGGCCAAGCAGCGGCGGGTCGAGGTCGTTCACGGGGCGGGGCGGTTCACCGGCCCGTCGTCGCTGGTCGTCGGCGAGCGGGAGCTCACGTTCGAGAACTGCATCATCGCCGCCGGTTCGCAGGCGGCGTCGATCCCCGGGCTGCCCGACGACGAGCGGATCGTCGACTCGACGGGAGCGCTGTCGCCGGCGTCGGTTCCCGAGCGGCTGCTGGTCATCGGGGGCGGGATCATCGGCCTGGAGATGGCGTGCGTGTATGACGCCTTGGGCGCCAAGGTGACCGTGGTCGAGATGCTCGACCACCTGCTGACCGGGTGCGATGCCGACATCGTGCGGCCGCTGGCCAAGCGGATCGGGGCGCGGTACGAGGACGTGCTGTTGGAGACGCTGGTCACCGGGGTGCGGCCGGAGCGCGACGGTCTTGAGGTGGAGCTCTCCGAGGGTGAACCGCGGACCTTCGACCAGGTGCTGGTAGCGGTCGGCCGGGTGCCCAACGGCCGGGCGATCGACGCGGAGGCCGCCGGCGTCTCCGTCGACGAGCGCGGCTTCATCGCTGTCGACCGCCGGATGCGCACCAACGTGACCGGGATCTACGCGATCGGCGACATCGTGGGAGGGCCGATGCTCGCCCACAAGGCGACCCACGAGGGCAAGGTCGCCGCCGAGGTGATCGCCGGGCACGACGTCGAGTTCGACGCCAGGACGATCCCGTCGGTGGCCTACACCGACCCGGAGGTCGCCTGGATGGGCCTGACCGAGATCGCGGCCCGTGAATCCGGCGTGGAGTACGAGAAGGCAGCGTTCCCGTGGAGCGCCTCGGGACGAGCGCTGGGGCTGGGCCGGGGCGAGGGCCTGACCAAGCTGCTGCTGGAGGTGGGTGGGGATGGATCCCGGCGTCTGCTCGGCGCCGGCATCGTCGGGGTCGGCGCCGGCGATCTGATCTCCGAGACCGTGCTGGCCCTGGAGATGGGCGCCAACACGGAGGACATCGCGCTGACCGTGCATCCCCACCCCACTCTGTCCGAAACCGTCGCGTTCTCCGCCGAGCTGGCCGACGGGACGATCACGGACCTGATCTCGCCGGCGGCGGCCAAGGCCCGGCGCGCAGCAGCCGGCTGAGCGTTATCGCCACCCCATCCGGCTCGTGGAAGACACGGTGGTGGGTGAAGCGCACGACGCGCCAGCCGGCCTCGACGAGCTTCGCGTCCTTCCGGCGGTCGTTCTCGAACGAGCGCCTCGTCTTGTGGAACCGCCAGCCGTCGACCTCGACCACGAGGTGGTGATCTCGCCAGAAGGCGTCGACCAGCTCACCCTCGACGTACTGGTTCATCGCCGGGCGGGGTAGGCCGCGGCTCTCGCTGAGCTCGCGAAATTGCCGCTCCAGTTCCGACTGCGTCCAGGCGGGATCGTCCTGGAGCTCGGCGACGGCGCCCCGGAGCGCCTTGATCCCATGTCGGCCGGGGTTGCGGACGATCATCGCCTCGATGCGGCGCCGGTCGAGCTTGTCCTCGCGCTGTGCCTGCTCGAGCGCCCGGTGCAACTGCCGCGGCGGGGACGCCTCGGCCAGGTCGAGGAGCGTGCGCTCGAGTGAGGTCACCGGGATCCCGTCGATGACGGCGACGTCGCGCGGGTGCAGGGCGCGGGCGGCGTGGCAGCGGATCCCATCGACGTGGCGGCGCGACGGCGACGTGACGTCGATAGCCCCGCTGCCGACGGTGAGCAGTCCGTGAACGGTGGCGGCATCGCGATGGCTCAGCGCCGCGCCCGGACCGCACGCGAGCACGGCACCCGTCCAGCGGCCTTTGAGCGAGAGGTTGGTGTGACCCACGGCGTAGACGCCGCGGGAGATGCGGTGCAGCCGCCCATTTCTCAGTCGCGTCTGGATCGCGTGCCGCGTGTACCCGACGGCATACAGCTGCTCCCGGCCCACCACCCCGTGCTGCCTCGCAGCCAGCTCGGCCAGACGTGCGTCATCTGGAGCCGGATATAGCGGCTTATTTCGCATCACCCCCCACGGTGGCAGCGTTGGGCGTGACGGATCTACACCTACGTGTGCGCTAACGCGAACGTTTGCGCGACGCGAGCGCAACAATCAACGCCAGCGTCCCGGCGACCGCGAACCCACCGCGCCGCCGACGCTCGCGTTGCCCCGCCTCATCGCCAGCGGCGCCTGGGCGCGGGGCGGGCATGGCGAACTCCTCGGCCGCGAGCACGTCGTGGGGCTCGGCGATCCCGGTGGGATCCTGCGGCAGCGACACCGGGCCGTGATGCAAGGCGGGATCCGGGGCCGGCACCCCGAACTCCTCGGCCGCCAGCACGTCGTGGGCCTGATCGTCGGGGCGGGTCTGCTCCTCCGGCATCGCGCCGATCATTCCAGATCTGGCCCCTCCGCTGCCGACCGCCACGGGCCCTTCGCTGCCGAACGCCACGGGCCCTTCGCTGGCGATCGGCGCCCCGGGCGGAGCCAGCCCTCTGATAATCTCAGTCGCGGCCACTGAGATCCCTCGGTTCCGCGCTGTCCGTGGTGGTATCCTTTCCTTATGATTCGTAAGGAGCTACTGAAAGTGAAGACTTGATGAGTCGCCTACTGCTGGTCCCGCTGGAAGACGTCGTCGTCTTCCCGGGCATGTCGCTCACGCTGGCGATCGACGCCGGCGACGAGGAGCGTGTCCTGCTGGTGCCGCGGCATGAGCAGGAGTTTGCGGCCATTGGCACGGTCGCCGAAGTGAGCAACCGCGTGCGTCTGCCCGGTGGCGGCCGTGCGGTTGAGCTGCAGGGCCTGCATCGCGGCGTCGCCGGCGCTGCCCAGACGCTGCCGGACGGTCGACTGTACGTCGAGGTCGACGAGCAGACCGATCCCGTGCCGGTCGATGGCAAGACCCGCAACCTGGAGCGCGAGTACCGCGCCGTGGTCGAGGAGATCCTCGAGGTCCGCGGCGACGACGGCCGCATCTCCGCCTTCCTGCGCTCGATCTCCGAGCCGGGGACGCTGGCCGACACCAGCGGCTACAGCCCCGACCTCAACTACGACCAGAAGGTCCGGCTGCTGCAGACGCTCGATGTCACCGAGCGCCTCGAGCTGGCCCTGGGCTATCAGCGCGAGCGCCTCGCCGAGCTGCAGGTGCGCAAGCGGATCCGCGACGACGTGGAGTCCGGCGCCGAGAAGCAGCAGCGCGAGTACTTCCTGCGCAAGCAGATGGAGTCGATCCGCAAGGAGCTCGACGAGGACGACGCCTCGATCGTGGAGGAGTACCGGACCAAGATCGAAGAGGCAGGCATGCCCGAGCACGCTCGCGAGCAGGCCGACAAGGAGCTCGGCCGCCTGGAGCGGATGGGCGAGCAGTCAGCCGAGTCGAGCATGATCCGGTCCTACCTGGACTGGCTGATCGCCGTGCCGTGGTCGGAGAACTCCGAGGAGAAGCTCGATCCCTCGCACGCTCGCGAGATCCTCGACGAGGACCATGCCGGCCTGGAGGACGTCAAGGACCGGATTGTCGAGTACATCGCGGTCAAGAAGCTGCGCGTCGATCGCGGGATCACCGAGGACAAGCGCTCCGGCGCCATCCTCACCCTGATCGGACCGCCCGGCACCGGCAAGACCTCGATCGGCGAGTCGATCGCTCGCGCCACCGGACGCAAGTTCGTCCGCATGTCGCTGGGCGGCGTCCGTGACGAGGCCGAGATCCGTGGGCACCGGCGTACCTATATCGGGGCGCTCCCGGGACGGCTGGTCCGTGCCCTGCGCGACGCCGGGACGATGAACCCGGTGATCATGCTCGACGAGGTCGACAAGGTCGGCGCCGACTGGCGCGGCGATCCGTCGGCGGCCCTGCTCGAGGTGCTGGATCCGGCGCAGAATCACTCGTTCCGTGATCACTACCTTGACCTGGAGCTTGACCTGTCCAGCGTCATGTTCATCGCCACCGCCAACGTGGCCGACACCATCCCCGGCCCGCTGCTCGACCGCATGGAGGTGATTCGCTTCGACGGCTACACCACCTCGGAGAAGGTGGCGATCGCCCGCGGCTACCTGTGGCCGCGTCAGCTGGAGCGCAACGGGCTCCGTCCCGAGGAGGTCGAGGTCTCCGATGAGTTGCTGGAGACCGTCGCCATCGAGTACACGCGTGAGGCCGGCGTCCGCCAGCTGGAGCGTGACCTGGGCACGCTGCTGCGCAAGATCGCGACGAAGATCGCCTCGGGCAAGGCCACGGCTCCCGTGACCCTCGACCTGGATGCCATCCGTGACGCCCTCGGGCGCCAGCGGTTCTTCCAGGAGTCGGCGGTGCGGACCGCGGTCCCCGGAGTGGCGACCGGCCTGGCGGTCACCGGCGCCGGCGGCGATGTCCTGTTCGTCGAGGCCACGGCGATGCCCGGCAAGCCCGGACTGACCCTGACCGGCCAGCTGGGCGACGTCATGAAGGAGTCGGCGCAGATCGCCCTCTCCTACGTGCGCGGCCACGCCGCCGATCTGGCCATCGACCCGACGCAGTTCGAGGACGAGGCGTTCCACGTCCACGTTCCCGCCGGAGCCATCCCCAAGGACGGCCCGTCAGCCGGCGTGACGATGGTGACGGCACTGACGTCGCTGCTGTCGCAGCGGCCGGTCAAGCACACGGTCGGGATGACCGGCGAGGTCACCCTCCAGGGCCGGGTGCTGCCGATCGGCGGCGTCAAGCAGAAGGTTCTCGCCGCCCACGCGGCCGGGCTCACCGACCTGGTGCTCCCCGAGCGCAACCGCGGCGACCTGGACGACGTGCCCGCGGAGGTCCGCGAGCAGATGACGTTCCACTTCGCGATGACGATCGACGAGGTCCTGGACGTGGCGCTGGAGCCGGCGCCGGTCCAGCCCACGGCCGCCTAGCTCAACGCTGGCTCCTCCCCGGTCGGCCCGCTGGCTGAGCGGCCGACCGGGGGCGAGTCTGTCCGGACCACCCGCCAGGCGTGCGCCGGGGTGGTTCGGGCAAGCTCGTAGTACGTTGGTGACATGAGCACGATCACCGCCTCCCAAGAGCAGCAAGTAGTCGACCAGGTCCCCAAGCAGCTGTACATCGCCGGCGAGTGGCGCGACGGCGGCAAGGGGACGCTGTCGGTCGACGACCCGTCGACGGGCGAGCCGCTGTGTGACGTCGCCGATGCCTCCACCGATGACGCCCGGGCGGCGCTCGACGCCGCCGTCGACGCCGGCCCCGACTTTGCCGCGATGGCGCCGCGCGAGCGCGGCGAGATATTGCGCCGGGCGTTCGAGACGATCGTCGAACGCAAGGACGACCTGGCGCTGCTGATGACCCTGGAGATGGGCAAGACGGTCAAGGAGTCGCTGGCCGAGATCGCCTACGCCGCCGAGTTCTTCCGCTGGTTCTCCGAGGAGGCGGTGCGGATCGACGGCCGGTATGCGGTGGCCGCCAACGGCGCCGGCCGCGTGCTGACTATGAAGCAGCCCGTCGGCCCGTGCCTGATGATCACTCCCTGGAACTTCCCGCTGGCGATGGGCACCCGCAAGATCGGCCCGGCGATCGCCGCAGGCGCCACGATGGTGGTCAAGCCCGCCCAGCAGACGCCGCTGTCGATGCTGGCGCTGGCCAAGATCCTGGAGGACGCGGGCCTGCCCGGCGGCGTGCTGAACCTGTTCACGGCCTCCTCGTCCGGTGAGACGACCGGGCCGCTGATCTCCGATCCGCGGCTGCGCAAGCTGTCGTTCACCGGCTCCACCGAGGTCGGGCGCAAGCTCATGGCCCAGGCCTCCGACAACCTGCTGCGCCTGTCGATGGAGCTGGGCGGCAACGCTCCGTTCATCGTCTTCGAGGACGCCGACATCGACGCCGCCGTCGCCGGCGCGATGATCGCCAAGATGCGCAACATCGGCGAAGCGTGCACGTCGGCCAACCGCTTCCACATCGCCCGCTCCGTCGCCGACCAGTTCGCCGAGAAGCTGGCGGCCGAGATGGGCGCTCTGAAGCTGGGACGCGGCGTGGACGAGGAAACCGACGTCGGCCCGCTGATCGACGACGCGCAGCGGGCCAAGGTGTCAGACCTGGTCGAAGATGCCCTCGGCCGCGGCGCTCACGCCGTCGTCGGCGGACAGGCGCGCGAAGGCGCCGGTTACTTCTACAACCCGACCGTCCTCACCGACATTCCCGACGACGCCAAGCTACTCGGCGAGGAGATCTTCGGCCCGGTGGCCCCGGTCAAGGGCTTCGCCGACGAGGACGAGGCCGTCGCTGCCGCCAACGACACCGAGTACGGCCTCGTCGCCTACGTCTTCACCAACGACCTCAAGCGCGCCCTGCGCGTATGCGAGCGGCTCGAGACCGGCATGATCGGCCTCAACCAGGGCATGGTCTCCAACGCCCAGGCCCCGTTCGGCGGCGTCAAGCAGTCGGGCTTCGGCCGCGAGGGGGGCTACGAGGGGATCGAGGAGTACCTGGAGACCAAGTACGTGGCGGTCAACCTGTAGGTGCGATAGGAGCCAAGGACCGGCGGAGACCTGGCCGTAGCCGGGAGTTCGCTCGAGGTCCCCCGAGCCGGCGACCTCAGCTGTGAGGGTTCGCCGCGATGGTAAAGCTCACCCCGGTCCGACCTTGATGGCACGTCTCGCGGGCGAACTCGTTCCGCGGGAGTGGCCGATAGCCGTTGCAATAGAAACGACCGAGGTTGCCTTCCCTGCCGGAGTCGTAGATGTTCAGCTCGACGTCAGCCGAACCACTGTCGCCTGGCCACTTGAGCCAGGCGTCGCCCGCGTAGGAAACGATGGCGCCCGCCACCAGGCACGGGATGGCCTGCGGCTTGATCCGAGTGTGGAACTCCTGATCAGGCAGACGGTTGGCGATCCGGATCGCCACGCCTTCGGGCATGTTGACCAGCCAAGGTGCCTGAGCGATCGCCCGGTGGTTGAGCCAGATGCCGCCCTGTGAGTTGTAGCCACATCCCCGATGCCACGGAGATGCTGACGCTACGGCAGGTGTAGCCAGAGCTGCGAGCGACACGAGGATGATCAGTAGCTTGCGCATCAGCCGGGCTCCGAACAGTCAGGGTCCAAGCGTGCCTGACGCGGCGTAGGCAGCGGCATCACTCGACGTGTAGGCGGTGATTGATGCCACGCTGAAGTTGACCTCGTCGCCCTCGCCGTGGGTGCACTCGACCTCGGTCCCGTCGTTAGTGCAGAGTTGGGTGTAGCTCTGGTCAGTGACCGGACTCCAGACCTCGATGGTTTGCTGTCCGGACGGCGGATCGCCGCCGGTCGCCTCCCAATACTCATAGAACGTATTGGAGGCAAATGTGCAGGAGGTCGCCCCATCGGCTGAGATATTCCGATCGCATGGCCGCAACGCGCCGGGACTCGGTGCGGGGGTCGTCGGGGTAGTGCTCTGCGGTGGTGGCGCCGGCGCGCCGCCGTCGTCCGGGGCAACGTTGCCGGTCTCACCGCCGTGGTCTGCGCACGCACCCGACAGCCCGCCGGAGTGGCTCCATTCGCCATCCTGGCACTCGACGATGTAGCCCCCGCCCTCGTTGAAGTTCTCAATGCATCGATGGGTGGAACAGAAATCGCCAGAGCCAGACGAAGCAGTGGTGGGCGGTGCTGTCGCCGGTGCCGGCGTCGACTGCGCCGGCGTCGACTGTGCTGGCGTCGACTGGACCGGCGTCGACGCCGACCTCGGGCTCGACAGCGTGGTCGTCTCTACGACCGTGGTCGTCATTGCGGGCGAGCGAGACGCACCGCAAGCCGTCAGCCCGAGGCCCGCACTGCCAACCAAGATCGCGAGGATGAATCTGCCCACAAACGACATGCCCTGATCAAGCATCGACAGAAAGCCGCCGGACCTTTAGCCCGTCAACCTCGAGCCGGCGGACGGCGGTTGAATGCGGGGCGCGCAGCGTCCCGCCACGGCTTGGCTCGCCCCTTCTCCTATCCCTCCAGCAGAGCGCGTGCCGCCCGCTCAGTGGTTTCAGCTCGTAAGTACGGCGACACCGAGAGCGGTCGCCGGCGGATGCCGGGCGCGGACGCAGGACGCGACGTGCAGCAGCGCTGCACGAGCATCCGAGGACAAAGTCCGGAGCCGCCGGAGGCCGCTCGAATGTCGTCGTATTTGCGAACGGGGCCACCTAGGATGACGGTGATCGTGTCTAACTTTCCGTCGCTTCCTTCCTCCCGTCAACCGCTGACACGGATCAAGGATCGTCGAGACGCAGCTCGCCGGCCCAGCCTCGCGGGGCGCGAACCCGGACCGACCAACCGCCGGTTCGCGCGGATCCTGCTCGCGACCGAAGGACGCCCGATCCCGGACTTGACGATCGCCCGGGCGCTGGAGCTCGTACCGTGGTGGGGGGCGAGCGTGCGCGTGTTCTCGATCGTTCGGATCTACGGCCACTCGGGCGCGATGCCCACCAAGAGCGACTGGGACAGGCAGCGCACGATCGTCGCCGACGCCATCAAGCGGCTCCGCAGCAAGCGCCTCGAGGTCCACGGCGATGTGCTGGCCACGCGCCGACCCGCGCGGCAGATCTGCGACGAGGCGACGAAGCACGGCTGTGAGGCGATCGTGATGGCGGCCGACCCGAGTCGGAACCGGTTGGTCGGCGACATGCTCTGGGCCCAGGAACCCCAGCGTGTTCGCCGGCGCGCTCGCGTCCCCGTGTTCCTCGTGTTTGACGGCTAGGTGGATGACTCATACCGCCGGCTTGAAGCGCACCTGCAAACGGCGTAAAGGGCGACGGATCGTCCGGGCACCCGCGGATTTGTCACCCGCTGCACGCCTGGCGTGGATTTCGCGGCAGATCGCTTCGGCGCACCGAATTTGTCGCCAACGCACGACAGCGGCCGGAAGGCGGGGCGCCCAGCGCCCCGCCTTCCCTACCAGGCGGGGCGAACGCCCCGCCCTCCCAATCAATCGATCAGTGGCCGCTCAGGACCTGGACGAACCCGGTGCCGGGCGTGCCCAGACCGGTCATGTTGTCGTAGCCCTTGGCGGTGTGCAACGCGGTGGTGCTCCGCGTCGAGCACTCGCCGGTGGTCGGATTGCAGTACTGCTCCGGGCCCTCGTAGTCGATCGTTCGGGCCGAGTACTCGATGCCGGAGGCGCTGTCGACTCCGTCGATGTAGTCCGGACGGATGATGTCCAGCGGACTGCTCGGCGGGACGATGTCGTTCAGCGCTGACGACGGCAGCGCGTACAGCTTCGGGTTCAGGAACCCGAGCGAGCCGCCCATCGCCTGGTCGGCGTCGGCGACGACGCCCGCCAGCAGCGGCGAGGCGAGGCTCGTCCCGCCGATCCGGTACTGGTCGTAGTAGACGCCGTCCGGGAACGTCTGCGTCTCGCCGACGAGCATCCCGGTGGTCGGGTCGGCGTCCATCGACACATCGGGCTCGACGCGCATCGGGCCGGGGCCGATCACCGAGGCGTTGGCCTCGGACAGCGACGGCGGGACCACGCCCTGCTGATAGAACGGCTGCGGGTAGTGGATGCTGGTGCCGCCGCCCGAGCCGTAGTCGTAGGCGAGCGGTCCCCAGGTGCCAAGCTCCGCGCGCGTGCAGCCCTTGGCCGCCACCACTGCAGCGGTGCAGTAGACGCTCCGGCCGGTCGACCAGCCCCACTCGCCGGTGCGCTGCCCGGTGGCGCCGATCGCCAGCGTGGTGCCTCCGACCGCGGTCGCCCACGGACTGGATGCGGGGTAATCCGCGGCCACCGCGCCGATCGTGGTGAACTCGTCCCCGCCGTCGCCGCTGGAGAACGACACCGTGATCCCGGTGCCCGCCGCCATCAGCAGGATGTCGTCGGTCGACTGGCGCTGTTCGGCGCTGTCCAGGACGTCGCCGCCGTCATCGCCGTAGGAGTTGGTGATCACGTCGGCGAGATGGTTGTCGATGATCGTCCGCAGCATGTTGTTCAGCGGATTGGTGAAGCAGTTCTTGGCGCCGGCGAACAGGATGTTGGCGTCCGGGGCCATTGCGTGGACGGACTCGACATCGAGCGTCTCCTCCCCCCACCAGCCGTTCTGGCCGCCGCACGCCTTGCCCCGGGTGAACTTGTTGGCGACCAGCTGCGAGAACTGCGAGCTGCGCAGCGGATGGCTCGGATCGTTGAGCGCCGCGTACTCGTGGGCGTCGGCGAAGATCGTCGGCGCGGCGTAGGCATCGACGATCGCGACCGTCTTGCCGGCGCCGGTGTCGGTGCTGGGGACGCCGTAGGCACTACGCAGCTGCGATGGGGTGTAGCCGCACGGGGCGTAGGGCGGGTCGGCGGGGTAGCCGCCGGGCAGCGCCGGGAACGTGGTCGCCAGCTTCTGGCCGTAGTAGCTGCCGCACGGCTGCGGGTTGCGGAAGCCAGGAGGCGGCTGCGCATCGCCGGACGCGGCCCGCGAGTTGCCGGTGGTGGAATCCGGCTGGGCGAGCGTGTCGCTGACGCCGCTCACGCCGCCGATGATTCCGGCGATGCCGGTCGGGATCGACAGGTTCGTGTCGGCCAGCAACAAGCTGCGGTGCGCCAGCGTGTGGTAGGCCAGGGTGGTGCCAAAGGCCTGCTCCACCTGCTGTGCCGTGCCGGTCGCGCTCACCGCCATCCGGTCAGCCGAGACTTTGTCGATGGTGAAGCCGTTGGTGGTGAGAAAATCCTTGACCTGCGTCACGTCGGCGGCTGAGGGTGAGTAGCGACTCTCCCACTGCGCCGCGGTCAGATACTTGCCGTAGTTGGCGCTGCCGGGGGTGGATACCGACTTGGCGAATGCCTCCGCGCCGGCCTGATCGGTCAGCTTCAGGTCGACCTCGAAGTTCATCTGGGTGCCGGCGGGCACCGACCCCGTCCGCGGCGCGACGGCTGCCGCGGGCGACTTGGAGTTGCTCAGCGGCGTCCTCGCCGGACCGGCGGCCGACGCCGACGTCGCGAGCGCGAGCGTCGCCGCCAGAGCTCCGACGGGAGCAAGCGTTCCTGCACGGCAAAACCTCATAGAACATCCCCTTTCCCGATGATGACAATGCCGGCCCCATCCGGCCCCGACGCCCACATCCTACTTTCCGGCGGCTGGCGCGGCGCCGGGGCAGCGGCCGCCGCAGCCACCGGAGCGGTCCCCGTGGCACGATGTCGGTCATGGCGTCGATCGCCACCATCGGCGTCTACTGCTACAGCGCGGAGACGTTCCTGGAGACGCTGCGAGCCGGAGGCGTCACGCTGCTGCTCGACGTGCGCCAGCGCCGCGGGGTCCGCGGGCCCCAGTTCGCCTGGGCCAACTCGCGCCGGCTGCAGGCGCTGCTGGCCGATGCCGGGATCGCCTACCGCCACCACCCCGAGCTGGCGCCGACCACGGAACTGCGCCACCTCCAGTACCGCGAGGACGACCGGGTCGGCGTGGGCAAGCGCTCGCGCGAGCGCCTCGCCCCCGAGTACGCGCGCCGGTACCTGGCGGAGATCCTGGACCGGGCGCCGCTGGAGCCGGTGGTCGCCGAGCTGCCGCCGGCCGGGATCGCGGCGCTGTTCTGCGTCGAGTGCCAGGCGGCGGCGTGCCACCGTTCGCTGGTGGCCGAGCGCCTCCAGGAACGGTTCGGGCTATCGGTCACGCACCTGGTGCCCGGCTGACCCGATACCGCCACCGTCGACAGCGCCGGGGCGGACGGGGCCATGTACCCTGGGGCCAGCGTTATGGCGTACGCACAGGAGAGTCCGGGGATCTCGGCGCCGATCAACGAGCACTCCTCCGCGCTGGCGGCGGAATGGCGCCGGCTGACGCGCGCGGCCACGTTCGTCGCGCTGTTGACGGCGCCGGCGTTCTTCCTGATCCTGTTCGACTCCAACCGCCTCGGGTTGGTCCTGTCGCTGATCATCACCGTGATCGCGGTGATCACGTTCCGCGGCCTGGTGGAGGTGGTCACGCGCAAGCTGATCCCGTCGCCGAGCCTGTACGGCGCCGACCAGTCGCTCAAGCAGGAGGACATCGTCGCCCGGCGTCGCTACTGGTTCTGGCGGGGCAAGTTCCGCCGGCTCCCGGTCTACCTGCTGATCGTCGTGGCGCTGCTGGGGTTCTGCCAGCTGCTGTTCTCGTTCGCCGGCGTCAGCGCCCCGTTCCTGAACCCGTTCGCCGGGCTGCGTCAGATCTTCCCGCCCGACACGCTGCCGCAGCTGGCCCTGGTCTTCGTCCAGCTCCCGCTGCTGTTCTTCGTCAACTTCGCGATCTTCTTCGGACCGTTTCTGTTCTTCGCGGTGCGCCAGATCCGCGGCTATGAGCCCGGCGACGCCAGCTGGGGGGTGAAGATCGGCGACGTCCGCGGCCAGGCCGAGGCCAAGGAGGAGATCACCCGCGTGATCACCCTGTGGCAGTCGGGCGAGGAATTCGAGAAGGCTGGCGGCAAGCGCGAGCGCGGGCTGCTGTTCCTGGGCGCCCCCGGCACCGGCAAGACGATGATCTCAAAGGCGATCGCCACCAACTTCAACTGCCCGTTCGTGACCATCCCCGGTTCCGGGTTTGCCGGCATGTTCATCGGCATGGACGCGATCACCGTCCAGTTCTTGGCCCGCAAGGCGCGCAAGCTCGCGGCCAAGTGGGGCGGCCAGTGCATCGTGTTCATCGACGAGATCGACGCCGTCGGGATGCGCCGACAGGCGCTCGGCTCCGGCTTGGGATCCCACACACCCGGCGCCACCGGAGCGCAGCCGACCTCGATCCACGACTTCTGCTTCTACGGCCCCAATGGCTCGCTCACGTCGTCCGGGGACCTGGTCGTGGAGTCGCGGGCCTGGCGCGAGAAGCTCTTCGCGCAGCGCGCCGAGTCACATGCGACCGGCTACGCCACGTTCGTCCAGCGAGCCACCGAGCGGATCCAGCGCTTCTACCCGGGCTTCGGGATGGGCGGCGGAACGGGCGGGATGGCACTCAACCAGCTGCTGATCGTGATGGACGGGATCGACGAGCCGCCGCTGATGCGCAAGTTCGTGACCAATCGCGTCAACACCTTCCTGGACGCGATGTTCGTCGTCCCCCGCCGGCTCGGCAAGCTGCCGCTGCGGCTGCGCCCGCCGCGTCCCCGCCAGGAGCAGATCTACTTCATCGGGGCCTGCAACGTACCCATCCAGGTGCTGGATCCGGCGCTCACCCGTCCGGGCCGGATGGGCCGTCACATATGGTTTCGCACTCCCACCAAGGACGACCGCTTGGACATCCTCGACCTCTATCTGAACAAGGTCGACCACGAGCCCGATCTGGACACCGACCGCCGCCGCGACGAGCTCGCCCGGATCACCAACGGCTACTCCCCGTCGATGATCGAGCAGTGCTGCTCGATGGCGCTGACGATCGCCCACACCCAGGGGCGGCGCGAGTTCTCGTGGGACGACATCGTCGAGGCGATGACCACCGTGGAGACCGGCACCGCCCAGAACATCGAGTACATCCAGGAGGAGACCCGCGCGGTGGCGATTCACGAGGCCGGTCACGCCGCCGCCGGCCACGTCTTCCTGGAGAAGGACGTGCTCTCGACCCGGCTGTCGATCCGCAAGCGCGGCGGGTCGCTCGGCCACTATCAGAGCATGGAGAAGGACGAGCGGTTCTCGCATTTTCGCAGCCGGGTGATGGGCGGCCTGATCATGACGCTGGGCGCGATGGCGGCCGAGCACGTGTTCTTCGGCGAGAACTCGCAGGGCGTCAGCGGCGACGTCGAGAGCGCCACCGCGACCGCCGCGGCCATGGTCGGGATGTGGGCGATGGGCCCGGACCCGGTCCACATCGCCGGCAGCCTGGAGTACGACGAGAGCGTCGACGCGGTGCTCGAGCGGCTGGAGCGGATCGGCGGCACGATCATGAACCGGGTCAGCAGCGGCGGCGTCATGGGCGAGGATCCGGTCGGCTCGATCCTGCGCAACCCCGACAAGAAGCGTGCTGCCGCCCAGATCATCGGTCAGGCCTATGTCACCGCCTACGCGCTGATGGACGCAAACCGCGACGGCCTAGAGCAGATCGCCAGCACCCTGGTGGAGCGCAAGGAGCTCCACGGCGACGAGGTCGGCGAACTGCTTGACAGCGTCACCCTGAAGCGTCCCGACCTGGACCTGATGAACCCCGCCACCTGGCCGAGGGTATGAGCGAGCCCGGCCAGATCCGCCACTCCGCCGACGACGGCGCCGTCGGCGCCGGGGTGGCGGCGACGAGCCAGGCGGCGGCGAAGTCGCGGCCGGAGCGCCGCTCGCCGGCCACGCCGCACGCCTCTCGCTTCCGCACGGTGACTGCGGTGCTGGTCGGCCTCGCCGTGGGCGCGCTGATCGTCGCCGGGGCAATCGCGGTCGCCGGCCGGTCGAGCTCGTCGTCGTCCAGTGCCAAGTGGTCGCAGTGGTCGCCGTCCAGCAGCGGGACGCTCGGCGCCCGTGACATCGCCGATTACGTCGCCCCCTTCTACCGAATCTCGCCCGTCGACCAGCTGGCGGTGGTGACCGTGGTCAACCTGGAGAGCGCGTCCGCCGCCGCGGCCGCGCAGGCGGCAACCGCCAACGGGACGACGGCCGCGCCGACGAGTGGCCTCCAGGTGGCGGTCCGCGCCAGCCCCACCTCGAGCGCCGTGTCGCTGCTCAGCGGCAGCACGATCGCCTACAACCTATGCGGCATCGGCGGCCACAACTGCACGATCGGCGTCGGCCGTCCGTCGAGCAACCGGCTGCTGCTGCTGCGCCGGGAGGCGCTGGAGCTCGCCCTGTACACGTTCAAGTACGTGGGGGGCACCCAGAACGTCGTCGCGATCCTCCCACCCGGCCGCACGCAGGCGACGAACACGAGCACGCTCTCCAGCAAGCTCCCGACCGCGAACGCCTCCGGCAAGAGCAAGCCGATCGACATCGCGGTGCTGTTCGTGCGCTCGGAGGTGGCGCCCATGCTCACCCATCCGCTGTCGGCGACGTTGCCGGAGCAGACCCCGCCGACGGTGGCCGAGATGCGACACGCTCCGGAGGCCGGGCTCGTCGATCAGGTGACCGCGCGGGGGCTGTTCTCCGAGAAGCTGCAGCAGGCCCAGGACGGCTCCAACCTCATCGTCCTCGATCCTCTGCCGCCTCAGTAGCCCCCTGAAAGCCGACGCAGGCGAGTACCGGCACGCGCGGATACCGGGGGAAGCGGTCGGGCTCGGTCCGCGAGCGGCGGCACAGCGAGAACACCGATCCACGGGTGTTGCGCACGATCTGCTGGTGACGGCAGCGGTCGCACAACCCGGCCCCGGTGCCGCCCTCGGTCACGCCCTACTCCGCCCACATGCCGGTCGCCACCGGCACCTGCACCAGCCGGGGTCCGTCGGCGGCGGCGATCGCCGACCGCAGCGACTCGGTCAGCTGGTCACGGCCGGTTACCTGCACGGCGGTCATTCCGTAGCCGCGGGCGACGGCGGCGACGTCGAGGCCCGGCAGATCGAGCCCGGGAGCTCCTGACACGTGCTCGAGGCTCGCGAACCACTTGAGGATCATGTACTCGTCGTTGCGCAGCACCAGGAAGGTGACCGGGATCCGGTAGGCGACGGCCGTCCACAGCGCGGTGATCCCGTACTGGGCCGAGCCCTCGCCGAGCACGCACACCACCGGCCGCTCGGGCTCGGCGAGGGCGACGCCTACGGCGGCGGCGATGCCGAAGCCCAGGCCACCGCTCGCCGTGAAGTAGTAGCTGGCGGGGGCGGAGATCCGCAACCGGTTGCGCAGCGCGAGCAGGCACGAGGGCGTCTCGACGACCGCGATCGCGTCGTCGCGCCAGGCGGCGGCCAGCGCCGCCATCGCCTCTGACCCGCTGAGGCGATCCGGCGGGTCGGCGGCCGGCGGCGGACCGGGCTCGGCGCGGGCGGCGGGGGCCGGCCGGGCCGCCGTCGGCACCAGCTCCACCAGCCGGTCCAGCGCCAGCGCCACGTCGCCGACGATCGCGTCGCCCATCGGCGCCCGGGCCGCCTCGGCGGGATCGCCGGTGATCGCCACCAGCCGAGTGCCCTGCGCCAGCAGCGGGCCGGGCACGTACGGGTAGTACGGGAACACCGACGAGCCGACGACGAGCACCAGGTCGTGATCCTTGAGCGTCTCGGAGACGGGACCGATCGCCGGTGGCAGCACCCCCGCGAAGTTGGGGTGGCCCTCGGGGAAGCCGAGCCGGGAGCCGCCGTTGGCCGGACCGGCCCAGACGGGAAGGCGCTGCTTCTCGGCCAGCGCAACCGCCGCCGCCCATCCGCCGGCGGCATCGATGTCGGGACCGGCGACGAGTGCCGGCGCCCGCGCCCGGGCGAGCAGCTCGGCCACCTCGGCCAGCGCCGCGGCCTCGGGCGTAGCGCGGCCGGTGACCCGCCGCGCGATCGCGGCGCCGGCGCGATCGCCATCGGCCTCGGCGCCCCAGTCGTCCATCGGGATCGAGACGAACGCGGGCCCCTTGGGCGGCAGCGAGGCGTGGTGGATGGCGCGGGCGAGGGCTCCGGGAACGTCCTGGGCTCGCGCGGGCTCGTGGCTCCACTTGACGTAGGGCAGGGGCGCGATCGTGGCGTCGCGATTGGTCAGGGTGGCCTCGATCATGATGTGGGGGCGGACCTGCTGACCGGCGGTGATCACCAGCGGCGACTTGTTCGCCTGGGCGTTGAGGATCCCGCCGACCGCGTTGCCCACCCCGGGCGCGGTGTGCAGGTTGACGAGGGTGGGTCGGCCCGCGGCCTGGGCGTAGCCGTCGGCCATCCCGACCACCACCAGCTCCTGGAGGCCGAGCACGTAGGTGAAGTCCGCCGGGAAGTCGGCGAGCATCGGCAGCTCGGTGGAGCCGGGATTGCCGAACATCGTGGTCATGCCGTGGGCGCGGAAGAGCTCGAACGCCGCTTCCCGGACACTCGTCATCAGCTCACCCTCGCCGACTCCGAGGACGGGGCCTCCGCGAGCGGACGCGGCCGGCCCACCGCGGCGGCCCGCCAGTACACCTCGCTGACCCATTCCAGCAGCAGCGCGCTCTCCACCGCCGCCGGCGGGTCGGGGCCGATCGCGATCGTGCCGTGGTTGGCCATCAGCGCGGCGCTGCGATCCTGGAGCGCCGCGACGGTGAGCTCCGCCAGCTCGGCGGTCCCCGCGGTGGCGTAGCCAGCGACCCGGATCGGGCCGCCGAGCCCGAGCATCAGGTAGTGGATGAGCGGGAGCTCGTCGAGCACACAGCCCAGCGCTGTACCGAACGGGCTGTGGGCGTGGACGACCGCTCCCGCCCCGTAGCGGCGGTAGACGCCGAGATGCAGCGCCAGCTCGGAGGTCGCCGTCCCGTCGCCGTGCACCGGCGCGCCGTCGAGATCGACGACAAGCACCTCCCCGGCGGTGAGCTCGGACAGCGCGGCACCCGCAGGGGTGACGGCGAGGAGATCGCCGGCGCGCTCGGACACGTTCCCGGCCGTCCCCCGGACCAGGCCCTCGCCGGCCAGGCGGCGGGCGGCGGCGGCGACTCGGTGTCGGGCGGGCTCGAGCATCGACCGCTACGGTCTAGCACTCGTCGCCCGCGGATGAGGTGATCGCCCGGGTGTCATCGTGGCGGGATCGAAGCCCCGGTGACCCACTATACTTTGTGAAGTATGCCCGTCTTCCGGCGACTGCTCGGTTTCCTGCGCCCCTACAAGCGAGGGGCCATCTGGTCGTTCGTGCTCGCGTTCGGCGCGCTGATCGGGACCGTCCTGATCCCGTACCTGACGGGGGTGGCCATCAACTCCGTTCGCGCCCACGACAAGCACAGGCTGCTGCTCCTGGCCGGAGCCATCCTGGCGGCGGGGCTGGCACGACTCGTGTTCAGCGTACTGCGCCGCCTGATCGCGGGCCAGGTGTCCCTCGGCGTCGAGGTCGACCTGCGCAACGCGCTCTACGGGCAGCTGCAGCGGTTGGAGCTGTCGTTCTTCGATCGCCAGCAGACCGGCCAGCTGATGTCTCGGGCCACCGTGGACCTGCAGTCGGTCCGGTTCTTCCTCGGCTACGGCCTGATCTTCATCGCCCAGTCGTTGGTCACGATCCTGCTCGCCGCCGTGGCCATGTTCGTGCTCCAGCCGGGACTGGCCGCGATCTCACTGGCTCCGGTGCCGTTCGTGGTGCTGATCGCCAACCGCTATGGCCACCGTTCGCGCCCCGCGATGCAGGAGGCCCAGCAGCGGATCGCCGAGCTCACCGCCGACACCGAGGAGAACGTCTCCGGCGTCCGGGTGGTCAAGGCGTTCGCCCAGGAGGAGCGTCAGCTGGAGCGTTTCCGTCACACGGTGCAGCGGGTGTTCGACCAGCAGCTTGAGACGACCCGGATCCAGGCCCTCTACAACCCCCTGATCAGCTTTCTCCCCAACCTCGGGTTGGCCGCGATCCTCCTGTTCGGTGGCCGCGAGGTGATCCACGGCTCGCTGTCGGTGGGCGCGTTCACCGCCTTCTACGCCTACCTGCTGATGCTCATCTCACCGATGCAGACGCTCGGCTACATGCTGGGCGCCGCACAGCGGGCAACCGCCTCGGGGGCGCGGATCTTCCAGATCCTGGATCGCCAGCCGCGCATCCAGACGCCCCCGGGCGCCCCGGCCCTGCCGCCGGGCGGCGGACGGGTCACGCTGCGCGGCGCCGGGCTCAGGTTCGCGGGCACCACCAAGCCGGCGTTGCGCGACGTCGACCTCGAGGTTCCCGCCGGCCAGGTGGTCGCACTCGTCGGGGCGATGGGAGCGGGAAAGTCAGCGCTGGTGTCGCTGCTCCCCCGGCTCTACGACGTGACCGAAGGCTCGGTATCGATCGATGGCGCCGACATCCGCAACGTCGACCTGGACAGCCTGCGCCATTCGATTGCCGTCGTCAACGACGACCCGTTCCTGTTCTCGGCCACCGTGCACGAGAACATCGCCTATGCCCACGCCGAGGCCACCCGGGACGAGGTGGAGCGCGCCGCCCGGGCCGCCCAGGCCGCCGGCTTCATCGAAAGCCTGCCCGAGGGCTATGACACCCGCGTGGGCGAGCGCGGCCTGACGCTGTCCGGCGGTCAGCGCCAGCGGATCGCCATCGCCCGCGCGATCCTCGCCGACCCGCGGATCCTGATCCTCGACGACGCCACGTCGTCCGTCGACGCCTCCACCGAGTCAGAGATCAAGCGCGCCCTCGGCAACGTGCTCGCCGACCGCACCACGTTTGTGATCGCCCACCGGCTGTCGACGCTCGCCCTCGCCGACCGCATCGTCGTGCTCGAGGACGGGCAGGTCGCCGCCGACGGCACCCACGATGAGCTGCTGGAGCAGTCCGACCTGTACCGGGAGATCGTGGAGAAAGGCATGCCCGACCAGGTGTTCCTGACCCGCAAGCGGCTGGAGGTGGCGGGGCTATGAGCGTCGCGAGCACGCGCTCGGAGCTGCGACGCCGGCTCCAGGACACCGCCGGCAACGGCCGCAAGCTGCGCGGCCTGGCCGAGATCCTCGCCCCATACCGCTGGCGGGTGGCGGCGATGTTCGTCTCGCTGGTGCTCGCCACCGCGGCCGCGCTCGCCCCCGCGCCGCTGGCCAAGGTGGCGATCGACAAGGGAATCGAGCATCACGACGTGCACGCCCTGTATGTCGTCGTCGCCATCTTCCTGCTCTCGGCGTTCGTCTACGGGATCGCCACCTACGCCCAGACCTACATGGTCGGCTGGGTCGGCCAGCGGGCACTGCAGGACCTGCGCCTGAAGCTGTTCGCCCACCTGCAGTCGCTGTCGGTCGGCTTCTACTCCCGCAACATCGCCGGCGTCGTGATCAGCCGGATGACCAACGACATCGAAGCCCTAGATCAGCTCGTGGAAGATGGGCTGGCGACGCTGATCCAGGCCAGCCTGACGCTGATCGGCGTGGTCGTGATCCTGATGGTGCTGGATCTGCATCTGGCGCTGCTGACATTCATCGCGCTGCCGTTCCTGTTCCTGGGGGCGTTGGCATTCCGGATCGCGTCGGCCGGTGCCTATCGCCTCACCCGGGAGAAGATCGCGACCATCACCGGATACCTGGGCGAGACGCTGTCCGGCATCCGGGTGGTGCGGGCGTTCGGCCAGGAGCGGCGCCACGTGGAGTACTTCGCCAAGCTCAACGAGGAGAACCGGGCGGCCAACATGACGACCATCAAGCTCAACGCCGCCTACTTCCCGGGCGTCGAGCTGCTGTCGGCGCTGGTCACCGTCGAGATCCTGGTGGTCGGCGGTCTGGCGGCGGTCAACGGCCACACCTCCACCGGGGTGGTGTTCGCGTTCATCGCCGCCCTGAACAACTTCTTCGATCCGATCCAGCAGCTCTCCCAGCTGTACACGACCTATCAGTCGGGCATGGCGGCGCTGGACAAGATCTTCAACCTGCTCGACGAGCAGCCGGAGATCACCGACGCGCCGGACGCGATCCAGCTGCCGTCGATCCGGGGCGAGCTCACCTTCGACGACGTCTCCTTCCGGTACGGCTCAGACGACGACGGCAGCTGGGCGCTGCGGGACATCGACCTGGTGATCGCGCCCGGGCAGACGGTGGCGCTGGTCGGCGAGACCGGCGCCGGCAAATCGACGTTCGCCAAGCTGGTGGCGCGCTTCTATGACCCGACCGCGGGTCGCGTCCTCGTCGACGGGCACGACCTGCGGACGGTCACCGCCGAGTCGCTGCGCTCCCAGATGGGAATCGTGCCCCAGGAGGGCTTCCTGTTCAGCGGCACCATCCGGCAGAACATCTCGTTCGGCCGACCGGACGCCACCGAGGCGCAGCTGCGCGACGCGGCTCGGGCGGTCGGCGCCGACGACTTCATCATGGCGCTGCCCCAGGGCTACGACACCGAGGTCGGCGAACGCGGAATCCAGCTCTCCGCCGGGCAGCGCCAGCTGGTGGCGTTCGCCCGAGCGCTGGCCGCCGACCCGCGCATCCTGGTGCTCGACGAGGCCACCGCCAACGTCGACGTCCGCACCGAGAACGTGATCGAGCAAGGGCTGCGGCGGCTGGTCGCCGGCCGCACCGCGATCGTGATCGCCCACCGGCTGTCGACGATCCAGCACTCCGCCGTCATCCTGGTCATGGAGCACGGAGAGATCGTCGAGCGGGGCACCCACGAGGAGCTCCTCGCCGCCGAGGGTCGCTACTGGCAGCTGTACCGAGACTGGGCCGAGCAGGCAGCGGCGTAACCGTGTCCCCCAAGGGGTCGGGCGGAGATTAGTGGTGGAATTGGCCGGTCGACCCGTGAACCGGACCCACCCACCCCGTCGCAAGTGAGCGAAGGCGTGCCCTTGGCACGTTGAGCGAGCGGGTGGCGTCCAGCGCCGCGGGGTGGCCGGACAAGCCGCCAATAATTCCGTGCGAGCCCTAAGGTGGGGCCGATGCCGATCTCGGTCACCCGGCTGGCGCTCACCGCCGTCAAGGCGATGCGGCTGCGGGAGGTCACCGCCGTGGCGCTGGACGAGCACGGGGCGCGGGGTGACCGCGATTTCTACGTGGTCGACCAACGCGGCCGGATGGTCAACGGCAAGCAGTACGCGCGCCTTCAGTGCGTGGTCGCCGACTACGATCCCGACACCGCCGAGCTGGCCCTGACGTTCCCCGGCAGCGGATCCGTCCGGGACGTCCTCGAGTACGGGGCGACCGTGGTCGCCAGCTTCTACCGCCGCCGCGACGAGGTCCCGGAGTTGCGCGGGCCGTGGTCGGAGGCGGTGTCGGAGTTCATCGGTGCGCCGCTGCGCCTGGTGGCCGCCGCCCGGGGCGGGGCCGACCGCGGTCGCCGCGGCACGACATCGCTCGTCTCCCAGGCCTCGTTGACCCGCCTGGCGCAGCTCGCCGAGCGCGAGATGGTGGATTCACGCCGGTTTCGGATGCTGATCGAGATCGAGGGCGTCGCCGCCCACGAGGAGGACGGGTGGGTGGGCCGGCGGGTGCGCGTCGGCGAGTCGCTGCTGAAGATGCATGGCCACGTCGGACGCTGTCTGATCACCAGCCGGGATCCGGACACCGCGGAGAGCGACCTCGCCACCTTGGACCTGCTGCGCGGCTACCGCGACGACCAGGCGGCGACCGAGCCGCTGCCGTTCGGCATCTACGGCGAGGTGCTGGAAGCGGGCTGCGTGCGGGTGGGGGATCCGGTGGCGGTTGACGGGTAGGGTCTTCTCGTCATGACTCCCGAGGAACGTGTCCAGGTCGGCGTCGCCGATCACGTCGCGACGGTCACGCTGAACCGGCCCGACCGGCACAACGCGCTGGACGCAGCCATGTTCGAGCAGATCATCGCCGCCGCCGACCGGCTGGCGCAGACGCCCGAGGTTCGCGCCGTAGTCCTGCATGGGGCCGGCCCCAGCTTCTGCTCGGGCTTGGACGTGGCCAGCCTGACCGCCGCCGGTGACGGTCTGGCGGGCGTCGCCGACCGGGTCCGGGGCGAGGTGCCCAACTGGTTTCAGCGGGCGGCCCACGCGTGGCTGGCGCTGCCGGTGCCGGTGGTCGCCGCCGTGCACGGAGCCTGTTTCGGCGGTGGGTTGCAGATCGCTCTGGGTACCGACATCCGCATCGCCGCGCCCGACACCCGGCTGTCGGTGATGGAGGTCAAATGGGGCCTGATCCCCGACATGTCGATAACCCGCACGCTCCCGCGCCTGGTGTCGATCGACGTCGCCAAGGAGCTGACCTACACCGGCCGGGTGTTCAACGGCGCCGAGGCGCAGGGGCTGGGCCTGGTCACCCGCGTCACCACCGAGCCGCTCGGAGCCGCTCGGGGACTCGCCGCCGAGATCGCCGGCCGATCGCCGGACGCCATTCGGGCGGCCAAGCGGCTGTACGAGGAATCGTGGACCGGACCTCCGGAGCGTACGCTCGCCCTCGAGGCCGAGCTGCAGCTGAGCCTGATCGGCTCACCGAATCAGCTGGCGGCGGTCGCCGCCGGCGTCTCTCGGGAGCCTCCGTCCTTCGCCGATCCGTGAGCGCGGGCTTCCCCCGACACGGCGGCCTCGGCTCGGCCTCGCCGTATGATTCGCCGCCGTCGGCAATCGGAAAAGTGAGCTGAGGTCACCATGGCCAACGTAATCGGACAGAGAGTTCGCCGCCTCGAGGATCCGCGGTTCCTGCTCGGTCAGGGCCGGTACGTCGACGATCTGCGCAGCGCCGATGCGCTGTTCGTCACGTTCGTGCGCTCGGACTGGGCGCACGCCCGGATACTCGGAATCGACACCGCGGAGGCGGCCGCCCTGCCCGGGGTTCAGGTCTTCACCGCCGCCGATCTGGAGCTGCCTCCGCTCCCGGTGCCGCCGTTCATCGGAACGGACGAGCGCATGTTCCGCCCGATGCTGGCCGGCGACCGCGTCCGCTTCGTGGGCGACATCGCCGCCGTCGTGGTTGCGCCGACCCGCGAGGCTTGCGTCGACGCCGCCCAGCTGGTGGCCATCGACTACGACCCGCTGCCGGCGGTCGTCGACGTGCGCGCGGCGGCCCGGGACGAGGTCGTGATCTACGACGACGTCGGTACCAACGTGTGCATGCGGATAACGCCGGAGAACCCCGACGCCCACATCTTCGATGACTGCGAGGTGGTCGTCACCGGGTCCAACGAGAGCCCGCGCCTGCTCGCGTGCCCGGTGGAGCCGCGGGCCACCCGCGCCGAGCTCGGCGATGACGGCCGCCTGACCGCCCACCTGTCGACCCAGACCCCGCACCAGGACAAGCTGATGCTGGGGATGCTGCTCGGGCTCGAGGCCGAGCAGGTGCGGGTGATCGCGCCCGACGTCGGCGGCGGCTTCGGCGGCAAGGGCCTGGACGTCGAGGACGTGCTGATCGCCGCCGTCGCCCGGGCCACCGGCCGGCCGCTGCACTGGACCGAGACGCGCAGCGAGCACATGGTGGCGATGCACCACGGCCGCGCCCAGTGGATCGACTTTGAGATCGGCGGCACACGTGACGGCCACGTCCGCGCGCTGCGGCTGAAGATCCTTCAGGACGGCGGCGCGTATCCGAGCATCGGCGCGTTCCTGGCCACCCTGACTTCGATGATGTCCAGCGGCGTGTATGCGATCCCGAAGATCGAGATCGAGGTCACCGCCGTCGCCACCAACACGACCCCGACCGGCCCCGTACGCGGTGCCGGCCGCCCGGAGGCGACGCAGATGCTGGAGCGAGCGATGGACATGTTCGCCGCCGAGACGGGACTCGATCCGGCGGACGTGCGCCGGCGCAACTTCATCCCCGCCGACGCCGAGTGGCCCTATACGACGGCGGCGGGCGCGAAGTACGACATCGGCGACTTCGGCCGCTCGCTCGAGCTCCTGCTCGATGCCGCAGGCTATGCGCAGCTGCGCCGCAATCAGGAGCAGCGGCGGCGCGACGGCGCGGTGCGCCAGCTGGGAATCGGCATGAGCACCTACGTGGAGATCACCAACGGGATCAGCGAGGCCGAGTTCGGCGCGATCGAGATCACTCCCGATGGCGAGGCGATCGTCAAGACCGGCTCGTTCTCCCAGGGCCAGGGCCACGAGACCACGTTCGCGCAGATCGTGGCCCAGCGAACCGGGTTGCCGGTGGAGAAGATCACGGTGATCAAGGGCGACACCGATCAGGTGGCGCGCGGAACCGGCACCTATGGGTCGAAGTCGACCCAGATCGGGGGCGTGGCCGCCGGCCAGGCGTCGGACGTCCTGGTCGACAAGGCCAAGCAGCTCGCCGCCGATCAGTTGGAGGCAAGCCCCGAGGACATGATGCTGGACGTGGACGGGGGGCGGTTCCACGTGGCCGGCGCCCCGGAGCCCGGCCTCAGCTGGGCCGACCTGGCATCGGAGCTTCACGGCAGCGGCCAGCTGGCCCAGCTCAGCGCCGAGGCCGACTTCGCGCCGGCCCAGCCCACGTTCCCGTTCGGGGCGCACCTGGCGGTGGTGGAGGTCGACACCGAGACCGGCGCGGTGGCGCTGGTGCGGATGGTCGCCGTCGACGACGCCGGCACCATCATCAATCCGATGGTGGCCGAGGGTCAGGTTCACGGCGGCTTGGCCGCCGGAATCGCCCAGGCGCTGTACGAAGAGGTCCGCTACGACGAGGACGGCAACCCGCAGCACGCCAACCTGGTCACCTACTGCTTCCCGGCGGCCACCGAGCTGCCGTTCTTCGAGCGGGTCGACATGCAGACCCCGACCCCGATCAACCCGCTCGGCGCCAAGGGCATCGGCGAGTCGGGCACGATCGGAGCGACTCCGGCCGTCCACAACGCGGTGATCGATGCGCTGGCCCCCTATGGGGTGCGCCAGCTCCAGATGCCGGTGAACGGCGAGAACGTGTGGCGGGCGATCCAGGACGGCAGGCGCGCGTAGCGCTCGGGGTCGTGTGGCCGGGCTGATGCAGGGCCGGACGGGGCTGGTCACCGGCGGGGCCGGCGGCATCGGACGTGCCTGCGCCCTGCGCTTCGCCATGGAGGGCGCGGCGGTCGTGGTCGCCGACCTTCCCGGCGCCGTGGAGGGCGCCGAGGAGACCGTCGAGCAGATCACCGCCGCCGGAGGGCAGGCGGAGTTCTTCCCCTGCGACGTCTCCAGCTCCGCCGCCAGCCAGGGGCTGGTCGCCCACGTCGCCCGACGCTATGGCCGCCTCGATTTCGCCCACAACAGCGCCGGTACCGGCGTCCAGCACCGGCTGCACGAGACGTCCGACGAAGATTTCGACCGGGTGATCGCCCTCGACCTGAGGGGAACGTTCCTGGGGTGCAAGCACCAGATCGCCGAGATGCTCGGCAACCAGCCCCCTCACCGTGGGGCGATCGTCAACACTGCGTTCACCGCCGGCCCGAGCGGGGCGGCCGAGCTCAGCGCGTATGCGGCCGGCAAGCATGGCCTCATCGGCCTCACCAAGGCCGCGGCGGTGGAGTACGCCGACGCCGGCATCCGGATCAACGCCGTGTACCCACGGGCGGTCACGAGCCCGCCGGCGTCCGAGGGGTCGTTCGAGCGCCCGGGGGAGATCATCGCCCCGCCCGCGACGTGGCGAGGGGACCTCGCCGCGGTGGCCGCCGCCGTCGTTTGGTTGTGCTCAGGGGAGGCCTTCTCGGCGACCGGGATCGTGATGCCCGTGGACGTCGCGTCGCCGGCCGGGACGCCGGCTCCGGGCACCGGGCGCGGCTGAGCCCGGGAGGACGCGCGGCTGGGCGCGCCGTCAACCGATCGGATGATTCGAGGTCCGATCGGATGACGGAAGACCTCGCCTCACAGCGGGAAAGTGCAGCCGCGCCGCCAATTGTGGAACGGGGCCGGCGTGGCGACGCTGACTGCCATTGACGGGCGGAGGTCCTGGAGCGGGTGGCCCGGGAAACCAGCGATCGCGACGCCGCGCGGCGGCTGTTCATCAGCGAAGCCACCGTCCAGACCCACCTCACGCACATCTACGCCGAGCTCGGCGTCAACGATCGGGCCGCGGCGGTCGCCGCGGCGTTTCACCGCGGCCTGCTGATCCCCCGCCACGAGGGCTGATCTCACTCGGGAAGTCCGACCCGGGGCGCGGCATAGAGGTCCTCGATCGCCGCCGCGTACTTGAGCGCGATCGGCTTTCGCTTGAGCTTCATGGTTGGCGTCAGCTCCTCTCCGCCCGGCAGCCATTCCTCGTGCAGCACCCGGAAGCGCTTTATCTGCTCCACCTGGGAGAGCTGCCGGTTGGCCCGCTCCACCGCTTCGGTGAGCTCGCGCTGCACCCGCTCGTCCCCCGCCACCGACTGAAGCGGCTCGCCGCCGAGACCCAGCCGGCTCCCCCGCGCCGCGGCCGCCTCGGGTCGAGGACCAGCAGAGCGACGTTGTAGGGCCGCCCATCGCCGATGCAGACAGCTTGGCCGATCAGCGGGCTGGCCGCCTTCAGCGTTCCCTCGATGTTCGCCGGCGACATGTTCTTGCCGGCGGCGTTGATGATCAGCTCCTTTTTGCGATCGATGATCCGGACGTTCCCGTCCCGATCGATCTCGGCGATGTCGCCGGTGTGCAGCCAGCCATCGGCGTCGAGCACGTCCGACGTGCGGATCGGGTCGGCTCGATACCGGCGTATCACGATCGCGCCGCGCACGAGCAGCTCACCGTCCCGCGCGAGTTGCAGCTCGACGCCGGGCAGCGCCCGCCCGACGGTGCCGGTCTTCGGCTCCCTGGGGTTCCCGACGGTGACCAGGCACGAGCACTCCGACATCCCGAACGCCTCCACCACCGGAAGCCCGAGGGCGAGCAGGAACTCGTGCACATGACGCGGCAGCGGCGCGGCACCGCAGATCACCCACTCCGCCTGGTCCAGGCCGATCCGCGCGCGCAGCTTGCCGAGCACCTGCTCCTCGATCCGTGCGTGCGCCTGCGCCATCTCCGCCGCCACCGGCTCGCCCGCCTGCACCAGCCTCACCTTCTGGGTCGCCAGGTCGATCGCACTGCGCAGCAGGCACGTCGCTGCTCGTCGGGTTCGCCCGCGACGGCGGCGTCCAAACCGGCCTTGAGCTTTTCGAACACCCGCGGCACCGCCCCCCAGATCGTCGGCCGCACCTCCGGCAGGACCCGCGCGATCCCCGCCGGGTCGGCGACGGTCGTGACGTGCACGCCGAACACCATCTGGTTGTAGTGGCAGGCCCAGCGGTCGGCGGCATGCGCCGACGGCAGGTAGGACGTGATCCGTGCCCGGCCTGAGCGGCAGAACGGCGCCTGCGGCGCGGCATTCGGCCAGCACGTTGGCGTGAGTCAGCTCGACGCCCTTGGGCGGGCCGGTGGTGCCCGACGTGTAGATCAGGGTCAGGACGTCGTCGGGCGCCACCGCGCGCCACGCGGCGTCGAAGTCGAACTTCGCGTCCCCGAGCGCCTCGAGCTGCGCCAGGGTCAGGTCGCCCGCTTCCCCGTCCACGCCCACCACGCGGCGCGGAGGCTCGTCGCCGGGCTCGGCAGCCCGAATCCGATCGACGAACCGATCGTCGGCGATCACCACCCGATTCGCCGCGTTGGCGAACAGGTAGGTGAGCTGCTCGGGCGAGGAGGTGTTGTAGATCGAGAACGGGGTGGCTCCGAGGTGCATCGCCGCCGCGTCGCAAAGGTGAAACTCCAACCGGTTGGTCATCATCACCACAACCGTGTCGCCGTGGGTGATGCCCAGAGCGGCCAGACCGGCGGCGATCCGGCGAACCCGCTTGCCGTACTCCCGCCAGGTCAGCGCGACGCCGGTGTCGGCGCTGCGCAGGCAAACCGCCTCCGGCGAGCGAGCCGCCGTCGCCTGAAACGCCGCGCACATGGTCTCGGCGCGCGGTTCGGCCTCGCCCAGCTGAGCTGCGATCGTCCCTTCGGTCCTCATCCGTCCCTTTTGTCGCGGTGCCGTCGACTGCCCGATGGATGTCATCACACGTGAGCGGTCAGGCGGCTTGTCGTGGCATTACCGGTCGGTCGGGGTAGAGAGTGAGCATGGCACCGAGCAATCCCTCTTACAGCGAGTCCAAGCAGGTCGCCGAAGCAAGCCGCGACGCCGAATGGAAGCTGCCCAGCTTCGGTCGGGGCATGTACCTCGGCGACTTCTCGCTCGAGCTGATCCATCCCCAGCCCGAGGTCGATCCCGAGCGCGTCCGAGACGGCGAGGAGTTCCTCGGGCGCCTCCGGGCCTTCCTGACCGAGCACGTCGACCCTCTGGAGATCGAGGAGCGTCGCGAGCTTGGATCCGACACCATCCAGGGGCTCAAGGATCTCGGCGCGCTGGGCATGAAGATCCCCAAGGAGTACGGCGGCCTCGGGCTCACCCAGGTCTACTACAACAAGGCGCTGGCACTGGCCAGCACCTGGCACGCCGCGATCTCGACGCTGTTGTCGGCGCACCAGTCGATCGGGCTGCCGGAGCCGCTGAAGCGCTATGGAACCGAGGAGCAGAAGCGCGAGTGGCTCCCGAAGGTGGCCCGGGATCACATCTCGGCCTTCCTGCTGACCGAGCCCGACGTCGGCTCGGACCCGGCCCGGATGTCGGCCACGGCGGTGGCCACCGAGGATGGGTCCGGTTACCGGATCAACGGGACCAAGCTGTGGGCGACCAATGGGGTGATCGCCGACGTCGTCGTGGTCATGGCCGTCGTCTCCCAGCGCGACGCCGACCGCAGCGAGGACGACGCCGGCACTGGCGGCATCACCGCCTTCATCTGCCCGATGGACGCTTCCGGGGTCACCGTCCGCCACCGCAACGAGTTCATGGGACTGCGCGGCATCGAGAACTCCGTCACCGAGTTCGCCGACGTGTTCGTACCCAACGAGAACGTGATCGCGGGCGTCGGCCGGGGCCTGAGGGTGGCCCTCGGAACCCTGAACACCGGCCGGTTGTCGCTGCCGGCGATCTGCGTCGGCGCCAGCAAGTACTCGCTCAAGATCGCCCGCCAGTGGGCCAATGAGCGCCGGCAATGGGGCGAGCCGATCGGGCGCCACGATCCGGTGGCCCAGAAGATCGCCCTGATCGCGGGCACCGCGTTCGGTCTCGAGGCGATGGTGGACGTCTCGTCGCGCTTGGCCGACGACAACCGGCGCGACTTCCGGATCGAGGCGGCGATCGCCAAGCTCTATGCCTCCGAGCGGGCGTGGGAGGCGGTCGACACCATGGTCCAGGTCCGGGGCGGCCGGGGCTATGAGACCGCCACGTCGCTGGCGGCGCGCGGCGAGAAGCCGGTCCCTGCCGAGCAGTTGCTGCGCGACATGCGGATCAACCGCATCTTCGAAGGGTCCAGCGAGATCATGCACCTGATGATCGCCCGCGAGGCGGTCGATCGCCACCTGCAGATCGCCGGCGACATCCTGCTCGGTGATGCCGGGGTCCTGGAGAAGCTCAAGCTCGGCGCCAAAGCCGGTGCGTTCTACGCCAAGTGGCTGCCGTCCCTGACCGTGGGCGAAGGACAGCGGCCTGACTCGTTTGCCGAGTTCGGCCCGCTGGCCAAGCACCTGCGCTACGCCGAGCGGGCCTGCCGGAAGCTGGCCCGGTCCACGTTCTACGCGATGGGACGCCATCAGGCAAAGCTCGAGCGCAAGGGGGCGCTGCTGGGACGCATCGTGGACATCGGCGCGGAGCTGTACGCGATCGCCTGCGCCTGCACCTACGCGTCGACGCTCGGCCGGGTGCAGCCCGCCCGCCGGGACGCCGTCTACGAGCTGGCCGGCCTGTTCTGCACTCAGGCGCGGCGCCGCGCGGAGCGGTTGTTCGCAGAGATCTCGTCAAACGACGACGACGCCCAGCACAAGCTCGCCGGGGACGTGCTGGGCGGCCGCTATGCGTTCTTCGAGGGCGACGTCCTGGATCCGGCAGGCGACGGCCCGATGATCCCCGAGCACCAGCCCCCGGCGGAGGAGGTGCTCACCGGGCAGGCTCCAGGCACCGCCGGCGGCTAGCCGGCTAGCCGTCTCGCCGGCGAGACGCCGGGCGTCACCGCTCCGCGGGTGGCGCCCTCCCGCGGAGCGGTGCCGACGTCCGAGCACCTGCGAACATACCGGACCATGCAAGGCGGAACCGACCGGGCGCGCGTCGATCCAGAGACGGCGGAGCGGTTCACCTCGCTGCGCCGGGCCCTGGGGGTCACCGCGTTTGGGATCAACCAGATGGTGCTCCGGCCGGGCCAGCGGATGCGGATCCACCGCCATGCCCGCCAGGAGGAGGTTTACCTCGTGCTGGAGGGGCGGCTCACGGTGACGATCGAGGCGCAGGACGCCCTGCTGGACCCGGGAGAGCTCATGCGGGTGGCGCCGGACGTCCGCCGTCAGCTCGTCAACCGCGGTCCCGAGCGGGTGGTGGTGATCGCGCTCGGCGGCGAAGGCGACCACGACAGCCGAGACGCCGAGGCGTTCACCGCGTGGGATCAGACGACCGGGGCGCAGCCGCGGGACGTCCCGCTGCCCGACGATCTGCGCCCGGACGAACTGAATTCCTGATCGGCCGCCCGCTGGCCGTCAGCCGCCGACCCGGACCATCTTCTTGTTGACGAACTCGTCGGCGCCGAAGCGCCCGAGCTCGCGGCCGAAGCCAGAGCGCTTGACCCCGCCGAACGGCAGCTCGGCGCCCTCGGCGCCGACCGCGTTGACGAACACCATGCCGGCCTCGATCCTGTCGGCCACCCGCAGGGCCTGGTCGGGATCGGTCGTCATCACGTAGGAGCCGAGTCCGAACGGGGTGTCGTTGGCCAACTCCACCGCCTCGTCCTCTGATCTCACCCGGTACACGGCGGCGACCGGCCCGAAGAACTCCTCGCGATAGGCGGCGTTCTCCGGCTTGATGTCGGTCAGCACCGTCGTGGAGAAGAAGTTGCCGTCGTGATCTCCGCCGGCGACGAGCGTCGCGCCGTCGTCGAGGGCGCGCTTGACCTGATCCTCGAGGCGGTCGGTCGCGGTTGAGGATGAGAGCGGTCCGATCGTCGTGTCGGGCGAGCTCGGATCGGACGGCTTGACCGCGGTCAGCGCGGTCGTGAACTTATCCAGGAACGGCTCGTACAGGTCATCGACGACGATGAACCGCTTGGCGGCGTTGCACGCCTGGCCGGTGTTCTCCAGGCGAGCCCCCACCGCCGACTCGACGGCGGCGTCCAGATCGTCGGTGCTCAGAAGGATGAACGGGTCCGAGCCACCGAGCTCCAGCACGACCTTCTTCAGGTTGCGGCCGGCGATCTCGGCGACCGCCGCGCCCGCCCGCTCGGACCCCGTGAGCGACACGCCCTGTACCCGCGGGTCAGCGATCACCGTCTCGATCTGCTCGTTGGTGGCATAGATGTTGATGTACGCGTCCGGCGGGAAGCCGGCCTGGTGAAACAGCTCCTCCATCGCGGCGGCCGACTCCGGGCACTGCGGTGCATGCTTGAGCAGGATCGTGTTGCCGATCACCAGGTTGGGGCCGGCGAACCGCGCCACCTGGTAGTACGGATAGTTCCACGGCATGATCCCCAGGAGAACCCCGTAAGGGCTGCGCCGGATGAAGGCGGATCCGCCGCCGTCGGCAACCTCGATCGGCTCGTCCGCCAGCAGCCACTCCGCGTTGTCGGCGTAGTACTCGTAGATCGACGCTGCGAAGTCCACCTCGCCGGTCGCCTGCTCGATCGGCTTGCCCATCTCGCGCACGATGATCTCGCCCAGTCGCTGACGCTGCTGCACGTGCAGCTCCCCGACACGGCGCACCAGCGCCGCCCGCTCCGCCACGGTGGTCGACGGTACCCACTGACGATGGGCAGCGTCGGCGCGGCCGATCGCGTCCTCGAGACCCTGGTCGCTGATCGTCGGGTACGTCCTGACGGTCTCCCCCGTCGCCGGATTGACCACTGCGTAGTCACTCATCGAGCTCTCCACTCTTTCAGCATTTGAACACTGCCGTCACCAACCGTCTCGGCAGCCGCGGCGCATCTTGGATCAATAGCACTCCCTCGTGCGGCGCGGCGGCTTGCCAAGCCGAGTCTAATCGTGTCCCCGCGGATGTTGCACGATAGGCCTGCCCGACGGGTCGCCACCGGTACGGGTCGCCCGACGAGCCGCCGCGACTCGCTCGGAGTGCGGTCTGAAGTTGGCGATCTCCCGGCCGGCGGCCAGGGAGCGCAGGTCCCAGCATGCCGACCCCGGCTCGGCCCCGCATCGCGAGCAGGCGAGCGACTCGGGACCGTGCGTCTCCGCGTCCTCGACGCTTCGGTCCTGACTCATTTCCTCCGCCACACCTACACATCCTGTCTGGCTTTGCTCAACGACCGTTCGAAGCTACAACAGGGCGGTAGCCGCCACAAGAGAGTACGAGATCGCGTGTCAGAACAACAACTCGGATGTCCCTCCCCCTCCGGGCAGGCACCGGCGGTAGGGCTGGCGGCGGTGCCCAGGGCTATACTCGCTCACCACCGCCGTCCTGAGAACGGCCTCGCCGGCGCAGCCGTGTGTTGATCTACTGCGGGATGGAGTAATCGGCAACTCGCCAGGTTCTGGCCCTGGAATTCAAGGTTCGAGTCCTTGTCCCGCAGCTTCCGGCCACGCTGCCCTGGAAGGGGTCTAGATGGAGTCCAGCTCGGTACCGAGATCGCCGAGCAGCTGCGCTCGATCGCCGATCTGCATGCGCTGCGCGATGAACCGGCGGGCGTGCTGCAGATCATCGGAGCGCCCGACGGTGAGCGCCCCGTCGACGCGACCGTCCTGGAGGTAGAAGACGGTGAACTCGCCGTCGTCGACCGAGCCGCGGATCACCTCGGTGTCCCACGCGTAGGCCGGACCGACGTATTCGATCGCGGCCCAGTCGGAGAGATCTGAGAAGAAGTACGGGACGGCGTCGTGGGCGACGTCTCGCCCCAGCATGTTGAGAGCGACCGTCTTGCCGTGGCTGAAGGCGACATCCCAGTGCTCGACGCGGATCCGGCGCCCGCCGTGGACGACGCTCTCGTACTCGGCCATGTCACCGGCGGCGTAGATGCCGGGGACCATCGACTGCAGCCGCGAGTCGACGCGAACGCCGCCGGTGTCGCCGAGGGCAAGACCGGCGCCGCGAGCCAGCATCACGTCGGGGTTTACGCCGGCGCCGATCACGACCGCGTCGGCGGCCAGCTCGCGCCCCGACTTGGTGAATACCTTGGTGACGCGCCCGTCGGCACCCTCGAAGCGGTCCAGCTCGTCTTCTCCGTGCAGCCCGATCCCGTGGTCGCACAGGAGATCGTGGAAGTACTGCGCGGCCTGGGGCCCGAAGCTGCGGTCCAGCGCGCGTGGCTCCAGCATCACCATGGTGCACTGGCTGCCGAGCTCGGTCAGCGAGGCGGCGACCTCGCTGGCGATGTAGGAGCCGCCGATCAGGACCACCCGCTTGCCGGCCGCGTCCCGGCGGATCGCGTCGCTGTTGCCGAACGTCCGCAGATAGTGGATGCCCTCCAGCTCAGCCCCCGGAGCGTTGAGGCGCCGCACGTTGGCCCCGGTCGCCACCAGCGCCTGACCAAAGCCGATCTCCTGCTTGTTGGACAACCTCACCGTCCGCTGCTGCGCGTCGAGCGCCATCGCCGAGGTGCGGGTGAGGACCTCGATCTGCTGCTCCTGGTACCAGTCGGCGCCTCCTTGGAACAGCGCGTCCTGCCGCGGCTGCTCGCCGCGCAGGTAACCCTTGGACAGCGGGGGCCGGTCGTACGGGAGATCGGGCTCACGGCCGACGAGCAGTATCGAACCGTCGGCTCCGGACCGGCGCAGCCAGCGGGCGCAGTTGGCCGCGGCCAGACCGCCGCCGATCAGCAGGTAGTCGACGTCGCGGTCGGCCATCTGGAGCGGCGGCTGAGTGGTTTCAGTTCGTAAGTACGGCGACACCGAGAGTGGTCGCCGGTGGATGCCTGGCGCGGACGCAGGATGCGACGTGCCGCAGCGCTGCACGAGCATCCGAGGACAAAGCCAGGCGCCGCCGGGGGCCGCTCGAATGTCGTCGTATTTGCGAACGGGGCCACTAGCTACCCGGCCGAGATCTCGGCGCCGTCGGGCGCGAAGCGAGGCGTGATCTCGCCCTCGAGCCCCGGATCGAGGATCAGCAGCACCTGGTCGCCGGCCCGGATGACCGAGTCGGCCTTGGGCACGAAGCCGGTCCCGTCGCGCAGGACGGAGATGATCAGCGACCCCTCGGGGAGCACGACCTCCGCCACCGGCCGCCCGGCGGCCGGCGAGCCCTCCCCCACCTCGAGCTCGATGATCTCGAGGTGCTCTTCCTCCAGCGCCAGCAGCTGGATCAGGCCGTACTCGGGTACCTCGTGCTCGATCAGCCGCAGGATCAGGTCGGTCGCCGAGACCGCGGGCTGGACCCCGAGCGTCTTGAAGTGATCGAGGTTGCGCGGATTGTTGACCCGGGCGACGATCCGCTCGACGCCGTACTTCTCCTTCGCCACCTGACAGATCAGGATGTTGTCCTCGTCATCGCCGGTGACGGCGATGGCGAGATCGGCCCGCTGGATGCCGGCACGTTCGAGTATCCAGAGCTCGGTGGCGTCGCCGTACTGAACCGCGTGCTCGAGCTCCTCCTCGACGACGCGAAAGCGTCGGTGATCGGACTCGATCAGGGTGACCTCCCTGTCCTTGGCGATCAGCTCCCGCGCGAGGTTCCACCCCACCTTGCCCGCTCCCGCGATGATCACGTACATCTAAAGGACATTGCTCCCTTCAGGCGTCGAGGACGACCTGCTCGGCTTCGTCAATGGCTACCTGCGTGGGACAGATCGTAAGCAAGCCCTGCTCGCCATACCACGCGGCACGAGCGGGGTCGGCGACCCGGACGACCACCCGCGGCACGTTGAAGCGCCGCTGCGCGAGCTGGGCGATCACCAGATTGGTGTTGTCGCCGCTCGTGGCGGCCATGAACACGTCCGCCTCCTCGATCCCGGCCTCGATCAGCCCATCCACCTCGAGCGCCGCGCCCACGGTGAACCGGCCGCCGGCGTCCTCCCAGCTGATCGACTGGTCCTTGTCCAGCCGCTCGTGGGAAAGCGGGTCGCTGTCGAGCACGGAGACGTCGTGGCCGGCGTCAAGCGCACGCTTGGCGACCGCCGACCCGACCCGGCCGGCGCCGACGATCACAATGAACATGGACGGCACTCTAGTGCAGCACCAGGTTCTTCAGGCCGGGAGTGGCGTCACACCGAGCGCTCGGCCATCGTGTCCGACGCGTGGCCCGGCGGCGGAGTGAGTGCGGCGGCGGCGACCACCAACCCGAACGCCAGTAGCCTGACCACCACCCCGATCGAGCTGGCCGGCATCGGCTCGCCGAACACGAGCGGCCCGGATGCGATCGTCGTCAGGTTGGCGGCGGCACTGGTCACGGCGATCATCGGCACCGCGTCGCCGAGCTGCAGCGACCGTGCCGAGATCAGCAGGCCGACGAGCGAGGCGACGAGGATCACCACCGCGAGCGGGTGGATCAGCACCGCCGGCCCGGAGGCGCTCAGATGCGAGCTCAGCGCCTTGATCGACGTGTCCGACGTCGCCCACAGCAGACCGGCCGAGGCGGCCAGCAGTGTGGGACGGCGCCCGGCGAGGGCCAACGCCAGACCGGCGGCCCCGACGACGGCGAGGAAGATCGCCAACGTCGACGGCGTGTAGTGCGAGTGCGCGTTGCTCGTGTCAGGGCCGAGCGTGGCGGCCAGGAACGCCAACCCGGCGGCGGTCAGGCCCACGCCGATCCATTCGCGACGGGTGACCTCGATCCCGAACAGGTGGTCGGCGACGACGGTGAGGAGCACGAGGCCGCCCGCGATCACCGTCTGCACCAGGGAGATCGGCGCCAGCGCCAGCGCGCCCACGTGAAAGCCCCAGGACCCGAGCGCGATCACGATCCCCAGCGTGTACACCGGTGAGCGAAACAGCGACACCGTGCTGCGCACCGGGTGCACCAGCTCCACCGATGCTGCCTCGCGGGCGCCGCGGAACTTGTACAGGAAGCCGGTCACCGAGCCGAGCGCGGTCAGCAGCGCCAGCAGCAGACCAAAGCCCACGGTAGGTGACATGGCGCAGCCAGCCTAGCGCGCCGGCGAGATGCCCTCGATCGGACTCGGCCGGCCGGGGATCGGTCAGGCGCGCCGGCGAGTGGCCCGGCCTCCTTTAGATCAGGTGATCAGCGGGATGATCAGCAGGGCCACGATGTTGGCGACCTTGATCATCGGGTTGATCGCCGGTCCCGCGGTGTCCTTGTAGGGGTCACCGACGGTGTCGCCGGTGACCGCCGCCGCGTGGGCCTCGGATGCCTTGCCGCCGTACGCGCCGTCCTCGATCAGCTTCTTGGCGTTGTCCCACGCCCCGCCTCCGGAGGTCATCGAGACCGCCACGAACAGACCGACCACGATCACCCCGATCAGCAGGCCGCCCAGCGCCTCGACGCTGATCAGCCCGACGATCAGTGGGACCAGGATCGGAATCAGCGCCGGCGCGATCATCTCGCGCTGCGCCGCCCCCGTCACCAGCGCCACGGCCGCCCCGTACTCGGGCTGCTCGGTCCCGTCCATGATCCCGGGCTTCTCCCGGAACTGGCGACGCACCTCCTGGACGACGGCGCCGCCGGCGCGACCCACGGCCTCCATCGACAGGGACGTGAACAGGTAGACCATCAACCCGCCGATGAGCAGCCCGATCAACACCGGCGGACTGCCGATCGAGAACGTCCCGCTCGTGTACCTGGCGGGCAGCTCGCGCTCGAAGGCGTCGAACAGCACCAGTGCGGCCAGCGCCGCGGAGCCGATCGCGTAGCCCTTGGTCACCGCCTTCGTCGTGTTACCGACCGCGTCGAGCGGATCGGTCACGTCGCGCACCTCCTCGGGAAGGTCGGCCATCTCGGCGATGCCGCCGGCGTTGTCGGTGATCGGCCCGAATGCATCGAGCGCAACGATCAGGCCCATCAACGACAGCTGGGCCATCACCGCGATGCCGATGCCGTAGATGCCGTTCGTGCCTCCGCCCGCCAGCTTCCACGCGCCGAGGATGCCCAGCGCGATCACGATCGCCGGCGCCGCCGTGGCCTGCTGGCCGGCGGCGAGCCCTTGAATGATGTTCGTGGCGTGCCCGGTCTGGGATGCCCGCGCCGTCCGCTTCACGGGCGAGAAGCGCGTGGAGGTGTAGTAGTCGGTGATCACGAACAGGCAGCCGGTCACTCCCAAGCCGATCAGTGCACACAGATAGAACTTCCACCAGTGCGGCGCGGCCCGGCCGAACTTGAACGTGAGGCCGTGCATCAGCCAGTAGGTGACCGGGATGAACGCCAGCGCCGCAAGTCCCGCCGACACGACCAATCCCTGGTAGAGGGCACGCTCGACGTTGCCGGACCTCGACCTGACCGCGAACGTCCCGATGAGCGAGGCGACGATCGAGATTCCGCCGAGCACCAGCGGATACATGACGACCGCCATCTCCTGGCTGAACAGCAGCACGCCGAGCAGCATCACCGCCACCGCGGTGACCGCGTAGGTCTCGAACAGGTCGGCCGCCATGCCCGCGCAGTCGCCCACGTTGTCGCCCACGTTGTCGGCGATCACCGCTGGGTTGCGCGGATCGTCCTCGGGAATCCCGGCCTCGATCTTGCCGACCAGGTCGGCGCCCACGTCGGCCGCCTTGGTGAAGATGCCGCCACCCAGGCGGGCGAACACCGAGATCAGCGAACCGCCGAAGCCCAGCCCGACCAGCGCGTCGACGGCAGCCCGTTGACTCTCGCCGAAGATCCAGGTAAGCACCCCGTAGTAGCCGGCGAGGCCGAGCAGCGCAAGCCCGACGACCAAGAGACCGGTGACCGCGCCCCCGCGAAACGCGGCGGCCAGCGCCCGGGGAACGCCGCCCCGGGCTGCCTCGGCCACCCGCGCGTTGGCCCGCACCGACACGTTCATACCGATGTAGCCGGCCGATGCCGACAGCAGCCCACCGATGGCAAAGCCGATGGCGACGCGGATGTTCTGAAGCGGGATGAGCAGGATGAAGACCACCACACCGACGCCCGCGATCGTCGTGTACTGGCGGTTGAGGTACGCGCGCGCGCCCTCTTGAACGGCCGCTGAGATGGTGCGCATCCGGTCGTTGCCCGGCGAAAGGGCCAGCAGGGCGCGCGACGTGAGAACGCCGTACACGAGAGCGGCAGCGGCGCACACAAGGGCGACCAGGACGCCGTGGTGCGTCAGAAAGCTAGACAAGAAGGTCCTCCGGGGAAGCTCTTAGTTTGCAGCGCGGTGAAACGCGATCACAACTCAAAAAAGGGTCCGCCGCGCTGGTGCGCGCGGAGACCCCGGCAGATAGCCCTGCGCGAGTCTACCGTTCCGATGAGACGTCGTGCTCATCGCCACCGCCGCGACCGCGCTCCACGCGAGCTGATCGGCCACAACGAGCCGGCCGGCGGCGCCTACTGACCGGGAATCCAGAGCCGCCCGCTGCGCTGGGCCGGGCCCGGTTCCCCCGGCTTCGGCGCCTCGCCCGGCGGCGGCGGCGGCGTGCCCGGATCGGGGCCTTCACCGGATCCCGTCGGCGGAGCTCCCCCGCCGCCGTCGCCGCCGCCCGCTGTCCCACCCGGCTCCGTGCCGCCGCCGGGAGCGGCACCGGCCTCGGACCCGCCGCCGAGCCTGACGAACGCCAGCTGCAGCTGCGAAAGTGCCTCGCGGATCGATCCCGCCTGCGCGGGCGCCGCCTCCTCGATCAGCGGCAGCAGCGCTCGCACCGCCTCGATCGAGATCCGTACCTGGTCGATGTCGCGCTCGTCCTCGGTCCCGGGGGACAGGCCGGTCCGGCGCATGCCCAGGTTCACGAGCGAGACCACCTGCTCGAGCACGATCTGCTCGACGCGGATCTTCTTGATCTCCGCCTCGTAGGCGGCGCGGAGCTCTTCCTCCGTGGGCTGATCGCTCGTGCTCATTGGCTCCCCTTCCTTTGCGTTTGGCGCCGGTGGTTCATCTCCGGTGAGTCTGAAGGACTCCGGAGTAGGTCTCCCGGGTCTCGGCCACGACCGCCGCGTAGGCCTCGGCCAGGCTCATCCCGGACTGAAGCATCCGGCGCTGGCGCTGAGCGCCGTTGAGGGTCGGCAGGCTGACGTCCAGCCCGAGCTCGGACCGAACGGGAGTGGTCCACTCCAGCAGCCGGTCGAGCGCGGCCGCCGCCGGATACGGCTCGCGCCGCTCGAGGTCGAGCAGGTCGCCGTCCAGCCCGTAGCGCAGCGCACGCCACACGTTCTCCTCGATGAAGCGGTTCGGGAGGTCGGTGACCGGCAGGCGCTCGTCGACGTCGCGGGCCGCCTGGGCGACGCAGGCGACGATCAGCGCCGCCAGAGCGTCGGATTCCGCCGCCGTGCACTGCGCGTCGCAGATCCGGACCTCCACCGTGCCGAACGCGAAGTGAGGGCGGATCGACCACCACACCTGGGTGTACTCGACGATCGAGCGCGTCCGGACCAGCAGGTCGATGTAATCGGCGAAGGCGTCCCAGGTCCCGAACGAGTCCGGCACGCCGCAGCGGGGAAAGCTCTTGGTGAACGTCTGCGTACGGGCGCTGTGCAGGCCGGAGTCCACGCCGTCCAGGAACGGGGAGTTGGCAGAGATCGCCAGCAGGACGGGCAGCACCGGCCGCAGTCGGTCGCACACCAGGACCGCCCGGTCGGCGCCGCGAACGCCGACGTGGACGTGGAGCGAGAACGTGTTGTTGCGCCACGCCACGTACTTCAGACCCTGCTCGACCCGGCGGTAGTGCTCGGTCTCGATGATGTGCTGCCGGCGGTAGTCCGACCACGGGTGGGTGCCGGTGGCGCCGAGCTCCAGCTCGTTGGCGGCCGCCAGCGAGAACAGCCGCCGCCGCAGGTCATGCTGGGCCGAGCGGGCCGCCGCCAGGTCCTCTCCCCGGCCGGAGCGGATCTCGATCTCGGACGAGATGAGCTCGCCGGCGATCGCCGCCGCCAACGGGGGATCCTCCGCGGCCGCGTCACGGAGCTGCTCGAAGCGTCCGATCAGCTCGAGGCCCGCCGGCTCCAGCAGCGCGAACTCCTCCTCCAGACCGACGGTGAAGTCGGTCGATACGTCGAATGCCGCGCGGGCGGTGTCAAGATCGAGCTCCACGACGGGGAAAGGGGCTACGTCAGATAGAAGTACAGCGCGTAGAGCAGATCGACGGCCGGGCTGGAAGTGTGAACGGTCACCTCGGGCGGGACCTGCAGCAGCGCGTCGGAGTAGTTGAAGATGATCTTGACCCCGGCGTCGACCAGCTCGTCGGCGAGGCGCTGCGCCGCTGCCGACGGCACCGCGAGCACGGCGACGACGATGTCCTGGTCCTCGACCACGCTGCGCAGCTCGGAGTTGTGACGGACCGCCAGCGCCCCGATCTGCGTCCCGACCCGATCGCGGTCGACATCGAAGATGGCCACCACGCGGAACCCGTGGTCGGCGAAGATGTCCGACGTCGCGATCGCGGTGCCGAGATGACCGGCGCCGAACAGGGCGATGTTGTGCTGGCCGGCGGTCCGCAGGATCTTGCGGATCTGGCTGACCAGCGACTCGACGTTGTAGCCGACGCCGCGCTTGCCGAACTTCCCGAAGCCCGACAGGTCGCGGCGGATCTGGGTGGAGTTGACGTGGGTGTAATCGGCGAGCTCCTGGGAGGAGATCGTCTCCTTGCCGATCTTCCGCGCCTGGGTCAGCACCTGCAGGTAACGCGACAAGCGGGCCGCCACGCCGAGTGACAGCTTTTCTCCCGGCTTATCGAGGCTCGGCCCCGCCGGCTCCGCACCGCGCCCGACCGTATAGCTCATCGGCTGTCAACTCTAACCAAGACGCTGCCTCAGCTCCGCTTCGTCCACCCACAACTCGAACACCTCGACGCCGTCGATCGTAACCACCGGGATGCGCTCCAGATAGGCGCGCAGGAGTGTCTCATCGCGGTCGATGTCCAGTTCGGTAAGGGCGAACGGTCGCTGCGCCCGGACCCGCTCCAGCGCCGCCCGGGCGTCGTCGCACAGGCAGCACCCGACCCGGCCGTAGAGGACGACCTGCCGGCTCACGGGACGGGTACCCGCTCACCGGTCGCGTACACGTCCAGCTCCAGATAGTCAGGAAACGGCAACGGCTCGACGTAGCGGGCGGCACTGGCGATCATCGCGGCGTTGTCGGTGCACAGCTGGCGGGGGGGGATGTGAAGCGGCACGCCGAGTGCCGCCAAGCGGTCGCGCAGCGGTTGGTTGGCGGCGACCCCGCCTCCCACGGCCAGCTGCTCCAGCCCGGTCTGGCGCACGGCCCGCTCCGCGCGCAGGGCCAGCGACTCGACGATCGCGTGCTGATAGGAGGCGGCCAGGTCGGCACGCCGGCGCTCGCTCTGCACCGGACCGAGCTCGCGCACCCGGTAGAGCAGCGCCGTCTTGAGCCCGGCGAAGGAGAAGTCCAGCCCCGGGATCCGGGCCGCGGTCGGGAACGAGAACGCGGCCGGATCGCCGTTGCGGGCGAGCCGCTCGAGCGCCGCTCCTCCCGGATAGCCGAGCCCGAGGAGCCGCGCGCCCTTGTCGAACGCCTCCCCGGCCGCGTCGTCGAGCGTCTCCCCCAGTACCTCGAAGCCGGGACCGTGGTCGGTGACTGAAGCCACGAACGTGTGGCCGCCGCTGGCGATCAGGCTGAGAAACGGCGGTTGCAGCGGATCGGGGGCCAAGTATCCGGCGGCGACATGGCCGTGCAGGTGATCCACCGGCGCGAGCGCCAGCCCGTGGGCGGCGGCGGTCGCCTTCGCCGTCGCCAGCCCGACGAGCAGCGCGGCGACCAATCCCGGCCCCTGGGTGACCGCCACGAGCTCGATCTCGTCCAGGGCGGCGCCGGCCTGGCGCAGCGCATCCTGCACCGCGGGTCCGATCAGCTCCAGGTGATGGCGGGACGCGATCTCGGGGACGACGCCGCCGTAACGATCGTGGATGCCCTGCGAGGAGATGACGTTGGACAGGATCCGGCCGTCTCCGGTGACGACCGCCGCACAGGTGTCGTCACAGCTCGTCTCCAGGGCGAGGATCACCCGGCCGCGCCGGACGCTGAGGTCGTCTGCAGCGTGCGCCACATGATCACGGCGTCCTCGCCGTTGTCGCGGTAGTACCGCGGACGCGTCCCCGCGGAGCGAAAGCCGAAGCGCTCGTACAAGGTGATCGCTCCGGCGTTGGAGGTACGAACCTCCAGCGTGTACTCCCGGTCGGGGCCGGCACGCGCGATCATCTGCTCCAGCAGCGTCCGGCCGATCCCCCGCCGGCGCAGAGCGGGCTCGACCGCGATGTTCATCAGATGCCAGACCGTCTCGTAGCGGGCGCAGATCAGGTACCCGACCAGCCGGTCGGCGTCATCGACGGCGGCCAGGCACAGGCTCGACGGCTTGGACAGCTCCAGCACGAACATCGCCAGCGACCACGGCGAGGTGAAGGCACGTCGCTCGATCGCGATCACCTGGGGAAGATCGGAGTAGCCGAGGGGCCTGATGCTGAAGCTGTCTGATGTCATCGCTGCCGAGCCGCCCGGAAGGAGATCTCGGCGTCGGGGAGACGCAGATACTGCGGTCGGACGCCATCGGTGGGCTCGGGCCGCAGTTCAGACGCCAGACGGCAATGCTCGAGGGCATTCACGCGGTGACGGTCTGAGTCTTCCTCGGGGATTATCACCCGACCACCCGCCGAGCGCTCGAGAACCTGCCTGAATTCTACCGCTCCGTTCCCGACGGCCAGCCAGCCGCCACCGAGCCCGCGCATCGCCTGCGCCAGTGCCTCGGGCGCGATCGCCTCGGGTGCCGGAGACGGCGCGGCGTCGGCGCGTTCGACGTCCGCCACCGGCCAGCCGGCGGCGAACACCTCCCCGCGCCGGGCGTCGATCACGGCCATCACCGCGGCCGGCGCGGGGGCGACACCGGTTACCGCGCCCCGGGCCAGCGCGTGCAGGGTGGAGACCCCGACGAGAGGGATCGCGCGGGCGTCGGCGAGCGCGTGGGCGGTGGCGACTCCGATCCGCAGCCCGGTGAACGTTCCCGGCCCGATGCCCACCGCGATCCGGTCGATCTGTCCCCAGTCGGCGCCGAAGTCGGCCAGCGCCCCGATGACCAGCGACATGAGGCGGGTCGTGTGGCGCGGCCGCGCACCTCCGGGCGGGTCGTCACGGCCCTGCACCGATGCGCCGGTGGCGGTGTCCAGCAGCGCGACGGCGGTTACCGGCGTCGCCGTGTCGAAGCCGAGGATCCTCATCGCACCTCGATCCAGCGGCGATCGCCGCCCGCGTGCTCCAGGCGCACCCGTGCGGCCACGTGCGCCAGCTCGACGATCTGCTCGGTCCCCGCCTGTGGCCACTCCACGAACGCGATCCCGTCCGGCCCGAGGTAGTCGGCGAGCAGATCGGGATCCTCGTCGGCCAGGGAACCGAGCCGGTAGAGATCGACGTGGGCGACGGTCTGCACCCGCCGCGCCGGGTAACGCTGGCCGATCGTGAACGTCGGGCTGGTCACCGGTCCGGCGACTCCGAGCTCACGGGAGGCCCCCCTCACGAACGTGGTCTTGCCCGACCCCAGCTCGCCCTCGATCAGGACGACGTCGCCGCTGGTCAGCCGGGACGCCAGCGCAGCGCCCAGCGCCTCCGTCTCGGCTGCGCCACTTGACTGAAACCGGCCCCGCACGGCTTGCACTGTAGAGCCGAGCCGACGGCTGGTTCCGCTACCGTCAGGGGCGTCATGATCGATCCCCCGTCCGACATGGCGCCGGGGCGCATCGCTCTGCTCGTCAAGCGCGTCACCCGGAATCGCGCCGAGGTTCCGACCTCGCTCGCCGAGCTGCGCGGCTCTGAGACCGTCAAGGCGGTCGGCCTCGCCGGCGCGATGATCGCCAACAACGTGATCGCGCTCGGCTCGACCGTGGTGTTCAGCCGGTTGCTCAAGGATCGCCAGGGCGGGGGTTACGGCTCGCTGGCCGCGCTGATCAGTTACTTCCTGATCCTGTCCGTGGTCGGCCAGGCGCTGCAGGTGGCGACGGCCCGCGAGGGGGTGCTGGGCCATCTCGGCGTGGGCGCCGCGCTGACCGCCACCGTCAGGCGCTGGACCCGCGGGCTGGTGCTGTTCACGCTGGCGATCACCGTCATCTCGGTCCTTCTCCGCGAGCCGATCGCCCAGGCGGTCGGCGTCAAGCACGACCCGTGGGCGGCGGCGCTGGGCCTGCCGGCCGCTGGGCTGTGGCTGGAGCTGTCGGTGCTGCGCGGCGTCCTGCAGGGCGTCGGCGACTACAAGGGAGTGGGACTGAGCCTGATCGGCGAGCAGGGCACGCGCCTGATCCTGGGCGCTGCACTGGCCGCCGCCGGCCTCGGCGTCACCGGCGCCTACCTCGGCACGCCCCTGTCGTTCGTCGCGATGGGGGTGTACTGCGCGTATCGCCTGCGCCAGCACGTTCGCCGGGTCGAGTCCGAACGGCTCGGCGCCGTCACCGAGGCGCCGGCAGCGACGCTCAGCCTGTGGCAGCACCTCAAGCGGGCGTGGGCCCCGATCGCCGGCCTGATCATCATCGCGGTGCTCCAGAACATCGACATCATCGCCGCCAAGCATCGCTTCACCACCGGGGTGGCCAGCTCCTACGGCGCCGTGGCGGTCGCCGCCAAGGTCCTGGTCTGGGTGGCGATGGGCGCCGGCTTCTACCTCGTGCCCGAGGTCTCGCGCCTTCGTTCCCAGGGCAAGGATCCGCGGCCGATCCTGGCGCGGGCGCTCGGGATCATCGCGGTCTGCGCCGTCCCGGTGCTGCTGATCTTCGCGTTCGCGTCACATCTGCTGATCAAGCTCGCGTTTGGCCCGCAGAAGACGATCGCCGCCGGCTCGCTGATCGTGCTCGGACTGGCGTTCACCGCGTTGGCGTGCACGTACCTGGCGATCCAGTACATGCTGGCGTTGCGGCGGACGTGGTTTCTCGTGCTGCTCGGCCTGGTCGCGGTGGCGGAGCCCATCCTGCTGCTCAACGCCTCCCATCGGCCGGCCGGGTTCGCCGCGGTGGTCCTGGGGATCCAGGTGGTCGGCGCGGCGGCGGCATTCGCATTGGCGCTGCGGCCCGAGCGGGCCGATCCGCCGTCCCCCGGCGAGCCCGAGCCTCGGGTCCCGGAGCGCGTCGCCGAGCCGGTCTGAGGCCGGGCGGCACAAGCTCGCGCCGGCCGCCCGCGCCGGGATCAGAACAGGCCCAGCTGCGCCACCCGCTCGGCGTCAGTGCAAGCGGGCTCCGGGTCGCGGTCGCCACCGACGGAGGCGCCCGGCGAGCCCCCCACCGGCGCCACCGCTGGCTCGAGCTCCGGCACCGCCTCCGGCTCCTCCGGCTGCTCCAGAGGGCCGAGAGCCAGCAGCTCGGGGATGCGCAGGAAATCGGAGCGGAGGATCTCCAGGGTCGACGGCGTGTACAGCGCCGCCGCCGGGTGATACAGCGGGTACAGTCGCACCGCGCGAGACCCGATCGTCCTCACCTCCGCGCAACCGTGCAGCCGCGAGATCCCGGTCGGGTCCTGGCGCAGGAGCTTGGTGGAGAAGTTCCCGAGGGTGCAGATCACGTTCGGCTCGATCAGCTGCACCTGGTGGCGCAGGTACTCGTTGCACGAATCGATCTCGTTGGGATGCGGGTCGCGGTTTCCGGGAGGGCGGCACTTGACGGTGTTGCAGATGAAGACCTGTCCTCGGTCAAGGCCGATCTCCCCCAGCAGCTTCTCCAGCAGCTTGCCGGCCTGCCCGACGAACGGCAGCCCCTGCTTGTCCTCGTTGGCGCCAGGAGCCTCGCCGATGAACATGAGGTCGGCGTCCGCGTTGCCCGAGCCGAACACGACGGTGGTTCGGGTCTGGTGCAGCGGGCATCGAGTGCATCCGCGGGCCTGCTCGTAGACCGCCTTCAGCAGTTGCCTGCGCTCCAGGGCGCTCGTCACTCGGCGATGGTAGCCCGGCATTCAGACGGGTATCCTGGTTTGCGGAGGCCGTCAACGATTGAGGCGGACCTTCCGCACTTAATTTCTCTCCCTCATCTCCGACCGGTATCTCTGATGCGAGAACTGGAACGGCACTTTTCGCCTTCCTCTGCGCGCGCGCCCGTCCTGCGGGTGGCCGTGGTCGGCTGCGGGCGGTTGGGCGATGCACTGGCAATCGCGCTGCGCCGCGCCGGCGTGGAGGTGATCGGGCCGCTGGGCCGGGGCGCGGCGCCGCGCGGCGTGGACGCCGCGCTGTTATGCGTGCCCGATGATCAGATCGGCGCCGCGGCCGCGTCGATTCCGCCTGCGATCCCGGTCGGTCACTGCTCGGGAGCCACCGGGCTCGATGTGCTGGCCGACCGCGAGGGCTTCTCGCTGCACCCGCTGATGACCGTGACCGGGGAGTCGGGTGACGCGGCCTTCGCCGGTGCCGCGGCGGCGGTCGCCGGCAACACCCCGGCGGCAGTGGCGCTCGCTCGGACGCTGGCGTGGCGCCTCCAGATGCGACCGATCGAGGTCGCCCCCGGCGATCGCGCCGCGTATCACGCCGCCGCCTCGATCGCCTCCAACTTCCTGATCACGGTCGAGGCGGCCGCCGAGCGCCTGGCCGCCGCGGCCGGCATCGAGCGGGTGGACCTCGTGCCGCTGGTCAGGGCCACGCTCGACAACTGGGCCCGGCTGGGCGCCGACCGGGCGCTTACCGGACCGGTCGCGCGCGGCGACGAGCTGACCGTGGCGCGGCAGCGGGATGCGGTTGCGGATCGCGCTCCCGAGCTGCTGGAGCTGTTCGATGCGCTGGTGCGGGCCACGCGCGAGCTGGCCGGCGATGGAGTGGCGACGCGATGAGGACGGTGAGCACCGTCTTCGAGCTGCGGGCCGAGCTGGGCGCCCATCGGCGCTGCAGCCGATCGATCGGGCTGGTCCCGACGATGGGCGCGTTTCACGAGGGACATCTGTCGCTGATCCGCGCGGCTCGCCGAGCCCACCACGTCGTCGTCGTCTCGCTGTTCGTCAACCCGGCTCAATTCGACGACGCCGGTGACCTGGCTGGCTACCCCCGCGACCCGGAGCGCGACGCCGCGCTGGCCGCGGAGCTGGGCGCCGCGTATCTGTTCGCCCCCGACGTGGCCGAGATCTACCCGCCCGGCTTCACCACGTCGGTCGCGGTCCGGGGGGTGACCGACGAGCTCGAGGGGGCAGCCCGTGGCCACGCGCACTTCGACGGTGTCACCACGGTTGTGACCAAGCTGCTCAACGTGGTCGCACCCGACGTCGTCTACTTCGGCCAGAAGGACGCCCAGCAGGTCGTCGTGATCCGGCGCCTGGTGCGCGACCTGAACATCCCGGTCACGGTGCAGGTGTGTCCCACGGTGCGAGACCCGGACGGGCTCGCCCTCTCCAGTCGCAACGTGCTGCTGACCTCCACCGGCCGACAGCGGGCGACGGCGCTGAACCGCGCGCTGCGTGCCGTCCAGGACATCGTCTCGGCCGGCGAGCGGGATCCGGCCGCCGCCGCCGCCGCCGGCCGCGCCGAGCTATCGGCGGCGGGCGTCACGCCCGAGTACCTGGCGCTCGTCGCGGTGGACACGATGGAGCCCGTGGCCCGGATCGACGGTGACGTGCTGGCGGTGGTCGCCGCCCGGGTCGGCTCTGTCCGCCTGATCGACAACGCACCGATCGGCGTCGAGCTCCGCCCGACAACTTCTCGGTCGCCGCCGCCCGTCCGGCCGACGGCGTCGCGCAGGGTCGCAGGATGACAAACGAGGTGGCGACCCCCCAGGGGCGCCAACCAGCTAAAGGAGGCGAAAGCCGTGTCCGCAACCCCCCAGATGCCGGTCCCCCAGAGTCTCGACGACCCGCTCCCGATGACGCTGCCGCGCCTGGCGGAGAAGAAGCTGCTGGGCGAGCGGATCGTGATGGTGACCGCCTATGACTTCCCGTCCGCGCAGGTGGCCCAGGAGGCCGGCGTCGACGTCGTCCTGGTGGGGGATTCCGGGGCGATGACCGTGCTCGGCTACCCGTCGACGATCCCCGTCTCCACCGACGAGATGCTGATGCTGGCGTCCGCCGTCCGCCGCGGACTGCGCACCCCGCTGCTGGTCGGCGATCTGCCGTTCGGCTCCTATGAGGCCTCCGACGAGCTGGCCGTCGCCACCGCTCAGCGGTTCGTCAAGGAGGCCGGCTGCGACGCGGTGAAGCTCGAGCGCGGGGGGACCAGCGTGCAACGGGCGCGCGCGATCGTCGCGTCGGGGATTCCGGTCATGGGTCACGTGGGGCTGACGCCGCAGACGGCGACCGCGCTCGGTGGCTATCGCGCCCAGGGCCGGACCGCGGAGCAGGCGATCGCGGTGGCGCGCGACGCGATCGCGCTGGAGCGGGCCGGCTGCTTCGCGATCGTGCTGGAGGCGATCCCGGCCGCCGTCGCCGAGGAGATAATGGACCGGGTGACGGTTCCGGTGATCGGCATCGGCGCCGGCCCCGCGACCGACGGCCAGGTGTTGGTGTTCCACGATCTGCTCGGCATCTACGACGGCCACGTCGCCCGGTTCGCGAAGCGGTTCGCCGACGTGCGCGCCTCCATGGTGGCGGGCGTCGCCGGGTACGCGGCCGAGGTCCGCAACCGTGCCTTCCCGGCGCCGGAGCACTGCTATTCGATCGACGACGAGGAGCTCGCCCGCTTCCGCGCCGGGCTGTCCTGAGAAGCCACTCTCGGCCATGTTCGGCGGGTAGCATCAGCTCGACATGGCGCGCTTCGGGCAAGTATTCACACCCCGGGACCGGGTGTACTTCGAGCTGTTCGAGGAGGCGGGCCAGAACATGATGCGCGCCGCGACGCTCCTGCACGAGCTGCTGACCGACTATCCGGACAACAAGCAGCTCGCCGCCGACATCCTCGACCTCGAGCACGAGGGCGACCGCATCACTCACGACATCATCGATCGGCTCAATCACACGTTCGTGACGCCGATCGACCGCGAGGACATCCTCGCGCTGGCGTCGGCCCTGGACGACATCGTCGACTTCACCGAGGAGGTGGCCGACTACCTCGGGCTGTACAAGATCGAGGCTCCGATGGACCAGGCGATCTGGCTGGCGCGCGTGCTCAAGGACGCTTCGAGCCAGATCGCCGAGGCGATTCCCAACCTGCGCGGGTTCAGGGACATCTCGCGCTATACGGTGGAGGTCAACCGGCTGGAGAACGAGGGTGACCGGATCACGCGTGAGGCGGTGGCGTCACTGTTCGACGGGGGCATCGACCCGATGGTGGTGATCCGCTGGAAGGACATCTTCGAGCGGTTGGAGGCCGCGATCGACGCCGCCGAGCACGCGGCCAACATCATCGAGGGGATCGTCATCAAGAACTCGTGACGGGGTCGGTGCGAGGGTAGGTGATCGTCCTCACCACCCGTGCCGGCACGCCGGCCGCGATGGAGAACGCCGGGATGTCGGTAGTGACCACCGAGTTGGCGCCGATCACGCAGCGCTCGCCCACGGTCACCCCGCTGGTGATGACGGCGTTGGCGCCGCACCACACGTTGTCGCCGACGCGAGTCGGGCCCCGGCTCCGGAACCCCTGCCAGGTGACGGGGAGGTGCGGGTCATCGATGCGATGGTCGGCGTCGGTGACGAAGCATCCGTTGGCGAACATGCAGTGGTCGCCGATCTCCACCAGCTCCAGCGCGGCGACCATCACGCCGAGGTTCAGGAACGACCCCGAGCCGATGCGGACCCGGGCCGGGCCCGGCGCGGTGATCCAGACCCCAGGCTCGAACACGGTCTGGGGTCCCACCTGCAGTCGGTCCTCCAGCAGCGCCTCGAGCACGTTGCCGTGGACCGGCCAGCGCACGAACGCCTGGCGGCGCATCATCTCCCAGTGGATGCGGGCGCGGTTCCACGGCAGCGAATTGCGCTCGTACCACCGCCACTTCTGCGCCCACAGTCTGAGCGTGGCGAGCGACGCCGGCCCCGGCGCGGTCAGGGTCGCTCCAGCTTGAACACCGGGTGGTCGGACGCGACCGCCAGCAGCTCGGCGTCGGTCGACTCGGCGCTGACGCCATCGAAGAACCGGCCCACCTCCCACGCCCACCTCTTCATGTAGGCGCGCAGCACGGGCGGCTTGCTCTGGTCGGCGAGCTCGGTCATGGCGATCTCCCGCACGCGACGGCCCAGCAGCAGTCGTGCCGCACCGCCGGCGCGGACGTTGCGCACCCATTGCGTGTGGCCGCGCGGGGCGACCAGGTACTCCTCGCTGCCGTAGGAGAGCAGGTTGACCGGGGTGCGGCGCCACTCGCCGCTCTTGCGCCCTCGGACCTCCAGGACCCGCGAGCCGTAGACGCCGATCCCGAGCCGCGTCAGCCCGGCGACCGCCGGGTTGAACACGCGGCGGGTGAACCAGTCCGGCGCCTGATAGTGATCGGGCACCCCGGGATTGTCCCACGCCGCCCGGGGGTCAGCGCGTTCCGGCGGGAGCCCTGCGGCCGCGCTTGGAGCCGGCGGACGGGGCCTTGCTCCCATTCGACGCGGCCTTGGCGCCGTTGCCCGGGGCCGCGCCGGACGACGCCGTGGCGCCGTTGCCCGGAGCCGTGCCGGACGACGCCTTGACGCCGCTGCCCGGGGCCGCGCCGGACGACGTCTTGACGCCGTTGCCCGGGGCCGCTCCGGATGACGCCCTCACGCCGCCGGTCCGCGCGCGCCGTGTCCGTTTGGCCTTGACCGGCAGCAGCTTCTCCAGGAACTGTCCGGTGTAGGACCGATCCACCTGGGATACCTGCTCGGGAGTGCCCACGGCGATCACGTCGCCGCCCTCGTCGCCACCCTCGGGTCCGAGGTCGATCAGGCGGTCGGACACCTTGATCACGTCGAGGTTGTGCTCGATCACCACCACGGAGTTGCCGGCGTCGACGAGCCGGTCGAGCACCTCCAGCAACCGCTGGATGTCGGCGAAGTGGAGCCCCGTGGTCGGCTCGTCCAGGATGTACATCGTCCGTCCGGTGGCGACCTTGCTCAGCTCGGCGGCGAGCTTGACCCGCTGCGCCTCACCTCCGGAGAGGGTCGTGGCCGGCTGGCCGAGCCTCATGTAGCCGAGGCCCACGTCGACGAGCGCCTGCACCCGCCGGCGGATCTTCGGGATGTGGGCGAAGAACCCGAGCGCCTCCTCGATCGGCATCTCGAGCACGTCGGCGATCGTCTTGCCCTTGAACCGGACCTCCAGCGTCTCCCGGTTGTAGCGCTTGCCGTGGCATTGCTCGCACGGAACGTAGACGTCCGGCAGAAAGTGCATCTCGATCTTGATCTGACCGTCGCCGCGACACACCTCACACCGGCCGCCCTTGACGTTGAACGAGAACCGGCCGGGCTTGTAGCCCCGAGCGCGCGCCTCCTGGGTCTTTGAGAACAACTCCCGGATCTGGTCGAACAGCCCGATGTACGTCGCCGGGTTGGAGCGCGGCGTGCGCCCGATCGGCGACTGGTCGACCGAGATGATCTTGTCCAGCTGGTCCAGCCCGGTTATCCGCCTGTGCGCCCCGGCGCGCTGGCGGCTGCGGTGCAGGTGGTTGGAGACCGCCTTGAGCAGGACCTCGTTGACCAGCGTCGACTTGCCCGAGCCCGAGACACCGGTGACGCAGCACAGCACGCCGAGCGGGACCTTGACGTTGACCGACCGCAGGTTGTGCTGGGCGGCGCCATCGATGGCGATGTAGCCCGACGGCGGGCGCCGCCGCCCCGGGATCTCGATCACCCGGGTGCCCGCCAGGAACTGCCCGGTGAGCGAATCCGGGATCTGGGCGACCTCGGCGGCGGTGCCCTCGGCGACGACGTGGCCGCCGTACTCGCCCGCCCCCGGCCCGATGTCCAGCAGATGGTCGGCGGCGCGCATCGTTCCCTCGTCGTGCTCGACGACGAGGACGGTGTTGCCGAGGTCGCGCAACCGCTCGAGCGTCCCGATCAGCTTCGCGTTGTCTCGCTGGTGCAGGCCGATCGACGGCTCGTCCAGGATGTACAGCACTCCCACCAGCGAGGAGCCGATCTGGGTGGCGAGCCGGATGCGCTGAGCCTCGCCGCCGGAGAGCGTCGCCGCCGCCCGGTCCATCGACAGGTAGCCGACCCCGACGTTCTCCAGGAAGCGCAGTCGCTCCTCGATCTCGCGCAGCACCAGCCGGGCGATCCGCCGGTCGTGCTCGTTGAGCTCCAACTCACCGATCCACGACAGCGCCCGGCGAGCCGCCATCCCCGCGAACTCGTGGATCGCCATCCCGGAGACGAGCACGGCCCGTGACTCCGGGCGCAGACGCGCGCCCTTGCAGTCCGGGCACGGCCGCAGCGTCATGTACTCCTCGATCTTCTCCCGCGAGTAGTCGGAATCGGTCTCGCGATAGCGCCGCTCGAGGTTGGGCACGATGCCCTCGAAGTGGGTGGCGTAGGACCGGCGCCGGCCGAACCGGTTGCGATACGACACCTGGACGCGCTCGCCGTTGGTCCCGTACAGGAAGAACTCCTGCGACTCGCTCGGCAGGTCCTGCCACGGAGTGTCGAGGTCGACGTCGTAGCGCTCGGCGATCGCCTGGGTCAGCTGGTCGTAGTAGTTGGAGGCGCTCACCGCCCACGGCGCGATCGCTCCCTCGCCGATCGAAAGCGTCGGATCCGGGACGACGAGGTCGGGGTCGATCTCCATCTGCGAGCCCAGTCCGGTGCACCGTGGGCAGGCGCCGTGCGGGGCGTTGAACGAGAAGATGCGCGGCTCCAGCTCCACCAGGCTCGGTCCGTGCACCGGACACGCGAACTTCTCGGAGAAGGTCAGGGTCTTGGCGGTGGGAGCCGAGCTCGATGAGGATGGGCCGTCGACCAGCTCGATCTCGACCAGCCCGTCGGCCAGCGCGACCGCGGTCTCGATCGAGTCCGCCAATCGCTTGCGCAGGTCCGGCTTCATCACCAGCCGGTCGACGACGACCGCGATGTCGTGCTTGTACTTCTTGTCCAGCACGATCTCCTCGTCCAGCCGGCGCAGCTCGCCGTTGACCTTGACCCGTCCGAAGCCCTCGGCCCGGAGCTCCTCGAACTGCTTGCCGTACTCGCCCTTGCGGCCGCGCACGATCGGCGCCAGCACCATGAACCGAGTCTGCTCGGGCAGCTCCATCACCTGGTCGATGATCTGCTCCGCCGACTGCCCGCTGATCGGCCGCCCGCAGACATGGCAGTGGGGATGGCCGACCCGCGCCCACAGCAACCGCAGATAGTCGTAGATCTCGGTGACCGTGCCGACCGTCGACCGCGGATTGCGCGAGGTCGTCTTCTGGTCGATCGAGATCGCCGGCGACAGGCCCTCGATCGAGTCGACGTCGGGCTTGTCCATCTGCCCCAGGAACTGCCGCGCGTACGCGGACAGCGATTCGACGTAGCGACGCTGTCCCTCGGCGTAGATCGTGTCGAACGCCAGCGACGACTTTCCCGACCCAGACAGGCCGGTGATCACCGTCAGCGAATCCCGGGGAATCGCTACGGTCACATCCTTGAGATTGTGCTCTCGGGCGCCCGAGACGACGAGCTTGTCCATTCCCGATCGAGTTTAGTGGATCGAACAGACGTTCCCCCCACCTCCGGCCGCGTTCTGACCTACAGTTCGCGCTATGAGCGAGGAACAGATTCCGCCCCCGACTGCCCCTCGACCCGCCGACCCGACGCTGCGAGCCTCGGACGCCGACCGAGAGCGGCTGGTCGCCGAGCTCAACGAGCACGCGGTCGACGGGCGGCTGGACACCGAAGATCTGGAGCAGCGCGTCCAGGCGGCGTACGCCGCTCGCACCACCGGCGAGCTGGACGCCCTGCGCCGGGACCTCCCGGTGACCAAACGCCAGGCGATGCTCGACCACCGGGCCCGGCGCTCACAGCTGACGCGGCGAATGGTCCAGGAGACGGGCGGCACGGCGGCCCTGTTCGTGGTCTGCACAGGGATCTGGTTCGCGTCGGGGGCAAGCGGGCAGTTCTGGCCGGCCTGGATCCTGATCGTGGTCGCCATCACAGTAGTGCGCTCGGCGTGGGCGCTCTACGGCCCGGATGCCGACCTCGACGCCGTGCAATCGGGGCTCGACGCCCGCCGCGAGCGGCGGCAGGACGGCCGCCGCGACCGCAGCCACCGGCGACACCGCCACCAGCGGTGACCCGACGTCAGCCCTCGATGCTGGCGTACACCTCGTCCAGGATGCCGTCGGCATCGCCCAGGTTGAAGTTCTCGGATAGGTAGCGGGCGGTCTGCTCGCGCGGGGTGCCGCTCAACGCCATGTTGAGGGCGATCAGCCGCGCCCCGTCGGCATCCGCGGCGGCCTCGGTGCCGCCTGCGCCCTCACCCCCGCCCCCGGCTGCCTCGAAGACGGGGTCGGGCTCGACGACCGCCGCCGGCTCGGGTGCGGCCGGCGCGCTGACCGGTGGGTCCGGCGCGGCGACCGCCGCCGGCTCGGGGGCGACCGGCGCGCTCACCGGAGGGTCGGGCTCGAACCGGCGCCTCTCCGGCGCCACCGCCTCGGAGGCGCCGTCGATGTCGCCCTCCAGCAGCCGGAGGCTGGCGCCCAGCCGCTGAGTGGCATCCCGCAGCGCGTCCCTCAGGGCATCGAGCTCCTGCTGCATCGACTGAAGGCGCTCCAGGGTGGCGTGGGTCGAGACCGACACCTTTCCCAGGTACTCGCGCGCCTGGTCGGCGGCGTTTGTGCGAGTCGCCTGGGCCGCGGTCTGCGCCTCCTGGCGTATCTCCTGGGCGTCTGACTCCGCCTCCTGCTGGATCCCGGCGGCGCTGGTCTCGGCGGCCTGCACGATCGCGTGGACCTGTTCGCTGGCGGTCGATGCCAGCGCGTCGTTGCGCTGTCGGGAACGCTGGTAGGCGTCGATCTCGTCGGCGAGCGCGGACAGGTGAGCATCCACGGCCTGCGGGTCATATCCCCGCGAACCGACGGGAAAGTCGTTGCGCTCGATGCTCTGCCGATCCAGCGCCAACCCGCTACCTCCGGTTCATCGCGCCGCCACGGCCTGGTCGAGCTCGCGTTTGAGATCCCGGATCTCGTCGCGCAGCTTCGCGGCGTACTCGAAGCGGAGATCCTCGGCCGCGGCCAGCATCTCCTCCTCCAGCTCCACGATCGTGCGCTCGATCTCCGCCGGCGGCATCGACTGGGCGGCGCGCTGACGACGCCGGCGGGACTTCGGCACCTTGGAGTCCGACATCAGGAACTCGGCGATGTCGGAGATCCCCTTGACGATCGTCTCCGGCGTGATCCCGTGCTCCTCGTTGTAGGCGTGCTGGATCGCCCGCCGCCGGTCGGTCTCCTCGATCGCCGACCGCATCGCCGCCGTCTCCTTATCGGCATACATCAGCACCTTGCCGTCCACGTTGCGGGCGGCGCGGCCAATCGTCTGGATCAGCGAGGTCGCCCCGCGGAGGAAGCCCTCCTTGTCGGCATCGAGGATGCCGACCAGAGACACCTCGGGGAGGTCCAGGCCCTCGCGCAGCAGGTTGACGCCGACGAGCACGTCGTACTCGCCCAGCCGCAGCTCCCGGATGATCTGAATCCGCTCGAGGGTGTCGATCTCGGAGTGCAGGTAGCGGACCTTGAACCCCATCTCCAGCAGATAGTCGGTGAGGTCCTCGGACATCTTCTTGGTCAGGGTGGTCACCAGCGTCCGTTCGTCGCGATCGGCGCGAGCCCGGATCTCGTTCATCAGGTCGTCGATCTGGTTGCGGGTCTCGCGGACCTCCACCTCGGGATCGACGATCCCGGTGGGGCGCACGATCTGCTCCACGATGCGCGGCGAGTGCGAGCGTTCGTACTCACCCGGCGTGGCCGACACGAACACCATCTGCGGTGTGATCGAGAGGAACTCGGCGAACGTCTGGGGCCGGTTGTCCAGCGCGCTGGGCAGCCGGAAGCCGTAGTCGACCAGCGTCTGCTTGCGTGAGCGGTCGCCCTCGTACATGCCGCCGATCTGCGGGACGGTCTGGTGGGACTCGTCGATGAAGCAGACGAAGTCGTCCGGGAAGTAATCCAGCAGGCAGTAGGGACGGTCGCCCGGTCGCCGGCCGTCGAGGATCCGCGAGTAGTTCTCGATCCCTGAGCAGAACCCGAGCTCGCGCAGCATCTCCATGTCGTACTGGGTGCGCTGGCGCAGGCGGTGGGACTCCAGGAGCTTGCCCTCGCGTTCCAGCTCGGCGCAGCGTGCGTTCAGCTCCCGGCCGATCTCGGCCACCGCGTCCTCGATCATCCCCTCGCGCACGTTGTAGTGCGACGCCGGCCAAATCGCGACGTGCTCCATGTCGTCCTCGATCAGCTCACCGGTGATCGGGTCGAAGTGCTGCAGGTGCTCCACCTCGTCGCCGAACAGGACGATCCGATACGCGGTCTCGGCATAGGCGGGGAAGATCTCCAGCGTCTCGCCGCGGACGCGGAAGGTGCCTCGCGACAGCGCCGTGTCATTGCGGGTGTACTGGATCGACACCAGCTTGCGCAGCAGCTTGTCGCGGTCGATCATTTCGCCCTTGTTCAGCGTCTGCAGGTTCTCGTCGTAGACCTCGGGCGAGCCGAGGCCGAAGATGCAGGAGACACTGGCCACGATGACCACGTCGCGGCGGGCGAACAGGCCGGCGGTCGCGGCGTGGCGGAGGCGGTCGATCTCCTGGTTGATCGCCGAATCCTTCTCGATGTACAGGTCCTTGCTCGGGACGTAGGCCTCGGGCTGGTAATAGTCGTAGTAGGAGACGAAGTACTCCACCGAGTTGCTCGGGAAGTAGGTCCGGAACTCGTTGCACAGCTGCGCCGCCAGGGTCTTGTTGTGAGCGATCACCAGCGAGGGCCGCTGCACCGCCTCGATGGTCGCCGCCATCGCCATCGTCTTGCCGGTTCCGGTCGCGCCGAGCAGGGTCTGGAATCGCTCTCCGGACTCGATTCCATGCGCCAGGGCGTCGATCGCCGCCGGCTGATCGGCCGTTGGGGAGAAGGCGCTGTCGAGTTCGAACCTGGGCATTGCCGTTGTCCTTTCAGGCTACTAACCGCGCCCCCGGATCAGAGCGTGGCGGTGCGCGGCATGGCCGGCCACCGTGGTCCCCGGAGCGGCCGTCAGCCGTACCCGAGCTGCGCCGGGTAGGTGTGGCGGTACCGGCTCCGCGCGTCCAGGACCCGGTCAACGTAGGCCTGGGTCTCCGGGAACGGGATGTCGGCGATCCGGAACCGGTGCCCCTGCGCGTGGGCGGAGGCGAGCCAGCGATCGACGTTGGCCTCCCCACCGTTGTAGGCGGCGAGCGCCAGCACGATGCTGCCGTGGTACCTGTTGATTAGGTAGCGCAGCAGATAGCTGCCGTAGGCGATGTTGACCTTCGGCGTCGACAGGTCGGCGGTGTGGAAGTTCGTGGCGCCTGAGAGTCGGGCGACTTCCTTCCCGGTCTGGGGCATGAGCTGCATCAGGCCGATGGCGCCAGCCGACGACCTGCGCGCATCGAACTTGGTCTCGGCGTAGATCACGGCCGCCACCAGCGCCGGGTCCAGGTGCTCTTCGGCCGCCTGGCGGCGGATCGTGCTCGAGTAGTTGAGCGGGAGGGTGAGCTCGTCGACCGCCTTGCGAGCGGTCGGCAGCAACAGGATGAACCCGACGACGAGGACCCCCACCGTCAGCACGCCTCCGACCAAGCGCCGGCGCCGGCGGAGCGCGGCCCGGCGGCGCGCCTGCATCGATGCGCGCGATGATGGGCGATGCCCGGACGCGGTCGCGGTGATGGGACTCACCCCGCCAGCATGTCAAGGATCGCCGACAGCTTCTCCTCCAGCTCCTCCACCGATCCGTCGTTGCTGACGGTGTACGTCGCACGCTGCGACTTTTCCCGCTGGCTCAACTGTCGAGCGGAGCGGGCGACCAGCGCCACGTGCCCCCGGGCGCCGGCACGCTGCTCGCGAACCGCCTCGTCGGCGACCACCGCGATCGTCGCATCGAACCCGTGCTGGAGGCCGGATTCGAACAGCAGCGGCACTTCGACCACGGCAGCTCGGGGTGCCGGCGACGCCTCGCCGGCCTCCAGCGCAAACGCCGCCATCCGCTCCCCGACTCGCGGCCACAGCAGCTGCTCCAGCCAGGCGCGGTCGGCGTCGGTCGCGAACGCGATTCGAGCCACCGCCGCGCGGTCGACACTGCCTGCGTGCAGCGCCTCATCGCCGAACCGTTCCGCGACCGCGTCGCGGACCTCCGGTGACTCGTAGAGCTCGTGCACGACGCGGTCGGTCGACAGACAGGCGGCGCCGAGACGCTCCAGCGCCGCGAGCGCCGTGGACTTCCCGGCGCCGATGCCGCCGGTGAGCCCGATGAAGGGAGCCACGCGGGGGTTCAGAGCAGGCTGATCAGGCGTCGGCGGCGTCGTCGCCGTCGGGCCCGGGCGCGACTGCGCTTCCGGCATCAGCGGCGTCAGCGACTCCGTCGGTGATCGGCGCAACCGGTTCGGCATCCGGAGTCGCGACATCCGCCGAGGCGACATCCGCCGGCACGACATCCGCCGGCACGACATCCGCCGGCACGACATCCGCCGGCGCGACATCCGCCGGCGCGCCATCCGCCGGCACAACATCCGCCGGCGCGACATCCGCCGGCGCGACATCCGCCTCGGCATCCAGCGCGGCGGGGTCCGGCTCGGCATCCAGCGCCGCGGGGCTCGGCCCGGGTTCCGCGGCCGGTTCGCCGGGCGCGAACACGTCCTCGGACAGTCCCAGCTCGGGGACGTCGTCGAAGTCGTCGGCGCCGGTCGGCGGCTCGATCGGCCGCACCGGCAGCACCTGGCCCTCGACGCGCTTGATCGACAGCGACAGGCGCCGCCGCTCGGAGTCGATCTCCAGGATCTTGACTCGCACCGGGTCGCCCGGCTGGATGATCTCGCGCGGGTTGTCGACGTGGTGCTGGGCCAGCTCTGAGATGTGCACCAGCCCCTCGACCCCGTCGAGGATCTCGACGAACGCCCCGAAGGTGACGACCTTGGTCACGTTGCCCTCGAGCTCGTCGCCGATGTTGTAGGTGTCGACCACGCGCTGCCACGGGTCCTCCTGCGTCTGCTTGAGCCCGAGCGAGATCCGCTGGCGCTGGCGGTCGATGTCCAGCACCTTGACGCTCACGGTGTCTCCGATGGAGAGGATCTCCGAGGGGTGATTGACGTGCGACCAGGACAGCTCGGAGATGTGGATCAGGCCGTCGATCCCATCGAGGTCGACGAACGCGCCGAAGTCGACGATGTTGGAGATCGTGCCCTCCACGATCTGGCCCGGCTGCAGGCGGTCGAGGATGCGCTCGCGATCCTCCTTGCGCTGCTCCTCGAGCACCGCCCGCCGCGACAGCACCACGTTGTTGCGAGAGCGGTTGAGCTCGATCACCTTGCACTCGATCGCCTGACCCATGTACTCGTCCAGGTTGGGCACGCGGCGGATGTCGACGAGCGACGCGGGCAGGAAGCCGCGCACCCCGAGGTCGATGATCAGGCCGCCCTTGACGACCTCGATCACGCTGCCCTCGACGGGTTCGCCGGACTCGGCCGCGGCTTCGATCCGCCGCCAGGCCTTCTCGAACCGGGCCCGCTTCTTGGAGAGGATGAGACGACCGTCCTGGTCCTCCTTGGTGAGGACCAGCGCGTCGACCTCCTCGCCGAGCGAGACTTCGTCGCCAGGGTCGACGGACTTGCGGATCGACAGCTCGCCGGCCGGGATGACCCCCTCGGACTTGTAGCCGATGTCGACCAGGACTTCGTCGTTATCGATCCGGACGACGTGGCCGGTGACGACGTCACCCTCCTGGAAGGGGTGCAGCGTCGCGTCGTAGTTGGGGACGATCTGGCCGTCGATCTCGAGGAGAAGGCCGTCGGAGCCTTCTACGATCTTCGCGTTGGATTGATCGGCGGGCGGGCTTAAGGTTGGACTCAAAGACATGGGTTATGGCAGGATAGCCGCCTTCAGTTTGATTTGTGGATGTACCGGAGGGCGCAACCCCTGCGGCGATCGGCCGCTTGGCCCTCGTATCATCGGCCCGGGATGCCACGACGTGCCACCAAGCGGGGCGACGAGCGCACGCCGCTTCACCGCGACTGCGATGTCCTGATCTGCGGCGCCAGCTTCGCCGGGCTCGCCGTCGCGCGCGAGCTCGCCTCCACCGGCGCCGACGTGCTGGTCATCGATCGGTACGAGATCGGCGAGCGCCAGACCTCGGCGTGCGGGATCCCGACCGGCTGGCTTACCGCTCTCGAGCTTGCCGGCGCTCGGCAGCAGACGTTCGGCGAGCTGGTGTTGCACACGCCGGAGAAGACGGTGCGCTACGACCTTCCCTGGACCTTCTCGACGTTCGACTACCGCATGCTCTGCGGGCTCCTGGCTGCTCAGGGCGCGTTCCAGTTCGAGACGGCCAAGGTGCAACGGCGCGACGGAGACGCCGTGCTCACCGACCGCGGGGCGATTCGCGCTCCGCTGATCGTCGATGCGCTCGGTTGGCGGCGGGTGCTGAGCCCCAACGACAACGTCCAGCCGCCAGACGCGCTCCTCTCCCGTGGCCTGGAGGTTCACCCCAGTGGCGGCGGCCGCGACCTCGAGATCTGGATCAACCGGGGGTACGTACCCGCCGGATATGGCTGGAGCTTTCCCGCCGGCGACGAGATCCGGATTGGCGTCGGCTCGTTCGATCCGCGCTTCCACGTGCGCGAGCCGACAGTCCGACTGGCCGAGGATCTCGGAGCGCAGCCGGTCCGGTATCAGGGCAACTGGATTCCGCACGCGCTGCGCCCCGCCACCGAGGACGGGATCTTCTTCGTCGGAGACTCAGCCGGGCACTGCCTGCCGCTGACCGCCGAGGGGATCCGCACCGCGCTGTACTTCGGCCTCGCCTGCGGCCGCGAGCTCGCCCAGGTGCTCGCCGGCCGGCAGACCCGCCAGGATGCGCTGGCGCGCTATCACCGGTTTTCGGCCGGCCATGCCACGACGTTTCGCTGGCTGCTGCGGGTGCAGCGGCTGATCCCGCGGCTCGCCCCCCGGGCGTTGGCGCCGGCGCTGGGCGCGATGGGCCACAAGCGATTCGTCGACTGGTCCTTCGGCCACTATCTGAACATCGCGCATCCGTCGTTCGCGGCCGCGGGAGGCTCGCCCGCCCGGGCCGCCGCGCGCGCCGCGCGGGCCGCGGCGTAGCCGGAAGAGCTCCCGTCCGGGCGCCACTTGGGCCGCCCCGGACGTGGACGGCCCGTCCGCCCGAGCGTAGGATCGCGGCCATCCAAACCAGAGGAGGCTTTGCCATGCAGGACCGCATCCGGCTGCGCGCCGCGGCCGTCACCTGTGCCCTGGGGCTGGTCGCGGTGACCGGGGCCGCCCCCGCCTACGCCAAGCCGGCGCATGCCTCGGGCGCCACCGTGCACGTGATCGAGCACGCGATTACCGACACCGAAGTGCCACTCGCGCCCGGCGGCAAGGACGAGAAGGGCGACATCCTGACGTTCAACAATCCCGTGTTCAACACCGCCAACAAGGTCCAGGTCGGCCACGATGAGGGCTTTTGCACCCGCATCCAAGTCAAGCTGGGGATCTGGGAGTGCCTGTGGACCACGTTCCTGCGGGGCGGCCAGATCACCGTCCAGGGGCCGTACTACGACACCCGCAACAGCGTCCTCTCCATCACCGGCGGCACCGGCATCTACGACGGCGCCCGCGGTCAGATGAAGCTCCGGTCGCGCAACGGCGGCAAGGAGTACGACTTCATCTTCCAGCTCCGCTAGAGCGGGCCTGGGGTGATGTCTCCGCGTCCTCGTCCGGGGCGCGGAGGCGTCGCCTCACTTCGCCGCCAGCCAGTCGGTGCCGAGCCCGGCGTCGACGGCCAACGGCGGGTCGAGCTCGTACGCGGACGCCATCTCCCGCACCGCGATCGCCTCGACGCGCTCCGCCTCGTCTGCGGGACCCTCGAACAGCAGCTCGTCATGGATCTGCAGCACCAGCCGGGACCGCAGGCCGTCCTGCGCGAGCGCACGGTCACAGCGAACCATCGCCATCTTCATGATGTCGGCGGCGGTGCCCTGGATCACCATGTTGACCGCGAACCGTTCTCCCTGCTTGCGCAGCTCCCAGCGCCGGGCGCGCAGCTCCGGCACCTGTCGGCGGCGGCCGAACAGGGTGGAGACGTAGCCGTGCTCGGTCCCCTGCTCGATCGTCTCCTCGATGAACCGTCCGACCGCCGGGAAGCCGGCCAGGTAGCGCTGGATGAACTCGTCGGCCTCCTCCTGTGCGATGTCGAGCCGATCGGCCATCCCGTAGGCGGACAGGCCGTAGACGATCCCGTAGTTGATCATCTTGGATTTCGATCGCATCCCGGGGTCGATCTGCTCAGGCTCGACTCCGAACACCCGGCACGCGGTCGCGGTGTGGACGTCCTCGCCGCGCCGGAAGATGTCCTTGAGCACGTCCTCGCCGGCGATGTGCGCCAGCAGCCGCAGCTCCACCTGGGAATAGTCGGCCGAGACGAGCAGATGCCCGGGCTCGGCAATGAAGCAGGCTCGAATCTCGCGCCCCAGCGGCGTGCGGATCGGGATGTTCTGGAGGTTGGGGTTGTTGGAGGACAGCCGACCCGTGGTGGCCGCGGTCTGGTTGAACGTGGTGTGGATCCGGCTGTTGTGGTCGACGAGCAACGGCAGCGCGTCGAGATATGTCTGGGCGAGCTTGGTGAGCTCCCGCCAGCGCTCGATCTTGGGGATGATCTCGTGCTCGGCGCGGATCGCCTGCAGCACCCGGGCGTCGGTGGAGTAGCCCGTCTTCCCGCGCCGCTTACGGGACAGCCCGAGCTTGCCGAACAGGATCTCCTCCAGCTGCCGGGGTGAGCCGAGGGTGAACTGCACCCCCGCCAGCTCGTAGATCTCAGACTCGAGCTCGTCGGCCTCGACCTTCACCCGCTCGGAGATCGCCCGCAGGCGCTCGGTGTCCAGCTTGACCCCGGCCAGCTCCATCTCGCGCAGGATGCGCACGATCGGCAGCTCCACGTCGCTGAGCAGGTCGGTCAGCCCGCGGCCGCGGATCTCGGCCCGCTGCCACGCGGCCAGCGCGCTGGCCAGCACGGCGTCGGCTCCGGCCTCGTCATCGACCTCGGCGGCGAGGCCGCGTTCCTCACACAGCTCCCGGAACGGATAGGCGCGGCGCGCCGGCTCCAGCAGATAGGCGGCGACCTCGGTGTCGTGGGCGAGGTTGCGCGGGACAGCACCCAGCGACTTGGCGTCGTGGGCGACCGCCGGACGTGAGCCGATCGCGGCGACCAGGTCCTCGGGCGTGGGACTGCTCCCGACGATGACCTCGCGGGTCTCGTCGGCGTAGGCGCCGTACCGCCACTGGTTCTCGTCGGCGGCGAACAGCGCGCCCTCGGGGACCGCGGGCGCCCGGACGGCCAGGGTCACCTCGGCGTCGGCGAGTCGGGCGACGTCCTTCAGCGAGCCGTGACGCAGCTTCGCGCCGAGCGCGTGCTCGGCGACCGGCGCGGGCGCCGCCGCGTCGGCGGAGCCGAGAGCCTCCTCCAGCCGCCGCAGCGGTTCGCGGAGCTCGAACTCGCGGAAGACGTCACGCAGCCGGGAGCGGTCCGGCGGCTCGGAGACGAACTCGGTGATGTCGAGGTCCAGCGGGATGTCGCGCTTGGCGGTCGCCAGGTGCTTGGAGACGCGGGCGTCGTCGGCGTGCTCGATCAGGTTCTGCTTGCGCTTGGCGCCGCTGATCTCATCGACGCTGTCCAGCACCTGGTCCAGCGACCCGAAGCGCTGGAGCAGCTCGGCGGCGGTCTTGTCGCCGATCCCGGGGACGCCCGGGATGTTGTCGGAGGTGTCGCCCTTCAGCCCGATGAAGTCGGGCACCAGCTCCGGCGGGATCCCGTAGCGGTCGATCACGCCCTGGCGGTCGTAGACGCGGGTGTCGGTGATCCCGCGCGAGGTGGTCATGATCCGCACCTGCTCGTCGACGAGCTGGTAGGCGTCGCGGTCCCCGGTCACCACCATCACCTCGACGGGCGGGTCCTGCGCCTTGGCGAGCTCGGTGATCGACGCGATCACGTCGTCGGCCTCGTAGCCGTCGACCTGGAGGTTCCGGTAGCCGAAGGCGTCGACCAGCGGCGCCAGGTGGGGCCATTGCTCCCTGAGCAGATCGGGGCGGGTGGAGCGCTGCGCCTTGTACTCGGCGTAGACCTCCTTGCGCCCGCTGGAGCCGGCGTCCCAGACGACCACGGTTGCCCGGGGGCCGTAGTCGGTGAGGATCTTCACGAGCATCGAGGCGAAGCCGAAGATCGCGTTGGTCGGCACTCCGGTGGAGGTTGCGATCGATTCCGGGAGCGCGAAGAAGGCGCGGTAGGCGAGGCTGTTGCCGTCGATCAGGAAGAGCTCATCCGCCATCTGGTTTGAGCCTATACACGGGGACGGCGACCCGGACTATCCGATCCTGACGGCGGGACGGCAGCCGGCGCCTCGTCCGTGACGGCGGTGTCACCAAATTGCAAAAAAACAGCGGCTTTCCAAGGATCGGCTCCGTGCTGGCGGCAAACTCGCGGAGTGGCCAACGAGCTGGGAGAAACTCGTGGAGTGGCCAACGAGCTGGGAGAAATGCCCGCCGCCCTCGCCGTTTGCACCACGCGTGGTGGATCGCGCCCGAGGGGTGGCAACGATCCCCCACGCGCCGTCAAGGTGCTCGGGGTGTGGGAGGAAGTTCCCGTCCACGGGCCACCCCACCGACGCATCGCCCAGATCGCGCAGGCGCAACGCAGGCGGGTCGCGCGGCGGCAGCTGCTGGCCGCCGGCCTCGGCTCCAGCGCGATCGCCCGGCTTGTCGATCAACACCAGCTGTTCCCCCGTCACCGAGGCGTCTTCGCCGTCGGTCACGCCGCGACACCCGAGCTCGGCGACGAGACCGCGCGCTGCTCGCCGTCGGCGAGGGCGCCGCGCTCAGCCATCTCTCGGCAGCGTCGCTGTGGGGCCTCGCCGGGGCAACCAACGGCTTCATCCATGTCGTCTCGCGGGATGACCACCGCCCTCACCTGTCCGGAGTCAAGGTCCACCGCAGCCGCTCGCTCACCGCCAAGGATCTCCGCATTCACCGGGGCCTCCCGGTCACCTCACCCGCCCGCGCGCTCCTGGACATCGCCGAGCTGGTGAGCGACCGTCAGCTGGAGCTCGCCTTCGATCGCGGGATCGTCGACCGCGTCCTGCGCGCCACCGAGGTCCGGGAGCTGCTCTCCCGAACCCCAGGTCATCATGGCCACGGCCGGCTGGCGGCGCTCGCCGACCGGCGGACGAACGGATCGCTGACCCGTTCGGAGGCGGAGGAGGCGCTCCTGGCGTTGATCCGTGCGGCCCAGCTGCCGGAGCCGGGAATCAACGCTCGCCTCCACGGGTACGAGGTGGACTTCCACTGGCGGGCCGACCGGTTCGTGCTGGAAATGGACGGCTTCCGGTTTCACTCCACGCGCCGAGCGTTCGAGCACGACCGCCGCAAGGACGCGGCGCTGCGGGCAGCGGGGCTGGCCACGATGCGGGTCACCTGGCGTCAGCTCGAATCCGAACCGTATGCCGTGGTCGCCCGGGTAGCGCAGGCGCTGGCCTGGGCGGCCGCGCAGCGAGGATGAGGTCCGCGGAGCACGGTATGGCGGCGCCGCGACGGTGAGGCCGGGCAGCACGGTCCGGCCGCGCAGCGAGGATGAGGCCGTCTCCGGCGCGCGACCGGCACGGCGTCAGCCCTGCGAGTGGGGGACCAGCCTTCCCGCGTGAGGCGACGCGAACACGAACGGGGCGATGCTGGTGTCTCCGCCGGTGATCGAGTAGGTCCCGAGCACGGATTGGCGATCGTGAAGCGAACGGAAGTCCGCCACCACCACGGCCCGGTTGTTCGCGTTGGAGCCCGCCTCCTTGAGCACCGCCAGCAACGCGGACATCGCCTCGTAGCCGAAGATCGCCTCCGGCGCCGGAACGTGACCGAACATGCTGCGGAACGCCAACAGAAACTGGCGTCCGGCCGCAGTCAGGGTGCTCGGGGCAAAGCCCGGCGAGGACACGTACAGGTTCTTCTGGACGGCGGCGCTGAGGCCGGCCACGAACGTGTCGTCGTACAGGGCCGAGGGAGCGAACAACTTCGCGCTCGGGCTCTGAGTGGCGGCCTGATCCAGAGCGGTTCGGGCAGCCGAGCCGGGGCTGCCGCCGTAGAACACGGCGTCGGCTGCGGCCGCGCCGGAGACCAGCGTCAGACCGTGCGACGGTGCGTCCTGTCGCACCTCGAGGGCGATCGACGCGCCGTAGGGCGAGCCGTCGCTGGCTACGTACAGCTTGCTGAGATGCAGGGTCTGCATCTCAGCGACCACCGCCTTGGCCTCCTGTGCGGTTGTGGGGACCACGCGGGCGAACGTCTCGTGGTAATTCGAGCGCGATGGGTAATAGGTGCTCGGTGCGCCGCTCACCGCGGCGGTGGGCTGGGTCAGGTAGACGGCGGTGTCGGTGGGGCTGACCTGCAGCAGGTCGAGCTCGTTGGTGATCTGCAGCGACAGCTGCGAGGTGCCGGGCTGCAGCTCGCCGAGGTAGCCGATCGCGCTCTTGTTCTGGATCGCCGTGCGGGCGTTGTCCGACAGCTCGGCGCCGTGCAGCTTGAAGAACTGCAGGTGGAACTTGCCGATCGTGGAGCCGTTGCGCTGGAACGCCAGGTGCTCGGCATCGAGCACGTCGACGGCGGTTTGACCGCCGGCGCCGCCGGGTGGCTGACTGGCGTAGATGGCCAGCGTCTGACCGGTGACGGAGACCGAGGAACCGCCCTGCGTGGTGCTGCAGCCCGCGAGCGCGATCACGGCCAGGATGGCCCCCAGCCAGGCCGCTCGCGGCCGTCCGGCGGCCACCGAGGCGCTAGTGGTTGCGTTCATAAATATGGCGACACCGAGAGTGGTCTCCGACGGGTGCCTGGCGCGGGCGCAGGATGCAACGTGCAGCCGCGCTGCACGAGCATCCGAGGACAAGGTCAGGCGCCGCTGGAGGCCGCTCGAATGTCGTCGTATCTATGAACGGGGCCACTAGTCCCGCCGGCCGGGCAGGTGCGGGAGCACGTTGCGGACGCCGATGGCGAGCAGGACCATCGCGATGGTGATCAGGAACGCGTCCAGGCCGCTGACGTTGAGCGCCCAGACGACGATCCAGACGCACAGGCCGCCGGTGGCGGTGAGAATCAAACCCATGGCGCGCAGATGCTAACCGAGCGGATCGCCGGATAGCGCCGACGAGAAGCCGCGGACCAGCTCGCCGACGGCCTGCGCCGGATCGCCAGCCTCGCCGGCAGCCCGGACCAGCCGGCTGCCCACGATCACGCCGTCCGCCCCCGCTGCGGCGGCGGCCGCCGCCTGCTCGGGCGTGGAGATGCCGAACCCGACGGCCACCGGCACGTCGGTGTGGGCCGCGGCGCCGGCGACCAGCGTCTCCAGGCCACCGTCGACCGCGGCCCGCTCGCCGGTGGTGCCGGTCAGCGACACCGCGTAGAGAAAGCCGCTGGCCGCCACCCCGATGCGCTCCAGGCGCTCGGCCGGCGTCGTCGGAGCGATCAGCGGTACCAGCGCCAGCCCGCGGGTGCGGCAGACCGACCGCACGTCGGTGGCCTCCTCGAGCGGGAGGTCGGGGACGATCAGCCCGCTCACCCCGGCGCCGACGAGCAGGTCCGCGAAGCGCTCGACTCCCCGCACCACTATCGGGTTGGCGTAGCACATGAGCACCACCGGCACCCGCTCGGCGATCGTCCGCGCCACCTCGAGCACGGCCTCGAGCGTGGCGGGCGGGGATGTATTGAGAGCGGCCGTGGCCGCGGCGTGGATCACGGGTCCGTCGGCCAGCGGATCGGAGAACGGCACGCCGAGCTCGATCAGATCGGCGCCGGCATCGGCATAGGCGCACCCGACCGCCCGCGACGCGTCGATGCTGGGGTAACCGCCCATCAGGTAGGGCATCAACGCCGCCGACCGACCGTTGGCCCGGGCGCGGGCGAACGCCTCGGCGATCGCCTCGATGCCGCTGGGCGCGTCGCTCAGCATCGGCCCCCGCCCCTCGAAGCGGTCAATTCTCCCCCAGTGCGGTCGACTCCCCCAGTGCAGTCGACTCCTCCAGTGCAGTCGACTCCCCCAGTGCGGTCAACTCCCCCAGTGGTCAATTCTCCCCCAGTGCGGTCATTCTCGCCCAGCGCGCGGTCAATTCTCTCCCAGCGCGGTCAGCGCCTCGGCCAGGTCCTTGTCCCCCCGTCCCGACAGGCAGATCAGGTCAAGCTCGGAGCCGGGGTGCTTCAGCGCCCAGGCGAGGGCATGGGAGCTCTCCAGCGCCGGGATGATCCCCTCCAGACGGGCGGTGCGGCCAAACGCCGCCAGCGCCTCCTCGTCGGTGATCGCGTCGTAGCGCGCCCGCCCGCGGTCCCGCAGCCAGGCGTGCTCGGGACCGGTCCCCGGATAGTCCAGCCCGGCGGAGATCGAATGGGCCTCCAGGATCTGGCCGTCCTCGTCCTGCATGATCGCCGAAAGTGCACCGTGCAGGACGCCGGGCATCCCAGCCACGGTGAGCGGAGCGCCATGGCGCCCGGACTCGATTCCCGCACCGGCCGCCTCGACGCCGATCAGCTCCACGTCGGCGTCGGCCACGAACGGGATGAACATTCCGATCGAATTCGATCCGCCGCCGACGCAGGCGATGACCCGCTGCGGGAGGCGACCGGCCTGGGCCTGGATCTGGGCGCGTGCCTCGTCGCCGATCACCCGCTGCAGGTCCCGGACCAGCGCCGGATAGGGCGCCGGCCCCACGCACGACCCGATGATGTAGTGGGTGCTCTGCACGTTGGCGACCCAGTCGCGGATCGCGGCCGAGACGGCCTCCTTCAGCGTGCGAGCCCCATCCTCCACCGGGGCCACCGTGGCGCCCAACAGGCGCATGCGCTCGACGTTGGGCTTCTGCCGGCGCATGTCCTCGGTGCCCATGTAGACGACGCATTCCAGGTTCAGCAGTGCGCAGGCGGTGGCGGAGGCGACGCCGTGCTGGCCGGCACCGGTCTCGGCGATCACCCGGCGCTTGCCCATCCGCGTGGCCAGCAGCGCCTGGCCGAGCGCGTTGTTGATCTTGTGGGCGCCGGTGTGGTTGAGGTCCTCGCGCTTGAGGTAGATGGGGCGTCCGGCAGCCTCGCTCAGGCGCCGGGCGAGATACAGCGGGGACGGACGTCCGACGTAATTGCGCAGGAGGTCGTCGAGCTCGGCGCTGAACGCTGGATCCTCGCGCGCGGCGACCCAGGCGAGCTCCAACTCGGAAAGCGCCGGCATCAGCGTCTCCGGCACGTACTGACCCCCGTACGGCCCGAATCGGTGCTCGATCACACTCATGCCGCCGGCACCGCGGCGGTGGCGGCGACGGCGGCCGCGAACCGGGTGAGCTTGGCGGGGTCCTTCCGGGGCGGGCGGTCGGCATCCTCGACTCCGCTGGCGACATCGACCGCGTAGGGCCGCACCGCGGAGATCGCCCCCGCCACGTTGTCGGCGGTCAAGCCACCGGAGAGGATCAGCGGGACCGCGGCGCCGTGGTCCCGGGTCAGCTCCCAGGCGAACGTCTCACCGGTACCGCCGGGAACTCCGTGGCTGTAGCTGTCAAGGAGGTGAAAGTCGGTGTGGAAGGCACCGAGCGCCTGGATGTCGGCGCGGCTGCGCACGCGCGCCGCCTTGATCACCCGGCAACCGGTCCGTCGGGCGGCTTCGGCGCAGAATGCCGGTCCTTCCTCGCCGTGGAGCTGGAGCATGGTCAGACCGATCTCATCGGCGGCCCGAGCCACCTGCTCGAGCGTGGGATTGACGAACACGCCGACGATCTCGGTATGGCGGCGGTGCACGGCGGCGATCTGCGCGGCGATCCCAGAGCGGCAGCGCCGCCGCGATCCCGGCCAGAGGATCACGCCGAGCGCCCACGCGCCCGCCGCGACCGCCCGGTCGGCGTCGCCGGGATGGCTGATCCCGCAGAACTTGATCTTGGGGACGGCCTCGTTCATCCCCCACATCGTACGAACGCGGCTAGCCGGCCAGCTCCCGGCAGGCCGACTCGATGTCGGACGATCGCATCAGCGCCTCGCCGATCAGCACCGCATCGACGCCACCGGACCCGAGACGTTCGAGCTCGGGGCGGGTTCTCCACCCCGACTCGGAGACGACCACGCTGCCGGCCGGCATCCGGGGCAGCAGCTGGAAGGTCCGTTCGGGATCCACCGCAAGCGTGGTCAGGTCTCGGTTGTTGATCCCGATCACGGTCGCGCCGACGCCGGCGGCTACCTCGAGCTCTGATTCGTCGTGCACCTCCACCAGCACCCCGAGGCCGAGCGACCGCGCCTGCGAGTGCAGCTCGCCGAGCTGGGCCGGCGCGAGCGCGGCGACGATCAGCAGGATCGCGTCGGCGCCGGCGGCGAGGGACTCCACCACCTGGTAGGGATCGACCACGAAGTCCTTGCGGAGGATCGGCAGCCCGGAGGTGGACCGCGCCCGGGCGAGATCTCCCAGCGCGCCGCCGAAGCTCGCCCCCTCGGTGAGGACCGACAGCGCCGCCGCGCCGCCCCGCTGGTAGGCGCCGACGACCTCCTCCAGAGCGATTCCGGCACGAATCAACCCCGCCGAGGGGGAGCGGCGCTTGTGCTCGGCGATCACCGACAGACCAGGTCGGGCCAGCGCCGCCTCAAACGGGCGCGGCGGGTCGGCCCGGGTTCGTTCCCGCGCGGCGCGCTCTACCTCCACAACCGGCATCTGCGCCCGGCGTCGGTCGATCCCTTCCCGGGTGCGGTCGATGATCGGGGTCAGCGCGTTCATGGGGCAGGCAGCGTCGATGGGGAAAGCCTCTGGGTGGCGGCGACGAACCGGTCCAGGGCGGACGCCGCCGCGCCTGAGTCGACGGCTCGCCGGGCGGCGTCGACTCCTTCGGCGAGGTTCGGTGCCCCGCCGCCGGCGTAAATGGCGGCGCCACCGTTGAGCAGCGCCAGATCGCGCGCCGGACCCGGCTCCCCCGCGAAGATTCGGCGAGTGGTGTCGGCGTTGCGCTCCGGGTCGGCGCCCGGGATGGACTCGGCCGGCGCCCGCTCCAGCGAGACATCCTCCGGGCTGACCTCGTACTCGGCGATCCCGGATGCGGTCAGCTCGACGACGCGCGTCGGCGCCGACACGCTCAGCTCGTCGAGGCCGTCGTGGCTGGACACCAGCAGGGCGTGCTCGGTCCCGAGCAGCGCAAGCGCGCCCGCCATGCGCTCCAGGTAGGCGGCGTCGGAGACGCCGATCAGCTGCCGGGTGGCGCCGGCCGGGTTCGTCAGCGGCCCCAGGAAGTTGAAGATCGTGCGCACCGCGAGCTCGCGCCGGACCGGCACCACGTAGCGGGTCGCCTGATGGTGGGCGGGCGCGAACATGAAGCCGAACCCGACGTCCTCGATGCAGGTCGCCACCGCCGCCGGCGGCAGGTCGATGCGGGCGCCGAGCGCCTCGAGGACGTCGGCCGATCCCGACAGCCCGGTCGCCGACCGATTGCCGTGCTTGGCCACCGTGCAGCCGGCGCCGGCGGCGATCAACGCCGCCGTCGTGGAGACGTTGAATGTCCGGCGGCCGCCGCCAGTGCCGGCGGTATCGAGCAGGCCGGGGCGGCGGATGTTGACCGCGGTGGCGAACCGGCGCATCGTCCGAGCCAGGCCCGCCAGCTCCTGGACGGTCTCGCCCTTGGTGCGCAGCGCGATCAGGAAGGCGGAGATCTGGATGTCGGAGGCGTTGCCCGACATGACCTCGGCCAGCACCGCCGCCGTCTGATCCGCGGTCAGGTCCTGCCCGTTGGCGAGCTCGTCGATCGACCGGGTGAGTAGGTCGGAGGTCAGGCTCACCGCGCCGGCCTCGCCTGTGGCTGCGGTGCCGGGGTCACGACGGCGACGACAGGGGCGGCGCCAGGAAGTTGGCGAGCAGCTCACGGCCCTGTTCGGTGAGGACCGACTCGGGGTGAAACTGCACGCCCTCGGCGGGCAGTGCGCGGTGGCGGACCGCCATCACCACGCCGTCGGCGGTGGCGCTGCACTCCAGCGTCTCGGGAAGGTCGGCCCGGGCGATCAGCGAGTGGTAGCGACCGACCTCCAGCGGCGCGCGCAGCCCCCGGAAGATCGTCTTGCCGTCGTGCTCGATCTTCGCCGTCTTGCCGTGGACGGGGTGGTGGGCGATGACGGTGCCGCCCCACGCCTGGACCAGGGCCTGGTGACCGAGGCAGACCCCGAGGGTGGGAATCCGCGCCTCCGGGAAACGGCGCACCGCCTCCAGCGAGATACCGGCGTCGTCGGGCGTGCACGGGCCGGGCGAGACGATCACGCGGTCGTAGCCGCGAATCAGGAGCTCGTCGACGGTGGCGTGATCGTTGCGCACCACCTCGATCTCGGGGGGTGGCTGCGACGTCATCCCCACGTACTGGACCAGGTTGTAGGTGAAGCTGTCGTAGTTGTCGAGCACGAGCACCCGCACGGCGCGAACGGTAGCGTCGTGCGCCGGCTACGGCCAGTCGGGCTGGGCGATCGCGAGCTCGATCGCCTCCAGAACCGCCTTGGCTTTGGCCTCGGACTCGCGGAACTCGTAGTCGGGCTTGGCATCGGCGACCGTCCCGCCGCCGGCCTGGATGTGGGCGATGCCGTCCTTGACGACGACGGTGCGGATGTGGATGCAGGTGTCCAGTTGGCCGGTGTAGCTGGCCCAGCCGATCGCTCCCCCGTAGCCGCCGCGCTTGACCGGCTCCAGCTCGTCGATGATCTGCATCGCGCGTACCTTGGGCGCCCCCGAGAGAGTGCCCGCGGGGAGCACCGAGCGCAGCGCGCTCAGGGCGTCGACGCCCGGGCGCAGCGTCCCGACCACGTTGGAGACGATGTGCATCACGTGGCTGTAGTTCTCCACCGCCATGAAGCTCTCGACCTCGACGCTGCCGTACTCGCTGACGCGCCCGAGGTCGTTGCGGCCGAGGTCGACGAGCATCACGTGCTCGGCGCGCTCCTTCTCGTCGGCCAGCAGCTCCTGGGCCATCAGCCGGTCCTGCTCGACGCTGGCCTGGCGGGGACGCGTCCCGGCGATCGGCCGGGTCGCCACCCGGCGACCGGTCACGGTGATCAGCGGCTCGGGGCTGGCGCCGGCGATCTCGAAGTCTCCGAAGTCCAGGAAATACATGTACGGGCTGGGGTTGACCGCCCGCAGGCCGCGATAGATGGAGAATGCCTCCACCGGCACTGGGGCTGACCAGCGCTGGGACGGGACCACCTGGAAGGCGTCGCCGGCGTAGATGTACTCGATGATCCGGGACACGATCGCCTCGAAGCGCTCGCGCCGCATGTTGGACTGGAACACGGGCGAAACCCGGTCTTCGCCCGGCCGCGGCGGCGCCGCCGGCAGCGGCCGCGCCAGGTGCCAGCGCACCTCGGCGATCGTCTCCAGGGCCTGCCGGTAGGAGAGCTCGAGATCGTCGTCGGCGTAGACGTTGGCGACGACGGTGGTGGTGCGCTTGAGGTGGTCGAACACCACCAGCGCGTCGGTGAGCATCAGCGCCAGGTCGGGCAAGCCGATTGGGTCGGGGTTGGGCGCCCCCAGCGGCTCGACGGCGCGCACGAGATCGTAGGCGAACATCCCCACGGCGCCCCCGGCGAATGGGGGCAGACCGGGCAGCGACGCGGCCTCGAAGCGCCGCAGCTCGTCGGCAGCGAGCGCGTACGGGTCCCCCGGATCCCCGCGCGACCACCGCACCACTTTGCGAGGGCGAAAGCCGATGAACGAGTAGCGCCCGACGCGCCCCTGCTCCGCTGACTCCAGCAGAAACGACGGGTGCGTGGGATCGCGCAGCTTCAGGAAGGCCGACACCGGCGTCTGGCAGTCGTCGATGAACGTCTCACACAGTGGGATCAGGTTGTGGTGGCTGGCCAGCTGGCGCACCACCGCCAGCGACGGAGCGGTGCCGGCCGCGACCGAGTCAGCGCTGGCGACGGCCATCCAGAACCCGTTCGGCGTCGGCCAAGCTCAGGCTTCTTCCCCGCAGCAGCACGGCCAGGTGGTAGAGGACGTCCGCGCTCTCCTCGGCCACCCGCTCGTCGGATTCCTGACGCGCGGCCCGCACCACCTCCTCAGCCTCCTCCTGCACCTTGGCTCCGGCCAGTCCCGGCTCCTCCAGGAGCGCGACGGTGTACGAGCCCTCGGGCCGGGTCCGCGCCCGGGCGTCGATCGTCCGCTCCAGGGTCGCCAGCACCTCGGACGGCGCCTGGGGCTCCAGCTCGCCGCGATGAAAGCAGCTGCGCTGGCCGGTGTGGCAGGCGGGTCCGGCGGGCTCCACCAGGGCGAGCAGCGCGTCTCCGTCACAGTCGTAGCGAATGGCCTTGACCGTCAGCGTGTTGCCCGAGGTCGCGCCCTTGTGCCACAGCTCCTGGCGCGATCGGCTGAAGAAGTGGACCTCGCCGGTCTCCCGGGTGAGGGCGAGCGCCGCGGCGTTCATGTAGGCGAGCGTCAGGACCTCGCCGGTGGACCAGGCCTGGACGACGCACGGGACCAGGCCCCGCTCGTCGAATGCCACCTCCGCGTCGTCCACCGGCGGGATTCTAGGCGCGCGCCGGGACCTCACTCGATGCCGAGGCGATCCAGCAGGCGCTCGTCCGCGCGCCAGTGCCGGCGCACCCGCACCGACAGCTCGAGGTGAACCCGGGTGCCGAGCTCGCGCTCGATCGCACCACGCGCCGCGATCCCGATCGACTTGATCATCCGTCCGCCGGCACCGATGAGGATGCCCTTCTGGGACTCGGTCTCCGACAGCAGGACGGCCTCGATCCGCACCAGGTCGGCACGCGGGTGGCTGATCTCCTGCACCTCGACCTCGACCGCGTGCGGCAGCTCCTCGCGGGTCCGGGCCAGCACCTGCTCGCGGACGAGCTCGGCCAGGATGACCGACGGCGACTGGTCGGAGCGCGCCCCGGCCGAGAAGTACAACGGCCCGGACGGCAACAGGGCGATGAGGTGCTCCACCAGACTCGGCACCCCGGCGCCGGTCCGGGCGCTCACCGGGAAGATCTCCGAGGCCACGTCGAGCTCGGCCGCGTCGTGAAGGGTGGCGGCGACCTTCGCCTTCTCGGCGCGGTCGACCTTGTTGGCGGCGATCGTGACCGGGACCGGTGCCCGAGCGAGGAGCTCGGCGATGAAGCGATCCCCGGGTCCGATGCCCTGCTGGGCATTGAGGACGAAAAGGCAACCGTCGGCGTCGGCCAGCTCGCGCTCGACGCGCTGCTGCATGCGCTCGGTGAGCGCGTCCCGGGGCCGCTGCACCCCGGGGAGGTCGACCAGGATCAGTTGCCAGTCGGGCCCGGTGGCCACGCCGCGGATCGCCCGCCGGGTGGTCTGCGGCTTGTCGGAGACGATCGCGACCTTGGCCCCGACGATCGCGTTGGCCAGCGTCGACTTGCCGACGTTGGGGCGCCCCGCCAGCGCCACGAAGCCCGAGCGGGCGCCGACCGCGGGTTGCTTCAGCTCACCCACCGCATCAACTCCGCCTGGAGCGCGAGCATCTCGCCGTCGTCGGTCTCGTGGTCCATGCCACTGAGATGCAGGGCGCCATGGACGACGGCCTCGCGCAGATCCTCGGTCTCGGGCGGGCAGATGAAGATGTCGCCGAGCTCCCGGGGCCCGGCGGCGGCGCCGTCCTCGTCGACGCCGAACGAGAGGACATCGGTGGGCTCGTCGATGTGCCGGTACTCGAGGTTGAGCTCACGGCTGCGCTCCTCATCGACGAACTCGATCGCCACATGCCCCTCCTCGATTCCCGCCGAGGAGAGCGCCAGCGCGCACAGCTCCTCCAGCTCCACTGCGGTCGGCGGGTGGCTGGAGTGGTCCGGGGGGCCGTCGGCGGAGTCGTCCGGGGGTGGGTGGGCGGGGCGGGTGGGGCGGAGCTCCGTCGCCTCGATTCCGATCACCTCGACGTCGAGCATGGCGCTCAGGCCCGCCTGCGCGGGCGCAGCTCCGGCGCCTGACGCTGCGAGTGCTCGTCGTAGGCGGCGACGATCCTGCGCACGAGCTTGTGGCGGACGACATCCTCCTCGCCGAAGCCGACGAACTCGATCCCCTCCACCTGGTCGAGGATGTCCGACACCACGATCAGGCCCGAGTCCTGCTCGCGCGGGAGGTCGACCTGGGTGATATCGCCGGTGACGACCATCTTGGAGTTGAAGCCGAGCCGGGTGAGGAACATCTTCATCTGCTCGGGGCTGGTGTTCTGGGCCTCGTCGAGGATGATGAAGCTGTCATTGAGGCTTCTGCCGCGCATGAATGCCAGCGGGGCCACCTCGATCACCCCGCGCTCGAGATACTGCGAGACCCGCTCGGGATCGAGCATGTCGTGCAGGGCGTCGAACAGCGGCCGAAGGTACGGGTCGACCTTGGCCATCAGGTCGCCGGGAAGGAACCCGAGCCGCTCGCCGGCCTCGACCGCCGGCCGGGTGAGGATGATGCGGTTGACCTCGCGGCGGCTCAGCGCGGCGGCGGCCAGCGCGACCGCCAGGAAGGTCTTGCCGGTGCCGGCCGGCCCGATCCCGAAGGTGATCGTGTTGGCGCGGATGGAGTCGACGTAGCGCTTCTGGTTGACGGTCTTGGGGGCCACCCGGGTGGCGCGGTGGCGCCAGACGACGTCCTCCAGGATCTGAGACGGAGATTCGTGCTCGTCGAGGGCTCGGGCGACGGCCTCGACGGTCCCGGGCGCGATCTCGTGACCCTGAGCGATCAGATCCGAGAGCTCGCGCACGACGGCGGCGGCGGCCTCGACCGCATCCTGAACTCCTTCCAGCGTGAGCACGTTGCCGCGCAGGAACACGTCGCAGTCGAGATGGCTCTCGAGCGTGCGCAGCACCACGTCCTGGCTGCCCGCCAGCTCGGCGGCGACCGCGTTTTCGAGCTCGATCGTGCGCCGCACTACGGGGCCAATGCCTCCCGCACGCGGGCTGAAGTCCGTTTGCCGTCGGCTCGGCCGCCTGAGGCGGACATCACCGCCTTCATCACCTGTCCCATGTCACGGGGCCCGGAGGCGCCGGTCTCGGCGATCGCGGCGGCGATCATCGCGTCGAGCTGGGAATCGTCGAGCTCGGCGGGCAGATAGCCGGCGATCAGCCTGGCCTCGGCCTCCTCCTGGTCGGCGAGCTCGGGCCGCCCGCCGTCCCGGAACTGGCCCGCGGCATCGAGCCGGCGCTTGCGCTCGCGCCGGAGCACGGCGAGCTCGTCGTCGCCGCCCTCCTTGGCCGCCTTCTGCAGCTCCGACAGCACCAATCGCAGCGCGCCGACCCGGTCCTTCTCACCGGCCTTCATCGCACTCGTCATGTCCGTCCGCAGCTGCTCGGTGACGCTCATATGGCCTCACCTGAGGATACCCCTCGCCCCCGCCGGATCTCGCCGGCGCCGATTACGGGGCCGAGCAGAGGATCCCGTCGGCGTGCAACGACCGGCAGGTGACATCGACCAGGCTGCCCCGGGTGGCCGCGGGACGGGCGGGATCATTGAACATGTAGCAGCGCGTGTAATCGGCGGTGTAGCCGGAGCATTGGGCATCGGCGAACTTGTCGACGAGGACTCGCTCGCTGCCGCCGAGCCGGGCCGTCCGGTGCTGGCGCGACCGCAGCTCCGAGCGCCCGCGCAGAACCTGGGAACGGTGCTTCTTCACCGGCGCCGGGATCCGGTCGCCGAGTGCCGAGGCCGCCGTGCCGGGCCGCGCCGAGTAGGAGAACGTGTGCACCCGGGTGATGCCGGCGGCGTCGACGCAGTCCAGCGTGCGCTGGAACGCCGCGTCGTCCTCGGTGGGAAAGCCGACGATCACGTCGGTGGTCACGTTCACGTTGGGAGCGGCAGCACGGACGCGGTCGATGTGGGCGAGATACTCGTCCGCGGTGTAGTGACGTCCCATGGCCGCGAGCACGCCATCGTCGCCGGACTGCATCGGCACGTGGAGGTGCGGGCAGACCTTGGGCTCGGTGGCCAGCGCCTCAAGCAACGAGTCGCGGACGTGGATCACCTCGACGCTGGACAGCCGGACCCGCTCCACCCCCGGCAGCCGAGCGACCGCCATCATCAGCTCGCCGAGCCCGAGGCCGCGCTCGGGGTCGCGGTAGTCGCCGACGCTGATCCCGGTCATCACCATCTCCGGCTGGCCGGCGGCGACCCGCTCGGCGACCTCGGCCAGCACCGCCGAGGCGGGACGCGAGCGCGCCCCGCCGCGCACCGCCGGGATGATGCAGTAGGCGCAATGGCAGTCGCAGCCGTCCTGCACCTTGACGAACCCACGGGTGCGGGCGAGCGGCTCGGCGGCACCGACCCCCGCCCGGCCGCGGGCGAGCGGCTCGGCGGCACCGACCCCCGCCCGGCCGCGGGCGAGCACGTCGTGCTCGAGGTCGACGCAGCCGAGGTCATCGTGACCGGCAATCTCCGCGGCGACGTCGTCGGCGGTCCCCGGAAACGGCGTGACCCGTCCGTCGATGTCGGCGAACTGCCGGGAGTTGAGATTCACCGCACAACCGGAGACGTACACCCGCTGCGCGCTGCGCAACGAGCGGCGCGCCGACTGGCGCGACTTGGACTCGGCCTCGCTGGTGATGGCGCACGTATTGATCACGTGCAGGTCGGCCTCCGCTTCCGGCGCCTCGGTATGGCCCGCCGCCAGCAGCGCGCGCCGCGCGAGCATCGCATCCGCCTGGGATACCTTGCAGCCGAGGAACTTGACCGCGAACGAGGCCACGCGCCGGAGAAGTTAGCGCGTGGCCCCGGTCAACGGGTGGTGCTCGCCACCGGCGAAGCACTCAGCTGCGATGGCCGCTCGCGACCGGCAGACCGTCGTACGCCTCGACGGCGACTGCGCGCCGTGGTGTCCTCGGGACAGCACGCTTCGAGAGGAGAGAGGGCTCTTGCGGTTGTCCGGCCCGAGGCTTGGGCCTGGTTGCAGCGACGTCGAGGAGCAGGCCACCGAGCGTCACACCGATCGCGAGTGGGTTTGGCAACTGGTTCACCTCCTTCGGTCTGGTTCAGGGGATCATTGCGACGTTCAAGAGGATCGACGGCGCCGGCGCCGGCGGCATCGGCCGCGTGGACAAGATTCGCGCCGCGCGCGTTGTCCACACGGGCGGGTTGGGCTGGGTCTTGCCTACGCGAGCGCCAGCGCCGCCCACTCCCCGCTCACCCGCCGGAGGCGCTCGTGGCGACCCCGCCGGGCAAACGCCTCGGCCACCCGGTCGGCCTCGCTGCTGAGCAGGCCGCTGAGGATCAGCCGGGGGGCGAGCTCGCGTTGTGACACCGACCAGGCGAGCAGCGGCGCGGCCAGCACGTTCGCGGCTGCCAGATCCGCCGGCGGCACCTGGTCGCGGCGCAGGTCAAGCGCCTGCACCGAGATCGCGACGCCGTTGGCGGCGGCGTTGCACCGGGTGGCGGCGATCGCCGCCGGCTCATAGTCCAGGCCGCTCACCGGCTTGAAGCCGAGCCTGGCGGCGACGATCGCCAGCACTCCCGAGCCACACCCAACGTCCACGAACGACCCCGCCGATTCGGTCTCGAGCATCAGCTCCAGGCACAGGCGGGTGGTGGCGTGGGCTCCGGTGCCGAACGCCTGGCCGGGATCGATCACCACGTCGAGGGCGGTGTCGCCGGGGGGCTCCCACGGCGGGCGTACGGTGAGGCGGTCCCCGAGCACCAGCGGCCGGTGAAAGCTGCGCCAGCGCTGCGCCCAATCGTCGGCGATCTCCTCGCTACGGACGTCGACGAAGGCGCCGCCCGCCGCGGCCCTGAGGTTGGGGACCGAGGGAAGCTCCCCCGGCGCGCCGAACACCGCGTACTCGGTGACGTCGGTTCCGATCTGCCTCTCCTCGACGCCGCTGGGCGCGAGCTCCAGCAACTCCGCCAGCACCAGCTCCGCCTGGTCGCGGCGGACGCGGACGGCGACGCGGATCATCGGCGGACGCGAACGGCGACGCGGAATCATCGGCGGACGCGGACGGCGACGCGGATCATCGGACGTGGACGGCGACGCGGATCGGCTACCCGCCGAAGGCGCGCTTGAGCTTTCCGAGCACGCCTTCGTCGGTACGCAGGTTGTGCTCGGTCAGGCTCTCGGCGAGCTGCTCCAGCAGTTCCTTCTGCTCGCGCTTGAGGTGGCGGGGGGTGACCACGTTGACGACCACTCGCAGGTCGCCGTGGCGCCGGCCACGCAGGGCGGGCATACCCTGGCCGCGTACGACCAGGGTCTCGTTGGGCTGCACGCCGGCCGGGATCTCGAGCTCGGTGCTGCCGTCGATCGTCGGCACCTCCACCGTGGTGCCGAGCGCCGCCAGCGGGGCGGCGATGTCGACCACGGTCACCAGATCGTCCTCGCTGCGAACGAAGCGCGGGTCCTCGCGCACGCGGACCTGGACGTAGAGATCGCCGGGGGGGCCACCATGCTCCCCGGCGTGGCCGCGACCGCTGACGCGGATCCGCTGCCCGTCGTCGATGCCGGCCGGCACGTCGACCGAGAGCTTGACCCGCTCCACCTTGCGGCCCCGTCCCGAGCACTCGTGGCACGGGTCGGTGGCGACCCGGCCGTCGCCGCCGCAGACGTCGCACGCGGCGGCGCGCACGACCTGGCCGAACGGGGTGCGGGAGACGGCGCGCAACTGGCCGCTGCCGCCGCACCGGGCGCAGGTCTCGATCGGCGTGCCGGGCTCGGCGCCGTTGCCGCGGCAGCGCTCACAGCGGGTCACGGCGTCATACGACACCTCCACCGGCAAGCCGCGCGCTGCCTGGGCAAGGGTTATCTGGGCGCCGACGGCGACGTCACCGCCCTGGACCGGGCCCCCGGGGCGCCCGCCCCCGAAGCCACCGCCGAACGCGCCCCCGAGCCCGCCGCCGCCGAAGAACGCCTCGAAGATGTCGGCCACCGAGCCGAATCCCTCGAAGTTCGGGGCATAACCCCCGCTGCGCAGGCCCTCGTGCCCGTAGCGGTCATAGGTGGCGCGGCGGTCGGCGTCGGAGAGCACCTCATAGGCCTCGGCGGCCTCCTTGAACCGCGACTCGGCGTCGGGCTCCTTGTTGACGTCGGGGTGCAGCTCCCGGGCGAGCCGACGAAACGCCTTCTTGATCTCGGCGTCGTCGGCGCCGCGGGACACCCCGAGGACCTCGTAGTAGTCGCGCGGCATCTGAGACGCGCTCATGTCATCGCTCGTCGTAGACATCAGAGACAAATGTAGAAAGCTGGGCCGCCGCCTCGCGCACGGTGCGGATCGCGTGGCCGTAGTCCATCCGCAGCGGCCCGATGACCGAGACCGCCCCCAGCGAGCGCTGGGGCAGCCCGTAGCTGGCGGCGACCAGGGCCAGCGAACGCAGCGCCGGGACGTCGTTCTCGGCGCCGATGCGCACGGCGACGTTGTGGGTGGCGGCGAGCGCCGAGCGCAGGATGCCGAGCAGCGCGACGCGGCGCTCGAGCATCTCCATCAACAGATTGAGGTCGGACACGTCGCTCACTGGGCCGAGCGTCAGCAGCTTGGCCGTGCCCTCGACGTACAGGGTTGCCTCCGCCGACTCCTCCAACTCGGTGAACACGGGGGCCAGAGCATCCAGGAACTCCCGCTCAGTGTGGGGCAGCGACGCGTCGTGGAGCCGCTGGTGGAGCATCCGCGCGCCCAGGCCCAGGCCGACGAGGCGCTCGTTGAGGTAGCTGGCGGCCCAGTCCGCCAGTCCGGTGTCGACCGGGCGGGGGAACGTGAACAGCCGCTTGGAGACGCCGCCGGTGGAGGTGATGACCACCACCATCAGGACCTGGGGCTGGAGCGCGAGCACCTCCACGTGGCGAATCGTCGAGGTCTGCAACGGCGGCGCGGTGACGATCGCGAGCAGGTTGGTGACCTGCGACAGGGCCTCGGTGGTGGCTCGCATCGCCTCGTCGAGCTCGCGACGGACGAGCGTCAGCGAGAGGCTCGGTCCCGGCGCCGGCTCGGGCAGCAGCCGGTCGACGAAGTATCGGTAGCCGGCCTCCGTCGGCACCCGGCCGGCCGAGGTGTGCGGGTGTGCCAGCAGGCCCGCCTCCTCCAGATTGGCCAGCTCATGGCGGATCGTCGACGGACCCCACTCGAACGCGGCGCTGAGCGCCTTGCTGCCCACCGGCGCGCCCCCGTCCAGGTGGTCCTGGACGAGCCGGCGCAGCACGAGCTCCTGACGATCGGTCAGCATCCTGTGGATTGTAGGTAGGGCCTATATGACCGAGCCGGCTACGGCCGGATCTCGGCCCGGCCGTTGCGGATGATCCGCTTGCCGCCCTGGATGGCCTCGGACTCGACGATCCCGTGGCCGTCGTCGGTGACCTCGCGCACCCTGCCGGTGACGACGATCTCCTCCTCTGGGATTCCCATCCCCCGGAACTGGACCGAGAGGCGCTCGAGCTTGTCCGGGCCGCCCAGCGCCTCGGTGTGGGCTCGGGCCACTTGGGCCATCGTCCACAGGCCGTGCAGGATCCGTCCCGGCAGCCCCACCTGCCGGGCGAACTCCTCGTCGATGTGGATCGGGTTGAAGTCACCCGACGCGCCGGCGTACCGGACGGTGAGATATCGGTCGGGCGTGACCTCGAGTTGGAACTCGTCGCCGGCGCGCACGCTCATCCCTCCCGGACGATGTTGGTCCAGGCGCCGACGCAGACCTGCTCATCGCGCTGATTGTGCGAGCGGGTCTCGAACTCGTAGAAGCTCAGCCCGGCGCGCTCGGAGATGTCCTTGACCGTGAGAATCGTGGTGATCTCGTCGCCGGCGACGACGAGCGGACCCCACTTGAACTCCTGCGCGCCATGCACCAGGTGCGCGAAGTCGATCCCCACCTCGGGGTCGAACAACGCCCTGACGAGCGGCCGGCTCGTGTAGACGACGACGAACATCGGCGGCGCCACCACGTCGGGGAAGCCCGCCGCCTGAGCGGCGACGTGGTCCGAGTGCAGCGCGGCGTGCTCGCCGACCGCCAGCGCGTACTCCTTGACCTTCTCCCGGCCCACGGCGTAGTGGTCGGCCGGATAGGTCCTGCCGATCGCGTCGGTGTTGACCGTCATCAGCGTCGCAGTCTATGGACGGCGGTCGCGCGGGGGCGGTCGCTACCGCCGCGCTACCGTCCCGCTCAGGCATGAACCTGCTCGCTGCGGCCCTTGCCCCGGTGCACCAGCAGTATCTGCTTCAGGCGCGGCAGATGCAGGCTCTGTCGTTCGCCGTCCACATCCCGCTGGTGTGCTTCGGGATCGCCTTCCCGGTGATGGTGCTGTTCGCGGAGTGGCTGGGGATCCGCACCGGAGACCCGCTGTACCGCACGCTGGCGCGCCGCTGGAGCCGGATCGTGCTCGCCCTGTTCGCGGTGGGGGTGATCACCGGCACGATCCTGAGCTTCGAGATGGGGCTGCTGTGGCCGAACTTCACCGCCACCTTCGGCAGCGTGTTCGGGCTGGGGTTCGCGATCGAGGGCTTCTCGTTCTTCCTGGAGGCGATCTTCATCGGGATCTACGCCTACGGCTGGGACCGGCTGTCGCCGCGCATGCACCTCCTCAGCGGGATCCCGATCGTGATCACCGGCTTCACCGGCTCGCTGATGGTGATCGCGGTCAACGCCTGGATGAACCATCCCGGGGGCTTCCATCTCATCGGCGGCAAGGTGACCGACGTCAACCCGCTGGTGGCGCTGTTCGGCAACTCGATGCTGTGGTCGATGTTGATCCACATGTACATCGCCGGCTACATGGTCACCGGCTTTCTGGTGGCGGGGGCATATGCCTTCGGCCGGCTGCGGGGACGGTGGGGCCGGTACGAACGGGTCGCGCTGACGATCCCGCTGACGATTGCGTGCCTGGCGGCACCCGTGCAGATGCTCGTGGGCGACTGGATCGCCCGGGTCGTGGCGGTGCAGCAGCCGATCAAGCTGGCGGCGCTCGAAGGGCTGTACAAGACGACACGCGGCGCGAGCGAGCACATCCTCGGCTGGTACACCAACGGCCAGGTCAAGTACGGGATCGAGATCCCCCATTTGCTGTCGCTGCTGGCGTTCCACAGCTGGAACGCCACCGTCAAGGGCCTGGAGACGGTACCGGCAAGCCAGCGACCGCCGATCAACGTCACCCGGTTCTCGTTCCAGACCATGGTCGGGATCGGGACGCTGCTCGCGCTGCTCGGGCTCGTCTACCTGTACCTGCGCGTCCGCCGGCGGGAGCTGCCCAATTGGTCCTGGTTCTACTGGGCGGTGGTGGTCGCCGGACCGGCGGCGACGGTGGCGCTGATCGCTGGCTGGGTCACCGACGAGGTCGGCCGCCAGCCGTGGGTCGTATATCGCGTGATGCCCACCGCCAGTGCCGTCACCGGCGCCGGTGGGGTGCCGGTCGGCTACGCCGCGCTGGTGATCACATACGTGGCGGTGGCGGTCGCCACCGCGTGGATCCTGCGGCGATTGGCTCGCTTGCCGCTGGAGATCCCAGGCGCCGACGCGCCCCCGACCACGTCCGTCCACCCGGCGTAGCCGATGTTCCTGGACACGCTCCCGCTCGTGTTCGTGCTCGCCGGAGTGGTGCTGTACACGGTGCTTGCCGGAGCTGACTTCGGCGCCGGGATGTGGCAGCTGTGGTCGGCCGGTGGGCCCGGCGGGGAGCGGATTCGCGATCATGCCCACCACTCGATGGGCCCGGTGTGGGAGGCCAACCACGTGTGGCTGATCTTCGTGCTCACCGTCACCTGGACCGCCTATCCCGTGTTCTTCGGATCGGTGGCCTCCACGCTGGCGGTGGCGTTGTTCGTCGCTGCGCTGGGGATCATCCTGCGCGGCGCCAGCTACGCGCTGCGCTCGGGCGCCGCCGGAACCCGCGAGCTGCGGGTGATCGACGGGGCGTTCGCGGTGGCGTCGCTGGTGACGCCGTTCGCGCTCGGCGCGGCGGCCGGCGGGATCGCCGCCGAGCGGGTGCCGGTGGGCAACGCCGCCGGCAATCTGTTCACCAGCTGGCTGAATCCGACCTCGATCCTGATCGGCGCGCTCGCGGTGGCGTTCTCGGCCTATCTGGCCGCGGTGTTCCTCGCCGCCGACGCCGCCCGCCGCGACGAGCCCGACCTGGTGGACGCGTTCCGGCGACGGGCTCTGGCGGCCGGCCTGGCCGCAGGCGGGCTGGCGCTCGCCGGCCTGATCGTCGTGCACGGCAACGCCCACTCGCTCTACTCCGGGCTCGTGCACGGCACCGCGCTCATCGTCCTCATCCTGTCGGTGCTGGTGGGGACGGCGACGCTGGCGCTGGACTTCACCCGCCGCTTCGAGCTGGCCCGCTATACCGCCGCCGTCGCCGTCGCGCTGGTGGTCGCCGACTGGCTGTTCGCGCGCTACCCCACCCTGCTGCCCGGCCTCACCATCCGCCACGCCGCCGCCTCCCACGACACGATGGTGACGCTGGTGGTGGCCGTGCTCGCCGGCGGCGCGATCCTGTTCCCGGCGCTCGGCCTTCTGTTCACGCTGACGCTGCGAGGGCGCCTTGGGCAGGGCGGAGCGCCGACGGCGGCGCAGGATGCCGCCTCCGGGAGGCCGCTGCAGAGCCTCGGCGCCCGACCGGCACTGGACGCGCGAGTCGCGGTCGCGCTGCTGATCGTGGGCATCGGAATGCTCAACGTCGCCAGCGCCGGCTGGGCGCATGCGATCGGCGTGGTCGCACTGTTCGGCTTCGTCGTCGTCGGGTTCGGCGCGATCGTGCCGCGTGCACTGGCGCAGGACACCTGACACCCTGAGGGTCGTGGATCCCGAGCTCCCCCCACCCGGCCAGACGGCGTTCCTGTTCGATCTCGACGGGACGCTGATCGACAGCGTCTACCAGCACGTGGTGGCGTGGCGGGAGGCCCTGCAGCAGGTGGGGATCAACCTGGCGGTGTGGAAGATCCATCGCCGGATCGGGATGAGCGGTGGCCTGTTCGTCAACGCGCTCGCCCGCGAGCTCGAGACGCCGCTGGACGCCGCCACCCTGGCGGCCCTCCCCGACCTCCACGCCGACGCCTACATGCGCCGCTACGACAGCGTCGCCCCGCTCCCCGGCGCGCGCGATCTGCTGAGCGCCCTGACCGAGCTGCAGGTGCCGTGGGCGATCGCCACCAGCGGCGCCGAGCGCTCCGCGGGACCGGCGCGCTCCCTGCTCGGGCTTCCGCAGGACACGCCGATGGTGACTCGAGATCACGTCCGCTACGCCAAGCCCGATCCGGACCTGTTCCTGACGGCGGCGCGGCGCATCGGGGTTGACATCCGGGACGCGATGGTGGTCGGCGACAGCGTCTGGGACCTGCTCGCCGCGCGGCGCGCCCGGGCGCTCGGGATCGGGCTGCAGTCGGGGGGCTACGGCCGCGAGGAGCTGCTGTACTCCGGCGCCTACCGCGTCTACGAGGACCCTGCCGACCTGCTCGCCCATCTCGACGAGGCCGGCGTCCGCCGCCCTCCACCGTGACGCTTGCCAGCAGCCGAGTGCCGCGCTAGCCTCGGAGGCGTGAACAGACGCGGTTCTCATTTGCGAGCCTCCGACGCGGAGCGCGACCAGGTCGTGGATCGGCTGCGCCAGGCGGCCACCGAAGGCCGGATCGCTCCCGACGAGCTCGAGCAGCGCGTCACCGCCGCGCTCAAGGCCCGCACCTACGCCGAGCTCGACGCCACCGTGGCCGATCTGCCGCGACCCGGAACCGGTCACCGCGCTCCCGCGCGCCGCTCGGGCCACTTCGTGGTCAGCGCGGTGCGGGCCAATCCCATCCTGCTCGTGTTCGCGCTCCCGGTGCTCGCCGTCACCGCATCGATGCTGCTGGCGGTGACGATGGTGTGGGCGGTGCTGATGGTCGTCGTGCTCGCCCTCGGCGGCCGGCCCCGGCGGGGTCCGTGGACCGGACACTGGATGCACACGCGGCACCGCCGCAGCTACGGGCCGCCGCGGCGCTACTGGGCCTGAGGGTCCGCGAGAGGATCAGGGGAGGACCCGGACCCGTCGCCGGGCGCGGCACGGCGAACGTGCCAGACCGACGCGGCCATCTCGATCGGACGGCCGTTCACGGTGCGACGGTGCAGATACTGTCGCCGCTGCAGCAATTCCGCCCCGCCGCCGGCTCCGAGGCCGGCGTCCCACCACTCCGCCGTCACCGGCTCGACGCCCGGATCATGCATGTGGGCAATCAGCGCGTCGGCGGTGAGCAATCGGGCCGCGGCCAGCAGAGCGTCGGCGGGTAGCTGCGCGGGGCGGTCGCCGACGGGGACGACGCAGCTGAGCAGGTTGCACCGGAGGGCGGCGACGGCGGCCCCCTGCTCCGCTGAGAGGGCGAGCAGATCCAGCGTCAGGTAGTCGTCGTACAGTCCGGGACGGTCGCGGAGCGCCGCCTCCCGCGCGGAGGGCACGATGTCGGTGCCGAGCACAGGGTGAAGACCCGCCGCTTCCAGCGCCTCGCCGGAGACGCCGTTGCCGGCGGCGACGTCGAACGCCCGCACCTGACCGCGCTCCCATCCGAGGGCGTCGGCGGCCGTGGCCAGCATGTCCGCGATCACGCCGGGCGACCGGCAGCCCAGCCGGTCGTGCACGATCTGCTCGTACAGTCCCGGCAGCGCGTACAGCCGCTGGTAGTCGTGCAGGCGCAGCTCCTGCGTGCGGCCGTCGTCAAATTGGACCTGGATCAGCTCCCGCCCCATCTCGGGGTCGTCCTGGTCCGCGAGCTGCGCGGTGAAGCCGGGGGTGCCCATGTGAGGCGAAAGGGTAGTCCGGCCTGCCGCGAAGACCGGCCCCGAGCTCAGCCGACCGCCGTCGGCCGGCGCCGTGCGATTTGCCCGCGCTGGGGCGTGGCGACCCGCGCGATCGGCTCGTCCGGGTGCCCGAGACTGGCACCCTGGAGCGCACCCCCACGGGTTCGACGAGGTGCGCTTGCCTGCGCCCGCGATATTGGCGTCCCATCGCGCACCTCGCGCGCCGGAGCGAGGTGCGCTCTGGGAGGACAGCATCAGCCGCCGCGACCCGGGGCAACGGGTCGGCCCAGCCCGATCGTCGAGCCGCCGACTCGGGGCCCGGCTGGCGAGCCGGGCTGGCCGCGTGCGCTGAGTGAGGCCGCCCGCTCGCCCATCGGCAACCCTGGCTGGCCAGCCAGCTCAACCGGGTCTGGTTGGCGATCCGCGACCCAACCAACCCAACCAACCCAATCCTTTTCCCCAGCGGTCGGGAGCGTACGCACCCCGCCCGTCAGCAGCAGCCGAGCTACCCCCTGTCGCTCAACTCCAGCACGGCCAGGAACGCCTCCTGGGGCACCTCGATCCGGCCGACCTGCTTCATCCGCTGCTTGCCCTTCTTCTGCTGTTCGAGCAGCTTGCGCTTGCGGCTGATGTCGCCGCCGTAGCACTTGGCGATCACGTCCTTGCGGTAGGCCTTGATCGTCTCCCGGGCGACGATCCGCGATCCGATCGCCGCCTGGATCGGGACGTCGTATTGCTGGCGGGGGATCGTCTGCCGCAGCTTTTCGGTCAGCGTCCGGCCGGCGGCCTGCGCCTTGGATCGGTGCACGAGCATCGACAACGCGTCGATGGGATCGCCGGCGAGGAGGATGTCCAGCTTCACCAGGTCAGATTCGCGCAACCCGATCAGGTCGTAGTCCAGCGACGCGTAGCCGCGGGTGCGCGACTTGAGCTGGTCGAAGAAATCGAGCACGATCTCGGCGAGCGGCAGGTCGTAGTTCAGCTGGAGGCGCTCGGCGGACAGGTAGTGCATGCCGGCGTGCTCGCCGCGGCGCTCCTGACACAGCTCCATGATCTGACCGACGAACTCCTTCGGCGACAGGATCGAGGCCCGGATGAACGGCTCGCGGACCTCGGCCACCCGCGCCGGGTCCGGCATGTCGTTCGGGCTGTGGACGGGGATCACGTCACCGTCGGTGAGCGTCACCTCGTACTCGACGCTCGGCATCGTGGTCAGCAGCTCCAGGTCGTACTCGCGCTCCAGCCGCTCGCGGACGATGTCCATGTGCAGCAGTCCGAGAAAGCCACAGCGGAAGCCGAAGCCGAGCGCCTCGGAGGTCTCGGGCTCCCAGCTGAGAGCGGCGTCGTTGAGGGTGAGCTTCTCCAGCGCGTCGCGCAGATCGGGGTAGTCGTCGGAGTCGATCGGAAACAGGCCGCAGAACACCATCGGCTTGACCTCGCGGTAGCCGGGCAACGGCTCAGCGGCGGACCCCGTCCGCCCGCGCCTGGTCGTCAGCGTGTCGCCGACGCGCAGCCGCGTCACGTCCTTGACCCCGGTGATCAGGAATCCGACCTCGCCGGCGTGGAGGGCGTCGGCGGACGTCATCTGCGGGGTGAAGAACCCGATGTCGTCGATCTCGGCCTCGGTGCCCGCCTGCATGGCGCGGATCGCCTCGCCCTTGGGGAAGGTGCCGTCGACGACGCGGATATAGGCGATGACGCCGCGATACGGATCGAACTCGGAGTCGAAGATCAGCGCTCGCGGCGGCGCCTCGGGGTCGCCGCTGGGCGGCGGCACCCGCGCGATCAGCTCATCCAGGACCTCGGTGACCCCCTCGCCGGTCTTGGCGCTGATCCGCCGGACCTGGTCCGCGGGCTCGCCGAGCAGGTCGGCCACCTCGGCGGCGACGCGCTCGGGCTCGGCTCCGGGAAGGTCGACCTTGTTCAGGCACGGGATCAGCTCGAGCCCCGACTCCACCGCCAGATAGGTGTTGGCGACGGTCTGAGCCTCGACGCCCTGCGAGGCGTCGACGACCAGCAGCGCCCCCTCGCACGCCGCCAGCGAGCGCGACACCTCGTAGGTGAAGTCGACGTGCCCGGGCGTGTCGATCAGATGCAGCTGGTAGGTCTGCCCGTCTGAGGGGGACTCGTAGAACACCCGCACCGCCTGTGACTTGATCGTGATCCCGCGTTCGCGCTCCAGGTCCATCGAATCCAGCAGCTGGGCGCGCATCAACCGCGGATCCACGGTGTGGGTCAGCTCGAGGATGCGGTCGGCCAGCGTCGACTTGCCGTGGTCGATGTGGGCGATGATGGAGAAGTTGCGGATGTGGGCCTGATCAGCCATACCGCAGTGAAGGGTAGGAACCGCCGGCCCGTGGCGATCCTGGGCAGCCGCGGCGATCCACACCACCGTCAGCGCCCCCAGCCCCGCCAGGATCGGCCAGCGGGCGCCGCGACGGGCCCGGTTGGCGCGGCCCTCGGAGACCCGCCGGCTCCGGTTCTCCGGAGAGCCCCGGCGCGCTATAGTACGCGCCGTTCCGCGGGATCCCGCGGGTTTTTGTCATGGCCAACATCCACTCCCAGAAAAAGCGGATTCTGCGCGCCGAGCGCGAGCGACTGGAGAACCGGCGCTACACCTCGGCGGTCAAGACGTACTTCCGCCGCCTGGAGCGCGCCGTCGCCGACGGCGCGGACGACGTTGCCGAAGCCGAGCACCGCGTGCTCGTCAGGACGATCGACAAAGCCGTCAAGCGCGGTGCCCTGCACCGCAACAACGGCGCCCGTAAGAAGTCCCGCGCCGCGCGGCTGCGACACGGCGCGTAGACCGCGGGCGGCTCCCCGACCCCCGCCCCCCTGTCCGCCGAGCCCGACCGAATCAGCTTTGCGGTGGACCGGGTGGCCGCCGCCGGTCCCGAGCGCCTGGAGGTCGCCGGGCGATGGTCGGGCGTGCGCGGGCGGGTGTTCGTTCGGCCCACGCTGACCATTCTCCCCACCGGCGGCGGCGACGAGATACGGGCCCTCGCCGAGCTCGACGACAAGCCCTGGGCCGCCCCGGAGGGCGAGCCCTGGATGGCGGTGTTCCGCGTCGACGCCGACGTCGACGCGGCCTTCGAGGTCAAGCTGTCGGTGGCGCCCGACATCACCGTCACGCTGAAGCGACCCGGAGCCGGCGCCGTCCGGGCGGGGGACCGCCTGGAGGCCGAGGACGCCGCGCGCTCATCGATGGCGACCCGGCGACGCCCGTCCAGCCGCCTCCGTGTGCCGGAAGGGGAACGGGGCGAAGCCGGCGTGGCCGCCGCCACCCAGGAGGTCGAGCGAGAGCGGGAGCTGCGCGCGGCATCCGACCAGCAGCTGGAGCAGGAACGGGCCACCACGCGGCGGCTGCAGACCGAGCTCGGGCAGGTCCGGGCGCGGCTCGAGCTGGCCCAAGCCGCCCAGGCGGAGGTGGCTGCCGCGGGAGCGGAGCTGGAATCCGTCCGGCGCGCATTGCGTGAGGCCCAGCGGCAACAAGAGGCGCTGATCCGCGAGCGCGACGCTGCCGTCCAGGCACAGGCGGCGACTCAGACGGAGCTGCACGAGCGCACCGGCTCGCTCGAGTCCGCCCGCGAGGCGCTGGCCCAGGCGCGAGCCGAGTCAAGCCGGCTGCGCGGCCAGATGGACCGCACCGCGGAGGCCCCGCCGGGTGCGGCGACGGGTGCCGCCACGCGAAGGTCAGCCGCGGGGGCGCAGGATGCCGGCGAGGCTTCCGCTCGGCGAACTCGATCGGGCTTTCAGCGAGGGCCGGCCGCGGCGACACCCGACGCGCCGGCGGATGCGCCCGACGGCGGTCGCCGCGCCGAGCGCCGGTCGCGAGCTGCGGGCGGCGGCAGCGGCCGCCCCGACCGCTCCGAGCGTCCTGCGCCGCCTCCGGCGCCGGCGGTGGCCGCCGCGGCGGCCCGAGCGGCGCGGCCGGTGAACCCGTCTCTGCGCCATCGGACCCACTGGCTCGGCCGGCTGCTGGCCCTGATCGTCCTGCTGGCGGTGATCGCGGCGATCTACCTGGTGATCCACTCCACGATCAAGCCCTGATCCGTCGCCGGCGAGGCGCCGGGGCCGGTCACGCGGGGGCCGGTCACGCGGCGAGGCGCCCGATGGCGATCAACGCCGCCGTGTCCTCGCCGGCGCCACCGCGGCCACCACCGCGCGAGGCCAGCTCCAGGTCGGCGATCTCGCACGTCGCCCGGGCGAGGCGCTCGGATCCGGCCGCCCGGGCGTCGGCGATCAACCGGTCGGCGGCCCGGGAGGGCATCCGCAGCCGGCGCTTGATCTGCGCCGGTGGCTCGCCGGCGTCGAGGGCGACGGCGACATCATGGGCGGTGCGAACCCGCTGCGAGATCCAGTACAGGAGGCCGGGCAGCCGCTCACCGTGCTCGCGCAACCGCAGGTAAGCGGACACGGCGGTCTCGGCGTCCCCGGCGACGAGGGCGTCGGCCAGCGTCCAGGCTCGCCGCTCCGCCGAGGCGGCGGTCAGCGCCTCCACCTCGGACGCGTCCAGCGCGGCGCCCTCCGGTTCGGCGCCGAGCGCCAGCTTCTCCAGTTCGCGCAGGAGGCGCTGTTGCCGCTCGCCGACTTGATTGATCAGCGCTCGGGCACCATCGGGCTCGAGCGCGATTCCGAGCTCGGCGGCGCGCGCGACCACCCACTTGGGCAGCTCCCACGGCTTGACGCTGACCTCGGCGCTGACGTCGCCGTGCGCCTTGCCGACGGCGACGTGCAAGCGCTCGGGAGTCCGGTTCCGGCTGTCCTCGCGGGCAAAGAAGGCGATGGTCGTCTCGGGCGCGATCGAGCCCAGCGCCGTCTCCAGCTGATCCAGATCCTTGTCCCGCCAGCGCTCGGCGCCGTCGACGACGATGAACCGCCGTCCCCGAGCCAGCGTCATCGCGTCCAGGGCGGCGGCGGCTCGGTCGGGGGTCGCCGCATCGCCCTCGAGGACCTCCAGCCCCTCGGCTCCGCTGACCGACTCCGCCAGCTCGCGCAGCCGGGCGCGGCGCTCTGCGATCCGCCCGTGATCGTCGCCACAGATCAGGTATGCGGGCTTGAACGTCGGCGCCACGGCGGTCGAGTCTACGAGGGCCCGGTGATGCTCGGTCGGCGGCCGACCCCGGCCAGCTCCAGCGCACGCGCGACCGCGCGCTGGGGTGAGTCGGCGACCTCCACGCCGTCGATCCCCCAGGTGTCGACGCCGACGACGCTCACCCCCGTGGCCAGGGCGAGCCCGATCTCCGACAGCGTCCCGTAGGCGCCCCCGACCGCCACCACCGCGTCGGCGGCGCGGACGATGAGCCCGTTGCGCAGCTCCCCGAGGCCGGTGGGGAGGGCCACGGTGACGAAGTCGTTCGCGCCCCGGCGGTCGTCGCCGGGAAGGATCCCGACGACGAGCGCCCCCGCCTCGCGCGCCCCGCGGCTGGCCGCCGCCATCACACCGGAGCCTCCGCCGGTGATCACGATCGCCCCGGCGGCGCCGAGACCGCTGCCCACCTCCGCGGCGGCGCGTTCCTGGGCGGGCGAGGCCCGCGAGGCGCCGATCACCGCGATGTACGGCGCCGGCGCCACGACGCTACTTGACGACGAGGTTGACCAGCTTGTCGGGCACGACGATCACCTTGACGACGTCGTTGCCGTTGAGGTGGGTCTGCACGCCGCGCGCCTCCCGGCACAGCTGCTCCAGATCCTCGCGCGGGGCTCCGGTCGGCGCGGGAACGCGGTCTCGGACGCGGCCGTTGACCTGGCAGACGAGCTCGAACGTGTCGGCCTGCAGCATCTCCTGGTCGGGCTCGGGCCACGGCTCGGTCCACACCCGCCGGCCGGTGACCATCTCATACACCTCCGACCCGAGGTGCGGCGCGAACGGGAACAGCAGCGAGGCGGCGGTGGCGACCGCGAACCGGCGCGCCGCCGGCTCGGCGCCGGGATAGCGGTAGATGTCGTTGACCAGCTCCCTCACCGCCGAGATCGCGGTGTTGAAGGCAAACCTCCCGCTCACGTCCTCGGTGACCTTGTCGATCGCCCAGTTGGCCTTGCGCACCAGCGTCAGCGCGTCGCCCGCCGAGACGGCGGGCTGGTCGGCGGGCCCGGCCGGCCCCTCCTGCGCGAGCCCGTCGCCCAGCCGCCACAGCCGGGCCAGGAATTTGTACACGCCGGCCACCCCGGTATCGGACCAGGCGGCGTCCTGATCCAGCGGGCCCAAGAACAGCACGTAGCAGCGAGCGGCGTCGGCGCCGAACCGCTCGACGATCTGGCTCGGCGCGACCACGTTGCCCTTGGAGCTGGACATCTTGTTGCCGTCGGCGCCGAGGATCATGCCCTGGGTGAACAGGGTCCGGAACGGCTCCTGGACGTCGAGCAGCTCCATGTCGGCGAGCGCCTTGACGAAGAAGCGGCTGTACATCAGGTGCAGGATCGCGTGCTCCACCCCACCGATGTACGGGTCGACCGGCATCCAGGAGTTCAGCACCCGGCGGTCCCAGGGGGCGTGGTCGTTGCGCGCGTCGCAGTAGCGCAGGAAGTACCAGCTGGAGTCCACGAACGTGTCCATCGTGTCGGTCTCGCGCCGGGCCTCGCCGCCGCACCGCGGGCAGGTGGTGTTCACCCAGTCCTCGGCGGCGGCCAGCGGAGAACGGCCCCGGGGCTGGTAGTCGTCGACCTCGGGCAACCTCACCGGGAGGTCCTCGGCGGGCACCGGGACGAGCCCGCAATCGGCGCAGTAGACGACCGGGATCGGGCAGCCCCAGTAGCGCTGGCGGGAGATCAACCAGTCGCGCAGGCGGAAGTTGACCGAAGCGTGGCCGGCACCCTGGCGGTCCAGCCAGGCGACGATGGCGTCGCTCCCGGCGGCCGCGTCCATGCCGGAGAACCGGTCGGAGTTGATCAGGCGCTCGTCGTCGGTGTGGGCGGTGAACGCCTGCTCGGCGATGTCCGGCGCCATCCCGTCCGCGGGCGCCACCACCGGCCGGATCGGGAGCCCCACCGCGGTCGCGAACTCGTAGTCGCGCTGGTCGTGGGCGGGGACGCCCATCACCGCGCCGGTTCCGTACTCCATCAGCACGTAGTCGGCGACGAACATCGGGATCGGCTCTCCATTGACCGGGTTGGTGACCGTGCGGCCCAGCGGCACCCCGGTCTTGGGCTTGTCGGCGGCGCCGCGGGTCTCGGCGGACTCGGTGAGCGCGCGGTTGACGTACTCGTGCGCCTGGGCCTCGTACTCGGTCCCGGCGACCAGCTTGAGCACGTCGGGGTGCTCGGGCGCCATCGCGAAGAACGTCACGCCGAACAGCGTGTCGGGGCGGGTGGTGAACACGGCGTAGTCGATCGGGTGGGCGGGATCCGTGTCCTCGCAGCGGAACGTGACCTCGGCGCCCTCGCTGCGGCCGATCCAGTTGCGTTGCATGGCCTTGACGTACTCGGGCCAATCGATCGTGTCCAGGTCGTCCAGGAGCCGCTCGGCGTAGTCGGTGATCCGGAAGAACCACTGCTCCAGCTGGCGCAGCTCCACCACGTGGCCGCAACGTTCGCAGCGGCCGTCGATCACCTGCTCGTTGGCCAGCACCGTCTGATCGAACGGGCACCACTTGACCGCCGCCTCCTTGCGATAGGCCAGCCCCCGCTCGTACAGCTTGAGGAAGATCCATTGCGTCCAGCGGTAGTAGCTGGGCTCGTGGGTGCCGAGCTCCCGCGACCAGTCGATCGAGATGCCCCAGCGGTGAAACCAATATCGGTAGGCGGCGATCGACCGGTCGGTGGCCACCCGCGGGTGCACTCCGGTCTTGATCGCGTTGTTCTCGGCCGGGAGCCCGAACGCGTCGTAGCCCATCGGGTGCAGCACGCGCTGCCCCCGGCGACGATGGAAATGGGCGATCGCGTCGCCGAGCGCATAGTTCTTGAGATGACCCACGTGAGGCTCCCCGCTGGGATAGGGCAGCATCTCCAGCACGTAGGAGTTCTCCGCGGGGTCGCCCTCGGGATCGTTGGCAACCTCCCAGGTGCGCTCGCGCTCCCACAGCTGCTGCCATCTGGGCTCGATCTCGGCGGGGTCGTATCTGCGCTCGTCCATGTCCGGAGATGAGGTTACTTGCGTGCGCGGTGAGCGGGCGGCGGCGCGCGCTGCGGTGTGGTGCGGGCGGTGAGCACGCCGTGGGAGATCCTGCCCCAGTGCGCCTTCCCTCATCTCCAGTGCGTTCCCTTATCTCCCAACCCACGCGGTCGTGTATTAACCTTTCCGACGATCACAACTTCAACGGGGCTGTAGCTCAGCTGGGAGAGCGTCGCGCTGGCAGCGCGAAGGTCAGGGGTTCGAGCCCCCTCAGCTCCACTCCATCGGAGGGACCGATCGCCTCCAGCGCGATGCGTCCGACGCTCATTCGCCGCTGCGCTTAGCCGCCTCCAGCGCGGCGGGCGGGTCCAGCGCCGCGTCGCCGCGGGTGAGCTCGAGCGCGCGATCGGCGAGCTCGGCCGCCTCGGCGCCGCCGACGTTCTCGTCGCGCAGAGCCAGCGCGAGCAGCACCTGGCGCAGCAGCTCCGGGTTGTGCGGGTCCGACGGCGGGCCCGCCGGGGCGAGCGCTCGCGCGGCCGCCAGCAGCCGGGGCGCCGTGTTGGCGCCACCGCCCAGCGACAGCGCGCCCGGGTGCTTCTCCGGGATCGTCACCGCGATCGCGCCGGTGGCCGGGTTGACGACGCCGATCCGGGTGCGCAGGCCGCGACGCTCGAGAGTCACCCGGTAGCCCGACAGCCTCAGGTAGCCGAGCTGGGCGGCCAGCTGGACGAACGCGGGCACCTCGGACTCGTCCCTCAGGCGAGAGCGGTGCAATGAGATCTGGGTGCCGGCGTCCGGGACCCGCGGGTCCGGGTCGGGCGCGACCAGCAGGAAGATCTGCGGTCCCAGCCGGCCGACGCCGACGCCGGCGATGTCGACCAGCAGCTGGTAGCCGGTGAGCCCGAGGGCTCCGGCGATCCCCGGCGGGAGCGGGCTGTCGGCCAGTTGGGCGGGTTGATCTGACATCCGACCGCTCAGTCGTCCTGCAGGTCGCTCAGTCGTCCAGCAGGTCTCGGCTGTCCGGCAGTCCGCTCAGTTGTCCAATAGTCCGCCGACGATGCCGCCGAGCAGGCCACCTTCCCGCTGCGAGTTACCACCCGTGCCCTCCTGCACCGGGGGATGAAAGTACGCGCTCTGCAGCCCGACCCGGCCGGGGCCGGTGAACCGGTTGAAGACCAGGTTGCCCGCGCCCCCTCCCAGCAGGCCGGTCTTGAAGCCATAGACCTCCTGGGTCATCTGCACGGTATGGTCGCGGAAGACCCAGCCGCCCGGCTCGATGTCGATCGTCTCGCCCGCCTCCAGCTGCTTGACGAACACGTTGCCGTAGCCGTGAACCCAGACGACGCCCTCGTGGTCGGCGGCGTAGAAGTGGTCGACGAACAGGCCGCCGCCGTAGAGCATGTTGGCGAAGCCCTTGATCCGGCTGTAGTCGTACTGCACGTTGCCGGTGGCGGCCAGGAACTGATGCTCGCGGACCATGATCCCCTCGCCCGGCGGCAGGTGCAGCGCCGCGATGTGTCCGGGGGCGTCACGGCTGAACGCGATCTCCCCCGCCGACTGCGCCTCGATCAGCAGCAGGGGCATTCCGCCGAACGCCCGCCGCTTCAGCCCCTTCTTGAGCGGGTGCAGCCCGATCTCCATCGTCGGGTACTTCCACAGCAGGACGTGATGCTCGAAGTAGACCGGGACGGCGCCGTCCAGCGCCATGTGCAGAACGGGCACCAGCTCGCCCTCGAGCCGGTACTTGAGTCCCGGCGCTGTGCCCTCGGTGATCTGGGTCGGGAGGATGGTTGGTGCGGTCGGCATCGGCTCTCCTTCAGGGTCCGTAGGAGAAATAGGTGGTGGAGTTGGCGAGTGGCCAGTGGCAGGCGCCCGGGTTTCTGACGGAAAGCTACCGCCACCGGGGATAATCGCCGGTGTGGGCCCCATCTACATCACTGGTCACCGCAATCCGGACACCGACTCGATCGCGTCGGCGATCGGCTATGCCGAGCTCAAGCGCCGGCTGGACCCCAACAACGACTATGTGCCGGTGCGTCTCGGCGATCCCAATCCCCAGACTCGCTGGCTGCTGGACTGCAGCGGCGCCCCCGAGCCGCGCTATCTGCCGCACGTGATGCTCCGGGCCGAGGACCTGATGCGGTGCAGCTTTCCGACCAGCCGCCACGACGAGCCCGTGCGCGAAGCCGGCCGCGCGCTGGCCAACGCGGACCTCCAGTTGGTGCCGATTGTCGGCGACGACGGAGCGCTGAGCGGCGTTCTCACCGAGCGCGCGCTGGCCCGCCGCTACGTGCGCGACTCGCTGCGCACGTCGACGCTGGAGGAGGCGCCCACCTACCTCAGCGCGGTCGTGTCGGTCCTGGAGGGCGAGCTGATCGCCGGCGAGGAACGTCAGCTGTCGGGGCGCGTGTGGGTCTATGCGATGGACCCGGAGAGCGACAGCGGCATCTCCGAGGGCGACATCGCCGTCGTCGGCGACCGCCCAGATGCACAGTTGCGGGTGATCGAGTCAGGCGCCTCGCTGGTGGTCCTGTCCAACTCGTCGCGTCTCGGCGACGAGACGCTGGCGGCGGCGCGCCGGCGGGGAACGGCGATCGTCGTCTCGCCGCTGGACAGCTACGTAGCGGGGCGGATGATCACGCTGGCGGCGCCGTGCAGCGCGCTGATGGAGCGCAACCCGCTCACCGTTCCACCCGACTTCCTGATCGAGGACATGTCCGAGCAGATCAAGGAGAGCCACTACGGCGCGGCGGTGGTGGTCGACGCCGACAACCGGCCGGTGGGACTCGTGACCCGAGCCGATCTGGTGGCCCCACCCCGGCGGCGCGTCGTGCTCGTCGACCACGCCGAGCAGGCGCAGAGCGCGATCGGCGTCGACGATGCCGAGATCCTGGAGATCCTCGACCACCACCACATCGGGTCGATCGAGACCCGCATTCCGGTCACCGCCACCTTCGATCCGGTCGGCTCGACCGCGACCCTGGTGGTGGAGCGGTTTCGCCAGGCGGGCATGGAGCCCAGCCGGCCGACGGCGACGATGCTGCTCGGCGCGGTCTTGTCTGACACGGTGATTCTCAACTCCGCCACCACCACCGAGCGCGACCATGCCGTAGTGCAGTACCTGGAGCGGGTGCTGGCGATCGACGCGGGGCGGCTCGGCCGCGACATGTTCGAGGCGACCTCCGACGTCTCCGGGCTCAGTGCCGAGGAGATCGTCGGGCGCGACGCGAAGCGCTACCAGGTCCGCGGCGGCCACGAGATCTGCATCGCTCAGGTGGAGGTGGTCGGCGACGAGCTGCTGGAGCGCAAGGACGAGTTGCTGCAGACGCTGCGCCGGCAACGCGCCGAGCGCGAGCTGGCGCTCTACGCGCTGATGGTCACCGACGTGGTGCGCAAGGGAACCGAGATGCTGGTGGCCGGTGACGTGGCCGCCGTGGCCCGAAGCCTCGGGGTCGAGCCGACCGACGGCACGATCGCGTTGCCCGGGGTGATGAGCCGCAAGAAGGAGGTCGCGCCGAAGCTGATGACGGCGCTCTGAGGTTGGTCCGCGCGCCGTCGGGGTCCGGCGGCGCCGGGTCGGCCGACGACCGAAGACGTCAGCCGACGCCCGCGCCCGCTTCGACCGCCAGCGCCGGCGCCTCGCCCCACAGCTGCTCCAGCCGGTAGTACTCGCGCGTATCCGGCGTGAACACGTGGACGACGACGTCGAGGTAGTCCATCAGGATCCAGCGGGCCTCGCTGAGCCCTTCCACCCGGCGCGGCAGCAGCCGGTGGGCCGACTTCATCCCGGCGTGGATGCCGTCGTGGATGGCGCGAGTCTGGCGGTCGGTGCGTCCGCTGCAGATCACGAAGTAGTCGGCGTAGCCGATCATCCCCCGCACATCGAGCGAGACGATGTCCAGCGCCTTGCGGTCGGCGGCGAGCTCGGTGACGGCGGCGAGCGTCTGCTCGGGCGTGAGCTCGTCGCCGCTCATGACGTCGCCTCGCCCACGGTGGCCCGGCGGGCGCTCATGCCCGGCCCGGCTGGCGGTAGAGCCCATGCGTGTCGATATATCTCATTACTCCTTCCGGTACTAAGTAGCGAATCGGCTGCCCGGCGCGCACCCGGCGTCTCACCATGGTCGAGGAGATCCCGATCCGTGGCATCTGAAAGAACCTGGCGCGCTCACCTCCCCTGAGCTGGTCGAGCGCCTGCTGGACCGCCGAGCGCGCGGTTCCGCGTCGCTTGGCGATAGCCACGGTCGCCAGCTCCAGAACCCGCTCCGGCTCATGCCATTGCGGGAGTCCGGCAGCGATGTCACCGCCGAGGATCAGGACGAGTTCGTTGGTGGGCGCTTGCGAGCTCAGTGCTTGGAGGGTATCGACCGTGTAGGACGGTCCGTCGCGGTGCAGCTCGAGATCGGAGACGGCAAAGCGATCGTCGTGCTCGATCGCCAGGCGGCACAGGCTCAGCCGGTGGCGAGCGCCGGGCTCGGCATCGACGGGCTTGTGCGGCGGTGTACCGGCGGGGATGAGCAGCACCTGATCGAGGTCCAGCTCACGGTAGGCCTCCTGGGCGCACACCAGGTGACCGAGATGTGGCGGGTTGAAGGTCCCGCCGAGAATCCCTATCCGCATCGTCGGCCCGGCTCGAGGTGGTTTTTTGGCGCTTCCGCCTCAGCTGCGGACGTGCCCGGCGCCGTCGATCAGGTACTTAAACGTGCACAGCTCGCGCAGCCCGATCGGCCCGCGGGCGTGCAGTTTCTGGGTCGAGTTGCCGATCTCCGCGCCCATCCCGAACTCGCCGCCGTCGGTGAACCGGGTAGACGCGTTGACGTAGACGCAGGCCGCGTCGACGCCGAGCTGAAATGCGCGGGCGGACGCGGTGCTGGGGGTGACGATGGCCTCCGAGTGACCGCTGCCGTGGGCGTTGATGTGGGCGATCGCCTCGTCCACGGAGTCGACCACGGCGGCGGCGAGCTCGAGCGCCAGGTACTCGGCGTCCCAATCCTCGTCGCTGGCAGCATCGATCGCAACCGCGGGCGCCGCGTCACGGGCGCGTTGATCGCCGTGCAGGATCACTCCGGCCTGGCGTAGTGCCCCGAGGACGTCGGGGAGGAAGCGCCCCGCGACATCGCGGTGGACGAGCAGCTTCTCGGCCGCGTTGCACGTCCCGGGGCGCTGCAGCTTGGCGTTGAGGACGATCGCGCGGGCGACGTCGAGATCGGCGCCGGCGTCGACGTACACGTGGTTGTTCCCCGAGGCGGCATAGATCACCGGAACCGTGGCCACCCCCTTGAGCGCCGCCTTCAGGCCCTCGCCGCCGCGGGGGATGATCAGGTCGACGAGGCCCGTCTGCGTGGCCAGCTCGGCGAGCTCCTCGCGGTCGCCGCCGCCGATCAGCGACAGTGCGCCGGGCGGCAGTCCCGCCGCGGTGGCGGCATCGACGGCGACGGCGGCGAGGACGGCGTTGGAGTGGGCCGCCGAGCTCGACCCGCGGAGGACGACGGCGTTGCCGGACTTCAGGCACAGCGCGGCGGCGTCGATGGTGACGTTGGGGCGTGCCTCGTAGACGACCGCGATGACGCCGAGCGGCACGCGGACCCGCCGCAGCTGGAGGCCGTTGGGCAGGGTGGAGCCGTCGATCACCTCGCCGACGGGGTCGGGGAGGGCGACGATCTTGCGCACCCCCGCGGCCATCGCGATGATGCGGCGCTCATCGAGGGCGAGCCGGTCCAGCAGCGCGTCCGACAGCCCGTTCTCCTCCCCCGTCTCCAGGTCCTGCGCATTTGCCTGGAGAATCTGCTCGGTGCTCTGCACCAGCGCGTCGGCGACCGCCTCCAGCGCCTGGTCCTTTACGCCGGCGCCGACTCCCGCGAGCACGCGCGACGCACGCTGGGCGATCAGGCAGACCTCGGCGATGGAGAGCGCGGTGGTGGCCATGGTCGCGCAAAGGTTACGCCAGCACGAAGTAGTCCCGGTGGATGGCTTCGTCGCTGGCCGTCGGCAGCAGCTCGCGGACGGCGCCGGACTGGAGCCCGCGCACCCGCCGCAGCTCGGTGGCCGAGTAGTTGCTGATCCCCTTGCCGACGGTCGCCTGGTCGTCGGCGATCTCGACCGCGTCGCCGGCGTCGAACGCGCCCGCCACCTCCACCACGCCGACCGGGAGCAGGCTGGTCCCACCGTCGCGGAGCGCGCGGGCGGCGCCGGCGTCGACGATTACCCGGCCGCGGACCGGCTTGGCGTACTTGAGCCACAGCTTGAAGCTGGAATAGCGTGCCGCGCGGGCGGGAAACGAGGTGCCGACGGTTGCGCCGGCGGCGGCGGCGGTGATCGCCCCGGGGGCCAGGCCGCCGGCGATGACTGTGGGGATGCCGGCCGCGGTGGCCATCTCGGCGGCGACGACCTTGGAGCGCATCCCTCCGGAGCCGAGGGGCGATGCCGCCTGGGAGATCTCGAGCGACTCGAGGTCGCCGAAGTCGCTCACCTCCTGGACCAGCTGCGCCGCGGGATCGCGCCGCGGGTCGGCGGTGAAGACGCCGGCGGCGTCGGTGAGCAGCAGCAGCTGATCGGCGCCGAGCAGGATCGCCACCTGGGCGGCGAGGAAGTCGTTGTTGCCGAACGAGATCTCGTCGGTGGTGGTCGTGTCGTTCTCGTTGATCACGGGAACCACCCGCCAGTCCAGCAGCTTGCGCAGCGTCTGGCGGGCGTTGAGGTAATGCGTCCGCGCGCTCATGTCGAAGAAGGTCAGCAGCACCTGGGCGGTGGGGACTCGGCGGGCCCACAGCAGTTCGTCGTAGACCTGGTACAGCTTGCCCTGGCCGACGGCGCTGGCCGCCTGCAGTTCGTCGATCGCGCGCCGGCGCGGGTGGGTGGGAGCCAGTTTCATCACCCCCATCCCCCGGGCGATCGCGCCGCTGGTGACGACGATCGTCGAGCCCCCGGCGTGATGGCGCGCGGCGAGCTCGTCGCAGATTCGGCCGAGCACGTCGGCTCGGACCTCGCCGCGCTCGTCGGCGACGATGCTGGATCCCAGCTTGACCACCAGGCAGCTCACCTGCCCAAGGCTACGCGGCGGACGTCAGCCGGTCAGCCTCACTTTGCGCGCGCACCACGGGTTGGCGGGGACGTCCGCGCACGGGTTGGGCATCGTCTTCAGTTGCCTGGTCGGCAGCGGGTGCATGACGATCCTGGTCACCCGTGGGTAGTGATCGGTCGGCGTGCACAGGGCGAGCTCGAGCTGGGAGTCGCAGTACACCTCGCTGAGGAACGGCTCGTTGAGGTTCGCCGGCGCGGTGCCGGCGCATCTTGGCTTCGTCTGCTGGAGGTCGCTGGGCGAGCTCGTCACTGCGCCCCCGCCCTGCTGCACGTTGCCCCGATAGCAGTTGGTGGGATGCCCGGATTCGACCGTGAGCTCGCCGAAGTCGCCGTTGGTCGGGTTGCCGAACGAGCCGTTGTGGTGAAACACGTTGTCGACCAGAGCATTGCCCCAGTTATCGAACGCGCATCCGCCGGGTCCCAGGAGCGGGGAGTTCAGCGTGCCGCCCGTGCACGGGGGACCCTGGTCCGGATAGGCCACGAAGATCACCCCCCAGGCGTCGTTGTCGGCAAACCGGTTGCTCATGACCGTGTCGTTGCGCCCGCCGGAAATCGACATGCCGGTGCCCACGGGGCCCGCCGCCGCCGATCCTGCGGCCGGCACGTTCGGGTTGTTGTTGTCGTGGACGTAGTTGCGGTAGAAGACCCAGCAGCTGTGAGCGCCTCTGATCGGGGGCTTTACGCCCGCGGGACAGGCGCCGTTCTGGGGCGAGGGCTCATCCGCGTTCTGGCTGTTGGTGTCGAAGCCGTCCTCGTTCTCGTCGAACTGAGAGTTCTCGATCAGGAGCCGGCCGCCGGAGTTGGTCCCCGAATAGCCGAGCGCGTTGTACTGCGCCCAGCCGTGGTTCAGCGTCTGATCGCAGATCTGCCGGCAGGCGCCGATGTAGAAGCCGGAGTCGTTGAAGTTGGAGGCGTAGATGTTGTCCCAGGTCCCGCCGCTCCAGTTGCTGGAGAAGACGCCGTACTGGGCGGCGCTGAATTCGCCGGCCGGCGACCTGTTCTTCAGGTAGGTGCTGGTCGTCGTCAGATAGGCGCCGTAGTAGCCGTGTCCGCCGACCCGGCCGCTGTCGGCGCCGCCGTTCCACCAGATCTCGTTGCCCGCGTCACGGGAGCCGCCGAGGAAGTTGCAGGCGGTGAGGTTCTCGATCGACACGTCGGCCGCCTTGAACACCATCACCCCGTTGACGCCCGAGCGCTTGCCGGCGGCGGCGGTGACCGCGTAGCCCCCTCCGTAGCCCCCGCCGGAGGCGCCCTCCAGCCCGAAGTTCTGAGCCGACGAGCGGCGCGAGCAGACGCTCGAGCCGGGCCTGGTGCCGTCGACGACCACCGTGTTGCGGTTCATACCTCTGAGATGAAGATCCCGGGTGGTGATCAGCACCCCCGCCGGAAACTTGGAAGCGCCCTTGGGGGTGTGAATCGAGCCCGGGCTGGTCTTGTAGTCCCCCGGTCCGATCAGGATCCAGTCGCCCGGCCTGGCAGCGTTGACCGCCGCTTGGATCGACCTGTACTGGCCCTTGATCCCGTGGTAGGAGCCGACTCTCAGCACCTTCGCGCCGGCGCTTGCGCACAGCGCGCAGCACGCCCCCACCACCATCGCGAACGCAACGCGCCGCATATCACTCCTCCTCGCTTCGCTTGTCCGGCCGGACGGCGCGTGATCCTACACGCTGGGATCCAGGTCGAACGCGATACCGGCGATCTCCACCTCGTCGCCGGGCTGAAATCCCTCCGCTTGCAACGCGCTGAGCACGCCGAGACCGCGCAGACGCTGCTCCAGGTGAGCGAGCGCCTCCTCGTTGTCCAGGTCGTAGCGCGCCAGCAGCCGCACGATCCCCTCTCCGGTCACGCTGAAGCTCGCCTCGCCGGTGCGCCGCACCGTATAGGCGCGCGACGCCGCGGGGCGGAACACCCGGTGCTCGGCCAGCGCGGCGAGGTCGGGCGGCGCCCCGTTCTCGGCGCGGAGGGCGTCGGGCGGGAGCATCTCCGGGACGCGACGGACCAGCTCGGCGGCGAGCTCGTCGAGGCCGGCGTGGGTGACCGAGGACGTGATCAGCACGGGGACCTCGGGACCAAGCCTTCGCCGCCACCGTCCCCGAGCCCGCTCGGCGGTGCCGGCGTCGACCAGGTCGGCCTTCGACAGGGCCAGGATCCGCGGCAGCGACACCAGCCGGGAATCGTGGCGCTCCAGCTCCTGCTCGACGGCGGCGTGGTTTGCGACCGGGTCGGAGCCGTCCAGCGGATTGAGGTCCAGGACGTGTACCAGCAGCCGGGTGCGCTCCACGTGGGCGAGGAACTCGTGGCCCAGTCCGGCGCCGGCGCTGGCCCCTTCGATCAACCCGGGAATGTCGGCGATCACCAGCTGGCGGGTGTCGGTCTGCAGGGTGCCGAGCACCGGCGAGAGCGTGGTGAACGGGTAGTCGGCCACCTTGGGATGGGCTCGGGTGAGCCGCGCCAGCAGCGAGGACTTGCCGGCGTTGGGGAGCCCGATCAGCCCGACGTCGGCGAGCAGCTTTAGTTGGAGCGTCAACCAGGTCTCCTCGCCGGGGAGCCCGCGTTGGGCGAACCGGGGCGTCTGATGCGTGGGGCCGGCGAAGCGCTTGTTGCCACGACCGCCCGATCCGCCCCGGGCCACCACCGCTCGCTGGCCCGAGCGGAGGAGGTCATAGCGGGTGCCATCGCGCTCCACCACCACCTCGGTCCCGGGCGCGACGGGCAGTTCCAGGGCGGCCCCGTCGGCGCCATGGCGCAGCGCCCCCTGCCCGTGCCCGCCGCGGCGGGCCTTGAAGTGCGAGCGGCGCCGGAAGGACTCGAGGTCGCGCAGCGACTCGTCGCAGACCAGCACGACGTCGCCCCCGCGGCCGCCGTCGCCGCCGTCGGGGCCGCCCTTGGGCACGTGCGCCTCGCGGCGGAAGCTCAGGCAGCCATCGCCCCCGGCACCGGCCTGGACGTGGATGTGAGCTCGATCGTGCATGCTGTGTCAAGACTATGTCCGATTCCGTGTTCCTGATCACCGGCGCGTCGTCCGGCATTGGCGCGGCGACCGCTCGGGCGGCGTCCGACGCGGGGTACCGCGTCGTCCTCGCCGCGCGCTCGGTCGACCGGCTCCGGGACCTGGCCGAGGAGCTCGGCGGCGACGAGCGAGCGCTGGCGATCAAATGCGACGTCACCGAGTGGAGCGATCAGGAAGGGCTCGTCACCGAGATCCTGGACCGCTACGGCCAGCTCGATGTCGCGTTTGCCAACGCCGGATTCGGCGCCAAGCGGGGATTTCTCAGCGAGTCTCCGGAGTTCTGGCGCTCCATGGTGCTGACGAACGTCTACGGGGCCGCCTTGACGATCCGGGCGACGATCGAGGCATTGCAGCGATCACGCGGCCACCTGCTCCTGACCGGCTCGGTCGCCGGCCGGAGAGCCCAAGCCGGGTCGTTGTACTCCGCGACCAAGTGGGCGGTGACGGCGATGGGAGAGGGCGCGCGGCAGGAGCTCCACGGGACGGGGGTGCGGGTGACCCTGATCGAACCGGGAATGGTCGACACCCCGTTCTTCGAGAACCGCCCGAAAGCGGCGCTGGCGCCGGAAGATGTCGCCCGCGCTGCGATGTGGGCGGTCTCGCAGCCGCCCGAGGTCGACGTCAACGAGATCCTGATCCGGCCAACCGCCCAGGAGGGCTGAGTGCCCCCCAAGCCGTCACCGGACCGGGGGGTCGTCACCGGACCGGGGGGTGATGCAGATCAGCCCCGACTGTGATGGTCAAACTGCACCACCCCGGGTGGGGCGCCAGCGGTCAGCCCCGACTGTGATGGTGCAAACTGCACCACCCCGGGGGGCGCCGGCGACGCCTTATTCGGAGACGATTGAGATGACGCGGCCGCGTCGGCCGTGCGTGAACTGCACCGTCCCGGCGGACCGGGCGTAAATCGTGTCGTCCTTGCCGATTCCGACGCCGTCGCCAGGCTTGAAGCGGGTTCCCCGCTGGCGGACGATGATCTCGCCGCCGGTCACCGCCTGACCCGCGAACACCTTGACGCCGAGGCGCTTGGCGTTGGAGTCACGGCCGTTGCGGCTGGATCCCAGCCCTTTCTTATGCGCCATCGCTCGCCTCCTCTGTACCGGGGACGGATGCCGCCGCCGTGCGAGGTCGACCGGCACGGGAGCCCAGCTTCAGCGAGGTGACCTCGATGCGGGTCAGCTCCTGGCGGTGGCCGGTGCGGCGCTTGTAGCCGCGCTTGGGCTTGAACTTGACCACCCGGAGCTTGGGCCCGCGCTCGTGGGCGAGGACCCGAGCCTCGACGGTGACCCGCGCCAGGTCGTCGCCGTCCACGACCTCGGAGCCGTCGACGAACAGCAGCGGCGCCAGCGCCACGGTCGCCCCGTCCTCCACGGGCAACCGCTCGATCAGCAGGGACTCGCCCTGCGTCACGCGGTACTGCTTGCCACCTGTCTTGACGATTGCATACATGGACTTTTGGGGGTATCCGGGGTTTGCCCCGGATGTTGCTCATATAGGACTTTTAGGGGGTATCCGGGGGGTTCCCCCGGATGTTGCTCATACGGGACTTTTAGGGGGTATCCGGGGGTTCCCCCGGATGTGGTCACTCCGAAGCCGACGGACCCGCAGCCGACCCGGCCTTGGCACCCGAACGGCGCCGCCCGCCTCTGCGGCCGCGACGCCGAGGCTTCGAGTCTAGATCATCCGAGTCCTCACCGGCCGGCAAGGTCTCGTCCGAGCCGGCGGCGTCGAGCAGCGAGGCGACCGCCGAGGTGCGGCCCACCTCCTCGATGCGCACCAGGTGCTTCTCGCCAACGTACCGGGTCCCGCCGCGGATCGAGATGACGTAGCCGTCGATCTTGGCCACCGCATCGCCGGGGCTGTACATGTGGGGCTCGACGATCTCGACGTGGACCTCCTCGCCCTCGCGGAACGGCAGCGCCCGCTCCAGCACCGACTGCCTGTCGCCCTCCAGGAGCACCGCGAAGTGCTCCAGCGGCAGTCCCTCGGAGCCCTCGAACACGAACACCTTGCCGGTGTCGTGCTCGACGGCGTGCAGCACGCGGGCGTCGTTGGCGGTGAACTCGGCGCTGACGCGAGGATTGATCTGGAGCAGGATGGCCTCGGCCGCGGTGTGCTTGGCGACCTCTCGCATCCGGCGCTCGAACTCGATTGCGATCGTCTCCTCGGACTTGATCACCCCCTCGCCGTCGCACGTCGGGCACGGCCGGGTCATGATCTCCCGGACGCCGTCGGTGACGTTCTGGCGAGTCATCTCCACCAGGCCCAGCGGGGAGATCTCGACCACGAACGTCTTCGTCCGATCCTCGTCCAGCGCCTTGCGCAGCGTCTTGAGGACCGCCTCGCGGTTGCGGGCGCGCGCCATGTCGATGAAGTCGATGACGATGATCCCGCCGATGTCGCGGAGCCGCAGCTGACGCACGACTTCGTCGGCCGCCTCCAGATTGGTCTTGGTGATCGTGTCCTCCAGCCGTGCCCCCTTGCCGCGGCCGATGAAGGAGCCGGAGTTGACGTCGATGACGGTCAGCGCCTCGGCGTAGTCGATCATCAGGTAGCCCCCGCTGGGCAGGTCAACACGCCGGCTGAGCGTTGAATCCAGCACGTCCTCCACCCCGAAGGCCTCGAACAGCGGCGTCGCGTCCTCCCACAGCTCGACGTGCTCGACCAGCTCGGGGGCGGTACGAGAGAAGAACGACACCAGCCGGTGGTGTTGCTTGGGGTCGTCGACCACCGCGCGCTCGAAGTCGGCGGAGAAGATGTCGCGCACGACCCGCACCGACAGATCGGCCTCCTGGAAGACCAGCGCCGGCGCCTGGGTCTCGGCGACCCGCTTCTGCAGCACCTCGCCGAGCTTGAACAGGTAGACGAGCTCCCGCTCCAAGTCGGCGCGCTTGACCCCCTGGGCCGCGGTGCGGATGATCGCGCCGGCGCCGTTCAGCTCGAGCTTGGCGGCCTCTTTGCGCAGGCGGTCGCGCTCCTTCTCGTCCAGCCGCCGGGAGACGCCGACGCCCTCGCCGTAGGGGGCGTAGACCATGTAGCGGCCGGCGATCGTCAGGTCCATCGAGAGCCGCGCGCCCTTGGTCTTGAGGGGGTCCTTGACCACCTGGACCACGATCTCCTGCCCGGGCTTGAGCATGTCGGTGATCTGGCGGCCGTCGCGACCGCCGCCGCGGCCGCGCCGCGGCGCCTCGACTCCCGGGAGCACGATCTCGTCGACGTGCAGGAAGCCGTTCTTCTCCAGGCCGATGTCCACGAACGCGGCCTCGAGTCCGGCGAGCACGTTGTCGACCCGGCCCTTGTAGATGTTGCCTACGATCGAACGGTTGCCCCGCCGCTCCAGATACAGCTCGGCGACTCTGTAGTCACCGGAGGGGGCGCCCCGCCGGCGGCGCGACGTTACGGTCCCGGTCGTCTCCAGCATCGCGACCCGGGTCTCTCCCCGGTCGACGCTGACCAGTACTTGCTTCTTCAATTGTGTTCAGTCCTTTGGAAGTCTTTCCGCGCGCTGATCTGATCGCGCGGGTCATTACGAAATCAAGGGCCGGGCTTTGCCGGTCTGAGCCATCCGTGCCTGGATGTAGATCGACTGCAGCAGCCCAATGGCGATGAAGGTGACGATCACCGAGGAGCCGCCATAGCTCAGCAACGGTAACGGGACGCCCGTCACGGGCATGATCCCGATCGTCATCCCAACGTTCACGAAGACCTGGCACATGAGCATCGCGAGGATGCCGGCGGCGATCAGGCTGCCGAACAGGTTCTTGCTCATTGTGAGGATCCGCAGCGCGCGCCAGATCAGCAGCGCGTACAGCGACAGCACGATCGCCGCACCGACGAACCCGTAGGTCTCTCCCACGGCGGCGAAGACGAAGTCGGTGTCGTTGGCCGGCAGGAAGTTCAGCTTGGTCTGGGTCGCGTACCTCCCCCGACCGGTCTTCTGCCCCGAGCCGATGGCGATCTCCGACTGGTGGAGCTGATAGCAGGTTTGGTCCTTGGGGCTGCACGAGGGATTCAGGAACGTCGTCAGACGTTGCGTCTGGTAGTTCTTTAGCACGTGTTCGCCCAGCGCCGGGGCTCCGGCGAGCACGATCGCGAGGGCGACGGCGAACAGGGCCACCAGCGCGGCCAGCTGCTTGAACGACGTCCCGGCGAAGAACAGGACGCTGAAGCCGATCGCGACGTACACCATCCCGGTGCCCAGGTCGGGCTGGGGGATCACGAGCAGCGCCGGGATGATCGCCAGCAACATGATCCGCGCCGTCGTGCGCCACTCGTGCAGCCTGCGACTGCGATCGACGGCAAAACCGGCCAGCGCCACGATCAGCAGGACCTTGCCGAACTCCGAGGATTGGAACTGCAGCAGCGGCAACGGGATCCAGCGCCGGGCGCCCCCGATCGGCGGCATCGCGTAGACGACCAGGTTCAGCCCGATCATGATCGCGTACAGGCCGTACTTGAACTCGCGCAGCCGGGAGTAGTCGAACCGGCTGATGATCAGCGCCAGCAGCACTCCCACGCCACCGAAGATCGCCTGGCGCTCGAAGTAGAACATCGGGTGGCCTGGGTCGGCGTGCGCGGTGGCGCTCTTGAGCGTCACCAGCGAGCAAACGATCAGCCCCACGGCCGCCAGCAGCAGCATCGGGTCGAACAGCGGCAGCAGGCGCACGCGTGGCTCCGCGGCGGCGGCCTCGTCGGCCGGCTGGATCGGCATCATGCGGGCGTCGCTCGTCATTTGAGCCCGCCCACCCGGCCGATCCCACAGATCCTGCCGACCCCGCCGACCCCGCCGACCCCGCCGACCCCGCCGACCTGCAAGCCTGACTGACTGAACCGGCTGCTCATAGCGTGGTTGAGGTTCCGGCCTTGTAGACCCCGGGCTTGCCGAAGAACCACTGCGACAGGATCTGGCGTGCCACCGGCGCCGCGCCGATGTCCCCGAAGCCGCCCTTCTCGACCCAGACGACGACCGTGATCGGCTTGCTGGTGGCGGTCTTGGGGACGAAGCACGCGTACCACGCGTAGTCCACCTCGACCCCGTTGCTGGTGTACTGGGCGGTGCCGGTCTTGCCGTACACCTGCTCAGGGAAGTTGCCCATGACATCGTCCGAGGTTCCCCCGGGCTGAGAGGCAGCGTCGCGCAGCCCCTGCTGGATCGCCTGCAGATACAACGGATTGAGGTGCAGCTGGCGGCGCGAGCCGGGGGCGATCGTCTGCAGCACCGTGCCGTCCTCCTTCTGGATGTCCTGGCCGAGGTGCGGGGTGACGACCGTGCCGCCGTTGGCGATCGCCGAGTACGCGACCGCGAGCTGCAACGGCGTCACCTGCACGTCGCCCTGCCCGACGGCCAGGTTGACGTTGTCGCCGACCGACCACGGCCGGTTGCTGCCGTCGGCGATCCCACAGCCGCCGGGCGAGTGCTTGGGACTGCGGCGCCAGCCCTTGTGCTTGTGCGGCCCCGCGACGCTCCCGTTCGTGTACCGAAACGGTCCGGTCGCAGCATCGCACTCGGCCTCGAGCTTGTTGCGGGTGGCCCGCCACTTCGGCGTCGGCAACGTCCCGTCCACCGTGTCGGCCGGGGGTAGGTCGACCCCGGTCGAGCGTCCGATCCCGAACTTGCGCGCCCACTGGTCCAGCGGGCCCCCGTTGGGTTGGGTCTGCGGATCGCCATCGGTCAGAAACCCGAGGTGGTAGAAGAAGACGTCGTCGGAGACCCGAATCGCGTTGACGAGGTTCAGCGTGCCGTTGGCGGCGTGACCGGAGTTGTGCAGGCATTCGGTGGTGCCCGGGAAGCAGAACTGCCCCGTGTCGTCGTAGACGTCGTCAACGCTCCATGCGCCGCTCTGCAATGCCGCGGTGGCGGTGATCGGCTTGAAGGTGGAGCCGGTCGGCCCCGCGCTCTGCGTCGCGCGGTTGAGCAGCGGGTCGCCGCCGTTGGGGTTGGTCAGCTGACGGTAGGTCGACTGCGACAGGTTGCCGGTGAACACCGCGGGGTTGAAGCTCGGGAGCGAGCCCATGCCGTAGACGGCGCCGGTGTCCGGGTTCATGGCGACAAACGCCCCGCCCGGAGAGTAGTTGGCGTTCATCGATGCCTGCAGGGCGTTCTGCCCCACCCGCTGCAGGCCGGCGTTCAGCGACAGCTTCAGGTTGTGGCCCGCTGTCGGGCTCCGAGTGCGCAGGTCTCCGGTGGGCTGGCCCAGCGCGTTGACCTGTACCTGCTGGTCGCCGTCCTTCCCGCGCAGGTAGCCGTCGTACTCGGCCTCGAGCCCCGACTGCCCGACGATCGCGTTCGGCGACACCCCCCGGTAGGCCGGCTGCTTGAGCTCCTGCGGATCGACTCGTCCCACGGTCCCGAGCACCTGGGCGGCCAGCGTCGTGTACGGGTAGTGGGTCACGTAGATGCGCTGTACCTGAACGCCGGCGAACTCGTCCTGGCGCTCTGAGAGATAGAACTGGATGTACTTGCTGACCGCCGGCCCGCTCTTGATCGTGACGTCGGCGTAGGGCAGCAGCGAAACCTGCTTGGCCACGTCGCAGGCGATCGGCGAGAGTCGCAGGACGTTCGGCGGCGGGGCGGCGATCTTGCACCGATGGCGGGTGGTGGAGAGGCCGAGCACGTGCGCCAGCCGGTTGTAGACGACGGCGTCGCGCCGGGGTGGATGGGCGAGCTCGGATGCCACGTCGGTCACCGGCACCGGAAGATCGGGCGGGGAGATCTGGACCGCCAGGGCCTTGGTGCTGGTGACCAGTGAGGTTCCCGAGCTGTCGAGGATCTGGCCCCGGGCAGCGGCGATGTCGATGTCGCGCACCCGGTTGGTCTTGGCCTGGGCCAGGTACTGGTTGCCGGACAGGACCTGCAGAAACCACAGGCGGAAGAAGATGATCGCGAACATCGCGAGTGCGAGGCTGCCGACGATCGCGACCCGCAGCGCCAGCTGCGGGCTCAGCGGCGGCCGCTCCTCCTCCGGCACGCCGAAGCGTGGCCCCTTGCGGGAGTCGCCGGACGGACTGATCATCGCGCGCCTCGGTTTAGCTGACCGGTCCGTTGCGACGGGCTCTGCAGCGGGCTGAGGCCGCCGGTGGTGTACGCGCGCCGGCGCCGGCGCCGCGGATCCTCGGGCAGCGTCGGCTGGATGATCTTCCGCACCACCGCGAACACCGGCAGCGCGATCAGGGTGTTGACGAGCACCGTAATGAAGATCTGCTGCGCCAACAGCAGACTCACCGGCGCGTCGACGCCGAGCAGGAACTGGATGATCGTCATGCCGATCCCGGCCACCGCCGTCGCCGCCGCGCCGGCGGCCACCGGCACCAGCCCGTGGGCGGGATCGCGCACCTCGCGCAGCCGCCCCGACCAGTACCCGATCGCGATGTACAGGAGCGACGTGATCCCGAGCGTCTGGACCAGCACCGTGTCGACCAGCAGGCCGGTGGCGAAGCCCATCACCGCGCCGGTCATCGATCCGGCGATGAGCCCGACCGACATCACCATCAGCGGGGTGAGGTCGGCGCTGATACCGAAGATCGACACCTGGGAGACCGCCGTCTCCTGGATCACCACGGTGACCAGGGCCAGGAGCACCAGCCGGAGGACGAGCTTGGCGGAGGGCGCGCTCATCCGGCTGGCACCTGCGCTCGCTGTTCGCCGGCGTGCGGCCGCGTCAGGATCTGCACCGAGTCGAAGTGCCGCAGGTTGGCCGCCGGCGAGACCGGGACCTCGTTGTTGTTGAACAGCTGGTTCGGGTTGACGGCCGCGACCGTCCCGATCGGGATCCCCGCCGGATACAGCGACGTCAGCGATCCGGACTTGAATCCCGACGTGACCACCTGGTCGCCGGCGGTGATCCGCGCGTTGCCGGGTAGGTCCTGGAGCAGCAGCCGGTTCGGGTTGCCGACCGACGGCGCCACGATGCCGTCGTCGAAGCTCCGATCCTGGATCTGGGCGCCGACCTGCACCGAGTGATCGGTGATCAGCGTCACGATCGAGACCGACGGGTCCACCGTGGTCACGTCGCCGACGAGCGCCCCGTCGCCGATCGCCGGGTCGCCTTGCACGACCCCCTCGTCCGAACCGGCGTCGACGGTGACCTGCTGATACCAGAGGCTGGGATCACGCCCGATGACGTTGGCGGCGACGAGGTGGTAGTTGGCCAGGCCGATGTTGGAGTCGAGCTTGACCTGCTTGGTCAGCTGGGAGTTCTGGAACTGCTCGGTCTTGAGCAGGTCGACCTGCGCCGTCAGCTTGTTGACCTTGGCCTGTAGCTGATCGCGCTGGGACTTGGCCCGCAACGTGTCCGACACCCAGTTGGCGACGTCCCGGACCGGGGACAGCACGGTGCTGGCCCCCGCCTGCACCGGCGACAGCACCTGGACGATCCGCCGCTGCACCGAGTGCAGCGGACTGTTCGCCGACTCGCCGAAATAGGCTGTGAGCAGGATCAGGGAGACGACGACCAGCACCGCGAGCACTGCTCGCCGCCGTCGAACCTGTTTGTCGTGCACGGGTTCCGTGTCTCCAAAGTGTTGCTCCGCATGCGCCGGTCTGGGAAGCCCATTACCGACGACGCCGGTTCCTTGAATTCTTACTGCTCCGGTGGATCGCCTCGAACTCCTCCAGCGATCTTCCCGAGCCGACCGCAACGCACGTCAGCGGCGACTCTGCCAGGTGCGCGGGCATCTGCGTCTCGTGGCGCAGGCGCTCGTCGATGCCCTGCAGCAGCGAACCGCCGCCGGCCAGCATGATGCCACGATCCATGACGTCCGAGGCCAGCTCCGGTGGGGTGCGATCCAACGTCTGCTTGACGGCGTCGATGATCTGCGACACCGGCTCCTCCAGCGCCCCGCGGATCTCCTCGCTGGTGAGGATCACCGTCTTGGGCAGCCCCGAGACCATGTCGCGGCCGCGGATCTCGGCCTGGACCTCCTCGGGCATGATGTGCGCCGAGCCGATCTCCAGCTTGACCTCCTCCGCGGTCTGCTGCCCGATCAGGAGCTTGTACTCGCGCTTGACGTAATTGATGATCGCCTCATCGAGCTCGTCGCCCCCGACCCGGATCGACTGCGAGACCACGATCCCGCCGAGCGAGATCACCGCCACCTCGCTGGTGCCTCCGCCGATGTCGACGACCATGGAGCCGGTCGGCTCCCCCACCGGGAGCCCGGCTCCGATCGCGGCCGCCATCGGCTCCTCGATCAGGTAGGCCTGACGCGCGCCCGCCGATAGGCACGCCTCCTCCACGGCGCGTTTCTCCACCCCGGTCACGCCGCTGGGGACGCACACGACCACGCGGGGGTGCGCCCACCGGTTCTGATGGACCTTCTGGATGAAATGGCGCAGCATCTCCTCGGTCACCTCGAAGTCGGCGATCACTCCGTCCTTCAGCGGACGGATCGCCGAGATCGTCCCCGGCGTACGGCCGAGCATGCGCTTCGCCTCGATCCCGACGGCGTGGACCTCGCCGGTGCGCGAGTCGACCGCGACAACGCTCGGCTCGGACAGCACGATCCCCCGGCCGCGGACATAGACGAGCGTGTTGGCGGTGCCCAGGTCGACCGCCATGTCGCGGCCGCCGAAACCGGTCAGATACGTGAAGAAGCCCATGTTTTAGAGGTAGCTCGAAGCGTCGGACAAGCCCGGCGAGTGCAGATGAATCGCACCGGGTAGCCAGCTCCGTCCGACGGGGAGTGTATCGAACGACCGGCCACCGACGACGCTCCCGAAATCCCATAACCAGGAGAAAACCCTGGAAATTGGAGCCGGGAAAACCCGGCTCTGGTTGGGTGACCGAGCCGCGGGCGCAGCGCCGGGTCGGTTGGCGCGCCGGGATCCGCCAGAGCGGTTCGTTAGGTTTCCGCCGATGCCCCTGTCGCAAGCCGAGCGCCGGGTCTGCGCCGCGGTCCAGCAGGGACGCGACGAGCTCGTGGAGCTGGCGGCCTGCCTGATCACCTTCGACACCACCGCCCGCGAGGTCGGCGATCCGCCGCGCCAGGAGGAGGCGCTGCAACGCTACCTCGCGACCCGGCTGCAGACGGCCGGCGCCGAGATCGACCTGTTCGAGCCCGACGCGCGGGAGCTGGCGGGCGCGCCGCTGGTCCCGCCCGGGCTGGACTTTGCCGGGCGCCCCCAGCTGATCGCGACCGTGCGGGGGGCCGGATCCGGTCCCGCTCTGTTGCTCAACGGCCACATCGACGTGGTCTCGCCCCAGCCCGCGGTGCAGTGGACCAGCCCCCCGTTCTCGCCGCAGGTGCGCGACGGCAATCTGTACGGCCGGGGAGCGTGCGACATGAAGGGCGGGATCGCGGCGATGACGTTCGCCGCCGAGACGCTCTCCCGGCTCGGCATCCACCTGACCGGAGATCTGGTGGTGGCCACCAACACCGACGAGGAGTCCTCGGGAGCGGGTGGGGCCGCCCTCGTGCGCCGCGGCCTGACCGCCGACGCCGGGATCGTCACCGAGCCCACCGACTCGCGCGTCTGGGTCGCCTGCCGCGGCTCGGAGTACGGCGTGGTCCGGGTGCCCGGCCGGCCGGGCCACGCCGAGGTCCGCCAGCCCGGCTGGCGCCGGGGCGGCGCAGTCAACGCGATCGAGAAGGCGGGCGTGGTGCTGGACGCGATCGCCGCCCTGCGCCGGCGGTGGGCGCAGACGCCAGAGCTGACCCACCCCTTCTTATCGCCGCCGTCGCTGCTGCCGACGGTGGTGAGCGGCGGCGAGTGGCCGGTCACCTACCCGTCAGCCTGTGAGCTGACGATCGCCGTCATGTACGTGCCCGCCCAGGCCGACCCGGAGGGCTGGGGCGCCGACGTCCGCCGCGAGGTGGAGGCGTGGCTCGCCCGCGAGTCCGCCCGCGACGACTGGCTGGCGGAGCACCCGCCGGTGATCGAGTGGTGGCCCAACCGAGTCATGCCGATGGAGATCCCGGAGGTCGAGCCGATCGTCGGCACGACGCTCGGTGCCAGCCACGATGTCGGCCTGCGGCGGGCCCTCGGCGGCCTTGACTCCTGGTATGACGGGGCGACGTTCACCCACCAGGCCGGCATCCCGTCGATCGGCTTCGGCCCGCCGGGGTTCGACCCCGACGGCGCCACCGTGGCCCACACGATCGACGAGTACGTGCCGGTCGATGGTCTGGTGGCCTGCGCCCAGGCGCTGGCGGTGACGGCGATGCGGTTCTGCGGGGTCGCCTGAGCCGGCCCCGGGACCGCGCTACCCCTCGTCTCGCTGGGCCAGCGCGACGCCCGTTGCCACCGATGTCGACGAGATACCCGCGCAGGATCCCGTGGTTGGCCTCGCTGCCGGGGTTGATGCACAGGGTGTTACCGATCTTGCGCTCGCCGTCCCCGCCTACCACCGGCCTCAGACGGTCAGCGGGCAATCAGATCCGGCATGAGATCCAGCAGCGTGCTCACCGGCAGCCCGACGACGCTCAGATAGTCGCCCTCGATCCGGGTCACCAGCGCCGCGCCGACTCCCTGGATCGCGTAGGCGCCGGCCCGGCCGCGCCACTCTCCCGTGGCCAGGTAGGCGCCGATCGCTGCCGCGTCGAGCGTCCGGAACTCGACCAATGTCTCGGCGGCGGCGGTGCGGGTGCGATCGCGCTCGATCACGCACACGCCGCTGAACACCGAGTGCCGACGGCCGCCCAGCGCAGCGAGCATTTCGGCTGCCTGCGCGGGGCCGGCGGGCTTGCCGAAGACCCGCGGACCGAGGCTGACGACGGTGTCGACGCCGAGAATCGGTATCTCACCCGCATCGTCCGGCGAGCGTTGGCCCGCCACCGCCGCCGCCTTGCGATAGGCGTTCTCCAGCACAACCTCGGCGGGAGGCCCCGCCATCAGCTCCTCCACCCCGGAAACCCGCACCTCGAACGGCACCGCGATCTGCTGAAGGATCGCCCGCCGCTGGGGCGAGGCGGAAGCGAGGATCAGTCTCGGCGCCTCAGGCGAGGTCACCGAAGAACAGCGCGACCTCGCGGGCCGCCGACTCCGGGGCGTCGGACCCGTGGACCAGGTTCTGGCCCACCGCGACGGCGTAGTCGCCGCGAATCGAGCCGGTGGTGGCCTGCAGCGGATCGGTGGCGCCGATCACCTGCCGCGCCGCGGCGACGGCCGAATCCCCCTCCAGCACCATCGCGACCAGCGGGCCCGAGGTGATGAAGCTGACCAGCTCCTCGTAGAAGGGCTTGCCCTCGTGCTCCGCGTAATGGCGCGCCGCCAGTTCCCGGCTCATCGTCATCATGGTCAGCGCCGCCAATCGCAACCCCTTGCGCTCGAAACGGGCGATGATCTCGCCGGTCAGATTGCGCGCGAACGCGTCCGGCTTGACGAGGATGAGCGTGCGCTCCACGAGATGACCAGCCTGCGCAGAAGCGGGCGTCAGGTGGTTGACGGCTGCTCGGTGGCGGGCTCAGAGCTCTCCGCGCGCCGGCGCTGGCGCCGCGCCACCGGACCGCGAGTACCCGCCACACCGACCTCGGCCTCGCAGAAGGGGCAGACCTTCCAGGTGGGATCGAGCGGCCGCCCGCACGACACGCACGGGTCCTTGAGCTTGCGCATGCAGTGGGGGCAGCGGAGGAAGTCCTTCTCGACCTCGTAATCGCAGTGGGGGCAGAGGTGGTAGCCGAGCTCGGCCAGCCGAGCCTCCGCCGCTTGCATCTCCAGCTCGCGCTCGCGCACGTCGTCGAGGTACTCGGGCGGCCGCACGATCATGTAGACGATCGTGCCCACGAACGGGAACACGGAGGCGAGCGTGGCGCAGCCGATCAGCAGCGGGTCGGCGATCCGGCGGCGGGCGTCCGCATACGTCCAGTAGATCAACGCCAGCCAGATCACGACCAGGAAGAGGATGACCAGCTCGACGGCGAGATTCAGGGCGCTGTTGGTGATCCCGAAGATGGCGTAAGTCAGCATTTGCGGCCGAGTGTAATGGGCACGACGTCCCTGGGGCGAGTATCAATACGCCATCAGCTCGCGCGATCCTCCCTGCCGGATGCGCGATTCGGAGCACCGACCTACAGGAACGCTCTCCCGAACAGGTAGCCGATCCCGAAGAACACGAGGATCACGACCGCCACGATCAACGCGACGAGGCCGATCATGGCGAGGAAGCTGGGCTGATCGTCGCGGTCGTTCACGGGTGGCGGCGCGGGATCGGTGGCCGTGACGTTCAGGCTCACAGGCTCGAGGCGCGCTCGTGACGCCCCGTGGTCAGCAGGTCGGCGATCAGGTAGATGGAGCCGGTGGCGATGACCACGCCACGCGGCCCGGCGAGCTCGCGGGCCCGCATCAGCGCCCGGTGCGGATCGCCGACGATCTCACTCGCAGGACCGGCGAGCTGGCGCGTCAGCGACTGGAGCGTGGGCGGTGGCAATGCCCGCGGATTGTGACTGGTGGTGAGGATCAGCGCATCGCACGCAGGCATCAGGGCAGCGAGCATGCCGGCGGCGTCCTTGTCATCGAGCACCGATACGACCGCGACCACGTTGTCGTGGCCGGCGACGAGCTCTGGCAGAGACTCGGTCAGGGCGCGAATCCCGTCGGGATTGTGGGCACCGTCGAGCAGCGTCAGCGGGTCGGTGCCGATCTGCTGCAGCCGGCCGGGAACCCGCACCTGCGCGGCGGCGGCGGCGACCGCGCTGGGGTCGAGCCGGCCGAGGTAGGCCTCGGCGGCCGCCCGGGCGAGCGCGAAATTACGGCGCTGAAACGTGCCTGAGGCGCCGACGGCGACGCCCGGATCCACGCCGGCCCGGACGATCTGCGCGTTGCGCTCACCAGCGACGCGCTCCGCGAGCTCCACCACCTCCGGGGCCAGCCCCGCGCCGAGTACCAGCGTCCCGCCATCGCGGACCACGTCCAGCTTCTCGGCGGCGATATCGGTCAGCGTCGGCCCCAGCCAGCGGGTGTGCTCGAGCCCGACGCTGGTCAGCACCTGCACCGTGGACGGGATCACGTTGGTGGCGTCGTACCGTCCCCCCAATCCGGCCTCGATCACCGCCACCGCCACCTGCTGGCGCGCCAGCTCCGAGTACGCGGCGGCGGTCAGGGCCTCGAACTGGGTCACCCGGTCGCCGGCATCCAGCGAACGGTCGACCAGCTCGGCGGCATGGGCGGCGCGCCCGACCGCAGCGCCGAACTGCGCCGGGTTCAGGTCGTGATCATCGATCCGGATGCGCTCGCCGAACGACACCAGATGCGGCGACAGGTAGGCGCCGGTGCGCAGTCGGTGATGGGCCAGGATCGCGGCGATCATCCGCGTGGTCGACGACTTGCCGTTGGTGCCGACGACGTGGATCGATGCAAACCGGCGCTCCGGGTGACCGAGCGCGGTCATCAGCCGGCGCATCCGGTCCAGACCGAAGCGCATCCCGAACAGCTCCAGCGACTGCAGGTAGCGCTCGGCCTCGGCTCCGGTCACAGCGAGTCCAGCTCCCGGCGCAGACGCTCGAGCTTGTCGCGCTCGGCCTGGACGACCTCGGCCGGAGCCTTGGCCACGAACGCCGGGTTGGCGAGCTTGCGTTCGGCGCGCTGATACTCGGCCTCCAGCTTGGCTCGCTGTTCCTGCGCTCGCGCCCGCGCGCCGCCGGCGTCGAGCTCGGCACTGGCCTGGATCTGCACCGCGCCATCCGGGATCGGAACCGTCGCCACCACCTCGGCGCCGCCGTTGCCATCGACGAACTGCAGGCGCGCCAGCCGCGAGATGTGGTCCAGTGTCTCTTCGAATCCGGGCGCCTGGAGCCGCGCCGGCACCGTCGCCCCCGGCTCGACCCTGGCCAGGTTGCGCCACCGGCGCAGCGCCTGCACGGCAACGATCGCTCTTTGCACGGCCTCTTCGGCCTGCGCGTCGACGGGAGTCGGCGGTCCGACCACCCGCGCCGCCAGCAGGCCCTCGGTGCCCGGGATGTGCGAGTAGATCTCCTCGGTCTCGAACGGGATCAGCGGGTGCGCCAGCGCAACCGTCTCGGTCAGCACGTGCAGCAGCGTCCCGGCCAGCTCGGGCTCACCGGCGCGCAGCCGCGGCTTGACCAGCTCCAGGTACCAGTCGCACAGCTCTCCGTAGATGAACTCGTACACGGCGAGCGCGGCGTGGGAGAAGTCAAAGCGCTCGATTCGGGTCGCGACCTCGCTCCGGGCCCGCTCCAGGCGCGACAGGATCCAGCGGTCCTCCACCGCCGTCGGCGCCGCCACCGCTCGCGCCTCGCGGCCCACCCCGAGCAGGATCAGCCGCGCGGCGTTCCACAGCTTGTTGGTCAACTGTTGGCCCTGGGCCACCTTGTCCTCGCTGAAGCTGACGTCCTGCCCCGACGACATCGCCAAAAGGCCCCAGCGCACCGCGTCGGCGCCGTACGCCGGAAACTCTCCGGGCTTGCCGCCCGCTCGGCTTCCGGCCTCGCCTGAACGGGCGGCGCCCGCGTCATCCGCCGACTGCGAGCCCTGGGCAAACACGGGCGGCCTCGGGCCGCCCTCGATCAAGTCCAACGGGTCGATCCCGGTGCCCAGCGACTTCGACATCCGCCGGCCATCGGGCGCCTGGATGATCGCCGTGATGTGCACGTCGGAAAACGGCTCGACGCCGGTGAACTCCAACCCCATCATGATCATCCGCGCCACCCACAGGAAGATGATGTCGCGCCCGGTGACCAGCGCGTCGGTCGGATAGAACGCCCGCAGCTCGGGCGTCTGGAGCGGCCAGCCGAGCGTGGCGAACGGCCACAGGGCGCTGCTGAACCAGGTGTCGAGCACGTCGGGGTCGCGCTCCCAGCCGTCGCCGCGGGGCGGCTCGGTGCCCACGTACGTGTCGAGGTCTCGGTACCAGACCGGCAGCCGATGTCCCCACCAGAGCTGGCGGGAGATGCACCACGGGCGGATGTTCTCCATCCAGTCGAGGTAGACCCGGGCCTGGTTTGCGGGATGGAAGCGCACGCGGCCGCTGGTCACCGCCTCGATCGCCGGCCGTGCGAGCTCCTCCATCGCCATGAACCACTGCAGCGAGATCAGCGGCTCGATCCGCTGTCCGGACCGGTGCGAGAACGGGACCGTGTGGGTGTAGGGCTCGGTGCGGGCGATCAGCCCCTGCCGGTGCAGCTCTGCCGCCACCTCACGCTGCGCCTCGCCGACGGTCAGGCCGCGGAACCGCTCCGGCGCCTCAGCGGTGATCCGGCCGTCCTCGCTGATGACCGACGGTTGCGCCAGTCCATGCCGGCGGCCGATCTCGAAGTCGTTGGGGTCGTGACCAGGGGTGATCTTGAGCGCGCCGGTCCCGAACTCCGGCCTGACGTAGTCGTCGGCGATGATCTTCAGCTTGCGCCCGACCAGCGGCAGGATCGCCTTCTCGCCGATCAGCCGCCGGTAGCGATCGTCATCGGGGTTGACCGCGATCGCGGTATCGGCGAGCATCGTCTCGGGGCGGACGGTGGCCACCGTGATCGCCCCCGAGCCGGACGCCAGCGGGTAGTCGATGTAGTACAGCGTGTCGGTGACCTCGCGCTGCTCCACCTCGAGGTCGGAGATCGCCGAGCCGGTGCCGGGATCCCAGTTGACCATGTACCGGTCACGGTAGATGTAGCCCTTCTCATACAGCGACACGAACACGCGCAGGACGGCCTGCGCGTAATCGTCGTCCAGGGTGAACCGCTCGGTCTCGTAATCGGCCGAGGCTCCCAGGCGCTTGAGCTGCTCGATGATCGTGTCGCCGTACTGCGCCCGCCAGCTCCACACCCGCTCCACGAACGCGTCGCGCCCGATCTCCCCGCGGCTGGTCCCCGCCTGCGCCAGCGCCCGCTCCACCTGGGTTTGGGTGGCGATCCCGGCGTGGTCGGTGCCGAGGATCCATTTCGTCCGCTGTCCGCGCATGCGGTGGTAGCGCGCCAGGCAGTCCTGGATCGAGTTGTTCAGGGCGTGGCCCATGTGCAGCACGCCGGTGACGTTCGGCGGCGGGATGGCGATCGAGTAGTTCTCGGCCGCGGTGCCCTCCGGGGCGGGATGAAACAGCCCCGACTGCAGCCATTTCTTCATGATCCGGGGCTCCACCTCGGCGGGGTCGTAGCGCTTGGTGTTCTCCAGGTCGGCCATGCAGGCGTCAATATAGGCGGGCCGATCGTAGACGGGCCGATCGCGCCCGACCCGCGCATCGGCCGGTGAGAGTCCACCGGCCCGGTTCTGGGGGCGGCGCCGCGCGCCGTCCGGTCGCGACTAGGCGGCGGCTTCGTCCTCGTCGGGGGCGGCGACGGTGACGAGCGTCGGAGACACGCCCTTGTCGATCGTCTCCCGGGTGACGACGCACTTCTGCACGTCTCGACGGCTGGGCAGCTCGAACTGAACCTCGAGCAGGACCTCCTCGATGATCGAGCGCAGCCCCCGGGCGCCGGTCTCTCGCTCCAACGCCTTGTCGGCGACCGAGACCAGCGCCTCGTCGGCGAACACGAGCTCGATGCCGTCGAACTGGAAGAAACGCTGGAACTGCTTGACCAGCGCGTTGCGCGGCTCGGTCAGGATCTGCATCAGCTCATCGCGGGCCAGCTGGTGGATCGCCGACATCACCGGCAGGCGGCCGATGAACTCGGGAATCAGCCCGTACTGGATCAGATCCTCGGGCAGGCAGTGCTCGAAGATCTCGCCGGTGTCGCGCTGATCCTTGGACTGGATGACGGAGCCGAAGCCGACCCCCTGATGCCCGATCCGCCGCTCGATCACGCGGTCCAGGTTGGCGAAGGCGCCACCGCAGATGAACAGGACGTTGGTGGTGTCGATCGACAGGAACTCCTGGTGGGGATGCTTGCGGCCGCCCTGAGGCGGCACCGACGCCGTCGTTCCCTCGAGGATCTTCAGCAGCGCCTGCTGGACGCCCTCGCCGGAGACGTCTCGGGTGATCGACGGGTTGTCGGCCTTGCGGGCGATCTTGTCGACCTCGTCGATGTAGATGATCCCCGTCTCGGCCTTCTTGACGTCATAGTCGGCGGCCTGGATCAGCTTGAGCAGGATGTTCTCGACGTCCTCGCCGACGTAGCCGGCCTCGGTCAGGGCGGTGGCGTCGGCGATCGCGAACGGGACATTGAGGATCTTGGCCAGCGTCTGGGCGAGCAGCGTCTTGCCGCAACCCGTCGGGCCCAGCAGCAGGATGTTGGACTTCTGCAGCTCGATGTCGTGCTCGTCGGACTGCATCATCTGCACGCGCTTGTAGTGGTTGTAGACCGCCACCGACAGCGAGCGCTTGGCCTGCTCCTGACCGACGACATACTCGTTGAGCACGTCGTAGATCTCCCGTGGCTTGGGGAGATTCTCGATGTCGAAGCTCGGCGGAGCGGTCAGCTCCTCATCGATGATCTCGTTGCAGAGGTCGATGCACTCGTCACAGATGTACACGCCGGGACCGGCGATCAGCTTCTTGACCTGCCGCTGCGACTTCCCGCAGAAGCTGCAGAGAAGCTGTTCGTTGGAGTCGGTCGGACGTGCCATGAATCACCTCTGAGAGCCTCACTCGGTCGGCGGTCTCCAGCGCGTCAAGGCTAGTGCCTTTTAGTGCTGGGAGATCACCCGATCGATGATTCCGTACTCCTTCGCCTCCTCCGAGCTCATGAAGTAGTCGCGCTCGGTGTCACGCCGGACGGTCTCCAGATCCTTGCCCGTGTGCTTGGCGATGATCTCGTCCAGCCGGCGCCGGACGTCGATGATCTCCCTGGCATGGATCTCGATGTCGGTCGCCTGGCCCTGGAAGCTCGAGGAGACCTGGTGGATCAGGATCTTGGCGTTGGGCAGCGCCATCCGCTTCTGGTCGGCGCCGCCGGCCAGCAGCAGGGCGCCCATCGACATCGCGATCCCGACGCAGATCGTCTGCACGTCCGGCTTGATGAATTGCATCGTGTCGTAGATCGCCAACCCCGCGTACACCGATCCGCCCGGGGAGTTGATGTAGATCGAGATGTCCTTATCGGGATCCTCGGACTCCAGATGCAGCAGCTGGGCGACGATCAGGTTCGCGATCTGGTCGTCGACCGGGGTGCCGAGGAAGATGATCCGCTCATTGAGCAGACGGCTGTAGATGTCGAATGCTCGCTCCCCACGCGAGGTTTGCTCAACGACCATCGGTACGAGTGGGCTCATGTCCTCGCTTCTTTCGCTTCCTGCGCCGGAATCCTGCGCCGACTGTAGCAACCACCGTTCGGCCCGCCGGTGGGGCGGCGGAGCCCTCGACGCAGCGGCCGTCGGCGACTGCGGAGCGTCAGCCTCCGGGCGTCCAGAGCTGACTCGACCCGGCCTGTGCCTCCTCCTTGCCGGGCGTCCAGAGCTTGTCCCGGGCCTTGGCCTGGTCGACGCTGATCGGGATCGCCGCGGCCACGAGCAACTCCACCGCCTGGCGCGTGGCCACGTCATCGCGCACCGAGTCCAGCCGTCCGGCCTTGCGCAGCTGCTGCACCAGATCGGCGGGGTCGGAGCCGTCGCTCTGGGCCGCGGGACGCAGCGCCTCGACCACCTCGTCGTCCGAGGGCTCGATGCTCTCGGCGGCCACGATCGCGGCCAGCAGCGCCTCACGCCGCAGGGCGAGGGCCGCATCGGGCTCGGCGTCGTGGGCCAGGGACTCCTCATCCTTGCCGGCGATCTGCAGATATGTGTCCTTGTTGATCCCCTGCCGGGCGAGGGCCGAGAAGGTCTGCTCCACCAGTTCATGGGCGCGCGCGTGAATCAGCTGCTCGGGGACGTCGATCTGAGCTTCGGCGGTCGCCGCCTCGATCACCGCCTCCTCGAACTCCCGCGCCACCGCGTGCTCGTCGGTGTGGCGCAGCCGCTCCGCGATGTCGGTTCGCAGCTCGGCGAGCGTGTCGAACTCCGACGCCTCGGAGGCGAAATCGTCGTCTAGCTCGGGGAGGCGCTTGGCCTTGACCTCTGAGACGGTTACGTCGAATGTGGCGTCCTGGCCCCCGAGGTCGCCGGGATAATCGTCGGGGAACGTCACCCGGACGGTCCGCTCGTCGCCGGCGCTGGCGCCGGTCAGCTGCTCCTCGAAGCCGGGGATCAGCCGTCCCGAGCCCAGTTCGATCAGCTGATCGCGGCCCTCGCCACCCGGGAACGGCTCGCCGTCAACCTTGCCGACATAGTCGACCACGACGCTGTCGCCGGTCTGGGCGGGACGGTCCTCGGTGTCCAGGGTGGCCAGGCGGTCGCGCAGGCGCTCCACCTCCTGGTCGACGTCGGTCTCGTTCACGGCCGGCTCCCGGCGGCCGACCTCGAGGCCCTTGTACTGGCCGAGCTTGGCCTCCGGACGCACCCCGATCTCGATCGAGAACGCCAGTGGCTGCCCCTGTCCCGGGATCTGCTCGGCGAAGTTGATGTCCGGCTCCCCGATCGGCGCGATCCCGGAGCCGTCGATCGCGTCCACGTACCACTCGCCGAGCGAGCTGCGCAGCGCCTCGTCGAACACCGCCTCACGGCCCAGCCGGCGGATCACCACCGGGGGCGGGACCTTGCCCTTGCGAAAACCCGGAATCCGCATCTGACCCCCGAGCTTGCGCGCCGCCTGCTGGAGGCGGCGCTCCACCTCCTCGGCCGGCACCTCGGCGTCGACGCGCACGCGCGACTCGGGCAGCTCGGTGACACTGGTCTTCAGCGATGACATGGGGCCCAGACGATAGCTTGACGACGTGTTACAACGGCGCACGGAACGGCTCTGCGGCCGGCTGGTGACCGGCCCCGTGGCGTTCGCGCTCGCCGGGGTCATCGAGCTGGCGGCGTTCGCGCTGGCGTCGCTGCGCGCCCGCTGGGCGGCCCGCGGCGGCCACGTTTCGTGAAGCGGAGTCCCCTCAGACCAGCTGCTCGGACTCGCCGACCAGGCTCTTGAGCTCGCGCAGCGCCACCGGCAGCGTCGTGATGTCGTAGTCGCGCGCCGCCCGGACATCGGCCAGCACCGCGTCCGAACGCTCGAGGGCATCGGCGTTGCGCTCCAACCAGGCTTGAAGAGGACCCGGCCGGCCCTCCCCGCCCGGCTCGCCGGCGTCGCCCTCCCCGGCCGCGCCGCCCTCCCCGGCCGCCTCGCCGGCGTCGCCGGCGGCGACCAGAATCTCACGCGTCAGCGCGCGGTGCAGGCGGTACAGCTCGTCGCGCAGCGCCGCCCGGGACAGCGCCTGCCAACGGTCGTCGCGGGGCAGTTCCAGGATGCGATCGCGCAGCCAGTCCAAACCCAGGCGCGTCCCGATCCCGAAATAGGTCTCGGTGACCTGCGGCTGGCCGACGCCGGTGGCGGACGCGTCGACCACGATGTCGAACACCGACAGCAGCGCCTGCAGGCTCGCGACGCGATGGGCCAGCTCGCGTGGCACGCCGGCCGCCTCCAGCTCGTGGCGCCGGGCGCCGAACCGCTCACGATCGTTGCCGGACAGCACCTCGGGCAGCGCATCGGCGAGCGCCCGCGCCCCCGTGCTGAACCGCTCGATCATCGCCGTTACGTCGATCTCCCCCCGCGGGACGGCTCGAACCACCCACCGGGCCGCCCGATCCACCAGCCGGCGGCCCTCGATCAGCATCGCCAGCTGGGTGCCGGCGTCGATCCGGTTGTCGAGCGCCTCCACCTCGGTCCAGTACGACCGCATGTCGAACACGTCCCGCGCGATCGCGTAGGCGCGCACCAGCTCGGACGGGCTCGCCCCGGTCTCCTCGGTGAGACGGAAGGCGAAGGTGATCCCCGCCCGGTCCACCAGCTCGTTGGCGACGATCGTGGCGATCAGCTCGCGTCGCAGGCGATGCCCCCGGATCGCCTGCGCGAAGCGCTCGCGTACCGGTTCCGGGAAATACCGCTCCAGATCGCCAACCAAATAAGGATCCTCGGGCAGATCTGACTCGAGCAGCTCGGCGTTGAGGTAGATCTTGGTGTAGGCCATGAGAGTCGCCAGCTCCGGGGCGACCAGGCCACGCCGGTCGCGGCGACGGGTCGCGATCTCCGCCTCGGTGGGCAGAGCCTCGATCGTCCGGTCAAGCGAGGCGACCTCCTCGAGCCGGCGGATCAGGCGGCTGTGCACCTCGAGCATCGACACCGCCTGGGCGGCCGCCAGGCTCAGCGCCTGGGTCTGGGTGTAGCTGTCATAGAGCACCTGCTCGGCGACGGCGTCTGTCATCTGCACGAGCAGCTGGTTGCGCTCGGTGTCCGTGATCGCGCCCGCTGCGATCACGTCGCCGAGCAGGATCTTGATGTTGACCTCGTGATCGGAGCAGTTGACCCCGGCCGCGTTGTCGATCGCGTCGGCGTTGATCGCGCCTCCCGCCTGGTCCGGGCCGCCGGCGAGCGCGTACTCGATCCGGCCTCGCTGGGTGAAGCCGAGGTTGCCCCCCTCCCCGACGGCGCGGCAGCGCAGGTACGCGCCGTCGACGCGGACGGCGTCGTTGGCCCTGTCACCGGCCTGTGCGTTCACCTCCTCGCTGGCCTTGACGTAGGTGCCGATGCCCCCGTTGAACAGCAGGTCGACCGGAGCGCACAGGATCGCCCGGATCAGCTCAGCCGGCGACAGCCGCTCGTCGTCGATGCCCAGCGCGGACCTCACCTCGGGCGTTATCGGAAGCGACTTGGCGTCACGGGGGTGCACCCCGCCCCCGGATGAGATCAGCGAACGGTCGTAATCGCTCCACGTCGACCGCGACAGCGAGAACAGCCGGCGCCGCTCGGCGAATGCGGTGGCCGGATCCGGGTCGGGATCCAGGAATACGTGCGAATGGTTGAACGCGGCGACCAGCCGGATCTGCTCCGAGAGCAGCATCCCGTTGCCGAACACGTCTCCCGACATGTCTCCGATCCCGGCCACCGTGAACGGCTCGCGCTCCACGTCGGTGCCCAGCTCCCGGAAGTGGCGCTTGACTGATTCCCAGGCGCCCCGGGCGGTTATCCCCATCTGCTTGTGGTCATAGCCATGCGAGCCCCCCGAGGCGAACGCGTCGCCGAGCCAGAACCCGTATTCCGCCGAGACCTCGTTGGCGATGTCGGAGAATGCCGCCGTTCCCTTGTCGGCGGCCACCACCAGGTAGGGATCGTCATCGTCGTACCGGACGACGCCATCGGGCGGCACGACCTCCGCGCCGACGTGGTTGTCAGTCAGATCGAGAAGCCCGCGGAGAAACGTCCGGTAGCAGGCGACCCCCTCCTCCCGGTGCTCCGGACCGGTCGTCGCCGGCGGACGCTTCACCACGAAGCCACCCTTTGACCCCACCGGCACGATCAGCGCGTTCTTGACCATCTGCGCCTTCATCAGCCCCAGCACCTCGGTGCGGAAGTCCTCACGCCGGTCTGACCAGCGGACCCCACCTCGCGCCACCCTGCCCCCGCGCAGGTGGACGGCCTCCACCCGCGGCGAGTAGACGAAGATCTCGAACCTCGGCCGCGGGCGCGGCAGCAGCTCCAGACGCGATGGATCGAGCTTGAACGAGAGGTATTTGGGAGGACGGGGCGAGTCGGCGCGACCATCGTCTCGGAAGTAGTTGGTACGCAGCATCGCGCCGATGACCGACAGGAAGCTGCGCAGGATGCGATCCCGGTCGAGGCTCGGAACGGCGTCGATCGCGGTCTCGATCTCCTCGGTGAGACGCTCCGCCCGCGCCGCATCGGCGGCCGCCGGATCGAACCTCGCCTTGAACAGCCCCACCAGCGACGCGGCGATGCCCGGGTTGTCGATCACCGTTTGCGTCATGTAGGCGTCTGAGAACGCCACCGGCGCCTGACGGAGGTAGCGCAAGACCGCACGGATGACGACGATCTCGCGACCGGTCAGTCCGGCCGACATCACCAGCCCGTTGAGCCGGTCGTCCTCGAGCTCACCGGACCACACCCGCAGGAATACATCGGCGAAGGTGGCGCCGGCCCGCGCCAAGCCCTCCGCGTCGCAGCTCAGGCCGAAGTCGTAGATCCACACCGGCGTTGCGCCGTGGGGACGGACCTCGTACGGCCGCTCGTCCACCACGGTCGCCCCCATGTGCTCAAACGTCGGCACCACCTCCGACAGCGAGACCCGCGCGGCGGTCAGCAGCTGACACCGGATCGTCGGCTCTGGCTCGGCCGTCCGCCGATACAGGGTCATGATCGGATGCCGCACGGTGCGCAGCTTCTCTATCCGGCCGATGTCCGTGACCGCCGCGTCCGCGCTGCAGTCGGCGCGATATCGAGGTCCGAACGCGTCGCGGTACCGAGCCAGGAGCTCGCCACCGCGCTGCTGCCCGGCGGCAGCGACCAGCGCGGCCCGCAGTTGATCGGCCCAGGCGCGGGTCGCCTCAGCAATGCGGGCCTCGATCGCGGCGACGTCGTAGACCTCGAGAACGCCATCGGGGCAGTAGACGACGTAGTCGACGCGCACGATCAGCGACTCCGACAGCTGCAGCCGCCAGTCGACCTGGTCGCCCCCGAACGCCTCGGCCAGGATCCGCCCCGCGCGCTGCCGGTTCTCGGTGTTGAACCGATCCCGGGGCAGGCATAGGGTGCAGGCCACGAATCGGTCCAGCTGATCGGGTACGACGAACAGCCGGACCCGCTGGCGCTCGCCGAGCCCGAGGATGCCGATGGCGACCTCGAACAGGTCGTCGGCGTCGATCTGCACCAGGAGGTCGCGCGGCAACGACTCGAGGATGTCAACCAGCCCCTTGGCGTCGTGGCTGTCCGGCGGGAACCCCGCCCGGCCCAACACGGTCGAGTACTTGCCGCGCAGGATCGGTATCTCCGGCAGGCTCGCCTTATAGGCGATCGTGGTGTACAGGCCGAGAAAGCGGCGCTCGCCGATCACGCGGCCATCCGGCGAGTAGCGCTTGACGCCGATGTAGTCCAGGTACGACGGGCGATGGACGGTGGCTCGGGAATTGGCTTTGGTCAGGACCAGCGGGTGAGACGAGCGGGCGAGGGCGAGCGCCTTGGGCGTCAACGGCGTGGTCGGCGAAACCGACGAGCCGCGCAGGATCCCGAGTCCGGATCCCTCGACGGCCCGCAGCTCGGCGTCGCACCCTGCCTCGTGCAGCTCGTACTCCCGGTAGCCGAGGAATGTGAAGTGGTCGTCGCCGAGCCAGGTGAGAAAGGCACGCGCCTCGTCGAGCTCGGACAACGGCTCGGTTGGCCCGTGGCGGCGCAGCTCGGTGGCCAACGCCGCCGATCGGGCGCGCATCGCCGGCCAGTCCTCGACGGCGGCCCGGACCTCCTCCAGCACCAGCTCCACCCCCGCCTGCAGCACGGCCAGCCGCTCCGGGTCGGCCTCGCGAGCGACCTCGGCATGGACCACCGACTCGGCCACGAACGCGTGATCCTCGTCGCCGGGCGCGAGCACCTCCGTCAGGTCATCGCCGGCGCGGACAACCCGCATCACCGGGTGCACGATCAACTCGATCGCATAGTCCTGGCGGCTCAGCTCCATCGTGACCGAGTCGACGATGAACGGCATGTCGTCGGAGACGATCTGGAGCACCGTGTACGGCGATCGCCATCCGTCGCGCTCGAGCTCGGGGTTGTACACGCGGACCTTCGCCTCGCCGGGGGCGCGGACACGGGCCAGGCGCCAGTGGGCGACGATCGCGCCGCACAGGTCGGCAGGATCGCGGTCGGCCAGATCCTGGGGCGGAACCCAGTGGTAGAACTGGCGCACGAACTCCCGATAGGAGGCCGTGGGCGCGTCGGCGAGGTGTCGGCCGACGGAGCTCGAAAGCGAGGCGATCAGATCCTGCTCGAGATCTCCCGCCTTGACCGCCATGTTGAAGCTTGCCCTCCGTTGGTTTGGCTGCTTGCGCCACCCCAGAACGTACCCGGCCACCGGGTCCGGGTACGCAGTTTCGTCCTCAGCGGGTAACGGGGTTGACCCCGGCGCGGATCGCGGTGACGGCGGTCTTGGGGTCGGGCACCGTGATCAGCAAGCGGCGAAACGGCGCATCGGGACCGAGCTCGACGCGGATCACCGGGCCGCGACCGTGGACCGCGACGAAATCGGGGGACGAGCCGGTCAGCCTCCGGACGCCGTAGGCGACGACCCCGGGGATGCCGGTCCCGGGGGCACGCATCCCGCGCAGACAGCTCCACGGATCCTCATCGGTGCAGATCTTCCGCAGGGAGGCGACCGGAACTCGGACGTCGCCGCGGAACGCCGCCACCTTCTCCAGGGGCGTGAGCCTTACGACCAGCTCGTCCTCCTGGAGCTCGAGATCTGCCACTACGAAAGCGTAACCCCGATCGTCAAGGCCGGGCGCCGGCCCAGACGGGCCGTCACGTTCCGGGGGGAAAACGGTAGGCGCGGTGGGGCGGGACGTAGGGCCCCGCCTCCACCACGATCTCGGCGTGCCGGCGCAGCCTCACGCCTCCGGGGGCTCCGCGCACGCGTTGCCCGTCGACGTACACCCGTACCCCGGTGGTGGCCGCAAAGGACGCGATCCGGTGCGTCGACAGAGGCTGGCCCCAGGATCGGAACAGGTCGGCGAGGGTGAGGCTCGCTCCCGGGCGGGAGAGCACGACGCCGGTCGGCTCGAGCGTGACCAGCTTCCCGAAGCAGCCCGCGCCGGTGATCCGGCCCTCGTTGTACCGCAGCGGCCTCCGCGCACCGATCCCGGCGGCGATGAGGAGGACCCGGTCGGCCGCGAACACCTCGACGTGAGCGCCGTTCCGGCGCCCCAGGGGCCGCCGGCAGGGGCCGAGCACCGGGCCCGAGGCGGGCGGGTGAAAGGCGGGGCCTCGCCCGAGCGGGCGTCGCTGGCGCACGAGCGCAGCCGGAATCGATGGAGTGGTGGTCCGGGGCCGGGCCTGCGTGGAGGTTTCGGTATGCGTCGTCGACCCGCACCCGGCCACCGCCAACAGCAGGAACGCCCCCGCCCGCGCCCCCGTCAGACGCTGGGCTGCCACGCCGGCAGATCCTGGTCTGAGTCAGCGTCCTCGTCGTGGGGCTCCGAGCCCGGGGCGGATCCGTCTTGACGCCTTCCGGGGCGACTGCGACCCGGGCGTTCGGCGATCCGGAATACGAACGGCAGCAGGCCGAGGCCGCCGCTCAGGCACATCACCACCGCTGCCCGGGCCACGAACGGCGGCAGCGCCATCAGCACATAGCCGTCGACCAGGACGGTGATCATCGACGCTCCCTCCCAGATCGCCGCCGCCGCGATCACGAAGAAGGTGAACCAGCCGTGCCGGCGCAGGACGAGCCGCCGCCCGGCCCAGGCGACGAACGCCAGCGCGATCGTCAGCGTGATCTCCTGTCCGACCGAGACCGTGGGACGACCGTGCAGCTGCTGGCCGGCGATGGCGACGGTGAACGCCGCCAGCGCGACCGCCGCGAGCGTTCGCGCCGCCCGTTCGTCGAGCTCTGACCGGCGCAGCCGGAGCACGGCGAGCGCGCACGCCAGCGTCACCAGGATGGGCCAGAACCAGACGATCGACGGGCTCGCGGCGTAGTACAGCCCACCGGTGATCGCCGCAGCGGCGCCATCGACCCGAAGCGGTATTCGCCACCGTCCCACATACGTGGCTCCCGGGGCGAGCGCGGTGGCCGCCAGCGCATGCAGCCGACCGTCATGCCAGCCGTAGGCATGGCTGCTCGATACCTGGTTGAACTGCGGCCGGGTGTGGGGTCCGAGGTCAACCGGCGGGATCTGCGGCGGAACCTGGTTCAGGTAGTACATCGCCGAGGCCCGGTTGACCTGCACGCCTCTGCGGGAGAACCGCAGATAGGGCGCGCCCTGGTAGTCGAGCACGACCACGGTGCGGCTCGGATCGACGTGGAGCCACATACGGAGATCGCCGTCGATCACCTGGGCCTGCATCCCCGCCGGGAGCTGACCGATCCGGGCCCGGTAGCTCGACGCCGCCGGATCGATCGGGCCATGGGCGCTGGCGGATGCGGGCAGCGCCAGAGCCGCCACAATGATGATCAGCACACCGGCGATGCGCCGGCACTGGCACCGCAGACTCATATCCGTTGGCAGACTCTACGCAACCTCCAGCTCACCGCCGCCAGGTCCGTCCCGTCCTGGGGCTGGCGGTCGGCTGCGCCGTCTGGTTGGCGCTGCTGATCCCGGCGGCGCCGGCTTTGGCCGACGGCGATCCGGCCAGCGACGTGCTCGCCTCCCAGGCGCTCTTCCTGCCCGCCGACGGCGGCCTCCCCCAGGCGGCGCAGAGTCGGCTGAACGGTCTGCTGGCGTCGGCCAAAGCCGACGGGTACCCGATCCGCGTGGCCTTGATCGCCACCCGCGCCGACCTGGGCTCGGTGACCGCTCTCTGGCGCCAGCCGCAGGCATACGCCAAGTTCCTGGGTGAGGAGCTGTCGCTGGTCTACCACGGGGCGTTGCTGGTGGTGATGCCCAACGGCGCCGGCATCGCGCGCGTCGGTGCACCGGCCGGGGGCACGACCCGGCAGACCACGCCCCCCGCGATCGTCCCCGGTGGCTCGCTGGCGGCCACGGCAACGCGTGCGGTGACGGAGCTGGCCGCGGCGGCCGGGCATCGTCTGGCCGCCCCCGCGTCGACGGCGCCGCGTCAGAGCTCCGGTTCGGCGCTCGGTTCGGTCGACCTGGGATCGTGGCTGGCGCTGGCCGCCGGGGCCGCGGCGATCGCTCTGGCCTGGACGGTCAGCCTGCGCGCGCGTCCGCCGGCGCGCCTGCGACGCGTCCGGTGAAGGGGTAGGCTGCAGCGATGGAGCCCGAACGAGCCCGCGACCTGCTGGCCCGGGAGCGCAGTCGCATCGAGCAGGCGCTCGGCTTGCACACCACCGGCGGCCCAGAGGAATCGACCGGCAACGTGGAGCCCGGCGAGGAGGATTCCGAGGACCTGTATCAGGACGAGCTCGACGAGGGCCGTGCCGCGGATCTTCGCGCCGAGCTCGCCGCGGTGGAGCGCGCCGAGGCGCGGCTGCAGGCCGGTACCTACGGCTTCTCGGTCCTCAGCGGCGAGCCAATCCCCGACGGCCGGCTCGAGGCTCGCCCCACCGCTGAGCTGACGGTGGAGGAGCAGCAGCGCGCCTGATGGCCGGAGCGGCGCCCTGAAGGTGGGCCGCGCCGGACCGCTCGTCTAAGCGCCCGCCGTCACGCCGAGCGCCTCGGCCAGAGCGGCCCACTCGGCGCGGGGGACGCCCTGGACCGCGACGGTTTGGACGCAGACGTGGTCGGCGCCGGCGTCGAGGTGCGCGTGCACCGCCTCTGCGATTTGCTCCGGGGTCCCCTGGGGCACGACGATGTCGATCAGTCGATCCGAGCCCCCGTCGGCGATGTCCTGCTCACTGAAGCCGAACTGCAGCAGGTTGCTGGTGTAGTTGCTCAGCCCGAGGTAGAGCCGCGCGTACTGGCGTGCCTTGGCCCGCGCGGACGAGGGGTCGTCGTCGACGACACAGGCGAGCTCGGGGGCGAGCAGGGCGTCGCCGATGCGCTCACGGGCGGCGCGGGTGTGGTCCGGCGACACGAAATAGGGATGCGTCCCCAGCGAACGGGCGGCGGAGAGATCGAGCATCTTGGGGCCCAGGGCGGCGAGGCAGCGGCGGTCGGAGGCCAGCGGCGACTCGGCGCTGTCCAGCCCGTCCAAAAAGGATCGCATCGCGGTCAGAGGCCGCCGGTAGTCGCTGTGAGCCTCGGGATGGCCGATCCCGATTCCCACCAGCAGGCGGTCGCCGAACTCGGGGCTCAGCTCGGCGTACTCCCGGGCCAGGTCCGCCGGCTCGTATTCCCACACGTTGACGATCCCGGTGGCGATCGTGATCCGCCGGCTGCCGGTCAGCAGGGGGCGGACGGCCGGCAGCTGCGGCGAGCCGCCGAGCCACAGCGTGCCGAAGCCCAGCTCCTCCGCGAGTCCGGCCGCCTCGCCGGCGTTCTCCTCGCCGATCGCTCGGTACGAGGTCCAGACGCCGAAGGTTCCGACTTGCATCACCAAACCCTCGCACATCGATCGGGTCTGCCGGAGTTCCCTGGGCGCGGCGCGGCGCGGCGCGGCGCGGCGCAGCGCGGCACGGCTGGCATCAGCTGGGCGCGACCCAGCACTCCCACCACTCCAGCGTGGCGAACCCCATCCGCTGGTACAGGCCGTACCCGGCATCGCTGGACTGCAGCCACGCCCAGGATGCGCCCGCCTCCAGCCCGTCAGCGTGGGCGCACCCGGTCAGTGCACCGGCGTACCCGCGACCCCGGTGACGCTCGGGCGTAGCCACGTTGAAGATCCCAACTCCATCCCCGGCGGTCAGCGACATCGCCGTGGTCACCGCATGGCCCGCCACCTCGCCGACGTACATCCTGGTCTCGTCGCGCTCGAGCAGGGCGGGAGCGAACAGGCCGCGGAACACCTCCGCCGGCGCCCCGAACGCGGGCGCCGCCACCTCTACGTGGATGTCGAGCTCGTCGCGCTGGAGCCGCCGGATCGTCAGCTCCGGAGATCGAATCGCGCTCGGCGCAGCCGCGGCGGCCATCAGCGGGATGGTGCGCGCCGGCAGCATCCCGCGGCGGTGGGCGATCGGGCCGACCACCGGGAGCGCTTCGGGTCGCAGCTGGACGGAGTGCGGCGCTCCCGTCGCGGCCACCGCATCGAGCGCGGCCTCGACGTCCTCGGCCGGCGTGTCCTCCTGGGTGACCCAAACCCCGTTGAGCGTCGGCGCAGGCGCCATCGTCACCACGGCGGTGCTGGCACCGATCCGGCGGGCCCACCCCCTGGGCAGGCTGTCGGCCAGCAGCGACATCGCCGCCGGCACGGCCGCGGCCACCGCGCCGGCTGCCGGAAGGGCATCGTCCACACCGGTGATGATGACGGTCACGGAAACCGGGTAGCTGTCGCGGTGAGGTCCAGGAGCTCTCTCCTTGCACCGATGCCCCCGACCGCACAGGAGCCACCGCGCCATGCCAACCGTTTCCACTGTCCCGACGATCAAGCTCAACGACGGTCACGAGATCCCGCAGCTCGGCTTCGGCGTGTTCCAGATTCCGCCGGACGACACTGCCGAGGCGGTGAGCCAGGCGCTCGCCATCGGCTATCGACACATCGACACCGCGGAGATGTACCAGAACGAGGCGGGCGTCGCCGCCGGCGTCCGCGCCTCCGGCCTCGCCCGCGGCGAGCTGTTCATCACCAGCAAGCTCAACAATGGCGCCCACCGCCCCGATGACGCCCGCCGCGCATTCGATGCAACCCTCTCGGAGCTCGACTCGGACTACGTGGACCTGTTTCTGATCCACTGGCCACTGCCCACCCTCTACGACGGCGACTTCGTCTCCACCTGGAAGACCATGGAGGAGTTCAACCAGGATGGACGCGCCCGTTCGATCGGCGTCTCCAACTTCCAGGTCGCCCACCTGGATCGGCTGGCCGCGGAAGCCGAGTTGACGCCGGCCGTCAACCAGATCGAGCTTCACCCCTACCTGCTCAACGACGCGGTCCGCAACTACGACGAGGAGCATGGGATCGCCACCGAGGGCTGGTCCCCGATCGCCCAGGGCGAGGTGCTCGATGATCCGGTGATCGAGAAGATCGCCGAGCGCCTGTCGCGGACCCCAGCCCAGGTCGTGCTCCGCTGGCACATCCAGCGGGGGAACATCGTGTTCCCGAAGTCGACGACCCCGTCTCGGATCAAGGAGAACTTCGCCCTGTTCGACTTCGAGCTCGAGCCCGACGACGTCGCCGCCATCTCCGCTCTCGACAAGGGAGAGGCCGGTCGCACCGGCCCAGATCCGGACACGTTCGACAACGTCCCCGACTGAATGTCAGGAGGTGCCGCATGGCACGCGTCAACCTCGCCCGCCGTCACTCGCCGCCCGCGGTCGTGGCGACGGCGACGCACATCACCGGGGCCCGTGCCATCGGCGCTCGCCTGATCGGGCCGTCGGCGATGGGTCCGCTGGCGATCGCCGTATCGGCCGTGGGGGCGATCGCCGTCGGGCGGCTGGCGATCGCCGACGCCGTGATCCGCAGGCTCCGCGCCCAGGAGGTGGAGATCGGCACGCTGAAGGTGCGCGAGCTGGAGGTCGGCGGCCGCAGGTGGCCCGAGCCACCAGGACCGTGAGACCGCCGCAGCCGCGCGCGGCCGGCACCCCCCTACTGCTGCGCCCTCGTAGTGCACCGGTTTCCAGGGTGCAAATGTCGACAAACTCATCGGCGACGAACCGGATTTGTTGCCGAAGCCACGCTGCGGCGCCCATTTCGCAGAAAATTCGGACGGCTGATCTGAATCTTCCGAGTTATTCACGCCCCCCTGATCGGGCGCCGAGCTGCGCCGCCCGCTGACCATCTCCCCTGGTCGGTCAGGTCAGCGCCGCGACCAGGCGATGGTGGCGCAGCTGCTCGGGGGGCGAACCGTGCAGCACCCAGATGCCGTCCGCTCGCCGGCTGATCCTGCTCGAACGGGTCAGCTCGCCCATGGCCGTGGTGACCGAGGGACGATGGGCCCCGACTAGATCCGCCAGACGTTGATGGGAAAGCGGGAGCGGCAGCGCGATGCCGTTGGCCCCCACCCGACCCCACCGCTCCGCCAGGTGCCACAGGGTCAGCAGAAGCCTTTCATCGACGCGCTGGTAGTGCGCGATCGCCAATGAGATCGCCAGGTGGTGGGCGCGGCGCGTGCCGCGGGCGAACAGCTCCAGACCCAGCACCGGCCATGGAGTCATGCGGATCACGAGCCCGTGGTCCAGCACCGCAAGCCGGGTCGGCTCGAGCACCATCCAGCCGACCTCGGCGTGGACATGCGACCCCTCCGTATCCCACTGCCACGGCCGCAGGACGTCACCGGGGCCGAGCAGTTCCACGCACGTGCGACCGAGGACGTCGACCTCACGGGAGAGCAGGCCCTCGATGATGAGAAAGCCCCGGTGATGGCGGTCGGGCTCAATCGCTCGGGTCGCGTCCCACTCACCGGGCGACAGCCGGCGCTCCCGGGTGAGCGCCTCCCGGCGGGCGCGCTCGAGCTCGGATCCGCCAAGCAGATCGGCCAGGTCAGGGTCGGCGTCGACGATGCTGATGAGATCGGTGACGGAGCCCATCGAGCTAGCGGCTCCGGTCGCCGTCGGCGGGGCGGTCCATTCCGGCTTGACTACCCCGAGAGGCTGGATCGCAGCCCTCCGCGTTCAAGTCCGCGCGCATACGTCTCGGCTGAGACTCGCCCCGATTCGGTCCGGTGGCGGTCGGGTAGCGTGGCCTCGCAGAGGGACCGGAAAGGGATCGGCAACCCTCGCACAAGAGGATCGGCAACCCTCGCACAAGCGACGGAGGGACCGAGACAACTCTCGCATCAGCGAGCCAGGGAAAGGAGAGGGGACCCATGATCTGGGTGCTTGTGGCAATCATTGTCGTGTTGTTGGTGATCGTGGGCGTGCTCGTGGCGCGTCAGCAGCGTTCCCGGAGGCTGAAGGACAACTTCGGGCCCGAGTACAAGCGTGTCGTCGCCGAGCACGGCGATCAGCGTGCGGCTGAGCGCGAGCTGGCCGACCGCCGCGAGCGGGTCGACCGGTTCGAGATCCGCCCACTGGCGCCGGCCTCGCGCGACCATTACCTGGACCAGTGGGGCGCGGTGCAGCGCCACTTCGTGGACGAGCCGGTCGCCGCGGTCGGGGAAGCCCACGAGCTCGTGCAGCAGGTGATGCGCGAGCGCGGCTATCCCGTCGATCGGGACTTCGAGCAGCGTGCGGCCGACATCTCGGTCGAGCACCCGGACGTCGTTCAGAACTACCGGGCCGCCAACGAGATCTCGATACGTGCCCGCCAAGGAAAGGCCAGCACCGAGCAACTACGTCAGTCGATCGTCCATTTCCGGGCGCTGTTCGACGACCTGCTGGCCGGTGGCGACACGGCGGCGCAGGACGGTGCAGGCTCGCGCGATTCGGCACGAGCGGGCACCGCGAGCGATCAGGGCACAGTTCCGCAAGAGACGACCCGGAGGAGATGACAGATGGAGCGCACCGACGAGGCACTGAGCACTCGCGATCTGGCCTCACCGAACGACCGACCCGCCGATTCGCAAGCCACATCCGGTCAAGTGGCGCCCAGAGAGGGCACCCCGGCCCCCACAGAGCAAGATGTGGCGGTAGCACCACGCGACGAGGAGCCGGCTGCGGTTCGGGCGTCAGGCGCCGGGACGGCATCGTCGCCCGCCGGCACCGAACCGCCGCCCGACGAATTCGACACCGCGGGGTCGGCCACGCCAGCGGGGTCGGCGGCTGCATCGGACACGCCGGCTGGAGGGGCCGGGGCGGCTGAGTCCGACATGGCCTCGGGATCACCGGCTAAGGGTGCCACGGCCACGCAGTCAGGATCGGCCGGGACGGCGCAAGCGCCCACGACGTCGGACTCGGCGTCCACAGCTGAGTCGGACATGCGGTCCGGACCGGCCGGGACGGCTGGGTCGGACTCAGCGGCCACCGCCCCGGGAGCGGCCTCCGAGACATCGCCGGGAACCTCGATGCGCGACGGCGAGGATCGCCTCCTCCCCGCCGAGGACACCGCGGGCTTCCGGCAACGGTGGGAGGAGATCCAGACCCGGTTTGTCGATGAGCCTCGCGGCGCCGTCGAGGACGCCGACGGTCTGGTCGCCACCCTCATGCAGCAGCTCGCCGAAGGGTTCGCGAAGGAGCGCGAGGGGCTCGAGGCCCAGTGGGGCCGTGGCGAGGACATCTCCACCGAGGACTTACGGGTCGCTCTGCAACGCTACCGCTCCTTCTTCCAGCGGCTGCTGTCGACCTGACCAGCGGCAAGCCAGACGGCCCTGGCTGCCACGGCCGGCTGCATGTGGGCGTGCAGCCGGCCGACCCTACTGCGCGGCACCTGAGCGTGCAGCCCTCCCATCGCCCACCCGGCTGCACCGCAGCGTGCAGCCGGCCGACTGCCGGAAGACACCGGCACCAACCACATGGCCCGGTAAACACCCGCACGATTGTTCATGCAATAATCTGGTCATGACTCACGGCAGCGAGCCCGCCTGGCGTTCCTGTCAGCCGGCACCGCGCGCTCGGTCGCCGAGACGATGCAGGCGCTGGCGGCGCCCAGCCGCGTCCGGATCCTCAGCCGGCTGGCGGTAGGAGCGTGCTCGGTCGGCGAGCTCGCGCAGGACGTCGACATGGCGCAGTCGGCCGTCTCGCAACAACTCCGCGTGCTTCGCCGGCGGCGATCTTCGCGGCCGTCACCGTCGCCACCTTCGTCGGCCTCACGCTCGCTGCCGCCCGCGGCAGCCATGAGATCAAGGGCGAATGGCTGGAGCGCTGGGGCAACACGCTGACCGCGGCCGTGCTGCTGCTCATCGGTGGGCTCGTCCTCCCCGGCATCGTCTGAGCTGCACCGGGCCACGTCTCTAAGCTGCGCCCATGCAACCGGAGACACGACTCGCCCGGGGCGCGCCGCCCCAACTCGATCGCGCCACCATCCACCCCTACGTCGATGCGACGCCCGGGCCGGTGTACTACCAGCGCGTCGCGCATCCGGTCGGACTGGAGGCCGAACAGGTCCTCGGAGACCTGGAGGGCGGACGGGCGCTGCTGTTCCCTTCCGGCTCGGCGGCGACGATCGCGCTCGTGCTCGCCCTGCTGGCGCCGGGCGCGTCGGTTGCGGTCGCCGACGGTGGCTATTGGGGAACCATCGGCCTGCTGGGGGGCGAGCTGGCGCGCTGGGGGCTGAAGACCACGACCTTCGACCAGACCGGTCCTCCGCCGGCCGCCGACCTGGTGTGGCTCGAGCCGTGCTCGAACCCGATGCTGACCTTCCCGGATCTGGAGGCGTCGATCGCGGCCGCTCACGGGGCGGGTTCGCGGGTCGTGGTCGACGCCACCGTCCTCAGCCCGATCCTGCTGCGGCCGCTCGCTTACGGCGCCGACTACGTGATGCACAGCGCCAGCAAGATCCTCGCCGGCCATCACGACGCGCTGCTCGGGGTGATGACCTGTGCCCGGGCCGACGACCACGCTCGCCTCGCGGCGTTCCGGGCTGCTTCGGGGATCGTCGCCGCCCCGGATCCGGCGTGGCTGATGCTGCGCGGGCTCAAGACGCTCGCGGTCCGGGTGCGGCGCCAAGCCGCTACGGCCATGGAGCTGGCCGGCCGCCTGGCCGGCCACCCGGCGGTGGAGCAGGTCCGCTATCCGGGCCGAGATGACCCGGTCGCCGCTCGCTACGTGAACGCCTTCGGACCGCTCTTGTCGTTTGATGTCGCCGACGCGAAGCGGGCGGAGCGCGTGGAGCGATCCCTGGGTCTGATCGAGAATGCCACCAGCCTCGGCGGGGTGGCCTCGACGCTCGAGGCCCGCGCCCGCTGGGAGGGGACGCGGGTGCCGCCCGGCCTGTTGCGGCTCAGCGTCGGGATGGAGGACGTGGACGATCTCTGGGCTGACCTGAGCCAAGCCCTCGTCGCGTAGGAATCGGAGCGGAAGGACAGCCTCAGCGCAAGGGGCCGGCTAGTCCCGGCCAGGTCAGCTGATCTTGTGAAGCACGCTGACGACATCTGCGGGATAGAACGGCCACAGAAACAGCGCGCGCTCGTTTCCCGAGGCATCGATCAGGTAGGCCGCCTCGGTGTGCGTGATGTAGTTGATCGTGGTACCGGCGATCCGCTTCGTGGTAACGGAGACGCCGATCCGATAGCGCTTCCACACCGCGGCCAGCTGCGCCTGTCGCCCCACCGCCCAACGCCACTGCGGTACGAGCTGCCACTTGCTGACGTCCTGGAGTAGATCGGAGCGTTTGTCGGCGTAGACGTCGACGCTGACCGCCAGGATCGCGGGGCGTTGCGCGGCCGGCAGCTGCGCCACCACGTGGTTGAGGGTGTGGGCTTCGAGCGGGCAGAGGTTGCGACACACCGGATCGACGAAGGTGAGGATCACCGGCCGGCCTCGGTAGGCAGAAAGAGAGACGAGGCGGCCGCTCTGATCGCGGAGCACGAAGTCGGGTGCCGGCCGGGCACCGGCCGGCCAGCTGAACGGCGGTCGGGTGACGACGGAGGCGAGCGAGGGATTCGAGGTCGCGCCGGGATGCAGCAGACGCGAAAGCGCTACAAGCAGCGCGACGGCGGCGAGGCCGCCGACGATGACCAGCCCCGAGCCGCGGGAGCGAAGCCGGATCAGAAAAGCCCGCCGGCTCGCCGGCAGGGATGCCCGCGCCGGCCGGCCCCGCCGTCTGCGGAGCCCCAGGACAAACACGGCGGCCGCGATCCCGAGCGCCGCCAGAACCGCCACGACGAGCGCCGTGCGGTCGCGACTCCCAGACCGTACCGCCGTATGTCGGCCGGTGGGGCCGCCCGCCGACGCCGCGACCTGGATCCCATCAGCGGCAGCGAGTCCACGCACCGCCGTTCGTGCGGCGGTCGCCAAGCCGGCGCTGCCCGGCTGGATCGGCAGCCTGGCGAGCGCCCGCTCGGCCGACGCCGGGGAATGCCCATCCCAGAAAAAGCCGAACCCGTTGGGCATGACCACCAGCAGCCGCTGCTTGTAGACCAAGGACAGCTCCTGCCCGAGAAATCGAGCGTAAACGAGCGGCCGGCGCCACAGCGCGGTGATCGATCCGAGGTCGTACGCGGTCGAGACGACCGCCACGCGGATGGCAAATCCGGCCCGATTCGCCGCCGCCACCCGGGCGACCAACTGGCGCTGCGCGGCCGACTCCGCCCCGGACTGGGACGTGAGGAAGACCTGCTTGGACAGGAGGTAGTCGCTCGCCGGATCGCCGTCGGCGCGGGCGATGGACGCGAAGCCGCCGGCCGCCACCGCGGCAACCAGGAGCGCCAGGCACATCGCGCGCAGCCTTGGCGCGGGTAGTGACGGGACCGCCCAATCCTCCACGCTGGGCATTCTGACCGATCCGCGGACCAGCCCGGGGAGCTCGAGGCTCGTGACGCGAACGTCAGCTCGTGGCGAGCGAGGAATGTCGCCTCCGCCTCCGCGGCGAAAATGCGCAGCTATTGCCGGGAAACCTGACTCGCGGCGAACGTCGCCAGCGCCGGGCTTATAAAAAAAATCATCCGACGCCCTTGCTTTTTGTTCGCCTCGCGATAGGTTTTCGCCGGGCCGAGAGAGGGACAGCGAGCAATGAGTGCTTACGCAAAACGACTGATTGGAATCGGTTTCGGCTTCGCAGTCGTCTGCGTCGCCATCGCCCTTTACATCGTCCTTTACCTGACGAACGTCCCCGGTGCGGCGTCGGCGGCGTCGACCCCGCGCGGGGCGCGCTTGTACCTCGCCACGGTTCCCGCGGCCGCCCTCAGCGATCCGCATCCGACCTGGGTTTCCTACTACGTGGTCGATGCGAACAGCACCCACTGGCGCCACGTCACGACCTTCGACCTTCCGGCGCACAAGCTGGTGACCGTGACCGTCTATCAGTACGACGGCCAGTCGGGCTTGCGTAATTCATTCCTGGCACAGTCGCAGGGCACGGTCGGTGGCGATTTCATCCTCAACGGCAAGCCGGCGCGAGCGATCGGTCCCGACACGGCCTCACACGTGTTCGCGATCCCCAACATCGGGCTCTCGGTTCCGCTCCAGGGAGTCTCGGACAGCGCCAAGAACCCGTGCGGTAACGCGCCGTGCAGCCTCAGCCAGAGCCACACCACGACCACGTTCACGTTCCGCGCACCCGGACCCGGGTTGTATCGCTGGCAATGCTTCGTCCCGTGCGCCGCCGGGTTCATCGCGGGCTTTGGCGGGCCGATGCAGACGGTTGGCTACATGGACGGCTACATCAAGGTCGCGTGAGGCACCGCCGGTGAGCAAGGAGGTCAACCACTGGCGACGCGTTGTGCTGTTGTGGTTCGTTTCGAGCGTGATCATGACCGCACTGGTCGTGTTCGTCCTCGGGCCGGGCCTCCCGCCCGGTAACGGGACCGTCGAATCCTCCGGCCAGGTGGTCGACAACATTGTGCTGCTCGCCGTGGCGACGCCGGTTGCCATGGCGGTGCTGGTCTACTTCGTCTACGTGGGGATCGCGTTCCGCGAGCGCGAGCCCGGGGCGGTGCTCGACGGACCAGCGGTGCGAGGCGACGCGAAGGTTCAGATGTGGTGGCTGGTCATCACCACCGGGCTGGTGCTCTTCCTCGCCGCCTACGGCACGATCCGGATGCTCTCGGACGGCTCCGGCGGCGGCCAGGGCCCGACCCCGATCGCCACCCCGGCGCATTCCAGCGGCGTCCTGCAGGTGCAGGTGATCGCCCAGCAATGGAAGTTCGACTTCCGCTGGCCGGCTTACGGGGGCGTCGAGACGCCGACGCTGGAGCTGCCCGCCAACCGCACGATCGAGTTCCACGTCACCTCGCTCGACGTGATCCACTCGTTCTGGGCCTACCAGCTCGGGGTGAAGGCCGACGCCAACCCCGGGATCGACAACGTCGCCTACGTGACGACGAAGGCGCCGCTGACCTTCCAGGTCCACTGCGCCGAGCTGTGCGGGGTGTGGCACGGCTACATGTTCGACACCGGGCAGGTCGTGCCCCCCGCCCAGTTCGCCACCTGGATCCGCCAGCAGGAGCGCCAATACGCGCCCGCGACCAAGTTGTTGCCCCCCTACGCCCTGAAGTACTTCCCAGATCCCCAGAGGAGAGGTGGATGACCTCAATCGCGATCTCAGCCGGCCCGCAGCCCGTGTGGCGCCGCCTGATCGGCTTCAACCTGTTGACGGGGATCGTGCTGGCGGCAGTGGGAGCGTTCATCGGAAATGTCGTCGGCCAGGCGATCCACGCCCCCAGCGTTGCCTACTACTCGGAAGAGGCCGGAGCGAACGACATCTCGGTGCTGCTCGGCTACCTGTTCGGCACCATCGGCTTCCTCATCGGACTCGGCTTCGCCAACTACCCGATCCGGAGAATGCTCGGCTACCCGCCGACCCTGGCCGAGCACGAGTCAGAGGGTGAGGGGATCGCCCGCTACTTCCGCCTGTGCACCGACCACAAGGTGGTCGCGATCCAGTACCTGGTCGGGGTCGGCGTCTTCTTCCTGATCGGCGGCCTCAACGCGATGATGATCCGCACCGAGCTGCTGCAGCCCAACGTACACGCGTTCGGCGCCAACCAGTACCTGACCCTGGTCGGACTGCACGGCGCGATGATGATGGGAATGCTGACCAGTGGTGTGCTCGGCCCGTTGGGTAACTGGCTGGTGCCGATCATGATCGGCAGCCGGAGAATGGCGTTCCCGCGGATCGAGGCGCTCACCTTCTGGCTGTTGATGGCGGCCGGCGTCGTCTTCTTGACGACGATCTTCCTCGGTGGTTTTCAGACCGGCTGGACGGGCTATCAGCCGCTCGGCGACCAGGGGACGACCGGGTATGACGCGTACCTCGGCTTCTTCGCTCTGGTCGGGCTCTCCATGTGCCTGCTCGGATTCAACCTGCTGGCGACGATCATCACGATGCGGGCACCGGGGATGACGTGGACGCGACTGCCGATCTTCGTCTGGGGCGTGTTCTCCACGTCGCTGCTGATGCTGCTGGCGCCGCCGATGCTGCTCGCGGCGCTGTTCATGGGAATGCTCGATCGCACGGCCCAGACCGCGTTCTTCGTTGCCTCCAACGGCGGCAGCGCCTATCTGTGGCAGAACCTCTTCTGGGTCTTCGGCCACCCCGAGGTCTACATCGTCGCGCTGCCCGGCTTCGGGGTCATCCTGGAGCTGCTGCCGGTGTTCGCGCGCAAGCCGCTGTGGGGCTACCGCCTCGCCGTCGCCGGCATGCTCGGCGTGACCCTGTTGAGCTTCTTCGTGTGGCAGCACCACTTGTTCGTCAGCGGCATCGACGCGGACCTGCGGCCGTTCTACATGCTCTCGACGGAGCTGATCTCGCTCCCCACCGGCTTCATCTTCCTGTCCGCGATGGGGACGCTGTGGCGCGGGCGAATACGGTTCACCGTGCCGATGTGGTTCTGCATGGGGTGGGTGTTCAACTTCTTGTGGGGCGGGATCTCCGGCGTCTTCCTGTCCGACGTCCCCAGCGACGTGACCACGCACGGAAGCTTCTTCTCGATGGCCCACTTTCACTACACGATCATGGGCGGCCTGGTGTTCACCATATTCGCCGCGATCTACTACTGGGGCCCGAAGGTACTGGGCTTCACCTTCAACGAGCGCCTGGGCAAGATTCACTTCTGGTCCCTGTTCATCGCGTTCAACTCGACATTCGCGCCGCTGTTCGCACTCGGCTTCTTGGGGATGCCCCGGCGCGTGGTCAGCTATCCGACCAACCTGCAGGGGCTCAACATCTGGGTGTCGGTATCGGCGTACGCGATTGGGCTATCGATGCTTGTGTTCCTGGTCAACCTGATCTACTCGATGGTGATCAAGCGCGAGCCCCTGGTGGGCAACCCGTGGGACTCGAAGTCGATCGAGTGGCAGCTGCCCACGCCGGTGCCGATCCACGACTTCGACCGGATCCCGGTGTTCGACGCCGATCCGTATCCCTACGGAGTGGAGCCCGCCGGGGAGCCGGCGCTGGCGCCGGCCGCGGGAGGGAGCTAGAGCATGGAAGCATCCGAACCCACGAGCGCTGCCGAAGCCGCAGCCGCGGCCGCAGCGGGGCCTGTCGAAGCCGCCGCCGCTGCCGCATCCGCGCCCACCCATCCCGACATCGAGCTCGAGCCGCCCGAGTGGCAGCCGCGGGCGATGTGGGTGGCCGCCCGTCAGCTGTGCGGCGCGGCCGCCTTCTTCTTCATCTCATTCGTGTTCGCCTACTTCTACCTGCGGTCGCTCGACCTTGACAAGAACTGGAAGATCGGCTCGGTGAACCCGTCGATTGGCCTCGGCGTGGCGATCGTCGTGGTGCTGATCGTGAGCGCGATGGTGCTCCGGGCTGCGTCGATTCGTCCGGCGTTGACCGTGATGGCCGGGGTGATAGCGCTTGCCCTCCTGCTGCTGGCCGTGGTGCTGCAGGTGGTCGAGTGGACGACGCTCGGCTTCGGCCCCTCGAGCGGCGGCTACGCGAGCGTGTTCATCGGCTGGACCGCGTTCTACGCCGTGTTCGCGCTGATGAGCGGGTACTGGATCGAGACGCAGGTCGCGACCGCCTGGCGCCGGCGCAGCCGAGGCGTGGTCGCCACCTCGGCCGCGGTGCTGACCGACGAGACCCTCGTGCGCGCCGACCTCGAGGCGTGCTCGTTCTTCTGGGCGTTCTACGTGGGCACGGGCGTGGTGGCGTTCATCATCCTCTACCTGGTCTGAGCATGAGCTGGGGAGGCTGGTCGATCCAACTCCCGCTCGTCTACGTGGCGATCGCGGCAATGCTGTACTGGGTCGGCGGGCGGAGGTTCAGCGGAGCCGCGCCCCGGCCCCTGCGCACCGCTTCGTTCGCAGCCGGCCTGGTGTCGATCGTCATCGCGCTCGAGTCCCCGATCGACACCTACGCCGACCAGCTCTTCTGGGTTCACATGATCCAGCACGTGGTGTTGCTGACGGTGGCGCCGCCGCTGATCCTGCTCGGCCGTCCGTGGCCGCGGATGTGGCTGGCGCTGCCGGTGCAATCACGCACCAAGATCGGCCGGACACTGGCACTGTCGCGCTGGATGGCCCCGGTACGCGCGCTGGCGCGCCCGTGGCCGGCGTGGCTGCTGTTCAACGTGACCTTCGTGGCGTGGCACATTCCGGGCGCCTACAACCTGACGTTGACCTCGAGCAGCGTCCACGACGTCGAGCACGCCATGTTCTTTTTCATCGGCCTGCTGTTCTGGGCGCGCGTGATCGATCCCGGTCCGCTGCGCCCGCGCCTGATCTGGCCGGCGCGGATCGCCTACGTCGTCAGCGCGATGGTCGTCGGCTGGGTGCTCGCGATCACGCTCGTCCTCGTCCCCCATCCGATCTATCCCCATTACGCGGCGCTCACGCACCGGCCCGGGGGTATCTCGGCGCTCACCGACCAGCAGCTGGCCGGCGGCGTGATGTGGGTGCTCGGCTCACTGTCCTACGGGATCGCGATGATGATCGGTATATACCGCTGGCTCGAGCCGGAGAGCGAGACCCGTCCCACGCAGCCGGCGCTCACCACCTGAGGAGGACTGAAGGGCAAATGCCAATGATCCCGTTCGCCGACAACTTCCTGGCCGGTGCGTTGCTGACCATCCTGCTGCCGATCGGGCTGCTGACCGCGATTGCGATCTGGTACGTGTTCGCGGTCAAGCGCGTGCCCAAGGACACGCCCACGTCCTCGCCGTCCCTGCCTCCGGCAGAGGTTGTCGAGGCGGCGGGCCCGGCCGTATCCGAGGTCACGCCGGCCGACTCCCCGTCAAGCGAATCCTGACTCACCTCGGCCCCCGTCTGCCCGGCAGAGCCGGGCAGGGCGCCCGGGGCGACGCGTGAGCGGGAAACCGTCTCGCCCACGCGTCCCCACGTGTCCGCCGTCAGCGACTGCCGTAGCCGCGCGAGCGGGCCGCCCGCAGAGTCAGCGTGGCCGGTGTCCGCCTGGGGGCGCGAGGCGCCTTTCGTACGGCCCGCGCCTCGCGCTCCGGGCGAGACGAATAGATCGCCCAGGCGAGCATGGCGACGATGACGGTAACGATGATCGTGTCGGCGATGAGGTTGACTGCGAGGGTCATGGCTGAATCCTTGGTTGGTTTCATCGGAGGATCGCTCCCGCAGCGAAGACGAACGTTGGATCACCGTAGGAGCGACATAAGCGACGGGCGAAGGGGGTTCTCGGTGCGCAGAGCGGTCTGGCTCCTAGCTGCGCCCGCCGTGGTGCTGACGCTGGGCGGGTGCGGCGGCTCCGGCTCGAGCTCGACGCCGGCGGCACCGTCGAGCCCCGGCACGTCGCCGGCCTCGGCGGCGGTGCAGATCTCGGCGAGGACGATCTCCGGACTCGGCCCGGTGCTCGTCAACGCTCAGGGCCGCACCCTCTATACGTTCGCTCCCGACAAGGCCAAGCAGGTGACCTGCGTCGGCGGCTGTGCCGCGGTGTGGCCGCCGGTCAACGTCCCCGCCGGAGCCACGCCGAAACCGTCGGGTGCGGTGAAGGCGTCGCTGCTCGGCAGCGACGCCGATCCCAGCGGCGGCAAAGTCGTCACCTACGCCGGGTGGCCACTGTATCTGTATGTCGGCGATGGATCAGCCCGCGCCCACTCCGGACAGGCGATCAACCTCAACGGCGGCCGGTGGTACGTGATCTCGCCGGCGGGGAAGGTGATCACCAGGAGATGACCATGAACACCGATCGCGAGCCGGCCACCGATCGCGAGCCGGCCACCGATCGCGAGCCGGCCACCGATCGCGAGCCGGCCACCGCCGCCGCATCCGGATCCAGCGACCAACCGCGCTGGACCCTCACGTCGCTCATGCTGCGGCACAAGCGCGTCTCCGCGGCGTCGATCGCGTTTGTGCTGGTTCTCGTCGCGGTGACGATAGTCACCACCGTCTCGAGTCCGAGTCGGCAACCGCTCAGTGATTCAGCCACATGCTCGCAATGGGCTGCTGCAACCCCGGCGCAGAAGATCGCGTACTCCCATGTCTACATCGATGAGTACGGCGCGTTTCCCAACACCGTCCGTGCCGCCACCGCGGTTCAGACGGCGATCGACAAGGCGTGCACCCGAGCTTCCTATCTCGGCGAGGCCGACGATGTGTCCGTCCTGGCGAGCCTCAGGCATGCGTTTTGAGGGTGCCTGGCTAGTGGTCGTCCACTAGGCGCGCCCTCGGCCCGGTAGATTTCGGGCTGGCATGGGGCCCGTGCCCGAGCATATCTCCGCGCGCCGCGCCGCCAGCCGAGGCCGCCGTCGGCGCCGGCGCCAGACCGTGGCGCTGGGGACCCTGTTGGTCGTGCTGGTTGCGGCGATCGTGATCGTAAGCGCGAGTGGCGGGGCTGCCACGGGCCATCGGCGGCGACCCCGTGCGGGGAGACGGACCGGGTCCACCGGGGCAGCGGCCGCTCCGAGTCGGGTGAGAGTGAGCTCTGAGGAGGCGCGGGGGAACGCGACGATTCGCCGACTCGGCAAGCTTGGCCTGCCCATCTACTGCGCCGGCCCGCGTGGCCACGACCTCGCGTTCACGTTCGATGACGGCCCCGGCGTATATACGCACTATGCGGTCAAGAAGCTCCGCCAAGCCCATGAGCGAGCGACGTTCTTCGTCGTCGGCATCAGCATCAAAGCCTGGCCGGGCTGGCTTACCCGGGAACTCAAGGTCGCGACGCTGGGCGACCACACGTTCACCCACGCCGACCTGCTGGAGCTACCTCCGCCGGAGGTGGAGTCAGAGCTGGCGAGCGACAAGCGCCTGATCAAGCGTGAGACGGGGCAAACCGTCGACTTGTTCCGCCCACCGTACGGGGCGCAGGACGCCGCGGTGAACCACATCGCCAGGAGACTCGGGCTGCTCGACATCATGTGGTCGATGGACTCCCGCGACTCCCTCGGCGCCAACTGGGCCGGGATCATCAAGAACGTCGAATCAGACCTGCGGCCCGGAGCGATCATCCTGATGCACGAGAACCGCGGCCAGACGATCCGTGCGTTGACCACGCTCCTGCCCGTCCTGCATCGCCGGCATCTCCGCTCCGTAAGCCTGCCGCAGCTGTTCGCCACCGATCCGCCGTCCGCCGCACTGGTCCGCCGAGGGCTCTACGGCTGCGTGGGGCGCCAGACAAGCTCAGAGAATCTCGCCGGCGCGGGATAGGAGACCTAAGCTAGTGAGCAGCTTTGCGGATAGCGCGGATGGTGAGCCTGCGGACTACGCGGCGCGGGCGGCACAGGCATATGCTGCTATGCAGCGCCGGTTTTGCACCGCTGAGGGCGTGTATCGGCGCGACGGGTTGTCGCGCCATCTGCCGGGCGCAACTCACCTGTGGCCGTTCGCGCGCGCGTTTGTCGCGACGCTCGACCTGTCAGGCGTCGACCGCGGCCTGATCAGGAGTTTCGATGCCGACGCGGCGATCGGGCAACGGCTGGCCACGCTAGAGCGTTATTGGGATCCGGCCGGTGACCGCCGCGCGTATTCATCGGACTTCATCGGGACGCGCTTGGGCGGCGATCGCTACTACGACGACAACGCATGGGTTGGCTTGGCACTCGTCCAGCTCGAGCGCATGCGGCCCGGCGCCGGGTTCCTGCACCGGGCCGAGGACCTGTTCTCGTTCGCCGCGGCCGGCTGGGACCAGCGCCAGGATGTGCCGAATCCGGGCGGCGTGTTCTGGGTGGAGCAGGGGGTCGGAGCGGGGAAAACGAACCACGACCGCAACACCGTCTCAAACGCTCCGAATGCTCAAATCGGGCTGCACCTCACCGAGCTGGGCGGAGCGTCCGGCGTCACGCGCGGTCCCGTTGGCGCTGAGAAGATGTACGAGTGGGTGAACGCAACGCTCGACGCCGGTCGCAATGGCGACCCTCCGGGCACCGGTCTCTACTGGGACAAGATCCGAGGAGACGGCACGATTGACAAGGCGCTCTGGAGCTATAACCAGGGAAGCATGGTCGGCGCCAACATCTTGCTGCACCGGCTCGCCGGTGACGCGCCAACCAAATACCTGAACCGTGCGGAGACGATCGCGCGCAAGGCGCTGACCCATTTCGCCGGCCGCTACGAGGAGCAGCCGCCCGCGTTCAACGCGATCTTCTTTCGCAACCTCCTGCTGCTCCACGCCACAACCGCCGACCGCGAGCTCCGTGCCGAGATCCTCACTGCGATGCGGGGTTACGCCGATCGCTTGTGGGCGCTTCGGCGCAGGCGCTCTCCGTTGCACGACGCGGGCGGAACTCTCCTCGACGAGAGCGCCATGGTGCAGCTGCTCGCGCTGCTGGCGTGGGACCCCGCCGAATACCGGAAGCTCGCCTGAACGAACGGCGACGAACGCGGCGCGCTCAGTGTCTCAGCTGGCGACATCGCGGCGGTGCAAGATGGGCACAGCGGCGATCAGCGGAGGCAGAGCAAGAACCGCCGAGATCGCACGTGCAGACGGTCCCGGTGCCGATATCCGTCGAGCGCGAAGGGTGCGGATCCCGAGACCCCCTATCGATCGTGATCGGTCACCTTGCCGTGATCGATCTTTCGGCCTGCGACCAGGTGAGCGAGTGTCGGGCGCAGGGTTCCGCCGAGGCCCACTCCGGCACAGATGGAGTTTCCGCCCGCTTTGACCACGTGAACCAGGACGGTGAGCGTGACGCTGCGGATGGTCTCGCGATGTCGACTCTCGGCTTCGGCCGAAGCGATGGTCTACAGGTCCCCGAGGACCAGCGGATGGTGACGCGGCGTCCGCTCACGTGCACGAGACGCCACGGCACGCTCTGAACGGCTGGGGGCGACGGACGCGGTGGCGGCGGGATGTCGGGGTGCGCGATGACCTTCCCCTGTAGGTAGCTCACCTCATAGACCGCCGTTCCCGCCTGAATCCGGGCAGCGGGTATGGCGCTCACCGCGACGGTGCGAACGGCGAGCACGGCGTCGGTTGCGGGATCGAAGATCATCTCGAGCTCGTAGCGCCCCTCCGGCTGGGCGACGCTGACGCATCCCGCGCCGCCATACGGGCTCTGGCATCCCGGGCCGGCGGCGATCAAGAGCGGGTGGAGGTTGCCTGCCCGTTCGGCGACCGCAGTCCCGAGCCGTCCTTGCGGATCGCGAGTCGGTCCGAGCGGCCGAAGACCGGGAAGCCTGTCAATCGCCTGAAACGCCGCGATCCGTGCCGCGGGCGAGTTTGCGTCGTCGGCGAGCATCGTGGCCAGCTGCGCCAGCCAGATGAGCGGGCTGGTCCTCTCGGCGCGATCCACCTGCCCGGCTTCGAGACGGCCGCTCTTTAGCAACCGCAGCACCGCCGCCGCCGTCGTCGGCAGCGTGTGCACCTCGAGGGGGTCCCAGTCACCAAACCCCGGCTCGCTGTCACCGGTGAAGTAGCCCCCAGGTTCATCGTCGCCATCCGGCCGGCTCTGCCTCTGAAACTCATCCCCCTGCCAGGTGACCCACTTCTGGATCAGCACCCGCTGGGGCTTGTGGAGCTCGTTCGCGACCGTCGCCGCTGAGGTGTCGAGCGTCTCGCTGTACCAAGCTGCCCCACGCGGCAACGGCAACGACTCGGTACCGGCCGCGCGAGGGCTGGCCGGGTGCGAACCGACGTATGTCGGCATGGGTCGGTGAGGCACGGCGGCGCTGACCGTCGGGCCGCCGCTGACCGTCGGGCCGCCGCTCACCGTCGGGCCGCCCGCGCTGCCACACCCGGCGATCACCCAGCAGCACACGACTGCCGTCATCCAGCTCGCGCGGTTGCGCATTGGCGAAGCGTACGCCGCAGCTCGCGCCTCGAAGGTGACGAGGATCGGTCGCGGTGGTACGGGTATCGTCCACCGCGAGATAGCTCTGGGCGCAGCCGCGGGTGCGAGAACGGCCGGCGCGACGGCAGGCTCCGTGAGGCAAGGTGATGGCGGGCGAGGACTCGGACGGCGGCGAAGGTGATCAGGGACGGCTTCGCGCCAGTGCCTCGGACATCTACGAGCGGGTCAAGCGTGAGGCTCGCGAGGAACTTGACCGGCCGATCGCAGCCCTGGCGTTCTCGGGTCTGTTCGCGGGTGCCACCGTGGGGTTCGGAGTGGTTGCGTCGGCCGGGGCGGCGGCCGTGGTCGCGGGTCATCACGACGCGCGATTGATCAGCGCGCTCTTCTTCCCGATCGGATTCATCGTGGTGATCATCGGTCGCGCGCAGCTGTTCACCGAGAACACCCTGTATCCGGTGACGCTGGTGCTGGACGAGCGCCGCCATCTGCTCACGACGCTGCGCCTGTGGGTGGTGGTGCTCGCTGCCAACCTCATGGGCGTGGTGCTGTTCGCTCTGGTGGTGACCCAGACGGCAGCGCTGCCGCCCGACGTCGTCGCCAAGGTCGCCGAAGATGGGCGGCAGGCGACGCTCGGCAGCTGGGGGTCGTTTTTCTGGAGCGCGGTCCTCGGCGGCTGGGCGATCGCGCTGGTGGCCTGGCTGATCCAGTCAAGCGGCGTGGTCATCGGGCAGATCGCGCTGATCTGGACGCTGGTGTTCGTCGTCGGGCTCGTTGGGCTGGACCATTCCGTGTCGACCACGACCGAGGTCCTGTCCTCGGTGCTCAAGAGCAAGGTCCAACTGGGCCACGCAGCCGTGTGGTTCACCGCGGTCGTCCTCGGAAACGTCACCGGAGGCGTGCTTATCACCGCGGTACTCAACTACGGTCAGGTGCGGGCCGGCGAAGAGTGACGAGCGCCGCCTCCGGGTCGCCGGGTCCGCGTGCGAGACTTCCGCGAGTGGACGATCTAAAAGGAGCTGTGGTAATCCGGTGGCTGAGCGCAAGGACCTCGATTTCACGTACTCGCTCACCGATCGAGTCATCCGGCTCAGCCTCGGCGAGCTGGCCGACTTCAGCGGAGCCAAGTACAACGGCGATTTCTCGCTGAGCCTCGAGCAGGCCCAGCGGCGCAAGCACGAGTTCATCGCCCAACAAATCGGGATCGAGCCCGACCGCCGTGTGTTGGATCTCGGCTGCGGGTGGGGTGGATTGCTGAGCTACGTACGCGGCGCCGGCGCGATCGGGGTGGGCGTCACGTTGTCATCCGCGCAGGCCGCAGCCTGCCGCCGTCACGGCCTCGACGTCAACGTCCAGGACGCGCGTCGCGTGACGCCGGAGACCGTCGGGCAGTTCGATGCCACCGCGAGCCTCGGTGCGTTTGAGCACTTCTGCTCCCCCGAGGACTACCTGGCCGGGCGGCAGGAGGAGATCTACAGTCAGTTCTTCGCCGCAGTGAGCGGCGTTCTGCCACCGCCGGGCAGGTTCTACCTGCAGACGATGGTGTTCGGAGCCAACACGGTTCCGTTCGAGGAGATCAGCCCTGAGGCGCCCCGCAACTCCGACGCCTGGATCCTCGCGCTGCTGGGCGCTCAGTTTCCCGGCTCCTTCCTCCCCTCTGGCCAGGATCAGATCATCCGCTGCGCCGCACCGCACTTTCGGCTGGTGTCGAGCGAGAGCGGACGCCTGGACTACATCGAGACGATCAACCAGTGGAACAAGCGCATCGGCGCCCCGAGCCTCCGGAAGAACCTGCTCAAGCTGCAACTGGTCCCGCGCTGGCTCACCAGCTCAGACTTCCGGCGCGCCTTCACCTCGGGCGTCAGCGCCAACCAGGTCTCGTTCGAGCGAGAACTCCTGGACCACTACCGCCTCGTCTTCGAACGCGCCTAGCCTGGCCCCTGCCGATGTGCTCAGCTCGGCGCCGCGCAGACGGCGATGAAGATGAGACCGCCATCCCGGCACGTACATGCCGTTGGGACTCGGGGGAGACCGCGATGAATCTCCCGGGCCCACCGGTACCTCCTGGCCATCAACGACGACGATGCCGGTGCCGTGGACGACGGTTCACGTCCTTGGCTCCATCGGCCAGGTGGTTGTGCCGCACGGTTCTGCGCCGAGGGGAAGCTCAACCTGATAGACCCGAAGGCGCGAACGCCAGGCGCCTGCCCGACGCTCTTGTCGTACGGACTCGCCGCCGGATGCGATCCCGTAGCCAGGTCCAATCTCGGAAGCGTCGACAGTGGTGTAGGCCACTGCGCTCAACCGGCAGGGCTCGCGAAGCTAGCATGACGCAGGCGGCGCGGGCGCGGGCGGGTCGGATCCCAACGTGCCGCGGTTGAGGTCAGCTCCCACCGCGGCGGCCAGCGCGGTCGTGGATGTGCATCTGCCAGATCAGGATTTGCGCGAGCCCGCGCCACCGGTGGAACTCCGTCGGCGGGGCGGCTTTGCTCGCCCCCCGGCCGGCTGCGAGAGATTGGTCATCGCGGTGCGCATCGCCGCCATTGCGGCGTCCTGTCGATCCGCCGGCATCCCGGCGAACATCTCTTCGTGAAGCGCCTGAACCGCCGGAGCGGCCGCCTCCAGGACCGCGCCGCCCGTCGGCGTGAGGCTGGCCCGGAGGATCCGGGCGTTCTCCGGATCGAGCTGGCGTTCGACGAGGCCGCGTCGCTCGAGCTCGGCGAGGATCTCGAGCATCGACTGCGGCGTGACGAGTGCGCGGCGAGCAAGTTGCGCGTTGGAGAGCTCCGGACGCGCATCGAGCACCGAGAGGGTCGTGTATTCCGCGACGCTGAGGTTAAACTCAGACAGGCGGGCGCGCATCTCGCGCCGGATCCCTTGGTTGACCCGGCCGACGATGTAGATCATCGACGGCTCGTCCGAGCGTCCATCGCGGTCCCCGTTCTTCACACCGACAACGCTACCGGGCATCCTGGCGAAACCGCGAGGTTACGAATCGAGCGGCGGCTGCCGACCCCGCGTGACGCGCACGTGTCAATTGACGCGGCGCTCGTGGCCGATCCAGAAGGGGTCGCGCAGCGCGTTCTTGAGCAGTTTGCCGGCGGCCGATCTCGGCAGGGCCTCCGTACGGATGTCGATCGTGCGCGGGATCTTGTACCCGGCGATCAGCGGGCGACAGTGCGCGACCAACTCATCCCCGGTCACGGCCGTGCTCTCGCTGACCGTGACCACGGCGTGAACCGCCTCGCCCCAGCGGGGATGAGGGATGCCGAATACCGCGGCCTCCTGGACTGCCGCGTGCTCGACGAGCGCCGCCTCGACCTCGATCGAATAGACGTTCTCCGCGCCGGTGATGATCATGTCCTTGAGACGGTCGACGAGATAGAGGTAGCCGTTGTCATCGGCGCGAGCCGCGTCGCCCGTGCGATACCAGCCCCCGACGAGCGCGGCTGCGGTGGCCTCGGACCGGTTCCAGTAGCCGAGCATCACGTTTGGGCCCCGCACCCAAAGCTCACCGATCTCCCCCGGCGCGAGCCGCGAGCCGTCCGGACCGCGCACCTCCGCCTGTACGCCCACCACCGGAGCACCGATCGACCGTAGCCGACGCGCGAAGGCCTCGTCGCCACCGTGACCCCGCCGGTGATCTTCGGGCGGAAGATGCGTAACGGTCGGTGCCGCCTCCGTCATGCCGTAGAACTGGGCCACGTCGCAGTCAAAGCGCTCCAGGACACGGCGTTGCACATCCGGAGTGATCGGCGAAGCGGCGTACTGCACGTGGCGAAGCGACGGCAGCTCGTCTGGCCCAGATTGCTCCAGCTCCTCCAGAAGCATTGCCAGCATGGTTGGCACGAACACGGCGTGGGTGACCTCCTCGCGCCTGATCGCCGCGACGACGGTGCCGGCTGCGAACCTCGGCAGTACCACCTGCTTGGCGCCTACCCAAGTGCACGCGAACAGGTTCGCGGTGCCCGCCACGTGGAACATCGGGCACACGTGGAGCCAGCAGTCGCCTCGGGTGTGGCCGGTCGCGATCAGGTTGTGGCGCGAGTTGGCGAGCAGATTGGCGTGGCTGAGCATGACGCCCTTCGGAGCCCCGGTCGTGCCCCCGGTGTAGGAGATGGCCGCCAGCGTGTCCTCGGGGATGGGCGGGGCGTCGACGGGAGCCCGATCGAGGAGCGCTTCATAGCGCGTGCAGTCGTCCGGGCAGGGTCCTGGCGCGTCGAGCACGAGCTCACGCAGGCTTGGGCACTCGTCGCGCAGCGCGCGTCCGATCTCGAGCCGGTCACGGTCGACCACCAGCATCTCGATCTCACAGTCGCTGACCATGAAAGCCAGCTCGGTCGCGGCGAGACGGAAGTTGAGATCGACGAGCACGCGACCGAACGCCGGCACCCCCAGCGTGCAGTCGACGTGCGCGAGGGAGTTGATCCCGAGAAACCCCACCCGGCTTCCGGTCGGCAGGGTGAGTGCGTCCAGTGCCGCGCCCAGGGCGCCAACGCGTCGGGCGAGCTCTCGATAGGTCACCCTGCGCTCACCGTCGACGACGGCTGGGGAGCTGGCGTACAGGTCGGTCGCGCGGCGAAGTGGCCAGCTGAGGTCACCGCTCCTGCTGGGCTGCATGGGTGTCGTTGCGCCGCTCACTTGACAAGAGGATAATATTCGGAAACCTGATATGCAAGAGCGGGTCCAGCCAGACCGGCTTCAGAGCGAGGGAGCGAGCATGCACAGCGTGACGGCAAACGATCTGGTCACCGACATGGCCGGCCTGCGGGAGAGCACCGGCCGCCGTCTCGGGCCCACCGAATGGACCGAGTGCAGCCAGGAGCAGGTCACCCAGTTCGCCGACCTGACCGGCGATCACAACTTCCTTCACGTCGACCCCGAGCGCGCGGCTCAAACGCCGTTCGGCGGCACGATCGCCCATGGCTTCCTGTCGCTGTCGCTTCTGGCTCCGGTGACGCAGCGGCTGCAGGTGAGCGACGCCGCCACCAGCGTCAACTACGGCCTGGACAAGGTGCGGTTTCCGGCGCCGCTGCCGGTGGGCGGCCGGTGGCGTGGCAGCGCCGAGATCACGGAGGTGACCGAGGTCAAGGGCGGCCTGCAGGCGAAGATGCGCGCGACCATCGAGGTCGAGGGCTCCGAACGCCCGGCGGTGGTCGCTGAAACGGTGATCCGGTACTACGCGTGAGCGGCCTGCGGTTGGACGGCAAGGTCGCCATCGTCACGGGCAGTGGCCGAGGACTCGGGCGGGCGTACGCGGTCGCCCTGGCCGCCGCCGGGGCCGCGGTCGTCGTCAACGATCTCGACGAGGAGACAGCGGCCGGAACGGCGCAGGAGATCACCGCGAGGGATGGCCGTGCGGTCGCGGTGGCGGCTGCGATCGGCGACTCCGAGGCCGCGCAGGCACTGGTTGACCGCGCGGTGAGCGAGTTCGGCCGGCTCGACGTCATGGTCACCAACGCCGGCCTCCTGCGCGACCGAGTCCTCTGGAAGATGACCGACGAGGACTTTGATCTGGTCACTCATACCCATCTCCGCGGGACGTTTACCTGCGCCCGGGCGGCCGCCATCCAGATGCGAGGTCAGGGCGACGGCGGGCGCATCATCGTCGTCGGTTCCCCGGCCGGGCAATTCGGGAACTTCGGGCAGACGAACTATGCGGCGGCCAAGGCCGGAATCGTGGCTTTCGCTCGCACCTGGGCACTCGAGCTCGCCCGCAGCGAGATCGCCGTCAACGCCATCGTGCCGACGGCATGGACGCAGATGACGGCGAGCATCCCCATCTACCAGCCACTGGTGGAGCGCGTCGACGCCGGGCAGCCGCTCCCGCGCCAGGTGCGCCGCGAGCACGCCCTCGGAATGCCCGAGGAGTGTGCACCGCTGGTCGTGTTCCTGGCCAGTGATGCCGGCGCCGGGATTACCGGTCAGGCGATCGGCATCGGTGGCGACAAGCTGACGCTGTACTCGCATCCCACAGAGATCGCCTGCGCCTACCGGGAGGGCGGTTGGAGCGCCGACGAGATCGCCGCCGTGTGGTCATCGAACTTCGCTGACAAGCTGCAGCGCTACGGCATCGAACTGCCGGCGCTGGCGCTCGACGCCGAGGCCCGAGCATGACGGTGAACGTCGACGAGCTCGTCGCGATCGACGTGCACGTGCACGCCGAGCGCAACCACGGCCAGCCTCAGGACCCTGTCACCACCGAAGTGCTGTCCGCGGCGGCCAGCTACTTCGGGGGAAGCCCTCCGCAGCCGAGCGCGGCCGAGGTCGCCGACTACTACCGCGAGCGCAACATGCTCGCGGTCATCTTCAACGTCGACGACGAGGCTGGCATGGGACGCCGTCGGCTGGGCAACGACGAGGTCCTCGCCGTCGCGCGCGAGAACCCCGACGTGCTGATCCCGTTCGCGAGCGTGGACCCCCACAAGGGCAAGCTGGCGGTGCGGGAGGCGCGCGATCTGATCGAGGCTGGGGTCCACGGCTTCAAGTTCCATCCGAACACGCAGGCGTTCTGGCCCAACGACCGCGATCACTATCCGCTCTACGAGGTGATCGCGCAAGCCGGCCTGATCGCGCTTTTTCACTCGGGCACGACCGGGATAGGAGCGGGTATGCCCGGCGGCGGCGGGGTGCGGCTCAAGTACTCAAACCCAATGTGCGTCGATGACGTGGCGGCCGACTTCCCCGAACTGAAGATCATCCTGGCTCACCCCTCGTTCCCCTGGCAGGACGAGGCTCTGGCCATCGCCGTCCACAAGCCCAACGTCTACATCGACCTGTCGGGGTGGTCACCGAAGTACTTCCCCGAGAACCTCATCCAGTACGCCAACACTCGACTCAAGCGGAAGATGCTGTTCGGGTCCGATTACCCGCTGATCACGCCTGACCGGTGGCTGTCTGACTTCGAGCAGCTTCCCATCAAGGACGATGTCCGTCCACTCGTCCTGAAACACAACGCCGCCCGCCTGCTCGGACTCGAGCCCGATAGCGACGAACACCCCTCTGGAGGGGGGTCTACATGACTCCGGAACGCACCGTGAACCGCTCGGCATCGTCGGAAACGGGTCGTTCTTCGTCGGTGACCTGACGAGAGGGACACATGGGCACACCGTGCCGCTCAACCCACTCAAAGACGTGGCGTTCCACGCCCTCGGCGACGCCTACTCCTTCGGGTATGTCGTGTGCGGGCCGCCGCTGCCGTCTCGGGCGTGCTGCGCTCCTGATCCTGCGCGCCGACGCGCACCACGACGCCGACGAGCTCGCGGCGGCCGAGCAGAACCGGTACGTGTCATCGGACCCAGCTCTGCAGCAAGCGTGACGGCCGCCGCGGTTGCACCCGCGATCACTTCTTGAGGGGGCGAGCGATCACAACAGACGGCAGTTCACGCAACAACCCGTAGGCCGAGCTCGACTGCGGTCAGCTGGTGGGGGGTGTCTTCTGGGGGCCCGCCGGAGCGGTTTAGGTCACAGCCGGGCGGGGATACGAGGGACAAATCCCAATATTCCCCCAGGGAGGAGGCTGGCCATGGCATCGAGCCAGATGGTGACGAGGCGAGGCATGGGGATCACGATCGCCCTGACGGCGGCGGTCATCGGGATCATCTACGGCTATGACACGGGCAGCATCGCCGGAGCGCTGCTGTTCGTGCCCGCTCAGTTTCATCTTTCGACGACCGCGACCGAGTGGATCACGACGTTCACCGGGATCGGCTTGATCATCGGCGCGTTGATCGCCAACCGGATCGCGGACCGGTTCGGGCGCAAGCCCGCGATGGTGACCATCGCGGTCGGCTTCACGATCTTCGCGATCCTGCAGGGCGCCGCGCAGGACATCGCCTGGCTAGACATCACTCGCTTCTTCCTGGGCGTGAGCATCGGCATCTCGACCGTTGCCGCACCGGTGTTCATCGCCAAGTCCTCGCCAGTCGCGATCCGTGGAGCCCTGATCGTCGGCTACCAGGTGGCGACGGTGGCGGGAATCATGACGGCGTACTTCGCCGATTACGCGCTCGCCGGCAGCGGCTCCTGGCGGGCGATGCTGGGGCTATCGGCCGTCGCCAGCGGCCTGGTGCTCGTCGTGTTGCTCCGGCTGCCCGACACGCCTCGCTGGTATCTGATGCGCGGTCGCCGCGCGGAGGCGGTCCGTACTCTGCGGCTGGTCGATCCGGAGGCCGATGCGGAGCGCAGCGTGCGGGAGATCGAAACCGATCTCACCGCCGAGCATGGCGGCCGGCTGCGCGAGATGCTGCGTCTGCCCTACGCCCGGCCGACGATGTTCGTGATCGTGCTCGGCTTTCTCGTCCAGATCACCGGAATCAACGCGGTCACCTACTACAGCCCGTTCATCTTTCACGACATCGGCTGGAGCGGACACCTGGTGCTGCTGATCCAGGCGTTCATCGAGGTGTTCTCGGTCGTCGCCACAGTCGCCGCCGTGCTGCTGGTCGACCGCATCGGGCGCCGGCTCACGCTGCTGATCGGGGTCGGCGTGATGATCGCCGCCAACGCGTTGCTCGTCGTGCTGTACGCGACCGGCAGCCACTTCAGCGGCGTCCGCTCCGCGCTTGGGTTCATCGGGATCCTGTTCTTCACCGCGGGGTTCAATTTCGGCTTCGGCGCGATGGTCTGGGTGTACGCGTCCGAGAGCTTCCCGGCGCGGCTCGGACCGCCGGCGCATCGGCGATGCTGACCGCCGACCTAGTGGCGAACCTGCTGATCTCGCGGTTCTTTTTGACCGTCCTGCAGAACATGGGGCGGCGAGGGGACGTTCGCGCTGTTCCTCGGGCTGGCGGTCATCTCGTTCCTGTTCATCGCGTGGATGGCGCCGGAGACGAAGGGCCGGCCGCTTGAGGCGATCCGCGTCTACTGGGAGAACGGCGGACGCTGGCCGCCTGAGGACGTGACGCGGGCCCGACTTGATGAGGAGCAACGTCGCGAATCGCTGGTCGCCTCCGAATGAGCGGTCGCCTCATGAGCGCCGAGATGGCCGAGCAGCCCGAGCGGCTGAAAGGCCTGATCGGTCGTGCGGATGAGCTCGGGGCGAGGGTGATGGCCGTTGCCCCGAGTCGGCTGAACGGGATAACGCTCGTTGCCCGGGGGTCGTCCGATCATGCCGCCGTCTACGGGCGCTACCTGCTGGAGTGGGCGACGGGCCGGCCGGTGAGCCTGGCCGCGCCGAGCCTGCACACCCTGTATGGGATCCGGGCCGACTACGATGGCCAGCTCGCGATCGCGGTCAGCCAATCCGGCCGCACGCCAGAGATCGTCACGACGCTTGCGCACCTGTGTGCCGCCGGCGCGCGTGGGTTGGCGAACACCAACGAGGCCGAGAGCGAGCTCGCCCGGGCGGCGGGGGCCGTGATCGAGCTCGCGGTTGGAGAAGAGCGGGCCGTGCCCGCGACCAAGACCGTGACGGCCCAGATGATGGCGTTTGCGCTGGTCGCGCAGGCGCTGGGGCAGGTGCCGGTCTCGCCCGCCGAGCTCGAGGCAGTGCCCGGCTGGGTCCAACTGGTGCTGGACGACTTACCGCCGGCGCAAGCGGCCGCCGAGGCGCTGATCGAAGCCTCGCCCCTGATCGTGGTCGCCCGCGGGTTCCTCTATGGCGCAGCGCTCGAGACCGCCCTGAAGATCAAGGAGACCTGCTCGCTGCCGGCCGACGGCTACTCCTCGGCGGATCTTCGCCACGGCCCGATCGCGGCGGTTACTCATGATTTCCCGGTCATCACGATGAGCGCGCCCGGACCGACGGCCGAGGATGTCCTGAGCCTTGTCGCCGAGCTGCGCGCGCGGGGCGCGAAGCCCCTCCTCATCTCAGCCGGCGCGGGGGCGGACCTCTCGCTTCCGGAGGGGATGCCCGAGTCGCTGGCGCCGATCGTCGCCGTCGTTCGCGGCCAGCAGGTGGCGCAGGCGCTGGCGCTCGCCCTCGGGCTCGACCCCGACAATCCCCCCGGGCTGAGCAAGGTGACGGTCACGTGACCTTCGTCGTCGAGGAGATCGAAGGTCAGCCGCGCGGTGAAGAGCCCTTACGCGTCGTGACGATCCACGGCAGCCGTTTGTTGCGCATCGTCACGATCACGCGGTAGCGCTGGATGCTCCGGAAGGCGTGCTTGAGCCGGCCGGCGGCCCGACGAATGCGTCGAGCTCCTGGCGTCCAGGCAGTGGATCACCATGGCTTCGGCGCACTTGGGCCTCTGCCGTCCGGCACGAGTTCTCGTTGGACCAGCGCTCTTGATGGCGAACGCGAAGATGTGGTGTAGCCAGCCGACGGAGACGGACCAGGCGGCGCAGTCCAGTCATGCCAGCCACTGCGCCGATAGCTACGAGATGTACGCCTTGTCGAAGAAGCCCTGCTGAACCGGCGAACCGTAAACCCCATGCACGTTTGACTTGGTCACGATCAGCAAGTCGAGGAAGTAGGGGATGATGAGTGGCGTCTCAGCGAGTAGCAGTCTCTGAATCTTGCCAGCGATCGCTTTTTGGCTCTGTAGGTCAACTGTGCCTACGTATTGTTTGACGAGGTTGTCATACGATTTGTTACGAAAGTGGGCCGCGTTCCACACGCCGTGCGAGGTGAGCGGCGCCTCTAGGAACACGTTCGGCACGCCGCGGCCCGCGTAGTTGACGAGGCTCATAGTGCCATCTAGCCAGTCGGAGTTGCCGAACGTTGACTTGCCGTAGTACGCGGTCGAGGTTTCAACCTTGAGGTCGATGGTGATGCCGACCTTGGCCACGGCGGCCGCGACTGCCTGGGCGAGCAGGGGTACTTCCTTGAGGACCAACGTGAACATCTCTGTGTGGAACCCGTTGGAGTGCCCGGCGGCGGACAACAGCTGCTTAGCCTTCGCGATGTTTTGCGTCCGTTGCGGCACGGTGGTGTCGGTAGACGGAAAGATTGGAGCGAACGGGCTGTCGTTGCCCACCGTGCCGTAACCGCCAATCAGAGCCTTGACCAGCGCCGAACGGTCTAGCGTGAGCGCCACGGCTTCGCGTACGCGCGGATCGTTGAACGGAGGCTGGTCGTTGCGCATCGACAGCTCGTTATGGCTGGACGACTTGAGCGTGACGATGCTGTACGCGGGATTGTTGAGCACCGCCTGAGCGCCCTGGGTCGAAAATCCGTTGACCACGTCCACCTGCCCGCCCTGCAGCGCCAGGATCTGCGGCGACTGACTGGCATAGAAGGTCCACTGCGTGCCCGCCAGGAGCGGTTTTGGGCCCCAGTAGGCCGGGTTGGCGACGAACGAGGCACCCACGTTCGGCGTATAGCTATGAAGCTTCCATGGACCTGTGCCTATGAACGTGTCACCCCATTTCGCGAAGTTGGTCCCTTTGGGGACAATAATCGCGTTGTAGTTGTCCGAGGAGACCAGGTAGGGGAAGTTGCCGTTCGGTGTCTCCAGGTGGAAAGCGACAGTCATCGAACTGAGCTTCTGCACGCCACCGGGACTGAGAATGCCGCCAAACACCGAGAGGGCGTTTGAGGCGTTCTTGGGATCGACGAGTTGCTGGAACGTGTATACAACGTCGTCGGCGGTCATCGGGGAACCGTCATGGAACTTCACTCCGGGACGCAGCTTGAAGGTCCACACCGTCGCAGCCGCGTTCGGACGCCAGGAGAGGGCGAGCACCGGTCGTAGCGGGGCCTCCATCCGGCCGGTGTTGTCCATGATCAGAAACTCGCCGGTTTGGCAGAGCATATTGAAGCCGCCGCCGTCCGCGATGGTGAGCGGGTTCAGACTCGCGGCGGGCGCCTGGCTCGCTACGCGCAGGTGGCCTCCGCGTTTGACGGGTGCCGAAGCGCTCGAGGAGCTGTTATTGGCGCCCCCGCACGCGGTCAGGATCGCCCCCATCGTGGGCACCGACAGGCCGATCATGCCTCCTCGGCGCAGGAAGTCGCGGCGGCTCAGTCGCCCGGCGATGAGCTCGTCGATGTAGTGGCTCTCGAGCTCGCTGCGCCCGCGGCGGAGCTCGTCGACCTTGCGAGGTTTGCGGTCCATGTGCGACTACCTTTCTGTGTGCGGAGCTCGGCAATTCGGCCGGCGATCCTGCGCTGATTTGGCCACGCTTGAGCGCAGGGTCTGAAGACGAGCACGCGTGTCGCCGTCGAACACGTCGGCTGCAGCAAGAGATCGGATCCGCCGACGCCGGACGCCTCGCGCGCACCGAGCGCGAGCGGCCTCCTGGCCACGCCACGCGCCAGTGGCGCTCTCTACCTCCATCGGTCCAATCTACAAGCGGGCGCCCGCAATTGCAACTACCGTTGCGCAGAACTGGCTAACGGCTCGGCGCCGGTGGGTGCGGTGACGAGTTACCGGCAGAGGCCCTCGCCGGTCCGTTGCGGCCGTCACATCCGGTATCGCACCGGCTTGCGAGTCTCAGAGTCGTCCGCACGCAATACGCGCGGCATCGCACACTTCCGCAGCCAGTACCCATCCTCGAAATCCGCGCCGCGCCGCCCGACGTCACCACCGGCTCGGATGGCGGTCAGGAAGTGGGGTAGTTCGTGCACGAAAGTGTGCTACCAGCTGATCACGGATCCTGCGGCCACCAGTGCTCCCAACAGGGATGATCTGCTTCGAAGACCAGGACCGTCCGGAACCCCTGTCCGCGTGCCCCGAGCGTGGAGGACGCGAGATGGATTTCGAGCTCGTTCAGCCGCCCGAGGTTGAAGCGGATCGAGCGATTGGAGCCGTGCGGGAGGTTGACGCCGATCCTGACAGCGCGCAACCAGATCGCGCGAGCTAGCTGAGTGAATGCCTCGAGCTAACGGCGGCCTGGCGGCGCGCGCGCTCGCCCGGGTGCCCTCCTGTCTCGAGCCGCTGGCTGCGCGTGAGAACACGCGTCTCCGATTAGGGTAGGATATTGGCAACGATAGTTGCGTTTACTCTCGAAGAGCCGTCTGTGTACGTTCCCGAGCATTTTCTACCCAGTGATCGAGAGGCTCCGTGGAGGGTGATCGCCGAGAATGGCTTCGGGACGCTGGTCACTACGGAGCCCGGCGCGCCACCGATGGCGTCCTCGCTGCCATTCGTGCCGCGTCCCGACAGGGGCATCCTGCTCGGCCATCTGGCGCGGGCCAACGCGCAGTTCGAAATCCTGCGGGGTGAGCAGTCAGCGACCGTGCTAGTGATCTTTCAAGGGCCTTCCGGGTTCGTGTCTGGGGGGTACTACGACGAGCCGTGCGCGGTGCCCACCTGGGATCACGTGACGGTGCACGTGACCGGATCCGTCCAGCTGATCCACGGTGAGACGGCGACCCTGCGCCTGCTTCAGGAGACGGTGGCGCACTTCGAGGATCGAGCAGGCTCGAACTGGCGACTGGATGTCGAGCGCTCGGACCTTCCCGAGCTGGTCGCTCAGGTCGCTGGGTTTACCGTCGCGATAGAGCGTGTCGAGTCGATCTTCAAGCTCAGCCAGAACGTCAGCCGCGAGCAGCGCCGGCGGGTCGTCACCGGCCTACTGGCCCACGGACATCACGACCTGGTAAATCTCATCCAAGCGGAAGACGACCGCCGGCTGGAGGCGACCCGGACCCGATGACGGCATCGTTCAACGTCGCCCGGGGGCGCGCAGAGCTCCAGGATGCAGCGCGGCGCCATCTCTGGTTGCACTTCGCACCCATCGGGCGCCAGGAGGAGCTGACGGTCTTCATGCGCGGCGACGGCTGCTACGTCTATGACCAAGACGGTCGACGCCACCTCGACGCGCTGTCGTCACTGTTCTGCGTCAACATCGGACACGGTCGCGCCGAACTCGGCGCGGCGGCAGCGGCGCAGGCCGGAGAGCTGGCGTACGCGACGGTCTGGGGCACGGCGCATCCCCGCGCGATCGAACTGGCCGAGCGAGTCGCGCAACTCGCGCCGGGCGATCTCAACCGCGTGTTCTTCACTTCCGGAGGGTCGGAGGCGGTCGAGTCTGCACTCAAGCTCACGCGCAGCTACCACCGCGCTCGCGGCGAACCGACGCGCACGAAAGTGATCGCGCGCGAGCTGGCCTACCACGGCACCACGCTGGGCGCGCTCAGCGCGACCGGGCTCCCCTCGGTGCGCGCTCCGTTTGAGCCGCTGATGCCAGGAGGTTGCCACGTGCCGCACACTGACCTGTACCGACTGGCGGATGGCGTCGATCCGCTGAAGAGTGCCGATGCGATCGAGGAGCGCATCCTGTTCGAAGGTCCGGAGACCGTGGGGGCTGTGATTCTGGAGCCTGTCCAGAACTCCGGAGGCTGCATCCCGCCGCCGCCGGGCTATTTCGAACGAGTGCGGGCGATCTGCGACCGCCACGGGGTGCTGCTCATCTCCGACGATACGATCTGCTCCTGGGGCCGGCTCGGCACCTGGTTCGGCGGACAGCGCTTTGCCTACGCTCCCGATCTGATCACGACGGCCAAGGGCCTGACTTCGGGCTATGCCCCGATGGGCGCTCTGATCGTCTCCGATCGCGTCGCCGAGCCGTTCGTCTCAGGGGACGCGGTCTTCGCTCACGGGCTGACTTACGGTGGGCACCCCGTCGCCGCCGCGGTCGCTCTGGCCAACCTCGACGTGCTCGAGCAGGAGGGCCTGCTCGAGCACGTGCGTGCCCGCGAGGACGCGCTGCGGACGACGCTCGAAGCGCTCTATGAGCTTCCGATCGTCGGTGACGTGCGAGGGGCGGGCTATTTCTGGGGCATCGAACTTGTCCGGGATCAGACGCGCAAGCAGCGGTTTGCGCCCGACGCGGCTCACCAACTCACCGACGGCTTCCTTGAGCCCGCTCTGCATAGTCGCGGGCTGATCTGCCGCGCCTCAGACCGCGGTTATCCGGTTATTCAGCTCGCACCGCCGCTCATCGCGGGGCCCGAGCAGTTCGAGGAGCTGGGCGCCATCCTGCGTTCGGTCCTTGCCGAGGCGTGTACCCGGGCCGGGGTGCGCTGAGTGTTCCGGGTGCCGGTGAGCGCACTATCGCTGTCAGCCAGCGTGTAGTTGGTCGGCCGCTTGATCAAACGCGTTTGCAATGTGATCCAGGCGTCGCTGTAGCTCGCGTGCGGATTGGCGACGTTTGCCGGCCAGCGACCTAGCGAGCCACGGTCCCGGTGGACGAGCACCAGGTTCCCGCCGAAGCGACGCAAGCTCGTCCCAAAGGCCGGGCGATTCGGTCGGTCGAGCGTGTGCGGCCCACCCAAAGCCGTGATGCTCTGGCCGGTGTCGGTGCCGATCGAGCTCGAAGACTTCGTTGTCAACATGGCGGGCCAGCCGGTTGCGGCCGACGCGGGCTGCCGCGCGGGCGGCGGCACCGAGTTGTTGGCGCTCAAGCGCAACGTTCGCCGCGTGCAGCGACTCCACATCGATGAGCGCCTGCAGATGCACCACCGACTGCTTGTCGCGAGCGTCTATTGCCTCGAGTGCGCGCGCGACCGTCGCAAACGCCACTCGCTTCGCTGGCGAGCGTGCATGAGCGCGAACGGCTTCATCGAAACGAGACATCGCCGCATACAGGGGCCCGACCAGGAGGTCGGCCGCTTGGGCAGCATCGAGGCGGCCATGGCGTCGAAGCGCGGCCGTCCGGGCCGACAGGTCGAGCATGTCGGCGGGCGCGGCATCAGCCGCGATCACAATCCGCGCGTGGAAGCGCGTCTCCCGCTCGAGATCGGGAAAGCTGACGAGTCCAGGAGTGTCATACTGGGTGTGGTAGTGCCGCCGGAGGTAGTCGGTGACATACGTGTTCACGTTCAGCGCAGGCACGCCGGCGGCGACGAAGGGCCATTGCTCGGTTCCCGTGCGAGGACGACCGTATCGGACACCCCATGGCAGAAGCCCGTCGCGTTGTGCCTCGGCGCAAACTCGCCGCGAGAACCGAGACAGCTCGGGCGGCGCATCAACCAGGGACGGTAGCGGCAGCCCCGTCCCCTCTATGTTCAGGTACAAGGGGACGGTGTCGCACCAGTCAGGATGTTGCTCATTGACCTGCCAGGAGGCCCCGATCAGCCAGTCGAACGCGGAGTCGGCCCGCCCATACTCCTCGCCGGTGTGCGACCCAAAGACGATCGAGTGCTCAGGCACGTGCCCGGCGTCGAGCATGGCCTTCGCAATCCCGAGCGCGGACGCCACGCCGGTGGCGTCGTCCAATCCCGCTGCGAACCAGCAGTCGTGGTGGCCGGCCACGACGATCGGCGCGCCGTCGCGCCGCCCGGGGAGCGTCCCGACGGTGTTGTGCGCGGTGGCGCCTGGTGCGAGCTCGACGTCGATGATCAGCCGGGCCAGAAGCCGGTTTGTCCGTCCAAGCTCGATTAGGTGAAGCGCGTTTTCCTTATCGATGGTCGCGAGTGGGACCGACCCGCCGACCCACAGTCCATCGAACGCCCCGAGCGCTCCCGGGGACTGGTAGTAACGGCCTCCGGGAAGGCACGTGCAGATGACAGCCACGGCGCCGGCACGTGTTGCCTCAGCGGCTGTGAGCGAGGGCCAGAGCAAATGATCACCAGGCCAGTCGAACAACACGATCTTTCCGTTCACGTCGCTCCGGGACAGCTCGCCCCGGGAGCCGCGCCCGGCGAAGACGAGTTCGCCCTCGACACCTCCGGAGGGGGTGGGCGGTGTGCCACCGAACGCGGCGCAGGCGAAGGTCTCCCCGTCCGCCGTGAGCGTGGCTTGACGGAAACGCCAGCCGTCTACCGGAACGGACTCAAGCTGCACGTCCTCGAGCCCGATGTCGCGCATCGTGCCGGCGATGAGCGCGCAGACCTCATCGTCCTCAGGCGTTCCGGCGAGGCGGAAACCGAGCTGACTCGAACCGATTTTCGACATACGCTCCACGAGCGAGCGCATGAACTCTTGGTCAACTGCCGCCTCGACGTGCTGCGCCTGAGTCATCGGCGACCAGTGGCCGGAGGCCGGAGACGGCTCATCGAATCCCGCAGAACCGCATCGCTGTGACGGCGAGCACCTGGGCCGTCGCGACGAGATCATCCACCGGAACGAACTCATCGACGGTGCGTGCGCGTGCGATGTCGCCGGGGCCGAAGGCGATCGACGGGATGCCGTGGCGCATGAGGGTGGCCCCGTCGAACCAGGTCGTGTGTGGGTTGACCCCGCCGTCCAGCGCCATATCGGCCGCGGTACGCAGCGTCGTCGCCGCAATCGGATTTGCGGGAGCGACGTAGGACGGCGGCACGTCGGCTGTCCACTGCACTTGCGGCGGATGCTCGGCCAGCCATGGGTCGGCCTGCGCCGCCGCCATCAGCCATTCCTCGAACTCGCGCTCGACCCGCGTTCCCCAGCCGTCGGAGTCGGCCTGAGCCGGCAGATACTGCAGATGGCAGCGCAGCGTGCGGCTTCCAGGCTGGGTAACGATCCATTCTTCAGCGGAGATCGCCACCGGCACGACGTCCGCCGGGTCAAGGTGCGGGTGGACGTGTCGAGTAGACCAGTCCTTCCGCAGCCGCTCGATCGCTTCCAGAACGAGTTGCATCTTCTCAATCGCGTTGACCGCCCCGCCATCTGTGAAGTGGGGCTGGCGCAGCCCGGGGTGGCCTGAGCGGCCTTGAATCGTTACCGTCGGCATGAGACTCCCTCTCGTACCCAGCCAGGCCTGCAGTCGCGTCGGCTCGGCGACGATGCAACCATCTGCTCGCGCTCCCCCCGCAGCACCGACGCCCGCGTCCCGGCGGCCGTCGACTCCTCACCCGTGACGGTATTGACCAACAGATCCCCATTGAGCTCAACGTCCAGCTGACGCAGCATTTCGGTCGCAATAACCGTGGCGGCGACACCCCCTTTCATGTCGCACGCTCCGCGGCCATACAGACGGTCGGCGCGAACCTTGCCTGCCAGCGGATCCACGCTCCACCGCCCACGCGGTTCCACCGTCACTGTGTCGATGTGACCATTGAACAACAGCGAGCGGCCACCGCCGGCGCCGGCGAGGCGCGCGAGCAGCTGCGGGCGCCCCCTGAAGTGAAACGTGGAGCTCAGGCCGAGGCGGTCGGTGGGTACGGATCCGGGCTCCGGCTCCCAGACATCGACGGCGAGCCCTGCGGCGCGGAACCGCTCCCCCAGGAATTCCTGTAGCTGGACCTCCTGACGGGGGTCTTCTATGGGATGCGTCTGCGTGTCGAACCTGATCAGTGCGCGCGCGAGTTCAATCAGGTCGTCACGTCGCTCGATGATCGCGGTGACGATCTCCTGCTCGCGGCGGCCAAGCGCACGCGCGCCAAGCGGCTCGGTCTCGACCATCTCCAGAGCATAAAACTCGGAGGCGGCTCAGCGCAACCCGTGTTGCCGATAAGCCGCCTTCTGATGTACGCTGCGCGATCGAGAACGTTGCGCTGCAGCTCTGGACCGTTCGTGAGCCTTATGACCTAGACCCGACTCGCGTGCTTCGCAGGGTGGCCGAAATCGGCTATCCCGCGATCGAGCTGGTGTACGGGCGGACGGGTGGTCTCACGCACTCGCGCCAGAAGAAAACGTGCGACGAGATTGGTCTACGCGTCGTAGCACTGCACTGCTTCTTTGACGAGATCGAGGATCAACTCGATCCGCTCATCGAGGCAGCCGAACAGTACGAAGTCGAATACGTTGTGTGCGCGTGGATGGACCCGAAGCACCGCGCAAGCGCGGCCAGCTACCGGTCGGCGGCCGATGCGCTGGGAGCCGCCGGCGCGCGGATGCAAACCCGCGGGCTCCAGCTCGCCTACCACCATCACGACTTCGAGCTCGCCGACGTGGACGGCCGCCGCGGCATCGACTACATATGGGACGTTGACGCCGAGCTGCTCAAAGCGGAGGTGGACACATACTGGGTCCACGTCGCCGGCCTCGACATCGTCGACTACCTGCACGCCTTGGGCGACCGTCTCGCGTTGCTCCACTGCAAGGACCGGATGCATCCGAACGAGCAGCCACTGTCGCCTCCGGGTGAGGGCCTAGCTCGTTACAACCGAGAGGTGGGCGAAGGCTTGATCGACTTCCCGCCGATCCTGGTCGCGGCGGCGCGAGCGCGCTGGCTGATCACCGAACAAGACTTCAGTGCCGACCCGTTTGAGGCGGCCGCGACAAGCCTTCGCAATCTGCGGCGCATGATCGCCGCGGCCGTCCCTGGATGAAGACTCGGCTGACGCCGCTCGAGCCTCCGTCTAGCTTGCGGGCATAATGGCTCTGGGTTGGCCATCCAAGCGCAGACTCGAGAGCGACAATGCGGGGAGGACATTCTGCGCGCGCTGGCGGCAGCCGAAGATCACCCCGGATCGGTACTTACCAGCGCGCGGCTAGCGGCAGTGACCGATCGCGATCCGGCGCTGGTGCGACGGATCGTCACAGATCTGCGCGCGCTCGGACTGGTGGAGTATCACCCTGGGACGCGCCGTCTGCGCCTGGCCTGGACGTTGTATTCGCTCGCGGCGCGCATCACCCACACCCGCTTGGCGAGATCGAGCGAGCGGGTCTTGAAGCAATTGTCGCAGGACTGTCGGGAGAGCGCCTGGCTCGTCGTCCGCCAGGGAGCTGACGCGGTCACGGTCGCCGAGGCGACGCCACCGACATTGGTGCAGACAGTCTCGTGGGTAGGGCGCGGCTTCCCAATCGTCCGTAGCGACGCCGGGCCGGTGTTGCTCGGCGAGATGGCCGACGACGACGTTGATGAGTTGCTCGGCGACGCCCCGCTACCGGCGACAAGCGCCCGACGAGCTCCGCGATCGATGCGCGGGGTCAAGAAACTCGTGGCCACGGCGCGATCGGCGGGTTTCAGCATCCTTGACGAGCAGACCGAGCCGGGGCTGACGTCGGTTGCGGCGCCAGTGCGTGACTTTCGCGGACGGCTCGTGGCGGCCGTCGTTGTGACAGGCCCGGCCGAGCGCGTTCGGCCTCGACTGTCCGAGATCACAGACGCGACGCTCGCGGCCGCCACGGAACTCTCGGGAACACTGGGGTCCGTGTGACTGCGGTCCGGACGAACGTCGGCCGGCGGCTGTGGATCCTCACCGAGCTCCTGCAACACGAAGCACAACACGGCGGCGGACTGGGTGTCGCAGACCTCGCCCGTGCGACGGGCCGTGAGAAAAGCCAGGTGTCCCGCGGGCTGAAGTCTCTACTTGAGGCAGGGCTTGTCGAGCGCGACGCCAAGTCGCTCGCGTTCGTCACCGGATCGCGGCTCCTCGACCTGGCCGGGCGAGCCGGACAGCCCTTGCTGCTGCGTCGCGCACGTCCGATCTGCCAGCGCCTGGCTTCCGAGCTCGGCGAGCGGACCTATCTCGCCGTCGCCGACCGAAACGGCGTGCTGACGGTCGAGACGTTCGCGGCTGTCGCCGCAGTCCAAGCCATCGCCTGGGTCGGACAGCTGTATCCGTATCACTGCACCGCTGCCGGACAGGTGCTGCTGCTCGACGCCGAGGTGGCGGAGCTGCGTGAGCTGCTGGGCGCGGACCCGTTGCCCTCCGCCGGGCCGTCGGCGCCACGGACGTTAGAGGAGTTCTGGGAGCTTCTCGAGCGTGCCCGAACTGCCGGCTTCGCGACCACGGACCGGGAGCTCGATCGGGACCTCATGATGACCGCAGCTCCAGTGCGCGAGGGCGACGGAGACATCATCGCGGCGCTCACGGTTGCCGGCCCGCGCATGCGAATGACGCCCCGCCTCGCCAACATCACAGCTCGGCTCTTGGCCGCGGCAGATTTGATCTCGCTGGCGATGGCCTCGCCTGAGGTGTCTTGAGCGTCAGGGTCCGGAGGTCAGTGTCCACGACAGTGATCCGCGCGGACCTGGCGATCATGTAGGCCCATTCGTCCCTTGTGCCATGCAGCTCGCGGACTCCGCCCAGTCTGCCATCAGAAGCACCCCATGCTTCTACGGAACCGAGAGGCCGGGAGTTCGAATCTCTCCGGGCGCGTTAAGAACTCCTGCTAAGCAAAGCGTTGGAGATCGCCGTCAGCGGGCAGAGAGCTTGCTAGCAATGGGCTACCAATCTCGCCGAACCCGACGCGGCCACGATGGGCTCCGCCCTTGAACCCCGGCTTGTTTGCCTGCGCGCCAGACGCGACGCGCGGTATCGCCAGCTGCAAGATCGTCGAGCGGCGGCGCGCGAAACTGATCCGGAGCGCGTCGTAGGAGCCCGCCTCGCGTACTGCATCGTCATTGCAGGTGTTTCCGGGGAGGGTGAGCGATGGGACTCGAACCCACGACCGCCTGGACCACAACCAGGAGCTCTACCAGCTGAGCTACGCCCACCGTGGGACCGAGGAATCTACCAGCGCCGCGGCGCGGTCATGCCGACCAGCGCCCTCGGCGGGACTCGAACCTGCGACCCACGGCTTTAGAAGGCCACGGCCAACCTCAATAAGCGCGGGACGTTTTGCAACGATGCGACCAGGATGCGACCAAGATCCTTTGGAGGGCTCCGTCGCAGCGCGCGACGCCCTCAAGCTGACATCAGGACGCGGCGCCGCGAGTTGGCGAAATTGCACGTTCTGATCGGTCGGTCGAGGTCGGGGTCGAGGTCGAGGTCGAGGTCGGGGTCGCGCGACCTCTTATAGGACACGATCGTGCGGTCGTCCTCCGGTAACCGATCTGCCAGTTGCCGGTGTCGGCGCCCATAAACGCGAGGTTGACGCCGGCCGCCCGCGCTGCCTCCCAGCCGTCGCGCATCTGCTGGCTCCAGTACTCGTCATGCCCGGCGCTCATGTCGAGCTTGTGGTCAAGCGGGATGCTGGTTGCGGTCGACGTCGTCATCGGTCGCATAGCTCACATCCCAGCGCCCCGTTCGAGAAAGCGAACCACCGGGTATTCCCAGCCAAAGGTCTCCCCCGCGCCCGGCGCCCACCGCGTCGGCCCCTCCAGCGCGTAGGGGCGATTGAACGACACCTTGACCGCGCGAGGGTTGGTGTAGAGGTCCTCCCCGCCCCACGTGTTGTCGGCCGGCCAGGTATTAGTTGGAACCTGGATGAGAATCGCCGCGTGATCGGCCGCCGCGGCGGCAGCGGCGGTCGACGGGTCAGCCTTCTCTGCGCGCCAGCCTCGATCCGACGTGCACGCAGGACGACCAGGGTGGCGCAGCAGCCGCGCCCGCCTCGGACCCGGCAGCAGGACGGACAAGACCGCACGCGCGGCAGCCGCCATACCCCACGACAACGATCAAACGAGACCCGCGGTTGTGGCCCGCAGCGTGAGCGGCGAAGGCCGGTGCGCCTCAGAACGCGATCATTCCAGACCGCGAATACGGTCCCCGTTATGGGTGCGTGCGGCCATCCAGCCGCTCGCCCTTACCCACGCACGAGACCCCAGTTGCTCCGCCACCGCACATAGGGCTACAGCCGCCAAGATGATGAACCACGGGTCCAGCGGGGCCCGAAACCGCGGCGTGCCAGTAGTGATTGGTGCTTCGCTCAGCCAGATGAAGATCGGCACGAGCCACACCGCTCTAGGCACCACAGGAAACTTGCTTCGCAGACACAATCCCAAACCGGCCAAAATGCCAACCACCCAGAACGTGTACACGGAGACGTCAGCGAGGCCCGAGCCAACCCCGAAATCCTGCCGAGCGCTGCGGCGAGATATGAACCGACCTTCGAGGTCCAGCAACCTCACCGTGTTCCAGAACATCGTTTGGGGCACGTCGAGCGGGTGTCGACCGATGTAGGCGACCACCGCCGCCAGGAGTCGCTGACTCCGGACGTCCTCCGCAAGCATCTTATCGTGACGAAGCCGCCAATAGTTCCCGTACTGGGATCCGGTAGTCCAAATGAAGTGGTGTCGCGCTGACGTATTGTTGTAGGTTCCGGCAAGCGTCGTCGGGAGCTCGTCGGTAACCGGGATAAAAGCATGTTGCACGAGCGCGTTCCGGACCGTCCAAGGCGCAACCGTCAGCGCGGTGACGGCGAGGAGCAAAGCCGGCGCCCTGAGACCGCGGAGCCAGCCGTGGGGGGTCGCGCTATAGACCATGCCCGCTAACGCGAGAGCGACCACCAGCCCGTTGCCGCGAGTCAGCGCCGTCACACCGCACAGGGCGCCCGCCAAGGCTATCCAGCCATAGCGTTGCACCTCGCGCCGCGAGATGAGCGCGCAGAGGGTAGCCGCCAGCGACACTGGGACGAAGAGCGCCTCGGTCATCAAGCTATCGCCGGTGACGATCAGGGGGAGGTAGAGCGCCGCCAGAAACAGCGCGACGATCGCAACCTTCACGCCGGCGAGCTCCCGTGCTACAGCGCCGACGAGAGCTACGGTCACGACGGAAAGCACCGCTAGGACGACGCGGACCGTCGTCCAGTCGCCGGATCGCACAGGCGCCCCGACCACGGCATAGACACCCGCGAGAAAGAACGGCATCCCCGGTGGGCGATAGGCGCTGTCTCCGCCCGCCCAGCCTCGACCCGCGGCAAGGCTGCGGGCTAGGCGATTGTAAGCCATCTCGTCGATGCCCAGGACGAAATGCCGCGTGTAATGCACATACGCGAGCCGGACGACCAGCGCGACGAGGAGGATTAGGCTCGCCAAGAAGCCGGCGCGAGGGACGCTCCGAGCGGTCACAAAATTCATCGGGGTCATGGGCAGGTGCTGGCTTATATGAACATCAATGGCGACTACGGGCCGACCGCCGCTCCAGAGACTGAACCTGAAGCACCGGCGGCCTCGCTGACGACTCCCGCTCGAGCGCTACGAGCAAGCCAGTCTCGGCGCGCTTGATGATGGCGGCATACCCCCGCCGGCGCGGCAGCAAGGCGGGTGCTCATCTATCCGAGCGCGACCGCCGCGGATCCGCGCCATGCTCCGCGCCGCGTGGCTGAGCCGATCATGCCGAGGCGGACCCCGGCGCTGATTGCGGTTGGGGACAGCCCGGCCTAGCTGGGCCTCCCGGGCCTACATCATGCGCCCCAAATCCCGTCGGCCGGCTCGTCGTTGTGCTCGTCGATGTCAGGCTGTTGTTTGAGGCAGCGGATCCGCCGTCGCGCGGGCCATGGTAGCCGAGAGTGAGGATCTGGCGGGCGATTGCGAGCTTGGCGAGCTTGGACCCACGGCGCTTGGCAATTCGCTCGAAGGTGGCGCGCAGCGGCCCGCTGCCGGTAGGGATCTTCTGCGCGGCTTCGACCAGCGCCCAGCGCAGCGGTGGTAGCCGCTCGATGCGACCAGGATGCGACCACGAGGTCGGTCACAGGTACGAGCCTCGGACGACCTCGCAATGTCGATGGATCTCGTACGACGGCCAGATCATCCGATTTGCGGCGAGAAGATGCGAACGGGCGAGGTTCGGAACGCCCCCGGCAGGACTCGAACCTGCGACCCACGGCTTAGAAGGCCGTCGCTCTATCCAGCTGAGCTACGGGGGCCCGCCATCAGGGTAACGACGCGATCGCGCCACCATGGAGCGCCATGGCGCGGGCGCCGGCGCCGGCGCCCACGATAATTCGCGGCATGCCGGACTTCGCACGGTCGCTGCGCGAATCGGAGGTGGACGCCGACCCGGTCCGCCAGTTCGCAACCTGGTTCGCCCAGGCGACGCGAGCGGGTGTCCACATGCCCGAAGCCGCCGCCGTGGCCACCGCCACCGTGGAGGGAAGGCCATCGGTGCGGATGGTGCTGGTCAAGCGGGCCGACGAGCGCGGCTTCGTCTTCTTCACCAACTACGAGAGCCGCAAGGGCCAGGAACTGGCCGCCAATCCATTTGCCTCTCTGATGTTCCACTGGAAGCGGCTCGGGCGGCAGGTGAGGATCGAGGGGGGCGTGCAGCGGACCACGCCGGAGGACTCAGCCGCCTATGTCCGCAGCCGTCCTCGCGGCAGCCAGCTGAGTGCGCTGGCGTCGCCGCAGAGCCAGCCGATCGCCAGTCGCGACGTCCTCGAGCAACGCGTCGCCGAGCTTGGCGATCGCTTCGCCGACGCCGAGTTGCCGGTCTCGGCCGGTTGGGGCGGCTTTCTCCTGATACCCGACACCTTCGAGTTCTGGCAACACCGCGACGACCGGCTGCACGACCGCCTGCGCTACTCGCCGCGGGCCAGGGGCGGCTGGGAGATCGAGCGACTCGCCCCCTGACCAGGACGCAGGACTTCCGGTGGGTGGCGGCAAGAGGGCCGGCGTGTGGTTCAGACTGTGGGAGTGGCCAAGCTGGTTCGCGACGGGATAGCGCTTGGTTATGAAGAGGCTGGTCAGGGGTTCCCGCCGCTGGTGTTCGTGCACGGCTTGGCCTGCCACCGCGGTTTCTGGGCCGAACAGGTGGAGCATTTCGCTCGTGATCACCGCGTGCTCGCGGTGAATCTGCGTGGCCACGGCGACAGTGACGCGCCCGAGCAGCGTTACACCATGCAGCTCCTCGCCGACGACGTCGCCTGGATGTGCTCCCAGCTCGGAGTGAAGCGCCCGGTGGTGATCGGGCACAGCCTTGGCGGACTCGTGGCACTGGAACTTGGCGCCGGCCATGGCCAGGAGGTCAGCGCGGTCGCGCTGGTCGATTCGGTACTGCTGCCCGGAGGCGATCGCGCCGGATTCGTGCGAGAGCTGGTCGCCAGGCTGCGATCGTCCGATGGCAGCCGTGCGCTGCGCGAGTATTACGCGACGTTCTTCGGTCCTGACGATGATCGCACGCGGAGGGCGTGGATCCTCGAAGAGATCGTCAGCGTGCCGGGGCACGTCACGAGCTCGATCCTGGAGGAGTCATTGGGCTCGTGGGATGACGCCGACGCACTCGTGCGCTGCCAGGTCCCGCTGCTTTACATCGATGCCTCGACCCCGAACGCGGACCTGACGCGGGCTGTGCGATTGCGCCCGCAGCTCTTGGTCGGGCGGACCATCGGCTCGGGCCACTTCAGCCCATGCGAGGTGCCCGAGCAGATCAACGCGATGCTCGAGCGGTTCCTGGCTGTCGGACTTGACGGCTAGATCAGGTGGGGGACCCGTCTGGCGCGGATCAACGGCAAGGCCGACGGTGATCGTGAAATGCGGTCCCGATCAGTGAGCTGGCACGGTGAGCAGACCCCGACGTCGCGCAAATCGGATACTGTCGCCGACCGTTGCCGCGGCCTCCATCGCGACCAGCGTGCTCGCGGCTGGTCCGGCGATCAGATGCTCGCGATGTGATCCTCCTACGAGAAACATCTCGTAGGTGCCGCTGTGTACGCCCGTTGACATCCGCAAGGGCGTCCCGAACGTACCCGCCGGGGCCCGGCGGAGCGCGCGCCGCATCGCGAATGCCGACGAGCACGCCCTGACCGCGTGTTCCTCGCCGTCGAACCACAGATGCAACGCGTCGCCGCTGAACTTCAGCACCGAAGCACCGTTGGCGTAGGCCTCCGGCAGCAACATCGAGAAGCAGGCGTTGATCGTGTCGACCAGAAGCTCGGCTCCTTCATCGCCACGTCGCGCCAGCCGCTCCGACAGCCGGGTGAAGCCGGATATGTCGACGAAGACGGCGGTGCCGTCAAGCCTCAGAACAGCCTCATGGGGCGCAGCCACCAGACGCCGCAGCAGCACCCCGGGGACGTAACGCTCGAGTTTGACGTCATATGAGTGCGTCGCAAGACACCGCCCCTCGGCGACACTGCTCTCGAGCGAGTCACCGAGCGAGCTCGCTCCGTGGCACAGTCTATGCACTAGCTCGACGGTCGACAACCGGCTCCCCATGAGAGCCGCGATCGACGACCGCCGAGCCCGAGGAGCGGCGTGTCGCATGACGTCGCGTCGTCCGGCTCGCAGCCGCTCCCGGAGTCCCCATAGCAACTGATCAGCCGGGTGCCGGCAGTCCGGGGGGCTTGTAGAACTGAGTCTCGCCGTTACCGAAGGACCAGTTCTCGGCGGCGGTCTCGATGACAGAAATGAGGACGTCCTCGGGACGCACCCCTGGGCTGCTGCCGAGCCGCTCGACGATCCTTTCGTACATGGCGAGCTTGGCCTCAACTGTCTTGCCGGGAGCCCAGAACACCTGGATCTGAACAAGATCCTCACTGCGCTCGATGTCGAGGAACGCGCCATAGGCGAACTCGTGCCGGCCGTGCTCGGTGATCGCCATGAAGCGGTCGCCGTCTTTGATCGCGACGGTCTCACGCATCGCCTCGTAGATCTCGTCCAGCAGCGCCTGCTTGTACTCCGCGGTCTTGCCCTCGCGGATCGCAATACGGGTGACGGGCATGTCCGGCCTCCGGTCGAGTGAGAAGGGCCCATTCACGACGCGGCGCGCGCTTTCGTCGTGTCAGCGGCCGGCGTGGTTGTTTTGCTTAGCGTCGGACCGTCAGGACTTCTTACCTCGGCCGACCGGATGACGGCGCAGCCCGAGCCGACGCACCGGCCTTGGCTCTGGCTTCAGAGCTCGAGGATGACCTCGGTGGTCGGTTGCGCACAGCAGACCAGGACGTGGTCGCTGTCGGGCGGTTCCAGCGGCGGAGTCGCGTAAGCGATCTCGCCGGCGAGCAGGCCGCTTTCGCAGTAGTGGCAGACGCCGTTGCGACACCCGAAGCTGACCGGAACGTCACAGGCCTCGGCGAGCTCGAGCAGGCTGTGGCAGCTCGCGTCCCAGGGAACGGTGAGGTTGCTGCGCGTGAAGGTGATCGCGGGGCCATCCCCGGGCGTCCCGGCCGGCCGGTGCGGGGCGGGACGCTCTCCGGTGAGGCCGGGGGCAATGACTTCGGTGGCGCCGAAGGTCTCCATCGCCACGCGGTCGGGCTTGGTGCCGCGCGCGGTCAGCCCGGCCGAAAGTGACCTCATGAACGCATCGGGCCCGCAGAGGTAGTAGTCGGCATCGATGGGAATTCCGGCGGTGTTGATCGCCTCGATCGAGAGGCGCCCGACCAGGTCGAACCCGGTGCCGGGAGTCTCGCCCGGGCCGGGACGGCTGAAGCTGACGAGGCGGCGCGCGTTGGGGAGAGTGGCCAACAGCTCGGTGACCTCGGGCCCGAATGCGTGCTCGCGGCGGCTGCGGGCTCCGTGCACCCACCACACCTCGCGGGAGCTGTGGCCGGCGGCCAGCGCGTGCAGCATCGCCAGCACGGGGGTGACTCCGACGCCGGCGCTGATCAGGACGACCGGTCGCCGGCCGTCGCGCAGGGTGAAGTGGCCGCGGGGAGCGGCCGCGTCGATCACGTCGCCGACGTGCACGCCCTCGTGCAGGAATGCGCTGCCGGCCCCCCCAGGTTCACGCTTGACGCTGATCCGGTACCCCGTCGCGTCCGCGGTGCGCGACAGCGAGTAGCTGCGGATGACCGCCGGCTGATCGGGCCCGGCGGGTCGCAGACGGACGGTGAGGTACTGCCCCGCTCCGATCGGGGTGGTGACCGGTCCTCCGTCGGCCGCGGTGAGCGTGAACGAGACGATCGCGCTGCTTTCGCGCCGGATCGCAGTGACGGTCAGCGGTCGAAATCCCGGCCACGCGGGCGGCGGCGGACTGGAGGCCTGCTCGACCGTTTCGAGCAGGCCGCGGAACGAATCCTTCCAACCGTCACTGAGCGCCGGGATCCGGAGCGCGCGCTCCAGGGAGCGCCGGGAACGGTGGGGCAGATAGAGCAGTCCGTCGATGTCGGCGACGCTGAGATGCTCGGGCCCGGTCTGCAGGCGGATGATTTCGTCACCCGCCTGTACCAGCCCTTCCTGGAGCACGCGAAAGTAGAACCCGGGCCGGTGGTGGGCGACCAGGAGCGAGGGCATGCGCGGTTCGGCCATCCGGATGCCGACGCGAAAGCATGTCACCCGCGGTTGGGTCACCTCGAATATCGCCTCGCCGATCTGGTAGCGGTCGCCGATGCACACCTCGGCGTCGGCGAGGCCGTCGACCGTGAAGTTCTCGCCGAACTGGCCGTAGGTGAAGTCGTGGCGACCCAGCTGCTGCTCCCAGTAGCGGTAGGAGTCAACCTGGTACACGAACACCGCGCGGTGCTCGCCGCCGTGTGCCGCACGGTCGGCTTGATCGTCGCCATCGATATTGATCTGCCGCACCATCCTGGGGCCGTCGACCGGTCCCTTCCAGATCGCCGACCGGATCGTCCTGCCCTCCCAGTCGACCTCGCGCGGCAACCCGACGTTGAGGGACAACAGCCGGCCGATCGGCGCGCCGTTCGGCGATCCCCGCGATCTCCGCGCCGAGGAATCCGCGGATCGGAGCAGTGGCGCCGGGTCGCCACTCGCTGAGGCGCCCGCCGCGATGCTCTCGGGGCTGGGGAGCCAGCGATGAACGCGGCGGTATACGGACCTGGCGATGTGCGGGCGGGTCGGCACGCGGACGCTCCTTTCGATGGCTCGCGTTTCCGGGCCGCCCCGGGTGCGCGGTGCACCCGAACCGTGGCAGCCCGGTGGCGGTTCTTACCGAGGGCTCACCCGCGACGACGGCGGGATCAGTCAGGAGTGACGTCACCGTACCGGCGGGCGGCCGCAAGCAATCCATCATGGTCGGCCCGGCAGCCGGGGCAGCTCTGCAGGTGGATCGCCGTTCCGGGGAACGTCTCGGCGGGATCCTCGCCGGCCAGCTCGAGCTCGACGTACGCGTCGAGAATGGCCTCGCCGGCGGCACAGCCGGCGTCGCCTCCTCGGGAGCGCAGCAGGGCATCGAGATGTCGAGGATCGTGGTTCATCGTGTGATCGTGTCCGCCATGATCACCGGGTGCCCGGCTTCGGCGAGGCTGGCGCGAAGGCTGCGCCGCGCATCGAACAGGTTCTTGTAGATCGCGTTGCGGTTGGACCCGAGCTGGATGGCCAGCACGTCGATCGAGACCTCGTTGAGCGCGATGGCGACGAACACCTCGCGCTGACGCTCGGTGAGCTCGTCGATCGCGGCCGCGAGTGCCTCCAGCTGTTCGCGCTGCTCGAGCCGGTCCCCGGGGCGCGGCGCCAGCGCATCGGGCACCTGCTCCCAGCTCATTTCCTCGGCGCTGGGCGGCTGCCGACGCCAGGCGTGCCGGGCGACCTTGCTGGAGACTTCGAACATCACGAACTTATAGGCCCACGTGGTGAATCGGCTCAGCCCCCGGAACTCCCCGAGCTTGCTCAGGATGTTGAGCAGCGCGTCATCCGCGGCCTGCTGAGCGAGGTCATCGAATTCGGGCCCGGCGACGGCGCCGAGCTGCGCGCGCCGACGCGATAGCTCGTGGAAGGCGATGCGGAGCAGCGCTTCCCGCAGCGCAGCCACCGCCTGATCGTGGCGCGGGTGCTCGGGACGGAGCTGCTCTAGCCATCGTCTGGAGTCGGCATCGCGCGTCGTGGACGCGGCCGCGTCAGACTCATCGCTCACATCGCTGGATCTTAATCCGTCGTCCCCGAACGACCGCTCTGGTCTGCGGTGATCACGTCGACGCAAGCCCGTGGTCTCACGCCGCCACGGCCGCAACCACACAAAGCACCGATCAGCTGCGCGATCTCCTGGTAGTGGGTCGCGATGGCGAAGTTCCGAGTCGCGGCCGGGTAAGAGCGCCGCGCGCCCGGCCACTGATCTGGCCAGTCGCCGCGGGCATCGGCTCCGACGGCCGTCGATGCAAACGAGGAAAGGACGGATCAGATGGGACTCGCTTGGCAGCAGGGGCCTCTGGCGCCGGGCGCAATCGGGACGTTTCTCGTTCCCGATCCACTCCCGGAGCGGCTGCTCTACGCCGAGCCGCTGCGCCGGCGGATGCGGGTGATGTTCGGCGGAAGCTGGATAGCGCAGAGCGACGATGTCGTGCTCCTGCACGAGCCGGGCCGCTACCCCGTCGCCTACTTTCCCAAGGCCGACATCATCACCGACGGGATGCTCCCCAGCGACCGCATCACCAACCACCGCGAGCTCGGTCGCACCGCCTGGTACGCCGTGCGCGTCGGTGACAGCGAGGCTCACCGCGGAGCGTGGGAACACACCGCCCTTCCGCTCTTCGCCGCGGTCTTGGCCGATCGGGTCGCGTTCGCCTGGCACGCGATGGACGCCTTCTATGAGGAGGACGAACGGATCGTCGGTCATGCCGCCGACGCCTACCACCGCATCGACATTCGCCGGAGCTCCCGGCAGCTGACGGTGCGGGCGGGGGCAACGCTGGTGGCTGAGTCCGACCGGCCGATGGTGCTCTACGAGTCGGGGTTTGCCCCGCGCTGGTACGTGCCCGACGAAGACGTCACCCGATCGAGGCTGCAGAGTGTGCAGCGGCAGACCTTCTGCCCGTACAAGGGACTCTGCAGCTACTGGGACATCGGGGACCGCACCCGCGCCGCGTGGTCGTATCTCCAGCCCTATCGGGAAGTGGCTCGTATCTCCGGGCTCACCTCGTTCGAGCCCGACAAGATCGACGTGTTCCTCGACGGCATTCAGGTGCGCTCGGAACCCGGGCAGACGGTGATCCCCCACGGAGCCGACCGCGGCCTCACGCCAGAGGAGGCGGAGGGCCCGCGAAGCGCGCAGGGCATCTCATGATCGGGGCGCCCGGATTTGAACCGGGGACCTCCTGCTCCCAAAGCAGGCGCGCTACCAGGCTGCGCCACGCCCCGCGGCTGCCGAGTGTAATCCACCGGTGAAGTAGCCTCGAACCGGCCATGGCCGAGATCCAGCCCATCCGCGCACTGCGCTACGAACTCGAACGTACCGACGGGCTGCAGGACGTCGTCGCGCCGCCCTACGACGTCATCGACGAGGAGCAGCGGGCGGCGCTGGAGGCGCGATCGCCCTACAACGTCGTCCGCATCGATCTGCCACGGGATGGCGCAGACCGCTACGACCGCGCGGCGCAGCTGCTGGCCGACTGGCGAGCGCAGGGCGTGATCGTGCTCGACGACCGCCCGGCGCTGTGGACGCTCTCCCAGGACTACACCGGGCCGGACGGCGAGTCGCGGCGGCGCGATGGGTGGTTCGCGCGGGTGCGCATCGAGGAGTACGGCGCCGGCCGGATCCGGCCCCACGAGCGAACGCACCCGGGCCCGCGCGAGGACCGGCTGCGCCTGACCCGGGCCACCCGGGCAAACCTCTCTCCCATCTTCGCGCTGTTCTCGGATCCTCGTGGGAGCGCCGGCGATGCGATTGCCCGCGCCGGCATCACTCCCTGGGCCGAGACGACGGACGCCGACGGGACGATCAACCGGCTGGGGAAAGTGGAGGACGCGGGGGCGATCGCAGCCGCGCAGGAGTTGCTGGCCGGCGAGGAGCTGCTGATCGCCGACGGTCACCATCGCTACGAGACCGCGCGCGTCTATGCCGAGGAGATCGGCGGCGACGGACCCCACCGCTACGTCCTGATGTGTCTGGTGGCGCTGGAGGATCCGGGATTGACCGTGTTCCCGACCCATCGCCTGGTCCGGGGCCTGAGCTCCGATCAACGGGAGGCGCTGGCGACGGCGCTGCGCCGCGACTTCGAGATGCAGGCGCTGCCGGACGCCGGCCGTCTGGTGCCGGGTCCCGGCGATCGCGTCCGGATCGGCTACATCGACGCTCATGTCGGCACGCCGCTCATGCTCACGCTGCGCGACCCGGCGGTCGCCGACCGCGCTCTCCCTGACCACGCCGAGCCCTACCGCCGCCTGGACACCGCGGTCCTGGAAGCGCTGATCCTCAAGCGCGCGCTGGGCATGAGCGATGACGACATCGATCGCCTGGACGGGCTCGGTTACGCGCGGGACGTCGACCAGGCGCTGCGGTTGGTGACCGACGGCGACTACGACGCCGCCTTCTTCATGACGCCGACGCCGATCGAGCGCGTGCGGGCGGTGGCCGGCGCGGGCGAGAGCATGCCGCCGAAGTCGACCTACTTCTTCCCAAAGGTCCCGACCGGCCTCGTGTTCAACCCGCTCACCTGAGGTGCCGACGTCCGCCTCGACGGTGTTCGCGGACCAGCTCAGCCGGGTCCTGCTGACTCCCGAGGCCGCCGAGGCGCTCGAGGTGCGCGGCCGCACCGACGCGGCCGTGCTGGTGGCGCTGTACCTGGACGCGGACCGGCCGCACGCGGTGTTCACCAAACGGCGGGAGGACCTGCGGCGCCACCCGGGCGAGATCTCGTTTCCCGGAGGGCGCCGTGACGCCACCGATCCCGACCTGTGCCGCACCGCCCTGCGCGAGGCCGAGGAGGAGATCGGGCTACCCCGGTCGGCGGTACGGGTGCTCGGTGCGCTGCAGCCGACGCCGACGATCGTCACCGGCTACTCGGTGTATCCGTTCGTCGGGATGATCGAGCCCGGAACCGCTTGGACACTTAGTCCCCGCGAGGTGGCCGCGGTGCTGGAGCTCTCCCTTGCCGACCTGTTGGCCGGATACGAGCGGCGCCAGCTGCTGCGGCGCGGCATGGCCATCCGCACCGATGCCTACGTGGTCGGCGACGACCTGATCTGGGGCGCCACGGCGCGGATCCTGGGCGACCTGTTCGATCGGATCGCACCCTGGTTCGGCGGCGAGCCCACCGGCGCAACCCAGCCAGGTCGGCCCCCGGGCTCAGGACAATAGGGCCTGCTCCACTGCCCGGTGGGCTTCCGGGAGCCACTGGTGATGATCGGCGGGATCGGCGGTCAGCAGCCGATACGGGATCAGCGAGCGCTCGCAGCCACCGCGGACCCGCTCGGACCCGGCGCGCAGGAGCGCGGGATCCACGCTGCCCGCCGCCTCGTAGACGATCGCGCGCACCGTGGTGTCCAGCATCCGGTCCACCAGCATCTCCAGCCGGGTGGAATGCAACGCCGCCAAGTGCTCGTGGGTTCCGGTAGCACAGCCGAGCAGCACGCAGGCAATGCCGACCTGCGCGAACGCGGGAGTGAGCGTCGCCACCCGATCCGGATCGCCGACGTACGGCTCTGCGCCGGCGGCCGCGATCTCGGCGCGCCTGCCGGGGTCACGGGTCGTTCCCCGCACCGCGTGTCCGCTCGCCCGCAGCGCTGCCGCCAGCCTCATGCCGCGGCAGCCGCACGCGATGATCAGGCACCGCGCCACCTGGCAGTTGTCAGGATCCCTGGGCGGCCGGGCCCGGCGCTGCCGGGCCCGCCGCGGGGCCGAACTCGCGCCTTAGGTCGTCGCGCGTGCGCTCGGGGAGGCCACGCGCCCGACGGCGGGCGTTGGTTGCCTCCAGCAGCTGGTCCAGGTCGCGTTCGGCGAGGTAGGCCTGGCGACAACGGAGCTGGTCGCTGACATCCTCCATCACCCGGCGCTCCATGGCGCCCGCCGTCATATCGGTCTCGCCGCGTCGCCGCCGGCGAGCGTTGTGGGCCTCGAGCATCTGCGCGAGGTCCTCGGCCTCGAGCGCCTCCCGGTCCTCGGTGATCTGCCTCGCCGAGCGCAGCCCGAACGGCTCCATCCCCCGCCCCTGATCGGTCCGCCCGACCAGCCACGCCCACAGCAGGAGCGCCGCCAGACCGACCAACAGCGCGATCGCGAACGGGTCCATCGTGCCGGATTCTAAACCGGCGGTCACATCCATTGCCCGGCGGAGAATCCGGCCGGGATCGACGGCGCAACTTCTCCGCCTGACGTGGTGTTTATGCGGGCGTCCCATCCCCACCGTCTGGGCGGGCCGGAATCCAGCGGGGGCCTATCCCAACCTGCAGGTCAAGGAGGCTTCCATGCGTCTTCGCTTCACCCTGCTCGCGTGCACGGTGGCTGCGTCAGCGGCCGCCCTGGTTCCGAGCAGCGCCGGCGCCGCGCCGGTGCAAAACCGGGGGCTGACGATTCACGCCGTCCCCCACAACATCATCGCCGGTGAGGCAGTGCTGATCTTCGGACAGCTCAAGGGTCCAGATCACGCCAATCAGGTGATCCACCTCTATCACCGGATCAACCCCCAGCCACAGTTCTCGCTGATCGGTACGGCCAGGACCAACTCCGCCGGCCAGTACGAGTTCACGCGGGCCGAGGGCATCGTCCTCACCAACCGGAGCTGGTTCGTGCGGGGACCGGGCTTCACCCACAGCCGCACCGTGCACGAGCGCGTCGCCGCGCTGGTCAGCCTATCCGCCAGCTCGGCCACGGGTCTGACTCGCCACCCGATCGTGTTCTCAGGCCACGTCACCCCCGATCACGCCGGCAGTGTGGTCGCGCTGCAGGCCCAGAAGGGCTCCAGCGACGACTGGACCACGCTGAAGCGGGGTGTCGTCGACCGCGCGTCGAACTACAACATCTCCTACGCGTGGCGGGTGCCCGGAGCGCGCGACGTGCGCGTCCGGTTCGGCGGAGACGCTCGGAACACGGCGGCGACCTCGGACGTGACGTCGGTCCTCATCCAGCAGCAGGAGGTTCCCGACTTCACGATCCAGACGGCGGATCCGATCGTCGCCAACGGCCAGCCGACGACGATCTCGGGGATCCTCGATCAGCCCGGGACCACCACGGCCGAGCCGAGCACGAGCGTCAGCCTGTTCGCGCGTGAGCCCAGCGGCGGACCGTTCCGCGAGCTGACGACCACGACCACCGGCGCGGACGGAAGCTACAGCTTCGCCGACGTCGCCTCGACGACCAACGAGCTGTATCAGGTCCGGACCACGTTCGCCCCCTATCGCCGCACCGCGGTGCTGTTCGAGGGCGTCCAGGACGTCGTGACCATGCAGGCGAGCTCGTCGACCTCGACCGTCGACGGGCGGATCACCTTCTCGGGCAGCGTCTCCCCGGACAAGTCCGGTCACGCGATCTACCTGGAGAAGCTCGGCAAGGACGACGACTGGCACGTGGTCGAGATCCGGTTCGTCCACGGCAACTCGACGTTCCAGTTCGGCTGGACGTTCGGGACGGCGGGGACCAAGGAGTTCCGCGCCCGGATCACCGGCGGCCCGGCCAATGTCGGCGGCGCTTCGGCGCCGGTCACCGTCGACGTGACCCAGCCGCCGCTGTCGGCGCTCCCCACCGGCTGACCAACCCGACGGGCGCAGGCGCGTCACGGCCCCCGTCGCGGCGCGGCGGGGGCCGGTCGCGCGTCTGAAAATGCTCGACCCCCCGGCCGGGTGCGAGCCGCTCCTGTAGCGTGCCCGCCGTGGACTTTGCTCTGACCGACGAGCAGCGCCTGATCCGCGAGACCGCCCGCGCGTTCACCGACAAGGAGATCGTCGCCCGGGCCCGGGACAACGACCGCAGCGAGCGCTTCGACGCAGAGCTCGTCGCCAAGCTCGCCGAGCAGGGCTACCTCGGGGCGATCGTGCCGCACGAGTACGGCGGCGCCGGCCTGGACTATCTGAGCTACGGCCTGATCGTCGAGGAGATCGGACGCGGGGACTCCGCGATGCGGACGGTGGTCTCGGTCCAGACCTCGCTGGTGTGCTCGGCGATCATGCGCTGGGGCACCGAGCAGCAGAAGCGGCGCTACCTCCCCAAGCTGTGCTCCGGAGAATGGCTCGCCTGCTTCGGGCTGACCGAGCCGGACACCGGGTCGGACGCCGCCAATCAGCGCACCCGAGCACGGCAGACCGACGGCGGCTGGGTCCTCAACGGCGCCAAGATGTGGATCTCGCTGGGCAACCACGCCAAGCTGGCGCTGATCTTCGCCCAGACCGACCCGGAACGAGCGCACCGCGGCCTGGCCTGCTTCCTGGTGGAGACCGAGGGCAACGACGGCTATCAGCCCCAGGAGATCCACCACAAGATGGGACTGCGCGCGTCGGATACGGCGTCGATCTCACTCAGCGACTGCGCCGTCCCGGCGGACGCGCTGCTCGGCGAGGTCGGCGACGGCTTCAAGATCGCGATGACGTCGCTGGACTCCGGGCGCTACAGCGTGGCCGCGGGCTGCGTCGGCATCTGCCAGGGCTGCGTCGATCACTCCGTCGCCTACGCCAAGGAGCGCGAGCAGTTCGGCCGGCCGATCGCCAGCTTTCAGCTCGTGCAGGCGATGCTGGCCGAGATGAAGGTGGAGACCGACGCGGCGCGGATGCTCGTCTATCGCGCCGCCTACCTCAAGGACACCGGCCAGCCGAGCACCACCGAAACCTCGATCGCCAAGCTGTACGCCACCGAGGCCGCGGTCAAGTGCGCCAACACGGCGATCCAGGTCCACGGGGGGTCGGGTTACGTCGACGACCACCCGGTGGAGCGCTACTTCCGCGACGTGCGGGTCACCACCCTGTACGAGGGCACCTCGCAGATCCAGAAGCTCATCATCGGACGGGCCCTGACCGGCATCAACGCGTTGATCCCGTCGTGAGCCCAACCGCCGGCGCCGGACCCGACGGCGAGCGGCCGGCGGCGATCGGGGTCGCCGGGGCGGGCACGATGGGGGCGGGAATCGCTCAGCTGGGATGCGTGGCCGGGATGACGACCTTCGTCCATGATCCCGATCCGCAGGCGCTCGAGCGTGGACTGGAGGGAGTCGGCCGCCGGCTGGATCGTGAGGTCGCCCGCGGCCGTCTGTCGCAGGCCGACGCCGACCAGGCCAGGCGCCACCTACGACCGGCGGCTTCCCTGCGCGACCTGTCGGACTGCGAGCTGGTGATCGAGGCCGCACCCGAGCGCCTGGAGGTCAAGCGCGAGCTGTTCGCCGGGCTCTCCGACGTCGTCTCGGACGACTGCGTGCTCGCCACCAACACCTCCTCGCTGCTGGTGTCGGCGATGGCGACGGCGGCGGCGAAACCCGAACGGGTGATCGGCATGCACTTCTTCAATCCGCCGGCGGTGATGGCGCTGGTGGAGCTGGTCGCCGGCGTCGAGTCCTCCGAGCGGGCGCTGAGCGCCGGGCGGGCATGCGGCGAGGCCATGGGCAAGCGGGTCATCGAGGCCGCCGACGGCCCCGGGTTCATCGTCAACCGCTGCAATCGCCCGTTCGGGCTCGAGGCGCTCCGGCTGCTCTCCGAGCGCGTCGCCACGATCGAGCAGGTCGACCGGCTCTGCCGCCTCGGCGGCGGCTTCCGGATGGGGCCGTTCGAGCTCATGGACCTGGTCGGCGTGGACGTCGGGCTCGACGTCGCGCGCTCGTTCTACGAGCAGAGCTTCGGCGAGCCACGGTGGCGGCCGTCTCCGATAGCGGTCAAGACGGTCGCCGCTGGGCGCACCGGACGCAAATCCGGACGCGGCTACTACGAGTATCCCGAGTCAGGCGGGTACCGGGACCCCGATCCCGATCCCCTCCCGGTCGGCGGCGGTGACGGAGTGGTGGTCATCGCCGGCGAGTCCCGGCTCTCCCTGGAGCTCGAGTCGGCGGCCCTCGCGGCGGGGTGGGATGTGGTGGGGCCGACCGAGGCCGTCGCTGGGGCCGCCCCCTTCCTGATCCTCGATCTCACCGGCGGCGAGGAGCCGGACGCGCCCCTCCAGGGGGCGCCCCAGGCGATCTGCTGCGCCGCCGGGTCGCTGGTGGCGCTGGACCCGGGCGGCTCGGCGGTCGGCTTCCACGCCCTGCCGCCCGTCGAGGCGGTCTCCCTGGTGGAGCTGACGCGGGGACCGGACTCGGCCGACTCGGCGGCCGCGGCCACCGAGCGCTTCTTCGCCACGCTGGGCAAGCGCACCGAATGGGTGCAGGACGCCCCCGGCCTCGTCCTGGGCCGGATCGTCTGTCAGGTCGTCAACGAGGCGGCGTTCGCCCTCGGCGAGGGCGTCGGCAGCGCCGAGGACATCGACGCCGGAATGACCCACGGACTCAACTACCCGCGCGGGATCCTCGCCTGGGCGGACGAGATCGGGCTCGACCACGTGCTCGGCGTGCTCGACGCGCTGTCGCTGGAGCGTGGCGAGGAGCGCTACCGGGTGGCGCCGCTGCTGCGCCGGCTGGGCCTGTCGGGCCGCCTCGGCCGGAGCAGCGGCGAAGGGTTCTTCGCCTACGACCCGTAATGAGAGCCGTCACCTTCCAAGCTCCCGGCGAGGTCCGGGTCCAGGAGCGCCCCGAGCCCGAGCCGCCGAGCCGCGACGACGCGATCGTCCGGATCGAGGCCACCGGCATCTGCGGCTCCGACCTGCACATCTACCACGGCCGGGTGAGGATCGAGCCCGGATTCACGATCGGTCACGAGTTCGTGGGCACGGTCACCGCCGCCGGGGACGGCGTCGCCCGGGTCTCGGTCGGCGACCGCGTCCTGGGCTGCTTTCACACCGCCTGCGGCACCTGCTTCTACTGCCTGCGCGGCAGCTACCACAAGTGCGATCGGATGCGGGTGTTCGGCCACGGCCGGGCGCTGGGCGCGCTCCCGGGCACCCAGGCCGAGCAGGCGCTCGTGCCGATGGCGAACCTGACCCTGCGCCCGGTGCCGGAGTCGGTGCCGGACGACGTCGCCCTGTTCGCCGGCGACGTCATGGCCACCGGGTACCACGCGGTCACCGAGAGCGGCGTGCAGCCCGGAGACAGCCTCGCGATCCTCGGCCTCGGCCCCGTGGGCCTGTGCGCCGTCCAGGTCGCCGTCGCCGCAGGCGCGGCCCCGGTGCTGGCGATCGACACCGTGCCGAGGCGGCTGGAGGTCGCCGCCGCCTTCGGCGCCACCCCGGTCCACCTCACCGACGAAAGTCCCCTGGACGTCGCCCGGTCCGTCACCGGCGGCCGCGGGGTCGACGCCGTGGTCGACGCGGTCGGGCATCCCGACGCCCTGGGGCTCGCGATCCGGCTCGCGCGCAACGCGGGCACGGTGGTGGCCATCGGCGTCTACGCCGAGTCGTGCGAGATCCACATGGGCCTGGTCTGGATCAAGGCTCTGACCCTCCGCACCGGCCAGGCCAACGTGATCGCGCACGTCGATCGCGTCCTCGGGATGCTCGCCTCGGGGGCGCTCGATCCGGCCCCGTTGGTGTCGCACCACCTGCCGCTGGACCAGGCGCCCGAGGCGTATGCGATCTACGACCGGCACGAGGCCCTGAAGATCGTCCTGACCCCATGAATCCCGCCCGGCGCCGACTCGCCGTGCTCGCCGTGATCGTGGCCGCGACGGCGCTGGCCCCCCCGGCGCTGGCGCGCGGCCCCCGCTGCGCCGCGGCGCACACGCCGATCGCCCGCGCCGCCCATGCCACGCTGCAGCGGTCCGTGGTCTGCCTGGTCGACCAGCAGCGGCGCCGGCGCGGTCTTCCCCCGCTGATCGAGAACGCCCACCTGAACCGATCGGCTCAGGGGTGGAGCGACACGATGGTCGCCGCGCGCATGTTCAGCCACGGTGCCGACTTCGGTGGGCGGATCACCGCCGCGGGCTTTCACTGGTCAAGCGCCGGCGAGAACATCGCCACCGGGTACCCGACGGCGGCCGCCGTGGTGGCCGCCTGGATGGACAGCGCCGGCCATTGCGCAAACATCCTCAGCCCGACCTACCGCTACGTCGGCACCGGGGTCAGCGGACACGGAATCACCGGCTTCAGCAGCCAGGGGGGCACCTGGACGCAGGACTTCGGCCTGCGGATCGGTCAGCGGGCGCCGTCGCACGACTGGGGTCCGGCCCACGACTGTCCGTACCGGTCCGGCTGAGCCGGCCGGCGCCGGCAGGGTCGGCAATGCCTGGTCCGCGAGCCTGTGTCGGCGCGACGAGACGGCTTGCGAAGGGGCGCGTCGCGCCGGCGCGGCTAGCTCGCGGCGACCCGCGCCGCGCTGTCAAAAGGCGCCGTGTCGCGCAGGTACCATTCGGCGTCCAGCGCCGCCTGGCAGCCCGATCCGGCGGCGGTGACCGCTTGGCGGTAGGTGTGATCCACGAGGTCGCCGGCCGCGAACACCCCGGGGACGTTGGTCAGCGTCGAGCGGCCCTGGGTGATCACGTAGCCGCCGTCGTCGGTCTCGATCTGGCCCTCGACGAGCTGGGACTGGGGGTCGTGGCCGACCGCGATGAACGCGCCGGTGATCTCGAGCTCGCGCTCGGAGTCGTCGACGGTGTTGCGCAGCCGCGCCACCGAGAGCGACTTGTTGTCGCCGGCGAGAAACTCCTCCACCACGTAGGGCGTCACCCACTCGATGTTGGGGATTGCCCGAGCCCGCTCGAGCATGATCTTCGACGCCCGGAAATCGTCGCGGCGGTGCACGATCGCGACCTTGGCCGCGAACTTGGCCAGGAACATCGCCTCCTCCATCGCCGAGTCCCCGCCGCCGACGATCAACGTCGGTGCCTGCTTGAAGAACGCGGCGTCGCAGGTGGCGCAGTAGCTGACGCCGCGGCCGGACAGCTCCATCTCGCCGGGCACGCCGAGCTTGCGGTGCTGAGCGCCCATCGCCAGCACCACCGCCCGGGTGAGGTACAGATCGTCGCCCACCCATACCTTGTGCGGCTCGCTGCCGTCGCGGGAGAGCTCCAGGCTGGTGACGTCATCGGTCTCCAGCCGCGCGCCGAAGCGCTCGGCCTGATCGCGCATGTGCTGCATCAGCTCGGGGCCGGTGATCCCCTGCGGGAAGCCGGAGTAGTTCTCCACGTCGGTCGTCTGCTGCAGCAGTCCGCCCCAGGCGAAGCCCTCGACCACCAGCGGATCGAGCTCCGCGCGCGCGGTGTAGAGCGCCGCCGTGTATCCGGCGGGCCCGCTGCCGACGATGATCACGTTCTCGATGGGGCGTTCCATAACTTCATTAAGTATAGCTTGGCGCACGCTCGGTGCGCCACCGCTGGACGGTGCGTCGAAGCTGGAGATAGGCGACGATACCCGGGATCGTCGGCAGCCAAAAGGCAAACGCCCGGTAGGCGAGCACCGCCACGACCGCAAGCGGCGCCGAGATCCCGAACGCCGAGAACGCCCCGATCATCGCGCCGTCCACGCCGCCGATACCGCCCGGCAACGGGAGCACGTTGCCGATCATCCCGATGAAGTAGGACATCACCACCACTGCGGTCGGGGGCGAGCCGCCGAAGGCGTGAAAGCAGGACCACAGCACGGCGATGTCAAAGCCCCACCAGGCGACTCCGCCGAGCAACGACCAGTTACGCGCGCGCACCAGGCCGATCGCCGTCCGGACTCCGCTGGCGGCGGTCGCGGGCGCCGCCGCGACGTGCTTGGCCAGGCGTCCCAGCCGGCCGCCGTGACCCCAGCGGGCGACCAGCCGGTCGAAGTCCGCGGGCAGCAGCGAGACGGCGAGGAAGATCGCGATCACGATCGCGCCGAAGATCGCGGGCACGACGGTGATCGCGAACGGGGCCTGGCCGGGGAAGATGCCGAGGTAGAGACCGAGGCCGCCGACGACCAGCGCGCCCATGAACACCCCGTAGAGCACCGCCAGGAACGCGATCATCCGGCGGGCGACCGCGCGGGGTGGCATGCCTGCCCGCCGCAGGGCCCACGCGGTCAGCGCGATGCCGCCGGCGCCGCCCGCCGCGAACAGCCGAGTGGCGGCGAGTCCGGCCATCGTGATCTCGTAGCTGGCCCGCCAGCCGATCCGCGTGTCGCCGCGGACGAACACGCCTCGGAAGAGCAGGACGTAACCCGCGAACGAGCAGCATTCCAGGATCGCCGCCAGGATCAGCCACCAGTCGTTGCCGTTCTGGAGCCGGTTCCAGGTGTCGCGCAGGCCGAGCAGCTTCGGGAGCACGAAGTACAGGAACGCGACCGTGGAAGCGACGAAGATCAGGGAGGCCCACAGCCGCCGGCGAGTGATGGCCACCCGCGGCATCTCCTCGGTGGCCGGCGACCGGACCCCGCGTTCGTCGCCTCCGGCGCCGGCGTCGGGGGCGACGGCGGGCGGCCGAGCTTCGCCCCGGTTCGCCCGCGGGCCTTCCTTGACGGCGGGCGTCGGCGGCTGCGGTTGCGGGGACCCGGGGCTGGCATCGGGGCCGGGCGCATCGGGGCGCTGGCGCTCGATGGGAGCTCGCCGGGGCACGTCAGCCGGCCGCCAGCTTCCGCTCGATTGACCCCAGCGCGCCGGCGGCGGCCAGTGCCGCGGGAGTGAGACGCGGGGCCAGCGCGCGTACGGCCTCGGCCAGCGCCGCGCCCCCGAGCAGATCCGCCACGTAGTGCTCCCCCAGGTAGACGAGCGCGAGACCGAGCAGGACCGCGTAAGACCAGCCGATGGCGCCCGCCACCGGCCCCACCTCACCGAGCACGTGGGCGGCCATCAACGATGTGGCGAAATGCAACGACGGCATGGCAGCGAGCGGATTTCCTCCGAGGACATCGTAAAGGTCGGTCCAGCGGTCTCCCCAGAACTGCTCGCCGTACTCGATCATCATCCGCCGGATCGCCACCCCCCTGGCCCCGAGGAGCCGCCCCTGCTCAGAGGCATACCAGGGCGGCGCCGTCGGGATCGCCCAGTAGAAGCCGGCGCCGAGGTCGAACACGGCGTACATCCGGACCGCCGCCGCCGAGAACCGCTCGGGATGGCGCCACAGCACGTAGGCGAGGCTGCCGTGGGGTACGGCGAACCACACCCAGTGACACCAGGCGAGAAGCCGCTCGCCCCGGTTGATGTGGTCGGGATCCGCGAGCGCCTGCAGGCGCACGGTGGGCGCCACCCCCAGCCCGAGGATGCGGTCGACCGCGATCGGGTAGCCGACCCGGACCCGCGCGGCCTGACGCTCCTGGTCGTCGTGCGGGAGCTCGTAGGCGGCGACGTACGCCCACATGTTCAGGATGCACAGCGCGGCGTCGCGAACGCGGGTGCGCGGAACGGCGACGGCCAGAGCCGGAACCGCCAGACCGGCCGCGGCGAGCACCCCGGCCGGCGGCAGCCTGACGCGGCGGCGGAGCAGCGGCGCGGCGACTCCGACGGCGACCAGAGCCAAGGCACCAGCTCTGATGGCCCGGGAGACGCGCAAGTCGCGGGAGTATAAGAAGCGACCGGTGAGCCGGCCGCCGGGGTTTTGCATGAAGCGGCCGGGTGTGGTGTGGTCTTCGGCTCCGGCAGCGCGTGCGGGGGTACTTGTGACGATCGCCTCGACGTCGCCGGGTGAACCCAGGGAGTCTCTCGACAGATAGAATGCCGCCCGCTTTGCGACACGACGCCAACGACGCCAAGTCCCGCCGCCGGCGCCGCGAGCGTCGAGACGGCGTCCGGGGCATGTGCCTCCGGGCGGTCCCGATGCTGGGTCTGGTGCTGGCCGGCTGCCTGGTCATCACCCCGGATGCACTGGCCAACTTCATCACCCCCAAGTCCGGCGGCTCGCCCAACGCCAACCAGATCGCGTCGCTGTACAAGATCGTCCTGTACCTGGCGGCTTTCGTGTTCGTCGTCGTCGAGGGCGCGCTCGTCTACTCGGTCTTCAAGTTCCGCGCCAAGAAGAGCCGGGTGGCGGCGCAGATCCACGGCAACAGCCAGCTGGAGATCGGGTGGACGGTGGCGGCGGCGCTGATCCTCGTCGTGCTCACGGTCGTCACCTTCATCAAGCTGCCGAGCATCGTCAACCCGCCCAACTCGGGCTCGAACGGCCTCGTACTGTCGGCCTCGGTGAACCGGCCGACGCCGCCCAACGGCAAGAAGCTGACGGTCTGCATTCAGGGCCGGCAGTACATCTGGCGCTACACGTACGGCAACAACTGCCTGAACAACTCCTTCAACTCAAAGCCGCCGTTGCCGTATTCGTACACGACGATGGTCGTGCCCGAGCACACGACGGTCGTCCTGGACATCCAGTCGACCGATGTGATCCACTCGTGGTGGATCCCGTCGTTGGGCGGCAAGACCGACGCGGTCCCCGGCTACACCACCTACACCTGGTTCAAGGCGCTGCACACGGGCACCTTCCGCGGCCAATGCGCCCAACTGTGCGGCAACAATCACGCCGCGATGATCGCGTTCGTCCACGTCGTCACCCCGGCCCAATACACGAAGTGGGCGTCACAGCAGGAGCAGATGATCACCCAGCAGAACGCGCAGGTGGCCCAGCTGCGCTCGACGCTCACCGCCCAGGGCAACCTGGGAAGTTAGAGACCAATGGCGACTACGACCACCGAAGAAACCCTCAAACCGGTCCCGCAGGTCATCGCGCACGGGGTGGCCGCCCCGCGTCAGACCAAGCGCTGGCTGGACTGGGTGCTGACCACCGACCACAAGAAGATCGGGATCATGTACCTGGTCCTCACGTTCGTGTTCTTCTGCATGGGCGGGGTCGAGGCGCTGCTGATGCGCCTCCAGCTCAGCGTCCCCGACAACACGCTGCTGACCTCCGAGCACTACAACCAGCTCCTCACGCTGCACGGGACGACGATGATCTTCCTGTTCGTCGTGCCGGTGATGGCCGGCTTTGGCAACTACTTCCTGCCGCTGATGATCGGCGCGCGCGACATGGCGTTTCCCCGCCTGAACGCGCTCTCCTTCTGGCTGCTGCTGTTCGGGGGCCTCGTCTTCTACGCCACCCTGTTCTTCCACCCGCCGAGCGCCGGCTGGTGGAGCTACCCGCCGTTGTCGGAGAAGCTGTACTCGCCCAGCGGGGGCCAAGACGCCTGGATCTTCCTGATCCACCTCACCGGCATCTCCTCACTGATCGGCGCGGTCAACTTCTACGCCACGATCGTGAACATGCGCGCACCGGGCATGTCCTGGAACCGGCTGCCGCTGTTCGTGTGGACGCTGCTGGTCTACGCGATCCTGCTCATCATCGCGCTACCGGTGGTCGCCGCGGCGGCCACGATGCTGCTCACCGACCGCCACTTCGGGACCCACTTCTTCGATCCGACGGCGCACGGGTCGCCGGTGCTGTGGCAGCACCTGTTCTGGTTCTTCGGCCATCCCGAGGTCTACATCATGATCCTGCCCGGGTTCGGGATCATCTCCGAGGTCATCCCGGTGTTCAGCCGCAAGCCGATCTTCGGCTACAAGGCGATCGCCGCGGCGACGGCGGTCATCGCCTTCCTCGCCCTGCTCGTCTGGGGCCATCACATGTTCGCGTCGCCGGTGCCGATCGTCGTGCTCGGCTTCTTCATGCTCAGCTCCTTCCTGATCGCCGTCCCGACCGGCGTCAAGATCTTCAACTGGATCGCGACTCTGTGGCGCGGCTCGATCGTGATGACGACGGCGCTCTACTTTGCCGTCGGCTTCATCGCGAACTTCGTCGTCGGCGGCATCACCGGCATCTTTCTGGCGATATTTCCCGTCGACTGGCAGCTCAACGACACCTACTTCGTCGTCGCCCACTTCCACTACGTGCTGATGGGCGGATCCGTGTTCACGGTGTTCTGCGGGATCTACTACTGGTACCCGAAGATGACCGGCCGGCTGTTGAGCGAGAGCCTGGGCAAGCTGTCGTTCTGGCTCATGTTCATCGGCTTCAACGTGACCTTCTTCGTCCAGCACGCCCTGGGGCTGTCGGGCATGCCCCGGCGCATCTACACCTACGCGCCGGGCCTGGGGTGGTCGACGTACAACTTGATCTCGACGATCGGATCGTTCATCCTCGGGGTCGGCGTCGTGCTGACCATCGTCAACGTCGTCCGCAGCGTAAAGGTCGGGAAGATCGCGGGACCGGATCCGTGGAAGGGGAACACCCTCGAGTGGTTCACGACATCGCCGCCGCCGGTCAACAACTTCGACGAGATCCCCCGGGTTCGCTCGGTGGAGCCGATGCGCGACATCCGGCGCCAAGTCGAGCGTCAGACGGGGGTCGCCCAGAAGACCGGCGGCAGCGAACGGTTCGCGCGGGCCGGGGGATGAGCCGGGCGTGTCCGGCGACCGACGTGAGCACCGTGGTCGGGTGAGGCGGTGACGGCGTCCACCGTCACCGCGTCGGGAACCTCGCGCACCCGTCAGCTGATCGGCGACTACGTCGACCTGACCAAGCCCAAGGTCCAGTCGCTGCTGCTGCTGACGACGGTGACCACGATGGAGGTCGCCGGCGACCCGTCGGTGTCGCGCATCGCGCTCGTCTGCGTCGGCGGGTACCTGTCGGCGGGCGGCGCCGGCGCGATCAACCACTACTGGGACCGCGACATCGACGCCCGGATGGCGCGGACGGCGACGCGTCCGATCCCGTCGGGGCGGGTCCGACCGGGCGCGGCGGTCGGGTTCGGCATCGCCCTTCAGGTGCTCTCCTTCTTGCTGCTGTCGCTGACCGTGAACGTGCTCGCCGCGTCGCTCGCGCTCGCCGGTTTCGTCGGCTACGTCGGCGTCTACACGATCTGGCTCAAGCGGCGCACCCCGCACAACATCGTGATCGGCGGCGCCGCCGGCGCGATGCCGCCCCTGGTGGCGTGGGCGGCCACCCGCGGCTCGCTGTCCTGGACGGCGCTCTATCTGTTCGCGATCGTCTTCTACTGGACGCCGCCCCATTTCTGGGCGCTCAGCCTGCTGATGAAGGACGAGTACCGCGAAGTCGGCGTGCCGATGCTGCCCGTCGTTCGCGGCGAGCACGAGACCCGGCGCCAGATCCTGCTCTACTCGCTGCTGCTCTACGCCGTCACCCAGCTCCCGTTCTGCGTCGGCGTGTTCGGCGGCGTCTACCTGGCGGCATCATTGGTGCTCGGGTTGGCCTTCATCGTCGGCGCGGTGATGCTGTATCGCCGCGCCGATCGGCGGACGGCGCTGCGGCTGTACCTGTACTCGATGCTGTACCTGGCGCTGCTGTTCGCCGCCATGGTGCTGGACGTCAAGCTGTAGCCAGGAACCGCGACAAGGACTACGATTCAGGAGCCTCATGGATAGGAAGCTCGCCCGCAAGAACCTCCACACCGGCCTGCTGGCCGGGATCACCTGTCTGTTCATGTTCGGCATCAGCTTCGTCGCCGCCGCGCTCTACGTCCACCCGTGAGCGACGCCGAGCCCGACACCCCGCCCGTCGGCGAGGAGATCCACCTTCCGGGGCCGACCGCCCTGCCGCTCGTGTGCGCTGCCGGGATCACGCTCATCATCATCGGGACGACGACCAACTGGCTGTTCTCAATCATCGGGCTCGTCGTGTTCGTGATCTGCAGCGCGCTGTGGATCCGCGACACGCGTCGCGACATCTCAGAGCTGCCCGAGGAGCACCGCTAGGGCCTGGTTCGGGACGTGGTGGCGGCGGCTACGCGCGCGCGGGCGCGACCGGAACGTCGCAGGCGGCGCCCTCTCCGCACCAGACGCGGACGATGTCGCGCATCGAGAGGATGCCGACGAGCTCGGAGCGGTCGACCACCACCAGGTGCCGGAAGCCACCGCGGACCATCGTCGCGGCGGCACGCTCGAGCGACCAGTCGGGGTGGGCGAACGTCAGGGTGGCGGTCAGGTGACGCGCCACGAGCTCCCGGTCGGGATCCTCGCCCCGGGCAACCGAGCGCAAGATGTCGCGCTCGGTGATCACCCCCGGGCCGGGGGCGTCGGGGTCCACGACCACGGCGGCGCCGACCTTGCGGCCCCACATCGCCGTCGCCGCCTCACGCAGAGAATGCCCTGGGCCGATGGTGAGGACAATTTCGCTCATACCCGCTGATACCAGCATGTGTGCAACCCCCTACATTGCAACGATCGTCTCAATGATGGTGTCAGCTTATCGTGCGGGGCCGGGCGCCGGGGTCGTTTGTCGTTCAGAAGTCATAGGATGCGAGGCGGCGATGAGAGGGCCAAGTGCGTAATCGTCCACTGGTGCAGATGATCGTGATCGGCGTGATCTCGAGTGCGCTCCTGATCGCCGGCGCGCTGGCGATCCCGTGGTTTCCGGCCGACGCTTCCGCCCAGGCGCAGAACATCCACACGCTGTACACGGTTCTCCTGATCGTCACGGTGCCGATCTTCGTGCTCGTGGAAACCGTCGTACTGTTCTCCGTCTGGAAGTTCCGGATGAAGCCCGGCGAGGAGGACAAGGACGGTCCGCCGATCCACGGCAACACCCGTCTCGAGGTCGTCTGGACTGCCCTGCCCGCGATCCTGATCGTCGGCCTGTGCGCGTACGCCTACTCGGTGCTGCGCTCCAACGAGCAGAACCACCGGGGAGCGATGATCGTCAACGTCACCGAGCGCCAGTTCGCGTTCGAGTTCTCCTATCCGCGGTCTGACGGCAAGCAGATCGTCTCCCCGGAGCTGTATCTCCCCAAGGGTCAGCCGGTCGTCTTCAAGCTGCGCTCGCTCGACGTCATCCACAGCTTCTTCGTGCCCCAGTTCTCCGAGAAGCTCGACGCCGTCCCCGGGATCACGACGACGCTACGGGTGACCCCCACCCGGCTCGGGAGCTATCCCGCGGAGTGCACCGAGCTGTGCGGCGCCGGCCACGGCCTGATGCGAGCCACCGTCAGGGTGGTCACCCCGACCGCGTTCCAGACGTGGATCGGCTCGCAGAAGCCCAATGGACCGCCGCCGGTCGGCGTCCCTCCCAGATCCGGAGTCCAGCCCGGCGTGCCCGGCGATGCCACCCCGGCAGCCCCCCCACGATCCCACCACATTTGACCATGCCGTCTGACAGCGAAGTGAAGGAGGAGAGCTGATGGCCACGGCAACCGTACCCCCGCCGACGGCGGTCCAGCGGCGCACCCGCGTGCCGCTGCCGGCAAAGCTCCGTGCGCCCGGTTGGTACCGGGCCGCGTTGTTCGACGTCCTCGGACTCGGCTTCTCGGTCGGGCTGGTCGCGCTCATCCGCTTCCTGATGCATCAGCATCCCGTCGTCGACGGCGAGGCGATCACGATCGTGGCGATGATCGCCGTGCCGCTGTTCTTCCTGGTCGGGCTCGGCACCGCCGACTACTGGCTCTACTGGGCGGCGGGTCGTCCGACCCGTCCCGAGGACCACTCCCAGCACGGCGCGTACTCCTGGCGGGACTACTTCCGCCCCAATACCGACCACAAGGTGATCGGCGTGCAGTACGTTGTCCACTCGTTCTTCTTCCTGCTCGTGGGCGGCCTGCTGGCGATGCTGATCCGGGCTCAGCTGGCCAAGCCGGGGATGCAGTTCCTGACTCCCGAGCAGTACAACGGCGTCTTCTCGGTCCACGCCACGATCCTGATCTTCCTGTTCGTGATCCCGGTGTTCGCGGGGCTGGCCAACTACGTGCTGCCGCTGATGATCGGCGCTCCGGACATGGCCTTCCCGCGGCTCAACGCGCTGTCGTTCTGGATGCTGCCAGTGGCCGGCATCCTGATGCTGATGAGCTTCCTGGCCCCAGGCGGCTCGTTCGCCGCCGGCTGGACCGCGTACGCCCCGCTGTCGACGACGATGCCCGTCGGCCAGTTGTTCTTCACGATCGCGGTCCAGTTCGCCGGCGCCTCGTCGATCGCGACCGCGCTGAACTTCCTGGTCACGATCATCACCATGCGGGCGCCCGGGATGAGCTTCTTCCGGCTGCCGCTGCTGGTGTGGGCGAACTTCGCCACCTCGCTGCTGGTCGTGATCGCCACCCCGTTCATCGCCGCCTCGCAGTTCTTCGTCCTGCTCGACACGGCGCTGCACTTCCACTTCTTCGACGCGTTCGTCGGGGCGGGCAAGAACGGCAACGTGATCATGTACCAGCACGTCTTCTGGTTCTACTCGCACCCCGCGGTCTACATCATGATGCTGCCCGGCTTCGGGATCATCTCGGAGGTCATCGCGGTCAAGGCGCGCAAGCCGATCTTCGGCTACCGGATGATGGCGTTCTCGCTGCTGGCGATCGTCGTGCTCGGCTTCACCGTCTGGGCCCACCACATGTTCGTCTCCGGCATGGCGCCCTGGATCCGGATCCCGATGATGATCACCACGGCGATCATCGCCATCCCCACCGGGATCAAGATCTTCTCCTGGCTGGCCACCCTGTGGCGGGGCGTGCTGCATCTGGACACGCCGATGCTGTTCGCGCTCGGGTTCCTGAGCACGTTCACGCTGGGCGGCATCAGCGGCGTGATGCTGGCGATGATCCCGTTCGACATCCACGTCAGCCAGACGTACTTCATCGTCGCCCACATCCACTACGTCCTGTACGGCGGCTCGCTGTTCACGATCTTCGCCGGCGTCTACTACTGGTTCCCGAAGATGACCGGACGGATGTTCGACGAGCGGCTCGGCAAATGGCATTTCTGGACGACGTTCATCTTCTTCAACCTGACCTTCGGGCCGATGCACATCATCGGCATCCAGGGGATGCCGAGACGGGTTGCCGAGTACGCAGAGAAGTTCGCGGCGTGGAACCTGTTCATCTCGCTGTCCTCGTTCGTCCTCGGCGCCAGCACGCTGATCTTCCTGTACAACATCGTCGCCAGCTGGCGGTCGGGACCGCGCGCCGCCGCCAATCCGTGGCGGGCCATGACGCTCGAGTGGCAGGTCTCCTCGCCGCCTCCGATCTTCAACTTCGACACGCTCCCCACCGTGGTCGGTGGCCCCTACGAGTACGGCGTCCCCGGTGCCGTCCACGGGATCTTCAAGCCGCCCGCCGAGGCGAGGCCGGTGGCTGTGCCCGCCGGCGCGGGCGCCGGCGCCTCCGCCGGCACGAGCGGCGATGGGAGCCGCGAATGAGGACCGTGCTCGTGATCGCCAACGAGACCATCGGCGGCCGTCCGCTGGTCGACGCCGTGCGCACGCACGCCGAGGAGGAGGAGACGCGATTCGTCCTCTGCGTGCCCCAGACGCGGCCCCGCTCGGGCTACGTGATTTACGACGACGCCGTGTTCGACGCCGCCCAGACCCGGGTCGATCTGGCGGTCGGCTTCGTCCGCTCGGAGGGGATGGACGCCGTCGGGGAAGTCGGCGATCCCGATCCCTACGCCGCGGCGATGGACGCGGTGCGCGAATACGACCCGGACGCGATCATCATCTCCACCTTTCCGGAGCCCCGCTCGGGCTGGCAGCGCGGGGATCTCGTGGATCGCATCCGCCAGGCCACCGGGCTCCCGGTGGAGCACGTGGTCGCCGACATCGACACTGAGGGCCTGTCCTTTCACATCACGCTCGCGGTGGCAAACCGGACCGCCTCGAGCGACGAGCTGCTCGAGGCGCTCAAGGCCAAGGCGCAGGCCGAGGCCGACCAGCGCGACCGGCTGTTCATCATCCTCGTACCCCAGGAGGGGGGCGGCGGCGCCTTCACCCAGCGGGCCCGCACCCGGCTGTCGCTCGTGCTCGGTCGCCTGCGCGACGCCGGCCTGACCGCGTCCGGGATGGTCGGCGATCCGGATCCGTACACGGCGATCATGAACGCCCTGCAGTACTTCCGCGTCGACGACATCGTGATCTCGACGCTGCCCGAGACCAAGTCGGGCTGGCTTCGGGTCGACCTGATCGAGCGCGTGCGCAATGCGAGCCACAAGGACGTGGAGCACGTCGTGCACCAAGACCCGGTCCACGCCGGGTAAACCCGGAGCAAACGCCATGGAAGCCGCCTCGATCGCCCACGCCACCACCGCCGAGCACCACGGCCCGCCGCCTGCGCACAGGTCATCGCGCGTGGAGGCCCCCACGCTCGGCATGCTCCTTTTCATCATCTCCGAGGTGATGATCTTCGGCGCGTTCTTCACCGCCTACTTCTTCATCCGCATCGTCAGCCACAACCCGTGGCCGGCGGCGGGGACGCGGTTCCCCGAAGCGGTCGCCGGCGTCAACACGGCGATCCTGCTCTCCTCATCGCTGACCATCCACTGGGCGACGATGTCGATCAAGCGGGGAAACCGGTTCGGGCTGAAGGCCGGCATGCTCTCGACCTTCCTGCTCGGTCTCACCTTCCTCACGATCCAGGTCAACGAGTACGTCCACATCGGGTTCGCGCCCCACGACGCCGCTCAGGCCTCGGTCTTCTACGCGCTCACCGGGCTGCACGGCGCGCACGTGTTCATCGGGCTCTCGATGCTGCTGATGGTGACGATTCGTGCCTTCCGCGGCCACTACTCCCCCGAGCACCACCAGGGCATGGAGGTTCCCGGGATCTATTGGCACTTCGTCGACATCATGTGGGTGGTCGTCTACACGACGGTCTACGTGTTGTAGTGGGTGGCCGGCGCCGGCGGCCCGTCCGGGGACAGATCAGGTTCAGGGATCGTCGAGGAATTAGGTGACGGAGCTGGCGAGTGGCTGGGCGTGTCTGGGAGGCGGCGGCGAACCAAGCCGTACTCGTCGTCCGGAGGGTTCGCCGCCGCATGCCGGGCGCGTCCAGACGCCGCCAGAACGTCAGATAATTCCTCGACGGTCCCTTAGATGAAGGGTCCGCCCAACCCCCTGCGCTCGGAGGCGAACGCGTTCGGCTTCCTGATGTGGTTCGTCGGGGCGCTGGCGGTGATCGTGGTCATCGTGCTGCTCATCCGCGCGGTCTAGCCGGTCCCGGCGGGATCGGATCACGCGGCGCGCGGTCGTGCCACCATGGCGTTAGTGCCGCTGCCGACGCTTGTGTTCGCCGACGCGCCGGTCCAGACGATCGGCTTCCCGATCCTGGTCGTGCTGGCGTGGATCCCGTACCACCTGCGCGCCCGGACGCTGGCGCGCGAGTTGCGGCCCGTGCCCGGGTGGCGCCAGGTGAGCTACATCGCCGGCCTGGTGGTGCTGGAGATCGCGGTCAGCCCTCCCGTCGACACCTTGTCCGACCAGCTGCTCGTCGCCCACATGGCCGAGCACCTGCTGATCGGCGACATCGCCGCGCTCCTGCTGGTCCTCGGCCTCACCGGGCCGCTGATCGCGCCGCTGTTGCGCAATCGGGTGGTTTCCCGGCTGCGCGTGCTCACCCACCCGGTGGTCGCGATCGTCGTCTGGGCGGTCAACTTCTACGCCTGGCACATCCCGTTCATGTACCAGGAGGCGCTGCGCCACGACGCGGTGCACGCGCTCGAGCACGCCACCTTCCTGACCTTCGGGATGGCCGTGTGGATGGCGCTGCTCGGCCCGCTGCCCAAGCCGCAGTGGTTCACCAACGGCGCCCGTCTGGTGTTCATCGTCGCTGTCCGGCTCGTCGGCACGGTGCTGGCCAACGTCCTGATCTTCGGCGGCGGCGTGTTCTATCCGTACTACCTCCCGGGCGACGCCCACTGGCACATCAGTCCGGTCGCCGACCAGATCGCCGCCGGCGGGCTGATGATGGTGGAGGAGAGCCTGCTGACGATCGGCCTGTTCTGCTGGCTGTTTCTCCGGGTGGCCCGTCAGACCGAGCAGCGTCAGGCGCTGATGGACTTCGCCGGAGAGCACGGGCTCGAGCTCGAGGAGCGGCGCGCCCAGCGGGCCGTCGCGGCCGGGCGCACCGAGGAGCTGTGGGCCCGGCTCCGCGAGCGCGCGGCGCAACCCGCGTCGGCCTCGGCCTCGGCCGCGGCGCAACCCGCCCCGGCCGAGCCTACTTCGCAGCCGACGAGATGAAGTTGACCAGCGCCGTTATCTCGTTCGGTTTCAGCGTCTGGCCGAAGTTGGCGGGCATCACCCCCGCGGCGTACCCCGCCGGGATGTACGCGTAGGGCTTGACGATCGCGGTGTGGATGCAGTCCTGAAGCTTCGCGCCGCGGATCTGCTTGGACTTGGCGGAGGCGCAGTTGGTCCTCAGATCCTTGTCGAGGTTGGGGCCGACAGTCCCCGTGGTTCCCGCGGCAGCGAGGGTGTGGCAGCTGCCGCAGCCGCCCACTCCGGTGAACACCGCCTTGCCGGCGGCGGGGGTGGTGCCCGAGACGCCGCCCGCGCTCGCCAGCACACCCGTGTCCTTGCCGGGCTTGGCCGCCACCGCGGCCACGTAGGCGGCGACGTTCTGGGCATCCTGCCCCTTGAGAAGCATCTGCGGCATCACGCCCTCGGTGTCCGGGTACCGGATCCAGTAGTCGACCAGGCCCTCGATCGAGGTGCTCTTGAGCCCGTCGATGCGATCCTGGCGGAACGAGTCGTCCAGGTTGGGGCCGGTGGTCCCGCTGGTCGCGGCGTGGGCCAGCGTGTGGCAGCTCCCGCACTTCTTCTGGAACATGACCTTGCCCTGAACCAGGTTGCCCGTCGGATGCTTGATCGATTCCGCACAGCCACCGGCAGCGACCATCACGGCCGCCCCCGCGACCAGCCCGATCAGAATCCGTCGTACCCGTAGTGAGCCTGGCAGCATCTCTTCCAGGCGGCACTCTATCCAAGCCCGCGGCTCCATAGCGCCGTTCGCGGGGTCCCTGGGATCGGTCTGTTGCCGTCTCGGCCGCTGGTAGGATCCTCGGGCATGAGACTGCGCCAGCGGTACCGCATGCGAACCCCGTCCACCGGCCGCGAGGTGATCATCCAGGCCGAGCCGGAGGAGATCTACCTGGACATGGAGACCGGCGAGCAACTGGAGCCGGTCGCCCAGCTGCTGCCCCTGGCCCCGACCCTCTCCGAGCTTCCCTGGACGGTCGACAACCTGCGCTTCTGCAACTGGTGCGATCAGCTGGCGCAGAAGGACCTCAACGACTGCCCCACCTGCGGCAGGCGCATGGAGCCGCTCGGCTCCTGAGTGGCGCCCGCCTCGTGGGCATGAGCCAGCCCCGCGCGCGCAGATCGAGGTCCCTCACAGCGATCGCGGTCACCGGAGCGCTCGCCGTCGGCGTCAGCGCCTGCGGAGGCGGCGGCTCGGGCACGATGGACACCTCGGGCGCCCCGCCGTTCACGGTCCCTACCCACGGCGTCGCCGCAAGCGCCGCGCCGACCAGCTCCACCACGAGCTCCAGTAGCACCACAACGACCGTCACGAGCGCGGGCACGGCCACCAACACCGGCACGGGCACCAGCGCCGGCACCGCCACCAGCCCTTCGGGAGGTGCCGGTGCGGGCACCGCGACCGGAACGACACCCTCGGGTGGGGGGGCGGTGACCGGCACCACCGGCGGCGCCGGGACCGGGGGCGGCGGCACGGGCACATCCGCCAGCGGCGGCGTCCCGCTGGGGTCCGCGTTCTGTCAGCAGAATCCCGGCGCCTGCTGATAGGCCCCGGGGCTCGCTGGCCGCCGGGCGGCGCCCGCTCGTCGGAGCGTCAACCGCAGCGGCCGCTCAGCGCTTGCGCGGCGGGTGCACGTACTTCTTGGGGTACGGCTTGTTCACGACCTCGGTGGCGCTGTACTCCACGCGCGTCCCCGTGTAGGTGCAGAGGTAGCTCGCCGTCGCGCCCACCTTCATCTGGGCGGTCTGGCTGCCGGCGGCGTTCTTGCAGTTCGACGCGCGGCTCTGGCGGTAGGAGTATTTCGTCGCCGCGAGGTTGTAGGTGAGCACCGGCGCCCAGGTGGGGACTGTGAGCCCGATGACGTCGCCGGGCTTGACCGCGAGCGCGGTCAGCGCGTGGAAGCTGGGCGGGAGCGACAGCGGCTCCTGGAGCACCGAGCCGAGAAACGGGATCAGGTGAAACAGCCCGCTCTGGGCCGCGACCGTGTACTGGTTCCTGGGGCCGGGCTTGAGCACGGTGAGCGCCACCTGCGGCGTCCCGCCGTAGGCGGTGTCGAGCTGGTGCAGATAGTTGTGCTCGGTCTTGGCCTTGCTGGTCAGCCGAGACAGCCCCACCGTGAACGCCACGATCCAGCCCGCTTTCTTGACCTTGACCGGGTTGACCACCCCGTTGGTGACCGACTGGACCGCGGTGGTGCGGGTGAGGATGATGAAGCACCGCGCCGGAGAGACATTGGTCGGGCACGACGGCGCCGTGACCGGGGCGCCGCTCGTCTGCCCGAGCTCGACCATCTGCGCCGATGCCGCCGTGGGCGCCATCAGCGCCAGCACGGCTGCGCCGGCTGCCATCAAGAAAGCGAGGGGTTTCATCATCAAGATCACTCAACACGACCAGGCGCCGGCAGTTGCGTCGGATTGAAGCACGACGACCCCCGGCGGGCGCTGAGTCACCCGCTGAAGACCGGGTCGAGACGACCTCGTCCGGACCCGCCTGCTCATGGCCGAGAGCTCTACTGCTTGATGACGTTCACCGCTTTGGGGCCCTTGGGCCCGGCCTCCTCCTCATACGTGACCTTCGATCCCTCGGGCAGCGAGCGATATCCGTCGCCGCTGATGCCGCTGAAATGCACGAACAGGTCGCGACCACCGTCGTCGGGGGTGATGAACCCGAACCCCTTGTCGTCGCTGAACCACTTGACCGTTCCCGTTGCCATGTAATTCCCTTCGGCGCAACTCGCTTTGGACCGCTGCTCGGAGCCAGAGGCTCCGATTCGACGCGGCAAACGTACCAGGGACCGCGCACGAGCGGTAGTCGATTTCACTCGGCGGCCCCGGAACGTCGCGTTGCCCGGTCCTTCGTCCACCACCGAGCGTAGCGCGGCCGGCAAATCCACGCCCGGCGATCGACTCGTCAGCCGCGCTCAGCGGAGCCACCTCGCCCAGCCGAAGCGACCTGGTGCACTAACGCAGCTCGTCGGCGAGGGCGGCGATCTGCTCGGGATCCGTGGGATGGGGCGTCCAGGGCACCCCGATGCCATCGTCGCGGTAGCGCGGGATCACATGGATGTGGAAGTGGAACACCGTCTGCCACGCCACCGCGCCGCACGAGTTGATCAGGTTCACTCCGTCGGCAGCGAACCGCTGCACCGCCGTGCGGGCCAGGCGCTGAGCCGCCGCCACGGTCGCCGCCAGATCTTCGGCATCGACCTCCATCAGGTCGGTGAAATGGGCGCGGGGCACCACCAGCGCGTGCCCGCGGGTGGCCGGGTTGATGTCCATGAACGCCACCGTGCGCTCGTCCTCGTCGACTCGCTCGGCGGGGACTTCACCGGCGACGATCTTGCAGAACAGGCAGTCCGGATCTCTCATCCCGCCAGCTTAGTGGCCCCGCTATTGCCTCATGCTCTGCCCGCGGCCGGCGCGCCCTGTCATTGCGTCACGCCCTGCTCGATCAGCCGCCGCGCCCGCGCGATCGCCTCCTCACGGGTCGCCACCTCACCGCTGAAGCTGGCGGCCTCCAGCTCCGCCAGCAGTCCGCCCACCACGGGTCCCGGCTGGATCCCGAGAGCGCGGACGAGCTCATCGCCGCGCAGCGGCGGGCGCGGCGGATCCGCGATCCAGGCGAGCGCCTCGCCGATCAGCTGGCGCGCCAGCTCCAGGTGCTTGGCGATCGCCACTTCCGCGTTGTCTCCGCGGGTCGCCAGCCGATCGGCGACGCTGAGGACGGTGACGTCGACGGCCACCGGCGCCGTCAGCTGGAGGTAGTCGTAGATCGTCCGGCGCGGCAGCGGCATCTCGTGCACGAGAAAGCCGAGACGGAGGTGATGGCGGGTGAGCGCCGCCACATGCTCGCGCAACCGCTCGCTGGCGCGCAGGCGCCCCAGGATCTCCCACGACATCCGAGCCCCGGCCTCGTCGTGGCCCATGAAGGTCACCCGGCCCCGGGTGGTGACCTGGCGCGTCCGGGGCTTGGCGATGTCGTGCAGCAGCGCCCCGAAGCGCAGCGCTTGGCCCCGGGTCAGCTCGTTGGCCAGCGGCGCGCGCATGACCGCCTGCAGCGCCTCGGCATCGGCCCCCGCCAGCCGATCCGGCTCGTGCTCGAGCGCGATCGTCTCGGCCAGCACCGCCCGGGTGTGGTCGAGGACGTCGAGATGGTGATACCGGCTCTGCTCCACGCCCCGGAGGGCGCTGACCTCGGGTAGGACGGCGTCGAGGGCACCGATGGCGTCCATCAGCTCCAGCCCCTTGAGGGCCAGGGGCGCGCAGATCACCCGCTTGAGCTCGGCGAACACGCGCTCGGCGGCGACGGTCGCCAGCGCCGGCGCGCTGGCGCGGGCCAGCGTCAACGTCTCGGGCTCGGTCTCGAAGTCCAGCTCACACGCCAGCCGTGCCAACCGCAGGGTGCGCAGCGGGTCGTCCTCGAAGGCGGCCGGCGACACGGCGCGCAACCGCCGCCGGCTCAGATCCTCCAATCCGCCGAACGGATCGACGTATCCGGCGACGCTCAATGGCGCGGCGATCGCGTTGATCGTCAGATCGCGCCGCGACAGGTCGTCCTCGATCGTGTCGCCCTCGAGCGGCAGCAGATCGAGCTGCCAGGTGCGGTCATGCGCGATCACGCGCCAGGCGCCGAAGGCCGGCGAGAGCTCGAACGGGAACCCGCCGGCCGCCCGGCCCAGCCTCCGAGCCACATCCTTGACCGGCGCCACGACCGTGACGTCGAAGTCGGCGGTGCCGCCGCCGAGCCTCCGATCGCCAGCCGTCCGCCCGAGCGCCCGATCGCGGACCGCCCCGCCGACGAGCCATGCCTCGTCGACCAGCCCGGCGAGGACGTCGAGCGGGTCGTTCATGAGATCGCGATCCCGTCGCGGTGATAGCGGCGCGGCACGCGGCGCGAGATCCCGCACAGAACCTCGTGGTTGATCGTATCCAGCCGGTTGGCGAGGTCCTCGACCGTCTGACGCTCAGCCCCGGAGCGCCCGATCAGAGTCGCCGCGGCGCCGACCGCCACGTCGGCGCCGGAGCCGAGGTCGACGGTCACGTTGTCCATGCTGACGGTGCCGACCAGCGGGTAGCGCTTCCCGTCGATCAGGACATCGCAGTTGTTGCTGAGCCCCCGGCGCACGCCGTCTCCGTACCCGATCGGCAGCGTGGCGATCCGGGTCTCCCGGTCGGCGATGAATCGGCGGCCGTACCCGGCGCTCTCCCCCGGCCGGGTGAGCTTCACCGCCGCCACATAGGTGGTGAGCTCGAGCGCCGGCTCCAGGCCGACGTGATCTGGATCCTGGTTCATCGGGTCACAGCCGTGCAGCGCGATCCCGCAGCGCACCATGTCGAAGTGGCTGGCCGGCTCGCGCACCGTGGCCGCGCTGTTCGCCGCGTGAACCCGAAGCGGTCCGAATCGAGCCTGGAGCGCAGCCACGAACGAGGTAAATGCTGCCAGCTGCGCGGCCACGAACTCCTGGTCGCCGTCGGCGGTGGCGAGATGGGTCATCGCGCCCACCAGCTCGAGACGCGGACCGTTGGCGCGAATCGATTCGGCGACGGCGAGCGCCGCGTCAGCGTCGCGCGTGCCGAGCCGGCCCATCCCCGTGTCGAGCTTGACGTGGCACCGAACCGGCTGCTGGCCGTCGGCCCGGCCGATCACCCCGGCGACGAAGCGCTCGTCCCACGCCACCAGCTCGGCCGCGGCGGCGAGCGCCACCGGCAGCTCCTCGGCGCTGATCGCCCCCATGATCAGGACCGGGGCGGTGATCCCGCCGACCCGCAGCTCGGCCGCCTCATCCGCCGTGGCGACGGCAAGGCTGGTGGCGCCGCCGGCAAGCGAGGCCCGCCCCACCGGAACGGCGCCGTGTCCCGACGCCTGCGCCTTGACCACCGCGCACAGCTCCGCGCCCGCGGCCAGGCGCGAGCGCAGCGAGACCACGTTGCGCTCGATCGCCGCCAGATTCACCCGGGCCAGCGCGCGCAGAGCCACTGCGCCCGACTACCTTTCGTCGGCCAGTGCCCGCGCCCGCGGCAGCAGCTCGATCACGTCGCTGGCGATGACCCCCTCGGTGGCGATCTCCTCCGCGGCCAGCCGGCCGGCCTGGGCATGAACGAACACGCCCGCGCACGCGGCGTGGAACGGGTCCATGCTCTTGGAGAGATATGCCCCGATCACCCCGGAGAGCACGTCGCCGGTGCCCGCGGTGGCCAGCGCCGGCGCCCCGCCGCGGTTCACCGCCGTCCGGCCGTCGGGGGCGGCGACCAGGCTGTCGTCGCCCTTGAGGACCACGATCGACTCCGCCTCCGCCGCCGCACGGCGCACGAAGTCCAGCCGGTGCGCCGCCACCTCGGCGCTGTCTACGTCAAGCAGGCGGGCCAGCTCCCCGGCGTGCGGAGTCAGCACCGTCGGCGCCGGCCGGCGGGCGAGCGAGCCGATCCGTCCGGCGTGGGCGTTGAGCCCGTCGGCATCGAGCAGGAGCGCGATCTCGGCCCGCCGGGCGAGCTCGCGGACCAGCTCAACGGTGCGATCGTCGCGCCCGGCCCCGGGGCCCAGAATCAGCGCCTGTGCCCGCTCGGCGCGGCCGAGCACCACGTCGAGAGCGGCTTGGGTGAGGGCGCCCTCGCTGTCGGGGAGCGGCACCGACATCACCTCCAGCAGCCGCTGCTCGAAGACGATGTTCAACGAGGCCGGCACCAGCGCGGTGACGTAGCCGGCGCCCGCCCGCATCGCCGCCTCGCAGGCCATCGACGGCGCTCCGGTCAGCCCCGTCGACCCACCGCAGACGATCACCGCGCCGGCCGCGAACTTGTTGGAGTCGCCGGCCCGGTGCGGGATCCCGTCGACCACCCGCGGCTCGATCAGCCCGACCGACGCGCGGCCCGGGGCCCCGTCCGGGATGCCGATGTCGACGACGCTCACCTCCCCCGCCGATGCTTTTCCCGGGGAGATCCACAGGCCCGGCTTTCCCGCGGCGAAGGTCACGGTCACATCCGCCCGGACGGCCACCCCGGAGACCTCGCCGGTGGAGGCATCGACGCCGCTGGGCACGTCGCAGGCGAACACCGTCGCCTCCGTGCCCGCTCGGTTGATCGCCGCGATCGCCGACCCCGCCGGATCCCGCGGCTCGCCGGAGAAGCCGGTGCCGAGGATCGCATCGACGATCGCCGCCGCGCCATCCAGGCCAGCCGCGTCGAACCGACGCGCTCCGGGGTCGGGCAGCCGCTCGAGATTGGTCGCCGCATCCCCTCTCAGCTCGTCCTCGGGCGTCAGCAGCAGCACGTCGACCTCGCGGCCCGCCTCACGCAGCAGCCGCGCCACCACCAGCCCGTCGCCGCCGTTGTTGCCCTTTCCGACGATGACCGCGACCCGGCCCTCGGGCACGCGCTCCCGGACCCGATCGGCCAATCCGGCGCCGGCTCGCTCCATCAACGCGATCGAGGGGATGCCCCGCTCGTCGATCGCCCACGCGTCGGCGGCGCGCTGCTGGGCGGCGTCGGGCAGCGGCTCGGTCCAGCCCGGCAACGAGGCGTCGTGGTCGCCCGAGGTGTGGTCACTCATAGGGAGCGATTATCGCGACTGCGGCCGCCTCGCTCCGGCTGTGGGTCAGCGACACTGTGACCTGCACCCCGAGTTGCTCGGCGCGCCGGGCGGCGGCGCCGTGCAGTCTCACCCGCGGTGGACCGCCCGCCGACGTGACCTCGACCTCCTGGAAGTTCAGCGCCTCCAGAGCGAGGGCCTTGGCCACCGCCTCCTTGACGCAGAAGCGAGCCGCCAGGTGCTGTCCTGGGCGGGCGCGCGCGGCGGCATAAGCGCGCTCGGCATCGGTGAACAGGCGCTCGGCCAGGCGGGGACGGCGCGCGAGCGCCCGCTCCAGGCGCTCGATCTCCAGCAGATCGATCCCGACCGAGAACCCGTTCCCGTCCACCCCGCCGCGGTCACTCGACGGTGACGGTCTTGGCCAGGTTGCGCGGCTGGTCGACGTTGAGACCGCGCCGGCGGGCGATGTGGTAGGCCAGCAGCTGCAGCGGGATCACCGCCAGCAGCGGCGCCAGCATCCAGTCGGTCCGCGGCACCCGGATCACCTCGTCCACGTGCTCGACGATCTGGTCGTCGCCCTCGGTGGCGACCGCGATCACGCGGGCGCCGCGCGCCCTGACCTCCTGGATGTTGGAGATCACCTTCTCCAACACCGGGGACTCGGTGGCGACGACCACCACCGGCGTGTTCTCGTCCAGCAGCGCGATCGGGCCGTGCTTCATCTCGCCGGCGGCGTAGGCGTCGGTGGCGATGTAGGAGATCTCCTTGAGCTTCAGCGCGCCCTCCAGCGCCACCGGGAGGCCAACGTGGCGGCCGAGGTAGAGGAAGAAGTCAGCCTGGTGGTGGGCCTGGGCGATCGCCTCGATACCGGCCACGTCGTGCTCCAGCAGCTCCGCGATCATGTGCGGCAGTCGCTTGAGGTCAGAGATGGGCGGCTTGAGCTCGGCCCGGTTCATCGTGCCGCGCAGCTCGGCCAGCCGCAGCGCCACCAGGTACATGACCGTGATCTGGCTGACGAACGTCTTGGTGGCAGCGACGCCGATCTCCAGGCCGGCGCGGGTGTAGAGGACGCCATCGGCTTCCCGGGTGGCCTGGGCGCCCATCACGTTGGTGACCGCCAGCACCGCGGCGCCGCGCCCCCGCGCCGTCCGCATCGCCGCGAGCGTGTCGGCGGTCTCGCCTGATTGGGAGATCCCGATGACCAGATCGTCGCTCCCCACGACCGGATCTCGATACCGGTACTCCGAGGCGATGTCGACCTCGACCGGGACCCGGGCCCAGTGCTCGATCGCGTAACGGCCGATCAGTCCCGCGTGGTACGCGGTCCCGCAGGCGACGATCACCACCCGGCGCACGCGGCGCAGCAGGGCGTCGTCGATCGGGGTGGACGGGCGGTCGTTGGGTGGGGTCAAGTCCCCGAGGTCGATCCCCCAGCCGCGTGCGGCCCGCTCGCCGATCGTCTCGGCCACGGCGTCGGCCTGCTCGTTGATCTCCTTGAGCATGAACGTCTCATAGCCCTGCTTCTCAGCGGTGTCGGCGTCCCAATCGATCTCGACGATCTCCCGTTGCACCGGCTCGCCCGCGGGGGTGAAGAACTCGGCACCGCCGGGGCGCAGGGCGACCAGCTCGTCGTCTCCGATGTACTGGACGTCGCGGGTCTCGCGCAGGAATGCCGGTACCGCCGAGGCGATGAACTGCTCGCCATCGCCGCGGCCAACGATCAGCGGGCACTCCTTCCGGGCGCCGACCAGCAGTCCCGGCTCGCGGGCGGTCATGGCGACGAACGCGTAGTGGCCCCGGAGCTCGGCGTAGGCGGCGCGAACCGCCTCGAGCAAATCTGAGTCGTAGTGGTGGGCGACGAGGTGGGCGATGACCTCGGCATCGGTCTCGGAGGTGAACACCGCCCCCTCCTCTACCAGCCGCGCTTTGAGCGCGATGTAGTTCTCAACGATCCCGTTGACGACGATGTGGACGCTGTCGGTCGTGTCGTAGTGGGGGTGGGCGTTCTCCTCGGTCACCCGCCCGTGGGTGGCCCACCGGGTGTGGCCGATGCCGGTCTGCGGCTCGGGCCGTTCGGCAACCGCGACCGCCGCCCCGTGGCCGGTTGACGGCGAGGCCTGATCACGACGCGCGATCGCCGTGCGCAGCGCCGACAGGTTGCCGACCGCTCGAACCGCGTCCACCTGACCGCCGGACAGCACCGAGATGCCGGCGCTGTCGTAGCCGCGATACTCGAGTCTCTCAAGCCCCGCCAACAGCAGGGGCCGCACCTTGCGAGGGCCGACGTAGCCGACGATTCCGCACATCTTGAACTTCCTCCTGGGTAGCGCCGATCACAATCGATGCCCGGCCGCCCACCTGGCCGGCCGTTGCCTATCGGCTAGAGGCACCGAGATCTTAACGGCCGGGACCCGGCTTTTCTGTTATCGGCGCTGCAGCCGCCTCCGATCGCGCCGGCGGCCTACCCGCCGAGCGTCATCCTGACCACCGCACTGAGGCGCTCGCAGATGGCGTCGGTCTCCCCCGCCGTCGGCGCCTCCACCATCACCCGGATCAGCGGCTCGGTGCCGGAGGCCCGGACGAGCACGCGTCCCCGGCCGGTGAGCGCGGACTGCTCGCGGTCGACCGCCGCGGTGACATCCGGAGAGGCCATCGCCGTGATCAGCGCCGGCCGGTCGGCGGCCTGGATGTTGACCAGGCGCTGAGGCAGCTTCTCCATCGCGCCTCGGGCACGCAGATCGCGCCCGTTCAGCGCCTCCAGCGTCAGCAGGGCGCTGGCGATCCCGTCGCCCGACGGCCCGAACGACAGGTCGATGATGTGGCCCGACTGCTCGCCGCCCAGCGACCAGCCGCGTCGGCGCAGCTCGTCCAGCACGTAGCGGTCGCCGACCGCCGTGGTCGCCACCTCGACGCCGGCCTGCCGCATGGCCGTGTGGAAGCCGAAGTTGGTCATGACCGTGACGGCGACTCCGCCGCCGGCGAGGCGGTCACCCCGGTGCAGGTGAAGCGCTGCCAGTGCCACCAGCTCGTCGCCGTCGACGACCTCGCCGTCCTCATCGACGGCCAGGACCCGATCGCCGTCTCCGTCGAAGGCGAACGCCAGCGCATAGCCGCCGGCGCGGGCCCGCTCCACCAGCGCCTGCAGATGGGTCGAACCGCAGCCGGCGTTGATGTTGCGCCCGTCAGGCTGGTCGGCCATCGTGTCGACGTCGGCGCCGAGCCGGCGGAAGATCTCGGGCGCTGCCTTGAAGGTGGCTCCGTTGGCGCAGTCCAGCAGGATGCGGCGGCCGCTCAGGTCCAGCTCGGCGAACCGCGTGTGCAGAGCCCGCAGGTAGTCCTCGAGGGCGCCGTGGAGGCGACGGACTCGGCCGATCCGGGTCTGGGGCGGCACGGCCCGGCCGAGCTCGGCTTCGATCTCGTGCTCGGTGTCGTCGCTCAGCTTGTAACCGTCGGCGCCGAACAGCTTGATCCCGTTGTCCTGGAAGGGATTGTGCGAGGCCGAGATCACCGCCGCCATCTGCAGCTGGTGGCGGCGCACCAGCAACGGCGCGGCCGGAGTGGGCAGCACTCCGGCCAAGAGCGCGTCACCACCGGCCGCCGTGACGCCTGCGGCCATCGCGGCCTCGAGCATCTCGCCGGACTCCCGGGTGTCGCGGACGATCAGGATCTGAGCCCGCGCGGGCTCGGTTGGCGCGTCGGTAGTCCGTCCGCTCGCCCCCGGCCCGCACCGGGCGACCGCCGCGCGAGCCAGGCGCAGGGCCAGCTCGGCGGTCAGGAAATCCCCGGCGTGGCCCCGAACCCCGTCGGTGCCGAAGAGCTGCCGCGCCATGCGCGGTTCAGTGGGTCCGTTCGTAAGTACGGCGACACCGAGAGTGGTCCCCGGTGGATGCCTGGCGAGGACGCAGGATGCGACGTGCAGCAGCGCTGCACGAGCATCCGAGGACAAAGCCAGGCGCCGCCGGAGGCCGCTCGAATGTCGTCGTGTTTGCGAACGGGGCCACTTAGCGCTTGGAGAACTGCGGCCGCTTGCGCGCCTTCTTGAGGCCGGCCTTCTTGCGCTCCTTGACCCGCGGGTCACGGGTCAGGAAGCCGCGTCGCTTGAGCTCGCCGCGCAGATTTGGGTCGGCCTCGAGCAGCGCGCGGGCGACGCCGTGGCGCAAGGCGCCGGCCTGCGCCGCCACCCCACCGCCGTGCATCCGCGCCACCACGTCCATGCGGGTGTCGTAGCCGACCGCCTCCAGCGGCTGGCGGATGACGCGTTGCAGCGTCTCACGCGGGAAGAACGATTCCAGCTCCTTGGCGTTGATGGCGTAGGTGCCGGTTCCGGGCTTGAGGATGACGCGAGCGACGGCCGTCTTGCGCTTGCCGGTGGCCGTGTAGCGAGCTCCTGCCGCCAGATCGATGGCGGCGTCGGCGATCGGCTGGGTCTCCTGTAGCGAGTCCTGGTCCTCCTCGGCGAGCGCGGCAGCAGCCTCCGCCTCGGCCTCGGCGGCCGCGCGGGACTCGGCGTCGAGGAACTCGTCGCTCTCTGAGATGAGATCGGGCACCAGGTCGGCCCCGGGGATCTCCGGGCGCTGGCGCGGTGCCAGCTCCACCTCCTCGTCCTCCTCGGACGGCGAGGCGTCGGCCGCGGCGGGAGCGGGGGCGGCGGGAGCGGGGGCGGGCTCGGCGGAAGCGGGCTCGGCGGGCTCGGCGGCCGGCATCGGGGGCTCAGCGGCTCCCTCCGGCTCGGGTGTGACCTCGGCCACCGGCTCGGGCACGGGCTCGCCCGCCGGCTCGGGCGTGGGTTCGCCCGCCGGCTCGGGCGTGGGCTCCGGCTCGGGCTCAGATGCCGCGACCGGCTCGGGCTCGGGCGTGGGGGCTGGCTCGGGCGCCGGCGTGGGCTCCGGCTCCGGCTCCGGCTCCGGCTCGGCTGCTGCCACCGGCTCGGATGCTGCCACCGGCTCGGATGCTGCCACCGGCTCGGAAGCGGGCTCCGGCTCGGAAGCGGGCTCCGGCTGGGGCTCGGCCTCGGGCTCGGATGCTGCCACCGGCTCGGACGCGGGCTCGGGCTCGGGCTCGGATGCTGCCACTGGCTCGGACACGGGCTCCGGCTCGGGGGCGGCCTCCGCTTCCGGCGCGGGCACGGCGCCGGCCGGCTCCTCCGCGCTCTCGGTCGGAGCCTCCCCGGCCGCCGCCTCAAGATCGTCGTTGCGCTGCTCGTCCTCGGGGTGGTCTGCGTCGGTCACTGCGCGATCTCCATCGTTTGCGGCTGCTGGGCGGCGTGCGGATGCTCGGGACCGGCATAGACCTTGAGCTTGGTGAGCTGCTTACGCGCCAGCCGGTTGCGCGGGAGCATGCCCTTGACGGCGAGGCGGATGACCTCCTCGGGCCGACGCTGAAGCATTTCGGCCAGCGAGCGTGACTTCAGGCCGCCCGGGTAGCCGGAGTGTCGGTAGTAGCGCTTGTCGCTGAGCTTCTTCCCGGTCACCGCGATCTTCTCGGCGTTGACCACGATCACGAAGTCCCCGGTGTCGATGTGCGGGGTGTAGGTCGGCTTGCGCTTGCCGCGCAGCGCGTCGGCGATCTGGGTCGCCAGGCGCCCCAGCGTCTGGCCGCTGGCGTCGACGACTAACCAGTTGCGCTCCCGGTCGGTTGGTTTGGCTACGTAGGTCTTCATGGCACGGATAGAGCCGCGCGGGACCGCGCGACTCCGCGACGATGATAGCCGTCGTCACGGGCTTACGCTATGGATGTGCCTGTCACCGTGACGCTTCGCAGACTCGGCTATCGCGTCGCCTACCGGATCCTGCAGGCCGTCTGGTTCGTCGCCCGGCCACGCAAGCGCGGGGTGAAGTGCCTGGTGACCGACGACGATCGGGTGTTGCTGGTGCGCCACACCTACGGCCGGCGCTCGTGGGACATCCCCGGCGGATCGGTCAAGCGCCGCGAGGCCCCGCTGTCGGCCGCTCGGCGGGAGATGAGCGAGGAGCTCGGGCTCGACGGCGCCGAGTGGACGGAGATCGGGGCGTTCGACGGCCAGGCCGATCATCGCCGGGACACGATCTACTGCTTTCGTGCCGAGCTCGCCGCGCCGCCGCTCAGCATCGCCCACGCGGAGCTTGAGACGGTGGGCTGGTTTGACCGCGGCCGGCTCCCTCACGATCTCGCTCCCTACGTGAAGCCGGCGATCGCCATCCTCCCGGCGATCGTCCACGAAGACGGCCAGCGCGAATGAACCGGCGCCCTACTCCCACTCGATCGTGCCCGGCGGTTTGCTCGTGATGTCGAGCACGACCCGTCCCACGGGGCGGATCTCGTTGATCATGCGCGACGCGATCTGCTCCAGCAGGTCGTAGGGCAGCCGCGCCCAATCGGCGGTCATCGCGTCGTCGCTGGTGACGGCGCGGATCGCGATCACGTTGCCGTAGGTGCGTTCATCCCCCTGGACGCCCACGGTGCGGATGTCGGGCAGCACGCAGAAGGACTGCCACAGGTCCCCGTACAGCCCCGCCTTGCGGATCTCGTCCTGCAGGATCGCGTCGGCCTCGCGCAGAATGTCCAGCCGTTCGCGGGTGGCCTCTCCCCCCACGACGCGAATCGCCAGGCCCGGTCCGGGAAAAGGCTGGCGCCAGACCAGGCGGTCGGGCAGCCCGAGCTCGGCGCCGACGGCGCGCACCTCGTCCTTGAACAGGGCCCGGAGCGGCTCCACCAGCTCGAACGTGAGATCCTCGGGCAGCCCGCCCACGTTGTGGTGAGACTTGATCGTCGCCGCGCCGGTCCCGCCTCCGGACTCGATCACGTCCGAGTACAGAGTCCCCTGTACGAGGAAGCCGACGTCCTGGAGCTTGGCCGCCTCCTCCTCGAACACGCGGATGAACTCCTCACCGATCAGCTTGCGCTTGCGCTCCGGGTCGCTCACGCCCCGCAGCCGCTGCAGGAAGCGATCGGAGGCGTCGACCGCCACCAGCGGCACCTTGAAGTGGTCTCGAAACGCGGCCACCACCTGCTCGCCCTCGTTCTTGCGCATGAGGCCGTGGTCCACGAACACGCAGGTCAGCCGGTCGCCGATCGCCGAGTGAACGAGCAGGGCGGCGACGCTCGAGTCCACACCGCCCGAAAGGCCGCAGATCGCCCGGCCGCCTTCGCCCAGCTGGGCGCGGATCCGCTCGATCTGGTCCTCGATCACCGAGGCGGCGCTCCAACCCCCGTCACAGCCGCAGACGTCCTGGAGGAAGTTGGTCAGCACCGTGTGCCCGTACGGGGTGTGGACGACCTCGGGATGAAACTGGATCCCGTAGACGCCGCGCTCGGCGGACTCGAAGGCGGCCACCGGCGAGGCGGTCGAGGCGGCGAGTGCGTCAAATCCGGGCGGCGGCGCGAACACGGTGTCACGGTGCGACATCCAGCAGGTCTGCTCGGCGGGGGTGCCGGCCAGCAGCCGCCCGGACGCGCTCACCGTCAGCTGGGATCGACCGAACTCTCCGATCTCCGCCGCCTCCACCCTGCCCCCGAGGGCAACCGCGAGCAGCTGCATGCCGTAGCAGATGCCGAGCACCGGGATTCCGAGCTCCAGCAGCTCTCGCTCCAGCGGCGGGGCGCCGTCGGCGTAGACCGAAGCCGGGCCGCCCGACAGGATCACGCCCTTGGGCCGGCGGCGGGCCACCTCGGCGGCGCCCACGTGGTAGGGCAGCAACTCCGAGAAGACCCCGCATTCGCGGACGCGGCGGGCGATCAGCTGTGAGTACTGACCGCCGAAGTCGAGCACGATCACCTCGTCGGTGCTGGCGCGAACCTGGTCCAGCCCGTCGTCGACCGGCGCGCCCTGGACTTCAAACGACTCGCCCTGAACCTCGAGCGACTCCTCTGGAGTCTCGAGACCCGCGCCGGTGCAGCGGACGCTAATCGGCGACACCCACGGCCGCCGCGTGGCTGCCGGCGCCCATGCCGACGCCCTGCTCGCGCTGGAGCTGCTTGCCCTCGGTCTGTAGCGCGGGCGCCACCATCAGCTCGGCCCGGTTGAACTCGGCGATGTCCCGGTAGCCACAGGTGGCCATCGACGTGCTGAGGCCGCCCATCAGGTTGAAGGTTCCGTCGTTCTCTCGCGCCGGGCCCGTGATGATCTCCTCCAGCGTCCCGTTCTGGACGGTCGCGACGCGCGTGCCGCGCGGCAGCGTGGGGTGGAACGTCGCCATGCCCCAGTTGTAGCCGCGGCCGGGAGCCTCGTAGGCGCGCGCCAGGGCCGAGCCGACCATCACCGCGTCGGCGCCGCAGGCGATCGCCTTGGCGATGTCGCCGCCGTTGCGCATCCCTCCGTCCGCGATCACCTTGACGTAGTCGCCGGTCTCCAGCATGTGCTGCGAGCGGGCCGCCGCCACGTCGGCGATCGCCGTCGCCTGGGGAACGCCGATGCCCAGCACGCCACGAGTGGTGCAGATCGCACCCGGTCCGACGCCCACGAGCACGCCGGCGGCGCCGGTGCGCATTAGGTGCAGGCCGGTGTGGTACGAGGCACAGCCGCCGACCACGATCGGCGTCGGCGCCAGCTCGCGGATGAATTCCTTGAGGTTGAGCGGCGGGCGGGTCTCGTCGCGCGAGACGTGCTCGGCGGAGACGACCGTGCCCTGGATGACGAGGACGTCCAACCCCGCCTCGAGGGCGGTCTCGTAGTGGGCGCGGACCTTCTGTGGAGTGAGCGAGGCGGCGGCGACCACGCCATGAGCCTTGATCTCCGCGATCCGCCGGGCGATCAGCTCAGGCTTGACCGGCTCGCGGTAGATGTCCTGCATCTCCCGCGTGGCGATCTCCCGCGAGAACGTGGAGATCCTCTCCAGCTGCTCGTCCGCATCCTCATACCGGGTGAAGATCCCCTCGAGGTTGAGGACGCCGAGTCCGCCGAGCTTGCCGATCAGTCCGGCGGTGTCGGGTGAGACGACTCCGTCGAGGGCGGCGGCCAGCAGCGGCAGCTCGAACCGGTAGGGGCCGAGCGTCCACGAGATGTCGACATCGTCGGGGTCCCGCGTGCGCCGCGAAGGCACGATTGCGATGTCATCGAAGCCATATGCGCGGCGGGCCTTCTTCCCGCGCCCGATCTCTACTTCCATTGACGCATCCTAGAACTCGCGGCGGACGATTGAGCGACCCGGTGGCGGCGACCCCGGTGAACCAAGGCTAGCACCGGCGAATCGGCCGCAAGCGCCGTCATCGTGGGGGTTTCGGGCCGGGTCCGCACGATGTGCCGAGGCCCGGCACCCGGGCGCGGCGCATCCGCCTTCGCCGGCCGCGCCCGGCGCGTGCGCGACCGATCAGCCGATCTCGGCGCCGATCTCCAGCCGCTCTGAGTCGACCTCGCTGAGCAGCCGCTCGACGCGCCCCGGATCGATGATCCCGGCTCCGAAATGTTGGGTGGACTCGGCCCCGCAGGCGACGCCGAACCGCAGGCAGTCCTGTGGCTCACGCTCGCCGTAGCGGGCGGCCACGTAACCGGCCAGGAAGGCGTCGCCCGAGCCGACCGCCGATCTGGCCTCCTGCTCCTCGATCCGGGCGCGGTAGAGCCCGGGAACGCCGTTCTCGAAGATCCGGGCGTAGCAGCCGTCAGAGACCGTCATGATCGCCTCGTGGGCCCCTTGACGGGTCATCTCGACCACCGCCTGAGCGCGATCGTGGCCGTCGTTGAACTCGTGACCGACCAGCTCCTCGGCCTCGAGCTCGTTGGGGGACACCAGGTCGGGCTCGGCCCTCATCGACTGGCGCAGCGGCTCGCCGTCGCTGTCGATCATCGTGGTCACGCCGAGCCGCCTCACGTCGCGGATCAACGTGAAGTAGATGTCGGGCTCGACGCCGCGCGGCAGGCTGCCGGCGAACACGCAGATGCTCGCCCCCTGCGCCAGGTAGAGCAGCTTCTCTTGGAACAGCTCCATCTCCCGCGCCGACACCGCGGGGCCGCGTTCGTTGATCTCCGTCTGCAGGCCCGTGGTCGGATCGAGCACCGCCGTGTTGGTGCGCGACTCATCCGAGATGCGGACGAAATCGTTGAGGATCGACTCGTCGTTCAGCGCCTCGATGATCCGGGTCCCGGTCGGGCCCCCGGCCAGCCCGGTCGCGATCACCGGCTGTCCAAGCCGTTTGATCGCTCGCGCGATGTTGACCCCCTTGCCTCCGGGCATAGTCGTTTGATCGACCGTTCGGTGACGGCGCCCCGGGGTAAAGCTCGGGACTTCGAGCGTCTTGTCGATCGCTGCATTGAGCGTGACGGTGATGATCATGCTGCCTCCAATTCTCTCCCCCGGCGACCGGCGCGCCGCCTGCGGCGCACGCCCACGATCAGCACTCCCAGGAAGGCGATCGCTGCTGCGATCGCCGCCAGCATCGTCGGCCGGGTGACGAACCGGGCCGCTATCGCCAGGCCGCTGACCGCGGCCAGCCGGCGGGGCAGCAGGATCGGGACTCGCGTCAGCACGCGCCCGCTCTGCACGACGCTCGCCGAACCGACCACGGCCTGTGCCGGGAGCGGTCCGGTGAGCTGGTGTGGCACCGCAATCCCGATGCTCACCTCGGCGTGGCGCGGCAGTACCCGCTCAAACGTGCTCGCCGCGACGACGGGCACGCGCACGCCAGGACGATCCCGCACCGGGAGGCGGGCCATCACCTGACCGGCGTGCACCGGCGTCCGCGGAGCGAATGCGGCGAATCCGTATTGCAGCAGGGCCAATGTGGTGGCGTCTCGCTCCTGCTCGCTGCGCGTCCCCAGGACGGCACTGATGAGCGCCATCCCACCTCTGTGCCCGGCGGCGACGAGCACGTAACCGGCATCGTTGGTGTGCCCGGTCTTGACGCCGTCGATCCACCGGTAGCGGCCGAGCAGATCGTTGCGGTTGACTACGTACCGGACATGACCGCCCGAGTGCAGGGTGGCGCTGCGCGCGGTGACGATGCGCGCCAGGAACTTTGAATGGGTCAGGTCGTAATCGGCCAGCCTGACCAGGTCGGCGGCGCTCGAGTAGTTGCCCGGCGTGTCGAGTCCGCTCGGAGTCGAGTAGTGCGTGTAGCGCAGGCCGAGCTTGCGCGCCTCGGCGTTCATCATCGCGACGAACCTCCCTACCGAGCCATGCCCAACGTTGTAGGCAAGGTCCTCGGCGGCGTCGTCGGCGCTGGGCAGCATGAGCGCGAGCAGCAAATCGTGCACGGTCATCCGCTCGCCGGGCACGAGTCCGATCTGGGAGTCGTCGGCCGCCGGGTACCAGTCGTTCTGGGTGAAGACCGTCCCCAGGTGGTGGACGTGCTGCAACGTGATCAGCGCGGTCATCAGCTTGGTGGTGCTGGCGATCGCCAGCCGGCGGTCGGCGTGGTCGACATACAGCAGCTGCCTGGTCTGCGGGGCGTACAGCGCTGCCGCGGTGACCGCAAGCGGTGGGGGCGCCTGCGCCGCGGCACCGCCGGGGATCGCGCTCCCGATCCCCATGCAGCAGGCCACCGTCGCGATCAACCGCGCAACGGTGCGGAGATTCAACGTCTCAGCCTCAGCCGCTGTCCGGTCTGCAAGTTGTACGGGGGCGACGAAACCGAGGGGTTGAGGTGGGTCAGCCGAGTGAGCGGAACGCGCGTCTTGGCGGCGATTCCGCTCAAGGTGTCCCCGCTCTTCACCGTGTAGTACCTCGGCCCGGCGTGGTGACGGTGGCGCTCGCGCCCGTTCTTGATCACGACGGCGCTCGTGGCGGTGTGGGGACTGGCTTGGACGAGCGGCGATGCGTGCACGATCAGGTAGATCCCCACGGCCACCGCGGCCAGTGCGATCGGCGCCAGGAAGCGCGCGCTCTTTGCCACCATCCCATGGCGATCATACTGCTGGGCCGAAGAGGCTCTGCAGGCGGGCTGGCAGCGTCTGTCTCGTGGGGCGGCGACCGCCGATCAGGCGGGCTGGCAGCGTCTGTTCCGTGAGGCGGCGACCGCCGATCAGGCGGGCTGGCAGCGCCCGCCCGGGAGTCACGGCGAGCGGATTCACGGCGAGCGGATTCACGCGTACAGGCTCCAGATGAGCTCGCGCAGCCGACGCGCCTCGTCGCGGGCGCAGGTCACCGGATCGCGATCCGCGGAGCGCGCAAGACGCCCACCGACCGTCGCGACCGGAACGCGCTCGCGCTCGTGGGCATAGACGATCGCTCGGGAGGCAGAGATCAGACCGCCGGCCGGCCCGGGGGCGAACGCCGGCGCCAGGTTCCGGCCGGTCGCGCCCTGGGCGCCGATTCCCGGCAGCAGGCACACGGCATGGGGCATCACCGATCGCAGTGCCTCTAGTCGGTCCGGAGCGGTGGCGCCGGTGACGGCGCCGACGTCGGCGAGTCCGGCGGACCCCACTCCCGGCCGCCCCAGCTCGTCGACCATCCGCGCCAGCGCCTCGCTGACCGAGCCGCCGTCGGCGAGCTCCCGATCCTGAACGTCGGCCGCGCCCGGGTTAGAGGTCCGGACGAGCGCGAACACTCCGGCGCCGCGCGCGCGGGCCGCCTCGATCAGCGGATGCAGCGAATCGCGACCCAGCAGGGGATTGACGGTTAGCGCGTCGGCGCCCAGCCCGGGGACGTCGCCGAAAGGCGTCGCGGTGTGACCGAAGAACGCCTGGCCATAGGCTCGCGCCGAGACGTCTATATCCCCGCGCTTGGCATCGGCGATGACGATCAGGCCGCGCTCGACGGCGTCGTCCACCACCTCGCCGAGCGCCGTCCAGCCGGGGGCACCGAGCCGCTCGAAGCATGCCAGCTGAGGCTTGACCGCCACGCATTGATCGCCGGCGGCATCGAGCAGCAGGCGGCAGTGGGCGGCGACCGCGCGGGCGGCGCGCTCGGCCGGGCCGCCTTCGATCGCGCTCGCCAGCTCCACTGCCCTCGGCCACAACCTGGCGGGATCCGGGTCGAGTCCGAGGACGATCTGGGATCGTCTCGCCGCGACCCGGCTCGATATGCGGTCGCCGAACAGAGCCCCTACCGGCTGGCCGGCGGGCGACCCGTGCATCTGCGGCTGCCAGGCCGAGTCGACGGGCTGCGCTCGGTCAGCCATCGCTCTGCGGCTACTTGACTGCTTTCTTGAGGCCGGCGCCGGCGGTGAACTTGGGCACTCGGGAAGCTGCGATCTGGATCTTCTCGCCGGTCGCCGGGTTGCGGCCCTCACGAGCGCCGCGATCGGAAACGCTGAATTTCCCGAATCCGGAGAACACGACTTCGCTACCGCGCTTGAGCGCGCCCTCGATCGTCTCGAGCATCGCGTCGACGGCGTCACCGGCGTCCTTCTTGCTCAGCCCGGCGCGATCGGCTACCTGATCAACGAATTCAGATTTCGTCACGTGTACTCCTCTTCGTCACTGGCAGGAAACACCGAAGCTAACACGGTCTGCGGACAGCGGCTGGGCTCGCGGGCGCTCGATCCGGCGATCTCGCCCAATTGATCGACCCAGCCGCCGGTCCCCCGGCCGGGCGCCGGCGCCGCAGCCGTCTCCCCGGGCGGCGAGAATACTCGCCGTGACCCTCGGCCGGATCTCCTGGCTCATGACCGTGCTCGCCTGTCTGGTGGCGGTCCTCGTGCTGCTCCTGAACGGCTATTACGGCTATGCCGGGGTGACGTTCGCGGTCGCCGTGTCGGCGGCGATCAACCTGTTCTGAGGGCGCGCCAGCCGGGCGCCGACGAGGCCTGCGCCTGCGATCCCGCCGGCGGCCGCGAACCCGCCGGCGACCGCCATCCCGCCGGCGACCGCCATCCCGCCGGCGACCGCCATCCCGCCGGCGACCGCCATCCCGCCGGCGACCGCCATCCCGCCGGCGACCGCCATCCCGCCGGCGGCCGCGATCACCCTCCCGACAGCCATCGGACCAGCTCGCCGACGGCCCTCGCCCGGTGGCTGATCCGATCCTTCTCGGCATCCGAGAGCTCCGCCATCGCGCGCCCGGCATACTCGTCGCCGTCGGGCAGGAACGCCGGGTCATAGCCGAATCCGCCGGCTCCCCGCGGCGCCTCGGCGAGACGGCCCGTACACGTGCCGAAGAAGACCCGCTCGGTGCCGTCCACCGGGTCGACGTACGCGAGCGCACACACGTAGCGCAGCCGGCTGCCCGCCGGAGCCTCGGCGATCAGCTTGTGGAGGTTCTCAGCGTCACTGGCGTGCTCGCCCGCGTAGCGCGCCGAACGCACGCCCGGCCGCCCTTCCAGCGCCTCGGCCTCTATGCCGGAATCGTCGGCGATCGCCACCCGCCCGGTGGCCGCCGCGGCGGACCGCGCCTTGGGAAGCGCGTTGGCGGCGAACGTCTTCCCGACCTCGGGCGGCAGCGCCACCGCCTCGGGCAGCCGCGCCACCCTGATCGCGGCCGGGGCCAGCAGCCGCTCGAACTCCCGCACCTTGTGCGGGTTTCGGGTCGCCAGGACCAGGGATCGCGAAGCGCTCACCCGTGCTATGTCTGCTGCTGCAGTATCCGCAGCTCCTCGATGCCCCCCGCGGCGAGCGCCAGCAGATCGTCGAGGTGCGCGCGAGAGAGCGGGGTCCGCTCGGCGGTGGCCTGCACCTCGACCAGCCCCCCCTCCGCGGTCATCACCACGTTGGCATCGACCTCGGCGGTCGAGTCCTCGGAGTAGTCGAGGTCGAGCAGGGCGACTCCCCCGACGATGCCGCAGGAGACGGCGGCGACTGAGCCGGTCAGCGGGACGCTGCCCAGCAACCCTCGCTCCACCAGCGAGTCACAGGCGAGCCGCAAAGCCACCATGCCACCGGTGACCGAGGCGCAGCGGGTGCCGCCGTCGGCCTGCAGGACGTCGCAGTCGACATAGATCGTGCGCTCCCCGAGCGCCGCGAAGTCGATCACCCCGCGCAGGGAGCGTCCGATCAGCCGCTGGATCTCCACCGTCCGCCCGTCGGGCCGCCCTTTGCTCACATCGCGCTGCTTGCGCTCGCCGGTCGACGCGGGCAGCATCCCGTACTCCGCGGTGACCCAGCCGCGACCCGATCCGCTCAGCCAGCGGGGCACGCTCTCCTGGACCGAGGCGGTGCAGATCACCCGCGTCTCCCCCATCGAGATGAGCGCTGATCCGGTGGCGGTGCGCACGAAGCCGGGCTCGATCGTCGCCGGGCGCAGGCCGCCGGCGGCCCGGCCGTAGCTGCGGTCCGGCGCCGAGAGCGTCATGCCACCACCCCGGCCCCCAGCTCCACGTGGGCCACCTCGCCCAACGGCATCTGCAGAAAGCGGGTGCCGAGCGCGTGGAAGGCCGGGACGTCACCGGTGCAGCGGAAGCGGTAGCTGCCCTCGCCCGTCTGTGGGTGCAGCAGTCCGCGCCCCGCCAGCGCCCGCTCGACGCTACGGGCGACGCCGGCCCCGGAGGTGACCAGCGTGACCCCGCGGCCCAGCATCCGCTGCAGCATCGGGGCGACCAGCGGATAGTGGGTGCAGCCGAGGATCACGGTGTCGACCTCGGCCGCGCGCAACGGAGCGCAGTAGCCGCGCACCGTCTCCACGACCTCGTCGTCGAAGGGGAAGCCCCCCTGGATGATCGGCGCCAGATCGGGGCACGCCACCGCCTCGACGTGAACGTGGCGGTCGGCCGCCCACACCGCGCGCTCGTAGGAACCGCTGGCGACCGTCGCCGGCGTGGCCAGCAGCCCGATGCGTCCGTTGTGGCTCCCGGCCACCGCCAGCTGGGTCGCCGGCGCCACCACCCCGATGACGTCGATGTCACGCCCAATCTGCTCCAGGTGGCGCTCCAGGGTGTCCAGGGCGGCCGCGCTCGCGGCGTTGCACGCCACCACCAGGAGCTTGGCGCCCGATTCGAGCAGGTGGTCGGCGATCTCCACGGCGAAGCCCTGTAGCTCGGACTGGGTGCGGTCGCCGTAGGGAAACCGGGCGGTATCGCCCAGGTAGACGTAGTCCTCGCCGGGTAGCGACACCAGCAGCTCGTGCAGCACGGTGAGACCGCCGACGCCCGAGTCGAACACGGCGATGGGAAGCTCGGCGGGTGCGGGCATGCCCGTCATGGTGCCAAAGCGGGCGGCGCGCACTAGATTCGCGCCACCGGTGCGCGCCCTGATCGTCACCAACATGTACCCGAGCCCGGCTCAGCCGGCGCTCGGCAGCTTCGTGGCCGACCAGGTCGCGGCGCTGCGGCGAACCGGGGAGGCGGAGGTGGAGGTCTTCGCGTTCCGTCCCGCCGGCCCACGCGCCTATCCCCGGGCCGCGCGCAGCCTCCGTGCCGGATATGCCGCACGTCGCTTCGACATCGTCCACGCCCACTTCGGGCTGACCACCTGGCCGGCGCTGGCTGCGCACGCCCGGGCCCGGGTGGTGACGCTGCACGGCACCGACCTGGCCCACCCGCGCTCGCGGGCGATAACGCTCGCCGGGCTGCGGCTCAACGACCTGGTCGGTGTCGTCTCCGAGCCGCTGTCGGCCAAGGTGCCCGGGTGGGCCGCCGGCGGACGGGTGGCGGTGCTGCCCTGCGGCGTCGACATGCACCGCTTCCGGCCGATCCCTCGCGCGCAGGCGCGGCGTGCGCTTGGAATCCCCGCCGGAGGCCCCTATCTTCTGTTCCCCGCCGACCGCGAGCGACCCGAGAAGCGTCACGACCTGGCGCGCGCCGCCGCCGGCGACACCCCGCTGCTGACCCTCGGCCAGGTCGACCCGGTTCAGGTGCCGCTGTGGGTCAACGCCGCCAACGCCGTCCTGGTGCCGTCCGAGCGCGAGGGATTCGGCCTGGCGGTGCTGGAGGCGCTGGCCTGCGACGTGCCGGTGCTGGCGACGCCCGTCGGGATCGCTCCCGAGGCGCTGTCCCAGGTGAGCGGGACGCTGTGCGCGCCGTTCGATGCCGAGCGCTGGCGGACCGCCCTGGCGCCGCATCTCCGGACTTCGGATCCCCGCATCTCCGGCCGCGCCCGGGCGCAGGCGTTCTCCAGCGACGTCATGGCCCGTCGGGTACTCGAGGCGTGGCGCGGGTTGTTGGCGTAGCAGCCGCGGTCGGGCAAAACCAACCACACCGACCAGCGATATCCGGGGCGTGGGTGATTCTTGCCGCCAGGCGAGCATCATCCCCACCACCCGCCTCGACCCGCGCCGGTGTGGGGCATTTTGCCCGGCCGCCCCGCGTCCCCACCGACCCCGCTCACCCAACGACCCTCACCAAACCGACCGGGTCACCCCCACCGACCCGGCTCACCACAGCCCCGGCCAGAACTCCCCCAACCGCTCCAACGCCCGCGCCGAGACGTCCGCGACCCCCACCCCCGGATCGATCGCGCCAACGCCCCCACCCAGCGCCTCCATCGTCCCCGCCACCGTCCGCGCCAGCGCGTCGAGGGCGTAGCCCCCCTCCAGCACCGCCCCCACCGGCACCCCCAACTCGGCGCACACGTCCCGTAGCGACCGGGCCATCGCGGCAAAACCGGCGTCGGTCACGCCGCAGTCGGCGAGCGGATCCTCCTGATGGGCGTCGAAGCCGGCCGAGATCAGCATCAGCTGCGGCCGATACAGACCGGCCAGCGGCACCACCACGTGGTCGATCAGCGACCGGAAGACGCCGTCGCCACTCCCCGGCGCCACCGGCAGGTTGACCGTGAACCCGCGCCCGTCGCCGGAGCCGACGTCGCTCGCCGCCCCCGTCCCCGGATACAGCGGCGATTGATGGATCGAGCAGAACAGCACCTGGGACTCCCGGTGGAAGATGTCGTTGGTGCCGTTGCCGTGATGCACGTCCCAGTCGACGATCATCACCCGCTCCAGTCCGTGGGCGTCCAGGGCATGCCGACCCGCGACGGCGGCGTTGTTGAATAGGCAGAAGCCCATCGCCTGGCCGGGCTCGGCGTGGTGGCCGGGCGGACGGTGGACGCTGAAGCCGGTTGGCGCCGAGCCGCCGAGCAGCCGGTCGACCAGCGCCACCGCGCCGCCGGCGCCGTGCAGCGCGGCCGCGAACGAGCCGTGCGACACGACCGTGTCGACGTCGAGGTGGACGGCGCCGCCGATGCCCGCCCGCGCCGACGCCCGCGCCACCAGCTCGATGTGGCTCTCGGTGTGCACCGTCCGGAGCACGGCACGCTCCACCTCCGGCGAGCTGACCCGTTCGAACCCGAGCCAGCTTCGGGCCTCCAGCTCGCGCTCGATGGCGACGATCCGCGCCGGCTGCTCGGGATGGGAACCGGCGTCGTGGGCCAGCGACGACGGGTGCATGAGGAGCACGGGGGCGGCTGACATCGCCGGAGTACCGTACCGGCCGTGAGCCGCACCCAGACTGAGGTGGCCGTCGTCGGAGCCGGAGCCGCGGGCCTCTACACCGCGCTGAGGGCGGCGCAGCTCGGCGCCGAGGTCACCCTCGTCTCCGCCACCCCGCTGGCCGGCGCGTCGAGCTACTGGGCGCAGGGCGGACTCGCGGCGGCGCTCGCCGACGACGACAGCCCAGAGCAACACCTGGCCGACACGCTGGCCGCCGGACGCGGCTCGGTGCGGGAGTCGGCCGCGCGGGTGCTCTGCGAAGAGGCCCCGGCCGCGGTAGAGGATCTCGCCGCGCTGGGGGTGGCCTTCGACGCCGACCGCACCGGACGCCTCGCGCTCGGGCTCGAGGGCGGCCACTCCGCCCGGCGGATCGTCCACGCCGGCGGGGCCGCGACCGGCCGCCGCTTGATCCGCCAGCTGTCCGCGCTGGCCGCGGAGGACCGCCGCGTCAAGGTGCAGGAGGGCCGCCGGGCGACCCGCATCCTGCGCACAGACGAGCGCGCCATCGGGATCGAGCAGGACGACGGCAGCCGGATCCACGCCCGGGCGATCGTGGTGGCCACCGGCGGCGCCGCGGCGCTGTGGTCGCGGACGACCAATCCGCCGGGAGCGGTCGGCGGCGGGCTGCTGCTCGCCTATGCCGCCGGTGCCCAGCTGGCCGATCTGGAGCTGATGCAGTTCCACCCCACGGCCGTCGTAGGGATCAACGGCGCCGACGGGTTCCTGGTCACCGAGGCGGTGCGGGGCGAGGGCGCTCACCTGCTCAACGCTGCCGGAGAGCGGTTCGTCGACGAGCTCGCGCCCCGGGACGAGGTGGCCCGCGCGGTCCAGCGCCAGATCGACGTCGCCGCTCAGGCGTCGGTCGGACTCGACATGCGCCACGTGGACCCGGCGCTGTTCCCGAACGTCGTCGGCGCCCTGCGCCGGGCCGGCGTCGACCCCGAGCGCGAGCTGGTGCCGGTCGCCCCGGCGGCCCACTACATGATGGGCGGGATCGCCACCGACCTGGACGGCCGGGCCTCGCTCCCGGGCCTGTACGCCGTCGGCGAGTGCTCGTGCACCGGCCTCCACGGGGCCAACCGGCTGGCCTCCAACTCGCTCAGCGAGTGCTTTGTGTTCGGGGCGCGGGCTGCCCGATCGGCGGTCGTCGAACCGGCCCCCGCCGCCGCCGCGCCGTCATCGCGGACGCAGCCGGACCCGATCGAGACCGCGATCACCCCGGCGTCCCGCGCCGCGCTGTGGCGGTATGCCGGCCTCGAGCGCGACGCCGGCGGCCTGCGAGCGCTGCGCGACGACGCCCACCCGCTGGTGCGGTTGATCGCCGTTGCCGCGCTGCACCGGGAGGAGAGCCGGGGCGCCCACCGGCGGCTCGACTTCCCCCACCCCGACCCCGCCTACGACATCCGCCACGTGATCCTGACCGACGGTCCCGGGCCGGAACTGGTCGCCTGGGCCTGAACCACGTGATCCTGACCGACGGTGCCGAGCCGGAACTGGTCGCCTGGGCCCGACCAGGCGGGCGGCCTCCCCGGCGTAGCCTCGACCGCCTGGGCCCAGCCTCTTAATCCGAGATTAATAAAACGCATGTGACGCGCTTCACACAGGGCCGGAATACTCGGCGCCCTGGTACGTCATGAAGCCCAGGAGGGGCTCGAAAGGAGTTGGAGCGCCTGTGTATCGGTTCAGTCGCGCGATCTACCGGGAGATCGCCAATGAGATCACGGAAGATCCGCACGCCATCTGCCCGCACGCCAATCACACGCGCGTTCTCCGGGCCTGTGAGGCGGCGGTCGAGCGGATGGCGACCGATCGCCATTACTTCGCCCGTCCGGCACGGACGCTGTTCACCGACATCCGCGCGTATTTCCCGATGAGCGCTCAGCCGCGCGTGCTGCGGGTGGTCGAGCGCTATCTGGCGTGCGCCGACGAGTTCCTGCGCAGCCAACCGCAGAACGGCTACGACCTGTACGGCAATCCGCTGCAGTGTCGTGCCAGCACGCGCAAGGGCACGCCGTGTCAGCGAATGCCGCTGGCCCACAATGGCTACTGCCCGTCGCACCAGCATCTGGCTGAGACCGAGGAGCTGGAGCTGGCCGCGTAGTTTCTCGGATTGGTGGGGCCGCTCTCGCGGCCCTGTGTTTGGGGTGGGGGTGATCCAACAGCTACCTTGCCCTGATGCTGCTCGGCGTCGACGTGGGCGGGACGTTCACCGATGCGGTGCTGGCCGTCGACGGGCGCCTGATCACCGCCAAGGCGCCGAGCACGCCACAGGATCAGTCCGAGGGAGTTCTGGCCGCCGTGCGGGCCGCCCTGGAGAAGGCCGGCGCCGGCGCTGACGCGGTCACCGAGTTCGCCCATGGGATGACGGTGGCCACCAACGCGCTGCTGGAGGGCCACGGCGCCCGCACTGCGTTCGTCGCCACCGAAGGGTTCACCGACATCGTCGCGCTCGGCCGTCAGGACCGCCCCGAGCTCTACCGGCTGTGCGCCGCCCGCCCGGCGCCCCTCACCCCGCCCGAGCGACGCTTCGGCGCGCGGGAGCGGATGGGTCCCGATGGCCCGCTGCGTCCGCTTGAGGACTTGGAGGAGCTCGTCGCCGCGGTCCGCGAGACCGACGTCGAGGCGGTCGCGATTACGCTGTTGCACAGCTACCGCCACCCCGAGCACGAGCGGGCGATCGCCGAGGCGCTCGGCGACGAGGTTCATGTCTCCGTTTCCCATGAGGTGGTCGGCACGTTCCGGGAGTTCGAGCGGGCCAGCACCACCGAGGTCGACGCCGCCCTGTCGCCCCTGCTGGGCGGTTATCTGCGGCGGCTGCTGAAGCGGTGCGACGAGGCCGGGCTTCCCGAGCCGGCGATCATGCAGTCCAGCGGCGGGCTGATCGATCTTCCCGCCGCCGCCGGACACGCCGCCTGGACGGTGCTGTCGGGCCCCGCCGGCGGCGCCGCCGGCGCCGCCTACATCGCCCGCGCCGCCGACGCCCGCGACGCCCTCTGCTTCGACATGGGCGGCACCTCCTGCGACGTCTGCGTGGTCGACGACGGCGCCGTCCAGGAGCGCAGCTCGGGCACGATCGCGGGACGGCCCCTGGCGCTCCCAATGGTGGCGGTGCACACCGTCGGCGCCGGCGGCGGATCGATCGCGTGGCGTGATCCGGGCGGCGCTCTGCGCGTCGGCCCCCGGTCCGCGGGCGCCGATCCGGGTCCGGCCTGCTACGGACGCGGCGGCACCGAGCCAACCGTCACCGACGCCAACCTGCTGCTCGGCTACCTCGCGCCCGACGCGCCGCTGGCCGGGGGCGTGGAGCTCGACGTCGCCGCCGCCGAGCGCACGATCGGCGAGCTCGGCGGACAGCTCGATCTGGATCCCCTGCAGTGCGCCGCGGGGATCGTCCGCGTCGCCAATGCCGAGATGGTCCGTGCGCTGCGCGTGGTGACGGTCCAGCGCGGTATCGATCCCCGCCGGTACGCGCTGCTGGCCTTCGGGGGCGCCGGGCCGCTGCACGCCGCCGAGATCGCCCGTGAGCTCGGGATCGTCGAGATCGCCTGCCCGCGCGCCTCCGGGGTGCTGGCCGCGCTCGGGCTCGTCGTCTCGCCGCGCCGGCGCGACGTCCAGCGCAGCGTGTTTCTCAGCGGCGACGAGCTGACCGCGCCGGTGCTGGCCGAGTTCGTGCACGAGCTCGGGGAGCGGGCCCGAGAGGAGCTGCACGAGGGCCAAGCGCAGCTTCGGGCCATCTACGAGCTGCGCTACCGCGGTCAGGCGTTCGAGCTCGCCGTCGACGGCGGCCTGTCGCCCGAGCCGGAGGATCTGCGGGAGGCGTTCGAATCCCTGCACGAGGAGCGCTATGGGTATCGCGACTCAGAACAGCAGCTCGAGCTCGTCACCCTGCGTGTGTCGGCGACCGTCGCCGGCGCCGACGTGTCCCTGGCTGAGGCATCCGGCGACGAGCCCGAGCGCGGCCGGCGGCAGGCGACACTGGACGGGGAGTCGACCGAGGTGGAGGTTCTCCGCGGGATGCCGCCGCCGGGAACGAAGATTCAGGGCCCCGCCGTGGTCGAGCTGCCCGAGTCGACGTTGCTCGTCCCCGGCGGCTGGGCCGGCGACGTCGATCAGCACGGCACCGTCCGGATCCGCGCGCAGGATGCCGGCTGATGGACGCGGTCGAACTCCAGGTCCTCACCGGCGCCCTGCACGCGATCTGCGAGGAGATGGGCGCGGTCCTGATCCGGTCGGCGCACTCGGCCAACATCAAGGAGCGCCGCGACGCGTCGACTGCGCTGTTCACGCCGGCGGGCGAGATGGTGATGCAGGCCGAGCACATCCCCGTCCATCTCGGCGCGATGCCGGCCGCGGTGGCGTCGGTGGTGGACGAGAGCCACGCCCCGGAGCGATCGTGGATCCTCAACGATCCCTACCGCGGCGGCACCCACCTGCCGGACATCACGGTGATCACCCCGGTGTTCGCGGATGATCGCCTGATCGCGTTCGCCGCCAACCGCGCCCACCACGCCGACGTCGGCGGTCCGACGCCGGGGTCGATGCCGGCCGACAGCCGCGCCCTGTCCGACGAGGGCGTGGTGATCGAGCCGCGCGTGCTCGATGACGCCGCGATCGCGCAGCTCAGCGACGACATGCGCCGCCCCGATCAGCGCCGGGCCGATCTCCGGGCCCAGCTCGCCGCCGGGCGCGTCGGGGCGCTGCGGGTGAGCGAACTGGCCGGCCGGGTCGGCGCGGACGCGCTCCAGGAGGCCTACGCGGAGGTGCTCGACTACGCCGAGCGCCGCACCCGGGCCTGCCTGGGCGAGCTCGCCGACGGCGAGCGCCGCGCCGAGGACGTGCTGGAGGCGCGCGAGGGCGATCTCCGGATCGCGCTGAAGGCGACCGTCGACGGCGACCGGCTGACGCTCGACTTCACCGGCACGGCCGATCAGCACGACGGCAACCTCAACTGCCCGCTGGCGGTCACCCGGTCGGCCTGCTACTTCGCCGTCCGGGTCCTCACCGACCCCGACATTCCCGCCAACGCCGGCGCCTACCGCCCGATCGAGGTGATCGCCGCCGAAGGCTCGCTGCTCAACGCCCGGTCTCCGGCGGCGGTGGTCGGCGGCAACGTCGAGACCTCGTCGCGCGTCGCCGACGTCGTGCTCGGCGCCTTCGGGCACGCCCTCGGCCAGGGCACCATGAACAACCTGACATTGGGCGACGAGGACGTCGTCTATTACGAGACGATCGGCGGCGGGCAGGGAGCGTGCGCCGACGCCGACGGCCCGAGCGGCGTCCACGTGGCGATGAGCAACACGCTCAACACGCCGATCGAGGCGCTCGAGCTGGAATTTCCGATGCGGATGATCGAATACTCGCTGCGTCCCGGCTCGGGCGGTGACGGCGCCCATCGTGGCGGCGACGGCGTTGTCCGCGAGATCGAGGCGCTGGCGCCGCTGCGCTACTCGCTGATCACCGAACGCCGCCGCCACCGCCCGCCCGGCGCCGACGGCGGCGCGCCCGGCGCGGCCGGGCGCAACCTGCTCGACGGACAGGCGCTGGAGCCCAAGTCGATCGGCGATCTGGAGGCGGGCCAGCGGCTGCGCATCGAGACCCCGGGGGGCGGCGGGTTTGGAAACGCGCGATGATTCAGGCCCCGCCCGCCCGGCGAGGACGCCGCCGGGAGCGGGCACAAGCCACCTCAGCCGTCACCCCGGACCCCACTATCTACAGATGCGTAGCTTCGCTTCCGAGTCGGATGCGGAAAAAACGCGCTCGCACGCAGGTAAGTTTTGAGATTCGGGGTATCTCGAATACAATCCGCTGCGTCCTGACGCTGCCGTAACAACCTGAGGCTGTGCGCGCAGGACGCTTCGACAACCAAATCCGTCCCTCCTTTACTAAATGCCGATTGCTTTCAAAGAATGGGCCGTCACCGTGCGGGCGCTCGCCGAAGGCGAGCAACTTCTAACCCTCCGCAAGGGCGGCATCCGCGAACCCGAGAAGCACTTCAAGCTCGATCACGAGCGGTTCTTCCTGTACCCGACGTTCGATCATCAGCGCTCCGACCTGGTGCGCGAGTCCCATCGCCCGGAGCTGTCCCGCGCCCTCGAGGAGGGGGTGTGGGCGGACGGCGAGCCGCATCCGCAGGCGCTGCATCGCGGCGAGCCGCTCAACCAGCCCGATCGCGTTCGGATCCGCGCCTGGGCCGAGGTGGCCGCGCATTTCACGGTCACCGACCGCCGCGCGGTCGACGCACTCTCGCCGTTCTACGTATGGACCACCGACTACGCCGAGAAGCGACTGGCGTGGAAGCGGCGCCATCCGTTGCACGTGATCCTGCTGCGGACCTACCGCATCCCCCGCCCCGTCACCGTGAAGGTGCGCGAGGACTACGGAGGATGCCGGTCCTGGCTGGAGCTGACGCGCGACCTGCCGTTCGAGGGCACCCCGGTGCTCTCCGACGAGGAGTTCGACCGCGCCTACGAGGAGATCGCCGCGATCGCCTCGGACCGCCAGCCGGTCCTCGTCTGAGGGTCCGCAGGCCCTGACCTCGAATAGGACGTACCGGTCCCGCCGTCAGGGCGGGACCGGGTGCGCCCCGGCGCGCAACCGAGCCTCCGCCGATCGCCGATGACGTGGACCGAATCGGTCTCGGCCTCGTTTCGCGCCCGGCACGACTCGGCGGCCGCCGACGACGCCCATCGCGTCCTGCAGTCGCTGGAGCGAGCCCGGGTCTATCTGGAGGCCTACTTCCCCCACGCCCCGGACGAGTTCACCGTGGTCCTGCACGGGGGCCCCGCGGGGCTCATCCTCACCAACCCGCTGCTGCCGCTGGCGTGGCTGACCACCGCCCCGGCGGCCCGCCGCTACGTCGTCGGCTGGGACGGGCGGCGTGAGCTGCACATGCTCGAGCCCGCCGTCTTGCGGGATCGAGCGTCCCGCGGGCGCGGGCGGGGTCCGACATCCGTCGAGATGCTCGAGCACAGCGCCGCCTGCCTGTACGCCCGTCGGGTGATCATCGCCAACAACCGTGATCTGGCCCCGCTGATGCCGGCGGTGCGGGTCCGCCGCGAGCTCCGCTGGGCCTGGTTGCTTGAGGGCGCGGCGCGCTGGTTCGGCGGCCAGACCGAGCACGCCCGCCCGGCGATCGCCCGGCGGCTGCGCGAGGGCCGGCGCCCGAGCTTTCCGCCCGGGCTTCGTGACGCGACGCTGCTGGGCGGCACGGTGATCGACCTACTCGTCCGGGAATCGGACCCCCCCACCGCGCGCACGGCGGCGCGGTTCGTCTCCCGCCTGCACCCGGAGGGTCCGCGCGCGGCGCTCGCCCGGGCGTTCGCCGGCCGGCCGATGAGCCACACCGAACGCCTCTGGCGCGAGCATCTCGCCCGGCTGGCGGCGGCTCAGTGAATCACCAGCGACGCCAGCCAGATGATCACGGCGCCGATCGCCAGCGCGGTCAGCAGGCCGATCAGCAGCCGGCCGGGCCGAGCGGGACGCCCGGGCGACTCCGGCGCCACCAGGTCGGCCTGGAGCAGGACCTGGCGCGCGGTGTCCGCACCGGAGATCGGCACCATCACGTCGCGGGGGCCGGCGGCCAGGAAGTCGGGGACGTCGAACCCGGCGCTGCGGCGCAGCAGGCTGGGCACCCCCTCCTCCAAGAGCAGGCCCTGGATGAACTCTCCCTCGGTCTGGTTGCGCGCTCCCGCGGCGCGGACCAGACGTCCCTCGGCGAGCTGGGGCTTGATCTTCCGGGCCTGCTCGTGGCGCGCGGAGATCCTGGCGCCGCGGCCGGGCTCCGCGTCGCGTTGATCGAGGATCAGCGGCAGCTTGCAAGCCGGGCAGAACCGCGCCTGCGCGTCGAAGCGCGACCCGCATTCGGGGCAGACGAGCACCGGCTCGGTCGCCTGCGAGCGCACCATCATTGGCTCACGTGCAGCTCGGCCTCGGCCACCTGGCCGTCGCGGATCGCGTAGGCCCGGACCTCGGGCTCGTCTTCGGCGACGCCGACGATCACGTACAGCGCCTCGGGATAGAAGGCGAGGTTGATGTCGGTCTGAGACGGATACGGCGCGCTGCGCGTGTGCGAGTGGTAGATGGCGCCCAGGTCGTGCCCGGCGTCGTCGATCGCCATCTGGATCCGGTACTGCTCGGCCCCGTCGATCTCGTAGCGGAGCGGGCTCGCCGCGGCGTTGACCGCCGGGTAGACCGTCACCGCCTCACCATCGCTGGAGGCGATCATTCCGCAGCACTCGTTGGGCGCATCCGCCCGCGCGTGGGCGACCATCTGGTCGTACAGACTGCGGGAGATGCGCATGCCGGCGAGGCTACCAGCGCTCATTGCAGGCCCTGGACGAGTCCGTAGGGAGCGGCGCCGGCCAGGCTCCCCTTCGGCGCCAGGAGGCGTAGAACCGCATCGTGCTGGGCATCGTTGGCCATGATCTGGGCGGCGAGCACGATCAGCTCGGTGCTGTGCAGCTCGCGCAGCGCCACGAAGTAGGCGCCGATCGTCACCTGCTCGAGACGCTGCAACAGACCGATTGCGTCGCGTTCGCCCTGCAGCTGTCCGAGCCGGCTGCTGACGTTGCGATGGGCCAGGCGAAGATTGGCCTGGGCGACGTCGGTCGGGGGCGCCGGCGGGGTGCCCCCGCGGGAGGCGAGCGGGCGCGCCAGCGCGTGGATGTGCGCCTGCTCCTGCGCCGGCATCGGCGCCAGCAGGCGGTGGGCTCGCCGGCTGAGGATGGAAGCGCCGAGGATGTTCCGGTAGCAGAACAGCAGCAGCGACTCGATCTCGATCAGCCGTGCCAGGCGTTCGGGCTCCGGTAACGGCTTGATCGGCGCGCTCGCCGCGTTCGCGGCCCGGGCGGCTGCGGGGGCGAGCACCGCGCCGGCCGGGGCGAGCACCGCGCCGCCGGCTCCCGTCAGCAGCAGCTCTCGTCTGGTCGGATGCCCGGACACGGCCTCACATCACTCCGAACCGGTTACGAACGCGTGCGGCACCGGCGCCTTGCCCTGTGCCATCCGGAGCAGCGTGATGTGCTGAGCGTCGACGGCGAGGATCGAGGCAACGGCGGCCCGCACGGGCCCGGGCGACAGCCGTGGGATCGAGCGTAGGTAGGTGTCGATCTGCAGCGCCTCGAGTGAATGCAACAGCGTGAGCACTTGCGCCGCGTCGCGCGGGTGACCAAGCGCGTAGCTGTCGGCTCGAGGCGCCGCCTTGCCACCGGCGGCGGTGATCTGGGCGATCAGCTCGCCGGTGTGCTCGAGCTCCTCGTTCATGAATTGCCGCGCGGCGTCGACCAGGGGGTGCGGGAGCAGCGGCATCCCGGCGACGTAGGCGGTGACCGTCCGCCGCTCCAGCTCGAGTGCCCGGGACAGGATCACGACGTCGCGCTCCATCACCGGGCCGGCCGGCGTCTGTTTCGTCGTCGTGCCGGCCGCGGCCCGTCCGCATCCGGTCAGCAGCGCCGCCCCGGCACCGGTAAGCAGCGCGCCGGCGCCGCCCAGTAGCGCGCGCCGCGAGGACGCGCCGTCGTCTTCGCTCACCACCAGACGGTGGAGTCCAGGTTCTCGATCTCCGCCACCGGGCGGGTGTAGATACCCGACGAGAGGTATTTCCAGCCGTCATCGCAGACGATGAACACCACGTTGCCCTCGTCGAGCTCGCCCGCGATCCGGACGGCGACCCGGGCGATCGCCCCCGACGAGACGCCCGCGAACAGGCGCTCCTCGTCCAGCAGCTTGCGGGTCCAGACGATCGCGTCGTGGTTGGTGACGAAGATCTTTCGGTCCAGCATGTCCAGATCGATGATCGGCGGGATGAACCCGTCGTCCAGCGAGCGCAGGCCCTGGACGGGCTCGCCCTGCATCGGCTCGGCGGCCACGATCTTGACGCTGTCCCCCAGCTCCTCGCGCAGCCGACGGCCGTTGCCCATCAGCGTCCCCCCGGTGCCGAGACCGGCGACGAACGCGCTGACCTCGTCGAGCTCCTCCAGGATCTCGAGCGCCGTCCCGTTGTAGTGGGCCTCCGGATTGGCCTCGTTTCCGTACTGGTAGGGCATGTAGTACGAGGCGTCTCTCTGGGCCATGTCCAGCGCCATCTCCACCGCTCCGTTGGATCCCTTGGCGCCCTCGGAGTAGACGATCTCGGCTCCGTACATGTGGAGCAGCTGGGTGCGCTCGGGGGTGACGTTCTCGGGCATCACCACCTTCAGGTTGTAGCCCTTGCGACCGCAGATCATCGCCAGCGAGATGCCGGTGTTGCCCGAGGTGGGCTCGAGGATCGTCTGGCCCGGCGAGATCAGTCCCTTCTCCTCGGCATCCTCGATCATCGACCGGGCCACCCGGTCCTTGATCGAGCCGGTCGGGTTGCGAGATTCCAGCTTGGCCCAGACGCGCACGCCTGCCTTCGGGCTCAGCCGCTTGAGCTCGATCAGCGGCGTGTGCCCGATCGACTGGACGATGTCGCCGTAGCGCCCTCCGCAAGGCTTGTTCTGCAAGCTCTCGGCGGCCATTGCTTCAGGAAGTGTAGCGAGATCACTACCCCTGCTTGAACACGTGCCAGGTGCCGCCGAAACTGCGCAGCCCGTCGCCGTTGGCCACGCCCCGCTTGCCGCCGTCCTCGATGAACGTGTACAGCGGGTGCCCGTTGAGGGTCAGCTGGGTGAGGCCGTGGCGCCGAAACGTCCCGAGCCTGCCCTTGACGGCCGCCGTCTTGGTTGCTCTGGCTCCGGCGCCCACCTTGACCGGCGGCCACTCGCGCAGACACAGCGAGGAAGTGCACAGCAGGTGCCTGGTGGTCTCGGGCAACAGCTCGTACACGGCGACGCCGTGGCCGTTGACCGCGATCATCTCCGAGCGCGAGCCCACCCTCGCCTTGCCGGCGCCGAGCGTACTTGACCGGGCGACGGCAACCGCAGCCATCGCCAGCACACCGACGAGCCCTATCGTGACCAGCCGCCCACCCCGGCGACCAAACCTGCCCGAAGACATCATCTCTGCTCCTTTGAGTGGGGACCCTTCGCCCACTCAAAGACGCCGTTGCCGGGAAACCCTTCCCGAGGGCGCGGCCGCCGCGTCGCCCGGGATCTCGGTCGCCGCGGCTAGCGGGCGCCGCCGGCCATCGCCGGCAGGATCACGAGCGTGTCGCTCGCTCCGACCTCGGTCTCCAGCCCGTCGAGCACGCGCACGTCCTCGTCGTTGAGGTAAACGTTGACGTAGCGGTTCAGCCCGCCGTCGGTCGCGAACAACTGGGACTGCGTCTCGGGGTGGGCGTCGGCGACCGAGCGCAGGATCTCGCCGACCGAGCCGCCGGCGGCGCTGAGCTCCTTCTCGCCGCCGACCGCCGGGCGGAGCACTGGTGGGATGCGGATCGTCGCCATGCTGCGCTCAACCTAACGGGATGCGGATCGTCGTCATGCCGCTCAACGCTAATGCACGCCGGCGCAGAACGCCTCGTAGTCAGGGAACACGCCCATCTCGTCGTCGTCGATCTCCTCGGGATGCCGCGAGCAGACCGGGCAGTTCGGGTCACGCCGGACCTTGACCTCGCTCACCGTGGCGGCGAGCGCGTCGTACATCAGCAGGCGTCCGATCAGCGGCTCGCCCTCGCCGAGGATCAGCTTGATCACCTCGGTGGCCTGCAGCAGTCCCATCGTCCCCGGCAGGACACCGAGCACGCCGTTGGCGCCGCACGAGGGGGCGAGCTCGGCCGGCGGCGGCACCGGGAACAGGCACCGGTAGCACGGGCCGTCGTAGGGCTTGAACACCGACAGCTGCCCTTCGAAGCCGAGGATCGCGGCGGACACGACTGGGATCTGCAGCCGCACCGACGCGTCGTTGAGCAGATACCGGGTGGGGAAGTTGTCCAGCCCGTCGACGACGATGTCGTAGTCGGGCAGGATGTCCATGATGTTCTCCGCGCCGAGCCGCACGGCGTACTTCTGCACGTTGACGTCCGGGTTGAGCGCCGTGATCGTCTGCTCTGCCGACTCGACCTTGGAAACGCCGATCCGGTCGGTGGAGTGGATCACCTGGCGCTGCAGGTTGGACAGGTCCACCGTGTCGTCGTCGACGATGCCCAGCGTGCCCACCCCGGCGGCGGCCAGGTACAGGGCGGCCGGGGAGCCCAGGCCACCGGCGCCCAGGAGCAGCACCTTGGCGTCCAGCAGCTTCTGCTGGCCCTCGGCGCCCACCTCGGGGAGCAGCAGGTGGCGCGAGTACCGCTCGCGCTGCTCGGCGGTGAGCGACTTCGGCTGCTCGACGTCGTAGCCGCGATCCTTCCACAGCGTGATGCCGCCGGTCATCGACTCGACGTTCTCGTACCCGAGATCGTCGATCAGGGTCCGCGCCGCCCACGCCGAGCGGTTGCCCGACTGGCAGTACAGGATCACGTGCTGGGATCGATCGGGGGCGGCGCCCTCGATACGCGACTCCAGGAACGACTTGGGAACGTGCTTGGCCGCGGGGATGTGGCCGGTCGCCCACTCCTCGGGCTCGCGGACGTCGACCAGGAGCGCGCCGTTGGAGACCTGCTCGCGCACCACCGAGGGATCGACCTCCTCGATCCGGCTCTTGATCTGGCGCAGGACTTCGGCTCCGGACGGGCTCATGACGAGAAACTCCTCAAATGCGCTAGAGATTCAATACTTCAAACAGTATAGCGTCGTCAGCCGGGTCCGACTGCGCCGTTTCGCCGTGCCTGACCGGGGCGCTCACGGGGCCACGAACCCCGGATTCGCGGTGCCGGATCGGAGTGATCGCGGGTCACGAACCCGGGATCGGCGCAGTCGCGGGCAGTCCGCGGCGCTTGTACTCGGCGTAATACGCCTGCCAGCGCTCCGGCGAGGCCGGGCGCGGCGGCGAGCCGCCCGCGGTCACCTGGTCCAGCTTGTCCAGGCAATCGTCCCACCCGGCGGCGTCGCGTGCGGCCTTGTCGGCGCTGTCGAGTCCGACGGTGAACGTCAACCGGCAGGCCGCGCCGCCGTCGCTCTCGTCCAGCTCGAACGTCAACAGGTCATCGCCCCACGTGAACACCAGGCGGCGTGGCGGCATCACCTCCCGCAGCTCGCCGGACATGGCCGGGTACTGGTCGTCGGCGAAGCGGAACGTGATCGGCTCACCGGCCCGCAGCTCGGCGAACTGCACCGTGGTCGGAAACCATTGCTCGAGCCGGCGAGCGTCGGTGATGGCATCCCACACCTCGGCCACCGGATGGGCAAACGTGCGCTCGAAGCGCACCACGGGGCTGCCGCTGACTTGCTCGTACTTCCCGGTGATCGGCATGTCGGTCAATCCTCCTCGTGGGGGCGGGGTTCGCGGAGATGACGGCCGAGGGCGTCGAGACGCGCCTCCCAGTAGCGCCGGTATGGCTCCAACCAGTCGTGCAGCTCGGCCAGCGGCGCCGGATCGAGCTCGTACACGCGCCGCTGGGCTTCCGTGTGGACCCGGACCAGGCCGGCGTCGCGCAGCGCGCGCAGGTGCTTGGACGTGCCCGGCTGCGTCAGCCCGAGCTCGCCCGTCAGCTCCCCCACCGACCGCGGCGCCACCGCCAGCAGTTGCAGGACCTGGCGGCGGTGCGGGTCGGCGAGCGCGCTCCACGTCGTCAATGCCATGGCGGGAATATAACTGATTCGGCATATGCCTTGTCTCGCCCATGCAACGGGCCCCCTGTCGACGGCCGCCGGTCGCGCCCGCCCGCTCGTAGCATCAGCACCGTGCGTCCCCCGGTCGACCACATCCAGGCCCCCGAGTTCCCGCCGCGCCTGCCCTGGATCAACTCTTCCCCGTTGCGCGTCGACCAGCTGCGCGGCGGCCCCGTGCTCGTCGAGTTCTGGGACTTCTGCCGGCCGAACTCGATCCGGACGCTGCCCTACCTCAAGGCCTGGCACGAGCGCTACGCCGCGGACGGACTCCGGGTGATCGGGATCCACACGTCCGGATTCCCCCCCTTCGCGCAACCCGCGGCGGTGTCCGCTGCCGTCGCCCGGCTCGGCGTCGCGCATCCGGTGGTCGTCGACGTCGAGTTGGAGATCTGGCAGCTGTACGGCAACCTCGGCTGGCCTGCCCGGTACCTGTTCGACGCGGATGGCCGACTGGCCGATTTTCACTACGGCGAGGGCGGCTACGCCGAGACCGAGCGGGCGATCCAGTCGCTGACCGGGGTGGCGCGGGCAACGCTCCCGGCGCTGCGTCCCGAGGACGAGCCGAATGCGTTGCTGGCGGTGCAGAGCGACGACGTCGCCGGCCCGTACAGCGGCCCCTACGAGGCGGGCGGCGTGTGGGCGGTCCTGTCGGGGGCGGGCGTGGTCACCGCCAACGACCGCGCCGTGACCGTCGATCATCCCGGCGCCTACGAGCTGATCTCCCATCCCCGCAGCACAACGGGACAGCTCGCGCTGAAGCTCGGGGCCGGCGTGACCTGCCACGCCGTCTGCTTCACCCCGGGGCTCGTCGAGTGACACCCGCACCCCCGGGCTCGTCGAGTGCCGCCCGCACCCCGGGGCTCGTCGAGTGACGCCCGCGCCCCGGGGCACGTCGAGTGACGCCCGCTCGGGCTGGGTCGTCGCACTCAGCGATCGAGCAGGTTGCGCAGCTGCGGCGGGTCGACGGCGTCGACGAACACGCCGAAGCCCGCGCGGTACGGGCTGGCGGCGGGATCGGGTCCCGTGAACGCTGGCTCGCGCACCCAGCAGCCCGCGTTGACGAGCCGAATCCGGCCCGCCCGCCACTGCGCCGCATCGTCGGCTGGCAGCGGTCCGGCGCGATGCGTGTGGCCGAAGATCACCCACTCGGCGTCGACGCCGAGCCTTGAGACCACCTCAGCGAGCGCGCGCAGCCCGGCGCGGCGCAACTCGGTCCGAGAGAGCTCGGGCCGCAGCGGACCGAGACCGGCTGCGTTGCACCCCGCGATGATCAGCGGCCAGGTCAGCTTGACCGCCTGCGCCTGCAGCCCCCGCCCGCCCCGCGGTCCGGTGAGCGCGCGCCAGCCGCGGACCGATCCCCCGTGCAGGACGCCGCTGCGCTGCGGCTCAGCGCGCTGGGCGAGCGCGTGGATCCAGGCGTAGATCGGGACCAGCGCCGCCTCGTAGTCTTCGGCGGTGCGTGGTCCGGCCGGACCGAAGGCGACGATCCGCCGCATCACGCCGGCGGCCAACCGCTCCAGAGTCGGCACGGTGAGGTGCAGGTCCAGATAGTGGCCGTGGGTGGCGTAGACGTCGTCGCGCAGCCAGACGCCGGGATAGGCCACTCTGACCCGGGCGGGCGACAGCAGCTCCGCCACCTCGTGCAGAGGGTCGCCGGCGGCGGCCTGCACCGGCGTCTCCAGTGCGAGCGCCGCGGGTGGCGCGTCCGCGGCTCGGCGCTCGGCCCAACCCTCGATGAGGTGATGGTCGTGGTTGCCGGCGACGATCACGACCTCCCCGGCGGCGCCGAGTGCCTCCCCGATCTCCCGCAGTGGCCGTGCCGCCGCCCGCAGCGCCTCCCGGACCGGGCCGTGGCGAAGCTCCAGCACGTCGCCGAGCAGCACCAGCCGGTCGCATTGCGCCAGCGCGGTCAGCAGCGCCGACCGCGCGTGCGCGTCGCGCAGCACGTCAGCCCCCGAGTGCGCGCCGAAATGCAGATCGGAGACGACCAGCGACCGCAGCTGTTCCTACCCCGAAGGCTCGGCTACGCGGCGGCTGCCGCCATCGCCTGGCGGATGGCCTTGGGGAGCATGAACCGGACATCCTCCGGCACGACCTCGAGCTCCCGTACGTCGTTCGTGCCTCGCCGGCGAAACTTCTCCACCAGCTGCGCCACCAGCACCTCCGGGGCGCTCGCCCCCGAGGTGATCCCGACCACGCGCCGCCCGGTCAGCCACTCCTCGCGCACCTGGGTCTCGTTGTCGATCAGGTGAGACTCGGCGCCGTACTCGCGGGCCACCTCGACGAGCCGGTTGGAGTTGGACGAGTTGCGGCTGCCGATGACCAGCACCAGATCCGACTCCCGGGCCAGCTGCTTGACCGCCGTCTGACGGTTGGTGGTGGCGTAGCAGATGTCGTCGGTGCGGGGGCCGACGATCTCCGGGAAGCGCTCGCGCAGACGGGCAATGATCGCTTGGGTCTCGTCGACCGACAACGTCGTCTGCGAGATGTACGCCATCCGGCTCGGATCCTGTGCCACCAGCTCGTCGACCCCGGCTTCGTCCTGCACCAGGACGATATGGCCGGGGGCCTCGCCCATCGTCCCCTCCACCTCCTCGTGCCCGGCGTGACCGATCAGCACGATCGTGTAGTCCTCGGCGGCGAACTTGTTGGCCTCGCGATGGACCTTGGTGACCAGCGGACAGGTGGCGTCGATCGTGCGCAGGCGGCGCCGCTCCGCGTTCGCGTGCACCCCGGGCGACACCCCGTGGGCGGAGAACACCACCGTCGCGCCTTCCGGCACCTCGGATTCGGAGCCCACGAAGATCGCTCCGCGCGTCCGCAGCTCCTCGACCACGTGCTGGTTGTGGACGATCTCCTTGCGGACGTAGACGGGCGCGCCGTACAGCTCGAGCGCGCGCTCGACGGTCTGCACCGCGCGATCCACGCCGGCGCAGTAGCCGCGCGGCATCGCCAGCAGGATGGTCTCCGGGGCGGAGTCGGTCACGACCACGAGTGTAGGCGGGCGCTGGCCCGGATTCAGTCGTTCGCCGTTACGGTTTCGAGAAGCTCCGCGAACTGACGGCGCGCCGCCTCGCGTCGCGCGGGGATGAACTCGCTGGGCACGTCGTCCGGCGGCGCTTGGAAGCCGCGCAGGATCTGGCGCGCCACCGAGGCCCGGTGGACCTCGTCGGGGCCGTCGTAGATCCGGGCGGCGCGCGCGAACCGGTACATCGCCTCCAGCGGCAGGTCGGTGGAGTAGCCCAGGCCGCCATGCGCCTGCAGCGCGCGGTCGACGACGTCGTGCAGGACCTTGGCGCCGTAGAACTTGATCAACGCGATCTCCTTCCGCGCCGCCATCACTCCCTGGGTATCCATCGTCCAGGCGGCGTGCAGCGTCATCAGCCGGGCGGCGAGCATCTCGGCCTCGGAGTCGGCGATCCAGTTCTGGATCGTCCCGTGCCTGCCCAGGACCGAGCCGTGGGCATAGCGGTAGACGGAGCGCTCGCAGAGCATGTCGAAAGCCCGGCGGGCGACCCCGAGCCAGCGCATGCAGTGATGGATCCGGCCCGGATACAGCCGCTGCTGCGCGATCAGGAAGCCGGCGCCCTCGGCGCCGAGCAGCGCCGAGGTGGGCACCCGCACATCCTCGTAGCGGATCTCGGCGTGATTGCCGTAGCGGGCCCAGCTCGGATAGGGGTGCTCCATCGTGGCCACGTCGCGGACGATGTTGACGCCGGGGGTGTCGGCGTCGACGATGAACATCGACGCGCGGTTGTGGGGCCGCGCCTCGGGGTCGGTCACGACCATCACGATCAGGAAGTCAGCGATCGAGCCGTTGGTGGAGAACCACTTGCGCCCGTTGATCACCCAGTCGTCGCCGTCGCGCACGGCGCGCGTCTGCAGCAGCGTCGGATCCGAGCCGGCGGTCTCGGGCTCGGTCATGCTGAACGCCGATTTCAGGTCGCCCGCCAGCAGGGGGTGCAGGTAGCGCTCCTTCTGCTCGGGAGTGCCGCCCATCGCCAGGATCTCGGAGTTCCCGGAGTCGGGGGCGGCGTTGCCGAACATAAGCGGAGCGATCGGGCTGGAGCCGAGGATCTCGTGCATCAGCCCGAGCTTGACCTGTCCGAAGCCTTGTCCCCCCAGCTCGGGGTCGAGGTGGGCCGCCCACAGGCCCTGCGCCCGCACCTGCTCGGCCAGCGGCTTGGCCGCGCGCTGCAAGCCCTCCCAGCCGAGCTCGTCGGCCAGCGTCTCCAGCGGCCAGATCTGCTCGTGGACGAAACCACGCATCCACTCCAGCTTGCGTTCGAACTCGGGCTCGGTGGAGAAATCCCAGGACATGGTGCGCGTCTCTCTAGGAAACCTACTGGACCCGATCGCGAAGCGGCGGGTAGGCTTGAGGCCCGATTCAGCCGCAGCCCGAGAGCCGGTAATGCCGCAGCGCCACCTCGACCGCCTCACTTCGATCGACGCCTCGTTTCTGCACCAGGAGGGGCAGGCGTCCCACATGCACATCGGGGGAGTGCTGGTGTTCGAGGGACCAGCGCCGGCCTTCGAGGATTTTTCAGACCACGTCCGCGGCCGCCTGCACCTGGTCCCCCGCTACCGCCAGAAGCTCGCCATCCCGCCGCTTCAGACGGGCCGTCCGCTGTGGGTCGACGATCCCAACTTCAACCTCGAATACCACCTGCGCCATACGGCGCTGCCCGCTCCCGGCAGCGAGGAGCAGCTGTTCCTGCTGACCTCGCGCGTCGCCTCCCAGCCCCTGGACCGCTCCAAGCCGCTGTGGGAGTTGTGGCTGATCGAGGGACTGGTGGACGGCCGCTTCGCGCTCATCGCCAAGAACCACCACGCGCTCGTCGACGGCATCTCGGGCGTCGACCTGGCGTCGGTGCTGTTCGACACGGCGCGCGAGCCCCCACCGCCGGACGCCGGACTGGAGCCGTGGCAGCCCCAGCCCGAGCCATCACCCGCCGAGCTGGTCATGGCCGGAGCCCGCGACGCGGTGAGCACCGCGACCGGGCTCGCGGCGCGGACGATCGCGGCCGCGGTCCATCCGGAAGCGACGCTGGATCGGCTCCGCGACGCCGTGGAGGGGGTGGGCGAGATCGTCTGGGCCGGCCTGAACCCGGCCCCGGAGACCCCGCTGAACACGCCGATCGGCCCGCATCGCCGGTATGCGGTGGTGCGCCAGCGGCTCGCCGACTACAAACAGGTCAAGGACGCGCTCGGGGGCACCGTCAACGACGTCGTGCTCACCGTCGTCTCCGGCGCGCTCGCCCAGTGGTTGCAGTCGCGCGGAGTCCGCACCGAGGGCGTGGAGATGCGCGCGCTGGTCCCGGTGTCGGTGCGCAAAGAAGATCATCGCGGGATGTTGGGCAACCTACTGACCGTGATGCGAGGGCCGCTGCCGGTCTACATCGATGATCCGGTGGCGCGGCTGCGCTTCGTCCGCGCCGCGATGGATGGCCTGAAGGAGTCAAAGCAGGCGGTCGGCGCCGCCACCCTCACCGCCGTCAACAGCCTGGCACCGCCGACGATCCTGGCCCAGGCATCGCGTCTGAACTTCTCCACGCGCCTGTTCAACCTGCTCGTCACCAACATCCCCGGGCCTCAGCAGCCGTTGTACGTGCTCGGGCGCGAGCTCCAGGACCTGTTCCCGGTCGCGTTCCTGCCCGAGAATCACGCGCTGGCGATCGCGATCATGTCCTACAACGGCAGCCTGGACTACGGCCTCCTCGGCGACTACGACGCGATGCCCGACATCGACCTGGTGGCCGACGGCGTGCAGACCGCGCTGACTGAGCTGCTCGCGGCGTCGCGTGCGCATCGCCCGCGGCGCCCCGACGCGCCGGCCGCCGCCGGCTCCATCGATTCGCCACCCCCCGCCCGCTCCGCCAGACAGTCCGCCCCGGCGGGGCCCAATGGCAATCCGGTCCCGATCATCCCCGCCGGACGCGGGCGGGCTCGGCACGGACCGGCCGCCGACATGCGCGCCAAGCGCGGCCGCGGCCCCCGCAACACCGGTGGCTGACGGCTCAGAAGCCCAGCGCGAACTTGGCGTCCTCGCTCATCAGCTCGGGCGTCCAAGGGGGCGTGAACGTCATCGTGGACTGGACGTCGTCGACGCCGTTCAGCTCCGAGACGAACTCCTCGATCTGCTCTGAGACCTGGGGACCGATCGGGCAGCCGGGACTGGTCAGGGTGTACGTCACCCGCACCGTGCCGGCATCGACCTCCACGTCGTAGATCAGGCCGAGCTCGACGAAATCCAACCCCAGCTCGGGGTCGATCACATCACGCAGCGCGTCGGTGACTTCATCGACTGTTGCCATGCCCTCAGTCTAGTGGTCGTTCCCGTAAGTATGCTCGCAGCGCGAGTGGTCGCTGGCCGATGCCTGGCGAGGACGCACGAGGCGACGTGCAGCAGCGCTGCACGAGCCTCCGAGGACAACGCCAGGCGCCGCCGGGGCCGCTCGAATGCGAGCGTACTTGCGGGGGCGGCCACCAGAGACAGCTCGCCGCAAGACCACGGCGGTCGCCGGTGAGAATTTTGTTTAGGAAAATTAAGCCCGGTGCATGCACGCGTTCAGCTTGCCATTGAGGCGAGGATTTGAGTAGGTTTGCGGAATCGTCGTCTTTGATGACATGCCCCCCACGCTTCGCTGCGCCGGAGATGAAGACCGCAGCACCCAGGGCTCGCGCCGCCGCGCGATGACGCGCGCGATCCGTACCCAGGCCGACGTGATGGTCGATCTGTCGGACCTCGTCTTCGCTGACGCCTCGTTGATGCTGGACCTGGCGATGCTCGCCCGCCGACTGCGTGCCCACGACCGCGCGATCAGCCTGTGCGGAGCCCAGCCCCAGATCCGTACCCTGATCGAGCTCGTCGGGCTGCACAAGCTTCCGGGCGTGAAGTTCGAGGCCGCGCTCGCCTGAGCCGGCGGACCAGGCGCCTTCGTACCCAACTAAAACGCGGCTCCGTCCGGGGCATTGCCTACCTTTGCGCCATCCGCATCCCCTAGCCGGAGCCGCAATGACCCTGTGCTTCATAGAACCGCAGAACGCCATCCGGGTGATCGCCGATTCGGTCGGACGCGAGGCGCGCCGCCAGATCCTGGGTGAGGTGGTGCGCGCATGGGTCGATGAGATCCCCGAACCGGAGCTGGACTCGCACTACGCCAAGGCGGTCGCCGACCTCGACGAGCACGATCTCTCCTTGCTGGCGGCCTGGCACGTCTCGCTGGAGGTCGGCCACCCGCTCCCGAGCAAGGAGTTCCTGGTCAACGTGTTCCCGTCACTCGGCGAGAACCGGCGGGAGGCGCTGAAGATCGCCGCCGGCTTTCGCGGCGAAGAGGCGTTCGAGGCGGGTGTCGGCGAGGAGCAGGCGTTCGACGCGGTGCTGCCGTGGCTGTCGGCGGAGCGGTGCGCGTCGCTGGCCACGGAGTGCCTGGAGCTGTACTGCTGGGATCGCCTCGGCGTCGAGAACTGAGGGCGCGCGCCGCGGGTGGCCGTCCAATTCCGCCACCGACTCCACGCGAACCCTGACGCCGGATCAGGCTAGCCGGCCGGCGAGGCAGCGCCGAAGGTGAGCAGCGCGGCGCTGCCGCGGGGCACTGCGAGTTCAACGTCGCCGTGGGTGGCGGTGATCGCGGTTACCTTGGGTGTGGCGAGCGTCCCCGTGCTCGTGCTCGCCCCGTAGCTGTTGCCGCCCAGGGTAACTCCGCCGCGGGCGTGGACGCTGGGCGCCAGCATCCGCTCCACGGTGACCCCGCCGCCAGCGCCGGCGGGTGCCCGGATCGCGATGCTGCGACCCCGCCGCGGGTCCTTGTTGATCACCACCACGCGGACGGTGCCGTCGGTGGCCCGGGTGGCCCAGGCGCTGAGACCGGAGTCGGAGCCGTGGCGAGTCAGCGTCAGCAGCTGCGAGCCCGCCGGGGCCGCCTGCGCGAACAGCTGCAGCCCGTAGTAGACCGGCCGCACCCGAGCGCTCCAGCGCCCGTCCCGGTGGCGGAACTGGAACAGCTCGTAGGCGGTGTGCGGCAACGTGTGGATGTTGACCCCGTCCACCCCGGCGCGCGCCAGTGCGAACAGCGCGTCGGTGGCCCAAAGGGCACTGGCGAATGTGTCGCTGACCCCCGCCCTACCTCGGCACGCGACCGAATTGAGCTCGTCCACGCGCAGCCGGCGATGCACGGCGTGGGCGATCCGAACCCAGGGCCTGACGCTGTCGGCCAGCCCGACCGTGGCATAGCTCGAGAGCAGGTGCGGGATCGTCGGATACTGAATGGAGCTCGGCGGCACGAAGCAGTTACGCAGCGGGTAACGGTGGACGGTCATCACCGCGACGTGGCGCTGGCCGCGGAGAAAGCGTGGCATCGATCCGATCCACGAGCCCTGGTCCGGGATCGGGCCGGTGGCCAGGGCGGGCCCGGCCAGCGTCAGCTTGGGGGACGCGGCGGCGATCGCCCGAAACTGGCCGCGGAACTGGCGGTAGCCGAAGCCGTGCGGCCGGGCCGGTACCGCCGTTCCCCGCCGCGTGTGATACACGGTCACCTTGCCGTAGATGTTCGGCTCGTTGCCGATCTCCAATGCGTCGATCGCCGGGCGCCCGAACGTCTGGATGTAGGCGCGAGCCTCGCCGGCCGCCAGCGCCGGTGAGTTGGCCGCCAGGTTCAGGCCCATCATCATCCGCGCGCCGAGAGCGTGCGTCAGGGCGCCGGTGGTCGCCAGCCAGCCGCGGGTCAGGGGATAGCCGACATACGGCGGCGGTCGCACGCCGCGGGTCGGGACATAGGCGACGTCGGTGCTGTCGCCCCCGATCCGCAGCACCGGCGTCTGCCCCGCCGTCAGGTTGCGGACCAGCGCCAGCAGCACCGGGTTGATCTGGCTCGGATCAGATCCGGTGTAGGCGCGCACCGCCTGAAACTCGAACGACAGGCCCAGAAATCCGGAGGGGATCGCCGCCACCGGCCGGTCTCCAACCGAGATCGTGACCGCCGGATCCGGCGCCGCTGCGCCACCGCGCGCCTCGCTCGCGGTCACGGTCGCGGTCACCGAGACCGAGCCGCTGCTGGGCGCGGGATCCCTGGCTCGCGACGTTTGGCGCAGGAGGCGGGTACCACCCCCGCAACCGCTCACCAGGATCACCGCCACCGCCGCGACACCGAAGGCCAGCGCCGACCGTCGCACCGGCATGCGCCGCGGCTGCGGTGACCGCGACACGCTACGACGCTTCCCGGAGCTCGGCTTCGATCTCCTCGATCGCCTGCTCGGCGGAGCGAAACCAGACCGCGCGCATCCCCAGCTCGCGCGCGGCGGTGCAATTGATCTCGATGTCGTCGATCAGCAGCGCCGCCCCGGCGGGGGTTCCCAACCGCTGCAGGGTCAGCTCGTAGATGCGCGGCTCGGGCTTGCGCGTGCCCACGAAGGCCGAGTCGACGACCACATCGAAGATCTCGTCGATCGGCAGCATCGCCCGCCACCGGCTCTCCCACTCCCGGACGTTGTTGGTGCAGATCGCCATCTGGTAGCCCCGGTCACGAAGCGCGCGCATGTAATCGATCATCGGCTCATTGGGATGCAGGTTCGCGAAGTAGCGCTCACCGAACCCGTCCAGGTCGATGGGCCGCCCGAGCTGCTCGGAGAGCTGGTCACCCAGGAAAGCAAGGAACCGCGCTTCGGTGATCGCCCCCGTCTCGAGCTCGAACAGGGGATTTATCCCGTTGCGGCCCGCGATCGCCGCCATCGCCTGTCCCAGCTGGGCCAGCGAGATCCCGGAGGAGTCCTGGAACGCCTGGAAGGACCCGAGCAACGGCGAGGTGAGCACGCCGCCGAAGTCGCTGATGATCGCCCCGATACGCGCCATCTGGAAGCTACGCGAAGGTCGCGAGCACGTAGATGCCGGCGCCCTCGCGGCCCCGGCTGTGACATCGCAGCGGCACCGCGCGAAGATCGCACCCGTCGAGCTTGCACTCGGCCCCGCCGGCGCTGGCCTCGCCCGCCGCGCGGCGGGGAAACTCGTTCTCGCCCTCGCCGACCCACAGCTCCAGGCTGGCGCGCGTCGGCCACCCCGATCCGGCGTAAGTCGTCGACAGGCGCGGATCGTCCACCGGCACCCAGCCATCCGGATCGAACAACGTGGCCGCAACCAGGTCGGACTCCTGTCCGACCTTCCCCAACCTTCGCAGCGCCAGCAGCATGAAGGCCTCATCGTCGGCGAACCAGCCCGCCACGGCCCGGGCCGACCCCAGCGCGCCGGCATCGAGCCCGTCGATCTCGCAGCGCGTCCCGACGCAGTCAAGGCCGCGTTCCGCCCCCGCCAGCATCACCGTTCCGTGCACGCGACACAGCTCCTGAAAGCCGGTGACGGTCGCGCGCTCGCGCGGTGACCCATCCAGCTCCTCGCCACCCGGGTCGACGTGCAGGTCGACGCCCTCGGTGGTCAGCCGCCACCGTGGCCCGTCGCTGCTCCATCCCGCCTCCAGCCGGCGAGCCGAGGTCTCCCCGGAGCGGTCACCGAGCACCAGGCTCTGAGCGCCGGCGTCGAGCGCCGCTCCCCAGATACCGCCATCGACGTCTCCGAACGCCAGCGTCCGGATCTGACTCCCCTCAGTGGCTGCCATCAGGGCAGCTGCGGATGCTCGACGTCCGTCGCGGTGGAGTCCACGTCGTAGCCGGACCGCGGCGACCGGGCGACGCGGGCGGCTCGCACGATCAGCCGGCTGCGGAAGTTGCGCGCGACGGCGCGGCGGGCCAACGCTCGGCTCGGCGCCAGCGCGAAGAACAACCCGAGCGCGTCGGTGATCAACCCGGGAATGATCAAAAGCGTTCCGCCGAGCAGCACCAGGGCGCCGTCGATCGCCTCGTGGGCGGGCGGGCGTCCCGCCGCGATCGCAACCCGCAGTCGCCGCCAGGCGGATCGCCCCTGGGCGCGGATCAGCCACATCCCCACCGGCCAGCCGATCAGCACGAGCACGACGGTGAGCAGCACTCCGATCGCCTCGGCGACCTTGATCGCGACGAACAACTCGGCGATCGGCCAGATGATCAAGAGCAGGAGGGCGAACATTGTCTTTAGCCAGTAAGGCTAGTACGCGACGCGGCCGCCGGCCTACAGGCCCAGGGCCGCCTCCGCCCCCTCGAGGAGAGCGGCGTCGAGGTCGTCTCCCGGAGCCATGCCCAGCATCGCGCGCTCGCCTCGCTCCCAGTTGAACAGCCCCAGGTCGAGCGCTTCCAGCGGTAGATCGCAGGCGGCGGCCAGCTCGGCGGCGCGCCGCTCCAACAGCAGCGGATCGCCTATCCCGAGAACGCGCTTGGCCGCCAGCGTGACCGAGTCGTTGCCGCCGAGGCCGAGCGAGCCGGCGCGGAGGTCGTAGACCCCGAGGCGGCCGAGCGACGTCAGCAACTCAAACCGCGCCCCGCGGTGCATTCCGGGGAGCGCGAGACGCTCGAACGCGCGGGCGAACCGCCGCTCGGGCGTCCAGCCGGGTTCGCCGTTGATGGCGGCGGCCTGTGACCCGGCCCGCTGCGCCCATGCCCGGTAGGCATCGATCGTCCGCGTTCCCCGGCTCGGCTCGTGCGCGCTGCGGGGACCCAGCGCAACGCCGTCCAGATGCGGCGGGCGCGCGGACACCCATTCGGTGCGTGCCGATCGCACCCCGCGGAAGGGATCCTCACCGTCCAGGGGACCCAGGTAGGCGATCAGGAACGCCAACCACGTCCGCTCCTCGATCGACCCCGCTGGATCCGCGACCTCGGCGTACGGGCCGGGCGGTTCAGCGGCCAGCCGGGCCAGGCGAGTCGCCGCGAAAGTCAGCTCGTGCGCGAGTCGCCGGGCGTCGGCGCCGGACCGCAGGCCCGGCACCAGCGCCGACCGGAATCCGTCCTCGGCTCCGCGCGAGAGGCGGCGGACGGTGACGCCGCCCGTCGTGCGCTGGCCGCCGCGGGCCGGGCTGCGCGATCGCCCGGGCGAGGCCGAGCCGGCGCCGGTACTCGACGAGGCGTGAGCGGGAGGGGCGGGGCGCACCGTCTGCCCGCCGGGCGAGACCATCGGGCGCATCTCAACGTCCTGCTCGCGGGAGCAGATCGCGCAATTCTGGATCAGGCGGTTGTGGCGGCAGAAGGTCGGCACCGGGCGTCGCCGTTCAACTATATGTGGCGGGCCGGGCCCCCTCCTGGCGGCGATGCTCCTTGGCCCGGGCGACCACCTCGCGGAAGCTGGTGAAGCGGAAGATCACCACGAGCGCCCCGAAGCCCAGCGCCGAGCTGAGCGCCGCGGTGGCGATCTGCTGTCCGACCGAGAATGCCGCCACGTAAGGGTTGTGGGTGAAGACCTCGAGCAGGATCGCCTGCTGGACGCCGGCACCGCCAGGGGTGAACGGGAACACCGACGCGATCACCTGCACCGCCAGCACGAGCAGCGCGTTGCGCACCGAGCCGCCGATGTGAAACGCGTCGAGCAGCGCCCAGTAGGCGGCGAACCGCGCGATCCAACTCGCAAACTGCCAGGTGCCCATCTCGCGCAGGTATCGGCGGCGGTCCTTGAGGATCGTGAACCCGAGCCGGATCCGCTGCCAGAAGGCGCGCACCTTCGCCGACAGCAGCGCGAAGCCGACCAGAAAGGCGATCCCGAGGACCGTCAGCGCAAACAGCGTGAAGCGCATGTTCGAGGCGAAGAAGCTGATGTCGAACGCCGGCAGCTTCGAGAAGTCCGGCGGCTTGGGAAACACCCCCTGGGTAAACGCGAAGCACATCACCAGGACTCCGATGAACCAGTCGAAGATCACCCCCGTCGACAGCGCCGCGGCGACCGTCGGGTAGCTTCCGCCCGGGATCGCGTTCCGGGTCAAGAACAGCTGAGCGACGTTCCCGCCACCGAGCGGGAACACGTTGTTGATGGCGTAGGCGACCATGTACGCACCCCAGACGTCGCGCCAGCGGACCTCGTCCTCCGGGTACGCCGCGCGTACCGCGTGAAACAGCGCCCGCGACCGGAGCAGCAGGTACAGCGCGTACAGCGCCAGCCCGATCAGCAACGAGATCCAGCTCAGCTGGGTCAGCTGGGAGAAGAACGTTCCCGCCGCTGACAGCAGGCTGTCGATCGTGCCCGTGATCGAGCTTCCGTGGTGGTGGACCGCGGCGCCGGTCGCGGCGAGGGATGCGGGCGGCAGTGATGGCATCCGTCACACAGTCGCATACCCGGACGGCGGCACGGCGCGCCTCACGCCCGAGCTGGATTCGGGCCCGGAGCGGGCCCGAACAAAGGACCGGGGGGCCCAGATCCTTCTGGGCCCCCCGGAGAGTCAGGGAAGTGGGGGCGCAGTTCCCTGACCGACAGGGGCGAGTTTCCCCGTCCCAAGCCTTGAGTAAACCTCAATGCCCCGAACAACGTGGCTGGGCGCAGCTAGTTCGCCGCACCACCATGGTTAACGTATCAGCTTCGAACGTCGCCGTGAATAAGATTCCATTCAGCGCGCGTCGGTGGATTCCTTTCCGCCGTTGCAGTGTAGAGGGTCTTTTTCAACGATCCCGCGTCGCCGGTCCGGTGAAGAACTCCTCCCCCGGACGGACCGTGCCCGCGGCCTCGGCTTCGTGACGAAGCGTACGATCGGCTTCGCCGCTCCACGCCCCCACCGCCAGCCGTTCGCGGTCGGCATCCATCGGGCTCCCGCCCAGGTCGGCGTTGATGATTCGGGCGCATTTGCGGCCCTCGGCGATGGCGGTCACCACGAGGGATTGGCCGACCCGGGCATCGCCGCAGGCGTACACCCGACCCACCGAGGTCCGGTACGTCATTCGGGTGCGGATGTTGCCGCGACGATCGCGGTCGAGCCCCAGCTGCTCCACCAACCCCTCGTGCTGCGGGTGCTCGAAGCCGACCGCGATCAGCACCAGGTCGGACTCGAGCACGAATTCGCTACCGGGCACCGGCGTCAGGTCCCGTGACGAGCTGCCGGTGACCTGGCGGGCGTAGACGTGGCTGACCGCACCGTCCTTGCCGCCGAAGCCGGTCACCTCGGTGCCCCAGCGGCGCTTGCCGCCCTCTTCCAGCGCATAGGTCATCTCGGTCCGCTTTGGAGGCAGCGGCCACGGAGCCCGCGGATCCCCGCGCTCGGGGAGCTGAGCGTAGACGTCGAGCATCACGACGCTGCGGGCCTGCTCGCGGTGGGAGTTCGAGATGCAGTCCATGCCGGTGTCGCCGCCGCCGATCACGATCACACGCCTGCCTCGGGCGGTGATCTCGGGGTGGGCGGGGTCCGAGTCCGGGGCGCGAGACACCCGTCCCTGCTGGGCGGCGACCCAGCGATTTCGCTGATACAGGTACTGCATCGCCGGATGGATCCCGCGTAGCTCACGCCCGGGAACGTCGATGTCTCGTGAGACGCGCGACCCGATCGACACCACCACCGCGTCGAACCGCTCGTCGAGCTCTGAGGCGGTGATGTCCTGGCCGACGTCGGTGTCGTAGACGAACTCGATCCCCTCCTGCTCCAGGATCGCCACCCGCCGATCGATGATCGACTTCTCGAGCTTGGCGTCGGGCACCCCGAAGCGCAGCAGGCCACCCGGCGCCTCGTCGCGCTCGAACACCGTGACCGCGTGGCCGCACTTGTTCAGTTCGTCGGCGACGGCGAGTCCGGCCGGGCCGGAGCCGACGACGGCGACCGTCCGCCCCGAGCGCCGGTCCGGTGGGTGGGGCACGATCCAGCCCTCTTCGAACGCCCGCTGCACGATCGCCAGCTCGATCTGCTCGATCGTCACCGGATCGTCGTTGATCGCCAGCACGCACGCCGACTCGCACGGCGCCGGGCAGATGAGGCCGGTGAACTCCGGGAAGTTGTTGGTGGCGTGCAGCTGATCGATCGCGTCGCGCCACTTGTCGCGGTAGACCAGGTCGTTCCATTCCGGGATCAGGTTGCCCAGCGGGCAGCCCTCGTGGCAGAACGGCACCCCGCAGTCCATGCAGCGGGCCCCCTGGCGCCTGACCTCGGCGTCGGGCTGCAGCGCGAAGTACTGGTCGTAGTCGTGCACGCGCCGGCGCGGGTCGCGCTTGTCAAAGCCGACGCGGTGGATCTTGAGGAAGGCCCCGAGCTCGCCCATTTAGGTCGCTACGCGGCGTTGCTACGCGCCGACGGCCTCCGGCGACGCGTCGCGCGCCCGGTCGCGCTCTGACCGCTGCGCCCGCTCGGCGAGGACGCGCTTGTAGTCGCGCGGCATCACCTTGACGAACCGCTGGCTCGTCCGCTCCCACGAGGCCATCACGTTGCGCCCCACCATCGAGCCGGTGCGCGCCGCGTGCTCTGCGATCAGCGCCCTGACCTCCTCCTCGTCGTCTCCGGTCAGCGGCTCCAGATCCACCAGCTCCTGGTTGCAGCGGCCCTCGAAGCGGCGGTCCCGGTCGTATACGTAGGCGATCCCCCCGCTCATTCCGGCGGCGAAGTTGCGGCCGGTGGTGCCGAGCACGACGACGCGGCCGCCGGTCATGTACTCGCAGCCGTGATCGCCGACCCCCTCCACCACGGCGTGGGCGCCGGAGTTGCGCACGGCGAACCTCTCCCCGGCCAGGCCGCGGATGAAGGCGCGCCCGGCGGTGGCGCCGTACAGCGCCGTGTTGCCGACGATCATGTTCTCCTCGGCCCGGAACAGCGCCGACTCCGGCGGGCGCACCGACACCACTCCGCCCGACAGTCCCTTGCCGATGTAGTCATTGGTCTCGCCGCGCAGCGAGAACGTGACCCCGGGCGCCAGCCAGGCGGCGAAGCTCTGGCCGGCGGAGCCGGAGAACGAGATCTCGATCGTGCCCTCGGGCAGCCCGGGTGCGCCGCGGCGCCGGGCGACCTCGCCCGACAGGATGCCTCCCACGGTGCGGTTGACGTTGCGCACCGGGATCGGGCCCTGGCGGACCGGCTCGCCGTGCTCGATCGCCGGCAGGCAGAGCTGGACGAGCTCCCAATCGAGCGCGTCGTCCAGCACCGGCACCTGCCGGCGGGTGCGTGAGAGCGGGACCTCGGGGGGCAGGTCGAGCGTGCCGAGGACCATCGAAAGGTCGACGTCCCGGCACTTCCAGTGCTCGATCGCCTCGTCGGTCTCCAGCAGGTCGGCGCGCCCGATCAGGTCGGAGAAGCGGCGCACCCCGAGCGAGGCCATGATCGCGCGGACCTCCTCGGCGACGAACATCAGGTACGCGGTGACGTGCTCCGGCGTCCCCTCGAAGCGCGCGCGCAGCTCCGGGTCCTGGGTGGCGATCCCGACCGGGCAGGTGTTCAGGTGGCAGACCCGCATCATGATGCAGCCCATCGCGATCAGCGGCGCGGTGGAGAGGCCGAACTCGTCGGCGCCGAGCAGAGCGCCGATCACCACGTCACGGCCCGTCTTGATCTGCCCGTCGACCTCGACCGTGATCCGCGACCGCAGGTCGTTGAGCAACAGCGTCTGCTGGGTCTCGGCGAGACCGATCTCCCAGGGCACGCCGGCCGCCTGAATCGACGATTGCGGCGAGGCTCCGGTGCCCCCGTCGTGGCCGGAGATGGTGACGTGGTCGGCGTTGGCCTTGGCGACGCCGGCGGCGACCGTCCCAACCCCGACCTCCGAGACCAGCTTGACCGAGACCGAGCTCGACGGGTTGGCGCAGCGCAGGTCGTAGATCAGCTGCTTGAGGTCCTCGATGGAGTAGATGTCGTGGTGCGGCGGGGGAGAGATGAGACCGACGCCGGGGGTCGAATAACGGATCTTGGCGATGTACTCGTCGACCTTGTCGCCGGGAAGCTGTCCGCCCTCGCCGGGCTTGGCGCCCTGGGCCATCTTGATCTGGAGCTGATCGGCGTTGACCAGGTAGTCGACCGTGACCCCGAACCGGCCCGAGGCCACCTGCTTGATCGCCGAGCGGCGCTGGTCACCGTTCGCGTCCGGCGCGAAGCGCTCGGGGTCCTCTCCCCCCTCGCCGGTGTTGGACTTGCCGCCGAGGCGGTTCATGGCAATCGCCAGCGTCTCGTGAGCCTCGCGGGAGAGAGAGCCGAGGCTCATCGCCCCCGTGCTGAAGCGCTTCACGATCTCCGCGGCGGGCTCCACCTCGTGCCGCGCCACCGGCGTCGGCCCCGGCCGGAACTTCATCAGGCCGCGCAGCGCGGCCGTGGCGGTGGCTTCCTCGTTGGCCTGGCGGGCGAACTCGTCGTAGGTCTGCTGCGGGTCGTGCGGCGATCCGTTGCCGTTGGCGGCCTGGGCCCGGACCGCGTGCTGGAGGCTGGCGATCGTGTCCGGATTCCAGATGTGGCGCTCGCCGTCGCGCCGCCACTGCAGCACCCCGCCGACCGGGAGCACGTCGCGATCGGTCCGGGGATAGGCGCGGAAGTGCCGGCCCAGGGCCTCGGCGGCGAGCGCGTCCAGTCCGACGCCGCCGATGCGCGAGGCGGTCCCGGTGAAGTGCCGGTCGATCAGCTCGGGCTCGAGCCCGACCGCCTCGAAGATCTGGGCTCCGCAGTAGGACTGGATCGTCGAGATGCCCATCTTGGAGATCGTCTTGAGCAGCCCCTTGCCGATCGCCTTGACGATCCGTTGCTCGGCCTCGTCGCGATCGAGGTCTACGGGCAACAAGGAGCGGTCGGCGAGCTCGTCGAGGGACTCGAACATCAGGTACGGGTTGATCGCCGATGCCCCGTAGCCGATCAAGGTGGCCATGTGGTGGATGTCTCGGGGCTCCCCGGACTCGATCACCAGCCCGCTGCGCAGGCGCGTTCCGGCGCGCACCAGATGGTGGTGCACCGCGGCGACGGCGAGCAGCGATGGCATCGCCACCCGCTCGGGACCGAGGTTGCGATCCGAGAGAATCAGGATGTTGGCCCCGTGATCGACCTGGCTGTCCGCCTCCCGGCACAGCGTGTCGAGCCGGCGCTCCATCCCGTCAGGTCCGTCCTCGATCGGCCATGTGATGTCGAGCGTGGCGGCGTCGAAGATCTCGTGCGAGACCTGGCGGAGCTTCTCCAGCTGCGCGTTGCGCAGGATCGGCTGGGAGATGACCAGCTGATGGGCCTGCTCAGGCGCCTCGCAGAGCAGGTTGACCTCGGCCCCGACCCCCGTCTGCAGGCTCATCACGACGCTCTCGCGAAGCGGGTCCACCGGCGGGTTGGTGACCTGGGCGAACAGCTGCTTGAAATAAGCAAACAACGGCGGCTGGCGATCGGACATGACCGCCAGCGCGGCGTCGTTGCCCATGCTCGCCACCGGCTCTTCGCCCTTGGTGGCCATCGGCGCGATGATCAGCCGCAGGTCCTCCTGTGAGTAGCCGAAGGCGAGCTGCCTTGACCGCAGCGGCTCTACGCGCGGCACCCGTGGCTCGCGCTCGGGGAGATCGTCGATCGCCACCACCGAGCGCTCGTACCACTCGCCGTAGGGCTTGCGCTGCGACACGCGTCGCTTGACCTCCTCGTCGTCGACGATCCGGCCGTCCTGGAGGTCGAGCAGGAACACCTTGCCCGGCGCCAGGCGGCCCTTGCGCGACACGTGCTCGGGGGCGACGGTGATCACGCCCGTCTCGGACGCGAGCACGACGTAGCCCTCGGTGTCCTGTACCCAGCGGCCGGGCCGCAGCCCGTTGCGGTCCAGCACCGCGCCGGCCATCCGGCCGTCGGTGAACGCGACCGCCGCCGGACCGTCCCACGGCTCCATCAGGCAGGAGTGGAAGTCGTAGAACCCCTTCACGTCGGGATCCAGATCCCCGCGGGTCCGGTAGGCCTCGGGGATCATCATCATCATCGCGTGGGCGATGCTGCGGCCGGAGAGCACCAGCAGCTCCAGCACGTTGTCCAACGTGGCCGAGTCAGAGCCACCGCCGCGGACCACCGGGAGCACCTTCTCCAGGTCGTCGCCAAACAGCTCGGAGGCGAGCTGGGACTCTCGCGCCCGCATCCAGTTGACGTTCCCGCGCAGCGTGTTGACCTCGCCGTTGTGGGCGATCATCCGATAGGGATGGGCCAGCTCCCAGCTGGGGAAGGTGTTGGTGGAGAAGCGCGAATGGACCAGCGCCAGCCGCGACGCCACCCGGGGATCGCGCAGATCCGGGAAGTAACGGTGAAGCTGGGGCGCGGTCAGCATCCCCTTGTAGACGAGCGTCCGGCTCGACATGCTCGGCAGCGCGATCTCGGCGCCGGCCTCGCGCTCGATCAGCCGCCGGATCACGTACAGCTTGCGCTCGAACGCGTCCTGGTCGGCCAGCCCCTCGTCGGCGGCGATGAGCACCTGGCGGATGACCGGCGCCGACAGCTGAGCCGTCTCGCCGACGAACCGGTCGTCGATCGGCACGTCGCGCCACCACAGCACGCGCTGGCCCTCGGCGTGCGCGGTGAGCTCGATCAGCTGCTCGAGGGCGTGCCGGCGCTCGGGGTCGGTCGGCAGATAGACGACCCCGACGCCGTAGCGCCCGGGCGGCGGCAGCTCGATTCCCGACGCGGCGCCGCGCATGAAGGCGTCGGGAATCTGGAGCAGGATCCCGGCTCCGTCGCCGGTGTTCGGGTCGGCTCCCTCCGCGCCGCGGTGTTCCAGGTTCTCCAGCGCCTCGAGCGCCTTCTCGATGACGGCATGACTGGCCTCGCCCCACAGCTTGGCCACGAGCGCGATGCCGCAGCCGTCGTGCTCGTTTTGAGGGTGGTAGAGGCCAGTGGGCGGGTGGGACCCGTCAGCGGACCGGTACATGAAGCGGTGCCTCGTTGGCAGATGGTGGGCGGGCAGGCACTGCGGCGCAGCCGAAAAATGGTACCAGCGCGCCGAGGGCTCGAACTGAGGAGCGTTGGGAAGTTCTGAGGGCGCTAGGACTTGGCCTTGGCGCGCGAGCGGCCGCTTGAGGCGGTGCCCGATCGCGATGACTTGGCGCCGTCGGAGGCGCCGGACCGCTTGCGCGGCTTGGCGGCCGCCGGCTTGTCCGCCGGCTGGTCGGAGCTGCCGCTGCGGACCTCGGCGAGGCTGGCCTCGAGCGCGGCCATCAGGTCCGGCGCCGGGCTGGTGTCCTCGGCCTCGGGCTGGACCGCGATCTCCTCCCCGGCGGCCTTGCGCTCGATCAGATCGAGCACCCGGTCGCGGTACTCGTCCTTGAACTTCTCCGGGTCGAAGTCGGCCGAGAGGGAGTCGATCAGCTGCTGGGCCATCGTCAGCTCGCGCTTGGTCGCCTCGGCCTCGCTGATGGCGTCGAGCTCGTCGAGCCGGTCCGGCGACAGGACCTCGTCGCCGAACAGCATCGTCGACAGCGCCATCACGTCGCCGGTGGGACGCAGCGCGCACAGCTGCTGCTTGGAGCGGATCACGATTTTGCCGATCGCCACCTTGCCGGACTCGCGCATCGCCTCCTGCAGGAGCCGGTAGGCCTTCGCCCCGCCGGTGGCCGGAGCCAGGTAGTAGGAGTGGTCATAGTAGATCGGGTCGATGTCGGCGAGATCCACGAACTCCTGGATGTCGATCGTCTTCGTCACCTTCGGATCGAGCGCCTCGAGCTCCTCGGGCTCGATCAGGACGTAGCGATCCGGCGTCAGCTCGTATCCCTTGACGATCTCCTCGAACGGAACTTCGTCGCCGGTGGACGGATCGACCCGCTTCTGGCGGATCCGAGCTCCCGTCTTGCTGGACAGCTGATGAAACCGCACCGACTTGGGCGAGGTGGCGCTGTAGAGCTTGACGGGCACGTTGACCAGCCCGAAGCTGATCGCGCCACTCCAGATTGCACGAGCCATGGTCAGCGTTGTATACCGCAGATCGATGACGGGCAACCCCTGACCGGGGACTTGCCGTGTGCGCGCCGGCTCGTCGCGCCGGGTGATCGGGCCCGCGCTGACGCCGGCCGCCAGCAGCCGGGCGCGCGATCCGCGCCCCCGCTGCAGCGTCGATCACCGTCCGCCCGCTGACCTGCGACCCCACCGAGATTCGGCTGCCGCGCATCCGCTGGACGACCCGTCAGCCATCGAGCTGAGCCGGCCGAGCTAAGGTCGGCGCGGCTGGAGCTCCACGATCGCCACCGAGCGGCGCCGCAGCGCAGTCACCCAGGCCGAGCGCTCGGAACAGCAGGCCGTACTTGCGGTCCAAAGCGGGAAAGAACCGTCGGGTGAGCGGACGGCGGGTGGACGGTGCGCAGCGCGTCTACGCGCGGGCCGGTAGCGGGCACTCAACAGCTCGCCGAAGCCGCCGTCGGCAGGAGGCGACGGCGAACCAGCGATCGCTATCGGCCGATCGAGGACATGTCGGCGTAGCGATCGCCCGCCGCAGCGCCGACAGGAGCGGCCTCGGAGATGCGCTCCAGCTCCTCGTCGCTGAGCTCCACCTCGGTGGCGGCGACGTTCTCTTCGAGGTACTTCCGGCGCTTGGTCCCGGGAATCGGCACGATGTCCGCGCCTTGCGCCAGCACCCATGCGAGCGCCAGCTGACCGGGGCTGCAGTCCTTCTCGGCGGCGAGCTCGCGGATCCGATCGACGAGCTCGACGTTGCGATCGAAGTTCTCGCCCATGAACCGGGGGCTGGTGCGCCGGAAGTCATCCTCGGCGAGGTCGGCCGGCGACTTGATCTGACCGGTGAGAAAGCCGCGTCCGAGCGGGCTGTAGGCGACGAGGCCGATCCCGAGCTCGCGCAGCGTGGGCCGGATCTCGTCCTCCACGTCCCGGCTCCACAGCGAATACTCGGTCTGCAGCGCGGTGATCGGATGCACGGCGTGGGCACGGCGGATTGTCTCGGCGGAGGCCTCTGACAGGCCGAGGAACCGGACCTTGCCGGCTTCGATCAGAGATGCCATCGCGCCCACCGTCTCCTCGATCGGCACGTCGGGATCAACCCGGTGCTGGTAATAGAGGTCGATGTGGTCGATGCCGAGGCGTCCCAGCGACGCGTCGCAGGCGCGGAGCACGTACTCGGGCCGGCCGTTGACCCCGCGGGTGCGGGGGTCGCTCGGGTCGCGGACGATCCCGAACTTGGTCGCGAGCACCACCTCGTCCCGGTGGTCGGCGATCGCCGCGCCGACGAGCCGCTCATTGGTGTGCGGCCCATAGATGTCCGACGTGTCCAGGAAGTCGACGCCGAGATCTAGCGCCCGATGGATGGTGGCGATCGCCTCGTCCTCGTCGGTGGTTCCGTAGAACTCCGACATGCCCATGCAGCCCAACCCCTCGGCGGAGACGTTGAGACCCTGGGTGCCGAGCGTGCGCTGATCCATGCGGGAAATCAGGTTATCCATGTCACGCCCCCCACCTCACGCCGGGGGACCCGTCAACGTTTGATGAGGGTGAGCCTGCCGCCGTTTCAGACCCTGCTCGACGACCACGGCCGAGACGTGCACCGGTTCCTGACCGCGATGGTCGGTCCCGTCGACGCCGACGACTGCTACCAGGAGACGTGGCTGGCTGCACTGCGAGCGTATCCGCAGGTCCGCGACGCATCCAACCTGCGCGGCTGGCTGTTCACCATCGCGCATCGCAAGGCCATCGATCACGTCCGGGGGCGAGCCCGACGCGCGACCCCGGTGGCGGATCCGGCGGAGCTGGCGGGGGCCGCACCGGCACGGTCCGGGACCGACCCCGACGGTGATCTGTGGAGTGCCGTCGCCGCGCTGCCCGACAAGCAACGAACGGCGCTGGCCCTGCGCTTCATCGCCGACTCGGCGTACGTCGAGATCGCCTCCGCGATGCAGATCAGCGAACCGGCGGCGCGGCAGAACGTCCACGAGGGCCTCAAGCGCCTGAGAAAGGAATCGATGAGATGAACCACGCCGACGAACGTGACGACTCACTGACGCACGACCCGGTGGCGCTCGCCCTGCTCCAGGCGCGGCGCGCCCCCGGACCCGATCCGCTCCCAATCGCCGACGCGGCCACCGCCGCGGGGCTGCTGGACGTCGCCTACGCCAAGCTGGACTCCCCGGTGGGTGAGCTGCTGCTGGCGACCACCGAGCTCGGGCTGGCCCGAGTCGCCTACCTCGACGGTGACGAGGCGGCGGTCCTTGAGGACATGGCGGCGCGCCTGTCGCCGCGAGTGCTGTCGGCACCGCGCCGGCTGGAACAGCCACGTCGCGAGCTCGATGAGTACTTCGCCGGGCGCCGGCGCGCGTTCGAAGTGGCGCTGGACATGCGCCTGATGACCGCGTTCACCCGGCGGGTGCTCAGCGCGACGGCCGAGATCCCCTACGGGTCGGTCTCGACCTACCGTCAGGTGGCGGCCGCGGCGGGAAGCCCGAGCGGTTACCGCGCCGCCGGCAACGCCCTGGGCGCAAACCCCATCCCGATCCTGATCCCGTGCCATCGCGTGCTGCACAGCACGGGTGGGCTCGGCGGCTACACCGGAGGGGTGCAACGCAAGCAGACGCTGCTGGCGATCGAAGGTGGACAGGCCCCCCTCACCGCCCGATGATCGCTTTTGATCGCCGCGTCCCGGGTATCACTCAACCAATGGACTTCATGCGCCCGGTGCGCGCGTTCGACGGGTTTCAGCAGGGACACAAGGCGCTAGCGGTGCCGATGGCCGTGGTCCGTAAGTTCGGCAACGACCAGGCGGGCAACCTGGCCGCGCTCATGTCCTACTACGGCTTCTTCTCGCTGTTTCCGCTGCTGCTCGTGTTCACCACCATCCTTGGCTTCGTGCTCCAGGGCAACAAGTCGGCGCAGACGTCGGTGGAGAACTCGGTGCTCGGCCAGCTGCCCCTGGTCGGCAACGAGATCTCCGCCCACAGCCTCAGCGGAAGCACCGTGGCACTGGTGCTCGGCCTCGCCACCGCACTGTGGGCGGGTCTCGGGGTCACCAATGCGGCCCAGAACGCGCTCAACACCGTGTGGGCGATCCCCTTCAAGCGCCGTCCCAACTTCGTCAAGTCGCGCCTGCGCGGGGTCGGCCTGCTCGTCTCCCTCGGGATCCTGTTCATAGTCTCCACCGCCGCGTCGGGAATCGTCAGCGGCGGGTTTGGTGGCGTCGGCGCCAAGATCGCCGGCTACGTGTTCGCCTTGGCGCTCAACTTCGGCCTGTTCATGGCCTCCTACCGGTTCATGACCGTCAGCGAGATCCCCACGCGGGACTTGGTGACCGGCGCCGCGGTGGCCTCCGTCCTGTGGACGATCCTGCAGTCGGTGGGCGGGTATTACATCGGTCACGTCGAGAAGGGCAACAAGGGCACCTATGGCACCTTCGCGACGGTCATCGCACTGCTCATCTGGCTGCACCTCGGCGCGCAGATCTTCCTGTACTCGGCCGAGATCAACGTGGTGCGGAGTCGCGGGCTGTGGCCGCGCAGCCTGATGGGGCCACCCGAGGTTCCTGCCGACCAGAGGACGTTGACCGACCTGGCCAAGGTCGAGGAGCGCTCCGAGGGGCAGAAGGTGCAGGTCCAGTTCGACACCGAAGCCCAATCGGGCGAGCGAGATCGGGTGGGCGACCCGGGGCCGGATCGCTAGCACTAGAAGAGCCGGTCGGGTGACTCGCGGCGCGTCATCTCCGGCGGCCACGAGCAGAGACCGCCCTCGGCCGGGCAACCCGAACACAGGCCGCGGTAGGGTTGCGCCGCCACCGCGAACTCGCGGCCAACCACCCCGGCGCTGAGCTCCTGCAGCCGGGCCGTGAGCAGAGCGGCCTCGCCCCGCTCGTAGCGCGTGGTCACCGGTTCGCCGGGGCGCTCGAGGAAGCAGTGCGCGATCTCCACCACCTCCGCCCCCGCCCGCAGTGCGGCCAGCCCGTAGATGAGCCGCTGGGTCGCGTACTGCTGCTCAACGATCGCCGCCGGCGACGCCGCATCGAGTCGGTCGCTCTTGTAGTCGACGACGAGGAACCGATCGGGGTGGCTGGGGTCCGATTCCCGGGCGAGCACGTCGATCGTCCCGACAACGAGCGGATGAGCGGGGTCCGGTCCCGCAGGGAAGGCAAACCGCTCTTCGCGCCGAATGTGCGTGGCCCGCGCCAGCCGCGCGCACAGCTCGCTGTCGGCGAACCCGCGCACGAGCGCCGCGAGCTCATCGGCCTCGGCGGGGCCCGGCGGCGGGGACAGTCCGGCCAGCTGGGCGGCCGCCAGCACCGCCTCGGCGGACGGGACCATCGGGCGCCGGAAGTCCAAGCCCTCCAGCAACGCGTGCAGGAGCACGCCGCGGTCGGTCGCGCTGCGGGCGCCGCGGCCGGGCTCCGTCGTCACGCCGGCCTCGGGCGCCCCGGGCAGCCGGAGAACGCGCTCGCAGTAGAACCGGTAGCCGCAGCGGGCGTATTCGCCCAGCGCCGAATAGCTGAGGGTGGCGACCGGCGGCGCGGGGTCCCGCTGGGGTGGCGGCGCCGGGGGTGAGGGCAGCGGTGGGCGGTCCACGGCCGCCTGCGGTCCCGCCGGGGAGACCGTCGGCCCCGATGGCGGCGCCGGGAGGGCCGTCTCACAGCTGGGGTCCTGCGGCGTGCCGATCCGCACCGCGACCCGGACACCGTCGTGCTGCACCTCGCCTCCCCCCTGCTCCAGCACCGCGCCGAGATCGGGGATGAACGCCGGCGCCAGCCAGGCCACGGGCCCGCCGCCGTGACTGCCGCCCACGCCGGTGAACCCCTCGAACTTGACCGCGCCGCTCAGCACCAGCCGCTCCTGGGCCCGGGTGGCGGCGACGTAGAACAGCCGTCGCTCCTCGGCCTCCTGGGCCTGGCGCTGCCGGTCGGCGATCAGACTCTGGTCCAGCGCGTTCTCGCGGCCGCCCATCCCCGCGCGGGCCAGCCGGATCCCGATCAACCCGTCCGGGGTCACCCGCAGCAGCTCCGCCGGCGGCCGCACCGAGCGACCCAGGTCGGCGACCACCACGACCTTGAACTCCAGGCCCTTGGCGCGGTGGATCGTCATCAGCCGGATCGCGTCCAGGCCATCGCCCTCCACCGGCGCCTCGCTCTCTCGCGATTCCGAGGAGCGGCCCGCCTCGCGGTCGGCGATCAGCCCGAGAAAGCCGCGCAGGTCCGGACCGTGGGCATCTTCGTGCTCACGCCCGAGCCGCATCAGCTTGCGCACGTTGGCCAGCCGCCGGCGGCCGCCGGGCAGCGCCAGCATCGTCAGGTCATAGCCGCTCCGCTCCAACGCCGAATCGATCAGCTCCTCGATCCCGCAGCGCCGGCACCGGTCTCGCTCGGCGGCGAACCAGCCGGCGAAGCGGTGCAGCCGCTCGCGGTCCTCCCGGTCGATCGCCTCGAGCCCGTCACGCGGCTCGCGCAGCAGCCACCAGGGATCCCGGTCACCCTCGCGCGCGACGGCGGCAACGATGACCAACGCGTCCAGCGACACGCCGACCAACGGCGAGGCCAGGACCCCATAGAACGACTCCTCGTCGCGCGGGTTGTCCAGGGCGCGGAGGTAGGCGACGAGATCGACCACCTGCGGGTGCGACCAGTAGCCGCGGCCGCCGATCACGTAGGTCGGCAGGCCGCTTCGCTCCAGCGCCCGCTCGTAGGCCCGCATGTCGGTCGTCGCCCGCATCAGCACGACGATCTCCCCCGGTGCCCACCCGTCGCCGACCAGCTCGGCAACGCGGTCGGCCAGCGTCCGCGCCTCGGCCACTCGCCAGGGGGCGGCCACCCCCTCCTGCTCCCAGTCGGCGCCCTTGTCGACCAGCACCACCTCCACCGCCGGCGCGTCGGCGCCGAGTGGCGCCGGCTCATCCGGTCGCCCCGGGAGCAGTGGTGCAAACCGTTCTCCGAGGTGATCGGCGAAGGCCGCGTTCACCGCCCGCAGGATCGCCGGCCGCGAGCGGAAGTTGGTCTGCAGCGTCTCGCGGGCGCCGACGGCGGCGAGGCGCTCGCCGCGGTGCTCGAACAGCTCCACGTCGGCGTGGCGAAAGCCGTAGATCGACTGCTGAGCGTCTCCGACGGTGAACAGGTTGTCGTGGGCGATCGCTTCGATCAGCTCCAGCTGTACCCGGTTGGTGTCCTGGAGCTCGTCGACCATGATCCGCTCAAATCGGGCGGCGTATCGCTCGCGTAGCTCGCCGTTGTCGGCGAGCAGGCGGCGGGTGACCAGCTCGAGGTCCTCGAAGTCCAGCCCGGAGGCCGCACGCTTGCGCTCCTCATAGTGCCGGCCAAAGCCGGCCAGCAGCCGGTCCAGCAGGTCTCGGACCGGACGCGCGGCGCGAGCGGCGCACTGGGCCCGGAACCGGGTCAGGGCCTCGATGTACGCCAGGCAGGCATCCGTGCTGAGCGCGGCTCCGTTGCGCGGGAGCCTGACCGCCTCCAGCTCGGTCGGCCAGACGCCCTCGGTGGCGATCAGCTCCAGACAGCGGCGGGTTCGCGCCAGCGCCTCGATCACCCGGCTGCTGGGCTCCGGAAGCCCACCCAGCTCGGCGGCGACCGCGCCCGCCGCTCGCGCCAGCGCGACGCCGGCGTCCCCGTCGCCGTGGTCGTGCACCTCGGGCAGCCGGGGGTGCTCGGCGCCCGCGGAACGCAGCTGTGCATAGACGCCGAGAATCGCGCCCCGCAGCGGGCCCTCGCCATAGTCGGCGACGAGGTCGACGGCGTCGTCGTGGTCGCGCGCCAGCTCCTGGAGCGCGTCGTCGAACGCCGCCGTCGCCAGCGGCGCTGACTGGTAGCGGTCGAGGACCGCGAATTGGGGATCCAGACCGGCGGTGAGCGCGTTGACGCGGAGCACGCGGGCGCAGAAGCCGTGGATGGTGGCGATGGACGCTCCCTCCGTCCGCCGCGCGGCCTGGGTCGCGCCGAGCGCGACGAGGCGCGATCGGATCCGGTCGCGCAGCTCGGCCGCCGCCTTCTCGGTGAACGTGATCGTCAGCATCGCCGTCACGTCGATCCCGTCCACGAGCACCGCCTTGACAAACCGTTCCACCAGCACCGACGTCTTGCCGCTGCCGGCCCCGGCATCCAGCAGCAGATCGCCCTCGCGGCGATCGATGGCCCGCTGCTGCTCGTCGGTCCAGGCGCGGCCGTCGTCGCTCTCGGGCGGGTGCGACGCGGTTGGTCGGGCGGCGTCGGCCGCCCCTGTCTGCGGCGGCGGGCTCACTGGCTTCGGCATATCGCCGGGTAGGCGCATCCGTCGCGGGAGCACGTCTGCGGACACGGTGTCAGCTCGCCCGCCCGCAGCGACGCGGCGAGGGCGACTGCGCGGTCGGCGGCGTCGGCAAGCATCGCCTGCACCTCGCCGGCCTCGCGCGCATCGGTGCCGAAGACGCCGGCGCCGACGTCCGCTCCCTTGACGAACACTCCGCGGGCGCGCAGGTCATCGCCGCGCAGCGGCTGATAGAAGCCCGCCACCGGGTCGAGCCCCAGCAGCTCGCGCACGACCAGCATGTAGAGCGCCACCTGCAGCTGTCGGTCGCCCGACCACCGCGCCGCCGACCATTCCGGGCGGCGGGCGCCGCTCTTGTAGTCGCGCACGATCGCATGGCCGCGATCGTCGACGTCGACCCGGTCGATGAGACCGCGGACCATTACCCGATCGGGGCCCTCGCCGAGCGCGAGCGCGGGTTCACCGTCCTCCGCCTCGGCGTCGAAGCCGAACCTCAGCTCCAGGCCGAACGGCCGCCACTCGCCTTCGCCGCCGGCCTCGTGGGCGAGGTACCGGCGCAGGTCGGCCTCGATCGCGCGCAGCGTCCCGGCCCGGACCACCTCGGGCGCCCCCGGCGCGAGCTCGGTGGCGCCGCCCTCTGTCAGCTCGGCGAGGAGCCGGTGAAGGATCGCGCGGGCGTTCTGGAGCGACGCTTGGGTCAGCGGAGCGCCGAGCTCGCGCAGCAGGCGCTCCAGGACGGCGTGCATGAGGCTGCCGCGGGTCATCGCCTCGGAATCGGGACGGAGCGGCTCCGGCTGCAGCTCGCGCTCGATCAGCCACCGAACCGGGCAGTCGCCGTAGCTCTCGAGCGCCCCCGCCGAGACGATCTGACTGTGGCGGACCCGCTCCAGGGCACGGGCGCCGAGGCCACGGCCGGGCGCCGGCGCCTCACCGGCGATCGCCGCCTCCCCCGCGGCCAGCGCGCGCTCCAGCTCTCGTGCGGTGGGAGCCTGCTCGGGCGCCCAGACCACGTCGGCCAGCAGCCGCCGGCGGCGACGGTCCCGCCAGTCTGGCGACAGCAGCTCGGCAACGTCGGCGATGAACGGTGATGCCAGCGCCAGGTTGCCCTCCTCATCCGAGCTGCGATAGGCGAAAAAGACGCGCTCGGTGGCGCGCGACACCGTCGCGTAGAACAGGTACCGCTCGGCCGCCAGCGAGTCCTCGCGCGGGCGCAGCCACAAGCCGGGCGCGGCGAGGGACAGCTCACGCCGCCGCTCATCGGACAGGAACGGCTCAGGCGTCGCCGGCCGGGGGAACGCGCCCTCCTGCAGCCCGCAGATGAACACCGCCCGAAACCGGCGAGCCCGCACCTCCAGCGGCTCGGCCAGCAGCACCGAATCGGACCGGTCGGCAGCCGCGGCTGGGACCGGGAGCAGCGGCAGGAGCTCGATCAGCTCCGCCCCGGACGGGGTCAATCCAAGCTCCGACAGCTGGTCGACGGCGCTCACCAACGCGCCCACCGCGCGAGCGTCGAGCTCTTCCGCGGCGGTCAGCTGTGGCGCGGTTTGCCGGTAGGGCGCAGCGAACAGCCGCCGGGCGAGCCGGCACAAGGTCCGGGCGGAGTCGGCCGCGTCCGCTAGCTCATCGAGCTCTGACAGCTCCCAGCCGAGGCGCCGGCGAGCCTGCCGATAGGTGCGCAGCCCGCTGCGCCGGATCTCGGCATCGAGTCGGTCGGCGATCTCCGGGCGCTCCAGGAACCCCGGGGCGCGCAGGTAGGCCAGCAGGTCGTCCGCTCGCGTCTGGTGGTCAGGGAGCAGGGCGCACCGGGCGGCGCCGATCAGCGCCCGGCCGAGCGGGGTGTGGCCCAGTGGCGGAGCGTGCCCCGATGCCAGGGGGATCCCGTACTGGGCGAAGACGCGGCCGAGCAACGGCGCGGCGCGGTCACGTGACCGGTAGACCACGACGATCTCGGCGCTGGGGATGCCGGCGTGCAGCAGCTCCAGCACCTGCTCGGCGACGAGCTCGGCCTCGGCGCGCTCACCGCCCGCCTCCAGCAGCGTCACCGCGTCGCCGGGCTCGACGCGTTCGGGATCGGCCTCGAACAGGCCGCGCTCGAGGTGGTGCAGCGCGGTGCGCGAGCCGGGCGCGTAGTGCGCGTCCTGGGCCGGCAGCTCCAGCACGCGGGTGGCCAGCGGACGCAGCTCCTCCACCGTCTCGGCGCGGGCGATCAGCGCCTCCCGCCCGGGCTCGTAGGTCAGCGAGACCGTCACCTCGGCGTCGGCGACTCGCGCCAGCGTCTCCACGGCGTCGCGCTCCAGCGGGGTGAGATCGTCGAAGCCATAGAAGTAGACCGGCTCGCCCCCCCAGCGGCGGGGATCGGCGCGCAGGGCGTCGAGCGCGCGCCAGGCATAGAGCTCACGGTCGACCCGGCCCTGCCTGTCGAGCTCCCGCACGTAGTCGGCATATATATGGCCCACCTCCCGGGCGTACGGCGCCCGACGCACGTCCTGGGCCGACCACGCGCGCAGGCCGGCGCGCAACCGCTCCGGTGACACCAGCGACCGCTCCAGCTCCGCGATCAGCTCCCCGGCAGCCGCGGCGAAACCGGCCGCCGTCGCAGACCGCTGCAGAGCCTCGAGGCGAGAGCCGGCGACAACCCGCTCGAGGATGCGCTCGCGCTGCAGCTGGGTCACCCGCCGCCCCGGGTATCCGGCCCGCCGGCCGATCTCGTCGGCCAGGCCGCTGAACGTCATCACGGATCCCAGCACCACCCCGTCGCCGGCCAGCTCGCGCGCGTAGTACCGGGCGTCGACCGCGGTCGGGACGACCAGCAGCGCTCCGCCGCGCGCCGCCGCGGCGTACGCGCCGAGAACCTCCCCCGCCTTCGCGGAGTTCGCCGGCCCGAGAACGAGCGTGACTGCCATCGGCCAATACTGGCGCGCGGCGATGACGAATCGGGGGTGGCGGCCTCCGGCCTCGGGTCTCGGCCTCGGTTTTCGGCGGCCGCGCGACCGAATCGAGCGTGGGCAGATGGTCCACGACCGGGGATGGGCGGGTGCGAGGCGGCGCCGAGCTTTACGGAGTTATGCATGCCGATCGCCCGGCCGGGTTTATGCACACGGGGCACCTGGTCCTGCCGCGGCCGCGGACCTTTACGCCACCCGCCGAGATTTGCATCCTGGGGCGCGGGAGTGGTTGGGCCGCGGACCTTTACGCCACCAGCTGTGATTTCCATCCTGGGGCGCGGGAGTGGTTGGGCGCCGAGGGAGGCGTGCCCGGCTGCACCAGCCGACGGAAGGCACCTGGGGATGGATTAGGCGACAAATTCTGATCGGGCTCGCGGATTTGTTGCCAGAAGCACGCTGGTGGTGGAGTTGGCGACAAATCGTCGGGACGAACCCGGATTTGGCGCCTAATCCATGCTCATCGCGGGCGTAGGCGAAGCGCCCCCGCCGGCGGCGTCGACGCCACCGCGTCGACGCCGGCAGCCTCACTACCGGGGCGGGCGAGGCGATGGCCGGCGCCGGGGATCTTGCCGGCACCTTTTCTCGAGGACCGCCGTCAGATCGTCCCCGAGCAGCCTTCTGTCCCGCCGGCTCGAAAGCGCCGTTTCGCGTGGTTGAGGTCGGGATCGCGTAGGCCTGGGCGCGAGGGGGAAGAGCTTTTATCGCGAAATTAGGTTCAGCTTTCGTGCGGGATGGGTAAAGAAACGTCGATGCTTTGGGTCCCCGTGAGGCTCCTCAAGGCAGTCGTAGTCGCCATCCTCGCTGCAGGAGCTGCCGGGGTTTGGGCGGCAAGTGCGTCGGCTGCCACCCCCCCGTCGCCCGTGGCGAGCGTGACGCAAGCCGCAAGCTCCGCCGCTGCGCCGGCTACTAGCGCCGTCACCACGGCGGCTTCCGCGACGGCGGCCACCACCACCCCGGCGCCGACGAGCACCACCACCACCCCGGCGCCCACGAGCACCACCACCACCCCGGCGCCCACGAGCACCACCACCCCGGCGCCCACGAGCACCACCACCCCGGCGCCGACGAGCACCACCACCCCGGCGCCGACGAGCACCACCGTCCCGACCGCCGCCAAGACCGTCACGTCGGCGACCACCACCGCCACCAAGACCGTCACGCCGACGACCGTCACGCCGACGAGCACCACCACCTCGGCGCCGACGAGCACCAGCGTCCCGACCGCCGCCAAGACGGCCACGCCGGCGACCAGCACCGCCACCAAGACCGCCACGCCGACGACCGTCACGCCGACGAGCACCACCACCTCGGCGCCGACGAGCACCAGCGTCCCGACCGCCGCCAAGACGGCCACGCCGGCGACCAGCACCGCCACCAAGACCGCCACGCCGATCACCAAGACGCTGACCGGGATCACCGCGCCGGTCACCAAGACCGTCTCGGCGGTCACCGCCCCGGTCGCCAAGACGGTCACGCCGACGACCACCACCACCACGGCGCCGACGAGCACCACCACCCCGGCGCCGACGAGCACCACCACCCCGGCGCCGACGAGCACCAGCGTCCCGACCGCCGCCAAGACGGCCACGCCGGCGACCAGCACCGCCACCAAGACCGCCACGCCGGTCACCAAGACCGTCTCGGCGGTCACCGCCCCGGTCACCAAGACGGTCACGCCGGCGACCAGCACCGCCACCACGACCGCCACGCCGATCACGACGACGACCAGCACCGCCACCCCGACGACCAACACCGCCACCAAGACCGCCACGCCGATCGCCGCGACGCTGACCGGCATCGTCGCGCCGGTAACCAAGACCGTCTCGGCGGTCACCGCGCCGATCACCAAGACGCTGCCGACGACCCTGGCGCCGGTCACCAAGACCGTCTCAGCGGTCACCGCGCCCATCACCAAGACGCTGACGACGACGCTGGCGCCGACCACCAAGACCATCTCGGCGGTCACCGCCCCCGTCGCCAAGACGCTGGCCACGACGCTGGCGCCGGTCACCAAGACCGCGACGACGCCCTGGCGCCGGTCACCAAGACCGTCTCAGCGGTCACCGCGCCCGTCACCAAGACGCTGGCGCCCGTCGCCAAGACGCTGACCACGACGCTCGCGCCGGTCACCAAGACGCTGGCCACGACCCTGGCGCCCGTCACCAAGACGCTGACCACGACGCTGGCGCCGATCACCAAGACGCTGACCGGGATCACCGCGCCGGTCACCAAGACCGTTTCCGCCATCGTCGCGCCGGTCACCAAGACGCTGACCGGAATCACCGCGCCGGTCACCAAGACCGTCTCCGCGATCGTCGCGCCGGTCACCAAGACACTGACCGGACCACCGCGCCGGTCACCAAGACCCTTGCCACGATCGTCGCGCCGGTCGCCAAGACGCTGACCACGACGCTGGCGCCGATCACCAAGACGCTGACCGGGATCACCGCGCCGGTCACTAAGACCGTTTCCGCCATCGTCGCGCCGGTCGCCAAGACGCTGACCGGGATCACCGCGCCGGTCACCAAGACCGTGTCGGCGGTCACTGCGCCGGTCACCAAAACCGTCTCGGCGGTCACCGCGCCCGTCATCAAGACGCTGACGACGACCTTGGCGCCCGTCACCAAGAAGTTGACTGGGATCGTCGCGCCGGTCACGAAGGCGCTGACGACCCCCATGCCGCCGGTTGCGAAGTCGGCTCCGGTGATCACCACGCCGGTCATCACGAGCCTTGCACCGGTTACCAGTGCTCTGATTCCGCCGGCGGCCCAGGTGCCGCCGTTGTCGGCACCGGCTCCGCAGTCGCTCGCGCCGCTTCCGAGCACCTTCAGGGTGCCGCCGGCGGCGGCGAGGACGCGGGCGTTGACGGCGGCCCCGCAAGCGCTGACGGCCGCTGGTGTCCGGGGGGTGCCGTTGACGGATTTGGCGACGGGGCTGATGGCCGGGTCTTCAAGCTTGAGCGCGTTGGTGCGGCCGACCGCTCTGGATGGGTTTGTCCCCGAAGAGACGGGGCCTGCGGGCGCAATGCGTGCTCCTGGGTCGGTTCATGCCCCGTCGGCTGCTCCGTCGGGCGCGCCGGTGCCTGCTCCGGGCGGTTCTGCGTTTGGTAGCGGGATCGGTTCTGCTGCTGGTGGCGGCTCGGGCTCGTTCTTTTTCGGTGCCGCGGCGCTGCTTGCGCTGGCGGCTTTGTTGGTGCCGCGCGTCATCAGCGCGTTGCGGCGGTTCAGGCGCTCGTTGGCGCCGGAGCCATTTGTCTGCTTGCTAGAGCGCCCTGGCTAAGGCCTGAGTCGGCCTCCCAGGTTTCTCGCAACCGGGCGTCCTTGCCCGGGTGCGTTCCCTCTAGCAATTAGGAGAACGACTCATGTCACGCTCACAGCGGGCGTGGATGGAGAGCTGCACGCCAGCCAGTGTTGGCGAGCGAACCGGGCTCGAGGAGGCAGCATCCCTCGAACGCGGGACCCTGCTCAAAGCAGTCTCTTTCACCCAGCGCCTAATCAAGTTCTTGGTTGCAGGCATGCTCTTGATCGCCCTCGCTCCGGCCTCGTCGCTAGCGAAGACGCAGAGCAGCCACGCCAAGTCCCCGACCACGCAAACAAAGTCACAGCCAGCATCTACTCGGACCCGTGTCGTGGTGCTGGCCCGCGGAAGCGGCTATGTGACCCACGGCTCAACCGCGGTGCGGGCTCTGCAGCGTCGCCTGGCCCGGGCGGGAGACTCCCCGGGACCGCTCGACGGTCGCTACGGGCCGCTCACGCAGCATGCCGTGAGCGAGTATCAGGCCGCCCACGGCCTGGTCGTGGATGGGATCGCCGGCCCGCTCACGCTCGCGGCGCTGAGCAGACCGTCGCTGATCTCGCTGTATCCAGGTGCGGGTTATGTGGGCCGCGGCTCTGCGGCTGTGCGGGCTCTGCAGCGTCGCCTGGCCCGGGCCGGAGACTCCCCGGGCCCGATCGACGGTCGCTACGGCCCGGTTACCGAGCAGGCCGTGACCCGCTTCCAGGCCGCCCACGGGCTGCGGGGGGACGGGATCGCCGGCCCGCGGACGATGGCCGATCTGGATAGGCAGCGGCCGGCGTCTCACCAGCCGGTCCGGACCCGCCGGACGCATCCCGCGACCTCGCGGCCGCAGACCCCAAACCGGCCGCCAACGCCCGCTCCCCCAACCACAACAACCGTAGCGGTGAGCCACCCCACAAGCTCACCACAATCGGCTGTTTGGACGGGGCTGGCTGTGCTCGCAGTGGCCATCGCGCTGTGTGCGGCGCTGCTGGGCCGCCGCCGGCGCCAGAAGCGCGATCGGGATCTCCCGGTCACGGCAACCAACGGTGCGGCTCGCAGTAATGCGGTCGGCACGCAACCATCGACAACCCCCGCCTCCCAACCCGACACGCCGGTCCCCACCCCGGGTGCCGGAGCGCCCGATACCGCCGATCGTGCCTTCAGGCACGCGTTCATGCTCGAGGAGCAGGGCGATCAGATGGGAGCGATGGCGGCCTACCAGCAGGCGGACCGGCTCGGTCACGCTGCCGCCGCTTCCAACCTCGGGGTTCTGCTCGAAGAGCACGGCGACCCGGCGGCCGCGATGATCTGGTATCGCCGGGCGGATCAGCGCGGTGATCCCAACGGCGCGTTCAACCTGGGCGCGCTGCTTGAGGAGCAGGGCGAGCTCACCGCAGCCGCAGCGGCTTACCGTCGAGCCGATCGGCTCGGTCACGGCGCCGCCGCGTCCAACCTCGGGCTGTTGCTCGAACAGACCGGTGATCAGCCGGGCGCGGAGGCCTGCTATCGGCGGGCGGACCAGCGTGGTGACGGCAGTGGCGCGTTCAACCTCGCCGGCGTGCTCGAAGAACACGACGACCCGATCGGGGCGTTGAGGGCCTACCAGCGAGCCACTGCGCTCGGGCACGACGAGATCGCGGAGAAGGCTCGCGCGGCCGCGATCGATCTGAGAAGTCAGGTGCAGAGGCCATCTGCCGCAGTCACGGGAGGTGGTCACCGTGGTTCGTAGATCCACGGCGCCGAGCCCGCAGCGGGGCGATCAACGGCATCAGTCACGCCGCGACAGCACGCGACCGCCGGCCGCGCTCTGGACTCTCGTGGCCGGCCAATGGCTGGTTATGAAGGCACCCGGGTCGAGGCTGGTCGTGGTGCCTTCGGCCCCGCGACGCCAGTCCTGCCGATCAAACGCGGGCAATCGCCATCGGGTGCGAGCGCCAATGGGCTCACCGGACGCAGCGCGGGAGGAGGGTGAGCGATGACCGACCAGTCGAGCAGTTCTCAATTAGCGGTGGACTGGCCGCTTCTCCCTGATGGCGATCAGCGCCTGCGGGTGCTGATCGCCGACCACGACGGTCTCGCGCGAGCAATGATGCGCGCCGCGCTAAGCGACGAGGCCCGGGTGGCACTCGTCCTCACCGCCGGCGACGGTCGCGAAGCGCTAGAGCTCGCGCGCTACTACCGTCCCAGCGTGATGATCATCGACACGGCGCTGCCACCCCGCGGTGGCGTCGAGTTGATCAAAAAGGTGCTGCAGGTCGCGCCCGACACGCGGATCGTGTCGATCTCAGTCGATGAGCAAACAGGGCTGGATGCCCTGCGCGCGGGCGCACTCGGGCATGTCGACAAGGATGTCGATCCGGACCAGCTCGCACCGCTGGTGGTGCGAGCCGCGGACGGCGAGGCGATCGTTCCCCAACGGCTGATCATGCCGCTGCTGGAACTCGCCCGCGCGGTGCCTGAGTTCGGCTGGCGACCGTTGCAAAGCCGTCTCACCACCCGCGAATGGGAGATCGTCGAGCTGCTGGGCGACGGCGCCTCCACCGAAAGCATCGCCCACCGACTCGTCCTCTCCCACACCACGGTCTACAGCCACATCAAGAGCATCATGCGCAAGCTCGGCGTTCGCTCACGCTACGACGCTTTCGCCGCCGCACAACGCCTACGCAGACAGGAGGTCACGAGGGAAAAGACCCCAATCTCAACTACATGAATTTCGTCAAATAAGCCCAGCTATGGCGGGGAACTGGAACGGGCGTGGGCAGTTCCGCCGGGCCCGCCTCGAACTACCCCGGCCACCGCCAGTGGGGAGAAAAGCCCTCATCCCATTCGCGTCCGTTTCCTCAACAGAGGCCGCGTGCGTCAGCAAAACTAAGCCCACCCCGTCGACGACCGTGACAGGAGCCCGCGAAGGATCCAGCTCGTCTCAGAACCGCCCGGCATCCAGGCCGAGGCCTTGCCCTTCGATAGCAGCCGCGGCAACTCCCGCCGGCTAGCCCACCGGTCAACCCTGGAGCCGAAGTGGGGGCACAGAAATCCGGGACGGGGGGCCAATCCATCGGCCCCCCGTCCCGTCAGCCGCCGACATCGCCAGTGGGCACCGCTCCATCCGGCGAATCCACCTCAAACGGGACCACCTGTACCCGCCGCATCGGGTGGCAAGCCAGGCCGCGGTCAGCGGCCAGCCCCTGTTTCACCGAGAGTGGTGTGGGGCGATCGGCTTCGCGGGCAGCGTTCGGAGCACGGCGTTGATCAGCCGGCCGGCCGTGGCGAGGTCGATCCGCCACCGGCCGGCCGTGGCGAGGTCGATCCGCCGCCGGCCGGCCGTGGCGAGGTCGATCCGCCGCCGGCCGGCCGTGGCGAGGTCGATCCGCCGCCGGCCGGCGGTGCGAGGTCGATCCGCCGCCGGCCGGCGGTGGCGAGGTCAAGCCGCCGGCCGCCGGTTGAGCGCTTGCCGCCGCGCCACCCCCCTGCGGGAGGGAAGTAAGCCGGCTGACCCGCGCGGCCGCCCGCAGGCGTACGTCAGGCCGCGGTCGCCTCAGCAGCGGCCTCAGCGGCGCCATCCGCAGAAGCCTCCTCGACGTCAGGCGGCTTGGCCCCGTCGCGTGCCCAGGGTTCGTCGAACTCCACCCGCCATTTGCCCTCTTGGTTCTGCATCAGCGCCAGCCGGGCCCGGAAGCTCTTGCCCGAGCGTCCCTTGAAGCCGGTCACCGCCCGCTGGGTGCGGCCGGTCTTGATCAGCTCGCGGGCTACGGTGACGGGAAGCTGCTTGCCCGCCTTGCTCTTCCAGATCACGAAGCCGCAGCCGGGATCCTCACGTGACCAGCACGAGTAGCCCTTGCGGTTCTCGTTGATGTCGCGGCCGCACACCGGGCACGGCCCGAGGTTGGCCCGCGGGATCCGGACGTCCTTCAATTTGGTGTCCAGCTCGCCGACGGTCGCCTCGGTGAACTTGACGATGTCCCCCATGAACGCCTCCCGGGAGTCCTGGCCGGTCTCGATCTTGGCCAGCCGGTGCTCCCAGTCCCCGGTCAGCCCGGGGCTGGTCAGGGGATGCTCGCCGAGCAGCCGGACCACGTTCAGTCCCTTCTCAGTGACGACCAGCGCGCGGGCGTCACGTTCGATGTAGCCGACCTGAAGCAGCCGCTCGATGATCGCCGCCCGGGTCGCCGGAGTCCCGATCCCGGAGTCCTTCATAGCCTCGCGCAGCTCCTCCTCGTCGACGAGCTTGCCGGCGGTCTCCATCGCCGCCAGGAGCGCGCCCTCGGTGTAGCGCCGCGGGGGCTTGGTCTCCTTCTCCTCGGCGGCGATCTCCCGCACGTCGACCGACTCGTCCTTGACCAGCTTCGGCAGCTGCTGCTCGGTGGCCTCGTCGTCGTCGCTGCGGTCGGCTTCACTCCCACCCACGCTCTCGCCGTACACGCCGCGCCAGCCCGGCACCAGCATCAGCCGGCCGCGGGTGCGGAACACGCGGTCGGCGACGGTGGTCTCGATCCGGGTGTTCTCGAACACCGCCTCGGGATGGAACACCGCCAGGAAGCGGCGGACGACGAGGTCGTAGATGCGGCGGTCGTCCTCGTTGCCGGCGATCCTGTCGACCGGGTGGCGCTCGGCGTTGGTGGGGATGATCGCGTGGTGGTCGGTTACTTTGGCGTCGTTGACGACTCGCCCGAGCGGGAGGACGTCGAGCCCGAGCACGTACCGGGAGGCGGCGGCGTACTCGGACTGACCGCCGACCAGCCGGGCGATCGGCTTGATCTCCGCGATCATGTCGCCGGTGATGTAACGCGAGTTGGTCCGCGGATAGGTAAGCGCCTTGTGCTCCTCGTACAGGCGCTGCGCCGCACTCAGCGTGCGGCGGGCGGAGAATCCGAAGCGGCTGTTGGCGTCGCGCTGCAGCGACGTCAGGTCGTAGAGCAGCGGCGGACGCTCCCGGCGCTCTGACTTCTCCAGCTTGGTGATCTCGCCCGTCTGGCCGGTGCAGGCGACGACGATCTCCCGGGCCTGATCGGCGGTCCGCAGCCGGGGGTTGGCGCCGGCGTAGTAGCGGCCGGCGTAGCGGCGAGGACCATCCGAGACCGTGTCGAACTGCGCGTCGACCAACCAGTAGGGCTCGGGCGTAAACGCGCGGATCTCCTCCTCGCGGCGAGCCAGGATGGCCAGCGTCGGCGTCTGCACCCGGCCGAGCGAGACGGCTCCGTCGAATGACGAGCGCAGGCGGATGGTGGCGGCGCGGGTCGCGTTCATGCCGACGATCCAGTCGGCCTCCGAACGCGACCGCGCCGCCGCCTCCAAGGACGCCAGATCGGCGCCGGGACGCAGCTGCGCGAAGGCGTCCTTGATCGCCTGCCGGGTCATCGAGTTCAGCCACAGCCGCTGGACGGGCTTGCGGGAGCCCGACTTCTCATACAGGTAGGCGAAGATCAGCTCGCCCTCGCGCCCGGCGTCACAGGCGTTGACGACCAGGTCGACGTCGTCACGGCCGAGCTGGCGAGTGACCACCGTCATCTGCTTCTTCGAGCGCGCGTCGCGGATGACCAGCTTGAACCTGGACGGCACGATCGGCAGATCCGCCATCCGCCACTTCTTGTACTTGTCGTCGTACTCGTCGGGGTCGGCCAGTGAGACCAGGTGGCCGACTGCCCACGTGACCACGTGATCGGGGCCCTCCAGGTAATCCTTGTGGTTGGTGAACGCGCCGGGCAGCACGCGGACCAGGTCGCGGCCGACGGAGGGCTTCTCGGCGATGACGAGCGTCTTGGACATAGGCCGCGGAGGGTAGCGCTCCACGCAAACGCCTTGGCGATGCGCTTCAGCCGTCGCGGAGCCGCCGAGCGCGCTGCGCCACGCGGGGCAGATCGTGCTCGTCGGCAGTCACCTCGGCTCGGGCCAGCAGCTCTCGGGCCTCGGGCGCCGAGCCCAGCGCGCCCGCCAGGTCGACCTGGGCATGGGCCAGCTCGATCGCCGCCCCCAGATCGTGGTTGGCGTGCACCGCCTGGCGGAGATGCTCGACCGCGTCGGAGGTGCGTCCCAGCGTCAGCGCCAGCCGTCCCAGGTAGCGGTGGGTGGCGCCGAGGCACGCCGCGGCCAGGCCGATGACCACGTTGCTGGCGGCGAACGGCGCCAGCAGCTCGTACAGCCGTCGGGCCGCCGACACGTCGCCCAGCCCCGCCGCCACATCGGCCGACAGCGCCGCCACCGCCATCCAGTCACCGTCGCGCGGGACCGACTGAAAACCATCGCGGGCGAGCAGCTCGAACTCGGCCCGGGCCTCGTCGGCACGTCCGGTCTCCAGCAGCAGCGTCGCCAGCCCTGCGCGCCACGCCGCCCGGTGCGGGTTGGTGGCGACGAGCTGGCGGGCGGATGCCTCGAGCTCACCCATACGCGCCTGCTCGCGCCGGATCTCGAGCATCTGCACGGCGTAGTACTGGGGGGCGGTGATCCCCTCGGCGCGGGCCCCGGAGGAGACCGCGGCGGTGGCGAGTTGCTCGGCCTGGCCCAGGTGTCCCCCCATCAGCGCCCGCATCGCCTGCCAGACGAGCGCGTTCCACAAGAACAACGGCTGGCGCAGCTGCTCGGCACCGGCGGTGAATGCGTCGATCTGGACGTCCACGCCACGGCGGTCACCCTGCTCCAGGAGGTCGACGACCAGCCATGCGTGACCCTGGAGCGTCAGCTCGAGGTCGCCGGCTTCGCGCGCGGCGCGCAGCAGCTGGGTCGAGTCGGCCAGCCTCCGTGGCAGCTGACCCGGTCCCCAGTGGGTCCGGCGCCGGGCGGCGGCGGCGAGCGCGTCGGCCACCGGGTCGGCCAGCTCGCTCGCGATCTCGGTCGCCTCCTGGCTCAGGGCGAGCATCTGATCGCGCTCGGCGGAGAAGTAGAGCGCTCCGCACAGCCGGCAGAGCAGCCGCACCCGGATGACGGTTCGCTCTCCGGCGGTCATCTCCAGCGCCTGGCGCAGGAGCGTGATCAGCTCCGCGTCGACGATCCCGGGCGGCTGCACGTAGCGTCGCGACGCCCCGATCGCCGCTCGCGCCAGCGCCGCCTTATCGCCGAGAGTGGCCGCCAGGGTCGCCGCCTCGCGGAACGTCGGCCACGCCAGCGGCCGCTCGCCGCTGCGGACCCGCGCCTCACCGAGCTCCAGGAGAAGGTCGCAGCGCCGGCGCAGGGCCTGCGGCGCGGACCGGTCCAGCACCTCCAGCGCCCGCGCGTAATGCTCGGCGGCCTCCTCGTTGGCCAGCATCGCCGTCGCCTGGGATCCGGCGCGCAGGGCGTAGCGAATCGCCCGTTCGGCATCTTCGGGCTCGGCGGCACGAGTGAAGTGCAGCGCCAGCGCGCTGATGTGGCGCTCGTCGCCGAGCTTCTCCAGGACGATCCCGATCCGTCGGTGGATCCGCGTCCGCCGGGCCATCGACATCCCCTCGTAGAGCGTCTCGCGGATCAGCGCGTGCGAGAAGGTGTACCGGCCGGGCTCGTGGGGAGCCTCGGTGACCAGACCCGCGTCAAGCGCCTCCTCCAGCGCCTCCAGGAAGCGTTCCTCGTCGAAGCCGAGCACCCGCTCGAGCAGCTCGGCGTCAAAATCACGACCGATCACCGCCGCCCCCCGCAGCCACTCGATCGAACTGTCTGCAAGCCGATCCAATCGTCGCGAGATGACGGATCTCACGTCGTCGGGAAGACCGACGCGGGCGAGCTCGTGACGACCCGCCTGGTGCGGGTATACGCCCGAATCGGACAGGTGACGCACGATCTCCTCGATGAAGAACGGGTTGCCCTCCGTCTCCTGATAAAGCGCCCCCACGAACTCCCGCGACGGCACTCCACCGGTGCGCTGGCGCAGCAGCTCCACCGTCTCATCCACGGCCAGGCCGCCGACGTCCAGCTGCGCCATCAACCGCTCCCGGCGCAACCCAGCCAGGGCGCCGGCGAACCCCTCGCTCCAGCGCTCGATCGCCCGGTAGGCGCCGACGATCCACACCCGTGTGCTCTGCGGTGAGCGGGCCAGGTGGCGAAGCAGCAGCAGCGTGGGCCGGTCGGCCCAGTGCAGGTCGTCCAGGACAATGAGCAACGGAGTCGAAGCGGACACCTGCCCGAGCAGCCCGGCGACCGCCTCGAACAACCGGTAACGATCGGTCTCCGGATCCCCCGGCTCCGCAGGCGGCAGGTCGGGCAGGCGCCGGCGCAGCTCCGGGATCAGGCGTCCGAGCTCCGCGCCCTGCTCCCTCGCCACCGAGCGCAACTCCTCCAGGGGAGCGCGAGACACGTAGTGGCCCAGCGCCTCCAGGAACGGCTGATACGGGACCACCGTCTCCTCGGGGGCGCGCCCGGCGAGCACGCTCGCTCCCGACGCGTGCGCCCGGACCCCCGTTTCAGCGAGCAGGCGAGTCTTGCCGATTCCCGGATCGCCGGTCAGCAACATCACCCGTGGGGCGTCGGCTTGGCGCCACCACGCCTCCAGCGCCCTCATCTCGCCGCTGCGACCGACGAGCGAGCGGGTCGCCGCGGCCCGCAGCTCGGCGGGGAGCTCGACCTGCCCGGCGCCGCCGGACGGCTGGCGGCGCGCGCCGGTGGGCCGCAGCAGGCGCTCGTGCGCCTGGATCGCCTCCGGCGACGGGGCGGTTCCGAGCTCGTCACGCAGCAGCGAGCGCAGCCGCTCGAACACCCGCAGCCCCTCGGCGACATTGCCCTGGGCCTCGAGCGCCGCCATCAGCAGGACGTATCCCGATTCGCGATACGGCTCTGACTCGATCAGCGTCCGCGCCGCGCGTTGCACCGAGCCCAGCTGGGTCCCCCCCAGGCGCAGCCCGGCGCGTCCGATCACCTCGAGCGCCTGCAGCCGGATGTCGGCCAGCTCGCGGCGGCGCGGCTCCAGCCACCCTGCCTGGGTCCCCGGCAGTAGGCCGCGGCTGGCGATGTTCAGTGGTACCTGGGCCAGCGCCCAGGCGGCGCGAGCATCGCCGGCGGTCAGCGCCAGGTGCGCCCGCGCCACCTCGATGGCCGCCGCCTCGACATCCACCCACGCCGGCTCGGGCAGCTCCAGTCCGAGCTCGTCGCGCCCAGCGAGGATCTCGTGGCCGACGGCCGAGCGCAGCCGCGAGAGCAGTGTCCGCATGGCTGCGTCCTGGGAGCGGGGCGCCCGATCGGGCCACAGGGCGCCGATCAGCTCCTCGCGCCCCACCAGCCGATTGCGGTTCAACACCAGGTAGGCGAGCAGCAGCGGGACCTGCTTGCCCCGCAGCAACCCCACCAGCTCCACGCCGTCCAACTCCAGCGACAGGCGCCCACACAGCTGGATCCTGGTCCTCTCACCAACGCGAACTGGCTCCGGCAACGTTATGGAAACGTATCGCCAACGGCACCGTGTCACGTTTCAGCGGCGTGGCCACCGGGGGCCACGGACCACCAGCAACATTGGCGCACCGTGATGGTGACGCCACAGCCTAGGGCGTATCGACCGAGGAGTAATGACCCCGATCAACGAAGTGCACAGCCGGTTCGCTTTTTGCGAGTGCGGGGCGCAGCTCCGGGGCGAGACCGCGCAGGAGCTCTTCGATGCGGCACAGGCTCACCTCGCTCATCATCACCCAGAGCTCCTCGGGGCGGTGGGGCTCGACGTGGTGACACAGATGGCCGAGGGACGTCCGGGGGCACTCGACGCCTGAGGCGGGCGGCGCGCAGACCGCCGCCCGCCAGGCGTCGAGTAGGCCGGGTCAGTTGGCGCAGGCGCCGGTCGCCACCGGGGCATCGCCGGCGGGGACCGTGCGCAGCTCCCTCCGCACGATCCGGTTGGGGACGGCGAACCCGCCGGCGCGCGTCGTCCCGGTCAGCGCGGCGAACACCGTGGCGACCACCTGCCCGTGCTCGTCGATCATCGGGCCGCCGGAGTTGCCAGGGCGCACGCGGCCGCGCAGCGCGGTGATGCTGCGCAGCACGTGCCCCTCCCCGTAGGCGTTCTGGGTGTCGACCGCGTTGGTCCGCCCGAGCCGCCCCGGCTCGGCGTCGAACTGACCATCGAGCGGGTAGCCGAGGATCGCCGCTGAGCTGCCGGCCTGCGGGTTGGCAGCCATCCTCAGCACCGGCAGCGATAGCCCGGGCACGTCCAGGATCGCGATGTCGTTGCGCGGATCGAACACCACCGGCCGGGCGGGCAGCCCCACCCCGACCCCGCCGATCTGGACCTCGGTGTCGGTCTCACCGGCGACGACGTGGGCGTTGGTCACGACCAGGTTCGGGCCCGCCACCCAGCCACTGCCCTCCACCCCGAGGCCGCAGGCGGTACCGAACACCCGCACCACGCTGCGCCGGGCCACCCAAACGCCGGGGGTCCTGAGGATCCGCCGCGACGGAGGACGGACGTCGGCCGCGGGACCGTGAACCGACGGCAGCGGATCGAACCGGGCGAGCGCGTTCAGGATCGGCCCCGACGGCGGCAGGATCCCATCGAGCGCCTTGAGGATCGCCGAATCCTGGATGTCGCCCCGCAACGGCCGCGAGCCGGAGGCGTCGAGCGCGACGGCGCCGACGATCCAGGCGATCCCGAGCCCGACGCACGCAGTCAGCGCCGCGCCGAGCAATCCGTCGACCGTGCGCAGCCCCGGAATCCGCAGCGCCGACCGCAGGCGCGAGCCGACTCCCTCCAGGCCACTGGCGAACACGCCGCCGGCGAGCAGCGCTCCCAGCAGCCCGAACAGCGGAGCGTATGGAGAGCGTGCGCCCTGGCTGAGCAGCAGCGGCGCCAACCGCGTGCCGAGAAACGCGCCGACCGCGAACCCGACGAGCGACATGACGCCGACGATGAACCCCTGCAGGTAGCCGTAGCAGGCCAGCAGAACGGTGAAACCGACGATCACCCAGTCCAGCGCGGTCACGCGACTCAGAGTAATGAGGGACGCCGGTGGGCCGCATCTTCTACCGTTTGCGCGAAGTGGTACAAGGTGGGGTCATCGTCAGGGGCACAGCGCCCGTCCGGCGGCGCCGGGGACGGCGGCGGCGGCTGGTGACGCGCGCCGGGCCGCTGATCGCGCTCGCCGCGGCCGCATTCGCCGCCGGCGCCGTGTGGGCGACCGAGCCGGGGCGCGCCGAGCGCCGCGTCGTCACCCGGTATGTGAACGCCTGGCAGCGCGACGACTACCCCGAGATGTACTCGCTGCTCGATTCCGCCTCGCGCGCCACCACCTCCGAGCCGCGGTTCGTCTCAGAGCTCCAGCGCGCCGCCACCACCGCCACCCTGCGGTCACTCGGCGTGGTCCGGGTCGCGGATGCGTCAAATCAGAAGATCGCGGTCACCATGGACGCCGACACCAAGCTGTGGGGACGGCTGCGCGAGACGCTCACTGTCCCGCTCACCGGTAGCGGCAACGGTGCCCGGGTCCATCTCACCGATGCGATGCTGTTCCCGGGCCTGCGCGCCGGCGAACGTCTGCACCGGCGCCTGCGGCTGGCGCCCCGGGGAACGCTTGACGCCAGCAACGGGACCCCATTGGCGAAGGGGCCGCAGCGGACCTCGCCGATCCCCGACGTCGCGGGGCAGATCGTCGGGTCAATGGGGCCGATTCCGCGCTCGCAGGCCAGGGCCTACGCCGCCCGCGGCTATCCGCCCAAGGCCAAGGTCGGGCTCGACGGGCTCGAGCTCGTCTTCCAAGACCGTCTCGCCGGCACGGTCGGTGGCACGCTGCTCGGCGGCAGACGCGTGATCGCCAGCGCTGCGCCGATGAAGGGCTCGACAGTCACCACCACGATCGATCCCGCAATGGAGCGCGCCGCCGTATCCGCCCTCGGCGGGCAGTACGCCGGGATCGCCGTGATGAACCCCCACACCGGCGGCCTGGAGGCGCTCGCCGGAATCGCCGACTCAGCGGTGCAGCCGCCCGGCTCGACGATGAAGATCATCACCACCACCGCCGCGCTTGCGGCCGGGCTGGTCACGCCGAGCAGCACCTTCCCGATCCAGACGTCGTCAGACGTCGGCGGGTTCATCATGCAGAACGCCAACGGGGAGGCGTGTGGGGGCACGCTGGTCAACGCCTTCGCCGTCTCCTGCAACTCGGTGTTCGCCCCGCTCGGGGTCAAGCTCGGCGGCCGCCGGCTGGTGGCCGCCGCCGAGCGCTTCGGGTTCAACCAGCCGCCGCCGATCCCGGGGGCTGCCGAGAGCACCATCCCGTCGGCGAGGCACATCGGCGGCGCGACGGCGGTCGGCTCCTCGGCGATCGGGCAGGGGCTGGTGCAGACGACGCCGCTGGAGATGACCGACGTGGCGGCGACGATCGCGATGGGCGGCCGCCGCCCCATCCCGACCCTGCTCGCGCATCAGCCGCCGCGCTTTGTCCGGGTGACCAGTCCCGCCGTCGCTCACGAGGTGGAGCGGATGATGGTCGCCGTGGTGCAGTACGGGACCGGCACCGCGGCTCAGATCCCGGGAGTTGTGGTCGCGGGCAAGACCGGCACCGCCGAGGTGCAGAACACCACCGCCCCCGGTGCCGGCACGGCGCAGAACACCGATGCCTGGTTCGTCGGCTATGCCCCGGTGGGCCACCCTCGGGTGGTCGCCGGCGCCGCGTTCCCCAACGCGGGGGCCGGCGGGGCGACCGCCGCACCGCCGGTCCGCGACGTGCTGGCCGCGGCCCTGCATCGCTGAGTCAGGGTTCGTAGACGAATAAGTTGTCGGAATGAGGGGTCCGAGGAGCAAGCGGGGCGAGGACGCAGGAGCCGCCGCGCAGCAGCGCTGCGCAAGGCGACGAGGACGAAGCATCCGCGCAGCTCATCGGGCGCCTCAAACGACAACTCATTCATCTACGGGCCCTTAGCCGGTGTAGGCGGCGCCGACGACGCTGGGGTTCAGCGTGCCCTGGCTCCAGGCGGCCAGCGCCGTCCGGCGGGGACCGAAGGCGACGGTCAGGTCGAGCGCGAAGGTGGTCGTGGACAGGGTGGCCGGGGCGCCGAAGCCGCGGCCCGGGCCCGGCGCCGCCGCGGCCAGCGGCCGGCCGCCCCGGACCCACGCGACCAGCACCTGACCATGGGGCCCGACGGCGACCGCCGGCGCCTGAGAGGCGTCCATGGCGCCGAGAGTGCGCGCCGGCCCGAACCGCCCCGAGGCGGCGCGGGTCGCCGCCTGGGTGGTGCAGGACGTCTCGCCACGGCACGACTGCCAAGCGAGCGCCTGGCTGCCGGCGGCGTCGCCGGCGAAGGCCAGTCCGGAGGCCAGCCGGTTGCCCGGCGACAGCGTACGGATGGCGGCGTGAGCGCCGACGTCGGTCGCCTTGACCTGGGAGTGGTAGTTCCCCTTGCGGTCATACCAGCTCTCGATCCAGGCGAGCGTCGCGCCGGCGGCGCTGGGGGAGGCGCCGAGCTCGTCGATGCGATGCCCCGCCGGCACCGTGACCGCGGTGCGCGCTCGCCGAGGAGCGGCAGTGCGCGATCCGGCGGCGACGTAGATCTGGCGCGGGTCGTTGGCGCCGGCCGCTCCGGTGGCGGCCGTCCAGGCGACGATCGAATGTCCGCCGGCCAGGGCGGCCGCAGCCAGCGACTGCGGCATCTGTGCCGTGCCGCTGAGCCGGCGCGGGCGGGCGAAGCCGTCCTCGTGCCGGGACTGGGCCACCCACACCCCGCGCCCCGTGGCAATCGCGGCGAGCATCCGGCCGCCGCCCAGCGTCAGCAGCTGTCCCTGCGTCGCTCCGGCGAGGCCGGCGACGAGCGTGCGCGACCGGCGGCCCACCGCGACTGCCTGGGCGCTGCTACAGCAGGCTTGATTCGGGGGACTGGCTCCGGTGAGCAGGACGAGCGCACCCCCGTCGTAGGCGAGCGCCAGGATCTCGTCGGCGCCGGCGATCGGGCGGGACCGGCCGACGCCGCCCCGCGCCGTGCGGACGGTCAGATAGGCCCGGGAGCTGCCGGGGACGTCCACGTCCTGCAGGCCGAACGCGGCGGCGGCGGCGCCGGAGGGCGAGAACGCCAGCTGCGGGGCGAGCACGTCCAGCGTGCCCGGCGGGGCGAACTCAAACGGCTTGCCCCACTTCGCCTGCGCCGCCGCCGGCAGTCCGACCAATGCCAGCCAGGCCAGCGCTCCGGCGACGAGAACTACACCCAACCGATTCCCCGGCCTGCGCCCCCGCCGGCTCAAAGGTTCAGCGAGATCGACGCCAGTTTCTGGTTGTCGGCGCCGAGGATGTAGAGCGTCAGGGGACGATTGGCGTACACGGAAACGCTCATCTTGAACAGAAGCAGCCCCCCGCCGGTGGAGCCCTGCGACATCACCGTGTTCGGGCCGGGCTCGGTCTGCAGCGGCTTCAGGGTCTGGGCGGTCCACGCGAACGGGTTCACGTACGTATCCAGCTTGAGCGGGCGGTAGACATTGCCCTGCGTGTCTGTGACCTCGAAGTTGTCGCTGGTGGTCTGGGGCTTGTCGGTCTGGTTCTTGGCCCACAGGAAGACCCCGTACCACAGCTGATTGGCCCCGAGCGTGGTGCTGTAGCCGGCGGGCAGGCCCTTGACGTACTGGGAATCCTCGGTGCTGTATTGGTTGAGCTCGCGCGAGATCTGCAACTGGTAGGTGACCGGGCCGGCCTGGACATAGCCGCCGTTGTTGTTGGCGTCGGCGGCGTCGTTGCCAGTCGCCTCCCCGGCGGCGAAGTGCGGATGATGGTTGCCGCAGGCGGTCAGCGAGAGGCCGACCACGAGGGCGGAGAGGATGAGCCAGAGGCGGTGGGAGCGGGCGGTCACGGCGGCGGCAAGTCTACCTCGGGCCGATTCGGCCAGACGCTAGCGAGCCTCGACCGACGCCCGCTGGCCGCGGTCGCGCCCGTCCTCCAGGATCGACCGCAGGCGGCGCATCGCCTTGGCCGCCTTGCGGCGCGTCCAGGACCGACCTCCGAGGGTGTCCATCAGCTTGTCCGACAGCTGCGACGGCTCGGTCTCGAACGTGTACTGGACGCGGGTCGTACCCCCCGGGCCGGGCGAGAGCGTATAGGTGCCGAGCATCCGGATCCGGTTGTACTTGCCGCCGCGGCCGCGCTCGACGATCCGGAACGGCGGCTGCATTTCGGCGAAGGTGGTATCCGCCCACGCGAACCGGTTCAGCGGCGCCTTGATCCGGAACCGGGCGCCCGCTCCCGGCCCCACCGGGTCGACCCGGGTCAGATGCCAGTCGACCATGTAGTGGTCGGTGAACTCGGCGTGGTTGGCGATGTCCGCGAGATACTCGTAGACCTGCTCGCGGGGCCGGGCGATCGTGGTGGAGACGGTGAAGGGATCCACGCCGCCGGATACTAAGGCGCGGCGGTCGGCTCAGGCGGCGGCGCGCTGATCGGTGATCCGCATCGTGTGGCCGAACTCAGGGCCGTGGACGGTGCGGGTCCGCAGCGGGGCGTGGCGCTGGCGCCCGCGGCACAGCTCGCAGGCGATCGTTCCCGACTCGTAGACGTACACGCGCTCCCCCACCAGCGGAGTGCGCCGGCAGCAGGTGCAGCGCTCCGAGCCCGCGAGGCGCTCGTCGATGCCCTTGCGCAACAGCGCGAGCTCCAACTCGAGGATGTCCCGGATCGACTGCTCCATCGTCGATTTGTTCGTCGTGTGACCGAACCTTCCTGCCCCTGGCCGCTCGCTCGTGAGCAAAGCCCTACCGGATTTCAGAGCAACTGAGAATACGGGAAATACCGGTAAAGGCCGGGGTTGAGGCGGGAATATTTGCTCAGGGTTGCTCGGCGTTAGCAGGCTAGAATCGGTGCGGTTGCATGAGCGCTCCGCAATCGCAGTGAACCCACGTGCGGAGCTGCCGGAATCCGATGTTAAGGAGACGGCCGTGAAAGCTTGGATGACGGGCAGTGTCGCTGGGACGGGCACGTTTCGCTGCACCGAGTGCGACACGCCGCTGTCGTTGGACGCCGTCGACGAGCTGCCCGCGTGCCCCAATTGCGGCGGCACCGAGTTCGTCCGGGCGTCCCTCTTCACCACCTCCCAACAGGCGATTCTCACCCTGAGCCCTGACGTGGAGGATCGGGCGTGGCTGGAGGAGGTCCGGGCGACGCTGAACGAACCCGGTCAGTACATCGCCTATCAGTCTGGCAACGACGCGATCGCGTACATGATCACGCGCGAGTGGACGCGGATCGGGCGCAGCCTCGCCGCCGACATCCGCTTCGACGATCCCACCGTGTCGCGCCGCCACGCGCTGGTCGTGCGTCAGCCCGACGGGCTGCGCGTGCTCGACGATCGCAGCCTCAACGGCGTGTTCGTCAACGGAGAGCGCGTGGAGTGGAGTACGCTGGCTGACGGCGACGAGGTCGTGATCGGCCGCCACCGCCTGCATTTCATCGACGTACCCGTGATCTCGGGGATGCGACCGGGCGAGACACCCGACGCCGGGGCGTCGCCGGGCTGAGCCGGGGCGGGCCCCGGCCCGCTGAGCCGGGGGGCCCCGCGGGGCTGAGCCGGCCCCGGCGGGCTGAGCCGGCCCCGGCGGGCTGAGCCGGCCCCGCGGGCTGAGCCGGGCAGGCCCCGGCGGGCTGAGCCGGGCAGGCCCCGGCGGGCCGAGCCGGGCGGGCCCCGGCGGGCCGAGCGCCGGACGTGATCCGCGGTCCGGCTCACCTATAGTCAGCCGGGCATGCCCGTCACCATCTCGGTCCTCTCGCAGAAGGGCGGCACCGGCAAGACGACGGCGGTGAGAACGCTGACTGACGTGTTTCGCCGGGTCGGCCTGGCGGTGCTGGCCATCGACCTCGACCCCCAGGGAAACCTGTCGGACTACCTCGATGTCGACCCCGACGCCGCCCCGACGATCGGCGACGTCCTCGCCGGACGGGCATCGGCCCGGGAGGCCGTCCACGACGGGATCATCCCCGCCAACCTCGGGCTCGCGGAGGCCGAGCTGGCGTTGGGGGGCAAGATGGGCCGCGAGCTGATGCTCCGGCGGGCCCTGCGGGATCTCGGCGACGATTTCGACCTGATCCTGATCGATTGCCCTCCGGCGCTCGGCCTGCTCACCGTCAACGCGCTGGTCGCCTCCGACTACGCCCTGTTGTCCGCCGAGGCCCAGTACTTCGCGCTGCAGGGCGTGGAGCAGGCGCTTCAGGTGATCGATCTGGCTCGTGACAGCCTGAACCCCGAGCTGCAGTGGCTTGGGGTCGTCCTCAACATCGCCGACATGCGCACCCGCCATTCGCGAGAGGCGTTCGATTCGCTGCGAGAGCACTTCGGCGACCAGCTGATCCAGACCACGATCCGCTCGTCGATCGCCTACGCCGAATCGGCCGAGCGAGCAGTGTCGATCCTGGATTACCGGTCCGATCTCGGCGCCGACTATCTGGCGGTCGCCGACGAGCTGCTTCGCCGGCTGGGTCTGGAGCAGGCCCGGGCGCCGCTGGCCCAGCTGATCCGGGACTCGGTCCCGGCGCCGGCGCGGGCCTCGTAGCCGGCGGCCTCTCAGAGCTCGCGGACGTCGGCGCCCTGGGACTCGAACGGCGTCCGGATCACCGTCGCCCACCCCTCCGCGGCCTCACGGACCCGCTCCAGGACGCGTCCGGTGTGTTCGTACTGGCACCAGAACAAGACGCTCGGTCCCGCTCCGGAGACCGTCGCGCCGAGCGCGCCGAACTCGGCCGCACGTCGGAGCAGGTGGGCTGACCGCGGGAATAGCTGGGCGCGGTAGGGCTGGTGCAGCCGGTCCCCCAGGCCGGCGGCGATCAGCGCCCAGTCGCCGGTGGCGAGCCCGAGCGTGAGGGTGGATGCGTGCGCGACGTTGTAGACGGCGTCGGCCCGGGGCACCGTGTCGGGAAGCACCGCCCGGGCCGCCTCGGTCCGGACCGGCTCGGACGGCACCAGGAGCACCGCCTCCAGCCCCATCGGCGGCTCGAACCGGTGCGCCACCGGACCGTCGCAGATCACGAATCCGCCGTTCAGCGCCGCCGCGACGTTGTCGGGATGACCCTCGAGCTCGGTGGCGGTGGCGCGGATGTCGGCGTCGAGCTCGAACAGGTGGTCGGCGGCGGTCAGCCCGGCGATGACCGCGGCGCCGCTCGAGCCCAAGCCGCCGCTGAGCGGGATGTTCGATGAGATCGTGAACTCGAAGCCGTCGGCGGGGTGCAGCCGCTCGAACGCCCGTACGACCAGGTTGGTGCGGTCGTGTGGGACGTCGAGGCTGGTGTGGACCTTGAAGCTGCCGGTCTCTGAGACCTCGAGCTCCAAGTGCAGCGCCAGCGCCGCCGCCATCACGTCGAAGCCGGGCCCGAGGTTCGCCGTGGACGCCGGCACGCGCACCACCCGGCGCCGGCCGAGGATCATCCGAGCACCGCGGCCTCGAGCGCCTGCAGCTCGGGGACGCAGGGCACGACCGCGCCCACGCCGGCGACGCGGCGCTGCGACTGGGCGGCGGGCGCCTCGTCGAGCTGGGCGAGCGCCGTCTGCGGGTCCTTGAGGCCGTTTCCAGTGAGAACGCACACCACCCGGCGGGCGTCGCCGGCGCCGTGGGCGAGCAGACCCGCCACCCCGGCGGCCGACGCCGGCTCGCAGAAGATGCCCTCGCGGGCGGCGAGCAGCCGGTAGGCCGACAGGATCTGCTCATCGGTGACCGCGCTGACCGCGCCGCCGGAGGCGGTCATCGCGTTCATCGCGTCCTCCCAGCGGGCGGGATTGCCGATCCGGATGGCGCTGGCCACCGTCTCGGGATGCTGGACCGGGGCGCCCTGCACGAGCGGAGCCGCGCCCGCCGCCTGGAAACCGAGCATTCGGGGGGCGGCGCCGGCCTCGCCGAACCCGCGCCAGTAGGCGGTGATGTTGCCGGCGTTGCCGACCGGGATGCAAAGGGCGTCGAGCTCGCCGTCGAGGTCCTGCAGGAGCTCGAACGCGGCCGTCTTCTGTCCCTCCATCCGAAACTCGTTGACGGAGTTCACCAGCGCGATCGGATGCGCGGCGGCGAGCTCCCGGACGAGCTTGAGGGCGACGTCGAAGTTGCCGTTCAGCGCGATCACCCGGGCGCCGTAGATGAGGGCCTGGGCGAGCTTGCCGGTGGCGATCTTGCCGTCGGGCACGATCACGGCGCACTCCAGGCCGGCTCGGGCCGCGTACGCCGCCGCCGAGGCGGCCGTGTTGCCGGTGGAGGCGCAGACGATCGACGCGGCGCCCTCCCTGACCGCCGCCGAGACGGCGCAGGTCATTCCCCGGTCCTTGAACGACCCCGTGGGGTTCAGGCCCTCGAGCTTGCACCACACCTCGGCGCCGACCTGCTCGGACAGCGTCGGCGCGGGCACCAGCGGTGTGCTCCCCTCCCCCAGCGAGACGACGGGGTCATCGGGCGCGAACGGCAGCCGGTCGCGGTAGCGGTCGATCAGACCGGACGTCTTGATCAGGCCGGGCATTTTGATCGGGCCGAGCGTGTGACCGGGTCGGGCATCGCGCCCGAGGATGGCAGAGCCCGGGGGCGCGGGCTCAGGCGACGTCGAGCACGACCTTGCCGGTGGCCCGCCGCTCGTCGAGCAGCCGGAGGGCGTCGGTGGCCCGTTCCAGGGGGAAGCGCGCCCCGATCATCGGGTTGACCTGTCCCGCCTCGATCAGCCCCTCGATGGCCGCGCCGATCCGCTCGGTCCGCTCCGGCCAGCCGACCACCGAGGCGCCCCAACCGGCGCCGATCACCTCGGTGTTGTTGAGCAGCAGCCGGTTGACCCGCACCTCGGGGATCGAGCCTCCGGTGAAGCCGACCACCACCACCCGTCCGCCCTCGCGCAGCGAGCGCAGGCTGTCCGTGAACCGGTCGCCGCCGACCGGATCGAGCACGAGGTGGACGCCGCCGTCGGTCATCTCCTTGACCCGGTCCTTCCAGGGCTCATCGGAGCGGACGACCTCGTCGGCGCCGGCATCGCGGGCGATCTGGGCCTTGTCGTCGCTGGAGACGACGGCGATGGTCCGCGCCCCGTAGGCCTTGGCGACCTGGAGGGTGGCGGTGCCGACACCACCGGCGGCGCCGTGGACGAGAATCGTCTCGCCCTCGGCCAGCCGGCCGCGGGCGATCAGCGCGAAGTAGGCGGTGTGGTAGTTCATCACCAGGGCAGCGCCCTGCCCGAAGTCCCAGTCGTCCGGGATCCTGAAGCAGAAGTAGGACGGGGCGACCGCGACCTCGGCCCACGCCGCGGACATGCAGAACGCGGCGACCCGGTCGCCGGGGCTGACGCCGGCCTGCCCGTGGACCTGGCGGACGATCCCGCCGACCTCGCTGCCGGGGATGAACGGCAGCGGCGGCTTGTACTGGTACTCGCCGCGGGTCTGCAACAGCTCCGGGAAGGAGACGCCGGCCGACTTGACGTCGATGAGGACGCCGCTCCCGGGGCTCATCTCGTGCGAGGGCGCAGGCTCGGGGACGTCTGCGAGAGCGAGGGCGGTCGCGGGGCCGGTCAGCTCGGTGATCTGGATCGCGCGCATGGATCGGGCGCGGATCCTATCGGCTGCTCAGGAGGGCTCGGATGTCGCTCGTCAAAGACTCGGCGTCCTCGCTGAGACGGCGGTGGGTGATGCGGATCACGCGCCAGCCGGCGGTCTGAAGGGCGATGTCCCGCCGGCGGTCGTCCTCGAACTGGTGGCGGCTGCGATGGTAGGCGTAGCCGTCCACCTCGGCGACGAGGCGGTGGGCCGGCCAGGCACAGTCGACGAGGGCGCCGTCGATCAGCGTGTTGGTCCGGGGTGGCGGGAGGTGGGCGGCGCGCAGGGAGGGCGAGGAAGCGCTCCTCCAACTCTGACTGTGTCCACGGCGGGTCGTCGGCGAGGTCGCGCGATGGCCGCTCTGAGGCGCTTGCGCCCCCTCCGCCCCGGGCTGCGGTCCAGAAGTTCGTTCAGGTTTCGAACGTCGAGGATGTTGCGTCGCTGGCCGGCCTGGAGCCGGCGGTGAGCTGGCGGGGGTAAGCCTGCTCCGCGTAGTCGAGGTAGGTGCGCTCGAGGCGCATGACGGAAACGCCGTCGATCGTGGTTGTGTCGGCGTGCTGGAGGTTGCGCGAGACGTGGCAGCGGATGCCCTTGTGCGTATGTTTCACCGGGGCGGTGACGTCGATCAAGCTCTGTGGGTTCGGCCTGAGGTCCCACAGCGCGGCGGCGGCGTGGTGGCTGAGGACGGCGTCTGGGGCGCAGGCGAGGACGGCGGCCATGAAGTGACCTTCGATCGATAGCTGCTTGTGGCCGACGACATAGACCCCGCGATGGTGCGGGCGAAGCTGCGCTCGGGCGATGCGGCGCTGCACCGCCCCGCGCCGCAGCCCGAGGGCCGCGAGCTGCCACCGCGCCACCGGCCCGTGCTGGCGGTCGGCCAGCTCCGCGAGTCTCACGTCGGGTGATGCGGATTGACCATCACTATCGGGGCCAATCTGCATCACCCCTCAGGGTCTCAAGCATCCTGTTACACGTGGGTGTCAAAAGCAAAACGTTTGTGTCAATCCGTCAGCCGAACTCCTCCTCGATGACACGGATCGCTCGCGGGGGCGCCCGCATGACGTCGAGGCCGCCGATCGCTTCCATTGCCGCCGCGAAACGCGACTCGAGCACCGGGTGGACCACCATCACCAGCCGCGCCTGGTCGCGCAGGCCCTTCTGCACCACCGACTTCACCGACACCTCCTGCACCGCCAGCACCTGCGCCACCTGCGCCAGCACCCCGGGTTCGTCGGCGACCTCCAGATGCAGATAGAACGAGGCCATCACGTCGGTGACGATCTCCAGCGACTCGGTGGCCGGCGGCGTCGAGGCGGGTGGGATCATCGCGCTGATCACGTCGCCGAGCACGGCACTGGCGGTCTGCGGCCCGCCGGCCCCCGGCCCCGACATAGTGATCTCGGTGATCGCCTCTGACTCCACGGTGACGGCGTTGAACGGTCCGTTGACCGAGGCCAGCGGGTGGCCCGGGTACAGGAAGGCCGGGTAGACGCTGACCGACAGGCCCTCGCGGCCGATCCGCTCCGCGGTGCCGATCAGCTTCAGGCCGAGCCCGAGCTCGCGGGCGTACTCCAGATCGTCTGGCTGGATCAGCTCGATCCCCTCGTAGCGGACCTGGTCGATGTGGACCGGGGTCTCGAACGCCAGCCGGGCGACGATCGCCATCTTGGCGGCGGCGTCGCGGCCGTCGACGTCGTCGGACGGGTCGGCTTCGGCGTAGCCGAGCCGCTGCGCCTCGCCCAGCGCCTGGGCAAACGAGCAGCCGGTGCGCGCCATCTCGGTGAGGATGAAGTTGGTGGTGCCGTTGACGATCCCGTGCACCCGGTCGATCGTCGCCCCCGCCAGCGACTCCTGCAGCACCCGGATCACGGGAACCACCCCCGCGACCGCACCCTCGAAGCGCAGCTGCACGCCGTGGACGCGCGCCTGTTCCCACAGCTCCTCGCCGTGCTGGGAGAGCAGCTGCTTGTTGGCGGTGACGATGTGCTTGCCCGCCCGCATGGCGGTCAGCAGATATTCCCGCGCGGGCTCCAGGCCGCCGATCAGCTCCACGATCAGATCCGAGCCTTCGAGGATCTCGGCGAACGAGCCCCGGGAGCGGGTGAGCACGCCCGACAGCTCGGGGCGCAGCCCGGTGATCCGGGCGATCCGGTCGGCGCGGCGGGGCAGGAGGTCGGCGAACGCGGCTCCGACCGTCCCGTGCCCGAGCAGCCCGACCCTGAACTTTTCGCCCTCCGCCGGCATGCCCTACGAAACGACGTCTCGGCTCGCGAGATCGTCGTAGGTCTCGCGGCGCACGACCACCCGGGCGTCGCCGTCGCGGCAGAAGATCACCGGCGGGCGGGGCACGCCGTTGTAGTTGTTGGCCATCGCGTAGCCGTAGGCGCCGGTGGCCGGGGTGACGACGACGTCGCCGGGCGCCGGATCCGGGAGGCGCACATGGCGGACGATCACGTCGCCGGACTCACAATGCTTGCCCGCCAGGTGGCAGACGACGCCGTCGGCGGCCAGCGGGCGGTCGGCGATCATCGCCTCATAGCGCGCGCCGTACATCATCGGGCGCAGGTTGTCCGACATGCCGCCGTCGACGGCGACCCAGGTGGACACGTTGTCCTTGACGGTCTGGACCGTGTACAGGGTGACCGTCGAGTTGGCGACCAGCGCCCGACCGGGCTCGAGCAGCAGCCGCTTGTCGGGGCCGAGCTCGGAGTGCACGGCCTCGACGATCGCCTCGACGTAGCTCTCGGGGCTGGGTGGATGCTGATCGGGGGTGTAGGCGGCGGCCAGCCCGCCGCCGAGGTTGTAGACCGGGAAATCACCGAGCGCGGCGATCGCCCGCACCGCGGCCCGGAACGGCTGCAGCGCGAACAGTTGCGACCCGATGTGGAAGTGCAGCCCCACCAGCGACAGCCACGCGTGTCCCTCGAGGAGGGCGATCGCCTCGCGCGCCTGATCCAGCGAGAAGCCGAACTTGGAGTCGGCCTGACCGGTGGAGATCGCCCGATGGGTGTCGCCGGCGACGCCCGGGGTGACCCTGACCAACACGTCCTGGCGGACGCCGAGCTCGCCGGCGATCGCCGCCAGGCGACCGATCTCCTGCAGCGAGTCCAGCACGATATGGCCCACCCCGGCCTCCAGCGCCTCTCGCAGCTCCGTCTCGGACTTGGCGTTGCCGTGCAGATAGGTGCGACCTGGGTCAAAGCCGGCGCGGAGCGCGAGCGCCAGCTCTCCGCCGGAGGCCACGTCGCAGGCCAATCCCTCCTCGGCGAGCACCCGGCAGGCGGCCGTGCACGGGAACGCCTTGGAGGCGAACAGGACGTCGAAGTCGGGATGGCGGGCGGCCACGGCGTCGACGAACTCGCGCGCGCGGCTGCGCAGGTCCTCCTCGACGACCACGTACGCTGGAGTGCCGAACCGGCGTGCGACGTCAACGGCGTCGCACCCCGCGAGCTCCAGATGACCCCGCTCGTTGATCCGGCTACCCCGGGGGTAAACGTGGGAGAGCTCTGACGTCATGGTGCTCACATCGCCTAACGATATGGTGTGAGCGACGCGCACCGTCGTCCCGCTGCATCCAGCGCAGACCGGCACGATCACCGGCCTGGCCTACACGCTGTGGCTTCCCGCCTCGCCTCCCGCCCAGGCGGGCGTCGTGGTCTTGCACGGCGCCGGCTCGTGCAAGGAGAGCCATCACGATTTCGCCCGCGCGGCGGTCGCACACGGGCTGGCGGTGATCTGCTTCGATCAGCGCGGTCACGGGGAGACCGGCGGACGGCTGGACGGCAACGTGATCGGCGACGCGGTCACCGTCGCCGGACATCTCCGCGGCGCCCTCCGGCGCCCCGGCGATCCGGTGGCGATCCGCGGCTCGAGCATGGGCGGCTACCTGGCGATCCTCGCCGCGCCCGCGATCGACGCCGGCGCGGTCGTCGCCATCTGCCCCGCCGGCGCCGACGGCTTACGCCGGGGCCTGGACGGGGGCGACTTCGGCTTCGCCGCCGACGCCGACTCGCTGCGCCGCCTCCTGGACGGCAACGATCTCCCGGCCGCCGTCAAAGCGCTCACCGCGCCCCTCCTGCTGATGCACGCGGAGGGCGACGAGCGGGTGCCGATCCAGCAGTCACGCGAGCTTGCCGCGATCGCCCCGGCACCCGGGAGCCGGTTGATCGCGGTGCCCGGCGGCCACCATCGCTCCGTCCAGCACGACCCGGAGCTCCAGGCGGCCAGCCTGCGCTTCATCGAGCGGTCGCTCGGCCTCAGGTAGCGCGGATGGCGGTCGTCGGGCCGGAGCACATAAGCTGGCGGCAGCGCCCGACGGCGCTCATGCAGTCAGGCCCACTAGGAGGGAGAGCCGATGTCCGCAGACAGCACGCCCGTGAGCGGCCGGCGGCCCGTGACGCTGTTCACCGGACAGTGGGCCGACGTGCCGCTGACCGAGCTGGTCGCCTGGACGTCGGAGTGGGGGTTCGACGGTCTCGAGCTGGCCTGCTGGGGTGATCACTTCGACATCGCGCGCGCCCTCGCCGACGCCACCTACGTACCGGGCCTGCAGGAGCTGCTCAAGAGCAGCGGGCTCGGCTGCTGGGCGCTCGGCACGCACCTGATCGGCCAGGCGGTCTGCGATCCGATCGACAACCGCCATCGCGGCGTCCTGCCGCCCGAGATCTGGGGCGACGGCGAGGCCGAAGGGGTCCGCAAGCGGGCCGCCGAGCGGATGCAGGACGCCGCCCGGGCGGCGGCTGCGTTCGGCGTCGCCGTCGTGACCGGCTTCACCGGGTCCGGTATCTGGCACATGCTCTACTCCTTCCCGCCCAACGACTGGGACGAGATCGAGCGCGGGTATGACGAGTTTGCGGAGCGCTGGGGGCCGATCATCGACGTGTTCGACGCCGAGGGAGTGAAGTTCGCGCTGGAGGTCCACCCCACCGAGATCGCCTACGACTTCGTGACCACGCGGCGGGCGCTGGCCGCGCTGGACAGGCGCGAGGGATTCGGGATCAACCTCGATCCAAGTCACTTCATCCCCCAGTTCCTGGATCCGGCAGAGTTCGCACTGGAGTTCGGCGAGCGGATCTACCACGTGCACGTCAAGGACTCGGTGCGCACCCTGGACGGGCGCACCAGCATTCTCGGCTCCCACCTTGACTTCGGGGAGCGCGAGCGCGGCTGGACGTTCGTCTCGCCTGGTCACGGCGACGTCGACTTCGAGGCGCTGCTGCGAGCACTGAATCGCTGCGGCTACGCCGGGCCGCTGTCGATCGAGTGGGAGGACTCGGGGATGGATCGCGAATACGGCGCCCAGGACGCGCTGCGGTTCGTCCGCCGCAGCGATTTTCCCCGGTCCACCCTCGCCTTCGATGCCGCCTTCCAGTCGGAGCCCTCGGCATGACCGACGCGATCGGCATCGGGATGCTCGGCTATGCGTTCATGGGCCGGGCGCACGCCAACGCCTACAAGACGCTCGCCTACATGACGTGGCCGCCGCCGCTGGTGCCGGAGCTGGTCTCGATAGCCGGGCGTACCGAGAGCGCCGTCGGAGAGGCGGCAAGCCGCTTCGGATTCGAGGGGCACACCACCGACTGGCGGGACCTGGTCGCCGACGACCGGATCGGCCTGTTCGACAACTCGGGCCCGAACAACCTGCATTCCGAGCCGACGATCGCCGCCGCAGAGGCGGGCAAGCACGTGGTCTGCGAGAAGCCGCTGGGACGCACCGCCGAGGAGGCATACGAGTGCTGGCAGCGGGTCGCCGCTTGCAGCGTGACCCACATGTGTGCCTTCAACTACCGGTTCGTGCCGGCGGTCAGGCTGGCGCGGGAGATTGCCCGCGCCGGGGACCTGGGTGAGATCCATCACTTCCGGGCGAGCTACCTCCAGGACTGGGGGGCCGCGGACAGCGACGCCTGGCGCTTTGACCAGCCGGCCGCTGGCTCCGGGGCGATCGGCGATCTCGGCGCCCACGTGATCGACCTCGCCCGATATCTCGTGGGGGAGATCGCGGAGGTGTCGGGGCAGATCGCGACCTTCTGGCCGCAGCGGAGCGTCGACGACGCGTTCGCGGCCGCGATTCGCTTTGACGGCGGCGCCGTGGGCACGCTCGAGGCCAGCCGGTTCGCCACCGGCCGCAAGAACGCGCTGCGCTGGGAGATCAACGGCTCGGAGGGCTCGATCGCGTTCGACCTCGAGCGGCTCAATGAGCTGGAGATCGACTACTCGGGCCCCCGGGCCGACGAGCGCCAGCAGGGGTTCCGTCGGGTGCTGGTGACCGAGGCCGAGCATCCGTTCATCGCCAATTGGTGGCCGCCGGGCCACATCATCGGGTGGGAGCACACGTTCGTCCACGAGCTGCACCACCTCCTGGGAGCGATCCGCGACGGCGGGTCGGTCACGCCCGACGGCGCCGACCTACAGGACGGCTATCGCGCCGCCGAGGTGTGCGACGCGATCGTTCGCTCCTCGGTGCAGGGGCGGCGGATCGCGGTCAGCTATCGCGGAGTGAGTCCTTGAGGAAGCGCAGCCCCGCCGCCGCCAGCTCGTCTCCGTCGGCGTCCAGCGGCCGCCACAACGACACGGCGCGCGCGATCTCCTTCACCGCTGGCGTGAACGACTCGATCACCACCTGACCGGCGTAGCCGATCTCGGCCAGCGCCGCGAAGGCGTCTGACCACGGAATGTGCCCGGTTCCCGGCGTTCCCCGATCGTTCTCGCAGGAATGGAAGTGGAAGACCCGGTCGCCGGCGGCGCGAATCGCGTCACCGAGCGACTTCTCCTCGATGTTCATGTGGTACGTGTCGAGCAGCAGCCCGATGTTGTCGGCTCCCACTTCGTCGCAGAGCTGCAGGCCCTGCTCGACGGTGTTGACCATGTCGGTCTCGTAGCGGTTGAGCGGCTCGACGGCTAGCCGGACGCCGCGTTGCGCCGCGCCGTCGGCGGCGCGCTTGAGGTTCTCGATCGAGCGGCGGCGTTCGGCCGTACGGTCCTCCGGATCCTCGAGCCGGGGCTTGCCGACCGCCGAGTACATCGGACCGCAGACGTGCGGCGATCCGACCGCGGCGGCCAGCTGCACCAGCCATTCGATGTACCTGAGGGCGTTCTCCCGAGGGCCGGGGTCCCGGTGGGCGAGGTCCCGGTCGGGCCCGAAGGCGCCGCATACCGAGAAGGCGACGTTCGCCTCCCGGCCGGCGGCCTGGAGCGCATCGGCGCTGACCCGGCCCGTGTCCTCGATGCAGACCTCGAGGACGTCGAAGCCGAGGTCCGAGACACGCTGCGCCAGTCCCGTGTCGGCGTCGCTGAACGGCGCGGTCCACAGCCACGTACAGGCGCCGAGCGGGTTGGTCATCGGGTTGCGCTCCAGGGTGAGGAGGCCGCCGCCCCCGGCGCCGGCCGGGGGCGGTGGCTCATGTCCTAGGTGGGCGGATTGGCCACGGCCGGAAGCAGCGGCGCGTTCATCCAGTGGTTGACCTGGCTGGGACTCTTGAAGAAGGTCCAGCCGACCGCATCGTTGACGTTGCTCTTGTCGACCATCACCGTGTGCGAGTAGTACAGCTTCCCACCGGTGACCTTCTTGTTCAGGTACCCGTCGATGTAGCGGATCGAGTAGAGGCCCTCGAGCGATGGCGAGCAGGTGTTGCTCGCCGACAGCCATCCCGCCTTGATTCCGGCGAGACCGTACGGCGCACCGTTGGCGGACACCAGCATCACGTTCTTGTGAGCTGCCGTCAGCGCGGTATGGACCCCTACCGCCATGTCCTCGTTCTCGACGAACATCGAGGAAAGACTCGGGTACTTGGAGATGATGTCCTGCGCCGCCTTATAGGCGTCGGGACGGAGCCAGTGGCCGGTCTCGGTGTCGACGTACTTGACGCCGTTGGCACAGCTCATCGGGGGGTTGCCCGCCACCGTGTTGCCGCTGCATCCCAGGGCCTCCAGGTAGCCCTGCCGGTAGCCCTCGGCGTCACCGCGGCCCAGCTGGCCGGTGATCACCGCGGTCTGCCCGCCGGACGACTCGTGCTTCTTGACGTAGGCGCCGGGGCCCTCGCCGTAGGGTACGAGCGGGGTCTGCTCGAAGCCGATCACGCCCTTGTCGTGCAGGTACTGGTGCGAATACCCGTACATCAGGAAGATCGGGATGTTGGACTGGGCGGCCTTGTTGATCGTGGCCGTCTCGGTGGACAGACCCACCGAGTAGCCGTCGATCGCCTTCACTCCGGCCGCGATCGCGTTCTGGACGTTGGCCAGCTCCACCGAGGGGCTGATGTTCGGATTCGGATAGACCTTGAGCGAGTAACCCAGCTTCGCCGCCGCCGCCTTGGCGCCGTCCAAGCCGTATTGGTAGTAGAGGTCGGGACCGGAGAGCAGGAACGCGATCGTCCCCTTGCTCTGACCCGAGCTCGAGCCGCCACCGCCGCCGCCGCCCGACGACGAGCTGCCGCACCCGGCGATCACGGCGACGGCTGCCACACAGGCCAGCACCGCCACGATCCGGGCACGCATCATCTTGTGCCTCACTGTTCTCCTCCTTGAAGCGCCGGCGCTAGCGCGTTGCCCGCGCCACCATCACCGCGATGACGATGATCACGCCGAGTGCCATCTGTTGGTAGTTACTTGACAAGCCGGCGAAGCTGATCGCGTTCTGAACCACCCCGTACAGAGCCACGCCCTGAAGGGACCGCAACGCGCCACCGCGCCCGCCGAACAGCGCGGTTCCGCCGATCACCGCGGTGGCGATCGACTCGAGTTCGTAGTTCTGGGCCAGGTTGAACGAGGCCTCGTTGATCTGGCCCGCGAGCACCATGCCCGCCACGCCGACGATCAGCCCCATCAGCGTGTACAGGTAGATCTTGGTCCGCTTGACGCGGATACCGGCCAGGTAGGTGGCCTCCTCGTTGCCACCGATCGCATACGCCTGCCGGCCCAGGCGCGACCACCGCAAGAACACGTAGGTGAGGATCACGACGACGACGAGTGGGATCGCGACGGTCGGGATGCCGCCCCAGAACGTGCCTCCGAAGAGGGTGTAGAGGCCCTTCATGTCGTTGACCGGTGCGCCGCCGGTCAGCTGAGTGTCCAACCCGAACAGGAAGATGGACACGCCGAGCGTGATGATGAAGGGATGGGCGCGATTCTGCGCCGCGAGCACGCCGTTGATGAAGCCGACCGCGGTCGCCGCGGCCACGCCGGCGATGATGCAGATGACGATCGGATGGCCGTGCTCCAGCAACAGGCCGGTGACGATGCTGGCGAGCGCGGCGTTGTACCCGACCGAGAGGTCGATGCCGCCGGAGATCAGCAGGATCGCCTGGCCCATGGTGACGATCCCGAGGGCCGAGATCTGGCTGATCACGTTCTCCAGGTTCGTGACCTTCAGGTAGCCGTTCTCGCGGATGCCCGTGATCACGATGATGATCACCATCACCAGGATGGGCCACAGCGAGTAGAGGTCCACGCCCCCGATCGAGGCCGCCGCCCAGCCCCACCGGCGCTTGGCGGTGGTCTCCCCCTCTGGCCCGGCGCCGCCCGGCGCTCCCAGTCCTCCTGAGCCTCCGGCAACCTCAGTCTGCGGGTCGATGCTCACGCCGCCTCCCGGGTGTCGGCCCCGACGGTGACGTCGAGGATCTCGGCGAAACTCGTGTCGGCGGCGCGGACGTCGCTGACCACCCGCCCGCGACGCAACGCCACCACCCGGTCGACGAACTCCAGGAGATCCTGGACGTCGGTCGAGATCACGATCGCGGTCTTCCCGCCCGCGGCCAGGTTGCGGATGATCCGGTGGATCTCGCGCTTGGCGTTGATGTCGACGCCCTGGGTGGGCTCCTCCAGCAGCAGCAACCGCGCGTTGGCGGCGAGCGCCCGCGCGAGCAGCACCTTCTGCTGGTTGCCGCCACTGAGGTTGCGCACCGGTGTGTCGACCGAGGCGGTGGCGATCTCCAGCTCCTTGACGTACTCGCGCGCCGTGCGGCGCTCGCGACGCAGGGAGAGGATCCCCAGGCGACTGAAGCGCGGCAGGTCGACGATCGAGATGTTGCTGGCCACGGTCATCTCCGGAACCATGCCCTCGCCCGCGGGATCCTCGGGGACGAGGCAGACTCCGAGGTCGAGCGCCTGCCTGGGACCTCGGGCCCGAAAGGCCTCGCCGCCCAGCAGGACGGTTCCGGTGTCCGGCTTGGCCAACCCGAACAGCAGCCGCGCGATGTCGTGACCGCCGGCGCCGATCACGCCGGTGATGCCGATCACCTCGCCGGGTTCGATCTTCAAGCTCACGTCGCGGAGAACCCCACCAGTGACCCCGTCGAGCACGACCGACGCGGACCCCCGCTCGTCGGGCGCGGCCGGCCCCGCCCGCTCCACGTCTGCTCCGACGGCCGGGCGATGACCCGCCATCAGGGTGACGATCTCGTTCTCATCGGTATCCGCGGTCGCCGTGGTGCGCACCAGGCGGCCGTCACGAAGCACGGTCACCCGCTCGGCCAGCGCGAAGATCTCCTCCAGGTAGTGGGAGACGTAGAGGATCGCCACATTCTCGCGGCGCAGGTTCTCCACCACCTCGAACAGGCGCCGGCTCTGGGCGGCGTCGAGCGCCGCGGTGGGCTCGTCGAGCACGAGCAGCTGCGCGTCCCGGAACAGGGCGCGGGCGATCGCCACCTCCTGCCGTGCCGACACTGACAGCGACGACACCGGCACCGTGGGATCCACGTCGAGCCCGAACCGGCCCAGCAGCTCCTTGGTGCGGCGGTTGGCGGCCCGTCGGTCCAGGAAGCCGGCGCGGGTGGGGAGCTGCCCCAGGTGGACGTTCTCGGCCACCGACAGCGACGGCAGCAGCGGCATCCGCTGGTGGACGACCGCGATCCCGAGATCGGCGGCGTGCTTCGGGCTGAAGGCGTCGATCGGATTGCCCATGAAGGTGATCTGCCCGGAATCGGGGGCGTAGACCCCGGTGACGCACTTGACCAGAGTCGACTTGCCCGCGCCGTTCTGACCGACCAGCGCGTGCACCTCCCCCGCGGAGACCGAGCAGCTGACGTCGATCAGCGCCTGGACACCGGGGAACCCCTTGCTGACGCCGTCGACTACGAGCAACGGTTGGTTGCTTGAATGACCAGGCTCGTCGGTCGTGGTCGCAGGGGCACTCTCGGCCCCCGGTGGACCCTCTGGCTGATGGTCAGGAATCGACATCTCTCCTCAGGGAGCGGCCACTGTAACACAGGAGTTATCCAGCTCGTGCCATTTCTAAATACTCTTAGCAATTGTCATAGGCGTTGGCTATGACCATGGACCCGATGAACCTGCGCCAGATCAACTACCTGATGGCTGTAGTGGAGGAAGGTTCCTTCACGCGCGCCGCGCAGCGGCTGTCCGTCGCCCAGCCATCGCTGTCGCAGCAGGTGCGGGCACTCGAGCGCGAGCTCGGAGGCCCGCTGCTCGAACGCCTGCCCAACGGCGTCCAGCTGACCGCCGCCGGGCGGGCGTTCCTGCCCGAGGCGCGCGCGGCGGCGTCGCACGCGGCCCGTGCCGCCGAGGCGGCGCGCACGACTTTGGGCGTGCCCGGGCGCGAGCTCGGGATCGCGACCGTGACGTCGCTCGCCGTCGGGCTGCTGCCCGAGGCGCTCGCCCAGTGGCATCGCCGCCACCGCGAGACGACCGTCTTCCTGCACGAATATCCCCATCGGCGCGAGCTCCACGCGGCGGTACGCGGTGGGCTCGGCGACCTGGGCGTCGGCCCCCGCCCGCCGGCCTGGACGGGGCCGATAACACGCTTGGGCTGGGAGGAGTTCGTCATCGTCCTGCCCGCCTACGATCCCCAGGTTCGCGGCAACGGCCGCCGGCTGGCGCTGTTGGCACTTGCCGACCGCGACTGGGTCCTGCTCGATCCCGCCCATGGTCTGAGTGAGCTCACGCTGGCGGCCTGCGCCAAGGAGGGCTTCGTCCCCAGGGCGGCGGTGCGCACGGGTCAGGTGACGGCGGCGGCCCAACTCGCGGCGGCGGGCCTGGGACCGACGCTGCTCGGCAGCCACGCCGTTCCCGCGGGCTTGGACGCGGCCCTGATGCGGGTCCGGCCGCGGCTCGTGCGGGAGGTCGTGGCGTTCACGCGCAGCGCGTGGTCGCCGGCCGCGGAGGAGTTCCTGGAGATCCTCGGCAAGCTCCCGATGCGCTCCCGGCCGCGCGGCTCGGAGCTGATCGGGTAGCCGCCGCGGGCCACGGATCCAACGCCCCTTGCGCAGCGATGGCCCCGGCCCACCCGGCGGTGTCGTTTGGCCAATGGGATAACCTATGCCGATCGATGGCGCTAGAGGCAACGACTATCGCCCTGAAGGACCGTAGGCTCGCTCGGGACAGGGCCTGCGTCGGGGGGGAGTGGTGCGCGGCCGACGACGGCACCAGCTTCCCGGTCACCAATCCGGCGACGGGGGAGGTCCTGGCCGAGGTGCCCCGGATGGGGGCGGTGGAGACGCGCCGGGCGATCGAGGCGGCCGCGGACGCGCTGGGCGACTGGCGCGAACGGCCCGCCGCGGAGAGGGCCGGGATTCTGCGCCGGCTCCGCGACCTGATGATGGAGAACCGGGACGACCTCGCCTTGCTTCTGACGCTCGAACAGGGCAAGCCGCTGGCGGAGTCCCGAGCCGAGGTCGCCTATGCAGCCTCGTTCTGGGAATGGTTCGGCGAGGAGGCCAAGCGGATCTACGGTGACACGATCCCCTCGCCCCAGCGCGACAAGCGGATCCTCGTCACCAAGCACCCGATCGGGGTCTGCGGTGGCATCACCCCCTGGAACTTCCCGTCGGCGATGGTCACCCGCAAGGCGGCGCCCGCCCTGGCGGTCGGCTGCACGATGGTGCTCAAGCCGGCCGAGCAGACCCCGTTGTCGGCACTGGCGATCACGGAGCTCGCGCAGCGGGCGGGCCTGCCCGATGGAGTTCTATCGATCGTGACCGGAGACGCTCAGGACGCGCCCGCCATCGGAGGCGAGCTGACCTCGCACCCCGCGATCCGGAAGGTTGGCTTCACCGGCTCCAATCAGGTCGGCAAGCTGATCATGCGGCAGTGCTCCGACCAGGTGAAGAACGTCTCGCTGGAGCTCGGCGGCAACGCGCCGTTCATCGTCTTTGACGACGCCGACCTGGAGCAGGCGGTGGCCGGAGCGCTGCTGTGCAAGTTCCGCAACTCCGGTCAGACCTGCATCACCGCCAACCGGATCCTGGTCGACGATTCGGTGCACGACCGGTTCGTGAGCCGGCTCGCGGCGGCGGTCGACTCGCTGGTGGTCGGCGACGGCATCGACCCGGATTCCACCATTGGGCCGTTGATCGACCAACCTGCCTTCGAGAAGGTCACCCATCACGTCGACGATGCGCTGAACCTGGGCGCGCGCCTCGTCCGCGGTGGTGCACCGCACGATCGCGGCGGCACGTTCTACGCGCCGACGGTGCTCGACCGGCTCTCCGCAGACACCGCCATCTGGCAGGAGGAGACGTTCGGGCCGGTCGCCGCAATACGGACGTTCTCGTCCGAGCCGGAGGCGATCGAACTGGCAAATGACACCCCCTACGGGCTGGCCGCCTACATGTACAGCCGGGACGTGGGGCGGATCTTCCGCGTCTCCGAGCGGCTCGAGACCGGGATTCTCGGCATCAACACCGGCTTCATCTCAGTCGAGGTCGCGCCGTTCGGAGGCGTCAAGGAGTCGGGCATCGGCCGGGAGGGATCCAAGTACGGAGTGGAGGACTGGATCGAGACCCGTTACCTGTCACTGGGAGGGATCGACGCGTGATCGTCGAGATGCGCGAGTACACCCTGCACCCGGGCAAGGTGCCGGAGTATCTCGAGCTCTACGAGCAGGAGGGCCTGGAGATCCAGCGCGAGATTCTCGGCCGGATGGTCGGCTACTACTCGACGGAGGTGGGCCCTTCGATCAACCAGATCGTCCATCTGTGGGCGTATGACAGCTTCGACGACCGAGTGCAGCGGCGGCGCCGGCTGCAGGCCGACCCGGGCTGGCGGGCCTACGTCCACAAGATGCGCCCGATGCTCGCCGCCCAGACCAGTCGGATCCTCAATCCCGCTCCCTTCTTCGACGCGGAGACAACGCGATGAGCTCGCTCCGGGGACGGGTGGCGATCGTGACCGGCGGCGCTCAGGGAATCGGGCGCAAGATCGCCGAGGGGCTCGCTGCCGAGGGCGCGAAGCTGGTCGTCGCCGACCTCCACGCGCCTCGCGACTTCGCCGAACAGCTGGGCGGGACGGCGGTGGAGGTGGACGTCTCCGATCAGGAGGCCTGCGAGCGGATGGCGCAGGTGGCGCTCGACGCCCACGGCCGGATCGACATCCTGGTCAACAACGCCGGGATCTACTCCTCGCTGGTGCCGACCCCATTCGAGGAGCTCTCGGTCAAGGAATGGCGCCGGGTCTTCGATGTCAACGTGCTCGGCATGTACCTGGCTACCCGGGCGGTGGCCCCGGCGATGCGAGCCGCGGGCAGCGGGCGGATCATCAACTTGTCCTCCGGTACCCCGTACAAGGGTGTCCCGTTCCTCCTGCACTACGTCGCCAGTAAGGGCGCGGTGATCGCGATGACGCGCTCGCTGGCCAAGGAGCTCGGATCCGACAACGTGCTCGTGAACACGATCGCGCCCGGGTTCACCATGTCCGACGGGGTGCTGGCCAACGACGCCCAGGTTCAAAAGCTGCAGGAGGTATCGGCCAAGGCCCGGGTCCTGGCCCGCGACCAGTATCCGGAGGACATCGTCGGGGCGGTGGTGTTCTTCGCCGGAGACGCGTCCGCCTTCATCACCGGTCAGTCGCTGGTCGTCGACGGTGGCGCCTACTTCAATTAGCAACCGGGGAGGACGACGATGGAGCTGCAGGTTCTGGAGTACCGCGTCTCAGATGGTGAATCGGTTGCGCTCGACGGAGCGCGGCGCATCGTCTTCGACGTCTCGGAGCAGCGGGCGACATATTCCATCGAGCCCCGGGCGCTGCCGGGACCGGCACACGTGCTCTCGTTCGAACTGGTGGCGGCCGCCTCCCCGGATGCCAAGCTCAACGCGCCCGTCGAGCTGGTCTCCGAGGGTGAGCACCTGATCCGACTTGACCGCGTCAGCTTCCCGCCCGGCGGCGTCGCCTACCTGCACGTGCACCAGGGACCGGGAATCCGAGTCCTGCTGGAGGGTGAGATCCGGATCGAGAGCGACGGCCACACCGACACCTACGGGCCGCTCGACGCCTGGTTCGAGCCCGGGCCGGTGCCCGTCTTCGCCGCGGCCGGGGAGACCGCCCCGACGACGTTCGTGCGCTGCATGGTCCTGCCCGCGGAGCTCAAGGGCAAGAGCTCGATCCGCTACGTTCGTGACGAGGATGCCGCCAAGCCCAAGTCGCAGCAGTACAAGGTGTTCGTGGACGAGGCGATGGCGGACGCTCCGGTCGTGACGTGACCGCGGATCGCGGCGCCGGCCGGCTGCTCGCCGACCAGCTCGCGGTGCACGGCTGCGAGCTGTGCTTCTGCGTGCCCGGCGAGAGCTATCTGCCGCTGCTCGACGGCCTGCTCGATCACCGGGAGCGCCTGCGCGTCGTCACCTGCCGCCACGAGACCGCGGCGGCCAATGCCGCCGAGGCGTACGGCAAGCTGACCGGGCGGCCGGGCGTCTGCCTGGTCACACGCGGGCCCGGAGCCACCCAGGCCGCGGTCGGCGTGCACACCGCCCGCCAGGACTCGTCGCCGATGATCCTGATGGTCGGTCAGGTGGCGCGCCGCCATCGCGGACGGGAGGCGTTCCAGGAGATCGACTGCGACCGCGTATTCGGGTCGCTGGCCAAGTCGGTCTTCGAGCTCGATGATGCCGACCGGATCCCGGAGGTGATTGCCGCCGCGTTCGCGGCGGCGACGAGCGGGCGCCAGGGGCCGGTGGTCGTCTCGCTGCCCGAGGACGTGCTCGCCGCCACCACGCGGGCGGCCGACGCCGCGCCGTACGTCGCCCGGGAACCGGCGGCCGACCGGGCGGCGATCCAGCGCCTGAAGACGACGCTGCAGGGCGCCGAGCGCCCGCTCGTGCTGGCCGGTGGGGGGCCCTGGGACGACGCGGCCTGTGCCTCCCTGACCGACTGGGCCACGGCCTGCGGGCTTCCGGTGGCGGCCTCGTTTCGCCGCCAGGACCTGGTCGACAACCAGCTGTCCTGCTACTCCGGCGACGTCGGCCTCGGCGTGAACCCCGCGCTCGCCCGGCGGATCGCCGTTGCGGACCTGCTGATCGCGGCGGGGCCCCGGCTGACCGAGATCGAAACCCAGGGCTACTCGTTGCCGACCCCGCCGGTTGCGGCGCAGACCCTGATCCACGTTCATCCCGATCCCGGTGAGCTGGGCCGCGTCTATCAGCCGGCGCAGGGGATCCTGTCCGGCATGCGCTCGTTCGCCGCCGCCGTCGACGAGCAGGCGCGGGTCGCCGGGGACCGCTGGCGGGACTGGGCGGCGAGCGCCCGCGCCGACTACGAGCGGTGGTCTCAGCCCCCGGCGCTCGAGTCAGCCGCCGGGGTGGATCTCGGCGACGTGATGACCACGCTGCGGGCGCAGTTGCCCGACGACACGATCTTCTGCAACGGAGCCGGCAACTACACCGTGTGGGTCCATCGCTTCCTCCGCTACCGGCGCCGCGGCACACAGCTGGCGCCGCAGAGCGGAGCCATGGGGTACGGCGTTCCCGCGGCGCTGGCCGCCCAGATCGTGCATCCGGACCGGGCCGTGGTGGCGTTCGCCGGCGACGGCTGCTTTCAGATGTCCGGCCAGGAGCTCGCGACGATGGTCCAGGAGCGCCTGCCGATCCTCGTGCTCGTCGCCAACAACCGGATGCTGGGAACGATCCGCATGCACCAGGAGCGCCGCTATCCGGGTCGCGTGATCGCCACCGATCTGGTCAATCCCGACTTCGCCGCCTACGCCCGCGCCTTCGGGCTGCATGCCGAGCGCGTGCCGGAGTCAGCTGGGTTCTCCGACGCCCTCGCCCGGGCCCGGGCGTCCGGCGGTCCGGCGCTGATCGAGCTGCTGACCGATCCCGAGGCGCTCACGCCGGCGGCGTCGCTCTCCGAGACCCGGCAGACCCTGGCGGGCCGCGGGTGATCGCCGATGCCCAGGCCGTTCATCTCGCTGCGTGACCTGCCCGGCTTCGAGCTGGCCCCCGGCGCGACCGCCAGGGCGCTGTTCGGCGAGCGAGCGATGCTCAACCTCGTAGAGATGGAGCCGGGAGCGACGGTGCCGGCGCACTCCCATCCGCACGAGCAGCTGGGCCTGATCCTGCGGGGCTCGATGACGATGGCGATCGGCGGCGAGCCCCACGAGCTCGGCGAGCTCGATGCGTACGCTGTGCCCCCGCATGTGGAACATGGTGGCGTCGCAGGCCCCGCGGGAGCGGTGCTGCTCGACGTGTTCGCGCCGGTGCGTGAGGATTACCGGCGGAGCCAGACAGCTTCCGTGGACCCGGAGGCTCAGGCCGCCAGATAGCCACCGTCGACGCGGAGGACCTCGCCGGTGACGAACCGCGCCGCGTCGGAGCAGAGAAAGAGCACCGGCCCGATCAGATCCTCGGGCTCGCCCCATCGCCCGAGCGGCGTCCGCGCCAGGATCGTGTCGCCGATCCCCCCGGGGGCGCGCAGCGCCGCGGTCAGCGGCGTGGTGATCCACCCGGGGGCGATCGCGTTGACGCGCACGTCCGGCGCCCAGGCGAGCGACAGGGATTTGACCAGGGCGACGATTCCGCCCTTGCTGGCGGCATACCCGGGCACCCGCGGGCCACCCACGTAGGACAGCATGCTCGCCGTCGCCACCGCGGTGCCGCCGCTGGCCTGCAGGAGCTCGTGGCAGGCGCTCAGCGTCCGCATCGTCCCGGTCAGGTTGACGTCCAGAACCCGCGCGAACACGTCTGGGTCGTGCTCGGCGTCGCGCTGGATGATCCCGGCGCAGCAGATGACCACATCCAGACGCGCGAAGCCGGCCACGATGCCGGAGATCGATGCCGGATCCGACACGTCCGCGTCGACGAACTCGACGCCCTGAGGCTGGGCGGCGGCCGTTCCGAGGCCGGCGGCCGTCACCTGGGCCCCGGCGCCGGCGAAGCCCTCGGCGAGCGCCAGGCCGATACCGCTGGTGGCCCCGGTGACCAGCACCCGGCGGTCCGAGTAGTCGAACGTCGCCCGGCTCACCGGATGAACTGGTCGACGTAGCCGGCGCCGAGGCCGACCTCGACGTAGTGGCGGCGACACAGATCGATCTTGGTGAACACGTCCTCGTAGCCGGTCGTCGCCCCCCAGGGATCCACGTAGATCATCGCCGCGTTGACAGTGAACAGCGTGATCATCTCGGTCTCGCCCTCGGGCACCACCAGCGTGTGGGTCTCCCCGGGCGGCTCGAACAGGAACGCGCCGGGCTCGGCCATCCAGTCGTGCTCCAGATAGTGCCAGCGTCCCTTGATCACGTATCCGGTCACCGGCATGGGGTGGCGGTGGCGGCTGACGATCCCGGTCCGCCGCACCCGCAGCAGGTTGCACCAATATCCCTGGCGGGTGTGCAGGAGCAGCGGGCGGAAGTCCAGACCCTCGGCCTGCGGAACCCACACGCGCTCGTCCGCGGGCACCGCCGGATGCACCAGCACCTCCTCCGCGGCCTCGGCTGGGAACGGCAGCTGGTAGGGCATGCGTGAGGTGTCGGTCCCCGCCGCCGTCTGGCTTGATGTCGGCTGTGTCGCGTCCATGTCACCTCTCTCGATATGGCGTTCGTCGCGCGCCGCGCTCGCGCAGTCAGCTCGCCGCGCGCAGCATCTCGATCGTCTCCCGCACCCCGGAGGACAGCGGCGTCGTGACCGGATCGCCGGCCTCCATCTCCTCGGGTAGGGGCAGCTCGGTCGCCGGGTCGTAGGTGATCGTCCCCGCCGCGTCCGGGACCGTGGACTCGATCGCGGCGATCACGTCCTCCACGTGCTCCGGCGGGCCGCCCAGGTTGCGCACCGGCGCCCCCTCGCCGCACGAGCGGGCGCCGGCGATGAACTTGGCGGCGGCGTCGGGCGCGTACTGCAGCTGCGCCCGGCCGCCGAACGGGATCCGGTACGCCGCGCCCCGGGCGGCCGCCGCCATCGCCAGTGTGGGCCCGGCGGTGAGCCCGTGGTCGCGGCCCGCGCCGTAGATGACGTGAGGGCGCAAGCCGACGCTCGGCATCCCCAGATCGTGCCAGTATGCGCGCGCGGCGCCCTCATTGGCCTGCTTGTGCACCCCATAGTGGTTCAGCGGACGCCCGCGAGCGTCCTCGGCCACCCAGGCGCCGTCCATGCGGTCGTAGGCAGCGGCGGAGCTGGCATAGGAGACGCCTCGAACGCCCGCCTGCCGCGCCGCCTCGAACACGTGGACCGTGCCGACGACGTTGACCAGCGCCCCACGCACGGGATCGGCCTTGGCCAGCGGCAGCAGCAGCGCCGCCAGATGCACGACGTGGGTGGTCCGGGTGCGGGTCATGACGCGCCCCAGCTGCTCCAGATCCGTGATGTCACCGTGCTCGAATGCGACTTCGCCGAGCTCCGCGGGCGACATCACCAGCTCCAGGCGCCTGCGATCCTCGCCGAGGTCGTAGGCGAGCACGCGATGCCCCTCTCGCACCAGCTGTCGGCAGGCCCAGGCGCCGATGCACCCCAGGGCACCGGTGATCAGCCAGCGCTCGTCAGACATCCTGGTAGACCGTGATCTCCTCGGTGTAGAACTCGTGTGCGGCGCTCCCCTGCTCGTGGGGACCGAAACCGGAGTCCTTGGTCCCGCCGAACGGCACGTGCACATCGGCGCCCGCGGTCTGCGAGTTGACGTGGAGGATCCCTGACGCGAGCTCGTCGACGCAGCGCTGCGCGGTTTCCAGGCTCGTGGTGAACACCGATGCCGAGAGGCCGAACCGCACCGCGTTGGCGCGCTCGATCGCTTCGTCGACCGCCGAGAAGCGGTACAGCGAGGTGACCGGTCCGAACACCTCCTCGCAGGAGAGGAACGCGTCGTCGCGCACCCCCTCGAACAGCGTGGGCGAGATCACATATGCGTCCGCGTCGGCCCGCTCGCCGCCGGCGACGATCTCCCCACCCTCGTCGCGGCCGCGCTGGATCGCCGACAGGACCTCATCGAACTGACGCTCGTTGACCAGCGGCCCCACCTCGGTCTCCGGGTCGGCCGGGTCACCGACGTGACCGCCCGCGATGCGCGCCAGCAGCTTCGAACGGAACTCGTCGTAGACCTTGTCCTGGACATAGATCCGCCGGGTGGCGGTGCACTTCTGGCCCGCCGACCAGAAGGCCCCGGCATATGCGGCCGTGACCGCGGCGTCGATCCGGGCATCGGCGGCCACGATCAGCGGGTTGTGGCCGCCCAGCTCCAGCTGCACCCGTTTGCCCAGTGAGGTCGCCTGCGCGCGAACGCCCGCGCCGACGGGCACCGACCCGGTGAACGAGATCGCCCTCACCCGCGGGTCGGCGATCAGCGGCTCCCCGGCCTCTGACCCCCGTCCGATGACGACGTTCAGGACACCCTCGGGAAGCCCCGCCCGCTCGAACGCACGCGCCAGGTGAAGCCCGGTGAGCGGCGAGTCCTGGGCGAGCTTCATGACCACCGTGTTTCCGTAGGCCAACGCCGGCGCCGTCTTCCAGGTGGGGATCGCGATCGGGAAGTTCCACGGTGTGATCAGCCCGACGATCCCGACCGGACGGCGGCGGGTGTAGACGACCGACCCGGTCGCGGACTGCTCGAACAGCTGCCCGACCGGCCGCAACCCCTCCCCGGAGAAGAAGCGCAGGATCGCGGCCGCCCTTCCGGTCTCGCCGCGCGATTCCCGCAGCGGCTTGCCCATCTCTCGTGTCATGTCGCGGGCGATCTCATCGGCCGCGGCGTCGATCGCCGCGGCCGCCTTGGCCAGATACCCACCGCGGGTGGCCGCGGGCAGCCGCGCCCAGGCCCGCTGGGCATCCGCCGCGGCGTCGACCGCAGCCGTGACATCCTCCGCCCGGGAGCTGGGAAACTCACCAACCACCTCGCTCGGGCGCCACGGGTTGTGGCGCTCGTAGACGGCGCCGCTCCGGGTCGGCGTCCACTCCCCGGCGATGAAATTGGCCGCCGGGGCGGCCGCGACCGTGTCAGGCATGAGAACCGTAGCTCCTTCGCGTCTTGTCAGTAGGTGGCACGGCCGCCCGAGACGTCGAACACGGCCGCGGTGGAGAACGTGCAGCGCTCCGAGGCCAGGAACTCGATCAGCGCCGCCACTTCGTCGGGGCGCCCCATCCGCTTCATCGGGATGCGACTGAGCATGTAGCCCACGTGCTCCTCGCTCATGTCGCCGAGCATGCGGCCCTCGATCACTGCGGGGGTCACACAGTTGACCAGCACCCCGGTCTCGGCCAGGTCCTTGCCGATCGCCTTGGTCATCCCGATCACCGCCGCCTTGGAGGCAGAGTACGCCGCGGCCATCGGATTGCCCTCCTTGCCCGCGATCGAGGCCACGTTGACGATTCTCCCGTAGCCCCGCGGAATCATCACCGCCGCGGCGGCGCGATTGGCGAAGAACACGCCGTCGCAGTTGATCGCCATCACCCGCCGCCACTCGTCATCGGACACGTCGGTGGTGCGCAGCGAGTCCCCGGTGACACCCGCGCAGCAGATCAGGATGTCCAGGGCTCCGAGCTCTGACTCGGTCCGGGAGAGCGCGGCATCGAGGTCAGCTGCGCGGCCACCGTCGCCGGTGACCGACAGCACGTCCGGCGACTGCGTCTCACGAAGATCGAAGCTCGCCACCCGGGCGCCGCCCGCGATCAGCCGGCGGATGACGGCGGCACCGATGTCACCGGCGCCGCCGGTCACGAGGGCCGTTCGACCCTCAAACTCGCCCATCGATCACTCGGCCGGCTTGCCGCCGAAGCCCCACTGCTTCTTGGGGATGCCCTCGACCACGACCCAGGTCTCATCGCGAATCGCCTCGGTGGTGCACTCCACCACGGCGTCCGTGACCTTCTGAATCAACTGGGGGACGGTGTCATCGTTGATGCGCGTGTCATACAGCTTGATCTCGACCAGCGGCACGTTGGCCTCCTTGTCTTGGTTGGTGAATGAAGCTGGGACGAGCCCTAGTGGTCGACGTGGCGGCTGTCACCGTCGGCTCCGAGGACGAGGTCGTTGGCTGGATCGGCCACGTGGTCCTTCGGCACGGGCGACATCGCCTCCAGGAACCTGCACCCGGTCGAAGTCGACAGTGCATGGTCGACGCCACGGTTGATCACCACGCAATCGCCTTCGCCCAGGGTCCGGGACTCGCCGCCGACGTTCATCTGAAGCTCGCCGCTGAGCATCCACATCAACTGCTCCGAGTGCTCGTGGGAGTGGCGCTTGACCTCGGCGCCGGGCTCGTACTGCACCTGGCAGAGGAGAATCTGCTCCCCCCCGATCGACTGCAGAGCGACCTTGGGAAACAGGGACCGCGATGCTCGCTGGTTCCAGGACCGAAACGGAGAATTGCTCACGATCGCACCTCGGCGGTCACGGGGTGTCCAGGAAGCCGGCGCCGCCGTTGCTGGTCACCGCTTTGAGGGAGAGCGCATCGTCGAAGATGACGTGCTTACCGTCCCGGCGCGGCTGCGCCCGAGCGCGAATCGCCTGCAGCACCCGCTCGGGAGAGGCGGGCATCTCGGTCACCCAGACCCCGACCGCGTCGTGGATGGCCGCCACGATCGCCGGCGGCTGAGCGTTGTTGGCCATCTCGCCGATCGCCTTTGCCCCGAACGGGCCGTCCACCGAAGGATTCTCCAGGATCACGTTATCCAGGTCGGGAAGCTGCTCCAGCGCCGGCGCCAGGTAGGACCCGAACTGCTCGCCCCGGTGCTCGGCTGACGGATAGTGCGGATAAGACTCCTCCAGCAGACCCAGGCCAATGCCCATCATGGCTCCGCCCTCGATCTGACCCTCCACCAGCAGCGGGTTGATCGCCCGCCCCACGTCGTAGACGGAGACCAATCTGACCACACGGACGTCGCCGGTCTCGTCGTCGACCTCCACGTCGGCGACGCACGCCGCATAGGAGATCGCCGAGTGGGGCTCCTCCTGCACCGACCCGTCGTCGTCGTTGACCTCCACCAGCGGCTTCAGCGCCGTCCCCTGGCCCGAGATCAGCTCCCCGTAGGAGTAGGTGGCGGCGCCGGCGACGTCACCCATCGAGATCTTGCGGTCGGGGGCGCCCTTGGCCACCACCTCGCCGTCGTTGATCTCCAGGTCCCCGGCGTCGATCTCCAGCTCCTTGGCGGCGAGATCAAGCACCCGTTCGCGGACGCGCTCGGCGGCGAACCGGACTGCGTTGCCCCCGATGAACGTCCCCCGCGATGCGAACGTGCCGGTGCAGATCGCCGAGCTGTCGGTGTTGGTGTTGTCCATCGTCACCCAGTCATACGGCACACCGAGCGTGTCGGCCACGATCTGGGTGTGAACCGTCTTGGATCCCTGACCGATGTCGACCGTGCCGGCGAACACGTCCACGCGACCGTCGGGCTTGAGCTTTATCCATGCCTGGCTCGGATCGCCGTTCTGGTTCATGCCGGTGGGGTACTCGATCGTCGAGAACCCGCGACCGAAGTGCTTGGCCATCAGTTGCCTCCTCCGTCGACCGGCCCGTCAGCACCGAGCACGTGGGCCCCCTCGGACGCCTGCTGGCCAACGAGATGGTCCGGAAGCAGTTCGCCGGCTCGCCGATCCGAGGTCATCTCGCGATACTCGGGCGCGAGCTCGTAGCCGACCCGCTCGGCGGCGGCCAAGGTAACCGGCACCGTCGAGGGATCCTGCATCGCCACCAGGTTCCCGGTGGTGTCCCCGATCCGATTGGCGTTCTTCAGCCGCAGCTCCCACGGGTCCAATCCCAACACGTCGGCCACTCTGGTGAGGTGGGTCTCGACCGCCATCGACACCGACGTGACCCCGAACCCGCGCATCGCGGTGGTCGGGACACGGTTGGAGAACACCACGAAGCCGTCGAACCGCAGATTGGGGATCGTGTAAGCGCCGGTGTGGTGAAACGCGTGCTTGGTCAGCCCGTAGGGCGAGAACCGCGCATAGGCACCAGCATCGTGCAGCGTCGTCATCCGCCGCCCCAGGATCCAGCCGTCGCCGGTCACTGCGTCCTGCATCTCGATGTGCCACGGCGCGCGCGTGGAGGAGACCAGGAACTCGTCCTCGCGCGTCCACCGCCACTTGACCGGGCGTTGGGCCTTCAGCGCCAGGACGGCGCTGATCGTCTCCGAGGCGGTGTCGACCTTGCCGCCGAAGCCGCCGCCGACGGTCCCGCCGATCAGCTTGATCCGGTTCAGCGGGAGCTCGAGATGAGCTGCGACCACGCCGAGCGAGAAGTACATCGCCTGCGTGCACGAGTAGATCGTCAGCCGCCCGTCGGGCTCGGGGATCACCAGCGCCGCCTGCGTCTCCAGGGGCACATGCTCGATCGCCTGCGGCCGGTACACGCCGGCCACGATCGTGTCGGCCGCCTCAAATGCCCAGTCCACGTCGCCCTTGCGGACCCGCCGGTGGTTCCACGGCCCGAAATGCGGATACACCGGCCCCCACTCGTGGACCTGGGGGGCGTCGGGCTCGAACGCCAGGCGGATGTCGAACAGGGCCGGTAGCTCCTCGTACTCGACGTCGATCAGCGACACCGCCTCCATCGCCGTATCCGCATCCTCGGCAGCGACCGCGACGATCGGCTGGCCGCGCCAGCGAACTACGTCCTCGGCCAGTAGCGGCTCGTCGGCGGGAACACCGAGTGCCTCGAGGTGGCCGTACACGTTCTTGGGCACGTCGGCATGAGTGACCACGGCACGCACGCCGCGGAGCTGCTCCGCGCGCTGCGTGTCCAACGACTTGATCGCTGCGTGGTGATGGGGCGAGCGCAGCGCTCGGGCCTGCAGCATGTTCGGCGCCTTGACGTCGTCGACGTACATCGTCCGGCCGGTGATGTGCGCGATCCCGTCATACCGGGGGAGTTTGGCTCCGACCGCCTTCATGCCGCCGACCCCCGGATCTCGACCTCGGGCTGCGAGTGATCGGGCGCGAGCTGGTCGTTGCGGCCGGGGTGATCGAACTCGCCGGCCGCAGCGGCCATGATCGCATCCACGATCTTCACGTACCCCGTGCAGCGGCAGACGTGCCCGCTGAGCGCCTCCAGCACCTGCTCCCGGGTCACCGGCCCGCCGGCCCGGTCGATCAGCGCCTGCCCGGCCATCAGCATCCCGGATGTGCAGTACCCACACTGCGCGGCGTAGCGATCGTTGAACGCCGCCTGGACCGGAGCGAGATGCCTCGGCGTGCCCAGCCCCTCCACGGTGGTGATCTCGGCGTCCTGCACCATCCCGATCGCCACCAGACACGAACGCCTCGGCTCGCCGTCGACGAGCACCGTGCAGGCACCACAGCCGCCCTGTTCACAACCCGGCTTGGGGCCGGTGACGTTGAGCTCTTCGCGCAGGACCGTCAGCAGCGGCGTCGCCGGCGAGCTGGCGGTGGCGCGCGGAACGCCGTTGATTGACAGTTCCACGGCAGCAGCCCCCTCTCTATAGCTTCTTCAGTACCCGCGCCACCAGCACGGGCAGGATCTCCGCCCGGTACCAGGCGGATGCGAGGGCATCGTCCCGCGGTTCGGTGTCCTCCCCCGCCCGGGCCGCCGCCTGCTCCGGCGAATCCCCTCCGGTGGCGGCCGACTCGACGGCGCGCAGCCGGACCGCCTTCGGTGAGGCGCCCGCCGCCGCCACTCGGAGCCGGCCATCGACCTCGGCGGCCGCGACCGCGAGCACCGAGTAGGAATGCGAGTGCGCCCGGCGCTGTGTCACATATGCGGCTCGTCCCGGACGGCCGAGCTCGATCGACAGCACCAGCCGCGCCGCTCCCGCCGCCAGGAACTCCTCGACCGGCTGCGTGCGTTCCCCGTCGGGGCCGGCCGAGCGTATCCTCGCGTCGAGCGCCAGCAGCGGCGCCTGGAGGTCGCCACGCGGGCTCTCCACCCCCGGCGGGGCGCACAGATTGCCGCCGATCGTCGCCTGACCCCGGATCTCAGGATCCGCGACGGCCGACGCCGCGGTCGCCAGCGGCTCGATGCCGGACGCCGCCACATCGGCCAGACGGGTCGTCGCTCCGATCGTCACCCCACCGTTCCCCGAGATGCCGTCCAGGCCGGCGCGATGCAGCATCAGCGTGCGCCCGCCCCGCGGGAACCGCCCGTATGTCACATCGGGCATCAGGATCGTCCCGCCGGCGAGGACCGTCACGTCGACGCCATCGGCAAACGCCTCCACCGCCTCGGTCCTCGAGGCTGGAACAACGGTCTCCGTATAGCTGCCTCGCACCTTCCTCCATCCTCTCAGTCGGGCTCGGGGCCAGAGCCAAACTCTATAGTGATGCCGGGTTGCCAGAGAATAACTCTATAGCGCCAGATGCCGCCGGCGACCGCTGTGCCGGGCGTCGGATGCGACGCTTGGAGAGGATCGCAGCGGGTTAGGATGCAGGCCAGGGTGCAGCGGTTTCAGAGCATCGAGGAGCTGGAGCGCGGCCTTCTGGACGCGTCGTACCTGCCCGACCGCGGCCTGGCGACGGTGCTCTACCTGGCGCTGGCGGTCCGCAAGCCGCTACTGCTCGAGGGCGAGGCCGGCGTCGGCAAGACCGAGGCCGCCAAGGCAATCGCGGCCGCGCTGGGCAGCCGGCTGATCCGGCTGCAGTGCTACGAGGGACTCGACGTCAACCACGCGGTGTACGAGTGGAACTACACGCGTCAGCTGCTGCACATCCGCGCCACGCAGGAGAGCCAAGCCGTGCCGGAGGACGAGCTGTTCGGCGAGCGGTTCCTGATCAAACGCCCGCTGCTGGAGGCGATAGCGGCCCGCGAGCCAGTGGTCCTGCTGATCGACGAGATCGACCGTGCCGACGACGAGTTCGAGGCCTTCCTGCTGGAGCTGTTGTCGGATTTCCAGATCACGATCCCGGAGCTCGGAACGATCCACGCCACCCAGCGGCCGGTCGTGGTCCTGACCTCCAACCGGACGCGCGAGCTACACGACGCGCTCAAGCGGCGCTGCCTGTTTCACTGGATCGGGCATCCGTCCCGCGATCGTGAGGTCGAGATCGTCCGCCTCCGCGTCCCGGGCGTCCCCGAGCGCCTCGCCGCGCAGGCGGTGCAGTTCGTCCAGCGCCTGCGAGGACTCGACCTCGTCAAACCACCGGGCGTCGCGGAGACGGTCGACTGGGCGGAGGCGCTTGCCGTGCTCGGCCGCCGTGAGCTGGACGCCGACGTGGTGCAATCCACCCTGGGCTCGGTCCTGAAGTATCAGGAGGACCTGGAGCTGATCCGAGACGAGACGCTGGTCGGCTTGCTCCAGGAGGCGCGCGCTGCCCGCTGACGCCGTGGTCAGGCACGTGGTCACGTTCGGGCGCGTGCTTCGCGAGGCCGGGTTGGAGATCGGCCCGGGGCGAGTCATCGACGCGGTGAACGCACTCGATGGGGTCGGCCTGGAGCGACAGGACGACGTCTACTGGGCGCTGCACTGCACGCTGGTTGCCCGGCACGAGGATCTCGAGCCGTTCGACCGTGCGTTCAAGGCATGGTTTCTGCGCACGCCGGTGCTTGCACCCAAGCGGGTGCGCGCAGCCGGTCCACAGCAGGGGCGCGCGGCTCGTCACGCCGATCCGGTCGGTGGGGCGCCCGGCCCCCCGCCGGCGCAGCGTGAGCTCGGCTGGAGCGCCCAGGAGGTCCTCCGCCGTCGGGACTTCGGCGCGATGAGCCGCGAGGAGCTCGCCCAGGCGCGGCGCCTGCTCCCCCGGCTGGCCGCCGTCCGGCCGCGGCGGTCGTCGCGTCGCCTGCGGCCGCACCCGCGCGGGCGCTCCGTGGACCTGCGGCGCATGACACGCCGGTCGCTGTCCACGGGCGGGGAGCCGCTGAGCCGCAGCTACCGCCGCCGGGTGGATGTCCCGCGCCGGCTTGTCCTGCTGTGCGACATCTCAGGCTCGATGGAGGCCTACTCGCGTGCGCTGCTTCTGTTCCTGCACTCGGCGGTGGCGGCCCGGCACGTCGAGGTGTTCGCGTTCGGCACGCGGCTGACCCGGCTCACCGGCGCGCTGCGGACGCGGGATCCCGAGCGCGCGTTGGACAAGGCCTCGGCAACGGTGGTCGACTGGGCCGGCGGAACCCTGATCGGCGAATCGCTGAAGACGTTCAATGATCGCTGGGGCCGGCTCGCGTTCGCCCGCGGAGCGGTCGTGGTGATCGTCTCCGACGGGTGGGAGCGCCAGGACCCCGGGCTCGTCGGCCGGGAGATGGAGCGGCTGGCGCGGACGGCATACGCGATCGTCTGGGTCAATCCAGCCAAGGGCCACGACGAGTACGAGCCCCTGGGCGCTGGCATGCGGGCCGCCCTGCCGCACATCGACCGCTTCGTCGCCGGGCACAACATCGCCAGCCTCCAGGAGCTGGCGGGCGTGCTGTCCGCGATCGAGCGAAGACACGCCGCATAGCCCGGTGGCCCCGGGCCCGCCCGGTGGCGGGTGGAGCAACTGGCTGCAACCGAGGAGAGGAGAGGACAGTTGGGAATCGAGATGAGATCCGACAGGCTGACCGCGCTGATCGACCCGGGAGCCGAGGTGGAGCGAGTGGCCACTGGCTTCACGTTCACCGAGGGGCCGCTGTGGAACAAGGAAGGGAGCTTCCTGCTGTTCAGCGACATGCCCGGCGACGTCCGTCGCCGGTGGTCAGAGGCCGACGGCGTCACGGAGATTCGGCGCCCCAACAACAAGGGCAACGGGATGGTCTACGACGGCGACGGCAACCTGCTGGTGTGCGAGCACGTCACCTCGTCACTGGTCCGCGAGCGTCCCGACGGCGTTCGCGAGACCCTCGCGTCCCACTACCAGGGCAAGTATCTCAACAGCCCCAACGACGTGATCACCCGATCCGACGGGACGATCTACTTCAGCGACCCCGGGTTCGGCCGGGTGGAGCACTTCGGGATCCCGCGTGAGCAGGAGCTCGCCTTCCAAGGGGTCTACCGGATCGCCCCCGGCGGCGGTGACCCGGAGCTGGTGGTCGCCGAGGACGAGTTCGAGCAGCCCAACGGGCTCTGCTTCACCCCCGACGAGAAGCAGATGTACATCAACGACACCACCCGAGCGCTGATCCGGATCTACGACGTCGGCGACGACGGCGGCCTGAGCAACGGACGCGCGTTCTTCGAGGGCGTGGGCAGCGGCGTGATCGAGGAGGGCATACCCGACGGGATGAAGGTCGACGAGTGCGGCAACGTCTGGGTCACCGGCCCCCGCGGCGTGTGGGTCATCTCGCCCGAGGGCGAGCACCTCGGGGTCGTCGAGGTGCCCGAGACCACCGGCAATCTGGCGTGGGGCGGGCCCGACTGGAAGATGCTCTACATCCCGAGCTCGACCTCGCTGTACCGGGTCCCGACCAAGGTCGCCTCCAACCGCCTTCCGTACCACCACTAGATCGAGAGGAGGAGCACGTGAGTGATGTGAGCGAGGTCAGCGGGGCTCCCGAACCGCGCCAGCGCAACGCGAGTCAGAGCGCGCTGATCATCCAGGACATGCAGAACGATGTGATCGGAGAGGACGGCGCGTTCGCCGAGACCGGCGCCCCGGCGCATGCCCGCAGCCAGAACGTGATCGCCAACGTCGGCCGGCTGGCCGACGCGGCCCGAGCCCGGGGCATGGCGGTGATCCACATCCATTACGTGGTGGAGCCCGGCGCGGTCGGGCTGCGCACCAACGCGCCACTGTTTCAGGGGGTCAAGGACACCGGGGCGCTGATCCGTGGGAGCTGGGGAGCGAGCCCCGTCCCGGGACTGGAGCCCCGTGACGGAGACTTCGTGATCGAGAAGCTCCGGATGAACGGGTTCTACGACACCCGGCTCGACGCGCTGCTGCGCGGGCTGAACATCGTGACCCTGGTGATCGCCGGCTGTTACACCAACATGTCGATCGAGCACACCGCTCGTCATGGGGCCGACGCCGGCTACGAGATCGTGGTCGTCTCCGACGGGACCTCCACCACCAGCCCGGAGTGGCAGGACGCTGCGCTTCACTACGCGATGACCAACGTCGGCCGCGTGGCCGCCGTCGACGAGGTGATCTCAGAGCTCGGCAGCTGAGAAGTCATCGCTGGCCTTCAGCCGGCAGTTAGGCGTTCTGCCAACATTCGTCCGAGATGCCCGCGCCAAAGTCATTTGGCCGAGACCGGGGGCTTCAGACCAGGATGCTGGTCACTGCGTTCCTGCTCGGCCTCGTCTACGTGATCCTGATCGCGGTCCTGATCGCCGCCGGCGTCGGGGCGATCGCCGTCGCGGTGATCGCCGGCATCCTGTTCCTGGTCCAGTACTTCACCGCCGACAAGCTGGCCTTGGCGTCGATGGGCGCCCACGAGGTGAGCGCGGAGGATGCGCCGGAGCTGTACGGGACGATCGAGCGGCTGTGCATCCAGGCCAACCTCCCGATGCCGCGGGTCGCGATCGCCCAGACGCCGATGCCCAATGCGTTCGCGGTCGGCCGCTCGCCGAGCACGGCCACGGTGTGTGCCACCACCGGCCTGCTCGAGCTGCTTGATCAGTCCGAGCTGGAGGGGGTGCTGGCGCACGAGCTGACCCACATCGGCAACCGCGACGTGATGCTGATGACGCTGGCCGGCTTCTTCGCGTCGATCGCGGCGTTCATCGTCCAGTGGGGCTTTTTGTTCAGCGGCGCATTCGGGGGGGACGATGACAACGAGGGCCCCGGGTTCATCGTCGTCATCCTCGTCTCGGGGGTGGTGTACCTGGTCTCGTTCGTGCTGCTGCAGGCGCTGTCGCGCTACCGCGAGTTCGCCGCCGACCGCGGGTCGGCGATCATCACCGGCCGGCCGAGCGCGCTCAGCTCGGCACTCCTGAAGATCAGCGGCCAGATGGACCAGATCCCGCAGCGGGACCTGCGGGCCGCGTCCGGCGAGCTGGCCGCGTTCTACATCTTCCCCCCGAAGGCCAAGCAGGCGGTGGCGACGCTGTTCTCCACGCATCCGCCGCTGGAGGCCCGGCTCGAGGCCCTCGGCCGTTACGAGGCCCAGCTGCAGGGCGTCCGGACATGAATCCCACCCCGCACGGCCGCTGATGGGGCTGCTGGACATCCTCACCGGCCGGCGCAAGCTCGACCCGCCGGCCGAGGACCGCGTGTTCGCGATCAGCACCGCCTACGTCACGTTTCAGACGGCGCTGGAGATCACCAGCCGCGGTGCCGCGGCGATCGTGTTCCAGTCGCTGTCCAACGCGGACTTCACCTCGATCGTGCGCGACATGAAGGAGGTGGTGACGGCGACCGCCTCCGACAGCGCCACCGCCGTGGAGACCTCCGAGGACAGCTACGGCTTCAGCTGGCTCGTGCTCAAAGGACAGGACTTCGACAGCCTCGTCGCCGGAATCCATGCCGTGTTCGACGCGCTCCAGGGCGGCGGCTATGGAGAGCGGGTTCTGTGCTCGGTGTTCGCCTTCGAGGACGCCCGGAAGCGGCCGCTGTACTGGATCTACAACTACAAGCGGGGCTTCTTCTATCCGTTCGTGCCCACGGGGGTGGGTGGGGCGCGATCCCGCGACAACGAGCGCGAGCTGGTGCTCAAGGCCCAGGCGAGCAACGAGCTGCCGGTGGAGCCGGAGCTGCCGCGGTGGTTCGCCCTCTGGGGAATCCCCGTCTAGGCGGCGGATAGCTCGGTGCCGGGACCGTTGCACGAGCACGACCGACGCCGGTGCGTGCGCTAATCTCGCGCTTTGGCTCGCCCCGTCTAAGCAGAGCCTCATCCTTCGCCGCGCCGCCCTGCGAGCGCGAGCCACTCGGAACGGACAAGGGAGATACCTTGCGCATCTTGATTCTCGGCGGTGACGGCTTCTGTGGATGGCCGACCTCCCTGCACCTGTCGGCCTGCGGCCACGACGTCGCCATCGTGGACAATCTCGCCCGGCGCAACGCCGATGTCGAGCTCGAGGCCGAGTCGCTGACTCCGATCCAGCCGCTCGGCACCCGCCTCGCCGCCTGGCGCGAGCTGACCGGCCGCGAGATCTCGTTTCACCGCTTCAACGTCGCCGAGAACTACCGGGTGATGCTGGACCTGCTCGTCGACTGGCAGCCCGACGCGGTCGTGCACTTCGCCGAGCAGCGGGCTGCGCCGTATTCGATGAAGAGCTCGTGGCACAAGCGCTACACGGTCAACAACAACGTGAACGCGACCCACAACCTCCTCACCGCGCTGGTCGAGGCCGATCTCGACTCCCACGTCGTGCATCTCGGCACGATGGGCGTCTACGGCTACGGCACCGCCGGCGTCAAGATTCCCGAGGGCTACCTGCGGGTCAGGATCGATACCGATACGGGCACCGAGGTGGAGCAGGAGATCCTCTACCCGGTTAATCCCGGCAGCGTGTACCACATGACCAAGACCCAGGACCAGCTCCTGTTCGCGTTCTACAACAAGAACGACGGGACGCGGGTCACCGACCTGCACCAGGGGATCGTGTGGGGGACCCAGACGGCCGAGACCCGGTTGGACGAGCGCCTGATCAACCGCTTCGACTACGACGGCGACTACGGCACGGTGCTCAACCGCTTCCTGATGCAGGCGGCGGTCGGCTACCCCCTCACGGTGCACGGCACCGGCGGTCAGACCCGGGCGTTCATCCACATCCAGGACACGGTTCGCTGCATCCAGCTGGCGATCGAGAACCCACCGGAGGCCGGCGATCGCGTTCGCGTGTTCAACCAGATGACCGAGTGTCATCGGGTGCGTGATCTGGCGAACCTCGTCTCCAGCCTCACCGGCGCCGAGATCGACTACGTCGACAACCCGCGCAAGGAGGCCGCCGAGAACGAGCTGTTCGTCGAGAACCGGCAGCTGCTGGATCTCGGCCTGGAGCCGATCCGGCTTCAGGACGATCTGCTCGCGGAGGTCACCGAGATCGCCCGCGGCTACGCCGACCGGTGCGATCGGAGCAAGATTCCCTGCAGCTCCAAGTGGATCCAGCGCGACCAGCGGACGGTCGCGCCGGCCACCGCATAGGGGGATCCGCCCGCCGGCGTGGCGGTGGGCTGGTCATCCTCAATCGCCGCGCCGCGACCCGCCCGACCATCACCGGGGTCGAACGCTGGACGGCCGAGGTCATCGGCCGTCTGGCGGCGCTCGACCCCGATCGCTACGTAGTCGCCCAGCCACGCCCCCGCGTCCAGCGGCGCCTGCTCGCCCAGGCCTGGGAGCAACTCGTCCTGCCCGCGCGGGCGGCACGGACGGACGCCGCGATCGTCTTCTCCCCGGCGAACCTCGTCCCGGTCGCGTGGCCTCGCAACGTGCTCGTCATGCACGACGCCGCCGTCCTGCGCGAGCCGGACGCCTACTCCGCCGCCTACCGCCTATGGCACGCCCGGATCGGGCTGGCCGGTGCGCGCCGGGCGCTCGCCGTGATCACGGTGTCGGAGTTCTCGCGCCGGGAGCTGATCGCGGCGGCCGGCCTGGATCCGGAGCGGCTGGTGGTGATCGCCGCCGGCGTGTCCGAACGGTTCGTCGCCGGCGACCAGCCCGGCGACGAGTCGATCGTCCGCCGGCTGGGCCTCGAGCGGCCGTACGTGCTCACGCTCGCCACCGATGACCCGCGCAAGAACCTCGCCGCGCTCGCGCCGACCGCGGCTTCGCTGGCCGGTCACGGGATCGATCTGGCCTGGGCCGGTGACTCGCGCTCCTACTTCGCGCGGGCCGGCTCGAGCTCCGGGCTGCGACCGCTGGGTTACGTCGCGGACGATGACCTTCCGGCACTGTACAGGCGGGCTGAGGCGTTCGTCCTGCCTTCGCGCTACGAAGGCTTCGGGCTGACCTGCCTGGAGGCGATGGCGTGTGGCACGCCCGTGGTCGCCGCCGACCGGGCGGCGCTGCCCGAGACGTGCGCGGACGCGGCGCTGCTGATCGATCCCGACGATCCCGCCGCCGTGTCGGCGGCGGTGCTGACGGCGGCCACCGACCCGGATGTGCGCGCCGCGCTGCGCGCGGCCGGGCTCCGCCGGGCGGAAGGGTTCACCTGGGACCGGACCGCGCGGGGCACGGACGCGGTGCTGCGGGAGGTCGCGGGCCGGGTGGGGCGACGCTAGCCCGGGATCAGGCCCTCGCCCTGAAACTCCGCCCGGGCCTCCTCCAGCGACACGTCGGGGGGCGGCAGGATCATGTCCGAGCCGACCAGCTCGTCCTCCGGGATCGGCGTGCCGTGGGTCCGAACGTAATCGATCAGCTGCGCGAACACGTCGCGGAACCCGGCGTCGCTGCGCGCCTCGCAGGCGGTCACGGCCTGGTTGTCAAGCTCGTTGAGCCCCGAGGTGTCGTCGTCGGGGATCTCGTACTGGCCCTCGGTGGCGATGCGGACGATCATGACGCCTGCTCCTGGCTGGCGCCCGCGCCCTCACCTCCCGCCTGCTGAGCCCCCGGGACCGAGCCGGCGCCGAGCTCGCCCTGGCTGCCGGGGCCGAGCTCCGCCTTCATCTTCGCCAGCTCGGTGTCGACCTCGCTGGTGCTGGAGAGCTCCTTGAGCTGGCGGTCGATGTCATCCTCGCCCGATCCGAGCTGGGTGAGATCCTCGAACGTCCCGGCCGCCTCGAGCTCCTGAACCGCGCTGGCCCGCGCCTTCATGTTCTCGGTCTTGTCCAGCGCCCGCTGCATCGCCAGGCCGACGTCGGCCATCTCCTCGCCGACGCCAGTGGCGGCCTCGGAGATCTTCACCTGCGCCTCGGCGGCGCCGTACTGGGCCTTGATGACCTCCTTCTTGGAGCGGAACTGCTCGATCTTGGCGCGCAGCTTCTGCTCGGACGCGGTCATCTGCTCCTGCTGCTGCTCCAGCTGGGCGACCTGCGAGTCCAGGGACTGCAGCTCGGTCTGCAATCCGTTCTTGCGCTCCAGCGCGGTGCGCGCCAGCTCCTCGTTGCCCTGCGCCAGTGCCTGGCGAGCCTGCGTGTCGAGCTTGACCACCTGCTGCTGGTACTTCTCCTCCTGCAACTGCAGCCGCTTCTTCGACGTGACGACGTCGGCGATGCCCTTCTTGACGTTCTGGAGGAGCTCGATCTGCTTCTGGTAGCTGTACTCCAGAGTCTCCGAGGGATCCTCGGCGCGGTCTAGCAATTTCGATATCTTGGCTTTGACTACGGTGGACATGCGCCCGGAAAGGCCCGGCATCGCATCCTCCTTGGCGGGTTGCTTACTGGCGTTTTAGAAGCGTAGTCGGTTCCGGTGGGATCTGAGATCTGTCGGGCGGCGGGCGACGTTCGGGGTCGTGTCGGCTGAACGCCAGCGCCGGCGCGCTCCGATCAGCGCCGCGCTCAGATCCGCTCGCTAACGTCCGCGCGCATGAGATCGCACGTGCTCCGCCGCGGCGTCGCGCTGGCCGTCACCGGCGTGACCGCGCTGTCCGTCTCCGGCTGCGGCGGAAGCACCAAGCTGCTGACCACAACCGACCTGTCGACGGTCACGGTCGGGATCCCGGCGCAGACCCCGCAGGCCGCCCAGAAGCTGGGATTCCCGGTGGTGGCGACCAAGAACACCACCCGCGTCAAGGGCGCCGATCCGGCCGCCGACGCCGCCGGCGTGGCCATCGCCGTCTATCCCTCCGCCGCCCCCGGCACGCATCCGTTCGCGGTCACGATCGCCCCCACCGACGATTGGCAGGCGGCGATCGCCGCCTCGGTCCTGATGGCCCCTCCGATTCGAGCCCCGGTCCTGCTCTCCGGCAGCGGATCGATGCCGGCGGCGACCGCCAACGCGCTGTCGATGCTCGCGCCCACCGGCTCCGGCCAGGCCGACGGAGCCCAGGTGATTCGGGTCGGCTCGGTCCCCAAGGCCCCGGCCAAGATGCGGTCGGCTGCGATCGGCGGTGCTGACGCCTACGCGCTCGCCGCCGGAATCGATAAGTTCGTGAGCGCGGTCGCCGGGCGGCCCAGCGCCGACGTCGTGATCGCCTCCGCCACCCGTCCCGCCTACGCGATGCCGGCCGCCGGATGGGCCGCCGAAAGCGGGGATCCGGTGCTGTACGTGGGCAACACGGGAATTCCGGCGGCGACCCGCCAGGCGCTGCTGGCGCATCAGCGCCCGCACATATACGTCCTCGGGCCGGCCGGCGTCATCTCCGACGCCACCCTGAACCAGCTGCGCCAGTACGGGTCGGTCAAGCGCGTCGGCGCCAGCGATCCAGCGGCCAATTCGGTCGCCTTCGCGGCGTACCGCGACCCTGCCTGCCGGTACGGCCAGCCCTGCGCCCACGTCCCCGGAAGCTTCGGCTGGGCGATGCGCAGCCCCGGGCACGGCTACGTGCTGCTCAACGCGTCCCGCCCGCTGGACGCCGCCGCAGCGGCGGCCCTCTCGGGCAGCGGCGACTATGGTCCGCAGCTGCTGATCGACGATCCCTCTAGCCTTCCCCGAGCGGTGCTCAACTACTTCCTCGACTACGCCACCCCCGGCTACACCCAGGAAGGGCCGACCGCGGCCGTCTACAACCACGCATGGATGATCGGCGACGCCAGCGCGATCTCGGTCAGGGTTCAGGCCGAGGTGGACAACCTCCTGCAAGCGGTGCCGCAGTCGACGTCGAAATGAGCCAAGCCGAGCATCCCGAGCGCCTGCGCGCGGAGCACGAGACCACCGTCGAGGACGTGCGCCAGCTGATGGGCGCGTCCACCCCGCACTTCGCGCTGCAGCTGCGCGAGCGGATCCGCGCTCTGATCCGAGGACTACCGGCGGGCCACCCGGCCCGGGTGGAGGGCGAGCGCGAGATCGCCCGCCTGGACAAGATCGCCTATGTCGGCGAGGTCCGGGGGCACAGCGCGGAGGATGGACTGACGCCGCTGCCGAGCGTCGGCACCGACGTCTCCGATTCGCACTGACCCGGCGTCGCCGAGGAGGTCACGCGAACGGAGCCACTGAACCGCCGCCGACACCGCGGTCGCGCGGTTCGCGCCTGGGGTCCGCGGGACACTTCTTGCCAAGTTCCGATACCTGCGCCCGCTGGATACGGTTAACGCGATCACATGGACGCCGGACGCTTCATATCGGTCATCGGCCTCGGCCGAGTGGGGCTGCCGCTGGCCCTGTCGTTCGCGGACCGCGGCCTGCGGGTCCTCGGCGTCGACCACGACCCGAGGATCCTCGCTTCCCTGAGCGCGGGCCGGATGCCGTTCAACGAGGCCGGGACCCAGGAGCTGCTGGAGCAGGTGCGCACCACCGGCCGGCTGGAGCTCTCGGATCGGGCCGCCGACGCGGCCCGGGCGCAGGACATCGTGATCACGATCGGAACGCCGTCGTTCTCACACGTGGAGTCAGACCTGCGCCAGGTGCGAGCCGCGGTCGATGACCTGCTGCCACTGCTGCGGCCCGGCCACGCGCTGATCCTGCGATCGACGATCGCCCCGGGAACCACCGACTTCGTCGCCGGTTACCTGGAGAAGCGCCGCGGCCTGCGTGCCGGCGAGGACGTGTTCGTCGCTCACGCCCCGGAGCGGATCGCCGCCGGCAAGTTCCTGGAGGAGATCACGACGCTGCCCTGCATCGTCGGCGGCGTCGGCCAACGCTCCACCGAACACACCGCCGCCCTGTTCAGCGTCTTCGGGGCGCCGATCGTCAAGACCTCACCGGTGCAGGCCGAGCTGGCGAAGATCTGGACCAACATCCTGCGCTACGCCACGTTCGCGCTGCCCAACCTGCTGATGATGGACTGCGAGAGCTACGGCGCCAACGTGTTTGAGGTCATCGACCTCATCAACCACGACTACCCGCGGGGCGGCATCGCGATGCCGGGCATGACCGCCGGCACGTGCCTGCGCAAGGACTTCGCGTTCTCGGAGGAGCGCTCCCACGCGCCCGGGATGCTGCTCGCCGTCTCCCGCGTCAACGAGGGCGTACCGCTGTTCCTGGTGGAGGGGATCAAGCGCCGGATCGGCAGCCTCGCCTCGCAGAAGGTGGCGGTGCTCGGCCTGACCTTCAAGCGCGACACCGACGACGAGCGCGACTCGCTTTCCCCGAAGCTGATCCGGCTGCTCGAGCGCGAGCTCGCCGACGTCGCCGTCTGCGACCCCCACGCCGCCACCCCGACCCAATCCCTGGGCGACGCCGTTCGCGACGCCGATGTCGTGATTGTCGCCACCAACCACTCCGAGTTCGAGGACCCCGAGACGCTGCGCCAGATCCGGGCGCTCGCCGGCGACGACTGTCTGCTGGTGGACCCGTGGAACAGCCTCGGGACGTCACAGGTGTTCCTCTACGCCGCCGAATCGGCCGTGATGCTCGCCGACTCGGCGAGCATCGACGCCTCCCCGGACGCCGCCCACTGATGGCGCGCGTGCTGGTCACGGGCGGAGCCGGCACGATCGGCTCGGCCGTCGCCCGGCGGCTGCTGCACGATGCGGATTGGGAGGTGCGAATCGCCGACCACCGGCCCGTGCCGGCCTGGATGCGCGAGGGATGCGAGGTCCGCGAGGGAGACCTGCGCGAGCTCGATGTCGTCCGCGAGGCGCTTCAGGGCTGCAGCCACGTGATCCACCTGGCGGCGATCGTCGGCGGGATCGCCAACTTCCACCAGCTCCCGTTCACGCTGACCGAGGCCAACAACGCGCTCACCGGGGCGATCGTCCACGCCGCGGTGGAGCAGGACGTGCAGCGCTTGACCTACGTGTCGTCGTCGATGGTGTTCGAGCGCGCCACCGAGTTCCCGACCTCCGAGGCCCATGTGGACGTTTGCCCGCCGCCGCGCTCGGCCTACGGGTTCTCCAAGCTCGCCGGCGAGGTGTACGCCCGCGCCGCTCACGATCAGCACGGGCTGCGGTACACGATCTGCCGGCCGTTCAACGCCTACGGGCCCGGGGAGCGTCCCGAACTCGACGAGCCCGGGATCGCCCACGCGGTCCCCGACCTGATCGCCAAGGTGCTCTCGGGGCGGCGGCCACTGCCCATCTTCGGCTCCGGCGAGCAGACGCGGACCCTGACTCACGTCGACGACATCGCCGACGGCATCGTGACCGCGATGGCCTCGCCCGCCGGCGAGAACGAGGACTTCAACATCTCGGCCGAGGAGGAGCACACGGTCGCCGAGATCGCCGCGTTGATCTGGGTGGCTTGTGGCGAGGACCCCAGCGAGCTGACGTTTGAGCACCTGCCGAGCTTCGAGGTCGACGTCCAGCGGCGGTGGCCATCGGTCGACAAGGCTCGCGACCGGCTCGGCTGGCAGGCGCGGATCGACCTCCGCGACGGCCTGGCTCAAACCGTCGATTGGCTGCGACAGCAGGGAGTCGCGGAAGCCGCCGGTTCCGGGTAGGGGGCGGTGTAGCCTCGACGGCCGATGGATCACGCCGCCGCCGTCACCGAGAGGATCGCCGAGCAGAGCCTGCCCGGCCCGTTTCCGGTGGGGACCTACGCCGCGCGGCTGAAGTCCCGGCTGCAGGAGTTCGCCCGCGTCCAGCTGGAGGGCGAGATCTGGGGCTTTCGGTTCAGCCAGGTACGGGTCTACTTCGAGCTGCGCGACGCCCGCGGCGCGCTGCCGTGCTCGATGTGGCGCGATGAGTTCGATCGCCTCGGCATGTCGCTGGCCGACGGGATGCGCGTCGTGGCCGCCGGGGGCTGCGACTACTACCCGGGAAGCTCCACCTCCTCCCCCGCCTTCAGCTTCGCCGTCAGCGAGCTGCGGATCGCGGGTGAGGGCGACCTGCTGATCGCGCTCGAGCGTCTGCGCCGCCGACTCGACGCGGAGGGACTGTTCGCGCCTCAGAAGCTGCTGCCGCGAGCGCGACTACCGAGGACGATCGGCGTCGTGACCGGTGAGCGCGGCAAGGCCCGCGATGACGTCCTCGCCGGCCTGCGGCGGCGCGGATGGGGCGGCCGCCTGATCTGGGCGTTCGTCCCCGTCCAGGATCGTCACGCGGCTCCGCGGATCGCCGCCGCGGTGCGGGAGCTCGCCGCGACGCCGGAGGTGGAGGTTGTGATCGTCGCCCGTGGTGGCGGCTCGCTCGCCGACCTGTACGCGTTCTGCGACGAGGCGCTCTGCCGCACGGTGGCGCTGCTGCGCGTACCGGTGATCTCCTCGGTGGGCCATCACACCGACCGCACGTTGATCGATGACGTCGCGGCGGTCTCGTGCTCGACCCCGACCCATGCGGCCGAGGCCGCCGTTCCGGTCGACTGCGCGGCCGCCCGCGGCGACCTCGCCGACGCCGCCGCCCGCCTGCAGGGCCACAGCCACCGGGCGATCCTCGAGCGCGCGCGGACGCTGGCGCATTACTCGCGGGCTCCCGCCCAGCACGTCGCCCGCCATCGTGGCCGGCTGCACCAGCTGCTGCGCGAGCTGCGGGCCAGCGCCCGCCGCCACGGCGAGGGCGGACGCACACGCGCCGGCGCCCAGCTCGCGGCACTCGAGCGCGCCGCCACCCGCGCCGGCCAGGGCGACCGAGCCCAACGCACCCGTGAGTTAGACCGATTGACGATGGCGCTCGCCGCCCACGATCCCCGGCGGACGATGGCCCGCGGCTACGCGCTGGTGCGAGATCGCGCCGGAACGCCACTGGGCTCGGCGGCGACCGCCCGGCGCGCCCAGGCGTTGGAGCTGGCGTTCCACGACGGCACGATCGCCGCTCGGGTCGAGCCCGGGGGCGACGAGGACGACCGCGACGGGGAGCGTCGGTGGGCGAGCCGTTGACCTACGAATCGGCGATCGGCCGCGTCGAGGAGATCATCCGGCGGCTTGACTCGGGCGACGCGGGGCTTCGGGAGACACTCGACCTGGTCCGGGAGGGGCGCGAGCTCGTGGTGTATTGCGCGGGCGAGCTCGACGCGGTGAGCAAAGGGCTACAGGAGCTGCGCCTGGAGGAGCTGGTGACGCGACTGGCCAACGGCGACGGCGGCCGATGAGCACCTTCGAGAAGCTGGCGGGATGGCCGCTGCGGGTCGACGGCTACCGGCTCACCGGGCTGAAGGCGAGCGTCTCCAGCGGGTTCGAGCGCCTGTCGACGATCGTGCACCTGCACGGAGGCGGCGTCGAGGGGGTGGGCGAGGACGTGGTCTACGACGCCGAGGACCAGACCGCGCTGCAGGACGCCGGGCCGGTGTTACCCCTAGCCGGCGGTTACGCGCTCGGCGAGTTCTGCGAGCTGATCGACGGCCTCGACCTGTTTTCGGTGGCGCCCCAGCGCGGCGAGGTTTCGCGCCTGTACCGCCGTTGGACGTTTCACAGCGCGGCGCTCGATCTGGCCCTGCGCCAGGCGGGCCGGCCGCTTCATGCCGTGCTGGGACGCGAGGTCCGTCCGCTCACGTTCGTGGTCTCACTGCGCCTGGGCGAGCCGCCCACGCTGGCGCCGATCGAGAGCCGGCTGGCCCACTACCCGACGCTGCGATTCAAGCTCGACGCCACCACCTCCTGGACCCCGGAGCTGATCGGACAGCTGGCCGCGTCCGGAGCGGTCGATTCGATCGACTTCAAGGCGCTGTACCACGGCACCATCGTCGACCAGGAGCCCGACCCGGTCCTCTACGCGCGGGTGGTGCAGGCGTTTCCGCACGCGTGGCTGGAGGACCCCGACGTGGTCACCGCAGCGACCGCGGCGACGCTGGCCGGCGACCACGACCGGATCACCTGGGACGCCCCGATTCACTCCATCGCCGACATCGAGGCGCTGCCGTTCGCGCCGCGGATGGTCAATCTCAAACCGTCTCGGCTCGGCGGCCTGAAGCGGCTCTGCGACACCTACGACTACTGCGCCGCGCACGGGATCGACGCCTACGGCGGTGGCCAGTTCGAGCTCGGGCCCGGGCGCGGCCAGGCGCAGTACCTGGCGTCGCTGTTTCACCCCAACACTCCCAACGACCTCGCGCCGGCGGGCTTCAACCGGTCCGAACCACCGCCGGGGCTGCCGACCAGCCCCCTGCCGGTGGCGGCCGACGGCGTCGGGTTCGGCTGGGACTCGGCGTAGCGCCCACGTCGCGCGGCCCCCGCGATGAGCCAGCCCGCCTGACCGACGGCGCTGGACGCTCAGCTGAGGTCGAGCAGCAGGTTGCCCTGAACGCGGCGGTCGACCAGCCGCGCAAACGCCTCGTTGACCTGATCCAGCGACAGCACATCGTCGATTCGGACCTGCAGGTCACCGTCGCGGAGCGCCTCCAGCGCGGCGGCAAGCCCCGCCCGCCGTTCCTCGGAGGTCAGCTGCATGCCACCGTACCCGAGCAGGGATATCGCCTTTCGATACAGCAGCTGCATGTTGAACGTGACCTCGGCACCAGCGGAGACGCCGAACGAAATCAGGCGGCCCCTGGGCGCCATGCCCTGCACCAGCGGTGCCACGAAGCCGTCGCCGAGAGGGTCGAAGGCGGCGGTCGGCTCCAGTGCCGCGACGTCTGAGGCGATCTCCTCGGGTCCCCCGACGAGCACTCGATCGGCCCCACTGGCGACGATCCCGTCGGCCTTCTCCACCGAGCCGGTCTGCCCCCACACGGTCGCCCCGGCGGCTCGGGCCAGCGAGACGATCATGCTGCCGACCCCACCGGAGGCGCCGATCACGACCACGCGATCTTCGGCGGTTACCTGGGCCAGCTTGCGCACGCACTGCACCGCGGTCAGCCCGGCGACGCCCATCGCGGCGGCCTCGCGCAGCCCCACCCCCTTGGGAAGGTCGGTGATCGCGCCGCGGGGGACGACCGCCGCCTGCGCCCAGACGCCGTCCCGGGCACTGCCGAGCCCGTTCCCGGCCACCATCACCTGACGCCCGTCCACCTCTCCGGCGGCTTCGCCACCGAGCGTGCGCGGCAGCGACGCGTCGGGGCTGACCCGGCCCTCGGCGGTGTAGTGGTCGATCGGGTTCACCCCCCCGAACCGCAGGACGACCCGTACCTCGTCGTCTGCCGGCTCGGGCAGCTCCACGTCCTGGACGGCGAGCGGGCGGCCGTGCTCCTCCAGGCGCGCCGCGCGCACGGTGTCGGCCGACGGGGACATGCGCGTCTTCTACCCGAAACGGCTCGGTCGCCCACTGCGGCGATAATCGCCCCCATGACCGCAGATAGAGAACTCACAGGAGCGGGAGCGCTGGTCACCGGCGCCTCCGGGGGGATTGGAAGGTTCGGCGACATCGAGATCCTGCAGGCGCAGGACACCGCCGATGCGATGGCCTACATCGTCACGCGCCCGCCGCGGGTGGCGATCAACGAGGTCCTGATCCGCCCCACCGAGGAGTGGTAGGGACCTCGTGCCGGAACGAATCGCCATCGCCGGGTCGGGCACGATCGCAGCCGGGCTCGCCGCCGTCGCCGCCGCTCGCGGAGACGTGCTCCTGTGGGCACGGTCGGCGGCGTCGGCGCAGCGGGTCAAGGAAGCCGTCGCCAAGCACTGCGCCAAGCTGCCCGAGCTCAACGGCTGCGCGGATCGGGTCCAGGTCGTGACCGAGCTCGAGAGGCTGGCCGAGGCCACCTTCCTGGTGGAGGCGGTGGTGGAGGATCTCGATCACAAGGGCCTGCTGCTGGCCGAGCTGGCCGCCCACACCGGTCCCGACGAGATCCTGGCGACGACCACGTCCTCGCTGTCGATCGCCGAGCTGGCGCGGGCCAGCGGCCATCCCGACCGCTTCGTGGGACTGCATGTGTTCAATCCGGTGCCGCGCATGGAGCTGGTGGAGCTGGCGTTCGGTCCCGAGACCCGCGATGACGTCCGCCGGCGGGCCCGAGCGCTGTGCCAGGATCTCGGGAAGACGCCGGTGGAGGTGCCCGACATCCCGGGGTTCGTGGTCAACCGGCTGCTGTTCCCGTACCTGTTCGCCGCCGTCGAGCTGATGGCGAGGACCGGCATGGAGCCCGCCGCCGTCGATCAGGCGATGATGCTCGGGGCGGGGATGCCGATGGGGCCGATCGCGCTCCTGGATTTCATCGGGCTGGACGTCTCCCAGGCGATCGGCGAGACGATCGGGGCGCCGGTCCCGGCCCGGCTGGCGCAGCTGGTCGCCAGTGGATCCCTCGGGCGCAAGTCACTCCGCGGTTTTTACGACTACGACTAACTATTAAGGCTGCGTTCAGGTGCGCGGACCAATATGTGCATCGCGACGTACCTCATAGCAGCACCTCCTCCCCAGAAGCACGAAACCGGCCTGTCCCCAGCGGGCCGGTTTCTTTTTGCCCGAGGGAGGTACTCGGCGCCGCGTTTACGGCGATCCTCCGAAAGATGGCGAAGCCGGCCCGAGGCGGGCCGGCTTCATCTCTCCTCTCAACCGCCGGATAGCACCGTGCGGCTCGATGCGGGCAATGTAACGAATGCAGCGAGCCCGCGCCACCCCGAACCGTTGTCAGACGGCTATTGAGCGGCCGCCGTCTCGGCGGGCGCCTTGCGTCGACGGATCCGCACCGCCTCGACCCGATTCTCCCGGACGGACTCCACCCGGATGGAGTAACCATCGGCGGTGACCTGGTCCCCGCGCTTGGGCAGCCGCCCGAGCTCCGCGAACACGAACCCCCCCACCGAGTTGTAGGCATCGGTGTCGACCGGCAGGTGCAGTCCGTAATCCTCGAGATCGGAGACGGCGACGTGTCCGCGGACGAACCACTCACCGCTGGCCAGGCGGCGTACCGCGCCGCCCGCCGGATCGGTCTCATCGGAGATCTCGCCGACGACCTCCTCGATGATGTCCTCGGTGGTGACGATCCCGGTGGTCCGCCCGTACTCGTCGATCACAATCGCCAGCTCGGTGCGCTCGCGCTGCAGATCGGCGAGCAGGTCGTCCAACGGCTTGGTCTCCGGCACGATCGGGGCCGCTCGCACCAGCCGATCGAAGTGGGCCTCGTAACCCTCGGACATCATCAGCTTGACCAGCTGGTTGACGTGCACGATCCCCTTGACCCGGTCCTCGTTGTCGTCCTCGGTCACCACCAGTCGCGAATGACCGGTCGAGACGCAGCGCCGCAGCGCATCCTGGACGGTCTCGGACAGATCTACCGTGACCACCGCCGGGATCGGCGTCATCACCTGGCGTGCCTCCTGCTCGTGCAGGTGGAAGACGCCGGTGAGCATGTCGGCCTCGCCGACGTCGAGGCTCCCGCCGCTGCGCGAGTCGGCGATGATCCGCTTGATCTCGTCCGGCGTGCCCCCTTCGGGCTCGGCATCGGGGTCGGTCCCGGTGGCGCGCAGGAGCGATCTGGAGGCGGAGTTCAACACGAAGATGAACGGGCTGAAGAGGACCCGGCTCATGTGCAGCGGCCGCGCCACCAGCCGGGCGAGATCCTCGGCGTGCTGGATCGTGTACAGCTTGGGGGCGATCTCACCGACGATGCTCTGGGCGACGGTGATCAGCAGGTAGGCGATGACCACCGAGAGCACGACCGACGCGGAGTGGCCGAGCGCGCCGCCGAGCAGTGGTTCGAAGACGTGCGCGATCGCCGGCTCCCCGAGCGCGCCGATGGCGATCGAGGCCATCGTGATCCCGACCTGGCAGGCCGCGATGTAGTCGCCGATGTCCTCTATCGCCGCCAGGGCCAGCCGGGCTCCCCGCTGGCCCTCGTCGGCCATCTCCTGCAGCCGGGCCTTGCGCGAGCGGACCAGCGAGTACTCCGCGATCACGAAGAACGCGTTCACGAGGACCAGCAGCGCGGTCAGGATGATGAACAGCGCTTTCACTGAACCCGGCGCGACTGACGTCCCGCCGTCCGGGTGGCGGTCGTGGTCGGCGCGCTGCTACTTCGAGGTCGGTCGTCGTTCATTCAGCGACCCGGCGAACGGTAGCAGCCGGCTCCATGGCGACTGATCCGGCGCGGTGCCCCGGCCGTCAGTTGAGCCCGTCGAAGCGCTCGGCCATGGTGAAATCCATCTCGGTCAGCCCGCCCCCCGAGTGGTTGCTCAGCGACAGCTTCACCTTGTTCCAACCGTGGATGAAGATGTCGGGATGGTGGTTGGCCTCCTCGGCGACTTCGGCCACCTGGTTGACGAACGCGATCGCCTCGACGAAGTCCTCGAACCGCCATTCCCGGACGATCTCGTCGTTCTCGCGTTCCCACGGCAAGCGTCGTAGCCTTGAAGCCACTTCATCGTCGTTGAGCATGTCTTCTCCTTTTCGCGTCAGTTCAGCCTCTCATACCCGCGCGCCAGGCGGACCGGCCTGATGCGCATCGTCAGCCTGGTGCCATCAGCGACCGAGATGCTGTTCGCGCTCGGGCTCGGCTCCGACCTCGTCGCGGTCACCCACGAGTGCGACTATCCGCCCGCCGCGACCGAGCTGCCCAAGGTCACCCGCGACGTGCTGCCCGCGGGTCTCAGCGCCGCCGAGATCGACGCCGCGGTCAAGGAGCGCACCCTGGCGGGCGAGTCGATCTACGAGCTCGACGCCGAGGCTCTGCACGAACTCGGACCCGATCTGATCGTGACGCAGGCGCTCTGCTCGGTGTGCGCCGTCTCCTATGACGACGTCCGGACGATCGCCGAGGAGATCGACACGCAGCCGATGGTGATCGCGCTCGACCCGCACACGGTGGGCGAGGTGCTCGGAGACGCCCGGACCCTGGCACAGGCCACCGATCGCAGTGACGCCGCGGTTGAGCTCGTCTCCGACGCTGCCGCGCGGATCGACCGGATCCGGCTGGCCACCAAGAACGCCCGCCGGCTGCGGGTGGCGGCGCTGGAGTGGCTCGATCCGCCGTTCGCCGCTGGACATTGGACGCCCCAGCTGATCTCCTTCGCCGGTGGCGAGGACGTGCTCGGCTTCCCCGGCGAGAACTCCGAGGAGCGCAGCTGGGACGAGATCATCGCCGCTTGCCCCGACATCGTGATCGTGATGCCGTGCGGCTATGACGCCGAGATCGCCCACCGTGAGGCCGAGATGCACCGCGACCAGCTGGCCGCCGTCGGCGCCGGCGAGGTGGTGGCGGTGAACGCCGCCGCCTACTTCTCGCGGCCGGGCCCGCGGATCGTCGACGGGCTGGAGCTGCTGGCCCACATCCTGCACCCTGAGCTCGTGTCCGAGGCGCCCGGCGAGGCGCTGACGGTGGAGCTCTCGTAGCGCCCCGGGCGGTGGAGCTCGGGTAGCGCCCGGGCGGTGGAGCTCGGGAGCGCCCGGTGGATCAGATCGTGATCCCGTTGGGGGCCAGCCCATGGCCCCCGGCGACCGCGACAGCGGCGACCACCGCCACCACCGCCACCGCGACGCAGCCGGCGATCGCGACGCTCGGCAGGCGGCGCCGCCCGCCCAGCATCACGATCAGCCAGCCGCAGATCACCCCACCGACGAAGCCGCCGATGTGGCCCGCGATCGAGATCCCGGGAATGGTCAGCGAGAACACGATGTTGATCACCAGGGTCAGGCCGAGCCCGCTCTGCCAGATCGAGATCCCGCGGTCGTGGGCCACCACCATCAGGGCGCCGAGCAGTCCGAACAGCGCACCCGAGGCGCCGATCGTCGGGACATCGGGCTGAAACAGGATGGCCACGAAGGCGCCCGCGAACAGGGAGACGAGGTAGACGACAGCGAAGTTCAGTCGTCCGATCGCGGTCTCCAGCATCGGCCCCAGAATCCAGAGAAACCACATGTTGAACGCGATGTGGAGGATCCCGTCATGGATGAAGCCGTAGGTGAGCAGGCGCCAGTACTCATGCGTGCCGCCGAACCCGCTGGCCGCCGACAGCGGGTTGAAGCCGGTCAGCGCCGGGCCGAACAGGGCGCCGTGGTTGAACACGAACCCGCCGCCCCCACCGCCCAGCGGCGCTCCAGCGGCGGTCTCGGCCAGGAACACGATCACGTTGAGCGCGATCAGGGTCCGGGTCACCACCGGCGTCCCCGGACTCCGGATGCTGCGCGCGGTCTTGACCTTGGTCCGGTCCCGGGCGCACTCCGGGCAGCGCATTCCAACCGGCGTCGGCGTCATGCAGTCGGGGCAGATCGGGCGCCCGCAGGAAGAGCAGGAAACCCCGGTCTCCCGGGAGGGGTGCCGGTAACAGACGGCCACGGGACGATGACGCTATCAGCGGAGATGATGCTCTCCTCAAGGAGCCGCGGTCAGCCGTGGTGATGCTCCCCGCGAGGAGCCGCGCCCGACCGCCGCTTCAGCGCCGGGGCAGTACCCGGCGGGCTTCCTCGCGGAAGTCGTGCAACGTCCGGCCGGCGAGCTCCACCAGATTCGACGACTGCTGGCGCCGGGTGCGGTGCCGGCTGCGGACGCGCAGGACGACCAGCGCGGTGCCGGCGCCGGCGCCGATCACGACGGCGGCCGCCGGCCGCACCCAGTTACGGGGGTCGCGCATCGTCGACAGCTCCCACGACTCCAGCTCCTCCTGGGCCAGCTCGGTCAGGTTGACGAGCGCGATCTCCATTCGCGCCGAGAGATCGGCGGGCGGCTCGACCGGAGTCAGAGCCTCCCGCAGCAGCGCCTCGAAGTCCGTGGCCCCGGTGCTCACAAGCTCTCCTTGGCCGTGCCGGTGCTCATGGTCTCTGCGGCGGTGCCCGTGCTCATGGTCTCTGCCGCAGTCGCGGGCTCTGAGACCATCTCCTCCAGCTGGCGGATGGCTCGGTGCAGCAGCACCTTGGTCGCCCCATCGGTACGGCCCAGCGCGCGAGCGATCTCCCGGTTGTCCATGCCCAGCGCGAAGCGCATGATCAACGCCTCGCGACGATCGTCGGGCAGCTCCGAGACACCCTGGAGTATCGCCTTCAGCTCCTCGCGGCCCTCGACCAGCGCCTCCGTGGTGTGCGGCGCGGAGATCAATCCGGCGTCCTCGATCGTCGACTCGGGCTTGCGTGACCGGTCGCGGTAGAAGTTCGCCGCCAGATTGTGGGCAATCCGGATGAGCCACGGGCGGAGCGGGCGTCCATCGGATTCGCGCAGGGCCCGCTCGAAGTGGCGGTAGGCCTGCAGGAATGTCTGCTCGGTGAGATCTTCGGCATCGTGGTAGTTGCCGACCCGGTAATAGCTGTAGGAAAACACATCGCGCAGATGGCTTTGGTAAAGCTCTGTGAAGCGGGCGTCAAGCTCCGCCTTGGACTCGGGAATGTGATCAACCAACGCATGAGCAGCCTATCTACGCTCACGCCGCGCGGATAGACCTCGAGCCGCGGTTGGGCGCGGCGGCGGTGGCGGCCCATTGCTCGGGCTCGGTCCACCCCTCCACCAGCGCCGCCAGCCCGTCCAGCCCGGGCGCCTCGAGCCGAGCCTCGCGGGCGGCGCCGGCCAGCAACGGTACGGAGTCCAGCGCCTCGGAGCGGCCGCCGAGCACCTCGGCGATGTCGGCGGCGGGCACGCCCTGGGCCAGCAGCTCACCGGCACGACGATTACGCGAGGCATCGGCCGCGATACCGGCCATTGCTGCGCCCCCGCCGGCGAGACCGGCGAACGACTCCGGATGAGCGCCCTCCGTTTTGGCGAGCGCGTGGAGCTCTGCGAGGAGCTCTCCCGTGACGGCCCCGGCCATGGTGGCGCCGCCCAGAGAGCCCGCCGCGGCAGCCGCGAGCGCGACCACCTCCCTGGCCACGTCCGCGAGCTGGACTCCAGCCATGTCACCGGTGATCGAGACGTCCAGCGCAGCTGCGCGGAGCACGTCGGCGAGCTGGCGGGCGAAGCCCGCTTCATCCGAGGCGATGACGATGGAGCCACCGGAGCCGAGGATCTCGGGTCGCGCCGCACCGCCGATCACCGCCAACGCCCGGGCCCGGGAGCGCTCGGCGGCGAACGCCGCGGGCAGCGTGCCGTGCGGCGGGACCACCCCGCCACCAGCGAGCACCACCCCGGTCCGGGGGGTAATCGCTTGCCCTTGGGCGGCTAGCACGGCGGGAAGCGCCCGAGCGGGGACGGCGAGGCACACCACGTCCTGGCCCTTGAGACTGAGCTCGGATGCCCGGAGGACGCGCACCGCGCTCGGCAGCGCGACCCGCGGCAGGTAGCGGGCGTTCTCACGAGTCTCGCGCAGGATCTGCGTCTGCTCGGACGTGCGGCAACCCAGGTCGACCTCCACACCGGCGCGCGCCAGGCAGACGGCCAAGCTGGTACCCCACGCGCCGGCGCCGATGATCGCCACTCGCCGCACCGGGGGCAGACCGCCCAGCCACTCCCACTGCAACATGACGCAGGGCCAGATTCGATCGGTGACGGCGCCGGCAAGCGCCGGCGACGGCTCCGGCACCCGCGGGAATTGCAGCGGGCGGCCGGCGCGGATACGTACCTTGTGCGGCCGGATCCGCCAGCCCCGGCGAATTGCCTCGGTACCGATCACCGCCACCGGCACGACGGGTACGCCGGTCTCCAGCGCCAGTCGCCCCACTCCCCGCTTGGGCTTGCCGAGCGCGCCGGGACGGGTGCGGGTGCCCTCGGGAAAGATCAGGACGATGTCGCCGCGGGCGAGGATCGCCTGTGCGGTGGCGATGAACTCCGCATCGCCGGCGCCGCGGTCGACCGGAAACGCCCCCAGCGAGAGCAGGAGCCACGCCACCACGGGATGGAACCTGAAGATCTCCTTCTTGGCCACGTAGTACATCGGCCGGTTCGCCATACAGGCGATCACGAAGGGGTCCAGGAAGCTGCGATGGTTGGACGCGAGGATGACCGGGCCGCGCTTGGGAATGTGCTCGCGGCCGATGCGCACGAATCGGAAGTAGACGAGGAAGAAAAACTGGAAGGTGACGCGGACGAACCCGTAGAGCAGGGGATTCGCGCCATGCTCGCGCGCCCGCTGATGCAGTCGGTCGTGAGCCATCGCACAATGGCGTACCCACCCGCTCCCGGCCCGTTACAGTTTGGCGTGAGTGAGCCCGGGCATCGATCCCATCCGCACCCTCCGCGGCGCCGTCACCGGCGTCGTCGCCGCGGCTGTCTGGGGCTTGGAGCAGCCGCTGGACAAGCGGATTCTCTCCAGCGGCTACGACGACGTCGAACTGCTGGGCAAAGCGGTCATCCGCGGCGACGGGTGGCTCCCGGCCGGCCTCGGGATGCACATGGCCAACGGCGCTCTGTTCGGGGCCGTGTATGCCAACGTCGCTCCGGCGCTGCCGATCCCGCCGGTGCTGCGAGGCCCGGTCCTGGCGTTCACCGAGCACGTGGCGCTGTGGCCCCTGGTCGCCTTGACCGATCGATTGCACCCGGCTCGTGACGAGCTGCCCAAGCTGAGCGGCAACCGACGGGCATGGGCGCAGGCGGCCTGGCGGCATCTCCTGTTCGGGCTGGTTCTCGGAGAGCTGGAGCGGCGGGTCAACGCCGCCCCCGAGGACGCGCCGGCCGAGCCCGAGACCGACTACTCCAGCAACGGCCACGGCTCGCTTGAGCACGCCGTCTCGGCGCAACAGCGCTGAACGTCCCCGTAAGCCGGGCGAGCGCACGCAGCCGGCTCGGCGATGCGGACGCTGATCACCGGTGCCTCCGGATTCGCCGGCTCGTGGCTGTGTCGCGAGTGCGCCACGGCCGGCGATGAGGTGGTCGCGCTGTCCCGGCGCGGCTCGATCCCGGATGGATGTGGGCGCGGGCTCGCCCTGGACCTGCGCGCGGCGGCCGCGGTGGAGTCAGCGGTGCGCTCAGCGCGCCCCGACGTCGTCTATCACCTGGCGGCGCTGACCTCGGTCGGCCGCTCCTGGGAGGCGCCGGCGCAGACGCTGGGCGACAACCTGGTCGGCAGCGCCAACCTGCTCCAGGCTGTGCGAGGAGTTGCCGCAGAGGCGCGCGTGGTGTGGGTCAGCTCGTGCGAGGTGTACGGAGAGCCCGCGATCCTGCCCGTGACCGAGGACGCGCCGCTGCGCCCGGCGAACCCCTATGCCGTTTCCAAGGCCGCCGGCGAGCAGCTGGCCCAGGTCTACGCCGAGTCCTACGGCCTGCAGATCGTCCGCGTGAGGCCATTCAGTCACTCCGGACCGGGGCAGGCGCGGATCTTCCTGCTCTCGAACCTGGCGCGACAGGCGGCGGAGGGGCGGCGCTTCGGGGCGCGGGCGCTGCGCATCGTCACCGGTAACCCCCACACGCGGCGGGACTTCACCGACGTGCGCGACGTGGCTCGCGCCTACCGCTCGCTGGGGTGCAGCGCGGCGGGCGGCGATGTCCTCAACGTCAGCTCTGGGGTCTCGGTGTCGGCGGCCGACCAGGTGGCGCTGCTCGCCGAGCTCGTGGCCCCGCTCGAGCTCGAGCACGTCGTCGACTCCTCCCGCGTGCGGGCGCACGAGGTGATGGACCTGCGCGGCGACCACTCCCGGCTGACGGCGCTGACCGACTGGGAACCGCGGATCTCGCTGCGTCAGACGATGAGCGACACGATTGCCTGGTGGGAGGAGCAGCTTTGACTTGCGCCCCCCTGGCGCGCGCGGCCTGACGTTGATGCACCTGTGTTGCGGCACGCGCTACCGACTTACATACCCCCGGGTCGGACGCGCCGCCTGCCAAAATTGCAGGCCGCTGCCCGCCTAGCTCAATTGGTAGAGCACTTCACTTGTAATGAAGAGGTTTTCGGTTCGAGTCCGAAGGCGGGCTCTGGGAAATAGCTGCAATAGCATAGTTTGCGAGCGAGGATCCCCACGGGACACGTCTTCCGGGTGCAGCGGGCACGCGGCCCGGTCTGATACGCCAAGTACCGACTGCCGGATGGGCGCCAGGTTCAGAAGCGGATCGGGCCGGCGTGGGGCGAGCGCGGCCGGCCCGCGGCGGGCTACTTCACCAAGCGCACGGCCGAGGCGTGGCTGCGCGACCTGCTTGACCAGGCACGGCGGGGGGCTCTGCCGGGCACCGTCCGCAGCGGCCGATGCCGCCGCGAAATGGCTGCACTACGTCGAGCACGACCGCGAGCGCAAGCCGTCGACGGTGTCGGGCTACCGGTCTATCGTCGGCTTCGAGCTGCTCCGGCGGTTCGGTTCCATGGCGCTTGAGTCGATCACGCCGGCGGCGATCGAGGCGTGGCAGGCCTCGATGACTCAGGCCCCGAGCACCCGTACCAAAGCTCTGGTGCTGATGCACGGCATCTTCCAGCCCGCCCGCAAGGTGTGGAAGCTGCCGGTGAACCCGGTGGGGGAAGCTGAAGCTCACCTTGTGAATCTTGGCCCCGGGATTGCGGCCCGCCGGGCTCTGCGAGCAGCAACACCAGGCCGCTCGCGAACACGATGATCGTGGTCAGGACCGCCGGGGGCGCGATCAGCCGCAGCAGCAGCTCCGGTGGCCCTTTGCGCCGATGCGCCTTACCGCAGCACGCGCAGGAACCGATAGCCGGTGCTGCCCATCTTCACCGCTACCGGTCAAGCAGCAAAAGGCCGAGGAACAGGTGCAGGGAGATCAGCTGCCCGATGCACAGGATGGTGAGCCCGAGCACCGCCAGCAAGACGATCAGGATCACCCGGTCGTCGCGGTCAGCTGCTCGTTGGCCCTCCGGGCCGCCGCCCAGCCATGCCCCTCCACCCCGGCCATGCCCGCGGACGGTCAGCGGTGACCGGTGGTCACGGGTCTGCTCAGGCTCGGCGCCGCGGCTCGTCGTGGACCCGCGATGATTGTTCTCCGGAGAGGTCAAGCGTCATTCAGCGCACGATGAGAAAGCTCTCTGAGTGTTTTGCGCATCACCGAAGCCCCAGCAACCGGAGGTGAGTGCAGTCTCACGCCGACCTTAGGGTGGTCTTGGTTAGCCCCCTGAGACTCGTGCGTGTGTTCGTACGCCGTCCTCGAGCCTTCGCGCTCGCGAGGAGCCTGAGGGCGCTCGTCGCAGGCTGTATGGCGGCACTCGCGGTCGCGGTCGCGGTCGCGGCCTGCGGAAGCGGTGGTATGACCACCGCTAACCGCAGCCACGACACCACGGCGCGACTGGCCCGTGCCGCGCGCAGCGGAAGGCCTGCTGCCCCGCCGAGGCGCGAACGGTCCCCTTACGTGCGCCTGCTCGCGCATGACTCAGGCTCGACCGGATTCGTTCCGGTCGCCGTGTGGCGCGGCCGGCCGGCGGTGTGGATCGCTCGCTCCGGTTCGGGGGTTGCGCTGTTGAGATTTGACCAGCGACTGCTCGAGCTGACGCTGCATTCGGGCACCATCGACGCCGGGGGAAGCGGCTGGCGCGCTGGTCCGGAGATCGCAGGCTCTGAGCGCCGGCACCTCGTGGCCGCGTTCAACAGCGGGTTCAAGTTCGACACCGGCGCGGGGGGGTTCATGTCCTACGGACGGGTGGCAGCGCCGCTGCAGGACGGACTTGGCTCGATCGTCACCTACACCGACGGGTACACGGACATCGGGTCATGGCACCGAGAGCTGCCGGCGCCGGGAAAGACCGTCGCCTCGGTCCGGCAAAACCTGACCCTGCTGATCGATCACCACCAGCCAGCCGCGAACATCAGCTGTATCAGCTGCTGGGGCGCGACCCTGGGCGGGATCGTCGACCCGGCTCGCTCCGCGCTCGGGATCACCAGCCGCGGTCGTCTGATCTGGGCGGGCGGCGAGCAGCTCACCGTCGGGCAACTGGCTGACGTTCTCCTCGGCGCCGGCGCGGTGCGCGCCGTCGAGCTCGACATCAACCCTGAATGGGTGGCCGCCTACCTCTACGACCACCACAACGGTCACCGCCCACCGACGGCGGTGCCGATCGTGCCCGGTCAGCCCGGCGTACCCGGTCAATTCCTCACCCCCTACAGCCGCGATTTCCTCACCGTGCGCACGCGGTGACCCGCCCTTGATCGTCGGACTTGAGACTGTGCATGGCGCGGGTGCGGTTCATGCGGAGCCGATCGGGACCCCGATTGCCAGCACGATCGCACTGCCCAGGTCACGACGATCATTGAGGAGCGCATCGATACCAACAGGAAGCGCGAGCGCACCCAGGCGCTCACGAACCGCTCGATCGCGACCACGATCCCGGCGACCATCAACGCTGCGTTGACGTCGCTGATGATGCAGGGCAGGGAGTGGAACACCCCACCGAGCGTGATGGCGCCGCCGATGAACGCTCCCGCGGACGACCGCCGAGCCCTTGTCCACCAACACGCGTCCCCGACGTTGGCGTCAAAGCAGCCGATTCCGAGCTACGGCCCTTGCGCAACCCGGACGCCCCCCAAGACGACGACCTCTTAGCGCCAGAGTCGCTGGCTCCGAGGTGGCGATAGATCGTCGGGCGGGTGACCGCGAAGTCGGCGGCAATCTGCGCGACGTAAACACGCGCTTGCCGTCCTCGCCGAGCTCGTCATACATCTGGCGCGCGAGCTTGACCTGCCGGGCGCCCAGCTTGGGCTTCTTCCTCCGTGCGCTCCCGGACGTGGGCGGCCGCGAGCCCGTTCTTCGTGCGCTCTGACATCAACGCATGCTCGAATTCTGCGATTGCGCCGATGATCTGAAAAAACAGCCGGCCCACCGCGGTGGAGGTGTCGATCCTTGCTCGAGCACGACCAGGTCGACGTGACGATCGTGCAGGAGCTTGGACAGCTCAATCAGGAGCTCGAGTGACCGGCCGAGCCGATCGAGCTTGGTGATCACAAGCTGATCGTTGCCGCGGTTGGCTGAAGCAACGCCCGCTCGAGCTCGGGTCGGCGCGCGAGCTTCCCCGACGCCTTGTCAATGAAGATCCCTTCCCAGCCGGCCACGGTCAGCGCGTCGTGTTGGGCCTCGGGGTGCTGGTCGCGGGTTGAGACTCGTCCGTGATCGAGCCGCCTCACTGGGCCGTCTCGCGAACCCCCGACGACGTGGCAATGGCCAGTACACAGCAAGCGTTACAGATTCGGCCCCCGTGGCGCCGGCGCTGGTCGTTCGTGGACGGCGTGAACGATCTCGGTGTTGTCGATCCCCCGGACATAGACCGAGGTGATCGCGAGGTCCGCGTGTCCGAGTTGGCGCTGAATGACAAGCAAAGGCACTCCTTCTCGTGACATCTCGACCGCGTGAGCGTGTCGCGGGTCGCCGGGTCGACGATCGCCTACGCGGGAGGCTGTCGGACAAACTTGAGCGGTTATACGAAAGCTACAACCGCGATTTCAGCCGACCCCGTGTGCGCTTGCCTCCCGGCCAAAGCGACCTCATCGCGACGGAAACGCCCTGACGCGTGATCGCCGATTTGTCGTCGAAGCACAAGAACTTGACTCGGCCCAAGGTTTGCGCGACAGCCTCGCGGCAAAGGAGTCGTCCGGTCCCAACGCGTCAGACGATCCGCTGGTCGCCAACCCAATCGTGACCGGGCGGACCCGTCAGATGACAAAAGCGATCGCCGGCGCGGGCGCGATTTCCGCGAAATGAGGGGCGCTCGCTCGAGCCGCGAGATCGCTGTCGCAGCACCTCAAGCGGGTCCCGCCGACATCGGTCGATCGCTGCCCCTGCGGCGGACGTCTCCCAGCTGCTGGCCGCGCTTCTGCGCGGCCAGCAGCTCTGGCTACCCGGTCAGCTGCTCCTCGCCTTCCGTCGTCGCAAATTTGTCGATCAGCAGAAACGCCTGACCAAGCTCGTTGAGGGTCAGCTCGAGCCGCCATTAGTCGACTTCTCCGGCCTCGTTTCTGTAGGGGCGCAGCTGGTGAGATCGCGACTGGCCGCCCAGTCGGCGTAGTCCTGCAGGACGATACGATCGCCCTCGCTGTCGATCCGGACGCACTCATCCCCGTACGAGTCGTAGTCCGACTTGTCGTAGGTCTCTTGGTGTACCTCGACGTCCGCCGACGCGAAGAGCCGCGGTATGAGCTCGGCGTAGCTCTGGCTCCCGAGCAGCACGCACCACTCCGCCAGGCGCGTCGGCTCCTGCGCGTAGCCGTTGTCGATCCCGAGTGAGATCGAGCCGAACCCAGAACTCTTATTGATCCATTCCTCGATGTCAATGATCAGCGGGTTGCCGTCGGCGACGAGCTGCATCCATGGCCCCGAGCTTCGAGCACTGCAGGCACGACCCACCTGATGGCCTGCATTCGACGACAGACCACCGATCGCGTGACAGCCAGCCCAGCCTCTCGGCAGGCTTCTGGGGAGCGGATCGAGGAATGTCCCACCACCTCGCGCACCGTGTCGATGTGCGGGTTGTCGGTCAGCAGTCGGCCACGGGATCCGTCCTAGGGCCTGGTAACGTCGCGCGAACGTCGACGCTCTGATCACTCGCCTGTCGTTTTCGGTCGCTTGACTTGCTCGTCTTGCTTAGGCGTCTGTTCGGTGCTCTGCGGCGTCCTGTCGGACGTTGGCTTTCTGTTCGAGTGTCATCGCTCCGGGGTGCCCGGGTGCAGGCCATGGCGTAAGCAGCAGCAAGAGGCGGGCGTCGCTGCGGGCGTGTACGGCGTGGCGCTCGCCTGGCGCGAAGTGGACGAGCAGGCCGCTTGCGCCAGTGATGCTCTCGCCGTTGGTCGTGGTGATCTCGACCTCGCCGTCGAGGACGGTGACCCAGGCTCGTTCATGCACTTGGTGATCGTCGAGACTTTCGCCCGCGGGAATCAGGAGGGCGATCGCGCGGGCATCGTGGGTGGTGGCGAGAATTTCTGGTGCGTGTGCCCTCAGGGGTAGGTTCTTGACGGTCCAGCTGTCCATGTTGATCCCTTCCTGGCTCAGGTGGCGTCCGAACCGTGGTTGACGTGGCGAGTATTGACCGGCTAGATCGACTGTCGGTAGCCGAAGAACTCGTGGTCTTCGTTGTAGCCGCCGTAGCCGCTGCCGACCTCGGAGAAGTGGGCGACGAAGTCGATCCCCTTGATCCATTTGACTTGCTTGAAGCCGAGCTCGATCTCGTTGCGCAGCCGTAGCGGGGCGCCGTGACCGAACGAGAGGGGGGCGTCGTTCATGTCGTAGGCCAGCATCGTCAGGTAGTGGCTCATGTGCTCGATCGGGTGGGCGTCGTAGTAGATGCCCTTGTCTGACCCTTCGCCGAGTGAGTAGAACACGACCCACTTCGCCTCGGCTAGCGGCCGGACGAGGTCCACGATCGTCTGCATCGAGACGCCGCCCCATTTGGCGATCCCGGACCAGCCCTGGATGCAGAAGTGCTGGGTTATCTGCTCGTGGTGCGGGAGGGCGCGGAGTTGGGTGAGGTCGAGCTCTGTCGGGTTGGCGACCAGCCCGTGGATGCGTAACCGGTAGTCGGCGAAGTTGCCGTCAAAGAGCGCCTTGTACTCGTCGGAGTCGGGGTATTGCCCGTTGTGCCAGAAGTACGGTGAGATGTCCTTCTCGCTGTACTCGCCGGGCTTGGGGTCGACATGCTCGAACAGGTGCTGGACGGGTCCGACGATCGCTTGGCCGATCCGCTGCACGACGCGGGGGTGACGAAGCGTGAACGGGGTGGCGGCGACCCAGGCGACGACGACGACCACCATCGATGCGGCGAACAGCCAGAACCCGGTCCAGCTGTCGTCGGTTTGTCCGGCGTAGATGTGGTTGAGGTTGACCAGCAGCCCGGTCGTGAACACGAAGGTCACGTGGAGCACGATGAAAATCAAGAACCAGACGAGCACGAGAAAGTGCAAGGAGCGCGCCGTCTGGATGCTCAAGACCTTGCTGATGCGTTTGAAACGAGTCGAGAGCGCCGGCGACATGCCCAGGCCCGTGATGAGCGCCAGCGGGGCGGCGATGAACACGGTGATGAAGTAGGCGATGAGTTGCAGGCCGTTGTAGGCCACCCATCCGCGCTCAGCCGGCCAGTTCAACGACAAGTATTGGATCAGCGTCGACAGGGCGTTGGGGAACACGTCCCAGCTGGTCGGCACCAGGCGCTCCCACCGGGCGCTGGCGAACAGCAGGACGTAGAAGATCACGCCGTTGAGCAGCCACAGCGCGTCGACGCTGAGATGCCACCAGCGCGCCAGCCCGATGGAGTGGCGAAGCCCGGGGAGGCCCACCTGGCCGGGCAGGCTGATCGAGTCCTGCTTGGCCGTCCACAGCGGGTCAGCGGGCACCGGTTTCTGGATCCGAAACCAGTCGCGGCCGGGCGTCGAGTGTCGGGTCCAGTACAGGCGCGGATGATCGGACAGGATCTGGATTCCTGCCCGGATGATGAAGATCATGAAGAACAGGTTGAAGAAGTGCTGCCAGCGCGCCCACGCGGGAAATCCCGTTGTGGCCTGAGGATGTGAAGGGACGACCGTTCCCGGGTATCGCCTGATGAAGCTCTGTACCGCCGGGTCGCTGCGCAGTCCTTTGGCGACCGCCACCAGGATCAGGAGCGCCGCGAAGCCGATTGGCAAAAGCCAGAGCAGGTTGAACCACCGGCTGCGACCGATGCGCACCCGGGGGGCGATGCCGTTGACCTGTGGGACCGAGCCCGCCCAGGTCGCGGTATCGATCACGTCCTCGCCTGGGGTGAGCTGTGACCGGTAGCTGCGCACCGTGTCTGGAGAAATCCCCGACGCGGCAGGAGCGGGCAGCTGCTCCGGAGTGGGATCGCTGCCGCTACCCATGCCGCAAGCCAACGCCGCTAACCGGTTTGGCGATGACCCGAGATCGGTCGTCGTTGCTCTCCCAGCTGTTCATGGTGTGCTCCGGTCTATATCGCTCTGCACAGCATCTTCCGCGCGCCGGATCCGCGTTCCGCGCGCGGGTCATGGCGGCGCAGCTCACGCCCGCTCAAGCCCCTCGACTTCGATCACGCATCCGGCCTGGTCGGGATCTTCGGGGATGAACCGGGTGAGTCGCGCCGAGGGCTTTAGCCCGTCCAGCAGGCCGCGGGTCAGTCCGCGATGAAGCGCGCAGACCACCGGTTGGTTGGCGCGAACCGCTTCGCGGTAGGGACAGTTGCGCAGCCGGTAGACGACGCGCCCGACGGCGGGTCGCTCGCGTTGGGGCGCGAACCCCAGTGCCGCAAAAGCACGGCCGAGCGCTTCCTCGGCTGGCGCGCCGGGCTGATCGCGAGGCAGCTCACGACCAAGCTCGCGTCCAGCGCGCTCGATCTCACGCAGGCGCCCCGGGCGGGCCGGAGTGCTGCGCGCCAGCCACCGCGCCAGCTGCTGGTAGGCATCGGGCGGCTCCCCGCCGGGCGAAGCGTCAGCCGCGACCGCCCAGCTGTCGCGCGGACGGCCCCGCAGTTGAGGCACGCGCTGGCGCACGACGAGCCCGGCGTCCTCCATACGTTCGAGATGAACCCGCACCCCACTGGGGTGAAGCGACAGCTCGGCGGCCAGCTCATCGGTGCCCGCCGGCCGTCCGAGGCTAAAGAGACGGGCGAACAACCGAGCCCGAGTCGGCTGGGCCAAAGCGTCGTGCAAACCGTCGCGGGCTAACCGAGCCACAGGACGCAGTTTCTCATAGACACCCTCTCAAAAGCACCTACGGTGCTATTTTTACCAGTCAGGCTCGCAAAAAGCTGCGAATTCCCAAGGAGTTGCCGTCGTGGCGTACGTCATCGCTGAACCGTGCATCGGGGTCAAGGACAACTCATGCGTCGAGGTCTGCCCCGTCGACTGCATCCACCCCACCCCCGATGAGCCCGGCTACGACCAGGTCGACCAGCTCTACATCGACCCGGAGGAGTGCATCGATTGCGACGCCTGCGTTGAGGCCTGCCCTGTCGACGCGTGCTTCGCCGAGGACCAGGTGCCCGACGAGTGGCAGCACTACGTCGAGCTCAACGCCGCCTTCTATCGCAAGCAGCCCGCCTAGAACGAGCGCGGCTACGACGAGCATTCGAGTTATCGCGGCCCGTTGGTTGAGGTGAGACGTGGCGGCTCGCTGGAATTCCGCCGAAGACCAGCTGCTTCGCCGGCTCTACGCCGGCCATGCTCCGGTCAAGCAGATCGCGGGTCAGCTTGCGCGCTCCCCAGATGCTGTCGTCGCTCGACGCCAGGCGCTAGGGATCGCTTCGCGCCACCGAGCACCGCCCTGGTCTGACCAGGAGGAGCAGCTACTAAGGGCAGCCGCGACGGTCGGACTACCGGCCCCGGTTCTCGCTCAACGACTGGGCCGCTCACCCCACGAGGTTCGCGCTCGGCGCCGTACGCTCGCGCCGTCACCCCCTCCCGGACGCCCATACCTAGCTCATGAGGACGAAGCGATTCGCACCTGCCTAGCCGCGCGCGACAACCTCGTGACCCTCGCAGTGAGGCTTGGTCGCTCACCCGACGCCGTGCGCCTGCGCGCCCAACATCTCGGCGTCCACCGGCCCCGGCCCCGTCGACGCTGGACCGACTGGGAGGACGCGCTACTGCGTGACGGCTACACCACCGCGCTGGGCTGCGCCGAGATCGCCGGCCAGCTCCCGCATCGCACCGCGGGCAGCGTCGCCGCTCGCGCCCGAAAGCTCGGCCTGGCCACCTACGCCCGGCGCTGGAGCAAGCGAGACGACCAGCGCCTCGCGGACTTAACCGCCCGCGGCTTGGCGCTGGAGGATGTCGCACAGCGGCTGGGGCGCACCCCGGAGGCGATACGCCGCCACGCCGCGCGGCGCGGGACCAAGCCCCCGCCGCCGACGCCCGCGCCGCGCCGCGCTCGCCGCTGGACCCTCGAGGAAGACGATCTGCTGCGCCTGCACCACGCTCTAAACCCGGCGCGGCTCGCTGCGCTGCTCGGCCGCTCAGACGCCGCCGTGTGCCGCCGGCTGTGTGCGCTCGGGTTGCGCGCCAGCGCCCAGCGCTCCCCCCATCACCCCGTCAGCCATCGCGATGGCCAACCGACGCCGGGTCAACGAGCGGTCCTCAAGCGCGAGCTCGGGGAAGCAACCCCGCGCCGGCGCCTCGCCATCTTCCGCCGGCTGGAGTACCCACTGACCGTCCAGTAGTCACAGACGGACCGCCGCCGGCGCTGGATCCTCCGGAACCAACCAGAGGGGGGATCCTGGGCGCCGTGATCACGGTTTGAAGACCATCAGCACGAGGATCGCTACCACGAGCATTCCCGGGTGTAGTTAACGGCGCGAGAGGCCCGATCGTTGAGCAGCGAGCGCAGTTCAGCGCTCGGCGCATCGTCTTGGGCAGCGAGCTTGGCCGCGAGGCGACGGGCTTGTTTCGGGCGCCGGCCACCGACCGCGCCGAGGCCCAGCGCGACGAGATACAGCGCCATTGACGTGCCGATCCAGCCGGCCGCGTAGCTGAGAGACTCGAGGTGCACGAGCCACACGCCGAAGGCGAGCAACAGCAACGCGCCGACGCCGACGAGACCGACCCCGATCCGTGTGAGCCCGAGCAGCAGCGCAACCTCTGAAGGTCGCTCACAGCGGCGGGCGACCTCAAACGCCGCCCCCGCGAGGACGACTCCCGCGACGAACAGAAGCGCGCCGAGCAGGTGAAAGAACAGAGCTAGATCATCCACGCCCAAGAAGTGAAGGCTGACAGCCAGGCGGGCCGGACCAAGCCGTTGCGCTCGGCCGGGAGGTGTTCGACCGGGCGCTCGGATCGGGTTGGATCGCGGCGCGAGCGCGAGCGCGAGCAGCAGGATCTCCACCGTCGGCATCCCCGGCAGACCGAGCGACCGTCAGGCGGTTTATCGAGATCGCCCGGATGTTTTGAAGCGACGGAGATGAGGACCGATTCGTTGCCGCGTTGGCCTGGAGAAGCTCAAGGGCCGATCTGCAGGAGGCTGAGCGGATCGTCCGTTGCCAGGCGAAGACCACCTCGACCTGGTGCTCGCCCGCGGCTCTGCGGTTCCGGCATGCTGAGAGAGTTTGTCGCCGCGCTCACTTTCCACGCCGACACCGAGAGTTCTCAGATGGACGCGCATTGCTCTCGGCCCGGCGAGGCCGAGACGATGACGCCGGCCAGCACCATGAGTGTGCTGGCCGGCACGAGGGGCGAATGCCTACTACTTGTCGCGGTTCAGGACGTCCTTGGCCTTGTCGGCCATCTTGTCCACGGTGTCCTTGACGCTGGACTTGGCCTGGTCGGTCTTGCCCTCGTTCTTTAGCGAGTCATCGCCGGTAAGGGTGCCGGTGGCCTCCTTGATGCGGCCTTTGCCCTTGTCTACGTTCTTGTCAGCCATCGTTGGCTCCTTCGTTGGGGATGGTGGTTGCGGATGGGACCGCATGACCGCATGATCGCCGCGACCGGCGAGCTCGACCATGGGTGGCACCCCCCATCTCGTAGCGATCGCTCACAATGCGTTGCCGCGAGCCAGGCGCCGGAACGCGTTCTCCGCTCCGCGCAAGATGGAAGCTCGACCCCATGGCCAAGACGGCGACCCGGGTCGATCCTGTTGTTCATGCAAGCCCGTCCGACACGACAACCCCCACCGCCGATCAGCCTTCCCGATCGACGCTTGGCGCGTGCGGGACAAAGCGTCAGCGGCGTAGACGAGGCATCGTCAAAAGGCGGCCCCGCTGACCCGCAGCGGTCAGCCCCTGCGGCTCTGGGCAGCCTAAATCCGTTGGCTCTGGATCCTTACTCACCGATGGTCTGTGTGGCCAATCCTCCAGCGGCTGCGAGTTCACATCCGTTATCGCTGGACCCCTACTCCCCTATCGCGGGCGCGGGCGTCATTCGGGGAGGTCGGGCAGGCAGCGCTGAGCGATAGCACCGGCTGCGCGAAGTTCCTGAAGCGCCGGCGCAGTTGAGGAACGACTGCGCGCTGCGCGGAACCAGGATCGTCGGGCCCGAGGCGGCGAACGCGACGACCGCCAGCATCGGCACCACCACGGCACCCAGAGCCCCGCAGCCTTGTGGGGGCTCTCGAGGATCTGCGCCGGTCGACGAGTCTCCTGCTGCTCTACCCGGTCAGCGGGCGTGCGGCCCGCGGCGAAGCAGTCGCGAGATACCGTTTTCGCGTCGGTGTGATGTCGCGACCCTTGGTTGCGCGCTGGGATGCTGTTGGCGTCCGTGATTGCCTCGAGGACTAGCCGGGAGATCGACCAGCCGCGCGAACCCATCATCTGCGGGCTCGCCATCGGCGAGGCCAACCCGCGGCGCGCGTCGGCGATAGATCGGCTTAAGAGGTCCATGGCGAGGGCGGCCCATCGTTGAGCGAGGTCCGCGGCGGTCCTGATGCTCGCCGAGCGTCCAGAACAGCCAGAGCTCGAAGATGGCGAGCGCGAGCATCGCGATGATGATGAGCGCTATGAGCATCGGTTGTCCTCCGTTGGTGTCGTGGCTCCTCCACGTTGGTCGAAGTGAACGGCGAGTTGTCTGCCCTGAGTTTGTCCGCCTAGCGGCTTGGCCTCAATGGGGCGAACACCCCATCTGGCAGCTGGCGCGATTTGTGCTCAGTGCAGGTGAGGGCGGTTCAGACGCCTGTTGTACGCATGGAGAAGCTGCTGATGATCGCGCCAGGCGCTGTGAGGCGCAGCTGGCTGAGTCCCCGCGACGCAGTCGATGGCGCTGCGGAATGGCCAGCCTTGAGAAGGTCAGCGGAGGGCACACCTAGGTTCACCAACCCGGGGCAGTAGCTGGCCGCCGGCGGGGAATCTAGTCCGTCGTTGACAGTTCGCTCGGCTGGACAGGCCGCGCTCGTCCTGGCGACCGTCGTCGGGGGTGCGGGGATCCCCGAGTCTTTTCAGGGTGTTCTTGCGTCGCCAGTCAAGCGCGCGTGCGCTTATTCCCAGTGTTCTGGCTATGTCATCGGGATGGGTGCGTTCCAGCAGCATCGCGGCGATCGGCCGATCGCGATCTTCTACGCGATCTAACAACGCCAGCACTTCGTGTGACGGTAGGCTGGGGAAGTGCTGTTCGCCGCTGGCGACACGCCTGATGACGCGGGCTTGCTGCTGGGGATCTGCGTACCGCCAAAGCACGCCGTCGGCTCCGGCGAGGATCGTCGCACCGGTCAGGTGCCCGTCAATGGCATCGGCGAAGATGAGCACGCGCGGTGGGTGCATCAGGTGCTTGATCCTGGAGGCGAGGGTCAGCGCTTCGCTGTCGCCCAACGTGGCCGAGATCAAGCACACCCCCGGCCGACGACCCTGAGCGATAGCTAGCCTAAGCGCTTCGACGCTGCTGGCCGCGGTGGCGATCTTCCGGATGTCACGCTTCCAGCGCAGCAGCGCCCAGACGCTGTAGCGCGCCGCAAAATGATCATCCACGAGCAGTAGATCGAGCTCGCCTGCGTGGGTTGGTCGGTCGCCATTACGGCCGACCAAGCTCTTTGATGCCTGGTCTCGTGGGGTGGAACTGATCGATGTGGAGCTCATGGCCGCCCCGCTTTCGAATTGTGATCAACAGTCCAGGCAATTTCGCAGCCCACCGCCTCTCAGTCGATGGGGTCCCGCCTGTAGATAAGCCCGGGCAACCCCTTCCATTCCCAAGGTGTGGTCGCCACGTAAAGGGGGGCACACAAGGAGCGTTGAGGGCAAACCCGGCCTGGCAGAAGCGCTGGCCGGTTCTCGTGAAGCGCGGCCGCCGTCGCCGCGGGCGGCGACTCGGGGTGGCGGTCCCAGTGCTGACCGGCTCGTCGGGATGGGGGACCGACCCCATTGTCGGGGTGGGTGCCGTAGCCAATCCTGGTGGGCTATCAACGCCAAAGGAGGATCGATGGACGTTCAGCCAGAAGGCCTAGTCACCGCGAGCGGTCGACCAGCACTCCGGGCGTCGCACGCCGCCAACGGCAACACTCACGCGGGTGCGAGGTTGACCCCGGTTCGCTGTCTGCTGGTCGACGATCATCCGGCGGTGCGGATCGGCTTGGCCGAGCTGCTGGCCACCGAGCCGGACTTTGAGGTGGTCGAGGCGCTGGCGACAGCGGAGGCGGCCGTGGCGTTTGCCGAGCGCACCCGGGTGGATGTCGCGGTCGTGGATTATCAGCTGGGGGGCCGATCGGGCTTGTGGGTGAGTCGTAAGCTCAAGCGGTTGCCCGATCCTCCCGCGGTGCTGATCTACTCGGCGTTCTCTGACTATCTGCTGGCGGCGGCGTGCGTGGTGGCGCAGGCTGACGGCCTGGTGAGCAAGGCTGCGCTGGGCTCAGATCTGTGCGACCGCATCCGTGAGGCGGCGCGGGGTGTGACTCGGCTGCCGATCGTGCCGCCAGCCTTGGTTGACAGTATGCGCAGGCGGCTTGATCCCGAGGAGCAGGCGATCTTCGGGATGCTGCTGGCCGGCGTGGCGACCCACGAGATCGGTCGCACGCTCGATCTCGCCCACGGTGAGCTTGAGGCAAGACTGGGAGCGATGCTCAGAAAGCTCGAACGGCTGGACCCGGTGAACTGAATGGTCGCGTCTGAGCGGCCGCAGCGCCGGCGGTATCTGCCCCTGTTCTACCGGGTGGCGGCCCTGAACGCGCTCTTGCTGGTGGCGGCGGTGGTGGTGACACTGGTGGTGCTGGCACCGCGCAAGTTCTCAACCTTCGCGGTTGATGAGGCGGCGGTGCTGGCCGTCGGACTGGCGCTGGTGGCGCTGGTCAACCTGGTGGTGCTGCGCCGGGTGGTGCGTCCGCTGGAGGCGCTGGCAGCGCTGGCGCGCCGGGTAGATCTGGCGCGACCGGGGGAGCGGATGCCCGAAACGTCGCCGACCTCAGAGGCAGGCGAGCTGGCGTTGACCTTCAACGAGATGCTGGCTCGGCTGGAGGCCGAACGCCGGGAGGCGACCGGGCGGGTGCTGGCTGGCCAGGAGGCCGAACGGCTGCGGATCGCCCAAGAGCTGCACGACCAGGTCGGTCAGGAATTGACCGCCGTCTTGCTGGGCCTCGCGCGCGTGCAGAGGCAAGTGCAGGCGCCTTTACGGGAGGAGGTGACGATCGTGCAGGAGGCGGTGCGCTCAAGCCTTGAGGACGTGCGGCGGATCGCGCTGGAGTTGCGTCCGGAGGCGCTTGACGATCTCGGGCTGATCAGCGCCTTGGCGGTGTTATGTGAACGATTCGCGCAGCGCTCCGGGGTCACGGTCACCCAGCACATCGATGACAAGCTGCCAGAGCTCGACCCGGAGGCTGAGCTGGTGGTCTACCGCGTCGCCCAGGAGGCGCTGACCAACGTCGCGCGTCATTCGGGCAGCGACCGCGCGGAGCTCTTCCTCCACAACGGGCTGACCGGCTTGGTGATGACGGTCAGCGACGATGGTCGGGGGCTGGGGGAGCACGAGGAGCCCGGCAGCGGGATCCGCGGGATGCGCGAACGCGCCGCCCTGATCGGCGCCGGATTGGAGATCGCCCCGGGGGCGGACGGCCGCGGATGCGAGGTCAAGCTGACGGTCAAGCCTCTACACGAAGAGACCGTGATCGCGTGACCCCGCTCAAGACGCGGATTCTTCTCGCCGATGATCATGCGCTGGTCCGGCGCGGGCTACGGCTGGTGCTCGACGCCGAGCCCGACCTCTCGGTCGTCGCCGAGGCCGGTGACGGCGCCGAAGCGGTCAGGCTCGGCCTGGGGCCTGAGGTCGACCTTGCGATCGTGGATATCTCGATGCCGCGGATGACCGGTCTGCAGGCCGTCGCCGAGCTGCATCAGCGCCGGCCGCAGCTGCGCACGCTGATCCTGTCGATGCACGAGAACGAGCGCTACCTGTATGAGGCGCTGAAGGCCGGCGCGTCGGGCTACGTGCTCAAGACGGTCGCTGACCGCGACCTCGTGGAGGCCTGCCGAGCGGCGATGCGCGGCGAGGCGTTTCTCTACCCCGGAGCGATGACCTCGCTGATCGGTGACTATGTGCGCCAGGCCCGCGACCACGAGCCGGTTCGCGAAGATCCGCTGACCCCGCGCGAGCGCGAGGTGGTCAAGCTGATCGCCGAGAGCTACAGCACCCAGCAGATCGCCGACACGCTGGTGATCAGCGAGAAGACCGTCGAACGTCATCGCGCCAACATTCTCGAGAAGCTCGGGATGCACGATCGCGTCGCGCTGACTCGCTACGCGATCCGGCGAGGGCTGGTTGAACCCTAACCAGCGGATTCGCGGTTTGAGGCGCGAACGCTATACCCGCGCGTGAGTGCTATCAGCTGAGCAGGGCGTTGGCGCCGCGCAGCAGCAGCCCGCCTGCGGTCACGGCAGTCAGCGCCACCAGCAGAGTGGGGGCGGCACGATTGATGATTTCGCGGCCTCGGGCGAGCATCGGGTCACAGCGCTCTCCGGCGATCATCCGGACCGCCAGGATCAACGCCAGGGGCAGCACGTAGATCAGGTTAAAGGCGGCGAGCAGCGCCAGCTGAGAGCCGATGGTGGCGCCCGAGCCGACGATCGCTGCCAGCGCCGCGAAGTAGGGAAACGCTGTGGGCAGGTCAAGCGCGGTCACGCCCGCGCCCAGCGCCAGCGCTGAGCGGGCGTCTAACTGAGCGACTGCCGCCTCTGCGGTGGCGGTCTGGCGACGGCGGAGAAACAAGACCAGCGCGCCGATCAGCAACAGCCCTCCCAGCACGATCGAAGCGATGTGAAAGGCAGGAGTGTCCGAGCTTGTCGTCGCGGTGTCGAGCAGCTGTCCCGGACCGAGGATCAGCACCGCCCCCCCGAGGGCGTAAACGCCGAACACGCCAGCCGCGAATCCCGCTAGGCGCGGCCGGAAGCGGTCGGTCGAGGCCAGGTACAGCGCGGCCGCGATCGTGACTGGGTTGACCGAATCAGCGACTGCTAACGAGATGACCACCAGCGCGACTTCAAGCACGCGAGGATTCTCGTGGTTGGCGGGAGGAGCGCGGATGGGGCGGGGACCCCATTTCCTCAAGCCGGGTCAGCCTCGATCATTTCCGGCATGAGCACCAATGTCTCCTCGCTAGCCCGCCAGCCCGGGCGGGTCCGCGTGATCGCCGCCGAGCCCGATCCCCGTATCCGGGTGCTGATCGCCGACGATCACGCTGCCGTGCGGCTGGGGGTTCGTCGGCTGCTGGATGAGCAGCCCGACCTGCGGATCGTCACCGAGGCGACCAGCGCGATCGGGGCGGTGACCGGCACCGGAGCCTCGCCAGAGGTGGCCGTGATCGACTATCACCTTGGGGACCGAAACGGGCTCTGGGTCACCCGACGGCTGCGGCAGCTTGATCCGCGGCCGCGGGTCCTGATCTATTCGGCGTTCACCGACGACGCGCTCGCGCTCGCCGCCGTCGTGGCCGGTGCTGATGGGCTGCTCAGCAAATCAGCGATCGGCGGGGAGCTTTGCCTGGCGATCCGCCGGCTAGCGGCCGGTCACCGGTATCTGCCATCGATCTCCCCGCCGGTGGCACGAGCGATCAGCGCGCGCCTGAGCTCCCGCCAGCAGTCGATCTTCGGGATGTTGGTGCACGGCATCTCAGCGGAGCTGATCGGCTCGCGGCTAGGGATCAGCGCCCGAAAGCTTGAAATAGAGCGAGCGGCGATCCTGACCGTGCTCGCTCCCGCCACAACCCGGGCGCGGCAAACGATTCAAACGCGACGGTCCCTCGGTTACGAGCGGGCGGCCCGTCGTGTTCGTTTGCGCCTCGGGTCCCAGACTCGGTCGTGAGCGTCCGATGAAGGCCGGGCCGCTGATCTTCTCCGCGCTGCTCACGCTCACGGTCGTTTATCGCCGCCAACGGCTGTCTGACCTCGCGCGGGTGCTGGCGGTGATCGTGATCCTCGGACTGCTGGCCGACGGCAGCGGGCTGGTGCACCCGCCCAGTCTCGAGACCATGATCCGCGACGTCACCCGCACGCTCGGCCCCTACACCTACGCGCTGGTGGGCGGGCTGGCGTTTCTCGAAACCGGCGCGGGCGTCGGCCTGATCGCGCCGGGGGAGCTGGCGGTGATCCTCGGAGGGGTCAGCGCCGGACAGGGACAGATCCAGCTGATCCCGTTGATCGCGCTCGTGTGGGCGTGCGCGCTCGCGGGCGATCTGACGTCGTTCGTGCTCGGCCGCCGGCTGGGAAGAGATTTCCTCATCCGCCACGGACCGAAGGTCGGGATCACACACCAGCGTCTGGAGCAGGTCGAGCGATTCTTTGGCGCCCACGGCGGCAAGACGATCTTCATCGGTCGGTTCGTCGGCCTGATCCGACCACTGTCGCCGTTTATCGCCGGCGCCTCGAAAATGCCGGTGCGACGCTTCATCCCTCTGACCACGCTCGCGGCCGGGATTTGGGCAATAACGTTCTCGGTGCTCGGCTACTTGTTCTGGCAATCCCTGGATCAGCTGCTCGCGGTCACCAAGCAGGGAAGCTTTGCTCTCGCCGCGGTGATCGCGCTCGCCGTTGGAGCCATCGCGCTTTACCGCCATCTCCGCGGCCGGTCACGACGTGATCCGTCTAAGCGCCCACGCCCGACGCGATCTCCCCCGCCGGCCTCGTGCAATGACGGTCACGCGCAGTAGCCACGTGATGGTTGCTCAGCGCCTGCGTACTCGCGCCGTCGGCGGGTGATCCGGTGGTGACGACGTTGGCCTGGGTGCTCACGCTCGGTGCCGTCGCGGGCTTGCTGGTGTTTGACGTGGTGGTATCCGCCCGGCGGGCGGCCCTGGTCGGCTTTGGCCAGGCGCTCGGGTGGTCGCTGTTCTACATCGCCGTGGCGCTCGCCTTCGGGGGCGTGCTCGGCGTGCTGGCGGGCTGGGATCTGGGGGTGCAGTACTTCGCCGGCTACGTCGTGGAGAAGAGCCTCTCAATCGACAACCTGTTCGTGTTCGTGATCATCATCAGCACGTTCGCGGTACCGCCCGAGCACCAGCCGAGGGCGCTGACGATCGGGATCGTGCTGGCGCTGATCCTGCGCGGAATCTTCATCGCCCTCGGCGCCGCGCTGCTAGACGCGTTCTCGTTCATGTTCCTGATCTTTGGCCTGGCGCTGCTCGCCACCGCGATCCAGCTGTTTCGCCACCGCGACCAGGACCCCCCGATCGAAGACAACGCGCTCGTGCAAGCGGCGCGGCGAGCCCTGCCGATCACCGACCGCTACCACGGCGGTCAGATCCTCACCCGGACTGCGGGACGCCGGGCCCTAACGCCAATGTTCCTAGTGCTGATCGCGATCGGCACCACCGACGTGCTGTTCGCGCTGGACTCGATCCCGGCGGTGTTCGGCGTCACCTCACACGCCTACATCGTGTTTTGCGCCAACGCGTTCGCGCTCCTCGGCCTCCGCGCCTTGTTCTTCCTGGTCTCCGGTCTGCTTGACCGCCTGATCTACCTCTCGATCGGCCTCTCGCTGATTTTGGCGTTCATCGGCATAAAGCTCGTCCTTCACTTCGCGCACCTACACGCCCACAGTATCCCGGAGATCTCCACCGGCGTCTCGCTGGGTGTGATCATCCTGGTGCTGCTCGCCACCACGCTCGCCAGCCTAGCCACAGCGCGCGCTAATCCCGCCCTCAGAGCCCATGCTGGCTCGCTGCGGTCCAGGGCGACCAGAAACACAGTGAATGAGCCGCCCACCGCCACACTCTGAGCGCGGCGAGCATTCCGGCGATGGCTGGATGGCTGCGGCCGTAAGCGGGTGACCCCGCAGAAATCGGGTCAGAACCCCGTTTCGCCCGGTGCTTGATCCACCCACAAACGATCCCTTGTCGCTCGTGAGATCTGCGATGCGCCGCCGGGGTTGAACTCTGCCCGGCCGCGCCTGGTTGCCCCGGCCAACGAAGTGATCGCCGATACCAATCCGCAGTCGACGCTGCGTGAGCTGGCGCCGATCCACCCGGCAGCGGCTCTCACACCGATGCGCTCATCCGCCACGCCGTTCTCTTCTGAAGCGGCCCGAGGGGTTTCTACAGGTCCCTCGCTCGCGTGGCACACAGATGGGGGCTTGGCCCCATGTACCGATGGCCCGCGACGAGCGATGGTGATGGAGCAACGCACTCCCACTCTAGAAAGGAACCTTCAGATGACGGCGTCGACCATGCAACTGACCACGAGGCTTCGCACCTGGGCCCTGGTGGCCGGCCTCACCGGAGTGCTGATTGCCTTTGGGGCGCTGGTCGGTGGATCGTTTCTATGGCTGTTCGCCGCGTTGGCGATCGCCATGAACCTGGTTGGCTACTTCTATTCCGACCGCCTCGCGCTGCGCGCCGCCCGAGCCCAGCCGCTGACCGAACGACAAGCGCCCGAGCTGTTTGCGATCGCCCAAGACCTCGCACAGCGAGCCAGCATCCCGCGGCCGCGGCTCTACGTCATGCCCGGCGAGCAACCCAACGCGTTTGCGACCGGACGCGACCCGCAGCACTCAGCGGTCGCGATGACCAACGGCCTGCTCACCGACATCGACCCTGACCAGGTGCGCGGTGTGCTTGCGCACGAGTTCGCGCACATCAAGAACCGCGACATCCTCGTTTCCTCGATCGCGGCGATGATCGCCGGCGCGATCTCCGCGGTAACCAGCGTGCTGCAACTGTCGTTCCTATTCGGCGGCCAGGACGAAGAAAGCCCGCTGGGAATGCTCGGCACGCTAGCCGCGATGATCCTCGCCCCGATCGGCGCGACGCTCCTGCAACTCGGGGTCTCGCGTCAACGCGAGTATCTCGCTGACGCGACCGCCGCCCAGCTACTCGGCACCGGAGCGCCGCTGGCCGACGCGCTGCAGACCATCCACGCCGGCCGCACCCCAGGGCTCCAGATCAATCCCGCGATGGCGCCGATGTACATCATCAACCCTCTACCGGGACAGCGTCTGGCCAACCTGTTCTCGACCCATCCCCCCGTTCACGAGCGGATCCGCAGGCTGCGCGCCTACAACGCCCTATCCAGAGCCGCACGAACGTCCGCGGCGCGCCGCATCAGCGACACCGGAGGACGGCTGGCGTAGACGGCAACCCCGACGCCGTGTCAGCCGCGGCGCCGTGGTCAGCCCGCGCCCCAAGTCCCATAGGGATGGAAACGTGTTTCACATCGTGCTCAATGAAAGAGGAAGGTTATGAATCCCCACCAGGAACGCCCAGACCAGACGGCCGCTTCGCACGAGCGCCCCCCACGCCTCCGTCCCTGGCTAGCGCACAGTCGTCGCCTCGGGCCGCACACGGCTCCTGAGACGGCACACCAGCCGACGCTGGTCAAGCGCAGCCCTGCAGGGCGAGTGCGTACTGCTATGCCCCGTGCTTCTGTCACCCGCGTCGTCGGCGCTGAAGCCCCGGTCCCGGCTCCGACATACCGCTCGGGCCGCGCGTTGGGCCCTGACCCGATCCGGGAGGTAGAGCTGCCGCGACCCGGGTCCGAGGGCTCCTCTGACTCTGGTCGGGGACACACGATGTTCTTCATCTTTCTCGCCGCGATCGCAGTCATGGTCGTTGTCGTGTGGATCGCCGCGGCAGTGAACGAGTGGTGGATCTTGATCCCGGTCATCGGCGTCGATCTGCTCGTTACCGCGGCCGTGCTTGGCAGCCTGGCTCAGATGCTTGGCGATCGCCGTTCTGGGTGAGCCCGAGCACCCGCTTCCCTGGCGCCGCTCACACGATCGCGCAACCCAGGCCACGTGGTATCGACGCAACGTTTGCGTGGGCATGGTGCTGTTTGGTTAGAGGAGGCATCCTCTGCCGGGGTCCTACCGCACAAGCGTCCGTTGACTTGCTGAGACTGCTGCGATCCGGCGCCGAAGAACATCGACCTGACAGGCCTTCGTGCGACCAACCCGATGCGGTCAAATGGGTGCGTGACCCCATTTGCCAGCGCTCCGGGCTCTGAAAGGATCAAAACACGAAGGTGACGGTCGTCGGTTTCTCCGTCCCTACCCGACGGTCCTTACAGAGACAGGAGGTTGGCCATGACCAACAGCACCGTTGTCCCAGCAAGCGCTCACGCCGGAGAATGCTCTCGGGCGACGGCCGGTGAGAGCGGACCGGACCGGTTTCACGGCGTCCTGGTAGGCGTTGACGGCAGTCCCACAGGTCGCGACGCCATCACCCTGGGCGACCTGCTCTGCGCCCCTGACGGACAGCTAACGCTTGCCCATGTGTTGCTCACGACCACTCCAACCTTCCGGAACTATCACTCAACGCCAGCATGGGCAAAGTTTCGAGCGATGCTCGAACGCGAGCGGCAAGCGACGGGCGCAACCGCCGACCTGACCGGCATGGCATCCTCCTCGGTTGGGAACGGCCTGCACCAACTCGCTGAGGACTGCGCCGCGGACCTGCTGGTGGTCGGCTCGTGCAGCCGAGGGGTCGCCGGCCGTGTGCTTGTCGGAGACAACACGCGCGGAGCGCTGAACGGTGCGTCATGCCCGGTCGCTGTCGCGCCCCACGGCTACGCCGACCGTCCGTCGTGCATCAGGACGATCGGGGTTGCCTACAACAACACTCCCGAAGCCGAGGCCGCTCTCGCCGTGGCCCGTAACCTGGCTGTACGCTACAGCGCCGCGGTTCGCGCGCTGACAGTTGTCGCCCCGGGGTCAGGAGGCGCGGGCTACTGGGAAGGTGTCAGCGCAGGACCGAGCGGGATGACCGAGGCGGTCACGCAAGCCGCCAACGATCGCCTCCAGTCACTCGAGGGCGTCGACGGTCAGGTCGCGGTCGGTGGTCCCGGCGAACAGCTGACCGCGTTCACAAACCAAGTTGACCTGCTCGTAGTCGGATCGCGCAGTTACGGGCGGCTCCGGCGACTAATGCTCGGGAGCACCTCGGCGCACCTCGCGCACACAGCCCGTTGTCCCCTGCTGGTGCTCCCTCGGTCCGCCGAAGCAACGCACAAGCCAGACCAGGCGTGAGCCCCCGCACCCAACAGGGAGTCGAGAATGAACACGCTCGCCGGGGCGGGAACCAATGACGAGAAGATCACCTGTTGAGGCGCTCCTCGGCACCTACCCGGCACCGCCGCCCGGCTGCGCTGTGAGCATCCAGCGCCGAGCCGTGGGACCCTGCGTCCAGGGCTAGGTCGATGGGCCAGACTGGCAGGGCGGCTCGGCATTCAGCTGCCAGAGTGAACCATCCATACCGTGGATCCGGGCACTCTCAGATCGACTCACTGATCGCCAACGAGGGCAGCTGGCGGATCGGCCGGGGGCTGGCGCACCACGCGGTGGACGTGTCGGCATCGAGTATCTCGTGCTCGAGCAGACCATGGGCCAGCGGCGCGTCAAGCTGGCGCGGTGCTCAGCCAACCGCGTGGCTACCTCGGGTCGCCGACCAAGCCGCTCAGATCCGAACGTCCTAGATGGGGTGCTTCCTCCATTGCTCCGGTGGTTCGTATCCATCACGCTGAAGCCCGTAAACGATGACTGGAGGCGATGATGTACAGCACCATTCTATGCGCTACCGACGGTTTTGAGCACTCCGATCGTGCGCTCGGACATGCAGCAGAAATGGCGGCCCAGGAAGGCGCTGAGCTGCACGTCGTGCATCTGGTAGAGAGGATCTTCGGGGGTCGGCTGTCAGGTCAGGACGTGTCGCTCAACGAGTCTGAGATCGAGGACAAGATCCAGGCGCAGACGGCTCAGATCACTCGTGATCAGCCGGTCAGAGTGAGCCTGCATACGGCCCCAGTTCGCGCTGGTCGGGTAGGTGATCGCCTGGCTCGACTCGCCGACGAAATCGACGCCGACCTGCTCATCGTCGGGACTCGCGGTCGCTCATCTCTGGGCGGCCTGATCATCGGCAGCGCCACTCAACGCCTGTTGCACATGACTACCCGACCGGTGCTGGTGCTGCCCTTGCGCGACAGCGCTCGTCAGGGGCGATCGCGATCGCGGGAGCTCGAACACGCGGCGTGATGCTGCCCGCGGCCACGCCGTCCGTCATACGCCCTGAAAGATCCATGCTGGCGGGCGCCGCGTCAATCTGGGCTGTGCCCAAGACCTGCTGGGCACAGCTCAGCTACGCCGCGGCAGCCCAAGGTTGCTGCGAGCGCCGCAGCAAAAGCAAGGGCCGGCGCCTGCGACGGAGGGGATTCCGTAGTAACCGCGCGGATTTGCACGCACGTTTAGTTGGTATCGATGCACCGCTGAGGACAGGCCGGCTCTGGAAGACAGCAGCGCTCTCGGTCGCGGTTGGCGGGGCTATTGCTTTGCTGCTGGGATCCTGGCGGGGACCTGTGGGTCTGCCGACGCGATGGCGCGTGGTCGATCTCACCCTGTCGTCCCAGTCCCTTGACGTAGAACGGCTGGCGGCTTGCTGGCGCGATCGGGATCTCGCAGCGCGGGTGGCGGCGATCTCGCAGCGCGCTATCCGTCCCAGAATCCGCCGATGGTCCATCGGGGGGCACGGGCGGTAGGTCGTATTGCACGTTATTCTGTACACTACCTCTCATGGAGACGGTGCCTCTGAGCGACGTGCGCAGCAAGATGTCCTCCGTTGTCGAGCGGGTCGAGACGACCCATGAGCGGGTAACCATCACCCGCAACGGCCGTCCCGCCGCCGTTTTGATCAATCCCGCCGACCTCGAGGCGCTCGAGGAGACGCTCGATGTGCTCTCGGATCCGGCGGCGATGCAACGGCTCCGCGCAGGAGAGGCCGCTGTCGCGGCCGGCGACATCGTCGATGAAGCCGGGCTGCGTAACCTCGTGGCCAAGCGAACTCGCTGAGGGTGCCCGAGGGACAAGAACCGCGATACCGCCTCCAGGTCGCCGGCCCTGCCGCACGGACGATCGCGAACGAGCTGCCGGAGGCGGTGGCCGGGGCGGTGATCGAGTTCATGACCGGCGACCTCCTGCGGGCACCTCGCCAAGTCGGTAAGCCCTTGCGGCGTGAGCTCGAGGGTCGCTGGGCGGCACGCCGTGGGAGTTACCGGGTGTTGTATGCCATCGACGAACGATCTGGCGTGATCACGGTGCTCGCGGCCGAGCACCGTCGTGACGTATACCGGCGGCGCTGACTTCTCGGTCATTCAACGGCTTGCCGCGAGCCTTCGTGAGTGCGATTATGCCGGCGGTCCCAACGTGCTTGCTCGGCAGCCGGCGAACACCAGCAGCCTGCCCGAGGACGGTTGTCGGCCGACCGACATCTCGCCTGAAGCAGCATAGGGTCTCCTGGAGTCGTTCGGCAACAGTGTTTGGGAAACACGGTTCCCTAACCCGGTAGCGAGCTCCTCAGACGGGTGCAGGCCAGCATCTCTGGGGTTTTTGCCCGGGAAACCTCTCGACCGGAGTGACCGGGTCGGACGACCTCCGAGATTGAGGTTTCGCAGAGACTCGAGACCACGAACCGCCAGGAATCCCGGCTTCTTGGCGACGCTTCGCACGGCGGGAAATCCCCGGACCAAAGTGACCAGGTCGGGTGGCCTACGGCGCGATATTCGCCGAACGTGCCGACGGCACGCATCTTGGCGCCGGTGAAGCCCGCCTCTCTCGGAGCAGGGCGGGCAAGGTCGCGACACCGTTGTCACCTCATGAGGTAGCAGAAGTGCAACCCGTTAGTTGCGCTTTGCCCGACATGAGCGGTCTCGCCGGGCGCGGCGCACTACTGGATCGCCACGACAATGCGCAACGTCGACCCGTTCGACTGACGAGCTATCCGTAGTGCTGCTCTCGTAGGTGATGCGCCAGCGGCCGCGAGCGCCACCGATCGGCGGAGCAGCGGTGAGCCGACGTCGCGGAGCGCTTGCGTTTCCGCCCAAACGCATCAGCGCGGTGCGGTACGCGCGAGCCTGCATTCGCACAATCGCATTCCGCAAGAGCAATCGTGAGGGCCGGCGCGACCCTGGCCATCCCTATGGCGACGAAGCGCTCGCTAAGAGCCAAACGCCCGCCGAACGACATTAGTCACCCTCGACCCATGGTCCCGCCCCCGCGGCCGGTGTCGGCGGCAATAGACCAGCCGATCCGACCGCGGCTCGATCCGCCGCGTCTATCAGTTCAAATGTGGCCCAATCGTGTGGCCCACCCGGGGATTCGAAGCCCGTTTGGGTGCAAACCTTCGACCGATAACGTGACATTTACAGGTGCTTCGTTGAGTGGAGCCAGCCGGGATCGAACCGGCGACCTCCTGCTTGCAAAGCAGGCGCTCTCCCAACTGAGCTATGGCCCCGCGGGTGCGAGTCTAACGCCGAAGGTCAGCCGCCCCCGTGGCCAACCAGGCCAGGTTTCGTAGGGCGCGACGTCCAGTTGGTCGCGGTCCCCGGGGCACCGAGCCTGTCATGGCACGCCTGACACGGGTTCTGGCGTGGCCGGCCGGACGACCGACCTCGATCAGGTCTCCCGGCCTGGTCTCCCTGACCAGGAAAGTCGAAGCGCCTGAGGCGGCCCAGCGCGACCAGCTCGCCGCGCGGGCTCGTCGATTCCGTCAGCGCTGCCGGGAGCGTGTTCGCGTTCCGACTTTGAGCTGTCGATTGGACTACGGGGTGTTCATACTCGCGCGTATGCGCGTGCGTGACGACATCACCGGCTCCACCGCGGCCCGGCGTCATGACCGGGCTGGGCGCCGGGATCATGCTGGACGCGACGATCGTCCGTTCCCTGCTCGTGCCCACCGCCCGCGTTGCTCGGCCGGTGAAACTGGATGCCCGGCGCGCTGGCGCGAATCCTGCCAGCGCCGTCCGCCCCGACGGCACTGAGCGAACCTGCATGACCCCTGCACCCCTGAACCACTGGGAGACGAACACGATGACCGACATGCTTCGGGCCAGCGACGCCGAGCGCGATGTGGCCGGCGAGGAGCTTCGCCGCCACCACGCCGACGGTCGGATCGACACCGACGAGCTTCAGGAACGGATCCACCGCTGCTACAGCGCGAAGACCCGCGGGGAGCTGGACCAGCTGCTCGCCGACTTACCCCGGGAGCCTGACGCCGGCGAGCGATCGCCGGCGGATCAATCCCGGCGCTGGTGGCTGGTCGCCGCGGTTTCGCTCCTGACTCTGTTCCTGGCGGCGGGCTCGGGACATAACCACCAAGGGTTGGGGATCGTGCCGCTGCTGGTGGTGGCGTTCGTCGCCTGTCGGATCGTCCGCAGGCGGACCTGGTGGTAACTGGCTGGTCGTGCCGGCGCTTACTCGCCGCCGACCGCTAGGTCTAGGCCGAGGCCGGGGAGATCCGGGATCCCGCCGCCCCCGACCCGGACCACGTCGCGCCGGCCCACCCGGCGCAGGAGGCTGGCCGCGAACGCGGCCCGCACGCCGGCGGCGCAGGCCACGGCCGTGGTTCGGCCGCGCTCCGGGATCGCGATCGACTCGACGTCGCGGAGCCGGCTGAGCGGCAGGTGGTGAGAGCCCGCGACGTGACCGGTGGTCCATTCCCGGGGCTCGCGTACATCGACGAGCTCGATGGCATCCCGGCGCAGGCCGTCGGCGAGCTGCTGGAGACTCCATGAGCCGGCACGGGCGACCGGAATCGAGTGCTCCTGCCAGGCGTTGAGATCAGCCAGGCAGAAACCTTCAAGCCGCCAGAACCCGACGGCGTGCAGTGCACTGGCCATCGCTCGTGCCTCAGCCGCGTCGCGCGCGATAATCACGACCTGTGCCTCGGGCTCGAACGCCCATCCGGCGCGGGTGCCGACGCCGGGGGAGCTGACCGGAAGGTTGATCGAGCCGGCGAGATGGCCTTGGTCAAACTCTGCGGGCAGTCGACTGTCGAGCACGGTGACGCGCGCAGCGAGCAGCTGGTGGAGGCGCCGCGGATCAATTGGCTCGGGCTCGGGTGGCGACGACCCCGTAGCCCTACGGTTCAGGCCAACGATGCGGTCGATGTTCGGCGGGCGTGAGGGCACATTGGCGGCCAGGTCATCCACGAACTGCGGCTCGGCCATCGCCAGCAAAGGATTGTGGCGGCGCTCAAATCCCACGGTCGAGTTCGTTTTGCGGCTCAGGCCGGCGCCGCCACAGAGTGAGCCTCCGATGTGGGCAGGCCACACCTCCACGTGGTCACCGAGCGCCAGGAGCTGGCGGAGGCTGGCGTGCAACGCCCGGGCGCCCTCGGTCGGTTGCACGGCGAGATCCGGCCGCGCGATGTCGCCCACCAGCAGCGAATCGCCGGTGAGCAGCATCCACGGCTCCGGGCTGCGTGAGAGATCCGCCACCGCGAAAGTGAGGTGCTCGGGACGGTGGCCGGGCGTCGCCAATGCCGTCAAGCAAACGGAGCCGACGACGATCTCGGCGCCGGGAGCGATCATGTCGGCGCCCGAGCCGTCACCCGTCGCCGGCCGATGCGGCGCGGCCCCGGTCGCCTGCGCCAGCCGCATACGTCCCGACACGTGATCGGCATGCTCGTGAGTGTCGACCACGTGCGCGATCGAGAGCTTCTCCGCCCGAGCGATCTCGAGGTACTCGCCGATGTCCCAGCGCGGATCGATCACGACTGCGTGACCGGCGTCTCCGATCAGGTACGAGGCGCAGCCGAGGTCGTGATACAGCACTTGACGGAAGAACAAGAGCGGTCCTTTCGGGACGGGCGAAGTCGAGACAGGAGAAAGACGACTCGTTCAGTGGAGTTTGTATACCCCACCCGTCGGCGGACGTCAATGGAGCGAAACCCGCGCGAGCTTCGGGACTTTTCAAGCGCGACGTCAGAGCCGATGGCGACGGCCCGATCCGGTCTGACTGGCCCGAAGGCCGGCGTTCAGCCGTCGAAGTCGAAGTCGCGCGGGGGGCGCTGCTCGAACCAGAGGCGGTCGTGGTCCGGCGTGTCCTGGAGGAACTCCGGCGTCTCCTCCAACACGTCCTCGTCCCGAGCCTCGTCGCCACGCGAAGGGGGCGCTGCGTCAACGTTGTACTCGATCGTTTCGCCGTCGCCCGGGTCGGCGTCAGTCTCGGCCTGCTCGGGCTCGGCGGCTGCATCCGGCTCGGGATCGGCTGCAGGTCGCGCGCGGCGGAGCCGGCGGCGCGGTGGCTCGGGGGGCTTCTCCTCGAGCGGCTCCGCGTCGCTCGGGGCCTCAGCTGCCGCGGATGGGTCCAGGAAGTCGGGCGGCCCGAAATCGTCGTCTGGGGTACTGCGGCCGGATCTCCCATCGGCGGGTCCTGCCGCCTCGGGTGAGGGATCGAACGTCCAGTCGCGGTCTTCGTCCTGGTCGTAGGCGAAGCTGCCGGACGTCGAGGCTCTCCCCGCCGCCGGCGCAGACGCCGCCTCCGGCGCGTCGTCGGACTCGCGGTTGCGCCGCACGGGACCGAGCGCCTCCCGCTCATCGCGTTCCACCTCGGCGGGATCCGCGCCCCGGCGGCGCTTCAGATCGAGGTGTTCTCGTATCGCGTCGTCAAGAAGACCCATGCGTCAAAGCCTACTCGCCTCAGGCCACGTTAGCGGTATCTGCGGCGGGATGCACGAGGTCGTTCTCTCGATTGCGCGTGAACGGCTGAGCACGCCTCCGGCGGCTGTCACCGAGAACCGCGAGGGTGGCTCCGTGAGGCCGCTTCCCGGTGTACGGAGGCGGACGCGAGGCGACTACACTTGTCGCTCACCGTGCGGCTGATGCCGCCGCCCGGGGCTATAGCTCAGTTGGGAGAGCGCCTGGATCGCACCCAGGAGGTCGGGGGTTCGAGTCCCCCTAGCTCCATCACCCGAACTCCTAATGAATACGAGAGATTCGGCTCCGTCAAGGGCAGCCGCCGAGCGGTTCGACCCCGGCCGCGGGTACCAAACGGGTACATCAGCTTTGTGAGCTGCGCTCGGCTCAGGGGCGCCGGAAGATGTCGTGGGTCCCGATCCGCCGCCAGACGATGTGCGGTTCGCCCTGGATCTCCTCGCCGTACTCAAACGTCGCTCGTCCGTCAGCCGCCCAGGTCATCTCACAGACGCCCGGGTGGCCTTGCACGCGCTTGACCCGCAGCGCTGGGCGCAAGGTTCCGCTGCGGAGCTCCGCAATCAACTCCTCGACGGTCCGCCGGAATGCGCGCTGCTCCTGTGGCGTCAGCGCCGCCAGTCGCGCCAGAACGACGAGAGGACGTCATACATCCAGAACGACGCGAGGACGTCATACGTCGGCATCCGACGAGCTCGAGCGCTCGTTAAGCGCGGTCAGGAACTCCTCGTCGCTGTGGTAGCGGGTTCCTCCTCCGGCGGCTATCTCTGCGTCCGCTTCGCGCTCGCCGGCCTGCCGCTCCGGTGTCCAGAACCAAGCCTGGTCGGGATCGATCGGCCCCTTGATGATCCGCGCAAAAGCACGGCGGCCCCATCGACCGCGGTGTCCGGCAGCTCATCGACCAGCTTGTGGAGCTCTGCCTTCGTCACGAACCAAATTCTGACACGACGCGCGGTTCGCCTGGCCCAACTCTCCGTCGCGCGTCGGCGATCGTAACCTCGGCTTCGATCCTCGGCGTGTCCTCTAGCTCGTCTATCACGTGCCCGTACCTCGTAGGAGTCAGCCGGGCATCGTGCCCGAGTTAGCGAGCCACGTAGATCACGCTCGGCCTTCGTGCAATAGCAACCAGGCGAAGCTATGCCTCAAGTCATACGGCCGTCCATGTGCAAGGCCGGCTGTGCGTCGCACGATGAAAATGCGCCCCGGCGCCAAGACTGGTAGGCCGCGCCCAGGCGCCGGTGATGTACTCGCCGAGCGATTCCGTGCCGGCATCCAGCGCTGCGAGGCTGCCGGCGCGTCGTTGCCGACGGACCTTGGCGTCGAAGTCCGCTGCGTCTCGCCGTGTGCTGAACGTCCTGGCGCGGTTCCGTCCGTGCTGACGCCAACGCACCCGCCATACGACCTCGCCGCTATTCCTCTGGATCTTCTCGACGCTCATCGCCGACCTCTGCTACCGGCCCCGGCGCACAGCACCGAGCGGAGCAAGGGTCCCGACGCCTTCGGCGCAGGAGCACAACGCCCGCGGCGCTGCGGCGACGACTCTGACGGTGTCGCCCACTCGCGGACGGCATCGGCCGAGATGAGCCAGCGATCGCCTTGCTTGGCGGCAGCCAGCTCGCGGCGGGCGATGGCGGAGCCAATCGTCTTCGGCGACACCCGAGCTCGGCGGCGAGCGACGCCACGGTGTAGGCGGAGTGTCTGTCGTTTAGCTCCGTCGGTTGGCGCAGGTGGGGCGAGAGCCGCCGGGCCAACACGCCCGCGCCAGCGCTTTGGCGACGCAGCGCTCTCGGGGCTCGGCGGCGCTCTCCGGCGCGGTCATTGACAACCCGGCCCCCTCTTCGACGCGACCATTCCCACGCTGGGCCGAAGGGGACAAATCGATTGGGCTGCCGCACCCGAGTCGCCTCCGCCCGAGCTTCGACTCTTCATGGAGGAACGGCTCGCCAGATGGCGGCCGAATACGCGCGCATCACCGCTCGATCGCGCGAAGATCCGGGTACCGCCGGAGACGAGGGCGAGGGGAACTGGGCGAGCTACTGCGAGATTGGCTCCCTAGCACGTATCACGTCAGGACGAAGGGTCGAATTCTTTCGGAGGCCGGCCTGTCAAGCCCGCAAGCCGACGTCCTGGTGCTTTCGCCCGCGTGTCCACCCGCGTTGTGAACAGGAAGCAATATCTCGCATCTGGCGTCCTCGCGCCCTTCGAGTGCAAGCTGACACCCCGACCCTAACACATTCTCGAGGCCGTGAACAACGCAGCGTCGATTCGCCGCAACGTGTTCGCGAGGACGGGAACTCCCTTCCGCGACTGGTTCAGTCCGCTCATCTCCGGCCTCTTGGCGCATTCTCACACGTGGACGGCTCCCACCCCCGACCCTGTCGCGAGCGTCGCGCGTGCTCTCCTTGCCGTTGATAACAAGGTTGTCTTGCACCCCCGTGAGATGCTCGACGTCTTCTGTGTCGCGGACCTTGCTACCTGGCGTGTCATGAAGGTGGGCCTGTCGTTCCCGCCTCCGGGTTTCGTGTTTGCCTGAGCAATTTTCTACTCTTGGCGCGAACGTGCACACCCACTATGTGGGCCCAACCGGGGACCCTGACCAATGGGGTCCACCAATCGGCTCGCTGTTCACCAATCTTCTTCGCCGTATTGCGTGGGAGGACTCGAACCTACGGGCCATGGCGGACTACTGGCGATGGACCTCCGGCGTCAGTGGTTCTTGGGGCTCAGCTGATGGCAGAAACTGGAATCCAGACGACGTCTATCACCCTCGCGTGCGCGATGAGCTGCCGGAACACAACTATCCCGCCATCGACGAGTGGGACGAATGGGGACACTTCCTGTTCTGACAGCAACACCGTTCAACGACTTCCTGGGACCCGGGATCCAAGGCGCTCGCGTTCGCCGACCGCATCGACGTCGGCCGGACGCTGGCTTTCTCGGTGGCAGCTGGTGTTTTGTCGCGGTGGCGCTCGTGCAATCCCAAGCGAGTATGCCGCGAAAGCGATGACCTGGATGCGGTAGAGGTTCACGCGTCTCGGCGTTGGAGCAGGGTACCTGCGAGGAGGAGGGACGCGGCCGCCCATGCGGCCAGCACTCCGAGTCCGGCCCATGGGGCGATGGGCAGACTGCGTAGGTTGGTGGTGGCTTGGATCGCGAGACCAGCGGTCATGGGGGCGATCTGCTGGATGTGTCGTCGGAGGGGGTTAGAGACGACTTGGGCGAGCAGCGGGGGCAGGTAGAGCAACGCGAGGACGGCGCCGATGGACACGGCGGTGTCGCGGATGGCGGTGGCGACGCCGAGGGCAAGCAGCGCGATCAAGACGAGGTAGAGGACGCTGCCGGCGGCGGCGCGCAGCGTCGGGCCCTGGGTAATGGATAGGAGCACGTACCCGTGGGCGGGGTCAAACCCGGCGGCGGGGAGCAACAGTCGCCCGGCGAGCAGACATCCAGCGACCCCGAGAACACCGGCGGTGAGGGTGAGGCCGGCCAGGTTGCCCGCCTTCGCCCCGAGCAGCACGAGGCGACGGGGCATGGCGGCGAGGGTGACGCGGATCATGCCGGTGGCGTACTCCTCGGAGACCGCCAGGATGGCGAGCACCGCGATGACGACTTGACCGAGGTCGACACCGACCAGGGCGAGCTTGGTGGGGTCCTGTGCCCCGGAGCCGGGATTCCCGGTGGGGTTGACGTGGGTACCGGCCGCGATGATCGCGGTGACGGCGATGGTGGTCGCGGCGGACCCGACGAGCAGCCAGGCGGTGCTGGGCAGCGTGCGGAGCTTGGTCCACTCGGCCCGCACCGCCGCCGACCATGCAGGACGCCAATCGGAGGCCAGAGCGGTGTCGGCCACGGCTGGGCTGGCTCGGGTGTTCATGCGTCTCGGCGACGCAGCAGGTAGGTGGCCAGGGCAAGAGCGACAGCGGCGTAGGCAGCGAGGACGGCCAGTCCGGCCCACGGCCCGAGGGGGTAGTAGCCGTTGGCAAGGGTGAACGGATAGTCGACCAGCGAGGAGCGGGGCAGGGCGCCGAACACCGAGAAGGCGGCAGCCGGGCTGACCTGATACAGCCAGCTTGCCCCGGAGGCGCCGGGGCCGAGCACGCCGGGGCCGAGCAGGCTGGGCAGGACGAACAGGATGATGCCGGCGGTGACGGCCCCGGCAGCGCGGCGCAGGATGGTGCCCACGGCGAGCACCCCGACCGCAGTGAGCGCCAGCAGGAGCCCGGTGCCGGCGATCACTCGGAGTTGGGTGGCCGCGCGGGTGGGGAAGATGTAGTTCCCGTTGGTGTCCAGCACATGGTGGCCGAGCGGAAGGGCTACAGCGGCGGCGATAGCGCCGACAAGGAACGCGACCGCGGCGATCACCAGCGCCTTGGCGGCAAGCACCGAACTGCGTTGCGGGGTGGCCGTCAGGGTGGTTCGGATCAGGCCACGCCGGTACTCGCCGGTGATGAACCCGTTCGCGATCACGATCAGCACGATCAGCGCGACGACGATCCCGAACAGCAGCGTGTCCGAGTCGGTATTGCCGCCAGCGAGGGTGGCCACGGCCGGGGCGATGTCCCCGGAACCGGTGATCGTCACGTTGGTGCCGGAGCGCTGCGCGCTGCCTGCTCCGAGGATCGGGTAGTAGTTCTGCGGGCTCATTCCGATGCTGCGGGCCGTCCATGCACCCGACGCGCTGGTGCCGGTGAGAGCGATGTGGTCGAAGGTCGCGGTGGCCCGGGTGGCGGCTCCTGCGCTGGTGTTCTGGTAGGTGACGGGAGACGTGGCGAACAGCCCGACGTTGACGGTGGCGGGCAGGCCGGGAAGGCGGGCGGTGCCGATCTTCTGCCAGCCGGTGCCGTCGGTGGAGTCGTAGCCGGTGATGGTGTCGCCAGCGCGGGTCAGCCGTAGCCACCGCGGCGATCCGCCGGAGATGGCGCCGGCCAGGCCGGGCTGGTCGTGGCTGTAGTCGTATTGGAAGCGGAGCCCATGGCTGCCGGTGGCGATGACGGCGGCGTAGACCGATCCCTGGCGGGTACTCGGCGTGATTAGGATGCCAGCCTTAGTCCAAGCGGCCAGTCCGGGCTGGGTCTGTGCCAGCGAGGGGGACCGGTTAGACGGGCCGGTGTAGGTCAGGCCGGTAAGCGAGCTGATGCGAGCGGTCAGGGTGCCGTCGCCGGTCAATGGCCGGTCGTAGTACTGGAAGCTGTCGGCGACGGCCTCACCGCCAGGTCCGTTCGGGACGAACGGGTGACCGGCGCTGCAGTTCCCGGTGCCGGTGCAAAAGCTCTGGTGATTGCCGTTGGCCACGACGAACGTGAACACCACGCACAGCAGCCCGGCCAGGACCAGGCCGATCAGCCAGCCCCGTACGGTGCGGAACTTCACCCACTCGGACCACAGCACGGCCGTGCCCCCGCCGCGTGAGGGGGGACCAGGCGGGGTAGCCGGCGGGCGGGGCGGGGTGCTGGTGATGCTCATCGCTGCACCGGTCCGTGCGTGCCAGCGCGGTACTCGGTCTCACCGCCGGTCAGCTGCAGGTAGACGTCCTCCAAGCTGGCCCGCTGCGCGGTGACCTCGGAGAACGGTACCCCGGCCTTGGAGAGCACCTCGACGACACGCTGCGCAGCGATCCCCGAGACAGTCACCATGCCGCGGTCGCTGACCGTGGCCTCAACCCCGGTGCGCTGCAGCGCGGCGGCTGCCTCGCCCGGGGCGGGGGTGCGCAATAGGACTTGATCGCTGCCTCCCCGGCCGACCAGCTCTTCCACAGTGGCATCGGCAAGGACCCGGCCGCGGCCGATTACGACCACCTGGTCGGCGATGTCTTGCAGCTCGCCCATCAGGTGGCTGGAGACCAGCACCGCCCGCCCCCGCGCCGCGAGACCACGCAAGAACCCGCGAATCCAGATGATCCCCTCGGGGTCCAGGCCGTTGAACGGCTCGTCCAAGATCAACACCGACGGGTCGCCCAGCATTGCGGCCGCAATCCCCAGGCGTTGCCGCATCCCGAGGGAGTAGCCGCCGGCCTGGCGCCGCGCCGCGCTATCTAGACCGACCAGCTCGATCACCTGCCTGACCCGGCCCGCCGGGAGGCGTTGCGAGCGGGCCAGCCACAACAGGTGATTACGGCCGGTCCGTGAAGGTTGCAGGGCAGCGGCATCGACGACTGCCCCGACCCGTCTCAACGGAAACCGCAGCTCGGAGTAGACGTTGCCGCCGACCAGCGCATGGCCGTCGTCCGGGGCGTCCAAACCGAGGATCACTCGGATCGTGGTTGACTTGCCTGCCCCGTTGGGGCCGACGAACCCTGTGACCCGACCCGGCGGGACGGTGAAGGTCATGCCGTCGAGGGCCTGGGTGGGGCCGAACCGCTTGCGCAGCCCGGACACTTCGATCGTTGCATCGCTC
>CAWEVV010000002.1:0-721822 GCA_963812635.1 uncultured Actinomycetota bacterium | reverse complement strand
CGTTCCTGGCGGCCCGGCGCCGCGACCCCCGGCTGCACCTGGTGCTGGCCGGTGGGGGTCCCGAGGAGGCGGCTTTGCGGGAGGCGGTCGGCGAGCACGCCACCTTCCTCGGCTGGCTGGAGGGCCGGGACCTGGCGTGCGCCTACGCCAGCGCCGACGCGTTCCTGTTCGCCAGCCGCACCGACACCTTCGGGCAGGTCATCCTCGAGGCCCAGGCCAGCGGCCTCCCCGTCGTCGCCGTCGACGAGGGCGGGCCGGCCTCGCTGATCGCCCACGGCGAGAGCGGTCTCCTGGCTTGCGCCGAGGCGGACGCGCTCGCCGAATCGCTGCTGCGCGTCGTGCACACGCCCCTGCTGTCCGAGCGGCTGCGCAAGACGGCGCTGGCGATGGTCCAGGAGCGCACCTGGGAGGCATCGCTGCGTCAGCTCGCCGCGGGCTATCGCTCGGCGCTGCTGCGGACCGCCGTGCCGGGGCACGTGCGGGCCGCCTGACTCGCGCCCGGACGGGGGTCTGGGGCCGGACCGGGGAGCTCGGACGATGGAGGGGCGGGCCCCTAGAACGCGGTCGCCAGCGCCATCGGGACCACCCGCTCCGCCCCGGCCAGGCGCAGCTGGCCGCCGACCATCGCGAGTGTCCACCCCGAGCCGCGCCGATCGTCGAGCAGCGCCCCGGTGCCGGCCGGCGGCGTTCCGGTGACGGTGAAGGCTCCGCGGACGTTGGCCGCCTGCTGCACCGCGTTGGCCATCTCTGATTGCGGCGGCCGCGCCTGGACCCGAGCCACGAGCGCCATCGCCGGCACTCCCAGCGCGGCGGCCACCCGCTGCGCCAATTGCTGGTTGCGGTCGCCCAGGCGCACCGACGGCACCCACGTCACCCACGCCGGCGGCGACGCGCCCGCCCGCAGCGCATCGGCCAGCGCCGCCACCACCTCGTCGTCGAACTCCTCGCCGCGCAGGCCGCGCTCCACCGCCGGCCACCAGCCACCGTCACCGAAGCGGGCCAGGGCAACGCCGGGCTCGGTCCGGGCCCGATCGGCGATCTTGCGCATCCGGCCGTCGGCATCGGGCGCCATCTTCTTGACCTCGAGCTCAATCGGCCGCGACCGCAGGTGGCGACCGGCGAGCTCCACCAGCCCCGGGTCGGGGGGCGCGGCGAAGTGTGACTCGGTGCAGACCGCGCAGCGGCCGCAGTCGGGCAGATCCGGTCCCCCCGACCCGTCCCCCGCGGACCCATCGCCAACCGAGCCTTCGTCGAGCTCCTCCTGCAGGACCCGCATCAGGCACCGACCATCGGCGCCAAACGCCGCCATCGCCCGCTGCTCGGCCCGCCGCAGCGCGGTTATCCGCGCGTAACGCTCCGCGTCGTAGCTCCAGCCCGAGTCCGGCACCCGGATCCAGCGCGAACCGTCACGAACGCAGGGCGCCCTCCACGTCGAGGATCTTCAGCATCGCCTCCAGCCGGCCCCTGCCGAGGTTGACCACCGCCATCAGCTCCTGGGTGCTGCGGCCGGACTCGCCGGCCGCGTCCAGGTCGTTGAGCAGCGCGGTCACCCGCTCCCGCGCCGGGAACGACTGCTCGATGAAGAAGTCCTGGATGCGGCGGTCCTCGCCGCCGCGCAGGAGCACGACGTCGGCATGGTCGACGCCGCGGCCGGCGCGGCCCACCTGCTGGTAGTAGGCGACGACCGACCCGGGCGCTTGATAGTGGACCACGAACCCGAGGTCGGGCTTGTCGTACCCCATGCCCAGCGCGCTGGTGGCGACGATCGCCTTGACGTCGTTGGCCAGCAGCCGGTCCTCGGCGCTGACGCGGTCCGCGGTCTCCTGATCGCCGCTGTAGGCGAGCGCGCTGACCCCCTGCGCATTGAGGAACGCGGCCACCTGGTCGGCGTCGCGCCTGGTCAGCGTGTAGACGATCCCGGAACCCGACAGCGAACCGGCGGCCGGCGCCAGATTTTCGGCCAGCCACGCCAGGCGCTGCGCCGGCCGAGGCAGCTCCACCACCTCCAGCCGCAGGCTGGTCCGCGCCAGCGGCCCGCGGTAGGTCCGCAGCGGCGTGCCGTCCACCGCCGCCAGCTGCTCGGTGACGTCGGCGACCACCCGATCGTTGGCGGTGGCGGTCGTGGCCAGCACCGCCACCCGAGCCGGCAGCAGCGCCAGCATGTCGCGGACGCGGCGATAGTCGGGGCGGAAGTCGTGGCCCCAGTCGGAGATGCAGTGGGCCTCGTCGATCACCAGCAGCCCCACCGAGGCGGCGAAGCGTGGCAGCATCTCCGCCCGAAAGCGAGGGTTGTTGAGCCGCTCGGGGCTGATCAGCAGCAGGTCGATGCTCCCGGCCGCCAGCTCGCCGCCGATCCGGTCCCAGTCCTCGCGGTTGGTGCTGTTGACCGTGTGGGCGCGCAGCCCGAGGCGCTGCGCGGCGGCGATCTGGTTGCGCATCAGCGACAGCAGTGGGCTGATGATCAGCGTCGGCCCGGCGGGGTGGGTGGGATCCGATTCCCGCAGCAACCGGGTGGCGATGAAGTAGACCGCCGACTTGCCCCACCCGGTTCGCTGCACGCAGAGCACGCGAGCCCGGTCGGCCGCGACGTCGCAGATCGCCTGAAGCTGATGGGGACGGAACTCCGCCTCCGGATCCGCGGTGAGCGCGCGCAGCGAACGCAGCGCGTCGGCGGCGAGCGTGTCGGGAGCCGTGGTGGTGGCCATCCGTTCATCCTGGCACGCGGACCAGCGGCAGCGGATAGGCTCTCGCCTGCCCGTGCCCGGCCACCCTTCGCCAACCGCTTCCAGCGACGCGTGACGGCCGTCGGCGCCCATAATCTCGCCCGTCTGGTGGAGCAGTCCCACGAGCGCACCGGCGACTATCCGGCGCTGCTGTTCGAGGGGCGGTGGCACACCTCCGGCGAGCTGGTCTCCCGGTCACAGCGGCTGGCCGGCGGCCTCGCCGAGCTCGGCATCTCCCCCGGCGACCGGGTGGTGGTGACGATGGCCAACTGTCCCGAGGTGGCGATCGCCTACCAGGCGCTGTGGCGCGCCGGCGCCGTCGTCACCCCCGCCACCTTCCTGCTGCCGCCGCACGAGCTACGTCACGTGATCGCGGACGCCGGGGCGTCGGCGGTGATCACCACGCCCGAGTTCGCCCCCAAGGTGACCGAGGCGGTCGCGGGCCTCGACGGCGTCCGCTTCGTCGTCTGCACCGAAGCGGTGGGCGATGACGTGCTGCCGCTGGCGTCGCTGGAGGAGGCGGATGCCCGCCCGATCGTCCCCCGGGCCGACGATGACCTGGCCGCGCTTCTCTACACCGGCGGCACCACCGGCCGCGCCAAGGGGGTGATGCTGTCACACGCCAACCTGCACTTCACCGGGCGCTGCGCTCATCAGACGGCGCACGTCCCGGGCGTGAACCGCGCCCTGACCACGCTGCCGCTGTCTCACTCCTACGGCCTGCTGGTGACGATCGCCGGCATGCACCACCCCGAGCGCGGCATCTCGGTGCTGCTGCGCTGGTTTGAGCCAAACGTATTTCTGACGATGATCGCCGAGCACGAGCTGCAGCTCACCGCGGTCGTGCCGACGATGCTGGCGCTGCTGCTCGCCACCCCCCTTGAGGACCACGACCTGTCAACGCTCGAGTGGGTGAGCTCCGGCGGAGCGCCGCTGCCGGCGGAGGTGGAGCGCGAGTTCTGCCGCCGGGTGCCCTCGGTCTCTATCCGCCAGGGATACGGCCTGACCGAGACCGCGGCGCTGATCTCCACCAATCCGACCGGGGCCGTGAGGTCCGGCTCGGTCGGCCGGCCGGTGCCCGAAACCGAGATCCGCATCCTCGACGCCGACGGTCGATCGCTGCCCGCCGGAGAGGTGGGCGAGATCTGCTGCCGCTCGCCCGGGGTCATGCAGGGCTACTGGAGATCTCCGGAGGCGACGGCAGAGGCGCTGCAGGACGGGTGGCTGCACACCGGCGACGTCGGCTACCGCGACGAGGACGGCTACCTCTACATCGTCGATCGCAAGAAGGACCTGATCATCCGCGGCGGGTTCAACGTCTACCCGCGCGACGTCGAGGACAGCTTGACGCAGCACCCGGCGGTGCAGATGGCGGCGGTCGTCGGACGGCCGAGCGACCGCCATGGCGAGGAGGTGGTGGCATTCGTCAGCCTCAGCCCGGGCGCGGAGACCGCGCCCGAGGAGCTGATCGAATGGGCCCGCGGCCACATCGGGGGCTACCGGTACCCGCGCGAGCTGCACGTGGTCGACGCGATCCCGCTCACCGCCGTGGGCAAGGTCGATCGCAAGGCGCTGCGCGCGCAGGTGACCGAGCCGGCGGCGACCCGCACCTGAGAAGCGACGCCGCCGCCCACACAGGATCGGCCTGGCGCCCGGCGAACCCCTGGGCGATGCCGACGAACCGGCTCGAGGCCTTCTCCGACGGCGTCTTCGCGGTCGCGATCACCCTGCTCGTGCTCGGGATCAGCGTCCCGGACCCCAGGGCTCAGCCGCATCACAGCCTGATCTACGAGCTCGGCCAGCGGTGGCCCGAGTACGCCGCGTACGCGGTCTCGTTCATCACCATCGGGATCATCTGGATCAACCACCACGCGATGATCAGCCGCCTGGCGCGAGCCGAGCATTCGATCCTGATCCTCAACCTGCTGCTGTTGATGACGATCGGGATCCTGCCCTTCGCCACCGACCTGATGGCGACCTACCTGCGCCAGTCCAGTGGCCAGAAGCTCGCCGCCGGGATCTACGGCGGGGCGTTCCTGCTGATGGCGGTCGCGTTCGCGACGCTTCACCGCCACATCATGCTGACCAAGTCTCACCTGATGTCCCCCCAGCTCCCGCTCGACGAGCGCCGGCGCATCCTCAGCCGATCGCTGGCTGGTCTCGTGCCCTACGCGGTGTCCGTGGCGGTCGCTCCCTTCTCCGCTTATCTGACGCTGGCGATCTGCGCCGTGCTGGGGATCTTCTACGCCACCCCGCTGGCCAGCGGCGCCGGCAGCCCGGCGTAGCCGGTCATCCGGCGACGTGGCCGCGGGTCTCCGGGCGCGTGAGCAGTTGGTAGGCGTCGGGTCGGCGGGTACTCAAGAACGGGAACAGCTCCAGCCAGTCGCGGCGCTGATCGAGGTCGAGGTCGGCCACCAGCACGGCGGGCCGGTCACGGGGCGCCTGCACGAGGACGCGGCCGTAGGGATCGGAGATGAAGCTGGCGCCGTAGAAGGTCAGCGGCGGCTCGGTGCCGATCCGGTTGATCGCCACCATGAAGGTCCCGTTGGCCACACCGTTGGCCACTATCACCTGCTGCCACAGCGGCTGGGTGTCGAAGTCGGGATGATCGGGCTCTGATCCGATCGCGGTGGGGTAGATGATCACCTCGGCGCCCTTCAGTGAGTACGCCCGCGCCAGCTCGGGGAACCACTGATCCCAGCAGGTCGGGCAGCCGAGCTGTGCTTCGCCGTCGGACGTCGGCAGCGGCGTCAGCGCAAACGCGTCGTCCCCGGCCGGCCCCGGCCGGAAGTAGTGGTCCTCGTAGTAGCCGGCGGTGACCGGGATGTGCAGCTTGCGCGTGCGCGACACCAGTCTGCCGTCGGGGGCGACGACGATCGCGGTGTTGTAGCCGAGATCGTCGCCGGGCTGATCGGCGCGCTCGAACAGCGAGGCGTGCACGTGCACGCCGGACTCGGCCGCCAGCCGGCGCGCGAACGAGACGGTCGCGCCGGTCTCCAGCTCCTCGGGCTCTGCGCCCGCCGCGCGCGGTCCGTCGGGGGTGATCGCGAAGTACCGCGACAGCGTCAGCTCCTGCAGGCAGACGATCCCGGCACCCTCACCGGCGGCCATCCGGATCCCGGCGGCCAGCGCCGCCTGATGCTCCTCGGGGTCGGCATGCCAGCGCTCCTGGACCAGGCCGACTCGCAGCGGCGCCCGCTCCGCCGGGCGGGTGCGGGCGGGCGATGGCGGTGGCCCGAAGGCGGTCAGCAGCTCGGCGGCCTCAGCCATCGCGCACCGGGACCTGCTGGGTTATGCAGTGGGGGCCGCCACCGCCGTAGGCGATCACCAGACCCGGGACGGGCACTACCTCGTGGCTCGGGTAAACATCGGCGATGGTCGCCAGAGCCGCGGCGTCGCTGTCAGCGCCGATCACCGGCACGACCACGCCGCCGTTGCACAGATAGAAGTTCAGGTAGCTGACCGCGACCGACTCGCCCGCCACCTCCGAATAGGGGAGGAACGGCAGGTCGATGACCTCGACGCCATCGCGCTCCAGGCGGCTGCGGTTCTCCCGGCAGTTCTCGAAGTTGGGGTTGTCCTCCGCGACCGCCTGAAGCAGCACCCGGTCAGGTCCGGCGAACGCGGCGATCATGTCGACGTGGCCGTCGGTGTCGCGGTCCTCCACCTGGCCCATCCCCAGCCACAGGAACCGCCCGACGCCGAAACGGCGGCGCAGCAGGTCCTCGATCTCCTCCCGGGACAGGGAGGGGTTGCGGTTGGGATTGAGCAGGCACTGCTCGGTGGTCAGCAGCGTTCCGGCGCCGTCGGTGAGGATCGAGCCGCCCTCCAGCACCATCCCTCCGTCGATCACCGGGTCGCCGAGACGCTCGGCGATCAGGCGGCCGACGAGCGCGTCTCGATCCCACGGCGGGAACTTCTCCCCCCACGCGTTGAAGCCGAAGTGAACCGCGGTGCGGGCGCCGTCGTCGCCATAGACGTAGATGGGTCCACAGTCGCGCAACCACGAGTCGTCGAGCCCCAGCTCGACGATCTCCACGTCACCCGAGCAGGCGGCCCGGGCGGCCGCGGCGTCGGCGCCCGGATTGGCGATCATCGTCACCGGCTCGAACGCGGCAACGGCGTTGGCCACCGCCGCGTAGTCGACCCGAGCCTGGGCCATCGTCTCACCCCACAGCTCGGCGCGGCAGGGCCACCCCATCAGGGTCCGCTCGTGAGGCTCCCATTCCGCGGGCGTTCGCACTGGCGAAAATCTAGCCGAGCGCTCAAGCCAGGTGCTGGCGGTGGGCGAGCGCCGCCGCCTGGGTCCGGCCCTGGACCCCGAGCTTGGCCAGGATACGGGAGACGTGGACGCTGGCGGTCTTCTCGGCCATGAACAGCGCCGCGCCGATCTGGCGGTTGGTGGCGCCCTCCGCGAGCAGCGCCAGCACCTGACGCTCACGCGGGGTCAGCCCGAACGGGTCGTCCTGCGCGGGAGTGGTGCGCTGCACCCCGGAGTCACCGGTCGCGACAGGCCCCAGCGGCAAGCGGGCCCGCTCGGCCAGCGCCCGCACCTCTGCGACCAGCCACTCCGAGCCCAGCCGCTCGGCGAGCTCCAGTGCCGCGCCGGCCGCCGTCGCGGCGCCGGCGCGATCGTCGGCGCCCGCCAGCGCCTCGGCCTCGCGCCAGCGCGCGATCGCCACCGGGTAGGGCCGTTGCACCTCCTCCCAGGCGGCAGCCGACCGGCGCCACTCCTTGGCGGTGGGCCGGCCGCGGGCCCGCGCCAGCTCCGCCCGCCCCTGGGCCAGCCGCGCGCGCTCCACCGGGCCTCCCTCCTGGGCGGCGGCGGCGAGTCGGTCGACGTGGATCCGCGCTCGGGTGACCGCCTCGCGTCGGTCCGCCGTCTCCCGGAGATCGCGGGCGCGCTGCGCGCGGTCGGCCTCCACCAGGACGCCGGTGACGCTCACCCTGGCGATCCGGATCACGTCGTCGGTGCAAACCTCGAGACGGTCGAGCGCGCGCTGCACCGCCGCGCGGGCGCCGTCCAGATCGCGCCGGCGCGCCAGCAGGTCGGCCCGCAGCGCGCCATACAGGCCGATCCACTGCGGCTCGGGTGACGCGGCGACCAGCTCCGCCACCGAGTCCAGGCAGCGGGCCGCCGTGTCCTCGTCGCCGACGGCGAGCGCCAGGTCGGCCTCGCGCAGCTGGCGGAAGATGAATTGGATTCCGGCCAGCCGGGACGGCGGCGGGGACAGATTCTCCCGCGCCAGCTGCCAGTCACCCGCCTCCAGCGCCAGCTCGGACAGCGTCAGCGTCATCCAGTCGTGACTGCGGGGATGGTGGCGCGGCGTGTCCGCCACTCCGGCACGGGCGATGGCCAGCGCGGCGTCGGTGCGCCCGGCGATGGCCAGCGTATCGGCCAGGTTCGAAGTCGCCGTGGCGATGCTGTCGACGTCCTCGTTCTCCCGGGCGATCTGCACCGCCCGCCGCAGCAGCGCCACTCCCTCGTCGACTTCCTGCAGCGCCGCCCGGGCCATCCCCAGCGTGTTGAGCACCTCGCACTCGGCGACCCGGTTGCCCGCCGCGACCGCGGCCGCCAGCGCGGTCTCGCCGGCGGTGATCGACTCGCGGAAGCGCCCGCGGAGAAACCGCTGCCGGGCCAGCCAGGCGAGGAGCAGGGGCCGGACGCCGGCCGGATCCTCGGCCGGGAGCATCTCCAGCGCGCGCTCGGCCATCGCCACCGCCTCGTTGCCGCGGTTCAGCGACCAGATGGTGCGCGACAGCCGCGCCAGCAGGGCGGCGTAGCGCGCCGGCTCACGCTCGGGATCGAGCTCGCGCAGCGCCTCGTTGAGCAGCACCTCGCTGCGAGCCCGGTCGTCGAGCACCGAGTGGGCGATCGCCGCCCGCCGCAGCAGCTCGACGTGATCGAGCCCGGCGATCTCCTGGGCGTCGGCCACGCGCGGCCAGAGCTCCAGGGCCCTTTCGGTGAGGTCGGCGGCCTCGCCGAAGGCGAGCACGTCGTGCGCCGACTGTGCGGCCGCGATCGTGCTGCGCAGCGCGTTGGGCTGGTCGCCGGCGGCGCCGTAGTGGGCCGCGATCGCCGTGGCGCGCTCGAGCTCACGCTCCTCGTCGCCGCCCTCGCACTGCTGCTCCAGCCACTGCGCCAGCGCGATGTGCAGCTCTCCGCGCTCGCCGGGCAGCAGGTCGTCATAGAGGGCCTCGCGGAGCAGGGCGTGGCGAAAGCAGAACCGCCCGCCGTCGTCGGGGACCAGCACCTGCTCGGCGACGGCCTCACGCAGCGCCGCCGGCAGCGCGTCCCGGTCCAGGCCGGTGACGGTGGTCAGGGTCGGCTCGTCGAGCGACCGTCCCACGGCGACGGCTCGGCCCACCCGCTGGGCATCCGCTGACAGGCGCTCGATCCGGCCCAGGAACGCGTCGCGCAGGCTCTGCGGCGCCGCGCCACGTCCGTCCAACCCAGCGGCCAGCAGCTCCTCGGTGTACAGCGGGTTGCCCTCGCTGCGATCGAAGAGCCGCTCGAGCAGAGCCGGCTGCGGCTCGGCGCCGAGGATGTCGGCGAGCGCCTCGCGGAGCTCCTCGCGGTCAAACGGCTCGAGCTCGATGCGCCGCGCTCGCTCGAGCCGCTCGAGCTCTGAGAGCAGCGGTCGCAGCGGGTGGCGGCGGTGCAGCTCATCCGCCCGGTAGGTCAACAGCAGGCAGACCCGTTCCTGACGCAGGCTGCGGGCGAGGAAGGACACGAACGTCCGCGTGGAGCGATCGGCCCAGTGCATGTCCTCCAGGATCAGCACCAGCGGGGCCGCTTCGCTGAGGCAGTCGAGCAGCTCGAGCACGGCTTCGAACAGCCGCAGCTGGGCGCTGGGCCCCGGCCGTTCGTCGCGCAGCCGCGCCTCGTCGTCGAGCCCCGGGAGGATCGTCGCCAGCTGCGAGCGGCTGCCCCCGCTGAGCGTCTGCAGCGCCGGATGGCGCTCGCGCACCAGCGGCCGCAGGGCGGCGAGGATCGGGGCGTAGGGAAGCTCGCCGTCGGACTGCTCGACGCCATCGCCGCGCAGGATCAGCGGCGCCTGATCCTGGTCTCCGTTGTCCCTCGCCGCCGCCAGACGCTGCTGCAGCTCGCCGACGAGCCGGGTCTTCCCGACGCCTGAGTCACCGCCGAGCAGGACGAGCGCGGGCCGCGCGCAGCTGGCCTCCCGGACGGCGAGCTCCAGCTCGGCCAGCTCGCCGACCCGTCCCACAAAGCGATTGCTGGTCAGCCTCGACCGCATGGTGCAAGTATCGCCGGACGGCGCCGGCAAGTCGTGTTGCGGTGCCGGGCGGCCGCGGCTGCCGGTTGAATCGGTCGGCCGCGGCGCGAAGCTCATCGGTGCGGGCGGCTGCCAAGATTGCGCTGAACTGGGGGTGCATTGCGGGTTCCTCTCGGTCGCTGACAACGTGCATCCCAGGATGAACTGAGACCCACGTCCGCACATCGGGGAAACGACCCGTATTTGCCGCGGTGAAGCCTTACCTGCGCCCCTCAGGCCACTTAGTGGCCCCGTTCACAAGTACGCCCCTCAGGCCACCTAGTGGCCCCGTTCACAAGTACGACCCTTATGCCACGGCCGGTCTCTCCCTCACCGCGTGTCGACCCGAGTCCGCCGCCCCGGGAGGAACGGACGATGACTGATCACCTCGAGCTCACGCAGGCGCAGGCGCAGCGGCGCGTCCTGGACCTCGGTCCCGTCGAGCACCGCAAGCGTCTCCCGGGCGTGCCCGCGGGCAAGCGCGTCGAATTCGAGCAGCTCGCCGGTCTGGTCTTGATCGGCGGCGGCCTGGGCGATGCGCTCGGGCGGGACGTACCAGAGCTCGAGCCGCTCGTGGTGAGCGCAGAGCGCGCGCGCCAGCGGATACTGGGCCGGGTGGTAGAGGACCAGCACTCGCGGTCGCCCGGGAAACCGCAGCCGCTTGGCCTGGCGCAGGCCCGCGGCATCGCGGAGGAACCGGGGGGCGCGCACCCGAGACGGCTCCAGCGCGATGACGCGCGGGATCGCCAGCAGGTCGCGCGCGTGCGCCTCGAGCGCGAACCCCTCGAGCGCGCCGGGAAGCACCAGAACCGCCAGCGAGTCGTCACCCGGTGAAGAGATCACGGCGCGTTCGGGGTGGGACCGCGCGGCGCGGCGGCGAGCGTGGATACGGCCACCGCCCGCGCCAGCCGTCGCTCGGAGCCTGGCGGATTGCCGCGCCCGGACACGGTGACGGTCGCGTAGCTGCCCCCGCGCGTCGGCGACCCGTTGGTCGCGAACAGCTGGTGCTGGGCCGGGATCCAATCGGCGGCTCCTCCCGGGAGCGACACCGCCTGCGGTTGCTGCGCCGACTGGTGAGCGCCGCCGTTGCCGAACACCTGCGCCTGGTGGGATTCGGTGGTGTCAAATTCGGTCCACGCCTGAGCCGACACCTGGTCGATCACGTCGAGGCGGACGCCACCGACCCGGAGCCGGCACTCCACGTTGGCGGGATCGGAATCGGCGACGCGCATCGTGACCGGTTCGCGCGCAACCGCCGCCGCAGCGGCGCGGGCTCGTCCACAGACGCGCTGGGCGACCGGCGCTTGGGACCGAGAGGTGGTCGTCGAGTGGCCGGCGGCGCTCGCGCCGCCGCAGCCAACTGCGAACCCACAACACAGCGTGAGGGTCGCCCACCGCCCCCTGGAGAGCTTCGAGGCGGCCGGGCTAGGCGTCTTGCGCGCTCGTGTTGTCCGGTTCGCCCGCCCCGGCGGCGACTTCCGACGTACCGCCGCCATCGCCGGGAGCCGCCGGCGGCTGCGCGCCGTCCGGCATCACGTCACCGGCGCTCAGCGGGCTGAGCGGCGAGCGCGTGGCACCGGAGATCTCCGCCGCGCTGACGTTCAGCGGGTGATGGCAGGCGGCCAGATGGCCGCCCGGATATTCCGCCAACGGCGGCTCGACCTTGGCGCAGACCTCGGTCGCCCGCGGACAGCGGGTATGGAAGCGACACCCGGATGGCGGGCTGATCGGATTCGGCGGCTCGCCGCCGACGACCATCCGCTCGCGCTTGCGGTTCAGTTCCGGGTCGGGGATCGGGATCGCCGCCAACAGCGCCTCGGTGTACGGGTGGATCGGCTTGCTGTACAGCTCCCGGGCCGGGGAGACCTCCATCATCTTGCCCAGGTACATGACGCCGATCTGGTCCGACACGTGACGAACAACCGAGAGATCGTGGGCGATGAACACGTATGACAGGCCGAGCTCGTCCTGCAGGTCGTCGAGCAGGTTGACGACCTGCGCCTGGATCGAGACGTCGAGCGCCGAGACCGGCTCGTCGAGCACGATCAGGCGCGGGTTCAGCGCCAGCGCGCGGGCGACGCCGATCCGCTGCCGCTGGCCGCCGGAGAACTCGTGCGGGAAGCGGTTGACGTGCTCGGGGTTCAGCCCCACGCGGTCCAGCAGCTCCCGCACCCGCGACTGCACCTGCCCTCGGTCCATTCCGTGCAGGCGCAACGGGGTCCCAACGATCTGACCAACCCGCTTGCGCGGGTTCAGCGAGGCGACCGGATCCTGGAAGACGAGCTGGGCCTCTTCTCGGAACGGCTCCAGGCGCCGGCGGCCGAGGTGCGTGATGTCGTTGCCGCGGAAGCGCAGTGTGCCCGCGGTCGGCTCCAGCAGCCTCACCATGCAGCGGGCCAGCGTGCTCTTGCCGCAGCCCGATTCACCGACGATGCCCAGCGTCTGCCCTTCCGTCAGCCCGATCGAGACGTCGTCGACGGCGTGGACGACGCCGATCGTGCGATCGATCAGGACTCCCTGCTTGATCGGGAAGTAGAGCTGCACGTGCTCGGCTTCGAGCAGCAGCGGCTGCCCGTTGGCCTCCGGCGCGGGCTCCGTGGTGCCGTCAGTCATGCGGGCACCGGTCCCGCACCCAGACCGATCCGCCCCTCGACCTCCCGCCGGGTGCGCTTCTCGGAGAGCTCCAGCCAGCAGCGATCATCGTGATCGGGGGCCTCGGGGACGCGCGCCTCGAGCGGGGGCACCTCGGTGCACCGGTCGAACGCGTGCGGGCAGCGCGGCCGGAAATGGCACCCCTGGGGCGCATTGACCAGCGACGGCGGTGACCCGGGAATCGCCGGCAGCCGCCGCGGGGGATCGCGATCCATTCGCGTCATCGACCCCAGCAGTCCCCACGTGTAGGGATGCTGCGGATCGTAGAAGACCTCGTCCAGCGAACCCTGCTCGACCACCCGCCCGCCATACATGACCAGCACCCGGTCGGCGATGTCGGCCACCACCCCGAGATCGTGGGTTACGAAGATCACGCCGCTGTCTGACTCCTTGCTCAGCTGGCCGATCTCCTGGAGGATCTGCGCCTGGATGGTGACGTCGAGCGCCGTCGTGGGCTCGTCGGCGATCAGCACGCCGGGCGACAGGGAGAGCGCCATCGCGATCATCACCCGCTGGCGCATCCCGCCCGAGAACTCGTGAGGGTAGGCGCGCGCCCGGTCGCGCGCGCGCGGAATCCCCACCCTCTCCATCAGGTCCACGGCGCGATCGAGCGCCTGCGCCTTAGACACCTTCTCGTGCGCCCGGATCTGCTCCACGATCTGGTCCCCGATCCGCATCACGGGGCTGAGCGAGGAGATCGGGTCCTGGAAGATCATCGCGATCTCCTTGCCGCGAATCGCCTCCAGCTGCTGCTCGGAGGCGGTCACCAGGTCGCGGTCGCCGAGCCGGACCGCGCCGGCGAACCGGGAGTTGGGCCCGCGGGTCAGCCCCATCAGCGTCATCACCGTCACCGACTTCCCGGATCCCGACTCGCCCACGATCGCCACCACCTCGCCGCGATCGAGCGTGAACGAGACACTGTCCACGGCGCGCACGACCCCGTCCTCGGTGGCAAACGAGACCTGCAGATCGTCGACGTCGAGCAGTCGGTCAGCCATCGGTGGTGCCGCCTAGGGCCATGGCTACGCGGAGAGCCGGACCCGGGGGTCGAGCGTCGCGTAGATGATGTCGGAGAAGGCGCTGAACAGCACCACGAAGAAGGCGGTGAACATCGCGCCGACGAGGATCGGGGGGACGTCGAGGTTGCCGATCGCCTGCGCCTCGTACTGGCCCACGCCCGGGAGGTTGAACACCGTCTCGGTGACCAGCGCCGCGCCGCCCAGCAGCACGGCGAAGTCGAGCCCGAATATGGTGATGATCGGCATCAGGGAGTTGCGCAGCACGTGGCGGGTGAACACCTTCCGCTGCGACAGGCCCTTGGCCCGCGCCGTGCGCACGAAGTCCTGGTTGACCGTATCGAGCAGGTTCGAGCGCAGGACCCGCGAGTAGAAACCGATCGACAGGGCGGCGATCGAGAACCACGGCAGAATCAGGTGGTAGGCCCACTGCGACGGGTTGGAGATCCCGCTGTACCCGGTGTTGGGGAATATCGACACCTTGTAGGCGAACAGGTACAGGAGCAGCGCGGCGAGCAGGAACACGGGTATCGACACGCCCAGGATCGCCGCCACCATCACTCCCCGGTCGGCCACTCGGCCTGCCCTCAGCGCGCTGAAGGAGCCGAGCGCGATCGCGCTCACCAGCCACAGGATGCCGGCCGGGATCACCAGCGACAGCGTCACCGGGAACTTCTGGCGAAACTGGTCGACGACGTTCAGGTCGTCCTGGTAGTCGATCACCTGGCCGGTGAAGATCAGCTTCATCGTGTTCGCGTACTGGACGTAGAAAGGCTTGTCGAAGCCGAACTTGCGGCTGACCTGGGCCACCGTCGTCGCGTTGGCGTTGCGCCCGGCGATCGCCCGCGCCGGGTTGTAGCTGGGGATGATCTCGAAGATCCCGAACACCACCACCGAAACCGCGAACAGCAGCGCGATCGCCGAGATCGTGCGGCGGACGACGAACCGGACCATCAGTTCTTGATCCGGATCTGCGCCCGGGGATCGAGCGCGTCGCGGATGCCGTCGCCGAGCACGTTGATGCTGAGCACGGTCAGCACCAGCATGGCGCCGGGGATCAGGGAGTAGGTCGGCGTGGTCTGGATGTAGCTCAGGCCGTCGGAGATCAGGCTGCCCCACGACGCGCTCGGCGGCTGCACCCCTGCGCCGAGGAACGACAGGTAGGCCTCGAGCAGGATCGCGTTGGCCAGCATCAGCGGCACGAACACGATGATCGTCGAGGCGGCGTTGGGGAGGATCTCGGAGGTCATGATCCGCCAGGGGCCCATGCCCTGCACCCGGGCGGCGTCGACGAAGTCCTGCTCGCGCAGGCGCAGCACCTCGCCCCGGATCGGCTTGCCCAGGTAGGGGATGTAGATCACCCCGATGATCAACGCCGGGATGAACACCGAGTTGCCCTTGATCGGGCCGAGGCCCCCGAGGGCCAGCGCCGTGCCCAGCGACACACCCAGGATCACCACCGGGAAGGACCAGATCAGCTCCATCAGCGGCCTCAGGACCGCGTCCACGGGGCCCCGGAAGTATCCAGTCAACAGACCGACGAGCGTGCCGAAGATGACGATGATCAGGGTGGCGACGCCGCCGATCAGCAGCGAGGTGCGCCCGCCGTAGAGCAGCCGCACTGCCAGGTCACGGCCATTGGTGTCGGCGCCGAAGAAGTAATGGCGGGAGAACGTGGGGCCGATGGGAACGCCGTCTGGAGACACCACATCCTGCGGCTTTCCGCCCACGTTGACCGTGCCGGTGATGTTGTTGGCATTGGGACCGATGTGGGCGATGTCGTGGGAGTAGACCGGCGCCAGCAGGCACGCCGCCACGAGCAGCACGAACAAACCCAGGAATACCAGCGCCAGCTTATTGCGCCGCAGCCGGCGTCCCGCCAGCCGCCAGGGCCCGATCGCCGGAGTGTGGGTGCCCTCCGCCCACGGGTCCGTGGCCGGATCCCCGCGCACGACCTCGGTGTCAGTGTCGCGGGCGCCGGTGGCGGACTCGGCCGCCGGGCCCGCCTCACTGCGCCGCGAACGGAGGAACGGGTCTAATGCCATTGGGTGATCGGGAGCTTACCGCTGTCCATTGTCAGAGCGGCCGGGAGGGCGTCGCCGACGCCCTCCCGGCCCACGCCGCTTACTTGAGCTGGAGGCTCGTCAGGTCGGTCAGATACTCGACCGTAAACACGCCGCCGTTGAAGTCCAGCTTGTTGGAGTAGAACTTCGGGTACTCCTCGTGGCCGTAGGCCGCGTAGTAGCCGTTCTTAACCGCGTACTGGTCGAGCGCCGACCACTGGCTGGCCACGCTCTGCGGCTGCTGCTGGTAGAGCTTGTTCAGGGTTGAGTTGTAGTGCGGGTCGTTCACGTACCCGTAGTTGAGCGACGATCCGGCGTTACCGGCGAACAGGTTCATGAAGTCCCACGGGTTGGGGAAGTCCTGCGACCAGTCGCCGAAGCCCGTCTGGGGCTTGGTCTTGGGTGCGCCGATGGTGGTGAAGTACACGCCCGAGTTGATGATCTTCTCGGTCGCCTTGAACCCGAGCGAGTTCAGCACCGAGGTGTAGTAGTCCACGTACTGCTTGCGCGGGCTGCGGTCCTCGCCCCACACGGTGACCGGCTGACCGATCATGCCGGACTTCTTCATCAGCTGCTTGGCCAGCGTCATGTTCGGCGGACCGTCGGGATTGTGGAACGGACAGCTCGACGGGTTCGAGTGGCCGATGATGCCGGTCGGGATGAGATGGCAGTCCTCGACGAGGAACCCGCTGTCCAGCCGCGACAGGGCCCGCAGGTCGAGCGCCGCCAGCACCGCCTGACGGGCGTAGATGTTGCTGAACGGCTTCTGGTTGACCGCCATGAAGAAGTAGAACGTCGAGTTGGTCGGAATCGCCTGGTACCGGTCCGACGCCTGCGTCTTGACCTGCTGCAGGATCGACGCCGGCAGGGTGTCGCCGGGATCGAACACGTCGGCCTGGTTGCTGAGCACCTGCTCGGCGTTCGCGGTCACGTTCGAGTTGACGTTGTAGACGATCTTGTCGGCGTGCCCGCGGGAGAACCCGGGGAGGTCGAACTTCGGGTTCTTGACCAGCGTGTAGCTGTGGCCTGGGGTGATCGGGCCCCACTTGTACGGCCCGTCGCCGACCGTGCCGGTGCTGGCCAGGTTCTTCATCGGCGTATTCGGCGGCACGGGAGCCGTGCCCGAGAGCGCGAAGATGTCGACGATCGGGGCGAACGGGGCGACCAGGTTGACGGTGATCTTCCCGGTCTTGTTGTCCGTGACCATCCCGGAGATCGTCTTGGACTTGCCGCCCGCGTACGCCGTACCGCCCTTGATGTAGGCGCTCACGAACGAGGCCGCCTGCCACGGGATCTTGATGTCGCGCTCGATCGCGTAGGTCACGTCGGACGCCTTGACCGGCATCCCGTTCGAGTACTTCAGCCCGGGGCGAAGGTAGAACGTGTACGTCTTGCCGCCGTTGGAAACGGTCGGCAGGCTCTTGGCCAGCGCCGGGATGATCGTGCTCCCGCCGACGCCATCGACCCGCTTGAACGCCAGCAGCGGCGTGTTGATGACCGAGTACAGCTCGGTGCCCTGGGTGGTGAAATCGAGTCCCTGGTCGGCCGACAGCGGCGGGGTCCCCGCCGCGATCGTGATCGTGCCGCCGTTCTTGCCGCTCGAGCTTCCCGACGAAGCGGCGCCCGACGAGGACTTGCTCGACGACGAACTGCCGCCGCAGGCGCTGATCGCGACCGCGGCTATCACCGTCAGCAGCGACACCGCCGACGGTCTGACGTATCTCTTCACGTGATCCTCCTCCGAGAGGTCATGGTCCCAGGCCGCACAATCTATTCAGATCGCGCCCAGGATGCCAACTGAGTGCAGCCGATCGCCGCGCGCCTAATGAACGCGCAACAACTGACGGCTACGCAACGGTGAGCACCGCCTTGCCGGCAACTCGCCGGTCCAGCAGGGCGGTGATCGCTTCGGCGGCCCCGGTCGACGGAGCCGTCAGGTCGATCTGGGGGTCCAGCCGCCCGGCGGCCACCAGCTCCGCCAGCCGTCGCAGGTCGGCCGACGCGCTCCGGGTGTGCCGGAGCTCTGAGAAGATGTAGAGCCCGATCAGCCGCGCGCCGGGGGCGCGGGCGAAGAGCTCGCGGGTCGGGTAGCTGACCGGCTCGGGCACGGTGGAGGCGAAGTTGACCACGGTTCCCAGCGGGGCGATCCGCTGCAGGGCCACGCCGAGCACGGGCCCACCGATCCCATCGATGACCACGGCGAAGTCCTCCCCTTCGAGCTCCAGCTCCGGCACCACCTCGTCGGCGCCGAGCGCGGCCAGCCCGTCGCCGCGCCGCGCGACGGCCGTCACGTGGGCGCCCGCGAGCTTCGCCAGCTGGATCGCGAACCGGCCGACGCCGCCGCTCGCCCCGGTGACCAGGACGCGCCGGCCGACGACGAAGCCGCCGTGCTCGAGCGCGCGCAGGGCGGTCAGCCCGGCCACCGGGAGGGTTGCTGCCTGCTCCAGGGAGATCCCGTCGGGAAGCTGCGCCAGATACTCGGTGTCGACGGCGACGCGCTCCGCCCACGCCCCGGCGAGGACCAGCCCGACGACCCTGGCCCCGGCCGGAGGGCCGCTGCCGTCGGCGGCGGGCTCGCTGACCACGCCGGCCAGGTCCCAGCCGATCACGGTTCCGGGCTCGGACTGCTCCAGCCGCCGGCACTCGCCCCGGTTGAGGCTGAACGCGTGCACCGAGACGATCGCCTGGTGGCGAAGAGCCTCGGGCTCGGCCACCTCGGACAACTCCGCGAACGGGGGCTGGCGGCAGGAGACGAGCGCGCGCATCGGTGGATTATCGATGGTGATGGGGTCGGCGCGGTCGGCGCGCCATCGCGTCCGCGGCCCGGGGTGGCCGGGATCCGGTTCCCGCCGTCGTATGATCGCCGGGCAGCGGTGAACTGGGAGGCAGAAACCAGGCTTGGCCGAGCGTGAGCACGAACGGCGCCACAGCGGCGGCTCCGGACGCCCAGCGGAGCGTTCTCGTCGTCTTCGTCGGCCTGATGCTGGTGCTGCTGATGGCGTCGCTCGATCAGACGATCGTCTCCACGGCGCTGCCGACGATCGTCGGCGACCTCGGCGGCCTCAGTCACATCTCGTGGGTGGTGACCGCCTACCTGCTGGCGCAGACAGCGGTCACGCCGGTGTACGGCAAGCTCGGCGACCTCTACGGGCGCAAGATCGTCCTCCAGTTCGCGCTGGTCGTGTTCCTGATCGGGTCGGCGCTGTGCGGGCTGGCGCAGAGCCTGACCATGCTGATCGTGTTCCGCGCGATCCAGGGCCTCGGCGGCGGCGGGCTGATGGTCGGGACGATGGCGGCGATCGGCGACGTGGTCAGCCCGCGGGACCGCGGCCGCTACCAGGGGATCTTCGGCGCGGTGTTCGGCCTCGCCAGCGTGATCGGCCCGCTGCTCGGCGGCTTCTTCACCACCAGCCTGTCGTGGCGCTGGATCTTCTACGTCAACCTCCCGATCGGAGTGCTGGCGTTCGGGGTGCTGGCGGCGACCCTCCCGTCACGCCGCGACGAGGCCCACCACCGCATCGACTACCTCGGCGCCGGGCTGCTCGCCGCCGCCCTGAGCACGATCGTGCTGTTGACCACTCTGGGCGGCACCTCCGTCGCCTGGGCATCGCCGACGATCATCGGGCTCGCGGTCCTGGCGATCGTCCTGGTGATCGCGTTCGTGCTGGTGGAGCGGCGGGCCGCCGAGCCGATCCTGCCCCCGCGCCTGTTTCGCGACAGCGTGTTCTCGGTCACCAGCGCGATCGGACTGGTGGTCGGCTTTGCCCTGTTCGGTTCGGTCACGTACCTGCCGCTGTTCCTGCAGGTGGTGCTCGGCGCCACTCCCACCGGATCGGGCCTGCAGATCCTGCCCCTGATGGGGGGGCTGCTGATCACCTCGATCTCGTCGGGACAGATCATCAGCCGCACCGGCCGCTACCGGCCGTTCCCGATCGTCGGCACCGCGGTGATGGCCGGCGGGCTGGCGCTGCTGTCGACGATGGACCCGCAGACGACCCGGTTGACGGCCTCGGCCTACATGTTCGTGCTCGGCCTCGGGCTCGGCTCGGTGATGCAGGTGCTGGTGCTGGCGGTGCAGAACGCCGTCGACTACAAGGATCTCGGCGTGGCCACGTCCGGAGCGACCCTGTTTCGCTCGATCGGCGGCGCGGTCGGCACCGCCGTGCTCGGCTCGATCTTCTCCAACCGGCTCAGCGCCGAGCTGGCGGCGCACCTGCCGCGGACGGCGTCGGGTTCGCTGGGCACCGGCGCCGGTTTGAACACCGCCGCCCTAAAACGACTACCCGCGCCGCTGCACGCCGCCTATCTGACCGGGTTCACCGACGCCCTGTCGACTGTCTTTGAGGTGGCGACCGGAGTGGCGGTGGTGGCGTTTGCGCTGAGTTGGGCGCTGCAACAGCGGCCGTTGCGGGAGACGATTGCCGCCGGCTCGGGGATCGGCGAGACGTTCGCGGCGCCCAAGCACACCGATTCGCTGGCCGAGGCGTCGCGCGCGCTTTCGGCGCTGATCGGCCGGGACCGCCGCCGCCAGCTGGTGGCCCAGCTGGCCGAGCGGGCCGGGGTCGACCTGTCGCCCGCCGCGGCCTGGCTGCTCGTCCGGCTGCAGGAGGATCCAGGTGCGCACATCGCGCAGCTGTGCAGCTCGTTCGACGTCCCGTTGGAGGTGGCCGAGCACGCGCTGGACGAGCTGGAGGAGCGCTCGCTTCTGACCTTGGACCCAGACCGTGGGGCGGCTGGTGGCGCTGATGGTGACCCGAGGCACGCGCGAGTGACCGGGCTCACGCCCGCCGGCGACGACATGGCGACGCGCCTGGTGGAGGAGCGCCGGGCCAGCCTGTCGCGGCTGTGCGACGGATGGGAGCCCGAACAGCATCCCGACCTCGCCGGGCTGCTGTCCCGGCTCGCCCGCGAGCTCTGCCGCGAGCCGGGCGCCGGGGTGGGCGCGAGCGCGGGCGCCGGCGCGGGCGCCACGTAGCCGGCTGCCGAGCCGGACCGCGGCGAGAAACGTGACCCACAGTCCCGCTTCTCGCCACGGCAGCCCCGGCTTCAACGCCGGGAGGATCCGGCAGCCCGCTGCAGATCCCCCTCCACCGCCCGCACCGCCGCCTGAGCCAGGGGAAGGAAGTCGCGCCGCAGGCTGGTCATCGTCCCACGGCTCGCGTGCACCGATACGTTCAACGCGGCCACCACCGTGCCGGAGGCGTCGTGAATCGGGACGGCGAGCGACCGCAGCCCCTCCTCCAGCTCTTGGTCGACGGCGGCCCATCCTTGGCCCCGAACCCGCTCGAGCACGCCCCGCAGCTCAGCGGCATCGGTGACCGTGTGCGCGGTCAGCGGTCGCATGTCGATCCGCGCGAGCCGCGCATCGAGCTCGTCGGCCGGGAGCGCGGCCAGCAGCACGCGTCCCATCGAGGTTGCATAGGCGGGCAACCGCGTCCCGACGGACAGCGTGATGCTCATGATCCGCCGCGTCGGCACCCGGGCCACGTAGACGATGTCGATGTCGTCGATGACCGAGATCGACGCGGACTCGTTGACCTGCGCCACCAGGGCCTCCATGTGAGGCTGGGCGACCTCAGGCAACGTGAGGCTCGAGAGGTAGGCATAGCCGAGCTCCAGCACCCGCGGGGTGAGCGAGAAGCGGCCGGCGGAGACGGTGACGTAGCCGAGCTTGACCAGGGTGAGCAGGAACCGGCGGGCAGTCGCCCGGGTGAGCCCGGAGATACGTGCCACCTCGCTGAGTCCCAGCTCGCGGTGTTCGCCGTCGAAGGCGCGGATCACCACCAGCCCGCGTTCCAGCGACTGGACGAAGTCGGCGCTCCTGGGACGTTCCTCGTGCAACCGGATGCTCAACCTACCTGAGTCGGCGCCGTCGGCTTACCCTGCATTCGTGGGCAAAATCGTCGACCACCTGCGTGCGGACGAACCTGCCGGCGAGATGCCGGGCGCGGACCGGGGCACGGCCGAACGTGGCGGCGAGCTGCCGGGCGGGCGCAGCTCGGGGGCGGCGTGAACCCGGAGCGTCGCGCGCTCGCGGCCGAGGTGTTCGCCGCCGGCCGCCAATATGACGCCGGTCAGACCAATCGGCTGGACCGGCTGCGCAACGTCGAACCCGACACCGCCGAGCTGCTCGGGGTGCTGGTGCGGGCGACGGGTGCCCGCCGCATCCTGGAGGTGGGTACCTCCAACGGCCACTCCACGCTGTGGCTCGCCGACGCCGCCCAGAGCACCGCGGGACGCGTGCAGACCCTGGACATCGACCCGCGGCGGACCGAGCTGGCGCGGGCCAACCTGCAGCGGGCCGGCCTCGGCGAGCTCGTCGACTGCCGCACGATCGGCGCCGCCCAGGCGCTCGGCGAATACGCCGACGATTCCTGGGACCTGGTGTTCCTGGACGCCGAACGACCGGAGTATCCCGGCTACTGGCCCAACCTGCGTCGCACGCTCGCCCCCGCGGGCACGATCGCGATCGACAACGCGATCTCGCACGAGTCCGATCTGGTCGGATTCAACCGCCTGCTCGAGGCCGACTCCGAGCTCACGCGGGCGCTGGTGCCCGTCGGCGCGGGGCTGATGCTCGTCGTCGCTCAGCGCTAGTCGTCCCGTTCCCATAGCCCGACGGGTTATGCTGTCCCGGTCTGCCCGGACGGCACGACAACGAGGAGAGATCGACGTGGAGCAGGAGTACCACCCGGGATGGCCGCCTCCGGTCCGACTGCCGGTAGCGCCGGATTACGGTGCGCGCTTCCGGCGGTCGCGCATCCCCCGCGTGCTCGCCGTCGTCAGGGTCGGCCGCGCCGCCGACGAGCAGGCTCTGCAGTGGGCGCTGGCCCTGGCCGAGGAGCACGGCGCCCGCCTGTCGGTGCTCGGCCTGTGGACGGCATCCGCCTGGTGGCGGTACCTGCCGATGAGCGGGTGTATCGACGTCGTGGCGCTGCTCGCCGAGGAGCGTCTGTGGGCCGAGTCGTGGCTGTATCGGAGGCTGGGCGCGGCGCTGGACCGCCGGACCGACCTGATCATCGCCCGCGGCTGTGTGCCCGTCGGCCGGGCCGCCGGCCACGAGCTGCGGGAACGGCCCTACACCCACCTCGTCGGCGCGCGGGGCACGATCTCCAAACGCGCCGCCCGGAGGTGGCAGACGCGCTACCGGCCGCTCACCGTCATCCGGGTCTGAGGCCGGACGCGGCGCCACCGGCCGCTCACCGTCATCCGCGTCTGAGGCCGGACGCGGCGCCACGGGGCCACGCACCGTCGTCCGAATTCTGAACCGTCGCGCTGTCTAGGATGAGGCGGTGGCCGACACCGCCGACACCCGTCCGACCGACACCCGCGCGAGCGAGCCCGAGGCGCTCGATCGAGAGACGCTGGTGGTCGCCGGCGTCGTTCTCCTCGGCGCGATCATGTCGATCCTCGACACGACCGTCGTCAACGTCGCGATCGACCATCTGGCGACCGCGTTTCACGCCTCGCTGACCACGATCCAGTGGGTCGTCACCGGCTACACCCTGGCGCTGGCGACGGTGATCCCGGTCACCGGATGGGCGGCGGACCGGTTCGGGACCAAGCGGATCTACATGTGGTCGCTGGTCCTGTTCACGGTCGGCTCGGTGCTCTCCGGGCTCGCCTGGAGCGCGGGCTCGCTGATCTTCTTCCGTGTCCTGCAGGGGATCGGCGGCGGGATGATCATGCCGGCGGTGATGACGATCATGACCAGGAAGGCGGGGCCGCAGCGGATGGGCCGAGTGATGGGCGTGCTCGGGGTGCCGATGCTGATCGCGCCGATCATCGGGCCGATCCTCGGCGGCTGGTTGGTCGACGACGTCTCCTGGCGCTGGATCTTCTTCATCAACCTGCCGATCGGGATCGTCGCCTTCATCCTGGCCCAGATCGTGCTCGATCGCGACGAGCCCCAGCCCACCCACCGCATGGACTGGCTGGGAATGGCGCTGCTCTCCCCGGGGCTGGCGCTGTTCATCTTCGGTCTGGCCGAGTCCTCCGACCACGGGTTCGGCGCGATCCGATCCTGGGGCCCGATCGCCGTCGGCGTCCTGCTCATCAGCGGCTTCTTCTGGCACAGCTGGCACGCCGAGACGCCGCTGATCGACATCAAGACGTTCACCCGCACGCGCGCGGGCGCGGCCGCCGGCACGTTCATGCTGTTCGCGATCGCGTTCTTCGGCGCGCTGCTGCTGGTGCCGCTCTACTACCAATCGGTGCGCGGCGCGTCGGCGCTGGAGGCGGGTCTGCTGCTGGCGCCGCAGGGTCTCGGCGCGATGGTGACGATGCCGATCGCCGGCCGTCTCACCGACCGTTTCGGGCCCAACTACCTCCCCGCCGCAGGAATCCCGCTGCTGGTGATCGGGATGGCGCCGTTCGCGTTCGTGACCGCGCACACCTCGTACGTGCTGCTATGCGGCTTCAGCGTCATCCTCGGGCTCGGAATGGGGCTGGCGATGATGCCGACGATGACCGCGGCCATGCAGGCGGTCCCGGCGGCGGCGATCGCCCGGACGAGCACCGCGATGAACATCATCCGGCAATCGGGCGCGTCGATCGGCACCGCGATCCTGTCCGTGCTCCTCGCCTCCGCGATCACCAGCAACTTCAGCGCCGTGCGGGGCATCACCGCCGGCGGCGGCGGCTTCTCCTCTCTGCAGCGACTCTCCGGCGCGCGGCACGCGGTGGTGGCCGGTCCGCTGGCATCGGCATTTGCCTCGACGTTCGTGTGGGCGATCGCGCTGCTGGGACTCGCCTTGCTTCCCGCGCTCGGGATGGCGTTCATCGGCGCTCGCGCCAAGCGGGACGCGCGTGCCGAGCAGGACGCGGCGCTACCCGATCGCCCGCTGGTGCTCGATTAGGCCAACTCGGCCCCGCCGGCGCCCCCGATCGCCCGCTGGTGCTCGATTAGCCAACTCGGGCCCGCCGGCGCCCCCTCGGGGCCCAAGTGGCGCCGCGATCAGCGGGTGAGGAACTCCGCCATCTTCCCCCGCAGCGCCTGCTTGATCATCCGCGAGGCCGCCGGATCGCCGCCGGCGAGCGCGTGGCCGAACTCCTTGGCCTGCTCGAAGCTGATGTGCGGCGGCATCGGCGGCACCTCCGGATCGGTGATGAACTCGATCAGCGCCGGGCGTCCCGCGGCCAGCGCGTCGTCCCACGCCGCGCCGATGTCCTCGGGACGGTCGACCCGGATCCCGTGCAGCCCGAGCAGCCGGGCGTAGCCGGCGTAGTCGAAGTCGGGCAGCACCTGGGACGCGTCGAGCTTGGGATCGCCGGACATCACCCGCTGCTCCCACGTCACCTGGTTGAGGTCGCGGTTGTTGAGCACCGACACGACCAGCCGCTGATCGGTCCAGCGGTCGTGGTAGCGGGCGAGATCGATCAGCCCGTTGATCCCCAGCATTTGCATGGCGCCATCCCCGATCGAGGCGATCACCGGACGGTCGGGGTGGGCGAACTTCGCCGCCAGCGCGTAGGGCACCGCCGGACACATGGTCGCCAGCGTGCCCGAGAGCGCCGCCTGCATGCCGGCGCGGACCCTGAGGTGCCGGGCCCACCAGTCAGTGGACGACCCCGAGTCGGCGGTCAGGATCGCCCCGTCGGGCAACCGCGAGCTGAGCTCGTGGAACACCAGCTGCGGGTTGATCGGGTCGGCCGGCTGCTTGGCCTGCTCGGTGAGGATTCGCCACCACCGGTCCACTCCGGACTCGATCTCCTCCCGCCACGAGCGGTCCTCCTTGCGATCCAGCAGCGGAATCAGCGCCCGCAGCGTGTCGGCGGCATCGCCGACCAGGTTGACCTCCATCGGATACCGGTTGCCGATCAGCCGGGCGTCGATGTCGATCTGCACTCCGCGGGCCGAGCCCGGCTCCGGCAGCCACTCCGAGTAGGGGAAGTTGGAGCCGATCATGAGCAGCGTGTCGCAGCCTTCCATCAGCTCATAGGAGGGCATCGTCCCCAGCAGCCCGATCGAGCCGGTGACCCACGGCAGGTCGTCGGGGAGCACGGCGCGGCCGTTGAGCGCTCGGGCCGCGCCGGCGCCGAGCAGCTCGGCCACCTGCTGCACCTCGTCGAACGCGTGCTTGGCGCCCTGGCCGACCAGGATCGCGACCTTCTCGCCGGCGTTGAGGATCTCGGCGGCCTCGCGCAGCGAGATGTCATCGGGGACGACGTGGGGCCGGCGGATGGCGGCGCTGGAGGACGGCACCGCGCCGTGCGCGCGCGGCGGCGCGCTGTAGGGCAGCTCCTGGACGTCGTTGGGGAAGATCACGCACGTGACCGAGCGGGTCGCCTTGGCGATCCGCATCGCGCGGTCGATCAGGTGCGGCGCCTGCTCGGGCACCATGCACACCTGCACGAACTCGCTGGCCACGTCCTTGAACAGCGTGATCAGGTCGACCTCCTGCTGGTACTCGGACCCGAGCGACATCCGGGCCTGCTGGCCGATGATCGCCACCACCGGCTGATGGTCGAGCTTGGCGTCGTAGAGGCCGTTGAGCAGGTGGATCGCGCCGGGACCCGAGGTGGCCATGCATACCCCGACCTCGCCGGTGAATTTGGCGTGGGCGCAGGCGGCGAACGCGGCGATCTCCTCGTGGCGGACCTGAATGAACTCCAACCGGTCGCCCACCTCGTGAAAGCCGCCGATGATCCCGTTGATCCCGTCCCCCGGGTAGCCGTAGACGCGGCGGATACCCCATTCGTCGGCCAGTCGCTCCAGAACGAATTGTCCAGTCGTCTTGTCTGCCATCACGTTCCTTTAGGTCGTCGCAGCCAGGTTCACGGGTTAGCGACTACCCGCGATGCGGCTGGGTAGCCAACCCGATGACCGGCGGGAGCATCAACCAGAAACAGGGAAAGGACCTTAGATGGACACACGAGAGACGATCGCGGTGCTCGGCGCCGGCGGGACGATGGGATTCGCGATGGCCCAGAACCTCGTCCGTGGCGGGTACGAGGTCCGCGCCTGGAATCGCTCCAGGGACAAGGCGGAGCCGCTGACCGATGACGGGGCCCAGGTGCTCGACACCCCCGCCGAGGCGGCGAACGGGGCCGGCGTCATCCTCACCATGATCTCCGATGCCGACTCGGTGATCGAGGCCATGCAGGGCGACGACGGCGCCCTTTCCGCCGGCGCCGGGGGCGACGCCATCTGGCTGCAGATGAGCACCGTCGGCGAGCGGGGCACGGAGCGCTGCGCCGATCTGGCCGGCGCCCACGGAATCGAGTTCGTCGACGCTCCCGTGCTCGGTACCAAGGCTCCGGCGCAGGAAGGCAAGCTCGTGATCCTCGCCTCGGGGCACGACCGGGTGCGCGATCGGGTGCAGCCGATCTTCGACGTGATCGGCCAGCGCACGATGTGGCTCGGAGAGGCCGGCGACGGGAGCCGGCTGAAGCTCGCCACCAACAGCTGGATCCTTGCCGTGGTGGAGGGCGTCGCCGAGACGCTGGCGCTGGCCGAGGGCCTGGGGCTCGATCCCCAGCTGGTGCTCGACGCCCTCCAGGGCGGTCCCCTGGACCTTCCCTACCTGCAGATGAAGGGCAAGGCGATCCTGTCGCGCGACTTCGAGCCGTCGTTCCGGCTCGCTCTGGCGGCCAAGGACGCCTCGCTGGTGCAGGAGGCGGCGGAGCGCCACGACCTCGATCTGCCGCTGGTGCGCACGATCCGCGAGCGGCTGGATGCCGGCGTGGCCGAGCACGGAGACCAGGACATGGCCGCCACCTACCTGACCAGCGCCCCGGACTAGGGGCCGGCGCCGGCTGAGCCATCCGGCACTCTGATCGGCTGAGCCACCACCGCTCTGATCGGCTGAGCCATCCGCCACACTGGCGGGGTGGCGCCGACCGACCAATCGCTGCGCGGATTCCTGGCCCGGCTGCAGGACGCCGGCGAGCTGGCGCGGATCGCCGGGCCCGTGTCGTTGCGCCACGAGCTCTCGGCCCTGCTGGCGGCGGCGGACGGCGGTCCCGCCCTGCTGTTCGAGCACGTCGATGGTTCGGCCATGCCGGTGGTCGGCGGGGTGCTGGCGAGCCGCCGGCGGATCGCCGCCGGGCTCGGCGTCACCGTGCCGGAGATCCAGGAGCGGATGCTGGAGGGGCTGCGATCCCCGCTGGCCCCGCGCGAGGTCACCGGCGCCCCGTGCCAGCAGATCCAGATCGACTCGCCGGATCTCGGCGAGCTGCCGATCCCGTGGTTCTTCGAGCACGAGACCGGGCCATACGTGACCGCGGGCGCGATCGTCGCCCGTGACGGCGGCGACGGCTCCGCCAACCTCTCGATCGCCCGCCTGAAACCGCTCGGCGGGGCTCGTGCGCTGGCCGGCATCGCTCCCAACCACCACCTCGCGGCGCTTGGCCGGCGGGCCGCAGAGCGCGGCGGATCGCTCCCGATCGCGGTCACGGTCGGCAACCACCCCGCGGTGCTGCTCGCCGCGTGCCTGTACCTGGATCTCGGCGCCGACGAGTTGCAGCACGCCGGCGGGCTGCTCGGCGAGCCGGTGGAGGTGGTGCGCACCGGCGACGGGCTGGCCGTGCCCGCACACTGCGAGCTGGTGCTGGAGGGCCGGCTGAACTACGGCGAGACGATCGAGGAGGGGCCGGTCTCCGAGTTCCACGGCATGTACGAGGACTACGGTCCGGGCGCGGTGGTGACGTTTCACCGTCTGACGACGCGCCGGGAACCCATCTACCAGGCGATCGAGCCCGGCCGCCATCGCGAGCATCTGCTGCTCGGCGGCACGGCGATCGCCGCCGGGCTGACCGCGGAGCTGCGCCGGATCGTTCCCGCCGTCCGGGCGGTCGCGGTGCCGGAGGGAGGCGCGGGACGGTTGACCGCGGTGGTCGCACTGGGTCCGGAAGCCCGCCCGGGCTCGGCGCAGCGGGCGATGTTCGCGGTATGGGCCAGCGTCAGCCTGATCCGGACCGTCACCGTGGTCGATGCCGACGTCGATCCGTGGGACCACGTCGAGGTCGAGTGGGCACGCACCGCCTACGCCCGTCCCGATCGTGACCTGATGATCGTCCCCGGTGGGGCCGCCGACCGGGCCGAGCCGCTGGAGTTGCGCGGCCGGGTGGCCAAGCTCGGGATCGACGCCACGCGCAAGCAGTCCGATCGCGCCGACCATCGCACCGCCGCTCCGCCGGAGCGGGTCATGGCGCAGGCGCGGCGCCGGCTGGCGGAACTGCGGTGAGCGCCGCCCGTTCCCGGCTGGTGGTCGGAATCTCGGGGTCCAGCGCGCCGCAGCTCGGCTATGCGGTGTTGCAGGCGCTGCGTCAGATCGACGCCGTCGAGACGCATCTGGTGATCTCCTGCGGCGCGCGGCGGACGATCGAGCTCGAGCTGGGAGTCGACCTCGCCACTGTCCAGCGCCTGGCCGACTTCGTCCACGAGCCGGACGACCTCGCCGCCCCGATCTCTTCGGGCTCGTTTGCCACCCTCGGCATGGCCGTCGTCCCCTGCTCGATGGGCCGGCTCGCGGCGATCGCCAACGGCACGTCCGATGACCTCCTCGCCCGTGCCGCCGACGTCTGCCTGAAGGAGCGCCGGCGGCTCGTGCTGGCCACGCGAGAGGCGCCGTTGAACCTCATCCACATCCGCAACATGGAGGCGGCGACGCTCGCCGGGGCGACCATCTTCCCGCCGGTGCTCGCCTTTTATCACCGGCCGCGCAGCACCGCCGAGCTAGTCGATCAGATCGCCGGCCGGATCCTTGACCAGTTCGGACTCGAGCACGAGCTGTTCCGGCGCTGGTCGGGCCCCACCGGCTCATGATCCGGCGCCGGCGTCACCGCCGAACCTGACCCCGGCGCGCTCGGCGACCCAGCGTGCCCCCAGCAGCTCCCCATCGAGGTCGCCGTAATGCTGCAGCGCGTGGCGATGGATATCCGCGGTCGCGGCAACCAGCTCCAGCGGCACCGCCAGCTCCGCACCGACGGCGAGCAGCGCGGTCAGCTGGTCACAGCAGCGGGATAGCTCGAAGGCGGCCAGATCGTTTCCCGCGACCAGCGAGCCGGCGTGCTCGGCGAGAAACCGGCTGGACGCCGCGCTCTGATCCAGCGCGTCACGGACCACCTCCGGGTCCAGGCCGGCTCGGCGGGCGACCGTCAGCGCCTCGGACACGGCGACCGCTTGGCCGAACCACAACGCGTTGGTGAGGAGCTTGAGCAGGTAGCCGCTGCCCGGCGGCCCGACGTGGACGATCCGATCGGCGACTGCCCCGAGCACCTCACGCGCCGCCTCCAGATCGTGCTCATCACCACCGACGAAGCTCAGCAGCCGTCCGTCGCGAGCCGCGTCCGGGTTGCCGCCGATTGGCGCGTCGAGGACCCGGACGCGCTTGGCGGTGGCCGCCGCACGTATCTCCCGGGCGACGGACGGCGACGCCGTGCTCATCTCGATCCAGATCGAGTCCGGCGCCAGCGCCGCCACGACCTCGTCGATCACGGCGGCGACGTCGGCGGCGGCCGGGAGCACGCTGATGAGGACCTCGGCATCGGCCGCTGCCGCCGCCGCGCTCGGCGACCAGCTGGCGCCGGTCCTGGTCAGCTCCGCGCGCTTGCCGGCGATCAGGTCGGTGCCGGTCACGGCAAAGCCGCGCGTCACGAGGCGAGCGCAGATCGGCAGCCCGATCCGGCCGAGGCCGATCACGCCGACGCGGGGCTCACGCGGCTGGCTCATCGGTCGATCACGACCCCAGTCAGCCGCCGGTCACGATCAGGACCACGAGGTGGCGCGGCCCGTGGACTCCCTCCACGCGTGACAGCTCGATGTCCGAGCTCGCCGATGGGCCGGAGATGAGGGTGATCGGGGCCCGGTCGTCGCGCACCGCCGGCGCCAGCGCGGCGATCGCCTCCGGCACCAGGCCCACGATCTGATCCTCGGTGACGATGCAGATGTGATGGTCGGGCACCAGCGTGATCGCGCGCCGTCCCGAGGTTCCCCGCCCGTCGAGGATCAGCGTCCCGGTCTCGGCGATCGCGACCGCGCAGCCGGTGACGGCGCCGTCGATGGCGTCCAGCTCGCGCGCGCTCAGGCCGGCATCCTCGATCGCCTCGAGTCCGGAAGGCCGCCATTCCGCGGCCAGCGCCTGGGGAACCACGATCCGGCGCAGCTCCATCCGCTCGCAGGCGGCGGCCACCGCGGCCGCGATCTCGGCCTCACCGGCGACCTGCACCACCTCGGCGTCGTAGTCGCTCAGCCGCTCGTGCAGGCGCCGCACGCGCGCCGGCAGATCGAGGTCGCCGGCGCGACGGTAGTCACGAGTCACCGTCACGTCACCGGGACGCTCGTCGCCGGGCACGTCTCCGAGCGCGGAGCGGATGTGGCCGAGAATCTCCGCTCGGGCGTCGCTCACGACCGCTCCCGCCACCAGTCCCGGAAGCTCTGCGCCGGCAACGGCGGCAGATCCCGCATCGAGGACCATCCTGCGAGTGGTCCCGGCAACCGCGAGATCTTGCCGTGGCGGACCAGCGGCCACTGGCCGAGCCGGCCCGACCGCTGCGCTGCCTCATACAGCCGACGGTTGGCGAACACCCGCGCCATCGCGCGCATCGCCACGTGCTCGGCGGAGAATCGCCCGCGCACGCCGCCGGCGTCGGCCGCGGCGACCGCCCGCCGGCGCAGGTGCACGAGCACCTCCGGAATGTTGATCTTCACCGGACAGACCTCGTAGCAGGCGCCGCACAGGCTCGACGCGTAGGGCAGTGATCCGGCTTCGTTCATCCCGCGCAGCAGCGGGGTCAGGATCGCGCCGATGGGCCCGGGGTAGGTGGAGCCGTAGGCGTGACCGCCGGTGCGCTCGTACACCGGGCACACGTTCAGGCACGCCGAGCAGCGGATGCAGTTCAGCGCCTGGCGGCCGACCTCGTCGGCGAGCACGTCGGTGCGCCCGTTGTCCAGCAGCACGAGATGAAACTCGCGCGGCCCGTCTCCGTTGGTCGTGCCCGTCCACAGCGACGTGTAGGGGTTCATCCGCTCGGCGGTGGACGAGCGAGGCAGCAGCTGGAGGTAGATCTCCAGGTCCTCCCAGCGGGGGATCACCTTCTCGATTCCCATCACGCTGATCAGCACCTCGGGCAGCGTCGTGCACATCCGACCGTTGCCCTCGGACTCGACCACCGACACGGTGCCGGTGTCGGCGACCGCGAAGTTGACGCCGCTGATTCCGATCCGCGCGCCGAGGAACAGCTTGCGCAGGTGGCGTCGCGCCGTCTCGGCGAGCGCGCGGGGATCGTCCGACAGGTCTTCGGGCGCGTCGTCGAGCGTGCGGACGAACAGCTCCCGGATCTGCTCGCGGTTCTTGTGGATCGCCGGGACCAGGATGTGCGACGGCGTGTCGTCGGAGAGCTGGATGATCAGCTGCGCCAGATCGGTCTCCCACGCCCGGATCCCGCGCTCGCCCAGCGCCTCGTTGAGCATCGTCTCCTCGGTCGTCAGCGACTTGGACTTGACCACCTCGGTCACCCCATGGCCGGCGATGATGTCGCCCACGATCCGGTTGGCCTCGGCGCCGTCGCGCGCCCAGTGCACCACTCCGCCCGCCCGCGCCACCGATTCCTCCAATTGCATCAGGTGCTCGGGCAGGTGTCGCAGCACGCGTTCCTTGAGCGCCCGCCCCGCCTCGCGCAGCGGTTCCCAGTCGGGCATCTCCTCCACCACCTCCGCCCGTTTGGCCCGGATGGTGCGCGTCGCGCCGGTCAGGTTGTGGCGCAGCTGGGTGTCGGCGAGCGCCGCCCGCGCCGCCTCGGGGAACGCGGGGTGGCTGCTCCGGTCCATCAGGTCTCAGGCTCGGCTTCGGTCCGGGCGAGGATCTCGGCGATGTGCATCGCGCGGACCCCGGCGCGCTGACGCGACAGGGCCCCGCCGATGTGCATCAGGCACGAGTTGTCGGCGCTCGCGCACACCTCCGCGCCGGTGTCGAGGATCGTGCGCACCTTGTCGGACAGCATCGCGATCGAGGTGTCGGCGTTTTTGATCGCGAACGTGCCGCCGAACCCGCAGCACTCCCCGGCCTCGGACAACTCCACCAGGTCGATCCCCTTCACCGCGCGCAGCAGCCGCCACGGCCGGTCGCCGACCTTGAGCATCCGCAGGCTGTGGCAGGTGGGGTGATACGTGACCCGCCGGGGAAAGAACGCCCCGACGTCCTCCACTCCCAGGACATCGACCAGCAGCTCGGTCAGCTCCACCACCCGCGGCGTGAGCGCGTCGACCTCGCGCGCCAGCGCCGCGTCGCCGGCCAGCTCGGCCACCCGCGGGTAGTAGTCGCGCACCATCCCCACGCACGACGCCGACGGCGAGACGACCAGCTCGCTGTCGCCGAACACCCGGACGAACCGGCGCACCAGTCCGATCGTCTCCTCGGCGTAGCCGGTGTTGAAGTGCATCTGCCCACAGCACGTCTGCTCCAGCGGGAAGTCGACGGCCACACCGAGGCGCTCGAGCAGCGTGACCACCGCCCGCCCCGTCTGCGGGAACAGCGTGTCGTTGAAGCAGGTGATGAACAGCGCCACCCGGCGGGGCGGGACCTCAGGCATCGCAACCGGCGCTTACCCGGCCGGGCGTTGCCGCTAACCCCCGGCTGGGCCACGCCGGTGATCGGTCGCGGCTAGCACTGCGTGGCCGCTAGCACTGGATACCCAGCGGGCTGGCCGCCTCCCGCTCCAGCTGGGCCAGCGTGATCCCGGGGTTGTTCTCCTGACAACTGGAAAGCGCCGCCTTTGCCTCCTGCACCTGCTGGGGAGTCGGGGTGCCGCCGGACGCGCGCGTGGTCGTGGTCGTCGAGGGCGTCGTGACCGTGGCGGACGACGACGACGTCGTTTCGGCCGGGGTCGACGTGGCGGTGGTCGAGGTCGACGAGGATCTGCGGTGAGTGGTGGTCGTCGCGCTCGCCGAGGGCGTCGTCGTGGTCTCGGTTTGGGTCGTGGAGGATGCGGCCGTCGGCGTGCTCGTCGTCGGCGCGGTGGCCTGGTCGGTCACGCTGCTGGACGTGGTGGTGGAGGTGGTCGACGAGCTGGGGGACCGGGTGGAGCTCGTCGTGGACGACGACGTGGCGCTCTGGCTCCCGCAGCCCGCGATCACCAGCCCAGCGGTGACCAGCGCCGCGGCGGCTCGGGCAGGTAGCGTTCGCCTCAGGACGGCGTCTATGAGAGACCAACGAGCTTTCATCAAGCGGCGCACCCTAGAGCATGGGTCGGAGCATGCGCCGCCGCTCTCCGGGCTGCGGAACCCGGCCGATCGAGGCGATCCCCACGAATTAAGCGCCAAATCATGATCCGGCCGACCGGTTCTCCGCAGAAACCACGCTGAGAAAGCAGTCTGGTGACAAATCAGCACGGCGCCCCCAAAATTTGCGCCTAATCCGCAGAGCTTCTCAGAATTTGGCGCTGAACCCACCCACCGGGTCATAGCGAAGCTCGAGCGCTCGGGCCGCGTCCGGAGACCGCGACGGCCGCGCCCCAGCAGCCCGCTTATCCGGGCTCCGGCGCCGTGCAGCGCGCCGCCGCGAGGGGCGAGAACCGCCCGAACACGTCGGCCAGCACGTCCAGCTCCTCCTCGGCCAGCTGGTCGAAGAACAGCCGCCGCACCGACGCGAAATGCGTCGCTTGCGCCTCGCGCGCCAGCTTCAAGCCCGCCGACGTGAGGTGGGCCTCGACGGCTCGCGCATCCTCGGGACACGGCTTGCGCTCGATCAGGCCCCGCCTCTGCAGCGCCACCGCGATCCGGGACACACGGCTGAGGCTCAAGCCGGCCCGGGCGGCCAGCGCCGACAGGCGCAGGCAGCGGTCCCGCGCCGCCACCAGCCGCGCCAGCAGCTCGAGTCCGCTGAGGCTGAGCCCATAGCGAGACTCGAGCTCGGCGTCGAGCATCCGCGTCAGCTGCTTGTGCGTCTCCAGCAGGCCGGCCCAGGCCTCGGCGTGACGCTCCGGCCACGCGGCGACGCCATCAGTCCCGACCCGGTCGGAGAGCGACCCGAGGGAAGGGCAAAGCGCGGCCATCGCGGTCAGAGTGTAACGATGCTTGTTAGCGCAAGCAGTATCATCCGTCAGCCGTTTGCCCGGCGACCACTCGGGTACGCCGACGAGTGACCGTCGCCACCGCCGAAAGGAGCGCCGATGCCGCAGGACGAACCGCGCACAGGTCCCCGCCACGAGCCCGAGCGGATCTACGAGCGCGCCTCCGATCCGGCCGAGGCCGCCGATCGTCCGCTGGAGCCCAAGTCCTCCCAGGAGCAGCTCCACTCCACGGACGAGCCCGAGGACCAGCCGCCGACGGATCCCCACCACGCGCTCAACAATCCGGTCGGCGAGCCCGACCCCGACGCCGACTCCGATCCCTACCGCCCGCCTACCCCCGACGACGACGCCGACCGCGCCTCCGGTGTCCGCGGCAGCGGCCAGCGGCCCGACAACGGATGACCGACACGCTCGCCTCGGCCCGCCGGATGCTGGAACGCACCGGCGGACACGCCGTGGTCAGCGTCTTCTTCGACCTGGACCCGGCGCAGTTCGCCACCCCGCCGGCGCGGAGCACGCAGGCCCGGTCGCTGATCGACGAGGCCGAGCGCGCCGGCGCGAGCTATGAGCCGCTCGACCACGAGGATCGCGCGGTCCTCCGGAAGGACCTCGAGCGCCTCGGGGACTACCTGCAGTCCGACGAGCTTCCCGTGTCGGGTGCGCGGTCGCTGGCGGTGTTCGTCTCCGGCCGCGATGACCTGTTCGAGACCGTGACGCTGTCCGAGCCGGTGCCGGCGCAGGCCAGGATCGCGCGCACGCCGTATGTGGAGCCCCTGGTGACGGGGCCGGCGCCGGGCCGCTGGTGCGTGGCGCTGATCAGCCGGCGCACGGCGAAGATCCTCGCCGGCGAGCTTGCGCAGGTTGACGAGCAGGAGCGCGTCGCCGACGACGTTCGCGGCCAGAGCCGACGGGGCGGCTGGTCGCAGGCCAACTACGAACGCAGCGCCGAGAACGAGGCCGAGCAGCACCTCCGCCACGTCGCCGCCGAGCTATACCACCTGTGGCAGCGCGATCCGTTCGCTCACCTGGTGCTCGGTGGCCCTGAGACGGACGTGGACCGTTTCGAGGAGCTGTTGCACAACGACCTTCGCCCCGCGCTGGCGCCGGCCCGCCTCGGACTCGACGCCGAGACGACGAGCGTCGCCGAGGTGCAGGCGGCCCTGCTGCCGCTGCGCCGGGAGACGCGGGCGGCGGATGCGGACGCGGCGGTGGCCGCGCTGGGCAGCCGGTTGGACAGCGGTGGCGCCGCGGTCGCCGGGCTGGCTGACACGTTGCCGGCGCTGGCGGAGCGGCGCGTCGAGAACCTCGTGCTCGGGCTCAACTTCGCGGCGGGGGGCAGCCGGTGTCCCAGCTGCGGGCTTCTCTACGCGCAGCGCAGCGGATCCTGCCCCGTCGACGCGACGCCGCTGGAGCCGGTCGCCGACCTGCGCGAGGCGGCGATCGAGGCCGCCGTGCTCCAGGACGCCGCGGTCACCGTCGTCGGCGACGGGAGCGATCCGCCGCCGCCGGTCCTGCGCCGCCACGGCGGGATCGGCGCCCTGCTGCGGTTCTGACCCGCGGAGAACAGTGCATCGGCCCGGCGAGCGATACTCCATCCATGCGCGCGCTCCGCGACCAGTCTGACGCACCCTTCGACTCTCCCTACGCCCATGGCTTCGTGCGCGTGGCGGCGGCGGTTCCGCACGTTCGCGTCGGCGATCCCGGCTTCAACGGCGCTCGCACCCTGGAGCTGGCGCGCCGCGCCGACGAGTCTCACGCCGCGCTGGTGATCTTCCCCGAGCTCGGCCTCGCCGCCTATTCCAGCGAGGACCTGTTTCACCAGCAGGCGCTGCACGACGGCGTCGCCAGCGCGATCGAGCGGCTCGTCCTCGCCAGCGAGCGACTGGCGCCGGTGATCGTCGTCGGCGCGCCCGTCCCCGCCGAGGGCGGACTGTTCAACGCCGCCATCGTCATCCACCGCGGCCGGATCCTGGGCGCCGTGCCCAAGAGCTTCATCCCCGAGTACCACGAGTACTACGAGAAGCGCCAGTTCCGCGCCGCCCGCGACCTGGTCGGCAATGAGCTGTCGCTGCTCGGCGAGACGGTGCCGTTCACGCCGGATATGGTCTTCGCCTGTCGCGATCTGCCGGCGTTCGTGCTGCACGTCGAGGTCTGCGAGGACCTGTGGGTGCCGATTGCACCCAGCACCTACGGAGCGCTGGCGGGCGCGACCGTGCTCGCCAACCTCTCCGCCAGCAACATCACGATCGGCAAGGACGGTTACCGGCGGATGCTGTGTCAGGACCAATCGGCCCGAGCCATCGCCGGCTACTTGTACACCGCCGCGGGTTTGGGCGAGTCGACCACCGACGTGGCCTGGGATGGCCAGGCGCTGATCTGCGAGAACGGGCAGCTGGTGGCCGAATCTCAGCGCTTCTCCGACGATGAGGAGCTGATCGTCGCCGACCTCGACCTCGACCGCATCGTGTCCGACCGAACGAGCACCAGCAGCTACGGAGACTCCGTCCACGATGTGCGCGAGCGTCTGCGGCAGGTCCGGCGGGTGGAGTTCGACCTTGGAGTTCCGACCGAGACGATCCCGCTGGAGCGGCAGATCGAGCGCTTCCCCTACGTCCCGGCGAACCCCGCCAGCCGTAACGAGCGCTGCGAGGAGGTCTACAACATCCAGGTCCGCGGCCTGGAGACCCGGCTGATGGCGACCGGGATCAAGAAGATCGTGATCGGCGTCTCCGGGGGGCTGGACAGCACCCACGCCCTCACCGTGGCCGCCCGCGCCGTCGATCGGTTGGGACTGCCGCGTGCCAACGTGCTCGGCTATACCCTGCCCGGATTCGCCACCAGCGCGCGAACCCTGCGCAACGCCCACGCGCTGATGGATGCGCTCGGGGTCAGCGCCGCTGAGCTGGACATCCGGCCGTCGGCGAACCAGATGCTGCGCGACCTCGACCATCCGGCGGCGCGCGGCGAGCCCCAGTACGACGTCACCTACGAGAACGTGCAGGCGGGCGAGCGAACCTCTCACCTGTTTCGGCTGGCCAACTACCACCAGGGCCTCGTGCTGGGGACCGGCGACCTGAGCGAGCTGGCGCTCGGCTGGTCGACCTACGGGGTCGGCGATCAGATGTCGCACTACAGCGTCAACGCATCGGTGCCCAAGACGCTGATCGGGTTCCTGCTGCGGTGGGCGATCGACACCGGGCAGTTCTGCGACGAGGCCAACCAGGTGCTCGACTCGGTGCTGGAGACGGCGATCTCGCCCGAGCTGATTCCCTCCGGCGGTGACGCCGCCGGAGACGGGCCCGAGCAGAACAGCGAAGCCACCGTCGGTCCCTATGAGCTGCAGGACTTCTTCCTGTATTACATCCTCCGGTTCGGCTATCGCCCCAGCAAGGTGGCCTATCTCGCCCAGCAGGCGTGGTCGGACCGCGACCGCGGCCCGTGGCCGGACCTGATCCCGGACGATCGGCGCAACCAGTACTCGCTCGAGGACATCACCCACTGGCTCGAGGTGTTCCTGCACCGGTTCTTCCAGACCAGCCAGTTCAAGCGTTCCGCCCTGCCGAACGCCCCCAAGGTCGGCTCCGGGGGCTCGCTGTCGCCGCGCTCGGACTGGCGCGCGCCGTCCGACAGCGTCGCCGCCGCCTGGCTGCAGGAGCTTCGGGCGCGGGTTCCCGCCCTCGGTCCGTCGGATCGCACGGTCGGCGAAGCCTCCAAGCTGCGATATTAAGCCGGTGCCCACCGAGCCGGCACCGGTTTCTCTGGCCCAGGTCGTCCGCCGCGCCGCCGAGATCGTCGACCCCGACGACGACGACGCGGCGGTCGGCGACTTCCAGCTCGCCTTCGAGGACGCCGACGAGCCCGTCCGCGCCCTCGACGACGTCGAGGCACGAGTCGGCACGGTGCTCGCCGACCTCGACCCGGCGCTGGCGAACGGGTCGCTGTCGATGGCCGGCGCGATCACGGTCTACCTCAGCTACCGGCGCGACGAGCTTCACGCCGCGCCCGAGGAGCTGATCCGGCTGGCGGCGCGGGCCGAGTGGGAGCGGGACGTGCCCGCGGTCGTCGAGGACTGGCTCGCCGACCGCGGGGTGCGGCTGTAGCGACGGCCCGCCGGCGCCGTCCCCTAGGCCGCTTCCGAGTAGGCCCCGGGGATCTCGCCGGCCACCAGCTCGGGCTCGGTCGCCACCGACTCGTGATCCACCCCGGCAGCCGGCGCCCGCGCGGCCTGCAGCCCGAACGCCGCCACCGCGATTCCGGCGCCGACGACGGCCGCACCCACCGCCAGCGCGAGGTGCAGGCCGCTGGTCAGCGCCGTCGCCTGAGACCCGCCGGTGGCGAGGATGTGGTTGGCGCGGCCGCTAGAGAGCGTCGCCAGCACGGCCAGCCCGAGGGCGCCGCCGACCTGCATCGAGGTGTTCACCAGGCCCGAGGCCAACCCCGCCTCGTGGGGGGCGGCGCCCGACATGGCGATGGTCATCACCGACGGGAAGCTCAGGCCGGCGCCGACGCCGAGCAGCAGCAGGGCGGGGAGCAGTTGGGACGCGTAGGCGGCGTTGACCGGAGCCAGCGCGAACAGCACCAGCCCGATCGCCATCAGCGTCAGGCCGGGAAGCAGAGTGGCTCGCGGTCCGATGCTCATGTTCAGCCGCGGCGCGATCGTCAGCGACAGGATGCCGATGGAAAGCGCCACCGGCAGGTAGGCGAGCCCCACCTTCAGCGGGTCGTAACCGAGCACGCGCTGCATGTACACGGCGCCGAGGAAGAACATCCCGAAGATCCCGGCGACCATCAGCATCTGCACCGCGTTGGCTCCCGAGACGTTGCGCGAGCGGAAGATGCGCAGCGGGATCAGCGGTGTCCGCGCCCGTGCCTCGCGCGCCAGAAACCCAGCCGCCAGCGCGACGGTGATGACGCCGAAGATCACGGTGTGGGCCGAGCCCCAGCCGTAGTCGCTGGTCTTGACGATCGTGTACACGGCGAGCATCAGAGCGCCGGTGACGAGCGCGGCCCCCGGGATGTCCGCGCCATCGCGCAGGCCGACCCCGACGTCACCGGGAACCAGGCGCATCGCGAGCAGGGCGGCGATCCCGCCGATCGGGAGGTTGACGAAGAAGATCCAGTGCCAGTTGAGCGCCTGGGTGAGCACGCCGCCGGCGAGCAGGCCGATCGACGCGCCGCCGGCGGCGACGAAGCTGAACACGCCCATCGCCTTCGCCTGCTCGCTTGGTTTGGGGAACATGGTCACGATCACGCCCAGGATCACCGACGAGGTCAGCGCTCCACCGGCGCCCTGGACGAAGCGCGCGCCGACCAGCAGGGCCTGGCTGTCGGCCAGCCCGCACACGGCGGAGGCGGCGGTGAAGATCGCCAGCCCGGTGAGGAACACGCGCTTGCGCCCGATCAGGTCGCCAAGCCGGCCGGCGAGCAGCAGCAGGCCGCCGAACGCGATCAGGTAGGCGTTGACGACCCAGGCGAGATTCGAGGTCGAGAAACCCAGGTCGCGCTGGATGGACGGGAGGGCGACGTTCACGATCGTCTGATCGAGGACGATCATCAGCATCCCGGTGCACAGGACCACGAGCGCGATCCAGCGCGCCCGGTCCGTCATCGGCGTGGCAGCAGTCGAGGTCATGGTCAGTGGCTCCTGTAGGTCGGTCTTGATTCCTACGAGAACACACCGTATCAGATAGTTCCGTAAAAGATGATCTGGAACCAAACAAACGGATGCCGGCGGGTAAACCCGCCGGTGTGTGCCGCCGGTCGGCGGCTCAGGCGCGTCGGCGGCCGTGGCCGGCGGCAGGCCGGCGTTCCCGGCCGCGCCGACGGAGGCGGCTCAGCCGCGCGGTTCGCGGCGCCGCAACGCCGGAGTGCACTCGGGCGCGCTCGCCAGCCGCCCCGCGACCAGCTGCCTCAGCCCCGCTACGAACGCCTGCCGGTCGTCCGGCGCCAGCGACTCGAGCACGTCTCGCTGGACGGTCTCGACGATCCGCTGGCCCGCGGCGATCCTGTCGCGCCCCGCCTGGGTGACGGTGATCACCCGGGCGCGGCGGTCGGTGGGCGACGGCACCCGCTCGGCGAGGCCCTGGCGCTCGAGCTCGTCGACGGTGACGACCATGGTGGTCTTGTCGAGCCCGATCATCCCCGCCAGCTGGGTCTGGGTGAGATCGGCATCGACGGCCGCCGACAGCACGCAGAAGCCGCGCTGGCCGAGCCCGAGCGGCGCCAAGGCGGTGGCGAGCTCAGAGGCGAAGGAGTGGCTGGCATGGTCCAGCATCCAGCCCAGATTGGACATCAGGCAGCCCTGCTGCCCCGCCTCGCTCCCGCTCGCCTGGAGATCGATCACCATCACAACAACGATAACACGCAGACGTTCTGCTACGAGAAATTCTCGTTCTCATCTCGGTTCGGGCCGGACCAGCCGGTCCCGGCCGCGGAGATGGGCGGCGTGCCCGCGTGACCCAGACGCTGACGCGGTTCCCGGGGGTGCATTTGGCGCCAAACTCGATGAGGGACATTTGGAATTTTCCGCAAACCCACGCCAGGCGTGCATCCGGTGACAAATCCAAATCCGCGGACCGAATTTGGCACCATTTACATGGGCGGAATGGCCGGTCACCGAGCCAGGTCGCGCCGGCGGAACTGGGCGCCGAGCCGCGGCAGCTCCTCGAGAATCCGAGACCGGCGTGGACCGCGGACCGGGCGCTGTCCTCGTGCGCGTTCGGGTAGCCGAAGTGGGCCATCAGCCCGTCCGCCGACGCAGCGCGCGATGTACGCGTCCGGGCCGCAGTTGCGGCCTTTCATCCTGCTCGCCGACCCCGGCAGCTGGCCTGGCGCGCAACCTGAGTCGACGCGTTCCCGGGCCAACGCCCCCGCAATGTCCGCATCGGCAAGAATCTAGGGATGGCGCAAGAGCCGACCACCGCGGACACCGGCACCGACGACCGCAAAGTCAAGTCGCCGGCCCCGATGCCGCGGGATCACCAGGGCTGGAGGGTTGCCCCGGCGCCCGACGGCCGCGGGATGCCGGACCAGCACAAGCCCACGCCGCCACACCGCTGGCGCGGATTCTGGATCTTCGTCGTGGTGCTGCTGGCGCTCAACTGGATCACCGTGCTGCTGTTCGCGCCCGCCAACAGCCAGCCGCGCGTCAAGGTCGCGTTCAGCCCCTACTTCCTGACCCAGCTCAACGACGGCAACGTCAAGTCGATCTCGTCGACCGGAAACTCCGTCCAGGGGACGTTCAACAACAAGGTGCGCTACCCGGCGAGCGACAAGAACGCTCCGCAGACGACCTTGTTCGCCACCGAAGTGCCCACGTTCTGGAACCACGACAGCCTGACCAGCCTGCTGCAGTCCAAGGGGGTCCAGGTCAACGCCCAGTCGACCGCCAAGAGCACGTCGCTGGTCGCCGAGATCCTGCTTGGCTTCGGGCCGACGCTGCTGCTGGTGGGACTGTTCGTGCTGTTGGCGCGCCGAGCGCAACGCGGGGGCGCCGGAGGGCTCGGCGGCCTTGGCAACTTCGGTCGTTCCCAGGCACGTCGGGTCGACCCGCAACGGATCCGGGTCACGTTCGCCGACGTCGCCGGGATCGACGAGGCCAAGGCCGAGCTGACCGAGATCGTCGATTTCCTCAAAGCGCCGGAGCGCTACCAGCGGCTGGGGGGCCGGATGCCCCACGGCGTGCTGCTGTTCGGGCCTCCCGGCACCGGCAAGACGCTGCTGGCGCGCGCGGTCGCCGGCGAGGCGCACGCCGCGTTCTTCTCGATTGCCGCCTCCGAGTTCATCGAAGCCATCGTCGGGGTCGGCGCCGCTCGCGTTCGCGACCTGTTCGCTAAGGCAAAGGAGGCGGCGCCGGCGATCATCTTCATCGATGAGCTGGATGCGATCGGCCGCTCGCGCCAGGGCTCGGCGGGAATCACCGGCGCCAACGACGAGCGCGAGCAGACGCTGGATCAGATCCTGACCGAGATGGACGGTTTCGAGAGCGACCAGGCGGTCATCGTGCTGGGCGCCACCAACCGCCCGGAGATCCTCGATCCCGCGCTGCTGCGCCCGGGCCGGTTCGATCGGCGGGTGGCGGTTCAGGCTCCCGACAAGACCGGTCGGCGCCGGATCCTGGATGTCCACACCCGCTCGCTGCCACTGGCTGACGACGTCGACCTCGACGTGCTGGCGGCGTCCACCCCGGGCATGGTCGGCGCCGATCTCGCCAACCTCGCCAACGAGTCCGCGCTCCTCGGCACGCGGCGCAACCACGACAAGGTAACGATGGCGGACTTCACCGACTCGCTGGAGAAGATCCTGCTCGGCTCGCCCCGCGGGATCATGCTCTCGACCGCCGACCGGGAGCGGACCGCCTTCCACGAGTCCGGCCACGCCCTGGTCGGGATGATGACCCCGGGCGCCGACCCCGTGCGCAAGGTGTCGATCATCCCGCGCGGCATGGCATTGGGCGTCACCCTGTCCACTCCCGACGCCGATCGGGTCTCCTATTCACGCGAGGAGCTCGAGGCCAAGATCAAGGTCGCCCTCGGCGGCCGGGCGGCGGAAGAAGTCGTCTACGACAAGATCACGACCGGCGCCGAGTCCGACATCCAGCAGCTGACCCAGATCGCCCGCCAGATGATCGGGCGCTGGGGGATGAGCGAGCGGCTCGGGCCGGTGACGCTGTTGCCGTCGGATGGCCAGGGGCCGCTGCTGCCGGGCGCCAGCGAGACCTCACCGCAGACCCAGTGGCTGGTCGACCAGGAGGTCCAGAACCTGATCGAGAGCTCCCACGCCGAGGTGACCAAGCTGCTCACCGAGCATCGTCAGCAGCTGGACTCGCTCGCCCACGCGCTGCTCTCGGCCGAGACCCTGGATGCCGCGGAAGCCTATGGCGCCGCCGCGGTGGCGCTGCCCCCGCCGCCCGAGCCGTTGCCTTCAGAGTTGGAACCCCACCCGGCGCCGGCCTGACCGCGCGACCAGCCGACGGACGACCGACGGACGTATCCCCTTGCTGGCGCCGGTGACGACGGCGACCTTGTCGCGCAGCTGCAGATCCAGGCCGGGATCGTAGTCGACACCGGGCGGCCCGGGCTCACCGCCGGGCGCATCGCGCGCGGTACCCCGACGTGAGAGCATGCCGTGATCATGACCGCCGATTCCCCCGTTCACCGCGTCGTCGTCGTCGGCGGCGGCTTCGGCGGGCTGCGCACCGTTTCCCGCCTCCGCGCCTCGCCTGCGCCGGCGCAAGTGACGCTGATCGACAAGCGCAACTTCCACCTGTTTCAGCCGCTGACCTATCAGGTCGCCACCGGCTCGCTGTCGCCCGGGGAGGTGGCCCGCCCGTTGCGATCCGTGTTCAAGTCGGCCCCGGACGTCCGCGTCCTGATGGCCGACGTCACCGGCGTTGACCTGGCGCAGCGGCAGGTCGATCTGCGGGTGGCGCCCGGTGTCAGCGCCCCCGCCGTGATCCCGTACGACACCCTGGTCGTGGCCGCCGGTTCGAGCTACTCGTACTTCGGGCACGACGAGTGGCGGCAGCACGCGCTGGAGGTCAAGACCCTGGAGAGCGCGGTAGCGGTGCGGTCGCGGATCCTGGCCGCCTTCGAGCGCGCCGAGCTGGCCACCGATCCCGAGGCGCGGTCGGCCGAGATGACGTTCGTGGTCGTCGGCGCGGGGCCAACCGGGGTCGAGATGGCGGGCCAGCTGGGCGAGCTCGCCCGTGACACCCTGCGGCACGACTTCCGGGCCATCGACCCTACCCACGCCCGCGTCCTGCTGGTCGACACCGTGGACCGGGTGCTGCAGACCTTTCCACGGTCGCTGTCGGTCAAGGCGGAGAAGTCACTGCGCCAGCTGGGAGTGACACCCATGCTGCAACGCACCGTCGTCGACGTCGACGCACAGTCGGTCACCGTCGCCGATCCCGGCGGTGCCCGAGACCGGATAACCACCCGGACCGTCATCTGGGCCGCCGGCGTCAACGCCTCCGGGCTCGCCGGGCACCTCGGCGAGTTGACCGGCGCCGAGCTCGACCACGACGGCCGGCTGACCGTGGAGCAGGACCTGACGCTTCCCGGGCATCCCGAGGTGATCGCGCTCGGAGACATGGTCCGCGTGCGCGACCCGAAGGGAAACCCGGTTTCCCTGCCCGGCGTGGCCCCGGTGGCGATCCAGCAGGGCCATTACGCCGGGACGCTGATCAGCAACCGTCTGGAGGGCCGCTCGACACGCCCGTTTCGATATCTCGACAAGGGCAATCTGGCGACGATCGGTCGCGGGTCGGCGGTGGCCGACCTGCGTGGCCTCAAGCTCAGTGGATTGCTTGCCTGGCTCGTGTGGCTCTTCGTGCATCTGTGGTATCTGATCGGCTTCCGGAGCCGGCTGCTGGTCACGATCCAATGGTCGATCAGCTTCTTCACCCACGGCCGCGGTGACCGGGTGATCTTCGATCGAAACGTCCTGGACTCGCTCGCACATGGTCCGGGGCACTCCGGCGACGTCTAGCCAGATCGTCGATTCTCGGCTACGCTCGGGCGAGGTCGCTCTTGAGCGGATCCGCTTCGATAGCCGGGACCTCGTGGTGGCATGACGGACTGCATTGGGGGGCTGTCGTCGGCACGACCTTCGTCGGGATCATCGACAATTCGGTGGCTCCCGATGCTCCGGGCCGGACCTCTGACAACAACACCCAGATGCTGACCGGGCGCAGGACGGGGGCGGTCGACTCGGCGATCCGCACCTTCACCGCCGACGGAACCATCGATCAGCTGCTGCGGACCTGGATCGGCCCGTCGGCTGCCGACGCCGAGAAGTCCATCCCGTTGCTGCGGACCAGCCGATGAGCCCCCACCTGTCGCTGCCGATCGCGGCCCTGACGATCTCATCGCCCTCCGGGCCGGCCTGGGAGTTCCTGGTCCTGTTCCTCGTCGTCATCATCGGCCCGCCGCTGCTCGAGCGCGCGCGGCTGCCGGGAATCATCGGGCTGCTGCTGGGCGGCTTCGTGATCGGCCCGTACGGCCTGAACGTGATCGGCGCCGGGAACACCACCGTACCCGCGCTCGGCCAGCTCGGCCTGCTGTACCTGATGTTCGTCGCCGGCGTGGAGCTCGACCTGGCGCTGCTCAGGGTCCACCGCCGCTGGGTGCTGCTGTTCTCGCTGATCACCTTCTCGCTCCCGATGGGGCTGGGGGTGCTCGTCGGGTTTTCGCTGAGCTGGGGCGCCCCCGCCGCGCTTCTGCTCGGCGCGCTGCTCGCCTCGCACACCCTGCTGACCTATCCAGCGGTGCGAAACGCCGGGCTCGCCATCCATCCCGCGGTGGCCACCGCCGTCGGCGCGACCGTCCTCACCGACACCGCCTCCTTGATCGTCCTCGCCGCCGTCTCGGGATCGCAGCTGGTGGGGGGAGGCCCGGCGTCGATCGGACTCCAGATCGCCGTCGGGCTGATCGTGCTCGTGATCTTCTCACTGGTGGTGCTGCCGCGGCTCGTCCGGATCGCGTTTCGGTACCTCGGCACCGACCGGATCGTGCGCTACCTGCTGGCGATCGCGTCGTTCCTGGCGGCGGCGACGGTCGCCGAGGCCTTCGGCATCGAGCCCATCGTCGGCGCCTTCTTCGCCGGTCTCGGACTGAACCGACTGGTCCCCAACGAGGGGCCGCTGATGGAGCGCATCGACTTCTTCGGCTCGGCGGTATTCGTACCGGTGTTCCTGGTCTCGGTCGGCATGCTCCTGCAGCCGAGCGTGATGATCGAGGGCGAGACGCTGAAGTTGGCCGGGCTGTTCATCCTCGCGTCGCTCGGCGGCAAGACCCTCGCCTCCCTCATCTCCAAGCGGATCCTGGGACTGACCGCCGGCGAGGCAACCCTGATGCTCGGCCTGACCGTGCCCCAGGCCGCCGCCACGCTGGCGGCGACGGTGATCGGCTTCAACATCGGGCTGTTCGACCAGTCGGTGGTCAACGCGGTGCTGGTGGTGATCCTGGTGACGATCCTCGTCGCCACCCTGCTGGTCGAACATTCCAAGCGCGCCGTGACCGCGCCCCACGCGGATCGTGAAGCTCTCGGCAAGCGAATCCTGGTCGCCTTGGAGGATCCGGCTCAGGCCCAGATCGGGTTCGCCATTGGCGCGCGAATCGCTGCCCCCGACACCGGCGTCGTGCGCGGCCTGCTCGGCAGCGCTCCGCATGAGACGGCGGTTCAGGAGACCAGGCTCTCCTACCTGCGCACGGCCGGGTTCGCCGTCGGCGTCGACGTCGACCCCGCTCTGCTCGTGCACACCACCCTCGCCGAGGGGATCATCAACGTCGCCGCCGCCCAGCGGCCCTCGCTCATCCTGGTGGGCCAGCGCCACGTCTCGGCGCATCCCGCGCTCGGCGGCGCCGGCGAAGCGGTGGCGGCATCGATCACCGCGCCGGTGGCGATCGTGATCGGCGACGCCACCAGGATCGGCCAGGTGGTGCTGGTGCAGAGCCAGCGGATCGATCAGGCACAGCGCAACGGCGCCGCCGGGCTGGCGGCGGAGCTGGCCGCCCGGATCGGGGGCAAAGGCGTCGTCACGCACGAGGCGGGAGCCATCCAGACGTTCACCGAGGTCGCGCCGGGTCAACTCTGGATCGCGTCGGCGGACTCCTGGCAGGTGCTGGCCGCCGCCGATCCCCCCTCCGGCTCGGCGCTGATGATGGTGCTCGAGCCTCCCGCGACCACCCCCCCTGACGAACAGTCGGCGAGCAGCGCAGCGTGGGACCAGCGGGTCGGCATCTAGACGGCGCCCGCGCCGGCGCCGCGCTACTTGTGCAGCCCGAGCACCGGGATCGACAGCGACGGCGTGTGAACGACGCAGCTGGCGCCGGTGTAATGGCCGTTCTGCGGGAATGACTCAGCCAGCGCATTCGCGATCAGATGAGCCCGGGCGGCGTAGCCGGGCGAGTAGTAGTGGATGCCGTCCGGGATGAACCAGCTGGTCCTGACGACCGACGCCCAGTCGTAGACACGCATGTTCGGGTACTTCGGACACGCCTGCACGAGGCCCCGGTCCCAGGCCGCCATGTTCGTCTCGGAATAGGGACCGCTGCTCAGCAGCGACTTGACGTTGACCCACATCGCCGGCTGCTTGCCGATCACCGACATCATCCTGGCGATCCGCTGGTTGACGCCGACGTTCGACCCGATGGCCACGTCGGCGGAATCGTTGGTGCCCAGCGCGATCACCCAGCATCCGTTGTAGCCGGCTCCGACCAGGCCCTTGGCCACGTCGTACGCGTTCTCGCCGCCGGGCAGCGTCTCGACGATCGAGGTCGCCCCGGTGATCTCAAAGCGGGCATTGGTCACCCCCACCCGCCGGTATTGCGCGGCCATCCGCTGGCCTGGATCCGGCAGGTACTCGCTCGAGGTGAGCCCCTCCGACGTGGAGTCGCCGATGTGCACCACCGAGCGACACGAGCTGCGCAGGGAATGATTCGTCCCGGCGGAAGCGGCGGCGGTGCTGGCGGTGGTGTGAGCGCCCGTCGTGGCTGATGCCGGCGGGTTCGCGGTTCCGTGCGGATCCGCGGTCTTGGTGTCCGACGGCGCCGTGCCGGAGGAGGATCGCCCGGTCGTGGTGCCGGAGTCCTTGGTCGTGGTGGCGGACCGCCCGGCCTCGGCGTCGGCGTGCCCGGTCGTGGTGCCGGAGTGCGTGGAGTGCTGCGGGGGCAATCCCGGGATCCCGCCGAGCAGGACGGGGCGCGAGCTCGGGCTGGTCGGGAACCGGACCCCGGCGAGCCCGACCGCATCGATGACGAGCAGCGCCGCGACGGCGATCAGCACCACCCGCGCGCCTCCCGGCAGCAGCCGGGGCTGCCAGCTCACAGACCGCGCCCGGGCCCAGATCCGGCCGAGCGCGCCGTGACGGATCGGCTCCTCGACGTAGCGCCAGGAGAGTGCGGCCACGACGATGGTCGCCGCCAGCTGGGCGGCGGCTCGCGCGAGGTTCACCCCGTGGGCCGAGGCCGGAGTGGTCAGCACGATGATCGGCTCGTGCCACAGGTAGATGCCATAGGACCGGACCCCGAGCCAGCGGAGCGGCTCCCAGCCGAGCGCCCGACCGACCCGTGTCGCGGGATGAGCCGCGGCGGCGACCACGAGGACGGTGGCGATCGACAAGAGGACGATCCCCCCCTGGTACAGGAATCCCGAGTACTGGGTGGTCCGCCAGACGAGGAGGCCGATCATCACCAGTCCGGTCACGCCGGCCCAGTCGAGGATCGATCGGGCGCCGGGAGTCACCCGGGTGGTGAGCGAACGACTCGGCCACACCATCGCCAGTGCCGCGCCGAGCAGGAGCCCGCAGGCGCGGGTGTCGGTGCCCTCGTAGATCCGGGTCGAGTCGAAGCTGGGGTGGTAGAGCACTGCCATCTCGATCGCCGAGGCGACGGCGAGCACGAGCGTCACCCCGGCCAGCCGGGGTCGCACCTTGATCGGGCGACGGCGCTCGCGAACGCACGCGACGCCCAGCAGCAGCAGCCACGGCCAGATCAGATAGAACTGCTCCTCCACCGCCAGCGACCACAGGTGATTCAGCGGGGACGGGGGGCCGAACCGCGCGAAGTACGACACGTGCTGGGAGATCTGCCACCAGTTGTTCAGGTACAGGATTGCCGACGCGGCCTCGCCGCGCAGCTCCGCGATCTGCGAGTGGTGAAGCAGGGAGACCCACAGGGCCACCACTGCCAGCATCAGGTACAGCGCCGGCAGCAGGCGCCGCGCGCGCCGCAGCCAGAAGTCGACAAGGCTGAGCTTTCCCGCGTCGTGTGCACCGAGCAGGAGATCGGTGATCAGGTAACCGCTCAGGGTGAAGAAGACCCCGACTCCGAGCAGCCCACCGGAAGCCCAGCCAAAGCCGAGGTGATAGGCGATCACGGCCAGCACGGCGACCGCCCGAACGCCATCCAGGCCCGGCATGTAACGACCTGCGCGAAGCGCAGGCTCAGGCACTTTTCACCACCTCACTCGACACCGGATCGATCACCTTCACCGCCCGGGCGGTGGCGGCGCGATCGCATCGCATGATCCGCCGCCGACGCGAGCGGTTCTTCGTGCGATCGGGTCGATGGTACCGGCCGATGGTCAGAATCCGCGCACCTCCGCCCTGACCATACGGCGCGTAGCGGCGTCGCGGCTTTTATCCGGCGGCCCGTCACCGCTGACGGGCGTGGGTGACCGCTAGCGCACGAACTTGTCGGCGGTGATCGGGAGATCACGCACTCGGATGCCGGTGGCGTCGTAGGCCGCGTTGGCGATCGCGGCGGCCGCGCCGACGATTCCGATCTCGCCGATTCCCTTGGAACCCATGGGATTGGTGTGCGGATCGCGGCCGTCGAGCCAATGTGCCTCGATCTCGCCGACGTCCGCGTTGACCGGGATGTGGTACTCGGCGAAATCGTGGTTGACGACGTGACCGAACTGCGGATCGAGCACGCTGGTCTCGTGCAACGCCATCGACATGCCCATGGTCATCCCGCCGATGAACTGTGAGCGCGCGGTTCGCGGATTGATGATCTGACCCGCATCGAACACCCCGAGCATCCGCGGGACCCGGATCTCACCGGTTTCGGGATGGATGCGCACCTCCGCGAACTGGGCGCCGAAGGCATGCATGGCCACTTTTCCGGCGTCCGGATTCTCCGGGGTGTCGGCGGTGGCCTGCGTCCCGGGCGCGGGCTGATCGCCGTACTGCTCGCGGAGGCTGTGGGCGGCGGCGAAGACGGCCGATCCCCAGCTGGTGATTCCGGAGGAGCCGCCGGCCACGGTCGCGGTGGGCAGACTGGTGTCGCCGATCTGCAGATCGATCTGCTCTACCGGCACCGCCAGCGCGTCGGCGGCAATCTGCGCCAGCGCCGTCCACGTTCCCTGCCCGATGTCGGCCGAGCCGATCCGCACCGCGTAGCGGCCGTCCTCCTCGCACCGGATGCTCGCCGCCGAGCCGGGCATGCGGTTGACCGGATAAGTCGCGCTCGCCACCCCCGTCCCCACGAGCCAGCCATTCCGCTGCCGGTCCGCGGCGCGGCGGTCGGACGGGATCCACCCGAAGCGATCCGCGCCCTCGCGCAGACATTGCACCAGGCGACGCGTCGACCATGGGTTGCCGCTCTCCGGATCCACCTCGGGCTCGTTGCGGATCCGCAGCTCGATCGGGTCGATCCCGCACGCCACCGCCAGCTCGTCCATCGCCACCTCCGGAGCGAACATGCCCGGGCACTCTCCCGGGGCGCGCATCCACGACGGCACCGGGACGTCCAGCGGGGCCAGCCGGTGGGTGGTCAGCCGGTTGGGCGCGGCGTACATGATGCGCGTCGGCACCCCCGTCTGCTCGGCGAACTCCTTGATCCGCGACGTCTGCTCGATCACTTGGTTGCTGATCGCGGTCAGGCGACCGTCCGAGTCGGCGGCCAGCCGGATCCGCTGGATCGTCGGCGTCCGGTAGCCGACGAGCGCGAACATCTGCTGCCGGGTGAGCGCCAGCTTGATCGCCCTGCCGGTGACGGTCATGGCGCCGAGGCAGGCGAGAACGATGTGGGCGTGGGGCGTTCCCTTGGAGCCGAAGCCGCCACCGACATAGGGCGAGATCACCCGGACCTGGTCGGGCTCGAGGCCCAACAGCGGCGCGATCGAGGTGCGCACGGTGTGCACGCCCTGGGTCGAGTCGTACAGGGTCAGCCTGTCGCCGTCGTGCAACGCGATGGTGGCATGCGGCTCCATCGGGTTGTTGTGCTCCATCGGGGTGGTATAGGTCTCCTCCACCGTGACCGGCGCGGTCGCGAACGCCGCATCCACGTCGCCCTCTGAGGTGTCGGTGGGAAAGCTCGGATTCACCTGATCGGGTGCGTAGAGCGCTTCGTGGTCGGCGGTCAACACCACGTCGGCGGGTTGCTCGGCGTATGCCACCGAGATCTGAGACGCCGCCTCGCGGGCGATCTCCGCCGTCTCCGCGATGACCGCGCCGATCAACTGGCCGCGGAAGTGAACTTGGTCGTCCTGGAGAATCCACAGCTCGCGATTCTCATCGGAGGCCAGCCGCGGCGCGTTCTCGTGAGTGAGCACCGCCAGCACGCCCTCGCTGCCGGCGGCCGCCGACACGTCGATCGAGCGGACCGTCCCGCGAGCGATCGTCGCCTGGAACGCGTACATGTACGCCGGCCGCTCGGTCGGCTGCTCGAACGCATAGCGCGCGGCGCCCCCGACCTTGACGGCGCCATCCCGGCGGGCGAGCGGCGCGCCCACGGCCGGCGTGCGCAGCAGGCTGCTCACGCCTGGGCCTGCCCGGTCAGCTCGTGCAGGACCGTCGCCAGCGTGTTGCGGGCCATCGGGACCTTGAACGCGTTGTCTCGCAATGGCGAGGCATCGGCGAGCTCTGCGTCGGCGGCGTCGCGGAACGCCTTGAGCGTGGGCGCCGCCCCGCGCAGTCGCTGTTCGGCGCGGGTGGCCCGCCATGGCTTGTGAGCGACTCCGCCGAAGGCGATCCGGACGTCGGCGATCTCACCGTCGGCGAACCGGACGGCCGCCGCCACCGAGACCAGCGCGAACGCGTAGGACGCCCGGTCGCGCACCTTGTGGTAGGTCGAGCTCCAGGCGGCGCTGAGCTCGGGCAGGGTCACCGCCGTGATCAGCTCGCCGTGGAGAAGCGTCGTGTCGCGCTCGGGGACGTCGCCGGGCAGGCGGTAGAAGTCGTCGATCGGGATCTCGCGGGTGGTTCCCTCGCCGCCCTGGACCTCGATCGTCGCCTCCAGCGCGGTCAGGGCCACCGCCATGTCCGACGGATGCGTCGCCACGCAGTGCTCCGAGCCGCCCAGGATGGCGTGATAGCGGGTGTATCCGTGCAACGCCGAGCATCCCGACCCGGGCTCGCGCTTGTTGCACGGCGTCGTGGTGTCCTGGAAGTAGACACAGCGCGTCCGCTGCAGCAGGTTTCCGCCGGTCGTCGCGAGGTTGCGAAGCTGGGGCGAGGCGCCCGCCAGCAGCGCTCGCGACAGGACCGGATAGCGCTCGCGGATGAGCGGATCGGCGGCGAGCTCCGAATTGCGCATCCCGGCTCCGATCCGAACCCCTCCGTCGGCCCGCTCCTCCACCCCGCCGAACGGCAGCCGGGTGACGTCGACGAGCATGCCCGGACGGGCGACTCCCAGCTTCATGTGGTCGACGAGGTTGGTTCCACCGCCAAGGAATGCGGCGTCCGGACGTGCGCTCACGGTGGCGATGGCTCCCGCGGCGTCCTCGGGACGCTCGTAGGCGAACTCTCTCATCCGGCCACGGTTCGGATCGCCGCGACGATGTTCACGTAGGCGCCGCAACGGCACAGGTTTCCGCTCATCCGCTCCCGGATCTCGTCGTCGTCCAGCTCCGCCGCCGCGACCAGATCCCGGGTGACGTGGCTCGGCCAGCCCGCGCCGATCTCCTCCAGCATGCCGATCGCCGAGCAGATCTGCCCAGGGGTGCAGTAGCCACACTGCAAACCATCGTGGTCGATGAACGCCTGCTGCATTGGATGCAGGTCGCCGTTGTGCGCCAAACCCCGCGCCGTGACGATGCCGGCGCCGTCGTTGGCCACGGCCAGCGACAGACACGTCGTCACTCGCCGCCCGTCCTGGAGCACGGTGCAGGCGCCGCACTGCCCGTGATCGCACCCCTTCTTCGGTGCGGTCACGCCGAGGCGCTCGCGCAACAGGTCCAGCAGCGTCATCCGGGTGTCGACGCTGAGGGTGTGGCGCTCGCCATCCACCTCCAGCGTGATCTCAGCGTCCATTGCCTGTGCCCTTTCCGCGCATGGTGTCGGTGGGCGCTACCCCGGCGGCCGCCGCCTAATCTTCGGGCAGCCCGCGTGATCACGCGCATCCTTTGCGCGGAGACGCGTTCGCCGAAGCGGTCGCGCTCACCGCCACTACCAACTCGCGACCTCGCCGCAGCGCGCCTGACCGCCGGCTCGACGTCCCGGCAGTACTCGCCCGAGCCGTCGGCTGTGTGGCCGGCGGCCGCCGTCGGGTCAGCGAACGTCGACGGGGGTGCCGAGTCCGATGTGGTGCGCCAGCCAGGCGTCGTCCGCGACCCCCAGCCGGATGCACCCGTGCGAGATCCGGCCGGGTATCGCCGAGGGCTCGTAGTAGGGGCCGTGGATGCCGACGACGCCACCGCCGGGCCAATCGGTCAGCGTCGAGTAGTCGCTGGTCCCGAACGCGTAAGGCCAGTAGCCCGAACTGGGGCTTTCGATCTTGAAGCGCTCCCGGATCCAGAAGTGCCCGGATGGGGTCGGGGTGGAGGGCTTGCCCACCCCCACCGGAGCGCTCCACACCCGGTGGCCGCTGACATTCAGGTACATCCGCAGCCGCGCGCGGTCTACGGTGATCTGGGTGTGGGTGAGATGAAGCGCCCCGAGGTCCTGGCGGCGCACCCAGCCGGTTCGGCCGTTGGGACGCATCGGGATCCGCAACTTGATCCACTCCTGGCCGGCCGCGTTCCAGTGGGCGCGCAGCAGCAGATAGATCTCCGGGAAGCCGTCCTCGGTGTACCAGTGCAGCCGTGTCACCCGAGGCGAATCCGTCGCCGCTCGCTGATAGATCGTGCCGGCCTCAGAGACATAGGCCCACCGGGTGAACGTCGCCTCGTTGGAGAGCACCGTGTCCGGTCGCGGTGCTGGCGCGCCCGATGCCGCCGGAGAGGATGGGGCTACGCCGTCAATTGTCAGCCGGCCCGACGACTGCCGGGGACCGGCGGCCGCCGCCGCCAACGGAGGATCCAGCGAGCGGATCTCGGTATGGCCCCACGCCCGCAGCGGCCCTAAAGTCGCGCCCGAGGCCCGCGTCGGCGAGGCCGCCGCCCCGCTGACGGCGCCCGCCGCCAGCAACACCAACGCCATCGAAGTAACCCAGATCAAGCGCATGCGACACATGCAAGCGTATACGGAGAGCTGATGATCCACGCCAGCGAGCACGCGTCCTCCGCCCGCGTGAGAGCGGAGGACGGGCATCGCGCCAGCGCGCTCCGGTGGCTAGCCGGTGAAGTGCGGAGGCTTCGGCGGCGTGACGATGAAGTGGGTCGACGCCACGATGGCCAGCGTCTGGGCCATCGTCAACGGCTTGTCGAACGGCACCGGCGCGGGTGAGACGCCGGCGATGTGCCGGATCCACGCCGCGTGGTGTGCCTCAACCGAGTGGATCGAAAGAGCCGCATTGAGATATGCGGTCTCCTGGATTCGCGGCGCCTGTCCCTTATAGGCGCCGACGCCGGTGTCCTCCAATGCGATCGCGGTCGTCTGGAACCTAGCCTGGTTGGCCGTCGTGCCATGGAAGTTGAACCGCGGCTTGGCAATCGCCGCTTTCCCCAGCGCCGACTTGAGGGCCTTAACGTGGTCGGCTTCGTGCACGGCCACGACCTTGGCGAACTGCAGCGTGCGGCCGCTGAGCGCCCCGCCCCGCAACGCCTCCGCGTAGAAGGTCGCCTCCAGATACTCCAGGGTCAGCGCGAAGTTCAGGATCTCGCGGTCCCGAGTGGTGGCGGCGCTGGCGATCGACGGCAGTGTTCCGATCAGCGCTCCGGCTCCGGCGAACGCGCCGCCGGCAGTTGCGGCACGGCGCAGGAAGTCACCGCGCGAGTCGCCGGCGACCGCCTCCGCGGTCTCACGCATGGCGCCGTCACGATCGAGCTCCTCGAGCGGGGGTAATGCGGACATGGTTGGGCTCTCCTCGGGAAGGTTTGACGTCACAGAAGTGGGCATGAATCGGCTGGGCGCACTCACTTGACGAACCCCGTGGCATTGACAATCTTCAGCACCTGCGACTTGGTCAACAGCGGATCGAAGACGAACGGTGCCGGACCGCCCGGCGGCTTGGTCTTGACCAGCGGAGACAGGTCGGCGATATCGCGGATCCACGCGGCATGTCGTGCCTCGACGGAGACGACCTCGGCCGCCACCGCCAGCGTCGCCTTGGTCAGGTTTGCGCCCTGACCGTTGTAGGCGCCGACCCCGGTGCCCTCCAGCGCGGCCGACGTGACGATGAACTTGCCCGTGTTTGACGTCGTGTCGCCGAAGTCGAACTTCGGTGACTTGATCGCCTTGCTCCCCAATGCCTTCTTGAGGTAGGCAACATGCGTCCGCTCGTGTCCACCCACGATTCGGGCGAACGTACGCGCCTCGCCCACCAGCCGCCGCTTGCGCTCAGCCTCGGTGTAGAACGCCGCTTCGAGGTACTCCAAGAAGAGCGCAAAATTCAGGATCTGGACATCTTTCGACGCCGAGGCCGCAGACGCAAGCGCCGGGATGCCGCCGAAGGCGACACCACTGACGACCAGGCTGCCGCCACCCAGCGCGGCTCGCTTGAACAGCTGAGCTCGGGTGGTGCCCGGCTCTGCATCCAGACTCTCCTGAAGCGCCCGCTCCGGATCTACGACCCCTACGGTGACGCGTTGAGACATGTGCTCTCCCCATGGTGGACGACGGGACGTTTGGCCGGCCCGACCCGCCGACACGCCCAAAAGCTTACACGGTCCGTTGCATTGGTACGCACGGTTTGTTTAGCTGCCCGACTCGCCCGGAGTCAGCCCGCGATCGGCGAAGGTCGACGATCGGACCTCGATTACGGGCGTCTGGCAGCTCTGGCGTCGGACAGCGATGGCTAGGTTTACGCGGGGACTGCGAACCTGTCACCCGAACTGTGTCAGGGCGGGACAAGGGTGCTGAGCCTCCGCGTCCCCGTCCCCCGACCTCGCCGCGGCGACCTCCATGCGTCCGCGTCCCGCCACGGCCGACACCGCGCGGCCCGTCGTTGCTAAGCGCTGCCTCCTGCTCGAATCTCGGCCGGCGACCGGCCTCGGCCAGCCCGTTGCCCAGGCGCACGGCCGACCCACGGGTCGCTCCTCGCACGCGCCCTATCTCAAAAGTGCTCCGGCGCCCATGGGATGAGGGTGACCACGACGACCACCAGCAGCAACGCGAGAGGGAGCAGCCATGGGAGGACCACCACCGTTCTGTGGCCGAGGGGCGCCTCGTTCATGGTCAGGCAGTTTCTCGTGAAGTTCTGCTCCGGAGACAGGGGTGCTATGCGTGGATGATCACCGTCTGAGCCGCCGGAAGCGTCCTCGTCCCATATGCGCGCCTTGATGCAGGCGACGAGGTCGACGGCGGCGTCGAGCGCGTCGATGTAATCACCCTCGACCACGCGTTCCTCGAACTGGCGGAAGCAGTCGGACCTGTCGTTCCCGTTGGACCCACTGCCGTCAGACATGCTGGCCTCCTCAAATCGTCGCGAACGTCACGCCGCTGATGAAAGGCCAGCTGTCGACTTCAGACGCGCAGTGGTCGTTCCGTGGCGCGTGCCAATGATCCGCTACTTCACTTCTCGGATCAAGCTGCGAGGACGAGGTCAGACAATGCCCTGACCGTGGCTGTCGTGGGACCCCGCTTCGTGGAGGTTGGAATCGCTGGGGGGCGCCTCTGAACCCGCCGCGGTTGTCTCGCGGAGGCCTTGCCAGGCGAATCGGAGCTCGATGTCGGCGAGCTCCGCATAGCGCTTGCGCGCGAAATGGTGAGGAATGATGTCGCCGGCCACGCGCTGGGCGGGATCCCACAGCGCGACCCAGCCGATCACGACGATCCCCTGTGAGATCCCCACGACGAGCACGTCGGAGCTGACACGATCGAGCAGCGTCGATACGGCGATCGTGAGCAGGAAGATCAGGACCCCCGCCCATACGGCGATCCGCTCACGCTGAGTCAGCGGATTGGCGTAGTGCAGCCGGCGGGTGTGGGCGCGCAGATCGGCTCTGACCGCGACGCCCACCGCCTGCGCGTCGGTCCCGGGCCGCTCGCTCGCTGGTGCGCAGACGGTGAGCGCCGACGGCCGGGTCTTTCGGACTCGCTCCCACTCGTCGAGCAGGTACAGGCGAACGTCGGTGTCGAGCGATCGCTCCGCCACGGAGCCGGCCTGCAGAGGCGCAAACAGCCCATCGACCCCCGCCACTCGGATCGCGAACTCGCCGGAGGGTGATCCTGATGCAGTCATGGTCGAGCGCCGTTCCCATCGGCCCAGACGGGAGTGATCTGCGACACGGAGGCCGCCGCCAAAGTTCTCGCCGGTGTCGCGGCCTGAGCGGCCGTAGGCCCGCCGAGCAGCAGCACGGTCACGGCGCCACGAGCGCCGGCCAAGCGCTCGAACGGATACGGAGGATCGTCATGCTCGCGATCATCCACGCCCGGTCCCCGCCCCACAATAGGTGCATCCCTATACCGACCCCCCAAGATTTTGGGCATTCCGCGGGCAGATCAGCCGTGGCAAAGTCTGGGGGGTCCGTATAGGGATCTCCCTCTTGTGCCGTCGCGAGGTTGGCTGGATCATCGGCGAGATGCCGAAGACGTCGATCCGGGTCCTCCTCGAACCCGAGCTCGAGCCCCCCAACTGGCCGGTGACCGGACGCGCCGGCGCGTGCGACGGGACAACCCGCAAGTTCGCCGCGGTCCCCCGGCTGGGCCGCCGAGTTCGGGAATAAGCCGTGCGCGCACTCAAGCCCGTGTGGCCGATTCTGCTCGTGGTGTTGCCGCTGTTCGTTCCCGAGGTGGTGGTCGACTTGACCTCCTTGCGTGTCGACGCGGCGCTGGTCATCGCTGGAATCCTGCCGGCCATAGTCGGCTGGACCTTCGCGCCGCGCTACGCGGTGATGTCGATACCGGTGGCGGGGATCCTGAACGCGCTGGCGGTTCTCGCGTTCGGCCATGTCCTGGCGACCACGCTGTTGATGGTGTGCATCGGGATCATGGTCGGCCTGAGTGCGCTGCGGGGATTGCATGCGGTGGCCGCGTTTGCCGCGATTCAACCCGCCATCATCGTCATCACCGGCTATCACTCGGTGTCTTTGGGTGGCACGACGCCGGGCCGCGGGGGCCAGGCGCTCATCTGCGCCGGGTTGGCGGTCATCGGCGGTTTGTGGGCGGTGCTCGTTGGTTTGACCTTGCTGCGGGATGAGCCGTCTGGACCGCCGTCACCGGTACCTTCACGGATCGTCTTCTTCTACACGGGCGCGCTGGTGCTGCTGCTTGGAGTTACCGCGTACATCGCGTCGACGTGGTTTTTGAAGACCACAGCAGGCTGGGTGCTGTTGACGATTCTGCTGGTCACGCGGCCGACCTACGACGAATCCAGGCAGATGGCCCGGGAACGCGCCCTTGGGACGGTGGCCGGCGGCGTCGCCGCGGCGACACTCGCGGTCATCGTGTCCGACACGTCGATACTTCTCGCGTTAGGAACGTTGGCGATGGTCGTAGCGGCGGTGTTGCAGCTGCAGCACGCGCGATACGCCTACTTTGCGCTGTTCGTTACGGCGGCGATCATTCTGCTCGACGCCCAGCGCAGCAACGTCTTCGAGATCGACCTGCAGCGAGTGGTGTTCTCGATCGTGGGGGTGTCGCTGGTCGCGACCGCGGTGGCAATGGCCGAGATGCTATTCGGCCGATCAACGGCCACGTCGACCTAGCCGAGGCGTAGACCGAGGCAGGATCAGCCGACCACGAGTGCCGCGACGGTCACGGCGGCACCCCCGTCCTGCGGACAACGGATCGTGTGGGCGCCGACGTGTCGGCGGCACCAAAACCTAGGGGGGTGTGTCTGGGGGTCACCTAGATGTGCGGCGGGTGTCAGGGCGCGATGCTTCGAGACATGAATGATCCAGCCTGCGTCGTTCGCCTCGAGTTCTCGTTCGATGGCGAGTCACCGAGGGGTCGCGCCGTCGGGCGCGGCGAGGCAGAGCGCCGGTTCGCGGGTTGGCTGGGGTTGGTCGCCGCGATCGAGGCGCTGGTCGACGACGACGCGCGCGAGGGGCGCATGGACGGGGCGAGCGAGTCGCCCATGCCGAGACAGGAGGGCGGGGATGTCACGTGGCCCTCGTAGCGGAACTGCGATATCGCGGATACGGACCGGCAGCGGTGGTCGCGGGGATGTCCGGTGGGGTTTGCGCCGCCCGGGGTGCTCCTCGATTACGACCCCCGATCCGCCCTCCGGTAGGACCGATCCACTGGGCGGGCACCGAGACGGCCACCTACTGGAACGGCTACATCGACGGCGCCGTGCGATCCGGCGAGCGCGCCGCCCGCGAGGTTCTGACGGGTGAGGGTTCCTCGGCGGGCTGAGGCGCCGGCGTCGGGTCGACGGTCTGAAGCTCGCGGGGGAGCTCGCGCCGCGAGCGCACGCCAAGCTTTCGATAAGCGTTGCTCAGGTGCAGCTCAACCGTCTTCGGGGTCACGAACAGCACCTGCGCGATCTCTCGGTTCGTCTGTCCTTCAGCCGCCATCGCCGCCACCCGCCGCTCGCTTGCGGTCAACGCCGCGACGCCGCTCAACGCCGTTGTCCGCGGACGCCCACCCGCGGCGTACAGCTCCGATCGGACTCGCTGGGCCAAGCCCTTCGCTCCGAGCACGTCGGCGAGCGCGAGCGCATCCCGAAGCGGCTCGCGCGCGTCGGTGGGCCGGCGCGCCCGACGGAGGGCAACGCCGAACGCGGTCAATGCTTTGGCGTGCTCAAGCCGAGCCGGCGAGCCTGCGACGACATCGATGGCCTCCCGCAGGTGGTCCAGGCCATCCTCTTCTTCGAGCGTTCCGAGGACTCGTAACGCGCGCGCCAGGGTTCCTGGCGCTCTCCAGCGCCGAGCCTCCTCGAGCTCCCGCACGGCCAGCGCGCGGGCCTCCTCGTCACGACCCAAGTGGTGAAGGGCCAGCGCCCAAGGCGAGCGCCAGGGCGTATCCACCGGGTTTGGGATGTGCGCGAACCGCGCGGCGAATTCCTCGGCGACGAGAAGCGCCTCGTCAAATCGGCGCTCGGCGACCAGCAGCTCCAGCTTGCTGTGCAGCCAGTAGCGGATGGGATCGCTGCGGCCGCCGGCATCCATCGACCTCTCCAGCGCGTGCCGCGCGGCCACCAGCTCGCCGCGCTCGCGCAGCACGGCCGAGAGGACCGCGGCGAAGTAAAGCCATCCCTCGGCACCCATCCCCCACTCCTTACCCTCGGCCGAGCTCTGGAGCGACCGTTCCGCTTCGGCGAGCTCGCCCCGCCAGTACAAGGTGAAGCCGCGCCACAAGGTGACCGACTTCCTGGACTGCAACGAGCCATGACGATGGGCGTCGGCCAGCGCGAGCTCCCACTGCTCGAGGGCCTCCTGGCGATCGGCCAGGGCAAGCACCAGGACGGCGCTGACACCCAGGAGCCCACTATCAGCGGCGATCAGCTCCCCTCCCGCCAGCGCCTCGCGCGCCAGATCCGCGCAGTCATCGCACGATCCGCCGGACAGTACCCACTCCTGGACGGCCACCGCCGCCAGCATCTTCGCTCCAATCCCGTCTCCGACGGGTCGCATTCGATGGCGCTCGAGCCGGCGCGCCTGGCCGTCGCCGCCGTCGATGAACACCGCCATCAGCTCGAGCGCCTCAAGCGCGCGCCTTGAATCTTCCAGCTCCGGCGAAAGCTCGGCGGCAGCGCGACGCGCCAAACTCGCGCCCTCGGAAGATCGCCCGGTCAGCAGCAGGGTCCGCGCGAGCATTTGCGCCGCCGTGACTCGATCCCGTACGTCGTCCAGCAGCTCGTAGGCCTCCCTGAGGTGCTCGATCGCTGCCGTGCCACTGGTGAGCGCCTCGGCGCGGCCGAGCTCCAGCAGCAGCTCCGCCCGATGCTCGGGCGGCGGTGGCTCCACCAGCGCCCGGGCGAGATAGGTGACCGCGCTCTCAGCCGCTCCTTTGCCCAATGCCGACCGAGCCGCTCGCCGCAACGTCTCGATGACCCACTCCTCGCCGCGAGCCGGACTGGCCAGTAGGTGGGCCGCAACTCTTTCCGCTGAGGCCCCGCCGGCAGCGAGCACCCGGGCTGCCCGCTCGTGCGCCAGGGCGCCTTCCACGGTCGACATGTCGCCGTACACCGCTGCCCTGACGAGCGGATGCACGAACCTCAGGGGGGCCCCGACGTGCAGAATCTCCGCGCGGACCAGTTCGGTCACCGCCTCCCCGGCCTCCTCGACCTCCGCCCCGGCGAGGGCGGCCAGCACGGACAGCTCCGCGTCATCGCCAAGCACGGCAGCCGCGCGTCCGAGCTTCACGGCTCGGCCAGAAAGCCGTGCGAGACGCACCAGAACGGCGCGCGACGCAGCGCGGGGGCCGAGGTCGGCGACCATTGCGAGATGCGCGGCGTCGGGCGGCACCCCCTCGACGTCGAGCGTCGTGAGCAGCTCGTGGAGCAGGAGCGGGTTGCCGCCGGTCGCGGTATGACACGCCGTCCAGAAAGCCTCGTCGGCGCTCTCCCCCAAGCGCTCCTTGACGAGGCGTGCCGCCGCCGGTCCGCTCAACGGGACGGGCTGGATCGACATGGTCAGCGGGTCGCCCGTGATCTCACCCAGCAGCGTGGAGTCGATCCGCTCCGAGACCCGCAAAGTGCAGATCACCAGCACCGGCAATCCCTCCAGCCGGCGCACGAGGTAGGCGAGGAACCGCAGCGACGGGCGATCGCACCAGTGAAGGTCGTCGACGACGATCACCAGCGGGCGCTCCGCGCTGAGGTTGACAGTCAGCCAATACAGCCCGTGCAACGAAGCAAACGACGGATCGTCAGGCTGGTCGGCCCCGGCGGAGCCCTCGCCCGCGAAGACGCTTCGCGCGGCTTCGGCTGCCCCGCGCAGCGCCCATCCGCCAGTGGCGAGGGCCGGTTCGAAGAGCTGGCGCACCACCCCGAACGGGAACTCGCGCTCCAACTCCGAGCCGCGCGCGCCCAGCTGGCGAAGGTCAACTTCGGCGGTCAGTCGACCCGCCTCGGCCAGCAGCCGCGTCTTGCCGATGCCCGCCGCTCCCTCGATCACCACCACGCGTGGCTGCCCGCCAGCCACCTCGCCGATCACCGTCGACAGCGCCGCGAGCTCGCGTTCGCGCTCGAGCAGGGCCGCCCGCGCCGGTGATCCGGCGAAGGCTGCGCTGCCTGCGGTCACTTGCGTCGCATCTGGGTCGCCCTCGCTTTGCGATTGTGCCGGAAGACGGGACGATGCGCTAACTTGCCGTGAAACTGTTCACCACGCCGAGTTCGGGAGCGGTGGGCGGAATCGGGAGGGGCAGGAAACGCCAGTGGGCATCCATCAGCCGAGGATCGCCGTGGACCGCAGGCTGGGACGGGATGTTGTCGGCGTTCGCCACATCATCTTCCTGGTGCTGGCAGCGGCCGCTCCGATCGCGACGATCGTTGCCGCCATGCCGGTCGCGGTGGCCATCGGCGATGGCAAGGGGTTCACCGGCGCCTACGTGCTCGCCGGCGTCGTACTGCTGCTGTTCTCGGTCGGCTATGCCGCGATGAGCCGCCATGTGAGTGACGCCGGCGCGTTTTACACCTATGTCGCCCGGGGACTCGGTCGTGCCGCCGGCAGCGCAACCGGATGTGTCGCGCTGGTGGCCTACAACGCGATGGCGATCGCGCTGAGCGCGGCCTTCGGGTTCTTCGCCCACGGTTCGTTTCACCGCGTGTTGCACATCGACCTGCCGTGGCAGGCCTGGTGGGGCATCGCCGTGGCGGTGGTGGCCCTGCTGTCATATCGCCGAATCACCCTCACCGCCCGCGTTCTTGGTGTCGCGCTGATATGCGAGATCCTCGTCCTCCTCGTGTTTGACCTGGCGGTCCTCGTAGACAAGGGCTTTGGCGGGTTCTCACTGTCCGTGTTCTCACCCGGCGCCGTCTTCTCCGGTGCCGCCGGCGTCGGAATCCTGTATGCCTTCACGTCGTTCGTCGGATTCGAGCAGGCGGCCATCTACGGAGAGGAAGCAAAAGACCCAGAGAGGACGGTCGCCCGGGCGACCTACAGTTCGCTCGCGATCATCGGCGTCTTTTACACGGTGACGACGTGGGCGGCAATCAGCGCCTACGGCGCTGATCAAGCTCAGTCAGCAGCGATCAAAGGTCCAAGCTTGTTCGTCTTCGCCGCCAACCAAGCTGAAGTGGGCACATTCACCACCCAGGCGATGGAGATCCTGATCGTCACCAGCCTGTTCGCCGGCTTTCTAGCCTTCCACCAGGGCGCGGCGCGCTACTTCTTCGCGCTCTCACGCGATGGCCTGACGTTCCGGAGATTGGCGGTCACCCACCCCCGGCACGGAACGCCCCACAACGCACAGGCGGTTCAGCTTGGGATCGTGGTCCTCGTCACCGGCGGCCTCGCGGCCCTTGGCCGTGGTCCCTACCTGCAGATCGCCGCGCCAACCCTCGCGCTGGGCACCTTGGGGATTATCATATTGCAGGCCACCGCAAGCATCTCGATCGTGGTCTTCTTCCGCCGGGGCGGAAGCCGACGCATCTGGGCCACCTTCATCGCGCCACTCCTGAGCAGCGTGTGCCTGATCGCCAGTGCGATTCTGGCCATCACCAACTTCGGCACGCTTGTGGGCTCCCACTCGACGGTCATCGGAGTGCTCCCCTGGCTGTACCTCGTCGCCGCGGTGATCGGCCTGGCGGCCGCCGCGCGAGTTCAGACGATGACGAGACCCGGAGTCGAAGCCGGCAGGACGGGCACGCCCTGACGTGTGTCGCTGAGGACTCCGGCCGCTTCCGACATCGCGCTGACGGAGCGATAGTCCGGAGGGCGGCGTGCATCTACCGCCCTTCCTGATCTACCGCCCTTCCTGCATCTACCGCTCTTCCTGCATCTACCGCCCTTCCCGAGGGCGTCGACCGTCGTCGCCGAAAGACCCCCTGTGCGCCCCGCCGCCGACGCCCGCAGCAGACTAATCGACCGTTGCCCGGAGACCAGCACCCAGGGCGCCGTGCGGCCTCTGGTGCTCGGCCGCCATGGCGGGGTATTTTGGCCGTACCCCGGATCGGGAATAGGCTGAGGAGACACGACGAGGAGGAGACGTGAACGAGATCAGTGATGATCCCCAAGTCCGGCGTGCACATCGCAGCGAGCTTGATCCGGTGAGCTTTTTGGCGCGCAGCGAGTTCGTTTACCCCAACAAGGTCGCGGTCGTCCATGGGGACCGCCGCTATAGCTACCGTGAGCTGGGCGAACGCGTGCGTCGCCTGGCCTCGGCGTTGGGTGACGCAGGCTTGGAAAAGGGCGACCGGGTTGCCTTTATCGCCCCGAACATTCCCGCGCTGCTGGAGGCGCACTATGGAGTGCCGGCCGCCGGCGGGGTGCTGGTTGCCGTCAACTACCGCCTCAACGCTGACGACGCGCGCTTCATCCTCGAGCATTCGGGGGCACGATTTCTGTTCGTCGACCGCGAGTTTGAGAAGCTCGCCGAAGGCACGGGTGTCGAGCGGACGGTGCGCATCGACGACACCGGAAGCCCGGATGATCCCTACGAGGCCTTCCTCGCCGAGGGCTCGGCTGACTTTCAGCTGCGCGTCTTGGACGACGAGGACGAACCGATCTCAATCAACTACACCTCGGGGACGACCGGCCGCCCGAAAGGCGCGGTCTATCACCATCGCGGCGCCTATCTCAACGCGCTGGGTGAGGTGATCGAGACGCGCTTGACTCCGGACAGCGTTTACCTGTGGACGCTCCCGATGTTTCATTGCAACGGCTGGTGCTTTACCTGGGCGGTGACCGCCGTGGGGGGCTGTCATGTCTGCCTGCGCAAGGTCGAGCCCGGGCGAATCTGGGACCTGATCGATGCCGAGGGGATCACTCACTACAACGGCGCGCCGACCGTGCAGGCGTCGCTGATCGACCACGAGCAAGCGCACGAGCTCGACCGTGAGGTGATCACCACGGTGTCCGGCTCGCCCCCCACCCCCGAGCTGTTCAGTCGCCTGACCGACCTCGGGATCCGGCCGATCCATGTCTACGGCTCGACCGAGCTATACGGGCCCTACATGATCTGCGAACGCCAACCCGAGTGGGACGATTTGCCGGTAGCAGAGCAGGCCCAGCTGCTGGGACGCCAGGGGGTCCACTACATCGTGGCCGAATCGGTGCGCGTGGTCGATGACCACGAACAGGAGGTCGAGGCTGACGGTGAGACGCTCGGCGAGGTTCTGATGCGCGGCAACAACGTCATGACCGGCTACCTGGATGATCGCGAGCAGACGGAGGAGACGCTCGCCGGCGGCTGGTATCACTCCGGCGATCTCGCCGTCCGTCACCCCGACGGGTACATCGAGCTTCGCGATCGCAAGAAGGACGTCATCGTCTCCGGCGGCGAGAACATCTCGACGATCGCAGTGGAGCAGGCGATCTCGGAACATCCCGCCGTGGCAGCGGTCGCCGTGGTTTCCACGCCCGACGAGAAATGGGGCGAGCGACCGAAGGCGTTCGTCGAGCTCGTCGACGGCGAAGATGCCTCCGAGGACGACATCCTCAAGTTTGCCAAGGACCATCTGCCCGGCTACATGCGCCCGAGGAACGTCGAGATCACCGCGCTGCCCAAGACCTCTACCGGCAAGATCCAGAAACAGCAACTCCGCGACAAGGAGTGGGAGGGACAAGACCGGCGGATCGGCTGACCCGACCGGTCCTCTACGCTGCGGCCATGCTCGATCACATCGGGCTCAACGTGTCTGACTACGAGCGCAGCCGCGATTTCTACGAGCGGGCGTTGGCACCGCTTGGGTTCTCGCTGATGATGGAGCCGGTGCCCCGTACCGGCGGCTTCGGCCGAGACGGAAAGCCTTGGTTCTGGATCACGGACCAGCGAGAACCCACGAGCGAGAACGTGCACGTGGCGTTCACGGCGCCCGACCGCGTGACGGTGGACGCCTTCCACACCGCCGCCCTGGAGGCTGGCGGGAGCGACAACGGCGCGCCCGGGACACGCGACATCTACCACCCGACCTACTACGGGGCCTACATCCTTGACCCCGACGGCAACAACGTCGAGGTGGTCTGCCACCACCCGAGTTCCTGCTGACCTACGCGCTGCACCGGGTTGGTGCGCCGCTCGGTTCTGCCTTGGCGCCGTGATCGGCCACCGACCGCGGATCGCGACGGGCGCTCGTCCCTTACTCGACGTATTTGCGGCCCGGACCCGGGAGCCGCTTGGCGATGCGACCGACGCGCTCGGTGGCCGCCTGCAGTGGCTCGACGACCTCGCGTACCTCGTCCACGTCGTGCACGAGCGGCTGGACGGTCTCGCGTAATGACTCGGTGCTTCGCGCCAGCATGTCGTTGAGGTCATGCAACGCCGGAGGAAGCTCTTCGATTGGCCGTGGCAGCCTCGCCAGCGTTCGCTCCAGCGCCGCGGTCTGGGCATGGACCCCGGCCAGCTCCGGCGCGATCTCCCCCCGCAGACGCCCGAGCTCAACGTTCGTGCTGGCGAAGGCCTCTCGCAAGGCGTCCAAATCGCGGCTCATCGGTGACAGAGACTCCCGCAGCCCGTTGAGGGCATCTCGGATCTGATCCAACGTGGCCGCGGTATGGCCGGCACGTTCGACGGCGGTGACAAGTTCAGCTCCAGCCCGCTCAGCCAGTGCACCGGCCTTGGCAGCGGCGGCGGCGATGACACCGAGGTCGTGCAGAACCTGGCGCCGGTCAAGCTGCCGACCCAGTTCCGCCGCCAGGGCCCCCACTGAACCAGCAGCGACGGCGATGCGCGTCAGATCCTCCTGTATGCGGCGCGCGTCGAGCTCACGGCGCAGGTCGCCCGCCAGCGAGCCGACGGAAACGGCGGCGGCGCCGATCCTGCCCACATCGTCCAGCACCCGCTGCACCACTCTCTGAGGCAGCCGCAGCACGTCGAGAGTCGAAGCCAGCGCCGCCGGCCGAACGTTCTTCACTTCATCCTCCTGTGAACAGTCTTGCGGGACATCTGGGACAGATCCGGGAGGAGCCATCCTCTCATCCCAGGTCGACACCGCCCACGCCCTCAAGATTCGCCGGGCGGCTGGCACCGAACCGCGGAAGCTCGTCCGTGAGCTCGTAATAATCGCCCTTGCTGTCCACGAAGATGTGCGCCATCGTGCGCAGCCCCGACGGCTCATCCAGCGTGCCCGCGGCGATCGAGGTGCTACCTCCCCCCGACCGGCGCCAAAACACGCTCGCCCCACACTCTCGACAAAACCCTCGCTCACGCCCGTCGGCGACATACCAGCCGAGGCCGCGGTCCTCCAGCAGCGTCAGCTCGTCTGAGGCCATCTCGGTGTACGCCGCCACATGGCCATGCGTGCGCCGACATCGTCCGCAATGGCAAATCACGACGTCGCGCAGCCGACCGCGCCCCCGATACCGGACCGCACCGCAAAGGCACCCACCAGTCCAAGTGCTCCTCGGCTTCGCACTCATGGCCGCAGTATCGCGGCTATCGACCGCTACCGTCGAGATCCAGAATCGAACCGCCTGACGACCTTCCCGGTCACGGCACGGACGGCGATCCAGCGACGATGGCGAGACCCGGACTCGAACCGGGGACACCACGATTTTCAGTCGTGTGCTCTACCAACTGAGCTATCTCGCCCTGGCCGCGCGATGCTAGCGAGTCGCCTGCTCGTCGAGCGTCCGCCGTCAGCGGCGGCGCGGCCGCCCAAACGCGTCTCCGCGACGTCTACGGTCGGGCCGAGGCCCCGCAACAGCGGACCCACCGGTCCGCTCCCTCAAGTAGTTCGCGCCGGGGCGATCGGAAATGCGTCGAACTCCGCCGCACCGTCGTCGGCGACGACGGTGTACACGGCGCGGGCACCTCCCGGACCGGCGGTCACCGTCATGAATCCATACCGGGAGCATTCGTAGGCCTCGAGCGTGACGTCCGGAAGGCCCGGAAACGCCGCCGGCGGCTCTCCGATTCCGGTCCCGACCGGGTGACGCTCGTGAAAGCCGCCGGCTCCCGCCACCACGTACGGGATCTCGCGCTCACCCACTCGCCGCCGGAATCGCTGGTAGTTGTGCGAGTGCGCGCTGAACACCGCCTCGGGCACGCGTCCTGACTGGGCGAAGCAGTCGTCGAGTGCGTCTCCGAGGGACAGGTTGGAGCCGTCACGACGTCGACCGAGTAGACGGGACGATGGACGGTCAAGATGAGGGTCACCTCCGGCGGCGTCGCCGCCAGCTCACCGGTCAGCCAGTCCAGCTGGTCGTCGGCGATCTCCCCGTCCTCGTGGACGTTGGTGTACAGACCTATCACCCTGAGCCAATCGTGGATCAGCGTCCAGTACACGTTGGGCTGGGCGCTTGCGGCACGGGGCACGGCGATCGCGGCGTCGTGCAGCGGAGGTGACGACGAGCAGAACGTCCGCATGAAAGGCTCGAGTGGATCCGCCCCGGAGAATTTCATGACCTCTCCGTCGTGGTTGCCGGGTAGAGCGAAGATCGGCGCCTCGGAGGCCGCATAGGGCGCGAAGAACTGGGACCGGTAATTAGCCTCCTCGCCGTGGGGGTAGACGATGTCTCCAAGGTGGTAGAAGAAGTGGGCCGGCGACCGCCCACTCAGCTGTCTCACCATCGCCTCGGCAATCCTCCGCTGGGGGCGCGGATCGCGCCAGTCCCCGGTGTCGCCGACGCAGTGGAAATGCAGCTCTCGGTCCCGGGCGATGGCGCGCAGCGTCTCGGCGTCGAGGACATCGGCCAGCTGGCGCCGATAGGGTGTCGCCCGGCGCAGGCGGAAGCGGCTCGAACTGCGGACCGGGGTTCACCGATCGGCGCCTGAGCACCTGCCGCAATGCGCTCCGCGGCACGGAAGGGGCGGTTGTGGGGGCGACCGCGCGCCGTCGATCATTCACCACGCGCGCTCCAGAGTCGCAAAGGCTCGGACCCAGCCCGTTTAGATCCTGTGATCGCCGTGGAGTTGCTCACGCGGCGGGTCGGGCGGCGACCCGCTCGGGCCGGGTCATGCGGCGGGTCGGGCGGCGACCCGCTCGGGCCGGGTCATGCTGCGGGTCGGGCGGCGACCCGCTCGGGCCGGGTCATGCGACGCAGGAGCTCCAGGGCCCCGTGCTTCGACAGCGGCTCGTTCAGATTGCCGCATTTGGGCGACTGCACGCAGGACGGGCAACCCGAGCGGCAGGGGCATTCGCCGATCAGCCGCTGGGCGTCGTTGGTCAGCCGCTCGAACTCGTCATAGCCGCGGCGCGTGATCCCGACTCCCCCGGGATGCCCGTCGTAGATGAAGATCGTCGGACCGCCGGTCTGCGGGTGGGCATTGGTCGACAACCCGCCGATGTCCCACCGGTCGCACATGGCGATCAGAGGCAACACCGCGATCTGGCCGTGCTCGAGGGCATGCAGCGAGCCGAGCAGCTCGGCCGGCGGGAACTGCTCGGCGGCGAGCAGATCGTCGAGCTCGTACCACAGAGCGCGCGTCGAGAACTCCACCGTCGGCAGATCGAGCGTTTGGAAATCGATCACGGCGTGATCCTGCAGTCCCTTTCGTTGGTAGCCGAGCACCGTCTCCGAATAGACGACCGAGCCGTAGGAAAGAGTGACTCCGCCGACGTGGCGGCGGTCACCGAGCCGCACTATGTACGTCATGCTCTCGCGCTTGGCCTGCGTGAAGTAGTCGCCGTCAAAGCGTTCCAGGACCACGCGGCGAGCGGGCAGGTCCAGCTCGAGAACGCGATACGACCGACCGAGATGCAGGTAGACCGCGCCGTCGTGCACCGTGGAGAACGCGCGGCCGGCCTCGACTGTGCCGAGGACCTCGCCCGAGCCCCCGTCGAGCAGGACGAAGCTGTCCGCCGACGCCGAGCGAAGCGCCACTCGGGCCGCTGGATAGTCGTCGGCGCGGCGCGGGACGAACCCGGTCGCCCGCTCGCGAAGGAATCCCGCCTCGGCCAGCTCCTCGGCGTGCTCCCGCCACCCCGGCCCCAGGAACGGCTCATCCTGGTCTGACAGGGGCGCCTCGTGAGCGGCGCACAGCAGGTGCTCGGCGTAGATCTCCGGGCTCGCCGGATCCAGGATGGCCGCCTCCACGGGCCGCCCGAGGAACTCATCGGGGTGGCGGCAGAAGAACTGGTCGAGCGCATCCTCACCGGCGATGTAGACGGCCAATCCGCGTCCGCGGCGCCCGGCACGGCCCCACATCTGACGCAGGCTCGCCACCGTGCCGGGAAACGTGACGCAGACCGCGGCATCGAGCTCGCCGATGTCGATCCCGAGCTCCAGCGCGTCGGTGGCGACGACCCCGAGCAGGTCTCCGCTGGTCAGGCGGCGTTCGATCTCGTGGCGTTGCGCGGGGGTGTAACCGGCACGATATGGAGCGATCCGCTCGCCCAGCTCCGCCGGGAGGCGATCCACGGAGTGGCGCAGGATCAGCTCGATTCCCTTGCGCGACTTCATGAAGCAGATCGTGCGCGCCCCGGAGCTGACCAGCTCGGAGAACACCTCGGCCGCCTCGTAGAGCGCCGAGCCCCGGACGCCGAGTTGCTCGTCGAGCAGCGGCGGATTCCACATGGCGACGCGACGCTGGGCGCGGGGCGCGGCATCGTGATCGACCAGGTGAAACGGCTGCAGACCGGTGAGGGTCTGCGCGAGGTCGCGCGGGTTGGCGATCGTCGCGCTGGCCAACAGGAACCGGGGCTCGGTGCCATGGATGGCGGCGGCTCGACGCAGCCGCCGCAGCACGTTGCCGACGTGCGAGCCGAACACGCCGCGGTAGACGTGGGCCTCGTCGACGACGACGAAGGCGAGGTTCGCGAACAGGTCTCCCCAGGCGTCGTGGTGGGGCAGGATCCCGAGGTGGAGCATGTCGGGGTTGGTGATGATCAGGTTGCTGCGCTTACGAATCGCCGCTCGCTCGGCCCGCGGCGTGTCGCCGTCGTAGATCGCCGGGCGGATCGCCCTCTCGAGCCCGAACCGGTGCAGCGAGCGCGCCTGATCCTGGGCCAGCGCCTTGGTCGGATACAGGTACAGCGCGCGGGCGGTCGGATCGCCGGTCAGAACCTCGAGCGTGGGCAGCTGGAAGCACAGCGACTTGCCGGATGCCGTGCCCGTGGTAACGATCGTCGGCCCGTCGAAGGCGCGCTCCAGCGCCTCACGCTGGTGGGCGTAGAGCATCTCGATTCCGGCCCGCTCGAGCGCGGATGCGACGGTCCAGTTCAGCTGATCGGGGATGCCGACCAGGCGCGGTGCGCGGCCGGGGACCACGTCATCGTGCACCAGACGCTCGTCGGAGCGCCCGCTGTCCAGGAGTGCTTCCCATGGCTCGCTTTGCTTGACCGCAGACATGCCTGTCTCTCAGTATGGCGGGCGGGTCGGGGGTGGCCGAGGTGCTTCGCGGTGCTACCGTCGCGCCGCCGTGCGATGCCTCTACGTCGATATGGACGGGACGCTGCTTGGGCCCAACGCCTCGCTGCTGACCGGTGCCGACGGCAGTTTCAGCTCACGTGGCGTGCGCGCCCTGGAGGCCTGCGCGAGGGCCGGTGCCGAGGTGGTCATCTACTCCGGGCGGCGTCAGGGGAGCGTGTTCGAAGGAGCGCGGCTGATTGGATCTTCGGCCTACATCTTCGAGCTGGGCTGCGGCCTCGTGGTCGACGGCGAGCTGGAGTGGCTGACCGACGGCCTAGTGCCGAATGAGGACGCCGGCTCCATCCATGATCAGATCGAGGCCTCGGGCGCGCCGGCGCTCCTGCTGGAGCGTTTTGCCGGCCAGCTCGAGTACCACACCCCGTGGTCAACCGGACGCGAGGTCTCCCACCTGTTCCGCGGCGACGTCGACCTGGACCAGGTCGCCGCGGTGCTGGAGGCGGCTCGGCTCGGCTGGCTTCGACTGGTCGACAACGGCGTCATCCGCGCCGCGTCCGAGCAGATGCCGGGGCTGCCGGTGATCCGCGCTTACCACCTGATCCCGGCGGGGGCATCCAAGGCCCGGGGGGTCGCGCGGCACATGCAGGCCCGCGGCTACGGGCGGGAGGATTGCATCGCCGCCGGCGACTCGCGTGAGGACCTGGAGACGGCGTCGGTCGTGGGCACGTTCTGGCTGGTGGCCAACGCTCTGGAGCGCGACCTGACGCTGGGTGCGGAAGTCGGGGGCCATGACGGGATCCGAGTCACGTCGGAGAGCTACGGCGCCGGTGTCTACGAGGCGGTGGTCACGACACTGGCCGAGGGCACGAACTGAGTCCGGCGAGCTCGCGGGAGACGGCTTCAGCCCCCGTAAGCATCTCGTAGCCATTGCCCTACGCTGCGCCGCGGGTCCGGGAGAGCGGCGCCTGAGCGGATTCGTCCTCGCGTCCCACCTCCTCAGCCAGCGCTGCGGTCGCCTCTGCGAACTCCCCGAACGCATCCGCCACATCCGCGGCACTGGACCCCGTGATCGCGTGATTGAGCGTGTTGACTGCGGCATCGAACCGCTCCCAGAGTGGCGGAGGCCCGCGCCGTCCGGTCCCCGGCCGCAGTTCGTAGGGCGGCGCGGCGTTCTCGGCTCCCGGCACCGGCCGCCACAGCAGGCCGGCGGCGTGCGCGTGCTCCCAGGCCACCTGCTCGCTCGCCGCGGCGTCGGCGAGCCTGCGTAGCCGCAGCGCAAAGTCGGCGTCGGGCGGGGCCAGCTTGTGCGCCCGCATCGCAGAGGCCCAACCGTCGCTCGCGTGCCGCACCGCCCGCATGATCTCCGCCCGCCGGCGGTCCAGATCCTCCCCGAAGCTCAATTGCCTCCGTCCACCGTTCCCGCCCGCGCCGGATCCTCACCGAAGCTCATTGCCTCGTCCACCGTTCCTGCCCGCGCCGGATCCTCACCGAAGCTCATTTGCCTCCGTCCCCCGTTCCTGCCGCGCCGGATCCTCATCGAAGGTCATTTGGCTCCGTCCCCCGTTCCTGCCGCGCCGGATCCTCATCGAAGGTCATTTGGCTCCGTCAGCCGTGCCAGCCCGCCGCGGACCAGGCTCAGCCACGCCGACGGGCTCGCCGCCCCAGAAGTCATCGGCGCTTGGTCCCGGCAGTGCGGAAGATCCCGCACCCGGGCTGTAGCTCTCATCGAGGATCCGCTCGAAGTCGGAGCGCTTGATTCGCACCCGCCGACCCACCCTCAGTGCCGGCAGTGTGCCCTGATCGATCCAGTTGCGGACGGTCTGCTGATTGAGCTTGAGCGTCTCCGCGACCTCCGCGACGGTCAGATAAGACTCCTCTGAAATGCTCCTATCCACTCTGCTCGTTTCTAATTGAGACAAACTGGAACCAATCCAGAGGGTATACTACAGCCGTCGGGAGACGGAAGTGCTCCGGGAGTGAGAGAAAGGCTGCAAACCCGTGGAAACGGGCGATCGCACAACCGAAGACGTCATCGCGGGTACGCCGGACGAGCGAAAGGTCATTCGGCTTCCACGGGACTGGCTCGGCCCGCGCGAGGAACTCGTGCCCATCGGTCCGGCAGCCGGGCCTCGCTCGCTGACGGCGAATCGGACCGGCGACGACGACCTCCCGCCGAAGGCGGACGCATTCTGGAGCGAGGACTCCGCTTCGCTGCACGACGCGGTGCAGGCGCCGGCGACGGAACCCGAGGAACCTGTTCGCCCGACGGCCGCACCCCCGCGGGCAGTTCCACCCCCGCCGCGCCTGCCACGCCTGCCACGCCCGCCGGCGTTCCCACGGCTGCGCACGCGGTGGGCGCTGCTGGGGTTGGCCGCCGCAGCGATCGTCGCCATCGCGGTAATTGGCAGCACGGAGTCAGTGGCGCCGACTCCGAAGCGAGGGTCTCCGCCGGGCGGGACGCGGACTCGTCTGTTCTCAGGCAGCCCCGCGGTCCTGGAGCCGAGTGTGTCCGAGTCTGTTTCCGCCGCTCTTACGGCGGAGGCGGCCGCCGACGCTCATCGCGCACGGTTGGCTGGCGCGCGCGCCCGCGCGCGAGACGCGGCTCACAGACACGCACTGGCTCTGAGGCGCGAGCAGGCCCGCCGGCAGCGGGAAGCCGCGGCCGCAGCGGCGCAACACACAACGGCAACCACGCCGGCCCCGGCGCCGGCTACCCAGGCGGTCGCGCATTCCTCCTCGGCGCAAGCCCCTGCGCAGACGACCGAATCCTATACGGAGCCCTCAGCACCAACCGCTGCCGGGCCGACCGCGACGTCACCAACGGTCGCCGCCCCCTCGACTAGCGGCGCTACGAGCGCCGGCGCCGCCGGCAGCTCGAACAGCCAGAAGTCAAAGCCCACGCACCAGCCGGCCTTCGGCCCGAACGGAAGCTTGGGACCCGGAAGCAGTCCTGACGGGTGATCACAGAAAGCGAGACTCGATGAAGACGGTCCTGAACCATGTGAAACACAACGCCGTCGCATACGTGGCGCTGTTCGTAGCTCTCGGAGGAACGAGCTATGCGGCTGTCAGCCTCCCCGCCGGGAGCGTCGGCACCAAGCAGCTGCGGAACGGGTCGGTGACAGCCTCCAAATTGGCCCGAGACGCCGTATCACCCCACATCACACTGTGGGCCCAGATCAAGGCTGGCGGCCAGCTGGTTGCCTCCAAGCCGAACGCGTCGGTGATTCCCTCGGGGACGCCCGGGATCGAACGGATCAGCTGGAACAAGTCAATCCCCTCGCACTGCGTCGCGTTCGCGGACGCGTACAACAACACCCCGGGAACCGCCGCCGGCAGCGCGACTCTCCTCGGTCCGCTTCGGCTACAAGCACAGCACCGGCTATCTCATCACTGCGTTCGACGGCGGGGGCATCATCACCCCCCAGAACGTCAACGTGATCGTCGTCTGTCCCTGACCTGACGTGATGGTCCGCGCTCGCCTGCTGATCACGGCCGCTGCTGTCCTGGCAGCGGCCGTCGTCTTGCTGGCCCTGAGCTCGAGCGCGTTGGCGGACTACACCGTTTACGCCTGCGGCTCGTACCCCAATGGGGTGTTTCAGGGATACAACACCTCGGCGGGCACCGCTGTCGGCGCGGATTGCCCACAAAGTGCGTACAACGCCCACGGCATTTTCGCCCAGCCCGGTAGCGTTGCCGCCCCGGCGGGGGCGGCGGGCAGGGTGCAGGCGAATGCGCCCGCCGGCCTGGAGTTGACCGGCGCCAGCATCGGTCAGTATGCGGGGTACGGCGTCAACGACGGCTAGGGACTGGGGCGGTGGGTTCTACTGGGGCGGCGGCGGCTTCAACGTCACCGACGTGGAGAACCCGAACTTTGGGTGGGTGTTTGCGGCGCCGGCGCGCTACTTCGGTCTGCAGCTGGTCTGCGGCAAGGCGTCGTGTAGGAGTCCCGCAGAGATCGATGCCGGTTCGATCGCCCTCTACGTCCGGGAGACGCAAGGACCGACATTTGGCGCGACCGGGCTGTGGCAGACCTCGGGCTGGGTGCGAGGGACGTGGCCGTTTACGGTGTCGTCGGACTCCCCCTCGGGGGTGTGCCTGCTGTCGGCGACGCTCAACGGCGACGCCGTGGCCTCGAGCTCGACGACGTCGCAGAACAACGCGGTTTGGAAGCAGTGCCCCGGCGAAGGGATCAACCAGGCTGTCGACACGACCCGGTTCGGCAATGGTGCGATGCCGTTGGTCCTCTACTCCCAGGACGCGTCGAACGTCCCCGCTGGGCTGACCCAGACGGTCTATGTCGACAACGCCCCGCCGGCGATCTCGCTGTCGGGCCCGATTGATGCGCCTTCGACTGCCGGCACCCAGTATGTGACCGCGACCGCTTCGGCCGGCCCGTCTGGGATCGCCGGAATCTCGTGCTCGGTCGATAACGCGCCGGCTCAATGGTTCCCAAGCGCCAATGCTCAAGTGCCGGTCGCTGGTGCTGGCGAGCACTCGGTCAGCTGCGCGTCACAAAACAATGCGTTCGATGCCTCCGGCTCCCAAGCGGTATCAGGCACGGCCACGTGGTCGTTGAAGATCGGTGATCCGACCATCAACGGGATCACGTTTGGCCATGTCGTGGACGCGCTGCGCTGCCACCGTGTAAAGGAGCGCATCAAGGTTGCGGCTAAGTGGGTGACGGTCCGTCGCCATCACAAGTCGCATGAAGGTCAAGCGTCGCGCTCACTTCATGATCAAGACGGTCACGAAGTGCCATCCCCGGACCGCGATCAAGCGTGTCGTGGTCCGGGTGCGGGTGCGTCGCGACGGAAGGATCGTCTGGGTCAAACGCCAACAGCGCGAGCGCGTGGTGCTGCTCCCTCATACCAAGAACTCCTACCAGCTCCGCGTCGGGCACGGCAAGGCTGCGACGGCCAGCGGCTGGCTTGGCAACTCCGCCGGGGTAGCGCTCGGTGGGCAGACGATCACCGTCCTCACCGCTCCTGACAACGGGCTCGGCCAGTTCACTCCCGCCGCGGTTGCCACCACGTCCGCTACCGGATGGTGGGGGGTGAAGCTACCCGCGGGTCCGTCGCGACTGATCGAGGCGGTCTACAACGGCGGCCCCACGACCGAGGGGTCGGTGTCCAACCAGATCGCGCTGACCGTTCCGGCCAAGATCCGGCTGCTTAGCGTCTCACCCCGCAACGTCGCTTGGGGTGGAACCGTCCGCCTGGTCGGCGAGCTCTACGACGGCTATCTGCCGGCCGGCGGCGCGCTGGTGCGCCTGCGCATCGGCGAGGGCGCCGCTCAGACCACCTACGGGGTCCGCGAGCACGTCGGTGGCACCGGGCGGTTTGCGACCACCTACACGTTCGGGCAGGGAATCCCGAGCATCCACCGCGCCTACTGGTTCCAACTCGCGTCCCTACCGACCGGCAACTATCCCTACGCCCCGGCGGCGAGCCGACGGCTCACCGTCTACGTCGGCGGCCACCCGCATCCGCGCCGCCGCCACTGATGGCTCTCACGCTCGCCTCCACATCGATCCAGCGTCCGTTCGGAGGCCCGAATCGTTACGTCGCTCTCCAATTGGCGACGTAGCTTTCAGCTGACTAAGCGTTGGCTCGGGAACAGGGCCCACAGAACGTCGCGATCCCGGCCCAGCTGGGAGTAGAGCGCACGGCTACGCCGACGGGATCGACGAAAGTCTTGCGCTCGATGCGCGGTTCGATGGTCGCTGCGCGTCTGGCATATCGAGGTGCTGCACGTCGAGATCATCGACACCTCAGGCGGGACTTGGCGCCTTGAGACGCAGGACGCCGAATGGTCGCGTCCAGACCCAAGCGAACTCCTGGCAGGGCCGTCGAAGACACCGAGATCGCTAAGCACCGGCGAGTTTGCGGGTCAGGCTCTCCGAGAGGGCAGGCCGTTGGTGATCCCGGCTCGGCGCGAGGCGAGCGTCGATCCGCCCGCCTAAGGGGGAGCTGGCCACGCCCGACGAGCTCGCGCTCGAGTTCGGACCTGGCCTCCGCTCGCAGATCAGCAGCGCGACGCCAGCGTGCCCGCACCAGCTCGACGACGGTCATCCGAGCTCACCTGACGGCGCCTCGTAGCCGGTCGGCGCGGGCGGATTCTGTGGCGGATCCGTAACTGACGTAAAAACTCTGTGCCAATCGAGGGGTTCGGCTCCCGAAGCCGGTGCCGAGGTGCTGTGCTGGGGAGCATGAGCAACGGATCGGATCGCAACCGCGTGTCGATGCCGAACCGGTCGTCATCGGGGCCCGAACCGAGTACCCTCCAGAGAAGATGGTCGGCGACATCCTGCAGCCAACGCATCTGCTGTTGGTCCTCGTGGTGGCTCTGCTCGTGCTCGGGCCCAAGCGACTGCCCGAGGTCGGCCGTCAATTGGGGAACGGGCTCAGGGACTTCCGATCGGCAGTCAGCGGCGAGCACCCCGGGCACGTCGAGCCGCCTGCCGAGCACTACGAGACGCCTGAGCCCGATCCCGAATTCGGCCAGGAGCCGCCTGAAAGCTCAACCGAGCATGAGTTCGCTCACGGGGCGTCCGAGCCGACTCCTGAAGCACACGAATTCGCTCACGAGGCGTCCGAGCCGACTCCAGAAGCACACGAATTCGCTCACGACGCGTCCGCGCCGACTCCAGAAGCACACGAATTCGCTCACGACGCGTCCGCGCCGACTCCAGAAGCACACGAATTCGCTCACGACACGTCACGAGCGACGGTTCCGGACCAGGTCGAAACGTCGGGATCGACTGGCGAGCACGAGTTCGCCTACGAGCATTCTGAGCCCGCTGAGAAGCGGGTCGACCCGCTCGACTGACCGAGCGTCCGCCGGTCCGATGTCGTCGGGGCGTGACCGTGCCGCGCTGGTCGCTCTGCTGCGCCTCGGCCGGCGTGAGGACCGGCGCTATGCCGAGTTGGTGGAGGAGGTGGGCCGCGCGGAGGTCGTCTTGTCGCAGGAGCTCGCCGGCCCAGGTGACCAGCCCAGCCTGCTCGCCGATGACCCGGAACCGCTCATCGAGAAGGCTGAGGCGGAGATCGCCGAATGGCAGGGGAGGGGCTGGCGGCTGGTCGGCGTGCTCGACGCCGCTTATCCCGGGAACCTGAGGCGCGTCCACGACCGCCCGCCGCTGATATTCGTCGCCGGAGAATTGAAGCCGGAAGATGGGCGCTCGGTGGCGGTGATCGGATCTCGCCGGGCGTCGGTGGCCGGACTGGAGACCGCGACCCAGATAGCGGAGCATCTGGTCGCCAGCGGCCATACGGTCATTTCGGGGCTTGCCTCTGGAGTCGACACGGCGGCCCATACCGCCGCTCTGGCGGCCGCCGGACGTACCGCCGCGGTGATCGGCACCGGCCTGGCTCATGCCTATCCGCCTGAGAACGCCGAGCTCCAAGACCGGATCGCCCGGCAATGTGCGGTCGTCTCGCAGTTCTGGCCGGACTCGCCGCCCTCCCGGACGAGCTTCCCCCAGCGCAATGTCGTGATGTCCGGGCTGTCGCTGGGCACGGTGGTAGTGGAGGGTTCTTCGCGAAGCGGAGCGCGGATCCAGGCAAGGGTCGCGCTCGCTCACGGTCGCCCGGTGTTCCTGTGGAAAGCGTTGCTGGACCAGGGGTGGGCGGGGGAGCTGGCAACGCGGCCGGGAGTGCATGTAGTGGCCCAGCCGGACCAGATCACGACAACGATCGAGCGGCTCAATGCCACCGACACGCTCGCCGAGTAGGCGTCATGCCAACCGTCGCCGAGCTGAGCGATCCATACGGAAACTTCATGCTCGGGCCGCGGCACGGGCGCAACGTGTGCTCGGAGTGCTTCAACCTCACCGAGGGCTACGGCCGCTGCTACGCATGCACCTACGGCGCCCACCGCCTGGACGCGATGGTGCCGATCTCCTACAGCGTGGCCAGCGGGCAGTTGCACCATGCGCTCGCAAGCTACAAGCGGCTTTGGGGAGCGGGAACCCGGCAGCTCTCGCTCGAGCTGGCGGCCGTGTTGTGGCGTCACCTGGCAGGCCACGAGCGCTGCCTGGCCCGCGCCGCCGGACTCGAGGCGTTCCATCTGGTGACGACGGTGCCTTCGAGCGATCGCCGACGAGCCGACACCCACCCGCTCCACCTCATGGTCCGGGACCTCGTCGGTGCCGTACGCGGGCGTTACGAACCTCTCCTCTCCAGGACCGACGCGCCCGCCGAGCCGCATCGGTTCAGCGCTCAACGGTACGTGTCCCGCCGGCAGCCGGGTGGTCCGGCGCATCTCGAAGGTCGATCGGTGCTCCTCATCGACGACACCTGGACGACGGGCGCGAACGCGCAGAGCGCGGCGGCCGCTCTGAAGGAGGCGGGATCAGGTCCAGTCGCGGTGATCGTGATCGGCCGATTCCTCAATCGGGACTGGCGTCACAACGATCACCGCCTGCGGGGCCTGGATCGGCCATTCGATTGGGGACGCTGCGCCCTGTGCCAACCGCGCCCGGCAGAACCAGTCAAAGACTAGATGTCGCAAAGCGCGTGGCGGAGATGATGCCGCTTTCCCCGCGGGGGGGAGGAGAGGCAGGAGGAGGAGTGGTTTGCGCCGCATCGCTGCGATTGTGGGAGCAGGCGTCCTCGCGTTAGCGCCGGCCGCGTGCGGGTCGTCAAGCAATGGTCCAGTGACACTCAACTGGTACGTGTTCCCCGAGCCGTAGGGCTCATTTGTCAAAGCGGCCGCTGCCTGCTCCAAGGCCTCCGGCGGCAAGTAGAAGATCGCCATCAACTTCCTGTCCACTCAGTCCGACCAGCAGCGCATATCGCTGGTGCGCCGGCTGGCTGCGCAGGACTCGTCGATCGACATCCTGGCTATGGACGCGACTGGACCGCTGAGTTCGCCACCGCCAAATGGATCCTGCCGTGGACGGGAGCCAACGCGGCCGCCGTCAGCAACGGCGTGCTCGCCGGTCCGCTCCAGACCGCGACCTGGAAGGGGAAGCCGTACGCGGCTCCGATCAACTCCAATACGGAGCTGTTGTGGTACCGCAAGGATCTGGTGCCCAATCCTCCCAAGACCCGGAACCAGATGATCGATGACGCGATTGCGCCGGCCAAGAAGGGCAAGCCCCACTACATCCAGGAGCAGGGCGCCAAGTACGAGGGCCTGACCGTATGGTTCAACTCGCTGGTGAACTCGGCGGGAGGCGGAATCCTGACCAAGGACAACAAGATCATCGTCGGCAGGTCCAGCCAGGTTGCGGCCCAGCAGGTCGACGGTGCGACGCCCTTCCAGGCCTTCCGGAAGGTGATCGCGCCGATGCCTGCCGTCGATCTGAGACGGATCGGCGAGCGTACTTCGTCACCGACGGGCACCACCGGATCTCGGTCGCCCGCGCGCTCGGCCACCACGACATCAACGCCCGTGTCAGCGAAGTGATCACCCGGGTCGGGGCCGAGCACCGCATCACTCTGGCCGATCTGCCCCTCAAGAGCCACGAGCGGGTGTTCTTCGAGCGCGTGCGGCTTCCCGACCACGCGCGCCCCGAGGTTAGCCTGTCGGATCCTTGGGACTACGACCGGCTCGCTGAGTCGATCGAGGCCTGGGGGTTCAGGACCAGCCAGGACCGAGGCGAACCGATCAACCGGCGCGAGACGGCCTACCTGTGGCTGGAGAACGAGTACCGTCCGGTGGTCGCAATGCTGCGCGAGGCGGACCTGATCGGCCGCCGCAGCGAGGCGGAGGCATACATGCGGGTCAGCGCGGAGCGCTATCGCCTGTTGCGAACCCACCGCTGGGACGAGACGGTGATCCAGCAGGTGGTCGAGGATCTTTCGCGCAGAGCGAGACCGGGCCGCCGCCGACGCTGAGTTTTGATCGGTGTGCCGGACAGGCGCCTCAAGTCCACCAGGCGTCGAGCACTCGGCGCCAGTTGCCCCAGGCGATCGCCTCGACCTCACCTTCGTCAAAGCCGACCCTACGCAACTCGTCCAGCAGCTTCGGCACGCCGGCGACGTCCCTCAGCTCCGCCGGGATCGTGGTGCCGTCGAAGTCTGAGCCCAGCGCCACGTGCGGTACTCCGACTCGCTCGGCGACGTACGCGGCATGGTGGGCGATCAGTTCCAGCGGCGTGTCGGGATCGTCGGCGAAGTCCGGGCGCAGAAACGAGCACGCGTAGACGATGCCGACCAGCCCACCGGATGCGCCGATGGCGTCGAGCTGCGCATCGGTGAGGTTGCGCGAAGCACCACACAGCGCGTGAGCGCCTGAATGGCTCGCCACCAGCGGTCCGACGTCGGCTCCCGCCACATCCCAGAAGCCTGCCTCGTTGAGATGGCTGAGGTCCACCATGATCCCGAGCTCGGCACAGCGGCGGACCAGCCCCTTCCCCGCGGCCGTCAGGCCCGGGCCGGTGTCGGGAGCGGAGGGAAACACGAACGGGACCCCATGCCCGAAGTCGTTGGCGCGACTCCATACCGGTCCAAGCGACCGTAGGCCGGCCTCGTACCACATGTCCAGGGACTCCAGCTCGGCGTCGATCGCCTCGGCCCCCTCCAGATGGAGAACCGCAGCAGGAGGTCCGTCGTCGTCATGGGCAGCGTCGAGATCGGCTGCGCGACGAGCCAGCCGGACCTCCCCGGCCCACCCGAGCGCGAGCAGGCGCCCGGCGACGCCGGTCGCAAACGCCGACGCGGCAGCATGGGACACCGGCGCGGCGAGGTCGACGGCGAGCGCTCCGTCACCACGCGGCACCGGCGTCCGGTCCTCACCCTCGGAAGGGGTGAAGACGGCGAAGATGGCGCCGCGAACGCCACCGGCGCGCATCCGCGGGAGATCGAGATGACCCTCGGGTCGGCCGCTGACGATCAGGGAGTGGTCGTCTCGGGTGAGCGCGTCGTTATGACCGTCGAACACCGCCACCATCGGTCGAACCTACCGGTAAACAAGGTGCCAAGGAGCTACACGGCTGTAGCTATGTCGTCTCGCCTCTTGCTAGCCTCGGCGCCGAGGGAATGAGCCCGCGGTCGCGTCCGGATCTCGAAGCCAAGCCTCGCCGGCGGTATGCGCCTCGGCTCCCCCCGGAGGCGCGGCGCGAGCAGCTGATCGACGCCGCACTTACGGTGATAATCCAGCAGGGCTATGAGGGCGTCTCGATCGAGGCAATCGCCCGCACCGCCGGCGTCACCCGGCCCGTCATCTACGACCACTTCGCCAATCTGGGGCGCCTGCTCCAGGCCCTGATCGAGCGCGAGGAGAGCTATGCGCTAGCGCAGCTGGGGGCGATCGTGCCCGAGTCGCCTGAGCAGGGTGACCCTCCCGAGCAGTTCGCGGCCGGCATGCGGCGCTTCCTGGACGCCGTGGCGAGCCGGCCGGACACCTGGCGGATCATCCTGCTCCCGGCCGAGGGCACGCCGCCGATCGTGCGCCGGCATGTACAAAGCAACCGAGCGAAGGTGCAGGAGCGGCTGGAGCAGTTCGTGACCTGGGCGGTCGACCGCTCGCAGCTCCCGGCTGATCTGGACGTAGAGATCTGCGCGCGGGCGATTCTCCGGCTCAGCGAGGAGGCGGGGCGAATGGTGCTGATTGACCCCGAGCGCTTCTCGCCGCAGCGATACGAGCGCTTCGCGCACATGATCATGGACCTGATCTGGACGCGGTAGTGGGCGGGCCTCAAAAAAAACGGCGGGGACCCGCTTCCTGGGTCCCCGCCGCCGGTCATCAGGGGATTGACGCTCACGGCCGGGTTGAACGTCGCTCCCAGACGACCGCTTGCGCCCGTTCAAACCCACCGCGGAACATGAAGTTGCGAACGGCTGCGGCAGGACTCGCAGAACCGCTTGGCGGCAGTTGCGCCGTGGCCTCGGCGCGAGATGCACAAGCGTCGTCCCAGCAGGCTTGGCATACTGGTCGTCCCCCCACAGGGGGCGTAGCTCAGTTGGTTAGAGCGCCGGCCTGTCACGCCGGAGGTCGCGGGTTCGAGTCCCGTCGCTCCCGCTTCACAACGTCCCGTGGACGCGAACGATCCAGCCGGTTCGTGGTGGAATCGCCTCCTCGACGCCGGTCCGGGCAACGGTCCCGGGCAACGTTTGGTAGTCGCTGGCCATCCCCAGGTTCTTGATCTGTGTGCGAGAGCGTTTCTCGCGTAGGGCATCCACTTGCGGTGGGGCGACGGGCTTGGATGCCCGTCGTCACACCGCAAGTACCGCGACAGCGACCGGCGGATCACCCCTGACGGTGTTCGCCTCGCCACGCTTTCACGGAGCGGGCCCCACCGGCTGGACGAGGCCCTGAGCGCGGATCGGGTTCATCGCCGCCAGAATCTCGCTCACGGGCACGGCCGACCAGGCGAGCCAGCTGGCGATCGCCTTCGCGGCCGAGCAGTCGCCAGCCCCCGGACGGCTGGACGAGCGGAATCACGCGATAGGGATCGCTGGGGAGCCGCGCGCTGCATACGAGATTGCTTAAGCAAGTCTCGCTGGGTGCCGGTTGATCGTGGCTTCCGGAAATACGTGATTGCGGCAGTGAGGAGAGTTGGACGACCCCGAGCATCAACATCATCAGCGATGAGGCGGTGATGATCGACACCACGGTGGTGCGCTGCTGGCCCGCGGTCTCGCCGTTAGCGGTCATCACAGGGGTCGCGGCCATCGCAAGAGCGTGAGCACCCGGTCGATACGATCACCAGCCGATCGCCGCTTGACCGGCGGGGCGATCGCCCGCTGGCGCGGCGGGTTCTGATTACTCATCCGGTCATTGCTGCGGTCGGGAGAGACGTCGGCGTGGTGGTGTTCGTGGCGGTTGGCTGCCGTCGTGTTCTGGATCGCACTCGTGCGACCGACCACCCGACCTCCACAGCGGTTTGACCAGGTCGCTGAGGATCTCTCAAAGCTCGATCAGCAGATCAGGCGGGCCGCCCTGCCGCCCGTCGCCGACAGTGGTCATGACCGAATTTGCATCGCTCACGTTGGCCCCCGGCGTGCCGTCATTGCGGTGCTACGGCGGCTGCATGGCGGCGGCGGTCGTTGTCGTGGTAGGGCTCGCCGCCTCGGGTGATGGCACCAAACCAACTACTCGCCGCAGGGCGAGCTGGGCCTCAGATCATCGGAAAGGGCCAGTGGTGAACGGCAATCCCGCGTCGATGACGGTCGCTGTCCTCAACGCCATATCGATCAACGGGTTTGCCCCAACCGCGCTGGCTCGCTTGACCGCCGTCGGCTTCCCGGCTGGCCGAGTCGCAAACGCGACCGGTGCGGCACGCCCCAGGAGCGTGGTGGAATACACGCCGCATCACCAGCTTGACGCTGTGGCCGTCTCCCAAGAGCTGAAGCTCAATCTGAGCTCGATTGAGCCGTTGACCACAACCACGTAAGCCACTGCGTGCTCTCTCGCGCCGCCGATGCACCGCCCGCACCGTCGTCGTGATCGCAGGCGCCAGTCTCGCCCACCAATGGGTGTGCTTCAAGCGGCCAGTGCCGCCAACTAGGCCGCAAAGAATCATCTTGTGAGACCGGTGGTGGTGGAACGATGCTCACATGAGCCCTGCAGCGCGGGGGCACCGCTGTACTCCAGCGTTGTTCTTAGGATGGACGACGGCTCGTGCCACGAAGAGACGAAGCGCGCGACCGAACTCAGGTCAGCCAGGGCCAAGGCGCCGAGCCCGACGCTGCTCGACGACGTGCGCTCGCCCGTTGCCCGAGGCGGCATTGGGCGTTGAACGGGTAGCCCGAATTGTCATTAACCGCGACAGGCTGAGCGCCAAGAGCGAGGTTTCGATGAATATGGAGACCATCCCGAGCGTGTCAAGCCAGTTGCCGACATCGCCCGGGTCGCCCGGCAGCCCAACACTGCGAGAAATGATGTAGCCGACGAGCGGGACCAGCGCCAGGGCTGCGGAGGCACGCCAGGCCAGCTGTGATCGACCATAGATCAATGCTCCCGCGACGGGAATGGCGCCCGCAATCAGAACCATGTACAGCCAAAACACGTAGCGCGTGTCCTGAAAGGTGCTGTTGGCGTCGAGGATGTGCACGAAAGCGACGCCCGCGACGCCGAGCACGCCGAGGAGGCGAGCGGCTGATTCAGACAGCGGTTGGTTTGTGTCGGATGCTGGCGTGGTGCGCGCGAGCTGCGTGGAGGCGAGCGGCAGGTCTAGGTCAGGCATGGACGCTCCGTGGTCGCGGGGCAAGTCATGCCGTGAAGGACGTAGGCAGCGACTGATCCTTCCTGAGACGCTGAGAATTCTCGCGAGAAAGGAGGAAAGGAATTGACCGATCGGGCGTCTTGAGGAGCAACGTCCTCAACCGCAAGGGAAAAGTTACATGTCGCAAACCGTCGCAAGCCGTCGCACCATCCAGATCGGAGCCGCCCTTCTAATCGCTGTTGCCGTGCTTGTTGGCCTGTTGCAGGCATCGGCAAGCGCGTCTGGATCTCGGGTCCTGCGGATATCGGCACGAAGTCACATGGTTTTACGGTTTAACGTCAGTCATCTGACCGCCCACGCCGGACGGATCACGATCATCATGGCCAACCCCCGCAACGCAGGCATGGCTCACGGCATTGCAATTCAGGGCCATGGGGTGGACAAGGACGGCAAGATCGTCGCTCCCGGCCATTCCTCCAAGGTCACTGCCACGCTTCGCCGAGGTACGTACACCTTCTACTGCCCAGTCCCGGGTCACAGGGCCGCCGGGATGAAGGGAACCCTCACCGTCCGTCGCTGAGACCCCGAGAAGAGGTGCGCGCTCCCGGGGGGAAACCGACCGTATCCCCGGGAGCGGGCGGCCTCATCAAGCTAGATCGTGACATTCCACGACCGCAAGCTCGATGAGTTGGCCTGCGGGCTGCCACACGCGATCGGCGACACATTCGGTAAGGGCGGCGAAGATCTGATGTGCGTAAGCGCTATCACCGTCGAAACGCCTCGGCGAGCGGCGGGCGCCTTCGGCGAGCTGCTCACGCCGAAGCCGTCCAACGTGACCGCGTGCCGCACGGGCTGGGCTACGACGAGCTGGTGCTGGTGCGCATCTCGTTCCAGTCACGATGCGGCATCACTTGATTGTCTTCGACGCTGTCGCACCCGTCTCCTCAGCCCGGGGAACGGATCCTCAGCCTCTCCGATCTGGCCCGGGCGCTTGAGTACTTCTGCACGGGTTTGCAATTGCAGGCGTGGCGTACCACTCAGGCGGCGGCGTGGCTGCGGAAGCAAGTCCCCGGAAGGGGTGGCAGTGGTGCTGCAGGCAGGGCACATGTGCGCGTCGCTACGCGGAGTGCAGGCGCTACCCGCGCTGACGGTGACCTGCCCCCTGCACGGATTCGTGCGCGATGACCCCCGAACCCGACATTACTTCCTAACTGAACTGGAGGAACAAGCAGATGAGCAAACGTACGTTTGTAATCGTGGGCGCCGGTCTAGCTGGCGCCAAGGCGGCGGAGGAGCTGCGAGCAAGCGGGTTCGACGGCCATATCATGCTGATCGGCGAGGAGACCGTGCGGCCGTACCAGCGCCCGCCGCTCAGCAAGGACCACCTCCGAGGCGAGTCGGAGAGCGATAAATGTTTTGTGCACGAGGAGGCCTTCTACGAGCAGGAGCAGATCGAGCTAATCACCGGTTGCCGCGCGATCGCTTTAGACGTCGGCGTCAGCCGCATCACCTTTGATGACGGCAGGACGCTGGGCTACGACAAGCTCCTGCTGACGACGGGCGCCGACCCGCGGCGGCTCGCGGTCCCCGGCGCCGAGCTCGACGGCGTCTACTACCTGCGCACGCTGGCTGACTCTGAGGCGCTGCGCGACCGTATCGAGGCGGGCGGCCGGCTGGCGGTGGTGGGGGCGGGGTGGATCGGCAGCGAGGTCGCCGCCTCCGCTCGGCAAACGGGAATCGAGGTGACGCTGATCGATCCGCTGGCGCACCCAAACGAGCGTATCTTGGGGCCGGAGATCGGGTCGTTTTACCGCGAAGTTCATGCCCAGCACGGTGCCGAGCTGGCACTGGGCGAGGGGGTGGCGGCATTCGAGGGCCATCGCCGGGTCACCGGAGTGCGAACGACCGGCGGCCGGGTGGTTGAGTGTGATTTCGCGCTGGTGGGGATCGGGGTGGCTCCGCGCGTCGAGCTCGCTCGCGACGCAGGCCTCGAGCTCGCCAACGGAATCGCGGTCGACGAGCGGCTTCAGACCTCGAAGCCGAACGTGTTCGCGGCGGGCGACGTGGCCAGCGCCTGGCATCCGTTTTACGGACGGCGGATCCGCGTCGAGCACTGGGCCAACGCGCTGAACCAGGGACGCGCGGCCTCGGCCTGGATGCTGGGAGAGCCCGGCAGCTATGACCGGATCCCGTACTTCTTCTCCGACCAGTACGAGGTCGGCATGGAGTACTCCGGGTTCGCCACCGAATGGGATGAGGTCGCCCTCCGCGGAGACCGGGACGCCGGCGAGTTCGTCGCCTTCTGGCTCAAGGACGGTCGCGTGCTCGCCGGCATGAACGTCAACGTGTGGGATGTCAACGAGCACGTTCAGGCACTGATCCGCTCAAGGCAACAGCTTGACGCCGGTGCGCTCTGCGACCCGGACAACCCGCTCGAGACGTTGACCGCGGCAGCTGCTGCCGACTCTCGCTGAGAGCACCAGATGGCACCTAATCAGAACCTCCGCCGGCTGCACGAGGCCGGTGTCTCTATCTGGCTGGACACTCTTTCTCGCCAGCTGCTGCAAAGCGGCGAGTTCGAGGCGCTGATCGGCGACTACAGCGTCACCGGCGCCACCTCCAACCCGACTATCTTCGCCGAGACGATCACCGGCAGCGATTTATACGACAATCAGTTGCGCGCGCTGGCGGACACCGGCCAACGGGATGCCCAGGAGCTGTTCTTCTCCCTCGCGCTCGACGACGTGCGGGAGGCCGCCCGCCTGCTGCGCCCGGAGTACGAGCGCAGCAGTCGTCGCGATGGGTTCATCTCCTTCGAATGCACACCCGATCTCGCCGACGACACGGAGGCCACGATCGCCCAGGCCACCGATCTCTGGCAGCGACTCGATCAGCCCAACGTGATGATCAAGGTCCCCGGGACAGAGGCCGGGCTGCCGGCGATCGAGGAGCTCACCCGCCGGGGTGTGAACGTCAACATCACCCTGCTGTTCTCAAACGAGCGCTATGAGCAGGTGATCGACGCCTACCTACGAGGCCTGGCAGCGCGTGCTGACACCCGCCAATCGCTTGAGCCGATCACCTCAGTGGCATCGTTCTTTCTCTCGCGCGTCGACAGCAAGGTCGACGCCCAGCTGCCCAACCAATCGCCGCTACGTGGCCGGGTGGCGATCGCCAGCGCTCGCGTCGCCTACCAGCGCTATCTGGCAAGGTTCGCCGGCCCCGACTGGGAGCGGCTGAAGCGACAGGGCGCGAGGACACAGCGGCCGCTGTTCGCCAGCACAGGCACCAAGAATCCCGACTACTCGGATGTCCGGTACGTCTCTGAGCTGATCGGACCCGGTGTCGTCAACACGATGCCCGACCACACGCTGCATGCGTTCGCCGACCACGGGAACGTCAGCCAAACCCTTGACGGCGATCCAGAGGCAGCTAACCAGACACTGAAACAGGCGACAACCGCCGGCATCGATCTCCCGTCGCTGACCGCGGAGCTCGAGCGAGAGGGTTTGCGCGCATTCTGCGACTCCTACCACCAGCTACTTGCCTGCGTGCAGTCCAAGCGAACTGCTGCACCCACCGCGCGAGGAGCCGTGGGATCAGACCGTCGCCAGCGGAACTCCGTGGCGCTCGGTCCTGGCTTCCGTTTTCGTCGCTGACGCGGCGGCCTGACTCCCTTCGCCTTGGTGATAGCCCAAGCGGCCTTTGAGACGTTCGGACGTCAGACAACTAACGACGCGTGTTAGCGTGCCCGCTACGCCGCCGCAGCCGCTCCCGTCACGCAACCAGAGGAGAGCGTGTGTCCATCGTCCCGGTCTCGAGCCGCTCTGCTGGCGGTTCTCGCCGTCGCATGCCTCGTTGTCCTGGTCGTCACGTCGGCAACTGCCGCGCCCGTCCGGCCGGCCGGCACGAGTGGTGCGCCGATCGTTCGCTTCAGCCTCGCCGGATATGTGCTCAACGCCGCCTACACGCGCGGCCGCAACGCGGGCAACACCTTCCAGCAGACCGACAAGGCGTCGACGGTGCACGGCGTCCCAATCAAGGGTCCGTTCGTGGGCACGAAGTTCCCGGTCGAGGACTACGTCGCCCTTCCGCTCGGCAACCACGAGATCTACGTCGCCTGGCTTGACACCGCCAAGGCGCACTCACTGCTCGAAGTGTTCGTCATGAACTTCGCCGATCACAAGATCTACGACTACGCGCCCGGCAGCCTCCACCCGGAGAGCATCGGCAAGGTGACTGTCGTGAAGATGGGCAAGCGCAAGCTGCCGTAGATCAAGGTAGCGGCGGCGGCCTCGGTCGCCACCTGACTATCGCGACCCCGGTCAGGCCTCCGAGCGGCCGCCACAAGCGCCAGCCGCCTCCCGCTGCTGTTCGTCGCCGCACCAGGCATGAGATCGGCGCTGCCGCTCTTTGTTGGCCACCGGGGCGAAGCAGAAGTGAGGACATCGGCCAGCTTGGTCGATGAGGTGCCCCATTCTGCGTGATTGCGGCAGTGAGGAGCCGGGCTCGGTGACTTGCTCTGGGGGTCTGCCTCGTATGGGCGTGTGCTGAGGCGTAGCCAGCGGAGCCTGATGCCGAGGAGGGACCCGGGCGCCGAGGGCTGGGTCTCTGTCAGGCGTTGTCGGTTTGGCGGCGTAGTTGGGCGAGGATGTGTTTGCGGGGAAGGGTGTGCTCGAGGTCGTGGTCGTCTTGGACGTGTGTTTGGACTTTGATGACGAGCTCGTCTTCGTCCTTGGCATCAATGACCGCTTCGCAGCGCGGGCAGTTGAGAGTCATCGTCATGACGTTCTCCTCGGTTTGGGTCTGCTCTGGCGGGGTCGCCGCCGTGGAGGTGTTTGGGGGGATCGGTTTCGAAGGTGTGGAGGCAGTGGGTTGAGCAGAAGTAGTAGGCCTGGCCGTCGAAGTCTTTGGTGATGGCTTTAGCGCGGTCGACCTTCATCCTGCACACGGGGTCGGTGGCGCCGCTGTGGGCGGTGAGGCAGAACAGTGCGGCGAAGGTGGCGAGGCCGAGAGCGTTGAGCGCGAGCTTGTAGTTGAGGGTGATGGAGCCGAAGATGTCGGTGCGGGTGGGTCGGGCGCCGCTGGGGATGAGCCCGAGGCCGCTGAACAGGGCGTCGATGATCAGCGCGGCGATGATCATGGTCACGAACATCAGCGCGGTGATCCGCAGCGCGAACTGGGTGCCGTAGTACTTGCGGTAGATGGCGATTATCGGGAGCACGATGAGGTCGGCGAAGATGAATGCCATCACCCCGGAGAAGCTGATTCCGCCTGACCACAGCACCGCGGCGAGGGGGACGTTGCCGACCGAGCAGACGAAGCTGAGCACGGCGATGACCGGGCCGATGAACGCCCCCCAAATGGTCTGGAGGAGGTGGGGGGAGCCTTTGAGGAACAGGCTGTTGAACACGTTGTTGCCGAGCTGGGCGACGAACCCGGCAAGCAGGAAGCCGATGGTGATCTCTTTCCAGAGCATCTGCCAGTCGCCGCGGAAGTTGTGCGCGACGTCTGACCACGCCGAGCTGCTGGTCAGCCGCTGGTGCCAGGTCAGGCGCTCGCCGGCGGCGTGGTGCTGGTGGCCGGTGTCGGCCTCCTGGGCGTGTTCGCGGGCTTGTTGTTCGAGCTGGCGGTTGACGAACAGGCGCAGCAGGACGGTCATGAGCACGATCATCACAATCCCGCCGATGTACTCAGCCAGGGTGAACTGCCAGCCCAGCAGCACCCACAGGACCAGCCCGAGCTCCCAGACCAGGTTGGTGGAGGCGAACTGAAACGCCAGCGCGGACGCGGCGCTGGCCCCCTTTTGAAACAGCGACTTGGCGATCGCGATCGCGGCATAGGAGCACGACGAGGACGCGGCGCCGAGACCGGTCGCGGTGGCGATGGGTCGTACGCCGTCACCGGAGAGGGCGTGCTCGATGCGCTCGCGCGGCACCCACGCCTGCACGACCGCGGAGATAAAGAACCCGAACACCAGCGCCCACCACACCTCCCACGCCATCAAAAGCGCGTCGCGGAGGCCGTGCCAGATCACATCGAGAACACCCACATCCAGCACATTAACACATACCCCTAGGGGGTAGAGGTAATGATAGAGTCCGGTGAATGCCAAAGACTCAGGAGCCCGCCCGGGGCTACACCGCCAGCAAAGACCAGCTGCTCGCACGACTCAACCGCATCGAAGGCCAGATCCGCGGGCTTGAAGGAATGGTGGCCGAGGACCGCTACTGCATCGACATCCTCACCCAGATCAGCGCCGCCCAAGCCGCGCTGGACAAAGTCGCGCTCGGCCTGCTTGACGCCCACGCCCACCACTGCGTCCTCGACGCCGGCGAAGCTGACCGCGACGCCAAGACCGAAGAGCTGATGGCCGCCGTCGGGCGACTCATGCGCCGCGGCTAGGTGACCAACCCGTCGACCCTCGCCCGCCTCCAAGTCCGCCGCCGTCCGCCGCCGCCGTGGCTGGCGTGGGTCGCCGGCTGGTACGGCGCGCTGCTCGCCATGGTGGCCGGTACGGCATATCACCTCACCGCAGGTCGCGGATCCCACTCTATGGGTCTTCGCAGCTGTCATCTTTGGCCTGCAAGACGATCAACATCCACCGCCTCCACCTCGGCGGACGGCGCCAAGTCGAACACGACGAGCCGCTGCCTCCGGTCGCGCCCGGTCAATGGTTCCTGCTCGGCATTGCGCTCACGCTGGCGACGATCAGCTTGTTCGTCTAAGCGCCTCGCTCACTAAGCGAACCCCAATGCACGCGTAGTCACGTTTGCGGTCAACATGTCGCCGTCATCGGATGGGCCGGACCATCTCTGAATGTCCGCGCATGCGATGATGTGAGCATGGGCCATGGTGCAGATGCTGATCTGCCGTTCCTCTCGGCAGACACGGCGCGGTCGGTCGCCGAGACGATGCAGGCGCTCGCGACCCCTAGCCGGGTGCGGATCCTCAGCCGGCTTGCTGCCGGCCCGTGCTCGGTGGGACAGCTGGCCCGGGAGGTCGAAATGGAGCAGTCAGCCGTGTCTCAGCAGCTGCGGGTGCTTCGCCACCTCGGGCTGGTGATCGGCGAGCGTGATGGTCGGCAGGTGATCTATGCGCTGCACGACGATCACGTGGGCGCGCTGCTCACCGAAGCGGTCTCACACACCGAGCATCTTCGACTGGGTCTGGCCGCCAGCCCGGCCGCGCCGGCGGTGAGCGCGTGAGCAGCAGCGGACCAGCGCTGCTGGCCGCGGCCGCGGGCGTCGGCTTCGGGCACGCAATCCTGCCTGATCACTGGGTGCCCTTGGCGGTGCTGGGACGCACCCGCCGTTATCCACTGTCGCGGGTAGCGCGACTCTCGGGGCTGGCCGGGGTCGCGCACGTCCTCGTGTCGATCATCCTCGGCGCGGTGATCATCGCCGTTGGGCTGCAGTTCCGCTCAACCATCCAGAGCGCGCAGGACACCATCATCGGCTGGATCCTGATCGCCACCGGCATCGGATTCGCCCTTCTTGAGCTCACCGGCCACGGCCACAGCCACGACCACGACCACCACGACCACGGCGATCACGACCATGACCACGAGCGCGAAGACCAACAATCGCAGCGCGGGGTACGGGGGCTAGCGGCGGTGATGGTCCCGTTCGGGGCCGCGGCGTCGCCCGATCTGACGATCCTTCCGGTGTTTCTCGCGGCCACAGCCGCGGGAGTCGCGACCGCGATCGGATCGCTGGTGATCTTCGCCGCGGTGACGATCGGCACCATCGTCGGGCTCACGCTCGCCGCGACCCGCGGCGGCTATGAGATCCGCGGGCAATGGCTGGAGCGGTGGGGCAACGTATTCACGGCCCTCGTGCTCCTCATCATCGGCCTGCTCGTCCTCACCGGCACGATCTGAGAGATCGGCGAAGACAGAACGTAGATTGCTTTCTTATCCGCACGCGAGTTGGCAGACGCTTAGCTGCACGGGGCCGCGGTCGCGGACCTTGAGCACGCGCGCCTCAAGGAACCCCGACCGCGTAGATGTCCTCAGCGGCCGTCTTGTCAGGGTTCGGTGTGGACGACGACGTCGGCGATGGAGGGGATCGCTTGGCGGAGTTGTTCTTCGAGTTCGCTGGCGACCTGGTGGGCGTGGGTGAGCGATGCGGTCGCGCCCACGGAAAGGGTGATGAAGAGCACATCGCCGTGGGGGGTGGGGAGAAGGCGCAGGTCGCGCGCGGGCGTGTGCGCGTACCGCTGAACGACGGTCTTGATCGTTTCAAGGGTGCGCGGGTCGTCACTGGTCGATGGGTTGGCGGCGATGGGTTGTTCGAGGGGTTCAAGGTGGGTGCGGACGTCGCTGACGGTCGGTAGGGCGGCGATGGCGGCCTCGACGCGTTCGGCGATCGCATGGGCAGTGGTCAGGGAGCTTTCGGCGGGGAGCTTGAGGTGCAGGGAGACGCTGTGCTGGTTGCCGTGATCAAAGATGGTGATGTCGTGAGCTTCGCTGACCGCCGGTTCGCTGAGGGCGATGGCGAGGACTCGATCGCGGAGGGTCAGGCCGCGGCGCTGGGGCTCGACGTGCACTACAACGTCGCTGTTGGGCAGCGCCTGTTCGATAGCGGCTTCGACGTCTTCAGCGACGGCGTGTCCCTCGACCACGGCGCGCCCGGGGGGGATGCCAACCACGACGTCGGCGAAGTAGCGGCCTCCGGACTCACGCAGACGAAGGCGATCCAGTTCGACTCCGGGGCTGAGGGCAGCGATCGCGTCCCGAGCGGCAGCCTGGGCGTGAGCGGGCGCGGTGTCCATCAGGATCTGCGCGTTCTCGAAGATCAGGCGGGCCGCGGCGGTGAAAATGAAGCCGGCAACGATCAGCGCTGAGATCGCGTCCCCGTCGCGAAACCCGGCACGGACGGAGATCAGGCCGACCAGGACGGCGACCGATCCGCCGACGTCGCTGGCGAAGTGAAACGCGTTGGAGCGCAGCGCCGCCGACCCGTACCGGCGGGCGCTGTGACGCGCAATCAGCGCGCGGCTGACGTTGACCACGATCGCCACGCCAATGACCGCGAACACGTACCACCGGGCCGACAGTGAGCTCCCGTGGCCGATCAGCCGCTGCACCGCTTCGATGACCACGAAGAGTCCACCGCCGAGCAGGATCGACGCCTCCGCCAACGCGGAGAGGTTCTCCGCGCGTCGGTGCCCAAAGGGATGGGCTTCATCGGCCGGCTGGGCACCGAGCCTGACGGCAAAGAACGTCACGACTGCGGCGACGACGTCCCCGGTGGACTCAATCCCGGTGGAGATCAGGCCCAGGCTGGTGGTGACCAGGCCGACGCCGAGCATCAACATCATCAGCGATGAGGCGGTGATGATCGACACCACGGTGGTGCGCTGCTGGCCCGAGGTCTCGCCGTTAGCGGTCATCACAGGGGTCGCGGCCATCGCGAGAGCGTAAGCACCCGGTCGATACGATCACCAGCCGATCGCCGCTTGACCGGCGGGGCGATCGCCCGCTGGCGCGGCGGGTTCTGATTACTCATCCGGTCATTGCTGCGGTCGGGAGAGACGTCGGCGTGGTGGTGTTCGTGGCGGTTGGCTGCCGTCGTGTTCTGGATCGCACTCGTGCGACCGACCGCCCGACTTCCACAGCGGTTTGACCAGACCGCCATGGTCCACAGCTGCGAGCAGCTCAGCCTGCGACATGCAGTCGGCGACGAGCCCACGGAGCGGACCGTCCGAGCCGCACGCGTGATCCGGCAAGCGTGACCAGGTGGCCTGCGGCTCAGCCGGTGCTGAGCGCGGCGAGGATCCCCCGATCGGCGGGCAGTCCGCTCAGGCCCTCGGGGGTGCGGTAGATGCGGCACTTCATGCCGTAGTCGGTCCGATCGTCGGCGGCGGGTTCGACATCGTGGCCGTTGACGCGCAGGGTGGGTGAGCCGAGAAACCGCTCTCGTTCGGCGTCTTGCTGGTTGGTGATCTCGCGCAAGGTGGTTTCGGTCGCGATGCCGGCGGCCTTGAGGAGGGCGGGGAGGCGTTCGCTCAGTCGTTCGTGGTTGGGGCAACCTTCGAAGTAGAGAATCTCGATCGTCATCGTGTATGTCGGCGTGTCTGGCTCAGACGCTTTGCATCTTGATGCGGGAGATCAGCCCGCGGTTCGTGAGTCGATCGGCCAGCTCGGGGGATTGTTGGAGGATCATCTGCGTCACCTGATCGCGGATCTGTTCTCGGGTGGTGCCGCAATCGGTGAGCAGCTGCGCGGAGGGGCTGTGGAGCTTGCGGGACACCGCGGCGAGGAGCACGTGCTCGGTCCGCGGGCAGCGGTGGCCCAGGGGCTTTGCGATCGCTCTGGCTACGAACGCGAGCTCGGGCCGGGCGAGCAGCGCCGCGATCATCGCGCGGCCAACTCCGCGGCGACGAAGCGCCCGGTCGACAACGAACGCGATCGACCCGGTCGCCACCTCGATCGCCTCGGTGATGATCGGCCCGTCGGGCCCCTCCCCGCCGTAGACGGTGGCGCGGTCAAACGTGCCGCAGTCGATGTATCCGACCGCGCGACCCTCGAGCTCGGCGAGGTAATGGTGAGCCGCGGTCTGGACCGCGCCGCGGAACATCTCGCCGACCGCGTGTTTGCCGAGATCGAGCATCGCTGCGGGCCAGTCCGGTCCGCCGAGATACCGCCGCGTGTCGGGGTCCTCAAAGGAGGGCGTGATCGCTGCCAGGTCGGTGCGCGTCAGCGGGCGGAGGTTGGCGATCGGCCGGCTCATCTCGACTCGCTCGGCGCGTCCGGTTCTCGCACGGCCGGCCGTTCATCGAAGTCCGGTGAGGCGTGTGGCGGCGAACCGGCGTGCAGTGCAGCGTGTGCTTCGGGTTCGTTCGCGTAGCCGCGCAGGTTGGTGATCTGCCCGTCGTGGACCTCAGCGACCAGGAACCGCTCCGGCGGCCCGAGCTCGCCATCGCCGACACGATGCACGTGCGCGAGGACGCGGTCGCCGGATTCGAGGAATGCGCTGACCGACACCTCACCGTTGGCGAGCAGCCCGACGCGCATCCGTTCGAGGGCTTCATCGCGGCCATGGCAGCGGGGGATCTGACCGTCCTCCTCAGCGAGTCCCTGCCAGTCGATCTCGGCCGCCAGCATCGATCCGAGCTCGTCGAACCGCCCCGCCGACACGGCCGTGAACGCGGCCGTCACAGGTCCGCATCGCAGCTCCCGTCTGCGTGATCGGGACTGCGGGATCCTCGGGCAGCGGGGTGGCCGGGTTGGGTTGCTCGAGCGCTTCCAGCAGCTGTTGCGCTTCGCGCTGGCCGTGATGCTCGGCCCATCCCGCCGGGGTGGCGTCATAGCCGGTGTCATGGCTGTTCGGGTCCGCGCCATGGTCGAGCAGCAGCCGGATCACGGGAAGGTTTCCGCGCATCGCGGCCTCGTGCAGCGGCGCGGTCCGCGACCGTGCGTTGACGTCGAACCCCAGCTCGATCAACAGCGCGACCGCCTCATAGCTGTTCTGCTCGGCCGCGCGGACCAGCTGGCCGGGGGGACCGCTCGATCGCCCGCCGGCGCAAGCCGGGATCGGCCGCCAGTAGCCGCTCCACGGCGGCGCGGTCGCCGGTCATCGCGGTCTCGATCAGCTCGTCGACCTGATCGTGCTCCCAGGACGCGCCCGCGGCGACCAACACGGACACAACGTCCAGGTGCCCGTTGATTGCCGCCTCCTGCATCGGCGAGCGTCCCTGATAGATCGGGTGCTTTGCCTCGCGGCCCTCGGGATCCACCCCGCGGGCGAGCAGCCGGCGGACCCGGTCGCTGAGCCCGTGACCGGCCGCGGCGATCAGCAGGTCCTCAAGCATCTTCCGGGGTGAGTCTTGGCGCTCCCCGAGCCGCCGCCGCCATGGGCCGCCGTCGCCGGTGCCCAGCCCGAACTCGAACAGCAGCTCAAGCCAGTCCTCTCCCGGGTGTGGGCCCCAGCCCTGGTTATAGAGCGCCTGCCCGTCGTTTGCGTCAGCCCCCCGCCTGCAACAGCAGACGCGCGAGCGCGAACTCCTCCTGGTGCTTCGGGATCGTGCCGCCGCCGCCCAAAGCGCCGGTCAGCGCGGTGAACGGCGGGATCAGCCCCTCCCACAAGTAGCCGGCGTTCGGATCTGCCCCGTGCTCTAACAGCAGCCGCGCGACCGCGACCGCCGAGCAGCCCGACCTGAGGGGCACGCGCGCGTAGGTGAGATAGAGCAGCGGCTCCCAGTCGTGCGGACCCCCAACCAGCGACGCCTGAGACGGGTCGCGGTTCAGCAGCTCGCGGGCGGCGTCAACGTTGCCCATCGCGGCGATCGTGTGAATACTCGCGCGCGGCAGCCAATCATGCTGCTCGAGGAGTGCTTGCGCGCGCCGGAATCGGTCGGGGTCATCATCGCCGTAGTTCAAGCACGCCAGCCGTAGGAACTCGTCGATGACCGCCTGGTCGTCCGTCAGCGGTCCGCCAACCGGCTCGTGGTGTGGCGAGCGGGCGTAGCGCGCGACCAGCTCCAGATGCGCTTTAAGTTTGGGCCAGCTCGAGAACCCGAACTGACGAGCGACGACCAGCTGCGCGTCGGTGCGTGTCAAGCCGTTCAGCTCCGGTGAGCCGGGCTGCGCGTCAGCGAAGCGGGGATGGAACTCGCGAACGACCTTGGCAGCGCCGACGTCACCGGCGGACTGCTCGCTGAAACGACTTGGCGCCCTTCTTGAGCTGCTCGAGGTTGGCGTTGCTGGGAAGACCGCGGGGTGGCACGAAGGCCTCCTTCCGTTCGCGCCCGGAGTCCGCAAATCTCGGGCCGGAAAGGAGACACCGCACAAGCACAACCAACGTTCAGGTGGGCTTCGCCCTCTCCGCGGACCGGTGGCGCCCTGTGCGCCAACCGATCATATCTCCGCTCGACGAGTTCGCCAACCGCCGACGATGCGCGTTTCGACGCTCGTTGTAGTAGGCAACGAGACGTCGTCGGCGTAACTGCCGCCAGTTAGGACCGACGCCTTCGGTGAACGTGGCGGCCAGTCCTGCTCTGCTCCCCGCGCGAAGCATCCCGAGCGCGGGGTTGCAGTCCCTGCAATGCGCGGAAACCGAGCACGCGTCCGCGGGCGTTAGCAGATTCCAAGCTAAACAATCAGGTCGAAGCGGGACTCCCCGGCGCTCGGTCCTAGCTTCTGCTCAGTCGCCCGAGCAGCCATGAGATCGGCGCTGCCGCTTCTCCGGTCAGCCCCCCACGGCGCGCCAGTAGCCGCGGCTACGGCAGCAAGCCGGCTCGCGCACAACTCGGCCTCGCGCGATTCAGGTAGACGACAGCGACCAAATCGGTCACAGGATCTCCTTGGTGGACCTTCTCATATTCCTCCGCGCTTCCCGGGCAGCGGGTCTAACGCATGGCCGCCCGTATGACCCGCGCCTAGCTTCGCGCGTAACTACGGGAACCACACCTTCTGTCGCGCCAGAGGTCGCGGGTTCGAGTCGCCGGAGGTCGCGGGTTCGAGTCCTGCCGCTCCCGCTTTGAACTCCCGTAAACGCCGGCAATATGTCGCCTCCTCGCAGGGATTCCTAAGACGTCGCTGGTCCGGACAACCGCATTGACGACGTAGGACCTGAGGCGACTCGAAGTCAGCGCGACGACGGGTCGACGCTGAACACCTTGGATCCCGGCCATCCCTCGTGCCGCAGCACTCGTCCTGCCAGAGGGCACCAAGACTGCGAAAGTATTCGTCGCCGATATGTGCGCTCGACGCATAGCAGGGCGCCGGGGTCGTCGGTGGCCGCGAGTAGCGGGCAAGGACGAAGGAGGTCGTGCCAAGCGCGCGTGTTCTCTACCGCAGGATTCGCGGGAGTCCGAAGTGCGGGAAGACGCTGCTGTCGGCGAACCAGGTCATGGCGGAGATCTGGTCGCCCTCGAGTGTGAGGACGAGTAGTCCGTAGGGCCGCGCGATCTCGGTTTGGCGGACGGGGAGGTAGCAACCGAAGGCGGGCTGGCCGTTGGCTCGGGTTGGCACGAGCCGCAGTGGCGCGCCGCGGCGGCCAGCGCGGTCGTCCAGGAAGATGCCGATCGCGATCCGCCCTTGGTACTCGTACGGCTCGGGCGGCATCGTCAGCCAAGCATCGTCGGTCAAAAGGGCAACGACGCGTTCGATGTCGCCTGCCTCGAAGGCATCCGCGAGGCGGTCGAGGATGTCTCGCTCGCGCTTGGACTTCGGCGCCGGCGTGCGTCCCCGCCCCGTCTTGGGCAGGCGCGTCTCAAACGCGGCGCGCGCGCGCCGCAGCAGACTGTTGACTGACGGCGTGCTCGTCTCGAGCATTTCTGCGACCTCTGTGGCGCGGAAGCCGAGCACGTCGCGCAGGACGAGCACCGCGCGCTGCCGCGGCGAGAGGTGCTGAAGCCCGGCGATGAATGCCAGCGCGATCGCCTCTTTGGCCTCGAAGCGGGCATCCGGTCCGGGGGCCTCGTCGGGGACGCCCTCGAGCAGAACGTCCGGGAATGGCTCGAGCCAGATCGGCTCGGCGAACCGGGACGGCTTGGGCACCTCGGTCATCCGCTGCGCCTCCTGCTGGCGGCGCCCGGTCGCACGGAGGGCATCCAACGAGCGGTTAGTCGCAATCCGGTAAAGCCAGGCCCGGACCGACGCGCGCCCCTCGAACCGCCGAAGGCCGCCCCAAGCGGCAAGCAGCGTCTCCTGGAGCAGGTCCTCGGCATCCTGAGTCGACCCGACGATCCGGTAAATGTGCAGCTGGAGCTCACGCCGGTAGCGGTCGGTCAGCTCGCGGAACGCGTCCTCGTCACCGGCGCGCGCACGAGCCAGAGTCTGCTTGGTCACGCTCACATCCTCACACCGACTCTTCCTTTCACCCGCATCAGAAGCAATGACGTCGGGGAGGCTCGAAATTGGCCGCTCAGTTTTCGCCATTGCAGACGCCTCAATGAACGCAGCATGCAACCTCCGGTGAAAGGAAAGCGGAGATGGGAAAGATCGTGGTCAGCGAGAACGTCTCGCTCGACGGGGTCGTACAGGACCCAACCGGCGAGGAGGGCTTCAAGCACGGCGGCTGGTTTGTCAAGGTTGGGGACAAGGACCGCGAAGAGTGGGCCAAGGTCGCGCTCGGCGAGGCGCTGGGCGCCGAGGCCTGGCTGCTGGGTCGGCGCAGCTACGAGTTCTTCGCTCCACGGTGGTCCTTCCGGAGCGGCGAGTTGGCGGTCAGGTTGAACAGCCTGCCCAAGTACGTCATCTCCTCGACCCTTGAAGATCCCGAATGGAACAACACGACGGTTCTGAACGGCGACGCGGTGGACGAGATCTCGAAGCTCAAGCATGAGATAGACGGCGAGATCATCGTCCTCGCCAGCCGCCAACTCGTGCGCACACTGCTGGAGCACGACCTGGTCGAGGAGCTGCGGCTGATGGTCTACCCGGTCGTGCTCGGGGCCGGCGAGCGCCTCTTCGGCGAGATCAGCGACACGAAGCCCATGCGCCTCGTCGCCATCCGAATCGTAGGTGACGGTCTCGCCTTGCTCACCTACGAGAAGGCCCGGGAGGCTTAGCGGGCTTCGAACAGAGCAGACCCTCCGAGCCCGCCCGCTATGGGACCGGGATCACCCGTACCCGATGACTTTGCAGACGATTGGCCGACCGGTCCGTCCGCCGGCAGCCGCCGCGCCGGCGTTAGAGACTTCCCGGGACGGGGATCCATCAGGCACAACCTTCGGGGCGGCAGGGGATCGCGGTGGGCAGTCCGTTGGGACGCTGGCTGTCGCGGGTACTTGCGGTTTGGCCCCGGCCATCCAGACCGGCATCAGATCGCAAGTCTCTTGACCTACGGGACGAAGTGGACTCGCTCGTTCGGAAACCCCTGCGCAGCTGGGAGCAGACCCTTACGTCAGGGCTGGCGAATGGCGCTGGCGACGAGTCAGACCCTTCGCCGCCGGCTCGGCTACCCACCGCTCGATCTCCGGCCGAAGCCAGAGCTTACGCGTCCCATCCGAGGTCGACCACTGGACGCGGCATGTCCCTCGCGGCGCGGGGAACTACCCGCCAGCCGGCTCGGAGGCACAGGGCGGTTTCTGCGTCCGCGCTGGACGATCTGCTGGCCGGCCGAACCGCAGCTCAGCCGGCGGACGCGAAGACCGAGGCGGGGTCGGCGTGGCTGACGTGGCCGTCGGGCCAAGTGATTCTCAGCTCGGCGTCGCGATCGATCAGCCACTTGACGTTGATGAGCACGTCACTGGGGACTGGCGCAAGTGGGTCACTACCAGCGGCGCCGACAGCGCCATCAAGGACCAAGGTCCCCCCTCGTCGGAACAGCTCACCCTCGCCCGGACTGGTAGGCCCCGCGGTTCGTGAAACCAAGCGCATGCTGCGCGGCTTAGCTGGCGTGAGCGGCGGGCGCTGGTGTCCCGGTGAAGCATCCTTGGCATCAGCTGCGAGGGCCACATGCTCGAGGACCACGCCCCGGGGGATACGCTTCCGGTGGTGGCCTCCAATGATTTCGACCTCAACGCAGTTCGCGCTGAACTGGAGGCGCGTCGGGACCGTGACCGCCGGCGTCTGGCGGTGCTGACGGAGCGTCCCGAGCTTGGCGCTGCGGTGAGCTTCGGCAAGCGGATCGGCGATGGCACCTCTGAGGCGGTGAGCCGCTTGACCGACATCGGTGTTGGCGAATCGCTCGAGCGCGGACTGGGTCGCCTGGAGCGAGCACTGACAAAGCTGGACGAGGGGACCTACGGGATTTGCGATGGATGTGGCGGACCGATTTCTCGCGGTCGATTGAAGGCGATGCCTGACGGCGTCTTGTGCTTGGACTGCTCGGCGTCGGAGCGCCGAGTTCGTCCTCCACGTCGTCGGTGACTCGGGGTCGACCGCCGACGAGCCGCTGGCTCAGCGCGCGGACCGAGTCGGTACGGACGCATCATCCGAAGGGAAGCGATCTCCGACCACCCGATGTCGCTCGCCCCTCGCCGGGATCGTTGCCCTCTGCCTGACAGCTGCCCGGCTCTGTCTCTCCGGACCAACGCGCCGCGGGGCTAGCTAGAGTCGTGACGGGGCCGAGCCGCGAGCGCGCACCACAACAATGCGGCGCTTGACCGTGTTCTAGTCCTCGTCCTCGTTCCGCGACCATCTGTGAGGCTCATGAAACGCTGTCTGCCAATTCTCCTGTTCCTGTTGGCTCTGGCCATCCCGGCAACCGCGGGCGCCACCACGTTCGGCGCCCAGGTCGGCAGCGACTTCACCAATCAGGTGCGCGGCGAGTGGTCGCAGACCAGGGTGATGAGCAACCTCAACTCGCTGTACAAGGCCGGCGGTCGGGTGGGGCGCGCTGATTCCGACTGGGCAGCCACCGAGCCCAAGGCCACGGTCCGCGGCCGCCATACCTATGACTGGGGCTATGACGACCTGATCGTCTCTGAGATGGCGTCAGCCGGCCTGCGCTGGGAGCCGACCCTGGCGTACGCGCCGCGCTGGGCCGAGGTGCACCGGTCCAACGTCCTGCATCTCAAGTCAGGACGGGTGATCGCTTACCTGCCGCCGGCGAGCAACGCGAACTTTGCCGCGTACGCGACCGCGTTCATGAAGCGTTACGGCCCGCACGGCGCCTTCTGGAAGGCGAACCCGCAGCTCCGCCCTGTGCCCGTGACCACCGTCGAGGTCTGGAACGAGCCTGACAACACCCACGACTGGGGGACCGACATCAACCTTTCGGACTACGCGCGCATGTACGAGGCGGTCCGCAGCGCGGTCCGCCGCGTCGACCGCGGTGCCCGGGTCACGACCGGCGGGCTGGCCTGGACCGAGTCGTCGCTGCCGCGCCTGCTCAAGGCGTTCCGGGGCAAGCCGATGGATGCCGTCGCCATCCACCCCTACGGGGCGACGCCGAGCCAGTCGATCAAGGTGGCCCGGGACGCGCTCGCCGACATGCGCCGGTACGGTCGGGGCCGGACGCCGGTCTGCGCGAACGAGTACGGCTGGACGTCGATCCGCAACACGTGGGGATCGACGAACCCCAAGCACGTCAAGACCTATGCCTACCAAGCGCTGGTTGGGCTGGCCAAGCTACGGCTCTCCGAGATCGTGCCGTTCGCCTGGACCGATGCCTCCTGGGGCCTGAACACCGGGTCCTTCGCCAGGGCGGTGGCGAAGATCACCCACCACCGCTGAGCCGGCCGGCCGCGGTCCGGGCACGAGGTCGGCGCTCCTGCTGTCGGCGGTCGGCGGGGTCAAAAGCAGTCGCGAGGTCGGGGCGAACTTACCTGGCGTCGTTGTTTCTGCGCATCGCGACGTACCGAGCCCCGACGGCAGGGAGGAGACCCTCAGCGATCAAGTCGACTTCGGCCTCAAGAAGACTCGCCCGCAGCTCCCAGCGGTGCAGGTAGGGCCCGCGCACCGGCTCGCCAAGCTCAAAGTGGGGTCCCAGCGCCGCACGGATGCTGCACAACGGATGGATGTGACCGCGCAAATCCTCGAGCATTCGAGCCGGATCGTGATCACGCTCCGGACAGCCGAGCGCCCGGCGCTGCCCAAGCCACCAGCCCAATGCGCGGTGGTCAAAGCGCGCGATGTCGATCTCATCGATCACGAATGCTCCTCTTGGCGCCAGCAGCGAGGCGAGATGTGTGCACGATGCCTCGAGCGGATCCACGTGGTGCAGCGCGACCACCGCGATCGCCGCGTCGAACCGCCCGCTGACCTCCAGCAGCGAGCAACGCCGCACATAGCCACCCGGCTCGGCCGCGGGATCGATCGCCAGCACGTCGTACCCGACGGCAGTAAGTGCTGCGGCGAGCTCACCGCCGCCCGCGCCGATCTCCAGAATCTGAGCGGGCGGCAGCGGCAGCGCCGACCTCACGAACGCCAGAAGATCCCGCGTCAGCATCCTCCGGATTCTGCCGACCAGCAGCTCGGGCGGCGTCGCGGCTGCACGCCAGGCGACTGCCGACGAACACTGTTGCTCCGTTGCAAGCGATGATGAAGAGCGATGAGCGCGTGGTGGCACCGGTAGTGTCTGACGTGGCGGCCGCAAAGCGCGGTGGACGGCGGGCATCCGGTTGCGCCGGTCGGCGTGATCGCGCGGTATGCAGAGGAGGCCGAGACCATGGCATTCACCCGGCAACAGATCCGAGAGTCGATCGAACGGGCGGGTGACGCGCATTGGCAGGCCCTCGTCCGGCACCACACCGACGTTTATCCTGAGAGCAATCCCACGCCTGGGGACGTCTGTCGGGCCGAGGCCGAGCGGCTAAACGCACTCGGCTTGGGCGACAATCTCGACCTGAATCTGGTGGAGAGCCGGGTCGAGCAGGTCTCTGCGGCAGTCCGCATCACCCACGTTTTCGAGGATCGCGATCAAGCCACCCGGTTCGAGACCGAGCCGTTCACTGGCTACGAATGAGCGGCGCGGCACCAGCATCGCTGTGCGGCGCGTCGTCATTTGACTTCTCGTTATGCCTGACGGTGGCCGCCGGGTGTTAGATCATCGCCGCCGGGTGTTAGATCATCAAGCCTCTTAGGACGGGTTCGACGGGGGCCGCCCGGGAGACCGCCGCCGAGACCGCATCCGGGCCGCAGAGCGGTATGCGCTGGGTGTGCGCGGTGCGCCCGCGTCAAACCCGGTAGTAGCGGCGCAACGGGGCGGCGTCATCTTGGGTCGACTCGCCGGGTCTCCGTCGTCCCACCGGCGAACATTGACCTCGGTCAGTCTCGCGGGCCGGTAATGGTTCGCTGCGAGTGCTGATGCCGCTTGTGGCGAGAAAGGCAGTTGGCAGATTCGCTGCGAAACATGGGTGCCGCTACTCCGGCGCCGAGCGCGATCCCCATGACGACCCCGTCGGTAATTCCAACGGCCGACCAGCCGGCCAGGAAGCCGGCAGCGATCACGGCGGCCACGATGGCGCACCTGCGCCCGAGCTGACCTACATCTCTGCGCTTCATCAATCTCTCCTTTGTCTCTGGCGTCGCGCAACGCCAGCCCGCTGAGTCGGAGATCGCCAGCTTTGCTAGATCCATCGCAAGGTTGGCTTGATTGGCGACGTCTGTCAAGGCTAGCTTGACGCGATGGTCAGCGAGCCGACCGGCCGATGCTCAGGCGATCACGACGTCCTCGCGCAGCTGCTGCCTACACGCCGACTTGGTCTTGGCGGCCCTGACCAGCGCGCCGCCGGTCAGGCCTCCTTGAAGTCAAACCGGGGACGTCGCGTCGGACCGGCGGTTCTCTGGTCAGACGCTGGCGGCGCCGCGGCCCGGAAACATGATCGCCGTGTGCGAGACTCGTGCTCGGCGTGCTGCCGACTGATCACCTCGTCGCGTTCCTTCTCACCGTCTATGTGCTGATCGTGATCCCTGGCCCGAGCGTGGTGTTCACGGTCAGCCGCGGCGTCGCGCTCGGGCGCCGCGCCGCGCTGACCACCGTGCTCGGGAACACCAGCGGGCTGCTGCTTCAGCTCGTACTGGTGGTGATCGGCCTCGGCTCGGTGCTGGCGAGCTCAGACACGGTCTTCACCGTCCTGAAGCTGATCGGCGCCGTCTATCTGGTGCTCCTCGGGCTCCGGAGCATTCGGGACCGCAGAGCCCTGGCCGACGCGCTGTCGCCAAGCCCGGTCGGTTCGCGGGGGACCTGGACGACATATCGAGAGGGGTTCGTGGTCGGCGCGACCAATCCCAAGGGCCTGCTCATCTTCACCGCCGTGCTGCCTGAGTTCATCGATGGGCCGGCCGGCCACCCGACGCTGCAGCTGGCCACGCTGGGCGCGATCTGCGCGGTGATCGCGTTGCTGTCCGACAGCACGTGGGCGCTCGCGTCGGGCACGGCCCGCGAGTGGCTGGGGCGCTCGCCGGCGCGGCTGGAGCGCCTCAGCGCCGGCGGCGGCATCGCGATGATCCTTCTCGGCGTCGGATTGGCGCTCACCGGCCGGCGCTCGTAGCCTCGCCCACGCGCGCGGCTCCGTGCGCGTGGGCACCCACGCGCGCGCGGGATGCGATGAGTTCTGGCGACGTTGGCGGTCAAACCCAACACCTCCAGCGATTTGATTCGGAGAGACGACGTGCCTGATTACGCGATGCTCGATGGAGTGCGCACCTGGTACGACGAGCATGGGGCCGGTGAGCCGCTGGTGCTGCTGCATCCCGGAGGCGCAGGCGTCGACGCCCGGGCATTCACACCAAATCTTGCGGCATTTGCAGCCGGCTTTCACGTCTACACGCCGGAGCGGCGAGGACACGGCCACACTCCGGTCGTCGGAGGCCCCATCACCTTTGACGCGATGGCGCACGACACAGCCGCGTTCCTGGACACGGTCGTCGGCGGCCCGGCACATCTCGTTGGCTGCAGCGACGGCGCCATCGTCGCGCTCCTCGTCGCGCTCGCCCGCCCGGACATCGTCCGGCGCCTGGTGCTGGTCGCCGGGGTCTTCCACCACGATGGCTGGATTCCGCAGGTCATCGATCCGGACAACGAGCCGCCGGAGTTCCTGGCGCGCCTCTTATGCGGAGGTCTCGCCGGATGGCGTCGACCACTACCCGGTGATGGTCACGAAACTGGCGCAGATGCACTGCACTGAGCCGGCGCTCGCATCCGGCGACCTCGCCGGCGTCATGAACCGCACGCTCGTCATGGTCGGCGACGACGATGAGGTGGCTGCTGGTCGAGAAACCCGACCTGTGCGACACGATCATCCTCGGGTTCCTCACCGCCGACCCGTGCCCACGGTGGCGCCGATTCGCAGAGCAGCCGTCTAAGCATCCCCGGCGAGGTGGACCGACGAGCTGCCCGCTCGCAGCACCCACCGCCAGCATCTCGATGACGGTGATCGCCACTGGCCACGAAGGCAAAGCGCCCAGCGGCCGCGATCAGCGGCGGGCGCGCGTGGCCTTGCGCGGTGCGTTGGCCCGCAGGTGGGCGATCGCGCCGTTCAGTGCCGTGCGCAGCTGTGAGCTGTCGCGACTGGTCTTGGCGAGCAGCAGACCGCCCTGGACTGCCGCCAGGGTGGTCGTGGTCAGCGCCTCGAGATCGGCACCCGCCGCCAGCAGATGGCGGTCCCGGAGCCGCGAGAGAGCTCCACCGATCGCCGCTCGCCAGCCGTCGAAGGCTTCATTCAGAGCGAGGCGGAAGCGCTCGTCGGTGTCCACCAGACCGGCCGCGAGCGTGCCGATCGGACACCCGCCGCGCACGCCCTGTTGCTGCACCGCCGCGACCATCCCATCCGCCCAGCGCTCGAGATCGCTCCAGCCGTTCACCAGCTCCAGAGCATCTCTCTGAGCGCCGAGGACCCGGGCAGTCTGGAATTCGATCACCGCCTCGACCAAGCCGTGCTTGTCGCCGAAGTAGTGATACAGCTGACTCTTGCTCGAGTCAGTGGCGGCGCGGACATCATCAAGGGTGGTGCCGGCGGGGCCGCGCTCTGCGACCAGGGCCGCGGCCGCGGCGACGATCCGGTCGCGGGTCGCCCGGCCCTGCTCAGTGGTCGGCGCAGAAGCCATGAGGCAAGCTTAGTCGCGATGGACCGCTGGGTCCAGTGTTCCGGGGGCGGGCCCCCGAAGCGGTCCTCCAGCAGTTGGACTTGACAGTCCAGCACGAACCTGCTCCACTGTCTGGCGACCAGTTGGACTGCATGGTCCATTGCCGAGCCGCCGCAGAAGCACGTCAATCGGGCGCGCCGAGTGAAGTGCCGGCCACCGAACCGGAGGAGTAGCCATGAGCGCAGTCACCGCCCCCCATGCGGTCCGTCCCGGCGATCAGGCCCCGGCACTTGACCTGCCGGTCGTCGGCGGCGGCAGATTTCGTCTTGCTGACCGCGCCCCGGAGCGGTTCACGATGCTGGTCTTCAACCGGGGTCTGCACTGCCCCGTCTGCCAGGCTCAACTCTCAGAGCTCGATCGGCGCCTCGGGGAGCTCTCCGACCTCGGCATCGAGGTCATCTCCGTCAGCGCTGAGACCAAGGAGCGTGCGACCCGGATGCGCGACGAGTGGAACCTCGGCAATGTGCCTCTCGCCTACGGACTCACCGAGGTGCAGATGCGGGAGTGGGGGCTGTTCGTCTCCCGCGGCATCAAGGACACGGAGCCGGCGATATTCAGCGAGCCCGCCCTGTTCCTGATCGCGCCCGACGGCAGCGTTTACTACGAGGCGATCCTCTCGATGCCCGTCGGGCGACCGCGGCTCGACGAGCTGCTGCGCGGCATCGACTACTGGGCCGCCAACGATTATCCCGCTCGCGGCGAGGCATAGGCGTCACGTGAGGGCACCCTGGTTCTCCCGGCTCGTCGTCGCGCGATGACCCTGTATCCGCAAGCACTCGTCCCCGTCGATCACGTTGAGCCGGTTCCAAGACGCGTGCGGGCGACGCTGGCTGGCCAAGTCGTGCTGGACACGACTCGAGCTCTGTATCTCTGGGAGTGGCCGTTCTACCCCCACTTCCTGATACCCGCCGATGACGTCCACGAGGCTGCGCTCATCGACGAGCAGCACACCGACAGCGTGCGGCGCGGCACCGTCGCTCGGGTCGGCCTACGCGCAGGCGGCGCCGAGCGTCGTGGCGCTGGACGCCGCTATCTGGAGTCCACCGTCAAAGGTCTCGTCGGGACGATCCGGTTCGACTGGGACGCGCTCGACGCGTGGTATGAGGAGGACGAGCAGGTGTTCGTCCATCCCCGCAGCCCGTACGTGAGGGTGGATGCCTTGCGCTCGTCACGCCGCGTGCGGGTGCAGCGCGACGGGGCAGTCCTCGCCGAGTCCGCCTCACCGGTGATGGTGTTCGAGACCGGACTACCGCCGCGCTACTACCTGGACCGCAGCGCGGTCGACTTCTCGCACCTGATCCCCAGCGACACGGTCACCGCGTGTCCCTACAAAGGGCGGACGACCGAGTACTGGTCAGTTCAGATCGGTGACAGGCGCTACCCCGATCTGGCCTGGTCATACGATTTTCCCACGCGTCAGCTGCTGCCCATCGCAGGGTTGGTCGCCTTCTACGACGAGCAGGTCGACCTATTCATCGACGATGTCGAGCAGCCACGGCCGGAAACTCATTTCTTTGCACGGGACCACGCCAAGCCACAAACCTGAGCAACCCGGCGAATCATCCTCGACGCCGGCATCGCTAAGCCGCGCGGACCTCGCCGGTCTTCAGGTCCAGCACGAAGCCATCGCGGGTCGGTCGCCTGGCCTGCGAGTGAAAGGTGCCCGCAAGAGTCGGATTGTCCGTGCCCGCCATGCTGACCGTCAACGTCAGGTAGCCGAGCTCGAAGATCGGATCGACCTCGAGCCGGTAGTTGCCGAAGTCGACCGGCGCCTTCGGCAGGCCGGCGCGAGGGGGTGCTGCAGGTGCCCGCCGCTGCCCGACACGAGATAGGGAATGCTCCGACCGTTCACCTGGCGCGAGAAACGTTGATACAGGTGGGCATGCCCGGATAGCACCGCGTCCGGCCACACCCCCGCCTTGCTGCACACGGCGTCGATCTCGTTGGCCATGGTCGGAGAGCTGCCGTGGGTGGCGTCGAAGGAGACCGGCGGATGGTGCACGGTCAGAATGGTCGCTCGGGCGAGGGCCTCCCGTTCATCTTTGAGTCTCGTCAGCTCCGAGGCGAGAAAGGTGAGCTGATCGTCGGGTGGGGCGAAGTGGCCGCCCTGCTAAGAGATCACTCCGGGATGCTCGAGCACGTTCGAATACAGGCCGATGATCGAGACGAACGGCGCGTCGAGCGTGAAGTAGACGCCGGGCTGGGTCATCGTCGTCCGGGCGCTGCCGAGCGCGTCGGGGGACGGAGCGGGCGTGCTCGTGCAGAAGTTGCGCAGGAACGCCTGCAGCGTCGGCGCTACCGGGACGTCGACATCGGGCCCATAGACGGCGCCGTCGTGGTTGCCGGCGATCGCGAAGATCGGCCGGTCATAGCGCCGAAACGGCTCGTAGAGCTGATCGTAGTAGTACTGCCCCTCGCCGACGTTGTAGACGACGTCGCCGAGGTGAAACAGGAACGCGGGTGCCTCGGCGCCGCCATTGATCACTTCGTCGGCCGCGCGTCGGCCACCTCGGCCTCCGGGCCGATCAGTGCGCACTCGACGCCCCGGTGTCGCCGACGGCGTGGAACGTGATCGACTTGGCGTCGTTGACCGGACCGATCAGGTTGGGGCCGAGGATGGTCGCGAGATCGATGCGCGGCGGGTCGGGGAGGGGTCGCGGAAACGGCTGGATCTCGCTCTGATGGGCCGCGTAGTAGCCGGTGTTGTAGTACTGCTCGTCTACATTGGGCTGGTGGAACGACACCTCGTCGGGACCCGCGTCCGGATCGGCGAACAGCCGCTGCGGATCGGCGAACAGGTGACGCCCGACCGCGTTGCCGGTGACGTGCCCGACCAGTCCTTCGAGTGAATCATCGCGCGCGGGCGACCGGCGGCGGGATGTTGGCATTTTCGACCTCCCTGAAGATCTCGGCCGATCAGCACCATCCGCGATTCTGCCGTGCACCGTGTGATCTTCGTGTGACCGAGCGCGGTGGTCGACCGCGCGCCAGCCGGCGCCAGCCGGCGCCAGCCGGCGCCGTCCGTGCCTCGGTGCCTCAGCCGGCGAGCCGTTCCGTCAGGCAGATGGTCACGGTGTCACCCGCCTGCTTGCCCACCGCTTTGCGCAGGCCGGCCTTGATCGGAAGCTTGTGGGTGCCGTCCCCCAGCGCCATGAACGAGCTCTGGAAGGGGTGGCCGTCGACCGTGCCGCGGACCCTGACCAGGCCGCGTGTGCCGAAGAACTCTGCCGACTGAGGCCAGACGACGTATGTCCAGCCGCCGGGGCTCGGGCTCTTCTGCAGCACGGCGGCGAACTGCTCGTCCAAGCGAGTACTCACGGGTTCCCTCATCGCTGTCATCACAACTCCTCGTCTGCTCTGGTTGGCGCGGTCATCGCTGCTCGACGATCACGAGACGATTTCCGTCGGGATCGCGAAAGGTGAACATGGGTGGGACGAAGTCTCCCATCCGCATGACCTCGGGATCGGTGTCGACGCCATCGGCGCGCAGCGCGGCGTGATCCGAATCGACGTCGCCCGTGCTGAGGCGGATGCCGGTGTCGACGCCGACGGGCTCGCCTTCGGCCGCCGCGACCAGCGCGATCGAAGTCATCGCTCCCGGGGGCGCCACCTCGAGCCAGCGACCGACGCCAAACGGCGCGTCGAGGCGCTTCTCGAAACCCAGCTTCCCGACGTAGAAGTGCAGTGAGCGGGACTGATCGCTCACCGGCACCCCGATGGTGTGGATATCGGTGATGTTCGTCGGATTGGACCGATTGCTCATGGTGTGGGCACTCCGCTTGCTCAGGGTTGGTTGCACGGGACGATCAAGCCGGCGACGCCGGGCCTTGGGCGTACATCAGCGATCCGGGCGTGGTCAGCGTTTCGCCGGTCTCCAGGAGCGTCTTCAGCCCGGAGAGGATCATCGGCCAGCCGCCGTAGAGAGCCGGGCCGGCGTTCTCGGGGAGCTGGTCGTGGGTCACCGTCAACCGGCACGAGTCGCCCACCGGCTCGATCTCCCACGTGACCCGCGACGTGCCCTCTCGGGCCACATCCTCGCCCCAGAGAGCCGTGTAGCTCTGCACCAGCTTGCGCGGCGGGTCGACCTCCAGGTTCTCGCCCTCTGCCAGCGCCCGGGGCGCGTCAGGATGCGTCATCTCCCACTCCGAGCCGGGGGTCCAGTCGGACTTCACGCCGGCCCCGAAGTTATATCGCCGGCGCATCTCGCTGCTGGTGATCGCCTCCCACAGCCGCTCCGGCGTGGTCTTGATGTAGATCTCGAACACCTTCTCCATGCTGTTCTCCTCCTCCAGTTCGCGCTTGAGCTCGCTCAAGTTCGCCGTCCACGGCTCGGCGTACTTGCTGACCCACCGGTCGTGGACCAGCCGGATCGGGACCGGGTTCAGGAAGTGAAGCTTCTCCCGGCCGCGCCGCCGGGTCACGATCAGCCCTGCCTCCTCCAGCACTCTCAGGTGCTTCATCACGCCGAACCGCGTCATCGCGGGCCGTCTCTCCAACTGGATCAGGGTCTGGCCATCCTGCTTGAACAACTCGTCCAGTAGATCCCGGCGGGTGGGATCGGCCAGCGCCTTGAACACCAAGTCCATCTCGGCAGCATAGGTGACCTCATGGTCACCTGTCAAGCAGCCGGCCTCCGATCATCGACTCGATCGGGCAGGAGTCTCGCGCCTGCCTGGCCCGGCGCTTGCGTCGAGCATCCGGCCGACGCTGCAGGCGAGTCGTCACTGGGTCCGGCCGGGAGTGTCCTGGCTGTCTCCCGCGGTGAACGACCCAACCAGCCGTTCAGGCGAGCGATGGCGCTACGCGCAGGAGCAGCGCCAGGACGAGCTCCATGTTGGCATCGGCGTGAGTCTTGTTACCCAGCCCGGCGAGGCGGGGTCACGCGAGCTCGCCGGCGGCGGCGGGGGGCCGGTGTATGTACAGCTCGGTGCGATCGCGCGGGGTCATCTTCTCGCGCCGCTCGGGCAATGGAAGCTGATACCGCGTCTCGCGGAAATGGTCGGCGTACCGGCGGCGCGGGTTATAGACCGAGGTGAACTTCCACAGCATGCGCAGGAAGTTGGTCTGCCCGCGGGAGAGCTGACGACCGAGAATGCCCAGCGTCCCGGCGACCGCGGACAAACCGAGATGCTTGCGGTTGATCACCGCCTGTGTCTTCACCAGCTCCTCATAGAACCGCTCGAGCGGCAGCTTGGTCGGCAGTACGGCGTGCTGGATGTCGAACAGCCGGTAGTCGCGGGTGGTCAGCTTCTGCGCTTCGGCGTGCCAGATCTCCGTCCCCGGGTAGGGCGTGATGACCGTCAGATGAACGATCTCGGGCACCGACAGCGCGAACTCGCGAACGAGCCGGAACTGCTCCTCGTCCCACTGGGGGTCGACGATCAGGTTGATCGCGACCATTATTCCCAGCCGCCGGGCCGTCTCGAGCGCCTTCATGTTGGTGTCCGGGCTCACCCGCTTTGCGGTAGAGCTCCAGCCCGGCCTCGTCGAGCGCCTCGATGCCGAGGAACATGTAGGTGAGCCCGAGCCGCTGCCGGCGCTCGAACACGTCGGTGTTGCGCAACAGGACGTCGGCGCGCGTCTCCAGGTAGTAACGCTTGTGGATTGCACGCCGCTCGACCTCACGGGCGATCGCCTCGCCGTGATCGGATTTGATGAACGCGACATCGTCGACGATGAACACGTTTGGCTCGTCGATCGACTGGAGCTCCGCCGCCGCCGCCGCCGCGGACGCCTTGCGGTAGGCCCGCCCGTAGAACGTCCACGCCGAGCAGAACGAGCAATCCCAGGGGCACCCCCGCGTGAACTCGATGGAGGCGCAGGGATCCAGCTCGCCGATGAAGTACTTGCGACGCCGGCGCATGAGGTCCCGCGCCGGCGGAAACTCGTCGATCGACTCCAGCATCAGCGGCGCTCCCTTGCCCTGACCCTCCGGCGTGATGACGCCCGGTAGATCACGGGCACCCCCGTCGCGCGCCGCGGCGAGCAGCAGCGGCGTGACCACCTCCCCGTCACCGCGGACCACCGCGTCGAGCGCCCCCTCGGCTTCGTCGAGCACGTGGCGGGCGATGAACGAGACGCTGTGGCCGCCGGCGAAGGTGAAGCACCCGGGGAGCCGCCGCTTGATCGCGCGCGCCAGATCGATGACCTCCGAACATTGGCCAGATAGTTGAGCCCGAAGCCGACCGCCTCGGGGCGGAAGCCCTCGAGCTCGCGCTCCAGGTGAGAAGCGGAGAGCACCTGCAGGTCGACCACGCGAACGTCGTGCCCCGCGGAGCGGGCGGCGCCGGCGATCCGCTCGAGCCCCAGCGGCTCCAGCCGCAGGAAGATCTCCGAATACATCAGCGGGCTCGGATGCACCAGCAGGACCCTCATAGAGGCGCCGGTACCCCGCTGCGTGGTCCTGACGCAGAGACCGGCGGGCGTGGCGCCGTGTACTTCACCTAGTAGCCTCCGCCGTCCCAGGTTGTTCGTAGCTGAACATAGACACCGTCTCCCGACGGTACTCCTGTTGACGGCGAGCATGGGCGCCGGTCACACCGGCGTCGCCACCGAGCTCGCCAGAAGGCTTCGCGCCCGCGGCTACCGAGTCGACGTCGTCGACCTGCTTGCGATCTTGCCTTGGCCGCTTGGACGTCTCCTGCGGAGCTTCTATGCGGCGATGCTGCGGTGGACGCCGTGGATCTATGACGCCATCTACAAAGTGTGGTTCAAGCCCACGAGGAATAGGGCGGCTCCCGTCTCACCAGTGACTTGGTTCGGCGGCCGGGCAGTGAGGCAATGGGTTTCTGACCACGAGCCCGTCGCGGCAGTCTCCACCTTTCACCTCTGCTCGCGGATCCTGGGAGACCTGCGTCGTGCCGGACAGTTGTCGGTGCCCACGGTCACGGTCATCGTGGATTTCGCCGTGCACGACCTGTGGGTGGATTCCGACGTCGACCTGCACGTCTGCCTGCACCCGAGCATGGCCCGCCAAGCCGCACAACGGGGCGCGGAGCGGACGACTGCGCCCGGTCCAGTCGTGCGTTCCTGCTTCGTTGACTCCGTCTGGGACCGCCATTCGGCACGGGCATCGCTCGATCTGGACGACGCAGAGCGCGTCGTGCTCATCGTCGCGGGATCGTGGGGAGCGGGTGACCTCGCCGCGGCGGTCGACGTCATCGGTGAGGCGCCGGGGCTCACCCCGCTCGTGGTGTGCGGTGCAGACGAGAAGCTCCGACGCCGGCTCGCCGGCCGTCCCTCCTGTTTGCACGGTGCGCGGATCATGGGATGGGTGGGAGACATGGATCGCCTGATGCTGGCTGCCGATGCCGTGGTCGAGAATGCCGGCGGGCTCACCTGCATGGAGGCACTGGCCGCCGACCGGCCGGTGGTGAGCTTCAAGCCGATTCCCGGCCACGGCGCGGCAAACGTCGAGGCCATGGTGCAATGCGGGCTGGTCGAGCACGTTCTCCGGCCGCAGGACCTCGTCGCCGCTGTGCACATGGCCGTCGTCTCGGCGTCGCCAGGCGACCGCCGCTCGCGAGCCGCCGCCGCCATGTTCCGCGCAGACGCCGCCGATGACATCCTGACGATTGTGGAGAGTCGTCAGCCGGACTTGCTCAGTTCGTAACCGGTGACCACCGGTGACCGGGCGACCAGGATCACGCCGGTCACCATCAGTCCGAGGCTGAACAGCTCGATCGCGACGTAGGGTGCTCCGAGGCGGATGTGCTGGGCGAACAGTCCGGCCCCGATCCCGACCCCACACAGCGGCTCGGCGATGGTAAGGGCGGGAAGCGACGCCTCCAGGGGAGCCAGCTTGAATGCGTTCTGATTCAAGGAGATGCCGGCGATCGCGACCAGCAGCAACGTGTACGGGGTCCACGAGGTGAGCAGTGCCGTCGCTCCGTGACCCACGTCATCGACAGCCCGCTGAGTGAGTGCATCCTGCAGTCCGAACAGGACGCCGGCGGCGCACGCCAGCAGGGTGGCCTCCTCACCGAGGGTGAACCGCTTCGCCACCCAGGTGAACGCCGCGACCACCGCGATCACCGCGACACCGGCGATGATCCAATCGGCCGCCGACACCGGGACGCTCTTTGATCCCGCCGGCCCGGCGGCGGCCATGAAGCCGGCCAAGCCACCGACGAGAGCCGCCGCTCCCAGATACTCGCGCCAGCCCAGCCGCAACCTCTGCCACGCCGCCGCCAAGGGCAGCGCGAAGAACAGGTTGGCGGCCCCGAGCGGCTCGACCAAGCTCAGGCTGCCTCGGCCCAGAGCCAGCGCGCCGAGAACGTTTCCGACGCCCATGCTGACGATGCCGAGCAGCCACAGCGGGCGACGAACCAGCTCGAGCAGAAACAGCGGCGATATCCGCCTGTCGAATGGGGCATCGGAGGCGACGTGCTGTTGCACCACGAAGCCGAGCGCCAGGAAAAACGCGCCAGCCAGGCCGAACACGTATACAAGGATCATCTCAGGCTCGGATCATGCGGCATCCGGGCCAGGCAGCGGCGATGTTTGACGGCGGTCACCAGAGGAGATAATTTGGCCACGGGATCGTCGGCTTGGTCGCTACTGCGCCGGCCCAGAACCCTAGCGGTCCAGCGGTGTTTGAGCGCTACGAAATGTTTCGTCGAAATTAGGAGAGACCTCATGGGAACAGAAGCTCGCATCGGCCTGTTGCTCGGCGCCTGCGCTTGTTTGCTCGCCGTAATGGTTGACTGGGTTGTGGAGGAACTGACCGGCGATTAGCTGCTCCCTCGGGTTCGCTCGGCCTTGGCGATCGATTCAGGTAGATAACCGGCCGGATCGGAGCCTGGGCCAGCGAACTGAGTGATGTTCGTCGTCTGGGCGCTGTTGGCCGCGTGCGCCAACGCGATGTCCTCGGTCCTCGAGCGCAGCGGCGCCAAGCAGGCGCCGAGCGAGGACGCTTTGAGCCTGCGTCTGGTGGCGGACCTGGTGCGCCAGCCGGTCTGGCTCGCCGGGATCGCGGCGTTGACGGCAGGTTTCGGCCTGCAGGCGCTGGCCCTGCACGGAGCGCAGCTCTCGGCCGTCGAGCCGATCCTGATCGCCGAGCTCCCGCTCACGCTGCTGTTCGCCGCTGCCGCGTTCAAGGTTCCACTCCGGAATCGGGACCTCGCGGCAGCGCTGACGATGAGCGCCGGCCTCGCGTTGCTGCTCGTCGCGGCCGCACCCTCGGGGGGAGATGCCTCGCACGTCTCCGGATGGGCGTGGCTGTTGACGGGGCTCGCCATCGGTGGAGCGTGCGCAGCGCTGATCAGCGCCGGCTGGCGCGCCGGCGTGGGCGATCGCCGGGCGGCACTATGGGGCATCGCCGCCGGAGCGGGCTTTGGGCTGGCCGCGGCGCTGATCAAGGCCACCACGGCGCTGCTCAACCAGGGTCTCGGGGCGGTGTTTTCGTCCTGGAAGCCCTACGCGATGGTCGCCGCGGGAGCGGGAGGGCTGTACATCTTCCAGAACGCGGTCCAGGCGGGGCGGCTCGTGTTCGCCCAGCCTGCGATCAGCCTCACCGATCCGCTCGTCAGCGTGCTCATCGGGGTCGCCCTGTTCGGCGAGCACCTCCGTACCGGCGCGTTCATCGTCCCCGAGCTGATCGGCGTGGCGATGATCGCCGCCGGCACGATCGTGCTCTCCCACTCCCCGATGATCTCGACCGACCAGGAAGCAGGCGACGCGGCCCCCGGCGAGCCCACCGACGCCGAGGCCGCCAACTCGTGCTCGGCCTGATCCGCCGGCGGTTTGCTCGTCAGCTCTCGCGGTCCAGCGAGCCGGCGGCGCCGCGGGCGCGGGACGGCGGCAGGTCTGCCTCGGTCAGGTGGCCTTGGAGCAGCTCCTGGCCGTTGAGCAGATGGACATGAGCTCGCGCACAGCCCCGCCAGAACGAGCTCGCGATGCACGCCTCCCAGCGCCCGAGGGGTGGCGGCTGTGGGCGACCTGCGACCTCAGGTGCTCACATCTCAGTCGAGCCTCTTCGAGCAGCACGTAGGCATGCGCGTCGCGGTGATCCCCCGCGGCCGCGGAGAGGGATCGCCGGGCTGGTTTCGGGGGTGAAGCCACACGCTCTCGAGGTACCCCGCATGGTCACCGGGACGCGGGATTCCCCGTGCGGCGTCATCTGCCTTACCCCCGCGCCCGCCTGACGCGCTAACTCGGATCCAACGTTGGCGACGGCGGCCCGGATCCGATATGGTGCCGCGCCCGGACCGGCTCCACACCTCGAGTAGATGAGCGAGCATGAGCCCGAAGACAACCCAGTCTGAGTCGGTTGCTTCCCATCATCAGCGGGTAAGGAAGTGGCGGTGACACGGGACTGCTCGTTGGGGCGTGGACGTCATGGCCGCCTGGGGGCGCACGGTCGACCGAAGGCTCACGGCCAGCGAGTTGGGCACCGCCGACCGGTGACGCGCGCCCGGCGCGCGACCGTCGTCATCGTCTTGCTCGTGCTCTGCGTCGGCCTCGCCGGGTGCAGCGGCCGGCAGTCGATCCTCAACACGCACAGCAAGCTCGCTCACGACATCGCGCTGCTGTGGTGGTGGATGCTCGCCATCGCCGGCATCGTGTTCTTCGGTGCCGTGGCCCTGCTGGTCATGGCCTGGTTCAATCGCAGCAAGCCGGGGCTGCCCATCTTCGGTGAGCGTGAGGACCTCGCCCAGGGCCTGGTGCTGGTGTTCGGGATCGGTATCCCGATCGTCGTGTTGGTGGCGCTGTTCGGCGTCTCCGACGTCTACCTGGTGGGAAAGACCGGCGCCCCCAATCCCAAGACCACGTCGATGACGGTCAACGTGATCGGGCATCAGTGGTGGTGGGAGGTACGTTACGACGGTGGACGGGCGGTGACTGCGAATGAGATCCATATCCCCGTCGACACTCGGATCAACCTCGTCGCCACCTCCGCCGACGTGATCCACAGCTTCTGGGTGCCGGCGCTGAACCGCAAGATCGACATGATCCCCGGGCTGCGCAACCGGATCCTTCTCGATGCGACCTCCACCGGCGAGTTCCGCGGTCAATGCTCACAATTCTGCGGCTTCCAGCACGCCCACATGGGATTCGAGGTGTTCGTCCAGAAGCCGGCGGCATTCCATAGTTGGCTGGCCAACCAGACGCGTCCGGCGGTGGCGCCCACCTCGGCTAAAGCCCAGGCCGGGAAGCGCGTGTTCCTGAACAACCAGTGCGCGAGTTGTCACACGATCGCGGGGACATCCGCGCAGGGCGACGTCGGTCCCGATCTGACCCACCTGGCGACGCGGACGACGCTGGCCGCCGACGAGATACCGAACCGACCCGCCTGGTTGGCGTCCTGGATCCACAACCCCCAGGCGATCAAGCCCGGCGACCGGATGCCCGATCTCGGCCTCAGCAACACGCAGGTCTCTGAGCTCGTCGCCTACCTGGACGGACTGAAGTAGCGATGGCGACCGTCGTCTCCCCTCGGGGGCAGCGCTACGTCGATGATCTCGACCAGATCTGGGTCGAGCGGGGCGGCGTGTTCGGGTGGCTGACGACCACCAACCATAAGCGCATCGGGATCCTCTACTTCTTCACCACGCTGGTGTTCTTCGGCGCCGGTGGCGTCGAGGCGCTGCTGATCCGCACCCAGCTGATCGGCCCCAACGGCACCGTGCTCTCGCCTCAGGCCTACGACGAGGTGTTCACGATGCACGGGATCACGATGATCTTCCTGTTCGTGATCCCGATGACCACGGGCGCGTTCGGCAACTACCTGATCCCGCTGATGATCGGCGCCCGGGACATGGCGTTCCCGCGGCTCAACGCGCTGTCCTACTGGATCTTCCTCGGTTCCGGAATCTTCATGTACACGGCGCTGGCCCAGGGTCACGCGCCCAACGCCGGCTGGTTTGACTACGTGCCGCTGGCGTCCAAGCAGTTCGATCCCGGCAACAACATCGACTTCTACGGCTATGGGCTGATCTTCAACGGGATCTCGAGCACGATCGCCTCGATCAACTTCATCGTCACCATCTTCAAGCTCCGCGCGCCCGGCATGTCGCTGAACCGGATGCCGCTGTTCTGCTTCGCTTTTCTGGCGGTCGCCTTTGCGCTGCTGTTCGCGCTGCCGTCACTGAGCGTCGCCGCCCTGTTCCTGGAGCTCGACCGCCAGCTGGGCTTTCACTTCTACGACGCGGCGTTCGGAGGTGCGCCCCTGCTGTGGCAGAACCTGTTCTGGATCTTCGGCCATCCCGAGGTGTACATCATCATCCTACCCGCGTTCGGGATCGCCACCGCGATCATCCCGACGTTCGTGGAACGCAAGATGGTGTTGTTCCCGCTGGTGGCGCTGGCTGAGATCCTGGTCGCCTTCCTCGGCTTCGGCGTGTGGGTGCATCACATGTTCACCGTCGGCTTCTCGACGCTGACCACGGTCTATTTCGCCGCCGCCAGCTTGATCATCACCATCCCGTCGGCGATCCAGCTGTTCGCGTGGATCGCGACGATCCTCACCGGGACACCGAAGTTCAAGACGCCGCTGCTGTTCATCATCGGCTTCATCGTGTACTTCATCATCGGCGGCCTGTCCGGGATCACGGTGGCGGCGATTCCCTTCGACCAGCAGGTGCACGACAGCTACTTCATCATCGCTCACTTTCACTTCGTGATCTTCGGCGCCGCCGTGTACCCGATCCTCGGCGGGATGTACTTCTGGTTCCCCAAGCTCACCGGACGGATGTACAACGAACGCGTCGGCAAGATCAGCTTCTGGCTGACGTTCACGGGCACGTTCATCACCTTCTTCCCGATGCACATCGTCGGCCTGCTGGGAATGCCTCGACGCAACTACACGTATCCCCCCGGCCTGGGCTGGACGCTGTGGAACTTCATCGAGTCGATCGGCTCCTACATCCTGACCGCCGGGCTGGTGCTGATCGTCGCCAACCTGCTCATCAGCTATTTCAGGGGTGAGCCGGCCGGCAACGACCCGTTTGGCGGCGACACCCTGGAGTGGTCAACCTCATCGCCGCCGCCCGCCTACAACTTCGCCGTCATCCCGACGGTGACGAGCCCGTATCCGATGTGGGACAAGCGGGACCGCGAGCGCGACAACCGTCGCCTCGACGCGGGCCAGGGGGTGCTCCGCCGGGGCCACCTGACGCCCGCGACCACCGCCCAGGACGCTGCGCCCGACGAGATCCTGTCGATGCCGCCGCACTCGATCTGGCCGCCGCTCAGCGCCCTGATGCTCCTCGGGACCTTCTTCATGCTGGTGATGGGGCACTACTGGATCGCGCTCGGCTGGGCGGTCGTCGGGCTGCTGACGGTGATCGGTTGGCATCAACACGAGGAGGGCGCGTGACCGAGGCCAGGGCGGACCGGCCGCCTGGCGGCGCCCGCCCTCCCCGCAGCGCCGAGGCGCACACCGCCCGGGCCGCGGCGCGGGTAGATAGCCGGCGGATGGCCCAGCCCAACGGCTGGTGGGGCATGGCGCTGTTCCTGTGCGCGGAGGCGACGCTGTTCGGCACGATGATCGGCAGCTACTACTACCTGAACTTCAGCTCGCGCCGCTGGCCCCCCGCCGGAATCGACGCGCCCAGCATTCCTGTGCCGCTGGCCGTCACTGCCGTCCTGGTCGCCACCACTCCGCTGCTGATTTTGGCGGAGCTGTCCGCGCGTCGTGGCCATCGAAGGCGCACCGCTCAGTGGATCGTGCTCGCGCTCTTGATCCAGATGGGCTTCCTGGCGTCCCAGATCGCGCTGTTCATCCATGACTACCAAGACTTCCGGCCCCAGGGGAGCGCCTACGGCTCGATCTACTACACGCTTTCGGTGACTCACGATGCCCACGTCCTGCTGGGGATCCTGCTCAGCCTCGCGGTGCTGTGGAAGCTCGCCACCCGCGGGCTGAGCAACTACTGGCTGATCGGGGTCAGAGCTCTCACCCTCTACTGGTATGTCGTCAACGCGCTCGCCCTGATCGTGGTGCTGGTCTTGCTGTCTCCGTCGATATGAGCACGATCCCGTCAACCCGGCTGCTCTGGTTCGGGGTCCTTGGCGGAGCCGTCGCCTGGGTGATCCAGTTCGCCGCCAACCTGTACTTCACGTTCGCCCAGTGCAACCAGCCCGCGCCGCGCTGGAGCCTGCCCGTGCACGGCTGGCAGATCGGGCTGTCGTTGCTCGCGTTGGTGATCGGGTTGGCCGCCACCGCGGTCTCCGTGCAGATCTTCCGCTCGACTTACGAGATCGACGACGTCGACGCCCAGGAGCGACGCGGGGACGGTTACGCGCCGCCGCTGGGTCGGGTCCACTTCCTCTCCCTCGTCGGCCTGACCGTCAACTTCCTGGCGCTCGCGATCATCGTCATGACCGGTATCGGGGCGCCTCTGCTGCCGGTATGCCAGCAATCGTGAACCGCCTCCCCACCCTGGCCCTCGTCGCCCTCGCCGCCCTCGTCGGGCTGCTCGCGCCGAGCCTGGCCCAGGCCCAGCCCGGATCAGGCATCGTGCGCCCCACGACCGAGCCGAGTCAGCCCAGCCTGGAGCTGGGGCGGCAGCTGTTCGCCGGCAACTGCGCCAGCTGTCACGGGATCGACGGATCCGGGATCAAAGCGCCGCGGCCGGGCGCCGGCGACATCACGGGCGCCGGTCCGCCGCTGCGCGGCGTCGGCGCGCTCGCCCCCGACTTCTACCTGCGCACCGGATTCATGCCGCTGGCGAACATCCACGACCAGCCGGGGCCGGAGCAGGAGCGGGTCCTGTTCTCCGACAAGGAGGTCCGCTCGCTGGTGCAGTACGTCGCCTCGCTGGGTGCCGGGCCGGCGATCCCCACTCCCAATCCGGCAGCCGGCAACCTGTCAGAGGGACAGTCGCTGTTCCTGCAGCACTGCGCCGGGTGCCATCAGATCGAGGGCCGCGGCGGCTTCGTCACCGGCGCCGAGGTCCCGCCGCTGCAGAACGTGCCCGCCACCCGGATCGCCGAGGCGGTGCGCATCGGCCCCTACCTGATGCCCCGGTTCTCGACCACGCAGATCTCCAACACGCAGCTGAACTCGATCGTCAAGTACGTGCTGAGCACCAATCATCCTGATAACCGCGGTGGGTGGGGGATCGGCAATCTCGGTCCGATTCCCGAGGGGTTGGTCGCCTGGTGGATCGCCGCGCCGCTGCTGCTCCTGACCTGCGTGGTCATCGGAAGGAGGATTCGCCGCTCATGAAGCTCTGGCAATGGCTGGTCGCGTTCTTCGTCGCGCGACGCCAGCGTCGTCGACAACCACCAGCGCCGCCTGAGCCACCGTCCCGAATCGTTCCCGAGGGAGCACCTGAGCGACGCGCCGAGAATCTGGTGCTCCTCCTGCTGGGAGTCGCCTGCCTGTTCGCTCTCGGCTTCGTCGTCGTCTACGCGGTGTACAGCTCGGCCGCCCTGCCCGACCAGCTGCTCGGGATCTGCCTGGGGATGTGCCTGGTGTTCATCGCCGCCGCGCTGACCGTGGTCTCCAAGCGGCTGGTGGTCACCGAGGAGATCGAGGAGGACTATCCCGAGGAGCACCCCGAGGAGCAGCGCGAGATCGTCGAGATGGTCCATGAGAGCGGCAGCCGGTTCACCCGCAAGCGCCTGCTGATCGGGGCGAGCGCGGCCACCGGCGGCGCCCTCGGCCTGGCGGTGGCGACGCCGGTGCTGTCGATCGGCCCGCTGTGGGACACCGGGCCACTCGACCGGACGCCGTGGCACCGCGGCACCCGCGTGGTGGACGAGAACGGACGACCGATCAGCGCCGACGACGTCGAAGAGCGGACCTTTTACACCGGGTTCCCCGAAGGAGCCAATATGGAGGACATCGGCGCCCCGCTGGTGATCGTCCGCTTGGACCCGACAAAGCTGAAGCTGCCCGCCGGACGCGCCGGCTGGGCTCCGGACGGGATCATCGCCTACTCCAAGATCTGCACCCACGCCGGCTGTGCCGTCGGGCTGTATCGCAAGCCGCTGTTCACGCTCGTCGAGCCCAATGACGCGCTGGTCTGTCCCTGCCATTACTCGACCTTCGATCCGTTCACCGGAGGGACGGTCATATTCGGCCCCGCCGGGCGTCCCCTGCCGCAGCTGCCGCTGATGATCGGCTCAGACGGTCTCCTGCGGGCGGCCGGTAACTTCTCCGGGCGGGTCGGCCCAGGGTGGTGGGCGGTGAGGGAGCGGCCCACGTGAGCGACCCGATCGCCGATCCCGTCCGCTTCATCGATGAGCGCACCGCGGCGGCGCCGCTGCTGCGCAAGTCGCTGCGCTACCTGTTTCCCGACCATTGGTCGTTCCTGCTCGGCGAGGTAGCGCTGTACGCGTTCATCGTCCTGATCGCCACCGGGACCTACCTGGCGCTGTTCTATGACCCGAGCACCGCCAAGACCGTCTATCACGGGTCCTACGCGCCGCTGCAGGGCCAGACGATGAGCGCCGCCTACAAGTCGGTCCTCGACCTCTCGCTGGTGGATAAGGCGGGGCTGCTCATCCGTCAAACCCACCACTGGGCGGCCGACGTGTTCATGGTCGCGATCGTGATGCACCTGATGCGCATCTTCTTCACCGGGGCGTTTCGCAAGCCGCGGCAGCTGACCTGGATGGTCGGCGTGCTCCTCCTGTTCACCGCGCTGCTCGAGGGCTACCTCGGCTACTCGCTGGTCGACGATCTCCTCTCCGGGATCGGGTTGGCGATCGGCTACGGGGTCGGACTGTCCATCCCCGTCGTCGGCGGGCCGCTGGTCCTGGGAATCTTCGGCGCGTCGTTTCCCGGTAACACCCATTTCTTCTCGCGCATGTACATCGCGCACGTGTTCATCATCCCCGTGCTGTTGTTGACGCTGATCGGTGTCCATCTGGCGCTGATCGCGGCCCGCCACCACACCCAGTTCAAGGAGAGCAAGCGGACCACGAACCGGCGGATCGTCGGGGTGCCGCTGTTCCCCGGCCAGGTGCCCCGCTCGCTGGCGCTGATGTTCTTCGTCGCCGGCATCCTGTTCCTGCTCGGTGGCCTCGTGCAGATCAACCCGATCTGGCAATGGGGCCCGTTCGAGCCGTGGCAGGCCACCAACGGCGCTCAGCCGGACTGGTACCTCGGCTGGCTGATCGGCGCGCTGCGGTTGATGCCGAGCTTCGACGTCACCATCGGTCACTACACCCTGATCCCAAACCCGTTCTGGGGCGGCATCGCGTTTCCCGGCGTGGTCGTCATGGTGCTCCTGGCCATGCCGTGGGCCGAGCGGCGATTCACGCGCGACCACGAGGTCCACAACCTCGCCGACCGCCCGCGCAACGCCCCGGGGCGCACCGCCTTCGGGGTCGCCTTCCTCAGCTGGGTGTTCCTGATCTTCTCGTTCGGCGCGGCGGACCGGATCTACGTGCTCTGGGGGCTGAGCTACAACACCCAGCTGTTCATCTTCCGGATCGCCATCTGGGTGATCCCCGCCGTCCTCTACGTGATCACCCGGCGTTGGTGTCGCGGCCTGCAGGCCGCCGAGCGCGTGGAGGAGGAGCGCGAGCACGCCGAGGAGGTGGTCAGCGAGCGCCAGCGGGCCTCGGCGGTGGGGGCGCGAGGGGCGCGAACCCCCTCGTCGTAGCGGAACTTCCGCGGGCGCGTCGGCGCCCGACGCAAGCGTCCGTGGGTGCCCAACGCCCCACCAAGCTGAATCTCACGCCGCTGGGAGCTTCATCATTCCGCACCCCGCGCTCGTCGACCTCCCCGAAACGTTGCACCCGAAATGGCGGCCCCGGGTGGGGCACTAGGCGTTATCGAGCGCCGTGTTCAGGGTGGTGGCGGCGCCGATCACCGCGAGGTGGGTGAGTGCCTGCGGGATGTTCCCCCGCAGCTCCCCCGTCCCGGGGTCGATCTCCTCGGTGAGCAGCCCGACGTCGTTCGCGTGATCCACGAATTCGGCGAACCGCTGCTCGGCCTCCTGCACCCGCCCGACGGTGACGAGCGCTTCCACCAGCCAGCACGAGCACGCCAGGAACGCCCCCTCCTGATCCTGCTGACCGCTGTAGCGGTAGACCAGCGATCCCTCGACGAGCAGCTCGGCGGTGATGGCGTCGACCGTGGTGCTGAGCCGAACGTCCCCAGGTGGGCAGAAGCCGGTGCGGGCCATCAGCAGGACCGCCGCGTCGAGCTCATCGCTGCCGGCGTGCAAGGAGTAGGCCTGCTTGACCTCAGACCAGCAGCGCTCGTCGATGTAGCGGCGGATGTGCTCGCGTTCGGAGCGCCAGCGGGCGACGTTGGGGCTGGTGATCTGCCCGGCCTCGCTCAGTGAAACCGCCCGGTCCATCGCCACCCAGCAGCCGAGCTTGGAGCTGGTGTACCGCTCCCGGGTGCCGAGTTCCCAGAGTCCGGCGTCGGCCGACGACCAGATGTCGCAGACATGGTCGACCATCTCGGCGAGCATCGTCCCCGTCGTCGCCGGCAACCTCCCGCCGGTCTCGGCATAGCTCCACACCGCGTCGAGCAGGTCGCCATAGGCACCCAGCTGACTCTGGCTGGCGGCGCCGTTCCCCACATGCACGGGCAGCGAGCCTCGGTAACCGGGAACGTCCTGCACCTCGGTCATGTCGGCCGAGACCGCGTGGCCGCGCAGGTCGTAGAAGACGCGCAGCGAAGGCGCCTCCTGGGCCACGGCACGCAGCAGCCATGTCACGCCGGCCTGCAGTTCCTCCGCCAGGCCCAGCCGGTTCATCGCGTCGAGCGCGAACGATGCGTCCCGGATCCAGGCGAAGCGGTAGTCGAAGTTCCGCTTGCCGCCGAGCTGCTCCGGCAGCGAGGTCGTCGCCGCGCCGGCGATCGCGCCGGTGGACTTCAACGTCAGCGCCTTGAGCAGCAGGGCGCTGCGCAGCACAAGGTCGCGCCAGCGACCCTGATAGCCCACCAGGTCCGACCAGTGCCGCCAGGTCTCCGAGGTTCGGTCCACCCGCTGGCGGATCGCGTCGGCCACAGGCACCTGCAGCGGCTCGGATTGGCTGGCGACCACGGCGAGCAGACCGGATCGCCCGGCGCGGGCAAGCACCTCACCGGTGATCCGCTCGTGCTCCACGACCGGCTCGCCGAGCCCTTCGGCGACCACTGCGAGGTGATAGTCACCGACCAGCAGCATCGGGGTCTGCTGGCGCACGTGGGCCCACGGCCGCTTGCCCGCCGACAGGCAGTGTCCGGGCGCCACGACCCAGGCAAACGGCACCTCACCGTCGTCGACCTGTACGACCCGGGCCAGCTCCGTCCACGGCAGCGTCCCGAGGGCGCCAAAGGTCAGCGCGTCGGTGACGCGAGCGGTGCCGTGCGCGGTGGTGAAGGTCGTCTCGAGCACCATCGTGCCCGGCAGGTAGCGCCGGCTGACCTGGAAGGGCACGGTGGGGGCGAGGCTGATCGAGCCGCCCCGGCCCGGGTCGAGCAGAGCCGCGCACACCGGGGGCGCATCCAGCGTCGGCAGAGCGAGCCAGTCGACCGCGCCATCGTCGGCCACCAGGGCTGCCCCGCGCAGGTCACCCAGGAGCGCGTAGGCGCGCAACGGAGCAAAGCCATCTCGCCGAGCCGGGGTCACGATCGCCGCCATACCCGGGCAGGCAGCGGCCCAGCCATGGTCGGGAACGGATTTGCCTCGACTGTCCGGCGGGTTACCAAAGCCCGGCGCGGGTTGCCAACACTTCGGTTCCGCGTTTGTGTAGCCACGGGCTGCGGGTAGGGCTGGGGCGTCTCGCCGGATCGCCATCGCTGGATCTCCGAGACCGGCCGACCTCGAGCCGAGACCCAAGACCAAGGAGCGTGATCGATCGTGGCTTCAACGACTGGACGCAAAGTGGTGGTGGTGACCGGCGGCACTGCCGGCGTGGGGCGAGCGACGGTGCAGGAGTTCGCAGGGCGGGGCTATGACGTGGCGATCCTCGCCCGCGGCCGAGCGGGTCTCGACGGCGCGGTCAAGGACGTCCAGGCGGCCGGCGGCAGAGCGGTCGCCGTGCCCACCGATGTCGCCGACCACGAGGCGGTGGAGTCGGCTGCCGACCAGATCGAGCGGGAGCTTGGCGAGATCGACGTCTGGGTGAACGTCGCCTTCGTCGGCGCGCTGGCCTTCTTCTGGGACACCACTCCGGAGGAGTACCGGAGGATGACCGACATCACCTACATGGGGCAGGTCAACGGGACCCGGTCGGCGCTGGCGCGCATGCGGCCGCGCAACCGGGGCGTGATCATCAACGTGTGCTCGGCCATGTCCTTCCGCTCGATCCCACTCCAGTCGGCCTACTGCGGCGCCAAGCACGCCGTCAAGGGGTTCAGCGAGTCGATCATGACCGAGCTCATGCACGAGAAGAGCAAGGTCAAGGTCTGCATGATCCAACTCCCCGGGCTCAACACGCCCCAGTTCAACTGGAACCTGAACAAGATGCCCAAGCATCCGATGCCGGTCGCCCCAGTCTTCCAGCCGGAGCTTCCGGCCAAGGGCATCGCGTTCCTGGCCGAGCACCCGCGCCGCAACATGTGGATCGGGGTGTCCACCGCCTACACCATCCTGGGTGAGCGCCTGGCGCCCAAGCTCGCCGACTTCTACCTCGCCCGCACGGGGGTCAGCGGACAGCAGACCGACGAGGACTTGCCGTGGCTCGGGTCCAACGTCGACCATCCCTCCGATGAGGAGGCCGATCAGGGCGCTCACGGCCCGTTCGACGACAAGGCCTACGCCAAGGATCCGGTCACCTGGCTGTCGCTGCACCGCCGGGAGGTCCTGTCGGGCATCGGCGCCGCGCTGCTCGCCGGCGTGCTCGTCACCCGGACCGTGTCCCACTAGGAGCGGCGGCCTCGGCTAGCGATGCCCGTCGCCTGGGGCCGCCACGTACGCCGCGCTCCCGTCGTCGCCGGAGGCCACCTGTGCGCTGCCGACCAGGGCCCAGGCGGGGTTGGCCGAGTCCCGGATCGCCTCGACGCCCTGATTGGTGATCATCCAGCAATCACGGTGCTCGCGCACCAGCAGCTCCGCCATCGCCAGACGCTTCAGGGCCAGCGTGACCGAGGGGCGGCGGGCGCCGATCAACATCGCCAGCAGCTCGTGGGTCATCGGCAGTGCGACGCGGATCCCGTCTCGGGTGACCGTGCCCCAACGCTCCGCCAGCAGCCAGAAGAGGACGAGCAGACGAGCGTGCGTCCGGGGTTCGTGGGTGACTGCCTGGATGAGTGCCAGATGCCGGGCCCGGCGGGCCACGCGGGCGATCAGCTGGGCGTTGATCGAAGGCCAGCGCGCCATACGCACGGCGAAATCTGCGTCGAGAATGGCAAGCCGCGTGTCCTCGAGAACCCGCCACTCGAGCGTTATCGCCAGCGGCTCGTACTCGCCGTCGGCATCCCACGGCCGGAATATGTCGCCGGGCCCGAACAACTCGCACGCCGCCCGCTGGGCGACCGTCACCCGACGAACCAGCAGGCCATCCAGGACGAACAGGCCGATGCCGCCAACCGGATCGGCGGCGATCTCGCCAGGATGCCACCTGCCCCGGGGAACGGTCACCGCCGAGGTGATGGCACGCTGGCGCGCCTGCGCCAGCTCCTCCAGATCGAGGTCGCCCGCCAGATCGGGATCCTGATCCAGGAGGACGACGCTCGAGCTCGTGTCGGGAGTCGCAGCGCGGTTGGCCATCACTGCTGGGCTACCCGATTCATTCATCAACAACCGGTCGGAGTGGCCGGGCAGGCTACTCCTGCCTGCGCTTGCCGCGGGCGGGGCTCGCGGTGGCGCCCGGAGGATCGGCGGATGGCGTCGGAGACTCGACCGGGTGGCGCGCATCGGTCTCGGCCGCCGCCGCCTCAGAGGCGCTGGCCGTGGCCACGTCACGCGGATAGGTTCGCCTGGCACGGAGCACGATCACGCCGCAGGCGGCCAGAGGGATCAGCATGATCAGAAATGCATCGGTGACGCCTCCTGCGTTGGCGGCCTGCCCGCCCGAGGCGCGGGTCGCCTGTCCGCTGCCCAGCTGATCGGAGACGAACCCGAAGAGCAGCGGCGCAGAGGCGGTGGCCAGCGATCTCAGCAGCGTCCGCACCCCCTCGGCCCTCCCCCACAGCCAGAAGGGCATGATGTCCAGGCGGGCGGCGTCGAGCGGGGGGTTGGTGCCGTACAGAGCGGCGCCGGCCAACCACAACAGCGGCAGCCCGAGGATCAGTGACCCGCTCAACACCGGCGGTAGGAACAGCGCGCAGGCGGCCAGGTAGGCGCCACCGGCGACGATCACCCGCCCGGACACACGTCCCCGGGCGAGCAGCGCATCGGCGAGACGCCCCGACACGAGCACGCCGAGCACCGCTGCGATGGCCAGTACGGCGAGCAGAGAGGTGGCCACCGACTGGCCGACGCCGTAGTGGTGACGGATGAAGAGGACCCCGAAGGTCAGTACCCCGGAGATGAAGAAGTAGCCCAACGAGGAGGCGATAATCAATGCGACGTTGGTGCGGATGCTGAGCACGTAGCGGACGGCTTCGCTCAGGCTCATCTCGCCGGCTTCGGGATCGACCAGGTTCTCGCTGTGCGGGCGTACGCCGGCCCGTTGCACTGCGCGGTTGAGATCGGGAGCCGACTCGCTGCGCGGCTCGTTGCTGACGTTGCCACGAGGATCCCCCGCGCCCGCTCGATCGGCGCGAGCACCATCCGAGTCGCTCGGCGGCAGGCGGCTGGAGCCGCCGCGTGCGGGCTCGTCCATGAACCGCCAGACCGCCCACGCCAACACCGCGCTGGGGATCACCAGGACCCAGAAGGCCCACCGCCAGGAGATCGCCGCCATGTTGCCGCTGACGAACAGCCCGATGACCGAGCCGATCAGCTCGCCGGTCAGGATGAAGCCATAGATCTTGCCTCGCTCGCGGGGGGCGAAGAAGTCTCCGGTCAGCGACGCCAGTGTCGGGCCGCTGGTCGCGGTGACCCCGCCGATCGCCATCCGGGCGATCAGCAGCATCCCGAACGATCCCGACGCCCCGGCGACGATCATCGCCAGGCTCCACAGGACGATGCTCCACTTCAGCAGCCGGACCCGGCACACGCGATCGCTCAGCGCGCCCACCGGCACTGTGGCGACGGCGGCGGCCAGCGAGGGCAGCGCGACGAGCAGCCCGATCTGGGTGTAGTTGATGTGCAGGGCGCTCTTCAGCGGACCGGCGGCGGCGCCCACGGCGGACATGTCCGCGCTGGAGAGCGCGAGCACCATGGCCAGCAGCACGATCACCCGAGCTGTTGCCTCGCCGCCGACGGCGGTGACCACCATCTGCTCTGCCCTGCGGCCGCCGCTGCGGAACGGACTCGTCAGCCCGTGAAGGCGATCGGCGAGGTGGCTCATGGGCGCATCGCCGTGACCAGATACCCGCTCGCCGCGGGTTTGGTCAGGCAGGTCAGAAGCCTCGAGCCGCGCACCTGGATCAGTGCTACCGCGTTCGCCGGGTGAACTCGCCGCGCCCAGCTCGCGCGCGGTATGCGAGATGACAAGTCGCGCCCAGCTCGCGCGTGGTATGCGAGATGACAAGTCGCGCCCAGCTCGCGCGTGGTATGCGAGATGACAAGTCGCACGAGTAACTGACACAGGTCAAGCGCCCGGCCCGAACCCGGTACCTGCGGGGACGATGAACCTCCTCAGGGCATCCAGACCGGCGCTCGACGGGTGATTACAGGATCAGCCACGCCCGACAGCGACGCGCGAGAACCAGGACCGGGACCGGATCGCTCATATTGCGGCTCCTAGCCGCCGCCGTCTGAGGGCGCGGCGCCGCGGAAGCCGGGTATGACCAGCCCGGTCTCGTAGGCGGTGACGACGGCCTGGGTGCGGTCACGCAGTCCGAGCTTTGTCAGGATGCGGCTGACGTGTGTCTTCACCGTTTCCTCGGTGACGACGAGCCGGTCGGCGATCTCGGTGTTGGATAGGCCTTCGGCGACGAGCTGCAGAACCTGTGTCTCGCGCGGCGTGAGCTCCTGCAATGCAGCCATCGATCGTGGCCCGAGCGAGGGGCGGTGCGCGAACTCGCTGATGAGCCGGCGGGTGACGGCGGGGGCGAGGAGTGCGTCGCCGGCGGCGATCACGCGCACCGCGTCGAACAGGCGCTCGGCGGTGACGTCTTTGAGCAGGAAGCCGCTGGCCCCGGCGCGGAGCGCGTCGTACACGTACTCGTCGAGGTCGAAGGTGGTGAGCACGAGTACGCGCGGTCCGTCAGGCCCCAGGCTCGCGAGCTGGCGAGCGGCTTCGAGCCCGTCCATGCCGGGCATGCGGATGTCCATGAGAACGACGTGGGGCTGCCGCTCGCGGCTGAGCCGCACCGCTTGGTATCCGTCTGATGCCGTGCCGACGACGGTGAAGTCGGGCTGGCTGTCAAGCAGGCTGGCAAAGCCAGAGCGGACGACCTCGTGGTCGTCGGCGACGACGATCCGCACCGGCGCGATCGTGCTCACGTGAGCGCCTCAGCGGTGCTGGTGGGTAATGTCGCCTCGACGAGGAAGCCGCCTCCGGGTGCCGGCTTGGTGCGCAGCTGCCCACCGACCGCCGCCGCGCGTTCGCGCATGCCGGTCAGCCCGAGGCCGCCGAATGGCGCGTCAGGGGGTGGGCCGGGCCCCGTGTCGCGGATGCGCAGGCGCACGCGCTGCTCGCTGTAGTGCAGCTCGACGTCAACTCCAGCGCCGGGGGCATGGCGCCGGGCGTTGGTCAGCGCCTCCTGGACGATCCGGTAGGCGGCGAGCTCGACGCCGGGGTCAAGCGTGGCGGGTGGGCCGCTGAGGATCAGGCGGGCCCCCGATGGCGCGGCGCTGCGGGCTTCGTCGAGGAGCTCATTGAGCTGCTCGAGCCCCGGCTGGGGCCGCAGATCTGGGGCATCGGCGGGCGCGTCCTCGCGCAGCACGCCGAGCAGTCGCCGCATCTCGGTAAGCGCGGACCGGGCGGTGTCGCCGATCGCCGACAGGCGCGCTGCGCCCGCGGCGGGCATGCCCGGGGTGGTGACCCGAGCCGTCTCTGCCTGCACGGCGATCATCGAGATGTGGTGGGCGACGACATCGTGCAGCTCACGCGCGATCCGCGCCCGTTCCCCACGGGCGGTGTGCGCGAGCAGGTCACCGGTGGCGGCCCGGCGGGCGACTTCGTTGCGCAGCGCCTCGGTGCGCGCTCGTTGGGCGACTCCGGCGAACGCCGCTGCCGGCGCCAGGGAGGCCAGCAGCACGGTCAGCACCCCGGCTTCAGAGCCACTGGAAACGGGCTGGGTCAGCGCCAGCACCAGGAAGGCGGCGGGCAGGCAGACGGCGATCGCCTGTGCGCGGGCGCGGGGTGCCCCCTCACCGGCCAGGCGGTAAACGACGGTCAGCTGCGCGACGAGCGCGGCGACGGTCAGTGTGTGAAACAGCGCGAGCGACACCACGCTGGCCGCGACGACAGTGATCGCAGCCACCGTCTGGGCGAGGAACGCCGGCGGCAGCGTCGTGGACAGAGCGACCACGCAGAGCACGATGGCTCGCTGCGCGCTCTCTCCGACCAGCGCCGAGCGCACGATCGACTCGGTCACCGCGAGCAGGCCGAGCCCCGCCGAGGTCAGCCCGGGCGCGGCCACGGCCGCGGCTATCCGCCGCTCGGGCTCGGGGCGTGCTCGGTACCAGCTGTTCACTCCGACCACGCTTGTCATTGTCGCCGCTGACATCCCCGGCCGGCGTCCCTCCCGACGGGGATCCCGCGGTCCCCCGCGAGAGCTACGGGCGAGGGGGATGTAGCTCGCGACGACGACCGTGAAGATGGCTCGCCGGCGCGACGACAAGACGGCCCGTGGCCCTTAGCTTTCCCGGCATGGAAGCTACGATCGAGATCAACCGCGTGAGCAAACGATTCGGGCAGACGGTCGCCCTGGACGACCTGTCTTTTCGGGTCTTGCCCGGAACCGTGACGGGGTTCGTCGGCCCCAACGGCGCGGGGAAGTCCACGGCGATGCGGGTGATCCTCGGACTCGACGCGGTCGATGAGGGCAGCGCGCTGATCGGCGGCCAGCCGTACGCAAGCCTGCGCCACCCGTTGCGTGTGGTCGGATCGCTGCTGGACGCCGGCGCGTTACAGCCGGGCCGGCGTGCGCGCAACCACCTGTTGTGGCTGGCTCATTCACAGGGGCTACCGGCGCGGCGAGTGGACGAGGTGATCGAGCAGGCGGGGCTGGAGTCCGTGGCGCGGCGCAAGGCCGGCGGCTTCTCGCTCGGGATGCGCCAGCGGCTCGGGCTCGCCGCGGCGATGCTCGGCGACCCACCGGTCCTGATTCTCGATGAGCCGTTCAACGGCATGGATCCGGAGGGGATCGTCTGGATGCGTGGCTTCCTGCGCTCGCTGGCCGGTGAGGGTCGGGCGGTGCTCGTCTCGAGCCATCTGATGAGCGAGCTGCAGGACACCGCCACTCATCTGGTTGTGATCGGCCGGGGCAAGCTCGTCGCCGACACCGCCGTTGCCGAGCTGATCGCGGCCGCCTCCGCCGGCCGTGTGACGCTGCGCACCCTCGCGCGCTCCGAAGCGATGACCGTGCTGGCCAACGGGGGGGCAACGGTCGCGGCCAACGGGCCCGACGCGCTCACCGTCTCCGGGATGACCTCGGAGCGGGTCGTGGAGATCCTCGGTGAGGGCGGTGTGCCGTTCTCGGAGGTATCGGCGCACCGCTCCACCCTGGAGGAGGCATACATGGAGCTGACCCGAGACTCGGTGCAGTTCCGCGCGGCCCCGCCTGAGCCCGGGACGCGCGCTGCCGAGGCCGCGCGATGACCACCACGACGGCTCCCTACCGCCCTGAGCTGCCGGCCGGCCGCCACGGGTTCGGCCAGCTGCTGCACGCCGAGTGGACGAAGTTCCGGACCCTTCGCGGATGGGTCATCACCGCGGTCCTCGCGGCGCTCCTGATCGTCCTGTTCGCCTACCTGGGCACGTTCCGCCACGATACCGGCGGCATCTGTGTCGGTGCGAACCCTTCGTCGGGAACCTGCCAGAGCTTCGCCCATCCCACTCCCCCGCCGGGACCGGGCGGCGAGGCGGTGACCGACACCTACTACCTCGTGCACCGCGGGCTCGCGGGAGACGGCACCATCACGGCCCGGGTCGGCTCGCTCAGCGGCCGGACCCAATCCGGCAACGGCAACGCGGTCAGCGTCAACGACCTCGGCGGCGCGCCGGCTCCGGTGCAGCCGTGGGCGAAGGCCGGCCTGATCCTCACCGCGAGCACCACGCCCGGCTCCGCCTATGCCGCGGTGATGCTGACCGGCGCTCATGGCGTGCGGATGCAATCCGACTACACCCACGACACCGCCGGCCCAGCCGTCTCGGCTCACTCCCCGCGATGGCTGCGCCTGACCCGGTCGGGGACGACGCTCACCGGCTATGAGTCAGCGGACGGGAGGACGTGGACGAGGGTAGGTTCCGCGCACCTCGCGCGGTTGCCGCAGATCGTGCAGGCCGGTCTGTTCGTCACGTCTCCTGAGACCGCGCCGGCGCCGTCAGCGCTCGTGCCGGGTACTATCAGCAAGGCGACCGGTGCGACCGCGAGGTTCGACCAGCTCGACCTTCAGGGTCGATTCTCGCCGGCCGCGTGGCGCGCTCAGAGCGTGGGCGCCAACACGTTCATGCCGACCCTGAGCTCGGTCGGCTCCCACCGCTCCGGCAGCGGCTTCACGGTCACCGGGTCCGGCGACATCGCGCCGGCGGTCGGTCTGGCGGCCGGCTACACCGATCAGACAGCGCTGACCGGCGTGTTCGTCGGCCTGCTCGTGGTGATCGTGCTCGGCGCGATGTTCATGACCGCCGAATACCGGCGAGGGCTGATCGGCACCACCCTGACCGCGAGTCCCCGCCGCGGACGGGTCCTGGTCGCCAAGGCGATCGTCATCGCCGCGGTCGCGTTCGTCGTCGCCGCTGCCGCCGCGGCGATCTCGATCCCGCTCGGGAACCACCTGCTGCGCGCCAACGGCAACTACGTCTACCCGACGAGTGCGCTCACCGAGCTGCGCGTGATCCTGGGCACGGGGGCGCTGCTCGCGCTCGCCGCGGTGCTCGCCCTGGCGCTGGGAACCGCGCTGCGTCGCGGCGCCGGAGCGGTCACCGCGGCGATCGTCCTGATCATCCTCCCGTACATGCTCGCGGTCTTCTCCGCCCTGCCGCCGGTCGCGTCGCAATGGCTGATGCGGCTCACCCCCGCCGCCGGCTTCGCCGTCGAGCAGACGCTCCCGCAGTACCACCAGGTCGCCTATCTGTACACGCCATCCGAGGGGTTTTACCCGTTGGCGCCGGGGGTCGGCCTGGCCGTGCTCGCCGGCTACGCGGTCGTCGCGCTCCTCGTCGCGCACCGCCTCCTTCGGGTCCGAGACGCATGAGCCGCGCGCTGCACGCCGAATGGACCAAGCAGTGGACCGTCACCGGCACCGGCTGGCTGCTCCTCGGCGCGATCACCCTGACCATCGCCCTCAGCGTCGTCGTGACCCTGGCCACCACCAACGCCTCGTCGGGCGCCGGCCAGGACATCACCAAGCTCAGCCTCACCGGCATCTACCTCGGCCAGGCGATCGTCGCGCTCCTCGCGGTGCTGACGATCACCGGCGAGTACGCCACCAGCATGATCCACATCACCCTTACCGCCATCCCTCGACGACTGACCATGCTGGCCGCGAAGGCCGTGATCGTCAGCGCGCTCGTCCTGGCGGCGGCGACGGTCGCCGTGCTCGGCTGCGTGCTGGCCGGACGGCTGATCCTCCCCGGCCACGGGTTCACGGTCGCCCACGGCTACTCGCTCCTGTCCCTGACCCACGGCGCCACCCTGCGCGCCGCCGTCGGCTCGGTGCTGTACCTCGCGCTGATCGCCTGGCTCAGCCTGGGGGTGGCCACCGCCGTGCGCGACTCCGCGACAGCGATCGGAATCGTGCTCGGCGTGCTCTACGTGTTTCCGATCATCGCCCACCTCGTCACCAGCCCGAGCCTCGAGCGCCACCTTCAGCAGATCGCACCCATGACCGCCGGGCTCGCGATCCAGGCAACCACCAACCTCAGAACCCTGCCCGTCGCCCCTTGGGCAGGGCTCGGAGTGCTCGCCGCCTGGGCCGCGGCCGCCCTCCTCACCGGCGGCCTCCTCCTGAGACTGCGGGACGCCTGAACCGGTTCGCGTCGTCGTTGGGACGCGTCATCTCGACCCGGGGTCGCCGCGGTGCAAGACTGGCGACATGAGCGAAACCAACGTGGAGCTGGCTCGGCGAGGCTATGCGGCGGCGCTACGCGGCGACTTGGATGCGATGCGCGAATTCCTCGATCCGGACGTGAAATGGCATGCCGGAGACCCGTCAGCCGCCGGCGCCTGCCGCAACCGGGAGCAGGCGATCGAGTTCATGCGCCGGGCCCGCGGCCGGCGGGGCATCGGCGAGCTCGTCGACATCATCGACGCCGGCGACCGAGTCGTCGTGATCATGCGGCCCGTCTCCGACAGCGACGAGACCGCGGACCTCAGTGCAAACGTCACGACGTTCCGCCACGGTAAAGCCATCGAGATGGTGCACTACCCGGACCCGGAGGATGCGCTCGCCGCCACCGGCGTCAAGGGCTCGGCTTAGAGCCTCGCGTCGGGGACGATTGGGCGCGCGCCGCTCGTCCGCGGGGCCGGCTGCGACTTCACCGGGTCGGGCGGGATTTCGAGGCTTTGCCGCGCCCGGTAGCGGATACTGCGGGGTAGACCGTCGTTGCGCCCACACCGCCTATCCCACTTTCGCACTCCTGCCCACCGGCGTCGAGATCACGTGCTCGAGGTGATTGCGCTTGGCGAGAGCTCCCACGCCTGACACCGGCACGCCGGTGAATGCGGAGCACGACGCTTCCGGGTCGCCCGAATCGGCGGAAGCACCGACGCTGGCGCTCACCCGGCGACGGCTGCTGATCGCCACCGCCTTGATCGTGGTGACGCTGGTCGGCTTGTACTTCTTGATCCCGAAGCTGGCCGGGTTGAAGCAGACCTGGGGCCAGCTTCGCCGGGGCGATCCGCTGTGGCTGGCGGCGGGCGCCCTGCTGGAGCTGCTCTCGATTGCCGGCTACGCGACCTTGTTCCGCACTGTGTTCGGCCGCGGCATGCCTCGCATCGACTGGCGCGCGAGCGTCGAGATACCGCTCGCCGGAATCGCGGCGATCCGCCTGGTGGCGGCGGCCGGCGCGGGTGGCGTCGCCGTGACTGCCTGGGCGCTGAGCCGGGCCGGCATGTCTGCCGCGGTGATCGCGTGCCGTGTCGTTGCCAGTTTCGCCGTGCAATACACGGTTTACCTCGGCGCCCTGATCGTTTGCGGGCTCGGGCTGTGGACTGGAGTGTTCGCCGGCGGCGGCTCATTCGTGATCACGCTCGTTCCGGCCGGCTTAGCCGCGGTGCTGATGATCGCGACCCTGAGCTTGGCGCTGATGCCGCGCGACGTCGAGCAGCGACTGACCCGTTCAGGCAGCCGTTCCGGAACCCTCGGGGCGATAGCGAGACTCCTTGCCAAGGCGCCCGACGTGCTCGGCAGCGGAGTGCGGACCGCGATCCAGTTGGCCCGGCAACGGCGGATCGGGCTGCTGGGGGCAGTTGCGTACTGGGGCTTCGACATCGCGGTGCTCGGGTTCTGCTTCCACGCGTTTGGAACTGTCGTGCCCCCGGCTGTCCTCGTGGTCGGTTACTTCCTCGGAACGCTTGGCAGCCTGCTCCCGCTCCCCGGCGGGATCGGAGGGGTGGAAGGCGGAATGATCGGCGCGTTCGCCGCGTTTGGCTTACCTGCCGGCACCGCCGTCATCGCGGTATTGGCCTACCGTGCGATCTCGTTCTGGCTGCCGACTCTCCCTGGCATCGCCGGCTACTTCACGCTGCGCAGGACCGTCCGCAAATGGCGACTGATCGACCAGGCGGCCGGCGTCGATTCAGCTGAGGGAGGCCACTCGGATGATAAAGAGGCGAGCCCCGATCCCAGCAGGTCAGGGTGAGAGTGATCCCGCCCCGGCACGGATCCATCGTCGCCCGCCGCGCCTGCGCGGAGCCAGGTCGGCCACCCGTGATGAACCTGTCCGACGCCCAAGACCTGTGGGAGCCGGCTGGGGTCTACTGCAACACGGCCAGCTACGGACTGCCGCCGCGCCCAGGGTGGCAAGCGCTTCAGGCGGCGCTGGCCGATTGGCACGCGGGACGCACCAGCTGGGAGGCGTGGGGCGATGCCACGGAAGCCGCGCGCGCGAGGTTCGCCCGCCTGGTTGGGGTCGACCCGGGTCGCGTCTCGGTCGGTTGCACCGTGTCAGAGCTGATGGGCGCGGCGATCACCGCACTGCCCGCCGGAGCTCGCGTGGCCGTCCCTGACATCGAGTTCACCTCCACTCTGTTTCCGCTGCTGGTCCAGGATCGCCTCGACGTCCGGACCGTGCGCGTCGCTGAGTTGGCCGGCGCGGTGGCGGAGGGAGTCGATGCCGTGGCGTTCAGCGCGGTGCAGATGAGCACCGGCGAGGTGGCGGATCTGGAGGCGATCGCCACCGCCGCCGACAGCGTCGGCGCGATCACCCTGTGCGACGCGACGCAGGCGGTCGGATGGCTCCCGATCGACGCCGGCCGGTTCGACGCGGTGGCCTGCTCGGCATACAAGTGGCTGATGTCGCCCCGCGGCAGCGCATTCCTGACCGTGTCGGACCGGCTACTGCAGCGAGTCGTGCCTCACAGCGCCAACTGGTTTGCCGGCGAGGACGTGCACGCCAGCTATTTCGGGCCCCCGCTGCGTCTGGCCGGCAGCGCCCGCCGCCTCGACGTGTCGCCGGCCTGGTTCTCGTGGGTCGCCACCGCGCCGGCGCTCGAGGTGATAGAGCAGATTGGAGTCCGGGCCATCCACGCCCACGACGTCGCGCTGGCCAATCGCTTCCGGGCGGGATTGGGCCTCGAGCAGAGCGACAGCGCGATCGCCTGTGTCGAGGTTCCGGACGCCGCCGAGCGCCTACAGCGCGCCGGAATCATCGCCGCCATGCGCGCCGGTCGGCTACGCACCTCGTGGCACATCTACAACACCGAGCAGGACGTCGACCAGCTGCTTGCCGTTCTCGGAAGGCAATGACGATATGGCCCTCGCAACTCTCCACGGCGCCGGACGTTCCTCCATTCAAGGTCAGCCTGCGTGTCGCGCTCGCCCTGGGCGTACTGCTCCTGGGAGCGCCGCTGCTGGTCGCTCCCGTCGCCGCTGCCTCCAGTCGCGCCGGTACGCCGCGGGTGCGCACAGTTTGGGTGGCGGGACGGCTGTACACCGTCGGGTGCATGACATCGTCGCTGTGCGTCGCCGGCGGCCTGACCAGAGGTCAGGGCCTGCCCGCCCAGGTCGTGGTGCTCGCCGCGGCAGAATCATCCGCTCGCGGATCCTGAAGTCCTACGGCGTCGCTCCCGAGATCTGCTGCCCGAGCGCCCAGGAGTGCCTGGCGCTGGCATCGACTGACGCCGGAGCGCTGCTCATCCACGTCAGCTCCACCGGGGCGCTGACCGTGCATTCCCTGCATGTGCCCAGCGGGGTCATGCTCAACTCGATCTCCTGCGTCCGCGCCGACGCCTCCGAGCCTGGCCGGGGAGAACATCACCAGTGGATTGGTCGTCGCCTCGTGGAATGGCCACCGGCTGGCGTCAAGGATTACCTGGGCGTGACGTTTGGCCCGGGCGCGTTCTTCGCCGCCGTGGGCGCGGCGACCCATGGCGGGTCGCTATTGACCACCGGCGCGTCAGCGTCTCCGTCGCCCCCGCGCGGACGGGGTTAGAGCCGGCCTGTCGATCCGACCATAGCTAGCGGTCAGCTTCGGTCCGCAATCCGTGCCAGGCTCTGCTCGCGATGGTCCAGACCTCCGCCCGTCTGCTCGCCCTCCTGTCGCTGCTGCAGCTCCGGCGGGAGTGGACCGGCCAGGAGCTCGCCGATCGCCTCGAGGTCGGGCCGCGGACCATCCGACGGGACGTGGAGAAGCTGCGGTCGCTCGGCTACCCCGTCGAAGCCGCTCCGGGGGTGGCCGGCGGCTATCGACTCAGCGCCGGCGCCGAGCTGCCGCCCCTGCTGCTGGACGACGCTGAGGCCGTCGCCGTCGCCGTGGGCCTGCGAACGGCCGCCTCGGGATCGATCGCCGGCATCGAGGAGACGTCGGTCCGGGCGCTGGCCAAGCTCGAGCAGGTCCTCCCGGCTCGGCTGCGACGCCAGGTGAGGGCGCTCGGAGACGCGACCTCGGCATTCGGCGTCGGCGGGCCCCAGATCGACGCCGATGTCCTGGCGACGATCGCCGGAGCGTGCCGCGACGTGAACCGCCTTCACTTCGCCTACGTCGCCAAGGACGAGCGGGCGACCAGGCGCAACACCGAGCCGTGCGCCGTGGTCTACAGCGGGTATCGCTGGTACCTGGTGGCGTTCGACATCGACCGCGACGACTGGCGCACGTTTCGCATCGACCGGATCCAGGGCCGGATCCGTGTGGGAGGTCGGGGCCGGCGCCGGACCGTCCCCGGGGGAGATGCGGCCGCCTACGTCTCACGACAGCTGCGCGCGAGCGACACCGGCGAGAGTGCAGCCGCCCCAGGACGGATCCGGATGCTCGTCCCCGCGGAGCAGATCAGCCGCCGGATCCCGGAACGCTACGCGACGGTGCAGGCCGACGGCGAGGACGCCTGCATCGTGACGACCCGGGGCGCCTGGTCACGCGGCTTCCTCGTCTGGATGGCGATGCTCGACGAGCCGATGGAGGTCATCGAGCCGCCGGAACTGGCCGAGACCGCTCGCGCGCTCGTGGGGCGCCTCGGGGTAGCGGCTCGATAGTCAGGCCGGTCGTCACAGGTTGTCGATGATCTCGCTGGCCCGCGACCACTGGTCGGGCGGGACCACGAGGTAGATGTCCCCGCGGCCAAAGCGGTCAAGCGGATGATCGGAGACACAGCCGGCAGCGACGTCCATCTCGCGCAACCGGTCCCGCCATGCCACCGCGGTTCGCCGGTCCTCGAACGTGGCCACCGTCTCCCACCCGTCCAGCCGAGGATCGCCGAGCGACACGTCGGGTTCCTTCGCCACTCGGGCCCTTCGGAACCGGGGCAGGGGCATGCTCGGGAGCGTACGCGCCTTGTCGATACGGTGAGCGGGGTGAAGGGAGATGATCGCGAGGGCGCGGTGTCGGGAGACGTCGCATTGGCCGCCGGGACGTATGGACTGAACCAGGGCTGGTTGTTCGGAGGCGCGTATGTCAGCGGCGCCGAAGCATTGGGCTACTCCGACTCCGGGTTTGTCGACGTCACCCTCCCGCATACGGTGACCTCCCTGTCCTGGGGTGACTGGGAACCGAGCGTCTGGCAACAGGTCTGGATCTACCGCAAGCACATGAACCGGGGCGCGGTGGCCGGCGGCCGTGCGATCGTCGACTTCCAGGGCGTCATGACCCGCGCCGGGGTGTACCTGAACGGAACCCCGATCGGCCGGCACGATGGCGGGTACCTGCCGTGGTCAGTCGAGCTGACCGATCATCTCGCGGCCGGCGACAACGTGCTCGCCGTCGTCGTCGATTCGCGCTGGCTCAACGTGCCGCCCAACCACTTTTCAAAGACAGCCGCCGCCACCGATTTTCTGCAGCCCGGCGGCATCTACCGGGATGTGGAGTTGCGGATGGTCCCCGAGGTGTTCCTCCGCGACGTGTTTGCCAAGCCGACGAACGTGCTGAGCAATCCGGGCGTCGACGTTCAGGTGAGCATCGATGCCGCGGTCGTGCCCAGCCAGCCGGTGAGGATCATCGCGGAGCTGCTGGATGGAGCCAGACGGTTGGGCTCGGTGACTGGCGCCCTCACGATCACAGCGCCCGGCGACACCGTCACCAAGCTCAGCATCACCGGCCTGCAAGGGATAACCCTCTGGTCACCCGAGGATCCCAAGCTCTACCGGCTCAGCGTCACCGTCACGGCTGACGGTGTCTCGCACACGCTGGCGGTGACGATCGGCTTTCGCCACGCGGCGTTCCAAGCCGACGGCTTCTACCTCAATGGTGACCGCTACCAGATCTTCGGTCTCAACCGCCATCAGCTCTTTCCCTACATCGGAATGGCCGCTCCCCCACGGCTGCAACGGCGCGATGCCGAACTGCTCAAGAACGACCTGCACTGCAACATGGTCCGTTGCTCGCACTACCCGCAGTCGCCGCACTTCCTCGATGCCTGCGACGAGCTCGGGCTGATGGTGTGGGAAGAGACGCCCGGCTGGCAGTACGTGGGCAACTCGGAGTTTGCGGACATCGTGCTCCAGAACGTGCAGGACATGATCGTCCGCGACCGCAACCGGCCTTCGGTGATCGTGTGGGCGACGCGGCTGAACGAGTCCAAGAGCCGCCACAACCAGGCGCTCTACGCACAGACGCGGCGGCTGGCTGAGGCTCTCGACGGCTCGCGCCAGACGACCGGCGCCATGAACACACGATCGACGACCCATTGGGCCCAGGACGTCTTCGCCTACGACGATTATCACTCCCACAAAGGCAACGCGACCCTCAGTCGGCCCGTCTCCGGGATTCCGTACCTGGTCAGCGAGGCGGTGGGAGCTCTCTCCGGGCCTCCGCTTTACCGGTGGGTGGACCCTCCGGCCACGCTCGCGATCCAGGCGAGGATGCACGCCCAGGTGCACGACATCGCCCGGTCCGATTCGGCGTACGCCGGTCTGCTCGGCTGGGCGGGAATCGACTACGCGTCGCTGCATGGCGGCGATCGCACCTGGCACGGCGTCAAGTGGCCGGGCGTCCTCGACATGTTCCGGGTCCCCAAGCCGGGGGCCGCGTTCTACCGCTCGCAGACCGACCCGTCGGTCAATCCAGTCATCCTGCCGGTGTTCTTCTGGGACTTCGGGTCAGGCTCCCCGGTGATCGGTCCCGGCTTCACCGCGATGATCGCCACCAACTGCGATGAGCTGCGGGTGTTCGTCGCAGACGTCCACATCGCCACCGGCACTCCCGACACGACGAACTACGCGCATCTGGCGCACCCGCCGGTGTTCGTCGACCTGACCGCCGACGGCGCCGGTACGCCCGAGTTGCGCATCGACGGCTACGTCGCCGGCCACCAGGTCGCCTGCCTGAAGATGTCCTCCGACCCCACTCAGGACCGGCTGGCCCTGACCGTCGAGGACGCCTCGATCGTGGGCGACGGCCGCGACATGACCCGGTTCACGTTTCTCGCAGTCGACGAGTACGGCAATCAGCGGCGGCACCGGAAGGGCGACGTCGCACTGGCCCTGACCGGCCCGGCCGCGCTGATCGCCGAGAACCCGTTCTCATTCGCCGAGTACGGCGGCGTGGGCGGCGGATTCATCCGCGCGCTGCCCGGCGGCTCGGGCGTCGCGACCGTCACCGCGACGCACCCGATCCTCGGGCGAGCCCGGGCTCAGGTCACGGTCGCGGGCGGACCCTGACCGGCCCCACCGGCGACCGCGACGAGCTGACCGGCACCCACCAGCGACCGCGCGGAGGGACGGATCCCTCCGCGCGGACGCAGTCGGTCAGATGGTCAGCAGTGAGCCGAGTTCGAGATGGTGGTGGTGTGGTTGCCCGGTCCCGCGGCGCCACCAGTGGAGGTGATGGTGATGGTGTACGGGCGCTTGCCCTTCGTGCAGCCCACCGATGCTTGAGAGATCGCGGTCTTCCCGTGGACCTTCGTGCTCTGGGTGGTGAACACGATCTTCTCGTTCTGCAGCGATCCGGCGAGTCCGGCGACTGGATAGTCGATCGCCGGAGGGACGCGGACGTCGGAGAGGAAGTACTTGCCGGACTGCCTGTAGGTGCCGGCATATGGCGGGGTGGAGCCGGTGTGCAGCGACCCGCCCAGGCACACGTGGGTGTTGTTGGTGACGAAGAAGTACGTCAGCTTTCCCTGCCCGCTGTTCCAGACGTGGAGCGCCGGATCGCAGGCCGCTCCCGCCGACGTGAAGTCGTTCGCGCTACCCAGCAGCGCGTGGATGTAGCCGATCCCGAACATCGCGCGCTTGGGGCAGACGTTGTCATTGTGCGCCGCCGCGATCTTGGCCAGGCTGCAGGTGGGGAAGTCCTTCCCATCGACCTTCAGGCCGTAGATCTTCTCCTTGATGTCCAGCTGGACCGGCGGTCGGATGCCGGAGGGCTGGTTGGCCGACACCGAGAGCGTGTACGCCGTCGCATGAGGCTTCTTGACCGTCCCCGCCTTGTCCGACGAGAAGGCGAGGCCTCCGCTGTACAGCTTGGTCGCGGCGACCGCCGCCGCCGCCGTCGCGCCGAACACGGCGAGCGCCGCGGCAACTACGAGAATCCGTCGCAAGTGACTCCTCCTTGTATGTATGAGACATCGGCTCAGCCGCAGGTCGACCGGCTCGAGCCGAGGGCCCTCTCCATTGAATGCGCCACGTTAACCCGTATCTCCTACGAAAGTTGCGCTACAGCTAAAGCGGCGTCTCGGAGCATGCCCATGGCTCGACCGCGGGCCGGGTCGCGCGTCACTTCCGGGCCGGGATCCGGCCGGTCCGCTTGGCGACCGCCACGCCGGCTCCCCCTCCGAGAGCGAGGAGCGCGGCCGCCAGAACCGCCGTTCGCGGAGCGCCGCCGTTCTCGCTCTGGGGCTGCCCGGAGTAGAGAGCCTCGGGCCGGGCAACCGCGGGTCCGTTGGGCCCCTCGCGCAGGGCCATCTGGGTCACCTGGGCCAGGTGCAGGGCCCCGCGGTCGCTGCCCTGGGCGATCTGAGAGCGGCAGCTGAAGCCGTCGGTGAGCAGCAACGTGTCGGTTGATGCCTGGCGCACCGCCGGCATCAGAACCTGCTCTCCGGCCTTGATCGAGACCTCGTAGCGCTCGCCGGCTTCGTAGCCGAACGATCCGGCCATGCCACAGCAGCCGGTGTCCAGCACCTCGTACTGCAGGCCCAGCCGGTCCAGGACGGAACGGTCGCAGTCGGTGTCGCTGGTGGCCCGCTGGTGGCAGTGGAAGTGGACGAGCGCCTCGCGCTGAAGTTGCGGCATGTCCCATCCGCCGGCGCGCTGGCTGATGAACTCCCCAAAGGAGAAGGTCTGCCGGGCCAGGCGCTTGGCGTCCTCGTCGTCGGGCAGCATGTTGGTCAGCTCGTTGCGGAACACCGCGCCGCAGCTGGGCTCTAGGGCGATCACCGGGGTTCCGGCCCGGATCTCGTCGCGCAGGCCCTCGAGCACGCCGTGCAGGAGTCGCTTGGCCAGCGTCAGCATCCCGTAGTCGTACAGCGGCCGTCCGCAGCACAGCGAACCGGTCGGGAGGACGACCTCGAAACCGGCGGCCTCGAGCACCTCGGTGGCGGCGATCGCCACCTCGGGATGAAAGTGGTCGTTGAACGTGTCGGGCCAGAGCAGGACACGACGCAATGGGCGATCGGCCGGTGCCTGGGAGGCGGCGCCGTTGCCCGAGCGCGGACCGGAGGCGGTGGCCGAGCGTTCGCGGAACCACTGCTTGAACGTCATCGGAGCAAACGGCGGCATGCTGCGCTGTGGCGCGATCCCGGCCAGGCGCTTGCCGATACCCGCAAACGGGTGGCGTTGGGTCAACACGTTGGCCAGGCGGGGAGCCCGGGCGGCGAGCACGGCCTCCCAGCGGATCAAGCCGAGCGCATACGCCCGGCGCGGGCGCACTCGTCCGGCGTAGTAATGGGAGAGGAACTCGGCCTTGTAGGTGGCCATGTCCACCCGGACGGGACATTCGTGCAGGCATCCCTTGCACGCCAGGCACAGGTCCAGCGCCTCCTTGACCTCCTCGTCGCGCCAGGCGTCCTTCAGCGGCGAGCCCTGTCGCATCATCTCGAACAGCAGCCGGGCGCGCCCGCGGGTGGAGTGCTTCTCCTCCAGCGTCACCTGGTAGCTGGGGCACATGACGCCCTCCTGCTCACGGCAGGCGCCGACGCCGAAGCAGCGCTCGGCGGCGGCGGCGAAGCTGCCGTCGTCGCTCGGATAGCGGAACTCGGTGTTCACCGCGAGCGTGTGATAGGTGGGATCCATCCGCAGGTTGGTGTCCAGCGGGTAGGGCTCGACCACCTTGCCCGGGTTCATCTTCCAATCCGGATCCCAGATCGACTTGAACTCGTTGAACGCCTCCACGAGCTCGGCGCCGAACATCTTCGGCAAGAGCTCGGCCCGCGCCTGCCCGTCTCCGTGCTCGCCCGACAGCGAGCCCCGGTAGCCGGCGACAAGATCCCCGGCGTCCTCCATGAACGCTCGGTAGTTGCGCACCCCTTCCGGGGTGAGGAAGTCCCAGTCGATCCTGGTGTGCACGCACCCGTGGCCGATGTGCCCGAACATGCACGAGATCCGCCGACCGTGCTTGCGGCACAGCGCCTCCAGATCGCGCAGGTAGTCGCCGGTCCGCTCGGGCGGAACCGCGGCGTCCTCCCAGGAAGGCCACCCGGGGTGGTCGCCGGGGATCTTGCTGCTGCCCACCCCGCCCTCGCGCATCTCCCACACCTGGCTGATCTCGGCGGAATCCTCGTAGACCTTCAGCCCGTGGTGGTCGCCGACCTTGCCGGCCCCGACCGCGTCAGCGAACCGGGTGGCCTGGTCGTCGGCCTCCTCCCGGGAGTCGGCGCCGAACTCGACCAGCAGCCAGCCGTCGCCGTCCGGGAGCAGGTCGGGATTGCGCTTGAACCCCATGCGCAGCTCGTTGTCGACCAGCTGGCGATCGAACGCCTCCAGTCCGATCGGGCCGAACTCCATCACCGCCGGCACCTGATCGGCGGCGGTCGGACAGTCGTCGTAGCCGGCGAGGACGAGCGACCGATGCTGCGGGCTGTCGATCAGGTGGCAGCGCGCCTCCAGGACCAGCCCGCAGGTCGCCTCGGTGCCGATCAGCGCCGCCGCCAGGTTGAACTCGCCCTCGGGCAGCAGCCGGTCCAGGTTGTAGCCCGAGACCCGCCGCGGGATCTTGGGGAAGCGCTCGCGTATCAGGTCGCCGTAACGATCGCGCAGATCCCGGAGCGCCGCGTAGATCTCCCCCACGCGGCCGCCGCCGGCGATCGTCGACTCGAGCTCTGAGTCGCTCACCCTGCTCGGCAGGGTCAGCCGAGTTCCGTCGTAGAGCAACACGTCCAGCGACTCGATGTTGTCGGCGGTGACGCCGGCGATGATCGAGTGCGTCCCGCACGAGTTGTTGCCGATCATCCCGCCCAGCGTGCACCGGCTGTGGGTCGCCGGGTCGGGTCCGAACGTGAGGTCGTGCTCCTCGGCGCGCTCGCGCAGCCGGTCGAGCACCAGGCCGGGCTGGACGCGGGCAAACCGCCGCTCGTGGTCGAGCTCGAGGATCTCGTGCATGTACTTGGAGAAGTCGAACAGCACGACCTCGTTGACGGTCTGGCCGGCGAGACCGGTGCCGCAGCCGCGGGCGCTCACCGGCGCGCCGTAGCGCCGGCAGAGATCGACAGCCGCGACCACGTCGTCGGCGTCGCGCGGTATCACCACGCCGATCGGCAGCTGGCGGTACACCGATGAGTCGTTGGCGTACAACGCGCGCGAACCGGCCGAGAACCGGACCTCGCCTTTGACCTGCGCGGCGAGCTCCCGGGCCAGCGCCCGGACGTCGACCTCCCGGCTGACGGCGCGGTCCCGCTCGGCAGTTCTGGTGGCGATCGCCATGTCACTCGCCCTCCGCGCCGTGGCCGTTCCCGCCGCCGGGGAGCTTCTCGGTCACCGCCTCCTTGGCCCGCTCGAGCACGCCGGCGGGACTTGACTCGTAGGTCATCTCGCGCGCCATCACCCGGGACATCGTCAAGGCGATCCGCTCGCGGTTGGGCTGCCCCTGAGCCAGCGCCCAGGCCACGCCCTTGGCGTGCTCGCGGTTGATCGTCGGGGTCATCGGCATGACGTCGGGGTCGACCACCGCCTCGATCACCACCGGCCCATCGCGGCGCAGCGCTTCTTCGAACTGGTCCCCGGCCCGGGCTGGATCGTCGATCCGCACGCCGCACAGGCCGCACGCCTCCGCCACCTTGACGAAGTCGACCGGCGCCAGTTGCACCCCGTACTGCGGGTTGCCGAGGAACGCCATCTGCTCCCACTTGATCAACCCCAGCAGGTCGTTTCGCATCACCACTACCTTCACCGGCAGCGCGTACTGGGCCAGCGTGGCCAGCTCGCCCATCATCATCGTCAGCGACCCATCTCCGGTGAGGGCGACCACCGGCCGGTCGGGGTGGGCCACCTGGGCGCCGATCGCGTACGGCAACGCCGCCATCATCGAGCACATCGTGCCGCTGAACGAGAACAGCTGGCCCCGACGCAGCTCGGTACGCGCCGCCCACGTGGTGACCGTGCCCGAGTCGCCGGTGAGAATCGCCCGGTCAGGCAGCGATCGACCCAGGTGAAACGGAACCGCGTCCGGCGCCATCGGCCCTTCCCGCGGCTCGGCCCGCTCGGCCGTCAGCGCCCGCCAGTCGCGCATCTCCGCCTGGGCCTGCTCCAGGAACGACCGGTCGCTGCGCCCGGACAACAGCGGCAGCAGCTCGCTCAAGGTGAGCTTGGCGTCGCCGGCCAGTCCCACCTCCACTGGGTAACGGAGCCCGATCCGCTCGGGCAGGTCGTCGATCTGAACGCCGACTGCGGACCCCGGCTCGGGGAGGAATTCGATGTACGGACTCGAGCTGCCGACGATCAGGATCGAGTCACAGGCCTTCAACGCGTTCTGGGCCGGCCGGGTGCCCACCATCGCGTAGCCGCCCAGGCAGTACGGGCTGTCATCCGGGACGGCATCCTTGCCGAGCATCGCCTTGACGACGGGGGCTCCGAGCTTCTCGGCCACCTGCTCGACCTCATCGCCGGCCCCGCGCGCGCCCGCGCCGATGAAGATCACCGGGCGGGATCCGCGAGACAGCGCCTGCGCCGCCTGCTCGAGCCGCTCCCGGGGCGGGAGCCGCCGTCCGTCGAGCGCCGTCACCGCGGTATGGCCCTGGATGTTCTTGATCGAGCGGTCGCCCGTTACCGCATCGCCGGACTGGATGTCGATGGGGATCGCGATCGCCGCCGGCCCGCGCTGCCCGATCGCCGAGCGCACCGCCATGTCGACCACCGGCAGCACGTGCGCCTCGCCCATGATCCGCTGGCTGTACACGCACGGATCGCGATGCACCGCGTCGTGATTGATGTCCTGCAGGTAGTGGGTGCCGATCACGTCGTGATAGGTCATGCCGGTGATCGCCACCATCGGGGACTGGTCGATCCGGGCGTCGTACAGCCCGTTCATCAGGTGCACCGCCCCCGGCGCCGCCGTCGCCAGGCAGGCCGCCGGCCGCCCCGTGAACTTCCCGTACGCGCAGGCAGCGAGCGCCGCCGTCTCCTCGTGACGGACGTGGATGAATCGGATCTGGTCCTGGTGGGTGCGCAGCGACTCCATCACCCCGTTGATGCCGTCCCCCGGCAGCCCAAAGCAGACGTCGATTCCCCACTCGATCAACCGCTCCACCAACTGATCAGATGCCGTGCGGGTCCGGGCCATTGGTGACTCCTCTGCTGTTCAGGCGATTTGTCTGCGCCAACGCAATACCCCAGCCGGACCCGGGGCATCACGAGTTGTTAGCAGTCGAACAGCCCCTCCCGGGAGCGTCCGAGGCGGAGTAAAACGAGTCAGGAGTCATATGAGCGCGGCGAAGGCGAATCTCACCCAGAAGCCGGATCTCACCCGGCAGACACGGTCGACCGAGGGTGCGCCCGGGACCGATGCGGGCTCAGTGCCCAATCTGCGTTTCTCGTTCACCGACTCCTATCGCCGGGTGCAGGAGGGTGGCTGGTCGCGCGAGGTCACCGAGCGCGAGCTGCCGATCGCCACCGAGCTCGCCGGCGTCAACATGAGCCTGGAGCCCGGTGGGGTGCGCGAGCTGCACTGGCACAAGCAGGCCGAATGGGCTTACATGCTCTCCGGCCGCGCCCAGATCACCGCGGTCGACGCCGATGCCGAGCCGTTCAGCGGCGATGTCGGGGTGGGGGATCTGTGGTACTTCCCGGCGGGGATCCCCCACTCGATCCAGGGCATCGACGAAGGGTGTGAGTTCCTGCTCGTGTTCGACGACGGCGGCTTCTCCGAGGACGCCACCTTCCTGCTCACCGACTGGTTGGCGCACACCCCCACCGACGTGCTCGCGCACAACCTCGGGCTCGATCCGGACGATCTGGCGCAGCGGCCCGACGGCGAGCGCTACATCTTTCCGGCGCGCCCTGCCGAGCCCAGTCAGGATGACAGCGGCGGTCGGTTCAGCCACCAGCTGCTCGCCCAGGAGCCAGACCGGTTTGCCGCAGGCACGGTGCGAATCGTCGATTCGCGCAATTTTCCCGTCTCCGAGACGGTGGCGGCCGCCCTGGTCGAGGTAGAGCCCGGCGGCCTGCGCGAGCTGCACTGGCACCCCAACACCGACGAGTGGCAGTACTACCTGAGCGGGCAGGCCAGGATGACCGTGTTCGCCGCCGAGGGCAACGCCCGCAGCTTCGACTACCAGAGTCGCGACGTCGGCTACGTCCCGTTTGCGATGGGCCACCACATCGAGAACACAGGCGATGAACCGTTGCGCTTTCTCGAGATGTTTCGCTCCGATCGCTTCACCGACGTCTCGTTGCGTCAGTGGCTGGCCCTCGCGCCGCCACGGCTGGTGGCAGACCACCTCAACATCGACGAATCGCGCGTCCGTTCGATGTCGGCCGAGCATCGGCCGGTACTCCCACGCCCGCCGGGCGGCTGACTGACAAGGGCCGGGCGCAACCGCCGCGCCCGGCCCAAGCTCTCACCGGAATTCAGCTTCGCCGGAGCGATCGCCGGGGTCGCATCGGGTCCTTCTCGGTGTTCCACGCGGTTCCGGCCGCCCGCCCGGCGGTCGGATCACGCGGCGGTTCGTTGCGCTCGGCGTCCTCGCGTCGATGATCGACTGTCGGGTCGTCCGTCGCGCGGGGATCCATGGGATCGAGCTCGGCGTTGAGCGGGGTGCCGGCGGAGCGTCCGGCGGTCACATCGTCAGTCATGGCTCCACTTCCCTTCATCGCGGGTCTGCCTATCCTCATATCCGGCGGAAGGTGAGCCCAACGCTCGGCCGTCATCCGCCGAACACCGCGGCTGTTCGCGCTCGAACAGCCGCCCACGAGTGGCCCACGGACCCGCGTGGAGCTGGTCCTCTAGAGCGGGGACCAGTGCTCGTGGAGCGTTTCGAAACCACCGACCGAGGAGCGCAGATGGCCACCGTCAGTGTCCGCTACATCGTCGACGACGTCGACACCGCGATCGACTTCTACTGCTCCCAGCTCGGGTTCCATGAGGACATGCACCCGGCGCCCTCGTTCGCGATGCTCTCGCGCGGCAGCCTGCGGCTGGTCCTGAGCGCCCCGGCCGGTGGACCCGGCGGCGGTCAGGCGATGCCGGACGGAACCCTGCCCAGCCCGGGCGGGTGGAACCGGTTCCAGCTCGAGGTCGACGACCTCGAGGCGACGGTCGAGGGGCTGCGCCGCCACGGGACCCGGTTTCGCAATGAGATCGTGGCCGGAGTCGGCGGCAAGCAGATACTGGTGGAGGACCCCGCCGGCAATCCGATCGAGCTGTTCGAGCCGACCCTCGCCGAAGCCAGGCTTTCACCCGCCTCGTGAGCCGCCGCGCGCAAGCCGTATGACCGGCCTGGCCCGCCGACGCGCCGGTCTGAGCGCAAGACTCACCTCCGACGATCGCCAGATCGCGACGCTGGCGATACCGGCGCTGGGAGCTCTGGCCGCAGAGCCGCTGTACGTGCTCGTCGACACCGCCATCGTCGGTCATCTCGGCGTCTCGCCGCTGGCGGCGCTGGCCCTGGCGGGAACGGTGCTGTCGGCGGTGGTGGCGTTGTGCAACTTCCTGGCCTACGGGAGCACCCCCAAGGTCGGCCGCCTGTATGCCACGGGACAGGCGCGGGCCGCGGCCGCTCTGGGTATGCAGGCGATCATCCTCGCCGTCGTCCTGGGACTGGGGCTGGCGGTGCTCGCGGTCGTCCTCGCCGTTCCGGTGCTCTCGATCATGGGTGGACACGGCCGGGTCGGAGGCCTGGCCGTCCGGTACCTGCGGATCGCCGCGCTCGGGCTGCCGTTCGCGCTCCTTGCCGTGGCCGCGCAGGGCTACCTGCGCGGCGTCTCCCGGCTGCTGCTGCCCCTGGTGATCCTGCTCGCCGGCAACGTGCTCAACGTGCTGCTCGAGCTGCTGTTCGTGTACGGGTTTCGCTGGGGGATCGCCGGCTCGGCGTGGGCGACGGTGATCGCGCAGTCGATCATGGCCGCCGGCTTCCTGCTGGTCATCATCCCAAACGCCGGTCGGATCGGGGTGCAGTGGGCGGCGCTGCGCTCCCTCGCCCAGACGGGCGGTGAGATCTTCGTCCGGACCGGCTCGCTGTTCGCGGCGTTTCTGGTGGCGGCCGCGATCCTGGCACGCATCGGAACGGCCTCGCTGGCGGCCCACCAGATCGCGTTTGAGCTGTGGTCGTTCCTCGCCCTGGTGCTCGACGCGCTGGCGATCGCTGCCCAGGTGCTGGTCAGTCATCAGCTCGGCGTTGGCGATGACGCTCGCGCGCGGGAGTTGGCGGTGCGCACGCTCGTCTGGTCGGTCCTGCTCGGCCTGGTGGTGGGCGCTGTGGTGCTGGCGCTGAGCGACCCGCTGCCGCGAGCCTTCACCTCCGATCCGCGCGTGCTGAACCGCGCCGCGGCGATCTGGCCGATCTTCGCGCTCATGCAACCGATCAACGGCGCGGTGTTCGCGTTGGACGGGATCCTCATCGGCGCAGGGGACACGCGCTTCTTGATGTGGGCGATGATCCCCTGCAGCTTGCTGGCGTTCGTCCCCTTGGAGGTCGTCTCGCTGCCGGCCGGCTGGGGGATAGTCGGAGTCTGGTGCGGGCTGCTCGCGTTCGTGCTGGCCCGGCTTGTCGCCACCGGGATCCGCTTCGCCGGCGACCGCTGGATCCGCGTGGGCGCCGGCGATCCGGCCGTGGCGGCTTAGGGCTCCCGACTTTGCAATTGACGACTCCGACGGCGTCTGGACGCGCCTGACGCGACCCGCTCGCCCTCACGTACCACCAGTCCGATCGCGGCGAGCGGGCCGCGTCAGTCACGCCCAGCCACTCGTCGGATTCCGCCACTTGCTCAGTCGGAAGCCCTCAGTGGCAGATGAGGAGGAGCCTGAAGCGCTCAGGGAGCGTCGCGGAACGACACGTGCTGCTCGGGGTCCTCGGAGCCGGCGAGACCCTCCTCGGGCGGGACCAGCTCCTCGAACACGCGCATCAGCTCGAGCGTGCCTGAGAACGGGTGCACCTCGGCCTCATTGCCCGAGCGCACCGTGCCACTCAACCTGTTGTCTTCGCTGCGCGAGACGTGCAGCAGGAGATTTACCGTCACGAGCCACCTCTGGGCGCCGTTTACATCGCGAGCGAGGATTTCACGGAACCTCTGATCGCGCACTGGGGGGATCCCTCGATTAATCCCTAGGAACCCCTGGGGGCCGTCCCGCCGGATCCGCCCCGAGGTCGGAACCGGCCAAGCGGCTCGCGAGGTCGTGGCGCGAGCGAATGTTGACCTTGGCGAACACGTTGCCGAGGTGGTACTCGATCGCCTTGGTCGAGAGGTAGAGCTCCTCGGCCACCTCGCGGTTGGACTTGCCCGATGCCACCATCCGGGCCACCAGATCCTCCCGCGGGGTCAGGCCGTAGCGGTTGTCGGCCCGGTGAGCCGGTGAGGGTACGCCGCAGGCGGTGAGCTCGGCCTCGCAGCGAGCCAGGAAGGGACGCGCGCCGAGCTGGCCGAAGCGGTCAGCCGCGCCGCGCAGCGCGGAGATCGCCGCCCGGCGGCTTCCCGTCCGGCGCAGGAACTGACCGTGCGCGAGCTCCAGCAGCCCCACTTCCAACGGCCCCTGCACCAGACCGGCCGCCTGCTCACCGCGGTGAAACGCGTCCCGCGCCGCGGCCGGCCGGCGGCGTGCCTGGGCCAGCATCGCCCGTAACCGCCACAGCCCGATGCGCGTCGGATCGCCCAGCGTCTCGTCGATGTGAGCTTCGATCCTGTTCAACAATGCTTCGGCGTCATCGAGAGCGCCGGTGAGCAGCATCGCCTCGGCGGCCATCGACTGCACGAAGCGCTGCCCGAAACCGATCGCCGGGCCGCTCCCGGTGATCAGGACCTGCAGCGGCCCCAGCGCCTCGAGCACGCCGTCCCATTCGCCGCGCACCCAGGCGAGATGCACCGCCGTCGCCCGGGCGCTGTACTGACACATCGGCAGCGGCGTCGCCTCCGCGGCTCGTTGTGCGGCGTCGGCGTGCTCGGTGGCGGCGGCCCAGTCGCCGCGTGCGGCGGTGAGGTAGCCGGCAACCGCATGGACGAACGCCAGGTCCCAAACGCGGTAGCTGTCCTCTCCGAGGGAGACCGCGAGCTCGGCGTGGGTCAGCCCGTCGTCCCACCGGCCCAGCCGGTATTCCACTTCCGCCAGTCCGCCGTACGCGTTGGGCAGAGCGCGCGGCGGTGCCCCGGCGCGCGACCACCGGATGACCGCGGAGAAGTCCTCGGCGGCACCCGGGACGTCTCCCCACCAAGCCTTGAAACTGGCTCGCGTGGTCAGCAGCTCGGCTTCGAAGGGCTCGGGCTCGATCCGCGACGCCGACAGCGAGCCGAGCATCTCGATCGCCTCCTCACCACGTCCGGTCAGGACCAGTCCCAACCCGAGCGCCTGGGCGGCCGTCGTCCTCGCCGTCGCCGGAGCCGGCGAGACCTCGAGCGCCTGCCGGGCCGACCGGATCGCCTCCTCACCGCGGCCGAGCAGGGCGCAGGTGATGGCTAGTGACGCGGTGACCGGCGCCTCCAGCTCGGGATCCGATTGATAATCGGGCCGGGCGAGGAGCTCGCGGAGCGCGCCTTCGGCTTCGGGAAGGCGGCCGCGAACCGCCGTCAACAACCCGATCGTATACCCGCGCCGCGAGCTCTCGCGGCATGCGAGGACGGCATCCAGGCGACTGCTCGCCCCCAGAACGTCTCCGGCGAGGGCCATGCACTCGACCGACCGCAACAGGGTGCGCTCCCGCACGGCTGGAGACGCGGCGATCCGCGAGGCCCACAACAGCCGCTGCACGCCCGCCGTCAGACGACCGGCTGACACCTCGGCTTCCCCGGCCGACTCGAGCTCGTCGGCGAGCTCATCGTCGTCGCCTGGGCTCGCGGCGACGCGGTGGGCCAGCGCCGTCGCGCCCGAGGCGAGCTCGGCGCAGGCGAGGTGCAGCGTCCGCCGCCGCCTCGGCGACAAATCGTCGTAGACGGCGGCTCGGACCAGGGGGTGTGGGAACGTGATCTCTTCGGGCAGCCGGTTCGGGGTGAGGACGAGAAGCTCCTGCGCGGTGGCCTCCTCCACCGCCGCCGACGCGTCGTCGAGTCCGGCGACCGATGCCACGAACGCCAGGGGGCTCCGCGGCCCGGCGACCGCCGCCGCCGCCACGAGATCCTGGACCTCCGCACCGATGCTGCTCAGCCGGGACAACACGGTCGCAGCGAACGAGCGAGGAGCCGGTAGCTCTCCGTCGCCGAAGTTCAGCCGTTCGGGCGAAAGCTCTGAGAGCAGTGCCTTCACGTGCAGCGGGTGACCACGGGTATGCTCGCGCAGCCGCTCGCCCGCAGCCCGAGTCAGCTGCCCCTTTCCCAGCGAGTCGGCCAAATGGTTGACCTCCGGGCCGGTCAGGCCCGAGAGCCTGACCCGTTGCACGCGGTCTGGATCGTCGACCAGTCTCGCCCAGCTCGGCCCCAGATGGGCAAGTCCATCCGGACGGCTGGCGATCAAGACGAGAACTCGGTCGCGGTGCAGACGGCGCAGCGCAAACAGCATCGCGTCCGCCGACGAGCTGTCAAGCCACTGCGCGTCGTCGATCACGATGATCACCGGCGCCTCGTCCTGGGCCGACCCCAGCATCGACAGCAGGTCGGCGCCCACGGCAAATGACCCGGCGGGAGATCGTTCGGCGATCTGCTCCTGAAGCTCGGTCCAGCTCGGCACCGGCGTGCTCCGGGCGACGAGCTGTTGGACCACCCCGTAGTCGAGCGTGGTCTCCGACTCGTCTCCGCTCGCCTCCAGGAGAACGACATCCTCGGCCGTCCTGACGAACCGTCGCACGAACGCCGTCTTGCCGATGCCGGGCTCGCCTTCGATCCAGACGATCCGCGAATCCGACGCTCGAGCGCGGTCCAACGCAGCCGACAGCAACATCAGCTCGGCATCCCGGCCGACGAACTCCCCGCGTGGTCCTGGATCGCTCGGGGGCCCATTGCGCCCGGTGACGTGTGGCACCCCTAAAAGCCTATTAGGGAGTTGTCTAGGGACTGCCCTAGTGCGGAGCGCACAGAGCGGTGAAACCATCACACTCGGTTCAGTCGGCACCGTGAGACAAGGGGTTGCAGCATGACCGGGATTCTTTATGGGATCGGAAGGTTCTGTGTGCGGCGGCGGTTGGTCGTGCTCGCCGTGTGGCTGGTCGTGGCGATCGTGCTCGTCGCCACATCGCAGCAGTTGGGGGACAACACCAACGACAACGTCTCGCTGCCCGGTACGAACAGCCAGAAGGCGACGGACTCGCTGAAGAAGTCGTTCCCGGATGCCGCGAACGGATCGAGCCCGATCGTCATCCACGCCAAGAGTGGCAAGCTGACCGACTCCAAGTACGCGAGTGCCGTCAACGATGCCGCGACGGACGTGGGCAAGGCCGCGAACGTGGCTTCGGTAATCAACCCACTCACCTCGCAGGGAGCTTCCCAGCTCAGCAAGGATCAGACGACGGGCTATTTGTCAGTCACGACATCGGTCAATCCGGGGTCGATGTCGGTCACCCAGGCCCAGGCCATCATCGACGCGGCGTCCAAGCCCTTGAAGTCGGCCGGTCTGCAAGTGGAGACCGGCGGTCAGATAGGCCAGAAGGTCTCAACGCCTTCCACCGAGTCAAGCGAGCTGATCGGGATCATCGCGGCGATGGTGATCCTGGCGTTCACGTTCGGGACGCTCGTGGCGATGGTCCTGCCGATCGTGACCGCGATTTTCGCCCTGGCGTCGACACTGGCGATCATTCGCATGCTCGGCCACGTCGTGTCCGTGCCTACGGTGGCGCCGACGCTCGCGACGATGATCGGGCTGGGGGTGGGGATCGACTACGCGCTGTTCATCGTCACGCGACATTTCCGCGGGATGAAGGATGGCCTGAGCGTGGAGGAGTCGATTGCCCGGGCGACCGCCACCTCGGGCGGCGCCGTCTTCTTCGCCGGCGCCACGGTGACGATCGCGCTCGCGTCGCTCGCGGTCGCGGGGATTCCGCTCGTCACGACGATGGGGTTGATGGCGGCGATCGCGGTGGTCGTCGCGGTGCTCGGCGCGCTCACGCTGCTACCGGCGATTCTCGGGCTGGTCGGGCCACACATCAACTCGTTGCGGGTTCGCAACCGGCACCCCGAGGCGCATCCGTCGGAGGGAGGCCTGTGGGCGAAGTGGGCCCATGAGATCGCCTCGTACCCATGGCTGGCAGGCCTGGCCGCGCTCGCGATCCTGATTCCTCTGATGATCCCGGTTCTGTCGCTGACGCTCGGCCAGCAGGACATCGGCGCATTCTCGACCTCGACGACGGCGCGGCAGGCGTATGACCTGATTAGCGACAACTTCGGACAGGGAGTCAACGGTCCGCTGCTGGTCGCGGTCAAGCTCGGGTCTCCGGCGCAGGCGCCCTCGGGCAGCTCGAGCTCCGGTTCTTCCTCGTCGAGCTCGAAGAGCGGCTCGAGCTCCGGTTCCTCGTCGTCGACCTCCTCGTCGTCGAGCTCGCAGAGCGACCCGCGCGCCCAGGATCCGCGGCTGGCGACGTTGCAGAAGGACGTCAAGGACACCGCGGGCGTGGCCGCGGTCGCGCCGTACCAGATCGACAAAGCAGGGACGACAGCGTTCTTCAACGCGATCGCGAAGACCGCGCCCGCCGACACCGCCACCGCGAATCTGGTCAACAAGATCCGCGACACCGCGATCCCCGCTGCTGAGAAGGGAACCAACCTCCGCGCCTACGTGGGCGGCCAGACCGCCGCCTACGACGATCTGGCGTCGAAGATCAGTAGCAAGCTGCCGCTCCAGATCGGGGTCGTGATCGTGCTCGCGTTCCTGCTCTTGGTCCTCGCGTTCCGGACGGTGGTCGTGCCCGCCCAGGCGGCGGTGATGAACCTCCTGTCGATCGCCGCCTCCTACGGCGTGTTGACCGCGATCTTCCAGTACGGCTGGGCGATCGGCCTGCTCGGTCACAGCGACCCGGTCCCGGTCGTCTCCTACGTGCCGCTGTTCATGTTCGCGATCCTGTTTGGGTTGTCGATGGACTACGAGGTGTTCCTCGTCAGTCAGATCGAGGAGCACGTGCACGCCGGCCAGGACAACAAGACCTCGGTGGTCTCCGGCCTGGTCACCAGCGCCCGGGTGATCACCGCGGCCGCGACGATCATGGTGTTCGTGTTCGGCAGCTTCGTGCTCAACGGCAATCCGACGGTCCAACAGTTCGGCGTCGGCCTCGCCGTGGCGGTGATCATCGACGCGACCGTGGTCCGGTGCCTGCTCGTCCCCGCCCTGATGGTCATGATGGGGAAGATCAACTGGTACATACCGCGTTGGCTCGATCGAGCCGTGCCCCACGTGAGCATCGAGGGGGCCGAGTTCTTCGCCGAGCGCGACGCGGCGGCCGAGCCGGCCGAGCCCGAGCCGGCGGGGGTGGCGTAGCGCCGACCGCTAAAGCCCTACGCTCCCGTGAGTGACCCACGGGGGCGACCAGCCCGCCGGAAGCGCTCCGTTCGTCGGACGGGCAGACCAGCTGGACCGAGTGGCCGACGCGGTGAAGGCGGCCCGGGCGGCCAGTCCCCAGGTACTGGTGGTGCAGGGCGAGGCCGGGATTGGCAAGACCGCGTTTCTGCGGCGTTGCCTGGCGGAGGCGAGCGACCTCGTCGTCCTGGAGGCCGGCGCCGACGAGGCCGAGGCCACGCTTGACTTCGGCGTCGTCTCTCAGCTGCTCTCGCGCGCCGCCGTGGTTTCCGGCGGGCCGCCGCGGCAGCCACCTCGGGATCGGCGACCGGCGGGAAGCCCGTTCGCCGTCGGAGCGGAGCTCCTCGGGATGCTGGGGGGACTCCAGGACCGCGGGCCGGTGTTCCTCCTGCTCGACGACGCGCAGTGGATCGATTCGGCCTCGGCGGGAGCTCTCCTGTTCGCGCTGCGGCGACTGCATGGCGACCGCGTATGCGTGCTGATCGCCGCGCGGCCCGACGGCGTCGCCCAGGACGGATCTAGCTGGTCGCGGCTGCTGAACGACGCCGAGCGTGTCCAGCGGCTGACGCTCTCCGGCCTCGACGGCGGTGAGGTCGGCCAGCTCGCCAGCTCACTGGGCCATGCTCCGCTGACCCCGGCCGCCGCGGAGCGCTTGGCGCGACACACTCGGGGCCATCCGCTGCACCTCAAGGCGTTGCTGAGCGAGCTCGCTGACGAGGTCCTCGCCTCCGAGGAGGGTCCGCTGCCGGCGCCCCGTTCGTTCGCGGCCACGGTGCTCGTCCGGCTGGCGGGCATCTCCAACGAGGCGCAGGAGCTCGTCGCCGCCGCGGCCGTGGCCGGGACGCGCTGTCCGGCCATCCTCGCCGGGACAGCTGCCGGGCTGGATGATCCGCTCGTCGCCCTGGATGAGGCGTGCGCGGCCGAGCTGCTGACGCTCGCCCCGGCCCAGGTGCCGGCCGAGGTCACCTTTCCCCATCCGCTGGTCCGGGCCGCCGTCTACGATGACCTGTCGTTGACGCGCCGCCGGCAGCTGCACCTCGCCTGCGCGCGGCTGACCCCGGAACCCGCGGCCCTCGCCCACCGCGCCGCGGCCAGCCCGGGAGCCGACGACGCGCTGGCCGGCGAGCTCACGGATGCCGGAGAGGCCGAGGTCGCGAACGGCAGGCTGACCGCCGCGATCGAGCACCTGCTGCTCGCGTCCCGGGTCGCGGCCACCGGCTCGATCCGCGAGGCTGCCCTGCTGCGCGCCGTCGACACCCTCGGCATCGCCGGCGACGTTCCGCGCGCGCAGGCTCTCCGGGGCGCCGTCGCAGCCTGCCGGGACAGCCCCCGCCGAAGCTTCAGCCTGGGCACGCTGGCGGCATCCGCCGGCAGGCTGGACGAGGCGATCGTCGCGCTGCAGGCGGTGACCGAGCGTCCCGACTTCGCGGCTGCACCGGAGCTGTCCGGAGCGGTCATCTCCTCACTGGCCATCATCTGCGCCTATGCCGGCGACGGTCCGGCGGCGATCGACTGGGCGCACCGGGCGCTCGACGGCGAGTCACCTCCAGCGACCGTCGCGGTGACCGCCCGGCAGGCTCTCGCCTTGGGGCTGGGCGTCTCCGGACGCCCCGGCGACGGGGTGACGGTGCTCGGTGCGGTCTCGGCGTCCCGCATCGCCCCCGAGCCGTTCGAGGCCGAGCTCCTGGCGACCCGGGGCAACCTCAAGCTCCGCGCCGGCGATCTGCTCGGCGCCGTTGACGATCTCTCCGCCGTGATCGCCTGGTCCAGATCGGGCTCGATGCCGAGGAGCCTGGCGAACGCGCACTGCTCACTGGCCGAAGCCGAGTACCGCCTCGGACGCTGGGATGAGGGTCAGACTCATGCCGACCTCGCCGTCCTGCTGGCGGAGGGGAGCGATCAATTCTGGGAGCTGCCGTTCGCGCACGCTGTGGCCAGCTTCTTCAGCGCGGGGCGGGGGGAGTGGCGTGCCGCCGGAGAGCATGTGAGCGCCGCGGCGCGGGCCGCGTCGGTGGGGCCGCTACCGCTCGGCGACTACCACGCCGGCATCGCCCGCGCCAACCTGGCGTCGGCCCACCGCGACTGGGTCGCCGTGCTCGCCGCACTCGACGAGCTGCGCGCCCGGACCGCCGGCATCTCCGCCGCGGCGGTCGGCCACCACGCCTGGGTGCTCGAAGCCGAGGCGCTGCTCGGAGCCGGACAGGTGCAAGCGGCAGCGGCGGTGCTGAAGCGGTTCGATGACGTGCTCCTCCATGGTGCCGGCCCCGCGCTCGAGGTCGACGTCTGGCGGCTGCGCGCCGTCCTGGCACAAGCCTGTGGACATTCGGGGCAGGCACGCGACGCTTTCGTGGCGGGTCAGGCGGCCGCGCAGCGCGCCGACTCACTCCTGGCCGAGGCGACGCTTGAGCGGGCGTATGCTCATTTCCTGCGCAAGACGGGCCGTCGCGGTCCGGCGACGGCGCGCCTCCAGGTCGCGCGCGGCCTGTTCGAGCGCCTGCGAGCGGCGCCGCTCGTGCAACGCTGTGACGCCGAACTTGCGGCCGGCGGGATCCGCGCACTCGCCGCGGGCAGCGACGGCCACGGTCTCACCCCGCGCGAGCAGGCGGTGGCGAGGCTGGTCGCCTCGGGCAAGTCCAACCGCGAGGTCGGCGAGGAGCTGTATCTGTCGACCAAGGCGATCGAGTACCACCTCGCCAACATCTTCACCAAGGTCGGGATCCGGTCACGACGTCAGCTCGCCGAGCGGCTGGAGCATGCCGATACCGGCGGGACCTCATGATCAACCGGGGCCTCATGATCACCGTCGGTTCGCGCCTCACTCCCGGGACGCGAGCCCGGACGCGCTCAAGCCCATCGCCGCCTGGAGCACACGCGCGTCGCTGCCGCGCCGCCCCCAGATCTGCACGCCCACCGGGAGGCCGTCGGCGTCGACGCCGGCGGGAATGGCGCACGCCGGGAGACCGAGCAGATCCTGGGGCATCGTGTACGGCATCACGCAATCGCGCAGGGGCGTGAGCTCACCGAGATGGTCTACCTCCTCCTCCTCGCCGATCAGCGGCGGAGCCACCGCGGTGATCGGGGTCATCATCACGTCGACGCCGTCGAGCATGTCCGCCACCTGGCGGTCGAGCATCAGGCGTGCGGCGCAGGCGTCGACGTAGTCGCTCAGCTCGATGCCCAGCGCGGCCTCGAGCCGGCCCCGGACATCCTCGCCGTACTCCGACGCGCGTTGCGGGAACAGCCCAGCCCGACGGTGGGAAACCACCGCCTCCGCTCCCTGAATCGTCATGAAGGCGGGCCGGATGTCCGGCGCGTCCGGCAAGGACAGCGCCACGACGCCGCGGGTGCACGCCGCCGCCGCCCGCACCGCCGCATCGAACACCGCGTGGATGTCGTCGGGCAGGGTCACGAGATGCAGGTCCGCGCAGGTTCCGACCCTCAGTTCGCGTAACCCCCGATCACCACCCGGGGGTTCGACCGCCGTCCCCTGCAGCACCCCGATCACCGGCTCGAGGTCCTCCACCGTGCGCGCGATCACTCCGACATGGTCGAGCGTCGGCGCCAGCGGCCAGACGCCCCGCCGCGAGATCGTGCCGTAACTCGGTTTGAACCCGGCCACGCCGCAGAAGCTCGCCGGGATCCGCACCGACCCCCCGGTGTCGGTGCCCAACGCCACCGGCACCTGGTGGCTGGCCACCGCCACCGCCGACCCGCCGCTGGAACCACCGGATATCCGGAGCGGGTCGATCGGGTTGCGGCTGGTGCCCATCCTCGGGTTGACCGAGGTGATCCCCCATGCGAATTCGTGGGTGCTGGACTTGCCCAGCAGGATCGCTCCGGCGGCGCGCAGCGAGGCGAGCGCATCGGCGTCCGCGCCCGGCAGGTTATCGGCGAACATCGGCGATCCATAGGTCGTGCGGACTCCGGCGCTGTCGATGATGTCCTTGGCCGCAAGCGGAAGTCCCTCGAGGGCGCGGGGTCTCGCCCCGGCGCGGTATGCCCGCTCGGCCATCTGAGCCTCCTGATCGGCACGTTCGAGACAGCGGGTGGTGAAGGCGCCCAGCCCAGGATCGACGGCTTCGATACGTGCGCCGAGCGCCGCCACCGCTTCGACCGGTGACAGAGCGCGGTCCCGGAAGGCGTCGAGCAGCTCGCGGCTGCCCATGGCGGCGATGTCGCTCATGCCGGCGAGGCTTCGGTGAGGCCCACTAGTTCACGTCTCGCCGCGTGATGAGCCCGTAGCCGGCGGCCGCTAGCACCACCCCCCACGCCAGCAGCACGAGACCGCCGGCGACCGGTGAGAGGAGATGCGCGGTGGTCAGGCCCATGAGCGCGTCCTGAGCCCGGGTGGGGGTATAACGGCCCACCGCGGGGACGAGCCCGAACAGCAGGTTGTCGATCACGAAGCCCCAAGCGAGCAGGGTGATCACCGCGCCAACCTGGTTGCGGACGACGGCGCCGAGGCCCACGCCGATCATGCCCCAGAGGGCGACGCCGACCAGGCTGCCGAGCACCAGCGCCAGGACCTCTCCGGTGCTCAGCGCGGTCGGAATGCCGCGGCCGCCGAGCGTGGCGAAGCCGACGCCGAGGGTGAGCGCCTCGGTCAGCACAGCGAAGATCAGGCCGGCGAGCAGGGCGGCCGCGAGCTTTGCCGTCAGCACGCGGGTGCGCGTCGGCGTGAACAGAAAGGTCGGCCGGATCGTCCCGAAGCGATATTCGCTGGTCACCAACAGAACGCCGGCGAGCGCGGCGAAGATGCCGGCGAGACTGCCGGCCGCGAACAGGCTGCGCTGGTCCTCCTTGGTGAGCAGCCCGCTCGCGCTGGTGAGCAACCCGGTCAGCAGCGCCACCACCAGCGCCAGGAACAGCAGCCCGAGCGCGAGCGCGAGCGTCGTCCGCGTCGACCGGATCTTGAGCAGCTCGGCGGAGAACTGGGCCATCATTCGCGCGGCTCCGAGGTCAGCTCCAGGAACACCTCTTCCAGCGATGAGCCCTCGGTGGCGAGCTCGTGCACGGGGATGCCGGCGGCGAAGGCGACGTCACCGACGCGCTCGTTGGTGGCGCCGCGAACCCGCAACCCGCCGTCATCGACGCCGGCGATCTCCAGGCTCGCGCTGCGCAACGCCTGCTCGAGCCGTGTCAGCTCCGGGCTGCGGACGCGCACGATGCCGCCGACCCGCTCGGTCAGCTCGCGCAGCGGCGACTCCACCACCAGGCGCCCGCGACTGATGATCAGGACCTGGTCGACCGTCTGGGCCACCTCCGCCAACACGTGGCTGGAGACGAGGACCGAGCGTCCCTCGGAGGCGAACGAGCGCAGGAAGTCACGCAGCCACCGGACCCCCTCGGGATCGAGGCCGTTGGCCGGCTCGTCGAGGATCAGCAGCTCGGGTTCGCCGAGCAACGCGGCGGCCAGCCCGAGACGCTGGCGCATGCCCAGCGAGTATCCCTTGACCCGGCGCCTGGCCGCCCCCTGGAGCTCGACGAGCGCGAGCACCTCGTCCGCCCGGGAGTTAGGCACCCCGGAGGCGCGGCCAAGGGTTCGCAGGTGGTCGCGTCCGGTCCGGCCGGGATGGAAGTCGGTGGCCTCGAGCACGGCGCCGACCCTGAGGGCGGGACGCTCCAGCTCGGCGTAGGGCCGGTCAAGGACCAGCGCTCGCCCGCTGGTGGGCGCGGCCAGGCCGAGCAGCATCCGCAGCGTCGTCGTCTTTCCAGCCCCGTTGGGACCCAGGAACCCGGTGATCGTGCCGGGCGCGAGCGCGAACGACAGGTCGTCGACGGCGAGCAGCGACCCATACCGCTTCGACAACGCCTCGGCCACGACTACCGCAGCCACCGATTCACCGCCTCTCGGGCGTCCATCGCCCGCCATCGATACACCGCCTCAGCTGGGCGTCCATCGCCCGCCATCGTAGACCTGCGCCGGACGGCTGCATGACAACCTTCAGCCGGGACCGACGACAGACTCCCATCCACCGGCGCGGCCACGTGATGATCCGGCGTGCGGCCGCCAGATTCGAGAGGAGCTGACATGGCGAAGACGGTTGTGGTGCTGGGGGCGCGAAACCTAGGAGGGGCGATCGTCGATCACTTCCAGGGGATGGGATGGCAGGCCGCCGCGGTGGCGCGCAGCGAGGATACGCTGCAGCGGGTGCGCGAGCGTGGCGCCCTCGCTCTCGCGGCCGACGCGTCGGATCCGGACCAGCTGGCCGAGGCTCTGGCCGGTGCCCGTCGCGAGTCCGGCTCGCTCGACGCGGTCGTCAATGCCGTCAGCGCCAGCCGGCCGCCGGGCGGTGGACCGTTCGGCGGCGGTGACCTGGCGGCGGCTGAGCGCGACGCCTTCCGCGGCTGGACGGTCGCAGTCGCCGAGCAGGCGTTCACCTTCCTCGCCACCGGCGCGCGCGCACTGCAGCAGGCGGACGGAGGAGCCCTGATCCAGATCACCGGCGGCTCCGCCCGGCGCGCGATGCCCGGCAAGGGGCTGTGGGCGGCGGGGGCATTTGCCACCAGGGCCATGGTCCAAGCCGCCGCGCAGGAGCTGCGGGGCGATGGGATTCACGTCGCTTTGCTGGCCGTGGACGGCACCATCGAGTCTCCGAAGACAGCATCGTTCACGAGCGATCAACCCCGCGAGGCGCTGGCCGGCATGGCCGACGTCGCCGCCGCGGTGGCGTTCCTCGTCATGCAGGGGCCCCGCGGCCTCACCCATGAACTTACCGTCACCCCTGCGGGCGATCGGTGGGTCCCCTAGGCGAGCCGTGCTCGGTCCCGCCGGAGGGCTGCGCCCGGTCCCGCCGAGCACAAACGGGACGGGTTACTGCGATGCCGACTGCGGCCCGAACAGCTCGACGCGTCCGCGCCCCTCGGCCTTCGCCCGGTACACGGCGGCGTCGGCCTGGGCGAGCAAGGCGTCGGCATCGGCGTGGCCGAGCGCGATCCCGACGCTCGCCGACACCGCGAGCGGGAGCTCGCCGGCCACGAACGGCCGCTGGATCGCGTCCAGGATCCGGTATCCGATGGCCAGCGCCGACGCCTCGTCGACCTCTTCGCACACGGCGACGAACTCGTCGCCTCCGATCCGCGCGATCGTGTCTCCCGGGCGGACGGCGGTCCGCAGACGCGTGCCCAGCTCCACCAGCGCGGCATCCCCCGTGGCGTGGCCGTGCTGGTCGTTGACAGCCTTGAAGCCGTCGAGGTCCACGAACAGCACCCCGGTGGCGGCGCCGTCGCGTTCGGACCGCTGCAGCGCGTGCTCCAGCCGATCCCGCAACAGGGTCCGGTTCGCCAGCCCGGTCAGCGGGTCGTGGACCGCCTCGTAGCGCATCCGCTCCTCGTCACGCAGGCGCGCCAGCGCGGTGAGCAGGATGTTCGCCACCGCGTGAACGAGGCTGATCTCGCCGTCGGCGAGGTCGCGCTCGGCGGCGACGATCAGCTCGTCGCCTGTGCCGATCGGCAGCGACATCGCGTCGTCCGGGATCGGCCCGACGGACGCGAGCGCGGCGCCGCCGGCCAGCCTCACCTCAGCGCCGACGATGGGCAGCGTGCGGCGCATCAGCTCCACCGCCTCGGCGGCGAGCTCGGCCGCCTCGGCGCCGGCCAGGGCCCGTTCTCCCATCGCCGCCACCGCGCGCAGCTGCGCCTCGGTGGCGCGACGGTCGGAGATGTCGCGCCCGATTGCCAGCAGCAGCGGACCGGCGGTGGTCTCGACGATTCCCCAGCTCATCTCGCCCACGAACTCCGTCCCGTCGCGCCGCAGTCCCCACACTTCGGTGGTGAACTGCAGCGGGTTCTCGGTGGCGAAGTACAGCTCCGCGTTGCGCGCGTAGCGCTCGCGCAGGCGCTCGGGCCAGAGCATGTGCACCGGCCGGCCCAACAGCTCCTCGCGCCGGTAGCCGAACAGCCGCTCGGCCAGAGCGTTGACGTACACGATCCGGGTGTCGCGAGCGGCTGCCACCACCGCATCGGGGAGGCCCTCCAGGATCGCCTCGGGAGGCAGCCGCAGGTCGTTGAGCGCCCGATCCCCGTCCGGTGGCACCGCGGCTGGTTCGCGTGCGCTGGAGGTCATGATCAAAGCCTTCCCGTCCGAGCGTACATCCAGGCCTAGATGCGGCACTCTGCCGGGCTAGGCTGCGGTCGATGAGCATCGTCACCGGCTGTCGCGCCATCGTCACCGGGGCCACCCGCGGGCTGGGTCTGGCGATGGCCCGGGCCCTCACCGGAGCCGGCGCCTCGGTGGTCGTGACCAGCCGAGATCTGGCGCGCGCGGGCGAGGCTGCGTACCCGCTGGAGAACGCGATGCCCATGCAACTCGACGTCCGTGATCCCGACTCGGTGCAGAGCTGCGTCGAGCGCGTCGTCGCGACGCTCGGCGGGATCGATCTCCTGGTCAACAACGCGGGCATCGGCATGCGGGCGGTCAACCCGCGGTTCATGGTCGAGCCGCAACCGTTCTGGAACGTCGGGCCCGTCGGGTTTCGCGACGTCCTCGAAACCAAAGCGACCGGTTGCTTTCTGATGGCGCGTGCGGTCACGCCGGTGATGCTCGCCCACGGGGCGGGCCGGATCGTCAACGTCTCCATGAATCACTCGACGATGGTCCGCGGCGGGTTCGTGCCCTACGGACCGGCCGGGGCGGCCGTGGAGGCGCTCTCGCGGGTGATGGCCGCAGATCTGGCCGGCACCGGCGTCACCGTCAACGTCCTGCTCCCGGGCGGAGCGACCGACACCGGGATGATCCCGGAAGGGACGCCCGACCACATCCGCGCCGGACTGCTGGACCCGGGGGTCATGGGACCTCCGATCGTCTGGTTGGCCTCGGCGCAAGCCGCCGGCGTTCACGATCAACGCATCGTCGCCTCCGAGTTCGAGCTCAAGTGATCCCCCGCGCGACGCACAGGCGCTGGAGCTGCTCCATCGCGTCCGCCGTCCGCGTGGGCAGCGCCTCGAGCGCCGCCGCCGCAGCCCGCAGATCCCGGATCGTCACCGCACGGGCCTCGAGCGCGAATCGGCCCAGCCACCGTACCGCTGCCCGCTCATACCGCCCGGGGTCGCCGTCGCGCAGGACCAGACAGATACGCAGCGCATCGTCGAGAGCGATCTGCGGCAGCTCCCGCGCGGCCCCCAGCACCAGCACCTCGTTTCCCGTCTCGAGCGCCCGCCGGAATCGAACGTAAGCGCTGCCGTCACTCGTCACGAACGTATGTTCGCATACGGCGCAGACGGTGGCTCACGAAACGTGCGGCTCTTCGCCCCGTCCGGCAGCCTCCTCCTCGGCGGCCTCGCGCTCGGACGCCTCACGCTCCTCGAGCTTGCGCCTCAGGTAGCTCGCCTTCTCTGCCCGCCGGCGGTGGCGATCGGCCTCTGCCTCGGTCTCCGCCGTGGCCAGCTGGTCACGCTCGGCCCGCTCCTCATTCAGCTGTCGGAGCCTGAGCTCCTCAGTCACGGAGTCATCACCGGTCATGGGCAAACGATACCCGGGATGGGTGTCGGCTTACGAAGCCTGATCGCCATCGACTAGCGTCACCGGCATGTACCGGAGCGTCATCCACGACGGAGTCGGCGACGTGGTGGCGATCGAGGAGCCGCTCGAGATACGCGTCGACGGTGAGCCACTGGCAGTGACGATGCGCACCCCTGGCAACGACGAGGAGCTGGCCCTGGGGTTCCTCTACGGCGAAGGGCTGATCGAGGGGGCGCGCCCGGCCGGCGTGACCGGGGACTTTGCCAACAACACGATCGAGGTGGCGGGACCTCTCGTCCGGGACCCGGGCGTCCGGCGCTTCTACACAACCTCTTCGTGCGGGGTCTGCGGCAAGGGCGCGCTGGAGGAGGTGGCGGTGCTGAGTCCGCCCATCCCCGACGGACCGATGATCTCCCGGGGGCTCGCGGCGCAGCTGCCGCACCGACTCGAGCAGCCCGGATTCGACCGCACCGGCGGGCTGCACGCCACCGGCCTGTTCGACGCCGGGGGGGAGCTGCTCTTCAGCCGAGAGGACGTGGGCCGTCACAACGCGATGGACAAGGTGGTGGGTCACGCGGTGACCGAGGGACTGGTGCCGCTGCACCGTCACATCCTGTGCGTCAGCGGACGCCTCTCGTTCGAGCTCGTGCAGAAGGCCGCGGTGGCGGGGGCACCCATCCTCATCGGTGTGGGGGCACCGAGCTCGCTCGCGATCGAGCTCGCCGACGATCGCGGGTTGACGTTGTGCGGCTTTGCCCGCCGCGGCCGCGTCAACGTCTACACCCGGCCGCGGCGGATCTCGGAATAGCGCCGCCGGCTCCGCGCGGCTTCAGACGATCGCCTCGCCGACCAGGCCGGCGAGCTCCGCCTCGGAGGACCACGCTCCGACCGAGGCGCGGATCAGCCCGTGCGACGGAATGCTGCGGACGACGAACCCGGCATCGGCCAGCCGCGCCACCTCGGCATCGACGTCGTCGGCCCGCGGCTTCCAGGAAACGAGCGTGGAGCGTCCGCGCGGCCCCACCTCCACTCCCTGTTGCGCCAGTTGGTCGGCGAACGCGGCAGCGAGCCGGGCGGCACGTTCGTGCACCCACTCCCACCCCGCCTCCTCGAACACGGCGAGCGACGCCAGCGCCCAGGTGCTGCGCATCCCCGGCGGGAAGCCGTGATCGAACCGAGCGGCGTCCTGCGCCGGAGGCGAGTCCAGAGCCTGGTGGGCGTCGGCGAGCGAGCCGTAGCCAGGCCATGGGACGGTCAGCTCGTCGAGTTGATCGCGGCGGACGTACAGACAGCCGCTGCCTTCGGGGCCGCACAGCCATTTCTGGCCCGATCCGGCGTAGAAGGCACAGCCGAGGGCGTGCACGTCGACGGGCACCGCGCCGACTCCCTGCGCGGCGTCCAGGAGCACGGGAACCCCGGTCGCCGCCAGGGCCGCGCTGTCGACCACGCGACCGCTGACCCAGGAGACGTGCGAGCACGCGACCAGGCGGGTGGCTGACGTGACCTCGCCGGCGATCTCGGCGAAGGGGGCGACACGGACCCGGACCCCGAGGTTGCGCTTGAGCCGACCGAGCGGCGCGAGCAGCCCCGGATGCTCCTCGTCCGAGGTCAGGATCTCGTCCCCGGCGCGCAGGTCGAGACCCGCGAGAACCGTGTTGACGCCGTCGGTGGTGGAGCCGGTGATGGCGACATCACCGGGATCGCAGCCGAGCACCCGGGCGTAGCCGCCGCGGAGCCGCGTCGCCAGGTCCTTGACCGACTCCATGTACGCCTTGCCCGCGCGTCCCATGGTGACCTCGGCGTCGATCCGGTCGTGCACCGCCTCGGCGGCCCGCCTCGGCAACGGCCCCTCGGTTCCCGCGTTGAGGTACGCGGCACGTTCGAGGACCGGGAACTGGGAGCGGAACTGGCCGGCGTCGGTCACGTGCGGGCTATCTTAGGTGCGCGCTGCGCCCGGTCGCGGTGGGAGGTCAGCGGTTGGCTACGTCTGCCCCTGGAGCTCGCCCTTGAGCACCTTGCCGGTGGAGGTCCGGGGCAGCTCGTCCAGGAAGGTGACGTCGCGCGGGGACTTGTAGCGCGCCAGGTTGTCGCGCACGTACTCCTTGACCTCGTCCTCGGTCAGCTTCCGGCCCTGATGGACGACCACGAAGGCCTTCAGCCGCTGGCCGAACCGTTCGTCATCGACGCCGATCACCGAGACCTCCTTGATCGCACCATGGCCGGCGAGCAGCTCCTCCACCTCCGCCGGGAACACGTTCTCGCCGCCGGAGACGATCATCTCGTCGTCGCGGCCGTCGATGTACAGCCGGCGCTGGGCGTCGAAGTGGCCAACGTCGCCGGAGGACATCAGCCCCTCGATCTGCTCCTTTGTCTCGCCCCCGGTGTAGCCCTCGAACTGCGAGAAGTTGCCAACGAAGATCCGGCCCACGGTGCCGGCCGGTGCCTCGTGACCGTCGTCGTCGAGGATCTTGACCACGGATCCGCGCACCACCCGGCCAACGGTGCCGGGCGCCTGCGCCAGGTCCGCCGGCGTGGCGATCGTCGCGTAGGCGATCTCGGTCGAGCCGTAGAGGTTGTAAAGGACCGGGCCGAGAACCCTCAGCGTCCGTTTCACGAGCTGTACTCCGAGTGCCGAGCCACTGGCGAAGATGATCCGCAACCGGCTGAGGTCGCGGGCCTCGATCGTGTCATCGCCGAGGTCGAGAATCCGCTGGAGCATCACCGGCACCAGGATGATCGCGGTCGCCTGGTTGTCCTGGAGGCTGTCCAGCGTCGCCTCGGGATCGAAGTGCCGACTCACCACCAGCGTCGAGCCCAGCGCCAGACCCATCACCAGGTGAGCGAAGCCGAGCGCGTGGAACATCGGCGCCGCGAGCTGGGTCACCTCCTGGGCGCGGAAGGGCACCTTGCTCAGCAGACCACCGATGATCGAGAGCGAGCGCGGCTCGCTGCGCGGCGCTCCCTTCGGAGCGCCGGTGGTGCCGCTGGTCAGGATCACCACCCTCGGCGTGGTGTCCGGCTTGGGCGGCGTCCCGGTGGACGCGCCGGCGATCAGCGCCTCGAGCGTGTCCGGCGCCCGATCGTCTGACTCGTGTTCGGTGAACGCGCGCCAGCGGCCGTGCGGCGGATCGATCCCCTCGAGCATCCCGGCGTACTCGTCGTCGTAGACCAGCAGGTCGGTCCCCTCGCGGGCCGCGACCTCGCGGATCTGCGGAGCGGCGAACGACGTGTTCAGCAGCACGATCCTGGCGCCGCACTTCGCGGCCGCGAACACCGCATAGACGAACCCCCGGTGGTTGCGCGCGAGGATCGTCAAACCGTGGCCGGGGCGCAGGCCCTGCCGGCGCCACGCGTTGGCCAATGCGTTGCTGCGCTCGTGCAGCTCGGAGTAGGTGACGTCGCCACGCTCGTCGCGCACCGCCACCCGGTCGCCGTGGCGAATCGCCCCGATCACGAGCGGCCCGGCGAGCAGCCCGTGTCGCTGGAACCCCAGCAGGATCTGCGCCAGGCGCTGCGGCGGCTCGGGGCGCAGCACCCCGCAGCGGATGAGCATGCCGACGAAATAGGCCTCGTCGCCGGCGCGTTGCGCGAGCTTCAGGCCACCGCCGGCCAGACCGACGGGATCGACGTCTACCACGGCGTTCTTCGCACCAGGAGGGCAGGTTATACGTTCCCATGGCACGGAATCGGCTTAGCGGAGGGCCGGATGGGTATCGACACTGCAGTGTTGTGCTCGTTGGTCTTCAAGCCGCTGCGATGGGGGTTCAAGGTGGCGGAGTTCGCCGCCGAGGTGGCGTGGGACCTCGCCGGGCGAGCTGGGACCCTCGTCGGGCTGGGACGCGACGGCTACGCGAACGAGTCGTCGGTCTCAACCGATGTCAGCCAGGCTCCTCCGGCGCCGCCGGTGCCGGCAAGGCCGAGGCCGGCGGCGAGGGCGAAGACCCGTCCCCCGGCGGTGGCACCCGTCCCCGACCCACCGTCCGTCGAGGCGCAGCCCGCTGCACCCGCGGTGGCCCCCGTCCCCGCCCCGCCGGCCGCGGAGCCGGTCCCGGACCTTCCGGTCGGCGAGACCATCTCCGGGGGTCCCGCCGAGCCCATCATCAGCGAGGCCGGCCACGTCTCTTCGGGGACGGAACTGGTGGAGGAGTTCGCCGATCCTGGGGCCGAGGACGGAGCCGGCGCCGAGGTGAGAGTGGCCGAGCCGTGGGAGGGATACCGATCGATGAAGGCGGCCGACATCATCGACCGAATGGCCTCGGCGTCGACCGCCGAGCTGGCCGCGGTCGAGCTCTACGAGCTCTCGGGGCGCAAGCGCAAGTCGGTGCTGGCGGCAGCGGAGAGGGCGCTCAAGCGGGCCTCGCCGCCCCGTTGATGGCCCTGGACCCGCCGCCCCCGCCGAGCAACGAGGAAGTGACCCGCGCGGGTGGCGCGTGGGCGATGGCACCCGCCCGGGGCTGCCGTGGTCATGCAGCGTGGATCTTGGCGTCCGTCGCCCGGCGCCCGGGGTAGCCACTGCCAGAGATACGGGCTCGGGACTCGACGACCCTATGCCCTGGCCGGGGACGCTGGCTCAAGGACTAGGTGCTTGGCGCTGCCCTGCCTCATCCGTGGGCATGGGCTCGCAGAAGCGCAACAAGTTAGAAACAGGTCGATGAGCTCGATCGTTCTGCCTCGACCACAGGGCCGAACTCCGCCCGATCGTGGCCGGGCATGTCGTCTCGCTCGAGCCGCGGTCACAACAGGCTGACATGACGAGCATAAGTCGGCAACGCCAACCAGCCGTCACATCGGATGATGTCGTCCACGGGCCTTGCGCTCGTCGAAGCTCTCGATCGCGGGATCTTCGGTCATGGCAGCGACGATCCGGGTGATCTGGTCTCCGAACCTGACCTCGATGTCCCGGCAGGTGGCCGCGCTGTTCTCGATCGTGTCGTGCAGGATCCCGGCGGCGACCACGTCGTCGCGATGGCCGCTGACATACAGCAGCGAGGCGACTTCGAGCGGATGGATGATGAACTCGGCGGCGTCGGATTCCTCGCCGTTGCTCGCGGTGGGCGTCGCGCGCGAACGCGTACGCGGCCAGCCCGAGCGGCAACTTTCGCAGGAACGTCGGCACGCCGGCGATGTCGGATTCCGCAGCCAATCCGGCCGCGAGAGTAGCGGTGGCGCCAAGATCGGCGCGGGCGTTGGCGCGCCGAGAGCGACCGGCGGGCGCTGGGAGATCTTGGCAAAGACTGGGTCAAGATCTCCCAAGCCCTACCGGGTCAGTAGGTGTAGACGTACCCGGCGGGGACGTAGATGTAGCCGCCGCTCCCGTCGCTGTAGACACCGCCCCCGTCGCCATAGCCGTAGCCGTAGCCCGAGCCGCCATAGCCGTAGCCCGAGCCGCCATAGCCGTCGCCCGAGCCGCCATAGCCGTCACCGGCACCCGAGCCACCGCCGTAGCCGTAGCCATCGCCGGCACCGGAGCCACTGGCACCGGCGGAGCCGCTGGTGTCCGCAGCCGAGCCGCCGTCAGCCGACCAGGCGACCGAGAACGACGAGCCGTCGGAGGACAGGCTGGAGGGGGTGGCGCCGGCCGAGGAGCTATCTGAGACGAACTGGCCACCCAAGCCCGAGCTGCCGGCGCCCGGACTCAGCGACACGGCGGTCGCCGACCAGGCTGGATCGGAGATCGTGCCGGTGTGCCCATCCGTGGTCGTCGCGCTCGCGTTGGTGAAGTCGACCCTGCCGAAGTCCGCCAGGGACAGAGGGGTGCAACTGGAGACCCCCTGGCTGCACGAGGACGGAGCCTCGGCGATCCATTCGGCGCTGGACAGGTCCGGGTTGCTCATCTGCAGCGTCTTGGTGAACGAGCCGCCAGTCGTCTGGTCCGACAGCGCCACGGTGACGTCGGTTCCATCGACCGTGACCTTGCTGGAGATGTGATCGCCGGGGTGGACCGCCATGTTCACGCGCACCGGCGCCTTGGGCACCAGCTCATACCAGGCGAAGTAGGACGGCGTCCCGCTGGCGGAGCAGTCCACCTCCGTACCGGCCTGCTCCAGCGCGTCGGTCTGGCCCGAGCCGCCGAGCCCGACCCAGAAGGCCGAGTAGCTCTGCCCGTTGGTGCACTTCGCGGTCGGCTGCACCCAGCTTCCGGAGACGCTCTTGAACTGCTGGTCAGAGGACCCCGAGTTAGAGCTGCCGGCCACGTAGCCGGACCAGTTCTCACTCGCGGCCTGGGCCACGTCGGTCGCCGCCGAGGCCGACGCAGCCGGCAGTATGCCTACCGCGCAAACTGCCGTCACTGCAATCGGAATAAGTCGCTTTGGTTTCATGACATTCAATCTGCGCCGGAACGGTAAGAAGGCGTGGAGAGCCGCCGAAGAGACGATTACGATTTGGCGAAGAGATTTATGAGCGCCTGACGCGGGCGCTCCGTGGGGAGACGGCCATGGGCGGCGGACAGGGCCAGAGTGCCCTTGGCGCCGGGGTCAGCGGACGGCCGTCACCGAGCCGCCCGACCCCCGTCACCGAGCCGCCCGACCCCGTCACCGAGCCCCCGACCCCCGTCACCGAGCCGCCCGACCCCCGTCACCGAGCCGCCCCACCCGGGGTCAGCACGGCGCGCGTCCGGGCCAGCCGGACGGCCTTGGACAGGGTGTCGACGTCGTAGGCGTCCTGATGGCGATGTCCGTTGATGAAGAACGTCGGGGTTCCGGACACGCCGCTCTCGTCGGCCGATTCGACGTCCTCGGAGATGCGGGGGGCACCCTTGCGCTTGCGGAGATGCTCGCGGAAGGAGTCGATGTCCAGCTCCAGCTCGTGGGCGTAGCCGAGGATCGCCTTGAGGCTGAGGTTCTCCTGATGAGCGAGCAGCGTGTCGTGCATTTCCCAGAACTTGCCCTGATCGGCGGCCGCCTCCGAGGCCTCGGCGGCGAGCTGGGCGTTCGGGTGCACGTCGTTTAGCGGCAGATGCCGCCACACGTAGCGCAGATCGCCGAAATCGGACAGGAGCTCGCGGATCACCGACTCCGCCCGGCCGCAGTAGGGGCACTCCAGGTCGCCGTACTCCACCAGCGTCACCACCGCCTCGCCGGGCCCGCGGACGTGGTCGCGCTCGGAGTCGACCGGAGGCGCCAGATCGACGATCACTTCAGCCCGCCCGAGCAGGGCCACCGCCCGGGCCCGCTTGGGCAGCCGCCGGGTGATCGTGAGCACCGTCCAGGAGACGATCGGGGCACCGACCAGCGTGGTCAGGATCCCGAGCTTGGCCTCCGCCAGATCCTGACCCGAGAACGCCAGGGTCGCGATCAGCAGCGACACGGTGAAGCCGATCCCGGCGATCGCGCCGCCGCCGAGGACCGACGCCCACCCCACCGGCGGGCGCACCCTACCGCGACTGAGCTTGGTGACCAGGGCGGCGGTGCCGGTGACGCCGAGCGGCTTGCCGACCAGGTAGGCGATGATGATCCCCAGCGTGATCATCGAGCCGTACGCGTGCCCGAGGAAGCCGGCGCTGATGGCAAAGCCGGCGTTGGCGAGCGCGAACAGCGGCACGATCACGTAGCTGCTGAACGGATGAAACAGCGCCTGGTAGCGCTCGTTGGGAGAGATCGCCAGGCGCAGGCCGGCCCTCGCCTCGAGCTGGAGCTCCGGGTTGGGCTGCTCGCGGAACACGCGAAACAGGTCGGTGGCGCGCTCCAGGTCAGATCGAGCCGCCGGGTAGGCGATCGTCAACAGCCCCGTCGCCAGCCCGACGACGATCGGATCGACGCCCGACTTCAGGAACGACACCCAGGCGACGATGCCGAGCACCGCGTAGACGCCCCCGTTGTGGACACCCCGGTAACGCGCCGCCAGGATCACTACGAACGCGGTCAGACCCGCCGCCAGCGCCGCCACATGGACGGAGCTGGTGAACGCCACCGCGATCACCACCAGCGCGACCAGGTCATCGACGACCGCGACGGTGAGGATGAACGCCCGCAGGCTGTCAGGGAACCGCCGCCCGACGAGGGCGAGCATCCCGAGCGCGAACGCCGTATCGGTCGACATCGCCGTCCCCCAACTGCCGCGCGCCCCGCCGCCGTTGAGCAACAGATAGATGGCGATCGGGACGATCATGCCCCCGATCCCGGCGAGGAATGGGAGCGCCAGGCGGCGGCGATCGCGGAGATCGCCGAGGTCGAACTCGCGGCGGGCCTCGAGTCCGACGACGAAGAAGAACAAGGTCATGAGACCGTTGTTGACCCAGTGGCGCAGGTCCTGGGTGATCCCGGCTCCGCCGACGCGGATCGACAGGGCGGTGTGCCAGACCGAGTCGTAGGACGAGGCGCTGGCGTTGGTCCAGATCAGCGCCGCGATCGCGCCGGCGAGCAGGATCGCCGCCGAGCCGGTCTCGGTCCGCAGAAAGTCCCGGAGCGGCGCCTCGAGGTTGCGCGCCCAGGCGGTCTTGCCGGCCAGGGGGCCGGTGGACTGAGCCTCGGCGTCCGGCTCGCTTGGTTCGATCGGGATGTCGGCAGCGGTCACCGCCGCTCAGGGTAGATACCCGCGCGCCAGTTGAGAAGATCATCGGGGCTCGCCTGCTCAGTAGGATTGACCAGGCATTTCCGAACACGATGTGCAGTTGATACAGAGGAGCTGTCTCGTATGCCCGCCACCGAACCGCTGATCTTTGACGCCATCCGCACTCCGCGGGGGAAGGGCAAGGTGAACGGGTCGCTGCACTCGACCAAGCCCGTGGATCTCGTCGTCGGCTTGATGCACGAGACGCTGAGCCGCAATCCCGATCTGGATCCGGGCCGGGTGGACGACGTCGTTCTCGGCTGCGTGACCCCGATCGGCGATCAGGGCGCCGACATCGCCAAGACGGCGGCGATCAAGGCGGGGCTGCCCGACACGGTGGCGGGCGTGCAGCTCAACCGGTTCTGCGCATCGGCGCTGGAGGCGGTCAACGTCGCGGCCCAGAAGGTGGCGTCGGGCTGGGAGGATCTGGTGCTGGCAGGCGGGGTGGAGTCGATGTCACGGGTGCCGATGGGCTCTGACGGCGGTGCCGCGGCGATGGATCCGGAGACCGCATACGACACATCGTTCGTGCCCCAGGGGATCGGCGCCGACCTGATCGCCACGGTGGAGGATTTCAGCCGCGACGACGTCGACTCCTACGCGGCCCGCTCGCAGGAGCGCGCGGCGACCGCGCAGACGGAGGGGCGCTTCTCAGGCTCGGTGGTGCCGGTGCTCGACATCAACGACAGCGTCGTGCTCGATCACGACGAGTTCATCCGGCCGGGCACCACGGTCGAGAAGTTGGCCGGCCTGGAGCCGTCGTTCGCCGCCATCGGCGAGATGGGCGGGTTCGACGCGGTGGCGCTGCAGAAGTACCACTGGATCGAGAAGATCAACCACGTCCACACCCCGGGCAACTCCTCGGGGATCGTCGACGGCGCCTCGCTGGTCGTGGTCGGCAACGAGAAGACCGGATCCGAGCTCGGCCTGCGGGCCCGGGCGCGGATTCTGGCGACGGCGGTGTCGGGCGCGGACCCGACGATCATGCTGACGGGGCCGGCGCCGGCGAGCCGCAAGGCGCTGGCCAAGGCCGGCCTGACGGTCGACGATCTGGATCTGGTCGAGATCAACGAGGCGTTCGCGGCGGTGGTGCTGCGGTTCGTGCGCGACATGGGCCTGGACATGGACAAGGTCAACGTCAACGGCGGCGCGATCGCCATGGGGCACCCGCTGGGCGCCACCGGCGGGATGATCCTGGGGACGCTCGTCGACGAGCTGGAGCGCCAGAACAAGCGCTATGGCCTGGCCACGCTGTGCATCGGCGGTGGCATGGGGATCGCCACCGTCGTCGAGCGCGTCTGACCGCGATCCCGCGAGACCCCCAGAGAGAGCACGACAAATGAGCGAGCGCAACACGATCCGCTGGGACCGGGACGCCGACGGCGTCGTCGTCCTCACCCTCGACGACCCCGACCAGTCGGCCAACACGATGAATCGTGCCTACGCGGCGTCGATGAAGGCGACCGTGCAGCGACTCCAGAACGAGCGTGACGAGATCACCGGGGTGATCATCACCTCGGCCAAGAAGACGTTCTTCGCCGGCGGCGATCTTCACGACCTGAAGTCCGTCACCAAGGACGACATTGACGACATCGCCCGGTTCGTGCGCGAAGGCAAGGACCAGCTCCGCCGGCTGGAGACGCTGGGCAAGCCGGTGGTGGCGGCGGTCAACGGCGCGGCGCTCGGGGGCGGGCTGGAGATCGCCCTCGCCTGCCATCACCGGATCGTGGTCGACGATCCCCAGGCGCGGCTCGGCTTCCCCGAGGTTCAGCTCGGCCTGCTACCGGGGGCCGGCGGCGTAGTCCGGACGGTGCGGATGCTCGGGATTCTCAACGCGCTCATGCAGCTGCTGCTGCAGGGCCAGCGCCTGGTGCCCCAGAAGGCCCTGGAGATCGGGCTCATCGACGAGATCGTGCCGACCCGCGAGGATCTGCTCCCGGCGGCGAAGCGCTGGATCGCGGCCAAGGGTGGGGGGGATCCAGTCCGGCAGCCGTGGGACACCGACGGCTACAGGATCCCGGGCGGGACCCCCTCGACGCCGTCGCTGGCCCAGAACCTTCCGGCGTTCCCGGCGAACCTGCGCAAGCAGCTCAAGGGCGCCAACTATCCGGCCCCGCACCACATCATGGCGGCGGCGGTGGAGGGAGCTCAGGTCGACTTCGACAACGCCTCGGAGATCGAGGGCCGTTACTTCGTCGATCTGGTGACCGGGCAGGTCGCCAAGAACATGATCCAGGCGTTCTTCTTCGACCTCCAGAGCGCGACCGGGGATCGCGGCCGGCCGGCGGATATCGAGCGGTTCGCGCCCCAGCGGGTCGCGGTGCTCGGCGCGGGGATGATGGGCGCCGCGATCGCGTACGTGTGCGCCAAGGCCGGCATGGCGGTGGTGCTCAAGGACGTCTCATCGGAGGCGGCGGAGCGGGGCAAGGGCTACTCGCAGACCCTGGTGGCCAAGGCGGTGGAGCGCGGCCGCTCCACCCAGGAGCAGGCAGACGAGCTGCTGGCCCGGATCACGCCGACGACCGATCCGGCCGCCGCGGACGGCGCCGAGCTGGTGATCGAGGCGGTGTTCGAGGATCCGGCGGTCAAGCACGAGGTCATGGCCGAGATCGAGCCCCATCTGGCGGCCGACGCCCTGTTGGGCTCCAACACCTCCACCCTGCCGATCACCAGCCTGGCGGAGAACGTCACCCGCCCGGCGGACTTCATCGGGCTGCACTTCTTCAGCCCCGTGGACAAGATGCCGCTGCTGGAGATCATCCGTGGCCAGCAGACCAGCGACGAGACCCTGTATCGCGCGCTGGATCTCGCCAAGCTGATCAAGAAGACGCCGATCGTCGTCAACGACAGCCGCGGGTTCTTCACCAGCCGCGTGATCGGCACGTTCCTCAACGAGGGGATCGCGATGCTGCTCGAGGGAGTGCCGGCCCCGACCATCGAGCAGGCCTCGGCGCAGGCCGGCTACCCGGCCCCGGTGCTGCAGCTCTCCGACGAGCTCAACCTGAAGCTGATGCAGCGGATCCGCAACGCCGCGAAGACGGCCGTCGATGAGGCCGGCGACCCATACACGGCGCATCCGGCCGAGACGGTGATCGACCGCATGGTCGCCGACGGCCGCCCCGGCCGGCTCGAGGGCGCCGGGTTCTACGAGTATGCCGAGGGCAAGCGCGTCCGCCTGTGGCCGGAGCTGAAGGCCGTCTTCCCGCCCGTCGCCGACCCATCCCGGCTGTCGCTCACCGACCTTGAGGAACGCATGCTGTTCATCGAGTCGATCGAGGCCGTCAAGTGCCTCGACGAGGGCGTGATCGAATCGGTCGCCGACGCCAACGTCGGCTCGATTCTCGGGATCGGCTTTCCAGGCTGGACCGGCGGCGCCCTGCAGTACATCAACGGATACGCCGGCGGGCTGAGTGGATTCGTGTCGCGCGCGCGGGAGCTGGCCGAGCGCTACGGCGAGCGCTTCGAGCCGCCGGCGTCGCTGGTCGACAAGGCGGGGCGCGGCGAGGTCTACGCCGACGCCGATGCGCTAGTCACCGCCCGGTGACGGACGGGACCGCCCTAGCCCTCGGCCGTCGGCGGGGGATATACCTCCCGGACGTTGTGGTCGACCTGCGAGCTGGGCAGCCGTCGCGAGATCGCGGTGAAGTAAATGATCAGGCTCCAGGCGGCCGACGCGAGCAACCCGCCATACAGCCCAAGCTGGTTGTGGCCACCGACGAGCACGGTCTTGAAGATGCCGACGCTCCCGATGATCCCGCCGGGGCCGCCGGTGGGGGCGCCGAACGTGCCGAAGTAAGAGATCACCCCCATCCCGATCAGGTACGGGAAGATCCAGATGGCCGCTCCCCACTCGAGCCTCTGCTGGTTGGGATTCAGCCGGAACAGAGCCGACAACGCCATCAACGCGTAGCCGATGAGCAGCGCCACCATCAGCGTCGTGTACGTCGACCAGCCGGCCCAGTAGACGATGAATGTCGCCAGGACGAACGCCAGCGGCGCCACGATGGAGCCCGCCGGGATCCGGTAGGGCCGCGGTAGGTCGGGCTTCTGCAGGCGCAGCGCGCCGAGGGCGAGTGGCGCTCCGGCGTACATCAGAACCGACGCGCTGGTGACGACCCCGACGAGCTTGCTCCAGCTCGGGAACGGCAGCAGGAACAGCAGGCCGACGATCGCGGCGATCACGATGCTGAACAGCGGCACTCGCGTCCGCGACGTACGCGCTTCAAACGCGGTCGGGATGTAGCCGTTCTTGCTCAGCCCGAAGCTGATCCGCGACGCCGAGGTGGTGTAGATGAGGCCGGTGCCGACCGGCGAGATGATCGCGTCGATGCGGAGGACGAACGCCAGCCACGCCACTCCGGCCAGCTTGGCGACGGTGTAGAACGGGGCGGCGTTCAGCGCCGCCAGGGCGGGACTCTGGTGGCCGGGGACCAGGTTGGTCCAGGTGTGGGCTTGAGTCAGCAGGCGAGGCTCGAGGGCACCGATGAACGCCACCTGCACGAGAATGTAGATGGAGCCGCCGATCAGGATCGACAGGATCACCGCCCGGGGTACGTCCTTGCTCGGGTTCCGCGCCTCACCCCCAAGCTGCACTGCCTGCTCGAAGCCGAGCAGCGAGAACACGATGCCTCCAGTGGGGATCGCGATGAGAATCGACTTGACGGCCGCGCCGTGGATGAAGAAACCGCCCCCGCCGGTGAAGTTGGAGCTGTGAAAATGGGTGAGCAGCAGGACGACGATCGTCAGAACCGGGATCAGCACCTTCCAGGATGTCAACCCGTTGTTGACGCGTGCCAGCCATCTGATCCCGATGATGTTGATGGTCACGAACACGAACATCAACCCAACGGCGACCAGGTATCCGATGCCGTGCAACGTGTTCTGGGTGCCGTTGTACCAGCCGTGGGCGAAGCTGAAGGTCGAGGCGTACTGGAGCGCCGCCAGGACCTCGATCGGCGCCACGCTGGCCGCCTGGAGGTACGCAAACCAGCCGAACGTCGCCCCGGCGAGGCTTCCGAATGCGTAGTGGGGGAATCGGCTCGTCCCCCCGCTGACGGGAAACAGGCCACCGAGCTCGGCGTGCACCAGCGCTAGCACGATGATGATCAGCGAGGCGACGACCCAGGCGATGATCGCCGACGGTCCCGCGATCGAGGCGGCGGTCAACGCGCCGAACAGCCAGCCGGAGCCGATCAGGGAGCCCTCGGAGGCCCACAGCAGGCCGAGGAAGCCGATTCCTCGATGCAGGCCCTCCGCCTCGAGCTCGGCGCTCTGTACGCCGGTTTGCTGCTCAGCAACGTCTGTCATCGGACCTCCCCGGTTGGTTGCGTCAGCGCAGATGGGCATGTGCCCATCGTGTGAATTCACCCTTCCCGCGGTCGCCGCCGGGATAAACGCCAATTGCTGAAAAGCCGCAACCCGCGGCTTGCGCAAACCGCGGTCGAAGGTGCCTCAGTAGAGCCCTTCGCGGCGGAGGTAGCGCTGCCGCCGCTCGCGCTCATAACCGTCGGCGTCGAACTCGGGATCCGTGAGCGAGCGCAGGATGTCTCCCTGACGCGGGAGCTGCGACCGGTCGATGTGGCGCTCGGGATTCCACAGCTCGGATCGAATCAGCGCCTTGGGGCACTGGGTGTAGGCCTCCTCGATGGCGATCAGCAGACCGAGCCGCGGCAGCTTGCCCTCCACCTCGCTTGCCGCCAGCAGCTCCGGGTCGTCGACGATCGACGCCCGGCCGTTGACGCGGAACGTGTCGCCGACCCCCGGGATCAGGAACAGCAGCGCGATCCGCGGATCCTGGAGCAGGTTGGTGAGGGTATCGGCGATCCGGTTGCCGGGCCGGTCGGGCATCAGCAGCGTGCGCTCGTCCAGGATCCGGACGAAGCCGGCGGGGTCGCCGCGGGGAGAGACGTCCAGGCCGCCGTCGGGGCTGGCGGTGGCGACGCACACGAACGGGGAGCGCTCGATGAACTGCCTGGTCAGGTCATTCAGCCGATTGGCGATCTTGACGACCGCCGTATCGGCGGGGGTGCCGATTGCCTCGCGCAGCTTCGCCTCGTCGCTGATCGTGTGGCCACTCAGCACCGCACCGGAGTCTAGGTGGCCCGGTTCGCAAATACGACGACATTCGCCGGCGTCCGGCTACCCACTGAGCCTGCGCTACGTTGACAACCGGTATGACCGACGAGGCATTGCTCGCCGAGCAACTGGACTACTACCGGGCCCGGGCCGGCGAATACGACAAGTGGTGGCTGCGCCAGGGCCGCTTCGATCGCGGTCCGGAGGCCAACGCCGCCTGGTTTGCCCAGACCGCCGCGCTGGAGCGGGTGCTTGACGACTTCGCGCCCCGGGGACGGGTGCTGGAGCTGGCCTGCGGCACCGGGCTGTGGACGCGGCATCTGGTCGCCCATGCGGAGCAGCTGACCGCCGTCGACGCCTCGCCCGAAGTGCTGGCGATCAACCGGGCCCGGGTGAGCGATGCGACGGTCGAGTACGTCCAGGCCGATCTCTTCCGGTACCGACCCGCGCCGGCCGCCTACGACGCCTGCGTGTTCACCTTCTGGCTCTCGCACGTGCCCGCGGATCGCTTCGCCGGCTTCTGGGAGATGGTGGCCAGCGCGCTGAAGCCCACGGGACGGGTCCTCTTCATCGACAGCGCCCGCACCCAGCGATCCACCGCCGCCGACCACGATCTGCCGGCGGACGAGGCGCCCACGATGACCCGTCGCCTCGACGACGGCCGGGAATTCGAGATCGTCAAGCGCTTCTACGATCCCGTCCGGCTGGCGTCCGACCTGGCGAAGCTCGGCTGGGATTGCCGGGCCCAGAGCACGGGCGAGTTCTTCATCTACGGCACGGCGACGCGAGCCTGACACCCTCAGGCGTCACCGGCCGCCCGTAGATCGTGCCCACGAACAGCTGCGTGAGCGGCTCGATCAGCTCCTGCGGATCGGTCAGCCGCGGATGCGAGCCGGTCACGGTCACGTGAAACGCCCGTTCGGCGGTCCACACCAGCGACGCGGCGACCGCGCGGCTGTCGGCCCCGGCCGGCGCTGATCCGGCGGCTCGCTCCCGGTCGATGGTTGCCGCCAGCCGGTCGGTGAACTCTCCCTGCACGGCAAGCCAGATCGCGCGCAACTCGGGGTTCGAGGGCCACTCCTCGGCCACCGCGGCGAGCAGCGGGGCGTAGCCCGCGCCGGCCTTCATCAGGTTGGCGATTCCCTCCCGGACGGCCTCGTCGGCAGCCCGGTCGCCGCGGTGAAACAGCGACGTCATCTCGGCTCCCACCTCGACGCCGATGCTGCGCATGAGCTTGACGACGACATCCTGCTTCGAGCTGAAGTGCTCGTAGAACGAGGTCCGGCCGACATCGGCCTCGTCCAGGATCTGGGCCACGCTGAGCTCGGCCACCGAGGTCGAGTCCAGCAGTCGCGAGGTGGCCTCCAGGACCGCGGCGTAGGTCTTTGGCCGACGTCCGCGGCGGCGGGGGTGGCGGGGCTCGATCACACCCCGAGGGAGCGGCCGATGATCTCCTTCATGATCTCGGTGGTGCCGCCGTAGATGCGGGTCACGCGGGCGTCGACGAACGCCCGGGCAATCGGGTACTCCAGCATGTAGCCGTAGCCGCCGTGCAGCTGCACGCAGCGATCGACCACCCGCCCCTGGAGCTCGGTCGTCCACCACTTGGCCATCGCGGCCTCCTCGCGCGAGAGCTCGCCGCAGTTGCGCGCCAGCACCGCCTGGTCGCAGAACGCGGTGGCAAGCGCCACCTCGGTGGTCATCTCGGCGAGCGCGAACCGCGAGTTCTGAAACGAGCCGATCGGCTGTCCGAATGCGGTGCGCTGCTTGACGTACTGCACCGTAACGTCCAGGGCGCCGCGCGCGGCGGCGAGCGCGGACAGGGCGATGCTGAGCCGCTCCTGGGCGAGGTTGCCGGTCATGTAGTGAAAGCCGCGCCCCTCCTCACCGAGACGATTCTCCAGCGGGACGTGAACGTCCTCGAAGAACAGCTCGGCGGTGTCCTGCGAGTGCTGGCCGATCTTCTCGAGATTCCGGCCGCGGGAGAAGCCGTCCATGCCCCGCTCCACGATCACCAGCGAGATTCCGCGGTGACGCTGACGGGGGTCGGTCTTCACCGCGGTGATCACGAGATCCGCGTTGATGCCGTTGGTGATGAACGTCTTGGACCCGTTGACGACGTAGCCTCCCCCGTCGCGCCGCGCCGTGGTCCGCAGCCCGGCGAGATCGGATCCCATCTCCGGCTCGGTCATCCCGATCGCGGTGATCAGCGTCCCGTCGGCGATTCCGGGCAGCCAGCGCTCGCGCTGCGCCTCGGTGCACAGGTCCAGGAAGTAGGGCAGGCAGATGTCGTTGTGCAGGGTCAGCCCCAGCCCGCTCCCGGCGGCTCCCGACTGGCCGAACTCCTCGGCGACGATCTGGTTGAAGCGAAAGTCGTCGATTCCGGCGCCTCCGTACCGCTCCGGCACCTGCATCCCCAGCATGTCCTTGGCGGCGGCCCGCACGAACAGCTCACGGGGCACGATCCCGTCGCGCTCCCACTCCTCCTGGTGGGGCATGACCTCCTCGGCGACGAAGCGCCGCACCGACTCGCGAAAGTCGGCGTGCTCAGGCTCGAACAGGGCGCGGCGCATGAGGCCAGTGTGCCATCCGCCACGACGGCGCCTACCAATGCGCCGGGCCTCGCGACGTGGATGACACACTGGACGGGGTGTCGGTTGCGCAGCCCACAGCCACCCGGGGCATGGGCCGGGTCCCGGAGGCGATCGTCGCCGCCACGGAGCAGCTGCTGCAGGAGCGGCCGTTGCGCCGGCTCAGGGTAGGGGACATCATCGCCGCCGCCGGCACCTCGCGGACCAGCTTCTATGCCCACTTCCCCTCCAAGGCTGCGGTGATCGCCGAATGCCTGCGGCGAGTGATGGATCAGGTCACGGTGGCGGCGGCGCCGATCCATTCGCGAGCCGACGGCGACGCCGAGGCGGCGATCCGTCTCGGCCTCCGGCAGTGGGTGGAGGTCTGCACGGTGCACGGCGCGCTGCTGAGAACGGTGAGCGAGGAGTGGCCCCATGACGCCGAGCTGCGGGAGCTGTGGTTTTCGATGATGGAGGCGGTCACCGCCGGAACCGCGAAGGTCATCCGGAGTGCTCGGGGTGATGGTCGTGCGCCCGCCGGCGCGGACGCGGCGATCCTGTCGGCCTGCCTGATTTGGGGTTGTGAGCGGGTCCTGCACGTGTCGCTGCTCGGCGAGGCGACCGGACTGCCGGCTCCGGAGGCGATCGTCGAGCCGCTCACCCAGATGATGCTCGGCGGAGTGTACGGCCGCCCCCTGGCCACGCCCGCGTAGCATTGACAGCGGTGCGCCGTCTTGACCCGACGTCACTTGGTCAGCACCTGGATGCGCTCTACCGCGCGGCCTGGGCTCTGTGCGGATCGCGCGAGGACGCCGAGGACCTGGTGCAGGAGACCTTCGCGGCGGTTCTCGCCCGCCCCCGGATGATCCGCGGCGACGAGCGCGGCTACCTGATGCAGGCTCTGCGCAACACGTTCTACACGCGGTTGCGCACGGCCTCGCGCCGTCCGCGGACGGGCACGCCACTGGACGATCTGCAGCCGCCCGATGCACGCACCTCGGGCCAGCCCGAAGCGGCCGCCGAGATGGGCGAGATCCTGGAGGCGATCGCCGAGCTGCCCGAGGACTTCCGGCTGGCGATCGTCGCCATCGATATCGTCGGCCTGTCCTACGGTGAAGCCGCCCGCGCGCTCGGCACCCGCGAGGGGACGATCACGACTCGGGTGTACCGGGCGCGGCAGAGGATCGCGCACCGATTCTCGGATCCGCCCCCGCCGGCATCGGACGCGCCGGGCGCGCGGGATGCCCGGGATGCGCGGGGTGCGCGGGATGCGCGGGATGCGCGGGATGCGCGGGAAGGATCGGGACCAAAACGGAGTCTTGCCTGATGGACGGATTGAAATGACAGATGAGCGCAACCCCGGCGAGGCCGAGCTGACGCGCCTGGCCGACGGATCGCTGCCGCAATCGCGGCAGGCGGAGCTGCGCGCCCAGATCCGGGAGTCTCCGGAGCTCACGGCCGCGCTCGCCGAACAGCAACGGGCGGTGGCGATGCTGCGGGCGGTGGATCAGCCGGCTCCCGACGCGCTGCGCTCCCGGATCGATGGGCTCACCGGCGCGGGCGCCGCGAGTCGGCGCGAGCGCCACCGGCCGCGCTGGCGGCGGGCGGTCATCCTGCCCGGGCTCACCGCTGTGGCGGCCCTCGTCGCCGTCCTCGTGGTCGTGATCGGCGCCGGCAGCGGCGCTCCCACGGTTCCGCAGGCCGCTCGTCTGGCACTGGCCTCCGCCACCATCCCGGCGCCTGGAGTCGATCCGGCGCAACCGAAGAACCTGAAGCCGGCCGGCGCCCCGATCCCGTTCCCGAGCTGGGGGGCGACCACCGGCTGGAAGCCGAGCGGGGCCCGGTCTGACACCGTCGACGGCCGGCGCATCACGACCATTTACTACACGAGCCCCCACGGCCGGCGGATCGGATACGCGATCACGTCAGGCCGGCCTCTGTCGGGCGCCCACGGGATCGAAGTGGTGCACCGCTACGGGACGCGCTTTGAGTTGGCGCGAGAGAGCGGGGCGCGGCTGATCACCTGGGTCCGCTCGGGCCACACCTGCGTGATCGCGGGTCGCTTCGTGACCTACCGCACCCTGCTGGCGCTGGCCCGCGCCGACGAGTAGCCGCGCAATTGGCATCATCGGTGGGCGCTTGGACGACGACCCGTCCCGTCGCGGTGGGCTGATGCCCGACCTGGATGGCAAATCGGTTCCAGGAGACCGGAATCGCCATCCACGTTGAGCGACCGCCTGGCCCACGCCTCGGCGGCCCGACTCAGGCGGTGGCGAGGACCGCGCCGCAGCGGGCCAGGTCGTAGCCCCCGAACTGCGCCACGCGCTCGGTGAACGCCCGGGCCGCCAGCAGCTCGCCGAGAGCCCCGACACCGGGATGCTCGGCGAAACGGCGACTGATCCACACCTCCACGACGTGATCCTCAAGCGCCAGGAAGTCGAGCCCGAACGCCCGGGCGGCCCCCTCGGTGGTGACGCCGGCGCCCTGAAGGACGGCGGCGAGACGGGCGGCGTCGAGATGTCCGGCGGCGCGGGGCCCGCGGGGCCGCTCGATCCCTGCGGCCCGCAGCGCGCGCTCGAATGCCTGCTGACTCGCGGCGCCCGGGTCGCGCTGGGCAATCGGGACGCAGCCCGCCACGACCGCCTCGAGCGAATGCCCGCGCCGCCCCGGCACCACGGCCAGACCGACCTGCCAGCGGGCCAGGTGCCAACGCACCACGGGAACCGGCGGCTCGGAAAGCGCCGGCCGCAGTCCGTGCACGGCCGCCGCGTGCACGGTCTCGTGCGCCAGCGCTCGCAGAGCTGTGCCCGTGGCGGCGGAGATCGCCAACAGGCTCCGGGGGCCGAGGCCCTCGAGCAGCCGCTCGGCTACGCCGAGCGCCGGATCGCACCCCGCCACGACCAGGCCGGCCGGCGTCGCGTCGGCAAACAGGCGCAGCTTCCCGGCCTCGACAACGCCGTCGGACTTGGCCCAGGTAGCCCCAGCGACGCCGTGATCGGCAAGCTCCACGGTGACCAGTCGATCGGCGACCCGGCCAACCCGCACCGGCGATCCGTCGCCCACGGGTGTCCCGAGCGCTGCCACCACGGGGCTCGGCGGCTGGGCGAACAGCTCCTCTACGGTGGTCCCCAACGCGTGCGCGATACCCAGCGCGGCGCCCACCGCCGGCACGTTGCGCCCGGCCTCGGCGGCCGCGACGAGCTGGCGACTCACGCCCGCCCGTTCCGCCAGCTCGCCCTGGGTGAGCCCGCGTACCACGCGTCGTCGGCGGATCGCAGAGTCTCCGACCACTGCCAGAATCCTAGTAGGGTGCCTAGATACTGTCATCGGGAACGGAGGTAGCGGTGAGCGCAGGTTGGGTCAAACGGCTGGCGGTTACCAGCGCAACGGTCGGACTGATCACGCTGGCTGCCGGCTGTGGCAGCAGCAGCTCGAGCAGCACGAGCACCGCGGCGGCCAGCAGCTCAAGCCACACGACGAGCTCGGCGGCCGCGGCCGGCGGTGCGAAGCCGATCGTTCTGGCGGCCGCATCGCTGACCAAGGTCTTCCCGATGATCGAATCGAGCGCCAAGTTCACCTTCAACGGCTCGGGCACCTTGGCGACCGACATCGAGCAGGGCGCTCCGGCCGATGTGTACGCCGCGGCGAGCCCGAAGGATCCGGCGACGCTGCTGGCGAAGGGGTTGATCGACAAGCCGGTCGTGTTCGCGACCAACACCCTGGTGCTGATCGTGCCGAAGAGCAATCCGGCTCACATCAAGTCGGTCTCGGACATCACGAAGCCCGGCATCAAGATCGTGATCTGCAACGCCACGGTACCGTGCGGGGACTACGCCCGGACCGCTTTCATGAACCTTGGGATCACGACCAAGGCGATGAAGAACGTGGTCAGCCAAGCCACCGACGTAACGCAGGTCGTGGCGGAGGTCGCGTCCGGTCAGGCCGACGTCGGCTTCGTCTACATCACCGACGCCAAGGCGGCGAACGGCAAGGTCGGGGTGGTCCGCCTTCCCGCGGCGGCGAAGCCGGGGACCATGGACGAGATCGCAGTCGTCAAGAAGGCGCCTGAGCCGTCCGCGGCCAAGGCATTCGTGGCGAAGGTGCTCTCGCCCCAAGGCCAGGCGATGCTCAAGGCGGACGGCTTCGGCAAGCCGTGAGCTCCGCTGCCGGCAGCGGAGCACCGATCAGAGGCGACAACATCCCTGGCTGGCTTGCCGGGGTCGGACGCGTGGCGGTCATCATCGCCACCGCGACCGTGATCGCCGTGGCGGTGGCGTTCCTGATCCTGCCGATCATCGCGCTGGTCACCTATCAGCCGGTGCACGAGCTGCTCAGTAACTTCGGGTCCCAGGTCGCGGTGGACGCGATCAAGGTCTCGCTGAAGTGCAACGCGATCGCGTTCGCGCTGATGATCGGCTTCGGCACGCCGTTCGCCTACGTCCTCGCCCGCCGGCGCTTTCCCGGGCGCAGCATCGTGATCACGCTGGTCGAGTTGCCGTTGGTGATGCCGCCCGCGGTTGCCGGCCTCGGTCTGCTGACGGCGTTCGGCACCCTCGGGCTGCTCGGAGGGACGCTCAGCGCGTTCGGGATCGACCTTGCCTTCACCCAGGCGGCGGTGGTGATCGCGATCGTGTTCGTGGCCGGTCCGTTCTACCTGCGGGGGGCGATCGCCGCCTTCGAGGCGGTCGATCAGACGCTGATTGACGTCGCCGGCACGCTCGGCGCCGGCCCGGTGCGTCGGCTGCTGCGGGTTGCGATCCCCCTGGCCGGCGGCGGCCTGGGCGCGGCGGCAGCGGTCGCGTTCGCGCGCGGGCTCGGCGAGTTCGGGGCGACGATCCTGTTCGCGGGCAGCTTCCAGGGAACCACCCAAACGCTGGCGCTGGCCGTGTACTCCCTGTTCGATGCCAACCTGGACCAGGCGATCGCGATCGGCGTACTGCTGATCATCGTGAGCGGTGCCATCCTGCTCACCTCCAAGCTATTGGTCAGCTCATGGCAGACGTCCTCGAAATCGACATCGCGCTCGCCCGGCGGGCGTTCGATCTTCGCGCGGCGCTGAGCATCGGTGCCGAGACGATCGTGCTCGTCGGGCCTTCCGGCGCGGGCAAGACCTCCCTGTTGCGGACCGTGGCCGGGCTGGAGCGTCCCGCCGCTGGGCGCATCTTCTTCGGACGCGAGGTCTGGCTTGACGCCATGCGCGGCGTTGCACTGAGCGCGGAGCGGCGTCGGGTCGGCTATCTCCCGCAGGATTACGGGCTGTTCCCGCACCTCACCGTCGCCGGGAACGTGCGATTCGCCGGACGGCGCGACCGCCCGGATCTATTAGAGCGATTCGGGATCGCGCACTTGGCGCGCGCCCGACCCGGGCAGCTCTCAGGTGGCGAGCGCCAACGAGTGGCGCTGGCGCGCGCCCTCGCCCGCAACCCCCGGGTGCTGCTGCTCGACGAGCCATTCGGAGCGCTCGACGCGCTCACCCGCCAACAGGTTCGCGACGAGCTCGACGGCCTCCTGGCCGACCTCGAGCTCCCGACCCTGCTAGTGACCCACTCCTTCGACGACGCCATGGCCTTGGCCCAGCGCGTCGGCGTGCTCGACGCCGGTCGCGTGGTGCAACTCGCATCGCCGCACGAGTTGCTCAGAGCGCCGGCAAATGCGATGGTTGCCACGCTGACCGGCGCCAACGTGCTCGACGGCACCGCCACTCCGGCAGCTGCCGGATCATCGATTCTGCTCGCCGGGGGCGGTGAGCTCAGCAGCTTCGTTCGGGCGCAAGGGCCGGTGCAGATCGCCGTCCAACCCTGGGAGATCGAGCTTGGCGGTCCTGAATCGAGCGCGCTCGTGGACACGGTCGTCAGCGTCCGCCAGGACCGTGGCGGCCTGCTCGTCCGGCTGACGCGGTTCACGATCCAGGAGCGGCTGGGGCGCAACGGCCAGCCGACCCTCGTCGAAGGTCAGGCCGTCGGCCTGCGAGCTGACCCTGCCAACGTGCGAATCCTGCCACGACCAGGTGGTGCGGCGTCCGAGCGGGAGCCCGGTCGGCGGACAGCGACGTCTGGAGATAGCGCGCCGCGACCAGACAGGCGATCAGGCCGAGCAGGCGTCTGAGTGACGCTTCGGGAAGGCGTCGCTGCAGCCGCGCGCCGCAGTAGCTGCCGGCAAACCCGCCCGCGCCGAGGAAAGCGCCGAGGATCCAGTGCGGAGCGATGGCGCCGTGATGAGTGAGCTGGAGGACCTGGTACGCGGCGATGCCGGCGATCGAGGTCAGGAATGTCGCGGCGAGGGTGGCGGGCGCGACTTCGTACACCGAATAGCCGAGAGTGATCAGGATCGGGGCGAGGATCGAGCCTCCGCCGATCCCGTAGATGCCGCCGATCGTGCCCACGACCAGCGCCAGCAGCCATGTGGCCACGTGACGGCCAGCCGTCGGTTGAGGTCGTGGCCTGCTCAGGTTCTGGGCGCCGAGCAGCAGCCAGAGCCCAAGCGGTAACAGCACCAGCGCCACGATCACGGTGAAGCTCCGCCCGCCCGAGAGCAGCTCGACGCGGAGGATCGCGCCGACGACCACGCCCGGCAACGTCCCCGCCACCAGCCACCGCGTGAGCGGGCCGCCGAGACGCCGCTCCCGCGCGAACCGCAGCAACCCGCCGGGGGTCGCGGTGATGTTGAACAGCAGGTTGGTCGGCGTCACCGCCGGGCTGGGAACGTGAAGAACGCTCAGCTGAACCGGCAACAGCAGCACCGCCCCCGAGACCCCGGCGGGCGTCGTCACCAGCGCAAGGAGGAACGCGAGCGCCGCGCCGACGGGCCACTGCCAGGGCATCAGCGCCAGGGTATCGGGGCCGGTCGGGCGACCGGCGCAGACTTGACGAGTTTGCGATGCTCAGAGGATGAGCCATCGGGACCCCGCCTGCACCCATCTGAACACCGTGGAGGTAACAGAGCTTCCGGCCTCGGTGCCAGGCTGCGAGGACTGCCTGCGCGAGAGCGGGGTCTGGCTGCATCTGCGGATCTGCCTGGAGTGCGGACACGTCGGCTGCTGCGACGACTCGCCGGGGCAGCACGCCAGTCGCCACGCCGACGCCAGCTCGCACCCGATCATCCGCTCGCTGGAGCCCGGCGAGGAATGGTGCTGGTGCTTCATCGACGAGCTGGGCATGCTGATCCCTCAAGTCACCGGCACGACGGAGATTCCGCCGTCGCCGATGCTCTGAGTAGTAGTGGCTGCGGAGACCACGGAGGCGTCGGCAACCGAGACCCGCCGGCCGGCGATCCTCGCCGTGGACGACGAGCCGACCGTGCTGGCGGCGGTGGCGCGCGACCTGCGCCGTGGGTTCGGGGAGCGCTACCGGATCCTGCGCGCCGCCTCGGGATCAGAAGCGCTGGAGCTGGTCGCCGAGCTGCGGCGGCGGGGCGACTCGCTGGCGCTGATGGTCGCCGATCAGCGGATGCCGGGCATGGAAGGGACCGAGTTCCTCGTCCGCGCCCGCCCAACCTACCCGGACGCAAAGCGCGTGTTGCTCACCGCCTACGCCGACACACAGGCGGCGATAGCCGCCATCAATGAAGTGTCGTTGGACTACTACCTGCTCAAGCCCTGGGATCCACCCGAGGAGCAGCTGTTTCCGGTGGTGGAGGACCTGCTGACCACGTGGGAGGCGGGGACGGCGCTCGAGTCCGGCGGCGTGCGGGTGATCGGGCATCGCTTCTCCAAGGACACGCACGATCTGCGCGACTTCCTGGCGCGCAACCGGATCCCCGGCCGCTGGCTGGACGTCGAGCGCGACAGCGAGGCGCGTGAGCTGCTCACCGTGGCCGGAGTGCCCGACGAGCGCCTGCCGGTGGCGCTGCTGGAGGACGGCTCGGTGCTGGAGCGCCCGAGCGTGCTCGAGCTCGCCGAGCGGCTCGGAGTCGCCGGCCGCCCGGCGGCCGACCACTACGACCTGGTGATCGTCGGCGGGGGACCCGCCGGCCTCGCGGCCGCGGTCTACGGCGCGTCCGAGGGGCTGCGCACAGTGATGGTCGAGCGCGAGGCACCGGGCGGCCAGGCCGGACAGTCGAGCCGGATCGAGAACTATCTCGGCTTTCCCGCCGGCCTGTCGGGCTCGGATCTGGCGCAGCGGGCCACCACCCAGGCGCGCCGGCTGGGCGCCGAGCTGCTCACCGTGTCGGATGCGGTGTCGCTGAGGGTGGAGGGCGCCGGACGAATCGTGCAGCTCACCGGCGGCGCGGAGCTGAGCGCCAACTGCGTGCTCGTGTCCTCCGGCGTGTCCTACCGACGGATGACGGCGCCCGGGTTCGACGAGTTCACCGGCGCCGGGGTCTACTACGGCGCGGCGCTGACCGAGGCCCGGTCGTGCGCGCGGCAGCACGTCGTCGTGATCGGCGGCGCCAACTCCGCCGGGCAGGCGGCGGTCTACTTCAGCGGCTACGCCAGCCGGGTGACGATGCTGGTCCGCGCCGACTCGCTGGCCAAGTCGATGTCGCACTACCTCATCGAGCAGATCCGCGCCCTGGACAACGTCGAGGTGCTCTCCGGCGCCGAGGCGATCGCCGCTTCGGGCGACGACGGCCGGCTCCAGCGCCTGACCCTCCGCGACCGAGACGGCGCGGAGAACGAGGTCGACGTCGACGCCTGCTTCGTCTTCATCGGGGCCCTGCCGCGCACCGATTGGCTCGACGGAGTGGTCGCCCGCGACGAGCGCGGCTTCATCCTCGCCGGGCCCGACGTGCGCGACCACGGCTGGCCGCTGACCCGCGAGCCGCAGCCGCTCGAGACCAGCGTCCCGGGAGTGTTCGTCGCCGGCGACGTGCGCTCGCGATCGATCAAACGGGTGGCCAGCGCGGTTGGCGAGGGGTCGATGGCCGTTTCGCTGATCCACGAGTATCTGGCCGAGGCATGAGGCGGTGAGCCACCCCGCCGTCGCCGAGCTGCGCCCGATCGATCTGTTCACCGAGCTCGACGATTCGCAGCTCCAGCTGTGGGCGAACGCCGCCGTGATCCACGAGATCCCGGCCGGCGAGACGATCGCCGCGCAGGGCGACCCGGAACGCGGCGTCACGCTCCTGCTCCAGGGCCGAGTGGAGCTCCTGGCCCAGGACGGGAACGTCGATGACCCGCTGGGGTTCAACGTCGCGCCGACGTGGATCGGCGCGATTCCCACGCTCACCCAGAACCCGAGCGTCGTCACGATGCGGGCCGACACCGACGTCCGCCTGGCGCTGGTGGCACCCGAGGACTTCATCGCGCTGACGCTCTCCCAGCGGTCGGTGTTCCAGCGCACGATGGCGCAGATGCGGCCGGTGATCAGCCGCTTCACCCAGCGCGAGCAGCAGCGCGAGCGGCTCGAGTCGCTGGGCACGATGGCCGCCGGGCTCGCCCACGAGCTCAACAACCCGGCGGCCGCGGCCAAGCGGGCGGCGGCCGAGCTCGCCGAGACCCTGGAGGTGCTCACCGCGACGGTTGGGCTGCTGGTGGAATCCGGGATCGAGCGCGAGCAGGCGGGAGAGCTGGTGGTGCTGCAACGGGAGGCCGCGGCCACCGCGTCAGAGCAGACGCCCCGGTCGGCGCTGGATGCCGCCGACGCCGAGGACGAGCTGTCCGACGCGCTGGTTGATGCCGGGGTGTCCGAGCCGTGGCGGATCACGGAGCCGTTGGCCACCGCCGGGATCGACGCCCGGTTCGTCTCCCGGGTCGCATCCGTCGCCGGACCGGCGACGCCGCCCACGCTGCGCTGGATCGCGGCGTCGCTGGATGCGCGGGAGCTGTCGGCCGAGTTGAGCGAGTCGACCGAGCGCATGAGTCAGCTGGTGAAGGCGATCAAGTCCTATGCCTACATGGATCGCGGGGACGTCGTCCAGGTCGACGTGCGCGAGGGGCTGGAGACCACGCTCACCATCTTGGGGCACAAGCTCAAGCACACCGAGATTCAGGTCAAGCGCGACTACGACGAGTCACTGCCCCGGCTCACCGTTCGCGGCGCCGAGCTGAATCAGGTGTGGACAAACCTGCTGGACAACGCGATCGATGCGCTCGGCGACAGCGGTCAGATAACCATCACCACCCGCGCTGACGGGGACTGTGCCGAGATCGACATCGCCGACGACGGCCCCGGCATCCCGGCGGACATCCGCGGCCGCGTGTTTGACCCGTTCTTCACCACCAAGGAGGTGGGCAAGGGCACCGGCCTCGGCCTCCAGACCGCCCGGCGGATCATCGTCGACCGCCACCACGGCAGCCTGACGCTCGAGTCGGCGCCGGGGCGCACCGTTTTCCACGCCCGGCTGCCGATCAACGGCGCCCGCCGCTGATGGCGCGCGAGTTCTCAGCGGCGACCAAGCGGCTGTCGCTGATCTCGGCGATCCTCGCTTCCACGATCGCCGCCGTCGACTCGTCGGCGGTCAACGTCGCCCTTCCGGCGATCGGCCGCGACCTCGGGGGTGGGTTCGCGGCCCAGCAGTGGGTGTCAAACGCCTACCTGCTCACCCTGAGCGCACTGATCCTGCTGGCCGGCTCGCTCACCGACAAGCTGGGCGAGCGCCGCATCTTCACCGCGGGGGTGGCCGGCTTCGGGATCGGCTCGGCGCTGTGCGCCATCGCCCCGTCGATCGGCGTGCTGATCGCCGCGCGTGCCCTGCAGGGCGTGTTCGGCGCGATGCTGACCCCGGCGGCGCTGGCGATCATCGTCGCGGTGTTTCCGAAGGACGAGCGCGGCGGAGCGATAGGCAAGTGGACGGCCTGGGGCGGCATCGGCATCCTCGCCGGCCCCCTGCTCGGGGGTCAGCTCGTCGACGCGGCGTCGTGGCGCTGGATCTTCGCGATCAACGTCCCCCTGGTGTTGATTGCGCTGGTGCTGTCGCGGGTCGCCGTCCCGGGTCGGGCCGAGGGCGCCGGGACGGCCCGGATCGACTGGCTGGGCGCGCTGCTGGCGGCGACCGGGTTGGCGGGTATCTCGTTCGGACTGATCGAGCTGCCGGTGCTTGGAATGTCGGACCCGGTCATCTGGGGTTCCCTGGTTGCCGGCTTCTTCCTGTTCGGCATGTTCGTGTGGCACGAGTCACGGACCCCGGCGCCGATGCTCCCGCTGCGGCTGTTCGGCCGTCGCAACTTCGCGGTCGCCAACGCCCAGACGTTCGCGATCTACGCCGGGATCGGCCTGCTCGGGTTCTTCGTCACCATCTACCTGCAGCAGGTCGCCGGCTACAGCGCGCTGAAGTCGGGGGTCACCGGCCTGGTGCCGACGGTGGTGATGTTCCTGTTGTCGGCACGGATGGGCAAGCTGTCGGATCGCCACGGACCGCGCTTCTTCCTCACCGCGGGTCCGCTGCTGGTCGCCGCCGGATTTGGGTTGATGCAGCGCTACGGCACCTCGGTGTCGCTGTTCACCGACGTGTTGCCCGCCCTGCTGGTGTTCTCGCTCGGCCTGGCGCTGACCGTCGCACCGTTGACGGCGACGGTGCTGGCCGACGCCAGCGAGTCCGACGCGGGCATCGCGTCGGCGATCAACAACGCGATCGCTCGTACCGCAGGACTGGTGGCGGTGGCCGCGGTGGGGGCGATCGTCTCCTCCTACTACGGCCGGCTGCTCGATCAGAAGCTGGGAGATCGACTGCCGGCCAGCGCCGCGCCCGCGGTCACGGCGGCCAAGCGCAAGACGTTCGGGACGATCGAACAGGGGCTCGTGCCCGCCGACGATCGCGCCTTTGCCCAGCAGGCCGCCGCGGCGGCATCCGAGGGCGCATTTCATGTGGCAGTGGGCATCGCCGGTGGGCTGCTGGCGGTGGCCGGGATCGGCGGGCTCGCGCTGCGCTCGAAGCGCCGCACGGTGGTGCCGGCGGGCCAGTGCGCCGGCGGGCAGTTGTCCGGGCAGCCGCGGCTGGTGGCCGAGGGGGACGACGGCGTTCTGGTGGGCGCCGGAGCGGGGGTGACGAGTGCGGGTGGGGCGGCCGCAGGGGGTGTGTCATCTTGAGCCGGTATATCCGGCTCCAGACACAACACCTCCGGGGTCAGGCCAGAAGGTCGCCGTATTCCTCGGAGTGGTCGCGGATGAAGGCGGCTACGAACGGACAGCGGGGCGCGACCGCAAGCTCGTGGGCGCGCGCATCGTCCAGGGCGGCGCGGACCAGCCGTGAGCCGTAGCCGCGCCGCTCACGCGCCGGATCGACCTCCGCGTGCAGGAAGGTGATCAACCCCGGCGACCGCCGGTAGGTGACGAAGCCGACGCGCTCGCCGTCGACGTCGATCTCGTAGCGATCGGACTGAGGATTGTCGGCGACGACGATCTCGGTGCTCACCGCTGTGATCCTACGCCGCAGCGCGTCCGGCGGCGGCGAGTCGCAGCTCCGCGGCCACGGCCGCGTCCGGGTGCAAGCCCGCGGGGGGCATCAGCCGTCAGCGCGGGCGATGGCGACAGGGTGAACCCGCCACGCCGAATCCTCGGCCTCTATCCTCGCCGGCGTGGTTCGTCGTCGCTGCGTCAGCAGCTGCCGTTGACCCGGCGGCAGCCGAGACGGTGGTGGACCGCCGCCGCGGCGGGAGCGGTGGCGGCATTCACACTCGCCGGGTGCGGCGGCTCGTCGTCGAGTCCGCAGGCGACGCTGCACAGCTACCTGACGGCGTGGAGCCGGGGTGACTGGGCGGCGATGAAGCGCCTGGCGGCCGATCCCCCACCGTCTTTCACCCGGGTCAACGCCGACGCGTTCAGCGCCCTCGGCGTGCGCGCGGCCAGCTTCCACGCCGGGCGGGTCACCGAGCACGGCGCCCGGGCATCGGCGAGCGTGGTGGCGCGGTTCGCGCTTGCGCAGGTCGGCCCGTGGAGCAAGTCGACGACGGTGAGGCTGGTGGCGCGCCACGGCCACTGGCTGGTGGCCTGGACGCCCGCCACCATCAACCCGGCGCTGGGCAGCGGAGACCGCCTCCTTGAGACCAGGACGTGGCCGCCGCGCGCCGCCGTTCTCGGCGCCGGCGGGCAGCCGCTCACCGTACAGCGCAAGCTGGTCGAGGTCGGAGTGGTCGGCAACCGGATCCGCAGTGCCCACGAGGTGGCCGCCGATCTGATCGCGGCGGGTGCGACCCGGGCGGACGTGAATGCCGCGCTGATCCAGGCAAAGGCCCATCCGGATTACTTCGACCCCGTGTTCGCGGTCGCGCCGGCCCGGTTTACGCAGCTCAAGGACAAGCCCGGGCCGGGCAACGTCTACTCCGTCCCCGGGACCCAGTTTCAGCTCACCAGCGCCCGCAGCGCCATCACCCCTCAGTTGACCGCTCACACCGTGGGGAGCGTGGGCCCGATCACCGCTGAGGAGCTGCACCACCTCGGGCCGCCCTATGACGTGAGCAGCCAAGTCGGCCAGACCGGTCTCGAGCAGGCGTTCGAGCGCCGGCTGGCCGGCACCCCGCGCACCCGGATCGTGGTGATCGACGCCAGCGGGGCCACGACCGCCACCCTGGCGAGCTTCCCCGGCAAGACCGGGATGCCGGTCCACACCGGTCTCGACCCTCGCGTCCAGCGCGCGGCGGAGGCGGCGCTCGCCGGACAGACCCGCTCCGTTGCCATGGTGGCGATGCGGGCCTTCACCGGGCAGGTGCTGGCGGTCGTGTCCGACCCGGCGTCCGATGCCTACGACCAGGCGCTCCAGGGTGCGTACCCGCCCGGCTCCACGTTCAAGGTGCTCACCGCGACGGCGCTCATCCGGCGCGGCCTGTCCCCGTCGTCAGCGGCGCAGTGTCCGCCCAGCGTCGACGTCGACGGTGAGGTGTTCCACAACGCCGAGGGCGAACAGCCGGTGCAGACGCTCGATCAGGCGTTCACCGAGTCCTGCAACACCGCGTTCGTCGGGCTGGCGACCAAGCATCTGACGGCCGGCGACTTCGTCGCCACCGCCGGGCTGTACGGACTGCGCCGCTCACCCCGGCTGGGGTTGCCCGCGCTCGACGCGGTCGTGCCGGCGCCGAACAGCGCGACCGCGCTCGCGGCAACCGCGATCGGACAGGCCGAGGTCGTATTCTCGCCGCTGGGGATGGCCACCGTCGCCGCGGCGATCGACAGCGGCATGGTCCGGGCACCGCGGCTGGTCGTCGGGGCCCCCGACGACCGGCTCACCCCGCGCCCACTGCCCGCCCCCGTTTCCGCGGATCTGCGCGAGATGATGGCCCACGTCGTCGCCAGCGGCACCGCCGCGGGAACCGGACTACCCAGCTCCACCCACGCGAAGACCGGAACGGCACAGTACGAGAGCGGCGGCCAGCTGCGCACCGACGCGTGGCTGATGGGCTACGACGGCGACATCGCATTCGCGATCGTGGTCCAGGACAGCGGCGGTACCAACGGCGGACCGGAGGACGGGCCGATCGTCGCCAAGTTCCTCGGCGCTGCGCAGTGACTACAGCTCTCGCTCGTAGAAGTAGCTGACGGTCGGCACCCCGCCCGGCCCGTGCTCGTGGTTGTCGAACCCGAGGCTCTCGTACAGCGCGCGAGCCACGACGTCGTCCTCGCCGGTCCCGAGCTCCATGTGGCCGGCGCCCTCGGCGCGCGCCAGCTCGATCGCGTGCTCCATCATCGCGCGGCCGATGCCCCGTCCCCGCCGGTCGGGCACCACGTACAGCTCCGCCAGGTTGCATTCCAGCGCGGGACTCCACAGTCCCGGGCGAAACCGCATGAGCGCGACCCCGCACGCCGGATCGCCGGCAAGGAGGATCGCCGTGTCCCCGTGGGCGAGCAGCGCCCGGACCCGCTCCGCCAGCGCCTCGGGTTCGGGCGCGGGCTCGTGGAACTCGCGGTTGAAGGCGTGGAGCAGCTGGGCCACGACGATCGCATCGGCGACTCCGGCGCAACGGATCGAGACGGCGCCGGTGCGGGCCATGAGCCCTGTATACCAACACAAATGGGGCGTCGGGACCCATCGCTAGGATCTCCCCATGGCCGATACCGATCCCACCGAGTCCAGCCCCGAGAAGGATCCAGCCGACTGGGTCACCGGGGACGAGCCCGCCACCGGGCCGCAGCTGTCGTACCTCGGCACTCTGGCCCAACAGGCCGGCGAACAGGTTCCGCCGGATCTGACCAAGGCGCAGGCGTCGAAGCTGATCGACGAGCTCCAGGACCGCACCGGGCGCGCCGGCGGCTCTAACGCCTAGCGAGCTCCAGGACCGCACGGGCGCGCCGGCGGCTCTAACGCCTAGCGAGCTCCAGGACCGCACCGGGCGCGCCGGCGGCTCCAACGCCTAGACGCTCCTGACCTGATCCGCGGTCAGCTTATGGCGTCGGGTCCCGTATCCGGCTGTTCCTCTGGAGCGAACGGGGCGGTCGCGTAGCGCGACGCGCCCTCCGTGAATCATCGCCGGCGCACACACCGCCACCCTCCCCCAGCCGGTGTCAATCGTGGCCGGCGCCGTGCTCACGGGTTCACCCGAAACGCCAGCTGCCCGGCAGGCGCGACCACCGCGCGCTCCTCCTCGCCGCCCCCCGAACGCCGACGGCCCGCCTTGCGCCAGTGTCCGACGACCTGGTTCGCGGTGGCGTGGCGCCACCCCGCACCCCGCGACAGCGGATCGAAATGCACCACTCGGTCCTGGATCTCCAGCACCTCGCCGTAGACCACGCGGCCGCCAATCGACGCCTTGACGATGTCCCCGACTGCGATCCCGTCGATTCTCACCCGGCGATGATCACCGTCATACCGGACGGCACCCCCACTCAAACGCCCCACGACCACGCCGCCACCATCACCGTCGCCCTTCATGACAGCCCGCAGCCATACCCGGCCGCGCAGGCAGCGGCCGGCCGGTCTGCCCGCTCGCGACCGGGCGGCTTCACCGCGCTCGTGGGGGCGCTGCTGCGCTGCATCGGGACGCCAACATGCGGGGATGCCCGCCGCCCAGCGCGCCACCTCCGGAGAATGGATCCGTCTGGTCCGCCGTCCCGGTTATCCCGGGTTCGCGCTCACGGCGTCGCTGTGCCGAATCAGTGCGGCCATGTTCACTACCGCTGGAGTGCTGTTCGTGCTGGAGCGGACGGGCAGCGTCGCGGTGGCTGGGGCCACTGCGGCGGCCGCGACCCTGCCGGCCGCCCTGACCGGCCCCGTGCTCGGCGCGTGGGTCGACGTGGCCCCACGCCGCCGCGTGCTGATCGTCGTCGATCAGCTGGTCAGCGTGGCCGCGCTGGTCGGGCTGCTCGTGTTGGCCGGACACGCCCCCGACTGGACGCTGCCGGTGGCGGCCGTGTTCTACAGCCTGACGCGGCCGTTGAGCTCAGGCAGCTTCTTCAGCGCACTGGCCGAGATCGCGGGCCCCGAGCTGCTCGACTACGCCGCCCGCATCGAGTCGGTGAGCTTCAACCTCGCCTTCGTGATCGGACCTGCGCTGGCCGCTGCGCTGGCCGGCGCGGCCAGCGCCGCCACGGCACTGGTCGCCCAGGCTGTCGCCACGCTGTTGGCCGCGGGACTGATCGCGGTAAACCCCGCCTTCGAGGCTCGTTCGGCAGAGCGGGCCCGAACCGCGCGGAGCGCCCTCGTGGACGGGCTGCACGTGCTCGTCCGCGAGCGCATGCTCCGAGCGGTCGGACTGGCCGGAGCGTTGGCCACCTTCGGCTGGGGGATGATGAGCGTCGCCTTCCCCCTGTACGCGGCGCGGCTGCTGCACGGCGGAGCGAACGCCAGCGGCTACCTGTGGGCGGCGCTGGCACTCGGCTCGATCACCGGGACCTTCGTGCTGACCGGACGCCCGACCCTGTCCCGGATCGCCCTCTCCTACGCCGTCCTGGGCCTCTCCGGGCTGCTGTGGCCGCTCGCGCACGTCCTCTGGCTGGGAATCGCGCTGGTCGGGCTAACCGGCTTTTTGGAGGGACCCGCCTACTCGGGCTCGATCGCCCTCCGCCAGCGCCACGCGCCCCCGGCTCTCCGGGCGCAGGTGATGACCACACTCGGCAGCGTCTTCCTGGTCGCCTTCGCGGCGGGCGCCGCACTGGCCGGCGCGCTCGGATCAGCGCGGCCGGCGATCTTCGCCTTCGTGGCCGTCAACGTTCTCGCCGCGCTCGCCGTCTGGCGCGGATGAGCCGCTCGACCCCTGGCGCGGATGAGCCGGTCGACCCCAGGCGCGGATGAGCCGCTCGTCCCCCGCTCCCGATCCGGCCGCTGCGCCCGGCCTGCCGCCCCGTGGCTGGGCGCCGGACGCGTGGTACGGTTGCGCCGAGCCGAGCGATGGCGACCACGACGAACCCGCAGTTCACGCGCGAGGAGGTTGGGCTCGCGCTGCGCAACCCGGGCATGCCGCTCGAGGCGTTGCGCTATCCGATCACCCCGATCGGAATGCACTACGTGCTCGTCCATTTCGACATCCCGGAGATCGACGCCCAGAGCTATGAGCTAGCGGTCGACGGGCGCGTGCGTCAACCGCTCTCACTGACGCTGGAGGATCTGCGGTCGCGGCCGGCGGTCTCGATGCCGGTGATGATGGAGTGCGCCGGCTCTGGACGCGCCCACCTTGCGCCGCGCCCCGTCTCGGCGCCGTGGCACGACGAGGCGATCGGCTGCGCGGAGTGGACCGGGACGCCGCTACGCGGAGTCCTCGAGCAGGCGGGATTGCCCGACGACGCCGTGGAGCTGCTGTTCACCGGCCACGACCGCGGCATCGATCAGGATGTCGAGCAGGACTACCAGCGCAGCCTGCCGATCGAGGAGGCGATGAGGGAAGACGTGCTCCTCGCCTACGCGATGAACGGTGAACCGTTGCCGGCGGCGCACGGCTTCCCATTGCGGCTGATCGCCCCCGAGTGGTATGGGATGACGGCGGTGAAGTGGCTGCGGTCGATCACCGCGATCACGGAGCCGTTTGACGGGGTTCAGCAGACACTCTTGTACCGCTATCGCCGCTCGCAGGAGGACCCAGGCTCGCCGGTCACGCGCAAGAAGCCGCGCGCGTTGATGGCTCCACCGGGGATACCCGAGTACCTCTCGCGCGTGCGGCATGTGCGCGCTGGTTGCATACCCGTGCAAGGCCGGGCGTGGTCGGGGGGCAGCGCCGTCGGACGCGTCCAGTTCAGCACCGACGGCGGACGCACCTGGGCCGAGGCGCAACTCCAGCCGCCCGCAGCCAAGCACGGCTGGAGCACCTGGTCCTATGAGTGGGATGTCAGCGAGCCCGGCGACTACGAGCTGTGCGTACGCGCGACGGACGCCGCCGGCGACACGCAGCCGCTCGACGCCGCCGATGCCTGGAACCAGGGCGGCTACGCGGTCAACGCCGTCCAGCGAGTTCCCGTACACGTCACGTAGCGCGCGTCGTCTCCGCCTGACGCCTGATCTGGTCCCCGTCCGGACGGGCGGCGGTTGAGCGCCGCTCCGGACGAACCGCGAGCATCTCGCGGAGGCCGAACGGCTGGCCGGCGACGTAGCCTCCCGCCGGTGAAGGATTTACTCGTCCCGTCATCGAGGCTGGTTGAAAACGGCCTGCGGGTCGTCGAGCTGCCGGTGCCGGGACGCTTGGCCACGTCGCTCTCGGTTGCGTTTCCCGCGGGTGCTCGTCAGGAGCGACCTGGCGAGGTCGGGGGTGCGCATCTGCTCGAGCACCTGGCGTTCAAGGGTTCCGAGCGTTTCTCCAGCGCGCGTGAGCTGAGTCGGTGCGCAGAACGGTTGGGAACCGAGCTCAACGCTCACACGGCCGATGACTTCGTGGAGTTCTTCTCGATCGTCCGGGCGGAGTCAGCAGTGCAGGCGTTGGAGCTGCTCGTCGATGTTGCCGGGGCACCGCTGCTGGAGGAGGGCGATCTGGAAAGTGAGCGGGCGGTCGTTCTCCAGGAGCTTGCTGATGAGGCCGAGAATCCCTCGGCGGTGGCTGACGAGCTGGTGTGCGCGGCGGTGTTCGGGGATCATCGTCTGGGAACGACAACCGCCGGCGAGGTCGATGAGGTCCAGCGCCTGACTCACGCAGACGTGCTCGGGTTCCGCGAGCGCCAGTGGGCCACGAACGGAGGGGTGGTCGTTCTTGCCGGCAACCTTGATCATCTCGACCGTACGGACGTCGATGAGCTGCTCGAGCGGATTCCGGCAAGACCGCGTCCGCCTGCACCGCCGGTGATTCCGCCGTTTGAACGACGGGTGGAGGTAACCCCCCACGTCGGCGATGTCGCTCATCTTCGTCTCGCTTACGCCGTCCCGGGGCTTGATCGGCGTCGGCTGGCCGATCGGGCCGCCGCGGACGTGTGCTCGCAGGTGATAGGCGGTCCAGCGGGTTCGCGGCTGTTCGAGGAGCTTCGTGAGACGCGTGGGCTGTGCTACGCGGTCGACGGATATATCTCGGGCTATGACGACACTTCCTTGTTGTGGGTCGATTGCAGCCTGCTTGCCGCCAACGTCGCCGAGGCGTACCGGGTGATCAACGCGATCGTTGACGATCTCCGGGTAGATGGCCCCACCGAGGAGGAGGCGGCCCGGGCTCGGGCCTACACCGTCGGCACTTGTTCGCTGGCGTATGAGTCGATCATCGCGCGGGCTGACTACGCGCTCGAGGCGATCATGGAGTTCGCCGAGCAAGACATCGATCCCATGCTGTATCTGCACGCGGTGCAGTCGGTGACGCGCGACGACACCACCCGGATCGCCGCGCGCATTGCTCCAAGGCCCTGCGTTGGCTGCCTCGGCGCGGTGGAGGTCGACATCTTCGAGTAGGCCGCGATGGGCCAGGAGCCGAGGCTCCCATCGTGCGGTTGCGCCGTAATTGGCTCGTACCAACCTCTTGAGCAACTGCTTTGAGCGACTGCTAAAATCCGAGACGTGGATGTCGCTCCCGACGAGCCGAAGGGACTGGGCGGCTCAGCCGCAGCGGCCGGTTTGACCGGGACGAAGCTGCAGATTGCCGAGGCGGCGCTCCAGACCCTGAAGTCGATGGGGTTCGCCGGCGCCAGTGCGCGGGCGATCGCGCATCAGGGACGGTTCAACCAGGCGCTCATCTTCTACCACTTCGGAAGCGTGCAGACGGTGTTGCTCGCGGCGTTTGACCTGGTCAGCGATCGCCGGATGCGGGAGTACGGGCCTCAGATCCAGGCGGCGGTCTCCGCATCGGAGCTGGCTCGGCTGGCGCGACGAATCTATGACGATGACCTCGAGCGCGGGTATGTCACCGCCTTGGGCGAGATGGTCGCCGGAGGGGTGTCTGACGGGGTGCTCGGGGCCGAGGTGGCCGCGCGTATCGAGCCGTGGATCGCGATGGTCGAGCGCAAGCTCGCGGCGCTGCTGGAGGGGTCGGCGTTGCTGTCGGCGGTCGCTCCGCGGGAGCTGGCGTTCGGGATCGTCGCCTCGTATTTCGGAGTTGACATGCTCAGCCATCTGCAGCAGGACCGCTTACGCGCGGATTCGCTGCTGGATCTCGTCGCGCGGGTAGCGGATCTCGCCGACACGGTGCTGCCGCAGCCCAGCGAGGGCACGCCATGACCCAGACCGACCTCGTGACCGGAGCGTTCAGCTACTCGGGCAGCCACATCGCCAGGCAGCTCCTCGACGCAGGGCGGCAGGTGCGAACGCTGACCTTTCACCCTGACCGCGAGCATCCGCTGCACCGGGATATCGAGGCGCTGGCCTACCGATTTGATGATCCCCCTGCGCTGGCGCGGACCCTCGCGGGCGTGCACACGCTGTACAACACCTACTGGGTGCGCTTTGATCGTGGACAGACCACGTTCGCCAACGCGCTGGAGAACTCACGGATGATTTTCTTCGCCGCGAGGCGAGCCGGCGTGCACCGGATCGTCCACGTCAGCATCACCAACCCGTCGATCGATTCACCGCTTCCGTACTTCCGCGGCAAGGCGCTCGTCGAATCGGCGTTGGCGCAGACGGGTACGCCCTACTCGATCATCCGGCCGACGTGGCTGTTCGGCGGCGAGCGCGACGTGCTGGTCAACAACATCGCCTGGATCCTCCGTCGCGCTCCGGTCTTCGCCATGCCCGGCCACGGGGACTACCTGGTCCAACCGGTGCACGTCGACGATCTCGCCCGGATCTGCATCGAGGCCGGCCAAGCCGACGACGACCTGGTGGTTGATGCCGCCGGCCCGGAACGGATGCGCTTCGCAGAGCTTCTCGCGCTCGTGCGCACCGCGGTCGGCGGCCACGGCCCGGTCATCCCGCTGCCCACGGCGCTGATGACGGCGGCCGCGCGAGCCCTGGGGCTACTGGTCGGCGACGTGGTGCTCACCCCCGACGAAATCACCGGCCTCATGGACGGACTTCTCGTCTCCCGTGACCCGCCACGAGGCAGGATCGCCTTCAGCCACTGGCTGAACGAGCACGCGACGTCCATCGGCAGCTCCTATGCCAACGAGCTTCACCGACACTTCGCCTCAACGCCTTGAGCCGGCAGCCGGGATCGCGGTGGAGAGCGGGCCGGTTCGTTGGGTTCCTCCAGCCCGGCACACGCTGAAGCTCACCCTCGACGCGGCGCAGGCATCACCACCAGCCCGGGCGTGAGCACCGAGCAGGGGACTCACTGGAGCGGCAGGGATGGGCCCCTCTCCGCTCGTCATGCTCCAGATCTCCGAACCCGGTCGGCCCCCGATCTGGCCTCGCCGGCATACTCCTGCACGCGGGCTGAGGCTGACTGTGACAGCGCGATCAGTCAGCCTGCTGACTGACGCCCGGTTTGTCGCGTACTCATCGTCAGGAAGCTGACCGGAGCTGGCGGACGGCGCCGGTGAACCCGGGTATTCAGAAGCTGTGACTGATCGATCGAAACGCGATTCGGGAGCCTCCCGCAATCGCCCCGCGCACTCGGACGCTCCGGACCACCGGGCGCTTCTGGTCACCGCCGAGATGCGTCGTCTGGAGCGACGGCTGTTGGCTATCGGTCCGATGCCGCGGCAGAAGCTGGCCGAGAGCTGCGGGGCCACGCGCTGGCGAGAGGGGACATTCGAGGAGGCAGTCCAGGAGGGAATCAGAGTCGGCAGGATCCGGCAGCTACCGCTCGGCTGGCTCGAGGCGGTTCGCGAGCCGATGTAGCCACCGGCGGGTGGTCCATCAACCTGCCCCGGCGCTCGCTGGCGCCGGAACGTGGTGCAGAATGCGCTGAGTGGAGCGTGACCAGGCCTAATGGCCCGCGAGATGACGTCCGAGGAGAGGCGCGGGTTCCTGTTAGACGGTACGCGGACCGCGAAGCTGGCAACCGTGATGAGGGACGGCAGCCCTCACGTGATGCCGATCTGGTTCGTCCTCGACGGTGAGCAGCTCGTCTTCACCACCGCCGACAACTCGGTCAAGGGGCGCAACCTGCGACGCGATCCTCGGGCGGCGATCGTCGTCGACGATGAGCAGCCGCCGTTCGCATTCGTCCACATCCGAGGTCGGGCGACGATCAGCGAGGACCTGGAGGAGATGCTCGAATGGGCGATCGAGATCGGAACTCGGTACATGGGCCGGGAGCGCGGTGAGGAGTTCGGCCGGCGCAATGCAGTGCCAGGTGAGGTGCTGGTTCGGGTCAGGCCCGAGCGGGTGATCGCCGCGGTGGATATCGCCGACTGAGGCCGCGCCTGCCGGCAGCGGAACTCAGCCGCCGGCGACCAGCTGACCGCCCCAGTCGGAGGGGGCGACGTCCTCCACGGTCTCCGAGAATGTCCACTCGTGGCCCGAAGGGTCCTGTGCGGTGTACTGCCGCTCGCCATAGGGAAAGTCGGTGGGCTCACTGATGATCTTCGCGCCGTAGCTCCGGGCGCGCTGGCAGTGGGCGTGGACGTCCTGCACGCGCACCACGACCGAATGGGTCTGCTCTCCGGAGCGCGGCGGTCGGCGCTCGCCGCGCACGTCGCCGATGATCACGTCGCCTTCGCCGGCACGCATCTGGGAACGGTGGTCGGCGCCGATCTGCAGCCGCTCGGCGAACCCGAACGCGCCGCTCAGCCACTTCACCGCCCCGCGCACATCCGGATAGATCAGCACCGGAACCACGCCGGAAGCCGGCATCGAACGGTTGGCCTTCATCGCGGAGAGTCTAGATCTCGTGGGCGTACCCAGAGCTCAAGCTCCCCGAATCGGGTAACCCGGAAGGTATGCCGGTCGATGGGTCCTCGGTCCCCGCGACAAAGCCGGGTTGGCGCAGCCGTCATCGATGGCCGCGCCGGCGCCCGAAGCCCCGCGGATTCCGTGAGCTGCCGAAGGGAGCCTGGCGGCGCATCGCAAAGCGCACCTTCGACCAGTACCGCGCCGATGGAGTCACCAACCTGGCGGCGGCACTCACCTACCGCAGCATCCTGTCGCTGTTTCCCGGCCTGATCGCGCTGGTCGCGCTGCTCGGCGTCCTCGGCCAGTACCCGTCGACGTTCAATGCCGTGCTCCAGATCGTCGGTGGCTTTGCCCCCTCCTCGACGGTGCAGGCGATCTCCGGGCCACTCCGGCAGGTGATCACCAACAAGGGCGGCGCCGGCGCGCTGCTCGGCGTGGGCCTGGCGACAGCGGTGTGGGCGGCCTCCGGCTACGTGGGCACCTTCTCCTGGGCGGCCAACGTGATGTGGGAGGCCCGGCGGGGCCGCTCGTGGTATCGACAATGGCCCTTCAACTTCGCGGTGACGCTCCTGGCGCTGGTGCTGATCACGCTGATCCTCAGCGCCGTGGTGCTGACCGGGCCGGTCGCCGGCTCCGTCGGCCAGCAGCTCGGTATCGGAGCCACCGCACTGGACATCTGGAGGATCGCCAAGTGGCCGGCCGTGGTGGCGGTCTTCACCCTGATGATCAGCGGGCTGTACTACATCGCGCCCAACGCGCGACCGCCGAGCTGGCGGTGGCTGACTCCCGGGGCTGCCCTGGCGGTGGTGGTTTGGGCGATCACCACGGCCGGCTTCGGCTTCTACATCGCCAACCTCGGCTCGTTCGACAAGACCTACGGCACGCTCGGCGCCATCGTCACGTTCCTGATCTGGGTCTGGCTGACCAACATCGCCGCTCTGCTCGGGATCGAACTGGACTCCGAGATCGAGCGCGAGCGTCAGCTGTCCGTCGATCAGCCGGGGGCCGCGAACCGGATCCAGCTTCCGCTGCGCCAGGAGTGAGGACCATCGGACGCTGCCGGCGTGACGGCGTCCCGTCGAGTCCGGCGCCGGTCCTCAGGGCAAAGCTCAGGTGAGCCGCTCGGGCAGGCCGAAGCGCTCGAACGTCCCCACCAGCCGGCGCTCGTCCATCGGCTGCTCCGGATAGCGCTCGTAGGCCTCGGCGTCGGTCGCTGCGGTCGACCGCACGATGAAGGCGGTCACGTCGCTGACCAGGCCGTCGCGGAAGGTCAGGACGTTCAGCGCGAATGGCAGGTAAGCCGCCGCCGCCTCATCCCACGCGTAGAACGCGAGCGACGGCTGGCCGTTGGCCCGGATGAGCAGCGGGCGCCAGCGCCAGTCGCCCGAGAGCGGGAACCGGCGCGCCCAGTGGGCGATCACCTCGCGCGTCTCGTACCAGGTCGCCAGCGGCGGCATGGCGAACGTGGCGTCCTCGACGAGCAGCGCTGTGAACGCGTCCACGTCACAGCGCTCCCACGCGTCCACGTACTTGCCCACCAGCTCCTGCAGGCCATCGTCGCCCAGCAATCGCAGCGATGACTGTTGGCTTCGCGCCGGCACGCGCTCCGCCACCGCAGCCCGGGCTCGCTGCATGGCGCTGTTCACCGAGGCCACCGTCGTATCGAGCATGCTCGCGGTCTCCTTGGCCGAGAACCCGAGCACCTCACGGAGGATCAGCACGGCGCGCTGATTGGGCGCCAGGTGCTGGAGCGCCGCCACGAACGCCAGCTCGACTGCTTCCCGCTGCTCGTAGCGAGCCTCGGGCGCGGCGAACCCATCCTCGATCCCCAGCGTCTCATCGGGATATGGCTCGAGCCACACCGACTCGGTCACCGGGGCGCCCGGGGGCTCGTGGCGGGAGGCCGACGGCGCATAGTCGATCGGCAACACGCGTTTGGGACGGCGAGCTATCTGGGTGAGACAGACGTTGGTGGCGATCGTGTACAGCCACGAGCGCAACGAGCTGCGGCCCTGGAAGCGCGACAGGCCTCGCCACGCCCGCACCAGCGTCTCCTGAAGCGCGTCATCGGCATCGTAGACCGAGGCGAGCATCCGGTAGCAGTGAGCATGAAGCTCTCCGCGATAGGGCTGGACGAGCTCGGCGAAGGCGCCGTCGTCCCCCGCGATCGCGGCGGCGGTCGCCTCAGACGCGCGCATTGCGGATGGACAGGAGCCTGCGATCCACACCGGGAGAGTAGACCGTCAGGGACAGGAAGGTAATCGGCACCATGTGCAGGGCGCCCTCGTCCCGGGAGGCCGATGAGTTCTCGGCAGCCGGCGAGTCCTAGCGGTCGATGGGGACGATGCACCCTCGGCCACTCGTGCACCTGGAGCTCCATACCGGGGCCCCGCCGGAGGCCCGCGACTTCTACTCCGAGCTGTTTGGGTGGCGTCCGGAGCAGGTCCACACCTCCGCGGGAAGCTACCTCGCCCTCGAGTGTGGCGGCCAGGTCACCGGCGGCATCGTCCGCAGCCATGTTCAGCGGCCGCTCTGGCTCCCCTACGTCGAGGTGGGCTCGATCACCGAGGTCGCCGGCCGAGCCTGGGAGATGGGAGCTCGGATCCTGCTCGACCCGCGCGAAGGGCCGACCGGCTGGCGCAGTGTCATCACCACGCCGGCCGGGGGAGAGATCGCGTTCTGGCAGCGCAAACGCTGAGGCCGCCGGCTCAGGGGCGGTTCCAGACGAAGGTCGCCATCGCCCGCGCTGGGAGCGCGTAGTGCAGCTCGCGGCCCTGCCACCGGATCGTGAACCGGCGCGGGGCGGTCCCGTTGTCGTACGCGACAAGCACGATGCTGCCGTCGGGGTTGCGGAAGGCCACATCGTCGAGACCGGGGCTGACCACGTTGACTCCGCGGCGAGGGAACGAATACGTGACGAAGTGGGAGGAGGCGATCCGCTGCGCTCTCGGATCGACAAAGGCGCTCGCCTGGCCCAGCTGGTAGTAGCTGCGGCCCAGCACGACACTTCCGTTGGCCGCGTCGATCGTCGCCAGCCCCTTACAGCCCGGGCAACCGTAGTTGGGCTGCTGGACCGGACCACCCTTCGGATTCAGCGCCAGATTCCAGAGCGCGACCGTGCTCGCCCAGTTGCGCAGGGAGGAGATCACGATCTCCGAAGTCGGAGTGGGCGAGATGCCACCTGGAGAACACTCGTCCACGATCTCGTCCAAGCGCGGATCAGCGAGATGGAACTCGGACATCACGCCGGGGGCTCCGAAGTAGCAGTGCCATGAGACGCCGGCGAGAACGTGGTCCGCCGGGCCGAACAGCTCGTTCCCGACGTACGGGTCGCTGCTGGCCGCCCAGCCGAGATCGCCGGCGTAGATCTCGGGGTGCAGGCCGGCCGCGGCGAGGGCCGGCTCCAGGTCGCGGACGATCCATGCTGCCTCACGAGACGCCGGAAAGCTCATGCCGGGATAGGTGGTGGGATCTCCCGGCTCGTTCTGGGCCGTCACCGCCCCGATCGGCAACCCGGCCGCGGCGTAGGCCCCGATGAACCTGACGAAGTAGGCGGCCCAGCTGCGGTAGTCCGCCGGACGCAGGATCCCGTCGCCACCGACGTTGTCCAGCGACTGGTTGGTCTTCATCCACGCCGGCGCCGACCACGGGCTGGCGAGCAACTGCATGTTCTGATCCAGCGCCCGAGCCTGGCGTAGCGCCGGGAGGATGTAGGCCTCGTCGTGAGCGATCGAGAAATGGCGCAGGTGCGGGTCCGATTGCCCCCGCGGCAGGTCGTCGTAGGTGTAGGGCGCGCCACCCCGGGTGAAATCCGAGGCTCCCATCGGCACCCGCAGGAAGTTGAGGTGGATCCCCTGCCTCCCGAACAGGTCGCCCATCAGGACGGTGCGTGCGGCAGCGGAGGCCTGGGTTTCGATCAGCCACGCGGACGTGTCGGTCATCGCGGCCCCGAATCCGCGGACCCTCTGATAGCGAACCGAGGCGTCGACCCGGATCACCCGAGCCGTCGCGCGCTGCAGCGGCCCGAACTCGGCGTCGGCCAGCCGCGTCATCCGCTGCGAGAGGTGCGCGTTGGTCTGAACGATCTCGGCCCGGTACGGGTCGGCGGTACGGGCCGCGGCCGGAACGGCGCCGCCCGCCAGCATCGCCGCGATGGCCAGGCAGGCACAGATCACCCGGCGCCGGGTCTGGGTCAGTGCAGCGGGCCGGGGCCCGGGGTGGCGCGCGGGTCGGGGCCCGGGGTGGCGCGCGGGGCGGGGCCCCGGGTGGCGCGCGCGCGCCTCGGAGGTCACCAGGTCAGCGCTTGACGTAGGGCGGAGGAATCGTGGCCGCTGTGGCCGCTGCGAGCAAGACAGTCCCGCCGCTACGAACGAAGACGTCGCCGCGCTCGCTCATGGCGCCATTCTGGCATCCCGACCACGGGCCGCGGCGCAGTGAACCGGCGCCGGCAGGTGCAGATCCCGCGTATCCGCCGAGCCACGGTCCGGGTGAGACGGATCTGATTCGGCGTCAACCGGCCTGGGGCACTGGTTGGGCGTCACACTCCACTCTTGTGACAGAGGACCTGGATGCCGACGAGGCGGTCCACGCGGACGGGCGGGTCCGATTGCGCGCGGCGGCGGCCATCCCCCGTGAGGTGATGCGCATCGTCTACCGAGACCCTGAGCGGGTGTGCGAGCGGATGACGCTATTTGCATCGCACAGGCTCGCCGAGCCGTCGCGCGACTGGGCCGAGAGGACCCGCGAGACGGCTCCCCAGGCTGACCTTCGCGAGATCGCAGACCGTCTGGGAACCGAGTCGGCGCGGATCGCGCGTATCGAAGGCGCGGTCGCCGGAACCCCTTTCTACATCGCGCTCGTTCCTGGCTACATGAACTACCTCTGGCAGGAGATCCGCATGACGCTGCGGCTGGCCGCACTCTATGGTCGCGATCCCGCGGCGCTTCACACCGTCGCCGAGGTGCTCTCGCTCCGGGGCGTCTATCCGAGCGTCGAGGCCGCCGAGGAAGGGCTGCTGACCGTGCAGGCCGGCCACCTGCCCCCCAAGCCCGAGGAGCGGCGATCGCTACGTGTCTGGATCCGAAGCGTTCGCCGCCTTCTGGTCTTCGGCGGATTCCTTTCGCCTCCCAGCGGCGAGCCTCACCACGGCCTGCTGTCCTGGCTGCGCGACGGTGTCGGCCTCTTGGCCGCGGCGGTCGTGTGGGTGGTCACGTGGATCTTTCCGGCGACGTTCATGATCGCGATGGCCTGGGGCTGTCACACCAACGCACGACGGCTGTTCCGGACCGCGGCGGATTACTACGCAGGCGAGCCGGCGACATCCAAGACCGCCCGAGATCGCGTGCTCGAGCTGCGCAGCCACTCCCGGCGCGACTTCGTCCACGGCCTAGCCCTCAGCGTTTCGATCCTGATTCCGATCGGCTTCCTCGTCTACGCCACCCGCGTTCGCGACCGCTTGGGGTTCAACGCCATCAGCGGCCTCGGGCTGCTGGTCGCGATATCGCTGGTGCTCGCCGCCGCCGTGTACGGCCGGCGACGATGATCGCACCCTGGCACCGGGGGCGATCGGACCGATGGACGGTGACGTGATCCAGCCGTGTGGGTCGGTACTGCGGGGGGGTGGACGAGTTCATGTGCCGCCGTCCCTATCAGCCGCGGGGGGTCGGCCGCCCAATGGGCTGGCGCCTGGCCGTGTCGAGCAGCCGCGCCTGCGCTTGGTCTAGCTCAACCGTTGTCGTAGCGTCCCACGCCTCGGCGCGGGCCATGCAGGGACGAGGTAGGGCAACGGCGGTCTGTCTCCGACGGCGGAGCGGTAGCGACCCGGCGACTTCGCGACGGCATCGTGATCGAGCGCGAACGCCGCGCTGCCGCTCGCCACTCGATCACTGAGCCGCAGGCCGGCGGCAAACGCCTCCGTGGCGGCCCTGCCCCTGCGGGCAAGTTCCCAGCTGATACGGCGCCTAGGGGCGGCGGAAATGCTGCCGCGCCCTCTCGGCCGCCGGCCGGGCGCCGCAGCCGGCGAGGTGATCGTTGACCAGCCCCATCGCCTGCATGAACGCGTACACGGTCGTGGGGCCAACGAATCGCCATCCCCGCCGCTTCAGATCCTTTGCCAACGCCTCTGACTCGGCGGTCACCGATAGCTGAGCGAGCCCGTCTCGGCCCAGCCGCCCAGCACGCGGCTCGGGCGCGAAGCTCCACACGTAGTGAGCCAGCGACCCCTCCGCCTCCGACAGCTCCACCGCCCGGCCGGCGTTGTTGATCACGGCCTCGATCTTGCCGCGGTGGCGCACGATTCCGGCATCGCCGAGCAGACGGGCGACGTCCGGCTCGCCGAACATGGCCACCTGCTCGAAGTCAAACCCCGCGAACGCCCGGCGAAACGCCTCGCGCTTGCGCAGGATGGTCAGCCACGAGAGGCCCGCCTGAAACCCCTCCAGGCTGAGCTTCTCGAACAGGCGCACATCTTCGGAGACCGGGAAGCCCCACTCGGTGTCGTGGTAGGCGCGGTACTCGGGCGCCGAGTCCGCCCACCAGCACCGGGCCACACCGTCCTCTCCCATCGCGATGCCGCCCATGCGCGCCTAACGAGCTTTCAGGCTGCGCCGGCCGAGGTCGAGCCCCAGCTTGGCGTAGCCGCGGAAGAGGTGTTCCTCGGTATCGGCGAGCACCTCCTCCAGGGCGGCGGCGAACCGGTGCAGCTCGGCCTCGGCGATCACCAGCGGCGGCAGCGCCTTGACCACGTTCATGTGGTGGCCGGCCACCTGGGTCAGGATCCGGTGATCCCGGAACAACGGCACGGTCACCATCTGGGCGAACAGGCCCGGCTGGCGGCGCTCGATCGTGTCCCACAGGCCCTTGGCGGCGCGGCCCGCCGGCGGCCCGAGCTCGATCCCCCACATCAGGCCCTTGCCGCGCACCTCGCGCACGATCTCGAACCGCTCCACCAGCGGCCGGGTGAGCTCCAGCAGCAGCTCGCCGAGCCGCTCGGCCCGCGCCACCAGGCACTCGCGCTCGATCACCGTCAGGCTCGCCAGTGCCGCCGCCGCCGCGAAGTCCCCGTTGCCGAAGGTGGAGCCATGGACCACGCTGCGCTCCATCGAGTCAAAGGTGGCGTCGAACACCGCCCGGCTGGCCAGCAGGGCGCCAACCGGGACATAGCCGCCGGAGAGCGCCTTGGAGAGCGTGACCATGTCGGGCTGGATCCCCCAGTGCTCCAGGGCGAGGAAGCGGCCGGTCCGGCCCAGCCCGGTCTGCACCTCGTCGACGATGAGCAGGGATCCCGTGCGGCGACACAGCTCCTGGGCGTCGGCGAGGTATCCGTCCGGCGCGACGTAGACACCCTTGCCCTGCACCGGCTCGACGATGAACCCGGCGACGTCTCCCCGGCGCAGCTCGCGGGCCAGGGCTCGCGTGTCGCCGAACCGGATCGGATCACAGCCGGGGAGGAGGGGCTCGAAGCGTTCGCGGAACTCGGGGTTGCCGTTGACCGACAGCGAGCCCAACGACAGTCCGTGGAAACCGCGCTCGCAGTAGAGCATCCGTGACCGGCCGGTCGCCGCCCGGGCCAGCTTGATCGCCGCCTCCACCGACTCCGTGCCCGAGCTGGTCAGGACCGCGGCGTCCAGCGAGGCCGGGGCGCGCCCCACCAGCTCCTCGGCGAGCACGCCGGCCAGCGTCGAGACACCCAGCTGCGGCAGGCTCGGGGGATCCGCCGCGAGGACTCCCTGGAGCTGGCGCTTGACGAACGGGTGGTTGCGCCCCAGCGAGAACACGCCGTAGCCGGCGTAGAGATCGAGATACTCGTCGCCGGCGCTATCGATCAGGTACGCCCCCCGGCCCTGGACCCACTCGCGGTCGAAGCCTAGCGTGAGCAATACCCGGCCCAGCTGGCGGTTCAGGTAGCGCTGGTTGAGCTCCATTGCCTCCCCCGCCCTGAGCTCGATCAGCTCAGCTAGGTCTGGCCTCTCCCACGTTTCGCTCCAACCAGCCATGCCTAGTCCTAAAAGTCCGTTCCGCCGCGCGCCGCAGCATAGCCTCTGCCGTGGCGGGCCAGCTCCGGAAACCCAGTTGAGCGCGCAACCTGTTTGAATGTGGATGTCTGCATTGGCTCGAGGAGGCCACGATCAAGAACGTCGCCAGATCCGAAGTGAGCTGGGACGACGGCTATAGCAGCACTGCCATCGATCCCCCCGCTGCAACCGTCACCACCACCGCCGTCGCAAGCGAAGCCGTCGCAACCGAGGCACTCGAGAGGGGCCGCGCTGCGCTCTCCCGCGCCCGCGACCACCTCCTGTCGCTCCAGCACGAGGGCGGGTGGTGGAAAGGCGAGCTCGAGACCAACGTGACGATGGACGCCGAGGACATGCTCCTGCGCGAGTTCCTCGGCGTCCGGGAGCCCGAGTGCAGCGAGCGCTGCGCCGCCTGGATCCGCTCCCAGCAGCGCAACGACGGGACCTGGAGCAACTTCGCCCAGGGGCCGCCTGACCTGTCGACGACGATCGAGGCCTATCTGGCGCTGCGCCTGGCCGGAGATCCCCCGCAGGCCGAGCACATGAGCCGCGCCGCGGCGTTCGTGCGCGGCGCCGGCGGGGTACAGCGCGCCCGGGTGTTCACCCATGTCTGGCTGGCGTTGTTCGGCGCCTGGAGCTGGGACCGCGTGCCGGCGCTGCTCCCCGAGCAGATCCTGCTGCCCGCTTGGTTCCCGCTGAATGTCTACGACTTCGCGTGCTGGGCGCGCCAGACGGTGGTAGCCCTGTCGGTGGTCCTCGCAGTTCGCCCGGTGCAGTCACTGCCGTTCGGGATCGACGAACTGCAGGGCGCCGACCCCTGGTCGCCACCGTCGGCGAAGTCGCTGCTGGGGCGCGGGATCGTCGCCCTCGACGCGACGCTTCGGGTCTACCAGCGTCATCCGGTCAAGAGCCTGCGCCGGCTCGCGCTCCAGCGAGCTGAGCGCTGGATCGTCGATCGCCAGGAGGGCGATGGTTCCTGGGGCGGGATTCAACCGCCCTGGGTGTACTCGCTGATCGCGTTGCGTCTGCTGGGATACGAGCTCGACCACCCGGTGATCGAACGGGGCCTCGCCGGCCTCGGGTCGTTCACCATCGATGACGGCGCGCGCCGCGTCGAGGCGTGCCAGTCGCCCGTGTGGGACACCGCCCTGGCGCTGATCGCACTCGCCGACGCCGATGTGCCCGGCGATCATCCCGCCGTCATCCGCGCCGTCGACTGGCTGCTTGACGAGCAGATCATGGGTCGCGGCGACTGGGCGGTGCGGCGACCCCGGCTGAAGCCGGGTGGCTGGGCGTTCGAGTTCGCCAACGCCAACTACCCGGACATCGACGACACCGCCGAGGTGGTGCTGGCGCTGCGTACCGGCGACCATCCCGATCGGGCTCGGGTCCAGGCCGCGATCGCGCGCGGGGCCGAATGGCTCTCGGGGATGCAGAGCTCCAACGGCGGCTGGGGGGCATTTGACGTTGACAACTGCCGCGCGGTGGCTCGTGACCTGCCGTTCTGCGACTTCGGAGAGGTCATCGACCCGCCGAGCGCCGACGTCACCGCGCACGTGATCGAGATGTTCGCCGTCCTGGGACGGAGTCAGGATGCGGCAGTCGTGGCCGGGCGGCAATGGCTGCTCGAGGCCCAGGAGCGCGATGGGTCGTGGTTCGGACGCTGGGGGGTGAATCACATCTACGGCACCGCGGCCGCGGTTCCGGCGCTGATCGCGGCGGGCATCCCCGCCGGCGATGCCTGCATCCGGCGTGCGGTGCGCTGGCTGGAGGCACACCAGAACGGTGACGGCGGCTGGGGCGAGGACTGCCGCTCCTATGACGACCCGACGTGGATTGGACGGGGAACGAGCACTGCATCGCAGACGGCGTGGGCACTGCTGGCGCTCGCCGCGGCGGGCGAGCGCTCGGTCACGGTCCGCCGGGGTGTCACCTGGCTAACACAGACCCAGCGACCGGATGGCGGATGGGACGAACCATTCCACACGGGTACTGGTTTCCCATCGGACTTCTACATCAACTATCACCTCTACCGTTTGATCTTCCCGGTGATGGCGCTGGGAAGATGCACCAGATGAACACCGCCGTCCCTCCGACTACCGCCGATCTTCCCGTTCGGGAAGCGGTGATGGGGCAGGCGGGCGCGGAGAACTTCACCGTCGCCAGCGGGCTGCTCGGCCGTGACCGGCGGCGGCACCTGCTGGCGATCTACGGATTCGCCAGGCTGGTGGATGACACCGGCGACGAGGCCGCGGCTGACCGCGACGCGCTGCTGGACGTGATCGACGCCGAGTTGGATCGCATCTTCGGCGGCGAGCGGCCGTCGCACACGGTGATGGTGACCCTCGCCGATACCGTGCAGGCATGCAACCTACCGGCCGGTCCGTTCCGCCGCCTGGTCCAGGCAAACCGCTGGGACCAGTGGCTCACGGATTACGAGAGCTTCGACCAGCTGCTCGCCTACTGCCAGCTGTCAGCGGCCCCGGTGGGCGAGCTGGTGCTGCACGTGTTCGATGCCGCGACGCCCGACCGGATCGCGCTCTCGGATCGCATCTGCGCCGGCCTGCAGATCGCCGAGCACCTTCAGGATGTGGCGGAGGACCATACCTCAGGGCGCGTCTATCTCCCCCGGGAGGATCTGGTCCGCTTCGGTGTCGATGCGCAGGATCTGGCCGGGTATCCGAGCCCGGCCTGGCGGTCGCTCATCGAGTTCGAGGCGCGGCGGGCCCGAGGGTTGCTGAGCAGCGGAGCCCCGCTGGCCCGCACGCTGCCGCCACGTCCGCGGATTGCCGTCGCCGGGTTCGTCGCCGGTGGCCGCCAGGCGCTGGACGAGCTGCCGGCGGTCGTCGGCGGCCGCGGCGGGCAGCCGAGGCTGCGCCGGCGCCTGGGCTTCGCCGCGACGTTCGTCAGGGCGGCGATGGGACGGTGACGGCTCCGGCGCTGGAGATCGAGCACGCCTACGAGCGCTGTGAGCAGATCACGCGTGAGGCGGCTGGCAACTTCTACTACGGGATCCGGCTGCTGCCCCGTCCCAAGCGACAGGCGATGAGCGCGGTGTACGCCTTTGCCCGGCGCGTCGATGACATCGGCGATGGGGACCTGACCAACGGCTCACAGCTCCAGGCTCTCGTCGCCGAGCGCGAGATGCTGACCCGGATCGAGTCCGATCAGACGGCGATCGGCGATCCCGTGGAGATCGCGCTCGCCCATGCCGTACGCCACTACGCGCTCCCGCTGGACGCCCTGGAGCTCCTGATCGAAGGCGTGGAGCTCGATGTCGCCGGGACCCGGTACGAGACGTTCGACCAACTGGTCGGATACTGCCGGCGGGTGGCGGGATCGATCGGCCGGCTGTGCGTCGCCATCTTCACCGACGGAGCCAGTGCGGCGAACGAGGCCGATCAGCTCGCCGACGACCTGGGCGTGGCCATGCAGCTCACCAACATCCTGCGCGACATCTGCGAGGACCGGCGAATGGGACGCACCTATCTCCCGGCCGAGGATCTGAGACGCTTCGGCTGCGCCGAGCTCACCACGGCGGATCCCGACCGCGCGGCCGCGCTGATCCGCTTTGAAGCGTCCCGAGCGGATGAGTGGTTCGCTCGCGGCCTGACCTTGACGGCGGCGCTCGACATGCGCAGCACTTCCTGCGTCCTCGCGATGACCGGCATATACCGCAGTATCCTCGAGCGCATCGTGAGAGAGCCGTGCCTGGTCCTCCAGGAAAGGATCTCCCTGGCGCCGTGGGAGAAGGCCTGGGTGGCGGCCCGCAGCTTCGCCATGGCGCGGCCGGCGGGAGCGGTGGCATGAGTGGCCGGCAGGTAACTGTGATCGGCGGCGGCCTCGCCGGCATCACCGCGGCGCTGGACTGCGCGCGCGGCGGCGCCACCGTCACGCTGCTCGAGGCCCGCGGACGGCTGGGCGGGGCGGCCTATTCGTTCACGCGCGACGGCCTGCGCGCCGACAACGGCCAACACGTCTTCCTGCGCTGTTGCACCGCCTACCGGGCGCTGCTGGAGCAACTCGATGCCACCGACTGCGTGACCCTGCAACCGCGTCTGGAGATCCCGGTGCTGGCACCCGGCGCCAAGCGGGCCTGGTTGCGGCGCACGCAGCTCCCCGCTCCGCTGCACCTGGCGGCATCGCTCGCTCGCTACCAGCCACTCACCGCCGGCGAGCGCTTGGCGGTGGTCCGGGCGATGTTGAGCCTGCGCCGAATCGATCCCGACGATCCGGCGGCGGACCGCCGCTCGTTCGGTGACTGGCTGCGCGAGCACGGACAGAGCCCTAGCACCTGGGACGCGCTCTGGGGCCTGATCGTTCGCCCGACCCTCAACCTGGACCCCGCCGACGCCTCGCTGGCCCAGGCGGCGCAGGTGTTCAAAGTCGGGCTGCTCGCGGAGCGGTCGGCTGCGGACATCGGGTATGCCCGCGTCCCGCTCTCAGAGATCCATGACCGGGCCGCTCAACGAGCTCTGGCCAACGCCGGCGTGAAGGTGGCCCTGCGCCGCAGCGCGGCGGTGATCGAGCTCGTCGACGGCGGCTTCTGCGTACAGATCAGCGGGGCGCCGTCGCTGGAGACCGAGGCCGTGATCCTGGCGGTCCCTCCCGACCGCGCGGTGCGGCTGCTCCCGTCACAGGCAGCCGTCAACGGTGAGCTGGCGACCCGCCTCGGACGCTCGCCGATCGTCAATCTGCACATCGTCTACGACCGGCCGATCCTTGACGTGCCGTTCGCCGCCGGGGTTGATACCCCGGTGCAGTGGGTTTTCGACCGCACCCAGAGCGCCGGCTTGAGTGACGGGCAGTACCTGGCCGTCTCCTTGTCCGCGGCCGACGACGAGCTGTCGGCGAGCTCGGACGATCTGCGCGCGCGGTATCTGCCCGCGATCGCCGAGCTGCTGCCGGCGGCCGCGCAGGGCACCGTCCGCACGTTCTTCGTCACCCGGGAGCACTCGGCGACGTTCCGTGCTGGTCCGGGCACGCGCGCCTGGCGACCGTCCGCCCGGACCGCGCTTCCCGGCCTGGTCCTCGCCGGCACGTGGACCGACACCGGCTGGCCGGCGACCATGGAGAGCGCCGTCCGCAGCGGCCAAGTCGCCGCCCGGGAGGCGCTGCTGGCCCTGGCGCAGGCCGCCGAGATGACACTCGCGCCGCCACTCGCGGGGAGGCCGGCGTGACCGCGAGCACCGCCTCGGAGACGCCCGTTGAGCCGCAGATCATCGTGCTGGCGCCGCTGTCGGTGGAAGCCCGGGCGGTCCGCTCCGGGGCTCCGTGGGCACGCGTGCACCAGATCGGCATGGGCCCCCGCCGGGCCGCCCGGTCGGCCCATCTGGCAAGCCACGCCGGCGGCCACGCCGTCCTCATCGCCGGGTTCTGCGGAGCGCTTGACCCCGAGCTCGAGCCCGGTGACGTGGTGCTGGCAAGCGAGCTGCGCGGGCCGACCGGGACCAGCCCGTGCGATGACCCGGCGATCCTGGCCGGGGTCCTGCGCCGCGGTGGTTTGCGCGTCACCGTCGCGCCGATCGCGTCGAGCCAGCGGTTGGTGCTCGGCGAACGCCGCCGGACGCTCCAGCGCACCGGCGCCGCGGCCGTGGACATGGAGTCCGCTTGGCTCGCCCCCGCCGGCCACCACGCCCGGCCGCTGGTGGCGCTGCGCGTCGTCGTCGACACCCACCGCCGGGAGCTGCACCGCCCACTGCGTACGGTCAGCGGGGCGGCCACCGCCTATCGCATCCTGCGCCGGGCGTGCACCCTGGTCGAGGAGTGGGCCGCGGCGATCGCCCCGCGTGAGGTGCTGCTGGCGGCGCCGCGGGCGTCGTGCGCCGGCGTCGACCGGGCCGTCGAGGTGGTGGAGCGCGCGCTGGAGGCTCGGGGCGCGCCCATCTACGTCCGCAAGCAGATCGTGCACAACGCGCACGTCGTCGCCTCGCTGCAGGCGCGGGGCGCCGTGTTCGTGGATGACGTGGACGAGGTGCCGCGCGGCGAGACCGTGATCTTCTCCGCCCACGGCGTGTCGCCCGCGGTCCGCGCTCGCGCCGCCGGGCGCGAGCTGGAGGTGATCGATGCCACCTGTCCGCTCGTCGCCAAGGTTCACGCCGAGGCCCGGCGGTTCGCCGGCTCGGACTACGACATCGTCCTCGTCGGCCACCAGGGTCACGAGGAGGTGGAGGGAACGTACGGGCAGGCGCCGGAACGCACCCACGTGATCGCCAGCGCTGAAGAGGTCGGGCAGCTGAGCGTCGACGATCCCGATCGCGTCGCCTACCTCACCCAGACCACCCTGGCTGTCGACGACACCAGATCGATCGTGGGCGCGCTCCGCGCGCGGTTCCCGAGCGCCGTCGGCCCGCCCTCCAGCGACATCTGCTACGCCACCCAGAATCGCCAGGACGCCGTCCGGGCCCTGGCCGCCACCTGCGACCTGATCCTGGTCGTCGGTTCGGGTAACTCGTCCAACTCGCGCCGGCTGGTCGAGGTCGCGGAGCGGGCCGGCTGTCGGGCGCGGCTGGTCGAGGGCGCCGCTGACATCCCGCCCGCGGCGCTGATCGGGGCCGGCCGCGTCGGGGTCACCGCCGGGGCCTCGGCGCCGGAGGCGCTGGTTCAGGGGGTCGTGTCGGCGCTCGACGGTCTCGGCGGCGCGACGGTAACCGAGCACAGCGTGGCGACCGAGAGCATGCACTTCAAACTTCCACTGGAAGTCAGGCCGAGAGGATGAGGACATGAGCGTTTCCCTGAGACAGTCGGCGCGCATCGGCGCATACCTGTTTACGCAGAAGCTGCGCCGGCGAGACAAGTTCCCGCTGCTGGTCGAGCTCGAGCCGCTGTTCCAATGCAACCTGGAGTGCGCCGGCTGCGGGAAGATTCAGCATCCCGAGCACGAGCTGCGCCGGCGCATGCCGGTGGAGCAGGCGATCGCGGCGATCGACGAGTGCGGAGCTCCGATGATCTCGATCGCCGGCGGGGAGCCGCTCATCCACCCCGAGATCGACGAGATCGTCCGCCAGCTCGTCGCCCGCAAGAAGTTCGTCTACCTGTGCACCAACGGGCTGCTGCTGGAACGGAAGCTGAGCAAGTTCAAGCCGTCGCCCTATTTCTCCTGGGCGGTGCACCTGGACGGGCTGCGCGAGCGCCACGACCAGTCGGTGTGCCGCGACGGCGTGTTCGACAAGGCGGTGTCCGCGATCAAGGCCGCCCAGGCCGAGGGCTTCCGGGTGACCACCAACACGACCTTCTTCACCAACGACTCCCCCGACACCGTCCGCAGCGTGCTCGACTTCCTCAACGACGAGCTCGAGGTCGATCAGATGATGATCTCCCCCGCCTACGCCTACGAGAAGGCGCCCGATCAGGCGCACTTCCTGGGGGTCGAGCAGACCCGCAACCTGTTCCGCGCCGCGTTCGCCGACGGCCGGCGCAAGCACTGGCGGCTCAACCACTCACCGATGTTCCTGGACTTCCTGGAGGGGAAGATCGACCTGCGCTGCACCGCGTGGGGCATTCCCAGCTACTCGCTGTTCGGCTGGCAGCGGCCCTGCTACCTGATGGCCGATGGCTACACCGAGACGTATCGCGAGCTGATCGAGACCACCGATTGGGAGGCCTACGGCCGGGGCCGCGATCCGCGGTGTGACAACTGCATGGCCCATTGCGGCTACGAACCGACCGCGGTGCTCGCCGCCACGCACTCGGTGAAGGAGTCGCTGCGGGCGGTGCTCCAGGGTTGAAGGAGTAGCTGCGGGCGGTGCTCCAGGGTTGAAGGAGTCGCTGCGGGCGGTGCTCCAGGGTTGAAGGAGTCGCTGCGGGTGCTCCAGCGGCCAGGGTGGTGAGCCGACTCGCGACCTAGGTCTGCGCCCGCTCCCGGCGCGCCCAGGGACCGCCGGAGGCGACCGTCACCGAGCGAGCGGGCGTCGCCGCCGCGAACCACCGCGCGGCTGCCGCCAACGCCTCGGCGGCCGGTCGGGGCCGGTACCCGAGCTCGGTGCGGGCCTTCGCGCTGGAGAAGAACAGCGGCTGGCGCGCCATCAGCACCTCGTCGAGGACGAGCAGCTTCGGCTCGCGCCGCAGCGTACGGCTGACCGCATCCAGCAGCAGCGCCGTCGCGTATACCGGTGACCACGGGAGCGCGATCCGCGGCGGCCGGCGACCCACCGCCTGAGCGGCGAGGGCGAACGCATCCCGCAGCGACAGGTCGTCGCCGCCGAGGATGTAGCGCTCGCCGGAGCGCCCGCGAGCCAGCGCCAGGGCGTGGCCGCGGGCGACGTCGCTGACACTGACGACATTCACTCCCGCCGTCGTGATGTAGCCGGCCATGCGGCCGTGAACCAGATCGCGGATCATCTTCCCGCTCGGGGTCGGTTGCCGGTCCCCGGCGCCGATGACGGTCGTCGGGTTCACGCAGACCACATCGGCGCTCTCGGCGGCCGCCGCCAGCGCCAACTGTTCGGCCGCCAGTTTGGTGCGTTTGTAGGGCACCCGGAGCTCCCACGGGGGCGGCTGATCGCGCTCGGTCGCCGGCCGTCCGGCCACCGGCCCGCAGGTGGCCGACGTCGAGGTCAGCACCAACCGGCGCACGCGCGTGCGGGTCAGCGACCGCAACACGTTACGGGTCCCCGCGACGTTGACCGCCTCCATCAGCGGCCAGTCCCCGCGGGCGTAGCTGTACAGGGCCGCGGCGTGCACGACCGCGTCGCACTCCGCCACCGCTCGGTCGACGGCCGGAGCATCGGTCACGTCGCCGCGGATCCAGTCGACCACCCGGGCCTCGTCGCGCGGCGCCGAACGGCAGAAAGCCAGCACGCTCGCTCCCTCCCCGGCCAGGTGAGCGCACACGTGCGTGCCGATGAAGCCGCTTGCGCCCGTGACGAGAACTCGCACGACCGTCGTCTACCCGGCTACCGGTGGCTTGCCTACATTCCTGGCCCCCGGGGCCGCGGCCGGGGCCGACTCCGGGGCCGGGGCCGAGTCCGAGGCCGGAGCCGAGTCCAGGGCCGAGTCCGAGGCCGAGTCCGAGGCCGGACCGAAGCTACCCCGGCAGCGGCCGATCCAGGGAACTCGCGAACCGGATGCAGCTCGTAGCTGAAGATTCCGGCCTGGACGCCGGGATCCCCGTCCATGATCCGCGCGGACTGCTCGGGCGAGGCGTCCAGGACCCCCAGGCCGGCCCAATCGGAGTCGTCGGCGACCGGGAGCACGATGGGAAGCAGCCCGCGCTCGCGCAACGCGAAGTTGCGCCGCCCGTGCTCCCAGATGGTCGGGTCGACCTCGGGCCGCTCGAACTTCGGGGTGGTGCGCAGCACGACAACGGTGTAGGTCCGCGTCCCGGCGAGTCGTTCACGCATGAAATCGTCGCTGATTTCGGGCAGCTGGAGCGTGCCGCCGTCACCCCCGCCGCGGACCCGCTCCGCAAACCACCCGAGCAGCTCGTTCCAGCCGACGGAATATCCGTCGACCAATTCACCGGCGTCGGCGCCGACGCGCTCGAAGCCGGAGTGGCGAAGCGTGACCAGAGTTGCCCCGGAGACGGGTTCGAAGGTCACTGTGAGATCGGTGCTGATCCCTTCCGGCCACCCGACCTGGGTCCAGGTCAACCCCAGACTCCTGCCGGGCTCCCAGATCGTCACTCGGCCGACCTCCATCCCGGTTCCGGCGTCGAGGTCGGTGACCTCGAGAAATCTTCCGCCGACCCCCGGTTCGATCCGGATCGACAATCCGCGCTCGGCGTCGTTCCAGTACCGCGTCCGGGGCCGCCACCAGATGCCGATCTCCTCCGTGAAAATGCGAAATGCCTGCTCGGGCGGCGCCGGCACGGTCACCTCTGCGGTCGCCACCAGCTGGTCCCTCGACTGCGTCATGTCTGCGTCCTCCACGTCACGTAACCCTGGAACGAATCAAGCTGGCGCTGCCAGCTCTGGCTCTGCGCGGCGAGCCAGCCGCCAAGCGCCTCCAGTCGCTCCGGCACGAGGCGGTAGAGGCGGACGCGCCTATCGTCCCCGGCCGACACCACCGTGATCAGCCCGGCGTCGCGGAGCACCCGGAGGTGGCGGCTGACCGCCGGGCCGGCGATGGGGAACGCGCGGTGGAGCTCGGTTGCGGTTTGCGGTGACTGCGCCAGCAGCTCCACGATCCGACGCCGGACGGGCGCCGCCAGCGCCGCGAGCACCGCGTCATTCGCCATCTGACTTTCCTGATCATGCGCGATACCTATCACTTTGGTTAGGTTTATATCGCGTCCGGGTCGCGCTGCTAGCTTCTGGCGCCTGATGTGGCCCCTCCGGCTTCTCCTTCGCCCGTTTGGCCATCTCGCGTTCCTGGTTGCCATGGTCGCGCTGTCGGCGGCCGGAAGGATCCTCGGCGAGCGCGACGACTTGGGCTTCTTCTCCCAGCGCCTGGCCCGGATGCTGTGGCGCTATTCGGAGATCCCGCGTCGGGGCGTGCAGACGGCGTGGCTCGTGTGGGCGGTGCTGCTGGTGGTGGCCCTGAGCCCAGTCGACCCGATCGCTAGCCCGTGGGACGAGGTCGCGCTCGTCGCTGTGGCTGCTGGTCTGCTCTGGCGCCGGAATTACGGCGGGCGCCGAGCCGGGCTTTGAGGTTCGCCAGCGCCTGCTCGAGCCCGACCTCGCTGGGATCGAGCTCCCGCATGGCCGCGGCCAAGCGATACTCGGCGAAGTAATCCGGCTCCACCCCACAGGCAGCGGCGATCAAGCTCCATCGCGCGCATGGAGGGCTTGTCGTGCCCGTTGGCCAGCATGTTGATGTGGGCGTGGGTCATGCCCCGGCTGTCGATCTCGCCGATTGCCTCAGCGAGGCCGCGGTAGGTGAATCCACCCTCCTGCATGAGAACGCGTAGCGCCTCGCCGAACGGCTTGGTACTGGTGGTGGATCGTGGCAACCGGTCTTCGATCTGCGGTCTGGATCTGGTGGACGGCGAGACCGCCGCCAGGGTTGAGGCTACCGTTCCCGTTTGGTAGCTTGCGGCCTAACAAAAATTCGCGATATCGGCGATCAGCAGTTGCGCAAACCTCGGACCGGGAGATGCAACATGAGCGCGACAGCAATTGACGAAGCCAAGCTCGAGGCCTTCATGGGCGGCGTGGTTGGCGACATGGGGGCGATCATCAGCGCTCCTCTGATGATCATCGGGGAGAAGCTCGGGCTCTACCGGGCGATGGCGGGCGCCGGCCCGATGACCTCGCAGGACGTCGCCAACCGCTCGGGAGCGGCGGAGCGCTCCGTCCGCGAGTGGCTGGCCAACCAGGCCGCCGGCGGCTACGTGAGCTACGACCCCGAGACCGACAGGTTCGAACTGCCTCCCGAGCACGCCCTCGCGCTCGCCGACGAGGACAGCCCGTTCTACATCCTCGGGGCGTTCGAGCTGATCGCGTCCCTGTTTGCCGACGAGGAGAAACTCCTGCGCGCGTTCCACAGCGGCGATGGAATGGGCTGGCACGAGCACGACGAACGACTGTTTCGCGGCACGGAGCGATTCTTCAGGCCGGGATATCGCCTGCACCTGGTGAGCGAGTGGATTCCGGCACTCAGCGGAGTGGCGGAGAAGCTCGAGCAGGGCGCGAAGGTGGCCGATGTCGGCTGCGGTCACGGCGCCTCGACGGTGATCATGGCCCAGGCGTTCCCGCGCAGCGAGTTCCACGGTTTCGACTACCACGAGGCTTCGATCGCTCGAGCCACCGAGGCCGCCGAGGAGGCCGGGGTGGCCGACCGGATCAGCTTCGAGGTCGCCAGCGCCAAGAGCTATCCCGGCACGGGCTATGACCTCGTCTGCGTGTTCGACTGCCTGCACGACATGGGCGATCCGGTGGGAGCCGCCGCTCACGTGCGCGAGACCATCGCTCCCGACGGCAGCTGGATGATCGTCGAGCCGTTCGCCAACGATCGGCTCGCGGACAACCTCAACCCGGTGGGGCGGCTCTTCTACGGCGCCTCCACCGTCGTCTGCACCCCCGCTTCGCTGGACCAGGAGGTCGGGCTCGCACTGGGGGCGCAGGCGGGTGAGGCTCGGCTGCGCGAGGTCGTCTCGGAGGGCGGCTTCACGCAGTTGCGGCGGGCCACCGCGACGCCGTTCAATCTGGTTTTGGAGGCCCGGCCATAGCCGGGCTTTTTGGGTCGCGTCCGCGGTCGTCCGCGAGCGCCATCGCCTGACCCGGCGTCGTTGGCGTCGGGTCGGGCGCCGGGGCTGACAAGCTACGGGCGTGGGTCGCCTGTCCGCCCTGATCCCGCCCGACCGGCGGGCGCGCCGTTTTGTCCAGCTGTTCGCGGGTCTGTTCCTGTACGGCGTCACCGCCGCGATGCTGGTGCTCGCCGGCCTCGGACTGGATCCGTGGGACGTCCTGCACCAGGGTCTGGCCCGGACCTTCGGGCTCGGGATCGGCACCTGGGCGATCATCATCAGCTTCTGCGTGCTGCTCGTCTGGTGGCCGCTGGGCCGGCGTCCGGGCGTGGGAACGGTGTGCAACGCCGTGCTCGTCGGCGTCGTCATCGATGTCGTGCTGGCGCTCGTTCACCCGCCGCACGCGCTGCCGGTCAGGTACGCGCTGCTCGTGGGGGGTGTGCTGGGCAACGGGATCGCCACCGGCTTCTACATCGGTGCCGGCCTCGGACCCGGACCGCGCGACGGCCTCAGTGTCGGCATCGCCGCCCGGGGACACTCGATGCGACTCGTCCGCACCAGCATCGAGGCCACCGTGCTGATCACCGGCTTCGTGCTCGGAGGCACGGTCGGCATCGGGACCGTCGCCTATGCCCTGGCGATCGGCCCGATCACCCACCAGACGATCCCGGCACTGGCCATCGATCGCCCCCGCCCGGCGCTGAGCCCACATTGACCCGCGGCCGCTGCCTCGCCGGCCACCGCAGCGGCGGGTTCCCTACCATTCGCCCTGCGATCTAGTGGCTACCGAACCAGACACCTCCGGTTCACTGCGCTCGGCGCTGCAGCGTCCTGCCCTGCGCGAGGCGCTGAGACCGCGGCGACCGTCCTTCGGCAATCCCTGGGACTCCGAGGCTGACATGTTCGCCTGCTATGTGGCCGTCAGCCTCTTCGATCCACTGCTGCTGTGGTGCGGGGGCAAGCTGATGGGCGCGATCTTCGGCTTCAGTTCGCACTGGCGGCTGGGCGTGTTCCTGGTCGCCGCCCTGGTCGGCGCCGCCGCGTTCATGACGATCGTGGGACGGCAGCGCACCCGGCTGTCGGTCGACGTCCTGACGATCGCCGCGTGGATCGTGCTCGGCCTGATCGTGGCGCCGGTGGTCGGTCTGGCGCCGCCGCCCTGGGTGGCGATCGTCCTATACGCGCTGATGCTGTTCGCCATCTTCGTCTACGTGCTCCGTTTCGGTCATTGGGAGACCGCGTTTTTGCGGACCGTGAGCTGGCCCGTGACCTGGACGTTGCTGGCGCTGCTCTTCGCCTTCATCGCGCACCGGCTGATCCTCTACCAGTAGCCGGGATCCCGGCTTCAGCTGTCGAGCACGACCTCGTAGCGATCGATGACCGGAGGACGCCTGCGGTCGACGCCGGCCCTGGTCACCGCCGCCGCCCGGACCTCGCCGGCGATCTCGTCGCTGCCGTGCAGCGCGTCCAGCGATTCCCAGTAGGTGACGGCGATCGCCCGACCGCCGGTGTAGTCGACCCCGGCCCACACCCCGCGATAGCCGGGCACCTGCTCGAGCCGTGGCAGATGATGCTCGGTGAACTCCGCGAGCGTGGCCTTGATGCGTTCCGGCGCGAGCCCGGGGAAAGTCGTCACCCTGGCGTACATGGCTCCCTCCCTGAGGTTGCGTCCAGCCTACTGCCGGCCCCCGGGCCGCGCAACGGGCGGCGCGCCGCGCCGTTACATCATCCCTGGCGCAGCGCCCGACTGATGCCCTTCGCCAAGCCGCCGTTGCTCAGTCCCCAGCTGGCATCGGCCCATTCGAACGGGATCACCTCGCGCACGCGCTTGATGCGGGCCAGGCCGACCAGCGACTGCTGCACGTCCTGGGGCACCTGTCGCTTGGGTGCCGCCTGGAAGCTCTTGGGAACCGAGTTCCAGCCGTACTCGTCGACGAACAGCGGGGTCCGGCCGCGGCCGTAGTCGATCATCTCCTGCTCGGTCCAGTTCACGACGGCGATCGTCCGCTTGGCGTCGACGCCATACGGGTGCACGCCCAGGCCGTCCATGGGCAGGCCCTTGAACGCCTTCAGCAGTCTCGGCAGCGACGTCTGGTTGAACGCGAGGCCGGCGGTGACCACCATCGCATGCCGGTTGACGCGCTTGATCGCGTGGTAGGCGGTCATGTAGAGCTTGGCGTAGTCCTGGAGATCAGTATGAGGCCCCCAGGTCCACCGACAGTCGGGCTCGTTCCAGATCTCGAAGGTGGTGACCGGCTCACGCGGGAGCTTCGGATTGCTGTGCCAGAACCTGCCCCCGGGTCCGTAGCGGCGAGCCACCGCCGCCGAGTACGCGCCGTAGTCGGAGTTGTGCAACGGAGGGAGCGGCGACGTGAGGTACTTGTTCCTGACCGGCTTGATGTGCTGCTGGGCCCATTTGGGGGTGTAGTCGAGCACCGGCTCCCAGCGCAGATGGGCCTCGGCGAGCGTCCGGACGATGAGGTCGGCACGAGTCCAGTCGTACCGATGGTTGCCGTGCAGCGGTCGCTTGGCCTCGGTATCGACCCAATCGGACCCCGTCTGGGCGACGCTCGCGCCGGCCGCGCGCAGCGTCTGCAGCGACTCGGTCACCTGGTCGTAGGTCCACTTGCCCCGGGTGAAGTTGTTGAAGTCCCCGTCGACCGCCGAGCCGAAGGTGACAGCGTGGGCCGCCGCCGGCCAGGCGCAGGCCACCAGCGAGACCACGAGCAACAGAAGACGCCGAGAACGAAGCAAGCTTGTGCCCCAAACCCGCTGTCGGCCCCGAAGTATCACCGAGCCTGAGGGTAGGTCAGGCTCCTGACCACGGCCTCTCCTGACGGCGCCTACCGCCCGCAAGTCAGCACCACTGGGTTGGTCGTGTCCACTCGAGCCCGGTCTTTCAGTCGATTTCCAGAACGCACAGCCGGGCGCGCCGGCGTCCGGTCCGGTGACGCGAGCCCAAGCGCAGGTTAGGACACCACGAATACAGTTGGCATAAGCGCTTGCCTGCGCATGAGCTCGTCCCGCGCCCTCTAGACTCACCGCGGTGAGCTTTTCTCGCGGCATGGGTCGACCGTTTGGCAGTGGCCCGGGGCAGGAGGCGGGGGCCGCGAAGGAGTGGGTCCAGGAGCGGCGGGCGGTTCGCGCGGAGCGGCTGTGTGACGCGACGCTCGCCTGCCCTCACTGCGACGCGCCGGTGGGGATCGCTCCCGGTGCGCACCCGCTGACGGCTGCGCTCGTCTGCCCGTTCTGCGATCACTCGGCCCCGGCGCGGGATTTCCTGTCCCTGGAGCCGCCGACTCGTCCCACCCGGGTCGTCGTGCGGGTCAGCCTGCCGGCCGGCTCCCGCGGGTGAGATCACCCGGAACGAGGAACCGCGATGGACGACGCCTGGAACCTGGTGGACACGAGCGCCGCGCTGCGTCGCGTCTGGGAATCTCAGCGCGCGGCATTCGGCGGCTGGGCGACAGTCGGCAACCCCTACGTCGCTGAGTTGCTCGGCCGCGCGGACCCCGACTGGGTGGGGATCGACACCCAGCACGGCCTGATCTCCGCAGACGACGTGCCCGGAATGCTCCAGGCCCTGGCGGTCACCCGCACGCCGGCGCTCGTCCGCGTGCAATGGAACTCGCCCAACCTGATCATGCAGGTTCTCGACGCCGGCGCCAATGGAGTGATCGTGCCGATGATCGACTCGCCCGACGACGCCCGCGCCGCAGTGGCGGCGTGTCGCTATCCGCCGGATGGAAACCGCAGCTGGGGCACATCGCGCGCCGCGCTGGGATCCGCTGGATACACGCCGGAGATCGGGAACCGGAGCGTGATCTGCGTGGTGATGATCGAGACCGCGGGCGCGTGTGAACGACTCGATGAGTTGCTCTCGGTACCGGGGGTCGATGCCGTGTTCATCGGGCCCAACGACCTCGCCCTGGCCCACGGGTTCGAGCCGTCGCTCGACGCGGAGGACCCACGTCTGGCGCGAAAGATCCTGGAGATCCGCGACGCCTGCCGCCGCGCCGGCGTCGTGGGCGGCATCTACGCGGGCTCCGCGGAGACCGCGGCTCGCTGGGCCGGCGAGGGCTTCCGGCTGATCGCGCTCCTGTCGGATGCGGCGCTCGTCTCGCGGGGAGCGCGCGAGATGCTGGAGCAGCTCTCGGGAGAGCATGCCCAAGCCTCAGCGGGCGGTTACCTGTGACCGGCGTACGCTTTGGGTCGTGGGCGTCTGCAGCAACGGACTGACGGCCGCGGGGAGCCCCGACGGTCGCTACCGAGTGGCGTTCGCAGACTGGCTGGCGTGCGCCTGCGCCGGCGCGGACGAGCGGGCTGCGCAAGCGGCCCGCGCCGCCGGCGATGACCTGCTGAGCGACGTCGCGTTCGCGGCCACCGCCGGCCACGTGCTCGACTTCGACGACACGTTCCCGGACGGAGTCGCGCACGTCAGCGCCGCGTGTGCACCGGCGGCCTTGATCCTGGCGGCCCATCTCGGCCGCTCGCTCAACGCCGCCCTCGCCGCCTACGCGGAGGGATTCGAGGCGATGGCGGAAGTCGCGTCGGAGAGCCATCCCGCGCTGTATGACGCCGGCTGGCACCCGACCGCCGTCTGTGGTCCGGTCGGCGCGGCGGTTGCCGCCTCACGCCTGCTCGAGCTGACGCCCGGCGAACGAGAGAACGCGCTCGCGCTCGCCACGTTGCGGGCCGGCGGCACGCGCGGTGCCTTCGGATCCGACGCCAAGCCGATCCAGGTGGGGCTCGCCGCCGCCGCCGGCGTCCAGGCGGCGCTGATCGCCCGCGCCGGAGCGAGCGTCCACCCGCGGGCGGTTCACGGCCCGCTGGGTGTCGGCTCGGTGATGGGCGCGCGCTGGCCTGATTCGGAGCCGAGCCAGGCGGCGACCGGTGATGGCCCGCGCGCGATCGACCGCAACTGGATCAAGCTGTGGCCGAGCTGCCTCGGGACCCACGCGGCGATCGAGGCCGCCGCGCAGGCACGCGATGCCGGCTATCGCATGCGAAGCGATCGGCTGGAGGTCCGCGTGCACACGGTCGCCCGCCAGGCGGCCCATCTGGACGCCGTCGGCGACGGGCTGTCGGCGAAGTTCTCGATCCCCTACTGCGTCGCCTACACGCTCGGAAACGGCCCTCCGGGCGTCGGCGACTTCGCGGCGATCGATCCGTTCGCTCGCGATCATCTCGGGCTGGTGACCGTCGTGGTCGACGACTCGCTGCCGGAGTTCGGCGCCGTGCTGGCCGGCGACGGGCGCGAGCTCGCCCGGGTGCTCTATCCGAAGGGGGCCCCGGAGCGGGGGGTCGCCGACGGCGAGTTCGCGGACAAGCTCGCCGAGCTGACCGGCGACCGCCTCACCCGGGTGCTGGAGGACCTCGACGCGCCCGCCGCGGCAGCTGTCGCGGCGGCCGGTCTGGGCCGCGCCGAGACCGCGTGAAAGTGTGATCCCTGGATCGCTCAGCGCGGGGATGGGAGCTCAGATGAGCAACGCCAGCTGCTGACTCTCCGCCAGCAACTTGCCGTCCGCCGACCACAGCTCCCCGCGCTCCTCGACGTGACCCTCCTGCAGGTGACGGCTCTCGAACCGGGCCAGGACGGGACCAGCGGGAGGTGGCTCGGTACTGCGGAGATATACCGTGAGCTGGAGGGTCGGGACGGCCGCCGGCGCGGTGAGCCGGCCGAAGATCGCCGGCCACCACAGGTCGCTGAGCGCGCAGAGGCGAGCGGCGTCGAGCGCCGCGCCGTCGTCGCGGAGCGACAGCCACCCCCCGGTGACCGCGTCGGCCGCCCCCGCGAACACTCCTGATCCAAACGTCGGCCGGTTCTCCACCCGGCCGAAGATCGGCGGCGCGCCCGGCATCCCGTCTATCTTCACCGTCTCGGTCGACTCCGGGGCTAGCGCTTTCGGAGCTTTTCCGTTCAGGTCCGTCTGCTCCGGGCGCGCCGCCGAGCAGACGAGCGTCATCTGCGCGATCAGCCGACCGGCCTGGCGCATCCGCGCGTCGCAGACCGCCACCCGCTTGCCGCCGCGCAGCACCTCGACCCCGATCTGCACCGGTCCGTGACCCGGCGCGTCGAGAAACTGTGCCGCGATCGTCCGCGCCGGCGGCGCCTGCGCTCCGAGCTCGGCCTCGGCGGCCCGGACCATCATGGCCGCCAGCACGCCGCCGTTGGGTGCCGCCGGGCCGTCCCAGGCGCCATCGATGGCAGCCCGGTAGCGCCCCGCGTCCACCCGCGCCACCGCGACGGCGGCCTCGAACGCGGACCGGACTTTGGGTTGCGCCGCCATCCCTGGCGAGCCTATGAGGACCGAACTTTGGGTTGCGCCGCCATCACTGGCGAGCCTACGCGGACCGGACTTTGGGTTGCGCCGCCATCCCTGGCCAGCCTACGCGGTCGCCTGCGACCGAAGCTACCCCGAATGGACCAGCTCGGCCTCGAGCTCGACGATCTCGGGGGCCGGGACCGGTGCTCGCGGCTCGCCGATCGCCAGCAGTTCGTCGATCAGCGCCAGCACGGACGCGTGCGTGTGCGCCGTGTGGCGCGGAACTGCCCGGGCCGCGCTCGCCCCCAGCGCGTCGATGGCGAGCGGCGGCTTGCGCAGGCGCATGGCCAGCCGCACGAACCGCTCCGGCAGCTGTCCGGCATAGCGGTCGACGAACGAGCCGGAGCACCATTCGGCGAGCCGCTCGGCGCGGAGCCGTTGGGTCTCGGCCGACCCCCGGCTCCCCACGACCAGCGCGGCATACCGATACAGGTCCTGACGTCGATCGTCGTCAAGCGAGTCGTTGTATGACCGCAGAAAGGCTCCGATCACCGGACAGGCACACGCCGGATGATCGGTGAACGGCTCGCCGGCGAGCATCGACGCGAGCTCCATGACGCAGGCGCCGTCCTGTGAAGAGGAGTGCTTGCCTCGACCCAGCCTGATGGTCTGATGGTTGGCGTTGGACATATATCCACCTCGTTCGTCGTACCAGCGCAGAGCTTGACGCAAACCGGTCCCGTCCGCGACGCCACCTCACCCCAATGGGATGATGAGCCCCGCGGGAGCTTCGGGTTGCATCAACCGGGATGACCACCGACCTCGCGCGCTGGCAGTTCGCGACGACGAGCATCTATCACTTCCTGTTCGTGCCGGTGACGATCGGATTGGCGTTCCTGGTCGCGCTCCTACAGACGGCGTGGCATCGCTCGGGCAATCCCGAGCAGCGGCGGCTGACCCGCTTCTTCGGGATCCTGCTCCTGATCAACGTCGCCGTGGGCGTGGTGACCGGGCTGGTGCAGGAGTTCGAGTTCGGGATGAACTGGTCGGCCTACTCGCGCTTCGTCGGCGACGTGTTCGGCGCTCCACTGGCCATGGAGGGGTTGGCCGCCTTCTTTCTCGAGTCGACGTTCCTGGGCTTGTGGTGGTTCGGTTGGGATCGGCTGCCCCCGCGCCTGCACCTGGCCAGCATCTGGCTGGTCGCGTTCGGGTCGATGCTGTCGGCCGCGTTCATCCTGGCGGCCAACTCGTGGATGCAGCACCCCGTCGGCTATTCGATCAACCCGACCACTCACCAGCCACAGCTGGCCAATGTGCTCGCGCTGTTCACCAACCCGACCTTCCTGTGGGGCTACGTCCACGTGATCTTGGCTTCGCTGGTCACCGGTTGCCTGGTGATGCTGGCCATTTCCGCCTGGTACCTGCGCCGCGGTATCGAGGTCCCGGCGTTCAGGCGCTCGGCGCACCTAGCGCTGGTCGTGGTGATCCCGGCCCTGGGGCTGGCGTTGTTCGTCGGCAGCGAGCTCGGGGTGGTCGAGGCCAAGTACCAGCCGGTCAAGATCGCCGCCGCCGAAGCGCAATGGACGACATGTCAGCCGTGCTCATTCTCGGCGTTTCAGATCGGTGGCGGCAACAACGATCAGACGCCGAAGCAGATCATCGCGATCCCTTACCTGCTCTCGTTTCTCGCCACAAACTCCTTCAAGGGCAAGGTGGTGGGCCTGAACGAGCTCCAGCAGCAGTACGTCAAGCAGTACGGCCCGGGGAACTACGTCCCCAACGTCTTCATCCAGTACTGGTCGATGCGCATCATGGCCTATCTGGCGGCCGGGCTGATGCTGTTCGTTCTCTGGGGCGGCTGGCTGGCGCACCGCGACCGCCTGCAACGCTCCAGGTGGTTTCAGAGAATCGCGGTGTGGGCCGTGATGGCCCCGTTCCTGATGAACACGGCCGGCTGGATGTTGACCGAGAACGGACGCCAGCCGTGGATCGTCCAGGGCCTGATGAAAACCACCGTGGGAGTGTCGCCGTCGGTGAGCGCGACCGAGATCTGGATCAGCCTGATCGTGTTCGTCGCCCTCTACCTGGCGCTCGGAGCCGCCGACCTGATCCTGATGCTGCGCTATGCCCGCCGCGGCCTGCCCGACGAAGGCCAGCCGCGTCCCGAGCCGGGGACAGCCGGCACGGACGGCCCGATCCCGGAAATGGCGTACTAGTCCGGCGAGAGGCACTGGATGCTTCACCTGCACACAATGTGGTTCATCGTGATCGCCTTCTTCTGGACGGGCTTCTTCGTATTGGAGGGGTTCGACTTCGGAGTCGGCGTCCTGCATGCGATCGTCGGCAAGACCGACGAGGAGCGAATGACCGCGATCGACTCGATCGGACCGTTCTGGGACGGAAACGAGGTCTGGCTCGTGGTCGCGGGCGCGGGCACGTTCGCCGCTTTCCCGCTCTGGTACGCGACGATGTTCTCGAGTCTCTATCTCGCCCTGCTCCTCGTCCTGGCCGGCCTGATGGTCCGCGGGGTCTCGTTCGAATTTCGCAGCAAGCTGACCGACCCGCGGTGGCGCCGGACCTGGACGTGGGCGACGATCGTCGGCAGCGCGCTGGTGCCGTTCCTGCTCGGCGTGGGGCTCGGTGACCTGCTGCACGGCCTGCCGATCGACAAGAGCCACGATTACACCGGCAACTTCCTGGATCTGCTGACCCCCTATGGCCTGTGGACGGGCCTGACGCTGCTGGCGCTGTCGCTGCTGCACGGAGCGACGTTCCTGGTCCTCAAGACCAGCGGTGCCGTCCACCGGCGCTCGGCCGCGGCGGCCAGGCTGCTGGCGTGGCCGGCGGTGGCTACGGTGCTGGGCTTCGTGATCTGGACCCGGGTGGTCGCGGGCCGTCACTTCGGCAGCCCGCTGATGGCGCTGGTGGTGATCGCCGTCCTGTCGGCGGCGTATCTGGTCCACGTCCGTCAGGAGGGGTGGGCATTTGCGGCGTCGGCGGCCACGATCGCGACGACGCTGGTCTCGATCTTCGTCGGCCTCTCTCCCAACGTGATGGTGTCGAGCACCAACGCGGCGTTCAACCTCACTGCCGCCAACTCGGCGTCGTCCTCGTACGCGTTGAAGGTGATGACCGTGGTGGCGATCCTCTTCGTGCCGGTCATCCTGGTCTACCAGGGGTGGTCCTACCACGTCTTCCGCGCCCGCGTGGGAACGGAGCCGCCGGCGGCCGCAGGCGGGCAGGGGCCGGCGGAGTCGCCGTCACCACCAACGCCGGCGCCCGCCGCTCCCGAGGGGTAGATAAGCAACGGCGCGTCGCAGGAGCAGCTCGAGGTGCCGTAGGTTCAAGCGCCGACCCTATGCGGTACGCCCATGCGCGCGGTTCGGCGTGCTCGCTCGAGGCCGCGTCCTAGCCTGAGCCCCGTGAGCCGGAGCGATCGCGGGGCGGGGGTTCAGACGTCGGCGCGGGCGTCATTGCGTGCGGGCAGCAGCGTGACAGTCTTGGCGCTCGTCGCGATCATGGTTGCGACCACCTCTGGCGGTGGTTCGAGCCGCAGCTCGGGTACCGGCTCCGGCGCCGGGGCGAGCTCCGCCAGTGCCGACCGCACGAGCACGTTTGTGCCCCACCGCCGGCGCCGCGCGCCCGCCGAGCCGTTCCGGGTCGGGGTCACGACGACGCACATGGAGGTCTCCGGCGCGCGATCGATCGTCGAGACCTTCGAGGCGATCCCCAACGGCGCGACGGTCGCCCAGCAGCTCGTCTCGGCGGGTTGTCACGAATGCTGGATCCTCGCGCTTGGCACCAACGACGCCGCCGACGTCGCCGCGGGCTCCACCGTCGGTCTGAAGACTCGAATCGCGCGCATGATGTCGATCATCGGCGACCAGCTGGGCAGCCCGCGCCAAGCCCGGGTGGTTCATCCCGGACGGCGTCCACTACACCACGGCCAGGTATGAAGCGCGCACCCAGCTGGCCGCGCACGGGCTGGTCACGGCCTTCCCCAGAGGCGAGCCCCCGAGCCCCAGCTGCCTCGTTCACTGATCGGCCGCCGCTCGCCACGCCGAGATCACCCGATCCGCGCCATGAGCAACGCGCGATCGTCGGCTGGATGGCAATCAGACAAACGAACGGGGTACCGCCGGCGGTGGCCGGACCGGGCGTGACGAGATCAGAGCTGCGATGGCCGATACGCAGCGCGCTGGCGGGGACGGCCGGGACCGCGAGCATGACCCTGGCCTACGCGCTGGAGCGGCGGCCCGGCGCACGCGGCCCGCTCGATTACGACAACAGGCTGGTGCCAGGTCAGATCGTCGCCGGGTTCCTGGGCAGCGAGACCAACCAGTGGTATCCGGACCTGGTCTACGACAACCACCCCGTGCAGCAGCCGAAGTCGCCGGCGGAGGGTCACCACCTGACCGTCGATCTCACCGACAAGGCGATCGAGTTCATCCAGGACGCGAAGGCGATCGCGCCGGACAGGCCGTTCTTCCTGTACTACCGCCCCGGCGCCGCGCACGCGCCCCATCACTCGCCGCAGGAGTGGATCGATAAGTACCGCGGCAGGTTCGACATGGGTTATGAGGCCTACCGCGAGCTCGTGCTCGAACGGCAGAAGGAGATGGGAATCGTGCCCACCGGCGCGGACCTGTCCCCCATCAACCCATATGCGGAGACCATGAGTCACGACGGACAGCCGTGGTCAGAGCTCGATCGCGTGCGTCCGTGGGCCTCGCTGTCGGACGAGGAGAGACGGCTGTTCTCGCGAATGGCGGAGGTGTACGCCGGTGTCCGCCGGGTTCCTCAGTCACGCTGATCACGAGCTTGGACGCCTGCTGCACCACTTGGAGGAATCCGGGCAGCTCGATAACACGATCATCGTGCTGGTCTCCGACAACGGCGCTTTGGGTGGCCGCGGGGCATCAGCGGCGCCGGGGAGTTCCGCAACCGGGACTGCCATGCGGTGGACATCGTGCCCACGCTTCTCGACGCCCTTGGGGTGAAGCTACCCGACGTCGTCAACGGGTACACGCAGACGCCGCTCGAGGGGGTGAGCTTCCTGGCCGGTCTCCACGACCCGGATGCACCAACCCCGCAAGGGAGACCCAGTTCTACTCGATGCTCGGCACGCGGGCGATCTGGCACAAGGGCTGGAAGGCGGCGACCGCGGTCCCCGCGGCACCCGACTCGTGGGGTGACTTTCACCAGCAACGCTGGGAGCTGTTCGACACCGAGGCCGATCCCAGCGAATGCCACGACCTCTCGGGGCTACATCCGGTGAAGCTGCAGGAGCTGATCGCGCTGTGGTGGGCGCAAGCGGGCGGGTACGGCGCGGTCCCACTTGAATCGCGAGGTGCTGTCGAGATCCTCACCACCGAGCGGCCCCAGCTCTCCAAGCCGCGCACTCGCTACGTGTACTACCCCGGCGGGGCAGAGGTGCCCGAGTCGGTGGCCCCCAACATCCGCAACCGCTCCTACACGATCGCCGCCGAGGTAGACATCGACACGCCCGAAGCCGGCGGGGTCATCTTCTCGCAGGGCTCGCGCTTCGGCGGGCATGCCCTCTATGTCACCGATGGCAAGCTCGAGTATGTCTACAACTGGATCGGCGAGCTCGTACAGGTCGTGCAGTCCGACGCGATGATTCCCACCGGGCACGTCGTGCTCTCCGCCTCGTTCGAGCGGGAGGACGAGACGATGCCCGCCCAGGGCACGCTCGGCCTCTACATCCGCGACGAGTCGGCCGGAGCGGGCACCATCCGCACCCAGCCGGCGAAATTCGGCCTCGGCGGGGGCGGCCTGGTCGTGGGACGTTCGGGAGCCGAGCCGGTCTCCGACGACGTTCCGGGCGAGGGACCGTGGCCGTTCGTCGGCGGCACGATCAGGCGCGTCTTCATCGACGTCAGCGGCGAGCCGTTCGTCGACCTGGCCCAGGAAGCCCGCGCCGCGTTCGCGCGCCAGTAGTCGATCAGTGAAGGGGGGCTCGGTTCGGATCGGATGAGGCGGTGATCACCTGGTCGTCGTCCCAGTCGATCTCCGCCGCGTCGCCGCGGTCGAGGACGTGCGGACCGCCAGTCTTGGAGAAGCGATCCCAGCTCCAGTCGATGATCGCCTCCAGCTTGGCCCGAGTTCCGGTCATCAGGCTGGCGTGGACGCCGAGCCACGCCATGTGCGCGAGTTGCCCGTGGATCTCGTGGTGGTTGGCACCGACCTCGGCGATCGCCGCACCGTGACCGATCATGGCCATGATGCCCTTGTCGTTGTAGACGAAGTCCTTGCGCGGCTTGCCTGCGAACTCGGCGAGTATGTTGTCGGCCGCCCACTCTCCGCTCTGCAGTGCGACCGAGCCGAGCTGGGGAAGCGGCTGTCCATCCGTGCCCGGGATGTTGGCGATGTCACCGACGACATAGACCCCGGGGCTGCCCGTCAGGGTGAGGTCGGAGGCGACGTCGATACGTCCGCCACGACCTTCGGCCAGGCCACACTCGGTCGCGAGCGCCGCCGCCTTGATCCCGCCGCCCCACACGACGCACCGGGTCGGGACCACGGTCCCATCGGAGAGGACGGCGTGGCCCGTGGCGACCTCCTTGACGCCGGTACCGAGGTGAATTTGCACGCCCTTCTCTCGCAGCACCTTGTCGACGTAGACATGAGCCTTGTCGGAGAACGGCTTGAGCAGCGCGTCGCCGAAGTCGAGGATGTGGACGTGAGCCATGCTGGCGTCGAGGTTCCGGTACTCGGCGGGGACTGTCACGTTGATCATGTCGGCGAGCGCGCCCGCCACCTCAACGCCGGTGGGCCCGCCGCCGACCACGATGAAGTTGAGCGCGCCGCGATCGATCAGGCCCGGATCCCGGTCGACCTGCTCGAACAGACCGAGGATGCGTGACCGCAGCCGGGTCGCGTCATCGAGCGAGTACAGCGGGAACGCGCTCTGGGGGGCGCCGGGGGTGCCGAAGAAGTTCGGCTGAGCGCCCGCCGCCAACACGAGCACATCTCCGCTCCACTGGTCACCGTCGGCGGACGTGACGGTTCGGGTGGCGAGATCGACCGCCGAGATGTCGGCGAGCGTGACGTCGACGTTCTCGTGGTCGGCGAATGTCGAGCGCAGCGACGTCGCGATCTCGCTGCTCGCCACCTGTGAGGTGGCCACCTGATAGAGCATCGGCTGGAACTGGTGGTAATTGTTGCGGTCGAGCAGCGTGATCCGAACATCGTCCTCGTCGGCCAGACGTTGCGCGCACCCCAGGCCGGCGAAGCCGCCGCCGACGATCACCACGTGCCGCTGTCCGTTCGCCGCGCTCATGCCGACACCGCCGGCGCCCCAGCGGAGCCTGATCGGACTCCCATCCGCTCGAGCAGATGATCGCCCACCCGCAGCGCGTTCGCCATGGCCGTCAGGGCGGGATTCACGGCGCCGATGCTCGGGAAGAAGCTGGTGTCGACGACGTACAGGTTGTCGAGCTCGTGGGCTTTGCAGGTGACATCCAGGACGGAGCTGCTCGGGTCCGTTCCGAAGCGGCAAGTGCCCGCCTGGTGCGCGCACCCGGCGACCGGGATCTCGTTCTTCAGATACGCGTGGTGAGGCAGCAGGTGGTGGTGCTCCATGCCGAGATTGCCGAGCATCGACTTCAGCTGCTCGTAGAGCCGGTTCTTCGGCTCCTCGTTGCTGGGGTGATAGGCGATCGTGATCATCCCCTCCCGGTCGACCGTCACCCGGTTCTCGGAGCGCGGGAGATCCTCGGTCGACAGCCAGAAGTCGACGGCGTGGTTGGCGACATCCTTCAGCGTCCACGTCGGCGCGAGCGCCGTCTCCCCGGGCTTCTCACCCCTGAACATCGGCGCCTGGGACTTGCCGACCATCTGAATGTTGCCGAGCGGAAACTCGAAGTCCGGACCGCTGAAGTAGAAGTCGTTGACCCCCAGCGTCTTCTGGAAGACGGTCGGGTTCTCCTCCCGTGACAGCGCCAGCACCGCCTGGCTGTTGTGGAACATGTAGTTGCGACCCACCTGGTCAGAGCCGTTGGCGAGTCCGTTCGGGTGCTGCCCGGTTGCCGACCTCAACAGCAGGCGCGCCGAGTTGGCTGCTCCGCAGGAAACGGCGACGAGATCGGCGCTGACCGTCTCGGTGACGCCGTCGCGATCGACGACCACCTCGGACACCTCGGTTCCGGAGGCATTGGTGGTCAGCCGCACCGCCTCGGCGTCGATCCAGAGCTCTACGTTGGGGTGCTCCAGCGCCGGGCGGACCCCCAGGACCTCGGCGTCGGATTTGGCGTGGACGATGCACGGGAAGCCGTCGCAGCTGTTGCAGCGCATGCACGTGCTGTACGGCATATTGCCCTCGTCAAGCATGACGCCGCACGGAGCGTGGAACGGATGCAGGCCCTCGGCGGCCAGATCATCGGAGAGCTTCTGGATGCGCGGCTCGTGGGAGACGGCCGGGAACGGGTACCGACCGCTGGCCGGCGGTTCGGTGGGATCCTCGCCACGGGCCCCATGGACCTGGTAGTGCTGCTCGGCCAGGGTGTAATACGGCTCCATCGTGTCATAGCCGATCGGCCACGCCGGGGAGACCCCGTCGTGATGGCGCAATTCGCCGAAGTCCTTCTCGCGGAGCCGGTACAAGGCGGCACCGTACATCTTCGTGGCGCCTCCGACGAAGTAGTGGACCTGGGGCGCGAACACCTCTCCGTTCTCATAGCGCCACTCGTCCGAGCTCGTGTACCGGCCATTGACGAACACCTCCTCGGAGGAGACGTTCCCGGGCTCGCGTTTCAGCCACCCACCCCGTTCCAGCAGCAGTACCCGCTTGCCAGACGGTGCGAGATGGCGAGCCAGTGTTCCGCCGCCCGCGCCGGTACCGATGATGATCACGTCGTAACGGGTCATTGTGCCGCCTCGTAGCGTCTCGTTGGTATGGCGCGGGTCACCGCTCCGGCCCCCGCCGACCCAAATCCCTCCAGCGCCAGCTGCTCGGCGAGGATGATCCGAGCCGCCGCCTCGATCAGCGCCAGATGTGAGAACGCCTGGGGGACGTTGCCCAGGAACCGATCGGTGTCGGCGTCGAACTCCTCCGAATAGATCCCGAGGGGTGAGCTGATCCGCAGCAGGCGCTCCATCAGATCGTGCGCGCGCTGGGTCTCGCCGACGATCGACAGCGCCGTCACCAGCCAGAACGAGCAGATCAGGAACGTTCCCTCCTTGCCCGACAGGCCGTCATCAGTCTCATCGGTGCGATAGCGCAGCACGTAGCCGTTCTCGGTCAGCTCGTCGGCGATAGCCAGCACCGATTTGTGCATGCGCTCGTCGTCGCCCGCAAGGAAGCCGAAGCTCGCCGCCAGCAGCGTCGATGCGTCGAGCGCGTCGGTGTCGTAGTGCTGGCGCAGAACACCGTTCTTGACGCCGTGCTCCAGGATGTCGGCGTGGATCTCGGCGGCCGTCGCCGCCCACCGCGCCTGCGACTCCCGGTCGTCTCGGATCGCGGCGAGCTTCGCGGCCCGGTCCATCGCCACCCAGCACATCAACTTTGAGGAGACGTAGTGCTGCGGCTTGCCGCGCGCCTCCCAGATCCCCTGGTCGGGCTGGCGCCAGACGTTGGTGGCACACTCCGCCTGCGCCTGCACGATCGGCCACAGGCGGCGGGGCAGGCGCTGGCTGTGCATGCAGTGCTTGAGGATCGAATCGAGCACCGCCCCGAACACGTCATTCTGACGCTGGTCGAACGCGCCGTTGCCGATCCGCACGGGGCTGGCGCCGGCATACCCGGAGAGGTCCTCACGGAACGACTCGGTGAGGTCGCGCCGCCCGTCGATCCCGTACATGATCTGCAGGCCGCCGTCGCTGTTGGGCTCCAGATCGGCAACGAACTGCATGAACTCATCAGCCTCCCAGTCCAGGCCGAGGAGATGGAGGGCCTGGAGGGTGAACGTCGCGTCTCGCATCCACGTGTAGCGGTAGTCCCAGTTGCGCTCGCCTCCCGGGGTCTCGGGCAGCGAGGTGGTCAGCGCCGCGACAGTCGCTCCGGTCGGCATGTACGTCAGCCCCTTGATCGTCAGCGCGGACCGCTGGATGGCCTCGCGCCAGCGGTGGTCGGCGAACGGGCGCGCCCGGTTCAGCCAGTGACGCCAGAAACCGACGGTCGCGTCGATCCGGCGATTGGCGTCGTCGACGTCGCCGGCCACGGCGAGTCCCTGCCCCCATCCGAGCGCGACAAACGCCTCCTCGCCCGGTCTGAGGGTGTGCCGGCCGCGGACGCGATTGACCTCGATCCCAAGCTCGAGGTCGGTCTGCAGGCGGATCGTCTGCCCGGCGCCGCTCGCGTCGGCGATGTGGCGACTGCCGTCAGCGAGCGCCCACTCGGCCGGGACGCGACCGTAGTCAAACGCCGGCTCACAGATGAGCTCGACCTCGACTTCGCCCTCCAGGCATCTCACCGTCCGCACCAGCATGTGATCGGCGTCCTCGTCGGCGGGTGGGCGGGTGTGGGGGGTGATCGTGTCCTCGTGCGTGGTCGGACCCATGGTCAGCGCGTCGCGCACCTCGATCCATCCCCCCGGCGACTTCCACGTCGTGACCATCACGTTGGTCCCGGGAACGTAGTGGCGGTCCGATGGGACCGTCACGCCGAACGGCCCCAGCCGGAACAGGCCGGCCTCGCGGTCCAGCAGCGAACCGAACACGCTCGGCGCGTCGAACTTGGGAACACACAGCCAGTCGATCGAGCCGTCGGGAGCCACGAGCGCTCCGGTGTGGCAATCGGACAGAAATGCGTAGTCGGCGATGGGTGGAAACGGCGATGGTGCGGCAGCGCTCTGGACCGGCCTCTGCGCCGCGTTCGACCCCGTCTTATGGCGATGGTTCGTCTTCGTCGTCTTCTCTTTCGTGCTGGCGCCCATTTCTGGCTTCTCCTTGGCTGTCGTGCTCATGACGCGATCCACGGTCCGTGCCAGCGGCCGCTTCCGCTCAGCAGCCGATCCCCCTCCGCCGGCCCCCACGTGTCCGGTGCGTAGGCATGCACCGGCGGTGGATGCTCGATCAACGGGCGCATGATCCTCCATGTCTCCTCGATGCTGTCTTGTCGGGTGAACGGCGCGCTATTGCCCTGCATGGCAGCGTGCAGGAGAACCTCATACGGGGTCGGCCCCTCCCCTCCCTCCTGCTCGAACTCCATGTCGAGCGTGATCTCCTGGGGGCCACCCCGGTCGGCTCGATGAGCGTCGACGATGAGGCGGATCCCGGTGATCGGATCGAGCTTGATCACGAGCTGGCTCTCGACAGGCGGTCGGCCGGCGGAATCGATGAACAGCAGGCGCGGCGGGCGGTGGAACACCAGCCTGACCTCGGTCTGCGTGACCGGCAGCCGCTTTCCGGTGCGGATGAACCACGGCACGCCGGCCCAGCGCCAGTTGTCGATCTGCAGCCGCAGCGCGGCGTAGGTCTCGGTGGCCGATCCCGGCGCCACGCCGTCGATGTCCAGATAGCCGTCGTACTGGCCGCGGACGTAATGTGCCGGGTTCGCCTCCGGCATGGAACGAAACAGCGCGTACTTCGCGTCCTTGAGCGTCGTCGGGTCGGCCCCGGCGGGAGCCTCCATCGCCGCGGCGGCCAGCAGTTGCATGAGGTGGTTGACGACCACGTCCTGGACCGCGCCGACACGGTCGTAGAAGTGCCCGCGGTCCTCCACGCCGAAGCTCTCCGCCATCGTGATCTCCACCGCCGAGATATGGTTGCGATTCCACACCGGCTCCAGGATCGAATTGGCGAAGCGTAGGTACAGGAACTCGTCCAACCCCATCTTGCCTAGGAAGTGGTCGATGCGGTACAGCTGGGACTCGTCGATGTACTGATGGATGTCAGCCGCCAGCGCCCGCGCGGATTCCAGGTCGTGCCCGAACGGCTTCTCCACGACCACGCGAGCGTTGGCGGTGAGCCCGGCCTCGGACAGGCCCTGGATCACGGTCGCGAACAGAAACGGCGGGATCTCCAGGTAGAACACGGGCGTCTGGGCATGTCCGACCGCGTCGGCAACTCGCTTGTATGTCGCCGCGTCGGTGAAGTCGCCGTGCACGTAGGAGAGGCGGGCGGCGAATCGCTCGAACACGCTCTCGTCGAGTGACTCTCCGGTCTCCTGGATGCAAGACCGAGCCCGGGTGCGCAGCTGGTCGACCGACCAGTCATCGGCGGCCACGCCCACGATCGGGCAGTTCAGCAGCCCGCGCGCCTCCAGCCGGTACAGCGATCGGAACGTCATCACCTTCGCCAGATCGCCGGTGATCCCGAACACGACGAGCGTGTCGGCCGCCGGGTTTGCGTCCGCTGGACTCACTCGACCGTCCGGTTGCTGATGGGTGGCCACTGCCATGTCGGTCTCCTTGTCGCGCCGGGGAGCGCTACCTCGGCAACTCGCGTGAAGCTCGGACGCTAGGGAGGGGACGCCGGTCGATCATCACCCGGTTCGGATGAATCCGACGCCTCCGGTTCAGAGCAGGGTGATCACGCCCCGGGCGACGAGTATCGCGCCGATCACGGTGGCGCCGATCACGACAGCGGGTCGACCCTTGCGGCTCATCCAGGCTCTGAACCGGGTGATCTGGCCTTGCGTGCGGTCCGGTGCGAACACGTAGCCGAGCAGGGGTACTTCGAGCAGGATCTGCTGCATCACGCAGAAGCCGATGACCAGCAGCACGGTCACGACGGTTCCTGGATTGAGCTTGTGCACGTGATCGAGCGCATCGAGGTAGGAGACGCCGGGGAAGCTCAGCACCGCCCCGACGACGAACGTCACTTTGGGGTCGCCTCGGCCCAGCATCCGCAACGGCAGCGATTCGGTCGGCTTGCCGGCCTCCTGCCTGGCCTTCAGCTTCGCGTCCTTCTTCGCCCGTCGGCGCTCCTGGAACGGCTGGTCGCGTCCTGTGCGGAGAACCCACGCGATCGCCAGCACGAGCAGGCCAACGATGATGTCCTCCAGAGGGCTGACCGTGTGCTTGGAGGTGCTCTCCGTGCTGGACCCGTGAAGCGAGAACACGATCACCAGACCGAGCGTGATGCTGGTGGTGTAGGCCCCGAGGAGGTAGCCGACCATCAACCGCTTCGGGCTCGGCAGCAGCAGCATCACCGTCACCGCCGCCAGGAGCGACGGATTGAACATCGAGACCAGCGATAGTAGGAAGACGTCGAGCAGGTTGCTCATGGTGTGCGGCTCTCGTCGCCCGGGGTCCTATCCGTCCATCAGTGACACTTGCCTGCCACCCACATAGAATCGTCACCTATCTGCTTCGCGACCCGACGGCGTCGTCGCGCGCTGTGTACCGACCCTAGCCGCCCGGCCGCATCCCACAAGGGTGTACACCGGCCTATCTCAGACGACGGACACCACCATCCATCACCCGCTTGGGATGACGCGCGGTCAGTCTTCCCGGCATTGGGGGTCGCGACCGGCGACAGCTCAGTCGCGCTCATCGAGTGTCATCCCTCGCTCGGCGCTGCCGGTCTGGCGGGCCAGGGAAGCAAGAAGGCCGACGGTTGCGCGTCGGCCCGCCGCTACGCAGTCACGGGTACGGAGCCGGCCGGCGCTTGGGGCTTGAATGGCCGCATCTCCGCGTGGTCGGGGCCGACGATGCCGTAGCTGGATTCGGGCACTTCGTTCCAGACACCGGCGACGTCGCCGAGCGGTTCGGAGACGATGAGCCGCGCGTTGTCCGAGACCTCTTGAAACAGCTGGCGCTCGGGGTATAGCTTGCGCAGGGTGGGGATATCGGTGGTGTAGAAGAGCGAGCGCGAGTTCCTTTCGCTGGAGTACCGGAACGCCCAGATGCTCTTGCCGTCGGTGGTCGCGATCGTGCCCTGGAACGGGTTGGGGACGCCGTGGCGGACGGCGACCGCTTCGACGAGCCCGATCGCCTGCTCGACGGCGGCCGGTGGGTCGTCCTTGAGGCCGAAGGTGAGGGCGAGATAGAACAGGACCTCGGTATCGGCCTGCCCCTGGATCTCTGGGTATAGCGGCGGGTCGATGGCGAGCATCAGGTCGCGTTTGATCGTGGCGAACCCGTTGATGTAGCCGTTGTGCATGAATAGCCAGTCGTCATGGCGGAACGGGTGGCAGTTGGTCTGCTGCACGGCGCTGCCGATCGCCGCGCGGATGTGCGTGAAGAACAGCGGTGAGCTGATGTGAGCGGCGAGCTCGCGCAGGTTGCTGTCGTTCCACGCCGGCTCGGTGCTGTGAAAGACGCCGGGGGTGTCGGGGGCGCCATACCAGCCGACGCCAAAGCCGTCGCCGTTGGTCGGCTCGGCGCCGAGCCGCGAGTGCAGGCTCTGGGCAACGAGCGAGTTAGGACCGTCGTAGAGCGCTTCCTTGATCAGGATTGGGGAACCGGAGTATGCGAGCCAACGGCACATATGCCGCTCCTTTCTGTGGGATGTCAAACGTGTTCACGCGGTTGCTGCGCTCTCGCCTAGGCACATCGGCGCCAGGAACCGATCCGCGAGCCCGGCGACCAGACGGTCAAGACGTCCGTTGCCGGCCCGCAAGCGCGCTGACGGTCGGCACCGTTAGGGCGGCGATCGGCGGCACACGCTTCATTACGGGCATCGGCGCATCCGAGCGCGCGTGCGTGCGGGCGGCATTCGGCGAGCAGGGCCTCGAGCAGCTCTCGCACGGGAACCAAGCGCCGCGTCGCGGAATCGATCAGCCGGGCGTCCATCCCGTCGCGGGCGGCCAGGAAGCGGTTCTCGGCAAGCACCTCAGCGCCGCGACGGTGGGTGAGGAGTCGCCCTCGAGCCCCAGGCGAGCGAGCGAACCGAGCGAGCACATCGTCGCTGGCCTGGGCGAGTGACCGCCGCCCCGGCTCCAGCAGCATGATCTCCTCTTCGATCCCGAGCTCAGGCACTCAGCGAGCCTCGTTGGTGTTCAGGCGTTCCACAAGCCGGTGTACACGTATCCCCACCGGGGGCCGGCATCCGGATCGCCGGCGCTCAGCGGTGGTTTTACCCGCCACGGACGTGAGCCGCGGAGCAGCACCAGGCTGCGCCGCTCCAGGACTCGCGGAGGTGCGTGCAGCCCGTCACTCAGCGCGGATGTTCGGGATCGCGCCGGCCGGCGCCCGTCAGCGCGGCTTCGATTAGCTCCAGGCGCGCGCCGATCTGATCCAGCTCGAGCGAGATCGCGTCGCTTGTCGTGCCCTCGACGAAGCGCCGCGCGGACTCCACGAACGTCGACGTGATCGCGGCGGTGATGACGGTCAAGAAGCCGATCCCGATCAGCATCACGAGCGCGGCGATGAGCCAGTCCGGGGGCGCTCCTGGGCACCAGGTCTCCGTAGCCGACCGTCGTCACGTCTGGATCGCCCACCACGGGCTGTCGCCGATGTTCGGGAAGTTCCTGCGGTCGGTGAAATGGATCATGATCGCCGCAACGATCGTCACCGACACAGTGACCGAGGCGATGATCCGCGCTGCCCGCTGAACGGTCAGTGACTTTCTCAACAGGACATTTGCGGCACGAGGATGAACCGGCGGCGGACTCGGATTGTCTGTCATGTCGGCTCCTTCCCAGGCACTGATCCCGCGGGCGGTGTCAGCCTGCGCGGCGTGCTCGTGCAGGGCGTGCTCGTCGTTGCTCTCGCCTTCGGTCCCGACGCCGGCGTTATCGACAGTGCGATCCGAGACCCTACGACAGCCCAGATCAGGTCGCGTCACCCCGATGGGATGAAAACGGACCCGGCGGGCGTTGGCCGATGATCCGCGGTATTCGCAGGTTCGCGCAGTCGCCCGCACCAACCCAAACGGTGGTGCGTCCACGCTTGTGTCAAGCAGTCAACGGCTGGAGGATGGAGCTGTACTTGGAGCCGCCGCAGACGAGTCTCGGCGGTTCAGGTGATCCTTGGCAAGAACCAACTGTTAGACAGGCTCGCTTGTTCGGATCGGTGCGGAGCGGCGTGGAGCACAGCCGAAGGAGGGGCAGATGACCTCGGTGAATCACCAGACGATCAAACTACGCAGGGGCAGGCACACCTCTCCGGAGGATGGCGCGCGGGTGATGGAGCTCGCCTCGATGCTCGCGGGCGAGCCGTTCTCAGATCATCCGGCATCGGTCTGTCCGGTGATCGGATCGCTCCCGCGCGCATACAACGACCTGATCGACGACGACCGCCGCCAGGACCTCTACTGGTGCGCGGCGAGGGTCGTGGGCAGCAGCGGGCCGGCCGTAGTTCAGCTGGCCCGGGCCGACCGCCTGGGGGCGCTTGCTCGGCAGCGGCCAGGGCATCGTTGGACGGTCGTTTCCGTCTATCCTCCTGCGTGCGATCGGATTTCAGCTGGAGCCGTCAGGCGAAACGACGGCGTTGCAGGCAATCCGCTCGACCTCCGAGTTTCGTGACGCTAGCCACGCTGCCGTGCTGGCGCTGATTGATGAACTGCTCGCGATCGGCGCAAGCAGCGAGGAACCCCGCCCGCCGCGAGCCGCGCTGTGGCGATCTGCTTGAAGCGCGCTCGGTGCGCCCTGACGATCAGCCCGAGGACATGGCTCGCCGTCGAGCACTGCGCGAGATGCATCGCCCGCCGCCGCACTCTCGTGAAGCTGTCCGTCTCGACCCCAGCAGCAGACAACTTGTAGGGTCGCGGTCCAGATCGTGTGGAGCTTGGCCGTCGCCGTCGTCGCCATCGCGCTGCCCGATTGCGTCAACCCGTCGCTGATCGGCGGGGAGCTGCTGTTCGCCTCGGGACGCCATTCCGCGCGGCGGACCGCCACGTTCGCGCTCGCGGTGTTCGCCGTCACGTTCGTGGTCGGCCTGGCGCTGGCGTTGGGGCTGGGCGACTTGATCCTGTCCCTGCTGCCAAAGCCGGGGGCGACACTCAAGTACACGCTGATCACGGCCGGGGGGATCGTGCTGACGGCTGGCGGCGCGGTGCTGTGGCTCCGTCGCGAGAGCCTGACAGCGCCCGAACCGAGCGCCGACAGGGGACGAAGGCGCCAGGCTCGGCGGTGCTGGTCGGCGGCGGCCTCGCCGCACTGGAGCTGTTGACAGCCTTTCCCTATTTCGCCGCGATCGCGATCATCGTCGGCTCCAGCTCGTCGAACGCGGGCAAGCTCTCGCTTCTGGTCCTGTACTGCGTTGTGTACACCGCGCCACTGATCGGCATCGCGGTCGTGTGTGCGCTGATCGGAGATCGTGCCGAGGCATCTTTGCGACCACTCATAGCGTGGCTGATGAGCAACTGGCCCCTGATCGTCGCACCGCTCGCCGCGGTGATCGGGATCGGGCTCACGTCGTTTGGGGTCGCCCGCCTCAGCTCGGTCTGACTCCAATCCGACGGCCACCTCAGCCTTCGCTCGGCCCGCGGCGTTGATATGTCCGTTATCGATCCCATGCGTCATCAGCGCAGCACGTTGAAGGAGATGGTCATGCCCCGGTGGACTTGGATGATCACCTGATCGGGATGATGCTCGGCCGTCGGGGGTGTGTGATCGTGCAATCGCGCACGGCGGTGCGCGATCTTCTTCCCTCAACAGACATGTGAGGCAAACGCGATGAGCGAGCGGTTCAAGGGCGTAATCAATGTTGACATTCGTGATTCGATGCCGGATTGGGCTCCGTTCGAGGCGCCCAGGGCTCCGGAGGGAGCGCCGAACGTTCTCTACATCGTGCTCGACGACGTGGGCTTTTCGGTGTTGAGCAGCTACGGCGGCCCGGTCCCGACGCCGAACATCGATCGGATCGTCGCGGACGGGGTGCGCTACACCCAGATGCACACGACCGCGTTGTGCTCCCCGACGCGCTCGTGCCTGCTGACTGGGCGCAATCACACGCGCAACAGCATGGCGTGCATCACCGAGGCGGCGATCGGATTCCCGAACGCCAGCGGGGTGATCCCGCCGGAGAACGGGCAGATCCAGGAGATCCTGGGCGAGGCGGGCTGGAACACGTACATGGTCGGGAAGTGGCATCTGTGCCCTGAGTCGGAGATGAACCTCGCATCCTCGCGGCGAAACTGGCCGACCGGCCGGGGCTTTGAGCGCTTCTACGGATTCCTCGGCGCGGAGACCAACCAGTGGTATCCCGACCTCGTCTACGACAACCATCCGGTGGATGCACCGCGCTCGCCGGCGCAGGGCTATCACCTGACCGAGGACCTGACCGACAAGGCGCTGGAGTTCATCAAGGACGCGAAGGTGGTCGCGCCCGACAAGCCGTTCTTTCTGTACTACGCGCCGGGTGCGTGCCATGCGCCGCACCAGGTGGCGAAGCAGTGGATAGCTAAGTTCGAGGGCAAGTTCGACCAGGGCTATGAGGCGATCCGGGAGCAGACGCTCGCCCGCCAGAAGGAGCTGGGGATCGTCCCGCCCGACACCGAGCTGCCGCCGATCAACCCCATCGCGGACCAGACCGGACCGGACGGGCAGCCTTTCCCACCGCTGGATGTGACGAGGCCGTGGGACTCGTTGACGGCCGAGGAGCAGCAGCTGTTCTGCCGGATGGCCGAGGTGTATGCCGGCTTCATGGCACACGCCGATGCCCAGATCGGCCGGCTGCTGGACTATCTGGACGAGACCGAGCAGCGCGAGAACACGCTGATTCTGTTGATCTCCGACAACGGCGCGAGCGGCGAGGGCGGACCGAACGGGTCGGTGAACGAGAACAACCTCGGGAACGGGATCCCCGATTCGATGGAGCAGAATCTGGCGTTGCTCGACGAGCTCGGCGGCACGAAGACCTACAACCACTATCCGAACGGCTGGGCGATGGCGTTCAACACGCCGTTCAAGATGTGGAAGCGCTACGAGTTCAACGGCGGCACGTCAGACCCGTGCATCATCTCGTGGCCGAAAGGGATCGCAGCGAAGGGTGAGATCCGCGAGCAGTACCACCACGCGATCGATCTCGTCCCAACGATCCTCGACTGTCTGGGCGTCGAGCCGCCGGAGGCGATCGGCGGTCATGTCCAGAGCGACTTCGACGGGGTCAGCATGCGCTACAGCTTCGACCAGGGGTCGCTTCCGACCGCGCGAGCGACGCAGTTCTACTCGATGCTCGGCTCCCGGGCGATCTGGCACGACGGCTGGAAGGCCGTCACCGCCCACCCCACGATCAGCGGCTGGGGTCACTTCGGCAGCGACACGTGGGAGCTCTACCACACCGACGTCGACCGCGCCGAGCTGCACAACCTCGCTGATCAGGAACCCGAACGGCTCAGCGAGATGATCAGCCTGTGGTACGCCGAAGCCGGTCGCAACGGAGCGTTCCCGCTCGATGACCGCTCAGCCCTCGAAATCATCATGACTCCACGTCCGCTTCTGAGCCCGGCGCGCGACCGCTACGTCTACTACCCCGACCTGGCGGAAGTCCCGGAGTCCCAAGCGGTCAACATCCGAAACCGTTCCTACGGGATCGGCGCGCTCGTCGACGTCCCCGCCCCCGGCGCCGCGGGCGTCCTGTTCGCCCACGGCTCGCGCTTCGGCGGGCACTCGCTCTACATCAAGAACAACCGCCTGCACTACGTCTACAACTGGGTCGGCCATTTCGAGCAGAAAATCGTGGGCAGCGAAGACGTGCCGGTCGGCAAGAACCTGATCCTGGCCGCCAACTTCGTCAAGGACGGCGAGGACCCGCCCGGCGTCTCCACCGGGATTCTGTCCCTCTACCACGGCGAGACGAAGGTCGGCGAGCAGCGGATCAAGACCCAGCCGGGCAAGTTCTCGATCGCCGGCGAGGGCCTCTGCGTAGGACGCGACGGCGGCGAACCAGTCACCCCCGACTACCCAGGCCCCCACCCGCACGAGTTCACCGGCGGCACCATCAACCGCGTCGCGGTCGACGTCAGCGGCGAGCCCTACATCGACCTCGAACGCGAAGCCGCCGCGATGCTCGCCCGCGAATAACCCGCGATCCACCGCCGAGCCTCGGAGCGCGCACCGTCGACGCCTGATCGCGTCAGCGGGCGAGGATCCGGGAATCGAGGAGTCCCCCGATCCCCTGCCCATCGGCGATGCTGGCGCGATCCAGGTCCACGGAGTCACCAAAGCTGCGGGCCACCGTCGCATCCACGCGCGCGAGCTCCTCCTCGACCGCGCGCCGATGCTCGGGGCGAACCTCGCCGTGAAGCTCCTCGAGCATCGCGCGCATGCGGCGCATGACCTGGATCGCCGAGGCGCCGTACTCGCGGATCTCGGTCGTGCCGAGGGTGAGGTAGTCCTCCCAGCGGCGCACCGGGATCACCAGGCCGGTGCGTCCGGCTCGGGGGCCGGCCCAGCGCGAACCGGAGAGGTCGAGGGCGCCGATGTGGCGCAGGACGTCGCCGAGGTGGTCGAGCACCTGGACCGCGGTGGTCGGGTCATTGACTGCTGCGGACAGCGCCTTGTCGGCGATGTCGACCATGATCCGAATCGCGAACGCCGGATCCTGCTCGATCGTGCGCTCCGCTCCGAGTACGACCATCCGCCGCAGCTTGTCCTCCTCTCCGGGGACAACGGCGGCGGCGCCATAGGCTTCGATCAGCTTGGCGCCGGCCGGCACGAAATCGCCGACCGGGTGGCAGACCACAAGCAGCCGATCGTGCTTGCGCGCCCAGCTGACCAGCCCTGAGACGTCGATCGCCTGGATCGCCCCCCGCTTGCCGCTGCGCGCCACCACCGAGGGTTGGTCGCCATCTGCATCGTGCCTCCCCCAGTAAACGTCGGGCGCTGCGAGAACGGCTCGCTGTCGCTGAAAGTCGCGCGGTACGAAGTCCGCCACCAGCACCACCACCGCCACCGGCCGCAGGCGATGCAGGTAGCGATCGAGGAAGATCACGAACAGCAGCAGGTCGGCGAACAGGAGCACGCCGGCGATCGAGGTTCCCAGGTTGGGGACGAAGTTGCTCTCCACGTGGCGCAGCAGCGCGAACGAGAACGCCAGCGTTCCGATCAGCACGGCCAGCAGGGCCTTGAGCACGCGATCGCGGTACCACAGGCGCATGTACCTGGCTGAGAACGTACCGGTGGCCATCTGGACCACGAGCACGGTCACGGTCACCACGAAGCCGGTGAGCGCGGCGACCGCGCTCACGATCGCCGCCAGCACGGTGCTGGCAGTGGAGGACGAGTAGGTGAACTCGGCCGGCAGGTGCAGCGACTTGTCGACCTGCACGTCGACGGAGCCGAGCACCGCGCCGAGCACCCCGCCGACCAGGGGAAGCACCCACAGGCTCCCCGTCAGGTACTGGCGGACGGTAAAACGCCTGGCCCAGCTCACCCCGGCTCCGACTCTCGCCGCCACATCTGCGCATACGGGCCGTCGCCGCCCACCAGCTCCGCGTGCGTACCCCGTTGCACAACCCGGCCTTCGTCCAGCACGATGATTTCGTCGACCTCCTCCAACCCGGCGAGGCGGTGGGTGATCAGCAGTACCGCCTGTGCGGTGGCCGCCTGCAGCAGGTCGGCGACGATCGCATCCGCCGTGGCCGTTTCCAGGTGCTCTCCGGGCTCGTCGAGCACCAGCACGGGGAACCCGGCCAGCAACGCGCGGGCGGCCGCCAGCCGCTGGCGCTGACCGCCGGACAGTCGCCCGCCGTGCTCGCCGACCTCCGTCTTCAGTCCCGCGGGCAACTCGTCCGTCCACTCCAGCAGGCGGGCTCGCCCCAACGCGTGGCGAAGCTGCTCGCCGGTGGCGTCAGGCCGCGCCAGCCGCAGGTTCGCCTCCACGGTGGCGTCGAAGATGTGAGCGTCCTGGGCGACCAGGCCGATCACCCGGCGGCAGTCGTCGCCGCGCAGCTCGCGCAGCTCGACGCCGCCGAGCGAGACCGAGCCGCCCTGATAGGGGAGGAACCGCAGCAGGACGTCGGCGAGGGTCGACTTGCCGGCGCCGCTGCGACCCACGAGAGCGACTCGCCGCCCGGCGGTCAGGTCGAGGTCGAGCCCGTCGAGGACCCACGGTCCGTCGGCGCGGTAGCGACAGCGCAGCCCCCGGACCCGGACGGTGGCGGTCGCGCCGGGGATGGGCTTGGGATCTGCCGGCTCGGTCACCACCGGATCGGCGTCCAACACCTGGCGGGTACGACCCAGCGAGCGGCGGACGCGGGCAAGCGTCTGGGTCGCGCCCGGAAGTCCGGTGGCCAGCTCGAACGCGGCCAGCGGCACCACGGCGATGACGGCGAGCAGGACCGCGTCGAGGCGGCCGGCGCGGACGGCGATGACGCCGAACGCCACCGATCCCACCATCGCCAGCGCCGGCAGCAGGGTCGTCACCGCCTGGCCGACTCCGGCGGTGCGCGCGGTCGCGCATGCGATGCCCGCGAGCCGCGCGTCGATTCGGGCGGCACGCGCCAGCTGCGTGTCCGCCGCCCCGTAGGCGACCAGCTCCGGGGCGCCCTGGACCAGGTCGACCACGGTGGCGGTGAGCTCCCCACGGACCGACGCCTGGGCCGACTCGCTACGCCGGGCCAGCCATCCGGTGAGCCAGGGCAGCGCCGTGGCCGAGAGGACGAGCGTGACCAGCAGGATCAGGCCGGCCGTGGGCAGGATCGCCCAGACGAGGGCGACTGCCGCCGCGCCGACCAGGATCGCGATCGCGAACGGGACGAGCACCCGCACCACCAGATCCTGCAGCGACTCGACGTCGGCGACGAAGCGCGCCAGCAGATCTCCGCTGCGGACCATCGGCAGCCCGGCGGGGGCCAGGGTCTCGAGCCGCTCGTAGACGCGGACCCGCAGATCCGCCAGGGCCCGGAAGGCGGCGTCGTGGCCGGCCAGCCGCTGGCCGTAGCGGAACAGGCCCCGGGAGAGGCCGAAGAACTGCACCGCGACGATCCCCAGCGCCAGCGCGGACTCGCGGGGATGCTGAGAGGCGCGGGAGATCAGCCACGCTGACGTCGCCAGCAACCCGATGCCGGCGCCGAGCGCTCCCGCGCCGAGCAGGCTCGCCAGGACCAGCCCCCGCGCCGCGGGACTGGCGAACCCCACCGTCTCCCGGATCGAGGCCCCTCCGTCATCCCGGGGCTCGCCCGGGCTCACCGCCTCTGGGGCGGTCATGCGGACACCGGCACCCGGGCGAGATCGACCACGCGGTCGGCGAGCGCGCTCAGGGCGGGGCGGTGCGCGACCACAATTGCCGTCTTGCCCTGGATGAGCCGCCGGGTCGCCGCCAGGACCTCGGCCTCGGTGGCCCCGTCGAGGTTGGCGGTGGGCTCGTCCAGCAGCAGCAGGGGAGCGTCGCGCAGAAACGCGCGAGCGAGCGCGATGCGCTGACGCTCTCCGGCCGACACCCCCCGGCCACCTTCGCCCAGGACCGTGTGCAGCTCCTCGGGGCGCTGAGCCACCACCTGATCCAGCCCCGCCGCGGTGACCGCCCGCGCCACCTCTTGCTCGCTCGCCGCGGGTCGGCCGAGGCGGATGTTGTCGGCGATCGAGGTCGCGAACAGATGCGGTCGCTGCGGCAGCCAGCACACCCGCTCTCGCCAGGCGTCGGGATCCAGGTCGGCTAGGTCGACGTCGCCGATCCGGATCGCGCCGCCGGCGGGCGCGACGAACCCCAGCAACACGTTGAGCAGCGTCGACTTCCCGCATCCGCTAGGCCCGGTGACGGCGACGATCTCGCCGGGAGCGACCGAGAAGGAGAGCCCCTCGGGCGCGCGCCGCTCGCGGCCCGGATGCTGGACGGTCAGGTTCTCCACCGAGATTTCGGCGGTCGCCGGATCCGGGATCTCGGTCCGGCGCCCGTGCGGCGGCAGGGGCGTGTCGAGCACGGCGAACACCTGCTGCGCCGCGCTCATCCCCTCGGCGCTGGCGTGGTAATTGGCGCCGAGCAGCCGCAGGGGAAGGTAGGCCTCGGGCGCAAGCAGCAGCACCAGCAGGGCGGTGCGGAGGTGCAGGTCGCCGGCGAGCAGCCGTAGCCCGACCGACACCGCCACCAGCGCGACCGAGATCGTTGCCAGCAGCTCCAGGATCAGCGACGACAGGAACGTCACCCGAAGCGTCGACATCGCCGCTACGCGCTGACGGTCGCCGATCTCGCGGATCACGTCGATCTGGGGTTTGGCCCGCCCGAACACCTTCAGCGTGGGAAGGCCGGCCACGACGTCGAGGAAGTGACCGGCGAGCCGGTGCAGGGTTCGCAGCTGGGCCTCGGTTCGGTCACGCGTCGTCGCGCCGACCAGCGCCATGAACACCGGGATCAGCGGCAGCGTGCCGACGATGATCGCCGCCGAGACCCAGTCGCGGGAGAGCACCACCGTCACCACCGCCGTCGGCACGATCACTGCCAGGACGACCTGGGGGAGGTAAAGCGAGAAGTAGCTGTCGAGCGCGTCGATGCCGCGCGTGGCGAGCGTGGCGATCTCTCCCGTGCGCTCCTCGCCCAGGCGCCGGGGACCGATCGCGGCCAGGCGTTTCAGCAGCCCCGCGCGCAGCTGCTGCTTGGCCAGCGTCGAGGAGCGGCCGGCGACGAGCTCGGCTCCCCAGGCGACGGCGGCACGCGCCAGGACTACTCCAAGCAGCAGGGCCAACGGAGTCCGGAGCGACACGACTCCCCTCCCGGCAAACGCGCCCGCGATCACGTCGGCGAGCAGCCACGCCTGAGCGATGATGAGCAGCGCGCTGGCAAGGCCAAGGCCCGTCGAGGCCGCGATGAAGAATCGCGTCGCGCGGGCGTAATGCGACAGTCTCGGGTCGATGACGCCCCGCCGTGCAGGCGCAGAAGCCCGGTTTCGCGACACCCCCGCAGTCCAGGTGAACCCGGGTACGCTCACATCATGCGAATCGGGTGACAGGTCGTGCGCGGCGGTTCGCTCATCCAAACCGGGTGATGACCACGAGCCGGCCGGGACCTAGGCTTGCGCGAGTGAGGTCTGGCGAGATCTGGCATGTCCGAGACTGTCGCTTCGCCGGCTGACACCGACGCTCCGCCGCCGCTGACCGCCGCGCAGGTGAGCGCGACGATGCGCAGCCGGCCGTACCTGGTCCTGCTCGTGCTGGCGGCGCTGGTCGGCATCGTCGTGTCGCTGGCGGCGTGGTGCTTCGTCGAACTCGTGTACCAGATCCAGCGGGAGCTGTTCACGCACCTACCGCACGCGGTCGGCTATTCCCACGGCCCCCCGACCTGGTGGCCGCTCCCGGTGCTGGCTATCGGCGGGGCGATCGTCGCACTGGCGATCGTCAAGCTGCCCGGTCCCGGGGGGCACATCCCGGCCGAAGGTCTCGCCGCCGGGGGTCCCCCGGCACCCGCCGACCTGCCGGGAGTCCTGCTCGCGGGGATCGCGACTCTCGGCTCGGGCCTCGTGCTGGGCCCCGAGGCACCGCTGATCGCGCTGGGCGCCGGCCTGGGTGTCATCGCGATGCGGTTTGCCCGCCGGGACGCGCCGAACCAGGTGGTCGCGGTGGTCGCGGCTGCCGGCAGCTTCGCCGCCCTGTCGTTCGTGTTCAGCTCGCCGCTGATCGCGGCGGTGATCATGATCGAGGTCGCCGGGATCGGAGGCCCCCGACTGCCGCTGGTGCTGCTCCCGGGACTGCTGGCCGCCGGGATCGGCAGCCTGATCTCGCTCGGCCTCGGCTCGTTCACCGGCCTGAGCAGCTCCGCCTACGCGCTCGGCGCGCTGCCCCTCCCATCGTTCGGCGCTCCCCACGTCGCCAACTTCGGGTGGACGATCGCGCTGGCGATCGCCGTCGCTCTCGGCACCCGGATCGTGGTTCAGGGCGGCCTGCGGACCTACCGGGTGGTTTCGCCGCGGCCGTTGCTCCTGCTGCCGCTGGCGGCGCTGATCGTCGCCGGGCTGGCGATCGCCTTCTCGCAGGCCACCGGCAAGAGCGTCGACGAGGTACTGTTCTCCGGCCAGGACCAGCTCCCCGGGCTGGTCGCCCAAGCCGGGGCCTATTCGCTGGGGGCGCTGGCGCTGCTGCTCGTCTGCAAATGCGTCGCCTACGGACTGTGCCTGGGGAGCTTTCGCGGTGGGCCGACGTTCCCGGCGATCTTCCTCGGCGCGGCCGGCGGCATCATGGCGTCGCGCCTGCCCGGGTTCCCGATCACGGCGGCGGTCGCCGTCGGCATGTCCGCCGCGACGGTGGCAGTGCTCAGGCTGCCGCTGACCGCGGTCGTGATCGGGACCGTGCTGACCGCGAAGTCCGGGGAGGGGGTTGGGCCGCTGGTCATCATCGGGGTCGCCGTCGCCTATGTCGTGACCCTGGTGCTCTCGGCGCCCTCCGGTGCCGGCAACGGGTCCGAAGGACCCGCGTCGCCGGCCGGTCCTGCACCGTGACCAGAACCGTCCCCGGGACCGAGCCGGTGCCAGTCATCGGTTCAGGATGAGGCTCCGACCCTCGCACCCGCAAGAATGCGGGCGACGTGGGACAAGTCCTCCTGTTCTCGATCACCGCGATGGCCAACCCGACCCTGATCGCGGCCACGACGGTGATGCTGATCCTGCCGAGCCCGGAGAAGCTGATGCTCGGCTACCTCGTCGGCGCGCTGGTGACCAGCATCACACTGGGCCTCGTGATCGTGTTCGCCGCCGAGAGCTCGGGAATCGTCAACTCAGGCAAGCACACGATCAACCCGGCCATCGACTTGGCGGTTGGCGGGCTCCTGGTGGCGGTCGCGCTGGTGCTCCGCACCGGCCGCGACGCCCGCGTCAGGGAACGGCGAGCGCAACGCAAAGCCGACAAGCCGCGCGAGACGCCGCGCTGGCAGCGTGTGCTGAGCAAGGGCGATCCGAGGGTCACGATCGCCGTCGGCGCGGTGTTGTCGCTGCCGGGCGCCTCCTACCTGGCGGCCATGACCGGCGTCGCCAAGCTGAAGTACAACACGGTGGACACCGTCCTGTTGGTACTGGCGGTCAACGTGATCATGCTGGCGTTGCTCGAGGTGCCGTTGATCTGCTTCGCCGTCGCGCCGGAGTGGACGCCGACCGCCATCGACGGGGCGAAGGCATCGTTTCGACGTCACGGCCGCCGGGTCCTGATCATCGGCGCGGCGGCCGTCGGATCACTGCTGATCTTGCGGGGAGTCATCACGCTCATCGCCTGACCACACCGGTGAGGCCGCCGGCAGGGTGGTGTGTGCCCGCATCCGATTGACAGGCGCACCGGCTTGCCGGGCGGACCCAGATGCGGGAGAAATTCAGCGAGAGCAGGAGACTTCCCAAAGGGGGCCGATCGTTGTCCACCGGAACAGCAGCCACCGACGCAGTGACCGCCCGTCGGACGCGGCGTCCGCGTCGAGTCCAAGCCGGGTCGCCCGCGGGTTTCCGGACATCTGCCGGCGGGGTGGCGCCGGGCTATCGGGCGCCGCCCTTCACAGCCGGATTGGTCCCCCGGGCGGCGCTGGTGGAGCAGCTGCTCGATTCGAGCCACGTTCCCCTCGTCCTGATCGTCGCCCCGCCCGGCTACGGGAAGTCGACCCTGCTCGCCGAGTGGGCGGCGGCCGATGAGCGTCCGTTCATGTGGCTTACGCTGCGCCCAGGCGACCGAGACGCGATCGCGGTCGCGGCAGCGATCCAGGGGGCGTTGGCGGAGATGGGCTGTCTCGATCGTCCGGATCGTCGCTTCGTGCTCGTGCTCGACGATGCCCACACGATCCCGGCGGCGGCGCTGAGGTCCGTCACTACGAGCCTGCTCGATCAGTTGGGCGAGGGCTCCCAGATCGCCCTGGCGTCGCGGAGCGAGCCCGCGCTCCCCGTCGGCCGGCTGCGCGCCCACCGTTCGCTGGTCGAGCTGCGCACGAGCGATCTGGCTATGTCCCCGGCGGAAGCTGCCGCGTTGCTGCGGTTGGCGGGCCTCGAGCTCGACTTCACCGCGGTCCAGGCGCTGTGGCGTCGGACAGAGGGATGGCCGGTGGGGCTCTACCTGGCCGCCCTGTCGTTGGGCGGCGAGCCAGATTTCCACGCCCGCCTGGAGAACTTCGGTGGCGATGACCACCTCATCGCCGAGTACGTTCGCGATGAGCTCCTACACGGCCTTGCGCCGCAGCTGCGCAGCTTCTTGATCCGTACCGCGGTCCTCGAAGAACTCTCGGGACCGCTGTGCGACGCGGTGCTCGAGCAGCCCGGCGCGGCGGCCACGCTGGCCCAGCTCGCGCGCAGCAGTCTCATGCTGGTGGCGCTGGACCACAACGACGTCCGGTTTCGCTGGCACCACCTGTTCCGGCAAATGCTCAGAGCCGAGCTGCGTCGCTGCCAGCCCGGGCTCGAGCCCCGCCTCCATGGCCGGGCGAGCACCTGGCTGCAGCGCCACGGAGACACCGACGGCGCAATCGGCCACGCGGTGGCCGCGGGCGACGTCGACCGCGCCGGCGATCTGCTTTGGGCCAACGTCGCTCACTACCTCGCCCAGGGGCGCAACGAGATCGTCAAGAGGTGGCTGAGCGGCTTCACTCCCGGCCAGATCACGGAGTCCGCGCCGCTCGCTCTGGTGACCGCGCACAGCCACCTGATGAACGGAGACCTCGACGAGGCGCGGCATTGGGGACGCGTGGCGACTGCCGCTGACGAGCGGCTGCCCCGCGGGGCGACCCCGTCACTGCAGGCGGGCATCGCGATCATCGAAGCAGCCGCGACCGGAACGGGAGCGCGGCACATGGAGCAGGCGGCGAGGCGTGCTTACGACCTGGACCCCGACCCTGGCCCTTGGCGCCCGATGGCCTGCCTGCTGCACGGGATCGCCGAGTACCTGACCGGCGATCGCGTCAGCGCCCAGCAGCGGCTTCAGGACGGCGCGCAGCGCAGCGGCGCCGACTCGCCCAGCACCGCCTCGCTGTGCCTCGCCCAGCTGGCGATGATGGCGATCGACGAGGACGACTGGGAGAGCGCGGCAGAGCTCGCGGACCGGGCGGCGGAGATCGTGCAAGCGCCGCTGCTGAGCACGTATCCGGTTTCGGCGCTCGTGTTCGCGGCATCAGCCGCCACCCGAGCGCGCCAGGGCCGCACCGATGAAGCCAAGCGCGATCTGGGCCACGCCATCAATCTGCTCGCCGCGCTGCGCGATTTCATTCCCGGGTACGGCGCGCAGACCCGAATCGTCCTGGCCCGCGCCGCACTTGGGCTGGCCGACACCGTGCGCGCCCGCTCCTGGCTGGCCGAGGCATCCCGGCTGGCCCGCCGGACACCCGACGCGGTGATCTTTGCGCCCGGCCTGGACCGGGTGTGGGCCGAGGTCGACACTCTGGCCGAAACAGCGTTGTCGGGCCCGGCGGCGTTGACGATCGCCGAGCTGCGGGTACTCAGGTTCCTCCCCAGCCACCGCACATTCCGCGAGATCGCAGAGCGCCTGGATGTGTCGGTGAACACGGTGAAGAGTCAGGCACACGCCATCTACGGCAAGCTGAACGCCGCATCCCGATCCGAGGCGGTGGCCCGGGCCTCGAGTGCCGGCCTGCTCGGAACCTAGCTCAACGAACCGCGTCCTGACCGTCATGCGATCCGGGTGACGCAGGCAGGGGTCAGGCGTGAGAGGTTAGACGCGATGAACAGCGCAGCCAAACTCTTCATGAGCGACGCCAGCATGGTGCTCCTGCAACTCAATGCCGCGCGCCGACGGCTGCTCGCCAGGCTGACTGGCCTCTCCGAACTCTCCGGCGGAAATCCCTCCTCCTCACCCTTCTCACGCTTGCCGCGGTGGCCAAGATGCTCGACGACGCCAATCCGATTCGGATCGTCAGGCCACCGAGCGGCGATCTGATGATCGGCAGCTCGGTGCTGGGCGAGATCGCGCACGGCATCGCGGGCAGCACGTCGCGCACGGTGCCCGGCTTCACTGCGCTGGCGGCGTTCGCGCTGATCTGGAGATACCAGCCCCTGGCGCGCGGGTCATGGATCGCGACGCGCGGCACCGCCCACGTCATGCATACGACGGAACGCAGACTCCGGGCCTATTACCAGAAGCTGTCCGAGCTTCAGGTCGGCTCATTCCGAGGCTCTTGATCCCCAAACGCGCCGTTGCCCGAGCGCCGGCGCGTTTCTGAGCGGATCGCTCCAAGACCGGTTCTGAGCGGATCGCTCCAAGACCGGTCATCCCGTTCGGGTGATTTAACTCGGCGCGAACCCCACCTCCCTCGCGCTCCGTGTGTGTGCGAAACCATCTGACGCGTCCAAGCCGATCCCCGGCGCCGGCGTCACCAGCGCCGACGACACGGTCACGAACGGCTTGCCTCCCACAGTTCCTTCAGCCGCGCTCCGCGGAGATCCTGCTTGCGTACGAACGCGGCCATCCCGCCCAGCGAGCTGGCATCGGGATGAAGCGATGGATCGTCAACCGAGATCAGGACGACGACCGGCGCCGGCTCTCGCTCCAGGATAAGCTGCGCGGCCGCGATGCCGCCCATTCCGGGCATCACGACGTCCATCAGCACCAGCTGCGGGGAGAGATCCTCCACCGCGCGCGTCGCCTCCTCCCCGGTGCGGGCCTCGCCCACCAGCGTGAAGCCTTGAGCAGCGGCGATCAGGTGCCGGAGCGCATCACGAAACGGCTGCTGATCGTCGACGACGAGAACCTCTACGTCGTGTTCCCCCCGGGGATGGGGAGACGTGACAGAGCGGGTGACTTCGGGCACGGTGGCGTCACCCTTCCCGCTGCGCTCGCTCGCGAACCACCACGGTTTCGATCGCCACTCGGGAGCGCCGCGCTCCCGAGTCCCTCGCAGTCACCAATCCCGGCACCCTGCGATCATGAGCCGGTCTCGCCGCGCGGGCATCCTCCACATCGGGTGAGGAAGCCCGTGCCAGTGGGTCTTCCACTAGTGACCGCCACCCGCAATACGCTCGCATTCGAGCGGCCTCCGACTAGTGACCGTCCCCTTCGGCCAGGTAGATCAGCGTGGCCTTCACGCGCCGGCTCACGTCCTGGTCCTCGGGCAGTCCGAGCTTGGAGAAGATCGAGTTGACGTGCTTCTCGACCGCACGCTTGGTCAGCACGAGCGACTCGGCGATCGCCCCGTTGCTCCTGCCGGCGGCGATCTCGGCCAGGATCTGAAGCTCGCGCGGCGTCAGCTCGGCGACCCGAGATCGGCCCCGCTGCGCCCGTGCCGCAACCAGCACCTCGACGATCTTCGGATCGATGACCGACCCACCTCGCGCCACCGCCTGAATCGCGCCGATGAGCTCGTCGCGGTTGCGGATCCGCTCCTTGAGCAGGTACGCGCGTCGTCCAGAGCCGGACTCGAGTAGGGCGACCACGTAATCCGGCTCGGCGTACTGGCTGAGGACGACGACACCGATGTTCGGATCGCTCTCGCGCAGACGCGTCGCGATGCTGATGCCCTCCTCCCACCCCGACGGCGGCATCCGGATGTCGGTGATCAGCACGTCCAAGGGCTGCGAGGCGATGGCGGCGTCGATCTCGTAGCGATTGGCGCACACGGCGACCAGCTCGATTCCCGGCGCTGACTGGAGCGTGGAGGTGATGAACTGGCGTACGACGTATGAGTCATCGGCGGCGATGACGCGGATCGGCCCGTCGGTGGCGCTGCTCATTGGCCGCCTGTCAGTCTGCCACACCGGCCCTGCCGCGGGTCTCGATCACCCGCTTCGGGGGATGCGCCGGCGGGCTGAGGAGCTAGGTTCGGCGGGCGCCCCAGATCGGACCACCGTCTCGGAGGAGGATCAGAATGCCGCCGCACCCGCAGAGCACCGTCCCAAGTCACAGCGAGAACGAAGGTGGGCGGGGGATCCTGTCCGAAGACGAGTATGGAGGACGCTTCCTGCGCCAGGACGCGCCCGACCACAAGCTGCCGCAGTCGGGCATGTCGGCGCTGAACGCGATGCGCCTCGTCGGAGAGGAGATGCTGCTCGATGGGCTGCCGATGCGGAACCTGGCCACGTTCGTGACGACGTGGATGGAGCCCGAGGCGCAGCGGCTGATCGTCGAGAACCTGCACCGCAATTTCATCGATCACGCCGAGTACCCCCAGACCGCCGAGATCGAGCAGCGGTGCATCCGCATGCTCGCCGACCTCTTCCACGCTCCTGGGGAGACGACCGGCGCGCGTACCCAGGGCTCGTCCGAGGCGATCATGCTAGGGGCTCTGTCGTTGAAGTGGAAATGGCGCGAGCGCCGGGAGGCGGCCGGCCAGGCCATCGACCGACCCAATCTCGTGTTCGGTGGCGACGTGCACGTCGTCTGGGAGAAGTTCTGTCGCTACTTCGATGTGGAGCCTCGGATCGTGCCTCTGCGCAAGGACAAGTACACGATCGGACCGCAGGACGTGGCGCCCCACGTCGATGAGAACACGATCGGCGTGGCCGCCGTGCTCGGCACGACGTTCACGGGGCACTCCGACGACATCCGTGGGATCAACGACTACCTGGTGAAGCTCAAGCACGACCGGGGGATTGACGTGCCTCTGCACGTCGACGGCGCCAGCGGAGGATTCGTGTGGCCATTTCTCTACCCGCACTCGGAGTGGGACTTCCGGCTCGAGCAGGTCCGCTCGATCAACGTCTCCGGTCACAAGTACGGGCTCGTCTACCCCGGCATCGGCTGGCTCATCTTCCGGGAACGGAGCGACCTCGCCGAGGACCTCGTCTTCTACGAGAATTACCTCGGCAAGCGCGATGCCACCTTCACCCTGAACTTCTCGACCGGCTCGGGCATGGTCATCGCCCAGTACTACAACTTCGTCCGCTACGGCTACGACGGCTACAGCTACGTCATGCACACCATGCAAGCCAACGCGCGCAGGCTCGCGACGGAGATCGCGGCGGCTGGACCGTTCGCGATCATCGGGGATGAGAACGAGGAGCAACTGCCGCTCGTTGCGTTTCAGCTCGCCGAGGAGCACAGCTACGACGAGTTCGATGTCGCCGCCCAGCTCGCCGCCGAACGCAGCTGGATGGTCCCCGCGTACACGCTGCCTCCCGACGCCGACCACATCAAGATGATGCGGGTGCTGGTCAAGGAGACGCTCGGGCACTCGCTGATCACCAAGCTCGGTGGCGACATCGCCCAGGCGTGCCAGACGCTAGAGCAGAAGGGGCACCTGCACCACACCGATCGAAAGCGCGTGCACACCAACACGGGATTCTGATCCGGAGCGGCCACCGCAACGATGGGATGTGACTGATGGAGATCACCGCAGAGAAGCCGACCACGACGGAGGGTCACCTGACGGTGGCCGAGCGCGTCGCCCTGGGGAAGGCGGCCCGGTCTCAGACGCCGCGGTCCAGTCAGGCCGAGTTCGCGCCATCCTCACGCCGGCCGGATCCGCTGGAGTTACTGGAGCGCCAGGCGCAGAGCCGAGTCCCCGAGCTGGTGCCGATCCGGTACGGGCGGATGCTCGTCTCGCCGTTCACGTTCTACCGCGGGGCCGCGAAGATCATGGCCCACGACCTGGCCGCCACGCCCCGTTCCGGTTTCACGGTGCAGTGCTGCGGCGACGCCCACCTGTCGAACTTCGGCACGTTCGCCTCCCCGGAGCGACGTCTCGTCTTCGACCTCAACGATTTCGACGAGACACTTCCCGGGCCGTGGGAATGGGATGTCAAGCGCTTGGCGGCGAGCATGCTGATCGGCGCGCGCGACAACGGCTTTCGCGTCTCCGACCAGGAGCTGATCGTGCTGGCGACGGTGCGCGGGTATCGCACCGCCATGCGCCGGTTCGCGGGGATGGGCGAGCTCGAGGTGTGGTACTCCCATCTCGAGATCGAGCCATTTCTCCGCGAGGTCGCCCACAAGCTCAAACGGGGGGCGCCCGGGCGCGGCAAGAAGGCGATCGCCAAGGCTCACAGCCGTGACAGCATGTCGGCGTTCTCCAAGCTCACGCATCTGGTCGACGGCCAGCCGCGCATCGTCGACGAGTCACCGCTGATCGTGCCCATTCAGACGCTCGTGCCGGAGCGGGACTATGACGAGGTGTTCGAGCTGCTCCGAGGGCTGTTTCGCGCGTATCGGGAGTCGCTGGACTTCGCGCGGCGCGCGCTGCTTGCACGGTTCGAGCTGACGGATTTCGCGCGCAAGGTGGTGGGCGTCGGAAGCGTCGGCACCCGGGCCTGGATCGCGCTGCTGTTCGGACGTGATCGGGAGGATCCCTTGTTCCTGCAGATGAAGGAGGCCGAAGCCTCCGTCCTCGAGGAGCCTCTGGGCGCCAGCGAGTTCGCCAACCATGGTGAGCGGGTGGTCACCGGGCAGCGGTTGATGCAGGCCAGCAGCGACACCCTGCTCGGTTGGCTGCACGTGGAGTCGCCGGTCGACGGACAGGCGCGCGACTTCTACGGTCGTCAGCTCAGAGATTGGAAGGGCTCGGTCGAGGTCGATCAGCTGATCCCCGAGGGGATGGCGTACTACGGCCGGCTGTGCGGGGCCACCCTGGCGCGTGCCCATGCCCGCAGCGGCGACCGCATCGCCATCTCGGCCTACCTCGGCAACGGGGACAGCTTCGATCGCGCGCTGCTTCAGTTCTCCATCGCCTACGCCGATCAGAACGAGCGCGACTATCAGCAGCTGGCCGCGGCGGTCAAGTCCGGCCGCCTGAAGGCCGAGCGGCTGCTCTGACGCACGGCCGCCGGTCGATGTGAACCTGGCGTGATCGACGCCGGCGCCAGCGTCCGGCGGCGTTGCTTTTTCGCAGCGCGCGTCGTAGGGTGGATTGACCAAAATCGGGGACCGTAGGTGGGAGCTAAGTTGAAGCTGGGCCAGTGGTACCGGCGAGAGGCGCGCACGTCCTCTTCGCCGTCGCGTGCCGGTTCGGCGGCAATGGGCGGGTTCACCGCCGGAGCGGTCGCGATCACGGTCGGGGTGACCGCCGCCGGCGCGGGCGCCACCCTGGGCGCGTCGGACGCCAATGCGGTGCTGGCCGCGCTCGCGCGCGGGGTGATCGTCGGACTCCCGCTCGCCGTCGCTCTCTACGCCTGCCGCCGGCCGGCCCACGCGCGATTTGGCCGGCAGCTGCTCCTGGTGAGCGGCCTCTGGTTCCTGGCGTCGCTCTCGACTTCATCGTCGCCGCTGCTGTACAGCGTCGGCCGCGTCGCCGGCTGGCTGGCCGAGACGGGCCTCGTGTACACGCTGCTCGTGTTCCCGGGAGGAAGGCTGCGCGGCCGTTTCGACTGGGGGGTGATGGCGGTCTCGGTCGTTGCCGTGACCACGCTCTACCTGCCGACGGCCCTCCTCGTGCACCGGTATCCCGCCCCGTCGCCGTGGTCGAGCTGCTACCTGCGATGCCCTCACAACGCGTTCATCGTCCTCGGCAGCCACCCGGCGTGGATCAACGACTTCGTCAACCCGTTGCGCAACGCGATCACGATCGTGGTCTTCCTGATCGTGGCCGGCCGACTCGCCCAGCGGATCCGCGCAGCCAACTCGCTGATGCGCCGCATGCTGACGCCGGTGGCGGTGATGGCGATCGCGCGGTTGCTCGCGTACGTGGCGATGTTCCTGGCTCGCGGAGCCGCGCCGGGCTCGGTGCTGACACAGGTCATCGTGTGGGTGGTCGCGTTTGCGATGCCGGCGATCGCCCTCGCCTTCCTGCTGGGTCTGGTGCGCTGGCACCTGTTCGTGGGCGAGGGGATCCGGACCGTCAACGCGCGGTTGCGCGACATGCCCGGCCCGGAGCAGGTGCGGGATCTGCTGGCGACCACCTTTGAAGATCCCCAGCTGCAGATCGGGTCCTGGTCGAGTAGGCGGCGGCGCTGGATCGACGCCGCGGGCGTCGTGCTCCAGGAGCCGGCGGATGGTTCGGGCCGGTGGCTCACCGAGGTGCGGGACCGGGACCGGCGGGTTGTCGCCATCGTCCACGACGGGGCGCTCCGGGAAGACTCGGCCTATCTGGAGGCCGCCGCGGCGGCCGCCGCGGTGGCATTCGCCAGCGAGCGCGGCGCAACCCGCACGGCGGCGATGGTCCGCGAGCTCCGGGCGTCGCGAGCGCGGATCGTCACCGCCGCCGATGACGAGCGGCGACGCATCGAGCGCGATCTCCACGACGGCGCGCAGCAGCGTCTCGTCGCGCTGTGCATCCATCTCGAGCTCGCCGCGGAGAGGACCGAGCCCGAGCGCCCGGATGAGGCGGCAGCGCTCCGCGACCTGGCTGACGAGGTCGAACAGGCGCTGGCGGAGATCCGCACGCTCTCTCACGGCGTCCACCCGGCGATGCTCGCCGGCGGCCGGGGTCTCCCCGATGCGGTGCGCTCCGCGGCGCTGCGCTCACCCGTACCGACGAGCGTCGAAGTGCATGGCGTCGACGAGTACCCGCCCGAGATCAGCAGCGCCGTCTACTTCTGCTGTCTCGAGGCGCTCCAGAACATCGCCAAGCACGCCCCCGGGGCGCGATCGGGGCACATCCTCCTGCGGGAGGCGGGCTCCGTGCTCTACTTCACGGTGTCCGACGACGGGCCGGGCCTGACCCAGAGCGGCGCCCGCGTAGGCACTGGAATGCTCAACATGCACCACCGCATGAAGACGGTGGGTGGTCAGCTGACGGTGCAGTCGCGTCCCGGCGAAGGCGCCGAGGTCACGGGACGCATCCCGCTGGCGGCTATGACTCGTGTCGGCGCCACCCCGGGCGATGGTCACGCCTCGCGCGACGCGCACACGATCCGCCGGGGGGACCGGCGGGTGAGGTGATCCGCCGTCGGCCTCATCCGATCCGGATGAGGCTGACCTTGCCGTGAACGTCTACCGTCGTTCCAATTGCGCCCTCTGGCGGGGTCAGGCAATGGCGACTCAATCGAAAGGCGGCAGATATGTTCATCGGGCGTAGACGACCCTTGATGCGGGCGGCGATGGTCGGTGGCGCGGGCTACATGGCCGGCCGGGCCGGGCAGCGCTCGGCGCAGCGCGAGACCGACCAGGACGAGCAGATACAGGAGCTCCAGTCCAGCCAGCAGGCACCACCCGCCCCGCAGGCACCACCACCCCCGGCGCCGGCCGCGGGCACCGACCTCGTCAGCCGGCTGAAGGAGCTCTCAGAGCTCCAGGCGTCCGGCGCCTTGTCCCAGGAAGAGTTCGACGCCGCCAAGGCCAAGCTCCTGGCGAGCTGAGAGGAGAGCCATGAACATTGGACCCGTGCAACTGCTCGTCATCGGCTTCAGCGATCCCGACTTCCACGGCCAGATCCGCGCCGAGCTCGATCGGCTGCGGGCGACGGACACGATTCGCGTGCTCGATCTGGCGTTCGTGCGAAAGGACGCCGAGGGCAACCTGGAGCGCTTGGCGCTGAGCGATCTGTCCACCGACCAGGCCGAGGAGCTCGGCGCCATGGTCGGCGCGCTGGTCGGTCTCGGCGCCGCCGGTGAAGACGGAGCAGAAGCGGGGGCGGCCATGGGCGCCGAGGCGGGCGCGGACGGCCATCTCCTGCCCGACGACGTCTGGTATGTCGAGGATGCCCTCGGCGACTCCGAGGCGGCGGCCATCGTGCTGCTCGAGCACCGCTGGGCGATTGGTCTGCGCGAGCAGATTCGCGGGGCCGGCGGCTTCCTCCTGGCCGACGCATGGGTTCACCCGCTCGATCTCGTGTCGATCGGTCTCGTTGGAGCCGAGGAGGCCGAGCAGCAGCTCACTTGACACCTAGCGGCGCTATGCCTATGATTCGGAGGCATGAGAGCCGATGCCCTCAATGGTCAGCTCGACCCGCTCGTCCTGGCGACGGTCGCCGACGCGCCGGCTCACGGTTACGTGATTCTGCAGCGACTCAAGGAGCGCAGCGGCGGCGTCTTTGACCTGGCCGAGGGCACGATCTACCCGGCGCTGCATCGCTTGGAGCGCGATGGCCTGCTGGGCAGCTCGTGGTCGATCGAGCGTGGCCGGCGGCGGCGGGTGTACCGCGTCACCCGGACCGGCCACGCGGCGCTGGCGGCGCGACGGCGTGAGTGGAGGCACTTCTCCCAAGCGGTCGAGGCGGTGCTGGCATGACATGGATCGAGCGGCTGTCGATCGAGCTGAGCGAGCGCGGTGTGCCGCGGCCCGACCGGGTGCGGATCGTGCTCGAGCTCGAGGATCACATCGCGTGTGACCCCGGCGGCGAGGACCGGCTGGGAGATCCGGCGGAGCTGGCGGTGAGCTTTGCCGAGGAGCTGGCGACGTCGCGGGCCCGTGGCTCGGCGCTTCACGCCTTCGGAGCGCTGGCGGCCGCCGCGGTGGCCTTGGCGCTGTCTCAGCTGGCGGTGAGCCGCGTGGGGTACCCCGGGTTTGACCACGGGCTGTCGCTGGTTCTGTTCGTGCTCGCGTTCCTCGGTCTGCTCGTCGCTCCTCAGGTGGCGTTGGTGGCCGGGTCGCTGGCCGCGGTGCGCGCGACTCCGCCGCCGCGGCGCGCCTCGCCTGCCCGCGGCCGAGATCGGCCTCATCGAGCGACGGACGAAAGTGGCGCTGGTCGCCGGACTCGCCGTCGTCGTCGGCCTGGAGCTCTACGTCGTGAACTTCTCTCTGGTCCTGCCGGCGTGGTACCTGGCCGTCACGGCGGGATCCGGCGCGGTCGCCGGTGCTGCGCTGTGGGCGGCCCTGCGGAGGCTGACCCGTGCCCGAGGCATCGTCTCAGCCAGCCCGGGCGCCGCCGGGGATGTCTATGACGATGTTCCGGCGATCGGCTGGCGCTGGCTGCGGCACCGGCCGTGGCGGCTGGGTGCCATCGGCTCGCTCACCGTCGCCGCCCTGGTGACCTTCGGCGAGTGGCACGCCGAGCGATCGCTGAGCGAGGGGCTGCAGCGCGGCATCGCCGAAGGCGTGGCCGCGGCGATCGGCTACGTGCTGCTGGGGAAGTACATCGGCCTGTTCGGGGATCGTGCCGGTGACGCCACAGCGCTCGAGACCGAAGCGCGCTAGTGGGTCTCACCGGAACGTTGTGCCTGAAAGGGGCGAGGTCCGGGGGCCGCCAGGCAAGGACGCAGGAGCCGTGGCGCAGCGGAGCTGCGCGAGGCTCCGAGGACGCGGCATGGCGGTCATCCGGGGCCGCCATCTCGGGCGTTTCGGCGAGGCCCACTAGTCGACGAGAAGCGGCTGGTCGCCGAGCATCACGAGATCGCCGGGGCGCAGTTGGCAGCGAGCGACAGGGACTCCATTCACCGTCGTTCCGTTGGTGGAATCGAGGTCCTGCAGCATCCAGATGCCGTCTCGGAAGCGAAGCAGCGCGTGCTGGCGCGAGACCGTCGGGTCGGCGAACACGGCTCCGCAGGCCCGGTGGCGGCCGAGCAGCAGTCGGTCGGTTGCTCCGGTCCAGTCCAGGGCGAGCAGCGCCGGAAGATCCGTCGCCGGCTCCGCGGCCGGGCCCAGCCAGCGCCACACCTGTGAAACGACCCGGGCGATGAATGCTCCCGGCGGGTTCTCGCCGCCGCGCAGGGTGATGTCTCCGACCAGGCGGTCGGGTTCGATCACGCGCGCCCCGGCGAGCTGATCGAGCCGATGCGCCAGCGTGTCGTGACTCAGCAGCCCCTCCCCGTACGCCGCGGCCAGAGTCTTCTGGATCTGACGCCGGAGCGCCTCTGCGCGCATGCGGTGATTGTCCCAAGTCCCAGCCCGCCGGGGTAGGGTGCCGTGAGCTGGGGTGGCCAGGGCGTGGCGCCGGGTCAGCGGCGTCGCAGATCGCGGAGGTTGCCCAGCAACAGCGCTATCGCCGCGGCGCCGATCAGCAGCGAGATCGCTATCCGCCAGTGCTTGAGGAGCAGCACGGCGAAGCCCACGCACAGGATCAGCCCGGCCATCAGCAGCACCAGGCTGCCCAGGAACGAGACCAATCGCCGGCGTGCGACCGCCTCGACGCCGGTGAATGCCGCCGCGAGAACGGCGATCGTGGTGATGAAGGCCAGCGGAGGCGCGACGAGCACGACCACGATCGTCCCCAACAGCAGCGGCGTGCTGACTATCGCCCACAGCTTGAGAAACCTCGTGCGCCGCTCCTGCTCCACGTAAGGGTGGTGGGGTCGGCGGATGTGCGCCTGGGGCGGCTCGGCGGGAATCGATCCGGCCAGCGTGGCCAGGTGCGCCGCTCGCTCCTCGGCCAGCTCCGTCCGGGTGGCGATCATCTGGTTCAGCTTCGTCTCGTGCTCGGCCATCTGGCGTTCATGGCTGCGGGTGGCGGCGAGCGCAGTGTGCTGAGTGCTCAGCGACCGAGCCTGCGCTCGCAGGCCGCGCAATGCGGTGGTCTCGGCGTCGACGCTCACGTCGAGCTCGCTCAGCTGCCGCTCCAGAGCCCGCACCCGACCCGACAGCGCCTCCGAGAACTCGCGTTCGTGGGGGGCGACCTTGAGCAGTCCCGCCCAGCCGAGCGGATTGGCCCAGGAGACGCGAACTGAGCCGTTGCGCTCGTAGCGCGGTCCGGACGGCGCTCGCTCACCGCCGAACCGGTCGCGCGTGTCCAGTCCCCACAGCCCGCGAAAATCTCGGACCCAGGGCGTCTCGTCGTCGATCAGGACCGGATCCCACTGCGCCTCCTGCCCGGGCCCGATGGCCATCCCGTCGCCCCGCGCGTAATCGACAAATGGGATCCCCAGGCCGGCCGGACTGCCGACGTAATGCCGCCACGGCGCCAGCAGCCGCTGCAGCTTGCGGATGAATCGCATCACCCCGCGCAACGGCGGCGGATCGACCGACACGACATAGTCGCCGGGTATGAATGCCCCTGAGTGAGAGCCGGCGCCGGCGAATACCACCGGCTGGTTTCCCTCACGCTGCAGCTCGGGATCATCCCAGCGGCGGCGCAGGTCATCGCCCTGGTAGTCGTGGGAGGAGAATGCGACCCAGGCCGGCGTCGGCGGACCCGTCTCGCTCTGGGCGAGGTAGACCGTGATCATCTCCCAGTCGGCCTCGTGGTCGTTGATCCCACCGAACGTGGAGCGCCAGTCGTTCATCGCGTGAAAGAACCAGTACTGCAGGCAGACATAGCCACCCTCGCGGACAACGCGCCCGTAGTAGGTGAACCGAGCCGCGTCCAGCTGCTCGCGATAAGTGGTCTCGGCCGCTGCGGCAAGGCCGGCCGGCACCTTGCCCCGCAGCAGCAGCGACGCGCGTATCCCCGCGTCGATCAGCCGCCCGAGCACGCCGGTGGTGGTGAACCGACCGGTCGCGCTCAGCCGGTCGCGCGGAACGCGCTTCCACTGCCGGTACTGCGCCCGCCCCAACGGCTGCTGCACAAACCGCAGGAACAGCTGCTGGTCGCAGCGAACTCGACTCTGGTCGCACAGCTCCGGCAAGCTCAGCTCTCCGGCGGGCACGACAAGCATGGCCCGCCCCCCGCCGACGCCCGCCCACAGGCTGCACTGGGCAACATAGGGCCCGACCGCGGTCGGAAAGAAGAGCTCGCCCTTGGTGTAGCGCACGACCGGTTCATAGGTGCGAAGCAGCGCCACATCGGCTGCGGAGTTGTCATCCAGCACCCTGACGCCCGAGGTCAGATCAACCATCACGATGGCGGATTGTCCCAGGTACGCCATCGCCGTCTGTCACGATCGCCCCCTTCCGGTGCCGCCTCTATCGTCCGTCGGCGGATGCCCCCGCCGACGGTCTCGATCATCACCGCCCTGGCGAACCGCTCGGGGCACCGGCTGTCGGAGATCTATGCAGTGCTCGCCGCCGCGCATACCAATTGGGAGTGGCTGATCCAGCTCGACGGCCTCGAACAGATCGAGTTGCCAGACCCGGTGCGCGGCGACCCGCGCGTCGCGATCGAGGCAAACGGGCGTAAGCTCGGGATCGCGGCCACGCGCAATCGCGCCCTCGCTCGAGCCACAGCGGCGCTCGTCCTCAACGCCGACAGCGATGACGTTCCGACGACGGCTGCGCTCGCCGGGCTGGCGCCGGCGTTCGAGGATCCGACCGTGGGGCTCGCCTTCGGCGACTGGATCGAGCGATGGCCCGATCGCCCGCCGTGGACGCCGCCGACCCGCTTCACCCCCGGGCGGCTGAAACCGGGAACGCTTTCAGAGATCTGGGGGGCGGAGCGCTGGGTGCCGCTGCACCTCGCCGGCGCCATGTGGCGCACCGACGCCGTGCTGGCGGCCGGCGGTTGGAGCGCGACCGTCGGCGGCTCCGACATCGGGTTGATGCTCGGGGTGGACGCCGCGTGGGCGAGCGTCTACGTCCCGGTCGGCACCTTTACCTATCACCACCACGCCCGCCAGGTCACTGCGTCACGCGACTGGCAGTTTCAGTTTGACCGGGACATGCGCTTCCTGGAGCGACGCTGCCGCGCCCTCGCCGCGGCCAGAGAGTGAGGTCAGCCGCGCGCCCACCTTCACCGGCGGCCACTCGCGGCGTGAGCGGGCGGTAGGTCCCCGATCCGTGCGTGCCGAGAGTTGAGATGACCGCTCAGGTGAGCGGCCACCTCATGATGCCGGCTTGAGATTCAGCCCTCCTCAGCCGGACAGCGGTTCTGGTTCCCGGCCTCCCGGCGCGTAGTCCTCGGCGGGTTCGAGCATCTCCACCACCTGCCGGCGGAACTCGGGTGTGTCCTCGTGCCCGTGTACCGCGGCCGCGTGCTGCGCGGCGGCGACAACCACTTCGTCCTCCTCACCGATGATCGTCAGCGAGCAGTTGTTGTCGCTCTCGAAGCGACGGCAGTCAGCCATCTTGCGTCCCATCACGTCCGGTCCCTTCTGGTTGCTGACTATGCCGCCCAATGGTTACCTACTAGTAGGTAGAAGTCAAGTAAGGTTTTGGCGATGTCCGCCTCTTCGACGAGGATCTCGACTGTGACGAGTACCTCGACCCCGCGCTCCCGCACCCCGGATCGGATCCTCGACGTCGCCGAGCGCCTGGTCCAGGTTCGTGGCTACAACGGATTCAGCTATGCGGATGTCGCTCGCGAGCTGGAGATCACGAAAGCGAGCCTGCATTACCACTTCCCCGGTAAGGCCGAGCTCGGTGAGGCTTTGATCTCGCGCTACGCCGCTCGATTTGTGCAGGCGCTGAGCGAGATCGACGACGAGATCACCGGTGCCCGCGCCAAGCTCGACGCCTACGTGGACATCTACAGCGAGGTCCTGTCGCAGGGGCGGATGTGCCTGTGCGGAATCCTCGCCGCGGAGTACGAGACGTTGCCGGAGCCGATGCGGATCGCGGTGACGCGGTTCTTCGACACCAATCAGAGCTGGCTGGTCGCGGTGTTGTCGCAGGGCCAGGCCGACTCGGTCCTTTCGGTGAACGGATCACTCGCCGACGCGTCGACGATGATCCTGAGCGGCCTGCAGGGCGCGATGCTGATCTGCCGCACTGACGGAGGGTGTGAACGCTTCCTCTCCGCCGCGAACCGCCTGCTCGACACCCTGGCCGCATCGCCGAGCCTCAGCGTCGCCGGCCGGCCAGCCATGGCCGAGCAGCGTCAGCCCCCGCCTCCCCGGCTGGGCGGCTAGCAGGCGGGCCCGGTCCTTGACCGCCGGCCACGACCACAGCCACGGCCACGGCCACGGCCACGGCCACGGCCAGGACCAGGAAACGCGGCTGACCGGCGCCCCCGGTCGGGGCGGCTCTGCGCTCACGACCACGGCCACGGCTACGACTATGACTACGGCTACGACCACAGCCACGGCCACGACGAGGGCCGGGCGAAACCAACCACACCTCGGCTCCGGTTGGAGCGCGTCGTCGATTTGGCCCGGACGTCCGGGGGAAATAGCCCACACCGCTGCCGGGTAGCGCCCGCGTCGGGGATTTTCACCGCCGAAGTAGCGAAAACCGTTCTGCCAGGCGAGGGTCTGCCAGCTAGTAACCCGGCCGGGGGGAACGGGCTGCCGGCCACGATGACGCACGCCGTGCGCCGGCACGCCGCCCCGCCCCTACACCGTGTGCACGCGCCTCGCGCCGGACCGGAGCTTGGAAGAATCGGGCGAATGCTCCCTGATCGGGCGGTGAGGTGGGTGACCGGCGAAGTCGGTCCCGGGAGCCGGATCGCGAGGGCCTGGCGGCTGCGGTTGGGCGGCTGGCACGTCAACCACGCGCTCGACGTCGTGGACGCGGCCGGGCACGCGCACCGCCTCGTGCTGCGACGCTGGGCCCGGGCGGGCTGGGACGCAGACGACGCCGATTACACGGTGCAGCGGGAGACGCGGGTGCTGGGGCTGCTGCGCCCGACCCAGGTTCCGGCTCCGGCGATGGTGGCGGCCGACCCCGCTGGAGCCCGCTGTGACGTGCCGGCGATCCTGCTCACCCGGTTGCCCGGTCACCCACCCCGTCCGGCGGACGCCGACGGCGACGGATTCTGCCGGGAGCTGGCCGAGACGCTCGCCGCGATCCACGAAGTCGACGGAGCGGCGCAGGCGCAGCTTCACCCGTACCGGCTCTACTACGACCGTCCCCGGGCCGCCCCGGCCCGCTGGATGCCGGACGCGCCGGTCTGGCAGCAGGCGACAGCGGCCGTCCGCGAGCCGCCGCCGGCGGCGGCGATGACTCTGATCCATCGCGACTATCACCCCGAGAACACCCTGTGGCTTCACCGGCGCCTCAGTGGCGTGGTCGACTGGACGCAGGCCTCGTGGGGCCCGCGCGGGCTCGACCTCGGGCACATGCGCTGGAATCTCGTCCTCGACTACGGTCCGGCGGTCGCCGACCGGTTCCTGGCGTGCTACCGCGCAGCCACCGGAGACCCGCTTCACCACCAGCCCTACTGGGACCTCGTCAGCCTTCTCGACCTACTGCTGGACGGCGACGACCCCGGCGACATCGACTCCGACGACCTGCGGCGCTTCGCGGACTACGCCGGGTCGCTTCTCTCGCGGTGGAAGTGAGCCTCCGTCGCCCGCACGCTGCTCAAGACTGGACCTGGTCGTCTCCGGGTGTCGCCTCGGATGCGAGGATGAACATACGATTGGAGCCGGCCACTCTGGCCGACCACCTGCCGAGCCCGGAAAAATTGCTTGACTTCGGAATCGCTGCCTGCATCCCGGAGCCTCAGCCCGGCGGTGGCGCATGGTTTTGCTCGGGTAGGGGCTCGAGTATGAGGCTCTCGATCGCGATGTCGGGGTCCACGTGGTTGTCGCTGAGAAAGGCGATGACCGAGCGGCCGGTGATCTTCTCGACCCCGGCGATCAGCTCGCGGCCCATCGTCTCCTGGTAGGCCTTGCGCATGCTGAGCACCAGCTCGGCCCGATCGTCGGCCACCAGACTGCGCTCGCCTTTCGTCAACGTGTCGCGCAGCACCACCGTAACGAGATCCGCGTAGATCGAGGTCCACGCCTTCGTGGGCCCGCGACCGGTGTAGGACCGCAGCAGCTGCACGACCAAGCTCGAGATCTGCTGCTCCATCGACTGGGCGCGCGGAGCTTCGGTGCTGGTGCCGGACATCGCCGGCCTCCGTTCTCGTCTCGCCCTTTGGGCCGGCCCGGGAGAAGAAGGGGGAGACGCTGAAATCGTCCCGCAGGCCACGCCGTCCCACGCCAGTGGCGCTGCACCGCACGACGTCAAAGAAATACGGTAGCGCAGACTCGCCGAGCGGGCTACGATGTTGGTAGGCGCTCGCCGCTCCGACCCGGGGTAGGCAAGGGCTTGACGAGCTGGATCGGCAGCGGTCCGCAAAGAGCGCAGTTCGCTGCAGTGCCATCGCACTTGTGCAGTCAGTACAGAGCCGCGATGACCCACACGAACTGCCCGCGCTGCGGAGGCAACCCCGAATGACGGCTTTCAGCCAGACTGCCATGGCAGTTAGCGCGCTCCCTCGCCCCACCAGCGGCGTCTGCCTGCTGGACCTCGACCCAGACCTCGGCTCGGGCATCGGCCAGCAGGAATGGGAGCAGGCGCGCCAGGCGAGCCGCGCCCGCGTCCTGCGAGTCCTCCGCGGCGAGTGGGCACTACCTCACTGTGGTGCCGACAGGGACGACATCATCGGGCTGATCATCACGGACGGTGTTCTGAGTCGAGAGGTCGCTCTCGGCGAACACGTGGCGCTCGAGCTGCTCTGTGGCGGCGACGTGCTGCTCCTCCCGGCAGCCGTCGGCGACGGCCTCGGCCTGGGTAGCGAGATCACGCTGACCGCTCTCAGCGAAGCCAGCGTGGTCGTGTTGACCGATCGGTACGTCCGCGCCGCCGCGCGTTGGCCATCCCTGCTGACCAACCTGCACCGGCGCTTGGAGGCACAGCGACAACGCCTCGCGGTCCAAAGCCTGGCCGCTCACCTCCCGCGGGCCGAGGATCGCGTGCTGCTGACGCTCTGGCTGCTGGCCGACAGCTGCGGCCGCGTCACTCCCGAAGGGACCGTTCTGCCCCTCGCGTTGACGCACGAGGTGCTCGCCCGACTCGCCGCCGCGCGGCGGCCGACGATCACACTCGCTCTGCACGCGCTCGAGACCACCGATCACATCAGACGGCGTTCCGACGGACACCTCACGCTGACTGCCGCGGCTGCGCAGAAGGTCTCAGAGCTCGGCGAAGCCAGCGCCACCGCCGCGCCGCTGGGGCCCAGCATCGCACTGCGCCGGCTCCCGAACCAACCGGTGAGCCCGGAGCTAGCGCTGCGCTGACGCTCCGCCGTCGGCGGCGTGAGCCGCCACCCGGCTCTGCCAGACCGCGCGAGCCCCCAGGTCGCCGGTGAGGAATACGAAGTACAGGCAGCCCAAGGCAAGCGCGGCCAGGACGATGCGCACCAAGGTCAGGCCGGGCAGCAGCGAAAGTGCCCGGACAGGATCGCGTCGATCAGCCCGATGCCGCTTCGCTTCCCGTCGCCGTGGCGGTACAGGGTGACCGCGATGATGAAGACGGCGGTGAACAGGACCAGCAGCACCCGGAGGATGCTCGCCGCATGGGCGTGGCGCGCCACCAGATCGGCCACCTGGCTCCCGCCGCCGTTCAGGCCGAGGTCGGTGCGCAGCTGGTTGCCCGCTCCCATCGTCAGGTTGATCGAGGCCAGCGCGACGATCACCAGCGCGCACATCCAGATGCCGTGCCGCTCGAACAGCCGCGGCCGGGCCGCCAGCACCAGACCGCCGAGAGCAGCGAGCGGGATCAGGATGACCGGTACGTGCAGAAACAGCGGGTGGGCCGGCAGTCCCTCGTAGACGGTGTTGATCTGGACGGGGACCAGGACGAAGGTCAGCAGGCCCGCCACGCCCAGCGCCAGTTCCGGGCTGACGCGGCGGCGGGTGGCCGCCGGAGCCGGACCGGGGTCGACCACGTTCATGGGGCAATCGCCCCCACCTATCGACCCGGCAGGTGGTAGATCTCCAGCGTGGTGGTGGGCGAGCTGTCGTGATAACTGCCGGTCGGCAGGATGATCCGGCCGCCGACGACGATCGGGCTGTTCCAATGGCCGCGGGCCGATGGGAGCGCTCGCACCAGCGCGCCGCTCACCGGCCGTCGGATGTCAAGCCGTCCGCCGTTCTCGTCGTAGAGATAGAGCAGCCCCCCGGCGACCACGGGGCTGGTGGCGCCGGTGGCGCTGTGCCACACGAGCCGCAGGCGGGGGTGGGCCGGGTCGACGAGCCGGTAGCCGCCGGTTCCCGAATCGTCGCCGACGAACACGTACGCGCTGCCGGCGTGGCTCCACACGGCCGGCGCGGTCAGCACCTGGCCACCACCGGGCGCCGCGGTTTCGTAGAGCTCGCCCCCGAGGCGCCGCCCCGCGGGACCGGTGGTCCCGTCCAGCCGGGCGAGATTGAGCAGGTGCAGTCGGCCGTCCTTGCCGCCCTGCACCGCCAGTCGGTAGCCGTGATAGGTGGGCAGGATCGCCGGCGAGGTGCTACCCACATCGACGTCGCCGCGCGACAGCTGGGCCTGGTTGGACGGCGTCCAATTGTGCAAGAGGCGGCCGGCGTCGGCCGACAGCTCGAGCGCGCTGTTGCCCCAATTGGAGGATCCATTGAACGGCCCGTTCCCGGTGGCGGTCAGGATCCGGCCGGACCCCGGTTCGATCACCGCCCCGGCTCGCCCCCACATGGCGTCGTCGCCACGCGTGTTGGTCACCGAGCACGAGCTGGCCAGGATCAGCCGGTGACGCCCGGAGCACTCGCTGTTCCAGACATGCTTGATACGCCCGCTCGCGCGGGCGATGGTCACCACGTGGCCGTCGTAGGGTGGGGCGTCTCCGATGTAGCCGCCCGTCACTGCCACCACCCATGGACCGCTGACGTTCAGTGCGGAGGCGATCTTCTCGTGCCCCGGGTCGTAGGTAATCCGCCGGGACCAGACCTCGCGGCCGGTGGCGAGCGACAGCTTGTAGATGAAGCCGTTTGGGCTGCCCGAGTACAGGTACCGCCGATCCGGGTCGGCCACCGGGCTCGTCGTGGTGACCTGCAGATTGCCAGGGTTCTCGTTGACGCCCGGCGGCTTGTATTCCCACAGCGTGCGGCCGGTGGCGGCATCGATGGCGATCGTCCTGCCGTAAACGTTCGTCACCGCCACCAGGTCGTGCGGCTTGCCGTGGACGACGACCCCGTGCAACTCGATCGCCGATGAGTCCGCGATCCCGTCCAGCGTCACCGTGCGCAGCCTGAGGCTGCCGAGGTTCCGGGCGTCGATGCCGGTGGCGGCGGGACCCACCCCCGTGCGCTGTGGGTTGTAGTCGAACTCCGGCCAGTCGCCGGCCGGGATCGGGCCGGTCGCCGCTGCCGACGCGGTGCTGCTCGCGGTGACGGCGCTGCTCGCCGACTCGGTTCGCTGGCCACCGCAGGCGACGAGCGTGGCCGCACACACGGCCAGCAGCGCACGCGTCAGGAATCGCAAACGGTTGGTCATCGCGGATTCATGCTAGGCGTGGCCCGGAGCGGCGCGGCCGGGAGGTGCTGCATCGGGCGCTCGCCCGGTGCCGCGCTACCCGGCCAGTCTAACTTCAGCGACCCTCGCGCGACGCAGCTTTCGCGCCGCCCGGTGGCCGCCGCGCGCCAGCGGTTCGCCCAACGGTTCCCACGCGTGCCTCCCGGACGGGGCAGTTATAGGCGTGGCGGTTCGGCCCGCAGCAACGGTTTCCGGGTGGGTCCTGTCCGCCCGAGGCTCACCACCGTGAGCGCTGTGCCGTCACCGCCGACCAACCCTGGCCCGGCCGATCGCTGCGGTGCCGTTACCACCACTCGCGAACACGACGAGCCGGCCTTCCGGCGCCTCGTCGGGTCTCGCTCGATCGGCGCCCGCTCCGGATCCGTCTCGGTGCCCGGAGCCGCGTCGTCAGCACACGTTCGTCCGAGAAACCGGTTCTAGATCAACGCCGGCGCGGGTGCCGCCAGGTTCGCTGGTTGAACACGTCGGAGCCGAACGGCGCCAGCCCCGGCGATGACGCGAATCCGATATGGCCGAGTCCGTCCGTGCCGCCGCGGACGATGCCGAGCAGATCTTCGTAGCTGCGCAGCGCCGAGTAGTGGTTGTAGTAGCCGGTGGTGTCGACGCTGCCGGCTTTGATGTAGCGGGGGTTGAGGAGGACGGCCCCGACGTCGCCTCCCCCCGGCGCCGGATTGGGGATCGGCAATCCGTACTGCTGGTAGATCGCCGCGAGCAGCGGTGAGAAGCCCGGCGTGGGGTTGTCTGGACCCGGCGTCTCCCTGCAGCAGGCGGTCGCGTCTCCGGAGCCTGCCTCATCGAATGTGACCACGATCAGCATCCTTCCCGACCGATAGGCCGGCGAGGCTCGCAGCAAGGGGATCCAGTGGGCGAGAAACTCGTCGGCGCCGTGCAGTCCACCGGCGCCAGCACCCGTCTGGCCGATCGTGTTCGGCCCGTCGCAGGTGCTGTCGTGCCCGTCGTCACATAGGTTGGGGGTGATCCAGCCGAACTTCGGCGTGGTCGAGGCGCGCCGGAGATCGCTGACTAGATGCCCACTGAACGTGTCGGGCAGCGCGACACCATCGAGCAGGCTGGGCCTGCCCACCTGCACCTTGCCGAGCGGAACCACGTTGGCATCGCACTCGGAGGCGTTGTCGATGATCGAGTGGAAGTACATGAAGCCGTTGCGGCGCGTGGCGTACTGATCGGCAGGCTCGGTCGCGGTGGCCGGCGAGGCCGAGTTGGTGTTGTCGACGCCGTCCAGTGGCGGGTGCGCGCAGTCGAGGCCGCCGGTCGGATCGGGAGAGCCGAGCTCACGGCCGGTCGGCTGGTTGCCCATGTCCTCGTCGTAGTCGCGCCATGCCGCCGTGTGCGTCCATCGGTTCGGCGGATACAGAGCGTCCAGCTGACTGGCGATCGTCGGCACGAACGCCGGATAGATGCAGCCGTGGCCGTCGACCTGGCCGGGGTACAGCGCCTGGTTGGGGTCCAGGGTCCCCGGGAGCAGATCGGCATACGAGCCGATGATCGAGGTCCCGTTGGACTGAACGCCGCAGTCGGCGCCGGTTTCCTCGGTCGGTGCCTGCCCCGAGATCTGAGCGATGTAGTTGTCGAGGCTGGCATGACCGGTCGCGTAATAGTTCCTCAGGAGCTCGCCCTGCCTGAGCAGGGTCCCGTTCAGATAGGTCGCGGGAGAGTCGGGCCCGAACGTGGTCGACGCGTCCTCGTTCTCCAGCTCGACCACGAAGATGTGCTTGAGCGCGCCAGGCGGCAGGGCCGCCCGGGTCACATGCTCGTGCCCATGCCAACCGCCGGACCCGTGGTCGGCCTGTGCGGCCGCCGGCGCCAGCGTTACCGCGATCGCCGCCGCGCAGACTGCCGCGCCCAAACCCGCGCTGTACCCCATCGATCGCTCATCTGCGTCTCCCTGATCGTGAGCCGAAGCAACCGAAATCCGGCGCGATCGAGTGGTTGTGACCACCGGTGACGTGGCGGTGAACTTGCCGAGAACCTGTGGAAGCACCACGTCCAGCTGGTCAGGCCAGCCGGGAGGGCGATCGGCTCAGGTCCGGGGTTGGGCGATCAGCCGTTGGATGACAGCGCGCACCTCGCCCTCGTCAAGTCCCTGGGCGGCAAACTGCGACGGGTTCTCGGCGTCGCGCAGGAACGCGTGGAGCCGCCCATCCTGCGTGGCCAGGATCAGGTCGGTGCTCTCCCGGGCGCCATCGTCCTGCCAATGCGTCACGGTCACGAGCGCCGTGTCAGGGCTCGCGGTGAGAACCTGATCGAGTTCGGCGTCGGCGGGACCCCGCTCGCCGCGCGGTAGCTGCTCGCTCAGTCGTCGCAGCGCCTCGGTGGTTTTCCGCAGCGAGTAGAAGTGGATTCCGAGCGCGTCGATGCGGACCTCGAGCGTGATCTGCTCCGGTTGGGGCATGAGCAGAAAGCGCCACGGATTGTCGGGGTCGGTGCCGGTCACGCGGGCGTCGAGCACCATCCGGCTGCGTTGCTGGAAAGCCAGCGCGATCCCGATATCCCCTCGGACGTCGATGTGCACGTCGCCGGCTTGGGTGGTGATGAGATCGCGTGCCGCCAGCGAGCGCACGGCCTCTGCCACCGGCTCGGGCCCCGGCACGCGCTCGAGCCACTCGATCACCCCGCCGACGGCGGCGATCTCGGCCAGGGTGTAGGCACCGAGCAGCACCGGACCGGTGCCGACCAGGTTGACGACGGCGGTGACCAGCTCCGATGGGGCGTCGCCGCCGGTGGTCGCTTCGGTCACTGGGATGCCTTCGCCGCCGGCGACGTCCGCACCGCGTAGGCGAGCTTGCGATCGTCGCCGAGCTCGATCGTCGCCGGGCGGCTGGCGCCGAGCTCGGGTGGCGACCAGCCGCCCGTTTCGCGCCCGTGGGTGCTGAGTTCGCGGGCAGGGTCCGAGACGGTCTCCATCATCAACACGTCAGAGCTGCCGAACAAGCCCCGACCCTGGGCTATCCCGGTGAACGTGAGCTCTCGCAGGTCTTCGGCGCGATCCGGGGGCGGGAAGCGCCTGGCGAGCTCCGGGGACGCCGAGGTCACATCGTCATCCTTCTCGATCTCGGAGATCATCCGCGTCAGCTCGTGGCTCGCCGCCTCCGGCATCGGCACGCGTACGCCGAGATCGGGCGCCAGGTACATAGGCCGCTTCTCGGTCATCCCGGAGAGGCCCCACGGACCGACGTTGCTGCGCCGCAGCCGGTAGACCATGTAGTCCACCAGGTGCTTGACGTCATTCCAGGTCGGCGGCTTGCGCTTGCCCGCGGTCATCGTCGCCGGCGTCTTCTCCAGCTGGAGCCACGTGCCATGGGTGGTGCGTCCGTGCAGCTTCTCGCGCACCAGCGGACCCCGCATCCCGTAGTCGGGATACTCCCGCTTGTCGACCTCGGGGTGGTGGCTCGAGATGCGCTGGTGACTGACCTTCGGGAACAGCCAGCGCTCGTACAGGTACGGCTCGTCGACCAGCACGTGCGCGCCGCGCAGGAGATTGCGCAACTGGATCACGTCCAGCCCATGGGCTTCGAGGTCGGTGACCACCGCGGCCTCCTCGGGGGTCAGGCGCTCTGCGGCCTGCTGGAGCCCACCGCGGAAACGAGTGCCGCGCGCCGAGATCTCGATCATCAGCCGCACGCGCGTCCGGACCCGCTCGGTCTCCTCCGGACTCAGGTCGGGGGTGGGGATCGAAGGATCAGCCATCAGCTGAGGAGCCCGCCACGGGCGGCTCGGACGAAGCCACCATACTCGCCTTTCCCAGTCGCGACGCGTGTGCGAACCTGATCGACGTTGGTTCGGGTCAGATTCGGCATGAGTGGCTTGTTCAACCGGACGCGGTTCCGGCGCGACCACCGCTGGGCGCCCGGCCACATGTCGGCGTATCTGGACGATGAGCTCATACCGGCACGGCGCGGCCGACTGGCGCGCCACGTGGCGGAGTGCCCGGAGTGCCGTCGCCTGCTCGCCGAGCTGCGACGAATGCTGGAGGCCTTGCACGGTCTGCCTGATCCCGGCGACGGCGCCGGAGCGGAGCATATCGCGGCCCTGGTTCGCGGGCGGCTCAAAGCGCCTCCGGCGTCCTGATCTGAACCTTTTATCGGCGGAGGCGGGTCAAAGCCGGTATGAACGACAACATCCACACCCAGAACCAGGCTGGCCTGGCTCGTGTCGAGAAGACCGAGCGCGAATGGCGGCAGCAGCTCACCGCGTCGCAGTACGAGGTACTACGGCACAAGGCCACCGAGCGCCCATTCACCGGCGAATATGTGAATGAGAAGCGCGACGGCACCTACCACTGCGCCGGGTGCGGCGCCGAGCTGTTCTCCTCGCAGACGAAGTTCGACTCAGGAACCGGCTGGCCGAGCTTCACCGAGCCGGCGAATCGAGGCAACGTGGAGCTCCACGATGACCGCAGCCATGGCATGCGCCGGGTCGAGGTGACCTGCGCGGCCTGTGGCGGGCATCTCGGCCACGTGTTTCCCGATGGCCCCGGCGAGACGGGCGAGCGCTACTGCATCAACTCCTGCTCGCTCGAGCTCGACGAGCGGCGGTCCTGACGCCGGCCGGCGGGCGGCGCCGTCGGCTGTCGCCCGCCGGGCAGGCGGTATAACCGCGCGGTGAGCGGTCCGCCGACCTCAGAGCACGAGCTGATCGGGAGGGCGCGCGCGGGGGACGAGGGTGCATTCGCCGAGCTGGTCTGGATCCACGCCGACCGCGTCTACGCCGCCCTGAGGCGGTTCGGCCTCGGCCCGGCCGAGGCGGATGAGGTGGCGCAGGAGGTGTTTCTACGGGCGTGGCGGGGCCTGGGGCGATTCGAGGAGCGGGCGCAGTTCTCCACCTGGGTTTACCGAATCGCCTTCAACGAGGCCCAGCGACGCCTCGCCCGCCGCGCGCCGCCGCCCGCCCAGACAGCTCCGGAGGGCGACGATTCGATCGCCTTGCTCCCGGACGCTCCACACCTCGGTCCCGAGTCCCAGACGCTCGACCGCGAGTTCGAGCAGACCCTGGAGCAGGCGCTGGCGCAGCTGCCCGCGGAGTGGCGTGCCGCCGTCGTCCTGCGCGACATCGAGGGTCTCTCGACGCGCGAGGCGGCCGAGATCGTCGGCCTGCGCCAGGCCGCCTTCAAGAGCCGGTTGCACCGGGGCCGGATGGCGCTCCGGGGCCTCCTCGAGCCGTATCTGATGCTCGAGGAGGGGTGAGGAGCTTCTCCGCCGGGGCGTCAGGGCTCGTGACTGAGCAAGCGGCGGATCCGGCCAGACGCGGTCGGAGTCGTCAATTGCGAAGTCGTGAGTCTTTAGCGGAGCGTGGTGGCGCATACCGCGCCACCGTGCTTTTCGAAGTAACGCTGGTGGTAGTCCTCGGCCCGGTAGAACGTCGCTGCCGGATCGATCTCGGTCACGATCGGTGTCGTCTGGGAAGCCTGGTGCGCGTCACGTGACGTGGTCGCCAGCCTCTCCTGCTCGGCGTCTGCGACGTAGATCGCCGACCGGTACTGGTTGCCGATGTCCCATCCCTGCCGGTCGCGGGTGGTGGGGTCGTGGATGGACCAGAACGTGCTCAGCAGCTGGTCATAGCTGACCCGCTGAGGATCGAACAACACCTCTACCGCCTCGGCGTGCCCGGTGGTACCCGAGCAAACCTGCTCGTAGGTGGGATCGGCGGTCCGCCCGCCGGTGTAGCCGACCCCGGTGTCGACGACGCCCTCAATCTCGCGAAACGCTGCCTCGACCCCCCAGAAGCATCCGGCAGCGAACGTTGCCCGCTGCAGGTCCTCACCGGTGAAGCGACCCGTTGTGAAGTTCATCAATGCTCGTCCTTTCCGCAATTCGTATCTCGGTGCAATAGACCCGAGAAGTTGCGGAAACGGTTCAGACGGCCGGTCCGGACGAGCCGGCGCCGCAACGGCGGATGGCGGCCCTCGGCGGGCCGCCATCCGTCCTCCTTTGCCGCCTTGCCCGCGGCTATGTTCGGGTCGTCACGCTGGCGGTTGCACCGGCCGGCTCAACCGGTCAGCCCGATGCCCTGCAGCTTGCGCTTGGTCAGCTTGACCGTGAAGTTCAGCTTGCTGTTCTTCTTGGAGTACTTGCCGTAGCCCACCGCGAACCGCCGAGCCGTCCACCCCGGGATCGGGCCGTTGTACTTGGCCAAGAACGTCGTGAAGTACGCCCCGGCGGTCTTGCACGCCAGGTTGGGGCTCGAGACCCGATACTGCCCGGCCGGGAGGATGACGCCCCCCGAACGGTCGTTGTGCAGAACGGTGAAGCTGCTGCCCGGGCACGAAGCGGTCAGCCCAACACCCAGCTGCTTGCGCTTGGTCAGCTTGACCGTGAAGTTCAGCTTGCTGTTCTTCTTGGAGTACTTGCCGTAGCCCACCGCGAACTGCTGACCCGTCCACCCCGGGATCGGGCCGTTGTACTTGGCCAAGAACGTGGTGAAGTAGGCGCCGGCGGTCTTGCACGTCAGGTTGGGGCTGGAGATCCGGTACTGCCCGGCCGGGAGGATGACGCCCCCCGAACGGTCGTTGTGCAGAACCGTGAAGCTGCTGGCCGAGGTGCTGCCCGAGCACGAAGCCGCGGGACTGGCCGCGGCGGCCGCTGCGAGGACGCTCTGTCCGGCGAACGCGACCGCGATCGACAGGACGGCGGCGGTGGGGAGATACTTCAGTTGGGGCATGGGCGCGATCCTCCTCCTACTCGGATGACTAGTCAACGGCTGAGCCCAGGATTCACCCGGGTGAAATCTGGTCCCGCGGACGAGAGCACTCGGGTCATCTCTCGCCCGTGGATCGAGCACTCTCGTCTCAGCAGTGACAAATAATACGGTGCTACTTTGGCATGCGTGTCAAGGTGTCGAAACCGAAGCGCCCTGAGATGACGAGGCGTGCCGGGCCGATAGTGAAGACGTTGTTGGGATCGGAGAGAACGGTGTTGTCGCTGGGATGGCCGCTATGGGAGACTCGCATCTCCCGAGGCATTCGACGAAGACTCAGTGCAAACCTCCTGTACCTCTCGACCGAGGAGCCGCCGTGCTTGACGCCGAACCTTCGTTTCGCCCGGTGCGCCGACGCGACGGTTATCTCGCCCTCGAGGATCTGGGGCTGATCGGCGATGGGACCACGTCGGCGCTCGTCGGCCTCGATGGGACCGTCCTGTGGCTGTGCCTTCCCCGGTTTGACTCCGAGCCGCTGTTCTGCGGCTTGCTCGACGGTGCCCGGGGCGGCTGTTTCACCGTGGCCCCCGATGAGATCGTCGACGCTCGGCAGCGCTATGAGCCCGATACCGCCGTCCTCTCCACCGAGCTCCGCAGCGCGACCGGCGTGGTCCGCGTCACCGATGCGCTGGCCCTCCGGCCGGGCAGCGACCTCTCCGACGATGCCCCGGCTGGACGCCAGGAGCTGATCCGCTCCGCCGTCGTCCTCGAGGGCTCCGTCTCGCTTCGGGTCGAGATCGAGCCGCGGGGAGGCGCCTCAGCGCACGCCGCTGCTCAGGGCCTGTCGCTGGACGCTTGGCGTCGCCACGACCTCGACCTGCATGTTCGCTGCAGCCGCCCTCTGAGCTCATTACGCACCGTGCACGAGCTCACCGCCGGCGATCGCCTCGACGTGGTGCTGTCCTGGGGAGGTGCTCACCGCCACCACCGCTTCGGCGTGGAGGAGCTGCTGGACGCGACCGTCCGCTCGTGGCGGGGGTGGATGGAGGCGTTTCACTACGAGGGCCCCGAGGCGAGCCTGGTCCGCCGGGCGGCGCTCACGCTCAAGCTCTGCGATCACTGGAGCAACGGCGCGCTCGTCGCGGCCCCTACGGCTTCGCTTCCGGCGCCGATCGGCGGCGTGCGCAACTGGGACTACCGGTACACCTGGATCCGCGATGCCTCCTTCTCGGTGTTTGCCCTGCGTCGGATCGGCTTCGAGGAGGAGGCGGGGGCGTTTCTGGGATGGGTGCTCGACACCTTCGAGCACGGCAGCGTGCCGCGGATCATGTACGACCTGGCGGGCGACGCGGTGCCCGACGAGCGGGTGGACCCCGAGCTGGAGGGTTATCGGCGCTCGGCTCCGGTGCACTGGGGCAATGGTGCCGCCGATCAGCGACAGCACGACGTCTACGGCGAGGTGCTGGACTGCGCCTTTCAATGGGTTCGCGGTGGCGGCCGTCTCGACGAGCATCTCTGGGGCCGGCTCGCGTCCCTGGCCGACCTGGCGGTGGACGCCTGGCGGCTTCCCGATCAGGGGATCTGGGAGGTCCGCAGCGAAGGCCGGGTGTTCACCTACTCGGCGGCGCTGTGCCAGGTGGCGTTGGACCGCGCGGTGCGCATCGCCGAGCAGCTCGACCTTCCCGGGCCGACGGCGAAGTGGCGGCGTGCCGCTGCCCATTTGCGCCAGACCGTGCTCGATTCGTGGGATGAGAAGGCTCAGACGTTGAGCGAGCACCTCGATGGCGGCGGCGGCCTCGACGCGAGCCTGCTGGCGCTGCCGCTACGGCGGGTGGTGCCGGCCGACGACCCCCGGATGGTGGCCACCACCGCGGCGGTGGCGGAGCGTCTCGCCGCCGGCGGCGGGCTGCTGTACCGCTATCTGCACGGAGATTCTCCGGACGGGATTGCCGGCGACGAAGGCGCGTTCGTCCTGTGCAGCTTCTGGCTGGTCGAGAACCTGGCCATGCAGGGTCAGCTGGAGAGGGCGTCGGAGCTGTACGGCGCCCTGTGTGCCCGGGCGAGCCCGCTCGGGCTCCTGCCCGAGCAGATCGATCCCTCGTCCGGCGAGTTCTCTGGCAACTTTCCCCAGGCATTCAGCCACATCGGCGTGATCGCCGGTGGAGTCACCCTCGCGGCGGCCGCACGGTACCCCCCGGGTTCGGCGTCGAGACCGACCACGTGATCGACCGGCTCGTGGTGCTGGGCGGGACGGGCGATCTCACCGGCCGCTACCTGCTGCCCGGGCTGGCCGCGCTTCATGCCGACGGTCACCTCGGGGAGCGGTTTGAGCTCGTGGCGGCCGGCCACCAGGACTGGGACGACGACCAGTTCCGAAGCTGGGCCGCCGGCTGGCTCGGGCGCCAAGCCCCCGAGGTCGCGCCCGATGCGCGGAACGCTCTGGTCCGATCGGCCCGCTACCACCGGGTCGACTTCGCCGACCCGGCCGGGGCCGCGGCCTGGCTCACCGACGATCGACCGGTCGCGGTGTACCTCGCTCTCCCCCCGACTGTGGCGCCCACCGCCGTCTCGATGCTCCGCGACGCCCGGCTCGCTCCCGACAGCCGGGTCGTGCTGGAGAAGCCGTTCGGGGAGGACCTGGAGAGCGCGAGGGCGCTGAACCGCCGGCTCGCCGAGTTCCTGGACGAACGGCACGTGTTTCGCGTCGACCACTTCCTGGCGATGACCACGGTGCAGAACGTGCTCGGAGCTCGATTGGCCAACCGGGTGCTCGAGCCGATCTGGAGCAGCGCCCACATCGACGAGGTGCAGATCGTCTGGGACGAGTCGCTCGCGCTCGAGGGAAGAGCCGCCTATTACGACGGCGTGGGCGCCCTCAAGGACATGGTGCAGAACCACCTGTTGCAGCTGCTCTGCCTGGTGGCGATGGAGCCGCCGATCAGCCTCGGGGAACGCGATCTGCGCGACCGCAAGGTCGACGTGTTGCGCTCCATCCGCCCGTTCTCGGACCGTGATGTCGCCACCCGGACTCGCCGCGCCCGCTACCGAACCGGACAGCTCGGTGCAAAAGCCGTGCCCGCCTACATCGACGAACGCGGCGTGACCCCCGAGCGCGGCACCGAGACCTTCGCCGAGGTGACCTTCGAGCTGGACAGCTGGCGCTGGTCTGAGACCAGGTTTCGCCTGCGCACCGGCAAGGCGTTGGGACGGGATCGCAAGGAAGTCGTCGTCCACTTTCGCCCCGTCCCCCACCTCCCGTTCGGAAGCTCGTCGGGGCCGGCGGCCAACCTGCTGCGCTTCGGGCTCGAGCCCGAGAGCCTCACCCTCGAGCTCACCGGCGGCGGGCCCGGTGCGCCGCACAGCCTCGTGCCGCTGACGCTGAGCGCCGAGCTGGCGCCTTCCGAGCTACCCGCGTACGGCCGGATTCTGCTCGACGTGCTGCGAGGCGACGCGACCCTGTCGATCCGCGCCGATGAGGCCGAGGAGGCGTGGCGGGTGCTCACGCCGGTTCTGGAGGGCTGGGCGCGGAATCTCGCGGCGCTGGAGGAGTACGACGCCGGGTCGAACGGGCCACCTGGACGATGAGCGCCCAGCCGGCAGGCGAGGCGGCGCTAGTGGTGGTGGGCGGGGGCCCAGCCGGCGTCAGCGCCGCCCTTCACGCCCGCGAGCTGGGAGCGCAGGTCATCTTGCTCGAGGCCGACCTGGTGGGGGGAACGAGCCTCAACCGGGGCCCGGCGCCGGTGCGCACGCTCGCCCGGGCCGCCCGGTTGGCGCGGGACTGGGGGTCCTGGTCCACGTTCGGGCTCGAAGGGCCCCCTCCGGTGGCGAATCTGCCGGCGATGCTGGCCAACAGTGAACGCGTCGCTCGCTACGCCCACGACAAGAAGCACATCGCCGAGCATCTCCGCCAACAACAGATCAACCTGCTAGAGGGCCTCGGCTCCGTCAGATTCGCCGATCCGCACACGTTGGTCGCCCCGGGTGGGCGCAGCTGGCAGGGGGAGCGCATCATTCTCGCCGTCGGGGGTCGCGCCGCCCGCCTGCCAATCCCGGGCGACGAGCTCGCGATGACCTACGACGACATCCCGTCGCTGCGGACGTTGCCCAGGGAGGTGGCGATCATCGGCGGCGCCGACACCGGTTGCCAGATCGCTTCCATCCTCGCCGACCTCGGCACCACCGTCAGCATCTTCGAAGCCGGAGCGACGCTGCTGCGCGGCGCCGACATCAGCATCTCCAAGCAGCTCGCCCGCGTGTTTACGACCAGGGGCATCGCCGTTCACACCGGTGCTCTGGCCCAGGCTCTGGAACGGAGCGGCGAGCGGATCGTCATCCACTTCGACAGCGAAGGCTCTCCCCACCAGAGTGTCGTTGACGCGGTGTTCGTCGCCGTTGGTTGGCCCGCCAACGTGGAGAGCCTGGATCTCGACGCCGCCGGTGTGCAGACGCGAGGCGGAGAGATCCCCGTAGATGGCTACCTGTCCACCAACGTCCCCCACATCTTCGCCGCCGGTGACGTGAACGGACACTCGAAGCTGGTCCAGACCGCACGATACGAGGGGCGGATTGCCGCCGACAACGCCATCGGCGGATCCTCGCGCCAGGTCTCATATGAGGTGGTGCCCAGCGGCAGCTTCACCGACCCGGAGTACGGCCGGGTGGGGCTGACCGAAGCGCAGGCGGCAAGCGACCACGACAGCGTGGTCGGAATCGCCTGGTACGACGACCTCCTGCGGCCGGTCGCGGACGCCCGGACGGACGGCTTCTGCAAGCTCATCGCCGACCGCGACCAGCGCACCATCCTCGGCGCGCACGTGCTCGGCGAGTACTCGGCGGAGATCGTTCAGGTGGTCGCCGTGGCGATGGACGCCGGGATGACGGTCGAGCGCATCGCCGAGCTGCAGTTCGCCTTTCCCACCTTCACCGAAGCCGTCAGCATGGCGGCCCAGAAGATCTGTCGCAGCATCGGCGTCGGCCGCTTCCCGCGCGTGTGGAGCGACCTTGAGTCCGAGGACCGAGACTGATGCGGCGCCGCCGCCGGGCACTGTGTGGCAGCCGTCGTTTGCCGCGGCGGACGCATCGCGTTACCCTGTGACACCGAGTGCCATGAGCGTGGTCATGTACGTCAAGCCCGGCTGCCCCTACTGTCAGGCCGCGCGCGAGCACCTGGCCGCCGAGGGGGAGAGCGTCGAGGAGCGCGACGCGACGCAGGACGCGGCGTGGAAGGCCGAGCTCATGGGCTATACGAATAACCGCGGAGTCGTCCCCACCATCGTTCGCGGCGATGCAGAGCACGTCCAGGTCGGGTTCCCGCCGGGCCGCGGCTGAAGCGTGCACTGAGCGGCCGGTTCGGCCCGCTGAATCCCACCGTGGCCAGGCCAGGCGTGGCTGGGTCGGCGTCGTGACGCAGTCATTGCCGATCAGGTGGAGCGACTGCACGGCGGCGTCAGGTTCGCTCGTGTCGGTCCGCACTTCCCGGCGCCCCAGACCGTGGCGCCGACGAGGTAGTAGAAGGATCCGCTCGCGAACATCACGTTGATTTCAGTGGTGGGCCGTCAGCCGCCACGCCGAACAGGCAATCGGGCACGCTGGGGCTGGCGCTACCGGGTCAGGTTGCGGACCGCGTCGACGTTGCGGACCTTGATCTCTCGTCGCCGGGTCTCGATCCAGCCGAGTTCTCGCAGCAGGTGCAGCGAACGCGCCACCGCCTCGCGTGACGCGCCGGCCCATGCCGCCAGATCCTCCTGGGACAGCGGCAGCGTGATCCGAATGCCATCAAGCTCCGATTCCCCCGCCGTCTCGGTCAGCTCGATCAGGCGCCCGGCGATCCGAGCGGTGACGTCGCGCGTCGCGAGGTCCACCAGCTGGCGGTCGGCCTCGGCGAGCAATGTCGCCACGTGCTCGAACACCAGCGGCGCCACCCGCGGGTTCTCCAGCACGAAACGCCGAAAATCGCCGCCTCGCACAGCAATCGCCTCGACCTGATCGATCGCCACGACCGTGGCCGACCGCGGCCGGGCGGCAATCGCCGACAGCTCCCCGACCAGCTCACCCGGTCCGGGGAGGCGAAGCACGACCTCTCGTCCGCCGCCGCCCAGCACGCACACCTTGACCCGGCCGCTGACGATGGCGATGACTCCGCCCGGATCGTCGTCCTCGTGGAAAATCACCTCGCCGCCGGCATAGCGCCGCGTGCGTCCCAGCGCCTCGAAACCCGATCGCTCCTCGTCGTTGAGCCCCGACAGGAACTGGAGGTCACCTGCGGACGCCGACATCTGCTCCTCTTTACCAGGCGAGCCGGTTGAGTGCGCTCATGTACTGGCGGGGATACCGGCTGGCCCTACCCGAGAAGAGTCCGGCTGCCCGGCTGGTTGGTGGGCGAGTGGGCGTGCAGACTCCGGCTCATGCCCAGGCGCCTTCGGCTGACCGGCTGGGTCGTGGTGATCGCTTCCGTACAGGCCGCAGTCCTGCTCGCGACGGCCGCGCGGTACGGGTATCACCGCGACGAGCTGTACTTCATCGTGGCTGGTTCGCATCCGGCGTTTGGGTATCCGGACCAGCCTCCGCTCGTCCCGTTGCTGAGCTGGTCGATGAACGCGCTCGCGCCGGACTCCCTTGTGCTGTTGCGAACCCCTTCGGCGTTGGCGGCGGCGGTGACGACGATGCTCGCCGCGCTCATCGCGCGAGAGGTCGGGGGAGGTACTCGCGCGCAGGTCATCGCAGCGGCCTGCACGGCTTGCTCGGGGTTTGCGCTTGCCGTTGCCCATCTCGTGAGCACCACCACCTTCGACCTCTTGAGCACGACCGTCCTGGGGTGGCTGGCGGTCCGGGCGGTCGTTCGGGGCAGCGGCGCGTCGCTCCTGGCCGCCGGCGTGGTCGTCGGCGTTGGCGTTGAGGCCAAGCCGCAGGTGGGTTTGGTGGCCGCCGTCATGGTGGCAGCGCTGACCCTGATCGGCCCGCGATCTCTGTTGCGGTCCTGGTGGGCCGCCGGCGGTGCGGTCGCGGCGGTGGTGCTCGCCGCCCCATATCTCATCTGGCAGCAACAGCACGGCTGGCCACAGCTGACCGTCGCGGGCAACATCGCCGGCAGTCAGGAGGGTGGGCGGGCCGGCTTCTTCCCCTTCCAGCTCGTCATGGTCAGCCCGTTCCTGGTGCCGGTCTGGGTCGCCGGACTGCTCGCTCCGTTCCGTTGCCGCAGATGGCACCAGCTGCGCTTCGTACCGATCACGTTCGCGGCGATGGCCCTCCTGTACTTCGCCGGCAACGGCCACGCCTACTACCTGGCAAGCCTCTATCCCCTCGTGCTCGGCCTCGGTGCGATACCGGTAGGGGAGTGGACGACGCGCACCCCCACGCACACCCGAAGCCTGGTCGCCGCGCTCGCTCTCAGCGCCGCCGTCAGCGGCGTCATCGCGCTGCCGCTTGTACCCGAGCGCGACCTTCAGGGAAGCATCGTGATGGCGCTCAATCCCGCGCAAGGCGAGACGGTCGGTTGGAGTCGGTTCGTCCACACCGTGACGGATGCCTGGCGCCGGGTGCCAGCCGCCGAACGCCGCCACACTGCGATCTTCACGGGCAACTACGGCGAGGCCGGCGCAGTCGATCTGTTCGGGTCCCAACACCGACTCCCGCACGCCTACAGCGGCCACAACGGGTTCAGCGAGTGGGGAATGCCACCGCCCGCCGATACCCATACCCTGCTCGTCGGCTTTGCCTCCCCCGCCGACGCCGGCCCCTACTTCGAGCGGTGTCGAACCCTGGTCACCGTCAACGACGGCGTCGGACTGAACAATCAAGAACAGGGCCTCCCCGTCATGCTCTGCGCAGTCGCCGCGGGATGGCCGGAACTCTGGCCACACCTCACGCATTACGACTGACGGACGCTTCCCGGCGGCTCGTTTGGCGCGTCGGGGCAGCGGGGAGTAGGCGCAGTAGGGGTCAAGATGCAACCGAAGGGAGTCGTGTGGTTCGGTCGGTGGGCAGGCGCGGAAAGCAAAGTGGCGGGGGAATCGTCTTCCACCCTGATGGGCCAAGGGCAGGGCGGACGTAGTCAAGGGCCTCGGCCTGATCGTCAACTCGAACAACACCTTGAACTAGCGCGAACGGCACCGTGCTTCCGGCCTGCGGGCACCACCCGCGCCAGCGTCTCAAAGCCCTCTGGGACCGATGAGCGCCGTGCCTCAGCACCGGAAGCGCAAGCAGCGTCCGGCGCCGGTGACAAGTGGGTGGACCGTCCGGTACGCCCTCACGGCCTACGTCGCCGTGGCGGCGGCGGCCGTGGCAGAGGGGCTGCTCGTGAAGTCGCTCGAATCCCGCGGTGCCTTCCGGCTGGGCATCGGCGGCGTCCTCCTCGACGCCACGATGCTCGCCTGCCTGATCCCCTTATACGGGCGGCGAGCGTTTCGGGCGCGCGACCTGGGACTGCGCGGCGCGGCGCCGGCGAAGTCGGTCGGCTGGGTCGTCTTGGCCCTCATCGTCATCGCGATCGTCAATGCACTGTGGGTCCAGGGGCTGCTCGGGCTCAAGCAGCCCGATTCACTGGGGATCACCCTGCGCGGCAGCACCGTCGGGCTGGCCCTGGCCGGCTTGTTCATGTCGCTGTCCGCGCCCGTGACCGAGGAGATCTTCTTTCGCGGGTTGCTCTATCGCGCACTCCGCAACAGGCTGAGCGTCGCCCGCGCGGCCGTCATCGGAGGCATCCTGTTCGGCCTCATTCACGGACTCGTCCTCCCGCTTGAACCCTGCCGCCGAGAATGGTGTTCGGGGTGGTCGCGTGCCTGCTGTATGAAAAGACGGGGTCCCTGCTGCCCGGAATCGCCCTGCACTGCCTGATCGATGGCGGCGGCTTCGAGACGGCCATCACCGGCCACAACAGCATCGTGTTCCCGGCTTTCCTCGGAGCCACGGCCATCGTGCTGCTCTACGCCACGGTCCGCCGGCTCTGGGTACCCAGCCAGATACCGCCTCCCGATCGGTCCCCGGGCTCCCCCGGGGACCCGTCCACCGCCGCCTGACCGAACTGCCGGGTCGCCGCCTGTGGGCACTCGTGCGGGCAGCTCGTTTCTCGCGCCGATCCAAGCGTCAGCGAAGGCCAGCGCCTCAGGCCAGGATGACTGGCCGCAGCGCCTCCTCACACCATTGGCGAAAGCTGGTGGGGCTGGTGGACCGCGACGTGCCCGGCTCGGGGTCGTAGAAGCCATTGTTCTGGGCCACCGCCATGTCGACCAGGCCCTGCGCGTTTGCGTCGGACATCCCATACTGCATCAGTGTCGCCTTGTAGTCAGCGCCGGTGACCTGCTGGAAACGGACCGGCCGTTCGAGCACCTCGGACATGATCTGCGCCATGTCGTTGGGAGACAGATCGTCGGAACCGACCACCGGGACGCTTTCCGCCCCGGTCCAGGAATGGTCGAGCAGCAGCTTGGCTGCCACCGCGGCGATGTCTCGCGTGGCGACAGTCGGGAGCGTGCGGTCGGCCGAATTTGCCAGGAAGAACATCCCCTGGCTCTTGATCGCCTCGACCTGGTTGAGCAAGTTCTCCATGAAGAACGGCATCGCCAACGCCCGGTAGCTCACGCCGGTGCTCTCGATCAGCTCGTTCATGGCCAGCGCCGCCGACAGGTGCCCGGCGTTTGCGACCCCGCCGCCCAGGGTCGAGACGCCGACGACTCGCTCGACCCCCTGGCGCTTGATCGCCTCGCACGCCGGCCGGGTGAAGTCCAGGTAATAATCCTCGACGCTCTCGGCGTGGGGATTCGGAGGGACCAGCCAGAACACGTTGTCCGCCCCCGCGAACGCCTCGGTGACGACGTCGATGTCGCCGTGCGATCCGTGCACGACCTCAAGGCGCTCGCGCACGTCAGGGGAAATCCGGGTGGGATCGCGCGCGACGACGCGGATCGATTCCCCGCTGGAAAGGAGCTTGGACAGGAGCTGATGGCCGATCTGGCCAGTGGGGGCGGTGACGACGATCATGATTGACCGCCGCGGGCGAGCTCTTCGCGCGCCGGGGAAACGCGGCCCAGATGGATGAGATCGCCGCTCACTCTGGCTTGGGAATGGGCACGTTGTACCGCCACTTCCCCAACAAGCAGGCGCTGCTGACCGCGATCGTCCGCGAGCGCTTCGAGGGCATGGCGGATCTCGCGCGTGCCGCCGAGCAGGTCACCGACCCTCGGGAGGCGTTTGAGACGATTCTCCGCAGCTACCTCGAGGCCGCCGACGGCGACGCCGGCTTTCAACTGGCGCTGCTGGGATCCAGCGACTTCGCGTGGGATGGCATCGCACAGCAAAAAGCCGAGTTCGCGGAGATCGTCTCTCGCATCATCGATCGCGCCGTCGCCTCCGGCGAGGTCCGCGACGACCTCACGTTTGCCGACTTCCCCCTGATCACCTGCGGCGTCATGTCCACCATGTACTTCAAGCCCAGCGGCGCCAAGGACTGGCGCCGCCATGTCCACCATGTACTTCAAGCCCAGCGGCGCCAAGGACTGGCGCCGCCACCTGGAGCTGGCACTCGACGGTCTCCGTCCCGCTCCGTCGCCCTAATCGACCACATCAGCGCCAGGCAGTTGCGGAGTGCCGTCCCCTGACGTGTCGGATGTCGGCAATCTTTCGGCGCCCAGATCGGTCAACCTCAGCTCGTCCCTGCCGTGCGCCTCGAGCACGCCGGCGTCGAGGAGACTTCGGATCACGAGGAGCGCTTCGGGATCATCTGACTTCCTCGGTGGCACGAGACACCCGGGCACATCGTTGCGCCGGACGGACGCGCGAAGGTCTCCGCCGGCGAGCCGCGCTAGATATGCGATCAGCTCGAGGATGTCTTGCTCGGTAGGCAGAGCCATCAGCCGACAGCCTATGCGCGGGCGGTGCCCGCCGACAAGGGGTGAGAGGTGATCCGCCATCTCTCTGCGGTTGGCCGCTGTTCGATAAAGCGCAACCCGACGGTTGCGCTACTCTGATCACGTGGACAAGCAGCTTCTCGTTCTCGGAGGTTCGGCGTTCGTCGGTCGCGCCGTTGTCTCGGAGGGCCTGGAGATGGGATGGGAGGTCACGACGTTCAACCGTGGGCTCACCGGCCCGCGTCACCCTGACGTGCATGCGCTGTACGGAGATCGCCTGGAACCTCGGAGCCTGGGGCAGCTCGCGAACCGCGATTGGGACCTGGTGGTCGACACCTGGTCCGGCGCTCCGTGCGCGGTCCGCGACAGCGCGAAAGTGCTGCGCGACAACGCCGGTGGCTACGCCTACATCTCAAGTGAATCGGTGTACATGCCGCCGCCACCAGTCGGAGCGACTGAATCCACAGCCACCGTGACCGCCAGTCCCGATGCGCAGGATGGCAGCTACCCCGAGCTCAAACGCGGCGCCGAGATCGCGCTCGAGCAGGCGTTGCCGGGCCGAATGCTGCTCGCGCGCGCCGGGACGATTCTCGGCCCGTACGAGAACGTGGGGCGGCTGACCTGGTGGCTGAACCGCATGGCGCGAGGCGGAGAGATCCTGTGTCCAGGACCCGCCGAACTGGGGCTTCAGTACATCGACGCGCGGGACCTCGCGCGGTTTGTCATAACCGCACTCGCCGCCGGACACACCGGAGCGTTCAATGTCGTCTCCCGCCACGGACACGCCACGATGGAATCGCTGCTGACCGCCTGCTACGCGACCGCGGCCCCGGCCGGCGCCGTCCTGACCTGGGTCGACCCGGAGACGATCATTCGCGCGGGAATCCAGCCGTGGGAGGAACTACCGATCTGGATCCCGCCCGGCCACGAGTACTCCGGCCTGCACGACGCCGATGTCCAGCGCGCCCACGACGCCGGCCTGCACTGCCGTCCGGTCACCGACACCGTCTCAGACACGTGGCACTGGCTCTCGACGCTCGGCCTCCACCTGCCCGTCAGAGCCGACCTGCCGAGCCCCGGGATCGACCTCGACCGAGAGCGCGAAACCCTCGCCAGCTGGCACCGCGCCAACTGGTAGGACGCCGGCTTCGTGGCTTGCCCGTCTAGGCCGGGGCGGGAATAGTGACTGACCGGAGAAGTCGGTGCAGTGCCGAGATGTTGCCGTTGACAACGATCGTCGCCTCGGACATGGCGGCGTGGAGGGTGTGCGGGTCGTTGAGCAGAGCGTTGAGCGTCTTGGGATCGGTGCGCAGCCAAACGTCCGCGTGGGCGGGGGGGCCCGGCTGCACATGCAGCTCGCCGTTCTCGGTCTGAACCGTCCAGACGCGGTCGTCGAGTTCGAGGCCGTAGACGGTCGACGCCGCGTCGGGGCTGGGATGCGCTGCGCCGCGCAGGAACAGCAGGACCGAGGCAGCGCTGAGCGTGGTCTCCGTCGTCGGGACCGGGACCCGAGCACCCCAATCGCCCAGCGCGAGAATGACGGATTCGAGCTGTGCTCCCCATTCGGTCAGCTCATAGACCGATGAACCGGCCGGCGGCGGCAGCTTGCGATGGCCGATCACGCCGCGACTCTCAAGCTCGCGAAGCCGGTCAGCGACCAGGTTCGAGCTTGCTTTGGGTAGGGCGTGGCGGAGGTCAGAGAACCGCTGCGGCCCGAACAGCAGCTCGCGCACGACGAGCAGGGCCCACCGCTCCCCGACGACATCGAGGGCGCGGGCAAGTGCGCAAGCGTCGCCGTAGCTGCGACTGGTCGGCATGCCCGTACCTTACCGACGGAAATGCTGAAAGGCAACTTGCTAGTTGTTTAAAACAATGCTCATCGTGTAGCCTGTAGCGGCATGAGTTGTCGGCGGGACGCGGATCCAGTTCGGAACAGGACGGGCATTCACGCGGTGAATGCCAGACACAGCGCAGAAAGGATCGATCATGGGAAATCCAGTTGTGCACTTCGAGATCATCGGCCATGACCCGCAGCGGCTGCGTAGCTACTTCGGCGACTTGTTCGGGTGGGAGTTCGACACTACGGGCCCGGTGTCACCGGCCGTCTCAGAGGCAGGCGACTACGGGTTCGTCGCCGGCGACACGGCCAGTGAGGGCATCGGGATCCCCGGAGGCGTCGGTGGCGGCGAGCACTACGAACGCCATGCCATGTTCTACGTCGGGGTCCCCGACGTTGAGGCCGCTCTCCGAGACGCCGAAGACCTCGGCGGCAAGCGGCTGATGGGGCCCGAAACGAACCCGGGAACAGACCTCGTGGTCGGCCACTTCACCGACCCCGAGGGCAACTTGATCGGCGTCGCAGCACTGCGGTAGCCGCGTATGGCCCGCCCCAGGGCGTCGCAGCACTGCGGTAGCCGCGTATGGCCCGCCCCAGGGCGTCGCAGCACTGCGGTAGCCGCGTATGGCCCGCCCCAGGTGGGGGTGCTCTGGCGGAATGGCGCTATCGCGGCCTGTTGCTCGGCGACTCGGGTCACGCGCAGTCTCGGCTGTAGCGGCCGCGCCACTCGACCCAAGTTCGCCACTCTCCACACCGATTGAACCGCGTCCGGTGGGCGCGGTTCGGTGAAGCTCACCGATCGAGTTCTGGTCACCGGAAGCTCACCACCCCCGAGCCACAATTTCCCACGTTCACCGGCTCGGACCCGCTGAACCCCGGCACCTGCGCGACTAACTACGAAAGCCGCTACCTGATCGGCGGCGAGCTACCGCCACCCGGAACCGTCTGCCGACAAGCACAGTGCCGAGGGTCTGAAGGTGAAAGCGGGCAAGCCGTCGCCGGCGCTGGCGTCAGGGACGCCGCCAGCAAGTCAGCGAGTACCGCAGGCGCAGCTTCCGGGTCTCGCCGGCGTTTGTGACCATGAAGCCACGCGTCCCGGTTCGGCGCTCGGCAAGGCATGCCTCGATCAGCGCGCCGGCGCGGGCGCCGCCGCTCGCGCGCCCCAGCCACTCTTGGAAATCGAGCTCGAACCCGACCAGACGCTCCGCGCTCAGCTCGAGCCCTGCATGTTCGCCCACCCCACGGATCCGCGCCGCGGTGAGACAGCTCCAGTGCGAAGGGTCGCGTAGACGCTCGATCTCCTGGTGCCACGCGGCAGCGTCGCCATTCTCGTCGGTCACGTGATCGCCGATGATCACCCAGCCTCCGCGTTTCACAACCCGGGCCAGCTCGCTGATCACCCGCCCCGGAACCGGGATGTGGTGCAGGCTGAAGCGGGTAACCGCGCCGTCAAAGCTTTCGTCTGGCAGCTTCAGGGCGGTCGCGTCGCCCAGTGCAAAGGTCGCGTTACTCAGGCCGGCTGATCGCGCCTGGCGCCGAGCGACATCGAGCATCGCGCCGGTGAGATCGATGCCGAGCACCTCGCCTACCCGCCCCGCCAGCGCCCGCGAGACGATGCCGGTCCCGCACGCCACCTCGAGCCATCGGCCTCCGGCGCCCTCAGGCATCAGCTCGATCAGGGCGCCAACAGTCTCCGCGGCGTTCATCACCGGCGCCCGGTCAAACGCCTCCGCTTGATGCGAGAACTCACCGACCACCACGTCGTCGTGCATCACGGCAATGCTATGGACCGGCCGACGACGGCGCTCCAGACCGACGGTGGCGGGACCTATGGGCGCACACAGCCGCGCCGGCTCCGCCGCTGGGCCAGCGGGCGAGCGCGACGGTTATGCTCGCGCGGTGGCGAAGGTGGCTTTCGTGGCCCACTGCCTGCTGAACCAGAACTCGCGCACGGCCGGCAGCGCGTACTGTCCGGGCGTGTACTCGCCGTTCGTGGAGGAACTGCGCGAGCGGGACTGGCGGCTGGTGCAGATGCCCTGCCCCGAGCTGGGATTCGCCGGCCTGAACCGGTTCTGGGCGGTGCGCGAGCAGTACGACACGCCGGCGTTTCGCCGTCACTGCGGGCGGATCGTCGCCGGGGTGGTGAGCGCCATCGCCGCGCACCTGGACCGCGGCGACGAGGTGGTGCTCGTCGGCGTAGAGGGCAGCCCCACGAAGGGCGTGCACCTCTCCAGCTCAGACGCCGCGCGCGGCGGGCGCCCGCAGTGGCCAGAGCCCGGACCGGCGCTCCGGGCGTGCTAGTGGAGGAGCTGCTGGCCGCGCTTCGCGCCCGGGGTATCGCCGCGCCGCGGGCGCTGGGCGTCACCCACGCCCGGCCAGACCGCTCCCCGGACGCCGAGCGGACCGCGCTCGGCGCGTTCCTCACAGCGTGAGGAGCGGTCAGAAGGAGGCGGCCGCCTCCATCATGTGCTCCACCTTCGCCCGGAGAACCGGCCGGCTTCGTGCTGGGTGGCGCCCGAACCCGCATGACGGTGAGATCCACAAACGCTCCTCGCCGACGACGCGGGCCCAGTCGGCGGCGCGGCCCCGTACCTTCTTGACCGTCTCTATCCCGTAGCTGGCCTCATCGACGATGCCGGCGGCCAGCTCCATGCTCTGCGGCATTTCGGCGAACGCGTCACGCTCCAGATACTCGGCGAAGTAGCTGCACTCCAGCGAGGCGATATCGATCACCCCATCCAGGTGCTGCAAGAACGGCACCCAGGTGGCGTTGCGCACCACCCCTGACATCGGGCGGCCCTTGAAGTTCCCGTTGCACAGGTGGACTCCGCGCGTAACGCCGTCGACTCCTTCGAAGCAACCGGTGACGATGCGCGCCGCATCTTCGGTCGTCATCTGCCCGGCGTTGATGAGCACGCCGAAGATCGGCACGTCGAGCTGGACGTGCGGGCAGCCCGCCGCTGCCAACTCACGCATCTCCCGGTTGACGATTGCGATCAGATTGGGCATCTGGCGCATCAGCGCTTCGGTCTGGTCCTGGACGTGTACCGCGATCTCCAGCGGCCCGACCACCGTCGCCTTGCGCACGCCGCCGGGCAAAGCCTGCTCACGTTGATAGGCGCGCACATAGCCGAGCCCGTCGGGCGCGGAGAGCTCGCCCTTGATCACCGCATGCGCCAGATCGTCGTAGTCAAAGGGATCGGGCTCGTCGGGCTTGTCGACCTCGAAGCCGTGGAGCACGCGCTGCATGTGGTCGATGAAGTTGTCGGTGAAGTACTCACCTCCGGTCCACTCGTCCATCCCGAGCTCGCGCTGCTCCTGGATCGCCGCGCCGGCCGCCCGATTCAGCAGATCCTCCCCCTCTGCCCGAGAAAGCTCGCCCCGGTGAAAGCGGGCCAGATCCTCCTCATGCTCGTCGAGCTTCCACCACGATCCAACCACGGTTGTCCGCAACGCCATCCGGACCCTCCTCGCTCGTCTCTCACGCAACGCGACCACGGTCGCGGTGACGCAGTAGATCACACGCGACGGCACCGGTTATCACCAGGGAACCGGCCCGCGGGCCCGCGCACGAACATGACGTGCTGCTGTGAGGCCGCCGACAGCTCGGCCAACGCCGCTCGCACTTCGGCGGATGGGGATTTTGGAAACGGGCTTACGACGACGCTGGAGCTGAACCCGTACCGGCGCCATGGTCCTCGGCCGGTGAGGAGCCAGTAGAGGTATGGGAGACCAGTCCCCAACACGATCGGAACGCTGATCACCACGCCGCCGATGAAGCCCGCTTTGGCCTTCGTCTGTGGTGACCAGCGTGATGACGCCTCCAGCTCTCTGACGATGATCGCCCAGCCGTAACTGATGGCGAGGCGCCGCCATGGCATCGCGTATCTGCGGCAGCCGTCGTGTTGCGGGCGCGATGTCCAGGACGAGAGGGCCGCCACGCCGACAGATGATGGCGTGCGATCGAGACCGCCGGCACGATCGAGACCGCCGGCACGATCGAGACCGCCGCCACGTCGAGACAGTGGGCGGCTCGCCGGTAGCTTTGGCGGGGTGCGCGACGTGCCGATCCAAGGTCAGATGATCCGGCTCGGCCAACTGCTGAAGCTCGCGGCCGTGATCGACAGCGGCGCCGAAGTCAAGGCGTTTCTCGCGACCGAGCCGGTGTGGGTGAATGGTCAACGAGAGGCGCGCCGCGGCCGGCAGCTGAATCCGGGTGACGTCATCCGGGTCGGCGAGCACGAGTTGCGCCTGATCTCCGCCCTTTCCGACGGTTGCTAACGAGTCGTGCGCCGTCTCGGCCTGCCTCATCAGCGTCGCGGCCCCTTGTTTGCCCTCAAGCCGATCGAGGCGCTGACCAACTCGTGGAAGTGCGCGACACCCGCTGGGCAGCGATCGTCGTGGCGATGATGATTGCCAGACCAAGCGACAGCGCCGCGGCGACCCCTACGTTGAGGATCAGCAGCCCGCCCGACAACGCGCCGACGGTGAACGCGACCAAAGACAACCCGCGCCGCACCATCGCGGGGTCGTGCCAACCCCGTTTGCGCTCGGTGATCACGCCGGTGATCGTCATCGTCAACACCACGGTCAGCAGGTCGGGCACCTTGAGGAACCGGATCGCGGCAAGCTGAGCGCCCATCGACATGGCCAACATCACGACCATCGCGTCCCGAGCGCCGCTCGGGAAGCGGGGCCCGGTGAGGACGGCGATGACCGTGACCCCGCCGGCCAGCCACAGCTTGACCACAAGCACATTGCGCAACGCCCGGCCGCGATGCGACCGCGCCGCCTCGCACGCGCGACCCCCGATCAACACCCCGATCACGAACCCGCCCACCGCCAACGCCGAGGTGCCCACCGAAAATCCCTTCGCGCCGGCGGCAGCCAAGCCGATGAACACCAGGTTCCCGGTCATCGTCGCCACGAACACATCCCCGAGACGCAGGATGCTGGTTGCGTCCACTACCCCGGCGAGCACGGTCAAGGCCAGGAGCAATCCCGGCAACGGTCCGTGTGGCTCGTCGTGCAAAGCTCGTCTCAGTCCCGGGAGCGCCGGCGCGCCGAGCTTCCTCGAACCTCCGCCTCGTATCGGCCGCATCACGATCGTGTCATTCTGACCGGCGCAGCGGCGGGTGGTTCGCGTCCTCTGTCCTCGTCCATGCTGATCGCGCCGATGCGTTTTACCGGGGTGTCCGTCCCCGCCTCGACGGTCCTCGCAACAGCGGGTTGTGCGTGGAACTGTAGGTGGTGCCGTGAGCAGCACCGCCTCTGTCCACCCGTTTCACATCGCGGGGACGGCGACGGCGTTGGCCGCGAGGTCACTGCACCGTCTCCGCTGGATCGACAAGACCTCACGGCTCGACTCGCGGTGGCGCGAGACGCTGATTCAACGACGCACCGCACCCCGTGCGCTCCTCCAACCGTGTGCCCCAGCCCACCCCAAGCGACTCACGGCCGTCGAAGCTGTTGGCTTCGACGATGGGCGGTACTGGGCTCGAACCAGTGACCTCCTGCTTGTAAGGCAGGCGCTCTGACCAGCTGAGCTAACCGCCCGCGCCGGCAGCAATGGTACCGGCGGTCGTTGACCGCAGCGGGGCTCGGTGCGCCGGATCGGGGACCTGACGCGTCACTCCGGAGCGCACTCATGCGGCTTGGGGGCGCGTGCTCCGGATCTACCGGCCAACGGGAAGATCCACAGCACCTCCCGCGGGTTGCTGGGAGTACCCCGGATTCTCCGGCGCGACCCACCCCTGGCTCATGGCCCGGGCCGGGCCGGGCCGGGCCGGGCCGGGCCGGGACAAATCAACCACACCTCGGCCTGACCTGGTAGGCGTGGTCGATTTGGCCCGGACGTGCGGGGCCGATCGCCCACACCGCCGCCGGAGAGCACTCGTGTGGGCGATTTGGACCGGCCCTGCCCCCGCCTGCGCGACCACGCCGCGCTCGCGGCCGCCGCCACGACCACCCGGCGCGCCGCCACGACCACCCGGCGCTCGCGGCCGCCGCCACGATTCACCCTGCTCTCGCCGGCCGCCGCCACGACCACGCCGCGCTCGCGGCCGCCCCGGCGCGCCGCGGCGCGGCTCGCGGGAGCTGAGCCGACCACCCGTTCGCACGTTGTACCGTCATCGGCATGGATTTCGGCTTTGATCCGCAGCGCGCCCTGGATCAGATCAAGCGCCTCGCCGCTGACGCGCCCACGCAGATCGCGGACGGCGTCGGCCGGCTGGTGCGAGAGGCGCCGCCCGAGCGCCTTGAGCAGGTGATGCGCTCTCCGGCACGGCGGGCAGTGCTCGACGGGATCTTCTGGCAGCTGCCCAAGCAGCTGGACCGCAGGCAGGCTGAGGGCGTGAGGACCACCGTCCGATGGTGCATCACCGGTCGTCCCGATGACGACGTCGACACCTACCTGCTGGTGGTGGAGAACGGCGAAGCCCGGACCAGCCGCGGATCGCAGGGGCCAGACCCCAAGCTGACGGTGACGCTGGACGGCCTGGAGTTCCTGCGGCTGGTGACCGGCAACTCCGATCCGATGTCCGCTTACTTCAAGGGCCGGATCCAGCTGGCCGGGGACATCATGGTCGCCGCCCAGCTCGCCCAGCTGTTCAAGATGCCCGGCTCGGGTCCCGGACCGAACGCCACGAACGGCGGCGGCGAGCTCGACGACGGGCCCCGCTGACGAGCTTGGACACCGCCGCTGAGCCATCGATGACCGCTGATGGCCGGATCCGGAGGCGGTTCTAACCTGGAGACGGTGCACGAGGATCGGGCATCGATCGAGCTTCACGGGGTGGTCAAGCGGTTTGGCGAGATCGTCGCCGTGGCCGGCCTGGACCTGGTGGTGCCGCCGGGCGTCTGCTTCGGCCTCCTCGGTCCCAACGGGGCCGGCAAGTCGACGACGATGCGCATGCTCACCGCCCAAACGCTGGCCGACGAGGGCACCATTGAGGTGCTTGGGTTCAGCCTGCCCGGAGAGTCCAAGCAGGCGCGGATGGGGATGGGCGTCGTCCCGCAGCTGGACAACCTCGACATCGAGCTCACCTGTCGCCAGATCCTGAGCGTCTTCGCCCGGCTGTACCGGGTGCCGCGGTCAGAGCGACCGGCGGCGGTGGAGCGGGCGCTGGCCATCGCCCACCTCGAGTCTCGCGCGGACACCGTCGTTCGCGAGCTCTCCGGCGGCATGCGGCGCCGGCTGCTGGTGGCGCGCGGGCTGATACACCATCCGAAGCTGGTGCTGCTCGACGAGCCGACGGTCGGTCTTGACCCCCAGGTGCGCCAGGAGCTCTGGTCGCTGATCGACGGCCTGCGTGCCGAGGGCGTGACCGTGCTCATGTCGACCCATTACATCGAGGAGGCCGAGCGGCTGGCTGACATCGTCGCGGTGATGTCCGCAGGGCGGATCATCGCCCAGGGCACACCGGCGCAGCTAACCAGCGCCCACGCCGGCCGAGAGGTGGTCGAGGTGTACGGGCCGCCCGGCGAGCTGGCCGAGCTGGAGACGCTGGCGGTCCAGCGGGGCTGGCGTCACCGGCGAAGCGGCCCGGCGGTGGCGCTGCTGGAGGCCGAGCAGCTGAACGGTGAGGCACCCGACGGAGTTCGGCGCCCGGCGAATCTGGAGGATGCGTTCGTGGCGCTGACCGGTCAGGAGATCGAGTGAGCTCGCTACGCTCCCCGCTGCGCCAGCCCTCACGCCGGCGCATGCGACGCCTTGAACCGGCCGCACTCGCCGGGGTGATGACGCGCGACGTGGTGCTGTTCCGCCGCTACTGGAAGGCGACCACGTTCTCCTCGATCGTCCAGCCGACGATCTACCTGCTCGCGTTCGGCCTCGGCTTCGGATCGCTGGTCCACAGCGTCGGTCACGTGCGGTACGTGGAGTACGTCGCCACCGGGGTGGTGGCGACCGCGGTCCTCTTCTCCTCCGCGTTTCCCGGGATGTTCAACACCTTCATCCGCTGGCAGTTCCAGCGCACCTATGACGCCCTGCTGGCGGCTCCCGTCGACACCGAGGAACTGGTGACGGCGGAGATCATCTGGATCTCGGTCCGCGCCGGCGTCTATGGGCTGGCGCCGCTCGTGGTCGGGTTCGCCTTCGGGCTGAGCCCCAAACCGGGGATGCTCCTGGTGCCGCTGATCGGGGTCGTCACCGGCTTCGGGTTCGCCGCCTTCGGGGTGGTGATCGCGGCCGTGGCCAAGACGATCGACAACTTCAACTACGTGACGAGCGCGGTGCTGACGCCGATGTTCCTGGTGGCAGGGACCTTCTTCCCCATCTCCACGCTGCCCAGCGGGCTGCGCACGATCGCCCAGTTCAACCCGCTGTATCACTGCGTCGCGCTGGTGCGCGACGTGTCGCTGAGCACCTACTCGAGCGCGGATCTCGTTCACACCGCGGTGCTGCTCGCGTTCGCGGTCCTGATGTGGCGACTGGCGATCTGGCGCCTGGAGAAGCGGCTGATCGACTGATCTACGGCGGGCGGAGGTTGCGCGGGCAACGCGGGTCCCGCGCGCCGTCGTGTATGTTCTCCGATCGCTCGGGGCCGGTAGCCCGCAAGAGGAGGAGAACACGGATGAGATCAGCCATGAGGGCCGCGATCGTAATGGCAGCGCTGGCCCTGGGGGTGCCGGCGGCACAGGCGGCGAGGACGCCGATCGACTACGCCCAGACGGCGCGCAACATCATCCCCTCCGGGCAGCCGGGCGGGTTCCCGTTCCCGCCCGGGGCCGACACCCAAGCCAAGATGTACAACGCGCTCACGCCTCTGTTCGACCACGTCACCAAAGGGGATCTGTTCAGCGACTTCAAGTCCGAGGCGTTCGGGCTGGGTACCGACGGGCCCGGCACGCCCGAGCCGGTGCCGTACCCGGGGGTGACGATCGTCCGGGATCGCTTCGACGTCCCGCACGTCACCGCCACCACCCATGACGGCGGCGTCTGGGCGTCGGGATGGATCGCCGCCCAAGACCGCGGGCTGCTGCTGGCCCAGGTGCGCGACGACTCCCTAGTGGCCGCCATCGACGCCCCGGGGCTGAGCGCGATCGGCCTGGTCGAGCACCTCAAGAACTTCGTTCCCTCAGCCCAGACCGAACGCGTCGTCTCACGACAGACCCAGGTCCTGCTGCACGCCGGCAAGGAGGGACGCGCCGTCCTGCACGACATCGACGTATTCGTCAGTGGGATCAACGCCTATCTGAAGGCGACCCACTCGACCGAGGCGCCGTTCACCCGCACCGACATCTACGCGTTCAATGCTCTCAAGGACCAGTTCTTCGGCGAGGGTGGCGGCGACGAGGCCCATCGCTCGGAGTTCCTGGGCGGCCTCGAGCGACGTCTCGGCGCCAAGAGGGGGTACAGCGTGTTCAACGACCTGCGCCAGAACCTGAACGCCGGCAGCCCGACCACGGTCGACGGCACGTTCAACTACGAGCACGCCCCGACCAAGCCGGGGGCGCCGGGCAGCGTGGTCCTGAATCCGGGGAGCTTCAAGGCGACCCCCGCGGCCCCGCCGGCGGTCGCCGCCAGCCTGCCCTCCCAAGAGCCGAGGCCGCATGCCTCAAACGAGCTGATGGTGGAGGGCAGGTACTCCACCACGGGTCACCCGCTATTGGTCGGGGGCCCCCAGGTCGGCTACTTCTATCCCGGCCTCACCTACGAAATCGACATGCACGCGCCCGGGCTGGACTGGCGCGGCGCCACGTCGAGCAACCTCCCCGGCTACCTGCTGATCGGGCGCGGCCCGGACTTCGCGACGACGCTGACCTCCGCGGGCGCCGACGACACCGACCAGTTCGCCGAGTCGCTGTGCGGACACAGCACCACCCGGTACATCTACAAGGGCAAGTGCGTCAAGATGCAGCCGTTCAACGCCGGCACGCTCAGCGGCAAGCCGGTGAGGTTCATGACCACGGTCAACGGACCGGTGATCGGCTACGCCAAGGTCGGCAAGCGCGAGGTTGCGATCGCCTCCAAGCGCGCCAGCTACGGCAAGGACGCGCTGGACCTGCTGTTCAACCGGCGCCTGTCCAACGGTCAGGTGCACAGCCCGCAGACATTCATCAAAGCGGCCGCCCTGACCCCGCAGACGTTCAACTCGTTCTACGTCGACTACAAGCACGTCGCCGAGATCACCACCGGACTGCTGCCGATCCGAGCCAAGGGCACCGATCCCAGCCTGCCCACGGTCGGCAACGGCAAGTACGAGTGGCGCGGCTACCTGGCGACCAGCGGGCACCCTCAGGGCATCGACCCCACCCACACCCCCACCAAGGGAACGATGGTCAACTGGAACAACGTGGCCGCCCACGGCTTCGGCGCCGCCGACGACGCGTGGGGCGGCAACGGATCCCTGGCCCGCGTGTCGCTGCTCAACCGCGACCTCGCCCAGCAGCGCAGGCACGGAAGTGGACGCTGACCGGCGTCGCCTCGGCGATGAACGAGGCGGCGACCCAGAACGTGCTCGCGATCGAGACGGTGCCGCTCCTGTCCAAGCTGCTCAAGGGCTCGTCCGCCCCCAACCGGCAGGCGGCAAGGATGCTGTCGCTGCTCGCCGCCTGGAACCGGAGCGGGGGCAGCCTGCTGGATCGCAATGGCGACGGCAAGATCGACAACCCGGGCGCGCCGATCATCGACGCCGCCTGGCCGAAGATCGCCAACGCGTTCATGAAACCGGTGATCGGGCCGCAGCTGTCCCAGCTCAACTCGCTGTTCAGCCGGTTCGACGCGCCCCCCGGGGGTCAGTACAACGGCTGGTATCAGTACTTCGATCGTGACATCGACAAGCTGCTCAAGATCAAGCAGCCGCAACCCTTCACCAACAGCTACTGCGGGCGGGGCAACTTGCGCCGCTGCCGGCAGTCGGTGTGGTCGGCGATCGCCGCGGCCGGCCAGCAGCTGACCAAGTCACAGGGCACCACCAACCCCGCCGCCTGGCGGGCCAGCTCGACCGCGCTGAACATCAAGTTCATCCCGCTCAATGTGTTGACGATGAGTTACACGAACCGCCCGAGTGGGATTCAACAGGTGATCTCGTTCAACCGCCACCGATAGCGCCACCACCGCGTAACCGCTAATTCCGGGGCAGCGCGGACCGCTGCTCCCGGTAGGCTAATTCCAGGGCAGCGCGGACCGCTGCTCCCAGTAGGCGGCGGGATCCTCGGCCAGCCCGGAGAGCCGGTGAAGAATCTCGCCGCCCAGGTTGACATCGAGGGCGACGAGGTTGGTCGTCAGCATCTCGGCGGTGGCGGCGCCGCTGAGCACGACGTCGACCCACGGCTGGGCGAGAACCGCCGCCAGCGCCAGCGCGTCCGGCGTGACGCCAGTCTCGTCGGCGAACTGCATCAGCGACCGGATGTTGCCGCGACTGGTCAGACGGCCGTTGGCCACCGCCTCCTTGACGATCACCCCCAGCCCGGCCGCGTGCGCTGCGGCAAGAGCGCGTCCGGCGGACGGCTCGAGCAGATTCCAGGTCGCCTGGACGGCGTCGAACCTCCCGGCCTCGACGGCGCGCTCGATCGTCTCGGACTGGTTGGCGCCGGTGGCGGTGAAGCCGATGTACAGGCCGCCGGCGCGCAGCCGCGCCAGCTCGTCCATCACCGCCCGGTCCTCCAGCACACCGCTGTCGATCGTCGCCGAGTGGATCTGGTACAGCTGCAGGTTGGCGCGCAGCCGCGACCGGCTCTCGTTCTCCTGCCGGCGCAGCGTCGCCAACGACAGATCCTTGACCTCGTTGACCTCGGCGTCGACGCGCCAGTCGGCGGTGTAGGTGTAGCCCCACTTCGAGCCCACGGCCACGTCCTGCGGTGACAGCTGTCGCTGACTGAGCCAGGAACCAAGGAACTCCTCGGCCCTTCCGTAGGAGCGGGCGGCGTCGAAGTAGCGGATCCCAGCCGCGTAGGCGGCATCGAGCACCCGGTGTGCGCCCGACCGCATCGCGGCGACGTCGGTGTGGCCGGCGAGATCGGCGGCGTGCCCGAGGTTGATGTACCCGGGCCGCCCGAGGGCGGCCAGTCCCAGCCCGATCCGACTCACCTGCAGCGACGTCTGGCCCAGGGTCTCAGCCACGCCCGGAGACACTACCCTGGCTCTCGATGCGATTTTCCACGCTGCGCAGGTTCGTGCCCGACCCGCTGCTCGCCCCGCCGACGATGACCGAGGACCAGCGGTCGCATCCCGTCGTCGAGGCCATCCTCCGCCGCCGCGACGAGGGGTCGCGGCCGGGCGACCGCAGCGACGCGCGTCGGATCGCTCTGGTGATCGAGGGTGGTGGGATGCGGGGCGTCGCGTCGGCGGGGATGACGGCGGCGATCGAGCAGCTCGGGCTGCGCGACGCGTTCGACGAGGTCCACGGCGCCTCCGCCGGGGCGTTCAACGCGGCTTTCCTGCTCGCCGGACAGGCCGCGTATCTCACGGCGCTGTATCCGCACGGCTTCGGCAATCCATGCTTCGTCAGCCTGCGCCGGACGCTGCGCGGTGGCGCCCTGTTCGACATGGACTACGTGATCTGCGACATCTGGAAGCAGCAGCGACCGCTGCGGATCGACCGGATCCTGGGCGGCGCGATCGAACTGCACTGCACCGCCACGGACGCCGACACCGCGCAGATCGTCGACCTCACCGACCTGCGCGACGCGGAGGAGATCCGCAACGCGCTGCGCGCCTCGGCCCGGCTGCCCTGGCTGGCCGGCCCCCCGGTGCACTTCCGGGGGCGGCGGTGGCTCGACGCGACGCTCGCCGAGGCGATCCCCGTCCACGTCGCAGAGCGAACGGCGACCGACATGCTGGTGCTCCAGACGCGACCGCACGGGATCCAGCACACCCCACTCTCGAGCGGCGTCGCGGGACTCACCGATCGGTATCTGGAGAAGCTGAACCCGGCGCTCGTGGCCCTGCGCCAGGCCCGCTCCGAGCGCTATGACCAGCGCAGCGCCGATCTGGCGGCGCGGGCGGCGGATGCCAGCGCCTCCCCCGCCGTCTGCGTGATCCGTCCACCCTCAGGGGCGCTGCTCGTCGGTCAGCTGGAGAACCGGATGACCGCGCTGGCGATCGCCGGCAGTCACGGGTTCCGGGCGGCGTGGACGGCGCTGGCGGGCGAGGACCCCGAGCTGCTCAGCGTGCCCCAGGCGTACCCGCGCGCGGGTCGCGCACCCGTGCCGGAGCCATCGGACAAAGCGGGCGCGGTCCCGGCCGGGACGCGTCCCGGCTAGCTGGACGGCGCCGGATCCGGCTCTGGCGCAGCGTTCTCGGGTCGTTTGGCCGGCCCGTTTTGAGCACGAGCTCACGGCCTGTGGAGGCGGCCGCGCACGATCTGTAACGGTTGTCACGCGCGGGGGTATCTCGAGCGGTGTTGCCGTTCCGCCGTAAGCGCTCCTGGAAGCGCCGAGTCACCGACGCGGCGCGCAATGCCCCGCGCCGGGGGCGTAAGCTGCGCGCGGCCGTCACCGAGCTCGATCTTCCCTGGGCCCGCTCCTTCCCCGCGCGGCTGATCCGGGAGAACTTCATGCGCTTCGTGCTCAACCCGGTGATGGACTACTACGCCGCTCGCCGGGCCACCGGCCGCGAGAAGCTGTCATCGATTAAGGCGCCCGTCATCCTGGTCGCCAACCACGCCAGCCACCTGGACACGCCGGTGATCCTGTCGGCCCTGCCCCGCAAGCTGCGCAAGCGCACCGCGGTGGCGGCCGCCGCCGACTACTTCTACCGCAACCGGTTGGTCGCCTCGATGGTGTCGCTGATCTTCAACACGGTGCCGATCGAGCGCACCGCTGGTGGCGGCGGGCTGTCCAAGAACGGCAGCCACCTCGACACGCTGCTCGAGCAGGGGTGGAGCCTGCTGCTGTATCCCGAGGGCACCCGCTCGCGCGGCGGCGCCCCCGGCCGGGTGCGGCGGGGGGCCGCGGTGCTCGCCTCCGCGCACAACCTCTCGATCGTCCCGATCCGCGTGACCGGGACCGGTGACGCGATGCCGCCCGGGCGGCTGTGGCCAAAGCGGCTGCAGGGAGCGCTGCTCTCCAAGCGCCACCGGATCACGGTCTCGTTCGGCGAGCCGATCCCGCCGAACGGGGGGGACACGGCGGCGCTGATCGAGCGAGTCCAGACGTTCTTCGAGAACGGGGACGGCGGGCCGTCGAAGTCGCCGTACCGGCGGGCGGCGGCCAGGAGCTGAGCTCAGTCGCCCGGCGAGCCGGTAAGGCGCGCGCTCAGTAGTCGTCGTCGTCCAACCAATCGGTGGCCCGCGCCACCGCCTTGCGCCATTTGCGATAGCCGCGCTCGCGCCGGTCGGAGTCCATGTCCGGGCGCCACTGCGCCGCGATGTGCCAGTTGGCGCGCAGCGCGTCGGTGTCAGACCAGAAGCCGACGGCCAGGCCGGCAGCGTAGGCGGCCCCCAGCGACACCGTCTCGGCGACGATCGGGCGCACCACCGACACGTCCAGCACGTCGGCGAGGAACTGCATCAGCAGGTTGTTGGCGGTCATGCCGCCGTCGACGCGCAGGGTGCTCATCGAGACGCCGGCGTCGGAGATCATCGCCTCGACGACCTCGCGCGTCTGCCAAGCGGTCGCCTCGAGCACCGCGCGCGCGAGATGCCCCTTGGTGATGTAGCCGGTCAGGCCCGTGATCACGCCCCGAGCGTCGCTGCGCCAGTGCGGAGCGAACAGGCCCGAGAACGCCGGGACGAAGTAACAGCCGCCGTTGTCCTGCACGGTGCGGGCCAGCGTCTCGATCTCCGGCGCCGAGCCGATCAGCGCCAGGTTGTCCCGGAACCACTGCACCAGCGCGCCGGTGACCGCGATCGAGCCCTCCAGGGCGTACGTTGGCGTCTGGTCGCCCACCCGGCAGCACAGCGTGGTCAGCAGCCCCCGGTCCGAGAGCACCGGGCGCTCGCCGGTGTTGAGCAGCAAAAAGCTTCCCGTCCCGTAGGTGCACTTGGCGTCGCCAGGGGAGAAGCAGGTCTGGCCGAACAGCGCCGCCTGCTGATCCCCGAGCGCGGCCGCCACCGGCACCCCGGCGAGCCGGCCGCCGGCCTCGCCGTATACCTCGGCCGAGGACCGGATCGGAGGCAGCATCGCCCGGGGCACCCCGACCGCCGCCAGCAGCTCGTCATCCCAGTCGAGCGTGTGAATGTTCATCAGCAGCGTCCGACTGGCGTTGGTCACGTCGGTCAGGTGATGCCCGGTGAGCCGCCAGATGAGCCAGGAGTCGATCGTCCCGAACAGCACTTCGCCGTCCTGCGCCCGCTGCCGCAGCCCGGGAATGGTGTCGAGCAGCCAGCGGAGCTTGGGGCCGGAGAAGTAAGTGCTCGCCGGCAGCCCGGAGCGCTCGCGGAAGTGCTCCTGCCCGAACTCGGCGGCCAGTCCGCGGACAATCTGGTCGGTGCGCATGTCCTGCCAGTTGATCGCGGGGTGGACCGGGCGGCCGGTCGCCCGGTCCCAGACGATCGTGCTTTCACGCTGGTTGGCGATGCCGACGGCGACGAGATCGCACGCCTCGAGCCGGGCCTGCACCAGCGCCCGCTCCACCACCTCCTCGACGTTGTCCCAGATCTCCTCGGGGTCGTGCTCCACCCATCCCGGCCGGGGATAGATGTGGCGATGCTCCTTCTGCGCCACCGACACGATCCGGCCCGAGCGGTCGAACACGAGGCAGCGCGACGAGGCGGTGCCCTGGTCGATCGCCGCCACGTATCGCTCTTTCATCGCCACCGCTCCAGTCACCAGGGGATCGCGCCGAGCTCCCGGGAGACGGCGCGGGCCGCCTCGCGTACGTAGGCGACCAGGTCGGCGCGCGGCTGGCGCGCCGCGAGCAGTCGTTCCGGGGGACCGAAGATACCCATCGCCCCGACGGCGAGGCCCCGGCGGTCCATGATCGGCGCCGCCAGCGACACCTGGGACGAGGTCAGCTCCCCGATCTCGGCCGCCCAGCCGCGCTCGCGAATGCGCTGCAGCTCACGTTCGAGTCGCTCCCGGTCACAGATCGTCGCGTCGGTGAACGACGTCAGCCCGCGCTCGTCCAGCTCGGCGACGAGGTAGGGATGGTGGGACAGCAGCATCTTGCCCAGCGCGGTGGCGTGCGCGGGCAGCAGCGAGCCCACATCGAGCGTCTGCATGGTGTCATCGGGCCGGAACACGTGGTGGACGATCAGCACCTGGGACTCGTGCAGGGTGCCGATCCGCACCGCCTCCTGAGTGCGGGCGGCGAGTGAGTCAGACCAGTTGAGCGCGCGGGTCCGCAGCTCGTTCCCATCCAGGTAGCTGGACCCCATGTGCAGCAGCGCCGCCCCGAGCTGGTACTTGCCGGTGTCCGCGTCCTGCTCGACGAAGCCGACCTGCTGCAGGGTCCGCAACAGACCGTGCACGGTCCCCTTTGAGAGACCAAGCTCGCCTGACAGATCGACCACGCCGAGGCGGCGTGAGCGGCCGGAGAGCAGGCGCAGGATAGCGGCGGCGCGCTCGATTGACTGGATGTTGCCGGGCACGGCGCTAGTTCCCCGCGAGCAACCCGCCGTGGCCGCGCGCGCTTCCGCGCCCCCGCGCGCGCCCAAGCTCATGGCTATCGACGAACCGACGCCACATAGTCTGAACTTGGTTTGACATTGTCGAACCCGCGGGGATAGTATCGCGGCGCCCGAGACATCTGCGAGGGGAGGTAGGTAGGTATGGCGATCCACACTGGTGAACGACGGTGGGGGTGGCAGCAGTCGCAGTTCGGAGAGCTTCTCTCCGAGTTCCTGGGGACGTTCATCATCATCGCGTTCGGCGACGGGGTCGTCGCGATGTCGGTCGCCGCCCTGAACCAGTCCGGTCGCGGCATGGCCAACTTCCTGTCCAACTCCGACTGGCTGCTGATCGCGTTCGGCTGGGGCTGGGCGGTGGCGTTCGCCGTGTGGGTCGCCGGCGGCGTCAGCGGCGCCCACCTCAACCCGGCGGTCACGCTCGGCCTCGCGCTGCGCCGCGGGTTCGCCTGGGCCAAGGTCGGCCCGTACGTGGCCGCCCAGGTCCTCGGCGCGTTCGTCGGCGCCGCGCTGGTCTACGGCAACTACAAGTTCGCGATCATCTCCTTCGAGCACGCCAACCACATCGTGCGCGGCTCGTCGAACTCGGTGCCGAGCTACAGCATCTTCGCCACCTTCCCCGCCAAGTACTTCCACAGCCCCATCGGTCCGCTGGTGGACCAGATCATCGGCACCGCGTTCCTGGTTGGGTTCATCTTCGCCATCACCGACGAGTACAACGCGCCGGTGAAGAGCAACCTGGCGCCGCTCATCGTGGGCTTCATCGTCGTCGCCATCGGCATGTCCTTCGGGGCCAACGCCGGCTACGCGATCAACCCGGCGCGTGACTTCGGGCCGCGCATCTTCGCCTGGATCCAGGGGTGGAAATCGGTGGCGTTCCCCGGCAACTACGGCAACATCAATGACTACTTCTGGATCCCCATCGTCGGTCCCCTGATCGGTGCCGCGGTCGGCGCCTTCATCTACGACTTCGCGATTCGCGACGTCCTCATCAAGCGCGGGGTCAAGCCCGACCCCGACCTGGTCGGGGAGGGCGTGGAGGACATCGAGGATCCGTCACGGGCCGAATCCCAGCGGACCGAACACGACCGGACGCAACCAACCGGGACCGAAGACAACTGACAAGACCAAACTCGCGGAGGCAGCGGTGAAGAAGCTGATCAACGCCCCGGACGCCGTCGTCGCCGACGCGCTGCGGGGGGTGGAGGCGGCGCACGGCGATCGCGTCCGGGTCACCTACGACCCGTTCTGCGTGATCCGTTCGGACGCCCCGGTGAGCGGCAAGGTGGGCCTGATCTCCGGCGGCGGCTCGGGCCACGAGCCGATGCACGGCGGGTTTGTCGGGCCCGGCATGCTGGACGCCGCCTGTCCCGGCGAGGTGTTCACCTCGCCCACCCCCGACCAGATGCTGGAGGCGACCAAGGCGGTCAACGGGGGAGCCGGAGTGATTCACATCGTCAAGAACTACACCGGCGACGTGATGAACTTCGACATGGCCGCCGAGATGGGCAAGGGCGACGAGATCGAGGTCGAGACGATCCTGACCAACGACGACGTGGCCGTGGAGGACTCGCTGTACACCGCCGGTCGCCGCGGCGTCGGCGTCACCGTCCTGGTCGAGAAGATCTGTGGGGGCGCGGCCGATGACGGCCGCGACCTCCAGCAGGTCGCCGAGCTGGGCCGCCGGGTGAACGCCAACGGGCGGTCGATGGGCATGGCGCTGACGCCGTGCATCACCCCGGCCTCGGGGGAGCCGAGCTTCGAGCTCGCCGACGACGAGGTCGAGATCGGGATCGGGATCCACGGGGAGCCAGGCCGCTTTCGCGAGAAGATCGGGCCGGCTTCCCACATCGCCGAGCGGCTGATGAATCCGATCCTGGAGGATCTGCCCTTCTCCACCGGCGATCGGGTGCTGGCGTTCGTCAATGGGATGGGCGGCACACCGCTGCTGGAGCTGTACATCATGTACGCGGAGGTGGCGAAGATCGCCGCCGACCGCGGGCTGGCGATCGAGCGCAACCTGATCGGCAACTACATCACCTCGTTGGAGATGCAGGGCTGTTCGATCACCCTGGTCAAGCTCGACGATGAGATGGTCCGCTATTGGGACGCTCCGGTCAACACCCCGGCGCTGCGCTGGGGTGCCTAGGAACCCGACCGCAGTGGCGATCGACCGCGATTCCACGCTTGATTGGATGAACCGGTTCGCCGACGCGATGAGCGAGCACCGTCAGGAGCTAGTCCGTCTCGACACCGCGATCGGGGACGGCGACCACGGGACGAACATGAATCGGGGCATGCGCAAGGCGCTGGAGAAGCTGCAGGCGTCGCCGCCGGACGATCCCGGCGCCGTGCTGAAAACGGTGGCGATGGCGCTGGTGTCGAGCGTCGGCGGCGCCGCCGGACCGCTGTACGGGACTCTGTTCCTGCAGATGGGCTCGGCGCTGGCCGAGCAGCCGGAGGTCGATCTCGCCGGCTTCAGCGCGGCGTGGCGGAAGGGGCTGGAGGGCGTCCAGTCTCGGGGTAAGGCGCAGCCGGGCGACAAGACGATGGTGGACGCGCTCGGGCCCGCGGTGCAGGCATTGGAGCAGGCAACGGATCTCGACGGGGGCCTGACCGCGGCGGTCACGGCCGCCGAGCAGGGCATGAACGCGACGACGCCGCTCGTCGCGCGCAAGGGACGGGCCAGCTACCTGGGCGATCGCAGTCAGGATCACCAGGACCCGGGCGCGACCTCCACCTATTACCTCGTCAAGACCGCCGCCGAGGCACTGGCCGACTGAAAGGAATAATTCATGGCGAAGTACGCAGCAGCACTGGACCAGGGCACGACCAGCAGCCGGGCGATGGTATTCGACCATTCCGGGAAGGTCGTGGCCGTATCGCAGAAGGAGCACGAGCAGATCTATCCCAAGCCCGGCTGGGTCGAGCACGATGCCAAGGAGATCTGGGCGCGCAGCCAGGAGGTGCTCGACGAGGCGCTCGACCAGGCGGGGGCGAGCCCGGACGACATCGCCGGGTTGGGCATCACCAACCAGCGCGAGACGGCGCTGGTGTGGGACAAGACCACGGGCGAACCGGTGCACAACGCGCTCGTGTGGCAGGACACGCGGACCGACAAGATCGTCGACGAGCTGTCGGCCGACGGCGGCCAGGACCGGTTCCGAAAGACGGTCGGCCTGCCGCTGGCCACCTACTTCTCGGGGCCCAAGGTCCGGTGGATCCTCGACAACGTCGACGGCGCTCGGGAGAAGGCCGAGTCCGGAGACCTGGTGTTCGGAAACATGGACACCTGGTGCATCTGGAACCTCACCGGCGGCACCGACGGCGGGCTGCACATCACGGACGTCACCAACGCCAGCCGGACGATGCTGATGGACCTCAACACGCTCGAGTGGGATACCGAGATCGCCGACACGATCGGCGTGCCGATGTCGATGCTCCCGGAGATCCGGCCCTCGAGCGAGGTCTACGGCGAGGTCAAGACCGGCGCGTTCAGCGGGGTCAGCCTGGCCGGCGACCTCGGCGACCAGCAGGCGGCCACGTTCGGCCAGACCTGCTTCGCGGTCGGCGAGGCCAAGAACACCTACGGCACCGGCAACTTCATGCTGATCAACACCGGCACCGAGCTGGTGCACTCCAAGTCGGGGCTGTTGACCACGGTCGGCTACAAGGTCGGCGACCAGGACGTGATCTACTGCCTCGAGGGGTCGATCGCCATCACCGGCGCGCTCGTGCAGTGGCTGCGCGACAACCTCAAGCTGATCAAGGCCGCTCCGGAGGTGGAGGAGCTGGCCCAGTCGGTCGATGACAACGGCGGCCTGTACATCGTCCCGGCGTTCTCCGGGCTGTTCGCTCCGTACTGGAAGTCCAACGCCCGCGGCGTGTTCGCCGGCCTGACCCGGTACGTCAACGCCGGCCACGTCGCCCGCGCCACCCTGGAGGCGACCGCGTTCCAGAGCCGGGAGATCGTCGAGGCGATGGCGACCGACTCCGGCGTCACGCTGGACTCGCTCAAGGTCGACGGCGGCATGGTCGGCAACGACCTGCTGATGCAGTTCCAGGCGGACCTGCTCGGGGTGCCGGTGATCCGGCCCGAGGTGGCCGAGACCACGGCGCTCGGTGCCGCCTACGCGGCGGGGCTGGCCACCGGGTTCTGGAACAGCGAGGAGGACCTGCGCGAGAACTGGAGAGAGGACAAGCGCTGGGAGCCGAAGATGGAGGCCGGCAAGCGCGACGAGTACTACAAGTACTGGAAGCGAGCCGTCACCCGCACGTTCGACTGGTTCGACCAGGCCTGAGAGGATTTGAGCTGTGGGGAAGGCGGCCTTCGGGCCGCCTTCTGTGTCTGCCGAGCCCCCGACGGATGTAGGCTGCACTCATGGTCACGCTGAGCACCGACGTCCTGGTCATCGGCGGCGGGGCCACGGGCGCCGGTGTTGCCTGGGACGCGGCGCTGCGCGGGTTCGACGTCGTGCTCGTGGACCGCTCGGATTTGGCCGAGGGCACCAGCGGCCGCTTCCATGGACTGCTGCACTCCGGCGGGCGCTACGCGGTCAAGGACCCACGGGCGGCGGTGGAGTGCATCGCCGAGAACCGGATCCTGCGCCGGATCGCCGCCGACTGCGTCGAGGACACCGGCGGGTTGTTCGTGACCACTCCCTGGGACGATCCCGCCTACGCCGACACGTTCGCCCGGGGCTGCGCCGCCACCGGGGTCGATTGCGAGGAGATCGGCGTCGCCGAGGCGTTGGCCTCCGAGCCCCGGCTCAACCCAGCCATCTCCCGCGCCTTCCGCGTCCCCGACGCCAACATCGACGTGTGGAAGACCGTGTGGGCGTTGAGCCACGGCGCTCAGGCGCGGGGGGCGCGGATCCTGCCCTATCACGCCGCCGTCGCCATCCATCGTGACGATGACCGGGTCACCGGAGCCCGCGTGCACGACTCGCGCACCGGGGAGGAGCTCGAGGTCTCGGCTCGGGTGACCGTCAACGCCGGGGGCGCGTGGGCAGGGCAGATCGCCGAAATGGCCGATATCGAGGGCGTGCGGGTGCTCCCCGGCCGCGGAATCATGATCGCGATGAACCACCGGCTGGTGAACACGGTGATCAACCGCTGCCAGCTACCCACCGACGGCGACATCATCGTGCCGATCCGGACCGTGTCGGTGATCGGCACCACCGACCAGCACACCGACGACCCCGACGACCACACCGTGGCGCAGTCAGAGGTCGACGCGATGCTCGACGACGGCGAGAGGCTCGTGCCCGGCTTCCGGAGCGCCCGCGCCCTGCGGGTGTGGACGGGAGTGCGGCCGCTGTTCGAGGACACCAAGGAGTCGGACACCGACACCCGCGACGTCACCCGCGCCCACGCGCTGCTCGATCACGAACAGCGCGACGGAGTCACCGGGTTCGTCACCATCACCGGCGGCAAGCTGACCACCTTCCGGCTGATGGCGGAGGAGACCGTCGACGCCGTCTGCCGGCAACTCAACGACCTCCGCCCCTGCCACACCGCCACCGAGCCGCTGCCCGGATCCGAGGACGGGCAGACCTACCGGCTGGGGGAGCGTCTCGCCCGCAAGGAGTCACGGCTGGTCGATGAGCAGCTGATCTGCGAGTGCGAGCTCGTCCCCCGCTCCCGCCTGGAGGAGGCGCTCACCCGCACCGGCTCGACCAACCTGGACGACATCCGCCGGCAGTTGCGGCTGGGGATGGGTCCCTGCCAGGGGGGCTTCTGCATCTACCGCGCCGCCGGCATCCTGCACGGGTCCGACGGGCTTAGCGGCGCCGAGGCCGACGCCTCGCTGCTGGCGTTCCTGCAGGAGCGCTGGAAGGGGGTGTGGCCGATCCTGTACGGAGATCAGCTCCGCCAGGTCCGGCTCGACGACTGGATCTTCCAGGGGGTGCTCGACGTGGAGCATCTGCCGGGAGCAGGATGACTCACGCCGCCGACACACAGGCGAGGCCGGACGCCGAGCGGAGGCGATCAGCGTGAGGGAGGCGCTGCACTTCGACGCGGTGGTGATCGGCACCGGAACCGCCGGCCTCACCGCGGCGACGCGCATCGCGCAGCAGGGCGGCCGCGTGTGCGTGCTGGCCAAGGGGATCGGGTCGACGCATCTCGCCCCGGCCACGATCGACGTCCTCGGGTACTCGCCGGCTCCGGTCGACGCGCCCGAGGCGTCGCTGCAGGAGCTGATCGCCGACCGTCCCGATCACCCGTACGCGCTGCTCGGCTCCGAGCTGGTCGCCGAGGCGCTGCGCTGGTTTCAGGAGACGGTGGCCGCCGGAATGCTGCCCGGGTACGCCTACTCCGGAAGCCTTGCGCGAAACCAGCGGCTGCCCACCGCGGTCGGCGTCCTGCGCCCGTCGGCGCTGGTTCCGGACACGATGGCCGCCGGAGACTCGCGCGGCCTGGGCAAGGTGACGATCGTCGGCACGCCGGCGCTGCGCGATTTTCACGCAAAGCTGTGCGCCGCCAACCTGCAGGCGGCGGGGATCGACGCCCGCGGCCTGAGCGTCGACCTGAACCTGGAGCGCGCCGACGCGAACACGCTCGGTCTCGCCCGGCACTTCGACGACCCGGCGTGGCGGGGGAGGTTCTGCACCCAGCTGTCGCCGGCACTGCGCGCCGAGGAGCGGGTCGGGCTGCCGGCGATGCTCGGCCTCCGCGACCCCCACGGGGTGCTGGCCGACATGCAGCAGCGCCTCGGCCGCCGCGTGTTCGAGATCCCCACCCTGCCCCCGTCGGTTCCGGGGATGCGCATGTACGAGATCCTGCGCGCGGCGCTGCGGGCCGCCGGCGGACGGCTGGTGCTCGGCGCCGAGGTGGTGGCGGCCGAGCGCGCCGGGGACCGCATCACGATGGTCCGCACCCGGGCCGCCGGCCGTGACATCGGCTACGCGGCGCCCTGGTTCGTGCTCGCCTCGGGCGGCTTCGCGTCCGGCGCCATCGAGCTCGATTCTCGGTGGGCGACCCGCGAAAACGTCCTCGGCCTCTCCCTGCGGGGTCTGCCGGGACCGGACGAGCCGCGGTTCACGAGTCGGTATCTGGCCGAGCAGCCGATGGCGCGAGTCGGGGTCGCCGTCGACCGCGAGCTGCGCGCCGAGGCGGCCGAGAACGTGCTCGTCGCCGGCGCCGCGCTGCCCGGGGCCGTCCCCTGGCGCGAGGGCTCGGGGGAGGGCATCGCCCTCAGCAGCGGATATCGCGCGGGACAGCTGATAGCCGACAAGGCCGAGGTCAGAGCGGGAGCCGCGGCATGAGCGAGGCTGATGTGTTCGTCGCCGAGCTGCTGCGCGGATCGCTCGACCACTGCGTCAAGTGCACGATCTGCGAGACGGCGTGCCCGGTCTCCAACGCCACCCCACTGTTCCCGGGTCCCAAGTACGCCGGCCCCCAGTCCGAGCGCTACCGGGTGTCCGATGAACCGTCGGTGGAGTGGTCGGTCGACTACTGCTCAGGCTGCGGAATCTGCTCGCAGGTGTGTCCCCAGGGGGTCAAGATCGCCGAGATCAACGCCCAGGCGCGCAACAAGCTCAAACGCCAGAAGGGCGTCCCGCTGCGCGACCGGATCATCACCCGGCCCACCTGGCTGGGGCGCGCCGGAACCCCGGCGGCGGGGCTCGCCAACCTGTCGCTGAAGTTCAAGCCAGTCCGACTCCTGGTCGAGAAGGCGCTCGGGGTGCACCGCGACGCCGCGGTGCCGAAGTTCGCCGGCCGGCGCTTCTCGCGCTGGGCGCATGACCGCGTCAGCCCGGCGACGGGCCGCCGGATCGTCTACTTCCACGGCTGCGGCACCGAGTACTACGAGCCCTGGGAGGGCGAGAAGGTGGTCGCCATCCTCGAGCACAACGGCTTCGAGGTGGTGGTTCCCAAGCAGGACTGCTGCGGGCTGCCGCTGCAGTCGAGCGGCCTGTTCGACGACGCCCGAAAGGTGGTGCTGCGTCTGGCGCGCAACCTGTCCCCCTACGTCGCCGACGACGAGACGATCATCGTCGGCAATGCCACCAGCTGCACGCTCATGCTCAAGAGGGAGGCGCGGGAGATCCTGTCACTCGAGGACGACCCCGATCTCAAGCGGGTGTCCGAGCGCACCTATGACATCTGCGAGTTGCTGCTGGAGCTCCACGACCGCGGCGAGCTGAAGACCGACTTCCATCCGGTGCCCGAGACGGTCGCCTATCACGCTCCGTGTCAGCAGCAGGGCCACTGGCTGGGCAAGCCGGCGCTCGATCTGCTCGCGCTCATCCCCGACTTGGAGGTCAGGGAGATGAACGCCCGCTGCTGCGGAATCGCCGGAACCTACGGGCTCAAGGCCGAGAAGTACGACATCGCGATGGCGGTGGGCCGGGATCTGTTCGATCAGGTGCGCGCCTCGGGAGCGCCGACCGTGGCGTGTGACTCGGAGACGTGCCGGTGGCAGATCACGCACGCGACCCAGCGGCCGTCGGTGCACCCGATCGACTACCTGCACCGCGCGTACGGCCTGGATCGCAACGGCTAGCCGGAGGGCGACGGGGTGGTCGGGATCGTCGTCGTCTCCCACAGCGCGGCGCTGGCCGACGGGGTGGTGACGCTGGCCCGGGAGATGGGCGGCGAGGACCTGGTGCTGGAGGCGGCGGGCGGCATCGAGGACACCGACTCCACCCAGCCCGTGCTCGGGACCGACGCCGACCGGGTCCGGGCGGCGATCGAGAAGGCGATGTCCGCCGACGGCGTGCTGGTGCTGATGGACCTCGGGAGCGCGTTGATGAGCACGGAGTTCGCGCTCGAGTTGCTCGCGGACGCCCCCGGTCCGGTGCGCATGAGCGACGCCCCGCTGGTGGAGGGGGCGGTGGCGGCGGCGGTCGCCGCCAGCGGCGGGGCGACGCTGGACGAGGTCGCGGCGCAGGCCCGCGGCGCGCTGGCGATGAAGACGTCCCAGATCGGGCACGGGACGACGGCCTCATCGCAGGGCGGCGCCGCCGCCGACGGTATGTCGGAGCCCGACGCCTCGGCCGAGCTGGCGGTGCGCAACCAGATCGGACTGCACGCCCGGCCCGCCGCCCGGTTCGTGCAGACGGCCCGCGCCTTCGACGCCGACGTGCGGGTGGCGAAGCCCGGGGGCGGGGAGGGCGGGGTACCGGTACCCGCCGACAGCCTCACCAACCTGGTGGCGCTCGGCGCCCGGCTCGGCGACACGCTGCTGGTCACCGCCAGCGGACCGGAGGCGACCGAGGCGCTCGCCGCACTCCAAGAGCTCGCCGCCGGGGGGTTCGGCGACGGCGTGGTGGCGTCGGCGCCGTCCGCCCTCGAGGCCGCCCCCGTCCCCGATGCCGCCCCCGCCCCCGAGCCCGCGGCCACTCAGACCGCGCCGCCACGAAGCGGCGCCGTGCTCAGCGGCGTCGCCGCCGCGGCCGGCGTCGCCATCGGCCCGGCCCACCGACTCGGCGGCCCGGCCGGCCCGCCAACCGAGCGCGCCGTGACCGACCGCGGCGCCGAGTGCGCTCGGCTTCACGAAGCGCTCGCCGTCGCCCGGCGCGCGATCGAGCACGACCGCGAGGTCGTCGCCGACCGCGCCGGCCGAGCCGAGGCCGAGATCTTCGACGCGCACCTGGCGCTGCTCGAAGACGCGGCGCTGCTGGCGCCGGCGCAGGCCGCGATCGACGCCGGGACCAGCGCCGAGCGCGCTTGGTATGACTCCGCCCAGGAGGTCGCCGCCCGCTACCGCGGCCTGTCCGAGCCGCTGCTCGCCGAGCGGGCGACCGACGTGCTCGATGTCGGTCGCCGGGTGGTGACGGCGCTGACCGGCGACACCGACGCCGGAGCGGCGGCGGCCGGGATCGCGATCACCGACGAGCTCACCCCGGCCCAGGCCGCGCGCCTGGATCCCGAGCGGATCCTGGCGATCGCCACCGCCCGCGGCTCGGCCACCGCCCACGCGGCGATCCTCGCCCGGGCGCTGGGCCTTCCCGCCGTGGTCGGCCTGGGGCCGCCGGTGCTCGCGGTCGCCGATGGCACCCCGCTGCTGCTCGACGGAGAGGCCGGGACAGTCGCCGTCGATCCCCCGGCGCCGACGCTGAGCGAGGCGCAGGCGCGGCGCGAGCGAGACCGCCGTCGCCGGGAGGCGGCGCGAGAGCGCAGCCACGAGCCGGGTGCGACGCGGGACGGCCGGCGGATCGAGGTGTTCGCCAACCTGGGAGCGACCGCGGAAGCCGCCCGGGCGGTGGAGCTAGGCGCCGAGGGGGTCGGGCTGCTGCGCACCGAGTTCCTGTTCCTGGGCCGCGCCGCGCTCCCCGACGAGGAGGAGCAGACCGAGACGCTGCGCCAGATTGCGGCCGCGCTCGCGGGGCGGCCGCTGGTCGTCCGCACGCTCGATGCCGGGGCCGACAAGCCGCTGCCGGCGCTGCCGATGCCACCCGAGTCCAACCCGTTTCTCGGCGTCCGCGGGATCCGGCTGGGGCTCGAGCACCGCGACGTGCTGGTCACCCAGTTCCGCGCGATCCTGCGCGTCGCCGCCGAGTACCCGGTCAAGGCGATGCTCCCGATGGTGGCCACCCTGGAGGAGATCGTGGCCGCGCGCGACCTGCTCGCGCAGGCGCGCGAGCAGACTCAGATCACGGCGCAGCTGGAGCTCGGGATCATGGTCGAGGTCCCGGCGGCGGCCCTGGCGGCGGCTCGGCTGGGCGAGCACGTCGACTTCTTCTCGGTGGGAACCAACGATCTGACCCAGTACACGATGGCCGCCGAGCGCGGCGACGCCCGGCTGGCGTCGCTGCTCGCCGGGCCCCAGCCCGCGGTGCTGGCGCTGATCCAGGCGACGGTCCGCGGCGCCGCCGTTCACGATCGCTGGGTCGGCGTCTGCGGCGAGCTCGCCGGCGATCCCGCGGCCGCCATCCTGCTCGCCGGCCTGGGGGTGACCGAGCTCAGCATGGCGCCCGGGCTGATCCCTGACGTCAAGGCGGCGCTCCGGGAAGTGGACCTCGATCAGGCTCGGGCCGCCGCCCTGGAGGCGATGGAAACGGACGACGCCGCCGCCGCCCGCGGGCTGGGGCTCGCGCTCCTGTAGGCAGGTAGTCTGCGGAGAGTGGAGGCGGGCAGTTTGACCGAGTTGCGATCCTCCCGCGTGCTCGCGGTCGGCACCGGCGTGCGGATCGCCGTCTCGCCCGTGATCATGGCGCTGCTGCTCGCCCACAGCTACACGCCGGCGGCGATCGTGTTCCTGCTGGCGGCGGCCACCGACTGGCTCGACGGTCGGCTCGCCCGCCGCTGGGGGGTGACCACCCGGTTGGGCTCGTTCCTGGACACGACCGCCGACAAGCTGCTGGTGACCACCGCGCTCGTCGGCCTCGTCGCGGTGGCCCGCGCCTCACCTTGGGTGGCGCTGATCATCATCGCGCGGGAGTTCACGATCCTCGGGCTACGGGCCGCGGTCGCCGCCGGCGGGCTGAAGTTCGAGACCTCGATGCTCGGCAAGTGGAAGGCGACCGTCCAGTTCGTGGCGATCGCCCTGGCGATGCTTCGCCCTGACGTGACGATCGCCGGCGCCTACCTGGACCAATGGGCGATGATCGTCGCCGCGGTCGTGACCGCCTGGTCCGGGATCGATTACTTGGCGCGCTCCACCGCCGCTCTTCGAGCCTAGTGGCCCCGCTCGCAAATACGACGACATTCGAGCGGCCTCCGGCGGCGCCTGGCTTTGTCCTCGGATGCTCATGCAGCGCCGCTGCAGGTCGCATCCTGCGTCCGCGCCAGGCATCCGCCGGCGACCACTCTCGGTGTCGCCGTACTCACGAACGGAACCACTGACGGTGGCCCGCGTGTTCATCACCGGCGCGACCGGCGTGATCGGCCGGGCGCTGACCACCCGCCTGCTGGACCGGGGCGACGACGTCGTGGCGCTGGCGCGCTCGGACACCTCCGCGCGCCAGCTGGCGCAACGCGGCGTGCAGGTGGCCCGCGGCGACGTCTACGACGAGGCGGCCCTCGCCGCCGGAATGGCGGGATGCTCGCTGGCGTTCAACCTCGCCGGCGTGAACTCGCTGTGCGTCGCGGATCCGAGACCGATGCGACGGGCCAACGTCGACGGCGCCGTGGCGGCGGTCCGCGCCGCCGCCCGGGCCGGGGTCACGCGGCTTGTGCACACCTCCTCTGCGGCGACGATCGGGGAGCCCACGGGCACGATCGCCGACGAATGGACCGTCCATCGAGGCTCCTTCTTATCGACCTATGAGCGCACCAAGACCGAGGGCGAGCACGCGGCGCTGGCGGCGGCGGCGGCCGTCGGCCAGGACGTCGTCTCGGTCAATCCCTCTTCGGTCCAGGGCCCCGGCCGGGCCAGCGGCACCGGCCGCTTCCTGCTGGCCTTCCTGGATGGCCGGCTGAAGGTGTTCGTCGACACCGATGTCAGCATGGTCGACATCGACGACTGCGCCGAGGGTCATCTACTCGCCGCCGAGCGGGGCGTGGCCGGGGAGCGCTACCTGCTGAGCGGGATCCGGGTGACGATCGCCGAGGCCCTGGCCCTGGCCGCCGATGTCGCCGGCGTACAGCGGCGGCCGCGACTGGTGCCCCGTGCCGTGGCCGGCGCCGCCGGCACCGCGGTGGAGTACGTCTACCGCCTGCGGCGCCGCCCGCCGCCCGTGTGCCGGGAGATGGTCCGCACGCTGCTGCACGGCCATCGCTACGACGGGTCCCGGGCCGAGCGGGAGCTCGGCCTGCGTTACACGCCGGCCCGCGAGACGGTGCGGCGAACCGTGGAGTGGGCTCGGGCCGAGGGCCTGCTGCGCAACGGTTGAACCGCCTACCGCCATCGCCTACCGCCATCGCCTACCGCCTACCCGCCTGGCTGGCCAGCCAGCCAGCCAGATCAGCCGGGGAATTTGGAGCCCACCTCCTCCGGTTGGGGAGCGCCAGATTCGCGTGGGTGTGTCGTGGATTCTGCACCGCCCTCACCTCAACCGCCGGGCAAAATCAACCACGCCGCGACCCGCTATGGGTGGCGTGGTGGATTTAGCCCGCGCGTCTGGCAAAACCGCCCACACACCTACCGCGGCAGCGAGGCTGCGGGGATTGTCACCGCGTCGCCGTCCGGGCTCTCGCCTGGCCGGGCAGCCAGCCAGGCGCGCCGGCCGCGATCAAGTGGTTGGCCCCCGGAGGTCGGCCCCGGAGGCGGCGTTTGACCGTCACCACCGGGCAAACCGAGATCAGGCCGGCGGTGAAGGTCGCCGCCCGGCGTGGCCTCACCACTCGATGGCGCTCCCGGTTCCAGCCGACGTATCGGACACCCGCGAAGCGCCTGAGCCGTAGGGCTCAGCGACGCGCGGCATGAAAGCTCAGCCGACACCGATATGTCGCTGCGTTCGTCTCGCCGAAGGAGGCGCCCGCCACGCCCTGACTCGTCGTCATCCCGGCGGCACCGGCTCAGCGCGGCGGCGTGGCGATCCCGCTGCGGTACGCGTAGTTGATCGCCTGAGCGCGGTCGCGCAGGCCGGCCTTGGCGAACAGGTGGTTGACGTGAGACTTGACGGTCGTCGGGCTGACGACCAGCCGCTGCGCGATCTCGGCGTTGCTCAACCCCTCGGCGATCAGCGCCAGGACCTCGGCCTCGCGTGGGGTCAGATCGTCGGGCAGCGGCGGCGAGGACTGCACCGCATCGTCGGGGGCGCCGTTGCCGGCCAGGGCCGCGACCACGTGGCCCTGGATCGCGGGATCCAGCGCGGCCTCGCCCGCGGCCACGGTCCGGATCGCCGCTTTGATGTCGTCGCTCGAGGCGTCCTTGGTCAGATAGCCCCGGGCGCCGGCCCGCAGCGCTCCGAGCACGCTCTCGTCGTCGGCATACGTCGTCAGCGCGATCACGCCGATCTCCGGCCGCCGCTCCCGCAGCCGTCGCGTCGCGTCGATGCCATCCAGCCGGGGCATGCGCAGGTCCATCAGGACGACGTCGGGACGGTGGCGGTCGGCCAGCTCCAACGCCTCCTCGCCGTCCGACGCCATGCCCACCAGCTCGATTCCGTCCAGGAGGCCGAGCAGAGTGCCCAGGCTCTCGCGGACCAGCCGCTGGTCGTCGGCGAGCAGCACCCGGACGGCGGTTGCGTCACCCGGGCTCACGCCGGCAACCGCAGCTCGACCCGGAAGCCGTCGTCGGTCGGCTCGGCGATCAGCTCTCCGCCGAGCAGCTCGGCGCGCTCGCGCATCCCGGTCAGCCCGTAGCCGTTGCCGGCCAATCCCAGCGCCACCGGCGGCGGCGAACCGGGCACCGCATGGTCCTCCACCACGAGCACCGTGCTCTCCGGTAGATACGCCAGGCTGACCTGCACTCGCTCGGCGGTGGCGTGGCGGCGGACGTTGGTCAGCGCCTCCTGGGCGGTTCGGTAGACGGCCAGCCCGGCATCGGGGGCAAGCCTCCGCGGCTCGCCCCGAAGCCGCACATCCACCGGCAGCCCGCTCTGCTCGCCGAATGCCTCGGCCAGTTCCTCGAGACCCCTGGGTCCGGGGAGCTCGTCGCCCCGCGCCGTTGCGATCGCCCGGCGCGCGTCCCGAAGGCCGGTCGCCGCCAGGTGGTGGGCCTGATCGATGGCGCGGCTCACGTCCGCGTCCACGCCACGGTCGCGGGCCAGCAGCCGCGTGCTCTCCAGCTGCAGCGCCAGCGCCGACAGCGAGTGGGCGAGCACGTCGTGCATCTCCCGGGCCAGCCTCCCCCGCTCGGCGGCAGCGGCGGCTTTCGCCTCGGCCTCCTGAGATGCCACCAGCGCGTCGCGGTTCTCGTTCACCACCCGCATCAGGCGCATGACCAGAAACCACGGGAGCGCGCCGACCAGCACCGAGAGTGCGCCGCTGCCGCGGCCGGCGATCACCGCCACGATCACGATCACGGCCAACGACACGGCCAATGTGATGACCGCGACGATTCGGTCCAGCCGGGCCGCGGCCATGATCCCGATGAAGTACGGCCCCGCTGCCCAGATGCCGTTGGGCTGGACGACCGCGAGCACGCAGGTGGCGACTGTCACTCCGGCGAGCGCGCCCACCCGCCGCCAGGTGGGGACGTCGCGGGTCCGCGGCTGGGCGGCGAGCGCCATGGCGACGAACCCGATCGTCGCCACCAGGATGACCGCGCCGCGGCCGTGCAACGACGGGTGCGGCCGGGTCGCGAACGAGTCGACCGCGAACACGACCAGGTAGACGAGGCCGAACAGGCGCAGCGCGACCGCCTCGACCGGGGCGCGGGACGAGTCCGGGCCGAAGTTGCTCCGCGTGAACCAGCGGTAGATCGCGGCCATCCGAGCGCCAACGATAAGCCGCCGGAGCGCAAGTTTCATCAGCCGGTGGGTGGAATCGTCGGGCGCCGCGCTCTCCACCCCCGGGTGGAGATCCCCCAGCGGAGCTCCACCACGTGACCGAGTGTCAGGTTCGACCCGGGCGCCGATGACACGCGGGGTGGGCCAGCGTAGCTTGACCGCCATGGTCATCGACTCTCCCGAAACCCCACCGACTCCGCATCCCGTCCCCGCCTCGGGATCACCCATCGCGGCCGACGCGGTCATCTCCGTCCGGTCGCTGCGCAAGCGCTACGGGGACCACGAGGCAGTTCGCGGGATCGACCTGCAGATCCAGCGTGGTGAGATCTTCGCCTTCCTCGGCCCCAACGGCGCCGGCAAGACCACGACCGTCGAGATCCTGGAGGGGTTTCGCCAGGCCACCGCAGGCGAGGTCCGCGTGCTCGGCTCCGACCCGTGGCGCGCCGCCGCGGCGTGGCGGGGTCGGATCGGCATCGTCCTGCAGGAGTCGGCGGCCGAGCCGGGGCTGACCGTGCGCGAGTGCCTCGAGGTGTACGCCGGCTACTACCCGTCGCCGCGCTCGGTCGACGAGACGTTGGCGCTCGTGAACCTGACCGAGCAGGCCGCCGAGCGCGCCACCGCGCTGTCCGGTGGCCAGCGGCGTCGCCTGGACGTCGCCCTGGCGCTGATCGGCGATCCCGAGTTGATCTTCCTCGACGAGCCGACGACCGGCTTTGATCCCTCCGCTCGCCGTGCCGCCTGGCAGGTGATCGCCGGCCTGCGCGAGCTGGGCAAGACCGTGTTTCTCACCACCCACTACATGGAGGAGGCCGAGCGGCTGGCCGACCGCATCGCGGTCATCGCCGACGGCGAGATCGTCGCCGCGGGAACGCCGCAGACGCTCGGCGGGCGCCGGCAGGCCGCCGCTGAGATCACGTTCGCCCTGCCGGGCGACACCACGATCGCCGACCTGCCCGAGTCGCTCGCCCGCCGGGTCATCCCGCAAGCCGGTGGCTTGTCGCTGCCCAGCTCGGCGGTCACCGCCGATCTGCACTCCCTCTCCGGGTGGGCGCTCGAACGCGGCCTCGAGCTTGGCGATCTGGAGGTGCGCCGCCCGACGCTCGAGGACGTCTACCTGAAGCTCACCGCCGACCCCCAACCACGGAGCTGACCATGATCCTGCTGGTCCAGTACCTCATCCGCAAATGGCGGCAGCGCCGGCTCGCCGTCACCTTCGGGCGGCGGGACGATTCCACCGTCAGCGCCGCCCGCGGCAGACCGCGCCGGACGGCCGGCGGCGGCGCATCGCCGATCGCTCGTGGCTTCGGGGCGCTGCTGCGCCATCAGGTCCGATATGACCTTCGCGCCAGCCTGCGCAACCCGCGGGCCCGCTTCGCCACGTTCCTGTTCCCGATCATCCTGCTGGTCGTGTTCACCGGGGTGTTCGGCAACGGGCACACGACCATCGACGGCGTGCAGATCAAGCTGTCGCGCTTCTACGTCCCAGGGGTCCTGGCCATGGCGCTGGTCGTCACCGCCTACGCCAGCCTGGTCGTCTCGGTCGCCACCGCCCGGGAGACCGGCGTCCTGAAGCGGCGCCGGGCGACCCCGGTGCCGGCTGCGGTGCTGATCGGCGGCCAAGTGCTGACGACGGTCATGGTCGCCGCGATGATGGCGACGCTGCTGCTGGTCATCGCCAAGCTCGCCTACGGCATCGGCATGGCCCCCGGCGCGCTCGTGGCGATCGCCGTCACCGCGGTGGTGGGAACCATCACCTTCGCCTGCCTCGGGTATGCGGTGGCGGGCTTGATCGGCTCACCGGAGGCGGCCCAGCCGATCGTCCAGGCGACGATGCTGCCGTTGTGGTTCATCTCCGGCGTGTTCATCCCCACCGCCAATCTGTCATCCGGGTTGCGCTCGGTGGCGTCCCTGTTCCCGGTGGAGCACCTCGCGAATGCACTGCACGTCGCGTCGATCAACGCATCCTTCACGAGCGCCATCTCGGTGGGGGACCTGCTGGTGCTCGGCGCCTGGGCCGTCGCCGCGGGCGGGTTCGCGGCGTGGCGGTTCAGCTGGCTGCCGAGCACCGCCAGCCCCTGAGTGTCGTGACCGATGCAGTCAGCGCAGGTGCGGCGGCCAGTGCATCGACTCGATGCCCGGCGGCTCGCCCGCCCACACCAGCCCCACCGAGCAGCCGGCGTGATCGACGACGAACCGCGTCCGTGGCCCCAGGCTCTTGGGCCCGAGTCGCAGCTCGCCGTCGCGGGCGACGATGAGCAGATCGGCATCGGCGGCGGCGCGCAGCACCTCGCGCTCGATGCGCCCGCGCCGAGCCACCAGCTCGGCCGTCCGCCCGAGCCGCTCCTGGGCGGATGACAGCAGCGCCTGAGCCTCGGCCTCGCCGATCTGCCGCGCGGTCGGTCCCGCCGGCGGCCGGCGACGGCGGCCCAGTCGGCCCGGTCCGGGATGGTCGGCCAGCTCCTCGACGTCGCTGGCGGCGACGTGCAGCAGCGTCACGTTAGCGTCGGCCGGCAGCAGTCGGCGAGCCTGGTCGACGCACTCCTGCCAGGAGCCCTCCGAGATCCACACCAGCGCCCGCATCAGATCACCTGCAAAGCCAACCACAACGCGACGGTTCCCGCCACCAGCGTCACCGGGACGGTCAGCGCGCCGAGACGTACGAACTCGCTCACCTCGACCTCCTCCTCGTGAGCGTGCACCACCCGGCGCCACAGCAGCGTCGCCAGCGAGCCGACGTAGGTCAGGTTGGGACCGACGTTGACGCCGATCAACATCGCCAGCACGGCTCCCGGGGCGCTGGCCGTCACCACGGCGACGATGATCAACGTCGCCGGCAGGTTGTTGACCAGGTTGGCGACCACCGCGCTCACCGCGGCCACGGCCAGCAACGCCAGCAGGTCGCTGCCGCGCGGCAGCAGCGAGTCGATCACCGACGACAGGCCGTGCGCCCCGGCGGCCGCCACCACCACGCCGAGGGCGAGCACGAACACCAGGAACGTCGGCTCGGCGGCCCCGATCAGCTCGCGCGGCGATGCGGGCCGCCGGTAGAGCGTGATCACCAGAGCGCCGGCGGTGGCGAACCACACCGGGGCGATTCCGATCACCGAGCTGAGCGCGAAGCCGACCAGCGTCGCCCCCACCACCGAGAGCGTGAACCGGGGCAGCTCGGGACGACTCAGGTCCGATGGCGACTCGGCCGCGGGCTGGCGCAGGTCAGAGGCGAAGAACCGGCTCAGCACGACCCACTCCACCGCCAGCGCGACCGCCCACGGCAACGCCATCAGCCCCGCGAACCGGGTGAACGAGAGGCCGCTGGCGGTGAACGCCAGCAAGTTGGTGAGGTTGGAGACGGGCAGCAGCAACGAGGCGCTGTTGGCCAGGTGCGAGCAGGCGTAGACGTGCGGACGGGGGCTGCACCGCAGTGTCGCGGCGGTGGCGAACACGATCGGTGTGAGCAGCACGATCGTCGCATCGAGGCTGAGCACCGCGGTGGTGGCGGCGGCGACCACGAACACCATCGCCAGCAGTCGCCGTGGCTGGGCGCGCGAGCCGTAGGCCATGAGTCCGCCGAGCGCGTCGAACAGCCCCGAACGGCGACAGCCGTCGGCCAGCACCAGCAGCGCCGCCAGGAACCCGACGGTCGGGCCCAGCTGCCCCAGTGCGGTACGGGCGCCGTGCAAGCTCAACGCTCCCACCGCGACCACGATCACCGCGCCGGCCGCCGTCACCGCCCAGTCGGGCGCCCACCGCCACCGCGTGACCGCCGCGATGAGGCCGGCGGCCAGGACCACCAGCGAGATCGCCTCCTTCACGGCTTCACGCGCCTGACCCGCATGCCATCACTGCAGTGCGGTCGGGCGGGGAGAGATCAAGCCCTCGTGCGCCTCGCCGACGTTCGGGGCTGGCCTTTCCCCGTCCCGCGAGGTTACTGAGCCGCCTGAGTGAGCGGAGGCGTCGAGCGGCTTGATTACCCCGGTGCCACCGCCACCGCCGGTAGCCGCAGCCGCCGCCGGACGCATCAAGGAAAGCCGGGGCGCGGGAGCCCGAAGTGATCGCGCAGGGTGCTGCCGAGATACTCGGTCCGGGCGACGCCCCGCCGCTGCAGGATCGGCACGACGTGATCCACGAACGCCGTCAACTCGCTGGGCAGGACATTGGGCATCAGCGTGAAGCCGTCACACGCGCCGGCCCGCCACCACTCGGTCATCAGATCAGCGAGGCCCTCGGGCGTGCCGGTGAAGTCCAGCCCACCGGGCAGCGCCGAGAGCTTCTGGGCCACCGCCCGGAAGGTGGTCGGCTCCTCCGCCGCCATCCGGTAGATCGAGGCGCCAAAGCTGGTCCGGGGCGCACCGTCGAGCAGCTCGGGCGGGAACGGAGCGTCCGGGTCGATCCTGGTGAAGTCCAGCCCGGCGAGATTGGCGAGATTGCGCCAGCGAAACTCGCCGCTGGCCGCGTCTTCCAGCTGCTGCTTGCGCGACAGCGCCTCCGCCTCGGTGCCGGCGAGCAGGAACGACAGGCCGGGCAGCGCGCGCACGTGATCGGGATCACGACCCGAGGCCTGCGCCTGGGAGCGCAGCGCGGCGCGGAACTCGATCCCCGAGTCGATGTCGCGCTGCGGGGTGAACACGCCGTCGGCGTATCTGGCGGCGAGCGCGACCCCGGGCGGCGACGATCCCGCCTGGGCGAGGAACGGGTGTCCTTGCGGCGAGCGCGGGAACGGCAGGTAGCCGGCGACGTCGAAGTGCTTGCCGTGATGGCGCGGTGGATGCAGCTTGGCCGGGTCGGCCCACATCCCGGTCTGCTTGGAGCAGACCATGGCGTCGTCCTCCCAGCCGTCCCACAGCGCCAGCACCACCGACACGAACTCGTCGGCCCGCTCGTACCGATCCGCGCGGGGCGGATGGGGCTCCTCCCCGAAGTTCCCGGCCACGGCGGGCTCGACGGTGGTGACGATGTTCCAGCCGGCGCGTCCCTCGCTGAGGAAGTCGAGCGTGGCCAGCCGGCGGGCGACGTCCCACGGGAAGTTGTACGTGGTCGACACGGTGGCGATGAGCCCCACCTGATCGGTCGCGGTCGCCACCGCCGACAGCAGCTGCACCGGATCGAACCCGATGCCGGGCAGGTACTCGGAGCGAAACTCGGCCACGCCGGGGCTGTCGGGCAGGAAGATGGATTCGATGACCCCCCGCTCGGCGATTCTGGCCAGCTCGATGTAGCTGCGGAGGTCGAGTACCGAACGGGGATCGTCGGGGGATACCTTCCACGCCGACTCGTGGTAGCCGGGGTTGCGCAGGTAGGCGTTCAGGTTCAGAGGGCGATCCATCGCCGTTCAGGGTAGGCGCCGGAGCCCGCCCGGCGCCCCCGGTCAGACCGCCACCGCCGGCGCCTGGCGCAGCTGCCGCCCGGCGTCGACGAGCACCGCGCGCAACGCGCCGACGATCTCCTCCAGCACGGCATCGTCGGAGATCAGCGGCGGCGCGATCTGGAGCACGGCGTCGCCGCGGTCATCGGCGCGCGCGATCAGGCCCGCTTCGCGCAGCCGTCCCGGCATGAAGCCGCGCAGCAGGCGCTCGCGCTCGTCGCCGTCCAACCGCGTGTTGGCGGCGTCCTTGACCAGCTCGACGGCCCAGAAGAACCCGGCGCCGCGCACGTCGCCGACGATCGGCAGCTCGCGCAGCGAGTCCAGCCGCTCGCGCAGCCGCGGCTCCCGCTCCCGCACGTTCTCCAGGACGCCGTCGCGTTCGAAGATCTCCAGGTTCTTGAGCGCGATCGCGGCGCACAACGGGTGCCCGCCGAACGTGATCCCGTGCAGCAGGGTGCGGCCGTCGTCATAGAGCGGTTGGGCGATCGCGTCCGAGACGAGCACCGCCCCCATCGGCGCGTACGCGGAGGTGAGGCCCTTGGCGGTGGTGATCACATCCGGGACCGCGTCGTAGCGGGTGACGCCGAACCACTCCCCGAGCCGGCCGAACCCGGTGATCACCTCGTCGGCGACGAGCACGATCCCGTAGCGGTCGGCGAGCCGGCGAACACCGCTCCAGTATCCCGGCGGCGGGATCAGGCAGCCACCGGCGTTCTGAACCGGCTCGGCGATGATCATCGCCACCGTGTCGGGCCCCTCGGCTTCGATCGCCGCCTCCAGCTCGGCCAGCAAGGCGCCGCTCAGCGCCTCGCCCTGGAGCTCTGAGCGGAACGGGTTGGTGTTGGAGACGTGCGTCGTGTCGATCGCGGGCCTGCCAAACGGCTCCTTGTACCCGGGCACCCCGGTAAGCGCCAGGGCGCCGAGGGTCACGCCGTGATAGGCGATCCGGCGAGCGATCGCCTTGAGCCGTTGCGGCTCACCGTTGGCGATGTGGTACTGGCGCACGATCTTCCAGGCCGCCTCCACCGACTCCGAGCCGCCGGACGTGAAGAAGACCTTGTTCAGCGGGTCGGGCGCGATCGCGGCCAGGCGGTCGGCGAGCGCCAGCGCGGGCGGGTGCGCCGTCGACCACAGCGTGTTGAACGCGAGCCGCTCCAGCTGCTCGCTCGCCACCGCGGCCATCTCGGCGCCATAGGAGTATCCGATCTGCGCGCAGAACAGGCTCGAGAGGCCGTCGACGTAGCGCCTGCCGGAGCGGTCGAAGACGTACGCGCCCTCGCCACGGTCGAGCACCAGCAGGTCCGACTCACCGGCGCCGTAGGCGCCGTTGCGGGAGAAGTGCAGCAGCGCCGCACCCTGATCTACGTCCATCTAAAGTTCACCACCTTCTCGCCGGTCGATAGCTAGCCGCATCCTGGCTCACCGGACGGGGTCGATCAAGGGGCGGCATGGCAAGCCCTCGCGGCCGGCGGTGGCCGGATCGGCATCGCCCGAACCCCGATTGCCGGCAAAAAACAAGATAACTCCGCGACACCGTCTATGTTGAGGGGCATCACGTCGATGAACCCCGAGGATCTCACCGCCATCGAAGCCGCCGGCCGCCGCTGCGCCGTCTGTCAAACGGGCCGCCACTGGCGCAAGTTCGAGGTCGTCCGGCCTGAGGGCCGCGACCCCGTCGTACTGTGCTCCGCCTGCCGAGCCCGGTTCGGGGAGACGCCCCCGATGCTCGAGTCCTCGAAGGAGACATCCGCGGCCCCTGAGCCGGCGCAGACAGCGCAACCGGACGAGCCGCAGGAGGCCGATGCGACACCCAAGGCCCGCTCCCGCAAGCGCGGCCGTCCGCAGCAGCGCTCGCCACAGAGCGAGGACCGGCTCAAGCGAGCCCTCCGCGAGCTCCCGCCCGGGGAGCACTCGACCGCCCGGATCGCGAAGGCGGCCGGGCTGAACCGGGCCAAGGTCCTCTCCCGTCTTCACGCCCTCGAGGAGGCCGGCGAGGTGCAGCAGGTCGGCAACCGCTGGTCGACCGAGCGGCCGTCGACCGATCTCGAGGCGGCGTTCGACCGGCTGCAGGCGCGCACCGGCAACCTGCGCATCGTTCGCGAGCGCGAGCGCGTCGGCTGATCGCCGCAGGCGCCGGACTCCGCTCAGCGACGTCGGGCGGTGGCCCGAACCGGCGAGCTCATCCGGTGGGCGCGCGGCCATGCACGCGGTGAAGGCAATCGTCTGGGTCCACCACGCGGGATCGGCGCAGTGGCCGAGGAACGTGTCGATCAACGCGTCGTCGAGCTTGCCGGAGGCGACCAGCCGGCCGTGCAACTCGACGATCGTCTCGACCCAATACCGGGCCCAGGGAGAGCCACCGTTGTAAAGCGCGGTCTCGGCGGTCGCCCCACTCCCCTCCAAGCCCAGCGCCGTCTCCACCAGCGACAGATCGAGATCCACCGCCACGGGCCGGCCGTCGGGAGCGACTCGCTGCGCAAGCCACGCCGACACCGAGCCGTTGCCGCACCCGACCTCGAGCGTCGCGCCCCCCGACGATGCCCAGCCCTTCCAGGTGGCGGCGGTGCATCGGATCGAGCAGACGCGACATCAACGCCAGCCGCTCGCGCTCGCCCTCGTGGTGATGATCGAGGACGTACTCAGACATGCCGACCCTGATGGTCCGTCCGGGTGGCTCCAGGCCCGGGATTCCGGCCTGGAGCGGCACTGTTACCCCTACCACAGCCAAGCCGCCTACTTGGCCAACGTGATGCCCCACGTGTATCTCGACATCGGCCTCGCGATTCCGCACGTCGGCCAGCGCGCCGCCGCGGTCCTGGCCGAAACCCTCGAGCTGGCGCCTTTTCACAAGCTCTTGTACTCCTCTGACGCCTACGGCCTGGCCGAGCTTTACCTGGAGAAACCGATCGTCGCGTGATCGGCGCCGAACGTACAGCTGCTGAGACTTTGAGCGCCAGCGCTCACCAGCGGGCCCAGGCCGGCCCGGGAGGCCGGTTTGCTAACGCGCCCGTCGTCGGCGCGTCGCCGCCGGCTCCCCGGTGCCCCCGGCCACTGTGGGGTCGACGCCGCCGTCGGTCTCTTGCAGCGCGAAATAGAGGACCGAGGCCGTCAGCGCGATCACCGGGGCGAGCAGGACATTGACTACCCACTGTACGAGGTCGCGTCCGACGTGACCGAGGGGAGCGGCCACTGCGGCGGCCGCCAGACTCACCAGCAAGGTCACGAAGTACATGACGACGATCACCCCGAACACGTTCCAGCCGTTGCCGCGAACCAGTTCTCGGCTGCGCCCGAACGAGGCCAGGATCCCCGGCCGCTCGAGCACCTCCACCGGCACCACGACCGACCACAGGGTGAGCAGAATCAGCCCCGGAACGATGATCAGGATCAAACCGATGCCGACCCCGACCGCGAACAGAACGGAGATCACCAGCAGCGAGCCGAGCACGGGAGTGACGGCGCGGACCAGGTCCTCTAACGAGCTGTGACCCCGGCCGTCGCGGTCCTTGGCCACGAGCTCGACGACGAACCCCTGGTAGAGGATCGCGAGCACCCAGAACAGCAGGGCCAAGACGACCCCAGCGGCGGTCGGTAGGATGACGGCGATCACGAACTGGATCGCGTACAGGGCAACGGCAGCCGGAAGCAGGACCCCCGCCTCCCGCTGATAGATCGAGCCGATGCGCCCGATCACCACTCCCGGGCTGATCACTCGAGCCATCTACGAAACCCTCCCGCTCACATCAGGGCGCAACGTCCACGACAAACACACACATGACCTCCGGGTCCCCGCCGTCCCAGCCGCGCGGGATCGTACGGCGCGAACTGAGGTTTTGCAAGCGAACAGTGCAGCCTCACCTGCAGAGAGCATCGATAGTCAAGGGCTCAGCCACCGCACCGTCTTCGTCGCAGGTGGCAAATCCGACGCGTTCACCAGACTCGTTCACAGCCACCACTGCATCTAGCTATCCCGGTTTTCGCACTCGTCCACGACCGGCGAGGATCTCGGCACCCAGCGCGCGCAGCGTGGCGAGCACCCACGGGGCCGGGCACGTCCCAGCAGCGTCCGGTTGCCCGGTGCAAAACCGGGTACTCGACCCAGCCATGACATCAACCCTCTCTCCGGCAGGCGCGGTGGCCCGCGGGCGGGCCCGGGGATAGCAACGGAGCGGATGGTGGCCGGCGGCAAGCGCGCGGACATGCTGGTGCACCAGGAGGATCCGCTCAACGCCGAGCCACCGCGCGAGGCGCTGGCCACGAGCGATCTGACCGCTCTCGACACCTTCTACGTCCGCAGCCACGGTCCGATTCCGCGCCTGGAGGCGGCGAGTTGGCGGCTGCAGGTCGACGGGCTGGTCGAGCGCAGACTCGAGCTGTCGCTGGAAGAACTGCGTGAGCGCTTCGCCGAGCGCGAGGTGGTCGCCACTCTGCAGTGCGCCGGTAATCGTCGCGAGGGCCTGATCGCGGTACGCGACATACCCGGCGAGGCGCCATGGGGGCCGGGAGCGACCGGCAACGCGGCGTGGCGCGGGGTCGCGCTGGCCGACCTGCTCGCCGCCGCCGGCGTGGGCGAGGACACGCAGCACGTGGCGCTCCTCGGCGCCGACGTGTCCCCGGAGGCCGAGCCGCCGCAGCGCTTTGGTGCGTCGATCCCACGCCACAAGGCGCTCGCGGGGGAGGTGCTGCTCGCCTGGGAGATGAACGGTGAGGCGCTGCCTGAGGTGCACGGCGCGCCGGTGCGAGCGATAGTGCCCGGCTACATCGGAGCTCGCAGCGTCAAATGGCTCGAGCGGATCACCGCGCAGCGCGAGCCATCCGACAACTATTTCCAGGCCCGGTCCTACCGTCTCCTGCCTCCCGACGCCGATCCCGATCAGGCCCCGGCGGGCGTCGGAATCGCGCTCGGCGCGGTGGCGGTCAACGCGGAGATCCTGGCCCCCGCCGACGGCGCGAGTGTCGCCGCCGGCGTGGTCGATGTGCGCGGCTACGCATTCGCCGGCGATGACCGGCGCATCGTGCGCGTCGACGTCGCCACCGACGGGGGGCGCCGCTGGCAGCAGGCCGAGTTGCTGCACCAGGCAAGTCCGTGGGCGTGGCGGCGCTGGCGCACACGGGTCGTGCTCGAGCCCGGCGATGCCCAAATCGTGGCGCGGGCGTGGGACAGCGCTGCCGCCACCCAGCCCGACGACCCCGCCCAGCTGTGGAACCCCAAGGGCTACGTCAACAACGCCTGGTCGCGCGCCCGTCTCACCGTCGTATGAGACGGGGCGCTGCTCGCCGTTGGTCAGGAGGTGACGCAACAGCACGGTGACCAGGTCTCTCGCCGGGGGTCGGTGTCTGCGCTCGGTTTGACCCCTCGTGCGGTCGTTCGCGACACAGTCTCGCGTCTTGGCGAAGGCTGGGCGACACGGGGCGGGACCAGTTCATCCGCCGGCCAGCCGACGAGGCTCGCTCTGAGCCCCGATCCGCAGCGACGGCTAGACGACCGACGGGGTGTCCAGCGCGGCCAACGCCTCGGCGTCGAGCTCGATCTCGCCGGCGCGTAGGTTCTCCTCGAGGTGCGCCGGCGAAGACGTGCCGGGGATCAGCAGGATGTTGGGTGATAGGGCCAGCAGCCACGCCAGCGCTACCTGCGACGCCGTCACCCCGAGCCGCTGTGCAGTGGCCGTCACGCCGGGGTGGGAGAGCACCGGCTTGCCCGGATCAAACGCGGAGCCCAGCGGGAAGAACGGGACAAACGCGATGCCGCGGGCGGCGCACTCCTGGAGCACGGGCAGCGACGCGCGGTCGACTACGTTCAGCGGGTTCTGCACACAGGCGATTGGTGTCTTGTCCAGGGCGTGTACGAGCTGTTCGCGGGAGACCGTGCTGAGCCCCACACCGGCGATCAGCCCGTCCTCCCGGGCTTGCACCATGGCGTCCAGCTGATCGTCGAAGCTGACGCCGGTCTCGTGCCCAGCATCCATCAGACGCAGGTTGACGGCAGCGAGCCGCTCGACGCCGAGGGTGCGCAAGTTGTCCTCGATGCCGCTGCGCAGCTCGTCCGGCCGGTCGGCGGGCAGCCAGCTCTTGTTGTCGCCACGCCGTGCCCCCACCTTGCTCACCAACGCCAAGTCATCGGGGAACGGGTACAGCGCCTCGTGGAGTAGCTGATTGGCGACGTCCGGGCCGTAGTACTGGGCGGTGTCGATGTGATCGACGCCCAGCTCGACCGCCCGCCGGACGACGGCGACCGCCTGATCGCGGTCGGCCGGTGGGCCCCACACGCCGGGGCCGGGGAGCTGCATCGCCCCGAAGCCGATCCGATTGACGTTGAAGGGACCGAGCGGAACGCGATCAGGCATCACCACAATCTAGCCGCTCGCGCTCGAGCCGACCGCTCGGGCCGCGTGCCCGCCGACCGTGCGGCTGAGCCGTTGTCCTCCGACCGGCCCTCCACCCCGCGGTTCTGTGCCCTAGTCGACGATGCCTGCCTCGACCCGTCCGAGCGACTCGATCCCGGCAGCGGCGTGATCGCCCCGACCGGCTCTCTGGTGAGTCAGCGAGCCCATGAGGATGCGATCGGCCGCCTCTGAGGCAACCCCCGCGGCGGCTTGTACGCGGGTGACGCTGGCCAGAGCCTCGAGCTATCCATCGGGAACTTCAGCCAGCTCGCGCACCTCGCGTTCCCCCTGAGTCACGCCTGGTCGCCGACCGGAATCTCACGCCGCTGACGCGTTCTGACACGTTCCCCAGCCCGATCGCACGATGGGCGACGCTCAAAGCGGGCCGAGCCGTCCGTGGCTCATGCCCGCCTCGGGATCTTGCCCGGGTCACGATGCCGCCGAGATTGCCTGCACCAGCTCGCCCGCTTTGCTGCGGTCCAGTGCCTTGGCGAGATCGGCCTGGGTGACCACGCCGATCAAGTCATGACCGTCGATCACCGGAAGCCGACGCACCCTTTTTTGTCGGTCATCGTCTTCAGCGCCTCGTCGACGGAATCATCGGCTCCGATCGTCACCACCTCGGCTTGATCGGCGATCTCTCCCGCGGTTGTCTCGGCGGGGTTCTTGCCTGCCGCGATCACCTTCACCACGATGTCGCGGTCGGTCAACATCCCGTTTAGTCGATCATCCTCACCGCAGATCGGCATCGCTCCGACATTCATATCCGTGAGCTTCTTGGCTGCCTCGGTGACTCTTGGCTGCCTCGGTGACTCTTGGCTGCCTCGGTGACCGACGCGCGTTGATGTTCCAGCGCCGAGCGTCATCAGATCGGGGATGAGATCTGGCAGTAGTTCCTGGCCGAGGCGATCGACATCATGCTGTCTCGATCGTGGCCCCCGAGCCGTCCAAGGTCAGCCGATGAGCTCCGCCAACGAGGTATGTACCCACGTTTCTCTCATCGCGCGTTGCGCCGATTTGGTCGGGTTCGCCCGCCCGCCGGGACGGATAGAGTGGCCGCACAGTCCAGCCGGCGATTCGGATGGCTTGGCGCCGGCATTCCCTACTGGCGAGGAGAGAGCATGGCGTTTACTGCAACCGAGGGCATCGTCCTGCCGTCCACGGTCATCGGATCCTGGCCGCGTCCGTCTTGGTTTACCGAGAGCATGTGGGGGCGCCCTTTGGACACGGCGATGATGGATCAGAAATATCGGGAGCAGTTTCAGGACGCGCTGGCCGTCGTGATCTCCGATCAACAACGCGCCGGGCTAGACATCCTGACCAATGGCGACTACTTCCTGGATGCCGATTTCGCTGGGCGATCCTGGCACCACTATCCGCTGCAGCGCTGGTTGGGGCTCGAGCACGACGAGCTTCAGCCGGCCGACACTCGGTCTGCCCTGCTCGGCGCTGAGCAGGGAACGCTGCTACAGGAGATCTACACATCCTGGCGCTGGCCGATCGTGACCGGGAAGATCGCGGCCAACCCGCGCAACCCTCTGGAGTACGCGAAGATCTGGCGTATGGCCCAGGCCCGGGCCACGAAGCCGGTTAAGTTCGGCACGGTGTCGGGTCAGGTCATGGCCCTGTTTCTGGACTCCCACACCTCCGAATATCCGCGAGCGGACGGCCCCCGGCAGATCATCTGGGACATGGCCACGGCGATCAACCAGGAGCTGCGTGACCTCGCGGCCGCCGGCTGCAAGGTGATCCAGGTGGAGGAGCCGACGATCCACTTCACCTCGGCCTACACGCCCGAGGATCGCGACACCCTCGAGTTCCTAGTCGACGCGCTCAACCACGAGATCTCCGGTCTAGACGACTGCGAGGTCTGGATTCACACCTGCTGGGGCAACCCGATGATGCAGCGCGTCTTCGACAAGACCTCGTACCGTGACGCCGTCGAGCTGTATCTCGATCGGGTCAACTGCGACGTGTGGACCGTCGAGATGAAGGATCGGGCAAACGAGGATCTGGAGCTGTTTGGAAACTGGCGCGAGACGCTGAGTACAAAGATCGCCATCGGAGCGGTCAGTCATCGCCAGCTACAGGTCGAACGCCCCGCGGAGGTCGCTGAGACGATTCGCGCCGCGGCCCAATACATCGACCTCGACAAGCTCATCGCCTCCTCGGACTGCGGCTTCGGGCGTGAGGGTCTCGGTCGCGGGCACGCCTTCTTCAAGGCGGCTGCACTCGCCATCGGCGCGAACATCGTCCGACACGAGCACGGTCTGCCCGAAAGCTACATTCCGGCCGCCGACGAGAACCTGGCGATGGACAAGGTGCCCGCCACCTACGTTGCATAGAGCGAGCCGCTGAGGCCGATATGTGACGGCCGTCCGGCGCGCCATCGAGGGACTCACCCCTGCTCCTGCTTTGGACAACGAGGAGCAGCCAGCTGCCGCCTCACACAGGTCAGACCGCGGTTGCGCCGGTCGCCGATTGCAGGGCGGCATCCTGACGCGCGCAGAAATTGCCGGTCCCTATGCAGAGCGCCAGTTCGGCGATTCTGGCGCCGAGCTCTCGCCGGCGCTCGGAGGCGTTGGGCCGCGACGCCCGGGAGGTTCCCCAGGCGCCGTCCGCCGCGCGTGTCCGCGACTGCGAATGTGATTCGTCGGCGGCGTTCGCACTTCCGGGTCGCTCTCGGGGCGCCGGGCCGTCCCATCAGCAAATGATCCGCCGATGCGAAGTGTGAGGTGACGGTCAAGAACTACCCCGCAACGCGCGTTCGCAACGACGTCTGGGTCGGTTTACCGGAGCTGGGGCGGGTAGCTGTGGTCGGGCGCCCGACCCGCAGCCCCTCTAGCCACGCCAAGGAGATGTTCGTGTTCTACACCGACGGCAAGCTGCAGTACCGGGTGCGGGTGGATACGCCCAACCCGGTGTTCGCCAAGATGCTCCAGCAGGCGATCGGGGGGGTCGAGGGTGGGCTGCAGCCCGCCGAGGGCCGCTGGTCACGCGGCCGCTCGATCGACGGCAAGGGCGAGTTCACCACCGTGAGCTAGCCGCAGCGATGGCCCGGACTACACGCACCACCAGCGAGCAGATCGGTAAGTACCTCACCGACGTCCACTCGATCGAGGTTCAGGCCCTGGCGCAGCTCAAATACGCGCCGCAGATCGCCGGCGAGCCCCGGCTGGCGGAAATCTTCCGCGAGCACCTTGCCGAGACTCACGAGCACGAACGGATGGTTCGTGATGCGCTGATCGACCGCGGCGCACACCCATCGACGATGAAGGATGTCGCCGGGCGAACTGGTGGGTGGGCGATGATCGCTTTCGCGCGGCTGAACCCGGATACCCCCGGCAAGCTGGCTGCACACGCCTACTCCTACGAGGGCATGGAGTATGCCGCCTATCAGCTGCTGAGTTGCGCCGCCGAGCTCGCTGGAGAACCCGCCATCGTCAGGCTCGCCCAACGGATCAGCAGACAGGAGGAGGCGATGTCAAAACGTCTCGAGCAGGGCTTCGAGCGGGCGGTCGCCGCCTCTGTGGCCGAGAATGGCCGCGAGGCGATCCGGTCAGAGCTCGTCTCCTACCTGCGCAACGCTCATGCCATCGAGGCACAGTCGCTTGCGCTCCTCAGGGCCGGATCACGTCTTGCCGGGCTCAGGCCGCTGGCCGACGTGTTTCGCGCGCATCTGGCCGAGACCCGTCAGCACCAGCTCCAGCTGGAAGCCCGGTTGAGTGCCTACGAGGCCGGACCGTCGCGCCTTCAGGATGCGGCGCTGCGCGTCGGAGCGCTCAACCTCAGCGGCTTCTTTGCCGTTCAGCCGGATACCCCGGCCAAGCTCGCCGGCTTTGCGTTTGCGTTTGAGCATCTCGAGATCGCCGCCTACGAGCTGCTGGGCATAGTCGCCAGACGGGCGCGAGACCAGGAGACACTCGCCATGACGCAAGCGATCGTGGCTCAGGAGCGCTCGGCTGCGTCGAGCGTCGCGGACACCTGGCCCGCGGCGATGAGCGCCGCTCTGCACAAGCGTGTCACTCTCACCCAGTAGAGGGATTTCCGATCTGTGGCGCTGGATCTTGTCGGGATCCGCACTGCCACTCTGCCTGCGCTGTGTCAGTCAGGGACGGCGATCATTGACGAACTCATTCCCGGGACCTCCTACAGTCAGGATCGTACGACCAAGCCGTCGGTGATCGATCGGGCGGCGCCCCCGTGGTCGATGACCAGCTCCAGCAGGTGCGGGCCCGCCAGGTAGGTAATCGGCGGTCCGGCGAACGGGGGCAGCAACGGTGCGGCCGGCCCCCGCACGCGGAGTTCTCGGAGCTCGCCCGGACGACGATGCGCGACGGCCTCCGCTGTCCGGGGTCGTCGCCGGCGGCGCTCCATCGCTTCCTCGTCCGCCTCGACCACGAACACCAGAGGACGTTCGGGAGATCGCTCATTGGCCCGATGAATCCAGATCGGCAGTCCCAGCGAGTCGTAGAGCCAGAACTCATCGCCCTGCGACGGCTCGATCTGCCCGCGGAACGCCAAACCGAACGGACTGGCCCCCGTGGCCCTCCAGTCGGCGCGACGGTCGAGACGCAAAGGGTTGGCGCGTGCCTCGGCCGCGTCGATCACCCACAGGAGCTCGAAGAACTGCTCGCGCCAAACCAGGCGACGGTTTCGCGTGCCCTGCCCGCGGTGCGCCTGGCCGGAGTCCAGCGCCCATCCATCGTCTTCCAGCTTCCGCCCGGCGTGCGCCGGATCGCTAACCATGCAGAAGACGTGGTCGAGCTCGAGCACGATTGCGCGTGACGGTAGACCACCGCACCGACCGCCTACGTTTGCTGCGGCCGGGAGCTGCCCGAGCGCGCGAGACTGCCTGGACAGGAATCGACGCGTGTCGCCCCGGCGGCGCCGGGTAGCGAGATAGAAGGTCATGTACGCGTGGGCAGCTCATCGGCTGGGCGATCCTCACGTGGGCGGGCGCCGCGCAGTTGGCAAGACGGTGATCGCAGCCTCGAGTTGCGCGGCTATCCGGTCGACGAGCAACAGCGGCCCGATTGGACTGGATACGGAGTGGTGATGAAGTGAGTTCATGAGCCGGCAACGCCGGAGATCTCCGGCTCGTGAGATACCGGTCTCCTATGCGTCGGCCGGTGGATGGCGGCGAACATAATCGAGGACCGCTGGGTCGCTCGAGCCACGTCGCTCCACGAGCTCGCCGGTGCACTGGCACAGATCAACGATCACGCGACGCTCGGAGATCTCGACGAGCCGCCAGGTCGCGCCAAACCACACCCAACGCTCGAGCTCGTCAACAGTCAGCCGCCGCACATCCAAGCTCCCGGTCTCATCCGATGCTCCGGCCAACCACTCTGCCACGAGCGAGGGGCACATGCCAGCCATGCGATCGATTCCTGCGCGAACGCACTCTGGTCGCAAATAGGGTCTGCCGACGAAATGGGCCGCTCGTTCGGCGCCACTCGCCTATGAAGCTCACCGTCGTATGCCAACAGGCACGGGCCGGCGATGCAACAACCCGGGGGTCGTCGACGGGCAACGCCTTGCTGTGGCGAGGAAGGTGTGCGATCTTTCACCCCATGGGGACCATGGTTCGGGATATTCTGATGGGCAGCGTCGGGGAGCTTCGGTACGAGCCCGTCGAGAAGCGGATTCGCGCCATGATCGGCGATCAAGTGGTCATCGACACCGATCGGGCGCTGCTTGTCTGGGAGCCCAAGCGGGTGGTTGCGAGCTACGCCGTCCCGTTCCAGGAGCTTGAGGGTGTCACCAACGCGCCCGACGAGACGGCGGGCGAGAACCCGGCGCTGGCCGGGGTCGACGTTCCGCATCTAGGGGAGCGCCCCGTCTACGATCCAAGCGTTCCGTTCGCCGTGCACACCACGGATGGAGCAGCGCTCGACCTGCGCGTCGGTGGTGCCGAGCGGCGAGCGGCGGCCTTCCGGCCTGCCGACGATGCACTGGGCGGGTACGTAATCGTCGACTTCGCGGCCTTTGACGAATGGTATGAGGAGGACGAGCGCAACGTCGCGCACCCCCGCGACCCGTTTCACCGTATCGAGATCGTGCACAGCTCACGCTCTGTGCGCGTCGAGCTCGGCGGAGAGCTGCTGGCCGCCTCAACCCGCCCGTACCTGCTGTTTGAGGCTCCCCTGCCTGTCCGGTACTACCTGCCGCCCGAGGACGTCAACGATGCGGTCCTTGCACCCAGCCCGACGCGGACGCTCTGCGCCTACAAGGGCCAAGCCTCCTATTGGTCGCTGCAGGACGAACACGACATCGCATGGAGCTACCCGGAGCCTCTCCGCGAAGCCGCCGAGGTGATCGACCGGATCGCGTTCTTCAACGAGCGCGTCGACCTCGTCGTGAACGGGCAACGACTGGATCGCCCGGTCACTCCGTGGTCACGACGCTAAGCAACCGTCCCATCGTGACTTGCGTTCGCCAGGATCCGTCGTTTGCGCCGCGGCCTGAGGCTGCGTAGGCTGACGGCATCGTGCTGACTCACCGTGATCTGACGCCGCCGTAGCCCGGCTGACGTAGCCCCACATGGGGCTGCGTATCTCCGGGTCCCTACGACGTCCGGCCGCGAGTCGGGCGGTCAGGAGTCAATTCATGCCGTCGTTTCATCGCGCCTTACCTCGATCACGGACGGGCGGCGCCCTCCTCGCGAATCGCGACTTCACCCTGCTCTGGGCGGGCGATGTGGTCTCCGAGGTGGGGTCGCAGGCCGCAACAGTGGCGATGCCACTGCTGGTGCTGGCCCTGACGCACTCAGCCGCGAAGGCCGGCGTGGTCGGGCTCGCGCGGTCGTTGGCCTACCCGCTGACCCCGTTGCCTGCCGGGGTGCTGGTGGACCGCTTGGACCGCCGCCAGATCATGATCGCCTGCGCCGCCGGGCGGGCGCTGGCGATGGGCAGTCTGGTGATCATGCTCGCGATCAGCCGCCCCCCGTTCGGGCAGCTGCTCGCGGTGGCGTTTCTCAACGCGATGCTGTGGTCGGTGTCATTGATCGCGGAGCGGGGGCTGCTTCCGGCGGTCGTCCCGGCGCAATCGCTGGCCGATGCGGTCGCGCTCAACGAGGCTCGCGAGTCGGCCGCGGCCATCGGCGGACCCGCGCTCGGCGGCGCGCTGTTCGGGATCGCCCGGGGGTTGCCGTTCCTGGCGGACACCATCTCGTTTTTGGCCGCCGGGCTGGCCGTGCTCGGCGTGCGTGTCAGTCCCAGCGCCGCCGCACCCGCCGTCCCAGGCGCCACCATGCGCGCGGCGATCCGGCAGGGGATCGCCTGGCTATGGCAGCGGCCGTTCCTCCGCGCCGGCTCGGTTCTCTATGCCGCCGCGAATGTCACCCTGGCCTCGGTCGAGCTCCTCGCGGTGCTGATCGCCCACCACCACGGCGCCTCCGCAACCTCGATCGGGGTCGCGTTCGCGATCATCGGCGCCGGTGGTGTCGGCAGCGCGCTGCTGGCGCGGCCGCTCCGGCAGCGGCTCTCGACCCGCTGGTCGGTCTTGTCGGAACCATGGTTTGCGGTCATCTTCATGCCGGCCTTGCTGCTTGCCGACACTGGGCTATTGGTCGGCATCATCGTCGCCGTCATGCTCTTGCCGATGGCATTGAGCAGCTCGGTCGTCGTCGGCCAGCGCCTCGCCCTCACCCCCGACCATCTACGCGGCCGAGTACAGGCCAGCGCATCGTTCATCGCGGGGTCGATCGGCTGGCTCGGCCCACTCACGATCGGGCTTCTATTCCAATACGCGGGCGAGACCGCCGCCGTGCTGACCCTAGCCGGCTGGACACTCGCGGTCGCCATCACCGCCACATGCTCGCGCGGACTGCGCCAACCTCCTTCCCTCTGACGTGACGACGAACCTCTTCTTCGCCGCTACAAGTAACGCCGATCAAGGCGCGGCCGGCCTGCTGGCGCCGGCCGGTTGACTGTCGCCCATCGGTTCCGGCCTTGGCGTTCCGAGCCTGCTTGCCGGGGACGCAGTGACGAGGACGCCGAAGGCCAACAGCACGATGAGCGGACCAGAGTTGGGGTCGGTGGCGAGGCCGGTCCAGTAGGTCCCCAGGCTCTCGCCGACGAACCAGGCCGCGAGGGCGAAAAGGATCCCCAGCCCCACGCCACAGGCACGGTAACGGGAATCGGCCAGCGCGGAGAGGCCAATCACCACCTGGAGTATCACGAGCACGACTACGAGTGACACGCCGTTGGTGGGGAGGATCGAGAGCAGCGAGTGGTCAATCGACCGCAACCAGCCTGGGGCTAGATCTGCATTGGCCGAGATACTCGCTGCAATGGCGCGATTCGACGCCTGTCCGGGCAGAACCTGAAGCACAGCGCCGCTGATCCACAGCACTCCCCAGGCCAGCGGCAGCCAGCGGCGGGGCCGATCACAATCGGGCCAAACCGCGATGGCGAGCACGGCGTAGAGCAAAACCGCTCCGGGTGCGCCTGTGAGCAGCATCCCGCTTCCAGCGGCCAGACCGCCGGCCGCCTCACCGATTATCCATACGTTCAGCGACCACAACACTGACGCGACGATTGCCGGCCGGACTGCTCGGCGGAACATCAGGCCGATGCCGATCGCGACCTGCACGACCGCGGCCATGGCATTGATGGGGGCGGGAGCCCACAGAATGACGTGAGCCGCCTGGCGGATCGGCCAAGCGATGAACTCTGGCTCTCCCCGGGCGGACACCAGGATCACGTGCCGCCCGAACCTGCTTGTGAACATCTCCGGCTGGAGCTGGAGTAGTCCGTCCAATAGCCAGAGGAAGCCGAGGGCGACTTGGATCGCGTCGGCGGGCGTGGCAACGCGAGCGCGGACCCCGCGTGTCCGCCTCAAGTCGGCAGCTAGCGTTGATGCCGTCACCGCGGTTGCCGAGAGCGCTCGTGCTGGTGGTACCCGCGGGCCGGCTGGCGTCGAGGGAGTCATCGCGCCCGAATTCCCCTGGCCAGCCGTCCGCGGTCTCGTTGATCGAGTTACTGTCGGTTTACCCGTGGTTGAATGGCGCCACCATCGGGTTCATGCCCATATAGATACCAGCGGGGTTCGGGTACCAGATCCAGAAGTGCAGCGTGATCAGCCGGGGATGCCAGAAGCTGAACTTTGCGCCCGTCTGCGGGCTCCGCGGTGCGCACTGCGCCTGAGAGGTCGCCGGCACAAACGTTCCATCGAAATAGTGGCAGGCGGCGGCGAAGACGCCGTAGCGCGCGCCGGGCAGTGGCGGCTTGGTGGGCGTCGAGGTAAACACCCACTCCAGCGCGCCGAGCTGCCAGGATGTTCCGCGGTGCTCGTAGACGAGGATCGGTGGACGACGGATGTCGAAGCTCTTCACGCTGGCGTTCATGAAGTGGTAACCCATGCTCGGAATCATCCGCGTGATGATCCGGTAACCGTCGGCCTTGGCCCGCGCGAGATTTGTCTCATACTTCGCCGTGGCGCGGCGAGCGGTCGCGACATCCAACGCAAGCCTCGGGTCCGGCGCCGCCGCGCTAGCAACGGTGGCCATGTTCCCGGCAACCCGAGCTTGCATGGTGACCGGCGCCTGCGGGAGGGCTCTGACCGACGCCGAGGCCGCGACTGCGCCTACCGCGGTCGCCACAACGGCGCCGAGGGCGATGAATTTTGTTGCACGATGCATTGATGCTCCTCTCAGCTCTGCAGGTATGCGTTGAGCGGGCACACCTGGGGCGACCCGAGCGACCGGCTGCTCATTGCGAACTGCGTGTCGTCGAGGTCGCCTCCGGTCCCGCCTGCTGATCAAGGAACCTACGACCGCACCCCTTCGGTGCGCATCGGGAGGGCTCCCCATGTTGCGAGCGGCCGGTACCTATCTTGAAGTGAACAGCGGGTCTGTCACGGAGAGACGGGGAGAGCCGGCTGACGGATCAGTGGTTAGTGGAGCTTGCTCATGCGAGACTGGCCTCAGCATGAGGACCGGGCTTGGTGAAGATGGCGGATAGGCCGTGAGCGGCATGTTGCCCGGCGCCACGGGTGCTCGGCCGGCTGCGGCGCTCGTCGCCCGCCGCTTGCGCCAGCTAGGGCGCGCGGTGTGCCACGCGGGCCACGCCCGCGCAGGCGTGAGAACCCGGCCGCTTGACCGGCCGCGAGCTCGAGGTCCTCGCGCTGCCCATCCAGGGGTTGCGTAACTGCGAGATCGCCGAGCCTTTGATCGTGTCTGAGAAGACCGTGGATCATCACGTTTCGAGGATCCTGCGAAAGCTCGACGTCAGTACTCGCGGCCAGGCTAGCGCCGAGGCCGTGGCGCTTGGGCTCCTCCGCCCGAGAGATGGGTAGCGGTCGCTTCCAACATGGGGAGCCTTCCCGATGCGCGCGGCCGCCCGCGTTCCTAGGGTGACGTGCCGGGACCAGCCGATCAGGAGGAACGAGATGCCGAGGTACATCGTGCAGCGCAGCTTTCCCGATGGGTTGCACATTCCGATCAATCGCGATGGAGCCGAGCTCTGCGGCGGCATGATCGATCAAAACGCCGAGGACGGCGTGACCTGGGTCAGCTCATTCGTGAGCGAGGACAAGACGCACTCGTTCTGCGTCTACGACGCGCCCACCCCCGAGGCGATCCGGAAGACGGCCGCGCGCAACGCGCTGCCTGTGAATCAGATCACACAGGTGCGGGTGCTGGATCCCTATTTTTATAGCTGAAGGCTCTATCGAGGGAGAACCGGGGGGTTTCATGGGCATTGCTGAGCGGCAGAAGGCTCCATCGCGTCGTGAGTTCTTGCAGGGCGTCGGGGCGGCGGGCGCCGGTCTTGCGGCGGCCTCGGTCGGCGCGGGAGCGGGTGCGATGGCGCCGGCGGCTGAGGCCGAGTCGGTACCGGCGGCCGTCCGTGGGGGACGCTATGCAGGGCACGGCGGAGCGCCGGCGACCAGCGCCGATTTCGGGCGTCTGTTTCCGTCGCTGCCACCGTTCGCCCAAGCCACCGACACAGTGCGCGGTGCGCTGCTGGAGGTGGGCATGCCGGACGGCATCATGGATGCGCGCGATGACCTGGGGGCGGGACCGAAGGCACTCATCGTTGATCCGACGGTCAACGGAAATCCGACCGCAGGCGACCCGTACGGGACCAATCCGGACAACCCGACGATGACAGCTGGGTCGACGTTCGTCGGTCAGTTCACCGATCACGACATCACGTTTGACCAGACCTCACAGCTGGGGGTGCCGCGGAATCCGTTGATTTCACCGAATACGCGCACTCCGGCGCTTGATCTTGACTCGGTGTTCGGCGGCGGGCCCGGAATCCGCCCGGATCTGTACGTGGCAAATCCAGATGGCTCGGTGGGGCCGAAGCTGAAGATCGGAACGGGCGGGGTTCATGAGGACGTTCCCCGGGTTGTGGGCGGCGACGGAACCTATCGCGCGTTGCTGGGCGACCCTCGGAACGATGAGAACGTACTCGTCGCGGGGCTGCATTGCGGTCACATCCTGTTCTACAACCGAGTGCTCGACCAGCTCGGAAGCTTCGATCTCGGGATGTTTCCCGCCGTCCGCCGGGGCGATCTGCGCGATCGCTATGTCGCGTTCCTGGTCGCGCGCGAGGTGACGCTATGGCATTACCAGTGGCTGTTGGTGAACGAGCACCTGCCGCAGATCGCGGGTCAGGCAGTCGTCAACGACGTGTTGGCGCACGGCAACCGCTTCTACCTACCAACCCGCGGCGACGCATTCATGCCGATCGAGTTTGGAGCGGCGGCGTACCGGTTTGGGCACAGCATGGTCCGCCCGTCCTATCGCGCGAACTTCACCAGCGGTACCGGCGATAGCGCGAGCCCGACCGCCGATCCATTCTTCGCGCTGGTGTTCGATCAGAACGAGCCCGACTTCAGCGATCCGGTCGCCTACGACCGCGACGATCTGCTCGGCGGATACCCGGCGCCGCGGCGTTACACCGGCTGGCAGACCTTCTTTGATCTCGGAGATGGGAACGTCAAGAACAACAAGAAGATCGACACCACGATCTCGAGCGTGCTCTTCACGCTACCGCTGCCGGCGATCGCACCCCACACCCAGACCTCCCCGACGGTGCTGCCGCAGCGAACCCTGCTGCGCCAGTTGACCTGGGGACTGCCCTCGGGCCAAGCGGTCGCGCGCGCCATGGGAGTCGGCCAACTCGACCGACAGGATCTCGCCGAGATCGGCAGTGTGTACGCGCCGTTCGCGGCCAGCACACCGCTCTGGTACTACATCCTCGCGGAGGCGAAGGCGACCGCCGGCGGTCTGAACCTGGGTCCGGTCGGCGGCCGGATCGTGACCGAGACGCTGATCGGTCTTCTCCGCGCCGACCCGACCAGCTATCTGTCCGTCCACCCCCGGTTTCGGCCGTTTCTGGGAACCGACCTCGCGCTCGGGCCAACCCCGGATCCCAGCATCACCGGCAACCGCAGCTATACGCGCGCGCACTTCCTCCACTACGCCGGAGTCCTCAAGCCCGGAACCTATCGCTGAAAGCCACCGGCATCACGCCGAGAGATCCGATGCCGGTCTGACTACGACTGACACTAACCCCGCCCGCATCTGAGCCTGGTCGTCCGGTTGGTGATACTCAGATTATCCTGCTGGCACGGCGGAACGCGCCCTCGGACGCGGGCGACTCGACGGCCCACGTGTCGGCGGTGACGGCCACCCATCTCAGCTGGTGACCCCTAGCCGGACAGCCTCGGCGCTTGCCTCGCCGCGGGTACGGACATCAAGCTTGCGCAGGATCGCCGAGACGTGATGATCCACGGTCTTCTCGGAAACGACCAGCCGCTGTGCTATCTCGGCGTTCCGCAGTCCGACGGTCAGCAGCACGAGCACTTCGAGCTCGCGAGCGGTCAGTCCAGCGGGGTTCTCGCGGGTAGCGGTTCGCGGCCCACGCGGCACGCCCCGGATGCCTCGCTCGCGTAGCCGGCGCGCAACGATCGCGGCCGCTGGACGGGCGCTCAGCTGCTGTAGCTGATCTATCGACTGGCGCGTCGCGAGCGGGTCGTCGCTTTCGGCGAGCGCGAGCGCCGCCTCATATGGACAGCCGAGCTTGCGCCACAGCTCCACAGCTTCCGCCCAGTCACCGGCGATCGAGCGGCGGTAGGGCTCCGCGACCGCGCCGGCGGAAAGTTCGTCTTGCAACCCTGCCTGCCAGCGCCAGTACGCCAGCTCGCCTACCGCCCAGGGAACCCGACGGTGAATTGCGAGCGCGAGCGCCGCGTCGGTCACCTGCTCGACGGCTGCGTGATCGCCGCGCAGCCACGCCGCCTCGGCGCGGGCGGCCGCGACCGGGACGATCTGCGTCGGCTCTTCGGTCGATTCCACAAGTGGGTGCGCCTCCTCGAGCGGCGCGGATGCTTCCGCGTCGCCTCGCCGCGCCCTGAGCAACCCGAGCGTTGGCAGCGCCCAGGTGCGCGCGACCGGCGCGCTGCGGGGGTCACGCAGGACCAACGCGGCCGATTCACCCGCCTGATCCCAGCGGCCGCGGTCGAGTTCTAGCCGCGCCCGTTGCGCGAGCAGGTACCCCCGCCACGTGTCCAGGCCGCGTTCGGTGGAGTACTCGAGCCCGGACTCGAGATAGGTGTCGACGAGCGCAAAGTCTCGATGTCTGACCCCCGCCATCACCAGGAGCATGCTTGCCCGTCCGGCACAGTCCTCGAGGCCGTATTGGTTAGCGAGTGCCAGCGCACGCTTGAGCTTGACGTGGCCCTCGGGCTGCCCCGCGTCAAACTCCGCCGCGCCGATGTTCGTGAGCGCGTAGACAAACGCCTCGTTGTCCTCGATTCGTCGCGCGAGCTCGAGCGCGCGAGCACCCCATGCCACTGCCTCTGCGTGGTCCTCAACGACCATCCGACGCTGCGAGAGGTTCCCGTACGCGATCGCGAGCTCGTGTCCGGCCGGCAGTTGCTCGAGCAGCTTGATGGCGTCGAGCGCAAGCGGCTCGCCCTCGCGCGTGCGACCGGTGAAGAACAGCAGGCGTGAGAGCGACCGCAGCGAGTCTCCCTCTCCGAGTCGATCGCCCAGCTGTCGCTGAAGCTCGAGCGCTCTCTCCTGCGCCTCGATTGCCTCGTTGAACTGTGCGCTCAGGCGGCACTCCTCGACGCGACCGTTCAGCAGTTCAGCTTGGACCGCGAGCGGCAGCCGATCGGCGTACCTCAACGCCCGCGCATACTGCGCTGCCGCTTCGCGGTGAGCGCCTGAGCCAGCAGCCCGCACCGCCGCGCGTGGCGCCCACTGCGACACGCCGTCGGCATCTTCGCCGGCTTCCGCATGATGGGCGAGCCGCGCAAAATCGGGATCCTCGGCTTCACGGGAGGCCAGCGCGTGAATGGCGGCGCGATGCAGTGCCATCCTGCGGTGCGGCGCGATTGCCTCCTCGATCGCCAAGCGTGCCAGCTCATGCCGGAATGCCACGTGCGCGCGACCGGCGTGCAGCATGCCCGAGGCCAGACACTCGTCGACTGGATCGCCGAGTTCGCCGGCAAGCGCCTCCAGCAGCCACAGCTCGGCCTGACCCGGAACCACCGCGACGGCCTCGAGCAGCCTCCGCGCCGGCCCGGACAGGCGCGCCGCGCGAGCAAGAACCGCGTCACGGACGGTCTCCGGAATCTGCTCCTCTCCCGCCGCTAACACCTCCGTGACAAAGAACGGATTGCCGCCCGTCCGGCGGTACAGCTCCTCACCGTCCAGTTCGTGTCGTTCGGCCAGCTCCGCGACCGCCGCGGGAGAAAGGGCGTAGATCTTCAGCCGGTCCGGCCGCCGCACCAGCTCCCCGAGCACGAATCGGAGCTGCGGTGACTGGTCGAGCTCGTCATCTCGATAGCTTGCCAGCACCAGCGCGGGCGCCGAACCGATCCTCGTCGCCAGCAGCATCAGCACGTCGAGCGTCGCCTCGTCTGCCCAGTGCACGTCCTCGAGTACCACCACCGTCGGCTCGCTGCCCCGGAGCTGGCGAACCAAAGCCGCCGCCACCTCGTGAGGTCTCGCCGCTCCTGCGACCAGCTCCTCGAGCTCGCCGCCGGTCGCTTGTGCCACGTCAAGCCACGGTCCCAACGGACGAGGCGTTCCCAGCGGCTCACATGCCCCCCACAGCACGCGCACCGACTTATCTCGTGCGTCGCAGAACCAGCGCAGGAGCGCCGTCTTCCCGGCCCCTGCCTCGCCCCCGACGAACACCAGCCGCCCTGCCGGGCGCGAGCGGACGCCGGCGAGCAGGCCGTCGAGGATCGCCATGCTCTCATCGCGCTCGAGCAGTGCCGCCGGCCCGTCCCGCGCCGCCAGACTCATCTGGTCGCTCGGGCCTGCTTCTGCGAGCTGTCTCGGTCCTGCGCCACCCATGCTCACACAGAGTCTCGCACGCCGAGCCGCGCTGGACGAGGGCGGGCTGGAACTCTGGACGTAAGCAAGTTGTCAGGCATGCTGACAATCGTTACCGCGTCGCCATGGCCGCGGCCGACGAACCGGCGAAGTCGCCTGAGAAGCTTGCACAACCAGACGCGAACCTGGGCTACCTGTTCCGCCTCGCGTACCAACGCTTCAGGGCGGTGCTCGAAGACGGGCTGCGCGACCTTGGCCTTTCCAGGCAGGAGTACGGCGTCCTCAGCGTGGTCGGGGCCAGATCCGAGCTCTCAACGTCGGAGCTCGCGCGCGTCGCTCAGGTCACGAGGCAGACAATGCATGCCGCGGTGCTCAAGCTGGAGACCGCTGGGCTGCTCGAGCGCAGAGCGAGGAACCGGCGTGCGGTGCTCCTGCGCCCGGCAAAACGGGGCCGTGCTCGCCTCGAGGTCGCGACCAGGCGGGTGCGCGCGGTCCAGAGCGCTGCGCTCTCTGGTCTGAGCCGAGGCGACGAGCACGTCGTCCGACATGGCTGGCCGAAGTGGCAGCGATGGCGATCGAGCTTGAGGGGGCGGCGCCGCGCCAAGTCAGGACCTCCCGGTCATGACACTCGAGCAACGCATCCGAGATGCCGAGGCCGAACTATCGATCGCTTCCGCCGACCGCGAGCCGGGAGCGTCCTGGCCACAGCTGAGCTCGCGGCGATCCGGACCGCGACGATGTTCATCTGGGGTTCAGACGATCCCTACCTGTCCGCGGAACGCGCGCGCCCCTCAATCGAGGGGATCCCCTCCGCCAGCCTCCACGAGCTTCCCGGCGGCCACGGACCATGGCTGATAAGCCTGGAACGTACCGCCGAGCTGATGCAAACCCATTTGGCGAGCCATCGGCACGACTAAGTGCTCCGGCGCCTCTGGTCGACGTTGGCAGACCAGCGCTACGCCGGAGTCGTCAAATGGGAGTGAGCTCTCCGAGACCCTCCGTCTGACTCGCTTACCGAGGTGCCCGGCGCGCGAAGCCGAGGGTGTGACTTGGGTTCTGGAAGGTCGCGTGCGACGATCTTTTCGATGGCGAGCCCTTCGTTCTCATCGGCATCCTCCTCGTATCGGCTGGATGAGCTTGGGTGGTTGCAGTTCGAGCGCGTGTGCTTGTTGCTGGTTGCGGCGGACGCCGGCCTGAGCGATCTGCGGTGGACGGGCCACGCCGACGCCGAACGGGTGGCGCTGGTCGGGGGCCCGGTGGTTCTCGCGGCTCACGGGACCCGGCTCGAGGGTCCGGTCTCGCTCGTCGTCGTGTGGGTGCCTGAGCATGAGTCGCCCGAGTGGCGGCTTGCCTCGCTGCTCAGGCGGGTCGTGTCGCTGCAAGCTTGGTCTGAGGCTCAGGTGGTGCTGCTCACCAATCTCGAGAGGGCTGCCGTGTCGACGGCGCTGGAGCGAGAAGCGTGGTCTGAGCGGCGGACCACGGTGGTGTTGGGAGCCCATGAGCTGAGTGAGAGTCTTGATCGACATCCGGCGGTCCGAGCCGCGATGCCGTCGGTGCTCGGGTCCCGCGACCTGACGGGCCTCCTCTCGGCAGGTGCGCGAGCGCGTTCTTCACTGGACGTCGAGCGTGTTCAGGCGCTGGCAAGGGTGTTCTGGCCGACACGGGCGTATGAGCACGCGCGTGATGTCCTCGCTCGGCATCGATTCGTCGTGCTGACGGGTCCACCGGAGATGGGCAAGACGGCGATCGCCCAGATGCTCGCGCTGGCGCAGATGACCCACGGGTGGGAAGCTCACGAGTGCAGCAGCCCCGAACAACTATGGCGTGTGTTCGAAGCCTCACGGCGCCAGGTGTTCGTGGCCGATGACGCGTTCGGCTCGACGGAGTACCGGCCGGATGCCGCCGAGCGCTGGGCCCAGTCGTTAGGTCGGCTGTTGACGATGCTCGATCAAGATCATTGGCTGATCTGGACCTCGCGCCCGGCGCCGCTCAAGGCCGGTCTGCGGCGGGTTCAACGCGAGCGATACTCAGAGCGGTTTCCCGCACCGGGAGAAGTGCTCGTGGACGCCAGCGAGCTCGATCTGGCCGAGAAAACGCTCATCCTGTTTCGCCACGCCAAGGCTCGGGGCGCGAGTCGGGCGGCTCGCGGGCTGGTCCGCTCGGCGGCGCTGGCGATCGTTGAGCATCCGCATTTCACGCCGGAGCGGATCCGCCGCTTCGCGACCGACAGACTCGAGGCGCTACAGCAGACCGCTATGCAAGGCGGCCAAGAACGCGTTCGCGATGAGCTCGAGCGGGAGCTGGCATCGCCCACCGAAGCGATGCGGACCTCTTTCCGGGTGCTGGAGAGCGAGCACCGAGAGCTGCTGATCGCGCTGCTCGACGCTCCGGGGGGCCTCATCGACGAGCGCGAGCTCGCCGCGACGGCCCGCCGTCATCATGCCGGAGGCCTGAGCCGCCCGCCGAGTGAGCTAATCGACCGTCTCGCCGATCATTTTCTGCGGATCACACCGCTTGGAATCGGGTGGGTGCACCCCAGCTGGCGCGACATGGTGATCGGCGAACTACGCCAGGACTCCGCCGCCCGGCAGCGGTTCCTGGACGCCTGCGGTCTGCACGGAGTGATGCTCGCGCTCTCCCAAGCCGGCGGGATCGTTGGCGAGCGCACACTGCCGCTCATGATCAGCGACAGCGACTGGGACAGGCTCGGCGACCGCATCGGCAGACTCGCCGGTCAGCTGGAGGACCAGGAACTCGCGCAGCTCTTCCTAGCGCTGCGCGGCCTGCGGACCGCCGATCTCACGCGCTCCCAGAAGCGGGAAGCGCGAAACCTGGCAGCGAACGTCCTGACAACGACTGCCAGCCGCTGGGATCGTGAGCATCGGCCGCTGCCGTGCCTTTTGCTGGAGCACTGGTACGCCCTCCGGGAATTGGCACCCCGACCGGTCAGACCACCGCAGCTCGGGGTGACCTGGGCTGAGTTGTACCCGGCATCACCCTCGCGCGCAGGGATACCCCGATCCGAGCTGATCCGCGCCGACGAGTGGCTCGCGCTTGCTCAGACCCTCCGGGTATACGACCCCGCCGCCCTGATAGCGCTCGGCTTCTTCGAACATGACCAAGCCCTGCTCGCGCAGCTCGCGCGGACACTCGGCCGGGCCACCGACGAGCACGTGAGATCGCTGGCCGAGAGCATCCTCACCCGCATCCAGGAGCTCGCCTCCAGCCTCGCCTACCTCGCCGCCCGCGACGCCCTCGCGGCGATCGCAAAGCAGACGAGCAGCGACCGGCAATGGTGGATCCCCGAGGACATCCCCTCTCCGCCCAGCCGCGATCCCCTCCCGCCCCGGCGGATCGAGTTCACCAGAGACGACGTCGATCGGGTACTCACCGATCTCTGAGCGGGTGGTGCTGCCCGACCCCGGCTCGACCGCGCCCCGGCGCCGCCCGCCGGAAGTGTGGCCACGTCGTGTGAGCCAGCATTGGGCCGTTAGGCGGCCACGCACTCCTGGCGAAGACCTCTCCGCAACGGCAGACTCACGTCGAGCAGCACGGTTCAGCGCGACTGAAATCAGCCGGTAAATGGCGGCGCAGGGGTGGGAATCACAGTGTCAGTGAGATGAGCAGTGGCTCTCCCGTTGGCACTTATGGTCACCTTCTGACGCCGCCCCGCCGTGACCACGTCCACCGCATCAGTGCGGCCGTTCGCCGTCTCGATCACGGTGCAGCGAGATCCGGCTGGGAGGCCGTCGAACCGTCGCGACACAGAACCGGCGCGGGTGTGGGCGCGGATGACGAAGGCGAAGTCGTTGAGGCGACCGCCACAGGCCACCAAGATGACGATCTGACGTTGACGACCGGCGGCCCGTCCAGCGATGCTCTTGGTGACTGTCAGGGCGCCGGGCGTGCTCCGGTAGACGTCGCTCAGGTTCACGGGTACCACGTGGGCCGCCGGAACGGTCACCTGCTGACCATTGCCCGCCACGGTCGCCGTGACTCTGGCGGTGGCGCCATCCGCGGTCTCGTTGACTGTGCACACCGAGCCAGCCGGGATACCGTCGAAGCTGTGCGACACGCTACCCGCCGGGGCCCTCGATTGGATCACGAAGTCCGGCGAGAGGGGGGTGCCGTTGCAGACCACGTGGATGGTGACCGGCCCCTGGTGGCCAGCCAGCGGACCGGCGATGGTCTTGGTGACGAGCAGTGAGCCGGTGGTGGAGCCGTAAGTGTCGGTGATGTGGGCCGCGCCAGCCCCGCCGGGCGGAATGGTGATGGTCTGGGGGCTGCCAGCGACGACCGCCGACACGGCGCTCGTGTGCCCGTCCGCCGTCTCTGTGACCGAACAGCTGGCCGGCGCGGGGACATCCGAGTAGATGTGCGACTGGTCGCCGGCGGGCGCCCCTGCCGGGATGACGAAGTCGGGGAGTGCGCTGCCATTGCAGACCGTGTGGATCACGACCGTCCCCTGCTGCCCGGCAAGCGAACCAGCAATGGTCTTCGTCACCTCCAGCTGGCCTGGGAGGAGCCCGTAGGTGTCGCTGATGTCCGCTTCGGCGATATGACCCGCTGGGACGGACACCGTCTGGCCGCTTCCCTCGACGACGACTGACACCAAGCTGTTGTGGCCGTCGGCGGTCTCGGCGACCCTGCAGGTGGCCGGAACCGGGATGTGATCGTATTGCTTGGTCTGGTCTCCCGCGGGAGTCCCGGCGGGGATCACGAAGTCGGGGGTCAACGCAGTGCCATTGCACTCCGTGTGGATCCTGACGTCCCCTTGCTGGCCCGCGCCAGGACCGGCGATTGTCTTCCTCACGAGCAGCGAGCCGACGAAATGATAGTTGTCGGTGATGTTGACCGTCTTCGTTGCGCCGGAAGGGATAGTGACCTCCTGCCCGTCACCGGTCACGACCACGTCCGTACCAACGACGCTGCCATTGGATGTCTCGGTGACGGTACATACCGTTCCGACCGGGATGTGGCGGTACTTGTGCGACCTCGCGCCCGCGGGCCTTCCCGCACGGATGACGAACGCGCGCCTGTGCACGCCATCATCGCAGGCCACGTGGATGACAATGCGCCCCTGGGATCCGGCAGCCGGACCAGCGATCGTCTTGGTCACCACCAGCGAGCCGGGGGCCAGAAACTCCGCGGTGGCTTGCACGGTGGTGGCCAGAGTCGCCGTCTGAGCCAGGATGAGCCTCTGGGCATCGTCGATGCCGGCGTTACCGTCATAGAGGTAGACGTTTCCGCTGGGAACGGTCGCTTCCGAGGTGGCGTGGAGCACAGCGGTGGATGGACCCGTGGAGCGCACCCAGATCTCTTGGCCGGATGGGACCGTGGCTCCATCAGGGATCGGTGCCGTGCCTCCTGAATCCGAGAACATACTCCCGCCCGTAGCGGTGACGGTGGCGTTGCGGGCGCTGGTGGTGACGGTGAAGGGTCCGACCAATTTACCGGCGGGGCCGCTCGCGTCAGCCGGGTTGAGGGTGAGGCTGGGCGGTGGGGGCTCGACCAGCGGCCCCTCGGTGATGATGTGTGACACCAGGGCGGCCACCGTGTCGTGCAGCGGGCTGGAGGTATTCAGCACGTAGCGGTCGCTGAAGAACCAGATGGCCGCCTGCACGGCGGCCGCCTTCTGGTTTAGATCGGTCAGGCTCGCGGGTTGATCGGTGTTGGGATAGGACTCGGTTAGCAGCCGGGCCACGTAGCCCACATTGGGCACGTTGGAGGCATCCCAGCTGCCCAGCGCATAGCCCACTCCAGGGTACGTCTCGGTGTTGATGTCGATGCAGTAGAGGCTGACGTCCGCGCCGCCGCCGGGCGGCTGGGCATGGATGATGCCGGCGAAGCCTTCATCCTTGGGGCTGAAGCCGGTCGTTGGGTTGGCCGTGGGATAGCCGTCGGCGACTGGGTCGAATGGGTTGGACGGGTCGGCAATGAACCCGCTGACCGACTCGCCCGGGCCGGTGCCGGTCATCACCAGCTCGGTGTTGGTGGTGCTCCGCAGCCGGGGTAGTGGCTTGGGTCGATGATGGCGAAAGACTGCGCCGGCAGGAGGGACCTGCATCAAGAGCGCCGCCAACGCAAACACCAACAGAATTGGCACGCGCCATCCGCGACGAGGCATGAAAGTAATTATTGCAGGATCTCATCTGCTTCAGGCAAGAAATCTTGTCGCCAGAGATCGGCACCGGCCGTTTGTCGGCGGAAATCCACCTGAGAGCCCGACTCTGACGCCTAACGTCGTGCAGTGCCGATCCTGAGTGAGTGACTACCTCTAACCGGACTTCCACCACGCTTCCGCACCGCTCGGCCGACGATCTCCTGCTCGCTCTTAGCGCCAGGAAGCAGCTGGTGACGAGCTCGGCCGGCGGCGGATCTCATCCGGCACACGATCAAGGATCCCAGGCGCCGCTCGCCTGACGGCTCGCCGGCGCCATCCGGTTCAAGCACCCCCGTTAGAACAAGCTTTGAATCTGTGGTTGAAGGCATGAGGCTCTCTTTTTTGCTCATACCTACACAGTGGTCGGACATTCTCGAACACCGCCCGGTGTTGTGAATCAGCACTGATGATCGAATCGATGCCTGTGCTACTTGGCTTCGTCGAGGCAGCCGGGGGTCATGCGCCGCGTCGACTCGTTGGCGCTGATCGCTGCCGGTGCACGGTTTGGTTTAGATTTTGGCGCCGGTGCCCGGCGCCGGGGGATCGGTTCGACGTGATGGCATACAGAGGAGTCCCGCGTGCTCAAGCTGCATGTCTGGAGGATGGCGATCGTGCACGGCGGGGTCCTCTCGGTGCTCGTGATGCTGATCGGGTGTGGAGGCGGGGCAAGCAGTTCAACTGCCCGCGCCTCTGATGTAACCAGTCTGTTCCGCCGCGCGGTCAAGATCGTGCGTGGCACCCAGCCTCCGACCTATGCGCGCGCAGTCGTCCTGGAGGCCGATGGGACGACTCGCGGCCGGGGCTTGACTAAGGCGGCGTCGGGGATCGTCAGATGGCGCTTTGTCTTTGACAACCAGGCTTCGACGTCGCGCTACCGCAGCGCGACACTTTTCTACGGCCCATCCCCGAAGGGCTTTGGGAGGCCGCAAGGCCAGGTGTCTCCCTTCCTCGAGGATCGGGACATCGTCACGGCGCCCGACATGACCCTGGCACGAGCGGTGAGCCGCCTGCAGCAGGCCGGGTACCGAAAGCCATTTGGCACGGTGACGTTGCGAAACCCGCTGGGGCCCACGGCGTCAAATCCGCTGTACATCTTGGGCTTCGCGCCCGGGTCCTATGTCGGGGTCAACACGGTGACCGGCAAGGTGCTCCGGTTGGGCAGTTAGTGATCGGTCAGAGGGAATCGAGCGGCGGAGGGATCCGTTCTTGGTCGGAATCGACGCCAAGCACCGCCGCGGCCGGGCGCACCCAGCTGGTGGGCCATCACGGGTTCTTGCCTCAAGCGTCATCACTGGTATGCCAGTGATGCCGTCGTCAAGCTCCATGACCCGGGCATCATCAGCGGCGAGGAGTGCGGCATGCTGCGGAGGCCTCAGTTGGCGGCGTAGGCATCGCTCACGTGGCCGGACCCTCGTGCAAGGAGAACCGTTCAGATCTGCTTGAGATGATTGGGCGATGGCTGGTGTGCACGACGTCAGCGATGCCTGGGAGCGCAACGCCGAGGAGTGGTTGGCGTGGGCCCGGACTCCTGATCACGACGTCTACCACTTGCGTGTGAACTTCCCGTGGTTCGTCAGGCTGTTGCCCGACGCGAGCCAGAGGACCCTGGATGTCGGCTGCGGAGAAGGCCGGGTCGGCCGGTGGCTGGCGGCCCGTGGGCACACCGTCGCCGGCATCGACAGCTCGCCGACGCTGACGGCGGCCGCGCAGCAGGAAGGGGGCTATGACGAGATCGTGTGCGGGGACGCGGCCTGTCTGCCGTGGCCGGAGGGCGCGTTTGACCTCGCGGTGGCCTACATGTCGCTGCAGGACATGCCCGACCCCGAGCGCGTGATCGGCGAGATCGCCCGCGTCCTCTGTCCGGGGAGCCATTTGGCGATCGCGATCACCCACCCGCTCAACCGATCCCACCACGATCTCGATCGATATTTCGAGCGGCTGCGTTTCCATGAGGAGGTGATCCGCGACGGGCTGCGGATGACATTCGACCGAGTCGATCGGCCGCTCAGCGACTACACCGCGGCGCTCACCGGACACGGATTTGTCATCGACCGGTTGACCGAGCCGAGACCCTCGGCTGATGACTGCCGAGCCGACGAATCGCTCGTCAAGGCGTCCCGGCGGCCCTGGTTTCTCCACATGCGCTGCCGTCTTGACCACTGATCCCGCGCTCGGTCGCCCGTCGCGTCAAGCCCGCGGCTGGCCCTGCTTTGCTTCGGGTAGAGGTCGGCCGCTTGCCCAGGAAGCCTGATCCGACAGTCTGTCGGGCCACAGATGCGTCCGGACTGCGGGAGCGGTCTCGCGGGTGTCCCAGGGCGCCGCGCCGGTCGACGCCCTGGGCTGGAGCGGGCCCGTTGCAACCCGTACGCGATTACGACGGGCCCGGGCCGCCGTAGAGCAACCCAAACCTCGAGGCGTCAGGTCCGAGGGAGGGCGGGGTGCTGGTGCAGGTGTAGGAGCTCGTGTCGATGAGCGCGCCGTTGGCCTGCTGCTCGCCCGCGAATTCACCCGTGGTGAGCTGGAAGTCGCCGACGCTGAGCTCGGTGCCCGCCGGCACGGCCGCCGGGTCGATCGTGATAGTGGGCTGCTCACCCGATCCCGCCCGGAAGGTACCCTCCCCCGGGCCTGTCACGACCTGCGAGAGGCCGGCCGGGGCGGGGTCTGATGAGCAGAAGCTGCCGACGGTGACCTTCGCCGGGATCCCGTATTTGGCGAGGTCGCTCTGCAGCGCAGCGGGGTCGAGCAGCACCGTCGGGTGGATGGTGAGCGTGTCGGTGCCGTTGTCGTTTCTGTGGATCGTGAACGACGCGGTCCGGATCGTGCCGAGCGTCGGAGCCCGACCGTGCACGCCGGTCAGGCCGATCGCCAGGGCGGAAACCGCGGCGACTCCGACCACAGCCATGCCGGTGAGTCTGGAGAGCCGGCGCCGCCGGCGCTCGCGGCCCCTGGCCGTGATCGCCTCCAGGCGCGGCCGCTCTGGCACGGCGACGCCGGACAAGGACTCGCGCAGTTCGCGCAGCTCGGCGCTGTCGGTCATCTGATCGTTGTCGGGCATGGATCGGCCTCCTTTGGGTTGGCGTCGGCGAGGTCGTTGCGGAGAGCCGCCAAGGCTCGGGACAAGTGGGCGCGGACCGTTCCCGGCGCGATCGCCAGCTGTCTGGCGGTTGTCTCGATATCCAGGTCGAGGAAGACGCGCAGCACGATCACCTCGCGCTGCCGGACCGGCAGCCGCCGCACCGCGGCTAGCACGACGCTGTCCAGGCCTGTCCCAGGGCTACCGGGCGCCGCGACGTCATGATCGCCGAGCGGCAGCTCGCGGGCACGCCGGCGCCACCGTGACGCACCGACATTGAGTGCGGTGCGCACCACCCACGCCCTCGGCGCCGCATGGCGGCTGACCTTGCGCCAGGACACCCAGGCTCGCGCGAACGCCTCGGCAACCTGATCCTCGGCGAGGAGCATATCCCCGGTGCTGGCCGCGACCGCCCTCACGCACGGATCCCAGCTCGTTTCGAAGAACTCGGCAAACGCCGTCTCGTCCTGGCTCACAACAGGTTAACCATCCAGAGAACCGAAACGCTTACCTCGGATCAACGCCCGCAAATCGATGTCATCGCCGGATGTGTTCGGCCGGTCGGCGGCCGCACGACGAATCTGTCGATGCCGGATACCCGGGCAGAGTCGCGTGCGAACGCTTCTCCCGGCCGCATCGAGCCGAACCATTGGCTCTGAAATGACCACCTGCTCCGAGGATCCAGGCCCGGTCGATCCGGCGGGAATCCTCATGCCGCCCTCACAAACCGCGCGCGACGCCGGCCGCCAGCTTCGCTTCGGACTGGCGAGGAGCACGAGCAGCAGCGTCGTACCGGCCGCCGGCGCCGGTTCCCACGTCCGGGTGTTCATGCATGCGGCAGTCTGATGCTCTCCCGGAGGGCCGCTCGCGCCAGCGCATCGGAGGTTAGGCTCGCCGTTGTGTCTGAACGTGCAATTCGACTTTATGGAATTCCGCTGTCGCATCCGGTGCTCGCCGTACGGGGGATGCTCGATCACAAGCACCTCCCCTATCGATACGTCGAGTTGCTCGCCGGCGGTCATCCGCCGATGCTGTGGGCGCTGGGTTTCAGGGGCGCCACGGTGCCAGCCATCACACTGGCTAATGGTCGGCGAATGCAGGGATCGCTCGCGATCGCGCAGGCGTTGGATCAGATCGCGCCCTCACCACCGCTGTATCCCTCTCGGTCCGGGCCCCGCGCCGCCGTAGGAGAAGCTGAACGCTGGGGGGAATCCGTCCTTCAGCCCATTCCGCGGCGATTGATCCGTTGGGGGCTTCGCCGGCATCTGCACCAGCGCCAATGGTTCGCCAACGTTGCCAGTCCCCTGCCCGCCCCACGGCTCGCGGGATTGCTGCTGACACCGATCGTTCCAATCTTCGCGCGGATCGCCGGGGCAAACGACGCTCAGGTCCGGCACGACCTCGATCGACTCCCGGGCCTCCTCGACAAGGTAGACCGCCTGATAGAACAGGGCGTTATCGGCGCCGACCAGCTCAACGCTGCGGACTTTCAGATCGCCTCCTCGATTCGCGTGCTGCTCGCCATGAGTGACATCGCCGGCCTGGTGACCGAGCGCCCAGCGGAAACGCTCGCGCGGAGAGTCACAGCCGACTATCCCGAGATTCCGGCCACCCTGCCCACCGACTGGATCCCGACCCCCACAAACACCTCTCCCGGCGACTAGCTGGCGGTGCGTCTCGGATCACCAGCGCCCGCTTCTACTCTTGCGAGACCGGAAGTTCGAGTGCCGGCGCGACAGACCTGCTCGTGTCTCAACTCCGGCACGGTGCACATGGACGCCGCTGGCCGAGTCGGCGATGCCGGGGTTATTCCTGCGATCATCGGGCATCGCAGCCCGTGGCTGCACATTCTCGGGGTCGACGTAGCCGATACCGCCGTCTCGATCGCGCGCGACGGTGCCGCGGCGCGCGGTCTTGACGCCGAGTTCATCGTCGGCGACGCCCCGAACCTCGGTCGGCTGGACCGAGTGTTTGACACGGTGCTCGACTGCGCCGTGTTTCATGCCTTCGACAACGACGAGCGGCTGGACCACCGCGCCATCGCCACCGCCACCGCCACCTCCGCACCCGCCCCTACCGCCCCCACACCAACGGCAAGGCTGAACGGTTCATACGCACCCTCCTGAGCGGCTGGGCCTGCTGCGCGATGTACCGCTCAAGCGCAGAACGCAACTCTGCGCTCGCTGGCTGGGTCGGCTGGTACAACACCACGCGACCAAATGGCGCCCTCAACCACAAGCCACCCATCGCCCGCCTCAACGAGCCGAACAACCTCCTCAGGTCCTACAGCTGATATGGCGTGACGTTTGTCAACCGGGCGTGCTGAATCCTCCCGTGTGCAGGGTGCTTTGTGGTGTTCGGGAGGGCGGGACGTCGGGCTCGTTGACGGCGTCGCCAGTCTGATATCGGCTATGGAAGAGGGGTCGCTGTCCTCGGTGGCGAATCAGGGTTCACCGGAACAGGGGCAGCGGGGAACCCAGGCTGTGGGCAGGCCGCCGCGCATATGGGTTTTGAGCCCGGTCTGATATCTGGTCGCCCCTTCGACTTGTCCGGTTGCGCCTTGCGAGCGCGAATCCGTAGGTGTCGAGTTGCCCGGCCTCCCCGCATCGTGTTGATGTCGATCGAAGGAGAGGTTGGGCGATGAGAACGGTGGCGCTTGACGTGCATAAGCGCTTTGCGGAGGTCGCGGTCCACGAGAACGGCGGCCTGAGACGTCTGGGCAGGATCGAGACCGGGCAGTTGCGGGCCTTCGCTGACTCGCTGGGCCCGGAGGATCACGTGGTGCTTGAGTCGACGTCGATGACGTGGGCGATCGCGGAGCTGCTCTCTGAGCATGCGGGGCGGGTCACTGTGTCGAACCCGATGCGCACCAGGGCGATCGCGAGCGCGAAGGTCAAGACTGACAAGATCGACGCGAAGGTCCTCGCGCAGCTCGGCGCGGCGGACTTCCTGCCGGAGGTGTGGGCGCCTGACGAACTCACGCGTGCGTTGCGGCGGCGGATCGCGCATCGCTCGAGCCTGGTGCGGCAGCGGACCCGGCTGCGGAACCAGATCCACGCGGTGCTGGCCCGGAATCTGATCGAGGTTCCGTTCACCGACGTGTTCGGGCTTGGTGGCCGTGAATGGCTGGACGCGGTCGAGCTGCCCGTGCACGATCGGGAGCAGGTCGATAGCAACCTGCGGCTGCACGACACGCTTGATGGCGAGATTGAGCTCGCGGAGCGGCTGCTTGCCGCGCAGGCGCTCGAGCGGCCCGATGTCCGCCGGTTGATGACCATCCCGGGCGTCGGCGCGATCACGGCGCTCGCGATGGTGGCGGTGATCGGCGACGTGTCGCGGTTCCCGAGCCCCCGGCACCTGGTCGGCTATCTCGGCCTGGATCCGCGGGTCCGTCAGTCCGGCGAGAAGACCGCCCGCCACGGGCACATCTCACGTGCTGGGCAGGCGCATGCTCGCGGGCTGTTGGTCGAGGCGGCGCACACCGCGATCCGCACCCCCGGCCCGCTGCGGGCGTTTCACGCCCGCGTCGCGCAGCGGCGGGGCAAGAAGATCGCCTTGTGCGCGACTGCGCGGAAGCTGACGGTGCTGACCTGGCATCTGCTGACCAAGCAGGAGGACTATCGGTTCGCCGCGCCCACGATCACGCAGCGCAAGCTCCGCACCCTGCAGCGCAAGGCCGGCGACTCGGGCCCGCGGATCAGTCTCGCCGGCGAGACCACGCAGAAGGTACTCGAGCGGCGGTTCCTCGAGGAGACCGAGCGCAACTACCAAAACTATGTTGCCTTCAAGGCTCGAAAGGGCGCGGGCGCCGCCAGCGGGGACACGACTCTTGAGGCCGTCAAAGCGGCAAACGACGCGTGGCAGGCTCCACAGTCCCCAGACGCCTGCTCTTCTCGTTCGGGGTCACCCGCGCCAGGAGGAATTCTTGCACCAAACCCTTGACGTTTTCATCCGTATTCGGGGATTGCCACCCCAGGGCCTTGGATGCGCTGCCGGGTGGTGCGCGGGTCTAGGAACGAGCGTGACGGCCGCGAGGTCGTTGCTCATAGCTGTTTCGCGCGTGCCCGGCCGCGTTAACGGCCCGGCGCCCCGCCCTCCCGAACGTTGGGATGTCAGTCGGGGTCAGTCGGCCGTGGCGGCAGCCCAGAGAAAGCAGGACAGCTCACGAGCGGCCGCAACGGTCACGATCCCGTGCGGCTTGCCGCGCGCCTTCAGCTGCTGATAGACGCGGTGCAGACGGCGTTGGGCTTTGTTGGAGATCGCGAGGATGTGTTCGGGCTGACCGGCCTGGCGGGCCAGCCGAACCGGGCCGATCGAGGGCCGTGGTCCGTAGTGCCAGGCGGCTTTGATCAACAGCCGCCTGGCCAGCGTCGAGCCGGTCTTGGTGATCGACCCGCTGGCCGACGACTCACCAGACTGGTTTAGTGACGGGGTCAGTCCCAGCCACGCCCCCAGGCGGTGGGGTCTTTCAAATCGTGCCCAGTCCCCGCCGAGCTCGAGATGGATCGATAACCCGGTCAGCGTGTCGATCGCGCGAAACGTGCGCAGACGCGTCACGGTCGGCCACCACCGCTCGTCCTCGGCGAGCTTGACCACCTCCTCGCGGAGCTGCAGCTTGCGGACGGTGAGCATGTCAACGCGAGCGAGCAGGTCGAGATAGACCAGCTCGCTGGTCAGCTCATCAAAGCGCTGGCCGGCCAACCACCGGCAGTGATCGACCTTCCAGGTCGTGGGCTTGGGATACACCCGGCCGTGACGCCGCAGCATCTTAGAGATCCGGTGCCGCGCGGTCATCAGATCACGCCGGCACGCGTCATGCAGCCTGGTCAGCTCCCGGGCGGCCTCCACCCCGGCCGGCGAATACCCTGACCGCGGTCAACTGCCCCGCGATCAGCAACCGCGCCAACAGCTCCGCATCCTTACGATCGGTCTTGACCCGATCAGACGACCCGCGCGGCGTCTTGCCCGGCGCGATCACATCCATCCGCACCCCCGCCGCGACCGCTGCTCGGTAAAGCCCAAACCCGGTCGGGCCAGCCTCATAACACGCGTGCACCGGGCCGGGCAGCTCGCCCAGCCACGCGACCGGACCCTCCGTCCCAGCGCCGAACCGGATGCGCTGCACCACGCCGGTCCACAGGTTGATCGCCGCCGCGGACGTTGATCGGGCATGGACATCCATGCCCACCCACGTCACAGTACTCATGGCCGGACCTCCTCAATCGTCTCGGAGTCAGCCGGAGCCGCTCTCCGGCCAGACAAACCCCCGCGAGGAGCGTCCGGCCACTCAGCCCGACAGGTCAACCCTGCAACGAGCGACCCACGCCATATGGTCTAGGCGTCGTCGCCGAGCGCGACGATGTGCTCGGGTAGCCGCTCGTTGTCGCCGTACATGAAGTGGTTGTGCATGTTCTCGGAGAACCGGCTGGCCTCGGTGGACTTCCCGACCGCCTCCGCGACCTCGCGCACCAGCATGGGTGAGGCACCGCAGCAGACGCCGATGTAGTTGATGCCGAGGTCGTGGATCTCCTTGGCGAAGGCGCCGATCTCGTACCGGTTGGCGTATAGCGGGTCCAGCGCCGTGGGGAAGGTGCGGCCGTGCGGGGAGGGCACCCTTGCGCGGTCGTCACTGAGGTTGAAGAACGTCGGTTCCTGGGCGGTGGTCCGGTAGGGGATCGGCAGTGCACCGACGTGGCATGACACGGCCGCGCGGATCCGCTTCAGCCAAGGCAGCATTGTCTCGGGGCCGCGGAAGCAGTTCATGCCCACCACGTCCGCGCCGGCCTGCTCCAGCCGCTGGCAGGTCTCGACGATGCCGACCCCGTCGGCCATCTCCTCCATCGCCATCGGCGCGATGGTGAGGACGACGGGCAGGCCGGTGGCCTTTGCGACCTCGAGCGCGGCTAGCGCCTCGCCGGCGTAATAGAACGTCTCACCGATGATCATGTCGGCCCCGCCCTCGACGGCCCAGCCCACCATCTCCTCGAACATCCCGAGCACCTGGGCCTGGCGGGCGCTGTCCTCCGGGTCCCAGATGTTGGTGTTCGAGATGTTGCCGGCCATGAGGTCGCCGGGTCGCTGGTCAGCGACCTCCCGGGCGATCTGGAGCGCGGCGCGGTTCAGCGGCTCGAGCAGGTCCTCCTTGCCGATCACCCGCATCTTCTCGCGATGACCGTTGTAGGTGAACGCCTCGACGACGTCAGAGCCGGCGCGCTGGAAGTCGACATGCAGCGCGCGGAGGGCCTCCGGGTACTCCAGGGCGACCTCAGGGACGAACTCACCCGCGCTCAGGTAGCCGCGGCGCTCCAGCTCGAACAGGAAGCCCTCAGCACAGATCACCGCCCCGGCATCCAGGCGCGCGGTCAGGTCCCCGCTCGGAACGTCAGAACTCGACTCGGTCATGTGCTGCTCCTAGGTGGGGTGAAGGGACAGTCGGCTCACGAGAGAGCACACATTAGGACGTCGACAGCCGCACGGGACGCCGGCCCCGACCCAGGGTGGTGGCGGCGCCCCTGACAACGAGCGCAGCGCCAACCGCTGGATGGTTGTTGCGTCCTCGCTAGCGGGGGATCGCGCTGGGGCGGATGCGGTAGGCGATGTAGAGGTGCAGCAGGATCGCCGGGACGAGCAGCAGCAGCCAGAGCTCGCTGCGGTCATAGACGATCAGGAGCGTGCTGAGGAGGCAGAGCCACAGCGCGATGACGATGCGCAGCGGGAACATGATGTTCGCGTGTGCCCGCTCCCAGTTGCTTGGGAAGCGTCCCCCGCGTGCGCGCCGGCGCAGACCGTGCGTGGCGAGGTTCGCCGCTTCGCGGGCGCGTGGACGGGTCTGGTCGGGATCCGCGCCCTGCATGAGCACGGCGAGCATCTCGTCCTCGTGGTCGGCCCGGAAGGACTGTGGATAGAGGGCCAGCCACCGCCGGTAGCGGCGTTCAAGTGGACTGTGATCGGTCATGAGATCGCGACCCCTGGACGTAGGCGTGTGAGAGCGGCGTGCGCGTTGGCGCGCAGCCGGTCTGCCTCCTCGGCGAGCCGCTCCGCGCCGTCACGGGTGATCCGGTAATAGCGGCGCAGGCGGTTGTCGACGATCTCCTCGCGGTCGGGCTCGATGAGCCCGTCGGCGGTCAGCCGGTCAAGCGCCGCGTACAGGGTTCCGGCCTTCAGTTCGACCCGTCCGTCAGAGATCTGTTGGACGTCGGTGACGATGCCGTAGCCGTGCTGACTGGCGCCCGCCAGCGCAGTGAGGATGAGAAAGCTTGCCTCTTGCATCGTTCGCCTCTGCCTCATATGACCACTATATATCGCAGACCTATATATGTCAATCGGTTAGAGCATCAGCTGGGTGCTCGACCCGCGCGCCCTGCAGTCCCTTCGGCCGCCACAACTTCACGCCCCCGGGGTCGACCAACCGTGCCGCGAACTCTTCCAGCATCAAACCGCGCTTGGCCGGCGGCCGACGCCAGCGTAAACCTCAGCTCGGGCTGATCCTCGCGGTCCGGCACCCATCCACCAAGCTTGCTTGACCAACACGGCCGCTCCCACAAACTGCGGGCCGAGGCCGAGACCACCGCTCCGTCGCCGCGATGAGCTCAAGCAGCAGCATCGATCTCGAGGCCCGGTGCGGCGACGATGCAGCAGTCACCGGCGCCGCTGTCCGTCGGACTTTGGGCTCGCGCGTTGCCTACGCGGTTAGCTCGCGTCGTGTGGCTTCGCGGGCGGCTTGAGCGCGGGTCCGCACGTCGAGCTTGCGCAGGATCGCGGAGACGTGGTGGTCGACGGTCTTCTCGGATACGACCAGGCGCTCGGCGATCTGGGCGTTGCGCAGGCCCTCGACGAGCAGGGCGAGCACCTCGAGTTCGCGCGCAGTGAGGCCGGCCGGGTTCTCGCGCGTGCGCGCGCGAGGGCCTCGCGGCACGCTGCGGACGCCGCGCTCGCGCAGCCGCCGGGCGACGATCGCCGTGGCTGGCCTGGCGCCGAGCGCACTCAGCTCATCGAACGCCTGGCGCAGCGCATCCTCGTCGTCGGCGTCGGAGAGCGCGAGCGCGGCCTCGTACGGGCAGCCGAGCTCGCGCCAGCGCTCCGCCGCCCGCCGCCACTCCCCGGCGATCGACAGCCGATAGGGCTCGGCCAACAGCTCTACCGCGAGCTCGTCATACAGCCCGACCCGCCACCGCCAGCAGACAAGCTCCCCGGCGGACCATGAGTCGCCGCACTCGAGCGCGAGCGCGAGCGCGTCGTTGGTCGCCTCGTCAACCCCGTCCTGATCGCCGTCGAGCCAGGCGACCTCGGCACGCGCCGCGGCCACCGGGTAGATGTCTTGAGGTTCGCCGGTCGAATGGGCGAGCGCAAGCGCCTCCTCGAGAGGCTCGCGTGCCTGAGGGTCGCCGTAGCGTTCGCGCACCCGGCCAATGATCACTAGCGCTTCGCTGCGCGTTGGGACCGTGCACCTGGGGTCGGCGAGCAGCTCGGTCGCGGCGTCGCTGGCCTGCCGCCAGCGTCCGCGATCCAGGTCGAGCGTCAGGCGATTGGTGCGCAGAAGTAGCAACCACAGGTCGAGTCCGTGCTCCTGCGCGAACTCGATGCCCTCCTCGACGTAGCGTGCCGCCAAGTCGTAGTGACGTGACCTGAGCCCCGTGGCGACGAGATTGTTGAACGCTCGGCCAGCTGCGGGGTCCAGCCCGGTCCCCAGAGCGAGTTGCAGGGCACGCTCGAGGTCGTCCCTTCCCTCGCTGCGGTCGGCGTTCAGCAGCATGGTCCCGACGCTCGTCAGGGCATGCACAAGGATCTCGGTCTCGTTCAGGGTCTCGGCGAGTTCGATCGCCCGCTCTCCCCAATCGATGGTCCTCTCGAGATCGCGGAACACCATGCCCAGGTGGGCGCCGCCAGCGTAGGCGCGGGCCAGTTCGCGACTAGGCCCCAGCGACTCGGCCAGCTCCACGGCCTCGCTGACCAACGCCTCGGCATCTCGCGCGCGGCCAGCGTCGTGCATGACCAGCGCCAGTGAAGCGAGAGTGCCAGCCACGCTCCGCGTATCGCCAAGCGTGCGACGGATCGTCAAGACACGTTCGAGCGCGTCGATCGCTTCGCCGGACTCGTTGGTGACGAAACTCTCATCGGCGCGCCGCTCCAGCAACTCGACGAGCACATCCGGTTCGAGCCCATCGGCGAACCGCAGCGCCCGCGCGTAATGGAGGGCCGCCTCGCGATGCGCACCCGACGCGGCCGCGCGCTCCGCCGCCTCCGGCGCCCAGCGCAGCACCCCCTCGCGGTCCCCGACAGCCTCTGAGTGATGAGCAAGGCGCTCGGGGTCGGCCGCGCCGGGCGGCGCGGCCAGCGCCGCGAGCACCGCCCGGTGCAACGCCATCCGCCGATCGGGAGCCACCGACTGCTCGACTGCCTCCCGCGCCAGCTCATGCCGAAACGCCACCCCTCGCTCAGTCGCGACAAGCATCCCGGCGCTCAGACACTCCCCCAGCCGGTCAACCAGCGGCCTGGCGATCGCCTCGAGCAACCACACCTCGACCTCGCCCGGCACTATCGCGACGGCCTCTAGCAGCCCTCTCGCCTCGCCAGAACAGCGCGCCGCCCGTGCCAGCACGGCGTCGCGTACGTTGTCCGGAATCGCCTCTCCCGGGGCGCCGAGGACCTCGGTCACGAAGAATGGATTACCGGCCGTCTTGCGATAAAGCTCGCGCGCGTCGAGCCCCTGTGGTGCCGACAGCTCCGTGACGGCGGCAGACGAGAGCGGCGCGATTTTCAGCCTCAGAGCCGAGCCCGCGAGGTCTCCGAGCACGAGCCGCAGCTGCACGGCACGGTCAAGCTCGTCGTCGCGGAAGCTCGCCAGCACCAGCGCTCGCGTCTCGCCTGCGCGGCGCCCCAAGAGCCTGAGCACATCGAGCGTGGCCTCGTCAGCCCAATGCACGTCTTCGAGCACGACGATCGTCGGAGCCTGTCGGCGCAGCTCGCGCACGATGCCCGCGGCCACCTCGTAGGGCCGCGCCGCTGCCGCCACTAGCTCCTCGAGCTCGCCGCCGCACGCCTCGGCGATGTCCAGCACAGGGCCCAGCGGATGCGGCGTCAACAGCGACTCGCATGTCCCCCACAGCACTCGCACCGGCTTGGCCTGACGCACACAGAAAGCGCGCAGCAAGGACGTCTTGCCCACCCCGGCCTCCCCGCCGACCCACACCAGTCGCCCCGTCGCCCCAGCCCCAACACCGCCCAGCAGCCCCTCCAGCACCGCGAAGGGCTCATCACGCTCGAGCAGCTCCCCGCCCACGGCAAGCGCGCCCTGGCTCACCGACCCTCTCCTGCTCCACGGAACTCCAGCCCCATGATCGGGGCCGAGTCTGACACGCCCAACCGAGCACGTAAAGAAACCAGCCGAGACCTGACCTATAGCCAAGCCGGGGTCCCACTGCTCCCTTCACGCAGATCCGGGCGTGAGATCGGGCGGCCGCGGCCATGAGGACGCTTCCGCTTCGACCAGTCCAGATCCCGAAGCGGAAGCCCGATCGTCGGACCCGCTAGGGCAACGAAGCAGAACCGATCGAAGCTCGGTGCGGCTCCTTATCCTCCCTGCGAGCGCTCATAGCGCCCAGAGTTGACGGATCCTTCCGGCGGTTCCGCAAGTCTTGCCCGAGGCCTCGATCCGCTGTTCCTGCTGCCTTCAGCGTCGGTGCTTGGAGCGATTTGGGCCACCGCGCTGCTCGTTGGGTTCGGCTACGTCAGCGAACCGGTGGCGCGGTTTAGCTAGCGCGCGGTGTGGCGCCCCCGGCGTGACTTGTTGGGTGCGGTCTCTGCGCGTTTAGGCGCCGGTCGGCCGCCTCTTGCTTAAGCGTCGCCTGTTGGGCTGCGAGCATCGTGGTCTGGGCTGCACGGCGCTCGACCGCTGACGGCCGCCGCGTGGGCGGCTCGACCGAAACGGTCACTTTGTTCTTGGCTGCCATTGCTTGTCCTCCGCCTGGTTGACTGGTTGAGGTGATCACGACTGTGCCGGCAGCGCGGGACGAGTCGCAGCTTTCAGCGCTCCTGCGGGAAGCACGTAACGTCGCGGGACGCACCGTTCCTCGGCCGGTGCGCCAAGCCGAGAACCGTGCAGGCCGCCCCGCGTCGAGGTTGCCGAAGGCGACGTCTCCGGAGCGCCTGAGTGGGAGATGATCCAAGCGATCACCGCTCGGGAATCGGATCCCGCGGCAATAATCGCGGCACGCTCAACCACTTGCCCGCCCGAGGGGTGAGGCCGAGCCAAGCGAGTCATCAAAGCGGCAATCGCCCCGTCGTCCATAGCCGACACTCCTCGGTGTAGTCGGGGTCCCTCGTCAGTAGGTAGACACCCGTTCCTGACTGACTATACATGAATTTGATATCTAGAATCGGTATTCTGCAGTTAGGTGCCGACGACAGAGAAACCGACGTGGTCGTTTCTGACCAACCACGCGCGCGTCCTTCTGTGCATCGCCGAGGATCCGGGCGTCCGTCTTCGCGAGCTCGGTGATCGCGTCGGCGTCACCGAACGGGCCGCCCACCGGATCGTCGACGACCTGGCGGCGGGCGGCTACATCTCGCGCACGCGAGCCGGCCGCCGCAACCACTACTCAATCGACCGAGATCAGCCACTCCGCGACAGCCTCGTCCGCCAGCAGAGCGTTGGCGACCTCCTGGCGATCCTCTCCGCGCGGCGCCCTGAGTAGGCGGCCAGCGTCAACCACGGCGCCAAAACTGGTCGTCCGCACAGGATCGGCGTGCCTATTCCCAGAGACAGCCTCATGGTGGTCTGGCTTGCGAGCGAGATCTCATGCCCACATGATTACGGCCGACCTGGCTCCACCTGCTCAACGCCACGAAAGCCAGCACCGCGCTCAGCTACCCGCCGCCGCCGCTCGCGATCCTGCTTCCGCTTCGGATCCTTCAGATCGCGAAGCGGCAGTCGCTCCGGCGTAGCCGCAGGGGCGATGAAGCAGGTGCCGATGCCGCTGCGAATGCCGGCGTCTGCTCTTCGCGTCTGTTGAGCCCGTGGTCAAACCTGGCGGGCGCGTCGACCGGTTGACGGCGTGGACCTCGCGCCGTTGGTCTGATGTCCTCAGTCGGGGCCGGGAGCGACTCACCGCTCGTCGGGCGCTGGGCCCAGGAGGCGAGCTTCTGGATCGGCGATCGGCTCGATGACGAGCGACGCCGGGTCGATCTCACGGGCCGCGATCGTGATCGTCACGTCGTGGTGGCGACGCACCGCAACCCAGTGAGCGTTCGGAGTGCCGACCATCAGAAACGGCTCGCTGGCACCGTCGATCGTAATCCCGGTTTCGCTGACCGGCGCTTCGTAAGAACCAGCCACGCGCCGGCGGCGGGCGGCGCGAAACCAGAGCGTAAGCGCGGCATCAGAGAGACCGTCGGTGGGTTGCCGATTCGCGTCGGCCTCGATCCCCGACGCAAACGCCTCGCGGGCGACGGCGAGCTCGCCCGGCAGGTGCGGGTCGATCGAGGTCGTGACCTCGATCCGCGGCCGCTGGACGAACATCGCGTCAGGCAGCGCCTCCACGTGGCCGATCACCAAGTGCGTGAGATCGTCACCCTGGGAGCCGCTGCCGTTGATCCGCGCCGGCCATTCCTCGACCGCGTAGATCGGAAACGCAACGGCCATCAGCGTGATCTTGTTGCAGTACCAACGCTGCGCCGTCTGCTCCGCGCGGATGCGAGCCATCCTTGCCGCCCGAGCACCCTCATCCTCCTCCGGGTCGTCGGTCTGCCGCATGCGCATGATCCCCCCGGCCTCCTCTTGATGCCCGCACACCCCACAGACAACGAGTGGGCTGGGCACGAACGTATCGGTGCCCTTCATGCCTCGCCCGCCCCGCCACCCCTCGGTCGGGAAATACTCCTCGTACTCGACCGCCCCACACACAGGGCAAGGCTCCTCCGCATCGCTGACCGCATGATGCGGGTATTCGGCGGGCATCGGCCGGTGGACGAACACCCCCGCCGCGTCGCGGTAACCCAGCGCCGGTTCGCCGGGCTCCCCGTCCTCGAAAATCACCGCATAACTGCCGCCGCCGACCGCGGCGGCCTTCCGGACACCCGTCGCCTCGACCGCCTCGACGCTGACCGCTCCAGGCGGGAGCAGTCCACCGAACAGCATCCGGTCATCGCTGAGCCCGATGCGAATCGGCTGATATCTGTCCCACGGCTGAAGCGGTTGCCCCCAGTCCAAGGTGACATCATGGGTGAGCGCGATCTCGCCATCGTCACGGCGAACGATTCCTTCGCCGCCGGGCAACTCGATCAAGACGGTGGCCACGACTAGATTGTGGCTGCTCGAGACTGCTCTGAGCATTCCGCGACCGAAATGAACGCTCCTGCTCTCACGCATCACGGGCGCGAGGCCGGCCGCCGCGAGCGATGATCTGGCTACTCCTTTGGTCCCGGCGAGCGCCCGAAGCGGAAGTCGTTCAGTCCGTGCTGCTGAGGCGACAAGGGAGGAGCGGCTTTCACCTTGTCGTGAGTTCCGCTTCGAGGCCCGAAGTGCTGGGAGGCTGCAAGCATCGGATGCGCGCTTACGGCGACGAGCTGGTCGGAGGCTGACTCTCAGCGTCAGCCCGCTTTCTGGTGTCGCGGTACTCGCGGGGCACGACGCGCGTGCGTCTGGGATGCCCGAGGGTTACGGCGAATGCACGCGTGGTTGACCCAAAGGGTGCGGGCGGTGATCATGCGCAGGCAATGGGTTCCTTCAAGGTAGCCGTCATACAGGCGGCCGCTGTGGGCTTCGACCTTGAGCTTGGCTTGGACAAGGTCGCTCGGCTGGCGGGCGAGGCGAGCGCGGGCGGCGCGGCTCTGGCGCTGTTTCCCGAGGCGTTTCTGCCTGCGTATCCGCGTGGGATCGCGTTCGGGACGGTCGTCGGGGATCGGACCACCGCGGGGCGGGATCAGTTCCGGCGCTACTTCGATGCCTCGGTGGATGTACCGGGACCGGCGGTCGATCGTCTGGCCGGGATCGCCGCGGAGAACTCGCTGCACGTGGTGATCGGCGTCGTTGAGCGCGACGGGGGGACGCTGTATTGCACGGCGTTGTTCTTTTCGCCCGACGGTTATCTCGGCAAGCATCGCAAGCTGATGCCGACGGCGGCCGAGCGGATCGTGTGGGGGTTCGGAGACGGCTCCACGATGCCGGTGTTCGACACGCCGCTGGGGCGGATCGGGGCCGTGATCTGCTGGGAGAACTACATGCCGCTGCTCAGGATGGCGATGTACGCGAAGGGCATTCAGATCTACTGCGTGCCGACCGCGGATGGCCGCGAGACATGGCTGTCAACGATGCGGCACGTGGCGCTGGAGGGGCGTTGTTTTGTGCTCTCGTGCAACCAGTTCACCCGACGCAGCGACTTGCCCGCGGACATTCCCAATGCGCTCGCGCAGGCGCCGGACGACGTCGTGGGCACCGGCGGTAGTTGCATCATCAGTCCCCTCGGCGAGGTGCTCGCCGGACCGGCGCGGGGCGGGGAGGAGGTCCTGTTTGCCGATATCGATCTCGATGAGATCGCGTGCGGCAAGTTCGACTTCGACGTCGCCGGCCACTACGCACGACCCGACGTGTTCCGGCTGACCGTCGATGAGGCGCCCAAGCCGCCCGTCTCAACGACTCAGTGATCCGAGCGGCCGTTGGCGTGGACAGACAAGATGTCGGCCACGGCACGGTTAAGCGGCGTCTCGACGCCGACCTCCTCGCCAAGCTCGACGACACCCCCTGAAAGCCAACGAACCTCGAGCCGGTTGCCGCGCCCGAGGTCGTGATGCATCGACGAGGTCATTTCAGCCGACACGCCATCGGCGAACTGGAGCCGCTGCTCGGCATACTCCTCCGGTAGCGGCACGCCGTGGGCACGCCCGACCGCGACGACCTCTCGCATCAGATCAAGCAGCAGCGCACGCGACTGTGGGTTCTCGCGGATCGGTCCGATCGGGAGGCGCGTGGTCGTCGTGGTCGCCGATAGCCCGACGAGGAATACGAACTTTTCCCAGATCGCGCGTCGGATGTCGTCGCTGACCTCCGCATCGATCCCACCCGCCAGCGCCGCCGCGTGAAACGCCTCAACGCGTGCCGATCGGCTCCCGTCGAACTCGCCCACGATCAACCGCTGCAAGGGCCCTGTGCGGCGAATGACCCCAGGCTGGGAGACCGTGGTGGCGACGTACGCGACGCCGCCGATGAGCCGCGAATCGTCGTAGGCCGCCCGCAGCATCGCGTCCTTCAAGACGCCGTTCTGAAACGAAACCAGCGTCGTAACGGGCCCGACAAGCGGCTGTAGCTGCTCCAGCGCGAGCTCCGTGTCCCACAGCTTCACGCACACCAACACCAGATCCACCGAGCCGATCTCGCCGGGGTCGTCGGTCGCGCGAACGCGCTCCAGATGAAACGGTTCGGGGCCGCCCTCGACACGAAGCCCGTCGCGCCGCATCGCCTCAAGGTGAGCACCCCGTGCGATGAAGCTGACGTCGGTGCCGCCCTTCCCCAGCAGCGCGCCAAAGTAGCCGCCAAGGCCTCCCGATCCCATCACGGCCACACGCATCGCCCGTATCAAACCACGTCGTACTCCGACAGCAAGCAATGCGCGACGATCGGCCGGAGCGAAACACCTACCGCCATCCAATGGCGAGACTCCCGTCGTTTGTAGTCACGCACCTGCGTTGTGCGGATAGCTGGTCTCCCTCGTCGCATCAGCCGATCGCCTATCGAACGCCGCTGAGCACCGAGCGCAGGTTCGCACGGGAGCGAGTGTTCAAGGATCCCAGGAGGTCTCTGAACGAGCCGAATGGACCCCCTTTCTCGATAGCCTGCGCGCAAAGCAGGAGCGAGGCGATGTACCGCTGGCCTGGGCCAGCGTTCGGGAATGTCCCCCGAACGGCCGCTAGTGCTCTCGTGCGAACGCTGGCGTTTCGCCCGCCCAGACTCACGCCTTGATGGCTGGAAGCACGGTCGTGGCTGCGAGCTCGACCTGCCGCGGCTCGTCGCCGAGTGGCCAGAGATATACGCGCTCACAGCCTGCCTGCGCGTAGCGCGAGAGCAGCTCCGCGCAGTGCGCGGCAGGTCCGACGCAGAGCTGGTCGCTCAGCAGAGATGGATCGCGCCTGAGCATCGGGGCCAGCACCTCTCGCAGCACGCGATCGGTGTCGCGGCTGTCTTCGCTGATCCAGGTCCACATTGTCGCGAGCGCGTTGGGGAACCGATCGGGATCCTTGCCGCGCGCGTCAAGCTGCTCAGACAGCGACTGCTTCGCGGCCCGGAAACCGTCGGGCGTCGTGTTGTACGCGGAGGCGAGCCACCCGTCACCGAGACGCGCGACGCGCCGAAGACCGGCGGCTGAGCCCCAACTCCCGATCCACACCGGGACTCCGCCGGGTCGGCGTGGGGCCGGCGCCAGCGGCGAGCCCGGTAAGGCGTAGTGGCGCCGGGTCTCCGGTGGCGGCTCGTCGCGCAGCAGCGAGCGCAGAATGGCGACGGCTTCGTCAAACCGCTCCCAGCGCTCCTGAAACGGCACGCCGACCGCGTCGTAGTCACGTTTCGATGAGCCAGGCCCGACCCCGGCAATAACCCGCCCATCGGACAGAACATCCAATGCGGCCAGCGTCTTCGCCAGGGGCACAGGACCGCGCAGCGCGACATTCGCGACCGTTGTCGCCAGTTCCATAGCGCCCGATCGGTCGATGACGGCAGCCAGAGCCGTCACGCCGTCAAGCCACGGCGTTTGAAACAGGAAGTGGTCGTTGGCGGCAATCGCGGCGAAGCCGCTCACACGGGCGGCGTCGACTGCGCCGCTAAGACGCGCGAACGACTGCCCCTCGTCGCCGAACTCCATCAGCGGCAGATGAAGGCCGAGTTCCAAACGGGGCCGATCCTCTCACGGCACGGCCCACCCGACAAGACACGCTGCGACCATACCTCCCGCCTCCCACGCGCAAAGCGGTAGACGTGACCCATGAACGAAGGCGGCGTCTCATACGGATTGGACGCTGCGAGGTGCTCGAAGCCCCCGATGACCTTCTCGGTGATCGGGCGGCCGCCCGCGGCCAGCGCAGCTGCGGCGGCGCTGAGCACCCCGAGGAGCGCGACGACGCTGATGAGAAGTTTCATTGTGGTCCTCTAAATCGTGTAGATGGTTGGGCGGGCGGCCGCCGACGCCTGGCGGACGTCGGCGATGCGCCGGCGGTCCGTCCCCGATCACGGCTAGGCGGGCATCCCGGCGGCCAGCGCGTGCACGGCCCTCGGTGGTCAGGCATTGCCCGCCGATCGCCCAGTCGCCGCTCTTGACCTCCTCGGGCACGCAGCAGGTGACGCCGCGCATGTTCTCGCCCTCGACTGAGACCATCGCGTCGGTGAGACGCTCGGCGATTTGGGTTTTCTGCTCGGACGTGAAGACGCCCTTCGATCAGCTTGACGTTGATGAGCGGCATTGCGCTCCGCCTCTTGGTTGGTTGATGATGGAGACGGGGGGTCTTGCGGGCGGCCATTGCCTTCGCGGCGGCCCTTTGTTGTCTCCCGTGTGCGGCCTGCGGTTCTGGTTGACGCGGAAGACGTTTCCGGGTTGTGGGCGTGCGATGGCCGTTGTGTTCTCGGGCCGATCGCTTGGCGCGTCGAGTTTCAGCTCGAGCTCGATTTCGCTGCCGTCGCTCGCGTAGGCGTGGAACTCGAAGCGTCGCAACAGCGCACGCGCCGGCCGGTTCTCCCGTAGTGTCGTGGCGGTGAGAAGCGCGAAGCCGTTGTCGCGTGCGCGCTGCACGGTGTGTTTGATGAGTGCGGTGCCGATGCCCATGTTCTGCAGCTCGTCGGTGACCTCGATGGCGAGGTCTGCGACCTTCGGTCGATCGGCGACGTGGACATAGCGGCCGACGCCGACGATCGAGCCGTCGCGCTGATCGGTCGCGGCGAATGCCGCGTGGCGGATGTGATCGATATCGGTGAAGTCCGAAAGCTCCCGGGGGGTTAGTTCGCGTTTGGGTGAGAGAAATCGCCGATAGCGCGATTCGGGGCTGAGGCGGGCGAACAGCGCCGCGAACCCATCGCGGTCCTCAGAGCCGAGAGGCCGGAGTCGAAGCCGTGTCCCGTCGGCTAGAACCAGCACGTCGGTCGGCCCTGCCCAGGCCGCTCGGACGCTTGGGCTAGCCATCGGCTCAAGGAACATCGGCGCGCGCGGGTTCGGGCGGGGGGCTCATGGCGAGAACGGGGTCGCGGGTGCGGGGAGGCTGAGCCGGGTCGTTCGCATTTCGTGGGCCGGTGGGCGCAGGCCGTGGGGTCAGACGTGAGAATCGCGCGTTGAGGCGAGTGATCGGGTTTGAGTCAGGCCAGCCGCGCCGGCGCGCATCTACCTCGCTTGCCAGTCGCGCGCGGTCGGCGTTGCGCTGCAGGTCGGCGATGTGCTGTCGGGCAAGCATGTAGTTCAGCTGGGGGTTCATCGGTTGCTCCTGGAGGGTCGGTTGGTCGATGCGCTCAAGCAGGCGTAAGCCCCCGCGCTGCCATCGGGCAAATGCCTCTTTGGGGTTAGGTTCCGGGCGAGCGCTCAAAACCGCGGTCGGGCAGACGGCGGCACTGGGCCCTTCGGTAGCGATCGCCGATAGAGCGTCCCACCGGGCGGCATCACTTGCAATCACGATGCGCGACGCTCTATAAGTCCCACTAATGCTCGATGTGCGCAGGCTCAGGGTGCTGTCAGAGGTCGCCGCCCGCGGGTCGTTCTCGGCCGCAGCAGACGCGTTGACGCTCACGCAGTCGGCGGTGAGCCAACATGTCGCGGCGCTGGAGCGGGAAGTCGGGCTGGCGCTTATCGAGCGCGGCACCCGGCCGGTCGAGCTGACCGAGGCCGGCTACGCCCTGACGCGGCACGCGACCGGGATCTTTGCGCGGCTCGACGGCGCCGAGCAGGAACTCGGCGAGATCGCCGGCCGGCGCCACGGACGTGTGCGCTTCGGGAGCTTTCCCACTGCGCTCGCCACGCTCGTGCCGCCTGCGTTCGCAGCCTTCCGGCGCCGCCATCCAGAGGTGACGCTGACCGTCGTGGACGATCACCTACAGCGGCTGATCCCGCGGCTCGAGGCCGGAGAGCTCGACCTCGCGCTGATCTACGATCACGAGGCGCTACCCGACATCGCCGCGCGCGATCTCGAGCGCAGACCGCTGCTCGACGACGCCTTCCGAGCCGTCCTGCCGACCGGACACCGCCTCAACCGCCGCCGCCGCCCGCTCGAGCTCTCAGACCTCAGCGGCGAACCCTGGATTGGAGGAGCGCCGACGAGCGCCTGGCATCGGATCGTCGGCCACGCCTGCCGGCTGGCCGGCTTCGAGCCACAGGTCGGTTTCGCGTCCGACGACCACATCGCGGTCCAGGCCCTTGTCGCCGCCGGGCTCGGCGTCTCCGTCATTCCCGGCCTCGCCGTCGCACACCCTCTGCCGGGGCTCGAGGTGCGAACGCTCGGGTCAGGCGCGCCCGTCCGTCACATCTCCGCGGCGCGGCCACCCGATGCCTACCACGGCCCCGCCGTCACCGCGATGCTCGACAGCCTGCGCGCCACCGCACAAGCCCTCGCGAGCAACGCCCGCCGCCACGATCAGAACTGACACACACCGGGCGCCGCTCGCGACCACACACCAGCTTTCATGCGGCCGGCGCTTCACCTCCGGCCGATCAGCGGAGCCACCTCGCTCGCGACCAGCTCGAGCTGTCGCTCCTCCTCGCCTAGAGGGCCACAGGTAGACGCGGTGGCACCCGGCCTCCGCGTAGCGTGAGAGAAGCTCTGCGCAGTGCTCCGCAAGGGTCAGCCGCACTCGGATCAAAACGGGCTTCGCGAATGACGGGCGCTACCGGGTGGCGGCGGCGATCGTCAGCCGTGTTCGCAGAACCCGCCTCGGTTCGGCGGTCCTTTCGATGTGAGCGGTAGCGCCGCGTGCGGCGGCGTTGGCGAGACCCGCTTCGCTCGCGCCTCGATACTCCGTCACGGTCCACCACGTCGCCCCGCTCTGCCCGGATACGGGGCCTCCGGTGCCCGACGCGCTTGCAGCCGTCCAGCAAGCGATCTCCTCGAAGGAGCAGCCCACGCGAATCCAGCCTGGCTGCTGAAACCACGCAGATCCGGCCACGAACTCGGGGGTCGAGCCGCGACGCGTTGCTGCCGCTTACGGTCAGCCGGCGCCGGAAGCGGAAGTCGCTCGCCCACAGCCCCTCGGGCGACGAACCAGAAGCACGCGATCATGGTCGAAGCATTGATAGCGGTCTGCCTGGTCCAGCGACCTCCTAAGACACGCTACCCCCGTATTCGCCCCTCTGGGTTGGGGTTGATGGTGTCGGCGTACATCGTCACGCCCTGATCGGCGTCGATCGGCATCGCCTCGAGCTGGTCGTCCTCCACGAGTTGGTAGGCGGGATGAAAGATCCTCGCGTAGGCCGCGAACCCATCGGGGACACAAACCACCGGCTAAGACGTCAGCGGCGGAGCTGGAGCGCCGCTGCCGGGTCGGGTCAGGGAAGAATTGAAGCAAACCGGCATACACGCGTGATGCTGGGGCGACCAAGCTGCTGTTTCGGCTGTCGGTGTCGATGCCCTCGTAGGTGATGTTCTCGTCAGCTCCGCGGCGAGGCCGGTCAGCTTAGGACGAGTCGGCCATCCGCGCACGGAGGGTGCCTTGCGTGGTGGTTGCCTGCGTGAGCTTGCCCCGAGCAGTTGAAGTTGCGGTCAGTTTGATTGACAGTACGCGCGCACGTCTGAGCGCGATCGCCGTCCTGAGCTGCAGTGAAAGCTTCAGTGTCGCCGCGCCGGCGTGTCGCACAGTCCGCGCACCGGTCGCGAGCCTGTACGGCTTGTTGGCTGATGCGGCGAGCTCCAACGCATGCGCGGCGTGAGCGGTGATCGTCGCCGTCACCGCGCACTTGCCGGCCCCGGCGAGGTGGCAGCTGACGAGCAGCCGCCGAGCGCGGCTGTCGCCGGTGAGGGTCTGGGCAGGCAGCGACGCGCGTGGATGGGGCGCCGCGGTCGCTGGCGCCCAGAATGGATCGCTGCCGTCCGCGACAGTGTGAACCGGGCCACCGCCGATCGCGACGGTCTCGATCTGCGATGCCTGCCCGCCGTCGGCTGCGAACGCCTCAAAGACGATCGCGGTTCCGTCGGGCGAGAAGCGCGGGGTCGCGTAGCCGACACCGGCGCGAGCCGGCACGAGTGTGCGGATCAGCGCGCCCGTGCGCGCGTCGAACAGCAGGATCGACGGCGATGAAGACGACGGGGTGCCGCTGACGGCGACGATCTGCGACCCGTCAGGAGAGCCGTCTGGATCAACGACGCCGGTGCTGGCGCCCAGCGTCCGCGCGGTCGCCGCATCCGGCCCGCAGTAGTCGCCATCCTGGCCACCGACGCAAATCCAGGTCGCGTCAGCGGTCGAATGCGCCGTCAACGCCGTCGAGCCCGACCAGCCGTAGGACAACCCGCCGAGGATCTGCAGTCCCACAAGGTTGATATCGAGCGACATCTGGGCCGTGGACGGACCCGGTGCGGCTCGATACTCAGTCACCAAGTCGATGCCGCTGGCCGCCACCGAGTCATCCAGGAAGGCGTCGGCGTTACCGGACATCAGCGGGTCCCCGACGCCATCGCCAACGTTGACGTCGACCGCAGCACCGCCAGCGACCGGCGCCTCCCAGATCCCCGCGGCGGTGTCATAGCCGTACGTCTGACCGTCGCTCGTGACACCCGCAAACCACCCGGCATGCGCTAGCCGACCGACTGGGCCGCCGACCGGCGCGATCACGCAGATCCGTCCGGACCAGCCGCACTGATAGAAGATCGCCGTCAACCGGGCGCTCGCCGCCGACGCGACTGCACCAGCCAAAATGACCGCCGCGATCGCGGTGACGGCCAGACGGTGGGTACGCCATCCCCAACTGCGCATCATGTCGTTCATAACGGGCCAAGGAGCACGAAGTTGCTGGGGATGACGCGCCAGTCCGGTAGACCGCCACGCCGGCCTACCGGAAAGTGCTGCTTGCACGCACGACGAGGCGCCTGCCCAGCGCCCACCGGCGGAGTGCTCACTGCTGCATCGAGTCGGCCGCGGCGTGAAGCGGAAGCCCGGCGCTCGTGCCCGCATGGGCGACGGACCGGAAGTCTTTCCGACACTGGGTGGCTGTCCGTGCAGCGTGTCTCGGTATTGACCGCTTGATAACGACGTCCAATCAGACAGCGCATCATTTCACCAGCCGGCCGGCGCGCAGGGCGGAATCTGACGAATTCTTGCGGTCGCCTCGGTGGCACGGGATGATCTGCCGGAAAACTGGATGGAGATCTCGACGACGTTCACCACCACGCCGGGCATGGTGATGCGGTCATACCGTGTCTGCCATCGGGGTACGTACCTGGTCGTGCTTGCGCTCGCAGCCGTTTTTCTGGTGGATGGAATCCCTAAGGGGTCGGGAATCTCAATTGCCTGGGGCATCGGGCTCCCTGTGTTTCTTGAGGTCTCCGCGCGGCTTCAGCTACGGGAGTATCGCTCTGGCAACCGGCGTTTGACCGTGACCGTTACGGATAAGGAGTACCGGGACGGACGGACCGAAGGGCCCGATAGCGCGGGACTGGAGTATGTTCAAGAGTGTCCGACGGGTCAGTGGGTTTTGGGGGCTTCGTCGATCAGGGATAGCTGCCATGACGCTTCCCGCGGAAGTACTCGACGCGACGCGGACGCGGCAATTTGAGTCCCTTATGCGCCAGAAGGGACTTCTCCGCGAGTAGCAGGAGTCGCTTCGCTGTCGGGCTACAGGCAGCAGCCAGGCTCGGCCGGCTGAGACACCTGCGTTCACGCACACCCGGGTGTGGGAACCGGCGTCGGTGGACGACATGACGCTGCTGCTCGAGCTCTTTGCCGGTTCAAAGCGGCAGCTGACGGGCAGCGTGGCGCTGGGGTGGTTAGGGCTGGGCTGGAGCATCGCGGTGGTGAGCCCGGATCGGCCGGGGCGAGATCCTCAAAGGGGATGCTCATGTCAAAGCCAATGGTTCTCATCGATGCGCCTGGGAGAAGGCGACCGCCGGCGACTGTGCCTGGATTTCCCGCCGGGCGAGCGCCGCGCAACAAGGGGATGGAATATCCGGCCGACCCACCCCGGCCGGGGGAGATCATCCTGGTCATGCGCCAAGCCGGCCAGGACCGCCACGGCTTGCGCGTCCGCGCGTTGGTCGCGGTGCTGTGGCGCGGCGGGCTGCGGATCTCCGAAGCGTCGGCGCTGAATGAGACCGACATCGACGCCCACCGCGGCTCGCTGCTGATCCGCCACCGAAAGGGCGATAAGCGCCGCGAAGCCGGCATGGACCAGTTCGGGTTCGAGCGGCTTTCCACGTGGTTGGCTCACCGCGTGGCGCTGCCTCCTGGGCCGCTGTTCTGCGTCATCGACGAAGCGACCCGCGGGCGGCGGTGGCCGGCCAGCTCAGCGCGAGCCGCGCTACGCCAGCTCGCCGCCGAGGCCGGCGTCCGGCGCCGCTTCGCGCCCCACCAGCCTGCGTCACGCCGACGCGGCGCCGGCCGCCCTAAGAGAGCGGGCGGCCCTATCCGCGTTGATGATCGCTACTGCCGCGTACCCGCCGTCTGAGGCGGTGCAGCAGTCCTGTGTCCGACCGCTCCGCCGGCGACATCGCAGCAGTCTCAGAGGCTGGAGCCGAGCCAGCGCTGTTGGTCATCGGCCTGCTGGTCTCTTGGGCCGTCGGGTCACGATTGCGCCCGCGACCTCGCCTGAGCCAGTGATACGTCACGTTCTTGGCCGAATTCGTGACCTTCGGGTTCTCGGGTGAGTTTGGCGCCGAGCGCGGCGGTCGATCGGGGACGGAGCACCCCGCGCGCTGAAGGGCGGGTGCTTTGTTGGAGTGGGCTCAGCTCCCGCGGGCTGGAGCTCTGCCCCGCGACGCCACGCTGGGCCAGCTGATCTCGTTAGGCGTCTAGGAGCACCGGATCGACTGAGGCGCTCAGCCCGCGAGACCGGGGGCGGCTGCGGCATCGGCGCCGACGGCCGCCGCCTCGGCCTCGCCGCTGCGGGCCGCTTGTGAGTGTTGGTGGCTGTCGCGCGAGGAGATGAGCACGGCGGCGAGGATCGCGCCGGCGACGGCGAGGCCGGCGCCGACGAGGAACGCGCGGTCAAAGCCTTTGGTCAGCGCGACGGCCGAGCTGTGGACGCCGGCGTGAAACAGGCTTTGGGTGCGGCTGTTGGCGACGGTGGCGAGGATCGCCAGCCCGAGCGCGCCGCCGACCTGCTGGGAGGTGTTGATCAGCCCGGAGGCCAGGCCCGCCTCCCGCGGCTTGGTTCCGGTCACGGCGGCGATCGTGACTGGCACGAACGCCAGTCCGAGCCCGACGGCGGCGAGCAGCGACGGGCCGAGCACGTCCGCGGCGAACGATCCGTCTGCTGGGACCTGTGAGAACCACAGCAGCCCGCCGGCGACCAGCAGCATCCCCGCGATCAACGGCGGTTTGAAGCCGACGCGGGTGACGAGCTGGGAGGCGGCTCCGGCGGACAGGATGATCCCGACCGCGAGTGGCAGGTAGGAGACCCCGGTCTTGATCGGCGAGTAGTGCAGGACGTCTTGGAGGTAGAGGGAGATGAAGAAGAACATCGAGAACAGCGACATGCCGATCAGCAGCCCGACGATGTTCGCTCCTCTGAGTGTCCGCAGGCGAAAGATCGAGAACGGCATCAGCGGGTGGCGCGAGCGCCATTCGATCACCAGGAAGGCGATCAGCAGGACCGCCGCCCCGGCCAGGCGCAGCAGCGTGGCCGTCGACCCCCAGCCGGAGTTGACCGTGTCAACGACGGCGTAGACGAGCAGCGACAGGCCGGCGGTGACGGTCACCGCGCCGGGCAGATCAAACGTCTGCGTCTCGTCCTCGGCGCGGCTCTCGCGCAGCGTCCGCGGGGCGAGTAGCGCCGCGGCGATTCCGATCGGGACGTTGACAAACAGCACCCAGCGCCAGCTCAGACCGCTGGTCAGGATCCCGCCGAGCAGCACGCCGGCGGCGCCTCCGGCGCCGGCGACCGCACCCCAGATCCCGAGCGCGCGGTTGCGCTCGGCGCCCTCGGCGAACGTGACCGTGATGATCGACAGCGCCGCCGGCGAGACGATCGCCGCGCCTAGGCCCTGGACCGCGCGGGCAGCGATCAGCCAGCCTTCGGACTGGGCGACCCCACCGGCGAACGAGGCGAGCGAGAACACCACCAGGCCGAGCATGAACATGCGCCGGCGCCCGAGCAGGTCGGCCATCCGCCCCCCAAGCAGGAGAAACCCGCCGAAGGTCAGCACGTATGCGTTCACCACCCACGACAGGTCAGCCCGCGCGAAGTGCAGGTGCGCGCCGATCGACGGCAGCGCGACGTTGACGATCGAGGCGTCGATCACGATCACGAACTGGGTCATCGCCAACAGGATCAGCGCGAGATTCTTCGCGCGGGGCGTGTACAGCGGCGGCGTCTGGGGCGGGCTGATCGATGTCATTGGAAGCTGACCTCCGGTTCCGTTTGCGTCATCGACTATAGTGAACGACGATTCCGATTGTCAAGGACCGGGATGAAAAGTTATGACGCCAACCGAAACTGAGCGCCCACTACGCGCCGACGCGCGCCGCAACCGCGAGCGCATCCTCGAGAACGCCCGAGACGTGTTCGGCGAGTACGGCGTCGACGCGCAGATGGACGACATCGCCACCCGCGCAGGCGTCGGGGTCGGCACCGTCTACCGCCACTTCCCGACCAAAGAGGCGCTAATGGTCGAACTCGTGCGCCAGAAATTCCGGCTCTTCGCTGCCGGCGCACGCGAGGCGCTGGAGCGCCACGGAGAGCCGTTCGCCGTGTTCGCGAACATGCTGCGCCGAAACGCGGACGAGCTCGCACGCGACGCCGGCATGCAGCACGTGCTCACGGGTGTCGAAGACCACATCTGGGCCCAGGTGCAAACCGAGCAAGACGAACTGAACACGCTCACCGCACAGCTGATCGCTCGCGCCCAGCACGCCGCGACGATGCGCCCCGGCGTCAGCGCGAACGACATCGCGATGCTGATGTGCGGCCTGTGCGCCACAATGACCCAAAACCGCCCCGGCTTCGACTGGCACCGGCACCTCGAACTCGCGATCGACACGCTCCGGGCACGGTAAGCAGCGGACCCTCGGCGACCGCGAAACACGGGATGGGTCGCGCTCGAGGCCTCCGCAAGTCGAGGTGTACGCGCCGTGGAGCTCGGTGGCGAGCAGGCCGGCGAACTGCCCCTTGATCAGCGCGACCTCGCAATCGGACTGCTAGCCGAACGCTCAAGCTCAGCACGGATCGCTAGCCGCGTTCCTCCTGCGAAAAGGGCACACTCGCTGGTCGCGCTCCGCGGAATCTGTTTCGTCTGCTCGGCTGCATGACGCAGCGCCCGTTGTGCCCGTGGCTCGCCTGCGAGATGATTGTCTCGCGTCAGACCCTGCGCGCGTGCTCGACGGATGGGATCTGATGGGTCAAGCCAGGCCACCAACGCCCGGCCACGCGCTGGCGAGAGCACGACTCCAGTGGGTGACTGGTGGGCGGGAGTCATCAGCACGCCGCGGGCGTTGGTCTGTGCGAGTTCCTCCACGTCTAGACCTTGCTCGTCGACAGCGACCGGTCTCGCCGTCAGCCCCCAGCGCTCGGCGGTCGCGCGATCGTCGGCGCGACCGAGATCCTCAAAGGCGATGGTGCCGACGTTGTGGTGTGCCAGGGCGCGCAGCACGAGGTTGAGCGCTTGAGCGAATCCGGCGCAGATCACGACTCGCTCGGGATCGGCGACGGCGCCGCGGACTCGGCGCAGATAGCTTGCGATGACCTCGCGCAGCTCCGCAGCCCCGTGCGGGTTGCCGTAGCCAAACGCGGCGTCGGGCGCGGTGCGGGTGGCGTCGCGCAGCGCCCATAGCCACTCGTGGCGCGGGAAGCTGGAAACGTCAGGCCAGCCTGGACGAAAGTCGATCGCCGGTCCCGGGCGCGGCACCCGAGGCTGATCGGCGGCGGGGGAAGCTGGCTGGCCTGCGCCGGCGGCCACGAAAGTTCCGGAGCCGCTGCGAGCGCAGAAACCCCTTCGGCGACCAGCTGGGCGTAGCACTCCTGGATCAGCCCGCGGGAGACGCCGAGCTCTGTCGCCAGCCGGCGTGAGGAAGGCAACCGTTCTCCGGGGGACAGGCGCTGTGAGCGGATAGCTTCTCGGAGCTCACGTTCGAGCTGCGCGCCGAGCGGTCCGGCACCATCCCGGTCCAGTGCAAGCAACTGGTAGTCGAGGTGATTCGCGAACCGCCGGCCCGGCTCGAAGTTGGTCTCCATATATTCCTGCAGCCGCTCGACGACTCCCTTGGCCTGCGGATCGGCCGGCTCACAAAACAACCAGCCTGTCTTCAGACCCCCGCAAAACGCGGCATAGCTATCCGTTGGCCGGCCGCCACCGCCATGAAGACACCCCTCGCGGTCCCAGACCAAAACCTCCGGCAGCGTACCCAACGACCGCAGACACCGCGCCATCCCCCACAACACGACAGGCGCCTGGCGGCTGAACACCAACGCTCCGGCACCAGCGCGCGAGTACCCCAACGCCGCCACGACGACGTATCCCTGGCGGTCTGACCGTGCCCGACCGGCACCTGCTTGGAGGTGTGCCACAGATCGAACTGGCAGACCTCGCCCGGCCGATAGACGGCGCGCTGAAACGCCCGCGGCTTGAGAAACAGCGGACGGACCTCACGCAGATAGTCATCAACGATCGTCTTGCCGCCCACGAACCCAAGCGGCGCGATCAACTCCCGCACCCGGACACCCGGCAGCCAGGCTCCTGACGCAGCAGCTCGTGGATCTCCTCCTTAAACGGCTCCAGCTTCGACGCCGCCACCGGCCGCTGATACCGCGGCGGCTCCTCAGAGCGCAGCGCCCGCCGGACCGTGTTGCGATCGATCCCATACCGCCGGGCAAGCTCCTTGATCCCCACCCCACAAACGAAATGCTCCCGGCGCAACTCAGCCCACCGCTCCACGTCAAGCACGCCTCCCTCCCCAGCTCGATCACCAAGACCAGCCAGGGTCCAGCGACCCCCGGACGCCTCTACCCAACGCTCACAGGGGGTGCGTTTTCAACCGGCAGAAGGGGGTGAGTTTTCCACCGGCGCCGATAAGTCGAGCCGACAGAGCCGGTGCGGCGACTTTGCAGCAGTCTTGGCAACGTGGTTCTGCGTTGTCGCGGTGACGCGGGCGAGCCGCCCCCGGGAGGGAGCGGCTCGCCGAGTGCTACCGGTGCAGTTGCGCGCTGATCGCGAGCGCGGCGCCTTGGGGGTCGAGCATCGCCGCGCTGCGAAGTCCCCAAGCGTCCACGGGAGGGGCGATCATGGTCGCACCCAATAACCGAGCTCGCTGGAGAACGTCATCGACGTCGGTGACGCGGATGTTGGTCGCCCAGTGCGGCGGGACGACCGTCACATCGGTCGGGCCCATGACCGCGACGAGATCCCGCGGAAGCTGCGGGCTCGTATCAGCCCCGACATAGCCCGGCCGTCGCCACAGACTCAATGGCATGGTCGTGCTCTCCTCGAGTTCCCAGCCCAGCAACGAGTGATAGAACGCGGCCGCGCGTTTGGGGTCACCGGTGTGAAGTGCGCTCATCGTCCAGGCGCCGGGCTCGTTGACTAGCTCCGCGCCAGCATGCCCCCCCACCTGCCGCAGGCCCAGGGCCACGCCCTCCGGATCGGCGATGATCGCTGTGTGCTCACCGTCCCCCGCGAGCGCGGGCTCCGCGAGCAGACTGGCGCCGGCCTCGGTCGCGTACCGGAGGGCGACATCGAGCGCGTCGACCGCGATGTAGGTCAGCCACACCGCCGTCGGCAGCGAAGCGGGCGCCCGCTCAAAGTTGCTGACTACCAGCTCGCCCAGGCGAGCGGCCGACCGTGGACTACCGGGCGGACCGCTCATGGGCTCGTCGAACGTCCAGCCGAAGAGGTCGCCATAGAACCGCTGGGCGCCAAGGAGGTCCGGCTGCAGCGTCTCAATGCAACAGGGGACACCGGACATGTAATCGGTACGTCGACTCATTCGTTCTTGCTCCTGTCGTATGGCAGCGCGATCGCGGCGCCACCGAGGTCGAAGAGCCGGGCGCCAACGCGGGTGCCGCGAGCGCACGGCGCATGGGTTGGACCGGCCAGGGCGGACACGCGGCACGCGTGAGCTCCACGCGAGAGCGTCCAGCCGAGGCGACGGGCTACCTCAACAGGCGTGAAACGTCGTCAGGAGTTCTGCAACGAGCAGGCGATGACGCCACCATACCGCACGCCCCGCAACCCGCCATTGGCTTCCGCAATCACGAATCTGGAGGCATCTCGACGCCGCGGGCGGTCAGCCCTCCTGCTTCTGCTTCGGCGGGCTCGACGATCAGAGCGGCAGCCGGCGTGACGCTGCCCAGTCGGCGACAAACGAGCAGTCTGGTCGGCGTCGCTGCGAGTGCCGCTCCTTGAAGCGTTAGCGAGCTTTGGTCAAGCGAGGGCGAGGGCGAGCAGTCTGTTGGCCAGCGCCTGCTCGTATTGCTTGACCGGGCGGACAGACTCCACCTGCCATGCGCCGCGATCGCGCAACGCCGCCTCGATTCTGTCTCGAACGATCTCCTCGCCGCGATCCGCCTCGGCCTCAACAACGGCCGCCTCGAAGGCCTCAACAGTCGCATCCGCCTGATCAGCCACCGCAGCCTCGGCTTCTACTCAGCCAGCCTGCTGATCGCCCTGATCTACCTCTGCTGCACCGGGATCGTGATCCCGCTCCCGCGATGACATTCACCCCAAACGAACCAGGAGCACCAAACAACCGGGGTGGTTCGCCGTCGATCCGCCGTCGCGGTACGCTGGAGGCGTGGAACTCACGACCAGGCGTGACTTCCTCCAGGCCAGCGCGGCGGCCGGTGCGACTCTTACCGGGGCTGGGCTGGCCGGCTTTGGCTGGTCCCGGCGCCATGATCAGATTGTTGGCGCCGCGATTCATCCCGCAGTCGGTATTGGGCGGGTCGGCAATAGCCGCGAGAGCTTTTACTTCGGTCCCGAGATTCCCGGTCGCCTGCCTCACCCCGAGGGTGGGTTCAAGGATGCATCTGGTGCGGTGGCGAGACAGGCGGCGCGCTTTCGGGTGTTCGGCGTCGACCGCATGGGTCGGGTCGTGCGCGAGTTGACCGCCCCCGAGGCCGAGATCACGTGGCGTGTGGATGTGGCCAATGGCAAGGCGGGGTGGTATGCGTTCAGCACGCCGTTTGACATTCCCGGCGCCGTGCCCGCCACGCGCCGAAATCCACAAGTGACAGGCGCCGACCGCAGACGGCTGGTGGTGGCACCGCCTGCGCGCAAGATACGCGGTGTCGGTGCGGGGCCGGTGGCGCTGGATGGGAGCTTTCTTGATGAGCCGGTCTCGCTGGGCGAGCTGATGACCGACGGCGCGGGGCGATTGGTGTTCTTGCCCGGGCAGGGCCGCGGCTATTCGCCCGGCTTGACTCCTTTGGGTAGCTTCGCCGAGAATCCGGGCTGGACGGACGACGTTTGTGATGGCTGCGTCAGCGCCAGCGTGAAGCTCGGGGGTCGTGTCCTCCAGGCTGAGTCCGCGTGGGTGGTCGTGACCCCGCCGAACTATGCCCCGGCGATTGCCGCTGGAGTGGTGACCGCCTATGACGCGGTGCGCTCGGCCCTAATGCAGGCCGGGATCCTGCCGGCGGGGCCGGTCAGCTTCGCCGAGGACATCATGCCGATCTTTGCTCGTCTGGTAGACCTGCAGTGGGTGAGCGCCGGCTTCCTGCGGTCCAACGGCTTTGGCAGCCGCCAGGACTGGCTGTGCGACGGCCTGCCCGAGCGCCTGGCCGATCGGTCGTCCAGCAATGCGGTGTTTCGCCGCAGGGTGTTCCGGAGCTTTCGCGATCCCTCGTTTCGCCGCGACCAGCCCCACGCGGTTCCGGAGCTCTATGGCGACCATGTCGCGATCCCTCAGACGGACAATCGCCAGTGGCTGGCGGTGACGCCGCTGCAGTACCGCCACCTGCGAGCATGGGCTGCGGGAGACTTCACCGACGATTCCTCAGCGGTGCAGGCGACCGCGTTGGACGATCTGGCGGTCGGCCGGCGTCCGCCGGCGTTGGACCGTGCCGCGCTCGAGTCCTGTTTGGGTGGCGCCTTTCATCCCGGGATCGAGATGCCATGGACGGTCCGGGTGCACTCGCTGTGGGAGAAGCCGTTTCGGTTGCGCGTGCGCGAGACCGAGTTTCGGCCACACGATTACGGCGAGGAGCTCACGCCCGCGCTTGTGTTCTCCCATGACGGCCCGCTGCAGGGCGTCTCGCCCGGTGGCCTCACCCACTGGCTGGGAGTGCCGTGGCACGCCGACGCGGCCAGCTGTCGCTCCGGCTATCAGCGACGGATCTCGCCCGTCCTCCCCACATTCTGGCCGGCGCGGATCCCGACTCAGGTCCTGATCGAAGCCGACTATCGGATCGTCATGGACCGTGCGCGGCCGCTGTCAGAGCGCCGTGCCGCTTTCCGCCGTCGCCATGACTGGGAGCGGTATATCGCACAGCCGACGCGGCCGCCGACGCTCGAGCTGATGACGCGGCAGTGGCCAAGGCTCGGGATCGTCGCCGAGCGGCCGGGCCCTGGCGATCGGCACTTCCCGCAGACCTTCAAGGTCGAATCCGATCTCGGCTACTCCTACCCGGCCAAGCACGAGTACGGGGCCTACCTTTGGGTTCCTCAAGACTGAGCAGCGCCCGAGGCGGCCGACCCGGCCGGCGAGCCCGCCAGCGCGTCGACGTGCTCGTGGCCGGCGGCGGCCCGGCAGGAGCGGCGGCAGCGGCGGCGGCGTGCACGCGAGGCCTTGAGGTGGAGCTGGTCGCCGCTCCTGCCAGGCGGCTTCATCCTGGCGAGAGCCTACCGCCGGGCACCGAGGTGGTGCTCGACGGACTGTTCGGCGATGACCCGTTGCGCTGGAGGGGGCACCAGCCCGCCTACGGCAACCGTAGCGCTTGGGGTGGAGCGGGCTTGGACCAGACCGATTTCATGCTCAACCCTTTGGGCCACGGCTGGCACGTGGACCGTCGCGCGCTCGACGCCTCGCTGCTGCAGTCGCTGCGGGCGCGAGGGGTGCGCGTTCGCGGCGCCACGCGAGTCGCGCACTCCTCGTGGAACGGGGACTGCTGGGAGGTCATGCTCGCCGGCAAGCCACCTGGGGTGCAGGCGCGCGCGGTCGTCGACGCCACTGGGCGGGCAGCCCGCATCGCTCGCTCCCAGGGCGCGTGCCGCACGAGACTGGATCGGCTCGTGGCCGCCTATTGGCTGCTGGCCAACACCCGGGAACGGGAGCGCGACTCGACCACGCTCGTCGACGCCGTGCCCGACGGCTGGTGGTACACGACGCCCATCCCCGGGCGGCGGGTCGTCGCCTTCCTCACCGACGCTGATCTCCTGCCGCCGCGGGCAGCGCGAACGCCAGCCCAATGGCACGAGCGCCTGGCGCTCGCCCCCAACGTTGCCAACATACTGGCGACAGCCCGTCTGAGGCTCACTCCAGCGCCGATGATCGCCGACGCCAGCGTTGCCTACCTCGACCGTCTCACCGGACCGGGATGGGCCGCCGCCGGCGACGCCGCCGTCTCCTTTGACCCGCTGTCATCGCAAGGAATGGTCACCGCCCTGCTGATGGGTCGCGACGCCGGCCAGGCAGTGGCGGCGCTGCTCACCACTGCCGATCCCCAGCCCCTCGTCGACTACGGTCACGATTACGCCACGCTGCTACAGACCCACATGCGGATGCGAACGGCGTACTACGCGCTCGAGCAGCGCTGGCCCGACGCGCCGTTCTGGACACGACGCCGTGCGCTCAAAGCCATAGACAGCCACAGGTGATAGCCGGGCGTCGCCACCGTCATGACTCTTGCCGTGGCAACCGTATCTCGAACTCGAGCCTCCCACCAGCGTTCAGCAAGCGACGTACCGTCCAGTGCGGATCGGGAGGGCGGCTCGAGCCCCTTGCCCAAAGTCGTAGACAGCCGCCGCTGATGAGCGGGATCCGTCCGGAGATCCTCCCGACCGACCCGGTGGACTGACAGCTCATCCACACGCTGCTGCTCGACGGGCGTGCGACGTTCCGGTCGATCGCCAAGGTGCTGGTGGCCCCCGAGCAGACGATCGCCGGCGCTATCGACGCTTGCGCGAAGCCGGTGCGATCCGCGTCGTCGTTGTGCCTGACCCGCGGCGGTTTTGAGCACTACGGCTGGCAGCGTGGCTGCGCCTGCAATTACTCGACGTCTGTTAGCAGCAGGTCCAGGCGCTCGATCGTGACGAGCAGCAGGTCGTCGCTGCCCTGGACGCGCTTGTGCACAGAGCGGCTCGACGCTGGGCGAGCTCTGCGGCCTTTTCACCCGGTCGGTAGCCGAGTTGCTGGTCGGGACCGGCGACGCCTGCCGCCTCACTGAGGGCGGCTATCGCCGCTTCAAGGGCACGGCCCCGTTGCTCTCCTCGACCGCGGAGGGGCCAGGCGAGCCTGTTCGCGACCGCTACAACCCGGCGGCAACCGCCGCATCAACGCGGTGCTTCGCCGGATGGCCGTCACTCAGCTGCGCTGCGAGCCGCGCGCCCAGGCGATCTACGCCAAACGCTCGCGCCAACGGGCATATCAAGAAGGAGGGCCGCCGCGTCCTCGAGCGACACTCTCAGACGTCGTCTACCGGCGCATGATCCGTGACCTAGCGGCTCAGTCCGCTCAGCCCTGGTCGCTGCATAGCCTCGTCCGCCGCCGGCGGGCGACACCCTCACAACCAGCAAGGCGCAGACCGTGCCCCACACCAAACGACCAGTCGCGGCATACTCACGCTTACGCGCAGACGGCCTCACAGGGCGGCGATGTGCAACGAGTCCGTTGTACAGCCGGTCTCTCCTCAGCCTCCGCACCCGACACACGTTCGGCTGCGTCGGCGATGGCCGGGGCGATTGCCTGCAGCGGCATGCCGTCCTCGCCGATCATCGAGTCGAGCCGGTCCCAGAGGAAGGCGTGGCTGTTGACGCCGTCGCGGTGCACCCCTGCTTTGCTGGGGCCGATTCCGGCGATCGAGGCGGGCTCGGTCAGCGTGACCTGGTCCCGGTTTTGGGCAAGTATGAGGGCGAGAGTCTCCGCGATGCTCTCGAGTGCGCACTGGCTCTAGGCGTAGGCGCCGCCGAGACCATGCGCCTGGCGCCGGGCGATGCGCGAGACGAACAGACCGATCAACCATCACGTCCTGAACAGACACGGCTGACTGCTCGAGGATCCAGATGAGCCAGGGCACCCACGGACCAGGCCCGATCGCAGGACTCGACATCCAAACCACGTTCAGCGGCGGAGCGGTGTCCCGGGCGGACCAAGCACCGACATCGTCCCGCAGCGATAGCCGGGTCGGTGGGGTATTTCTGTGCCGAGGGCGGGGACGGCCCTCTTGGGTGACGCCGGCCGGCCAGCTGCCTTGGGTCGGGCGCTTAGGTAAGCGCGGCGGAGGTAGGTGATCGCCTGGGCGATGGCGGCTCGGTCGCGTTGGTGGGGCGCTGGGGCTGAGCTGAGTGGGGCGTCGGTGACGCACGGTGGGTCGGCATCGTATGAGCCGCTGGACCCGTGCCCCCGAGCGCTCGTTGGCGCGGTGACGTTTGAGTCGCTTTGCCGACTGTTGACCGGGGTGAGGGGAGCTGCGTCACACCGCTTATGTGAGCGAGCCGGCTGCACGACTACGGTGGCCGCAGGCGTGGTCGCCGTTGTCGGCGGCGGGGCGGTCGGTCTGCGGCTCGGGGGTCGAGGTGTCGGGGTCCGCGGCCAGGGTGGCTACGTGTGCGAGCGCTTGCGCGTCCTGGCTGCCGGGAGCGGTGTGACCCACCAAGAGCGTCTGTCCATGGGTGCCCTCGACCGCGAAGGTGTGGTTGTGCAGGCGGATGGCACCTGCGACCGGGTGCAGAACAACCTGTTCTCCCGACAATCCTTGCTGCACGTCGTGTCGTGCCCATAGCTGGCGAAACTCCTCGCTCTTGAGCGATAGCTCGCCGACGAGATCTGTGAGGTCGGGGTCGTCGAGATTGCGGCCGACATTCGCGCGTGCGTAGGCCACACAGGCGGCACAGGCGTGTTCGAGGTTGCCGCAGCGGTCGCGGGCCTCGGGGTTTAGGAACACCGAGCGCAGGATGTTGGTTCCTGGCTCGGACATCGGTGTCAGTGCACGGGCGAGCTTGGTTGCGCCCAGCACGTCCAGCCGGCGTCCGTGCACGAGCGCCGGGATGGTGGTCCAGGCGTCGAGCAGGCCCTGCAGGTCGCGCGTGACGCCCTCAACCCTAGCCGCGCGAGGTTGCGCGGCCGCGAGCGCTGCGCGGGCCAGTCCGTACAGGTGAGCGGTGGCGTCGTCGTCGAGCTGAAGCGCGCGGGCCAGGCACTCGAGCACCTGTTCAGACGGTCGGTAGTCGCGGCCTTGCTCCAGTCGCATGTAGTAGTCGACGCTGAGTCCTGCCAGCATCGCGAGCTCCTCGCGGCGCAGTCCCGGCACGCGGCGCCGTTCGGCCTGCTGAATGCCGACGTCTTCGGGTTTGACCCGCTCTCGGCGAGCCCGGAGAAACTCGGCCAGTTGGTGAGAACGGGCCACCTGAGGAGGTTTGTACCAGCTTTCACAGGTCGAAGGTAGCCCTGGCGTACCCTAGGCACGCTGGGGGTATGGCTAACCACGTTGCCGCACTCCAGAATCACCCCCAGCGGCTGATCGGGCCCCGCTCGAGAGCGCGTCGGCGGGTGAGCATGGTGCCTCCGCGGTCCAGGCTGGAGCTCGAGTTGCCGCTACCGAGACAGGACGATCGCAACTCTGAGTCGTGGGGTGATGCGGCGTGAGGCTTGTGGCGAGGGGAGTGATATTGGCGGTGCCGGCCGCGTCGACTCGTGCGGTGTCGACGGTGGTGGGGTCGCCGGGCGTTGCCGGCGGTCTGCTCCTCCCCGCCCGAATTGCTGCCGGTCAGCCGCACGGGCGCAGCGGCTCATGAGATCGTGGCTGAGAATCATGCTCGTGGGGCTGGGTGCCGCAGCAGTCGCGGCGACGCTGCTCTCGACCGCGAGCGCCGCGACCACGGTCCACAACAAGGCGACCGTCAGGCCGCACAAGAAAGCCTCGGCTAGGCCGCACAAGAAGGCGGCCGAGGTGCGACGCCGTGGCGTGAGGAGCGAGACGTGACACGGGCGATTTGGCGGGTGGTGCTGGTCGTGGTCGTGGCGGGGCTGTGGGCGGGCGCGGGATCGGCGCTGTTCGCCTCGCCGGCCTTCGCGGGTGGACCTGAGTCCGACGGCAACTTCGCCGCCGGGATTTACAATTTCACCCCGTATCCGTGGACGTTGGTGGCCCAGAACGCTCCGAACGTCGGGGGGTTTAACTGTTCTGGGAATTGCTGGGTTAATGCCCCTGGGCAGACGATCGCGCCCGGTACCGAGATGGTCTACCGGCTGATGCCAAACACGAAGCTTTCAGCCGGCGGGGCCGGCGGCCAGGAACTCGGGTACGACGGCTATATGACCTACAAGGTCGACGTTGTGGGGGGTCCGCCGGAGTACGTGACGATAACCGTCAGCCAGTGCGAGTGCAGCGGGGTCTATGGCTCGTCGTACCCCGTCCTTCGACAGTGGGTCACGAGCGTGCCGCCGGCCGCGAGCTACGATCCGGGTCCCAATCCGAACGCGGCGCCGGCGCCCCTGACCGCCAGCCCGCAGCTGACTTTTCAAGTGGGCGTCCCTTATGCCTTTGATCTGACCTACTCGGTCACTGGCGACTGGACGGTTGACGCGTCGACGAGTCTGGGGGCGCCGTTTGTGGATCTGTTGAACGCGGTGTGCGTCACGGCGGGGAGCCCGTCGTGCTCGTTTACGCAGACGGGTCCGCTGACGTGGGGGATCGGAACGGCGGTCAAGAAGGTCAGCGCCGAGAACTGCACGGTCATACCCCCCGCCAAGGGGGGGACGTCGCCGTCGGGCGCGGTGGGGGGCGAGCCGCCTCCGCCGTTGGATCCCAATTGGGCTGAGCTGGAGTATGAGGAGGCGCAGTCGGCGACCTTGTCGGTGGGGGGCGGCGTTGCGGTGGGGACCGAGTTCAACCTGCTTGACACGATCTCTGGGAAGATCACGGTCAAGATCGAGGCCGAGCACGAGTGGCAGGAGGTCCAGTCGCTGACCAAGACGACGCGGGTGTATATCCCGTCGAACAACATCGCGGCGATCTGGGTGGCGCCGGTGGTGGGCAAGGTGACGGGAACGTTGGTGCTGTCGACCGGGTCGGCGACGTTTACGGTCACGAACTTCTCAGAGACGCGCAGCGGGGTCAGCAAGGATGACCTCACGCCGGCGTTTGACGTGATCACCCGGGTGCGGCCGTTGACGGCCAGCGAGTATGCCGCCGACTGTCAGGGCCAGTCCCCGACGGGACCAGGGTCGACGAAGAGCCTGGGCTCGGTGCGGGCGCCGCTGCGGCTGGTGGCGGGCCGGGGGGTCGCGCGGGTGGGGCTGGGGCAGACGCAGGCGCAGGTGCTGCGAGCGCTGGGAGCGCCGTCGGAGAGGCTGTTCTCTGAGCAGGTGTGCCGTGGGCTTGATCCTGGCTGCGGTGCGGTGCCCGCCCGGGGCGGCATCTGGATGTATCGCCGGCTGTCGGTGATGTTCGGGATCGATCGTCGCGTCAGCGGGCTGATCTACCGCGGGGCGCAGCGCAGCGCCCAGGGCGTAGGGGTCGGCTCGGGCATGACCGCGGCGCGCCGCGCCCACCCGGGGGTGTCGTGCACCAGCGCCGGCAGACTGCGCTATTGCACGCTGCGCGGCACCCTCGCCGGTCACGCGGTCAAAACGGTGTTTGGTTTCATCAACACGGGCGCAGGGCGATACCGGTGTGACCGGGTGCTGATCTATCTCGTCGATCCTCGCAGCGGGCAGGTGAGGGCATGAGCTCGCCAGCGCGACCGGGTTGGCTGGCCCACCGGCGGTGGCGGATGGCGCTGCTGGTCGGCGTGCTCGGGGCCGTGGTGGCTGCGCCGCGCGTGGCCCTGGCGAGCGGGTCTAGCGCGCGGGCGACGGGTGCGGTGCGTGGCGCCGTGCGGGGCACCCCGACCCAGGTGATCGACGCCCAGACCGATCCTCAGCAGGCCGGTGATGCGCTCAACACGGGCTGCGCGACGCTCGCCAACTGCCAATGGGCGGCGGATACGCCGATCACCACTGGCTATGGGCCGCCGCGCATCCTCGGCGATGTGACCTATAACTGCAGCGACCCGAGCAACGAGCAGGCTTACGACGAGACCGCGGTCGGCGCCAGCGACGAGCGCGAGGAGTCGACCAGCATTTCGGAGTCCCTGTCGGTCGAGGTCGGGCTGGGCTTTCTCGGCTTGGAGAAGACCACCGCCGAGTTTGAGGCCTTCAGTAAGCAGGCCAACGCCTTCTCGACCAAGGTGATGACGACCGACGAGGTCTCGGTCCCGCCGGGGTGGAAGGGCTGGACCGAGACCGAAGTGCTGTCGGCGTTTGTCAGCGGCAGCGCCTACGTCACCGAGGGCATCAAGGGCCTGGTCCAGGTCAAGGACATCGATCTGTCGTTCCCCGGCTACCAGGCCCTCAGCGACACCGGCGACAACCCGGTCAAGTGGATCGGCATCCGCACCCCGATGACCGCGCAAGACATCGCCACGCGCTGTGACGTGGTCAACGGGGTGGGGGCGCCTTCGCCCGGCGGCAAGCTCGGGGCGACCCCCGGCGGCAAGATCATTCAGAAGCCCGTGGGCGGCCGCTTCAAGCTCGCGCTCTGCCGGATCGTTCCCGTCGCTGGCCTCGGCTCGGTCATGGGCGGTGAGACCCGGCGGCGGGCGGTTCGCCGGTGCGCGATCCGCACCGTCACCGGAGCCGAGCCGCCGGGCATCCGCCGGGCCACCGCGACCCTCACTCGAAGCGGGCGCAGCTACGCCACCGGGACCGTCACCCAAGGGCGCATCCAGCTCACCGAGCGACAGCCGATCCGGTCCGGAACATACGCCCTGACCGTCACCGAACGCCCCGCCCCGTCGCGGCGCAACCGGCACCGGCCGCTGACCGCCCTCCACACGGTCGTTCCCATCACCATCCGCTGACGTTGGGCACGGCAGCATGAGTGGTTGCGCGGGGGTCGTGCGAGCCGGCGACGGCTGGGTGCCGGCGGGCGAGAATCCGGTAAATCTGGAGCGGGCTCGTCATGGCCGGTTCGGCGTCAGCGGCCTGGTGGCTGTGCTGTGCGTGCTGGGGGTGTTCGTCCCCGCCGCGCACGGTCGACCGTGGGCCGGCGGGACGGGGAGCGGCTGCCCGGAATCGTCGCCGTCCCATGCCGCACCGTGCGGACCGTTGTTCACGCCCCGGCCGTCGTCGGCGGCAGTCGGCTGGACGGCGGCGGCGAGGGTCTCCGGGCGGGCTGCCTTGATCGCTCCCGGCGCGCTGGCGCTCGGCCCCCGGGGTACCTTGTTCGTGGCCGATCTGCGTCGCTATGGGGTGGTGGTGCTGTCCTCCACGGGCCGGTCGCTCGGGGTGCTGGGGACTCGGGGCAGCGCCCGCGCCCAGTTCAGGATGCCTTCCGGGGTCGCGGTGGATGGCTTGGGCCGGGTGTTCGTCACCGATAGCGTGAACGCCAACGTGCAGGAGTTCACGCCCACTCGCGGCGGGTACCGGTTCGAACGCAGCTTTGGCAGCTGGCGGGCGGGAGGCAGTACGCGTCGTCTCGCCAGGCCGGTGGCGGTGACCGTCTTGCGCGGCCGGGTGTACGTCGGCGACGCACGCTATGGCATCGTCGCGTTCACCGCGAACGGTGCCTTCAGGGGCTCGTGGTCGCCCGGGTCGCAGTTCGTGGTCAAGGGCGTCTCGCCGGGACCCGGGGGCCGGCTGTACGCGACGTTCGGCAACCGGTCGGGCGCGCCCTTCCCGCAGCGTACATATCGGCTCTCGGCAAACCTCAGATCGCGGACCAACGTCGGCTTCGCCGACTATGCCGGGACGCCGTACCTCGCCGTTGACCCGGCGGGGAACTTTTTCTCCCTCGCCGGCGCTCCGGTCGCCACCGTAATCAAGTTCGAGCCGCAGCCTGGCGGCTTTCAGGAGCTTTCCTTTATCACGACGCCGAGCGGTCTTCACTACGGCCTGGCCGTCGACGCCGCCGACCGGGTGTTCCTGCCGAGCTTCGCGAGCGCGCCGCGTCCGCGTGGCGCCATCTATGTCTACGCCCCGGTGAATCCACGTGATCCGATGAGCGACTACCGTCTCACGCGCGTGATCCGCGGTGGCTGAGGAAAGGCGCGGTCGGAGCGGTCGGGGCGAGTCGATCTTCAAGTCGGTGGCGACCATGACCGGCACTCTTGGTCGCGCGGCGGTTCGTGCGCCGGACCGAGCGCGAGCGCCGGTTCGGGGTCGTGATCGGCGTCGCGCAGGAGAAGACTCGTGGGTCGCCAAGCTCGACTTCGATCGACGGCTCGGCGGGATCCTCTCCGCGATGGGCGAGGACCGGCTGCCCGTCGGCGAGCGGCGCGCGGTGTTCGTGACCGGGGTGCGCGAGGCTGTCGGCGCCGCGGAGCAGTTTCTCGATTCGGTCACGTCGCGCTGCTGACCGGCAAGATCCGGTGACGGTCGCGGCGGCCCGCCGACGCTTGCCGGTCCACGGCTCGGTCTGGCGCGCCCCAGGAGCCTTCGCGATCGGGATCCGCGCCCCGGCCACCGGGCCTTCCGGCTACTGAGGCTGCTCAGACGAAGCGGTCGCCGGCAGACGGGACCTTCACGGCGCGACGCATGAGCACGTCATCCGACCGTATCCGTTGTCTGAGCGAAACAGGGCGGATCCCGGACGACGGTACCTGCTCCTCGCCAAGACTCGTGGCTCCCAGCGTCGTTGGCCGTGGGTCCCGGGACTTGGCCGGCTGGCGGCCCCGCTTCGCCGCGGCTGGAGGGTTCGCGGATGTGCTTGCGGCCAACCTGATCCGCGGCGACCTGCGAGCGCACCAGGCTGTCGCTCGCGTGGCCGAGCAGCCACCCTCATCGACGCCCGCCTCGCTGCTGATCGGACGAGACGCGGAAGCGCGGCGCGGCTCGATCGTCCGCCGTGTTTGCATAGGACCACGCAGAAGCAGGTCCAATTTGGCCCCAGGTTGCAGCTCAGAGCCGCTGCTGCTTCCGCCCAGGAGGAGGCGTCATGATCGAGGCCCGCGAGAGGCTCGCTGCGGACCGAACGCAGGGATCCTTGATTGGTACCCATGACCGGTACCCACCAAATCGTTTCCCACGTCTCAGAGCAAGTTGTAGCGGTCCTTCTACCCACGCGTAATGGGCTTGCGGCGATACCCCCAACCGGATTCGAACCGGTGATCTCCTGCGTGAAAGGCAGGCGTCCTGACCGCTAGACCATGGGGGCGGGTCAGTCGATTGTATGTGGCGGATCCGCGCTCGAGGAAAGCGCTGCCGCCCGCGAGCGGCGTCACGACCCAGCTCGGGCGGCCCGCACGTAAGCGACCAACCGCGCCACGGCGGCCGCGATCTGATCCCGGATCGACGTATCGTCCACCAGGCCCGATTCGGCGACCATGTCGCGGGCCACGGGAACGCGGGCGCAGGCGTCCTGCACCAGGTCAGCGCCGACGTAGCCCAGCACCTTGCGGAGCGAGTCGTGGGCGTCGGCGGCGCCGGTCGGCGCGGCGGGTCCGGCGCCGTTGATCCAGGCGACCGGCTTGCCGTAGGTGCCGGCGTCGCCGACGGTCCACTCCAGGAGGTTCTTCAGTGCCGCGGGCAGAGCGCCGGCGTACTCCGGCGTGCAGATGAGGATCGCGTCGGCCGCCGCCACATGGCGGCGCAGCTCGGCAACCCGCTCGTCGACCGGCGCTTCCTCGCGATCGTCGTCCGGATTGAACAGCGGCAGCTGCCCGAGGCCGGTGTAATAAACCGACTCCACCCCCGCGGGGGCGACGGCGGCCGCCGTCCGGAGTACGGCCGCGTTGGTCGAGCCCGCGCGGCTGCTGCCGGCGACGAGCAGGAGGCTCACCGAGGCCAGTGGTGAGGACATTTCGCCACGAGCATAGGCGGCGCGGAAACGTGCCACGATCACCCCATGGGAGAGCTGAATCTGACTGGACAGCTCCAGCCCCGGGGTCCCGCCGCGGCGTTTGTGCTCAGCGACGAGCAGGTGGCGGCCGTGGGCGAGGGCGCCAAGCGCTTTCCGGTTCGCGCCACCGTCAACGGTCACACCTGGCGGACCACGGTGACCCGCATGCGGGGCGAGTATCTCGTCGGCCTCAGCCGGGCGGTGCGCGAGGCCGCCGGCGTGGAGGCCGGCGACGTCGCCGAGCTCAGGCTGGAGCTCGATGTCGACCCACGCGAGGTGGAGGTTCCGGCCGCCCTGGCCCAGGCGCTGAGCCAGAACCCCGACGCGCGCGCGACCTTCGACGGGTTGGCGTTCACCCACCGGAAGGAGTTCGCGCGCTGGATCGAGGAGGCCAAGCGCGACGATACCCGCGCCCGGCGCATCGTCCAGACGCTCGAGATGCTCCGCCAGGGCAAGACCCGAAGCTGACCTCGGCGCGCTCGGGCCGGCGCGCGGCGGTTACAGCCTGAGGCCGGCCGGGTAGCCCTGGGAGCAGAGGAGAATGCCTGCTTCGGCGCATGGTCAACGCGGCCCGTCGGGCGCCCCGGGACGACGCACGGGTCCGCTGGCGCGGCTGGACCGGATCCCGGTCTGGCCCTACGAGAAACGCCTGCTCTGGGTGGTTGGCGCCGGGTACTTCTTCGCCTTCTTCGACATCGTCACGATCTCATTCGCCCTGCCGGTGATCGCGACGCAGTTCCACGTGTCCAAGGGGACCGTGTCGCTGTCGGTGACCAGCAGCCTGATCGGGTACATCATCGGCGCGCTGATCGACAGCACCATCGCCGACAAGTGGGGTCGCCGGCTCAGCCTCGCCATCTCGGTCTCGGTGTTCTCGATCGGCACGGCACTCGCGGCGGTGGCCTGGAACGCCCCGTCGCTGATCGGCTTCCGCTTCATCTCCGGGCTGGGCATCGGTGCCGAGATCGCCGCGGTCACCACCTATATCGGCGAGATCTCCCCGGCTCCGCTGCGGGGTCGTTACACCAGCTGGGCGACCACCGCCGCGTACGCGGGCTTCGCCGTGGTCCCGTTCGTCGCCCGTGCCCTCGTCCCCACCTTCGCCGGCGGGTGGCGCATCCTGTTCGGGATCGGAGCGCTCGGCGGCCTGACCATCCTGTTCCTACGGCGCGGGATTCCCACGTCGCCGCGATGGCTCGTCGCCCAGGGCCGAGACGAGGAGGCCGGAGAGATCGTGGCCGAGGCGGAGGAGACCGCGGAGGACAACATCGAGGGCGAGCTGCCGCCGCCCGAGCCCGTGGCCGAGGAGGTGCCCGCCGAGCGGTTCCCGATCAGGGCGCTGCTGCGTCCGCCGTTCGCCGGTCGGCTGGCCCTCTTCATCGGGATCTGGTTCGTCTACTACATCAGCAACTACGGGTGGCTGACGCTGGCCCCGACGCTGTTCGTCGATAAGGGTTACAGCCTCGCCGACAGCACGACCTACCTGATCGTCTCCGGCATCGGCTTCCTCGTCGGCGCATTCGCCACCACCCGGTTCAGCGACCGCATCGAACGTAAGTACTCGGCGGCCGCGTTCGCGCTCGCCTGGGCACTGTCGCTGCTGGTCATCGGCCTGTTCGTGTCGCCGACGATCATCATCGTCTTCGGATTCATCGCCTCGACGACGGTCGGGCTGCTCGTCCCGGTGATGTACACCTACACCGCCGAGCACTTCCCGACCAACTCGCGGGCCACGGCGGTGGCCGCCACCGACGGGCTGGGGCACATCGGCGGTGCGCTCGCCCCGCTCATCGTCCTCGGGGCGAACACCGCGTGGGGCTTCTCGGGAGCGTTCATCGTGATGGCGATCTCCGGGACGCTCACGGCGGCGCTGGTGCTGCTGGGGATTCGGGCGACGGGCCGCTCGCTCGAAACGGCGACGGCCACCTGACCGCCCCCTATACCGGCCCCAAAACCCCGGCGTCCGGCCCCAACACCCCGGCGTCCGTCAGCCAGCGGCGCAGCTGAGGCGGAGACTCGAACCGGACGGTCCGCATCCCCAGCGAGCGGGCCGCCGCGACGTTTGCGGCGTTGTCATCGATCAGGACCGTCCTCGTGGCGTCCAGCCCGAACCGGTGAAGCACAAGCTCGAAGATGGCGGGGTCGGGCTTGGCGATCCCCTCTGACGAGGACACGACCGTGCCGTCGAACCAGCCCAGGAACTCGTAGCGATCAAGCCGCAGCGGATAGGTCTCCGCCTCCATGTTGGTCAGCGCGTAGCAGCGAATCCCCCGCTGCTTGAGCTCGTGCAGGATGTCGACGGTGCCGGCGATGGGCCCGGCCACCATCTCCTCGCTGCGCCGTCCCCAGGCCCAGATCAGATCGGCCTGCGCGGGGTGCTCGGCGGCCAGCCGCGCGCACGAGTCCGCAAACGGCACGCCGAGGTCGTGGGCGGCATGCCACTCCAGCGTGCACACCTCGGCGAGGAAGCGCTCCATCGCCTCCTCGTCGCCGTCGAACAGCTTCCGGTACAGGTGACGCGGGTCCCAGTCGAGGAGGACGCCGCCGATGTCGAACACGGCGGCGTCGATCGGCACGGTCTCGGTGGCGGTCACACGCTTAAGCGTCGCCGATTCCGGGGCGGACCGTGCGGCCGGCGGGTAGTGTCAGCCCGCGATGTTCACGGCGAGGCCCAGCCGAGCAGCGGAGACGTCGGAGCGCGAGCCGGCAGCGGTCACCCAGGCGGTCCGCGCGGCCGCGCGGTTTGACCCGAGCTTGGTCTCGTTCGGCTCCGGGCTGCTGGCGGCGATCCCGGTGACGATCGTCCTGGGCGCGGCGATCGCGCTCGGCCACCCGGTGCCGGCGGTGACGATGGCGGCGGGGGCGATGCTGGTCGGCATCGCTTGGCGCACCACCGGCGGCCGGCCGCCGCTGGCGCTGATGGCGACCGATGCGGTCGTGATGTCGGCATCGACGTTCGTCGGCAGTGTCACCGGCTCGGTGACCTGGCTGCACATCGGGGTACTCTGCGTCTGGTCGCTGATGGCCGGGCTGCTGGTGGCGGTGGGGAACCGGGGCGGCGCCGTCGGGACGCAGGCGATCATCGCCGTCGTCGTGTTCGGCCGGTTCAGCGAGCCGGCGCCGGCCGCCCTGGGGCTGGCGGCGTTGGTCCTGACCGGGGGGCTGGCCCAGGTGGTGTTCCTCAGCCTGGTTCGCTGGCCCCTCCCGCTGCGCCGCCAGCGGGCCGCGACCGCCGCCGCCTACCGGGCGCTGGCGTCGCTGGCTGCGGCCAGTGACGAGACCTCAACGTTGCCGGCGGCCAGCGCGCTGGACGAGGCCGAAGCCGGCCTGTCCGCCCCGTCGATGTTCGGCGACGCCGCCTTGATGACCCTGCGCAGCCTCGTGTCGGAGGGGGAGCGCCTGCGCGTCGAGCTGATGGCCATCCACGTGCTCCTGCGCCAGCACCGCGCCTCGGGCGCTCCCCCGGAGAGCTGGGCGGACGCCAATGCGCAGCGGGCGCTGGAGCTGACGGCGACCGCGTTGAAGCTCGCCGCGGGAGCGATCGAAGGCAACGACGACGACGCCCGGCGGCTCGAGCAGCGCGTCGCCCAACTGACCGCCGACACGGGGGAGCTGGCCGCCGTGACCGCCGCCGCGCCACGGCCGAGCTCGGTCGGATCCCCGGCGCTGCTGATGTCCCGGCGCCTGTCGGCGCTGACGGGACAGGTGCGGGCGGTCGGCTCGATGGCGCCGGCCGCCGGGCACGGCGGCGGTCTGCGCAGCCGTCGGCCGCACCGGCGGACCAGCCGCCCCCGGGAACGCCTCAGGGCAGATCTGGAGCTGATGCATGACAACCTGTCGTGGCAATCGCCCGCCGGACGTCATGCCATCCGGCTGGCGGTGATCGTCCCGGTGGCCGAGCTGATCGCCCGCGAACTGCCATTGGAGCGGGGTTACTGGGTAGCGGTGGCAGCGGCGACGGTCCTGCGGCCCGAGTTCGGCGCAACGTTCACCCGCGGCACCGAGCGTGCCCTGGGCACGTGCTTGGGCGCCGGTCTCGCCGGGGCGATCACCGTGGCCGCGCATCCCGCCGGTGGGGTGACGGTGGTGGTCGTCGGGCTCCTGGCGTGGGTCGGGTACGCGGTGTTTCCCGCCAGCTTCGCGGTCGGCTACGGGTTCATCACCGCGCTGGTCGTGTTCCTGCTCAACACGCTGTTCCCGGACACGTTGTCGCTCGCGTCCGCGCGGCTGGTGGACACGTTGATCGGCGGAGCCATCGGGCTGCTGGCCTATGCGCTGTGGCCGACGTGGTCACACGCCTCCGCCTGGCAGTCGCTCGCAGACCTCGTGGAGGCCGATCGCGCCTACGTGAGCAGCGTCCTGGCCGCGCTGACCAGGGGGCAGCGACCGCGCGATCAGGAGATGCGGAACCTCACCCGGCAGGCACGACTGGCGCGCACCACCGCCGAGGCCACGGTCGCCACGTCGCTGTCAGAGCCGAGCACCCGCCGCATCGACGCCGATCGCAGTCAGGAGGCGCTGGGCGCGATGCGCCGCCTGATCCAGGCCACCCACATCCTGCGGCTCGACGCCCAGGAGGATCGGCCACGCCCAGCGCTGTCGGCGCTCGCCCCGCTGCGCTCCGACATCGACAGCCTGCTGGAGACGGTCGGGACGGTGATGCGGTCTCCGGCGCCCGCCGCCCCGCCGGCGAGCGAGCTGCCCGACCTGCGGTCCGGCTACCTCGCATTCGCACGCAGCTACGCCGGCGATCGTGATGCGATGGCGCTGGCCACCGAGCTCGACGAGATCGTGGACGCCGCCAACGGCCTCGCCGCCGTCTCGGGACTCGAGGCGGTCGACGACGCCGACCGCGTCTCCGCGGTGTGAACCAGGCGGGCGTCACCCAGCGCCGGCGGGCGAGCCCCCGGAGCACGTCGGATCGACCGGCGAGGCCGCGCGTAGGCGGCCCGCTCCTGGCGAGCGTCATCGCGGTTGACGCCGCGGGTGAACACCTCCTGAGCGAGGGTCCGCTCCGGCTCGGGCTCGCGCTCGGTCACGGAACCTGCGCCCCGGCGCCGTCGCGGGTCAGCCGGGCGGCGGCGACGGCGGCCTGGCCGTAGGCGATCCCGCCGTCGTTGACCGGCAGCCGCTCGGGCACGAGGACCCGGAGGCCGCGGGCACAGAGGCCGCTCGATGCCGACTCGAGCAGCCGCCGGTTCTGGAACACGCCGCCGGAGAGGACGACGCGGTCGGTGCCGTGGCAGTCGGCGAGCCGCGCACACGCATCCACAGTGGCGTTCGAGACCGCGTTGTGAAAGCGCGCGGCGATCAGGCCCCGGCTCACGCCCGCGCGCACGTCGGCCGCCACCGTGCGCACCGCCGGGCGAGGATCGATGACCAGCCCGGCTTCGCCGTCGGTGACCGCGATCTCGTACGCGCCACGCTCACCGGGATCGCAGGCCGCCTCGAACTCGATCGCCGCCTGACCCTCGTAGTTGACCTCCGGGTGGATCCCGGCGATGGCGGCGACGGCGTCGAGCAACCGCCCCATGCTGGTCGTCGTCGGCGATGCGACGCCGGTCCGGACCAGCTCGCACACCTGTCCCCAGGCAGTCGGCGAGACCCGTCCCGACACCGCATCGGGCAGGGCGGGCATCGGTTGGTCTGCCGCCGACAGCCACGCGCACGCCATCCTCCACGGCTGGGTGATCGCGCGCGTGCCGCCGGGCATGACGACCGGGGCGAGCATCCCGGCGCGGCGAAACCCGGCGAGATCGCCGAGGAGCAGCTCTCCGCCCCAGATCGTCCCGTCGGTCCCGTAGCCGGTGCCATCGAAGATGGCGCCCACCGCCGGGCGGGCGGGATCGGCTTCCCCGTGCTCCGCCAAGCAGGCGGCGAGATGGGCGTGATGATGCTGCACGGCGATCGTCTGGAACCCGTCGCAGTCGAGCGCGTACTTGGTCGAGAGGTACTCGGGATGAACGTCGTGCGCGATCACCTCCGGCGCCACCGCGAACAGCCGCGCGAAGTGCTCGATCCCGTCGGTGAACGAGCGCAGCGTCTCGTAGTTCTCCAGGTCGCCGATGTGATGGCTGACCCAGGCCCGGTCGCCCCGGGCGAGACAGAAGGTGTTCTTGAGCTCCGCCCCACAGGCCAGGAGAGGGTGCGGCGTGCCTCCGGGCAGACCGATAGCCGCCGGAACGTAGCCGCGGGAACGACGCAGGAAGGCCGGCCGCCGGCAACCCGCCACCGCCACGAGGCGGACGACACTGTCGTCGGTGCGCGTCTCGATCGGCCGGTCGTGGACGAGCAGCAGGTCGGCAATTCCGGACAAACGGGCGACCGCGTCCTCGTCCCGGTACGCGATCGGCTCGTCGGAGACGTTGCCGCTGGTCATCACCAGCGGCAAGCCGAGGTCCGCGAGCAGGAGATGGTGCAGGGGCGAGTAGGGGAGCATCATCCCGAGCTCCGACACCCCCGGCGCGACCCCGCTGGCGACGGGCGCCTCCGGCTGGCGCGGCGCCAGCACGACCGGCCGCTGGGGTCCGGTCAGCAGCGCGCGCTCGGCGTCGCCGAGCACGACCAGCGCGCTCGCCGCCGCCACAGTCGGCGCCATCACCGCGAACGGCTTGTCCTCCCGGTGCTTGCGCGCCCGCAACGCCGCCACCGCCACCTCGTCCCCGGCGACGCACGCCAGGTGGTAGCCGCCGATGCCCTTGATCGCGACAATCCCGCCGTGGCGCAGCGCATCGACCACCGCGTCGATCGGCTCGGCATCGTCGACGCGCCGGCCGCCGGGTTCCAGCAGCGTCACCGCCGGGCCGCACGCCGGGCAGGCGTTGGGCTGGGCGTGGAAGCGGCGGTCGGCCGGGTCCTCGTACTCGGAGCGGCAGGCGGCGCACATGGCGAAGCCCGACATCGTCGTCAGCGGCCGGTCGTAGGGAACGCCCTGCACGATCGTGAACCGAGGACCGCAGTTGGTGCAGTTGATGAACGGATAGCGGAAGCGGCGATCACCAAGGGCGAACAGCTCCCGCAGGCAATCCGGGCAGGTGGCGCTGTCCGGGGTGACCAGGGCGTCGGCGCTGCCCGAGCGCTCGCTGGCCCGGATCTGAAAGCCCTGGGCGCCGGTTGGGGCCAGCGGCTCACAGACGATCCGATCGACCGACGCCAGCGGCGGCGCGTCCGAGCTCAGCCGCGAGATCGACCGGTGGACCGCGGGCGCCTCGCCCTCGATCTCCAGCAGCACACCATGCTCGTCATTGAGCACGTACCCGACGAGTCCTTCCTCGTGGGCGATCCGGTACACGAACGGGCGAAAGCCGACGCCCTGCACGGTGCCCTGAACCCGGACCCGGGTACGCACCGCGGTCCCCGCGCCCGCAGCCGTCCCGGCGCTCGCGGCGAGGCCCTCGCCCCGGGCCATCCCGGCGCTGGCGCCGGCATCCGGTCGACCCTCGGGCTCGTCAAGCCGGGAGCCGGACGTCCGGTTCATTCGCTTGCAGCTCGATGAGCACGTGGTAGGCGGTGGCCTGGGCCTCCTGGATCCGCGGGATGTGCTCAGAACGCGTGACGATCAGGTGGTCGGCGAGTCTCTCTGCCGCTATCTGGCCGCCGTCGTAGCCGACCATGGCCAACGTCAGCAATCCTCGGCGCCGCGCCTCCGCAAGGGCCTCGATCACGTTGCGGGAGTTGCCGGAAGTCGAGAACGCCGCGAGGGCGTCACCGGCGCGCCCGTGGGCGATCACTTGTCGTGAAAAGATCGCGTCGGGCCCGATGTCGTTGGCGATGGCCGTCAGCACTCCCGTGTCCTCGGTCAGATCGATCGCCGGCCGAGGCGTGCGGCCGGCGCCGGCCGAGCGGAGGTCGGCCACGGCATCCATGGCGTCGGTGGCCGAGCCGCCGTTGCCGAGCGCCAACAATGTGCCGCCGCGCTCGAAGCAGGCTCGAAGCTCCGCCGCCGCGGCGGCCAAGGCCGGCCCGTTTTCCCGAAGCGTCTGGACCCGGAGGTCTCCGATCTCCTGGGCCTTCATGATCGCCGAGCGCGCCACGTCCTCCAGCACCGGCTCCAGTTGATCCTCTTGCTCGCCCAGGAACGGATACAGAAAGCTCGAGGCCCCGGCGTCGTGGATCCGGCGCGGGTCACGGCCGGCGAGCAGCCCCCGATGCTCGAAGAACACATGGACGAGCTCCCACAGAACGTGGTAGAGGGTCTCGACGAGCTCCTGGCGAGTGAACGGGTCGTCGGCCGGAGGCTCGAGCACGAACTCGGCACCGCAGGACGAGAAGGCGATCGTGAGACACCCCCGGCTGCGGGCCAGGGCGAGCGCATCCGCCGCGGCACCCTGGTCCTCGTCGGTGCCAAAAGCGATCGCGATGTCATCCGGGCGGACGACCAGCCCGACCTGCGCGGCCAGGTCACCGCCTTGACCGGTCAACGCCAGCGCGGGCAGAGCGCGCTTACCGACGATCACCGGATGGACGAACTCAACCGCCACATGGCGCGCATCTGACCGCGCCGCCGGCGTGTCACCGAACGCGAGCAGGCGCCCTCCCTGCGCGAAGCGCTGCGCGGTCAGATGGCACAGCCGGGCGAGACGGTCGGCGTCCCGCGCGAAGTAGGCGTGGTTGGCCTCGAGGCGCGGCGCCAGCAGCGACTCGATACGCCGAGGAGCACCGGAAGCGAAAGTCACGCCGTTCATGCGCGACGCTGCCTACGCCGTCTGCCGGCCGCGTCGAACGAGGTCCGGCTAGTCAGTCCGGTCCTCACCGCCCTGCTGCCCCCCAACGTCATCGTCGGGTGCGGGGACCTGAGTCTGCCCGGGCTCGCCCTGCTCTTCGAGTGGCTGCGTGGCTTCCTCCTTTGCGTGGCCTTCGCCGCCCTGTCCGTGAAGCGGCTCAGAGCCCCCGCCTTGCGAGGTGTCCTCGCCGATCCCTGAGTCTTCGTGCGTATCTTCGGTCATCGCTGCTCCCTTCTTCGGTGGCGCCACTCGTTCCCGAGCGGCGGGCTTGAGTGGCCATCGACTTGCACCGCGAATCCGAGCGGGCCGGCCCGCCCCGGGCTGGTCGATGGCTCACGCGATCGCCGCGGATCGATGGTTGACCTGCACGAACCAGTCCCGAAGGCCGTCGATTCCTTCGCCGGTCCGGGCACTTACCCGCATGCACTCGACGCCGGGGTGAACGGCTTCGAGATGAGCCTCCAGGAGATCGAGATCGAAGTCGAGGTGCTCGAGCAGGTCGATCTTGTTGACGACGACCAGCTCACATGCCCGGAACATGAGCGGGTACTTCAGCGGCTTATCCTCACCCTCCGTGATCGAGCAGACCATCATCCGGGCGTCCTCGCCGACCCGGAACTCGGCCGGACAAACCAGGTTGCCGACGTTCTCGATCACCAGTAGGTCGAGATCGGCCAACGGCAGCGACGGTATCGCCGAACGAACCATGTTGGCATCGAGATGGCATTCGCCGCCGAACCCGCCGTCGGTGTTGAGCTGGACCACCGGGATGTGCAGCATCGACAGGCGATCGGCATCGTAGGAGCCCTGCACGTCTCCCTCGAGGACCCCGACCCGCACGCCTACCTCCGCCAGCCCGTCGAGGGCGCCTTCGAGCAGCCGGGTCTTGCCGGCGCCGGGAGCGCTCATCAGGTTGACCACGGTCACGCCGTGGCGGTCGAAGTCATCCCGATTGGCTCGGGCGATCGTGTTGTTGGCGTCGAGCACATCCTCGACGACTCTTACCTTGGTGCGGTGCATGCAGGCCGGCTCCTTCTACATCTTCTTGACCTTGAGGTAACGCTGAATCTCCGGCGCCTGACTCTTGGCCAGCATGCCGACGCTCGCGAGCAGGGCGACTGCCGCAACGATCAACTTGTTCATGAATCGCTCCTCTGTGGTTGACACTCGCCGGCGGACAGGAGATCCTCGAGCAGCGTCTCGACCATCTCCACCGCCTTGTCCATCGCCGCCGCCACCGGCGGGCTGAGCCCCATCACCAGCTCCTCATCCTCCAGGGTCTTTCCCGTTGCCGGCTCGCAACCGAGCACCAGCACGCGGGGGGGCAACGAGCCCAGCGTGCGGGCCAGCCCGAGAACCCGCACCGGATCCATCGAGTGCGCATCGAGCACCGAGTCGGTGCCGACGAGGTCTGGCTCGATCACATACAGCGTCCCCGGAGTCTGACCGCGCGGCACCGCGTCGACGAGGATGGCGGCGTCGTAGTCCTCCTGCAGCTCGTAGGCCAGGTCCATGCCGCGAATCCCGAAGTCCGCGACCTTCACGCCCGCCGCCAGCTCGCGCTGGGCGAGTCGCCGGGCCACCTCGACCCCAAACCCATCGTCGGCCAGAAAGACGTTCCCGATCCCGGCGACGAGCACGCTGCGCGCAGCCGGGTTCACCGACGGGCCGAGGGGCTGCACCTCGCCGGTGGCGAAGAAGAAGCGGTGCCCGGGCTGGCGCGCCACCCCGAGGTCACGGCCGGGGTCGTCCTCGAGAACCACTGCGAGGCTGACGATGCCTTCCATGTCCTGCTGGATCGATTCGACCACTGCGGTCTTGCCGTTCAGCGCGAGGTCGAAGACGTCGCCCCCGCTTCGCGGACGCAGGCGCACCAGGCTACCGCGGCCCACGTGCACACCGTCCAGCTCGACGGTCCGGGGCGCGCGACCCTCCAATCCGTCCCACCCGCTTCCCGGGTTCACGTTTGCGGTCACCCTGACCGGAGACCTTCGGACGGCATCGGCTGGCGCTCCTGCAGCTCGCGGACGGTCCTGCCGTGCAGTCGCATGAGCTGCTCGGGCGACAGGGCCTCGGACCGGTCGAGCATCTCGCGCACCCGCGGGTCAGACGCGCGTACCTCGGCCTTCTCCTCGTCGGTGAGGCTCAGGATGTTGAGGATCAGGAGCTGGTCGATCTCGCCACCGTCGAACAGGTCTCCCGGACTCTCGGGCGCGATGCGAGGATGGTCCTCGAGGATGATCGGTGAAGACAGGAGCGTGTGGCGCTCGTCCGCCTCGCCGACCAGCACCGGCCACGCGCCCCGGTTCTCACACGCCTCGGCCGCCTCGCGCAGTGCCGGTGGCGGTGCGGTCAGCGAGACGAACGAACCCTTCCGCGCCCGCAGCACGGTATGGGTCGAGCAGAACGTACGCCGGATCGCCGCCTCGCGCGGGCCGCCGGACCACGGCGTGACGTTCTCGATCACTGCGGTCACCCGGTACAGGTCGGGCGCGACGACCTCGGCGCAGACTCGCACCGACCCTTCCAGCGGCTGCCAGCTGCGCACCACCACGCCCGCGTCACCCACTGGCTCCTCCGTTACGCCCGTCTGAACGGTGATCGGTACGCGCCGACCCGACTCCAATTCGTCGAGGCTGGTCGGCTCCAGAGACACCTCCCGTTCGACCGCCTCCTCCCAGGACAGGTGAGCCTCGCCGTCGGCGACCAGTTGATCGACCTCGCGCCCTCTGGCATCGATCATCTGGCGCCAGACGACGTGCAGGAATCGCACCACGACGCCCACCTCCGTCTCGCAGCCGCCCTGGACCAGGCACTGGGTCTGCATCGTCCAGGGGTCGTCGCCGGCCGCGCGCGCCTGCGCGTGGGCCTGTGGATAGACGCCGCCGAAGGTCCAGCGGTGCGCGTTCTTCAGCGCCGAGCGCCGGTAGGGCCAGAGGACATAACCCTCGTAGAGCACGGCGTCGGCGATGGCGCGGATCGGATCGGTCATGCCTCTTCCTCGGCAGCGAGCAGGACGTCGAAGACCGATTCCCAACCGGTCAGGGCCCGGCGAGCGCGGAACGCGACGAGACGGTCGAATGTCTCCCGATCCAACCGCAGCCATGTGCTGCCCGGAAAATAGTGGTCCATGGTGTCTCGCCAGACCCGCACCGGGAGGCGGTACGCAGCCTCCGCATTCCAGGAGATGCGGTTGATCTGCAGCGCGCCACCGAGGGCGGCGTAGAAGACCGTGCCGCTGAACAGGAGCTCCAACGGGATCTCCCCCTCCTGCACCCCGGCCAGGTACTTAGTCGCGGCCACCTCGAAGTCGTAGGTACACGGCACGAGCAGATCGACCACGGTGGCCCCCTGGAACGGGGCGACGACGACCGTGGCGTGTGTCCACAGCAGGCCGCGAAGCGTGTCGGCCCACCGGTGCGGGGCCCCGAACAGGTCGCCCAGTTGCGCCTGCTCGGCCTCGCTGTAGCCGCGCTGGGTTGCCGCGATCCGAACCTGCACCTCGAGCATCACCGACCGCACCGCTGCGCCGGCGGCGTCGATGGCCAGCGAAAAGCGCAGCGTCGGCGCCGCCGCATGGGACAGCGGCTCACAGCCGAGCACGGTGAACCCGAGCTCGGGCGCCGTGCCCGGACCGACCGCCGCGCCGATGGGCTCGGGCACCGTCAAGGACCTAGCGCTCCTCCGCGCTCAGGGGCCGGTCGGCGATCAGGCGGGTGGAAGGTTCGGCATCCGGGGGTCGATCGGTTCGTGGGTGCCCGGGTTGATCCCGGTGGCGGACGCGGCCGTCCGCTTGCCGCCGGGCAGATGCCCGGTCTGCTTCTCGTAGTTGCCGATCGAATTGCCCTGGTTGACCCCGGGCGTGTGCGCGGGAGCGTCCTGCGTCGTGTCGGACTTGCCGGTGTCTATCACCATCGTGTCTTCTCCCTCATGGGTAGGTCGTTGAAGAAGCGATCGATCTCGGTCCAGACCTCCTCGCCGCCGCCGAAGCCTCTCCAGCGACTGCGAATCACGCCGACGAGCTCATAGCAGTCGTCGATCGGAACGAGCCAATGCTCGCGCATGTTGCGCGCCCGGCTGATCAGCAGCGCCTCGACGTCGGGCTGCAATTCGGCCAGCACGGGGTTGTCGGCTTCGAGCTCTGACCAGGCGTCGAGCTCCAGCAGGGACTCCGTCGGGCCCGCCGGACTCGGATAGAAGGCGCTGACCCGCTCGGCGGCCGTGTTGCGAAAGAAGAACGCCATGTCGACCGGGATCCGCAGGCGGTTCCAGCGGGCGTCGTCGAGGACGAAGCCGTCGAGCCGGCGGCGCCGGGTGGGCAGCAGACGCAGGTGACCGCCGCCCGCGGCCGTGGAATCGAACAGCAGTGCGCACGCCCGGCATGCGCACAGCATCCGTCGGTCGTTGAGGTCGACGATATGGCGGTGACCGGGCGGGACGGGTGCAGCGCACATGTCACAGCGTTCTCCCGCCTCGGGCGCCGGCGAGGCCGACGGCTCGCGGACGGGCGCCCCTCCAGCCAGCCGGGCCAGGCGGGAGCCCATCGGTCAGGTCACCCCGGCCTGGACGGCCACCCGGACCAGACCGGCATCATCGACGAGCAGAGGCACGGGCTCGAGGTGCAGCTCGGGTGCGTCGAGGCAACGCCCGGCCCGCACCACATCGAAGCGGCGTCGGCAACTCGGGCACGTGAGCTGCGCCCCCACCAGGCCCGCGTTGTCCAGCGAGCTCTCCTCGAGGGAACCCTGGCATCCGGGGCAGTCCGGTCGGTAGGCGTACGGCGTCCCGTCAGCCAACCGCAGGAACAGGATCGGCTCGCCGGCGATCCGCTTGACCACAACGCCGCCGCCGGCCAGCTGCGGCAGAGCGCCGGCGGCCTCCCAGGCGGCGTGTGACGCCGCCGCCGGCGGCACGACCTCGATTTGAAGCAGTGAGGACGCCACCGGACTTGCCGTCGGGGCGGTTTCGTCCTGCGCCTCCACTCGCTCGACGTCCGGGACACCTTTGAGCACCGCGTCCTCGATCGCCAGCTTGAGCGTCATCGCAGATGCGGGACAGCCCTCACAGCTGCCCTGCATCCGCACCACAGCGACGCCGTCGGTCACCCTGAGCAGCTCGACGTCGCCGCCGTGTGAGCCCAGGTAAGGGCGTACGCCGTCGAGTGCCGCGCGCACCCTCTCCTCCACGCCGACCGGATGCAGACCGTGCAGTAGCAGCAGGTGCTCCACCAGCTCGTCGTCGGCCAGCACCGAGGTCTGGAGGCTCCCGACCCGATCGAGGATCCGCTCCAATCCGGCGCCGTAGAGCTCGAGCACCGCTTGCACGGCCTCGAACGCCACGTCACGCGCCGCCGGATCCGCCAGGGACTCGAGCTCCTCCAGCAGTCCCTCGACCCGCTCGATCAGCTCGCGATCCTCCATGGCCGCCTCAGCCGCCAGGGGTGTGCGCGCCGCCGAACATGGGCGAATGCACCTGCTTGAGCGTCTTGCCGCCGCCCAGGTACATGTGCACGCCGCACGGCAGGCACGGATCGAACGACCGGACCGCCCGCATGATGTCGATGCCGCGGAAGTCATCCGGCCCGTTCTCCTCGAAGATCGGCATCCCGGCGACGGCGTCCTCGTACGGCCCGAGGGTTCCGTAGGAGTCGGTCGGGCTGCCGTTCCAGGGGGTCGGCGGATACGGGTGGTAGTTGGCGATCTTCTTGTCCTTGATCACCAGATGGTGTGAGAGCACCCCCCGCACCGCTTCGTGGAAGCCGCAGCCGATGCCCTCATCAGGCACATCGAAGTCCTCGAACACCTTGGTGTTGCCCGTCCGGACCTCCTGGAGGCCCTGGTCGACGAAGTGCATCGCCATCGCCGCGGCGTACGCGATGAAGTACACGCGCGCGCGGTCACGCTCGATCGCGTTGGACCACTGGGGGATCTTCCACTCGAACTCGGTATCTGGAGTGTTCGGCGTCTTGGGCAGCTGGATCTTCACGCTCTGCCCCGTGGATTGCACGAACGGCGTGTTCACCTTGCCGGCCAGCGCCGTCGCCCACAGGCGAGCGATTGCGCCGCCGCCCGTATCCAGGGCCAGATAATCGCCGGTGCGCTTGTCGAACCAGCGCGGGCTCATCACCCACGAGTAGTTGCCGCCGGCGAGGTCGCGGGCCTGGGGCTTGGGGATCGTGGTCTGGTTCCACGGGTGGCGCTTGTCGACCGGGTTGCCCAGCGGGTCCTTGTCGACGAACGTGTGCTCGTTGGCCCAGTCCTCGTAGTAGGAGGAGCCGAGCAGGATGCGAATCCCGAGGTTGATGTCGACCAGGTTCGTCGTCACCAGCTCGCCGTCGACGATCACGCCCGGGGTGACGAACATCTCGTTGCCCCAGTGCTCCATGTTGCGGTAGTCGTAGTCGACGTGCTCGGGGTTGTTGAACGCGCCCCAGCAGGCCAGCAGGATGCGGCGCCGGCCGACCTCCTCATATCCGGGCATCGCCTCGTAGATGAAGTCGAACACGTCGTCGTTCATCGGCACGGCCTTCTTGAAGAAGTCCATGCAGCGCAGCAGCCGGGACAGGTAGTCGGTGAACAGCTGCGGGGTGGGCTGGGTGCCGACGCCGCCCGGGTAGATCGTCGAAGGGTGCACGTGGCGGCCCTCCATCAGGCAGATCATCTCCCGGGTGACCCGGCTGATGAGCAGCGACTCGCGGTAGACCTCGCCCGTGAACGGATTGAAGGACCGCATGATGTCCCCGATCGTGCGGTAGCCGTGCACGTGGGAATGCGGCGCCTCGGTCTGATCGGCGCGGTCCATGACTCCGGGATTGGTGGAGCGGATCATCTGCTCGCAGAAGTCCACGAACACCAGGTTGTCCTGGAAGATCGTGTGGTCGAACATGTACTCGGCAGCCTCGCCCAGGTTGACGATCCACTCGCCCAGCGGCGGCGTCTTGACGCCGTAGGCCATGTTCTGCGCGTACTGCGAGCAGACGGCGTGGTTGTCGCCGCAGATCCCGCAGATGCGGCTGGTGATGAAGTGCGCGTCGCGCGGATCCTTGCCCTTCATGAACACGCTGTAGCCCCGGAAGATCGAGGACGTGCTCTTGCAGGAGATGACCTCGCGCTGCTTGAAGTCGATCTTGGTGTAGATGCCGAGGTTGCCGACGATCCGCGTGATCGGATCCCACGACATGTCGACGATGTTGCCCGCTTCCGGCTTGATGCGCTCACGTGTGGCCATGGTCTTGGTTCTCCTCTAGTTGCCCCACCGCGGGTTGTAGCCGGTGGTGAGCTTGTCGCGGTTGTGGCGCCACTTGGTTTCCTTGTTCATGGTCTTGTTCGTGATGCCGCGCAGCCTCCGGATGACCGGTCCGTACATGCCGGTGACGGCGGTCGAGACACCGCCGCCGGGAGGCGCGTCCATGAACGGCATGAACTTGTCCGGGAAGCCGGGCATCGTGCAGCCGATGCAGATCCCGCCCACGTTCGGGCAGCCGCCGATGCCTCCCATCCAGCCGCGCTTGGGAACGTTGCAGTTGACCACCGGGCCCCAGCAGCCGATCTTCACCTGGCACTTGGGCGAGTTGTAGTCCTGGGCGAAGTCGCCCTGCTCGTAGTAGCCGGCTCGGTCACAGCCCTCGTGCACGGTCTTGCCGAACAGCCACTGTGGCCGCAGCGCCTCGTCGAGCGGGATCATGGGCGCCAGGCCGGCCGCCTGGTAGAGGAGCCAGGTCAGCGTCTCCATGAAGTTGTCGGGCTGGACGGGACACCCCGGGATGTTGACGATCGGAAGTCCCGCCGCGGAGCGATAGTCCCAGCCCAGGTAATCGGCCAGGCCCATGCACCCGGTCGGGTTGCCGGCCATCGCGTGGATGCCGCCGTAGGTGGCACAGGTCCCGACTGCGATCATCGCGAAGGCTCCGGGAGCCAGGTCGTCGATCCACTTGTTGATCGTGATCGGCTGGCCGGTCGCCAGGTCGTTGCCGAACGACGTCCAGTATCCGTCCCCGTTGATGTTCTCGTTCGGGATCGATCCTTCGATGACCACGACGTAAGGAAGCCCGAGCGTTCCATCGACAGCGGCGCGAAACGGCCGTATGTACTCCTCTCCTCCGAGGGTCGGGGAGAGCACCTTGTTGTGGAGGTTGACCTTGGGCAGCCCCGGAATCGCGCCGAGCAGAACGTCCTCGATCGCGGGCTGGGAGGCGGCGGTGATCGAGATCGTGTCTCCGTCACAGCTCATGCCCTCCGAGATCCACAGGACATGAACCTCCTCGACGCCGCCCGTGGCCTCCGGTGCATGCGGTGCGTCAACGCTCATTACTCACCCTCCACTCGTCGTTAGCTCGGCTTCCAGCTCCAGTGACTCGACCAGCAGCTCCTCTCCCTGTACCACTTCCACGCTCAGTCCCCCGCACGACCCACAGGACAGCGGGAAGCCGGCGGGCTCGCTCCCGGCGCCGCAGCTCCGACACCTGACGCCGACCGGGACCTCCTCCAACTCCAGCGCGGCCCCCTCCACCGTGGTTCCGTGGGCGCAGAGCTCAAACGAGAACTCAAGCGCCGACGGCACGACCTGACGCAGGCGCCCGACCTGTACGTAGACGCGCGTGACCCGCCCGTCGCCGGCGTTTCGCCCGGCGACGTCCACGATGGCTTGAGCGATCGAAAGCTCGTGCACCCAGGCCTCAGCAGATCCTCGGCAGGGGGTCGCCGACGAGCTGATCCATCACCCGCCGGCCACCGAAGCTCGTCTGCACCAGCACCATCCCGGGGGGCTCGGTCCGAACCTCACCGATCTCCGCCGCCTCTTCACACCCGGGTACCTTCCTGAGGGTCTGCAAGGCCTCGGGTGCCGCCTCCGGGGACACGAACACGACCATCTTGCCCTCATTGGCGACGTACATCGGGTCGATCCCCAGAATCTCCGCCGCCCCGGCGACCGCGGGCGCGACGGGAACATCTCCCTCCCGGACGATCATCGCCACCGACGAGGCGCGGGCGAGCTCGTTGAGCACCGAGGCGACACCGCCCCGGGTAGCGTCGCGAAGGCAGCGAAGATCTGGACCGACGGCCTCCAGAAGCGCGTCGACGGCCGGCCACAGCGAACACGTGTCGGATTCGATCTGAGCGTCGAGATCGAACTGGTTGCGGGCGAGCATGATCGCGGTGCCATGCTCGCCGATGCTGCCCGAGAGCAGGATCCGATCGCCGGGCCGCAGAGCCGATGGCGCCAGGCCGGCGCGGGGGTCACGTTGTCCAATCCCGGTGGTGCACACGTACATGCCGTCAGCGTGACCGCGCTCCACCACCTTGGTGTCGCCGGCGATGATCTGCACCCCGGCACGGTGGGCGGCTTGCGCGATCGCCTCCACCTCGGCGCGTAGCTCCTCGGCCGGCAGCCCCTCCTCGAGGATCACGGAAACGCTGAGCGCGAGCGGCCGCGCCCCCGCCACCGCCAGATCGTTGACGGTCCCGTTGACCGCCAACTCGCCGATCGATCCGCCGGGAAAGCGCAGCGGCTTGACCACATAGGAGTCCGTCGTGAGCGCCAACTGCAGACCGTCGACGGCGATCGCTCCCGCGTCTCCCATCGCCTCGAGCGCGTCGCCGCCGAAGGCGGGAACGAACAGGCCCTCGATCAGCGTCTGAGTGGCCTTGCCACCGGCGCCGTGCGCCATCGTGATCTGGCTGTCTCGGAACTTCGCCCGCTTGCTGCGGGCGGTCTCGATGATCCCGAGGATCTTCTGCTCGCGGTCGGAGACGGCTTGGTCAGCCATCACACGACCTCACGATCCCGCGCGAACCGGCCGAAGTTGTAGTAGGCGGCGCAGGCGCCTTCGGAGGAGACCATGCACGTGCCGATCGGGCGCTCGGGGGTGCAGGCGGTCCCGAACACCTTGCATTCCCAGGGCTTGATCACGCCCTTGAGCACCTCGCCGCACTGGCAGGCCTTCGGGTCAGCCACCCGCACGCCCGGAACGGAGAATCGCAGCTCGGCATCGAGATCGGCGTAGGCGGCCGACAGCTTGAGCCCGCTGTGGGAGATGAACCCGAGTCCTCGCCATTCGAAGTGGGGCCGTAGCTCGAAGACCTCGGACATAACCTCGAGCGCGCGCAGGTTGCCTTCGTAGGGGACGACCCGCTTGTACTGGTTCTCGACCGAGCAGCGTCCGGCTGCGAGCTGCTTGAGGATCATGACGATCGCCTGCAGGATGTCCAGCGGCTCGAAGCCGGCGATCACGATCGGCTTGCCGTAGTCGGACGGAATGAACTCGAACGGCCGCGCGCCCACGACCGTGGAGACGTGCCCTGGTCCGACGAACCCGTCGAGGCGCAGGTCCGGCGACTCCAGCAGAGCGCGCAGCGGCGGCACGATCGTGACGTGGCTGCACATGCAGGAGAAGTTCTTCACGCCCTCGGCGCGAGCCCGCTTGAGCGTCAGTGCGGTTGACGGCGCGGTCGTCTCGAACCCGATCGCGAAGAACACGACCTCTCGATCCGGGTTCTGCTTCGCGATCCGGAGCGCGTCCAGCGGTGAGTAGACCATGCGGATGTCGGCACCCTGAGCCTTGGCTTCCAGCAAACTCCCGTCGGCGCCGGGCACCCGCATCATGTCCCCGAAGCAGGTGAAGATCACCCCCTCCTGATGGGCGACCGCGATCCCGTCGTCGACGCGGCCCATCGGGATCACGCACACCGGGCACCCGGGCCCGTGGATCAGCTCGACGTTGGCCGGAAGCAGGTCATCGATCCCGTACTTGTAGATCGAATGGGTGTGGCCGCCGCACACCTCCATCAGCTTGTAGTGGCGGCCCGGCTCGACAAGCGACAGGATCTCGCCGGCGACGGCACGGCCGAGCTCGGCGTCACGGAACTCGTCGACGAACTTCACAGAGCGCCTCCATGATGGGCAATCGCAGTGCCGGCGTGGACGAGGAGGCGCTCGGCGGGTGCAACCGGCGCCACCAGCGCGATCTCGATGGTCTCGTGGCGGCCCTCGCCGTCCGCGCACAGAGCGAGCTCCCGGACCTCGTCAACCTGCAGCACGGTCATCTCCACGGCCACGTCGCCACAGGTGATGCAGCGCTCGGAGCCGCAGCTCACTCGATCACGCTGGCCTTCAGCTCCTCGAGCTCCTGCTCGTAGTCGGCGCCCATCCGCACCAGCAGGTCACGAGTGGCGCGAGCCTCCTCCTCGTCGACCTTGGAGATGGCAAAGCCGACGTGGATCAGCACCCAGTCACCGGGGACGACCCCGCCGTCCTCGCCGTCGAGCAGGCCGACGTTCACGTTGCGCCGTACGCCCGCCACCTCGACCTTGGCCAACCGATGGCAGTCGTCGACGATCTCAATCACCTGTCCGGGGATCGCCAGGCACACGACCCTCTTCTACCACTCGCGCAGGCGCCGGTGCAAAGCGGGGTAATGCCGGTTACCCCGGCCGCACCAAACCCGGGACCGCCTCGCTCAGCGAGTCATGGGCATAGACTCACCCCAGCGCAGTTCGACGGAGTGAGGTTGTGCCGTGGCCGTCGAAGACAACGGGGTGATCCAGCCGGGACCGCTGCAGTGGCCGGGCCGCTCGGGGCCGCGGCGGGCTGGACCGAGCCCGCTCTACGCCCACGTGCTCGATGCCGACGCCGAGCTCGCCGATCAGTGCGACGTCCGCGGGCGGGTCGCCGCCCGCCAGCTGGCCACCGCTCGGCTGCTGCACCTGGGGGTAGGGGATTCGGATCTCGCCTCCTGGTTCGAGACCGCCCGGGCGGGTCTGGGCCTGTTGATCCTGGACGGCGTGATGGTGTTGGAGACGCGGACGGGAGATCGCGTCGCCGCGGAGCTGCTCGGCGCCGGGGACCTGTTGCAGGCGCCCGAGCTGCTCGCCGACGATCTGCTGGAGCGGACGTGCGCCTGGCGCGTGCTGCGCCCGGCCCGGCTGGCGCTCCTGGATGGCGAGTTCTGTGACCGCGTGCGCCCGTTCCCACAGATCATCCGGGCTCTGCTCGGTCGCAGCTGCCAGCGGATCGCCGAGCTCGACGCCCTGCGGGCGATCGCTTCCCAGCCGCGGCTCGAGGTGCGGCTCGTCCTGCTTCTGTGGCACCTGGCCGCCCGCTGGGGTCGGGTCGAGCCCGGCTGCGTGCGCGTCTCGCTGCCGCTGACCCATCGGCTGCTGGGGCAGCTGGTCGCCGCCGAGCGGCCGTCTGTGTCGCACGCCCTCAAGCGACTCGCCCAGGCCGGACTGATCACCGGCGCGGCCGATGATCTGCATCTTCACGGCAGCCTCGAGGCCCAGCTGGACTTCCTCAGCGAGCGTCCCAGCGCACTGATCGATCAGCCGGCCTCCGGCGACCGACGTGCCGGCTGACGGGTTGCGCGGCGCCGGGCCACTACCGATCAGCCGGTGGTAATTCAGACCACCTTGCAATTGCGTTTGAACCTCAGGATGGTTTAGCGTCCGTCCCGCGATGGGGCGATTGCATCCGAGAGTGCTTTGGCGCTCGCTCGATCAGAGCCAGAAACGCACGCTGACGCTGATGGTCGTGGTGGTGGTCGGCCTGCACGTCGCCGGGCTCCTGATGCTGATCGCGCTGGTCGCGCCCAGCCACCACCAGCTGGGAACCGCCGGAGCGTTCACGGTGGGCGTCGGAGTGACGGCGTACACGCTGGGACTTCGCCACGCGTTCGACGCCGACCACATCTCGGCGATCGACAACACGACCCGGAAGCTGATGTCGGAGGGCGAGCGGCCGCTGAGCGTGGGTTTCTGGTTCTCGCTCGGCCACTCGACGATCGTGTTCGCGCTGGCGTTCCTGCTGTCGGTGGGGGTCAGGTCACTGGCCGGTCCGGTGAAGAACCACGGTTCCGAGCTGCATCAGGTGACCGGCTGGATCGGGGCCCTGGTCTCAGGCAGCTTCCTCTACGCGATCGCCGCGATCAACGTGGTCATCCTGGTCGGGATCGTCAAGGTCTTCCGGGAGATGCGAACCGGCTGCTACAACGAGCGCGAGCTCGAGGAGCACCTGAGCAAACGGGGCCTGATGAACCGCATCCTCGGCAAGCTGACGCGGACGGTGACCCGTCCGGCCCAGATGTACCCGATCGGCGTGCTGTTCGGGCTCGGCTTCGACACCGCCACCGAGGTGGCGTTGCTGGTCCTGGCGGGGGGCGCCGCGAGCGCCGGCCTGCCGTGGTATGCGATCCTGTGTCTGCCGATCCTGTTCGCCGCTGGGATGTCGCTGATGGATTCGATCGATGGATCGTTCATGAACTTCGCCTACGGGTGGGCGTTCTCCCGTCCGGTCCGCAAGGTGTTCTACAACCTCACCATCACCGGCCTGTCGGTCGCGATGGCGCTGGTGATCGGCACGATCGAGCTCGGTGGGCTGATCGCCCAGCACCTCAACCTGTCCGGATCCTTCTGGAACTGGTTCGAGAACATCGATATCAACGCGCTCGGCTTCGTGATCGTCGGCATGTTCATCTGCACTTGGGTGGTGGCTTTGTTGGTCTGGCGGTTGGGCCACATCGAGGAACGATGGAGCGCGGACCTCGACGGAGCGGGTGGCTCGGCGGCGCCGACGACCTGATCTGAGATGACGATCGCTCCCGAAGCGCCCGCGATGATCGTCTCCACGCCCGACGAGGCGATCGAAGCGCTGCGCGAATCCGGCCTGCGCCTGTCCACCGCCCGGCGACTCATCATCGAGCAACTGTTTTCATCCCACGGACCGGTGGCGGCGGCGGAGCTGGCGCGGGCGCTCGCGCTCGAGGAATCCTCGGTCTATCGCAACCTCGAGCTGCTGGAACGGCGCGGGCTGATTCGTCACGTCCACCTCGGCCACGGCCCCGGCCTGTACGCGCTGGTCGGCCGCGATGACGGCGAGTTCCTCTACTGCGAAGGCTGCGAGAAGGTCACGTTGGCCGGCGCGGGCGAGCTGGATCCGGTTCACGACCACATCCAGCGCCACTTCGCCCATAACCCCCGCTTCACCCACTTCGCCATCGTCGGGCTCTGCGACGACTGCGCCGCCCGGGCCACCCATCCCTGACGGCAGCTACTCGGTCTGGCGACCCAGCGTCGCCACGAAGCGCTCGATTCGGCGGCGCTCCTCGTCGGCCAGGGGCGCCCGCGCCGTCACCAGCAGCGTCATCGGCCCGCGCGCCCGGGCCCACGCGGTGGCGGCATCGCTGAACGTCGCCGCCACCCACACCAGGGGAAGCCCCGCGGCGTGGGCCATCACGGCTTCCTCCTGGAGGGCGTCGGTCGCCTCGCCGCGGACCACGGCCACGCTGACCAGACCGAGCGAGTGGGCCACCCGGTTGACCGCCTCCAGGCCGTCCGCATCGGCGAGCAGGGCGATCTCGCCGTCGCGCAGCATCTCGCGCGCCCAGGCTCCGGTCTGCGTGCCGGCCAGGGCGGTCGGCACGCAGACGAAGCGGAAGCCGGGGTCGGACACGACCAGGAACCTACCGGCTCGGCTCGGCCTGAGCGCGGCCGTCACCTGAGGGAGATCGCCACCTCTTCCGCCAGGTCCAGCGCATCCTGGAGACCATCCTCCATCCCGGATTGGATGTGCCCGTCGCGGTTTTCCTGGCGCTGGTGGACGACCAGGAGCGTCAGCTTCGTGGCACCGTCGACCTCCTCGAACGTCGCAGTGCTCGTCGCCGCGGCGTCGGGCATGCCCTCGTAGACCTCGGTCGACACGATCCGCTCGTTGGGGACGATCTCCAGGTACTCGCCGTGGAACGCGACGTCGAACCCGTCGGGGGTGACCATCGCGTAGCGCCACTTGCCACCGACGCGGAGATCGACCTCGGCCACCGTCATCTCGCCGCGCTTGGCGTGCCACCAGCGCTTCAGCAGCTCGGGTGTCGTCCACACCTGGTAGACGAGGTGCTTGGGCGCGTTGAACTCCCGGGTGATCAGGATCTGGGTGTCGGTCGGCAACGTCACCACCGCCGTCCGGCTACTCGCTGCTGCGGCCATCTTGCTCCTCCTTTGCTTTGAGTTCGTCCAGCAGGACATCGACTTGCACGAAGCGATCGCTCCACATCCGCTCGTAGTCCTTGACCCAATCGTGGATCGGCTTGAGCGCCCGGCCGTTGAGCCGGTAGAGCCGGTGGCGGCCCTGATCGCGGACCTCGACGAGTCCGACCTGGCGGAGCACCCGCAGGTGCTTGGAGACCTGCGGCTGCGCCAGGCCGAGCCCCACCACCAGCTCGTTGACGGACCGCTCGCCGCCGGCGAGGGCGTCCACGATCTGGCGGCGGCGAGGTTCGGCAATCGCGTTGAACGCGTCTGTCGTGGTCGCCGCTCTGGCCATGGCGAGCATCATATTCCCTTATGGGTATATGTCAAGGCGGATGCTGGCGGATTCCGGATCGCGAATAACTTGTAGTCGTGTCGGTGCCGCGACTCACCCGCTCACGGCTGTCCCCGGTGCTCCTGATGGGCGGCGTGATGCTCGTGGCGATCAACCTCCGGCCCGCGGCGGCGAGTGTCGGCCCGGTGCTGAACCGGATCCAGTCCGGGACCGGGATCTCGTCGGGCTGGGCGGGGGCGCTGACCACCCTGCCGGTCCTCTGCTTCGGCCTGCTGGCGCCGCTGTCGCCGCTGATGGCCCGGCGACTGGGGGTCCGGACCGCGATCGCAGTGGCGATGGTCGGGCTGCTGATAGGCGTGCTGGTCCGGCTCATCCCCGGCGTCGTGTTCCTGTTCCTCGGGACCGCGATCGCCGGCGCGGCGATCGCCATCGGCAACGTGCTCGTGCCGGTGCTCGTCCGCCGTGACTTCCCGGAGCGAACCGGCCTCGCGATGGCGCTTTATTCCACCTCGTTGATCGGGTTCGCGGCCCTCGCCGCCGGGGTGACCGTCCCGGTGGCCGACGTTCTCGGCGGCGGTTGGCGACCGGGACTGGGGGTGTGGGCGATTCCCGCGGGGGTGGCGGTGTTGGCGTGGAGCCCGGCGTTGATCAGGCGCTCCTCCGCTCGGCGTCGCCTGTCCGGCGACGACGGTGGCGGTGGTGGTGGTCAGTCCCGCGCTGCGCCCGCGCACACCGCGCGCACGCTCTTGCGCAATCCGCTCGCGTGGCAGGTGACGCTGTTCTTCGCGTTGCAGTCCGGAGGGTTCTACGCGACGCTCGCCTGGCTTCCGAGCATCTTTCGCAGCCACGGCGCCAGTGAGGCCAATGCCGGTCTGCTGCTCAGCCTGTCGATGGTGGTCGGCCTGGCCGCGGCGCTGATCCTGCCCACAGTCGCCGCCCGGGCGCGGGACCAGCGGCTGCTCGTGCTCGGTTGCTGCGGCTTGACCGCCGGCGGGCTGCTCGGCATCCTGCTCGCCCCGATGTCCGCGCCGTACCTGTGGACGGTGCTGCTCGGCCTCGGACAGAACGCCGCCTTCCCGCTGGCGCTGATGCTGATCGTGCTGCGGGGCGGCAGCGTCGCCACCACGGAGAGCCTGTCGACGATGTCGCAGTCGATCGGGTACGTGCTGGCGGCGTTCGCCCCGCTCGCCGTCGGGGCGCTACACGGCTGGGCGGACTCGTGGACCCCGGCGGTCATCCTGCTGCTCGCGCTCACCCTCCCGCAGCTGCTCACCGGGCTGGCCGCCGGTCGCGATCGCACGCTGCCGCCGGCCCGGCCGCGCCGAGAGGTCGACGCCCTCGAGCCGGCGGTCTCCGGCGGCCGGACGAGGTGAAGACCGGCCCCGCCGCCGGGGTGTCACCGCCGGTCGCGCCAAGCCGCCACCGGGTGGCGCCGCCGGTCGCGCCAACCTGAAAAGGCGCCCAATCCACGTGGACGGGCTGGGGCCAGGACCCGGCGAACACGCGCCGGCGGCCGCGTGGCGCAGCAAGCTCAGCGCTGCGCCAGCACGTTCGCCGGTGACACGCGGGCGGCCCGCCAGGCCGGATACAACCCGCCCAGAACCCCGATGAGCACGCCGACCAGCAGGGCGCGACCCAGATCCCAGGCGCTCACCTGGGGCGCGACGAACTCCTGCGCACCGAGTGCCGAAACCAGGAAGTGGGCCCCGATGACCCCGAGGAGAAGCCCGATCAGCGCCCCCAGCAGAGTGGTCAGCACCCCCTCGACGAGCACGCGCAAGGCGATTTGCGGACCGCTCCAGCCGACCGCGGAGAGGAGCGCGAACTCGGTGCGCCGCTCGATCACCGCCATCAGCATCGTGTTCATCACGCCGATGCCGCCGATCACCAGCGCGAGCACGGCGATCACCAGCGCTGCCGCCGAGATCAGCCGGCCGTTGGCGCCGGCGCGCGTCGCCTCTTCGGCGTCTGAGATCACCGTGAGCCCCGGAAACCGCCGGGTCAGGATCCGCTTGGCGGCCGCGGGCCGGGTGCCGACCGCGAGCTTGATCGGGATCGTGGTCGCCTCCCCCTGGTGCCCGCTCATCCTCTGCGCGGTGGCCAGCGGGATGAACGCGCCGGAGTCCTGGTAGGCGACGCCGATGTGATAGATCCCCACCACCCGCAGCTCGCGGTGGTGCACCTTCACCTGGCCGCCGACCCGAACATGCATCTGCCGGGCCAACTGGTCGCCGACGACGATCTGGTTGGGGGCGGCGTACATGCGTCCGCTCAGGAACACCAGGCGATCGGTAAGAAATCCGTGCTGGTCGGCGCCGAACACGACCGCTCCCGGATTGTTCGCAACCTCCTCCACCAGCAGCACCAGCGGCGTCGCATCGGCGATCCCGTGGGTGTGGCGCAGCGTCGGGATCATGCGCGTCGGCAGCACCGACGTCGTCGGGTCGGCGGCATCCTTCTGGAACAGGCCGAGATCAGAGCGCCCGAGATGCAGGAAGTTGCCGGCGCTGTGCCGCGCGCCGGCGCCTACCGCCAGCAGCGCGACGATCGTGGCGATACCCAAGGCAGTGCCCAGCGCGGTGAGCAGCGTCCGACCCGGACTGTGCCGGAGCGTCGTGAGCGTCTGCCGCAGCAGGGTCACGCGAGCTTCGGCACCGCCGGCGGCCGGTCGCCCGTCGCCACCAGCCGCCCGTCGGCGATGTGCAGGGAACGGTCGGCGTGATCGGCGAGCGAGGGATCGTGGGAGGCGATGATCACGGTCGCTCCGCGCCGGTCGCGCACCTCGCTGAGCAGCTCCCACACCCGGTGCGACGCGACCGTGTCCAGCGCCCCGGTCGGCTCGTCGGCGAGGATCAGGCGAGGCTGACCGCCGAGGGCACGAGCGATCGCCACCCGCTGGCGCTCGCCACCGGAAAGCTGCGCCGGAAGGTCACCGCCCCGCTGGGCGAGGCCGACCTCCTCGAGCAGCTCGAGCGATCGCCGGGCGCGTTCCTGGCGGGGCACGTGGGCCGCCACCATCGTCAGCTCGACGTTCTCCCGGGCGCTCAGCGCCGGCAGCAGGTGATGCAGCTGGAACACGAATCCGACGGTCTCGCGGCGGAAGCGGGTCGGATGCGTGAGGGTCTGCACCGCCACGTCGTCGACTTGGATCGAGCCCCGCGTCGGCCGGTCGAGGCTGCCGATCAACTGCAGCAGCGTCGTCTTGCCCGAGCCCGACGGCCCGGTCACCGCCACCAGTTCGCCCGGCTCCACCACGAAGCTGACGTCGTCCAGAACGAGCGCCCGGTCATACGCCCGGGAGACGTGCTCGACGACGACCTGTGCGCCTGGCATAGCTACTTGCGCGGCGTCACGCTCCAGTTGAGACCGACCGTCCCGTACCGGGTGCTGACAACGACCCGCAGGATGAGCTTGTGCCCCACCGCCGCGGCCGGGAAGCGCAACCAGTCGCGGTAGACCCCGTGCTTGAAGCGATGACCCGGCCGGCTGAAGGTGCCGGCGGAGGTCACGAACCGGTAGCTCACCTTCCCGCTGAGCTTGGCCCGGCCGCGAGTCGCGGTGACCGTGATCCACCATTTCTTGTTCATCGTCGGCGTGTGGTTGGGCGCCCTCAGGTGGGCCCGGAACGCCGCCGCCGAAGCGGAGGCCGGGATCGCCAGCGCCAGCGCCAGCGCTCCGCCGATGAGGATGAGCGACCCCCGGCGGGCGAGCCGGAGGGCGAAGGGACGCAGGATCGACGTCATGAAACCTCCCATCTGATGCACTCCGTCCAAGTCAGGTCCCGATGGCCTGATTCGTTGTCAATGACAAAACCATCGTAACTCCACAAGGATATACCTTTGTTACACTGACGCCCTCGGAAATGGGGGTACCAGCTACAGACTCGGCCGGCGCTGTCCCGGCCCAATCCACGGTCCTGATCGCCCGCGTGGCCCGAGTCGTGCGCCAGCGCTTCGAGCAGGTTCTCACGCCGATCGGACTCCGCCAGCGCCACGTGGTGGCGCTGAGCTACCTCCGCGGCTACGGTCCGACGGCGCAGCAGGTGCTGGCCGACCGGCTGCGGATGGATCCGAGCAGCCTCGTCTGCCTGCTCAACGAGCTCGAGGACGACGAGCTCGTGGTCCGTCAGCGTGACCGCTCCGACCGCCGCCGCGCGATCGTCGCGCTGTCGCACCAGGGTGAGAGCGTGCTCCGCGAGGTCGACGAGGCGGTGCAGATCGTCGAGGACGAGATGCTCGTCGGGCTGGATCAGTCCGAGCGCCTCACCCTGCGCGAGTTGCTCTCCCGGCTCGGAGTCGCCGGCGAGCCGGACTGGGCCCTAGTCGCCAACGAGGCCTGAACCCGCGGTTCGGGTCGGCGGGCGCGCGGGCGTCACGCCGCTGGAGCGCCTTCAGCAGCCGGCAGCCGGCAGGCGGCAGGCGGCAGGCGGGCAGGCTTCCGGTGTGGGTGGTCAGGATGCTCCGATGATCGCTTCATCCCTCTCTCCTCCAGTTCCCGTTCGCCCTATTGAAGCGGCCGCGAAACCGCCGCCGGCGACCGAGCTCGGCGCGCCCGGTTGCGCTGCTCCACCTCGGCGGCGTGCCGTTCGTTGAACTCCCGCCCGTCGCGAACGAACCGCAGCAGCAGCTCCAGCTGATCCAGGGTGTAGCGCTGGTAGAGCTGCTCCGACAGGCTGGCATGGCCGGCGTAGAACGAGTCGATCTCAGCCACCTTGGCGGTCAGCTGCACCAGGACCCGCCGCCGATCACCGGGATCATGGACGCGCTGCGCGTACCCGGAACGCTCCAGGCGGTCCAGCGCCGCGGTCATCGCCCCGCTCGTCAGACCCGTCTTCTCGGCGAGCCGGCCGGCCGTGACCGGCCCCTCCCGCTGTAGGTGATCGAGGCAGCTCATGTCGGTCGGGTTGAGGCCGAGCGCGTCGGCCACCGCCTGGTCATAGCGAGCGGTTGCCGTCTGCGACCGCCGGATCTCGTCCAGCAGCGCGGCGAACACCTCTCGCTTATGCCTTGACATGCAAGAATCTCGATGCTAAAGATTTCTTGGTCATCAAGATAATTCTATCTGACGAGGAGACGCGGTGTGCCATCGGCAATCGAAGCATCGGAGCTGGAGAAGACCTACCCGCCTCGGGTCAAGGCGGTCGACGGCGTGAGCCTATCGGTGCCGGTGGGCACGATCTTCGGACTCCTCGGCCCCAATGGCGCGGGCAAGTCCACGACCGTCCGCATGCTCTGCACGCTCACCACGCCCGACCTGGGCCGCGCATCCGTCGCCGGGATCGACGTGCTCTCCGATCCCACCCGGGTCCGCCATCAGATCGGCGTCGTCGGCCAGAAGCACGGGTCGGACATGGAGGCGACCGGCCGGGAGAACCTCGAGCTCCAGGGCGCGTTCTACGGGCTGAGCGGCCGGCAGCTCAAGCAGCGCGTCGCCGACCGGCTCCGGGCCATCGGCCTCCAGGACGTCGGCGACCGGCCGGTGAAGACCTACTCCGGCGGGATGCAGCGGCGCCTGGACGTGGCGATGGGACTCCTTCACCGGCCCCAGGTGCTGTTCCTGGACGAACCGACCACCGGGCTGGACCCGGAGGCGCGCGTCGACATGTGGCAGGAGATCGAGCGGCTCGCCGCCGATGAGGGCATGACGATCCTGCTCACCACCCACTACATGGAGGAGGCCGACCGGCTCGCCGCGCGGCTGGCGATCATCGACCGCGGGCGCATCGTGGTGCGCGGGACCCCCGGCGAGCTCAAGCGCGACCTGCGCGGCGACTCGATCCAGATCGAGCTCGCCGAGGCCGACGGCTCCACCGCCAACGCGGCCCTGGATCGCGTCGGCGGCCTCAGCGAGATCGAGGTCGAGGGGCGCACGCTGCGGGCGCGAGCGAAGGACTCGAGCGGCGCGATCCCCGGCGTCCTGGCCGCGCTGGAGAGCGACGGGATCAAGGTCGCGTCGGTCACGCTGGCCCGTCCCTCGCTCGATGACGTCTACCTGCGCCACGCCGGTCGCGCATTTCCCGCCGACGCCGAGGAGGTGGCCGCGTGATCGCGCTGCGACAAGGCTGGCAGGTGTACCTCCGAGGGGTGCGCGTATTCCGCCGCCAACCGGCCTATCTCGGGATGACGCTGTCCCAACCGATCATCTGGCTGTTGCTGTTCGGAGCGCTGTTCAAATCGGTCGCCGACATCCCCGGCTTCCGGGGCTCCTACATCAACTTCCTGACGCCCGGCGTGGTCGTCATGCTGGCGGTGTTCTCGGCCGGCTGGACCGGCATGGGCTTCGTCGAGGACATCAACAGCGGGGTGATGGACCGGATGCTCACCACTCCGGTGTGGCGCGGCGCGCTGAACGCTGGCACCGTCGTCTACGGAGCGTTCATGGTCATCGTCCAGACGCTGGTGATCGTGGCGCTGGCGCTGATTCTGGGAGCCGATTTCAAGGGCGGCGTCGGCGGCGTGGTGCTGTTGCTGTTCATCGCCGCGCTCCTCGGTGCCGTGTTCGCGTCGCTGTCGAACGCGGTCGGCGTGCTCGCCCGGCAGCGCGAGACGGTGATCGGCGCCGTCACGTTCGTCCAGCTGCCGCTGACCTTCCTGTCGGCGGCGATGATGCAACGCAGCCTGTTGCCGGGATGGATCCGCGACGTCGCGCGCTACAACCCCGTCAACTGGGCGGTGCAGGCGTCGCGCTCGGCGGCGATGCAGAAGATCGACTGGGGGGTGGTCGGCAGCCGGGTCGGGTTCCTGGTCGCGCTGCTGATCGTCGCGGCGTGGTTCGCCACCTGGGCGTTCTCCAGGTACCAGCGCTCGCTGTGACAACTCACCCACCAGACTGCGCGGGCCGGTGCAACGCGACCCCGGCGGCGACCAGGCCCAGGCCGACCACCTCCACCCAACTGGGGATCTGGGCGAGCACGACGATGCCGATGACGGTGGCGATCGCCGGCAGCAGGGCGACCATCGTCGCGTAGCTGGCACGGGGCAGCCGAGCCATCGCCAGCTGGTCGGTGACGTACGGGATCACCGACGAGCAGACGCCGACTCCGAGACCGGCCAGCAGGAGGACGGGTTGGGTGAAGGCGGGCAAAGCCCGCCCGATGGTGACGGGGGTGGCGACCGCCGCCGCAATGAGCATGGCCGCGGCCAGGCCGTCGATCCCGCTCACCTCGGCTCGCTTGGCGACGCGGTCGGCGAGCACGATGTAGCCCGCGAACAACAATGCGTTGGCAAACGCGAACGCGAAGCCCACGGCGGCGCCGCCGAGTCGCACGTCGGTGAGCATGTACACCCCGGGGACCGCCAGCGCCAGCGCGATCAGATTGCGAGGCGATCGCGCGCCGAACGCCGCCAGGGCGATGACCGGCAGGAACTCGATCGCGGCGACGGTGCTCAGCGGCAGGTGGCTGATCGCGGTGTAGAAGCACACGTTCATCACCGCCAGGACGGCGCCCCACGCGCACAGCAGCCGCCGACCGTCCCCCGCCAGCGAGCCGAACGCGCGCCACGGCCGTCGCCAGACCGCCAGGATCAGCGCCGCCGACGCGATCCGCAGCCAGGCCACGCCCAGGACCTCGATCCGGGCGAACAGCAGCACGGCGAACGAGGGACCGAGGTAGTGGAAGACCGCGCTGACGAGGAAGTAGACGTGCGGTGGCGGCTCCTTCACCAGCCGCCGAGTCGGTATCGCCAGCGTGTCGTGTTCCACGATCACCCAAGCCTGCCGCCAGAAGACGCTGGTTTACATGGCGGATGCCAGGTAGTCTCGGTCCTATGCCTGAGAATCGAAGGCGCAACGGGCGAAACTCCGCTGAACCACTGCTGGACGCAACGAACCTTCGGCTGCTCTCCGAACTGCAGGCGAATGCCCGCCTGAGCCTCGCCGAGCTGGGACGTCGCGTCGGCCTCTCCTCCCCCGCGGTCGCCGAGCGCCTGACGCGCCTGGAAGGCGAAGGAGTGATCCTCGGCTACCACGCCGAGCTGGACCCCCGCGCCCTCGGGATGAGCCTCACCGCGGTGATTCGCGTGCGGCCGGCGCCCCGCGAGCTGCATCACGTCTCAGAGCTCGCCAAGCGGACCTCCGAGGTCATCGATTGCCGGCGGATCACCGGAGAGGACTGCTACATCATGACCGCGCACGTGCGCTCGGTGGAGCACCTGGAGGAGCTGATCGATCAGTTCGCCGCCTACGGGCAGACGACGACGTCGATCGTCCAGTCGGCGCCGGTGCCCGGCCGAGGGCTGGCCCTGGAAGCGCAGGTCGCCGACGCAGGCCAGGTCCGGGCGCGCCGGAACTGATGTCCCGGTGCGCGATCGCCGTCGCCGTGCTGGCGACCGCGCTGGCGGCGAGCGCGTGCGGCGCGGGACGCCCGCGACGGGGCGTGGCCACCTCACGGTCGAGTGCGACGCCGACGACGACGACCTCCACCTCCGCCTCCAGGCAGCCGGCGCAAGCTTCAGCTGCCCGGCGATTGACGATCGCTCAGCTCGCCGGCCAACGGGTCATCTACGCCTACGACGGCCTGCAGCCGCCCGGCTCCCTCCTGGCGGCGGTCCGGGCGGGCGAGGTCGGCGGGGTGATCTTCTTCGGCCCCAACATCTCGAGCCGGAGCCAGATCCGCTCGGTGATCGCCCGGCTGCAACGGGCGAACGCCGCCGGGCCGGTACACGCTCCCCTACTGATGATGACCGACCAGGAGGGCGGCCAGGTACGCCGGCTGCCCCGGGCCCCGGTGCTGTCCGAGAAGCAGATCGGGGAGCAGTCCGACGCCGTGGCCAGCGCCCGCTCGGCCGGCACCGACGCCGGCCGCAACCTCGCCGGCGTGGGGATGACCGTGAACCTGGCTCCTGTACTCGACGTCTACCGGGAGACCGGCAACTTCATCGACGAGTTCGAGCGCTCCTACTCGAGCAATTCGGGGCGGGTCGGCACCCTCGCTGCGGCGTTCATCGCCGCTCAGCAGCGCGCCGGAGTGGCCGCCACCGCCAAGCACTTCCCCGGGCTCGGCGCCGCCGACCAGAACCAGAACACCGACGAGCGATCGGTGACCCTCTCCCAGTCGCTGAACACGTTGCGCACGGTCGACGAGCCGCCGTACCGCAACGCGATCGCCGCCGGCGTCGACCTGGTGATGGCGTCGTGGGCGGTCTATCCGGCGCTGGATCGCGACCGTCCCGCCGGCCTGTCATCTGCCTGGCTGCGGGGCGAGTTGCGCCACCGGCTCGGGTTTCGCGGCGTGACGATCACCGACTCGATCGGTGCGGTTGCGCTGCAGCCGTTCGGCGGCCTGGCGCAACGCGGCGTGCTCGCCGCCGGCGCCGGCGCCGACCTGGTCCTGTGCACGTCCGGCGATCCGGCGCAGTGCCGGAGCGTCGCCGGCGCGATCGCGTCGGCGATCGAGCGCCATCAGATCGGACTGGCGGCGGCTCGGGCGTCGGTGGCTCGCATTCTGGCGCTCCGCGAGCGCGGGTGATCGCCGGGCCGCGCCCCGACCGCCGCCTCGCGGACGAGCTATTAGTCTCGGTCGGCCCATGCCCCACCGCCATCCATCTCTGCTGGCCGCGCCGCCGCCCGCGCCGGGACGCCAGTGGCTGACCGGAGCGCGGCTGTTCGATGGCACCGGCGATCAGGTGCAAGAGCAGGCGGCGGTGCTGATCGACCAGGGCGTGATCGAGCGGATCGGCAGCGCCGGCGAACCGGTGCCGGAGGGTGCCACCGTGCTCGACCTCGGCGGTCGCACGCTGCTGCCCGGACTGATCAACGCCCACATCCACGTGCAGGGCGACCAGCCCACTCCCGACAAAGGCGCCGAGCCGATCCTGGCCGGCACCAGCGCTCATTTCCTCCAGGCTCGGTTGCGCGACACTTTGCGGATGGGCGTGACCACGCTGCGCAACGTCGGGTCCCAGAACGTCCAGCCGCAGGAGGCCCGTCAGGCGATGCGCTATGGCGCGTTCCGCGGACCGCGGCTGCTGACCTGCGGGCTGATCATCTCGGCCACCGCGCCCGGCGGCCGGTTCTACGGGGCGATGTACCGCGAGGCCGACGGCGCGGACGAGATCCGCAAGGCGGTGCGCGAGCAGCTGCGCGAGGGGGCCGACTTCATCAAGGTGATGACGACCGGCGCTCGTTCCAACGAGCTGGAGGATCCAGAGCCGGCGCAGCTGACCGAGCCGGAGCTGAGCGCGCTCGTCGAGGAAGCGCACCGGCTCGGATTCAAGGTCGCCGCCCACGTGGAGGGGCTCGCTGGCACCGCGGCGGCGATCGCCCAGGGCATCGACACGATCGAGCACGGGATGTACCTGAACCAGCGGCCCGAGCTGCTGGAGGAGATGGCCGCCAACGGCCAGGTGCTGGTGCCGACGCTCGGCGGCTACTACTGGATGGGCGGGTTCGGGGAGGCCATCGATCCCGACGCGGTCACCGTCTCGCCGGAGATGCTGCCGAGCATCGTGGAGCTCGCTCACCACAACCTGGAGCAGGGCACGCGGAGCCTGCGCGCCGCGCGCGCGGCCGGCGTCAAGATCGCGCTCGGCTCGGATCGCAACGGCGTGTCCGGCGAGGACACCGCCCTGGAGCTGCTCCGGATGATCCACCACGGAATGAGCGTTCCCGAGGCGCTGCGGTCGGCCACCTCGGTCGCCGCCGAGGCCCTCGGGCTACCGGACCACATCGGAAGCATCGAACCGGGCAAGCTGGCCGACCTCGTCGTCGTCGACGGTGACGTCCTCGCCGAACCTGAGCTGCTGCTGGACCCGGGGCGGATCTGGTCGGTCCTCCAGCTCGGAGAGCCGGTCGCCGGGGCCGGAACCGATCGGCGACCGGCGCCGGTAGCGGGTTCCTGAATCAGCCCGCGGCTTCAGATCGCCCTGTCGCCGTGCCGTCCGCGACTCGGTGAATCCGAATGTCCTGCGGTTCGGCGGGCTCGGAGGTGGACCCCGTCCCGGTCTCGGCGGCGGCCATCAGCGCCCTCAGCTCCGCGACGTCGATCTCGACCGTGTGAGCCTCCCCCTCGATGATTCCGGGCGCCTCCGAATCATGCGCCGGCGGGGCCGGCAGCGGCTGCGCGCCTGCCGAACCGCGGGTCAGGGTCGACCGGGCGGGCTTGACCGTGGCGCGGAAAGCCAGTTCGGTGCCGGTCTGTCCCCACTCAACGGTGAAGCGTCCCTCGAGTCGATGCCCGATCCACGCGACCAGGATCATCACCGCGCCGACGATCATCAGCGGCAGCGTCCACACCGAATCGGTCAGCACCAGCCCGGCCAGGACCAGCAGGCTGCCGACCAGGCAGAGCGTGACGCGCGGCCGGGTGACCCACTCCCGGCAGGCCCTACCCAGCGTCTCGAGCCGCGCAGGCCACGGCGAGGATGCGGGGGGCGGGGGAGGCGGTGGCATGCTCACCACTCATTCGACCCGAAGGGAAGCGGACCTGCCGGCGAGTGGTCTTCGGTCAGTGGCCGTCGCGGCCGAGAAGCGCCGATGCGGTCCGTAGCACGAGCTGTCGAAAGCGCTTGCTGTCGATCCTGTCGTAGACCGCTGCTGCCTCCAGCTCGCAGCCGTCAACTTGGGCGACGAGCGCGTCGATCACGTCATCGATGGCCAGCACCGGCTTGAACAGCCCGCTCTGCACCCCGTCGCGCACCGCCTTGGCGATGTGGCGGCGCCAGGCCTTGTAGATCCGATGCACACCTTCCCGCATCACCGGCTCGCGGGAGGCGACCACGCAGAACTCGGTCCAGATCACCGAGCGGCGGTGAAGGTCGTCGTCCTCGGGCAGGGTTTCGATGAGGTCGACGATCCGCTGCCACGGATCCCGATCGGCCGCTGCCGCTTCCGCCCGCGCCATCATCTCGTCGCTGGCCAGCTCGAACGCCTCGCGCAGCAGCAGATCCCGCGTCTCGAAGTAATGCTGGATCAGCCCGATCGAGACGCCCGACTCGCGCGAGACGTCTCGCAGCCGGACCCGGTCGTACCCGATCTCGGAGAGGCACCGGCCGGCCGCCGCCAGGATCTCGGCGCGCCGTTCGGCAGCCACGTCCTGACGAGAGGTGCTCGAGATTGACGCCATAATCCCATATTACGAACTCGGCCGCTTACCTGTATGGTCTCGAGCGCAGCCGCTCCGGACCGGCGAGCAGACACTCCCCCGCTACTGGTCACCGCTGTCCAGGAACCTGCGGCGCAGGAGCTCGCCGATGCCGGCGATCACGAGGCTCGCGCCGGTCGCGATGAGCAGCGGTATCCACAGGTTGTGCTCGAACGCGGAGCCACCGAAATATCCCAGCGCCGACGAGTACCCGGCCCACAGCACCGCGGCGATCGTGTCGAACGGGAGGAACCGGCGCTTCCACGGCATCTGGAGCGTGCCCGACGCGTAGGTCGTCGCTGTCCGGCCCCCGGGGATGAAGCGGGCGACGATGATGATCCAGCCGCCGCGGCTGCGCAGCTGCTGCTGCGCCCAGGCGAGTCGCTGCTGATTTTTCTCCGATCCGAGCAACCGATCGGCGACGCGCCGCAACCCGCTGCGGCCCAGGCCATATGCCGAGTTGTCGCCGAGGAGCGCCCCGACCGCGGCGGCAACCGCGACCAGCCCGATGTTCAGGCCTCCCCGGGAGGCGACCACCGAGGCGGTGATGACCACTGTCTCGCTGGGAAACAGCGGGAGCAGCGCATCCCCGGCGCAAACCCCGAGGACGAGCAGATACGTCCATGCGGAGCCCGAGATGGCGTTTACCAAGGAGTTGAACATGATCAGAGCGCCCCCGGCGCCCCTTCGAGGCAGGCCGCGTGGCTGTAGCCGGAGGTTAGGCCGCAGTTCGCCTCGCCCATGCCGCGCGGCGGCCATGGACAAGGCGCCAAATCCGAGTTCGTCACGACCATTTGGCGCCAACTCCACCCTCCAGCGTGTTTGGCGACAACCCGTGAGCCGGATCACGATCTCGCGCTTAGTTCATGCCCGATGGCCTTTCGGCGGCTTGGGTTTGGCCGCGCGGTACGCCTCCCTCGGCCGCCAACCGCTCCCGGAGCCCCGGGATGGAAACCGGGAAGGTGCGTGGAGACACGCGGCCGCGGCAGGTCCGGGCCTAGCTCATCTGGTGGATCGGGTTCAGGTGCTCCCGCAGCCTGAGCAGGCGCGGCGCGGGCTCGTCGGAGTCGATCAGCACCGCCGTCCCGGGCCAGCCGTTTCGCAGGTAGGCGAGGTATGCCTCGCGCGAGCGCAGATCCGGCTCATAGATCCACGAGCCGGTGTTCCAGTAGCGAATTGAGCCATCCGCGGCGGTCACGCCGTCAAGTGCCTGATGGGTGTGGGCGAACACGACCTTGTCGGTGCCGTGGGCCCAACCGAGGTTGGTGATCACCTGATCGATCGCCTGAACGGCGGGGCGGATCGGATCGCTCGGGCTCACCAGGCGGACGAGAGCCTGGCTGGCCGCCTCGCCACCGGTCGGCGCCCCGGTTCTCCGCCGCCGGTCGGCCTCCGCGGACTGGGCCCGGCGGTAGCCGGCGTTCTGGCGCTCGATCCTGGCGCCGCCCCTCGCACCGACTAGTCCTCCGCCCCGGGCGGCAACCCAGTCGACCGTCCGCTCGAGCCCGACCACCGGAGCCCGCGCCGCTCCAACCGCCCGCTCCAGCGCCTCGAACGCCGCGAACGCCCGGCGCTGGGCTTGGGTGCCGTTGGGAAGCTGGGCGATCGTGTACAGCAGCGAGGTCAGCAGGGTGATCGTCGCCTCGTAGTCCTCGATCGACGGCGCGTGCTCCTGTCCGCCGACCGCGATCGACCACAGCGCCCGCGCCAGCAGCCGGGCCGGTGCCGCCCCGCTGCGCCGGGCGTGGAAGTCGAGATAGTGCCCGTGGGTCAGCAGCACATCCCCGAACGTGTACGTGGGATAACGGATGTCGATCTCGACGCCATCAAGACGCCGCTCGAGGGCTCGCCGGAAGAAATCGTTACGGCGCAGCTCTGTCCGAAGCTCGTCCGGATGCTTGCCGGTGGCCAGCTCCAAACCGAGCAGCTCCTCCGCCTCGCGCCGGACGAAGTAGTGATCGTGGTTCCCGGCGAGGAACACGAAGCGCTTGCCTGCGAGCTTGCCGCGCAGCAGCTCGAGCAAGCCCTCGGACGCGTGGAACGCGCCCCGTATCGAGCCGAACATGAAGTCGAACATGTCGCCGAGCAGGATCACCTCGTCGACGTCAAGCATGGGCTCGAGCAGCGCCAGCGTCTCGGGCTGGCTGAGGATGTCCTCCCCGGTCCAGGCTCCGAAATGGGTGTCAGAGATCACCAGCGCGCGCACGGCTCCCCACCCTTGTCAGGCCGGGTGCCGGCCGCCGGGATCCAGCCACTCCAGCCAGGCGCCTCCGGGATGAGCGGCGCCGAGCAGGCCGGACGTCCTGCGGCCCTCCCGGTAGCTGACACGAGCGAGAACGCCGAACACTCCCTCGGCGCGGTTGCGCTCGATCAACTCGCGCGGCGCCTGGATCCCGATGACGCTGCGGGTCGCGCCGCCGCCCATCGGGACGAGCGGATCCAGCGATGTCCAGTCCAGGTCGCGCTCGGCCCCCACACCATCGACCAGCTCCCGGAAGCGGATCAGATCCGCCTTGGCGAAGAAGACGTGCACGTAGCTGTCGGTCAGACACACCAGCCGGTCGTCGGGAATCGAGGCCAGCGCGTCCGGCAGGACGGCAAACACGTCGCCGCGTACGAGCCGAGCGGGGTGCGACAGGGCGAGGCCGGCGGCGTGATGGAACCGAGTGACGGCGCCGATCTCCTGGGGCAGGCACGCCTCCAGCCAACGCCGTACCGCCATATCGCCCACGTCGAGCGGCTCGACGTCGATCCCGATCCGCTCGGCGACGCGCGGGAGGTCGGGGGCGAGCGGCACCGGCTGCCCGCCGCGCAGCTCGGTCTCGATCACGACCTCTGAGCTCGGGTCCCCGACCGCCACGTGCTGGTCGCCCGGGCCGCGGAAGACGTAGCGGTAACGGTCGAGGTGGAGCGCGAGACCGGCGCCGGTCCCGATGTCGACGAGTGCGAGCTCGCGGTCGGCGACGATCGCCGGGGCCAGCGCCGGCAACAGGTGAGCGCAGCGTCCCACCTCGTTCATCTGGTAGCGGTGGACGGCGCACAGCTCCCGAAGGCGGTCACGGTGATCGAGGCAGAAGCTGCGGTACTCGTCGCGGAACCCGGCGCCGAGCGACGGCTGGGGGCGCCCGACGCGGGGAAACCACTTGCGCAGCGGCTGCGGTTCGTACTCCAGCACCAGCGAACTGGCCGCCGCCGCGAACAGCAACGGGGGGAGTCGGTCCGGCTCGATCCCGGCCGCGATCGCCAGCAGCTCGTCGTCGTCGCGCAGCGTCGCGAACTGGGCGGCGGTCAGCTCCCACGACGCCGGCGCCCCCGGGGCAGACCAGGCGGCGGCCACCATGCCTGCCTGGTCGGCGACCACCCGCGGATCGGTGGCGAAGGCTCTGTCCTCGCCGGTGACGGGCGCCCGGGGCGTCGCGGGCGCCCGGGGCGTCGCGTCGCGGTCCCGCGGACGGCAACGCAGCTCCGGTTTGACGTCGACGATCGGCGTCCCGTCGATCGCCTCGAGGTCGCGGACGCGCACCCGGTTGTCCTGCACCGAGACGACCGTGACCGGATGCAGCCCGATCGGGTTGGGGCGATCCGGCGAGCGCGTGCTGAACACCCCGGTCAGCGGATGGCGGCGATCGCTGCGCGGATGGACCCGGAGCACCTCCCGGTCGGCCCGGTGAAGCCAGGTGAGGACGACGATCTCGTCGCCGGGCGCCACGTCCCGGATCCCGTCGGCCACGTCGGGATCGAATACCAGCCAGGCCTCGGGACCGCCCTCGTCGCCTTGGTGCGGAGCATCCGCACGATCGCGCAGCGAGGATTCCACGACGCCGATCGGCGCCAGCTCATATCTGTTGTCTCGTTCGTTGTCCACAGCTTCCAGACGTTCACGGATTCTGACGTTCACGGGTTCCCCGCCGGAGGACCACCGGCGAGCAGCTTCGCGCTCATCTTGACGGACTTGACGGCACTCGTCGCGGCGGCCTGCGCGATGGCGGCGAAGGCGACGATCACCAGCCCCGGAACGAACAGGACCGGCACGCCGAGCATCAGGAGCCCGATCCGGCCCACCAGGTACGGCGGGGCGCTGACCACCGAGCCCACCGCCCCGGCGACAGCGCTCGCCGCCAGCCGGTCGCGCTTGGAGGCGGCCGGCTTGACCCCGATCAGCCGGGACGGGATCGCCACGTAGCAGAGCATCATCACGCCGATCACGATGCTCAGCGTCAGCGCGAACCATGGCCGACGGGTGCGGGCGACGACGGTCACCGACACGCCGAGGGCGACGCCGATGACGGCGCCGGATCCGAGGATGATCGGCAGGTGAGCTTTGGCCTGCTCCACCGCGGGCCGTACCCGGGGGGCTCCCGGTTGGGAGATGGCAAACCCGAACACCGCGTTGAGGAAGAAGCTGGCCATGGTGATGGCGGCGATCGCGATCACGATCGGGATCAGGACCGGGCCGTTGACATCCGGCAGCGAGCTCCCGCGCAGGACATGGGCCCTGAGGTCGTACATGGCCGCCCAGATCACCACCGCCGGCAGGATCTGCACCAGCGTCAGCCGCCAGTTGGTGAACAGCAGCTTGAGCCCGGTGAGCAGCATCCCGAGGCCGCCGACCACCAGGGCCAGCGGAGCGAACGCCCGGCGCGAGCGGCTGAGCCGCAGCACCCCCTCCTCCACCATCGCCTCGTCGCCGTCGCGCACCGCCGCGACGAGGCTGCCCAGCCGGGTCCGCAGCGTCGCCGGCGCGGCCGGCGGGTCCGGCGCCACCTCCGCCGCGCCAGTGGCCGTCGACCCGCCCGGATCGCTCTCCGCGCTCACATCCGGGCAGAGTACGCCTCGGCCCCGGAGGGTCCAGGGAGACTCCGAATCGCGCCCGCCCCCGGCGAGCGCAGACCTCTCCTGAAGCCGGTCGAGCGCCGGATATCGTCTGCGCCATGGAGCCATACGTGGACATCAACCGGGCCAACTGGGACGAGCGGGCGCCCGCTCACGCCGCGTCTCCCGATTACGCGGTCGCCCGGTTCATCGAAGATCCTTCCTTCCTCAGCGAAGTGGTGCGCTTCGACCTGCCCCGGCTGGGCGACGTCGCCGGAGTCAGAGGCGTTCACCTTCAGTGTCACATCGGCACCGACACGATCTCCCTGGCCCGGCTCGGCGCCCGGATGACCGGCCTCGATTTCTCGCCGGCGTCGCTGGCCCAGGCCCGGGAGCTCGCGGCGAGAACCCACTCGGAGGTGGAGTTCGTGCAGGCCGATGTGTACGACGCGGTGACCGCGCTTGGCGCCGGGGGGTTCGATCTGGTGTTCACCGGGATCGGGGCGCTGTGCTGGCTGCCGTCGGTCACGCGGTGGGCGCAGGTGGTGGGCAAGCTGCTGACCGTGGGTGGTCAACTGTTCATCCGTGAAGGTCACCCGATGCTGTGGTCGCTCGCCGATTCCCGGCCAGACGGACTGCTCGTCGTCGAGTATCCGTACTTCGAGCGCGACGAACCGATCGAGGAGTACGAGGGGGGCACGTACGTGAAGACCGATGCGAAGTTCGAGCACAACCTCACCCACACCTGGAATCACGGGCTGGGTGAGCTGGTGACCGCGCTACTCGATGCCGGCTTTCAGATCACGGATCTGGTGGAGCACGACAGCGTGCCCTGGGAGGCGCTCCCCGGGCAGATGGAGCAGATCGAGCTGGGCGAGTGGCGACTCATCGATCGGCCCTGGCGCCTGCCCCACACCTTCACCCTACGGGCGATCAAGCGCGGCTGAGCCAGGTGACGGCGGAACCCACAACCTCAGAGTGGTTCGCCTCGGCCACCCTGGAGTGGCCGCACGAGGTTCGCAACCTCCAGGTGAAGCTCCAGGTGGCGGAGCGAATCGCGACGCGCGCCCACGACGGCGAGGTGATCGGCATCGGATCCGGGTCGACCGCCTACCTGACGCTGTGGGCGATCGGCCGTCGGGTCCAGGCCGAGGGACTGAGCGTGCAGGTGATCCCGAGCTCGTTCGAGACCGAGGCGGCGGCGACGACGTTGTCCTTGCCGTTGGCGCGCCTGGGCCAGTCGACGCCCGCCTGGAGCGTCGACGGCGCCGACGAGGTCGATCCTGACGGCCGCCTGCTGAAGGGACGCGGCGGAGCGCTGTTTCGCGAGAAGCTGCTGTGGAGCACGTCGGAGCGGATGGTGCTCGCCATCGATCCGACGAAGCGGGTGGAGCGGCTGGGGACCAGATTCCCACTGCCGATCGAAGTCCACCCCAACGCGGTGGCGCCGGTGGCGGCGCGCCTGGCGGCGCTCGGCTGTCGCGACGCCCGGCTGCGGACCGGCACCGGCAAGGATGGGCCGGTGATCACCGAGGCCGGCTTCGTCCTGCTGGACGCCCGCTTCGACGAGGTTCCGCTCGGGGTCCATGCCGAGATCAAGGCGCTGGCGGGCGTGCTGGAGACCGGGCTGTTCGAGGGCTATGCCTACGAGGTCGTCGACTGAGCGCCTACTGGTGCTCGCCGTCCTGGCCACCGTCTCCCCGCGGGTGGCGGAAGCGTCAGATGGGGTAGCGGAGTATCGGGGCGGTGATCGCCGCTCCGTCGTCTTCGGGGGCGGGAAGGTCTGAGGAAGGCTCATGTAGTCCGACACTCAGAGGCTCCTTGCGCTCGTTTACGTAACGCCGCCATCCTCGACTCTGCCACGGGAGGCGAGCCGGCCCCTCTGGCAGCGTAGGTTTGAGAGAGATCGCTTGAAACGATTCCTTGCACAGCTCGGGCGTGTCGCCCATTGGTCGGGTCGCCAGGCCAGCGGCGAGGTCGTCAAGCGCGTCGGCGGTCCGGCCCGGGCCCGGGTCATCCTGCTGTTCGGCGCGGTGCTGGCATTGAACGGCGCCGACGCGGCGACGGTCGGTGCGGTGGCTCCGCAGCTGGAGCACGCCCTGCATATCGGCAATACCAAGATCGGCCTGCTCACCTCGGTCTCGCTGCTCGTCGGGGCGGTGTTCACGATCCCTGTGGGCCTCCTCGTGGACCGGATCAGGCGAGTGCCGGTGCTGGCGATCAGCATCCTGCTGTGGAGCCTGGCCTCGCTGGCCAGCGCACTCGCCGGCAGCTACTCGACCCTGCTCCTGACCCGCCTGCTCCTCGGCGCTGTCACCGCCACCGCCGGACCGGCGATCGCGTCGCTGACCGGCGACTACTTCAAGCCCCGCGAGCGGGGGCAGATCTACGCGTACATCCTCGGTGGGGAGATCGCGGGGGAGGCCTTCGGCTTCATCATCTCCGGCAGCATGGCCAGCCTCATCTCGTGGCGAGCCGCGTTCTTCCTGTTGGCCATCCCCGGGTTCTTCCTCGCCCGCACGCTGTATCGCACGGTGCCGGAACCGCGCCGAGATGGCCGCAGCCGGCTGGAGCCCGGCGTGGTCGATCTCAAGCGGGCCGTCGCCGGGGACGCCACCCGTCCCGACGACTGGCTCGGAGACGACGAGGACACGGAGCTGGACGCCGATGACCTGGCTCGGGAAGCCGCTAAACGGCTCGGCATCCAGGCCGATCCGGACCTGGTGCTCAAGCAGGACCCGCAGAAGCTCGGCCTGGCCCAGTCGGTCCGCTACATCCTCTCGATTCCGACCAACGTCCTGATGATCATCAGCTCCTCGCTGGGCTACTTCTACTTCGCCGGTCTGCAGACGTTCGCCCTGCTGTTCGTCCGTGGCCACTACCACACCAGTCAGGCGACGGCCGAGCTAGTGCTCGCCCTGCTGGTCGGCGGCGCCCTGATCGGGACGTTGATCAGCGGAAAGGTGACCGACGTGCTGCTCCGGCGAGGATTCATCGAGTCCCGGGTGATGGTTCCAGCGTGCTGCTACATCGGCGCCGCGGCGCTGCTCGTCCCCGGAATCCTCGGCAGCCATCTGACGCCGGCGATCTGGTTCGACGTGGCGGGAGCGACCTTGCTGTCGGCGGCCAACCCGCCGCTCGACGCGGCCCGGCTGGACATCATGCCCTCCGGATTGTGGGGCCGAGCGGAGAGCACCCGCACGGTGCTGCGCTCGCTCGCCCAGGCGCTGGCCCCGCTGCTGTTCGGAGGCCTGGCCGACCTGATCGCGGGCGTGGCCCCCGCACAGGCGCCGATCGGGACCCATCCGGGGCTGATCTCCCCCAGCACCGCGCGCGGCCTGGAGATCAGCTTCCTGCTGCTGCTGGGGACGCTGGCTGCCGCGGGCATCTTCCTCCTGCGGGCGCGGGCCACCTATCCGCGGGATGTCGCCACCGCGGGCGCGGCTCATCCGACGCTGGAGACGAGCCCACGGTCCGGCGCCAACCCACGTCCCGCGCCACAGGGGCCGGGGCCCGTCGGCCCTCCGCTCGCGTAATCTGCGCCGGCGATCGTGACCGCCGTCGACCCCCCGCCGATCTCCGCCTTGCCGCCGATCACCGTCGGGGATTCGCTGGGCGTGGTCAACGAGGCAATCGTCCGCGCGGACGAGACCCTTGCGCTGGCCGGCCGCCATCTCGATCGGTCGCTCGCCGACGTGCTGCGCATTCTCGGCTTCGACAGGCGCTACACGACTGCCCGGGGCTCCTACCTCCACGACGCCGAGGGCCGCGCCTATCTTGACTTCCACACCGGCGAGGGCTTCGCCGGCATCGGCCACAACCATGCCGATGTTCGCGACGTGCTGCAGGCGACCCTCGCCTCCGACCTCGTCGACGGCGTGCAGATCCATTATTCGGCCCTGGCCGGAATGCTCGCCGAGGAGCTGTCGCGGCGGCTGCCGGAGGGCCTGGACGCGGTGTTCTTCACCAGCACCGGCGCCGAGGCGGTCGACTCGGCGATGAAGTTCGCCCGGGCAGCGACGCGCCGGCCCCGATTGATCTCCTGTGACTCGGGCTTTCATGGAGTGAGCCTTGGACCGCTGTCGCTGGTCGGCGACGATTTCTTCAAGGACGGGTTCGGTCCGCTGCTGCCGGGCTGTCAGCGAGTTCCGTTCGGCGATGTGCGCAGTTTGGAGACGGCGCTTCGCGCCGGTGATGTGGCCGCCTTCATCATCGAGCCGATCCAGGGACGAGAGGTGACGCTCCCGCCCGCCGGTTACCTCCAGGCCGCCCAGGAGCTGTGTCGGCGGTACGGGACGCTGTTCGTGATCGACGAGATCCAGACCGGACTCGGCCGCACCGGGAGGTGGTTCGCGCTCGAGCACTCGGGGCTGGAGCCGGACTTCGTGCTCGTCGGCAAGACCCTGAGCGGCGGCTACATGCCCGTCGCCGCCATGGTCACGCGCCGCGAGATCTTCCAGAAGGCCGTCGGCACGCTCGAGCGGTCCTATATCCACCAGTCCACGTTCGGCCGTAACCGGCTGTCGATGGCCGCGGGGCTGGCCACCCTGCGGATCATCGAGCGCGACGGCCTCGTGGCGCGCGCGGAACGGGTGAGCAAGCTGCTGCTCTCAGGGCTCGCTGAGCAGCAACAGCGTTACGAGATGATCAAGGAGGTACGCGGGCAGGGATTGATGATCGGAATCGAGCTCGGCGCGCCGAGCGCGCGGGCCGCGCGCCTGAACTGGAGCCTGAGCCACCTGGCCAGCGACGGGCTGTTCCCGCAGCTGATCGTCATCCCGCTGCACCGAGATCACGGGGTGATCACGATGGCGTCCGGCAAGAACGACGTGATCAAGCTGCTGCCGCCGCTGACGCTCTCCGACACCGAGGCGAACGACTTCCTCAACGCGCTCGATGCGGTGCTCGCCGACGTCCACCGCCCGAGCAGCCAGAACTGGGGCGTCGTGCGCGACATCGCCACCACGACGCTCCGCGGGCGCCTCACGCGCAACGGCAACGGTGCGGTGAGTCACGCGACCTCGTTCCGAGGCACCCCGGTGGATCCATCGCGAGGTAGCGTGTGCCTGGTCACCGGCGCGAGCGGGTTCATCGGCGGACACCTCACCGAGCGCCTGGTGCGCGAGGGGCATCAGGTGCGCTGCCTCGTCCGCGCCGACAGCGACACGTCGCAGCTCGACGGGCTTGCAGTGGAGATCGCGGTCGGGGACCTCACCAGCGTCGGCTCGCTCGTCCGCGCCGCCGCGGGGTGCCGGTACGTGCTGCATTGCGGCGCGCTCGTCTCGGACTGGGCGACCACCGACGAGATCAATCGGATCAACGTCGCCGGCACCCGGAACCTGCTTCAGGCGTCGGTGGGCGCCTCGGTGCAGCGCTTCGTCCATTTCAGCACCACCGACGTCTACGGCCATCCGGTCGGTCAGGCGATCGACGAGACGCACGCGCCCGCGGGTTTCGCCAACTGGTACGCGGAGACCAAGCGCGCGGCGGAGACCGAGGTCCGGCGTGCGGAACGGGAGCACGAGCTGGATGCGGTGATCCTTCGCCCGGCCACCGTCTACGGCCCGCGCAGCACCGAAGTCGTCGGGGACATCGCGCGAGCCATGCGCGGCGGCAACATGCTGCTGATCGACCACGGTCAAGCGGTCGCCGGGCTGTGTTACGTGGAGAACCTCGTCGACGCGGCGCTCCTGGCGCTGGCCCACGACGCCGCGCCCGGCAACGCGTTCAACGTCAGCGACGGCCTCGACGTCACCTGGAAGCAATTCACCGACGGTCTGGCCGAGGGGCTTGGCTACTCGCCGGTGCGCTGGAGCCTGCCCTACTGGATGGCGAGCGGGATCGGGGTGTCCCTGGAGGAGAGCTACCGGCTGCTGCGCCGGACGACGCGGCTGCGAACGCCGCCGCTGCTCTCGCGCCAGGCGGTACAGGTGCTGGGTCGCGACCAGGACTTCAGCACTCGCAAGGTCCGCGAGCTGCTCGGGTGGGAGCCGCGGGTGAGCTACCCGGGGGGACTCGAGGCGACGCTCGCCTGGCTGCGGGCCGAGCATCTCGCGCCTTAGCAGATCGCCGTACCCGACGGACCTGCCGCCGAGTCAGACCCCGATCGCTCGGACATAGGCGAGCACCGCCAGCACGCGGCGATGATCGTCGTCGGTCGCCGGCAGATCGAGCTTGGCGAAGATGTTGGAGATGTGCTTCTCCACGGCGCCGAGCGTCACCACCAGCTCGCGGGCGATGGCGGCGTTGCTGCGGCCCTGGGCGATCAGCTCCAGCGTCTCCCGCTCGCGACCGGTGAGCGTGTCGAGCGCCGTGCCCGCGGTGCTGTCGCGCCGCTCCCGGACCAGGGAGCTGACCACCTCGCGGTCCAGGGCGGTGCCGCCGGCGGCGACCCGCCGCACCGCCTCGATGAACGTGCGCACCTCGCTGACGCGCTCCTTGAGCAGGTAGCCGACACCGCTCTCGCCCGCCGCCAGCAGCTCGCCGGAGTAGGCGGGCTCGACGTATTGGGACAGCACCAGGATCGCCAGCTCGGGATGGCGCCGGCGCGCCTCCAGCGCGGCGCGGATCCCCTCGTCGGTGAAGCTGGGGGGCAGGCGCACGTCGCAGATCGCCAGGTCGGGCTTGTGGCCATCGACGATCCGCAGCAGCCCGGGGCCGTCCTGCGCCTGAGCGACGACTTCGATGTCGTTCTCCTCCAGCAGCGCGACGAGACCCTCGCGCAGCAGCGCATGGTCCTCCACGATCACCACCCGCACGGCAGCACGGCCCGGACAGTGGTCCCCTCGCCGGTGGGGCTGGCCACCTGCACCCAGCCGTCGAGCGCCTCGACCCGCTGACGCAGCCCGGTGAGGCCGCTGCCGCCGGCGTCGGCCCCGCCGAGGCCGTCGTCGGCGACGACGATCCCGAGCTCCTCGGGCTCGGCCCACAGCGTCACCCGTACGGCGGCGCCTCCGGAATGCTTGACGGCATTGGTCAGCGACTCGGCGACGACGAAGTAGGCGGCGTTCTCAACCGCGGGCGGTGGGCGGTGGGGGACGTCGGCGTTGACCGACACCTCCGCGCCGGCGCGGTCGGCCAGCGATCGGACCGCCGCCTCCAGCCCGCGATCGGCCAGCACCGGCGGCGAGATCCCGCGGGACAGGTCACGCAGCTCGGCGATCGCCGCCGTCGCCTCTTCGCGGGCTTGGCGGACCAGGGCGGCCGTCTCCGGGTTGTCTCCCAGCCGCTCCTCGGCGCGGCCCAGCTTCATGCTCAGCGCGACCAGCCGCGCCTGCGCGCCGTCGTGCAGATCGCGCTCGATCCGGCGCAGCTCGGAGGCCTGAACGTTCAGGGCGCCGCTGCGGGTGCGCGTGAGCTCGTCGACGCGCACCTCCAGTGAATGCTTGCTGGGCCGGGCGATCATCCACCACAGCGCCGCCAGCCCGCCGAGTCCGAGGAACGTCCACACCGGCCAGAAGTAGCCGGCCCCTGACATCAGCCAGATCGCGCATTGCGCCAGGAACACGACACCGCTGACCGCGGCGACCGTCATGAAGCCACGGTCACCGCGCCGGCTGCGCCCCCAGCGCACCGCCGTCACCAGACCGAGCGCGAACGCCACGGCAAAGCACGGCCACATCGGCCAGAAGTACCCGGCGCCGGTCAGCGCCCAGATGGCGACCAGGATCACGAGCCCGGCCGCGGGCGGCGCCAACGCCGCCCGCGCCACCAGCGATCTCTCCGGTGACTCACTCATGGGTGGCGTCGACGGTCGCGACATGGCGGTGATGATCCCACCCCGGCTGCCGGGCGGCACGGGGCCTCCCGGACGGTTCCCGCCGCCGTAGCCCGCGCTCACCCAGCAGCGTGAGCACCGCGGGCAGGGCGACCCCGCGCACGATCGTGGCGTCGAGCGCGATCGCCGCGGCCAGCCCGACCCCCAGCTGCTTGAACTCGAGCAGCGGCAGGGTCGCGAACACGGAGAACACCGCGACCATCACGATTGCCGCGCTGGTGACAGTGGAGCCGGTCGATCCCAACGCCTCGGCCGCCGCCTGACGCGCGCCGGCCCCGGCTCGGCGTGCCTCGGCGGCCCGCTCCAGGACGAGCACCGTGTAGTCCATCGACAGCCCGAACAGCACCACGAACGCGAACAGCGGGAGCCAATTGACGACCGCACCGTCCGAGGTGAACCCCAATAGCGACTGCGCCCAAGTGTGCTGGAACACCGACACCAGCACGCCGAACGCGGCGCCTATCGACAGCAGGTTCAGCGCCATCACCGACAGCGCCAGCAGCGGCGAGCCGAACGTGGCGACCACGAGCACGAAGGCCAGCGCGAGCACGAACGCGATCACCAGGGGCGTCACCTTCGACAGCCGGTTGGTGAAGTCGACGTTGGCGGCATCGTCCCCGCCCAACTGGGCGCGCGCCCCTTCGATCAGTCGCCCGGTCGCCGGCTTCAGCCCGTCACGCAGGGCCCGGACATTGCGCGTGGCGACGGCCAGGTTGCCGCTGGGGACCGGGATGTCGACCAGCGCGGTCTCGCCGTCGCGGGCGACGCGCACCGACACGGCGCCGCGACCGCCGGTGAGCCCGCGGCCCTCACGCCCCAGCGCGGCCAGCCGGTCCCGGTCAGGCGGCGTATCCAGCCGGTGTCCGGTGACGACCAGCTCACCGGTATCCGAGGACCCGGGGAACCAGTGCTCGATCGCGTGCTCGGCGGCGATCACCGGCGTCTTGGCTGACACGTCCTTGTCGCCCGGGTTGGCGGTCCGCATGGACAGGATCGGCGCAGCGAGGGCGGCCAGCACCACCAGCGCCACCGCCAGCGAGCCACGCGGATGGCCGGTGACGACACCGGCGAACCGCCCCCACGGCGTCGCCGCCACGGGCCGCCGTGCCCGGCGAGCCGAGCGGCGCCACAGCCGGCCGCGATCGACGCGATCGCCCAGCAGGGTCAGCATTGCCGGCAGGACGGTCAGCGAGCCCAGCACGGCGATCGCCACCACCAGGACCGCGCCCAGCGCCATCGAGGTGAAGACCCCGAAGCCGGTGAACAGCAACCCGGCGAGGCCGATGATGACGGTCGCCCCCGCGACGAGGATCGCTCGCCCGACGGTCGCCGCGGTGACGTCCAGAGAGGCGCCCGAGCCGGCGCCGGCACGGCGTTCGACGCGCTCCCGGCGCAGATAGAACAGCGAGTAATCCACGCCCACGGCGAGTCCGATCAACACGACGACCGGGGCGGTGGACGAGCCGTTGGGGGCGATGTGCGACACCAGGCCGAGCGCACCCAGGGCGGCGGCGACCGACGTGACGCCGAGCAGGAGCGGCACGGAGGCCGCCACCAGCGCACCGAATGCCAGCACCAGGATGATCAGGGTGATCGGGACCGAGATCAGCTCGGCGTGATGGAGCCCGCGCGACACCACCTGACTGATGGCGCGATCCAGCGACGCACCACCGTACTCCTGGAAGGTGACGCCCGGAGTGCGCGTTTGCAGATCGGAGACCGCGCGCTCCAGGCCGACGACGCGACTGTCGGCGGTGTCGGGATCGCCGCGCAGCGTGACCACCACCAGGCCGGTGCGCCCACCGGCGCGAGCCAGGGAGGGCGTCGTCTGCGGGGTCTGGACTGACTGGACGTTGGGCAGCGCCCGCGCGCGGGCGCTCAGGACCGCTACCGCGGTGGCGGTCCGCCGCGCCGAACCGGAGCGCACCAGCACGTTCTCGGTGGCCGCCTCCTGGAGCCCGGCGGCGGTCAGCCGGGCCTGGGCCCGCGCCGACTCGCCCACCCCGGAGGCGGCGTTGGACAGGTTTCGCATCCCGCTGAGCGAGCCGAGCACCGCGCATGCGGCGATCAGCGCCATCCAGAGGACGATGGTCAGCTTCGGCCGGTGCGACGCGCCACGCGCCGCCGCCCGCACGAAGCGGGCCAGCGGCGCGGGCGGAGTCTCGCCGGATGGCGCTGAGGGAGAGGTATGGAGAGGTGTGATTGACATGCCGCCAGCCTCGCGGGCGGCGGCGCCGGCGTCGCTGGGGGAGGCTGGCGTCTGGAGACGGCTGTCCCCCGTCGAGACGGTAGGGCTACCCCCATGCCGCAGTCGGGTGGTCAGCAACGCTCATTCGCTGCGCCAACACGCAGTAGCCGTTCGGTAGCGCGAGGGCTCTACCGCTGCGTGGGTGTTGCGGAAAATCGTCGAGCCGGATCCGGATTTGGCGCCTTTGCACGTCGTCGAGACGGACGGCCGGCCGGGAGGAGCGACGGGCCGTCGAAGTTCCCGAACGCGGCTGCCTCGGTCGCTGCTGGTCGCACGCATCGCCGGGAATGCCCAGCGGCGGGAAGGCGGGGCGAGCCATCACTCGTCGATGCGCCGGGCGAGCGGCACGGCGAACCACAGACCACCGATGACCAGGAACCCAGCCACGCCGCCGATCACCGGGGCCAGCCCGCCGATCACGACGTCGGAGAGCAGGATCGTGATCCCGGTGAACCCGAGACCGATGAAGATCATCCCGGCGATCGCCAGGTAGTTCGCCAGCCAGACCAGGTAGCGCTTCTGGCCCTGGCGGAAGAGGATCCGGTGATGGATCGCAGGCGCGGACAGGAGGACCGCCGCCAAGCCCACGAGCATCAGCGTGACGAAATAGGTCGTCGTCTCGAACGAGGAGAGATCCTTGAACCGGCTGTCGAACGGGACCACGAGCAGGAACGCGAACATGACCTGAACTCCGGTGTTGGCCACGCGCAGCTCGTTGAGCAGCTCGATCGTGTTGCGATCCAAACGCTCAGGCGGGGACTCCTGGCGCTGGGCTTGGTCCGCCTCGGCCCGTCTCGATTCCTCTGGGGCCATCGCGTCACCCGATCGACCGCGCCGAGGTGCCGGCCGCGTCGGCGCCGCGGCGGGACGACTGGGCCCTCACCCGGCCGATCACGGGTTCTCGCGGACCCCCGGCTCGTCGGTGACGCGATCGATGGCCGCCCAGGGATCGTCGGCGGGTGCGGTTCGCGCCACTCCGCGGCGGAAGGTCGGCAACACGGGCCGATGCTGCTGTCCCTCCAGTTCAAACGCGATCACGCAATATCCGGCCGACGCGACGACGATGAGGCCGATGACGCCACCGGCGTTCTGCCAGAAGCTCGGTCCCCCCAGCGCATAGATGCCGGAGGCGACAAAGCGCAACCCGGCGAGGGCGAACACGGTGCCCGGAAGCGGCTTGGCCACGCCGATCGCCACCGCGGAGAGACACACCATCCCGGCCGCGCACAACAGCATCAACCCGAGCGCTCCGCTTCTCGATCCCGGCACGGAGGTCGCCCGCACCACCCCCTGAGCCAGCCAGCTCACCGACAGCACCCCCACGACAGCGCCGGTGGCTCCGTCGCGGGCGAGGTAGGAGAACACGCAAGCCACCAGCTGCAGGACGAACGGGACGGAGAGCAGGATCAGCCCCACCTGCTGGGCCTGATCGGTGGCGATCCAGTGCAGCTCGAGACCACTGAGCACCAGAGACGCGATGGCCAGTCCGGACATTCCGATGGTGAACGGCGAACCGACCGGTCGCAGCATGATTCGCGTACCGAGTGATTGATCGGTCACAAACGGGAACACACCCCGGGGCTCGACCTGGGCAGTGAGGCTGTCGTGCGCACGGCGCTCGGATACCCGGTTGATGTCTACGGCACGCAGCCGATGTAATCGCCCGCACGCAGCCGATGTAATCGCCCGCACGCAGCCGATGTCATCGCCGGCGGGGCCGCGGGGTCCGGCAGGCGGGCGCTACCGCGGAAACCACCCGGTTGGCCGCACCGTCGCTCCCGACGCCAGTCAGGACCGCTGGATCGCCGCGGCGAGCGCGGCTGCGTCGTACTCCCCCGTGTACAGCTCACAGTCGATGAAGAAGCTCGGCGTGTGGCGGACGCCGGACTCGTGGGCGCTGGCGAGATCGCGCTCCACGCGCCGCCGTGATGCGTCGGCGGCCAGGTCGGTCTCGAAGCGTCCGACGTCGAGCCCGATCTGGTCCGCGTACCCGAGCAGGGCATCGGAATCCAGGCCCCGCGGCTGGCCGTAGAGAAGCTTGTGCATCTCCCAGAACTCCCCCTGGTCCGCCGCCGCCTCGGCCGCCAGCGCCGCCTGGAGAGCGTGCGGGTGGATGTCGACGAGCGGGAGGTTTCGGTACACGAAGCGCAGGTCGTCACCCAGCATCCGCTGGACCTGCTTTACCGCGCCGGCGGCGCCCCGGCAGTAGGGACATTCGAAGTCCCCGAACTCCACGAGGGTCCACCGCGCGTCGGCCGACCCCTCCACGTGGTCGGCGGAGTCGATCGGGGGGGAGAGAACGAGCTCGGCTGGGGTCATCGTCCCGTGCCGACACTCTAGCTTTGGCGGATGCCACCCGGTACGGCCCCGATCCTTCCCGAGTTGCTCAACGGACCGCATGGATTGATCGTGCGCCGCTGGGTACCCGGTGACGCCGAGGCGCTGACCGCCGCGATCGCCGAGAGCATCGAGCATCTCCGCCCTTGGATGCCATGGGCGTCGGAGGAGCCGGTGTCGGTCGACCGGCGCCGGGCGATGATCGGCGAGTGGGAGCGAGACTGGGCGCGCGGCGGCGACGTCATCCTCGGGATCCTCCTGGCCGGCCGGATCGTCGGCGGCTGTGGGCTGCATCACCGCATCGGCGCGCAGGGGCTGGAGATCGGCTACTGGATCCACCCCGTCTTCCTCCGCCGGGGCCTGGCGACGCAGGCGGCGCACATGCTGACCGAAGCGGCGTTCTCCGTTCCGGTGATCACCCGCGTGGAGATTCACCACGATAAGGCAAACCGCGCCAGCGAGGGGGTGCCTCGCAAGCTGGGCTTCCGGCTCGTCGACGAGGCCCCGGACGAGCCGGCCGCGCCCGCCGAATCCGGCATCTGCTGCCGATGGCGCGTCGACAGGACCACCTGGGCCCGCCGCGCCGGGACGCAGACGATCTGGAGCTAGGGAGCGGGCGCTTGGTAGCGCAGCCCGTCGAGCGCGATGTCGAGGATGTGATCGATCTGGCCCGGCTCGTTGACGGGGATCTTCGCGATCCCACCGACCATCTGGATGACCTCGGACAGGTCGGTGTCGGGGCGGACGACGCGCGCCTGCTGGGCACGGTCCAGCAGCGGCTCACCGGCGTCGAACAGCGCCACGCGGCAGCTCTGGAACAGCGGAGCATCCCGGTCGACGTAGTCCAGCAGCTCCTGCGCCAGGGCCTGCTTGGTGGCCATGTACGCCACGAATCGGTGCAGCCAGCCGACGAGCGCCGGCCACGGCGCTAGTTCATCGAGGTCGTCGGTGCGGCACAGAGCCTCGACCTCATCCACGTAGACGGCCTCCAGGAGCGCCTGGCGGGTGGGGAAATGCCGGTACAACGTCCCGATTCCAACCTCAGCGCGGCGCGCGATCTCCTCGAGCGAGGTGCCGGCTCCGCCCTCCGCGAACGCCTCGCGTGCGGCGGCGATGACCTTCTCGTAGTTGCGCCGGGCGTCCGCCCGCTTGGGGCGCGTCGACAGCGGCTGAGTGCGGCTATCCGTGGTGCTCACAGGACTCATCGGAGATTCTCTTGACAAACCGGAGGGAGCCTCCGTATAGTATCCGGAGGGTTCCTCCACAAGTTGCGGAGGATGCCTCCAGTTTACCAGTCACTCGTTTCCGTCTCAACCAGTTTGGAATCAAACGTGAACCTCGCCTCTCCGCCCCCGCCGACCAGCGATCGCCGCCGCTGGCTGGCGCTCGTCATCGTCTGCCTGGCGCAGCTCATGATCGTCCTCGACACCACCATCGTGAACGTGGCGCTCCCCTCGATCCAGCACGACCTGCACTTCACCCAGGGCAATCTCACCTGGGTGATCAATGCCTTCCTCGTCACCTTCGGCAGCTTCCTGCTGCTCGCCGGGCGACTCGGGGACCTCCTCGGCCGCAAGCGCGTGTTCCTCGCCGGCGTTCTGCTGTTCACGGCCGCCTCGGCGCTGTGCGGTATCGCGCCTACGCAGGGATTCCTGATCGCGGCGCGCTTCATCCAGGGGGTCGGCGCCGCGGCCCAGGCGTCGGTGATCCTCGCGATCATCGTCACCGAGTTCCCGCGGCCGCTCGACCGCGCGCGGGCGATGAGCGCCTACGTGTTCGTCGCCGTCGCCGGCGGATCGCTGGGGCTGCTCCTCGGCGGCGTGCTCACCCAGGCGCTCAGCTGGCACTGGATCTTCTTCGTCAACCTGCCCATCGGCGCCGCCACCCTGGTTGCCGGCCGGATGCTGATCCCCGAGGACGAGGGACTCGGGATCGGGCAGGGGGTCGACTGGCTGGGCTCCACCCTGGTGACCGCGTCGCTGATGACCGCCGTGTACGCGATCGTGCAGGCCACCGGTCACGGCTGGGGCTCGATCCAGGTGCTCGGGTTCGGAGCCGTCGCAGCAGCACTGATGTCCGCCTTCCTGATCGTCGAAGCGCGGATCGAGAACCCGATCATGCCGCTGCGCATCCTGCGACTGCATGGCCTGATCGGCGCCAGCACGGTGCGAGGCTTTCTCGTCACCGGGATGTACTCCACGTTCTTCTTGGGGACGCTGTACCTGGAGCACGTGCGCCATTTCACCGCGCTCCAGACCGGCCTCGCCTTCCTGCCCTGGACGGTGACCGTTGGCATCCTCTCGCTCGGCGTCACCGCGCGCCTGGTCGGCCGCTTCGGAGAGATGCGGGTGCTCGTCGCCGGCATGCTGACGGTGATCGCCGGCCTGATCCTGCTCACCACCACCGGGGTGCAGACCAGTTTCTTCCCCACCGTGTTCCTGGCCTATCTCGCCATCGGCCTGGGAATGGGGAGCGCGTTCATGCCTCTCCTGGCGATCGCCATGGCCGACGTCCCCGCCGGTGAGGCCGGCCTCGCCTCGGGGATCACCAACGTCACTCAGCAGGTGGCGGGCGCGCTCGGGCTCGCCGTGCTCGGCACCGTCGCCACCAATCGATCCAAGGCGCTCGTCGCCACGCATCACGGACTCGCCGGCTCGCTGGTCAGCGGTTACCACCTCGCGTTTACGATCGGTGGCGTGAGCATCGCGGCCGGAATCGTCACCGCGCTGGTCGTCCTCCGCGGTCGGCGGACCTTCACCGACGCGCAGGACGAGCCGGAGCCGGCGTCCGAGCTCGTCGACGCGCCCGAGCCACAGTTCCAGCAGCAGGCCGCCTGACGCGTATCGCTGGCGCCGGGCCGGGGTGATGCAGATCGACCACCGTAATCGAGGCCGATCTGCATCACCCCCCTGTGTAAGGTCTCGCGCATCACGGGCGGTGCGGTCTGACGAGTCGTCGACGGCGTCTATTCCAAGGAGCGGCAGGGTGATGGCTGATCTCGGTGCGATCTTTGACGAACACGTCGCGAGCGAGTTCGCCACTCAGGACCTGGACGCGACCATGCGCACAATGGTGCCCGAGCCCTACGTTTGGCACGTCCCGCCACTCACCGGCGCCAGCGGCGGCGAGGCGGTGCGGGGCTTCTACTCGTCGCAGTTCATCGGCCATACCCCGGATGACGCCGTGCTGCATCCGATCGCCCGGACGGTCTCGGCAGATCGGGTGATCGACGAGTTCGTGCTGGAGTTCACCCACGACATCGAGTTGCCCTGGATGCTGCCGGACGTGGCTCCCACCGGACGCCGCGTCCGCATCCCGACAGTCGTCGTGATGGGCTTCGACGACGGCAAGGTCGCCTACGAGCACATCTACTGGGATCAGGCGTCGGTGCTGGTCCAGATCGGCCTCCTGGATCCCGGCCTGTTGCCGGTGGCGGGCGCCGAGCAGGCCGACCGCCTGCTCGACCTCGCCGGCGGTGACCGGCGCGGCTGAGACCCGCCACCGTCGGCTCCGGATTCGCCGGATGTCACGAAACTCGGTGAGCTGTCGTTGAACGGGTGTCGATAACGCACGGGAAGGACCTGGCGATGGCCACACACCACAGGAAGATCGATTCGGCTCTGGGCGAGCTCACGCTCGTCCGCGAGGACGCCGTGCTGCGCGGCGTGTACTTCTCGAATCACTGGACCCGACGCGACCAGCGAACCTTCGGCCGTCCGGCCAGCCGTGGCTTCGAGGACGCCGAGCAGCAGCTCGCCGAGTACCTGGCCGGTGAGCGGACGGAGTTCGATCTGCCGACGCAGGTCGATGGCGATCCCTTCCAGCTCGAGGTGTGGAGGCTGATCACCGAGATTCCGTTCGGTCAAACCGCCACCTACGGTGAGCTCGCCCGCGCGCTGGGCGAGCCGTCGCTGGCCCGCGCCGTCGGGGCCGCCGTGGGCAGCAATCCGCTGTCGGTGATCGTTCCCTGCCACCGTGTCCTCGGCCAGGGCGGAAAGCTGACCGGCTACGCCGGCGGCCTGCCGCGCAAGCGCTTCCTGCTCGAGCTCGAGGCCGCCGGGACGCCTCGGCTGTGGACCGAGGCCACCGCTGCATGCGCGACCGGCTGAACCCTCGCTCGGCGCCTGCGGGGGGAGCCTGACGCGATATGCAGTTGGGTTTCCGGGTAACGGTCAACGGGGCTCGGTCCGGCCGTGCCCGCGCTCAAAAGTGACCGCCGCGATCTTCTCCACCCACACGCTGGACAACCTGCTGGGCGAGTATGGCTACGCGGCGATCTTCGTCTTCGTGATGATCGAGAGCCTGGGCGTGCCGTTCCCGGGCGAGACGATGGTGATCGCCGCCGCACTGTATGCCGGCACCACCCACCGGCTCTCGCCCTGGCTGATCTGGGCGGTCGCGGCGGTCGCGGCGATCGTCGGGGACAACATCGGCTTCGGCATCGGGCACTGGGGTGGCTTCCGGCTGCTGCACCGGTACGGGCGCAAGATCCACCTCGACGAAGCGGAGCTGAAGGTCGGGAGGCTGGTGTTCGATCGCCACGGCGGCAAAGTGGTGTTCTTCGGGCGGTTCGTATCGATCTTGCGTACCTACGCGGCGTTCCTGGCGGGTACCAACCGGATGGTCTACGTACGCTTCCTGGCCTTCAACGCGGCCGGCGGGATCATCTGGGCGGGGATCTACGCGATCGGCTTCTACTACCTCGGCAGCGGGCTCAAGCGCGTCCGCGGTCCGGTGGACTACGGCATCGGCGCCCTGGCGGCATTGATCGTGATCGGTTTCATCGTCTGGACCCGCCGGCACGCCAAGCAACTCGAGGAGGAGGCCGAACGGGCCTATCCGGGCGCGCTGGATGGCAGCCACCAGGGGACCGAGGCCGGCAGCGACGACTCTGCCGGGCGACCGGCGGGCGCGGCAGACAAAACCGGGCGACGCAGCGGCAGCGGGGCTCGGACGCGGTGAGCCCGGCCTTCACCACCCGACCGGAGCTCACGGGCTCCTTCGGCATGGTGGCGTCAACCCATTGGCTGGCCACGGCGAGCGCGATGTCGGTGCTCGAGCACGGCGGCAACGCGTTTGACGCCGCCGTCGCCGGCGGCTTCGTCCTGCAGGTGGTGGAGCCGCATCTGAACGGCCCGGGCGGCGAGATGCCGGCGCTCGTATGGAGCGCCGAGCGGGGCGAGCCGCTGGTCATCTGCGGCCAGGGCGTCGCCCCGGCGGCCGCCTCGATCGAGCGCCTGCGCGACGAGCTCGGGCTGGACCTCGTCCCGGGCACGGGACTGCTGGCGGCGTGCGTGCCCGGCGCGTTCGACGCCTGGCTGTTGATGTTGCGTGACTTCGGGACGATGCGCCTCGGCGACGTCCTGACCCCCGCGATCGGCTATGCCGGCGCCGGCATCCCGGTGCTCGATCGCGTCAACGCCACCATCGCCTCGGTCAGCGACCTGTTCTGCGACGAGTGGCCGACATCGGCGCAGCTCTGGCTCGACCACGGCCGTCCGCCGGGGGTCGGCTCCTGGTATCGCAACCCGGAGCTGGCCGAGACCTACCAACGCCTGCTCGGCGAAGCCGAGCGGGCGACCCACGACCGCGACGGTCAGATCGAGCATGCGCGCGACGCCTGGCGGCGAGGCTGGGTGGCCGAGGCGATCGTCGAATGGCAGGCATCGCACGAGGTCCTGGACGCGTCGGGCGAACGCCACGCCGGCCTGCTCACCGGCGAGGACCTGGCGAACTGGCGGGCCACCATCGAGCCGCCGGTCCGCCTGGCATACGGGGGGTTGGAGATCTGCAAGACCGGGCCCTGGGGCCAGGGTCCGGCGATGCTGCAGACACTGGCCCTGCTCCAGGGCTTGGACCTGCAGGCCCCGGGGCGGACGGGCGCCGATACCGCAGCCTATGTCCACACCGTCACCGAGGCCCTGAAGCTGGCGTTCGCCGACCGCGACGCGTTCTATGGAGACGCCGATCCCGAGGCGGTCCCACTCGAGGCGCTGTTGAGTTCAGGCTACGCCGCCGAACGGCGCCGGCTGATCGGCGAGCGGGCCTCGCCGCAGCTTGCTCCCGGCGCTCCCGGCGGCGTGGCCGGCCGGCTGCCGCAGGTCGTGATCGAGGGGACGCCGACCGCCGGGACGGGTGAGCCGACCCGCGGTGACACGTGTCACCTCGACGTCGCCGACCGTTACGGCAACCTCGTGGCCTGCACCCCGAGCGGCGGGTGGCTTCAATCCTCGCCGGCGATTCCCGGGCTGGGGTTCTGCCTCGGTACCCGGGCCCAGATGTTCTGGCTCCAGGATGGGTTCCCGTCGTCGCTTCGCGGTGGCCGGCGCCCGCGGACCACCTTGACGCCGTCGTTGGCGCTGCGCGACGGCGAGGGGGCGATCGCGTTCGGTACGCCGGGGGGCGACCAGCAGGAGCAGTGGTCGCTGCAACTGCTGCTCAACCACGTGGAGTTCGGGATGAATCTGCAGGAGGCGATCGACGCCCCGGCATTCCACACCGGCCACCTGATCAGCTCGTTCTGGCCGCGAACGGTCTCGCTCGGCGCCCTCGAGATCGAGTCGCGCTTCGATCAGGCCACGCTGGCGGACCTCCGCCGGCGCGGTCACCACGTCCTGATCCAGGATCCCTGGTCGCTGGGGCGGCTCAGTGCCGTCGCGCGCGACCCCGATGGACGGCTGCGTGCCGCAGCCAATCCACGCGGCATGCAGGGCTACGCGGCGGGGCGGTGATCCCGTGGGTGTGTCAACCGACGGCGGTGGTTCCGAACATCAACGTCCGCCGCGGGATGTCGTAGTAGACCGTCGTCGCGCCGGCCAGCAGGTTCTGGAGCACTTCGGCGTCCTCGGCGCTGACGGTCAGCACCTCCTCCCACGCGCCCTCGTCGAGCACGAGCTGAAGCGTGAACGTACCTTCGGCGGCCTTGCCACCCACCCAGGTGAACTGGTAGTGGGAAAGCTGGCGGACCTTGATGGAGTCATCGGTGACCGGCTGTGCGACTCTGGGCATGAACTCTCTCCTGAATCGGGATCAGTCATGCCACTACCCCCGAGACCTCGGCGGAAAACGGGAGCTGGACCCCTCGTGCCGGCGGCGCTTCGGGTCCCGCAACCGCCACCAGGGGGGCCGAGCTGAGCCGGCGAGGCTCAGGGAAGCATCGGCGGCTGGGTGTGCCCACTGGAATGCGATGATCCCGAACTCGATCGCCCGAGGCGCCGGCGTGGATTGTGCGAAGACTCAAGGGGTGCCAAGCGTGCGCGTCCGTCGCATCCTCTACCGGCACGTCGGGCGCCCCCACATCCTTTACCGCGGCTATCGGACCGTGCGGTGATGGGCAGCTGGCGTCCGGCCGCCGGCTTGCTCGAGCACACGTTGGACTCGATTTCGCCGGCGGCCGGTGCGGAGGTGATGGGCACCGGGATCGTCTCGATCGCGCTGTCGCTCGCCGGGCAGGAGACGATCTCGCGGATCCTGCTGGCAATCGCCGCGTTGACCTGGCTGGGGCTCGTCGTGCTGCTCCCAGCTCGCATCGTGCGCGATCCCGCGGGCTTTCGCGCCGACGCGGGCACCCCGGCGGCGCTGACCTCGGTCGCGGCCACGGCCGTGCTCGCAACCCGGCTCACGATCGTCGGCGGCGAGGGGACGGCGGTCGCGCTGCTGGTGATCGCGCTCGTGGCCTGGGCGGCGCTGCTGGTCCCGGTGCTCGGCCACTGGAGAACCCCCACCGTGGGCGTCTCACTGATGCTCACCGTCTCCACCGAGTCGCTGGCTGCCCTCGCCGCCACCCTCGCCGCGTCCGAGCGCGCCCCCTGGCTGCTGATCGCCGCGCTGGCGCCATTCGGGCTGGGGCTCGCCTTCTACGCGTTGGTGATCGTACGGTTTGACCTGCGCCAGCTCACGGTCGGCCGCGGTGACCACTGGATCACCGGCGGCGCGCTGGCGATCTCCAGCCTGGCCGCCGCAAACGTCGCCACCGCCGCCAAGACGCTGATGATCCTCGGCGACGGCGATGGGTTCCTTGAGGGGTTGGCTGTCGGCCTGTGGGTGCTCACCATGCTGTGTCTGCCGGTGCTGGTCCTCACCGAAGCGCTGCGCCCCCGCCCGAGCTACGACACACGACGCTGGTCGACCGTCTTCCCGGTCGGCATGTACGCCGCCTGCAGCTTCGCGGTCGGCCACGCCGCCCAGACCAGCGCCGTCATCAGCTTCGCGCAGGTATGGGTGTGGGTCGCCCTGGCGGTGTGGGCGATCGTATCCGCGGCCACGCTGCACCGCGGCTGGCAGATCGCGCGCGGTGAGTAACACCGAACCCTCGCCTACGTGCGCTCGAAACCTTTGACCTCGATTAGGCAGCCGGCGCGATCGGGGTCCTCGGGAACGAACTTCGTGAGCGTCGCGGAGGGTTGAAGTTCGTCCAGCAGGCCGCGGGTGAGGCCGCGGTGCAGCGTGCAGACGAGGGGGTTGGTTCTCGCGCACCGCTCCATCAGAGCTGATTGACGGCAGGCAAGGGCGGCACGCACTGTGGGTCGGGGCCTGGCGTTGACGGTCCACTCCCGCCCGACAGGCGGTCCGCTAACCGGTGAACGGTGGCGGGGTTGGGCGTGGTCTCACCGCCACCGTGGCCCGCGCACGAACGGTGCGCGCGTTGGTCGCGTCGGCGCTGGCCACGTCGCTGGCGCGCACCGACGAGGAGACGTTGGCGATCGCGACCTTGACCGTGAAGAAACGCGGTGACAGCGGATCGAGGCGGTCGATCGTCCAGCACGGCTGCCCCGAGGTCACGCGCGCATGAACGGCCCTCACCACGGTCAGCGAGCGACCCAAGCGGTCACACACGCGGACGCCGAACGCGGGGGCCGATCCCAGCGCCTGCACGCGGATGCGATACGTGACGCTGGTGCGGGCGGAGGCGCGCATGAACCGAGGGGTCTTGGTGACCCGCAGCCGAGCGGGCGCATAGCTCAGCATGGTGTCGGCGCCGGCGGTGTTGTCCGCCGGGGTGGAGTCGGGCTGGTCGGCGCTGACCGTGGCGGTGTTGCGCAACACGCCGGCCGCGCTCCCGCCGGCTTGGATCGTGATCGTGGCGCGAGCCCCGGCCGGGAGGCTGCCCAGCGCGCACTGCACGGGCTGGCCCGTATCGCAGCTGCCCTGGCTGGGGGTGACTTTGCCCAGGGTGAGCTTCTGCGAGGCGCTGTCGCTGAGCCGCACGTTGGTCGCGGTCGCCGGGCCGTGGTTGGTCACCCCGATCGTGTAGATGAGCGATTGGCCGACGTGCGCGCGGGCGAGGTCGACCTGCTTGGTCACGCTCAGGTCCGCAGCGCTCGAAGGAGGTGGCGGTGGGGGTGGGGGCGGAGCCGGCGTCGGGAAGTCGTTGACGAGGCTGACCGAGGTGTTGCCGTTGGTCTGATCCTTGATCACGGTCGTGAGCGCGGTCGCGGCGCTGGTGTGGTCAGAAACGCCGCCGCGAGCATCGGTCTCCCACACGCTGCAGGTGGCGCCCACCGGGACGCTGGGCACGATCAGGGGAGCGCCGACGTCGAAGCTGCCGTCGCCGCTGTCGACGGATTGGGGAGTACCTCCCGCGGGGGTGACGGTGCAGTCATAGTGAACGCCGAACGGACCGGTGGCCGACGCCGCATCGGGGCCGGTCAGCTGCTTTTCGATCTCCAGAGTGCCGAACGGTAGCGCCACCCCCACCTTCGGTGGCTCGACGACGGGCAGTTGGGTCGGGGTGGTGGCGCCCGGCCGCAGGACGAAGTCGGTGTGGGCGAAGCTGTTCCACGCGATCGGCATGGCATCGGGCGGATTCTTCAAGGTCACCGGAGCGCTCATCGGCACCCGGATGGCAAAGCTCTTGCCGGGAGCGAGGCGATCCGGGAAGGTGACGAAGGCGCGAAAGCCCTCGGCGTCCGTGGAGAAGCTGGAGTCCCACTCGCCGGCAGGACATTTCCCCGGCGGGCTGGCGAGCTCGTCAATACAGGGCTGGAGCTTGGCGGTGTAGGCGAACTGCGCGTTGGCCTTGACGGCGCCCGATGCCACCAGCGTGGGGGGATCGGTCAGCCGCGGGCGCGGCTCCCACTTGGTGTCGCGGTCCTGGTCGGTGAGCTTGACCCCCTTGTCGCCCAGGTGGGGCAGGCCGTCGACCAGGCGTACCTCGGTGGCCGGAGTGTTACCGATATTGGTGACGTTCAACAGAAAGTGAAAGCGTTGTCCGGCCAGAACCAGAGCGATGCACGGATACCGGGTGTAGTCGGCCCCGTCTGCACTGAGCAGGGGGCAGGAGATGTCACCCGGCTTGACATAGGTGTTCGTGGCCGTGTTGTAGAAGCCGAGCGCGGGGTCACCGGTCACCCATTTCTGCGCGTCGAGAGCGCTTCCGCCCCGCGAGGTGACCGCGGCCTTGGCGGTACAGAAGCGACCGCTGCCGTACGGGCCGTCGACGCTCTCGCCGCTGCCGGGGGCGCAGCCGAGAGCCGCCCGCGTCGGCCCGTCGGTGCTGCTCGCCCCGAAGCTGTTCTCGACCCGCTCGCCTGCTCCCAAGCCCGGAGTCAGCGTCGTCCGGAGGCCGATCTTCACCGAGGAGCCCGGCAGGAAGTCAAAGCCGGGAAACGACCACCGCAGCGAGGTGATCCGGGTCGGGTCCTTGGGGTCGCGCTCGATGGTGAACGTGGGGGCGGGCAGCGCCGGGGTGCCCGCGGGCACGCTGGCCTGGATCGTGAACGGCTGGTTGTCGGCTCCGGCGAAGCTCTGGTCGAACACCAGCCCGGATGGGAGCGGCTCGCTGAGGACCAGATCAGGAATCGCTCCGGTGCCGCTGTTTCGAGCGGTGAGATCAAACGGGATCGGCTCGCCGGGACCGGCCAGCATCGTGCTCGTGCTCTTGGCGACCGCGAGCTGGGTGGTTCCCTTGGTGACGGCGAGATCCGCAGCGCTGTCTCCGAACGAGAACACGTCGCCCGGCGCCTGCAACTGACTCTCGCCCGCGGCTGACGCCGTGTCGGAGAGCGCCGCCGGAATCGCCGTGGCGGGATCCGAGCGCAGGTCGACTCGCGGAGCGGCGCTGAAGCAGACGGTGGCGCCGGGACACGGTTGGCCCCCGGGGAAGTTGCTTCCCGGGGTGAGCACGTAGCCGCCCGAGGCGTTGGTGAATGTGAACCGCAGGCCCTGAACGTCGGCGGCGCTGACCCCGGCAGGCAGACCGGGTCTCGCGCTGGCGGTGGGAGTGCCGGTGATGAACGTCTGAGTCTGGCATCCGGTGGTGCACGCGTCGACCTGCACCCGGTCCGCGCCCGGGGGGAAGTTCACGGCGTCGACCGCGGCCAGGTCCACCGCGTCGAAGAAGGCGGCGTCGGTGTCGGTGACCACGATCCGGTTCAGTGGGATCGTGCCGGAGTTCTGCGCCTGGATCCGGACCTGGGTCGTCTGCGGCGGGACTCCGGGCAGGTGGCGGGCGACCGAGCCGGGCGAGATGACCTTCTGCACCGCACCACCGGCGGACGGCGCCTTGACCGTGAGCTGGGGCGCGCATACGTCACGGGACCCCTCGCCAACCGCGGTCCTTGCCGACGTGCGCTGGCAGTTGCGCAGCGTACTGCCGACGGGAACATCATCGCGCACCAGCACGCTGTAGCCGAGCGTGACCTGCCCGCCGATCGGCACCACGCCTCTGATCAGGCGCACCCGGATGCCGCGCGCGGCGGCGAGCAGGGCCGGGTTGGTCGAGTCATAGGTCACCCAGCTGCTCGACGTCGCGTCGAAGACCTCGATCACCATGTCGTTGCGCAGGCTCGCCGGGGAGGTGGAGAGGCTGGCGTCGGTCAGCCGGACGAGGTCAAACGGGTTGTCGGGCGCGGCCGGGTCAGCCGGATCCTGCACCAGGAACTCTCGGTTCGGCAGGTTGCCGCTGTTGGACGCTCGCAGGGTGAACCCCAGAGGCTGCCCGGGCACCAGCTGCCCGGCGGTGAGGCCGGAATCGATCGACTTGGTCCCTTCCACGGTGCTTCGGGGCGCCTGCACCAGCACCTCGGCACACGAGGTCTCGGTGGCGGCTCCGTGGCCGCCCCCGCCGGGAATCCGGCCCTCGGCGCAGTCGCTGCGGCGACCAGGGCCGACGTCGTGGTTGAGCCTCCCGTGCAGGCCGAGCGAGGCGGTCGCGTCGGGGGCGATCGACGGGCCGCCCCCGGGGCCGGTACCGACGAACCGGGCGGTGACCTTGGCCGGGGGACTGTCGGTTGGGCAGCCGGTGTCGCGCAGCTCGACGGTCGTGGGCGGTGGGCGCAGCGGTCCGTGAACGTGGCTGGTGCCATTGCGACAGTCGACCGTGACCGTCACCTCGGTGGCCCCGGACGGGAACTGGAGGCGGATCGATTCGGTGTCGAAGTCCCTGAGATCGCCGGGCGCCGACGGAGAGGGATCGACGATCGTGAGCTCCGGCACTGCGAACGGTGAGGTGTTCTTGGCGCTGGTCAGCGCCGACACCGGCGAGGACTGGCCGGAGACCGCTATGCCGTTGAGGCTATAGGAACCGTTCTGATCGGAGAAGAAGCGCTTGTCCACGTGGATCGTGGCGGCATTGGGGAGGATCGAGAACGGCACGCACGCCGCGGCGCCGATCGTGATCTGGCCACCCTCCACAGCCGTCGGATCGGCGCAGTTCTGGCCCCGGCGCGTGGTCGATGGGTCAAGCGGCGCGCCGGTGGAGCGCACGGTGTCACGCAGCTTCACCTCGAACGACACCCGCCCTTCGTGGGGGTCGGCCGGCAGCTCGCGTCCGGCGGCGTTCTCGAACACGAACTCGATGCCGGTCACCTCCGCGGCGCTCACGCCGGCGGGCAGGTCGACACCGGGTCCGGACACGAACGGCCCGGTCTTGAACTCGCCTGCGGTGCAGGGGGAGCCGACCGGCTTCGTGCACACTCGGGCGGCCACGCGATCCGCGCCGGCGGGAAATCGGTCCACCGGTCCCAGCGACACCAGGTCGAAGTCCTCCCAGGTGTCGGCGCTGGTGTCGCGCACGGTGAGCTGCGAGACGTGGGAAGAGCTGGAGGAGGCGTGGCGAATGCCGAGCGTGATCCGGCTCCTGGCCCCCGAGAGAGCGACCGGGGAGGAGTCTGGCCACGTCTTGGTGGCCACCGGCCTCACCACCTGGGGAATCGCCACGTTCACGTCCGCCGAGCTGCTGACCGGGGCGGCGTTGTCGGCGGCGATCTGACCGGTGTTGGTGATCACCGACCCGTCGGCGAGCCCGGTGTCGGCGGGCAGCCTGACTCCGACCAGGATCTGCCTGACCGATCCGGCGGGGAGCCCAGTCGAACCGGGCGGGTTGGGCGGCGGCAGCGGCTCGGTGAAGGTCACCTTGAGGGTGCGCGTCGCGGCGTCGTAGGTGACGGTCTGGCTGCTGTTGCTCGTCGGGAGCTCGCTCGCCAGCACCTCCAATCCCGCCGGCAGCACGTCGGTCACCGTCGCGCCGACACACGCCACGGTCAGGCTCGAGCACTGCGCCGTCAGCTGATAGCTGAAGCTATCTCCCGGGGTCGCCGCCCCGCTCAGGCCGACGACGGTCTTGTTGATCCCGACCGTAGCCGAGGGTGCCGCCGCCGCGACGGTCGTACCCACCATTGCTTGCATCACCAGCACCGCGACGGCTGTTCCCATGCCGACCAGCCACACGCGGCGCAACCACCTCAGCACCTTTGCAACCTCCAGATCGTGCCGGCAGACTACCAACCGCTGACCCACGCGGAATGAACCTGACGCCCGCGGTCTATTCTGCGCGCCGTATGCAAGATGAAGCGCCGCCCGCGGCGGGCCAGGCCGAAGCGATGCGCATGAAGGCGGCGGTGCTGTTTGCCCACAACGAGCCGTTTCAGGTCCTGGACGTCGAGCTCGCGCCACCGGGAGCGGGAGAGGTCCTGGTCCGGCTGACCGCCACGGGTGTCTGCGCCAGCGATTGGCACACCGCCACCGGTGCGATCCCGTCGCCGTTGCCGGCAGTTCTCGGGCACGAGGGCGCCGGCGTCGTGGAACGCGTCGGAGAAGGCGTCACCCTGGTCACGCCGGGTGATCACGTGGTTCTCTCATGGATCCCCGCCTGCGGCCGCTGCTCTTACTGCGAGGCCGGGCGGCCCAACCTGTGCGCGACGGCGGCTCCGGCGCTGTTGGCCGGTTCGCTGGTGAGCGGGCAACGCCGGTTGTCCCACGACGGAGCTCCGCTGTACCACTATTCGTTCCTTTCCACGTTCGCGCAGCGTGCGGTGGTCGATGAGGCGAGCTGCATCCCGATTCGTCGTGATGTTTCGCTGTCGGTCGCCGCCCTGATCGGCTGCGCGGTAACCACCGGCTACGGAGCGGTGATCAATAGAGCGCAGGTCCGCCCCGGAGCCTCGGTGCTCGTGCTCGGCGGCGGTGGAGTCGGCCTGAGCGCGGTCATGGCGGCAGCGCTGGCGGGCGCCGTGCCGATCCTCGTCGTCGATCCCGTCGGCTGGAAGCGGGAACTCGCCATCGAGCTCGGCGCGACTCACGCGCTTGACCCGGACGAGGCCGACGTTCCCGGCGCGGTGCGTGATCTCACCGGCGGGCGGGGCGCCGATTACGCGTTTGACGCCGCGGGGGCCCCCGGACTCGTCCAGACGGCGTTCTTGGCGACGCGCCGGGGCGCGACCGTCGTCGCTGTGGGAATACCGAAGGCCGGTAGTACCGCGACCCTGCCCGGGCCTGAGCTGGTTCGTGAGGAGAAGGTGGTGACCGGGAGCCTGTACGGATCCTGTCGCCCACGGCAGGACATGCCGAGAATCCTCGATCTCTACGCGGCCGGCCGTCTCGCCCTCGACAAGCTGGTCACGCGCACCTTCCAGCTGGATCAGATCAACGATGCCTTCGACCAGATGCGCGCCGGAGAGCTGACGCGCGGCGTGATCGAGTTCGCGTAGCGCCCGCGACCACCCTGGGTCGCGTCCCGCGGCGGCCCCAACATCCGGCTCCTCCGCCCGGCGCGCCCCACGTCGGGTAGGTTCATGGCATGGCTGACGCCGCCCGCTCTCCGGAAGTCGGGTCCCGTGCCTCCGGGGCCGGGGCGTTCATGCGGGCGGACGCGATCGCCAGCCGCGAACGGATACTCACGGCGGCGGCGTCGCTTGCGGAATCCCGCGGGTTCAGCATGGCGGAGATCGCGGCCGCGGCCGGGGTGGGGCGGTCCACTCTCTATCGCCATTTTCCCACCCGAGAGGCTCTGTACGAGGCGCTGCAGGAGGCGTCCGACTCCGTGCCGCCCGAGCTCACCCCCCCGTCGGACAAGGTCACGACCCTTCCATATCAGCCGCCGGGACGGCTCGGCCGCGAGCGGCCCCTGGCCCTCGAGGTCACTCGGGTGCTGGACGAGGTGCCGCCGCACCTGGCGCCGGACCAACTCGTCGCCGAAGCACGGCGCGCCGCCGGAGTCGCGGTCGCGCTCTACGTGGTCGACATCGACGGGTCGCACCTGCTTCGACTGGCGGGGTCCGAGGAGTTCCCCGACCGCATCGACAATCCACCAGCGCTCGGTCCCGAGATCGTGGCGGAAGGCCTGCCCGAGTTCTACGAACAGCTCCAGGAGCGCCTCCCCGGCTGCGTCGTCGAGCCGCTGTGGCTGCGGGGCCGGGTGACGGGGCTGCTGCTGTGCATGGGGATGCCGCTGAGCTCGCTGGCCGATATCGCCCGGCAGGGCGCCGCCGCGCTGGAGCTGGCGAACGACTACACCGACTTCATCGAGTCGGCACGCCGCCGCAAGCCGACCACTCCGGCCGCCGAGATCCAACAGAACCTGTTCCCGCCGCGCATCGCCCGCATCGCCGGCGCCCAGCTGGCGGGCGTTCTGCTGCCCACCTATGCGGTGGGCGGCGACTGGTTCGACTTCGTGGAGAACCGCGACGGGGCGTGGCTGGCGATCGCCGATGCGTCGGGCACCGGCCCGGCTGCGGCCGGGCTGGGGGCCGCGGCCCTGGGCGCTCTGCGTGCCGCACGCCGTGCCGGCTGCGACCTGAGGGAGGCGATGGGGCTGATGCACGAGACGGTACGCGGGCTGGACCATTCCGACTTCTTCGTCACCGCCCTGGTGGCACGCTGGCAGGCCGCCACCGCCACGATGAAGTGGATCAACTGCGGCCACCCGCCGGTGTATCTGATCGAGGAGGATGGGACCCTCGACGAGCTCCCCAATCCTCGCCATCAGGCGCTGGGGGTGGGCGAAGCGGAGCCGAGCTTCGCGATCGCCGAGCACCAGCTTCGGCCGGGACAGCGGCTCGTCCTGATCACCGACGGGATCACCGGCCGCCACATGGAAGGCGGCGGAACGTTCGGAGTCGACGGCCTGCGGTCGGCGGTCGGCGCTGCCGAGTATCCGACGGCGGCGTGCACCGCCATGGCAATCCAGCAGGCGGTCACCAGCGGTTGGCGTGAGCCGCTCCAGGACGACGCCACGGTAGTGGTCATGGCCATCGGCTGATCGAGCGACGGCGGCGGTTCCCGCCGGGTAACCAGTGTGGATCGCAAGGTGGATCGTCAGTCCTTCCCACTACGGGGCGAAGGTCGCTCTCGGTGCGTTCCAGTACCGCCGGCTGCGACGGCGGCGCAGCGGCTGCTTGTCCTGGTTCGGTACAGATTCGCGGGTTGAGGCTCTCGGCAGCGGGTAGCTGCACTGCGAGGCGTCTCATTTAAATGGGACTCATTCGACCAAGGAGGATGCGCATGACGGATATGACCGAGGCCAACGACTACCGCGGGCGCACTCTGATCGACGATCAGGGCGAGAAGATCGGCAAGATCGACGAGCTCTACCACGATCAAGAGGGCGGTCAGCCGGAGTGGGCGCTGGTTCACACGGGTCTGTTCGGGACCAAGCGGACGTTCGTCCCGATCCGAAGCGCGACCGTTGCCGGGGAGGACCTTCAGGTTCCGGTGACCAAGGATCAGGTCAAGAATGCCCCCCGCGTCGACGCTGACCAGGAGCTGTCCGAAGATGAGGAGCGCACGCTCTTCGAGCACTATGGCGTTCCCTACACCACCGCCGGTTCGACGACCGCGGAGGGCGCCCCGAACGCGGGCGGCGCGGGACGGACGACGGCTGGGGATGCAACCGAGCGTTCGGACGCCAGGGCGGGCGGCGCCGCCGGCTACGACGAGCGGGAAGGCGTCGGGGGTCCCGGCGGCGATGTGAGCGGCCCCAACACCGACGACGCGATGACCCGCTCCGAAGAAGAGCTCAAGGTAGGCACGACCGCGCGCGAGCATGGTCGGGTGCGGCTGCGCAAGTACGTGGTCACCGAAAATGTCCAAACCACGGTTCCGGTGAGCCGCGAAGAGGTTCGCGTGGAGCGGGAGCCGATCACCGACGCCAACCGGGAGCAGGCGATGGGGGGCGCGGACATCTCCGAGGAGGAGCACGAGGTGATCCTTCACGAGGAGGAGCCGGTGGTGGAGAAGCGAACGGTGCCCAAGGAGCGCGTGCGCCTGGACAAGGAGACCGTCAGCGAAGAGCGTGAGGTGTCCGAAGAGGTCCGCAAGGAGCAGATCGACACCGAAGGGCTCGAGGAGCGCCCGGAGAGCCCGCGCTGAGGCACAAGCAGCTCAAGGGAGACTGAGCATGGTTAGACAACAGGCGGCCTCGATCGCGCCCTACGCGCGTCAGCTGCTAGACGACGACGACGTCCGCTCCGCGGCCCGACAAGCCGCTCAGGCAACCGGGGCGGCATACCGCCGAGCCCGCGGCCAGGACGTCAGCGACGCCGTCAAGGACGAGACGCTGCGACGGCGGATCGGCCAGGCGACTCAGTCGATGGGGAAGCTCTGGATCGCGAGCACCGAGCCTCCCCCCAAGCCCAAGCGCCGGATTGGATCCGCGGTGGTGCTGGTCCTGACCGCCGCTGTCGTCGCGGCGCTGTTGAACGAGCAGGTGAGGGTCCGGCTGCTCGCGGCGGTCAACGGCAAGCAGCCGGCGCCGGACTCGACCCCGACTACGAATCCAACGGAGGCGTGATGGCGGCCACTGGAGACTCGCGTCAATCCCCACCGATGAGCGATCAATCGGTGGCGGAGCTGCTCAAGCAGCTATCTGAGCAAACCTCGACGCTGGTGCGCCAGGAGCTGGATCTGGCGAAGGCGGAGCTGACGGTCAAAGGCAAGCAGGCCGGCATCGGCATCGGAATGTTCGGCGCCGCCGGAGTCGTCGGCCTGTACGCAGTCGGAGCGTTGACCGCGGCGATTGTGCTCGCGTTGAGCCTGGCGATGAAAGGATGGCTGGCCGCGGTGATCGTCGCCGCCGCCTATGGGGCGGTCGCCGGGATCCTGGCGCTCGTGGGTAAGGGCAGGGTCCAGCAAGGCGTTCCGCCCACGCCCGAGCGCACCATACAGACCGTCAGAGAGGATGTGGAGTTGACCAAGCAACGTGCGCAGGAGGGGCGGCGATGACCGACAGCTCAGACGATCGAGTCACTCAAGCAGGCGAGAACGAGTCCGGGTTCCCGGCGGGCGAGAACGAGTCCAAGTCCCCGGCGGGGGAGAACGAGTCCGAGTCCCCGGCAGGCGAGAACGAGTCCAAGTCCCCGGAGGAGATCCGGGCGGAGATCGAGCAGACGCGCGAGGAGCTCGGCGACACGGTCGAGGCGCTTGCCGCCAAGACCGACGTAAAGGCTCAGGCCCAGGATCAGATCAGCTCTGCACGGCAGAACGTGGCCGAGAACATCGCCCGCGTCAAGGAGACAGTCACCGGCAAGACAGACGAGTTCACGGCGAAGGCAAAGCAGGCAACTCCGGAGTCGGCGAGTGCGGGTGCACAGCAGTTCGGCTCGACGGTGCAGGAGAACCCGCTGCCATTCGCCGCGGTGGGCGCGTTCTTCGTCGGCCTGGCGATCGGTTGGCTGCTGGGACGACCGTAGCCATGGAAAGAACCTCGAGCGAACAGCGTGACGTCGAGGCGGCCGCGCCGGATCAGCCCTCGGACCTGCCCAAGCCGGCGCTGGGTGGGGTGCTGCGGCGTACGGCCAAGGAGTTCAGCGCCGATCATCTGACCGACCTGGCTGCGGCCCTAACCTATTACGCCGTACTGGCGATCTTTCCGATGCTGATCGTGATCGTGTCGGTGTTGGGACTGATCGGTCGTTCGGTGACCCAGCCGTTGATCTCGAACCTGAGCTCGATCGCGCCCGGGCCGGCACAGCAGATCTTCACCAACGGGATCCACAACATCCAAAGCCATCAGGGGACGGCCGGGGTGCTGTTCGTCGTCGGGCTGCTGGGCGCGTTGTGGTCGGCCTCGGGGTACATCGCGGCGTTCATGCGCGCGTCCAACGTCGTCTGGGATGTGGAGGAGGGTCGCCCGTTCTACAAGACGATCCCGATCCGGGTCGGGGTCACGCTGGTGACCGTCATCCTGTTGACCCTGAGCGCGCTGGCGGTGGTGCTCACCGGCTCGCTGGCGGGTAAGGTCGGCAACCTGATCGGAGTGGGGTCCTCCGCCGTGCAGATCTGGGACATCGCGAAATGGCCGGTGATGCTGGTCTTCGTGTCGGTGATCCTGTCCATCCTTTACTACACCGGTCCCAACGTCCGCCAGCCCGGGTTTCGCTGGGTCACCCCCGGGGGGATCTTCGCGGTGGTGATGTGGCTCATCGTCTCCGCGTTGTTCGCGCTGTACGTGGCCAACTTCTCCTCTTACAACAAGACCTACGGCGCGCTGGCGTCGGTGATCGTTTTCCTGGTGTGGCTCTGGCTGACAAACGTCGTGATCCTGTTCGGCGCGGAACTGAACGCCGAAATGGAACGGGGACGGCAGATCATCGCTGGCCACCCCGAAGACCGCGAGCCCTACCTACCTGTACGCGACGAGCCCGCCTGAATCGGCCAGCGCCGGCGGCGTCGTCCAGACAACGAAAGCGTGGTGAGAGATGGGAAAGCTCTTCTTCCTGCCGGTCAGCATCGTCAGCGGCCTGATCGCGGGGCAGATCGGCAAGAGGTTGTTCGCCCTGACCTGGGGTGTGTTCGACGACCAGGAAGCCCCGAAGGCCGAGCACCGTGACGTCAACTACGTCAAGTTGGTGGCTGCCCTGCTGATCGAGGGGGCTCTGTTCGCGCTCATCAGGGGCTTCGTCGATCATGGAGCCCGTCACGGCTACGCGCGACTGACCGGGGCGTGGCCGGGCGAGGAGGAGCCCGAGGAGAAGTGAGCATCTCGGATCCCGGCGTCACCCGTTTAGTTTTGGCCCGCCGCGGAGCGCGTAGCTATGGGAGGCGGTTTCCCAGGCCAGCGATCTTGAGGAGTGAGCTCAGCCGTGACCGGGCAACGTACCGGCCTGCCATCGGGTCGGGACGGTTTCTTTCATGAGGGGCTGATCTACGATTCAGACGCGGAGTTCCTGACCGTCGCCGTCCCGTTCCTGCGCGACGGTGTGACCGCGGGGGAACCTACATTTTTCACCGGCGACCGACACCAGCGGCGGCTGCTGCGGCGCGAGCTGGGTGACCTGCCGGAGATCGCGCTGCAAGACGGGGACCTGATGCAGGGACCGCTGTCGTCGATCCTTGACACCTACCGGCTGCACCGCGAGCAGCTGGACACGGGGGTCGCGCAGATTCGGATGCTGGGCGCGGTCCCACACGATCCCTGGCGCCAATGGGTGCGCTTTGAGGCGGCGATCAACCACGTGTTCGCGTCGCTTCCGGTGTGGGGCATCTGTGCCTACGACGCCAGGCGGACCCCAGACGAAGTGCTTCGTGATGTCACGCTGACCCATCCGCACCTCGCGGCCGGGGCCCGGCGAGGCGCCCCTAACCGCAGCTACTGCGATCCCGAGGCGTTCGTCTCCGGTCGCTCCCGAGACGAACGTGATCCGCTGGAAGACGCCGTGCCTGACCTGGAGCTAAACGATCCGACTCCCGGTACCGGCGGTCGATCCGTCCTGTTGCTCGCGGAGCGAACTCATCTGGCCCACGAGGCTTCGGATGCGCTGGCGCTCTCGGTGCGCGAGGTCGTCGCCAACGCGATCCAACACGGGCATCCACCGGTCCGACTATGCGTCTGGACGGCCACGGATCGAGTTGTCGTGACTGTCTCTGACGCGGGTCCGGGGCCGACCGACATGTTCGTGGGGTGGCTTCCCCGTGACCCGCTGGGCGATCTGGATCACGCCAACCCGCTGCACGTCATCCGCCACGCCACGAGCGAGATGACGATGTTCACCGAGCCGGCGGGCTTCACCGTTCGCCTGGTTCAGCGCGCTGATAACCCGGAGGCGGTGCTCACCTAGGCTGCCACCCGCGGCATCCCGGCCGGGGGTGGCTCGAGAGCTGGTTGTCGGCCGGGGTCCCGAGGGAAACGAACCGCGACGTCGAGCCCACCGTCCCGACCAGGACGGACATCGAGGCTCGCGTGGTGGGCGGTGGCGATGGCGGCGACGATCGAGAGGCCGAGACCGAGGCCATCGGGATGCGCGACTCGGTCCGGGACGAGGCGTTGGAAGGGCTGGAGCAGCCGCTGGATCTCGTCGGCGGGCACGGGCGGGCCGGTGTTGGTGATCGAGAGGACGGCGTGGTCGGCGGTGGTGGTGGTCTGGATGCGTATCCGCCCGCTTGACGTGTTGTGCCGGATCGCATTGTCGACCAGGTTTGACGCGAGACGTTGCACCAGGCGCCGGTCGCCGCTCAGCCCGGCGGGCTTCAGGGAGACGTCGACGTGCAGCTCCAGTGCGGCCGCGTCGGCTTCATGGCTGTGGCACGCCTCGTCGACGATGGCCGCGAGGTCGAGGCGTTCGCGGGCCTCGGTTCCGCGCTGGCCCTGAGCGAGGGTCAGCAGGGCATCGATCAACCGCTCTTGCTGCTCGCTCTCCTCCAGCGCTTGGTGGCAGGCCTCGCGGAATGTCTGAACGGTGGCGTGCGGATCGGTCATGACCATCTCCAGCAGCGCGCGGGTCGCGGTCAGCGGCGTGCGGAGCTCGTGCGAGGCGTTGGCCACGAACCGCCGCTGCGCGTCGAACGCGGCCTGCAGGCGGCCGAGGAGCCCGTCGATCGTGTCGGCGAGCTGTCTGAGCTCATCGCGCGGCCCGGGCATCGCGAGCCGTTCGTGGAGGTTGACGTCGGAGATCTGCTGCGTGGCGGCGGTGATCGTCCGCAGCGGGCGCAGCACCCGGCCCGCGATCACCCACCCCAGGGCAGCGGAGATGAGCGCCATGATCGCCAGCGCGATCGCCGACTCGATCACGAGCTGGTGCAGGTCCGAGATCCGCTGGTTGGAGCCGACGAAATCGACCGCGATGCGACCGGATTTCGAGCGCAGCAGCCTGCGCACCGGCGGGGGCACCGTCACCGCACGAGGGTGTTGATTGGTTGCGACCTGCGTGCCGGCTCCGGGATGACTGAACACGGGCCCTTGAACCTGAGTGAAGTCTCGCGCGTTGGTGAGGGTGGCGTGGTCGACGAGGGTGTAGGTGACGGCGAGCAGCACCGCGCCGGAGACCAGGAACACCCCGCCGTAGAGCAGCGCCAGCCGCCAGCGGACGGTGGGCCGGGGATGCCGCAGCGCTGACCAGGCACCGGCGGGCAATCTCCGCCGGGTCACGCCGGCTGGCCGATCCGGTAGCCGACCGGAGTGACGGTGTGGATCACCGGCGGGTCCCCGAGCTTGGCCCGCAGCCGGCTGATCGTCATCCGGACGGTGTTGGTGAACGGGTCGGTGGCGTCGTCCCAGGCGCGCTCGAGGATCTCCTCGTTCGAGACCACGGCGCCGTCGGCGCCGAGCAGGATCTCCAGGATCGCGAACTCCTTGGCACCGAGCGGCACCGGCGCACCTGACCGGCGGACGATCCGGCGGGCGCGGTCGAGCTCGAGGTCGTCGTGGACGAGCACCGGCGGGAGTACCCGGCGCGAGCGGCGCGCCAACGCGTGGACCCGCGCGACCAGCTCGGCCAGGTGAAACGGCTTGGGGAGATAGTCATCGGCACCGATCCCCAGCCCCGCCACGCGATCCTGGATCGTCCCTGCGGCGGTCAGCATCAGCACGGCGCTGGGGTAGCCGTCGGCGACCAACGAGCGGCAGACCTCGTCGCCGTGGATCCCGGGAAGGTCGCGGTCGAGCACGATCACGTCATAGACGGTCAGCGAGGTGCGGGCGAGCGCCTCGCGGCCATCGAACGCTACATCGACCGCGAGGCCCTCGCGCCGCAGCACGCTCACGACCGTCTGGGCGAGCCTCGGGTGATCCTCCACCACCAGCACCCTCATCTGCCTGCTTGCAACCGATCCTTTCCCGTGTGGAGCGTCGGCGCGGGCGGGGCCCGCGCCGACGTCTGGAGCCCAGCATCGCCGATCGCGCATAACAACGACATAACGACGTTATGGCCGTGTTACCCGCCACCCCCTAGAACTCGACGGGAGCCGCGGGCCACCTCCTCCGCTCGCCAAACCGATCCGGGCGCCTGACATGCCGAGTACGGAAGCCACCAACAGACCACCCCTCCGTCGCGTGTCGGTTGCGCTGGTTGCCGTCACCTGCACCGCGGGGCTCGCCGCCTGCGGAGCGGGGAGCCGCTCCGCCACCACCGGCGTCGCCAACGGTGGCATGCCGAACGCGATCAAATTCGCCGGCTGCATGCGCGCCCACGGGGTGTCGAACTTCCCCGACCCGACTGCCGGACCAGGGGGTGGCATCAACATCGGCGGCCCCGGGTCCGGCATCGACCCTGCGTCGCCGACGTTCCAGTCGGCCCAGAAGGCTTGCTCGAAGCTGATGCCGGGCCCGAGCGGTCCGCCACGGATGACCGAAAGCGGATACCTCGCGGCCCTGAGGTTCGCCAAGTGCATGCGCGGGCACGGACTAGCGGACTTCCCCGACCCGACGCGCTCCCCCTCTGCCGCCGCCGGCAACACCCTCGACATCCACGGGATGGTCTTCCAGGTCGACACCGGCCTCAATCCCATGTCGCCGGTGTTCAGGCATTCCGCCAAGGCATGCGGGCTCGGGTTCCCGTGACCATCGGACCGACACGCCTGGTCACGCTAGCCGCCGTCGGCGGCGTGCTCGCGCTGGCCGCGTGTGGGAGCGCACACTCGGCACCCACCGGCTCGTCTGGCTCGCAACTCGCGCTGTCGCAGTGCATGCGCGCGCACGGTGTCTCTACCTTCCCCGATCCGACTCGGGGCTCGGGCGGCGAGGGGCTCTCGATCTCGCAGTCCGTTGCCGGCGGCCCGCTGGCGGTCGACGGCATCTCCTTCAGCGGGCCGACGTTCACGGCCGCCGAGAAGACATGCAAGCTGTTCGGCGGCGGCACCGCGCCCCCGCCGATCTCCGAACGCCAGAAACTCGCCATGTTCCACTTCGCGCGGTGCATGCGCCAGCACGGCGTGCCGAGCTATCCCGACCCGACGTTCGGCCCCGGCGGGCGCGGCGTCATTCAAAATCTCCGGTCCGGGCGCAACACCGCCGCACCCGCGTTCCAGCACGCCGTGGCCGTGTGCAACCGAACCTGACCTCGGCTTGCGTCTGCGCCTGATCTCCAGCTCCCGAGCTCGGCGCCGTCTCGCCGCCGGGCTGGCGCTGCTCGTGGTGGCAGGGGTGGCCATCGGGGTCATCGTCAGTACCGGCTCCCCGCCTTCGGCGAGGAATGCGGCGAGCGACACGGGGAGCACGTCGGGCGCCGCGACGGTGCGACGGCGCGACCTGGTGGAGACCGACACCGAGTCGGGCACGCTGAGCTACAAGGACCCGCAGACGGTCTACAACCGTCTCGGCGGGACGATCACGTGGCTGCCGCGGGTCGGCGACGTGATCAAGCCGGGCGGCACGCTGTTCAAGGTCGATGGACAGCCGGTGATCCTGATGAGCGGGTCGACACCGGCCTTCCGGGAGCTGCGCTCATCCGATGACGACGCTCCCGACATCGAGCAGCTCAACCGCAACCTGGTCGATCTCGGGTTCAACTCGGATGCGATCGTGGTCGATGACGTGTGGCAGCCCGCGACCACCGTCGGCGTGGAGTTGCTCCAGGAGTCGCTCGGCGAAGCCGAGACGGGTGTCCTGTCTCTGGGGGATGTCGTGTTCCTGCCGGGCGATCAACTGGTGTCGACGCTGGATGCCACGGCCGGCGGCACCGGTGGCAGCGGCGGGGGCTCCAGTGCGGCCGCCGGCTCGGCGGCGGACACCTCTGGGCCGGTGACCACCGCCGTCCCGGAGTTCGTGAGCCTGCACTCCCGCCCCATCCCGGCGAGCCAGACCGGCTCACCCGAGACGCCCCCGAGCGATTCCGACAGCAAGACGTTGAAGGCGCTGACGACGCTGCTGAAGGCCGAAGCCGCGCAGCTCAAGGCGCAGGCCGCGCAGCTGAAAGCCGAAAGGAGGTCGGCTCGGGCTTCGACGCGTCACTCCAGCGCCGGTTCGCAATCCTCAGGTGACGGTGCCGGCGCAACGCCGATCCTGCAGACGACCTCGACGCAACTGGTGGTGACAGTCGATCTCGCCGCCTCGTCGCAGAGCGAGGCCACCGTCGGTGAGCACGTGACCGTCGAGATGCCCGCCGGTAACACCGTGAACGGGAAGATCAGCGCGGTCAGTCCGGTTGCGCAAAGCTCGAGCAGCTCGGATAACGGCTCATCTCCCTCGGCGGGTGGGGGAGCCGGTGGCACCGGTGGCTCGTCGTCGACGGTGCCGGTCACGATCTCCCTCAAGGGTCATCACAACGGGGCGGGTCTGGATCAGGCTGCGGTGAGTGTGAACTTCGCGCGAGCCAAGGCCAGACACGTGCTGTCGGTTCCGGTGACGGCGCTGCTGGCGACCGCGGGTGGAGATTACGCGGTGCAGGAGACAGCCTCGCCCTACCGGCTGATCCCGGTGACCACCGGCCTGTTCGCCGCCGGGTACGTGCAGATCTCCGGTCCGGGGGTACACCCCGGCCTCCAGGTGACCGACTCCCAGGGATGATCGCGCTGGCGCTCCGAGACGTCGTGAAAGCGTACGCCGGTGGAGTGCGGGCGCTGCGGGGGGTGAGCGTCGAGATCGCTGCCGGTGAGCAGGTGGCGGTGGTCGGGGCCTCGGGATCGGGCAAGACGACGATGCTGACGGTGCTCGGCACCCTCGAGCGGCCCACCAGCGGCGAGGTGAGCGTGGCCGGCCGGGATGTCGTCACCGCCTCGGACATCGACCTGGCGGGGCTGCGCGCCCACCGGATCGGGTTCGTCTTTCAGGAGTTTCATCTCCAGGATCCGATGACGGCGGTGGACAACGTCGCCACCGGAATGTTGTACACGGGCGCGCCTATCCGGGCGCGTCGGGCGGCGGCACGAACCGCGCTGGCGCGCGTCGGGCTCGGCGATCGGATGACCCACCGCCCGCCGATGCTCTCCGGCGGGGAGCGCCAGCGCGTGGCCATCGCCCGCGCGATCGTCAAGCGGCCGGCGATCATCCTCGCCGACGAACCGACGGGAAACCTCGACTCCAAGACCGGCGGCGAAGTCCTGGACCTCATGCACGAATTGGCCTCCGACGGCGCCACGCTGGTCCTGATCACTCACGACCCGCAGATTGCCGGCTCGTTTCCGCGCCGGGTGATGATGCGCGACGGCGAGATCGTCGCCGACGAGCGCGGGTGAGGAACAGCGACGATCGGGCCGCCCCACACCCAGGACAGCGGTCGCGCCCGGCTGCCAGTGCGCGAGTTGCTCGGAGTCGCCTGGCAGGGGCTGGGCACCCGCCGGCTGCGGGCGGCACTCTCGGCCCTCGGCATCGCCATCGGAATCGGCGCCATGGTCGCCGTCGTCGGCGTCTCTGTCTCCGCGCAGGCGAACCTGCTCGCCGAGATCGACAGTCTCGGCACCAATCTCCTGACCGTCTCCCCCGGCCAGAGCCTCCTCGGGAGCGCCGAGGTCCTCCCCGACACAGCCGTGCCGATGATCGGGCACATGCCACACGTCAGCAGCGACGCGGCCATCTACCAGATCCCCAACGCGACCGTGCTGCGCTCTCCTTACGTCCCCGCCCAGCAAACCGGGGGGATCGGGGTCGACGCCGCCGGCGACAACCTCCCAGAGGTGATGGGGGCTTCCATGGCCTCCGGCCACTTCCTGGACGCCGTCAGCGACCGCTATCCCGAGGTCGTGCTCGGCGCCCAAGCCGCCGGCATCTTGCAGATGACCCACGTCGGCGGCCACCTCATGGTCTACCTGTACAACAGCTGGTTCACGGTGGTGGGGGTCATGAAGTCAGCCCTGCTGGACACCACGCTCGACTCGACCGCGTTCATCTCGTTACCGGTCGCCGAGCGCCTGTTTGCGGTAAAGCCCAACCCCTCCGAGATCTACGTCCGCGCCAACCAGAATCACGTCACCGACGTCGCCAACCTTCTCGCCGCCACCGCCGACCCGCAGAATGCCAGCGCCGTCAGCGTCGGGCGGCCGTCGAACATCCTCCAAGCGCGGGCGGCGGCCAAAGGACAGTTCACCACGCTGCTGCTCGGGCTCGGCGCCGTGGCGTTGCTCGTCGGCGCGATCGGGATCGCCAACATCATGGTCATCTCCGTGCTCGAGCGCCGCGGCGAGATAGGCCTACGCCGTGCCCTGGGCGCCACCCAGCGCCACATCAGCGCCCAGTTCCTCACCGAGTCGGCGCTGCTGGCGGCGCTCGGTGCAGTCGCCGGGCTGCTGTTCGGCGCCATCGCCACCTGGGCCTACGCGGTCGGCAAGAGCGAGCCCTTCGTCATACCCACGTGGGCGCTGATCGCCGCACCCAGCGCCGGCCTCATCATCGGCGCCCTCGCCGGCCTTTATCCCGCCACCAAAGCCGCCCGGCTGAGTCCGACCGAAGCGCTGCGATCCTAGCTAGCTCTTCGCCGGTTCCGGGTCCTCACGAACCAGAACGGTGTCGGCAACCGTCACGATCTCGTCGACCGGCAAATCGGCTGCCCCGGCATGGCGGCGAATCGCCTCGGGGCTCGTCGCCGGGTAGACGCACACGGCGGCGACCGATCCGCCGTCCTCTTCGAGCACATAGCCGCGGATCCCGGGCGAGGGGCGAACGCCCGGCCTTGATGATGCGCTGGAAGCCGTGAGTAGGCTGATGGAGGTTCTCGGCCGTCGCCCGGCGCAGCGACCCCATCTTCTGAGCTGGACCGCCAAGCTGTCCGCTACCGGTGATCGCCCGCCACGTGATCGGCTCAAGGCAAGCGGGTGACGGTGGGCGCAGCCGCTGAGCTTCGGGGGTCGATGACGATCTTCGCGTGCCGCTCGGGGCTCTCGAGCGCGTCAAAGGCGGCCTCGACGCCGGGCAGCCCCACGGTTCCGGTAACGATTGGCGTCGCGATCGCCTTTCCCTCAGCGAGCATGTGGAGGGTGTCGCGGAACTCGAGGGGGGTGTAGCCGACGACGAAGCGCAGGTCGATCTCCTTGTTGATCGCCATCGCCGGACGGATCGTGTCCGGTTGCATGCAGACCCCGACGACGACCACACGGGAGAACAGCGGCGCGCTGGCGATGATGCCGTCGATCACGCCGGGAATCCCGACGCACTCGAAGATCACGGGGCGCTTGGGATTGGCGGCACCCAGCATCTCGGCGAGGCGCCAGACGTTATGCCACGGCACCGGCAGCCGCTCGAGCTTCTCCACCGTGCCGACCCCGAGCCCGGCCGCGTCCGGAATGGTCTTCAGGAAGCCACGATCTCCGGCCGCCGCGTAGGGCGAGCCTTCGCTGGGGTCGACGACGACGTCGGCGCCGCAGGCGCTCGCGAGTTCGCGCCGGCCGCGCGAGAAGTCGCTGGCCACGATGGTGCGGACGCCCCGGGCCTTGAGCATGCAGATGACGGCCAGACCCACGGGGCCGCACCCGATCACGATGGCCACGTCGCTCTTCTTGATCTCGGCGCGGCGGACGGCGTGATGGCCGATCGCCATGGGCTCGGTGAGGACGCCGACCTCAGGTCGCAGACCGTTCGGGAGCTCGAACATGAGTGACTCCTGCACCAGGACCTGCTCGGCGTAGGCGCCCGGCGCCTGGGCGGAGAGCCCGATGGCGTGCAGCTCATCGGCGCGCCGGCGCAGCGGGAGCGCGACCACCGGTGCCCCGGTGATGACCTGCTGTCGGCATTCAGGGCCGTACTCGGCGACCTCGCCACAGAACTCGTGGCCCATCACGACCCGCTGATCGGAGCGCATGAAGGCGTCGTAGCCGGCCTCCGCGAGCACGTCGGCCTGCTCGTCGGCGTGGTGGCGGGCGTGCAGGTCGGACCCGCAGATACCGCAGCCGAGCACTTTGATGACTACTTGGCCCTTGGCGGGCTCGGGCGCCGGCAGCTCGATGGTCTCCAGCCTGGCGTTCTGGCAGGCGACCGCCTTCATGCCGCAACTGCTCTGAACGCCGGGAGCAGGCTGTCGTCGAAGGCGGGAAGGGGCTTGATGAAGGGCTCGAGCAGCTCAGCGGCCCGCTCGGTGGTGAGCACGTCGCCGGGATCGAGCTTGATCAGATCGTGCTCGCTCTCGTCGTACTCCCAGACGTTCTCTCCGACGAGGCGGCCGCGCTCGTCATAGGGCCAGATCATCACGACGCGCCCCCGGAGCAGATACATCGCATCCGCGTCGGCCTCGATTCCACCGGCGACCAGCGCGGAACCCAGCGTCTGCTGGTAGCCGATCATCGTGCTCACGACCATCCAATCGCCGACGGCCACCGTCTCTGATTCGTTGTAGAAGATGGACTGATTGGTCTCGGCCCACAGGCGGTAGACGGGCTCCACCTGCTCGCGACCCTCGAGCTTGATCGGCGGTTGGCCGATCATGTTAAAGCGGTACACGGGGTGCTCGACGGTCATTTCGGGAGCGAAGATCTCGGCAAAGCGCCCGGCATGCTCCAGGTTGCGATGGCGGTCGTAGGCCTGCAGGAGGTAGCGGTGCCGGGGGTTCCCGGTGACCTCGATGAGCTCCTGCACGGCGATGTTCGTCTTGGTGATGTCGAGTTGCTTGTAGTCAACCGGTGCCACCGCGTCTGCTCCTTTCGTCGGAGATTCTCTTCCATTCTCCCGGCTGCGTCCGCTTCGCGGCGACCGGCTATGTCTCCGACCGCCGCGAGTACGATGCACGAGTGGGCCTGCTCGTCTATCTCATCATCTTGTTCTTTGTCGGCCTGTTCGTCGGCGCGCTGGCCCGGCTCCTTCTGCCGGGGCCGGATCCGATGGGAATCGGCATGACAGCGCTCGTCGGCCTCGTCGGCACCTTCAGCGCTGGACTGTTCTCGTGGTACGTGCTGCATCGCCACGGGGCCGGCCTGCTCCTGTCCCTGGTGTTCTCGGTGCTGGTCGTCTGGCTATACCGCCGCTCGCGCGGCGGGGGATACCAGCGACGGAACTGACCAGATCGGTTCGGGCATTGGTGGCAGCGCCGGCCGCGTGCGTGGTCGCCGCGCTGTGGCTCGGAGCCTGCACGGACCGGGGCTCATCCCCGGCCGCGGGAACGTTCACGCCCAGGCGAGCCAATGTCCTGACCGTCGTCACCAGCGACGTCCCGCAAGCTGGTTTCTGGGAGGGAACCCCTAACCGCCTGACCGGCGGGCTGGAGTACGAGCTGGCCCGCGATCTCGCGCAGCGATTCGGTCTCAAGAGCGTGAGGATCGAGATCGAGCCGTTTGACCGCGTCGTCGTCGGTCACCTCGACGGGGCTGACATGGCGCTGGACCTGGTGACGCCGACCGCACAGCGAGGCCGCTTCCTGGACTTCTCATCGCCCTATCTGAACGCGGCGCCGACCGTGCTGGTGCGGGCCGTGACCAGTGTCCCCGACCTCGAGACCGCCCGAAGCTTGACGTGGGGCACGATCGCGGGCAGCACGCTGATCGGGATCATCAATCGGCTGGTGACGCCGGACGTCCCGGTGAGGACGTATGAAAACGACAGCCTGCTGTTGGATGCCCTGAGGACCCGTCATGTCGACGCCGTCCTCCTGGACATGCCGGCGGCCGTGGTCATCGCCGATAGGTCACACGGTCGACTTCGAGCCGTGGCCCAGTTACCCCAGCCAGAGGACATCGCCGCGGCCCTGCCCAAGGGCTCGGGAAACGTTCAGGCCGTCGATTCGTCCTTACGCGCCTTCTCCGCCGACGGGACGATCAATGACCTCCTGCGTACCTGGATCGGACCCAAGGCGGCGGACGCCGAGCACGACATCCCGCTTCTGCGCACCACCCGATGAACGCCGCCGGCACCCGTCGCCGCCAACGGCTCCGCCGCGTCTGCTCCATGTCCAGGAATCCGGGCCAAGCGTCTGCGCCGATGCACCGCCGAGGGGATCGCGGCCGAGGGTGAGTCAGAGCGGCGGCGGCCTACTGGCTAGACCACCAGTAGGTCTCTCCGGCGGCGAGCTTGCGGCGGTACATCAGGCCGGCCCGCTGCTTGTCGAACTCGCCCCGCCACCCGCCGGCGATCCACTCGATCACATGGCGGTTTGTTCGTCCGGTGTTGAGCGCGAACGTCGAGATGTGGAGCGGAGTCGCGATGAACGGCTTTCCGAGCGAGAAGCCGTCTCTGGCCCACTCGCGCCCGGACCCGGCGTCGAGCAGTCTCCTGCTGAAGCGGCCGTCCTTCTCCAGCCAGGCGAGCCGGCTCGCGCCGGGCGAGCCCGACACGAGTCCTTCGAACTCCCCGATCGTCGGGATCTCCCAATCGCCGAAGGGGACGTCCGGGAGGCCGGTCGGTCCGGCGGCGGGCTTGCGCCGGAACTGGGCCCTGATCTTGTAGCCGACCGGCCTGCGCGGAAACACGATCTCGCCGATGGTGTTGAGATTGACCTCGGGGGTGGGGAGATCCTGGACCCACATCTGCAGCGTGCGCGGGTCGACCACGGTCCGCGGAGGGACGGCGGGCTTCAGCGAGGCCGCTTGCGCGGTGACGTTGGCCTCCAGCTTGGCGAGGTTGGCTTTCCTGACAGTGGCCGCGTAGGTGTCCGGCTTTGCGTTGTAGTACTCCTGCAGCAGCACGGCCAGCTGCGCCTGATAGACGGCGAAGTAGTCATAGACGCTCTTGACCTGCGCCGAGCTCTGCGAGTCGAAGAACCGGGTCCGCTGACTCACCACCCGCGACGCCGACTTGATCAGGTTGTCGGCGATCGGGACGTTGGAGCCGAGGTTCTGGTTGAGGATCTGTGGGGCGTCGAGCAGCTTGCTGCCGATGTAGTCGCTGATCGTCTGCGCGAAGGCGCGCTTGGTCGTGTCCTTGTCGGGCAGATTGGCCAAGAGCGCGAGCTGGCTGGTGGCGTACTCGATCTGGCCGATCGTTTGATCGGTCTGGTGCACCAGCGTGCTGAAGCCACTGAGGGCCAGGTCTCCCTGCAGCGCCGTGACCTGCTTACCCAGCGCTTCCACCGCCTGGCGGATCTGCAGGATGTCCTGGTCCTTGAGCACATCGGAGTAGCCGAACCCCGCGAGTATCCATCCCAGCGCGGCTTCGCCGCCGCGCGTGAGCCCGACGCTGGCAAGCGACTTCCCGGCCTGAACGGAAAGCGTTTTGAAGATCTCCTTTACCAGCTGAGTTCCCGTCAGCGCAAGCCAGTTGATCGCCGCGGCCCGAGCGGATGGGTTCGTCTCGCCGGTACGTGCGAACCGATGCTGTCGCTCACCGGCAAGCGCCTGCCGAATCAGCGTTCGATCGAGGGCGGCGACGCCACCGGTCCGCCTGGCGGCCGACATGTAAAGCTCACCATCGAAGTACCGGTCGCTGTAGCTCAGGTCGGGGTTGTCCATCCAGCCGGGGATCCCCAGCAGCCTGTATACCCGCCGGTGCGCGATCGCCGGCGCCGAGGCGCGACCCGGATGGGCGTCCGCTGCGGTCCCGTCAGCGATCAGGGTGGTGACCGGATTCACGTACGCCACACCGCCAGAGCGATAGCCGCGCACGATCGCCCGCAAAGCGCCTTTGAAGCGGCTACCGCCGACCGACCCGCCGGTCAGCTGGACGGTGAACTCGCGTGGCAGCCGGGAGAACTCGAGCAGTACCGTGCCCGTCCCTGAGGTTCGGGCTCCGACGAGCTCGGGCAGCGGGGCCTGGCCGGTGAGCCGCCCGGACCGGCTTGGCCGGCGTGGTGCGCCCGCGTAGACGTCGACGCTGGCTCCCGCCACCGGTGAGTCGCCGTCCACCAGACCCCAGACGGCCAGCACGACCGGGCGAGACCCAATTGCTCCGGTGGCGGCGCGACCGGTCGGGGCAGCCGATGCAAGCCCCGCGCAGGCGAGGAATGCGGCCACCACCGTCACGAGGATACACCCGGTCAGCCTCACCCGACAACACTCTCACACTTCGCGCCCGCCCGCACGCGCGGGCCCAGTACCCCGGTCACGATCACCAACTCCGCCGTTCGGAACTGGCTTTCGGGTGCCGGGTGGTCGCTTTGATTTGGTGCAGCGAGACTTGGGCACGCCAAATCGGCATCGCGACCTCGATCGCCGCGCTTGGCGAGCTTTGCTCCCGGGTATGGGTCGGGAAGCCGATCCAAGGGAGCCCGCTGATGAAGCTGCAAGCCAACGTGGTCGAAGGTATCCACCGGATCGAGGATGCGTTTACGAACTGGTACCTGATCGAGCACGATCACCGGCTCACGATCGTCGATACCGGCGTGCCCACTTCGTGGCTCTCGCTCGACGACGCGCTCAAGCGCCTTGGCCGGCGAACGAGCGACGTGGAAGCCGTCGTGTTGACGCACGCACATTTCGATCATCTCGGCTTCGCCGAGCGGGCCCGGGCAACGTTCGACGTACCGGTGTACGTGCACGAGAACGATGTGCCCTTGACCCGCCATCCCTGGCGTTATGACCACGAGCGCGCTCGTGCGTATTACTTCGCAACGCAGGTTCGGGCCCTGCCGATGGTCGCCGCGTTCGTCCGCAACCGCGCGTGGTTGCCTTCGCCGGTCAAAGAGATCGTCCGGTATGAGAGCGGCACGCTTCCCGTACCGGGTTCACCGCACGTGATCTTCACGCCGGGCCACACCCACGGTCACTGCGCGCTTCATCTGCCCGATCGGGATGTGGTCATCGCGGGAGACGCGGTGGTGATGCTCGACCCCTACACCGCGCGTAAGGGACCCTGCATCGTGGCCGGGGCGGCGACTGTCGATTCTGCCCGCAATCTCGCCTCACTCGACGCGCTCGCGCAGACCGATGCTCGGACCGTCCTGACCGGCCACGGAGACCCGTGGACTCAGGGCGCCGCGAGCGCCGTCGAGCTAGCCCGTTCCGCCGGCGCCGCCTGAGCCTGCGGGTGGAATCGGCGGGGGGCCGCTCGAGCCGGCGCGCTCGCGCAGCGCCCGGATCCTGGCTCCGGCGCCCCCTCGACCGGTGGAGCGGCGCCTCGGGGGACCCGGTTTAGGAGGGCCGCAGTCCGCCGTCGATCAGGATCGACTGGTTGGTGAGATACGGATTGCCGATGATCGCGGCGATCAGATCGGCGACCTCTCCGGCCTGGCCGAGGCGACCTACCGGGACGCGGCGGGCCAGCTCCCCGAGCGCCTGTTCGTCGGTGGGCATCATGTCGGTGGCGATGAGTGCCGGCGCTACCACATTGACCGTGACGCCATGGCCGCCGGCGAACTGAGACAGCGAGTGGGCGAGTCCGTGCAGGCCGGCCTTGGAAGCCGCGTAGTGCGGTCCGATGATCCCGCCGGTATAAGCCGCGACCGAGGACAGCAGCACGATCCGGCCAAACCCACGGTCGATCATGCCGCCGATCGCGGCTCGGGCGACCAGGAACGGAGCCCGCAGGTTGATCGCCATCGCCCGATCCCAGTCGGCCACATCCAGCTGGCGAGGGTCCTGCTCCATCGGGTCGTTGATGCCGGCGTTGGCGATCAGGACCTCAACCGGGCCCAGCTCGCGCTCCACCTCCGCGACGAGCCCGCCGGCCGCCTCGGCGTCGGCCATGTCAGCCGCAAACGTGGCGGCCACGCGACCGAGTGCACGAACCTCGGCGGCGACGCGCTCGGCCGCCTCCGCGCGCGAGCCATACCCGATGGCAATGTCGTGGCCGTCTTTAGCCAGTCGAATCGCGGTCGCGGCACCGATCCCGCGAGAACCGCCGGTGATCAGCGCCAGCGCCACGCCGTGACCATATCCAGAGAGCCACCATCCTGCTGTGCTCTCGAGCGAGAGCACCGGCTTGTCGGGGATCTGCGATAACGAGATCCGTGGCTTCCCGGGAGATTGGTCCAGCCCATCGGTGGGCGCCGCGCCTCGCGTGGGCTGCGGCGGGAATCGGTGTCCTCTACGCCCTGATCAGCACCTACTGGGCGGTCGGTGGTACCTGGCTCTTGGACACGGTCGGGGGCAGCTTGGAGCGTGACGCACGTGCTCGGGGGATCGCCGTCGACGCCACGATCTGGGCGGTGGTCGTCCTCAAGCTCATCGCCTCGGCTCTCCCGATCTGGGCGACCACGCCTGACCACGCTCGGACCCGCGTCCGCATCCTGCGGCGACTGGCAGGGCTCGAGGCGATCATCCTGGTGGTTTACGGCCTTCTGTTGACCACCGTGGGGCTTCTCGTGCAGGTGGACGTCATCGCCCGGAGCGCCCACGCCGACCAGCGGGCGCTCGCCTGGCACGCGTTCTTATGGGATCCGTGGTTCCTGGTGTGGGGCCTGATGGTGGCCGCCGCCCTGGGTCTGTCACGCAAATCGGTCTCAGCAGCCGCCATCTGATCATCGAGCGCCACCACTTCCTCACGGTTCCCCAAGATCGACTTCAAGCAGTACCCGGAGGAATCGCCGCGGTGGTGGCGCTGACATCACGGGTGGCTTCACCACAACCTCCGCACAGGACCTCGCCATCCTCCTTCGCTACGGATCGCTCGCCGTAGAGCTGAAACCACAGTGACAACTGGCGGCAGGCCAACTCGCGGTGGTCTTCTCAGGCGCAGACGCGCGCAGTGTCGCCCGGCCCGGTCAGCCGCTCAGCGCCACCAGCTCGACGGCCTTGGCTACGGCCGAAGCAGGGCTGCACAGCACCGGGATGCGCAAGTCTGAGAGCAGATCGCCTGCCGGGACCATGCTGGCCTGAGCGAGGACGACGACATCGACCTGGTCTGCCAGGTCACGAACATGGTTGGCCAGCCGGTCGACGTAGCCGTCGACATCCCCTGCCTCAAAGAACGCCCAGGCCCCCAGGCAGGGCGACTCGATGACCACCGTGTCAACGTCGGTCAGGGCCGCGCACCGCTCGAGAAGCTCCCGTGTCGGGGCGAGCGTGGACTGCACCGCAGCGACCACCCCGATCCGCCCACCAATGGCGACGGCCTTTTCGGCCATCGTCCGGTCGACGCGCACAACCTGGATACCGTCGATCGGGCCCAAGCTCTCGGCAGCGCCACCCAGCGTCGAGCAGCTACACGCGATGACGTCAGCGCCCTGCGCAACGAGATCGCGCAGGCAAATTCCCAAGCGCCCCCGTATGTCGTCATCAACGCTGTGCCGGCGCGCATCGCCGAGTAGCGTCTCGTCGACGACATGCACGTCCGTGACAGCGGGCGCCCTGGCGGCCAGCAGAGTCTGGAACGTGGCTACGTGTCCCGCGGCTGTGTGAAGGAATCCGACGACCGCCATGCGGCCTATCTAACACCACCGCGGTTCAAGGCCGCGCACCGAGTCGCCGAGCGAGAGGTCGGCTACGACTTGCGGCCGTCTAGAAGCACTGTCCAGGCTTCAAGGCTCCTGATTGTGAGCATCCCGTTCTGCGCCCAGTTATCCGCGGCAAGCCGCTCGCGAACGACTTCCTCCGACGGCGCGCAAATCGCATGCAGCACGTCGCGCCCCTCCTCGAGTGGACCCCCCAGGATGATGAAACCCTCCTCGACCAGCGCGTCCATGAAGCGGGCGTGCTCCGGCCAGCCGTCCTGCTCGCCCAAGTCACGCGACCAGTCCCAGGAACCCCCACGCTCGAGACGGACTGCGAAGAACACAAGTCGCCAATATAGGCCGCACCACCCGGCTCGCCCGGATGTGAGCAGGAGCGGAGATGCGCGGTCAGGGCTCCACGGGGGACCGGAGCACCACGTCATCGGGGCGCCGCCCGGAGTTGCCCTGGGAAGGATGGCCACTCCTCAAACACCGTGCAGAGCCCCTTGTCGTCGAGGGTGATGATCCAGAGATCACGATAGGCGCGGGAGGTTGGCTCGCCATAGATGACCTCAACCCGGGCCACCGCTGTGCCGCCGTCGGCCGCGACGATCGACGCCGTGAGCGTGAACGCCTCGCGGTGGCTCTCCCGCTCGGCCTCCCAGAAGGCCGCGATCGCCTCGACACCGCGCAGCGGCTCGTCAAACGGCGCCGCGAGATAAATAGCGTCTGCGGAGAAGAGCCCGTCCAGCGCCCGGGTTCCGGCAGCTCGCCACGCGCTCTCGTACTTCGAGATCCAGTCCAGGAATCGCTGGCGCGGTGAATCGGTCATTGATCCGCCACTGTGCCGGCGGTTGGTCCTCAGCCCACCTCGGTGCACACACCGGCGGCGATCTCGTCGCCGCGCTCGGACTCGCCGGCGGGGACACCGCCGGCCGCGAGCGCCGCACCGCCCTCGAGCACGAACACCGCCACCGCGATCGCCACCGCCACCAGTCCCGCGCCGATCCAGAAAGCCACTTGGTAGCCCGAGGTCAGTGCCGACGCGGTCGACGTGCCGTGGCCGATCAGGCCGTGGCTGTGGGTCGAGGCCGCCGTCGCCAGCACCGCCAGCCCCAGGGCCCCACCCACCTGCGCGGTGGTGTTGACAAGGCCAGAAGCGAGGCCGGCGTCCTGCGGCCCAGCGCCGGTCATCGCCAGGGCCATCAGCGCCGGGAACGAGCCACCGATGCCCAAACCGAGCACGACCAGCGCCGGCAGCACGTGGACCACGTATGCGTCGTGCGCCGGCACCTGGGCGAACCAGGCCAGGCCGAGCGTGGCCAGCGACATGCCGGCGATCAGGACCCGGCGCGGGCCGAACCGTGTGACCAGCCGCTCTGAGTAACGCAGCGACATCGTCCCCATCACGAGGGTGGTGGGCAGAAATGCCAGCCCGATCTCGAGCGCGTCGTATTGCAGCACCCGCTGCAGGTAAAGGGCGCCGAGGAAGAACATGCCAAACATTCCGGCCACGAGCAGCGCTTGGATCACGTTGGCCCCGGTCAGATTGCGGGAACGGAACACCCCTAGCGGGATCAGCGGCCGCGCCGCGGTCGCCTCGCGAACCAGGAACCCGACCAGCAGAGCCAGCGATACCGCGCCCAAGCCGAGGGTCTCGCCCGCGCTCCAGCCGTGCCGGGCGGCGGGGACGACGATCGTGTACACGACGAGCATCAACGAGGTCACCAGCAGCAGCGCCCCGGGGACATCGGCGCCCTGATTCAAGCCTACGCCCTCCCCCGGCTCAAGCAGCCTCAAGGCGAGCGTCGCCGTGATGATGCCGATCGGAACGTTGACGAAGAAGATCCAGTGCCAGTCGATCGCCTGGGTCAGCACGCCGCCGGCCAGCAAGCCGATCGAGCCGCCGGCGGAGGCGACGAAGCCATACACCCCGATCGCCCTGGCCTGCTCACGCGGCTCGGGAAACATGGTCACGATCATCCCCAGGATCACCGCCGACGTCATCGCGCCGCCGACACCCTGCACGAAGCGCGCGCCGACCAGCACCTCCTGCGAGTCCGCCAGACCGCAGACGAGCGACGCCGAGGTGAAGACCACCAAACCGGCCAGGAACATCCGTCGGTGGCCGAGCAGATCGCCAAAGCGTCCCGCCAGCAACAGCAGCCCGCCGAACGAGATCAGGTACGCGTTGACCACCCACGCCAGGCTCGGCCCCGAGAAACCGAGATCGCTCTGGATCGAGGGCAACGCCACGTTCACCACCGTCACGTCGAGCACGATCATCAACATTCCCGCGCACAGCACGTAGAGCGCGATCCACCGCCGGCGCTCGTCGCTCGCGGGCACTGCCTTGGATGAAGAATGGGCGGTCATTGCAACCTCCTGACTGATCTCGGTTCACCAGCTCCGACCGAAGTCGAGCTCGAATCGCATCGACGTCTGCGCTGAGACTCCAGCGGTCGACTCGGCGCCGCTCAGCTGGTGGGCATACCGTCGGCGGCGCTGCGGATCGCGCCGATGTCGAGTTTCTTCATCCCGAGCATGGCCTGCATCGCCCGCTGCGCTCGTTCGGGATCCGGATCGAGGAACAGCTCCGCCATCCCGTCTGGGACAACCTGCCAGGACAAGCCGAAGCGGTCCTTGAGCCATCCACACGGTCCCTCCTCGCCCCCGGTGGACAACAGGTCCCAGTAACGGTCGACCTCATCCTGGGTCTCGCAGTGGATCATGAAGGAGACCGCCTCATCGAACCGGAACTCGGGACCGCCGTTGAGAGCGAGAAACCGCTGACCGTCCAGCTCGAATTCAACCGTCATCACCATCCCCGCGGGCCGCGGACCTGCCTCGTTGTAGTGGCTCACGCTGATGACCCGTGACCTCTCGAACACAGACGTGTAGTACCGCGCCGCCTCCTCGGCTTCGGTGTCGAACCACAAGAACGGGGTGATCCTCTGCTGCATGGCGAGACTCCTTCCAGACGCCCAGGCGGGGCTCGTTCGACGCTTCCTGCCTCTAAGACGCTGCTTTCACCGAGAACTCATCGCCGCTGATCGAGGTCTGCGCGTCGGCTTCGACGGCCTCGGCGAGCGTCTGCCGCATCGACGGGGCAGCCCTCCAGGCGGGCGATGCCGACTCGCTCCGGCGATCGAGGCACAGCGGCTTCCCGCGCGACGCGCGAGCGCTCGTTGGCGTTCGCGGCCGGTACGGGGGCTGTGACCCGCACGAGGAGTCGTCTCTGGCACATGCTTTGAAATATGGCCGCTCGGCGGATCTGCGCCTCGTGCATCTGGTGGGGTTGGTGCTGCTTATGATGGCGGCGGTGCAACGAGGCGGCCCTAGAGGAGATCGGCGCGCCCCGACACCGCGGGACGTCGGAAGCTGGCGCCTCCCGGGGTGGATCAGGCCGGTCGTGCTGACGATGGTCGCCCTCGCGGTGTCGACCGGGTGCGGTGGGGGCGGCTCGCGTGGTGAGTCGACCGGAGCGACGGACCGCAGCGCATCCACTGCTGCGCCTAGCGCTTCGGTGTCTACGAGCACTGCTGCTGCCAAGCCGCCACCGCCGCCGACGCGCACGTCGTGTCGCTCGGTGGTCTACATCGGCGACTCCACCTCAGACGGGGAGGCGTTGGCGTCGTTCGTCCCTGACCGGCGGCTTCGTGCGCCGGCGCAGTTGCACAAGGTCGGCGTCATGACCACGCACATGGAGGTGTCGGGGGCGCGATCGATCTTTGAGACGTTCGAGGGAATCCCCAACGGAGCCACCGTCGCTGCACAGCACGTCTCAGCCGGCTATCACGGCTGCTGGATCATCGCGCTCGGTACGAATGAAGCTGCCGACGTCGCGGCGGGCTCGGCGTTCGGCCTGAAGGCCCGTATCGCCCGCATGATGTCGATCATCCGGGATCAGCCGGTGATGTGGGTCAACGCGATCACGATCGCCGGCTCTCCCGAGTACTACGGCGAGGCCGGAATGCAGAAGTGGGACAAAGACCTTCTGGCGGCGTGCCAGAAGTATCCGATGATGCGTGTGCTCGACTGGGCGGCAGAGGCCAAGCATCGATGGTTCATCCCCGATGGTGTCCACTACACCACTCCGGGATACGAGGCCCGCACCCGGATCATCGCACACGGCTTGGTCAACGCGTTCCCGAGAGGACAGCCGCCGAGCAAAGGGTGTCTAGTCCACTGATGGCGAACGCTCAGGCGCCGAGGAAGCAGGAGCAGGCAACCCATCCGGTCGCCCGCTACTGCTGACAGATCATCGCCTCACGCTGGAGCGCGAATGGACACACGCGGCAGCAACTGGCCGTACTCACACCAGGCCGCTCGCCATCAGAAACTTTCTCGCCACATTGGCGGGGTTCTGGTGGTAGACGTCGACCTCCGCGTTCATCCGCGTGATCGCGGAGGTGGTCAGCTTTGAGCTGACGGCGTTGAGCGTCTGCGCGAACTTCGGGCCCTCTTTGGAGAGGACGTCCTTGCGAACCACCGGGGCGACGTTCTGGTACCCAAAGATGTTCTTGGGATCGGTGAGCACGGCGTAGTGGCCGTGCAGCAGGCGGCCGTCGGTGGTGAAGACGGCGATCGTGTCGACCTTCCCCGCGTTCAGCGCCGCGTACTGAGCGCCGATCGGATACGCGACGAACCTGGCCTGGTCCAAGCCGTAGGCCTGCTGCATTCCGCGCAGACCCTCGTACCGGGTGCGGTTCTCCGGCGGCCCGCCGTAGGTGAAGGAGCCAAGCCGGGCGAGATCGCTCATCGTGTGCAACCCGTGGCGCTTGGCGAAGGAGATCGTGGTGGCGACCCGGTCCGCGTCCTGAAACGGCGTCGGATCGAGCATCGTGAACCCCCGGCTGTCCTCGAACGAGGCCGCCTGCTCATAGGCCTGCTGCGGGGACCGGGGAGGGGTCTTGCCGGACACGCCAGCGCCACCCGGGCCGGCAAGCGTGATGTTCTGCAGCGCTGACACGATCACGCCGGTGTACTCGGGGTAGAGGTCGATCCGACCCGAGATCAGCTCCCCATCAGTGACTCCCGAGGGGCCGATGTCGGCCCTGAGACGGACCGTATAGCCCTTCGCCCGAAGCGCCTGAGCGTAAAGCTGGCCGAGGATGAACTGCTCGGTGAAGTTCTTGTCGCCCAGTGTGACCGCCGGCCGACCCTTGCCGGGCATCCCCGCCGGCATTGCCACTGGCTTGGTATTCGGAGCGAAGCTCTTGCCTCCGCACGCCGTCAGAGCCAGCGCGCTGACGAGTCCCGCGACCACCGCCAGCCCGCATCTGATGATCGAGCGATGCATCCTAGACACGGTGACGCTAGCGCCGGTGACGGTCGATCGCAAGCACCGCCCGGCGGCACACGATCGGAGCCGACGACGCCTGCCTCCTCGCTCCTTGGAGTTGGCCTTGACCTCAACGGCGTTCACGCTGATACTCGGGCGTTCATGAGCGTGTTCCGCGTTCCCGAGCCGGTCCGCAGCAACAAGGGGTTTCTGCGGCGGCTGGTGGCGGCCACCGCGCTGGGCGAGGGACTGGACGGCTATGACCTCGGCCTGATCAGCGTCGTTCTCCCGATCATCACCACCGAGTTCAACATGTCCTCGCTCGAGGCCGGGTTGATCGGCGCGTCGACGTTGATCGGCATCTTCATCGGGGCGCCGATCGTCGGATTCCTCACCGATCGCTACGGACGCAAGCGACTGTTCACGCTCGACGTGATCAGCTTCGTGATCCTCGGACTGGTGCAGCTCGTGGTGGCCAACTTCATCGAGCTGTTCGCGGTCAGGCTGCTGCTGGGGATCGCCATCGGCGCCGAGTACGCGATCGGCGCGGCGATGATGGCCGAGCTCTCCCCATCCAAGGGACGCGGCACCCGCCTCTCCTACCTACAGGTGTGCTGGTATGCCGGATTCTTGATCGCCGTCGCCCTCGGCTACGTGTTGACGGATGCGGGACTGACCTGGCGAGTGATCCTGGCCACCAGCGCGGTGCCGGCCATCATCACGCTCATCCTGCGCTACGGGCTGCCCGAGTCTCCGCGCTGGCTGCTGAGCCGCGACCGGGTCGAGGAGGCGCGACGGATCGTCAACCAGTACCTCGGCGGCGAGCAGTATTTCAAGGAGGAGGACCTCGACGAGGAGGTCGCCAAGCCGGGTCACTTCAAGGAGCTGTTCTCCCCGCAGATGCGCACCCGCACCGCGTTCGTGAGCATCTTCTGGGCCTGCCTGGTCGCGCCCTACTTCGCGATCTTCACGTTCGCCCCGGCGGTCTTCACCGCCCTGAACATCTCCAACGAGCGCGCTGGCACGCTCGCCGCCAACGGCATCGCCGCCGTCGGCGCGCTGCTCGGCATGCTCCTCATCGAGCGAGTCGGCCGGCGCCGGCTGCTGATCGTCTCCTTCTGGGTCACCGCGATCGCGCTGTTCATCATCGGAGGCTGGAGCAGCGCCCCCGGGCTGATCGTGGTCATCTGCTTCGCTCTGTTCTCGCTCTTCAACGCCGCCTCGGGCGACCTGACCGGCGTTTACCCTGCGGAGGTGTTCCCCTCCGAGCTACGAGCCAGCGGAGTCGGCTTCGCCGCCGCGTTCAGCCGAATCGGCGCCGCACTGGGCACGTTCCTGCTCCCGATCGGAATCTCTCACATCGGCATCGGCGCGAGCGTAATCATCGGCGGAGCGATCTGCGTCATCGGTGCGATCGTCTCACACCTATGGGCGCCCGAGACCACCGGCATGTCGCTCACGCGGACCAGCGAGTTCGAGGCGATCAAACCCACCGCAGCGGGTTCGGCCGCGTCTCCCACAACCATCTGACGGCCGTCGCTCTGCGCTGACTGACAGGCCAAGGTCACCGATTCGCAGCACCGACGCTCGCCACCACGCCGCGCCCGGCGGCCAGATGATCACCGGACGCCCCGCGAGAGCTGCCGGCGGCCCTGGTCGGGCCGCCGGTCGGCGCCCAGAGCTGCGCGGTCGCCTCCCTACCTCGAGCACGACGTGCGCGAGCCAGGGCTCACGGCGCCCACGGCGCGGTTCGATTAACCGCGTCCCAGAAGCCGCAGTTGTGCTGGTTGCTGATCGCGCTGGTCGGGGTGAGCGCGCTGTCCCCGGCCGGCACCAGCGACATCACCGGGCGACCGGAGGTGCTGTAGCGCGTCCACCGCGGCGTGTACGGCACGGTCGGGTCGCCGGTGCGAGCAAACCCCGTCCACTGGGCCAGCACCTGGTTCTGCAGTGCAGCCTGATTGGCATCCAGGTAAGCGGGAGGATCGTGGGCAAGGTGGTTGATTGCGCTGTGGAAGGCCCCGAGCGGTTGTGTCTCGGGGGTGGGTGTTTGTCCGGCACCCAGTGCTTGCCCGACGGGCGGCGGGGAATCGGAGTCGTCGTCCTGGTAGGCGTAGACCGGAATGTATTTGGCGACCCGGGCATCGCTGACCAGAGCCGGGCAGACGCTGAACGCGTCGGCCATGATCGTGCGGTAGGCGATGAACGGCGCCGGAACCGGGAACCGCCTGAGCGGATAGAGCCGCATCACGGTCCGCGCGAGCGATCCGAACTGCTGACGCACCAGCTGTCGATACTGGGCGGGGGTGTTGGCGACAATCGTGTGGCCGGAGCTGTTGGTGTAGATGCCGCCGTTGAACTCGTCTCGGCCGACCCCGATCATCAGTTTGACCTTGTTGACGTGTCCAGTCTTGAATGCCTGGGCCGCCGACATGGGCAGGGTCGTGCCGTTGACGATGGGTCCAATCGAACCGCCGGCGAACGGGTTCTCTAGCTGGCCCGCCTTCTCGAGCAGCGTGTTTACCGGCACTGCGCGTAGACAGGCGGCGACGTGGGCGGCGTTCCCGCAGCCGACCTTTGCCGCGAACCTCGCCCCGAGCTTCTGGGCCTGAGCCTCGGTCTGCAGCTTCGACTTGCAGTCCGCCGGCCACCAGATCGTGTTGACGTTGAAGTTGTAGAAGCCGCTGATGCTGATGCCCTGCTGGAACAGGCCCTTCGCCGTCGGTGAGGCCACCTGGTCACAGACGCTGGCTCCACCGGCGGATTCGCCGAAGATCGTCACATTCTGCGGGTTCCCGCCGAAGCGGGCAATGTTGCGCTTCACCCAGCGCAGCGCCGCCTGCTGATCCTGCAAGCCGTAGTCACCCGAATGAGGGCCGAACGCCTTGTCCGCCAAGAAGCCAAGGATCCCGAGCCGGTATTTGATGTAGACGTAGATGACCGGACCGGTGCGGACAAAATTCGATCCATTGTCGGTCACGGCTTCGCCAAGGAACCCGCCGCCGTGGATTTCAAACATCACCGGCAGGCTTTGCCCAGGCCGGAGGTTGGCCGGTTTTTGCACTTCCAGCGTGAGACAGTCTTCGCTCGTGCCGGCTTGCGGCGGCGAGCCCGCGGGATAGCCGGGTGTCGGGCACGCCACGCCAGTCTGGGTGGCCGGCTGGACGCTCGTCCAGGGGTGCACCGGCTGGGGTGGCCTCCAGCGCAGTCGGCCGACCGGAGGAGCCGCGTAGGGAATGTCCAGGTAGGACGTCTGCCCGTTGGCGGTCACGCCGCACACCGGGCCGCTCCTCGTCTGAACGAGCGTGCCGGACGAGCAGGGTGGGGGTGACGACGCCGTCTGGGCCCGCGCCTGGGGAGCAAGCACCCAGGCCGCCAACCCGGCCGCGACCGCCATAGCGACGGCCCCGAGCAACACAGTCAGATGCCTTCCGCCGAACACCGTCATGCCAACCTCCCCTGTCAGTTGGCCCGACTGGATCACGCTGCACCCCCCTTGTCAAGTGCCGGCGCGCCTGCTGGTCCGAGCACGAACATCGGGTTCGGGTGGGGCGCGGCAGCCAGCGAACGCCACCCACGACCGCCACCGCGTAGCGCGACCAGTCACAACCCGAGCGAGGATGGCGGCCCGAGGGCACGCTGCGGCTAGGTCGCCCGAGATGATCCGGCCCGAGGCCGGGCGCTCTGCCAGTACCGGAGATTCGGGCGGAGCGCTCAGCCGGGGGACGGCTGGCGTCACGCGCCGGCGCGCATCCACTCGAGCGGCGCTCGCCCTCCGCTCGGTTTCGGGCCGGGTGGATCGCCCACTTGCCCTCGTAATGAAATCAGGCTCGCCCTGCTCAGCTCTGAGCAGAACGAGTGCCTTCAGCCGTTCGAGTTACCCGGGCTCCTCGTCGTAATGATCATCGTCGCTTGCTCCCTACTGCTGGCCGCCCGGGTCCTGTGGGTCGTTTGTGCCGCCGCCCTGTTGCTGATCGCCCTGACGCTGCGAGTCGTCAGAACCACTCTGAGATTGGCCGCCACCCTGCGAGCCACCGAGCTTGCCCTCGACCTCCTTCTCCACTTCCTGCTCGCCCTTCTGCTTGAGCTCGTCCTCGAGTCCGGACATGGCTACTCCTTTGATGGTTGAAATCTTTGCGATCCACCGTGCAGCTACCCAGGTGCCAGGAACTGAATCCGCCGGTGTGCGCCAGCCGGATGCCGGACCGCGTGCAACGATGACGCGACCTCCTGCCCGTCTGACGCAACCCCACCTCGCGGACGTCGAGCGGGCGGCGCTTGGCCGCCAAGCGGCTGAGATCGATCGCAGGCCGCCGGCCGCGGCGGCCCGGTCGAACCGGACGTGGTCGGCGCCGGACGCGGCGGCCTTGGGTTTCCGACTCACCGCTTACGGGCAAGTTAACCGTCTGTCGTGTGGGTTACTGGGAGGTGGCATTGATGGGTCGTCGAGGAATCGCCAGTCTCGTCTCGGTGTTATGCGCTGCCGCTTGTGCCGCGCTGCCGGCCGGCGCGTACGCCGCCCGGCACACCGCCCGCTATCCCGACCAGCCCGTCGCCGTGGGGACCGGGGGTGCCGTCGCCTCGATGGATGTCGGCGCCAGCCGCGCCGGCATCGACGTGCTCCGGCGGGGTGGCGACGCCGTTGACGCCGCCGTCGCGACGGCGAGCGCCTTGGGGGTGACGGTTCCGTTCGTCGCGGGGCCCGGCGGCGGTGGCTTCATGGTCATCTACAACGCGCGAACGCACACGGTCACGACGATCGACGGCCGCGAGACGTGCCCGGCGGCCTGCACGTCAACCGTGTTCGTCAACCCGACAACGGGCAAGCCGATGGACTACACCGCGGCCTCCGATCAACCGCTCTCGACCGGGGTGCCATCGATGGTCGCGACGTGGGCGACGGCCGTGCGCGACTATGGCCGGCTCTCGCTCGGCGCCGATCTGCAGCCGGCGATTCACGTCGCCAAGCGCGGTTTCGCGGTCAACTCCGACTTCAACCAGCTCGAGCAGTCTGGTCTGTCGACGCTGCAGGCGTACCCGGCGAGCCGATCGCTTCTGCTCACGCCCTCGGGCGATCCGCTGCCGATCGGGACGTGGCTGCGCAACCCCGACCTTGCGCGCACCTACAAGCTGATCGGTCGCCGCGGGCCGTCGGCGCTGTACGACGGGCCGATCGGACGGGCGATCGTACAGGCCGACGATCACCCTGTGCTCACGCCCGGGCAGACGATCGTCACTGCGCCGGGGATCATGACGATGAACGATCTGCGGTCCTACCGCACCCGGCTCCTGGCGCCTACCCAGGTCACCTATCGGAGACTGAAGATCTACGGGATGGCGCCGCCATCGAGCGGCGGCTCGACCGAGGGTGAGATCCTCAACATCCTCAACGGCTACCCGCTCGGCTCCGAGTCGCGCGTCACGGCGCTGTTCCACTACCTCGAGGCGTCCCGGCTCGCCTACGCTGACCGCAACGCCTACGTCGGCGACCCCGACTACGTCCACGTGCCCCTCGCTGGCCTGCTCGATCCGGCGTACGCGGCGACGCGCCGCTGCCTCATCGGCAGCACCGCGCTCACCTCGCCGGTCGCGCCCGGCTCGCCGTTCGCGCCGTTCCCTGGCTGCAGCGGCACTCCCGCGTCGACCCAGGCCTCGTCGGCGTCGCTCGAGGCCCACCACACGAACAACATCGTCACCGAGGACAAGCGGGGCGACATCGTCGCCTACACCAACACGATCAACTTCTTCGGCGGCAGCGGCCAGGTCGTGCCCGGCTACGGCTTCCTGCTCAACGACGAGCTGACGGACTTCGATTTCGCCCCGTCCTCTCCGGGCGCTTATGACCCGAACCTGCCCGCGCCTGGCAAGGAGCCTCGGTCCAGCATGGGCCCGATCATCGCGCTGCGCGACGGCCGCCCCCAGTTCGCGATTGGCGCTGCCGGCGGCTCGACCATCATCACCACCATCGTCCAGATCCTCATCAACCACGTCGACTTCGGCATGAGCCTGCCCGCCGCGCTCGCCGCCCCCCGGGTGAGCCAAACCAACTCGTCATCGAATACGTCATTGGCCGAACCAGCCTTCTACAACAGCGCGCTCGCCCACCAGCTCATGAGCCAGTACGGCGAGCACTTCGCCCTCGCCACCGGGCCGATCCTCCCGCTCGACAACTACCCCGGGGATGCGACCGCGCTGCAGATGCTCAGGAACCGGCGGGCGGAGGCGATCGCCGAGCCGGTCCGTCTCGGCGGCGGAAGCGCGCTCGCTGTGAAACCGAGGCGCTAGTGAGGCTGGTCGGCAGCTGAGGCCGGCCGGCTTGCCACTTCTGCACAACGCCGACCTCGAGCAGGAGCGTCGCGAGGGGTGTTGCGGCGCGTCGCCTGCCCTGGCGCGTCGCGGGACCAGGAGACGTCCTCCGTCCAACGAAACGACTTTCCATGACTGTAACGGCGATCCTGCGGGAACCACATCTGCCGTTGAAGCCGCCCGGCGTGCGTTGGGACCGGTCGGCGTGCTGCTCCCCGTCTCGATGACCAGCCTGCCATCCGCCGACCCAGCAGGCGGCGAGCGTCGGGCGCGAATTCGGGAGCCCGGTGGCCGTGGCACGCGAGTACCTGGATCGGATGGTCGCCTCGACATCGCCACCGGCAGCCGATGCGGCGTTTCCAGAGATCATCGGGGCGACCGGGCCGAAATGCTCGCGCTGGCCGGCGAGATTTTCCGACGGTCCCATCATGGTTCCTCCCGCGTTCACAGCCCAGGCCAGACAGCTACTCGGCGCAGACAAGCTGCTGGTGGTCGGGCTCGCGATCGCGGTCAAGGTGCGCGAGCAGCTGGCTGCCGGGGCCGACCACGTGATCATCATCGCGAACGGCGCCGACTTCGCTGACGGCATCGACCAGCTGGTCGGCCTCGCCTCGACGCTGGTCGCGTAGGTCGTCGCTCCCATGACGGCCGGGCGGGGACGCGCTCGTAATCCTCCGGATGAGAGACGAGCGCCGCCAGGAGCACGGCCCCGAACACCTGCACGGGCCACGCGGTGACGCGGGCGTTCATCTCGCCGGTCTCAGTAGCGATCTGAGGTCGCCGACTGGCCCGAGGTGCGTAACCCCCCAAGACAAGACGGGAGCGGCTGTGACACCTCCGAGGATCCCGCCACGGGAAGGCGGGCGCGCGGGGCGATGCTGGGGACGGCTGGCGATGCTGGGGACGCTGGCAACGCCCGCCCGACGAACGTCGCCCTCAGCGCATCGTGAAGGTCACCGCGTGATGACGGCCGAAGTGCTTACTCATGCTGAGTGATTCTTCGGAGCGCTTGCAATCGACGACGATGGGAGTAGCGTCGCCCGGGTTGAGGTCCGGTCGCACCGGTCAAGGCAGGGCGGCGTGGCATCAGCACCGAGAAGTCACTCGCGCTCGCGGCGGCCAAGGGGGCGGCATGTGAGGGTGTTGGCCAAAGCCCCGTTTCTTTGATCCCGTCCCGGAAGCCGACATGTCATCCCCTAACGGCCTGAGCGCGCGGCAATTGCCGGCCAGCCGTGGGCTGCGATCGCGCAGCGGGCCGTGAATGATGAGGAGCTGACCGAACGATGCAAGTGATGTCAAGTGCCTCGGTCACGATCAACCTCGGGATTGGGTATCTACTCATCCTGCCGTTCTGGATCGCCGCGATCAGTGTCCTCACGACCCGTGTTCTCGGCATCCACATCGGTCGGTGGCGGAGTGCTATCGCGGCGACGTTCGGGTGGCTCGTTGGACTGATCGCCGGAGCGGTCGCGCTCGGTCCCAAGCACAGCCACGCGCTGCTGATCGTGCCGCTGTCGGTCTTCTTCGGGGTGCTCGCGGCGTTGCCGGTGGCGATCGTGCTCGACGTCGTCACCCGCAGCACCCGTCGGCGCAGACGATCGCGACGGTCGCTGCGCCATCCCGTTCGCGCTGTGCGCTCGGCGCTCGCTCCGCTTGGCCGCTTTCGGGAGCTGGTCGCAAATGCGCGCCAGGAGAATCTTCTGCACGTTCGCTACCGGACGCCGGCGGCGCTCGCGTCACCCGACCTGGCTCGCCGAGTGCGCCTCGTGCTCGAGCGCTCCGGGGGGATGTTCGTCAAGTTCGGCCAGATCGCCGCTACCCGCAGCGACCTTCTGCCGATCACGCTGACCAGCGAGCTCTCAAACCTGCAGGCGAATGTCGCCCGCATTCCGCCTGATGAGGTACAGGCGGTGCTGACCGCCGAGCTCGGCGAGGCGCCGGAGAAAGCATTTGCCTCCTTCGATACCGATCCATTGGCCGCAGCCTCGATCGGCCAGGCGCACCGAGCGAAACTGCACGATGGACGCCGCGTGATCGTCAAGGTGCAGCGCCCTGGACTCGATGAGATCGTCCAGCGTGACGCGGCCGTCCTGTCGTTTGTCGCGCGTGAGCTCGACCGGCGTGTCGATGCCGCTCGGCGGATCGGCGCGCGCGGGCTCGCCGATGAGCTGATCACCAGTATCGAAGCCGAGCTGGACTACGGTCGCGAGGTGGAAGCGGGCGAGCGACTTCGCGAGAGCCGCGGAGACGACAACGGCGTTCAGATTCCCGTCGTCTACCCCACCCTGTCCACCGAACGGATGCTGGTGATGGACGAGGTCAAGGGCCGCTCGGTGTCGGACACCTCCGCGGTGGATGCCGTCCCGGTCGCGCGTCCGGAGCTTGCCCGCCGACTGCTCGCCTCGTTTCTCGCTCAGATCCTGCGCGACGGCTACTACCACGCCGATCCGCACCCCGGCAACGTCCTGATTGACCCCGACGGCGTCCTGTGGCTACTTGATTTCGGCGCAGTTGGACGAATCGACCCGGTGACCCACGAGGCGCTGCAGGGCTTCGCGGTCGGATTTTCGCTGAAGGATGCCTCGACCGTCGCACGCGCTGTCCGCCATCTGGTCGGTGACGATCAGATCGACCTTCGGCTGCTCGAGCGCGACCTGGCGCTGCTATTGGGCGAAGTCGACGGAGGCGGGTTCGGCCCGGCGGTGATGGCCGGGGTTATGGACGTGATGGACCACCACGGTCTTCGTCCGCCGAGCTCGATGCTGTTGCTTTCCCGCACCCTCCTGACCCTCGAGGGGACGCTGAAGACGATCGATCCCGGCTTTGAGCTCAGTTCGGAGGCCGAGCGACTCGTCAGTCTCGACCGGTACGAAGATCTCGGCAGCCCCGAAGAAGTCCTCCGCAGAGAGCTCGTGCGTATGCTCCCCGCGCTGCGCACGCTACCCGAGCACGCCGAGGCGCTGGCGACCCAATTGCGCTCGGGCCGACTCGTGATCAGAACCGAACGGTACGCGGGAACTGACCGCGCCGTGGTCGACGGCTGGCTCAACCGAGTCCTCGTAGCGACCGCGAGTGGCGCCGGCGCGCTGACCTCCGCCGCGCTGCTGGTGGCAGGGTCTCTATCACCGGACAAGGGCGTCCGCGATGCGCTCTGGACGCTTGGATTCTCCGGCCTGACCGGAGCCGCCATCCTACTGATGCGCACAGTCGCACTAGCGCTCCACGACCGATCGGACGGATAATCCCGCGTGTGACGCAAGACCTACGCGCTGATGGCAGTGGCCGTCTGTCGTTGCGAGCGCCTGGATGTGCTCAGATCCGCCAGCGTCTCCTCGAGGCACGCACCGATACCTATCATGACCACGCCCTCGCCGGGCCAGACTTCTCGTTTCACGAGACCAGCGAGCAGGAGAGTGGCTGGCAGGAGCCGCAGGGTCGCTGCCCCTTTCAGGTCGGCCGGCTTGGGAGGCGGAAGCCGGCCGGTCCTGGCCGCGTCGGCGACGAACCTGCAGTCTGCTGAAGACGCGTTCTGCTCGGCCGATCAGGCTGCCAGCCGACGCCTGGCCTTTTGCACCGACGGCAAAGCACCCTTGGCCTTGGCCAGCGGCCGAGCGCGGAGATCGACGCTTGCTGGCTTAGCGGCGATGTCGATCTGCTCACCCGTTGCCGGATTGCGTCCCTTGCGCTTCTTCTGAGCCGGCTTGACGCGGACGGTCAGCTGCACCAATCCGCCGATCCTCACCTTCTGCGCGTTGCCGAGCTCCTCAAGCACGATGTCGTCAAGCGCTCCCAAGGCACGCTTGGCGTCGGCCTTGCTCAGTTCAGACCGCTCAGCCACGGCGGCCACCAGCTGTGTCTGCGTCAGCGCCACAACATCCTCCAGGTCAGAAACTCAACAGTAGGGAGGAATTGAACCGCCACGGGCGGACAGAGACCACGATCCCGCCGACGACGAGGCATGCCCTCGATCGAGCGTCGCCTCTCTTTCCCTTCGGCGGTCACAGGGCAGAGCGGGAGCGGACGTTCCCAGCCCGGTTCGGCGACGAACGGCTGGTCGGAAACACAGCTCCAGTCCTGCGCGTGGTGACAACAGCATTCGGTGGCGAGCGAGGTGTGGCCGGTGTGCGAGCCGAACACTCGCGTCAGAACCTCGCTTGTGCGGCGCCGTGGCGCATGACCGTGCTTGCCCGCTGACGCGGGAACGCCGTGACATCCCGGCGCCCGAGAGCCTAGTTCCGTGGCCCGAGACCGTGTGGATGGAGGTGATCCTCCGTCATCCGCTTGAGGCCCACGCGGTCGATCTTTCCCGTCGGATTGAGCGGCATCGCGTCAAGGAAGATGACCTCCTCGGGCGCTTTGTAGCCGATCCGGCGTCGGCAGAACACGATCACGTCCGCACTGGAGGGGCGCGATGCATCATCGCGGAGGGTGACATAGGCGCGTACCGTCTCCCCGTGCACCGCGTCGTGGACGCCGACCACGCCGGCAAGCCCGATCGCGGGGTGCTCGAGCAATGCCCCTTCGACCTCGAACGGGCTGATGTTGGACCCGTCGTGGACGATGATCTGCTTCTTTCGCCCGAAAAACCACAGATACCCGTCCTCGTCAGCGTAAGCCAGGTCGCCCGAGTCAAGCCACTCGCCTGAGATGACCTGGCTGGTCGCGTCCTCGGCGTTCCAGTAGCCCATCATCCGGCTGCGCGAGCGAATGAAGATGCGACCAACCGATCCCGGGTCGACGGGGTGGCCGTCATCGTCGCGCAACGTGATGTCAAACCCACTGATCGGGGGGCCGATCGAGCCCTGCTTGTTGACACCGGACGGCGGGTTCAGCGTCGCCAAGCCGACCTCGGTCATTCCGTAGCCCTCGGAGATCGCAAACCCAGCCGCCGCCGCGAATTCCGCCAACAGCTCCGTGGACACCTTGTCAGAGCCCGCGCGGCAGACGCGTAGCGACGCGAGGTCGCCGGGCTGCAGATCGTGATCGCGCACCAGCGCGGTCAGAGCGGCCGGAATCATTGCCATCACCGTCGGCTGAGTCTCTCGCAGCAGCGGCAGCAGCTCGTGCGCGTCAGTGCTCCGCGCGACCACCACCCGGCCGCCCACCGCGAGGATGCTGAGCGTCCACAGAAACGAGCCGAGATGCGACATCGACGAGCCTGGCAGGAACTCATCCTGGTCGCTCAGCTCAAACGCCGAGGCGGCGCTTGCGATCATCCACCGCAGCGACTCCCGCGTGTGGGTTACCCCCTTCGCCGGTCCAGTGCTCCCCGAGGTGAAGAAGATCACCGCCGGGATCGACGGATCCGGCGAAGGGTCAAAGACCAGCGGCTCGCTCCGTGACAGCGTTCCGAAGCTGTGAGGCCAGCTCACTCCGGGGTGGGTGTCCTCGTCTCGGTAGGCGATGATCCCGCAGCGCAGGCCCGGCGCGCGCGTGCTGGAGGCCACGTCCTCTGCGCGCTCGACGTGAGCGAGCAACGCGGCGGCGCCGCTCACCTCGAGCGCGTGATCGATCTCGCGATGCGTGTAGCGGTAGTTCAACGGCGTCGCCACCAGCCCTGCCTTGAAGCAGGCGAGATAGTGGACGACGAGATCGATCCGATTGGGCATCAGCGAAGCGATCCGATCCCCCTCCCGCAAACCCAGACGCCGGTAGCCGCCCGCGAGCGCCGAGCTCTCGCTCTCCAGCTCACGCCAAGTCATCGATCGCGCGATCGAGACCATCACGGTCTCATCCGCGTGATCCTCCAGCCCGTTGCGGAGAATCTCATTCAGCGGTGAAGCCGAAGACGCCAGGCTGGGCCCCTTGAGCAGCATCAGCGGATCTCCGAGCGCACCCAGAGGGCACCGACGAGTCCGAACACGCTCTTTTGGCGAGCGACGCCGTCCGCGTTGTCGTGGCCCCGAACGCCAAGGTTCACGGTCGCCCACCCTAACAGCCCAGTCGTACCCACAGTTCGTTGGTTGATGGTCTCTGGGGTACTGGCGACCAGCGCCCCGTACGCCCTCCGGCAGCGCTTCATCCGGGGCTCCAGGACCCCCCATGCGCCTCCGGCCGTCAACCGGAGCCAGCCTCCCCAAAGCGCGATCCCGACGCTCCCCAGTGCTCTGCCGCGCCGCGGCAGTCCGAGGCCTCGAATCTTCTGCTGGTTCTCGTGAGAAGCAGCAGCGACTGTCCACTGCCCGTGCGCGGGCCGATCGTAAAGTCGCCATGGGACTCGGGTCGGCGAGACTCGGCTGGATAAAACTCAGATGTCGAATCGCGGGCCAGCAGCCCGATCAGCCGCTGACCGGGACCTTGCCCAGGCTGCTGGCCACCCCGGCGACGTCGTGGCCGGACAGCGACCCGGATGGACAGGCAGCCGATGAGTGCATCGCTGAGCAGCTGACCCCGCCGCTGAGCGGAACTGTGGAGAGCAACTTTGTGAGCAACACCAATGTGAGCTGGCAGACCGCTCTCCTCCAGATCAACAACATGACCGGTTGCGCGGGAGTCGCAACCGGCGTCTTTGCTCGAGTCAAGAAGGACGTCGAGGATGAGATCAGCTACGTGACCACGGTCAAGAGCTGGATCGCCAACCTGAAGTCTCCGTTCACCAAAGACCCGGCTGCCGGAGTCAATGCGATCGCAACTCACATCGAGCAGGATCAGCTGGGCGGCGCCACCGGCGAGCTCGACACCAGCTGGGCACATATCACCAGCGACCCTTTCTGGGCGGTCGGTTCGATCCCAGGCATCGGTGCAGCCGGGAACGTGCTCAACATTTTGGCGGGCAGCTTCGCATTTGGCGCCGACTGGGCAGACTCGTACAACCGCAGCAGCCAGGTGACCGACATCAGCGAAAGCGCGGCCGACTACGCCGTCCAGCTGTCTGACCAGTACACGGCCGCTCTGAGCGGTCTCGACCATGCCGAGGCGATCATCCTCAGCGACTACGGCAAGCTCAAGACCGCGGCGTTGAACGCCGCCAACAGCCCCAGCAAGAGCTACGACTGGGCTCGGAGCCTCAGGAATCCGAACTCGTACACCGACGCCACCAATGCACTTACCGTGGCTACCGCCCGTAACAGCTACGAGACCCTGTTTCCCGACAAGTACAGGCTCTATCGCGCCCAGCAGGGCACCGGATCGTTGTATGCCAACGACGTAATTCCCTACACTTGTGTCTCCTATCATTCAGCGCTCGGCGGCGGTTACACGAGAGCTGGCAACCGTTGGCCGGCACGCCACGGTTCGGCGGCACGGCCCCGACCGTCTCGGCCCGAGGCTCAACCACGCTGGAGCCCAGCGGCAGCGTTCCGGGCACCGTCGAACAATGGGTCTACGCCACCGACGACGACAGGTTTCTCACCTGGACTGACCTCGCAAAGCGCCTCCCGCCCCGCCTGCCACGATGCCCGCGCCGTCGCTGTTGAACGCCATGTTCAACACCGCCCAGAACGGTGTCCCTCGGCTGTTCAACACGCTGCAGTTCGTGGTCGAGGCCTACCACAACGGGACGACTCGCACCGAGCTCGTTACCCACCAAAGCTACGAGGCCGACACGCTCCACGAGACCTCAGAGCATTGCGCCATCTCAGGACGAACCAACCCATGACCGGTCGCTCGAGATCATCACAGCGCGGTTCCAACCCCCGCACCCGGCATCAAGCGATCATCGAGCTCCTCCGCTGGGGGCATCGGCCACCTCACCGCCCGCGATCGCACTCGGTGTCAAGCTCACACCCAGCGGACGACTCCTAAGGGACTCGCTCGATGCCGGCGATCGCCGCGACGTCGTCGCCGAGAAGGCAGACCATCGTCGCTGTCGCGTCCGCTAACTGGTCGTGCCGTCGACGCTGATGCGCCCGAGCAGCGAGCCGGCCGCCGGATCTGCGTGGGTTCCGTTGGCGCCCAGCAGACCCACGGTGGACAAGCGCCGCTGGCAGAGGGTCACACTGAGATCCTGGGTGATGGCTGGCACGACATCACCCCACGCCGCCGCACCTTCTGTCGCGCGAGCCAGGACGCCATCTAGGATGTCTGACGCCCCAGCCTGGGTCAGACTGCGCAGACCGAAGCCGACATGCCAGCGCTCGTCGAGCTCGACGCGCTCCACACCCTCGAGTATTCCGGGCAGCACGCCATCAGCCAGGTCGTCGAGCAACGCACGCTGCCCGGCGGCAAAGACCGCCCCCTCGAGCACCATGTGGTAGAGGCCGACGCCGTCAAGCAGCCCGGTGCGGCGCGCCGCGAGCTCCCCAGCCATCGCAGGCAGCCGCACCTCGAAGAGCTCGAGCAGGGCGGGCGGGACGTCGGCCCGCGCCGCGGCCCGCCGCTCGGCCGGGGTCTCTCCAGGCAGCCGGAGCACCTCGGCGGCGATGCGGTCAAAGAGCGTGGCGTGGCGATCCTCGTCGCGGCGCTGCAGGAAGAAGACCCACATCATCATGGTGTCCACGTGCTTGGCGACGTCGGCGAACGGCACGAGATGCTCAGCGACGGCGTCCTCGGCCACGCAAAAGCCTGCGAGCAATGTGGTGAGGCGGCGGCGTCGCTCGACCGGGAGCCCGGGCCACGCGCGGGCGTCGGGGGCGAGGTCGATCGCCGCCGCGTCCCACTGCAGACCGGCCACGATCTGGGAGTACGTCGCGAGTCTGGGGAACATCAACAGTTCAGAGCGGTCAGCGCTCGGAACGCTCAACCCACTTGGTCCCATATTCGGACTTGCCTTCACGAGCTATACCACTCCGATCGCGTGCGCCATACCGATAGTTTGCCGCATTGGCCCGGAAACCGGCGACGCCGAGAATCAAGCGGCTGCGTGCATCAATCGGGCGCGCGAGAGGGTTCATCTGGCGAGCAGCGGCTCGCTGATGTGGGTGCGGACATGCGTGTCGAGGTCCGCCCCGCTGACCTTTTCGACCACGAGCCCGAGCCAGTCGACGCTCGTCCCGTACTCCCAACTTTCGCCGGCCTCAAACAACCGCGGCACGCCCAGCACTCCGGGCTGCCGCTCAGCGGGTCGGGCACGCCAGCGACCCGGTGATAGCGCAACACGTCGGAGTTGTCGAACCAATAGCCGCAGCCCGAGGTGTGGGTAAGCAGGTGGCGCAGCGTCACAGGATGCGTCGCCGCGCGCAGCCGCGGAACGTCAACCTCGAAGCCCTCAAGGCTCGGCAGGTCGCCAAACGCGGGCAGGACGTCCGCGACCGGCTGCTCGGGCTCGAGCTCTCCGCGCTCGATCAGCTGGAGCGCGGCCACGCTGACGACCGCCTTGGTCATCGACGCGATCCAGAACATCGTGTCGGCGCGCACGGGACTCGTCGCGCTCCACGCTCAGTCGTCCATAAACACCCTGGTAGATCATCCCCTCGCGGGTCGCCGACCATCGCAACCACCCCGGGCAGCGCGCCGGCACCCACGGCCTGCTCGAGCAGGCCGTCGATCGACGCGGTGTCCATGGAGCAGAGATTACGATCTCGGCTCGCGCGGCGCCGAGGAGGAGGGTGAACGAGGCGTCGGCGCGGTCGGTATCTGCGTTGATCGGGCTCGGCTGCCCGTTCGCCGGGAAGATGCAATAAGACCACTCAAACAGGAGGCAGGCAGGGAGATGAAGACAATCGGCACCGAGGAGCACTTCGTGACCGACGAGGTCGTCGCGGCGTGGAGCCGGCTCGACTCCCCCGCCCGCGAGGACTCGCGAGCCGGCGCCCCTCCGGGGGAGGTGGGGGAGCGGCTCCGCGACGTCGGGGAGCGCCGGATCGCGGCCATGGACGACGCGGGGCTGGACGTCCAGGTGATCTCGCTCACCTCGCCTGGCCTGCACAACCTTGCGGCCGACGAGGCCACCCACCTGCAGGTCGAGACGAACGACCGGATCGCAGAGCTCGTAAATGCCCACCGGGACCGGTTTCAGGGCTTCGCCACCCTTGCCACCCCTGCGCCCGCCGCAGCCGCGCAAGAGCTCGAGCGCGCGGTCACCAAGCTCGGCCTTAATGGTGCCCTCCTCTTCGGCCGCACCGGCGAGCGCAATCTCGACCACGCCGACAACTGGCCGATCTTCGAGGCCGCCGCGTCGCTGCGCGCCCCGCTGTACATCCACCCGCAGATCCCGCAGCCGCGGGTCCGGGCTGCGCTGTACGCGGGCTTTGACGACGCCATCGACGGCGCGTTCGCCACCTATGGCATCGGGTGGCACTACGAGTCCGGCGTGCAGTTCCTCCGACTCGCGCTCGCCGGCGTGTTTGACCGCTTCCCTGACCTCCAGGTCCTCCTCGGCCACTGGGGCGAGGTCGTCCTGTTCTATCTGGACCGGGCTGACGGGCTGGCCATGCAGGCCAAGCTCCCCCAAACGTTCTCGCAGTACGTTCGCCGCAACGCCTACATCACCGCGGGCGGCGTCTACAGCCAGCGCTACCTACGGTGGGCAGTCGAGGTCGTCGGCGTGGAGCGCATCCTGTTCGCGACCGACTACCCGTACCGGCCGGGTCCCGACGGTGGCGTCGAGCACTTCCTTGAGACCTCGGGGCTCGATCGGGCCGACCAGGAGCGAATCGCCGCCGGCAACTGGGATTCGCTCGTGGCCGGCATCCGGCATTGACCATCGTCCCGAGTCGTCACCCGCTCCGGGCATGAGCCGGCCGCGCGCGGCGACTCGCGCAGAGGGCGACACAAACCGAAAGAGCCTGCTCTCCTTCTGCCGCGCGACCGCCGCTTTGGCGGCCGGCCAGACCCCGCTCATCATCTCCACACAGCCATGGCGGGGCGCGCAAGGTCACGGGGCCGCGGCCGCCGTCGCGCATCCGCCGCGCCACGACCCGGTTGACGCGAGCCGGTCACATCTATGGCCGAGGAACCTACACCCGCAACCCACGGAGCTCCACGTGAGCCGAGGGTTCCGGCCCGGCACGTACCGGCTGACACTGACGGGATTGTCACAGCGGGTCGGCGCTGAGGCGCAGCACGCAACCGAGACGATCCTGCCCGTTACCGTCAGCGGACCAGATAGGCTCGAGCCGACCATCATCGTCGCAGCGCCGAGACCGGCGCTGCTGTCTGAAAGGAGGCGCCACGCCAGCAGATCGCCCCGAGTTCTCGAGCATGGCAGACGACTACGCGCGGGGCGCGCTCTCGCAGCGCGCGGCGTTTGAGGCAACCTACCCGGCCGCGCTGAGCGCGGCGCGGCTGTTCGCGGACGAGCGGGTGCTATGCGTGGTCGATCTCGGCGCCGCCGACGGGGTCAACTCGCACGGCCTGATCCGCGATCTCACGGAGCAGCGCGCCGGCCGGCCACTGATCTACGCGCTCGTCGATCTGCCGACGAACGCGTGGCGTGTTGCCGCTGAACAACTTCGGCACGTGTTCGGCGAAGCGGCGGACGGGCCGGGGGTCGTCGTGATCCCCGCGCCGGGTGACGCCGGCCCCGGGGTCGCTGATGCCGGCACGGGTGCCCACTACGCCTCGCCAGAGGCGCACGGGGAGGCCTGCCGTCGAGCGGTCGAGCACAGCCCGCCTCCAGCCACGGTGATCAGCATGGCGGGCATCCCGCTCCAGCAGGCGCCCTGCCTGCCGCCGGGCAGCGTGCACGTCGCGGTATCCGGGACGGCCATGCACTGGATGGCGGATTCAGGCGCCTTGGCGTCGACTGGGTCGGTCTTTCCGGGCTACCCGGATCACAGAGACGAGGCCGAGCGCCAAGCCTGGCGCGTGGCCGCGGCGCACCAGTGGCAGAGGCTGCTCGAGATGCGCGCCATGGAGCTCGCGCCGGACGGCCGGTTCATCGCTGCGCTCCCGGCCTCGCCCGCTCCGGACCCCGAGCGATCGGGGCTCTACGTCGAGCTCATCGGCGACATGAACCGGGTGCTCGCCGACTGGCGCCACGCAGGGCGCATCAGCGCCGCCACCGTCGCCGCCGTCGTCGTCCCGGTGTGGATGCGCACGCTGGACGAGATCCGAGAGCCCTTCGAAGCGGGCGGCGGGAGCGTCGACGGCCTCGAGCTCGAGAGCGCGGACCTCTTCCGTCTCGATAATCCCTACTGGCAGGACGATCCTGCCGTGTTCGCGCGGGAATACGTGCGAAGCGTTCTCGCCTGGGGCGAGCCGCTTATGCAAAGCGCGTTCGCGCGCGAGGGCGAGGACCGCGCGCCCGCTCTCCTCGCCGACTTCCTCCGAGCACTCGAGGAGCGCGTCGCCGATGCCCCCAACCGCTATCGCCGCGACTACATCGAGGCCCTCGTCATCTGCCGCAAGACGGCCGGCACCTAGCGCAAACCGGACGCCGCCCCCGCCTTGACCAGCGGCTTGCCGAGCGCGCACGCGCTCGCGTGACCGAGCGTTCTGGTGCGACGCGCAGCACGGTGCAGAGCGTCGCTCGTGCAAGCGAGCTACCCCGCATGTGCGGTCACCGCGCGGTGCTGCGGCTGGCATCCGGCGATCTCGTGTCAGCCGCGGTCGGCCGCCACGTGAGCGCGTGCGCGACAGTGGCTCGGGTCAGTTGCTGCTTCTGCGGCGGTCACTACAGGCCAGCCCGTTCGCTCTCGATTCGGGCCCGGCGGCGTGTGGTGGCTTGCCGGGTGATGTTGTCGCCGTCGTAGTGGACGGTGATGAGGTAACTGGGAGGGAGGGGGTCCAGGTTGACGCCGGGGAGCACGAGCGAGATCCGCCAGCGGCCGTGGCTGACCCTGCCCCGGGCGCTACGCGCAGCAGGGCCCGGCGGGAGCTTTACGCTCACCTTGACCCGTACGGCCCCGGTGGTGGTTGCGTTCAGCTTGCCGTTGGACTCGATCATCCCCTGCAGGGTCAGCCGAAAGCGCCGGCAGGTGGCATCGGAGATCACCGCTGTGATCTCCCGCTCGTCTCGTGCGGTCTCGGTCGCGCAGCCGTGCCGGAGCGGGGTCGCGCGCAGGCCGGTAATTCGCACGCTTGCCCGCCGAAGGCGCGGCGCCAGAACCGTGGTGAACGTCTCATCGGCGCCGTAGCTTGTCCCCGCCTGGTTGTAGGCGACGATCCGGAAGTGGTAGGTGTCGCCCGGCGAGAGCCCGGAGACCGACGCCGACTCTAAGTGCGTAGTTGCATCCGAGCCCGCGCCCTGCGCCCTGGTCTGCTTGCCGTAGGCGCTAGAGGTTCCGTACTGGAAGTAGAAGGTGGTTGCCGACCCGTTGGGGTTGACCGACCCGTGCAGGGTCGCCGAAGTTTGGGTGAGGTTGCTCGCCACGCCGGTCATTGCGATCGGCGCCTTGGCAGGCGCCGAGACCACGGTTGACTTCATCCCAGTGCCGCAGCCGCTGTTGGACGGTTTGTTTCCACCATCACCGCTGTAGCTGGCAAACCACCAATATGTCCCGGCGCTACCCGGCGTGAAACCAGTCGATGGTTGGTAGGTGCCGCTGGCCGAGACTGTCGCCGTCCCGAGCGTCGTGCCGCCACTGGTGCAGTCACTCGGCGCCGAGGATCGCGGGCCAAACACGGTGAAGCTGATCGTGCCGGTGGCGTCGCTGCTCGCGCCCGACAACATCGCGGTGACCGAGCCGGCCGCGATCGCCGTTCCCGCCGTGCCGTGCACCGGTGCCGACACGCTGGTGCTCGTCGTGGCGAGCGTGTAGCTGATTGTCACCGCCGCCGCACCGCGGGCGGTCGTCCCGTTGGTGAGCCCGCTGATTCCAAAGCTCGAGCCGCCGCCCCCGCCGCCCCCGCCGACGCTGCAGCCGCCGCCCCCGCCGCCGCCGCCGTAGTAACCGCCGCCCCCGCCGCCGCCGCCGGCGTTGCCCTGGCCGCCCTGACCGCCGGTCAGACTCGAACCGCCGCTGCCATTGGACGTTGGGGTGCCGCACCCGCCGACGAATTGACCACCGCCACCCGCGCCACCTCCGGAACTGATGCCGCCGCGACCACCGGTCGCGGAGCTGCCGCCGAGACTGCCGCCGAAGCCGCCGGCGCCGCCGCCAGAGCCAATATCGCCGCCGCCGCCCGATGCGCCAGAGGCGCCCCCGCCACCCCCGCCGCCGGCGGCGATCACCAGCGGACTACTTGACGGGCCAAGCAACCCCGAATAGCCACCACCACCACCGGCGGCGAGGATGTTTGTAGTGCCACCCCCGGCACCACCCCCTGGGCTCCCGCCCGGACCACCGTTGGTGAACGAGCCCCCGGCACGGGCGTCGCCGCCTACGCCGCCGACGATCACTGACAGGACTTGGTCGGCGCTAACCGGGACGGCCGTGTCCTCGACGGAGGCACCGGGACCGCCCGGACCCCCGGTCAATGGAAATCCGTCGCCGCCGCCTGACCCACCAGCGGCGCCGACCGCGGTGACATCCATTGAGCTCACGCCAGCAGGGACCGTGAACGTGGACGTGCCGGCGCCCGTGTATGTGCACGTGACCGTGCTACCGGACTGTAAGCAGTTCGACGGCAACGCCGCCGCCGCCGAACCCGCAAGCGCGGCCCCCCACAGCGCTAACAAGCCGACGGTCAACGCCGGCAACGACCAACCGGCACCGCGAACCCTCGCCAGAACCAATCCAGCCCAACGCGCCGCCCTGGAAGACATGCCGCACCCCGCTCAGAAATCTGCCGCGGTCCCGGGCGCAAGCTAGCACAGCCCTGCCCATCACCGCAAGAAGTTGAGCACGATCGAAAGCATCACGGCCCAGCTAGCGAGGGCTCAACCCAACCACCTCCCACGCCGCTTCCCAATGCACCCCTTGGTCCGGACACGTGTATTCGCGTCGCTGGTCTCCAGCTTCTGCTTCGGCGCGACGAGATCTCGAAGCGGAAGCGCTCCCCTCACGCCCGGTCGGGCGACAATGCGGCAGTCACAGTCTGCACGACGGCGAGGGCGGCACAGTTTCTGCTGGTGCTGATTTCGCGATTGACGGGGCAGAGCATCCCGTTCGTTGCTGGCTTAGTGAAAGCGGTGTGCTTGCCGCCGTCGCGCCGTGCGCCCGACTTGTCGAGCACGACGCCTGGTGTATTGAACGCTCGGGGGCTATTGGGCGAGCAGGGTGTCTAGCCAGTTGTAGGCGGCGTCCCAGAAGATGGTTGGCGCCATGCCTTCGCAGTGTCCCTCGGCTCCCTCGGCTTCGGTGAATAGGCGAAAATCCTTGGGGCAGGTCAGGTGGTCATACAGCGTCTGACCTTGACCGGTGGATGTGACGTCGGTTTCGTTGTCGGTAACGAAGGTCGGGCAGGTGATCTGGGTGACGGTTCAGCGTTTGAGTAGCGGAGCATGTCCTCGCAGTAGGCGCGGATCGTCGACAGGCCGTGGGTGGCCAGGCGCGGCCCGAAGAAGGCTTTCATCCCTGGGCGCTCGAGCAGCTGTTGGAACTGCTCGTCGGCGGCGGGGTCGTGTACGTGGTCGGCCAGGGGCCCGAGCTGATCGAGCAAGGCGGGGCCCATGTCGAACTGGCCGGGGTCGACGATCATGGCGGCGAGGCGGCGCGCTCCGGCGGCGCCGCGGGGAGCGATGACTCCACCGAAGGAGCGACCGACCAGCACGATGCGCTGGGCGTCGACCCCGGGCTCGGCGGCAAGGGCGTCGAACATGTCGGGGACGACGTTTCCTAGTCGGGGCGCATCGGCACTCGCTGGTCGTAGAGCATGGCGCCCTGACCGGGTCCGTCGATCGCGGCGAACGCGTAACCGCGATCAAGCGCTGCCGGCACCGAGGCGTACAATTCCTCGGCGGTTCCGTCGTAGCCGTTGATGTGCAGCATCGTCGCGTAGGGGCCCGCGCCGTCGGGAGTGAACAGGTAACCCGACAGCTCGCCGGTCAACACCCGACCGGGTGTTCGAATGATTTGAGCGCTGACCGGAACGCGGCCACACTCGCTGAATAGGCGCTTTGCAGCTTCTCGGCATCGAGGTCTTCGCGGTGAAAAAAGAACGCCTGGCGAAAGTACTCGGCGGCACGCAGATAGACGTTACGAGCGCTAACGCCATGGCCTGCTTTACGAGCCTCGTCGCCCTGCGCCACGAGACGTTTCGCAAACTCCGACCACGCGTCATACCAGCTATCACGATCGCCCCCAGTGATCCGCTCGGCAATCGTCAAGCACTCTCCGACGTTGGCATGCCGGAGTCGGCCTTGCCCACCGCACGCTGAAGCTGACCATCGAAGTCGACATCATCCAAGTAGAGCTTCACTAAGACCTCCAGAGCTTCCTCGCACGAGATTCTCTACACCGTAGAACTACTACATCGTAGAATAAAGTGATAATGCCTGTCAAGGCAGCAAGCACAGATCCGGGCTCGCCGTCCGGCCGACGCCAGGGCCGCCCTGCCGTTATCTCTCGTGAGCGGATCCTCAGCGTCGCCCTCGAGATCACCGATGACCAAGGACTCCAGCGGCTGACGATGCGCCGGCTGGGGGCCGAGCTCGGGGTCGACCCGATGGCCGTCTATCACCACATCGCCGATAAAGCCGCCCTGTTTGACGGCCTCATCGAACGCGTCTACTCAGAGGTCCAACTGCCACCCCGCACGGGCCGGTGGGACCACGACCTGCGGGCCGTCGCTCGAGCCGCCCGCAGCACCTTCCTCGCCCACGGCGAAACCGTCGCGCTGCTCGCAACGCGCCCGCCGATTACCCCGACCGCATTTGAACTCGTCGAAACGATCACCGCGATTCTGCTCGACGCCGGCTTCACCGAACAACAAGCCGCCGATGGATTTGACTGCCTCGGGCGCCTCGTGATCGGCCATACCCTCACCGAAGCCGGCCGACCCCCCGGCGGCGAAGTCAGCGGCGGCGAGGACGAGCACGCCAGCGCCCAGCAGACACTCCCCGCCGACCGATACCCGAGCCTGGCCGCCGTCCAACGAGCCGACGTCCGCCACGACGCCGAGCGACTGTTCGAACTCGCCCTGGACGGGATGGTGCTCGGTCTTCAAACCCAGCTACTCCCCCCAGGAAACGCCACCAAGCCCACCGATCGCCTCCCGGGTGCTGCCACACGACCCTCACGACCCAGACGATCCCGAAACTGAGGCCCCTCCCACCAACAAGACAGCGACGAGAGACCCGCTTTCACGCAACACCGGCCACGAGAACCGACGTCTACGGCCAAGTCGACAGTGCTGCTTTGATCTAGCCAGCTCGCGAAACGGAAGCCGCGGACTCAGAGCCGGTCGGGCGACATTCGCAGTGATAAGGCTTGGTACGCGGCGGCGAGAGGGGCAGCTCAGATGATCGCGAGTACGAACACAACCATTGTCCGCGGCACACCAGCGCGGTCCCTCTCGACCCGGTGCGGTTCGCGGCGTTTGGCTCCGAGGCGCTCGGCTACGCGGATCGATGGGCGGTTGTCGATCTCGACGTCCATGACCACCGATCGCAGATCGGTGGCCGACGTGCCCGGTCGACCATCGCCGTGACCGCAGCGGTGGCGAGGCCGTGACCTCGAGCGTCGGGCACCAGCCAGTAGCTGAGCTCACCGACCGGATTGTCTGAGGCACGAATCGCCTGGCAGGTGGCCGCCGGCGAGGCGTGTTCGGGCATCCGCAACGCGATCTTGCCCAGCGGCTGGTCATCGCCTGAACGACATATGGCGAGCGACGGGCCGCGAGCCCCGGCCCGCTGCTCAGCCAGCCACCGGTCAACCCCCAACTCAGACAAGCTCGACCACCGCAGCAGATGCGGATCATCGGTCATCAACTCAACGGCCGGAGCGTCCAGGTGTCGCCATGGCCGCAGACGAATCGGAGCCATCTACGGATCATGCCCGCTCTCGCTTTACCCCGAGCCGAGCTCGATTCCTCAGAGTCCCGGCCTCGCCCCAGCCGCCGCTTTGCACGCCGCAAGTCACGAAGCGGCAGCGACGCCAGCGGACCCGCATGGGCGACGAACCGGAAGTTTCGTTGAGGCTCCACGGACGCGTGGTCGCGTTTCACCGCGCGAGCGAGCACGTTGCCGCAACCATCGTCTATCTGCAGGAGGACGAGAAAGGTCGTCTACGACTCGCGCGACCGGGTCTCAGCTCGCCGAGCTCGGCGGTGGCGATGGCGCAGGCGGCGCAGGGCTATCTCTGCGCGAACTCAGCGAGTCCGCTCAACGCTGCCGCTTCGGGTTGGCGACGCTCGGAAGCAGCGATCAGGACTCCGTGGCCTAACGGCGACGGACCAGAAGCCAGGCCCCAGCCCCGCAGAGTGCCGCTTCCGCCCGAGCGTTAGCCGGAAATCAGCTAGCACCCGGACGGACGCATGTGCGGTTTCCGCGCATTTCCGAGCCTGTCGGCGCGGGCTCAGCGCCCCAGGATTTGGCGGGCCGCTTCCACGGCCGGCCGCGGGTCGGCATCTTGCTGTGCGGTGGACATGACTTGCAGCAGGGCAGCCACGTGCTGGTCGAATGCCCGCCGGCCGGCTCGGCTGAGGCTGGCTGAGGTGCGCGGACGCTTGCCGATGAAGGTTCTGCGGATCTCGACGTAGTCGGCCGATTCAAGAGTGGATAGCTGTTTGGATAGCGCCGAGTCGGACAGGCCGAGCTCGTCGCGGATGTACCTGAAGTCGGCCCATTGCGTCGCTGCGAGCAGCGAGACGATCGCCAGCCGTGTGGGCGCGTGAATCAGCTCATCGAAGCGAGCCGTGCTCATGGGTTCTGGCTGCTCGCCTGCCGTGCGTCGCTCAGTTGCCGTCGGGTCTTGCTCAGCATGAGCGCGCGCAGATACCGGTTCACCAGGGGCCCGGCGATCACGATCACGGCTGCGCCGGCGGCGTAGCCGATCGTGTCCGGATCGGGGTCGTGGGCCGCGGCCAGGCTAGTTGCCGTGGCTATGACCGCTGTGTTGACGAGCACTATCAGAGCCACTATCGCGGCTGCGCCACTTGCGCCAGGCTGCGCGCTGCTGTGCACCTTGACCCGACGGCGTAGTTCGGGGATCGTCCTCATGGTCAGCCCCACCATGACGAGCACGGCCAGCGGGATCGTGATGGCCTGCACGACCGCCTTCCCGCTGTCCCGGGCGGCGCCGATGGCGACCATTCCGGCCGCCATGACCCACCAGTACCAGACCGGTACCAGCACCGTCTTGATGACGCGTTCCTGCCGCTGCTGGATCTCGGCCAGCGCGGCTGCCGCCTCGCCGCCGTCCGCCCCGCTGCCGTCTGGCTGGCGTTGCTGGGAGTTCATAGCTACCTCCTCTGCGGAAACTATTTTCCTATCGGGAAAGTACCACAGACTTGCCGCCTGGGCAAACGCCGTTCAACGCGGCCCGCCCCGAGGCGTTGCCCGGCGGATCCCGCCGTCTGAAGCTGGGGCGCCGGCGGGCCCCGGTGCGGATGCGCGTAGCACGGCCACTGACGCGCTCCCACCACACGGGCTACGCCAGGCACCTGATCGACCCCACGGCCGTATCGCGCCTGGCGCTTACCACCGCAAGCACCGATCTCCCCGCCTCGGTGCTTGCAGGACCCCGCTAACACCGCACCGATGCAGAGGTCTCAGGCGCGATGCAGAAGTCTCAGGCGCAGTCCCCCGCGCTGCCCGATCCAGGCAGGCGATTGTCAGCGGTCGGCATCGAGCAGCGACGTGCCTCGAACGTCTCCGGCCTTGATCATCCGGCGGATCGCGTGGGGACGGCTTTTCAGGTAGCGGTCCAGGAAGGCGATCGTCACCCGCTCGACGATCGAGAGCTGCGGCTGCTCGTAGGTGTACGGGGGTAGGTGCCTGGCGCCGAGGAGCTTGAGCAGGTACTTGGGCCGCGGGGCGAGGTTAAAGAAGTCGTAGGTGAAGTGCGGCGGGTTGATGGTGTCGGCGGTGCCCTGCACGGCCAGCAACGGGGGACTGGACGGCGGAAAGGCGAATGCGCCGGCTCCACTCAGCCGGGCGCCCGAGAGGATGACCGCGGCGCGCACGCGACGGTCACGGTAGTTCGAGTAATAAGCGGTCGCGAGCGCCGTCTCGCCGCCGTCTGACTGGCCGCTGACAGCGATCTGGCGCGGGTCGATCAAGCCGGCGAGGGGGCTGCCGCGGTTGGCGCTGGCAGCTAGCAGGCGCGTGATCACGAAGCTCATGTCCCGGGGTTGGTTGACGATGTCGGCCTCGTCCGGGCCGCCCGGCGCATGGGCGTTCTCGAGCGGGAACACGGGCGCGGCGACCACGTAGCCGGCATGCGCCCACGCGGTCAACAACCGAGAGTAGATGGCCGGGGTGACGGCGAACCCGTGGCCGAAGATGACCAACGGAAACGGGCCGGCGACGTGCTTGGGGTAGCGGACCACGGTCGCTAGTCGACGCGGTTGCGGAGGGCGGCCCGGGAGCCGGATCAGGCGGCTGTGATCGACGAACGTCAGCACCCGTAGGCCAACAGCCGTCACCTTCGGCCGCCGACCCGACAGCGCGGGGGTCACCGCCGACGCCCGCCGCACGGTGGTTCCGGTCACCGCCGCACCGCCGGCGGGCGAACCTGAGCTCTCGGACCGCCGGGAGCCGGCGCAGCCGGTCAGGATGGCCGCTGCCGCCAGCAACATCGCGACTGTCAGCGCGGCTGCGCGCCGCGACCGATCAGCGCAGGTAGACGGCGAAGAAGTCCCGGTCATCGGGCGTCAGGTAGCGCGTTACCGGGCGGGTCATGCTGGGCAGGAGGCTGCTGGGACGCCCGGCGTCGGGCTGGGCATAGGAGATGAACGTGTCCCAGTAGGAGTTGATGTCGAGCTCCATCGCCCTGACCGCTCCTGCCCGAAGCAGGATCTCGGCGAGTGACCCTACGGTCTGATCGTTGGCCGCAGCATAGATCAGGTCGCCGTGCGCATCGATCCCGATCCCGGAGCGCCATACCCGGATCGCGTTCCCCAAGGTGGCTCCCCACTCGGGACCGTCTGAGAGGTTGGAGTTGGGCCTTCCGGCCTCGACGATCAGGGGCAGGTTCTGACGGGCAAAGTCCACGCCGGTGGGGACTCGCGGGCCGCCCTGCCAGGACTGGATGTCAACTCGGCCGTTGTCGTAGCGGATGAAGGTCGCGATTCCGGGCTGCATCGGGGCGTAGGTGACCCCGCCGAGGGCGAAGCCCCCGTGGGAGTCCTCGAGCTTGAAGCCACTGTTGAAGGTGGCGAGAAGCCGCGGGCGCCGGGCGGGCGGGACCTCCATCGTCCCTCGGGGCAGCGACACCGACGGTTCGAGTCGACCCGGGTAGAGGGCGATCATGGTGCGCCGGGGGTCTATCCACGCCACCCCAGCCACCATTTGCGGATAACTGGGATCGCTGCGAAATTGGGTGACCTGAACCGGCGACCTTGCCCCGCTCCATGTCTGGGTCGGCACCCATACGCCCTCGCCCGGCAGCGACGGGCGGATCACCGGGGCGATGTCCTGCGGGTGCGCCGTGGAGACAGCTCGCACGCGCAGCGGGAGCCTGCGGAGTCTTGGACCGCCGGTTGACGGCGCATTCAGCGTGTAGTAGATGCCCTCGATCTCAGAGGCGATCGGAGCCGCGCCGTGGTCGCGCAGCCATTCGAATGAACGGATCGTGAGGCTTGAATTCGAGGGTCCGGCGAGCGTCGTGCCCAAGGAGACCGCGATCGGCATCATGCCCATGGCGAGTGCAATCGTGGTCACTCGACGAACCCGCCGCCACCGGTTCAGGCGCCGCGGGAGTGGGCGCCGGCCGGCGGGAGAATGCGTTGCGGCGGGAGGATGCGTTGCGGCGGGTGCGGGCATCGGATCAGGGCGATGGAGACGGCGGTCCTAGCCGTCCGAGACGGACGGTTCCCGGCCGTCCGAAAGGAAGTTCTCCCATCCGTGTTCGAGGTGGCCGACCCCCGTCCTGCCGGCGGTCGCTTAGAGAAATCTCATCGGCACCGGGCAGGCGATCGGTCGGCACCGGAGTAGTGTGAGACGGAGGTTTCAACGTGGCTAGAGCGACTGCGGCGCCGCGCACATCAACCGCAACAGACAATCATTCCGGCCATGAGCGGCGGGCGCCGGTGGCAGACGTCCCGAGGGCGAGGGTGGTCCAGCTGCCGCCATCTGGCGGGCGGATCGCCACCTGGGTCAGCGCCGTGCGCGTCCGCCAGTGGCCCAAGAACCTGCTCGTGTTTGGCGCTCCGTTGGCAGCCGGCGCGCTCGGCGCCTCCGATGTCTTCGGCCGCGTGGCGGTGGCGGCGCTGGCGTTCTGTCTGCTGTCGAGCGGCACCTACTTGCTCAACGACGTGCGCGACGCGCCCGAGGACCGACGCCACCCGGTCAAGCGCCACCGTCCGATCGCGTCGTGCGCGATCGCCCCCGGCCCTGCCGTGGCGGTGGCGGCGGTGGCATTCGCAGCCGGACTGGGACTGTCGGCCGGCCTGGGCGGGGCCTCACTCGCCGTCGCCGGCGCCTACGCGCTGCTCAACTTCTCCTACACGACGTGGCTCAGACGCATCGCGATCGCTGACATAGCGGCGATCGCCGGGGCGTTCGTGCTCAGGGCCGCCGCCGGAGCTGTCGCCGCCGGCGTCCCAATCTCGCGCTGGTTCTTCGTCGTCGTGTCATTCGCCGCCCTGTTCGTCGCCGCCGGCAAACGCTACGCCGACTTCCTCGACCCCGCCTCGCGAGATTCGCGCCAGGTGCTGGCCGAGTACAACGCCGACTTTCTGCGGATGGTCATCGGGGTGGCTTGTGCCGTCGCGCTCGGGGCATACTGCCTGTGGGCGTTCCAGGCAGGTACCTCGGGGGCGAGCGGCTGGCGGGAGGCGACAATTGTCCCGTTCACCGTCGCGCTGCTGCGCTATGGGCTGCTGGTGACCGGCGGGCGCGCCGGAGCGCCGGAGGAGGTCCTGTTCGGCGACAGGTTCATCCAGCTCACGGGCCTCGCCTGGCTGATCACCTTGGCACTCGGGCTGTGACGTGAGCGCGACTCCCGATCACCGCGCCAGGCCGCGGGATGTGACGCGACGGCTCAACGCCCCGCATGCGGACCCTGTCGCGGCGGTCGCCGCAGCCCGTGAACGCAAGGCGGAGCGCCGCCGCCGGGAGCGTCATTTCCGACGCCGCCGCCGGGACCTCCTCGAAGACACGGCAATGGCGCTGGGGGTCACGCTCGCGCTGGTGAGCCTGACCGCCGGACTCGGCGTTCTCGCGCTCCTCGAAGCCGTGGTGGCGGCTGTCCTGATCGTCTCGCTGATCGCCGAACGAGCCGTTGGCCGGCGGCGGCCCGGTCTGCGGCGGCAGTCAGGTCGCGCCGCCCGACGGGATCGGTGAGGGAGGAGGCAAGCTCGACTCGAGCGGCGGGCGTGCAACGGCTGGTATAGCCACGGCACGTCGAACCCGTAGGCCGTCCCCGACGACGAGCCGGCGGAGCGGATGGGTGATGAGCCACCCGAAAGGGGTGAGCGCGTTCTCATAGACGGTTTAGCCTCGCCTACGTGGATCGGGACGATGATCGGCAAGGTGAGTGTCGGCAGCTGGAAGTCGGCAGCGGCACCGGTGGCGGTCGTCGTGATCGGCGTCGTATCGTTCGCCGCCCTCCTGGGCGGCGGCAGCAGAGCGTCGCCCGGCGGTACCGGCGCCGGCGCCAGCCGAGGATCGCCGGTCCAGGCCCGCGGCTTCGAAACCGGGGGCGTCCGCGGCGGAGCGCTCCCCCGTGTCGCGGTGGTCGTCATGGAGAACAAGGAGTACGGCGAGGTGATCGGGTCGCGCTCGGCTCCGTTCATCAACGCGCTAGCGCGACGCTACGCGCTCGCGCCCACGATGCACGCGGCAACTCATCCATCGCTGCCGAACTATCTCGCGCTCACGGGGGGCTCGACGTTCGGGATCAACCGCGATTGCACCGACTGCAGCGTGGCCGCGACGAGCATCGTCAACCAGCTACAGGGCGCAAACATCTCCTGGAAGGCGTATATGGAGGATCTTCCGCGTCCCTGCTTCACCGGCGCTAGCGCTGGGGATTACGCCAAAAAGCACGATCCATTTGCCTACTACACGCCGATCACGACCAGCCGCGCGTCGTGCGCGCACATCGTCGCTCTCGAGCAGCTCGGCGCCGACGAGCGGACCGGCAAGCTCCCCGGGTTTATTTGGATAACGCCGAACCTCTGCCACGACATGCATGATTGCGGCGTGGCGACCGGCGACCGGTTCCTATCTGGCCTGGTGCCACCGCTGTTGCGCTCCCTCGGCCGCAACGGCCTGCTGTTTCTCACCTGGGATGAGGGCTCGAGTGATGCCGGCTGCTGCCGGCTCGCCTCCGGGGGTCGCATCGCGACGATCGTCGCCGGTCCGGGAGCACGGCGTGGCGCGCGGCTGACCACGCCGACTGACCACTACTCGGTGCTGCAGACGATCGAGGACGTTCTCGGGCTACCCCGGCTAAGGGGCGCGGCCTGCGGCTGCACCCACTCGCTGAGGCCGCTGCTGGCCGCCCGGTAGCGCGACCCCGATTTCGGTTGGCTGATGCTCCCGCTCGGAGCGGAAGAGCTCGGCTCACCGAGTCGGTCGGCGGAATACCGCGCTGAGTTCTAAAGGAGGTCTGGGGCGACGACGACACCCCGGCCCGGACCGATGTCTGACTGCCGCTTCGGGACTGGCCGAGCCGCGAAGCGGGAAGCCGCTGATGCTCTTCAAGTCACTTCTTGATAAAGTACTTGCTTAATGACCGCGACTACTGATGAGCTGAGCAACATCTTCGCTGCGCTCGCTGACCCGACGCGCCGGGCAATGCTTGACCGGTTACGGTCCGGGGAGGCGACACTGAACGAGCTTGCGCTGCCCTTTCAGATGAGCCTTCAGGGCGTCTCGCAGCACCTGAAGGTTCTCGAGCGAGCCGGCCTGGTGACACGCGGTCGTCTGGCGCAAACACGCCCGGCACGACTCTCCCCGGACGGCCTTCAGGCGGCGAGTGGCTGGCTTGAGCGCTACAGGGAGTTCTGGGAGGCGAGCTTTGAGCGGCTCGATGAGTACCTGGACGACCTCCAAGCCCGGGAGGATGGATCGTGACCAACAGGCGGCTGGACATCGAGGTCCCGCCCGGCGAGCCGGCGGTCGTCTTCCGACGCTCCGTCGACGCGCCGGCAAACCTCGTGTTCGCAGTGTGGACCGAGCCCGAGCATCTCCGCAACTGGTGGGGCCCGCGCCAGTTCAAGCTCGTGGTCTGCGAGAGCGAACCGCGCCCCGGCGGCCGCTACCGCTTCGTGCAACGCGCGCCCGATGGCCACGAGCACACGCTTCACGGCACGTACCGCGAGGTCGATCGCCCGCACCGCCTGGTCCGGACCTTCGTCTACGCCGGCGCGCCCCAGGACGAGTCTGTCGAGACGCTCACGTTCCAGCCCGACGGTCGCGGCACGCTCATCACCAGCACCTCAGTCTTTCCCTCCTTCGCGGCGCGCGAGCTCTACGCGCAAGGGGGGATGGAGGCAGGGCTGCGTGAATCTCACCAACGCCTCGACGCATGGATCGAGGCGATCCACAACCAACCCCGACGGAGGCAATGATGAGCAAGCTAGTCGAAGCGACGCATGTCACGCTTGGCGGCGAGGTCGGCACCAACGACTGGGCGTTCCCGTACCTCGACGAAGAGCACGTGCAGTACAACATGAAGCTTTTGACCGAAGCCGACGCCCTCCTCCTCGGACGACACACGTACGAGCACCTGTCGGTCGCCTACACCAAGATGGCCGAACAAGCACCCGCGCACGTTCCCGGTGACTTCATCAGCCGCATGAACAGCATCCCGAAATTCGTCGCGACGACCACACTCACCGAGCTGACCTGGAACGCCACCACCATCGACGGCGATCTCGCCTCATCCGTCGCCGATCTCAAACGCGACGCCGGCCAGAACCTCTTGAAGTACGGAAACGGCCCGCTCGACGCCACCCTGATGGCGCATGGGCTGATCGACGAATTTCACCTCTACCTCACCCCCGTCGCGATCGGCACCGGCCAGCATCTCTTCGAGAGCATCGACAGCGCACCCCACCTCCGCCTCCTTGACATCAAGCGATTCGACAGCGGCGTAATCACCCTCGTCTACGCACCCAAGTAGCTCGTCTCTCAGCGTTCGCGGCGACGATCGCCGTCCCATGCGTCTCCGTGAGAGCGATGCTAGGCTCGCGAGCCAGCGCTCGGCCGTCGGAGTGAGATCGTCTCACGCCGTCGACCGTCAGAGCCGCCGCGCGGCGAGATTGACCTCCTTTGCGTCGAAGTTGTGACACTCGCCGCACTTTGGACGCTGTGATGGACTGCGCGGGCTCGGCGGACTCTCTCGGCTCTACAGGCGAGTCATCTCGCTCGCGCCTGGGCGGTCGCCCGCGTCGTGCCCCCCGCTGAAGCGCGGCGCCTCTTCGGGCGCCGCACGCACCCCGGCGCGACGGCGACCATGGCGAGGGTGAGGCCGGTCAGCGCGAGCAGCTCTGGGTAGTCGCCGTACCCGTGGAAGCGGAACACGACGCGGTCTGTGCCCGCGGGGACGTCGACGGCGACGAGCGCCGGTGCCACCATCCGGGTCGGCTGGCGTCGGCCGTTGACGGTTGCCGTCCATCCGGGGTCGTAGGAGGCGCTGAGCACCGCGACTCCGGGACGGCGCATCCGCACCGTCGCGGCGGCCTCGCCGTCGTTGAGGTCGGCGCGTTGCGCGCCGACGGCGCCGGCGGAGGACTGGCTTCGCACCGTCGGTAGGCGGCCATCCCCGCCACCGTCGACGCCATACCTGACGCTGAGATATGCGCCGTCCGCGGCGAGCCCGGAGCCAAGCAGCTCAGCGCTGCGGGCACCCACGTTCGTCCGGTTCGCCGAGATCTCACCGACGATCCGGCCGGCCTGGACATAGCCGGCGCCGTCGATCGTCCACAGCCAGTAGGGACCGGAGCGCATCGCCAGCCGGGCGCGCACCGGCGGCTGGTCTCCGGCGGGGAGGATGAGGTAGCGGATCGCGAACAGCCGGTAGTCGGAGAGGTTGCGCTGATCGAAGTAGTACTCGGGGTCGGTCATCAGCGATGCTGTCCGCAGGGTGTATCCGACCTCGTCGACGTCGCGGCTCTCGAGGTACTTGAACACGGGCACCGCCCCGACCGTGAACGCCTGGCCCCAGTTGGAGGGCATCCCGGCGTAGGTCCGCCCGCCGCGGTCGCGCTCGATCACCGCGATGAGGCGATTGAGCTCGGCGCCCTCGGTGTCGTCGGCACGGCGCTGGGCCGCGATCCTGGCGCCGTCATGACGGTCATAGGCGCCGAGCTGGAGCCAGGCGGGCGCAAGCACCGCGATCGCCGCCACGAGCACGGTCGCCGCGGACAGGCCGGGCGGCCACCGCACGACTCGGGCCTTGAGCAGCCGCACGCAGCCGGGCGCCAGCCACGCCGCCCCACGACCGGCGAGCAGCAGCGCGGCGAGCTGCACGCCCATCATGAAGCGGCGGAAGAAGAGGTCGGCGCTGCCCGGGACCAGATCGACGAGCGACCCGAACGTCGTGCGACCGAACGCGAGCAGCAGGCACACCGCGAGAGCGACCAGCAGGGCGCGGGCGTCGGCGTCTGAGGACCACGCAAGCCACGCCAATCCGAACCCGAGCGCCGCGAACACGGTCACGACGGGCAGCCGGCCGTGGTCAAGCAGCTGCCCCGAGACCAGCCAGTCGAGCACGCGACGCGCGCCATAGCCGTTGACCAGTCCGGTGCCCTGAAATGGCTCGTTGACGGACGCCCACCCCCGCTGCGCGACTAGCGGGACGATCACCCACGCCGACGCGAGAAGCGAACCGCCGAGCAGGACCGCACCCCGCCGCAACCGGGCCGCCAGCGGCCTGCCGGCGACCAGCGGCCAGACGAGCAGCACCGAGAGCGCCAGGTAACCGGTTTCAAAGTGCAGCGCGACGGTGAGCGCGGTCAGCACCACCGCCTTGAGGTAGCCGCGCCCGTCGCGGATCGCTCGCCAGCTCAAGCCCCATGCCAGCGGCAACGTCCACATCGCCCACAGCTGCGTCCAGACGCCGAATCCGGTCCACATGTAGGCGTGCTGCTCATAGCCGACCCCCGTGGCGCTCACCAGAAACGGGGACATCGCGGCCGAAGCGGCCGCCGCCGGCCGACCCGCTCCAAACGCACGGGCCGACAGGTAGACGCTGATCGGCCACAGCGACAACAGCAGATACAACGACCAGCGAAACGCCACGTCAGGCCCGGTCAGCAGACCGAACGCGCCGGTGAGGATCGCGGGCAGGCTCTGATAGTGCAGAAACTGCGGCGACCCCTCCCCCAGAAATGGAAACCAGCTGGTGAGCGGCACGTGCCCGGCGCTCAGCTGCGCCGTCGCGAACCGCACCATCTGCTCATGCAGCGAGCTGTCGTTCAGGTACGCGGCCCCACCCGTGAGCGCCCGCAGACTGACGAGATTCCATCCGACCGCCGTGGCTACGATCGACCACGACCACCACGCAGCGGTCCGGCCCCCGCCATCACCCGGGGGCCGGACCGCCAATCGCGCCATCGCCGGCGCCCGCTCCGAGCGGGCGCCGGCGGCCGTTACCGGATCAGCTGGCGCCCGTATTACCGGTATTGCCCGTGCCGGGCCCCGTGTCGCTGTCAGGCGCGACGGTGCAGCGGTCCAGGTGGAAGCTGCCCTCGGCTGTGTTGCCGCCGCTCTGGCCCGCGCCGATGACCTCCGTGCCGTCCGTGCCCACGAGAATCTTCACGGGCGGGTTCGGCTGGCCCGCGCCGGGCCCGGGCGTGCAGGTGATCGGGCCACTGACGGAGGCCGCCCCGGACGCCATGTAGATCGTGACCTGCTCGTGGGTCCCCATTGCGGTGAGCTGACTGTTGATTTGGTGAAGATTCTCGTTCTGGAGGTAGTTCAACTTCACCAACACCGAGCCATCGCCTTCCTTCGTGATGGCAAACGCCGGCGGGGCCGCCGACCCGCTCAGGACGAGCACCAGCGCCGCGCCGACGCCCGCCAGCCCGAGCGTGCTGCCCGCGAGAACGCGCGGACGCCGGAGGAGACCGGCCCCACCCACCCGACCCGGCTCGGGTCGATCGGCGTGCGCGAGGGTCGGGCCGTGCTCTCGAATGAGGTCACGCCACAGATTGTCCGTGAAATTACTCATTGGTGTGCTGCTCCTTTCTCAGCCGGGACCTCCCCCGGGACAACCGCTTTCGAAATGCGACACGGGAGACGCCGAGGGCCAGCGCCGCCTCCTTCGGGGTGAGCTCCTCCAGGTCGACGAGCTCGATCGCCGCCCGCTCGACCGCGGGCAGCGATGCGCACCGCCGCATCAGCGCGGCGCCCTCGCGCTCGGCGTCGATCCGCTCGGCGAGCTCCTCGATCTCGTCCTCGTCCAGCGGCCGGTGGCCGCCGAAACGCGCGACCGCGTCCCGGCCGCCCGCCGACTGCTCGCAGTGGCGCGCGAACACGCGGGCGGCGATGCCGAACAGCCACGCCCGGTCCGATCCCCGGCGAGGGTCGAACCTGGCGAAGCCATCCACGGCCCGGACGAATGTCTCGGAGGTGAGATCGGCGACCGTCTGCGGATCGCGGTCCCGGCGCGCGAAGTAGCCCATGAGGACGTCGACGTTGCGCAGGTACACCTTCTCGAATTCCTCAAGCGGCGAGCTCGGCGGCTGCCCGCGCGACCGCGCCTTCAAGGCGACCGGTCGCTCCCGCATCGTCTTCACCAGTGCTCTTGGCTCTGTGCTCATGTCCTCTAGTTGCGATCCTGGCCTCCGGCTGTGACATCGCCTATCCGCGAAGCGCTGCCCGTTCATCTGAAAGCTTGGCGGCTGATCCCGCCGCGGTCGTCTCAGCTGTCGAACCCGAGTCCTAGGCGATCGAGCGCGCGGAGCCACAGCCCCCGCCGTCCCTGTCGCCAGTCGGCCGCCGCCAGGCGATTGCGGGTGAGCTGGATGATCGCCGACCGCAGCGGCTCGCGCGCGCCCGTCGGGCTCAACGGAGCCGACTTATCCCCAAGCCAAATGCAGATGCCGGGACATATTGGGGGACCTGGTTGCGCTGCGCTCCGCCAGGTCAGGCCCGAGCTGTTGATTACCAGCTAATTCCCAGTGCCGCCGCTGGGGCTCGAACCCAGGACCTTCGGATTAAAAGTTGCCTATTTGCAGGTTATGTGCCGTGATTCCGGGCGGTTAGAGCAGCTGCTTCCAGTTAGCGCCGGTTAGAACTGCCGAGTTCGCGACAAATTCCGCGACAAAGTTGTCCCTGGACGGCCTGGCGGACTCTCGCCGGAAGCGGCCGCTTGCGTTGACGCGAGCTTGGCGCGCGAGCCGCGGTCGCGCGGAGCGTCCGCAGCGCTCGTCCGGGATCGGCGCGGCGCCTCCGCGGACGAGCGCGTCGTGCCAATCCAGATCGCGCGCGGAGCGCCCGTTGGGACGACGAAAACGATCTGAGCGCTGTCCGCCGATAGTCACTCCCGCTGCGGTTAGGCTCCTCAATGGATGGACGAGGCGCACAAAGCCCTGCTGGATGAGATACGCCGTCGGCTCGAGGCTACGAAGGACGATCCGAAGGTCAGGAACACCGACGGCTCGAATTACTGGGGTCCCTACGTGACCCGAGCGATCAACGACCGCGAGCACGACGGTCCCGCTCTCGTGCAATACATCAAAAGCGTCCTTCGCAAGACCGGCGAGTCTGAGGGCTGGAATGCGCTGCTAGAAGCCGACCGGCTGGACCTCTCCTTCGAGGACATGGTGCTGACCGCAAAGGAGCCGATTCGAGGCCTCTTTAATGAGGAGGACCGGCAGATCGCGCAACGCTGGCTTGGTGTACAGGAACATGAGATCAACCGGCGCCGCGAAGCGAACGAGGCACTCGAAGTAGCACGGGATCGCCGGATCGTCACTCAGGTCGGCGAGAGACGCCGAGCGGCAGGTAAGCCATGGACCGAGGACATGGAGGCACAGATGCTCGCTGATCGTGCCGAACAGCGTCGGCCGTCGGGCGCGTAATGCCTGGCCGTGCGCCGGAGGGGCACGCGGAATCGCAACGTCGCCAAAGGATCACCCAACGCGGGTCGCCGCGAAAGTGGAAGCACTCGTCCAGACGGCGGCAGCCGTCCTGTCGAGACGGCGTCGCGAGCGAGCAGGACGCGGGCAACCGCGGCGTTTACTGAATGAGCGGAGCAATCCCGGATCTGGCCGGCGCAGAGCCGCCCTCCGGTCATGTTCGCTATGCCCTTCCGCCCGTGATGCCATCGACATCGCTGGCGCCTTGGTGTCCTCGTCGTCGCTGGACGCCATCGCGCCTGCGGTGCGCCGCGCCCGGCGGAGGGCTTGATCGCCACGCCTTTCATGACACTCCCAATAGCCCAGCTGTTGGTCAGGGCGCACACGCCAGCGACGCGAGTGACTTACGACTGATTTACCGCGGTGACCAACGCGGGTCTCAGGCGGCGGTGTAGACCCCGTGAGTCGGTGGATTCATCGAAGCCGGCTTTAATGTCTGCTGACTCGTGAGGTGTCAAGTTTGGTAGAAGCCGACTCGGCGTCATCGCCGATGAGAGGCACCTGGCGCCAGAGCAGTGATCTTGAAATTCTGAGCAATGGGCGTACTATCACCGATGCCGGTCCAGGGACAGAATGGACCGGCCAGCGACGCCAATCCGAACTGGGCGTTGTTGCCCTACTCGTCGGGCTCATCGTCGTTTGGTTATTTTTGTACCCTGCCCGCCCGGGCCGGCGTGTGGTTGTGGACAAAGGCCCAGAGTACCCACGCATCTACAGCGATCGTCTGAAGCGGGCGCACGGACGCGGCCGGTCAGGTAGCACCAACACACATCCGAAGGGGGCATCGTGAGTAAGCTCATGGTCATCATCGCCGTGGCGGTGGCACTGCCAGCCGCCGCCTCTGCCCGAGTCCCGATGCACGGCTCGGCGAAGGTCGCAGCCGTCCAAGGCGCCTACGCGATCGACCGGCACTATCATCCGGCCTCGCTGACCAACTGGCAGATCTACCACTGCACGTCTGCCTATGAGTCGACGGCCCGGCCTGCCTGGGCGCTGGAAACCGTCAACGCTTACGCCTACTGGCACCCTGTCCTGTGCCGCGAGGCGCTGACCAAGCCGGAGAGCGAGAACGTGCTCAGAGTCGAAGGTGGCTACTGGACGGCCGTCACCCTTGTCGGTCCCGGCGACGACGGCTGCTCTATTGGCAGCTATCGAGGCCAGCCACGTTTGCCCTGGAGCGTCGTCAACGACCTATTCGGCGTGCGCTGCCCGCACTGGCGCTCAACCGTCTATGAGCCTCAAGCACGACGCTCGAACGTTGCGTAGGGCGGGTTGGCCGAGACACGGGTCGCTAGGACGGTCAGGTCGTCACCCTGGTGCGTTATCTGCAGCTTCACGACCCCATCCGCCATCCATGCCACGAGGCGCCAAATCGCCGCAGTCGACCCACCGCCACGGGGCTCAGACCAGTGGATAGTCGCCGAACCACTCGCTGAGTCAGCCAGGACGAGGTGCGTGAAGCGATCGTCGGGCGGAGCTCGGTGTTGCATGTTGCTGATCGCGGATCTCAAGACGGGCTCTATCCGCACACCGGCGTCTTCGGAGCCGACGACCGTGTGCTTGACGACTCCGGGTCCGTGAAGCCGAAGCTGGCCAGCGCTGCGGCGTTGGACCGCTCCAGCTTGCTTTCCAGAAATCCGAGCATTAGCCTGTGATCCTGATGAACCGCACCTTGTTGCTCTTCCGCTCGACCAACTCTCGTGCCCTCGTGGCGCCGGCCCGCTATCTGGTGACCCTCATAGTGATCGCCATCACGTCGACCACAATCGCGGTTACCATCGCCAGCGTCGCGAGTGCCCGGGTCTACCGATCCGCAACGCTCGGGTCCAAGACTTCCTCGTACCGCACGTGGCCTGGGTTCGGCAAGATCGCGCCGAAATTTGTAAGCGCCGAGGGCGACGCTAACTCAGTTGTCAAAGACATTCACTGGAAGGACTGGGGCCATGCGAAGGCTGTCGGGTTCGGTAAGAGCTACGAGTTTGCGCGGCAGGGTGGATACCTGCCGGGCCTCTGGCCGGTCCAGCTGCACGCTCAGGACCTCGGCCGCTGCTATCCGGGCGGTCCCATCGTCTACCGCCGACTAGCACGACGAGACACCAGAGCACCCAGCAGGTCCTGGTATCACTGGGCGCTCTGGCCGAACGACAACTATCCGAAGCGTCAGCTTCTCTGCTAGCGCCTAGCCGCCTGGTACATGCGTCGCGTGCGGATGGATCAACAGCCGGGCTGATTTTCGGCACCTGGCGGCTGCACCGCGTAGCGCCCACAGCCGACGGATAAGAGTCTCGGCTTCGTCGCCGCCCGGTCTGGTTCCAGCTAGCCGCTCCCGGGGCGTCGGAGCGTAGTCCATCCGCGCAGGAGCCGTCGATGGCTGCCGCGGCAACCGGATTGCGCCTCCTAACGTCGGGTGAGCGGTTCGTCGCCATTCCGATCGTGAGCTTCACGACCGGCGAGCGATGAAAGCAGTCGTGCGCGCCGGCGCCCACGCCCTGCCCGATCTGTCCGGCGCCGCCCGTCGCCGACATGGAACCCCGGCTTCGGCCGGGGCCAGCCGATCGCGCCGCGCGCGCAGGAAGCCTCCGAGAAGGTTGTCGTCGGCCACGAACCATCGAGGCTAGTGGCTTGCTCCGGCCGAGGGTGACCCTCTCAGGGTCCTGGTTGGGTCACTGCAGGCGGGTCAACATCGTGATCGTGTCCAACCCGAACGAGCACCTCGCCACCACCATCCTGGTCACCGGCGGGTCCGGCTTCCTCGGCGCCAGTGCGTCGCCACCGCTCTGCGCGCCAGCCACCTCGTCCGCACGACCGTCACTTGCGCATAGGACTGTGGACGCATCAGGCAGCCAGTTTTGGCCGGGTCTAGCGGAGGGTCGGCTATGGCGCTGGATGACGCGCCGAGTGGCGGGGCTTGTGCGTCGCGGCGGGCATTCCGTGGCGCAGGATCACAATTTTCGTCGCCGAGAGCTTTCCCGAGACGAGGAGCAAGCGGTATCGCCCGGCTGTGAGATGGCGGTAAGTCACGGACCCACCGCAGCGCGCTGTTCGCGCCGAGGCCCAGCCGTGTCCGGTCCAGCGCGCCAACTTGCAGGTCAAATGCGAGCCCTGCAGGGTGGCGTGAATGGTCCCTCGAGAGGTGGTCACACGTGCGATCCGGAGCCGCTTGCCGGCCGGCGGTTTGCCGGTCCCAGTACCACTTTTGCCTCCAGCGCCGCTGCCCGAGCTGCCGGCTCCAGCATCCGACTCAGTGGAATCAAACGCGGCGGTTAGACCAGCGCCCACAATCTTACTAACAGTGATGGTGCACGAGGTGCTGAAGCCGCTGCACGAGCCTGTCCATCCACCAAACCGGGATCCTGCTTGTGTGGTTTCCGTGAAAGTAATGGGCACGCCCTGCGGCTCAGTGAACCAGCATTCGTTCGAGCCCGTGCTGTTCGTGGCGCACGTCTGTCCGTTGGAGTCGCGGACGCTGCCTGAGCCAGCGCCGCCTGAGTAGATAACCACACCAACCGGTGTCGAGGGAAGGTGCGGTGACTGCCCTGACGGAAAGAAGCCTATGAAATCAGAGTTCGAGTCCATCGAACCAGAGAGCCATTCCGATCCTATCCCAGAGTCCGCCGCCGTTGTGCTGCCGCCCTCGGTCACGACAAACGATCCGTCTGAGAATACTTGGTCAACATATCCAACGTAATAGATGTTGCCTCGTGAACAGTCGGCTGTAGCGTTCGGATTGACATAAACGATGCTTTCACATCGTGAGAGGAACAGGTCGCCCGCTTGGGGAGTATGGGTGACCGGATAGCCGACCGCCTCGGCGTCCACCAAAAAGCAGTAGTGCGGCGACGTTGATGGGTCTCCGCAGTTCTGGTAGCCGTACCCGTACTGCTCGATTGCATACATCTCGATGTCGGGCCGTTTCTCGGCAGGCCAATATGCGCTGTTGAGGTAGCCAAGGTTATACAGCGGCAAAAATTCCGGATTATTGACGTCAAGCGGCGGCAGGGACGATGAAGGAGCCAAGATGTCGCAGAAGGGAGTGGCTTCAGTCACCGGGCAGCTCGTCGGGGTGGTGTTGTAGATCGACGCGGCGGGCGGCCCGTTCGGAGACGGGTTTAGAAACTCACCGCCGGGATCGGCCAGCGCACGACTCGCACCCAGCCCCATAATCGCAAGCATCGCCGCGAGAAAAGGTCCACCCACCTGCAGCACCAGTACCAGCATGCGTCGACGCATGCAGATCCCCATCACGCCCCCTTGTTTTCGCGTCCAAATCCCAAGGACGCTCAGATCGCTTTCACGGCAGAATAAGGAGCCGCCGCTAAAAAGTCAACAATACTCCACAAAGCGGACGCTCGTGCCACGCGGGATTGGGTTCGGCGTCTCGATGACGGGCGGTGCCGGCGATGCACTGATAGCGGACTGGTCCGGCCGGGGGTCCGGTGGGGTCGGAGATGGTGACGTGATGTGTCGTTGCAGACCGGCGCGTCGCTAAGGGTCCTAGAAGACTCCTGAAATAGTCGCTGGTTCGTCCGGCGGCTTTATGACCATCTTGGGCATGCTCGCGACCCGGTCTGGTCAGGTGGGCTGTTCGATGCGGCGGTGCTGTCTCGGCCGTTGCCGGAGGGGTCGTTTTGCGGGTTGTTGGCCGAGCACGGGGGTTGGATCGTGCGCGATGAGGATTTCGCGGACTGCTACTCGTCGCGGATGGCTCGGCCGTCGATCCCGCCGTCGTTGCTGGCTAAGGTGATGCTGTTGCAGCACCGGACGGGGTGTCGGATGAGCAGGCGATGGAGTGCGTGGCGTGCGATCTGCGCTGAAAGGTTGCGCTGGGGCTGCCGGTGGATTATCCGGGGTGGCATCCGACGTCGTTGACCAAGTGCCGCGTCCGGTTGCTGTTGCACAAGAAGGGAGGGCTGGCGCTCGTGGCGACGCTGCGGCTGGCCGAGGAGCTCGGGATGCTCGACGGGACGGCGGAGCAGATCATCGATTCCACCCCGATGCTCGGCGCGGGCGCGACGCAGGACACGGTCCGCCTGGTGCGCCACGGTGTCCGCAAGCTGACCGACGCGGTCACGACAGCCAACGAGGATGCAGGGCAGACACTGGATGACGGGTTCGAGTTCGATTGCGCAGCCGGTCGAGTTGGCGTACTCGCGCCTCGACACCGAGGGCGGCGTGCGGGAGCTGCAAGCGGTTCCGCCTAGGCTACGCCAGCAAAGGGCTGTCTGCGTGAGTGGCTGGCGCGCTTGCTGCCCCGCGTCTCAAGCGGCCACGCCGTCGTCACTACCGCTCTTCGCGGAGAGGGGCAGTCGGATCGATAGTGCCGGAATGGCGACGAAGGGGGGAGCGGCGGCCGATCGCCGGTCCGAGCGTTTGCTTGCTCGCCAACGGCTAGCACCGCAGCGTCGCGAAGTTGCGCTTGGTCGCCCAAGCGCAAGCCAACAGCTGTCTATCGGTGACGAATGCGATTGTCCGGACCGGCCTCATCGGAGATGCGCTCGTCGCCGATTCGAACGACAGGACCAGGCCGCCGCAAGTCGAATCAGGCCGCGGTAGGTCGCCGTCGATACTGGTAGCGTCCGGCACCCGGACGCGCTTTGCAACAGATGTAGCGAGGTTGTCGTCCGGGCCGACACCTACTATTCTAGGTTTTCAATGTTCCCCGCCGTCCTACGCTTCGAGCGTGGCACGGCGGGGGTTTTTGCTTTGCTAGGGGCGTGAGCATCCCGGAGCCTCCTGTGTGGGTAGCGGTTCTGCTCGATTGGCAGAACATCTACAAGTGCGCCCGCGAGGCTTTTGGTCTAGAGGAGAGCCCGCCCGTGGTGGGTACGGTCGACCCACTCAAGCTCGCCAAACACCTTGCCGCGGATGCCAACGGGAACCGCAGCCTCCAAGAGGTCCGCATCTATCGCGGACGGCCGGACAACGCGAAGGATTCGAGGTCCTACTCAGCGTGGCGCTCACAGACGGCCGCGTGGAAGCGAGCTGGAGGTGCTCTTGTGGTTGAGCGATACCGCGATCTGAAGTATCGGGGCGCAGAGGTCATGGAGAAGGGGATAGACGTGTGGCTCGCGATCGATCTCATCTACCTGGCGATGGATCAGGGAGCCGATCACGTCGTCGTCTTCTCGACCGATACGGACGTTCTCCCCGCCATAGAACTCGCGAAGAAGATCCGCGGTGCCGCTTTTGTCGAAGTCGCGGGGTGGGATGGGCCCGTCCCTCGGCGGCGTTGCTGGATGTTGCTGACGTCACGAAGCATCGCCTCACGCGGATCCACTACGACCGCCTGCACGATGCGACGGACTACAACGTCAGCATTCGCGTACGCAAGAAGTCTGATTGGGATGCGCAGATTCAGGCCGAGGGGCGACGGCGGAAGTCCTGATCCGACCCGTCGTTTGCAATCGAGACCCGCCCGAGCAGCCCGGCGCATACGCCGGCTTGGGAAAGGTCGCACTCGTCAGGCGCCGGCGGAGGTGTCCGGCGGGAGATATGCACGATGGTCCGCGTCTGCTCGATGCTGCCGAGCGTCTGGTCGCCCAACCTCTTGCGCGCCCTGGGGCGGCCGGATAACGAAAGGAATCGTCCGGTATGCCGCTGCGGACCCGCGTGTGTGCGAACACAGAACGCAACCGTCGCCGGATCCCGCCGAGCCCTAAAACAAGCGGACTCCGGGACCGCCGGCGGCCGGAACGCGTGCGCCCTGAGCTAGGGCGGGTCGACGTGCTGCTGCTCCCTTCGACTTCGCGCATCGCCCGTTAAATCCGCGGCTCTCGACTCGGACCTGACACGCAAAGACTCTTCTGCAACTCACTGTCGGCAAGGCTGGTGATTGCGCTGTATCGAGCGACAAGCCGTTGTGAATCCGCGTCGAGCCCGACAAGCCGTAGAACCGCGTCGGCGCCACGCACGAAGTAGAACAGACCCCCTCTCAGGGCAGCCATCCCTTCGATCGGATCAGGGTTCATGTTGACGTGGATCTCCGTGTCAATGATCGTAAAGCGCGCTGGACCGAGAAAGCTGGTGTGGACGTAGTCGGAACTCACCTGGAACTGCTCGTAGTGGCTCTCCCAGTAAGGATCGCCGCCCGCGCGAACCTCTGCGGCGTCCATCTCCTGCATCGCATTGCGTGCCGACTCCGGCGACAATCGGAGTCCTCGCACCGTGGCATCAGTCAGCACCGCTTGCTCGCCCGACGGCAGTGCGCTCACCTCGGTCATAGCTTCGTAGCCCCGCCGGAGAATGCGAAGCAGCCGCTCCTCTGGGGTGCCGCGGAGTTGATTGTCGGCTGCCCACGAGAGCTCGACGCCTCCCTCGAGAAGTGTTCGCGTTAAGGCAAGCGCAACGCCGGTGCGTCCGCCACGGAGCGCGCAGATAAGCTCCTCGGCAAATTCACACTGCTTCAGGTTCTTGCGGACCAACAGCTGTGTAATGTGGTGATGTCCGTCGTACCGGTCTTCGGCGGCGATACCGATTCGGCGATTTGTCTCGACGGAGCCCATATCAAACGTCACCGCCTCGAGCTCGTCGATGAGCCGTCGCCGCTCGGGCGTCAGGAACAACTGCAGTCCTTGCCTATATCCCTCCGCGTTCGGACGACGGGCATTCATCGCTCGATGTTGGGACCGGCCATCTCGTGCGTGAACCTACTACTTGCGCGTCTCGACCGGCAACCTCTCTGCACGGCTTGAGCGAGATCGCTACGCAGCGATAGCCGGGACGGCTTGCCGAGGCTCCGTCCGACCGTGTGCGGCGGTGATTGCTTCGGAGAAGCGACACGATCATCAGTCGCTGTCGGTGCCGAGGCCTAGCTGGAGACGGACCCGCATGCCTGTGTCGATTCCGAAGCCATCTAGAGGACTCGTGAGGTCGACCGTGTGGCCCTGCGTGACGCCGGTGAGGAGCTCTACTGGGGTCGCGTCTTGCACGGCCACAATCAGGTTGGCTGTGTGGATGGCGAGCTGATCGGCGAGCCTCCCCGGGTCCAGGTGGAATTCATTCGGGGTGGGCTCGTTCACGCCCCACGCTTCTCGGCCTCCGAGCGCATCCGAGGCCTCGAGGACAAAATCCCTCTCGTCCTCTCGCAGCCCGACCCAGGTCGTGTTGCTTCCGCGTCCCTCGGCCACGCGAATCTCAGGCAGCGACGTGTGATGGATGCTGTTCCGGAGCCGGGCAAGGACGTCGAGCGTACGCCCGTGGTCAGTGTTGGGTGCAAACAGGCCGCCCAATGTTGGGGCGGCCTTGCGGACCTCGCGGCGGAATCGTTTGCTAGTCCATCCCTGAAGCCGTAATGACTCATCCAGCCCGAGCACGATTCGAGCTACTCGCGCCGTGACGTCGACCGCTCCCATGAGGCGGAGCAGGACGTCGTCGAGTCCGTCGAGTGCATCTTCGCCCGCGTCACCGATGGTTGGCCTGTTGAGCGAGAACCACACGCGGTCGCGGTCCTGCAGTGCCCGCTGGAATCGGTGAACTACCGAGCCGGCGAGGAAGGCGAGGCCGTCGTCGGCCACGGCGACAGAGTGCGCCTCGCACGCGCCGTACCAACGCGCAAGGGATGGCAGGAGGCCATACGTGGCAGCGGTGTAGAACCCGCTTCGGTTCATGTTGATGCCACCTCCGAGTCCGCCGTAGGCCTGGCGAACCGTGAACTGCTCCTGGGCCCTCAGGTAGAGGCCAACCAGTGGAAGGGCGTCGAGCGGCCGCATCGCGAGGACACCGCTTGCGGCGTCCCAACTGGCGCGGAACAGATACGGACGCTCAGTGATGAATAAGTCGGCGCCTATCGCATAGGCGCAGGAGGCCGCGACAACATCCGCCGCACGCTGCGTCGCGGCCTCTTCCACGGGACGATAGGAGTAGACCCCGCTGGCGGAATCATCGGCCGCATATCGGGCGCCGTGGAAGTAGCCCAGGATCCGGCCCGCCGGACCGTCGAGGGCGTATCTCACCCAGGCGCTTCCGCCGGACTCCGCGGGCGGAACGCCGGTTGGTCCGATCACCCACCCGTTCGGTGTACCCGGCCACCTGGAGGTGCTCTTGGCGATCTCATCTGCAGGCGGTCCATCATCGGCATACTGCAAGAGGCTGATGAACTTGTGGTGAACGAGCGACGCAAGCAGAGAAGGCGGATTCAACTGGTCGTCGCAACGCTTGATCTGGGAGGGTTGCGATGGGCAGGCCAGCTGGGTGGATGAAGGAGCTGACGGGGAGGGCGTCGATGAAGTCGCCCGGGAAGCCGTCGCTGCGTCGGGATGTGGAGCGGTTGTTTTGGCGTGAGATCGCGAAAGGCTTGAGCAGTGAGGAAGCTGCGCTTGGTGTGGGTGCGTCCCAGGCGGCAGGCAGCCGCTGGTTTCGGGAGCGTGGTGGGATGCCAACGTTCATGCTTGCTTCACTCTCGGGCCGGTATCTGTGCTTCGAGGAGCGGGAGGAGATCGCGCTGCTGAGGGCGCAGGGTGTCGGGGTTCGGGAGATCGCTCGGCGGGTTGGGCGATCGCCGTCGACGATCTCGAGGGAGCTGCGTCGCAACGCGGCCACTCGTGGTGGAAAGCTCGAGTACCGTGCTTCGGTCGCGCAATGGAAGGCGGAGCTGATGGCCCGGCGTCCGAAGACGGCGAGACTCGCTGACGACGACCGGCTCCGCGAGTATGTGCAAGAGCGGCTCTGCGGCCAGGTTCGCCGGCCGGATGAAACGGCGGTGCCGGGTCCTGCAGCGGCACTTTGGAAGGGCCGGAACAAGCCGCGACGCCAGGACCGCCGCTGGTCGGCCGCGTGGAGTCCGGAGCAGATTTCTCACCGGTTAAAGGTTGACTTCCCCGATGATGAGTCGATGCGGATCTCCCATGAGGCGATCTACCAGTCGCTCTACGTGCAGGGCCGCGGCGCGCTGCGCCGCGAGCTGACCGCGTGCCTGCGCACCGGGCGGGCGCTGCGAGTTCCGCGCAGCCGGACCCGGCGCGGGAAGCACTTCGTGACTGAGCAGGTACTCATCAGCGAGCGTCCCGCCGAGGCGGAGGATCGAGCGGTGCCTGGGCACTGGGAAGGTGATCTCATTCTCGGCGTGGGGAGCTCGGCGATCGGGACGCTGGTGGAGCGCACGACCCGGTTTACGATGCTGCTGCACCTCCCGCCGATGCCCGGCCACGGTGGGCCGAGGGTGAAGAACGGGCCGGCGCTCACCGGTCACGGCGCCATCACGGTCCGGGATGCGATCACCGCGGCGATCACGGCGCTGCCCGCGCAGCTGCGCCGGTCGCTGACCTGGGACCAAGGCGCCGAGATGGCCCAGCACGCCCAGCTGCGGGTCGAGGCCGGGCTGCCGGTCTACTTCTGCGATCCGCAGAGCCCGTGGCAGCGTGGCACCAACGAAAACACCAACGGGCTGCTGCGCCAGTACTTCCCCCGGGGAACCGACCTGGCCAGGCACACCGCCGACGATCTCGCTGCGGTCGCCGCGACGCTCAACGGCCGGCCACGCAAGACGCTCGGCTGGCGAACCCCCGCCGAGGCCCTCAACGAACACTTCACAACCGGCACGGCCAGCCCGCCCAGATGCACTGCTCGCCCCGAGCGATCCCGATGAGGTACGACCCCTTCGGGGCCGTCTCCGATACTCGGTACTAGACATTCACAGACACTGATAGAAAGTCATTGGAACTACTGAACACCCAATGGTGTTGCGAGGACCGGTTGAGCCTGAAGAATCAGCCTCGTCAGCGTTTGGCGCCTCAAGGCGTTCCAAGACCTCGGCGTCGATGACGACGCGCAGTTTGCGCAGACCCGGACGCGGAACAAACACCGGGACGAAGCGGCTGCCGCGAGTTCCGGGAAGCCCGTCCGGCCATACCTCGTTGTCAGGATTGAGCGAGCCCGCCTTTCGGGGTTTGAATCGCACTAGCTCGATCTTAGGTTCGCCACCGGCGATCAAGCCAAAGCCTCTGTGACCCTGGACGGAGGTCACACCGATTGACAGATCGGCGATTACTGAGCGGGCGGGCGAGCGTCTCAGGGCTCACGGCCGGACGAGTGGTTTGTTCTGCGAGCCGACCTGGAGCCGACTAGTGGATCGGCGACGAGGCGATGACGCGAGTCGGCTGCGACGGGCGAGCGCTTTGCCGCGAAGGCGCTCGCCGGCCCGGTCGCCGGGGCACGATGCCTATGGCGACCAGGCGTTCGCGAGCGACCACGCCGACCGGACGAGTGTCTCTCGCGCAAAGGACAAGCAGCCGAAGGGTGGCCATGGCTGCGGGTTGTCTACGCAATGCCTGGTGTGCGACCAGCTCGGCAGAGTGTGGCCCTGGCGACGAAGCACGACCCCATATTTGGCCTCCGGCGTCTTGCCGCGTGCGGCTACTGGGGGTCACCACGCGGTCGGGCGATACGCACACGAGAAGTGGAACAGCCGGCCTATCCCGCTCGGTCTCTCGGGCTCAGATGCGCGGTAGACCACTCACGGAGCTCCCGAATCAGCCGCGCCCGGTGCTCGCGAAATTGGCGCTCTCGGTGACCGTTGCCTCCCGACGGATGCGGAAACCCGAAGAGGCATCGTTGTTGTTCAAGCACACCATCAGCCACCAGCATCCCAAGGCAAGTCTCAACAGCCTTCCCGAGCGGCACGATCAGAGCGTCGGGCACCGCTGGGAGCTCCGGTCCAAGCAGATCATGAACGTAGCCGCGCAACAGCTGGCTTCGTGGCACGGCCGGATTAGCGCCCCCATAGTTCCGGCCGCCGACAAAGACCGGGTAGCGAAGCGCAGAGGTGGTGTGGACGAGAGCCTCAGCGCTCGCAAACAGCTCCGCCGTTGAAGCGATATTGAGGGCCTGGGCGAGGCCGATGGCATCCAGCATGCGGATCATGTTTGTCCGCATCGCGCCGGCAAACGACGCGCGCCTTTTGACAGCACACAGGATTTCGGTCGTGGTCGCGCCGTCTCGCAGAGCGTCACCAGCAGCGGCGAAGGCCTCCCGCATCTGACCGTAGCCCGGCGTAAGCCCGAGCAAAATCACCGCCGCATTCGGATTGAGCCGCTCGAGCGGAATCCAGTACACACTCAGCTGGTTCTCTTCGGCAAGGCAGAACTCGGCGCTCGTGAGCACGTCGTGAGGAAGGGGCCCAGCCGGTAGCCGCTTCAGCGCAGGCAGCATCCGGCTCCACAGCGCGCCCGGACACAAGTAAGACTCCGTCATCTGCGCGAAGTCTCTCAGGCCCCCATCGGCCATCGAGCGCCACCTCGCCCAACCGGGGGCCCGAGACGACCGTCGGTCGCGGCAGGTCGCGCGCGCCTTCGGTCACACGGGCGATACTCGACGGCGTGGTTGAAAGTAATGACGCACCCGGCCTGCAGGTGGCCGGTGCTGCTCCTCCCGCAGGCGGCGGGCCTCTCAGCAAGAATCTGCGGCATGACTACATTCCCCGAATCTCATCAAGATTTGCTCGAGGCCGATCTCGCCACGCTGGCGACGATCGGGCGCAACGCGATGCCCCAGCAGACAGCGGTCTGGTTCCTGCGCCAGGACGGCCAGCTCAAGCTCTCGCTCAACACCTCGCGGCGCAAGACCAAGAACCTAATCAAGCGCCCGCAGTGCAGCCTTCTGGTTCTCGACCCGGCCATCCCACAGCGCTACCTCGAGGTGCGCGGCACCGCTGAGATCGAGCCCGACGACGACTACGCGTTCGCCCGGGAGGTCGGAGCCAAGTACGGCGGGACCGACCTCTCAGAGCACGACGCCCCCGGTGACAGCCGCGTGATTGTAACCATCCAGCCGACCAACGTCTACGCCGTCGACTTACGCATCGGGCAGATGTAGCGCCCACGGCGCGCGCCTACCCGACCCTGTCACGCCGACACGATCGCAATTGGCGACCCCAGCCAGGCATGCCAGCGCCGACTGCTTCGGCGACCACGTGCTCGAGAGCGGCGACGCCGCCGCGGACGAGCGCTCCTCGCGCGATGCGCAAGTTGCCAACGCGCTCGCGGATGCCGCGCATTGCATACGCAAGGACTCCTCAGGATCGTCGGCCGATAGTGCTGCTCGGGCGACGATCCAGAAGGGAGTGTTCGAGGAACTGTGTAGGCCTGAGCGAAAGAGATCGCATGCCTACGAATACGAGAAGCAGGACGCAGAGCAGGACCGAGCTGGGTTACGACGCGGAGCTTGAGGCTCTCGGGTTGGGGATCGCGCGGGGGGTGCCCGGCGACGATCGCAGCGAGATCGTAGATCGAGCGGAGATCGGCGCTGGGCACCCCCCGGCGTTGCCGGCCGGGGTGGCCGATGAGGCGGCCGGCCGGGCTACTGGGCGCCGCCGGGTGCGGCACGCTCTGAGGATGCCGTCTGACCGGCGGATCAGTGATGAGGTGATCGACGAGCTGTTGGCCGGCGCGAGCAGCGAGGAGGAGATCGCCGGGCCCGGTGGGCTGCTCGCCGAGCTGACCAAGCGCCTCGTGGAGCGGGCGATGGAGGTCGAGCTGACCGACCACGTCGGCTATGAGCCCCACCAGGAGCCTCCCGGCGGCGCCGCCAACCAGCGCAACGGGACCTCGCCCAAGACGCTGATCTGCGAGCACGGGAAGGTCGGGATCGACGCTCCTCGGGATCGTGACGGCAGCTTTGCGCCAAAGATCGTCCGCAAGCGCCAGCGGCGGTTCGTCGGGTTGACGAGAAGATCCTCGCGCTCTACAGCCGCGGTCTGTCGATGCGCGACATCCGCGCTCACCTGCAGGAGATCTACGGCGTCGAGGTCAGCCTCGATCTGATCTCGCGCGTGACCGACGCGGTCATGGACGACGTCCGCGAGTGGGCCAAGCGGCCGCTGGAGGACATCTACCCGATCGTGTCCTTGACTGCATGGTCATCAAGGTCCGCGACGGCGGCAGCGTGCAGCGCCGCGCGCTCTACCTCGCGCTCGGCGTCACCCTCGACGGGGACCGCGACGTGCTCGGCATGTGGTTTCAGGAAACGGAGGGCGCGAAGACGTTCCTATAGGTGTCAAGTGTGGCCGCGGGAGCGTCCTTGTCCGGGGCTGCCGCAGAGGAGGGCGGTGTAGGGCACCGACGCGGTTGGGCTTGTGAGGTCGGCTGCCAGTGCGTGGTAGACCTCGCGCGCGATTGCGCGTTTGAGGCAGCGGATGATGTCCTTGCCGTCTGTGCCTTCTTTGGTGCGTCGGGCGGCGTAGGCTTGGGTGCGGGGACAGCATCCGAGGCGAAAGACGGCAACGAGGTGCAGCGCCCGGTTGGCTTGCCGGTCGCCGCCGGGGTTGAGGCGGTGACGGTTGGTTTTGCCTGAGGATGCTTTGACCGGGCTGGCGCCGCAGAGCGCTGCGAATGAGCTCTCGCCTTTGCCGAGCCGGTCGATGTTCTGGCCGACGGTGACGAGGAACTGGCCGGCATGCCCGGTGGAGATCCCCAGCAAACTCATCGTTCGCGGGGCCGTGGTCGAGACGAGCTGCTCGAGTTGGGCGTCAAGGACCGCGATCTCGCGGTCAAGCACGCTGACGCGCTCGGCGATCATTTTGAGGGCGAACTTCGCCGCCTGCACCGGCGTGCTCGCGTCTGTGGGACGGAAGCGTGCGCAGATCGCCAGACGGGCACGCAGCGTTTTGCGGACCGGGATCTGCTCGCGCAATTGCTGCGGAGCGGTCGTGATCAGATCTCGTGCTTGCAGCTGGGCGGCGGTGCGGGCTTTCACCGCGCCCTGGCGCGCGACGCGCAGCATCCGGATCGATTCAACGATCCCGCTGGTGTGCTTCGGGATGGCGATTCCTTCACCGGTCAGATACCGGCGCGCTGCGGTCTCTGCGTCGATCGCGTCGCTCTTGCCGCGCCTTCTGTGGGTATGCGCGTGCGGCTGGTTGACCTCCACCACCTTGATCCCGTGCGCGAGCAGCGCCCGAGTCAAACCCGCCGCATAGGAGCTGGTCGATTCAACCGCGACCGCCTGCACGCGCCCGAAGCCACTCAACCACTCCCAGAGCTGCTCATAGCCTGCGCTGGTCGCTTCAAACTGCCGGATGCCGAGCAACGCTCCGCGCTCATCCAGCGCGGCGGCGTGATGGGTGTCGGCGTGCGCATCAACCCCGCCGATCACGACCGGATCCTGCTCCTGCGTCATGCTGTGCATGGCCGTCCTCCTGTCCGGATGGGGCGGCCTGGTCGGGAAGGGCGGACAGAACAGTGACGAGGCACTTGGCTAGGTTCCTATGAAGTCACGCCGCCCGACCCGACCGCCCAAAATGAGCGATTAACGGCGACCAGACCGAGACCGACAGGTCTTTGCGATGACACCAAGCGGGTCAGTTCTGGATCAGGTCAGACCACAGCCCGATCGCCGCCCAGCATCTTCACTGTTCTGGATGCAGGTCCTGACCGACCTCAAGCACCGCGGTGTCTCAGACATTCTGATCGCCTGCGTCGACGGGTTGACCGGGTTACCGGAGGCGATCGAGGCGATCTTTCCCCGGACGACGGTCCAAACGTGTGTAGTTCACCTGATTCGCTCATCACTGAAGTACGTGCCGCGGCGCGAGCGCGAGCAGGTCGCCCGCGACCTCAAACCGATCTACACCGCCCTAGACGCCGAGCAGGCCCACGCCGAGCTCGAGGCCTTTGATGAGAAGTGGGGAACCAGGTTCCCGGTCATCACCCAGGCGTGGCTGAACGCGTGGGAGTACGTGATCCCGTTCCTCGCGTTCCCCGCCGAGGTCCGCCGCGTGATCTACACGACAAATGCCATAGAGGGCCTCAACCGCCAGCTGCGCAAAGCGATCAAGACGAAAGGGAGCTTCCCGACCGAGGACGCCGCCCGCAAGCTCGGCTACCTCGCCCTCCAGAACGCGGTGCCTCAGTGGACCCGGACGAGGAACTGGACGACAGCGCTGCTGGCGTTCAAGATCCACTTCGGTGACCGCCTCCCTGACACCACAAGCTGAATGTCACACTGTCACTATCATTTGGGGTCACTGGTATAATAAGTGTCAATCCGCCTACACAGAAACCGGACGCCCTCATCCAGAAGTCTGACTGCTTGACCACTAGCTACTTCCCGCGGAATAAGTAGAGGGCTTTGAAGGGCTGTTCCGTCCGGGGTGTCGGTCAGGATCTCCTGCAAGTAATGGGATTCTTGGTCGAAAGGGGAGTGCATGCTGACGCTGTTGGCGGACCAGCCGGAGTGCTTGTGGGACGACGCGTTGCCGGTCGAGGTCAAGGAGCTGCCGGCGGATCTGGCGGCGCTGGATGGGCTGTTGGCCGATCACGAGTTGCTGTGGCCGATCGTGGAGCGCTGGCGCCAAGAGTTCAGAGACACGGGCCGTTCGGTGTTGACCGAGGGCCGGCCGACGATCGCGATGGAGACATTCATTCGGTTGATGGTGCTCAAGGCGCGCTATCGGTGGGGGTATCGGACGTTGGTGGCGGAGGTTTCGGACTCGATTCATCTCCGCCGGTTCTGTCTGATCTCGCTGGTCGAGCGGGTGCCCGACGAGTCGACGGTGCGCAAGCTGACCCGGCGGATCGGGTCCGAGACGGTGTCGGAGTTGACCCGCGCGTTGATCGTTCAGGCGACGCGGGAGAAGCGGTTTCGGCCGCGGGCGGTGCGGATCGACTCGACGGTGATCGAGGCCGATGTGAAGTATCCGACCGACGCGGGGTTGGCGTCGGCGGGAGTCCGGACGCTCGCGCGGGAGGGTCGCAAGTTCGCCAAGCTGATCGGGGAGCAGCGGCGTCGGGTGCGGGATCGCTCGCGATCGTTGGGCCGCAAGCTGCGCGCGATCTCGCGCACGATCCGGCGCCGCAGTGGGGAGGCCAAGGCAGAGGTCCTGAAGCTAACCGCCGAGACGGGCGAGCTGTTGGAACGCTCGATCAAGCAGACCCGACGGCTGGCGGCGGTTGCGCGGCGCCGGGCGCGGGGGCGCGGCGCCAGCGCGAAGCTGAAGGCGGCCGCGGCGCTCATGGAGCTGGCGGATCGCTGCGAGAAGGTCGCCCAGCAGATCAAACAGCGCGTGGCGGGCGAGCCGATCAAGGATCGGATCGTGTCGCTGTTCGATCCCGATGCCCGGCCGATCCGCAAGGGCAAGCTGGGGCGCCCGACCGAGTTTGGGTACGTCAGCCAGCTGGCGGAGGTGACCGAGAACACCAAGCCGGGCGCCCGGGGGCTGATCCTGCCCGCGTCCAGCGCGGTGGGCAGCCGGGCCGAGAACGCGCTGCTGACCGACACCGTCACCGAGCTCAAGCGGCTGGGGGTCTCCCCGCGCGAGGTCGCGCTCGATGGTGGCTTCATGCCCGGCCCGACCAACAGCACGTTCGAGGACCTGGCGCGAGCAGGTGTTCATCGCTGGCCGCCAACAACCCACCTCCCAGCGCACCACCCGCCGGCTACGGCGCTACCGAACCGGCGCCGAAGGCCGGATCAGCCACCTCAAACGCCGCTACGGGCTGGACCGCAGCCGGCTCAAAGGCGACGAGGGCCAGCAGATCTGGACTGAGTGGGCGATCCTGAGCTACGACGCCGACACGCTGGCCGTCCGGTTCCGGTGAAACACTCCCGATCGCTCTCTCGACCAGAGCAACCCATCACTTCCTCGAACGGCCGCACCCCAACAGGTGCGGCCGTTCCTGGTTTCAGCCACTCCCTGAGTTATTCCGCAGCAAGTAGCTAGCTACTTCCTGCGGAATAAGTAGAGGGGTTTGACGGGTCGGTTCCGTCCGGGGTGACGGTCAGAATTGCCTGCTAGTGAGCGGGTTTCTGATCGATCTGGGAGGTGTGTGTGCTGACGTTGTGGGCGCCGCAGGCGGAGTCGTTGTGGGACGAGTCGTTGCCGGTCGAGGTGAAGGAGTTGCCGGCAGACCTCGCGGAGCTGGATCGGGTGCTGGGCGATCCGGAGTTGATGATGGTGCTGCTGGAGCGCTGGCGACAGGAGGTGGTCGAGACACAGCGCGCGGTGCTGACCGACGGGCGGCCGACGATCGCGATGGAGACCTATGTCAGGTTGATGGTCCTGAAGGCGCGGTACCGATGGGGGTATCGGTCGTTGGTGGCGGAGGTTTCGGACTCGATTCATCTGCGTCGGTTTTGCCGGATCGCGCTGTCGGAGCGGGTCCCGGACGAGTCGACGGTGCGCAAGCTGACTCGCCGGGTCGGGTCCGAGACAGTGAACGATTTGACCCGTACGCTGATCGAGACCGGGACGCGGGAGAAGCGGTTCCGGCCGCGGGCAGTCCGGATCGACTCGACCGTGGTCGAGGCGGACGTGCGCTATCCAACCGACGCGGACCTCGCCTCGCACGGCGTCAAAGCGCTCGCACGGGAAGGCAAGAAGCTCGCGGCGCTGGTCAACGAACGCAAGCACCGGGTGCGGGATCGGTCTCGGTCGATCGGCCCCAAGCTCAGGACGCTGACCCGCACGATTCGTCACCGCACCGGCGAAGCGAAGGCCGAGGTGCTGGCATTGACCGAGCAGACCGGAGAGCTGTTGCAGCGTTCGATCACGGAGGCGCGCAAGCTCGCGAAGGCCGCGAGGCGCAGAGCGCGCGGGCGTCACGCGAGCGTGAAGGCGAAGGCCGCGGCGAAGCTCGAGGAGCTCGCGGATCGCTGCGAGAAGGTCAGCATTCAGATCCGCCAGCGGATCGCGGGCCAGCCGATCAAGGACCGGTTGATCTCGCTGTCCGATCCGGACGCCCGGCCGATCCGCAAGGGCAGCTCGGCAAGCCCAACCTGTGCCGATAGCGCGACTATGCCGAGGCTTGGCTGGGTGTGGTGGTGATCGTCCTGCGTGCGCGTGGATTCGTCGGCTTGGAGCCGTCGAGTTTGTCGGCATAGTCACAGGCCTTCGAGGAATGCGAGGAGCTCGTCGGGTGGCTTGTAGCGGCCAGGTTTGACGTCGGGCGGGGTGACGAGCGCGAGCGCTTTCTCTTTGATCGTGAGGTCGGCGTGGATGTAGGGGTCGGTGGAGCGCACGTCCGCGTGTCCCAACCAGAGGGCGATCACGGTGGTGTCGACGCCGGCTTGCAGCAGCGACATCGCGCAGCTGTGCCTGAGAACGTGCGGATGGAGGTGCTTGCCGTTGAGGCTGGGGCAGGTGATCGTCGCGGTCGCGGCGTGGGTGCTGAGGCGCTGCGCGATTGCGTCGCTGCTGAGTCGCCGACCGGTGCGGGTTGGGAATACCGGATCGTCGGGTCGCCCCGCCCGTTCGGCGAGCCACGTGGCGAGCACCCCTCGCACCGGCGTGATGATCGGCACCGCCCGCTGTTTTCGGCCTTTGCTGTGGCGGCAGCGAACGTTGGCGCCGGTCCCAAGCGTGATGTCGCCGCAGTCCAGGCCGGTGAGTTCGGAGACCCGCAGGCCGGTGTAGATCGCGAGCGTCAGCAGCGTCCGGTCGCGGCGGCCTTCCCACCGGGCGGGGTCGGGCGCGTTGATTAGTGCGGCGGCCTCGGGCGCTGTGAGGTAGGTGATCGTTCGTTGCTGGTGGCGTTTGGGTGGGATCGCGAGCACCCTCGCGATCGTGTGCGCGTGTTCTGGATGTCTGAGCGACGCGAACGTGAACAGCGAGCGGATCGCCGTCAGGCGTAGGTTGCGGGTCTTCGCCGCGTTCCCGCGCGCGGTCTGGAGGTGCTCGAGGAACCCGGAGATCAGCTCCTCGTTGAGGTCCTCCCAGTCCAACGCCGAGGGCGGCTTGCCGGTCTGCTGGTGGATGTAGTGGAGCAGCAGCCGCAGCGTGTCGCGGTAGGACGCGACCGTGCGCGGGCTGGCCTGCAACTGGCCGGCGAGGCGGTCACTGAAGAACGCCTGGACCGTGGCGGCGACCGGGGTCATCGCGTCACCGCCCATGCGTCGTCGAGCAGGCGGGCGGCGTGTGCGAGCAGCTCCGGCGCGGCCGACAGATACCAGTAGCTCGAGACCGGATCGCGATGCCCGAGGTAGGTTGAGAGCCAGGCCAAACGGGGCTGAACGTCGACGCCCTGCTGATACCAGCTGAGGAGCACGCGAACAGCGAAGCGGTGCCTGAGGTCGTGGATCGTGGGCCGCACGCTGCTGCCGGCGCCGACCCCGGCACCATCGCAGAGCGCACGGAATGTCTTCCAGACGCACTCGTGGATCACGCGGGTACCGCGGGGCGAGACGAAGAAGCTCTCGCTGGCCGCGGCCGGTCTCTCGCGATCGCGGAGGTGTGCGTAGCGCTCGAGCGCCTCAAGGACGCTGGGCGCCAGCGGCACCAGTCGTGACTTGTTGAACTTCGATCCGCGGATGTGCAGCACGCCCTGGGACCAATCGATGTCGCCGCGGTCCAGGCGCAGCGCTTCTCCGACCCGCAGGCCGCTTGCGGCGAGCAGCCCGATCAGCGTCTGCATCGTCGCGGCTCGTAACGGCTGCGGGATCGATGCTCGCGCCTGCTCGAGCAACGTGAGCAGCTCCTCATCGGTGTAGATGAACGGTGGGCGACGGCTTCTCGGGCGGCGGATCAGCCCGGCGGGCGGGATCTCGGTCCTCGGGTCGATCCCGGCCATGTAGCGCGCGAACCCGCGCACCGCCCTGTACCGGGTTGCGGGCACGCTGCTCGGGCGGTGAACGTCGGCGCAAGCGCCCACCGCACGCCGACCTGCGTCGTGATCTGCGTGACGTCGGCGGCGTCGAGTTCGGCGGCGAAGCGGTGCAGCAGCCGGCCAGTCTCGACGAGGTCGTAGCCGAGCGAGCGCCGTAGCCGGAGGTAGTCGTCAACGTGGTTCTGGAGCGCGCTCACTGGTCGGCTCCTGGCCACGGGAGCGCGACCCGGCGCAGCCGCTCGAGATCGATCTTGGCGTAGATCGCGGTGGTCGCCAGGTGCCGGTGACGCAGGACCTGGCTGATGTCCTGAAGCGAGGCTCCCTGGGCGAGCATCTCGCTCGCCAGCGTGTGCCGCAGCCGGTGCGGAGAGATCTGCGCGGCCCCGGCGTGCTTGCACGCCCGGCGCACGACATCGCCGACGAGATCGGGACGGATCGGGCGCGTCGGCGCGCGCAGCGTCAAGAACACCGAACGGAACTCGCGCCGCCGGCCGCGCACCGCCAGATAGTCGGCCAGCGCTGTGCCGACCGCGTCCGGCAGGGGCAAACGGTCCTCTCGCCCGCCCTTGCCGCGCACCAACAGCTCGCCAACGCGCCAATCCAGATCGGCGAGCTCCAGTCGCGCGACCTCGATTGACCGCAACCCCAAGCGCGCAAGCAACAGCATGATCGCCGCATCCCGCGCCCCGTCCAACGTCGATCTGTCACACGACGCGATCAGCCGCTCGACATCCGCAATCGCGACCACGCGTGGAATCCCTGTGTCCCGCCAGCTGGCGACCGGAGGGACCGCGTCTCCCAACGCCAACGCGGTCAACCCCCGCAGGAACAGGAACCGCAACAACGACCGCAGCTCGCCGACCTTCCCCTTCGCTGACTCGATCGACAGCCGCTCGCACTCGCGCAGCAGGAACGTGGCCACGTGCTCGCCGCTGAGATCCTTCACCCCCAGCTCGTCCACCGCGCTGACCCGCTCACCAAGAAACCGGCTCGCCAGCGCCACGTACCGCGCCACCGTCAACGGCGCCAGCCCGCGATCGCCGACTAGCCACTGTCGATACTCCGCGATCAGCTTCCCCAACGGCGTCACTGGGTCATCGCGCTCGGGGCCGACCGCCCCGAGCTCGCGCAGATAGATCAGCAATGACCTCGAGCCGCGCGCGACCACCGCCGCGACGCGCCCCTTCACACGATGCGCCTCAACGAACGCCGCGATCACATCGCCGTCAAGCTGCCCAACTGCGAGATCCTCGGCCACCATCCACCGCCCAAGCACGCCGAGAAACCTCAGCTCATGCTCGACGGTGCCCGGCGAGTAGCCGCGCTCCAGCAACCACGCGCGATACCCGTCCACGAACGGGCCCAGCCGCCCCGGCTCCAAACGAGACTCCGACACCGACATCGCCTCCTTGTCGAAGCCGCAGCCTCGACGATCGAACTGGCTCAGTCGGACGACGGAACTATGCCGACAAGCCTGCCGGCATCACCACGAGCAACCCCCGCAGATCAAGACCCTCACCCCGCGGTCCCGATCCTTCTCGGCATAGTCGCGCTATCGGCACAGCGTCGGCTATTCGGATATCCGAATAGCCGACGGAGTTCGGGTACGTCAGCCAGATCGCGGAGGTGACCGACCACACCCGCCGCGGCGCCCGGGGGCTGATCCTCCCGTCCGCGACCCAGCTCGGGAACCCCGGCGAGGACACGCTGCTGCCCGACACGATCGCGGAGCTCGACCGGCTCGGGATCCGGCCGCGGGAGATCGCGCTCGACGGCGGGTTCAACCTCGGCCCGACCCGCCAGACGCTCGCCGATCACGACCTGGACCCAGAGCGGGTGTTCATCGCCGGGCGTCACCAACCCGGCAGCCGGCGCACCCAGCGGCGGCTGCAGCGCTACCGAACCGGCGCCGAAGGCCGAATCAGCCACCTCAAACGCGGCTACGGCCTGGGCCGATCCCGCCTCAAGGGTGACCAAGGCCGCCGGATCTGGACGGGATGGGCAATCCTGAGCTACAACGCTGACACCCTCGCCGTCCGGAAGCGGTGAAACACTCCCGGCCAGCTCGATCAGAGCCCACTCACTACGAACCGGCCGCGCCCTCGACAAGCGCGGCCGCTTCGTTTCAGCTTCGATCACGAGTTATTCCTCGGCAAGTAGCTAGACGTCGGGCTGGCGTGCGAGAGCAGTGTCCGATCTCGCCGCTGGCGAAGACAGCCGGTTTGTCGTGCAATAGGAAGCAGGACCTCCGCCGCTGCAACGGGCGCCGCCGAGCGGCCTTGCTGCTCGGTTGGGGGAGGATGATGGCTCGCTCGGGCGGAAAGTTAGGCGTTTGCAAACTCTCGGCTTTTGTTCCGTTATTGGTCCAAGGCGTCTTTTTGTGGTTGACCAGCGAAAGGGAGAGGGATGCGGTTGCAATTGGGGCTCAAGGGGCGGGCAGCGACGCTAGTTGCTGCGGCTCTGGTTGTTGGGTCGTTGCTGGCGTTCTCGTCTCCGACGGCGTTGGCTGCCCGGTCGCAGGGGTCGGTGCTGGTGGTGCGGGTGGCGGGGTTGCCGTCAGGGGTGACGCCCCGGGTTCGGGTGACCGGTCCGCACGGGTTTTCGCAGCCGGTGCGCAGCTTAACCGAGCGGTTTTCAGTGCAGCGGCCGGGACGCTATGTGCTGATCGTCAGTAGAGCGCATGGCCGGGGGATCACGTGGCTGGCGGGATCTTCTAAGCGCGTAGGGGTGAAGGTCGGCAAGGGATCGACGCGGGCGACGGTTGCCTATGTGACGGGGCGGCGAGATGACGCGAAGGTGATCGCTAAGGCCTGGGTGCGCAGCGCGAGCCTGAAGCTGGGTGGCGGCGGAAAACTGGTGTTGGCCAGGAGCGCCGCAGCGGGATTGCGACGCGGCGGGTATGTGGTGTTGGGGATCACCAACGCTACGCCGCGCGGGTTTATCGGCCGGATCACCGCTCTGCGGCCGGACGGGAAGTCGGTCAAGGTCACCGCCGCAGTGGCAAGCATCGGGGACGTGCTGCCCGAGGCGAGCTTTGATGCGAGCATCCCCGCGCGCAAGGTCGCCGCTCACGCCGTCGCGCGGACGGCGGCTGAGGACGAACCCCCGTTCTCATCTCATCTGGCCTGCACTAATAGTGCCCAGGCGACGCTAACTGGGCATGTTTCAGCGAGCATAGCGCCGCATCTGCACGTCCACCTACACCTGTACTTCGTCCATCTGCCGTCGTTTGACGCCAAGCTGGAGGGCGATATCGACGAGTCTGCGTCGCTGGCCGCGAGCGTGAGTGGGGCAGCGTCGTGCGCGCTCACCGACGCGCCGATCGGCGCGCCGATCCCGCTGGGAACATATACCGTCTGGGTCGAGGGCATCCCGATCACGCTGTCGCCCGTGATCGAGTTCACCGCCGACGGGTCGGTGAGCACCTCGGCCGCCGCTAACACGAGCGCCAGCGAGTCGCTGCACGCCGACGCCGGCATCCAGTACCAGAACGGGCACGTCTCCCCATTCTCAGACTTTCAGCACTCCTTCAGCTATCAGCCGCCACAGTTCACCGGCAACGCCAGTGTCGACGGGGGCGTCAAGGCGAAGCTGACGATGCGTCTGGAATACAGCGATTACGGGCCCGATCTCAGCGTCGAGAACGCCGTCAACCTCAAAGCCGACACGACGGCTAACCCGTGCTGGGCGCTCGATGACGACCTAGCTGCCAACGGCGGGATCGACCTCGGACGTTACGCCTCGATCCCCGACCTCTCGCTCTACGAGCACACCTTCAGCCTCGCCCACGCCCCCGGGCCGTGCTCGTCGACCGTGACCGTCACCAACCCCGGCAACCAGACCACCGCTGTCGGCAGGCTGGTTAGTCTTCCCATCAAGACCACCGATAGCGACGTCGGCCCCGTCACTACCACCGCCACGGGACTACCCGCCGGCCTCGGCATCAACCCTACAACCGGCGTGATCACCGGCACCCCTACCACCGCCGGCAGCAACACCGTCGTGATCACGGCTAAGGACGCCGCCGGAGCGACCGGCACCACCACCTTCACCTGGACCATCACGAATCCCAACAGCGCTTCGCCGTGGAGCGGGACCATCACCTACTCCGGCACAAGTCACGCTGGCGGAAGCTCCGACCCTACAGTCGACGCGTACAGCGTGAAGGTCCAGCTTCTCGGCAACAACGGGTCGGTGGCGCTGTTTCCATCTTCCGGCCCCGACGAGATCGGCGGATATGTTCCCGAACCAATCCAGGTGGTTTCGGGATCTGAGACCACAGATTCCTCTGAGAGCGAGCCCGCACCAGGATGCAGCTACACAGGCCATTTCTCGGCGCCATCCCTGAGCGTGGATCCAAATCATCCCGATGCCCTCATATCGTTGTCGTACGGCCCTGCTCGGTTCCAAATCCCGACCGTATTCGTCACCGGACCGGGGACCCAAACTGACACCTATACAGGCTCCAACTGTCCGGCCAACGGCACCCATCCTCAAACCGCCGCCCCAAACCTGCAGACGTGCGACGCCAGCCAGGCGCCGAACGGAACTGTTCAAGTGGCCGATCTGCGGCACGTCACAGGCTCCTGCACATATGATCAAGAGGGCTCGGACGGCGACTACGTCCACGCGAGTGTGTCCTGGGATCTGACGCTATCGCCCATGGCCGACAGCGACGGGGACGGCTACTCCGACCTAACCGAACTGAATGATGGGACGAATCCTGTCGACGCGACGTCTCACCCGTAGAGGTAGGCATTCTCGGAGCACGAAGGCTCGTCAACGCCAGAATGGTCTCCGCGATTTTGGGCATCGCGCGGAAGCAGAATGCAGGTCGGATGGAGTGGTGGTAGAGGCAATCGCTGGCAAGCCACTCGCGTTTGGCCGGGGTGAGCAGGTTGCGCTGGTGCGGGAACCCGTGGTGATAGAGCACCAAATGCATCCGCTGCTGCCACTCGGTCCGTTGATGAGAGAGCGGATGCCGAGTCCGGACCCGGGCGCGGAGATCAAGGATGTGCGCCGGCGGGATCCATGACTCAGGCACCCGCCCGATCAGGAACAGCTCCCGCAGGTGCCGGGTCAGCCCAGTCAGTCTTCGCGTGCTTCTTCTTGCCTTCAACGCGGCAGCCTCGGCCGGCTGGGCCAGGTGCGCCTCCGCATCGATCGCCTCGAGTTCCTCGACCAGAACCGCCAGCCCGTCGCGACCTCGAGCCCGCAGTTGCTGAACTGCTCCAGGAACGTTCGGATCCCAGCACGGTCCGCCGGAATGATCCTCGCGCGCGAGACCTCCCCGGTGATCGTGTCGATCCACTCCGCTGAGATCTGCGCCCTATGCTGATCCAGACCCATCACAACTGACACGAGATCATCTCCTCGGCGCTCAGGACGCCGGCGAGCGCGAGACTGCGGGCCGCCCACAGCGCAGCCCGTCGCATACCGTGAACCACGGTCGGTACTCCTCTTCGATTGGCCGGCCGCGCGGCCGCTATCCGCGCGTGCCTTCTCGCGCCGTTCGACGTCGAGTGCCGGCCACCTTCACGGCCGAGTCACACGCCAACCGGGACATGACATCTTTCCGGGCCGCCAGGTTGAAGGGAAGCGCTGTAGCGCCGTCTTCGTGCCGGCGACCTGCCTCCAGCTTCGTGGGAACAACAGTCAGCGGTGTGTCGCGAAGTGGTCCCTAAACGGGTTTAGGCCTGCGGATCTGAGTTCACGACGCCGACCGGCAGGACAATCGCACCGGTCGTGGCCATCTACTGATGTGCGTCAATCCTCGTTCTTGGGCGGTTCGCCGAATGTCTTGACGGCCAGCACTCCAGAGTGTAGGGTACGCCGCGGCTGTCGGGGGATTTGAGACAGCACTGCTCCGTCGGAAGGGAGTCTGGGTGAGTAAGGAATGGCTGCGACAAGTGTGAGTCACGATGGGCTGACGCGGGGCGCGCGCCTGTTTTTCCTCATTGTCGTGCTGGCGCTGTTGCTGGCAGCGCCTGCGTGGGCTGACGGGCCGGTGGGCACGGACCCTGCCCAAAATTTCCCGCTGGGTGGCATGCCCGAAGCGTGCGCGAGCCAGCCTGATGGGGCTGTCTGCCAGAACGCCGCGATCTACTATCTCGATCAGGCGCGGGCGAGTCTGGGTCAGCCGCCATACCAGCTGCCGGCGGACTTCACCAGCCTTTCGCCGATCGACCGGGATCTCATCCTCACCGATCTTGACCGTACGCAGTACGGGCTACCGGCGATCCCCGGGCTGACCGCCGCGCTTGACGCCGACGCCGCCAACGGCGTGACGATCGACGCTGACCCGCGCTCCTCCGATCCGAACTTCACCGCATACACCTACAACTGGGCGGGCGGATATCCCAACATGGAGGCGGCCTACGAAGGGTGGATGTACGACGACGGTCTGGGGAGCGGCAATGAAGACTGTACGTCGAGCAACACCGCGCCGTGCTGGGATCATCGCCATGACATCCTCTACAGTTTTACCGGCACTGGCGCGCTGGCAATGGGCGCCGCGGCTGGCGTGGATAGTTCGAACGTCCCGGGCTACGCGATGCTCTTGGGGATAGGCGACAGCAGTTACGTGCCGACCTACACGGACACGTGGGCGGTCGCGCAGACCGATGGGGCGGGGAGCCATGCCTACAGCCCCGGCACGCCCCAGATGACCGTCGAGATCGAGGTGGCGGGAGCGACGGGCACGATCAGCGATCCGCACGGACAGGTCTGCAGCAGCGGAACCTGCAGCTTTCAGGAGCCCGTCAACCAGCCGGTCACACTGACGGCCACACCGCAGTCGGAATCCGTGTTCTCAGGTGCATGCACCGGCTCGGGCACATGCACGATCACTCCAGAACAGAGCAAAACCTGGATCGGAGCCTACTTCACCTCCGCCCCGGGTGGCGGCAGCTCGGGCTCGGGCGGTTCGGGAGGCTCGTCGGGCTTCAGCGGTTCTCCCGGCTCGAGCGGCTCGAACGGTCTGCCCGGCTCCTCGGGCCCAGATGCCAGCACCAAGACGGGCACGCCTCGTGTCGTCAAGCCGCCTCGGATCCTGCGCTTGACAACCTCTCGCGCAACGATCCACGCCAGGCTGCAGGGCTCACACCTCGTTTGCAAGCTGACGCACTGGAACGGACATGGCGGGGGTCTGGCACGCACAACGCGATGCGTCGCGTCGGTGACCTACCGCCATCTCACCGCCGGGCGATACCGCTTGACCATCGTGTCGGGAAAGCTGTCGGCCACAAAGATCGTGATCCTCCGCCATGGCGCATCAAACGCAGCGCATAAGCACCCCCCTCGGCGTGCCGTCCAGCGCCGCAGCTCAGCCTGACCACCGCGCCCTGCTGCTCCGCTAGACCCAGCCACAAATTGGCTGCTTGGCGTGTCCACAAGCCAAGGAAGATCAGTCGTTCGGCCCAAGCGACGCAGCTTCCGCGGGTCGCCCCTGGCGCACTCTTGTTAGGTGGCCGATCAGCAGGCAATGCGTAGGCATCCGGGGGGTGTGGCCGCTCGCCCTCCGGCCGCTCGCCCTCCGGCCGCTCGCCCTCCGGCCGCTCGCCCTCCGGCCGCTTGCGCTCCGCGTGGGAAGCGATGTTCACCACTCACTGCTCCTTTCTCAGTGTGATGCTGGGTAGGCGTTGCGCCGTGAGCGCGCGTAGTGGATTGTCCTTGACGGCTTCGGGCTGACCCTTGCTGCTTTGGTCGCCCCCTCGGGGGGCTGACCTGTGCGTGAAGTTGTCGCCCGTTGCCGTCAAGGACGTCCTGGCGTGACCTGATAGAAGCGTGGCAGCGCCTCCACTGAGGAATGTCCGTCAGGAAGTCCGCTTCATCTCATCAGCGAGGGAAGGGACAAGACCAGATGGTGACGATCGGAGTCGATCCGCACAAGCAGACGCACACCGCCGCGGCGGTCAATCAGCTCGGCGTCCAGGGCGCGCATCTCACCGCGCCAGCACGGCCGGCCGGGAACGGACAGCTGTTGGAATGGGCTCGCGCGCTGGATGAGCGACGGGTGTGGGCAGTCGAGGACGTCCGCAACGTCTCCGGCGGCCTGGAGCGATTCCTCATCGATCGCGCCGAGACGGTCGTGCGCCTCGCGCCCCAGCTGATGGCTGGCGCTCGCCAAGGCGCGCGGACCCGGCGGCAAGTCAGATCCGATCGACGCGCTCGCGATCGCGCGCGCCGCGCTGCGCGAGGGGGTGAAGAATCTCCCAACCGCCCGGCTGACCGGCCCGGAACGTGAGATTCGCATGCTGGCGCTCTATCGCGAGCGACTGTTGGACATGCGCACCCGTCTGATCAACGAGCTGCGCTGGCAGCTGCCCGACCTCTGGCCCGACTGGGAGATCCCCGCCAAGGCGCTCCCAGCCCGGCTGGCAGCTGAAGGTCGCCCGGCGGCTGACCCGCGCTGAGCAGACCATTCAGGTCATGATCGCTCGTGACATGGTCCGCCGCGCCCAAGAACTCTCGCGCGCCACCAAAGACCTCTACGCGAAGATCGCCGCCCTCGTTCGCCAGGTCGCTCCCCAGCTGCTGGCCGAGCCCGGGATCGGCGGGCTGCTCGCCGCGAAGTTCATCGGCGAGATCGCCGGGATCGACCGCTTCACCACAGACGCCCAACTCGCCCGCCTCGCCGGCTGCGCCCCGATCCCCGTCTCCTCCGGACGATCAGACCGCTATCGCCTCGATCCTGGCGGCAACCGCCGCCTCAACAGCGCCTTCTACATGCTGGCGATCATCCGGATCCGCACCGACCCCCGCACCGCCGTCTACTTTGCCAAGCAGCGAGCCAACGGCAAGAGCAAAAAGGAAGCGATCCGCAACCTCAAACGCCACCTCGTCCGCCGCGTCTACCACCTCCTTCGCGAGCCCAAGACCACTCCGACCACCATCTGCTTGACATAGAAGACTCACGCACCAGCGGCAGTCTCCGGCGCGGCTGTCGGCCGGCTGAATGCCTAAGCAACCAGCGCCCTGGTCCCCGGGCGCGCGGACGCCTCCTATCGCGTGAATGCGAGCGCCCCGGACGGCCATGGGATCCCAACGCGCTCCGACTTGTGCTTTCGCCGATGCTGCCGGTTCGTCGGACGCTCGCTTTGGAGGACCGCTGGGACGGATCTGACTCGCGGGCGCGCGCTCGCTTGCGCCCAGAAGCAAGCGTGGCCGACCGCGGTGCGGGACGATTCCTTTCGTCGTCCAAAAGGCACGCGTCGAGAAGCTCGCGTTGGCGACAACCCGATCGTGAGCACCGCGTTGCGTTCCGGCTCAGCGGCCTGCGCTTCCGCGTACGGCACGTTTCCGGTCCGGAGGCATGCTGACGGAGGCAGGCTGGCAGCGACGTTGGCTCATCTCGAGCTGACCGCTGCATAGGTATGTGGGTGGCCTCGTAAGAGATCGGACGCAACGCCGTCCAACCGCGTTGGTAGCTACGCCGAGATCACCCCAGCGGTATGCCGCGGCGACGGCAGCGACTGCGAGCGGTCGTGAAGGTCCTCGGCGTAGGCCTCAAGTGCTTCATGGATGCGGGCGGCGGTCTCCTTGCGCGTCGCACCGAGCGCGACCACGCCGGGCAGGTCAGGGATGTAGGCGCCCCACGCGCCGTCCTCGGCTTGCTCGTAGATGACGACGTATTCGCTCACCGCAGGTTCTCCAAACCGCTTGCCTTGCGGATGCTACCCAGGGTGCCGACTGGGACGGTGTCACTGTTCTTGCCGGCGACAACGATACGCGCGTCGCGGTCTGGATGTGCCCAGACCTCGTGAGAGCCGCGCTGACGAGCGACCTCCCAGCCGGCGCCCAGCAGCGCCGCGCGGACCTCGCGGTACGTCTTCGGCATCAGCTCAGGAGAGCCAAAGCGCGGTCAGGGATGGGCAATGAAGGGGCTTCAGTGATCGTTGACACAACGGCTGGAGTCGCGCGCGGAGATCGGCCGGGCCTCCATGCCCGGCGAGGCATCGCGCGTCGGCAGCGCCTCGGAGATCGAAAGGTTCACGCGCGTTGATCGAGCGCAGTGATCTCGCATCCGGCTTCGATGGAGTTGACGCGCGTTGAGATCGTTGCCAGCCGCTTCGATCAGTCGAGCCTCACGAACCAACTGAGCTTGCCTGCCTTCGCTGTCACGGCCCCTTCGACAACCGCAGCGTTCGCCATCCCAGGCATCCAGGCACACTCTCCACGCACTCGCGTGCTGAAGACGTCCCACAGACGTCCCACGGGGCCGAAACCCCCCGTGGTTGCTGAGAATCTGGCGCGCTCGTGAAACACACTTCCACTGCGGGCGTAAGCGCTTGGGACGTCTTTGGACATCTGAGGACATCTTCGGACGAGTGCCTGCAAATCGGCATGTTTGGCTCAACGACAGGCTTCGGTGGTCTCGGCGGCCGCGGGAAGTGCGAAGGCCTCGGCGACGAGGCGGGCGTCCTCCCCGTGCGGGGCGTAGTGCAGATACCTCATCGTCGTCTGGATGTCGGCGTGGCCCATCCACTCCTGGACGCGGCGGATGTCGGCCTTGGCGATCATCCGGGTGCCGAACGTGTGGCGCAGATCGTGAAAGCGCAAAGGGCGCAAAGCGGCGGCGGCAAGGGTGGCCTTGTAGCGGCGACGCAGGGCGGACCCGTCCAGATACGTGCCGGTCTCCGACGCAAAGACCAAGTCGTCGTCGCCTACCCAGTTTTCTCGGCGGCCAAGTTGCGCGAGCGCGGACGCGACGTCAGGCGCCAACGGGACAGAGCGCACCTTGCCGGACTTCGGCGATGTCAGAGCCGAGCCTGCCCACGACGCACGCACGCGAATCGTCGAGCCGGCGAAGTCGACATCACGCCAACGCAGCGCCAGCAGCTCCCCCATCCTCAGGCCGGTGAATGCCGCCGTGAGATAGATCGTGGCGTCGATCTCGCTCGCCGTGGCGCGCACGAGCGCCCAGACCTCCTCGCGCGAGAAGACCTGGACGTCGCCGCTCGGGCGCATCGGGTGCTTCTCCACCCGTGTCAGCGGATTGACCGGAATCGCCCAGACGAACTGGGCACGGCGGAAGATGCCGTGCAGCTGGATCAGCAGCTTGTTCTTGGACCGGTTCGACAGGCCGGTCAGCGAGCGGCGCCAGGCGTCGACCTCCTCGGCGGTGATCGACCCGACCTCGCGGTCTCCGAACGCCGGCAGCAAGTGAGCGTTGAGCGCCGAGCGGTAATCGCGCACCGTCGACGGCTTGCGTTCGCGGTCCTCCTCGATGAAGCGCAGCCACTCGGCCGCCGCGTCCGCGAACCTCAGCCCAGGCCCCGCAGAGCCCAGCGGCGGGGCCTGGCCCGCCTCGTGCAGCCGCTCGCGGAGCCACGCCTCCGCCGTGCGCTTCGTGAAGAACCCATCGGCCGGTCGCCCTCGCTCTGTCCACGCAGGACCGATCTTCCTCTGGACCTGGTGCCCGTCGGCGAGCCGATAGCGCGCGTACCAGACCGCGCGCCGCGCGCCCTCGCGTCGAAAGACCGATCCGGTCGGGATGCCGACAGGCGCTCCCATATCGCAGATCGTACTGGATTCTCGCGACAAATTTGGGACAAATTTCGGTGAGCGAGCCACCGAGCATTGTCAGAAATGCCTCATAACCAGCTAATTCCCAGTGCCGCCGCTGGGGCTCGAACCCAGGACCTTCGGATTAAAAGTCCGCTGCTCTACCAGCTGAGCTACGGCGGCGAGGTGCCTGAGAGGTTATCCGGAGGGATCAGCCGAGATGGGCGACGGCCTCGATCTCCACCAGCATACGCGGATCGATCAGGCCGCTGACCTCCACCATCGTCATCAGCGGCCGGTATGCGGCGAACACCTCACCGTGGGCGCGACCGACCTCCTCGGCGCGCGAGATGTCCGTCACATAGACCCGGGTCTGGATCACGTCGGCGGGCCCGGCCCCCGCGCGGCTCAGTTCGTGCACCAGCTTGCGCAGGACCTCGACGGTCTGCTCGTAAGGTGTCTCCCCAAGCACCACGCCGCCGGACGCGACCGACGTGACGCCGCCGACCAGGACAAAGCCACCGGCGGTGACGACCCGGCTGAAGCCGAACTGCCCCTCCCAGGGCGAGGGAGGATCACCGGGCAGACGCTCGGTCAATGGCGGAAGTGGCGGCGGCTGGTGAACACCATCGCCGCTCCGGCTCGGTCGACGGCCTCTACGGTCAGGTGATCGCGCATCGAGCCGCCGGGCTGGATGATCGCGGTCACCCCAGCCTCCAGCGCGAGCTCGGGACCGTCGGCGAACGGGAAGTAGGCATCTGATGCCAGCACCGTCCCCCCGACGTCGTCGCCGGCCTTCTCGAGCGCGATCCGGACCGCGTCGACCCGGCTCATCTGACCGGCGCCGATGCCGATCGTCTGCACGTCACGCGAGATCACTATCCCGTTGGACTTGACGTGCTTGCACACCTTCCAGGCGAAGCCGAGCGCCTGCCACTCGGCCTCGGTCGGCCGGCGTTCGGTCACCACCTGCATGTCGCCCCGTTCCTCCAGGTCGAAGTCGCGGTCCTGAACGAGCAGGCCGCCCACCACCTGCCGGACGTGGGGCTCCATCATGTTCAGAGACCGTCGCTCACGGTCATCCAGGACGCGGGTGTTCGGCTTGTCGGCGAGGATGGCGAGGGCCGCCTCGTCGTATCCGCGTGCGAACAGCACCTCGATGAACTGATCGGCCAGCGCCCCGGCCAGTTCACCGTCGACGGGCCCGTTCAGACACACGACGCCCCCGAACGCCGACAGCGGATCGCACGCGAAGGCGGCCCTGTAGGCCTCCAGCGGGGTCGAACCGCACGCCACCCCGCAGGGGTTGTTGTGCTTGATGATCACACACGCCGGGATCTGGAACTCGCTGAGCAGGAGCCGCCCAGCGTCGAGATCGAGCAGGTTGTTGAACGAGATCGGCTTGCCGCCGAGGTGCGAGACCATCGACAGGACATGCGCGCGGGCGCCGACCTGCTCGTAATAGGCGGCACGCTGATGCGGGTTCTCCCCGTACGGAAGCTCCAGGAGCTTCTCGAACGCGCGCACGAACAGCGGCGGGAAGTCCTCGCCCTGCTCCTGAAACCAGCGCGCGATCGCCGTGTCGTAACGGGCGGTGTAGGCAAAAGCCTCGGCCGCCAGGTTCTCGCGGGTGGACGCCGACAGACGGCAGTCGGACTCGCGCAGCTCGGCCAGGATCGCGTCGTAGCTCACCGGGCTGACGACCGGCGCCGCGTAGGCGTGGTTCTTGGCCGCGGCGCGAATCATCGTGGGGCCGCCGATGTCTATGTTCTCGATGACCTCGTCGTCGCCCACCCCGCGTCGACCGGCGGTCCGCTCGAACGGATACAGGTTCACGCACACCAGGTCGACGAACTCCACTCCGTGCTCCCGCGCCGCCTGCAGGTGCTCCGGGTTGTCGCGCACCGCCAGCAGCGCCGCGTGGAGCTTGGGATGAAGCGTCTTGACGCGCCCGTCCATGATCTCGGGAAAGCCGGTCAGGTCAGTGATCGAGCGAACCGGAATGCCGGCCTCGCTGAGCTCGCGCGCCGTCCCGCCGGTGGAGATCACCTCGACGCCGAGATCGGCCAACCCCCGGGCGAACTCCACGATCCCGGTCTTGTCGGACACCGACAACAGCGCCCGCCTGATCGGAGGACCGACGTCGGCCGCGGGCAGGACGCTCATCGGCTGTCCACTGGCGTCCATCGATCCCGACTCTACCGCGAGATGACGACTCGGCGAGGGTTCGCCGCATCGAAGCCGACCGCGCCCCGGGCGATCAGCCGGACCGCCTCCACCAGCAGCTCGTGCTCCACCGGGCGCAGGTGGGCCACCACCTCTCCGGCGTCGCGGGCATCGGGCAGCTCGATCGCGCGCTGGAGGATGATCGGGCCGGTGTCGACGCCACCGTCCATGAAGTGCACGGTCACGCCGAACACCTTGACCCCGTAGTCGACCGCCTGCCGGACGGAGTGCAGTCCGGGAAAGGCGGGCAGCAGGGCCGGGTGCACGTTGATCACCCGGTCGGGAAAGCGCTTCAAGAAGCCGCCGCTGAGCAGTCTCATGTAGCCGGCCGCCACCACCAGCTCCACCTGTCGCTCCGCCAGCCAGTCGGCCATCGCGGCGTCACGCGCCGCGCGGTCAGCGAACCGGTCGGCGGCGAACACCTCGGCGTCGATGCCGGCCCGCCGGGCACGCTCCAGCGCGGGCGCGCCGGCAGTGTCGGAGGCGACGGCCCGGATCCGGATGGCGTCCGTGCCATGGGTCCGGTCGATCAGCGCCTGCAGATTTGTTCCGGTGCCCGAGGCGAGTACACCGATGTTCATGCCGCGGCAAGCTTGGGGAACCGGCCCCCGGTGCTGCGAAGCATCCCGGCCCGCAGCAGCTCGTCGACACGCCCGAGCACCTCCTCGGCGCGCAGGTGCGCGAACGTGCCATAGCCGGCGAGGGTGTCGTAGCCGTGCTCGGCGACGACCTTGGAGCGACCGCCGCGCAGGATCTCGACCGCGCGGGTGCGACCGACCGGCGGTCGCGCGCAGACGACGACATCGAGGATCGATCCGTCGAGATCCCCGTCCTCCGGCCCGCTCTCCGCACGCCGAGACGGGGCATCCGACACCCGCGACGCGACGGCAGCCGCCGGCACCAGGCCGGGCGCACAGACGTCGCAGCACGGCCCGTCGGGATCGCCCGCAGTCCGGTCGCCGAAGTGCACCAGCAGCGCCCGGCGACGACAGCCGTCGCCCTCCACGTACCCCCACACCGCCCGGTACTGGCTCCACCGCACCCGCTCGGACTCCCGGGCCGAGGCCAGGCAGGCGGCCGCGGCCCCGCGATCCCAGCCCCCGGTGATGTGTCCCGCGGCCCGGTCGGGTGCGGCCGGGACCGGCGCCAGCACCCCGGCGCGAACGAGATGGCCGATCACCGCGCGCACCCCGTCGGCGTCGCCTCGGCCACGCTCCGACGTCAGGCCGAACAGCTCGGACAGCGGGACGTCATAGCGACCGTCCAACCCGGCCCACTGCAGCCGCTCGCCGACGCGCTCAAACGCGTCGGCGGTCAACCGGGAGCGCTCGATGAAGAACACGTGCAGCCCCTTGTCGCGTGACTGGGCGAACAGGAGACATCGAGCCGGCCGGCCGTCGCGTCCGGCACGACCCGCCTCCTGGTAGTAGGCCTCCAGCGATACCGGCACCGAGGCGTGGCAGACGGTGCGAACGTCGGACTTGTCGATCCCCATCCCGAACGCGTTGGTGGCGACGATCACCGGAGCGTCGCCGCGCATGAAGCGCTCCTGGGCGACGGCGCGGGCGGCGCGATCCAGCCCGGCGTGATAGGCGACGGTCGGCTCGGCCAGCCCGCGTCCCAGCGACTCCGCAAGCTGCTCGCACCTTCCGCGGGTACCGGCGTAGACGATCGCCGGCAACGCGTCGGGCTCGGCGAGCGCCGCCACTAGCCGCCGTTCCTGGTCGGCGGCGGTGCGGCAGGACACGACCGCAAAGCTCAGGTTGGGGCGGTCAAACCCGGTGGTGACCCGCACGGGATCATCGAGAACGAGCCGGCGCGCGATGTCGTCGGCGACGCGCGGCGTCGCGGTGGCGGTCAGCGCCATCGTGCACCGGGCCCGCAATCGCGCCGCGGCCTGCGCCAGCGTGAAATAGTCGGGCCGGAAGTCGTGGCCCCACTGGGAGACGCAGTGGGCTTCGTCCACCACGAACAGGCCCACGTCGGCGTCGGCGAGCGCTGCGCTGAAGGCCGGCGATCCGAACCGCTCCGGCGCTATGTAGAGCAGCTTCACCTCGCCGTCCCGGGCCCGGGCCAGCGCCTCGGCGTTCGCCGCCCGTCCGCGCTGAGCGTTGACCATCGCCACCCGCCCCGAGGCGATCGCCGACAGCGCCGTGACCTGGTCCTGCATCAGCGACACCAACGGGGAGACCACCAGCGTCAGGTCGTCACGCATCAGAGCCGGCAGCTGGTAACAGAGCGACTTGCCCGAGCCGGTGGGCATGACGATCAGCGCGTCGCGGTCGCTCAGCGCCGCCTGCACCGCCTCGGTCTGACCGAGGCGAAAGTGGGCGTGACCGAACAGGCGGACCAGCGCTTCGGCGGCGGCTTCACCGGACGAGGATTCAGACCCTGCCATCGGACGACGATACCGCCGGCACCGGGCGTTACCGCGAGGCCCGAATCGAGCCGCCCGGGTCGCCTTGGTGGATCCAGGCTCAGGCCCGGACGAGCGGCAGTTCGTGCTCGAGCGCGAACTTGCCGTTGGCCGATTCGCTCCCGTCGAGCGGATAGTCGCCGGAGAAGCAGGCGTCGCAGTGATCGCCACGGCGCGCGCCGACCGCCTCGTAGACGCCGGCCAGCGACAGGTAGTGCAGCGAGTCGGCGCCGAGCTCGGCGCCGATCTCCTCCACCGACCGCCCGTGGGCGATCATCTCCTCGCGGGTCGACATGTCGATCCCGTAATGGCAGGGGTGCTTGATCGGCGGAGCCGAGATCCGCAGGTGCACCGCGGCGGCGCCGGCCTCCCGCAGCATCTGGACGATCTGGCGCGTGGTGTTGCCGCGGACGATCGAGTCGTCGACGACGACCAGCCGCTTGCCCTCCACCACCTCGCGCAGGGGGTTGAACTTCATCCGCAGGCCGTGACGGCGCAGCTCCTGGCCCGGCTGGATGAACGTCCGGGCGACGTAGCGGTTCTTGATGAAGCCGTCGTCCTGGGGCAGCCCGGCGGCCCGGGCCAGCCCGCGCGCCGCGGCGTTGCCGGAGTCCGGGACGGGGATCACCAGGTCGGCCTGCACCGGCGCCTCGCGCCACAGGATCTCGCCCATCCGGGCCCGTGCCACCTGGAGCACGGTGCCCGCCATCCGCGAGTCGGGGCGGGCGAAGTAGATGTACTCGAACACGCAGAACGCGCGCCGCTGACCGGTGGCGACCGGGCGCGAGGTCAGCCCGCGCTCGTCCAGCGTGACCACCTCACCGGGCTCGACGTCGCGCTCAAAGCGCGCCCCGATCAGGTCGAACGCACACGACTCGCTGGCGACGCAGTAGGCGGCGGGGCCGTCGACTCCGGACCCGGACCCGTCCAGCCCATCGATGACCCCGATCGACAGCGGGCGCAGCCCCTGCGGGTCACGGAAGGCGACGACCGAGTCCTCGGTCATGACCACGGTCGAGAAGGCGCCGCTCAGTCGAGGCAACACCTCGGCCACCGCGTCCTCGATCCGCTCCGCCGGGTGGGTGGCCAGCAGCGCGGCGATGATCTCCGAGTCAGACGTCGAGCGGAACGGGACATCGCGCCCCGTCAGCTCCGAGTGCAGCTCGACGGCATTGATCAGGTTCCCGTTGTGGGCCAACGCCAGGGTACGGTGATCGTCACGCACGATCGGCTGGGCGTTCTCCCACTCCGAGGAGCCGGTGGTGGAGTACCGCACGTGACCGATGGCCATGTCGCCGACCAGCGAGCGCAGCGTGTGCTCGTCGAACACCTGGGAGACCAGCCCCTGGTCACGGATCGCGATGATGTTGGCGCCGTGGGTGGCGGTGGCGATCCCGGCCGACTCCTGACCCCGGTGCTGGAGCGCGAACAGCGCGAAGTAGGCGAGGCGGGCGACGTCGTGATCGGGTGCGTGGATCCCGAAGACGCCGCACTCGTCGCGAGGACCGTCGCGGTGATCGTTCACAGGGAGCATGTGGGGGCCAAGCATTGCGCAGACCTCGGCCGGAACATCGAGGCTAGCAGCGGTCTGTCACACGAACTGCGCCAACCCGCCCCGCCAGGCGGCGGTCAGCTCGGTCACGGTGATGCTCAACGCCTCGGCGACGACGAGCCGATCGCCGCCCACCCGACCGATGATCTGAAGCCCGGCGAGGGCCGGCTCAGGACCGGAGACGATGAAGGCCCGGCCCGGCGCCTCGGCGAACCGATCGACGCCATCCGGCAGCCGGACCCGCGCGCCGATGCCCCCGGCGATCGCGCATTCGGCGAGCGCCACCGCGATCCCGCCCTCGGCGATGTCGTGGGCGCTGTGCAGCGCGCCGGTGCTGACCAGCTCCCGCACGGTCTCGTGCGCCTCCCGGATCGCCTGCTGATCGAGCGCCGGAAGCGGCCCGGCCGGAGCCTCGCCGCGCAGCTTGGCCAGCTCGGACCCCGCCAGAGACGGCTCGAACGCACCCACGATCGCGATCGCGTCGCCCTCGGCGCCGAACGCCAGTCGTCCGGCGCGCGCCGCGTCCGCCACCCGGCCAACCATCCCGATCACCGGAGTCGGGAAGATCGGACCCGACGGCGCCTCGTTGTACAGCGACACGTTGCCGCCGACGACCGGGACGCCGAGCGCGTGGCAGGCGTCGGCGATTCCTTCCACCGCCTCCACCAGCTGCCACGCCACGTGGCCCTTCTCGGGATTGCCGAAGTTCAGGCAGTTGGTCAGGCCCAGCGGCGTGGCCCCGACGCAGGCCAGGTTGGCGGCGCACTCGTAGACGGCCTCGGCGGCGCCGCGGCGCGGGTCGCAGGCCACCCGCCGGCCGTTGCCGTCGATCGCAACCCCGATCGCGGGGACGGCGGGGAGGGCGGGGTCCTCATCTCTGCCGTCCATGCCGAGCGCCAGCACCGCCGCGTCCGCCTCCTCGGGCCGGCGCACGGTGCGCGACTGCACCACCGGGTCGTACTGCTCGAAGACGGGCCGACGCGACGCGATGTTGGCGGACTGCAGGAGCGCCAGCAGCGTCTGCTCGCTCGACTCGCCGCCGCTCAACGTGGCCGCCGGCGCCGGGTACAGCCGAGCCGTCGGCGCCACCGGCCGCAGGTCGTACAACGGACACTCGTCGACCAGGATCTCCACCGGCAGGTCGGCCACGACGCCATCGCCGGCCAGCACCCGCAGGCGCCCGGAGTCGTTGACGACGCCGATTCGCGTCGCCAGCGTCTCCCACCGCTCGCACACCGCCACCACCTGATCGACCCGGTCGGGCGCGACCACGCACAGCATCCGCTCCTGGGACTCGGAGACCATGATCTCGAACGGCTCCATGGCCGGCTCGCGCAGCGGCACCGCCGAGCAGTCGATGTCGAGTCCGACGCCCCCCTTGCTCGCCATCTCCGCCGAGGACGAGGTCAGCCCGGCGGCGCCGAGATCCTGCAGCGACACCAGCAGCTCCGCCTCCAGCAACTCCAGGCAGCACTCCAGCAGCTTCTTCTCGGCGAACGGGTCGCCGATCTGGACCGACGGCCGCTTCGCCTCATCGCCCTCGCCCAGCTCGGCTGAGGCCAGCACCGAGGCGCCGCCGATCCCGTCGCGCCCGGTGAGCGCCCCCAGCAGCACCAACACGTTGCCCGGACCGGCGGCCGCCGACCGGATCAGCCGGTCGTGGGGCGCCAGCCCGAGGCACATGGCGTTGACGAGGCAGTTCTGCTCGTAGCTGGACTCGAAGTAGAGCTCGCCGCCGACGGTGGGGACGCCGATCGAGTTGCCGTAGTGCCCGATTCCGGCGACCGCACGGTCCAGCAGATATCGCGAGCGCCCCGAGCCGGACACCTCGCCGAAGCGCAGCGAATCGAGCACCGCGATCGGGCGCGCGCCGACGGCGAAGATGTCGCGCAGGATCCCGCCGACCCCGGTGGCGGCGCCCTGGAAGGGCTCCACGGCGCTCGGGTGGTTGTGGGACTCGACCTTGAACGCCACCCCCAGCCCCCCGCCGACGTCGATCACCCCCGCGTTCTCCCCCGGACCCATCAGCACGGCCGGTCCCTCGGTGGGTAGGCGCCGCAGCAGCTTCTTGGAGTGCTTGTAGGCGCAGTGCTCGGACCACATCAGCGACAGCATGGCCAGCTCGGTGTCCGCCGGATGGCGGCCGAGACGGGCGACGATCAGCTCGTACTCGTAGTCGGTGAGACCGAGCTCGCGATGCTTGGCCGGACCGGCGCTGGTCACCGACGCGACGCCCACCCGGTCAGACCAACGCGCCGTCGGCGACGTGCGCGCGGATCGACTCGAAGATCGCCAACCCGCCGGTGGGGCCGGTGAGCGGGTCGACGGCGTGCTCGGGGTGGGGCATCAGCCCGAACACGTTGCGGCTCTCGTTGCAGAGTCCGGCGATGTCGCGCAGCGACCCGTTGGGGTTGTGACCGGGCGCGTAGCGCAGCAGGACCTGGTCATCCGCCTCCAGAGCAGCCAGTTGATCCTCGGGCGCGTAGAAGCGGCCGGTGGTGTGCTTGACCGGGATCGACAACCGCTGCTCGGGGGCACAGGCCCGGGTGAACGGGGAATCGCGGGAGGCCACGTCCAGCTCCACCTGGCGGAAGATGAAGCGCAGCGACGTGTTGGGCAGCAGCGCACCCGGCAGCAGGCCGGCCTCGCACAGCACCTGAAAGCCGTTGCAGATCCCGAGCACGATCCCGCCGGCGCGGGCAAACTCGGCCACCGCCTCCATCACCGGGGCGAACCGCGCGATCGCCCCCACCCTCAGGTAGTCGCCGTAGGAGAAGCCGCCCGGGACCACCACGGCGTCGACGCCCTGCAGGTCACGGTCCTGGTGCCACAGGATCACCGCCTCCCCGACCCGCCGGCAGGCCAGCTGGGCGTCGACCTCGTCGCACGAACCCGGGAAGCGGATGACGCCGAACTTCACAGTTGGGGAGACACCCCCCAGTTGGGGGGACACCCCCAACTACCCCCCGGTGGCAACGCGGCCGTCACGAGATGAGCTCGAGGTCGTAGTCCTCGATCAACGGGTTGGTGAGCAGCCGCTGGCACATCTCGGGCAGCCGCTCCGGGTCCTCCACGTCGAGCTCGATCAGCCGGCCGACGTGGACGTTGCGCACTCCGGTGAAGCCGAGCGCGGGCAGCGCCCGCTCCACCGCCTGCCCCTGGGGATCGAGGATCCCGGCCTTGGGCTTGACCAGCACCCGTGCGCGCATCGCACCTAGGCGGCGCCCGTGCGCGTCAGCCAGGCGCTGAACGGGTCGCCGGTGATCCGCTCATAGGCCTCGACGTACTTCTCACGCGTGCGCGCGACCACCTCCTCCGGGATTGGCGGAGCCGGCGGGTTGCGGTCCCACCCGGTGGACGACGCCCAATCGCGTACGAACTGCTTGTCGAAGCTGGGCTGGCCGCGTCCCGGCTCGTACTCGTCGGCGGGCCAGAAGCGCGACGAGTCCGGCGTGCACAGCTCGTCACCGATCGTCAGCTCGCCGTCGGCGTCGAGGCCGAGCTCGAACTTGGTGTCGGCGAGGATGATCCCGTTGGCCCGGGCATGGTCGGCCGCGAACCCGTACAGCGCCAGCGACACGTCCCGGACCCGCTCGGTCAGCGCCCGGTCGCCGATCAGCTGCGCCGCTCCCTCAAAGTCGATCGCCTCGTCGTGGCCGACCTCGGCCTTGGTGGAGGGCGTGAACAGCGGCTCGGGCAGCCGGTCGGATTCGCGCAGACCGGCCGGGAGCTCGATCCCGGAGACGGCGCCGGTGGCCTGGTAGTCCTTCCAGCCCGACCCCGTGATGTAGCCGCGGACGACGCACTCCACGCTGAGCATGTTCAACTTGCGTACCACCATCCCCCGGCCACGGGCTTCGGCGGGCACGCCGTCGGTGACCGAGATCACGTGGTTGGGGATGATCTCGGCGGTCCGCTGAAACCAGAACGTCGACAGCCCGGTGAGGACACTGCCCTTGTCGGGGATCGGCGTCGGATGGACGGCGTCGTAGGTGGAGATCCGATCCGAGGCGACGATCAGCAGCTCGTCGCCGAGGTCGTAGATCTCGCGGACCTTGCCCGAGGCGAGCAGGGGAAGGTCGGAGAGGGCGGTCATGGAGCCGATCCTAGCGTCTGGTTATGACGACCTGGCGCCGCCAGGTCCGCCGCCGGGGGGGCGATCTGGTCCAGCCGCCCCACGATCTCGCCGGCGTGGCGAACGAACAGCGCGTAGTCGAAGATCGCGTCCAGATCGAGACCGGCGCCGGCCGGATCGGCGGCGAGCAGCTCCCGCATCGGCATCCGCTCGTCGAGCGCCCGCCGGGCGACGCGCTGCACGATCCGATACGCATCGTCGCGGGTGCGTCCGGCGCCCACCAGCGCCAGCAGGACGCGCTGGGAGAACAGCGCGCCGTAGGTCAGCTCCAGGTTCTCGCGCATTCGGGCGGCGTCCACCACCATGCCCTGCACCAGCCTCAGCACCCGGCGCTGCATGTGGTCGAGCAGGATCGTGGAGTCGGGCAGGATGATGCGCTCCACCGACGAGTGCGAGATGTCGCGCTCGTGCCACAGAGCCACGTCCTCCACCGCCGCCGACGCGTTGCCACGGAGCACGCGGGCCAGCCCCGCCACCTGCTCTGACTTGATCGGGTTGCGTTTGTGGGGCATCGCGCTCGAGCCCTTCTGTCCCTGGCCGAACGGCTCTGAGACCTCGCCGACCTCGGTCCGGGCGAGGTGCCGCAGCTCGGTCGCGAACCGCTCCAGCCCGGCCCCGGCGAGCGCGATCGCCTGCAACAGCTCGGCGTGGCGATCGCGGGCCACCACCTGGGTCGAGACCGGCTCGCGCTCCAGTCCCAGGCGGGCGAGGACCCGCGTCTCGAAGTCCGGCGAGGTCGCCGAATAGGTGCCGACCGCGCCGGAGACGGCGCCGATCGCGGCCTGCGCGAAGGCACGCTCCAGGCGCGTCGCGTTGCGGTCGGCCTCGAACGCGAACCCCGCGAGCTTGATCCCGAACGTCGTCGGCTCGGCGTGGATACCGTGGGTCCGGCCCGCGCACAGGGTGTGTACGTGCTGGCGCGCGGTGTCCGCCAGCGCCCGGACCAGGCGCCGGGAATCGGGCAGCACCAGCTCGGCGACCGTCTGGATCTGCAGCGCCAGGCCCGTGTCGAGCACGTCGCTCGAGGTCAGGCCGTAGTGGATCCAGCGGCCCGCCGGCCCTGCCGAATCCGACAGCACGTCGACGAACGCTGCCGTGTCGTGGTCGGTGACCTTCTCCCGCTCGTCGATCTCGTCGACGGTGAACGTCGCGGCGCGGATTGCCGCCAGCTCGTCCGCGGTCGGTCCGTCCATCTCCTCGCACGCCGCCACCTCGACGTCTCGCATGGCCGCGAACCGGGCGTGGTCTGACCACGCCTCGGCGAGCTCTGGGCGGGTGTAGCGCGCGATCAACGGCGCCGGCTAGATGGCGGCGCGCGGGCCGCTCGGCTGGCTCTCCACGACCACGGTCGTGCCGGTGACCACGATGGCCTCACCGCAGCTGCCCTGGGGACAACCGCGGTCGGCGGCCTGCAGAATCGTCGCCAGCAGGCCGGGGAAGCGCGCCTCGAGGTCGTCCCGCCGCAGTCGGTTCAGCCGTGTCGTCCCCTGGGCACGCTGCTGGATCAGGCCCGCCTCGCGCAGGACCTTGAAGTGGTGCGTGCAGGTCGACTTGGTGACCGGAAGCGCGAAGCTACCGCACGTGGACTCGCCTTCGCACCGAGCCAGCTCCGCGACGATCCTCAGCCGCACCGGGTCGCTGAGCGCGTGCAGCACGGCTCCGAGCTCCAGCGCCTCGCGGTCGGGATGAGCGATCGATTCGATGGATTGGATCGACATTGCCCCTCTCATTCTACGAACGTCCGACGTCCTTGTACGACGACCGTCGTACAAGCTGGTATCGTACGACCATCATCGTACAACCCACCCATAGAGGAAGCGCATGAGAATCCAGAATTCCGCTCCTCCGGTTGCCGAGGTGCGCACGCCCGATCGGCCGCGGCGCAGTGACCCAGGGGTCATCGCGCAGTACATCCGGGACCTGAGCCGGGCTCAGTGACCGGCACCGGGCGCGTCGCCACAGCGGCGGGCGCCCGGGATCTGGAGGCGGCGCGTCAACTGAAGAGGATGCGCGCCGCCAGCACAGCGGCGTTGCGGGCGTTGTCGATGCCCACGCACGCCACCGGGACGCCCGGCGGCATCTGCGAGATCGACAGCAGCGCATCCAACCCGCCGGCGACCGACGTACGGGTGGTCAGCGGCACCCCGATCACCGGTAGCTCGGTGTGGGCGGCGACCACCCCGGGCAGCGCGGCCGACAGCCCGGCCCCGGCGATGATCACCTTGATTCCCCGCAGCTGCGCGTTGCGCGCGTAGTCCGAGACCACGTCGGGCTCGCGGTGAGCTGACATCACCCGCGTCTCGAAGTGGATCCCCCGCGAGGTCAGCTCCTGCTCGGCCCGCTCCATCGCCGCCATGTCGCTCTTGGAGCCCATCAGGATCGCCACCTGGGGAGCATCGACATCGAGCTCCTCGATCTCGGCCGCTGTCTCGGCCATCGGCTCCGGCGAAATCGGCCCCCCACCCGGGGCCTGCGCCAACCCGGGCTCGCCTTCGCCGGGAGCCGGCAGGAGCTCGTCGGCGAACGTCACGCGACCGCCCTGGAGGCGATGTCGTGGCGCAGCTGCCTGCCGTCGAACCGGATCATGTCCGCTGCAGCATATGCCGCCGTCCGGCTGGCCGCCGGGTCGTCGCCCAGCGCGGTCACGCAGAGCACACGCCCGCCGGCGGTGATTAGCTCGCCGGAGTCCGACCGGGCGGTGCCGGCATGGGTCACGAACACGCCCCGGTCGACCTGGCGAAGGCCGTGGATCACGTCGCCGCTGTGCGAGCTCTCCGGATAGCCGGCGCTGGCCAGGACCACCGTGACCGCCGTCCGCCTGTCCCACTCCAGCGGCGGCGCGCCGGCCAGCCCACCCGGATCGCACGCCGCGTCCAGCAACGTGAGTAGATCCGAACGCAGGCGCGGCAGGATCGCCTGGGTCTCGGGATCGCCGAAGCGGACGTTGAACTCCAGCACCTGCGGGCCGTGCGCGGTCATCATCAGGCCGGCGTATAGCACCCCATGGAACGGCGTGCCGCGGCGGGCGAGGAGATCGAGCACCGGCTGGTGCACGGTGGCGCAGATCTCGACAGAGTGGGTGTCATCGACCGCCGGCACCGGCGAGTAGGAGCCCATCCCGCCGGTGTTCGGGCCCTCGTCGCCGTCGCGGATGCGCTTGTAGTCCTGGGCCGAGGCCAGGGGGCGGGCGGTCACGCCATCGCAAACCGCGAGGAGCGACAGCTCCTCGCCCTCCAAGAAGTCTTCGACCACTACGCGCTCGGTGTCAAAGCGGCGGCCGACGAGCAGATCCTCCAGGGCCGCCCGTGCTTGGGCGGCGTCGGCGGCGATGATCACCCCCTTCCCGGCGGCCAGCCCGTCGGCTTTGATCACCACCGGGTAACCGGAGATCGCCGCCATGCCCGCGTCCGGGTCGGTGACCACCGAGTACCCGGCGGTCGGCACGCCCGCGGACGCCATCACCTGCTTGCAGAACGACTTGGAGCCCTCCAGGGCGGCGGCCGCCGCGGTCGGGCCGAAGCAGCGGATCCCGGCGGCGATCAGCCCGTCGGTGACGCCGGCAACCAGCGGCGCCTCGGGACCGACCACCACCAGGTCGGCGCCGCCGCTCTGCGCCAGCGCCACGACGGCGCCGACGTCTTCGAGGTCGACCGCCGCCACCCGGGTCTCGGCGGCGATCCCGGCGTTGCCGGGGGCGCAGATCACCTCGGGCGCGCGCGGCGAGCGCGCCAGCGCCTGGACGATGGCGTGCTCGCGGGCTCCGGAGCCGAGGACGAGGACCCGGTAGCGGCCGCTGCTGGTCAACTTACGTGGGGCGACCGGTCGATCAGATCGCCCCGATGAACTCGTCGATGGGAATCGCGCTCAGCGTTTCGTAGCGGCCGGTGCCGCGGGACCCCAGCTCCAGCGAGACGCGAGCGATCGTCTGCTCGTCGGGAGCCTCGATGATGTTGATGAAGTCGTACTGGCCGAGCGTCGCCCACTGGGCCTTGACCCGGGCCCCGAGCTGCTCCACCTCGCGGTTGACCTCGCGGATTCGCCCGGGGTTGTTCTTGATCGTCTGGACTCCATCCGGCGTGAGCGTCGTGAGCATGACGTAGGTGGGCATCTGACTCTCCTCGGGCGTTGACGGCTTCGGGTCGCATCCCACTTGTACCGGATCTGAGCCGTTGGGAGGTGGCCCGGGGCGGCGCCTTACGGCGCCGCCCCTGAATCCCGTCTCGCTATACGGCGGTCACAGCGGGAGCGGCCACTCCGGCGCGCTCGAGCACGAGCTCGCCCCCGGCGGCCCCGACCGAGACCGTGTCGCCGGCCACGAACCGGCCCTCCAGGATGGCCAGCGCCAGCGGGTCGACGAGGCGCTTCTGGATCACTCGCTTCAGCGGCCGCGCCCCGTAGGTGGGGTCGTAGCCGAGGTTGCCGATCAGCGTCCGGGCGTCGTCGGAGAGCTCGATCTCGATCCCGCGCTCGCGCACCCGGATGACCAGGGCGGCCACCTGGAGATCGACGATCTCGCCGATCTGGTCGCGGCTGAGCGGCTCGAACTCGACGATGTCGTCCAGTCGGTTGATGAACTCCGGCTTGAAGCTGGCCTCGACCCCCGCCCGGCCGCCCGGAATGTTGGAGGTCATGATCAGGACGGTGTTCTTGAACGACACCGTCCGGCCCTGGCCGTCGGTGAGGCGGCCGTCGTCCATCACCTGGAGCAGGGTGTTGAACACGTCCGGGTGAGCCTTTTCGATCTCGTCGAGCAGGACCACCGAGTAGGGCCGGCGGCGGACCGCTTCGGTGAGCTGACCGCCCTCGTCGTAGCCGACGTAGCCGGGCGGCGCGCCGACCAGCCGGGACACGGAGTGCTTCTCCATGTACTCCGACATGTCGATCCGGACCATCGAGTTCTCGTCGTCGAACATGAACTCGGCCAGCGCCCGCGCGAGCTCGGTCTTGCCGACCCCGGTGGGACCGAGGAACAGGAAGGTGCCAATCGGGCGGTTGGGGTCCTGGAGGCCGGCGCGGGAACGGCGCAGCGCGCTCGCCACCGCAGTGACCGCCTCGTCCTGGCCAATCACCCGCTGGTGCAGCCGCTCCTCCATGTGGACGAGCTTCTCGATCTCGCCTTCCATCAGCCGCGACACCGGAACCCCGGTCCACTTGGCCACGATCTCGGCGACGTCGTCGGCGTCGACCACGTCCTTGAGAAACCGCGGACCCCCGGACGTGCCCGTGGCGTTGGCCGCCTCCTGCTCCGCGGACTCGGCGTCCTGCAGCTGCCTGGTCAACTCGGGGATCGTCCCGTACTGCAGCTCGGCGGCGCGGCCGAGGTCGGACTCGCGCTGGGCGCGCTCGAGCTCGGTCCTGGCCTGCTCCAGCTTCTCCTGGACGTCGGCGACGGCGCCCAGCGACTCCTTCTCGCGCTGCCACTCGGCGTGCATCGCGGTGGACCGCTCACGCTCCTCGGCCAGGTTGCGCTCCAGCTGCTCACGGCGGGCCGCCGTACCCGGATCGTCGTCGTCGCCCAGCGATTGCAGCTCGATCTCCAGCTGCATCATGTGCCGGTCGACCTCGTCGATCTCGGTCGGCTTGGAGTCGATCTCCATCCGGGTTCGCGACGCGGCCTCGTCCACCAGGTCGATCGCCTTATCGGGGAGGAAGCGGTCGGCGATGTAGCGCTGGCTCAGGGTGGCCGCGGCCACGAGCGCCGAGTCCTGGATGCGGACCTTGTGGTGCACCTGGTAGCGCTCCTTGAGGCCGCGCAGGATCGCAATCGTGTCCTCGACGCTCGGCTCGCCGACGTACACCGGCTGGAAGCGGCGCTCGAGCGCGGCGTCCTTCTCGATGTGCTTGCGGTACTCGTCGAGGGTGGTCGCGCCGACCGCGCGCAGCTCACCGCGCGCCAGCATCGGCTTGAGCAGATTGGCGGCGTCGACGGCGCCCTCGGCGGCTCCCGCGCCGACGATCGTGTGCAGCTCGTCGATGAACAGGATGATCGTCCCCTCGGCGTCGGCGATCTCCTTGAGGACGGCCTTCAACCGGTCCTCAAATTCCCCCCGGTACTTGGAGCCGGCGATCAGCGCGCCCACGTCGAGGGCGATCACGCGACGGTCCTTGAGGCCCTCGGGAACGTCGCCGGAGACGATTCGCTGGGCCAGGCCCTCGGCGATGGCGGTCTTGCCGACGCCCGGTTCGCCGATCAGCACCGGGTTGTTCTTGGTGCGCCGGCTCAGGACCTGGATCACGCGGCGGATCTCGTCGTCGCGGCCGATGACCGGGTCCAGCTTGCCCTGGGCGGCGGCGTCGGTGAGGTCGCGTCCGTACTTCTCCAGCGCCTGGAACTTGGCCTCCGGGTTCTCGTCGGTGACGCGATGCGAGCCCCGGATCTCGGTCAGCGCCTTGATCAGCTCGTCGTGGGCGGCACCGCCGGAGCGCAGCGCGTCGCCGGCGCCGCCCGGATGGGCCGACAGCGCCAGCAGCAGGTGCTCGGTGGAGACGTATTCGTCGTGCAGCTCGCGCATCTCGGTCTCGGCGGCCCGCAGGACCTGGACGAGCTCGCTCGATCCGCCGGCCGACTCCTGCGCGGGACCCGACCCCGCGCCCCCGGTCAGCTTGGGAAGTCCTTGCAGTCGCGGGCTGAGCGCTTGGCGCACGGCGGCCGGATCGACGCCGAGCTTGCGTAGCACAGGGGCCACCACCCCACCCTCCTGTTCGAGCAGGACGGCGAGCAGGTGCTCGGGCATCGTCTGGGGATTGCGGCGCTCGTCAGCCAGCCGCTGGGCGGCCTGCAGCGCCTCCTGGGACTTGATGGTGAAGCGGTCTGGTTGCATGGCAATTCCGATTTCAGAAGTGTAGATCTAAGTCTGTGAGACTTAGATTATCACGCTGATGCCGGACCTGGAGGCGGACGAGCAAAGTTTGTCGTGATAGCCGCTACCGAGGTGCATCGCCGCGACGCCCCACCAGCTTCACCATCCCACCCACCCCAGGGCCCGGACTCGCTGTCTCCGCGCTCAGCGCCAGATTCGCAGCTGCTTGCCGCGCGTGTGCACCTCCACCATGCCCCCCGGGTCGAGGATCGTCCCGTAGACCGTCGCCGTCACCCTCTGGCGGTGTGCCAGCGCCCGGTGCAGCGTGTCCAGCGTCGCCTTCGACAGGACGATCCGGATCGTCTCGTGGCCACCCCGTCTGAGCACGTGCATGCCCGAGCGCTCGGTGATCCGCCGCGGCGAGCGGCCGATCTGGAAGCGCGCGTAGGCACCCATCAGGCAACTCGCCGAGCAGGAGACCCGCGCCGCCAGATGACGGCTGGTCACGGGATGAGGCTGCGTGGGCAGGGCGACATCCACCGCGGGGAACTTGGGCACCATCGATCCGGCGGCCGCGGCCAGGCCGGCCAGGTTCACGCTGCCCAGCCCGGACGCCTCGTCGAAGCCCGGCCCCGCCGTGCAGCAGCCCAGAGGGACGTGGGCGGAGGTCAGGCTGGCGCCGAGATCGTTCTCGTTTTCCGCCACGTCGGAGATCACGCCGGCGGCACTGGGCAAGCGGGCGACGTCATACAGAAACGGGTTGACGAGGCCGACGTTCTGATGGCCCTGAGTCCTCAGGTCCTGATCGACGAGCGCCAGCCCACCGGCCAGCAGCGGCGACGCGGCGCTCGTGCCCCCGACCTGGTTCCAGGGACCCGGATGTCCGTTCCCGACGCAGTCGGGCCTCGCCGTACAGTAGATCTCGTAGCCCGGCGCGACGTCGGCGAGCATCGAGACGTCGGGCACCGCCCGGTGATCGGAGGCCACGAACGAGGCCTGGTAGGCCGGCCGCCGAAACAGGCCGCTGATTCCCCCGCCGCCGGCGGCGATCACCAGCGGGGAGTCGTTCCACACCTGCTGGGTGAGGATCTGGTTGGCCGAGTTCAGCGCGATGTTCGTGCCGCCGACGCCGGTCACCCACGGCGAGGACGCCGGGAAGCTCACCGCCAGGCTGTGCAGCAGGCGACCACCCGGCTTCTGGCACGCCGAGGATCCGTCGTCGCCGCTCGCCGCCAGAACCGATATCCCGTCCGCCGCCGCCATCGCCAGCGAGGCTTCGACGGCCCGCACCCCGGAGTTTCCGATCGTGTCCAGCGTGGCCGGCTCGCAGGATCCAAGCGAGGCGGAGATGACGTCCGGCCTGCTGGCGGAGTTGGTCAGCGGCGCCGTCAACGACTCCAACACGTCCACGGCGCTCGAACGGGATTCATAGACATCGACCGCCTTGAGCTTGGGCGCGGCGGCGGTGAGCACCTCCAGGTCCAGCGTCGACTCACCACCGGGCGCCAGCGGATGCTCGAGTCCAACCCCGTGGCCGTCGATCGCCGGAATCGACAACCGAAAGCAATTCGCGAAGGTACGCAGGTCAGAGAGACGGAACCCGTCGATCTCGATCAGCGCGACCCGTTCTCCCTGCCCGAGGATCCCGGCGCTCTGCAGCGGCGCGTAGTCGTAGGCGGTGAGGTACTGGTTGGGGGTGAATCCCGGCTGGGCAACTCCGTTGCGGCAGCCTTCGGGCGTCCCGGTGCGGGTCGTGTAGCCCGACTCGTCATCGGCCTGTTCTCGGCCGGGCACCACCGACCCCTGCGCCCGAGCCGGCGCGTGCGGCCACGCCGTGTTGTCGGGGCGAGCCGGCGAGGACCCGAACAGCGACCGGGTGTCGAGCCCGATCACGCCGGTCACCGATGACCTCAGCGCGGCCGGGATCCGCGCGGGAGCGTTTGGCGCCATGAATCGCGCGGCCCGCGCTGTGCGAAAGTCGGCCAGGGAGGTCCCGAACAGCCTCTCGGCCATCGACACCCTCAGGTTCGCGTCCGCGAACAACCCGGTGGCGTCGATGCTGGCGCCGGTCGCCCCGGCCCGGCGCAGGAAGCGGAGCACGTGAGCGCGTTCGGCGGTCGGGGCCCCGAACCGCTTCGACAGCGTGGGGATCGACTCGTACCGGCCGTACTCCGGCGACCCCGGGGTGGAGACGGCGGTGGCAAAGCGCTCCAGGCCGGGCTCGTCGGCCTTCAGCGGCAGCGCCAGCGACACCGTCGCGTTCGGGTTGGCGGCGCCGACCCGGGCGGCGCCCGCGATCGGACCGGCGGCCAACGCCGGGGACGCGAGCACCGGCAGGGCGGCCACGGCCGTCAGGCAGCCCACCATCACCGCCACCGGCGACGTTCGACGGCGCCCCCCGCGGCGCAAACCCCAGCTCAAATTACCCATGGCGTGTCACTTCCTGGTCGACGGGGCTCAGGCTGCGGCCCGGTCCTCCCCGGCCCGTCGGAGGATCGTCGCACACCCCCGGCGCCAGGGACGCGAGTTACACGCGGTTTTGCTCAGGCACGTCTGACCCCATCAGCGACTCGGCGAGCCTTCGGGCCTCGGGATCTCCCCACCGCTCGGCGGCCTGGAACGCCAGCCGGGCGTTGTCCATGTCGCCCCGCTGAGCCAGCAGGAAGCCGAGATTGGTGGCAGCCCGGGCGTGCCTGTGATCGAGGCAGCGGCTCCAGGCGATCTCCGCACCTTCGTAATCCCCGGCGCCGTAGAGCAGCACGCCGAGATTGAACGCCGCCTCGTGGACGCCGGCCGCCTCGGCACGCAGGTACTCGTTGGCCGCGCCGTGCAGGTCACCCTGCTGGTGCAGCTCCACGGCCTGGCGCCATGCCTCGGCGCCTTCGGCCCCCTCGTCACCGAACTCCGACTCCTCGTCGGCCCCGTCCTCGGCCTCGTCGCGCTGGATCTCGGGCTCGGGCTCGGCGGCCGGCTCGGCCGCCGCCGCTTCCAGGACCGGCTCCGCCTCCACGGGCTCCGGCGCGGGCTCGGGCTCGGCGGCCGGCTCGGCCTCCGCCGCTTCCAGGATCGGCTCCGCCTCCACGGGCTCCGGCGCGGGCTCCGCCTCCACGACCGGCTCCGTGTCGGCGACCTCGGGCGCCGGCTCCGGCTCTGCCTCCACGGGCGGCGGTGCGGTCAGTGCCGGTTCCACCTCGGCGGGCGGCGGTGCGGTCGGCGCCGGTTCAACCTCGGCGGCTGCCGCTGGCACCGGGGCGGCTTCGACCTCCGGCTCGGGGCGGACCACCGGCGGCGGCTCGGGCCGGGCCTCCGGCTCGCGGGGGATCACCGGCGGCGGCTCCGGCCGGTGCTCCGGCTCCGGACGGACCACCGGCGGGGGCTCCGGCTCACGGGGGACCACCGGCGGCGGCTCCGGCCGGCCCTCCGGCTCACGGGGGACCACCGGCGGCGGCTCCGGCCGGTGCTCCGGCTCCGGGGTGACCACCGGCGGCGCGGGCGCCACCTCCGACTTCACGGGCTCGGCCGGCGCCGGCTGCACTTGCGCGGCCGGCGCCTTTGTCCGGACGGGTCGCGCCCTCGCTCGCGCCGGCCGGGCCTTTATCCGGCCATGGCGACCCTTGGCTCGAGCCGGCCGGGGTTCGTCGCGGGCGGCCGCGGAATCCTCAGCAGCAGGCCCAGGTGCCTCAGCGGCACGCCGCGCCCCACTCGCCGTCGCAGCCGCCCCGGCCCCAGCCCCCGCCGCAGCCTCGCCGGTCCGCGCCCCGGGCGCGCCGGTCTTCGCGCCAGCCACGGCGCCGGTCTTCGCGCCAGCCACGGCGCCGGTCTTCGCCCCAGCCACGGCGCCCGTCTTAGCCGAGCCGACCCGCTTCCCGGCCGCGCCGGCCTCGGCCGCCACCGGCGCCCCGGCCCGCGCACGCCGGCTCCGAGCCCCAAGCGAGCGCCTGCGGCCCGCGGGCACCCTGCGGCGGCGGCGTACCGTCAACCCCAGCCCGAGCAGCAACGCTGCGATCACGGCGATGATCACGATCACCAGCAGCACCGGACTCGAGCTCCCGCCGCGAGAGCGCGCCGCGGGAGTGGTGTGCGACGGCTGGCCGCCTGACCCGGTCGGCTTTGGCGTCGTGGCGCTCGGTGTAGAGCTGGTGGCACTGGCCGACCCGCTCGACGACTGGCAGCAGAGGTGATGTTGACCGAGCGGGAAGGCCTGCGTGAGCCCCCCCGCGCCGCTGCCCTGATTCGGACCGCCGGCGCCAAAGGCGGTCCCGACGCCACCGGCGAGCACAGCGACTACGAGCACGACGAATCCGGTCACGGCCAACCCAGCCACTGACGCGGATCGACGCTGCTTGGCGCTGAATGCCTTCATTGGATGATCACCGGGGTTCCGACGGGCATCAGCCTCCCCAACTTGAGGATGGCGGAATTGGTGAGGCGAATGCAACCATGAGATATACGGCCCGGGATCAACTGGGGCTCATCGGTTCCGTGAATTCCGATGTAGCCGCCGTCGGGCCAATCTGTCAGGTACGGAGCGCGAGCGCTGGTCCCGAAGGCCAGCGGGCCATAAACCGGGCTGGCGAACTTGGTGAGTCGGTCCCGCACGTAGAACATTCCCGCCGGCGTGGGATCGGTCGCCGTGCCGAGCCCGACCGGGGTGCGGAATACGGCACGGCCGGCTCGAAACAACGTGAGCTCCAGACGAGCGCGGTCGATCACCGCGCGGGTGTCGACGAACGACCAGCCGCCGAGCACGCTGCGCGGCAGCCATCCGGTTTTTCCGCGTTCGCCCACCGACGGCAGGCTGGCGCGCACCCAGTCGACCCCGTTGCGGGCGACTTCCGCGGTCACAACCACCAGGTTGGCGGTTCCCTCCGGCGTGCGCGTCGACACCTGATTGACGATCGGACTGCCGGCGCTCGGCTCCTCCCGCGCCGTCGACGCCTGGAGCACCGGCGCCCACCGCGTCTGTCCCGATAGGTCTGACAGGTCCCGCGGCTTGGGGATCGCGAACCCGGCGGGCGGCGCCGGCAGCGAGAACGTCTGCTGCGCTGCGGCTCGTCGACCCGAGCTCGGCACCGGGCGCGACCGCCCCGGCGAGCTCAGGACCAGTCCGATTGCCGCGGATGCCGCGATGACACCTACGCAGAGCAAAACGGCCGGCCGCGAGATAGCGCGCCGGATCGACTGCATGGCTTATCCGGTGAAACCGGGCTTTCCGTGTGAGCTGGTCACGGGCGGGTGCAGGCTGACGAAGTGAGTCGAGTTGACGATATCGATCGTCTTTGCGTCAGTCAGCGGCTCATCGAAGGCATGCTCGGCGGGGACGACTTCGGCCAGGCGTCTGATCCAGGCGGCATGCCGGGCCTCCACCGAGTGGATCGCGACCGCCGTGGCCAGATACTGCTTTGACTGGATCTTCGGCAGCTGCTCCTTGTACGCGCCGACCGCCAGATCCTCGAACGCCACCGCCGTCGCACGGAAGCTCTTGGGCGAGTCGGTGACGCCGTGGAAGTTGAAGCTCGGCTCCTTCACCGCCTTCGAGCCGAGGACGGCACGGAAGCCCCTCACGTGAGCTCGCTCATGCGACCCGACGACGCGGGCCTGCTCGGCCAGCGCCCCGTGCAGCGCCCCGACGCGTTCCGCCTGGGTGTAGAACGACGCCTGGAGATACTCGAGCGTCAACGCGAAGTTCAGGATCGCGACGTCACTTTGGCTCGCCTTGGCGGACGCCGACGCCGATGCGGTCCCCAGTCCCAGCGCTCCGAACAGCGCCGCACCGCCCGCGGCAGCGCCGCGGGCCAGGAAGCCGGCACGGGTCGGCAGCCGATCGATCGCCTCCTGCAGGGCACCGTCCCGATCGATGTCAGTCAGCGCCAGCTCGATTTGATTGGGATCGCGACCGGTCACCGTCATGCCATGTACTGCTTCAACTGGGAGTGGGCTTGGGCGGCGGTGATCGGGATGTCGACCGCCACCGGCGCCGGCTGCCGGCCGGCGAGCGATCGGATCCAGGAGGAATGACGCGCCTCGACCGACATCACCCGCCCGACCTCGGCCAGCACGTGCGGACTGAGGTTCGTCGCCTGACCGTTGTAGGCGGCGAGGCCGGTGTCCTCGAGCGACACCGCGGCGGCCACAAAGGACTTCTGATCGCGCAGGGCATCCGCAAAATTGAACTTCGGGGTCGGGCCGGCCCCGGAACCGAGCGCCTTGCGCACGTAGTGCAGATGGGCGCGCTCCTGGCCTCCGACGGTCTGGGCGAACTCGTGCACCTCGCCGCTCAGCTTGCCGGACTTCAGAGCCGCGGCGTAGAACGCCGCCTGCAGCTCCTCCAGCCCAAGCGCGAACTGCAGCACCTCGTGGTCTCGTGAGGAGCCCGCCGCCGCGCCGGCGGTGGCCAGACCGCGCGCCGCGGCGGCTCCGGCCGACACGGCGCCGAGACCGAGGGCCGCGCGTGCGAACAGGCCCGACCGCGAGACCGAGGCTGCACTGTCCACGCCGCCCTCACCCGATCTCCGGTTCCTTCCGGAAGTCCAAAACTGACGCTGCACGTTGAGGAAGGAACGATACCCAGAGGTCGTTCTTTCTAAGCAAAGCTCGCGCTTTTTTCCTCAGACGCTCCCACCGTCGGAGCCGGGTGCCCGTGGGCGACCCAGGAAGGGGGCGAGATCCGCATTACGCACCAGCTCACCGCCGCGCGCGTAGGGAACGATCTCGGCGCGCAGCTCTCGCCGCAGCGCCTCCAGCCGGTCCACCTCGGCGCCGAGCTCTTCGGCGCGCCTCTGCAGGACGGCGACCTTGCGCGACATCATCTCCAGCTGCTGCTCGAGCTCGAACACGCGCTCCACGCCGGCGAGGTTCATCCCCAGCTCGGCGGTCATCCCCTGGATGCGGCGCAGTCGGTCGACGTCCTTGCGCGAGTACAGGCGGGTGCCCTTGGCCGACCGCTTGGGCTCGATCAGGCCGCGCGCCTCGTACATGCGCAGCGTCTGGGGATGCATCTCGGCCAGCTCGGCGGCGACCGAGATCATGAACACTCCGCGGTCGGATGAGACCTCCACCCGAGTCGACGTCCGCACGCGGCGGGCGGAGGGCATCACGTCGCCTCACCGGCCGCGGCGAACAGCCGCTCGCGCGGATTGCCGTTCATCACCTGCGAGAGCCTGTCGACGACCTCGGACTGCTCCGGCGACAGCGACGCGGGCACGTCGAGCACGAACCGGTAGTGGATGTCGCCGTTGCCCTTGGCGCCGAGCCGCGCCGGGCCCTCGCCCCGCAGGCGCTGGACGGTGCCGTGCCGGGTGCCCGGTGCGACCTTCAGACGCTTGGACCCGTTGAGCGTCGGTACCTCCACGACAGCGCCCTGAAGCGCCTCCGGGATCGTCAGCGGCACCTCGACCTCGAGGTTGTCGCCGTTGCGCTTGAACACCGGTGACTCGGACACCCGAGTGATCACGTACAGGTCACCCGGAGCGCCGGCCTCGCCGTCGAACCCCGCCCCACCCGCCGCAGTGAAGCCCGGCTCGCCCTTTCCGGCGAGCCGGATCCGGCTGCCGTCGCGCACGCCGGCGGGGATGTTGACCCGCATCCGGCGAATCGATCGCTGGGCGCCGCTGCCGTGGCACGTCGGGCACGGATCGTCGATCACGGTTCCCGAGCCGTGGCAGTTGGAGCACGGCTGGGACATCGAGAAGATGCCCTGGCTCTGCGCCTCCACGCCGCGCCCGCCACACACCGGGCAGACCCGGGGCGTCGTCCCCGGCTTGGCGCCGGATCCGTGGCAGGTCGGGCACGGCTGCGAGGTCGGCACCGCCAGCGGCACCTGGGCGCCGTTGACCGCCTGATCGAAGCTCAGCGAGACCTCGGTCTCCAGGTCACGGCCGCGCTGCGGGCGCGGACGCGCACCCCGAACCCCTCCCTGGCCTCGTCCGCCGGCCGTGCCGGCGGCGCCGCCGAAGAGGTTGGACAGGATGTCGCCGAAGCCGCCGCTGAATGCGCTTGGATCGAAGCCGGCGCCGCTGGCAAAGTTGCCGAACGGGCCGGTCCCGCGGTCATAGGCTTTGCGCTTGTCGGGATCGGACAGGACGTCGTGCGCCTGCGAGATCGCCTTGAAGCGCTCCTCGGCCTTCTTGTCACCCTGGTTGGCATCCGGGTGGTACTGGCGCGCGAGCTTGCGGTACGCCTTCTTGATCTCCTCGTCGGAGGCGTTCTTGCCCACCCCGAGGATCTTGTAGTAGTCCGGCCGGTCAGGCACTCGTGCTCACCGCCCTCCTCAGCCGGCGACCACGACGCGCGCCGGGCGCACGACGGTCTCGCCGATCCGGTAGCCGCGCTGGAACACCTCGACGATGATTCCGGGCTGCGCTCCGTCCACCGGCTGCTGCGCGACGGCCTCGTGGTACTGGGGGTCGAACGGCTCGCCGTCCGGCGAGTACGGCTCGATCCCGGCGCGGCCCAGCGCGGCGAGCACATCGGAATGGACGTGCTTGATCCCGGCGACCAGGGAGTCGTTCCCGTTGCCGGTGGCGTTCGGAACCGTCCCGGTCGTGGTCGTGTCGGCGTGCGCCAGCGCCCGCTCGAGGTTGTCGATCGCCGGCAGCAGCGCCAGAGCGAGCTTGACCGCGCCCCGCTCCTGAGCGGCGGCGGCCTCGCGCGCGGCGCGCTTGCGGTAGTTCTCGAAGTCGGCCTGGGTCCGCTGGGCCAGCGCCAGGTACTCGTCGGCTTTTTCGGCCCGGGCGGTCAGCGCCTCCAGGTCGACCTCGACCACCTTCGCGGCCACGGGCTCCTGCTGCGTCTGCTCCTCCGCCGTTGAAGGGGCGAGCGGGGCAGCGGCGTCCAGCTCCGGCTCGTGGGGCAGGCTGTCCTCAGACTCGGGGGCCACGTTGCCCTCGTCCGACACTCGCGAAGCGGTGTCGGCCGAGGGGAAGGTGGCCCCGGAGTCGATAGCCGACTCCGGGGTCTTCGTCTTGTCGTTCATCGAACGCCTACTTGCCCTCGTCGACAACCTCGGCGTCCACCACGTCCTCCTCCTCGGCGCCTGCGCCGTTGGTGGAGGCAGCGCCATCGGTGGAGCCGGCGCCGTCGGCCGAAGCCGTGGCCTGCTCCTGAGCGCGCTGGTACATCGCCTCGGAGACCTTGTGGAAGGAGGACTGCAGCGCCTCGGTCTTGGCGTTGATCGCCGCGGCGTCCTCCGAGGTCAGCGACTCGCGGACCTCCTTGATGCCGGCCTCGATCTCGTCCTTTGCGGAGGCGTCGATCGAGTCGCCCAGGTCCTTGAGCTGACGCTCGGCCTGGTACGCGGCGTTCTCACCGTTGTTCCGGGCCTCGGCGAGCTCGCGCAGGCGCCGGTCGTCCTCGGCGTGCGACTCGGCGTCGGACACCATCCGCTTGATCTCGTCCTCGGACAGACCGGAGCCCGACCGGATCTCGATCTTCTGCTCCTTGCCGGTCCCCAGGTCCTTGGCGGACACGTTGAGGATCCCGTTGGCGTCGATGTCGAACGCGACCTCCACCTGCGGGATTCCCCGCGGCGCCGGCGGAATGCCGGTGAGCTGGAACTTGCCGAGCGACTTGTTGTAGGTCGCCATCTCGCGCTCGCCCTGCAGGACGTGGATCTCCACCGACGGCTGGTTGTCCTCAGCGGTCGAGAACACCTCCGACTTGCGCGTCGGGATCGTGGTGTTGCGCTCGATCAGCTTGGTCATCACGCCGCCCTTGGTCTCGATGCCGAGGGTCAGCGGGGTGACGTCGAGCAGCAGGACGTCCTTGACGTCGCCGGCGAGCACGCCGGCCTGGATCGCGGCGCCGACGGCTACGACCTCATCGGGGTTGACGCCCCGGTGGGGCTCCTTGCCGGTCAGCTCCTTGACCTTCTCCTGCACGGCCGGCATCCGGGTCATGCCGCCGACGAGGACCACGTGGTCGATCGTCGAGGCGCCCTTCTCCTTGGCGTCGTCGAGCGCCTGGCGCACCGGCGCGACCGTGCGGTCGAGCAGGTTGGCGGTCAGCTCGTTGAGCTTGGCGCGGGTGAGGCGCATGTCCAGGTGCTTGGGGCCGGACGCGTCGGCGGTGATGAACGGCAGGTTGATCTGCGTCTCCTGCGTGGTCGAGAGCTCGATCTTGGCCTTCTCGGCGGCCTCGTAGAGCCGCTGCAGCGCCATCGGGTCCGCGCTCAGGTCGATGCCCTGGGACTTCTTGAACTCGGACACGAGCCAATCGACCAGCGCCTTGTCGAAGTTGTCGCCACCGAGGTGGTTGTCCCCCGCGGTCGCCTTGACCTCGAAGACGCCGTCGCCGATCTCGAGCACGGACACGTCGAACGTGCCGCCGCCGAGGTCGAAGATCAGGATCGTCTGGTCGGTCTCCTTGTCCAGCCCGTAGGCCAGCGACGCCGCGGTCGGCTCGTTGATGATCCGCTTGACGTCGAGCCCGGCGACCTTGCCGGCGTCCTTGGTCGCCTGGCGCTGGTCGTCGTTGAAGTACGCCGGGACGGTGATGACGGCCGAGTCGACGGTCTCGCCGAGGTACGCCTCGGCGTCGACCTTCAGCTTGCCCAGGATCATCGCCGAGATCTCCGGCGGCGAGTACTGCTTGCCGCCCGCCTCGACACGGGCGTCGCCGCCCGGGCCCGAGACGACCTTGTACGGCACGATCGCCTCCTCCTCGCGCACTTCGGCCTCCTTGCGGCCCATGAAGCGCTTGATCGAGAAGACGGTGTTCTGCGGGTTGGTTACTGCCTGGCGCTTGGCGACGGTGCCAACGAGCCGCTCACCACCGCTGGTGAACGCCACCACCGACGGGGTCGTACGCCCACCTTCGGCGTTCTCGATCACCGTCGGTTCGCCACCCTCGAGCACGGCCATGCATGAGTTGGTCGTGCCGAGGTCGATTCCGATCGTCTTTCCCATGTTCTTGTCTGCTCCCTTGCGGTTACAAAAATCTTAGTGCGAGAGTAGCAGATCTGAGGTCGTGTGTTTGGGCGGCGAACCGTCCCTGGGCGCGGGCGCTCACTGGGGCCGTGTCCCGGCGTCGCCGGCTCGCGAGTGGCGCCCCGAAGCGCACCCGTGCCCCACGCCGACGGTGCGCTTCATCGCGCCAATATGGCGGGCTCGCCAGCGCGCACCTCGCCCTGAACCCGAAGGTGCGCTCTCGGACGCCAGCGGGAGCTCCCCGCCGGCGGCTCGAGTCGGGCCTATCGCCTGAGCATCGCCAGGTTCACGGCCTTGGCCATCGCCTGATACCCCACGTCGTTGGGATGGAGGTGGTCACCGCTGTCGTAGGCGGGGTCGATCATCTTCGGATCGCTGGGATCAGCGACTGCGGCGGCGAAGTCGATCACGCCGTCGAACGCGCCGCTCGTCTTGATCCAGTTGTTGACCGCGTCGCGCTTGGCTTCCGCCGCCGGAGACCAGTAGGCGGCCCCCTTGAACGGCGTCAGCGTCCCGCCGAAGATCTTGATCCCGGCGGCGTGGACACGGGCGATGATCTGCTCGTACCCGGCGATGATCTGCGCCGCGGAGACGTCGGCGTTCGGAGCGGTGCAGCCGGTATCGGGCGTCTGCGAGAAGCCGATGTCGTTGATCCCCTCCAGCAGGATCACGTCGCGGACCCCGGCCTGGGTGAGCACGTCGCGCCGCAGACGGGAACGAGCGCTGGGACCGAAGCAGGCGGAGCCGGTGAGGATCCGGTTGCCGTTGATTCCCTCGTTGACCACGCCGAGCCGGCGAGCGACTCGGCTCGTCGCCAGACGGCGCGCCAGGTCATTCGGCCAGCGGCGGTTGGCGTTGAGCCGGGAGTCGGCGCCGTCGGTGATCGAGTCGCCGAATGCGACGACGGCACCCACGTTCCCTGGCGCGAGCACGTTGACGGCATCCACGTAGAACCAGGATTGGCTGGTCGCGGCGAAAGCCGCTCCATCGCTGTGATCGGCGAAGTTTCCGGTGCCCGAGACGTAGTTGGTCTGCTGCGCCAGCGCGTGGTAGGTGGGGGATCCCGTCGCATCCGGCAGGTAGATGCTCACCGCGAGATCGGTCAGCGCCGGAACCGCCATCGCCGTCGGGTCACTGACCGCCTCCGCCCCCGGCGGGACCGTGATGGAGCGCTTGCTGCCGAACCGGAGGACGTGGTCTGTGTGGGGCTCGAGGCCGGCGCCGAACTTGCGCACGCCGATGGCGACTCGCCCCACCACCAGTGGGCGGTCGGAGAAGGAGTTGCTGACCCGCACCTGCACGTGGTTGCCCGGGACAGTCGAATAGACGATGTCGCGCACGGTCCGGTCGCGCAGTCCGGGGATCGACCCGGCCGCCGCCGCGACCCGCTGCGGGCTCGCCCCCCAGGTGGCGGTCCAGTGGCCTGGCGGGGCCGTCCGCTGCGCGATCTCTGCCGCGGTGTCCGCTCGCTGGATACCGTGGGCGGGCACGACTTGCTGCGGTGCCGCGCCGGGGCGGCCGGCCACCAGCGCGCCGCCGACCACCATCATTGCCGCGCCGACGCCGACGGCCGATCGCCCTTGGGCACGGAGCCGATCGGCGAACCGCGGCGTGGTCATCCGCACCAACTTACGAGAAGCTCCCCGCGCTCGGGCACATCCGCGCCAGCGCGCAGGCCCCGCACTCCGGCCGCCGCGCGTGACAGGTGCGCCGGCCGTGGCGCAGCAGGTTGATGTGGAGCTCCAGCTCCTGCCCCGGGGGCGTGATCGCCAGCATCTCGTCGTGCATCTCGGTGAACGATGCGCCCTGGCGCATGAGCCCGAGCCTCATTCCCACCCGGGAGACGTGGGTGTCGACGGGCACGTCGCGCATCCCGAGCGCGAACAGCAGCACGCACGCCGCCGTCTTGCGCCCCACCCCGGGGAGCGCGGTCAGGTATGCCTCGGCCTCGGCCACGGTCATCGCCGCCAGACCGTCCAGCGACAGATCGCCTGTCGGTTCGATCGCCCGCAGGATCGCCTTGATCCGCGCCGACTTGACCTTCGAGATGCCGCCGGGCCGGATCGCTTCCTCGACCTCGTCCACGGGCGCGTCGCGGACCGATTCCCAGTCGGAGAAGCGCTCGCGCAATCGCAGGTAGGCGACGTCGCGGTTGCGGTCGTTGGTCGACTGCGACAGCACGGTCAGGATCAGCTCGGCGATCGGGTGCCCATGCGGCTCCCAACCGGGAATCCCGTAGACCAGACGCAACCGATCCCGGATTGCGCGCACCCGGCGAGCCGCCGGCCGCTGCCAGAGCTCAGTCAAGCGATCCCCAGTGCCGACAGGCCCGGGCCGCCGCCCCCGCCGCGTCCGCCACCGCCATCGGCATCGCCGTGTCGCAGACGGCGAACCGGTGCCGAGCCAGCCACGCCACCAGCGTTCCCGTGAACGCGTCGCCGGCGCCCATCGCGCTGATCACCTCGACTCGCGGAGCGGCGACATCGGCCCGCTCCACGCCGCGCATGATCGCTCCGCCGGACCCGAGGGTGATCGCCACCAACTGCGCCCCGGCCGCGCACAGCGCCAGCGCGGCGCGTTCCGGATCGGGCTCGCCGGTCATCAACTCGGCCTCGGATCGGTTCGCGCGCACGAGCACCGCCCCGGGCACGCAGGCCCTCGCCGCCGCCGCCGCGCGTGCCGGCGTGGCCCAGCGATGCAGGCGCAGGTTGACGTCGAACACCAGCGGGACGTCGCGGCGCAGCGCGAGCTCGCGGACCTCCATCGTCACCGCGCGCTCGCCGTCCCCGGCCAGCGTGTTGGAACTGAGCAGGACCCCACTGCTGGCGGCGACAACCTGCACGACGCGATCTCCGATCGCGTCCACCACCGTCTCCGCCGGCTCACCGTAGAGCCGGTAGGTGGGTTCCCCCGCGGAATCGACGGCAGTGAACGCCAGCTGGGTCTGCACTCCCGGCAGCAACCGAAACCATGACGTGTCGACGCCCTCCGCCCCCAGGCGGTCCAGCAGCCATCGGCCCCACTCGTCCTCGCCGGCTCCGCCCACCAGCGACACCGGCGCCCCGGCGCGCGCGGCGATGACGGCGATGTTCGCCACGGTCCCGCCGAGGTGGGCGGCGAACCGCCGCACGTCGCTCATCGAGTCCACCCATTCCTCGCCGACGAGATCGACCAACGCCTCGCCCAGGCACAGCATCCTGCCCTTCGCCGGGTCGGGGTCGGTCATCGCGGGGGACGTTATCCTCGGCCGGTCGTGGGCGTCGACGAGCGATCGATCGAACTCGCCGGAGCTCCCGTCTTCTACCGGGAGGCCCCGAGCGGCGACGTCCCGGCGCTGTACCTCCACAGCGTCCCGACGAGCTCTGACGACTGGGCGGAGCTGCTGGAGATCACCGGCGGACTCGCCCCCGACCTGCCCGGGTTCGGGCGCTCGGGCAAGGGGGGCAACCTCGACTACTCGCTCACCGCGTACGCCGACTTCGTCGAGCGCTTCCTGGGCGCGGTGCAACTCGATCGCGTCACCCTCATCGGCCATGGCTGGGGTGCCGCGATCGGCCTGATCTTCGCCCAGCGCAGCCCGGAGCGGGTGCAGCGGCTGACGATCATCGACGGGATCCCGCTGCTCGACGGCTTCTCCTGGCCGCGGGTACCCCGCTGGCTGCGACGTCCCGGCGTGGGCGAGTTGCTGATGGGCTCCGTCTCCCGGCGGCTGCTGGCGAGAGAGCTGCGCCGCGGCAGCGCCACTCCCGCCGCCTGGAGCGACGCCCGCATCGACGCCGTCTGGGAGCAGTTCGATCAGGGCACCCAGCGCGCCATCCTGCGCCTGTACCGCTCCGTCGACGAGCGCTCGCTCGCCCAGGCGGGGGCCGCCCTGGAGCGGCTCGAGCAACCCGCGCTGGTCGTCTGGGGCGAGCAGGACCCGTGGCTGGACCCGGCGTTCGCCGACGCCTACGGCCGGCGCCTGGGCAACGCCACGGTCGCCCGGGTGCCCGGCGCCGGGCACTGGCCGTGGCTCGATCAGCCCGACCTGACGGCGCGGGTGGGGGACTTCGTGGCGACGCACAGGCAGTCGTGACCGCCACGCTGGCACCGCCGGCCACGCCGGCGCCACTCGAGAGCCGCCAGCGGTGGATGCGGGTCGCCCCGGTGATCCTCTCGGCGGCGCTCGCCGCCGCCTACGTGATCGTCTCACCGGCGACCCAGGACCTGGCGGCACATCTGTTTCGCGCCCAGCTGTTCCGAGAGCAGGGCTTCGGGATGTGGAACAACGACTGGTACGGGGGGCACCACATCGTCGGCTACGGCGTGCTTTTCCCGGCGGTGTCGGCGGCGCTGTCGCCGCAGCTGGCGGCGGCGATCGCGGCCACCGTGACCGCGGCCGTGTTCGAGCCGCTGGCGCGGCGGCACTTCGGTGAGCGCGCCTGGCTCGGGACGCTGCTCTTCGGGGCGGCGACGGCGATCGACCTGTACACGGGGCGACTGGCGCTGGCCTTCGGCGCGCTGCCCGCACTCGGCGCAGTGGCCGCGCTGGACGCCGAGCGGCCGCTCCCTGCCGCAGGGCTCGCTTTCCTGTCGGCGCTGTGCAGTCCGGTGGCGGCGCTGTTCGCGGCTTTGGCGGCCTGCGGCTACGGCGTCGGCGCGCTGATCTCGCGGCGACCGGCGCGCCACGTGCTGTCCGCGGCGGCCGTGGCCACGGCGGCGCTGGCTCCGGTCGGGGCGCTGGCGGCGGCGTTCCCCGAGGGAGGTACCGAGCCGTTTACGTTGCTCACCCTGGTTCCGATCCTGGTGGTCGCGGTCGTCGGCCTGATCGCCGTCCCGCGCTCGGCGGTCACGCTCCGGGCGGGGGTCGCCGTCTACGCCGCCGCGTGCCTCGTCGTGTATCTCGTGCCGTCGCCGATCGGCAGCAACATCAGCCGGCTGGGAACGCTGCTGGCGGCGCCGCTGGCCGCGCTGCTGTGGTGGCGGCGGCGGACGCTGCTGCTGGCGATCGCCCTCGTGCCGCTGCTCTACATCGGCTGGCAGGCGCCGGTCTCTGACGTCGCCCTGCTCGCCGGGGATCCGTCCACCCAGGCGGGGTTCTACCAGCCCCTGCTCGGCTTCCTGCGCCGCCAGACGGCACTGTACGGGCCGTTCCGGGTCGAGATCCCCCTGACGCGATCGCATTGGGAGGCGTATCGCGTCGCCCGCTACTTCCCGATCGCCCGCGGCTGGGAACGCCAGCTGGACCGCCGGGACAACGCCGTGTTCTACCGGCGCCGGCTCACGGCCACGGCCTACGACAACTGGCTTCACCGCAACGCCGTCCGCTTCGTGGCCGCGCCCGACCTCGCTCTCGACTACTCGGCGCGCGCCGAGATGGCGTTGATCGAGCGCGGCCTTCCCTATCTCCGGCTGGTCATGACATCCGCCCATTGGCGCGTCTACGCGGTCGCCGATCCCGCGCCGGTGGCCGGCGGGGTGGCCAGCGCCACCGCCCTCGGGACCGATTCGGTCTCCCTGCAGGCGCGGTCGGCCGGCCGGACGCTGGTGCGTGTGCGGTGGACCCCCTACTGGGCGCTCGCCCGGGGCGTGGGATGTGTCGCGCCTGCCGGTGACTACACGCGCGTGACGCTGCGCCACGCCGGCTCGGTGCGCCTGGTCACCCGGTTCTCGCTCGGTCGCATCGGCGCGAGATCGCCCCGCTGCACGGGAGCCTGAGCGAACGGACGGTGGCGTCCAGCTGACGGAATAAAGACGCTCGCGTGGCTACGATGAGCGTTCTCTGATGCGGAGAGGGATGCGACAGATCGAGCGACATGTGCTCCCGCGAGGATGGGGAGACGCGCTGCGCCAGCTGTCGCTTTTCCTCGGGATCTACCTGCTCTACGAGCTCGTGCGGGGACTGATCGACGGCCACGACGTCGCGCGCGCCTCGTGGAACGCCACCAAGGTGATCGATTTGGAGCGGACCCTGCACGTGTTCGTCGAACCGAGCATCCAGGCGTGGGCGCTCAACGAGCACTGGCTGATGGACATCGCCGACTGGACCTACCTGAACGCCCACGACGTGGTCACGATCGGCGCCCTGACGTTCATCTACCTGCGGCGCAACGACTCCTTCTACTTCGTGCGCAACATGTTCATGATCGCGATGCTGATCGCCCTGGTCGGCTACGCCGTCTATCCGACCGCGCCGCCGCGGCTGATGCCGGAGTGGGGGTTCACCGACGCGATCCAGCAGTTCACCGGGGTCAGCGCCGAGCACGGTCCCAGCAGCGCGCTGCTCAACCTCTACGCCGCGATCCCGTCGATGCACGTGTGCTTCTCGCTGATGGTCGGCTGGCCCATGTCGAAGCTGGTCAGGCGGCGCGCCGCCCGGATCGCCTGGCGGTTGTACCCGCTGTTCATCACCTTCGTGGTGATCGCCACCGGGAACCACTACCTGGTCGACGTCGTGCTCGGGGCGTTCACCGCCGCCACCGCGGCGCTCCTCGCCAACCAGCTGCTGGCTCGGGCCCGGCCCGACGTCTGGACGTTCGGTCGGGCCACCGCCTGATCAACCCGCCGGTGCCGGCGGGGGTGGCCGACGTCTGAAGCGCCGACGCCGGCTCCGGCGCGCACGACGGCCATCGAGAAGCCGACAGGTGCGAGCCGATCGTTTCCGTCTGCGGGGTTGAGTCTGGCCGCGGGGGTCGTGGATAAAGCGCCGATTCGAGTGCGCCGCGACGATTTGCCGCCAACTCCACCTCCAGCGTGTGGCCCGCGGCCCTGGAGCCGCCAGTGCTTCGCGGCGGGGGAGACTCCCGTCGGCGGCGAGGGGACTAGCCTGTCTGGGCGCATGGCCCCGCAGAGCTCTCCCCCGCGAGCCCGTCCTCCCAAGCCACCCCGCTCCTCCCGTCCCGGGCCGACGACGCAGGAGCTGATGCGCGAACGGCTGATCGAGTCGCGGCTGACGCCCAACGCGATCTCGCTGACCGGCTTCATCCTCAATCTGACCGCGGCGGCATTGATCGTCGACCGGATGTTCTTTCTCGGCGGAATCGCGTTCATCGTCGGCTCGGTGATGGACACGCTGGACGGCCGCTACTCACGCATGTCGGGCAAGGGCACTCCGTTCGGAGCGTTCCTGGACTCGACGCTGGACCGCCTGGAGGAGGGAATCGTGCTGACCGCGGTGGCCGCCTACTTCGCCTCCCGCCACGATCAGCCGGCGGTGGCCGCAGTGGTCGTCGCCGTGCTGGCGTCGTTGATGGTCTCCTACACCCGGGCGCGGGCCGAGGCCCTGGGCGTCGCCTGCAAGGTGGGCCTGGCCACCCGACCGGTCCGGGTGGTGATCCTGTCCGCCGGATTGGTGTTCGCCAGGGGCGCCTCGATCGGCCATTTCGAGCTGCTGGCGCCCGCCGTCTACGTGCTCGCGGGCCTGAGCGCGATCACCGTGGTCCAGCGGATTCTGTACGTACGCAAGCAGCTTTCGGCGGTGTAACGAAGCGCCTGGGGCGGGGGTAACTGATCTACACCCGCGCGCATCCTAGAACCGCGCGGGCCTCATCTTCGAGAAGGGAAACTCTTCAAAGTGAGCACCATCACCGGTTCCCCGAACGGGACCGCGCCCCATCAGCACGAAAAGGTCCGTGTCGCGATCATCGGCGTCGGCAACTGCGCGAGCTCGTTCGTCCAGGGCGTCCAGTACTACCGTGACGCCGATCCCCTCCAAGCGGTGCCGGGACTCATGCACGTCGATCTCGGCGGCTATCACGTCCGCGACATCGAGTTCTCGGCGGCGTTCGACATCGACGCCGACAAGGTCGGCAAGGATCTGTCACAGGCGATCTTCGCCGGCCAGAACAACACCCTCAAGCTGGGTGCCGACGTGCCCGAGCTCGGCGTGGAGGTGATGCGCGGGATGACGCACGACGGCCTCGGCAAGTACCTCAAGGAGAGGATCACCAAGGCTCCCGGCCCCACCGCTGACATCGTCGAGATCCTCAAGGAGACCCGGACCGACGTCGTCGTCTCCTACCTCCCGGTAGGCTCCGAGGAGGCGACGAAGTGGTACGTGGAGCAGATCCTCGACGCCGGCTGCGGCTTCGTCAACTGCATCCCCGTGTTCATCGCTCGTGAGGGCTACTGGGACAAGCGCTTCCGCAAGGCGGGGCTGCCGATCGTCGGCGACGACATCAAGTCGCAGGTCGGCGCCACGATCGTGCACCGCGCGCTGGCCCGTCTGTTTCACGACCGCGGCGTCAAGCTGCTGCGCACGTCGCAGCTCAACGTCGGCGGCAACATGGACTTCTACAACATGCTCGAGCGCGAGCGCCTGGAGTCCAAGAAGATCTCCAAGACCAACGCGGTCACGTCGATCATCGGGCACGAGCTGCCCTCCGACGACGTCCACGTCGGTCCGTCTGACTACGTGCCGTGGCTGACCGACCGCAAGTGGGCCCACATCCGCCTCGAGGGACAGGCGTTCGGCGATGTCCCGCTGACCGCGGAGCTCAAGCTCGAGGTGTGGGACTCGCCCAACTCAGCCGGCATCGTCATCGACGCGGCGCGCTGCTGCAAGCTGGCGCTCAACCACGGCCTCGCCGGCCAGCTGGACGGGCCCAGCTCCTACCTGATGAAGTCGCCGATGAATCAGCGACCGGATGCCGAGGCGCGCGAGCTGACCGAGGCGTTCATCCGGCAGTACGCCCGCCGGTCGCTGCCCGCCCCGGCACAGGACGAGGCCGCTGCGAAGACGTGACGGGTCCCGCCGGCGCCGCGGCTCGCTCTACAGCGACTGCAGCGCCGGCAGCAGCTCGCGCGTCGCCCAGGGCATGAACTCGTCCTGCTGATCGGCGCCGATCTGCACCAGGGCGACCTCGGTGAACCCGGCGTCGACGAACGGCTTGATCTTCTCCACGTGCTCATCGACATCGGGGCCGCAGGGCAGCGCCGCGGCGACCTGATCCGGGGTCACGAACTGGGTGGCGGCATCGAACGACTCCGGGTTGGGCAGGTCGGCGTTGACCTTCCAGCCGAGCCCGAACCAGCGGAACTGCTCGTGGGCGCGCTTGATCGCGGCGTCGCGATCGCGGTCATAGGCGACGGCGATCTGACCCACCCGGGGCTTGCCGGCGCCCCCGGCGGCGTCGAACATCTCGCCCAACTCGGCCTCCGGCTCGACGGCGATCATCAGGTCGGCCTTGGCGCCGGCGAGCCGGCACGACTCACCGCCAGCGACGGCGACGCCGATCGGGACGCGCCGGATGGGGAGGTCCCACAGCTTGGCCTGCTCTACGTCGAAGTGCCGGCCGCGGTAGTTGACCCGGCCGTCGCCGTCGAACAGCCCGGCGATCACGTCGATCGCCTCCGACAGCATCTCGTGCCGCACCCCAACGGCCGGCCAGCGGTCACCGACGACGTGCTCGTTGAGGTTCTCGCCCGCGCCCAGCCCGAGGCGAAACCGGTTGTCCGAGAGGATCCCCATCGTCGCCGCCTTCTGGGCGACGATCGCGGGGTGGTAGCGCAGCGTCGGGCAGGTGACGTAGGTCATCAGCCCGATCGTGCTCGTCGCCTGCGCGGCCGCCCCCAGGATCGACCATGCATAGCCGGAGTGCCCCTGCTCCTCCAGCCACGGCTGGAAGTGATCGCTGATCACCGAGAACTCGAACCCCGCCGCCTCCGCCGCCTGGATGTCGCGCACGAGCTGGTCGGGGGGCGACTGCTCGCACATCATCGTGTAGCCGAATTTCGTCATGCGGTGGCTGCTACCCGCCGGAGCGCAACCCACCCAAACACGACGCGCGGGCGTCAGCCCAGCGCGTCCCCCCAATCCGGGGCCCGCGAAACGGCTCCGCCGGCGTCTGGACGCGGCCGGATTCCGCCCCGGATTCTTTTGCGGACCCTAAGATGTGGCCGTGCCCACGGCGCAGCGTCTGGCCATCGCGCAGGTCACTCCGTTCGCCTGGGAGGTGGCCAACGACGTCAACCGATATGTGGCGCGGGTGGCCGATGAGCTCGCCGGACGCGGCCACGCCGTGCTGATCATCGCTCCCTCGCAGTCCGAGGGCCTGGTCCGGGACAGCCGGCGAATGCTGCGGTCGCGGCCGGAGGCGTTGCTGGAGGAGTCCGACGGCCAGGTCCGCGTCCTCGGCGTCGGCGAGGTGCTCTCGTTCGCCCCCGCGCGCCGGCGGGCGGCCTCGCTCCCCGTCGATGTGGCGCGGACGATCGAGGAGGCGCTCGCCGCGCTGGCGCTGGACATCGTCGACGTCCACGAGCCGTTTGCGCCCAGCGCGTCGAGCGCGGCGCTCCGCCATTCGCGGGCGCTGAACGTCGGCAGCTTTCACTCGCCGACCGAGCGGATCCTCTCCACCCAGGTGGCCGGGCCGCTGTCCCGGCTTCTGTTCGGGCGGATGGACGCCCGCATCGCCAGCTACGCGGCGACGCGAAACCTGCTCCAGCGGTTCTTCCCGGGCGAGTATGGGGTGATCACGCCGGGAGTCGACCCGGCTCCGGAGCGCGCCCCTAACCCGGTCGCCGAGCTGGTGATGGTGGCGACCGAGGAACGCGCCGCGCTGCGGACCTTCCTGCGGGCGCTGCGGGCCCTCCCGCCGGAGCTCGAGTGGCACGTCACGGTGTGGTCGCCGCGTCCCACCGCGCCGCCGGCGACGTTGGGCCACGTGCTTCGTGAGCGGGTCACGTTCGCCGAGGCCGCCGACCACACCGAGCCGGAGCTGCTGGCCCAAGCCGACGTGGCGGTGTTCGCCTCCGAGGGCGTGCGACCGATCCCTGACACGCTGGTGCGAGCGCTGGGGTCGGGCGCGGTGGCGGTGGCGACGCGGCTGCCGGTGTACGAGGAGGTACTGCGCGACGGCGAGCGAGGACTGCTGTTCGAGCCGGGCGAGGCGGAGACGCTGACCTCCCACCTGGCGCGGCTGATCGGCGACCGGCAGCTGCTGGAGCGCACCGCCAAGCCACCTCGGCAACTGCAGGAGTCACTCGGCTGGCCACGGGTGGCGATGGCGCTCGAGCGCGTCTACCTGGAGCTGGCGGGGCGGCGGCGGGGCGGGGCCGCCGACGATCGACTCCGCTCCCGCCTGCACTCGCGGCCGCTGATCGACGTCGACCTGCACATGCACACCGACCACTCCGCCGACTGCGCCACGCCGGTGGAGGTGCTGCTCGCCGAGGCGCGCACGCGCGGGCTGGGCGCGATCGCGGTCACCGACCACAACGAGATCTCGGGGGCGCTCGACGCTCGGGACAAGGCCAACGGGGTGAAGGTGATCGTCGGCGAGGAGATCAAGACGGCCGAGCAGGGCGAGGTGATCGGGTTGTTCATCGAGGAGAAGATCCCGCGCGGTCTCACCTTGCAGGAGACGATCGCCGAGATCAAGCGCCAGGGCGGCGTCGTCTACGTGCCCCATCCGTTCGATCGGATGCACTCGGTCCCCGACTACGAGCACCTGCTGGCGGTGATCGACGACGTCGACGCGATCGAGGTCTTCAACCCGCGGATCGCGATCTCGGAGTTCAACGAGGAGGCGGTTCGCTTCGCCGCCAAGTACCGCATCCCGGCGGGGGCCGGCTCCGACGCCCACGTCCCGCAGGGACTCGGCTCGGTCCGCATCCGGATGCACGACTTCGACGGGCCCGACGAGTTCCTGGAGTCGCTGCGCGACGCGGACATCATCCGCAATCCGGCCAGCCTCCTCTACGTTCAGGCGCTCAAGTTCCTGCAGACCAAGGCGCTGCCCGGAGCGGCGCGGCGGGCCTCCCGCGAGCGACGCGTCCGCCGCGCCACCGGGCGCAACTCCTGATGCAGTCGCAAGGACAAGCCGGACGGCCGTCCAATCGGAGTGGCGTGCCGGCAACCGACGACGAGATCCGCGAGAAGTACCTCGAGCGCGCGATCCGGGAGCTGAACGCGTTCGCCCGGCGGCTGAGCGAATGTGGGCAATGTCCCCGCGGCCAGCTGATGCCGGTCCTCGGCTCCGGCCATCCCCAGGCCGACATCTTCATGGTCAAGTACTGCGCCCGCCCATCCGAGGTGGAGGAGGGGGTCGCGTTCTACGGCCGCACCGGCAACGCGCTGATGAAGTCGCTCAAGCGGCTGTCGATCGATCCGCTGGCCGTGTACGGCACGTTGTGCGTCAAGTGCCCGGTGATCGATCCCACCATGGCCGACCCGGCCTGCGTGGCCCGCCTGCTGGAGGAGCTGGCCATCGTCCAGCCGAAGATCGTGGTGGTGATGGGCGAGGATGCGCTCGCCGTCATCAACGAGCTCAACGTGCCGCTGAGCCGGGAGCTGGCGCCGGCGCCCGGCGAGCTGCAGCGGTTCACGCCGTCGATCGAGGCGCTGTTCGTGCCTAACATCGACGAGTCGCTCGACGAGGAGGCGGCGAAGCGGTCCTTCTGGGCGGCGTTTCGCGTGCTCGGCCAGTGGTGGGCGGACCTCCCGCCCTATTAGGGTCCTGTCGCGGCGCCGCCGCGGCGTCGACCACTGCCGGTGGTCATGCCCGCGGCGCGGCCACTAGACCCACTAGTCCATCGTCAGGATGATCTTCCCCAGCTTGCCGCCGCGCCGGAAGTGCTCGTAGGCGGCGGCGGCCTCGGCCAGCGGATACGTCTCGGTCACCGGCACCGTCACCGTGCCGGCGGCGAGCAGCGGCAGCACCGAGCGCTCCATCGCGCGCGCCGTGGCAGCCTTCTGCTCCAGCGGGCGAGCCCGCAGGGTCGAGCCATGGATTCGGCCGCGCTTGCGCATCAGCAGGCCGAGGTGGATCTCGCCCTCTTGACCGGCCGAGGTGCCGATCACCGTGATCCGCCCGCCGGTCTCCAAAGCGTTCAGGTTCTCGATCAGGTTGATCGCGCCGACGAGCTCGAGGATGACGTCGAACGGGCCGTGCTCGCCAAAGCCCTCGGGCGCGATCACCGTCGCGCCCAGCTCCTGCACCTTGTCGCGCAGCTCGGGGTTGCGCACGGTGGCGGTGACGCGGGCGCCCGCGGCCCGACCGAGCTGCACCGCCGCCGTCCCCACGCCACCGGCCGCTCCATGGACGAGCAGCCGCTCACCCACGTTCAGCCCGGCCTGGGTGAAGACCGCGTCGTAGGCGGTGGTGAACACCTCCGGCACACCGCCGGCCTGCGCCCAGGTGAGGTCGTCGGGGACCGGCATCAGGATGCGCTCGTTTGCGGTCGCCAGCTCGGCCTGGGCGCCGCCGCCGACGATCCCCATCACTCGGTCGCCGACCGCGAACCGAAGGACTCCCGGACCGACGGCGACCACCTCGCCCGCCAGCTCCATCCCCGGAATGTCCTGGGGAGAGCCGGGAGGCGCCGGATAGCCGCCGCGCAGCTGCATCATGTCGGCGCCGTTCAGTCCGGCGCCGCGGACCCGCACGAGCACCTCGGCGGAGCCGGGGGTCGGGTCCGGGTGCTCCTCGATGAGGAGCTGCCCGTCTTTGATCGTCGCGGCACGCATGTGGCTGGTCACCCTACCGTGCGCTGACCGGCGGCCGCTGCCGGGCTGATCACTCCGCGCCGGGCGGTGTCGGGCCGATGACGATCGCCATGCCGCTGCGGCAACACCCCGCTGGCAGCGCAGGCGCAGGACGCGTGCGTCGCGGTCGGCCGGCTTTCAGCCGGGGTCGCCGCCGCCGAGGCGAAAGGCGCCTAATTCTGGCGGCGACGGTGAGACCCCCAGACGGAACGATCGATATGGATCTTCCCGGAGTACCGGGACCGTGCGGCTTCAGCCGCCCCGGACCAGCTCGGCGACGCACTCGATGTGCGGCGTCTGCGGGAACATGTCGACCGGCCGAACGCGCACCAAGCGGTAGCCCGCCTCCACCAGCTGGGCGGCATTGGGGGCCAGGGTGGTGGGATTGCAGGAGACGTAGACGATCCGGGACGGCGACGCCTCGACGATCCGGCGCACCACCTTCTGCGAGAGCCCGGCGCGCGGCGGATCGACGATGAGCACGTCGGGGCGCCCGGCCCGGTCGACGAGCTCGCGCAGAGCGAGCCGAACGTCACCGGCGAAGAAGTTGGTGTTGTCGACCTCGTTGATGCGGGCGTTGGCGATCGCGTCGGAGATCGCCTCCGGGCTCAGCTCCAGCCCCCACACCTCGGCCACGCGGGGCGAGAGCAGCAAGCCGATCGTGCCGATCCCGCAGTACAGGTCGTAGACGCGTTCGAAGCCGACCGGCGCCGCGTACTCGATGGCCAGCTGATACAGCCGCTCGGCCATCTCGGTGTTGGTCTGAAAGAACGCCTCGGACGAGATCTCGAAGTGCATCCCGCCGAGGGTCTCGGGGAACCGGTCCGGGCCGGCCAGGAGCTCGGTCTCACCGCCCTGCGTCGTCTCGGCCAGGCTGTCCGAACGCGTCCACAGCAACCCGTCGAGCCCTTCGCCGGCGCGGATCAGCGAGTCACGGTCGATCTGGCCGGCGGCGGTGACCAGCCGCACTTGGAGCGCGCCGGTGCGGCGACCCTCGCGCACCACCAGGTTGCGCAGCAGCCCTTCGCCGGAGCGGCGGTCAAAGGCGGTCAGGCGTTGGCGCCGGCACCAGGCGACGATCTGCTCGCGCGCCTCGTTGCCGGGCGCCGAGGCCAGCCGGCAGTCGGCGATGGGGACGATCTCGTCCCAGCGCCCCGGCGCGTGAAAGCCACATACCAGCTCACCCGCCGGATCGGTCCCGAACGAGTACTCCAGCTTGTTGCGATATCGCCATTGCTCCACCGCGGGCACGATCGGCTCCATCGCGAACCCGGTCAGCTTGCCGATCCGCCGCAGCGCATCGTGCACCTGGCCCTGCTTGACCTCCAGCTGGCGCTGGTAGGCGAGCACCTGCCAGGGCGCGCCGGGGTGGTCGGCCACCGGAGCGATGCGATCCGGGCCCGGCTCCAGGATCTCGGCGGTTCGCGCCTCGGCATAGGCGCGCTTGCGCTTGCCGATCACCGCTCTGACCCGATCGCCGGGAACCGCGCCCTGGACGAACACGACATAGCCGTCGAGGCGTGCCACGCCGGCCCCCCCGAAGGCGAGCGCGTCGATCGTCAGCGTGAGCTCGTCGCCGCGCTGGGGCCGCGTCTGGCCGGTGGGAGCAGTGGACATGGTCCTACAGAAGTAGCACGACGCGCCGCCGAGCCAGGGGCGGCGCCGGGATCAGCCCAGCGACTTCTCCAGCACGCCGACCACCGACTTGCGGTTGGCGTGCTTGCGCTCGTAGTTGAGCACCTTGCGCACCTCGGACCGACTCAGATCGCTGACCCGGGCTCGGATCTGGGGAGCCTTGAGGTCGTCGTAGCCGAGGATCGGAAACGAGGGGCCGACGCCGGCCGAGCGCCGCACCTTGTCTGCGCTGCGCACTAGACGGTCGACCTGCTCCGAGCCAACTGCCCGCTTGGCGGTCGATCCGACCTGATCGCGACCGCGGCCGGCGAGCAGCTGGAGCTCCCCCAGCAGATCGTCGCTCTGGGTCCGTCCCCGGTTGATCAGCTCGGCGACGAGCTGGTTTGCGTCCTTGCGGGTAACGCGGCCGCGGGAGGCGGCGCCGTCCAACGTCTCCTGAATTCGGTCGCGGGTCAGCATCACCAGCTCGTGGGGCTTGATCGCGCCCTTGGCCAGCTGCTCCAGAGCCGAGGCCGCGCCCTCGGCGTTACCGCTGGCGCGGGTGCCGGCGCCCCGGGCGCTGCTCCTGACGTTCTTGGCGCCCCCGGCGGCGGCCCGGCCGGTGCCCTTGGCTCCCGCGCGGGCGGACCGGGCGGTCCCGGAGACGGCGGTGCCGGCCGTCTTGGCGGTGGTGGCGGCGGCCGCCGCCGTCGACTTGGCGGCACGACCGGTCCTGGCCGCGCCCGACTTGGCGGTATTGCGTGTCTTGGTCGCGCCCGACTTCGCCTGAGTCGCGGTCCGGCCGCTCGCCTTGCGCGTGCTGGTGGCGGTCGCCTTGGCGCCGCTGCGGGCGGCCTGCGGACTGCGTGATCGCGAGCTGCGCGAGCTGCCGGCGCCCGAACCACCGCTGCGGGAACCGCCGCTGCGGGAGCCGGAGCCCGCCCTCTTGCCGGAGGATCGCGACGAAGATGATGAACTGGGGCTCGTCGACGACGAGCGTTTGGCGGGCGGCATGCTGAGGCTCCTGCTCCGATGATGACTGGGCGCTGGGAGCGAGCCTACCTAAAAACCGGTTGGTGCTCCAGAAGTTCGCAAAATGCGGACTTCTCGATTCAGCCGACCAGCATCTCCAGCAGCGCCTTCTGTACGTGTCGGCGGTTCTCGGCCTGGTCCCAGATCCGCTGGCGCGCGCCGTACAGCACCGACGTCGTGATCTCGTCTCCGGGATGGGCCGGCAGGCAGTGCAGAGCGATCGCGTGCGGCGCCGCCGCGTTCAGCAGGTCGTCGTCGATCCGGTAGGGAGCCAGCGCCCGGCGCCGTTGGTCGGCGGACGCCGGATCGTCGCTCATGCTCACCCACACATCGGTATAGACGGCGTCGGCCCCGGCCGCCGCCTCGCGTGGATCGTCGGTCAGGACCACGTCGGGCAGCGACTCCAGCTGGTAGCCGTCGGGCGCGGCCACCCGCACCCGCACGCCGGCGGTGCGGCCGAGGATCGCCAGGGAGCGGGCCACGTTGTTGCCGTCGCCGACGTAGGCGACGGTGAGGCCGTCCAGTGAGCCGAAGGCCTCGCGCAGCGTGAACAGATCGGCCAGCGCCTGGCAGGGATGGTGGCCGGCGGTGAGCATGTTGATCACCGGAACGCCGGCGTGCTGGGCGAGCGTAGTCGCCTCCTCATCGGGGCCGGTGCGGATCCCGATCGCGACGGCATGCCGTGACAGCACGTACGCGGTGTCGCGGATCGACTCGCCGCGGCTGAGCTGGAGCTCCCCGGCACGCAGGACCATCGGATGGCCGCCGAGCTCGGCGATGCCGGTTTCGAACGAGGTGCGGGTGCGGGTGGATGGAGCCTCGAAGATCAGCGCCACCGTCCGGCGCCGCAGCGCGTCTGAGCTCAGCGGCGCGGCCTTGAGGTCCGCGGCGCGATTCAGCAACCGCCCCAGCTCGGCGCCGTTGAGCTCGGCGCCGGTGAGGAAGTGGCGGGGCACGGCCCGCAGTGTACGTTGGCGCCTGTGCACTTGCGGGTGCTGACGTGGAACCTGATGCATGGCCGATCGGTGCCGCCGGCGGGCCGCGATCTGCTCGACGATTTCGGCTCCGCGCTGGAGCGCTGGTCGTGGGATGTGGCGCTGCTCCAGGAGGTCCCGCCGTGGTGGCCGGCGACCCTCGCCGCGCGGTTTGGCGCGGAGCAGCGGGCGGTGCTCACCTCGCGCAATGCGCTCCTCGGGCTGCGCCGCGCGGTCGCCCGGCGGCGGCCGGACGTGATGAAGTCAAACGGCGGAGGCGCCAACGCGATCATCGCCCGGCGAGACCGGATCGTGGCCGACCGTGCCCGGCGGCTGTGCCGGGTTCCCGAACGGCGATGGGCTCACGCGGTCCAGCTGGGCTGCGGCATCTGGGTGGTGAACCTGCACGCCACCGCTCACGACGGGGCGGCGGCGGATCGCGACGGCCGGCTCGCGGCCGCGGCCGCGCGACGCTGGGCCGGCGCCGAGCCGATCGTCCTCGGCGGGGACTTCAACCTTCGCCGGCCGCAGTGGCCGGAGTTCACCGCCGTCGCCGGAAACGACGTCGATCACATCTTCATCGCGGGTGGCCTGCGGCTCGCCGGCAGGCCCGAGGTGCTGGATCGGGGGCGGCTCTCGGACCATGCCCCGGTCGCCGTCACCGTGTCGCTGCCCGACGGCGAGGCCGAGCCATCCGCGGTCGTATGATCCGAGGACCACTTCCCCGGGAGGCTCGCATGTCGCGACTCGTTCGTTTGGATCAGACCGGGCACACCGTGCTGGCGCAGTGGAGCCGGGAGGATCCCGCCGCCACTGAAACGGCCTCGGCCGCCCTGCACGCGGAGCTGGAGCGCGGGTTTCTCGCCGTGGCCAGCGGACCCGACTTGTCGGCCACCGCGGTTCGGGAGCTACCGCTCGATGCGGACCTAGTGATCCTGCGCCGGCCGATCGCCGGCGGTTGATGAACACCGGCGGCGGCGCGGCCGGATGGGCGCCGGTTGATGGCGGCGCCTCCACGGCCGATCGTGGCGACAGCCAGCTGCCGGAGCTCGCCGGGGTTCGCTGGCGCCCGCGGGTCGACGAGCGCTCGCTGCGCCGCGCTGACCGCGCGTGGACGGCCAGCGCCGTCGCCCACCAGGTGCCGTTCCTGGCCACCGCGGTCGCGCTGTCGGTACTGGATCCGGTGATGATTCCGGCCTCGCTGGTCGCGCTTGCGTTCGCGTGGGTGATCCCGGCGCTCTACGCCGCGCGCGGGGCCGGGGTTCTGCGACCCCCATACCGTTCCGGCCATCGGCCCGACGCGACGGCGCAACGCCGGGCGCTGGGGCTGCTCGGGGACCTGGTCGACCATGAGACGCGCGACTTCCTGGCTCGCTGCGGGATGGCGCTGGAGCGCGGCCGGTTCGGTGTCTGGCTGCTCGCTCCGGCCGGCGCCCTGCTGGTGCGGCCCGGCGGGCGCCGGGTGCAGTGCTACTGCGTCCGGGTGACCGGGGACGACCTGCCCGACGGCGACCGCGTTGCCCATCTGCTGCTGGCCCTGCGCGCCGATGAGAGCGGCTTTGCCACGGTCGCCAACCTGACCTTCTCAGGTTCGTGCCGGCGGCTGCGCCGGCGAATCCACCCGACCGCTCGCGATGCGCTGGCGGTGGCCTGCGCGACCGCGCGCAGCCGCGACGCCTGATCTGGTCAATTGCGGGCGGCGCGTAGCCCGAAGCCGCGCAACATCAGCAGCGCCTTCTCCCCCAGCGTGCCGCGGGCAGGCAGGACGCCGAGCTGGGTGGCGGCGTCGTAGACGTCGAAGAATCCCCGCACGCGCAGGAGCAGCTCGTGCTGAAGCTCGCAGTAGAACACGCAGTGCACGACGAGAAAGCGATTGGTCGCAGGCAGCCCCTCCAGCGCGGCGCGATGCGTGCCCAGCACCTTGCACGGGGCGGCGACGAAGCGGCCGTCGTCCAACCGCTCGCCCGTCCGCTCCAGGCGCGCATCGGGAAATCCGGTCCACAGTCGATTGGCGTGCCCCGACAGCGCCGCGATCCCGTGCAATGGCCCGGCAGTGAGCGGGTCCTCGTACTGGATGCCCGACGCGCACACTGCGGCGAACGCGCTCGCATCCTTGCCCGACCACGCCTTCTGCCAGCCGTCGATGAGCTCGTCGACGGTCACGACGTGGCGCCCGAGACGTCGAAGGCGGGCATCCCCTCCTCCGGCGTCGAGGCCCGCGCGTACCGGCGCCGCGGGATCCGGCCGGCGCCCCGGGCGAGCCGCCCCGCCTCCACCCCGAGCCGCACCGCCCGCGCCATCGTGACCGGGTCGTGCGCCCGCGAGATCGCGCTGGCACACAGGACGGCGTCACAGCCGAGCTCCATCGCCTCGGCCGCGTCCGAGGCGGTGCCGACCCCGGCGTCGAGGATCACCGGCACCCCCGCGTGCTCGATGATGATCGACAGGTTGTACGGGTTGCAGATCCCCATGCCGCTGCCGATCGGCGACCCGAGCGGCATCACCGCGGCACAACCGACATCTTCGAGGCGCCGCGCCAGCACCGGGTCGTCGGTGGTGTAGGGGAGAACCGTGAAGCCGTCGTCGACAAGTTCCTCGGCGGCGGCCACCAGCTCGACGGCGTCGGGCAGCAGCGTCCGGTCGTCGCCTATCACCTCCAGCTTGACCCAGTCGGTGGCAAACGCCTCACGGGCCAGCTGGGCGGTGATGACGGCATCCCGAGCGGTGAAGCAGCCGGCGGTGTTCGGCAGCACCTGGACCCCGGCGGCGACGAGGACGTCGAGGATCGAGCCCCGCGCGGCGGGGTCGAGGCGGCGCAGCGCGACCGTGCACAGGTCGGCCTCGACCTCGCGGCAGGCAGCAGCCAGCAGCCCATGGTTGGCAAAGCCGCCGGTGCCGAGAATCAGTCGCGACTGCAGCTGCCGGCCGGCGATGACGAATGGATCGGACACGGTTCTCATCCTCCCTGGATGGCGGCGACGACTTCGACCAGCGACCCGTCGCGCAGCTCGGTGTCGGTCCAACGCGACCTCCGCACCACCTCGCCGTCGAGCGCCACGGCGACTCCGCGGCCGCCGGGAGCGACATCGAGCAGTTCGATCACACTGGCGACGGTAGCGCCGGCGGGCAGGCGCCGAGACTCGCCGTTGATGGTCACGTTCATGCCGGCCCCCCCGCCTCGGGGGCGGCAACGGGGGCGGCGGCGCGATCGGGGGCGGCAACGGGGGCGGCGGCGCGATCCGGGGCGGCAACGGGGGCGGCGGCGCGATCCGGAGCGGCGAACCGGTCCGGCGCGAACGCCTCGCCGTACGCGGGCGGCTCCTCGCCGGCCAGTGCGCCGGCCACCAGCTCGGCGGTGACTGGAGCCAGCAGGATCCCGCTGCGGCGATGCCCGGTAGCCCACACCAGACCGTCGGCTGAACCGGCTCCGCCCTCCCCGATCGCCGGCAGGTTGTCGGGAGTTCCGGGTCGCAGCCCGGCGGCGAACTCGTCGAGCACCAGCTCCGAGATGCCGGGCACCAGCTCGCCGGCGTCGCGCAGCAGCTCGAACGCGGCTCCGGCGGTCACCGTCGTGTCAAAGCCACGCTCCTCCGAGGTGGCGCCGATCACGTAGCGGCCGTCTCCCCGCGGGGTGATGTAGGACGAGCCCATCCGGATCACGCGCTGCAGCAGGCCGGGTCCGGCGGGATCGTGCAGCCGCATGATCTGGCCCTTGACCGGCCTCACCGGCACGCGGGCCGCCTCGGGAATTCCCTCGAGCTCGCCTGACCAGACGCCGGCGGCCACCACGACCCGGTCGGTCCGCAAGCGGGTGCCGTCGTCCAGCACTACACCGTGAACCGACCCCCCGGCAAGCTCGATCTCGCGGACCGGGCAGCGCTCGCGTACCTCTCCGCCGCTGGCCCGTACCGCCATCGCCAACGCCGGGACCAGCTTGCGGGGATCGACCGCGTGGTCGTCGGGCACCTCGAGGGCGAGCCGCAGCGCCGGCGCCAGAGCCGGCTCGTGCCGGCGCGCCTCGCTCGGGCGCAGCCGCCTGACCCCCAGGCCGAACGCCAGCCGCAGCGTCAGCTCACGCTCGAGGGCCTCGGCCTCGTCGGAGTCGCGGGCGACCAGCATCGTCCCGCACCGCGTGTAGCCGACATCCGCCCCGGAGACGGCCTGTGCCAGGTCCGCCACGAAGCGCGGGTAGTCGCGCGCGCTGCGCAGGCCCAGCTCCAGCAGCGGCTCCTCGCCCGGGGTCACCTCGGCGATCGGCGCCAGCATCCCCGCGGCGTAGTGAGAGGTCCCGCCTCCGCACCGGCCCCGCTCGAGCACGACCACCCGCATTCCCCGGGCGGCCGCTCGCCACGCGATCGAGAGGCCGATCACGCCGGCGCCGATGATCACGGCATCTACTGGTGCTGAAATCTGCTCGGACAACGAACCTCCCTGCGCCGGCATTACCCGGTTCAGGTGTTGACGGTCGGCGGATCGAGGTCCGCCCTCTCAGCCCAACGGTGGGGCTCCCGTAGCCATCGATGGTAGTGCGTTGCCTGAGGGTGGTCGCGTCGCGCCTGCCAGACTCAGACCATGTCCGATATTCGCGATGCGCTGCGCCGAGCTCGGCTGTACCTCGTCTGTGACGAACGAGCCGACGCGTTCCTCGCCCAGGTGCTGGCCGGGGGAGTGGACATCGTCCAGCTGCGGATCAAGCACGCCGACGATGCGACGATCGTGGCCGCCGGACAGCGCTACGCCGCCCTCTGCGCCGCGGCCGGCGTCCCGCTGATCCTCAACGACCGGCCCGACCTGGTGGCGGCGGCCGGCGCCGCCGGGGTCCACGTCGGCCAGGACGACGTTCCGATCGGCGAAGCCCGGCGGCTCGTCGGCCCGGATCGGCTGGTCGGGCTCTCGACCCACAGCCCGGCCCAGATCGAGGCCGCGGCCGCGGAGCCCGAGGTGGACTACATCGGGGTCGGTCCCGTGCATGCCACCCCGACCAAGCCGGAGCGCCCGGCGGTCGGCCTGGCGCTGGTGCGCTACGCGGCGGGGCACGCCGCCACCCCGTTCTTCGCGATCGGAGGCATCGACTCCAGAAACGTGGCCGCGGTCCGGGCCGCCGGCGCGCAGAGGATCGCCGTCGTCCGTGCCCTGGCCGAAGCGGACGACCCGGCGCAGGCGGCGCGGGCGCTGCGGATCGCACTGGAAACCGAGCAGGCGGGCGTTGGCGCAGCGTAGCCGCAAGCGCGGGCGGCGAGACCGGCCGGCGGAGCAGGTCCGGGTGCCCCAGCAGAGCCCGCCGCCCCCGCAGCAGCCGGCGACCCCGAAGAGCCTGCCGGCCCCGCACCAGCCGGCGCCCCCGCACCAGCCGGCGCCCCCGCACCAGCCGGCTCCCCCGCACCAGCCGGCGCCCCCGCAGAGCCCGCCGCCACGGCGCAACTCGCCGCAGTGGTTTGCCCCCACCGGCGAGGAGCTCAGCCGCTCGCAACGGCGCGACGCCGAGGCCCGAGCCAACCTGACGCCGATCGCGCCGGGCGAGCGCCCCGGGGTGATCCAGATCTCGGCCGCGGTGGCGGCGGTGCTCGGGCTCGCCAACCTGGTGGCCTACGTGGCCGGCGACAAGATCGGCGGCAAGCATCCCGCGGCGGCCGGGATCGCGGTCTTCTCCGCGCTCATGTTCGCGTGCGCCTTGGGTCTGTGGCGCCTGTGGTACGGCGCGGTGCTCGGCTTCATGGCCCTGCTGGCGATCATCGTCACCGTGTTCGCGCTGCTGCTGATCGAGGCCAGCAACGTGCTGGGGCTGGTGGTGGCGCTGGCGGTGATCGTCGCCGCCGGCTACCTCTTCTTCAAGCTCGTGCGTGTGCTCAGCCGGATCCAGATGCCGCGCTCGCCCGGAAGCTGACGCCGCGCGCGATCAGCGAGCGGATAGGCTCAGAGACGATGCCCGAATCCACCTATGACTGCATCGTCGTCGGCTCCGGCCCGGGCGGATACGTGGCCGCGATCCGCGCCGCCCAGCTCGGCCTCAAGACCGTCGTGGTCGAGTCCGACCGCGTCGGCGGGCGGTGCCTGAACTACGCCTGCATCCCGGCCAAGGCGGTGCTCCGGGTCGCCGATGTGCTCGCCGAGATCCGCGAGGCCGGTGACTTCGGGATCAAGGTGGCAGCGCCCGAGGTCGACTACGCCGGCGTCTGTGCCCGCCGCGAGAACGTGATCTCGACGCTCACCGGCGGGGTCGCGGGGCTGCTGCAGAAGAACCGGATCGACGTGATCGAAGGCGAGGCGTCGCTGCGGGGACCGGGCACGGTCTCCGTCGGCGATGACGAGATCGCCGCCAAGACGATCGTGCTCGCCACCGGATCGGTCAAGCGTCCAATCCCGGGAGCCCAGTTCGGCGGCCGCGTGATCGGGACCGAAGAGGCGTGGGCGCTCGACGAGCTGCCCCAGTCGATGGCGATCGTCGGCGCCGGCGCGTCGGGATCGGAGATCGCCTCCGCGTACGCCCGCCTCGGGGTCCAGGTGCTCCTGTTCGAGGCTCTGGACCGGGTGCTGCCGACCGAGGACGCCGACGTCTCCAGGGTGGCCGAGCGCGGCCTCAAGCGCCAGGGGATGACGATCCACACTCAAACCCTGGTCACGGACATCGCCGCTGCCGACGGCAGCGTGAAGTTCAGCTACGGCGACGGCTCCGGCGAGGTCGACTGGCTCGTGATCGCCGCCGGGCGCGGACCCGACATCGAGGCGCTGGGACTCGAGGCCGCCGGCGTCAAGCTGGACGAGAGCGGCCTGGTGGCGGTCGACGGGGCGATGCGCACCAGCGCGGAGGGCGTGTACGCGATCGGTGACCTGGTGGCCGGGCCGGCCCTGGCTCACAAGGCCTCCGACGAGGGCGTGATCGCCGTCGAGGACGCCGCCGGACAGCCCACCCAGCCGATCGAGTACATCGACATCCCGCGGGCCACCTTCTGCACCCCCAACGTGGCCAGCTTCGGGCTCACCGAGGCCCAAGCGCGCGAGCAGGGCTACGACGTCGTGGTCGGCAAGGTGCCCTACGGCGCGGTCGGCGCCGGCACCGTCTACGGCGACCGCAGCGGGCTGGTCAAGGTCGTCGGCGAGAAGCGCTACGGCGAGTTGCTCGGCGGGCACATCGTCGGCGCCAAGGCCACCGAGCTGATCCAGGAGCTGGTCAACGCACGGGCACTCGAGGGCGGCTATCCGGAGATCGCCCGGCTCATCCACGGTCATCCCACCATGTCCGAGGCCGTAATGGAGGCCGCTCGCGCCGCGGACGGCTGGCTCATCCACGGCTAGCGGCGGGCGGGTTCAGGTGGAACCGCAGACACCCGCGCAGCCGGTGTTCTACTACGACCTCGGCGACCCGGCCTGCTACCTGGTGGCCGAGCGGATCATGGCCGAGCTCGGGGAAGTGGGTCCGATTCCCGAATGGGAGCCGGTCCATGGCGCCCAGCTCGGGATCATCCCGCCGCCACCGGCGCCCGAGACGCTGGCGCTGACCGTGGCCGCGCGCGGGCTGCAGCCGCTGCGGCTCCCGGCGGCGTGGCCACCGGACAGCCGGCTCGCGATGCTCGCGGCGACCTTCGCCAAGGGCGGCGGGCGCGCCGTGGCGTTCTCGCTCGCCGCCTTCCGCCAGGTGTTCGCGGCCGGGCGCGATCTCGGCGATGAGGGAACCGTGCTGATCGCCGCCGCCGCCTGTGAGATGCACCCCACGGCCGTGCTCAAGGGCGTCGGGCTCCGGTCGGTGGCGGCGTCGCTGGATGCCGCCGCCGAGCGCGCGCGGATGGCGGGCGTCGCCGACCTGCCGGCGATCCAGGTCGGCGCCGACGTGTTCGCCGGGGATCATGCCCTGCGAATGGCCACCGAGGCCATACGCGCCATCGGCGGACCGGTGGTCTAACGGACGGCCGGCCGGCGCATGAAGGCCAATCGCGTGTTCCATCTGACGGTCTCGCGCGGGGGACGCGAGCCAGCCTTCCTGGCCGATAGCCGCCGCCGTGACCGGATCGAGGTCGTCGGCATCGATGATGGCGAGCTGCTGCTGTACTGGGAGGTGGCGCCCAAACAGGCGGCGAAGCTGCTCAAGCAGCTTCGCGAGGACCTCGCCGGGCTGCAGGCCGAGGAGTTCCTGGCGCTCTGGGAGGGCGCCGACGGCTCGCTGCCGTGAGGCGGCGGCGGCGCTATTTTCGGTTTCACCGTGGAGCTTCCGTCCACCGCGCCGGCCGTCGCTGAGTCACCCCTCAAGGGGGAGGTGGTCGCGAGCGAGCCCAGCCGTACACAGCGCGCCATTGCCCGGCGCAGCGCGGAGGCACGAGCCACCGTGCCCGACCTCGAGCTCTCCACCGACGTCGACGCCGGAGCAGTGCTGGAGCTGGCCGAGAGCCGGGGATACGGCACCACCGCGGTGCTGGTGAGCGCGTGCGCCGCTGCCCTGCGGGAGTTCCCGGTCGCCAACAGCGCCTACCGCGACGGCCATTACGAGGGCCACTCCCGCATCAACATCGCGGTCGTGCTGGAGACCGACGACGCCCAGACCGCGGCGACCGTGCTCGATGCCGACACCAAGTCGCCTGGCCAGCTGGATGAGGAGCTCGCGCAACTGCGACGCCGAGCGGGCGCCGGTGAGCTGACGCCGCCCGAGCAGGCCGGCGCCACGTTCACCGTCTCCGACCTCGGCGAATACGGGATCGATCGCGGTGGCGCGCTGGTCGTGCCACCGCAGGCGGCCGCGCTCACCGCCGGCGCCATCCGTCCGCTTCCGGTGGTGCGCGACGGGGCGGTGGTGCCCGGCCATCGGCTCACCCTCACCCTGGCCTGCGACCATCGGATCCTGTTCGGAGCGCGGGCCGCGCGATTTCTGGCGCGCCTCGCGGAGCTGCTGGAAGCCGCTGGGTGAGCGCCGCCGACGAGCGGACCGCGGAGCGGATCGCCCAGCGAGGGCGCGACGAGCTGATCGCGCGTCTGCACGCCGCGCTGGCTCGCCAGGCCGACGCGTCCACGGTGGTGACGTTGGACGCGGACGAGCGCACCGAGCTGGTCATCGCCGCGGTGGGGCGCGCCGGCGGCGCCCTGTGGCGCCGCTGCCTGGCCGAGGCGGCCACCGCCGAGCTCGGAATCGAGCTCCCCCAGGCGGTCTCGCACCCTGCCGTGCTCCGCGCGCACGAGCTCGTCGCCGCACCCGCCTACGAGATCCCGGCGGAGGACCCGACGGCGGCCGCCCCGACGCCGGCCGCCCCCGCCGCGCCCGATGCCGTGCGCCTGCCCGCCGTGCATCTCGACGGGATCGCGGCGATCCGGCGCGGCGAGGACGACCTCGAGCTGCGCTTCTCGGCGGCGGGGCTGGACCTGCTCACCCGATCCACGGGGACAGCCATCGGTCGCCTGCCAGCCCGCGAGATCGTCGCCATCGAGCTCCCGCCCGCTCGGCGTGGCCGGCGGCCCGGCCGGCGCCGAGACCCGGAGCTGCACGTCCGCGCCGGACGTGGTCGGGCCAGCTTCGCGGTCCCCGGCCTCACCGAGGAGCAGATCCGGGAGCGACTGGCGCCGGTGCTGGAACGGGCGGCGGGCTGGCGGCCGACCGACGCCTGAGGCGGCTGTCGGAGCCGGTCTAAGCGGGCTCGCGCTCCAGCACGCGGATGTCGTGAGCCAGGTCCTCCGGGGTCAGCTCGTCGGCGGCGAACCCCACCCGCTCATAGCCGCGCTTGTCGATCAGCAGGACGAACGTGGAGTGGTCCACCTTGGGCGTCACCGGCTGGATCGCGTAGTCGTGCCAGACCCGGCGCATGGCCGGCAACGGCCCGTTGACGAACGCCATCCGCCCGGTCATCTGATGCCGGGCGAGGAACGCCTGGCGATGCGCGACCGTATCCTGCGCCGGCTCGACGCTGACGCCGATCGCCGGGACGTCCGCGCCCGAATGCGGTAGATCGTTGAGCGCGCCCTTGATTTGCTCGACCATGAACGGGCACTGGTCCCGGCACAGCGAGTGAATGAAGGTCAGCACCACGACCTTGCCACGGTCGGCCGACAGCCTGACATCGCGGCCGCTTTGGTCGCGCAGCGTGAAGTTCGCCGCCCGCAGGCCCGCCGGCATGGTCGGCCCATCGAACTGCGACTTGCCGCCGGCGGCGCCCGCGCGCGAACCGGCGTCGGCGGCGCCGCGGTTGCCGAGCACGACGAAGCCGATCGCCGCCACCAAGCCGATCAGGACCAGCACCAGCAAACGCTGGATCTTGGTGCTCGCCAGCATCGGGTCTGATTCTCGCAGGTGGGCGATCCTGCCGAGCCGAGAACCGGGACAATGGCCGGAGTGGACGAGGCAGTCGGACTGGCCCGCCGGCTGGCGGAGGCGGTGCACGACGAACGAGTGCTGAGCGCCGTCGCCGCGGTGCCACGCGAGCGTTTCGTGCCCCTCCAGGAGCGCAGCCGCGCCTACGAGAACGTGGCGCTCCCGATCGACTGCGAGCAGACGATCTCGCAGCCGATCGTGGTCGCCCGGATGCTGGAGCTGCTCGAGCTCGATCCCGGCGATCGGGTCCTCGACGTCGGTACCGGCTCTGGATACCACGCCGCGCTGCTGAGCCTGCTGGCCGCCGAGGTGTGGACGATCGAACGCCACCCGGAACTCAGCGACAGCGCTCGCCGCACGCTCTCAGAGCTGGGCTACGCGAACGTCATCTGCATGGTCGGGGACGGCTGGCGGGGAATGCCCGAGCGGGCGCCGTTCGACGCGATCAACGTCGCCGCCGCCACGGGGCGCAGGCTCCCGGAGGCGCTGGAGGACCAGCTGGCTCCGGGGGGACGGTTGGTCGCGCCCGTCGGCGCCCACCGCCAGTTCCTGACCCGGGTGCGCCGCACCGGCCGTGGCCTCCAGCGCGAGCGGTGCGATCCAGTCAGATTCGTGCCGCTGGTGCGCGATCCGCCGCCGGCGCGGGCGGATCCAGGCGCCGGCGCATGACCTCGATCGCGGTCGGGCTGGAGTCGACCAGCACGAAGCGACGGCCGAGCTCCCGGCACACCGCCCCCAAGGTGCCCGATCCAGCGAACGGATCGAGGCACCAGCCGCCGGGACGCGACGAGGCGGCCACCAGGCGGCGCAGCACGCCGACCGGCTTCTGGGTCGGGTAGCCGGTCTTCTCGGCTCCGTTGGTCGGCACGATCGTGTGAAACCAGACGTCGGTGGGACGCTTGCCCCGGGCCGCCTTCTCGGCCCCCACCAACCCCGGCGCCATATACGGCTCGCGCTCCACGGCGTCGGCATCGAAGTGGTGCGCCCCCGGCGTGCGCACGTAGGCGAGGATCGTGTCGTGCTTGGCCGGCCAGCGTCGGCGCGGCTTGGCGCCGTAGTCGTAGGCCCAGATGATCTCGTTGAGGAACGCCTCGCGCCCGAACACCTCGTCGAGCAGCAGCTTGCAGTAATGCGACTCGCGATAGTCGATGTGGAAGTACAGCGTCCCATTCGGCGCCAGCAGCTCCCGGGCGCGGACCAGCCGGGGCTCCAGGAAGCTCAGATAATCGTCGAACCGATCGTCGTAGCGCAGCCGCGCCAGCAGTGACGAGCGATAGCGCCGGCCACCGAAGCCGACCCGCTCACCGGACGGATCGGAGACCGTGGCCAGCGTCGAGCGTGACTGTGCCCGACCGGTGTTGAAGGGAGGATCGACGTAGATGAGGTCGAACGCCTCAGCCGGCAGATGTTCGAGCACCGCGGCGTTGTCACCGGCGACCACCAGATCGTCATCCAGCGAAAGACCTTCATCGGCGGAGAGCCAGCGCACGTGGCCGCCCAAGGTAGCGGGCTTCGCGGTCGCGCCGACAACCGCTAGAGTCCGTTCCTGTGACCTCGGAGCTCTATTCGCGCGCGCGCGATCACAGGCTTTTGCAGAGATTCTCTCGCTCGGCGTTCGCCGCGAAGGTGACGAAGTACGCCATTGGCTCGGTGATCGCGCTGCTCACCAGCATCGTGGTGTTCGCCCTCATGTACGTCATCCTTGGCGGGCGCCACACGACGATCTGCTCGATCGGAGCGTTCGTCGCCGGCGCGATCCCGAACTGGATCCTCAATCGGCGCTGGGCCTGGAAGCTCAAGGGCGAGGTCGCCTTCCTGCGTGAGATCGTCGCCTACATCGCGATCTCGGGAGTCGTCCTGGTGGCGTCTTCGCTGGCCACCGGGGCGATGCAGAGCTGGGTCCGCGGCCACGTCTCTCCCCACCACGGGATCCGAGTCATCCTGGTGACCGCGGCCTACGTGTTCGTACAGGCGGTGCTGTTCGTGGCGAAGTTCGTCGTCTACGAGCACTGGGTGTTCGCGGGGCGCTCGCGCCTGCGGGCCGCGGTCCGGTCCCGCCGCCAGGTGTGGACCGCCGCCCGGGCGAATCGCACGCCGTAACCGAAGTTCCCGCCCTTCTTGGTCTGGGTGGCGTGCCGGCCGCGGTCGCGCATCGTGGTCGGCACCTCGGCGAGCCTGAAGCCGTGCAGCGCCGCTGAGATCATCAGCTCTGACGCCTGGTACTGCGGCTGCTCCAGCGTGACCGCCGCGGTCACCTCGGATCGCATCGCGCGCAGGCCGCACGCCGGATCGGTCACCCGGTGGCGGACGAGGATCGAGATCAGGGCGCCGAACACGATCACCCCGGCGTGGCGGGTGGCGTCGGTGGTGAGCTCGTTGCCCAGCCGGCGTGAGCCGGACACGAAGTCGGCCTCGCCGGACAGGATCGGCCGTATCACCCGGCCGATCTCGTCGGCCTCGTACTGACCGTCGGCATCGATGGTGACGATCACCTGAGCGCCGCGTGCTCGCGCCAGCCAGTAGCCGAGACGCAGCGCCGCCCCCTGGCCGCGGTTGACGGGGACGTCGCAGACGAGCCCCCCGGCGCCCGCCGCCCTGGCCGCGGTCGCGTCCTGGGCGCCATCGACCACGACGATCACCTCGGTCTGAAGCCCGGCCGTCTCCGCGGGTATGTCGGCGATCACCTCGCTCACCGTCGGCGCTTCGTTGTAGGCGGGGATCACCACCGCCACGGGTGCGCCCACGCCGGCCGGATGCTGCTCCAGAAACGCCTCGGCGGCGCCGCGCTCGGCGTCCTGGAGGCGGGCGTACTCGTCGCCGGTGACCTGCACCGCGGTCATGCCGCCGGCGCCTGGATGTCGGCCTGCGACCACTCCTCCCACACCCCGACCAACCCGTCGTGCAGCACGGGGAAGCGTGGGGACCAACCGGCCGCCTGGGCACGGCTGGGATCGACGATCACCGCCGGCATCTCGCCGGCCTTGGCCGGTCCGTGGCGGACGCTGAGCTGCGCGCCGGAGATGTCGCGCACGGCTTGCACCACTTCCAGCACCGACAGGGAGGTGCCCGAGCCGATCACCATCGGGCCCGCCCAGTCCTCGCGGGAAAGCCCGAGGCGGATCGCGGCCACGACATCGGCGACGTGGACGTAGTCGCGCACCTGGGTGCCGTCGCCGTAGATCTCGAACGTCGTCCCGAGCCGGATTCCGCGCATCAGCCGCGCGATGATGCTGTCCTTGGCCTGCATGCCGGGACCGTAGACGTTGGTCAGGCGGATGCAGGCACAGCGCAGGCCGTAGGAGGCGGTGTAGGCGGACATCAGCATCTCGCCCGCCGCCTTGGTCGACCCGTACGGGGTCAGCGGCATGGGCACCGCCGCCTCGGAGATCTTCGGAGCGGTCATCGGACCCGTTACCGCATTGGTCGACGCGAACGCCAGCGAGGTGACCCCGGCGGCGCGGCCGGCCTGCAGCAGCGCGTTGGTCCCGACCACGTTGGTGGCGAAGGTCAGCTCCGGCTGCTCCAGCGACCGCAGCACCGAGGTCACCGCGGCCAGATGGACGATCGAGTCAAAGCCACCCTCGAATCCGGCGGCGAGGACCGCCGGATCGGCGATGTCGCCGATCACGACGTCGACCGCCGGGTCGGGGTGCGGTTTGAGGTCGATCACCCGCACCTCAGCGCCGTCGGCGACCAGCTCGGCGACGACGTGGCGCCCGATGAATCCCGAGCCGCCGGTGACCAGGACGCGGCGGCCGTTGAGGTCAGCGGGGCTCATGGCGACGAAGCGGCGGCTTGCATGCGACGGTTGATTGCCTTCGGGTTACAAGTGTCAGGGGTGAGGCGGCGGCGGTCCGCCGCGGCGATTGAATCGTCGGCCACCGGCGGATGCTGCGCAGCGAGCGCACGAGGATAGCCGACGCCGCGGTGCTCGGATTGACTGCTTGATCGCTCGCTCGCGCTCGCGTGCTGTCGGGTAGGTTGCGGGCATGACCGACGCGGTTCGCGTCCCCGAGCGAGACCTGGAGGGCCTGCCGGATTTCCCGTTCCCGGCTCGGTGGACGGATTTCGACGGACTCCGCCTCGCCCATCTCGACGAGGGCGACGGGGCGCCGGTGGTGTTCGTCCACGGCGAGCCGACCTGGTCGTTTCTGTGGCGCAAGGTGCTTGTGCCGGTGCGCGATGCCGGCTATCGCTGCATCGCCCCCGATCTGCCCGGGTTCGGCCGCTCCGACAAGCCGACCGACGGCGGCTGGTACACGTATGACCGCCACACCGCAGCCCTCGTGTCCGTGCTCGAGGCGCTCCAGGTCACCGGGGCGACGATCGTCGTGCACGACTGGGGCGGTCCGATCGGGCTGCGCGTGGCCGTCGAGGCGCCCGAGCGAGTGGCTCGGATCGTCGTCCTGGACACCGGCCTGTTCACCGGGCACCAGCAGATGAACGACGCATGGCTGACGTTTCGAGATTTCGTCGCCCGCACCGAGGATCTGCCGGTCGGCCTCCTGGTCCGCCGCGCCTGTCATCGCGACCCCGGCGACGAGGTCATCGCCGGCTACGAGCGGCCGTTCCCGGACGTCGCGAGCAAGGCCGGGGCGCGCGCGTTTCCCATGATCCTGCCCCTGACCCCCGACGCCCCGGGAGCGACGGCCGGCCAGCGGGTGCTGGAGGCGCTGCGGAGCGACTCACGCCCCCGGCTGACGTTGTGGGCCGATTCGGATCCGGTGCTGCCGCTGAAGACCGGCCGGCGGTTCGCGGCCGCGCTGGGTGGCGACGTCGACCACGTGATCACGGATGCCGGGCACTTCCTGCAGGAGGACGCCGGACCCGAGGTCGGAAGGCGAATCGCCGACTGGCTGGGCGCGGGCTGAGAGGCCGGGACGATCCGGTCCGCTCTCTAAACGGCTTGCTTCTCCGGCGGCGACGCGGTCTCGTCCTCGGTTCCCGCGGGCCCGACCGGGTCGCCGGTGCGCTGCTCGTAGGCGCCACGCAGCAGGTGGTCGGGATTGACCAGCACCTCGTCGCCCTTGAGCAGCTTGGTCACCGATTCCGCGACCGAGCGCGGGACCAGGTGCAGGAACCAGGCCAGGCCCGACATCATCCGCGGCACCCACACGTCGACGCGGCCCGTCTGGAGCGCCTCGACGATCGCGTCGGCGACCTCGGCGGGCTCGCCGAGCTTCATCCCCCGCGCGGGCGAGACCCCCGAGTACAGCTCGGTGTTGACCCCGACTGGGATCACGATGCTGACGTCGATGTCGGTCTTGCGCACCTCGGCGCGGATCGCCTCGCTCAGGCCGACGACCGCGTGCTTGGAGGCGCAGTAGGTCGCCCCGCCGGGGAACCCGCCCTTGCCCGCGATCGACGCGACGTTGACGAGGTGGCCGCGGCCGCGGGGCAGGAACCGCTGGAGCGCCAGCTTGGAGCCGAAGATCACGCCGTGGACGTTGATGTCGACGATCCGTGCCGCGGTGGCGTCGGTCTCGTCGACGAACGGGCCGATCGGCATGATCCCGGCGTTGTTGATGAGCACGTCGAGGGGACCGAGCCGGTCCTCCACCTCGTTCAGGAAGCCATCGAAGCTGGCGCGGTCGGTCACGTCCAGCGGTAGCCCGATGGTGCCGTTGCCCAGCTGCTCGGCGGCTTGGACCGCGAGTGACGCATCGATGTCGCCGATCGTGACCCTCGCCCCCTGCGCGATCAGCGCGCCCGCCGTCGCCTTCCCGATTCCCCTCGCTCCGCCCGTGATGGCGACGACCTTGCCGGCGAGCGACCGTGGAGCCTTAGCCATGTGACACTTCCTCCTGAAGTCTTGCCTCGCCGGACGGCGACGGCCCCGGCGGGTCTGGTTCGGTGGCGGTACCGGAGTGTACCGCCGGCGATCACGCGGGATGGATGCTCTCGGGCTTGTGCACGGCGGTGCGGCCGGTCTTCTCGCTGCGCACCAGGTACTGCGGCTCGTCCCTGGAAGCCCTGACCTTGCGACCGCCGGCCTCGGTGTCCGACGTGATCTTGCGCTCGATGGTCCCGACCGAGCTCTGATTCCCGGCTTCCCAGCGGACCCGGTCGCCCTTCTTGAACTCCTTGGCCATGTTGTGGGCTCTCTGCCCGCACGTGGGCGCGACAAACCGCCCGGCCCCGCGAGCGCCACCGCCGCACCGACCGGCCGCAGCGAGCCCGCGCGCTCGTGGTCCGCGAGGAGAAGTCGCCGGCAGCCCCGCGGAGAGGAAGTCTCCGGCGGCCGCCGCTTAGTCCCGCCGGCCGGCCACCCGCGCCAGGTCCAGCTCGTCCCCCGACACCGGGTGGTCGTGGTCGCAGCGCAGCTCGGCGCTGACCGGCCGCCCGCAGCCCCGGTGGCGGAGCTCGACGCGGGCGCCGCCCGGGATGCCCCAGCGATCGCCCCACTGCATCAATGCGACCAGGACGGGAAGCAGGTCGGCGCCCTTCTCGGTGAGGCGGTAGGCGTGGCGCGTGCGCTGGCCCGGCTCCTGGTAGGGCTGGCGCTGGAGGATCTCCTCCGCGGTCAGCTCGCGCAGACGCGCGGATGTCACCGGCTCGCTGAGCCCGGTGCGCTCGGCGAACTCCTCGAAGCGGGTGGCGCCGTAGAACGCCTCGCGCAGGACCAGGAACGCCGAGCGCGTGCGAACCACGTCGAGCGTCCCGGCCATCGGGCAGCCGTCGGCGGTCCAGTCGGCGCGCGGCTCCAGGCGGCCGGTCATCTGGATCGTGCTGTTCATCGACGGGATTATAGCTGGCTAAGAGCCAGCTAAGTCAGTGTGCTACGGTGCCTGACTATGAGCTTCCTAAGCCAGGCCTTCCGGCGTCGCGCCGATGCGTCTCCCACGCAGGTACTGATCATCGTGTGCGCCGGGGTCGTCCTGGCCAGCCTCGACCTGTTCATCGTCAACGTCGCGCTGCCGGACATCGCCCGGGACCTGCACACGAGCAGCCTCGGGGACCTGTCCTGGGTGCTGAACGGCTACGCGATCGTGTATGCGTCGCTGCTCGTCCTGTTCGGTCGCCTGGCGGAGAGCCGCCGGCGCGAGAACGGCTTCCTGCTCGGCGTGCTCCTGTTCACCGGCGCCTCGGCGGCCTGCGGCGCCGCCGGCAGCCTGACGATGCTGGTCGTGTTCCGGATCGTCCAGGCGGCGGGCGCGGCGCTGCTGACCCCGACGTCGCTGAGCCTGGTGCTGGCCACCACGGAGCCCGAGCGCCGCCAGGGCGCGGTCCGCGCTTGGACGGCGGTGGGCGGCCTCGCTGCCGCGCTCGGGCCGGTCGTCGGCGGCCTGCTCGTCGCCGCCAGCTGGCGCTGGGTCTTCTTCGTCAACGTTCCGGTCGGCCTGCTGGCGGCGGTGGTTGGCTGGCGCCATCTGCCCCGGGTGGCGGGGCATCCCGTTCCCCGCCCGGACGCACTCGGCGCGGTGCTCGTCACCGCCGGCGTCGCCGTGCTGACGCTGGGGCTGGTGAAGGGCAACGACTGGGGGTGGGGTTCGCCCGCGACGCTCGGCGCGCTCGTCGGCTCGGCCATCGCGTTGTCCCTGTTCGCGCTGCGCTGCGTCCGCCACCACAATCCGCTGATCGACGTGTCCCTGTTCCGGGTGCGGGCGTTCTCCGGCTCGTCGGCGGTGGCGATCGTGTTCTCGATCGCGTTCGGGGCGATGCTGCTGTCGATCGTGCTCTGGGACCAGCAGGTGTGGGGCTGGTCGGCGCTGCAAACCGGGCTGGCGGTTGCCCCCGGGCCGCTGATGGTGCCCCTGTTCGCGTTCGGAGTCGGCGGCCGCCTGATCGGCCGCTTCGGACCCGGGCGGGTGATCGTCCTCGGTGCCACCGTCTACGCGGCCGGGGCGACGTGGTGGGCGGTCCGCGCCGGACTGGCCCCGGACTATGTCGGCCAGCAGCTGCCCGGAATGTTGATGACCGGCGTTGGCGTCGGTCTGACGTTGCCCACGTTCATGTCCACCGGCGCGTCGGCGCTTGGGCCGCAGTCGTTCGCCACCGGCTCGGCGGTGCTCAACATGCTCCGCCAGGTGGGCCTGGCCGTCGGGGTGGCGATCCTGGTCGCCGTGATCGGCACGCCGGGCAGCCCGGCCGCCGATCTGTCGGCTTTCCGGGCCGGCTGGATCGTGATCGCCGTCAGCTCGCTGCTGGCCGCGGCCGCCGGCGGCGTGCTGCTCAGGACTCCCGGTCGCGACCGTGAATCGGGCCGCTGGTCAGCCGCAGCGGCGAGCCGGCGCGCTGTGCCCGAGCGGCGATGATCTCGGCGAGCACCGAGACGGCGGTCTCCTCGGCGGTGCGGCTCCCGATGTCCAGTCCGCACGGGGCGTGAATCCGGGCCACCTCGGCGTCGCCGACCCCCGCCCGGCGCAGTCGCTGCTCGCGGTCCACGGTCGTCTGCCGCGAGCCGAGGGCCCCGATGTAGCCGGCGTTGGTGGCCAGCGCCGAAATCAGCGCCGGCTCGTCGAACTTGGCGTCGTGGGTGAACACCAGCACCGCATCCCGCGGGCCTAGCTCGACGTCGCGCATCACCTCCTGCGGCCAGCCGATCATCACCGTGGCGTCCGAGGAGAACCGCGACGATCGCGCGAACCGGTCCCGCGCGTCGCAGATCGTCACGTCGTAGCCGATCTGAGCCGCGAACGGGGCGAGCGCGGCCGAGAAGTCGATCGCGCCGAAGATGTACATCCGCGGCGGCGGGGCGTAGGACCGGATGTGGACCCGCAGATCGTCGCCGAGCGTCGCGCCGTCGGCGCCGAACCGCCGCAGCGTCGTCTTGCCCTCCTCGAGCAATCCCTGCGCCTCCCGGGAGACGTTGCTGTCGAGCAGCTCCCCGGCCCCAAGCGCTCCGTACAGCCGATCCTCGATCACCGCCAGTCGTGCGCCCGCCTGCGGACCGTCGAGCAGCGTGGCGACCGCCGCCGGCCGGCTCTCGGCGTGAGACTCGAGCACGGCGCGCTCCACCTGGGCGGTCTCCCCCGCCAGCTCCTGCACGAAGATGTGGACGATCCCACCGCACATCAACCCGACGGTGCCGGCGAGCTCGTCAGAGATGCCGTAGCGCAGGAGCTTGCCCGCGGCGGCGGGCGGACCCGCGCTCAGGAGCGCCTCCGCCTCGGTGACGACGGCGCCCTCGACGCAGCCGCCGGTGATCGAGCCCTCGATGCTCCCCTGCTCGTCGATCACCATCATCGCGCCGACGGGGAGCGGTGCCGAGCCCTCGGTCTCCACCAGCAGCGCCTGGACGATCCGCCGTCCCTCGGCCAGCCAGCTGAGCGCTACGTCCTGTGTGGCGTTGACGACACCGGAGTCGATCACAGCTCAGAACGATATCCAGCGCCGCCGGTCATCCTCTCGGGATCGGCGGCCCCGGTGGGCTGATCACGTCGCGGCCGGTGGGCGCCAGGCGTTCGTCGAGCTCCAGCTGCCAGTAGTACCGGGTGAACGTCACGCCGGGCCTGTACTCGCCGACGTGCGGCTCCACGTGCCCTCCGCCGGCGAGTGCGACGATCAGCTCGGGGTAGGTGCGCCCCGGCGGCGCCGCGTACAGGTGAGCCGGGCAGGCGCCGCCGAAGCGGGTGTTGACGTCGGTGATGCGCAGACCGACCTCTCGGTCTCGGAAGGCCTGCACGGTGCACGGTCCGCGGCAGCCGAGCGCCTCGACCACGCGGCGGCCGAGATCGACGAGCTCCGCGTCGGCGATCACCGTCCCCTTGATCGACTCGCCGCCGCGGGACTCGATCATCGTCCTCGGGATGGCGTTGAGGCAGCGCCCGGCCAGATCGGACAGGCAGTCGATCGAGAACTCCGGGCCACGCATCGCCCGCTGCAGCATCGCCGGCTCGCGGATGTAGGCGGCCAGGAAGTCGGCCTCGCGCTCGTCCTGGGCGAGGAAGATCGAACGCGCCCCCGATCCCCAGCGCGGCTTGACCATCACCGGGTAGCTCGGCACCGGCTCGCCGGGCAGCACCGTGGGCGGCGAGGGGAGGCCCAGCCGCTCCAGCAGGAGATGGGTCTCGAACTTGTCGAACGTCGCCCGCGCGATGTCGGCGTCGGGCACGAACGCCGGCAGCTGGACGTCGCGGCGGGCGTGGCCGAGGATCTCCAGGTCGAGGTCGGTCAGGGGCACCACCGCGCCGACGCCGAACTCTTCGCACAGCGCCTGCAGCGCGGCAACGTAGCCGGGGTCGTCGAAGCGCGGCACCGCCCGCCGGTGGTGAGCGGCGTACTGGGCGGGAGCAAGGGGGTTGGGATCGGCGGCGATCGTGGTGGCGTGCTGCGCGAACGCCGACACCAGCGTGTAGCGCTTCCCGACGCCGGTGAGGATGACGGCTACGTCTCGCTCGGGGGCTGCCATCCGCCCGTCGCTCCCTTGTAGATGCCGCTGCCCCGCGCCACCGAACCGAGCGTCCGCCGCAGGATCTCCAGATCGAGCGCGATGGACCGATGCTCGACGTACCACAGGTCGAGCTCGATCCGGTGCGGCCACGGCAGCGATGCCCGGCCGTTGATCTGCGCCCAGCCGGTGATTCCGGGCTTGACGGCGAGCCGGCCGCGCTGGCGGGGCGTGTAGCGCTCGACCTGCCCCGGTAGCGTCGGGCGCGGTCCCACGATCGACATATCGCCCCGGACCACGTTCCACAGGTTGGGCAGCTCGTCCAGCGAATAGCGACGGAGCAGCGTGCCCACGCGAGTGATGCGCGGATCGCCCTCGGCGATCGCCAATCCGGCGCCGGTGAACTCGGCGCCGGCCACCATCGTGCGCAGCTTGTAGATCGCAAACAGCCGGCCGCCCTGGCCGACCCGGATCTGGCGGTAGACCGGATCCCCCGGCGACTCGACGCGCACCGCCACCGCCAGCACGGCGACCAGCGGCGCCGACACAATCGCGAGCGGCACGGCGATGGCGAGGTCGATCGCGCGCTTGAGCACCTCGTCCCCGCGGCGGATCATCGCGTGTCCTCGGCGGATCATCGCGTGCCCTCGGCGGATCATCGCGTGCCCTCGGCGGGCTCCCAGCCGACCCGCGTGCCGTGGACCAGCCAGTCCCACAGCCCGGCGGCCGGCGAGGCGGTCGTCAGCACGTAATAGCGGGCGATCAGCAGCGGCCGGATGGGAACGGCCCGAGCCGCCACCGCCGCCAGCAGCAGAGTCAGCTGGAGCACGACAGCGGCGGCGTAGGCTCGACCGTCGACGACCAGCGCCACGCTGGCCGCGAGCGCCGCCAGGTGCAGGAACGGCGAGGCGTAGCGCAGCACCCGGTGCGAGACGATCATGCCCGCGTACACCGGGTCGTAGCCGCGCGGCGAGAGCAACCCGCCGCGGAGCACGATCGGCCACGTGTGGCTCATCATCCGCCGCTTGCGGCGAAACTCGCCGTCGATCGTCGGCACCATCTTCTCCCACCCGCGGGCGTTCGGGGCATAGACGGCGCGCCACCCGCGCTTGACCATGTTGAACGGGAACGACAGGTCGTGGCCCATGACCGGATCGACGATCACGTAGGAGCTGCGCCGCGTGGCATAGATGGCGCCGTTGCCGCCGGTGACCGAGCGCACCCGGGACTCGAGCGACCGCAGCCACATCTCGTAGCGCCAGTAGACGCCCTCCTGGTTGGTGGCGCTGTCGTCGACCAGCCGCACCTCGCCGCAGACATAGCCGACGGCCGGATCGGCGAACGGCGCGACGAGCTCACGGAGCGCGTCGGCAGCCCAGCTCACGTTCGCGTCGGAGAAGGCCACGATCTCTCCGCGGGCCCGCTGCACGGCGGCGTCCTGAGCGCGCACCTTGCCGACCCGGGCGAGCTCCAGGACCAGGTCGGCGCCGGCCTCCCGGGCGCGGGCGGCGGTCTCGTCGGGCGAGCCGTCGCAGGCGACGATCACCTGCAGGCGATCGCCCGGATAATCCAGGGCGCGCAGATTGGCGACGCGGTCTGCGATCACGTCCTGCTCGGCGTAGGCGGCAACGATCACCGATGCCGATGGAGAGTCGGCAGCGTCGGGCGTCGCCTCGGACTCACCTTCCCGGCCACCGCGCCCTCGTGCCAGTGCCGCGAGCGCCAGCGGGTAACCGGCGTGGGTGTAGACGAGCAGCCCGGCGGAGGCCCAGAAGAGAGATTTCAGGAACGTCACGGCGCGGGATTGTGGCGCAAGCGGGTGTCCGGACGGGCGTCAGGTCGCGAACGGGAGAGAGTAGGGCTCCCACGGATCCATGCCCATCGGCGGATCAGCCGGGCAGCGGGGCGCCGGCGACGGCGGCGACGACCCCGGCGGTACCCGCGGCGAGCAGGGTCGCGACGACGCCGCGTCGCAGCGCGAGCAGCGCGATGGCGGCGGCGGCGCAGAGCACGAGCTGCCAGACCTCGGTCAGCGCCCCGGCGAGGAGGATCGCCGCGCCGATGATCGCGCCGATGGCGGCGGGTCCGGCGCCATCGAGGAAGGCGCGGGCGCTGTCGTTGCCGCGCAGCTGCTCGAAGTACCGGCCGCCGACGAGCACAAAGGAGAAGGACGGGGTGAAGGCGATGACGGCGGCCAGCAAACCTCCGGCCAGGCCGTGGGCGGCGTAGCCGACGGCAGCCACCGTCGCCACGACGGGCCCCGGGGTGACCTGCCCCAGCGCCACCGCGTCGAGGAACTGGGGGTTGCTCATCCAGTGGTAGGTGTGCACGGCATCGGTCTGCATCAGCGGAATGATCACGAACCCGCCTCCGAAGGAGAGCGCGCCGACCTTGAACGCCGTCCACGCGAGCGCGCCGATTCCGCCGGTGGAGATCGCTGCCGGCAGCAACATCCCCCAGGAGGCGGTCGCGCTGCCCGTCGGCCGGCGCCGGACCGCGAGCTCGGTCAGGCCGCACGCGAGCAGCGCGAGCACAACGTAGGCGCCCAGCAACGCGGCGGCGGCAGCGCCGGCGACCAGATAGGCCAGCCACCGCGCCGCGCGGGCGCGGTCAGAGCGAGCGCGCCGCAGGCTCGGGCCGATCAGCCCGCGAGCGGCGTGAACGGCGACGGCGGCGACGGCGGCGCCCGCTCCGGCGCCCGCTCCGCGCACCCACAACGGCGGCGAGTGACCGAGAAACAGCGTCGATAGAACGAGGATCAGCACCACCGCGGGGACGATGAAGCCGAGGCCGCCGACGATCGCGCCGGCCGCGCCGGCGATCCGGTACGCGCAGTAGATTGCCAGCTGGGTGGAGGCCGGACCCGGCAGCAGCCCGCAGGCGGCGTTGGCGTCCTCGAACGCCCGGGCGTCCATCCACCGCATCCGTTGCACGACGAGCGCGCGGAGCAGCGCGATGTGGGCAGGGGGACCTCCGAACCCCGTGATCCCGATCCGGGTCCACTCGCGGCCGACCGTCGCCAGCGAGGCGCGGTGGTCTACCTCGACCCCGGGGTCGCTCATCCCGAGAGCTTTCTCATCTTCGGGTTACTCACCTCTAACCGCGCCGGCCGAGACTCGTTTGGCATGGCCAGCGAAACCGAAACCCGCCCGTCCGCGACCCTCCGAACTCCCACCTCGCGGCGGGCGGTGCCCCGCACACCGCCGCGCCGCCGGCGCCTGACCGGGGGCGGTACCGACGGCAACGAGCGTCTCACGGTGCTCACCGGACTGTTGCTGATCCTGCTGCTGGCGGTCCTCGGCGTAACCATCGTGCGCATCGGGGAGCTGCTGTGGCTGCACCTGTTCCTCGGTCTCGTGCTGCTCGGCCCGGTCGCGCTCAAGCTGCTGAGCACCGGCTATAGGTTCGTGCGCTATTACACCTCGGATCCCGCCTACGTGCACAAGGGGCCACCCGCTCCGGCGCTGCGCCTGCTGGGTCCGCTGGTCGTGCTGTCCACCCTGGTGGTGTTCGCCACCGGCGTCGCCCTGCTGGTGCTCGGTCCCGGTTCCCGCCAGCCACTCGTGCTGTTACACAAGGTCAGCTTCTTCGCCTGGCTCGCGGTCGTCGGTCTGCACGTTCTCGGGCACTTGCCGGAGATCTTCAGCTACCTGGGGACAGCGGCCGTCTCCCGGAGGGAGGTGATGGCTCTACGGTCGGCGTCGGGCGGAACCCGGGCGCGCCGCCGCGCTACCCCCGCGGTGCCCGGCGGCGCCGGGCGGGCGGCGTCGCTGGCGGTGGCGCTTGTCGCCGGCCTGGTGCTCGCGGTGGCGCTGCTGCCGCAATTTGCCCCGTGGACGCAGTGAGCGTCTCCTCGGCTCGCAGACGCAGCGCCAGCGTCGGACAGGCGTTGACGGCGCGCCGGGCCAGGCGCTCGAGCTCAGGGGCAACGGCGCGACCATCGAGCATCGGATAGCCCCAGTCGTCCAGCGTGATGTGCTCGGGCAGCAACTCGGCACACAGGCCGTGACCCTGACACGCGATCGGGTTGAGCTCGAGCCGCAACGCTAAGCCGTTGCGATTCGGAAAGATGGGGTCGGCAGGATCGGCGGGTCGTCGCAGGCGTCGCAGCGCCCGTGCCGGCAGTGATCCTGGAGCTCGTCGGCGAACACCGTCAGGGCGCTGGCGACGAAGCGGGTGGCGCCGTCCGGGTGAGCGCAGGCTCCGCGGCCGGCCACCTGACCTGACCAGCGCTGGATGTTGCGCAGCACATCGCGGGCGGCCGTGCCCTGGGCGGCCGCCGCCAGCGCGTCGGCGATCGCCGCCAAGCCGTACACGCACGGGCCGCACTGGCGGGCGCTCTGATCGGCCAGCCAGTCCGCCACCCGCGCCACCTCGACGACCGGGCAGCCGCTCTGCGGCAGCACGACGATGATCCCGGCGCCCGGCGAGGCGCCGGTGTGCCTCAAGCCCGCCCGGGACAACCGCAGCGATGATTCCCATCCGGCGTCCACCCAGGTGCCCGCATAGCCGCCGAACAGGAACGCGCGGGCCGGCTCCGACAGACCACCGGCGGCGGCGATCAGCGAGCTCAGGGTGGAGCCGTACTCGATCTCGAACACACCGGGATGGCGGACCCCGCCGCCGAGGGTCACGAGCGCCGACCCGGGCTCCTCCGGGGTCCCGAGCTGACGAAACCAGGCCGCCCCGTGGCGGGCGATCAGCGCGGCGCAGGCCAGAGTCTCCGGGTTGGCGACGAGGGTGGGGCGACTGGCCACGCCGCGCTCGGTCACCCGCGGGGGGATGTGACTCGGGATCGCCGGGCCGCCGTTGATGAACCCGACCACGGCCGTCTCCTGGCCGCTGACATAGCCACCCGGCACCTCGACGATCGCTGGCTTCCGCCCCCGGCCGAGGTCGCGGCGCTCGGCGAGTGCCTGCTCCACGGCGTCGCCGACCGGGCCCGCGGTCTCGTCGAACGCGATGAGAACATCCCCGGCGCGGATCGTCCGCGCGCAGCACAGGGCGCCGTCCAGGACCAGGTGCGGGAGCGACTCGAGCAGGAGCCGGTCCTTGACGCTCATCGGCTCACCCTCGCAGCCGTTGACGACGACCACCGGAGCGCCCCGTGCCCGTCGCACGGCGTCCAGTTTCTCCGCCAGCGGGAATTCTCCCCCGCCCCGCCCCCGCAGCCCGGCGCGGGTCAACTCCGCCGTCAGCGTGATGCCGCGGTCGGCGAGAGGCCCGTGGATCTCCTGGTGGCGCTCGTAAGAGATCACCTCGCCGTCGAAGCCGCGCAGCAGACGAGGCAGGGTGGCGCCGAGGCGGTCCTCCATCACGCCCCCCTGGTCGCCGTCCGGAACGTCAGCAGCGACGGGGGAGTGCCGGACCGGTGCGCCCAGCTTCGGGCGAGGGGGCCGCCGGGCAGCCAGAGGACGAGCCCGACGCCAAACGCGGCGGCGCCGGCGAGCGCGCCCAGCCGCAGGCGCCGGTGCTCGGGCCAGCCGATCAGCGCCCGGGCGACCACGGCGATCAGCACGGCGGCGATGCAGGCGACGTTGACCGCCATCATCCACGTCACCCGCACGTCGCTGCCGGTGCCGAACCCGTGGAGCACCGCGATCGGCCACGCGAGGTAGGCCAGCCAGTGCACCGCACGCCACTCGTGATAGCCGATGCGAACTCGGAGCAGGCTGGTCACGGTGACCGCCAGCAGCAGATCGAAGCCGATCGCGCCCAGGCCGAGCCACAACGGACGGTAGGCGCCGGCGAAGGGGATGATCGCGTCCAACCAGCCGATCGGGGCGAAGCTGTCGAGCACCGCGGTGACGATGTGGACGACCAGGAACACCAGCGCCAGCAGGGAGCTGGTGCGATGCAGGCCATCGATGACGAATCGTGGCGAACGAGCCGTCCGCCACCGGCCGATGGCGGCCACGCCGACGACCAGCGCCAGCGTGAGCAGGATCAGCGCGATCGCGCCGGTGGCTCGGGTCAGGTACCAGTACGCGCTTGGCCCGACGGTCATCGCGGCCACCCACCCTGGACCCGCACGCTGCCATCGTGGGCAACCAGCCGCGCCGCCAGCCCGTGCTCCGCCAGCCACGCCGGACCCTCGTCGCCGAGGACGACCGTCGCCGTCGACGCGATGTTCGCCTCGGCGCAGCTGGCCGCGGTCACGCTCACCGTCCGCCAGGGCGATCGCGCCGGCTGCCCGGACCGGGGGTCGAGGATGTGGTGCATCGACCGGCCGCGATGCTGCCAACGCCGCACGAGGGTGCTGGACGTGGCCAGGGCGCCGGAGCGGACCGATACCGTCTGGCCGGGCGCGTCGGCGCCGGCACGATGGTCGTCTGTGACATGGACGCTCCACCCCGCGGCCGGGGCGCGGCCGGCGGTGGCGATATCGCCGCCCAGCGCGACCATGACCCCTCCGGCGTGGATCCGGCGAACGGCGGCGACGGCGCGGTCGGCGGCCAGCGCCTTGGCCGTCGCGCCGAGATCGAGGGCGACCCCCGCCGGGACACAGACCGCCGGGGGATGCTTGGCCAGCTGCACCGCCCGCCATGCCTCCCGGACCCGCGAGGGCGCGGGAGCGGGGCCCGGTCCGATCGGCGAGTCGGGTGCAGGCGGGGTCAGCCGGCGCCAGTCGCGGTCATAGCCGGCGTCGATCAGCGCCCGCCCGAGCGTCGGGTCGACGGCGCCGGCCGAGACCGACGCGGCCCGCAGGCCGAGGGTGATCGCCTCCCACAGCAGCGGGCTGATCGGCACCCAGCGTCCGTTCGATCCATTCACCCGACACAGCTCGGAGTCGGCGCGGAAGCGGCTGGCGGCGTGGTCAATGGCGCCCAGCTCGCGCTCGACCACCCGCCGGGCGAGAGCGCCGGTCGCCGCGTCGGCGCGGTGCAGGAGGACGACGACGCTCGTGCCCAGGGCGTCCCAGGTCTCGCTCACGAACTCGTCCGGCGGATCGGATACGGCGTTCACGATCCGCCCGAGACGACAGTGGGCGCCGAGGCCGGTGGCGGGGCGGACGCGGCGGTCGTGGTCGGGGCCGGCCGCGAGGCACGCTGCGGAGGCTGAGCCGCCGGTCGCAGGCGATGCCGGCCGGGATGATGGCGGGTGCGCAGTTCGTGGGGGTCTCGCCGGCGCGCGGAGTGATGCGCCGGCGCCGTCGCCCGCACCAGCGCCACGCGGCGCTTGTGACCGTGAAACGCGTGGGACGCCAGCTCGGCGAAGACCAGCGTGAGCACGAGCATGGCGACGATCAGGACTCGATTGGCGGTCCGGAGCCGTCTCATGCCCGCGTCGCGCCGCGCAGGGGTGAGTGCGGGTGAGCCGCCGGTCACCCCTTGACTCTCGGCGGCGTCGCTAAAGCCGGATTTACCCCACCATGAGAACTTCCTTTGACCTGGGGGTGCAGCCATGAAGCGACGCCTAGGATGAATGCGTGGGTCAGATCGTGGTGATCGAGGACGAGCCTGGGATCATCGATTTCATCTACCGGGGGCTGCGCGCGGGCGGGTTGGAGGTGCGGTGCGCGCTCGACGGGGAGACCGGGCTGGAGATGGCGCTGGCCGAGCGCGTCGACCTGGTCGTCTTGGATCTGATGCTGCCTCGGGCAAGTGGACTGGAGGTGCTTGCCGAGCTGGTCAAGGCGCGGCCCGGCCTGCCGGTGATCGTACTCACCGCGCGCGGAGAGGTCGAGGACCGGGTGGAGGGCCTGGAGGCGGGTGCTGTCGACTACATGGTCAAGCCGTTCGCGCTCGCCGAGCTCCTGGCCCGGATCCAGGCGCAGCTGCGCGCGGCCCGTCAAGCTCCGCCGACGACGCTCCGGCACGCCGGGCTGGAGGTCGATCTGCTGGGCCGCCGGGTCAGCTGGCACGGGGCACCGGTCCGGCTGTCCAACACCGAGTTCGACCTGCTCGTCTATTTCATGGAGAATCCCGGCCGGGTGCTGACGCGGGAACAGATCCTCCGTGCCGTGTGGGGTTATCAGCACGATCCGGCGACCAACATCGTCGATGTCTATGTCGGCTACCTGCGACGCAAGCTGAGCAGCGACGTGCGGGCCGCGCCGATCCGCACCGTGCGGTCGCTCGGCTATCAGCTCGAGGATCGGCCGTGATCCGCCGCTCGAGCGTTCGCTGGCGCCTGGTGGCCTGGGTGACGGGCGTGCTGCTGATCGCCTGCACGGCCATCTTCGTCGTCATCTACGAACGAACTACCAGCGAGCTGCGCGCCCAGGTCGATTCCGACGTGGCCGGCGACGTCGCGCAGCTGTCCCAGGCAGTCCGCGGCTTCCGCGGAGAGTCGCCTGCCGCCCTCGCCGCCGCGCTCGGACGTTACGTTCGCGCGCAGCCGTTCACCGCCACCTCGTCGCTGCTGTTCGCCGTCGTTCCGACCCGGGGGACGGTGAGCAACCATCCCGAGCTGTTCGGATCCTCGCGTCCCGACGACGGCGAGACGGCGGCCGAGCAGGCTCGCGAGAACCAACAGGGGCAGGCGCTGGTGACAGGGCCCGCCGGGCTGTCGACCCGCACCGCCCCCGACCTCGGGCGGGTGCGCGTCGATCAGCGCGTCGTGCCGGCAGGCACCCTGCGAGTCCGAGTCGGGGCGGGAGAGCCGCTGACCGTGGTCACCCGCGCCGGGCGGAGCATCGCCAAATCCTTCATCCTCGCCGGCGCGATCGCCCTGGTGCTCGCCCTGATCGCCTCCTACCTGGCCGGTGCGTCGGTGTCGCTGCCGCTGCGCCGGATGGCCAAGGTCGCCGCCCGGGTCGACGACGGCGACCTGCACCCGCGGATGCATCCCCCGGCCGCGGCGAGCGCCGAGATCCGCGTCCTCGCCGACTCCTTCAACCACATGCTGGATCGGCTCGAGGAGGCGTTCGCGGCCCAGAAGGAGTTCGTCTCCGACGCGTCCCACGAGCTGCGCACACCGCTGACGGTGATCGCCGGCCAGGTCGAGGTCCTGGCCGCCCAACAGAACCCCTCGCCCGAGGAGCTGCAAGCCGTGCACCGGCTGGTGTCGGCCGAGATCGCCCGCACCTCGCGGCTGGTCGACGACATGCTGCTGCTGTCGCGCTCGGAGCACGGCGACTTTCTGCGTCCCAGGACGATCGACCTGCCGAAGTTCGTCGCCGATCTGTGGGCGGGGATGACCTCAGGCCCGATGCGCCGCTTCCAGGTCTCCCAGGTCCCGCCGGCGACGCTGACAGCCGATCCCGACCGCCTGGCGCAGGCGCTGCGCAATCTGATCCGCAACGCGATCGAGCACACCGCCGCTCCCGACGGCCTGGTTTCGCTGCAGGTCGACCTGCAGCCCGGCGACCGGGTGCGGTTCACCGTGGTCGACGACGGCCCCGGGATCGACCCGGAGCAGCGCGAGCGGATCTTCGAGCGCTTCCATCGCGTCGACGCGGCTCGCGACCGCGCCAGCGGGGGCGCCGGCCTCGGGCTCGCGATCGTCGCCGCGATCGCGCACGCCCACGGTGGACGGGTCCGGGCATCGGCGGCGGTTGGCGGCGGCGCCCAGCTCGAGCTTGAGCTGCCCCACGCGGTGGCGACAGCCTGGCGAATGCCGGACGGCGCCGGTGTGACCGACGCGACCCCACGCACTCGAGCGTCGGCGCGCGCCCCGTCCGCCTGAGCGGCAGCAGGGGGCGATAGTTGTCCCCGCAACCAACTGCTATGGTGGTCGGTATGGAACTTGGACTCGCCACGTTCGCCGACCTCAGCTCTCAGATCAGCCCTCGGCAGCGGATGCGCGACCTCCTGGAGGAGGCCGAGCTCGCCGAGCAGGTCGGCCTGGACGTGTTCGCGATCGGCGAGCACCACCGGCCGGACTTCCTGATCTCATCGCCGGCGGTGGCGCTGGCCGCGATCGCCGCCCGCACGGAGCGGATCCGGCTCTCAAGCGCGGTCACGGTGCTCAGCTCCGATGATCCAGTCCGGGTCTTTCAGCAGTTCGCCGAGCTCGATCTCGTGTCCGGCGGCCGCGCCGAGATCATGGCCGGGCGCGGCTCGTTCGTCGAATCGTTCCCCCTGTTCGGCTACGACCTCGACGACTACGACGAGCTCTACGCCGAGAAGCTGGACCTGCTGCTGCGTATCCGCGAGTCCGAGCGGGTGACCTGGAGCGGGCGCTTGCGCTCGCCGCTCAAGAATGCCGGGATCTATCCCCGGCCGCTGCAGGACCCCCTTCCGGTGTGGGTCGCGGTCGGCGGGTCGCCGCAGTCGGTGGTTCGCGCCGGCGGGCTCGGATTGCCGCTGACGCTGGCGATCATCGGCGGTCAGCCGGAGCGGTTCGTGCCGCTGGTGGCGCTCTACCGCCAGGCGGCGGCGCAGGCCGGCCACGATGCCGCCAACCTCCCGCTGGCGATCAACACCCACGCCTTCGTCGGCGAGAGCTCTCGTGCCGCCGACGCCGCGTTCGCCGCTCCCTACCTGGCGATGATGAACCGGATCGGGCGCGAGCGCGGCTGGCCTCCCTCGGGCCGTCCGGAGTACGAGGCGCTGCGCTCGCCGCGGGGCGCGCTCGCCGCCGGCTCCCCCGAGCAGGTGACCGAGAAGATCCTGTTCGAGCACGAGCTGTTCGAAAACAGCCGCTACGTCGGGCAGATGAGCGTCGGCGCCGTCGCCCACCGCGACGTGATGCGCTCGATCGAGCTGTTCGGCACCGTGGTCGCACCCGCGGTGCGCGAAGAGGTGGCGCGGCGCCAGCCGGTCACCGTCTGAGGCGCTCGTACAGCGCCCGCGTCCGCCGCGCCGCCGTCTCCCACGAGTAGTCCCCGCGCGCGGCGTCCTGCGCCGCGGCGCTCAGCCGCTGCCGGGCCGCGGGGTCGCCGATCAGCTTGACCAGCGCTCCGCGCAGGGCGTCGGGATCATCGGGAGCGACGAGCTGGGCGGCGCCGGTGGCGGCGACCTCGGAGAAGCCGCCGACGTCGGTGAGCACCACCGGCTTGGCGAACGCCAGCGCCGTCGCCAGAACGCCCGACTGATCGAACCGCTCGGTGCTCGAGTAGGGCAGCACGACCACGTCGGCGGCGGCAAACAGGGCCGAGGCCTCACCGGCGGCGACGAACCGGGGAACCCAGCGCACGCTCGGTCCGGTCAGCGCCCGCAGCGGCGTGAGCGCCATCATCGGACGGCCGGCGATCCACAGCTGAGCGCCGTCGATCCCGCGCCACGCCCGCAGCAGCGTCTCCAGGCCCTTGTAGGGGCGCAGCAGGCCGAAGAACAGCACCACCGGACCACATCCGTCCGCCAGCTCGGCGGGGAGTGGGCTCGGGGCGACTGCCGCCACGTGCGTGAGGGCGCCGTGCGGGATCACGTGCACCTTGGCCGCAGAGAGCCCGAGCCGGTCGACCAGCTGGCCGCGGCCGTACCGGGAGTGCACGACGATCGCGTCGACGCGCTCCAGCAGCCGCCGCTGGGCCACCACCTGGCCGGGGCGGGGCTCGCGCGGGAGCAGGTCGTGGGCGGTCAGCACCAGCGGGCGGTCGGGGAGGAGATGGACGTCGACGACGGGCACGGTCAGCCACTGGAAGTGAACGACGTCGGCGGCGAGCGCAGAGCGGCGGTACCGCAGCATGTCGGGCACGTGCTCCGCCAGCTTGCGGTAACGCCGAAGCCCCGATCCGGGAGCTCCCCGCGATCGGCGATAGAACAGCTCCCGCACCACGTACCCGTCGGGCTCGGGCACGTCGCCGTAGGCGAAGCGGCTGGTGATCAGCTCAACCTCGGCGCCGTCGCGGGCGAGCGCCGCGGCCAGGGCGTGGTCGTAGGGCGGCGTGAACGCGGACGGGTCGACGATGTGGACGCGGGTCACGAGTCCAGGTGACGGCCGGCGAGCCGGGCCAGCCGGGCCGCGGCCGTCCGCGCCGCCGGTCCCCCGAGCGGATGCACGCGAGCCTCCGGGTCGCGCTGCAGGCGGATCGCCGCTGGGGCGATCGCGGCGAGACGGGGCGCGCCCGGCTCGGCGCGCCAGCGGGTGAGCACGTCCCGGGCGCAGCGCCACGGATGGCGGATGAGCAGCCGGAGGAGCGCCCCGGCCCGGGCGGCGGCGCCGTCGTCCTCTCGGTAGTCGACGGTCAACCCGTGGGCCGCCTCCCGGTGCACAACGGCGGGCCGGGCGGTCGCCTCGACGCGGGCGTCGGCCAGCGACAGCGCGAAGTCGGCCAGCGGATCGCCGCGGGCGGGAAAGCGATTGGCGACCAGCACGACCTGGACCGGCCCGTCGGGGCGAAGGCCGCCTCCGCGGGGTCGGTTGGAGAGGGTGAGGCCGGCCAGCTCCTCGAAACCCAGAATGGCGTCGAGCGCCAGGAATCGGCCGCGATCCACGAGCCCGAGCGGCGCACCCGCAGCGGGCGTCGCCGGCTGAGGACGCGGGCGCTTGCGGTGCAGTACGCGGCCGGCGGCGCGGCGAACCGCCGGCTCGGGCGAGAAGCCGTCGTAGCGTCGGGCCAGCCACGCTCGACCGGCGGCGTAGCCGCGCCACTGCCGGCGCAGGGCGCCGAGGCTGGTGCGGTAGGCGTGCTCCACGCGCGCCTCGGGCCGCGATTCAAGGAGCCAGCCGGCACGTTGCAGGCGCCAGCTGAAGTCGGTGTCCTCGGCGGCGCGGACGCCCTCGTAGAAGCCGCCGATCGCCTCGAACGCGCTGCGCCGCACCAGCAGGTTGGCGGCCACCGCCCGCGGCATGAACCCGTGGCCGAGATGGACGTCCTGGTCCAGGAAGCTCTTGGCGGCGCCATAGCGCGCGGCGATCCCGGCGGCGGCGGAGGCGGGCGCCACCGCGCCGGCGAGCGCCCCGACGTCGTCGGCCACCGGCTCGGCCAGGAACCCATCGAGCAGGCTGGCGGGGGCGCGGCAGTCGGCATCGAGAAACAGGATCCAGTCGCGGGCGGCGCGGGCGGCGCCGGCGTTGCGGGCGTGCGACGGGGATCGCTCGCCGGTGGCTTCCACCACCCGTACGACGCCGTCGGCGACGGCCGTCCCCGAGTTGTCGGCGAGGATCAGCTCGTCCTCAGGCCCGGTCCGCAGCCGCGCGAGTGCGGCCAGGGCAACTCCCGCCTCGGCCGCGGTGCCGGCGAACGGCATCACCACGCTGACCGCGGGCCGGCTCACGACCGGCTTCGCACCGGACGGGGGTAGACGCGCCGCGCCCGGTCGACCAGCGCCCGCGCCTGGCGCATCTCGACGGCGTGAGCGAACCCGGTGGCCAGCAGCAAGACCGGGATGATCGCGAACACGGCCAGCCGCGTCACGAAGCCGACCGGCCCCCTTGTGGGCAACAGCAGATCACCGGCGGCCGCAAGGCCGCCCACCAGGAACACCACCTGGGCCAGCCGCCGCCATTCGAAGCTCACCGCGAACGCCCGGCGGGTCAGCAGGTACATCGCGGTCAGCATCACCGCGTAGGCGCCGCACAGCGCCAGGCCGGCCCCGGCCAGCCCGAGCGGCCCGACCAGGAGTACGAGCAGAACCACGTTCGTGGCCAGCCCGGCGATCGCGGCGGGGAAGTTGCGGGTGGTCACCTGAGCGCGGCCGGCGACGACCAGGAACACCACCCACAACCCGTACATCGCCCAGCCCAACGCCACCCACGGCAGCGCCCGGTAGGCGTCGAAGAACGACGGCGCCGTCAGCAGACGCAGGATCCAGCGCCCCATCAGGGCCAGCCCCGCCACCGCCCAGCCGCTGACCAGCACGTAGTAGGTGGTGACCAGTCCGTACAGGCGGGCGGCCTGCGCGTCGTCGGAGACCGAGTAGGCCAGCGGCGGCCACGCGTACTGAAACGCCCGGACGATGAACGCCACCGCGCCGGCGAGCTTGATCGCGATCGAGTACAGCCCGGCCAGCGCCGGGTTGCGGTGGTGAAACAGGTAGTAGCGGTCGATGATGCTGAGCGCGTACACGGACGCCTCGGCGGGCACCGTCGGCAGACCGAAGCGCATCAGCACCCCCATCCGCTCGGCGGCGCCGGGGCGGGGTGCGAGCCGGTGGCGCAGCGCGAACCAGAGCGCGATCAGCACCAGGGTGGAGGCGCCGTAGTTGCCCAGCAGCAGGCCGAGGGCGCCGTCGCCCAGGCCGACGACGAGCACCACCGAGGCAGCGATCGTGATCAGCACGTTGCTCAGCGACGCGATGGCGTACAGCGTCAGCCGCTCGTCGACCCGGAGCAGAGCGTAGGCGAGCTCGAGATTGGTGAACGACCACAGCCCGAGCACGGCGACGCGCATGATCGCCGCGTCGGGGTAGCCGAGGACCACCCGGCTGACCGGACCGGCGGCGGCAGCCAGTACCGCCGAGACGACCGTGGTGACGACGAGCAGGAACACCAGCGCCCGCCGCGCCAGGGCGTCGCGGCGATCCGGGTCGTCGTCGACGAAGTAGTAGCGCAGGAATGCCTCGATGATCCCGAAGCGGACCAGGATGCTCATGAAGATCACGCCGTTGCCCAGCAGCTCGACGACGCCATAGCCGGCGGGGTCGATGTACCGGGTGTAGACCGGCAGCAGGAGGACGGCGATGAACTTGGAGACGACGTCGGCGACCTGATACGCCGCCAACGAGGAGACCAGGCGCTTGAGGTACGAGGTCACGGCGCTTGCAACGGTACGCGGCCGAGGGGCGCTAGCGGACCGTCACCACCGCCTGCGGCGCCGCCGCCACCGTCACCGGCACCGGCACCTGGATGCGGTTGCAGGTGCGATCGACCAGCCTCAGCCCCACCAGATACCTACCGGCGGCGGCCGGGCGGCCGTGGATGTCGCCGTCCCAGGCGCTGGTCCCGGAGCGAGAGGTGGCGGCGTAGCTCTTGACCTGGATGGCGCCGCCGGGGGTCGTCCGGTAGATGAGGATGCGCGGGCGCAGGCCGTCGTTGCCCGCGTAGTGGATCGTCACCCGGCCGGACGCGGTGATCGTGCTCGGGCTCACCCCGGTCACCGCCAGGTGCGGCGGCTTGGTCTGGACGGTGACCGGCTCGGCGCCCGAGTTGTTGGAGATCAGCAGCGTGCGCCCCTGATGCACCAGCGAGACGCGGACGTAATAGACGCCATCGGGGGCGAGCCGTCCGTTCGCCTCACGCCCGTCCCAGACGAACACCTTGCGCTGCTTGATGCCCATGTGGCCGCCGGAGCCCGGCAGCGTGTCGACGACCGTGCCGTTGCCGTCGACGATGTAGACGTCCACGTCGTCGGCGCGGTTGAGCAGGTAGAAGGAGACCTTCATCTCCCGGAAGCTGACTGGCGCGAGCGTCCCCTGGCCGTTGCGGACCGGACAGGTGCCGCCGTTGACGGGATTGATGTAGCGCGGCACCGGAGCGGGGAAGCCGGCCACCAGCGGGGTCGTCACCTTCAGATGCTGGGTGACGAAGAAGGCGGCGACGGTGGCGACCACCAGCGCAACGAAAGCGCCGAACGGCCACCGCCGTCTCACAGCGGCACCACCGCCACGTTCGGGACCTCGAAGCTGAAGAACGCGTCGAGGCCGCGTGGGTCACGCGCGCACAGCATGACCCGGATGCTGCCGCCGTGGCAGACGACGAGCGCCGGCAGCCGGCCGGCGGCGTGGATCTCGGCGAGCGACGCCATCACTCGCCGCTGCTGCGCAAGCAGCGACTCGCCGCCGGGGAAGCGGAACTGGGGCCCGGCTCGCCGCCAGGCGGCGTAGAGCTCGGGCTCCTCGCGTTCAATCTCGACCATCAGGTGGCCCTCCCAGCGCCCCCGGTAGCCCTCGCGCAGGCGCGGGTCGAGCGTGGGCTCGAGACCAATCCGGGCGCCGACGATCTCGGCCGTCTCGCGCGCCCGGCGCAGGTCCGATGACCACAGCGAGACGATCCCGTCGTCCGCGACCCTCTCGGCCAGCTGGTGCGCCTGGCGCAGACCGGTGTCGTTCAGCGGCGTGTCGGTGAACCCCTGGAACCGGAACGGCTCCAGGTTGTCATTGGTCTCGCCGTGGCGCGCCAGCGAGATGCCGGCCAGCGAATCCCGGCCAGGCGTTGCGGTCAAGCCCTCCTGATCCATCGGCTCAAGGCGCGCGCGCCCTCAGGGATCCAGGTCGGCGACCGCCGTGTCCGAACGCAGCCCGACTCGGATCGTCTCCAGCGAGAGCACGTCCTCCGGCGTGATGTTGCCGAGGTTGACGTCGGGCCCGAGGCGGCGCACGAACCACACCTGCTGGTCCTTCTGGGGCGCCTCGAACAGGATCTGGTCTGCGTCGACGGCGTGGACGATCTCATCGATCAGGCCCATCCGGACCTCGCCGTCGTGACGGAAGATCCCGACCGTACCGCTTTCGCGGGCCTCGGCGATCACCTTCCAGGCGCCGGCTTGAAGCTCGGACTGGATCTGCTCCACCCAGCGAAACGGCGCCATGATCCGGGTGTCGTCCTTGGAGCCGACCTCCGAGAGGACGGTGAACTCTTCGGCCAGCCGGGCGATGAGCTCGAGCTTGCGCTCGTGCTCGATGTTGATCGTCCCGTCGGAGAGCTCGATGTGGTCCAGCTCCAGCTCGTGCAGCCTTGCCACCAGTCGATCGAGCCGGTTCTGGGCGATGGCCAGCTCGGTCAGGGTGCCGCCGAACATGACCGGGATCCCGTGCTCGCGATACCGGGTCAGCTTGGCGGTGAGGTTGCCGGTGGCCACCGCCGTGCCCCACCCGAGCTTGACCAGGTCGATGTAGTCGCCGGCGACCTCGATCAGGCCGTCGACCTCGGCCACCGCGAGGCCGCGATCCAGCACGTGGGTGATGCCCTGCTGGCGGGGCTTGCGGGCGCGCTCGGGCAGCTCCAGGAGATCCTTGATCGCGGACATCGGTCGGAGAGACTAGTGGTTCCGGTCGCGAGTACCGCGAAACCGAGAGTGGCCTCGGGTCGATGCCGGGCGCGGACGCAGGATGCGACCTGCAGCAGCGCTGCACGAGCATCCGAGGACAAAGCCAGGCGTCGCCGGAGGCAACTTGAACGTCGTCGTATTTGCGAGCGGGGCCACTAGCCGGTGGGTTGCAGGGGGTGCGGTGGGCGGGGCGCTGCCGGAGGCGTCACGCGGCCGACGCCAGATCGGCGCCGACCGTGACCACGACCTGAGCCGGGCAGTGGGTCGGGGTCAGGCTGCACGCGACCGCCCTGTCGCTCTGATCGACGCCCTGGACCGAGGCCGAGCCGAGCTTGAGTGACTTGGCCACCGCCAGCGCATCGTTGCGGTAGGCGGGCTGGGTATAGCCGACGATCGTCGACTCGATCGTCTGGTCCGACGCGGTCTCGATCTCCCCCTGCTTGTAGCCGACGCCGGTCAGCTTGCCCATCACGTCGTGGGCCAGGTTGGTGGTGGAGGTGCCGTTCAGCACCGCTACGGTGACGGTGGCGGGCGTCACCGTGACCTTTGCGCCGGCCTTGGTGCGGTGGCGGCCCGGGTTCGCCGCGTTGCGGTGGGCCGCGGACGAGGCGGGGCTCGAGCTGCCGCCGCCGCTGGTCAACACGAGCACCACGACCACGGCGGCGGCCACGGCGAGTACGGCCACGACCACGGCCACGAGACGTCTGACCGGCCGTCCTGCGTTACCGTCGGATGGGTCGCGCGGCGGGGGCAGGGGTCGACCCGGGGCGCCGCCCGCGGAGCGCGGCGAGACGCGCGGCGGCGCACCCGCGGCGGCGGGCGCCGGGGCGGCGACCGACCCGGCGGCCACGGCGGCGGGCGCGACCGGGTGAGCCGATCCATTTCCGGCGGCCGCGGCAGTCGACGGTGGAGGGTTCACGCGCACGGTGGCCGCGGCCCCGGTCAGAGCCTCACCGGCCTCCCCGTTGCCCGGAGAGCTCAGCGCGCGGACCGAGATCGGCTCGTCGAGGGCGGCGATCGGGATCAGCCGGGTGGCGGCGCTGAGCGCGGGCGCGCCGACGCCGGCGGGAGCGGCCGGAACCGTGGCCAGGGCGCTCGCGGGCGCTGGGTTGCGGGCGGCCGCGTGCGACACCGCCGCCGGGGCGGGCGCCGGGTGCACGGGGCCTACCGGCTGCGTGGCGCCTGCCGGCTGCCCGGAGCCCGCCGTCTGCCCGGAGCTTGCCGCTTGCCCGGAGCTTGCCGCTTGCCCGGAGCTTGCCGCTTGCCCGGGGGCTCCGGGCTGCGCAGGGTCCCCCGCCGGGTGCGCCGCGGCTCGAGCGGCCGCGGGCGCGGGCGCCACCGGCGGCGCGCCGGTGGCCGGCGCAGGCGCCCCCGCGGACGTGGCGGCGGACGACGGCCGTCCGAGCTGCTCCAGGAACGCACCCTGGCGCTCCAGCTGCTCCTCCGCCGCCTCGGTCCGGCGGCGCAGCGAGACGGTCTCGCGTGCCTGGGCGAAGAACAGCAGCACCAGGATGGCGAGGCCGATGATCGCGGCGAAGCCGGCGTATTCACCCACCGAGGTGATGAAGTGATGAACGGATAGGGCGAACGGGATCGTTGCCATCGTCACGGGCGCAAGTCTAAGGGGCCGATGGGCGCATCATCGTCCGCGGATAGGGTGACACGCGTACCGGAGAGCTCGGAGACGGTCTTCGCCAACGCCGCCGCGTCACCTTCGAGGACGAGCAGGTTTATCTCGGTGAAGGTCGAGTCCACCCAACCGGGATCCAGGCGGTCGTGGGTGGCGCGCTGGATCCGCTGGGCGGGCGTGGGCTGCGGGTACTCGTGGACATCGAAAAGCTCCTCGTGGAACTTCTCGCCGGGCCGTGCACCGACGATGTCGATTGCGATGTCCCGTTCGGGCTCAAGCCCCGACAGGCGGATCATCTGCTCCGCCAGATCGCTGATCTTGACCGGCTCACCCATCTCCAGAACGAAGACCTCGCCGCTCGGCTCGTCCCGCAGGGACCCGGCGCGGATGATCAGCTGCACCGCTTCCGGGATCGTCATGAAGTACCGGGTCATCCGCTCGTCGGTGACGGTGACGGGTCCGCCGGCGGCGATCTGCCGGCGGAAGATCGGCACCACCGAGCCGGAGGACCCGAGCACGTTCCCGAACCGGACGGTCGCATACCGGGTCCGGGGATGCTTGCTCGCCTCCGCCTCCACCGCCCATTCCGCCAGCGCCTTGGACGCTCCCATCACCGTCGCCGGATTGACCGCCTTGTCGGTCGACACGAGCACGAACGTGCCCACCCCGACCTCGCCGGCGATCCGGGCCACCAACCGAGTGGCCAGGGCGTTGTTGCGCACCGCCTCGACCGGATTGGCCTCCATCATCGCCACGTGCTTGTAGGCGGCAGCGTGGAAGATGACCGCCGGTTGGTGCTCGGTGAGCACCTCGCGCATTCGCTCCTCCTCCTTGCAGTCGGCCAGCACCGGCTCGGCGGTCCGCACGTGACGCTCCTCCTCGAGCTCCCGGCGGATCTCGAACAGGTTGTCCTCGGCGTGGTCGACAAGCACCAGCTTGCGCGGCCCGACGCGCGCGATCTGGCGGCAGAGCTCGGCTCCGATGGAGCCGCCGGCGCCCGTGACGAGCACGACCTGCCCGGCCAGGTAGGCGCCGACGCGTTGCAGCTCCTCGCGCACCGGCTCGCGGCCGAGGATGTCCTCGACCCGGACCTCGCGCAGCTGCCGGGTGACCCGTAGCTGACCTGAGTTATCCCGCAGCAGCTCGAACACCGTGGGCGTGGTCCGCACCGGGATGCCACGCTCGCGACACGCGGCCACCACCCGGGCGCGCAGCTCGCCCGGCGCCGACGGAATCGCAATCACGACCTCGTCGGGCTCGACCTCGTCCAGCACCCGCCCGAGGTCCGGCGTCGACGTCGTCCCCAGCACCTTGAGGCCATGCTCGTCCTTGAGGCCGAGCTTGCGCGGGTCGTCATCGAGAAATCCGACCGGGCGCAACCCGAGCAGCGGGTTGCGCATCAGCTCGCGCACGACGAGACGGCCGCCCTCGCCGCCGCCGACGACCAGCGTCCCGCGACCCCCCTTGTTGGCGGTGATGCTCCTGATCCGTCCCTCGCCCAGCAGCTGCACCGCGAACCGGGCGCCGACGAGAAGTGCCAGCGTGAGCAGGAAGAACAGCATGATCACGCTCGCCGGCGGTAACACGCCCGTCCGCGGGCTGGGGACGCTCGTGTAGGAGGGGGCGCCGATGATGTGGCCGTCGCGGTGGTGGTGGTGCACCACGGTGCGCACGCCGTTCGCGACGACCGGATGGAGGATCGCGATCAGGCCGACGATCACGACGGTGGCCACGAACACCGCCTTGAGCACGGCCTCGTAGTCGCGACGGCCGATGAACCGCCACAGCCGCTGGTACTGCCCGAATGCCCCCAGTGAGACCAGGGTCACCACCACCACGCCGCCGATCGTGGCCGTCAGGAGACGCAGGTAGCGCTGATCGCCGACGCCGAAACCGCCGGCGAAGCGCAACCAGAAGGCGAGGAAGTAGGCAAGCGCGACCAGAAGACCGTCCACCACCAGTTGGGGCAGCGCGTGGCGGTGCACGGGAAAGGCCGCGGATCTGATCCGTCGGCGCATGCGGCGGAGATTGTAGGCGTAAACCCTGACCACCGATAAGGGTGGCGCCTATTTGGGGACCAGCACCCCGCCGGGGTGGCGGGCGGTGGGAACATACAGCGACTTGAGGTTGGTGCAGGCGGTGTTGCCGTGCTGGTGGTACGGGGTCACCGACCAGCCGTTGGGCAGCGACGTGAACAGCATGATCGGGTGCTTCTTCTTGAGCTCGACCTGGGGCCGGTAGCCGATGTGCCCGGTGTTAAGGTGCGCGTACCAGGCGAAGATGCTCACGTACTCCACGTTGAGCACCGGATGGCCGCAGCCGAGGACCTTGCTGGGGCCACCGAGGGCAGCGATCGCCGCCCCCAGCTTGTTGATCTCGGTGGTGCGGGCACGCTCGTGATAGATGTCTTTGTGCTCGGTCCGCGCCTGCGAGATCGCCTGCGGGATCATCACCGCGATCAGCAGGACGGCCAGCGGGATGCCCGCCCACCCGGGCAGCCGTGACCACACGCGGGAGACATCGAGCAGCAGCCAGCCGACGGTGATGCCCGCCAGCACGCCCATGAGCGCAGCGGGCTCGAACAGGTAGCGCGGCACCCCGGGGAAGCCGTGGAGCACGAACGCGATCTCGATGATCACCCAGCCGGCGGTCATCGCCGCCAGCGTCAGGTAGGCGAGATTGCGCCGAAGCAGCGCCAACCCGACTCCCACGAGGGCGGTGACCTCCAGCGGCCAGTACTGGAGGTCGATGAACCGGCTGATCGTGCCGGTGATCTTGTTGCTGTGCAGCTCGCGCGGGGACTTCAGGGCCAGCTGCCCGGCGATGTCCGGCCTCCCGTTGGTGAGCGTCGGCACGCCGAACCACAGCAGCGCGTTGCCGATCGCCCCGACGTAGATCATCCAGCGCATCGACGGGTGCTTGAAGAACAGCCAGATCCCGTACACGGCCATGAACGGCCAGACCTCCGGGCGCCCGAGAGAGGCCAGCGCACCCAGCCACCACGCCCAGCGCAAACGGCCGCTCAGGTAGCAGTCGATCGCCGCCAGACAGACGGCGACCAGCATCGAGTCCGACTGGGCGCTCATCAGGTAGTGGAAGTAGTCCTGGATCCCCAGCACCGCGGCGCCGCCGGCGATCGCGGCCACGATCGCCGCCCAGCGGCGCTCGGGGCCGGCGCCGGTCAGCCGGTAGGCGATCCGGCCGCCGAACACCGCTCCCGAGAACGAGATCGAGACGGCGGTGAGCATCCACAGGTACAGCGCCCAGTGGCCGAACAGCGCGTAGACGACGTTGAAGATGTAGGTGAACGGCTTCCAGGAGGGCGCGCCGCCGAGGTCGAGGGACCCCTGCAGTGTGTGATAGCCCCAGTCCAGCCAGCCGTAGGGATCGTAGCCGGGACGCGTGTCGGCCCAGCGCAGCGCGATGGCGGCGAGCAGGACGACGACGAGCGCCACCAGCCACCACGCGTAGCGCAACAGGAAGGCGCCGGCGCCCCCGCCCGGGCTGCCGGATCGGCCGGATGTATCGCCCTCTGGACCGAGGCGGGGGCGGGTCTGGAGGGTGGTGTCGGACACGAGGCGCCAGTGAAGGTACCAGCCCCGGGCCACGGCATCGTCCGCCGCCGCGTCCCGTGTTAGCACTGCGTTTAGGCGGCGTTGACGGGGATTGTGAGCAGCTCGGCGAACACCGCGGGGTCGCGGCGGACCCGCTGCGCCGGGGCGGAGGCGAGGTCGCGCTTGACCAGGTGGATCTGGTCGGGACGTTGCAGGCGGGCCAGCTTGCCCTCGGCCATCAGCCGCTCGTCGACGGCGCCGAGGCGACCTTCGAACACGGTGAACACCGGGGTTCCCAGCGCCACCGCCTCACGGTTCATGGTGCCTCCGGCGGAGACGACCAGGTCCGCGTAGGCGATCAGCGACTGAGCGTCGATCGCCTGCTCGGGAACGATGAAGCCTCCGGCCTGCGCCAGCTGCGCCCGCTGCTCGGGAGTGCGCGGCAGGACGACCGCCTGAGTCCCGCGCAGTTTGCGCAGCACCTGAGCGAACAGGTCGTTCTCGAACCGGTGATATAGCGACACCGCGGGCGGGGTGCGAATCACCGCGAGCGGCGCGGCCCGGTCCAGTCCAAGGTCGGCGAGAACCCCCGCGTCGGGTTCGAAATCGGCGAGGTAGTACTCCTCCTTGAGACCGGGATAGCGCGCGAGCTTGCCGCGCGCGCCGTACCGGTACAGCCGTTGGGGTGCAATCGCCTCCGGCACCACGACGGCCTGGGCCAAGCGGCAGTTGACCGAGTGCTGCACCGTCGCCCACTCGTAGTCGAAGGTCGTGGAGCAGGGAATCCTCAGCAGTGCCGCCGCGACCGTGATGTCGTTGGAGCCGTGGCCGATCGCCAGGTCGAAGCGGCGCGGGCGGGCCCACCGGGTGAGGGCGCCGGACCGCGACACCAGCCCGCGGCCCTTGCCGGCCAGCCCGGCGCCGCGGTGGCGGCCGATCGCGGTGTGGCCGATCTCGAGGCGGCGGCACAGGGCCAGCGTCTGGGCGAAGTCGCGCGCGGTCACCTCCACCTCGTGGCCCTGGTGGCGCAGGCGCTCGATCACGGGCCGGAGCACGAGCACGTGGGGCGAGTTGGTCAGGTCGACCCAGATCCGCACCGGTCAGAGCGCCTCCGCGAACAGGGGCGTTTCGGCGTCGAACGGCGGTGCCGGCATCGCGCCCACCGTATACGGTGAGCGCGCGGGCGGCCGGGCTGGCGTGGGGAAGCCACGTCTGGGGCGCGCGCTGGCTGGGAAGCGAACGACGCCAGTCTCAGTAGCAGGGGTCGGACGTCGGCAGACGTCCGGGTTCACCGGGGCTGACGCGCGCGGGTGGTCGTTTGCCGACGGCGGCTCGGTGACGCGGGGCTGTCGCCGTCGTGGCGGCCGCTACGCTTGCCGCTGTGCCAATGCTCCTGGCCTCGGTGACCGGCCCGCTGGTTTCTGTCGCCACCCATCTGATCGACACGCTCGGACTCGCCGGCGTCGCCCTGCTCACGCTCACCTCGGGCGTTATCGGCGTGCCCGGAACCGAGCCGACGATGCTGTTCGCCGGCTTCGACGTGTTCCGGGGCAACCTGACCCTGCCCGGAATCATCGTCGCCGGGGTCGTCGGCGACGTCGCCGGCGCCTCGGTCGCCTACGCGATCGGGTACTTCGGCCAGCGCGAGTTGCTGGAGGCACAGGGCTCAAAGCTCCACGTCAGCGGCGCCGGGCTGGATCGCGCCCATCGCTGGTTCGAGCGCTACGGCTCCCCCGTGGTGTTCGTGTCCCGCTTCCTGCCGTTGATTCGCGCGGCATTCCCGTACGCCGCCGGCGTGGGGCGCATGCCCTTCCGGCGGTTCCTCCCGCTGACGGCGCTGGGCTCGCTGTTCTGGATCGGCGGGCTGGCTGTGCTCGGCCGCGCGGTCGGCTCCAACTGGCAGCAGTGGCGACATCACCTGGAGTACGTGGACTATGTCGGCGCCGTGATCCTGGTCGCCGTGATCGTGTACCTGATCGTCAGATGGCGCCGCTCCGGGCGCCAGGGCGCGACCGAGCCGGCCGCCGGTGCGGGTCGCCGGCGCCCGGGCGAGCCGGGCGAGGGCGACGGAGGCGAGGCCGCCACCCAGCCGGCCGCCACCGATGTCGTCCCCAAGTGAGCGGGAGGGCGCGCAGGCTCCCGCGGAGCCGGCCGACCGGCGGCACCCGCTCCCCATTGGCCAGGCGCTGATCCTGGGGGCGCTGCACGGCCCCGCCGAGCTGCTCCCGATCTCGTCCTCCGGTCACATCGCGCTGGTCCCGTGGTTGGCCTGCTGGGACTACGCGCACGCCGACCCGGAGCTGCGCAAGGCGTTCGAGGTGGTGCTCCATGCCGGCACCGCGGCCGCGTTGCTGATCACCCTGCGCGGCGACGCGCGGGCGGCCGTGCGCGGCACCGGCCGACAGCTCGCCGTCCGGATCGGCCTCTCGGTCCTGCCCCCGGCGGCGATCGGCTTCGCGCTCGAGCGGCCGATCGAGCGACATCTGGGAGCGCCGGCCACGATCGCTGCCGGTCTGGTCGGTGGATCGGTCGTGATGGCGCTGGCGGACCGGACCGCCCAGGAGCGCGACTGGCGATCAGCGGCGGCCGTCGACGCGTTGTGGCTGGGCATCGCCCAGGCGGGCGCGCTGATGCCCGGGGTGTCGCGCAACGGGGCGACGCTCGCCGCTGCGCGGATGCGCCGGTTCACGCGCGCCGACGCGAGCAAGCTATCGGCGCAGGTGGCGGTGCCGGTGATCGCGGGCGCCACCGCGCTCAAGTCGTTTCGCCTGCACCGGCGCGGGCTACCGCCGGGCAGCGCGACTGCGATGGCGGCGGGCGCGCTGGCTTCGCTTGCCTCGACGCTCGCCTCCACGTGGCTGGTCGGGCAGGTTCAGGGAGACCGCTCGCTGCTCCCGTACGCCGTCTACCGGCTGGCGATCGCGGCGATGGTGGTGGCGCGCCTGCGGGCCGGCGGCGCCGGCGGCGCCGGACCCGCCGCTCCGTCCCCGCCGAGTCCGCGTCCGTACGCGGCATGACCGCCGGGTCCGGGGCATATACGACAATGGCAACGTGACCGACGCTTACGCCGCCGCCGGGGTCGACACGCGACAGGCCGATCGTGGCGTCGCCGCGTTGGTGGAGGTCCTCGGGGCGATCGAGACCGGGCGCGAGCGGCTGTCGGTGCCGCTGCCGGGTCACTACGCCAGCGTGCTGCGGATCGCCCCCGGGCTGGGGATCGCGCTGGCGACCGACAGCGTCGGCTCCAAGGTGATCGTCGCCGAGGCGACCCAGCGCTTCTCGACGATCGGCATCGACTGCGTGGCGATGAACGTCAACGACCTGATCTGCGTCGGCGCCGAGCCGCTGGCGGTGCTGGACTACCTGGCGGTGGAGGCGGCCGACCCGGGTCTGCTGGCCGAGATCGCCGTCGGGCTGCGGCTCGGCGCCGCGGACGCCGGCGTCGAGATCCCCGGCGGAGAGGTGTGTCAGCTGCCGGAGGTGATCCGCGGTCACCCGTCGCCGTACGGCTTCGACCTCGTCGGCTCGGCCTTCGGCACGGTCGCCTTGGACGCGATCGTCGACGGCCGCGCCTGCCGCCCCGGCGACGCGCTGATCGGGCTCCCGGCTTCCGGCGTGCACGCCAACGGCCTGACCCTGGCCCGCCGCGTTCTCATCGAGCAGGCGGGCCTGTCGCTCGAGGCCCGTCCACCCGGGCTCCACGGTCCGAGCGTCGCCGATGCTCTGCTGGAGCCGACGGTCATCTACGTGCGGGCGATCCTGGAGCTGCTGCGCTCGGATGTCCCGGTGCACGGCCTGGCCCACATCACCGGCGGGGGCGTGCTCAACCTGCTGCGGCTCGGTCAGGGCGTCGGCTTCGAGATCACGGCACCTCTGCCGGTCTCACCTGTGTTCGAGCTGATCGCCGAGCTCGGCGACGTCGCCCCCGCCGAGATGTGGGAGGTGTTCAACATGGGCTGTGGCTTCTGCGCCGTGGTGGCGCAGCGCGACGCGGAGCGCGCCGTCGCGCGGCTCGCCGAGCGTCATCCCGGGGCCGCAGTGATCGGCCGGTGCACGGACGCTGCCGGGCACGTTACGGTTCCCAGCTTGGGGATAGAGGGTTACTCAGGCCGGCTGCGCGCCGCCTGAGGGGTTCTCGGTCGGGCGGCGTCATGCCCGCAGCCGGTGTCGCAAAATAGGACCGTCTGAAGGCTGTGACCGAAACCATCCGATGAGCACGCTCCTGGGGACCAGCCTCAATGGTCGTTACCGCCTGGAGGCGAGGATCGCCTCGGGCGGGATGTCGACCGTCTACCGCGCCCTGGACGAAACCCTCGAGCGCCAGGTGGCAGTCAAGCTGATGAACCGGGAGGTCGCCTCCGACTCCGATCAGTTGGAGCGCTTCCGGCGCGAGGCGCGGGCGGTGGCGCAGCTGTCACATCCGCACATCGTCGGGGTGATCGACGCCGGGGAGGACGACGGACGGCCGTACATCGTGTTCGAGTACGTCGAGGGCGAGACGCTCAAGAACCGGATCCGCCGCATGGGCCGGCTGCCGATCACCGAGGCGGTCGCCTACGCGATCGAGATCGCCCGCGCCCTCGGCGCCGCCCACGCGCGCCACATCGTCCATCGTGACGTCAAGCCCCAGAACGTCCTCATCGACCCGGAGGGCTCGGCCAAGGTCACCGATTTCGGGATCGCCCGCACGCTCGAGGAGGACGGTCTGACCGCCGATGGACGCGTTCTCGGCACGACCGACTACGTCTCCCCCGAGCAGGCGCTCGGCCAGCCCGTGACCGGTCAGTCCGATCTCTACTCGCTGGGCGTGGTGCTCTACGAGATGCTCACCGGAGAGGTCCCGTTCAAGGGCGACAGCCAGGTGGCGGTGGCGATGAAGCACGTGCGCGAGGACATTCCCGACGTCCAGCAGCAGCGTCCCGAGGTATCGGCCGCGCTGGCATCGGTGCTGGAGACGGCCACCGCCAAGCGTCTCGACGAGCGCTACGCGGACGACGCGGAGCTGATCGCCGACCTCGAGGACGCGCTCGCGATCGAGACCGCCCGCGCGGGCAGCGCCACCGGCGAGGTGACCTCGGTGCTCAAGACGCTGCCCTCGAGCAGCCGGCGACGGCTGCCCCTGCGGATGCGCCAGCCGTTCGTGCTGGTGGCGGTGGTGGTGGCGCTGCTGGCGGTGATCGCCGGCGGCAGCATCTACCTGGCAGAGCGCGCCCACCACGGGACCGGGCCCCTGCCCCAGCCCAAGCCCAAGCACACCCACGGCCAGGTCTTCTTGTGCGACACCTGCGCCACCGACTACAACCCGGACGCGCTCAGCGGCCCCAAGAATCAGCATCCCACCGAGGATGGGCTGACCGTCGACGGTAACCGCAACACCGCGTGGACCACGGAGACCTACTACGACAACACCCTGGGCAAGCCGGGGGTCGGCCTCTACGTCGACGCCAAGCCCGGGGTGGCCGCCCGCGCGCTGACGATCGACACCGCCACACCGGGTTACTCGGTGTCCATCTACGCCCGCCACTCGAGCCCCAACCCGAACACGTTCGACACCGGGCGCAACGGCTGGGTGAAGGTGGGCGTCAAGGCCGACATCCACTCCACCCAGCCGATCTCGCTGAACACCGACAACGTCAAATACCGGTATTACCTGGTGTGGATCACCGACCTGGGCAACCACGACCAGGTGGCCATCAACGAGATCGCGCTGTACACCTGAGCCCGAGTGGGCAAACGAGGCTCGGACCAGCCTGACCCCGGTCGCGCCGGCGACTGCCGCCCACCGGTGACCGTCAGTACGTGTGGGCCCGTTCGGCGGCGTACCGCTCGAGCGCGAGTGTCACCAGCCGGTCCAGCAGCTCCGGGTAGGGAATCCCGCTGGCGGCGAACAGCGAGCCGAACACGCTCGTCTCGGTGAATCCGGGCATCGTGTTGAGCTCGTTGACGAGCACCTCGCCGTCGGGGCCGACGAAGAAGTCGACCCGCGCCAGCCCGGCGCAGTCGGCCCGGGTGAACGCCTCCACCGCCAGTTGCTGCACCCGCTCGCGGGCCTCGGCGCCGATCCGCGCCGGGACGACGAGGCGCATGCCGCCCGGCGAGTACTTCGCCGCGTAGTCATACCAGCCGTCCTCGCCGGCCGCGAGCAGGATCTCGCCCGGCTCCGAGGCGATCGGCTCGCGATTGCCGATCACCGAGCACTCGACCTCCCGACCGGCCGCTGACGCCTCGACGATCGCCAGCGGGTCGTGGGAGAACGCCGTCCTCAGCGAGGCGTCCAGATCGCCGGGCGACGCCACCCGGGCGATGCCGACCGATGACCCGAGCCGGGCCGGCTTGACGAACACGGGGTAGCCGAGCTTCGCCACCGCCCGGGCGACGCCCGCGGGGTCAGAGCGATACTCGCTCTGCGCGACCGCGCGATGTTGCACCTGGGGAATCCCGACCTGCGCCATCAGCTGCTTGAACAGCACCTTGTTCATGCACAGCGCCGAGCCGAGCACCCCCGCTCCGACGTAGGCGACATCGAGGCACTCCAGCAGCCCCTGGACGGTGCCGTCCTCGCCGAATGGCCCGTGCAGCACCGGGAACACGACCTCACAGCCGAGCAGGCCGGCGCCGGGGACCATCGTGATCGGCTGGCCCTCCAGGCGCCAGACACCATCGCGGCCGATCTGGATCTCGGTCACCTCATGGCCGCCGGCGCGGAGTCCGGCGGCGACCGAGGCACCGGAGGCCAGCGACACCTCGTGCTCAGACGAGCGGCCCCCCAGGAGCACCGTGACGCGACGCGAGCTCATGGTGCGGCGGGGCTGCTCTTGGATGAGGTGGTCGACGGCGAAGAGGACGTCGTCGGCGAGGTCGTGCTCGATTTGGTGGTGGAGCTCGTGGTGGAGCTGGTAGTGGAGCTGGTGGTCGACGAGCTGGAGATGAAACGTCCGACGGTGATCGTGACCGTGCTGCCCTTGCTCACGGTCGTGTGTGCGCCGGGACTCTGCCCGACCACGATCCCGTCCCGGGCGGAGTTGGTGACGGTCCGGGTCGTCTGCGCGACCTTGAGCCCGGCCGAGCTCAGCGCGCTCACCGCGCCGGCCACCGGATCCCCGGTGACCGACGGCACCGACGTGGTGGTCGGAGCGGTGGCGACGACGATCGTCACCGTCGAGCCCGGTGCCGCGCTCACGCCCGCCCCGGGCGCCTGCCTGATCACGTTGCCCACCGCCACCGTGCTCGAGCTCTCGTTGTGCTGGTTGACGTTGAACCCGGCGCGGGTCAGATCCGCGGTCGCCGCCGTCTGGCTCTCGCCGGTCACGTTCGGAACCTGCACCGTCGCCGGACCCGAGGAGATGAACAGCGTCACCGGGGTCCCGCGCGGGACCGAGCGGGTGACGCCGGGGTTGGTGCCCGTGGCCTGACCGGCGGCGAACCGCTGCGAGGCCTGCGTCACCACGTGGGCGACCTTGAGGCCGGCCCGCCGCAGCGTCCGGGTTGCGCCGGCCTGCGACAGTCCCTGGACGGTCGGGATCGACGCCTTTCCGGGGCCTCGCGAGACGGTCAACGTGACCGTCGACCCCTTGTCGGCCTTGGTGTCCGAGCGCGGGCTCTCGTCGAGCACCGTGCCCCGCGTCCTGCGATCGGTGACGTGGATCGCGGCCACCTTGAAGCCCTGGGCGGCGATCGTCCTGCGGGCCAGGTTGAGCTGCTCACCGGTCACCTTGGGGACGAGGGTTTGCTCCGGGCGGGTCAGGAAGTAGGCAGCTGCCGCCGCCAGGGCCACCAGGAGCACGACCAGCGCCCCCAGGGCCCACGGCACCCAGCGACGCGCCCGTCGCTCGGCCGGCGGCGCCACCGCCGCCATCTCGCCCGAGCCGTTCGTGGTCGGGTCCGCGGCCAGCGCCGATCCGGCGATCGCCGCGCCGGCGCCGGCGGCCGCCCCTGCGGCGGCCACCGCGGCCATGCTGGCGGTGTGCTGGCCGGCGCCCGCCGACTTCAGCGCCGCGCGGCAATGCTCGAGGACGGTGATCAGCTGGTCGGCGTCCACCGGCCGGTCGGCCGGATTCTTGTTGAGGACCCAGAGGACCGTCTGCTCGAGCTCCGGCGGGATCGCGGGGTTGATCGCGCGGGGCGGCAGCGGCGCCTCGGAGATGTGCTTGAGCGCGATCGACACCGGCGACTCGGCGTCGAACGGGACGCGGCCGGTCAGCATCTCATAGAGGACGACGCCGATCGAGTAGAGGTCGGAAGCGGGGCTGACCGCCTGGCCCTGGGCCTGCTCGGGCGACAGGTACTGGGCGGTGCCCATGATCGAGCCGGTCTCCGTCATGTCCGAGGCGCCGGCGCGGGCGATGCCGAAGTCGGTCACCTTGGCGGTGTCGGCGTCGTCGACGATCACGTTGTGGGGCTTGAGGTCACGATGGATCACGCCACGGCGATGGGCGAATCGAGCCGCCTTGAGAATCTGGATGGTGATGTCGATCGCCCGCAGCGGGTCCAGCGGAGCCTCCTCGCGGATCACCTGCTTGAGCGATCGGCCGGGCAGGTACTCCATGGCGATGTAGTAGGTGCCGTCGTACTCGCCGCGGTCGTACACGCTGACTACGTTCGGGTGCGCCAGCCCCGCCGCGGCCTGGGCCTCCCGCCGGAAGCGCTCGACGAAGTCCGGGTCCTCGGCGAACCGGCGGTGCAGGAGCTTGAGCGCCACCTTGCGGCCCAGCTGCTGGTCCTCGGCGAGGAACACGTCGGCCATCCCCCCGGCGCCGAGCCGCGACAGCACCCGATAGCGCCCGTCGATCAGCATGTTGACGAGCGGCTCGGGCATCAGGCCGCGACCCGGTGGGGCCACTCGTGGCAGGGGTGGGCGGGCACGGCTACTTGCCCTCGTCGAGCAGGGTCTGGACCACCGCCTTGGCGATCGGTGCGGCCACCGTCCCCCCGAATCCGCCGCTGGTCTTCTCCACCGTCACGGCGACGGCGACCTTGGGATCGGCCAGCGGGGCGAAGCCGATGAACCACGGCTGGGTCTCGTTCAGTCCCGCCGGCCCGATCGACGCCGTGCCCGTCTTACCGGCGAATGGGATGCCACCGCCCAGTTGCGCCGGCGTGCCCGTCCCCTCGTCGACCACCGTCTTCATCATCTGCGCCACCTCGGAGGCGGTCGTCTTCTTCATCACCTGGCGGTACGCCCGCGGAGCGAACGTCGCCACGGTGCGACCATCCTGGTCCACCGCCCTGTCGCTGAGGCGCGGGGCCATCAGCTTGCCGCCGTTGGCCACCGCCGAGGCGACCATCGCCATCTGCAGCGGGGTCACGAGCAGGCCACCCTGACCGATCGCGATCCGTCCGATGTCCTCGTCGCGACTTCCCGGCGGGTATGGCCGCGCTTTCGGCGAGTAGGGCTGGCTGGAGTCCACCTCCCCGGCGGGCAGGTCGATTGGCGGTTTGGCATAGAAGCCGAAGCGTTCCATGTACCTGGTCATCGTCGCCCGTCCCAGCGACTCGGCGACCTGGGCCCACACGGTGTTGACCGAGTAGGTCAAGGCGGTGGTCAGGCTGATGTCCCCGAATGCCTGGTTGTTGTCGTTGGAAAGGGGAACGCCGGAGATGTTCACCGGCGAGCTGCCGTTGACGACCGAGTCGGGGGTGTACTTGCCGCTGTCGATCGCGGCCGTCGCCGTCACCACCTTGAACGTCGAGCCGGGCGGATACTGCCCCCGGGTGGCGCGATTGAGCTGGCAGGCATCGCTGCACGGCGCGTTGGGATGATTGTCGTCGTAGGACGGGTCCGAGTACATCGCCAGCACGGCCCCCGTCTGGGGATTCAGGGCCACCACCGAGCCGGGGCGGCCGCCGAGCGCCGACTGCGCGACCCGCTGGGCCTTGGGATCGAGCGTCGTGTACAGGTCGTCGCCGACCCGCTTGACGCTGCCGCCCAGCGGGCCGAACACGGAGGACAGCCCGGTCTGGGTCCCGCTCAGATACTTGTTGCGCGAGACCTCCAGGCCCGCCTCGTTGCCGGCCTGTCCGGTCCAGTAGCCGACCGTCTGCGAGAACAGCGAGCCACTCGGATAGGTTCGGCGCCAGAAGCCGCCCTGGCGCGGCACCGAGCGGGCCAGCACCGAGCCGTTCCCGGCCAGGATGCGGCCGCGCTTGGTCTTCAGCTCGGTGATCAGCGTGCGGCTGTTGAGCGGGTTGGCGTTCAGCGCGTCGGCATCGAGCACCGTCCACCGCGTCGTGAACACGATCAACAGACCGAACAGCACCACGACCAGACCGAACAGCCTCAGGATCTGGGAGTTCACCGCGCCGGCCTCCGGGCGCGGTCGGACACGAGCAACAGCAGCGCCAGCAGCACGAAGTTGGCCACGATCGAGGAGCCGCCGTAGGAGATGAACGGCAGCGTCACGCCGGTGAGCGGGATCACCCGCGTGACCCCGCCAACGATCACGAACACCTGGAGCGCGAACACTGACGACAACCCCACCGCCAACAGCTTGGAGAACGAGTCCCGGGCGAGCATCGCCGCCTTGAACCCGCGATAGACGAACAGCAGGTAGGCGACGATGATCGCCGTGGCCCCGAACAGCCCGAGCTCGTTGGTGATGACGGCGTAGATCATGTCCGTCTGCGGGTACGGGATCAGCGACAGGATCGACTGGCCGAAGCCCTGCCCGAACAGTCCCCCGGCCGCCTGGGCAAAGAGGCCGTTGGCCAGCTGAAAGCTCCCCAGCGGGGCGTGGTAGAGGTGCGTGTTGAACGGATGCAGCCAGGACTCGACGCGCCCGTCGACGTGGGCGATGTGAGTGCCGAGATACCAGGCGCCGACGCCGAACGCCAACGCTCCGATGACCACGAACGACAGGCGTCCGGTGGCCACGTACAGCATCGACAGCAGCGCACCGTAGAACATCAGCGAGGACCCGATGTCGTGCAGCGCCAGCAGGATGACCATCGCCACCCCCCAGATCACCAGCACCGGGCCGAAGTGCTTGACCGGCGGAATCGTCACTCCGAGGATGCGTCTCGCTCCCAGCACCATCACCTGACGGGTGTCGCGCAGGTAACTGGCAAGGAAGACGACCAGGCCGACCTTGGCGAACTCGGTCGGCTGGAACACGATCCCGCCCGGAAGCCGGAGGCCGAGGTAGGCGCCGTTGACCTGGGCGCCCACGCCGGGCAGCCGCGGCAGCAGCAGCAAGGCGAGGGAGGCGGTGACGATGACATACCGGTAGCGCTCGAGCTTGCGGTAATCACGAAACGCGATGATCGTGATCACGAACAGGACCAGCCCGAGCACGAACCACTGCGCCTGCTGACGCGCCTGGACGGAGTCGATCCGGTAGACCATCACGATCCCGAAGCTCGCCAGCAGCGCAACCAGCGGGAACATGTAGGGATCAGCGTTCGGGAGCGTGATCCGGATGAAGACGTGGCCGCCCAGGCACAACCCCAGGAAGATCGCGCCGTAGGTGAGCGAGACGTTGGAGAGGACGTTCTCCCGCTGGATGAACACCGCGGCAAAGCCGGCGGTGACCAGCAACGCGGCCGGGATCAGGCCGAACAGCTCTCGGTTACGGGCGCTCATCGACTGAGCTGGCCCAGCTCGGCGGCGTGCACGAGGCTGATCGAGTTGGTCTGCGAGCGCAGCTGGTGGTTGAGCAGCTGCGCTCGCCGGTCGGCCGGAACAGCGGAGATCGGAACTCCCGAGACATAGACCTGCTCGTACATGCGGACCCCGAACGGCAGGTCGTAGGGGAATCCGCGATAGATCGTGACGATCCCGCTGGAGTTGGTCCCGATGAAGAAGTACTCGCGGCTGGCCAGGTAGGCGCCGCCTCCGACCACGAACAGGACGACCGCGATTGCGATCAGCGCCGAAGCCGTCTTGATGAATCGCTCGGAGCGACGCCGGCGGGATCTCGATCCGTCCGGGCGCGAGGGCCGCCCCTGGGTTCGGGCCAGGCGGGGCGCCGGGGGCTGGTGGCGCAGCGACGGCGGCGGCGCCGTCAGCGTCGCCCCGGCGCCGCTGCGCGCCGGCCGGTCCACGCCATCTCCCGCTCCCGGGAGGGGTTGCGTCGGCGCCACGCCGACCATGGTCGGCTCATCGCCCGCGATGCCGCCGCCGCCCACCAGGCGGAACAGGACGACGGTGATGTTGTCGCGCCCGCCGGCGTCGTTGGCGGCGTCGATCAGTCGGTCTCCGGCCCGATCCAGGACGGGCTCGGCAGCCAGGATCTCGGCGATCTGCTCCTCGTCGATCATCGAGGTCAGTCCGTCGCTGCACAGCAGCACCACGTCTCCGGCACGGGCCGGGTACGTCCACGTGTCCACCTCGACGTCCGCCTCGATCCCGAGCGCCCGGGTGATGATCGAGCGCTGGGGGTGCTCGGCCGCCTGCTCCTCGGTCAACTTGCCCTGACGGACCAGCTCCTCCACCAGGGAGTGATCCTGGGTCAGCCGTGTCAAGGTCCCGTCGCGGTAGATATAGGCGCGACTGTCGCCGACGTGGGCGATCGCGAGCTCGTCATCGCCCACGTAGACGGCGGTCAGAGTCGTGCCCATGCCCGCGTGCTCGTGCTCGGTCTGGGACAGCTCGTAGATCCGGCGGTTGGCCGCTCGGATCCGGGTGGTCAGCCGCTCCGCCGGACTGCCCCGATCCGGCAGCGCCTGCTGGAACTCCGCGACGGCGAGGGCCGACGCCACCTCGCCCGCGCGGGCGCCGCCCATCCCGTCGGCGACCACGAACACCGGCGCGCGGACGAACGCGCTGTCCTCGTTGTCGCGGCGCTGGCGCCCGGTGTCGGTCTTCCAGATCGTGTCGGCTGCGCGGAGCATGTGGTTGGGTGGCTGGTTTCGCTGGGTCGGCGTCTACTGGAGGTAGGAGAACTCGCTGTCGCCGATCCGGATGCGATCGCCGTCATACAACGGCTGGGGACCGGATAGTGGCTCTTCGTTGAGATAGGTGCCGTTGGTGGAGCCGAGATCCTCGATCAACACCACCCGCCCCTCGCGCGAGATCCGGGCGTGGCGCCCTGATGCGAACGGATCCTCGAGCTTGATCTCGACGTCTCCGCGCCCGAGCGTGGCGCCGTCCATCAGGTCGTAGGCGATGCCGTCGTCGTGCCCGATGGCATGCTCCACCAGCAGCCGCGGCTCAAATCCGTCGATCTCGACCTCCCCGAGCCCGGCGGCGGCCTCGTACATCCCGGTCTCGTCGCGCGCCGCAGACCGTTGCGGCGCTACCGCACCCCCGCGGGGGCGGCGCAGATCCCGGACCGCGCTCCACGCCACCCACATCAGGAACAGGTAGAGAACAACGAGAAAGCCGAACTTGAGTCCGACCGAGACCGGTTGCAGCACGGCGGCGACGTCCTCCTACTCCAGCTCGAACTTCAGCAGCGTGGTGCCCAGTTCGATCTCGTCACCGGGTTTGAGCACCTCGGGGCCCTCCAGTCTGCGGCCGTTGAGGCGCGAGCCGTTGGTGGAACCAAGATCCGTCAGCACCCAGGATCCGCCGCGGGGACGGATCTCGGCATGGGCGCGGGAGACGTTGGGGTCCTCGACCAGAACGTCGGATTGCCGGCTGCGCCCCAACGTGACCCCCGCGGGCCCGACGACGAGACGCTTACCGCCCATCAGCAGCAGTGCCGACTGGGCCCGGGTCCGGGCCCGCTCCTCGAGTGGCTCGGCGACCCGGCCGGCGGTGCTGTAGACCATCGTCCGCCCGGAATCGGCGGGGGCCGATTCGGCCTCGGGCGCGGCCTCGGGCTCCGGGCTGACGACTCGGGTCTGGATCCCGAACTCCCCCAGCCCCAGCCGGTCATCGGTCGCGAACTCCACCACCGGACGCGACATCAGCACGAGGCGCTCGCTGCGGGCGTGCTCCAGCAGGTAGCCGACCAGCTCGCTGGTGAGCGCGTCCTCGTAGTCGGCGAACCGCTCGCGGTCCCGCGGCGACAGGTAAACGCGATACTCGTTGGGCACGTAGGTGCGCGACAGCGAGAAGGTCTTGTGCTCCTCCATCTCGCGGGCGAGCTTGCGCGCGATCTCAACCGGGCGCACCTCGGACCGGAAGGCACGACTGAACGTGCCCTCAACGAGGCCGGCGATCTTGCTCTCGAGGCTCTTGAGCACACTCATTGGTCGCCCCTCCGGGCGGATCCATGCTACGGAACTCTGGCCCGAGAGCCACCCGAACCAGAGCGTCGCGCGCCAATCTTGATCGCCAGCGGCGCGAGGGCCACCGCCGCCCCCGCCACCGCTCCGATCACGGCGTCGGGAGCCGCTCCGACCCGACCGGCGCCATGGGTGAGGCCGATCGCCGCGCCCGTGGCCACCACCACCATCGCCGCCCACACGACCACCCGGACCAGGTCGACCGCGGCGGACCGGCCGCAGACCAGCCACGGCACGACAACCGCCGCCAGGGCCCATACCAGCGCCGGGGCGATCGCCCCGGCGCTGAGCAGTGCCCCGAGCAGGTGGTGCACCGTCTCAGATGCCGAGCCGGCCCAGACGACGGGGCCCGGCGCACCCGGGATCCGGGGGAGATAGAGGACCCGCCCGGCGATCGCGGCCGCCGCCAGCAGCCACACCCAGCCGAGCGCGCCCACGGCCCCGCGCCGCCAGGCCGTTCCCGCCCGCCCGGCGATCGCGGGCCACGCACCGGCGAGGCCGATCAGCCCCAGCGCCGGGGCGCCGGCCGCCACCGGCCACAGCGTCGGGCGCCGGGGGAGCAACGCGACGGGCGCCAGCAGCCCGACGAGGATCATCAGGGCGGCGCCGGCGTGGTGCTGGGCGGCCGCCGCGGCGCACAGCGCCGTGAGGATGACGGCCCATCCGAGGCGGGGCACCAGCAGGATGAGGCCGCCGGCGAGAAAGCCCGCCACCGCCGGCGCGACCGGCGCCGGGTTCAGAGCGTTGGCCGCCAGCCAAGCGGTGACCGCGGCGGCGCCGATCGCCGCCAGTCCCCGATCGGGCCAGGAGCGGCTGAGCGTCGATCCCGGCACGGGCTCGACGGACGTTCGCCGGCGAGGGTGGTCTGATTCCGACGCCCGATCATCGGGGTCGCGGACGGCGGTCCACGGGCCGGTACCGACCCCCCGGTCAGCGGGATCGCGCCTCACCGTCCACGGGCCGGCGACGACCCCCGGCTCGTCGCCCACGTGATCCTGCGCTGCCTCCAGCGCCCGACGCAGCAGGTCCACAGAACCGCGCTCCCGGGGGCGGGGACGCAGCGCCAGGTCGATGCTCTGGCCGAGCACGCGGGGGAGGTCGCGCCGCTGGCGGCGCAGCGGCGGGAGATAGGCGCCGAGGCGGCGCGACCGTCGGGTGGCCCCTGCGGCGACCGGATTGACGCCGCTGAGTGCCTCGTAGACGACCAGCGCCAGCGAGTAGAGGTCGGCGGCCGCACCGGCCTCCAGCCCCTCGGCCTGCTCGGGAGCCATGTAGGCCAACGTGCCGAGCACGTCACCGGTGCGGGTCAGCGAATCGCCGCCGACCACGCGCGCCACCCCGAAGTCGGTGAGCCTGGCGAGCTGGGCCAGGCTCACCGGCGCCTCCGGGACCAGAATGTTGGAGGGCTTGACGTCCCGGTGCACGACCCCCTGCTGGTGAGCGTGGCTGAGGGCGTCACAGAGCGCGATCGCGATGTCGAGGACGTCGCGATCCGAGAGCCGGCCCCCGGCGAGCAGCCGGTCCAGGGTGGATCCGACCACCAGCTCGGAGACCAGGTATGCGCCGTCGTCGTCGACCGCGGCCTCGTAGAGGGTGACGATCGCCGGGTGCGAGAGCCGGGCGGCCGCGCGGGCCTCGCGCTCGAAGCGGCCCCCCAGCACCCGCTCGCGGGCGAGGATCTTGACCGCGACGTCGCGCTCCAGGCGCTCGTCGCGGGCCATCCACACGGTTCCGAACGCGCCGGTGCCGAGCCGCCGCGTCAACCGGTACCGGTCGAGCACCAGCGGGGCGGGCGGAGATTGGCGCGACCGGCCTCGATCGGATCGGGTGACCGCCGTGCTCAGCCGCGCCCGTGCCGTGCGCGGCTCGCTGGAGCTCATGCGGCGGCTTTCCACGTCGCGAGGTCGGTCCCTGCCCGGACGCGAGCCCGCTGGCCGCGGGCGGCAGCGAAGGAGCCCCCGCCGGCGGCTTTTTTCCGATCCAGCCGTGACGGCGGTCATACTGATCGCTTCCACCGGTACGCAAGGAGCGATCCGCTTGTCGTTCTTCGACGAGGTGCAAACGCCTCCGACAGAGACTCGTCCGACCCCTCGCGCGACCAGTCGAGCAGCGCCGCGCCGGCGCCGCCCGTCGGGCTCGGCCGGCCGGGGAAGTGGATCCCGCCCTCCCCGCCGTCCGCCCGGTGATCGTCAGACGGTCCAGGTCCGCCGCGCGATCGCCTTGGGAGCGCTCCTGGTGGTCGTGCTCCTGATCGCCCTCGGGATCCACAGCTGCCAGGTCAGCGCCACCAACAGCGCGCTTCAGGACTACACCGATAACGCGTCGTCGCTGATCCGACAGTCCAACTCCACGGGGAAGAGCCTGTTCGGCGTGCTCTCGACGGCGGCGGCGTCGGGCAACCCGACGACCGTCCAGAACCAGGTCAACCAGACCCTGCACACCGCCACTGCGGTGCTGAGTCGTGCCCGGAGCCTCAGCGTCCCCGATCAGGTCAAGACCGGCAACCAGAAGCTGGTGCTGGCGCTGCAGATGCGCGCCGACGGCATCTCGAACATCGCGGCGGACATCCAACCCGCTCTGGGAACGTCGGTGAGCAAGACCGCGATCACCTCGATCGCCGCCGAGATGGCCCGGTTCTACGCCTCTGACGTGCTCTACAAGGACTATGCGGCACCCGAGATCTACGGTGCGATGCACGCCGCCGGAACCCGCTTCTCGGGGCTGCCGGCGGGCCAGTTCGTCCCCAGCGTGCAATGGCTGACGCCTGACTTCGTCGCCACTCAACTGCACGCATCCGTGCCTGGACTGGCTTCGACCCGCGTGGCTCCCGGCCTCCACGGCCACGAGCTGAGCTCGGTCAGCGTCGCCGGGATCACGCTGCAGACCGGGTCCACCAACACGATCCCGGCCAGCCCGGCGCCCACGTTCAAGCTGGACTTCGCCAACACCGGGACCAACAACGAGAACAACGTCGTCTGCAAGGTGTCGGTGACCGGTACCGGCGTCGGCGGGCAAACAATCGTGCCCCAGACGCTGGCGGGTAAGAGCGCCACCTGCTCGGTCAAGCTCACAACGACGCCGCCCGCCGGCAGCCAGACGGTGGTGGCGACGATCGAGAAGGTTCCCGGGGAGAGCCATCTCGGCAACAACACGATGTCGTTCCCGGTGACCTTCCAGTAGTCGAGTGGGGGGCCGACCCGTCGTCGCTGGCCTTATCCTTCCGTCGGTGCACGACCTCAACAGCACCGTCGGCATCGTCGCTCTCGCCGCCGGCGGCGTCGCCGTGGTCTCGCTGGTGACCACGCTCGGTCTGGCGTTCCGGCTGGCGCGGGTGCGATCCGAGCAACGCGCGGTGCTCGGTGACCGTCGCCAGGATCTCGTCACCCACGCGGCGACCCTGCAGAGCCAGTTCGAGACGCTGCACGACTACGTGGAGGACCTCGCGGCCCACCTGGACCAACGCGTGGGCGACGCGGAGGCCCGCCTCGACGGCGCGATCTCCTACTGGTCGCTGGTGCGCTACGACGCCTACGGCGAGATGTCCGGTCGCCAGTCGGTCTCGATCGCATTGCTGGACTGCAACCGCTCCGGCGTGGTGTTGTCGTCCATCGCTCACCGGGAGCAGGCCCGTGTGTACGCGAAGCAGGTCCGGGAGGGTCAGGGCGAGCTCGAGCTGTCGCCCGAGGAGGACGAGGCGGTCAGGGTGGCCGTGGAGGGTGGTCGCCAGCCGCAGCCGGGCGGGCGGGCTCCGACCGGCACCCGCTGAGCGGATGCGGGCAGGGTACTTCGGGCCCGAGGGGACCTACACGCAGGAGGCGCTGCTCGCCGACACCGCCGGGTTGGAGCTGGAGACTGTCCCGCTGCCGACGATCTACGACACGGTGATGGCGGTCCACGACGGGACGGTGGACCGGGCACTGGTACCGATCGAGAACTCGCTCGAGGGGGCGGTCAACGCCACCCTCGACGCCCTGGCGATGGAGACCGACGATGTCGGGATCGTCGGCGAGGTCGTGCACCCGATCCGCCACTGCCTGATCGCGCGTTCCGAGCTCGAGTTGACCGACATCGAGGCGGTCGTCTCCCACCCGCAGGCCAACGCCCAGTGCGCGCGCTTCATCCGGACGCGGCTGTCGGGCGCCCGCCTGCTGGCGGGAAGCTCAACCGCCGACGCGGTGCGGCTGGTGGCCGGCCATGACGGCCCCTGGGCCGCGCTCGGCAACCGGATCGCCGCCGAGCGTTACGGCTGTGTGGTGCTCCGCGCCGGGGTGGAGGACGTCGCCGACAACGAGACCCGGTTCGTGTGGCTGGCTCGGGCGGGGACCCCGCCCGGCGGGCCAGGCGCGTGGAACGGCGCCGCCGTGCTCGGGCCGTGGAAGACGGCGATCGTGTTCTGGGGCGTCGGCTCCGAGTCGCCGGGGTGGCTGGTTGCCTGCCTGTCGGAGTTCGCGCAGCGCGGCGTGAACCTGACCCGGATCGAGTCCCGTCCGCGCAAGCAGGGCCTGGGGCGCTACATGTTCTTCGTCGACCTGGAGGGCCGCGAGCAGGATCGGCACGTGTCCGAGGGGCTGGCCGGGCTGGGCGCCAGAGTGGAGCGGCTGCGCGTGCTCGGGTCGTTCCCGTCGGCCTGAGTGTCGTTGCCGACCGCGCCCGACCCCCATCTCTTGTCCGCACGGCGCACCCGGGCCGGCCGCCAGTCGCGTCGGTACACTGGCGCCGAGCAACGCCATGGCCACCTCCGTACCGACAGCGCCATTGGGGTCCGCGCCGCATTTCCAGCACCAGCGGCGCGGGCGGGAGGTCGGTCGGGTGCTTGTGTTGAACGCCACGTACGAGCCGATCAACGTCTGCACCGTGCGCCGCGCCGTCGTGCTGCTACTCAAGGAGAAGGCCGAGCTGATCGAGCGCTCCGACTGGCAGCTGCACTCGGCCACCGCGACGATCGCCCGGCCCGTGGTGATCCGGCTGGTCAGCTACGTGCGGATCCCTCGGGACACGCATCGCCGCAAGATCACCCGCCGCGCCGTGTTCGCCCGCGACGACTGGACCTGCCAGTACTGCGGCTCCCGCTCCAACCTCACCGTGGACCACGTGGTCCCGCGTTCCAAGGGCGGCCCGTCGAGCTGGGAGAACATCGTCGCCTCGTGCGCGCCCTGCAACCGGCGCAAGGGCAACGCCCTGCCGCGGCAGGCGGGCATGCGGCTGACTCGGGAGCCGCGCACGCCCAGCCCGCACGTGTTCATTCAGGTGGCCAGCCCGACGATCCCGGCGGCCTGGCGCGCCTACCTGGCCGCCTGAAGCGTCTACGCGGCGTAGCGCTCGGCGGCGCGAGCGCGCGCCTTGCTCGCCTCGACCTCGCGATCCTTGGGCGGCGCCGGCGTCGTCAGCTTCGACAGCAGCTCGGCCGAGACGGCGGCCACGGCCTCGACGGCCTCCGCGAACGCCGCCTCGTTGGCGCGCGAGGGCTTCGTGAAGCCGCTGATCTTCCGAACGTACTGGAGCGAGGCGGCCCTGATCTCATCGTCAGTGGCCGGCGGCTCGAAGTTGTGGAGCGTCCTGATGTTTCGGCACATACCCTGAGAGTAGTGGGCGCGGCCGTTTCCCCCAGGGGTGACGGAAGGTCGGTAGCGGATAGCGCGACGGAGCTCCGTCGGTCCCCGGCTGACCTTGACGAGTGAGGGCCGCCGGTTCCGGGCCTTGACGAGTGAGAGTCGCCGGTAGCGATCCTTAACGAGTGAAGGGCGCCGTCGACTCGGCGCCCTTCACCCAATCTGGCTGCGTACCACCATGAACCAATTAATGCCGGAGGGACAACTCCCGGGCGCTCACGATGGCGGTGTCGCGGGTTGGACTCCGCTAAGCGGGGTCAGCCTCCGACCTAGCGGCCGGACACCTCCAGGGTCCCGCAAAAACTGTCAGACAAGCTCGGACCACCTCCTTTCTCTGGTACGCACCAGATTAGCGAATCCGACCGGCGGAACGTCGTTCTCGCGCTCGAATCTCTCGTCGTCGGTGGACGTGACCGCCCGGTCGGCGGGAACTCCGCGGCCACGCCCGAGCACCTGACCGAGCGTGGCGTGTCAGCGCCGATCCCCTCCGGACGCCTTCGCCGGAGCCGCCCGGCTCAAGGGTGGTTGAGGATGTTGAGAACCTTGCCGCTGGGGTCACGGACGAAGAAGCGCCGGACTCCCCACGGCTCATCCGTCAGCGGATGGAGAATCTCGCGGCCGAGGCGTTGCGCTGCGGCGTACGCCGCGTCCACGTCGTCGACCTCGATCGACACGTCGGGCTGCACTGACGCGGTCGCGTCCTGGCGCATCACGCTGATCTGGGCCGCCGGATTGTCCGGAGCGGCGAACGTGACGATCCAACCGAGATCCATAACCACCTCGAGGCCGAGGACCTGGGCGTAGAACTCGGCGGCGGCGGCTGGCTCCGGGGCCTGGAAATCGGGCACGACCCGCCTGACTGACACGTCCACAGGATGCCACCGCTCACCGGCGGCGGCCCCCTGCGCTCCGCGGTCCCACGAACGGTCCCGGCCGGCGCCTCCGCCCGGGCATGAGCGTGCCCGAACGTTGCTGGGATGGTAGGACTGAGGGCTCCCGATTTTGCAATTGACGGCTCCGACGGCGTCCGGACGCGCCTGACGCGACCCGCTCGCCCTCACGTACCACCAGTACGATCGCGGCGAGCGGGCCGCGTCAGTCACGCCCAGCCACTCGTCGGATTCCGCCACTTGCTCAGTCGGAAGCCCCAAGCCGGATGGCGACACCCACCGACCGATGACCGACTTCGACGACATCGACCCCCAGCTCCTGCGCCGGCGACGTAGTGCGAAATGGGCGACTTACCCCGCAGACGTGCTGCCGGCCTGGGTGGCCGAGCTGGACGTGGCCCTCGCCGAGCCGATCCGGCGGGCGCTGCATGAGGCCGTCGAGTTGGGCGATACCGGGTACGCCCTGCCGGGAGCGCTCCCGGAGGCGTTCGCCGGGTTCGCCGCTGACCGATGGCATTGGGTGGTCGACCCGGCCGACGTCGTGGTGGCGCCCGACGTGATGACCGGCATCGAGGATCTGCTGCGGGTCGCCACCGCCCCGGGAGACGGGGTGATCATCAACCCGCCCGTCTACCCGCCGTTCTTCGTGCGGCTGGCCGAGCTGGGGCGCAGGGCGGTGGAGGTACCGCTGCTGCGCGATCGCCACGGCTGGGATCTCGATCTGGAGGGGCTGGCGGCCGCCTTCGCCGCCGAAAGTCGCGTCTTCCTTCTCTGCAGCCCGCACAACCCGCTGGGGCGGGTGTGGTCCGTCGAGACCCTCCGGACGGTGGCCGAGCTCGCCGAGCGGCACGACGCGGTGGTCGTCGCCGACGAGATCCACGGTCCGCTGACGCTGCCGGAGGCCGTGCACACGCCGTACATCTCGTCGAGCGCGGCCGCCGCGCGTCATGGGATCGTCGTCACGTCGGCGTCGAAAGCGTGGAACCTGGCGGGGCTGAAGTGCGCGGTCGCGGTCGCCGGCGGCGACCGCGGCAGAGAGCTGCTGCGCCGGCTACCTGACGAGTACGTCGATCGCGCCAGCCTGCTGGGCGTGTACGCCGGCGCGGCCGCGTACACGCAGGGCCGGGAGTGGCTGGACGCGCTCCTCGCTCACCTGGACCGCAACCGGCGACTGGTTGGCGAGCTGCTCGCCGAATGGCTGCCGGATGTCGGCTACCTCCCGCCGGAGGCCAGCTACCTCGCCTGGCTCGACTGCACCCGCCTTGGCTTCGGCGACGATCCAGCCGCGCAGTTCCTGCGCCGTGGTCGCGTCGCGCTCAGCTCCGGACCTGCGTTCGGCCGACCCGGCGCGGGCTTCGCCCGACTCAACTTCGGCACCTCCCGTGATCTGCTGACCGAGACCGTCCGCCGGATGGCCGCCGCAATCGGCGGAGCAGCCGCTCGGCCCCGGTGAGCAACCGCTCGGCTAGATGAAGTCGTTGCCGGTCAGCACGTAGACGAACGGGACAAACGGGACGATCGAGGCGATCGCCCACGTGACCTTGGCGACCAGCCCCATGTCGCGGCGCACGGCGAGGTTGATCCAGATGAGGATCACCGCGATCGGGTGCAGGATGCACAGGAGGAGCTCGATTACTTTCTTCATCAGTGCAGGGATACCCCGTCCCGGATAGGCCGAACACCGGTCAGATCAACCGGCGCGCCTATGCCGCGGTGCCGTCCAAGCGCCGGACAGCGCTCAGGACACCTTGGCCGGCTTGGACGTACCGAGCACCCGGCCGCGGGAATCGAGTGCTTGCGTCGCGACATAGGCCTCGCCGTGCCGCAGCCTGATCGCCGTCTCGAAATTCGCCCGGCGGCCGGTGGCCACCGCCTTCAGCCCGGTCGCCGACCTTCCGCCGAGGATCTGCCACCGGGCAACCTTGGTGGCGCCGTTCCAGCTCGCGTACACGGTCGTCGCACCCCGGCGGACCCGCGTGGCCACCGAGGGTCGGGTCGCCGGCGTTCCGGTCCAGGGGAAGCGGAACGCGCGGTAGCTCGCGTTCTTGCCGACGAACCGGGCGTCGAACACCGGCCGCCCCTTCGAGTTGAACTCGGTCATGTACGGCTGCTCGCCCCAGCCGACGAGATCGTCGCCGTTGGCCAGCGGCTGCATGCTGCCCTCGTACTCGGCGAGCAGCCCCGGCTGGTGCTCATCCTGCAGGACCAGCGTCGCCGCCTTGGAGGCCAGGTTCAGCTTCAGCGTTAGACCGCGCGATCGCTTGTGCACGATCGGCGGCCCCGCGCCGTCGTCGAAGATCGTGATCTCGTTATCGGCCTGGAGGCGGACGTCGTGCTGGAACACGAACCGGGTGTCGCGGCCCATCTTGAACGTGGACGCCTTTCCGCCCAGGATCCAGTTCATCGCGCCCGTTTGATGAGAGACGTCGTAGACCGACCAGGTGTTGCGCGCCGAGATGACCAGGCTTCCATCGCCCGCCTCCGAGATCGCGTTGATGTGAAAGTAATCCCAGGGATGGCCGCCGTTGGCCGGAGCCGGCTGGTAGCTGTCGTTTACCGGGACGTGGTCGAGGCTGTCCCATTGGTAGAGCACCAGCCCGGTGGGGATGTCGATCTCCTGGGCAACCGCGTCGAGCACGAGGTCGTGCTTGGAGCCGTGCTTGACCCCCGACGTGTTCCAGTAGACGGGGTAATAGGCGGTGACCAGCGCCGTCTTCTGGGAGGTGAGCTGGAACTCGTGCAGGTCCGAGTGCAGGCCGTTGCCGGCCCGGATCGTCGCCACCGGGCGGTAGGAGCTGGAGTAGATCTCATCCCGGCCGGTGCCGATCCCACCGTTGACGGTCCCCTGCCACCACGTGAGCACCGGCCGGCCGTCGTAGGTCTGGACGCGGAAGTCGGTCGCGCTCTCTCCCCTGGGCACGGTCTTGGACCAGATGAGACCGCCGTAGGGGCCGAGGATCTCCGGCCCGTACTGCACCGGCCCGTCCTGGGGAGCGGTGAACAGGTACCCCGGCTCCGAGCTCTTGGGCAGCCGCGTCAGGTTGACTGCGGCCGGGAACAGCTGCGGCGCGGACACGAAGCGATCGACGTCACCCCGCACCCGCGGCGCGCGCATCGGCTGGGCGGCGCGAATCGGACCCCCCGGATCGGCGACAGTGAAGCTGTAGGTGCCCCCATGGCCGCCCGCGATGTCGAGGTTCGTCTTGACGGTGACCTGCTCGCCCGCCGCAAACGGCTTGATGGGGAGGAAGCTGCCACCGTGTCCGTCGGAGTCAGAGACCACGCGGCCGGCGTGGACGCCGCTCTTGGATCCGGTGACGGTGATCTCGCCGAACTGGGAGGTTGGGATCCCGCGGAACGTGATCTGCGTCGACGGAGCGGCCACGTGACCGCCGGGAATCGGAAACACGGTGACGGGGGCCGGGGCGGCTCGCGAGCCGGCGGCGCCGGTCAGCGCGGCGGTCATGGCCGCTGCGCCGGCGATGATCGCCACGGCGAGCAACGGCACGAAGCGGGATCGGCCCCGGGGCCAGGCGAATGAGAGCATCTGTTCCTTCCTCGGTTACCGGGTTGCTGCCGCTCTCCGGCCGAGGGCGGTGCTTCTCAAATGATGGAGACGCGCTTAGCGTACGCGCCGGACCATAAGGGCGGCGGTGAACCGCAATCGCGCTTACGTAGAGCGATGACGCGTTCGCCGGGAAACGGGGGCAGCCGGCTACTCCTCGGCGGGTGGCTCGGCGGCGCCGCCGTCGAGCGGAACGTCCACCCCGGAGTCGGTCAAATCGACCGGAGCGTCATCGGCGAGCACCGGAGCGGCGGTGGCCGCCTCAGACTCCACGACGAGGGCGACGGCACTGACCTGATCATCCTCGCGGAGGTTCATCAGCCGCACACCCTGGGAGCTGCGGCCGTAACGGTTGATCCCGCGGACCGAAGTGCGCTGCACCATCCCGTTCTGTGAGATGAAAACCAACTCCTGGTGCTCGCGGACGACGAGCGCGCCGGCCAGCCGTCCCTTGCTTTCGGTCAGCGCGATCGTCTTGACGCCCATCGTCCCGCGGCCCTTGACCGGGTAGTCGGGGATCGGTGTGCGCTTGCCGTAGCCGTTCTGGGTCACGACCAGCAACTCCTGCTCGTCGCGGGCGACGTCCATCGCCAGGACCGCGTTGTCCTTCTGGGAGACGTTCATGCCGCGGACGCCGCTCGTGTCACGGCCCATGGCCCGGACCTGGTCCTCCCCGAAGCGGGCGGCTTGGCCGGATCGAGACACCATGATGATGTCGTCGTGGCCGCCGGTACGGCGCACGGCGATCAGCTCGTCTTCGTCGCGGATGTTGATCGCGATGATCCCGTCCGCCTTGATCGGCGTGTTATAGGCGAGAAACTCGGTCTTCTTGATGATCCCGTCGCGGGTCGCGAACACCAGGTACTTGCCCTCGGTGAAGTCCCGCGTCGAGAGAACCGACTGGACCCGCTCGCCCTCGCGCAGGGGCAGCAGGTTGACGAGCGCGCGTCCCTTCGCCGTACGCGACGCCTCGGGCAACTCGTAGACCTTCAGCCGGTAGACCTTGCCGCGATTGGTGAAGAACAGCAGGTAGTCGTGCGTCGAGGTCACGAACAGGTGCTCGATGTAGTCCTCGTCCTTCATCTCCATGCCGGTGACGCCGATTCCGCCGCGGCGCTGCTGGCGGTAGGTGGACAGCGGCAGGGACTTGATGTAACCGGAGTGGGTGATCGAGATCACCATCTGCTGATCGGCGATCAGGTCCTCGATGTCGATGTCGCCCTCGGCGTGGGTGATCTCGGTCCGGCGCTCATCGCCGTAGGCGTCGGCAACCTCGGTCAACTCGTCCTTGATCAGCTGGTAGACCCGCGACTCGTCGCCGAGGATCTCCCGCAGCTCCTTGATCCGCTCGGTCAGGTCGTCATGCTCCTGCTTGATCTTGTCGGCCTCGAGCGCGGTCAGGCGGCTCAGGGTCAGCTGCAGGATCGCCTGGGCCTGGATCATCGACAACTCGAATCGCTCGACCAGGCCGGTACGGGCCTGTTCTGAGTCGCGCGAGCCGCGGATCAGCGCGATCACCTCGTCCAGATTGGCCAGCGCGATCAGCTGGCCCTCCAGCACGTGGGCGCGCTCCTCGGATCGACGCAGCTCGTACTTGGTCCGGCGGACGATGACCTCCCGCTGGTGGTCGACGTAGTGGCCGATCACCTCCCGCAGCGAGAGCGTCCGGGGGACGTTGTCGACGAGCGCGACCATGTTGACGCCGAACGTCATCTGCATCGGCGTGTGCTTGTGGAGCTTGTTGAGCACCACCTTGGGGATCGCGTCGCGCTTGAGCTCGATCACGAGCCGCATCCCGCGCCGATCCGACTCGTCGCGGACGTCGGTGATCTCAGGAATCTTCTTCTCGTGAACGAGGTCGGCGATCTTCTCGATCAGGCCCCCGTCGCCGCCCTTGCGCACCTGGAACGGCAGCTCGCTGACGATGATCGCCTCCTTGCCCTGGCCGATCGGCTCGATGTGCGCCTTGGCCTGCACGCGTACCCGGCCTCGGCCGGTGGCATACGCGTCGCGGATCCCATCGCGCCCGAGGATCGTCCCGGCGGTGGGGAAGTCCGGCCCCTTGATGTGCCGCATCAGGCCCTCGACGTCGACGTCGGGATCCTCGATATAGGCGATCGTGGCGGCGACGACCTCGCGCAGGTTGTGCGGGGGGATGTTCGTCGCCATGCCGACGGCGATGCCGGAGCCGCCGTTGACGAGCAGGTTGGGGAACCGCGCCGGCAGTACGACCGGCTCCTGGTGCGTGCCGTCGTAGGTGGGCACGAAGTCGACGGTTTCGGCGTCGATGTCACGCAGCATCTCGGTGGCGAGCCGCTCGAGCCGGGCCTCGGTGTATCGCATCGCCGCCGCGCCCCAGCCGTCGATGTTGCCGAAGTTGCCGTGGCCGTCGACGAGCGGATAGCGCATCGAGAAGTCCTGTGCCATCCGGGCGAGCGTGTCGTAGATCGCGGAGTCGCCGTGGGGATGGAACTTGCCCATCACCTCGCCCACGATCTGGGCGCACTTGACGTGCTTGCGAGTCGGCTGCAGGCCGAGCTCGTTCATGACGTGCAGGACTCGGCGGTGGACGGGCTTGAGACCGTCGCGGACGTCGGGCAGTGCGCGTCCAACGATGACCGACATGGCGTAGTCCAGGTACGCCGAGCGCATCTCCTCCTCGAGCCCGCGGGGCTCGATGTTGCCGCCGCCGATGGTGTCGATCGCTGACATCGCTACGTGGCCTGGGGGTTAGTGAATGAAGTCATGTCTAGATGTCCAGGTTGGTGACGAGGCGGGCGTTCTCCTCGATGAACGCGCGCCGCGGCTCGACTTGATCGCCCATCAGCATCGAGAACACGAGGTCGGCCGAGGCAGCGTCCTCCATCGTGACCTGGACCAGGGTGCGTGACTCGGGGTCCATCGTCGTCTCGCGCAGCTCCTCTGCGTCCATCTCGCCCAGGCCCTTGAAGCGGTAGTAGTCGATGCCCTTCTGGGCGATCGCCAGCACCTGGTCGTGGAGCTCCTCGAAGCTGCCCGCGTCGTTGGTGTTGTCGCCGAGTGCGATCGTGAACGGCGGGGTTCCCGTCAGCGCCTGAAGATCCCGGTGCACGTCGGCCAGTCGGTGGTACTCGTTGGCGTCCAGTGCGGCGTGACGCACGCGGTGAGTCGTCGCCAGGCCGGTCTTGGCCTCGAGCGTGCGCGCGACGATCTCGTCGGGCTGCTCCTCCACCAGCTCGAGCTTGTAGGCGTGGCCGTCTCCGTTGCCATCGCCATCGGTGAGGTGGCGCAGAAGGCTCGGCACGTCTGTGATCTGCCCCTCCAGCAGACGCGCCTGCTGCATGAACGCCACGACGCCGTGTCCGTGCGCGGCCCGGAGTGCCGACGCCCATCCGTCGTATTGCTTGAGCAGCCGGGTGAACCGCTTCCACCGCGCCTCGGTGAGCTTGAACGCCTTGCCGTCGTGGTCGCGGATCTCGAGCTTCTCGAACTTGTCGCCGAGCAGGATGTCCTCCAGCTCTGACTCGCGCTCGATGTAGCGGGGCGTCTTGCCGCGGGTCAGGCGATACAGCGGCGGCTTGGCGATGTACACGTAGCCGGCCTCGATCAGCGGCTGCATCTCCCGGAACAGGAGCGTGAGCGCGAGCGTCCGGATGTGGGCGCCGTCGACGTCGGCGTCGGTCAGCAGCACGATCTTGTGGTAGCGCGCCCTCGTGATGTCGAACTCGTCGCGCACCCCCGTGCCGATCGCCGTGATCAGCGCCTGGACCTCGACGTTGCCCAGCACCTTGTCGATCCGGCTCTTCTCGACATTCAGGATCTTGCCCCGCAGCGGCAGGATCGCCTGGGTGTTGCGATCCCGGGCACTGACCGCCGAGCCTCCCGCGGAGTCTCCCTCGACCACGAACAACTCGGCCAGCGAAGGATCCTTGACCGAGCAGTCGGCGAGCTTGCCCGGCAGCGTCGAGTTCTCCAGAGCTGACTTGCGCCGGGTCAGATCGCGGGCCTTACGGGCCGCCGTGCGCGCCCGCTGGGCGTCGATCGTCTTCTGGATGACCGCGCGCGCGTCGCGCGGGTTCTCCTCGAGGAACTCGGCGAGGCGGGCGTTGACGACCGACTGCACAAAGCCGGCCATTCCCGGGTTGCCAAGCTTGGTCTTCGTCTGGCCCTCGAACTGGGGATCGGACAGCTTGGCGCTGATGACCGCCGTGAGGCCCTCGCGGACATCCTCTCCGGAGAGACGCTCGTCCTTCTCCTTGAGCAGGTCCTTGTCAAGCGCGTAGCGGTTGAGCACGCCGGTCAGAGCCGAGCGAAAGCCCGACAGGTGGGAGCCACCCTCCAGGGTGTTGATGTTGTTGGCGAACGAGAACACCGACTCCTGGTAGGAGGCGTTCCACTGCATCGCCACCTCGACGGCGCCCTCTTCGCTCTCCCCCTCGAAGAAGATGATGTTCTTCTGGATCGGGTCCTTGTTCTGGTTCAGATAGGCGACGAAGTCCTTGATCCCACCCTCGTACTGGAACTCGGCCCGCTTGCCGTCGCCGCGCTCGTCCACAATCGTGATGTGAAGTCCCCGGGTCAGGAACGCGGTGTCGCGCATCCGCTCCTCGATCACCGTGAAGTCGACCTCGAGCGTCTCGAACACGTCGGCGTCGGGCAGGTAGGTCGTCGTGGTTCCGGTCTCGGAGGTGGCCTCACCGCGCTGGATCTCGCCGAGGGGCTTGCCGCGCTCGTATGACTGTCGCCAGGCGTAGCCGTCACGGCGTACCTCCACGTCGACGCGCTCTGACAAAGCGTTGACCACCGATACGCCGACGCCGTGCAGCCCGCCCGACACCTTGTAGCCGCCGCCGTCGCCGAACTTGCCGCCGGCGTGCAGCACGGTCATCACCACCTCGAGGGCGGACCGCTTCTCCTTGGCCATGACCGCTACCGGGATGCCGCGACCGTCGTCGGCCACCGTCACCGAGTTGTCCGGGTGGATGGCGACGTTGACCGCGGTGCAGTATCCGGCCAGCGCCTCGTCCACGGAGTTGTCGACGACCTCGTAGAGGAGGTGGTGCAGACCACGGGGCCCGGTCGAGCCGATGTACATGCCGGGCCGCTTGCGGACCGCCTCGAGTCCTTCGAGAACGGTGATGTCCTGCGCGTCGTAACTGGAATTGGGGCCGGCGCCCATCCGGGCGCCATCGTCGTTCGCCACGATCCTCCGATGACGTCGAGACACACCGGTCCCACGCTATGTCAAGCGCGCCGGTGCATCGAATGGTGTTAATGAGGATAGCACAGGGGGCGGTCTGATCCGCCCCCCCGTCCCACTGCTTTTACCTGCAAAGCGCGGCAAAATGGTCCTCCCGGACACCGTCAGCGACCAACCGCGACACACCGCAGGCGGGCCACGGCCCCCGGCGTCAACGCACCGTTGAGGCGTTGAAGGATCTGCGGGGCCATCAGGTCGAGCTCCTGCGCCCACACCGACGCCGCACACGAGATCGTGATCACCCCGCGCCGCTCTGCCGTCGGTTGCGCCTGGGCGGCGATCGCCGGCCCCACCGCGGCCGGCCACGCCCGTTGAACCTCGGCCAGCAGCGTCCGCGGCGCGAGCTCGTCGGCCAGCGTCGTGAGCGCCAGCTGCAGCGGGCGAGGCCCCCGGCGGTAGCTCACGCCGCCGCCTCGGACAGCACCCGACCATCGGCGACCGCCAGCCGGGTCACGCCGGTCTCGGCGGCGCCCGGGACCTGGTCGAGATCGGTGGCGGTGATCACCGACTGACCGTCCCCGGCACGCAGCAGCTCCACCAGAGCCCGGCGGCGGTGGCGGTCCAGCTCGCTCATCACATCGTCGAGCAGCATCAATGGAGCGGTTTCACGGTGTCTGGCGAGCACGTCGCGCTCGGCCAGCAACAGCGCCAGCAGCGCCAGGCGCTGCTGGCCCTGGGAGCCATACGCCCGCAGCGCACGGCCCTCGCGCGTGGCGACCAGGTCGTCGCGGTGCGGACCGTGGCCGGTGAAGCCGCGCTCCACATCCCCGTCGATACGGTCCCGGAGCTCCGCCGCCAGCGCCTGGGCCGTGGTCGCCCGCGAACGCGGCCGATACTGCACCGCGGGATCCCCGGTCAGTCCGAGGTCGGCACACCAGCGGGCAAACGGGTCGCCGATGGCGTCCACCGCGGCACGGCGATCGTCCATCAGTCCGATCCCCTGGCGCGCGAGCTGTGCGTCCCAGCTGTGAAGCGAGTTCCGGCTGGCGGCACCGGAGCGGATCCGGGCGATCAGCGCGTTGCGCTGAGCCAGAGACTGGGCATAGGCACGCCGCGTGGCGACACGCGCCGGCCACATCGCGGCGACCAACTGATCGAGATGACCTCGGCGCGCCGCGGGGGCGCCCTTGATGAGCTCCAGGCGATCGGGAAGGAAGACACTCACCAGGGGCCGCTCGGTCACCTCCACCAATCGCTCGACGGCGACGCCATCGACGCGGATCCGCTTCGCCTCTCCCGGCGCGAATCCCACCGAAAGTTCGTGTGCGCCGACCTCCGACTCGGCGCTGACGACGACCCGCGTCGACGCCTCCCCGAACCGCACCACCTCTCGCTCGTTGGTCGTCCGGCAGGAGCGGCCGGTGCAACCGAAGTAGAGCGCCTCGATCAGGTTCGTCTTCCCCGCACCGTTGGCGCCGGTGATGACGGTGAGGGCGGGGCCGAGCCGGGCGGTCGCTTCGCCGTAGCTACGAAAGTCGCGAACGCTGACTCGCACTACGCGCACGTGGTGACCATGCTCCGGGTCAGACGTTGAGCCGGATCGGCATGATCAGGTACCGGAACCGGCTCTCGTCCGCCGCTTCGATCAGGCCCGGCCGCAGTGGGCTGATCAGCTTGAGCAGCACATCGCCCTCGTCTATGGCCTCGAGCCCGGCCCGCAGAAACTCCGGATTGAAGCCGATCTCCAGGGGCTCGCCCTGGAACGCGACCGGCATGGCTTCCAGGGCCTCGCCGACGTCGGGCGTCTGCGCCGAAACCGTCAGCTCGCCGGGCGCGAACGCGAGCCGCAGCGGGGCGTTCTTCTGGGCCAGCAGGCTGATCCGCCGCACCACCTCGGTGAACTCGCCGCCGGCGAGGCGCAGCTCGTGCTCGAAGCTCTCCGGCAGCAGCTGCCGGTAATTCGGAAACTGGCCATCGATCAGCCGCGACGACAGAACGACGCGCCCGAGCACGAACAGCACCTGGTTCTGGCGCACGCTGATGGTGAGCGGCTCGTCGTCGCCCTGAGTCACCAGACGAGCCAGCTCCTGAAGCGCGCGGGCGGGCACGTTGACCTCGAAACCGGACGGCAGCGGGCTCTCCAGGGTCGTTTCCTTCACGCTCAGGCGATAGGAGTCCGTTGCGACCATTCGGAGCTCGCGCTCCGACGCCGAGACGAGGATCCCGGTCAGCACCGGCCGCGTCTCGTCACGCGAAGCCGACCCGGCCACCTTTTGTGAGGTGGAGACGAAAGCCGCGGCGGGAATCGCCACCGCCGCCTCCGGATCGGGCTCCGGGAACGGGGGGAAGTCATCGCCGCGCAGCGTCCGAATATGAAACTTGGCGTTGCCGGACACGACCTCCACGTCCTGCTCGGCAGACCGCACCTCCAGGCTGACCTCGGCCACCGGTAGCGATCGCACCACGTCCAGCATCAGCCGAGCCGGGAGCACCACGGTGCCCTCACGCACGACATCAGCAGTCAGCGGCACGCGCAGGCCCACGTCCATGTCAGTGGCTCGCAGCTCACACCCGGAGTTCTGCGCCGACAGCTGGACTCCGGACAGCGCCTGGATCGCACTCCGGGTCGAGGCCACCCTGCTGACGGTCTGCAGCTGTCCGAGCAGAGCGTCGCGCGCAAGTGAGATCTTCACGATGAATACCTCTGAAAGGGATTAGAAGTCATAGAGCGAACAGAACCTGTGGAGAAGTGGGCGATCGCTCGCAGATAGCGGGATTGTTGTTCCTGCGGGGCGACGGACAAGTCTCTCAATAGTCGCGGTCGGCTTGGCCACTGGACGCGATCGCCGCCAGCGCCGCGATTTCATCCACAACCTGTTGGTCGTCCTTGAGTCGCTCCGAGACGCGCTTGCAGGCGTGCAGGACGGTGGCATGATTGCGCCCGAACGCCCTGCCGATCACCGGCAGGGAGGCGCCGGTCAGATCGCGGGCCAGATGAATCGCCACCTGGCGGGGCCAGGCCACCCGCTGCGTCCGGCTGGCCGACGTCAACTGCTCGACGGAGAGGTTGAAGTGGCCGGCGACGATCGTCTGGACCTCACCGATCGACGGAACCCGCGAGCGTCTCCCCGGGTACATGACGTCAAGCACCTCGGTGGTCAGCGCCCGATCGATCGGGCGCTGAGTCAGGGAGTGGAAGGCGACCACGCGGATGAACGCTCCCTCGAGGGCACGGACGTTCTCGGGGACGCGGTCGGCGATCAGTTCGAGCACGGCGGGCTCGGCCAGCACCACCTCGTCGAGCGCCGCTCGCTTGCGCAGGATCGTCACGCGGGTGGCGTGGTCCGGCGGCTTGATATCGGCGACGAGGCCGGCTTCGAAGCGCTCCCGGAGCCGCTGCTCCACCGAGACAAGCGCTCGGGGGAGGCGGTCGCAGGTGAGTACCAGTTGCCGACCGCGCTCGTACAACGCGTTGAAGGTGTGGAAGAACTCCTCTTCGGTACGAGCCTTGCTGGCGAGGAACTGGACATCATCGATCAACAGCACGTCAGCATCGCGGTAGGCGTGTTTGAACGCGTCCACCGACCGTGATCCCAGCGCGGTGATGAAGTGGTTGGTAAATGCCTCGGCGGTGGTGTAGCGCACCGTGGTCCCGGCTCCGAACTCGCGCACGTAGTTGCCGATTGCCTGCAGAAGGTGGGTTTTTCCGAGTCCCGGCGGGGCGTAGAGAAACAGCGGGTTGTATGCCTGGCCGGGGAGCTCGGCGACGGCCAGCGCCGCGGCATGGGCCAGCCGGTTGCCCTCGCCGATGACGAACTGCTCGAAGCGATACCGCGGGTTGAGCCCGCCGGGACCACCCGCCGCCGGGCCATCTGCCGGTGCGGGGCCCGCCCCCGCCGCCCCGGCGAATGCGATCCGGCTGCGGGGCCCGAACACCTCGCGCGTGCAGCGTTGCAGGACAGGGCCGAACCGGCCGGTCAGCCACTTCTCGGTTGCCTCGGGCGCTCTGACCAGGAGCAATTCGCCGTCCCAGGACTCGAGTGCGATCGCCGCCAGCCAGATCTCGAAGGCAGAGTCTCCAACCAGGCGCCGAAGCTCGGCTTTGAGCGATTGCCACGCGGCCGCGGCGTCGGATTGCTCGGGCAGCGCCAAGCGACTCCTCCCCGGAGGATTTACTGAATCTATTGAGAGGCCCAGGTACAAAAGTCGCCCGGGGTCGGCGAATATACCAACGGGATCTGGAGCCCCTGGCGGGCGGCGCGGAGCCGTTGGCGCAAAGCGCGGGAAAAACCCATGGGCGGCGCGGCCGTCCCCGAAGCGCCCCAGAGGCTCCAATCGGCGTGCGTATACTCCGTCGTTGGAGGCCGGGGACAACCGTCTGTGCCCGATTATCTGCGATGAAACGTACTTATCAGCCCAAGAAGCGTAAACGCGCCCGTACCCACGGCTTTCGTGCCCGAATGCAGACGCGAGCGGGGCGAATGACCCTCAAGCGACGGCGCACAAAGGGACGTAAGCGCCTGACGGTGTGATGTCCCCCGCGCCCGGCTCGACACAACGGCCAGGGCGAGGGCGACTCTCGCGTAGCGCCGAGTTCGACCGTGTCTTCCGGCACGGCCGGTCACACGCCGGCCGGGATCTCGTGCTGTACGTATTTCCGCGTGGTGCTGAAGCGGGAGCGCCGCGCCTCGGCCTGTCGGTCTCGCGAAAGGTCGGCGGCGCGGTCGAGCGCAATCGGGTCAAGCGTCTGTTGCGCGAGGCGTTTGCGCGCGAGGGCCCGCGGCTGCCGGAAGGTACCGACGCGGTCGTGATCGCCCGCCACGGGGCCAAGGAGCTGGCCGCGACTCAGGGCCTGGCTGGGATCCAAGAGGCGCTGGGCGAGCTGATTGGCAGGGTCCCCGCCTCGGCCCCCCCGGCGGGCGACCTGTGGGCCACGCCCGCCTCGGTGGGCGACCCGCCGGTGGGCGACCCGCCGCCCACCGCCGCGCGAGAGGACGAAGAGCGATGACGCTCGCGCGCCGCATCGTGGTGTTTCCGATCCGCGTCTACCAGCTGTTGCTGTCCCCGGTGGGCGGCGATCGGTGCAAGTACTACCCCTCGTGCTCGGAATATGCGGCCCAGGCGATACACAGTTTCGGCATACTGCGCGGGCTTGTCCTCGCCGGCTGGCGGTTGCTGCGGTGCAACCCCTGGAGCCGTGGCGGCTTTGATCCGGTGGAAGAGCAGCGGCTGTTCAAGCCGCGGGTAACCGTGCCGACCGCCTGACCATGTTTCTAGACGCCAACATCTTCCAGCCGCTCATCGACGTGTTCGAGTCGGTGCTGAAGTTCTTCCACAACAGCGTCGGCGTGTCATGGGGCTGGTCGATCGTGCTGCTGACGATCTCCGTGCGGGCATGTCTGGTTCCCCTGACTGTGAAGCAGATCAAGTCGATGGCGCGGCTGCAGCAGCTGCAGCCGGAGATGAAGGCGATCCAGAGCAAGTACAAGGAGGACAAGCAGCGCCAGCAGCAGGAGATGATGAAGTTCTACAAGGAGAACAACGTCAACCCGCTCGGCTCCTGCCTGCCGATGGTGGCGCAGCTCCCGGTCTTCATCTCGCTGTACTACATGCTGAAAAAGAGCCTGCGCGCAGATATCTGTCCGCAGATTCAGAAGGCCTACCAGGCCACCTACGCCGCCCATCATCACGTCTCAGCTCAGGCCGCCGCCGGCCAGACGACGGCCTGCGGCCCTCACGGCGGCGCCAGCTTCCTGTTCATCCCCGACCTGACGAACAAGGCCAGCGGCGTGGTGCTGATCGTCCTGATCGTGCTCTACGTGGGCACTCAGCTCGGCTCGAGCCTGATGATGTCGGCGGCGACGATGGACCCGACCCAGCGGAAGATCATGCTGTTCATGCCGCTGATCTTCGTGTTGTTCGTGATCCGTTTTCCGGCCGGTGTGCTCGTCTACTGGATCACCACGAACCTGTGGACGGTCGGACAGCAGTACATCGTCAAGCGGCGAATCGGCCCGCTGCGGGCGGCATCCGCCGGCGCGGCCACCACGGACGGCGGCGGAGGCGGCTCGGGGCCGAGCGCGTCTCTGCCCAAGGCCAAGCCCGACGGGCGCGGACCCGCCGCGGCCGAGCCCAACGGCTCGGGGGGCGGGCTCGCCGGTCTGATCCGAAGGCCTAAGCAGGCGGAGACCGAACCGTCAGCCGGCAAGGCGAAACCCGCCTCGACCAGCAAGACCAAGGAGCCGGTCACCACCGGGGCCCGGGCAGCTCCTCCGAAGCCCCCACGTAAGAAGAAGAAACGCTCCGGAAGGCGAAGGTAGCCGTGTCGGCGGTGGGACAGGGGCCGGTGGAGCGTGTGCGGGGGCTGATGGAGCGGATCGCCGCCGCCGCGGGTGTCGATGCCGACGTAAGGGTGCACGACGACCCCGACGGCTTGTACGCGGAGTACGTCGGCGACGACCTCGGAGCTCTGATCGGGCACCACGGAGAGACGATCGACGCGATCCAGCACCTCGCCTACCGAGTCGCCACGCGCGGCGACGGTGAGCGCACCTCAGTTCTCGTGGACGCTGCCGGCTACCGCGAACGCCGAGCCGCCACCCTGCGTGCGACCGCCGACCAGGCGGCGCAGACCGCGGTGAACCACCGCCGAGCAGTGCCGCTGGAGGCGATGAGCCCGCTCGAGCGCAAGGTCATCCACGAGCATCTGAAGGACCGCCGCGACGTGGAGACCTACAGCGAAGGTCAGGAGCCCTCGCGCCGGCTCGTCGTGGCGCCGCTCGTCGACTGAATACCGCCGCGGCACCGATGTCTGGGAAGGACGTAACGCATCGTGCCGGGTACCGATGTTTCACGTTTTTCTTGACGGTGAAACACGCGAACCGTTAGAACTCACCGAGTGGCGGACCTCACGGACTTCGACCGCGGTTTCCTGATCGGGTTGCTCGTCGGCGAGGGCTCGTTCGGAGGCGATGGGCGCCAGCCGCAGGTCGTCCTGCGCATGCATGTCCGCCATGAGGCGCTGTTCCGCTGGCTCGAAGCTCGGTTTCCGCGCTGTCGTCTGTATGGCCCGTATCACCACGACGGACGGTCGTACTATCAGTGGATGGCGCGCGGCCGCGCTCTGGTGGAGGATCTACTGCCGCTGCTAGAGGCCGACCTTCGCGCCGAGCGCGACGGTCACAGCGCAGATCGCTTCCGGACGATGTGCGAACGCTACGCCTCCTTCATCGCCCGGGAGCGGCAACGTGTGGGGGACCGCCGGGACCTGGCCGATGCGAGCGGCGATTCCTCGGCTACTTGATCGAATCGCTCGGGCAACGATACGGCCTGGCGGGGCCTTCAAGGCGCCAGCTGGCGACGCTGCTGGACCACGTGGCCGCTGATCCCGGGGCCCCGACGGCAGTGACCGACCGCGCCGCGATCCTGCGCGACCACCTGGCCGACTCGCTGGTTGCGCTCGAGCTGGACTGCGTCCGCACCGCCGCCAGGATCGCCGACCTCGGCGCCGGTGCCGGCTTTCCGGGGCTGCCCCTGGCGATCGCGCTGCCCGGCAGTCAGGTCCACCTGATCGAGAGCAGCGGCCGCAAATGCGAGTTCATTGCCGCCGCCGCCGCGCGATGCGCGATCACCAACGGGGCCGTGGTCCACTCCCGAGCCGAAGAGTGGCGAGCCGGGCTGCGGACGTGTGATCTGGTGACCGCTCGAGCGCTCGCTCCGCTGGCGGTGGTCGCCGAGTACGCCGCCCCGCTCCTGCGGATCGGCGGGGTAGTGGTCGCCTGGCGGGGACGACGGCAGCCCGACGATGAGGCGGCGGGTGCTCGGGCGGCGGCCGAGCTCGGACTCGAGCCGCTGGAGCCGATCCGGGTAGTGCCTTATCCGGGCGCCGTGCACCGCCACTTGCATCCGCTCGTCAAGGCGTCGGCGACCCCGCAGCGCTTTCCCCGGCGCGCGGGGATCGCACGAAAACGGCCGCTCGGTATGTCTGCGGCGTCTGACCGTGCCCGGCGCTAGCTTCACGTCGATGGGGATCGTGTACGCCATCGCCAACCAGAAGGGCGGCGTCGGGAAGACAACCACCGCCGTGAACCTCGCGGCGTGCATCGCGGAGGCCGGCTACGAGTCGCTGTTGATCGATATCGATCCCCAGTCCAACGCGACCCTCGGCCTCGGGTTGAGCAAGTACACGACGCCGACGGCGTACGACGCGCTGGTGGGGGAGCTCCCGCTCGCGGATGCGGTGGTGAGCACCGTGATCCCGCATCTGCACGTGGTTCCCGCGGGACCGGACCTCGCCGGGGCCACGGTCGAGCTGCCGCGGCTGACCGCATCCGAGAGCCGACTCCGGGAGGCGCTGGCGCCTATCCGGGATCGCTACTCGTTCGTGCTGCTGGACTGCCCTCCCTCCCTCGGGCCGCTCACCGTCAACGCGCTGGTCGCGGCCGATCGCGTGATCGTCCCCGTCCAGGCCGAGTACTTCGCGCTCGAGGGCCTGGCCGGGCTGCTCGACACGCTGTCGCTGATTCAACGCGAGCTGAACCCCAGGCTGACCGTCGCCGGGATGCTGTTGACGATGCACGATGGCCGCACCCGCCTGGCCCAGGATGTGGAGAACGAGGTCCGCCGGCACTTCCCCGAGCTCGTCTTCCAGACGGTGATCCCGCGCAACGTCAGGGTGGGGGAGGCGCCGAGCTTCGGAAAGCCGGTGATCCACTACGACCCACACTGCGCGGGGGCTGATGCCTATTTCGAGCTCGCCAAGGAGGTGGCCGCGCGTGGCTGAGCGGCAGCGGGGAATGGGGCGCGGCCTGGCGGCGATCCTGTCGGTCGTCCCCCGCGACCAGCCGGAGGAGTTGCGCCGCATCCCGGTCGACATGATCGCCCCCAACCCGCACCAGCCGCGCCAGAGCTTCGACGAGCCGGGGCTGGTGGCGCTCGCGGAGTCGATCAAGGTCCGGGGCGTGTTGCAGCCCGTGCTGGTCAGCCCCGTGGCCGACGGCAGCTATCAGCTGATTGCGGGGGAGCGGCGTTGGCGCGCCGCGGTGATCGCCGAGCTGGAGGACATGCCCGCGCTGGTGCGCCATCGCGACGATGCCGCCTCGCTCGAAGTGGCGTTGATCGAGAACATGGCCCGCCAGGACCTGAATCCGATCGAGGAGGCCCGTGCCTGCGCCGCCCTCACCGAGGAGCTCGGCCTCTCCCGCGAGGAGGTCGGCCGCCGGGTCGGCCGCAGCCGGGTCGCGGTCTCGAACCTGATCCGCCTGCTCGATCTCCCGGACGAGGCCATCGAGGCGATTCAGGCCGACCAGTTGAGCGAGGGTCACGGACGGGCGCTCCTGTTGGCGCGGGACAACGCCGAGCGCCGTCGCCTGACCCGGGCCGCCGCCGCCGAAGGCTGGTCGGTGCGCGAGCTCGAGCGCCGCGCCCGGAGCACGCGCACCGGCGACGAAACGGAACCCCGGCGCCGAGGCGCCCGAGCGCTGCATCCCGACCAGGAGGCGGCGATAGCGGAGATTGCCGACGCGCTGGGGTCGGCACTGGGCCGGGAGGTGGAGGTTTCCGCGGCCGGGGACGGGTATCGCGCCCGCCTGCGCTTCGACGCGCCGGAGGACGCACTCGAGCTGGCGCAGAGCCTGAGGGAGCGGCGCTCAGGCTCTGGTTGAGGTCAAGCCTAGCCGGTTTGGATGTGCCTCTGATGAGCCACCCGCGGATCGGCCAAGCCACCGGTCTCCGTCCCTCCACCGGCGGCGGGTTCATCTGCATCTCGGGGTTGGGTGGCGTCAGTGGCGAGTGGGCTTGCGTCGCCGAATCCCTGAAGCGGCGGGGGCGCGTGCTCGTGCTCGAGCTCCCGGTTGCGGGGGACGGCTCCTCGAGCCGCGCTGGGAGCCCCCTCGCCGCCGGCCATCGCCTGGTGCGGGAGGCGCTTGCGCGGGACGGCACTCACCGGCCGGTCCTGCTCGGTCATTCGATGGGCGCGCTCGCCGCTATCCTGGCGGCTGCCAATGAGCCCGCCCGGCTCGCCGGCCTGGTGCTCACCGCTCCATTTCTTCCCGTCGCCCGCCACGGCCGGTCAAGGATCAGAACCGCGGCCGACTACGGCCGCCATCGCGCCCTCTTCATCGGCGAGACCGCCCGCCGGACTCCCCTGAGGCGAGAGTCGATGACCGTGCGCTCCCGCGCCGCCGCGCTGCGCTCGTTGGCACGCTATGGGCTCCGGCCGAACTCGTTCCATGCCTTGGCCGATCGGGTGACGTGCCCGGTGTTGTTGGTCCACGGTTCCAGCGATCATTACGTTCCCGCGGCGTTCGCCTCGGGCGCGGCCGAGCGCCACCCTGGCTGGCGACTCGAGCTGGTCGCCGGCGCCGGTCACTTTCCCCACCGCGACGCGCCCGGGGCCTGGCTCCAGGCGGTGGAGCCATGGCTCGACTCGTTGCCTGCCGAGCAAGACGTCCCCGCGACCCGCGTCGGACCGGCCTTGGGTGACGCCGTTAGAATCGCTCCGGCGCAGGGCGATTAGCTCAGTCGGTTAGAGCGCTTCTCTGATAAGGAAGAGGTCCCAGGTTCGAGTCCTGGATCGCCCACTCGCAATATGCAGGGGTTTTGTCTCCGGCTCCAGGTTCCTCCGAAGCACGCGGACACAAAACGGACACTTCCCGGACACCCTGAGTCGCTCGGCCGGCGGCGCCACCGCCGCCATCTCGGCGCGCAGCTGGGCCACGAGCTCAGGGGTGACTGATCGGACGCGGGTCTCGCCCAGCGCGGGGAGGATGTGGACGTCGAGCATCGATGCGTAGGCCAGCTGGGTATGGCGCGCGAGGTTCGGGACGACGTAACGGTTCCACCAGGTGTGGGCAAAGTCGGTCACCGTTTCCCGACTGGTGTCGATCGGCGCGACGGCGCCCAACCGCTTGGCTCGCTTGAGCTCGACGTCCAGGGCCTGAGCATCTCCCTTGCGTCCGATCACGCGCGAGTGGGGGTGGCCTTGAGCGTCGCGCCAGCGCACACGCCAGGCAGCATCGTGCCATCCAGCTCGGCGATGTCAAGCGGCGACCGAACCGGACCCACTGGATGGACGCCCGTCCGTCGCCGGCCGTGCATCGCTGCTCGTGGCCACTGCTCAGCGCGTGGCGGTGGCGTCTGCTCTGCCTCGGCAAGCGGAAGCCAACCCTGGCGGTGATCGCGCCGCTGCTTGGGACGACAAGCAGCAGCGCCGCCGGCCGTCGCGGTGGCGTCTCAGGAGTGCTGTAAATAGGTTCGGTGCCGTCAGGGCGACGGCGTAGGTTCCCTCAAGTCCTGTCAGACGATGAAGGAGGCCTACGCCGTGAGACGTACCGTACCGCCGTCGGCGGAGATAGAAGCGAAGATCGACCAGCTGCTTGCTGTGGGGGTGGGTGAGAACCCGCGGGAGTCGCTGTCAGAGCTCGCGAAGCTGGGTGCCCGTTTGATCATCCAGCGGGCGGTGGAGGACGAGTTTGACGCCTGGTTGGGGCGCGCCCGGTATGAGCGCCGGCCGGAGGATCAGCGCGGGCTGCGCAACTACGACTCGGGAATGCGCAACGGGTTCAGGCCCAGGACGGTGCAGACCGCCGAGGGGGAGCTGGGGATCGAGATCCCCCAGGTCCGGGAGGCTGCCGCGACGTTTGCCTCCAAGCTGTTTCCCAGGGGCACCAAGCTGGTGCGGACCGAGCCGCTCAAGGCGTTGGTGATCGGCGCGTTCGTGCGCGGTCTGTCGATGCGTGACGTCGAGTCGTTGTGCGAGAAGGCGGGACTCGGGAAGCTGTCGAAGTCGACCGCGTCCCGGATCTGCGAGGAGCTGCGGGAACGCTATGCAGCGTTCAAACGCCGCGACCTCTACGACACCCGGCTGGTGGCGCTGTTTCTCGACGCGACCTTCATCACCGTTCGTCCCAGTGGGCCGAAGGAGGGGGTGCTGGTCGCTTGGGGGTTCACCGAGGAGGGCGAGCGGGTGCTGCTGTCGGTGATGCTCGGGATGCGCGAGTCCTACGAGGACTGGCAGGCGCTCGCCCGTGATCTGATCGCCCGCGGGCTGGGCGCGCCAATGCTGATCGTCGCCGACGGTGCCCCCGGCCTGACTAAAGCGATCGAGCAGTGCTGGCCGGCGTCTGACCGCCAACGCTGCTGTGTGCATCGGGCGCGCAACCTCTACGCCAAGCTGCCCGAACGAGAGCGCGAACGGGTCAAGCACGCCTACTGGCAGGCGCTCGATGACGCGATCAGCGAAAGCGACGCCAAGCAACGACTCCAGGCGCTCGTCGACGACCTCGACAAGGGCGGCTATACAACCGCAGCCAGATGCCTGGCCGACGACCTGGACGCGCTCGTCGTGCACCTGCGCTACCCACCCAGACACCGCCGCCGGTGGCGCAGCACCAACTTGCTCGAGCGCTCACTCGGCGAGGTCAAACGCCGAACCAAAGTGATGGGCCGGTTCCCCGGCGAGGAAAGCTGCCTGTCGCTGGTCTGGGCGGTCCTCGACCTGCTGATCACCCACGAGACCAACGGCATCCGCTTCAACCAGCTTGACCGCCAACGCCTCAAGCGAACGCGCTACGAGGGACACGAACAACCCACCCCCGAGGAGGTGACAGCCGCCTAAACTGACCACCACCAGGGAGCCCAAGCCGCGGCAAATTTACAGCAGCAAAGAGACGCCACCGGCCGTCGCCGAGAGTGCCCCATTCACGCACCAGCAGGCACGTCGGCCCGCGCCGGCAGCACCCGACGGACTGCTGCTCCTGGTCGACCAACCAACGAAGCGGAAGCCGCGGCTTGATGGCTCCCTCGGCGATGATGCAGAAGGCTGGTCGTCTCGGGGCGGCTGCCCCCAATCGCTGAGAGCGACAGCCCCGCCAGCCGCAGCTACGCTCGAATCCAGACGGCTGCGGATGCCGCGGCTCCAGGTTCCCGGCGCCGAATGGCGTAGGCGTGCTTATGCAGACGTTGGCTCAACGACAGAGGGAAACGCTGCTGCGTTTCGCCCATCTGAGAAGTGACGTTCGGGCCATCGCCGACGCCCGGTCGGCCCCGAAAGCGACAGTGACCGGCGCTTGCTGACCTGGCAAATAGAGCGACTGGCACGCCCTTCACCGGGTGTCGCTTGCCCTCGCGAAGGAGGAGTCTTGTTGCCGCCGACCTCCCGGCTATTGAGATTGCGGCGGAGCGGCAGGGCGGGCCGTCAATGCCGCATTCGCAGCGCGAAGGGACGTGGGTGTCCTGGCTGCTGCTGGGTCGAGCGACTGCTCGCGCCGGTAGGGAAGTGCGACGCTCGGGTTGGAGGTGTCGATCTCACGAGCGAGGCGGTGTCCGTCGTAGATGACGTCGCCGAGCAGCGTGGCGAGACGCAGTCACCGATTCGGTAGAACGTCCACACGGTTGCGTCCGCGTTCGGGCGCCAGGACAGCGCGAGCGTCGGCTGCAGCGGCTGTCCGGTCCGTCCGGTGTTGTCGGTGATCAGGAACTCGCCGGTCTGGCCGAGCATGATTATCCCGCCGCCGTCAGCGACCGTGAGCGGGTTCATTGCCGCGGCCGGCACCTGGTTGGCGACGCGCAGCACGCCACCGCGCTTGACCGGCGCCGAGGCGGCGCCCGAGCTGGCCGACGAGCTGTTGTTGGCGCCGCCGCATGCGGCGAGGAGCTCGTCTATGTAGTGGTTCTCGATCTCGCTGCGTTGGATGCGGATCTCGTCGAGCTTGTGGGGGTTGCGATCCATGGTGATTACCCGGCTCGCCGCCCTCCCGAACGCGAACGAAGCCCTGGCTGTCGAGGGCCGCCTCGATCGACGCGCCGTCGAGCGAGACCAGGAACGCCCCGCCGTCGCGAAGATCGAGCGCCTTAGACCGGCGGCTGGCGTAGCGGGCGAGGCCGTGCGCGGCAAGCGCCGTCTCGCCTACGGCGAGCTCGTCGAAGATCGCAAGCGGAGCGCGTGCCCGCCCGAGCTCGAGGCCGGCCGCGACAACGAACCCGTGACCCGGTCAAACCCTCGCGGTGACGCCGTGCATCGCGACCCCGAGCGACCGGCCGCCGTCGACGGTGAGCATGGCGCCGGTGCAGTACGAAGCCTCGTCCCCCTCGGCGAACCGGTCGAGGGGGATCAGCGAGCGCATCCGCTCCTCGGCGAGGGGGTCAGAGAGGATGTTCGCGCGGGCCGATTCGGTCGCAACGAAACCCGGTGCGAGCGCGTTCACGCGAACGCCGTGCGGCCCCCACTCGCGAGCCAGCGTCTTGGTCAGAGCCACCAGCCCTGCCTTCGCGGCGGCCGAGTGTGCGACGCCGGGCGCGCCGGTCCAGGCGTAGGTCGCGACGATGTTCAGGATCGCGGCGCCGCCCCCCCGAGCGATCGCCTGCCGCGCCAGCGCCTGCGAGCAGAAGAACGAGCCGTGCAGCGAGCTCTCGACGACAGCGCGAAAGCCGTTCGGGGAGAGCTCGAGCGAGGGGCAGACGAAGTTGCCGGCGGCGTTATTGACGAGTCCATCAAGCTCGCCGGCCGCGTCGAACAGGCGCGCGACCGCGTCGGGGTCGCGGATGTCAAACGCGGCGCTGGACAGATGGAGGTGATGAATGCCCCAGGCGTTGAGCATCCGATCGCGGTCGGCGTCGCGCCGCCGGGGATGCAGACCGGGGCGCTGCCTCTCGGGGATAAACGCGGTCTCGACACGCTCGCTGAGATGTGGCGTAATGTCCTCGCCCGCGGTCATCTTGCGTTCAAACTCGGCGAGCTCGGTGGAGCGCTCTTCAGCTTGAGCGCTCGAATCAAGCTCCTGGGAGCGGTGCACCGTTCTCGGGCGCGATGCCGGGAAGCGCTCTCGCCAGGTCCAGTAAACGCCCAGCAGTTGTCGTAGCTCCATCGACGCCAATTCGCCCGAACTCTCAGGCGGCATCTGAGCGATTACATGGCCTCGGACCGTGTCCTCGATCTCGCTGACAAGGTCAGTGTTTCGCGTTTCCGCCATTTCACCGAGGGTACGAGCGCCAAGCCGGCTAGCACCGCGTCACCGACTATGCGACTCCCGTCCTCACCCAGCATCGAGCGCGCGCCCATAGCGTCCGCAAGATCGCTTCCCCATACGGCGGGCGCTGGACTTGACTTTCGCGTTGGCGACATCTGGATCGCCCGGGTTGCCGCTTTTGATCAGTGCGGCAGACGATCGGGTTTGCCCGACCTTGAGAGCTGCGGTCGCGTCGGAGTGCCGGCGCGCTGCTTAGGTAGAGCCCCATCGCGCACGCGTTCTCGTGCGCCCCGCTATCGGCGATGTCCGAGACCAGCGGCTACCTATCTTCGCTGGGAGCAGCAGTCAGATTGGGCCTCGTGCGCCGGGCCCTAGACTGCTGAATTGTTCGTGAGAGCGGCGGCGGGTGGTGGAACTCACGCCCGGCTTGGAAGCGAAGGTCGTTTGCTTGGCTGCTGGCTCTGGCGTGGTCGGTGGTGCTGGGTGTTGGAGGGTGATGATCAGGTCGTTGCCTTCGTGTTCGATGCGGTAGCGTCTGATGCGTAGGCGTGGTTGCACGAGGCAGCGTCCGGTGGTGATGTCGAAGTCCCATCGGTGCCACGGGCAGCGCAGCAGCCCTGGGGTGTCGCCGCGGCTGGGGTGTCCGTGCTCGAGCGTGATGCCGTGCACGACTCGGCCGGCTGAGCACAGTGGGGCGCCGCGGTGAGGGCAGCGGTCGGCGACGGCGTGGTATTGCTCGCCGACGCGGTAGAGACCGATCGTGTGGCCGTCGAGCTCGACGAGCCGGACTTCGCCGCTGGCTGGAGCGTCAGCGATGGCGACGCGGACGTGTGGCCGGGTCATGCGGGTGTTGGTTGTGGTGGCGTCTGGGCTGTGGGGATGGGCAGCGAGAAGAAGCGGGCGGCGTTTTCGTGGGCGACGGCTTGGCGCCATTCGTTGGGCAGCCGGGCGAGTGTCTGGCGTGGATCGTCGAAATCCCAGTGGGGATAGTCGCTAGAGAAGCACAGGGTCCGCCACGGCGCCAGCCCCTCGAGTGCGGGGGCGAGCAGTCGCTGGTGGGGTGGTTCCTCTAGCGGCTGGGTGGTCCAGGCGAGGTGCTCGTGCACGTATGCCGAGGGGGGCCGCACGCAGTGCGGGACTTCGGTCCGGCAGCCGCGCCAGGCGGTGTCAAGACGCCACAACAACCCGACGAACGACACCAGGCCTCCCTCCATCAGGATCACCCGGGTCTGCGGGAAGCGCTCGAATATGCCGTGGCAGAGGATCGACGCGAGGTGGCCGAGCATCCCAGCGCCGGTCAGCGCGTGGTACTCGGTGTAGAAGTCCGGCATGCCGGCGGCGGTCACGGGCCCGGTGATACCGACGCTTTCGAAGTGGGTGTGGATCGCGACTGGCAGCGCTAGGTCGTTACAGGCCCGCCAGATCGGGTCGTGGACGGGACTTCCGTACGGGATGCGGGCTGCCCCGGGGAGAAACACCCCGGCGATCTCCTCACGCGAGCCGAGCCGGCGAATCTCGGCGGCCGCCGCCTCGGGGTGCTGTGGCGTGACCACCAGCAGACCGCGCAGTCGTGGCTCACGCTCGAGCCACTCGGTCAGCAGCCAATCGTTATAGCCCCGACACAACGCAGCTGCAAGCGAAGCGTTAGGCAGAATCGCGAACGCCGCCGCCTCGTCCGGGGTGAGGATGCCGAACGTCACATCGAACGGATCGAGCACCATCGCACGCACGCGCTCGAGCGTCTGGCCGACCAGTAGCGTGCCGCTCGCCGCCGCGTCGCGGTCGTAGGCGTCACCCCGCAGCCAGCCGGTCGGGTGATACCAGGGGTAGGAGGGCATGCCCAACCCATTGGTTCCCGACTGCTCGACGATCTCGGCCGTTGCGCCGTCAACGTAGGGAACGAGGTCACGCAACGTCTCATAACCCACATGGATGTCGCAATCAATCAACATACGCCCATCATACGATGCCGTACGCTCACGATGTGAGCACTCCCCGCACGCAGTCCCTCACCCGCGCACTCGATCTATTGCAGGCGCTAGAGCGCTTCCCGCACGGCGCCACGACCGCTACCATGGCGCGGGCAACCGGACTGGCGCCGGCGACCGCCGGTCGGCTGCTCGCCACGCTGGAGGACTCCGAGTTCCTCACGCGTGGTGAGCAGGGCTGGATGGTCGGACCCGGACTGACTCGGATCGCTGCACGCGCCGACCCGCACCGAGCCCTGCGCGAGCGCGCCCGCCCCGTGCTCGAGCGACTGGCCGGCACCGCTCGCGAGTCCGCCATGCTCGCCGTCCCGCGACCGGGACCGCAGATCGAGATCCTCATCCAAGCCGACGGCCCCCGCCTGCTCGGCCTGATCAATTGGGTCGGACGGCCCGTCGATTTGCATGCCTCGGCAGCTGGCAAGCTTGTACTCGCCGAGCTATCCGATGACGAGCTCGCCGCCTGGATCCGCCGCGTACGTCCTCAGCGGCTCACGCCACACACGCTCACCACCCGCGCTCAGCTGACCGACGAGATCCGGCGCGTGCGCGAGAGCGGCTGGGCCACGCTCGCCCAAGAGTCAGAGATCGGACTCAGCTCGATTGCTTACGCGATCCGCGATAGCGACCAAAAGCTGTCAGCGATCGTTGGTTTCAGCGGTCCCTCCCAGCGGCTTGACTATCCCACGCTGCTGGCTCATCTCGAACACGGCTGCGAAGGACTGCACTAGCACCAACGCGCTCGTGCCTCCCTTCAACCAAGCGTAAAGTCAACCGCTTCTCCCACGTCCCCATTCCGGCAATCTCGGATTGACGCCGCTTGGCGCCGAGACCAGCGGCGGGCACGCGGGGCGGACCAAGCCAATAGCAACGCGGCTTGACAGGGCCGGATAGTGATCCGACCTCGAGGTCTACATAGGCACGACGACGAACGCGGAGCCGCTCCTCGGAGCCCCGCTTCCGGCGAGTGGCGTGCTCGCGTGCTGCACCAGGGTTGAGCCTTCCAGCCGCGGCAGTTAGCGTTGGGGTATGCGGAGATCCGACGTCGACGTCCTTGACAAGATCGTTCGGACCCGCGGCGGCTTCGGGCATCGAGAGCATCTCGAGCTCGCGTGGTCCTATTTGAGTCTGCATCCGATCGAGGAAGCGCAGCGCTTCATGATCGCGGCGATTGGGCACGTCGCTCGACGGCACGGGGCTGACGGGAAGTATCACGCCACGATCACGGTCGCGTGGCTGCAGTGCGTGGCGGTGCACATGCAGCGCTGGGGGGCAGGGAGCTTTGACGAGTTCATCGAGCGCAACCCCGACCTCCTTGACGGCCAGACGCACAGCTCCGGCTGGTCGCCATTCTGATGGCGGGAGCCCTGACACTCCAAAGAGGCGAAGCAGTCGCCCGCGCGACGCGAACATGCTGCACATGGCCGGATTGCGCATCGACACGCATGATCCGCGTTGCCTGGCGACGCAGATCATGGACACACTGGGGCGATCCCAAGCGTGTGAATGCGCAGCGTGGCTACGAGCACGGCCGAGGCGACTGGGCGACCGCGATGATCTGGTGATCCGCCGATCACGAGCGATCGCAACGGCGACGACGCGGGAGGTGACTGTCGGCTCGCCCAAGGGCTGGCGCACTACGATCGGGAGTCGATGGCGGTCCCGAATTCAAGGATCCTGCTTCGGGGACACGAGCGGGTCACGTGGGCGGCGCGGCGGAGTGCGCTTGGCCCGAGCGGGTCGGTGAGGCCGATGAGAATGAGGTCCGCAGCGCGGTCGCGATCGAGGCAGGGGGCGTGGGGTGACGCGCGGGTGCGGCGGATGTTGGTCGGCGGGGTCGCACTCATGCTCGCCGGCGTTCTCGGGTCCTGTGGCTCGACGGCGGCCGCGCCCGATCTGTTTTCGGCGAGCCAGACGCTGCGGTTTCGGTTAGTCGGGAAGACGACGCAGAAGCTGGACAGCGTCGTCTGGACTGGTCGGCAATTCCTCTACGTCCAGAACACCGCGAACACGGTCTGGGCCGCGCCGCGGGCGGGTCGCCCGTTGCATCGGTTTGCGAAGATGCCAAGGCTGGTGGAGGAGACGCGGTGCGTCCTCTCGGCTGGCAGGCACGGTTTCCCGTCCGGCGCGATCTTCTGCCACTCGCCGGACAACAAGATCTACGAGATCAGCCCGGACGGCTCTCGCGAGACTGTGTTCGCGACCCTCCCTGCGCACTACCCGCCTGCGGCAGACGGAGCGCTGGCGTTCGACACCGTCGGCCGCTTCGGCTACCGGTTGCTTGCCGCGACCGGGCGTTCTGGCGGCGCGAAACCCGCTGGCGGCCAGGTGGACGCGGTCGACGCTCACGGGCGGGTGCAGCGGGTCGGCAGCTACGCCGGGCCGGGGGGCGCAGACGAGCTTGTCATCGCGCCGCGCCGATTTGGGTCGGTCGGCGGGGACGCGCTCCTGACGGTCGATGCTGGCGGAGGCGGTGGCAGGGTTGTCGCGTTGAATTCCCGCGGGAGGACGCGGGCGATCGCGATCATGCCCAGGGGTCTGAGCCCGATCGCTGCTATCCCGACGGTTCCGAGTGGGACGGCGAGGACGACAAGGGCTCCGGTTCCAGGCCTGTACCTCACCGACGACAAGACGGGCGACACCTACATGGCGCCGGCGGCCGCTCTGGCCAGATACGCCGGCGATGTGATCGTCGGCACGGAGTCTCCTCGCGCTCGGTTCTGGATTCTCGCGCCGCGCGGCCAGGGTTTCGCCGACACACCGCTGCGCAACAACCTGGCCGCCGGCACAAGCCTCGAGCAGGCGATCTTCGTCAGCTAAACGCCGCGCCATTGCTGGCGACCCCAGCGGCACACAGAGTGCCGATCGCCGGCCGACGACACAGGGCGGGCGCAGCCGCGTCGGGCGAGTGAAGCGCTCTGCTCAAGCCCCGCGCAGAGCGTCGGCGACCATACCAAGGAACGGTCTCGACGGACCCGGACGATCGCATTGGTCAAATGGCCGCCGCAACGGCCAGCTTGCGCTTCGGCGACAAGGGCATGCTCGGCTGGCGTCCCGGCCGGCCTGGGCGGCCCCGGCGACGCGTCGTGCCTGCGGTTATGGGGTGTTGGCCGCGTCGGTGCGGCCGCGGAACATGGGCATGCTTTGGCTTGGATCCCCGGCGGGGATGCGCGGATGACCGATCATGTGGTCGATCACCATGTTCTGGAAGCGGTGGAGTGGCTCCTCGAAGCGGTAGCAGAGCCGTCCTCCGGGGAATGGCGTGGTGTCGAGGCCCTGCTGGACGCGTTGGACGATGTCGATGTCCTCGCGGTTGACGCGGTCCCAGAAAGCGGCGAGCTGATCGACCGCCACGCCCGTGTCGGTGGGCTCGGCAGCATCTGGATGGATGAGCAGATAGGTCGTCTCGCGCGTCAACCTGGGGCCGACGGGTTGCGCGTGGATCAGGAAGACGTGGTTGGGCAGGATATTGACCGCGACGTTCGGGAACACCCAGGCGAACCGGGCGCTTTGGGCGTTGGCGTCGCTGAGATCGCTGATCGGTGACAGGCCCGCCCCCCAGCCGCCGTTTTCGGTGTCCGCCGCGATCGGAGTGGTGCAGAAACCCGAATACATGCCGGGTCCCCTGCCACCGGTAATGCGCCTCGATTGGCGACACCTTCACCAGCCCGGGATGGACCCAGGGCAGGTGGTAGTACTCCATAAAGTTCTCGCGACCAGCTTGTAGTTGGCGGCGACCTCGTAGTGCCCGATGCGAGCGATCCCCCAGTCGGAGAGCCGGTAGCCGGCGCTGCGGTCGGGCAGGTCTCCCAGGTAGTCGGCGAGCGGAATCGAGTCGTCGGCGAGGTTGGCGAACACCAGCGGCCCCCACGACGCGACGGCGACCCGCAGCAGACCGTAGTCGCGGCGGTCAAACGCGGCGCTCTCGCTCATGTCAAAGGCGGCTTGCTGATCCTCGGGGATGTGGGGGTCCTCGAACATTGGGGTCCCGATGCAGACGCCCTCGTAGTCATAGGCCCAGCTGTGGTACGGGCAGCGGATCCACCGCCTGACCTTCGTCTCGTCCTCTCGCAGCAGCTGGGTGCCGCGGTGGCGGCACACGTTGTAGAAGGCCCTCAGCTCGCCGGCTCGGGTCCGCACCACGAAGATCGACCGGCCGCCCACGTCGGCCACGAGCACATCCCCGGGCTCGCGCAGTTGGTCGATTCAGCCGACAGCGACCCAGCTCACGCCGAACACCTGCCGGCGCTCGAGCGCGAAGAACGTCTCTGAGGTGTACGCGTCCGGGATGAGCGTGCGGGCAGCCGGCGCCGGGCGGCGGGTGTCGGCGTATGTCTGTTCGTCGGTAAACGCGGTCGCGTCGTCAAACCACGCGGTGCTCATCTGGGGGCTCCCTCTGCTGTCGTCCATCAACCACACACTGGTGGGGTCTGCTCAGTTTCGCTGCCGGGCCTACCTACTCACCTCGAGGCAGTCAACGACCAGGCCTCGCCTGCCGCCAGCCGGCCGGTGACGCCCCGATCGCCCACCGGCTCCCGTGATGGACAGCCACGGCCGCTAACATCGCGGCGCTTTGCCCCGACCTGCGGGCAGTCCCCTGTGAATCAGTCAGTCCAGAAGGCGATCACCCTTCTGCGCCAGACGGCGGCGCACCCCACCGGCGCGAGCGTGTCCGCGCTCGCCCGTGACGCCGGCGTGCCGCGCGCGACGGCGCTGCGGCTGATCGAGACGATGGAGTCCGAGGGCCTGCTCGTCCGCACGCCGCAGCGCGATCGCGTCCTGCTCGGCCCTGAACTCGTCCGCCTCGCCCGGCAGGTGGATATCGGAACCATCGTGCAGCAACTGGCCGCCTCGCACCTCGGCGCGCTCGCCGCGACTCTCCAGGAGACGGTGACTTTAAGCGTGATCGCCCACGACGGCGACCTTGACGTCGTACGGCAGATCCCCGGAACCCAGCATCTCGTCCCCCGATCGTGGCTTGGCCGCCGCTTCCCGCTCCACGCGAGCTCCAGCGGCAAACTGCTCCTCGCCGCCAGCGACCAGACACGACTCAGCCGGCTGCTGCCCCGACGACTACCCCCGGTCACCCCGCACACCATCACCAGCCGGCGAGCGCTCAACCGCGCGCTCGACCTCACCCGCGCCCAAGGCTACGCAACCACCGTCGACGAGCTCGAGGAAGGACTAGCGGGGATCTCGGTCGGCATCTACGGCGCAGATCACGCGTTCCTGGGCGCAGTCAACGTCAGCGGCCTCAGCCAACGCTTCGACCAGCCCGCCCGCGACCACGCCGTCGAGCAGACCCGCGCCGCCGTGCGCGAGATCGAGACCGGCCTGCGCACCGCCCCCCTAGGTAACCATCGCGTCGCAGCCCAAAGCGGCAGATCAGTCCCGAGCCCTTGGCCGGCCCAGCTGCTCTCGACGACTGCTTTCACGGTCGCGGCTGATCGCGCTGCGCCATCGCTTCGGCGACGGACGGATGACGCGCGTCGGCGTCGACGGGCGAGCGCTTGGCCACGGTACGGATCGTCCCTTCGGGCGGCCACGCGTGATCATAAGGCTGGCGACGGAGGTCGGCTTTAAATAGGCAACGCGGCGACTCTGAGGTCGTCGCCTCGTCCCTCCTTTCGGCGATGAGCACGTCTCCGCGGAAAGCTGTCCGCACGATCGCTTCGTCTGTCGGCAGGCGCCGAACGGACGAGGCCCACGGCGACCTGGGATCGTCTGACGCGTTGGGGCCGGACGAGTCCTTTGCCGCTCAGTGAGAGGCTGCCTTCGGATCGGTGATGTCCGGCCGGTCGGTTTGGCTCTCGGCCGGTGGCGGGCTGACTCTCTTTGCCGCTGTCGACCCGAAGGGGGTCTGACTGGCTTTCGCTGTGTCGTCCGTCACCGACCGAGGACCGCCGGCGTGACTTGACAGGAGCGTGGCAGCGCCCCAACTGAGCGGTGTCCGCCGAAGGTCCGCTTCGTCAAGCTCAAACGAAGGGACGCCGCCTATGATCGTGATCGGGGCAGACACCCACGAGCGCAATCACATGCTGGTCGCCGTGGACGCCGGGACCGGCGCGCTGCGAGGGCAGCGTGAGATCGCGGCCAGCGACGCCGGATCGCTTGATGCGCGGCGATTCGCCGCCGGCCTGGACGAGGATCGGGTGTGGGCGATCGAGGATGGCCGGCATGTCTCGGCGGGTCTGGAAGCGGCGCTGATCGCGGCCGGGGAGCGGGTGATCCGGGTGCCGGCCGCGATGACCGGTCAGACCCGGAAGGTCGCCCGGCAGGCCGGCAAGTCAGATCTGATCGATGCGCGGGCGGTGGCGCTGGCGGTGCTCCGCGACGGGATCGAGAGCTTCCCGGTGGCCTTCACCGACGAGCACGCGCTGGAGATCCGCGTGCTGGCCGACTACCGCGATCAGCTCATCACCGAGCGCACGCGGATGATCAACCGCCTGCGCTGGCATCTGGTCGCCGTCGCCCCCGAGCTCGAAGCCCAGCTTAGCCCCGCTGCGCTGCGGGGCCCGCGGATCTGCGCGCGGCTGACGCGTCAGCTCGCGCGGCTGACCCCCAGCCCGCAGCTGCGGGTTGCTCGACGACTGCTCAAGCGCATCTCAGAGATCGTGCGCGAAGTGGATGCGATCGCGCGGGTCGTCGGGGCCGGCGGCGCCGTCGCTGTGGACGAAGGCCGGCGGCGGCGCGACGTGAACGCGATTCGGCGTCAGTAGGGGTTGAGCGAGACGTGACGGTGCCGACCGTCTGTGCGCTGGCGTCGGTCGTGGTCGGTCTTGCTTTCACCCGAACAGGATGGGGCAGCAGCGGAGCAAGCGCCGGGCTGCGGGCGGCCGGGGGTGGTCAGTGGTCACGTGGTCCCTCGCGACGTGAGAGCGTCGACTCTGCGGTTTGGTGTCTAGGATCGCGTCGTGTCTGTGATGCCTGACGTCGGTCGTCGGCGGCTTTTGCGATGCCTGGTTGTGTGGTGCGCGTGCGTGGGTGTGGCGGGATGCGCGTCGGGCGGCCCGGACCGGACTCGCCGTTGGGTGGTGCCCACGCCGACGGTGGTGGGCCCGATTTTGTCGACGCGGTCGAATTTCCCGTTCATCGCCGACGGGTTCGGCCCGGAGCCACGGGTGCCGTCTGGGTATGAGGAGAACGAGTACTTCGTGTCGGGGCGGGCGAAGCTCTATGAGTACAGCGCGACGAGGGTTCGGGTCATCGCTCGGTGCCCGGGGAGCGCCGGGCGGCTGGGCTGCCGGAATCTCCCGTACACGACGCGAATGCTGGTGAAACGTCCGATCGATCCACGCCGGTTCAGCGGCACGGTGATCATCGAGCCGTTCAATCCGTCGTCTGGCTATGACATCGCGAACGTCTGGGACCGCTCGTGGCCGTACTTCGTTGGGCACGGGGATGTGTTTGTCGGTTGGACGTCGCGGTATGCGTCGATCCGCGCGCTGCAGCGGTTTGAGCCCCAGCGCTACGCGCGTTTGGCCTGGGGCGAGAACAGCGACGTCGACGACGGGATCACGTTCGACATCGCGGCGCAGGTCGGGGCGCTGTTCAAGCTCAACGGGCCGCGCAGTCCGCTTCATCGCCTCAAGGTGCGCCATGTTTTCGAGGCCGGGTTCTCGCAGGACGGCGCCTTCACGTTCACGCAAGCGGACGTGTTTAACGCCATCGACCGGTTGCCCAACGGCGGGCCGGTGTACGACGGGTACGTACCGGGCGGCACCGTCGGTCCCAGCGACATCAATTTCGGCCTGACGGCCGCGGGAGCGGTTCCGTCGGGCGATCCGCGGAACGGTATGCAGCCACGCGACTCACCTGTCATCCAGATCAACACTGAGACTGAGGAGGTGCTCCTCGGCGGTGTGACAGCATTGGCCTACCGCCGACCCGACAGCAATGCCCGCAGCGATCGATACCGGCTGTGGGAGGTGCCGGGGGCTAGCCACATCTCCAATGATCTCGACAGCTCGCCGATCACCGAGGAACGAGACCTCGCCGAAATCGAGCGGATACCGTTGAGCGCATTGCCGCCCACCGGTTGCGCGCACCAGCAGTATCACAGCGGCCCTTGGGTCGGCCGGGATGGCATCGACGACCCGAACCCGTATCCGTTCGGATACGTCGCCGATGCCGCGTTCGCCGACCTGACGAAATGGCTTGATGACGGCACCCCACCGCCGCGCGCGGTCAGGATTCAGGTGACCGACACCCGCGCCGGGACGACCGCCCAAGACCGGTTCGGTAACGCCCTCGGCGGTCTGCGGACCCCGTTTGTCGACGTTCCCACCGCGACGTACTCCCCCATCGACGGCAGCGCGCACGCAACAGACTTGTCCGGGCTGTGCCCGCTGATCGGGTTCAGTATCCCGTTCAGTCACGCGACGCTGCACGCCCTGTATCCCAGCCACGCCGACTATCTCGCGCGGGTGACTCGTGAGACCAACGCGCTCGTCCACAGCGGCTTCTGGGTTGCGTCCGACGCCGCAAACGTCGTGCGCCAAGCCGCCGCGTCCGACGTCCCGTAGCCGACTGAGCGCGAAACCGCCCGACGACACCGGTAAACCCGACAGCCTCCCGTGGAAGCACGTATGCGACTCATCGACCGGCCGGGCCAGTTTGTCGCGCAACCTGGCGGCCGATCTTGTTGGCTCCGCGGTTGCCGTCGCCAGGCTCGTGCCGATGCAGATCCAAGGCCTCCCGAGAACCCTCGCGGCGCTTCCGCGTCTCGCCTAACTCGGCACCGACGCGAGTGTCGGCGTTGCCGCCTCCTCGCGTGAGCGAGCGAGAGTCACGACGTTTTGCGAGATTGGCTCTGAGGCTGGTGAGCAAGCGGGGCCGCCGTGCCGGCTTGCGCCGATAGCGACGGGCTCGCAGTCGCAACGGTGGTAGGCGCTCATCGATCAAGCGCGGCGCCGGTGGCGCTGGCCGCCGATCAGGACGGACATCCCCCTGCGGCCGCGGGTCCGCCGGGTTAGCGGCTCCGCT
>CAWEVV010000001.1:0-40437 GCA_963812635.1 uncultured Actinomycetota bacterium | reverse complement strand
GCCGTCCGGACAGCGCGCGCCCCAGCGTGAGCTCGTCGGCGTACTCCAGGTCGGCGCCCACCGGCAGCCCCGAGGCCAGGCGGGTGACCGAGATCTCCGGCGTGCGCTCGCGTAGGCCGGCCGCGATGTGCAGCGCGGTCGCCTCCCCGGTGGTGGTCGGGTTGGTGGCGATCACGACCTCGCGGATCGACCCGTCCTGCGCCCGGTCATACAGCTCGGCGATCTTCAGGTCCTCGGGATCCACCCCGTCGATCGGCGACAGCGCCCCGCCGAGCACGTGGTAGCGCCCGCTGAACTCATGCGTGCGCTCGATCGAGATCACGTCCGAAGGCTCCTCGACAACGCAGATCAACTCCGGGTCGCGCCGCTCGTCGGCGCAAACCCGACAGCGCGGGCCGTCGGCCAGGTTGAAGCAGACCTCGCACAGCCCGATTCGATTCTTCATCTCCCGGATCGCGTCGGCGAGCGCAAACGCCTCGTCGTCGGAGGCGCGCAGGAGGTGGAAGGCAAGCCGCTGCGCGGTGCGCCCGCCGACGCCGGGAAGCTTCGACAGCTCGGTGATGAGCCGCTGGACCGGGGGTGCGTACACGCGGGCGCGGCTTAGAGACCGGGAAGTCCGAGACCGCCCAGACCGCCCGGGCCGCCGAGGCCGCCGGCGATGTTGCCCATCTTGGACGCGGCCAGCTCCTGAGCGGCGCGCATGCCCTCGTTGACCGCCGCCAGCACCATGTCCTGGAGCAGCTCGACGTCCTCGGGGTCCACCGCCTCGGGATCGATCGTGATCGACTTCACGACCAGGTCGCCGGTCACCTTGACGGTCACCATGCCCCCGCCGGCCGACGCATCGACGACCTCGTCCTTGAGCGACTCCTGGGCGGCAAGCATGTCCTCCTGCATCTTCTGGGCCTGCTTGAGCAGCTGCTGCATGTTGGGCTGGGGCATGTGGGCTAGGCCTCCTCGTCAGGTTCGTCGAGCACTTCCTGGGCGTCGAACTCCTCCACCAATCGTTTCACGAGCTCCTCGTGGGACAGGCCCCCCGCTTCGGGCTCGGGCAGGTCCTCCTCGTCGCGCAGCTCGTAGCGCAGCACCAGCGACGTCCCGATCACCGAACGCAGCGCCTCCGCGGTGGCCCGCCGGTAGTCGTCCTGCTCGGCCTTGCGCTTGAGAAACGCCTTCCCGGCGGGAAACGCCACCGTGACGCCGTGGTCGTCCAGCGCCACCGGGCGAGCATCGGCCAGCAGCGCGGCCAGCATCTGGTTCTCCTGGCGCACGACGTCGATCACCGCCGGCCAGCAGGCGGCGACGGTCTGCAGCTCGGGCGGGCCGTTGGACGACGCGGCGGTCGATTTCGCGGGGTCCGCGGCCGGTGCCGCGGGCGGTTTGAGTGGCGTGGGTGGCGGTCCAGATGTATCGGGCGGTTCAGAGGTGTCCGGTGGAGACGGAGACGGAGACGGCGGCGGTGCTGGCGCGGGCGAGGCGATGGGCGCACGCGGGATCGAGGCGCTGGGGGCGGGCGGCCGGGTGCCGGCGAGCGCGGCCTCGAGGCGCTCGATCCGCGCCAGCAGGGCGGCCGTCGACGGATCCACCTCGGGGGCGGTGGCCTTGATCAGCACGAGCTCCAGCTGGATCCGTGCCTGAGCGCCGTTGGCGGTCGCCTCGAGCGCCGCGGACACGAGATCGAGCAACCGGACGACGTCGGTGCCGGCCAGCGCGGTGGCCTGGATCAGCAGCCGCTCGTCACGCTCCGGCGTGATGCGGAGCTCCTCGGGCATCTCGCCGAGCATCTTGACCGCGAGCAGCTCGCGCGCGTGGACCTCGAGGTCGCGCAGGAGCTGGCCGGGATCGCGCCCGGAGGCGGTCAGCCTGGCGGCGCTGCGCAGGGCGGCGGCGGGGTCGTGGGCGATCACCGCGTCGAGCGCCTCGAACAGCTGCTCGGCGTCGGCCACCCCCAGCACCGCGAGCACGTCCGCGGAGATGATCGGCTCATCGCCGGCGTAGGTGACCAGCTGCTCCAGGGTCCCCAGCGCGTCGCGGAAGCTGCCGGTGGCGTGGCGGGCGATGAGTGCCGCCGCGCCCGGCTCCAGCGAGATCTGCTCGGTCGCCGCCACCCGGGCGACGACCTGGGCAACCTGCTCCACGGTCGGCCGGCCGAAGTCGAAGCGATGGCAGCGATCGACCACCGTGGGCAGCACCTTCTGGGCCTCGGTGGTGGCCAGGACGAAGATCGTGCGCGGCGGCGGCTCCTCCAGCGTCTTGAGGAACGCATTCCACGCCTGCTGGGAGAGCATGTGGGCCTCGTCGAGGATGTAGACCTTGTGGCGGCCCGAGACCGGGGCGTAGGCGACGCGCTCGCGCAGGTCTCGGATGTCGTCGACCGAATTGTTGGAGGCGGCGTCCATCTCGATCACGTCCAGCGAGGTGGCGCTGGCGATCGAGACGCACGAATCGCATATGCCGCAGGGCTCGATCGTCGGGCCGTGCTCGCAGTTCAGGCAGGCGGCGAGAATCTTGGCGGTGCTCGTCTTCCCGGTCCCCCGGGAGCCGACGAACAGGTAGGCGTGATGCACCTTGCCCCGCGTCACCGCGTTGGCGAGCGTGCGCACAACCTGCTCCTGGCCGACGACGTCGGCGAACGTGCGGGGGCGGTGGCGGCGGTAGAGAGAAGGCCCGGTGGACACGGTTATGTCGAGTCTAGATGCCCGACCCGCGGCGCCGGGCGGCCCGCGCAGGCCGCCGGCCCGGACGCTTCCGCGGCCGGTTGAGTGGACCGTGCACCCCCTGTCGACGCCGTCCCCGGGGCGCGGCCGCCGTTTGATGACTCCGGTCGGGCACTCCCGTCGCGCCTGGAGGTGACCGCTTAAGGCTGCTTCCTTCCGGACCTGACCTGGTTCACAGGCCTCCATCGCAACGGGACCAAACCATCACCGCCTCAAACAGGGCGCTGACCCCGGGCATCTAGCCCCTCGAGAGGGAATTCAGCCCCGCTAGAGCGGATTGCGGGTACAGGGTACCGCTAGCACCCCACCTAGCACGGTCCGCCTCACATCCTAGTGGGTTGAAAGAAGCCGTGCGACGGTATCGTTGACTGCCACGATGGCAATCGGCGTTATCGGCTTGGGATACGTGGGTCTGCCGCTCGTCGTGGCGTTCGCCGAGGCGGGCGAGCACGTCGTCGCGGTCGACCTCGATCCGCGCAAGGTGGCGGCGATCGTCGCAGGCGAGTCATACGTGGAGGACATCTCCGCGCAGCGGCTGGGCAACGTGCTCGGCATGATCGAGGCGACGTCACACTACGCGCCGCTGGCCCGGACCGACGCCGTCCTGATCTGCGTCCCCACGCCGCTGACGCCCAATCGCGAGCCTGATCTCAGTGCCCTGACCGGAGCCGGCCACGCCCTCGGTCAGGTGCTGCAGCGCGGCCAACTGGTCGTGCTCGAGTCGACCACCTATCCCGGCACCACACGGGAGACGCTGGTGCCGATCCTCGAGCAGGAGTCAGATCTGAAGATCGGCGACGGATTCAACGTCGCGTTCTCGCCCGAGCGCGTAGACCCCGGCCGCACCGATTACCAGCTGCGCAACACGCCCAAGGTCGTCGGCGGCCTCACCCCCGCGTGCCTGGAGCGGGCGACGGAGCTCTACGGACGCGTCTGCGACCAGATCATCCCGGTGTCCACCCCCGAGGCCGCCGAGATGACCAAGCTGCTGGAGAACATATTCCGCTCGGTCAACATCGCCCTGGTCAACGAGCTGTCGATCCTGGCCGACCGGATGGGGATCGACATCTGGGAGGTGGTCGACGCCGCCTCCACCAAGCCCTACGGGTTCATGCCCTTCCAACCCGGACCCGGCATGGGCGGCCACTGCCTCCCGGTCGATCCCTTCTACCTGACCTGGCGCGCCCGTGAGTTCCACATGTCGACCGAGTTCATCGAGCTGGCCGGCAAGATCAACCAGCAGATGCCGCAGTACTGCGTCGAGCGCATCGAGCGGGCGCTGAACCACGACGCCAAGCCGGTCAAGGGCTCGCGGATCGCGATCCTCGGAGTCAGCTACAAGGGGGGCGTCGGCGACATCCGCGAATCACCCGCCCTGCGCATCATCGAGGTCCTCGCCGAACGGGGGGCCGAGCTCGTCTACCACGACCCCTACGTGCCGGCGCTGCCCGATCTCGGGCTCCAGAGCGTCGCGCTCGCCGACGCCACCGACAACGCCGACGCGATCGTGCTCGTCACCGCCCACCCCGGTATCGACCACGCCGCGCTCGCCCAGCAGGCGCAGTTGTTCGTCGACCTCCGCGGCATCACCCGCGGTCTCTCCGCCGAGAACCTAGTCCGGCTCTAGAGCCCCGACGCGTAGAATCGAGGCCCTATCGGGCGCGTAGCTCAGTGGGAGAGCGCTCGCTTCACACGCGAGAGGTCGCTGGTTCGAGCCCAGCCGTGCCCATATAGAAAAGCCCTGGACTCTGGCGTTGCCGCGCAGTTCGGGAGGGATTTTAAGATCATGCCCGGGGGTTGATTCTGCGTTTGTGGACCCTCTTGTGGACCACGGGGGACATCTGGCGGGCCGCTGAGGGCTTACTTCGCCCTTTCGACGGTTTGACGGGGCATTTTCTCGCGGGCGTCGGGCGGAACGGAAAGCTCGCCTACATCGGTCCTCGCGAGCAGCTCCTCGAACGCACGCTTCACCTGCGGCCGGCTGATCCGCTTCTGCACGTGTGCATATATCTCGAGAGTCGTCTTCGAGTCCTCGTGCCCGACCTGGTCCATCACGTAGTGCAGAGGCGCCCCCGCCTCCAGCATCAGGCTGATGTACGTCCGCCGCAGCGTATGCGGCACGACCGGCGGCAGCGCCGCGTGGCCGCGGCGGCCCGGCCGATCGTTTACCTTCTCCACGACGCGGGCCAGGATTGTCCTGATGTTGTTCCGGTCTCGCGGGGTCCCGTTTGCCGTGGCGAACACGAAGCCTGATCGCTCACGTCCCGCTGACCCCACGACTGCGGCACGAACTCTCGGAAGGCAACATGACGCAGCTCGCCCACGAGCAGCGTGCCGGAGTGCGTAAGTTTGGATCGGAGTTCGTATAGCTGATCGCGTGCTCCAGCGGTCGCGTCGCCCGGCGCGTACTCCTCCAAGAACTCTTTGAAGCGCTTCCGGATGCTGGGGCCGATCGGTCGCTTGCACGTTTCGCAGATCCCGGTTGTCCTGGAGGGCGTCAGCAGCGCCTCGATCGACTGGACGGCGGCGATGGCGGACGCGGAGGGCGACAGTGGGGCGACTTGGCGAGCGTGGTTCAGCCAATGGCACCAGCATCAAGGCCAAAGTAGACGTCGAGGCACGCTTCGAGACAGTCTGGTAACACGAGCACGTCCCGGTCGCTGAATTCCGCGGCGGGCGAAGTACTCGTCTTGCGACTCGACCTCAAGCGCCGGCGTGTCAGCGGACATCTCGCTGAAGGTGAGCCTGCGCGGCGCTTGCTGTCCGTCGAGGTAGTAGCCGAGCAGACCGAAATGGGGTTGCCAACGCTCGCTGCCGTCGTCCGCTTCATCGAGCAGCACGGTCCAGTGTGCACGAGCGAAGTGCCCCAGGCGGTCCTCGGTGCCGCGAACCAACCCTGACAGCAGGCGGTTGATCTCCCTAGTCGCCACGGCGCCACGGTAGATGTCGACTTGGTCGTGGTCCGACCCGCTGTACGCGACCTCAAGCATCGCGGATGCACGCCGCCGATGACGTATGGCGGTCTGGGCGCTTTCGGCGGCATCGGGAAGACCTGAAAGCGGTCCCTGTAGCGCCAGAACCCGACTGTCGGCACAGCTCCGAAGATGACCGTCGACATGACACGCCGCAGCCGCGGCGCCGTGAACGCGGCGATCAGACGAGCAAGATCATCGTCGCGAAGCCCGGGACCGACGTCAATGTCTGTGAAACGCCCCTTGTGGTCGAATCGCAGTAGGAGCGCGTCGCGCCGGTCGCGGCTGTAGCGAACCACATCGTCGTGCGACGAAGATGCCAGCTCAAAATGGCTCCGAAGCACCTCGAGCCCATCGGAGAACCCGAGATCGTGGGCGGTGAAGACCTGCCGGAATTTCTCTATGCCATCGCCCATAGGGCCATTGTCCAGCTGACCGAGGCGGAGAATGTCGCGACGGTCAGCTTCGCTCCTCGGCGATCGCCTCGGCTAGCGCGCAAATCGGCCAATTGCTATCTACAGGACCTGTCCGCACGGCCGTCCCGAGACGATTGCATTGATCTACTTGACCGCGCGAAGGCGGCGATCGCATCGGCGACAAGGCCATCACGCGGCACGACGGTCACCGACGAGCGCGTTGCCGCGAGAGGAATCGCGAGCTCGCGGACGATCCGGGGCGTGCGTCTCGGCGACCTGGTGATCGCGGCGCCGGCTGAGTTGCGCGCAAGACGCTGCTGCCGGGACTTCGCGCTGACGGGGGTTCAGTTGACCGGAAGGGCCATTGCTTTGTCACGTGATCACACCGCGGGTAGGTCGCGCCTGCGAGCCCGTCATCCCGTTCCTGGCGCTGCCAGGAACGGCTGGACCGTCAAGTTCGCTCTCTGCCTCTGATGCGGCCGTTCTTGGTGCGGTCGCAGTGGCCGGGGACGCGGTTGTTTCGCCTTTGCCGCAGGGAGCCCTACGCGACGAGCTCGGTTTCGCGCGCGACGCGTGCAATCAGCGCCTCCTGGTGGGGCTGGAGCTCTTGCTGGCCCATGTGGGCGGGGAAGGTCTGAAGGATGGTGTCCTTGCAGTCGGTCGTGATCTGTGAGAGAGCTTCCATGATCGCCAGGCCGCAGAACGGGACGAGCTCGGCGGAGTAGCCGCCCTCGTGCTCGATGACTAGTCGCCCATCGCATAGCGATGCGGCGGCGTCGAGCATGATCTGGGTCAGATGCCCGTAGCCGTCGGGGGACAGCATCATCCGGCCCAGTGGATCCATTGCGCTGGAGTCCAGCCCTGAGGCGACGATGATGAGCTCCGGCCTGAACCGCGAAAGCGCCGGGACCACGACGCGGTCAAACGCTGCCGCATAGGCGCCGTCGCCCGACCCAGGCGGCAGCGGCAGGTTGATGTTGTAGCCCTCCCCAGCGCCCTCGCCAGTCTCCTCGATGAGACCGGAGTTGGGGGGAAAGCAGTTGTCCTGGTGCAGCGAGATCGTTAGCACCCCCGGGTCGTCGTAAAACGCGGTCTGGGTGCCGTTGCCGTGGTGAACGTCCCAGTCGACGATCGCGACTCGCTCCAGACCGCGCGCCGCACGGGCGTGATGAGTCGCGATCGCTGCGTTGCCGAAGATGCAAAAGCCCATCGCCGCGTCGGGCAGCGCGTGATGGCCGGGGGGTCGCACAAGGGCGTAGACGTTCTCCACGCGGCTATCAAGCACCGCATCGACCGCCTCCAACACTCCGCCGGCCGCCAGCAGCGCCACCTCGTATGTCCCCTTCCCGATCACCGTCGTGCCATCGATGCCCTCCCCGCCGGCACCCGAAGACAGCGTCTTGACCCGCTCGACGTAGTCCGGCACGTGATACCGGGACACCTCCTCGACGCTCGCGGGACGCGGGTCGATCCGGACCAGCTGGTCCAGCAGCCCGGTCACGTCTAACAGGTTCCGAAACCGGCGCTTGGTATCGGAATTCTCGGTATGGCGCCAATCCGGCTCCAACCATCCCGCCGCATCCGACAGAAAGGGCCCGCTCGCCCGGCCCGTGTTGTGCCACATATAACGCTCATGCCACACAAATCCCGTGCCCATCGCCTCTCCTCTCTCGTCAGATCCGCGAGAGTGTTGCACTAGCCCGTCTGCGGCGCCGTCTTCAGGAACGCGCGGGCCCGTTGCACGCTACGCCACTCGCAAGGAGCGAGAGGCGCCCGTCGGCGGGCGCGGGCTAGGACGCACGTTGAGTCCTTCTTCAGCCATCTAAAAGATACCGTGCCGCGCTCGACACCGAGCTCGCGCGCGTCCGCCGCGAGACAACACCATCCGCCTGCACGCCGCGATTCAGCATTCGTCACTCGCAACGATGGGAACCACTGCCGCGGACCGGCCATCCGCCGCGCCCGCGCTGATTGCACTCGCCTCCCCACCGGGCGGCGTCGCATGACCGCTTCGGCGACACCGCAGGCGCACCGGCCTTCGTTCGGTTAGGAGCAGGTCGCTGGCCGGCGAGACCACCGCCCATCCTGATTTCAGCCTGAGCGCTCAAGCGCGGCGGGCAACCTAGCGGGCCTGGCTCACGTCGAGTTCTCGACCGTCCGCGCGAGTCGCGGACCGGCTGACGCCGATTCGCGCCCGCGGGTTCATCTTTGCCCAGTACCCAAGGGCGGAACAGGCGGGCCAGCCGCCTGCACCCCGACGCTGCGCGGCCTTTCTCCCTCACCGGCAGAGGGTCGATAGCTGCGCCGCTAGCGCGCTGATCGTGCGCTGGGGGTGCGGCGTTGGCGCCCAGTTGTTGCGCATCCGAATCAGGCTCACTCGGCCAGGGAGGATCGTGACGGTGTTCCCGCCCAGCCTTCAGCCCGCGGCACGTAGCGCGTGCACATCGAGCTGGCACGGATCTTGACGATGTGCCAGTCGAACAGGTAATGCTCGCCGGTCCCGGCAAGCGCTCCAGGCGGCAGGGTCGGCCTGGGGAGCAGGGTCTGCACCAGCCGCCGGGAGAGGATCTGCCAGCCTCGCCAGGCGCCGCCGTTCTGGTAAAGCATCGCTAGCTTGGCCAGATCATCAAGGGTCGGGTAGTAGCCGTAGGCCATCATTGCGTGTCCCGGCCCGCTTGCCTCGATGGTGGTGTTCGTCGGCGCGGCGAAGATCCCAATCGGCCGATACACCTCACCCAGCAGCATCGTCCAGATGTTGGCGCTCGCGCCAGCATCCGCCATGAGAAAGCCTTCTCGGGCCACGCCGAGCAGATACGCGTCCTGGTCGCGGTAGTTGTACACCGTCCCGGGACGGGTGAACTTTGGGTAGTTGAGCGCCTGCGCCGTCTTCTCGGCCTCTGACGGCGCGAGGTACCACCGGGTGTAGTCGCACAAGTAGCAGGTCGGCTTGCCCGCCGGGCCGCGGCCGGAGGCCATGTTGGCGAGGTCTTCGAAGGTCACGTCGTTCCATCCGGCGGCGGCCGCACCGGGAACATAGGGCGCGATGGACCTGGTCAGGAATGCGTCGCCGTACTCTTGCGCCAATCGCATCATGGCCGCGTCGAGCATGAAGGACTTTGTCATCGACCACACGCCGTAGCGCACGCTGCTGCAATAGGGAAGCGGCCCGGCGGCGGTCGGGCAGTCCGTGCGATAGATGGTCCGGCCAACGACGCCGCGCTCTGGAGGACGTCTGAGTAGGTGGTGGAGTCCTTCAGCGTCGCGGCCCGCGCACGGCCGGTCAGATCCGACCACGGGCGCTCCGGCAGCGCGGCGCGCCGCGAACGCGCGAACGCGCGACGTTGGCCGGCGAGACCCGGCACTCCGGACCGGAACGTCGCTCGGCTCGTTCCCCACGCGGTGAAGTACTGCGGGACGTCGTACGGCGCGGTCATCTGCACCACCTGAAAGCGCATCGGCGAAACCAGCTGCCCCGGTACAGAAACAGTGCGATGCCGGTGTGCGTCTCGCCCTCGATCGAGTTGACCAGAGAGAATGGGAACGACGCCCGGTGCCAGCCTCGGTCCCCGGGTTGCGTCCACACACGTCCGGGCTGAACGATCATGTCCCAGTAGCTCCGAGTGCCTGGGAGCACGCCGTTGCGAATGACGTTCTGCGTCGTAGGGACGAGGCTGGACCCGTCCGTGAAGAACGTGATCGACACGTTGGGGAAGAACCGGGTGTCCTTGCCCCCGAGCAGGTTGACAACGTATCCGTGCGCGGTCGTGCGCATTCCCATCTCCGCTCCCGCAAGCCGCAACGTCCCATCCAACGCAGGGGCGCCTCGCACCTAAGAGTCGCCAGGCGCAGCGAACCGCGCATTCTCGGACAAACCGCGCGCGCCCGACAATAGGTCAGCCGCCGTGATCGGTCGACTCGAGACCCGCCCACCAGGTGGGGTCTTGGCCGCCGCAGACGTCGGTACCGAGGCTACAGCGACCGCGCACAGGCTTGCGATGAGGAGGCACCGTTCTACTCGGGGCGCAGACGTCCAAGTGACTCGAGCTGTCATGACCGCTCTCCAGATCGATGACCGAACCCGTGACACCGCTGGCTCAACGGCAACCTCGTGCCGTCGGCGAGGAGTCCATCAGCAAAGGCCGCCCCTTGAGTGGTCCCGGTCGTCGCCCGCACCACGCCACGCGCGAGCGCCAGCCCCGCACCGTACCGTTCCTCCGAAGCACCAGGCCGATCGGCCATACCTCTCCCTTTCCAACCAGGACCCGGAACCACCCCGGCGGCGATAGCAAGATCGTCGACAACCGTACAATCCTGTGCTCCCAAGCAAGGGCGCTGTGGTTGCAGTAGTCCGTTCGATGACACTCCACGCGGGGCCGCCCATGGCCTCCACCGCGGGCGGCACGCCACACGCCGCCTCCCAGTCGCCGCGAAAAGACGAACCGAGTGATGATCGTGGCTGGCGATCGCGAGCGGACGCATCCCGATCAGCGGCTCGATACCGTCTACGCCCAGCTCCCAAGCTGAGACTTCTGCTCCAGGTCTGCGGCTTGGCCGGAGCAGCAGCGGTTCGCCCGAGAGCTCAGTCGGCGACGTTGTGGGAGTGGTTTAGCCACGGCCGCTTCTGCTTACTCGGCGCACCGGGTTCAGCGCGTTCCAGACCAACGCGCCTCAACTCGCACCGGTCACCGTGATCGAGTTACCTCCCGGCTGCACGTCGCCGTGGCTGTGTCGTGTAGGACGCCAAACAGCGTGCACTAAAGGGAGAAGATGACAGCGTGACCGGAATTCTCATCAGGGTCCGCCGCCCGATGCCGGCGGGGGCTGGATCGTAAATCGCGCTCGACTACCCGGTGAACCCGGCGTCCGTCTAGTGGACGTCACCGGCCCACCGACCGGATCCACCAATCTCAGCCACGCCCGGGCCATCGCCTAGGCGAGAGTGTCCGTAGGCGAGGGTGTCCGGCGCCGCCCACCCGCCTCCCAGCCCCGTTCCCAGGTTGAAGTCACCGGGGTGGCGCCGAAACCTACGGGCGGTTCAGCGACTCGCGCCGTTTTCTCCGGCGGCTGCCCGGCCCGGGGGAGCGACGGCGCCGACCGCGGCCGCGGGCTCGCCGCCGTGGTTGAAGTATGAGTGGCGGGCTCGTGGGGGGACGACGATGGTGTCGCCGGCCTCGAGGATCCATTCCTGGCCGTTGACGGTCATTGTGATCGCGCCAGCGATGCAGTGGATGAACTCCTCACCGGCGTGGGCCAGCGAATCCAACCGCGCGCCGGGTTTGATCTCGATCCGGAAGGGTTGCAGCTGCCAAGAGGGGCTGACCAGGTACACGACCTTCGGGTCGGATTTGGACCGGGGCGCCGTGAAGGCGTCACCGGCTCGCACGAACTCCACCTCGGGGCCGTGGATCTCAGCTAGGAGGTCGGCGATGTTGGAGTCGTAGGCGTCGGCGAGGCGGATCAGGCGCGACAGCCCGATCTCGGTCTGTCCGCGCTCCACCAGGCTGATGAACTGCGGCGAGAGCTCGGACACCGACGCCGCTTCGCGCAAGCTCTTGCTCGAGCGGCGGCGCAGTTCTCGCAGATGGGCCCCGAGCGCCTCGCGCATCGGCAGGGGGTCTGAGTCGGACGCTCCGTCTCCGTCGCCGGGCCATGTCCGTTCCATGCCGCCACTGTACATCCGAATGTTTACGTCAGACTAGGCAGATGTCCAAAATATTTGACAGGCTCCTGGCATCGGGATAGCCTTGCCGCCCTCAACCCCGGAGGAGGGACGGATAGATGAGCGGTCTGGCGGAGACGACTGGCGCGCTGCGGGCGCGGGAGGAGAATGGTGGCTCGGCGGTGCTCGAACGGTGGGGCATCGACTCAGAGTACGGCGTCCTGCGCGATGTCCTGCTCGGCGCACCGGAGTCGTTTCGCTGGCTCGGTGAGGAGAACGCGCAGTACAGCGCGCTGGTGCGGGAGACGCTGCGTCGCGGCCACCGCTTCAACCGCGACCTCGCGCTGCGCCAACACGCGGAGATGGTGGATGCCTACCGGCAGGCGGGAGTCAACGTTCACCTGCTGACAGCGCGCGGGGAGCTGCCTTACGCGGTGTACGCGCGGGACTCCAACTTCATGACCCCATTTGGCGCGGTAGTCACCCAGCTCGCCAACCCGCGCCGGCGCGGCGAGTATGCAAACGTGCTGCGCTTCTACCTGGAGCACGACATCCCCATCTACGACCTGGTCAGCGCCGGCAACTTCGAAGGCGGCGACTTCAACATGATCGAGCCCGGGTGCGTGCTGGTCGGCTACACCGGCCTCCGCGGCGAGGAGGTGGCGGCCCGGCAGGTCGGCGGGTGGATGGAGGCCGAGGGCATCGAGGTCCGCTACGCGCCGATCGACGAGTACTACGTCCACATCGATCTCATGGTATGCATGCTCGCCGAGAAGCTGTGCGCGGTATGCCCGGAAACGACCGACCCCGACATCGTCCGTTGGCTGGAGCAGCGCGGCATCGAGATCGTCCCCGTGGGCTTTCGGGAGACGATGGCGCTGGGCTGCAACGTGGTTTCCCTGGGCAACGACCGGGTGCTCTCGACGACGGCGGCGCCGGAACTGAACGCGCGGCTGCGCGCCCTGGGCTTCACCGTCTATGACCCTGACATGAGCCAGTTCCAGCTGGCGGGCGGCGGAGTGCACTGCATGTGTCAGGCGCTGCGCCGGGACCCCGTCTGACGCCCGCTCCTGACGGTATTGGAAGCCACAGGTGAGCACGGCACAGGCCACCACGGCGCTGCCACCGGTCGACGGCGACCGGCTGCAGGACACGCTGCGCGCGGCGGCGCAGATCGGACGCTGGCGTGACGTCGGCGTTCAGCGCCTGGCGCTGACCGACCCCGACCGGGAGATGCGCGACGCCTTTTGCACCTGGTGTCGTGGCTCTGGTCTGGAGGTGACCGTTGACCGGGTCGGCAACATCTTCGCTCGACGCGAGGGTGCCGCCGCTGTACCGCCGGTCCTGGTCGGCAGCCACCTCGACACCCAGGTGGCCGGCGGTCGTTACGACGGCGCGCTCGGCGTGCTGGCCGCGCTGGAGATCGTCCGCAGCTTGAACGACCACCGCATCGTGACTCGTCATCCGCTAGAGATCGTGTCTTGGACCGACGAGGAGGGAGCGCGGTTTCCCCCGCCGATGCTCGGCTCTGGCGCGTACACCGGCGCAATCGCGCTGGACGACGCGCTGGGTGCTCAGGCCGCCGACGGCGCTACCTTCGGCGCCGAGCTGGCGCGGATCGGCTACGCCGGCCAACGGTCCGTGCCCGGGACGCCACCCGCCGCCTATCTGGAGTTGCACATCGAGCAGGGGGATGTGCTGGACCGGCGCGGCCTCGATGCGGGGATCGTGACGTCGACGTTCGCCTCTCGCGGCGCCGTCATCCGGATCACCGGCGAGACTGCCCACGCCGGCGCAACGCCGATGCGCTGCCGCCAGGACGCTCTGGCCGGCGCCGCCGAGATCGTCACGGCGCTCGACGCGTTGGGCGGCGGCGACGGCGACGACGCCCGGGCCACGACAACGCGCATCGACGTCTGGCCAAATCGAACCGGGATCGTCCCGGGGGAGGCCGTCGTGACCCTCGACTACCGCCACGTGCGCCACAGCGAGCTGAGCTGCATGACCCAGCAGCTGGATGGAATCGTCGCCGCGGTGTGCGGGCGCCGCGGCCTGCGCGCCGCCTACGACGCCAGCTGGGAGTTCGGCAGCGGCGTGACCTTCGACGTCGCCCTGGTGGAGATCGCTCGCCGCGCTGCGACGCAGTTGGCGGTCCCCACGCTGGAAACGGCGAGCGCCGCCGGCCACGACGCCTACCGCCTGGCGGCGGTGGCGCCGACGCTTCTCATGTTCGTGCCCTGCGTCGACGGCATCACGCACAACGAGCACGAGGAAGTAGATCTAGGCCGCGTCCTGCGCGGCGTCAACGTCTTCGCCGCCTCGGTCCTCGAGGCCGCCAACCAGTGAAATCGACCCGTCGCGCGGAGGAGCCCATGAGCGATCAGCCGGAGTCCCCATTCACCCGTCCCATGTCCCGCCGGGAGGCCCTCCGAGCGGCCGGGCTGGCGATGGCCGGAACCGGCGTGCTCGGCGTCGCCGGCTGCGGATCCAGCGGCGGCGGCAGCTCCGGTCACAGCAGTTCGACGACCGGCCCAGTGGCCGCGCCCAAACGTGGCGGCTCAATCCAGATCGGCGTCGGCGACGCCTCCACCAGCGAGAACCTCGACCCTCAGCGGCCCTGGAACCAGAACAACGCCATCTACGTGGCGCTGGGCTGGGAGACGCTGCTGCTGCTCGACCACAACTTCAACCTCCACCCCGCTCTGGCCACCTCGTGGTCCTCGGACTCGTCGTTACGGGAGTGGACGTTTAAAATCCGTCCCAACGTCAAGTTTCACGACGGCACGCCGCTCACCGCCAAGGACGTCGTGTGGAGCATGCAGCGGCTGTACGAGTCCAGGCTGGCCTCGCCCGTGTTCGGGCCGATCTCTGCCGTGCTGGACAAGAAGAACGTCAAAGCGACCGACGACCACACCGTCGTCGCCAAGCTCTCGGCGCCCGATGCGTTCTTCCCAGTCATCTTCTCCACGACCGGGACCGAGATCGTCAAGGCCGGCCAGGACAGCTTCCCGCTGAATACGGCCGTCGGCACCGGCCCGTTCAAGTTCCAGTCCTTCCAGGCCGGCCAAGGGTGGACGGTCGTGCGCAACCCCGACTACTGGCAGCCGGGCCTGCCGTATCTCGATGAGATACGGGGGGTCTCGATGCCCGACCCCACGGGCATGGTGGAGGCCGTCACGTCCGGCGCCGCGCACCTGACGACGTCGATTGGCTTCTCCCAGATCCCGGTGGTGGCCGCCAGCGGGAACGCCAAGGTGCTGACGGCGGAGGCGTACTTCGACTCCTACATCGTGATGAACGCCCGGCACAAGCCGTTTGACGACGTGCGCGTCCGGCAGGCGGTCAAGCTAGCGGAGGACCGCCGCAAGATCCTGGCCAGCGCCTACCAGGGCCATGGCGTGGCGACGAGCGACACGCCGGCGCCGGTGACTGACCAGTTCTACCCGCCCGCGCTCGGCGTGCGCCCCCAGCAGATCGCTCAGGCCAAGCAGCTGCTGACGCAGGCCGGGTACCCCCACGGCCTGGACCTAACGCTGTACACCTCCGACCTGCTCGGCGGAATGGTCGACATGGCGGTGACCTTCGCCCAGACGCTCGCGCCCGCGGGGATCCGCGTCAGCGTCAAGCAGCATCCGGCGGCGACGTACTTCGAGCAGATCTGGCTGGTGCAGCCGTTCTACTCCTCGTGGGTGTACCGCCGACACCCGGCGATCCGGGTTCCGACGACGCTCGCCAGCTACTCGGCCTGGCATGAGACGCAGATCCCGCACACGCAGGTAGACTCGCTGCTGGCCAAGGCCCAGGCCACCAACGACCCCGCGCAGCAGAAGCAGCGGATGCAGACTCTGCTGACATGGATCGCCAACGACGACGGCTACGCGAGCGCCGCGTTCGAGAACATGGCGCTGGCTGCGAAGCAGAATCTCCAGGGGCTGACGTTCCCCCAGGCCAAAGGCCCCTCGCTGCTTGGGGCGTATCTGTCGTGAGCGCGAACGGTGCGGCACGATGAGCGTCATCGGCACCCGCCGCCGCTGGCGACCGGCGCCACCGGGCGCGAGCGACCATCCACGCCGGCGCGTGCTCGGCAATGACCGCGCCCGCGCGCTTCTGGGACAGCTGGCGTTTGCGGTCGTCACGATCGTCTTCATCTCATTGGTCATCTTCCTGGCGGTCAACCTCAACCAGTCGCCGGCCGACGTGGCGCGCCAGGCGCTGGGACGCGGCGCCTCAGGCCCGGCGCTGGCGGCCTATGTCCAGGCGCACCACCTGGGCGACCCGGTCCTCGCGCGCTACGTGCGCTGGCTGGGGGATTTCGTGTCGGGCAACTGGGGCGTGTCGGCAGTGACCCGTTCGGCCGTCCGGCCCGCGGTCGCACCCCGGTTGGGCCGGACGTTCGTGCTGGCGTTGTTCTCGATGGCGATCGCGCTGCCGATCTCGCTGGCGTTGGGAGTGGCGCTCGCTCGTCGCTACCGCCGACGGGTCGACGTCGCCACCAACCTGGGGCTGGTCGTCGTCTCCGCGATGCCCGAGTTCGTCGTCGGCATCGTCGTCCTGCTGGTGCTGTCGGTGTGGCTCGGGCTGCTGCCGCCCAACAGCGCCGCGCTAGCGTTCGGGGACTTCGGCGCCCAGGCCCAGGCGTTCATCCTGCCGACGATCACGCTGGTGCTCGTGTCGGTTCCGTACCTGACGCGAGTCACCCGGGTGGCGGCGCGGGAGGCGATGCTGTCGGGCTACGCGCGGGCGGCGACGCTGCGCGGCGTGTCCCGCCGCTCGGTCACGTGGCGCCACGCCATGCGCAACGCCGCGGTGCCCATCGCCAACGCGGTGGCGCTCAACTTCATCTATCTGCTCGGCGGCGTGATCGTGGTGGAGAATCTGTTCGGGTTCCCCGGCGCAGGCCAGGCGCTCGTCGAGGCGATCGGCAATGGGGACGTGATCACGGTCGAGGCCATCGGGCTTGTGATGGCGGTGGCGTTCGTGGGCGTGTCGGTCCTGACCGACCTGCTCGTGATTGCCTTCAATCCCAAGCTGCGCGCTACCAGCTGATGGCGACGGTCGCGCTCGAACCCATGGTGGCACGTCGGCGGCGCGGCGCGTGGCGCGGCGTGCTGTCCAGCGGCGAGGGCCGCGCCGGGCTGATCCTCGCCGCGCTGATCCTGGCGGTCGTCGTGTTCGGGCCGCTGGTGGCGCCGCACAGCCCAACCGAGATCGGCGGCGTCGCGCTGGCCGGGCCGTCCTCGGCGCATCCGCTCGGCACCGACGAGCTCGGCCGCGACGTCCTCAGCCGCTTCCTCTATGGCGGGCGCACCGTGCTGCTTGGGCCGCTGGCCGCCACAGCGCTGGCGTTCCTGATTGGCGGGACACTCGGCATGTTCGGGGCTTTTCGCGGTGGCGTGCTCGACGGCGGGATCTCCCGGCTGTTTGACCTGTTCATCGCGCTCCCGGGGCTGCTCATCGTGCTCGTCGTCATCACCCGCGTCGGGACATCGTTTGCCGCCATCGTTGTCGTCGTGGCGCTGAACTTCGCCCCCCGGGCGGGACGAATCGTCCGCGGCGCCACCCAGGCTGTTGTCGGCAACGACTATGTCGATGCCGCGCGGCTGCGCGGCGAGCGGGTCACCTGGATCCTGGCCCGGGAGCTGCTGCCCAACGCCGCGCCGGTGATCATCGCTAACTTCTGCCTGTATCTGACCTACGCGGTCATCTTTGTGTCGACGCTCAGCTTCCTCGGCCTCGGTGCCCAGCCGCCGTCGTCAGACTGGGGGCTGATGGTGTCCGAATCCCGGCAGTTCATCGTCGTCAACCCGTGGGCGACGGTGGCGCCGGCGGTCGGGATCGCGTCAATGGCGGTTGCGTTCACGCTGCTCGGGGATGCGCTCACACGGCAGGTGTCCCGCGGGATCGGGCGCGGAGGCGAGGAGCTGTGACGGCCGCGGACGCGCTGCGGGTCTGCGGCCTAACGGTCGCGTATGCGGGTGGGGGCGGCGAGAACGTCGTCGTGCGCGACGTCGACCTCGCGGTGCACGCCGGTCGGGTTACCGGCCTGGCCGGCGAGTCGGGCTCGGGCAAGTCGACGCTGGCGCTGGCCGCGATCGGCTACACCGGCGCCGGCGCCCGGCTGCTGCAGGGAACGGTCTGGCTTGGGGACCGAGAGATCACCGCGCTGCCCCGTGGCGCGCGCCGGCGCCTGTGGGGGTCGGAGATCGGGTTCGTCGCCCAGAGCGCGGCCGACGCGCTCAATCCGGCGATCCGCGTCGGCCGCCAGCTCGGGGAGGTGATCCGGGTCCACGAGGGTGGCCTGGGCGCCGACACCATCCGCGCCCGCCAGATCACGCTCCTGGACCGCGTGGGCATCCCGGACCCGCCGGGCGCGCTGCGGCGGTTCCCCCACGAGTTCTCCGGGGGTCAGCTGCAGCGGATCGCGATCGCCGCCGCCCTCGCCTGCGGTCCGCGATTTCTCATCCTCGACGAGCCGACGACCGGGCTTGACGTGCGCACCCAGCGCCAGCTCTCGGAGCTGATCGGGGAGCTCGTTGCCGAGCGCGGCATCGGCGCCCTGTATGTCTCGCACGACCTGGCTCTGCTCACCGAGGTGTCAGAGCTGCTGTATGTCATGTACGCGGGGCAGATCGTCGAGTCGGGTGCCACGGCCGAGGTGCTGCGCCGGCCCCGCCACCCCTACACCCGCGCCCTCCTGGACGCCGTCCCTTCGGTGACGGCGCCGCGGATGCTGGTCGGCATCCCCGGCCGTCCGCCGGCCCGCTTCACGGAGCCCGGCTGCTCGTTTCGCCCCCGCTGCCGGTTTGCGCAGGACGCGTGCCGGTCTCACCCGATCGACCTCGTGGAGCTCGAGCCGGGACGGCTCGCGCGGTGTCGCCGCAGCGACGAGCTGGCCCTGGCCGCCACGTATCTTCCTCTCGGCGCGGCGGCCACCGGGCCGGGTGACGCCGGTCCGCTTCTGGTGGCGCAGACGCTGACCTGCCGATACCGCCGGGCCGCTCACAACGCCGTTGACGGCGTGTCACTGGCGCTGCACCGCGGCGAGTCGGTGGGCCTGGTCGGCGAGTCGGGCAGCGGCAAGTCGACGCTGCTGCGGGCCATCGCTGGCCTCGTTCGCCCCCTCGCCGGAGCCGTGCTGCTCGACGGGCAGGCGCTGGCCACCGGCGTCGAGGCCCGCAACCGTGCTGCCAAGCGGGCGGTGCAGCTCATCTTCCAAAACCCCGACAGCTCGCTGAACCCGTCGCACACCGTCGCGCAGGCGCTGGCCCGCCCACTGAGGGTATTCGGCGCCGGCCGCGGCGCCGAGCAGGAGATCGCCGACCTGCTGATCAAGGTCCACCTCGACCCCGAGATGGCTGACCGGTACCCCGACGAGCTCTCCGGCGGCCAGAAACAGCGGGTAGCGATCGCCCGGGCGCTGGCCGCCCGGCCTGATGTCCTGCTGTGTGACGAGATCACCTCGGCCCTGGATGTCTCGGTGCAGGCCGCGATCGTCACGCTGCTGGCCGAGCTGGCCCACACCGAATCGGTGGCGATCCTGTTCGTGACCCACGACCTCGGCGTCGTACGCGCGGTCGCCTCCCGAATCGTCGTCATGAAGGACGGGCGGATCGCGGAGGAGGCCGCCGCCGACGAACTGTTCGCCCACCCGCAGGCCACCTACACCCGTCAGCTGCTGGAGGCCGTTCCATCGATTCCCGAAACCGCCTTCTCTGGCTCTGACCACCCGTCGCCCCAGGAGCTCAGCCCATGGTCGTAGAGATTGCTCCCCGCACCGCCCGCCAGTACGGCAGCCAGTCGATGATCGCCCCGCTCCGGCACGTGCTCGTCCACGTTCCTGGCGACGAGTACAACCGCCGGCAGTGGGTCGACTACGGCCTGGCGGGCGAGCCCGACCTCAAACGCGCCCACGCCCAGCACGCCGCGTTCCTGGAGATCCTTGCCGACTACGGCACCCAGATCGACTACCTCAACGACGGCACGTCGGTCCAGACGACGGCGGTCTATGATCCGGCGCTGATCACCGACGGGGGTGCGGTCATCCTGCGTAGCGGCCGCCCCGAGCGCCGCGCCGAGTCCCTGCCGATGGCCCGCAAGCTGCTGGAGCTGAGCATCCCGATCATCGGCTGGTTGCGCGGCGACGCCGAGCTGGACGGCGGCGACACGCTGTGGCTGGAGGAGCGCACGCTTCTCGTCGCCCGCGGCTACCGCTCCAACCGCGAGGGCCTCCGGCAGCTGCGCGCCGCGCTCGACGGCGTCGTAGACGAGTTCGTTGAGTTCGAGCTTCCTCACTGGCGCGGCCCGGCGCAGGTCCTACATCTCATGTCGGTCGTCAACCTCGTGTCCGACCAGGTGGCGCTTGTCTACCCGCGCGCCATCCCCCACTCGCTGCACCGGCTGCTGTGCGACCGCGGTTACACCCTGGTGGAGTGCCCCGACGAGGAGTTCGACACCCAGGGGTGCAACGTCCTGACCCTCGAGCCGGGGCGCGTCGTCATCTGCGCCGGCAACCCGGTCACAACCGCGCGGCTGCGCGATCACGGGATCGACGTCATCGAGTACGAGGGTGATGAGATCTCGGTGGCCCGGATCAGCGGCCCCACCTGCAACACCCGCCCGCTCCTGCGCGCCAAATGATCAGACCGCGAGGTTGATGTCATGTCCGAGGCGCCAGAGCTCACCGATCGCATCACCGCCCATCCGGCGCTGGAGGAGGCGCGGCTCGCGGCCGCGCTGAGCCGGCTGGTCGCCGTCCGCAGCGTCAACCCCGGGACCTCGGAGCGGGCGATGCTCGACCAGGTGGGGCGGGAGCTCGACGGGCTCGGCCTGGAGACCAGCGTCATCGAGTTCGCTCCGGATCGTACGTCGCTGGCGGCGGTCCTACGAGGCAGCCGTGATGGGCCGGCTCTCGTGCTCAACGGCCACATGGACACGGTGCCGTCGGGCGACCGCGCCCTGTGGAGTGCTGATCCGTTCGGCGGCGAGATCCGCGAAGGTGCTGTCTGGGGCCGCGGCGCCCTGGATATGAAGGGCGGGCTGGTGGCGCAGATCGCCTGCGCCCACGCGCTGGCCGAGCACCGCCGTCACCTGCGCGGTCGCCTCGTCCTGCACTTCGCCGCCGGCGAGGAGTGCGGCGAGCCCGGTACCCTCTCGCTGCTGCAGGGTGGCTTCACCGGCGACTACGGGATCGTCACCGAGCCGACCGACCTGGCGGTGGCCACAGCGATGCGCGGCGTCGTCTGGCACACGATCCGCCTCGTCGGAGCCGGCACCCACGCCGGGACCGCGTCGGCCGGGCGCAACCCGGTGGCGGTGCTCCCCGCTCTGCTGTCCGCCCTCCAGCGCTACGACGAGGATCTGGCGCGGCGGTCGCATCCGCTTATCGCCCCGCCGGGGGCGTCGGTCACAGGGGTGCGAGCCGGCGTGGAACACAACGCCATCCCCGACGTCTGCGAGATCGTCGTCGACCGGCGGATGCTCCCCGGCGAGACGCCGGAGGCGGTCGGCCGCGAGCTCGAGCGAGTAACCCGCGAGGCGCTGGCCGGCGCCGACGGCTACCAATGGGCGGTCAACCCGCTGCACCATCCGTTCATCCCCGCCGAGGTCGATCGAGAGTCGGCATTCGCCGCCCAGGTGGGTGCGGTCGTCGAGCAAGAGACCGGACGCGAGGTGCCCATCATCGGCACGCCGTACGGCAGCGATGTGCGCAACCTCGTCAATGACGCCGGTATCGAAGCGATCACGTTCGGGGCCGGCGACGTGCGGCTGTGCCACTGTCCCGACGAGCACCTGCCAACCGCTGACCTGCGCATGGCGGCGAGCGTAATCACCCGTGTGGCCGCCGACCTGCTGCTCGCCCCATGACCGACCGCCCGCTGGCGCTCTACACCGACACCGAGGGCGCCGACATCTCCAGCGGGCTGGCGTTGCTGGAGGAGGCAGGCTTCGCCGTGGAGGTCGACGAGCTGGCGAGCGACGCAGAACTGGTGGAGCGCGTCCGGGAGGCGCAGCCCGCGGCACTGCTGGTCACCTATTGCCGGATCGGCCCGCAGGCGTTCGCCGCGGCGCCGTCGCTGCGGATCATCGCCTGCTCCTCGGTCGGGTTCGATCACGTTGACGTGGCGGCCGCCCAGCAGGCCGGTGTGTGGGTGGCCAACGTTCCCGACGCGGCCACCGAGGAGGTCGCCACCCACGCGCTTGCGATGGCGCTGGCGCTCGTGCGCCACCTCCCGTTCCTGGACCGTCACGTCCGCGACGGGGGCTGGAACTACGACGCGACCGGTGTACCGCGGCGGCTGAGCGAGACGACGCTGGGCATCATCGGTATGGGCCGGATCGGCCGGCGGCTGGCCGCGCTGGCCGGGGGGCTGTTTGACCGGATCGTCGGCTTCGACCCGCTCGTCGGGGAGGACGGGTGGCCGGCGGGCGTGGCGCGAGCCGACCTCGACGGCTGTCTGACCGCCGGCGACGTCATCTCCCTGCACCTCCCGCTCAGTCCCGGCAGCGATCGACTGATCAATGCCGCGGCGCTGGCACGGATGCGGCCCGGCAGCTATTTGGTCAACGTCAGCCGCGGCGGCCTCGTCGACACGCCGGCGCTCCTGGCCGCGCTCGACGCCGGGCAGCTGGCTGGGGCGGCGCTCGACGTCACCGATCCCGAGCCGCCGCCCGCCGACGATCCGCTCCGCCGTCATCCCCGCGTCCTGGTGACGCCCCACGCGGCGTTCCTGTCGGCGGCGGCCAACGAGGCGTACATCGTCCGCCAGGCGGATAACGTCGTGGCGTGGCTTGACCGGGGGCGACCGAACACGCCGGTGACCAAGCCGGCGGTAACGGTGGCATGAATCAGGCCCACGACGTCAGACGCCGGTCATGACCGGGGCCGGGACCGCGCTTAGCTGCGGGGCGGCGCTGATCGCGCTGCTGGAGCAGCGCGGCGTCGACACGGTGTTCGGCATCCCTGGGGTGCACACGCTCGAGGTCTACCGAGGTTTGCCCGGATCGTCGATCCGGCACGTCACCCCCCGCCACGAGCAGGGCGCGGCGTTCATGGCCGACGCGTACGCCCGAGTCAGCGATCGCCCCGGTGTCTGCCTGCTGATCACCGGCGCCGGAGTCACGAACGCCGCCACCGCCATCGCGAGCGCCTACCACGACTCGCGGCCGCTGCTGGTCACCTCCAGCGCCACCGACTCGCGATTCGCCCGCCGGGGCCGGGGGACGCTGCACGACCTGCCCGACCAGGAGCGCTTCATGGCGACGATCACCGGCTCCACCGAAACGGTGCGACACCCCGAGCAGCTTCCCGCAGCGGTGGCGCGAGCGTTCGACGTGCTCGATGGGCCGCGGCCACGGCCGGCGCACATCGCGATCCCGATCGACGTGCTGGCGCTGCCCGCCGCTCCGCCGGAGAGGCCGCACGGCGACACGCCGAGCGCCGGCCCCACATGGCCCGAACCTGACCCCCACGCGCTGGACCTGGCGGCTGGGCTGTTGGCGCGCGCCGGCCGGCCGATGATCCTGCTGGGCGGGGGCGCCATGGGCGCGGGCGCCGAGGCCCTGCGCCTCTCCGACGCCACCGGCGCGCCGATCGCCACGACCGGCAACGGCAAGGGCGCCGTGCCTGAGACCCACCCTGCGGCGGTCGGGGCGACGCTCACGCTGCAGCCGGTCTACGCCGAACTGGAGGCGGCCGATGTCGTGCTCGCCGTCGGCACCGAGTTCTCAGAGGTCGACTACTACTACCAACCGGACCTCCCGCAGTTCGGCGGCGCGCTCATCCGCGTCGACAGCGATCCCACCCAGGTCGCCGCCGCCCGAACACCGGCGGTCGCGATTGTCGCCGACGCGCGTCATGCGCTGACCCAACTGGCGACGCGATTGGATCCGCCGCTCAACGGCGCCGAGCGCGCAGCGGCGCGCGCCGAGCAGCTGCGTGCCGGGCTGGAGTGGTGGCCCGGCGCCGAGAGCTTCTTTCCGGCGCTGGACGCGATCGCCGCAGCGCTGCCCCCGGAGTCGATCATCGCCGCCGACTCGACGCAGCTGGCGTACGCGGGCAACTGCTACCTGCGGGTGACGCGCCCGCACTCATACCTGTGCCCGGCCGGCTACGGGACACTCGGACCGGCGCTTCCGATGGCCCTCGGCGCGCAGCTGGCGGCCCCGGACCGGGCGGTCGTGTGCCTGATCGGTGACGGCGGGCTGCTGTTTACGATCGGCGAGCTGGCGACGGCGGCAACATTGGGGCTGCCGGTCGTGGTCATCGTCTGGGATAACGCCGGCTACGGCGAGATCCGCGAATCGATGGACCGGGCCAACCTTCCGCACATCGGCACCGAAGCCAGCGCCCACGACTACGTCACGATCGCCCGCGGGTTCGGCTGCCGCGCCGAGCGCGTGCGCACGCCGGGGGAACTGACCCGTGCCGTGAGCGCCGCCACAGCCGCCGCAGGCCCAACGGTCGTGGTCGTATCGGCCGAGATCGCCGCATGACCGCCGTCAGCGGCCACAGCCCAACCGCGTCGGTCCGCGACCCCTACCTGAAGGTCATCTGGACCGACCCCGAGACGAGCGCCCGCGGCTATGTCGTCATCGACCAGCTGATCGACGGCTTGGCCGCCGGCGGGCTGCGGATGCGCCCCGGATGCACGATCGACGAGGTGGCCGACCTGGCGCGAGCCATGACGCTCAAGGACGCGATCGCCTTTCTACCAAACTCGCGCCACCGGCCGGTCGGAGGCGGCAAAGGCGGAATCGACTTCGACCCGCTGGACCCAAAAGCGCCACACGTCCTCGAACGCTACATGCAGGCGATACGCCCGCTGCTGACGAGTTGCTTCGCAACCGGCGAGGACCTGGGGGTGCGCCAGGACGACCTGGACACGATCGCCCACCGCCTCGGCCTGCGCTCCACCGTCGACGCGGCTTTGGCGCGGCTGCCGGACGCTCCCAACGCGGTGCTGGAACGAGTGGCGCGAGGATTTGCCCAGACCGACCGCGGGCTCAGCCTCGGAGACGCCGTCGGCGGCTACGGTGTTGCCCGCGCCGCCTGCGCCGCCCTGCGCGGCTGCGGCCGCGGGCCGGCGGAGTGCACGGCTGTGGTGCAGGGCTTTGGCTCCATGGGCGGCGCCACCGCCCGGTACCTGTCGGACGCCGGCATCCGGGTGATCGGCATCGCCGACGCCAACGGGTTGGCCAGCAACCCCGCCGGGCTGGACGTGGAGTCACTCCTGGCCACCCGGGACCGCCACGGACGGATTCACCGGAACACGCTGCGCCCCCAGGACCAGCTGCTGCCCCGGGACGCATGGACCCCGTTGTCCTGCGACCTGTTCGTCCCTGCGGCGACCTCGTATGTCATCCACGCCGGCATCGCCGCTCACCTACCCGCCAGCCTCGTCGTCGAGGCCGCTAACGTCGCCACCTCGGCCGACGCCGAAGCCATCCTCGCCCGCCGGGGAATCCCCGTTGTTCCAGACTTCATCGCCAACATGGCCACCAACGCCTGGTGGTGGTGGCTGCTCAGCGGCGACATTGCGCCGACTGTGCCCGCCGCCTTCGCCCAGATCGACGCCGTCATGGACCCGCTAGTCGCCGAGGCGCTGGAGCGCTCGCCGCAGGGACAGCCGCTCCGGGCCGCCGCGCTGGAGATGGCGCATGAGCGGGCCGGCGCCGCCGCAAGCGCGCCCTAGACAGGCGGCCCGGCGTCAGCATGGCATCCCGGACGCCATGGGCGTGACATGACGATGTGGCGGGAGAGTAACGCGCGTTCAATCTGCCGCGGCCAATTGAACTCCGGCCCCAGCTCGGATAAGACTCGTCCAGGGACGACACTCCCAGCGCGCCCTCCGTCCTCGCAATCCTCCGGCGGGTCGGCTACGGGCGCCTGCGCTTGTGGCGAAGCAGCCACACATCCCTGGCGCTCCTGGTCACTCCTGCGTCGCCGTGGGCATCGTGCGGGCCCACCCGAGCCGGCCATCCCTTTCGTGGGAGGCTGTCGCGCAAACCTTGGGCCGAGTCAAGTTCTTGTGCTTCGACGACAAATCGGCGATCACGCCTCAGGGCGTTTCCATTGCGATGAGGTCGCTTTGGCCGGCAGACAAGCGCACACGGAGTCGGCCGAAATCGCGGTTGTAGCTTTCGTATAACCGCTCGGGTTTGTCCGACAGCCTCGTGGCGAAGCACTCGCGCGGTGTCGGCGAACGGCGTGATCGAGGTTTCGCCGGAGCGCTTGCCCGCCAGGCCGGCAAGTTGACGATCGCCTTCGCGGGAGGCTGTCGAAAAATGCGCAGCGAGCGAGAATCTGGCCGGCTCGGGCGCTGCCGGGAAGCGGCCCGACAGACCGCGCCAAGCGCGTGTGTCACGCGGTGGCGGCGGTCCAGTGGCGGTGGAGTTTCAGCAGGTTGTGGATGGCGGTGATCAGCCGCCATTCTGACTGCACGGCGGCTCGGCCTGTTCGCATGAACGGGTCGATGTGGCGGTTGTGTTTGATCTGTCCGTAGACCGGCTCGACGGTGATCTTGCGCGTGGCGTAGAGGTCTCGGCCGCGGTTGGTGCTCAGTGTGTCGCGCATCCGCTGGTAGAGACCGTTCTCCGAGCCGGAACGGATGCCGTCGCGCACGCCGCTGTCGGGCGGGATCAGCACCTCGATCCCGCGCTGCTCGATTGCTTCGATCTGTCGGGTGTGCCAATAGCCGGCGTCGGCCACGACCACCCCGGACGGCTCGCTCACACCGTGGCGCTGCAGATGCGCGAGGGTGGTGTCGAGCGTCGGTTCCAGGTGCCCGAAGTCCGCCGGGTCAACGGTAATCTCGGCGGCGAGAATGATCTGCTTCTCGTTCACCGCCGTCTGCGCGTTATAGGCCTGCCGGGGCGGGCTGCCCTTGGTGCGCATCACCCTGGAGTCCGGATCGGACAGGTTGATCACCCCGTCGGGTGTCTGCGGCGCGGTGAACGGCTTGCTGTTGCCCTTCAGGATCCGGCCCGGGGTGTCGCGAGCGGTCGCCCGCCACCGGTCATAGGCCTCGTGCGCGGCCAGCTCGACCCGGTAATTCTCCTCAAGGCGCCCGAGGCAGCCGGTCCTCTCGATCGCGCGGAATCGCCTGCGCCTGCTGGGCTCAATGCGCGTCCAGCTCACGCCGCGCGATCCGCGTCCACTCCCGCCGCCCACCACGCCGCAGCACCGGACGCGCGAGCACCACCGGCTCCGGATCGACCTCACGCTCCGCGATCGGCTCGCTGTCGATCGAGCGGCCCTTGCGCTCCTCCAACCGCCGCTTGGCGTCCTGAAGCGCCTGCCGGCGACCCTCAGCAGTCCGCAACGGCTCCGGCAGCTCATCACCACGCGAATCGCCGTAGAGCTCATCTTCACGGCGGTCTGTGTCCTCGGCCTCGCGCAGGATCTGACCAACCAGCTCGCGGTAGGAACGATTCTGATCCATCGACGCGTCGGCCTTGACCTTCGTCCCATCGATCGTGATCACCCCGACCGACACCAGCCCGGCCTCCCGGCAGAGCCCGAGCACCTCGTCAAACAGTTCGCAGATCTCCACCTCGTGCCGGCGGCGGAACTCCGCGATGGTGAAGTGATCGGGGGCGCGCATCCCTGTGATCACTTTGAACGCGACGTCCTCCCAGCACGCGCGCTCGATCCCCCGCGAGGACCGGATCCCGCGCGCGTACGAGTAGAGCAACAACGCCACCATCATCGCCGGATCAAACGGAGCACGCCCCGCAGCGCCCAGCCGATATGCCTCCCGAAACCGATCCAGGTTCATCTGCTCCACCGCGCCCAGCACCGTCCACACCAGATGATCCTCAGGCAGCCACTCGCTCAACGACGGCGGCATCAACAACATCTGCCCACGCTGACAACCAACGAATTCTCGAGCCATCCCCGAAGTGTCTTAAACCCAGCAGACGGCACCGATATTCCGACAGCCTCCCACGAACGCGATCGCCAGCACGGCGCCGTCGCGGACGACGACCTCGGCGACAGAAGAGATCGCCCCCCGATCGGAGCGTTCGCAGGCAGCCTCGCCAGCCAGGGCCGTCGGCAGCCGGCGTCAGTCCGAGCGCTCGCCGCGACCGCGTGGCGCGGCTTTTGGGCCGCGATCCACGCCGTCTTGATTTTTCGGGGGCCCGGAGGCTCACGAGATGCCGAACTGCTGCGTCCGGCAGTCATGGGGGCCAAGATCGTCGAACGGGTACGCCCTGGCGTGCCGCCCCCGCTCAGCTCAAAGCGGGCTGCCTGGAGCGAGCGCATCTTGTTATTGAGGCTCGGCGATCCGCGCTTCAATCGACCCGCGTCTCTGATCAATAGTTGCCATCGCCGGATCCAACGGATCGCCTGCCTTTTGCTCATACGCATCGAAGAGGGGCGCGGCCTGCGACTCGCCTCTGAACCGCTGTGCGCCTCGAGAGAGGAGCCGGCGGCCATCCCGGGCTGGCCGCGGCTGGTCCACAGACCGATTAGGTGGACCACAACCGCGACGAATCCCTGCAATCCATGATCCTGAAATCACGCACAAAGAGCGGGATCACCCGCCAAACTGCCTGCAAACAAGCGTCCTTGGCCACGGCGATACGCTCGTTTCACACGCGAGAGGTCGCTGGTTCGAGCCCAGCCGTGCCCATCAAGGTCCCTGCAACTGTTCAGAGCGGCATTTCGACCGACTCGCTCCCGGCGCGTTTCTAACCACCGGCGCCCCCCGAGGTCCGGCGCAGCGTGTCGGCGGTGTAGCGAGAGGACGTGAGCACTTTGTGGTCGCTGATCCGCCAGCGACCGGCTTCACGGCGAAGGACATCGATGTAGGTGACGCTCGAGATGCCGCCGGCGTCCGCAACCTCAACCGCCGTGGACTCGGCGATGGCCGTGTCGTTGTCGACCGGGCTGACGATGGTATCGGTCACGTCGTGGGCAAGCGGGTTTGTGTCACCGAGGTCGAGCGCGGCGCGCAGCGCCTTGAGTCCGACCAGAGGCTCACCGCGGAGGTCTTGGAGGTCGTAGACGATGTCGGTGGTGAAAAGCTCATCGAGTCGATCGAGCGCGCCCTCGTCGGAGAGGTGACCGTGGCGCAGAACAACTTCGGCGATGGCAACGCGGTCATCAGACGTCAGCGGCATCACGGATCCCGATGAGCCAGAGGACGCGAGTCAAGCACGCGCTTGCGCGGAATCCGGGGCGCCGAAACAGGAGGGCGCGGCTCGCGCATCGGGAGGATCTCGACGCCGGCGAGCCGGGAAGGGCCGGACGTGAGATGTCGTTCGGTCACGCTTGGTCTGCCGGCGCCGAGGAATGCGGATCGGCGGTCCGGCCGGTGGCCGCGGCTGGCGGTGCGGCACGGGATTCGGGCCAGGGCGGCTGCATCGGGAAGTGGCAGGCGGCAAGATGCTGGTGCCCAAACGGTCGGAGGGTGGGTGTCTCCGCGCCACAGATCTCCTGAGCGCGTGGGCAGCGGGTGCGAAACCGGCAGCCCGAAGGTGGGTGCAGTGGCGAGGGCAGCTCACCGTGAACCGCCATGGCCCGTTGCCGCGTACGGGCGATCTCCGGGTTGGGCACCGGGATGGCCTCGAGCAGACCGAAGGTGTAGGGATGAGCGGGCCGCTCGTAGATGTCGTTGGCGCGGCCTACCTCGACCAGCCGGCCGAGGTACATGACGCCGATCCGGTCGGCCAGGTAGCGCACGACCGACAGGTCGTGCGAGATCACGATGTAGGTGAGCCCGTGCGCGGCCTGCAGTCGCTTCATCAGGTTGAGGATCTGCGAGCGGATTGACACGTCCAGCGCCGATACGGGCTCGTCGGCCACGATTACCTTGGGGTTGAGCGCCAGCGCGCGGGCCAGTCCCAGCCGCTGACGCTGGCCGCCGGAGAACTCGTGCGGGTAGCGCTCAATCGCGTCGTAGCCGAGCCCGACCTCGCCCAGCAGCTCGCGCACCGCGGAGAGTCGCTCGTTGCGCGTGCCGCGCCGGGCGATGTCCAGCGGCTCGGAGATGATCTCGCGCACGCGCATGCGGGGGTCCAGTGAGGAGTAGGGATCCTGGAACATGAACTGCAGGTTGCGGCGCAGCGTGCGAAACCGGTTGGCGCCGACCTCGGTGAGATCGGTGCCGTCGAACACGACCTGGCCGGCGGTCGGCGCCTCCAGTCCGACCCCGACACGACCGAGCGTCGTCTTGCCGCAGCCTGACTCTCCCACCAGGCCGAACGTCTCGCCGGACCGCACGCCGAGGGTGACCTCGGTGACCGCGTGCACAGCGCCGATCCGGCGATGGAGCACGCCGCCCGACGTGACCGGGAATTCCTTGGTCACGTCACAGAACTCCAGGATGTACTCCGAGGAATCGGCGACGACACCCGGCTCGCCGGCAGGCTCGATGGCGACCTGCAGCAGCTCCAGCTCGGAGCCAAATGACTCCATCAGCGCCTTGTTCTGCTCGGCCTTCTCGATCAGCTCGGCGCCGAGCTCGCCGAGGTCCTTCACCGATGCGCGCCGGGGATGAAAGCAGGCGTAGGGATGATCGGGATCGTCGCCGCCGAGCGGCGGATCCTCGGTCCGGCACCGCTCGGTGGCGAACGCGCACCGCGGCGCGAACCGGCACGTTGGCGGCGGCCGGCGCAGATCCGGTGGCAGGCCCGGGATCGAGTACAGCTCCTGGGTCTTGTCCTGGTCGAGCTGGGGAATCGAGGCCAGCAGCGCCTCGGTGTAGGGGTGGCGCACGCCCTTGAACAGCTCCGCGGTCTCGGCGGTCTCGACCTTACGCCCCGCGTACATCACCGCGACGCGGTCGGCCCGGCCCGCGATCACCCCCATGTCGTGCGTGATCAGGATGATTCCCATCCCGAGCTGGGACTTGATCTTGTCCAGCAGGCTGAGGATCTGGGCCTGGATCGTCACATCCAGCGCGGTGGTGGGCTCGTCGGCGATCAGCAGCTTGGGTTCGCAGGCGAGGGCGATAGCGATCATCACCCGCTGACGGAGCCCGCCCGAGAGCTGGTGCGGGTAGTCTCTGAGCCGCTCCTCGGGGCGCGGCAGGCCGACCAGGTCGAGCACCTCGGCGGCCCGCCCGTATGCCTTCTCCTTCGAGACGTCGCGGTGAATCAGCACCGCCTCGGCGATCTGACGACCGATCGTCATCGTCGGGTTCAGCGACGTCATCGGGTCCTGGAAGACCATGCCGATCTCGTTGCCGCGGATCTTGCGAAGCTCGGTGTCCGGGAGGAGGACGAGGTCGCGCCCGTCGAGGCGGATCTCGCCGCCGGCGATGTGCCCGCCGCGCGGCAGCAGTCGCATGATCGACATCGCCGCCATCGTCTTGCCGCACCCCGACTCGCCGACGATGCCGAGAGTCTCGCCGGCCCGCACGTCGAAGCTCAGTCCGTCGACGGCATGCACGATGCCGCTGCGGAGCACGATGTGGGTCCGCAGCTCATCGACCTCGAGCAGGCGGGCCATCCTCACCGCTCCTGTAGCCGAACGTCGAACGCGTCCTGAAGCGCGTCGCCGATGAAGTTGAACGCCACGACCGTGACCACGATCATCGCCAGCGCCGGATAGACCTGCCACCAGTACCCGTCCTGCAGGTACGTGGTCCCGTCCGACAGCATCGAGCCCCAGGTGGGAGTCGTCGGCGGCAGGCCGAAGCCGAGATACTGCAGCACCGCCAGGGTGAGGATCGCGTTGGCGATCTGGAACGTCACGGTCACCATGATGGTTCCGATCGTGTTCGGGATGATGTGCCGTACGATGCTGCGCCACGATCGACCGCCCATCACCTGCACGGCCTGTACGTACTCACGCGTGCGCAGGCTGAGAGTCTCACCGCGCACGAGACGCGCCGGGACCAGCCAGGAGACGAGCGCCAGCAGCACGATCAGGAGCGTCAGGCTTGGCTTATAGACCTGCGCCATGAAAATGAACAGGAACACGATCGGTATCGCCAGCCCGATGTCGACGATGCGCATCAGGGCGCTGTCGACCACCCCGCCGAGGAAGCCCGACACGGCGCCGTAGATCAGGCCGAAGACGGTGGCGATGATCCCAACGGCGAGTCCGACCTCGATCGAGCTCTGACCTCCGGTCATCAGGCGGCCGAGGATGTCAAACCCGCTCGAGTCGGTCCCGAGCAGGTAGTGCCCACCTGGACTGAGGTTGACGCTGGTCAGGTTGGGATCGGACTGGTCGGTGGGGTGCAGCAGCGGCCCGACGAAGCTGAACAGGATCACCAGCACGACGACCGCCGTGCCGACGATCGCCAGGCGGTTCTGCGCGAACGTGCGTGCAACCAGCACCCACGGGCTGCCTCCGGCAAAGACCTCGCCGCCCTCGGGAATGATCTGGACCTCGAGCCCGGTCTCCGCCTGAGGCCGCTGGACGGTGGGATCAACCTCGGTCACGATGCGCCGCTCAATATCTGATCCGTGGATCGAGCAGCGCGTAGCCGATGTCGGAGACGAGGTTGCCGAGCACCGTGGCCAGGCCGACGAGCACGGTGATGCCGAGCATCACCTCGTAGTCGTTGCGCAGCGCCGCCTGGAAGTACGCCAGGCCCGTGCCCGGGAAGTTGAACACCTGCTCGATGATCAGCGTTCCGGTGATCACGTAGGGCAGGCTCAGGCCGACCAGCGTGACCACCGCGATGAGTGAGTTGCGCAGCAGATGGCGCGACAGCACCAGCCGCTCCGGCAGGCCCTTGGCGCGCGCGGTGCGCATGTAGTCCTGAGCGAGCGTGTCGATCGCCGAGGAGCGCATGAAGCGGCTGAACTGCGCGAAGGTCACGAGCGTCAGGCTCGCCACCGGGAGCACCAGGCCGGACGGGTGGCTGAGCATCCCGATGACCGAGGTCGACTGCGGCGCCTCGGCCGGGAAGACGTGGAAGGTGATCGACAGAAACTGAATCAGCAGCAGCGCGATCGCGTACTGGGGCATCGAGTAGAGCAGGAAGCTGATCCCGGTGCCGGCGTAGTCCAGCGCACCGTTGCGGCGCACCGCTTGCAGGATGCCGATCGGGATCGCGATCAAAAGCGACAGGATCAGCGACACGCCTCCGAGCACGATGTCTCGTGGAAGGTCGGTGCTCAGCAGCGAGTCGACGGTACGGTTGTACTGGTAGGAGTAGCCCAGATCGCCGTGGAGGACGATCCTCTTCACGAACAGCCAGTACTGGACGTAGACGGGCTTGTCGAGACCGTTCTGGTGGTTGAACTGCGCGATCGCCTGCGGCGAGGCACGGTTGCCGAGGATGTCCCGCGCGAGACTCCCCGGCAGCGCGTGCAACAGCAGGAACGTGATCAACAGCACGCCGAGCGTGACGAGGACCGCTTGGCCGAGACGGCGGATGACGAATCCGGTCATGGGCGCCAGCTTTGTCGCGTCGGCGACTCGCGGGCTACTTCGTGAGGTACCAGTCCTCAGGATTCATCAGACCAAGCGCATTGGCCGCGTAGCCGCCGAGCTTTTGGTCGACCACGGTGCCGGCGTCGCCCTGGTAGGTTCCGATCGAGGTCGGCCCGAACAGGACGGGCACCTGCTGGGCGATCCGTTGCCCGTAAGCGGTGAGGGCCTGCTTCTCCTGCGCGCTCGAGCCTGTGTTGAGGATCGGCGCGTCGATCAGCTTGGTCGTCGTCGGGTCGCTGTAGCTGCCGTAGTTGGCCACCGAGCCGGGCGCGTACAGGGACTCGCCGGTCGGTAGGTAGTCCGGGCCGTAGATCCAGCCCGCGCCCCAGTTCTGGGCGGTCCACTTGCACGTCGGCTGCTTCGGCGTGCAGGCGACTGCGGTGCCGATGACCGTGGCGAACGGGTGCGTCGTGAGGTCGATGGCGATGCCGAGCTTCTTGGCCTGGGCCTGAAGGTCGTTCATCTCATCCTGGACCGAGACGACACCCGACTGATAGTCGATGTTGAACGAGAGGCCCTCGCCCATCTTGATCCCGGCGCCGCACTCACCGGCACCGGTGCCGGGCTTGATGCAGGTTGACGTTCCGCCGGGCACCACCTTCCAGCCGTTCTGCTTGAACAACTGCTGAGCGGCCGAAACCGAGAATGGATACGGGTTCGTGGCGGTCGCCGCGCTGTTGACCAGCGGGCTGGGCGGCGAAGGCGGGATCGGACCGGTGGTCAGGTTGGCCGTCTTTTGCAGGAAGGCATCGATCCAGCCGGGCTGATCGATCAGGTGCTGCAGCGCCTGGCGGACGTAGAGTTGGCGGAAGATCGGCCCCACGGTCGGATTGTTGAAGTTCAGCGGGAAGTAGTTGACCGAGTAGCTCGCCGCCTTGTTGAGGGTGTAGCCCTCGCCGGTCAGCGCCTGGCCCTGCGGCGCGTACTGCGACGGCAGGTTGCCGATTGTGATCGCGTTCGGGCCGCCCGAGCGCATCTCGTTGTAGATCGCTGCCTCACTGGTGAACGGCAGCTCGACGAAGCGCGCGATCGACGGCTTGGGCGTGCCCGAGTACTTCGGGTTCGGGACCAACGTGACCTGGCCGTTGCTGGTGAAGCTCTGCAGCTTGAACGGCCCATCGACGACGCTCCAGACCGGCGACGACGCCCACGTCCCCAACTTCTTGGCCTGCGCGTCGAGGAACGCATAGACAGCCTTGGCGCCGGCCTTGGTGGTGTCAGGCAGATGCCCGTTGTCGCTCGTCGGCGCCTTCTGCGACAGTGACGTCCGATCCCATGCCAGCGGCAGCGGGAAGATCTGCGAAAGCTCGTTGTAGAGAAACCACTCGGGGTTGTAGCCCTTGTTGAGATGAAAGACGACCGTCGAGGGGTTCGGGGCGCTTACGCTGGTGACGTTGTCCGGGAAGTAGCCCGGCACGTAGCCGCAGTAGTTGGTCGCCGGCGACGACTTATAGAGGTTCATCCAGAACACCACGTCACGCGCGGTGACTGTCTCGCCGTCAGACCACTTGTAGGGGAGCATGTGGACCGTGACGACCTTGTCTCCATCGCTGAATACCGGAGACTTGCCGATCGAGTACTTGTAGTCGACCGTGGGGCTGTAGTTGTTGCCATACCAGTACAACGGCCGATACAGCATGTAAATCAGCTGATTGATGTTCGTGGTGCTGCACACCTGGGCGCTGGTCATCGGGAAGATGTAGTTCGGGGCCGCGTCCGGACCCTCGGTGAAGTTCACCGTGCCTCCCGCAATCCGGGTCCCGCCCCCCGTTGTCGGCGAGGTCAGGCCCGACCCGCTGCTCGGACCCGCTACCGAGGATGACGCGCCGGTGCTCGACGCCGAGGAACCAGTCGAGCGGCCGCCGCTCGACCCGCACGCTGCGACACCTAGCACAACCATGGCAACCACCACCGCAGCCATCCGTCCTCTCAGCGTCTCCATCCCCGTTCCTTTCGCAGACCGCCTGAGCCCCCGCTCAGATCGGTGGTTTGCACCTCGCAGCCTCGCCAGGGTGGCACCGGCGCCTGACCGGCGCCTGACCGCGGGCTGACCGCCGGCGTCAGGACGGCTTGCGCGGCGCCCCGCGGACGGCGGATAATGGCCGCATGGGGATAGAGGTGAGGACGCTGCGATTTCGCGTCCTCGGATCGCTGGAGCTGTCGCGCGACGGACGGCCGGTGCGACTCGGCGGCGACCGCCAGCGCGCGCTGCTCGCTCTGCTGCTGATCGGCGCCAACCAGCCGATCAGCACGTCTGCGCTGGTCGAGACGCTGTTTGGGGACGGCCCGGCCGAGGCCGCCGCCAACGCGGTGCACGTGGCCATCAGCCGGCTGCGCCGCGTCCTGGACGCCACCGACGGCGCGCTCCTGCTCACCCGGCCGGGCGGTTACGTGCTCGAACTCGACGGCGAACAGCTCGACGCCACCGTGTTCGAGCGTCACCTGGAGCAGGCGCGCGAGCTGCTGGCCGCCCGGGACCCCGGCGCCGCGGCCACACATCTGCGGGAGGCCCTGGCCCTATGGCGCGGGCCACCGCTGGCCGACGTGGCGCCGCTGGAGCCGCTGATCGCCGAGGCGCGGCGACTGGAGGAGCTTCGGATCCTTGCCGGGCTGGACTTGATCGATGCCGAGCTTGATCTCGGAGAACATGGCCGACTGATCCCCGAGATCCAGCGGCTGGTCGCCGCCCACCCGCTGCGCGAGCGGCCGCGGGCCCAGCTGATGGTGGCGCTGTACCGGGCCGGACGCCAAGCCGAGTCGCTGGCGGCCTACCGGGAGACGGCCCGGGTGCTGCGCGAGGAGCTGGGGCTCGAGCCTGGACCGCCGCTGCGAGAGCTGGAGCGGATGATCCTGGCCCAGGACACCGGTCTGGACCTCGCGCCGCCGGCGCTGCCTGCCCCACCGGCGCTGACTGCCCCACCGGCGCTGACTGCCCCACCGGCGCTCACCGCACCGCCGCCGACGCCTGCTCGCCCACCGGCGCTCACCACCGGGCTGCCGGTCCCTGCCGACGGATCTGCCGCGATCGTCTGCCCGTTCAAGGGGTTGGCCGCCTTCGACGGCTCCGACGCCAAGTACTTCTGTGGGCGTGAGCGCGTTGTCTCCGACCTCGTGGCCCGGCTGGCCGAGTGGACGCTGGTCGGAATCCTGGGACCATCCGGAATCGGCAAGTCATCGCTGCTGCGCGCCGGCTTGCTGCCGGCGTTACGCGCCGGAGCGCTGCCCGGAAGCGCCGGCTGGCGCGAGGTGCTGCTGCGGCCCGGCGAGCACCCTTCGGACCAGCTCGCTCGCGGCCTGGGTGCCGCCAGCGTCGAGGAAGCCCTGTCACGGCTGTCACCCGGCCAGAGGATCCTGATCGCCGTGGACCAGTTCGAGGAGCTGTTCACCGTCTGCCGGCACGAGCCCGAGCGCGCCGCTTTCCTGGCGCAGCTGGCCGCCGCCGCCCAGGACCATGAACGGCGCGCCTTCGTGGTCTGCGCCCTGCGCGCCGATTTCTACGGCCGGCTCGGCTCCTATCCCGGGTTCGCGCAGCTGCTGAGCCAGAGCCACGCGCTGGTGGGACCGATGGATCGCGAGGAGCTGACCCAGGCGGTGGCCGCACCCGCCGCCCACGCCGGTCTGTCGATCGAGCCGGCCCTGGTCCACGCGCTGGTGGCCGACGTCGCCCACGAGCCCGGCGGGCTGCCTCTGCTCTCCACCACCCTGCTGGAGCTGTGGTTGGCGCGCGACGGACCGACGCTGCGATTCGCGAGCTACCGGGCCATCGGCGGCGTGCGAGGCGCCGTCTCGCGCCTGGCCGAGGCCGCCTACACCCAGCTGGCGCCACGGGACCGATCCGTGGCCACCAGCATCCTGCTGCGGCTCGTCGGCGAGCAGGACGGAGCCGTGGTGCGCCGCCGGGTGCCGGACGCCGAGCTGGAGCGCATCGACGGCGCTCCCCGGGTGCTGGCGGCGCTCACCGACGCCCGGCTGCTCACGGTCTCCGAGGGCGCGATCGAGCTCTCGCATGAGGCGCTGCTGCGCGAATGGCCCCGCTACCGCGGCTGGCTGGAGGAGGACCGCGTCGGCCGCCGGCTGCACTCCCATCTGCGATCGGCGGCGGCGGAGTGGGACGCCCGGGGCCGAGATCCGGGGGATCTGTACCGGGGGGCGCGCCTGGCCGGCGCGCTGGACTGGGCGCCGCCGCTGCGCGACCAGCTCAACCGCGCCGAGCGCGAGTTCATCGACGCCAGCCGCGCCGAGGCCGACCGGCAGGCGCGCCGCCAGCGCTCGCAGAACCGCCGGCTGCGCGGGCTCCTGCTCGGCACCAGCCTGCTGCTGGTCCTCGCCGTCCTCGCTGGAGCGCTGGCGCTGATCAAGCAACGCGACGCCGCCCACGACGCCCATCTCGCCGCCGCCGAGGCGCGCGCGGCGCTTGGGCGCCAGCTGGGTACCGAGGCGTTCAGCCAGCCACGGCTGGACTTGGCGATGCTGCTTGCGCGCGAGGCGGTCACCCTTGACCGCTCGCCCCAGACCGAGGGAACTCTGCTGTCAACGCTGCTGCGCAGCCCCGCGGTCATCGGAACCTTCGCGCTGCCGACCGATTCGACCCCCCGGCTCGCGCTCAGCCCCGACGGTCGCACGCTTGCGGTCGCCGACGCGAACACCGGTCAGGTGCGCTTTTATGATGCCGTGACTCACCGTGGCGTCGGGCCGGGGCTGACCGACTTCGCCGGCGACCAGCCCCCGACCTTCTCCGGCGACGGCTCGCTGCTCGCCTACACCGCGGGAGCGTCGCTGAAGGTCCGCAATGCCCGCACGCTTGCGCCCATCGCCACGCTACCGCTGGATTCGCGCCTGGGCCTCCAGACCGCCGGCGCCCAACCTGAGTCAGGCATCCTGATCGACCCGGCGCGATCGACCGTGTACTTCGCCTACGGGCTGACCGGTGCCGCCGGGCGTCCCGCCGCCGCCTACCTGGACCGGTGGTCGCTGCCCAGCGGCCGGCGGCTGCCGGGGATGCAGATCGGGTCCGGAGCGCTGCTGGCCCTGCGGCTGCTGAACGGCGGCCGCCGGCTGATGATCGTGACCACCCGCGCCATCGTCACCTACGACGCCGGCTCGCTGAGGCGGCGGAGATCGGTGCGCCTCGCTCTCGCTCCTCGATCGCCGTCCGCCGCGGCGATCAGCCCCGACGGCCAAACGGTGGCGCTCGGCACGCACTCGGGGAAGCTCTGGTTTGAGACGGTGGCCACCGGGGGCGCTCGGCGCGCCCGTGGTGAGCAGGGTGCCGCCATCACCGACGTCATGTACTCCGCAGACGGCCGGAAAACGGTCAGCGTCGGCGACGACAACCGGGTGGTGGTCTGGAGCCGGGCGGCCGGCGGGGCGGCGACCGTTCTGAGCGGGCCGCTGGGACAGGTGCAGAACGCCGCCGTCGCACCCGGCGCCGCCACCCTGTACACCGCGTCCCTAGACGGCGTTGTGCTCGCCTGGGATCTCACCGGCGAGCATCGCTTCGAACGCCGGGCGCAGTTGGGCCGCCCGCTCACCTGCTGTGATCCGCTCTCCCCCCACGCCCCGCCGCTGGCGCTCTCACCGGACGGCAACCGCTTCGCCCTCAGCGTCGGACCGTCGTCCGTCGGGCTGTTCTCCACCCACAGCTTGAGACGCCTGGCGACATTCACGGTCTCTCCGCGTCACGAGGCCATCACCGCCCTGGGATGGTCACCCGACGGCACGAGACTGGCCGTCGGCGGACACGGCGGTGACGTGCAGCTGTGGAGCGTGAACAGAGCCCCGCGACGGCTGCGGGCGCTGGCCGGGCTGCGGACCCCACCGGGGCTGCCGGACGCGGTGCAGGCGCTCGCGTTCTCGCCCGATGGCCGGCTTCTCGCCGCCACCGACGACAGCGAGACGCCCGCGATTCACTTCTCCGCCGCGCTGCCGGCGGGCAGGCTGGCCATGTGGCGGACCAACACCGGCGTGCCGGTGGCGTCCCCCCGCGCGCTCGGAGACGGCAACGGTCCCGGGGGCTCTGACGTGCCGGCGTTCTCGCCCGACGGAAGGCTGCTGGCGGTCAGCCTGCTGCACGGCGGCGTGCTCATCGTGGACCCGGTCACGGGACAGATCCGCCGCCGGCTGCCCGATCCGGGCGACGACATCATCGCGCTGGCCTTCGCGCCCGATGGCACGCTGGCCACCGGCACGCTCGCCGGGGCGGTGCAACTGTGGAATCCGGCCACGGGCCGGCGACTCGCGCCGCCGCTGCTGGCCGCCTCGGAGCCGATCGCCGCGATCGCGTTTGACTCCACCGGGCGGCACTTTGCCACCAGCGGTGCCGGCGACGGCACCGTCAAGTTGTGGGTCACCACCACCCTCCAGCAGGAGGGCCCCGACCTGAGCACCGACCCCAAGTCGACGGCGTCGGTGGCGTTCACCTCTCAGGGCGCTGGGCTGCTCGCCGGCGACAACCTCGGTGCCGCGTTCGCGTGGCCGACCTCGGTCGGCGCGTGGGAGCAGCGCAGCTGCGCCGTGGCCGCCCGGACCTTAACCCGGCGCGAATGGAGTGAGTTTGTCCCCGAGGTGCCCTACGCGCCGGCCTGCCGCTGAGCGCCACGCCGCCAAGTCGGGCCCGCTCAGCGCTGACCGGGATGCACGCTGCGCAGGTCCGGCGGCGGCGGTGACGCGGCCGCTGATGGGCAAAGGCGCCAATCACAGCCGTCCGAGGACGATGAACGACCCGACGCGGTACAGGGAGGTGACCGCCGACAGGTCACACAGGTGGCGCGGCGCCGTCGCGTGTCTGGCCCGGGTCGCGCAGGATCTCGATGTATCCGTCCGTTCCGTGCACGCGGATCCTTTGCCCGTCCTCGATCAGCTCGGTGGCGTGCTCGACTCCGACGACGGCGGGTAGGCCGTACTCGCGTGCGATGACCGCGCCGTGGGTCATCAGGCCCCCGACCTCTGTCACCAGGGCTTTGATCGCGAGGAACAGGGGTGTCCAGCTGGGATCGGTGTAGGTGGTGACGAGGATGTCGCCGGGTTGGAGGTCGGCCTGCGCGATGTCTTTGATGACGCGGGCGCGCCCTTCGATGGTCCCGGCGGAGACCGGTAGGCCGATCAGCGCACCTGGGGGGACATCGTCGCGTCGGTAGGCCCCGGTGATGATCTCGCCGTCTGAGGTGAGCACGCGCGGCGGCGTGAGCGCTTGGTGGGAGCGAAACGCGTCCTTGCGCTCGCGGATCAGCTGCTGGTCGGCTCGGCGGGTGCTCACGACGTGGTGGAGCTCGTGGAA